>NZ_CP186274.1:0-4901817 GCF_049331405.1 Singulisphaera chitinilytica
TGACCGAGAGCACGGACTATTACCTCGGCACGACCGTCGACCAGATCGCCGCCCGGCAGATCGGCCAGGAGACGCAGCTCCCGTCCCTCGAGATCTCGATGGACCTGCTCTCCACCGTCGGCCAGTGCGACAACGGATACGCATGCGTCTATCAAAACAACCTCTCGTGGTCGTCTCCCACGACGCCGCTCCCCTCCGAGGCCCACCCCCGGATGGTCTTCGAGCGCCTCTTCGGCGAGGGGGGGAGCCCCGCCGACCGCCGCGCCGCGCTGAAAAAGCGGGCGAGCCTGCTCGACTCGGTGACCGATGAGATCGCCCGGCTCAAGAACCAGCTCGGCCCTTCGGATCGCGAGAAGGTCGGGCAGTATCTCGACACCGTCCGCGAGGTCGAGCGACGCATCCAGAAGGCCGAATCCGACGCCAAGGACAACGTCCTGCCGGACCTCGACCGCCCCGTCGGCGTGCCGGCCCACTATGCCGACCACGCCCGGTTGATGTTCGACCTCCAGGTGCTCGCGCTCCAGGGGGACGTGACCCGGGTCATCACCTTCCAGCTCGCCCGCGAGACGAGCAATCGCTCGTACCCCGAGATCGGAGTCCCCGAGGCACACCACCCGCTCACGCACCACGGCAACGACCCGGCCAAGATCGCGAAGATGGCGAAGATCAATCAGTTCCACGTCTCGCTCTACGCCGAGTTCCTGCAGAAGCTCGCGAACACCCCCGAGGGGGATGGCTCGCTCCTCGATCACAGCCTCTACCTCTACGGCAGCGGCATGGGCAACCCGAACCTGCACGACCATGCCAACCTGCCGATCCTCGTGGCCGGTGGCGCCGCGGGAAAGATGAAAGGCGGACGACACATCCGCTATGATAACCCGACGCCCCTGGCCAACCTCCACCTGACCCTCCTCGACAAGATGGGCGTCCGGCTCGACTCCTTCGCCGACAGCCAAGGGAAGATCGACGACCTCTTCGAACCGCTCTCGATCTGAGGATTCACCGACCGACTTGAGCCTGGAAACATCGGAGGGGTCATAGATCCATGCCATCCCATAGTAACATACGTCAGGACATCGAGGGATCGGCGGGGATCTCGGCCCATTCGCGGAGATTCAACATGGGCTCATTTCGTTTCCTCAAGCATGCGAGTCTTTCCCTGATCTTGACGCTCGCGGCGATGCCCCTCCTCGCCGCGGAGGCACCGCTGGCCGACGCGGCCGAGAAGCGTGACCTGGTCGGCGTCCGCGGCCTCATCACAAAGCACGTCGAGATCAACCAGGCGCAGGCAGACGGCATGACCGCGCTGCACTGGGCCGTCTACCACGACGACCTCGAGGCGGCGAAGCTCCTGCTCGACGCCAAGGCCGATGCGAAGGCCATGAACCGTTATGGCGTGTCGCCACTCTCGCTCGCCTGCCGCAACGGAGACGAGCGCATGGTCGCGATGCTGCTCGACGCCGGCGCGGATCCGAACACCAAGCTCCGGGGCGACGAGACCGTCCTCATGATCGCCGCGAGGACCGGGAAACTCGGCCCGGTGAAGGCCCTGATCGCCAGGGGGGCCGACGTCAACGCGAAGGAGCGTCGCGGGCAGACCCCTTTGATGTGGGCCGCCGCCGAGGGGAACGCCGAGGTCGTCGAGGCTCTCCTGAAGGCGGGGGCCGACTTCCGCGCCGCCCTCCCTTCGGGCTTCACGCCGATGCTCTTCGCCGTGCGTGAAGGGCGGATCGAGGTGGTGCGATTGCTGCTCAAGGCGGGCATCGACGTCAACCAGCCGATCCAGGCCGAGAGGTCGTCGGGCAGGGCACCTGCCAAAGGGACGACACCTCTGATACTGGCCATCGAGAACGGCCACTTCGAGCTGGCCGCCGTCCTGCTCGACGCCGGGGCCGACCCCAACGAGCAGCGCTCCGGCTTCACCCCGCTCCACACGCTGACCTGGGTCCGCAAGGCGAGCCGAGGCGACGACGAGGCCGGCGACCCGTCCCCCATCGGTTCGGGCAACCTCAGCAGCCTCGAGCTCGCCGAGGCGCTCGTGAAGCACGGTGCCGACGTCAACGCCCGCCTCAAGCGTGGCATCGCCGGCACGGCCATCCTGAGCCGACGGGGGGCGACCCCGTACCTCCTCGCCTCCATGACGGCCGACGTGCCCTACATGAAGACCTTGCTCAAGCTCGGCGCCGACCCGAAGATCCCCAACTCCCAGAACTGCACCCCCTTGATGGCCGCTTCGGGCATCGGCAGCCTCGCCCCGGGCGAGGACGCGGGCACCGAGGAAGAGGCGATCGAGGCCGTGAAGCTCAACCTGGAGCTGGGCAACGACATCAACGCCGTGGACGACAACGGCGAGACCGTCATGCATGGCGCCGCCTACAAGTGCCTCCCCGGCGTCGTGCAGCTCCTCTTCGACCGTGGGGCCAAGGTCGAGGTCTGGAACACGAAGAACAAGCACGGCTGGACCCCGCTCGCCATCGCCGAGGGGCACCGGCCCGGCACCTTCCGTCCCTCGCCGGAGACCATCACCGCCATCCGGCACGTCATGCTTTCCGCGGGGGTCACTCCCCCGAGCCGCACCGGCCCCTTCGAGGACAACTCCGGCTACTCGGCCGAGGCGAAGGCCAAAGCCAAGGCCGCGGCCAAGGCGGAAGAACCTCGCTGACGATCTGACCGAACCCTCGGCGATCGCTCCGGGACAACTTCGGCTCACCGCCCGCCGGCCCGCTGTCCTGCACAAATCACGATTCGTGCAGGCGATGCCGTAACACGCGCCGCCTCCGGATGTCCGCGATGGGCCGAATCCCTTCGGCCCATCGCGGATTCCATGTTGTGTCGAATGAGCATTCGTTTGAATCGCGCTCGGGCGGCGATCGTGATTTTGAAGATTCGGGCATCGGAAGTGCAAGCCAGGACGACTTCGATCTTCAACGAAAACGGTCACGGATGGATCGGCGACCCGAGTCAAAGGACGGTCCTGCAACCACTTCCACCGAATCATTGGAGCATCCCGCGACCGGGCGACGAAGCCATGAGCAGCGAAACCAAGAGCGAGGGGCAGCGTCCCCGCGACCTGCAAGCGACCGACATCACGGATGAGCTGGATTCTCGCCCCTCGCGAATCCCCGACCACGCTTCGGAGAACCACACGTTGGTGCGGCTCGCCCGCGCCCTGGCGGAATCACCCCAGCACATCTTCGCGTCGATCGCCGACGCCGCCCTGGAACTCTGCGGGGCCGACGCCGCCGGCGTCACCCTCGTCGACGAGAACGAAGACCTCCGCTGGCAGGCGACGGCCGGGATCCTGGCCGATCGTGCCGGCAGCAGCGTGCCTCGTCGTCTCTGCCCGTGCGGGCTGGCGCTCGATCGCGGGGAAGGCCGGCTCCTGGCCGATCCTGGGCGACGCTTCGCCGGACTGCCGACGCAAGGCCATCCCATCGGTGAGTGGCTGACCCTGCCGTTCTCCTCAAGTGGCAGGGCTGCCGGCACGGTCTGGGCGGCGAACGTCGAGAGATCGAGGCCGTTCGATGGCGAGGATCGGCGGATCCTGGCGGAGCTCGCCGACTTCGCCTCGGCAGCCTATCTGACGCTCTCGGCGATCGAGCAGCAGGAGCGGGCCTCCGACAACCGGGCCAGGCGCATCCTCGAGAGCATCACCGACGCCTTCTTCGCCGTCGACCGCGACTGGCGGTTCACCTACGTCAACCAGCAGGCCGAGCGGCTCCTGAACCGCAAGCCGCGCGACCTCCTGGGCCAGAGCCTCTGGGATGAGTACCCGGGCCTCGCCGGCAGCGACTTCGAGCGGTCCTATCACCGCGCCGCCGAGGAGCGGGTCGCCGAGTCGGTCACGGCGTACTACCCCGACCACGACCGCTGGTACGAGGTCCACGTCTATCCGACCGCCGACGGGATCTCGATCTACTTCCGTGACGCCTCGGAGCGGGTCCGGGCCGACGAGGCCATCCGCGCCAGCGAGGAGCGGTTCCGCCTGGCGCTCGACTCCGCCGAGCTCGGCGCCTGGCACGTCGACCCGAAGACGATGAAGCTGACGACCGACGCCCGATTCCGGGCGATCTTCGGCACCGACCAGGCGGCGCTCGGCTACGAGCAGGCCATCGCGATGATCCACCCGGACGACCGCAGCATGGTCCGGGCCGAGGTCCAGCTCGCCACCAGGCCGTCCGACCCCAAGCCCTACGCGGTCGAGCATAGGGTGATCCACCCGGATGGCTCGGTGCGCTGGGTCTTCGCCAAGGGGCGGGCCAACCTCGGGCGCAACGGCGTGAGGGGGCTCCCCCTGAGCTTCGACGGCACCCTCGCCGACATCACCGAGCGCAAGCGAGCCGAGGAGGCCCTCCGCGCCAACGAGGAACGCTACCGGACCTTCTTCGACAACATCGACGAGGGCTTCTGCGTCATCGAGGTCCTCCTCGACGACGAGGGCCGCCCCTTCGACTACCGCTTCTTGGAGATGAACCCAGCCTTCGAAACGCACACGGGGTTGAGGAACGCCCTGGGCAAGCGGGTCCGCGACCTCGTCCCCCAGCACGAGACGCACTGGTACGAGATCTACGGCAAGGTCGCCTCGACGGGCGAGCCGATCCGATTCATGCACGAGGCCAAGGCGCTCAACCGCTGGTATGAAGTCTCCGCCTCGCGCGTCGGGGAGCCCTCGAGCCGCAAGGTCGCCGTCCTGTTCAATGACATCAGCGACCGGGTCCACGCCGAGTCCCGCCTGCGAGACGCCCTGAGCCGCCTGGACGCTGCCCTCGAAGCCGGGACCATCGCCACCTGGGACTGGGAGATCGCCGACGACCGCGTGACGGGGGATCGCAACCTCGCCAGGATGTTCTCGGTTCCCGTCGAGGTGGTCAACGGAGGCGGCCTGAGCATCTCGCAATTCCTGGCGGCGATCCACCCGCACGACCGCGAGCGCGTCACGACCCTGATCGAGCAGACCCTCGCCACCGGCAGGCGTTACGAGACCGATTACCGGATCCTCTCGCCCGATGGGGAGGTCCGCTGGGTCGAGGCCCGAGGGCGCGTGGTCCGGGACGACCAGGGGCAGCCCACCTCGCTCCGCGGCGTTGTCGCCGACATCACCGACCGCAAGCGTTCCGAGGAAGCGACCCGGCTGCGGGCCTTCCAGCTCCAGAAGCTCGCCGAGGTCGCCAACCAGATCAACTCGGCCCACGACGTGAACTCGGTCCTACGCGTGGTCACGGAGGAGGCCCGCCAACTCGTCGGCGCCCACCAGGCCGCCACCAGCATGGTGCTCGACCCCCTCTATCCTCAGCCGGTGAATGTGGTCTCCGCCTCGGCGAGGCCCGGCCAGGACGTGACGCCCCCCGACATCGACGGCCTCCTGATCTACGAGGACCTGGAACGGACCAACCGACCGATCCGGCTGACCCACGGCGAGATCGACTCCGACCCGAGGTGGAACACCCTGGGCAAGCTCACCGGCCTCGGCACGACCCCCAACGGCTGGCTCGCCGCGCCCCTGATCGGCCGGAATGGCCGGAACATGGGCCTGATCCAGCTCTCCGACAAGTTCGAAGGCGAGTTCACCGCAGACGACGAGGCCATCCTCATCCAGCTCTCGCAGCTCACGGCGATCGCCGTCGAGAACGCCCGACTCTACGAAGAACTCCGGGGCAACGACGAGCGCAAGGACGAATTCCTGGCGATGCTCGCCCACGAGCTCCGCAACCCCCTGGCCGCCATCAGCAACGCGGTCAAGCTGACGGCGAAGACCGACGAGAAGCAGCACCTCGACTGGTCGCGGGACGTGATCAACCGCCAGATGCTCCACCTCTCCCGGCTCATCGACGACCTGATGGACGTCTCGCGGATCACGCGCGGGAAGATCGACCTCAGGCGGGACGTGGTGGAGGCGACCTCGATCCTCGAGAGCGCCGCGGCCACGGTCAGGACGCTGCTGGAGGAGCGCAAGCACACGCTCGACCTCGACTTGGAGCGGGGGCATCTCTGGCTCAACGTCGACCCGACGCGGCTCGAGCAGGTCGTGGTAAACCTCCTGAACAACGCCGCCAAGTACAGCGAGAACTCCGGCCACATCCGGCTCCGCGCCCGCAAGGAAGGGGACGAGGTCGTCATCAGCGTCAAGGATCGGGGGGTCGGCATCCCCCCCGAGAAGCTCCCGGAGATGTTCGAGCTCTTCGCGCAGGGAGATCGCTCGCTGGCTCGCTCAGAAGGGGGCCTCGGGATTGGGCTGACCGTCGTCAAGAAGCTCGTCGAGATGCACGGCGGCGGCATCGCCGCACGGAGCGAAGGGCCGGGGCAGGGGAGCGAGTTCACCATCCGGCTCCCCGCCGCCCAGCAGCCGGCCCCGACCCGGGACGACGCGGGCCCCTCGCCGTTGAAGCCGGCCAGGAAGGCGAAGGTCCTCGTCGTCGACGACAACGTGGACACGGCGAAGGGGATGGCCAGGCTCCTGAAGCTGATCGGCCACGAGGTCGCCACGGCGCACAGCGGTCCCGAGGCCATCGAGGTCGCCCGGGCCTATGACCCCGACTTCATCCTCCTCGACATCGGGCTGCCGGGCATGAGCGGCTACGAGGTCGCCTCGCAGCTCAGGCGGGAACCCTGCTGCGAGGGATCCGTGATCGTCGCCGTCTCGGGCTACGGGCAGGACGAGGACCGACGCCGATCGCGCCAGGCGGGCTTCGACCACCACCTCATCAAGCCCCTCGACCACGACGCGCTGCTGTCCCTGCTCGCGGCCGGCAACGACCGGGGCTGATCAGGAGCCGCAGTTGTCGCACACCCTGCAACCGTCCCGAGACTCCTCGCTGCCGAAATAAGTCGTCACATGCTTCCAGCGACAAGACCTTGATTCGGCATATTCGAGCATCTGTTGAATCTTGAGCCGATCCCGTTCGTCGCGCTCGCGATAGGCCCGCGCCATCCTCTCGAAGTCGCCGGGGGTCGTCTCGCGGTGCAGGAGGGTCAGGCGGTCGTCCTCCTCCTTGAGGATCCCGCGATCCTTGAATAGGCCGACGATCAGCTTGAGCCGATTCTTGCCCACGGGGGAGATGGCGGCGACTTCGGCGAACGTGGCCCCGTCGCCCGCCCGGACGAGGGCATGGTGGGCGTTGATGAGGTCCTCGCCCGACGGGTAGCGGCCCGCCTGGAAGAACGTATGGAGTCGCTTATCCGAAGGGTCGAACAGGAGGATGCACCGCGCCGGCAGGCCGTCGCGCCCGGCGCGGCCGACCTCCTGGTAATAGGCCTCGAGCGTCCCCGGTACGTGGTGATGGATCACGAACCGGATGTCCGGCTTGTCGATCCCCATGCCGAAGGCGTTGGTCGCGACCATCGCCTTGACTTCCCCATTCATGAACCGATCCTGATTCGCCTCGCGCTCCGAGGCCTTGAGACGGCCGTGATACGAGGCGACCTCGATCCCCTCGGCCTCGAGGAACTCGGTGAGCTCGTTGACCGCCTTGATGGTCGCCGTGTAGACCAGGCCGGTCCCCTCGGCGTCTCGGAGCAGGCGGAGCAGTTGCCTGCGCTTCTCCGGCTCCCCCTCCGCCGTCACGACCTCGAGCCGGAGGTTCTGCCGGAAGACCCCCGTGTGGAAGACCTCGGCGTCGGGGATGTCGAGCTGGCGGCGGATGTCCTCGAGGACCTCCGGCGTCGCGGTGGCCGTGAGGGCGAGCACCGGGGGGTGGCCGAGCTTCGCGATGGCCTCGCCCAGCTCCGAGAACTCGGGGCGGAAGTCGTGGCCCCACTCGCTCACGCAGTGGGCCTCGTCCACGACGAAGAGGTCGATGAGCGTCTTCTGCAGGACCGCGATGAACTCGGGGGCGGCCAGGCGTTCGGGGGTCGTGTAGACGAACTCCATGCGGCCCGCCGCGATCGCCTCGAGGGCCTCGCGCTCCTCGGCGGTCGAGAGCGTGCTGTTGACCGCGACGGCCTGGAACCCTCGCGCCACCAGGGCCTCGGTCTGATCCCTCATGAGCGCGATCAGGGGGCTGACGACGACGGTCGTCCCCTCGAGTTCGAGGGCGGGCAACTGGAAGCAGAGGCTCTTGCCCGAGCCAGTGGGCATGACCACCACCGTATCCCGCCCCTCCAGCGCCGCCTGCACGACCTGCTCCTGCCCGGGGCGGAAGCGATGGAAGCCGAAGTGCTCGCGCAGCTTCTTCACCAACTCCAGATTCACTGGCTGCGCAGCTTCGGACATCAGAGGGTTTCCTCCCCATTTCGCCTGTTTCAAGGTTCGATGCACGACCGACCAGTCCCGCTGCGAGAGATTGCCAAGACTCATCGCTGAGGCGGGCCATCCTACGTCGAAAGCGGGCGGGAATCCGAGAGCAATTCCCGGGTCGGCGGGCTCGTATCAATCACCGAAATTTGCGGCGTTAAGCCCTGGCAGGCCGGAGTCATTCCAAGTGTGCAGAGAATATTTGACCACGATAACCGAAAATTTGTCCAAACTTTAATGTTTTCCACTAAAAACGAGAACAATGGTCGGGCTTCGCCCGATGATGACGAGCAGCGAACCCTTGCGGTGATGCTGATTCTGCGGGTCGGCCTTCGACTCCTTCAGCCGATCCGCTCCGCGACGTCTCGACATTCGAGAGGCCTGAGTCCGCACGGCGTCGTCATGTGCTGGGAGAGAGTCGACCTTACATCCTCGCCCCGGACGTCAACTCCCTCACGAACCGCACGAGGGCATCGAGCCAGTTCCGTCGATTGGGGACCACGACGTAATATTCTTTCCCATCTTTCATCGCGACCGCGATCGAGTTCGGGCATCCGGGCAAGAGGTTCCGGAGGGTGTTCCAGGGCTCCCCGACATTTATCTCTTCGGAATGGGGCATCTCGATTGCGCCTCGCTTGGATATGGAAACGATGGGACTCGACAATCAGCCGACAATCTTGAAAACGAGCCGTCTTCTCGTAGCCATTCGGTCAGTCGCGCCGGAGATTCGCAAACCCGGCTTCTCAGCCAGGATCAAAATGAGAACCAAGCTGACCCCGCCTGGCATCTCCCGCGAGCTTCCCCCCTGAATGGAGTCGGCAAGGATTGGCCGTTTCGCGACTCCACAGACCGGAATTCCCTCCATCAACCCGAACCTGAGCGAACGGATCGGCACACTCGCTTCACCAGACCCTGCAAAACCGGGGCCGTCGGTGAATCGAGCGAACCTCAAGGTCCTTCTAAGCTAGTGTAGTCTAAAACGCGATCCAATATGCAGTGATTCTCAAAGACCCCGCCGAAGCGCTTCTGGTTCTGCCGAAACCGAGAATTCGTCGGCCTTTCCGAACTTGCGCCGCAGGCGGGAGTTGCCGGTTCACAGGCAGGAGAATCCGAGACCCAACTCCGTACGGCTTGACCTGGATCAAAGTGACACCGAATGGCGTGACGCGAATGAAATGCCAGGTTGACCTCGAACCGACATTCTTTGGCGTCATCCAGAGCCGACCCGGCCATGACACGAGTCGCGCTCATTCCTCCTGCCAATAATCTAGTCGAAAGAGCCATCCTCGAGCCGCCTCCGATCTTGCCCCGGCATGGACCGGGGACGAGGCACTCTCGATCTGCATCCCCCCTCGCCCCATCCTCTACTGGTGGAATGCTGAATCGGCTCCGGCTCGAGCGTCCAGATCAACCGGGAACGCTCACATCATGACTCACTGACTCAACATTAATCGCCGGATGAAGTCGCCCGCCTCGCTTCAATTTACCATAAACATTCTCGCGCACCTTCCTGTATGTTTTTTCATGTCATCACAATAACATTCATACTCTCCTGCCTTGCGGGCGGGGCATCGAGCCCGTATGGTTGGGGCGTTCGTGCGATGGCACTCACCGACGACGATCCTTGCCTTCGGAGATCGGCATGCGCAGACTTCTGCATTTTTCCCTCGTGGCCGCCGGCCTCGCGTGGGGATGGACCCTGGAGGCGGCCGAGGCGCCCCGGCCTAATATCCTGGTCATCATGAGCGATGACATGGGGTTCTCGGACCTGGGCTGCTACGGAGGGGAGATCGCGACGCCCAACCTCGACGCGCTCGCCTCGAAGGGGGTCCGCTTCACGCAGTTCTACAACATGGCGCGATGCTGCCCGACCCGGGCGTCCCTCCTGACGGGGCTCTATCCCCACCAGGCCGGCATCGGGCATATGACCGAAGATCGCGGCAAGGACGGCTATCGCGGCGTCCTGAACCGGCAGTCGGTGACGATCCCCGAGGTCCTCCGCCCGGCCGGCTATCGGACCTACATGGTCGGCAAGTGGCACGTCGCCCGGTCCACCGGCGAGAACGGCGACCGCTCGACATGGCCGCTCGGCCGGGGGTTCGAGAAGTTCTACGGCACACTCGTCGGCGCGGGGAGCTTCTACGACCCGATGGGCCTCTGCCGCCAGGACAAGCTCATCACCGTGGCGAACGACCCCGAGTATCGCCCCGAGTCCTACTACTACACCGACGCCATCTCCGACAACGCGGTGCGGTTCCTCCAGCAGCACAAGACCGAGTCCCCCAAGGATCCGTTCTTCCTCTACGTCGCCTACACCGCGGCCCACTGGCCGATGCACGCGCCGGACTCGGCCATCGCGAAGTACAAGGGGAAGTTCGACCAGGGTTACGCCCCCGTCCGCGAGGCCAGGCTGAGCCGGATGAAGGAGATGGGCCTCGTCCCCCCCGAGACCCCGCTCTCGCCGGGCTCGGACGACTGGAAAGCGGTGGCGGACAAGGCCTGGGAGGCCCGCAACAAGGAAGTGTACGCGGCGATGATCGAGACGATGGACACGGGCATCGGCCGCATCGTGGCCCAGCTCAAGGCCGAGGGGCAGCTCGACAACACCCTGATCCTCTTCCTCCAGGACAACGGCGCCTGCGCCGAGAAGATCGGCCGGGCGAAGGGGGTGGACGCCCCCAACAACCTCAAGCCGCTGGGCCCCGATCAACTCCAGCGCAGCGTGCAGCCGCCAATGCAGACGCGCGACGGCCGCTGGGTGAGGACCGGCCCCGGCGTCATGCCCGGCCCGGCCGACACGTACATCGCGTATGGCCGCGGCTGGGCGAACGTCAGCAACACCCCCTTCCGCGAATACAAGCACTGGACGCACGAAGGGGGCATCTCGACCCCGCTGATCGCCCATTGGCCGGCCGGCATCAAGGCCGAGCGGGCAGGGCAGCTCGAGCGTCAGCCGGGCCACCTCATCGACATCATGGCCACCTGCGTCGACCTCGCCGGGGCCGAATATCCCAAGGAAGTCGCCGGCCAGGCCATCAAGCCCCGCGAAGGGGTGAGCCTGCGCCCGGCCTTCGACGGCCAGCCCCTCGGGAGGAGCCAGCCCATCTTCTGGGAGCACGAGAGCAACCGCGCCGTCCGCGAGGGGGATTGGAAGCTCGTGGCCAAGGAAGGGGAGCCCTGGGAGCTCTACAATATCCCCAACGACCGCACCGAGTCGCACAACCTGGCCTCCTCGGAGCCGTCGAGGGTCAAGGACCTCGCCGACAAGTGGGACGCCTACGCCGCCAGGGCGAACGTCCTCCCCCTCGGCACCTGGCGCAGGGAGGATGGCGACGGCCGCCCCTTGAGCACCCAGAAGCACTTCACCTTGAAGGCCGGCGACCATCTCGAGCGGCCCAAGGCCCCCGCCATCCAGCGAAAGTCGCTGGCGATCGCCGCCACCATCGAGGCCGACGACACCCACCCCGACGGCGTGATCGTCGCGCAAGGGGGCTCGGCCCAGGGCTACTCGCTCTTCCTCAAGGACGGACGGCCGTACTTCGCGGTGCGGGTCGCGGATGACCTCTATCAGGTCGCAGGCCCCAGACTCTCACCCGGCGAGCACACGATCGAAGCCAGACTCGCCCAGAGCGGCCACCTCTCGATCGCCGTCGACAAGCAGCCCTCCGGCGACCCCGTCCCCGGCGAGCTCCTGACGCGCATGCCGGCCGACGGCCTCGACGTCGGCAGCGACGACAACGCCGCCGTCGGCCCCTACGCCTCCCCGAACCCGTATGCTGGAGTGATCAAGGCCGTCACGATTGAGGTCGGCGGGAAATAGCCCGATCGCGAGCGAAACCGTCATCGCAAGCGACGAGGGGCCAGGACACCATCTCGGGCGTCCTGGCCCTTCGCGTTTTATCCGGCAGGCCCCTGCGACTTACTTGGTCACGAGCGGAGCGAGGGCCTTACCGAAGAATTCGGCCATGTGCATGAAGCCGAGGTCGGTGGGGTGGGAACCGTCGACGGTCCCCTCGCCATCGGCATCGAGTTGGGGCTCGCCTTCGAGGTAATGGAGGTTCTTCACCCCCTCGGCGCGGAGGCGGTCGTAGGCGGCCTTCAGGGCCTTGCGGCTGGTCTCGTTGCGAGACTTCTGCGGCCCGAGGATCCAGGAGTCGGTGTAGGAGCGATCCTCGGCGAGCAGGATCGGCGTGTCGGGCCTCGCCTTACGGAGCGTCTTGACCAGGGGCTCGGTGCGGGCCTCGACCTCGGCGGCCGTCATGTTCGGCAGGCAGTCGATGACGTAGACGGCCGCGTCGAGTTCGCCGAGCAGGTCGGTCATGGACGGGTCCATCGTGCCGTTGCCGCTGAAGCCGAGGTTGATGATCGGCACGTCGAGCTTTCGCCCGATGATCGCGGTGTGGACCATGCCCGGCCTCGACGCGCATCCCCCCTGCGTGATCGACGTGCCGTAGAAGACGATCGGCAGGCGCTTGCCTTCGGGTCGCTCCCCGGCCGGCTTCAACGTCGCGCCGGTCGGGACGCCGATCTCGACGGAGGAGACGCCGTTGTAGAGGGGAAGATAGAGCAGGTATTCGCGAGTACCGGGCGTGGGGATGGTGGCGAGCACCGCCGTGTTCTTCGCCGCATGAGGCTGCCCGATCGCCAGCCAGCGCCATTGTCCCTTGTCGTCGCGGGCGTACAGGTCCACGCCGCTGACGCCGGTTGCCGGCATGTGCGGCATCGACAACCGGTCCGTGAGGAGGTTCCAGCGGGCGTGGATCGACTTCGCGTCGGTGATGAACCTGACGCAGATCCCCGCCGAGTGCCGGCTCAGCGACCAGACAGGGGCCCGGACCACGCCCTCGGCCTTGCTCGGCAGCCGGTCGAAGGGGGACTTGATGTCCTTCCAGCCTTGCCCTTCCACGGTCAGCGACCGGATGTCACGCCACTCAACCGCCTCGTCGGCCTTCGCCAGCCCGGCACTCGCCAGGCTGATCGCGACCAGGAGCCCGTAGATTCGGAGTTGCAGCATAGCGAGCCTTGATTTCGGGGTTCGTCTCGGCGATGGGATTCATCGCGTAGTTCCGATCCAAGCTCGCCCACTCGAGGCGCAGCCCGGATCGGTCCGTCTCTCCTACGAGACCAGATTTGTCCCCGAAAGTCGTTGCCCTGCCGCGTTTCTCGAGGTCAGCTCCGGAAGTCGGGGGCCTCGCCGAGGCGTTTCCAGTAGTACATGGAGCCAGTCAGCCCGCCGTGGGGCTTGTAGGCGTAGTCGGGGATGATGCCGGCCAGGTTGTATCCGACGGCCTCGTAGAGCCGGGAGGCGCCATCCTCGGCGGCCGTGTCCAGCATGAGCATGGTGCGGCCCCGCTCGACGGCGAGCCGCTCGGCCTCCCGCAGCAGGGCCTTCGCGATGCCCCGGCCCCGGTGGCTCACGCGGGTCATCATCTTGCCGATCTCCGCCCGGTGCGGCTGATTGGGCGGGGTATTGAGCAGGAGCGAGACCGTCGCGACGAGTTGGTCGCCGTCATAAGCCCCGAGGATAATCCGCTCGCCCCGCTCGGCCGCCGCCAGCGAGCCTCGCCAGAACTCCGAGGCCGTCTCCAGGTCCAGCGGATGCATGAAATGCACCGAGCCCCCGTGCGCCACCACCTCGACGAGGATCTCGCCCAGGGCCTTGCACACTTCGGGCGAGGAACTCAGCGGCTCGATTCGGATCATGGATTCACGGCTCCCGGCGGGACAGCAACGTGGCGCGAGGCAATCCGCTCGCTTCATCCTCGTAGAGAAGCGAGGGCGAGGAAAGTTCGGCCCGCCAGCTCGGCCATCACTTGCGGTAAGCGATGGCGAACTGGCGGCTGAAGGGGCAGAGCACGCGCCCATCTGGCTGGCGAGGATATAAGCGCTCGATCTCGATCAGAAGCTCATCGAGGAAGCGTTCTTGATCGGCGGACGACTCGAGCCGGTCGAGGAAAGGTCGCAGGCCCGTCCCCTTGTACCACTCGATGATACCGGACGGGCCATCCATGACGTGCAGGTACTCGGTGGTCCAGAGGTCGATGCGAATGGCCGAGGGCGCGAGCAGGTCGTAGTAGAACGGCAAGGGGTGGAAGTTCCACTCGCGGACGGGCTCTGTGAAGTAGGAACGCCATCCGGGCGAGGCTGCCAGGTCTCGCATGCAGACATGAGCCGGCGCATCGAAGTTAGAGGGCACTTGCCACGCCAGGGCTCCTCCCGGCGCGACCTGGTCGAAGAGCCGCGGGATCAGGTGCTCGTGATCCGAGGGCCAGTGGAGCGCGGCGTTGGAGAAGACGAGCTCCACCGGCTCGTCCGCGACCCACGACGTGATGTCGGTCTTTTGCCAGCGGACGTTCGGGAGCCTTTCGCGGGCGGCGGCGAGCATCGCCTCTGAACTGTCGACACCGGTCACGATCGCATCGGGCCAACGCTTGAGCAGGACTTCGGCGCTGTTACCGGGTCCGCACCCAAGATCCACGATGCGGCGAGGGGAATCCAAGGTGATGCGAGCAACAAGGTCGCGACAAGCCTGCGTGCGCTCCTCACCGAATTTCAGATACAGCGAGGGATCCCAGCTCGGCATGATCCAATCCCGAAACGATGGCCCGTCGATTGAGGAATCGCCAAACCCAACGACGGGCAACCCCACGAATGAGAAGCAAGGCCGCTTGCCCATCGATGCACGCCACGATTGTATGCGGGACCGCTGGGAAATGCCTCGACAAAACAGGGGGCGACCAGTCTTACACGAGGCTGTCCATCTTGCTCGATTGGCGTTTGGACTCGTGGAGATCCCGCACCGTCTTCGCCAGGTTGAGCGTCGAGCCGACCGTGAAGAGCAGGCCCATGCCGAGGAAGGCCTGGATCCAGTGGTCGACCGGCAGGTACGCGATGCCGACCCCGGTCGTTCCCACCGAGACCGCGAACGAGGCCCACGTCTGGAAAACCCAGGCCGGGCTGTGGATGTCCATCTTCTCCTGGAATTGCGACATGACCGTCCCCCACCCTTCACTTCGGCGGTTGCAAGTGATTCGAGGGCCGACGCATGTGCCGACCCCTCGTCACCCACTTCATGCACGAACGCCGAGGGATCGTGCCAGGGGACTCACCGATCTCGAAGGTTCCAGACACCCATCGGCCCGGAAGGCGGGCCGGAGATCGAGGCCGGCAGATGGCCTCAACGCGAGCGGGGCGATGTGGAAAAGCCTGGCCCCAGCAACGCGAAATCCCCGGCAGGCCTGGGGCCTGCCGGGGATTGTTTCTTCAGGCCGGCTTCTGAAGCCGAAAAACCTGCGTGTAGGAAGGGAGAGCGAGGTGGGGTCGTGCGAGGCTACCCGCTCTCCCCTTGGCGGTTGGATGGTTCAACGCGAGGTTGAATCGGCCGTCGCCTGTAGGGTGGTTCGTGGTGAAACTCAAGCCATTCGCTTGAAGGTTTCTTTGATCGCTTGGGATTCAGAAGGATTTCAAAGTGTTTCTTAAAGTCGTCCATTTGTCTCGAACGCTTTGTATACAGAGCAACTGGAGTGCCAGAAGGCCACAAGCCCAATCCAACATTCCCGATGATTCACCCGTTAATCCCTGACCAGACTGGAATTAGGGAAAATCCCCAAGCTCTCCAAACTCCTGTTCACGCAAGCTGAATTCGCAATCTTTGCATGGAAAATCACGATATACCGACCAGGAAGCGTGCAGATTCCGCCTAGAAACCAAGCATCAAGATTGCGCAGCAGGGTAGAGCTCAAAGATTGAGGATCGCGTGGAGGTGGTAGCGACCGCCAATTGGCGCACGGAGTGGAGGCCTCAAAGTGACAATCGGAACCTTCGAGGTCCAAGGCTGAAGTGAGCGGCTTTGATTCGAAAAATGATCGTTCTGTCGAGCGATAACATTACATGGCACGATCCCGACTACTATAGCTATCAATTTGCAATTTCCAGGATTGTTAGACCACGATTTTGATCTGCATCGACTGGGAGACTTGCGTAAACTGCAAAAAGGTCGCATGCTGGAATTGTCAGGAGCAGCTATTGCTTCGGATTAAAATATTCCCCCATAGCTAAGTCTCCACCCTTGAATCGGGCGACACCGATGCTAAAGACGTATAACCTCGCGTTGCTCATGGTCTTACTGACATCGCTGTTCAACCAGATGGCGACGCGGATTATCGGATACGAAACGTCGATCGTGTTGTTCACGGGGTCGGTGGCCGTCTCAGCCCGGTATGGGGGGTTCAAGCCGGGGCTATTTGCCCTGGCACTGGCCGCGTTGATGAGCTCGCTCCCGACCTCGAACCTCCCGGGTTCGCCCCCCGCCGAGCTGGCCGACAACCCGTTTCTCATGGTCGTCTTCTTCCTGCAAGGGCTCCTGATCTGCTCCCTGATCGGCTCGCTCCACACCCAGAACCAACGCCGCGCCCGGTTGGCGCTCGAGCGGGGGCCCCGAGGACGCACGACAAGCCCCCAGGCCACCGAGGAGCGGTATCGCCGGTTGGTGGAGGCGGTCGAGGACTATGCTATCTTCATGCTCAGCCCCGACGGTCGGATCACGAGCTGGAACTCGGGGGCGGAGCGGATCATCGGCTATCGCGAGGAGGAGATCCTCGACCACCACGTCTCCCGGCTCTATTCCGAGAAGGACATCCGCCGTCGCAAGCCCGACCTCGAATTGCAGAAGGCCGTGCAGGCGGGGCGCTGCGAGGAAGAGGGCTGGCGCGTCCGCAAGAACGGCGACAAGTTCTGGGCGAACGTCATCATCACGCCCCTCTACGACGGCCTCTCCTTCACCGGCTTCGCCAAGATCACCCGCGACATCACCAAGCGGAAGCGGGCCGAGGCGAAGCTCATCTACCAGGGGACGCACGACGCCCTCACGGGCCTCCCCAACCGCACCCAGCTCATGCAGGCGCTGGAGGAGAACCTCGAGACGAACCTGGCCGACGAAGGGGGCTTCGCCCTGCTGCTGCTGGACCTCGACGGCTTCAAGCAGATCAACGACACCTATGGTCACCTCTTCGGCGACGCCGTTTTGCAGCAATTGCGCCCCTTGCTGCTGGGGGCGGTGCGGAAGTCGGATACCGTCGCCCGCCTGGGGGGCGATGAGTTCGGGATCCTCCTGGCTAAGGCCGACAGGCAGTCCGCCATCGCCGTGGCCGATCGGATCCTGAGCGGCCTCGCCCAGCCGATCGTGGTCGAAGGCCAGGCCCTCCAGGTCGGCGGCAGCATCGGGATCTCCCTGCATCCCGAGCATGGCCTCGACGTCGCCACGCTCCTGGACCGCGCCGACATGGCGATGTATGCGGCGAAGCGGGGGCGGCTCGGCAAGGTCATCGGCGACATCGACTCCGCCGAGCACACCCCCTGCCTCCTGAAGCTGTCGGCCGACCCCGAGGCTCCCAATCCGCCGGCTCGTCGCCCCGAGGTCCGTCTCAAACGCTCGATCCTGTAATCGAGCCGATCAGGAGGCGTAGCTTCGGAGGGCAGGGGCCTTCAATTCCGAGCCTTGCGCCGGGAGTTCGCCCGGCCTGAGGCTCGGCCGGCCGACCATCGCGTCGAACGAGCCGAACAACGAGCGCGCGATCGCCCACGCCCAGATGGCAACCCCCGCGATCGCGGCGAGGACCAGGAACGCGACGACCCGCGCCCCGAGGAATCGCAGGCCAGTCCCGCCGATCGGCGGGAAGCCCCGGCCATCGGCAACGGCGCGGATGTCCTCGTAGGTGAAAAGCGAGGCCATGACGAAGATCAGGGGGGCGAACGTCATGGCGAAGATCAGGACGAGGGACGTCGCGCCCGCCAGGGGCCGGATGAGCGGGGTTGGCCCCGACGTCTCCCGGTTCCAGTAGAGGGCGGTGCCGACGCCGATCATCCCATAAAGCGGGGCCGACACCCCCAGCCAGGCGACCGTCGCGACGAACCCCAGGGGATGGACCGCCCCCGAGGCCAGGCCGAGCGTCCAGAGAACCAGGAGCTGGATCAGGGGTTCGCGACTCCTCCGGAGGATCCCGAGCACCTTGCCCCGGACGATCTCCAGGCCGGTCAATGGGGTCGCGAGCAGGCCGAGCCAGGTCTCTCGCCGCCGCTCCCTGGCCACGGCCTCGACGCCGGCCGAGAAGATGGCGAGCAGGAGCCCCATCGCGAGCACCGCCGTGAACTGGCGGAGGGCCAGGTTGAACTCGAGCCTGGCCTGTCCCGGCTCCGCCTCGGTCCCGTTGCGCACGACCAGGTGCTCGACGATCACCCGCGCGAACGGGTTCACCGCGGGCATCCGGAACGCCTCGGCCGACGGGCCATAGCCGCGCACGGACAACTCGACGAAGGCCGGGGCGGCGAACCAGTAGGTCCCGACCGCGAGCATCAGGCCCGCCAGCAAGTGGCCCAGGTGCCCCGCAACCCGCCCCGGGCGGCTTCTCCTCGCCAGGGCATAGACCTCGTTCCAGTAAACGGGATCAACCCCGCAAGGACGGCGGCGCGGGATCGGCCGGTTCGCCGCCCGGAGCGCCGCGAGGAACCCCCGACGTCCCTCGACGTCGTACAGGGCTCGCGAGGCCCGACGGAGCCTCCTGATCGCCAAGGACGCGAGCGCCACGCCGACGACGACCTGCAACAGGGCCATCCGGAAGACGGCCTCGGTCAGCCCCCAGGGCCTCGGCACGACACCGAGCAACTTGCCCAGCAAGGCGAGCGGACCGCTGTCGACCGCCCAGAGGATCGGCTCGACCACCCAGGCGGGGAGCGGCGGCAAGAGCAGGGCGCGGACCTGCAGGAGCACGATCGGGAGGACGAACCATCCATAGAGGAGCCCGACCCCCATCCGCGCCGCGTTCGTCGCCGTCCTCGACTCGACCGAGGCGACCGCCGACAACGCCGCCACTCCCAGGGTCGTGGACGCCACACCCAGGCCGGCCAGGAGTACGAGCCTCGCGTCGATCCCGCCGCCATGGATCATCCAGACGACGAAGGGGATCGCCACCGCCATCCCGTTCAGGAGACGGAAGAGGCTCGCCGCCATGATCCCGAGGACGATCTGGGCGCTCGACAGTCGCGTGGTCAGGAGCGCGTCCAGGGTCTTCTTGTCGCGCTCGGCGGCGATCGTGCCCACCTTGGTCATGACGAACCCGGCCGAGAGCATCGCCTGCATCGCGACGATCAGGCCGAACGTGAAGCGGGAGAAAGACGCGGCCCCGAGGACCGACCCCCGATCCCAGCCCTTCCAGTCCCAGAACAGGAGGCAGCCTCCCAGCGTCGCCCCCAGCGCAAGCGCCACCGTCATCCGATCCCGGAAGAGGTCGCCCCGCCGCAGGAGCCCCTGGAACTCTCGCCTCGTGAATAACCCGACGGACATCGGCAACGGCCTCCCGATCCTACGACTTCTGTAGGACGAGAAACCATTAGATACCCAAACCCTTCGCCTGGCAACGGGTGGGGGATCAGTTGGCGGCCAGGGGCCTCGCGCAGGACTTGATCGCATCGATCCAGGCCGACCGCCCGTAGACGACGAGGCGATACTCCTTACCGGCCTTCGTCGTGATCGCGATGGCGTTCGGCATGATGGGGATCAGGTTCAGCAGTTGGGCCCAGCACTCCTGGACGTCGGCGATTTCGGGCAACTCGATGACGGTCGAGCCGTAGTTGATGTCGTAGACGTTCGACTCGAAGATCAGGCGCTCGTTGGTCAGGGCGAGCTTGCCTCCGACGATCTCCCAGCCGCGCTGGATGTTCGCAACCTCGAACTTCTGGAGCGATTCGCCCTCGTGCAATGCGGTCAACATCGGGTACGCCTCCACTGCGGGATGATGACGGATGGCCGCCCGGGCCGGAACTTCAAACCGGCCGGATTCGACCTCGACACAAGGTCTATCCGGAACGGTGAGCGGGCCGGACAGATCTCTCCCGAAAAATGGAGGCGACCACTCAACCCATCATCCGATCCCCTTCGCCCTGGCGAGCCGCTCGTAGAGGCCCGCGAACTGATTGATCATGGAATCGAGCCGGAACTCGGCATCGACGCGGGCCCGGCCGGCGGCGCCGAGGCGTTGGGCGAGGGTCGGGTCTTCGACGAGTTTGCGGATCGCCCTGGCGAGGGAAGGGTGGTCGGAGAGGGGGACGAGGATCCCGGTCTCGTCGTGGACGACCACCTCGGTCGTTCCCGGGGCCGCCGTGGCGATCACGGGCTTTCCGAACTGCATGGCCTCCAGGACGACGTTGGGCAGGCCCTCGTAGAGGCTGGGCAGCACGAGGATGTCGGAGGCGGCGAGGAGCCGGGGCACGTCCTCGCGGTGGCCGAGGAACCGCACGGCCTCTCCGAGCCGGAAGGCCCTCGCGGTGCTCTCGAGCTGTTCCCTGAGCGGGCCGTCGCCGACGATGATCGTCCGCAGGTCGGGCCGGACGTGCTGGAGCAGGTCGAGGGCCGAGAGGAGATCCGCCACCCCTTTCTGCGGCGCGAGCCGACCGGCGAAGAGGAGCAGGGGGCATCCTTCGGGGAACCCGAACTCCCGACGCACCTCCGCGGGGTCGACGGCGGGAGGCTCGACGGGCTCGATGCCCGAGAAGATCATCTCGAGGCGATCGGACGGGATCCCGGCCTCTCGGTAGAAGTCGACGACGGCGTGCGAGTTGCCCACCACCTTATCCGTCCAGCGCGCGAGGTAGCGGTCGAAGGCGAGGTTCCCCTGGCCCTTCCAGAGGTCGACCGCCATCTCGGCCGTCACGACGACCGGGACCCCCGCTGCCTTCGCGGCGATCCGCCCATAGGTGTTGGCGGCGAAGATCCAGGTCTGCACGACATCGAAGCGCCTGGATTTGAGGAAACGGATGAGTCTCAGGAGGGCGGGGGGGTCGACCTTGAGCCTCTTGCCGATGGCCGTGATCGGGATCCCCGCCGCGCGGAGCTCGTACTCGAGCGGGCCGAGCCGGGTCAGGGTCGCGACCTCGACCCGAAACCGCTCGCGAGGCAGCCCCTTGGCCAGCAGGACCATCTGCTTTTCCGCACCCGATCGGTCGAGAGTCGGGATCAGTTGCAGGACATTCAGCACGGGAAAGAGCCCCAGGGCGGCGACGTTGAACGGGCCATTTGCCAATCAATACCGAAGGAATCAAGGTCCATCTCAGGCCGGGTACACCCTCTGCGGCCCCGCTTCAAGACGCCACCTTGCGGCGAGCCAGGCTGCGGAAGAGCTCCAGGTGCCTCCGCGCCACGGCCGCGATCGAGTAGGCGTCGCTCACGTGCCGACGCGCGGCCTTCCCCATCTCGATGGCCGCGTCATAGCCGGCCCACTGCTCGAGGATCGCCCCGGCGAGGGCCCCCGGCGCATCGGGCTCGACGAGCCGGCCTCGCTCGATGTCGGGGATCAGCCGCAGGTTCCCCGGGATCGAAGTCGCGACCAGCGGGATGGCCAGCGCCATCGCCTCCAGCAAGGCGATGCTCATCCCTTCCTCGCGGGAGGGCAGAACAAAGAGGTCGGACTCGCGGAGGATTGCGCCGGGATCGTCGGAGGAACCGGGCATCCGCACCGAGACGCCGAGACCGAGCCGAGCCACCTGAGCCTCGAGGTTCGGCCGCTCGGGGCCTTCGCCCACCAGGGTCAGGACGGCCAGGGGGTATCGGGCGAGGACGGCCGGCCAGGCGTCGACCAGGGTGTCGAGCCCCTTCTCGGGCGCGAGCCGGCCGACGTACGCGGCGCGTGGGGCCTCGGCCCAATCGGCCCGGGGGGTCCAGGCCGCCTCGGGGATGGGGACGCCGTTGGGCAGCTCGTGGATCCGGTTCGGGTCGTAGCCGGCGACGAGCAGCTCGTCGGTGATCGCCCGGGAGATCGAGACGATGGCGTCGGCCTCGCGACAGCGCCTGCCGATCGTCCTGCCGAACCGGCCCCAGCCTTGCCAGGCGAGATCTCCCGTGGCCCCCGCACCCTCGGGGCGCAGGACGACCGGGAATCGCAGGCGCCTGCCGGCGGCGACCGCGACGAACGCGTCGTGCTTGAGCATCGACACGTATGCCAGATCGACAGGGTTGCGGGCAAACCATCCGTGCAACTGACGCATATAAAGCCAGGTGCCCACGAATCGAACCGGAGAGGTCTCGAGCCGCTCGACCCGGAGCGAGCCGTTCGGCACGGGGACCGTCTCCGAAGGGGGCAGGCCCGGGGCCCTCGCGGTCAAGACGGTGACGGCGGCCCCTTCGGCCGCCAGGGCGGGGGCCAGGTAGCTCAGGACTTTCTCGGCCCCGCCGATCAACGGGGGATAGCGCCGGGAGACCAGGGCCAGCCTCATTCGGCCTCGGGGCCGCTCGACGGCAGGACCGCAATATGGGGGATGTGGCGGTAGTCGTCGTTGTAGTCGAGCCCGTAGCCGACCACGAAGGCGTCGGGGATCTCGAAGCCGCAGTAGTCCGGCTCGAGGTGGACCTCCTGCCGGCCGATCTTGCGGAGCAGGACGGCCGACTTGATGCTCAACGCGCCTCGCTCCGACATCCAGTTCATCAAGGTCCCCAGCGTGTGCCCCGTGTCGAGGATGTCGTCGAGGAGCAGGACGTCGCGCCCCGCGACCTCGGGCAGGAACGACTCGTTGATCGTCAGCGTCCCGGCGACGGTGGTCTCGCCCCGGTAGCTGCTCGCCTGCAGGAGCGCGACCCGCAACGGGAGCTGGATCTGGCGGATGAGGTCGGACAGGAAGATCAGGCTGCCGGTCAGCACCGCGACGATCGTCAGCGATTTGCCCTGGTAGTCGGCCTCGATCTGCCGACCGAGTTCGCGGACGCGTTCGAGGATCTCGGCTTCTTTGATCAGGATTTCCACGGTGAGGGTTTCCCGACGGGTCGCGGGCCAAAGGAAAATGGCCGGCGACCAAACCCTTGGTCGTCGGCGATTCGATCTCGGTACTCGTGCCCCATCATCTCCTAACGGCCCGAGCACTGCCAAGTGGTCGGCACGTTTGGCGAGATCATCGCGTCAGGAAAAGAGGGGGAAGTCCGGAGGGCTTTTCGCCCGCAGAGCCTCGAGATCACTCGCCGAACCGTGAGGGCAGAAAGCCCGCCCGTGGCGGGCGATCGCAACCGACCTCTCCCCGGCTCGAGGCAGGCGGGCGCCGCGATAGACGGCGCCGGGATTGCCTTTCATCAGGGGAGGAGCGTCCGGATCGATCCGGGCGGCCGATCGCATCGATCCCGATCAGGAAACCTTGAGCCGCGACTTGCGGACGGCACGGACGCGGACCAGTCCCAGGCCCGCGAGGATCGACCACGTCAGGACCGACATCGGCTCGGGCGTGTTGACCGGCGTCGGATTCGTGTTCGGGTCGCTCGGCACCGACGGTGGGTCGGTCGGCGGCGGCGTGGAAGGGCCCGTCGGCGCGGGCTGGTCCCTGGTGATCGTGACGCCGGGCGTCAGCGAGACCAGGTCGGGGGGCGTCGACAGCGCACCGTCGATGCTCAAGGTGAAGTGGAGGACGCCGCCGGGCTCCAGGCCGCCGTTATTGAACGCCAGGCCGAAGAGCTGCTGGTCGGGGGTCGCACCCGTATCCTTGAGCCCGACGAGCAGTTGGCTCTGGTCGAAGCCGTGGGAGTCGGACAGAATCGACAGGGGATTGCTGTTCGGGTTCGACGACGACGAAGGGGGCACGATGACCCCGCCCGTCGGCACGACATTGGCAATGACCTGCGGCGACGGCGAATTCGGGTCCGGGTCCGGCAGACCGCCGGGGGCGGTCAGGGTGTAGGACGCGGTCGAGATGGTATCGGCGCGAAGCAACGAGGTCGAATTCGAGAGGGCCAACGCGGCTGCGACAACAGCCGGGAAACATAGGCGACGCCGCATCACGACAAGTTCCTCCATGAACGGAGTCCGCGGACCGTTAATTACGTGTGCCTCGAGCGGAGGCGCGTTGCACCGGGCCGGTCGAACCGGAGCGAAGTTGCTCCCCGAGTCGCGCACAGCAGACGCTACATCCGTTGCAGCGTGTGTCGCCCTGCGGGAGAGTGAGGCCGTCTTGTCAACCCTGGCGCCACCGTGTGAGGTGTCGATTCAAAAGTGGGGCAAATCAAAGGAGACGTCGGTTTACGCGGGTTATCGGGCCGACGGGCGGATTGTGCTACCGATCGCCGAAAGGGTCAAGCCGACTCTCTCCGAATTCCTCGTGAGATTTTCCATAATCCCTCAAGTTTACAAGGTTCGATCCGAAGTCGATCGTCCTTGCCCAGGTTCGCGGCGTGTTCCGGGCCTGCCCAGCTTCAATTCTGGAGGCAATCCATCCTTTCAAACGGGCGACCGAATAAACGCGAGACTGTGAGCGTCTCCCCTATTCAGGTGAGTCTATGCCTGAGGTGGCCCCCGGCGTGTTGACGCCAGACGAGACATTGGTGGATCTCGCCCGTCAGGGAGACGGCTCCGCATGCGAGGAGCTTTTCTACCGACATCGGGTGGTTGCCTACCGCGTCGCTTACCGCTTGCTCGGGCACGAGCAGGATGCGCAAGACGCCATGCAGGATGGCTTGCTCAAGGCCGTGACCCACTTGCGAGACTTCGACGGCCGGAGCGGGTTCAGGACATGGTTGCTCCGCATCGTGACCAACGCCGCGCTCGACTCGGGCCGGAAGCGAAGCCGGAGGCCGACCCAGCCCCTGACCTCGGCGGAAGGGGAGTCCAACGGCTCGGAGCCGACGGCCCTGGATGACCCGTCCCGCGGGTTGCACCAGCAGGACCTCAGGCGCCGGCTCGACGCGGCCCTGAACCGACTGAGCGAGACGACCCGGACCACGTTCATCCTGTTCGCCGAGGCCGAACTCAGTTATAAAGAGATTGCCGAAATTCAGGATATCCCGATCGGTACCGTGATGAGCCGGCTCCATTCGGCCAGGCAGAAGCTCCAATCGTACCTGGATCTCGACGACATCGAAGGATTTTGAACCCCGAGAAGCGCGTGTGGAAGTGGACCCGCGAGCGTCGTGAAGAAGTAGCAAGCGGTCGCTCCGCCCAGGATTCGGGGAGGTGTCTCATGCGTTGCGTCGACCTGATTCGCGAACTTTCGACCCCGACCGGCGCCCTCGAGCCGTCGGCCATCGGCGAGCATCTCGCCCGCTGCGCCGAGTGCGCGGCCTGGGCCGAGAGGGACGCCCGCCTGACCCGAGCCTGGGAGGCGACACGCCCCCCCGTGCTCTCGGACCAGGCCTGGGACCAGATCTGGGCGAAGGTCTCCGAAGGGCGTGAAGCGGCCGCGCCGCTGGCCCTGGTCGGACAGGCCGAGTCGGCCCCCGCCTCGCGGAAAATCTCGAGGCCCGGGCGCTGGACCCTCGCCTTCGTGCTCGCGCAGGCCGCGGCACTCCTGATCGCCTCGGTCGTGCTGCTGGGCCGCGGCCAGGCGGCGCCCTTGCGTCAGGTCGAGATCGAGCAGGAGCAGATCGTGATCATCCCGCTCGACGGCAAGCGGCAGCTCCGCGACGTCGCCCTGAACGACGACCCGAACGGCCTGACGCCCGACTACGCCATGCTCAATTACTTCGAGTCGATCGCGGAATGAGACCCAAGGTCCCGCACCATCTCGCGTCCCGACGATGGCTGCTGGTGCGACTCGTCGCCGGCCTGCTCGCGCTCGGCTTCAGCCTTTCGAATCCCGCCGGGGCCTTCGCGCAGCAGGCGCAACGACGGCCTGGGCGTCAGGTCACGATCTTCGGGATCGTCGCCACGCCCAATAACACGGCGATCGACCCCAAGCTGAAGGCGATCGCCCCGCAACTCCGCGAGCTCCTGCCCAATCACGGGTTCCGCCTCCTGGACGTGAAGACCAAGCGGCTCGTGGCGGGGCAGGCGGTGACGTGCGACCTCGGGAACGGGGCCTCGGCCTCGACCACCCTGATCCGCCCGATCGACGACGACGGCAAGGTCCAGCTCCGTTGCGACCTCGTGGTCAACGACGTGAATCAGAATGCCACGCTCGTCAACACCCCCCCCAACCAGCTCTTCTTCTGCGACAAGGTGCTCGACGACGGCTCTCGCCTGCTGATCGGCATCGGCGCCCGCTGAACGAGCCGACATACCTCCTCGCCTCAACACCCCGCGGCACCTCATCGTGCCCTCGCGGCCCGCTCGTGTTGCGCGCCGGCCTTTGAAAAAAAGAACGGCCGCCGAGCGTCGCTTACGAACCCCGCCGAACGAGGCTCCGCGTACGAGTCGGCGACCGCCTGCGAAATCCAGTCGGAGGACTCGGCTGGAGGGCCTGGCCGGGAAGACCCGACCCTCTCGTTGTTCGGCCTCGACGGATGTCGCAGTGAATTTTCAAGATCTGTCGAGAGGCCTTGATTCCTTGGCCTCCCGGTCCTGGCTCGTCTGACCGTCCCTGGAGACGAGCTCTATTCCGGGACCCGTGCCCTCTTGCCTTCCCTGGCGGGCATCGGCCTCCATCCGACATAGGCTAAATCGGTCACATCCCCAACCCGACTGTAACCATTCTTGCGCAATGCCGAGAAATCGGTCTTCCGTTCATTTCAACATTTGACAGATCAAACCGAAGCCCCACCCATTCCGGCCTCTTACTATTCCGAAACAATTCGTTGATTCGCCGAATTGGGGGCCACAACACCCCGCCCACTCCCCCTATTTCACCCCAATTTACTCGAAAACTGGCCGCCCCTGCATTGCCGCAAATCTCTTATTAAACACGAGTTAGGACCCAATGTTCCCATAAAACCACACAGTATCACCCATTGACTAAGTCATATTGTCATGACCTTAGACATGGCCGAGAATCCGCTTGAGAAATTTGAGAAAGAACTTCGACAGACTATGAGTTCACCGGGCCAATCGCGGGCAGACTACGATCACGAGCGAAGTCGGTCGCCTCTTTGGCATGACGAACAGTAAATTTTTTTATAAGTGCTAGCAAGGAGCTTCGATGAATCGCAGGATAACCCTTTTTGGTTTCGGGCTTTGCAGCCTCTTCGCGCTGATGAACACCCCGGCCCACGCCACACCGTTGCCGCCCTCGTCGACGGTCATCCCCGACGCTCAGACCAACCCGCTCACCGAACCGGGCGCCACGTTGCTCGATTCGATCACCGGCAACTACGAGATGAAGGCCGGGACCGAAGTCCTGGATTCGGGCGTCTACAAGACCTGGGTTGTCCGCGAAGCTTCGGGCACGATCGACTTCCTCTACCAGTTCACGACCGACTCGAGCAGCCAGACGGCCATCGAGCACCTCACGATGTACCGGTTCGCCGGCTTCACCACGAACGTCGGCTACGTCGCCAACACCGGCGCCGATGGGTCGACCCCCGCGAACATCGTCCCCGACTCGGCGAACCGGATCAGCAGCGGTTCGGTCCTCGCCTTCAACTTCGACGCCGCGAACGCGGTGCCGGCGGGCATGACCTCGAACATCCTGATCATCCGGACCAACGCGGTCTCGTACACGAGCGGCCTGCTCTCGATCGCCGACGGTGCGACGACCACGGTGCCGGCCTTCGCCCCCGGGATCGTGCCGGAGCCGTCGGCCCTCGCCCTGACCGCCATCGGCGGCCTCGGCCTGATCGGCTACTCGCGACGTCGGTCCCGGGCCAAGGCCTGAGATCGAAGTCGGTCCTGCTGAACATCGACGCCCCGCGCGTCCTCGAAAGGCCTGGTCGTTGGACCAGGCCTTTTTTCGTTTCCAGGCCCGGCGTGCGTGCGACGTCGGCGCCGGTCCTTCGTCGACGACGCGGTGTCGTTGAGGAAGTCCCCGAGCGATCTCGTTATACTTCTGGGGAGAGCGAGGAGCGATCGGACGCCGGCTGACGAGGCGAGGCTCGACCCAACAGCCCCTGGTTTCTGCGTCCGAGACGCCCGATCAAGTTCCCCCAAAGGATCGGCCCGGGCCGGTTTCGGGCCGGCGTGTTGCCGGGCCCAGCCAGGAATCCCGGCCGATCGACCCGCACGGGGCGGCCGTTCGCGGCCGGCCAGAGACGTCGCCATGGCTCGACGCGCATCGTCATCACCGTCTCGGAGACGGCCCCGGGCTGCCCGGCCGGTTCGCGACCGATCCTCCCGCAAGTGGCTCTGGTGGCTGGCCCCGCCGATCGGGGGGCTCCTCGTCCTGGCGCTGGCCTCCTGGCTCCTCTCGCCCGAGGATCCCCAGCGCCTCCGGGACCGGGCCGAGGCGGCCTCGAGGGCAGGGGACTGGAAGTCGGCCCGGCGAGACTGGCGGCTCGTGAACGAGACGACCCTGGCCAGGGCCCGGACCCACCTCGCCGAGGCCAGGGCCTGCCTGGCGGCTCGACCAGGCCGGGCAGGCCGAGCGTGCCCTGCGCCTGGCGATCGCGGCCGACCCCTCGGATCCGGAGCCCTGGCGGCTCCTCCTGGAACTGCTCCGGGTCGAGGATCGCCCCGACGAGGCCCAGACCCTCGGCTGGGAGGGCTATGCGGCCGTCCCCGCGTCCGCCAGGCGGGGGCTGCTCCGCGACCTGAGCCTCGCGCTGCTGGCCGACCTCCCCGAGGACCTCGCGCGCTCGATGCTCGACCGCTGGACGGCCGCCGACCAGGACGACAGCCATGCGCAGGTCGCCCGGCTCAAGCGGATGGCGTCGATGCCCCGGTCGGGCGACCCGGATCGCGCCGGCCAGATCGAGATCCTGGCCTCGCTCCTGGAGCGGGAGCCGAAGAACCTCGTCACGCGCGAGGCCCTGATTTCCGCACTGGCGGAAGCCGGCGAGCCGGACCGCGGCCGGCAACTGCTCGAGGCCTGGCCGGCCGAATCGCGCGACTCGGCCCTGTACGCAAGGCTCCGAGGGCGCTGGGACCTCGACTTCGACCGCAACCCCGAGCACGCCCTCGCCGAGTTCGACCGGGTCCTGACCACAACGCCCCACGACTGGAAGACGCATTACCGCCGGGCCAGGGCCCTCCAGAAGCTCGGCCGAGTACCCGAGGCCAGGCAGGCCGCGGAGACCATGAGCCGGCTCCGCGAGCGGCTCGACCCGGCCGTCCTGGGCCCTCGGCTCGGTTCGGATCTCGCCCGACTGACCGACCCCAAGGCCCTCGCCGACCTCGCCGAGCTCTGCTCCCAGGCCAACCTCGGCCGATTGGCCGAGGCCTGGCGCAAGGAGGCCGCCGCGCCCCCCTCGGAACCGCAATCGGAGAATGCGAACGCGGCCCGGGGAGTCCTCGACCTGCCGCTGGCCCCTTCAGGTGCGCCCCGTCCTCGCTGACGACTCGATCCCCCAACGCCAAGGGCCCGTCGAACACGTCCCGGATGGGGACGACTTCGGCGGGCCCGGCATTGATCACGAAACGAAGGTCAGGCCTCGGCGGCGCTCGCGCTCTGGAGGGCGACATCTCGGTCGACCCTGGCGCGACCGATCCCCTGGTAGACGAACCCTTGCGCGGCCATCTTGGCGGGGTTGTAGAGGTTGCGGCCGTCGAAGATGACCGGGCTGCGGAGCAGTCGGATCATGACGTCGAAGTCCGGGTTCCGGAACTCGTTCCACTCGGTCACGATCGCCAGGGCGTCGGCCTGCTCGAGCGCCCCGTACGGGCGGTCGCAGTAGATGATCTTGTC
Organism: Singulisphaera chitinilytica; assembly: GCF_049331405.1. Classification (NCBI taxonomy): domain Bacteria; kingdom Pseudomonadati; phylum Planctomycetota; class Planctomycetia; order Isosphaerales; family Isosphaeraceae; genus Singulisphaera; species Singulisphaera chitinilytica. The sequence goes on from NZ_CP186274.1 coordinate 29,744, forward strand.
GCCATAGATCTCGCGGACGTTGGGGATGGCCTCGGGGTCATGGACCCGGATCGAGACCCCGGCCTTGAGCAGGGCGTCGATCAGGACCAGCGAGGGCGCCTCGCGGATGTCGTCGGTCCTGGGCTTGAAGGCCAGGCCCCAGATCGCGACCGTCTTGCCCTTGGCCTCGTCGCCGAAGTGCCCGAGGATCTTGTGGACGAGCACATCCTTCTGGGCCTCATTGACGATGTCGACCGACTCCATCATCCGCGCGGGCAGGCCGCGCGACTGCGCCATGTGGATCACGGCGCGGATGTCCTTCGGGAAGCACGAGCCGCCGTAGCCGACGCCCGGGAAGAGGAAGCTGAAGCCGATCCGCTGGTCGTGGCCGATGCCGCGACGCACCTCGTTGATGTCGGCGTTGAACGCCTCGCAGAGGTTCGCCATCTCGTTGATGAAGCTGATCTTCGTGGCCAGCAGGCAGTTGGCCACGTACTTGGTCATCTCCGCGCTCTCGGGGGTCATGACCAGGAACGGGCGGTCGGTGCGGAGGAAGGGCCCGTACAGCTCGCGGAGCCGCTCGCCGACCTCGGGTCGACGGACGCCCACCACCACGCGGTCCGGCTTGTTGAAGTCGTCGATCGCCGCCCCTTCCTTGAGGAACTCGGGGTTGTTGGCGACGTCGAACGGGATGTCGGTCACGGCGGCCATCCGGCGGGCCAGCTCGGCGTTGGTGCCGACCGGGACGGTGCTCTTGATGACGATGATCTTGGGCCCGTCGAGGGACCTGGCGATCTGCTCGCCGACCGCCCAGACGCCGCGGAGGTCGGCGCCACCGTCGTCGCCCTGGGGCGTCCCCACCGCGATGAAGACGATATCCGACTCGATCACGGCCGTGGCGAGATCCGTGGTGAAGCGGAGCCGGCCGTCGCGGAAATTGCGGTGGACCAGCTCGGACAGGCCCGGCTCGTAGATCGGGATGATCCCCTGCTCGAGCTTCGTGATCTTGTCCTCGACCTTATCCACGCAGATGACGTCGTTGCCGCTTTCGGCGAAACACGTGCCCGAGACCAGACCAACATAGCCCGTACCGATGACGGCGATTTTCACGTCGAGGTTCCTTCAACGGAGATGCCGAGGGTGCTGTGTACCGCTCAATCCAACATGACGACCGACTGCGGCCTGGACGTTGTCACATGTCGATTGCCAGCAGGTGTGAATAAGCGGCGAGACGGCTCACAAACACCCTGATAACGCCAAGTTCGGCGACCGAGACCCTTCCTGAGTCGAGACATTATGGGGATTCATCCCGAGACCTGGCAAGCCGAGACGCCGAACGGGCAATCGCCAACATCCGCACAAACGGAATCGAAGAACCGCCTTAAGGAGACTATAGGACACTCAATTGGGAGAACCGGCCGCCTCCTCGAGCTTCTCCCGAAATCTCGAGAGGACGGCTTCGGCCCCCACCGTCGTCCACAACTCGAGCCAGTACGGCTCGGCAAGATCCGCCAGCAAGCGTCGCCGGACGGCTGGATCTCCAACTCGTTCAAGCACCTGCGGTCGGATCTCGCTCAAGAAGGCTGCCAACTCCACCACCTCGGGCCCGATCGCCGAGGCCGCCTTATCTCGCAGCTTCGCCGCAAGCGCCGGGCTCGCCCCCGACGTTGACGCCGTCACGGTGACGAGGCCTTCCCTCCAAATGGCCGGGATCCTGAAGTCACCCAGGTCGGGATCGCTCGCGGTATTGACCCATATCCCCGCCGCACGGGCATCGGCCACGACCTGCCGGTTGACCGGAGCCGGGCCCGCCGCCAGGACGAGGCTCACGCCCCGGAGGTGCTCGGCGGAGTAGGGCTCGGCCAGGATCTCGGCCCCCTCGACGGGATCCCGGCCGGCGGGGTCGGGGTCCACGACGATCACGCGCGCACCGGTCCCGATCAAGCCCTCGGCCTTGCGCCGGCCGACATTTCCCAGCCCGACGACGAGGACGGTCTTCCCCCTCAGGTCGAGCTCGATCGGGTAGCCGGACATGGCAAGCCCCTCCCGGTCACGACTCCTTGACGTTCTTCGGGGACGGGACGACCGGGCAGAAGCGGAGCAGGGTCTCGCTGGCGTTCTGAGCGAACCCGAGCGACTCGGCGAGCCCCTGAGAGGCTTCGTTCGAGGAAGCGGTCGTCCAGATCGGGAACTTGCCCCGCTCGGAGACGACGTGCGTCAGCAGGGCCGAGGCGACCGCCTTGCCGAGGCCGAGTCCCCGGTATTTGGGCACGGTCGAGACGGCGATGGCGTCGAACCGGTCGGTCTGGCTGTAGATCCAGGCCAGGGCGATGAAGCTCCCTTGGTAGTCCACGGCGAAGGCCGCGCCATGCTTGATCAGCTCGGCGAACGAGTTCCAGGCGAAGAGCGCCCAGGGGGGGGTCGCCTCCGATTTGCGGAAGGCCTCGAAATCGTCCGCGACGAGGCGTCTCGCGACGACGGGGGGGATCGGCGACGACTCGGCCTGGGGCTGCCAGGTCAGGGTCAGGATCTCGGAGCGCTCGATCGGCTTGAACCGCCGGCCGACGGCCTCTCGCCATTCCGGAGGCCCGAGGAGGGCGACGGTCCGTCCCGCCCTTCGCGAGAGCCAGCTCAGGGCCGGCTCCGGATCCCCCGCGCCGAAGGCGTCGATCTGGCCGTCCCCCTCGCGGATCAGGAGGACCGAATGCGGGGCACGAGCGTCGTCGCCCCAGATCCCGCGGCGATGGTGGCCGAGGGCGTGATAGAGGTCGAGCACCCCCGGCCTTTTCGGCTCCCCCAGCCAGGACCGAACGTAACGAGCCGAGGCGGAATCGAGGAGGACCATGCGTGGCTCGCCCCCAGCTTCATCCTGACGGGTAGTATGTCGCGAGAGGCGATGGCCCGGGCGTCCCGTCTGGGAGCTGCCCCGGCCGCCTCGCCCCAATCGGGTTCCACCATAACCCGCGCCCGAGGTGCGAAACAACCGGCAAGGCACCGGGCCCCTGGAATCGATCGCAACGACTCCAGGGGCCCGGAAGTGGGGGAGCGCAAGGGGGTAGGCCGACGCGAGCCGGCCTCAACGCTTCGCCGGGACCGACAGCAGGTCCTGGATCGCGTGGACCTCGAGCGGCCCCTTGCGGAGTCGTTCCAGGGCCTCGACCGCCGCGCGGGCTCCGGCGATGGTCGTAATACAGGGGACGCCGTGGCTCACGGCCGAGGCCCGGATCCGGCCCTCGTCGGTCCTCGCCCCCTTGCCGCTCGGCGTGTTGACGATCAGGGCGATCGAGCCGTTGGCCAGGTGGTCGAGCAGGTTCGGCCGCCCCTCGCGGATCTTGCGGACCACGCTCACCTTGATCCCCTCGGCGGTCAGCGCGTCGGCGGTGCCCGAGGTGCACATCAGGTCGTAGCCGAGGGCGGCGAGCTTCGACGCGATCGGCACGACGGCCTTCCGGTCGCGAGCGGCGACGCTGACGAACACGGTCCCCTTATCCGGCAACCGGATCATGGCGCCGAGCTGGCTCTTGGCGAAGGCCGCGGCGAAGTCGGAGGCGATCCCCATCACCTCGCCGGTCGACCGCATCTCGGGCCCGAGGACGATGTCGACCCCCGGGAACTTGGCGAACGGGAAGACCGACTCCTTCACAGAGACGAACGTCGGAACCGGGTCCTCGGTGATCTGCTGATCCTCGAGCGTACGCCCGACCATGATCCTGGCCGCCGCCTTGGCGAGGTTGAGCCCCGTCGCCTTCGAGGCAAACGGCACGGTGCGCGAGGCCCGCGGGTTGACCTCCAGCACGTAGACCTCGCCATCCTTGACGGCGAATTGGATGTTCATCAGGCCGCGCACGGTGAGGGCCTCGGCCAGGGCACGAGCCTGGCGGCGAAGCTCGGCCTCGACGCTCGCCGGGATGCTGAACGGCGGGATGGCACAGGCCGAGTCGCCCGAGTGGATGCCGGCCTCCTCGATGTGCTCCATCACCGCGGCGACCACGGTGCGCTCGCCGTCGCTGACGGCGTCGACGTCCACTTCCTGGGCGTCCTCGAGGAACTTGTCGATCAGGACCGGGTGCCCCGCGCTGACCTCCACGGCCTCGGCCATGTACCGGGCCAGGCTCGGCTCGTCGTAGACGATCTCCATCGCCCGGCCGCCGAGGACGAAGCTCGGCCGCACGACGACGGGATAGCCGACGGCCTCGGCGACCCGGCGGGCCTCCTCGACCCGCATCACCGTGGCGCTCGGCGGCTGGCGGAGCTCCAGGCGGTCGATCACCGCCTTGAAACGCTCGCGGTCCTCGGCCAGGTCGATGCTCTCCGGGCTCGTCCCCAGGATCGGCACCCCGGCCGCCTCCAGGGCCCTGGCGAGGTTCAGCGGAGTCTGCCCGCCGAACTGCACGATGACCCCCAGCGGCTTGACCCGCTCGCAGACGTTGAGGACGTCCTCGACGGTCAACGGCTCGAAGAAGAGGCGGTCCGAGGTGTCGTAGTCGGTGCTCACCGTCTCCGGGTTCGAGTTGACCATCACGACCTCGAAGCCGTCTTCCCTGAGGGCGAAGGCGGCCTGGCAGCAGCAGTAGTCGAACTCGATCCCCTGGCCGATCCGGTTCGGGCCGCCGCCGAGGATGACCACGCGGGGTTTGTCGCCGACCCGGGCCTCGTCCTCCCACTCATAGGTCGAGTAGTAGTACGGGGTCGTCGCCGCGAACTCGGCCGCGCAGGTGTCCACGAGCTTGAAGACGGCCACGATCCCCCGGCGGGTCCGCTCCCGACGCACCTCGGCCTCGGTCACGTCCCAGAGGAAGGAGAGCTGGCGGTCGCTGAACCCGTCGCGCTTCGCCCTGCGGAGCAAGTCGTCGCTCACCCGCTCGAGCGACTCGACCTGGCGAAGCTCCCCTTCGAGCGTGACCAGTTCGGCGATGTTGACCAGGAACCAGGGGTCGATCCCCGAGAGGATCCCGATGCGCTCGAGCGACATCCCCGCGAGCATCGCGTAGCGGAGGTACCAGAGCCGCTCGGCGTTGGGCGTGGCGAGCTTCCCTTCGATCTCATCGATGGTCGGCTCATTCTCGGTCTTGTACCGATCCTTGACGTCGCATCCGAGGCCGAAACGCCCCACCTCGAGCCCGCGGAGGGCCTTCTGGAGCGACTCGCGGAAGGTCCGGCCGATCGCCATGACCTCGCCCACCGACTTCATCTGGGTGGTGAGGACGGCGTCGGCCTCGGGGAACTTCTCGAACGCCCAGCGCGGGACCTTGGTCACCACGTAGTCGATCGACGGCTCGAAGCAGGCGCAGGTCTCGCCCGTGATGTCATTCCGGATCTCGTCGAGCCTGAACCCGACGGCCAGCTTCGCGGCGATCTTGGCGATCGGGAAGCCGGTCGCCTTGCTCGCCAGGGCGCTCGAGCGGCTCACGCGCGGGTTCATCTCGATGACCACCATCCGGCCCGTCTTGGGGTCGGTGGCGAACTGGACGTTCGAGCCGCCTGTGGCCACGCCGATCTCGCGCAAAATGGCGAGGGCGGCGTTGCGGAGCCGCTGGTATTCCTTGTCCGTGAGGGTCTGCGCCGGGGCGACCGTGACGCTGTCGCCGGTGTGGACGCCCATCGGGTCGAGGTTCTCGATCGAGCAGACGATGACGGCGTTGTCGGCGCCGTCTCGCATCACCTCGAGCTCGTATTCCTTCCAGCCCGAGAGGCACTCCTCGACCAGGACCGAGCCGACCGGGCTCAGCTCGACGGCGTAGGCCGCCATCTTGTCGAATTCCTCGCGGTTGTACGCGATGCCGCCCCCGGAGCCCCCCATCGTGAAGCTCGGACGGAGGACGCAGGGGAGGCCGATCTCGTCCCGGATCGTCCGGGCCTCCTCCAGCCCGTGGGCCAGGCCGCTGCGTGCGCTCTCGAGGCCGATCTTCTCCATGCAGCGTTTGAACAGCTCGCGATCCTCGGCCTTGCGGATCGCCTCGGCGCTCGCCCCGATGAGCTGGCAGCCGTACTTCTCGAGCACGCCGTTGTCGTGCAGGGCGAGCCCGACGTTGAGCCCCGTCTGGCCGCCGAGGGTCGGAAGCAGGGCGTCGGGACGCTCGGCGATGATGATCCGCTCCACGAACTCGGGTGTGATCGGCTCGATGTAGGTCCGATCGGCCATGTCCGGGTCGGTCATGATGGTGGCCGGGTTGGAGTTGACCAACACCACCTCGTAACCTTCTTCGCGCAAGGCCTTGCACGCTTGCGTGCCCGAGTAGTCGAACTCGCAGGCCTGGCCGATGACGATAGGGCCGGCGCCGATGATGAGGATCTTCTTGATATCAGTACGTTTAGGCACGGCAAGTCTCTTTCGCTCTCACTCAGACCATCGCCCGGTCAATCGCTCGGCGCGCGTCGGGCCGCGCCGACTCCGATGTTGGAGACGCGCGGCCCGAAAATTCCCAAGATTTTAGCAGCTTTCGGCAAGGCGGGACAAGGGCACCTATGAGACAACGCGAATCATTGCAAATCGCGACATTTCCCGCCAACAACCATACAATCCCGCTCCAAACCCAGATTCGCCGAAAATCCCGAGAAATCCAAGAATGGATTGAGGCCTCGAGCCACACTCCGGTATTTGCCCTAATTCCTTCGACCTCAACATAGTTTCGCAGCAACGGATCGAGCACGGACGGCCTCGAGTCGGGCAGGGGCCCGCCCTGATTTCCGAGACCGACGCCGCCAGGAACTTGACAGGGATCCTCCGGCTTCATAAATTCTCATCATGAATTGAGATTGAATCTCAGTTGCAAAACTCAAGATTGTGCCCATCCGATCTGGTCCATCGGAGGGTGCGTCACCGCGGAAAGCCTCACGAAATGTCCCCGGCATCGGATCTCCATTCTGCTTCCAGCCTCCTCGCGACGGCCCGCTTGGCGGCCGCACGGCCCACGTCGGGTCTTCTCGCAAAGACCCGACGCCTAACCCCCGCCTCCTGAGGTCTTCCACCCGGGAGCCGGGGCCTCGCTGCCCGAGGTCCCATCCCCGCGATGGTCCGCAATATTGCCAGGACGGGTCGCCAGGCACGGCAATGTCCGCGACTTCGGCCCCGCCAACATACGACCGAGCACTAGTCCGGCTTCGGTCCTTCCCCCTCCCCCCCACTGTTCAATGCAGAAGGACTGATTTCTCATGCTTTCGCAACGCTTTGAATCTCAGTCGCAACGACGTGCCGGGTTCACGCTGATCGAGCTGCTGGTGGTGATCGCGATCATCGCCGTCTTGATCGCCCTCTTGCTCCCGGCCGTGCAGTCGGCCCGGGAGGCCGCCCGCCGCATCCAGTGTACGAACAACATGAAGCAGCTCGGCCTGGCCCTGCAGAACTACCACGACACCAACGGGTCGTTCCCGCCCGCGGTGCAGGGGGGCATGAGCCAGGTGTACATGAATTACACCGGCTACAGCTTCATCCTGCCCTATATCGAACAGGTCGCGGCCTACAACACGTTCAACTTCAACCTGAACCAGGCGGGCTCGCCGCCGTACTTCGGCTGGGCCGTGCCGGGCAATAGCACCGGCTTCTCGCTCCAGTTCGCAGCCTTCCTCTGCCCATCGAACCGGGCTATGGGCGAAGTGGGCGCGACGGTCGGCTCGGGCGCCTCGGCGTACACCCTGGAGGCCGGCAAGGTCGCGGTGACCGACTACGTCTTCAACGCCGGCGCGAACCGCTACGCCGTCCCAGGATACGGCGAGTCGAACCTGATCGGCCCGATCAGCTTCAACTCGGCGACCCGGATCGCCGAGATCAGCGACGGCACCAGCAATACCTTCATCATGGCCGAGGCGGCCGGCGGCAACGCCCGCAACAAGCTCCGAGCGGTGGGCGAAGGGATGGGCCGCGTCTGCGTCCCCCTGAGCCCCGGCCTGCCCGTCGCCCCGACGGCGACCGTCTACTACGACAACATCATGTTCATGGCCTACGGCCGCTCCCGGACCTGGGGCTCCGACAAGCGGATCATCGGCGGCCTGGTGGGCCGGACCGTGGACAAGAGCGGCTACCCGTATCCCCCCAACGACTGCGGCATCGACTCCATCACCGACGTCTATGACAACCCGCCCGGCCTGCCCGCTCCCGAGGGCCAGCAGTTGCCCAACTTCCGGTCGGCCCACCCCGGCCTGATCAACGCCGTCTTCAGCGACGGCAGCGTCCGGATCATCAAGAACAGCGTGTCGATGCCCGTGTACATGGGCCTCTCGTCGATGAAGGGGGGCGAGATCCTCTCGGCCGACAGCTATTGAGCCCGGCGACTCGAAGGGGACTCTCGAACATGAACCAACGCATCATCAAGGCGGGGACGACGTCGTCCCCGCTCCTCCTTTTGGCCGCGATCGGCCTGACCTCGCTTGGCTCCGGCTGCGGCGACGACGACCGGCCCTCCAAGTTCGCCTCGCCCGTGGTCGCGCCCGACTCGGAGGCGGCGAAGAAGGCCATCGCCCAGGCCGAGAAGATGCTCAAGCTCCGCCAGGAACAGGAGGCCAAGGCCTCAAAGCGTCGTCGCCAGGCCGTGCCCGAGGAGGGCTGAGGCCCTCGACGCTGCCGACAACCGAACCCATCGCTAACGCCCGATCCGAGCCCCAGATACCGGAGTTGCTCCCATGACACGCATGCTTCGCCGAGGCGGCCTGACGCTGCTCGCCGTCGCGGCCCTGATCTCGCCGAGGATCGCCTCGGCGCACTTCATCTGGCTGACCGTCCGGCCGGCGGCCTCCCCGCAGGGGACCGCCACGATCCAGACCTTCCTGAGCGAGACCCCGACCCCGGAAGGGCCCCAGTTCCTCAAGAACGTCAAGGGGATGCAGCCGACCGTCGACGGCCAGTCCTTGCCGACGACCACCGGCGAGGGCACGCTCAACTCCACATGGTCCGGCAAGCTCCCGGCCTTCATCGACGCCGAGCGAGACCTCGGCGTGAAGAGCCGCAACGGCAAGGACTACCGCCTCTATTACACCTCGCGCGCCCAGACGACCCCCGTGGCGGCCGACACCAAGGAGACCGGCAAGGGCCTCCGCGTCCGGCTGATCACGAAGGACGGCAAGCCCGTCGTCCAGGTCCTCTTCAACGGCGAGCCCGCCGCCAAGGCCCGGCTCAAGATCTACCCGACCGACAAGGACGCGCACGAGTCGGCCGCCGACGAGCAGGGGCTCGCGACCATCGAGGGCCTGGCCGAAGGCAAGACCGCCCTCTGGGCCAACTGGGTCGAGGGCCAGCCGGGCGAAGTCGAAGGCAAGGCCTTCGCCGAGACCCGCTACTACGCCACCTTGACCGTCTCGCCGCAAGGCGCCCCCTCGGCCTCGGCCCCCCGCGCGGCGGCCGAGAGCGACGAGACCCCAGAGCTCGCCACCACCTTCGCCCTGATGCCCAAGCCCGCGGTGAACAGCTTCGGCGGCGCGGTGCTGGGCGACTGGCTCTACGTCTACAGCGGCCACATCGGCAAGGTCCACGAGTACAGCACCGAGACGACCTCCAAGCACTTCCGCCGCCTCAGCCTCAAGGACCACACGACCTGGGAAGACCTGCCGCTCGATCGGCAGGTCCAGGGGGTCGCCCTCGTCTCCGACGGCACGTACCTCTACCGGGTCGGCGGCATGATCCCCCGCAACGAGCCGGGCAAGGATCACGACCTCGAATCCGTCACCGACTTCGCCCGCTTCGACCCCACGTCGAAGGCCTGGACGAGCCTCTCCCCCTTGCCCGTGGCACGCTCCACTCACGACGCCGTCGTGATCGGCCGCACGGTCTACGCGGTCGGCGGCTGGACGATGGACGGGGCCTGGCAGAAGGCGAAGTTCAACGAGAACGTCGTCGCCTTCGACCTCGACAAGCCCGAGGCCGGCTGGAAGACCATCGAGCAGCCCTTCCGTCGCCGGGCCCTCTCGGTCGCGCAGGCCGATGGCAAGCTCTACGTGCTGGGGGGCCTCAACGACTCGCTCAAGATCGATCGCAAGGTCGAGGTCTACGACCCGGCCAGCGGCAAGTGGACGAGCGGCCCCGACCTGCCCGGCAACGCCAAGAATGACGGCTTCGGCACGTCCGCCTTCAACATCGACGGCAAACTCTATTTCAGCGGCATCGCCGGCCAGATCTTCCGGCTCGACCCCGAGGGGAAAGCCTGGGAACTCATCGGAGCCTGGTCCCTGCCGAGGACCAACCACCGGCTCCTCCCCGGCCCCGGCCACACGATCCTCGCGATCGGCGGCGGGAGCAAGGGCAAGCAGACCCTCACCATCGAGGCCATCGGCATCCCGGCCGCCAGTGCCGCCCCGGCCGCCGGGGGCGAGTGAGTTGCTCGTGAAAGGGTGAACAGGCTCTTAATCAGGCTGCATGCGTCAAAAGGCCAGGGCCTGCCGGAGGGATCGATCCCCTCGGCAGGCCCTGACCATTTTCATTGCTGATGTCGCCAATCCGGGCAAGTTCAGAACTCGGCGTCGGTCGCGTCGTCATCGGCAAAGGGTCGAGCGGGGGCCTGGGTCGTGACCCTGGCCTTCGGCTCGAGGGCCTCGCTGATCCGGGCGCGGAGGTCGTCGAGGTGGGACCGCGTGGCGGCGTCCTTGAACTTCTCGCGGTTCTCGTTGATCTCGGCCAGAGTCCGCGTCAGCTCGCCGCGGGCGAGGGCGACGGCATCGGAGCTCCTCCTGGAGGATTCGAGCGCGTCGACGAGGATCGAGACATACCCGCGCTGGAGGTTGCGACGATAGAGGTCGAGGTCCTTGGGCTCGGCCTTCAGGTCGCCCAGGATCGCGGCGTGGAGATCATTGAAGAGATCCGCCGGAGCGTAGGCCGATTTCGGGTCGCGGTTGGCCAGCTCGGCCATGCGGTTGAGCCTCGGCTCCATCAGGAGCGAGCGGAGCAGGGCCTGCTGGGCCTGGGCGAACCGATTGGCCGCGCCGTGGGCCTCGAGGCGGTCGAGGATCTCGGGGGCGATCAGCGCGGGGGGGACGGTCAGGCCGTTCTCGACGATGAACTTCACCGCGTCACGCTGCCTGGCGGCGGGGACGGCCTCGTAAATCCGGTCGCCGTCGCCGAACCAGACGTTATTGGCCACGAGCCCGCCGACGAGGTGGACGACGTGCCCGAGCTCCCGGCCCCGCTGGGCCACGAGCTGGCCGTACATGTTGCGGAGCTGGTCGTAGTTCTCCCCCTTCTTGGTCGTCGCCTTGACGAGGAAGCCCGCGACGCGGTCGATGTTCTTGAGCCCGAGGGTCGTGGCCGCGATCGGGTCGGAGCCGAGGTCCTCGGTCTGCTGCGACGGATCCTCGGCCGGGTTCGGATCCCCGAACCGGAGGACCGGATCCTTGAGCTGCTTGGCGACGATCTTGTCGAGCTCGGCCTTCTCCTCGTCGTAGGTCTTGGCCCCCTTGAACTCGCGGTAGCCCCACTCGACGGCAAACCGGTCATAAGGCCCGATGATCGGGATCAGGCGGACGCCGTCGCCTGGCTGGGCGACGTAGTTGAACCGCCCGTAGTCCATGATCGACGCCTCGACCCCGTTCTCCTTCGTGAAGGCCTTGTCGCGGAGTTGCTCCACCGTGTACGAGGAGCTCGCCTTCATGTTGTGCGGGAACCCGAGCGTGTGCCCCACTTCGTGCGAGACGACGTACGCGATCAGCTCGCCGATGAGGTCGTCGGGCAGGGGGAGGGCCTGCGCCCTCGGGTCGTTGGGCGACGCCTGGACGAAGTACCAGTCGCGCACAAGTTTGAGGATATTGTGATACATCAGGATGTCCGACTCGAGGATTTCGCCGGTCCTCGGGTCGTGGACGTGCGGGCCCATGGCGTTCTCGATCTTGGCGGGGAGCCATCGGATCGACGAGTAGCGGGCGTCCTCGGCGTCCCAGTCGGGGTCTTCCTGCGGGCTCGGGGCATCCTTGGCGAGGATCGCGTTCTTGAAGCCGGCTTTCTCGAAGGCGTCCTGCCAGGCCTCGACCCCCTTCTTGACCCAGGGCTTCCACTTCTCGGGGACTTCGCGGCCGATGTAGAAGACGATGGGCTTCTTGGGCTCGGAGACGTCGGCGTTGGGATCCTTCTTCTCGAGCCGCCAGCGGGTGATGTACTGGACGTCCTCGACCTGGTGGCTCTTGACGTTGCCGTACTCCTCGAACTCCTCGGTGAAGAACCCGACGCGGTCGTCATACCGCCTGGGCTTCATCGGCGACTCGGGGAGCTTGACCATGCTGTGGTGCAGCTTGACGGTCACGGCACCGCCGCCGCCGGGACGCCTGCCGGCGCCGGGGCCACCGGGACCGCCACCGCCGCCGGGGCCGTCGGAGGGCCGATAGGTGACGAGGACCTTGGCCTCGATGTTCTCGGGGAACGACTTCACCGCGTCGATGAACGTCCGCTTGGCGTCGACGCCCGCCGCACCGAGTCGTCGCCTGGCGCTGAACTCGGGCAGGTCGCCGACGAAGAGGCTCGTCGCCTCGACGACCGGGGCCTTGTCCTTGCCGTACGCGCGGACGGGCAGGACGTCGATGATGGCCGCGACCGAGGTGGCCTCGACGGCATTGCGGATCGGGTCCTTCGCCTCGGCCCGGATCGCGTAGTTCACGTCGCGGAGGAGGACATCATCCCCGCGCTGTTCCCAGCGCACGACGCGATGGCCGAGCGGGCTGCCGCCGTAGCCGTAGCCCGACTTCGTCGACTCGAGCTGCGTGACCCAGAGCATGTCCTTGCCGAAGGCCGACGCCGGGATCTCGAAGAAGACCTTGTCGTTGATCCGATGGACGAGGAAGAGGCCCGGATCCGACTTGGCCTCCTTGGTGATCACATCGTCATAGGGGCGGATCCTCGTGCGTTCCCCCTTCGCCTCGTCCTTGCGCTCGGGCCGACCTTCGTCGCGTTTCTCCTCCTGCTGCGCCAGGGCCGAGCCCGCGACCGAAGCCGCCCCCATCATCAGCAACGCGGCCCCTCGAATCCAAACCGACGGCATGGTGCTTCTCCAAGAGTCTGTGCGAATCGTCTGCTCCCGCGGCCCGAGGGCTTCTCATTAGAGAGTTAGCGACAAAGCTCCACCCATTTTCCCTATCAGGGTGGTTTTCACCAGCTTGCCGATGCCTGCGCAATTCTCTCTTGCCCCCAATTCCCGGATCCGGAATTCAACGCGAGTGCCGGACAACGCGGCGGCATGGGTCTCCGAAATTCGTCGGATTCGCCCCTCGTCCCGGTATTCGGAGCGGTGAAATCCCCTGTTGATGAACCTTTGAAAAATCCCGTGGGGAGGGGAGACGCCTTCTTGCTCGGCCCCGAGGGCCCGCTTAACATCCGGATCGTCCCGTCGCAAATGTTGAAAGATTGTCGACTTATCACATCGAATCGACATCGTCCCGGCACGTTGTAGCCCACGAGAGCCACCATGAACTCGACGAGCCCGCGGCCATCGAACGAGTCCCGGAGACAATCCCGCGATGGGCTCGAAAGGACATCAGAACGACTGAACATCCCTTGCGAGGATGCTTTCGCAACAACCCGATTCACCCTCTTTGAGGCTGCACATGGATTAGGCATGATCGCCTAAACCTTAAATTCAACGGCAAGCACAACCATCGGCGTGTCGTTTTTTCAAGACTTCCAAACCGCTGATGAGACACGACTTAGCACGTAGCTCCAACGATTAACGCTAACGGATGGAACATATTTTGCACCTGCCTCGCAAATCTACCTTCCCGAAGATGATGTTCGACCGACAGCCCATCTTCGCGGCGAGCGAGGCGATCCGAAGGTTCATCTGACACGATACGAGCTCTGCGCGTCCCCCTCCGAACGAGTGGGCGGTGCGTCGGCAATTCCAGCCAGCCAGGAGAGGACTTCGATGAGGACTCGATTGCGTGCGTTGTTCTTCGCCGGAATGGCGGCCATGACATTGGCCGCGGTCCCGGCCGTGAGCTGGGCCCAGGAACCGGCGGCTCCCGCCGCGGCGACCCCGGCCCCGGCCTCCGCGCCGGCCCCGGCGCCCGAGATCAACGGCGCCGACACGGCGTTCATCCTGATCTGCTCGGCCCTCGTCATGCTGATGACGCCCGGCCTCGGCCTCTTCTACGCGGGCATGGTGCGACGCAAGAACGTCCTGGCCACGTTCCAGCAGAGCTTCATCATGCTGGGCGTGATCTCGCTCCAGTGGGTCCTCTTCGGCTACAGCCTGGCCTTCGGCCCCAACAAGCTCGGCGGCTTCATCGGCGGGCTCGAGTGGGCGGGGCTCCAGGGCGTGGGCCTGACCCCGAACACCGACTATGCGGCGACGATCCCGCATCAGTTGTTCATGGTCTTCCAGCTCATGTTCGCGATCATCACCCCGGCCCTGATCTCGGGTGCCTTCGCCGAGCGGATGAAGTTCTCGGCCTACCTCGTCTTCACCCTCCTCTGGGCGACCCTCGTCTACGACCCGATCGCCCACTGGGTCTGGGGGACCGGCGGCCTGATCAAGGTCCACCTCGGCGCCCTCGACTTCGCCGGCGGCCTCGTCGTCCACCTCGCCTCGGGGATCGCGGCCCTCTGCTGTGCCCTCGTGCTGGGCAAGCGCAAGGGGCTCGGCAAGGAGGAGATGCACCCGCACAATCTGACGATGACGGCGCTCGGCACGGGCCTCCTCTGGTTCGGCTGGTTCGGCTTCAACGCCGGCAGCGCCCTCGCGGCGAACGGCTCGGCCGTCGCGGCCTTCGTGAATACGAACACGGCCGCGGGCGTCGCCGCCCTCTCCTGGATGGCGATCGAGTGGCTGCACAAGGGTAAGGGGACCGTCCTGGGTGCCTGCACGGGTGCCGTCGCGGGACTCGTGGCCATCACGCCGGCCGCCGGCTTCGTCACCCCGATGGGGGCCATCGCCATCGGCGAGCTCGTCTGCGTGGTCTGCTACCTCGCCATCCTGATCAAGGGCCGGCTCGGCTACGACGACTCGCTCGACGTCTTCGGCGTCCACGGCGTCGGCGGTGCCTTCGGCGCCCTGGCCGTCGGCATCCTGGCCAAGGCCGGCATCAGCGGCGACGTGAACGGCCTGCTCTACGGCAACAACGAACTCCTCGGCATGCAGGCCCTCTCGGTCCTCGCCGCCGGGACGTACAGCTTCATCGTGACCTTCATCCTGCTGAAGCTGGTCGACCTCGTCATCGGCCTCCGCGTCGACACCGAGCAGGAAGAGGTCGGCCTCGACCTCACCCAGCACGGCGAGCGCGGCTACATCATGGGCGTCGGCGAGCTGATGGGGGGCCACTCGAGCGACCTCGACTCCGGCTACATCGGCTCCTATGCCTCCGCCCCCTACGAGAAGGTCAGCCACTGATCCTCCCCCGAGGATCGGGCTCACTCAGTCACAAAACTCGAAGCAAGGCCCGGGTCGCGAGATCCGGGCCTGCTTCGTTGGTGCGATCCGGCCGGATCGCAAGGCTTTGGGAAAAAACGCCATCAATCGCGGGGCATTCCCCGTAGTTGAAGACAGGCCGAAGCGCCACACGTCGGGCACCTCTCACATCTCCAGACGCTCCCACCACCGAAGTCGATGCCATCGCCGAAGGTCAAACCTTCGTCGATCCGGGAATCCCCGCTCGGCCATTTCACCGCATTTCGTTCTCAGATCACGCTTGATCTTATCTAAGAAAGCCTAACGCCATGTCGACGGATATGACCGCCTCCTCGACGCGCCCGGGCCGTTGTCCTTGCTGCGGGGCCCCGACCCGGCCTTCGGAGCAGGACCGCAACTTCACACTGATGGACGCGGTCATCCTGATCGGCGTCTCGGCGCTCTGCTTCACCGCGATCCGCCCGATGATCCAGATGGATGCGAAGGGGCTTTGGGGATGGACCAATGTCCTGGTCATGACCGTCGGCACCCTCGTCGCGTGGACGCCGGCGGTGCTCATCCTCCGCCTCCGACAGCCTCGGCCGCCGCTCCGCAGGCTATCTCGACAGCCGGGGTTCGCCGCGGGGCTGGCGGGGGTGACGACCCTCGGCCTGGGGGCCTTGGCGATGGCCCTCCTGTTGCTCGTGCGCTTCGCAAGAGAGGGCGCACGCCACGCGGGCCGGCCATTGAGAGCGATGCCGGCTCACGACCCCCACTGGTGGTTCCAGGTCGTGACTTATTTCGCCGGCATCGTGGGAGTGGCCGTCATCGCCGCCTGGATCCTCCTGGCCGTCAGCGGGCGCCGACGCAGCTCGCCGAGCTGGCTCGACCTCCTCGGCCGACTCCTGGGGATGTGCTGGATCGTCCTCTTCGTCGTGAAATGCTACGCGAGCCTCGTCTACCTGAAGGACTAACCTCGGGCTCTGCTCGACAAGCCCAGGGCTCCAATACGGCTTGACCAAAATTAACAGTTCGCGTACAGACTCGTCGCATTCCGCTACCCGACATTTCGCCGAGTCCCGTCAGGCTATTGGAGTCGATTGATGTCAACGCACACGAAAAGCGTGTTGGCGAGAGCTTTGGGCAAGGCCGGGCGGATCTCCAGGCGTGCCAGGGAGCGTGTCCGCAGCTTGCCCGTCCGGGCCGCCGAGCGGAAGTCGGGGACGCCCCTCCCGCCGGGGCAATTGATCTTCCTCGTCGCCAACACCGAGGACGTCTCCTGGTTCCTCGACACCGGGGCGCTCGCGGCGAAGAGCATCCGCGAGATCCTCGGCAAGAACGGCGTCGCGATCGAGGACTGCAAGTCGATCCTCGACTTCGGCTGCGGGGTCGGCCGGGTGATCCGCCACTGGGCGGGCCTGGAGGGGCCGAAGATCTCCGGGGTCGACTACAACCCCGGCATGATCCGCTGGTGCGAACGCAACATCGCGTTCGCAAACTTCAAGACCAACATCATCGACACATCCTTGCCCTTCGAGGATGGCAGCTTCGACTTCATCTACTGCCTCTCGGTCTTCACCCACCTCTCCGAGCCGCTCCAGCGGTTCTGGATGGCCGAGCTCAAGCGCGTCATGGCCCCCGGCGGGCACCTGCTCATCACCACGCACGGCGACCATTACCTGTACGCCCTCACCCCCGAGGAGCAGGCGAGATATCGCGCTGGCGAGGTCGTCGTCCACAAGGCGAACCGGCCGGGGAGCAACGACTGCGCGGTCTTCCACCCCGAGTCGTACGTCCGCCAGCACCTGGCCCGCGACTTCGAGGTCGTCGACATGATCCCCGAAGGGGCCAAGGGCAACCCCTGCCAGGACCTCTACCTGCTGAAGAAGCCGATCGCCTGAGGCTCAAAGAGATCGAGCCATCTCCATCAAAGCCCATCGCTCGACGAGTCACACCGAGGGTTCTCCTCGGATCGACTCGTCGAGCGATTTGTACGTCTTGAACCGCTTCCGAAATCCCGGAGATCAGCCGCTCTTGGCCCGAGCCGGGGTCGCCTTGGCGCTGACGAGGGGCTCGGCCGCTCCTTCGAGGGGCTGGCCGACGCGGACGGCATCGAGCCGGGACTGGATCTGGGCGGCGTACTCGGCGGAGAGCTCGAAGCCGAGGTAGCGGCGGTCGAGCTTCTTGGCGACGGCCAGGGTCGTGCCGCTGCCGCCGAACGGGTCGAGGACAGTCTCGCCGGGGTTCGAGCAGGCGCGGATGATCCGGCCGAGGAGTTGCTCGGGCATCTGGCAGCCGTGCCACCCCGCGCGTTCCTTGAACGTGCCGCAGACCCTGGGAAAGTACCAGGTGTCGCCGTCGGATTCGAAGCCGTGGGGGATGTCCTGCGGGCGGAGGATCCAGGTATCGTCCGGCACGCGCCCCTTGGGGTCGGCCCGGTTGTCGGAGTAGACGAGTTGACGCGCGGAGGGGACCCGGATGTCCTTGTCGTTGAACGTGAACTTCTTGCCGTGCTTCGTGAAGTAGAAGAGGTGCGCGTGGCTCCGGCTGAACTTCTTGGTGCAGTGGACGCCGAACGTGTAGTACCAGATCACCCAGTTCCGCAGGTTGAGGTGCTGCTCGCGGTGGAAGATCAGCTTGAGCTCGGCCGCGTACTCGTCGCCGATGGCGAGCCAGAAGGTGCCGGTGGGCTTGAGCACCCGCGCGACCTCGGCCGCCCAGCGCCTCGTCCAGTCGAGATACTGGTCGGCGGCGAGGCGGTCGTCATAGACGTCGTATTCATAGCCGATGTTGAAGGGGGGATCCGCAAAGACGAGGTCGATCGAGTCCGACTCGATGTGCCCGAAGAGTTCCAGGCAATCCCCCTGGTGGAGTCGGTCGAGCTCGAGGCGGCCTGGCTTCAACATTCGGTCAATCCTCGTCGGCTGGGGCGGAGGAGGCAGGCTCGCCGGGCCCGTGGCCCTGGCCGTCGCCGTTGCCGTTTTCGTCGCTGTCGATCCGGTACTGGGCCAGCTTCTTGTGGAGCGTGTTGCGGTTGATCCCCAGGCGGGCGGCGGCCTTGATCTGGACGCGTTCGCAGGACATCAACACCTGCTGGATCAACTCGCGCTCGACCTGGTCGACGATCCGCTTGTGCAGGTCGTTGGCCTGAGGCCCCGCGGCGCGGACCCCCTGGCGGACGAGCTCGGCGGTCATCGCCGTGAGGTCGCCGCCTCGCGAGCGGATCGGCCTCGGGGCCGCCACACCGCGCAACTGCGGGGGCAGGTGCTCGACCGTCAGCTCGGGGCCGTCGCCCAGGATCACCGCGCGTTCCACGTAGTTCTGCAACTCGCGGACGTTGCCGGGCCAGTCGTGCTCCCTCAAGAGTCGCATGGCATCGGGATGCACCCGACGCACTTCTCGTCGGTTCTGCTCGGCGTAGCGCTTGAGGAAGAATTCCACGAGGTTGCCGATATCTTCACGTCGCTCTCGGAGCGGCGGCAGGTAGATCGGCACGACGTTGAGCCGGTAATACAAGTCCTCGCGGAAGCGGCCGGCGTCGATCTCGTCGAGCAGGTCGCGGTTGGTCGCGGCGATGATCCGGGTGTCGACCTTCTTCGTGTTCGTGTCGCCGACGCGCTCGAACTCGCCTTCCTGCAGGACGCGCAGCAGCTTGACCTGGAGCTTGGGCGAGGTGCTGTTCACCTCGTCGAGGAAGATGCTGCCGGTGTGGGCGGCCTCGAACCGGCCCGTGCGGTTGTCGACGGCACCGGTGAACGAGCCTTTGACGTGGCCGAAGAGCTCGCTCTCGAGCAGGCTCTCGGTCAGGGCGCCGCAGTTCACGCGGATGTAGGGCCCGGAGTACCTCGGGCTGAGGTCGTGGATCGCCCTGGCGATCAGCTCCTTGCCGGTGCCGGTCTCGCCGACGATGAGCACGCAGGCGCGCGACGGGGCGACCTGCTGCGTGGCCCGAAAAACCTCCATCATCGCCGGGCTCGAGCCGATGACGCCCGGTAAGGCGAGGTCTCCTCCCGAGCGTGGCGTGATCCGATCGTAAGGCGTGGCCATCTCCGCGCATCCTTCCCGAAGGACCGACGGCCGCTCCCGGGGTCAACCATTGTCGCCCAGGAGCGGTCGATCAGGCCTTCCTCTCCTCAGACATCCAGCACCCGATCCGCCGGCCGTCGGGCCATCGTCCCCGACTCTCAAGAAAAGTCCGCGGATCGGAGTGTCATCAGCTCACGTCATGAAGCGGTTCACGGTTTGGCATCCGCCGGCGGCGTCTCGGCCTCGGCGGCGCCTTCTTTCGGTTCCGGTTCCGGAGTCGGGGGAGAGGGGACCGCATCCGGGGCCGGGTTCGGGGTCGGCTGCGCGGGGGCAGCCGAGGTCGTCGGGGCTTCGTACTGGCGGAGCCGGATCCCGTTCAGGCCGGCCTTGGGACGCAAGGCCCCGACCACCGAGGCCAGGACGTTTCGGAGGACGGGGTCCGCCTCCCTGTCCAGGGCCGCGACGAGCTTCTCCTCCTGATCGGCCGCGACCAGGGGGCCGAAGCGCTGCAAACTCTTGGCCAATTGCGACCCGATGCTCAGCCGCAGCGACATCGGCTTCGAGGGGTCGAGCAGCGCGTCGGCCAGGCCGCGCTGGGCCTTGGCGTCGGGGACGTCTCCCAGGGCCCAGGAAGCCGCCAGGCTCGTGGGGGGCGTGTTCAGGGCGACCGACAGGGCCGGCTCGACCGCGGCGAGGTCGGACTCGAACGGGTTCCCGGGCCTCGAGGCGAGGTGGGCCAGAAGGACCGAGGCGTCGCGGGCGTACGTCTCGCGCTCGGCGTCGGTGAGCGCGGGGGGACGGTCGCCGATCTGCTGTTTCAGGAGGTCGGGGTTCCCCGGGGTGACGAGGAACTTGACGTCGGGGAAGTTCGCCAGCATCGAGCTGATCGCGATCCCGACCGTGCGCGGCCCGACGACGTACGTCGGGATGCTCGCCGTCCTGGCATCGGCCTTGAGGTTCGAGAGCGTGTCCCGGACCCGCCAGGAGCCGTCGATCAGGTGGCAGTCGATGAGGATCAGCTCGACGTCGGCCGACTCGACCGCCGCGCGGAAGCCGGCGTCGCCGGTCCGGGCGAGGACAGGCTCATAACCGAGCGCCTTGGCGTGCGAACCGAGGAGATTGCCCCGCGTGGAGTTGCCGTCGACGATGATCGCCCGAGGAGCCCCCTGGGCCATGACGAACCGAGCCAGGGTCGGCACGAGCTGGCTCGACCCGGCGAAGGGACGCCTCGGCTCGAGTTGGATGAGGGACCTCGCCGCGGCGAGCTGGACCCTGCGGTCGGGCGCCGAGAGGGCCGTGACCAGCGGATGCGGCTTCGGGCTGCTCGCCAGGACGTCCCGATCGGTGACCTGGCCCAGGGCCGTCGCGGCGGCGGCCGCCAGGTCGTACTTGCGGTCGGCGACTGCCCCGTCCAGGACCTTGCCGAGGATATCGGGGCCGGCCGAGAGGGCCAGCGGGTAAGACTTCGCCGGGTCGGTGGCGGGATAGGCCGTGTAGCCGGCTCGCTCCACGCCCTTGTCGACCGCGAGGCTGACGAGGATCACCTGCGCCGGGACGTCGGTCGGGTCGAGCTGCAAGGCCTTGCGGGCGAGCCTCAGTCCGAAGTAGCCCTCCGCCTCGCTCTTGGTGAGGAGCTTCGGCTCGGGCAGCCCGCTGGCGGGATTCCAGATCCAGACGAGGGCCGAGTCGCCGGGGAAGTCGAGGTCATGCAGGTGATACTGGCGGGCCGCGTCGGTCAGCACGCGGACGGGCGACTTGGGCTGGGCGTCGAACGCGTGGCCGGTGAGCCGGGCGAGGGCACGCCGGGCCGCCTCCTGCGTCGACTCGCCGCGCTTGCCCGAGGCGCCGAGGTAGGTCAGGTCGGGGATCGCCCGGCGATCCCGGATGTTCCCCAGGGCCTCGGCCACGTCATGCACCAGCCTCGAGTCCTGGCTGTCGAGCGCGGCGAGCAGGGCGGGGACGGCCGAGCGGTCGAGCTTGCCCATGTTGTGGACGAGGAGGAAGCGGTCGGTCGAGGTCTGGTTAGGCCGGCCAAGTTCCTGCACGAGGTAAGGGACGGCGTACGGGCCGGCCTCGCGAAGCTGCTCGATGGCGTAGTCCTGCTCCTCGCGCGACTGCGTCAGCGCGGCGACGTAGCGCTGGATGCGCTCGGGCCGGCGGGCGTTGCGCTGCATCGCCTCGGTGAGCTTCTTCGTCAGCGGGAGGGCGTACTCGCGAGTCTCCGGGTAGTCGGCCAGGCGGAGCACCGAGCCGGCACCGAAGCGGTCGCGGACGTGGAGCAGGGTGGCGTCGTCCACCGGCCCGCTGAGGAACGCCTTCAGGTACGGGACGGCCTGGGGGGCCTGGCCCGTCCGCACGAGATAGTCGACCGCGTCCCATTGCTCCATGGGAGTCGTCGGTTGTTTATGGAAGATCTCAGGGCCGGGCACCTGGCCGAGGACGTCGCGGCACACCCCCTGCGCGAGCAGCGCCGAGAGTCCTGCCGCGACGAGCGTGCTCGCCAGGCGATTGCGAGATGAAGGGATTCGGCGCATGAGGGTGGGGTCCGCTTTTGGCTCGTTTGAATCGGATCGAATCCGGAGACGTCAGATCCCCACGTGCTCCTGGAGGACCGAATCCTCGTAAGTCTCCCGGCGGCGGACCGGATGAAGGGCGGTCCCGTCGACGAGGACCTCGGCAGCGCGGGGTCGCGTGTTGTCGTTGGATGCCATGACCATGCCGTAGGCGCCCGCCGAGAAGTTGGCGAGCAGGGTACCCCGGTCGAGCCGGGGCAACGCACGATCCTTGGCCGGGAATTCGCCGCTCTCGCGGGCCTGGCCCACCACATCCCGGGGCTCGGTCCCGACGATCTCGGCTTCGGAATCCGCCGGAGGAGCGGGCAGCCCCGCGGGGACGTCGACCGGCCGGACCCGGCGGGACGACTCGCGATGGAGCGCCGGCCGGATCGGGTCGTTCATCGCGGCGTCCCGGATCAGGAACCGCTTCTCCCCCGACTGCTTGGTATATAACACACGACTGGCCAGGATGCCGGCGTTGCCGCCGATCGGCCGCGCAGGCTCCATCGCCAGGCGGCATCCCGCGGCCTTGATCTCGGGCAGGATCACCTTCGTGACCCCGGCGATCGGCATCGCCTCGAGGCCCCGGTCGTCGATACCGAGCCCCCCTCCCACACTATACCACGCGATCGGATGACCCATCTTGCGCATTTGCGCGATGAGTTCGCCCCATTTCGCCGTCGCAACACCGTGAAGATCGACGGTCGCAACCTGCGAATCGATGTGCATGCGCATGCCGATCATCGTGACCGCAGGGATTTTGGCGACCTGCTCGGCCAGGGCCGGCGAGCGGTCAACATCCGTCCCGAATTTCGACTCTTCCTCGCCGGTCGAGATGTGGAAGTGGTCCATGGGACTCTCTTGCCGTCTCCTCTCGGGGCGTAAGCCATACACCCGGCTTCCGATCCTGCGTGCCTTGCAAGACGCACGAACACCGTCCTGGACCCGGCTCAGGCCAGCCTGGTCTTCCAGGCGGCGAGCTGCTTCTCGACCTCGGCCGGGGCCGTCGAACCATATGACTGGAAGGCCTTGATCGCGTTGGCGACCCCGAGCACATCCTTCACGCCGGCACCCAGGCTCGGATGGGCCTTGGGGAACTCCTCATCGGGGAGGTCGGCCAAACGCTTGCACCCCTGCCGGACGCAGAGGCCGACCAGGTGGCCGATGACCTCATGGGCGGAGCGCTGGGGGACCCCTTCCTTGATGAGGTATTCCATCAAGGTGGTGGCGTCGAGGAAGCCTTCGTCGAGCCTGGAGGCGATGACGTCGGCCCGGAGTGTCGCCCCAGCCACGATCACGGCCGCCAGTTCGAGGCAGGCCTCGACCGTGTCGAAGGCGTCGAAGAGGGGCTCCTTGTCCTCTTGCAGGTCGCGATTGTAGGCGAGGGGCAGCCCCTTGATGAGGACAAGCAGCGTGTTCAGGGAGCCGATCACGCGGGCCGAGCGGCCTCGGATCAATTCGAGGACGTCCGGGTTCTTCTTCTGGGGCATGATGCTGCTGCCGGTGCAGTAGGCATCGGGGAGCGCCAGGAAGGAAAACTCCTGCGTGCTCCAGAGGACCCATTCCTCGGCCCAGCCGGCGAGGTGCTCGGCGATGAGGGTGAGGACGAAGACCGACTCCACGGCGAAGTCGCGGTCGCTGGAGACATCCATGCTGTTCGCCGCCACCGACGCGAAGCCGAGGGCCTCGGCGACGTGGTTCCGGTCGATCGGCAAGGTCGTCCCGGCGAGGGCCGCGGCCCCCAGCGGCAGGACGTTCAGGCGCTTGCGGCAGTCGGCCACGCGGTCCCGGTCCCTCGCGAGCTTCTCGACGTAGGCGAGGAAGTAATGCGGAGCCAGGACCGGCTGGGCGCGTTGGAGGTGAGTGTAGCCGGGGAGGATCACATCCCGATGCCGCTCGGCCGCCCCCACGAAGGCCCGCTGGAGCTCGGCGAGGTTCGCGTCGATCCGGTCGAGGCCGTCGCGAGCCCAGAGCTTGACGTCGGTGGCGACCTGGTCGTTGCGGCTCCGGGCCGTGTGCAGCTTGCGCCCGACATCCCCCAGGCGATCGATCAGCGCAGCCTCGATGTGCATGTGCACATCCTCACGCTCGAGGGTGTACTCGAACGTGCCGGCCTCGATCTCAGCCTTGATTTCCGACAGGCCTCGCACAATTTGCTGGCATTCGTCGGCAGTGATCAAACCGACATGGGCCAGCATCTCGGCATGCGCGGTGGAGGCCCTGACGTCTTGCTCGAAGAGCCGACGATCAAAGGAGATCGATTCGGTGAACCGTTCCACGCGGCGGTCGGTTCTCTCTCCAAAACGTCCGCCCCAAGCTTTGCTGGCCACCAAACTACGCCCTCAAACCGGACAAATATGCGCAAGTCTTCGGCAATAAGCCACCCGATTCTAGGCAGCCATGAGAGGACTGTCAACAAGGCGAGCATTTACCCCACGACGGTGTTGCGTCTGGCAGGCGCGCATCCAGGCTCGACCGCCCGGGTCCATCGGCCGAACGGCATCGAGATGGTCCCCGGTGCGATCCCTCGATCTGAAAAGGCGACACCGCCGCGGGGATGGGGCGAGCGTCGAGACCCGGTTCAACGACTCAACGTCGAGTCTTGGGTCGGGTACGACGGCCCGACTGGCTCGCGGGCTTGGCCCCCTTCTTCGAGGCTTCCCCCTCGGACTTGGCGGTGGAGGCCTTGTCGACGTCCGTGGCCTTGTCGGCCGCTTCGGCCGATGACGTCGAGCCAGCCAGCTTCAACTTGCCCAGATCAAACGGAGCCCCGAGCATCTTGTTGAAGGCGACCTTCTGCTTCCGCTCCAGGACCTTGCCGATCTCGACCACTGCCTTGTCTCGAAGCTTGCCCATCTGACCTCGGACGCGTTCGAAGCGGCTGGGGTCGAGTTGGCTGAAGGTCACGACCTTGCGCCTTGCGTCCGTGACGAGGGCTCGTTGCTGCATCTGGAGGCCGAGCATGATCTCGCGGATCGACGCGTTCTGCTCCTCGCTCAGGCGGAGTCGCCGGGCGACATCCTCGCGAGAGACCGCCAGGGGGCCTTCGAACTGGAGGACCACTTCGTTCAGACGTTGTGCCTGCTTGGGTTCGAGGATCCGGGCGACGGCCTCTTCGTTGTCCTGCCGGAGGTCGGCTCGCGCACCGGCGAGCGACGCCGCATCATTCTCCGGCGAGGCCATCAGGCTCCGGTAGAGGTCGCGCTGCTTCTGATTCGATGCGAGGGCGAGCCCATAGGCCTTCGTCTTCTGCTCGTCCGTGAGCTTCAACTCGCTCTGGACGGCGGGCGCGAGCAGGATGGTGATCGGCGTCTGGGGCACCATCGTGCCGAGGCGCGACAGGCTCTCGAGGTCATCGGACTGCCCTGCCTGCGGGTCGGGTGCGACTATATCGCCCGGGGCGGCCTTCGACTCGACGTCCGACCTGACCTCGGCGGTCTGGGAGTTCGCCCGGGGAGCCGCACCGAGCATAAGGGCCAGGCCCATCGCGACCCGCGTCGTCAGGGAGCCACGCATCGCTCAATCCCCCAACCAAAGTACGACGAAGAAGATGGGAGTCAGGCCAACTTCGGGGGGGATCTAAGAAAAGCATCCTCGTTCGTCGAAGTGGTGTCAATCACCTCGGCGGAAGGATCGAGGAGAGGTCGGCTCGGGCAATCGCGGGAGATATTCGCATGACCTCCCCGGGCGGGAAGGCGGCGCCGGGGCAATCCGCCCGAAAAGGTCGAGGCCCGCGGCATCGAACCTGGTTAGGTCCGATGCGCGGGCCTCGACTTGGTCTGGCAGGGCTTGGCTTACTTGGCGGCGGGGGCGGCGGGCTTGGCCACGCCGATGGTGCCGACCGCGACGCGGTCTCCGGCGGCGCCGGCGGGCTGCGACTTGAGGTCGTCGGCCTTGCCGTGGACCACGAGGCCGCGGCCGATGATCGAGGTCGGGCCGTCGAAGCTCAGCGAGGGGTCGACGACGTCGAGCTTGGCGTGGCCCTTCTCGTCGGCCTCGATGTTGCCGAGGTCGCCCACGTGGCGCTTGGTGGCGTGCGGCTCGCCGTGCGGGGCACCCAGCGGGTTGAAGTGGCCGCCGGTCGCCATCCCGTCATCCGAGCCCGTGTCGCCGAACTCGTGGACGTGGAACCCGTGCAGGCCGGGGGTCAGGCCGTGGAGGTGAGCCTCGACGCGGACGCCTTCGGCGACCTTGGTGAAGACGACCTTGCCGCCGGCCTCGCCCCCCTTGGGATCCTTCTTGGTGGCGTGCAGGAAGGCGACGGCCTTCGTGATGACCGCCGGGCCGCTCGGGGCGGCGGCGCTGGGGGCGTGCGGGGCGGGGGCCTGGGCCCAGGATCCGATCGCGACGGCGGCCGTCAGGCCGGCCGTCGTCAGCGTGGTGACGATGCTCTTGCGATTCATGAAGTCTCTCCTGGATGTGCCTGTCGGTCGATTCGAGTTCCAAACGTTTCAGGTTCCGATGCAAATTAGCCGCCGAAAGGCAGCCCCACAAGGGGCTCGCGTTACCAGCCTGCCAAGTCATCGCCAACCCGTGCTCAAAGCCGAATCGACCGCAAGAGTCCAGCTCGCCCGCAAACCTCGAGCGTCGCGCATGCCTGGCACTCGCGACAACAGCGAACCGTTGCGCAGTTGAATGTTTAGGAAAAGTGCGCGATTTACTCCCCGCTCGGACGGAGACGTGCCGAGTCCGAGGAGACGCACCTGGCGTCATTCATCAGGAGGCTATCCCATCGCGTCCTAGACCTCAGGGCGCGAGAAAGGCCGAAGGAGGGGGGGGATCGGCCCGATGGTCCGTCAGCGTCATTGGCCTTCAGAAGAGAAGGCCAGCGAGCCTCGAGAAGATGGAATTGCGATTCGAATCCAGTTCCTCTTCGTCAATCGGCTTCAGCTCATCCACGATGGGAAAGCTCGACAGGTCCTGATAATGCGTGACCCGGTTCCGCCCCGATCGCTTGGACCGATACAGGGCCTGGTCGGCCTGGTGCAGCAGGACCGTGGCATTGGAGAGGCCGGGGGGCAGGGTGGCCACGCCGAAGCTGGCGGTCACCTTGCGATGCTTCCAGGCGTAACGCTCGAAGGTCGCCCTGAGCCGCTCTGCGATTCCGCTCGCCTCGTGAGCGTCGGTCCCCGGCAGGCAAATCACGAACTCCTCGCCGCCGAAGCGTGCGACCATGTCGTGCCGCCTTGCGAAGGCCCGGAGCAGCGAGGCGACCGTCTTCAGGACCTCATCGCCCGCAAGGTGGCCGAACTCATCATTGAATGACTTGAAGTTGTCCACGTCCGTGATCACCACGGAGCAGGGGACCCTCTGCTGGGTCGAGAGGACCGCCGCCGATTCCAGGGCGTCGCGGAGCCGGGTCCGATTCGCCAGGCCGGTCAGCGGGTCGGTCGTCGCCTGCCTCGCCAGTTGGGAATTCTGCTGCTCGAGCTGCGCCTGCACCTCGAGGATTCGACGCGCGACCTCGAGCCGGACGCTCAGCTCTTCCAGGTCGAGCGGCTTGGCGAGGAAGTCGTCGGCTCCCGCCGTCATGCCCTCCAGGCGGTCGGTACGATCGCCCCGGCAGGTCAGCAGCATGATGTAGGTGTAAGGGCCTTCGCTCCGGTTCCGGACGCGGCGACAGAGCTCGATCCCGTCCATCCCGGGCATCATCCAGTCGCTGATGAGCAGCCGCCAGTCTTCCTGGCAGATCCGCTCCCAGGCTTCCGTCCCCGAGGTGACCAGGACGACCTCGTGGCCTTGCTTCTCGAGCACCGCCCGAAGTGCGGAACCCGAGCACACCTCATCCTCGGCAAGGAGAATTCTCATGGCTCCGTATTTTCACACCCAAGGGTTTACTTGCTTCAAATGGGGACGCCGCAGCGCCCCACAACGTCTCGACGAACCCTCCAGGAAACAACGGAGCGACCCGCGGCTCGCCCGGCATCCCGTCGATCACCAACTCTCAGTCGATCGACACGGGACCGAGTGATATTTTATTTATGCTCATGTTTCCACCCCACTTCATGCTCAACGGCTATTCGCTACTCCGTACGAATCAGTTTTTGGCTTGTGACTGTCGAAGTTTTTTCCTCCGTCTCATTAGTCGAGCGGCCACAACATGCGATCGCCGTTCCAACGCCGAAGAATTCGTGAAAACTCGCGCGAATCCCCAGGATTTCAGGCCGGACGCATGGGTGGCCGAGGACGATCGATAGCCCTCAGCTCTCCCTGAATAACACCCGAGGGCGAGATTAGTTCCTGACAGTTTTCAGGAGTAAGAGGATCGGAATCATTCCAGGACAATACGGAACGATTCCTGCCCGCCGACACCGAGAGAAGTGTGTGATATCGGGGAAAACCCCGAGAATATCACGAGATGACCCGCCGGATCATCCTGCCAACATCCTTGCATAGGAACACGCTTAAGCGGCTTCCCAGGATTCGTACGCCCCGGGATCCATGACGCCAGGGAGTCAATCGCGGTCGATCCGGTAGAGCCTCTGATGATTCTAGTTCGCGAGAAAGGCCATGGCCAGCCCCTCCTCGGTGCCAGCTCGCCTTCGCGCAGGGCGTGTCCCCCTCATGGGCAAGGGGAGCGTCGAACAGGGGCGAATCAGCCTCTCTACCCCTCGAAATTCAGCAGGGAGTTCAAAGAGTGTCGCCATTGCTGGCATTTCCCCCACATTGCATTGATTTCGTTACTGCGTCCGCGCCGATGCCGAGGCCATGAAATCGCAACGCGGCGGTCGTCTTCTACCAAGTAATCCGGGAAGAGCATCCAGGATAAGACATGTGTCATCCGTCTTGCTCCTTGACGCCCGATGCGAAATCGGCGGGCGAACCTGGGAAATCCGTAGGGGTTGGCCGCACTTTCATGAGGTAAGGCCCTTCCTGCCTCATATCCTTCACGCAAGTTTGGGCTGATTCCCGATCTCCCAGGGGACGCCGGGAATGCGAAAGGGCCGGCGGGAAGTCTCCTGGTAAGACCCTCCCGGGCGGCCCTGATGGCGAGCATTCGGTGATTCTGCCGAGGAATCGGGTCAGCCCCGATTGCCCGGGTGGCTCAACGCTTCGGTGGGAGCCCGAAGTCGCCGAGTTGGCTCCGGAAGAACGTGTGAATGTGGTTCACCTCGTTCTGAGTATTGTTGAAGTCGATGAACAGCACCGACCCCTGGACGCGGAAGGCGTGGGGCTTGGTGCGGTCGAGGGGCCCGTACCAGGCGAAGTGGACCGACGACTCGTTCTGGGCGATCTGGTTGAGCAGGTCGGCCTTCACCGGCTCGGGGAAGTTCTCGGCGTAGGCCTGCACGATGCGCGTCAGCATCTGGCGCTGCTCGGGCGTGAACTGGGTGGCCGGGATCCCCTCGGGGGCGGTCAACTGGGGCTGGGCCGAGTTCGGGGTGGTCGTGACCTCGGGGGCCACCGGATTGGCGATGACCTGCTTGCGCTGGTCTTCGTTCAGAGAGACGAGCAGGGCCTCCAGCGGCACCTCGATGTCGCCCAGGTTGCGCAGGCCTTTGCGTGCCCCGTCGCGGACGTTGGCGGGGTTGGAGCCGAACATGAAGGGGGTCGCCGAGATGACCCGGCCGTTCCGGAGGGTGAAGTTGAGGGCCAGGTGATGCCCCTCGACCCGCCAGGCCCAGTCGCCCTGGTTGCTCGGCTCGCCGAAGACGCTGATGAAGTAGAGCTCGGGGTCGCGGACCGGGCCGGTGCCGTGCTCCTCGACGCGGAGGATCTCCTCGAAGCTCATGATCGTCGTGGCCTTGAGGTTCCCCCGGGTCGACAGGCCGGTGTTCAGCAGGCCGAAGGCCAGGGCACGCTGCGCCGGCTGGAGTTCCTTGATCGGGAGCCCCTTGCGCTCGCGGGGGATCCAGTGCCAGTTGAACCGTTCCGGGCTATCA
Organism: Singulisphaera chitinilytica; assembly: GCF_049331405.1. NCBI lineage: Bacteria > Pseudomonadati > Planctomycetota > Planctomycetia > Isosphaerales > Isosphaeraceae > Singulisphaera > Singulisphaera chitinilytica. Next base: position 59,474 of record NZ_CP186274.1, read on the forward strand.
AACGTGAAGGTCGCCTGGGCCTTCTGCTTGTCGTCGAGCGAGCCGACGAACCGGCGGGCGGCATCGGCCATCGCCGAGCCGGTCTCGTCGGCCTTCGAAGTCGAGGGCACCACCAGGCCGCCCACGAAACACAGGGCCAGCAACCAGGAATGACGTCGCATCAACTCTCTCCTTCACCTTCGGATCGAACAGGATTCCCAATCGAGCGAGCATGGCGGCTCGACCCTCGCGTACCGAGCGGCGGGGCACAGGGGGCGCAGGATTCTGAACAGGCGTCGGCGGGCGGGCGTGTTGCGCGCCCGACGGTTGTCGCCGGAGTGCCGCCCCGGGGGATGACCGAGGCTAACGCAACGGAGCCCCGAAAGCCACGATCGCGGCCCGAATCGGGGCGAGGCAACGTCGCTGACCCTCGCTCAATAAGCCGGCTCATTGAGCGAGCGAGGAGTCTCGGAGACCAGGAAGATCTCGTCATCCGGCATGGCGGCGATCCGCCGAGCTTCTTCCACAAGCTTTTCGCGAGCCATGCCCGCGAATAGAGCGTATGAACTCAGGTTTCAACGTAAAGAAAGCTTTCGCCACGCCTTCCGATCCTCGAGGGTCGTGCTCAACCGCCCGGCCGGCAGGGGCCTCGGCACCGACCACCATGACCGCGCCGAGGATCCAGCGATGCATCGTTCCTCCTCCCGGGCCGATGCGCCTCGGCTCGGCCCGCCTTTAATCACGCTGCGAACATCCGCCGAGGTGCCGTCGGCGGCCCCGAACATCCGAAAAATGTTACGATCCAGGAATCCATAACACGGGGAGCCCCACGCGAAAGGCCTGCAATTGAGCCGCGACCGACCTCTCGATGACCGTGCGCAGGGGTGCCTATTGGAGATCGAGGAAGGAAGGCAGGCCGAAGCGAGCCTTTCCTTACCGACATCGGAGTTGATACAGTTCAGGGGTCGGTCAGGATGGGTTCCGGACGCCTGGATGAGATCTGATCTGCCATGAAACGCCTTGGCTACGCCTTCTTCGGCATCGCTTTCAGCGGGCTCGGCCTGCTCTTCTTCTGGATGTGGATGCAGGACGAGGCGAATGAGGCCGGTCCCGAGAGCCAGGTCATCATCACGGGGAAGAAGGAGACCCACCGAGTCACGCCCGCGATGCTCGAGTCGAGCAACAAGATGGCCTCTCAGGCGGCCCCCGGCTTCGACTCTCAGGCGACCGACGACAGGAGCTATCGCCTTGAGGCCCTGATCCAGGAAGGCCCGATCCTCCTCGCCTTCATCAAGGATGGCTGCCCCTGCAGCACGGCCGCCCAGCCTTATTTCAACCGGCTCCACGACGCGTACGGGACCAGCCTTAAGTTCTTCGGCGTCTTCGACGGCTCGGTGTCCAAGGCCAAGGCCTGGGCGGCGGAGAATAAGGTCCGCTTCCCGATCCTCGCCGACCCCGAGTTGAAGATCGTCAGGGCGTACAAGGCGGAGAACTCCGCCTACGTCGCCCTCGTCTCCAAGGGGGGCACGATCGAAAAGCTCTGGCCCGGCTATTCGAGCGAGATGCTGAAGGACGTAAGCCTCCGTCTGGCGCGCCTTGCCGACACCGACCCCAAGCCCATCGACACCACCGACTCTCCCGACGAGATGCTCTCTGGCTGCCCCTTCGACCTTTGAGAACCCGTTTCACCTCGCCCCCTCACGCCCCGATCCGGACTCATCAGCGCCGTTGCGCATCTCGCGGCTCACAGCCCCGAAAAATGGATCGACCTGGCGTCGCCGGCGGCGTCGCATTCTCGATTGATTACCGGCATGCTCGCGCGACGTATCCCAGGGGGAAGGCGAGCGCGCCGAGTCGATCCAAGGCTTCGACGGAATGAAGCCCCAGCCTGCGTGATCTCGCCCTGCGAATGGCCGCATTGACGCGGCCTTCACGGCCGGCCCCGAGTCTCTCGACGCCAGGAATGGAGCACCATGCCCACGGCGCAGGGCTCGCATGCGCACGAAATAAATTCATAAACCCGCCAACGTCTCCATCAAATCAGAACGACGACGGGAACCTCGGCGGATCGACTGACACGGAAGGTGCCCTGGCAGTTTGCGAACTGCCTTCGTAAAGGACTGACGATGAGCCCGACCTCGACCTCACCGGAGACGCACCAGCCTGCCTTCTGGCCGAGGCAAATTGCCGAGGAGCCGACTCCGAACCAGTTGACCTTCGACATCGTCGTGGGGATGGGCCTGCCGCTGCTCTGCCTCGGCCTTGATCCGATCGTCTTCCGCTCGACGCTCGACCTCTCGCCGATCCTGGGCCGATACTGCATCGTCGGCTACCTCGCGACGAGCCTCGGGATCATCTCGCTGGCGGCCTGGCTGCGCTTCAAGCGGCCTGCAGGATTGCTCGCGGGGCTCCTCGGCGGCGGGGCGATCTTCGCGTTCCTGCTGGGCGTGACCCTCTTGCCTTATTCGGTCGCGGGGCTCTTGCTCGGGGTCGGGGTCTTCGGGCTCTCTCCGTTCCTGACGGCCTTCGTCTTCCTGCGCAACGCGCTCAGGGCCCTGACCAGGGCGAATCTCCGGAGCGGCAGCATCGCCGCCAACCTGCTCGTCGCGCTGGGCCTGATGGCGAGTTGCGCTGGCCCCTGGGCCGCGCAGGGGTTTGTCGTCACCCAGCTCTCTCATGCCGAGAGGCTGCTCGTCTCGCACGACGACAGGCACGTACAGCAGGGAATCGCCACGGTGGAGCGATGGTGGTTCGTCGCCGATTACGACCGCCTCGTCCTCGCCTATGAGCTCGAGAACGACGCGAAGCGCAAGGAAGCCCTGGCCAGGGCCTATGAGCATCTCTCGGGCAACAACATCGAGCTTCGGCTCGCTCGCCTGCACGACTGAGCCCGACCTACTCCGCACCTCGAAGCGCGCCATTCATCACGCCGAAAATGCCAACGCCCCCAGGGCCGCTCGAGCCGAATGATCTCGGAGCCCTCTCGCCGGATCGCGGACGCAGGTTCGCGAAAGCGCCCAATCTAAAATATCACATCTTCACATCACGACTCTTGATCGAACAGCACGTTCTGGCCATGTTCGCAAGGATAGGGGTCGGCGATGGCGACCCGGGCATGGTTCGGGATTTGTTTTCTTGAGGCGATGAACAACTCGCGGCGTTTCGGGCCGACGACCCGCGTGTCGACGGCCCTTGCGCCTCGGGGAAGGCACCCCTCAAGACTCCGACACCGCCGGATGAAACACCATGAACGCGACGCATCGCTAACCGTGGCGATCGCCGACGAGCCGGGCAACATCAGGAATCTCCACACCAAGATGATCGTCGTCAGCGCCGAAGCCGGGGCGATGGAGACGTAGGAGGCCTTCAAAGTCCTCGGCGACTTCGAGGTGATCGCGTCGGAAGGAATCGAGTGACACGATCACAACAAAGCGCCATTCATCCCGGTAGTCTCCCGTTCGGCCGGTCGCTCAAGGCTCATTGATGTCTGCTCGGTCAAAACTTTGCGCCTCGCAAAAACTTGTTGCCACAGCCAACATGCGTCTTAATCCCCTAGGACTTGGGGAAATTCGACACATTTGTGTGAAGTTGGGATGTCCCCCACAATAAAGGGCTCGGAGTCATACCATCGCCCATGGTTTCGTTTCTATGTATGAAGAAATTCCGCCTCACCGCAGTTCTTCCGATCCGGGCGGATTCCGAATGCCCTAGGACAACGCCGACCTGGGTGAAGCGTTTCCCTCGCTCCGCAACTCTTCCGCAAGAGCATTCGCGACTTCGAGGCCAATCACTTTACGTAAAAAGGAGTTACGTCATGGGCGGGCTCTGGCCGCAACGAATGTTTCCGCAAATCAAATTACTATTTCATGTTAATTTTATGACACATAAGAATGACCGGACATCTGAGTCGTCTTTTAATTCTAAACTCCTAGAATCTATTTTATAGAATTTTTCCCTTGCTGAAACTGTCGAAGGAGTTTTAATGAAAGATGGATACCCCATATTCATTCCCGGTTGGTCGCTTGGCGAGGTTTCTCAGATGAGAAAATCAGGGGTCGGTGCGCGCCGAGGGTTTACGTTAATTGAACTTCTCGTCGTTATTGCGATCATTGCGGTGTTGATCGCTCTGTTGCTCCCCGCGGTGCAGGCAGCGCGTGAGGCGGCTCGCCGCGCTCAATGCGTCAACAATCTGAAGCAGATGGGTCTGGCCATCCACAACTACCACTCGATCAACAATGTGATCCCGGCCGAAGGCATGTTCCTGGGCGCGGCCTGGGGAGCCAACAATGGTGGCACCCCCACCAATGGGGGAGTGGGCTGGGGCTGGAACGCGAGCTGGCAGGTCGCCATCCTCCCGATGATGGAAGGCAACGCGCTCTACAACGCGTACAACTTCAACCGTTCGGCCGACGAGCCCTACAACAACACGGTCGGCTTCAACCAGGTCGGCAGCCTGCTGTGCCCCTCCGAGAGCCAGAAGGCTCGTCCCGTTCCCCCCTGGGGAGCCACAAGCTACCACGGCAACCACGGCGGCCCCGGCATCGTCAAGAACTGGTCGGGCACCATCGTCCAGAACTTTACGACCTACCCCCAGGCCTGGTGGGGTGCTGACTCCCAGTTCGCCTTCTTCGGATTCGAAAGCGTTACGGACGGCACGTCCAACACCGCCATGATCAGCGAGCGGTTGCTGGGCCTTCCCCAGGCCAACGGCGTCGACGTGGTGGTCTATCCTGGTTCGATCAACGCGAAACGCGGCATCTTCTCGGCGAATTATAGTGGTGCCCTCGACAGCACGAACGCCGCCGGCGCCCTGACCGCCCTGGCCGCGTGCAAGAGCATCCCGTCGTCGACAGGCTCGGTGGGCAGCTATCTGAGCGGTGCCCACTGGTCGCTCTCCTACCCGTGGCACACGTCCAACCAGGCCTACGTCCACTTCAACACGCCAAACGGCAATTCCTGCATCGCCTCCTCGGGCGATGCCGCTCAGGGTAACCCGTGGGGTGGTTCGGGTGCGATGATCACGGCGACGAGCAACCACTCGGGCGGCGTGAACGTCGCCTTCACGGACGGCTCGGTGAAGTTCATCAAGGACAGCATCTCGCCGACGACTTGGTGGGCCATCGGCACCAAGAACATGGGCGAGGTTGTCAGCGCCGACGCATACTAATCTTTGCGGTTCTTTCGGACCCCGGATCGGCCCTGTGCAACTCAGGGCCGATCCGGTTCCGTTTTAGGGACCACGCACCAATCAAACGCCCACAAGGCTTCCCGGCCTCCGGTGATTGAGGGATCGGGGAGGGTCACTCGCAATAAGTTTGGCGAGGTTCCCGATCGTAAACGCGTGATCCGCAAGGATGCCGTTCACCTCTGATTGGAAACTATCCAGGAGTCAAGAATCATGCGATCTCTCCGTACACTGCTCGGCCTGACGCTCCTCTCCGGCGCCGCTTGCTGCCTCTCGGGTTGCGGCGGCAGCTCGATCTCGGAAGGCGTCCCGGCCGACGTCGATATGACGAAGTCTTACACCCCGCCCGCGAGCGTGAACATCATGGCCCCGAGTGACTCGAAGAAGGCCGCCAAGGCCACCAAGGCGGCCAGGGCTGCCGCCAAGTCCGCGCCCGCCGCGGAAGAGCCGGCGAGCCAGTGATAGGCTCTGCCTCCGCATTCGCTTAGACTCGATCCGTCGCCAGGACTCGCTCCCGGGTTCACCGTCGAGCCCGGGGAGTGCCTGCAATCTCCCGGCCATGAATCCTTCCTGACGACCGCGCCGGCCGCTCCTTGAGGATGGACCCCTTGGTACATCGGCACTGGCTGATCTTCGGGCTGGGCCTCGCCGTCCTCACACTGGCCGGTGGCGGGTATCGCCACTACACGATGAAGGCCCTCCGGGCCGAGCTCGACCGGGCTCGGGCCGACTACGAGAAGGGCTATCCCGGGCTCGCCCGGCAACGCCTCGCGGAGCTGGCCAGATCGTGGCCATCGAACGGCGAGGTCCTCTTCCAACTCGGGATCTGCGAGGATGCCACCGGGCGTCGCGAGAACGCCGTGGCCGCCTGGTCGAAGGTCCCACGCTCGTCCTCCTTCTTCGCGAGGGCGGTGGCGCTCCGGGCCGAGGCCTACCTCGACGCCGGCAAATACAACGAGGCCGAGCCGATCCTCGAGGAGGCCTATCGCGAGACGGACCTCGATCTCGGGGAAATCCGGCGTGTCTTGCTCCGCCTCTATCGCTACGAGGGGAGGACGGCCGACGTCCGCAAACTCGTGCGCGAGTCCTGGCCCTCGTCCCCCGACCCGATCGCGGTCCTCAAGGAGCTCTGGCTGATCGACAACACGCCGGTCCCCGCCGAGGCCCTCGCGACCGTCCTGGCCAAGGCCGACCCCGAGGACGACCGGGTCTGGCTCGGCCGGGCCAACCTCGCGACCCTCACCGGCCGTTTCGACGAGGCCAAGCAACAGCTCGAAGCCTGCCGGAAGAGCCGTCCCGACGACGCGGCCGTCTGGCGCTCGGAGTTGGACTACGCCAGGGCCGCCGGTGACGTTGACGCCGCTCGCCTGGCCCTCCCTCATCTGCCCGCCGAAGTCTTGAGCAAGTCGGAGGTCCTCGCGTTCCGGGCCTGGATGGCCGGCCGCCTCGGCAAGCCCGAGCAGGAACGGGCCGCCTTGCTCGCGCTCCTGGAACATGAGCCGGGGAATGCGTCGGCCTTCGACCGCCTCGCGACCGCCTCGTGGGATGCCGGGAAGGCCGACGAAGCCAAGCAGTTCCGGGCGAGGAAGCAGGTCGTCGACGACGCCAAGAACCAGTACCGGGCGCTCGTGCTGAACGAGCCCAAGCCCGCCGAACGCGCCGAGGATTTCGCGAAGCTGGCCGCAACCCTCGGGCTCCGGTTCGACGCCAGGGCCTGGTCGCATCTCAACGCCGATCTCGCGGCCAAGACGCGGCTCCTCGACGAGTGGCGGGCCGAGGAGTCGGTCGCTGCCAGGAGCGAGACGCTCGCCGGAGAATTCGCCGACCTCCTGCCAGCCCAGGGTCAATCCTCCGCAAAGGTGGCGAACCGGGCGCAGGCCCAGCCCCACTTCACCGACGACGCCCAGGCTGTCGGCTTGCAGTTCAACTTCGACAACGGCCAGACCCCGCTCCGCCAGCTCCCCGAGACGATGTCCGGCGGGGTCGCCGTGCTCGACTATGATGGCGATGGCTGGTACGACGTCTACGTCGTCCAGGGGGGTCCGCTCGCGCCCGAGTCGACCGAGGGGCGAGAAGGGGACCGCCTCTTCCGCAACCAGGGCGATGGCACATTCCGCGACGTCACGGCGTCGGCACACCTGACGACCCCGATCCATGAATATACGATGGGGGTCACCGCGGGAGACTACGACGGCGACGGCGACCCCGACCTCTTCGTGAGCCGGCTCCGATCCTACCTCCTCTATCGCAACAAGGGGGACGGGACCTTCGAGGATGTCACGGAGGCCGCCGGGCTCGCCGGGCTCCGCGACTACCCCTCGTCGGCCGCCTTCGCCGACCTCGACAACGACGGCGACCTTGACCTCTACGTCTGCCAGTACATGCTCTATGACCCGACCAACCCTCGACTCTGCCGCAACGAGAAGGGCGAGTATTACTACTGCGACCCGAGCCAGGTCGACCCCGCGCCCGACCACGTCTTCCGCAACGACGAGGGGCGATTCGTCGATGTGACGGCCGAGGCCGGGTTCGTCGACCCCGGGGGCCGAGGCCTCGGCGTGGTCGTGGCCGACCTCGACGACGACGACAAGGTCGACCTCTTCGTCGCCAACGACGGCTCGGCCAACTACCTCTTCCACAACCTCGGCGGGTTCAAGTTCGAGGAGACCGGGCACCTCTGGGGCGTCGCGGGCAACGCGGGGGGAGGCTACCAGGCGGGCATGGGCGTGGCCTGCGTCGACCTCGACGGCGACGGCCGCCCCGAACTGCTCGTCACCAACTTCTACGGCGAGGGGACGACGCTCTATCAGAACCTGGGGCAGGGGGCCTTCCACGACGCCTCGGCCGCGTCGGGCTTGGGGGCCGCGACACGATATCTGCTCGGCTTCGGCATCGCCCCCATCGACTTCGACGCCGACGGCAAGCCCGACCTGATGATCGCGAACGGCAACGTCCACGACCAGCGCCCGAAGTTTCCCTACGCCATGCCCGCCACCCTCTACGCCAACGCGGGCGGAGGACGCCTGACCGACGTCACGGCCAGGGCCGGGGAACCCTTCCAGCCGCTCCGCGTAGGGCGAGGCCTCGCCACGGGCGACCTCGACAACGACGGCAAGCTCGACGCCGTCCTCGTCGGCCAGTTCGAGCCGCTCGCGTACTTCCACAACCGGACCCCGGGGGGCCACTTCGTCACCTTCTTGCTCGAAGGGACGCGCTCCAATCGCGACGGAATCGGGGCCAAGGTCACGCTGACGACCCGCTCGGGCCGGCAGGTCGCCCATCGCTATGGCGGCGGCAGCTATCAGTCCGCCTCCGACCCCCGGCTCCATTTCGGCCTCGGGGCCGATGAGGTCGTCGAGCAGGTCGAAATCCGCTGGCCCTCGGGGCGGATCGACCGCTACAGCAAGCTCGCCGCCGACACCGGCTATCGCCTCCGCGAGGCCGACCCCAACCCCGCCAAACTGGCCGGCTTCGCCCGGCGTGAGAAGTAAATCCTCAGATCACCTCACATCATCAACACAAATTCTCGGCATTTGTGAAATGCAGGCGATCGTCCCATCTCGCTCGCCTCGAATGCCTGTTCTGTCCACGGATCGACAAAAGTGCAGCTCATACTCGATCAATAACGCTGGTAGAATGCCAAGTTAAGGACGAAAACCGCACCCCATCGCGAGGGCCGAGACCGACGCGAAGCTCGGGATGAGTGGCGGACCGCCGGACGGATCGAGACGATGATCACAGAGTCCATCAAGGCGATGCTGGAGGCGTGCGAGACCCGACAGCCGGTCTTCCCGCCTTCGGTCCTCTACAATGAGGGCTGGCTGCTGCGCATCATCCTCGATTGGTTCTCGCGACATGGCGGGGATCGCTACCCGCTCTCGCCTCGCCCGGGTGCCCGCTGGTTCTCCGAACCCTGGCTCCCCTCGGCGTTCCTCCCGCGCTATCGGGGGGACCGGCTGGCCGAGGCCCGCTCGCATGCCGACGGCGTGCTCGGGCACTTCACGATCGGCGACCCCGGCACGGCGGGGCTCACGCTCCTGCCCGACGCGACCCAGCTCGTCGTCATGGAGGCCAAGCTCTTCGCCCGCCTCTCGACGGGGGTCAAGAATGCCCCCTATTTCGACCAGGCGGCGCGCAGCGTGGCCTGCATCGCCGAGGTGCTCCGACGCGCGGGCCGATCGGCGGAGTCGATGGAGGACGTCGGGCTCCTGATCCTCGCCCCGCAGGCCAGGGTCGAGGACGGGGTCTTCGCCTGGGATGCCACGCCCGAGGCCATCCGCCGCAAGGTCCGCCGCCGGGTCGAGGACTATGCCGGCGAGCGCGATGCCTGGTATCGCGAGTGGTTCGAACCGACCTGGCGACGGGCCGAGATCCGCTGCCTCAGTTGGGAGGAGATCATCGAGGTCATCGCCTTCCACAGCCCCGAGGCCGGGCAGGTCATCGACAGCTTCTACGGTAACTGCCTGCACCACAATCGACCCCGCGCCCGCTCCAACTTCCCCGGCCGCCGATTCGGCTCCGCATGCACCCCCGACGAGGCGGCGGAGATCGCGAAGTCATCTCACCCCGGCCCCGACGCCGCCCCGAAGACCACTCCCGAACACGCAGGAGCGGCGGCGAACCTCGATACCACAGTCGAGGAATCCTCCGTCTCCGAGCCCCTGGCCTCCGCCTCGCACACGAGTTGAAAGCCACGCGGAGAGCGTTGTGCGAAGGGCTCGCCGACCTCGAAAAATCGCGAGAATCCGCATATCACCCCCAATCCGTGGCACGTCAGATGCTGCAAGTGATCTGGTAGAAACGGCCCCACATCATTGGATCTGCCAACCACGGGAGCCATAACATGGCCAAGAACACCAAGCAAACCAGCCCAAACGTCGCCAGCAAGGCGTCCAAAATCCTGAGCAACCCCAAGACGACGCCGGACCAGAAATCGGTGGCCGCGTCCGACCTCGCACAAACCGCCGCCAAGAAAAAGGCCAAGGCCAAATAAACGCCGAAGGGCAGGGCGGATGAGCGGGGCCTACCGCCATCCGCCCTGTCGTTTCTTGAAGACTCCGCTCGAAGATGCAACTCCCCTGAGCGGCGGGGCCATCCCCACGGCTCCGCTCGTCCCCACCTCATCGAAATCGCCGATGCACTAAGGGAATCGCCCGTGCTTCGTTAACCGGGTGATAGCCCCGTGATTCCCTTTCGAATGTCTTCGCGAGAGGATCGGCCGACACGTGGCGCCGACGCTTCTTGCTACGCTCAAGCCCTCACATCATGACATCTCGACTCAAGATCCGCCGAAGCCAGTGCCAAGGGCCATTCCATAGGCGCGGGACGTCCTTCGCCTGGGAATGAGGCTTCACAAATCTCGGCTCTCGATGGCTCGTCGAAGCGAGCCATCGGAACACACAGCTTTCCCGGGAGTTCTTCGTCATGCGTCGAATCTTGTGGTTCATTCCGTTCGTGTTCGTGTTCGTGGGGTTCGCACCGAACGAGGAGATCACGGAGATCACCCTCCAGCGGACCCCTTGCTTCGGGGCGTGCCCGACCGATAGGGTCGTGCTGCATCCCGACGGCAACGCCGACTATTACGGGCAACGCCACGTCCAACGCGTGGGCCACTACAAGGGGATCTTCGGCGAGGCGAACTTCGACCGACTTTCGAAGCTGATCGTCGCGCAACGATTCTTCGATCTTAAGCCGAGGTATCACCGCGGCGTGACCGACCTGCCGAGCGTCATCGTGACCGTCAAGCGTGGGGACAAGGTCACGGAGGTCAATGACAACGGCCACGCCGGCCCGCTCGAGCTCTGGGGTATCGAGATGGCGATCACCGGTGTGCTCGCGGAAGTCGCCTGGGAGAAAGCCGAGTAACGGGAAAGCCAGCACCGGGCGTCCGGACTCGGAGGGCGAGTGTCCACCTTGCTCGCCCATCGATGTGCGGGCGCCCGATCGCCATTTTGGATTGGAACCAGGATCGCGAACCCCTCCAGCTTTATCCAACACGCACCTTCGGACCTGCGCCCACACCTTGCCACTCGAAAAAGTCTCACCTTTGCCCGGCTCGGCAAGCCGATAATACCCCCGATTACCCAGCTTTTTGATTTTGACGAAACAAACATAATCAACCAAATTTTGCCAATTTCCTTGGCCCTCCATCTCCAAGGACTCGGAGGGGAGTATGCGTCGGAGACGACTCTTGTTCGTGGCTGCCATCGGTGCAGCCCTCTGGCTCTCGAATCGCAGCGTGGAGGCTCGACAGGATGAGCCGCCACCGCCGCCTCCCCCCCGTTTGTCGCCTCTCGAGGAATCCCCCTCGGATCCGGATGATCCGACCGGGAGCAAGCTGCGAAGTCGCATCCCGGCGCAGTCTCGGATGCCGATCCCCGGGGCACCTCAGCCGATCCCTGGGCCCGCGGGGGCAGGGCTCCCCATCGGCACGATGGACTCGAGGACGCCGCACGGCCTGCCGATCAACCTCGCCACGGCGATGGAACTGGCCGGGGTCCGGCCGCTCGACATCGCCACGGCCACCGCGCAGGTGGAGCAGGCCCTGGCCCAGTTGCTCCAGGCGAAGGTCCTCTGGGTGCCGAACCTGAACGGCGGCGTCGACTACTTCCGCCATGACGGCAAGCAGCAGAACCTGTTCACCGGCGGCCTGTTCCAGAAGGGGAGGCAGAGCTCGTTCGTCGGCGGCGGCCCGAGTGCCTCGTTCGCGCTGACGGACGCGATCTTCTCCCCGCTCGCGGCCAGGCGCGTGGTCGCCGCCCGCCGGGCCGACCTCCAGGCCGCTCGCAACGATGCCTTGTACAACGTCACGCAGGCCTACTACGACGTCCAGGCGGCCCGGGGGAGGATCCTGGGGGCGCAAGCCTCGATCATCCGGGCCGACCTGCTCGTGAACTTCGCCAAAGGGTTGGCCCCGAGCCTGATCGCCCCGCTCGAGATCAATCGCGCCAAGGCCGAGCTCCAGAGCCTGCGGCAGACCCAGCAGCTCGCGGTCAGGGACTGGCGAGTCGCCAGCGCCAGGCTCGCGGAGGTGCTGCTGCTGGAGCCCTCGACGCTCCTCGAGCCGATCGAGCCGCCGTTCCTCCAGCTCACGTTCGTCCCCGCCGATCGGTCGGCCGACGACTTGATGCCCCTCGCGCTGAACACGCGCCCGGAGATCGCCTCGCGCAAGGAGCTGGTCGACGCGGCCATGCAGCTCCTCCGGCAGGAGAAGGCCCGCCCCTTGCTGCCGAGCGTGTATGTCTTGAGCCCCGCGACGACCAGTGGGCTGCTCGCCGCGGGCAACACGTCGGTGGGGGCCAACGGCGCGATGGGATCGAACGCCGCCCGGTTCGACGTCGAGGTCCAGGCCGTCTGGCAGTTGCAGAACGCCGGGTTCGGCAACCTCGGCCGGATCCGCCAGCGCAAGGCCGAGCAGGACATCGCGGCGATCGACCTCACCCGCACGGTCTATCGGGTCAAGTCCGAGGTCTCGCAGGCCGTCGCCCGGCTCGACACGGCGCGGGTGCGGGTGGTCGAGACCGAGGAGGAGGTGCGCCAGGCCGTCGAATCGGCCGACAAGAACTTCATCGGCCTGCGCGAGACGACTCGCCCCGCGGGCGAGTTGCTCCGGCTGATCGTCCGGCCGCAGGAAGTCGTGGCGGCGATCCAGGCCATGAATGTGGCCTACGAGCAATACTCGGCGGCGATCAACGAGTTCAATGCCGCCCAGTTCCAGGTGTATCGCTCGATGGGCCAGCCCGCGCAGTGGGTGACCGCCCAGGCTCCGCCGGGTCGAGAGATCGTTCCCGCACCCGCACCGGGGCCGGTCATTCCCCCGTCCGGGGAGAGATCCCAGGGCGCCGTCGCCCCGCGGTGAGCCTTCGAGGCCGACGATCGACCCCGACGATGGCTCGAGGGGGATGCTCGCGCAACTTCATGTCGACCTCACCCCCTCCTGTCTCTCCCTCCCGCCTAGACGCTGGGAGGGGGAACCATGCGCAACGCTTGGCGCCGCCCGTATGATGGGGAATGATACGCCGCGGCCGATGGCGGCATCCCCGCGTCCGTGCGAACATCAAGCGCCCGGGCATGGTGGTTGGTCGATCGAGAGAGCCTCGCCGAGGTCACGATGAATCCGATTGTCTTCGCGCTCCGACGACCCATCACGGTCATGATGCTGGTGCTCGCCCTGGCCATCGGCGGGGGGTACAGCATCGTCCGGATGCAGAAAGACATCTTCCCGGCGATGAACCAGCCGGTGCTCTACATCCTCCACGGCTACGGCGGGATGGACCCCAAGCAGATGGAGGGGCTCATCACCAACGTGTACGAGCTCTTCCTCCAGTACGTCAACGGCATCGAGCACGTCGAGTCGAAGTCGATCCAGAGCATGACCATGCTCAAGGTCTACTTCCAGGAAGGGACGAACATGGCGGAGGCGACCGCGCAGACGGTCGCCTTCTGCAACAAGGCCCTCGCCGTGATGCCGGTGGGGGCCCTGCCGCCGCACATCATCCGCCTCGACGCCGGCAGCTTGCCGGTCGGCTACCTCGTCTTCGCCAGCAAGGGGCGCACGGTCGGGGAGTTGCAGGACCTCGCGCTCTTCCGGGTCCGCCCGATGTTCTCGGGGCTCGCGGGGATCGCCTCGCCGCCGCCGTTCGGCGGCAACATCCGGTCGATCGTTATCAACGTCGACCCCGAGCGGCTCCGCTCTTACAACCTCTCGCCGCAGGACGTCGTCGACGCGATCGACCGGGGCAACTACGTCGCGCCATCGGGCAACGTTACGATCAAGGACCAGCTCGCGATGGTGCCGACCAACGCGATGGTCATCGACCCGCAAGAGCTGCGCAACGTCCCATTAAAACTAGGGCAGAACGTCTACCTGCGCGACGTGGGGACCGTGGCCGACGCCACCGACGTCCCCGTCGGCTATGCGCTGGTGAACGGCCGCAAGTCGGTCTATCTCCCCGTGGTGAAACGCTCGGACGCGTCGACCCTGACCGTCGTCTCGGCGGTGAAGGAGAACCTGCCACGCTTCCAGGCGGCGATGCCCGACGACGTGGACGTGACGTATGAGTTCGACGAGTCGCCGATCGTCTATCGGGCGATCGAGAGCGTCGGCGTCGAAGGGGCATTGGGAGCCGGCCTGACGGGTTTGATGGTGCTCCTCTTCCTCCGCGACCTGCGCGCGGTGATCGTCGTGGTGCTGAACATCCCGCTCGCCTTGCTCGGGGCGATCATCGTCCTGGACATGACGGGCAACACGATCAACATCATGACCCTGGGCGGCCTTGCGCTGGCGATCGGAATCCTCGTCGACGAGGCGACCGTCGAGATCGAGAACATCCACACGCAGATGGAGCACACGGCGTCGATGTCGCGTGCGGTCCGGCAGGGGAACCTCGAGACCGCCGTGCCGAGGCTCCTGGCGCTCCTCTGCATCCTCTCGGTGTTCATACCGTCGTTCATCATGCAGGGGCCGGTGCGCTCGCTGTTCGTACCCCTCTCACTGGCGGTCGGCGCGTCGATGGTGACGTCGTACCTGCTCTCCAGCACTCTGGTGCCGGTGCTGAGCGTCTGGCTGCTCGAGAACCGCCACGACCCGAACGCCCACGGCGCCGAGGGGACAAGGCCGGGGTTCTTCACCCGGTTCCAGAACCGGTTCGAGAAGTTCGTCGACTGGACGGTCGCGCACCGCCGGATCGTGGTGCTGGTGTACCTGATCGCGGCGGGGGCCGTGGTGATCGGCGTCGGCAACCAGCTCGGCCGGGAGTTGTTCCCGAGGGTCGACGCCGGCCAGTTCCAGCTCCGCGTGAGGCCCCCGCAGGGGACGCAGTTCGAGCTGACGAGGCAGGTCGCGCAGCGGACGCTCGAGGTGATCTCGGAGGTCGCCGGCCAGGACAACGTCGAGATGACGATGGGCTACGTCGGGGCCACGCCCCCGCAGTTCGCCATCAACGCCGCGTACCTCTGGAGCCGAGGGCCCGACGACGGTTTGCTCCGCGTCGGCCTGACCGAGAAGAGCAAAGTCGGCGTCTTCGAGCTCCAGGAGAAGCTCCGCAAGGCACTCCCCGAGAAAGTCGGCGGCTGGTTCCGCGAGGAGTTGATCCGGCTCGGCCTCACCCCCGAGCAGGCCGACCAGCGCCTCGGCGACCTCGTCTTCGCCTTCGAGCCGGGCGACCTGATCGCCGAGACCATGAGCCTCGGGGCCCCCGCGCCGATCGAGGTGGTCGTCAGCGGGCGGAGCCTCGCCGACTCGAGCAGCTTCATGGACAAGCTCCGCGGTGAGTTCGACAAGATCGAGTCCCTGCGCGACGTGCAGGTGCAGCAGTCGCTCCACTACCCGACGGTGCAGGTCGTCATCGACCGCGAGCGCGCGGGCCTCAGCAGCGTGACGGCCCGCGACGTGGGCAACTCCCTGATCGCCGCGACCTACTCGAGCCGATACACGTCGCGCATCTACTGGCGGGACGACACCAGCGGGACCTCGTATCAGGTGCAGGTCGAGGTCCCGCCGCTCCAGATGAGCAAGGCGACCGACGTCGAGCTCGTGCCGCTGACCTCGCAGGCGAACAAGCAGTCCGGAGCCACGGACGCGGCCCTGCCCGACTCGCCATCCAACCCCACGCCGCCGCTGCTCGTCCGCGACGTGGCCCGCGTCATGCGGAGCTCGATGCCCGGCGAGATCGACCGGTATAACTCCAGGCGTTACCTCAGCCTCACCGCCAACGTCGAGGGGGAAGACCTCGGCCGCGTCGTCAACGAGATCGAGGAGGCCATCAAGCGGGCGGGCAAGCCCCCCCGGGGGATCGAGATCGAGCTCCGCGGGCAGGTCAAACCGATGCTCCAGATGTTCCAGAGCCTGGAGATCGGCCTGGGCGTGGCGGTCATCGTGATCCTGATCATGCTGACGGCCTACTTCCAGGCCCCGAGGCTCGCCATCACGGCCGTCGCCGCCGTCCCCGCCGTGCTCTCGGGCGTGGTGCTGGCGCTCTTTGTCACCCGCACGACGCTCAACATCGAGTCGTTCATGGGGGCAATCATGGCCGTCGGCGTGGCCGTCTCGAACGCGATCCTCCTGGTCAGCTTCGCCGACCGGCACCGCAGGGAAGAGGGGATGCCCCCGGACAAGGCGGCGATCACCGCCGCCAAAGGACGGCTCCGCCCGATCATCATGACGGGTTGCGCCATGATCTCGGGCATGATCCCGATGTCGCTCGGCCTGGAGAAGGGGAGCGAGCAGAACGCACCGCTCGGCCGGGCGGTGATGGGGGGCATGGCCTTCTCGACGTTCGCGACGCTCCTGATCCTGCCGGCCGTCTTCACGCTCGTGCTGAGCGGGGCGTCGAACAAGTCGCCGTCGCTCGACCCGGACGACCCCGAGAGCTCCCACTACGATCCGATCCATCCCCAGCACGACGGCCACGGGCCGGCCCCCCACGAGGCCCCCGGCGGGCGCGAGGTGACGGCCTCCCTCAAAGGCGACGACGGCCGGGGCCAACCACAAGACTCCCCCGAACCACCCCGACAACCACCGGAAGGCGCTCCCCATGCCGACGACGAGACGGCCTGAGATGACGTCCGAACTCGCCCCCGCCGTCGCGACCAGGGCCCCCCGCGGCCCCTGGCGTGCCTGCGCCTTGCTGCTGGGCCTCGCCTTGCTGGCGACGCTCGGCTGCGAGCACGGGGGCAAGGACAAGGCCGCCGCGAAGCAGAAGGCCGAAGCGAAGGACAGCGGCGAGGGGAAGACGGCCGGCATCAGGGTCGTCCAGCCCGAGCGCCGGGACATCAAGATGACGGTCGTGCAGCCGGGGACGATCCAGGCGTTCGAGACGACCTCCATGTATTCCCGGATCGCCGGATACATAAATAAATACAACTACAACATCGGCGATCAGGTCAAGAAGGGGGACATCCTCCTGGATATGTGGATCCCGGACCTGGTCGAGGAATACGACCAGAAGACGGCGGCGGTCAAGCGGGCGAGGGTCCAGATCCAGGTGGTCGAGAGCGCCCTGCGTGCCGCCGACGCCCGGCTGGAGACCGCCAAGGCCCGCGTGATCTCGGCCGAGGCGGGGGTCAAGCGGGCCCAGGCCAGCTACACGCGCTGGCTCTCGGAATACAAGCGGCTCGAGACGCTCGTCGAGAACAAGGTGCTGGACGT
Organism: Singulisphaera chitinilytica; assembly: GCF_049331405.1. Lineage (NCBI taxonomy): Bacteria > Pseudomonadati > Planctomycetota > Planctomycetia > Isosphaerales > Isosphaeraceae > Singulisphaera > Singulisphaera chitinilytica. Next base: position 76,786 of record NZ_CP186274.1, read on the forward strand.
GCAGGTGCGCGACGAGACGTACCGGCAGTACGAGGAGGCCTCGGCCGGCCGCGACCAGGCGAACGCCATGGTCTCGGAGATGACCTCGGCCCGCGACCAGGCCACGGCCGACCGCGACCGGGCCCGCGTCGACATCGACGCCGCCAAGGCCGACCTGGAGGTCGCCCTCGCCGACCAGCGTCAGGCCAAGGTCCTGCTCGACTACGGCCAGATCAAGGCCCCCTATAACGGCGTGATCACCCAGCGCAACATCAGCCCGGGCGACTACCTCCAGCCCGGTGGCGGGAGCGGCGGCCAGAGTCGCCCCCTCTTCGTCCTCGAGCAGGTGGACCCCGTCCGGGTCTTCGTCGGCGTGCCCGAGCTCGCCTCGTCGTTCATCAACGTCAACGACACGGCGATCATCCGGTTCCAGGCCATCCCCGGGGCCAGCCGCGAAGGGAAGGTCGTCCGCTCGGGCTTCTCGCTCAACCCCACGACCCGCACCTTGCAGACCGAGATCGACGTCCCCAACTCCGACGGCCACCTCCACCCGGGATGGTACGTCACCGTCACCATCACCGTGAGCCGCAAGCAGGTCTGGACGCTCCCTTCCAACGCCATCAGCTTCCAGGGTGGGCAGAACTATTCGGTCTTCCTCGAGGTCGACGGCAAGCCCGTCCGCACCCAGATCCTCATCGGGCCCTCGGACGACACGCACACCGAGATCCTCAAGAAGCACACCATGGGGAAGGATATGCCCTTTCACTCGAACACAAACGACTGGCCCGAGTTCGACGGCACGGAGAGGATCCACGTCGGCAACCTCGACGCCCTCGCCGAGGCCCAGGCGGAGGACTCGAAGAAGCCGGCGAAGTGACGGAATCGGGCCGATCGAGTATCGTGGAGGACTGGACTCGTCTCCCCCCGGACGAACGCCGATGGGCCTCGTCGCGGCGCCCGCGACCTCACGCCTGGCCGGCCTTGATCCACGTAGCTCGATCCTTTGGGATATCGACCATGCCAGCAGAGTTCGCCTACCAGGCCCCGTTCCCGCTCGGCCCGGACTCGACGAAGTATCGCCACCTGACCTCCGACCACGTCTCCACCGCCACGTTCGAGGGGCAGGAGATCCTCAAGGTCTCCCCCGAGGCGCTGACGGTCCTGGCCCGCGAGGCCTTCCGCGACGTCTCCTTCCTCTATCGCCCGGCGCACCTCGCCAAGGTCGCCGCCATCCTCGACGACCCCGAGGCCTCGGCCAACGATCGGGGGGTTGCCCTCGCCCTGCTCAAGAACGCCGTGGTCGCCTCGGGCTTCCGGCTCCCGATGTGCCAGGACACCGGCACCGCCACGATCGTCGCCAAGAAGGGGCAGAGGGTCTGGACCGGTGCCGTCGACGAGGAGTGGCTCTCGCGCGGGATCTTCGAGACCTATCAGAAGGAAAATCTGCGTTACTCGCAGACGGTCCCCCTCTCGCTCTACGAGGAGGCGAACACCGGGACGAACCTGCCGGCGCAGATCGACATCATGGCCACGAACGGGGATTCGTATGAGTTCCTCTTCGTCGCCAAAGGAGGCGGCTCGGCCAACAAGTCGTTCCTCTTCCAGGAGACCAAGGCGCTCCTGAACCCCAAGAGCCTGGAAACGTTCGTCGCCCAGAAGCTCCGCTCGCTCGGCACGGCTGCGTGCCCGCCCTATCACCTCGCGATCGTGATCGGCGGCACCTCGGCCGAGATGACGCTCAAGACGGTGAAGCTCGCGAGCGCCGGCTACCTCGACTACCTGCCGACCGAAGGGAACCGGCTCGGCCAGGCCTTCCGCGACCTCGCGTTCGAGGAGAAGGTCGTCGAGATCGCCCGGAAGAGCGGGATCGGGGCCCAGTTCGGCGGCAAGTACTTCGCGCTCGACGCCCGGGTCATCCGCCTGCCCAGGCACGGCGCGTCCTGCCCGGTGGGCGTCGGCGTCTCGTGCTCGGCCGACCGCAACATCAAGGCGAAGATCAACCGCGACGGCCTCTGGATCGAGGAGCTGGAGCGCAACCCGGGCCGGTTCCTCCCCGCGCAGCACCGCGCAGGACTCGAGGCCGAGAACGGCGTCCCGATCGACCTGAACCGGCCGATGCCCGAGGTCCTCGCCGAGCTCTCCCGGTTCCCGGTCTCGACCCCGTTGAAGCTGACCGGCACCATCGTCGTCGCCCGCGACATCGCCCACGCCAAGATCAAGGAGCAGCTCGACCGGGGCGAGCCGATGCCCGCCTATCTGAAGGACCACCCCGTCTATTACGCGGGCCCGGCCAAGACCCCCGAGGGCATGCCCTCCGGCTCGTTCGGGCCGACCACCGCCGGCCGGATGGACAGCTACGTCGACCTCTTCCAGGAGAAGGGGGGCTCGATGGTCATGATCGCCAAGGGGAACCGCTCGCAGGCCGTGACCGACGCGTGCAAGGCCCACGGCGGCTTCTACCTCGGCTCGATCGGCGGCCCCGCCGCGCTCCTCGCCCAGGAGAACATCAAGAAGGTCGACCTCCTCGAGTTCCCCGAGCTCGGCATGGAGGCCGTGTACAAGATCGAGGTCGTCGACTTCCCCGCCTTCATCCTCGTCGACGACAAGGGCAACGAGTTCTTCAGCCAGCTCGCCGTCCTCTCCTGACGCCCAGCTATTCAAGAGGCCGTGCCCGCCGACCTCGGGAATCCCCCGGGGCCGGCGGTCCGGTCCCCTCACGTCCCATACCGATCCATTCCCATCCCGGGCAAACGCCGGGAAAAGCTATGACGGCGCGTCGATCTCAGGCTAGGATCGGATCGTCCCGGCCGAGAGAGGGACCGAATGCCAGGGGGCTTCGACCATGCCCATCGACTCGCTCGTGCTGGATATCCTGGATCAGGTGCAAAGCGGCCTGACGCCCGAGGAGGCCTGCGCAGGGCGTCCCGAGCTATTGGGTGAGGTCCGCGAGCGGCTGGCGAGGCTGAATCGGATCCGCGCCGAGCTCGATGACGTCTTCCCCGAGCCCGGCCTGATCCGGGGCGATGGGGCCCCTCCGCCCGACCCGGCGCACCTGCCCGAGATCCCCGGCCACGTCGTCGAGTCGGTGCTCGGCCGCGGGGGCATGGGGGTCGTCTACAAGGCCCGACACCTGCGGTTCAACCGCCCGGTCGCGGTGAAGATGATGCTGGCGGGGGGCTACGCCGGGCCTCCGGAGCTCGCCCGCTTCTTCCGCGAGGCGGAGGCCCTGGCCGGGCTCACGCACCCGAATGTCGTGCAGGTCCACGAGGTCGGCGACCTCGACGGGCTCCCCTATTACACGATGGAGTTTGTCGAAGGGGGCGACCTGGCCCGGGCCCTCGACGGCCAGCCGCAGCAGGCCCAGCGAGCCGCGAGCCTGGTGGCCTTGCTCGCGGGGGCCGTCGAGGCCGCCCACCGCGGCGGGATCGTGCATCGGGACCTGAAGCCCGGCAACGTCCTGCTGACGGAGGACGGCACCCCCAAGGTCACCGACTTCGGCCTGGCGCATCGGTTCGACCTGGGGGAAGGGCTGACGCGGACCGGGACCCGGATCGGTACCCCCTGCTACATGGCCCCGGAGCAGGCCGATGACAGGCTCGGCGAGGTCGGGCCCGCCACCGACGTCTACGCACTCGGGGCGATCCTCTACGAGATGCTCACCGGCCGGCCCCCCTTCAAGGGCAAGTCGGCCTCCGAGATCGAGCGGCAGGTCATCTCCGACCAGCCGGTGCCCCCATCGAAGCTGAACGCGAAGGTCTCGCGCGACCTCGAGACCATCTGCCTGAAGTGCCTGCAGAAGGATCGGCGCGACCGCTACACCTCGGCGAAGGACCTTGAGGACGACCTGAACCGCTTCCGACAGGGAGAGCCCATCGCGGCCCGCCCGGTCGGCTGGCTCGAGCGCACGGCGAAGGCGGCGAGGAGACGCCCGGGGCTCGCCCTCGCCGCGGGGGAGCCTCGTGCTCGCCCTCGCCATGTGCGCCGGCGCCCTCGCGCTCGCCTGGGAGCATGCCGCGAAGGAGCGTGCCAGGCGGCAACTCGCCGAGCTGGATCAGATCCGGCTCGATCGCGAATTCGTCGCGAAGCTGGACGCCATCCGCCTGAATCGCCCGTCCGTGGTCGGCAATCTGCTCGACTGGCACGCCAACAGGGACCGGGCGGATCGCGACTACGAGGCGGCCTTCCGGCAGGCCGGATACGCCAGGGCCGGCGAGAAGCCGGAGCGCGTCGCGTCGCGCGTGGCGGCCTCGCGGATCCGGGACGAGTTGGTGACGGCCCTGGACGACTGGTCCCTCTGCGTCGAGGCCTCGCCCGATCGACAGCGGAGAGACTGGGTGCTGGAGGTGGCGCGCCGGGCGGGCCGCGATCCCACGAGCCTCCGCGAGCGGCTCCTCGACCCGAAGGTGCGGAACGACCGCAAGGCTCTGGTCCGGATCTCGATTGAGGCCCTGGCGTCTCAAGCCTCGGTGCAATTGCTGGTGTCGATCGGCGAACGCCTCATGTTCACCGAGGAGGATCCGGCCCCCTTCCTGAAACAGGTTCAGCAAAGATACCCGGGCGACTTCTGGGCGAATTTCATCCTCGGCGTCACGGTCCTGAAGGCGAACCGGGAACCAGCCGACGTCGCCCGCTACTTCCAGGCGGCGCTGGCGATCCGGCCCGACTCGGCCATGCCCCACTGCCACCTGGGGGGCATCCTCGGCAAGCTCGGCCGCCACGAGGAGGCGGCCTCGTACCTCCGTCGCGCGATCGACCTCGACCCGACGCAGGCCTATGCCTACACGCTCCTGGAGCATTCACTCGCCGCCCTTGGGAAGCACGAGGAGGCCCTGGAGGTGCTCCGCAAGGGGGTCCGATCCGCCACGAACCCCGCGCCGGTGTACGTCGCCCTGGGCCGGGCCCTGACGAACCTGGGGCGCTCGGCCGAGGCGGTCGAGCCCTTCCGCAAGGCCGTCGAGCTCGAGCCGAACTCGCCCATGTCCCACACCTTGCTCGGGCACGCGCTCAACGCGACGGGGAAGACGGACGGCGCCATCGCCCACTATCGGCAGGCGATCCGGCTCGATCCGAACATGCCGGAGCCCTACAACAACCTGGCCCAGGTCCTCAGCCTCCAGGGGCATGGGGAGGAGGCGATCCTCTACCTCCAGCAGGCGATCCGGCTCAACCCGTCGTTCGCGGTCGCCCACTCAAACCTCTGCAGCATCCTTCATAACGCCGGCTGGCTCCGAGAGGCCATCGCCCACGGCCGCCAGGCCGTCCGGCTCAACCCCCGCCTGGCAGCGACCCACCATAACCTGGGCATCGCCCTGGCCTCGGCGGGGCACCTCGACGAGGCGATCCAGCACCTCCGAGAGGCCGTCAACCTCCAGCCCAGCTCGGCCGAAGCCCACAGCAGCCTGAGCCTGGCCCTCTACGAATCGGGCCGCTGGGCCGAAACCCGCGACACAGCCGGGCGAGGGCTCGCACTCCTCCCGCGGAGCTCGGCCTACGGCGAGGGCATGACCCGCCGAAAGGCGAAGTCCGAGAACTTCCTCCGGCTGGAAGGGCGGCTCCCGGCCATGCTCAGGGGAGAAGAAACGCCGAAGAATGCCGCCGAGGCCCTCGACTTCGCCCACATCTGCCACGCGACGGGACAATACGCCGCCGCCGCGACACTCTACGCCTCGGCCTTCTCGGCCGACCCCGGCCTCCTGGAGCGCGTCGCGGAAGGCCAACGCTTCCGGGCCGCCTGCTCGGCGGTCCTGGCGGCGAACGACCCCGGGGAGCCCGGCAAAAGTCCGACCGACGCCGAGCGGGCGAAGCTGCGGGCGCAAGCCCTCGCCTGGCTCCAGGTCGACCGCAACGCCTGGAGAGCAGGCCTGGAGGACCGAGATCCGTCGACTCGCGCCGGCGCCGTCGCGGGGCTTCGCCGCTGGCGTGGCAACGACCGCCTCGCCAGCGTGCGCGACGAGTCGGCACTGGCGAGGCTGCCCGAAGGGGAACGACAAAGCTGGAGGAGCTTCTGGGCGAGCGTCGGCGAACTGTCCGCGGGAGACCTCGCGGCCCCGCTCGATCGGGCCCGGGCCTTCGCCTCGCGAAGCGACTGGACCAGGGCAGCGAGCCAGTACGCCCGTCACTTCGAACTCTTCCCGGCGGATGACGGCGAGCTCTGGTTCGAATACGCCGCCGTGCAGTGGCTCTCGGGCGACGCCCCCGGATACCGCAAGGCCTGCGCTCATATGCTCGACCGTTGCCAGAAAGGCTCCCCCTCGATCCGCCCTTATCACGCCGCGCGGGCCTGCACCCTGGCCCCCGGCCTCGCGGGCGAAGTCGCGAGGGCGAACGAATACGCGAGCCGAGAGCTCCTCGCCTTCGCCTCGGACTTCTGGTCCCTGACCGAGCAGGGGGCGCTGGCCCAGCGAGCGGGGCACCCAAGCGAGGCAATCCCGCTGCTCGAGAAGAGCCTTCGGGCCAACGACAGGCCGGGCGCCGCGATCCTGGACTGGCTCTGGCTGGCGCTGGCCCATCGCTCGCGGCACGCCGAGGATCAAGCCAGGCCCTGGATCACCAGGGCCGAGGAGTGGCTCAAGTTGCAAGGGGAGGCGATGCCGGCGAACGCCGGAGACATGGATCTTCACTTCCACAACTGGCTCGAGGCCCAGGTCCTGAGCCGGGAACTGGCCGGGCCGAGCAAATAGAGCGAGGCCGATAGCCGGGGCCATCGGCCTCGCAAAATTTGCACATCATTACTTGGCGGCAGGTTCACCCGTGCCGTCGAGGAGGAAGGACATCAGGTCGAGGAATTCCCCCTCGGGGATGACCGCCCCGAAGTCGGCCGGCATGGGGGAGAGGCGCGTGTTGCGCTGCTCGTCCACGTCGCCGGCGGCGATGACCAGTTCCTTGCCGGTCTGGTCGGCCACGATGAGGTTCTGGCCTTCCTTGCGGCGGAAGAGCCCGGAGACGACCCGGCCGTCGGTCAGGGCGTAGAGGGTGCTCATGAACGCGGGGTCGACGTTGCGGTTCGGGTCGAGGACGTCCTCGATGACCCGCTCGATCCCACGCTTGCCCACCCCGTCGAGCTGCGGGCCCACGAGGGCCCCCTTGCCGGCGACCTGATGACAGCCCGCGCAGTTCTTGGTGAAGACCTCTCGCCCCTTCTCGACCGAGGCCTTCGCGCGATCGAAGCGGGCCCGGCGGGCGTCGATGAGCTTCTGCGTCTCATCGTGGATCGGCGGCAGGGCGGCGGTGAGCTTGTCGACCCGCTCGGCGGCCCCTTCCGGCTGCGCGGCGAGGATCTTGTCGCGCAGGCCGGGGTGCTGGAGCACGCGGCCGGAGACGGTCCCCGCCTCGACCAGGGCGAGCAGGCGGTTCCCCCCGTCGCGGCTCTGGGCGAGAGCCCCGGCCAGCGCCGTCTGGAGTCGGGTGGGGACGCTCTTGAAGACCCGGGCGAGGACCTCGTCCGAGACGGTCCCATCGGCCCGCACCGCTTCCTGGGCGATCAACTGGCCGAGGTCCGGGGCCAGCGCCGGATCACCGACGCACTCGACCAGCGCGTTCCGCGTCGCGTCCGGGTGGAATGCGACGACGGCGTGCGCCGCGGCCCGACGCGCGGGGGGATCGGCGAGCTCCGACAGGGCGATCCCCCGCAGCGGCCCTTCGAGGTCGCGCAGATTCAAGGTCTCGGCGAGCTGGACGGCGGCGACGCGACGACGGGTCGCGACCTCGGAGGTGACGACCGGCAACGCGACGACCTCGGGCTCGACCCGGGCGATGGCCACCCAGGCGAAGGCCTCGACCGCCACGTCGTCGACCACCTCGAGATAGGCCTCCTGGCCGGCGTGGGCGGCGAGGTCCCAGACCACCTTCTTGGCGATGTCGCTCCGGGGCGCGAGGGCCGACCCGAGTTCCTCGCCCGTCGCCGCGAGCCGGACGCGGACGAGGTTCCTGGGCTCGACGGGGCGATCGGGATAGCCGAGGTGGCCGCAGAGGTACAGGCTCAACTTGGCGGGGAGGCGGAACGTGCGGGACTTGAGCGTCCCGACATACGCCTCGCCCAGGGGCAGGCTGCTGAGGAACGGAGTTTCTGAGGCTCCATCTTCGGACTGCCTCGGCTCGACCTGCCAGCGAGGGCTGCTCTGCCCCCCCTTGCCGATGGCGACCCAGTCGTCATTGCCCGACCCGATGGACGCGATCAGGCGGCCGGCGAGCGTGGCTGCCCAGTCCTTGAGCTCCTGCGGTTCGGGGCGGCCCTGCTGACGGAGGCCGTTGCGGATTGCCTGCAGGAGGTCGAGCTGGAGGTCGAGGTCATCGGCCACGCCCTTGCGGGCGATGTCGGCGAGGACCACGACGTCGGTGTCGGGGGGCAGGTGCTTCGCGGCGTGGGCCAGCCAGAGGCTCATGGTGGCCGCGGGCATCGGCTGGCGGCGAAGCTCGGCGATCAGGAAGCGCCCGGCCTCCTGCGTGGGGAGCGCCAGGGACACGGCCGCCATCAGCTCGTTGTCGGCGTTGGGGTGCTCGGCACGGCTCCACTCGGTCAGGTAGCCGGGGACCTTCACGATCTCCAGCAGCGAGAGCTTGATCATATGTCGGAGATGGGCGTCGGCCTCGGGCGTCTCCTTCGAGAGCGCGACGAGGGCGTCGATGTCCTGGACCCGGGGATGCCGGCCCAGCGCGTCGACCGCGGCACGCCTGACGAGGGGCTCTTCGTCGTGCAGACCCTTGAGGATCAGGGACCGTAGCTCTTCATCGATCTTGGGCGTCTCCGAGAGCACGCGCATGACGTGCCCGCGCACCAGGCGATCGGGATCCGACGCGGCCTTCACAAGCTCCGCAGGCTGGACGGCACCGAGCCGGTAGAGGGTCCAGAGGGCGTGGGCCCGGACGGTGTTCGTCTCGTGCCCGAGCACGCCGCGGAGGGGCTCCACGGAGGCCTTGCCGATCCGGTCGACGAGTTCATCGGTCGCCCGCTGGCGGACGCCGAGGACCGGGTGGGCGAAGGCCGCAATCAGGGCGGTGGTGTCCGCAGCGCGGAGGTCGGGCGACTCGCTCAACGGGGCCGGCTTCTTCTCGTCGCCGACGTAAGTCACCCGCCAGATCCGCCCGCGATCGCGGTCGCGGCCCGGGTGGTTCAGGGGGACCTCGTAGTGGCCGATGATCTTGTTGTAGAAGTCGGCGACGTAGAGGGCCCCGTCGGGTCCGATCTGAAGGTCGACGGGCCGGAACCAGGGGTCGTCGGAGCTGACGAAGTCGGGCTCGGCGACGGCCTTCACGGTCGAACCCTGGTAACGCAGGGAGTCGCGGTTGACCCGGCTCGTCATGACGTTGCCGACGAACATGTTGCCGCGATACTCGGCCGGGAAGTTGAGCCCGGTGTATTGCGTCGTGCCGGCGATCGCCGTGGAGCCGTGCGTGTGTTCCATCACGCCGGGAACATATCCGAGCCCGTTATGCGGCCTGCCGAAGCTGTCGTAGTTCCCGTTGCGGAGCAGCAGCATGATCGGGCGGGTGTGGCAGTCGGCGTTGAACAGGTCGCCCGAGGGGTCGAACGTCATGCCGAACGGGTTGACCTGCCCCCAGGTGAAGTGCTCGATCCGGGCGCCGTCGAGCCGCATCCGGTACGTGTTGCCCGTGATCAGCTCGACACGGTTGCCGTCGCGGCCGGCGACCGACGAGGTGTTCGCCCAGCCGTGGTTGGCATAGAGCCAGCCGTCGAAGCCGCGACGAAACGCATTATTGAGCCCGTGGGTGTCGCGGTCGAAGGCGAACGGCCCGTAGAGCATCTCCTGCTTATCGGCCTTGCCGTCGCCGTCGGTATCCTGGAAGTCGTAGATCGAGGGGATGCTGAACGCGATCGCCCCGTCTTTGTACGGGTAGATCCCGATCGGAATATTGAGGCCGTCGGCGAAGACCGTCATCTTGTCGGCCTTGCCGTCGTGGTCGGTGTCCTCGAGAATCCGGATCGAGTCCTTGCCCTTGCGATCGTCGGGCGCGGCGAACGGGTACTCGGTCGAGCCCGCGACCCAGAGCCTGCCCCGGGCGTCGAACGCCATGTTGATCGGCTTCTGGATCATCGGCTCCGAGGCGAAGAGCTCGATCTTGAACCCCTCGGGGACGCGGAACGACGCCTTCTCCCCATCCGGAGTCTTTGGCTCGGTCGGCCGCACCGCCGCCTCGAACGGATCGTCCGCCGCGCCCGCCACGCCGACGCAACCGAAGACCAGGATCAGACTCGCCACCACCTCGTGGCAAAACTTCGTACGCGAGGTACGTCTCAGGCGTTGCATCATCACGATTCCTTCAGGGGAGTTCCTCAGCCTCAAGCAGGCCCTCCCAGTATCCCGTTTACCCTCCTTCGATTCAAACAGATCGGAGATCGGTGAAGTGGGACGACGAGCCACACCGCTTATTCCATCATCACAACTTCGAGAATCTACTTCGTTATCTGATCGACAACGACGAGCAGTCCCAGAGGCGAAGGGTGCGGTCGGTGCCGCCGGTCGCCAGGGACTGGCCGTCGGGCGAGAACGCGATCGCCGCGACCCACGCTTTCGGCCCCTTGAACGTGGCGAGTTTCCTCCAGTCGTCAGATTGCCAGAGTTGGATCACCCCATCGACCGACGCGGCGGCCAGCCTCGTCCCGTCGGGCGAGAAGGCCAGAGCAGGAATTCCTTTCCGGCGGCCGGGCAGGGTCGCCAACTCACGGCCGGTCTCGGGGTCCCAGATCCGTACGGAGTCGTCGAGGCCGCCGCAGGTCGCCAGCGTCCGCCCCTTGGGATCGAAGGCGAGCCCTTCGACATGGGACGACTGCGCGTGGAAGGCCCGCAGTTGCCGGAGGCTCCCGGCCTCCCGGAGGATGACGCGACCGTCGGCCATGCCCGTCGCCAGGAGCCGGCCGTCGGGCGAGAACGCGACGGACGCGATGAACCCACCCTCGGAGTGTTGGCTCGCCTTACACGACCGCCCGGCCAGGTCCCACAACATCAGGGTCCCATCCCGACCTCCCAGCGCCAGGGAACGGCCATCGGGAGCGAACGCGAGCCGATGGAATTGCCGTCCCTGGAAGTCGAACTGGTCGAGCATCGTGCCGAGGCTCGCATCCCAAATTCCGACGGTCGAAAGCGAGTTCGTCGCGGCCAGGAGCCGGCCGTCGGGCGAGAGCGCAATGCGAGGGGTCCAGGCCCAAGGGATCGAGAAGCCCTTGCGGCCGCTCTCCAGGTCCCATCTCGCCACCGTCCCATCCCAGGTCGACACGACGAGCCCGCGGCCATCGGGCGAGAACGCGAGACTCTCGGCCAGGGAGTCGAGGGGATAGGAGCGAAGGCCGTCGACGCCGCGTTCCTTCGCCCTCCCCGCGCCGCCGACCTCGCCGGCGCCGAGGAAGATCCACCCCAGGAAGGCGAGCAGGCCGATCCCCAGGCCTCGCGTGAGGAGCGCAACGCGGATCGGCTCGAACTCGCCCGGAGATCCGAACTTGCGCCCGATCTGGGTGCCGTCCTCAACATGCCCGAACGTCAGGTTGCATGGCATGGATCATCTCCTCTGAATTCTCAAGACGTGCGTGACTTCCTCCTTCTTAGAGGCACGAGAAGGACGCCTCGGCTGAGGAATTCCGAAAAAATTCCCGGGAGCACGACGGGCAGGTCTGCCGTGGAGGCCGGATGCCGTCGCGATTCTCGACGTCCCCGGGTGACTCATGCGTGGTTCTCTCGCGATTTCACGTCATCCGATTTTCATGCAGGTTCGACCAACGCAAAACCGGCGAGAGGCGTCGGGCCCTATGGGACGTCGACGGCTCTCGCCGGTTTCTTGTCGGTTGGGATGCTGAGTCGCCGCTCAGTCGTTCGAGCCAATCACCTCGCCACCGTTGCGGGTGAGAAAAGCCTTCAAGGTGTTGGGGTTGATCGTCTCCTTCTGGAAACGGACGCTCCCGTCGGCGTACCCGAAGTTGGTCCCCTCAGGATGGTGCCCGAAGAGGGAGCCGAACTCCTTCGCCGCGTCGGCGTCCCAATCCTGGGGCTTGGTCCAGGTCGTGGCGTGGGCGTCGCCGGCGTCGATCGTCAGGATCGTGTTCGAGGTCCCATCGGTGATCGCCTTGATGTCGACCTCCTTGGTCCCGGGGAAGATTGTGCCCTCGCCCCGGGGGACCACGTAGGTCGTCATCTCGTTGGCATTCAGCCTGCGGCTCATGCCGGGGCAGCGGTAGACGGCCGGCATCCGCGAGGCCAGGGGGCGGTTGTGGGGGCTGTCCCAGGCCTCATCCAGGTGAAATTCCTTGTAAAGCGAGTCTTGCTCGAGATAGGGCAGGAGCAGGACCCGCCAGCTCAGGAGCGGCTTCCCCTGGGCATCGACGGTATAAGCCGGCGGGAACCTCCTGTACGTGGCGTGGTAGTTGTGCATGGCGAGGCCGATCTGCAACAGGTTCTGGACACAACGGACCCGGCCGAACTGCTCGTGATAGGCCCGCTGGACCGACTCCACGATTGCACTGCCTTGCTCGAGGTTGATGTCCAGGACCACGCGGTCCTGCTCGATCGCGGGCTTGATCTGGGCGACGATCCGGGAGAAGTCGGGGAACCGCTTCTTCGTCCAGGCCAGGCCTTCGAACCACCTCAAGCCATCGCCGAAGATGCGCCCGAGGGCCCTTGCCGAGGCGTCATCCTTCGACTGGATCACGACCTTCGCGCCTGGCCTCGGCATGCTCTCCAGGCCGAATGAGGCCCAGGCAAAACCGTCGGTCAGGGGCGTGGGAGTACCTCCGCCCAGCTCCTTCGGCATGGTCGGGACCATCTCCCGGAAGACCCGTCGATTGTCGTTCGTCGGGATCAGGAGGAACTGGACGGCCCGGCCGGACGAGGCCGCGAACGCCGCGTCGAGCTCGGGCCTGGCGACGGGCTTGAGCCGCTTGATTCGCTCGAGGGCCTCCGGGGTCCCCGCGAACACCGCCTGATGGATCGTGGCGCAGGTCGGCCAGTGCAGGGGGGGCTTCTCCTTCTCCTCGCCGCAGAGGAGCCGGCCGATCGGCCGGGCGTCGATCCCTTCTTTCAAAGGCACGACGACGACGGGATGCGCCGGCAGGTCGGCCGGGTCGACGACCAGGAACAACTCCCTCGCCCCCGCCTTGTGCAGGGCCGAGATCCAGGGGACGAGGCCGCCCGCCATCTCGCTCGCCTCATCCTTGTCGGGGAGCACGCGGGAGAGCAACTCGCCGACCCGGAGCCGATCCAGGTCGAACCGGGCGACCGCCACGACGTCGCCGTCGACGAAGGGGGCGATGGTCCTGGAATCCCCGTCGGCGCCCGCCGCCGGGCCGGGGGATGTGGCGACGGCCAGGGCCGCGATCAACAACGCTGGGCAGACACGAAGCATGATCGATCTCCTCATAGCTGGATCAAGACGTGATCGATTAATTCTCGAGCTTGAGCTGATAGCGGAGGGTGTTGTAGTCGCTCGGTGACTCGCCGGGGATCGCGGGGGCGGACAGGGTCGCCGTGTTCCCATCGAGCTTGTACTCGAACGGCTTGTTCGTCGCCGGATCTGGCATGATGGGGGCCTCGGTGATCTCGTCCAGGCTCGCGGGCAGCTTGCCGGAGTGCGAGGCGGCGTACAGGCGGATCGCCTCGATCACCTCGAGCGCGGAGAGGTGCCGCTCGGAGCGGGCCGACGCCGAGAGGAAGGCCCGCATGGCCGGCAGGATGGCGCCGAAGGGGATGCCCAGTTGCGATGTCGACGTCATCCTGGAATACCGCCTCTCCGCCTCTTCCAGACCCCGGTATGCCAGCGGATACGGCATGGCCAGCCACTTGAACAGGTCATCACGCGATTTCACATAAAGGTTCATCGAGTAGAGCGTGACCGCCTGGATGGCCGGCATCGCCTCGACCCGCGCGGCGGGCCGCCCCTCGGCGATCAGAGATCGCTTGGCCTCGGGGTAGGATCGGGCGATCATGGTGGCCATGACCACACGCTTCCCCCAGTCGTCCATGCTCGGCGTCTCCGAAACCTCCAGGCCATTCGAATTCACCATGGCGGCCGCCCATGTGTGGTTGAGCATCCCCAGGAACGATTGCAAGGTCGTGGTGAAAGCCCTGGCCTTCTCCAGGCTCCAGACGTCGGAGTCGACCTCGCGAAGGCCGGGGATCTCGCGCTCGAGCATGTACCGCTCACCCATGATCGCGGGATCCTTGTCGATGAACGGCCGGGGCAGTCCCGCCACGGCCCAGCAGAGGTTCGGCGCCCCCGGGACCTGGATCAGATGCTCCATCTCCATCATCATCATGCGGCCGATGGCGGTGCCCACCAGCGACTGGATCGCCGAGTTCCCATTGGAGACGTGCCGGGCGAACACGAAGCCGACCCTGAGCCAGCGGATCGCCTGATCGACCCGCCCCTCCACCACCTCAAGGCGGATCTGGAGCGCGACGAAGCGGGCGAGCGACCGGGTATCCTGGATGTCCTGGAGCAGGAGTGCGAAGCCCTCGTCGCGATGCGTGAACTCCCAGTTGCAATCCTCGCGCTTCGTCCCAAGCTCGACCTCGTTGAGGAAGTTGCGAGCATCCTGGAGGGCTTCCTTCGCCTGGTCGCGGGGGAAGTCGCGGTTCGGGAGTTTGAGCCAGTCAGAGATGCGGTCCTCCACGGATTCGCCGGGTTTCTTCTCGTTCGCCCGGCGATGCAAATACAGCTCGAGTGCGCGATGGTAGAAGACCACGGCATTGCCCGCGACCTGCTCCGGCGCCTCATACGTGAGCCGGTACTTGAGGGCCGGCACCGGCTCGGCGGCGGGACGGATCACGATGACTTTGGGGGGCGACAAAGGGGGCTGCCCGAAGGAAGGGGCCGCCACAAAAATCGTGGCGATGAAGCTCGCGCAAAGCCCCAGGGCCCATCGGCCGGGCTTCCTCCCGCGAGGAGCGAGGGAGCACGGATGAAAGTCAACGCTCATGAAGATCCTCCAGAATCGATGATCTTTTCATAATCAGGACGACGGAGAACACCGGGGAAGAGTGGCGTCTTGTCCGGCCGCTCGGCGTCGCCGCCGGAGTCGGTCAGGAGCGGGCGTCGTTCGGGCATCTCGTCGACGCCGAACTTCAGGATCTGACGACGGAGCCGGAGCGCATCGGATTCGCCGATCGGCGAGGGGTTGAAGTCCCGCAGGCTCGGCTCGGGGGAATGGCTCAGGATCACGACGCTGGACGGGGCCGGGGAGAGGGCCTCGGCCTTCGCGGGCTCTCGCACGACGACCACGTGCTCGACGACGCGGACCTCGGGCTTGCGGGTCGCCAGCATCACCCCCTCGCCGCAGGCCAGGGCCCCCAGCCCCGCGGCGATCGCGGGCCAGAGCCAGCGGGGCCGGCCCTGGACGAGCGAGAACCCGAGGGCAGGGGACTGGTTCTTTGCCGAGGCCAGCCCGGCCTGGAACATCAAGCGATCGCGGTCGATATGGCTCTTAGCCGGCACGAGATCGGCCAGCGCCGACTCGACGGCCTTCAGTTCCGGGTCGATCGGGTTTTCGGACATGGGACCCCCAAGCGTTCTCTCAGGGCCGCGAGCCCCGAGGCATAAAGCCGATGCGCCGAGCTCGACGAACTGCCGACGACCTCGCCAACCTGCTGGAAGGTCAGGCCGCCCCAGAGATGCGCGACGATCACCTCGCGCTGCTCGATCGGCAAGCCGAGGAGGGCCGAGGCCGCCGCCTCGGGATCGAGCGCGTTTAACTTCGACGGGCCATCGCCCGGCGGCTCGAACCAGGCACGAGCCCCGGCCGCAGCCTGGGCCTCGTGCTGGATCCGCCTCCGGGACGACCTCGCCGCGCTGATGGCCCCGTTCCGCACCACGCGGAAGAGCCAGGCCAGGGGCTCGTCGGGCGCAACACGTTGCCCGGCGAGCTTCAGGAAGGCCTCTTGCACGACGTCCTCGGGAGCGACGCACCACTGTCGAGCGTAAAGCTCCAGGGCGGCCGCATGCCGGTCGAGCAATTGCCCCAGCAACTCCAAATCCATTCGACCTTCGCCCCGTCGGGTCAAAATCTCCCGCTTCCGACACCAAGACGCCGGCCGAGAGGGGCCATCCCAGGAATTTTCTCCGGAGGCCTCGAACCCGCCCTATCTCCTTGCGCCGTCATGGGACTCGGCGCAGGCCGGATCCTGCACCATCCTGGCCTGCGCGGCCGGCTCGCGAAAGGGCCGAACCCGGTCGCATCGGCGGGTGTCTCCCCTGGCAATGGAGGCACATCAATGAATAGCACGAATCTCTCAAGCAAGTTCGCCCGGATCGGGGCCAGGCTGAAGGTGACGCCCCAGAGGCCTCGCCGTTTTCAGACGACCTCCGGCCCGCTCGTCCTGGACGTCCGCTCCGACGACGAGGGGGAGTTCTTCGAGGTCCGCCACCCCGCCGCGACCGACCCCGAGGTCTCGGTTTTGGACGTCCAGGGGGGCGATCGCCACCTGCTCCTGCTCGTCCGCGAGAATGACGAGAAGCGCAAGTTCCTCTGCGGCCACGACGAGCGCCACTGGTTCGTCGCCGCGATCCCTGAGTCGGCCCCGGTCGGGACCGTCCTCCAGGCCAAGGAGGCCCTCAAGCCGGCCGAGGTCCGCTCCGCCCAGGGGCGCAAGAAGCTCGGATCCAGGGAGGGGAACCGCCGCAAGAACGCCGCCTACTGGCGCCAGGGGGAGTGGTTCTTCCTGCCGGAGCCGGGCTTCGTCGTCGATGAGAAGCTGGTCCGCCGCAACGAGCCGCTCCGCCGGGGCAACGGCGGCAAGCCGCACTGGACCGAGTTCTGCTACCGGACCGGGGGCGAGGCCGTCTATGTCTGCTCCAGGCATCCCAACGGCATCACGCCCGCCCAGTATCAGCGCCTGCTCGTGCACACCCCCAAGGCCAAATCCTGGAACTGGCAGCTCTTCCGCCGCAACCCGGGGGTCTACGTGCGAGGCCGCGTCCGCCACGCCGACCACAAGACGATCGTCCTCGACGGCTGGCACAAGGTCGTCATGAACACCGAGAACCAGGCCAAGGCGATGAGGAACGTCGCCTTCCTCGACTGATCCGCCCGAGCTCAGGGGCCGACGTCGATCTGGACGATCTCGACGAGCCGATACGTCTGGGACTCGCGCTCGCCGACGGCGTGGAAGGTCACGGTGTCGCCGGGGTTCGCGGGGAGTCGTTCCTTGCCGATCACGATCTTGCCCAGCGATCCCAGGCCGGTGATGATCTTCGCCAGGGCCCAGAACCAGTGCCGGGTCCAGTGGAGGCGGATCGGCCGGCCCCCCGCCAAGGCGATCAGGTCGGTCTCGCGATAGACCTTCGGCCCCACCTTCATCACCGCGAGGTCCCCCGCCACGACCTTGCTGCCGTAGAAATGCAACTGGTCCCAGGTCCCCGTCTCGGCGATCAGCTTCACGATCTTCTCGTAAGGGGCCGCACCTTTGCGGCCCTGGACCGCCTGCAAGACGCGGGCCTCGGCATTCAGGCACGACTCGATCAGCGACGAGAACATCGCCTCGGCGAAGCCCTTCTTGGGCGAACCGCCGAGATAGCCTTCGAGTTCCCTGCGCGTGATGACATCCTCCCGGGCCTCGACCGCCGGCTCGACCTGGAGGTTCGGATTCATGAACACGACCTTGGCGACGATGTTGTCGCGGCCGAACGTCCCGTCGAACTTGACGCCGCGGTCCTCGAGATATTCAACGACCGCGTCGCGCTTGAGGTCGTTGGACTCGAGCAGGTTGCCGTGATCGACGACCTCGCCGCTGCGCCTGGTCTGCCGCCAGTGGCCGTTGCGGACGTCGAGCTGACCCGACCAGTTCTTGATCTCGATCAGGTGGATCATCTGCGGCGTGCAGACGATCAGGTCGATCTCCCGGCGCCTCCCCTGCCGCTTCGACGGGATCCGCCGCCCCGCGAAGAGCTGGGCCCCCTTGAACGGGAACGACTTGCCGATCAACTGCTTCAGGAGTTGCTCGCCGTCGCGCCCGCCGGTCACGTCGGGCTCCTCGGCGACGGGCTGGATTTTCCTGATCTCGGACCACTGCCTGATGCGGTTGAAGAATCCCGTCACCGTTCGCTCCGATCGACCCCTTCGAAGATTTCAGGATCTCGCAGCATAACGGGCGGGCATCGCCGCGAACAGGTCGTCAGCCGTCGAAGTCCCCGGCGCCATCTGCCTCCCGCAGCCAGTCGCGGAACTCCTCGAACCCGGAGCACGTCCGCAAGCCCGGCAAGGCCATCTGCGACAGGAGCGGCTCGGTCACGTACATCGGCTGCGGGGTGACGACCACGATGCAGATACGGTCGTAGGCCGAGAGGTCGTACTCTCCCGACTTCGCGGGGAACTCGGTGAAGTAGGCCTCGAGCCGCTCGAACTGCTCGATCGACTCCTTCAGCTTGCTCTGAACGTTGCGGATCTCGGAATGGACACCCTGGTCATACTCGAGGTTGTAGATAAAACTCTTGCAGGATACGAGCAGGAGCGTCCCATCTCTGGCGCCGAAGGCATCGACCTCGCCCAACCTCTTGCCGTCGACCTTGAAGTGGCGGCCGACGAGCTTCTTCACCTCCGGGGGAGGGGCCCAGGGCGATTTGTCGATGGTTTCCTGCACCTTCGCCTCGAAGGCGTCGCCCCGGACTCGCACGGAATCGCCGCTGACCTTGGGAAACTCCAGGAGGGTCACCAACCGCTGGGTCGCGTTGTAGGGGTCGAGCCCCAGGGTGCGGCCCTCCGCCTTGAAGGCCACGGGCCCGGGGCGATAGGGGGTCAGCGTCCCCTCGATCTCGAGGAGCCGATCGCTCAGGGGGACGCCGGGTCTGGGGTCGGGGAAGAGGTCGAGCACCTTCATCAAGTCGGCGCCCTCGCTGCGCCTCTTTTCCAGCAAGGCGTCGAACTCGTCGCGATCGACGAGGATGAACCCCCTCTGTTGCATCTGCATATGAGCCACGGAGTCGGTCGCGGAGAGATAGGCCACCAGGCTGAGCATCGCGATCAGGCTCGGGACCTCGGGGCTCCAGGTGATCGCCCCGTGGACGTGCCGATCCGAGAGCATCTCGATCACCTGCCGACCCGGCATCAGGTTCGGTCGGAACCGCGTGGAGAGGGCCTGGGGCAAGTGCGGACCCGGATCCGTGGCCAGCGCGGTGCCGTGGATGCCGATGACCTTCTCGAGCAGGAAGAAATGGAAATTCCAGTCCGGGTTGGCGGGCCTGAACTCGTCGACGGGGACGCCCAGCCTCGTGAAGAGCCTCCTCGAGCCATTGCGTGCATCGAAGGTGAGGAGTTGCTTCATGAGTTGCCCATCGTCGACGACCCGTGCGAGCGGGAACGCGATGCCCGGCCGACGCTCGTCGAAGATGAGCTTTCCCCCCTTGCCGACGACCCGGAACTGGGTCTGGGCCAGGGCGACTCCCCAGGCGAAGCCGCAGACCCAGGCGATCCGCTTGGCCGATGCGCCATCGAATGGGAACGAGCCGTCCTCCGCCGGGACGCCCAGGGCCTTCTCCGGGCCCGCGCCTCGCGTGGCGATGACCTCGGCCAGCCCTCGGTTCAAGGGGCTAATCGTATCGACGTGGCCGTCGAAGATCGCGTCGGGGAGGCTCCGCAGGTACCAGAGCCATCGATGCCGGCCGTACCCCTTCGCGGCCTCCTTCTCGGCATGCCGCCCCTGGCGGTCCAGCACCTCCAGCAAGTATCGCGAGGCAGCCACCCCCTCGATCACGCCGCGGTCGATCTTCAGGTCGAGCCGAGTCTGCTCGGCGATCCTGAGCGCGTCGAGGATGCCCGCGTGGAACGCCTTCGACCAGGCCTCGGTGGTGAGCAATCCGTGGATCAGACCCATGGTCATTCCACCTCGTCGACGTGGAGCAGCTCCCCCTATCCCCAGGTATCTATGACCCCTTTTCCCGAGAATGTTCCCGAGACTCTTCCTGGATCGACGCTCAGGGCCGATCCCGGATCTCGAGCCAGTCCGCCTCTTTCCCGAGGGCCTCCTTCAGATCGAAATCCCAGCGCCAGGCCGATGGGTCTCGCACCGTGAGCTGCACTTTCCTCGGGGCGACGAGGCTCACGGCCTGCGGCATCCCGACGACGCGCTCGAGGTTCAGGAAGGCCGGGCCGTCGCGAACGGTCGCGGGCGGGTCGACGAGCTTGACCGTGTCGACCTCCGGCTCGAAGACCGCCGCCCAGAGAGCCAAAGATGCTGCCTGGCCCCGGCCTTCGAGGGTGATCGCGGGATCGGCGCCGAGGGCGGCCTGGGTGCGGAGGACTTCCAACGCGCGACGCACGTCATACGCCTGCATGCCCGCCAGGGTCTGACCGAGCAGGCCGAACCGACGGCGGACGTGCGTGTCCCTCTTCTCCCCCTGACCTTCGAGCCCCAACCCCCTGGGCGTGACGATCACCAGGGCCTCCCCCTCGCCGGGGCGGCCGAAGGCCTCGCGCAGAGCCGGGGCGGTCGCGGCCCCGCTCCAGCGGTTATCCGTTGAGACGTGAACATGCCACGATTTCGGCGATTTCGTCTCCTCGCGCATCAGGATCCAGAGCGTCAGCCTTACGCCCGGCTGCGAGGTATAGTCGAAGCCGCGGAGGAGGTCGCCTCCTTCCTTGGTCTCGGGCCTCGCCTTGGCGTCGAGCGGGACGACCTCCGAGTCGGCGGGCCAGCCGGCGAAGACGAGGCGTTTGACGTCGTGGAGCCAGAGGTCGCGACGCTGGGTCAAGGCGGAGAGGGTCTTCGGCACGTCGGGCGTCGCGGCCAAAGGCAGGAAGGCCTCGTGAATGGTCGCGTTCCGCACCCCCGCCGGGACCTCGTTCGGCGCGAGCACCTTCAACGACTCCATCGGCACGGGCCGGGGGATCTCCAGGACCTTCGCATCCGTGTTCTTGAGCCACTTGTTCATGAAAGCGAATGATGGGTGACGGATCTCCTCGGAGTCGACGTGCCCCCCTTTTCCGATCACGAGCCCGAGCTTATCCGAGGCCCCGTACCAGCCGTAGACCTTCTCGAGCGAGGCGTAGATGCGACGGACGCCGTCCTCGGGGAAGATCGGGTCCTTGTCCGTGTTCTCGACCAGCATCGGCTTGGGGGCGACGAGGGCGGCCAGGAGATTATAGTCCCAGCGGTACGTGTTGTTGATGTACATACAGTCGCAATGCCCCTCGACCGCGCCGTCGACGACGTGGTTGCGGAGGTCGGTGATGCCGGCGACAGGGATGACGGCCGCGACCCGGTCGTCGAGGGCCCCCACCCACCAACTCGTGGCGCCTCCGCCGGAGCGCCCGGTGACGCCGATCTTGGTGGCGTCGACCTCGGGGCGAGAGATGAGATAGTCGATCCCCCGGATCCCGTTCCAGGCCTCGATCCCGGCGGGCGTATAGCCGCGCGAGAGCCACCACCACATGGCTTCGCGATTGGTGCCGTGGTGCAGGCCCGGCAACTCGCCGAGCTGGAGCGTGTCCAGGATCAGGCAGACGTAGCCGTTGGCCGCGTACCAGGCCGCGTGGTGCTGGTAGTGGGTCTTGTTGCCGTAGATGACCCCGTCCTTCTCGACCTTGAAGTGGCCGCAGACGTAGAGGATCGCCGGGATCGGTTTAGGCACCGACTTGGGCCGATAGAGGTTCCCGGTCACATAAAGTCCGGGGCTCGACTGGAAGACGACGTTCTCGACGACGAAGTCGGGCTGCTCGTGCGTCCCGGTGACCCTGGCCTGGAGGTCGGCACGCTCGGGGAGCGGCTCGAGGCCGAGCATCTCGCGGAGCTGGCGCTGGAGCTCGGGCCGCTTCGCCTTCCAGGCCTCGGCCGAGTCGATCCCGGCGAGCGGTCGCGACGCGAGCTTCTCCGTCTCCACCCGGAAGTATTCGGCGAAGGGCGGGGGGGGTTCCTCGGCCAGGCCCACCGTCGTTGTCAGGAAGCCCAGGCCCCAGGTCAGCAGGCCCCAAACACGCAGTCGTCCCATCGGCACCTCGCGCCCGTTCGGGTCGTTCGCGTCGGGTCGCCGGCCAGGCGAGCCGGATGGCCCTCCGCGATTCGTGCAGGATAGAGCATCACCCGGAGTCTATCGGACGCGGAGCCCGACACAACAGGCAGCCGGCGGACGCCTCGCAATCCCCTTCCCATCGCGAAATGACGCGAGGGCGTCGATGCCAAGCACCGACACCCTCGCGGGGATATGAACGCAGGGATGGAGATCCATCCCAGGAATACCAGCACAGCTTCACATCTCAGCGCTTCGCCGCCGAGGCCCCGGCGGTCCCGGCGAAGAGCGCGGCTCCCAGGCTCGCGAAGATGCCGAGCAAGGCGTGCGCGGCGAGCCTAGCGTTGGCCGAGGCGGCGACGGGCTGGCTCGTCTTGTCGAGCGGGAAGACGGAGGCCCCGAGGACCTCATAAATGATCACGCCGAGGATGGCCCCGGCGATCCCGCCTCCCAGGGCGGCCAGCATCCGGTTCTTCCCGCCCCCGTAGCCGAGGCCGAGCGCCAGGCCGGCGGCCGCGCCGATCGGGGCCCAGAGTCCCGAATGGGCCAGGAGCGGTTGGATGAGGTCGTCCGTGGAAGAATCGATGTGCCGCAAGATCATCGGGATCAGGGCGATGGACGTGAGAGCCGCCAAGGCTCCTCCAAGGACGAGGCCGACGACACCGCCGGTCACCAGGCCGCGCGCGGAGCCTCGGGCGATGCCGCCGGCCAGGCCAAGCAGCAAGCCGAGGACCGCCCCCTGGATCCCGTAGGAGATGGCCCCATTCTTGGCGTCGGCCTTGTTCAACGAGTCGTTGTCGATCACCGCCTGCATCGGCCCCAGATTGGGGTCGCCGGCCTGGAACCGAGTCCCGAAGACCTCGCTCGCCTTCCATGACGCACCCGAGGCGACGATCCCGGCGACCAGGGCGACAAGCAGGAGCAAGCCCTTGCGGCCGGCAGGCGCCGGCGTGGGGGCTGGTGACAATTCCGACGGGCTCGACGCCGGCGGTACATTGGGATCGGGCAGATTCGATGTCATCGGTCTCTCCTCGGCATCCGCATGCCGGCAACCCGGCCATGCGGTCGGTGCACGCTCGGCGCGACTTCGGGAACAGGAATCACGAATTCAAAGGAAAGGATGGGACGATGGCCTCGGGCCCAGGCGATCCGCCGGGCCCACCCCATGGACATCCCCTCTCGGATTATTCCGTTTCCCTGCGCACAGATCGAGCCCCCTTCGGCCAAATCCGGCGCGAGGTCGAACGAGACCATCTTCAACAGCGTTCGGACATCGTTACATCAATCGATCGGCTTCAGTCCGCCGTCGGCGAGGGTGGGGGGGCTGTCGGCTCCTTCTCGGCCCTGGCGAGGAGCGAGCCGACTTCATCCCAGAGCCTCCGGCAGGCCAGGCGCTCGGGCTCGGGGACGCGAGCGAGATCGGCGGTGTCGCGGATGCCGGCGAGGTCGGAGTCGCGCTGCCAGTGTCGGAGGTCTTCGGCCAGTTGCTTCCGCCCGATCGGGTCCTCTTGCTGGGATGCCCTGATCCAGACGTCGAGGTTGGATTGGAGCCAGCCGAGGGCCTGCTCGCGGAGGGCGGAACGGGCGGGCTCGTCGAGCCGGCCGGCATCGGCCCCCTGGCCGGTTGCCGCCAGGGCCGCCGCGCAGGCGGCGTTGTATCGATCACGCATCCGGGCGGCGTCGTTGAAGTCGGGCTCGGCGGTGAAGGCCGAGGCATAGAACCGCGAGGCCGCCACGTACTGCTTCTTGAAGAAGAGGCAGAACCCCGCGATCTCGCGCTCTTCGGCGGGGTCGGCCGGCCTGGCCTTGCCTTCGAGGATGGCCGGCAGCCTGGCGTCGATCGCGAGCAGGTGCTCGACGCGTTTCCACTGGTTGCGGACCTCGGCGGCCTTCGGGTCGGAGTTGAACTCGTGCAGGAGCCAGCGCTTGGCCTCGGCGGCGGCCTCGGCGTCGCGACCTCGCCGGATCAGCGTCTCTCCCAGGGCCTTGTGGGCCATGACCCCTGGCGGGTCGAATTCGATCGCCCGCCGATAGGCCTCGATGGCCTCGTCCGGCCGCCCCGTGTCAGCCAGGTGGTTGCCGATGTTGTGGTGGGCGGCCGCGAACCTGGGGTTGAACTCGAGCGCCTTGCGGTAAGACGCGACCGCGTCGTCGCGTCGGTTGAGCTTGAGGTAGAGGTTGCCTAGGCTGTTGTAGCCGGTCGGGAGTCTGGGGTCGAGCTCCAGGGCCTTGCGGAAGGCGGCGAGGGCCTCGTCGGGCCGGCCCAGGTTCGCGTAGACGTTGCCGAGGTTCTCGAAGCCGATGGCCCCGCGAGGATCGAGTTTGACGGCTTCCTTGCAAGCGTCCAGGGCCTCCTGGAGCCTTCCCTCGTTCGTCAGGATCGCCCCGAGGTTGGCGTAAGGGGCGGCCGTCTCCGAGTCGAGCCTGATAGCGTCCTGGAAGGCCAACTTGGCCTCGCCCGGGCGACGGTCGGCCCACAAGGCCATGCCCAGGAGGTTGTGGACCATGCCGCTCTCGGGCCGGGCCACCAGGGCCGCGCGGGCATATCCCACGGCCTCTCTCGGCTTCGTCGAGCGCAAGAGCATGCCGAGCTCGAAGTTGAGCCAGAAATCGGCCGGCCTGCGCTGCTGGGCCGCGCGGAGGAGCGGCTCGGGATTTCCGCCGGCTTCTTGCAGCAGCACGCCCAGGGTTGAGAGGAGTTGCGGCGAGGGGTAGTGGTCCTCGGGGATGTCCCGGGCGAGTTCCTCGAGGGCCTCTCGATTCCCCCAGTTCGCCGGATCCCGGGCGCGGCCGCTCCACTTATTACCCTTGTCGGAGAGTTGGGCCACTCTCAAGAGCCGCTCACGCAAGGTCCGATCCGAGGTCACGAAGGCCCAGTCGTCGAGCGCGGCGACCAGCGCGTCTTTGACCTTGGATTGGTCGATCCGGCTCGCCACGGCGAACTCTTGCCCGGGCACGGCCACGCCGAAGCCGGCCTTGTCGAAGGCCTCGCCATACGTCTTCGCCACGGACTCGCGCACGGACTTCTGGCCGAAGATCCCGATCCGGTGGTCCATCCGGTTCTTCTCGAGCTCGGTCACGAGGTCGAGCTCGGCCCGCGCGAACTTGAGGGACTGCTCGAGTTCGCCCTCCCTGGCGTCGTCGAGCCGGAGCTCGGCGTGCGAGAGGACGGTCGACGCCTCGGCCCAGAGCCCCTTGTTGCGCAGGATCCCCGCCTGCTCGATCGCCGCGACGATCGCCAGCCGCAGCCTGGCCTGGCGCTCGGCCAGCTCGAGCCGCTCTTGCTGGGCCCGGACCATGGCGACGACGGCCATCCCCGCCAGGACCAGCAGCAGGGCCGCGAGGGCCGCGGCCGCCGGGCTGCGTCGGCTCCAGCGCCAGGCCTGCTCCGCGAGGTTGAGCCGACGCGCCAGGATCGGCCGGTCCTCCAGGAATCGGCGCAGGTCCTCGGCCAGGGCCCCCGGCGTCTGGTAGCGATCGCCCGGGTCCTTGGCCGTGGCCTTGTGGACGATCGTGATGAGGTCGCGCGGGAGATTCAGGTGGAGAGCATCGAGCTTCGGGGGCTCGTCCAGGGTGATGTGCCGCACCAACTGCGCCTGCCCCCGGTCGTCGAACGCGGGGCGGAGCGCCAGGAGTTCGTAAAGTGTCAGGCCCAGCGCGTAGACGTCGCTCCGGATGTCGGATCGCCCCTGGAACCGCTCGGGGGCCATGTAGCGGAGCGTACCGAAGAGGTCGCCGGTATGCGTCAGGTCCTGCGTCCCGGTCGCCTTGGCCAGGCCGAAGTCGGTGAGCCAGACCGTGCCGAAGCGGTCCAGCAGCAGGTTCGACGGCTTGACGTCGCGATGCAAGATCCCCTGGCCGGCGGCGTACTCGAGCGCATCGGCCACCTGGATGCCAAGGTGGGCCACGCTCCGGAGATAGGGCCGATGTGGATCCGACGACGAGCCATGATGAGGCTCGACCTTCGCGAGGGCCGGCCCCGACTCGGGGGCCGCCGCGACGGTCGACGCCCCGCAGCCCCCCGGCGAGAGATCCGGGCGTGAAGACGCGTCGGAGTGCGTCCCCTCCGGAGGCCCTTGCCGGCTCACGGTGCGGAATTGCCCCGTCCATAATGAGCGGGCGACCTCGGCCGAGGACAGGCTCCCGCCCGCGACGGCGACGGACGGCCCCTCATCCACGGCGGCTCGCCCCGACTGGGAAGCCGCCGCCGTGGCGGGGCGAGAGGCGGGCGCAGGAGCGGGGCCAGCGGAGTGGGCCGCGCCGTTCGTCGACTCTCCCCGGAGCCGGCGGAGCTGGCGGAGGACGTCGTCGAGCGGACAGCCCTCGATATACTGCATCACGTAGTAGTGGGTCGACCCTTCCTCGCCGACGCCGAAGAGCGGGACGAGGTTCGTGTGGTGCAGCCGGGCCGCCGCGCGGGCCTCGCGGCGGAAACGCTCGACCTGCCTCGGGTCGCCGAGCGCGCCGGGGGGCAGGACCTTGATCGCCACGCGACGGCCGAGCGACTCTTGCTCGGCCTCGTAGACGACCCCCATCCCCCCCCGGCCGATCTCGCGGACGATCCGATACTCGCCCAGGCGGAGGAAGGGGAGCTGGTCGGAGGGACACCGATCCCCGCCACCGGACAGTGTCCCGGGCCGGACGTCCTCGAGCATGACGAGCGCGGGGAAGATCTCGCGGATCTCGTCGGCGAGCTCCGGATATCTCTGAACGTATTCGGCCAAAGAAGGGCGCTCACCCCGGCGGTAGCGTGCGGCGAACTCCTCGGCGAGTTCATCCAATGGGTCGCGGCCCGAGTCTAGGTCCGTGGTCATCATCCCGCTATACCCCTCCTGGGCCCGCCGTCATGTCGCTGAGGATCTCTTTGAGGCGTTTCAAGGCCCTCAGATAGCGCTTGCTCGCCGCCGCCTCCTGTATCCCCAAGACGCACGCGGTCTCGGCGTTGGACAGGTCCTCGAAGTGGCGGAGCACCAGGACTTCGCGATCGATCGGGTCCATGCCGTTGAGGGCCTCCTGGACCCGGTTCTGCGTCTCGACCCGGATGGCCGCCCGGCTCGCCGAGGTCAGCCGTCCCAGGAGCAACTCCGCCAACGACGCGGAGGATGCCCGGGACACTTCCCCCTGATGCAGCGAGATCTCCAGGGCGGCGTCGCGCATCTTCGCCCCCAGGTGCTGGCGGTGGAGGTCGACCAGCGTCTGCCCCGTCAACAATCTTAGCCAGAGGTAGAAGGGGATCGCCGGTTTGGCGACGTACTCCGAAAACCTTCGGGAGACGCAGAGGTACGCCTCCTGCAGCACGTCGGCGGGGTCGAGCCGCCCGTGCAGCCGGCGATCGAGGCGCAGGCGGACCATCTGCTCGAGGCGGGCCCGATACAATTCGAACAGCCCCGCCAGGGCCGAGATGTCTCCGGCCGAGGCCCGATTCAAGAGCTCATCACCCTCGCCCCCGTGAGACATGACACCCCTCACCTTCCGGAAATCTCCTAGGACTTTGATCGACGATATCCCGAGAAGTCCACGGGCAATAGACGCTCGCCTCTACTTCAACCCGCGGCATGACTTTGGGGGCCGATGCCCTTCCAAACAAATACGAGAACCACCGAATTCCTTAAATGGCATCCCCGCATGCTTGCCGGCGCCAGATTGCGAGTAAATTCCCGAAAAAGTTCCGCCAATAGTCTTGAGAATTGAGGTATATCCGGATACAGGTTATAGAGACGACCCTATCGAAAATGAGTCGTCGTCTCTGGGTCCTCCCATCACGACAAAGTTGTGCGATCGTTGATGGGAGTTTGTGCAATGGTATCTCTTTCTCGACTCTAGAAGAAACAACAGAACGTACGCTCGCTATGCGTCCGGACGCGGGCGGCTCGTCGTTTGTAGATGGCGGAGTCGGAGGGGCCTTATCGCCCCGTCGATTTGGCATTTCCATCTCCGGAACGACACGGGTCCGTACCTCCATCAACGTAGCGACCGGCCAGGGCCGAAATGCCCAACGCCCCCTCACGGCCATGGTCCGCCCAGTTGGCCCGGGGGTCAAGCGCAAAGGTCCAAGCTCGCGCGATACGCGGAAACAATAAGCGTCACCGTCTCGGTGAATCTGGCAGGAGATGCATGAGGAGAGACGACCTAGTGGTCCGACAAGGCGCGTCGAAAGCCACCCAGCATCTCGGTGATCGCCAGCGATCTCGAAATCGATTGGGCAGCCGTCAAGACTTCCAAACGCCCCCGACTTCGATCCACCTCGGTTCCTCACGATCCGCCAGCCCCGCTTTGCGACCGATCCACGATTATCGCCCGACTTCGATCGATTCGCGCGGGCCGAACGCATCCAGGAGGCCTCCGGACCCGATGGGATTCGGGCCGAGGGCCCTTCGTGCATGTTCCCGGGGTCGAGGTGTTGGTGTCTCCGCATCCTGATACGTCCAGGGGATGCCCGCTCCTCAGCCTATTCTACCGCCACCGTAAGTCGTGTACGGCTGATTTACGCCAATCGAGGATGCTGATGAAACGCGTTTCGACCGTCCGCACGCTCGTCTTCCTCCTGGGCCTGGCCATCGCCTTGCCCTTCTCCTTGATCGGTTGCGGCGACAGCTCGTCGGGCGGCCCCGAAGGCCCGGTCACCCCGCCGTCCGACAAGGCCAAGGGCTCCATGGACTTCTACCGGGAGAAGATGAAAAACAGCAAGAAGGGCAAGCGATAAGCCTTCCTGACTTGTGCAAATGTGGCGGCTCGCCGCCATCCGACTCTAAAAGCTCTCCATTTTTCGATTTCAAAACGTGTTCTCGGCCTCGTGATTGCATCTTTTAATTCCTGTGCGGGGCCACCTCGGGTCTGGGTCTTCATTCTCGTCAACATGGGGGTATTCGATGCATCTTCGAACGCGGGTCAAGTCGGGCTTCACGCTCATCGAACTCTTGGTGGTGATCGCCATCATCGCCGTCTTGATCGCCTTGCTGCTGCCGGCCGTCCAGGCGGCCCGCGAAGCGGCTCGCCGCTCGCAGTGCACCAACAACCTGAAGCAGATCGGGTTGGCCATGCACAACTACCACACCGCCAATAACTCGTTCCCGATGGGGGCCGCCGCCTCCAAGAACACGGTCAACCCCGGCGACAACGGCAACGCCTGCATCGCGTGGATGGGGTGGAGCGCCCAGGGTCTGCTGATGGGCTATCTCGAGCAGACCGCGCTCTACAACGCCACCAACTTCTACTTCGACCCGATCTCGGGCCCCTCGTTCGCTTACAACTCGACCGTCACCAACACGCGAATCGCAAGCTTCCTCTGCCCCTCCGACGGCGGCGCAGGCCGCACCTTCTTCAACAGCTACTACGCTAGCGAAGGTACGAGCGATCGCGCCGACGGCGGGACGAGCTCAAGCCCCTGCGGCGTCTCACAGCAGGGTAGCACCGGC
Source organism: Singulisphaera chitinilytica (assembly GCF_049331405.1). NCBI lineage: Bacteria > Pseudomonadati > Planctomycetota > Planctomycetia > Isosphaerales > Isosphaeraceae > Singulisphaera > Singulisphaera chitinilytica. The sequence continues at coordinate 106,116 of NZ_CP186274.1, forward strand.
CTCTTCTATTATAGCGTCGCCTATGGCATTGCCGATTGTACCGACGGCACCTCGAACACCGTCGCCTTCAGCGAAGGCCTCGTGGGCACCGGCGGCGACATCCGCAAGCCCTGGGCGACCGGCGTCAACATCAGCGGCGCGAACACGTACTACGACGTGAACTCGAATATCGCCGACACGATGACGACCCTGCAGAATTGCTCCAACTCCTTCGCAACGGCGACCTCGGGCGCCGGCCTGGCCTCCAATCGCGGCTACTACTGGGCATGGGGCTCCGAGGCCATGACGATGTTCAACACCATCGTCCCGCCGACCTCGACTAAGTACCAGTGGGGCCAGTGCCGGTTCGGCTGCAACACCTGTGGCACTTACTCGGCCGACCACTCGCACATCACCAACGCCACCAGCAATCACTCCGGCGGTGCGAACGTCCTGATGGGCGACGGCAGCGTCCGCTTCATCAAGAGCTCGCTCGCGATCAACACGTGGTGGGCCCTGGGCACCAAGGCCAACGGCGAAGTCATCAGCTCCGACGCTTTCTGAGCGGAGTTGGGCGCATTGTGCGGGTCCTGGATCGAGGTTCAGGTCCCGCCATCCGTCATCCCGAAATTTTATGAAGCGACGAATTTTTTAATCGCTTCGATTTGATCTACCCAAGAGCGGTGCCTCGGATTCGAGATGCGAATCCGAGGCACCGCTTCTCTTTTTCCACCCTCGCGCCATCCTAAAGAGGAGAGTGGAGAAGAAAGCACGGTCTTCCCCCCAGCTCGAGATCAGGGTCCTCGTGCCATGGGCGCAAACGACGTGCTCGATCGCAAGAAGTTCAGGTGGACCGCGCGCCGAGTGGTCGCGGCCTCGGCCGTGTTCGCGGCGCTGGGGTGGGGACTCGCCCGGGGCGTCGAGGCCTGGTGCTACGACGCGGAATTAAGCCAGGCTGAACGCGAGATGGCCCAGGGGTACCACGAGCCGGCGCAGGCTCGCCTGGCGAAGCTCTCGGCCCGATGGCCGGGGCGCGACGAGGTCGAGTTCCCCTTGGGCGTCTGCGAGGCCCGCCTCGGCCACGTCGAGCCTGCCCTGGCCGCGTGGAAGCGGGTCCCTCGCGAGTCGGTCATGAGCCCACGCGCGGCGCTGGAGCGGGCCCAGTTCGCCCTCGACCACGGCCGACTGGCCGTCGCCGAGGAGAGCCTGCCCCTCGCCCTCAAAGGCCCCGGCGAACTCGGCGAGAAGGCGAGCCGCCTCGCCGACCAGCTCGCCTTGTACACGGGCAGGTGTCGCGAGATCGCCCGCCGGATCGAGTCGCGCTGGTGGTCCGCCCGCAACCAGGCCTCCCTCCTGCACATGCACTGGCTGATCGAGACCCAGCCCGCCGCCGTGCTGGCCGTCCGGGAGTCGCTCGAGCAGATGGAACGGAAGGCCCCCGAGGATGACCGCGTCTGGCTCGGCCGGGCTAACCTCGCCATGCGCTCAGGCCGCTTCGACGAGGCCGATGCCTGGCTCAAGCGTTGCGAGGCGAGACGGCCCGATGACCCCGACACATGCGAGGCCCGACTGACCTGGGCCCTCGACTCGAGGCACGCCGACGCGGCCGAGCACGCGGCCGAGCACCTACCCATCGACCGGTTCAGACCCGCCGAAGTCGCGGGGCTGCGGGCCCGGTTCGCCGCCCTCCGGGGCGATGCCGAGGCGGAATTCTCGGCTCTGGAACAACGCGTCGAGCTCGAGCCGGGTGACGCCAACGCCTGGGGACGCCTCGCCGACCTCTCCGCCCAGCTCGGCCGATCCGAGACGCTCGCGACCTGCCGACACCGCAAGGCCGAGATCGACCGGGCCAAGGACGTCTACCAGAAGCTGATGGGCGCGGTCGCCGCCGGCGACACCTCTCAAACGGTCGAGCTGGCCCGCACGGCCGAGGCCCTCGGGCGACGCTTCGAGGCCAAGGGCTGGTGGACCCTCCGGGCCCGCGAAGTCCCCGACGATCCCGAGATCCAACCGGCCCTCGGGCGCCTCGCCAGCCCTGGCTCCTCGACCGCCAAGGGGAACGACGCCGGCAAGACGCTCGCCAGCCTCATCTTCCCCTCCACCACGGAAGGCATCGTGAGGACCGTCTCGACCCGCGGGCCCGTGGCCAAGACGGGATCGGCTACGGAGAGCGTCTCGATACCCACGTTCCGCGACGACGCCGAGGCCGTCGGCCTCCGCTTCACCTACGACAACGACCAGACCGACCTGCGCCGGCTCCCAGAGACGATGGGCGGGGGCGTCGGGGTGCTCGACTTCGACGGCGACGGCCGGCTCGATGTCTATGCGGTGCAGGGGGGTCGGTTCGCCCCCTCCGCGGGAGGCTCGACTTCGGCCGCGGCCCAGGCGGTCGGGGATCGGCTCTATCGCAACAAGGGGGACGGCACCTTCGAGGACGTCACGGATAAGGCGGGGGACATCGCCCATCGGCTCGGCTTCGGCCACGGCGTCACCGTGGGGGATTATGACAACGACGGCCGCCCCGACCTCTTCGTCACTCGCTGGCGTGCCTACGCCCTCTACCGCAACAAGGGGGACGGCACCTTCGAGGACGTCACGAGCAAGGTCGGGCTCGGGGGCGATCGGGGCTGGCCGACCTCCTCGGCCTTCGCCGACCTCGACAATGACGGCGACCTCGACCTTTACGTCTGCCAGTACCTCAAGTGGGACCCGGTGAGCTCGCCGCCTTGCCCCGACCCCGACAAGCCGGGCCGACACCTCTACTGCGTCCCGCGCTCGTTCGAGGCCGAGCCCGACCGCGTCTATCGCAACGACGGCGGCACGTTCACCGACGTGACGGCCGAGGCCGGGATCGTCGACAAGGACGGCCGGGGCCTCGGTGTGGTCGCGGCCGACGTCGACGACGACGGCAAGATGGACCTCTTCGTCGCCAACGATATGACGGCCAACTTCCTCTTCAAGAACCTCGGCGGCTTCCGCTTCCGCGAGGAGGGGGCCGAGGTCGGCGTGGCCACGAATGCCGCGGGGGGCTATCAGGCGGGCATGGGGGTCGCCGCGGGGGACCTCGACGGCGACGGCCTGATCGACCTGGCCGTCACCAACTTCTACGGCGAGTCGACCACCTTCTTCCGCAACCTCGGCTCGGGCCAGTTCGCCGATCACTCGGCCGTGGTGGGGATGGTCGCGCCGAGCCGCTACCTGCTCGGCTTCGGCCTCGCCTTCCTCGACGCCAACAACGACGGCCGGCTCGACGTCGCCTCGGCCAACGGCCACGTGAACGACTACCGCCCGGCAATCCCGAGCGCCATGCCCGCGCAGCTCCTGCTCGGCCTCCCCGGCGGGCATCTCGAAGAGGTCTCCGACCGGGCGGGCTCCCCCTGGCAGGTCCAGCGCCTCGGCCGGGGCCTTGCACTCGGCGACCTCGACAACGACGGCCGCATCGACCTCCTAATCCTCTCGCAGAACAGCCCACTGGCCTACTTCCACAACGAGGGGGCCTCGACGCCCGGCCATTTCGCCCTCTTCCACCTCGAAGGGGGACAGGGCTCCAACCGCGACGCCGTCGGCGCCCGCCTCACCCTGACCGCCGCTGGCCATCGCCAGGTCACCCAGCGCTTCGGCGGCGGCAGCTTCCTCTCGGCCAACGACCCCCGCATCCACGTCGGCCTAGGCCCCGCCGAGCGGATCGAGTCCCTTGAGGTGCGCTGGCCTTCGGGGAAGGTCGACGTCTACAAGGACATCCCCGCCGACGCCGCCTATCGGCTCCGGGAGGGGGATCCCCAGGAGAAGCCGCTCGAAGGGTTCGCGAAGCCGTAACCGCGGGAACGATCACCGATCCCCCTTCCGCTCGGGTTCGTCCCCTTTCTTCTCCTCCGCGTCCTTCCGGAAGAGCCGGTACATCGGCGACTCCTCCATCGCCTTGCGACGCTCGGCGGCGATCTTCGCGAGCGCCGCCGCGTCGTAACCCTCGAAGTTCTCGCGGATCTTCTCGACGCCGAGCCTGTCGAGGCAGTAGAGGAAGTAACCCACGAGGTCGCGCTTGCCATAGGCCTCGGGCTCGATCCTCGTCAGGGCGTTCCAGTACAGGAACCCGGCGAACCCGTAGGCGTCGAGGTCGAGCGCGATGTCGGCATAGCGGACGAGGTCGGTCTCGGCCCTGTCCCGATCCTTGAACAGCTTGTCGATCTCCATCCGCAGCCCGACGCGGTAGCCCTCGACGTTCCCCTTCGCCTGGGCCACCGAGGGATAGAGCGGGTCGCACGCGAGGATCGCCTTGTGGACCTCGGGCCAGTCGGCCTGGGCCTCGGCGATTCCACCTTTCGCCTCCATGATCTGCGTCCGCCGCGTGTGGAACTGCTCGAAGCGGGCGTAGGCCGATCCGGGATAGGACTTCAGGAGATCCGCATAGATCTTCAACGCCTCCTCGTACTTCCCCTTGTCGTGCAGCGCGACACCCTCACGCACTCGTTCATTGACATCCTTATCAAAGAGCATGACGAATCGACGCATGTTCGCCAGCCAGCGGCTCGCCCCGGTCTTGCCGTTGTCAAAAAAGGGAGCCATCTCGAGCCAACGCCGGGCCTGCTCGACCTCGCCGTTGGCGAGATGCAGGGCGATCCGGGCGCAGGGGACCAGCAAGTTCCCCACCTGCATCTCCATCATGGCCCGCCAGAAGTCGGGGTTGCGGTCGGTCAGGGCGGCGACGTCGATCGGCTGGCCCGGCTCGATCTTCTCGAGCGCCTTGCCGAGGTTCCTCACCCCTTCGAACTTGGGCTCGGCCTCGCCGCAGAAGACCGCCAGCAGCGGGATCGACTCATCCCTCACCCAGGCCTTCAGCATGGCCAGCCTCTGCTCGGTCGTGGCGGCCTTGAACTCGGAGAAGCGGCGGTCGTCGGGCGCTTCCAGCTTCGGCACCAGGGGCGTGGACTTGTCCTCCACACCCCCGTTCACGGCCGCCTCGATCCGGAAGGTGAAGTCGACCAGCTTCGTATGCGGGGCCTTCTCCGCAGACACGAGGGCCGTCAGTTCTTTGACCTCCGCGTCGGAGAGGGCCGGTCGCCCCGCCGGCTCGATGTCGGGCTTTCCCTTCGTGTGAAGCGTGATCTGCAGCACGACGTCCCGCTTGGACTTGTCCTTCTGGAAACGATCCCGGATCGCGATGAGGACCGGCTTGCACCAATCCGTGAACGGCTCGGGCTCGATGACGTGCTCGGCGATGTTGAGGTCCGTCAGGATCTGCAACTGGGTCTGGACGGGCATCGAGCCCTCGTCCGCCGGCGGTTGCTCGGCGATGAGCGTACGCCCCACCGCCAGGCTCAAGAGCAGGAGCAGGCTCGGCGCCCGATGCCCAGGTCGTCGTCCCCGGATCAACTTCCTCAAGTGCGTTGCCGACAAGCGATCTGCGATGATCACCGGAGACTCCTGATTCGAGGATCGACGCCGCTGCGCCGTAGGCGGACGATCTCGGGGCGCACGATGTCCCCTGGAGCCTCGACCCGATCACCCGAGTCCCCCCTCATCGAACACCGCGCCCAAGACCTCTCACAATTGTAACACGACAGATCAATCGCGAAATCCCCTGCCCATAGAAATCGAAAGGGGTTATGAGCAGCAAAGCTCGGACGGGCTTCGTTTCCACATTCATACATTTCACAACTTATCCAATTTATACTCCCGATGCATGACGCCGCGTTCGATGGCCTCGCATTCGCAGGGAGAGCTCGGCTTCAAGGCGGGTGGCCCGCAGCTGTAGAATATCGCAGGCCGATCCCATCGTCCGTCCGCCCGGATGGGGCAGGGGTCGGCCTCCACCCGCCAATGGCCAGGGACTCCCGACGCATGGGCACAGCAGAACCGGAAATGCCGAAGTCTTACGACGCCGTCCTCGTGGTCGGCTTTGGGGGTCCCGAGCATCGCGACGACGTGATCCCGTTCCTGGAGAACGTCCTCCGAGGCCGGAACGTGCCGCGAGAGCGGATGCTCGAGGTCGCCGAGCACTACTACCACTTCGGCGGCGTCAGCCCGATCAACGGCCAGGTCCGGGAGTTGATCGCCGCGCTCGAGCCCGAGTTGAAACGGCGCGGCCTGGACGTCCCCATCTACTGGGGCAACCGCAACTGGAACCCGCTGCTCGCCGACACGTTGGCGAAGATGACCGCCGACGGCGTCAAGCGTGGGCTCGGCCTCGTCCTGGCGGCGTACAGTTCCTATTCGAGCTGCCGGCAGTATCGCGAGGACGTCGCGCGGGCCCAGGAATCCGTGGGCGGCCCGGCCCCGCCGATCGACAAGATCCGCGTCTTCTACAACCACCCGGACTTCATCGCCGCCAACGCCGACCGGGTCCGCGACGCCCTCGCCCAGATCCCGGCCGAGCGTCGTGAGGCGACCCGCCTGGCCTTCACGGCGCATAGCATCCCCAGCTCGATGGCGGCGAACTGCCGGTACGAGGCGCAGCTCACCGAGACCTGCCAGTTGATCGCCGAGGCCGTCGGCGCGGAGCCGGAGAACTGCCGCCTCGTCTACCAGAGCCGGAGCGGGCGGCCGACCGACCCCTGGCTCGAGCCCGACATCGTCGACCACCTCCGCCAGCTCCGCCAGGAAGGGGTCGAGGATGTCGTCGTCCACCCGGTCGGGTTCCTCTCCGACCACATGGAGGTCCTCTACGACCTCGACGACGAGGCTCAAAAAGCCTGCGCCGAGATAGGCCTGAACATGGTCAGGGCGGGGACGGTCGGCACCCACCCGGCCTTCGTCTCCATGCTCGGCGAGTTGATCGAGGAGCGGTTCCGGGGGACGGCGGTGCGCCGGGCGATCGGGATGTTCGGCGCCAACCACGACGTCTGCCCGGTCGACTGCTGCCTGCCCCCGCCTCGCCCGGCCGCGCGGCCATCGGCGACGTGAACTCCGCCTTATCTCTTCCTCGCGTATCGTTTGCGCGCGATATCCCGGATGACGACGTTGCAATCGTCATACGCCCGGCGACCACTCTCTTGACGAAGAGTCTTCGCGGCGTTGGAATCATTCTTGGTTGAGAAGGGACGTTGCTGATAGATCGCCGAGTCTCCCGGGGGGCCGGGAGAGCGGGGGACCCAACTTTTTGGGGCGAATCGCGTCGAATAAGGCGCGACGGGGCACCTTCGGCCCCGAGCCCGTCAGCTAACCTCGCAGGCGTCCGAGGAGTAGACCACGCGCCGGCTGCCGTCCCGCAGTTGGCGCGACCCGATCTCGAGAGATCGGTCCCCGCAACGTCCCCTGGTCCTTCCCCTTTGCGACTCGCAGCGGGGAGGGTCCGTCCGGCCCATCGCCCCCGGGCCCGATCTCAGCGTTGGGACGAGCCGGGTATTTGCTCCGATGCGGTTCCCACAGCGTCTCTGGACGGTCGTGACGTTTGCGGCGGTCGGCATGATCGCCTTGTTCCTCTCCGGGATGCTCGACTGGATCACGAGCGTCCTCTTCATGGGACTCGAGTTCCTGGCCGAATCGCTCCGCCCCGTCCTCAAGGGGTTCCTGCCGAAGAAGGAAGGGCCGAAGCGTCTTCGCACGGCGGCGAGCTCCGCCTTCACGGCCCGCGAACGCCCCCGACGCTCCCTCCCGCGCCGTGCGAAACCCAAGCAGCTCCGCGGCAGCCTGCTCAGCGAGACGGAGCCCGCCCCCGCGCCGATCCCGGTCGCCATCAAGGCGCGTGTCCTGGTCCCGATCAGCGGCGACAGGCCGAGCCTGATCGCGTTCGCGCTCCGCGAATGCCAGGAGCGGCACGCCGAGTTGATCGTCCTCTTCCTGCGGCCGATCGCCTATACCCCGATGGGCCCGAACGCCCTGCCGACCCTGGCCGAGGACAAGCGGGCCGGCGAGATCATCGATCGGATCGCCCTCGAGGCGGCCGAAGCCGGCATCGCCCTCCGCGTCCAGTACCGGACCGCCCGCGACATTCCCGGCACCATCCTCGAAGTCGCCCGGACCCTTGAGGCGGACGTCCTCCTGATGGAAGCCACGCGCCGCAACATCCTCTACCGGGCCCTCGCCGGCGACCAGATCCAGTCCGTCATGATGCAGCTCCCCGAGCGCGTCAGCCTCCTGATCCACGCCGCCTGACCGTCCGGGCATCCTTGAAAGTTGGAGATCAATCCACCTCCAAGGGCCAAAAATAAATATTCGCCGAGATGATTACTTAAAATTTACGAGACCCGTGAATCGTCCTCGCAGATCATGAGGGCGTGGGGCCTATCCTCGTGCTGGCAACGGGCGGACCGTTCCGCTATGGTCGGTCGTGACAACACCACCATGTTCGTCAGACCCACCTTCCTCGAGGCCCCCCTTATGCGAATCTTCAAGGCTCTCTTCATCCCGACGGCGTTGGGATGGCTCGTCGCAGGATCGGCCCCGCTGCAGTCGGCGGGCGCGGCAGGGCTCGCGGACGCGACCGAGGACGCTCGCGCCATCAAGATCGAGACGGACAAGCTCGAGGCCGTCATCCCCAAGTCGAGCCCGAAGCACTGGATGACCGGGATCGAGAAGGGCTCGTTCCTCGATAAGGAGACAGGGTTCCGCGAGGTCGGCGACGGCCTGATGGTCGTCGACTGGCTGATGGAGGCCGGGAGCGACGCCGAATGGGCGAAGGAGGTCTTCGCCCCCGACGGCAACGGCGTCGGCCGCTATAGCTGGTACGAGAACGAGACCGACCCCGAGCGTCGGGCCTACACGATGATGTCGCACGGCACCAGCCATCGCAAGCGGATGGTCGAGGGGCCGCAGCTCTGCCACCGGATGAAGGAGGTGAAGCCCGAGATCATCCGCGGCAAGGACTTCGTCGCCGTGAAGACGACCTATCACTTCGAGTACGCCGCCCCCGGCCGCAAGCCCGGCTCGAAGTGGACCCAGCTCGTCGTCTTCCCGCAAGGCAAGAGGTACTTCATCCTGATGGACCGAGTCGAGAGCGTGAACGCGTCGGACGAGATGTTCCTCCGCAACGACACCCCCGGCTGCGTCCGGCATGAGAAGGGGGACACGTTCAGCGAGATGTATCTCAGCTACCTGAGCGGCCCCAAGGGCCTGCACATCCCCTCCAGCGAGTTCTTCACGCCGTTCCCCCCCGACCTCAAGTACGGCTACCGCCGCGACCTGAACCGGACCCCGGAACGATTCATCCGCGCCTACCACCTCCGCGACCCCAAGACCGGCAAGGCCGGCCCCTGGCTCGCCGGCCTGACCCTCGACCCGGACGTCGTCTACGAGGCCTGGTGCAGCATGCGGCCCGGCGGGATCATCGTCATGATCGAGGAGGTCCACGGCAAGCCCGTCAAGGTCGGCGAAACCTTCAGCGCGGCACACATCGTGGGCTACTTCGACACGGTCGAAGAGATGAACGAGGTCTACGACCAGTACAAAGGCCACAAAGGCCTGACCGCCGACACCTCGGGCTGGAAGCTGACGAAGTGACCTGACCCATCGACCGACCTCGGGAGGGTTGCGAGCCTCAATCCGCAGCCCCTCCCGAGCTTTGTCCCATAAGTAGTGCGAAGCTATTCGGGACATCAGGCGACCGACGGTCTTGGAAGGATGGAACGCGGCCTCATCGCCCGACGACTCGAGCCGACGAAGCATCAGGCTGAAACTTCGTTATAACTATACCGATCACCTGGCAGTGCTATCCTTAATCCCTCGTAGGGTAGTTCCCGCGGGCGCACGGGTTGGATGGACATAATCCCTCGGCTTTGCTAGAACTCCGGCGCGGTATGGGCGGCACTCGCCTTCGTGAAGGCCGCTCGGTAGGCCGGCATGGAGTTCATTCAGAGATGAAAAGCCGCCTTAAGTTGGCAGTTGTGTCGTCCCTCTCCCTGTTGGTTGCGTCGTCGGTCATTGGATCTCCGGAAGAGACGGATGAATCGAAACCGAGGCCGATCAAAATCATCGCCAGCCCGGCGATTCTACAGCCCGGAACTTCCTGCAAGATCGAGGTTGATGAACGACCTCCCACCGCACAGCGTTCGGTCGTGACGACACTCGAAGGGACCGTCATCGGGGCGGATGACAAGGGCATCCGCCTCAAGGTACACGAGTCGCGTCGCGAAATCGGCGTTCCGATCGCTTCGAAGCTTCCGTTTGCTAATCGCATGTTCCGCAACGTCGGTATCGGGAGGCCTGCTCCCGGGGCAAAGAACCCCGCCGTCGCGATCCCGGCTTCAAAGATCCGCTCTGTCACAATTCTTTCCATGAGCAAAGAGATCGCGCCAAATAGCCCGTTGAAATAGCCGCGAGTTCCGGTGGCGCGATCCCGAGCATGAGGGATGTCATCATTCCCATTGATGAGGAGTAGACTGTGCGCCGAGGCCCCTCCTGAGCCCTGCAGGGCCCTCGGCTTGCCTATCCCGGTGAGCAGGCGAAGGCTCTGGGCCAGGTCGTGGGCCGCAGCCGCGATCGTATAACGCTTGCTCACGTCTTCCAGGCCTCGCAGCCGGCTCCGACGCATGCCCCGCTGTCGCAGGTGTGCGCGAACGTCCTCATTCATGCGGGGGCAATATTCTAACGGGCTGTCAAAGCTCGATGACCGCCTTGACGACGCCATCGCCGGGCTCGTGGGCGAGGTGGAATCCGAGCTTGCGGCAGACGGCCTGCATCTCCCGGTTCTCGGGGAGGATGTCGGCCGAGATCCGGGAAAGCTTCTCGTCGCGGCCGATCTGGATCAGGCGGCGGAGGAACTCGGAGCCGAGCCCACGCCCCTGGAAGCCGTCGGAGACGAGCATGGCGAACTCGGCCTCGTCCTGGCCGTGGAGCTTGCTCAGGCGGCCGACGCCGAGGATCGCGTTCGTCCCCGTCGCCGGGTCCTTGCCGTCGGCCACGAGCGCCATCTCGCGGTCGTAGTCGTTGAAGCAGATGCGGGTCAGGCGGTCGTGCGAGGTCCTGGAGCTGAGCTTCATCGCGTGGAAGTAGCGGAAGGCCACGCTCCGCTCCGAGAGGGTCTCGTGGAACCGGATCAGGAGCAGCTCGTCCTCGGGTCGGATCGGCCGGATCAAGACGTGTGCGCCGTCCTTCGCGACCCAGGGGGAGACGTACTGGATGGGATAGGGGCGGATCGCAGGCCTGGACCACTCGCTCTCGGGGACCGAGATGTCGTGGGCGATGACCCGGGCGTCAAGCGCAAGCAGGCCTTCGGGCGAGGCGAGCAGGGGGTTGATGTCCATCTCCCGGATCCAGGGCTGCTCGACGACGAGCCGGCTGAACCTGACGAGGAGCTGCTCGAGCGCCGGGACGTCGACCGGCTTGCGGCCGCGCACGCCCCGCAGGGCTTCGAAGATCCGGGTCTGCTCCATCATCCGGCGCGCGAGCGTGGTCGTCAGCGGCGGCAGGGCCAACGCCCGGTCGCGGAAGACCTCGACGAGCTGGCCCCCGGTGCCGAAGAGTAAGACCGGGCCGAACTGGGAGTCGAGGCTGCTGCCGACGATCAGCTCGTAGCCGTCCCTGCGGATCATCGGCTGGATCGTCACCCCCTGGAAATGGCCGGGTCCGGCGTGCTCGAGCACCGAGAGGTCGATGGCCCGATAGGCGCGCCGGATCGAGTCGGCGTCGGTGAGGTTGAGCTGCACGCCGCCGACGTCGGTCTTGTGCGTGACCGACTCCGAGAAGAGCTTCAGCACCGCCGGGTAGCCGATTTCCTCGGCCGCCGCAACGGCCTCGTCCTCGGTGTGGGCGACGCGGGTGGGAACGGTCGGGATCCCGTAGAGCGCGAGGATTTGCTTGGATTCGAATTCGGTCAGAATCGTCCGGCCCGACTGGCGCACGGCCGAGCCGAGGGCATCGACCCGAGACCTCGCCTCGACGACGTCCTCGGAGTCGTCGGGCAGGGTGGGGGTCTCGTAGAGCCCCTTGAGGTTGTAGGCCGAGCGCCACATGGTCTGGAAGACCCTCGCCCCGGTGTCGGGGTAGGGGAAGGTCGGGATCCCTGCCTGATTCAGGATCATCTCGCCGGCCGCGACGTCGGCCCCCCCCATCCAGCTCGCGAGGACCGGCTTCCCCTCGATCCTGGCGAACGGGCGGAGTTGCTCGGCCGTCTGCGTCGGCTCGCTCATCGCCTGGGGGGTGAGGATCACGAGCAGGCCGTCGCTGTTGGGATCCTTGGCCACGGCCTCGAGCGTCTTGGCGTAGCGCCCGGCGTCGGCGTCGCCGAGGACGTCGATCGGGTTCGAGTGGCTCCAGGCGTCGGGCAGGAAGGTGTTGAGGGTGCCGACGGTCTCGGGCGCCAGCTCGGCGAGCGAGCCCCCTCGGCGGATCAGGGCGTCGGTCGCGAGCACCCCCGGGCCTCCCGCGTTGGTCACAATCGTCAGGCGAGACCCCTTGGGCCTCGGCTGCTTGGCGAGGACTTCCGCCATGTAGAAGACCTCGGAGATCGTGTCCACCCGGAGCACCCCGCAGCGCCTGAAGGCGGCGTCGAGGACCTCGTCGCTCCCCGCGAGCGAGCCGGTGTGCGACGCGGCGGCCTTGGCCGCGGCCTCGGTCCGGCCCGCCTTGATCGCGATGATCGGCTTCGTGAGCGCGACCTCGCGTGCGGCCGAGAGGAACGACCGGGCGTCGCCGACCGTCTCCATGTAGATCACGATGCACTTGGTGCGGGGGTCGTCGCCGAGGTAGTCGATCAGGTCGCCCCAGCCGACGTCGAGCATCGAGCCGATCGACACGAAGGCGCTGAAGCCGACGTGCTCGCGCAGGCTCCAGTCGAGGATCGCCGTGCAGAGGGCGCCGCTCTGGCTGAGGAAGCCGACGGTCCCCGGCAGGGCCATCCGGCCGGCGAACGTCGCGTTGAGGCCGCCGAGGGGGCGCATCACCCCCAGGCAGTTGGGGCCGATCAGGCGCATCCGCCCCTTCCTCGCCTGCTCGAGCACCCTGCGCTCGAGGTCGGCCCCGGCCGTGCCGACCTCCTTGAACCCGGCCGAGATCACGATCGCCCCGCGGACCCCGACCTCCGCGCACTCGCCGATCACGTCCGGCACCGTCGCCGCCGGAGTCACGATGATCGCCAGGTCGACCGGCTCGGGGACATCCGCGACCCGCTTGTACGCCTTGATCCCGAGCACGTTGGGCCGGGTCGGATTGACGGGGAAGACGGTCCCGCCGAACGGGTTCGAGATGAGGTTCCACAGGATCGTGCGCCCGACGCTCCCCGGCTTCTCGGTCGCGCCGATGACGGCGACGGTCCTGGGGGAGAAGATCGCGTCGAGCGGCTTGCGTTCCGCATGCAAGACGTCGTGCGCCAGGCCGGCACCGACGCCCTTGGGATCCCCATCCATCATCTTCCTCCTCGATGACTCTCGCGGGCGGTCGGCCCCTTATGTCCTTCGTGCCGAGGCCCGGCGCCAGTGTTTCACGGCCGGGGCGGCATTGCAACAAGAGACCCCGACGCCTGGCCTTCCCCCCCGAGGCCGACTACATTGGCGGGCCGACCCCCGACCATCGACATCGTGAAGAATCGTGACCGGAGAAGCTGAGCATGGGCAGCGGCGCCAAGGGCAAGCGGATCGTCATCACCGGGGCCACCCGAGGGCTCGGCCGAGCCCTCGTCTCCGGATTCGGCAAGCTCGGCCACGAGGTCATCGGCTGCGGGCGTTCCGCCGAGGCCATCGAGGAACTCCGCCTCGAACCGAGCCCCGCCGCCAACTTCGAGGTCGTCGACGTCGTCGACGCGGGGCAGGTCGAGGCCTGGGCCAGGGGCATCCTCGCCCGACACGGGCCCCCCGACCTCCTGATCAACAACGCGGCACTCATCAATCCCAACGCGCCCTTATGGGAGGTCTCGGCCGAGGACTTCGACCGGGTCATCGACGTGAACCTCAAGGGGGTCGCCAACGTGATCCGAAGCTTCCTGCCGGCGATGATCGGGCGGGGGAGCGGGGTCGTCGTCAACCTCAGCTCGGGCTGGGGCCGATCGACCTCCCCGGAGGTCGCCCCCTACTGTGCCACCAAGTGGGGCATCGAGGGCCTGACCCGGGCCCTGGCGCAGGAACTTCCCAAGGGGCTAATTGCTGTCCCCTTGAACCCGGGCATCATCGACACCGACATGCTCCGATCCACCTTCGGCGGCCGGGCCTCGGGCTTCCCCGACGCCAGCGAATGGGCGGAGTCGGCCGTCCCCTTCCTGCTCCAGATCGGGCCCAAGGATAACGGCAAGCCGCTCACCGTCCCGGGACATTGAAGATTCCTCCAGGATCGTGCGGGCTCAAACCGTCCTCGCTTCATTTGGACGTCGTCCGAGGCCGCGAATTCGTCTCCGGCGCATACTTCGGCTTTGGTGATCGAGGCCAGGTTTCCGCGGGATCCCTGGCTTTCAAAAGCCGCATAGCGAGCCATTCATGCTCGATTCACCGATGTCCGCCATAAAACTCGATGATTTGAGACGCCAGATGGCTCGAGTTGAGCGGAGTTCGCCTGGAGGAAGTGACGTCATCTCACCCCTCAACCCGAGCCGAAGGCCGAGGCGAGGCCCCCTCTACACGGCAACGTGACAAAACGACAGACGTGATGTCGAGGGGCGACAAAGTTGGCAACGAGGTGTCGACCCCTTCCCATGTTCTCACCATCGCCGATCCACTCGTTAGCGCCCGGGCGGACGAAAATTGTCCACCCGAAACATGCACGTGCCCCATCCGGGATCGTCCCCCAATTGATTTCACTCCAAGGCTTTAAGCGGTAACATAGAATTCCAAGTGTCACTCAAGCGATGATAGATAATTCGCCGGCGGCGAAATATTGACCGAAAGGAATCGACTTTGCATAACGATTTGAAATTGCATCCAGGAGGTGGCCTCGAGCGAAGAGTTTCGCAGAAGCTCGGCCGCACTGCCAATTGCCGGCCCAAAGTACCCATCGGCAGAATGCGAACTTGGTTCATTTAAATTCAGGTTTAAGATGCACATGCCTTCGATTTTAACGAGTTCGGAGGTCGCTTTTTGCTGAGGGTTGCTTTTTCCCAACCTCTGGTCGAACGGAAATTTAAGAAATCTTGCGGGCACACTCTCCCTGTTCCTTTTTTCGGGGGTCGAGGTATGATAAATCTCCGAAAAGTGAAGGTTTCGAGTGCTTTCGGTCATGCATACAGCAGAAGGCCTTAGGACGAGACGAACGCCTTGGGATTCATCCCGCCGCGAGTTCCTCCGCGCCGGGGGCCTGGGGTTATTCGGATTCGGCCTGCCAACCTTGCTCGAGTCCCGGGCGCGTTCCGCCGCGCCGACGGCCTCGACGTTCGGGAAGGCCAAAGCATGCATCATCCTGTTCATGTGGGGAGGCCCCGCACAGCAGGAGACCTGGGACCTCAAACCCGAGGCGCCTGCGGAGGTACGCGGAGAGTTTCGACCCATCGCCACGAATGTGCCGGGGGTCTCCATCTCGGAGCACTTCCCGATGCTGGCCAGGCAGGCCCATCGCCTGGCGATCGTCCGCTCCGTGCATCACGCCGACGTGAATCACACGACCGCGACGCATGAGTTACTGACAGGCCGGTCCATCCCCGTGGCCGGGGGTGGCCTGATGGAGGACGATTGGCCGCATTATGGAGCCGTACTCGCCCGGCTGAACAAAGGCCGAGAGCGATCGCCGCTGCCGCCGTTCGTGCAACTCCGGCCGACCGTCCCGGAAGGCGCCCCTCGCTTCGTGGAGCAGAGCCACGGGCAGGGGGCCGGCTGGCTCGGCCCGGCGCTCAACCCGTTCACGATCGACGACGATCCGAACCGCCCCGACTACCGCGTCGCGGCCTTCTCCTTGCCCGAGGATGTCGGCCCGGGGAGATTCGACGCCAGGCGTCGGTTGCTCCAGGCCGTCCAGGCTCAGGCGAGGTACCTCGACGCGAGTGCCCAGGTCCAGGCGCTAGATACTCATCGTTCGCGCGCCTATAACTTATTGACCGCCAGGCGTACGCTCGAAGCCTTCGACCTGGCCCGAGAAGATCCCAGAATCCGAGCACGTTACGGGTCCCATCCTCACGGCCAGGCCGTATTGCAATCCAGACGGCTCGTCGAGGCCGGTGTCCCGCTCGTGACCGTCTTCTGGCAGAATGACGGATTGACAAACGTCAGTGTGTACTGGGACACGCATAATCGCAATTTCATCGATCTGAAGACGCGCCTCATGCCGCCGAGCGACCAGGCCTTTTCGGCCCTGCTCGACGACCTGGACGCCAAGGGCCTGCTCGACGAGACGCTGATAGTCTGGACGGGGGAGTTCGGGCGGACCCCTCGTGTCGGGCAGGGAGTGGTAGGAGGGGCGGGCGCTGGGCGCGATGGTCGCGACCACTGGCCGCATTGCTTTTCAACCGTACTCGCGGGCGCGGGCATCCGCGGTGGCACCGTCTTCGGCGCCTCCGATCGCTGGGCGGCCCACCCCGCAATCGATCCCGTCACTCCGGCGGATATCGCCGCGACCGTGTATCACCTCCTCGGCGTCGACCCGGCCGTGGAGCTACCCGACCCGCTCGGTCGGCCCCTTCGTCTCTGTCTCGGGACACCGATCTGGGGGCTGCTCGGTTGAGTCGTTGATTGCAAGCGTGTCGAGGGGTAGGACCGACTCCGCAACGTCTTCCGGGGTAGGTTTTTGCCTCCGACACAGGCCGAGCGATCGAGTCCTAGCGTTCATGACAAAAAAAGGGCCCACCTCGGAGGGCCAGGCCACTGTCATCGACCCTTCCGAAGGATAACCTTGAGCCAAAGAACCCGAGGGTAGATCGAGTCGTCCTGAAGAGTCGTCCCCCAGCTCCACGGATTCGGATAAAGTAATCAGAGGAAGAGATTGACCCACATGACGCCATCCTTAGAGCGCCTTGCCGAGCTCGTTCGGCAAGCCGAAGCCAAGACCCGAGCGAAGAAGCTAGGGGCCGAGACTCAGCAGGCCGCCGAGCTCTTCCGCTCCGCCGAACTCCGCGCGCGTAGCGCCGCACAGAGACTCCGCGAGGTCCGCCCCGCCCGGCTCCGCGAACTCGAACAAGTCGACGCCGATGAGCTCCACCTCAAGGACCTGATCCGCAAGCTCGCGCAGTTCAAGTCGTCGCTCGACTCGGACGCCGACGCCGAGGCCCTGATCTCCAACGCCCAGATCGAGATCGACCGCAAGCGCCGGGAGGCCCAGGCCGAGCTCGAGGCCGTCGGCAAGGAGTCGGATGAGGCCAGGCGCGAGCTACGCGCGGCCATGGATCATTACCAGCAGCTTCGTCGAGAGCTTGACAGGCTCCAGCCCCAGCTTTCCGACAACTTCACCGCGGAAGACCGCCTGCTCTGGGATGCCGAGATCCATTTCCCTGGCGGACAGTTCCAGGCCCTGGCCCGCGAGGTCGAGGCCAGCGTGAATTACTTCGGAGTGCTCACGAAGCTCGAGCAATACGCCCAGTTGAAGATCTGGATCGGCCGATTCCGGATGCATCAGGCCATCAACGACGGCGAGATCTCCGAAGAGAACCAGGCGCTCGCCCAGCGCGTCTTCCACCAGCTCAAGACCTTATCTAAACAGTACGAGCCGGGTTATATCGAGGCCTTCCGCCACGACTTCCACACCGACTGGCCCGTCTACGTCGCCGAGGCGCAGGACCAGCTCGTCCAGGCCACGGAAACCGCCCGTCGCTCTAAAGATTGGGAACAGCAGCGGTTAGAGCAGCAGGCCCGGGACCAGGAACGCCAGCACCAGATGCGGGTGACGGGCGAGGCGGCCTTCGAGGAGCTCAAGGCCCTCATGGCCAGGACCTCGCTCCCGGATGAAGGGGTCGAGGAGTTCCTCGCCCAGCTCAAGCTCGTCGTCAACGGCCTGGGCGCATCCGACCAGCGCATCCTCGAACTCGTCATGCCCTATCGCGAGTTGATCTCCGGCGGCAACGGCCTCCGCGCCCTGCGTCGGAACCTCGACCGGATCCGCCAGGGGGAGTCCAAGGATGACGAGACACTTCAGGTCCGCTACGAAGACCTGATCTCGGCGACCCAGGGCATGCGTACCCTGATGATCGGGGGCAGCGTCCGCGAGGATGTCCGCAGGACCCTCCAGCGGCTCTTCGAGTTCGACCGGCTCGACTGGGAGCCCTACGAGGATGCCAAGCCGGCCATGCTCGACTCGCTCGAGCAGAGGGTACGCAACCGGGGCATGGACCTCGTCCTGATCCTCAAGAGCTTCATAGGCCATCACGTCCCGGAGCGGCTACGCCCCCTCTGCGAACAGCAAGGGATACCCTGCCTGATGGTCGAGCGTGGCTACGGCCCGGCGCAGATCGGCGAGGCATTGCGACGAGGGCTGATCAAACCCGTGAGGACGGACTGATTCCTGTCATCCCTTTCGACATCGAGTCGTCCGTCCGCCCCGAAAGCATGTCTCGTTGGCCGTGATTCGCGGTGATCCGGACCGAGCCTTCACGCGGCTTGATCTGCCAGTCGTCCGCCCCAAATCGCCAGAGCCCATCGTCTCCACCGAGCGGCATGGCCGTCCCTGGCCCTTGCTCGTGAAGCGACGGCGATCGCAACCCCGATCTCGACGGGTTGACCGGGCCTCACACCGATTCCCATCGAAATCGCAATCCCCGGGATTGCGGATTTCTAGGGAATTGCGCGCATCGAAGTCGCGTCCAAGAGCAAAGTCTCGACACCCGACGGAGGAACCCCGGAGATTCCGGCCGCATTCCGGGAAATTTCGGGATTGGTCGGGACATCGAGGTGCATAGGTCTCCTGAACGCCTCGCCGATCTTCGATCCGCCCCCGAGGACTTGGGCGAGTGGGACGGTACGATGGCTG
The DNA here is from genome assembly GCF_049331405.1 of Singulisphaera chitinilytica. Classification (NCBI taxonomy): domain Bacteria; kingdom Pseudomonadati; phylum Planctomycetota; class Planctomycetia; order Isosphaerales; family Isosphaeraceae; genus Singulisphaera; species Singulisphaera chitinilytica. The sequence continues at coordinate 124,836 of NZ_CP186274.1, forward strand.
AGGCGGCACTGCGGCGACAGAGGATGGAGGGATAAGCCTCGATGGCGAACCCGGGCCCCGCCCATCGAAATCTCGAGTCCCTGTTCGCGCGGGGGACAGCATCCGTCCATACGGACCGGCAGCTGCTGGACCGTTTCCTGGACCGGGGCGACAAGGCTGCGGCCGAGTCCGCTTTCGCAGCCCTGGTCGACCGGCACGGGCCGATGGTCTGGGGCATCTGCCTCAGGGCCCTCCGCGACCCCGCCGACGCCGGAGATGCCTTCCAGGCGGCCTTCCTCGTCCTCGCCCGCCGCGCAGGCTCGGTCACGGTGGAGACGTCGCTGGCCCCCTGGCTCCACGGCGTGAGCGTGAGGGTCGCGCGTCGAGCCCGAGTCGTCGCCCTGCGTCAGCGATCCCGCGAGCGGACCAACGGCGAGCTACCCGAATCCCCTTGCCGATCGACGGAAGCCGACGAGGGCCTCAAACCCTTGATCGACGAGGAGTTGGGCCGGTTACCCGGGCGATATCGCATCCCGTTGATCCTCTGTTACCTCGAAGGACTCACCCACGAGGAAGCCGCCGCCCGGATGTCCTGCCCGGTCGGGACCGTCCGCAGCCGCCTGGCGAGGGGCAGGGACCTGCTCCGCTCCCGCCTCGAGCGTCGCGGGCTCGCGCCTGGGGCTTCGGGCCTGGCGATGGCCTCGGCGTCGTTGCCGGCTGCCGGCCTCGATTCGCTCTCCCTCTCGACGGCCCTGGCCGCCGTGCGAATGGCGGCGGGCCGGGCGTCGGCCGAGGTCGTCTCGGCCCGCGTCGCCACCCTTGTCGACGGAGTTTCCCGGATCATGACCCTCAAGAAACTCGGCCTCGCCTCGGCAACCCTTTGCCTCCCCTCCCTGGCAATCGCCGCCTTCGCTGGCCCGAAGACCTCGGCACCGCGAACACCCCCGACACCTCCGGCAACGACCATTTCGACGCCCGCTCCCACTCCCGCCCCCAAGGTCGTGGAGTTGGCGCTCGCCCCCAAGGCGGAGGGCGCGACCGAGTCGAAGACCAGCGAGGCCTTCAACTCCTTCCCGCCCTTCGTGGTCAAGACGGTCCCGGCCGCGGGATCGGAGGAGGTCGACCCGACCCTGAAGGAGATCAAGCTCACCTTCAGCAAGACGATGATGGATGGGAGTTGGTCCGTCGTGCGGCACACCGAGAAGACCTTCCCCGAGATCGTGGGGAAGATCCATTATGAGAAAGGCCAGCGCACCTGCATCCTGCCCGTCAAGCTCGAGCCGAACACGACCTATTCCCTCTGGCTGAACACGGCGAAATTCGGCAACTTCAAGGACGAGGACGCCCGCTCGGCCGTCCCATACTTCCTCGTCTTCCGCACCAAGGGCTCCTGAGCGAAGCTTCGGATCCAAGGGCGTTCGAAACAGGGCGAGCCGGCGATCGTCTCCCTCCCGCGATCGGGAAGGGGAGGGCCGCCGGCTCATCGTCGTTAACCGCTAAAGCAAAGTCTAATCACTTGATCAGCTTGAGCTTCCGGAGCTTGGGGGCGATCACCCTCTGGCAGTATTCGTTGGTGCGGTGGTTGCGGTAGTAGTCCTGGTGATAGCGTTCGGCGGGGTAGAACGCGTTCATGGGGACGAGGTCGGTGACGATGGGCCGGCCGAAGACGCCGGCGTCGGTCAACTGCCTGTAAGACTTCAGGGCGGCCTTCCGCTGCTCTTCGCTGTGGAAGAAGATCACCGAGCGATACTGCGTGCCGAAGTCTTCCCCCTGAGCATTCAGCGTCGTCGGGTCGTGCGCCGCCCAGAAAACCTCGAGCAGGTCTTCATACGAGACGACGTCGGGATCATAGGTGACCCGGACGGACTCCGCGTGCCCGGTCTCGCCCGTGCAGACGGTGTCATAATCCGGACTCGGCACGACGCCGCCGGCGAACCCCGAGACGGCCGACTTGACCCCCGGGATGCGTTCGAAGATCGCCTCGATCGACCAGAAGCAGCCCCCGGCGAAGGTGGCCCGCTCGACCTTGGCCTTCTTGGGCTTGGCCTCCTTATCCTTCTCCGACTTGCCCTCCCCCTCGTCGGCCTTCTCCTTCTCCATCTCCTTGGCGGGCGTCGTCGACTTCTCCGAGGCGTCTCCCGGCTCCGACGCCTGCGACGGATTCTCACCAGTATTTGACGTCTTCGGCGACCCGGCGGGCTCCTGAGCCCCCACGGCCCCCGCCACGATCAGGACTGCCGCAACCCAGGGCATGACCAGCAGCGAACGAAGCCTCATGGCACGACCCCTCGAAAGTTACGAACCACGCCCCTTGGCCGAGACCCTTGGGCCCCGAAAGAAGATCCATCGAAAGCGTCCACACATCTCCAGATCGTATGCGAGAAAGCGTCCTCGCCACGACGAGAAAAGAGCCGACGGGGGATCGCCGATCGTGCCCGGGGAGGGGCAGGCCCTTTTCCTTCGCGGGGAGGCGCGGTGGAAAGGCCGGGGGGTGGCTTCGCGATCACGGCCGACGTTCCATTCTAGCAGGACGTCCAGACCCGCCGTAACCTGCGACAACGCGGTTATGGAGCTGCACGCCCAGGGGCGCCACCCTGGAGGAATCTCGCAAGGTCCTTCGCCTCCCCGGTTGGAATGTTACGGAGTCCTGGAGCCGGGCGAGGTGGCCCGAAACTCCGCTCGCAGTTTGTCGAAGGCCGGCGCCTTCTTCGAATTGTCGTGAAAAACTGCGAATCGATCGTCTTCGAAGCCCCGATTCAAACGAATCGTGCTCTCTTCGACGTCATATACCTCCTTAATCACGGGGAGGAGTTTGAACTGATTCCCATTCAGGAATGAGCTGAATTCTCCGTGCACGGGCAACCAGGCCGTCTTACCGTCGCGAAGGGAAATCCGGGCGAGTTTGACATTGCCCATGGCATACCAGAGATCGCCATTCGACCGGAACTCGTGCTTCAAGACGTGGCCTCCTCGCTCGAGATCAACCCAGAGCAGATGAGAACTCGCGCCCGGCACATTGGCTTCCGGGAGGATGACGACGCGGGCGCAACGATGCCCATCAATGTCTTCCCACCCCTGGAATTGGTAGGAACCTGCATGGAGCTTGGGAAGAATGTCGTCCCAGAACTCCAGGTAGAGAAATCGCTGCGGCGATCCAGTCATCCCTGTATAGGCGTGGTCGAGCTCGAGATAGGCCTTATGATCTCTCAAGATGCTGAGCCTCCGTCGCACGGCCTGATCTCGTGAGGAGTTGGGCTTCACATAGAGTTCCAGGATTCTCGCCCCATCCTCCGAACGGCGGGCATAGATGGCCTGGTAGCTCTTATCGACCCTCTCGGACTTCGAACGGTCGGGATCTTCCGGATCCACGAACGTCACGGATCCTCCGCAGATGAACTCGCAATCGCGGATCCTGGAGTGGAGGGCGCCAAGCATCTTCGAGAATTGTCCGGCATCGAGCGTCCCCGCATCCTTATCGTCGAGGGCCAGGGCCGCCAGAACGACAATCATGCTAAATGCCATGGCCCAGCATCTCCTCATTCCTAGAAAATTTGTCGCATTATCATGCCTGCGGCCATCGTAAGCGTAACTCCTTGCCGGTCAAGTGGGTTTGCGATCAACCGATCGTCTGAAAACTCCCGCGAGTTCCCTGCGTAAGGAAGGAACATCCCAGCCCAGCCTGAAAAAAGTTGGGGCAATCGCTGGGCGGCCCGGGCACATTCCTCCGGAAGCAGCACTTGCCAGGGAGCGATGAGCCATGGTCCGAGCGTCTTCGGCGGCGGTCTTGAGGGAGATTGATACCCTGTTCCGGGTCGGGGTCGATGAGGGGGCCGCCGATCGCTCGCTGGTCGAGGGGTTCCTGCGAGGCACCGGCTTGGAGGCGGAAGAGGCCTTCGCGCGGCTGGTCGAGCGGCATGCCCCGATGGTCTGGCGGACGTGCCGGCAGATCCTCGGGAACGCCCACGACGCCGACGACGCATTCCAGGCCACGTTCCTCGTGCTGGCCAGGAAGGCGGGGACGATCCGGGACGCCGGGTCGGTCGCCGGCTGGCTCCACGGGGTCGCCGGGCGGGTCGCCGCCAGGGCCAGAGTGGATGGCGCGATGCGACGCGTCCACGAGCTTCGCCACGGAGAGGGCAACGCCAAGAGGGTCGAGGACTCACCTACTCACGAGGGCTGGGCCGAACTCCACGAGGAAATCGACCGGCTCCCGGAACGTTTCCGGCTGCCCATCGTGCTTTTCCACCTCGAAGGCCTGAGCTACGAACAGGCGGCCGGGAGGATCGGGTGCCCGGTCCGGACCGTCCAGAGCCGGCTGACCCGGGGTCGAGAACGACTGCGACGCCGACTCGCCCGCCGGGGCTTCGGCCCCGCGGTGGCCTTGCTCGCCTCGATCCTGGGCTCGGCCGATGTCAGTCGGGCTTGCAGCCTGTCGCTCGCGCAGGCGGCCCTCCGGTTCTCTCATCAGACCCACGCGATCGCCGGGGAATCGACCTCGGCCGTCGCCCTGGCGGAAGGAGTGATCCAGGCGATGATCGTCTCGAAACTGAAGTGGCTCGCCCTCGGCTCGATCATGTTCGCGACCGCGGCGTCGGGGTTCGTGACCCTCGCGGCCTCGGGGGCCTCCGAGCCACCCGCGTCGCCCGCGGCCGACAATTCCGCCAAATCGTATTCCGCCACGCTGACCGACGGGACAAAGGTCGAGGTCGTCGCGATCTCCAACGGCTCGGGGTCGTGGTGGCGGCCCGACGGCTCGCCCCTCGATGAGGGCCCGGGGGAGATCTCGCTTCCCCCCTTGCGAGAGGTCCCGGGGCGAGAGGCCCGCGCGATCATCGTCCGCATGTCCGGGACCTTGGAGACGACGAACCTGAAGTGGCTCCCCCAGGAGGCGGAGGACTACTGGGGCGGCACTCCGACGAAGGGCGGCAAGCCCATCCCCGGCCTGAGCGTCTACCTCGCCTCGCTGCCGAGCAATCGCAAGACCTGCGCGGTGGAGTTCCGCATCGCCGCGGGCGCCTGGAAGTTGGAGGCCAACAACGACGGCAAGGGGGGGACGTCATTCTCCGCAGGCTCGCACAAGTTCTATTTCGGCAAGGCCCGCGAGTACCGCGGGGGGACCGCCATCGCGATCGCCCAGAACATCGTCGGCCAGGACCTGCGCGTCGTGGCCATCGGCCCGGAAGGGGCGACATACCCGGCTACTTATTCCTCGGGAGGCGGGGAAACCACCCTGAGCCTCCTGGATGCCGAGTTCAGCCTCCCGCCCGGCCAGATCCGCGAGTACATGGTCCAGTCCCGGCCCTTCGAGCGCAAAATCATCGCGGATATCGCGTTCCAGCCCCGAGCCACTTCCAACCTCGGCGAGCGTTGAGGTCCCTCCATCCTCGGATTCGCCAGGGCCCTTGCACTCGGATCGGAATCTCCTGATACTCCAGGCGAAGCGAGGAAGTCCAACGGGCATCTCCCGTCGGGTCGAGGTCAGGGGGGTCTGATCATGAAATGGTCGTTTGGAAATTTGTTCAACATCATGCTCGCCCAGGCGGCGATCCTGGCATGGGCCTCGGCCTCGACGCGGGCCGAGGCGCCCGCGAAACCAACGACGCCGAGGCCCCCGGCCGTGCCGCTCGTGACGAGCGACCCGTACCTGAGCATCTGGTCGGAGGCCGATCATCTCTATGATGACAACACGCGTCACTGGACCAGGCGCGAGCATTCGCTCAACAGCCTGATCCGGGTCGACGGCAAAGCGTATCGCCTCATGGGCAAGGAGCCGGCGGACGTCCCGGTGCTGCCGCAGGTCGGCGTAACAGTCCTGCCGACGCGATCCATCTACGAGTTCGAGGATGCTCGCATCCACGTCCGCCTGACCTTCATGACCCCGGCCTTGCCGCACGACCTCGACGTCCTGGCCCGGCCCCTCACCTATTTGACCTGGGAAGCACGCTCGGTCGACGGGGCCTCGCACGAGGTCTCCGTCTATCAGAGCGTCAGCTCGCAGCTCGCGGTCAACACGCCCGACCAGGAGGTGGAGTGGGCCCGCGAGTCGATCGGCGGACTCAATGCGCTGCGGGTCGGCTGCGTCGATCAGACGCTCCTCAGCCCGGCCGGCGACGACGTCCGGATCGACTGGGGCTACGCCTATGCGGCGGCGCCTGCCGGCACCTCTCGGGCCGTCGTCGGGGCGAGTGCAGCCCTGCTCCAGGGGTTCGCGAGCCTGGGGACGCTGCCGGGTCAGGACGACGAACGCATGCCCAGGGCCGTGGCCGACGACCAGCCCGTCCTGGCCTTCACGCTCGACATGGGCAAGGTCGGGGCCGAGGCGGTCGGGCGGCACCTCATGATCGCCTACGACGAGATCTACGCGGTCAAGTTCCTCGGCAGCAAGCTCCGCCCCTTCTGGAGGCGCGACGGCGCGACGCCAGCGGATCTCTTCAAGGTCGCCGAGCGTGATTACAACGGCCTGGTGAAGCGCTGCGCGGCGTTCGACGACGAGTTCATGGCCGACCTCGAGGCCCAGGGGGGCCCGAAGTTCGCGAGGATGTCGGCCCTGGCATATCGGCAAGCCCTGGCCGGCTGCGGCCTCGCGGCCGACGCCAACAAGCAGCCCCTCTTCTTCGCCAAGGAGAACACGAGCAACGGCTGCGTGGCGACGGTCGACGTCATCTATCCGGCGGCCCCGCAGTTCCTCCTGATGGGCCCGACGTATGCCAAGGCCCTGATTACACCCTCGATGATCTACGGGGCCTCCCCGCGCTGGAAGTTCCCGTTCGCGCCGCATGACGTCGGCGTCTACCCGCAGGCCAACGCCCAGGTCTACGGCGGCGGCGAGAGCCCCGGCAACGAGGCGGAGAAGATGCCGGTGGAGGAGAGCGCGAACCTGATCCTCCTCTGCGACGCGATCGCCAAAATGGACGGCAACGCCGACTTCGCCTCGCGATGGTGGCCGCAGCTCACGCTCTGGGAGGCCTACCTCGAGAAGTACGGGCTCGACCCCGAGAACCAGCTCTGTACCGACGACTTCATGGGGCACCTCGCCCACAACGCGAACCTCTCGATCAAGGCGATCCTGGCCATCGCCGCCTACGGCGACCTCTGCCGGATGCGGGGCGACGTGGCCGCGGCCGAGAAGTTCGGGGCCATCGCCCGCGCCGACGCCCGGCACTGGATCGAGGCGGCCGGCGACGGCGACCACTCGCGCATCGCCTTCGACAAGCCGGGGAGCTGGAGCCAGAAGTACAACCTCGTCTGGGACAAGCTCCTGAACCTCAACGTCTTCCCGCCCGAGGTCGCCCGCAAGGAGATCGCTTATTACAAGAAGGTGATGCAGCCCTTCGGACTCCCGCTCGACTCGAGGACCAAGCTCACCAAGACCGACTGGTCGTTCTGGGTCGCGACCCTCGCCGAGTCCAGGGCCGACTTCGAGGCGATCATCTCCCCCATCGAGGACTACCTGAACCAGACGACCGCCCACGAGCCGTTCGTCGACTCATACTACACCGACAACGTGAAGAGCGACGGCATGCACGCCCGGCCGGTGATCGGCGGGGTCCTGATCAAAATGCTCGCCGACCCGGGCGCCTGGAAGAAGTGGGCGAGCCGCGACAAGCAGAACGCCAGGGACTGGGCCCCCATGCCCGAGCCGCCCCAAATCACCGACGTCGTGGCCACCTCGCGGAGCAAGCCCGCGACCTGGCGCTACACCTTCGAGGCACCGCCCAAGGATTGGAATCGGGCCGACTTCGACGCCAAAGGTTGGAAGGAAGGCCCCGGCGGCTTCGGGTCTGCGGGGACCCCGGGAGCCGTCGTCGGCACGCCCTGAAATAGTGCCGATATCTGGATGCGACGCGAGGTCACCCTGCCGGAAGGGTTCGACGTCTCTCGGCTCCAGCTCCTCACCTACCACGACGAGGCCGTCGAGATCTACCTCAACGGGGCCCTCGCCGCGAGGGCAGGGGGCTACGTCACCGACTACGAGCCCCTCGAGATCCGCGCGGCGGCGCGAGAGGCCCTGAAGCCGGGGGCGAAGGTCGTCATCGCCGTCCACTGCCACCAGACGACGGGCGGCCAGGGGGTCGACGTGGGGCTCGTCGACGTCGTCGAGGGGAAGCCTTGATCCGTCAACGGGCAACGTGACGTTGATGCATGAGTCGGGCGAGGGGGGCCGGGCACCGTCGACGAGGCGCGTGCCCGCCCCCCTTCCAGGTCCGAACTTTCCTGCAACCGTCAACACCGTGCTTGACAATTGCCGCGATTTTCATTCAACTTTTCCTGGTAAGACGCGGCAGAATCCCGCCCGGGATCGCCGGTCGTCTTCCGACGAGCAACGGACGCCCCCCCCAGTTCGATGCGACGACCCATCCGCCACATCCTGTTGGTCTCCTTGATCGCGCTCTATGGCGCGATCACCGTGGCGGGACCGTCGCTTCACTCCTTGCCGGGGTTCGAGCCGACGCATGAGGGTTCCCTGGACGCCGGGCCGAAGGCTCCGCAACACGGGCACCCCGTCAAGTCGTCCGACGACTGCTCGATCTGCCAGTTCCACCTCTTAGGACAGATCGCCACCGAGAGCGTCGAAATCACGACGATCGACGTCGTCGCGGCGCTGCCGGATGAGACGCCTTCCCTCTTCGCCCCGGCGCGACCACGCGCGGCGGCGAGCCCGCGCACCTCCCTTCGCCTGATAGGCTCCTGCGCCCGCACCAGATCCGCCGTTGAGGCGTGAGCGCCGGGGGATCCCCCCGAGGATCTCCGCGCCCTCCCGGCGGAGGCCCTGGAGCCTTAGAAACATCGTGTCACCGTTGCGAACGGAGCCGGCCCGAGGCCGCGAGCCGCTCGAGCGACGGCCCTCGCACATGCTCCGTCCCGCCCCGGGTTGATCGCCCGGGATCGGCGTCGGCATCTCAAAGGCATCCGGCGTGTCCGCGTACCCAGGTACCGCGGCCACCGCCCCGAGTCGCCCTATCACAGGCCTCGACGCCCGCGTCGGGTCATGTTCATCCCCCCATTCGATCGTCCGATCCGAAAGGTCTCAAGCCATGCGCCGGCGTGCGTTCACGCTCATCGAACTCCTGGTCGTCATCAGCATCATCGGGCTCCTGATCGCCCTGCTGCTCCCCGCCGTGCAGAGTGCCCGCGAGGCCGCGAGGCGTGCCCAGTGCACGAACAACCTCAAGCAGATGGGCCTGGCCTTCCACAACTATCACGAGACCCACGGGCAGTTCCCCCCCGGTTACCTAACCCTGCCCGGCGGCAACGCTCTGATGGGGACCCCCGACCCGCTGACGCGCGACACCGGCCCCGGCTGGGCCTGGGGCTCCTTGATCCTGCCGTTCATGGAGCAGACCCCGCTCCACAACGCGATGAACTTCAGCCTCCCCTGCTGGCTGCCGTCCAACTCCACCGGCGCCCGGGTCTCGCTGAACGCCTACATGTGCCCGTCCGTCAGCGAACCATCCAGGACCTACGAGGTGAAGGACGAGGGGGGGACGGTCATGACGACGTTCAGCCGCTCCCACTACGTTGCCAACTCGGGCCGGCAAGAGGCCTGGGCCTTCGCCGAGGACGACTGGACCAACCTCTCCGACGGCCCCATCTACCGGAACTCGAAGACCAACGCCGCCACCGTGCGCGACGGCCTGTCGAACACCGTCTTCCTCGGCGAGCACAGCCCGATCCTGAGTGACAAGACGTGGGTGGGGGTCGTCCCCGGCTCTACGATCTGCCCGACCCCCAAGTTTGCCTTCTCGTTCTGCGACGTCGCGGCCACGCAGGTGCTCGTGCATAGCGGGCCGAACTCGTGGGAGGCGCCCCCGCTGGTCCATCCCCCCAATGCTCGCATCAGCAAGCTCTGCCAGATGTACGCCGAGCATCCGGACGGATGCAACGTGATGATGGGGGACGGCAGCGTCCGCTTCGCACGCTCCTCGATCAACCAAATCACCTGGTCGGCGCTCGCCACATGCTCCGGCGGCGAGGTCATCAGCTCCGACCAGTACTGAGCCGAATCGCCCGGCCCGGTGTCATGGCCATGGCACCGGGCCCGCGAGGTTCATCGTCATCAACGCAAGCACTTACGCAAAAACGAAAGCAATCATTGTGCCTGACCTGAAGGGTCGAGGAGGACTCGGGTGATGGGTTCGTTCCGTGTCGGCATGCGAGGCATCGGCCTGGGCGTGTCGTTTGCAACCGTCGCGATCCTCGTCGCGGGCTGCGGCCAGTCTCCGCAGGTCTCGGGGCACAACCGCGAGATCATCGTCTCGCTCGCCACGGCGGTCTCGTCCCGCAACGATGGCTGGCTGGACGCGAACGCGAAGCTCATCGAGGAGCGTCATTCCCAGGGCAAGCTCGCCGACGGGGAATACGAGGCCCTCAAGCAGATCGTCGCGAAGGCCAAGGCGGGGGACTGGCCGGCCGCCGAGAAAGAGGTCTACGCCCTCCGCGACGGCCAGCAGCCGACCGCCGAAGACCTCGAGAACCTCGCCGGCCGCAAGCTCGGGGACCACGGCGCCCCCAGGACCCTCAAGAAGGCCGCCCGAGGTCTGAAGCGGTGAGGCCTGGCCCTCGCCCATCGCAAAGGGGCATAGCATCGTCACATGAGCACACCGGCAATCCTCAGCGGCCCGGCGTCATCCGCCCCGCCAGCTTCCCCGAGTGGTGCACGACCTGCTCGACCCGGTAGCGGTCGTCGGGGGTCCGATAGACCTCGCGACGCTCGAGGCCGGGGTCGGCCGCGAGGGCCTCGGCCTGGCCGAGATCGACCTTCTTCGGATCCTCGTCGGGGCTGCGCACCAGGAGGTAGAACGGGCGTCCGGGAATCTCGGCCATCCAGCTCAGGAGGCGTTCGCGACGGCCATACCGTTGGGCGACGACATCGTCATCCTCGAGCAAGGGCACGGCCTGCCGGGCTGTGTAGAGATAAACGGTCTCCGGCCAGTAGGCCGCGACGACCGAGTCGGCCTCGGTCCGGGTCCGCAGGTACGCGAGCGCCTGATTCAGGCTCGCGTTCGTACTCCCCCCCGGCCATTGCCGACCGCTCCTGTGGAAGACCATGACCGACCGTCCCGCCACGCTCAGGCCGCTCGCCCAGGGCAGGAGCAGGGCCGCGAAGACCAGGGGCGTCGCGAACCGGGGTCGCTCCGGGGCATTCGCGTATTCGTACGCCATCGGCAGGATCCGGCGGGCGACGAGGTCCACCCCCAGCCCAAATGCCAGCAGCACCATCGGGAAGAGGCTCAGGAGGAAGCGGTCGATGATCGAAGGCCAGGGCCAGACCGCGAAGATGCCGGCGGTCGCCGCGAAGTGAACCCAGGCGGGCAGGTCGCGCCGGGTGCTGCTCCTCGCCAGGCGGAACACCCCGATCGCGACGATCGCGGTGAAGATCCCGCGGATCAGGGCCGAGCCCCCCGGATGCACCGACGAGTACTGCACCAGCGGGGCGGTGTACCTCAGGTTCGGGAACAGCACGTCGGTCGGGAAGTCGAAGAGGGTCGACCACGTGTTACCGCCCACGATCCGCAGGCCGGCCTCGGCCGAGGACCAGCCCGCGCGGAACTCCAGGGCATAATCCCCCGAGGCGACCGGATGCACCCGGCGGGCGATGAGCCCCTTCGCGGGTAGCAGGACCAACACCAAGCCCAGCGCGCACGCGACGACCCGCCCGCGTGCCTTCGGCCCGATCGCCGAGGCCACCAGGGCGGCCAGGGCCAGGCTGATGCCATTCCCCCGGATCAGCATCGCCAGGCCGGCGAACACCCCATCCGCGAGCGAGGCCCTCCAGGGGCGGTCGAGAGGCCGCGTCGAGGCCCAGCGCGCCATCAAGAGGTACGCGATCGCGCAGAAGGGCATGTCGGAGAAGATCGTGGTCGAGCATCCGATCAGCGCGACGTGATGGAAGAGGGTCGTCAGCACGATCAAGGTTGCCGACCAGGGGCCGAGGCCGATCCGGGTCAGCCAGGCGAAGCCCCCCAGCCCGAAGACCCAGCCCGAGGCCAGGACGACCCCGCGGGCCACGGCGATGTCGCGAGAGAGCGAGGGCGATCCGGGCGCGAAGCGGAGGGCCATCGAGATCGCGCCGGGGAGACCGATCGGATACTTCGGCGACGGGTTGCCCGGCCGGCTCGGGAGCGCGTAACCCTTGCTGTCCCGAAGGGATTGCGCCGAGGCGAGGTAGATCCCGTCGTCGAGTACGACCCCCACGTGGCCGCAGTCCAGGCTCGTGGCGACGGCGGTCCAGCCGAGGAGCCCCGCCAGCAGGACGACGCGTGCGTCGAGTCGCCGGCGCAGGCCGTCGGCGACCATGCCAGTTCGCATCATGCGTATGCCCACCTCGTGCCCCGCGGCCTTGGAACCCGCGAGGACCATCCATGGAAGTCGATCAAAGTTGCATGACGGCAGGCCTTGCGAGGGGCTTGCTTCAAGCTCGCCTCCACCTGTCGACGGCGTTATGGTATGGTCTACCGAGTTTGGCGGAAAGGCAGTTTGTCCGAAATTTACCGAAACTCACGACTCCCTGAGCGATAGGCCTCTCCTCACAATGCGAGAGGTCGAGGCCGGCGGAGTCCCGCCCCGGTAGGGCGAAGCGAAGGCAAATCACACAAGCGACGACGCGAGGGCGGGGACGATTCCGACCTTGTTCAATGATGACATGACGGCAGTCTTTGCTTGGCCATTCTTGAGTTCAGTTCGATGACTGGATCATGAAGGATGAATCGTCCATGGAGCCACGGCTGGCCGCGCGAGCGCGGGGCGAGTATCGGGTTCGGCTCGAGGGGGCGGTCACCTCGGCCCGCCCATTGGTCCGGCCAGCGCCCCGGTCGGCGATGTTCTTCCCCCTGGTCGTCCTGGTGGCCGTCCTGCCCGGGCTCTACGGCCTGACCGGCTGGGATCTGACCCCGCCCGGCCCCTGGTGGGGCCTCCGGGGCCTCGCGGTGCTCGAAGGACTGGTCGTCGACCAGATCCCCGCGCTCTCCGACCTGAAGCCCGGCCCCGAGGCCGCCGCGTACCGCCGAGTCGCCTTCCAGCCCCCGATGTACGCCTGGCTCGAGGCGATCGGCCTGACATTGACCCCCGACCGCGACCCGAGGGCCACCGTGCTCCCCAGCTACGTGGCCGGGGCCCTGGTGGTGATCCTCGTCTATTTCCACGGCCGGCTCTGGTCGAGCCCGGGCACCGGCCTGATCGCGGCCGTCCTGGTCGGCTTCAACCTGAACCTGCTCATCCAGATGCAGCAGGCGACGCCCACGACCCTGGTGCTCGCCGCCACGCTGGCCAACCTCTACTGCTATGGGCGGCACCTCCGCGCCACGTCCGAGTCCTCGCGCGCCTGGGGGTGGAGCAGCTCGGTCACCTGGGGCATCCTGGGGGGCGTGAGCCTGGGCATCTCCCTGATGACGGTCGGGGTCTTCGGCCTGATCAGCGTGCCGGTCGTCCTGCTGCACCAGGGCTACCTGCGGGCCGGATCTCCCCCCGGCGAGCGCAACAGCGGGCTCTGGGACGCCTGGCGGAATAACTCGAGCCTGACCACGGGGGCGCTGGCCCTCTCGATCGCACTCCTGCTCGCGGCCCCCTGGCACATCTGGATGTACCTCACCTACGGGACCGAGGCCATCTACGCGCTCTTCTCCCCGTATGACCCGAGGGGGCAGGAGACGCAAGGGCTCCTCGCCAGGCTCGTCTCCCTCGCCCCCACGACGATGTCGCTGGGGATCTTCGCGGCCGTCCGCCTGGTCCGCGAGGCCCTGACGGACGAGAACGACGACGAGAAGATCATCGGCGGGGTCTTCTGGGTGATGTGGCTCGTCACGGCCGTCCTGGCTCCCGCCGTCCTGCCGAGCGGCCCGAGGCCCGCGCTCCAGCTCTTCCTGCTCGTCCCGCTGAACCTCCTCGCCGCCCGGGCCATCTCGGACCTGGCCAACCGCCGGATCCCGATCCGGACCCTGATCTGGCTCGCCCCCGCGACCGCCGTCTCGATCGCCTGGTGGGGGAGCACGACCCTGCAACACGCCATCGCCGACGTCGCCCACAAGCGTGCCGACTCCAGCACCGCGCTCGGGCTGCACCTCGCGATCGACCTGCTCGTCATCACGATCGCCATCACCCGGGGTCTCGACCGCTGGGCGCGTCGCCGCGACGATCGCCAGCGTCAGGTGCTGGGGGGATACCTGGCCGCCGTCCTGGCCATCACGGTCGTCACCGGGGCGCACGAGGTCTGGTTCCGCCACGGCGAGACCAATGAGCTGCTCATGCTCCGCTCGATGATCCTCAGGCGCGACCGCGAGCGTCCGTTCGACCTCGTGGCCGTGGTCAGCCCCGATGCCGCCCGGGGGCCCGTCGGACCGCCGACCGGGGGTCGGCTCCGGTTCATCCTCCGCTCGGCCCTGCCGCACCTCCCCCAGCGCGACCTGACCACCACCGACGACCTGCTCGCGCTCCCGGAGGGGCAGAGGCTCGTCATCCTCGCCGGCACGGGCCAGCGTCTCTCGTACGCCGTCCAGTCCCGGCTCGGGCTCGAGGCCATCCACCCCGGCCGCACCGACGTCCTCTACGCCTTCGCCACCGCCAACGAGGCCAGCACGAAGTCGCCGAGGCGCTGACCGATCGCCGGGTCGGCCACTTACTTCTTGATCCCCTTCCTGGACTTGGCCTTCTCCAGGTACTTGGGGATCAGCTCGTCGAGCCGGCCTCGGGCCTTGGTGCTGACCAGCTTGCCGTCGGCGTCGACGAGGAAGACGGTCGGGATCCCCCGGATCTCCCAGGAACGCGTGAATTCCCCCTTGAACGAATCCCCCTGGTAGAACTGGGGCCAGGGGATCTCGTTGGAGGTGACGAACTCCACGAGTTGCTCGTAGCCGCCATCCTCGCGGGGCTGGTCGAGGCTCACTCCGATGAACTCGACCCCCTTCTTGCGGTACTTCGCGTAGAGCTCCTTCATCTTCGGCATCTCGGCGACGCAAGGGCCGCACCATGTCGCCCAGAAGTCGATGACGACGACCTTCCCCTTGAGGGCCGGGATCGAGACCGGGTTGCCCGAGAGCGCGTCGTTGAAGGCGAGGTTGAACGGCTTGCCGATCGCCTCGCCTTGCGGGGACGAGTCCCGCTCGGACCTCGACGCGGCGTTCTCCTTGACCTCCTCGGCGTAGGAGCTCTTGGGATACGAGTCGGTCAGGCGCTTGTAGATCGCCTCCTGACGCGCCGGGTCGGGGGTCTGATCCGCCAGGTTGTAGAGCAGGAGCGCCCCGCGTTCGTCCTTGTCATCGCGCTTGATGAAGTCATCGACGGCCGCCTGTGCCGCCTCGGGCGTGGTCGAGCTCTTGCGCAGGACGACCGTCGCCCTGGTGAACGCGGCCTCCTTGAGCAGGGCCTCGTTCTTGACCTTGGCGAGGACGCCGTCGAGTTCGCTGGATAGCTCGGCGACCTTCTTGGGGCTCGGGTCGTTCAGCCGAGACTCCCAGCGCTCGGTCATGATCTTGGGGAGTTGCTCGTTCTCGGGGTCCGATTTGTAGAGTTCCAGCGCGAGCGTCGCCCGACGGTTGAGGGCCTTCACCCGCTTCGAACGGGCGTCCTGCAAGGCCCGCGCGGTCTTGCGCTTGGTGGCCTCGAGCTTGGGGACCTCGATCGCGTTGTATTCGTCGAGGATCTTGCTCGCCGATCGCCCTTCGGCCAGGACGACGGTCGCCAGGGCCAACCAGGCAGTCAAGGCGGCGACGCCGCACTTCCGGATCATCACTCGTGACATACTTAAACTCCGGCCTCATCCGGATTCGGCGGCAGACAAGACTCGATCGCCCCATCCATGCCGGATCACATCAAGCGTAGGGAACTCGAAACGACTCTCGAATCCAGACCTCTGAGTCATACGTCGAGGATTGACAAATCCGACCGCCCGATCGACCCGATTCTCTGATTTCGGCCGAGATTTTCGCCGAGGCCCTCACCTCGAGGGAAGATCCGGGGCTGTCGATCCTCCCAAACATGCCCACAAAACCCCGATTTTTCCGATATTCGGCACTCCGTAGGGTGTGGCACCTTGCTCATTTTCCTGACATTCAGTACACTCCTGAACGAAATGTCGAGAGGAACGTAAGAACAGACAGTCCAGGATGGAGGCCGCGGCAAGGAGCCCAAACTCGACTCATCGCCACTCCCCTCACTCGAGGAGGCCAGAGACGTGGCGACGAGACCGGAGAGACTTCCGAAAGAGAGCAGGGAGGAGACCGCCGATGTCGACCTCATTGACCGTGACGCGGCCCAATCCGAGCCGGCGGGCCCACGGGCCTTCGATCCGAGAAGCCTGCCTGGTGGGCAATGTGGACCCGGATCAGGAGTGGGCAGCCCAGGAACGTATCTCCCTCTCCGGCCGAATCTATCGGGTCTCGGCCATCACGTCGGGCCCCGGTGCCACGGGGGAAGCCCCGCGGTACGCCCATCTCGTCCCCCTGGCCGAGGGTTGACGCAGAGACCAACGCCTCGCGAAGGCATCCGGACACGATCGGTCCGGGGCCTCTCCGGGATTCGACCACCATCCGAGCCTCGATCGGCCATGCCCCAGCCATCGCAAGGGAAGCGGCACCCGCTCTTCGATCGCGACCCCTCCGACCCGGCCAGGGTCGCCGCCGAGCTCGCGCAGCGGGGGCGGATGATCCTCGACGTCGCCACCATCGACCTCGAGGCGGCCGAGGCCGCGCTCGGGGCCTTCCATCCCACGTCCTGGCATTTCCGCAACGCCTTGCACGAGGCCATCCGATCCTGGGACCGGCTCCGCGCCCAGTACGGCAAGAACGCCCTCGAGGCCGCCCTGAGCGCACCGCCGCTCACGGTCCTGACCCTGGGGCATACGAACGAGGAGGCCCCTCGCTTCACCCTGATCCCCATCGCGGGGCAGACCTATCGCGCCCTGAGGGTCATAGGAACCCCGCTGGCCCCGGTCCAGTGGTGCCTCACCCGGCTTAATCCGCCGCTCGAGGACGGCCCTTATTATGTCTGCCGACTCCAGGACGGCTCGACCCAGTGCGACTGTGCGGAGTGGACGTACAACATCGAGGGCAACAGCCCCGTCACCCTCTGCAAGCACCTTGGCGCCCTGCGGGCTCTGGGGTGGATTTAAGATCCGAGCATCCTCTCTTTTCAACACGGCTCGGATCGCCTAAAGTGTTCGGACCATACCGATCCGGCATGGGCGGCGAAGGAGGATGTATGACTTCGCCATTAAACTTTTCGCCCCCGCCTTACAATGCCGCTGAATCCCGCTCCTTCGGCGCCGACAGATGGTTAAGTGCTTGCCAAACAAGCAAATAGCTATCGCACATTCATCCGAAATCTTCTTTAATTTGGCAATACAATTCGGGCCCGACCGGGGACGAACCTGGGCCGACGATCCAAACTCGGTTCGCGTCCTAAGATTCCTTGGGAAGGCTCGATAGAATGACCTACACTCGTGCAGAAGGCCGGGGACCACGCCTCGATGCCGGCGACATCATCGAGTCCTGCTCGTCGTGCTCCCAGGTCCCGCTCCGCATGATGGCACAGTTACCGTCAAACTGAGGACGAACCGGGGAATGGATCCTTCGAATATCCCTGGATCCGAAGTCCAAGCCAACATCCCGCACGGTGCGAATACTTCCAGTAGTGGGCCGCGCAAGCCGGCGGAACATTGCATCCTGCGGCTGAACCGCCTGGCCTGCCGCCTCGCGCGCGTGCCGATCGCGCTCGTGGACTTCGAACAGGATTCGCCCGAGGGGAAGGCCGCCGCCCCGTTCGTCCCCGAGCTGCCCGCCTGGTTCCGCTCGCCGATGGGCCAAAGCCTCACCGAGCGGCTTCTCGAGGGCGGCGCCCCGCTGGCGGTCAACGACCTGGGCCTCGCCACCTGGGCGGGGACCGAGCTGAACCGCATGACCGCGGCCGCCAGCGAGGTACGATCCTGCCTCGGCGTCCCGATGCTCAGCCCCAAGGGGCGGACCGTCGGCATCCTCTGGGTCTTCGACACCGCCCCGCGCGAGTGGGTCGATGCCGACTTCGAGCCCCTCGACGACCTCGCCGTCATGGCGATGGCCGAGCTGACTCGAGAGGTCGGAGACTCGGGGAGCGGCGGTCCGGGACAGGGGGGGCAGATCGACCCGTCCGGCCCCAGGTTCGGCGCGATGGGCTGGGCCCCAAGGCCGGTGGTCGAGGATCCGGACTGGTTCGCCCTCTCCGTCGTCGATGCCTTCGGCGCGAGGATCGCCGTGATCGACCATGGGGGGACGATACTGGCGGTGAACCGGGCCTGGCGCGACTTCGCCGCCAGGAACCCGGCGCACTACGCCAACGCCTGCGAAGGGGGCAACTTCCTCGACATCTGCGACGAGGCCGCGAGCCATCGCGAGGAAGGCGCCGCCCAGTTCGCCTCGGGCGTCCGAGACATCCTCTCGGGGGGCCAGGCCACCGTCACCCAGGAATACCCGTGCGTCCAGGACGGCCAGAGGCGCTGGTTCCTCGCCCGCGTGAGCCCGTTCGCGGTGCAGGGGAAGGCGCGTGCGGTCGTGAGCCACCACGACATCACCGAGCAGAGGATGGCCCGGGAGGAGCAGGAGCGGTTCTTCTCGATCGCGCTCGAGCAGCTCGTCATCGCCGGCTTCGACGGCCGCATCCGGCACGTCAACCCGGCCGTCGAGCGGAACTTCGGCTATACCTCCGAGGAGCTCGTGGGGCGGGAATTCTTCGACCTGATCCATCCCGACGACCGAGAGGCCGCCATCCGGGGGTTGGCCGGGCTCGCCTTCCAGAAGCCCGCCGCCCACCATGAATGCCGCTGCCTGCACAAGGACGGCTCCTTCCGCTGGTTCTCATGGATCACGGTCCCCGTCCCCGAGGAAGGGGTCTTCTACTCGGCGGGTCGCGACATCACCGACCAGAAGCAGGCCGAAGAGGAGATCCAGCGGCTCAACAACCAGCTCGAACGCCGGCTCGAACGGCTCGCCGCCCTCCGCGTGATCGACATGGCGATCGCCTCGACCCTCGACTCGAGGCGGATCCTGGAGATCCTCCTCGACCAGATCCTCGGGCAGCTCAAGGTCGACGCCGCCGCCGTCCTGCTCTACGACCGCAAGACCGGGAGCCTCGAATACACGGCCGGCAAGGGCTTCCTCACCGACGAGGTCCAGCGCAAGGGCCCGATCCTGGGCGACGGGTGGTCGAGCCGGGCGGTCCTCAACAGCTCGGGGGCGATCTACGTCCTCGACCTGCTCCAGTCCGAAGGGGTCGCCAAGCGAAACCTGATGCCCCCCGAGGAAGGCTTCCGGGCATGCGCCATCATCCCGCTCCTGGCCAAGGGGCAGGTCAAGGGGGTGCTCGAGCTCTTCCAGCGGACCGCCTTCGCGATCGACTCCGAGTGGTCCGAGTACCTCGAGACCCTCGCCGGCCAGGCGGCCATCGCCATCGACAACGCCTCGCTCTTCGAGAACCTCCAGCGCTCGAACCGGGAGCTGACCCTCGCCTACGACGCGACGATCGAAGGCTGGTCGCACGCCCTGGACCTCCGCGACCGCGAGACCGTCGGGCACACCAAACGCGTCACCGAGCTGACCCTGCGCCTGGCCAGGGCGATGGACGTCGACGACGAGGATCTCGTCCACATCCGCCGGGGTGCCTTGCTGCACGACATCGGCAAGATGGGCATCCCCGACGCCATCCTGCACAAGCCGGGGCCGCTCGACGAGCGCGAGCAGGAGATCATGCGCCGGCACCCGATCTACGCGTTCGACATGCTCAGGTCGATCCCCTTCCTCGGCAAGGCGATCGAGATCCCCTACTACCACCACGAGAAGTGGGATGGCACCGGCTATCCGCAAGGGTTGAAGGGGGATGAGATCCCCATCTCCGCGCGGATCTTCGCCGTCGCCGACATCTGGGACGCCCTCTGCTCCGACCGCCCCTATCGCAAGGGATGGGCCGACACCCAGGTCATCGAGCACATCCGCGGGCTCTCCGGCAACCACCTCGACCCCAACGTCGTGCGGTCCTTCCTCGAGATCATCGAGCGCGAACTCCCGCCCTGCTGATCCCGGCGGGGACGTACCCTCGCCAACCCCGTCCTGCCCTCGGGCGTCACGTGAGGGTCGGGCGCCCACGCTTGCGGATCCCTTCCTCCGCCCGGCTTTACGTCTCCATGCCGGCTTGCCCAGACGCAACGTCAGGAATGGATGCCGCAATGTTCACCTTGGCGCATCCCTTCGTGATCACGCCACAAAGATTACCAATCTCTCGAACATCGTAGAGATTCGGAAATCAAAATCCTCTTCCATCTTCGAACTTGACAGTCGCGGGTGTCGACACAACCCTTAATACGCGGGGCATGACCCGGCACCCACGATGACGCCGAATCGCTGCGGATTCGGCCACGCTTACTCATTCGGAGCCTTTCACATGCTCAAGACATCGTCTCGCCTGGTATTGTCGTCGGCCGCGTTCCTGGCGGGCGCGACGATCGGCGCGGCCCTGATGCGGGGGCCGGCCCCGGCGCACGCGAGCGGGGAAGGGCACGGGGCGTCGACCGCAGGGGTCAAGGCGCCGATCGCCGAGGTGATCCACTGCCCGCTCGCCTTCGCGGGGGTCCACCTCCAGAAGGACCGGCCGACGAACTCGCAGGTGGCCTACCACTACTGCAAGCCGGTCAACGACCGGGTCAGCCAGTGCCTGCTCTACGACGGCACGGGCCCCGACGCGAAGCTGATCGGCGTCGAGTACCTCGTCACCGACGAGGTCTACCGCTCCATGCCCGAAGAGGAGCGAGCTTACTGGCATGATCATAAGTACGAGGTTGACTCTTCCTTGATCCGGAGCCTGACGCAGTCGGGCGAGGACGAGAAGAAGACCCTGGCCCAGGTCCGCACGCTCTGGGGCAAGATCTACCACACCTGGGTCGAAGGGGCCGAGTATCCCCAGGGCCCGGCGAAGCTCTTCTGGGCCGTCACCGGGGAGAAGCCCCTGGTCCTCCCCGCCGACGCCAAGCTCCCCCCCGAGCTGGGTCGGGCCCGGTCGTCGACCGGAACCCGCGAGTAAGTCGGGACGCGTTGATGGAAGATGGGACGGCTGAGGCCGCGCTCAGCGGGGTGAAGCCTTCGCGGCGCGGGCCCTCAACTGGGCGAGCTTCTGCTCGGTGTCGGGGCGGAAGTAGGCCCCCGGCGGGGCCAGATCGAGGGCCCTCTGCAGGTCCCGCTCCGCACCCGCCTCCATGCCGAGCGAGAACCGCACGAGGCCCCGGAAGTAGACGAACATCGGCTCGTCGGGGAAGCGTTTGACGGCGACGCTGAACGCCTCCTCCGCCTCGTTCAGGCGCTCCATCCGATGCAGGCACATCCCGAGTTGGAGGTGCCCCTGGGCGAGGTCGGGGAAATCCCGGACCGCCTTCTCGAAGCACTCGAGGGCCTTCGGCAGCTCCTTGCGTTCCATATACGACTTGCCGCGTGAGACGGCGACCTCGGCCGAGAGCGAGCTGGGCATCGTGTACCCCTTCCACTCGCTGAAGAGGTTATGGAGCCGGATCCGGTCATCCCAGCCCGCGACGACGTGCGCGGCGGGGAGGGCGAGGTTGCCGAGCAGGAGACCCGCGAAGATCCAGGCGACGTGACGCCTCGGCGACCGGGCGAGCAACACCATCCCCAGCACGACGACCGGCATCAGCGTCGAGACCGATCGGCTGAGGTCGTGGGCCATCGCCAGGTTCGTCGCGAGCGTGGCCAGGATCATCAGGAACAGCCCGACGCCCCAGAGCGAGCCTCGCCTGACGAAGGTCGCCGCGACGGCGACGGCCACGAATGCCCAATCGAGCCGGAGCCCGAACCAGAGCCCCTCGAGCAGCGAGCCGAAGCCCGGCAAGGTTGCGAGGTGCTCCTTGACGTGCGCGGCCGAGCTCTCGTGCCGATCCAGCGCCAGCGACGCCAGTCGGACCGCGACGTACGGGAACGCGGCCAGCACGCAGAGCCCCAGCTCCCCCATGAGGCGTGAGCCGACCTTGATGCGTCCCGGCTCCCGTCCCTGTCCCGCTCCCCACCCCATCCCGAGGCCGATCCCTCGCACCACGAGGCAGAGGGGCAAGGCTAGCAGGAAGCGTTCGTCCACCCAGGGCGAGAGCAGGGCGACGAGGAAAAGGATCCACCTCGACGGCGTGAACGACGCCAGGAGCATCCCCAGGACATACCAGGCGTCGAAGTAGGCGAGCCAGCCCGTGGAGACGAAGAACCACGACGCCGTCCCCGCCAGGGCCGTCGCCAGGAACGCAAGCCGCCGATCGCCCGAGCCGACCGCCACGACCCAACCCGCATACGCCAGGGCGAGGAACACACCGACGAACGGCAAGGCCAGGAAGGCGGTCCTGGAGAGGTGCAGGTAGTGCGCCAGAGCGGGGAAGAGGAGGCGCCAGTTGATTACCCGGTTGGTCGGCGTGGTGATCCTGACGCCCGGATCCTCGACCTGGCGGAGGGTGTCGATAGCTCGGTTGACGTCGGGCGGGTTCGTCGGGCTCGGGGACAGGTCGACCAGTTGCCAGAAGAGCAACCTCGGGGCGAAGGCCGTGAACACCAGCGCGAACGCGAGCGCCGCCGCCAGGCCGACGAAGAGGGTCAGGGCCAGGCGCCCTCGCGGCCGGGCCGGGGGAGACTTCGGGTCGACGGGTTGCGGGGCGGGTGCGGCAGCCATCGCGCGGCAAGTTCCTCGGATCGGAGTGGAACCCGGACCGACGCGAGCCTCTCGCCCGCGTCGGTTCGAGGGTAGTCCAAAGGCGTCGGCTCGTCCATGAGCCAAAGCCCCGTCGCCCCCCTTTTCCTGCGACCATCACGCAAGCCTGAAAAGGGCCTCGAGCAAGCGGGGCAGAGGCTCGATACTGTTTCTCGACCAATTCGATCGAGATTATTGATTTTCGAACTTGACAGCCTATGTCGGCGAAGGCATGATCACGAACGTCGATCGTTGATCTATTGCTGGTTTGAACCGGCGATGGAGTGTGGATTCGAGGATCGTCTCGGATCTCACGGCGCGACGACGGCCGCTCCTCTCACACGGATATCGGCAATGACACGATCCTGTTGTCGCTAATTCCCGTCGCTCGACCGCGAGACCGCGGGCCTCTCCCCGGGCTGCCATGGCCCCGGCACAAGGCCCGGGCCTCGCCACGTCCATGATCCGCCCGGCCGGACGCGCCGGGCCCTCCGCAGGCCGACTCGAACCCGCTACGGACGCGCCATGCGTGTCGCGGGCCGTGGAGCTCCTGCGCCCACTCCCTCCCGCATCGCCGTGACATGAAAGGCGACGATCATGAGCATGAGAACCCGTCGAGGCTTCACGCTGATCGAGCTCCTGGTGGTGATCGCGATCATCGCCGTCTTGATCGCATTGCTTCTGCCCGCTGTGCAGTCGGCCCGAGAGGCCGCGAGGCGGGCCCAGTGCGTCAACAACCTCAAGCAGCTCGCGCTGGCCGTGCACAATTATCACAGCACGAACAACAGCCTGCCGATGGGCGAGGCCCCCGGCGTCATCTCGCCGTTCGTGGGGGTGCTCCCTTACATCGAGCAATCCGCGCTCTTCAATGCCCTGAATTTCAGCTCCCCTTACGTGGCGCTGGGAGGGCTCGACTTCCTGAGCAACGACCTGGCCAGCCTGACGGTAGGCCAGACCAAGATCAACTCGCTCGTCTGCCCTTCGGAGGTCAATCAGAATCGGGATAATTTCGGCTTCAACTACTGGGCGACGAACTACGCCTGGAACGCCGGGAGCTGGCATCTGAAGGCCTACAACTGGGACGGGCTCTTCGGCCGCAGGATCGACACCACGAGCAGTCGGGCGCCCAACGGCACGGCCACGATCCCGGCCTTGCCGACCGTCGGGTTCCAGGGGGTGACGGACGGCCTGAGCACCACGCTCCTCGTGGGCGAATCGGCCGCAGGGCCGATCAACAACGGCTCGACCCCCACCCGCTACTCCGAATGCTACGGCGTGAGCCGGATCCAGCCGTCGGTCACGGACACCACGCTGCCCGACGCCTGCCTCGGCCTGGACTGGCAGAACCACGACGCGATCGCCGAGAGCGGCGGCTACCAGTGGCGCTACAAGGGATACAGCTATCTCGACGGCACGATGGGCCGGACCTGGTTCAACACGATCCTCCCCCCCAACAAGCTCTGCTGCGCCTTCGGCGGCGGCAACATGACGGCGGCCATCAAGCCCCTCTCGTCCTACCACCCCGGGGGCGCCAACGCGGCCTTCGCCGACGGCAGCGTCAGGTTCTTCAAGGAGTCGGTCAATCGCCAGGTCTTCTCCGGCCTCGGCACGCGTGCCGGCGGCGAGATCGTCTCGTCCGACTCACTCTGAGCCTACCGGCATCAACATCCGATCGAGAGATCCCAATGAACCGACTTACTCACATCGTCCCACTCTTGACCCTGGCGGCCGCCGGCGCATTCGGCATGACCGGCTGCGGAGAGGGCTCGATCCCGGCGGCATCGGCCGAGGAATTGCTCGACGCCCAGAAGCTGCGGGCGGCGAGCCTGAAAGGCGAAGGGGATGGGGGAGCACCTCGCCTCTCCCCCTCGGCCAGGAAGTCCGCCGCGAAGCGACGCCAGGCCCAGGCCCGCCCCAGCAACTCGCCCTCGCCGACGACCACGTCGCTTCGCTGAAATCACCACTCATTGTTTCCTCCATAGAACCATGGCCGCGGGCGTTCCTCCCGGCGTCCCCGACGGCCGTCGCATAACTCGGAGAAGATCATCACATGAATGTGAGACGACGCTTACGAACGACAGTCTCTTTATGGGCGGCCCCGCGACGCCCGATCCTGCGGGTCGTCGCGGGCGCGTGGATCGGCCTGGCCGCCGCGGGATCGGCGACGGCCTCGGAACCGGGGGCCGCGAAGCTCTCGAAAGAGGAGGGGATCGCCTTCTTCGAGAAGAAGATCCGGCCGGTGCTGGTCAAGAATTGCTACAGTTGCCACGCGGGCAGCGTCCAGGCCCGGGGAGGCCTGCGCCTGGACACGAAGGCCGGTCTCGTGATCGGCGGGCAATCCGGCCCGGCGATCTCGACCCAGGAGCCGAGTGAGAGCAAACTCCTCTCGGTGCTCAACTACGAGGGGCCCGAGATGCCCCCCGCCGGGCAGTTGCCCCAGGAAGTCATCGACGACTTCAAGACATGGCTCTCCCTCGGGGCCCCCGACCCTCGCGGCGACGAGGGGAAATACTCGGCCTCGCGCAAGATCGACTTCGAGGAGGCCCGCAAGCACTGGGTCTACCAGGCGCCGAAGAAAGGCGAGGCCCCCAGTCCCAAGCAAGACGGCTGGGCCTGGTCGCCGGTGGACCGCTTCATCCTCGCGAAGCAGGAGGCGACCGGGCTCCGGCCCGTCAAGGACGCCGAGCCCCTCGTCTGGCTGAGGCGGGTGAGCTTCGACCTCGTCGGCCTGCCCCCGACGGCCGAGCAGGTCGCCGCCATCGAGAAGGACGCGAGCCGTGACGGCCGGGCGAAGATCGTCGACCAGCTCCTCGCCTCCCCGCAATACGGCGAGCGATGGGGGCGGCACTGGCTGGACGTCGCCCGCTTCGCCGAGAGCACGGGCAAGGAGCGCAACTTCGTCTACCCGCAGGCGTACCGGTATCGCGACTGGGTCATCGACGCCTTCAACGCCGACAAGCCGTATGACCAGTTCATCAAGGAGCAGGTCGCCGGGGATCTCTTGCCCGCCAGCATCCCCGTCGATCGGGACGCCCAGGTCATCGCCACCGGCTTCCTCGCGCTGGGGCCCAAGGGCATCAACGAACGCAATCGCGAGTCGTACTTGCTGGATATCGCCGACGAGCAGATCGAGAACGTCGGCCGCGCGATCCTCGGGCTCTCGATCGGCTGCGCGCGCTGCCATGATCACAAGTTCGACCCGTTCACGATGGGGGACTATTACTCCCTGGCCGGCATCTTCCGCAACAGCGACGCCAAGGTCGGCATCTCCAACCGTCAGCAGAACGGCGGCCAGCCCAACCTGCTCGTCGAGCTGACGGGCACCGGCACGAGCGTCGCGAGCCTCGTCGACCCCAAGCTCGTCGCGTCCATCAAGGAACTCGAGCGCGAGAGGCAGAGCCGGCAGGACGGCCTGAGGCGGCTCCGCGAGCAGGCCTCGCCCGAGGTCCTGGCGGCGGTGGCCTCGGCGACGCCCGACCAGACGGCGCTCGCTCAGATCCTCAACGGCCTGCCCGACGCGGCCGGAGATAAGTCCAAGGCCAAGCTCGAGGAGCCGCCCAAGGCCCCCGACACACCAGCACCTGCGCCCGGCTCGTTCGAGGACATCCGGGGCAAGCAGCAGGCCCAGTTCGCCCTGATCCGCAAGCTGAACGGGCTCAAGGAAGAGTACGGCCTGAAGACCGCCTCCGCCACGGCGATCGGCCTGGCGGACATCCCGAAGCCCAAGAACATCAACATCCGCCTGCGTGGTGAGGCCGACAAGCTCGGCCCGGAAGTCCCCCGAGGGTTCCCTCAGGTCATCACCGTCTCGAACCCGCCCGCGATCGACCCTGCCGAGAGCGGCCGTCGCCAGCTCGCCGACTGGCTCACCCGGGGCGATAACCCGCTGACGGCCCGCGTCGTCGTGAACCGGCTCTGGTCCAAGCTCTTCGGCGCGGGGATCGTGCCCACCGTCGACGACTTCGGCGACCAGGGGCAGGCGCCGACCCACCCCGAGCTCCTCGACTACCTCGCCGTGGACTTCGTCGAAAACGGCTGGAGCATCAAGCGGACCCTCAAGGAGCTGGTCCTCAGCCGGACCTATCAGCTCGGCAGCGAGGACGACGCGGCGAACCTCGCCAAGGACGAGGCGAATGAATGGCTCTGGCGCTGGAACCGCAAGCGGCTGGACGCCGAGGCCCTCCGCGACGGCATCCTCGCCGCCAACGGCCGGCTCGACTTCTCGCGGCCGAAAGGCTCGCCGGTGATCGAGCTGGGCTTGCGGGAGCTTGGGCCCAACTCCGACTTCGCCCCGGTCTCGCGCCCGTCCCTGCAGCGGAGCGTCTACCTCCCGGTCCTCCGCAACCGCCTGCCCGAGGCCCTCGCGATCTTCGACCTCCCCGACCCCAGCCTCGTCGCCGGCAAGCGCGAGATCACCACGAGCGCGACGCAGGGACTCTACCTGCTGAACAGCCCGTTCGTCCTGGAGCAGTCAGACCACCTCGCCAGGAAGCTCCTCGACGAGCCGAACCCCGACGAAGGCGCGCGGATCGACAGGGCCTTCCTGGCCGTCGTCGCACGCAGGCCGACCGAGGCCGAGCGCGAGCGGGTGAGAGCCTTCCTGGCCGAGTCGACAACCTCGGGGCAGGGGGGCGAGGCCGCCAAGGTCGAGGCCTGGACGCGGTTCGCCCAGTCGTTGCTGGCCCTCCCCGAATTCCGGTACCTCTTCTGAACCACCCAGGACCAGGACACGAACATGAGCATATTCTTCAGCCCTACCCACTCGCGGCGCCAGTGGCTCAGGTCGACGGCCTGCGGATTCGGATCGCTGGCCCTCGCGGGCCTGCTGAATGACGAGAAGGCCCGGGGCGACTCGACGTCGGGCCCGGTAGGCCCCCACTTCGCCCCCAAGGCGAAGCGGATGATCTTCGTCTTCCTGCAGGGGTCCCCCTCGCAAATCGACACGTTCGACTACAAGCCCAGGCTCCAGAGCGACGACGGCAAGCCTGTCGCCGCAGGGACGGGCAACCCGCTCAAGTACCTCGGCTCCCCCTGGAAGTTCTCGCAGCACGGCGAGTCGGGCCAGTGGATCTCCGAGCTCTATCCCCACGTCGCGAAGCACGCGGATAAGCTTTGTCTGCTCAAGAGCCTGACGACGGACATCCCCAACCACCCCCAGGCCGTCTTGCAGCTCCACACGGGGGCGTTCCGGTTCGCCCGGCCCTCGCTCGGCTCGTGGCTGCTCTACGGGCTCGGCACCGAGAACAAGGAGCTGCCCGGCTTCCTGGTGCTCAACCCCCTGATCCGGGTGGGCGGGGCTCAGAATTATGGGAATGCGTTCATGCCGTCCCGGTTCCAGGCCGCCAGGATCGGGCAGGAGGGCCAGCCGATCTCCAAGGCCGAGCTGGGCCATGTCTTGAACTCGCGCTGGGACGCAAAGGTCCAGCGCCGGCAGCTCGACCTGCTCGCCGACCTCAACGCCGCGAGGCCGCAGCACACGGCCGATGAGGGGGACCTCGACGGCGTGATCCAGTCGTACGAACTGGCCTTCCGGATGCAAGGCTCCTTGCCGAAGCTCTTCGACATCTCGAAGGAGACGAAGGAGACGCTGGACCTCTACGGCATCGGCGAGGCAGCCACCGACGACTTCGGGCGTCAGTGCTTGCTCGCCAGGCGTGCGGTGGAGTCGGGCGTGCGGTTCGTCGAGGTCACGTCGACCGGCTGGGACCACCACGCCAACCTGCGCCGGGACATGGTCCGCGGCTGCAAGTCGGTCGACCAGCCGGTGGGGGCCTTGCTGACGGACCTCGAGCGCCGGGGTCTGCTCAAGGATACCCTCGTCCTCTTCGGCGGCGAGTTCGGCCGCCAGCCGATCGGGCAGTCGGCCGACGGCCGCGACCACCAAGTCGACGGCTTCACCATGTGGCTCGCCGGGGCGGGGGTCCGGGGCGGATACTCGTACGGCGCCACCGACGACTACGGCCAGAAGATCGTGGATAAGAAGATGCACATCCACGACCTGAACGCCACCCTCCTGCACCTGATGGGCCTCGACCACACCCAGTTGACCTACGGCTACTCCGGCCGCGATTTCCGGCTCACCGACGTCTTCGGGGAGGTGGCCACCGAGATCATCGCCTGAGCGGGCGTCTGGAACTATCCGGCCCGACCCGATTTGGGGCTTCCGCGGTGGGACCGAACCCCCTGCCGCGGTAGCCCTTTCTTATTTGTTCGAGAGAAATGCAGAGACATCGCCGCTATGATTCTATTTAAGAAGGCGCCAGCGCTGTGCGGAATGGCGGCGGGGCCCAAGGGGTCGGGAGATAGCACGATGACGCGAGCGACGGTGTTACGGTCGATTGGCCTGGCGAGCCTGACGGCGAGCGTCCTTGCGGTCGCGTTCGCGGCAGAGCCAGAGGCGGAGCGGCGAGGGCGGGCCGAGTTCATGCGGGAGAAGCTGGGCCACTCCAAGAACATCCTCGAAGGGCTCGCCCGCGAGGACTTCATCCAGATCAAGAGAGGGGCGAGGGCTTTGAAGGCGATGAAGGAGTCGCCCGAATGGCCCGCGATGAGCCGGCCGGCCTCATCGCGATATGGCTTCTACTCGTTCGAGTTTCAGGAACTCCTGGAACAGCTCGAGGCCAAGGCCGTCGCCAAGGACATCGACGGCACCACCCTGGCCTACGTCCGCCTGACGATGAACTGCGTGAACTGCCACAAGGAGCTGCGGGCCCGAGAGAAGTGAGGCGGGCTGCCGAGGCCGATCCGGGATCGGCCTCGAGCGGCAGCCTGCGCGGGCACCTTTCAATTCTAGGCGGGACCATTCGATCCCGATGGGTCGAATCAAGGTTTCTCCCCCTCTTTCGCTGCATCAGGTTCTCCGAGCCCTTGCTTGGGTACCTTATTAAGGACATCGTTAAAGTTTACATGTATCCATTTAGCCTCCGACGCATCGAAGGTAAAGCTATGGCCTTTTCCCTCGATGGTGACCGTTTGCGGTCCGACGATCGGCGTCGCGTTGATCCCTTCAGGAACTTCAAGGACATCCCACTTAAGTGCCTCAGGGCTGAATGCGTAAACGTATCGCCCGAGGCCATAAGCGGCCACACCAGGCGCCACGATCGGCATTGCCGAGCCCGTAGTCACGGGCTCGCGTAACTCGAAGGGAATCCAGGTCCCTTTTAGGTTATTCGTTGCCACTATCCTCGTGATTTTCGGCCCCGAGATTGCCATGGCCACGACTCCCGGCCCTACAATCGGCCGGGCCTCGGTGGGCATGTTAGCCGTCCCCAGTGGAACCGGCTGGCTCTTATCCTTCCTCCTCTCGCGGCCAGTAGGCTTGTTACCTTTGGGTGCGTTGATCAGGAGCGTATCGCCATCCGGCGAGAAACGTGAATCGGGCGGTAGAGCAACTTCTGCCTTGGTTGCGGCATCATCGACATTCGCAGCATCCGGGTTGGGTTCCTCTCCCCCGAGATTGATCGAATTCAACTGATCGCGGATTAACTGAAGCTGCTTCCGAAGCCTGCGATTCTCCGCCTTCGAAGCAGACAGCTCGTCTTTGAGCGCTGCCAACGACCTGGCGAGTTCGGCTCGGTCGCCGCCCTCATTCGGTCGTGGGGCAGCGCGAACGCCGTGATCCTTGCTAATACGGGGGGCAATAGGGGCGCTGCCGCCCATGCCCCCGAACTGGCCATACGTCCGCGCACCGCCGACGGCGAAGAGGCCGGCAAGCCCGATGGCGCCGAGGACCTTGATCTTGGAGATGGTCATGGTCGAGAGGACTCCTCGAGCGAGGATGACCGGGGCGGTCGTGGCCAACGAGGCCACCGCCGAACGTCGCCCCGCGAAGATGAGGGATGCCTGGACGGTCGCAACGAGGAGGCTCGCGGGGACCGCCGCCGGGGCAGGGTCGACGGCCAGGGCCGGGGTCAGGAACGCCGAAGGCACGACCGCCCCGTGGCGGGAAAGGCTCGTGCGGAGCCGCTCCCGGGCCCGGGCGAGCCGGGAGAGGACCGTCCCTTGCGGGCAGCCGATCCGATGCGCGGCGGCCTCGGTGGTCATCCCCTCGAGGTAGCAGAGCACGGTCGGCTCGCGATAGCGCTCCGGCAATCGTGCGATCGCGTCGTGCAGCTCGGGCCAGGCCTCGACCTCGCCTTTGTCGCCGCGCTCTCGCATGACCTTCTCCGCCCTCAGGCGTTCGTGCTTCCGGCGCCTGGCCGCGTCCACAAGGGCCCGCCTCGCGACCCGCCGGGCCACGCCGTGGAGCCAACTGGCCAGCGACTCACGCTTGCGGACCGCGCCGGCCCGCCGCACGAAGACGAGGAAGGTCGCCTGGAAAGCATCCTGCGCCTCGTCCGAATCGCCGAGGATCTGGCGGCAGACGCGCAGGACCATCGGCCCGTGCCGCGCGGCCAGGGCCATGAAGGCGACCTCGTCGGCCCCATCGCCCCCGAGTAGGAAGCGGTCGAGCAACTCCCCATCCGACAGCCCGCCGACCGACCCGACCCGCCAGAGCGTGTCCAGGTCCTTCGGCAGCGCCGATTCCATCGGCCCGAGCCCCATCAATCCGGCCCTCCCACGTTGAAACCTCCCTTAGTGCCGGAACCCTCCCCGATTATTCCCACTTTCCTCGACAAATCCGGAATTCCATCTCCAGGCGTTCCCTCGCCGTGAGATCATCCGAAAATCCGCCGACGATCGCGCACTCCCCAGAGCGATTTTCCCCGGAAGGCCTGGCCAATCCCTGCCGAGGTCCCTACGCTGGCCATCCCGGCGACTCCTGGAGATTTGAGAACTCCGGCCGGGGCAGGGGGCCCTTCAAGTCGTTGGCATGAAGATCGAATATCTCATCGGGATGCTCGGCGTCGCGGTCTTCGCGGCGAGCGGTGCGCTGGCGGCGGGGCGGAAAAGCTTCGACTGGCTCGGCGTGGTCGTGATCTCGGTCGTCACGGCGATCGGCGGCGGGACGATCCGCGACCTCCTCCTGAACCGGCACCCGATCTTCTGGATCGCCGACCCCGGGTATCTCTGGGTGATCCTCGGGTCGACCTTGCTGACCCTGATCTACGTCCGGTTCCGCCGTCCCCCGCTGGCCTTTTTGCTGATCGCCGATGCGCTCGGCCTGGCCTTCTTCACGATCGGAGGAGCGCGGGTGATCGAGGAGCGACACCTGCCCTCGATCATCGTCGTCGTCATGGCGACCATCACGGGCGCGGCGGGGGGCGTGCTGCGGGACGTGCTCTGCGGCGAGATCCCCCTGCTATTCCGGCCGACGACCGACCTCTACGCCATCCCCGCGATCGCCGGCACGACGATCTACCTGACGCTCGACGGGGCGGGGCTCGACCGGTCAATCGCGGCGATCGTCGGCATGACAACGATCGCCGGGCTGAGGCTCGCCGCCATCCGCTGGAAGCTCCGCCTGCCCGTCTTCACCTGGCAGGAAGACGGGCCGGATCCCGATGGGCGGGCGACGAAGTCCTGACGGCTCAGGCCTTGCGGAACAGCTCGGTGGAGAAGTACCGCTCCATCCGGTCGGGGAAGACGGTGACGATGTGGGCCTCGGGCCCGAGGCGTTCGGCGGCCATGATCGCCGCGCGGAAGTTGAGGCCGGAGCTAGGCCCGACGGGGAACCCCTTGCGGATCAGGCGACGTGCGGTCTCGAGGGCCTCGTCGTCGGCCACGTCCAGCTCGACGAGGTCAGGGGGGCGATGCTCGGCGTAGATCGTCGAGAGCCCTTCGACGACGCCCGGGATCCGCCCGCTGAACGAGCAGCACTCCGCGCCTTCGAGGGCCATCCCCGAGATCGGCCTGGCGGCGAAGGCCGCGGCCCGGCAGCCGTAGTCGGCGAACCCCTGGCAGAGCCCGACGAGCGTGCCGCCGGTCCCCACGCCGCTGACCACGCCGTCGACGCAGCCCCCGGGGATCTGCCCCATGATCTCCTGCGCGGTCTGGTGGCGATGGGCGCTCGGGTTGTCGAGGTTGACGAACTGGAGCGGCAGGTAAGCCCCGCGCGCGGCGGCCTCACGCTCGGCCCCGGCGAGTGCCCCTCGGATCCCCTCGGCCCTGGGGGAGAAGACGACCTCGCCGCCGTAAGACTCGATGATCAGGCGGCGCTCCTGGCTCACCCCTTCCGGCATCACCGCGACGAAGTGCAGCCCCATCTGCGCCGAGGCCAGCGCCATGGCGATGCTCGTCGAGCCGCTGGAGGCCTCGACGACGGTCCCGCCCGGCCGCACGTCCCCCCGGCGGAGCGCCTTGCTGAGGATGAAGTTGGCGATCCGATCCTTCGTCGAGCCGCTCGGGTTGAGGAACTCGAGTTTGCACCAGATCAAGGGGCCCGCCGGGTCCAGTCGCACCGGCACCAGCGGGGTCGGGGCCGTCCGGTCGAGATAGCGGTTCACGTCGGGGAGACGCACGATCATGCTCACGGTCGAAACCTCGAGAGGAAACCATATCGGCCGATGTTTCCCGATCCGTCGGGCCCCGCCATTGTTCCCGATCGCGTCGCCGAGGGCCAGGCCATCGGCGACAATCGGGACTCCGCGTCACTTCGATGATGGGCCCTTCGCCTTCGGGGCGAGGTCGCGCCAGAGCCAACGCAGCGAGTCGGGCATGATCGCCCGGCCGTGCCTGTTGCTGTGGAACCCCTGGCCGTAGACGAACTGGTAGTCGTACCCGGCGAACGCCAGCGACTTCGCCATCTGCTGGTTCGCGAGCGGCCAGTTCCCGTTGGCGTTGTCGAGGTCGTTCGCCCCGTCCTGGAGGAAGACCCGGATCGGCTTCTTGGGCGTCTTGCGGATCAGGGCCTCGTAGTTGTGCCCCCCTTCGCGGACCGTCTTGCCGCTGGCGATATTCGTGAAGCTCCCGACCCATGATAATACTTTACTAAAGGCGTCGGGCCGTTCCCAGGCGACTGTCCAGGCGCAGATGCCGCCGCTGCTGATGCCGGCGATCGCCCGGCTTTCGGGGTCGTGGCGGAGCTTCACCGTCTTCTCGACCTCGGGGAGGATCTCCTCGAGCAGGAACCGGGTGTAGGCGTCGGAGAGGGTGTCGTACTCGACGCTGCGCTGACGACGTCCCTCGGGCCCGGGGAGTTGGCCGGGGTTGATGAAGATGGCCACGGTGACGGGCATGTCCCCTTGCGCAATCAGGTTGTCGAAGACCGTGGGGACGAAGTCCTTGTAGCCCGCGCCGTCCTGGAAGACCATGACGCACGAGGGCTCGTCGGGCTTGGCCTTCGCCTGCTCGGGGACGTAGACCCACCAGTCGCGGGTCGTGCCGGCGAAGACCTTGCTCTTCCAGGCGGGCGGCTGGGTCAGCGTCCCTTTGGGAACATCAGGCCTGGGTCGACTGTCGGCGTGCTCGGTGTAGACCTCGAGATCATTGGTCCCGCGATTGCCGCGACGATCGACCCGCTTCCCTCCCACCTCATAAACCCAGCGCAGGGCCGCCCCCTCGGGCAAGGAGATGTGGGCCGCATAGGCGTGAGTCTGGCCGATGCGGAGGAGCGGGAACTGATGCGTCCCGTCCTGCGAGACCACGCGGACGCCATCCTGCGGCTCGGTCGTCTCGATGGCCCAGGCCACGTCGAGGGCGTCGACCTTGGGGCGAGCCCCGCGAGTGAGCTCGTCCTTGCCGAACCAGTCTCGCACGGACTTCGCGAGCTTCTCGGCGGCCTCCCCGTCGGGTTTGGCCGCCAGCTTCTCCCCCAGCAACCTGGGCGAGAGCGGTTCCTCGCCGTTGGCAACCATCGGGATCCAGAGCCCGCAAAGCAGCGGGCAAACCCACGCGAAGGCCGTGCGCGTCGTCATCTCGTGTCGCTCTCCCCTTGGTCCGCGATGCCGTTCGGGTCGTCCGAAGTCTCGCCGCGAATGCCGCATCATAGGCACTCGGACCGGCGTCCGCACCAGGCCTCTGGCGGCATCTCAGGGGAAAATCGATCGATGAGGTCTCGCGGCGTCCTCACTTCAGGGGGAGATAAATCTCGGTGACGGCCTCGTGCTCGGGGACGTCCGGGAAGAAACGGACTCGCTTGCAGAAGAGCGGAAAGTCGCGGAGTTCCTCGCCGCTCTGCGGCAGCCACTCCGCATAGATGAAGCGCAAGGCCTCGACGAAGCCCTCCTCGGGGCCCACGTGCCGGAGCAGGGCACAGCGACCGGCGGGAATGACCCTGGCGACGAGGCCCTCGTCATTCGGCGGCAGATCCTTATCGGTCGCCGCGCAGAGATCCAGCCGGAACTGCTCGGGAGGCACCTCGGCCGGGTTGTCATACAGCAGGTTGAAGGTATCGCTGACCTTCGGGGGCAGCTTCTCCTTGCGTCGCCAGTCGATGAACTTGCGGATCGAGGCCCCGAGCAGCGTCGGGTCGCCGCGATGCTCCAGGACGGCCACGCGGGTCTCCTCGAAATTGACAATGTCGACCTGTCGATTCTCAGTCTCTGAAGTCATGAGCATCCTCCTCGCCGATTCGGCCGGCTCGTACCCGGGCTGCCCGAGCGCGAGCTCGGGCCTTTTCCTGACGTCGCTCGGCGCATGTCCGGTGAGCTTCTTGAAGGCCCTCGCAAACGCCTCCGGCCCCTCATACCCGCTCCCCAGCGCGACCTCGATGACCGAGTCGTCGCGAAACGCCAGCCGGTAGGACGCCCGCTTGAACCGGGCGATCTGCACATATTTAAAAACCGTCACCCCCAGCAACCCCGAGAATTGCCGGTGGAAATGAAACTTCGAGCACGACGCGACGCCGCTCAGCATCTCGACGCTCAGGTCCTCGTCGACATGCTCGCCGATAAACTCGAGCACCCGCCTGAACCGAGCCAAATAGTTCTCAACCGCCGAGTCATCCACCATCGCCTCCTTGTCTGTTCCCGGAGAGACTATCCTCGGCGAGGAGGCTTGTCCTGGCAGATGTTGCTCTTTGTTCGAATCTCGTCGAGAAACAGGGCGCGAAGCGTCAATCCACGCTGGGCCATGACTCGCCCGCATAGCCGAGATCAAGCAACGAAAAAGCCCCGCCATTCAGGCGGGGCTTATTGATTCCGTAATCCAAATTGGCGAGCCCGTCGATTCTGCACGTCGACGGACGAGCTAAGACGTGATAGGGAGATCAATTCTCGGGGGCAAGGGAAGACTGGGCTTCGACGAGTTCCGCCTCGATGGGGGATTCACCATTGGCGGCGACGGCCGGGCGCAATTGCCGCTGCTGGTCCCAGGAGGATCGGAAGACGTCGCCGAGGAGCTCGAGATCCTCGAAGGAGCCCAGGTTGACGCACGACCATCCGAGTTGAGGGACGGTCACGGTCAGCGTCGGGACGAGTTGCTGCGTCAGGTCCGGGGACATCGGGAACCAGACGCATGGGCGCTTCCTGTCGAAATAGAATCGACAGATCACCCACGTATGCCGCTCGGGCAGGTGGACCTTGAAGTAGGAGACGGTGTCCAGATAGGCGATCGGGCGATCGGCGCCGAGCAGCCGTTGGGCCGTGGCGAAGCCGTCGAGTTCTTCCTTGGTCGTCTCGATCCGGGATGCCGCGGCCGCCCCGCCATTGGTCGGCGCCTCGGGCTGCGGAGGGCTGCTCAGGACCATCGACAGCATGCGCTGCTTGACCCATTCCTCCAATGCATTGGCGACGACCGGCTTCCAGAAGTCGAGCACGGATTTCGTCAGCATCCGCGTCTCGATATTGGTCACGGCCAACCGCACGAGATCGACCGACGGTTCCAGCAGGCGGCTGAGTTCCGCGACGAGCAGGTTCTGCGCGTGTTTGCGCTCGGCGAAGGTGCGGATGAGCTGGGGATTATATTGCGACTTGTGGAGCAGCGTCAGGAAGTCATACGGAGGCTCCTCGTCGGAGAGCACGTCCCACTTGATGAACGGCTCTTTATCCATGACGTTCGAATGGGTGACGTCGGTGAAGAATCGCCACTGGACGCCGTTGGTCAAGATCCCGAGCTTAACGTCGGTCGCCTTGGCGAAATAATCACCTAATTGCTCGTCATAATTCGTGAGCCGCTTCCCGACTTCCTTGGCTTCGACGAAGAAGATCGGGCGACCGCCCTGGAAGAAGGCCCAGTCGATCGGCTTGACGGATCGATCCTTGCCGAAGTCCGCCCGATATTCGGGGACGCATTCTCGGGGGTCGGTCAGGTCATAACCTAATGTGGTGAGAAGTGGACCTATCAGGCTTTGCTTGGTGGCTTGCTCGTTACCCCTGACGTGTTCGGCCAGGTCTTTCACGCGCTTGACGTAAGAATTGATCGCCTCGCTCATAATTTCCCCCAAGTGTCTCCGGCGACGCCCGAGAAGACTTCGGATATTGCAATACGCGAAATTGGTACAGCACTGAAATTCCTATCATCAGGTTTCCTATTTTAAAAGTCGAGGCGCTCGCAAACTTTACATACGTTTCGGCTATAAGATGCCGCAGCTCGATTGAAGCGTGCGGCATCCCAAGCCTTCCGTCGAAGATAAGACTCAGGAAATGGACTCTTCGTCCGAGCCCGCTTCATCCGCCTCGTCGGTGTGGTCGCTGGCCTCGGCCTCGCCGACGCCATCATCGAGGATGTGCGGCTCATGGCCGTCGCCGGCGTGAGCCTCGGCGACCGCAATCTCGGCATCCAGAGCCTCGCCCGCGGCGAGTTCTTCCTCGGGGAGCTTGGCGAGGCTGCTGACGCTATCGCTCTCCTCGACGCGAATGAGCCTGACGCCCTGCGTGTTTCGGCCGATGAGCCGCATGTCGGCGACCGGGGTGCGGATCAAGATCCCGCCCGTCGTCGTCAGCATCACCTCATCCTTCTCCGTCACCTTGGCGATCGCGACCACAGAGCCGTTGCGATCATTCGTCTTGATGTCGATCAGGCCCTTGCCGCCCCGCTTCTGCGAGCGGTACTCGGTCAACGCGGTGCGCTTGCCGAAGCCCATGCCGCAGACGGTGAGGAGGCTCGCGGGGTCGTCGTCGCCGTTGGCGACGACCATGCCGACCACCTCGTCATCGTCGGCGAGGCTGATGCCCTTGACGCCGTAGGCGGGGCGGCCCATGGCGCGGACGTCGGACTCGTCGAAGCGGATGGCCATCCCCTGGCTGGTGCTCAGGATCACCTGGTCTCCGGCCTTGGTCCGGGCGACGCCGATGAGCTGATCCCCTTCATCCAGGCTCAACGCGATGATCCCGCGGCCGAGGGGGCGCCTGAAGGCCGTCAGCTCGGTCTTCTTGACCGTGCCTCGGCGGGTGACCATCATCAGGCACTCGTCCTCGGCGAACTCGCGGACCGGGATCAGGCCGGTGATCTTCTCCCCTTCGGCGAGCTGGAGCAGGTTGACGATCGCGCGACCGCCCGAGGTCCGCGTGGCCATCGGCAGGTCGTAGACCTTGATCCAGTAGACCTTGCCGTGGTCGGTGAAGAAGAGGATGTAGTCGTGCGTCAGGGCCACGAACATATATTCAAGGAAGTCCCCTTCCTTGGTGTTCGTGGCGGTGATCCCGCGGCCGCCCCGGTTCTGGGCGCGGTAGGTGCTGGGGGGCAGGCGCTTGATGTAGCCGTCGTGCGTGACGGTGACGACCATGTACTCTTCGCGGATCAGGGCTTCCTTGTCGTAGTCGCCCAGCTCCTCGGGGTCGATCTGGCTGCGGCGGTCGTTGGCGTAGCGCGACTTGAGCTCGCGCATGTCGGCGCGGATCAGGTCGAGGATCAGGCGCTCGTCGCCGAGGATCAGCTCGTACCCGCCGATGTCCTTGCGCAGGCCGTTGTACTCGAGCGTGAGCTTGTCGGCCTCGAGGCCGGTGAGCTGCTGGAGCCGCATGGCGAGGATGGCGTCGGCCTGCATGCGGGTCAGGCTGGTGGTCGCCTTGGCCTCGGGGTCGTTCAGCGCCCGGCGTAAGATCTCGGCCGAGACCTCGAGCCCCATCAAGCGGGCGCGGGCCTCGGGCGGGTTGGCCGACGACCGGATCACGCGGATGATCTCGTCGATGTACGCCAACGCGACGAGCAAGCCCTCGAGGATGTGGGCGCGGGCCTTCGCCTGGCGGAGCTGGAACTGGGTCCGGCGTCGGATGACGATGACCCGGTGCTCGACGAAGAGCCGGAGCAGGTCCTTGAGCGGCAGGGTCTTGGGCCGGCCGTCCACCAGCGCCAGCATGATCACGCTGAACGTGTCCTGCAGCGGCGAGTACTGGAAGAGCTGGTTGAGGACGACGTTGGGGTCTTCCCCCTTCTTCACCTTGACGACGATCCGGACCGGTTGCTTGCGGTCGCTCTCGTCGACGATGTCCGTCACCCCGGTGACGCGGTCGGTGTTGACGAGCTCGGCCAGCTTCTTGAGGAGCGGCTCCTTGGTCAACTGGTACGGGATCTCGGTGAAGACGATCTGGGATCGGCCGTCCTTCTGCTCCTCGATCGCGTACTTGGCGCGGAGGATCACCTTGCCGCGGCCCGTGCGGTAGGCCTCGCGGACGCCGTAGCGGCCGCAGATGGTCCCGCCGGTGGGGAAGTCGGGCGCGGGGATGATCTCGAGGAGCTCGTCGAGCTCGATCTGCGGGTCGTCGATGTAGGCGACGACGGCGTCGCAGACCTCGCCGAGGTTGTGGGGGGGGATGCTGGTCGCCATGCCGACCGCGATGCCGCCCGAGCCGTTGACGAGCAGGTTGGGGAACTTGCCGGGGAGGACCCGGGGCTCCTGGTGCTTCTCGTCGTAGCTCGGCTGGAAGTCGACCGTGTCGAGCTTGATGTCCTCGAGCATCTCGGCGGCGACCGGGCTGAGCTTGGCCTCGGTGTACCGCATGGCCGCCGGGGGGAGGCCGTGGATCGAGCCGAAGTTCCCCTGCCCGGTGATCAGCAGGTGGCGCATGTTCCACCACTGCGCCATGCGGGCCAGGGTCGGGTAGATCGAGTTGTCGCCGTGCGGGTGATACCGCTTCATCGTCTCGCCGACGATGCCCGCGCACTTGCTGGTGCTGCCGCCGGGGGAGAGGCCGAGGTCGAGCATCGCCGTCAGGATCCGCCGCTGCGACGGCTTCAGGCCGTCGCGCACGTCGGGCAGGGCGCGGCTGACGATGACCGACATCGCATAATTGAGGTAACTTTCCTTGAGCTCTTCCTCGATACTCAAGGGCAATGGCCGTTGCGGGTCGGCCGGCGGTACGGCTGTGCTCACAGTCAAGTCGCTCCCTCGTCGGTCGCCACGCCCCGGGACGCCAAATTGTCGAACCTAAGTTCGTGGCTGGTCAAGGGTTTCATTGTAACCGAACCGCCCCCCCCTTGCAACTCAGACGCCGGGGAAAGCCCCGCGCCCAAGTTCAATCCAAACAAAGATTTGCGGCATTTTAGAGCGGGCGGCCGCCGGTTGTCGGCGGATGAAGCCGAGGAGGAGCCGGATCCGGGGGTGTTCCGGGGCTCGTCGCCCGGCTATTGGGGGGGAGGAGAGGAGGCCTCGTCTCCGGGCTCGGAGAGGCGCCAGCCCTGGGTGAGCGTCTCGATCGCGACGGCCAGGGCGGGGTCGGCGGCGAGCCTGGCGGCGGCCGCCTTGCAGGCATGGCGCACGGTCGCCGGGTCGCGACCTCCGAAGTAGGCCCCGATGGCCTGGAAGCTCAGCGGAGTGAAGCCCCGGGCGAGGTGCATCGCCAGATGCCTCGGCTCGGCGACCGACTGCCGGCGCGTGTCGGAGCGGAGGTCGCGGACGCGGACCTTGAACTGCGCGGCGATCGCGCGGGCGATCTGCTCCAGGGTCACGGCCGACGATCGCGTCGTCTCGGCCACGAACGGGTCGACGAGCTGGCGGTCGAGCGGCCGGCGCTCCACCTTCGACGTGAGCGCGGCCTTGGCGAGCCAGCCGTCGAGCGTCCGATAGCCGTCGGCGGCCTCGACCATCGCGTCGATCGCGGCGGCCGCGAGCCCGAGGCCACGCAACCGGGCCGACTCGAGCAGATAACGACGGCGAGAGGCGGGGCCGGGGGGGTCGATCCGGACGGCCAGGCCGCCGACCAGGCGATTGACCAGCCGCCGGGGCCAGCCCTCCCACTGCGCAGGGCCGACCCGGGCCGAGACGACCACGCAGGCCCCCGCGTCATCGAGCGCGTCGAGCGTGTGCACCAGCTCTGCGAGGGCCAGGGGGGCACGCTCCAGGGCGTGCAAATCTTCGATGACGAAGAGGTCGAGGCCGCGGAACCTGCCCCGGAGGTCGGACCAGCCCCCCGCCTGATCGGCCGCCTCGGCGCAGGCCGCCGCGAAGGACTCGGCCGCCAGGTGGGCCACGGCCGATTCCGGGCGCCGGCGGAGCCACTCGGAGACGAGGCCCGTCAGCAGCCGCGACTTCCCCACCCCCGACGGCCCGTGGACCACCAGGGGGGAGATCCCCGCCGCGTCCCCCTTCGCCAGGGCCAGGACGCTCGCATGCGCCAGTTCGTTCTCCGGCCCGGTCAGGAACCCGTCCCAGGGTTGGGGCTCGGGCGTCGCCGGCGGGACCATCACGCGCGGCCAGGACGAAGAGTCCATCCTGGGCTCCTTTCCCCATTCCAAATCCAAAGCCAACGGCCTCAATCCATTT
The DNA here is from genome assembly GCF_049331405.1 of Singulisphaera chitinilytica. Lineage (NCBI taxonomy): Bacteria > Pseudomonadati > Planctomycetota > Planctomycetia > Isosphaerales > Isosphaeraceae > Singulisphaera > Singulisphaera chitinilytica. The sequence goes on from NZ_CP186274.1 coordinate 166,021, forward strand.
CGCCAGCGTCTCCATAGCACGCCGCCCCAAACGCGTGAAGGCCAACCCACTTTGAGAAGGGCTGGCCAAGGGAGACATCGTGGGTTTCGCGGTCAAGGAGGAGTCAGCGGGAGGAGAAGTGAGGGGGGAGGCTTCAGGTCGTGGTCGAGGTGAGGGGCGAGTTCGAGGTTCCTGCCGGCGGCGTCTTGGTCATCCCTGTTGCCTTCGTCGCCATCCCGGCCGGGTCGGTCGCATGACCTCGTCTTTCGTCAGCTTCGAAGATCTGCTGCGACTCGTGGGGTTAGATCAATCCACGGTCGGGGTTGCCCCTTTAGCCCGAGGGCAGGCGAAGAGACCTGCTCTCGTCCCTCGTTTCCCGGACGGATGGCGGTCGGGGCCGGAGGGTCTTGCGAAGCTGACGAAGACGAGTGCGAAGGAAAGTTGCCCCACTCGAGCCGGGCGAGGCAACGCATCCGGGAGCTTGCAGTCGCACTACATCAGGCCGCGTTGGCAGCCCGGCGGCCGCGGAGGCGGGCCCAGCCGAAGGTCGTGAGGCCGATGCCGAGGAGGCCGAGCGAGGCGGGCTCGGGCACGGCGGTGGCGTTCAGGCTGACGTTGTCGAAGCTGACCGAGCCGACCAGGTTCGCGGTGGTCAGGCCGGTCGGCTGGTCGAAGAGGCGAATCCCGATGGCACCGGTCGGGGCCGTGTTGCCGGTCGTGTAGTTGAGGGTGACCTGGTAGGTGTTGCCTCCCAGGAGGTTCACCGAGATCAACTGTGAGTTGCCGGTCGAGGTCGAGGCCACGTCCGAGCCGTTCGACGTCAGGGCGATGCCCACGTTCTTGTCATTCATCAGGGACACGCTGAGCGGGCTGGTGGTGGTGACTTCCGCGGTCAGGGTGTAGGTGGTGTTCGCGGCGTAGTTCGTGCCGAGGGTCTGCGAGAAGTACCCACCATTGCTCACGAGGCCCAGCACGTTGATGCCGGCCACGCCGCTGATCGTCGCCGCGCTGCTGCCGATCGTCAGCGTCGGCGGGGCGAGCACGCCGAGGGCACCGGTGTACGTCCCGGTCCACGGGCCCGAGCCGATGGTGGCCGAGCCGTTCCCGTTCAGGAGGCCGCCGCCGATCGAGCCGTTATTCGACGCGGTGGAGAAGTCGCTGTTGCCGACCGGGATCACGGTGGCCTGGGCCGAGGCGCCGGCGAAGAGGAGGACAGCGGCCGCTATGAGGGACTTCGAAGAAAACATGGACATTCTGGCGCTCCTTTGGATGAAATCCGAAGTTTCTTTTGACGACCAGTTGTTCCCCACCGGGCTGCGTCGTCCTTGCTCTCGTCAGTACAGGTTTATGAATTAATCGAATTACGAATTGCCGTAAAGCGGCCATGTGCAAGAACGAGCAGGCGTTTTTCATTTTCAACTCTTGTCTAAGTTTGTCACATTCAATGTTTAGACCCGTAGATCCACTTTCGAAAGCGAATCCATAATCACCGCAAATCGGCAGAATTTCCGGTTCGAATATTTGTGAGAATTCTGGATTAAAGCATGTTTTGTCTCAATTTATCTCCAATAAACTTAGACGGCGCGTTTCGCGCGAGGATCCGCGCACGCGTAGCCGGCCACCGAGGCCGGACAACCGGCCCGGCTCACCCGATTAAATGTTTAGATATACTATCCTATTCATATTTGATGCTTTGACGTAAGGCAGCTCGTCCCGGCCTGTACGCCGCATGCGGGAGCAGGGCCCTCCCTTGATTCTGCATTATCGATAATCTATAATGAGGACCGGCTGAGATGAGGGCCGGATGCCGATGGATAACGAGCGGAACTGCATGAGCGACCGGATCCGCCGCGAGCTGGCGGCGAGGATCATCGACGGGCGGCTGAAGCCCGGAGAGCGGCTGATCGAGCTGGCGATCGCCCGCGAGTTCGACACGAGCCAGACGCCCGTCCGCGAGGCGCTCCGGGAGCTTGAATCGTCGAGGCTGGTGGAGTCGGTGCCGTATCGGGGCACCCGGGTCCGCGAGGTCGGCGCCGAGGAGATGGCCGAGGCCTACGCGGTGCGGGCCGCCCTGGAGCAGATGGCGGCCGAACTCGCCGCGGCCAGGCTCGGGGGCGACGTCTCCGATCTGCGCCGGTCGCTGGCCGGCCTGCACAAGGCCGCGAAGGGGCGGGATCGGGAAGGATACGCCAGGCACGACCTGGACCTGCATCGCGGGATCCTCGAGGCGTCCGGGAACCGCGTGCTGCTCCAGGTCTGGGAGTCCCTCGCCTTCGAGACCAGGGTCCGCCTGACCCTCGCCCGCGGCGGCCTCGACCTCGTCGCCGAGGCGCGCAAACACGACGCCATCATCGACGCACTGGAGGCGGGCGACGGGAAAGCGGCCGGACTCCTCCTCAGGAAACATTCGGAATCGTTCATTGGATTAGACTTGGATCAAAGGCCGCCGGGGGAGGGCTGATCGCCCATCGCCCCGCACGTCCCCGGGATAACCCGCGTCGCCCCCCGCGCGGACGCCCCTCGAGAGCGAGTCGTTCGCGTTCGTGCTCGTGATCAGGTACATCAGCGAGACATTCCAGAGGGAGGCTTTCGGATGAGGATGACGACGCGCAGGGATTTCCTCGGGGGTATCGCCTCGGCCACGACCCTGGCGGCGACGGCGACGAACGCGATGGCCGCCCGGGATCAGGGGGCGGCCCCGAAGCGGAAGCCGGGCGCGGGCCCCTTCTGGCCCAATGGCGCGAGGATGGCCATCTCGATCTCGATGCAGTTCGAAGCGGGTGGCGAGCCGGACGAGGGGGCGGATAGCCCCTTCTCGTCGTCCCCTTTGCCCAAGGGGATCCCCGACCTCCCCGCGAAGACCTGGTTCCAGTACGGCTATCGCGAGGGCGTCCCGCGCCTGCTCGACCTATGGGATCGGCACAAGGTCAAGGTGACGTCACACATGGTCGGCGACGCCGTGCGCAAGAACCCCGGGCTCGCCAGGGAGATCGTCGAGCGCGGGCACGAGGCCGCCGCGCACGGCATGACCTGGCAGCCGCAGTATTCCCTCTCTCGCCAGGATGAGAAGGCGTTCGTCGCCGCCGGGGTCGCGGCCGTGAAGGAGGCGACGGGCAAGACCCCCGTCGGCTACAACTGCAACTGGCTCAGGCGGAGCGTCAACACGCTCTCCGTCCTCCAGGAGTTGGGCTTCCTCTACCACATCGACGACGTGAGCCGGGACGAGCCGTTCACGGTCCCGGTCGACGGCAAGCCCTTCGTCGTGGTGCCGTACACGCTCCGCTGCAACGACATCCTCCTGTTCGAGAACCGGCACTTCTCCACGGCCGACTTCCTCGCGCAGCTCAAGGACGAGTTCGATCAGCTCTACCTCGAGTCGGCATCGAGGCGCAGGATGATGTCGATCAGCACCCACGACCGCATCGGCGGCACGCCGGCCGTCGTCCGCGCCCTGGGCGAGTTCCTCAAGTACGCCCGGGGGCACGAGGGGATCTGGTTCGCCCGCAAGGATGAGATCGCACGCTGGGCCCTCGAGAGCCCGGACACGATCCACGAGTCGGCCTGATCTGAAAGGGCAGGGGCCGGCCGTCGTGGCCGCAATCGCCGGACGGCCCCTTGACCCTGTTTCGATGGCTGTCTATATTGACACGCGTCGAAACACCAATGGGCGGCGATGGCGGTCATGACGACGATCGAGTTCCAACGCGTGGCGAGGGCCCTGGCCGACCCGCAGCGACTGGCCATCCTCGAGCGCATCGCGGCCGAGGCGGGGGAGATGCCTTGCAAGAGGCTCGTGCAGGAGGCATCCGTCTCCCAGGCCACCATCTCGCACCACCTGAGAGAGTTGAACGAGGCCGGCCTGATCGAATCCAGGCGTGCGGCCCAGTGCGTCTATCTCAGCCTCCGCCGGGAGACGATCGCGGCCTACTCGCGGGAGCTGGCCCGGCGGATGGCCACGAACCTCGCGCCGCCCCCCTCGGACTGACGATCCCCCTTCGGGCCGACGCCGGCGCGTCTCGACGCGCGTCCCGTCATCCATATCAACGCGACACGACACGAGGGATTGAACATGAACCGACGTGAACTGATGCGCACGGGAATCGGGGCGACGGGGGCATTGCTCGTCACGGGCGGGCTCCGGGGGGCCGAGCCGGCCGACGACTCCGATCCCGCCCCGTTGATCGCCAAGATCGGCGAGGAGATGGCCAAGATCCCCATCACCTCGTCCGAGATCGGCGCGGGCTTCGACCTGCTCCAGGGGGCCGGCGGCAACGTCGCCGTGCTCCAGGGGTCGGAGGGCCTGCTCGTGGTCGACTCCGGCATCCCCGGCAAGGCCAGGGAGCTGCTCGAGGCCGTCAAGCGGGAGGGAGGCAAGCCGGTCTCGATCCTGGTCAACACCCACTGGCACTTCGATCACGCGGGGGGCAACAAGGCCTTCGCGGACGCCGGGGCGAAGATCTTCGCGACGAGCGTCACGCGGAAGCGGCTCTCGACCGAGCAATACACCGAGGTCTTCAAGCTGACATCCCCGGCGTCCCCCCCCGAGGCCCTGCCGAGCCTGACCGGCGACCATGCGGAGCTCTTCGTCGGCGATGAGGTCGTCGTGCTGACCGCCGTCCCCCCGGCGCACACCGATGGCGACCTGATCGCGCACTTCAAGAAGCACGACGTCATCCACACCGGCGACCTCTTCTCGAACGGGTTCTATCCCAACATCGACGAGTCGAGCGGCGGCTGGATCGGCGGCATGATCGCGGCGGCCGACCGCATCCTGAAGCTCGCCGGGCCGAATACGAGGATCATCCCGGGGCACGGCCCGCTGGCCAGGCCGGCGGACCTCTCGGCCTTCCGGACGATGCTCGTCACCCTCTACGACCGGCTCTCCCCGATGCTCGACTCCGGCAAGACCCTGGAGCAGGCCATCGCCGCGAAGCCGACGAAGGACCTCGACGCCACCTGGGGCACGGGCTTCTTCAACGGCGGCATGTTCACCCGGATCGCTTACCTCGGCCTCATCAAGCACCGCGCCACCGCGGGCAAGTGATCGAGGTCGGAGCCGTCGAAGCGGGAGATCGGGGCCGAACCGCGCGACCCCGGTCTCCTCGACGTGATGCCTGGCGAATTCAGGCGCCCGCGCCGACGCGAAGGTCGCGGAGGGCGTCCTTGCGACGTCCGGGGTCGAGGGCGATCGGCCGGAGCGCCTCGGCGATCTGTTCGAACAAGGCGCCCCACCCGCCGGCCCGCGAGCGGCGGAAGAGCCGGGCCGAGGGATACCAGGGGGAGTCCTCGCGCTTCTCGAGCCAGCGCCAGTCGGCGAGGGCCGAGAGGGCGACCCAGGTCGGCGCGCCGAGCCCGCCGGCGAGGTGCGCCAGGCCGGTGTCGGAGGTAATGACCAGGTCCAGGTTCATGATCATCGCCGCGCGATCGACATACGTGCCGTTCGCCTCGTCGACCCGGCCGCCGAGGTCGACGACCTCGCACTGCCGGGCGAATTCCGGCAGTTGCTCGGATCCGCGTTCCCTCTGGAGGCTGAAGAGGCGGACCCCTTCGAGCCCCCCTAGCGGGGCGAAATGCCTCAGGGGGATCGAGCGAAACTGGTCGTAGCGGAACGCCGGGTTCCCTTGCCAGCTGATCCCGACCCGAAGCTCGCGCTTGCCCCCGCCGTACGCCTCGAGTTCCTCCCTCCAGAATTCGACCCGCTCGGGGTCGGCCCGGAGATAGGGGACGTCCACGGGGATGGATGCCTCCTCATTCGTCCCCAGGATGTAAGGCAGGCTCATGAGGGTGCAATAGGTGTCGAACGGGGGCAGGTCGTCCTCCTCGTCGACGACCCGGTCGACGATGGCGAGCCGCTCCAGGAATGGGATGAGCGTCGCCTTGCATCGCACGAACACCGAGGCGCCCTGCTCCTTGAGCAGGCGGGCGTAGCGGATGAAGTGGAGGGTGTCGCCGAAGCCCTGCTCGGTGCAGAGCAGGATCGTCCGCCCTTCGAGCGGCTCCCCTCTCCACAAGGGCTGGGGGTACTCGGGCGGCTTCACGTCCGGCATCCGCCAGCGGTACTCGTGATCCGCCCAGCCCGTCTCGTAACGGCCGAGCTTGAGCAGGAGAAAGCCTCGATTCGTCCTGGCGACCGCGGAGTCGGGCTTCATCTCGAGCGCCCGGTCGTAGTAGGCCACGGCCTCGGCGTAACGCCAGCCCCGCTCGAGGGCGAGCCCCATATCGCTGTACGCCTCGGCATAGTCGGGCCTCATCGCGATCAGCCTCTGGAACTGGGCCACGGCCTCGGGGACGCGGCCGGTGAGCGCGTACGCATGCCCCAGGTTCGAGATCGCCTCGTCCAGGTCGGGCTTGAGTTCGAGGGCGCGGAGGTAGCTCGGCACGGCCTCGGCGTAACGGCCGGCGGAGGCCAGGGCGAACCCGAGCGCGTTGTGCGACTCCGCATTCTCGGTCTCGAGCCTCAGGGCCTCGCGGAAGCAGGTCGCCGCCCCCTCGGGTTGCTTGTTCAACAGCAGGGTGTGGCCGAGGTTGACGTACGCCTTCGTGAAGTTCGGCCTGAGCCGCAAGGCCCGGAGGAAGCTCGCCACGGCCTCTGGCAGCTTGCCCTGGTTCTTGAGCAGGACGCCCAGGTTATGGCAAAGCTCGGCGGAATCGGGCCGGATCTCGAGCGCCCGCTCCAGGGTCGCCACCGCCTCATCGTAGCGGCTGAGCGATAACAAGGGGATGCTTCGGTTAACCAGCGTCCCGAAATCGTCGTGCCGGATCTCGAGCGCCTTATTCAGTGTGGCCAGGCTCTCCTCGTGCTTGCCGAGCAGGCCGAACGTCAGGGCCATCGCGTTCAGGGCCTCGACGAAATCGGGGCGGAGGCGGCAGGCCTGCTGATAACCCTCGACCGCCTCGTCGAGACGCCCCTGCGAGACGAGCAGGTTCGCGTGGCGGTAGAGTTGATCGGCATGGGCCGCCGCCGACTCGGGGGCAGGGGGTGCGAAGCCCGACTGCGACTCGTGCGGCGAGGCTTGGCGGCTCGGCGGATCGCCCACGCCCGATCCCGCCCTGGATGCACTCGTGACCTTCATGGACATTCGCCGCTTCCCATTGGCGAAAGGTTCGCTCGGAATGAGGTTGCTTCCGTGCATGACGCGGGCGCAAGCGCCTTCGAAAATCGACCAGGTCGGCGCGACCGGCGATCGATGTCGAGGGAACCTGCAAATGCCCTGCTGAACGCCTTATGTGTCTCTTACGCTATTATTGAGATCTGCTCAAGGCTAATCATCCAGGCAACCGTCACGCCACCTTCCGGCAGGCAACCGTCACGCTGCTTTCCGGATCGATCCTCATGGCCTTGGGCCAGCCAGGACCCGACGAGGGGGGATTCACGTGCCGGGACCGGAGTCCCGGCTCCCATCCATGATGATCCCCGCGGCCCTGGCCGGGGTCGCGTGCCGGATCCTCGTATCGGTCCCCCTGGTGGATTGTTGCCTCGGAGAAACCCTGGACATCGGCAGGATCGTCGAATGGGCTGCGACGAACTTGCTTTCGAAAACACGATGGACAGGCCTAAAAAAATCGTAGAGCCCGACGAAATAGCGGCTTTCCAAGAAGATGGATTGGCGTTCTGGAGGGAGAAGCCGCGAGAAGCGGGGAGTTCATCGATCGGGGACGCCCTATTCTGGAGCGTCACGTCTCGGAAATGGGTGAGTTGATTGGAAAAAGCAACACGAGAGGCCGATTGTCCAAGTCACCTCGCGTTAGAAAGCGTCCGAGACTAATCTCTACCCGTTCGATCTGACTTGCGATCGTCACGACGGAGTGGCGAAGCGGTCGGAAGAAACAAGACTCCTCGAATCGACGCACGCATCCTTCGTCGGAGGCCGTGGACAGCGGCCGTCCATTCTGCGTGCGGGCCCAACGTGGCTTGGGAATCGGCCTGATCCTGGCGAGGACTATGAGCGTTCTCGAGGACCTGAAGCCGGGCGGATCGAAGGGGCGAATCAAGAACTCAGGAGAGTGGAATTTGAACCGGACGCTGCTGATCGCCGCCCTCGTGATCCTCGCCGAAGTCGCCCCGACCGCCCCGGCCAACGCGGGCCTGCTCCTCACCGCCGAGGACGCCGGAGTCCAGGCGACGAAGATTTCCAACACGACCACGCTGACGTTCAACAGCCTGACGCCCGGCAACTACACCTCGCTGTCGACCTCGATCGGCACGATCACCTCGCCCGGGCTCAACATCCACACGGCCGACGTCTACGGCGGTGCCGGCGGGACCGGGAAGTATGCGGCGATCGGAGCCGAGAGCGCGACGACCTCGGCGACCCTGACGCTGCTCTCGCCCCAGTCATACTTCGGCTTCTGGTGGTCGGCCGCCGACGCCATGAACAAGATCCAGTTCCTCTCCAACGGCGTGGAAGTCGGCTCCTTCGACCCGACGTCGGCCCTGGGCTCGCTCGACTCGACCTACTATGGCAACCCCAACATGAGCGGCAATAGCGGCGAGAAGTACGCGTACCTGAACGTCTTCGGCACCAACGGGACCACCTTCGACCAGGTCGTCTTCACCAACCTGAACACGGGCTCCGGCTTCGAGTCCGACAACTGGTCCGTCCGCGCCGCCGCCGTCGACCCGCCCTACAGCGGCGCCCCGATCAACGGTGGCATCACCGCCGTCCCCGAACCCTCCTCGATCATCCTGACCGCCATCGGTGCCCTCGGCATGGTCGGCCTCGTCCGCCAGAAGCGGAAGGCCAGCTAATCGGGGCTGAGGTCACCCCGGCAGGATGCAACCAACATCTCGCAGCGATCGAAACCTCACATCTCCCTCGATGTCCGTGTCGCATAGTATGATCTCAGATCCGTCGATGAGATCATGCTCCCCGGCTCAAAATGAGCAACCCGTGGTGAGCTCCTCGGGAGCATCCCCGAAATCGAGCTTCGCCGCGGCGGTGTCGGTGAGCTTGGCCAGACGCCGGCCGAGTTCCTGTAACATCGAGGACGAGTAACCCGGCCAGAGATGCTCGACGGTACCCTGACCGTCGATCAGGGCCGTATAGACCGAGCTCTCCGCCCCCAGGGCCCGGATGAGCTTCTTGTCGGGGTCGGCCAGGATGGGATAAGGAGTCCCGTGGCGATCGGCCCAGCCTTTGGCCTCTTCGAGGCCCCCATCGATGACGCCGAGGATCTCGGCCCGGTCGCGGTAGCCCGAGTAGAGCCTGGCGAAGCAAGGGTCGGCGGCCTCGCTGCAAGGGCAGTCCCCCTTGATGAAGACCAGGACGCGGGGACGCCCGCCCGACGACTCGCCCAGGCGATACGTCCGGCCATCGGAGCCCTCGGCGAGCAGCGAACCCGTGACGCGCCCGGCGACGGCCTCGGCCTCGGATTCCATCCTGGGGGTGACGGGATGGCCGACCTGCCATCGCGAGGCGATCGCGGCCGAGAGCGCAATGCCCGCCCCGACGAGCAGGAGCGCGGAGATGGAATTCCTCATGAGGATTCTGACTCCCCCGATGGATCCGCCCGAGGCCCAAGCTCAGCCGCTTAGCTTAAAGGGAGACCGGCCCCTTCTGCGAGCGCCGGATCGAGTTGGATATCTTCACCTCCGACCGTCGGCGATCTTTCGGTTTTGCGCTTCGGCCCGGAGATTTGCAAGACGAGAGCGGCCGTGGCCAGGCAGAAGGCCCCCGCGGTGAGGAAGGCCGGGCGGTAGTCGCCGACGATCGCCCGGATCGAGCCCGCGCCGAAGGTCGCGACGGCGGCACCGATCTGGTGCGCGGCGACGATCCAGCCGAAGACGATCGCGGCCCGCTGCTTGCCGAAGGCGTCGGCCGTCAGGCGGACCGTCGGCGGGACCGTGGCGATCCAGTCGAGCCCGTAGAAGAGGGCGAACACCGAGAGCCCCCACGAGGAATCGACCAGGCCGAACGGGAGATAGATCAGGGCCAGGCCCCTCAGGGCATAATACCAGCAGAGCAGGGCCCGGTTGTCGTACCGGTCGGAGAGCCAGCCCGAGGCGGTCGTCCCCACCAGGTCGAACAGCCCCATCGCGGCCAGCAAGCCCGCCGCGCGGATCTCGGGGATCCCGGCGTCGAGGCAGGCCGAGATCAGGTGGGTGCCGATCAGGCCGTTGGTGCTCAGGCCGCAGACGAAGAAGCTGCCGGCCAGGAGCCAGAAGTCTCGCGATCGCAGGCCGTCCCGGAGGGCCCCAATCGCGGCCGCGAACGGGTCGACCGCCGGGGCCGAGGCCACCCCTTTGGCCGATTCGTCGCCCTCGTCGGCCCCGAAGGGGAGCAGGCCGACGTCTGACGGTCGATCCCGCATCAGGAAGGCCACGAGCGGCGTGATCATCAGGGCCGCCCCGGCCACCACCAGGGCCGCGGGCCTCCACTTGTAGGACGTGACGATCGCGGCGAGCGCCGGCAGGAAGACCATCTGCCCCGTGGCCGTGCTCGCGGTCAGGACGCCGAGCACGAGGCCTCGCCGCTCGACGAACCAGCGGTTCACCACGGTCGCCCCCAGCACGAGCGCCGTCATGCCCGTCCCCGCGCCGACGACCACGCCCCAGAGCAGGATGAGCTGCCACGAGGCCGTCATCCGGGTCGAGAGCGCCACGCCCAGGCCGACCGTCACCAAAGATCCGATCATCGTCCGCCGAATCCCCACCCGATCCATCAACGCGGCGGCGAACGGGCCGATCAGGCCGTAGAGGATGAGGTTGATCGAGATGGCCAGCGAGATCGTCGCCCGGTTCCAGCCATATTCCTTCTCCCAGGGAACCATCATGACCCCCGGCGTGGCCCTGACCCCGGCCGTCGCCAGCAAGGTCAGGAACGTGAGCCCGGCGACGACCCAGGCATAGTGCAACCGGCCCTCTCGTCTCGGCGAATCCGACATGCAGCCTCTCCCTCGATCGTTGCCCGGCCCCTTGATCTTCGGCTCCCGGTCGGCCAGAATGTTACGGACGGTTCTGTCTCATGTCAATCCGCCAAGGCATTCTGTCGCGGAACGACATGTCGGCACGGCTGTCGAATATCCGAGATGGATTCCGAGAACGGGGGTGGGGTTCGGATGCCGGGCGAGAAGTCGGAGAAGTCGGCGAAGGATCGGGTGCTCGAAGTAGCCGAGGAGCTCTTCTACCGCGAGGGGATCCGCGCCGTGGGGGTCGACACGATCATCGCGCGTTCCGGCGTGGCCAAGATGAGCCTCTACCGCAACTTCCCCTCGAAGGACGAGTTGATCGTCGCCTATTTGAAGGTGCGTACCGAAAGATTCTGGCAATGGTGGGACAGCGTGATGAAGCCGCTGGAGGGCTCCCCTCGCGAGCAGATCCGCGGCCTCTTTGCGGCCCTCCTGGTGAAGGTGAACGCCCCCGGCTTCCGCGGCTGCCCGTTCGTCAACACCGCGACCGAGTTTCCCACCCCCGGCCACCCCGCCCGCGAGGCGGCCCTCGTGCATCACCGCGAGTTGAAAGCCCACCTCACGCGCATCGCCAACGAGCTCGGCGCACCAAGGCCCGAGGCCCTGGCCGATCAGCTCGTCATCATAATCGACGGCGTTTATGCCAGTGCGGGCACCTTCTCCTCGCCCGAGACCGCCACCGCGATCCTCGCCGCGGTCGACGCCCTGGTCGAGGCCCAGGTTCCCTCGCGCTGAATCGAGGGGAGCCTGGGCCTATCGGCACGATCAAGAAGGATCAATGGCCGGCGGTCAGTTCCAGGGAGCCGGGCTTGTCGTGCTCGCCGAGGCGGTCGATCATCGTCGAGCTGGCCTCGTTGAGTCCGATCAGGTCGACTTCGATGCCCTTGCGGCGGAACTTCAATACCACTTTGTCCAAGGCGGAGATGGCCGAGATATCCCAGAAGTGGGCGTGGGTGAACTCGATCTCGACGCGCTCCACTTGCTCGTTGAAGTCGAAGCCCCGGATGAACGCGTGCGAGGACACGAAGAAGAGTTGCCCGTAGACGTGATAGATCCGCTTGCGCCCGCCGTCGACGGATTCGGACCGGACCTGGACGATCCGCTCGACCTTCATGGCGAAGAGGAGGGTGCTCAATAAAACGCCCACCAGCACGCCCTTGGACAGGTCGTGGATGGCCACGACCACGACGACCGTCGAGACCATGACGACGCTCGAGCTCTTCGGGTAGACGATCAGGCTCTTGAGCGACGCCCAGTTGAACGTGCCGATCGAGACCATCGTCATCACGGCCACCAGCGCCGCCATCGGGATCTGCCGCACCCAGCGGCTCAGCACCAGGCTGTACTTTCCGTGAGAATGTATATGTCATGCTGCCAGGCTGAGCAGCCTGGCAGCGACGGCCTGAATCTCCTCCTCGGTGGCCCCCGGGCGTAGAACCGCGCGGATTTCCTCGCCCAGCAGCGCATGACGCCACGCCCGGCGCTTATCCGCGTGGCTCGGGCGACGCGACGGGCTGTCCCACGGCGAGGCCGAGCGGTCTACCAACTCCCCATCCTCCCTCGACCACGCCCACGCCTCGGTCAGGGTGAACGTCCACAGGCAGATGTGGAACGACCCGACGTTCGCACGGATCAACCGCACCTGCTGTTGCCCGGCCCCGACGACCTGCTTGCAGTCGCGGAAGGCGATCTCCAGGCTGAAGCGATCGGCCACCATCCCCAGGATCTCCGCCACGCTCGCCCGCGTGTCGGTGCAGAAGTACGCCCTCCATCCCTTCGGCTCGTCCACCAGGACCACCCGGATCGCGCCCCCGGCCGGCCTCCAGGTCGCCGTGAACGTCTTGTAGCGCTTGACCACATCTTCCCCGTAGAGCTCGAACGTGCCGGTGGACCAGCCACGACGCTGGCCGGCCCGCTTGGCCAGGTCGATCGCATCCGGGCCGTAGGTCGGGGCCGGGCCGCGTCGGCCCGGCGGCTTCGGCCCGGGCAGGGTCCGCAGGGCCGCATCCCTGCGGAGCCGGCTCACGACCGTCATACCCAGGGACTTCGCCGGCTTGAGGAACCCCTCTTGGCATAGGCTCCGTCGGCAACCACCCAGATCGGCAGGCCCAGCAGGTCGAGCCAGGACTGGGCCCATCGGAGCAGCTCGACGGCCATCTGCAGCTTGGTGCGGAACTCGGGCCGGTGCCGGGGGTCGATGGCCGGCAGGTCCGCCTTGCGGACGTAGAGTCGGGACAGCAGGGGCAGGGCCACGACGCCCCTGGCCGGGTGCGTCGCCAGGAGCCCGAGTACGACGAAGACGTGGCCGTAGACGTAGGGGGAGCCGGCCGGGCCGGGGGTGGGGTTGTGATGGACGCCGGCCCCCTGGACGTGCGGGCCGTGCCGCTTCGTCGGGGTGTCATCCAGGGCGAGGACCAGCCGGGTGGACCCCCGGAGCAGCGGCCTGACCGCCGCGATGAGCAGGCGTGCGGCGATGCGATCGGCCTCCTTGCCGGCGGCGGCCGCGGCGGTGTAGCAGGAGCGGAACTCGTCGCCGAGGCCGGCGGCGCGGATCCAGGCGGTGACGGTGCGTCGGCCGCGGGCGAGGACGGCGCCGAGGAGCAGGAGCGCGAGCCTCGGTGCGGTCCGGCGATCGAGGACGTCGGCGAGCCATGCGAACCACTGGCAAGGGGCGGGCGTCGGATGCGAGGATGTCATGGGGGCCGGCTCCGCTCGGGGTGTCAGGCAGTGTGGTAACCGCCATCGTCCCGCCCGGGCCGGCCCCCGTCTACTCGCCACATCTCAACCCTACGCATACTTCAAGTCGCGGAAAGTACAGACCAGGATCAGGAAGAGCAGGAAAATCCCCGCGAAGAAGGTCGAGAGCCGGCCGCGGCCCCCCGACTTCACATTGATGACCGACTGGCCGATCATCGCGCATCCCGCCATGCCGCCGAAGCAGCCGGCGACGACGTTGCCGATCCCCTGGCCGGTGCATTCGCGATTCTTGTCGCTATACGTGTCGATCATGTCATCCACGATCGTCGCCGTCATCATCGACTCGAGCAGGCCGACCACGGCCAGCGTGCACGAGTAGGGGAAGATGATCCTGAGCGTCTCGAAGGTCAGGGGGACCTTCGGCAGCAGGAAGGCCGGGAACTCGGTGGGCAGGGCACCCATGTCGCCGACCGTCCGGAGCGGCATCCCGCTCAGCATGGCCACGATCGTCAGGGCGATGATGCAGACGAGCGCGGAGGGGACCGCCTTGGTGAAACGAGGCAAGATATAAATGATCGCCAGGCCCGCCGCGACCATCGGGTAGACGTGCCACTTCCTCTCGAGGCCCTTCCGCGACCTGACCCCGGGGCAGACCCGGGCGGCCAAGCGGGCGGCCCTGAACATCTCGGCGACGGCCGTCACGTTGCTGGGCGCCGGCGTCGTCTTCGGCTTCCTCTTCTGCCCGCATGAGAAGACCGGCTGGGCCCTTTTCGGCCTCGACACCCGGGAGGTCGGCGGCATCGCCATCCTCGCCTGGAACGTGGCGATGCTCGTCGGCTGCTGGCGAGGCCAGGAGTCGAGCCGGATCGTGACGATCATGCTCCTGGGCGTCGCGGGCAACGTCGCGATCGTCCTGGGATGGCTCGGGGCCTCGGCCGTCGAGCGGCAACTGCACGGGATGCCGGGCAACTACGCCCCGATGAGTGTCGGCTTGATCAGCCAGGTCGCCCTCGCTGCCGCGGCCTTGGCCCCGCCCGGCTGCCTTCGAACCCGGCGAGTCTGACGGCACGCCCGCCTCGGTCCCCGTCCGATGGTCCCCGTGCGGCGGTCCTCAAGAAAGAGGTGGGCTCGTCAACGGCTGCCGCCCGCTCATCCCGGGCGGCAGCCGCTTTACGCAGTCATCGCCTTCCTATCAACTCCACGGATCGCGAGGCTCAATCCTTGCCGAGGTAGGCGATCGTCTCGCGAGGCTGCTGCGGCCGGCGGGGCTGGCGGGGGAGGTCCCAGAACCTCAGGACGGCGTCGTCGGCCCCGGTCACGAGCGTCGTGCCATCGGGCGAAATCCCCATCGACTTCACCCGGCTATGCTGCCCTTCGAGGCGGCAACAAACGTCGATCGTCTCATGCGAGACGTCCCAGAGGGCCAGGGCCCCGTTCAGGTTCGACGAGGCCAACGTCACTCCATCGGGGAGGTACTGGACCGAGGTCACGGCGCCCTGGCCACTCTGCCAGGCGCGGGTCTGGCCAGTGGTCAGGTCGTGGTGCGCGATCCCTCGGGTGCCGCCGACCGCCAGGGATCGGCCGTTAGGCGCGAAGGCGATCGACCAGAGCGGCCCGGCTCCGGCCTGGAACTCGTCCTGCACCTTGCCCGTAACCACGTCCCAGAGGATCGCGCGGCCGTCGAGGCTGACCGAGCCCAGGACATTGCCGGACGGGGCGAAGGCGAGGCCGTCCACCGTCTCGGTGTGCCCTCGCAACTCCTGCACGACCCGGCCGGTGGCGAAGTCCCAGACGCGTACGACGCAGTCGTCGCTCCCGGTAGCAACGTAAGATCCATCGCTCGAGAACGTAACGGAGCGGATCCCACCGATGCAGACGCGAACGGACATCCGGACCTTCATCGTCTTGGTGTCGCGGACCGTGAGCATGCCGTCGAGCCCGCCGCTGGCCAGCACGTGGCCGTCGGGGGCGAACGCGACGGACGTGAATCCGGCCTGCCCCTTCACGACGACCCCCTGTTCCCGGCGCGACTTCACGTCCCAGATCCTGACCGTGCCGTCCCGGCTCGCCGAGGCCGCCGTGCGACCGTCGGAGGAGAAGGCGAGGCCCTCGATCCTCCCGGAATGGATGGCGAGCTCCTTCCGCTCCCCTTGCGGCTTGGGCCTGGAGTCGGCCGTCAGGGTCGCGACCGCGGCGATGCCGACGATCAGGACCGCCACCAGGCAGAGCTCGGGCGAGGGGAGCAGGCGGAAAACGGGCTTGCGATCGGCGAGCCGCGCCTTCGGATCATCCTGGTCATCTCGCCCCGGCGTCGCGACGCTGGGCAGGAGGCGCATCGGGTCAATCTCCCTGGAACCGCGAAGGATGGCCGGCACCGAATGAATTGGGGGGCTTGGACTTCCGGCCAGATGAGGGGGGCGAGGCATTCGTCCTCGAAACGCTCCACCCATGAAGGAACTCGCCAACGGCCCGACGAACCCAGCGCGCGATTTCCGGAAAAGTTCCCAAGACGCGCGGCGGCGGCCACGTGAAAAGACCGAGCCGCTAGCGCAGCACGGCTTTACGAGATGCGGTGCGAATTCTTAGAATGCATGCGCGTTCCCGCAGCACATGAACGGCCGGAGCCGCATCTCAGGTGATGTCCACGTCGCGATCGATCACCCGCTGCATCGACATGCTCAAACGGGGGGACCGCGCAGCGGCCGAGAAGCTCTGGGACGCCTACGTCCAGAGACTCGTCGCGCTAGCCCGGGCCAGGATCGGCGGGGTCGCTCGCAGGGCGGCCGACGAGGAGGACGTCGCCCTCAGCGCCTTCGACAGCTTCTACCGGAGGGCCGAGGGGGGGCAGTTCACCCGCCTCTCGGACCGCGACGACCTCTGGCAGATCCTCGTCCTGATCACCGAGCGTAAGGCGATCGACCTGATGAGGCGCGAAGGCCGCCAATCGCGAGGGGAGGGCAAGGTCCTCAACCTCTCGGAGGTGGAAGGGAACGCCGCCGGCGTCCTCGACCCCGGCCCCACCCCCGAGTTCGCCGCGCAGGTCGTCGACGAATTCCGCAAATTGCTCGACCTCCTGGGCGAAGACTCCCTGCGACGCGTGGCGCTCGCGAAGATGGAAGGCTACACGAACCGGCAGATCGCCGAGCGGCTCGGCTGCATCGAGCAGACGGTCGAGCGCAAGCTCCGGTCGATCCGCCGGATCTGGACCGAGGGGGGCATCTCATGAGCCCGACGGAATCGGCCATCCAGGATCCCGCCACCCCCTCGGCGATCCGATCCCTCGAATCCGCCTGCGACCGCTTCGAGGCCGCCTGGGGCGATGGGCTCCGGCCTTTACTTGAGGATCACCTCGGCCCCCCCGGATCGCCGGGATACGCCGCGCTCCTGCGGGAGCTCCTCGTCCTCGAACTGGCCTACCGCCAACGCGCGGGCGAGCAACCCAACCGCGAGGAGTACCAAGATCGCTTCTCCCGCTCGGAGAAGGCGATCGCCGCGGCCTTCGACGCGATCGAGGGCTCGGCGGGCGGAGACAACCAAGGCTCGCCGGACGACCAGCCCGGGAGCCTGCCGACGATCCCCGGGTACACGCTGCTGGAGGAACTCGGGCGGGGGGGCATGGGGGTCGTCTACAAGGCGAGGCCCGAGCGGCTCAGCCGGCTCGTCGCCTTGAAGATGATCCTGGCCGGCGAATTCGCCGGGGCCGAGGCCGCCGCACGCTTCTACGCCGAGGCCGAGGCCGTCGCACGCTTGCAGCATCCCCAGGTCGTGCAGATCTTCCGGATCGGCGACTACAAGGGGCACCCTTACCTCGAGATGGAGTTCGTCGAGGGGGGGAGCCTGGCCGACCGGCTCGACGGCACCCCCTGGCGCCCGAAGGAGGCGGCCCGCCTGGTGGAGTCATTGGCCCTGGCCGTGCATCACGCCCACCGGCGCCGGATCATCCACCGCGACCTGAAGCCGGCCAACATCCTGCTCACGACCGACGCCACGCCCAAGCTGACCGACTTCGGCCTCGCCAAGAGCCTGGGGACCGACGAGGGGCTGACCCGGACCGACTCGATCATCGGCTCCCCCAGCTACATGGCCCCGGAGCAGACGGGCGGCAACGCGCAGGAGGTCGGCCCCGCCACCGACGTCTACGCACTCGGGGCAATCCTCTATGAGTTGCTGACGGGCTGCCCCCCCTTCCGCGCGGCGACCGTGCTGGAGACC
Source organism: Singulisphaera chitinilytica (assembly GCF_049331405.1). NCBI lineage: Bacteria > Pseudomonadati > Planctomycetota > Planctomycetia > Isosphaerales > Isosphaeraceae > Singulisphaera > Singulisphaera chitinilytica. Next base: position 183,817 of record NZ_CP186274.1, read on the forward strand.
CTGGAGCTGGTGAAGACGACCGAGCCGGCGTCCTTCTCCCGGATCCAGCCCGGCCTGCCGATGGACATCGAGACGATCGCCCTGAAATGCCTCCAGAAGGAGCCGGCCAGGCGCTACGCCAGCGCCGAGGCCCTGGCGGCCGACCTCCGACGCTTCATCGCCGGCGAGCCGGTCCTCGCGCGGCCGATCGGCAGCGTCGAGCGTTGGTTCAAGTGGGCCAGGCGCCGACCCTTGACGGCCGGCCTGGCGGTGTTCAGCGCGATCTCGACGGTGTTGCTGATCGTCGTGCTGGCGATCACCAACGTCATGATCCGCCAGGCGCTCAACAGCGAGCGCCGGGTCAGGGAGGAGCTCGCCCGCACGAACGCCCAGCTCGCCGAGCAGCAGAAGCGGACCGAGAAGGCCCTCGAGAACAAGACCGTCGCGCTCGAGCTGCGCGACTACGACCTCCAGCGCGAGCGTCAGGCGTCGTACTACCGCCGGATCGAGCTGGCCGAGGCCGAGCGTCGGGCGGGGCGGATCAGCCGGGCCGAGCAGATCCTCGACGAGTGCCCGACCGACCTCCGAGGCTGGGAATGGCGCTACCTGAAGAAGCTGCCCCCCGCCACGCCGACCGCCTTCTTCGGCCACACGGGGGAGGTCTGGGACGCGGCGATTAGCCCGGATGGCAAGACCCTCGCCACGGCCGGATTCGACCTCACCGTGAGGGTCTGGGACGTCGCCACCGCCAGGCTCAAGCAGACGCTCGAGGGGCACAAGGCCCGCGTCTATAGCGTCGCCTTCAACAAGGCCGGCGACCGGCTCGTCTCCGCCAGCGCCGACCGCTCGGCGATCGTCTGGGACGTGACAACCGGCGAGCGGATCCACGTCCTCCGCGGGCATACGGATAATGTCCGCTGCGCGGCGTTCAGCCCCGACGACGCCTGGATCGTCTCGGGGAGCTGGGACGGGACGCTCCGCGTCTGGCAGGCGAACTCGGGTCGCCCCGCCGGCGCCATCGAGACGGGCGCAGGCTGGATCACCCGGCTCTCGTTCAGCCCCGATGGCCTCTGGGTCGCCGTGGGCGGGACGTCGGGGCAGGCCGAGGTCTGGGAATACCTCTCCGGCCGGCAGATCCAGACCTTCCACGGCAAGTCCGGCCCGGTCCTCAGCGTGGCGTTCAGCCCCGACGGCTGGCGGATCGCCACGACGAGCAACTCGGCCGGCATCGGCGTCATCAGGGTCTGGGACATCCCCAGCGGACGCGAGACCCTCACCTTCAGGGACGGCGCGGCCCCTTTCGAACGCGTAACGTTCAGCCCCGACGGCCGGCGGCTCGCCACCTCCGGCTGGGACGGCAACGTCAAGCTCTGGGACATCCTCACCGGCCGCGAGATCCTCTGCCTCCGGGGCCACAGCGACCGCGTCTGGGGGATCGCCTTCAGCCCCAACGGCGACTCGATCGTCTCCGCCAGCGCCGACCGCTCGGTCCTGCTCTGGGACGGCGGGCTTCCCCCCAACGCCTCGCCCGCAGAATAGCCCGGCAGGGAGACGAAGAAAGCCGCGGGGCCCTCGATGCGAGAGGCCCGCGGCAACCTTTGCGACGTCAACCGTCCGACCGGGCTCAGTACGAGTCCGACGAAAGGATCTCGCCCTGCTTGATCGAGCCGAGCGCCCAGATGGTCTGGTTGCTGGTGCTGTCCTTGAGGAACTTCACCGAGCCGTCGAGCAGCAGGATATTGGCCCCGCCCGGGTGGAAGCTGCTCAGGCCGAAGACGCCGGGGTTCTCGATCCCGCTGGAGGCGGTGTTGCAGTTGGGATACTTGGCGTTCGGGGGCAACACCACATTCCCCTGAGTATAGCCGATCAGGCCGAAGGCCCAGGCCTCGCCGAGGGTCGGAGTCTTCCCCTGGCGGCCGCCGCCCGATCGCCAGGTCTGCGAGCACTGCTCGAGCCAGGGCTGGAGGCTCGTGGCCAGCGTGCCATTCGGCAGGTTCAGCGTGCCGTTGTTCCTCGCGGTGCCGCTGGGGAACGAGCCGGTGAAGATGACATCCTGGATCGAGTACGTGCCCGCGGAACCGCTGCCGATCTTCCACTCGCCAAAGCCGAGTGTGTTGCTCAGGCCGTCGGTCACCTCGGCAATCCTCGTCACGTGCCCCTTGGTGCCGATGTAGGGGAAGGGGCCGTTGGGTGGGCCGTTCAACTGCTGGGCGGCGAACTCGAGGCTCGAGCCGACCGAGGCGAAGTAGCTGTTCCCCGTCGCCTTGGTGCCCTGCAGAATCGCATCGTTGATCCCCTGGATGTTCCAGCTCGGCGCGGTGCTCGACGGGCAAAGGAACGTGTTGAGTACCGTCGAGGTAACGGTAATGTTCATCGCGTCGCCGACGGGATCATTGAAGATGCTGACCGAGAAGTTGATCGCGTTATACAACGATTGCTGTTCGATGTAATTGAGAATACGAGCATGGGCGCTCGCCCCGTGGTTGTTGTACAGGGTCGAGTTGGGGTTGCCGTTGAGGAAGAAGGCCAGGGCGCCCGGCGGGAAGCAGTCGTTGGTCTGGTAGTAGTTGTGCAGGCCCAGGCCGATCTGCTTCAGGTTGTTGGTGCACTGGATGCGCCTGGCCGCCTCGCGTGCCGCCTGCACGGCGGGCAAGAGCAGGGCGATCAGGACCGCGATGATCGCGATCACCACCAGCAGTTCGATCAGCGTGAAACCCGAACGGCCCCGGGGGCGAGGGGCGCGAACCGGCGAGAGCCGGCCCGGAATTGTAGGCGTGGCCATGCGATACTCCGACGAGGCCGCGTGCCTCCGGTTTCTCCGGTCAGTCACGCGGCAGCGAGAAGAGTCTCAGGTGCCTCTCGTGGTCGAGTCGGCAACATATTCACGGGCACTCCTATGGTGGGGGGGAGTGGGGGGAAACCCTAGGAGGCATTCACTCAGCGAAGCCGATGCTTCTCGATCCGCTCGATCTGGATGACCACGCCATCCCGGATCGTCACGTGCACTTCGCCGTGCCGGATCCCCTTGATGGCCTGCCGGATCTGCTCCAGCTCGAAGTCGCGGGCGGCGGGAGTGGCGGGCGACGCGGCGACCGCCCGCTCGTCGTCCTGGGATGAAAACGTCTTGCTCGACATGGTTTCACATCTCTCTCTGTCTAGCGAGCGTTGGCACCGGCCGACGAATCCCGAGGGCGTTCATCCGCTCCGACGTTTGCTCATCTTCAAAGGTCTGAGTGGTTCAGGCCCATTATTGGCAGCCGCACTAAATCGGTCAAGTATATTGTCGATATTTACGATCAGGTTACTGAACTCAATTCATGGCGGGGCCAGGAATGCGGCGGACCTCCCCGGCGAGGAGCGGTCGCACGCCGAGGAGCCGAGAAAGCCGAAAAGGCCTCGACCAGAGGCCTTACGATGTCGGCTTAAAACCATGGGACTTCGCCGGGCACTCACGCCGATGGGCGTGCCGGGCGAAGTCCCTCGGAGGGGTATTCCTACCGCCGTGGTAGGGATTCGGTCGGGATGGCGTCAGAATGAGTCGGACGAGATGACCTCACCCTGCTTCATCGAGCCGAGGGCCCAGAGTGTCTGCTTGTTGACGCTGTCCTTGAGGAACTTCACCGAGCCGTCGAGCAGGAGGATATTGGCACCGCCCGGGTGGAAGCTGCTCAGGCCGAAGACGCCGACGCTCTGGATCGTCCCACCGCCGTTCGTATTGCAGTTGGGGTAAGGGGCGTTGGGGGGCAGGGTGACGTTCCCCTGCGAGTAACCCATCAGGCCGAAGGCCCAGGCCTCGCCGAGGGTCGGCGTCTTCCCCTGGCGGCCGCCGCCCGATCGCCAGGTCTGGGAGCACTGCTCCAGCCATGCCGGGAAGCTCGCGACGAGGGCGGGGTGGGGGAAGTTCAGCGTGCCGTTGTTGCGGGCCGTCCCGGCGGGGAACGAGCCGACGAAGATGACGTCCTGGATCGAGACGGTGCCAAGCGACCCGGAGCCGATCTTCCACTCGCCGTAAGCGATCGTGTTGCTCAGGCCGTCCGTCACCTCGGCGATCTGCGTCGCGTGCCCCTTGGTGCCGATGTAGGGGAAGGGGCCGTTGGGCGGCCCGCCCGTCTGCTGCGCGGCGAATTCCAGGCTCGAGCCGACCGAGGCGAAGTAGCTGTTCCCCGTCGCCTTGGTGTTCAGCAGGACGGCGTCGGTCCCCTGGATGTTCCAGCTCGGCGCGGTGCTCGACGGGCAGAGGAACGTGTCGATCACCGTCCTGGTGACGGTGATGTTCATCGCGTCGCCGACCTCGTCGTTGAAGATGCTGACCGAGAAGTTCAGCGCGTTGAAGAGGGCCTGTTGCTCCACGTAGTTGAGCATACGAGCATGGGCGCTCGGGCCGTGGTTGTTGTAGAAGGTCGGCGAGTTCGTGTTGCCGTTGAGGAAGTAGGCCAGGGCGCCCGGCGGGAAGCTCTCATTACTCTGGACGTAATTGTGCAGCCCCAGGCCGATCTGCTTGAGGTTGTTGATGCACTTCACGCGCCTGGCGGCCTCGCGGGCCGCCTGCACCGCGGGCAAGAGCAGGGCGATCAACACGGCGATGATCGCGATGACGACGAGCAACTCGATCAGCGTGAATCCCGGGCGTCTCCGGAGCAAGCCTCGATGGCAAGAATCCGAGGCGCGGCCTCCGTCGTTGCGGAGTGCCGGCAGGAAACGAGGACGTACGAGGGCGTGGACCGGCGCGAGCCGGCCTTGGGCGTTGGGCATGGCCATGATTGCCAGACTCCGACGAGCCGCATGCCTCCGGATCGACCGGTCAGCGCGCGGAGGGGGGATTCATCGTGCCTCTCGATCACGAGTCAGCAGCACATGAACAATTCAGAGGGCCCCGGTCGCGGGATTCGATCCTCGACGACCAGGCAAGGCGGGACATCGAATGACGAAAGCCTTGTCGCATCCATGACTTTTCACGGAATGACGCGAAGTCCACACATTATTCCCAGGACCCCCGCCCCGGTCAAGCGGAATAATCACGAACCCGATCAAGTTACTGTAAATTCGAAATTCCTCGAGAAATGAGCGGCGAGTGCGCTGCCCCCGGGGGAGCAAAAGGTCACGCAACAAGCAAATCGGCGTCGACGGCCCTCAGAAGAAGGGCAGCCGACGCCGATCGAATGAGCTCGGGATACGGAGGGTCAGAACCCGTCGCTGGGCCGAATCGTGAGGGTCAATTCCTGGCCGTTGCGGAGGACGTTGATCGAGGTCTCCTTGCCCACGGCGACGCCCGAGGCGGCCGCGTAGGCGTCGGCGATCGAGGTCGTCCAGCGCCCGTCGATGGTGGTCAGGATGTCGCCCGGCTTCAGGCCGGCGGTCGAGGCGGGGGAGTCGGCCAGGACGGAGCGGACGGGGATCCCCCTGGCGTCGACGCCCCCTTCGGCCTCGTCGACGCTGAGGCCCCAGAGCCCGCCGGGGGCGAGCACGCGATGCTTCGCCACGCGAGGGCCGGCCAGGCGGTCGGGCAGGTCCTTCATCAGGTTCCGCACCTTGTTCTCGACCGGCTCGAAGGTCATCGTCCGCGACTGGTAGTCGATCGTCGTCTTGTACCTGGCGAAGAAGGTGTACCCCATGATGCCGTCGAGCCTTCGGCCGAGCATCTGGCCCATCGCCTTCAGGAGCGGGTGGTCGAGCACGATGACCGGCACATCCTTGGCCACGAGGCCGCCGACCTTGATGGTGCCGACCTCGGCCTCCCCGCGCATGGCGAACAGGAACGAGCGCGGGGCGTTCGCCTTGACGACTCCCGAGGTCTCGGCCGCCTTGTTGCTCAGGAGCGTGACCGGCGCTCCGACGTCGAAGATCAAGGAAAACGGCCCCTTGTCATTGATCTTGGCCCGGACGAGCATGTGGTTCGTCGCCAGCATCTCGAACGAGACGATCGACACCTCGGGGCGATCCTCGGCCTTGACCGCGGGCGGGGCTGTAGCCGCGGCGGGGGGCGAGTCGGCCGGGGTCGAGCCGGGGAGCAGGGCGAGCGTCGCCGCCAGCAGGGTCAGACCCATAGCTCGGAGGCGGCGGAGCAGGGTGGTCGAGTTCGCGATCATGTTCAGAAGCCCTCCCCGGCGGTCAGGGATACGTCGACCTTCCCCGAATCGCGGCCGATCACGAGCGGGACGCGGTCGCCGGGCTTGATCTCGGCGACGATCTCACGGGCGACCTTGACGCTCCCGAGTTGCTTGCGCTGGATCTCCAGGAGCCGGTCGCCGGCCTTCACGCCAGCCCTGGCCGCGGGCGAGTCGGCCAGGACGCGAGTGACCCGCACCTCGCCCCCCTTCTCGGCGATTTCGAGGCCGAAGAACCCGCGAGGGTGAAGTTGTTCCTCGGGCTGCTTGCCCACGACCTTCGCGGCGAACTTGGCGAGCGGGCCGAGCATGTTCATCGCCCCCATCTCGGCCGGAGGCGCGTCCCTCTCAGCCCGGTCGGGCACGGGGGGCTCCTTCGGCTCGTAGTCGAGGCGGGTCCAGGTCATCCGGTCCCGGGTCGGGTCCAGCTCGAGCTTGAACCTGGCGAGGATGGTGAAGCCGAGGATGCCGTCGATCGAGGCCCCCGGCAGGCCGAGGGCGTTCATGCCGATGAGCTGGAACGGATCCTCGACCCTCGCCTTGACGTGGTCGAGTCGCGCGCCCCCCTCGAACTCGACGCGATCGACGGGGGTCCAGAAGCTCGTCTTCGACGCGGTCAGGTCGATCTTCTTCGCCGTATCGGTGGAGATGTAGAGCGCGGGCGCGCCGGTGTCGACCAGGAAGTTGAATGGCCCCTTGCCGTTGATGCGGACCCGGACCAGGAAGTGGTTGGTCTCGGTGAGCCGGTAGGGGACCTGATACGACTTGCCGATCGCCCGGTCGCGGGCCTCCTCGGGCGCCGGCGCCAGGGCCGCGAGGGCCAGCACCAATCCGAGCCGCCAGAGCCTTCGATTCATGGGAGCGGACGCCTCCGTTGCCGACTTCTCGAACGGGTTATTTCCTAAGTCTACGTCGGGAAGACCCGCTCGGAAACGGCACCGGACTTTCCTTTTTCGGTTTCGGGCCGCTCAACCAAATGAGTAGGAGGTTTGCGGGGTTGCGCGCGGCGCGGTAACTTCGTGTCTCATTCATGAAGCGTACGAATGCGTGATCGGGTCGCCGGCTGGACGCGTGGATCTCCCTCGAAGGTCTCCGGCTCTTTATTCGCTGGCCAACAACAACCTGTGCGAGCGCCTGCCCCATGTCGACCTCCCCGACGACTGCGCTGGACCGCGCCCGAGCCAAGGCGTATCGCCGGCTCCTGCCGCTCTTATTCTTCTGCTACATGATCGCCTATGTCGATCGGACGAACGTGTCGATCGCCTCGCTGACGATGACGAAGGACTTACCGGGGTTCGACAACGCCGTCTTCGGCTTCGGCGCGGGCATCTTTTTCCTCGGCTATTTCTTGCTGGAAATCCCGGGCACGCTGATCGTCGAGAAGTGGAGCGCCCGGAAGTGGATCAGCCGGATCATGATCTCGTGGGGCTTCATGGCGGCCCTCACGGCGTTCGTGAAGACCCCGATGCACTTCTATGGCGTGCGGTTCCTGCTCGGTTTGGCCGAGGCCGGGTTCTTCCCGGGTGTGATCGTCTACCTGACGCACTGGTTCCCGAGCCGTGACCGGGCGCGGGCCCTGGCTTACTTCTTCGTCGCCACGCCGATCGCGCAGATCGTCAGCCCTAAGCTCTCGAATATCCTGCTCAAGATCGGCGTCGACGGGGCACCTTTGGTGCTCGGCCTCAAGGGATGGCAATGGGTCTACATCGCCTGGGGCATACCCGCGCTCGTCCTTGGGATTTTGGTCCTCTTCCTGCTGACCGACCGGCCGGGGCAGGCGAAGTGGCTCGACCCCGACGAGCGCACGGCCCTCGAGCTCGAGCTCAAGCGGGAGAAGGAGATCCAGCACGGCAGCGGGCACATGGGCGTGCTCGAGGCCTTGCGCCATCCCAAGGTCATCCTGCTCGCCGCGGCCTACTTCTTCATCGTGACGGGCAACTACGGCATCGAGATGTTCCTGCCCAAGATCCTCGAGAACTGGTACAACCTCAAGCTCGACGCCGTGACCTGGCTGGTGATCCTGCCGCCGATCGGCTCGCTGATCGGGCAGATCAGCGTCGGCTGGAACTCCGACCGCACCAAGGAACGTCGACTGCACGCGGTGGTGCCGATCCTGTGCGGGGCCCTCGCCCTGGCCCTGACCCCCTGGAGCCAGGGCAAGCTCGGGGTGACCATCCTGCTCTTCATCGGCGCGATGACGGGCCTGAAGGCCTATTTGCCGGCCTTCTGGTCGCTCCCCAGCCTCTTCCTCACGGAGGCCGCCGCCGCCGGCAGCATCGGCCTGATCAACTCGGTGGGCAACCTCGGAGGCTTCCTCGGCCCGTTCATCCTCGGCAAGGTCCAGACCATGACCGGCTCGTTCCAGGGAGGGATCTACATCCTCAGCACCTCGATGGCCGTCTCGGCGATGATCATCCTGGTGCTCGGGCTCGGCCGGCGTGACACCAAGGAGAAGGTCTCCGACCCGCTGGTCGAACCGCTCGCGGAAGTGCTCTAGCCATAAACATTCACATCAGCATCTTCGCGGGCGGCCTCCGCCGATCGTCCTCCTCGCCGGGGAGATCGGCGGAGGCCGCCCGCCTCGTTTTGCCGGGGCGGTCAGTCGTCCCCTTCGAGCTCAAGGACGCCTTCCTCGATCATCTGGGCGGCCTCTTTTCGCAGTTTCTCTCGGGCCGCCGCGAGTTCGGCGGGGAGGCTGCCGGCCGGGATCTCGTCGAGGATGCGGAGCGCCGCGGTGGGGCGCTGGCAGTTCCGCATCAGGACGAAGGCGAGCTTCAGGCCGATCCTGGCCGAGGCGTCGGGGAACCTCCGGCAGTGGTCGCGCATCGGGCGGACCGAGTCGACCTCGGCCCCCCGGGCGTGGAAGGCCTTGATCAGGGCGAGGAGATCGCGCTGGGGAGGCCACTCCGGCAGCGTCTTCCTCGCCTTGTCGTAGGCTGCGAGCGCCCCGATGAAGTCGCCATCGGCGATGATCGACTGGATGCGCTGGACGGCCGAGGCCCCTCGGGACTCCGATATCACCGCATCATCATCTGATAATTTTTTCTTCGATTTGGATTTGGCCTTCTTCTTCGAGGGGAGCGCCTCGTTCTCCTTCGCCAGGGCGTGCCGCTTGCCTCGGGCCTCCCAGTCGCGCCCGAGCTTCCGATTCTTGGACCAGACCGAGAAGATATCCCACCCTTCGCAGTCGACCAACCTGGCCTTGAGCAGCAAGACGGCGACGACGCTCCCCCAGAGGGCTCCCGAGAGGTGCCCCATCTCCGAGAGCCTCGCCTGGCCGATGACCCCTCCCCAGAAGGCCAGGCCGAGGAGTTGCTCCCCGACGTAGATGAGGGCCACGGTCGTGAAATACGGCTCCCACTGGAAGACCAGGATCCGGAAGCCGACGAACAGGATGATCGTGCAGTTCAGCTCGTTCCTCGGCGCCCAGACCATGCACGTCGCGAGCAGGCCATAGACGATCGCCGATGCCCCCGCCGCATGCCCGTCCAGCCCCGATCTTATCATGATGAGCTGCACGAACAGGCCGTGCAGCGTGCCGATCGCGGCATACATGATCAAGTAAGCGACCGCGCCCAGCTTCCCCTCGACGACGATGCCGAAGGCCCAGAGGAAGAGCATGTTCCCGAGGAGATGACCGATCCCGTAATGCAGGAAGTTGTGCGTGAACCACTGCACGGGGTGGAGCTTGCCGTCGCCGATCGCCAGGGCATAGCGGTCGAAGTTCGACTCAACCACCGCCACGACCTCGTCGTTCTCGTCGAGTTGGGGGATGCTCGAGACCGGCGGGACCACGACGAACACCGCAATATTGATCAGGATCAGCGCGACCGTGGCATACGGCCAGTGATAGATTGGCGCATCGGTCCCCGTCGGAATCACGATCATGGGCGAACTCCCTGCGGACTGCGGCGGAAACCACTCGCGGGCGATTATGCAATGACCCCCCGATCGAAGCAACCTCTCCTGGGCTCATCCACTTCTTGAATCTGCTTGATTGATAAGGCCGGGCATGGGCGACACGTTGGCACCATAATGCCATCATAATTCACATATTATCTTCTCAATCACAGCTGGTTTCTGACGTCACCACCTCGTGCGACGTGCAGGCAGTCGGCGGCATCGCCAAGATGTCGGGGCCCTGTTCGGCGGCGACGACAAGTCCCCCAATCGATCGGGGGCGAGGTCTACGGCGACCGCGCCACGCTGCGGCGCCCCGCCCGGCGACGCCGCATCTCGTCAAAATATCATTGCGTGAGCGCCTTCAGGACCATCCTGGCGACGGCCACGTAGGCGTTCTCCCACTCCCCCCCGCGGAAGAATCGCAGGGGGGCGATGGGGTTGCCGACGAACGGACGCAGGATCCAGCCCATCTGGATGCCGACGAACGAATACAGGAAGAGCCAGACCCGCAAGAGCATGCGGTGCCTCGGGTCGATCGCGACGAGCGGCCGATAGGCGCGGGCGAGCACGACCTGCGCACCGAGGCTCGCGGTGCCGAACATCAAGGCGTTGAAGAGGATCGCCGCCTGATAGTTGGCCGACGAGGCATACCAGAGCATCGTCAACGGCGCGAGGGCCACCAGGATGATCGTCAGCGCGGCCTGCGCCGAGACGATCGCGCGCAGGACCTTCGAGAACTCTCCCCGGACGCCCAGCAGTGTGTTGAGGATGAAGTAGCTCGGCAGGCTCAGGGCGAGCGTGGCGAGCAGGAGCAGGGGGACCTTCACCGCCGAATACGCCATCTGCCCGAGGCGCCCGGCGAACGAGCCCATCACCGCCCCGTAGGCCATGCCGCAGAGCACGACCAGGAGCCAGGGCTGCGAGGCCGCACGGCCCCGCAGGACGTCGTCGACCCTCCGCAAGAGGGCCTTCATGTGAAGAGACTCGCGATGGCCCCCCAGACGGCCTCGAAGAAGTTCGAGTCACGCCCGCGGAACCAGGTGAACGGCCGCGCCGGGTTGCCGATGAAAGGCCGGAGCACCCAGCTCATCTGGGCCCCGACGATCCCGAAGAGGAGCACCCAGCAACGGAAGATCGTCTTCACGTGCCGCCCGAGCACCTTGTCGGTGATCGGCTCGAGCGCCCCCTTCGATCCCGACTCCCCCTCGTGCCCCTTCTCCTCGCCGACGAACTCCGTCGCCTCGGTCTCCGGGTCGGGCACGACCAGGCTCAGCCGGTGGAGCGTGCGGAGCAGGAAGATCAGGCCCAGCACCCCCGAGAGGCCGAACACCACGACGTTGATCAGGATCATGAACGAGTACGTCGTGGTGCTGGCCGAGAAGAACGCGACGATCGGCCCGAGCGAGGCCAGCACCGAGATCATCACCGCCAGCGACGCCACCAGTAGCTTCAACGCCGCGCCGATCTGCAGCCGAGAGCCCACCAGGGCGTTGAACACGTAGAGCGACGGGAAGGTCACCAGCAAGGTCATCACGAAGAGCGCGGGCACTTTCACCGTCGACGCCACGAGTTGCTGGGTCTCGGGGCCCGACTCCTTCAAGAGGGAGAAGCTCCCCATGCAGGCGCCGTAGAACATCGACAGGAGGATGAGCACGAACGTGATGCCCCCCGCCGGGATCTCGATCGTCCCCCGCCGCAACGAGGAGAGCTTCGTGGCCTCCCCGCGCAAGATCCGGTCGAGGTCTCTCCACCATCCCCTCATCGCGCACCTCCATCCTTCCCCGATCGACGGGGTATCTCGCACGAGGCCCGGTCGACGGCGCACCCCCATCGGGGGCGGCCGATCGCGGCGCCTGCTCGTCGAGCACGTGAATTCAAAACTCTCTCAAGCAACGATCCCGCCGAGACGTGATGCGAGATCCATGACAATTGCCACGGACACACCACCCCAAGGCAATGGTCGCCCGACGGATATTAGCTTTGCAGAACAAAGCACTTTATGCAAGAAGGAAAACTTTGCGGATTGGCGAAAGAAGATGAGGCCGCATCCTCGCCGGTCCTTGCGCATGGGGGCTCGCCACGCCGGGGTAGACGTGGGAACATCTCTGGAATTCTTCACGGCGAGGGCATGACGCCAGTGCTGGCGGGCGGCCTCAGTTCATCGACGGGTCGTCGGGGATTTCCTTGAGGCGGAGCATCCTGGAGAGCTGCGAGGCGTTGATGGACTTGACGACGACGTCCCAGAGGTCGCCTTCGCCCTGCCAGAAGACGTGTTCGTAGGTGGCGGGGAGGTAGAGCCACGAGTCGTCCCCGAACTCGCTCTCGAGCTGCCCGGGACCCCAGCCCGCGTAGTTGGCGAGGACGAGCGAGGGCTCGGGGCGGTGATGGATCAGCTCCTGAACCCTGTCGGTCTCGACCGTGTTGTAGACGCCGGTGAGGATCTCCTGGTCGCCAAGGTCCTCGAGCGTATGCAGGACCATCAGGGGGCCGGGGACGGGCCCGCCCAGGCTCACCGGCTTCTCCCAGGTGAAGGGGGCCTCGAAAATGCGCTCGGCGATCTCGGTGACCGTCGTCTCGGTCGGCCGGTTCAGGATCAGGCCCGCCGCACCTTCCTCGGTGTGGTCGAGCATGAGGAGCACGGTCCGCGCGAAGATCGGGGCGACCAACGACGGCGAAGCAACCAGGAGGTGGCCTTTCAGGGATTGCATGATCGGTCGACGGTCCCGCGCGGTTCGGAGATCAGAGGGCGCGGACGATGTCCGCGATCCCAGACGTACCCCAGTATAACCGAGCCGGGGCCGTCGGCAGTAGACCCGCGATCGCGATCCGGGCGACGGCCTCCCGAACCGAGAGGCCTGTCGCACTTATTCCATAAAGATGCGTATTCTCAAAACCGCTGTCACAGGCATGACGATCACCACGACCTGGCTGAGACTTCGACGCGGGGCGTCACGCGATAGAGGGCGAACGCGCGGTCGTCGACCCGAGAGGCGCGGGCGCGGAGCTTCGGGCCTCGCAAGATCGTGTCGACGTGCCCGAGTTGCAGGAGCGACGGGATGTCCCGATCGCGGCCGATGACCGCGAATGAAGCCCCTCCGCGCACGGGGGGTTGCTCCAGCAGGGCGTCGACGCCGATCCGCCACGAGGCCGGGCGATCGAGGTAATACAGCCGCACGGCCAGGTCATGCGGCACGGGGCCGAACGGCGTGGGATACGGCTTCCGGTCCCAGTCGTCGTAGAGCAAGGTCAGCGACTCGGTCTCGTGCAGGGCGTCCCCGGCGGTCTCATAGAAGGCCCACTCCTGGCCGCGATGGTCGAAGCGGGGGGCGATGAACCCGAAGCCGAGCCCGCAGCCCAGCGCCAGGGTGCCGAAGCCGAACCGGGCGAGCCGCTCGATCCTCGGCGCGGGCCAGCCTCTGGCGAGGAGCCTGGAGCCGATCCGGACCAGGCTCAGCGCCGCCCAGACCGACCACGGCGGTAGCGCATAGATCGCGTAATGCCCGTTCTTCACCGTCGCCAGCGACAGCAAGACGATCGGCCCGACCGCCCAGGCCCAGAGCAGGCGGTCGCCCCCCCGGGGTTGATCCAGCGCACGCTTCCAAGAACGCCAGGCCCCGATCAACGCCAGCGGCGTCCAGGGCAAGACCTGCCAGAGCAGGGCGGGGCCGTACTGCCACCAGGGGCCCCCCGCGAAGTGCTCCGGCCGCGCCGCGACCCTATCGGTGACGTGCAGACTCCAGAGGCTCAACGCGTTCGGATGCCGCAAAAGGACGAGCAGTGGCCAGGCCAGCGCAATCCCGGCCGACAGGAGCCAACCCCGGATGAATCGCAAGTCGCGGAGCCCTTCCCGGTCGCGGTCCCAGGCCAGGACGAGCGCGACGGCCGCGAGCACAAGCGCCGCCCCGAAGCCGATCCCCTTGGCGAGCGAGGTGAACCCGATTCCCGCGAAGAAGGCCCAGCGCCAGAGTTTCCGGCTCGCCTCGTCAACCTCGTCGCGCATGCGATCGAAGGCGAGGACCGTCCACGTAATCAGGCAGGCCAGGAGCATGTCGGCCTCGGCCAGCCGACCCCGGATCATGGTCCAGGTGGTCGTCGCCTGCACCAGGCCGGCGAGCAGCCCGACGGTGGATCCGAACCGATACGCGGCGAGGATCGCGACCCCCAGGGCGACCGCAACCCCCGCGAGGGCCGACGGAAATCGCGCCTGCCATTCCGCACTCGAGCCGGTGACCCGATCGGTGAGGGCGACGAGCCAGACGGCCAGCGGCGGCTTCTCGAGCCAGGGCCTGCCGCCCATCGTCGGCACCAGGACGTCGCCACTCGCCACCATCTCCCGCGCCGCCTGGGCCACGAACGCCTCGTGATACGTCAAGCGGCCCGCTCGACCGAGTCCAATCCCGAGCGTCAAGGCCGCCAGCCCCGCCACCATCGCCAAGCGCGCCATCCCCAAATGGGTTCCGGGCACGGTCGAATCCTCCCTGTAATCCCAGCTCATCCGCGGCCGCCTTGCCGTGGTCGACTCCTCGTCGGCGCGAATCCTAGTCCATCTCCCGAAAAAAGACGACGCGAACTCTCGCCGTCAGGGGCAGGTGGAGGACGACGCAGACTACCCAGATCCCCCGGAGGGCTCACACATTCACACGGATGCACCTAGGCCCCGCTCTCACTGAATCTCATCCCCGAGATTCGGGTTCTGGGCATGGCGGAGGTGGGGGGGCAGGGCCGTGCCGGCGGGCGTGATGAGTTCGGCGTAGACCTTGCCGTCGATGGTGTTGCTGATGAATCGGGTCGCGCCGTCGCAGAAGACGAAGTTGCTCCCGCCGGGATGGCCGCTGTTGGCGAACGGGAAGGAGCCCTCGCCGAGCGGCCCGCGACTGCCGGCACGCTTGCGGGCTTCCAGGCCATCCGCCCGCGACCAGCCGGCGCCGGTCTCCCCCCGTGCGGTCGGTTTAAGTTGTCCGCCGAGGCAGTCGGTGGCGGAGTTCGGCGTGCGGCAGACGTCGTCGGAGGCGAAGAACATGCAGAAGTTCGGCAGCGGGCACGCCCAGTTGGTGGCAATGCCCGCCGAGTCGGGCGTCCCCGGCGAGTACCCGACCCGCATGTTCTCGCCGATCAGGATCGTCGTCGAGGTCCCGTCGACGATATCCGTCGGCCTCGTCTTGATATCCCAGGGCTGATCCCCCGTCTGCGTCCCCAGAAACATCACGCCGAGCTTCTTGCCGATCTCCTGGTTCTCCTGCCAGGTCCCCCCTGGGCCCGCCCAGCGAAGCACCTCGCCCGCCCCCGCCTTCTCGCGGGGACTGTTCCCCGACCAGGCCACCGGGTACGCCGGCCAGCGCGAGAAGCCGCCGTTGACGACGTAGCTGAGATTACCCTGACTACTCTCGCAAGTAGAGTCATCGGGACAACGCAGTATTCCTATCGCTGTCGAAGAAACATTGGCATTGGACAGTTCCTCTGTCATCTCCTCTTCAACGCAAACCACCTTTATTTTGTATGTGTTTTTATTTGAATAGTAGGTCTCATTATTCCAAGTATCATAAAGACATTGCACGTCCACATATGGCAAGATACTGACAACCCATGACCGGAAGAGAGTTTTCTCGATGGAAGCCCCTTTACCTTGCTTCTCGAGCATCATCGCTTGATAGATGTTCGACTTCGTGGGATCTCCCTGATGGACCAGCGGGTCATCATAGATCGTCCCGGCGTTGGGGAACCATTGCTTGGAATTGGAGAACCCCGTCAGCCCGAGGCCGATCTGCCTCATGTTGTTCTGGCATTGGGTCCGTCGCGCCGCCTCTCGTGCACCACCGCAAACCCCGGTGACCAGGGAGAACAAGACCGCGATGACGGCCACGGCGACGAGGAGATCCCTCAGCTTGATGCCACCATTCGAATGGCTCATCTCGACCCTCCTCCAACTGTGACTGTCGCGACCTTCGGCGCATTTCGGGGCGAACGCAGGAATCGAGGCCCCTACTTTTGACGACTGTCGTCGACCTTCGGTTCCATACTGTTCTTCGAAATGCAAAGGGCGGGCACCCGACAAAAACCGGAGGCCCGCCCTCGATTCATGCTCAGTGACCGATCAGCGGCTGCCGGGGCGGATGGCCTCGACCAGGGGCGGGGCGGACTTGGGGGCCTCGGCGCGGAAGTCCTCGCCGAGGAGGGCGGCGACGGTTCCGGCGACCTGGCTCTGGGTGATGAGGGCGGCGTCGGAACGCTCGCCGAGGGCGGGGGTATCGGGGCCGAGGACGGCGAGCCAGATCGCCTCGGAGCCATCGATCTTGGCGCCGTGGCTGCGCCAGCCTTGCGGCGGATCGCCGCGGCCGTGGTCTGTGGTGAAGATGACGGTGGTCGTGCCCTTGTATTTGGGGTTCGCCTGGAGCTCATCCCAGAGGATCTTGAGGTTCCCGTCGGCGTTGTGGGCGGCGTGCAGGTAGTGGTCGTAGTGGCCCTCGTGGGCGTGCTCGTCGGTGTCGCCCAGGCCGATGTACATGACCGACGGCGACTCATGCTTCAGGTGCTCGAGGGCCACCTGGAAGGTGAAGGCGTCGTTGCGGCAGCCTTCCCAGGTCTGCGGCGTCTGGGCCATCATGCGGTTGAGCACGAGTTCACCCTCCGAGAGGTTCTTGCGCTCGATGGGGACCCAGCCGGCGTTGATGTAGAGGCCGCTCCGCTCCCGGTTGAAGATGAACGGGTAGACATCCCACGACCCGATCACCGCGACTTTGCCCTTATAAGCGGGCAATTTGTTCAGCCACTCGAAGACGTTGACGTTGGGGTTGGGGACCTTGTTGTTGCTGTCGATGCGGTCGTCGGCGGAGCCGGTGAAGAGCTCGTTGTAGCCGGGGTAGGAGAAGTTCTTGCCGTTGGTGACGCGGGCCGGGCTCTTCTTGTCGTTGTTGCCGTAGATCTGCCCCTGGCGGGCGACGACCGTCCACAGGAAGGGCATGAGCGCCTCGCGGCGGGCCTCGGCGTTATCGCGCCAGAACTCGCGGCGGAGTTCGTCGACCCGGGCCACGCCGCCGTCCTTCTTGTTCAGCAGGGACTCTTCGGCCCCGCGGAAGACCTCCTGCCAGCGCAGGCCGTCGGCCGTGACGACCACGACATTCCTGGTGGCCAGGGCCGGCGCCTTCGGCTCGTCACCGCGAGCAAGCGGAGAATTCGTGTGGGAACCGGCCAGCAAAAGCAGGAGGAAGCAAGCTCGACGCAGCAACGTCATGACAACCTTTCTGTTCAACGCGGAGGGTTCTCGAGGGGGAAGGGCACGTCGTCGCGGATCGTCCTTGCGGGAGACCACGCGGTACGGCGTGTCGCGACGCCATCGTCGCTCATCGACAGGATTTCGGTGTGATTTTATGAGAAACGATTCGTGAATTTCGCGCCGAGACTTGACGGTCGGCCGGGCCTTTCGCTCTAATTTTGGCTTCCCGACGGGTGCTCCACGCCCACGATCCGGCGAGGGAGAGAATAGGGAAGACGGTGAGAATCCGTCGCGGGGCCGCCGCTGTCATCGGCGAGGCCCCCGGGCCGATTGTGCCACTGCCAGGTATGGCGGGAAGGCCGCCCGGGTGCCGTTACGAGCCGAAAGCCAGAAGACCTGCCCGTCGAGGTGCTGTTCCGATGCTTCGGCCGCAAGCATTTGGGCGCGCCGCTCGCGATTCGCCGGCGACGGGCCTGGTGCCCGAGGGCCAGAGCCCACCCTCACGCCCGACCCGGCACGAAAGTTCGCGTTCATGGCTCGCCGCCCCTCCAGTCGCCCCCGCATGCACTCCCCCGGCTCCGCCCTCGACGAGCCCCCGGCCAACCCCAGGCGCCATCGGCTCGCTGACGTTCTTACCACAGTCGGGAGCCGCAGGCCACCGAGCGTCGACCCTCGCGATCGGGAGCACGGGCAACCCATGAACCGACCAAACGCCTTACTCCGAGCGGCCTGGGCCCTCGCCGGCCTCGCGATCCTCGCGGCGTCGGGCTGCGGCGACGCGTCGAGATCGACCGCGAACCCCGACGCCAGGCCCGTCCGCATCGCGTCATTGACGCTGGCGACGGACGAGATGCTCACCGAGCTCGTGCCGACCGAGCGGGTCGTGAGCGTCACCGCGCTCGTCGACGACCCGACGATCTCGAACGTAGCGGGCCGCTATCCCGAGAAGATCGCGAGGCTCCGGGACATCCATGTCGAGCTGCTCCTCTCCCTGGGACCGGACCTGATCCTCGTCGCGCCTTATAATACGGCCGACTCCCTCCGCCTGCTGGAGAACTCGGGGCGCTCGACCTACCGCAACGAGGCCGTGAACAGCGTCGCCGAGATCGAGGAGGGCATCCTCAAGCTGGGCAAGCGACTGGGCGAGGCCGGGAAGGCCAAGGGCGTGGTCGAAGGGATGGAAGCGAGGCGACGAAAACTCGCCGAGCGCTTGCAAGGGGCAACGACCCGGCCCCGTGTCCTCTTCTGGTCGGCCGGATTCACTTCGGGGAAGAAGACGACCATCGACGACATCATCCGCGACGCCGGGGCCCTGAACGTGGCGGCCGAGATGGGGCTCGAGGGCTCGGTCGAGATCCCCCCCGAGCGCGTCGTCGCCGCCGACCCCGACATCGTGCTCCTCTCCCTCTGGAAGGACGACGAGCGGCAGGCGCAGGTGGCGAACCACCCGATCCTCCGGCAGCTCCGCGCGGTGAAAGAGAACCGCCTGGTGACGATCGAGGGGCGGTACATCACGAGCATCTCGCAGTTCGTGGTCGAAGGGGCCGAGCGGCTGGCGAAGGCCCTGCATCCCGACCGCTTCGCCGGCGACGGGGCCCCGCGATGAGGCGTGCGATGACCATCGCGGCCCTGCTCGGCCTCGCCTACGCGGTGCTCGCGCTGCTGGGGACGATCTGGGGCTCGGTGTCGATCCCCACGTCGCACGTCGCCCGGGTCCTGGCGTCAGCGATAGGGCTGGACCTCGGCGGCGGGAGCCCGGTCCCGGCCACGGAGCGGTTTCTCATCCTCCAGGTCCGGCTGCCGCAGGTCTTCCTGCTCGGCCTGGTCGGGGCGGCCCTGGCGACCTCAGGAGCGGCCTTGCAGGCGACGTTCGAGAACCCGCTAGCCGACCCCAGCATCCTCGGCGTCAGCGGCGGCGCGGCGCTCGGTGCGGTGCTGGCCATCCACAGCGGCATCGCCGAGACCGTCTTCCTGTCGCTGCCCCTGTGTGCCTTCTGCGGCGGGCTCGCCTCGTCGATGTTCGTCTACGCCATCACGTACTTCGAGGGCCACAGCACGGGCCCGACCCTGCTGCTGACGGGCGTGGCGGTGGGGAGCATGACGATCGCGGGGGTCTCGCTCGTGATGGTCATCACCGAGGTCCACCGCATCCAGGAGCTCCTCTTCTGGATGGTCGGGGGCGTGCGGAACCAGTCGTGGGAGCACGTCGGCCTTTGTGCCCTGCCGATCGCCCTGGGGATCGCCGGGCTCCTGAGCTTGCACCATCGGCTCGATGCGCTCCTGCTCGGCGAGGAGCAGGCGATGGCCGTGGGAGTGCCGGTCGCGGGGACGCGGCTCCTCGTCCTGCTCCTGACCGCCCTGGCCACCGGCGCGGCAACGGCCGTCAGCGGCTCGATCGGGTTCGTCGGCCTGATGGTCCCGCACCTGATCCGCAGGCTCACCGGCCCACGCACGCGCGACCTGCTCCCGGCCTGCGTGACGGGGGGCGCCGCGTTCCTGACCGCCTGCGACCTCTTCGCCAGGAGCGTCTCGGGGACATTCACGCTGCACCTGGGGATCATCACAGCCTTACTCGGCGGCCCCGCCTTCCTGATCGTCCTGCGCAAGTCGAAGGGAGGATCGCGGCCATGACCGTCTCTCCCGTCCTCCATGCCAGGAACGTCGGCTACCGCGCGGGGGGCCGCATGCTGCTCGACGACGTCAACCTGTCGCTGGCCCCGGGCTCGATGACCGTCCTAATCGGGCCCAACGGTGCGGGGAAAACAACCCTGATACGGATCCTGGCCGGGATCCTGCCGGCGTCGAGCGGCGAGGTCTACCTCGGCGAGCGGCGGCTCCGCGACCTCGGCCGGGCGGCGGTGGCCAGGCATTGCGCCTACCTGCCGCAGCAGTTCGGCACGAACTTCGAGATCCGGGTCGAGGACGTGGTGTACCTCGGGCGTTATCCCCACCTCGGCCCCTGGGGCAAGCTCTCGAGCCACGACCACGAGCGCGTGGCCTGGGCCCTGGACCGCGTGGGGATCTCCCCCTTGCGGCGGAGGAGCCTGCCCACGCTCTCGGGGGGCGAACGCCAGCGCGTCTTCCTCGCGAGGGCCCTCGCCCAGGAGGCCCCCATCCTCCTCCTCGACGAGCCGATCTCGGCCCTCGACGTCGGCCGGCAGTTGGAGCTGATGGCCTTGCTGGCCGAGCTCCACGGCGAGGGGCACACGATCCTCGCCGTCCTGCACGACCTCCGACCGGCCCTCGACTTCTTCCCGAGCGCCCTCCTGATGGACCGGGGCCGGATCGCCGCCGAGGGGACGACCCGTTCCGTCGTCTTCGGCCAACCCCTGCAAGACGCCTTCGGCGTCCAGGTCCGGGCAGGAGAGGGGCTCCGCTTCACCCCCATCGCCGGCGACCTTGAAGGGGACGGGCCTCACTCGGGCGTCTCGGCCTCGTTCCGATAGCTCTGCCAGACGACCCCGGGGTGGTCGGTGAACCCCTCCTCGTCGAGCGTGCAGCTCTCGACGAAGGCCGGCCCGGCATAACAACGCGACTGCCACTCGAGCGCGACTTGCGAGGCCTCGCCCTCGTCGGAGGCGAGCACGCCCCAGGTGGTCGAATAGGCTTTCCATTCGACCTCGCCGGCGAGGCAGCCGGGGGAGTCGGGCCAGGTCGCGTCGAGCGGTTGGATGACCTGGCAACGGTAGAAGCCAACGCCTGGCTTCTTGGGGTTCGCCATCCGTGCCGGCTCGAAGAGGCCCGAGGGGGCGAGGCCGGAGGAGAGCAGGATCGATTCCAGCTCGGCGCGCTTCGGGTCGTCGGCGGGGAGGATCTCCGAGGCCTTCCAGAGGCTCTCGAAGAGGCTGTTGATGCCGTTCCTCGTGAGGTACGTCACCTCCTTGAGCCGGAGCTCCAGCACCTCGCCGAGGCGCTTGCGGAACTCATCGGCGTTCCCCAGCGCGGCCTCCGCGTTGGCGAGGAAGACGGCGACGGGGAAGACGACCTCGGGCTGCCGACGCCTCTCCTCCTCGATCGCGACGATCGCCTCTTGCGGGCGGCCGAGCTCGAGCAGGCCCCGGGCCCGGTAGTAGTTGACCCAGCCTTCGCCCGGTTCGAGCGACTCGTACTTGTCGAGATAGGTCAGCATGACCTCGAACTGGTTCAGGCCCGAGGCCAGGAGCGCGGCCTCCCAGGCGACCTGCGCACTCTCGCAGTCGTTCCGCAGGCACATGTCGAGGACGGACAGGGCGTCGCGGGCCCGGTCCGTCTGCTGGTAGATGCTGGCGAGACGCAAGGTGATGAAGGCGTTCGCCCGGTCGAGGCGGAATCCTCGCGCGAAGCGACGCTCGGCCTCGCCGAGGTCCTGCGTCTTGAGGCTATACGCGCCCGCCCTGGCGAAGTTGCCGCTGTCCTCCGGGTCGAGGTCGAGCGACTGACGGAAGAGGCCCTCGATCCGGTCGGGGGTGATCCTGTCGGCCAGCGGGGATTCGGGGAGGTCGAGCAGGGTGTCGCCGAGGTCGGCCAGGAGGCTCAGGACCGTCGCCTCCCGGGGGAAGCGGGCCGCGAGGGCCTCCGCCCACGCCCAGACCTCCTCGGCGCGTGACGCATCCTCAAAGGGGAGGATGTTCGCCAGGTGCAGCAGGCGCAGGGCGTCGACGGCCTCCGTCGCCGAGGCCGGCTCGATGACCAGCAGCATATCGAAGAGGCCGGGACGCAGCTCGGCATCGGCCTGGGCCTCGCGGAACCGGCCCCAGACCGCCATCAGTCGCTCCTCGACCGGGCGAGGCTCCGCGGGCGGGGCATCGGCTTCGGAGCCATCCCCGGCCTCGTCGTCGGGGTCGGGCTCGGTCGCGGCCTCGAGGGCATCGGCCTGCTTCGACGGGGCCGCCGAGGCGAACGGGCCGACGCTCATGGGGAGCAGCGCGGCGATGGGGGTGACGGCCTCGTTCGGATCCTGGAGCCGGGCCAGGCGACGGAGGGTGAGCCAGTCGCGGGCCTCCTTGGCCTTGGTTTCGAGCTGCCGCGCCAGGGCAGGGACCTTGGCCTCGAGCCCGGCGAGGTAGTACGCGGCGATCAGCCGGAGCCGGACCTCGAACCAGTGCTCGAGACATTGGTCGCGCGTGAGCCGCCGGTCCCAGTCGGAGAGGATCCGGATTGCCGCCTCCTGGTCGCCGACGACGCTCGCCTCCATCGCACGCCTGAGGGCCTCTCGCAGCTCGCCCAGCGGGAATTCGCCGACGGCCGGATACGAAGAGGCGATTTCGCCGGGTGTCGGCTCCTGCGAGGGCACGACCCCCGTCTTCAGCAGACGGATCGTGTTCAGGGTGTGGGACGATTGCAGGCGGGAGCGGAGCGGGTTCGGCGAGCTCGCGCTGAAGGCCAGGGCGGAGGTCGCCGCGGCCTCGGCCGCATCGAGGTCGCCGCCGAGCATCAGGAAGTTGGCCTCGTTGTCGGCCCCGACCCAGCGGCGGTCGATGCCCCGGCCGGTGTCGCCGTGCGACGAGATCTGGCGGGCGTGGTGCATCGCCAGCTCGAGGTCGTCGGAGGCCCGGTAGACGTCGGTGCCGTAGTCGCGGAAGCAGACGATGCACTCGAGCTTGCCGGTCTTGTGGCAGATCTGGATGCCTTCGCCGATGGCGCCGTGGGCCCCTTCGGAGTTATACCCGTTGGCGACCGCCGTGATCGTCGCGAGGTTGTCGTAGGCGCACGACGACATCCGCTCGATCGAGTAGGCATATTCCTCCTCCTTGTAGTCGGGCTGGATCATCCGGGCCCGGTCCTCGCTCTCCAGCAGGGCGATCAGCTCGATCGCCGCCTCGCGCCCCTGGTCGAGGTCGAGGAGGTCGGTCGCGTTGATCGTCAGCATGTAGAGGGCGCGGAGGTAGGGGCTCAGCTTGCGCTCGGCCTTGGCCAGCCGCTTGACCTCGGTGGCGAGCCGGGCGCAGGTGCGATACTCGCAACGGTCGTGGGCCTGGCTGATCGCCTCGAACAGCGTCTCGATCCGCTCGTCGACGTCCTGGTCATCCGGGTTCGGGTCGCTCATGTCCTGATCCCTGAACGTGTTGTCTCGGGTGGAGAGATTGGGCTCACTGATCCCGGCCCCAGAGGGCCTCGGCGATCCAGTCGAGGTCCTCGTCCTGCTGGCGCTGGGCGGCCCGCGTCGGCGCCGCGCCGGCCGCGCCGAGGGCGTTGTTGACGAGGAGCCGGAGCACGCTCGCCAGAGGGTGCGACGTCTTGCGCTGGAGGGCCCGGCCGACGAGCTTGTGGCGGCGGTTCAAAAGAACCTCATTACCGCCGGCGGCCCCCCGGGCGAGGTGGGTGTCGATCATCCGCTGGAATCCGGCGGGGATTGTCCCATCCTTCCGGAGGTCGTCGAACGTGCGGAGCAACTCCGAACGCTCGTTGAGGAAGGCCATCACCGGCTGGTCCTCGCGGAACGAGGCGCAGAGGATCTTGGCTCCCGAGGCCTTAAGGAAGTCCTGCCACTCAGCCGGCGCGTCTTCCACGTCCTCCACATCCAGGATCGTCCTGGCGAAGTTCGCGGAGGTCGGGCTGGCCAGGCGGAGGTCGATGACCTGCCCGGCCGCGTTGCGGTCGGCGATCATCGCGGCGAGCAAGGACTCCTCGAAGCTCCTCAAGGCGTGGACGCAAGGGGCCTCGTGCCCGGCGAACAGGGCATTCGCCCAGCGCTCCTGGCGCCTGTCGGTGTTGAACCAGACGACCCGCTCGGCATCGGACTCCTGCAAGGGGTCGGCGGCGCTGCGCTCGAGGACCTCGGCGAAGGTCAATGGCCCTTGCGAGGTCATCAGGCGATAGGTCCGGCTCCAGAGGTCGCGGAGCCTCCGCTCGGTGAGTGCGGCTCCCACGAGCGTGTAGCGATGCCAGGCCAGGATCGACTCGAGCCGGGGGAGGTCGTCGCGCCCGAGCTGCTCCAGGTGCTCGAAGAGGAGCGGTTCCAGGGCGGCCCTGGCCCGCTCGAAGGCCTGGTCGCGGACGAGGTCCTCGCGACTCAAGGTCGGGGTGCAGCCGTCGAGCTCGATCACCCCGCGCAGGAACGAGGCCCACTCCGGCAGGAGCCCCTGAATCTGCCGGGAGATGACCATCCGCCGGATCGTCGCCGTGACGACCGGCTGGCCGGCGAACCCGGGGGTCCGCCTGGGGGTGACGTAGAGCGCCCCCACGAGCGGGGCGCTCGCCGTGCTCCGGATCGGGATCACGTCCAGGGGGGTCTCGCCGAAGTAGCTCTCCAGCTCCAGTTCGAGCGACTCCGGGTCGGGCGTGGGGTCGAACCAGGTCGCGTTGATGACGTTGAGGCGGGCCTTGCCGCCGTTGAGGTGAATCGGGATCGGCAGGAAGTCGGCGTACTCCTTGACGATGGCCTCGAGCGCCGAAGGATCGGCGCCGAGCCGAAGGAACACCGGCTTGAGGTGCAGGATGACCGTGGTGCCCGGGGTCTCGCGCTCGCAGGACGAGAGGGTGATGTCCGTCCCCGCCCCGGCCTCCCAGCGCACGCCTTCCGACGCGTCGGACCGACGGC
Source organism: Singulisphaera chitinilytica (assembly GCF_049331405.1). NCBI lineage: Bacteria > Pseudomonadati > Planctomycetota > Planctomycetia > Isosphaerales > Isosphaeraceae > Singulisphaera > Singulisphaera chitinilytica. The sequence continues at coordinate 208,532 of NZ_CP186274.1, forward strand.
TCTCCACGACCAGGCGATCGGCCACCATGAACGCGCTGAAGAGCCCGACGCCGAACTGGCCGATCAGGCTGCCGGCGTCGCCCGAAGGCCGCACGGCCACCGAGCCACGCCCCTTGATCAGCCCCGTGATGCCGATGCCCAAAGTGCTGAGGTACGTCTCGGCCTCGTCGGCCGTGAGCCCGATCCCGTCGTCGTGGAATTTGAGCGTGCCGCCCGCCGGATCCTGCTCGATATCAATTCTGCCTTTGTACGAGAGGTCCTTATGGCGCCGGCGCATGATGGCGTCGTGCGCGTTCTGGATCAACTCGCGGACGGCCGTGTCGGGCCGGCTGTAGAGGCCGGAGCCAAGGATCTCGATGACGCCGGCGATGTCGACCTTGAACGGGATGCGGCGGGGGGCCGTCTCCATGGCGCTCCTCTTCCTACCTTCGCGTTCGGCGAGTCTCGCGTGACGACGGACTTCGTCGTTCGTCGCCGAGCGACGGCGAGCGTTCATGCTACAGACGCGATTTGACGGAGGTCAATGGAGCGGACAGCCTTGAAGGCCGCGAGGTTCGACCCGCCGAGGTCGGCTCCTGCACGCCCAATAAAGCGGGGACGCCCCCGGATCGCGGGCGTCCCCTCGCTTACATCGACATAGAAGAGGATGAATTGCCGGTCAGACGCTGACCTCGAACCCGGCGCGCTGGGTGCGGGTCTGCCAGGCGTTGGCCTCGGAGTCGCCCACGATCTCCTCCCGGGCCGGATCCCAGGTGAGCTTGCGGCCGCCGAGGCGGAGCGCGATGTTCGCGAGGTGGCAGGTGGTCAGGGCCCGGTGGTGGGTCCAGACGTCGGAGGCGGGGACGGAGCGATCCCGGGCACACTCGAAGAAGTTCGCCATGTGGCCGTCGACCCGCTTCCCCTTGCGGAGCTGCACCAGGAGGGAGTCGGGCACCGGGTTGCGGTAGAGCCCGTCCACGGCGCCCCCGGTCAGGTCGATGCGGTCTCGGGTGACGAAGATCTTGCCGCCGGTCCCCTCGAAGGTCACGCCGTTCTCGGTGTCGTGGCGGATGTGCATCTCGACGCCGTTGGCGAACGTCGCCTTGACCAGGAACTCGGTCGCCGTGTTGAAGCGGTCGTCGACGGTCGCGAAGCCATCCTTGTAGTCGACGGGGAGCACCCCCTTCACGACCTCGATGGTGTTCGGCCCGGAGTCTTCCATGCCGATGGCCCACTGGCCGATGTCGACGTGGTGCGCGCCCCAGTCGGTGAGCTTGCCGCCGGAGTACTCGTACCACCAGCGGAAATCGTTGTGGCAGCGGTTCGCGATGTAGTCGACCTTGGGGGCCTGGCCGAGCCAGAGGTCCCAGTTCAGCTCCGAAGGGGCCGCCGTCTTGGGGAAGGGGCCCCCGGTCGGTGCGCCGCCGATGGCCGCCGTCACCTTCTTGATTTGGCCGATCCGGCCCGAGCGAACCAGGGCGACGGCCAGGAGGAAGACGCGGTTGTGATCGCTGCGCTGCTGGGTGCCGACCTGCACCACGCGCCGGGTATCGCGGGCAACCTGGCCGAGCTTCTTGCCCTCGTCGATGGTGAGGGTCAGCGGCTTCTCGCAGTAGACGTCCTTGCCCGCCTTCATCGCGTCGATGCAGATCTTGGTATGCCAGTGGTCGGGCGTGCCGATGATGACGGCGTCGATGTCTTTGCGCTCGAGGACCTTGCGATAGTCCTCATAGATGTCGGCCTTCCCCTTGCCGATCCGGCCGTCGGCCTTGGCGCGCTCGGCGTGGCGCTTGTCGACGTCGCAGACCGCCAGGAAGTCGCCATAGCGGCTCGCCCCGCGAGCATCCCCCGACCCCTGGCCGCCAGCCCCGATCAGCCCGAGCCGAGGCCGCTCGTTCTTGGCCTTCGTCTCATCGGCCATGGTCCGGCCGGTGGGGTTGAGGAACGGCAGGATCAGCGGGCTCGCCGCCGAAACGCGCAGGAAGTCGCGACGGGTCTGCGTACGAACGATCATGGGAACGCCCCCGGGTCTGAGGTATGGATATCATCGTGGTGGGCCGCCCCTTCCGCGCGAATCCAGGGCGGTTCGCAACGGGGAGTATATAAGGGCCGTCTGCGCCCCACAAGGACGCGGACCGGCCCGGGGCATGGTCCCACCGCCATCGAAGCCAATCTTCTTAAATTCTTATAACTGTTTAAATTTACATTTTCCGATCGATTGACCTCGGTCCATCCGCCGGCGGGCGCGAGCGGTCCTCGGCACCCCTTGATACAATGATCGGGTGCCCGTGACACCAGGGAGGTTCGCCAATGAGCACGCCGAGCGCGGAGATCGTCTCCGAGGCCACGATCGACATGGTGACTCATCTCGACGTCGGCCCCGGCGGGATCGATCGCTTCCTGGATCTGGTGGCGGATCGACGCAGTCCTCTCATCAAGTATCGCCGGGGGAGCCTGACGCTTGTGTCTCCTTCACGAGCCCACGAGCGTGGCGCCGAGCGCCTCGATGGCCTGATCAAGGCCATCTGCGCCGAGCTCGACATCGACTACCAGGCCACCGCCACGACCCTCTACCGCCGCCCCGATCGCGACAGCGGGATCGTGGCCGACAAGACGTACTACCTCGCGCATGAGCCGGATGTGCGCGAGGTCGAGGGGAGCATCGACCTCGCCATCAACCCGCCGCCCGACCTGGCCATCGAGGTGGTCGTCACGCACGACCCGGCCAAATCGCTGGCGATTTGCCAGGAGTTGGGCATCCCCGAGGTCTGGGTCTACTGGCTGAAGCGAGGGGTCCTGGAATTCCTCAGCCTCGACCCCGAGGGACGCTACGAGCCGACCCCCGCCAGCCGCTCCTTCCCGTTCCTCCCGGCCGCGGAGGTGCTCCCCTGGCTCCAGACGGGCGAGGCGGAGCCGGACAACCGCTGGGAGCGACGGCTCCGCCTTTGGGTCCGCACCGAGCTGGCGCCCAGGCGAGGCTGACGGTCGGCTCGCGACGGATCGAACCATTCTCGGGCTATTCGCGATCGTTCCGCGTCTATGCTCTAATCAGGATATCCCGGTCATTCCGGAGTCCGCGCCTCGTCGGCGTGCAAACGAGCCATTTGCGATCAGGAGTCGCATTCGGGTCGGCCGATCGACGGAGGAGTCGCGGACATGCCACAGGGGCCGTCGCCCGGAGTCGCGACGGATCTGCGACGCGCCACTCTGGATGGAGATCCCCAATGTCGGCCACCTCTCGTCGTTTCGCGGCCCTCCCTCGGCTCGTCCTCGCGATCCTCGCCCCGTCCCTGCTGGGCGCAGCCCCTATCACGGTCATGAGCGGCAAGATCGTGTCGGTCGACAAGGCCGGCGGGACGGTCACGATCCTCCCACAGAACCCGAAGGGCAAACAGATCCTGAAGGTCGACGCGAAGACCGTCGTCGTGGGGCAAGGGTCCGGGACCCTCGAGACCCTGGCCCCCGAGCAGCAGGTGACGGCCTACTACGACCCGGAGACGCGGCAGGCCTCACGCATCCGCGTGGTGATCGCCCCCGCCGGCGACGCCACCAGGCGGACCGTGATGCGGCCCGCCTTCCCGACTACGCCCAGGATCGCCCCGCAGGACGGCGGCAACTCGCGCTACGTCTTACGCGTGCAGCCGGCCAAGACGATCGAGGCCACGCTCGACTACGAGATGAAGTTCCCGTCGATCTCCGCGAGCCAGTGGGTGGTCGTCGCCCCCGCGGCCCCCGAACTGCCCGGGCAGACGGGCGTGCAAAACCTGCTCGAGCCGCGTGGGACGCCCTCGCAGGAGATGAGCCCGACCCATCGATCGATGCTCACGGCCCTCGTCCCGGCCGACGGCTGGGAGCAGCGCTACCAGATCTCCGCCAAGGCCGAGTATCGCGCCACCCTGATGTCACGGCGGCTCGCCCTCCGCGACGCGGGAGAGCAGGGGACCGAGCCCAACCCCCCCAGGCCCGAGGAGCGCCGGGCGGCCCTCGTGCAGAGCAAGACGTACGACTTCGATTCCCCCGGCTTCCGCAAGTGGCTCGACTCCCAATCGCTCCGCCGAGATCCGCAGGAGGGCCAGGTCGATTACGCCAGGCGCGTCTTCCAGGCCATCAAGCAGGGATTCTCCTACGAGTTCACGGATCGGATGGACCGGCGGGCCTCCCACATCTGCGCGGCGGGCAAGTCGGACTGCGGCGGCCTCTCGATCGTCTTCGCCTCGGCGCTGCGTGCCCAGGGGATCCCCGCCCGCATCCTCGTCGGGCGCTGGGCGATGTCGGCGCAGGGGGGCCGCGGCGAATACTACCAGGCCCACGTGAAGGCCGAGTTCTACGCCGACGGCGTCGGCTGGGTCCCGGCCGACCTCGCCTCGGCCATCCTCCACGACCGCTCCCGCGAAGGCCTCCGCTACTTCGGGCGCGACGAGGGGGACTTCCTCACGCTCCACCTCGACCCGGACCTCGTCGTCGACTCGGTCCTCTTCGGCCCCCAGCCGGTCTTCTGCGTCAACGGCGGCCTGCTCGTCTGGGTCCAGGGGGACGGCTCCGCCTCACGACCCAAGATCCGCCAGGGCTGGCACGTCCGCGAGGTGCCCCTCTCCTCCCGGAGCCTATCCCGCAACCCCGAAGGCGCCTTCTTCACCGGGCGTTGACCCTCGGGCCGCATCGCGACTCAATGACCGTTCCAACGTTCCCAATCAAACCGGGGCGCCGCCGACCTCACTCAAAGGTCGGCGGCGCCCCGAGCTATTTCCAGACCTCCGGGATGGTGATCCGGCGGCGCCCAGGTCCGGTCCAAGGCCTGACGTCGGGATGACAAAAATCAACACGAAGGAAGGACTGCCCAAGCTTTTTTTGATGCCCTTATGACAGACCCCCACTCCAGTCCATTCTCGTTAAACCCGTATTGTCCGACGACACATCGATGACAACCATAACTGGCGTGCCTCGGCCGCGAGCGTGCCAGGCCGCGATTGCTGCGGCCTTATCCCGTCGAATCGGGCGATTCGGCGGAGAGAATCCATCGTCTCGTCGTGTCCTCATATCAAGGTTATTTCTGCGTCGAGTCGTGACCGTCCTGCTGGGTGCGCGCACGACCATGCGGATGGACAACGGATCATCGGACATGCTTTCCTCCTACGTCATCCAAGTCGCCGACGCCACGAAGCCGCTCTACTTCATCGGGCCCGAGCAGCTCGCCTCGGGGAAGCCCGAGGGCGTGGACGCCGAGGAGCCCACCCCGCATGGGCTCTCGCTCCGGGCGGTCAAGCATCCGCTCTTCGCCGAGCGGTTCGTGCACCGGGTCGAGGCCGAGCATCAGGCCAGCCGATACGCCGCCGACGAGCCCGAGCTGCGGTTCTTCGTCCTCGAGATCATCGCCCCCATCTGATCCCTCGCGAGGCCCCTTCCCGAGGGAACGCCTCCCCATGTCATCGCCATGATGACGCCAAGCCATTGCGTGCCCCCCGCCGAGCCTCGTCGCCCCTGAAGGTCGCGGCAGGTCGCGGCGGCCTCTCGTATCCTCAGGCCATAGCTCGCAGACCTCTTACGCATCTCGGAAGAATATCTTACGTGTGTTTCCGCCAAAGCTGAGCGGGCGACTGCGTAGAGTGTTCTCGGGCGTAAGGGTGGATCCTGCGTAAGACGAATTCGCTCGAGTCACCAACCTCGCAACCCCGCCCCTCATGCGTTTGAACTCCGTTGCGGGGGAAAACGTCGGAGGCTGTGTCGTCCTCCTGGGCCGTCCGTGAAGGCCAGGCGGGGCGTGGGATGGCCAAGCCCTGGGCCGGGCTTGAATCCCCGACTAAGGGGCCAACTCCCCCGAATCCAAGGGCATTCCCGGGCGAATCCCGCCCTCTGCACCTCCATTTTCCCCCGCCAGGCGGCCTCGTCGCCGCTCCGAAAATTCCGATTATCCTGGGGAAACGGCCCCCGAACCGTCGACACTCTCCGGGGGAAAAGCTGTTGATAACCGGTCAGTCCTCCGTGGGATGATGGAGTGTTCTCCACAACCCCCGGTTTACGCCCACGACACCGAGATCCGGGACGGCGGCCCATGCCGGCCGGCGCGACGGCGCTGTCGACAGGTTTTCCCCCGGTGAACAAGGTTGGTTGTATTCGGTTAAGTTGTTTGCTATCATGGGTTTCTCGGAAGACCGGCTCGGTTATCAACGGCGACGAGCCTGGCTTTCGATGAAGACGAAGGTTGAGTTATCTCTCCTTTCTCTTAAGGGAGAAGGCAGACACACTCACCCAAAGGCCCGCGATATTCCTGCAGCAGGAAAGGCCGACGAGGAACACGCATGAAGGCCTTGTGCAATCGCGAAGGATTGCTTGCCGCATTCGGGATGGTCAGTGGTGTCGTCCCGGCGCGAAGCCCCAAGCCCATCCTGCAGAATGTGAAGCTGGTGGCCGACGCCGACGAGGGCTCGGTCCTGATGGGGACCGACCTCGAGGTGGGGATCCGCCACCGGGTGCTCGGCATGAAGGTCGAGCGGCCCGGCTCCGTGATCCTGCCGACCCAGCGGATCGGCTCCATCCTCCGGACCAGCAACGACTCGGAGCTCGCCATCGAGGCCGATGAGGACCGCCTCGTCGTCCGCGGCATCCACTCCGAGTTCACCCTGCCGTCCGAGGATCCCAGCCTCTACCCCGAAGTCCCCGACTTCGCGGCCCCCAGCTACCACGTCATCCAGGCCGCCGACCTGCGGAGGCTCATCCGCCGGACGATCTTCGCCACCGACGTGGAGAGCACCCGCTACGCCCTCGGCGGCGTCCTCGTGGAGCTCTCGGACGACTCGATCACGATGGTCGGCACCGACGGGCGTCGCCTGGCTCGGATGGTGGCCTCGGCCGAGTCGGAGAACGACGCCCCGGCGCCCGCCGGCAGCCCCGTCATCCCGGTCAAGGCCCTCAAACTCATCGAGCGCAACCTCAGCGACGACGATCCGCCCGTCCACCTGGCCATCCAGGGAGGGGCCGCCGTCCTCGTCCGCACCGAGCGGGCCATCATCTACAGCCGCCTGGTCGAGGGGCGCTTCCCCCGCTACCAGGACGTCTTCCCGAGCCACGTCGAGGTCAAGATCCCGCTCGAGACCGGGCCCCTCCGCCAGGCCGTCGAGCAGGCCTCCATCGTCACCAGCGAGGAGAGCCGCGGGGTCGACTTCCAGTTCTCAAGCGGCGTGCTCAAGCTCACGAGCCAGGCCGCCGACGTCGGTAGCTCGCACGTCGACCTCCCCATCGCGTATGATGGGAAGCCGGTCGACATCACCTTCGACCCGCGCTACCTGACCGATGCGCTCAAGACCCTCGACGACTCCATCTCGATCGTCGCCGAGCTCATCGACTCCAAGAACGCGGCCGTCTTCAAGACCGACGACCGGTACACCTACGTGGTGATGCCCTTGACCCGTGACCGTTGATCGTTCGTTGACCGATGCGCCCGTCCCGCCAGGCCGAATTGCAACCTCGGCGCGGCGCCTACGACCCTGCGCGATCCCCGTTGCGGAGACGAGGGGATTGCGATATCATGAAGAGACGTTCACGTTGTGAGCGCCGAGCGACCGGCCGGTGGGTCGGATTCCGCCCGACCCTCGGGCCGAGGCCAGGGGCGGAACGAAACTCGACATCGGAATAACGCGGATTCGTCCGACGCGGCGGGCTCATCGCGATATCGAGGTCCCAAGCCGCTGGGTGATATCCTGGGCGACCTCTTCGCCCTGAGGGGCCTGGGACGGCTCCGCGCGCAGAAAGAGCTGGAAGACGCCTGGAACGCGGCGGCCGGGGAAGCGGCCAGCCGCCACACGCGGGTCGGCGAAGTGCGTCGCGGCATCTTGCATGTGACGGTCGCGCACTCGGCACTCCTGGAAGAGCTGGCAGCCTTTCAGAAACCTGCACTGCTCTCGGCCCTGAGGCAGAACGCCCCGGGGACTCTCATTCATGATATCCGTTTCCGAGTCGGTCCCATCACCCCCCCGGCCGACCCCCCCGCATCCGCCCCAGGCGCGACGAAGCCCAGGTCGAAGCCGGCGTCGGGGAAGGGCAAGCGGCGGTCCCGAAGCGACGGGGATGAGCCATGACCCAGCCGTGCTGTCCGTGAGCCGGGCCGAGGCCGTCAGGCCGGGCGGCCGGGCGACGATCCAACCCGGCGGGCACCCTCTCTGCGGCGGCCAGGATTCTCCGCAGGCCGGATGCCTTTCTCCCACGCTCCTCCCGGCCCGGTCCCGGGTCGCGCGGAGTCGAGCTGGGGCAAGGTCGACGGGGGTCGGCGGCCGAGGGGCCATCCAGGGCCTCCGGCATGAAGCGCGGGCGGATTCCCGCTTGAGATGACAGACCCAGACATGCGAATCGAATCAGGTCTTTGAATCCGAGGGATGGTGTGAGGGTCGCCGCGAGGGCAACGGCCAGGGCATTGGATGCAATGCCAGCCGAGGCCGTCGAGGGCGATCGAAGTTGGTCGGGGCTCGTCTTCTTACTTGGTATGACCGAGGTGAACCCGCGATGAATTTGAGCAAGAGCGACGGAGCCGCGATCGAGTCCCCCGAAGCGCCCGAACTCGCCGCGGCCAACGGCGAAGGGGCGGCGGCCTATACCGAGGCCAACATCCGCGTCCTCGAGGGGATCGAGGCGATCCGCAAACGCCCCGGCATGTACATCGGCGACACTACGCTCCGAGGCCTGCACCACCTCGTCTACGAGGTCGTCGACAACTCGATCGACGAGGCGATGGCCGGCTACTGCCGCCACATCCACGTCACGGTGAACGTCGACGGCTCGGTCTCGATCGTCGACGACGGCCGAGGCATCCCGGTCGGCCCCCACCCCCAGTTCACGGGCAAGAGCACGCTCGAGATCGTGCTGACCAAGCCGCACGCCGGCGGTAAGTTCGACCACGACACGTACAAGGTGTCGGGCGGGTTGCACGGCGTCGGCGTGACCGTCGTCAATGCCCTCTCGGAATGGCTCGAGGCCGAGGTCCATCGCGACGGCCAGGTCTGGCGCCAGAAGTACGAGAAGGGGGAGGCGCAAGGCCCCGTCCGGGCCAGCGGCACGGCCAAGGCCAGCGGCACACGCATCCGGTTCCTGCCCGACAACACGATCTTCCCCAACATCGAGTTCGAATACGATATCCTCGAGAAGCGCCTCCGCGAGCTCGCCTTCCTGAATAAGGGGATCGCGATCCGCCTGACCGACGAGCGCGGCGAGGAGCGCAAGGATCAGGAGTTCTTCTCGGCCGGAGGCCTGAGCGAGTTCGTCGCCTATTTGAACCGGGCCCAATCCGCCTTGCATCCGCCCGTGGTGCTTTCGGGCAAAGATGAGGAGCGGGCGGTTGAAGTCGAAGTCGCTTTGCAGTACAACGAATCGATCAGCGAGTCGGTCGTCTCGTATTGCAACAACATCAATACCGTCGAGGGGGGAACCCACCTGACCGGGTTCCGGACCGCTCTCACGCGGACGCTGAACACCTACGCCAAGGGTGCCGCGCCCGCGAAGAATAAAGACCTGTCGCTCAACGGCGAGGACTTCAAGGAAGGCCTCACCGCGATCATCAGCGTGCGCGTGCCCGACCCCCAGTTCGAGGGGCAGACCAAGACCAAGCTCGGCAACAGCGAGGTCGAAGGGATCGTCGCCAAGGTCATCAACGAGAAGCTGGCCGAGTTCCTCGAGACCAACCCGGCGGCGGCCAAGAAGGTGATCGCCAAGGCCCTGCTCGCGGCCGAGGCCCGCGAGGCGGCCCGCAAGGCCCGAGAGCTCGTCCGCAACCGCAAGGGGGTCCTCTCCGGCGGCGGATTGCCCGGCAAGCTGATGGATTGCACCACGCACGACCAGGATTCGAGCGAACTCTTCCTCGTCGAGGGTGATTCGGCCGGTGGCACGGCCGAAGGGGGACGCGACCGCCTCTATCAGGCGATCCTCCCGCTCCGAGGCAAGATCCTCAACGTCGAACGGGCCAGGCTCGACCGCGTCCTCGGCAACGAAGAGGTCCGCAACATCATCACGGCCGTCGGCAACGGCATCGGCGAGGAAGAAGACCCGTCGAAGAGGCGCTACGGCAAGGTCGTGATGATGAGCGACGCCGACGTGGACGGCTCGCACATCCGCACCCTGCTGATGACCTTCTTCTATCGCCAGATGCCCAGGCTCGTCGCCGAGGGCCACCTGTACGTCGCCCAGCCGCCGCTCTACATGGTCGAGAACCGCAAGAAAGACCGGCGCTACGTCCAGGCCGAGTCCGAGATGCAGAACATCCTCATCGAGACGGGGCTGGCCAACTCGCGGCTGCAGCCGTATCAGGTCGAGGATGAGTCGCAGTGGATCGTCGGCGATCGGCTCCGGGCCCTGCTGGACCTGGCCAACGCCCTCGAGGTCGGGCTCAAGGTCTTCGGCAGGCGGAACCGGCCGCTCCGCGACCTCCTCGCCATGGCCCATCCCGAGACCGGGCAACTCCCCGTCCGGCTCGGGATCGTGCAAGGGGTCGAGACCCCGCTTTATAATGACGACGACCTGATCGCATTCCGGCAACAGTATCCCGAGTCGGTGGCCGAAGAATACGAGGAGTCCCAGTCGCCCGCCGGGGCCGGAGCCGATTCCGTCGACGGCGAGTCGCCCTCGGCCGAAGTGGCCCATGAGTTGCGAGCCAAGGTGGAAGACCTGCTCGAGGTCATCTCCCTGAACAAGCACCTGGCCCGGCTCCGGGACGAGTTCGGCTCTCGGGCCGAGGTCCTCTTGCCCGTCGAGGTCGTGGGGGATGAGCCTCCTCCTCGTTACATCCTGCATCGCGACGGCGACACGCATTCGCTCTCGGATCTGCGCAGCCTCTCCCCGACGGTCCGCCACCTCGGCGAGCGCGGGATCAAGATCACCCGGTTCAAAGGGCTGGGGGAGATGGACGCCGAGCAACTCTGGGAGACGACCATGGATCCGACCCGTCGGACCCTGCTGCAAGTCCAGCTCGACGACGCGGCGGCCGCCAATGACCTGTTCACGACCCTGATGGGGGATGACGTCGAGCCCCGTCGCGAGTTCATCGAGAAGCACGCCCTGGAGGTCAAGAACCTCGACGTCTGAGCGGGATTGGCCGCGTAATCGGATCCTCCCGGGCTTGAGAACCTGCCGTGGTGCTTGTCGTCGCCCGGTCCTTTCCTGTAGGGTGGAAGTGCCCACCGATCATCGTTGCCAGAGTGCCTTTTTCTTGAGGGTTTGCAGCAGAGGGGCGGGGGGCGTGCCCATCCCCCCGTCGACGGCCGGTCCTGGTCGGGGAGCCTTCGCCTTTGGCTCCCGAAGCCGGGGCCGTCGCCGAGATCGGGATCATCGAGTCTTCACGTTTAGGTGAGGCGAGGGCCTTCGCCCCGGGCCGCCCATGGCGGCAAGGGCCGGCGCGAACGTTGTCCTCGTCGGTCCAGGATTTTTGGGGAAAGCGAATCGCTCGCGAAGGCGCCGAGTCGTCTCGACGGCTTAGGCCATCTTGCGAGGGGACACAACCGAAGCCGGAGCCTTCCCCGACGCCGTGCGAGGGGCCGGTCTCGTCGCTCGACCCACATGCGGGCTGGTGGTGCGTTCGTTCCTGAATCAGAACGATTTGAGATGGATTGGATCGAGACCCGAGCGGTCGTCCCGGCCGGCGGCCCTCGCCTCGCGAGACTCGCCGGGGTTGCCCTGAAGTTTGAAGCCAGTCGCCGACGTCGCGGACGGTCGGGGGCCCGGCTAAGGATTGGGCCGGGGCGGGGATCGACAGGGCTCGAGATCGTCGGGTCGGTGCCGCGAAGGGTAGGTTGCCCCGGAGGTTGCCTGTCCGTGGCATCGGATCGGTTTGGGATTTGGTTCGGTTCGGTTGAGCCCATCCGCAGTGGGAAGGGATGATGGGGATCGCCCAGAAATTATCGCGAGTCTTTATCGACGCGGTCCGCTCGCGCGGGCAATCGTACTTCGCCAAGGGGCGGGTCGCCGTGACCTCGGCGACCACCGGCGAGGTGATTGCCAGGGTGAGGGGGACGACGAAGTATCGGGTCCGGCTGAGGACGCGGGGGAGCAAGCTCCACGTCTCCTGCTCGTGCCCCTACTTCACCCCCTTCGGCGACCCGTGCAAGCACATCTGGGCCACGATCCTGATGGCCGATGCGCGGAACCTGCTGCAGGCCTCCCCCACGCGCCCCATGAAGCTGGTCAGCGACCTCCCGCGCAGGCCGGTGAGCCCCGAGAACGGTGCCGTCCCCAATGGGATGGAAGGCCAGGGGCCTCCCGGCGTCGGCCAGGGGCCGGGTTCGGGGCACCCGCAAGGGGGCGCCCAGCGTCAGCAGGCCGGCCGGCAGAGGGGCAAGGAGCGGCCGGGCCGCCCCGGCCCGGGCGGCCCGCCCGGTCAGCCGCGCTGGACCAACGGCGGCGGCAAGATTGCCCACGGCGGCGGGGCCGCCAGGGCCAAGCCCGTCAACCGGAACTCGAAGCGACTCCTCGTCTACATCCTCGATGTTCCCTCGACCCTCGCCCATAACCAGATCGTCATCGACCTCGCCCGCCGCCAGCGCAGGCCTAGCGGCGACTGGGGCCCGCTCAAGCCCTGGTGGCACGCCCCGGGCACCCCGCACGCGAAGTACGACCCCGAGGATCGCGACCTCCTCGCGCTCCTGGACGAAGTCCAGGCCATGACCCTCGCGACCAATGGCACCCTACCCCCGGGCGCAGGGCCGATCGAATCGATGGGGACGCGGCGGTATATCCTCCGGCACAACCAGGGGATGATCGTCGAGAAGCTCGCCAAGAGCGGCCGGCTCCGCCTGCGACGCTCCGACGGCGAGGAAGACCCGCCGACCATGCGCTGGGACGACGGCACCCCCTGGCGGTTCTCGCTCGAAATCCGGCCGGAACTCGGCGGCAAGCGCTGGTCCTGGCGCGGCTCGCTCCGCAGGAGCGAGGGGCGGGGAGATCGCATGGACCTGGCCGAGCCCCTCGTGCTCGTCCCCGGCCTCGTCATCCAGGGGGTCGGTCGCGCCGCGAGGTTCGACGACATCGGCGTCTTGCCCTGGATCGTCAGGCTCCGGCATGAGAAGGAAATCGTCTTCGCCGAGCCGCAGCAGGACATCATGCTCGGGCGCATCCTGGCCGAGTCGCGCGTCCCGCCGTCCGAGCTGGTCGAGACGATCCTCTTCGAAGAGATCGACACCACGCCTCGCCCTTGCCTCACCCTGCGCACGCCGAGGCAGAACTGGGGCCCGGGGTCGGACCGGCTGCACGCCGAGCTCGAATTCGACTACAACGGGGCCCTGATCCCCGCCGGTCGGACGACGCCCCTGGCCGTCTCGACCGAGTTCGGCCTGGTCATCCGTCGCGACCCCAAGGCCGAGTCCCAGGCCGACATCCTCCTGTTCGAGCTCGGATTCCGCGAGTCGAAGGACCCTCGGGCCGAGCCCGGCACGATGGAGCTGCCGCCGAAGCGCATGGCGCAGGTGACCCGAGACCTCGTCATGGCCGGCTGGCGGGTCGAGGCCGAGGGCAAGCTGATCCGCCCCGTCGGCGAGTTCAAGCTGGCCGTGACCACCGGGATCGACTGGTTCGAGCTCGGCGGCCAGGTCGACTACGGCGGCCAGAGCCTGAGCCTGCCCGACCTCCTCGCCGCCGCCAGGCGAGGCGACACCATGGTCACCCTCGGCGACGGCTCGATGGGCATGATGCCCGAGGAATGGCTCAAGAAATACGGCCTGATCGCCGAGCTCGGCACCTCCGAGGACGGGCACGTCCGCTTCGGCCAGGCGCAGGCCGGCCTGCTCGACGCCTTGCTCGCCAATCAGCCCGAGATCCGCGTCGACGCCGCCTTCCAGAAGGTCCGCGAGAGCCTCCACAAGTTCGACGGCGTCCAGCCGGCCGACGCCCCCGCCGGCTTCCACGGCGAGCTCCGGCCCTATCAGCGCGAAGGGCTCGGCTGGCTCGACTACCTCCAGAAGTTCGACTTCGGCGGCATCCTCGCCGACGACATGGGCCTGGGTAAGACGATCCAGGTCCTCGCCATGCTCCAGAAGCGACGCGCCCGCCGCCTGGCCAAGGCCCCTTCGCTGGCGATCGTGCCCCGCTCGCTCGTCTTCAACTGGATCCAGGAGGCCGAGAAGTTCACGCCGAGGCTTCGCGTCCTCGACTACACGGGGCCGGCACGGCACGGCTTGCGGGAGACGTTCCGCGACCACGACCTGGTGATCACCACCTACGGCACCTTGCGGACCGACATCGGCGAGCTCGCCCAATTCTCGTTCGACTACATCATCCTCGACGAGGCGCAGGCGATTAAGAACGCCGACAGCCAGGCCGCCAAGGCCGCCCGCCTGCTCAAGGGCCGGCATCGCCTGGCGATGAGCGGAACTCCCATCGAGAACCACATCGGCGAGCTCTGGTCGATCTTCGAGTTCCTCAACCCCGGCATGCTCGGCGCGGGCTCCGTCTTCAAGCGGCACGCCGACGGCGACCGCTCCATGCTGGCCAAGTCGCTCAAGCCGTTCATCCTGCGGAGGACCAAGTCGCAGGTCGTCCAGGACCTCCCCGAGAAGACCGAGCAGACCCTGCATTGCGACATGGAGCCCGAGCAGCGCAAGACCTACGAGGAGCTGAAGGCACACTACCGCCAGGCCCTCTTGCGCAAGGACTCGGCCGAGCTCAACCGCTCCAAGATCGAGGTCCTCGAGGCCCTCTTGCGGCTCCGCCAGGCGGCCTGCCACCCCGGCCTCATCGATCCGACCCGGATGGCCGAGCCCAGCGCCAAGCTCGACATGCTGCTGCCCCAGCTCTCGGAGATCATCGAGGAAGGGCACAAGGTCCTCGTCTTCTCGCAGTTCACGAGCTTCCTGGCGATCGTCCGCGAGCGGCTCGACGCGGAGAAGATCCGCTACGAGTACCTCGACGGCCGGACCCGCAATCGCGCCGAGCGGGTCGAGAAGTTCCAGAACGACGCCGATTGCCACCTCTTCCTAATCAGCCTCAAGGCCGGCGGCCTCGGCCTGAACCTGACCGCCGCCGACTACGTCTACCTCCTCGACCCCTGGTGGAACCCGGCCGTCGAAGCCCAGGCGATCGACCGCTCCCACCGGATCGGCCAGACCCAGCGCGTCTTCGCCTACCGCCTCGTCTGCCGCGATACGGTCGAGGAGAAGATCCTGGAGCTCCAGCAGAAGAAGCGGGAGCTCGCCGACGCCATCCTCAACGCCGACAACCGGCTGATCCAGAACCTCTCGCGCGACGACCTCGAGTTCCTGCTGACCTGACGCGATGTGATCGCATCTCGTCGAGGTCAAAGATGCTTGCGCCTTGAACGCCCGACGGATCCCGACGCCCGAGGGCGCGTTGCCCCGCGGCGACCGGACGTCCCCCCTCCGATCCGAGGAGCCTGCGCACGATGACCGCGAAGCTATCGAACCCGAAGGCGAGACTCTGCGCCCTGCTGATCACCGCCGCGTCCCTCGTCGCGACCACGGCGGCCCGGTCCGCCGACAAGCCGGCTGTCGTCGATGCCAAGATCTCCTGGAAGGTCGGCGAGACGCGCACGTATGAACGCGTGAAAGGGCGAACCAAGCTCCAGAAGGGCAAGGTGGCCTCGAAGGGTGCCGGGCGCAGCCGGCTCGAATTGAAGGTCCTCGAGGCGAGCGAGAAGGGCTACCTCCTCCAGTGGTCCCTCTCCGGCACGAAGACCGACGACCCCATTGCGGCGAAGGACCCGTTCGCCGTCCAGTTCTCCCGGCTCATCGACAGCCTGAAGATCAAGATCGAGCTGGATGAGAACGCGTCGATCATCGGCGTGCGCAACTGGAAGGAGCTGAAGGCCACGTCGGAGAAGATGATCTCGACCATGACGGACCCGAAGCTGGTCAAGGGGATGGACAGGGCGACGGCCGAGAAGTTGCGTGTGGCCGTGGGCTCGATGTTCTCCACCAAGGAGCGCATCGAGCAGGCCTTCACGCACGAGCCCCGGATCTTCCTCGCCGCCATCGGCCGATCCTACGACCAGGCCCAGCCCGTCGAGTACGACCAGGAATTGCCCAGCCCGCTGAATGGTGCCCCGATCCCTTGCCGAGGCCGGATCGCCCTCGAATCCTACGACGCAAAGACCGGCCGGGCGAAGGTCTCCATGACTCAGACCGTCGACCCCGAGGTGGCCAGGCGCGTCATCCTCAAGTCCCTGAAGGAGATGGGCGAGAAGCTAGGTCGGAAGGACGCGCCCGACGCCAAGTCGCTGGGGGCCTTCTCCGTGGACGACCGGGGCGAGTTCGTCATCGACGTGAAAACCGGCTGGCTCGAGGAGGCCAACCAGTCCAGGACCGTCACCTCGGGCGATTCCACCCAGGAAGACACTCTGACCTTCAAGCGGCTCAAATCACGCTGAGCATCGAGGGAGCCTCCTCCCCCGACGTCGCGGCAAGGCGCGGGGCCCCGTCCAATCCGGGGTCCCTTGCAAATCTGTTGCATCGATCCCCGATGTTTGCGAACAATACTCGTGCCTCCCAATAAGGGAGGCTTCGGGTGTTGCTGCGTTCTCAGCGAACATGACTCGATGCCACAAGGATGGTCGCTCATGTACCCGCTCAAGCGGATCGCCGCCTATGTGATCGACTACGCGATCATCCTCTTCCCCACGATGTTCGCCGTGAAGCATATCTTGCTCCGGCTGGGGAGCCAGGTCCCCGACGAGGTCCGCATGCACCTGAGCATGGCCATCTGGGGCATCTCGCTGCTGGCCCCCGCGGTGATCCTGGGCGTGATCACCGGCCTGACGGGGACGAGCCCCGGGAAATTCATCACCTTCCTGCGAGTCCAGGATCATGGCGGCGACCCCCCCGGCATCGCGAACGGGATCATCCGCGAGGTCGCCAAGGCCGTTTCGACCGGCTTCCTCTTCGGGATGTTCTACGCGCTCCAGGCCGTCGTGACCCGCAGGCGCACCTTCTACGACGAGTGGCTCGACCTCGACGTCGAGGATCTCAGGCCCGTCGGCCTGACGCCGACTCAGAAGAACTTCCGCAAGTACATGCGCGAGAAGCAGCGCCGGGAACGCCGCTGAGATTCGCGTTTTGGGGAGAGGCAGGGACGCGTCAGCCACGAAGAGAAAGCGCCGGGAAGGCGAAGCGGAAGCGGCTTCGCCTTCCCGACATTCATGGTTTCCGGATCAGAATCCGCCGCCTGCACCTGCTGCGGCAGGGGTCGCGGGGGGCGTGGCGGCCGGCGGGGCCGGCTTGGTCTCGGGCTGGGGCTTCCTCGGGAACTTCTCGTCGAGCATGGCGGTGTTATACACGAAGGCCGCCATGATGACCGACGCCTGCTTCATGTCGTCGGCCTGGAGCCGGTCGTAGACGTCCTGGTTCGAGTGGTGGGTCCTCGTGTCGTACTCGATCTCATCCTGGATGAACTGGAAGCCGGGCAGGCCGATCCCGTCGAACGAGAGGTGGTCGGTACCGCCGGTGTTGGAGATGGAGAGCGTTGCCGCGCCCATCTCGCGGAAGGGCTGGAGCCACTTGCGGAAGATCGGCCGGGCGGCCTCGTTCCCCTGGAGGTAGACCCCCCGGATCTTGCCCGAGCCGTTGTCGAGGTTGAAATAAGCCGAGAAGCCGTCGAACTCGGCCTTGGTCTGCTGGCTCGACTCGCTCGAGGCCTTGCCTTCCTCGGGGGTCGACGGCCGTGGGCCGCCCATGTCGGGGAGGCTCGGGGCTTTGCCGAAGTGCTGCGTGACGAAGGCCCGCGAGCCGTGCAGGCCTTGCTCCTCGCCGCTCCAGAGACCGATCCGGATCGTCCTGCGCGGCTTGAGGTCGAGGGTCTTGAGGATCCGGACCGCCTCCATGCTGACCGCCACGCCGGCCGCGTTGTCGGTCGCTCCCGTGCCGCTGTGCCAGGAGTCGAGGTGGCCTCCCAGCATCACGACCTGATCCTTGAGGTCTGTCCCGGGGATCTCGGCGACCGTGTTGTACGCCATCAAGTCATCGCCGTGGAACTCGACGCCGAGGTCGACCGAGACCTTGATCGACTCCCCTTGCTCGATCATGCGGACGAGTCGGTTGTAATGCTCGCTCGCCACGACGATTTGCGGGGGGATTTTGGGGACGTCCTTGTCCCAGGCCGAGATACGCTTGGCTCCGGGCTTGGGGGTTCCGCCGGGATTGGGCACCGACGCGGACGAGACGAAGAGGGTCCCGCCGTCGCCGTTCGTGCTCGGGTCGATCAGGAGAGCAGCCCCTTCATCAATCAGGAACTGGAGCCGCTTGCGGGCGAACTCCATCGCCCCGCCATTCGGCCGGGGCCTCGATGGCTCATCGCGGTTCTCGGCGGAGGCGGGCTGGCCGTTGGCGGGGGCGTTCGTCGCGTTCGGGGCTCCGGGCCCACCCTGATTCGCGGGCGGGCGTCGCCGCGTCCCGGGCTCGGGGGCGTCGGCCAGGTCAAGCAGTTCCTTGTCGGAGAGTCGAGTCGCCAGGGGTTCGAACCGGGCGGCGAGATTCCTCGGCCGGCTGGTCAGGACGATCGCCCCCTTCAGCTTGCCCTTGTGCTTGGCCAGGTCCGCCTCGTTCTGGGCGTTGAGGTACACAACCTGGGCGACGAGCGGGCCGTCGGTCCCCGGCGACCAGGCCTTGGAGAAGGCGATCAGCGGGATGCATTGCGGCTCGACGACCTGGGCCGAGAACCGCTTGAGGGTCCAGCCTCGCCCGAAGGGGCCCCACGACTCGAGGTGGGCATTCTCCAGGCCCCACTCGCCCAGCTTGCCCCGGGTCCACTCGTTCGCCCGCTTCATCCCCGGCGAACCCGTGAGCCTCGGGCCGATCACGTCGGTCAGGTAGCTCAGGGTCGTCATCACCTGCGAATGCTTGAGCCCCTCTTCCTTGATCCGATCGATCGGGTCACGCTCGCTCGGCTTGGCTTCCTTCTTCTCCTCGGGCTTGGATTCCTTCTTGGCCTCTTCGGGCTTGGGCTCTTCTTTCGGCTTTTCCTTATCTTTGTCCTTGGCCGGGGGCTCGACCGTGGCGGCCGGCTGCTGCGCATACGCGTGGCCGACGAGCGATAAGGACAACGGCAGGGACATGGTCAGCAATAAGGCCGCTGCCTTGGTCGCGAAAGGCTGGGGCATGGATGAAAAGGCTCCGCTCCGAAGTGAATCCCTGGCAAACACCGCGTCGTTCGTGTCTCGACCACCCAGGCTAGCGATAACCGGCCCGGGTCGGGCAAAACATTTCCAAAGATTACTCGCCCAGGATCGGTCCCGTCCAGAAGCCGTCCCGACAATTTATGACGATCCCTTGATGATTCAGGTCGCGCCAGGATCTGATCAAACGACGAATCGTCGCGCCCGGCCACGGGGAAGGGGGCGGATCGGGGAACGAAACTTGCCGGGATCTGGGAGTCGCCTGTTGTAATTTTGCACAGGGATACAATAATCCACTAAATGCCGACAAGATATGTCATGGGCGTCGCCGGGCTTGAGTCCCGATCGCCCTGCTTTTCTCGAAGTCGTAAGGAGCATCCGGCCATGAATGCCCTGTCCACTCTCTTGATAAGCCTGGCGATCGTAAATCAAGCCCCGAAAGCGAATTGGGAGAAGGTCGCGGTCATCAGGGTCGTCGCCTCCGACACCGTGATCGTCGACGCGGCCGACAACCCGATGCTCTGGGTGAGCCTGCTGGGGGTCGGGACGCCCGAAACTGACGACGCCCGGAAGGACGCACACCTCGCGGGCAAAGGGGATCCGAACCAACTCGAGTCGTGGCTCCCGCCGAGCACGGACGTCTGGATGGAGCGTCGAGGAGAACTCAATGGCCGGCCGCTCGTCATGCTCTACCGCCAGGACGATCTGTTCTGCCTGAACGCCCTGCTGGTCAGGTCGGGGGCCGCCTTCGTCCGGGAGCAGGTCGCGTTCCCCGAGTTCAGCAAGCTCGTGTCCCTGGAAACCGAGGCGAAGAGGCTGGGGCTCGGGCTCTGGGAAGGTCTCGAGCCTCCGCAGGCGATCAAGCCTCAGGTCGCGGTGAAGGAGGCGGTTGAGCCCAAGCCGGTTGAGGTCGCGAAAGCGGACGACGATTTGAATAATGACAAGGACGAGGTGGAGGACGTGTTCATCCCGCAAGAACGTGTCCAGGGGATGCGGAACCCGGTCCAGGTGTCCCCGAACGTCGTCTTGCCGGCCCAGGTTTGGGAAAACTACGTCTATCAGAACGCGGCCCGCACCCGGTGGAATATGCAGATGGGCGAGGTTCAGGCCAACTACCTCAACAGCGACACCGGCTACTACGGACCGATGCTGAATCCGAACTCGCGCAATGGCTACCCGGGGATGCTGAACCCTAGCTTCTCCACCGGCGCCAGGTATTATCCCGGTCCCTACGCGGGCATGTGGAACTACTTCACGGGCTATCCCTACGCCTACGGCTTACCTAACTACGGCGGCTATGGACCCTACGGCGGTGGCGCCGTGTACGGCTACTTCGTGCCCGTCAATCGGCCCGGCTGGTGACGTTCGGCTGAGGTCTTCCGCCCACCTGAAATCCTGCCAGGTCCGCGCGATCGAAGCGTCTACGCATCGCCCCGATGCTGTAGGGGCATCGATTTGCGTGGATCTTGGGTTAATCCGCCGAGAAACGACGCTAAAGTAAAGAGAGCCGATATCTGGAGGGATGAATCCATCGCCCCCGGCGGTTCGATAATTTGCCTCCCCGGCCGATTGGGGTTAGATTCGCCAGACGCATCCGGCCTCACCTTCCCGCAGACGCAACGCACGAAACCATCCAAGCGGCTTGGCTTGACCGAGCCAACGATCTCCATAAGGTCAGCGAGGATAAGATCGAGTGAAGCTGCGCAAACTTCTGTTCGGCACGCTGATCCTCACGGCCAGCTCCCTTGTCGGGGGAGAGGCCCCGGGCGCCGATGCCCTCGTGGCCGTCGCCAGCACATCCTCCTCGGCAGACAAGGCGCTCGCCGCCCGAGAGGCGACCGAAGGGTTTGCCAAAAACGCCGCGCCGTTCCTGGCCAAGCACTGCGTTTCCTGCCACGGGCCCAAGAAACAGAACGCCGACCTGACGCTCGACCGCAAGTTCGACGAGAAGACCATCCAGGAAGACCGGGAGATCTGGGAAAACGTTCTGGAGATGGTCCGTACCGGCGAGATGCCGCCGAAGGACAAGAAGCACGAGCGCCCTGATCCCGCCGAGGTCGAGCCCGCACTCCGGGCCATCGAGACGGCCCTGGCGCAGTTCGATTGCACCAATCTACGCAACCCGGGCCGCGTGACCATCCGCCGGCTCAACCGCGAAGAATACAACAACACGATCCGGGACCTCGTCGGCCTCGACTTCAAGCCGGCCGACGACTTCCCGAACGACGACATAGGCTACGGGTTCGACAACATCGGCGACGTCCTCTCGCTCTCCCCATTGTTGCTGGAGAAGTACCTCGCCGCCGCCGAGTCGATCATGGATAAGGCCATCGTCGTCGCCGAGCCGACGAAGCCTTCGAAGGCCCGCCTGGATGTGCGCTACAGCCCGAGGGTCGGGGAGAACCGGCGAGGCTTCGGCGACGTCCTCCACTCCCGAGGCGCATTCGGGTCCGAGACGTTCCTGGAAGAAGGCGATTACCTCGTCCAAGTCCAAGTCTTCGGCCAGCAGAAGGACGACGAGCCGGTCCGGGGGCAGATCCGGTTCGAGGGGGAGGTCATCAAGGAATTCGAGGTCCATGGCGATCGCCGCAACCCCGAGACCGTCGAGGTCAACGTGCGCGGCCGTGGGCGCACGGGGCATCTCAACGTCGCCTTCGTGAACCCATACAAGGATCCGGGCGTCGAGGGGCCCGAGAAGTATCGCCGCCTGCTCTTCATGCGCTCGATCTCGGTGGACGGGCCTTACAACCAGCCCCCGCCGGTCTTGCCGGAGACGCATCGACGGATCCTCGCCCATCGCGAAGGGCTCGCGCCGCGAGAGGGCGCACGGGAGATTATAGGCCGGTTCGCCACCAAAGCCTTCCGGCGCCCGGTCAAGCCCGAGGAAGTCGAGCGCCTGCTCGCCCTCTACGACCGCGCCACCAAGGAAGGCGAGAAGTTCGAAGGCTCCGTCCGGCTCGCCCTCCAGGGAGTTCTCGTCTGGCCGGCGTTTCTCTTCCGCGTCGAGTTCGACCCGGCCGGGGCCAAGCCCGGGAATGCGTACCCGGTCGACGAGTACGCCCTGGCCACGCGGCTCTCGTACTTCCTCTGGAGCAGCATGCCGGACGACGAGCTGATCGACCTGGCGGGCCAGGGGAAGCTGAGGCAGGAGCTAGATAAGCAGGTCAAGCGGATGCTCCTCGACCCGAAGTCGGCCGCCTTCGTCAGCAACTTCTCCGGCCAGTGGCTCACGACCCGCAAGCTCGCCTATGTCGTCCCGGATCCCAAGGAGTTCCCGGGCTTCAACGACGAGCTGCGCACGGCGATGGTCCGCGAGACCGAGCTCTTCTTCGAGGCGATCCTCCGCGAGAACCGCAGCATCCTCGACTTCCTCGACGCCGACTTCAGCTTCGTCAACGAGCCCCTCGCGAAGCTCTACGGCATCGACGGGGTCAAGGGCAAGGAGTTCCGCCGCGTCAGCCTGCCCCCCAACCGGGGCGGCATCCTGACGCAGGCGAGCGTGCTCACGCTGACGTCGAACCCGACGCGGACCTCTCCCGTCAAGCGAGGGAAGTGGGTGCTCGACCAGATTCTCGGCACGCCGCCCCCTCCGCCGCCCCCCGACGTGCCGACCCTCGACGAGGAAAAGCGGCTCAGCGGCTCCTTGCGCAAGGTGATGGAGCAGCATCGCGAGAACGCCCTCTGCGCCTCGTGCCACCGGCGAATGGACCCGATCGGCTTCGCGTTTGAGAACTACGACGCCGTGGGCGCCTGGCGCGAGAAGGACGGGGCGTTCTCGATCGACCCCGCGGGCGTCCTGCCCGATGGCCGCTCGTTCCAGGGGCCTTCCGAGCTGAAGACCCTGCTTCGGGCCGAGAAAGAGGGCTTCCGCCGATGCCTGGCCGAGAAGATGCTCACGTATGCCATGGGGCGCGGGCTCGAATATTATGATCGGTGCGCCGTCGACGCGATCCTCAAGGCCATGGATCAGGACGGCGACCGGATGACGACCTTGGTGGTCGAGGTGGTCAAGAGCGAACCCTTCCAGATGCGAACGGCGACGGGGGAAGAGCCATGACGAGCGACGGGCGGATCTCGAGGCGCACGATCCTGCGAGGCCTCGGCACGACGGTGGCCCTGCCGTTCCTGGACGCGATGACCCCGCGCGCCTTCGCGGCGGGCACCGGGGCGGCGGGAGCCGTTGCCAAGGCCGCGGCCCCGCGCCGGATGGCCTTCTTCTACGTCCCCAACGGCGCCAACATGGCCGACTGGACCCCCAAGGCCGAGGGCGCCGCGTTCGACCTGCCGGCGATCCTCGAGCCCTTGGCGTCGGTGCGCGAGGACCTGCTCGTCCTCACCGGCCTGGCCTGCGACAAGGCCAGGCCCAACGGCGACGGCGCGGGGGACCACGCCCGGGCCTCGTCCGCCTTCCTCACCGGCTGCCAGGCGCGGAAGACCTCGGGCGCCAACTTCCGCTCGGGCATCTCGGCGGACCAGGTCGCCGCCTCCCGCGTCGGTGAGCAGACGAGACTCCCCTCGCTCGAGTTGGGGATCGAGCGCTATCGGGGGAGCGGCAACTGCGACAGTGGCTACTCATGCGTCTATGAGCACACGATCTCCTGGCGATCGCCGACCTCGCCGCTGCCGACGGAGGTCGACCCCAAGCTCGTCTTCGACCGCCTCTTCGCGGATCGGCCCAACGACCCCGACCGCCTCAGGCGCAACCGGCTCCGGGCCAGCGTGCTCGACGCGGTCCTCGGCGAGGCCAAGAGCCTCGACCGTCGCCTCGGCGGCTCCGACCGTCAGAAGCTCGAGCAGTACCTGACCTGCGTCCGGGAGCTCGAACAGCGGATTGCCCGCGCCGAGAGCCTGCCCCCGGTCTCGCCGCCGAGCGGCACCTCGCGCCCGCAGAACGCGCCGGCGGACCTGAACGAGCACCTCCGCCTGATGTGCGACCTGATGGTCCTCGCCTTCCAGACGGACGTCACCCGGGTGATCTCGTGCATGTTCGGCCGCGAGGGGAGCGAGCAGAAGTATCGGATGGTCGGCGTGAACGAGGGGCACCACGAGCTCTCGCACCACCGGAACGACCCCGACAAGAAGGCCAAGATCCGCACGATCAACACCTATCACGTGCAGCAGTTCGCCTACTTCCTCGGCAAGCTGAAGTCGATCCCCGAAGGGGAAGGGACGCTGCTCGACAACTGCATGATCGCCTACGGCAGCGGCAACAGCGACGGCAACCGCCACAACCACGACGACCTGCCGATCCTCCTGGCGGGCAAGGGGGGCGGCACCCTCAAGACCGGCCGCCACGTCAAGTACGCCAGGAACACGCCCGTCAACAACCTCTGGCTCGCCATGCTCGAACGCATGGACGTCCGCGTCAAGGAACTCGGCGACAGCACCGGCGTGCTCCAGGACCTGGCCTGACGCCTTTCGCGAAGCAGCGGAAGATTTGAACGCTTGATAGCATCAAGACACGATCGTCCCGGATGGCCGCAGCTTGGCGGACATCCGGGACGATTCGTCGTTCCTCGGGGTCGACGCGAGGCTCAGGAGGGCAGGGCCTTCTCGACCCTGGACACGACCTTGAGCCGTTCCAGGTTCTGGTGGTACGTCTTCAAGGCCTCCTGATATGAGGCGGTGTTCTTGGTGCAGACGAGGGTCTGCGGCGAACCGCGACGGTCCGTGTGGCAGGTCAGGTCGCACTTCGTGTTGCGGATCTCGCTCTCGAGATGGTTGCGGATCTCCTGGCGAATCCTGAACGAATGCACGGACTCTTTCGGGTCCTTGAGGAAGAGCTTGAGCTCCGCGCAGTGCTCGCATTTGCATGTGACGGGCACTTTGCGGCGGAAGTCCTTCGGCTCCTCCGGCTCCTTGGACGTGAGGTCTTCGAGCTCTCTCCGGCACGAGGCGACCCAGTGCGTCAGCGCCTTGTCCGGCGTCTTGACGTTCTTCTTGAACCAGGGTTGGAGCGCCTCGAGCGCGGGGACGACGACGGTGCTCAGCGGGTAGACCTTGGGCGTCGCCAGCACGTGCTCGACGAAGTTCGAGAGCAAGGTTCCCTGGCCCGCGATAACCAGCGATTGGATCAGGCTGATGAGCGTCGCGGCGCGATCCTCCTTGCGAAATCCCCACTCTCCCGCCGCCCGCTTCTTATCGAGCGGCCCCAACGCCTCGACGAGTGCTTTCGCGAAGCTCGCGCAGGCCTCGGGCCAGCCCTCGCGCTTGCGGGGCTTCGCGTTGCAGAGCCGTTCCAGGAGCCCGACGTTGCGCGTGAGCGTGTCGTTGGTCGTCTGCTTGGCGACTTCGGCCAATTCGTCGCGAAACGTGCCCCACCCATACTGCTGGCAGAGGGCGAGCAGTGACTCAGCGGGCTCGATATCGCCGTCCTTCGCCACGACGTTCGCCAGGAATTTGCCGATCAGCTTGGGCTCGTCGATTGCGGCGAGCGCCGGCAGCATGTCCTTGTTGCCCTCGGCGACTTTCCGTTCGGGCTCGTAATAGGAGAATCGACGAGTCGCGGGGGTCCAGGTGTTGATGATCCTGGTCGCGAGTTTGACGCACTGCTTCTTGAGGGCATCGGCCTCCTTCGTCTTCGGGGTCGCGGCCTTCCAGCGCTTGACCAGCAGATCCAGGGCGGGGACGGCGTTACGCCCGCCTCGCTGGCAGATGATGTCGAAGTGCCGGGCCTCGGGCCAGATGATGATCGCCGCGTGCTGATACCAGCGTTCCAGGGTCATGCCCGCGTTGCCCGTGTACCCTTCGAACTCCTCCTTGCTCGGCTTGTGGCTCTTGAGGCTGGCGAGGCCGACGACTTCACCCCATTCCACGTCGAGCTCGCCGATCGGCAATGCCTCGCCATCGGGCAGGCGCCAGTGGTCCGCCGTCAGGCTGCGGTCGAAGATCTCCTCCATCTCGTACTCGCCCGGTTCCGGCTCTTCATAGTCCGTCCGGCGCCCGTAGCGAGAGCCGTAATAGCCCCCGTAATAATCCTCGGCCGAGCCCGATTCCCAGAGCGTCAACAATGCCAGGTAGGCCACGTTCCCCGACTTCTCCGCGGCCTGGAGGAGCACCTGGGCCTTCCCCCTGTCCAGGCCCTTGAGCGCGTCCCAGGCGAGGCCTTCCTGCGTGTACTGGTGGTCGAGCGTGACGGCCAATTTTTCGTGCTTGCTCTGCTTCTGCCACTCCTCGAGCAGGGCGGCCACCTTGTCGATGTGCCCCGACGGCCGAGGGGCCGAGATCCCTTCCTTCGCCCTGGATTTCGCCTTCGATAGGGGCTTCGCGAGCGTCAGGTTGTAGACGAGGCAGAGCCGATATCCCTTCCGGAGCGGCCTGACCTCATGCTCGCAGTCGGCATAGAATGCTGCGTACTGGATCTGAAACGCACTTTGATCCGATCCGAAGTCGATGACTTCTTCCTGCCCGTCGTGCCGGATGACGAGCTCGCCCCCCTCGTGCGGTGAGGGGAGCGCGATGACCAGCGTCGCGACCATCCGATCGAGCTTCTCGCCGTCGCGATGCGGCAGGAAGAAGCCGCCGGCCTCGTAGACGAGCAGGTCGTAGAGATGGCTCTCGAGCGCCTGCTTCTCCAGTCCCAACTTCTCCTGCACCAGTTCGACCGCGGCCCGGACGAGCCTCGGCCAGTCGGGGTTCTTCAGCCTGAAGCTCGCCGGATCCAGCTTCCAGACCCGTCGCACCTTCGTGTCGACGATGGTCTCCTCACCCTTGCCGTAGGGGGCCTGCTTGCAGTGCTTGATCAGCTCCTTGGCCTGCTTCGCCGTCAAGGGGAGGCCGACGGGCCCGAGGCCCTCGACCTCGAGCCCCGGCAGGACGGCGGGGAGGCTGCCGCTGGCGCAATAATTCCCGGGGCGGTCGACCTTGCGGAGGGCGGCGTCGATCTCGGATTTGAGCTCGGCCTGCTCGTCGCTTCCCTCGAGTTCCTCGAGGTCATCGGCCTCGTCGTCATCGTAGTCATCACGCCAGCGCGCCATCGAATGGTCCCTCCGCAACCCAGGGTGTCTACCTCAAGGATACCCCGAGCCCGCTCGCGGCCACAGGGTTAGCAGACCTTTCGCCCGGCCTCGGTGACGGGCTGTTCCGATGCGGTTACGGCTGCGGGCGCGGGGCTCGCGGCGTCGAGCTTCACGAGGACCCGGTTGAGGTCATCGAGGAGCATATCCGCCATGTCCCGGCTGAAGTGCTCGCGGACGACCACGCGTAGCAGGGAGACCCCCTCGAGATTCCCGGGCATGTGATAGGCCGGGACGATCCAGCCATTGCTGCGGAGGGCGTCGGAGATGTCATACACGGTGTACGACTTCGACTCGGCGAGCCGGAAGGCGACGACCGGGAGGGACTTCCCGTCGCTGAGCAGGGCGAAGTGGCCGGTCTCTTCGAGCTTCGACGCCAGGTAGTCGGCCGTCGAGCGGAGGTTCTTCATGATCCGCGAGTACCCCTCGCGGCCGAGGCGGAGGAAGTTGTAATACTGCGCGATGACCTGGCTGGCCCCCTTGGAGAAGTTGAGGTTGAAGGTCGCCTCGTCGCCGCCGAGGTAGCTGACGTGGAAGATCAGGTCCTCGGGCAGGTCCGCCCGGTCGCGCCAGACGACCCAGCCGATCCCGGGATAGACCAACCCATACTTGTGCCCCGAAACATTGATCGACTTCACCAGCGGGAGCCGGAAATCCCAGCGCAGGTGGGGCTGGAGGAAGGGGGCGACGAACCCGCCGCTGGCCGCGTCGACGTGGATCGGCACCTCCCAGCCGTTCCGGGCGTTGATCTCCTCGAGTGTCCCGTGGATGGCCTCGATCGGCTCGTACTCGCCCGTGTACGTGCTACCGAGGATCGCGACGACGGCGATGGTGTTCTCGTCGACCTGGCCGAGCCCCTCGGCGTCGAGCCCGGTGCGGCCTTCCTCCACCGGCACATAACGCGGCTCGACGTCGAAGTAGCGTGCGAACTTCTCCCAGACGACCTGGACGGTCGCCGACATCACGATATTAGGTTGATCGGTCGATTTCCCCTCGGCCTTCCGGCGCTGACGCCAGCGCCACTTGGCCGCGAGGCCGGCGAGCATGATCGCCTCCGACGACCCCACCGTGCTCGTCCCGACCGCCTTCCCCTCGCTCGGCGCATGATAGAGATGCGCGATCATGTTCACGCAGCGTTCCTGGATCGCCGTCGTCCGGGGATACTCGTCCTGATCCACATAGTTTTTGTTCAACGACTCGAGGATGAGTTTCTCGGCCTCGGGTTCCATCCAGGTTGTGACGAACGAGGCGAGGTTGAGCGCGGCGTTGCCGTCGAGGTTCAGCTCGTCCCGGCAGATCTGATGGGCCGCCTCGGCCGGCATCGCGTTCTCGGGCAACTCGAACTTCGGCACCGGCTCGGCGAAGTAGCGCGAGCCGTACGTCGGGACGTGATACTGCCGGTTCGCGTCGTCCGACTTGTGATGGTGTCGCTGCTTTGAGAGCATCGTGGGCCGTTTCCCTGCGCAGGTTCCAATCGCCTTGACCCCGGTCGCCGCGCGACGACGGGCCAACCTCGTCCTGTCCATGTCTGTGGACGACCGCCACCGATCATACCGGATGAGTCGCGGCCCCGAGTGACTCAGGCGGGTAGATGCAGCGGGACGACGCCCTTAATGATGTTGTTCAACGAAGAGAGGTGCTGCCTCGGCATCTTCCCCCGCGATCATAACGATTGTCGATGTTAGGTTGCCGGGACATGAACTCTTGACATGGAAACCGGAAACTCTTAGTTTGGTTTCTAGGGTTTCCACTCCGGAACTGGCGGGGGTTCGACGGCCCGGCCGGTTGGTGGTAGGAATGGCGGCACATATCCTGGGGCGTTCAACTCAAGATCCTCCGCCTCTTTCCGCAGGTCAGGGGCGATAGAGACCTCGAGGTCAGCAACTCCCGGGTGCGAACCTCGGGACAACGGGTCAGGAGGCGTCAGGCATGCGCGAAGAGACGACGTTGCGTGATGTCTTGATCGTCGGGGCGGGGCCCACGGGGCTCTCACTGGCGATCACCTGCCGGCGGTTCGGCTTGGAGGCGCGCGTGATCGATCGCGCGCCGAAGGTCAGCGAGGTGTCGAAGGCGCTGGCGGTCTGGAGCGGGAGCCTCGAGGCCTTCGACGCGATGGGGATCATCGGCGCCTTCCTCGCCGAGGGCGTGCGGATGCGGGGAGTGAGGTTCGGCGACGGCAAGCATCAACTCACCGACCTGGAGATGGGGGACGGCATCGACAGCCCTTATCCGTTCCCGATCCTCTTGCCGCAGTCGGATACCGAGCGACTGCTCCACGACCGGCTGGTCGAGCTCGGCGGCGAGGTCGAGCGCGACGTTGAATTGACCGCGATCGAGCAGGATGGGGACGGCGTCACCGCCACTTTGAAGATGCCCGAGGGGCGCGAGGAGCGCAGCCGATTCGCCTTCGTCGTCGGCTGCGACGGTGCGCGGAGCGTGGTCCGGCATCAGCTCCAGGTCCCGTTCGAAGGGTACACCGAGGAGAGGACGTTCGTCCTCTGCGACGCCAAACTCCAGGGGGATCTCGATCCCACGCATATTCACGTCTGGTGGCATGGCGGGGGCTCGGTCGCTCTCTTTCCGATCCGCGACGGCATCTGGCGTGTCTTCAGCCTGCGCGAGGCGGAGGCGGGGGACGAGACGCCGACGCTCGAGGAGATGCAACATTTCCTCGACGCCCACGGCCCCGAAAACTTACGGCTGATCGACCCGACCTGGCTCTCGGCCTTCCGGATCAACGAGCGGCTCGCGGCTCACTATCGCGTCGGCCGCTGCTTCCTGGCGGGCGACGCCGCGCACGTCCACAGCCCCGCGGGCGGGCAGGGGATGAACACCGGGATCCAGGATGGGGTGAACCTCGGCTGGAAGCTCGCCCAAGTCCTGCAAGGGGTCGGCGAGCCCGACCTGCTGCTCGACAGCTACGAGGCCGAGCGTCGCCCCGTGGCCCGCGAGGTGGTCGAGGGGGCGGGGCAGATGCTGCACGTCGCCTTCGGCAACAACCCGCTCTTGCGCATCGCCAAGGATGTACTCATCCCGATCCTCTCGCACGTCCCCGCGCTCAAGCGCAAGCTCCAGGTGCGACTCTCCGAGACCGCCATCGTCTATCACGACGGCCCGCTCGTGCAGTTGGGAGGGGTTCCCCATGCCCACGCCGCCCGGGGCGAGGCCGGGACCCGGGCCCTCGACGCGGCGCTCCGAGAC
The DNA here is from genome assembly GCF_049331405.1 of Singulisphaera chitinilytica. Taxonomy (NCBI): domain Bacteria; kingdom Pseudomonadati; phylum Planctomycetota; class Planctomycetia; order Isosphaerales; family Isosphaeraceae; genus Singulisphaera; species Singulisphaera chitinilytica. The sequence goes on from NZ_CP186274.1 coordinate 238,814, forward strand.
CCCGCCACCGGCCGGGACCAACGCCTCTGGAGTATCCTCGCCGGGGCGCATCACACCTTGCTCCTCTTCGGCGACGGTGCGAGCCTCGCGGACGCCGCTCGGATCGCCGCGACCGCCGGCGATCGGCTCAAGACGTTCACCATCGATTCGAGCAATGACCCCGACGGCCACGTCCGCAAACGCTACGGCATCGAGAACCCCGGCTGGATCCTCGTGCGTCCGGATCAGGTGATCGCCGCCAGGGGCGAGGCCGATGACACCGCCCGGCTCGAAGCCTACGTCGCACGCGTACTGCTGGCCTCGGCCTCGTGAATCAGGATCCGTTCGAGGCCGATGACTCGCCGGCCGGCCGGATCCTCCGGGCCGCGCGACGCTTGTTGTTCGAGTCGAGCTACAGCGGCCTGACGATGGAGGCGCTGGCCCACGAGATCGGCATGAGCAAGAAGACGATCTACGCCCATTTCGCGTCCAAAGATGCCATCATCGAGGCCATCCTCGACCGCACCGGCGCGATGATCCTTGAGGAGGCCGACGCCTTGCTGCGCGACCCGGAACTCGGGTTCACGCGGAAGCTCCGCGGGGTCCTGGAGACGATCGGCACGCATCTCGGGCGGATGTCGCCCGCCTTCCTCCGCGACCTCGAGCGGTTCGCCCCCCGGCACGCTCGACGGATCGACGAGCTCCGTGGCCGGAACGTCCCGCGCGTCTTCGGCGCCGTGCTCCGGCTCGGCGTCGAGGAGGGGATGATCCGCCCCGACGTCGACCTTGCCTTCGCCGTCGAGTTCTGGATCCAGGCCCTCAACGGCCTGATGCACCCCGACTCCCTCGCCCGCACGGGCTTGTTGCCGCGTCTGGTGCTCGAGAAGGCGATGGAGCTCTTCTTCCTCGGCCTGCTGACCCAGGAAGGACGCGACGACTTCTCCCGGGGCGATCCCTCGGCCTGATTCACCGGCCACGCGCCCACCTCGCGGCAGGTTGGCTTTGACAAGGGAGTCGCTCGTCCTCGAAGATCGTGTCGAGCGGCGCGCGGAGGCGTCGGAGCGGGTTCGCCGGAATGGCCGGGCGGACCCTCGACGCGGGCGATCGGCCGAGCTGGTTTTCAAATTATGCCCATCTATGTCGATGCCGACGCGTGCCCGGTCAAGGAAGAGATCTACAAGGTCGCCCGCCGATACTCGCTCAAGATCTTCGTCGTCTCGAACTCGTCGATCCGGGTTCCGCCCGACGAGATCATCGAGGCCGTCGTGGTCAAGGGCGGGTTCGACGTCGCCGACGACTGGATCGCCGAGCGGATCGGGCCCGGGGACATCGCCATCACGTCCGACATCCCGCTCGCCGGCCGCTGCCTGGAGCGAGGGGCCCGCGTCCTCGGCCCGAAGGGGGTCGAGTTCCATGAGGACTCGATCGGCAACGCCCTCGCGACCAGGGCCCTCCTGGAAATGCTGAGGCAGTCGGGCGAGTTCGGCGGCGGGCCGTCCCCTTTCGTCAAGGCGGACCGCTCGAAGTTCCTCGCGAAGCTCGACGAACTGATCCATGCCGTGCGGCGGGCCTCGAAGCAGTGAGCCGCCTCAACGTCGCCGGCTCGCGTTCCTATCAAACTCTTGCGAAGGAAGATCCCGATGCGTCGATTTGCCGCGGCTGCCCTGACCCTGGCCTTCGGCTTCGGCTGGCTCGCCACGAACGCTAACGCCGACGAGCGCCTGGCGGGGATTGCCTGCCGGTCGGTCCACCTCCAGTTCCCGGCTCCCCAGGGGACTGTCTTCGCCAACGAGGTCACGGTCGAGCGCTCGGCCCCGGGGACGTATTTCTGCGTCTGCGGCTTCAATCACGGGTATTTCGGGCTCCAGGAGCTGGCCGACGGCAAGAAGCTGATCATCTTCTCGGTCTGGGATCCCGGCAAGCAGGACGACCCGAGCGTGGTGAAGGAGGAGAGCCGCGTCAAGCTCGTCTACAAGGACGACGCCGTGCGCGTCGGCCGGTTCGGCAACGAGGGGACGGGGGGCCAGTCGTTCCTCGACTTCGACTGGCGCGAGGGGGTCCCTTATCGGTTCATGGTCAAGTCGGAGGTCGAAGGGAACAGGACGCTCTTCACCGCCTACTTCCTCCCTCCCGAGGCCAAGGCCTGGCGCAAGCTCGTGACCTTCTCGACCATCACCGGGGGCGACTCGCTGTCCGGCTACTACTCCTTCGTCGAGGACTTCCAGCGCAACAAGGTCTCGGCCACGAAGACCCGCCGCGCCCGCTTCGGTGAGGGCTGGGTCCGCGGCAAGGACGCCCGCTGGGTCGCCCTCAACCGCGCGAAGTTCACCGCCGACAAGAACCCGGCCCTCAACATCGACGCCGGCCTCGACGCCGGCCGCTTCTTCCTCGCGACCGGCGGCGAGATCGCGAATGAGCACGTCAAGCTCGGCGAGAGCGTCGACCTCGCCCCCGCGGGGCTCCCCGAGGCTCCCTGACCCGAGCAACGACCGCGTCACGATCCAGTAGGGCCCGAGTCGGGTCGCCGCCGGCGAGCGGTGGACCCGGCCCGGGCCTTTTTCGTTCGAGAGGCTCCGCGTGCGGAAGCCGGAAATCGGGCCGATCGGGACGCAGTGTGAGTGCTACTCACATAACCGAGGCGGTCGCCTTGCCGACGGGGCGTCGTCACACCATGATGTCATTGACGGGCGGGAATCCATGCGAGGATGAGTTGTCATGAACATCCTCTCGGGCTTCGCGCCGGTCGGGCTCGGTGGTGCCTTGAGGAGGGTCGGCGATGTTCGCGAGCCTTTTGCTAGGGATCGGCATGACCGCCTTCGCGGCGGATACAGCCCCTTCGGCCGAGGCCCAGGAGGCCTACACTTCGGCGAAGGCCGCCGCGGGCCGCGACTCCGACTCCCAGGTGAAGCTGGCCCTCTGGTGCGAGGCCCACGGCCTGGCTGCCGAGCGCCTGAAGCACCTGGCGCTCGCGGTGCTCCTGAACCCCAAGGACGCCAGGGCGAGGGCCCTGATGGGCCTGGTCGCCTTCAACGGGCGCTGGGCGGCCCCGGACGCATTGAGCCGCCAGGTCGAGTCGGACGAGGCGATGGGGCGGAACCTCGCCGAGTACAACGCGCGGCGGGCGAAGACCCCGCACACGGCGGCCGCCCACTGGCAGTTGGCCCTCTGGTGCGAGGAGAACGGCCTGAAACCCGAGGCGATCGCCCACCTGACGACGGTCGTGCGACTGGATCCGAAGCGAGACGCGGCCTGGAAACGCCTCGGCTACAGGCGAGAGAGGGTGCGCTGGGTCACGGAGGCCCAGATCGAGGCCGCCCGGGCCGAGCTCGAGGAACAGAAGCGGGCCACGCAGCGCTGGCGGAAGGAGCTCTCGGTCCTGAGCACCAGGCTCGAGTCGCCCAGGACGAAGACTGAGGCCCTCAAGGGCCTCGCCGAGGTGAACGACCCCCGCGCCGTGCCGGCGATCTGGTCCACGTTCGTCGCCAACCGGAAGCCGAGATTGGCGCTCGCCGCGCAGTTGCTCGGCCAGGTCGATTCGCCGCTGGCGTCGCGGTCGCTCGTCTACCTGGGGCTCTCCACCTCGTCGGGCGAGGTCCGCCGCCTCGTCTCCGAGACCTTGAAGCGGCGCGACCCCTGCGAATACGCGGGCATCGCGATCGCCCTGATCCGCGACCCGATCAAGTACGAGGTCAAGGACGTCGAGGGGCCGGGCTCCCCGGGCACGCTCTTCGTCTCGGGGAAGAAGGTCGACTACAAGCGCCAGTACACCCCGGCGACGCTCCCGAACATCCCGCCCATGCCGACGGATTCGATCTATTACGACGACAACGGCCTGCCGGTCATCAATCGAATGACGGGCATCTTTGAGGAAATGGCAAGCCTCTCAGTCGCCGGATTGCCCACGAAGGAAACGATCCATCAAGACCTCCTCCGGGCGCAAAGAGACATACTGGCGCCCTCGGGCGAGGCGGGGAAAGCCTTCGGTCAGTTCTTCATCGATCATCCTCCGAGCGTCTCTCAATGGGTGGGAATCCAATCGCCATACGCCGCAAGAGCGATCGATACGTTAACGAATACGAAGGAGCCAGGTCGAGTATTCGGGAGTTCGGGATATGAAAATGTGGTCGGGACCTACGCCACTTCAGTCCAGATCCCCGTAGGCCAGATGGCCCTCGAGGCGCAGAGGTCGGTGATGGTCGCGGAGCAGCGATTGCGGGAGGACGTCGCCTCGCTCGAGAGCACGAACGCCGACATCGACCGCTCGAACAAGAACGTGCTCGAGCTCCTGACGAATTCGACCGGCGAGGACTTCGGCCCGAATCAGAAGGGCTGGGATAAGTGGTTCGCCGACCAGCAAGGGTATGCTTTCACTTCGAACGAAAGCGATACGCGTCCGGTGTTCTTCGAGGAGGTGACCTCCGAGGCCCAGCCCGTCGCGGTGACGAGCTCGACGGAGCTGGTTGGGCTCCGCGTTCACGCCTGCTTCGCGGCCGGTACGGAGGTGGCGACGATGACGGGGCGACGCCCCATCGAGTCGCTGAGGGCGGGGGATCGGGTGCTGACCTGGGACACGGCCACGGGCGCGCTGGGGCTCCAGCCGATCCTGACGGTCTTCCACAACCCGCCGAGCAAGACACTCCGGCTCGAATTCGAGGACGACGCCATCGTCACGACCCCCTGGCACCGCTTCTGGATCGCGGGCAAGGGGTGGGTCGTCGCCAGGGACCTGAAGGCGGGGGACGTGGTGCGGACCCTCGCGCGGGCGTCCAGGATCGTCTCGATCTCCCCCGCGGAAACCCAGCTCGTCTACAACCTGGAGGTCGCCCAGGACCACGACTACCTCGTCGGCGAGCGAGGTGCCCTCGTTCACGATAATAGCTTCTTTATGACGGCCGGTGCCCCCTTCGATGGCACGATGGAGGTGAGCAACGCGCCAAAACGACCCTAACTCGATTTCAATAACTAGTGAAATATTGATCCGATAGTTAAATAAAATATCATTAGATTTAATTAATTGAATAAGTCTTCGCCCACGAGATGGGCACCGCCCGCCCCCTCAACCCATGGAGGCCGGTTGGCGGTGCCCATTCTTTTCGAAAGGGGGCGAAATCGGCCGGACTTTCGAACTTCTTTGTTAGATATCCCCCGCGACCGGGAAGTATTAGTCTGGACGTAACCTGGCTTGCTTCTCGAGGGGGGGATTCCCATGGGCAGTCGGAACGCGGGCTCCGTCGCCGAGCCGATCGGCAGGCTCTTCCAGGTTGGGACCATCGCCGGCCTCTCGGATTCCCAACTCCTGGGCAGGTTCGTCGCCGGGCGCGACGAGGCCGCGTTCGCCGCGCTGGTCGCCCGACACGGGCCGATGGTGCTGTCCGTCTGCCGGCAGCTCGTGCGGGATGGGCATGACGCCGAGGACGCGTTCCAGGCCGCCTTCCTCGTCCTCGCCCGCCGCGCCCATTCCCTCCGCGACCCTGAATTGCTCGGACACTGGCTCTATCGGGTCGCCCGGCGCTCGGCGCAGAAGGCGAACGCCCTGCGGGCGAGGCGTCGCGAGCGGCAGTCGCGAATGATCGCCCTGATTTCGGCAAGTCGCGACGATTCCGGGAGCTCATCGCTCGAGCGGCTCGAGGACTTTGGGGCCCTGCATCGAGAGATCGATCGTCTGCCCGAACGCTATCGCGTGCCAATCGTGCTCTGCTACCTGGAGGGCCTCTCGCATGCGGAAGTGGCCCGGAGACTCTCGAAGCAGGTGGGGACGGTCGGTGTCCTGCTGTCGAGGGCTCGACGGCTCCTGCGCGAGCGGCTGGAACGCTCGGGGATCGCGATGCCCGCCGCCTTCCTCGTCGCCGGGTGGGAGGCCGAATCCCCTGGTGCGGTTCCTGCGTCGCTTGTCGCGAAGGCCTGCGCCGCGACCCGCTGCGGGGCGGTTCGAACGACCGCGGTCGTCATCGCCGAGGGAGTCCACAGAGGCATGCTCGCCGCCTCGCTGAAAGGCTCGGGAATGATCATCCTCGTCCTCGCGGGGATCTTCGGAGGCGCGACGCTCGGCCCCTTGGAGCAGGGCACCACCGACGACTCGATCCGATCCGAAGCGATGCCGAATCCTCGGGGAAACGCACCCGCCCCGGCGAGTCGCCCTGCCGAAAACCCGGACGAGGCGGCGGCGGTCGTGGTGCGCGGCCAGGTCGTCGACCCCAGCGGAAAGCCCGTCGCGGGGGCGTCGGTGCATTTCTTCGATCTCCGGGCCTATTTCACGGCCGGATCCCGGGAGGGGCCTGACGGGACATCCACTCGAGCCGACGGGCAATTCATGCTGAACGCGCCCCGTACCGCGTTCGAAAGGATGGATCGGAAAGTGGGGCGTTGCACGGCTCGAGTCGTCGCCTCAGCCCCCGGATATGGGCTGGCCTGGGCCGACGTGCCGGAGGAGGGCAACGTCACCGTGCGGCTGGTCGTGGACGACGTCCCGATCGAAGGGCGGATCCTCGACCTCGAAGGCCGGCCGGTCGCCGGCGCCGGCGTGATGGTCGACTTCCTCTGGGCCCCACAAGCCGGGACCGACCTGTCCCCCTGGATCGACCGGGTGAAGGCTGGTAAGGCGTATGCGGCCGGCGAGGGCATGGAGCCCTTGCCGTTGAACATCCTGCGGCCGGGCCTGGGGCTCGACCGCACAACGGGGCCCGACGGCCGGTTCCGGATCGAGGGGATCGGCGCCGAGCGTGTAGCCACGCTGCTGGTCTCGGGCCCCGGGATCGAGACCTCGGCCATCGAGGTGATGACGAAGAACGGCCCCGACCTCCGGGCGACTCGGGACGTGATTAACCCGCCCCGGCCGATCCTCTATCGCGCCGCCAGGTTCACTCACGCCTCGGCGCGGAGCCGGCCGATCGTGGGGACGATCCGGGATAAGGACACGGGCCTGCCCCTCGGTGGTGCGGTCGTGCAGGGTATGGTCTATGAGCCGAGGAGCGCCCTCTTCGCGAAGGGGGTCGAGGCGACGACCGATGCCCAAGGGAAATACCGGCTCCTCGGGCTCCCGGAGGCCCAGGAATACTCCCTGCAAGTCACGCCGACGCCGGGCCAGGCCTATCCCCCCGCGACCTTCCGGGCCTCGGCCAGGTCCGTCGGCGCCGAGCCGCTGACGAGGGACATGGCCCTCAAACGCGGGGTGCTCGTGCGAGGCCGCCTGATCGACAAGGGGACCGGCCGCCCCGTCTCCGGCAATGTCTCGGTGCGCCTCGCCGACGATAACCCGCACCTCAGGGAGTTCCCCGGGTACGACGGCAGCGAGACCTTCGCCAATGTCGGTAAGGACGGCCGGTTCCAGATTGCCGCCCTCCCGGGGCCCAGCCTGCTCACCGCGCACTCGGTCCGGAACCGGTACAAAGGTTGGAGCGGGATCGACGCCATCGCCAATCCGGGGCGTTATGGGTTCCCCAGGCAGGCGGACGGGACGCTCGTCCTCGAAGGATATCACGCCCTCGCCGAGATCAACCCCGAGCCCGGGGCCGTTAGCCTGACTCGCGACCTCGAGGTCGACCCCGGCCGATCCGCCTCGGTCGCGATCGTCGATGACAAGGGCAAGCCCGTAGATGGGGCGCTCGCCCGGGGGCTGGAGGCCCTGGACCCGGCGACGCCACAGCCCTTGCACGCCTCCACGATCGAGGTTCATGCCCTCGACCCTGCGAAACCGCGCCGCCTGTGGGTCTACCACCCCGAGCGTCAGATCGCCGGCTCGATCCCGTTGCGTGGCGATGAGGGCCGCCCTCTGACGCTCCGGATGCAGGCTATGGGTCGCATCAAAGGACGCCTGGTCGACGCCGGGGGCCGGCCGATCGACAACGCCACGCTGGTCAACCTGCACATCTACGGTCCCAGGTTCCACCCCGATCGCGGGATCGTACCAGGACCCGGCAGGATCGTCCTCGGAGACGGTGGGCGATTCCGGCTCGAAGGGTTCGTCGCCGGAGCCAAGTACTCGATGCAGGCCTTGAGATCGGGGATGAAGGCCGCGCCCGTCTTCCAGGACGTTGTCATCGAGCCGGGCGAGACGCGCGACCTGGGGGACATTGTTCTAAATCAATCTAAATAAAAACACGTGATTTTTGATAATGGAAAAAAATTAATGGGGATGTGCGGGCTTCGCCACGATCGGCTCGGCGAGGCGGGCGCGCCACTCGGCGGCCTTCTCCGGCTTGTTCCAGGATTCGTAGAGCCGGACGACTCGCTTGCCGGCCGCGGCGATTCGGTATCGGGCGTAGGTCGGGGAGATCTCCGCGCGGCGGCACTCGAGGCCGTCGAGGGCCTCGAGCAACATCGGCTCGGCCTCGTCGAAGCGATCCAGGCCGAGCAGGGCGTCGCCGAGGAGGGACCGGGCCTGAGAGGTCGTGGGGGAGTCGGGCAGACTGGCTTCGAGGATAACGAGGGCCTCGCGCAAGAGCGGCTCGGCCTCGGCGTATCTCCGGGAATCGAGCATGCCCTCGCCCTGGTCCATGAGGATGTCAGCATGGGCGGGGGAATTGGCCCCGCGCTTCCGCCGGGCGGCCTCGAGCCATTTCCGGCGCCAGGCATCGGCCTTTTCGAGGTCCCCACGTCGCTCCAGGGACGTGCAGAGGCTCATGATGATCGTGGAGGCCTCGGCGTGGCTGAAGTCGAGCTTCTCGAGGCCCGTCCCGGCCTGGTGCAGGAGGGTCGAGGCTTTATCGATATCCCCGGCGGCCTCGTAGGCGAGGCCGAGGTTCCAGAGGCTGTGGACCGTGTAGGGGTTGTAGTCGCCGAGGAGCATGACGCGAGATTCGCGCACCTGCTCGCCCAGGCGGATCGCCTCCTCGGTCCGGCCGAAGGCCCGGTACATGCCGGCGAGGCTGTCGAGGATCATGAGGGTGCTGGGATGTTCGGCCCCTCGCCTCGGCACGATCTCGTCGCGGGCTTGCTCGAAGAGCGCGAGGGCCTGCCGCATCTTGCCGGCGGCTCGATATCTTAAGGCCAGATTGTTCAGCGAGATGATGGAGAGGGTATGGTCGACGCCGTATTTCCTCACCCGGGCCTCGCGCACGCTTCGGGCCAGGGCGATGGACTCGGCCTGCTTGCCCAGGGTCATGTCGACGCCGGAGAGGAAGTCGAGGACGTCGAGGGTCCGGTCGTCGTCGGGGCCGAACTTCGCGGCGAGGATGTCGCGGGCCTGCTCGAGTAGCGGCTGCGCCTCCGCCGGCCTGCCGACTTTCCAGTACGCCACCGCCAGGTTGCGGAGCGTGGCCAGGGTGTCGTCGTGGTCGGATCCGAGGATTGCTGCCTGGGCGTTGCGGACGCGCTCGAGCAGGGGGATCGCTTCGTTCGGCTCGCCCGCGTCGAAGATGGCGGAGGCCTGCTGCGAGAGAGCGGCGAGCGTCACCTCGTGGTCGGGGCCGAGCAAGGCGTGCCGGGCGGCGACGGCCTTCGCGAGCAGGGCCCTCGCCCTGGCGGCGTGCCCGAGCCGCCTGGTATGTCCGGCCGAGCCGATACTGGAGGTTGGCCACGACCAGGGGGTCGCCCACGGCGTCCCCTTCGAGCTCGGCCGCGGCCCGGTCCAGGCGGTCCGCGAGGATCAGCTTCAAGGGGCGGCCCTCGCGCTCCTCGGCGCCGGGGTCGAGGTCGTCGAAGACCGACGCAAGGATCTCGCCCCCCTTCTCGATCTGCCGGAGCCGCTTCTGGGCCCGGGCGTTGGCCCTCGATTCCCCCTCGGCCCGCGCGACCTCCTCCTTGCGAGCGAGGTCGGCCCGGACAAGGCCCCACGACGTGCCGACGATGCCTGCCACCAAGAGGGCGAAGATGATCGCGGTCGTCAGCATCGTCCCCCGGTTCCGACGCAGGAACTTGCCGAGGAGGTAGCCGGCCGAGGGGGGGCAGGCTTCCACGGATTCGTCGGAGAGATAGCGCTGGACGTCCCGCATCAGGCCGTCGGCCGTCTCGTAGCGGCGGGCGCGGTCCTTCTCCAGGCACTTCATGACGATCCAGTCGAGCTCACCGCGCACGAGCCTGGCCAGTCGCGAAGGGTCGAGCTGACGCCGAGCCGCCAGGCTCGGCAGGGCGTCGCTGCAGGAGAGGCGGCTGCTGGGGCGGGGCGGATCCTCCTCCTTGATCACGCGGAGCATCTCGTGCCAGGCGGCCTGCTGGAAGCGGCCTCGCTCCAGGGGTGTCGAGCCGGTGAGCAACTCGTAGAGGATCACGCCGAGGGCGTAGACGTCGGATCTCGCGTCGATGTCGATGTTGTTGAACTCGGCCTGTTCCGGGCTCATATAAAGAGGAGTTCCCACGACGGCGCCGAGGGCCGTACGCAGGGTATGCTCGGTGAGGGGCCGGAGGATCGCCTTGGCCAGGCCGAAGTCGATGACCTTCGGCACCGGCTGGCCGTCGGACCGGCAGACGAGGATGTTGCCGGGCTTCAGGTCTCGGTGGATCACCCCTTTCGTGTGCGCGTGCTGGATCGCCCGGCAGACCGTCACGAAGAGGCCGAGGCGCTCGGCGATGCTCAGGCGGGCGTCGTCGCAGAACTCGTTGAGCGGGCTCCCCTCGACGTACTCCATGACGAAGTAGGGACGGCCCTCCCGGGTCGTGCCGCCGTCGAGCACCCTGGCGATATTCGGGTGGTCCATCAGGGCCAGGGCCTGCCGCTCGGCCTCGAACCGGGCCAGCACCGTCTTCGTGTCCATGCCCGGCTTGATCAGCTTCAGGGCCACGATCCTACGCACCGGCTCGGTCTGCTCGGCCTTCCAGACGGTCCCCATCCCGCCGACGCCGACCTCTTCCAGGAGCGTGTACCGCTCGGCGATCACGGCCCCCTTGCGCAGGTCCATGAACCCCTGGCCGAACGTGCCGACGATCGAGGCGTCGCCCCAGTCGCGCGCCCAGGCCGACTGGTCGAGGATGCCGAGCGTCTGATCGTGCGCGACGAGGAGGCGTTCGACCCGCATCCGCAGCTCGGGATTGCCCGCACAGGCGGCATCCAGGAAGGCCCGACGCTCCGAACCCCCAGCCTTCTCCAGCGCCGCGACGAAAATCAGTTCTTCGCCCATGGCTCCGACTCCGACCGCCGAACGGACGCTCGAGACAGGATCTGAAGGAAATGGAGCGGAATCCCGGAGGGTTGAGATTCCGCTCCATGGCGAGTGAGGCCGAGGGCCATCCCAACACCCGGCCTCAGTACGCACATTTCATATATTTATGGAAGCAAAAATGAGTGGGACGTTACCTTATGGCATAATGAGGGTCGCGGAACTGAAATCATCGAATGCAATGGTGTGGTTAATTAGCCGTTAATTGCATCGAGGCGTTCCCGGTTGGCGGCTTCGCGAAGAAGGATGCGGACGTTCCTTTATGCTCATGACTATGAGGAACCACCGGAGTCGTGCGGCGTGCCACGACGACGGCTTCCTCCGGGAAATCGTCCGACTCGTTCGGCTCCTCGATCGCCCCTTGCTCGATCATCCAGGCGTCGCGGGCGGCCCTCACCCTGGGGGATGACCAGGAGCAGGAGCGGCACGTGCCTGGGTGGGAGCCGCCGTGGTGCAGGGCGGGGGCATTGTCCCCGGGCGCGAACCCCACGAAGGCCGCGACCAGGACGCAGGCCAGGGGGACGGCCCACACGTTGCGGAGTATCGGGGCGAGGAACGCCCACGGCCTCGTCATGTGATTCATTATGGGTGTTCCTTTGAATTTGATGTGTTCTGGTGCGGGCCCGGACGCACCCCGGCCAGGGGGCCGCCCCTAGCGGGAAAGGGGCGGGCCCTTCGGCCGCCTCGGGGACGGCCGGGCCGGGTACTTGCCGGGCGGGAGGCCGATCCGGTCCAATCGACCCCCGCCCGGCGTCCGAGGGGGAAGAGTCGCGTGCCCCTCTCCCTCGATATCAGGATGTCTCGGCTCAGCGGACGGATTTGTAGGAGCCGTGCACGTCGTTGTCGCCGGTGGAGGCCGAGTTGCCGGAGATGGCGGTGTTCACGAGGGTCGTGACACTGGTGGGATCGAGGAAGACGCCGCCGCCGACCCCGGCGCCCGCCGCGCCGAGCGAGCCCATCTCGCCGGCGAAACTCTGGCCGACGCTCCCTCCCATGAACGAGGGATGTCCCGGATGCGTGAGCCCGGGGGCCCCGCCGTATCCGCCCGCGCCAGAACCGGCGAAGTTCTGCGAGATCACGTTGGTCGCCTGCGACTGGGGCGAGCCCGCGGGGGCGTTCCACCTCGGCAGGAGGACGACGGACCCCCCGGCGGCGTTGAAGAGGGCGCCTCCTTCTCCGGTCCCGCGCCCGCCGCCGTCGCCGCCGCTCCCGCCGATGCTGTCGCCGCCGTTGCCGAAGCCGGCGCCGAGGACGTTGAGGGTCGGGTCGGCGGTCGCGTCGCCGCCGAAAGATTCGCCGCCCCGGCCTCCGGACCCGGCGTTGCCGCCGTCCGCGACGTTGCGGGTGAAGGTGGCGGTCACGCCCGTGATCGAGGTCGCGCCGGCGTTGTAGAAGGCCCCACCGGCTCCCAGGCCGCCGTCGCCTCCCTTGCCGCCGAAGCCGCCGGCGGCGCTCCCGCCGGACCCGGCAAAGCCGTTCGGCGGGGATCCGCCGCCGGTTCCTCCGTGGCCTTCGCCTCCGATGGCCCCGAAGCCGCCGTTCCCGCCCCGCGCCTGGTTCGTCGAGAAGTTGCTGGCCGGAGGTGCTGATGTGTTGCTATTCGGGGCCGACAGGATAAATTTCGCGCCTTGGGCGTTGTACACGCCGCCGCCGAGCCCGCTACCCCCCGCGCCGGCGTCGCCCGCGTCCCCGGCCCCGGTGAAGTTGGCCCCGAATCCGGCCGGGAACCCGTTGCCGCCATTGCCGCCGTTGGCGAGGCCGCCCGTCCCCGAGTTTCCGCCGTTTCCGCCGTTGGCCTGATTGTTGGTGACGACCACCGCCGCGCCCGAGAACGTGGCCCCGGCCTCGTTGGCGATGGCGCCTCCCTTGGCCTTCCCGCCGGCGCCGGCCTTGCCGCCGTTGCCCCCGATGGCGTCGCCGCCGATGCCACCGACGACGGAGGTGGTCGGCGTGAGGAAGCCGCCCCCGCGGCCTCCCTGGCCGGTGCCCCCCAGGCCCCCCGCGCCCCCGATGCCGCCCGTCGCGCTATTCTGCGAGAAGGTGATCGTCGAGCCGGAATTCACGAAGGAGCCGTTGAAGAGTCCCGCCCCCTCGGCGAGTCCTCCATCGCCCCCCGCGCCCCCATTCCCGCCGACGCCCAGGCCGCCAGTTCCGCCGGTGTTCCTGAAGTTGTAATCCCCGCCGTGGCCTCCGGTGCCGAGCGCACCATTGCCGCCGACCCCGCCGGCCCCGCCGATGACCTGGTTGAGCGCGAAGGTCACGCCGGAGAGGGTCAGGCGCGCGTTCGCCGCGTTGAAAACGCCGGCGCCGAAGGCCGAGCCTCCCTTGCCGCCGGCCCCACTGATGCCACCGATCCCGGCCGTGCCGGTCGGCTTCGAGGGGTTACCGTCCGCCCCCGTCACGCCGAAGCCTGAGCCGCCGCGCCCGCCCGAGCCCCCCTCGCGACGTTGCCCGTGATCAGGCTATTCGCGATCGTCAGCGAGCCCCCCACGTTGTCGACGCCCGCCCCGAAGGCGTCGCCGCCGTTGCCGCCGGGGGAACCACCCACGCGCGTCGCGTTGCCGCTGGAGCCGTTGAGGCCGGCCGAGCCGATCGCCGTGTTGTTCGAGATCGTGTCGTTCGAGAGGGTCACGTTGCCGGCGACGTTGAGGAGGCCCCCGCCCGTAGAAGACAAGCCCCCCTTGATCGTGACGCCCGAGATCCGCACGTTGCCGCTCAGGATCTCGAAGACCCGGTCGAGCGAGTTGCCGTCGATCACCGAATTGCCCGTGCCGTCGATCGTCAGGTCGCTTTTGATGTCGAGGTCACCGGTCGCCGTGTTGTCTTCATTCGCGCCGGCGATGGAGAGCTGGAAGAGGCCGGTCGGCAACGTGATCGAGTCGGCCCCGGCGTGCGCGTTGGCCGCCATGATCGCCGAACGCAGCGAGATGTGTCCCGTCGCGTCCTTGCCCGTCTGGAGGTCGACCGCCACCGAGTCGGCCGTGGTGTTGACGGCGAAGGTCGAGAGGACCTGCCGGGTCTCCAGCGACTCCAGGTTCGGCCTGCGCCGGCGGGCCTTGCGCGAACGGCCGGCCGGCCCGGTACCCTCGAATGACTGCGTCGTTCCCCTGGTCTGTTGCGGCTTCATGACTTCCCCCCGGATGCATGAATCGTCGAAGAATGACGAGCCTTGCATGGATCCGTCGCCTTGTCGGCGAGGATCGTCCGGACTCGACATCCCCCTCATGCGACTCGGGGGGCGGTGAGGCGTCAGGCGGGTTCCGAATTTTCTCGGGATGCCTCGCCATCGGATTTCGCGTCGGAATCGGCCATGGCGTCGTAGAGCCAGGCGCGGGCGTAGCGCCAGGCGCGGTCGGCCGTCGACGGGGAGACGCCCAGGCATTCGGCCGCCTCGGCCAGGGTCAGGCCGCCGAAGAAGCGGAGCTCGACGAGCTTGGCCTTCACCGGGTCGTGGAGCGAGAATCGGTCGAGGGCCTCGTGCAGCGACAGTATGTCTTCGGGCACCCCAACCGCGCCGAGGGCGTCGATGTCTTCATGCACACGCTTGCAACCGCCGCCGTGCTTCTGCCGCCCCTTGCGGCGGGCGTTCTCGACCAAAATCCTGCGCATCGCCTCGGCGGCGGCCGCGAAGAAGTGCGCGCGGCCGTCCCAGCGGCGGTCGTCCTTCGGCCCGACGAGCCGGAGATAGGCCTCATTCACCAGGGCGGTCGCCTGGAGCGTCTGGCCGGGTCGTTCCTGGGCGAGCCGATACGCGGCCAGCCTGCGAAGTTCGTCGTAGACGAGGGGGAAGAGTTGCTCGGCCGCTCGTGCGTCGCCTCGCTCGAGGGCCGCGAGTGTCTGTGCGGCGTCGTCCATCGGAGTGGGCTCCCGTCGGTCAGCCTCGCACCCTCTCCCAGCGAAGGTGCCTTGATTTTGCTATCGGAATCCGTCGGCACTTCCGGCCAGTCGGGCCGGAATTCTCGGACTGGAATCGCGTCCCGACATGTAGACGGCTTCAATCGGGGACGCGTTCACAACTTTTTCCTGAGATTATACCAACCGCCTCCGCGTTTGCCGTCACTTGAATGTATGGGTCAAGGCAAGTCGGCCTCGAATTCGATGCGCTGGCCCGGGACCAGGCGATCGGACTCGATCGTCAGCATCGGGGTTGCGCCCCCGGCCGCGACCTGGAAGGTCCGCGATTCCCCCGGGAGCAGCCCCTTGAGGGATTCTTTCGCACGGACCCCATTCACGGCAGGGTACGCATCATGATAGATCGGGGCGATCCCCGCGTTCCGGAACGTCGCAACCGAGCGGCTCGCCGACGCCTTGAACTCGGTGGCCTGGAATCGGTAGCCGCAGGCCTGGCTCGCCTCCCGGATCCGCTCGGGCTTCTGGTGCTGCGGCTGGGCGTCGCCGATCATGAACGTGATGTGGAACTTCGCGGCGTGATCCTCGAACGAGGTCCCGTGGGGCCCCTTCGGCGCGAGCGCCTGGCTCTGGTCCTTCGGCTCGTAGAAGCTGAACTCGCCCCCCGCGGGCCCGACCTTCCAGCGGTCTCGCCCCAGCGCATTCCAGTTCGGCTCGTTCACCTCGCCGTGCCTGGCGTGGTTGAACGAGTCGTCGAACTCCCCGAACGGGAGCGCCAGGACCTTCTTATTCGAGGCGAAAGGCGACCACTCGGACGCCGCGTCGACCGAGACCATCCAAGGGGTCCGATGGAGCCTGGTATTGAGCCGCTCGGCGAACTCGACCTGAAATTCGAGGGAGGGGAAGGTCTGGCCGAGCTTCATGGGCCCGTCATAGATGTGGTACTCGGACCAGAGGCCGAAGCCGACTTCCAGGAAGGCCAGGCGGGGATCTTCGTCGTACTTCTCGGCGAAGCGGTCGACGAATTCCAGCAGGAAACGGCGCAGCTCGGGGTGCGACCAGTCGGGGAATCCGGTCTTCTTCTTCTCGCTGAGGGCGACGACCCCTCGGTAGTCGGGCAGCTTCCTGATGTAGTCGGGGACGCCGCTCGTCTGGCCGACGTACGTGTCGTGGAAGCGGATGACCGCCTGGTGCTTGCGGCTCTTGACGCCGTCCAGGATCTTCTCGAGCTTCGACCAGTCGTATTTCCCCTTCTCGCGCACGATTTGGTCGTAGCGGATGTAGCTGAATTCGAGCTGGACCGGGGACGTGTCAACCGCGCCGTTGGTCGTCCAGAGGACGATCCCCGTCATGGGCTGGACCGAGGTGATCCTCGATTTCAGGGGGATCGGCTTGAGGTCGTCCGCGAGGGCCGTCGTCGCCGCCGCCAGGCCGATCCAGAGTCCCATGATTCCCCGCAGGGAGCTTCGCCGCACCATCGTCATCCCGATCCTTTCGCGAAGGCCTCGAACCCGGCAAGTCCCGACATCGAATCGCCCCGGGCGTCCAACCACCGTACCGCGGCCACCTGGCCATGCCAACAACGCGGCGTCCCCGTGTGGGGGGCGTGATGTTGCAGGTCACCATCCGGTCTCCGGGCCAAATTCAAAGTGATACGCGGAGAAAAGTGAATCCGCGTCAAAAAAGACTGTGTGATGATATGAAGATATCGATATTCAATATCGGCCGTCGAGGACGATGAAGCCAAATTCATCGGCGGCTTACCTTGGCTTCAGGATGCTCCCGTAGAGTTCATGGTGCAGTCGGTCGGGTCGACGCGGCTGGGGTCGTCCCGCTCGTGGCGTGCATCGGAACCGAAGGAGGGAGGCAGACATGTCGGAATACTCGAGGCGGAATTTCCTGGGCGCAGCGGCCCTCGCGGCGGGGGTGGTCGGGGCGGACGCGGCGGCCAGGGCCGACGACTACGGCGAGAAGGAGAAGGCCGGGCACGGAGCGGAGTCGGAGCCGATCCCGACCTTCCGTTACGCGATGGAGACGGAGAAGGGCCGGCACACCGAGGGGGGATTCTCGCGGGAGGCGACGGTCAAGCAATTGCCGATCTCCGAGGGGCTCGCGGGCGTCTCGATGAGGCTCAAGCCGGGGGGTGTCCGCGAATTGCACTGGCACGCCAAGGCCGCCGAGTGGGCGTTCATGCTCAAGGGGCGGGTCCGCACCACGGTCTTCAGCCCCGACGGCTCGTCGGAGACGAACGACTTCGAGGCGGGGGACGTCTGGTACTTCCCCCGGGGCCACGGCCACGCCCTGCAGGGCATGGGGCCGGGCGAGGCCCACTTCATCCTGATCTTCGACGACGGCCACTTCTCCGAGTTCGGCACCTTCGGCGCCAGCGACTGGTTCGCCCAGACGCCCCCCGAGGTCCTCGCCAAGAACTTCGGTGTCCCCGCCTCGACCTTCGCCAAATATCCGAAAACCGAGGTGTTCATCCCCCAGGGGGCCGTGCCTCCCGCGACTCAGAACCTGCCGCTGATGGGGGCGCAACGCACCCCCGCGAATACGCACAAGTATCCGTTAATGGCCCAGGAGCCGCGCAAGTTCAACGGCGGCCAGGAGCGCAGGGTCAGCGTCAAGGAGTTCCCGGTCTCGGTCGGCATCACCGGCGTCGTCCTCGAGCTCGAGCCGGGGGCGCTCCGCGAGCTGCACTGGCACCCGAACGCCGACGAGTGGCAATACTGGATCGAGGGGAGCGGGCGCGTGGGCATCTTCGGCTCGCACGGCCGTTCGCGGATCGAGGAGTTCAGCGTGGGCGACGCCGGCTACATCCCGCGAGGTTTCGGGCACTACATCGAGAACACCGGCAGCACCCCGCTGAAGGTCCTCGTCGGCTTCAACAACGGCGTGTACGAGGCCATCGACGCCTCGGCCTGGCTCGCGTCGAACCCGACCGACCTCCTCGCCGCCAACTTCGGCGCCCCGGCCTCATCGTTCGAGCCGTTCCCCCATCAACGCGTGTTCATCGCCCCGGGCAAGGGCGCCCCGAAGTCGGGCCACGCGGAGTAATCTCGAACGGGTCAAAGCCCGTCGCGGCCGGACGAGCCTTCACGCTCGTCCGGCCGCGGCCCGCGAGCGTCCTCGTTTGAAGGCGCCGGCGCCGGGCCAACTCCGCTCGCGCAGCTCGAAGGCCGCGAGGGGCAGGAGCCAGCACATCCAGGTCATCAGGGGATCGACCCACATGGCGGTCGTGCCCAGGACCGTCGCCAAGCCTCCCATCATCCTCAGCACGACGGCCGAACAGAGCAGGAGGTAGCATCGCCACATCCAGCGGCGATGGCTCGCGAAGCGCCGCTTTAGCGCCGTGGCCAGGCCCATCGCGGCACAGCTCGCGGTGGCGATGGCCAGTGTTGCCAGAGACACCGCCGCGACAGGCCCTGCCGCGGCGTAATAGGCCATCCAGAGGCCGCTCGGCGTCACGAGCAGCAGGACATTCGCGACCTGCACGCGGCCGAGATACCGATGCCAGTTCGGGAAACGGAGGCGGGCCCGCTCGCCGACCAGGAACAACCCCAGGACCAGCGAGATGGGCCCGGAGATGATGTGCGCGTAGAAGGCCCAGCGATAGGGCCCCCAGAAATGGGATTCCCGTCCTCGAAGGAAATCGGACGAGAAGTTGGGCGGGAGATAGTTCGTGTAATTGGAGACGACGCTGAACGTCACCTTGAGGATCAGCAGCCCTGCCAGAGGGGCCAGCATGCGCTCCGGGAGTTTGCGACGGTCTGGGCGCATAGAGGGCGGATCATCCTGACGATCGCGATGGGCGTGCTGTGTCCGCTCCGGGCCGAAGTCGCCCGCGGACGGATTTTGCCTTCTTCGATTCTCAATGCGGCCGCCTTCTCCCGCAACTCGGGTCGGGAGGAATCGAGGGAATGATCTCGGGGTGGGCGCAAAGTTACGCCTATGGCGACCCCAGGTTGGAATCGCACGGGCTGAATGTTCGGCAGTCTAGGCGAGGGAAGAAAGATAGGAGAGGAGAGAAGGTGGGGATGCCTTACTGGCCAAAGGTGCGGCTCGATGCCCAATCCCCGCAGCGTCGCGTACGATTGAGCACCGAGCCAAAGGTGGACTAGCGTCCAAGTTGCGAGGAATCAACGTCGAATCCCCGCCACTGAACCGCCTCACCTCGCCAGCCGGTCTCTTCCCCGGCTGGCCACACCAAGCAAACACACATTTCCGCGCAACTGACTCTGACACTCACTGCACTGCACCGGAGCTCGTCCTCCGGCTCTAATCTCATCTGCGACGGCGAAGAAGGCTTCCAAAGTGGACTATTCCGACACTCGATTGGCCCCTTCAATAGTCAACCTTCCAACTCGCGGCAAATCGTCACACGGATTGAGAAAGTATTTCGGATTTTTTGTGGACAGTCCGATTGTGAAGGACGCTCTAGCTGTGCGCATTGAAATTGCGCCAGGACGTTCATAATCCCATCTCGTGCGGGCGAGTCTCCGCCCCAAACGGAAACGGCCGCCAGGCGAGGGATAAGATCCCAGGCCGGGCGGCCGTCTTGATCGAGTCTGAAGCGAGAGTCCCGAGTTCGATGAACGACGGAACTCCCGCGTTGTCAAAGATTTCGTGTCAGGCGAGGTGCTTCTCGACCTCGGGGAGCAGCTCGGCGAAGTTGAGGCGGTTGGGGCAGGCGGCCCGGGCGGCCTCGAGGTCGGCGCCGGTCCAGTCGCGAGCCTCGGGGGAGAGGGCGGCGTACTGGCGACGGGCCTCGCTGCGGATGCCGTGGTGCTCGTGGTAGGTGAGGAACCGGGTCAGGTTGCCGAGTTCGGCCGTGGTGCCGGCGGCGGTGGAGCAGCGGCCGTCGCAGTCGGCGCAGAGGGTCGGGCCGAAGGCGAGGGCGGCGTCGCGGAGCTGCTCGATCTCGGCGGCCTTCATCGGCTCGAAGCGGCGGGCGGCCTCGGCGTTCTCTCGGAGCTGGTCGGTCGTCTTGATCGAGACGCACGAGCCGCTGATGCGCTCGTCGGTCCAGATCGCCTGGAGGAGGCCCTGGTAGGGGGTCAGGCCCTTCTCCTTGAGCATCGGCGTCCGGCGGAC
The DNA here is from genome assembly GCF_049331405.1 of Singulisphaera chitinilytica. Classification (NCBI taxonomy): domain Bacteria; kingdom Pseudomonadati; phylum Planctomycetota; class Planctomycetia; order Isosphaerales; family Isosphaeraceae; genus Singulisphaera; species Singulisphaera chitinilytica. Next base: position 258,826 of record NZ_CP186274.1, read on the forward strand.
GACTTCCTCGAGGATGTTGATCTTGGGCTTTTCGGGGAACTGGCCGGCGACCTGCTTCATGGAGATCAGGCCGATCTCCTTCTTCCAGGCGAGGTCGAGGGCCTTGTTCAGCTCCGAGTCCTTCTCGAGCCAGGGGGTGTACTGGAGCATGATGGCGTCGATGACGCCCCCTTCCGCCGCCGCCTTGATGATCTGGGCGCGGTTGCGGTGGTGGGTCGAGAAGCCGATGAACTTGGCCTTGCCCGACTTGCGGATCGTCTCGGCGATCTCCTTGATCTCGGGGCCCTTCACGAAGTTCATGGCATCATCCAGGCTGTGGTCGTCGCCCAGGCCGTGGATGAAGAAGAGGTCGACGTAGTCGGTCGAGAGGGCCTCGAGCCGGGTGTCGAGCATCTTGATGAGGTCTTTGGGGGCGCGAGGGTTGTCCTTGGTGACGAGGACGATCTCCTTGCGGACCTCGGGCGACTGCTCGAACCACTTCTTGAAGCCGGGCTCGGTGCCGTAAGCCTTGGCCGTGTCGAAGGTCCGGACGCCGTTCTCGTAAGAAAGGCGGATCAGGCGGTCGAGCACGCCGCGTTCGCGGAGGGCACCCGTACCCATCTCGAGCAGCGTGATCTCGAGGCCGGTGCGGCCGAGCTTCCGCTTGGGGAGGACCGACGTCTTGGCGGCCGGGGCCGCCTGGGCCTCGCTGCCGCCCTGGGTGCCGAGGGCTGCCGCCGTGGCAAGGGCCCCGGCTTGGAGGAAGGTCCGGCGATCCGCGCAAATCTTCTCTTCGTGGGCCATCGCTCTTAACTCCTCAAAGGGGGGGAGCACTTGATCCACCGACAGCTTTCACATGGTCTCCATTATTACCCGCGCCGTAGCACTTCGTTCAATGGTCTAGGACCATGGAAGCCGTCATTCGACGCCCAGAGTCGCCTCCGCCTTGGCATAATCCGGTTCGAAACGACGAGGGGCCTCGCGGTCTAATGCCAAGACCGCGAGGCCCCTCGGGCGATCCGTTTCTTGTCTTCAGGCTCAGGGGAGGACCCGATCCAGGATCCCCTGGACGAACGGGGGGACCGCGTCGGGGACGACCACGCCGTTAGGCCCATAGATCGAGCCCGGCGGGCGGATCATCCGGTAAGGGCGGCCCGAGTAGCCGTAGACGACGGGGGCACCCGGACGGTACGGGACTACCGGCGTGACGACGACCGGAGCCGTACCCTGGCTCGGCGCGGCATTGGGGTCGCCGTCGCGGAGGGCGGCCTCTTCCTCGCCGATCAGGTCGCGGTCGCTCTCATTCCTGGGGAGCGAGGCGCGGCGCTCGGCCTCGACATCGGCCGGGGTCGGCTCGTCGGCGTTGGTCCTGGCCGGCTCGGAGTCGACGATGGCCGGCGGGAGATCCGAGTTCGCGGGGCGGGCGACCTGGTGGTTCACCGCCTCGGGGTCGCGGACCCAGTGCCCCTTGCGGAAGGCCCAGCCGTCGGCGCGGCGGACCCATCGGGCGGGGCTCCAGTCCCAGCCGGGTCGGGCCTTGGCCCAGAAGCCGGGGGTCCAGACCAGGCGATCGCCGGCGGGCGTGTAGTGGCCGTTCACGAGGAACGAGTCGGGGCTGGGCGCGACGCCGAGGTCATCCTCGGGGCGATCGGCCGGGGGGCCGAGCCTGCGCCAGTCGCGTTCGAGTGCCGGGTCAGCCGGGACGGTTGCCGCCACGGCGACGGCCGGGCGGAGGTCGGCCACCTTGCGACGGCTCCAGAAGCCCGGGGTCCGATACCAGCCGTCGGCGTCACGGAGCCAGCGGCCGCCGACCCAGATCGTGCCGCGAGGGGGGATGCTCCAGGTCCCGCCCACCCACGAGAAGTCGTCGCGGTCGACGTCCCAGGCCCAGTAGCCGGGGACCCAGATCGCGCGGGGGTCCGGCTTATCGACGCCGGGACGCTCGGCGTTGGGGGCCGGCGGGGCCTTCGCATAGCGACGCTGGTCGGCTCGGGCCTGGTTTTCCCGGAGCGCCTCGTGGACGGAGCCATTGGCGGCGGGCGTCTCCTGGGCCGCCTCGGCCTCCTTGGTCTTCACCAGTTCCGACGCGGGCTTCGGTGGCGGAGGAGGCGTGGAGTCCTCCTTCGCCGGCCCTTCCAACGGCAAGGGGTCCTGTGCCCTCGCCAGGGGACCGGGACCGAACGCCCCCGTGCTCAGAAGCAGGGTGCCCAAGGTCACCCATCGCCATCGCGAGACGACCATGGCAACGTCTCCCATCATTTTGAAATCGATTTCCGCGAGTTCAAGCTTGTTGCTTTCCACTCCCTCCGTACTCGGAGGAGACATGCACGACAATCAAGCAACTGCCGGGCCAAACATCGAGAGTTTGCCCCGTCGGCCTAATCGGAGGAATCGGTCAGCGAAGGGATCGCGGCGACCGGACGCCTCCTCATGGTGAGGAAGGCGCCGAGGTACGCGGCGGGGAGCGGGAGGACGACGGCCACGGCCGCGAACCATACGGGATGAGGGATCGTCACCAGGTTGACGATCGCGAAGGCGAGGAAGAGGAACCCGAACCCCGTCGCGTATGCCCGGGGGGCGCCCTTCGCGACCCTGGCCGACACCCAGCCCGCGACGAACGACCCGAGGGCCCAGGCCAAGAGGACGAGCAGCAGGGCCCCGAGGGGGATCGCCGCCAGTGCCTTCTGCACGGCCAGCGGATCCTCCCAGTCGATCCCCGGGGGCAGGGGGTAGAGCCGGACCGAGGCCGCCTCGATGAGCCCGACCGCGATCACGCCGGCGCCGAGGCCCAGCGCGATCGCGGCGATGCTTCGCAGAAATGCATGGATCATGGTTCGGGTCATGGGCGGCGGAACCTGCGGGGCATGTGCCGCATCCAGGGGGGGATCGGAGGGCCCGCCGCGGCTTCTTCGGCCGAGGGCTCGGGGGGCGCGCTGGCCATCTGTTCCAGAAGCGAGGCCGATTGCTCGAGCAAGATCGCGTCCATGGCGAGGTCCCCAGGCGACGAGATCCAGCGCATCATCGACGAGAGGAAGAGTTCCTTGAGGTAAGCGAATGAGAACCCCTCGGTCTGGATGACCACCTCGGCCAGCCCTTCTTCGGTGGGCCGGAGCGCCTCGCCCAACTCGGCCGACCAGAGGCGGACGTAGGCCAGGCGCTCGTCGGGGCCGGGGAGGTCGAAGTGGTACTTGCGGTCGAACCGGCTCGGCCGGTCGAGGATCGCCGGGTCGAGCCGCTCGGGGTGGTTCGTCGTCGCCAGGGCGAGGATCCCCGTGTTATCGGCGAATCCGTCGAGCTCGTTCAGGAAGAAGGAGCGGTTGCCGGCGTTGATGAGCGAGTCGAGGTCCTCGAGCACGAGGATGCAGGGGGCCGACCTCCTCGTCCTGGCGAAGACCTGGCGGATGCAGTCGTGCTCGGTGGCGTGGTCGGCCTGGAAGCTCTTCACGTAGAGGCAGGGCATCTTGAGCGCGTTGATCAGGGCCTTGATGGCGTGGGTCTTGCCGTTGCCGGGGGGGCCGACGAACAGGACCCCGCGCTTCCAGGGGACGCCGTGCTGCTCGTACGTCGCCCTCGTGGCGAAGAACCGGGAGAGGTCGTCGCGGATCTCTTCCTTGAGGGTCCCGGACAGCACGAGGTTCTCGAGCGTGGCGTTCTTGATGGAGTGGAAGAGCTCGCCGCTCTTGCTCCAGCATCCGCCGTCGAAGACGAGGACCTCGTCGCGGATCTCGGCGTTCCAGGCGCTGCACTCGGAGAAGAAGGCCTCGGCGGTGGCCTCGTCGTCGGCGATGATCCAGAGGTGCTTCTGCTCGTGGAAACCCGTGCTCCAGGTCAGGATCAGGGCCTCGAGGATCTGGTCGCGCCAGGCGATCCGGAACCAGGCATTCCTGGCCGACTTCGAGACTCCGCAATTCTCATCCCACGCGGCCGAGAGCTGGTTGTGGACATCTCCCCTCGGCTCGAGGCGGCAGAGCCCGGCCGCGGCGTAGGCCTCGATGTCGCAGTAGCTGAGCATCCCCTCGAGCACCGCCCGATCGGGGAAGTGGGGGGCGAGCCTCCTGCTGACCGAGTAGGCGATCGCGTCGCCCGGCAGCGCGAGCGAGGAGCTCAGGAAATCAAAGGTGTCCATGCAAGTCGGTCTCTCGCGATGTTGAGCGGATGGGCCGGTCAGTTATTCCTAACCAAGCCCAGGGAGAATCCTCGACGCCGCCAGGACGAAGGGAACCCGGCCACCCGGCGGATCTCTTCGAAATCGACACGAACGGAGGTCTTCCCCCCGTCGATGGATAGACACGCGGCCGTGGTTCGGGTTCCCGTACGGAATCACTCTACCCCTCGAACCCGCCGTTTGCGAGTTGGCGACGGCGTCCGGACCCTCATGCCGGTTGCGGTTGAAGGAGATGGGGCGAGGGGACGGACACCAAATGGTGCCTAGGTTTCTCGCGCGTGCCTTCTGGACCTGGCGCGAGGGGCTTCCTAACGTTCCTGGCAGGAGCGAAAGGAGCACCTGACATGACGCAACGCGCTTTGATCGCCGGGGTCACCGGCATCGTCGGCAACAATCTCGCGAGTCTCCTCGCAAGCCGGGGCTGGGAGGTGTATGGCCTGGCCCGGAGGCCCTCGGGCGACATGCCGGGTGTGACGCCCGTCACGGCCGACTTGCTCAAGCCCGAGACCTTCCGCGGCAAGCTCGCCGAGATCGACCCGACCCACGTCTTCATCACCACCTGGCTCCGCCAGGCGACCGAGGCCGAGAACTGCGCGGTGAACGGGGCGATGGTCCGCAACCTGCTCGACGACCTGCGCCCGGCCGCCAGCCTGGGCCACGTCGCGCTCGTGACCGGCCTGAAGCATTACCTCGGGCCGTTCGAGTCGTACGCCAGGCAGAAGCCCGCAACTCCTTTCCGCGAGGAACAACCGCGCCTGCCCGTCGAGAACTTCTACTACGCGCAGGAGGACGAGGTCTACAAGGCCGCCGGGGCCCAGGGCTTCTCCTGGAGCGTGCATCGGCCCCACACGATCATCGGCTACGCCCTCGGCAATGCCATGAACATGGGGGTGACGCTCGCCGTTTATGCCACGATCTGCCGCGAGACCGGCCAGCCGTTCGTCTTCCCCGGCTCTCCCGCGCAGTGGGAGGCGCTCACCGACATCACCGACGCCCGCATCCTGGCGAGGCACCTGGAATGGGCCTCGACCTCGCCCGCCGGCAAGGACCAGGCCTTCAACATCGTCAACGGCGACGTCTTCCGCTGGAACTGGCTCTGGCCCAGGCTCGCCGCCTATTTCGGACTCGAACCGGCTCCTTACCCGGGCCACGCCTCGCCCCTCGAGCCGAGGATGGCCGGCATTGCGCCGACCTGGGCCTCGATCGCCGCCAAGCACCAACTCGCCGAGAGGGACGTGACCCGGCTCGCCTCCTGGTGGCATACCGACGCCGACCTCGGGCGCGAGATCGAGTGCGTCACCGACATGACCAAGAGCCGCAAGGCCGGCTTCCTCGACTACCAGTCGACCCCCGACTCCTTCTTCGACCTCTTCGCCACACTCCAGAAAGACCGGATCATCCCCACCTTCTGAGGGCTGAGTGAATGTGGTGGCGAGGGCAGGGGGGAGCATACCCCTTGGCCCTCGCCGCGGTCATTTCGAAAGGTTCTAAAATTGCAGAGGCTTGACATGGTGACACGGCATAGCCATGATGGCTATCGTCCATAGCCAAGGGAGGATCGCCGTGAAGTTGCCAGACGAGCCCTTATCGCCGGCCCAGCAGGAGATCATGGAGATCGTCTGGGAGCAGGGGGAGGTCGCCGCCGTCGAGGTCCGGCAGATGCTGGCCGAGGGGCGCGAGCTGGCGAGGGAGACGGTGCGCACGATGCTCGAGCGCATGGAGGCCAAGGGCTGGCTGACGCATCGCGTGGTGGGCCGGACCTTCTTCTACGCGGCGGCCGTGCCGCGCGGGGCCTCAACGGGGCAGAAGGTGATCGAGCTGATCGACACCGTCTGCGGCGGCTCTCCCGAGCGGCTGATGACCGCCCTGCTGGACTATCGCGGATTGTCGGAGGAGGAGGCGACTCGGATCGAGGCCCTCATCAAGCAGGCGAAGGACAAGGGGGCTGGCCGACGGGGGTAGACGACGATGCTGCCGACGCTGTCCGGACTTGAGTTGGTGGTTCTTGTCGATGTTTTGACGCGAGTGAGCCTCGTTCTGGCCGCCGCCCTCTCACTGTCGCACCTCTGGACGAAGCGAGACGCGGCGCTCCGGCATGCGTTCCTCGTCGCCGGACTCGTCGCGGCGTCTTTCGTCCCCGCGGCGATGATTCTTGTGCGGTCTTTGCCTTTACCTTCGATGACGGTGCCGATCGCCTTGCTTGCATCTGGCAATCTCGCGGTTCGCGAAAGGCCCTTGCCTTCGCTTGAGCCGGAACCCGCTCACCATGAACATCGCATGATCGAAGGCGGTGCTCGTCACGAGATGCAAGGGCCTCTCGATGGTCGACCTGACGAGAAGCGGCTGCGCGGTGCTCGATACCTGTCTCGTGCCGTGATCCTGGCGATTGTGGTCGTGGCCGGATTGCGAGTCGTCGGTCTTCTACTTTCGCTTCTGCGAGTGCGCCGGATTGCGCTACGGGCGCGGCCCGTCGAGGACGGCGCGGTGTTGGCCTTACTCGAGACGATTCGAGATCACGTTCAGCTACGACAAATGGCTCGACTGCTGGAAAGCGCGGAGGTCTCCTCACCCGTCGCCGCGGGTGTGCTTGGCGATATCGTGCTGCTGCCGACGGGATGGGCCGGGCGGCTCGGGCGCGTCGAGCTGACGGCGATCCTCTGCCATGAGGTCGCCCACCTCGCGAGGCGCGATCATCGCGTGGTGCTGCTCCAGGAGTTGCTCGCCAGTGTCCTCTGGTTCCACCCGTTGATACACCTATTCAACCGGGCGCTGGATCGCGTACGTGAGGAGGTTTGTGATAACCATGCGATTGGGCTGGTCGATCGCCCCGAGTATTGCGGGGCACTGCTGGCCGTCGCTATGGGGCGACCCGGATCGTCGGCTCGCGGTGTCACCACGTTATGGCCAAGGCACTGGTCGCTCGAGGCCCGGGTCCGGGGGATCCTCGACGAGGAACGCTCGACGGTGACGCGGATCTCTGGCCTCGCCCGTTCGGCAACCATCATGCTGGCGTTGGTGTGCTGGGGTGTTGTCGCCCTGCCGCAACTGACTGCATCGCAGGCTGTTGGACAAGATGTGTTAATAGCTCGAAGTGGTGAAGAAGCCATAGAGACGCGACGACTCGTCAAATCTTTCCTGGCGAACGATGAGAGGTCGCTCCGCATTGAGAACCTTGCCGGCCGCGTCGAGATCGTGCATGGCTCGAGGCCGACGGTCGAGGTCGAGGCGTTCGTCAGGGTGGGCGACCTGCCGGAGGACGAGGCGAGGCAATTGATCGAGAGCATCCGCTGGGTCGAGGTGCCCGCCGATCGCGACGAGTCGCGCTGGGGCCTCTCCTTCCCGACGGACAAGTACGCGACGATCCGTTACGCCGTGGACGGGGAGACGAAGACCGCCGGGCTCGACCCGGTGCGATACCTCGATAATGAGGTCAGGATCGCGAAGGACCGGGGCGAGTCGGTGCCGGCCGTCGAGTTCGACCTCCGCGTCTCCGTCCCGCCCGGTGCCCGCATGGCGATCGACAATGCGGTAGGGCCGCTCGAAGGCCGCGCGATCGCGGGGCCGCTGAGGCTGTCGACGCGACATGGGGTCATCAGGCTCGACGATGTGCGGGGTCCGATCGACGCGAAATCCGAGTTCGGCGACATCCTCCTCTCCGGGCTCGACGCCGATGCGATCGTCCATGCCGGGAGCGGTGACGTCGAGCTGTCGCGGGCGACTTCGGGGCGAGTCTCTCTGTCCACCGGCACCGGCCTCTGCCGGATCGTCCAGCCCTCCGGCTTCAAGCTCCAGTATTCGGGCGCCCGCCCCATCGGCCTGATTGGCGGCGCCGCGGCCCGCATCTCGTCCCGGAAGGATGGCCGCGTCTCGGAACTGCTGTCGCGAGGGACGGGCGGCCCTTCGATCACGCTGACCTCGGCGTCTGGCGACTCCGTCATCGAGCTCGACCCGTAACACGGGCACGCACGTCACCTTCTCGAGTCGGTAGCCAGGGCTTTTCGACCCTTTCTGGAAGGGCCGCGCCGCTCGTGCGCGCCCAAATTTTGATCTGAAAGGATGAGCAGAGCATGCCATTGCGACGGCAACGTGCGTGGATTTGCTTCCTCCTCACAAGCCTCTTCGTCGGGGCGACGGCCAGGGTCGAGGCGGACGAGAGGCTGACGAGCCGGGCCGATCAAGAGCGGGCGTTCGACGACGAGGTCCGTGCACTGGCCAGACTCCTCGAATTGCCGGGCATGGTCGTCGCCGTCGCCCAGGACGGGAAGATCATCCATCGCGTCGAGCACGGATATGCGGACGTCGAAACTGAAATACAAGCAACCGTCGATCATATTTTCTGGCTCGCGTCGGTGACGAAGACGTTCACCGCGACGATGATCATGCAGATGGTCGACGGGGGTCTCATCAGCCTCGACGACCGCATGATCGACTACTGGTACCCGTCGTTCTTCCCGATGCGGATCAACTCGGAGTATCGCCTGCGTCACGTCCTGGGCCACACCGCTCGGCCATCCGGTTCCAGGAGGAGGCCTCGGGGCATCCGAGGCGCGCCGACGCCTGGCCACGCTCAAGGGCTATGAGGACGACGCACGAGTGCAGGAGGCCGCGTTGTGGCTGGGCGTGCATCTCGGCCAGGACAACCCGGATCAGGCCTATGCGTACCTCTGGAACGCGATGACCTGGTGGTTCAACTCGGGCAACGGCGGGGACCTTGGCGCCCGGATCACCCGGGCACTCGACGACCTCAGGACGACGCGGAAGGCGGCCGGGCGTTGATCTTGACTTTAAGGAATCCAAAAATGCTGGAAGCTCAAATGTTTTTCGGATCGAAGCTGCTAAGAGGCCTCCTCTTCGGGGCTTTGCTGATCCTGCCTGCGATGCCCGAAGCCCGGGCCGAGGAGCCCGACCGGGCCATCGACGCGAGCGAGCGCACCGCAGTCATCGACGGGGTGACCGAGAAGGTACGCAAGGTCTACGTCCTCCCTGATGTGGCGGAGCAGATGGGGAAGGCGATCCACGTCCGGCAGGCGAGGGGGGAATATGACAACCTCGCGACCTGCCAGGCCCTCGCGAAGACCCTAACGCACGACCTGCGCGAGGTCTGCAAGGACAAGCATCTCGAGGTCCAGTTCTTCGCCAAAGGGATTCCTTATGACTCCGAGAAGACGCCGGATCCGAAGGAGGTCGCCGAGTTCCGCGAGGCGGGGAGGAGGCGGAACTACGAATTCAGGAAGGTCGAGATGCTCGAAGGGGGGATCGGGCTCCTCCGCGTGGACGGCTTCTATCCGGCCGAGTGGATCACCGAGACAGCGGCAGGGGCGATGTCGTTCCTGGCCAACAGCGAGGCGATCATCCTCGACCTTCGGCAGAACGGCGGCGGGCAGTCGGGGGGGACGCTGCTTTGCAGCTACTTCTTCGCGCAGCCCACCCACATGACCGACTTCTTCAACCGCGCGGACGGCTCGACGCAGCAGGTCTGGAGCTACCCCGTCGCGGGCGCGGAGAAGTTCGCGAGCAAGGATCTGTATATCCTCACGAGCCGTAGGACTTTCTCGGCGCCCGAGGGGCTCGCGTACGATATGCAGGCGTTGAAGCGGGCGACGATCGTCGGCGAGACGACCGGCGGCGGAGCCCACGGGACGACGATCTATCGAATCAATGACCACTTCAGCGCGAGCATCCCGTTCTGCCGGAGCATCAATCCGGTCACGAAGAGCGACCACGAAGGGGCCGGCGTGAAGCCCGACGTGGCTGTCTCGGCCGAGGCCGCCCTCCACACCGCGCATCTGCTGGCGCTCAGGAAGTTGCTCGAGAAGTACGCCGAGCAGCCGAAAGTCGCCGATGGCCTGAAGCAGGTCATCGCCGCGAAGGAGAAGGAGCTGGAGGTGCTGAAGATGGCGAAATAGCGACGAGTTAGCGGTCAGGTCGGTGAAATCCGCGGACTCGCCGATCATCGCTCACCAACATGATTGGTCCGAACCTCGGACCAGATCCCGGCGTCTCTTCCTCGCTGTATCGAACGAATGCGAGAAGTCAGCACGCGTTTGGCGGAAAAAGGAGGGTGAGCCATGAGCACGCTGGTTGTCGAGGTTTGCGAGGTCAAGTCGGTCCATCCTCATCCCAATGCCGACGCCCTGGAATTCATCACGGTCAAGGGATGGCAGGTCATCGTGCAGAAGGCCCTGGGGCTCAAGCCTGGCGATCGGGTGGTCTATTTCCCGCCCGATAGCGTGCTGCCGCCGGAGCTTGCCGATCGCCTGGGGATCACGAAGTATCTGAGCCCGCTCCCCTCCGAGATCGACGGCAGCCGTAAGCCGGGCCTGAGGGTCCGCGCCGCGAGATTGCGGGGGGAGCCGAGCTACGGCACGATCGACCATGAGGTCGATCCGTCGTGGGAGGTCGGGCTCGACGTCAAGGATCACTACGGCGTCACCAAGTTCGAGCCGCCGGTGAGGCCGACCGACGGGGAATCGCTGCCGCCGGTCCCGGCGTTCCACCTCTACACCGACATCGAGAACATCCGCAACTTCCCCGACGTCTTCAGCCCCGGCGAGGAGGTCGTCATCACCGAGAAGCTCCACGGCAAAAACTGCCGGCTCGGCCTGGTGCGGGTGTTGAGCGACGATGAAACTCCAGCCTTCGAGCTCATGGCGGGTTCGAGGGACATGAGACGCAGGCAGGTCGACGCCAAGGGGAGGGTCTCGGACTTCTGGAGGCCGATGAACGAGGCGTTGGAAGGTTTGCTCAGGGACCTCAGCGGCGGCGAGAAGAGCGTCATCGTCTTCGGCGAGTTGTACGGCAGCGGCGTGCAGGATATGGCCTACGGGCTCGCGTCGGGCGAGAAGCGGTTCCGGTGCTTCGACATCACCGTCGACGGTCGGTATGTGGATCATGACGTGAAGGTCGAGGCCCTCGCCCGGCATGGGGTCGAGGCCGTTCCGATCCTCTATCGGGGGCCCTTCTCGTGGGAGGTGGTCGAGGCCGAGTCTTACGGCTCGACGACGATGTGCAGCCCCGACGACGCCGGCAAGTTCAAGGGGCGCGAGGGATGCGTCATCACGCCCGTCAAGGAGCGGTTCGACGCCTCCTTCGGGGGCAAGGGCCGGGTGATCCTCAAGTCGATCTCGGCCGACTACCTCGCCCGCAAGGGGGGGACGGAGGAGCACTGACGCGGTCCGGATCGTCCCCGAGGCCAGGGCCTCGGGGACGATCCGTATCTCAACGTCTCTGTCGGAGTATGGGTATGGGGTCGAAGCGACCCCCTTCGGCCTCGGTGATTGTCAAGGTGTATCCGCCCCGGTGGTCTTCCCTGGTCCAGTCGCTGAGGAAGAAGGCGAGCAGGAAGACCTCGTCCTTGGGCTCGATGACCCAGGGGGTGCGGAAGGTGACCGACTGCCCGGGCGCCAGGATCTTCTGGCGGGCGGCATAGCCGTCCTCGGCGTCCTCGCCGTAGTAGAGCACGACGCCAGGGAATGGGTCGGCGTTGTTCCCAAGGTGGTGGCTCATGAAGGCCTCGCCCGAGACCTCGACCTTGTAGAACTTGCCGCGCTCGAGGTCGAGGCGGACGGCCCCGTCCCTCGGGCGATTCCCCGGCTTGAACCCGACCCTGGGCAGGTAGACGCAATGCTTGACGGCGTCGACCTTGACCGTGTGCTTGCCACCGGCCCACCCCGAGGCACTCGCGCGGTCGACGACCATCGCTCCTTGTTCGGAGGGGTCGGATGTTTTATCAGCCGACGCCGCTTCGGGCGGCGCGGCGGAGAGCGCCACGCGCCGGCCTTCCACGGCTCCGATGCAGACGAACGCGAGGACCATCACCGCGGCCCCAACGAGTTTGGCCTGAGTCAAGATCATGGACTTCGTCGCTCCTTTCATCAGGAAGGCCACGGAGGCCGGGACGATCCCGGATCGTGCCGACGTCTCTGACGCGATTTCGAGGGCCAGCCCGATCGTCGTCGCCTCGAGCCGACAGGGGACGATGGCGGAGGCCTCGGCCAGCGCCGAGGCGGGCAGGGCGGCGCCGAGCGTGACGCCCCGGCGGATTAGGCGCGAGCGGAGCATCTGCCGGGCTCGGGTCAGGCGCCCGCTGACCGTCCCCGAAGGGCATCCCAGCGACAAGGCCGCCTCTCCCAGCGAGAGGCCGCGGAAGTGGCAGAGGACCACCGGCGCCCGATAACGCTCGGGGAGGCGGTCGACCTCCTCGAACAGGATCGCCCGCAGGTCCCGGGCGCATTCGAGTTCGCCCAGGCTTTCCGGCTCGGCCCGCCGGAGCTCGCCGGCTCGTTGCTCGAGGAGCCTCCGGCGCCGGGCGTCGGCCCTGGCGTGGAGGGCGATCCGCAGGGCAACCCGATAGAGCCAACTGCCGAGCGACTTCCGCACCGACAACCGATGGGCCCGGGTGACCAGGACCAGGAACGTGGCCTGGAAGGCGTCGTCGACGTCCCCGCGGTCGCCGAGCACCCCCCGGCAGACGGCCAGCACGAGCGGTCCGTGACGGTTGACCAGGACCTCGAAGGCCGAGGGGTCGCGATGCGCGACGAAGCGGTCGAGGAGCTGGGCGTCGCCAACCCCCGCGTCCGTCCCCGCCCCGAAGATCCGTTCGATGCCGCGGAGATACGCCGCCGAGCGGGTCATCGTCATTCGGCCCGACCTCCCGAAAGACAAACCGGGTCAACCTTCCCTTCGCCAAAGTAGAAGGGGGCTGCCTCGGCGTTTCCTACATCTTTTTTCCGCGAGCCGGTGCGATTCGTCCGAAGATCGAGGCCGAAGCGTCGGCCCGGAGGAGCCCGGCGGCAAGGCTCGTCCCTGGCGGGATCAGGTCGAAGACCTGGGGCAGGGCGTGGGGCCGCTCAGGCCGGTCGTTGGCCGCTCAGCTCGGCCCGGCGAGCCGACCGGTCGGGCTCGACATGGACGAGGACGTCCCGGATGGCAAGGACGTGGCTCTTGACCCGGTCCTTCGTCGCGTGGGCGATGTCGTGCCCGACGGCGACGCTGAGCTCGGCATCGACCTCGATGTGGATGTCGACCAGGTACTCGAGGCCCGCCTTGCGGATGCGGAGCGTCTCGACGGCCTCGACCCCGTCCACGGACAGGGCGGCCTCGCGGACCGAGTCGAGCAACTCGGGCGAGGCCTGGTGGTCCATCAGGTCGTGGATCTTGTCGAGCAGCAGGCCGCCGCCGATCCAGAAGACCGTCGCGGCGATGACCAGGGCCGCGGCGTGGTCGGCCCAGAACCATCGGGGGCCGCCCCAGCGCGCCACCACGAGGCCGGCGACGACGGCGAGCCCGCCGAGGGCGTCGAGCCGCATGTCCCAGGCCGACGCCATCAGCACCGAGGAGCCGGTTTCTTTCGCGACCCGCTTCGAGTGCTGGAAGAAGGCCTCCTGGAACATGGCCCCCACGACGGCGATCGCGATCGCGAAGCCGTGAGGGGTCGGGGCCTTCACGAAGAAGGTGAGGATCGTCTCGCGGGCGATCATGGCCGCCAGCGCGAGCAGGACCAGGGCCATCGCCGCGCCGGCGACGGCCTCGAGCCGGCCGTGGCCGTACGGATGCTCGCGATCGGCCGGGCGCTCCGCCATCGCCAGGGTGGCGACCAGGCCCCCCGAGATCGCCGCATCGATGAGCGAATGGACCGCGTCGGAGAGCAGGGCCAGCGAATGCCCGAAGAACCCCCCCAGGAACTTCGCCAGGCCGAGGCCCAGCCCCAGGGCGAGTCCCCACATCGCCGCCTGTCGGCTCCGCCGGTACAACTCAGATGTCGAGCTCATTCGGCCCATGATATCGAAGGCCCCGCCCGGGTTGAAACCGCATTCTGGTCAAGGAGCCTTTCCAGCGGCCCGGCGGCGGCTTCCTTTCGAGATTCGGGAATTTGTGCGCGTGATGCAGGGCACTTTCTCTCGCTCCCCCGGGCCGATCGGCAATGCGCTGCACGAAATTATGCTCGATTCACTGGAATGAAATTATTGTTACACTTCTCGCTAAACTTACTTGGTTTCACCCCGTCGCCGAGCCTGAGAGTCCCCCCTCAAACCTGATCTAACCCGCGACGCGGCGAATGGACCAGGTTTCCGTCCCCAATCCGCACTTGATTGGTCGAAATGAATCCGGAGTTCGCCCCACCCCGAAATCGGGCCATTTGCAGGGAAAAACGATGGAGTCTCATGTCCGGCCGAGATTCCCGGTCCCCGACCCGAATTAAATCTCGACTAAGCCAGTCAAATCGACCGACGATATTCTTGACTTCGTTTGTCAGAAAACGTATTGTTAGCCGTGGGTCAGTTAGGGCAATGCTCACAACCGTCCAAGCAGTCTTGGGTGGTTGAGCAAGATACTTCCTGGGCCCGTGAGGCGTGGCCCCGCTTCCAGTCCGATGGATGGCGGGGCTCCAGGGAAGGCGTGACCCGGTTCCAAGTCGATGAGGATTGCGAGGACGACGATGAAGTTGATCCAACTGGTGTCCAAGGTGCGGGATAAGGCCGTTCTCCGTCGGCTGCCCTGGCTCGGCTGCCTGGCCCTGGCCGGGGTCGTCGGATGCGGCAGTTCCAGCGCCTCCTCGATCGGCAGCGTCTACGAGGTTAAGGGCAAGGTCTTGCTCCCCAGCGGCAAGCCCCTCGACGGCGGGCAGATCTACTTCATCCGCGAGGACGCCATGTCCTCGTCCACGGGGAAGATCGCCAGCGATGGCACGTTCAGCCTGACCACCGGCAGTGCGGGGGAAGGGGCCCCGGCTGGCGCGTATAAGGTCAGGATCGAGCCGGTTGCCTCCCCGACCCCCACCTCGCATTCGAAGCGGCAAGCGGCCGTCAAGCTGCCGTTCGCCTCGAAATACCTCGACGAGGACAGCTCGGATCTCCGGGTGACGATCGCCTCGGGGCCCAACCAGTTGGAGCCGTTCCGGCTGAAGGCCAAGTGAGCCGGCCGTTCGGTTCTCGCTATCCATCATTCGTTTGATTTCAAGACGCTCTGGAAAAAGGATGTCTCGATGAGATCGCTGAGGAAGATGACGCGTCCGCGAAGTGGCGGCTTCACCCTGATCGAGCTGCTGGTGGTGATCGCGATCATCGCCGTGTTGATCGCCCTGCTGCTGCCGGCCGTCCAGGCGGCCCGAGAGGCCGCCCGCCGCGCCCAGTGCACCAACAACCTGAAGCAGATGGGCCTGGCGATGCACAACTACGAGAGCTCCAACGGCGCCTTCCCGCCCGCCTGCAAGTCGATCAACCTGACGGCCACGCCGACCCCCGCCGTGATGTTCCCCGACACCGGCTTCAGCGCCCTGGCCCGCCTGCTGACGAACATCGAGGGCGGCGCCCTGTACAACGCGTTGAACTTCAACTACGAGTACAACGACGCGAGCGGCGGCAATTTCACGGGCGCCTCGGCGGTCGTCAGCGTCTTCATCTGCCCGTCGTCGGCCCGCACGGGCACCCGCGACACGGCCCAGAGCGACCCCAACGCGTCGCCCTATGAGAAGACCCAGAGTGCCGGTTACGGCTACATGGACTACGCCCCGTCGGTCTACACCGACATCAACGTCGTCAACGGCGTGCCCACCACGGGCGGCGTCGGCGCGACCCCGGTCGTCCCCTATCGCAATAAGAACGCGGCCGCCAAGGGCCTGCTGAAGGACGGCAAGACCACCATCGCCGAGATCGTCGACGGCACGAGCAACACCATCGCGATCATCGAGTGCGCCGGCCGCGACGAGACGTATTGCAGCCAGTTCTCCGAGAGCCTCTACCCGGTCGTCCGCGGTTCCGGCCCCGCCCCCGGCGGCGGCGCGACGAACGTGGCCCACCGCTACTGGCGCTGGGCGGATCCGGGGAACGCCTTCGGCACCTCGGGCCAGCCGAACAACAAGGCCCCCATCACGGCCGTCCACGAGCAGTCCGCCTGGCCGGCCTGGGGTTCCCCCTCGGCGGGCCTCCAGGGTGGTGCGAACGAAGAGCCCTTCTCGTTCCACAAGGGGGGCGTCAACGCCCTCTTCGGCGACGGGTCGGTCCGCTTCATCAAGGACAGCGTCAACCTCGCCGCCTTCCGCGGGATCCTGAGCATCAACGGCGGGGAGACGATCTCCTCCGACGCGTTCTGATCCCTCCGGCTCCACGACATGCAACGAGCGGGCGCCTCCGGGCGCCCGTTTCCCGCCGGCTCGGACGCAAGCTCGGGGTCGATCCGACCTCGGGCTGCCCGACTTCCTCCCCCTTCGCCGTGGCGGTTGTCCCCTTCGGGAGCGGCCTCAGCCCCGAATCCCGGAACGTCGAGAACGTGGTTATGAAGTTCTCCGCGAAAGTGGAATACGCTTGTCTCGCGATCATCGCCCTGGCCAGGCACCGTCAGGAAGACCCGCCGATCCGGGCTCGGGTGATCGCCGAAGGTTATCACATCCCCGAAAACTACCTGGCTCAGATCCTCCTCCAACTGAAAGCCGCCGGCCTGGTCTTCAGCACCCGGGGCGCCGCCGGGGGCTATCGCCTCGCCAGGCCCGCCGAGTCGATCTCCCTGGGCGAAGTCCTCAGCGCCATCGAAGGCCCGCAAGATCCGCCCCGCGACGAGCCGCAGGGGCTTGCCTCGCAGGTGCTCGCCTCCGTCCTCGAGCACCTCCGCGCCGCCGAACGCACCGTCCTCGATCAGACCTCCATGGCCCAGCTCGCCGAACGCTCCGCCCCCCACGAATGGGTCATCTAAAACCCTCGCCCTTCTCTCTTCGATCTCCAGGCCAAGAGTCCCACGAACGAGAACACGACCCGAGCCCGGCAGCCCAGTGGTGGGTTGCCGGGCTCGGGTCGCTTCGTCTCTCGGGTCGATAGGCCCGGTTCTCCTGACGAGTGAGTTTCTGTGCGTGATGCATAATATGTGTGATCTGTCAAAAATGATTGGGATCGAGAATTTGGGCAAAATAAGAAAGGCCTATCGTCCATTTGCCGATAACAAACCCTAACAACGGCCCCCTCCCTGTGAGACTCGCACCCCCTTGATATGGCCGACAGGCGGACGGACCGAGGCACGCGCCGTGCCTCGGCTGCCGTCCCCTTTTTTTTGAAACTGGCAGCTTGACCTGGAATCCCGAGTGGCTCGGGCTCAACAACGAGAGGGGCGCGCAGATGGTGGGGCCGTTCGGGTCGTCGCGTCGAGTTGAGGCGAAGGGTGCCCGGCGGACGCGTCGGATTTCGTTCCGCCCGGCGGCCGAGCCGCTCGAAGGGCGTCAGCTCCTCGCGGCCGGCGACGTCCTCACCTATCACAACGACATCGCCAGGACGGGGCAGAACCTCGCCGAGACGATCCTCGCCCCCAGCAACGTCAACCCGACGAGCTTCGGGGTCGTCGCCAACTACCCCCTCGATGGCGCGGTCTACGCCCAGCCGCTCTACGAGCAGAACGTGCGGGTCGGCAATCGCTACCTGAACCTCGTGTTCGTGGCGACGACCAACGACAGCGTCTACGCGTTCGACGCGGACAGCACGAACCCGAGCACCGCCCTGGTCTGGCGCACGAGCTTCCTGAACCCCGCGGCCGGCGTGACGACCGCCACCGGCGCGGACCTCGGGGTCGGCAACAGCTTCGACAAGCTCGGGATCGTGGGGACCCCCGTCATCGACCCGAACTCGGGGACGCTCTACGTCGTCGACCTCTTGAAGGTGACCTCGGGCGGATCCTCCCAGATCATCCAGCAGCTCAACGCGCTGGATATCACGACGGGGGCGGAGAAGTTCGGGGCGCCGGTGACGATCCAGGCGACGGTGCCCGGCCTCGGCGAAGGCTCGAACTCGATCACGTTCCATCCCCAGAAGCAGCTCCAGCGCTCGGGCCTGCTCCTGCTCAACGGGGTGGTCTACGTGGGCTTCACCTCGTTCAACCTCCAGCTCCCGTATCACGGCTGGCTGCTCGGGTATAACGCCGCGAGCCTGCAACAGGTCGCGGTCTTCAACACGACCCCCAACTCGCTCCAGGGGGGGATCTGGATGGCCGGCGGCGCCCCCGCCTCGGACGGCTCGAGCATCTTCCTGGCGACCGGCAACGGCCCGTTCGACGTCGACCAGGGGGGCCTCGAATACGGCGACAGCATCCTCAAGCTGACGACCGGGCTCCAGGTCGCCGACTACTTCACCCCCTACGACCAGGCGTACCTCGCGGATAAGGACGAGGACCTCGGCTCGGGCGGGGTGGTCGTGCTGCCCGGCACGGCCGGGGGCAACGTCCCCCTGCTCGTTGGCGCGGGGAAGGAAGGGGCGATCTATCTCATCAACCGCAACAACCTCGGGCAGTTCGACCCGACGATGAACCGGGCCGTCCAGAGCACGTCCGAGCGGTTCCTGGGCGTGATCAACGCCGGCGACGGCGAGTGGCTCGGCTCCTTCGGCACGCCGGCCTATTACAACAACACGCTCTATTACGGCTCCCCCGGGCGCCCGCTCCAGGCATTCAACCTGAGCAACGGCGTCATCAACTTCGTCCCGACGAGCGTCTCCGGGACTAGTTACTCCTACCCGGGGGCGACGCCGAGCGTCTCGGCCAGCGGCTCGGCCAACGGCATCGTCTGGACGTTGGAGAAGGGGAGCCCGGCCGTCCTGCACGCCTACAACGCGGCGAACCTGGGCCAGGAGCTCTACAACAGCAACATGGCCGGGACCCGCGACCGCCTGGCTCCCGGCACCACCTTCGCCGTGCCGACCGTCGCCGGGGGCAAGGTCTTCGTCGGGACGCAAGGGGGCCTCACCATCTTCGGTGAGCTCAACCCCGGCCCCGTCGCGTCGCCATCCGCCAGGTCGGTCCGCCTCCGCACCCCCAGGCTCCCCAGGATCAGGCCCATCCCCGTGCGGCACCCGCTGCATCTCCCCGTGCGGCATCGCCTCCGCTGAGCCGTCGCCCTTTCGCGAGAGGCGAGATCCAGGTTGCTTGCGAGCAACCCTCAAGGGACACCCAAGCATCCTTGTGCGCGGATCACGGAGGCGGCAATCCTACCGAAGTGGTCGATATTACGCTTGTCATAGGCCGACGAGCCCATGTAGGATAGTCGGTTAAGGGGAATCGCGAGAGGATGGTGCGTCGCGACCCTTTCCGGAGGATTTCGCGATGCCGAGCCGTTGGGAAAGATGGACCTGGATCAGGTTGGTCGCGACGACGCTCGCAGTCGCCCTCACGACCGTGGGGGTGTCGCTGGCGCAGAATCCCCCGGCCAAGCAGAATGCCGCGGGCAAGGGGAAGAACGCCCGGAACAAGGGGCGAGACGCCAAGGGGGAGCCGCTCAAGAAGGCGCTCCCGAACGCCGGCGACCCGATCGAGAACCAGGGGCTCGACGCCGACAAGAACGGGCCCGCGGGGATGGTCCACTACCGCCTCAAGCTCAAGGCCAATGACGGGACCTTGCTGGCGGTGACCTACTACCCGACCTTCCCGGCGCGCCTCGGGACTAACGCCCCCGTGCTCCTGATGATCCACGAGAAGGATCGCTCGGGGAAGGACTTCGAGGATCCGATCGCCGAGCTGAAGAATCAGGGGATCGCCGAGCACATGCAGAGCCTCGGCTATGCGGTGCTGACCCTCGACCTCCGGGGCCAGGGGGCCAACGTCCGCAAGGCCCTCAGCCAGCAGGACTGGCAGAAGATGATCGACGACGTCCAGGCGGCCTACCAGTTCCTCGTCGATCGCCACAACCGAGGGAAGCTCAACCTGGCGAAGTTCGGGGTGCTCGCCCTGGGCGAAGGGGCGAACCTGGCCGCGGCCTGGGCGAACTCGCCCGGCGGGGCCGTCTCGAGCGAGGGGAGGACCAGCGACCTCGGGGCCCTCGTCCTGGTCTCGCCGATGGCCGAAGGCGAAGGCTTCGGGCTCAAGGAGATGATGGCGGCGCTCGGCCCGAGGATCCCGCTGCTCGTCCTGGCCGGCGAGCGCGACCAGGTCTCGAAGGATCCGGTCCGCGCCGCCCGTGCCATCGTCGAGCGGACCCGCCTGAATCGGGTCGAGTTCTTCCCGTCGTCATTGCACGGGTACAAGCTGCTGAGGCTGGAGCCGAAGGTCACGAGCGTCATCGCCAAGTTCTTCGAGGGGATGGTCAAGAACAAGGCCGTCGAGTGGGAGCCCCGGTACAACCTGACGCCCGTCGCCTACGGCGACATCCAGCTCGTCCGCACGAACAAGACGCCCAACGCCGCGGAGAAGGAAAAGGAGAAGAAGGACGCCGGCAAGGAGAAGGCGAAGGAGAAGGATCGCGAGAAAGAGAAAGACGCCGCGCCTGCAAAGCAGCAAGAACCCCAGTGAGGAATGCCGGGACCATGTCGTGACCATGCTTCACGAGCCCCCCGCGATTCTAGCGGCTCCAAGGGTCGTCGAAGAAGGTATCCCGCGTCCGTACTGAGGGGTTCAGAGAGGAAGGCCGCCTGTCATGGAATTGCTCACCGAGGACGCAACATATCTGGCCGGGGGGCTCGGGATCCTGGGGGCGATCTTCCTGATCGTCCTCAAGGTGACCCAGCAGGGGCGCTACCTGATCCGCGCCCTCATCGCCCTGGGCCTCGCCGCGATCGTGCTCGGCGTCGAGTGGCTCTGGGTCACCGACAACGAGCGCATCGAGCAGGTCGTCTACGACCTCAGGCGTGCGGTGGTCGCCTCCGACTCCGCCGCCGTCATCACCCACCTGACGCCGAACGTCGAGTATTCGCAGTCGGGACAATCACTCTCGGGCGATGCCGTGCGCAAGTTCATCACCGAGCAGCTCCAGCGTGCCCAGTTCGACTTCATGAGGATCTCGCAGCTCGAGACCCACGCCGGGAGCCAGTCGGGACGCGGTAGCGCGGTCTTCCGAGTCACGTCGAGCGGCTCCTACCGGGCCGACTTCATGCCGGTGGCGATGAACTTCGGCGGTGCCAACCTCGACTTCTCGCTCGGCTTCCAGCAGGAGAAGTCGGGGGTCTGGAAGGTGGATCGGATCAGCCTGACCCGTGGGCCTCGCGAGATGCCCATGCCCGGCGGCATCTCCATCCCCAAGAACGCTCGGCCGTCCTTCTCGACGCGAAGGCCGCCCCGCAACCCGTTCTCGAGGGAACGCTTCTCGCGCAAGCGGTATCCGTTCCCCGGCGGCCCTCCGGGCGATGACCCGAGCAAAGCCACCGAGTCGAGCACGACCTCCGAGACGCGGCCGAAGCTCCAGGACCTTCCCAGCCTGGATTCGCTCAGCCTCCCCAAGTGATCTCGACGCTCATCGAGAGGTCGCCCAGCGCCGCCAGGAAACCAACAAAGGTCGCTTCCCCCTCGATGCCCGGGGTGGAAGCGACCTTCCTTCATTCGCGGCTTGGCTCAGTTCGAGGATCAACGCCCGTACTTGGCGTCGTCCTGCTTCTGGACCTGGGCCTTGCGCTCGGGGTACTCGAGCACGACGAGCTTGTGCTCCTTCTCGTCGTAGCTGTACTCCTGATAGTAGGGGAGCTGGGGCAGGGCGATGCCGTCGGGCTTGCCCGGCTTGAGGATCTCGTCGCGGAACTCTTCGTAGTTCTTGGGGTATTCGCCATGCTCGGCCTGGTACAGGTCGATGGCATGTTTCACGTTGTTGAACGAGATGTGGTTCATGGAGACGACGTAGGCGTTGCCCGAGAGGGTCAGCGGGTCCTTCGCCGTGATCTTGTCCGAGGCGACCTGGGCCCCCGCCTGGAGCTCGGGCTCCATCTTCCGCACGTCCTGCGTGGTCTTGCCGAGGATCTCGCGAGGCTGGACGGTGGCGGTGTTGGCATTCGGTGCGGCCTGGTTGGCGGCCTTGCCGGAGTTGGGGAGGTGGCGGGGCTCCTCGCAGCCGGCGGAGAGGAGCAGGAGGCAGGGCAGGGTCGTCGAGGTGAGCCGGAGGACTCGAGGTCGCGTACGCACGGACGTTGCTCCTTAATCCTGACGCATTGGCTTGTCGGGTCTCGATGCTGGAGATCAGGAGGCGTTGCGGCAAGGCGTGGCCAGGCGGCCGGGCGAGGCCCGACCGCCTCGATCCGCTGCCGTCAGCCCTTCGGGGGCTTGGCGGGGTCGGCCACCCCCGACCAGTCCCAGGCCCCGACCTCGTTGAGCAGGTCATACCGGGTCAGGTCGAAGTGCAGGGGGGTGACGGTGATGTACCCTTCGCAGAGGCTGGTGACGTCGGTCTCGGGCCCTTCGAGGTTGTAGGGCGGGTTATACGTCATCCAGTAGTACGTCCTGCCTCGCGGGTCTTGCCGGCGCTCGAAGCCTTCGCCGTAGCGGCCCAGGCCCATCGGCACGACGCGGACCCCCTTGGGCTCGCCCCGGGAGTGGGCCGGGAGATTGACGTTGTACAGCGAGCCGTTGGGGGGCTTCTGCGCCAGGATCTTCTCGATCACCCGCACGGCATGACGCGCGGCGTGGGGATAGTCGAAGTGCTCGGCCAGCTCGAGCGAGACGGCGACGCTCGTGATCTTGAAGAAGGCCCCCTCGATGGCCGCGGCCACCGTGCCCGAATAGAGCACGTTGATGCCCGCATTCGACCCCGAGTTGATCCCCGAGACGATCAGGTCCGGGGGCCTGGCCATCAACTCGCAGATGGCGAGCTTGACGCTGTCGGCCGGGCTCCCCTCGACCATCCAGCCGAGGGTCGAGCCGTCGTCGTCATCCACCTGCTTGACGACCAGCGGCGTCAGGAGCGTGATCGAGTGGCCGACGCCGCTCTGCTCCATCGCCGGGGCGATCACCGTCACATCCCCGAGCCTTTGTAGCTCCTTACGCAAGGCGCGTAGGCCGGGGGCAAAGACACCGTCGTCGTTGGTCAGCAAGATCTGCACGGGGCACTCACCGCACCAAGGATCGCGCCGGGACCCAGAAAGAAGCCGGCCGGTCCCTTCCGGCTCGAGCCGACCGTACGCGATCGTAACGGGCTCGACGGACCAGCGTCAACCGACATGAACCTTTGAATACAGACTGCCTGACGCAAGTCCTGTCCTTATATTAATTTTGATAGGCGTTTGCCCTGGGCACAGGCGGGGGGTTGGCCTGGATCCAGGGGCGTCTCCTCCCGCCTGCTACCCCGTGTCAACCGCGACACCGAAAGTCCGCCGATCAGGCCAGCGAGAAAGTGAATCGGGAGTACTACTGCGGCGCAGATGATCGAAATCTTCCGTGGTGTGGATGGAGTACGATCGAGGTAGGGCACTTTTTCCAAAGCCCGGAATACCACTCTGATATATGTGGTCCAAACGTTGTTTAGCCACCAACGCCCGAGGACGGCGCCTGACGCTAGCGACACTAGGGAGGCCATGGCAAATGCAAGGAAACCGAGCCAGAAGGCTCTGGCATCCCCCTGCATCGTAAAGGCTCTCAGTCCCGCCAGCTGAATCACTATCCCCATCGGGAGGAGCATGAGAATCAGACCTTCGTCCCAATCGTAGTCATCCATCCATCGCCCCACCGCGAAGTTCACGGCCACGACGCCCATGGCGAGCATTAGGTGACCGCTGGTGAGGTGTGGCATCTTCGCCATGGCGCTCCTGTGGGGCAAGGGAGTTAGGGAGTTTCTGCCGTCAGAATAGCACACCGGCGGTTCTCTGCAAGTCGACCGAACCTGGCGATGCCGAATTGGCCAGAATAACCACTTGCCGAAGAATCCGTAGGTAAGTCAAATGGGAGAGCCGACGAGGACAACGGCAAGTTGGATTTCGAGTTCAACGGGATGACGGGCGGCGGGTTAGTTGGACAGGGTAATGCCCTGCATAGGCTCAACGTCATCCACGAGCCCGAGAAACGGAATACGTTCTATTTCCAGGGCTTGAATTCGCAGGATTGGGAGTCTTTGCTGATCGCTTAGGGCCAGTCACGAAAGATCAGCCGACAGGCAGTCATTGTTTGCTTTCATGGAGAATTTAAGTGCCGCTCGATCTCTACTCTCTTTTGGGCGAAAACATTCAGCACTTGGCGGACTATCTGGCCGAGCGGCTTGGGAATGAAAATGCGATTCGAACAACAGTAGAAATACTCTCAGAGTTTGATGGAGCAGAGGTCTTGGTCAAGATGCTTGAGCCAAAGGATGGCTTGGTAAGGGCAATTCGTCCAATTACCATGTGCGCAGTCCTGTCCGACTGCCTCATCGCCACGATCAACGCCATTCTGGCTGATGACAGAGTGCTAGAGGAAGAACTCGTCGCTTCATATCCGTTAGCGAGGTTTACAAACGAAGTATTCGGTCAGCTTTTCAGAAGGTATGCGCCATTCAGAGATCTTCATTACGGCCAGATCTCAGAATTCCTTAACTTCTTCAAAGAAGATGAGAACATATTCGGAGGAAGCTGTGAGGGGTCCAGGCATGCGGGGTGTATGCTGTGTATTTGTGTTGATGCTATGGATGAAAGAAGTGATAGCTTGAGAGAATATCGGCACATCATCAGCACCATCTTAGTCGAAATTATGAAAATCGACGGATTCGATTATCATGAACGCGAACTGCTGGACGCGTTTGTTCAGTACATTGAGAAGTCCCGCTACATAGTCCAGGAGATTCGACAGAGTTTTAGAGCGGAGATTATTGGTGCAATTGCGTCTAGTAACGACCAACAGTTATCGAAATCGAGAAAGCCCGCAGACGACAAGGCCAAACGGAATGAAGTTTTGCAAGCAGCACTCATCGAATTGACAGAAATGATCGGTCTAGGGGCTGTCAAAAGCGAGGTACAACGACTGGCAGCATTCCTCCAAGTGCAAGCGATGCGGAAGCAACATGGAATGCGCGGATCGGAACAAACGTTGCATTTTGTTTTCACTGGCAATCCCGGAACGGGCAAGACTACCGTAGCAAGAATTATCAGCAAGATACTCTATGGGTTTGGCATCTTACGCACCGACAAGCTGGTCGAAACCGACAGATCGGGCCTCGTTGGTGGATATGTGGGACAGACCGCGATCAAAACGGCGGAGGTCGTCCAATCAGCTTTGGATGGTGTTCTCTTCATCGATGAAGCGTACTCATTGATAGGCAATGAGTTTGGTAATGATTTTGGTCCAGAGGCCGTTAGCACGCTGCTAAAAGGTATGGAAGATTATCGGGATCGACTATGCGTCATAGTCGCAGGATATTCCAATCAGATGACTCGATTTCTGCACACAAATCCTGGGCTAGAAAGCCGATTCACTCGGTTCATCAACTTTGAAGACTTTACTGTTACCGAATTATGTTCAATCTTTGAAAAGCTTTGCAAAGATGGCGAATATACCATGGACAGCAAATGCCTTGGATATGTTTCATTACTGTTCACGCTAGCCCACAAACGGCGAAATGAGAATTTCGGGAATGCTCGCGATGTAAGGAAGATCTTCGAGAAAACCTTATCACGCCATTCCGATCGCATTATGAGCGGTCCGATGCTTACTCCGGACAAGCAGACACTCCAGCGGATAGAATACTTGGATTTGCCATTCGAGATGGTGTCAGGGTTCGATGCCCAATCAATCGAACTCGATGATGCTCTTTGGCATAGTGAGTGCCCTGGATGTCAAAAAGGAATGCGAGCGCCAATGAAGGCTTTGGGCAGGCGTGGAAAGTGCAAACAATGCGGTACCACGTTCGTAATGCCCTGGAGCAGCCTCATTCCTGATACCGTCAGCGTGATCCTGAAAGATAGACTAAAGAAGAACCCTTTTGATCCCTCTTCGAACTGAGAGGATGAACCCGATATCAGGGCGATTGCGCCATCCCGGATAATATGTGATAACTAGAGCATGCCGAATCGCGACGGCCCGGTCAAGGAGCCCGTGGCGCCAGATATCTATTCTCACCGGGTATCCAACATGGCTCGGGACAAGTCCGCTCAGATCCCGTAACACTTCTCCGCAACGGACCTTTCGTCGAGTCGACACGAACCCTTCACGGCATCGGAGAGGCCCCGAAGATGCCCCGGCTGGCCTGGACCTTCAAGCGTGAAAGGTTGTAAAACGATAACTGTCGTTGTGGGCCCCTGCTTTTCGAAGGATTCCTTCAGCCAAGCAGGCTATCCGGCTCCGTCGAGGGAGATCATCGCGGAGGATCTCGAGCATGACAGCGGAGCCGGAATCCCTTTCATCGCGAACGAAGGATCGGTCGATGAATCGACGCAAGCTTCTGAAGGCCGCCGTCGGAGCAACCCTGGCCCTGGGGGCTGGCGGGGCCTATCCGTTCGCGGAGTCGAAGTGGTGCCGGGTGACCAGGGAGACCGCCCATCTCCCCAACCTCCCGGCGGAATTCGAGGGCCTCAAGGTCGCCTTCCTCGCCGACACTCACCACGGCCCGCACGCCTCGCTCGACTACATCCGGCACGCCGTCTCGCTCGCCAACGCAGAGAACCCGGACCTCATCCTGCTCGGCGGCGACTACGTCTCCAAGAGCCCTCGCTTCATCGTCCCAGGGATCGCCGAGCTCGGCAAGCTCCGCGCCAAGATGGGGCGGTTCGGGGTCCTGGGCAACCACGATTTCTGGGAAGGGATTGACGAATCCAAGGCCGCGCTGGCCTCTTCGGGGATCACCGAGCTGACCAACCGGGGCGTCTGGCTCGAGCGGGGCAATGCCCGCCTGCGGCTCGCCGGCGTGGGCGACGTCTGGACCGACGAGCAGGACATCAAGGCCGCCCTGGGCGACGCCACCGACCGCGACGCCGTCCTCCTCCTCTCCCACAACCCCGACTTCGCCGAGACGGTCGAGGACGAGCGCATCGGCCTGATGCTCTCGGGCCACACGCACGGCGGCCAGGTCGTCCTCCCCGGCTACGGCGCCCCGGTCGTCCCCTCCTCCTACGGGCAGAAATATCTGCAAGGCTTCGTGCAAGGCCCGACCTGCCGGGTCTTCATCACCCGGGGCGTCGGCACGTCCGGCCCCCCCGTCCGCTTCCAGTGCCGCCCCGAGGTCGTCATCCTGACCCTCGCGAAGATGGCCTGAGCCTTCCCCCGGGACTACAGGATCGACTTCCCCAGCGCCGCCTGCAAGGCCATCCTCGCCCTGAGCAGCGGCGGGGAGTCGTGATACCCGATGTTGAGCCGGGCCAGTTCGAGGGCTCGGCTCGAGCCGGGCAGATTGAGCCCCTCCCTCGATGTGAAGGCCAGGCGATATCCGGCTTCCCGGGTCAGGCGGAGCGTCCTCTCGTCATACGTCCCCGCCCATCCGAACGGATAGGCGATGGTAGTCACCTCACGGCCGACCTCTCGCTCGAGGATCTTCTTCGACCCCTCGAGCTCATCGCGCTGCTCGTCTTCCGAGAGTGAAGATAAGCGGCGATGGCTCCGGGAATGGGCCCCGACCGTCATCCCCGAACTGACGAGCCGACGGACCCCCTCCCACCCCATGAAGAGGGCCGACCCCAGGGCTGCCTCATCGACGACCACCTTGGCGCGTTCCTCGAGGTAGGCGCGGAACCGGGCCTCATCGTCGATTTTCCCGTCGAGGTAGAGCCCGATCACCCGCATGATCTCCGGGATCCTCGCTCCTGGGGTGAGTTCGATGTCGACGGCCTCGGGCCAGTCGAGCACGAGCCGCTCGCGCCCCGAGCGCTTCATCACATACGCCACATGATCCCACCAGGGGATCTTGGGCTCGTCGAAGAACCCCGTCGGTATGAAGAACGTCGCCGGGGCCCCGAGTTCCTCGAGGATCGGCAGGGCAACCTCGAGATTATCCCGATACCCATCATCGAACGTGATCAGCGCCGTGGGCCGGTCGACCTCGAAGCCCGAGTCGGCCAACGCCACCAGCTCATCCATCGAGATCAACCGGAACCGATCCCTCAGATGCATCACCTCGGCCCGGAACGCCTCCGGCGAGGCCGAGAACACCCCATGATAAAACGGGCTCGCCTCCGGGTCGCCGATCCGATGGAACGTCGCCACCAGCACCGACGGCTTCCGCGCCCGCTTCTCCAGGAGCCGGATCACCCCAACATCGGTCAGGCGTTTGGCGAGAAATTCTCGTTTGTTAGATATAAGCATAATCGGCTTCGAACGGCGAGAGGTGAAGGGCGGTCTCTTCGGGGATGAGGTGTCCCCGGTCGCGGAGGGTCAGCTCGAGGTTGTGGGTGGCGACGAAGCCGGAGTCGCGCAGGGCGGTGGCCATCCATGATGAGCCGCCGAAGCCGACGGCGTAGTCGGCTCCTTGCGTGCGAAGCTCGGCGGCGAGGGCCATCGCGGCGGCGTGCCAGGGGGCGGGGGAGGCGTCCTCCAGCAGGCACTCGACGACCTTGCCCGCCTGGATCCGATCCTGCCGCACGACGTTCAAGATCGCGAGGCCGACGACGCGCCCGCGAGGCTCGTCGAGGATCTGCCAACCCGACATCCCCTCGCGAGGGTACCTGAGCATATGGTTGAGCCGGTCCGGGTCTCGGCTCGACATGGCCGCGCGGCGGCGTACGGCGTCGACGATCGGCCGGGTCTCTTCGCCGAAGGCCTCGACGCGCCTCAGCACGACGTGGGCCTCGGGCCGACGCCCGGGCTTCAACATCATGGAAGCGAGGTCGTTGGCCATGCGGAGGACCTTCCCGACGCCTCCCTGGCCGGGAGCCCTCAGGCGATGCGACGGCCGCAGGACCTTGCGGAAGACGGGGATGTCGCCCCTCGACGCGTAACCGGCCGCCTTCGTGACGCGCCTGGCCTGCTCGTTGGCCACGAGGACGAACTGCGTCTCGCCCTGCTCGTGGGCCTTCCGCATCAAGGACGACCCGAGCGAGCGGTGCTCGCGCGAGCCGAGCCAGTCGATCATGTGCAGGGTCGTCACGCCGCCATCGGGCAGCCCGCCTCCCTCGAAGCTCGTGGCGTAGATCCCGACGTGCCCGACCACGCGCCCGCCCTCGATGGCGACCAGGCTCCTGGGCGTCGCGTCCCGGCCGATCGGCTCGAGGTACTTCCAGGCCAGGACATCCGGCGCGGCAAACTCGGCGTCGCGAGGCGCGTGGAAGCCCTCGGTCAGGAACCGGCTCAACTCGTCCAGGTCGTCTGCGGTCGTCGGGCGGATCTCGGGCGTCATGGCGGCCAGGATACCACGCGCGAGCCCCTTTCCGCGCGGGCCGAGATTCGGCCGTGCCCATCCGTGGCTTCGGGCCCCGCGCTCGTCCCGATCCTGTTGCTTCGGCTCCTCCGGAGGCCGAGCCACTTCCGATCCCGTCCCTTGCCGAGGAAAATTTCGAAAAGCCGGGAAGGATTCCCCGGGCTCAGGTCTTAGGTAATGGCGTGACGGACGACATGGGCGGGAGGCCGGGTGATGGCAGAGAGGGAGACGGCAAGCACCATGAGGCACGTCCGTGCCTTATTTGGCGCCGGGGCTGCCGGCGGTGCGAGCGACGCCCAGTTGCTGGATCGCTTCCGATCCCGTGACGGTGGAGACCCCGAAGCCGAGTCGGCCTTCGCCGTGTTATTGGCGAGGCACGGTCCGATGGTTCTGGGCGTGTGCCGCCGGGCCTTGCAGAACCCTGACGACGCGGCAGATGCGTTCCAGGCAACCTTTCTAATCCTGGCCCGTAAGGCCGACACGGTGCGTGTCGACGACTCCTTGGGCCGCTGGCTCTACCGGGTGAGCCGCCGCGTGGCCCATCGGGCTCGGGGCGCGGCGATGCGTCGCGCTTACTTCGAGTCGGGCAACCCCGGGCTCGAGCCCTTCGAGCCTGCGGAGGACGCCGATCGCCGGGAGTTGCTTGAGGCCCTGGACGAAGAGGTATCGAGGCTCCCGGAACCATTCCGCTCGACCTTGGTCATGTGCGACCTCGGTGGTCTCGCTCATGAGGACGCCGCACGGCAACTCGGCTGCGCCGTCGGCACGGTGGAGAGCCGGCTTTCGCGGGCTCGCGGGCGTCTCCGAGATCGCCTCACCCGCCGGGGTCTGGCCCCGACGATCGCCGGCGCCTTCAATGCCTCGACCCCTATGGTGCCCGAGTCTTTGTCGTCCGCCACGCTATCCGCCGCGATGCGAAGTGCGACGGTCTCGACCTCGACCCTATTCCTGATGGAAGGAGCCTTGACCGAAATGCTGTGGACCAAACTGAAGACATGGATTCTAAGCCTGGGCGCGTTGGCGCTGGCGTATACCTTGGGCGTCGCGGTTGCGCATCGGCTGAAGGCCGAGGACGAGCCGAGACCGGCCGTTCCATCGCGCACCGTCGATTCCGGGAAAAGTGCCGCATCCAAGCCGATATTCCTACTGCCCCCCGATCGTCTCAAGCCCGGTCATAAGCTTCGAATCACGGTGCTCGGAACCGCAGATGCAACTGAGCCGCGTCGGTATCTTAGCAAGGAGGCCATCGTAAGGCCCGATGGGACGATTTCGCTTGGGTTCTACGGCGAACTCAAAGTCGTCGACCTGAATCGATACGAAGTCAAAGAAAAATTAGTAAGTCATATGAGAAAATTCTGCAGTGATGAGGATCTCGGGTTGGTGGTCGCAAGCCCCGGTGACAAGGCGAAAATGATCCAGGTGAAACCCGTCGACTCCAGTCGCGTGCTCGTCGATGACAGCTTGAACTATGGTATGACGGCTCCTACGGTCCTCGAGCCACAAGACGATCCCATTCATGTGAAGCCCGGTGATTATGTGGATATTGATGTCCTTGGGCCGTCGAACGATCGTTATCATGGAGGTCATCACCTCGTTCGGGCCGATGGCACGATTTCCTTGCTCTTCTGCGGCGATTTGAAAGTCGCCGGTCTCAATCGGCACGAAATCAAGATAAAGCTCATCGAACGAATGAGGAAATTTATGTCTAAAGAGGCGATTGGGACCCGTAAGAAAAAGATAGCAGATGGAAAGGAGGTGATCGCAGAGGTCCCGGCAAGCGAATCGGATCGTGTTTATGTGGATGATAGTACGCTTTTCACGGAGGGGTCGCACGAAGACATCGCCCCTGTTGATGGTCCGGTCCTGATCAAACCAGGTGACATTCTACGTATCGAAATATTTGGTATATTCGAATTTTTGGATAATGGAAATCGAAAGGGTAATGTCGTACGGCCCGACGGCACGATCTGCTTGGATTTCTATGGAGATCTGAAAGTCGCCGGTCTCGACCGCTATGAGGCCAAAGCTGGGCTGATCGAGCATCTACGAAAGTATTTCAGCGAGGAGACCTTGGGATTGAAGGTTGTGAACGTCGATGACGCCGGCCATACCAGAACAGTCAATGTCAAGCCGATAGACTCCGACCGCGTCTTCGTCGATGAGAGCATGGGCTTTTATGAGGACACCTCACCCAAGCTGGTGCGATGGGCCAAGTGACGTTGACGATCTTTCGACCTTAGTCCCGTTACATGGGCGAGTGAACGATGCCCGTCGAGGTGAATCGATCGCAGCAACCTTGATTCGGCACATGCTCGACGTTGAGGGGCGAACCGGGCCAGGAACCGAATACGACTCATCCCCGACCTGGATCCAGGCCGGGGATGAGTCGTTGGTCTTCTCGAGAGCACATGCGTGGCCGTCCACGCCCGCGGCGCTGAGGTCCATGGCCAGCGCCGGGCTCGAGACTTGGGCGGAGCTTGGCGAGGCTTCGAGCCTTGGCCCTTCTCCTGACCCGGCGGTTCGAAGTCCCCGGAGCCCGAGCCCTTCCGCTCCCGCCGTCTGCCGAGGACAATTTTCAGGAGCCGGGAAGGAATCCCGGGCTCGGGTCTTAAGTCGTGGCGTGGCGGACGAGAGTCGCGGGAGGCGGATCGATGGGGGAGAGGGAAACGGCGGGGACCTTGCGGCACGTCCGGGCGTTGTTCGGCACCGGCGCGGCCGGGGGTGCGAGCGACGCCCAACTGCTCGACCGTTTCCGGTCGCGCGACGGAGGGGACCCCGACGCGGAGTCGGCCTTCGCCGTGCTATTGGCTCGTCATGGGCCGATGGTGCTGGGCGTGTGCCGCCGGGCCCTGCATGACCCCGAGGATGCCGCGGATGCCTTCCAGGCGACGTTCCTGATCCTGGCGCGCAAGGCCGACTCGGTGCGAGTCGACGGCTCGTTGGGCCGCTGGCTCTATCAGGTGAGTCGCCGGGTGGCGCACCGTGCGCGAGGCGTGGCCATCCGTCGTGCTTACTTCGAGCGGGCGACACCGGGTCTGGAACCGCATGACGCTGCGGACGATGTCGAACATCGCGAGTTGCTGGCGGCTCTGGACGAGGAAGTGTCGAGGCTCCCCGAGCCCTTCCGCTCGACCTTGGTCTTGTGCGACCTCGGAGGCCTTGCGCACGAGGAAGCGGCGCGGCAACTCGGTTGCGCCGTCGGCACGGTCGAGAGCCGTCTGTCGCGGGCGCGGAAGCGCCTACGGGAGCGTCTCACCCGCCGGGGGCTGGCCCCGATGTTCGCGGGGGCCTTCGACGCCTCGATCCTTGTCGTCCCCGAGGCCCTCACGTCCGCCACGCTGTCTGCCGCGATGAGAAGCGCGGTGGTGTCGAATTCGACCCTACTGCTGATGGAAGGAGCGCTGACCGACATGCTGTGGGCGAACCTCAAGACGTGGACATTGAGCCTGGGCGCGCTGGCGCTCGCATGTGCTTTGACCCTCGCGGCCGCGCAGCGGCTGAAGGCCGAGAACCAGCCGGGGCCGGCAGTCGGGGAACTCGATCCGGAGCCCAAGGGCGATGCCCAACCTCAGGAGATCTCGCTGCAACCCGCTGCGCGAATGAAGCCGGGTAACCTTCTGCACATCGATCTGCTCGAGGCTTTACCGGGGCGGCCCCTATCCGGTAATCGAATCATCAGGCCAGACGGCACGATCTCACTCGGGTACTACGGCGACCTCAAGGTTGCCGGACTGGACCGATACGAGATCAAAAAACTGTTGATAGAGCATATGCGAAAATACCTGATGGACGATGCCCTTGGGCTCGTCGCCACTGATCCCGCGGACGAGGCCAAGCTGGTCCCGGTGGCCCCTGTCGACTCCGAATGCGTCCTCGTTGATGAGAGCGACAACTATACGACAGAAGCCCCGATCCTCCTTGCCCCCCAGGAGGAACCGGCACGTCTGAAGCCTGGTGATGCCCTGGAGATCGAGGTCCTTGAGGCCTTACCTGGACGTCCCATCAGGAACTTCCGTATCATTCGGGCCGATGGCACGATTTCACTGGGATTCTACGGCGATCTCAAGGTCGCGGGCCTCAATCGGCGAGAGATCAAGGTCAAGGTCATCGAGCGGTTGCTCAAGTATCTCTCGAAAGAATCGCTCGGCCTTTCCAAGACGAAGATGGATGGTGATAGAGAAATCAGTGTCGATGTTCCTCCCGTCGATTCGAATCACGTCTTCGTCGATGACAGCTTGATCTATACCAATAAATCCTTGCCGCGCATCGCCGCTGTTGATGGGTTGACCCGGGTCAAAGTCGCGGACATCCTCCTGGTCGAGGTCCTCGAAGCCCTCCCCGGGCGTCCGATTATAGGTGAAAAGGTCGTTCGACCGGACGGCACGATCTCGCTGGGATTCTACGGCGACCTGAGAGTTGCAGGGCTGAATCGAGATGAGATCAAAGTCAAATTAATCGAGCACTTGAAGAAGAGCCTCAGTGATAAGGCTTTGGGGCTCGAGGAAATGAGCATCGATGAGAATGGTGCAACCAAGGTGCTCAAGTTCAATCCGATCGACTCCAGCCACGTCTTTGTCGATGAGAGCGTCAAGCTTTATGACCAAGCGTTCGGCAAGAAGTTGCAGGAGCCCAAGCAATCCCCGAATCCCTCGAGGAA
Source organism: Singulisphaera chitinilytica (assembly GCF_049331405.1). Classification (NCBI taxonomy): domain Bacteria; kingdom Pseudomonadati; phylum Planctomycetota; class Planctomycetia; order Isosphaerales; family Isosphaeraceae; genus Singulisphaera; species Singulisphaera chitinilytica. Next base: position 292,597 of record NZ_CP186274.1, read on the forward strand.
GCGAACCTCGCGGCCGGGCGAAAGGAACACGTCAGGGTGAATCATCCGCGAGGCCCTCGATCCGAAGCGGCCGCGATGATGAGTGCCGGCCCCTACTTTCACACCCTACTCCGCCCCGACCTCGATCCAGGTCGGGGCGTGGTCGCTGGTCTTCTCGAGGGCCCGGATGTCGCGGTCGACGCCGGCGGCGGTGAGGCGAGGGGCCAGGGCGGGGCTCAGGAGGAGGTGGTCGATGCGGATGCCCGCGTTGCGGGAGAAGGAGCCGCGGAAATAATCCCAGAAGGTGTAGATTTTTTGATTCGGGTGGAGGGTGCGGATCGCGTCCGTCCACCCCTGGGAGAGCAACTGGCGGTAGTCGTCGCGGGTCTCGGGGAGGAAGAGGGCGTCGTGGACCCAGCGCTCGGGGCGGTCGGCGTCCTGCTCGTCGGGGATGACGTTGAAGTCGCCCGCGAGGACGACGGGGTTGCCACCTTGGAGCAAAGTCGCGGCGTGCTCGTTGAGTCGCCCGAACCAGTTCCGCTTGTAGTCGAACTTCGGGCCGGGCGCGGGGTTGCCGTTGGGGAGGTACAGGCAGCCGAACGTGATGCCCCCCACGACGGCCTCGATGTAGCGGCTGTGCGTGTCGTCCGGGTCGCCGGGCAGGCCCCGGCGGGTCTCCTGGGACGCCTCGCCCCTGGCAAGGATGGCGACGCCGTTGTAACTCTTCTGCCCGTGCCAGACCGCCTCGTAGCCCGCCTCCCGGATGGCGTCGAGGGGGAACTTCTCGTCGGGGGCCTTGAGCTCTTGCAGGCAGGCGACGTCCGGGCGCGACTCCTCGAGCCATCGCAGCAGCACGGGGAGCCGGCCGTTGACGCCGTTGACGTTATATGTGGCAATCTTCATGAAAATCCCCGGCGTGCCCGCCTCGACGTGTCCCGACGAATCTCTGCTCTCAACCTCGACGATGGGGGCTCAGGAGCCCGCCGATTCCCAGAGGGCGTCGAGGTATTCCTGGGTCTTCAGCGTGGCCTCGGCGTAGGAGGCCCGCAGCGAGGCGTCGCCGGATGCCGCCAGATCGGCGAAGTCGTCGACCATCGACGTCTCCTGGGCGGCCTTCGTCGGTGTGGGGATGAACGTCGCATCCTTGCGCGTCCCCATGCCGGTCCGGTAGGTGTAGCCGGTCTTTTCGCCCGAGTCCTTGAACCCGGAACTGCTCTCCCAGTCCAGCACGAAGTCGTCCATGCCGAGGACGCCGGTCGTTCCCAGCAGGGACAGGTCCATCAGGATCGCCCCCGCCGTATAGCCGACGTCGAAGGTCGAGACCTGGCCCCCCTCGAAGGCGATGAGTCCCGAGGTTCTGATGATTGCATTCGTCTTCGGGTCGCGCTCGGGGGCGAGGACGGCCCTGGTGATCTTGCCCTCGGGCTGGAGATACTCGACGACGGCACGCATCGAGTACCAGGCCATGTCGCCGAGCGCGGTCATCGGCTCCTGCTTGGGGTCGAAGCGGATGTTCTCGCGGTCGGAGAAGGGGAAATAGAAGGCCGTGTGCAGCGAGCGCGGGGAGCCGATCTTCGCCGGGATCTCGGCGCGGAAGGTCGCGTTGCGGGGGTGGTGGACGAAGTGCGTGGCGTCCATGAAGACGAGGCCTTTGTCGGCCGCGGCGCGGGTCATCCGCTCGACCGAACCCCGGTCGACGAACGGCTTGTCGACCAGGACGTGCTTGCCCGCAGCGATCGCCTTGAGGGTGATCTCCTCCTTGGCGACCGTGGGCGTGGCGACGTAGATCGCGTCGACGTCGGGGCGGGCGAGCAGGTCGTCGATCCCCTCGACCGCCGCGACGCCCGGGCGGTCGGCGACGAATTTCCGGGCGTTCTCGAGCTTGCGGCTCGACACCGCCGTCAACCTCGCGCGGCTCGACCGGGCGAGGGCGTCCGCGATCACGCCGGCGATGAACCCCGGCCCCACGATGCCGAATCCGAACTGCGACATTTCCGTCACCCCTCCTGCCAAGGCGGCTCGACCTGAGACAAGCTCCCGATTCTACCCGAGACAGCTTCGCCCGTCGCCTCGCCGCCGGGAAGTCGGAGGTTTCCTTGTCGCCGATGATGGACGTTGCCCTGCAAATCCGCCTGTAGTCTTCAGGGGCTTCGGCCGACCCGCGTTGGTGGGGATTCGAGGCGCAGGGGAAGGGGAGATGGGCCCCATGCGGAAGACTTACGACCTGCTGGGCGTCCGCCTGGCGATCCTGGCGGGGGCCGTCGAGACGGGCGGGCGCTATGACCTGATCGAGGGGATCTTCCCATCAGGAGCCGAGACGCCGCTCCATCGCCACACCCGCTACCAGGAGCAAATCTACGTGTTGGAGGGGGAATTCACGGTCCGGGCCGAGGGCAGGGCGGTCGTCCTCCGCCCCGGGGACACATTCATCATCCCGGCCGGCATGCCGCACTCCGTCGCGGCGACGGGCGGGGGCCGGAGCCTGAGTCGGGGGCTGACGATCGCCTCGCCGAGCGGATTCGCCAGGTTCATCGAACTCGCCGGCACACCCGCCGACGGCCTCGCGGGCCCGGCCGCCCCGCCCGACTTTGCTATTCTGGGCCGAGCTCTCGCCGAGGTTGGAGACGAGATCCTCGAACCTCCCGGTGCGGAGCGGGCAGGGGGCTGATGTGCGTTGAGGTTCGAGGCGTCAGATCTGGGCCCAACCGCCGTCCCAGCGGCGCATATTCCAGGATCCCCGCGTTGGCGCCCACGATGTCGACGCGCCCCTTCTTCTCCTTCACGGTCGCATAGAGCCGATCGAGGTCGGTCAGCCTGGATGAATCGGCCGGGACCGCGAAGGCGTTCGACCCGATCTCGGCGATCGCCTCATCGAGCTGCTCCTTGCGTCTACGCGTGATGAAGACGAAGGCGCCCTCCGCGACGAACGTCTTCGCGATCGTCAGGCCGATGCCGGAGTTCCCGCCCGTGAAGACGGCGACATTGCCTTCCAAATGCGTGGCTCATCGTGGGTCCCATTGTCACGGATTTCGCGTAAATTCTGATTTTACGCGGACGGTATGAATTGTACGTTCGGAATGGAGCGGATGAATCGAGTAGCAAGATTTCTTGACGCCTCAGAGCGTGACTTCGAGCCCCAGTGCTCGACGCTTCTCGACGACGAACTTGAGGTGATGTCGGACGTGGTCGACGGCGCCGTTGAGCATCTGGATGACGCTCCGCTCGCCGCGATCTCCCACGACACCCACACGTTCCCAGGCCTCGGGCGAGGCTCGCAAAATGCGGGCGACCTGCCGACGGCCCAGGTCGATGATCGCCACTTCCTCCTCGGCGTCGCGGGCGTGATAGGCGAGGGCGGCCTGCATCTGGTCGGGCCTGACCCGATCGAACGCGGGCCGATCCTCGGCCAGGACCCGCTTGATCCGCTGTACGATGTTGGCGTCGGTGTCGGCCAGGTGGCAGACGACCTCCAGGGTGCTCCACTTGCCCGGGATCGGGCGGGAGGTCTGTTGCTCCCGGCTCATCCCGGCGACCGCGGCGCGCAACTCCTCGGCACCGGCGAGATAGGAATCGAGCAAGGGCGAATGGTCCGTCATGATTGCCTCGGTATGGATGTGTTGGATTCTTGCGATGTTTTCGTCGGTCGGTGCCGTCAAACTCGTGGCCTGGCGGTCTGGCCGAAGACCTCGGGATGCTTCGCCACGTAGTCGCGGATGCTGGTCGCGGGCCTGCCGAGGATGGCCTCGATGTCGTGGGTCAGCCGGTCGTAGCGATTGTCGGCGTGGAGCTTGGCCATCGTCTCGATGTGGTGGAAGACGTGATCCGGCAGGCCGATCGGGCTGAGGTCGCGTTCGAGCCACTCGTCCATGGGCACGTCGACATACATGATGGGCCGCCCGAGCGCCTCTGAGTATTCCGCCGCGATGGCTCGCATGTCCTGCGACCTCGGCCCGGTCAGCTCGATGACCTTGCCGATGCGGCCCTCCGGATTCTCCAGGACGGCCGCGATGACCTCGGCCACGTCCCGGCTGTCGATCGGGGATGTCTTCGCGTCGCCGAACGGGGCGTGGATCGTGTTGTCGCGGGCGATCGACGCGGCGGCCAACTGGGTGAAGAAGAAGTGCTGGAGGAAGACCGTCGCCCGGACGTGGACCACGGGCAACCCCGACCAGTTCAGGGCCTGCTCGCCCAGCCAGTGCATGCGCTGCTGGGGAGAGTCGGTCATCGCGTCCAGGCTCATCTCCGAGACGGTCAACTGGGAGATGTTGACGAACACCTCCAGGTCCCCCTGCCGCCGGGCGACGGCCGCGGCGGTGACGGTCGCCTCCAGGTAGGGGGCGGATACACTCATGCCGAAATAGATGCGCCTGCAACCTTTCAGGGCTCGCACCACGTCCTCGGCCCGCGTGAGATCCCCGACGACGACCTCGGCCCCCAGGGCGCGGAGCGCCTCGGCCCGTTCGTCCTCGCCGTGGACGAGCGCCCTGACCGGCAGGTCGCGCCCGCGCAGGATCTCGACGACGTCCCGACCGATTCCCCCGACACGCCCCGCGGCGCCCGTGACCAGGATGGGTGCTTGCGACATGGCTGAATATCCTTTCTCGTGGATTCCGGTTTGGCGGCCCGTCCACCACTCACAAAGGCGTCACTCGAACGCACTGCGATGCTTCTCGATGAACTCCTCGAGCCCGAGGGGCGGCCGGCCGCCGAGTTTCTCGACGAGGTCATTGGTGCCCGCGAAGATTCCGTTCTGGTGATCGATCGCGACCTCGCGGAGGTGCTGGAAGAGGAAGTCATTGCCGGGCCTGTTCGACGCCTTGCCGCCGGCCTGGAATGCCTTCTGGAAGTCGTCGAAGGGGACCTGCCTGTACGCGACGGGCTTGCCGAGCACCCGGCTCAAGACCTGCGCCGTCTGCTCGTACGTGTATTCGACGGGGCCGTAGAGGGGGTACGCCTTGCCTTTGTGGGCCTCGGGGTCTTCGAGGAGCCCGGCGATCACGCGCCCCTGGTCCTCCGCCGCGATCGGGGCATGCTTGCCGGTTCCGAACGGCACGTGGAGGACTCCGGCCTTGATCATCGGGGCGAGGTAGAGGAGCCACTCGGCGAAGTACGTCGGCCGGATGTGGGCGGTCGGGACCCCGGACCAGTCGAAGACCCGCTCGGAGAGCCAGTGATCGGTCGCGGCGTGACTCTTCGCATCCTCGCGTGCCGAGATCTGTGACATGTTGACGATGCCATCCACGCCAGCCTCCTTCGCGGCCTGGGCGAAATACGCGGTCGCCTGCAAGATCCCTGGGCGGATGGGGTAGACAAAGTACGCCCGCTGCACGCCGCTCAATGCGGCCCGCACCTGCCCGAAGTCGAGCAGGTCGCCGTAGACGACCTCGACGCCCCGCTCCTGGAGCCGCTTCGACCGCTCATCCTCCCGATGCGCCAGGGCCCGGACCTGATGCCCGCGAGCCAGCAATTCGTCGATCGTCGCCCGCCCCGTGTCGCCCGTCGCCCCCGTCACCAGGACCTTGCCCGTCAACATTGGAATTCTCCGCTGGAGTCGATTAAGATTTCGTTTGACATCCAAATCGTAGGCGGCGACAATTTAGATGTCAAATGTGATCTAATTGATTTTCGGAGAGGGGCGGTCATGCGGAAGTCGAGGGAGGAGGCGGCGCAGACCCGCAAGCGGATCGTTACGACGGCCGCGGCGGAGTTCCGCAAGAACGGGGTCGGCGCGACCGGGCTCAACGACCTGATGAAGGCCGCCGGCCTGACGCATGGCGGCTTCTACAAGCATTTCGAGTCGAAGGATCAGCTCGTCGCCGAGGCCTACGCCGAGGCCATGCAGGCGCTCGTCGAGCGGTTGAGGGAGGCCAGCTCGGAGGGCCCGGTGCCGTCCCGCTACCTCTCGGCCCGCCACCGCGACAATCCGGAGGGGGGCTGCCCGCTCGCCTCGATCGGGAGCGAACTCGGCCGGCTCGATGAGAAGACGCGGGCGCTTGCAACAGAGGGCTTCCGGGACCTCGTGGGCCTCGTCGCGAGCCAGTACGGCAAGACCGACGCGGCCAGGCGTCGGGCGCTTGTGACCGTCTCGACCATGATCGGTGCGATGACGATGGCCCGCGTCGTGGACGACCCCGGTTTATCGGCGGAGATCCTCGAGGAAGCGGCGAAGAGTCTGGTAAAGAATTGATATGAACGCGAGGAAAAAATTGTGATGAATTTATTGTAAGTAAAATTATGATGAATCGCCCGTGGCGAAGGCAAAGCCTGTTCGCGGTTCCATCTTCCTCGTATGATCGGGCGACTCGCTGTGATCTAGGACGACGGCCGGGCCGCCTCGGTGGATAAAGTCCGGGCGCTCCCGTCGTGAACTCCTGCCTTGCCAAGAGGTTCGTGCAATATGTCCCTGTCGACCCGGCGGATCAATCCGATGACGGCCGCGCTCTGGCGGCGTCTCCTCATCTGCGGCCTCTTCTGGGGAGCCTGTCAGGCCATTCCGGCGAATGCGGAAGAGCCGCGGTGGTGGCCGGTGCAGGGGGTGCCGAAGGGGGTCTTGAGGACGGGGGATATGCATGGGTTCCCGCCTCCTTCTGTTTCGCACCAGATGATGGTGCAGTCGGTCGCCGGGCTGGCCGCGAAGGCGGTCAACGAGGGGCGCGGCGATGAGATGGTCTGGGTCGGCTCAGGGAACTTCGACATCGAGGATTGGTTCGGCCGACTCGGCAAGCGGCACCCGGGGCTCGAGACGCGGGGGCTGCTTTCGCCGTGGGAACTCGTCGACCGCTTCGTCAAGGAGGGGGTCATCCGGGGCTATATCCTTTATCGCCGCGACCCGTCGAGCGGCGACATCAACGCGTATCGCAAGGGGATGGACGTCTCCGTCAACGTGGCCACGAGCCTGGCCGGGGTGCTCGACGGCATCATCGTCGACGAGGAACTCGAGGGCGAGGCGAAGAAGCACGGGCTCAAACTCCTGGCCGATGCCCGCGAGAAGACGCAGGCCTGGTGCTTCGAGACGTATCGTGATCAGTTTAATCGACGCATGCTTTGCACCCAGGATCCGAGGAAGCCGCACACCCGAGACCTCGCCATCGCCCAGAAGGCCTTCACCATGTTCGGCGCGGGGGAGCCGCTGGACGAGGCCATGCGATGGCTCGAGCCCCTCTCCCCGATCGTGGGCTGGAACGGCGGCGACGAGTTCGAGTCGACCCGGATTTCCACGATTCATGGACATATCCAGACGGCCACGGATTGGTGCATGAACCTGCCGGTGCTCATGGCGGGGACGGAGAAAGTCGACTCCCCGCGCATCAAGGCCTTCGACCCGAAGAGGATCGACTGGAACGACAACCGGGGCGCCGTCAGCTTCGTGAGCAGCGACGGCGACAACGTGCAGTGGCTCGAAGGGGGCTTCTTCCGCAGCATCCCGAGCTTCTGGGCGAGCATTGACCGCGGCCGGTTCCCTTATGGCTGGTCATCCTGCTTCGCGCACCTCGCCCAGCTCTGCCCCGAGGCGATCGACTACGCGTCGGCCACGCAGTTGCCCAACGACACATTCGTCGAATGGGGCGGGGGCTACTACTATCCCGACCTCTTCGGCCTCGAGCGGGCGAACCGCTGGGACCTACTCGCGAAGCACGCCGCCCGGACCCGGGAATGGATGCGACGCAACAACACGCGGATCATCGGCTTCAACATGGCGAAGGTCGACTCGCCCGACGCCCTCAAGTCGTACGAGGTCTTCGCGGGGGCGACGGAAGGGCTGCTCGCCATCTTCGTCTTCCAGTACGCCCCCTATGAAGGAGGCGCGGGCAAGACCTTCTGGGTGAAGGATAAGGCGGGCGTCGAGATCCCGGTCATCTCGGCCCGGTACTCGGTCTGGGAGCACGCGAACGAGCGGGCGCTGGCCGGCACGCCCGCGAAGGTGGCTCGCCTGATCGAGGAGACCGTCGCGTCCACGCCCCCCGCCGACGGCCCCCGGTTCGACTGGGCGATCGACCACGCCTGGTCCTATTTCCGCAAGGTGCCCGGGAACGCCGAGGATGCGGAGAACATGCCGCAGGAGGGCGCGGAGTCCAGGGGCGGCCTCCGCGGATACACCCCGTTCACCTGGTGCGCCGAGCGTTTGCCCGAACGGATCCGCGTCGTCTCGCCCGAGGAACTCGCCTGGCGGATCCGGATGAAGCACGACCCCGAGCCGACGAAGAAGGCGATCGACGCATCCAGGGATTAAGATGGGTTGTCGGCGATGCGGTGGGGCCTCGGCTCCTTGTTCTTGGCGGCGTCCTCGGCCTGGGCCTCGATGGGATGTCCCCTGCCGGGGTTGTCGATCGCGGCGACCCACTGGCCGAACGTGGCGTCGATCAGCTTCGCCTCGACGCCGTTGACGACGACTCTGCGGATCGGCCCGCTTTCGGAGGGTTCCCTCTGGGAGGTCGCGTCCCCTCCAATCGTCGCATGCGGACCAGCAATCGTCTGCATGGGTTGCCTCGGCCTTGCCCTGAAGTCTTCCGAAACGTGTAGGATAGTGATATTAGGCGAGTATCATTCTCCCTGGAGAACTGGACGGTTTGCGGGGTTTTTTCTTGCTTTCTACATAACGAACGATACATTCGATGTATCTTGGGGTCTTGATACATCTGAAAGTCACTCATGCCTCTGGCGTGCGCAGGCTCCGAGCGAACATGGCATGGCCCGATTCTTTGTTAGCCTCGGTTGACGAACGAGCCGAGGTTGCGTCGCTGTCGACGCCATCGAACGAACATCTGTCGGTCGCCTAATTCCCGGACGACGGCATCATCCGGTCCACACCTTGCACCTGAACAAGAGGGGCCATCCCGTGCTTCATGGATCTTTCGCGTCGCGGTTTCGTCGTCTTAATGGCAGCAATCGCCGGCAGTTCCGGAAGAGCGCCCAGTTCAGGTCTCAGCTCCTGCACCTGGAAGAACGCTGCCTGATGGCGGGCGGGGTCCCGATACCGCAGGTCAGCCTCAACAACCAGGTCGACCTGTCGAAGATCATCTGGAATGGCGGGCCCCCGATCGTCCTGGTCAAGGACGGCGGGGTCGCGGGCCTCACGGCCCCCGACAAGAACAATGCGATGAAGACCATCACCATCACGAACTATTCGGATGACTTCATCTACCCATTCTTGCGGAGCCCGAACACCGGTAAGACGCTTGGCAAGAGGTATGACCCTCAGGATCCCTATAATCAGGAGTACCGCGAGTACGTGGGCTACTCCATCGGAGCAGGGGCCAGCAAGAAGTTGATGCTGGGCCTTCCCCCGGAGGCCACCATCACGATCCAGGTGCCCCTGGTCCTCTGGGACGGAGACCACCTGACCCTCGCGACGGACGGCAAGGACCTGACCAACACGAACATTCCCATCAGCAATGTCTACGGCTACAGCGCCGATGCGCAGATTACGATCGCACAGCCGAGCGCCAGCGGCAGCACCTGGGTACAAAGCAGCGCTAATTACCCGAGCGGGGTCACGCCGCTGGTGATGTTCTATCACTCCCCCAACCCGCTCGCCGTGGGGGACGACGCCCCGGCACAGCTCGTGGAGACGACGTTCCGGGATCCGTACCTGACGAAGCTGGGCGTCACCAACCCCTCGCAGACGTTCCCCTTGCTCAGCTATGACGTCTCCTACGTCAATACGCTCCACGCGCCCGTGGCCCTCCTGGCGACCAATGTGCCGATCACGTCCGGCGCGGTCGCATCCAAGAATCTGACTTACTACCGCCCCAACCAGGCCTGGGGCTGGAACGGTTCGAACCGACGCAAGGCGACGTTCGATCCCCTGGTCCAGCAATTCGTCTTCAACACGCCGAACAGCAAGGCATTCCTCGGCAACTATTTCGGCGGGAACGGCTGGCCCCGGTATTACAATCCCAACCCGAAGATTTACGTCATCCCCTCGGGTGCAAACCTGTTCGACAATAGCCCCCTGGATGCGAGGAACCCGCCCGAGCCGAATGGGGTCCATCCCTCGCATTACAACAACAATCAATGGCTCCTCTCGAGCGCCGGCGGGGGGCCCATCAAGGCCGGCGGCACAGCGAGCGGGGTGAGCACGCCGAGGCCGACCACGCTGACCTTGACGTTCGCCAATCAGGCCCAGAAGACGGCCTTCGTCAATACGATCGAGGCGATGGTCGCCGCAGCCAAGAAGTACAATCAGACGATCGCCGTGACCGCCTCGAACGCCAACTTCAAGGCGACCATCGTGGGGGTGCTGAATAGCTACATCCCCGGCCCGGGATTGACGGGTTCAGTCCGCGTGACCCTCGACAAGGACGTGCCCACGAATGCCCCCATGTCGGTGGACTTCTCGCGGATCGCGACGGATTACGCGACGACGGCCATCACCAACCTCTGGTATTCGTGGGCGCAATACTACACGAGCTCTCTCGCGAAGGCGTATCCGAACTACTCGCAGTCGGCGACGGGCTCGCTCAACACAAGTGGTAAGAAGGGCCTGGACGGTCCCTTCGTGACGAACCAGGTCACGTTTGCCACACTCCCTCCGAACCTGGCCGTCGGGATGACGGTGACCGGTGCCGGCGTCCCGGCGGGCACCACGGTCCTCGAGATCGTCAAGAACACGAACAACACCTACACCGTCTCCCTGAGCAAGATCCCCACCAACGGCGTGGCGGGCGTGCCGCTCTCCCAGACCTACGAATTCGGCCTCCCAAAGCCCCTCCCGATCAGCCCTGCCGATGCGAAGTATACGAAGCCGTACACGCTCGCATTCGATCCCGGCAAGTTCCCCAAGAACAAGAACATGCCGAACCCCCTTGCGTTCGCGGGGGCCATCTATGAAACAATGGCGATCGGATCGACCGCGGAGATCACGAATCCCTACCTGCCCAAGACGATGAGCATCGTGAACAACGTGATCGGATTCAACGTGCTCTTCGACACCGGCGCCAAGAGCGGCTGGGACGTGAATGTCATCGCCCAGGCCCGCGACATCGTGAAGTCGGTCTTGCGCGGGGTCGTCAATTACGTGGCCACGCCGAATCCGAATGATTGGTATCCGGATCCCGCCACGAGGGTTCCGGGCACCTACTTCGTCGTGAACGGCAAGGACACTCAGGCCACGTTCAACGTCTTCAACCTCGATCCCTATGTGTGGTTCGTCCACAAGGTCGAGGGCCTCTCGGGGTACGGCTTCTCCGTCGACGACGACGTGGCCAACCCGATCGCGACGGGACCAATCGACCCCGTGGGCAATCCCACGAACGCGCCGAACAACCTTCAAGTCGGGTTCGCGGGGATCGAGGGGGGGAAAGCCAAACCGCTCGACAACCTCAGGGAATGGTTCCCGACGACGAAGTTCGGCAGCTTCACCGCCATGGCGAAGGTCGGTCAGGAAGGCGGCAAACCGGTTGTCACACTGGTGTCGATGGGCGGCTCGAATCCCCTCAGGGATCTGAACAGGATCACCCTTCCGGGAGACGGGCAACTCGGGGCGAGTATCACGGCGCCCGAATTCCCAGGGCTCTTCGCGAAGGGGACGACGCTCGTCTTCTTCCCGAACGGGGTGGACAACAAGAGCGCGCCCAATGTGCAGTTGAGCCAGGCCCCGACCAGAAAGGCACCGGATCGGCCCTTCAAGGTGGTGATCTACGCCGGCGAGACGCCGAACCAGTAAGGGACGGTCCTTATAACACAGGCCTTCGATCGAAAAAGGGAGACGGGCACCTCGGGGGCGAGGTGCCCGTCTCCCTTTTCCAATAACATTCGCTTACTTGCTCTTCGTCGAATAGGGCCGCGAGGGATGGGCGGCGGCTTTGGCCTCGGCGATGGATTTCTTGACCCCGGCGATGGTCTCGTCGTAATAGGCGGGGCCGGCTTCCACGACCCACTCCTCGAGCGAGAACGGGGCGGCGAAGCCTTGCCGCTGGAGCCGTTTCTCGGTGTCGAGGGCGAGCAGGACGCCCCGCGTGACGGCGTTCTCGACGGCCCCCGTGGCGATGGCCGTGTTCCCCTGGTCGCGGATCAGGGGGGCGAATGCGACCTTCTTCGCGCCGAGCCTCGCGGCCTCGCGCAGGGCGATCCGGCCGACCTTCTCCATGCGCTCGAGCGAGAGGCTCGCCTCGTCGCCGATCCCGATGAGCAGCAGGCGTTTTGCCTTGATGGTCCCCTCGGGGGCGTCGATCAGGATCGTCTCAAGGGAATCGCCGGAGAATTCGCCGCTGGCGCGGAGGGAGCCGATCAGTCCGCCGAGCCGCCTGTCGAGCTCGACGGGAGCCCCCTTCATCCGGGAGTCGGATTCGGCCGTGTGGCGGAAGTAGCAGACGACCTGGAGCGGCACGTCGGCGTCGTAGGGGCCTTGCATCCGCACGACCAGGGACGAGCCCTCGGGCCCGGCGAGTCGCGTCTCGGCCGGGGCGTGCGCCGGCTGATCGGCCGTCGCGACCTGGCAGCCGAGGGCGACCGTCAGCATCGCAAGAATCTTGCGCATGGGAATTCCTCGATTCGATTCGTCAAAATTTGAAGGTGAGCCAACCCGTGACGTAGTCGACGTCCTTGCCGGGCGTCGTCTGCTTGATGAATTCGCCGGGGAAGATATGGACATAGCTGGCCAGGAGCGTCACATGAGGATTCAGGGTCCACACCATGGTCAGCGCGGGGCTGGAGCCGATGTATCGTGCCCGGCTGTCTCGACCGCTGGCGAGGAGCGATCCCGAGAGTCTGTAGACGCCATCTTCCAAACTCTCGCGCCAGAAGAAGGTCCAGTCGGCCGAGAGGGTCAGGTCCTTGCGGAGGTGCAGGTCGAGGGTCGGGTGCAGGTCGATGATATTCTGCGGGCCGAAGGGGCCGGTCAGGTTGAAGTAGGCCCCGGAGGGGAAGAGGGGGTTGAACGTCTGGAGGTTGGCGGAGTTCGGGTTGCGGTCGCCGCTGGCGACGTCGAACCGCAGGCCCAGGGCCGGCGTGAGCGGGGCGTCGGCGAAGTTGTATCGCACCGCATTGGCGGCGGTCCAGGCGTTGATCCGGCCCGAGCCGAAGTCGCCGAACTGATAGACATATTCGAGGTTGTATTCCCAGGGGAGCGGCCGCCCCCAGAGCCTCGTGCCGAACGAGTGCCGCAGCTCGCGCCCGGAGTCTTGGTCGAAGCGGGCGTCGAGGTTCTGGAAACCGAGGTAATAGGCGTCGACGTTCGCGAACGAGCCGTCGCCGACAGGCCTGACGCCGTAGAGGCCCCAGAAGGAGACGGCGGGGTTGGGGTCGTCGTCGAAGACGCCGGGGTTGTTCAGCACGGGCTTCGCCCACCAGCCGTCGACCGACCAGGCCCCGAGCTTTGCGAGGGCGCGGGCGCCGTCGAAGGAGCGCCGGAGGTTCGGCCCCTCGCGGACGTCGATCAGGCGCCCGCTGCCGTAGCGGAACTCCTGCCGCCCCAGCCGCCAGGTCAGCGACCGTGAGTCATCCGGCGATCGCCAGGTCCAGTCGACGAACCCCTGGTGGGCGTCGAACCGGTTCACGTCGATGTCCGGCCTCGGGCCGCCGATCCGGCCGTCCTCGAAGCCGCTGATCGACTGGACGAAGATCCGCAAATCCGGGCCGAGGTGCAGGTCGGCGTGGAGCATGTAGCGTTGCAAGAAGTAAGTGTTATACCCTTGCGCGTTGCCCGGCCCCTCGCCGAATGAGTCGTTGTGATACGACTCGAACCACTCGCGGACGTCGCCGCCGATCGTCAGGTAGCGTCCCTCCTTGCGGAACAGGGGGATGTACTTGACCGGGTCGAAGAAATCGCCCCGGCGCTTCGGGTCGGCGAGGAAGGTGAAATCCTCCTCGTAGCGGAGCAGCCTGTAAGGGGAACTCACCCCCGAGGTGCTCGGCACCGTCGCGGCGACGGCAGCCTGGCCAGGCCCGAGGCGCGTGACTTCGCCATTCCCGCCGTTAGGTCGGCTCGCGGCCTGCGCGCCGTCGCCGGCCGCCTCGCCACTATCTGGCGTCGCGCCGGCCTCAGCGGGCAAGGGGGGTAGCGGGGGCTCCTGGGCGGTAGAGAATAAGCCTGCGAACATGATCGCAGGCGTGCAGACGATCCGGAGCCCCCATCGGGCCGACTTCAGAAGGCCCAGCATGCGCACCCCTCGCCCCAGAAGGGGTCGCGGAACTGTCGGGTTTTCGGCGAGGTCAGTTTGTGCAGGAGCCGATGGACGGTCGAGCCGTGGCAGCATGGCGATGCGTGGGCGTGTAGCTCCGCGGCGGTCCGCCTGGCCGCGTCGTGATAGCCACCGTAGTATCCGACGGGCGACCAGTCGGGCATCACGGGGAGAGGTTTCGGGGCGATGGAGCCGAATGCCCCACTCCCGTGGACGACCTTGCCGCCGACCACCGTCAGCAGCGACTGGATCCCCTTGATATCGGCCTCGGGGACCGCGAAATAATCGGCCGAGAGCACCGCGAGGTCGCCAAGCTGCCCCGGCGCGAGGACCCCCTTGGAGCCCTCCTCGCCCGACATCCAGGCCGAGCCTTGCGTGTAGAGCCGTAGCGCGGTGGCGCGATCGAGCCGGTTCGACTCGGGGTAGAGCGCCAGGCCGCCGACCGTCCGCCCGCTCACGAGCCAGGAGAGCGAGACCCACGGGTTGAAGCTCGCCACCCGAGTCGCATCCGTCCCGGCTCCGACGGGGATGCCCATCTCGAGCATCTTCGCGATCGGCGGCGTCTGGGCAGCGGCCTCGGCCCCGTAGCGGTCGACGAAGTATTCCCCCTGGAAGGCCATGCGGTGCTGCACGGCGATGCCGCCGCCGAGCGCCTTGATCCGCTCCAGGTTCCGCTCCGTCACGGTCTCGGCGTGGTCGAAGAACCAGCGCAGGCCCGCAAAGGGGATCTCGCGGTCGACGGCCTCGAAGACGTCGAGGAACCGGGCGATCGACTCGTCATACGTCGCGTGCAGGCGGAAAGGCCAGCGGTGCTCGGCCAGGAGGCTCACGACCTTATGAAGTTCCGCTTCCATGCCGGGGGCGAGGTCGGGCCGGGGCTCGAGGAAGTCCTCGAAGTCGGCGGCCGAGAAGACGAGCATCTCCCCCGCGCCGTTCATCCGGTAATAGTCGTCGCCGGCGCCGGGACTGGTCATGCCGACCCACTTCGAGAAGTCGGAGAGCTCCTCCTTGGGCTTCTGGGTGAAGAGGTTGTAGGCGACCCTGACGGTCATCTCGCCGCGACGGTGTAGGTCCTCGATGATCGCGTAGTCGTCGGGATAGTTCTGGTAGCCGCCGCCGGCGTCGATCACGCTGGTCACGCCCAGCCGGTTCAGCTCCCGCATGAAGTGGCGGGTTGAGTTGAGCTGATATTCGGGGGGGAGCTTCGGCCCTTTCGCAAGGGTCGAATACAGGATCATCGCATTCGGCCGGGCGATGAGGGCTCCGGTCGGGTTCCCCTGCTTGTCTCGCTCGATCTGGCCGCCGGGCGGGTCGGGCGAGTCCTTCGTGATCCCCGCCGCGCGGAGGGCCGCGGCGTTGAGCAGGGCGCGGTCGTAGAGGTGGAGGATGAAGACGGGGGTCTCGGGCGCGGCGGCGTTGATCTCGGCCAGGGTCGGCATCCGGCGCTCGGCGAACTGGAACTCGTTCCAGCCTCCGACGACGCGGACCCACTGCGGGGCCGGGGTCCGGATCGCCTGCTCGCGGAGCATCCGCAGGGCCTCGGCCAGCGAGGGCACGCCGTCCCAGCGCAGCTCGAGGTTATAGTTCAGGCCGCCGCGAATCAGGTGCAGGTGCGAGTCGTTGAGCCCGGGGATCACGCGACGGCCGCCGAGGTCGATGACCCGGGTCGCGGGCCCTCGCGTCGACATCACCGAGGCGTCGTCGCCGACGACGAGCACCTTGCCTTCGGCGATCCCGATGGCGGTCGCCTCGGGATGCGCCGGGTCGAGCGTCGAGATCGCCCCGTCGCGCAGGATGAGATCGGCCGTTTGCGTCGTCAACGCGAAACTCCCTTTCCTATCGATGTGTCCGACCGTCCCACCCGGTGCGAAGGGGACATCCCCGCCCGGATCGTCGCCGAGGCTTTTATTTCCCGGACTTGTCCTTGTAGCGGAGCCCCATCGGCGGCTGCTTGTGGACCATCGTGTAGGCGTACTCGACCCCCTGGCCGTAGGCGCCCGAGTGCTCGAGGACGATCTGCATGACGGCGTCGTACGTCTCGCGCTTCGCCCAGTCTCGCTGGAATTCGAGCATGACTTGCTGCCAGGTGACGGGCACGGCTCCGGCCTGGACGACCCGCTGCATGGCGCAGCGATGCGCGACCTCGCTCGTACCCCCCGAGGCGTCATCGACCGCGTAGACCTCGTACCCGGCCTCCATCGCCTGGATCGCGGGGAAGGCGAGGCAGACCTCGGTCCAGAGGGCGGCGATGACCAGCTTCTTGCGGCCGAGCCGCTCGACCTCGGCGACGAACGGCTTGTCCTCCCAGGCGTTCATGGAGGTCCGCTCGAAGAGCTTCTGGCCGGGGAAGATGTCGGTGAGCTGCGGCCACATGTTGCCGCTGAAAGTCTCGGTCTCGACGGTCGTGAGGATGACCGGGACGTCGAACACCTTCGCCGCCTTGGCCAGCCCGATCGTGTTATTGAACAGGCTCTGGCGGTCGATGCTCGTCACGCCGAAGGTCATCTGCGGCTGGTGGTCGATGAAGACGACGGTGCAATTCTCGGGCGTCAGCAGGCTGTGAATTTTATTGGACAAGGCTCGAACTCCCTGGGTTGGGGGGGCTGCCGATCGGCTCGCTATCACCCTAAGCGTGGCGGGGGTTCACGCATCCTGCTAGAATCGGGGTGCTCGAGCTGCAAGGAGCGGCCGGTACTCGCGATATGGACCAAGAACCCACCACCCTCGCCGTCCAGCGCATCCTCGACGACCTCGGTGCAGAGGTCCCATCCGAGGCGATCGTCCGCGCCCTGCTGGAACGCTCGGCCTGCCGGCTCCGACGCCTCTGCGTCCTGCTCCTCTCGCGGAGCTACCCCCGCCTGACCCAACCCCCCTTGAACCTCGAGGCCGAGGAGTTGCTGAGCGCCGTCGTCGAGCGGCTGATGAAGGCGCTCCGCGAGGCCAAGCCCACCGGCGTGCGCGAATACTTCGCGATGGCTGGCCAGCACATGCGCTGGGAGTTGAATGACCTGGCCCGACGCCTGGACGAGCGTCCCGCCATGGTCGAGCTTCACGAGGAATTCATCCCCTCGCCGGGCGACAGCGGCTCGGCCCTGACGATGGATGGCCGCCGGATGTTCCGCGCCATCGACGACCTCCCCGACGACGAGCGCGAGGTCTTCGACCTCGTCCGCATCCAGGGCCTGACCATGACCGAGGCCGCCCGGATCCTCGGTGTCTCGGAATCGACCGCCAAGCGTCGCCTGCGCAAGAGCCTCGCCCACCTCGCTGAGGTCCTCGACGACCTCCGCCCCGCGCCCCTCGAGCCCTCCGAATGACGCGGCCCGAGTCCTTCCGAACCATGAGCCAGAAGGCCAAATGGGGACCCAGCCTGATAAGCATTTCAGTAGGGGTTAATGGCTGGTCTTGGCCATCGCAAGGTTGATGCGATAGCGTTTATCAACCTTGCAAGGTTCTCGTCCTCCGTGCCTTGCTGCGAATATGCTTGATCGCTCGCTTGCGAACAACGGCCGGAGACCGGGCATGCCCGCATTCTATCGACGTCATTTCCGTGGGTTCCTGAACGACCACGTGGATCAGATCACAGGACGTTTGACGAACGAGGCAGCCGGTGCCGGGTTCTATCAGCAAGTCCACTCACAAACCATAGCGTGGCACGCGCAGGTCGCTTTGCTCAAGGGCTGCGTAGAGAAGCTCTGCGCCGAGTTTGAAGCAGGGTCATGGGAACTACTGCTCGAGTATCCGATCCCTCGGCGAGGCAAGCGGATCGATGCCGTGATCCTCGCCGGCACCGTGATCGTCGTCCTCGAATTCAAGTGCGGCGCTCGCGAGTTTAGCAGCGACGCGATCGCCCAAGTGGAAGACTATTGTCTCGACCTCGGCGACTTTCATCGCGAGAGTTTCGGGCGGAAGCTCATTCCGTTCTTGGTGGCGACGGAGGCTGCGAGCCGACCTCGGTCACACGTGATAGTTTCAGAGATGGTTCAATCCACATGGCTTTCGAATGGCGATGATTTTCCGACTTTGCTTGCAGAGAGTCTCCGGCTCCATAGAGATGCCGGGAGCCCACCCCTCGACCCGGTGCGTTGGGACGAGAGCGACTATGCTCCGACGCCCACCATCATCGAGGCCGCGCAGGCCCTGTACGCCGGGCAGAACGTGAACGAGATCTCTCGCTGCCACTCGGGTATCGAGAATCTGACCCGTACAACGGAAGCGATCATCTCCGCGGTGGATGACGCTCGTCGCCAGCGACGTAAGCTGATCTGCTTCATCACGGGGGTTCCGGGCGCAGGCAAAACGCTAGCCGGATTAAATATTGTTCACAATAAAAAGATTCACGATGGCGACCTTGGCGTCTTCCTCTCGGGCAACGGTCCGCTCGTGCGCGTGTTGACCGAGGCACTCGCGCGAGACGCGGCTGTCCGGCTCGGCCAACCCCTCGCGCAATCTCGACGGAAAGTCGAGACCTTCATCCAGAACGTCCATCGTTTCATCGACCATTACTTCGCCGACCCGGGCAAGATTCCGGTGGACAAGGTCGTTGTGTTCGACGAGGCGCAGCGGGCTTGGGATGCCGCCCAATCGAAGAGAAAGTTCAAACGCGATCACTCGGAACCGGAAATACTCTTGGAAATCATGAATCGCCACGAGGATTGGGCCGTGATCGTGGCTCTCGTCGGTGGCGGCCAGGAGATCAACCGGGGCGAGGCGGGGCTCTCGGAGTGGGGGAGGGCAATCGCCTCCAAGTTTCCTCACTGGGACGTCTTCGTTTCCCCGGAACTGAAAGTGGGGACGCACTCGACGGGAGCCTGTCTTTTCGAGGAATTGCCGGAAGGGCTCGAAATCTCCGAAGACGCATCGCTCCACCTGAGTGTCAACCTCCGCTCATATAAGGCAGAGGTCCTCTCGGAGTTCGTCGACGCGATCCTGCGGCTCGATCGCAGCAGGGCTCTCTCCTTGAGAGGGAGGCTCGCCGATTTTCCTTTGGTCCTGACTCGCGACCTCGATGAGGCGAAGGAATGGCTGCGTTCGCGACGCCGCGGGCACCGGCGGGTTGGCCTGGTCGCGAGCAGCGGCGCAAGACGCCTACGTGCTCACGGGCTTAATGTCACCGCAGAACTGGACGCGGAGAATTGGTTCTTGAACGGCCCCGAGGATGTTCGATCCTCCCATTACCTGGAGGTCCCGGCGACCGAATTCGGCATCCAAGGGCTCGAACTCGATTGGACCTGTCTCTGCTGGGGTGGTGATCTCCTACCCGAGGCCGATCGCTGGGTGTGCCGCACATTCCGGGGCACGCAATGGCAACTCGTCCGGGATGAAACCACGAGGCGTTACGTCGTGAACAAGTACCGCGTGCTCCTCACCCGCGCCCGGGAAGGGACCGTCATCTGGGTGCCGCGTGGCGACCCTCGAGACCACACCCGACCCCCCGAGATCTACGATCGCATCGCGCTCTATCTGCAAGATTGCGGAATCGAACTACTGAGCTGAAGAATAGGTTTTGATTTTTAAAATTCCTCTTATTAATTATTGTATTAAATAGTCTCTAGACCTTGATGATCGCGGTCGGGCGACGCAAGGCCGCGCAGCGAGACGGCGGCATCCGGGGGGGATGCCGCCGTCTCGTGGGTGAGGTGATAGATAGTAGGTAAGGCGCGTCAGGACGAATGGGCGTGGGCAGGCTCCTGAAAATGGGGGGCGGGGGGCTCGGCGTGAGTGGTTGATTCAGCCGCAGGCTCGGTCCGGTGGCCGCGGAGGCGGATGGAGAGCTTGCGGAGGACGACGTAGAAGGCCGGGGTCAGGAAGAGGCCGAAGAGGGTGACGCCGAGCATGCCGCTGAAGACGGTGGTGCCAAGCACTTGCCGCATCTCGTAGCCGGGGCCGACCGCCCTGGCGAGCGGGAGGACGCCGAGGATGAACGCGAACGACGTCATGATGATCGGCCGCAAACGCAGGCGGCAGGCCTCGACGGCGGCCTCGTAGGGGGTGAGGCCATGCTCCTCCTGGTGCTTGGCGAACTCCACGATGAGCACGGCGTTCTTGGCCGCCAGGCCGATAAGGACCACGAAGCTGATCTGCGTGATCAGGTTGTTGTCCATGCCTCGGAGCCAGACACCGCCCAACGCGAACGGCAGGCAGATCGGCGCGATCAGGATGATCGCCAGGGGGAGCGTCCAACTCTCGTACTCGGCCGAGTGGACGAGGAAGACGAAGAGCACGCAGAGTGGGAAGATGTAGAGCGCCGAGTTCCCCGCGAGCTGCTCCTGATAGGCGATGTCGGTCCACTCGATCGTCATCCCCTGCGGGAGGATTTCTTTGGCGAGGCGTTCGATGGTCGCGATGGCCTGGCCGGAGCTGAAGCCGGGGGAGGTGTCCCCCTGGACTTCGGCAGATGGATACATGTTGTAGCGGACGACGCGATCGGGGCCGGTCTCCCAGCGCACGTCGACCACCGAGCCGAGCGGGACCATCTCGCCGGTCGCGTTCCTCGCCTTGAGCTGGTCGATGTCGTCGGCCGTGTCGCGGAACTTCTCCTCCGCCTGCGCCCGCACCTGGAAGGTCCGGCCGTACAGGTTGAAGTCATTGACATACGCCGACCCGAGGTTCACCTGCAATGCGTCGAAGACGTTCGTCAGCGGAATGTCGAGCATCTGGGCCTTGACCCGGTCGACGTCGGCGAAGATCTGCGGAGTGCCGGCGCCGTAGATGGTAAAGACGCCCGCGAGGGCCGGCTCTTTTCTCGCCGCGGCGATCAGCTCCTGCGTCGCATCCTGGAGCGCCCGGGCGCCGTGCCCCTGGCGATCCTGCACCAGGAACTTGTAGCCGCCCGAGGTCCCCAGGCCCTGCACGGGCGGGGCGGGGATGACGAAGATGTTGGCGTCGGGGATCTGCATCAGCTCCTTCTGCACCGAAGCCAGCTCCTTGAGGATGTTCGGCTGGTCGTGCGGATCCTTGCGCTCATGCGGCAGAGGAGGCCCGAAGAAGATCACCGCCGCACTCGGGTTGTTGGATCGGGCCGCACCCGAGTAGCCGACGAACTCCACCGTGTGGCCGACCACCTTGTTCTTGCGGATGATCGCGCTGGCACGCCGGACGATCTCGTCGGTACGCTCCAGCGAGGCCCCGTCCGGGAGCTGGATCACGGTGATGAGGTATCCCTTGTCCTGCCGCGGGATGAAGCCCGAGGGGACGACCTTGAAGCCGTAGCCGGTCAGGCCGATCAGCACGGCGTAGAGCAGCAAGGGGATCGCGAGGCGTCGGAGGAGCCAGCCGACCGTCGCCGCGTATCGGCTGCTCACGCGGTCGAACAGGCGGTTGAAGAGGCGGAAGAACCAGCCGAGGACGAAGTCCCAGGCGCGGCCGAACCGATCCTTGCGGGCTCCATGCGGTTGCAAGAGGATCGCGCAGAGCGCGGGGCTGAGCGTCAGCGAGACGAATGCGGATATCAGGGTTGATACCGCGATCGTCAGGGCGAACTGGCGGTAGAACTGCCCGCTGATCCCCGAGATGAACGCCGTGGGGACGAACACCGCCGAGAGCCCGACCGCGATGGCGATGACCGCCGCGGTGACCTCGTCCATCGCTTTATGTGCGGCCGCCCGAGGCGCAAGGCCGGCGGCGATGTGCCGCTCGACGTTCTCGACCACCACGATGGCGTCGTCGACCACGATGCCGATGGCCAGCACCAGGCCGAAGAGCGAGAGCATGTTCAGCGAGAACCCGAACGCCGACATCGCGGCGAACGTGCCGACCAGCGAGACCGGGATGGCGATCAAAGGGATCAGGGTCGCCCGCCAGTTCTGGAGGAAGACGAGCACCACGATCACGACGAGGATTGCCGCTTCGTACAGGGTGTGGATCACCGAGTCGATCGACTCGCGGACGAAGACCGTCGGGTTGTAGGCGATCCGGTACGTGAGGCCCTCGGGGAAGTCCTTGGAGAGCCGCTCGATCGTCTGCTGGAGGGCGGCGGCGGTCGCCAGGGCGTTGGAGCCGGGGCGCTGGGTGATGGCCATACCGACGCCCGTCTCGCCATCGACGTAGCTGTTGATGGTGTAGTCGCGGGCTCCCAGCTCGATCCGGGCGACGTCGCTGACGCGGACGACGCGGCCGTCGTCCCCCGTCTTGACGATGATGTCGGCGAACTGCTTGGGCTCGGCGAGCCGGCCGAGGGTCTTCACCGTGAGCTGGAAATCCCCCTTGGTCGACTGCGGGGCCTGGCCGACGACCCCCGAGGCCACCTGGAGGTTCTGCGACTGCATCGCCCGCACCACGTCGGAGGGGACCAGCGACAGGTGCGAGAGCTGCTCGGGGTCGAGCCAGACCCGCATGCTGTACTCGCGGAGGCCGGGCGTCGTGATCGACCCGACCCCCTCGATCCGGGCCAGGGCGTCGCGCACCTGGATCAGAGCATAATTACTGAGGTAGAGTTGGTCATAGCGCTTGTCGGGCGAGACCAGATGGATGACCATGAGGATATCCGGCGACGCCTTGAGCGTCGTGACCCCCTGGCGACGGACCTCCTCGGGCAGACGAGGCTCGGCCGTCGCCACGCGGTTCTGCACGAGCACCTGGGCGTTGTCGAGGTCGGCGCCCAGGCGGAACGTGACGGTCAGCTCCATCTGGCCGTCCACGGTGCATTGCGAGGACATATAAAGCATGTCCTCGACGCCGTTGACCTCCTGCTCGATCGGCGTGGCCACCGTGTCGGCGATGACCTCGGGCGAGGCCCCCGGGTAGCTCGCCCGCACGACGATCGTCGGCGGCACGATGTCGGGGTACTGGGCCGCCGGCAGCCCGAGGTAGGAGATCCCCCCGAAGATGGTGATCACGATCGAGACGACCGTGGCGAAGATCGGCCGATCGATGAAGAAATGTGCGATCTTCATGGCATCCCTTTCGTGCGGGAATCCCGGGTGGTCGATTCGTTCGCGGCCGTCGGGGTCGAAGGCTCGGCGAGGCCGAGTCGGGGCGCCTCCCCCAGGCCGAACGTGGGCTCGGCCGAGGTCGCCCGGCTGCTCGTGTACGAGGGGAGCCATCGCTCCTTGGGAAGCGGCTGGGCGTCGTCGGGGAGCCCGTCGTTGACGGCGACCGTCTCCTCGAACGTCGCCTCGACCTGTCCCCCGGGGCGGACCCGCTGGAGGCCGCGGAGGAGGATCTTCTCGCTCCCCTCGAGCCCTTCCCGGACGATCCGGAGTCCCTGGACGCGCCGACCGATCTCGACCTTCTGGCGCCGAACCTTGTTGTCCGGCTCGATCACCAGGACATATTTCTCGGATTGGTCGGTGCCGATCGCCGAGTCGGGGATCAGGACGGCCTCATATCGTCCGCTCCCGGGGATCCGCACCTTGGCGAAGAGGCCCGGGGTCAGGCCCATATCCGGGTTCGGCAGGATGGCCCGGCCTCGCATGGTGGCCGTCCTGCGATCCATCCGGTTGTCGAGGAAATCGAGGTGCCCCTGGTGCGCGAAGCCCTTCGACTCGTCGGAGAGCCCGACGTAGACGGGGAGCTTCGAGCGGCGGAGGTCGGAGAGCTTGCCGGCCTCGGCCAGGCGCTTGTACTTGAGGAACGAGCGCTCGTCGGCGTCGAAGTAGCAGTGGATCGGGTCGAGCGAGACGATGGTCGTCAGCAGCGTGGCCTGGTCGGTCCCGCCGCTGATCAGGTTGCCGTCGGTGACGACGCGGTTGCTCACCATGCCGGTGACCGGGGCGCGGACCTCGGTGTACCCGAGGTTCAGGCGGGCGTTCGCCAGTTGCGACCTGGCGGCCCTGGTGTCGGCCGCGGCCGTGACGACCGCCGCCTTGGCCAGGGCGATCCGGGCAACCTTCACGTCGAGGTCGGCGCTCGTTTGCTTGTACGTCGTCTCGCGGGTGTCGAGTTCCTCCTGGGGTGCCGCGTTCCTGGCGTGGAGCTGCCGGGCGCGTCTGAGCATCAGGCCGGCGAGCTCGCGCTGGGACTCGGTGGAGCGGACCTCGGCCTCGGCCTGGATCCGCTGGGCCTCGGCCTCCTGCTCCCTCGCCAACGCCCTGGCGAGGTCGGCCTCGGCCTGCTCGACGGCCAGGCGGAAGGGTCTCTGGTCGAGGATGCAGAGCAGGTCCCCCTTCTTGACGATCTGCCCCTCCACGAAGTGCGTCGAGTCGAGGTGTCCGCTCACGCGTGCCCGCACCTCGACCTCCTCAATCGGGTCGATCCGCCCGACGTACTCGTCCCACTCGACGATGGCCTTGCGGACGGGCGTCGTCGCGACGACCTTCGCCGGGCCGGGGGCCGGGGGGGGAGCCGTCGGCGTGCAGCCGACGACCAGGAGCGGCACGAGCCAGGGCGCCCGGAACCCCGAGCGAAAAGCCCAGCGGCTGGACTCGGATTTCATGATCATCACCTTATGACTGTGGGCTCTCGCCGCGGGCCGCAACCCGCCTTCATCCGCCGAGCGAGGCCGGGTCGATTTGGCCTTGTATATACAACACGAGAGATGGAGTTTGTGCGTGCTCGGCATTCCCCCCCGGATCGGTCCGATCCCGGAAAAAGGGGAGGGCCTGCTGATGTTTGGATCAGTCGTCCTCAAGGTCGCCGAGGCGTCCGTCCTCGGAGGCCTGGTAGAGCTCGCGGACGAGGTCGGGGCCGAGGCGTGCCACGGTCTCGGCCTGGGCCTCATCCCAGGCGGGCTTGAGCGTGCGGAGCAGGGCGAGGCCCTTATCCGTCGGCTCGAGCAAGAGACCTCGGCCGACGCCGGGGGTCGAGGTGATCCAGCCGTTCTCGACGAGCCGTTCCATGTCCCGGCTCAGGGTCGACCGCTCGAGTTGCAGGCGCCGGCAGACACCGGCGGGGGCGATCGGACCCTTCAGGGCGACGACCGTGAGGATGTTGATCTGACTCGACCTGACGCCATAAGGCCGGAGCTTCGCGTCGAAGATGCCGCTGACGATCCGGTTCAACGCCCGGATCCGGCCCACCAGGCATTCGGCGGCGATCTGATCCAGGTATTCTTCCCCCATCGGCGGATCTCCTTCGTGTTCGTCGCCGAATTGTATATGCAACACGGGCCGAAGGTCAACCTCTGGCATTGTGAATTGTGTCGTGACCTGGGCCATGCTCGGGAGGCATGGAACTGAAAATAAAGCGGAATCTCCGCCCCTTGACGTTACTGTGAACCTAGTAGATACTGTGTTCATAGTAATCGGGTCTTCGGGAGGGGAGGAGCGATCTCGATGCCGCAGGCACGCCCGTCGGAGTTGGAGTTGCAGGTGCTCTCGGTCCTCTGGGACCGGGGCCCGTCGTCGGTACGCGCCGTGATGGAGGCGATGCCGGACGGCAAGGATCGTGCTTATACGACCTTGCTGTCGGTGATGCAGGTGCTGGAGAAGAAGAAGCTGGTGGGGCACACTCAGCAGGGTCAGGCGAACGTCTACCACCCGCTGAAGAAGCGCGAGCAGGTGCTCAGGCCGATGATGAAGGACCTGCTCCGGAACGTCTTCGGCGGCAGCCCCGCGCGGGCCCTGCAGTTCCTGCTCGACGGCAACTCGGTGGACGAGGCCGAGCTGTCGAAGATCCGGAGCGTCATCAAGGAAGTCGAGGAGGAAACCGGCCGGAAGGAGGAGGACGCATCATGAACATCCTGCATGTTCTCGATCAGGCGATCTGGCGGCAGTTAGTCTTCGCCCTCCTGCACACGCTCTGGCAAGGCGGGGCGATCGCCTTGATCGCGGCCCTGATCCTCTGGAGGATCCCCGCGAACCGCCCGGGCTTGCGCTATACCTTCGCCCTGGCGGCGCAGTTCGGCATCCTGCTCGCGGGCCTGCTGACCTGGGCCGTCCTGCGGTATGAATCGCCCCGGGCCGAGGTCGTCGCGTCTGCCCCGGCAGGTGTCGGATCCATGGGTTTGCAGGTCATCACGGGTGGGAAGATCATCGGTGCCCCGCCGGCCGAGGCGCCGGTGCCATCGAGCGTCGCGGCGGGCGAGCCTTCGAGGACGCGGTGGGTCCCGATGGTCGCGGCGGCCTGGCTGGTGGGCGTGGGCCTGATGCTGGTCCGCGCGACAACTTCGGCCTTCGCGGCGTTCCGGCTCACGCGTGGGGAGGTGATCGCGGACAGTCGGATCCTGGAGATGCTCGCCGGCTTGAAGCGCGAGCTGGGCATCCGCCGGCCGATCCGTGCGGTCGTGGGGGAAGGGGGGTTGGGGCCGGCGGTGCTGGGCCTGGCCTGGCCGACCCTGATCCTGCCCGCGAGCCTGCTGACCGGGATCGCGCCCGACGCCTTGCGGGCGATCCTCGCCCATGAGCTGGCGCACATCCGACGGTATGATTATGCCGTCAACCTCGTGCAGATGTTCTTCGAGGCCCTCCTGTTCTTCAACCCGGCCGTCTGGTGGCTGGGCCGCCAAGCTCGCCTCGAGCGCGAGGCCTGCTGCGACGCCAGGGCCGTTCACCTCACCGGCCAGCCCCTCGAATACTCCCGCGTCCTGGCCGACTGGTGCGAGCAGGCGAGAGGCCGTTCGAGGTCGCCCGTCGCCGCGACGGCCTGGGCCGGAGGCGGGGCCTCGGAGACGCTTTTGGAGCGCGTCCTGCGGATCCTGCGCCCCGGCGAATTGCCCCGCGTGCGGGTCTCGTGGTCCGGCCTCCTCGTCCTCTTCCTCGTCGGCCCCTTGACGCTCATCGCCCTCCAGCGCGGCACCACCAAGGCCGTGGCCCTCGCCGCCCAGATCCTCGACCCCGCCGAGCGCATCGAGAAGCTGAAGCAGGCCCAGGCCAAGTTCGACGAGATATGCTCACATGATGATGTGATCGGAAAAGCGACGCTCAAGGGGACGATCCGAGATCCCGAGGGCCAACCGATCTCGGAGCCGGTCGCGGCCTCGGCGATGACCCGATCGCCCCGCGGTGGTGGAGTCGGGGTTTCGCTCTTGCCGTTGAAGGAGACGTTCTCGACGGAGGTCGCTTCAGGAACAGTCTGGATCAACCTCCAACCCAAGGATTTCGCCCCGATGATCGTCGGCCCATTCACGGCCAAGTCGGGCGCGACCATCGATGGTATCGACGTGGTTCTGGAACGTGGGTTTTCCGCAAAGCTTCGAGTGGTTGACGAGAATGGGACGCCGGTCGTCGGAGCCCGGGTCGGTTACGGCCTCACAACCCCGGAGGGGTCGGTCTTCCAGCAGAACGACCACCTCACCGATCGCGATGGTGTGGTGTTGGTCCCTCACGCTGCAAGGGGCCCTTACTCGGTCTCGGTCCATGCCGCCGGGTTCCAAACGCCCGCCCTCGGCAGCCAGGTCGTGACACTATCCCCCGAGGCGACGAGTACGCTGAATCTCGCGCATGCCCGCCCCGCACAAGGCATCATCATAGGGCCCGACGGGGCGCCGGTGGCCGGTGCGACGCTGAGGCCGTTCGCCAAGTTTCGCCCACAGATGTCCTACAGCTATGGGATGAGCGAACCCATCATGGCGACGACAACACCGGACGGGCGTTTCAAACTCGATACTCTGGACGATGACGATACTTACACGATGTTGATCGAAACCCCGCATCTGGGCCGTCGTCTGGTCAAGGACGTTCGCGCCGGCCAGAGCGGGCTGCGGTGGACAGTCGGACCGGACCTTTCAATCAACGGGACAATCCGTGGAAATATCGACAGGCTTCCCAAGGAACGAGGGAAGCCAATTGTCCAGATCGTTCAGCACGGGAAGCCCGACTCCACCAGGCCTGAAATTCGCGGATCCCTGATCCGGTCGACCTTGGTTGTGGAGCCGGCAGAAGGAGGGGGGCGGTTCAAGGCTGTCGGTCTCTTGCCCGGCGAAGTGACCGTCGAGGCGGGCGAACAAGTCGCGCTGACCGACGTCGAGTCGCCGGAGACTCCGGTGGTGATCGATCTCTCGGCGCCCCTGGCGCGGGAGGCGCAGCGGAAGGTTATCTTCCGGATTGTCCCGATCGACGGCTCGGTCATGCCCACGGGCATGGTCGATGTCCATGCCACGGAAAGCGATCGGACGTTCCTCTCTCAGATCCGGGAGCTGACGCTTCGGTCGGGCGAGGTGAGCCTTGATCTCCTCGTTCCGGGCAAGGTGAGTTGTCAGCCGAAGTCGGTGGTTGGGTACTGGTTCAATGACGAGATTGTTGACGTCCCGCCCGGCGACTCGCCGTTCGTGATCGAGATCAAGGCGAAGCCGGCCGGGGCGATCGTGGGCCGGGTACTCAAGGCCGACGGGACGTCCGCCGCCACCTCCGCTTATCTCGGCGTTTCCACGGTCACGAAGCCATCGGGCCTGGAGATGGCCTCGATCCAGGTGAACAACATCCGGACGGATAGCGCCGGCCGCTTTTTCCTCGGCCCTCTCCCCATCGGCGGCACCTACGTTGTCTCGGCGAGCGAGGGGTATAACAAACAGGTCAGCAAGCCGATCAAGCTCGATGGGACCAAAGCCACCGAGGAGGTCGAGCTGCGCATGGGCAAGGTTGCGACCGGCCGGGGACGCGTGCTCGACCCCGAGGGACGCCCCCTCGCCGGGATCTCGATCGGCCTGAAATTGGAACATCCCGTGGCTGGGACGGACTGGGGTCCGC
Organism: Singulisphaera chitinilytica; assembly: GCF_049331405.1. Classification (NCBI taxonomy): domain Bacteria; kingdom Pseudomonadati; phylum Planctomycetota; class Planctomycetia; order Isosphaerales; family Isosphaeraceae; genus Singulisphaera; species Singulisphaera chitinilytica. The sequence goes on from NZ_CP186274.1 coordinate 321,260, forward strand.
CCATTGCATCCGACCGCAAAGGAGAGTTTCAGTTCGAGGGCCTCGGCACCGAAGGGATGCGATACAAGGTCAAGCTTGACATCCGGAAGGACTTCGAGCCGGCCGAGGCGTACTTGAATCCGGGCGGGGCACCCACGGAGGTCCAACTCAAACGAGGGCATGTCATCATCGGTCGCGTCGTTGATGTGAAGACAGGCTGGGCGATCCCTGGGCTTGAGGTCTACGCACATCGAGAGCGTGTTCTTCAGGGCGAGCGCTTCGGCTTCGAATCCGAGGCCAGGACCGATACCGAGGGCCGGTTCCGGTTCAGCAATCTCCCCGACGTGCCCCTGCAACTCGGTGTCCGGGATGCCAGCGTCGAGGGGCCGGGTACAATCCGAGCCCTGGCCACGGAACAAGCCAGCCCGGTCGAGATCCGAGTGACCTTGCCGGAATGGAGCAAGCTCAAGCCCGTGCCGCCCACGCGGTGATAAGTGGCTCGGTCGAATGGCTGTCGCTTGGCTATAGAAGACGCGGCCCCCGGGTGAAGTCCCGGGGGCCGTCGTTATTCATATAAGCCTATCACCAGCCGAACCCGGGGGCGGTGGGGGCGAGGGCGTGGCCGTGCTCGATGATGGGGCGGGCCTTGGGGCCGGAGGGGATGCCCGACTCGAGCCAGGCGGCGCTCGGGGCGCACATCAGGAGGCTCAGGGCCTCGGGGCCGCCGCCGTGCGAGGCATAGGGGACGCCGAAGCTTGACGCAAGGGCACCGATCGCGCGGATCTCGGTCGGGCCGCCGGCGCGACGGAGGTCGGGCTGGATGAAGTGGCAGGCGCGTCGGGCGAGGAACTTGGCGAACGACTCGCGGCCATACAGGTTCTCGCCGGTCGCCAGGGGGACCGTCAGGCGCGAGGCCAGCTCGGCGTAGCCGTCGAGGTCCTGCGCGGGGATCGGCTCCTCGAGCCAGTAGACGTCCCACTCGGCCAGGGCCTTACCGCGGCGGAGGGCCTCGGCGACGGTCCAGACCTGGTTCGCGTCGGTCATCAGGGCCACGCCGGGGCCGACCTCCTTGCGGACGGCCTCGACCCGCTTCAGGTCCTCCTCGAGTGTCGGCGCCCCCACCTTCATCTTGACCCCGGTGAAGCCCACGCCGACGGCCTCGGCACACTTCTTGCGCAGGGCGTCGAGGTCGTAGTTGAGCCACCCGACCATCGCATATGCGGGCAGGCGGTCGCGGTAGGCTCCCCAGAGCTTGTAGCAGGGGGTGTTCAGCCCCTTGCCGACGAGATCCCAGAGCGCGACGTCGATGGCGCTCAGGCCGAACGTCGCCAGGCCGAAGGTGCCGTGGTACTCGGTCTCGCGCTTCAGATCCTCGAGGATTTGCCCGACGTAGAACGGGTCGCGGCCGATCAGCTTGGGGGCGAGCTCGGCCTCGATCAGGGTCGCCAGCGCCTTGGGGGCGCCGTCGATCCGGCCGAAGTTGCTGCTCGAGTGCCCGACGAGGCCGTCGTCGGCGACGATTCCCACCTCGACCGAGCCGCCACCCGTGAGGGTCTGGAGGGCGTCTCGGATCGGTTCCTTGGCGACCGGCCGCACAGTGAAGCGGACGTCAACGCGTTTGATGCGCATGGCCACACGTCGATGGGTTGGGGTTGGGTTTCGGGCCCCGATCCGATAGGCAGGGGCCTCGCTTCGCGACGCCGTTGGCCGGAATGAGGCGGCCGAGGCTGAACCTTGACCGGGTTGCGCTCGTAAATCAAGAAGCCAGCCCCTTTTGATTCTCGATCCAAGACGACATCGCCCGGATCTCCTACCGTTGAAAAAGTAAGCACGCCGAAGTCAAGAGGAATCGGATTGCCCTGGACGCGCGGAGTGGTTAGTATCAATGGATGGAGTCAACCTATCAGTTGCACCAGGAGGCCGGCTGGCCCGCGCAACCGGCCTAGTCCGTTGCGCGACTGACTCAATCGAAAGAGCAGTTCAGTCCTTCGTCTCGTCTCGGTCTGAGTCGCGGGGGCGAGGGAGAGTCCCGAGGAGATCGAAACCGTGGGGATTCGAGCCGTCGCAAGCGGACCGGTGAGTGCCCAGTTGGATTCGATGGAGGATCCCGCGCACGTCGAGGACGAGATCGTTGAGCCGCATGAGCCCGAGCCCGTCGGCATGCTCGACAGGCTCGACGAGCGCTTCCCCTGGCTCTCCGAATGGCTGGGGGGGCGCCTCGGTATCGGCCTGCCCGCCTTCGCCGTCAGCCTGGGCGTCCACGCGGTCTTCCTCGTCATCCTGGCGACCGTCGGGTACGCCGTGCATCGAGAGGCCAAGCGCGAGTTCCAGGCGCAGGTCGTCGACTTCAACTCGGCCGGCGACCTGCACTCGAAGATCGTCTTCCAGGATCTGGACATGGGTGACAAGCCGCTGACGGAGAACGCTCCGGCCGGCAGTTTCTCGCCGAACCTCGCCGCGATGGTGACCCCGCCGACCTCGAAGACGGGCGCCGCGAGCAAGGCGACGACGGCCACGGGCTCCGGCCCGGCGGTCCCGCAACTCGCCTCGCTCGAGATCAGCCAGGCGGTCCGCACGGCGGTCCCGACGGCCTCGATGCTCAGCCAGAACGTCTCGATCAAGGGGAACGGCCTCGAGCACGCGGGGGACGTCGAGGGCGCGGTCGACCGGCTCGCCGAGGAGATCCTCCGCCACGTCGAGAAGGGGCGGACCCTGGTCGTCTGGGCGTTCGACGCCTCGGGGAGCCTCCAGGCCGAGCGCGAGCGGCTCAGCAAGCACATCGACACCGTCTACAAGCACATCAACCAGCTCGACGGCCAGGACCTCAGCGATGACGGGGGCCTGCTGACCTCCGTCGTCGCCTTCGGCAACGACCGCAGGGCCATGACCACCGCCCCCACGGCGAGCACCGACGAGATCGTCGCCGCCATCAATGACATCCCGCTCGACTCCACCGGCAACGAGACGACCTTCGGCACGGTCTCCGAGATCGTCCACCGCTGGGGCCGGTTCAAGGACAAGAAGGGGAACGTCTACCACACGATGGTCATCGTGGTGACCGACGAGGTCGGCGACGACGAGTCCCGCCTGGAAGAGGCCATCGATGTCGCGTCCAAGGCCAAGGTGCCGGTCTACGTCCTCGGCTCCCAGGCCCTCTTCGGGCGGGTCGACGGCTACATGAACTACACCGACCCCAAGACCAAGCAGACCTTCTACGGCCTGAAGGTCCGCCAGGGGCCGGAGAGCGTGGCCCTCGAGCAGATCAAGCTCCCCTTCTGGTACGACGGCGATCAGTACGACATCCTCGACTCGGGCTTCGGGCCCTACGCCCTGAGCCGGCTGGCGCAGGCGACCGGGGGCATCTACTTCCTCACCCGCATGGGCTCGTCCCGGATGGGGTTCGACCCGGTCCGGATGCGCGAGTACATCCCCGACTGGATCAGCCACGAGCAGTACGACGCCTCCCTTTCCAGGAGCCCGATCCGGCAGGCCGTGCTGGCGGCCGCGCAGCTCACGCAGCAGCGGATGGGCCCGCAGCCCTCCTTGACATTCCCCCCGGTCGACGGGCCGGAGTTCAAGGATGTCATGGCGGATAACCAGATCAAGGTGGCGCTCACCGCGAACGTGGTGGACGAGGCCCTGGCTCCGATTTCGCAGGCGGCCAAGTTCCGCGACAAGGAGCCATCGAGGCGCTGGCAGGCCCATTACGACTTGATCCGAGGCCGCCTGCTCGCGATGAAGATCCGCTGCTACGAGTACAACTGGGCGTGCGCCACGATGAAGAAGGACGCCCTGAAGTTCCAGAATCCGAAATCGAATGCCTGGAGGCTCGTGCCGAGCCCGGAAGTCCGATACAGTGACAAGGCGGCGGCGGCCGCCAAGCAAGCCAAAGAACTCCTCAATCGCGTGATCACCGAGCATCCCGACACGCCCTGGGCCCTCCTGGCCAAGCGCGAGTTGAAGGACGATTTCGGCTTCAAGTGGGTCGAGACCTACGTGAAGCCGATCGAACGCCCCAAGGAGAGCGACGCCGAGCGGGAGGAGAAGAAGAAAAAGATGATGAATATGCCGAAGCCGCCGGAACCTCCCAAACTTTAAACGGGTCCAGTCTATAAGTCTCGTTGGGGATGAAGTGCCATGGATCTGCACGTCCCTGCTCCGTCATCGTCGAGCGACGGCCTTTACGATCTGGTGGAGCCCGCGCCCCCGATCGTGCCCCCACTGGCTCCGTCCCAACCCGACCCATCGCCAACCCCGCCGACGCCGGCCGCGTCGGACTCTTCATCCTCATCACCTCCGCCGGCTCCGCCCGAGGGGGCGAAACCGCGCAAAGGCCTGCTCGGCGGACTCTTCGGCCGCAAAGTCAAGGGTGCCGAGCCCGAAGAGGCGGAGGCCGCAGCCCCCACCGAGGGGGAGGCCAAGGCCGCCAAGGTCAAGAAGAAGAAACGCAAGCGGCGCCGGTACGATGCTCCATCCTGGGGCGTCTCGCTGATCGTCCACGTCCTCGTCCTGGGCGTGCTGGGGGCGGCGACGTTCTCGACGGAAGCCAAGAAGATCGTCGCGAACATCAACTCGGCCCTGGTCTCGGGCAAGGGATCCGAGGAAGAGGCGCTCCACGTCCTCGCCACGCCCGGCGAGCGGAGCGAGACGTCCGTCGGTAGCGAGGGGGCGCCCGAGGCCGGCGGCAGCGAAGGGGGCGGCGGCGGATTCTCGGGCATCGGGACCGGCCCCCCCTCGGCGACGCCCAAGGTGCAGGGGGTCGGCAAGGGTGTCGGTGAGGGGAACAGCCTTCCCGGAGTCAAGGTCGTCGCCCAGGTCTCGGGCCTGAACCTGCTCCCGTCGGCCGCCAAGCTCGGCGTGGACCTCGGCGGCGGCGGCATGATCGCCGGCGACGTCACCTTCGAGGCCAAGGATGTCGGCGAGTCGCTCGACCAGATCGCTCGCGAGATCCTCCGACACCTCGCCCAGCACAAGCTCACCGTCGTCTGGCTCTTCGACGAATCCGAGAGCATGAAGGACGACCAGAAGGCCATCAAGTCGAAGTTCGACAGGGTCGCCTCCGAGCTCAAGGTCAACATCGACAACAACAAGAAGCAGGCTGCCGTCCTGAACCATGCCATCGTCGGGTTCGGGCGCGACCTGCATTACGAGCTCGAGAAGCCGACCATCGACATCGATCTCATCGGCAAGGCCATCGACCGCCTCAAGGTGGATGACTCGGGCACCGAGAACACGATGGAGGCCCTGCAGACGGTCATCAACCACTACTCGGGCTTGATCAAGAAGGATCGCCGGCTCCTGATCGTGCTCGTCACCGACGAGTCGGGCGACGACGGCAGCAAGGTCGAGGAGACGCACCAGATCGCCACGAACCTGAAGGTGCCCATCTACGTGATCGGCCGGCAGTCGCTCTTCGGCTACGACCAGGCGCACCTGCAGTACATCGACCCGGTGACGAAGGACGTCTACTGGCCGGCCATCCGCCGGGGCCCCGAGACGGCCGACGTCGAGCTCGTCCAGTGGGACGGCCTGCACGACCGCTGGGACGAACAGCCATCGGGCTTCGCCCCCTATGAGCTCGCCCGGATCGCCAAGGACACGGGGGGGATCTACTTTCTCCTCCCCAGCGAAGAGAACATGCGGGTCCGCCAGCGCGAGAAGCTCTACTCGATCCAGACGCTCAAGGAGTACGTCCCCGAGTACGACAACCGCCTCGCCTACATGGAGCGGCGGAACAAGTCGGAATTCCGGCGGACCCTCCGCACGATCATCGAGGAGACGCGCTCGAAGTCGGGGGAAGACCCGGGCTTCATCTTCCGCCGCCACTTCCCGGTCATGCCCGAGGAACTGGTCCCCGCCTGCGAGGAGGCGTATCAGAACGCCGAGCAGAAGCTCAATGCCCTGCTGGCGATCCAGAAGCAACTCGAGAGCCTCAAGAAGCTCCGCGAGCGCGAGCCCCTCAAGCGCTGGCAGGCCCACTACGACCTGATGCTGGCCCAGATCGTCACGTATCAGATCAAGGCCTATGAATATATGGCCTGCCTGAAGGAGATGCACGACTCTCCGCCACGCCCCAAGGCGATGCCCTCGTCCGAGCTCGTCGTCGAGTGGGTCATCGACCACTCGGGCGACCGCAAGGCCGCCAAGGAGAAGACCGAGAAGAAGTACGTCGAGGCCCAGGCCCTCCTGAAGAAGGTCATCGAGCTGCACCCGAGGACCCCCTGGGCCGACCTCGCCCAGGACGAGTTGAACCGGGGCCTTGGCTGCCAGCGCAACGAGTGGCACCACAATCCCAAGTACTACGAACGCCTGAAGTTCGTGCCCAAGTACTGAGCCGGGTTGAAGTCGCACTTCGAAACCGGACGACCTGCCGGGCTTTTATAAAGGCCTTGGCAGGTCGTTCGCTTTATTCGGAGTTCGCATCTCCGCGTGAGAATACGCCTATCGGATGAAGGCCGCGGCGTGCTTGCCTGGGGCGAAGCACTCGCGGATGGTCCTTTTCATATCCTCGTCGGTGAGCATGTCCAGGTCGCGCGTCAGCTTCGCGGAGTCGATCCCCATCTGCGCCCTGCGGATGATCGAAAAGGCCACGCCATAGGCGTTCCGGGCGACCTCCGTATTGGAGACCTCGGGGATCCCGAAGAGGGATCCGAGCCGTCGCCTGGCAATGTTGTCTGCGACGTGATACGCCTTGGGCTTCAAGGCGTCGGCGAGGACGGCTTCGATTCGTGCCAGGGCCTTAGCCCCGGATTCTCCATCCCGCATGCTCGTCGAGATGACGAGCACGCCGGGGTCGTCCAGAGGCGAGAAGAAAATCGGGGCTTGAACCGTGTCGTGGCCGTCGAGCTTGCCGGCTGCGAAGTGAAGGCGCATTGCCAGCACCAGGAAGGGCGCGTATAGGTCGCTCTCCGGCGGGGGAGCGGGGTATGCGAGGCTGGCCATGGAATTGGGGCCGGGCTGGGGAGGGGGAGATGTCGACGTCAACTCACGCACCTGGCCGAACCTGGGAGCGCCGGAAGGACGGGGCGGGGGGCTGGGTTCGCCGGGCGGGATCTTGCCGAAAGAGGCCTCGATCGCCGCGCGGGCTGCTTTAGGGTCGAACGGCCCGGCCAGGGCCAGTATCGCATTCCTCGGCTTATAATAACGCCTCCAGTGGGCTTCAACCTGCTCGCGAGTGAGGGCCTTGATCTCGCGGGGCTGCCCTCCTTTCCTGCCCGTCCCCGGCGCCGGGCGGATCAATTCGCGTGCGTTGTTTTCCGAGGCCAGGCTGGGGACGACCGTGAACATATTCGTGACTTCCTGAAGGACGCGATGCCGCTCTCTTTCGAGGTCTTCATCCTCCGGGTGCAGGTCCCCCATGCGGGCAGCGGCATCCGTGATTTCGTGAAGCATGTCGACTTCGTCGAAGCTGGTGGCGAAGAGGGTGTAATCGCCGCCGGTCTGGGCGTTGCCACCTCGTGGATAGCGGCCGAAGAAATCCCAGCTGGTCCTCGCCTTGACGTTGCCGGCCGCGGCCGTGACGTACGTATGCTCGACGAGGTGGGCGAGCCCAGATTGACCATCGGGGTCGTGCCACTCGCCAATCGAGTAGCCGACGAGCAGGGCCGTCTGATCCGACCCCGGTGCTTGCGCCGGGATCGGCCGGAGGAAGACCCGCAGCCCGTTCTCGAGCTGGAATTGCTCGACGCCGGGCAGAGGGATCGGAGCGTCTTTCGCCCTGGGTCGAGTTGACTCGGCGGCCGCCTGTCCGGCTGCCGGCGCCGGCCGGGAGAGCAGGGCCCTGCTCCCCACGCCAACGACGCCGGCGACGGCCAGGATGGCGGCCGAGGCGGCTTTCCATTTCGCGACGGTCATGGATCGGATGACTCCTTCCGTCAAACGCGCGACCTCGGCCGAGACGCATCCCGCGGCGGCCCGGCCCGCTGCGCGTTGGGCGGCGACTCGGATGGTTTGGCCCATGAGCGTGAGGGGGATGGCCGAGGCCGTCTCCGAGGTCAGGGTCGCGACGACCAGGACCGTCGAGGGGGCCAGGCCGCGCCGGGTCAGCCGGCCCCTGAGCCGTTCCCGGCCGCGAGCCAGGCGGCTCTTGATGGTCCCCACCGGACAGCGGAGCGCCTCGGCGGCCTGCTCGTAGGACTGGCCTTCGAGGTCGCAGAGCACCAGCGCGGCGCGGTATCGCCAGGGAAGGCGCCCGAGTTCGTCGTCGATCACCAGGCGTAGTTCCTCGTCATCGCTCCGACGGGCCTGCGTCCCTTCCACGGCGGCCTCCCCGATCATCCGACGTTCCCGATCATGCCGGCTCCTCGCGTTGACCCTCGCCCGCACGGCGACCCGCCGCGCCACGCCGTGGAGCCAGAGCCCGAGGATCTCGCGGTCCCGGATCGACCGAGCCTTCTCCACCAGGATGAGGAACGTCGCCTGGAACGCGTCGTCCACGTCATGGGGGTCGTGCAAGATCCGCCGGCAGACCCCGAGGACCATCGCCCCGTGCCGCAGCACGATCGCCTCGAACGCCGCCGTGTCCTTCTCGCTCAAGAACCGCTCCAGCAACTCGCCTTCGCCGAGCGCGGAGAGCGATCCCGAGTCGAAGAGGACCCGCACCGAATCCAGGACCGAACCGCGATGCCCGCTTTCCATGGACCTCGATTCTCCAGGGGGAAACCATCCCTCTCACCCCCCTCTTGAGTGCAGCGTTCCTGGGGATTGTTCCCGATTTCTTCCTCGAGATTTTTCGAGCCCGACCCTGGCATGATCGCCCGGCCTGAGGCGGGTTTGCCATTCCAATCTCGTCGCGAGACTTGCTAAAACATATGTCACCGACGGCCTTATAAGGTCTGGCTAAGTATGAAGAGGAACGCGAGGCCGACGCCGTATGTCGGCGAGGATCAACGATCCGGCGCTTCCGTGAAGCGAGCCGAGGTTCGGTCAATTCGTGGTTCGGCCTGATTCCGTCGCGAGCGAAGGAGCTCGAGCGGACCGCCGAGAATATCGGGGAAATGCGTCATGCTTTATGTAATCCTAATCCTACTACTGTTCGCCCTCGCCGGGGCTTCGCTCTTCTTATTCCTGAGGACGAAAGAACTCAAGGCGGAACTGGAGCATTCGCTCGGGGCCTGGCAGGCGAAGGAAGTGGAATATACGTCGGAGCTTACCAGGCTCGATAAGCTGAGGCAGATCCCCGACATCATCGAGAAGGCCAGGAGGACGAAGGCGGACACCGAGGCGAGGCTCGCCCAGGCTCAACTCCGTGCGGATGAGATCGTGCAGCGGGCCCTGGCCGAGTCGCAGGATCGCAACAGGAAGATCCTGGCTGAGGGGGAGCGGCTCCTCGAGGTGTCGAGGGCGGAGACCCGGAAGCTCGAGGCCGCCGCCGACAGGCACAGGCTCGAGGCGCACGAAGCCTTGAAAGTGGCGAAGCTCCAGGCCCAGCAGGCTCTCGAGGAAGCCAAGGCCGAGGCCAAGGCGCTCGCCTCAGGGGCCAGGAAGGACGCCAAGGAGAAGCGTGAGAAGGCCGACGCGGCCCTCGACCTCGTCACGAAATACGCGCTGGAGATCCGGCAAGGCGCGGAGGCCAGGGCCCGCGAGATCGCGAAGGAAGCCTACGAGGCCAAGGGCAAGCTCGCCGACTATCAGGCCACGGCGCAGGCCCTGCAGAATCGCATCGAGAAGTACGACGGCGTTTATCTCGTGCCGCCGACCCATGTCCTGGACGAGCTCGCCGTCGAGTTCGGCTTCAACCGCGCCGGCGAGAGACTGAAGCTCGCCAGGGAGCGGACCCGTCGGATGCAGGAGAACGGGACGGCCGCCACCTGCGGCTATCCCGACGGCTGGAAGAAGGATCACGCCCTCAAGTTCGTCCTCAGCACCTTCAACGGCAAGGTCGATACGATCCTCTCCCGGATCAAGTCGGGCAATCAGGGGAAGCTGATCCAGGAGATCAAGGACGCCTATGCCCTGGTCAACCGCGACGGCGAGGTCTACAAGGACGCCCGGATCCAGGAGGAATATCTGGATTCGAGGCTCGACGAGGTCAAGTGGGGCGTGGCCGTCCAGAAGCTGAAGGAGCAGGCGAGGGAAGAGCAGCGCGCGATCAAGGAGCAGATCCGCGAGGAGGCCAGGGCCAAAAAGGAGATCGAGCGGGCGATCAAGCAGGCCGAGCGCGAGGAAGAGCTCGTCAACAAGGCCATCGCCAGGCTCAGGAAGCAGTTCGAGGAGGCGAGCGAGGCGGAGAAGGCCCGGCTCGAGGCCGAGATGCAGGAGCTGAACCTCAAGCTCGTCGAGGCCGAGGAGAAGGGCAAGAAAGCGATCTCCATGGCCCAGCAGACGAAGCGAGGCCACGTCTACGTCATCTCGAACATCGGCTCGTTCGGCGAGAACGTGTACAAGATCGGGCTCACGCGAAGGCTCGACCCGTTGGAGCGGGTCAAGGAGCTGGGCGACGCCAGCGTGCCGTTCCCCTTCGACGTCCACGCCATGCTCCCCTCCGAGGATGCCCCCGCGCTGGAGACCTCACTGCACCGGCGGTTCCTGGAACGACAGGTGAACAAGACCAACAAGCGTAAAGAGTTCTTCCGCGTCAGCCTGCAGGAGGTGCGAGAGGTCGCCGAGGAACTCGGCCTCCAGGCCACCTGGACCATCGAGGCGGAGGCCAGCCAGTATCGGGAGACCCTGGCCCTCGAGCTGGCCATGACCTCGGACACGGAACTCAAGCGCAAGTGGCTCGATACCCAGGCCACCTTCAACTTCGACGAAGAAGACTTCGAAGACGCCGAGCAGGAACTGGAAGAGGTCGAGGCATGACGCCCCGGGCCTTCGTCATGAAGTGAACCCCGGATGTGCAATCGGAGTCCGTTCCATGCGGGGCCGACGTCGGCCCCGCATGGTTCACGGATGTTCGATAGCGGGACGTGGCGAGGCGGCATGAAAAGTTCGACACGGGCGCAGATCGCCAGGGAGTCGGTCGAGATCGTCGAGCGAGGGTCGTATCGTCTGGCGTCCGGCCGGGTCGTCGAGATCGCCGGGGCCGTTCGCGATTGCCTCGAAGGCACGCGCCACTATTTGCCGGAGGAACTCGAAGGGCTCCGGCGGGATATTCTCGGTCAGCCGGCCCCGGATCAGGCGGCCGTCATCGAGGTGGTCAACGAGACGACCCTGGCCGGTGTGGCGCGAGTGCTGGCGATGGGGAAGGGGCCGGTCGCGGCCTTGAACTTCGCCTCAGCGAAGAACCCGGGCGGGGGATTCCTCAACGGCAGCCAGGCCCAGGAAGAATCGCTGGCGCGAAGCTCGGCCCTGCATGCGTCGCAGATGCGGGCCCGGGATTTCTACGAGAACCATCGCGCGGCCACGTCGTTGTTGTATTCCGATGCGATGATCCTTTCGCCGGGATGTCCGATCTTCCGGGACGATGCCGGGAAGTTGCTCGACGAGCCGAGGCTGGCGACCTTCATCACGAGCGCGGCGCCGAATGCCGGGGCGGCCGCCTACAACCGACCCGAGGAGTTGCGACCGATCCCGGGCGTCTTCCTCAGGCGGTCGGAGTACGTGCTGGCCCTGGCGGCCTCGCGGGGCTACGGGCAGCTCGTGCTGGGGGCCTGGGGCTGCGGCGTCTTCCGCAACGACCCGGCCGTCGTCGCCAGATCTTTCGCGGCGCACCTGAAACAAGGCCCCTGGTCGGGACGGTTCGAGCGGGTCGTCTTCTCCGTCCTGGATACGTCACCTTCCCAATCAATCCTGAGGGCATTCCGGGCGGCATTGGTACCCGGGGAATAGCCTCGTCGATCTCGCGTGACGCTCGGACGGATCGCCAATATCATCAGGGCGTTCTGTGTCGAATTTTTGATAGAATATGGAAGGCCTTCCTTCATCGCGGACGATTGGGACGATCGTACGGCATCTCCATCGCAATCGAGCACCCGCAGCCTGGCATGAGTAATAATTTGAATTAATTTATGTACAAAGATAATGTCATTACCTAACGTTCGCCTGGATATGCACGCATTCAAACAAGGTCGAATGTGGGGATGTCATGTTCAGCAATTGAGCCCACGATTCCGCGAACTTTATGGAAAGATCGACGAATCGACACGGAGTTTTCACTGGAGGTCGCTAGCCTTTGAGGTTCCTACAAGCGCCGGTCGGGAGACCGGAGCGAGGCGGCAGCCCCTCGTCCCAGATCGAGGACGACCTGCCGAGGCCGACGAGCATGTGACGACGACCGGGCTTCCCGTCAACCCCCCCCTCCGACGGACGAAGCCGGGATTTCGATGCCGAAATGACGACCGGGCCCTGGTCCTCTCCCCCCCATCGCAGGACCGCCCGGATCGACCGGTCTTATCGTCGTGCGTCTCCAAAGGCGTAGCTATTTTCGACCCCCGTGATCGAGGTCCATCATCATGAAGTTGCGTGAGAGGCGTGGGTTCACGCTGATCGAGCTCCTCGTCGTCATCGCCATCATCGCGGTGTTGATCGCCCTGTTGCTCCCCGCCGTGCAGTCGGCGCGCGAGGCCGCCCGCCGGATGCAGTGCACCAACAACCTGAAGCAGATCGGGTTGGCCATGCACAACTACCACAGCACGTATGACGTCTTCCCGATGGGTGCGTCCAAGAACTGCAATTCCGACCCCTCGTCGAGCTGCCCCGGGTACGCCGACTGGCGAGGCTGGAGCTCGCTTGCCTCGAGCCTGCCGTTCGTCGAGCAGACCCCGCTCTACAACGCGATCAACTTCGGCATGGCCGAAGAGATCCACGACGCCGTCCCGGCGCCCGAGAACGCCACGGTCATCGGCACGGTCGTCAAGGCCTACATGTGCCCCTCCGACCCCTACGTCGGCCAGCAGAACATCAACAACTATCACGCCTGCTACGGCACGACGAGCGACTGGCCGAGCGGCCCGAACAACGGCAACGGCAACATGCAGAACGCCGACGGCAACGGCAGCACCGGCATGTTCGCCGTCTGGATCAGCTACGGCATCCGCCACGCGACCGACGGCACCTCGACGACCCTCCTCTTCGCCGAGGCCCTCGTGGGGGACAACCAGGGCAACGAGAGCACCCATGGACGAGGCATCGGTTCCGGCACCCCCGGCAGCCACTACCGAGGGAACGGCGTGGTCGTCGCCGCCGCCAAGTACGAGGTCGACGACTTCCAGGCCACCGCGGCGACCCAGCAGGGGATCCTCAACAGCCTCGCCGCCTGCGCGGCCGAGTTCACCAACCCGAGCTCGACGGCCATCACCAGCCACCGCGGCTATCGCTGGGCCTCGTTCTCGGAAGGCGCGGCGTTCAACGTCGCCCAGACCCCGAACGACAAGCAGTATCCGTTCAACGTCTGCCGGGGCCAGGGCAACCCCAGCCAGAGCGACAACGGCAGCAACTCCCTCCCCTCCACGAGCATGCACCCGGGCGGCGTGAACGCCCTCTTCGGCGACGGCAGCGTCAAGTTCATCAAGGACTCGATCGCCCGCAAGACCTGGTGGGCCCTCGGCACCCGCGCCGGCGGCGAAGTCATCAGCTCCGACTCGTATTGATCGAGCGGGAGAGGGGGGCGAGGCTTCGACGCTTCCCCTCTCCTTCCGGCAGCCGATTTCCCTGGATCAAAGGCGGAGGGCCGGGGGGATGCTTCCTCGGCCTTCTCATTTGTGGAGTGCCTCGAGCGATGCGTTGGGCCCCTTTCCTCGTAACGTCCTGCTTCCTCGGTGCCCTGTCCGGCTGCGGCGAGACGCCGAGCTTCGTGCCGACCAAGGTCGCCCCGACGGGCGGCTCTCTGGTCCGCCTGCCGAAAGACCGAGGCTTCGTCGCCCTCAAGACCGAGAGCCCGGCCAAGCCCGGCGTCGGCAAGGGCAGGAACCGGCCGCTCTCGGTCGTCGCCTATTTCTACAAGTCGGACGGGTCGACCCCGATGAGCCCCGCGCCCACCGAGGTCGTCTTCAAGCAGGGGGAGGGCCAGAACGCCAAGCCGATCAATCTCGTCCCCGATGCCTCCGACCCGAACCGCTTCGCGTCCGATCCCGGCCACTATCCGAGGGGCCTCCAGGGGACCATCCGGGCGAAGATCGACGGCGAGAGCGTCGAGGAGTCGTTCTCCTCGCAGTGAGCCGAACGTGACCTCCTTCCTGGTCGATCACTTGGAATTTCCCGCTCGCTCCCAAACAATAGGGGGCGAGCCCGTTTCGGGCGAGTCAACGTTCGACCTCCGCCCGAGGGAAATACCGGGATGTTCGAGTCCGATACGGGGATGATCGTTGCCAGGGACGTCGGCCTCGTGCTGGGAGGGGTCAAGGTCCTCGACGGCGTAGACCTGGAGATCCGCTCGGGCGACTTCGTCGTGCTGGTGGGCCCGTCCGGCTGCGGCAAGACAACCCTCCTGCGCCTCCTGGCCGGGCTCCTCGAGCCCCAGGCGGGAGAGATCGACGTCGACGGCCTCCCCCCTTCCGTCGCCAGGCGAAAGCGAGGGGGCGTCTCGTTCGTCTTCCAGGATCCGACGCTCCTCCCCTGGCGCGACGCCGCGGCCAACGTCCGGCTCCCCCTCGAACTCGACGATCGCGGGGATCCGCAAGACCGCGACGAGCGGGTCAGGGCCACGCTCGCGCTGGTGGGCCTGACGCCCCAGGACTTCGGCAAATTCCCCGACCAACTGTCGGGGGGGATGAAGATGCGGGTGGCGATCGCGAGGGCCCTGGTGTCTCAACCCAGGCTCCTGCTGCTCGACGAGCCCTTCGCCGCCCTCGACGACCTACTGCGGCAGAGGCTCAATGAGACGCTGCTGGAGCTCTGGGCCGAGCAGCGCTGGGCGGCCGTCTTCGTGACGCACAACATGAGCGAGGCCGTCTTCCTGGCTCAGCGGATCGTCATGCTCGGGGGCCGGCCGGCGACCTTGCAGGGGATCGAGCAGATCCCGTTCGCCTACCCGAGATCCCCGTCGCTGCGGGCCGAGCCGGAATACGCCCGGATCGTGGGCGGCCTCGGCGAGACGCTGCGGAGGCTGCCGGCATGAGCGCCCCGACAAGCTCTCGCTTGAGGGGGGAGGGGTCGATTCTGTGCCGGGCCGTCGCCCCCCTGGTCGTCCTGCCGGTCCTGATCGGGGCCTGGTACGCGTTGAAGGCGGTCAGCGGCCTGCCCGACTACGTCATCCCCGGCCCCAAAGGGGTCCTCCTCGCCCTCCACGAGCACCGCGCCACCCTGCTCAAGGCGACGATCTACACCACCAAGGCCGCCGCCTGCGGCCTGGGGGTCAGTCTTGCGCTGGGGATGCCGATTGCCCTGGTGCTCTCGCTCTCGAGGACGCTCCGGGCCGGGATCTTCCCCTACCTGACGCTCCTGCAGACGGTGCCGATCGTCGCCGTCGCCAACGCGGTGATCATCGCCTTGGGCCACGGGTTCCCGAGCATCGTCTGCATCTCGGCGTCGATGGGGCTCTTCCCGGTGATCGCCAGCACGCTCTCGGGGCTGACGAGCGTGGATCCCAGGTTGCTCGAGCTGTTCCAGCTCCACAACGCGAGCTTGTGGAAGACCTGGACCAAGCTCCGGCTCCCTTCGGCGGTCCGCGACCTCGCTTCGGGGGCCAAGATCGCCGCGGGCCTTTCTTCGACAGGGGCCGTCGTCGGCGAATACTTCGTCGGCAGCGAGCCCGACCGCTTCGGCCTCGCCTACATCATCTATGAATCGTCGCGCAACGTCCGCGCCGACCTGATGTACGCCGCCACTGCTGCTGCGATCGTCCTGGGCATCTCATTGTTCGCGGCTCTCGGCTTCGTCGAGAGCGTGATCCTGGCCCGCTGGTCGAGACGCTGAAGTGGGCATTCGAATCGATGGTAAGAATATGTTGTTTAATATCATGCAATGGAGAAGATCCCGCCCCAGGTTCGGGAACTTCCCTCGCACGGTACAATCGTGAGAGTCCGCAAAGGACCGCCGTCGGGCAAGCGACGGAATGCAATTCGTGAGCGTTGAGACGTCGGCCGTAGACCTCGAGACCATCCCCATGAAGTTGAAGCGATCCCTCTGGCTGTTCCTCGCGTCGGGCCTGGTTTTCCTCGGAGCGGGTTGCGGCGGCAGCCCCGAGCCGTCGAAGGAGCCACTGGCGAAGGGTTCGGGCAAGGATAAGGTGGTCCTGCGCCTGAACTGGTATCCGGAGGTCGAGCACGGCGGATTCTTCGCGGCGCAGGTCCAGGGGGATTTCGCGGAGGAGGGGCTCGAGGTCGAGATCCAGCCGGGCGGGCCCGGCTCGGCCGTGATCCCCGAGGTGGCCCTGGGACGGGCCGACTTCGGCGTCGAGAACGCCGACAAGCTTCTCGTCGGGCGCTCGCAGGATACGCCGGTCATGGCGCTGCTCGCCCCCTTGCAGAAGTTCCCGATGTGCATCATGACCCACAAGAGCGCGGGCTTCACGAACTTGCGCGACCTGCGCGACGTGACCCTGGCGGTCAGCATCGGGGCCCCATTTGCGAGCTACCTCAAGAAGAACGTCGCGCTGCCGGGGACGAAGATCGTCCCTTACGAGGGGGGCGTCGCCCTCTTCCTCCGCGACCCGAAATACGCGCAGCAAGGCTACATCTTCAGCGAGCCGATCCTCGCCGAGGGGCAGGGGGGCGACCCCGTCGCGCTGCCGCTGGCCGACATCGGCTATAACCCGTATAGCTCGATCCTGATCGCCAGCGAGACCTTGATCAAGGACAAGCCCGAGCTCGTCGCCAGGATGGTCCGCGCCTGCCGCCGGGGCTGGCGACGCTACGCCGAGGACCCCACCCCGGCGAATGCCCATCTCGCGAAGGTCAACACCTTGATCCCCCTCGACTCGGTCACCAAGATGTCGGCCGCGATCAGGCCCCTGGTCCTCGCCGACCTCAAGGGGCTCGACGAGGTCGGGACCATGAAGCCCGAGCGCTGGAGCGACACCCTCAGCAAGCTCGAGGACGCCGGCGTCATCAAGCCGGGGAAGATCAAGGCCGACGACGCCTACAGCCTCAGCTTCCTCGAAGGCGCGGGCGAAGCGAAATCTCCCGCGGCGGAGGCGCCTAAAGCCTCGACGCCGGCGAAGTGATCGGGCCTATGCCGGGGGATCGGTTTCTTTCGATGCCACGGATCATGATGTGTTGTCGAGGACGCGTGCCGTGATGGATTCGCCCACGCCTGACAGGTCCAGCTTCGAGTTGGTCGAAGTGGCCTCGCCGGCCGACCTGGAAGACGCCCGGACCTTGTTCCGGGCGTACGCCTCGGAGTTTGCCGATTGGCTCGCCGAGACGCTCCGCTACCAGAGCTTCGACGCCGAGGTCGCCGGGCTCCCCGGACGGTACGCGCCGCCGCTGGGCGGCTTCCTGCTAGCGAGGGACGGAGGCATCCCCGCCGGCTGTGTGGCGCTCCGGGCGTTGGGCGTAGATACGTGCGAGATGAAGCGCCTTTACGTCGCCCCCGCCTACCGGGGGCAAGACCTGGGGATGCGCCTGGTCGAGGCCGTCATCGACCTCGCCCGACGGCTCGGGCATCGCCGGATCGTCCTGGATACGCTGCCGGAGATGCGCGGGGCGATCTCGCTCTATCGCTCGCTCGGATTCATCGAGATCCCCGCATACTGGGACAACCCGATCGAGCGCTCGCTCTTCTTCGAGAAGATCCTGATCGACGAGGCCTCGGCCTGAAGCCGCGACGCGAGGATGATCCTCCCGCGACGCGGATCCATCCGGAAGGATCAGGCCCCGAGGGTGCGCTCGAGGGCGGCGAGGATGTCGGCGACGGTCTCGAAGCCGGCGAGGAGGCCGTTGCGCTCCTCGTCGCGGATCCAGCCGGCGACCTTCTTCTCGGCGGAGATGACGGTCGAGTGGTTCCTTCCGCCGAAGAAGCGGCCGATCTCGCTGTAGGCGGCCCCGGTGTGCTTGCGGCAGAGGTACATCGCCAGCATCCGGGGGAAGGTCAGGGCGCGGGCCCTGCCGTCCGACTTCAGGACCTCGGCGTCGATCTCGAAGAGGTGGCAGACCGCCCGCTCGACGTCGCGGAGGGCGACGGCCTGGGCCGTGTGCCGGATCGTGTCGCGGAGCGCCGACTTGGCCAGGTTCAGGTCGAGCCGCTTGCCGGTCAGCAGCGCGTGGGCGATCAGGCTGTGCAGGGCCCCTTCGAGCTCTCGGACGCTGGCCCGGAGGTGCTCGGCGATGTACTCGAGCACGGCTTCGGGGATGTCGACCCCTCGGGCCTGGGCCTTCGACTTGAGGATCGCGCGTCGGGTGGTCGGGTCGGGGGCGTCGAGCTTGACGACCATGCCGCCGAGGAACCGCGTCGCCAGCTCGTCCGTCAGCTTGGCGATGCGCTTGGGGTGCTGGTCGGCCGTCAGGATGATCGGCACACCGTCCGCGATCAGGGCGTTGAAGGTGTGCAGGAACTCGTCCTGGGTCGCCCGCTTGGCCGCGAGGAAGTGGATGTCGTCGACGATCAGGGCGTCGGCGTTTCGATAGCGGGCGCGGAAGCTGTGGAGCGAGTTGGACCGCATGGCCTCGAGGAAGCCGTTGGTGAACCCCTCCGCCGTGATGTGGATCAGCTTCAACCCGGGCTGTCGGGAACGCAGGGCATGGCCGATCCCCTCGGCCAGGTGAGTCTTGCCCAGGCCGATGCCCGCGTGGATGACCAGCGGGTTGAACGACGCACCGGTCGACTGCACCATCTCCTTGGCCGCCGCATGGGCCAGGCGATTGCAGGAGCCGGTGACGAAGTCGTCGAGCCGCCTGGGGGGCCTCGCCTGATTGCGAGGGCGTTCCGAAGGGGGCGGGACCTTGGGTGCGGGAACGAGGGGGACCGTCACGCCCGGCTTGCGTCTCTCGTCGCCGGAATTGGGCTCGATCAGGCCCCCAACCTTCGGCTCGGCCTCGCCATCGATCCGGAACTTGAGCGCCAGCGTGCGGCCGGTGACGGCCTCCGCGGCCTCGATCAGGTTGCCGGAAAAATGCCCCTGGATCCACTCGCGGAAGAAGGCGTTGGGGACCCCGACCTCGATCGACTCGTCGTCGAGGCCGAGATGTACGCCTTCGCCGAACCAGAGCCCGAATCGCCCTTCGCCGACGCGCTCGGCGACCGCCGCCCGCAGCGACGTTTCCAATCCTCCCTGAAGTTGCGTCATCGGTCCATCTCCGCTCCGTCGCTCAGACCACTCGGGCAACGGCCGGCGCCATGGTGCGCGGAGTTTCACCGCACACCTTCCGCCAGCCAGAGAGGATATGCCCTCTGGCATGGGCGTTGTCAAAGAGAGGCGAAGAGGTTAGACGCGGAATTTGGAGAAGATGAAACGAACGTCGAGATAGATTGGATTGGTGCGAATGCACGGCATGCGATCGACGTCGGTCGTGGGAGTGTCAGAGGGGGATTGGCGAGGACGCGACCCCCCGTGACCACGACGGTTTTGCGGCTCGATCCATCGAGCACATCCCCGAGCGGCAGGGGCCCGAGCCGCAGCCGAACGAGGGGGCGGGGGAGCTGCAGATCGGCAGCGACGCGCCGGAGCTGCCGTTCGTGTGGGCGGCGGCGGGGACGCTGAACTGCTTGGCGAGGTCGATGCCGTTGCACCTGGGGCAGTGGGGTGTGTCGCCGTTGCCGCGCACCAGGGTTTCGAAGGAGTGGTCGCACGGCTCGCAACGGTATTCGTAAATCGGCATGGAGTTCGGGCTCCCCGGGTCGGAGGTCGTGATGGTATTGATTGATGATGGCGGCGTCGGGCCTTGGCCATCGTTATTCTGATTTTCGTCCCCGAGCCGTGTCAACCGGAAGCGGACTTGCAGGGCAGTCGCGACGATGGCCACTCGACCGGATTCGAGGCGCAAGGAGAGGCTCATGAAGATTCGACCGCTGGCCCGGGATGAGGTGCGGAGCATCGACGAGCGTGCGGCCCGAGAGCTGGGGCTCTCCACCCTCGTCCTGATGGAGAACGCCGGGCGAGGGGCCGCCGCCTGGCTCCGCGATCAGGGCGTGGGGCCGTCGTCGAAGGTCTGGATCGCCTGCGGCCCGGGGAACAACGGCGGTGACGGCGGCGTGGTCGCACGGCACCTCGATTCCTGGGGCGTCGCAGTCCGGGTCGTCTGGTTCGCGAAGGCCGACCAGCTCCGCGGAGACGCGGCCGCGCAGTGGAAGATCCTGGAGAAGTCGGGCATCGACCAGGTCGCCTGGGACGCCGAGGCCCGGGGGGGGCTCGAGCCCCTCGCGGGCGAGATCGCCGCGGCCGATTGGCTCGTCGACGGCCTGCTCGGCACGGGCCTCACCCGGCCGGTCGAGGGCGTCTTGCACGACCTGATCGACAGGCTCAATCATTCGGGGCGTCCGATCCTGGCCCTGGACCTTCCCTCGGGCCTCGACGCCGATAGCGGCCGGCCGCTCGGGATTGCCATCAAGGCACGGGCTACCGTGACGTTCGTCGCGCCCAAGCTCGGTTTTTCCGCCGAGGGCGCCGCAGGCTATACGGGGGAGGTCTCTGTGGTCGAAATCGGCGTCCCTCGTCGTTCGCTGGAGCCTTTCATCGAGGCTCGTTGAGCCGTTCCGCACCGGCCGGTTCGGCGCGTCGGACGGCATCATGTCATGAGGGCCCACGCGATGGACACCCCGCAACAGGACGGGGCGACCTGGTGCTTCTCCCCGCCCAAACGGTCCAATGGGAAGGTTCTCCTCGGCTTCTGCCGCAAGGGCGAGAAGGGCTCCGACCTCGACGCGTTCCTCGAGATTGTGAAGGCACTCGGCGGCAGGGGTCGTCTCGGAGCCGTTCAGCCTCTTCGACTCCCGCTATGAAATCTCCGTGGGCGGCAAGTCCTTCCTCCTGATCGATGACGAGTTGTCGGGCCTGACCCTGATCGCCGACGAGGCCGAGGGAGGATTGCCCCTGGGGCTCAAAGAATACATGAAGGCGCTTCCGCCCGGCTCATGAGCGGGTTGGGGAACATCGCGGGATCAGAGGGCTTCGATGCTGAACCCCTCGTCGATCGAAGTCAGGGAGAAGAGCGGCGGCATGACGATGCCGACGCAAGGGCCGCAGTAGATGATGTGCGGCTTCTCGGTCGTGGGGTTGCCGTACCTGTCCTTGCGCAGCAAGGGGGAGTGGCAGGCCGGGCATTCATGCTCGGCGGGGGGGCCACTGTCCGGGAGGCCTGGCATCTCGACGAGCTGATTGATCGCGTCGTACAGGGCATCGATCGAGGCGGGGATCCTCGCCCTGGACGCGAAATGCTCCCGGCTCAGGCGCCGGAGCTCGGCGAAGGTGGGGAGGATCCGCTCGAGGAGCCGGTGGCGATCCGCCCGTGACGCCGTGCTCATCTCGCGGGCGCACCTCAGGACCGCGTCCATGGCCCTGGCGGCGGCGAGCATCGGCTGGGCACCCGGATCTCCGAGATCGACCATCGCAGATTCCTTCCATCATCCCATCGAGGCCGACGCAGGCCGATCCGATCGGGGTCGGCCCGCCCGGCGTCCCTCGGCGCCCGGCCGAGTCCTGGCCGATCGCCCTTCACCCTGACATTCTGGCTTCGAACGCCCATTTCGTGCCAGGGGGTTGTCACCGTTTTTTCGAGGACGCATCGTCGCGTCTAGAGATCGATCGATGTTTGTCACAATGGGGATTCGAAATCGTTCGCGCGTGCACATGCCCCGTCGAAGCTCTGAAGGCCTGGGGCCATCCTTGGACGCATCGGCGTCAGACCGCTGCGCTGCGGGCCACGAGTTTGCGACGGACCAAGAGATCGGTCAGCGCGTCGCGCAGGTGCGGGAACCGGAATTCGAAACCCTCGGCCGACAATCGGCTCGAGACGACATACCTGCCATAGAGCGCGAGATCGGGGTCGGTCTTCAGGATCCAACACGCCCCTCCGCGAACCAACCAGCCAGGGGCCGGGAGCCCGAAGGGCATACCCACGGCGCGTCGGAGTTCTCGCATGAAGTCCCGTTGCGGGACGGGGTTGGGCGAGGAGACTACGTAAGGCCCTTGCATGGCGGGGTCGCACAATGCTCGCCCGAACAGGCGATTCATGTCGAGTTCATGGATCCAACTCATCCCCTGAGTGCCCGGCCCGATTGTCCCGCCCAAGCCCAGCCTCGCGAGCCCGGCGAGTCGTGCCAGCGCACCCCCGCCGACACCCCGATCGCGACCCAGGACGAAGCTCGTGCGCAATATGACCGCCCGCTGCGAGGCCAGGACGCTCGCGCGGAATTCCTCCTCCCAGGCCCGGCCGACGGAGGGCGCGAGCCCATGGCCGAACGGCGAATCTTCGGTGCATGTGACCTCGGGGGGATCGCCGTAGATGTGGGCCGTGCTCATCTGCACCCAGACCGGAGGCGGGGCATCGACGGCCCGCACGGCCATGCCCAGCACCCGCGTCGCCTCCACCCGAGAGCGGAGGATCTCATCCTGGTGATCCGGCGTCTTGACGCAATCCACGCTCCGACCGGCCAGATTGACCAGCCCTGCCGCGCCGTCCAACTCCTGACGCCAGTCCCCCAGGCTCCGGCCATCCCAACTCACATGCCTCCAGGGCCCGCTTGATTTCGGTGGTCGGCGCGAGAGCAGCACGACCGCCGCCCCTCCCGCCGCCAGGTGCGTGGCGAGGGAGACGCCCAAAAAACCGCTGCCGCCGGCGATCACGATACGCCCGGATGGTGGTGAGGAAGCCGTCATTGGGATCAGCCTCGGGTGACGATGGTCTTGTCAATGCCGAAGCTGAAACCGCGAAACGACGCCGGCTTTAACCGAGCCGACCTTGGCGACGATCGTCTTCAATTGCCGTAAGGCACCGCCTTCGTAAAGCGGGGGTTGGTGGCTCGGTGCCGATCGACGGTCGTCAGAACCGCGGGGTGGCCGCGCCTTCGGCCTTGCGGGCCGAGAGGTGCTGGAGCGAGGGCTGCTTGAGGAAGGCGGCGTCGAGGCGGTCGGCGAGGAGGGCGTGGCCCCTGGCGTTGGGGTGGTAGTCGGCGGGGCGGATCGCCAGGGTGAGCGGGTCGAGGCCGTCGTAGGCGTCGGAGATGTCGATCTCGGCGCCGAAGCCCGCGGCCTTCGCGAGAGAGACGAGGCGGTCGTGGTCGGCGGGCTCGACGGGGCGGCCGACTCGCGGGATCAGGACCCAGAGGCAGGGGACGCCACGCTCGCGGCAATCGGCCGCGATGTGCTTGTAGACCTCACCCACAAGATCCCAGCGCAGGGCCGCCAGCTTCTCCGCGTAGTACTCCTTAGGCTGCCCCTTCTTGAGGCCGGAACGCTCGAAGAGGTCGCCGTAGACGGCCGAATCCCAGCCGATCCCTCGCGGCAGGAGGTCGACCAGCCGGCGCTCATCCCAGCCGACGTCCGCCTGGGTCGCCTCGAAGACGACGACGTCCGGCGAGGTCGGCCAGGCGACCTGCATGAAGTGGTCCCAGCGCTGGCCGGGGCTCTTGCCCGGCAGGGCGAAGTTGAGGAACTCGACGGTCGGGCCGCCGACTTCGCGCGAACGCTTCCGCAAGGAACGCTCGAGGACCGGCTCGAAGCCGAGGCCGTCGTCGACGCCGAGGCCGACGCCGATCGAATCGCCCGCCATCGCCAGGCGGAACGTCCCGCTCGGCTTGGCCGTCGAATAGGGCTGGTCGCGCATCGCCAGGGCGTTCGTGTTCCAGATTGCCCCGACGGGCAGGATCGTCGTGTAGTTCGGCTTCAGGACCGACTCGCGCAGGTCGTTTGTATTGATGGCGATCAGGCCGTGCGTATCCATCCGACGGCCGGTGTCGAGGATCTGTTCATAATAGCCCCGCTCCATCCGATCGTAGTCGGCCTTGCTCATGAGGCGAGACCGCACGATCTCCCGGATTCGAGCGGCCTGCGCGGGGACGATCGCCTCCGGCAACAATCCCGCGACCACGACGGCGATCAACACGATCCAATGCGAGGTCGAAAATGACGAGCGTGTCATCATCGGTCACCTTCACCCCAAAAGACGGCGAGTCGTTGCGCCCGGCCTCAGCTCACAAGTTCGGTTTGCGACTCAGGTTGGCGTCGTTCCGCCGCTTGAGTCGTCCTGCCCTTTCTTTTCGGCAGGACCCGCAAACTCGATTGAGCGGGATGCCGAATGTCTCGGGACTTTTACGGATCCAGACAGAACCGGCAGGACTGGGGAAGATGGGTGGAGGCAGGAAGGATGCTGGTTGCGGTAGGTCTCCCCAGACCTCGATACCGAGGCGGCATCATAGCGTCATGACGCGTTCCTGTATATTCAAACTCGACGCCGGCCGATGGTCTCATCGGGCCTTCAAGGCGCCTTCCCGTGCGCAATCGAGCCGGCTTATGGCAAGCGTGGGATCGACAATTCTGGGGATCTGGGCCCGAGTTACTCAGGGTTCCTGGCCGATGGGGATGACCTTGGCCTCATGCGAGGAGACGTTGGGAACAGGCGAAGATGCAGGGGAGGGGGCCGTCGGCGTTTCGGGAGAAAGCTTGGGCTTCTCCGCGGGCGGGGACGGTGACGATGGTGTGGCGGAGGAGGACGGGAGCGGAGGCCGGCAGCCGGTCCGGACGACCAAATGGTCGCGGAAGGCCCCGCGCTGATATTCGATGGTGGCCTCGGTGTTGGCCAACGTACGATCGAGCTGGTCGGTGAGGTCGCCCGGGGATTCGATCGCGTGGCCGTCGAGTGCCATGACCCGGTCCCCCTTGCGGAGGCCGGCCTGCGCTGCGGGCGAGTCGACGAGGACGCCGTCGAGGATCGCGCCGGGTTGGTCGCCGAGTTTTTCCGCGTTGAGCCGGACGCCGAGATAGGCGCGATCGACCCGGCGTCTGGTGTGGAGCTGGTCGGCGATCCAGAGGGCGTCGCGGGCGGGAATGGCGAAGCCCAGGTCGTGGTCGAGCACGCGCTCGCTTCCCGGGGCCGCCAGGCCGCTGCGGACCAGGCCGAGCCATTCTCCGTGGAGGTTGGCCACGACGGCGCCGCTGTCGCCGGGGTGGAGGGCTGCGTCGATCTGGATCAGGCCGCCGAGGGGCCTGGGGCCGATGTCGACGCGACGGTCGAGCCCCGCCACCTGGCCCCGGATCACCGAATGCCCGAGGCCGAACGGGTTGCCGATCACCAGGACTTGGCTGCCGAGTCGGGGGTTCTGTTTGGCCGGCCGGATGGGCCGGGCGTGGATCGGCTTGATCCGGAGCAGCGTCAGGCCCGTCTCGGGGTCGACGGCCAGCCACTCGGCCCGATGCCGCTTGCCCGACGCGTCTCGCGCCACGATCGGCGCCTGCGGGGGGGGCGGGTCGATCCGGATCGAGAGCACGTGCCCTTCGTCGTTGAGGATCAAGCCGGTGGCCACCCGCCTGATGCCCGTGGGGGCGTCCGCCACCGAGTATTCCAGGGCGACCGCCGATCCCCTGACCTTCGCGATCGTGTCGGCGATCTTGCGCTCGAAGGCCCCGACGATCGCGTCATCGTCCGTCTCGACGGTGGCCTGGGCCGAGGCGGGCGCGTGGGCCGGATAGCCGCACGAGGGCTGCGCGACCAGGAGGCCCGCCAGCGCCAGGCCCTTGAGCAGGGCCGGTAAGGCGCGAGCCGAGACCGAGGCCCAGCCCGGGCGCGAGTGCCGGGTCGAGGTGTCGCCAGAGATGATCGGATGATGACACGTCACGGGTGAGGTCGCGGTAAGAGTCAATGGAACTGGCGAGGGGCCCGAGGGCCGATCGTCGTGGATGCCGACGCCGAAGACGCCCTCCGGCCCCTCGCCCCCTCGCCCTTGTGCGGAGCGAGGAGACGAGACATTGGATATGAACATCTCGGAGAATCCGGGAGCGAAACGAATCGACGGGCGGACGCTCTAGGCAGGCTGGGGCCCGCCCTTCTTGGCGCGAAAGGCCGCGGTTTGTTAAGGCTCTTGGACTCAAAAGGGGCAGGCGGGCGCACGGCAGATCGTTCGGACGTGCCCGATGCAGGGGCAAGGGGCGATCACCGCATTAATACGTCGGCTGCTTCTTCTCGCGAGCGACCGGCGCAGGCTCCGTCCCCATCGGCGTCCCGTGGTCGAGGTCGTAACCCATGCGGGTTGCGGTGACCGTCTCGGGGAGGGCCGACGCGTCTTCCTGGGGCTTGGCGGCCTCGGCGGCCGGCTGTTCGGGCTGGCTCGTCGCGGGCGAAGCCTGGGCGACGACCGGGGCCTCGGCGACGATCGGCCGGGTCTTGAGCGGCAGTCGGGCCGTGGCCTCGGCGACCTGGCTCCGGTTATTCCCGATGATGCCGACCGCCGCCACGAGGGCGAGGCTGGCACAGAGGCCGACCGCCGGCCAGATCTCGAACCGGGACCATGACCATGACCAGAACGAAGGGGCAGGCCGGCGAGACTGCCGGATCTGCCGGGCCAGGTCGGGCCAGAGCGAGGGGGCATCCGGCTGGATGGGGCTGAACGCCGCACTCGCGTGCAGGGCCTTGACGGCCTGCTCGATCGAAGTCCGGTGTTGCTGGCAAGCGAGGCAACCGATCAGATGCCGCTCCACCCGACGCCGATCGGCCATCGGAAGTTCGTCATCCACCAGGAGCGGCAAACGCTCGCCCACCCATTTGCATTGAGGATTCGCCATTATGTCGTCTCCCGTCGCGTCAACTCCTGCCGGCGCTCCCAGTGCTCGCGGAACAGGTCGCGGCCTTTTGCGAGTCGCCACCGCACTGTGGCTTCGCGGCGGCCGACGATGGCCGCCACCTCTGCAGACGAAAATCCTTCCAGATCACGCAAGACGAGGATGGTCCGGTAAGGCAGGGGGATCTTATCAAGGATGAACCGGACTTCCTGCGCCAACTCAGCTTGAATGCGTGGATCGGCATCGGGCAAATCGAACGCCCGCATCCCTTCATCATGGGAGCGGTCGATCGACGCGGCTGGCGGGGCATCTCGTCGCCGGAGCCAGTCCAGGCCCAGATTCACCCCGACCCGGAAGAGCCAGGGGCCAAAACGCCGCGACGTGTCGAACCGGTCGAGCCGGCTGTACACCTTGAAGAACGTCTCTTGCGCCAGGTCGCGGGCGAGTTCCTCATCGTGAACCAGCCGCACCAGGACGCGGATCAGCTTCTTTTCATAGCGGGTCACCAGGGCGGCAAACGCTTGATCGTCGCCGCTGCGAACGCACTCGACCAGCCAGGCGTCCCCCCGCTCGTCGGGGCGTACGCCCGCGTCGAGGCTCGTCTCGTCCTGAGGGGAGAGCGTATACCCGGCGAGGGAGCTCGGGACTTCATCCATGGTTTGGGAACCGGATCGGGTTTCCGCCGACTTCCACATCGCGTGACCTCCCACGATGCTTTATAGTACGGAGATCGAGGCGTCGGGCGTTGGAGTTTTTTGCCGAAAGGCCCGTCTTGCCTCAGATTTCGGATCGCCATGTCGGGCGCAATTCCCCAAGTCCAGCCCTGTACGCCCCGCGACCGCGAGGCCGCGCTCGAGATCCTCTACCGCCGGGTGCCGCCCAATTTACGTCCTCGATTGATCGCCAATGCGCTCTTCGAGGCGGAACGGGGTTACATCGACCTCTCCGGACTTTGGGTCGCCTGGAAGCGAGGCCGGATCGTCGGGGCGATGCTCACCCAGGCCCTGGCCGGCCGCGCGGCCGCCGTCTGGGCCCCCGAAGTCGACCCGTCCTGGCAGCGCTCGGCCATCGCCATGGCCCTCGTCCGCACGGCTCTGTCCAGCCTTCAGAGCCAAGGGTTCCTGATCGTCCAGGCCTTGCTCGATGACTCGACGCCCCGCCAGGGGGCCAACGACCTCAGCGGCGGGGGCATCCCCAAGGTCACGGAACTCATTTACCTCGAACGAGATACGCGGTCGAGGCTCTCCCCGCCTCCCGGCACGCCCGAGTTCGATTGGCGAGGGTTTGGGCCCGAGACCGAGCCCGAGTTCCGGGAGATCCTTTCCAAGACATACGTGAACAGCCTCGACATGCCCGAGCTCGAAGGGATCCGATCCCTTGACGACATCATGTCCGGCCATCGCGCCTCGGGTCGCTTCGTCCCCGAGCGCTGGCGAATCGGCCGGCTCCGCGACGATCCCGAGACCGCGGCTGTCCTGCTGCTGTCGCAGATGCCGGATCGCGACGCCTGGGAGGTCGCCTACCTCGGCCTGAGCCTGAAGGCGAGGGGCAGGGGGCTTGGCCGCGTCGTGCTCGCCCATGCGCTCGAGCTGGCCTCGGCCCACGTCCCCAAGCTCGAGCTCGCCGTGGATTCCCGCAACATCCCGGCCACCCGACTTTACGAGGCCGCGTGCTTCGTCCCGTTCGACCGCCGCTCGGTCCACCTGGCGAGGCTGGTTCAGGAACCAGGAAACAGCCTGCCCGTGAAATGAACTCGGGATCGGCCCCACGCTCGCGGCGAGGCCAACCCCGAGTTGGTTCGTTCGCTTCAGGTCGTTACTTGACTCGAGTTTCCAACGTTTCCTCTTCCACCGACTCATGCCGGATGATGTCACCTTCCTTGAGGTAGACAACCGACTCGGCGATGTTGGTGGCGTGGTCGGCGATCCGTTCGAGGTTCCGCGCGGTGTTGATCAGGCGGAGCCAGGTGTTGAGCCTGTCCGGGTCGCGACGGATCTCATCCTTGAGCTGGTTGAGGATGGCCCGGTAGTGCTTGTCGATCCGGCTGTCGCCTGCGATGACGGCCCGGGCGAGCTCGGCGTCCGACTTCGACAGGGCGTCCAGGCTATCGCGGACCTGCGACAGCGACTCCATGGCGAGCGCCTCGAGCTCCTGGGGGATCGGCAGGGCGTCCGGGTCGGAGGCCAGCTTCTTGACCCGCTTGGCGATGTTGCGGGCGAGGTTGCTGATCCGCTCGAGGTCGCCGTTGACCTTGAGCACGCTGGCGACCCGACGGAGGTCGGACGCCACCGGCTGATGGAGGGCCAGCACCTTCAGGCAGTCGCGCTCGATCTGGACTTCGCGACGGTCGACGATGCGCTCCTCGTCGCGGACTTCGGCCGCGAGATCGGTCCGGCCGTCGCAGAGGGCACGGATGCTCTGATTGAGGGCATCTTCCACGACGGCCGCGAGTTTAAGCACCCCACCCCAGAGACGCTCGAGATCTCGGACGAAGTGTCGTCCCAGGGTCACCCGTTCGCAATCCCAGTCCGACCCAAGATTCACTCCGTTATCAAACGGCATCGAGACGCTCCTTTTTTAGGTAAGGTACCAGGTGCCCTGCGTTCACCTCTTCAGTCGGTCTCAGGAATATGCGGGCTCCCGATGGGAGCAGCCTCCATCCATCAACTTCGTATACGAAAGTGTATGTCCTATTCTCGCCTGGCACAAGATCATACGGCTTGATATGCGGTCGATTTGTTGAAGTTTTTTGGGGAGGCGAAATCTTGAGTCGCAGGGAACCACAATCCAGTCTCTGCAAGCAAATGAGACGCCGTTGAGAAAATTGGGGTTCGCCATCACGGGCCATTTCCTGGTGTATGCTTCAAGATGGCCCGGCACGCAGGATTGTGAGATGGATCGTCGGGCGGCTCGATAGATGGATCGCCCCTACCATGGAGTACGTCAAGACTCGCCCGTTGGTTTCCCGCAACCGGGGAATCGGGCGCCCCTGGATGCGAGCGACCTGGCTCCTGCTCATGGTCGCGACCATGACGCCCGTTCAAGCCCCGGGCGATGAGCCCGGAACTTGGGTGGGGGGCGAGGTGATCCTCAGGCCCGAGGCGAAGGTCCCCTGGCTGCCGGCGACGCGGTCGCCCCGCCCGTTCGTCCGCTATCGGGTCGAGAATGCCGAGGGGGACAGGCTCTGGCTCAGGTCCACCTCGGGCGAGGGGTGGGCCCGCGCCGAGGACCTGATCCGCATCGGCGACGCGATCCGGTTCTACACCGAGATCCTCCGCAACGAGCCGAAGGCAGCCTGGGCCTATGCCCAGCGCGGGCTGGTCTGGTCCGACAGGGACGAGCCCGAGATCGCCATCGCCGACTACTCCGAGGCCCTCGCCCTCGACCCCAAGGATGCGGTCACGTTCGACAACCGCGGCCTCGCCCGGCTCGAGACGAAGCAGGACGACAAGGCCCTTGCCGATTTCGATCAGGCGCTCCGCCTCGAGCCCCGCGAACCCCTCTTCCTCGATCACCGAGGGCTGGCCTACCTGGCGAAGAAGGACGACAAGCGGGCGATCTCCGACTTCGACGAGGCGCTCCGGCTCGACCCGAAGCAAGCCTCGACCTACGGCCATCGCGGGACCGCCCTGGCCAGGAGCCGGCAGTACGGCCGGGCGGTCGCCGACTTCGAGGCCGCCCTCCGGCTCGACCCCGGCGACATCTGGTCGGGCAACGCCCTGGCCTGGCTCCTCGCGACATGCCCGGACGCATCCTTGCGCGACGGGGCGAAGGCGGTCGAGCTGGCCCGAGCCGCTTCGAAGACGGCGGGGGAAGTCGATCCCTATCTCCTGGGGACGCTGGCGGCGGCCCAGGCGGAGGCCGGCGACTTCGACGCGGCAGTTGCCTCCCAGCTAAAAGCCCTGGAACTCTTCCCGACCGACGATCGGGACGGCGCCGGGCATCGGGACCGGCTCGACCTCTATCGGGCGAAGCGGCCCTATCACGAAGGAGCGACCCGGCCATGAGCCGTCAAGGGATGACGAGGCCATCGATGCGCCGATCTGCGTGGGGGATTGCCGGGAGCCCGCTGCTGGCCCTGGCCCTGGCGGCTCCCCATCTGGGAGCGTCGCCGCCGATCGGCTCGCCCCTCCTGGAGGTGCTCCTCGATTCCGAGATCCCGATCGCCGTCCCCAACACCGGCGCGGAGCCTCGCGGTCGCGAGGAAGCTCGCCAACTCGCCCGGCACGCCGCCGCGGCCTATGCGAAGAAGGACTACGACCGGGCTATCGCCGCCTACACCGAGGCCATCCGCCTCGATCCGGGCCGGGCCGCCCTGCACAACAACCGCGCGGCCGCTCGCCTGGGCAAGAAGGACGAGGCGGGGGCGCTCGTCGACTACAACGAGGCGATCCGGCTCGACCCCGAGAATGCCTCGGCTTACTATGGGCGAGGCCTTGTCTGGCATTCGAGGAAGGATTACGACCGGGCGATCGCCGACTTCGATGAGGCGCTGCGGCGGCCCCCGAAGTTCTCGGGTGCCTACAACAACCGGGGACTCGCCTGGTTCGACAAGCACGAATACGACAAGGCCATCGCCGACTTCAACGAGGCGCTCCGGCTCGATCCCGATTCCCCCCTGATCTACAACAACCGAGGGAATTGCCGGGAGGCCCAGGGGGACCTCGATCGGGCCCTCCGCGATTATTCCGAGGCCATCCGGCTCGATCCCCAATACGTCAAGGCCCGGGGCAACCGAGCCCGGCTCTTCGCCTCGGAGGGGAAGGCCACGGAGGCACTCGAGGATCTCGGCGAGGTGATCCGCCTCGACCCCAAAGGGAGCCGGGCGTATCGGGCCAGGGCCTGGATCCTGGCGACGAGCCCCGACGCCTCCGTGCGTAATGGCAAGGAGGCCATCTCCGACGCGTCCAAGGCCTTCGAGTTAACCGGCCGAGATGATCCCATCATCCTGGAGACGCTGGCCGCCGCCCATGCGGAGGTGGGGCAGTTTCAGGAGGCCGTCTCGATGCAAGGTAAGGCGCTCGGCCTGCTCTCACCCGCGGACGCCCGGCGGCCCGCCTTCGAATCGAGGCTCGCCCTCTACCGGGAAGGTCATGCCTACCACGAGCCTGAGCCGACCGCCTTGGTGTCGAAGTCTCGGCGGCTGCGGAAGTCATCCTGGCATCGTTGAACCGGAGAGGGGTATCTCCTCCCTCGGGAAATGAAAACACCCTCGGCGAAGGTCGCCGAGGGTGTTCGGTTTTCGGGATCGCGGCGGTCGCCCTGCGATCAATAGTTCTTGCCGTGGAGCGGCGGGCCGACGCCGTGGAGCGGCAGGTAGTAGACGTCGGTCGGCACCCGGTCGCCGGGGCGGTAGTAGCCGAGGTCATACTCGGCCTCCCACGGCGGATCGACGACGAGGTTGTAGGGCAAGAGGGCGACCTGGGCGGCGAACAGGCCCATCGAGAAGAAGGGCTGCGTGAGCTGGTTCCGCTGGGTCGACTTCTTGGGGTCGTCGACGGGGTAAGAGAGGTACCGGCCGATCGGCCCGAAGAACTGCTCGGTGCTGTGCCCGTAGCGCTCGAGCGACGCGTCCTGGAAGTAGAGGGGCAGGTGGCACGTCGCGGCCGCCGACCAGTACTTCCGGTTCGGTGCCCACTGCCGGGCGGGCAGGGGGGTGAACTCATCAGGCACCGGGATCGCCCGGATGGGGCGGGCCTCGGTCGGGCTGGGGGCTCGGGTGATCTCGAGCCGGGTCGCTGGGTTGCTCGTCACGCCCGGGACTCCGACCGCGGCCCCTTCTTCGGGGGTCGTGGCGCCACGGTCACGCAACTGGGCCTCGTCCTGCGTCCGGGCCATCTTCTCCACCTCGCGCTGGAGATCCGGCGTGAGGGAGGACTGGAAGGGGTCGCCGGTCCGGCTGGGGAGGAGCGAGTCGGCCCGACGCTGCGCGGGGCGGAGGTCCGAGACCGTGCCCGAATCCGGCAGGACCGGGACGGAGACGGGCTCCGACTCGTTCGCGGCGGGTTCGGCCGGCATCCCCTCCGCGGGGGCCGCGGCAGGTTCCGCCGAGGCGGTCGGGAGCGTCGGATGCTCGTCGGCCGCGGGGGCCGGGGCCGGCTCGACCAAGGCCGAAGACTCGGTCGCGGGGGCGGCGGCTACCTCGGTTTCGGTCGGGGTCGGGCTCGAGTGCGGAGGCTCGGGCACCTCGGGCAGGGGCGGCAGGGTCTCGACGGCCGGGGCCGCCGGGGCGTTGCCCGGGTGGGGAGCCGCTTCGGGCGCGGGGGCCTCGGCACCGACCGGGGCCGGGGCCGGCAGCTCGGCAGGAGCCGGCATTTCGGCCGGGGGCAGTGCACCCGACGGGTCGGCGATGGGAGCGGGGGCTTCGGCGGGGGTTGCCCCGGCGCCGTCCTCGATCGACGGGGGAACGGCCGGCGGCTCCGGGATTGCGGGGGGCTGCTCGTTCGAGAGCGCCGCGGCCGGGGGCAGCGTGGCCGGGTTGATCGGGGGCAGCGAGCCGTCGGAGGGGGCGGCGGGGCTCGCCTGGGCCGGTTCGAGCAGCGGAGCGGGCTCGGCGGCGGCGACTTCTTCGCTCGTCGCGCTCGCAAGCCGGATCGAGCGGTGGACCTTCGGGGTCACGCTCGGGGCGGCGGGAGCCGCCTTCTTGGGGGTGACGGCGGCGACGGCCGTCCGGCTCGCTTGCAGGCCGCGCTTGGCCTGGTCGATCCCCTGCGCCAGCGACTTGCGCTCGGCGACGGTGAGCTCGGCCTTCTTCACTTCCGCCTGGCGGAAAGCGGCGAGGGCACGGTCATATTCTTTGTACTTCAGGTAGTCCCAGCCGCTGCGGACGAGGTGACGCGCCCCACGCGTCGCCAACATCCGATTGATGGTGGCAGGCGAGGTGGACGTCCCCGGGCCGCTGACCGGCGGGGGCTGCTGGGCCACGAGTGTGGCGGCCGACAAGGCGGTCCCGAGGACCGCCGCCGACAAGGCCGAGGATGAGCGACGCAAGCCACGCCTCCTTGCTGGCTGTAAAGGACCCGACGATACCTGGGCCGACGGGTCCAATCGTTGCGATTCCGTTCGCGAACGAATGAATTCTGAGAGATTTCGGAACATTGGGCATCCACCTAATAGTGACAGCCGGACGCCCAACCTTCCTTCCTGCTTCGTAACGAATCCTAGCGCGATGGGGAAGGGCAAGCTCGAGGTGCGGGACGAAAGGAGGGGCTGAGGGGCCTCGTGGAGACTCCCTCAACCATACACCCTGCCTCGACGTCGGAACGGGCTACTTCCCCAAAGCTCCTCCCGAATTCCCTTCGAAACCGATTCCTTCGACGGACTTCCACCAGTCCGATTAGACCGGGCCTCGGCCCGCGTCTCCGTCATTGGTGAAGCTCGAGTAGTTGGGGGCTTCCTGCGTGATCACGATGTCGTGAGGGTGTCCTTCGAGGACCGAGGCGCCGGTGACCTGGATGAACCGGCTCTTGGTCCTGAGGTCCTCGATCGTCCTGGTCCCGCAGTATCCCATCCCCGCGCGGATGCCTCCGACGAGCTGGAAGACGAACTCGGCGAGCGGTCCCTTGTAGGGGACCCGGCCTTCGACGCCTTCGGGGACGAGCTTCTGCGAAGGACCTCCCTTGCTCCCGTCCGTCGAACGCCCCGGCTCCTGCCGGTAACGTTCGTGCGATCCCTTGGCCATGGCCCCGATCGATCCCATCCCTCGGTACGACTTGAAGCTCCGGCCCCGGTAGATGATTGTGTCGCCGGGGCTCTCGGCCAGTCCGGCGAAGAGCCCGCCGATCATCACGCAGTGGGCGCCCGCGGCGAGTGCCTTGGTGATGTCGCCCGAGTACCGGATGCCGCCGTCGGCGATGATCGGGACCCTCCCTGCCGCGGCCTTGGCCGCCTGGTAGACGGCCGTGATCTGCGGCACGCCGACGCCGGATACCACCCGCGTCGTGCAGATCGAGCCGGGCCCGATGCCCACCTTGATGGCGTCGGCCCCCGCCTCGATCAGGTCCCGAGTCCCTTCCGCCGTCGCCACGTTGCCGGCGATGACCTCGATCGAGTAATCACGCTTGATCCGGCGCACGGTCTCGATCACGTTCTTGCTGTGACCATGCGCCGAGTCCACGATCACGACGTCGACATCGGCCTCGAGCAACGAGCTGATCCGCTCGTAGTCGTTCACCCCGACGGCCGCACCGACGCAGAGCCGGCCGCGGCCGTCTTTGCATGCATGCGGATATCGGTGCAACTTGTCGATGTCCTTGATCGTGATTAATCCCTTCAGGTGGTATTCATCGTCAACAAGGAGAAGTTTCTCCACCTTGTTTCGGGTGAGGATCCGATCGGCGTCCTCCAGGCTCGTGTTGGCGGAGGCGGTGACCAGGTTCTCCTTGGTCATGACCTCCTCGATCCGGAGCTCGTTCGACTCGAGGAAGCGGAGGTCGCGGCGGGTGAGGATCCCGCGGAGCTTGCCCCCCACGGTGATCGGCACGCCGGAGATGTTGTGCCCCTGCATGATCTCGCGCGCCTCGCCGACCGTCGCGGTCGGGGGCAGCGTGATCGGGTCGACGATGATGCCGTTCTCGGACCGCTTGACCTTGTCGACCTCGCGGGTCTGCTCCTCGATCGACATGTTCTTATGAATGACGCCCAGCCCCCCTTCCTGGGCCAGCGCGATGGCGAGCTCGGCCTCCGTGACCGTGTCCATCGGGGCCGACAGGATCGGGATGTTGAGCGTGATCTTGGAGGTAAGCTGAGTCTTCGTCTCGACTTGCCGCGGCAGCAGTTCCGAATAGCCGGGTTCGAGCAGGACGTCGTCGAAAGTGATACCTTGGTAGGCGATGCGATCTTGCATCGGGAAAAGCCTCCGAGCCCGACAATTTGAGGAGAAGTGAACCGTCCGCGCGCCGGGCGGGTTCAGGGTGCCTTTCCTTACCCATTACATCCGGATGACCCTTTCCTGGCAAGGCCAACCGATGCTGACGCCTGTACGGATAACCGTCGACTTGTCCGTTTCGCCCCCGCAATGACGACGAGGGGGCGAGCCTTCGGGGCGAGGAGAACCCGGCCCGATATCGGGCCGGATGTCAACGGTCGGGCTTGGTCGTCGCGGTATGCTCGGGCGTGGCCACGGCCGCGGCCGCGGCCGAGACCGACGGCTTGGGCTTGGGGGCTGGCCTGGCGGCCGGGATCAGGATCCCGCCGAGCGTGAAGAGGGCGGCGGCCAGGAGGATGGCGGCGGGGAGCGTCGCCACCCAGGCCAGGCCGATCTTGCGCACCGTGTCCCCCTGGATGCCCGAGTTGTTCGCCCACATCGTGCCGGCGACCCCCGAGGAGAGGACATGCGTCGTGCTGACCGGCATGTGGGCGATGTCGGCCATGCCGATCGTCACCGCGGCGACCACCTCGGCGGCGGCCCCCTGGGCATACGTCAGGTGCGTCTTGCCGATCTTCTCGGCCACCGTCACGACCACTCGCTTGTATCCGATCGTCGTCCCGACCCCGAGCGCCAACGCCACGCCGAAGATGACCCAGGTGGGGACGTATTCGATCGACTCGGCGAGGCGCTCGTCATGCTTCCGGATCGCCTTGAATGCGGGCATCGGCAGCCCGAGATGCCCGAGCCGGGCGCGGAAGCGATAGATCGACTGGCGGGTCTCCCAGCGGTCCTCGGGCGCGACCTCGGCGAAGCTCGTCTTGCCTTCGAGGTCGTCGATGACCGCATTCAACGGCTCGAGGGCTCCGGCCGTGTTCGGCCCCGGCTTCTCCTTGGTGATGATCTCCCGGATGGCGACGGCGGCCTCGTGTACCTCCTGCGCCTTCCTGGGGTGGCTGAGGTCGAGGGCGTAGTACGCCGGCAGGAACCCGATGAGGACGAGCAGGATGAGGCCCATCCCCTTCTGGCCGTCGTTGGAGCCGTGCGCCACGCTCACGCCGCCGCAGGTCGCCAGCAGCGTCCAGCGCACCCAGCGCGGGGGCTCGTCCCCGTCGGCGGGGGGCTGGTACAGCTTCGGCTCGAGGATGAACCGCTTCATCGTCAACAGCAAGGCCGCGGCGGCCATGAACCCGATCATCGGCGATATCAAAAGCGAGAGCCCGACCTCGACGGCCTTCGCCCAGTTGACCCCGCTGACGTTCCCCCGGGTGATCAGGCTGTTGGCGAGCCCGACCCCCAGGATCGAGCCGATCAGGGTGTGCGAGCTCGAGACCGGCAGCCCGTACCACCAGGTGGCGAGGTTCCAGGTCAGGCCGGCCAGCAAGAGAGAGACGACCATCACGATCGCCCGGATCGACGCGCTATCGACCAATAGCTCGACCGGGAGCAGGTTGACGATCCCGAAGGCCACGGCCGTCCCGCCGAAGAGGACCCCCAGGAAGTTGCAGCAGCCCGAGTAGAGCACGGCCGGGGTCGGCTTGAGCGTCTTCGTGTAGATGACCGTCGTCACGGCGTTCGCCGTGTCGTGGAAGCCATTGACGAACTCGAACCCGAAGGCGATCAGCAGCGCGATCAGGAAGAAGGCGAGGTTCGTTGCGGGGAGTTGGCCCAGCGCCTCCCAGAGGGACGTGCTCACTGCGAGATCTCCTTGCGGGAATCGGGTGGAGCGAGGACGTCGGGTGGAAAGCACGCTGCCGGCGGCATGGTGATGGAGGGCCGGGGCCAAATGCCCCTCGATTTCCCGATCCCGTCGTCCGTCCGGCCTGCCGATCCTCGAGAGGCTGACCCCTTCTCGTCGGCGAGATTGCCGGAACACGGCCCTTGATAACGACTTTCCCGCGATTCGCCCATCCGAGATTGTGACGGAAGTGCGCGGCCAGACCAAGGCCCAAGCCCCGATCGGCTCGCCGGAGATCGCCGAGAGTGAGGATATCAGCTATGTGTGAAGGAGGGATGAAGGGGAGGGGCCGGCCGCCCGGGGGCTACGGGCGACCGGTATCCGCGAGGAGGAGAGAGGCGCGAAGCGATCAGGAGGCGACGGGCGTGAGTTGCACGCTGATCTGCTGGTAATAGAGTGCCGTGAGCCCTTCGTACCCCGAGTCAGTGCCGACGACCAGCCAGAGGTTGCCGTTGGCGTCGGCCTTCGCGCTGAAGGTGTGGGTGTGTTCCTCCGTCAGCGAGCGATAGGGCTGCGGGCCGGAGGCCACGGGATCGTCGCCGTTGGCGATGTTGCCCACCACCGAGAGGTCTTTGCCGCCGACGGACTGGTCCCCCTTGTCCAGGTTCAGGCGCACGTTGCCGTTCCCCTGGGGCACCGCGCGAGGCTCGACCGGCCCGGCCCCGGCCTTGAGCACGACCGCCTCGCCGGGGGCCCCGCCGATCCCGAAGGCACCGCTCGGCGCATTCGAGGCGAACTTGATCGTGAACTTCACCGTGTACGACTGGTTCGCCACGACCCCGTCCGACGCCCCGAGCTTGCGCTTCATGAACATGAAGAGGTCGTCGGAGCGATTATGGCCCTGGAGCAGGTAGCCCGTGCCGGTGCCGACGCCCGAGGGCAGGGGGCGGATCCCCGAATCCAGCTCATAGCTCGAGTTCGGGTTGGCCGGCAGGTCGGCGAAGCCCGACTCCCACCCCTGGCTTCCCTGCGCGAAGTTGTAGGAGGCCGTGATGGACTGCGCGGGGGCTCCTCGGGTGATGGTGATCCTCGACTCGGCCTTCTGCCCGAATCGATCGGTCGCCTCGACCTCGAAGACGTTGGCCCCGGCCGCGAGCGGTACGGTGAAGCGGTAGCGGCCGCTGGCGTCGGCGGTCGCCGTGCGGTCGAAAGTGCCGTCGCCGCCGAAGTCGAGCCGGACCCGGGCTCCCGGCGTCGCCTTGCCGACGACGTCGACCTGCGCCGAGTCGACCCTGCCGTCGCCGTCGGGATCCGCCGCCGGGTCGATCCCGAAGGTCACGTCGAGCGGCCGGATCTGGGTGGAGGCCCCGAGGTTGCGGAGGGCGATCAGGAGGTCGGGGACCCCGACCCGGCCGTCGCCGTTGACGTCCGTGCCGGGGGCGACGCCCGAGGCGTCGGCCGTCTTCCCGATCGCGGCCCGGATCGCGAAGAGGTCCGACCGGTTCACGCGGGAGTCGCCGTTGACGTCGCCCGCGAGGGAGACGCCGACCGAGTAACCCCCCTTGGTGCCGTCCTCGGCCGTCGGGCGGATCGCCAGTGAGCCGGGCCGGACCGCCGCCAGCGTGACGCTATTCTTGCCGTTCCCGACGTCGTTGCGCCTGGCGAGGTACTGCACGCCGCGGGGGCTCGACGACTCGACGTTCGTCGCGCCCGGGTCGAGGTTCCCCCCGCCCGAGGCCTCCGCGTCGAACCGGAGGATGACCCGCCCGCCGAGGGGCCGGCCGAAGTCGCCCTGCGCCACCCAGATCGGGATGGGCTTGCCCGTCGGGGCGTCGATCTGACCATGGAACGAGGCGAACGGGGCAGGCGCCGTCAGCAGGACTCGAGACTCGATCGCGTCGACGCCGGGGCGGACCCGCCGTCGTTGCCGACGCGGGCGGCCGTTGGGGGGGAAACTCATTGTGCCTTCTCCCGAAGTTGTCGTGCCGATGGAAACGGGACACGAGCCGAGGAATCGTCGGAGCTCAAGCCCGGCGTGCACGACGCGCCAGGCCAACGTCACTCCACTTCATCCAATGTAAAAGTCGAAATTTGACGATGATTACCGGCAGGTGTTGTGCTGATTCCGTGAAGCGGAAAGTTTGAAGATGAAGTTAAATGGTCGAGATTGAATGAAAGTCGCCGGCCCCTGGCCAAATCCTAGAACGGTCATCGGCTTGGGACAAGGCAAACCCCTGATGTCTCTCGATTTGGCCGCGATCCGTGGCGATTTGCGATCGTGCTCTTGGCGGGAAAATCTCGCGTCGTCCTCGAGCGAACGACGCGAAGGTCATTACCTCATGAATGACGCCGCTTGCGAGGAAGGTTTGTTGTCATCTTGTATTAAATGCTGGCGCATTCAGGTAAAAATAACAATAACATGGGTGTATTTCGCTCAGTTTGTGGCTTCGGTCGTCGGATCCGCGGGGGCGGGGTCAGCGGAAGAGGATGAAACGGCCATCCTTGCCCAGGGCGCCGGCGACGCCGTTGCCCCGGCTCTCCACGGATCCGGATGATCCGACGGGTACGCCCTTGGCGTCGTAGAGTTGCCAGCCGACCTGGCTATCCTTCGACCAGGCGACGAGCGTGCTCCCGTCCGCCGCGGCGAGGGCGAGAATCCCGGTGCGCATCCCCGACTTCCCGGGCGTCATGATCTCAGCCGGTTTCGAGGAAGCCCCCCGGGCGTCGAGGCGTGCGAAGTAGATCCGCCCCTTCGTCGGCCAGGCGGTGACGAATCCGTCGCGGTCGGGCGTGACCGCGAAATAGGTCATGGGGCAGCCGTCGATCATCCAGGGCGTGGAGCCGACCCGCTTCCTCGTCATCCGGCCCTGCTCCTGGTCCCATAAGACGAGGTGCATGTCGCGCTCGTTGCGGGTCTCCTCGCGATAGAGCAGGGCGAGGCGGCCGTCGGCGCCGTAGGTGCAACTCGTGGTGCAGCAGTCGCAAGGGTTGTACGTTGGATCGATCTCGACGGCGGGCGCAAAGGTCTCGCCGTTGTCATGGGAGACGTTGGCGTAGAGCTTGCCCGAGAGCCAGCAGGCCGTGACGTTGCCCTGATCGTCCGCCGCCAGGGAGTAGCCCTCGCTCGGCTTGCCGTTGATATTCCGCACGGGTGAGAACGCCGAGGCCCCCGGATCAAGGAATGCGTAAAAGTAGCCCCAGCGCTCCACGGGGAGCTTGAGCTTCCAGGCGTTCGTGGCCATCGCCACGTGGATCCGGCCCCCCTGGCCCACGGCCAGATCCCAGCCGGAATACTCCAGGCCGGGCTCCTTCGGCACGCCCGAGACCATTGCGATCGCCGGGCCGAACGTCGCGCCATCGTCGACCGACCTCGCGTACTTCGGGCCCTCCGGCGAATCGTAGAGCAGGTGGATCGTCCCGTCCTTGCCGGCCCTGGCCACGACGGGCTTGCCTCCCTCGGGGGCGGCGACCGTCGTCACCCGCCCGACTCCTTCGTCGGCAACCGAGGCCGACGAGGTCAGGACCAGGATCGCGAGCAAGGAACCGGCCGGCGAGATCGTCATGGGAGGTGTCCTCGATGGTGTCGGGAGCGTGTCTCGCGGGGGGGGCTTCGCACGCGATTCTAACGGCGGAGCGAACCCGTCGTCAGCTTTCGCAAGAAAAACCCGATGCAATGGCGTCGTCGCAACTCGCTCACTCAAGGCATGGCCGGCCGATGACCGCTCGGCTATCCTCGGGGCGAGATCCTTTCGCGAGCATCGACCCGACCCGACCCGAGACGAGAGCGAGGTGACGGATGCTGACCCGGAGAGACCTGCTTCGCCTGGCCCCGGCCCCTTTCCTCTTGCAGGGTGCCCTGGCCGCGCGGGCGGCCGAGGGGGCGGACTTCGAGCGGATCGATACGCATATCCACATCCACCGCGAGGCCCCCGCCCTCTATGCGAGCTTCGCGGAGGCGAAGTGGAGTGGCCTCGACATCTGCGTCTGCCCGACCCAGAAAGATGAGGCCTTCGACCTCGCTTCGAAGATCGCGGCCACGCAGCAGGGGGCGAAAAGCAGCGGGGGTCGGCTGGCATGGGCCTCGACCTTCGATGCCCGCGGGTTCGACGCATCGGACTTCACCGAGAAGACAATTGCCGGCCTGCGCAGGACCTTCGACGACGGCGCGATCGGCGTGAAGATCTGGAAGAACATCGGTATGGCGATCCGAGGGAAGTCGGGCGCGTACCTGCTCCCCGATGACCCCGCCTTGCTGCCGGTTTATGAGTCGATCGAGCGTGCCGGCA
This sequence comes from Singulisphaera chitinilytica, assembly GCF_049331405.1. Lineage (NCBI taxonomy): Bacteria > Pseudomonadati > Planctomycetota > Planctomycetia > Isosphaerales > Isosphaeraceae > Singulisphaera > Singulisphaera chitinilytica. The sequence continues at coordinate 362,593 of NZ_CP186274.1, forward strand.
AGACCCTGATCGCCCACCTCGCCGAGCCCGACGGCGCCTGGTTGCCGCTCGACGACCACAACCCGGAGCTGCCGTACTACTCGAAGAACCCGCAGTGGCATATGCTCGGCAAGGGGACGCCCTCGAAGGAGGCCATCCTCGGTGCCCGCGACCGTCTGCTAGCTCGCTACCCCAAGCTCCGGGTCGTGGGATGCCACCTCGGCAGCGACGAGGACGACCTGGGCCGGCTGGCCAAACGGCTCGACACCTACCCCAACTTCGCCGTCGACACCGCCGCCCGCATCCGCTACTTCGCCCGCGGCGACCGGGAGAAGGCCCGGGATTTCCTGATCCGCTACCAGGATCGCCTCCTCTATGCGACCGACTTCGGCCTGCGAGACACCTCGCCCGCCGCAGGGGCGAAGTCGCTGCTGGACAGGCACAACCTGGACTGGGCCTTCTTCTCCGGCGATGCCAGGATGGACTACGAAGGCCGACCGACGCGCGGCCTCGCGCTGCCCGAAGCCGTCCTCCGCAAGCTCTTCCTGGAGAATGCCAAACGCTGGATCCCCGGCATCGGCGTCTGACGTGTTGCGGAAATGATTGGTGGTTCAGCGATCCGAGATTGATAGGCAAATCTGGAGGTGGTGTATGGGTGGCGCAGCCGAGTCGGGCTCCGGGAATGATCCGCATGACCTGGGGCGGTTCGTGAACGCGCAGGAGGGGGACTACGAGCAGGCGCTCAAGGAGGTCCGCGACGGCCGGAAAGAATCGCACTGGATGTGGTACATCTTCCCGCAGATCGACGGCCTCGGGTTCAGTTCGATGTCCCGGCGCTACTCGATCAAGTCGCTCGCCGAGGCCCGCGAGTACCTGGAGCACCCGGTCCTCGGGCCTCGCCTGTTGGAATGCATCGAGGCTGCCATGGCCGTGCAGGGCCGGTCAGCTCACCAGATCTTCGGCTCCCCGGATGACATGAAGCTCAAGTCCTGCGCGACCCTCTTCGCCAGCGTGACGCCCGAGGATTCCCCCTTCGCCCAGCTGCTCGACAAGTATTTCCAGGGCGGGCGCTGCGGCAAGACCGCCGAGTTGATCGCGGCCTCGCCAGGTTGAGGGATCGAATGCTCATGCCCTGGGGCGTTATAGGTGCGGGGCTCGCTTGCAGGAAGCCTTGTCGGTCCGATCCTTGACGCATTATCATGTCGTAAGGGGTTCGATCCGGCATGGCAACGCAGGGAGGACGCGAGTGGGCTGGGCGACGGCTTATATCCAGAAGCTTCGAAGCGGCGAGGTCGTCTCGTTTCGCCCTCGCGGCAACTCCATGGTGGGGAAGGTCGAGTCGGGGCAGCTCTGCACGGTCGAGCCGACCGAGGCGGAGTCGCTCGAGGTGGGGGATATCGTCCTCTGCAAGGTGAATGGGCGCGAATATCTCCACCTGATCAAGGCGATCCAGGGACGTCGGTTCCAGATCGGCAATAACCGGGGCAGGATCAACGGCTGGGTCTCGGCCGAGGCGATCTTCGGTCGCTGCGTTCGCGTCGAGAATTGAAGACTCTTCGACGTCGCCGACGCGAGGTGAGGCGAGCCAGATTCATGGCTTCGAATCGGGCGAATTGGGATTAGGGCGGAAGTTCGGCGGTGGGACTGCCGATGGAGTCCCAAAATGGACCAGCACGGAGGCGGAACCGATGCCCTTGAGCACCGACATCAAACTTCCCAAGGACTTCAAGCCGATCTTCCCCGATCGCTGCGTGGCCTGCGGCCAGGACGCCCCCGGCTCGGTCGTCCGGGTGAGCACGTATTCCATCGGCTGGTGGTCGTGGCTCCTCTGGCTCCCCGGGCGTCGCTTCACCGCCGACGTCCCCGCGTGTCAGGCCTGCCGCCGTAAGATCCTCAAACAGCGCTGGCAGAGGTTGGCTTTGACCTGGGCCTTCGCCGCCCTGGGCGTCGCGGTCGCGGTCTATGCGCTCGGCACGTTCCGGAAGCCCTTATATCGCACGTTGGCGATGGGGATCGGCCTGGCGTGCATGGCGCCGTACTTCTTCTGGGAGACCTTCTTCCCACCCCCGATCGCCCTGACCGCCTACTCGGACTCGGTCGATTACGAATTCCTCGATGAGGCCTACGCGGACGACTTCCTGGAGTTGAACCAGCAAGCCCTGGCAGGCGGTTAAGTTCGCAGACGGTTCGTCCCAGTCACCGTTTTCATTTCGAGAAACGAGGATGGGGCGGGAGCCTGTCCAATGTCGTAGACGCGTCGTCCTGATCCTCCGGAGAAGGCTGCCATGACGGGCATGAGGACCTGGCAAACGATCGCCAAAAACTCAGTCCTCCTCTTTTTTGGCTGGGAAGTCGCCACCACACTGGTGGGCCTTGTTGTGCTGATTCTCGTTGCGACCCTGGATGGCACGCCGTCGACCCAAAGCCTGATCTCCGTCGTCGGCACCTTGGTCCTCTACGGCGTCGTGATCTGGGCCGTCAGGGACGCTCGGAGGAGGAGCCGCCTCAATCCTCCTGGGAGCGAGCAGACCCCTCCCTGAGCCGCTCGCCGGGATTTGCGTTCCCGCTCAGTGATCTTCGACGGCGGCCTCGATTTCGGGGACTATATTCGCCGCCTCGATGCGGGCGGCGGCATTGGCCGCCGCGCCTCGGAGATCCTTGTCCGGGCTGTTGGCGGCGAGGGCCTTCAGGTCGGGGATCGCGGCCTTCGCCCTGGAGCCCATCGACCCGATCACCCAGGCGATGCGCCGCTGGACTTCCGGTTTTCCTCGGCCCAGCGCGTTTCGCAGCGCATCGAGCGAGGGGGCCGCGGACGCGCCGTACTTCCCGAGCACGATGCTCGCCTGCTGCTCGCTGAAATTGTTCTGCGATGTCTCGAGCAAGCTCACGAGGGGCGCGAGCAGCGATTGGGCCTCGGCCGAGTCGCGGTCGATCGACGCGACGGCCATCGCGGCGTTGAGCCCGCTCGGTTCCTTGGATGCCAACTCCGACCGTGCGAACTCCGCCAGCTTCGGCAAGGCCGGCTTCGCGATCGGACCGGCCTTGGCCAGGGCATTCGGGATCGTCATCGCGAGGATTGGGCTCTCGAGCGAGAGGGCCTGGACCAGGGGGGCGATCTGGTCGGCCGGCGGGGCCGGGAGGCTCCCCAGGGACCAGCCGATGCTCGACGTCTCCTCGAGGGTTGGCGCCTCGCGCAAGCGTTTCAAAAGGCGAGGATAGATCGCGTCGGTGTCGGGCCAGCCCGACACGAGGGCCCTGACGCTCGACGCGCGCACGTTGAAGTCGGGGTCGGAGGTCATCAGGTCGAGCGCGACCTCGGGGCCTTTCCCCTGCGATGGCCCGAATCCGGAGAAGGCCCAGACCGCGACGGCGCGGACCCGGGCGTCCGGATCCTTGACGAGGCGGAGCAGGGGGTCGATGGTCGTCTTGAGCGGGAGCGACGCCAGCGTCAATCGCGAGGGGTTAGGCGGGCCGGTCGGTTTGAGCAGCACCTCGCGGAGTTGCACCAGTCCCTGCACGGCCTTGAGGCGGACCTCGGCTCCAGGGTCGGAGGACGCGCGGAGCAGGAGGGCCAGGCCCCGCTCGTACTCGGGCAACGAGCCGATGTCGACCCGCGCGACGCAGCCTTGCAAGGTCGAGCCTATCGAGTGGGCCGCCGCGGCCCTGACACCTTCGTCCCGGTCGCCCAGGGCGCGTTCCAGGGCCGAGAGCACGCGGGGCAGGTCGCCGGGCTCGACCTTCGAGAGGTTCTCGAGGGCTGCCTTGCGTGTCGAGGCGTCCCCGGAGCTTGACTCGTACTGGCGGATCAGGATCCCCGTGTACGAGCGGTCGGTCGTCTGGTTGAGTTCATAGAACTGCCAGGCCGAGATCAGCAAGGCGGAGGCCGCCACGAGGATCATCACCTTCCCGAGCGTGAGCTTGACCCGAGGCTTGCCCATCTCTCCACTCCTTTGAGCCGGCCGCGAGCCGGGGATGATCTCTCGAGGTACAGGTGCTTGCGGTAAGGCGATTGTAATGCGTCTGACTGTTGTCCGCGAGTCCTTTCGAGGATGAACCGCGCATTCGGGTCTCGTGTCAGGATCCTGTCGCCATTTCTCCCGGTTTGATGGATCAACATCGCCTGAACCTCGAGGCACGATTCGGAGAAGTCCCATGGATTCGCGTCCCAGAGCCGTCGCCAGTTTCGACGACCAGGGTGTCTCGTCGCGCAAGCCCAATGGCCTTGTTGAGTCGGTCCGTTGGGATGAACTTCGGCTGGTCGAGGTCCGCACGACGGATGAAGGTCCGTTCGTGGCGGACGTTTATCTGGTCCTGCATGCTGGGAAAGGGGGTTGCGTGGTCTCGCAGGAGGATGAGGGGTTCGGCCCGCTCTTCGAGCGGCTCCAGCAACTCCCCGGTTTCGACAATGAGGCCTTCATCTCCGCCATGAGTTGCACGGATAACGCTATCTTCGAGTGTTGGCGGCGCACTGAAGCTGCCTCGACCCCCGGGCCCGGGTGAGCCCTCCTTGCGTCGTGACGCGACAAGACGAGGGGCCTCGGGCCGTTGAATCGCCCGCCCGTGGATGGAATGCCCCCCGTTGATAAACCCCCGCTCGCGAACCGCATGCGTCCTCGTCTCGATCCTCCTCGCGGCTCCCGTCGCGGCCGCGGAGCCGAAGCCCGTCCCGTTCACCCTGGCGCGGGCCGAGGGGTACGTCGGCTGCTGGTACTCGGTCGGCAGCACGAAGGATGAGTATCGGTTCAAGTACAGCGGCGGCATGGCGTCATATCCGCAGCAGCACGCGCCGATGGCCATCTACGACGCGGCCTCGCGGAAGACGTTCTTCGTCTACGGCGGCACGACCCCCGATCGCAAGTCGATCCTGCACATGGTCTCGTACTACGACCATGAGACCGGCACCGTGCCGCGCCCGGCGATCCTGCTCGACAAGAAGACGACCGATGCGCACGACAATCCCACGCTCCAGATCGACGCCGAGGGGCGTCTCTGGATCTTCTCGAACGCCCACGGCACGGGCAGGCCGTCGTTCATCCATCGGGGCGTCGCCCCGCGTTCCATCGACGCCTTCGAGAAGGTCGTGGAGACGAACTTCTCCTACGGCGACCCCTGGTTCATCCCCGGGCGAGGGTTCCTCTTCCTGCACACCAAATACACGGCGGGCCGGGCGTTGCGGTTCGCGGTGAGCCGTGACGGCGTCGAGTGGTCGGCTCCCTCGCCGATCGCCCACATCGTCATGGGGGATTATCAGGTGAGCTGGGCCAGGGGCGAGACCGTCTCCATGGCCTTCGACTACCATCCGAAGCCCCTCGGGCTCGATGCCAGGACGAACCTGTACTTCCTCCAGACCAAGGATTTCGGCTCGACCTGGACGAAGGCCGACGGCACGAGCGTCGAGCTACCCCTCTCGAAGCCCGACAACCCCGCGCTCGTGCGCGACTACCAGGCCGAGAAGAAGCTCGTCTACCTCAAGGATCTGAACTACGACGCCCAGGGGCGTCCCATCATCCTCTTCCTCACCAGCAAGGGGCATCTCCCCGGCGCGGCGAATGGACCCCACGAGTGGCAGACCGCTCGCTGGGATGGCCGCGAATGGGTCATCCGACCCTTCGCCACGTCCGACCACAACTACGATCACGGCTCGCTCTACGTCGAGGACGACGGCCTCTGGCGCGTCATCGCCCCGACCGAGCCGGGAGCCCAGCCGTTCGGGACCGGCGGGGACATGGTCATGTGGACGAGCCCCGATCAGGGCGCGACCTGGACCAAGGCCAAGCAACTCACGAACGACCCGAGACGCAACCACTCCTACGCCCGCCGCCCAGTCGCCGCCCATCCCGACCTCTACGCGATCTGGGCCGACGGCGACGCCCGGGCCAAATCCGACTCGAGCCTCTACGTCTGCGACCGCCTGGGCAATGTCCGCCGGCTCCCGGCGGCCATGACCGCCGACGTGCAAAAGCCGGAGCCCGTACCTTCGCCGAAATAGGCCGGTATCAACGAGCCCGAGAGCTCGTCGCGAGCGATTGCAGGGTCTGCTCCAGGGCCGAGGGATCGGCCCCGTTGCAGGCGTCGGCGACGATGCGCCTGGCGTCCTCGGGGACCTCGATGGCCCGGCCGGGGGGTAGCGAGGCCATCGCGAAGGAGTAGGCGACCGGCACGGGGCCGAGCCACTGGGTCACCTTCACGTCCAGGGGGGCCTCGAAGCTCAACCCTTGGGGGAGCTCGATCACCTTGGAGACCGCAGCGCGGGCTCCTGCCGGGACCGCCCAGGTGAGGGTGGTCAGGGCACCGGTCTGGGGGTCGATCATCAGGGCATAAAGCAGGTCGATCGCGACGTGCTTCTTGCCGACGGCCAGGGTCGACGGGGCGCGATAGAGGGCGAAGGTCGAGGTCCGGGCGGCGAGCTTCCCCTTGTTCAGCTCGGCCTCCGCCTCCTTCAGGACCACGCGATCCACGAAGCCGAGGGTCTCCAGCGCGTCGTCGGGGCCTTCCTCGGTGACGACGACCTCGTCATTGCCGACCGGCACGGCGTTGCCCAGGCCGACGCGGGTCAGCTCGTAGGTGGAACCCTTCTGAACGACCTTGACCGCGATCACCGTGCGGAAGAGGGCGGCCGTGGCCGCGGCCGACTTGGGGAGGCTCTCCAACTCGCCTGAGGCCAGGCGGGGGATCGAGCGGATCACCCGGTACGACCATCCGGCAGGAGCCTGTGTCTTCACGGTGGCCCCGGGGGCGAGATGAACGAGCTTAGGCCCGTCCGCCCCGGCGGCCTTGGCCTTGGACGAGGCTCGAACCGTCTCCTGGCCCGAAACCTCAGCCTGCGCCAGGATCATCGTCAGGCCGAGGATCATGAGCCCGGCGACGTGCGCTCGTTTCGGACGTTCCTTGGCCAACATGCCCCTCGCCCTCCCTTGCGAGCCGATTCCGAAGCCAGCAGATGCGCCTTATCCTACCCAATCTCGCCATTCTCGGAAATCTCACCTCAGCCCATTTCGAGACACCTCGATCCCGAGGGGCTCCGCTCGGATCGGGATCAGGGTGTTTCGCTCGTCATGAGCGTCGGGGGCGCGTCGAAGGGCTTGAGCCGGAGGCTGGGCAGGGTGTTGTCGTGGACGAGTGCCCCTTGCTTGCCGACGAAGAAGTCGGCGTCGTCGGCGACGTCGAGGTTGAAGACGGGCTGCACACTCCCCGGTACGATGGAGTCGACCTGGGCGAGTCCTTCGAGCGTGCGGAGCGTGTCCCCTTGCTTGAGGTCGCGGGCCATCACCCAGCCTTGCCCGGCCTTCCAGAAGCGGTGGAAGTGGCTGCTGACGATGGTCTCGCCCCCGACCTCCACGGCAAACGTGGCGCTGGGCGGGTTCCGGTGCACGAGGAGGATGGGCTTGTAGCGGAGCTCGCCCGTCTTGATGTCCTGGGTGAGCACCCGGTCGCCGATCTCGAGGCTTTCGATGGCCTTGATGCCGGTGAGTGTGCGCACGGGCGTCCCCGCGCCGAAGCAACTCATCCGCGTGAAGCCCGTGGCTTCCGTGTAGGTCGACACGGCGATGGGGATCGGTTGGGGCTGGTACGCCAGCGGCACCTCCTCGTAGAAGGTTGGCGCTGGCTCGGTGATGGGCGTCTTGTAGGCGTAGCCGAGTTGGTTCGTCCACCAGGCATCCCACGTTTTCCGATCGCCGCCGAGACTCTGTCCCGTCGCCTGATCCAGCACCGAGCCCACCTCCGTGTTCCGGGTGCTGACCTCCCTGTTATAGGCGTCGATACTGGCGACGTCATTCTGCAACTGTTGCTGGGCCGCCTGCGCCGTCTTCTGCGCCTCCAGCATCATGCGGCCGACGGGTATCTGGGTGTCGACCGTCGTGCTTACCCCGATGGTGAACCCGAACTGGGACGGGTTACTATTCTCGGCCTTCGCCGTCCTTTCGATGGCCTGAGCGAGTTGCTCTCTGGTCTGTGGATTGAAATAGGGGATCCCAGGCCCGTTGACGCTCATCTGCCCCGGCTGCACGCCGTAGATGGAGGGCGAGCCGAGTGGGGCGATCTGCATCTGGTTGCGGGCATCGAGGGATTCGCCGAACGCCTTCACGTCCCCCCGCTCAAGCCCGATCACCCCTTCGGTGAAGCGCGTCATCCTATCGGCGATCCTCCGGTCGGCCTGAATCGCCGGTAAGAGCTGATCCGCCGAGATCCGGCTTGTGTTCGTGTAGGCCGTGCTCAACTGGTGGAGCACCGGTAGGCCGTAATCGTCATAGCTGAGGTAGCTGCCGGGGAAGAATGGGATGAACGGGAGGGGCGGGGGCGCGTAGAGGCGCTGGACGTTGAACCGCTCCCCCTTGACGAACACCGCCCCCGGCGAGCCCGGCCCCGCAACCGGCTGGACCTCGTACTTGACCGGCTCGCGGAGCAGGGCGATGAGGACGTTGGCGAACTCGCGAGGGTCGCGACGCCGGAGGACCTCGGTCGCCCGTCGGCGCACCTCGCCCGAACCGCCGAACGCGGCCAGGAAGGCGAGGGACTTCGAGGAGCCTGGGGCGTCGATCTGGCTGAAGAGTCGGACCGCGACGAGCTGCTCGCCCGGATTGCCCCGCGCGAAGCTCGCCCAGACGGCCGGGACGGCGCCGGGGTCCGTGACCTCGGCGAGCGCCTCCTCGGCCTCGGCACGCCTGGCCTGGTTCTTCAACTGGTCCCGCCACCTGGCGATCTGCGGCCTCCAGCGCCGGTCGGCCTCCTTCTGGCGCTCGGCCTCGGCCTGGGCTTCGGCGAGGGCCTTCTCGTTGACCCATCGGCCTCCCTTCTTCTTGAACCCGAGCCGCCTCCAGGCCCCTTCACGGGACGGGTCGAGCCGGAGGACGGTCGAGAAGTGGGCCATGGCCTCGGGCTCGAGGTGGCGCCGATCGCACCAGAGCCCGAGCTTCCAGTGGGCTTCGGCCGTGTTCTTCATCCCGGCTCGCTTCGCGTTGTACTCGGCCAGGCTGGCCGCCATCACCTCGTCGCCATTGACGGCGCCGCTGATGGCCTCGGGACGCTGCCATTTGCCCCGGTAGGTTGCCAGGCCCAGCAGGCCGCGGGCCTTCGCGTGGTTCGGGGTCGTCAGGACGGCCAGGGCCAGGTGCCTGACCTGCTCGGCCTTGAGCCCGTGGGCCTCGCACCAGAGGGCCAGGCGCACCTGGGCGTCGGCGTCGCGGCCGATGCCCTGCTTGAGCTTCTCGTACGTCTTGAGGGTCTCGGCCGACGGCGGCTGGTCTCGAGGCTGAGGAGGAGCCTGATCGGGGGCCGCTGCAACCAGGGCAAGCGCGACGAACAAAGCACCGAACATGGGCGTTTCTCCCGTCGAAGGTCCGTCGTCGACGAACGCGGCCGCGTCCCGTCGTGGATCCGACCACGGACCCGCCGCGTTCGAGGCTCGAAGGACGCCCCGTCGTTTTGGGGACGTCGCCGAGTAGGATGAGCCTCAATACCACGTAAATTTTGGTCCGAAGTGTGCAAATGGCAATATGGTTCGGGGATTTCGTGAGCCTGGCTCACGCGGCGAGCCTCGGCGTCGGAATGTCAACCCGAGGTGGGCACTGGTCTGGGACTCCTGACGCTCTACAATTGAGGACTGATCGACCTGGCGCCGGCCTCGCGGTTCGACGACCGAATCGCGGCAGGTGGCCATTCCCCTTGGCGGGGAGCCGAGTTCACGAGCCCACGCCGGCGGCAGGATCCCCCAAAGGTTCGTCCCCCCTTCGAGGAGCCTTGCGACACCCATGCCCCGACCCTCATGGATCTTCCCCTGCCTGTTCCTCGCCTGCCTCGGGGCGGGAGGCCTCCGGCACGCCGTCGCGAGCCAGGATTTTGTGTTCAATTATGAAAATGTGATGGGGACGTCCCTCGAGCTGCGCGTCCGGGCCGACGACGAGAAGGCCGCGCACTGGGCCGAGGAGAAGATCCTGGGGGAGATCGACCGCCTGGGCCGGATCTTCAGCGGCTACGACCGCGAGAGCGAGTTTTCCCGCTGGCAGGCGACGGCGCCGGGCACGCCGACGAAGGTCTCGGCCGAGCTTTATGAGATGCTCGAGGCGAGCGACCGCTGGCGGACGGCGAGCGCGGGGGCCTTCGATCCTCGCGTGCAAGTCCTGACGACACTCTGGACCCGCTGCGCCCGGGAAGGGCGGATGCCCTCGCCCGGGGAAGAGGCCGAGGCCCTGGCCCAACTCGAGGCCCCGGCCTGGCGGCTCGACCCCGCGGTCAGGACGGCCGAGCGGCTCACCGCCTGCCCGCTGAGCCTCAACGCCATTGCCAAGGGGTTCATCGTCGGGAAGGCCTCCGAGGCCGCCCTCAAGGCCGAGCGGGGCATCCGCGGGCTTGTGCTCAACGTCGGCGGCGACCTGCGTGCCCGCGGCGACGTCACCCGGCTCGTCGGCATCGTCGCGCCGACGGCCGACTCCGAGGCCAGCGACCCCTTCACCTACGTCGAGGTCCGCGACCGCTCCGTGGCCACCAGCGGCAACTCCCATCGCGGGTTCCGCATCCAGGGGGCCTGGTATTCTCACATCTTCGATCCCCGCACCGCCCGGCCCGTCGCCGGGGTCGCGAGCGCCACGGTGCTCGCCAAAGATGCGGCCGATGCCGATGCGTTGGCCACGGCACTGAACGTCCTCACCCCCGCCGAAGGGGTCCGCCTGGTCGAGTCATGCCCCGACGCCGAGTGCCTCGTCATCGCCGCCGACGGTGCCGTCACGCGGAGCCGAGGCTGGGGCCGTTTCGAGAAGTCGAGGTCGGCCGTCCTGGCCCTGGCCGACGAGAAGGCGGTTCCGGAGAAGAAGGATGAACCGGCGGCCAAGCCCGCCGCTGCCCCCTGGGGTCGCGAGAATGAGCTCGTCGTGAACTTCGAGATCAACCGGCCCGAGAAGGCGGAGCGGGGCTATCGCCGGCCTTATGTGGCTATTTGGGTCGAGGACAAGGATGGATTCCCCGTCCGCAACCTGGTCCTCTGGGTCTCGCACGGCGGCCCGGGGCCGTTCCAGTGGCTCCCCGACCTCAGGCGCTGGCACAAGTCCGACCAGCCCCGCAAGGCGATCCAGAAGACCGACATGGTCGACGCCATCTCCCGGCCCACGCGGCCCCCGGGCAAGTACACCGTCATCTGGGACGGCAAGGACGACCTGGGCAAGCCCGTCCCAGCCGGGGAATACACCCTCTACATCGACTCCGCCCGCGAGCACGGGACGTATCAGAATATCCGCACGCCGGTGAAGGTCGGCGGTGCGCCGTTCGCCGAGGAACTCAAGGGAAATGCCGAGATCAAGTCCGCCGCCGTCGAGTACCGCAAGAAATCCCGAGGGAAGTGACCCGACGATGACGACGACGGATGTATCTCCCCCCGCCGGGCGCCGCCCGACGCCCCGGCGGAAGCTCTCGATCCGGGTCGCCGCCTGGATGAGGTGGCTGCATATTTATCTCTCGATGTTCGGCCTCGCCGTGATCCTCTTCTTCGGCGTCACGGGGATCACCCTGAATCACCCGGACTGGTTCCTCGACGGCGCCGAGCGCCGGGTCGAGGTGGAGGGCAAGGTCAAGCCCGAGTGGCTGCATCGAAGCCCTGCGCCCGGAGCCGGCACGCCGGCGGACGGGCAGCGGGACGGCTCGGAACAGGTCGACAAGCTTGAGGTCGTCGAGCACCTCCGCAGGACGCACGGCATCCGGGGCGCCCTGGTCGAGTTCCGGGTCGACGAGAGCGAGTGCATGGTGACCTTCAAGGGCCCCGGATACGCCGCCGACGCCTTCATCCAGCGCGATTCGGGGCAGTACAACCTCACCGAGTCGTACCACGGCCTCCTCGCGCTCATCAATGACCTGCACAAGGGGCGCGACACCGGGCCCGTCTGGTCGGTCCTCATCGACGTCTCGGCCTTGCTGATGGCCGTTGTCTCGCTGACCGGCCTGGTGCTTTTGTTCTATTTAAAGCTGCGTCGAGGCCCCGGCCTGGTGGTGGCCCTGGTGGGGACGTTGGCGGCGTTCGCGGTCTACTGGCTGGGGGTCCCCTGAACGTTTGTCCGAGTGCCCAACCCGTTTTGGGCTTTTGGATAGACGGGTAGGTGGGCTATGATCTGGACCCAGACCAGGGTAACGAATGGATTCTCCGATCCAAGGAAGGAACGCGTGACCTCGGCCACCACGACCCCCACCAATGCGCGAGTCCTGCCCCCCGTGCTCGGCCGCCTGGCCAGTGGCACATTCTGGTTGGCGCTCCGCACGCCCCTCCAGGCAGTCTTCACCTTCTGGACGGTCCGCCTGACCCTCGAGTCCCTCGGCGCGGCCAAGATGGGAGCCTACTCGCTCGCCTGGAGCTTCGGCTTCCTCCAGTTCCTGCTCGAGTTCGGCATCGGCTCGGCGCTCCAGCGTCAGGTCTCCGACCGCTACACGCGCGGGGATCGCCTCGGCGTGAATCGCGCCATCGCCTGCGGCATGAACTTCTACGCGGTCGTGGCCTTGATCCAGGTCGCCGCCCTGATGACCCTGGCCTACGTCGTGATGCCGAGGTCGGAGTACAGCGGCGAGTCCTACTCCTTGATCATCAAGGTGCTCTGGCTCCAGGCGCTCACGGCCCCCTGCTACGGGATCTCGATGGTCGTCTCCAGCGTCCTGCAGGCGGCCAGGCGATACGAGTTCATCCCCAGGCTCGAGGTCGGGGTCGTCATCATCCGGTTCCTGTTGCTCTGGGGAGGGGTCCGGCTCGGCGTCGACTTCTTCAACATCCTGGTCGCCCAGACGGCGGCGCAGGTCGGCCTGGTGCTGGTCCCGGCGATCTGGGTGATGTCGCGCGAGCTCGGCTACGCCCCGCATTTCTCGGGAGCCCGCTGGGCCGACTTCAAGCCCTTGCTGCACATCAGCTTCTACATGTTCCTGATGCAACTCAGCGTGGTGCTGGCGGACCGGATCGACGCCTCGATCCTGGGCTTCGCGCTCCCGGCCGAGGCCGGCGAGATGGCCAATACGATCTACGCGATCATCAGCAAGCCCTTCGTGCAGATCCGGATGACCGGTTGGATGCTGGCGTCGATGGTCATGCCGGCCGTGGCAAGTCTCGCGGCGGCGAGCGATGAGGAAGGCCTCGACCGGATGAAGTACGACGCCCCGAGGCTCCACCTCGGGCTCCTGCTGCCGGTCGGGATCCTCGCCTGGATCTACGCCGCCCCGTTCCTCTCGCTCTGGGTCGGGGATCGGCTGGTGAACGCGGCGGGGCTGGCCCCGCAGATGCGGCTCTTCCTGCTCGCGACGATCCCGCTGATCATCGGCATCCAGGTGCAGATGGCGATCGGCATGAACAAGGTCTCGGTGATCGCCATCTCCACGCTCTGCGGCGCCCTGATCAACCTGCCGATCAGCTATGCCCTGACCATCCAGCTCGGCGACGTCCGCGGCGTGATCTGGGGGACGGTCCTCACCACGATCGTCTCCAACCTGCTCGTGCCGGGTGCCTACATCTGGCGCGTCCTGAAGATCAACCCGGCTACTTATTGCTCGAGGACGCTCTCGGCTCCCCTGGCCGGGGCCGCGGCGCTCCTGGCCGTCTCCTTGCTCTGCCGATACCTGGTCCCGATCGAGCTGGGAACCTCCGCCTTCCAGCGGGCGGTTCCCCTCGTCGCCCACCTGAGCATGGGCTGCGTCGCGTATCTCCTGGGATACTTCTGCGTTGCGGCCGGGCGATCCGACCTCGACACGATGATCCGCCTCGTGCGATCCAGGATCGGCGGCTGAGGGCCCAGGGCCGCTCTTTGATCGCGAGAGAATGGGAAGGCGTCGGGGATGAAGGTTCCCGACGCCTTCCGCGAGCACCCTCGTCGTCTTACACTGGCGTGAGGGATGATCTCGGGCGTTCGCCCGAACTTCGAGTCGAGGTTTCTCCGTGTCCGCGAGCAACGACATTCCGCCTGATCGACGCTTGCGCCGATTCCGGGTCGATGGCTTCGCTCAGGCCCGTTCGACCGTCGGGCCGTTCGAGCTCCCGTTCTTCTCCGGGCGACACTTCGTGGTCGGCGCGGGGGTCGTCTTCCTGCTGATCTGCGGCGTGCTCTCGCTGGCCTTTCGCGACTGGCGCTCCCACTATGATCGTCGCGCCCGGTTCGGGATTCAGGTCGTGGCCCCGGCCATCGACCCGCTGGGCAAGGTCGTCGCGCAAGGCGTCGCCCCGGCCGCCTGGCAGCGGGCCGTGGACGACACCCACGCGATGCTCGCCACCTTGACGAGCTCGAACCTCGTCGACCTCGCCGGTCTGCAGGCCCTGCATGACGAGATCGACGCGAGGGTCGCCCGCTCTCGCCCCGAGACGGCCCTCGCCGAGCTCTCGTCCCTCTGGGATGACCTCAGCGACCGCGCCGAGCCCGTCATCGCCGTCCGCCACCCCCGCCCGAAGATCCTCCTGCCCCGCACCGTGAAGGACCCGCGAAGCCTGCGCAAGACCGAGGACTCTCATCTGAACAAGTGAATGAGATAGGCTGTGCCCGATGGATCCTAGGGCCGCTCTGGGAAGATCCGGTGAATTCGGCTCGGGCCTTCCCATCCTTGAGCAAATCGGCCGCTTGATTCCCAGGCGGACGCCGTAGGAATTCCCTCCCATTCGCCCTGCTGTCGGCCGAATTGTGGTGAAGATAGCCCCCGAACCCCATCCCCGAGGCGTTCTCCCGAGCGTCATGATCCGAAATGCGCTCCACAATGCGTTCGGTTTTCTTTGTTTGTCATTGTTAACTTATCGTTCATTTTGCCCCTCATGCGGTGATGATATCGCCTGGACGATGTTGCATTTTCGATTCGTCTGTCGAACATATTCGTGATCTAATTCTCGTCAGCTTGCAGGATCTGGGCAGGAAGTTATTCCTTTCAGGCCGCGGAAGATGCGGGGTTTGGTTGAGTAGTAACGGATTTTGAGAAATGAGATTCTCGATATCACACGCTGATTATTAAGATGCGCAGAATAAGTGCAAAATGCCGATGGGGCTACGTTGACATTTAAGTGGTATCAGGCGATTTTATTTAAAGCCCTAAATCGGGGGGAATTGGCGAATTGTGCCTGTTTGGCACGTTCGTTGATTGTGGGCTGATTCCGCAATGTGTGCGGCCAATGTGAAGTCGCGGGCCGGTGAGGCGCGGACGGCGTCGAAGGTACGCCTGCCGTGAAGGTCCGTCGAAGTCCGGGGCTTCGCCCCGAGGCCGACGCATGGCGAGTCAACTGGGACTGACAACGCGAGGGAGGAGATTCAGAGCATGGCATTGAGATATGCGAGCGCCAAGATTGCGGCGGTGACCCTGGCGGTGCTGGGTACGGCCCCGTCCGCATGGGCTTCGTACGGCGGTGGTGCCTTCCACAAGTGTGCCCCGGCTCCTTGCACGCCGGCGGTGGCTCCGGTCGCCGGCTGCGTCCCGGTGGCCGTGGCGTGCGCCCCTCAGTATCAGACGGTCTATCAGACCTGCTATCGGACCGTTTATGACACGGTCTATGAGAACCAGCCGACCACCGTCTATCAGACCCGCTTCCGCACCGAGTATCGCACCGAGAACTACACGGTGACGCGGGCCGTCCCCGAGACGACCTTCCAGGAACGCCGCTACACGGTGACGCGGGCCGTCCCGCAGACGACCTATCAGCAGCGCACCTACACGGTGACGAAGGCGATCCCCGAGACGACCTACCAGCAGCGCACCTACACGGTGACGAAGGCGATCCCCGAGACGACCTACCAGCAGCGCACCTACACGGTGACGAAGGCGGTCCCGCAGACCACCTATCAGCAGCGCAAGTACACCGTCGTGCGGGCCGTCCCGCAGACGACCTACCAGCAGCGCAAGTACACGGTGACGAAGGCGGTCCCCCAGACCACTTACCAGCAGCGCACCCGGTCGGTCATGACCCCGGTCGCGAAGACGGTCTACGTCAACCAGTGCTATTACGAGAATGAGCCGGTCACCACCACCCGCCAGGTCACCGAGCAGGTGCCCGTGGCGAGCGGCCAGGCGACCCCGAGCGGCCAGGCGACCCCGAGCGCCCAGTCGGCCCCCCAGTACCAGACCGTGACCCGCGACGTCACCGAGACGCACTATGTCCGCGTGACCAAGACCCGGCAGGTCCCGGTCCAGACCACCGAGTACGTCTGCGAGCAGAAGGTGGAAACCTTCCCGGTCCAGACCGTCCAGTATGTCCCGGAGGAGAAGGTCGAGACGATCCCGGTCCAGACCGTCAACTACGTTCCCGAAGAGAAGGTCGAGACGATCCCGGTCCAGACCGTCAACTACGTGAACGAGCAGAAGGTAGAGAGCGTGCCCGTCCAGACCGTCCGCTATGTGAATGAGCAGAAGGTCGAGAGCGTGCCCGTCCAGACCGTCCGCTACGTGAACGAGCAGAAGGTCGAGACCATCCCGGTCCAGACCGTCAACTACGTGAACGAAGAGAAGGTCGAGCGGATCCCGGTCCAGACCGTCCGCTACGTCAGCGAGCCGGCCACGCGTCAGGTCCCCGTCACCGTGCCCGAACAGGTCCCGGTGACCGTGAACCACACCGTCTGCCGCACCGTGGCCCGCCAGGTCGCGTATCAGGTCCCCGTCCAGGTCCCCGTCGCCCCGATTGTGCAGGCCGCCCCGGCCCCGGTGCCGGCTCCGGCCCCCGCGCCGAGCCCCCAGGGCTCCCCGCAGCAGTAATGTCGTGAGTAGTCCGGAGACGACAGGGATCCCGGGATCATCCGGTCGAACGGAATGATCCCACGGGCCTCATCCTCCCCTCATTTCTCGACCGAGACGCGTCACCTCCCTCAAAGGCGACGCGTCTCGTTTTTTTATGGCCCGAACTTATCCAGGCCCGCGGTAAGCCTCGCCGACGGCAGGTCACCCACGGCCATCGCGGACGGCAAGTGCGTGAGGAATGTCATGGTAATTTTAATTTATGTTCACATGGTGATTATTATGAGATGCGGGAATCTTCAGGGTCGCCCTCGTCGGCGGAGGGTGCAGTTCGACGCCTCATGAGGAGGGCACTGGCCGGATGGAGCAGGGCGGGGGAGTCGGCGAAAAAGTGCGAGGCCCTAAAGCGAGCCAAGGCGGTCGACCCAGGGTCGACCGCCTCGACGGGCGGAGTTTTTCTATCGTGGTGACTTCCACGCAGGCTGGGCACTCCCGCCTAATCCCTCGCCTGCGTTCACCAACTCGCATCCATGGAGACTGCATCCAGGAGGAACATTATCACATGAAATCAAAATTTTCTAGATTTTGTAGAGATTTTCTCAAGTGCTAAAACCTCGATAACCAGGTCAGGTGTTTCGAAGGGAAAGGTCTCGCAGGCAAGTATGCGTTCTGGTCAATCGCGAGCGAATCTGCTGGATCTTCTGCATGTCGGCATATCTTGTGATACTGGGTTGTGTTGCTTATTTTGTGTAAGCGGACTGGTCGCCCTTTGGCCTCAAGGTGGTCTGTCTTGCCTCGATGGAAATCTCGGTCTCGCCGGATCTGTTCCCTTATTCTTCTTGAATTGCTTTGCTTGTCGCGAACGTTGCTGTCGCAGACGTGACTTTAGTAAGGAAATGTCTCTGTCTTAAAATATTGCGAAATTCCACGAACCTAGGGTCATACGCAGGATGGAGCGTCTTGCAAACCATCCGCGGGATGGACGCGTCCCGGCAAGTTGCCCCGGCGGCCTTTCCGGAGGCGAACCTGACCGAACGGAATTGAGGACTCGAGCTGGCAGCGTACGTCGCTACTTATTGACTTAATCAAGAAACGGAGCCCTGGGAATAGCGGTCGGCCGCCGAATTTCTCGGTTTGGGCGGACACGCCCAGGGTCTTGCGGGTAGCCATCGCTTCAAATAGGTCGCACGCCTCATCGCGTGCCTTCGATCTCTCGGCCGTTCCGCAGGGTTCTAGTGAATCGATTCTCGGCTTACTCCGCAAGGGGTGTTGGCGGATGTTCCTGGAAACGTGGGCGGAGGGCATCGGCCAGAGAGCGGAATTCCTCGACGTTCATCGACTCCGCGCGGATCATGCCGGTCAGGCCTAACCCTTCCAGGAGGGCGTCGACCTCGGGCTTCGTCCACTCCTTGCGCCACATGCTGTGCAGGACCTGGCGGAGGTTCTTGCGGCGATGGAGGAAGACCTGCCGGACGATCTCCTTGTACCAGGCGAGGTCGGAGATCTCCGCCCGCTTCGCCGGGTCCGGCCGGATCGCGACCACGGCGGAGTCGACCTTGGGCCTCGGCCAGAAGACGGTCGGCGGGAGGGTGCGGACCAGGGTGCAATCGCCCAGGGATTGGATCATCACCGAGAGGGCGCTATAGGCCTCGGTCCCCGGCTCGGCACGCATCCGCTCGGCCAACTCGAGCTGGATCGTGGCGACCATGAGCGTGGGCTTGAGCTCGGGGTGGATGAGCAGGTTGCTGATGATCGGGGTGGCGACGTTGTAGGGGAGGTTGGCCACGAGCTTGAATTGCTTGTCGGGCGAGATGGCCAGGCCCGCACGCACGGTGTCGAGCAGCTCGGGGGCCAGCGTGTGCTTGTTGGCCAGGGCGTCGCAATTCAGGACCCGGACGTTGGGTCGGCCTTCCACGGCCTCGCTGGTGAACCTGGCCATGACCGGGTCGATGTCGACGGCGACCACCGCCGCGCCCCGGTCGGCCATCAGGGTCGTGAGGGCCCCGGCGCCCGGGCCGACCTCGAGCACCACGTCATTCGGGCCGACTTCCGCCGTGTTGGCGATCAGCTCGTGCAGATTCAGGTCGATGAGGAAGTTCTGGCCGTAGCGATGCTTGGGGGCCACCCCTCGCCGTTCGAAGAGGTTGCGGAGGTACGTCTGTGTCTGTCGGCTCGTGGCCATGGAGCAACCTTTGAAGTCGGTCGAGTCGCGACGTGCGGTCGGGAGTCGGGGGTCTTGGAGCCAGTAGGAATCGGGCTATGCCGTCTTGTGCGCCATGAGCTTGGCGACGTGCCGGGCGATCATGTCGGTCTCGATGTTGACGCGGTCGCCGGGGGCGAGCGTCCCGAGCGTGGTGATGGCCAGGGTGTGCGGGATGAGCATGATCGAGAATCCGTCGGCCGAGACGTCCACCAGCGTCAGGCTCACGCCGTCGACCGCGATCGATCCCTTGGGGACGAGGAAGGCGGTCCACTCGGGGGCGATCCCGAAGCGGAAGAACTCCCACTCGCCGTCGCGTCGGCGCTCGAGGAGGGCCGCCGTGGTATCGACATGCCCCTGGACGAAGTGCCCGCCCAGGCGGTCGCCGACCTTGAGCGAGCGTTCGAGGTTGACCGGGGATCCGGCCTCTTTCGTGCCGAGGTTCGTGCGGACGAGGGTCTCGGGCCCGGCCTGCATGTCGAACCAGTCTCCCTCGGAGGCGACCACGGTCAGGCAGCAGCCGTTGACGGCCACGCTCTCGCCGAGGGCCAGGGGCTCGGCCAGGCCCGGCCAGACGAGCCTCAGCCTGCGTCCCGAGTTCTCCTCGACGACCCGATCGACCCGCCCCAGGACTTCCACCAGGCCCGTAAACATGAATCAGGACACTTCCGAAACGGGGTAGGGCGGGCTATTGCCCGCCGTGGTCGTTCGCTTTGGATTGAGGGGACCGCCGCCGAGGTCCTCGGCGTCCGTCCGGATCGGCCCGTCCCCACTTCTCGCATCGGATATGGTAGCACACCCCCCGCCGCGTTAGAATCGGGGATCCCTGGGTTCGGGAGGGACCGGCCCCCCTGCGCCACCGAAAAACTGCGGGAAACGACGAACTCCAACCCCAACGGAGGCAAGACCGCCATGACCCCGTCCCTGAACCGACGCGATTTCATCGCCCAGGCGACCGTGGCGACCACCGCCCTGGCCGCATCCTCGAGCGCCCTGGCCGCTCGCGCCAACCTGCCCAAGTCGCCGACCGACAAGGTGATGCTGGGCAAGACCGGCATCGAGGTCTCGCTCATCGGCATGGGAACCGGCAGCATCGGCAACGGCCAGGCGAGCAACCAGACCCGGCTCGGGATCAAGGGCTTCACCCGCGTCGTCCGCCACGCGCTCGACAAGGGGGTCTGCCTCTTCGACGTCGCCGATCAGTACGGCTCGCACGTCTACCTCCGCGAGGCCCTCAAGGGGGTCCCCCGCGAGAAGTACGTGATCCAGACCAAGACCCACGCGGCCAACTACGCCGACGCCAAGAGCCACATCGAGCGATACTGCCTCGAGCTGGGCGTCGAGTACATCGACATCCTCCTGCTGCATTGCATGACCAAGTCGGGCTGGCCGGCCGACAACCGCGGGTCGATGGAATACCTGCGCGAGGCCAAGGAGAAGAAGATCATCCGCGCCCACGGCACGAGCTGCCACGGCATGGACCCGCTCCGGACCGCCGCCAAGGACCCGTTCGTCGAGGTCGACCTCGCCCGGATCAACCCCGAGGGGCTGATCATGGACGACAAGAAGCCCGACGAGGTCGCCTCGCAGCTCGAGGAGATGCACGCCGCGGGCAAGGGCGTCATCGGCATGAAGATCCTTGGCGAAGGCCGGATCACCACCCCCGAGCGCAAGGACGCGTCGCTGCGTTACGTCCTCGGCCTCGGCACGGTGAACGCCTTCATCATCGGCTTCGAGTCCACCGAGCAGGTCGACGACATCATCACCCGCACGGCCTCGGCCATCGAATCCCTGGGCGCCAAGCGAAGCTGAGCCGATCCTGGCGGATCTTCGAAACCAAAGCGACGAGGCCGGTCGGGTCCTACCTGCCTGGCCTCGTCCCGTTTCCGCCCATCAGCGATTCCGGAACCCTCTCGGGCCGAATCGAGGGCCTCGGGGGCGCGACGGAATGAGGGGAGGCCTGATCCGCCGGAAAGGGGATGACGGCGGCATATAAATATGCGGCCCGGGCCGTTGGAATGGGGACGCCGCCCTGGAGATCGGAGCTTGCTCCGGCTCGGCGGAGACGTGTGCCTCCTGACGCAGCCAGGCGATCGCGCGAGGGATCCCCTCCGCGATCATCGAGTCGTAATGGTTTCCCGTCTCCACGATGTCGAGCACGACCGTCTTCCCGAGCTGTTCCAGGCGCCTCATACAGTCTTCGCTCTGGGAGACCGGGACGTTCGAGTCGTCGCGGGCGTGGAAGAGGTAGACCGGGCACTGGAGCTTCGCCTCGCCGTATTTGGGCGAATACTTGATCGCGAGGTCGCCGAACCCGACCTGCTTGAACTCCTGGACCGCCTCAGGGCCGAACCGAGCCTCCAAATCGACCGGCGCGGCGAACGCGATACAACCTTTGAGCCTGGGCTCGTTCTCGGCGAAGAGCAAGGACATGGTCCCTGCCGAGCTATGCCCCGCCGTGTAGATCCGCTCGGGATCAATCTGGGGGACCTTGCTCAACGCGAACTCGATCGCCACGTGGGCGTTGACGAGCCCGGCCCTCGCCGCCAGGAACTTGTTCATGCAGGCGCCGAGTTCGGCTTCATTGATGTTTTCGCGATCCCGGAGCATGCCGTCGAGTTCGTACGCGACCACGGCAAAACCGGCCCGGACGTAGGGCAGGTGCTCGGGCCGGTCGCCGTCTCCGAGTTCCATCCCCGTGAGCAGATTGCTGCCCGCGCCCGTGATCATCACGCAGGGGAGCGACCTCGGCGCATGCTCGCCCGAGGGGAGGTAGGCCCAGATCTTCCCCGAATGCCCCGGCTGGGTGCCGCCGGGCAGGTGGACCTCGTGGAGCTGGATGCCGGGCTCGATCTCGATTCCCGATCCGAGTTCCGGCAGCACCGGCATGGCGATCGGCGCGTTGGGGTCGACGGTGGATCCTGCAGCCAGTGGAGCCGGGGTGCCCGGCTGCGCGGCGAGACCATTGGCCGGCTCCGCCTTGCGGAGATCCCTCCGATAGCCTCCATAGACCCTGAGGAAGAAGAGTACGATCAGGACGCCGCCGACCACGTTCTTGACCCAGGTCTTGCCCGACCCGGACCCGGATTCGGAGCCCCCGATCTCGCGTTCCGGCCTCGGTTTGAATCCGGCACGCCTGGGATCGCCCATGCCCGGCCCCGGCGGCAATGGCCCGGTCTCGGGCTTCGAGGGGCGGGGTGGCTGGGCGATTTCCTGGAGATCATAGGGATCGTCCGGCTCGTCGAGCGTCGTGCCTCGCGCGGGGATCGTTAAGCGCTGGCCGCACTGCTTGCATTTCGCCGCCTTGCCGGCCAGCTCATCCGCGACGTGGAATGGCTTCCCGCACCGCGTACATCGGAACGAAATGCTCATGGTCGTTCGCCCTGCTGGCCTGTCCGTGCGGGATATTCTATTTATTGGCCGTGATGGGAGATGAGGACGATTGTGTTCGCGACGTCGACGGGTGTCAAACCCGGTCGCGGCCAAAATCGTTCGAGTCGAGCAACCTCTGGCCCGGACGTTGCGTATACAGGCATAAAGCGGGTGGATCCGCACGAAGAATCGGCGATCTGCAGCGAATTCCCTGGAAAGCCGCATCGAGGGCAACGAAAACATCCGTGGAAACGGAGAGGCTGATATGACGACCCGACTGGCCCGTTGGTTCCACAAATCTCGACAGGACGAAAGCAAGGACCAGGGGAAGCAGGTCCGTCCCGAAGACTACGTCGGCGCGGACGAGCAGGCGAACGAGCGTATGGTCCGCGAGGGGTTCGTGCTCAAGGCCAAGCGCCACCTCAACAAGATCCCTCTGGCGCAGGAGACCGTGGCGATGTACTTCGCCCTGCTCGACCCCAAAACCCCCCTCTGGGTCAAGGGGACTGTCGCGGCGGCCCTGGCCTATTTCATCCTGCCGTTCGACGCCATCCCCGACATCCTCCCCATCGTCGGCATGAGCGACGATGCGGGAGTCCTGGCCGGGGCCCTGACCGCCGTCTCCGCGCACATCACGTCGGAGCACCGCGAACGCGCCCGGGCCTGGATGCAAGCCGAGCTCGGCCCGAAGGCCGCCCACGCCTGAACCTGCTTAACTCGTTCAACTTCGAGCCGGCATTGAGCCTTTTGGCCGATACCGGCTCGTGTGTCATGGCTGACGAGGTTCTCAAAACAACGACGCCGTCCTCCACATGATCCAAGACACCCCACCAAAGTGAGTGAGGGATGATCGATCGTGGGCGAGGACGGCGTATTCGTCGCTTCAGTTGAATACTGATGCGGCGAGGGCCTGGCTCAGGCCTCGACACCGATGGACGCGAGCGCGGGCTTGACCTGCTCCTTGGCTTCCTCAAAGGATTCCTTGGCGACGCCTGCGATTTCCTCCATCGACATTCCGGTGGCCTCTGAGCCGAGCCGGAGCGCCAGGTAGTCTTCGGCCACGCCAAGGACCAGGTCGGGGATGCCAAGTCCCCGGCTGAGTGCGATCCGGGCCATGGGGGCCACGCTGGCGAACCCGGCCGCGATCACGGCTCCCATCGGAGCTGCGAGCGGGTCCTCGACACCGTCTTCTTTCAAGCTCTCGTGCGCGACCCAGGCCCCGGCCAGCGTCCTCGGGATCAGCAGGGCGGGATTGTACCGGCTGGGCAGGAACCCCGCCTTATCCAAAACAAGCTCCCCCATCGCCGCCAGGGCCACACCCCGGGCCCCCTGACGCTTGCGCGACGTCATCAGGAACGCCGGCCCGAGCGAGAGCTTCAACCCCGTGATCGCCGCCAGTGCCATCGCCCTCTGGAAGGGCGTCATCGTGCTGGGCATGGTGGAAGTCCTCCGTTGTGTATCCAGTCGCCATGAATCTGAAGGCGTTTCCGCCTTGTAACTTCCTTCATACCCAAGGCAAAGCTCATGCCAAGGGTTTACGTTGAGGGGAAATGGAGGGGCAGCCGATGACTTTTGCGGGACCATGTGGTTTTCATCACCAAGAATATGGATCGGCTTATGCTTTGTTTCCATTTGTAAACAAGTTGGGATGGAATTAGGTTTCGCGAATACGAAGGGCTGTTGCTGCAGCTCGGTAAAATTGTTAAGTTTTCTGGAGTCGGTAGGGGCGACGAATTTTGCCTAGCCTCACCTGAATGTACGAATGGCGCGAGTCCTGCCGCGCCGCCCATCTCCCTGGAATTGATGAGATCTGATTCCAGACACCCCACTCGTTGGTGTCGTTCTTCCGTATTGAGTGATGATCCTGGACCGCCGGTCCTTTCAGGAACGGATTTGCCTCGCCGAAAGGGATTCAAGGCTCTCATTTATGAGCTCATCTCCTGCCATTCTCGCTCGCGCCGTCCGTGGTATATTCAGGCGTGGTAAGAACTTGCGGAACAGGGTCGAGTGGAGTGTCGTTCGTGCGTTGCGGAAAGAGGCACCATGGTCGAAGAACCGCTGGGGGCATAAGTATCAGGCGGTCAGCCTGACCGAATACCACTACCTCCGCGACGGGAATCCCGAGACGCACGAGAGTGCCCTGCTCGAGCACGTCCTCCGCCCAGGGATGACGGTCGTGGATGTCGGCGCGAACCACGGCCTCTTCAGCTTCGAGGCGGCGCATCTGACGGGACCTACCGGCCGCATTCATGCCTTCGAGCCGACGCCCAGCACCCGGGCCTTGCTGCAGAGCAACTTCGACGCGAACGGCGTCACCACCGTGAAGGTCTTCTCGGTCGCGGTCAGCGACGCCCCCGGCATGGCCAAGCTCCGCGTCCATCGCGAGCTGAGCGGCCTGAATACGCTGGCGACGAAGGACATCACCTGGAACCAGGGGACGCTGCACGCCGACGAGATCGTCGAGGTGCCCGTCACGACCCTCGACGACCACGCGGCCCGCGAAGGATTGAGCCATATCGACTTCCTGAAGATCGACGTCGAGGGGTTCGAACTCTCCGTGATCCGGGGCGCCCGGAAGCTGCTCAAATCGAAGAGCATCGACATGGTGATGGTCGAGATCGGCGACGTCACCTGCGAGAATGCTGGGGTCTCACCGATGGACCTCCTGAACGAGTTCCATTCGCTGGGATACCACCTCTACGGCATCTCCGAGACGGGCGAGATCAACCACCAAGTCGAGTCATTCCCCTCGACGACCTTCAGCGCCAATTTCCTCGCGCTCCCGGCGACCGAAGGGGCTCGTTGAGCCGCACACCCCTGCCAGACACGCCGGCCCCGAACGCTCCGGGGCCGGCGTGAGCCTACCGACTCTCGCAAGCCAATTACCATCATGTCAGCATGTTTGCCGCTGATGCCTTGCCTCAGGCGATGGTGCAAACCTGGTCGAAGCTGAGCCTCGGGTTGCGGGGGCGGAGCTGGGCGGGGTCGCCGTAGCCGAGGTTGACCAGGAAGTTGGATTTGAAGCGGCCGTCGGGGAAGAAGGCGGCGTCGACCTTGGCGTTGTCGAAGCCGGACATCGGGCCGGCGTCGAGGCCGACGGCCCTCGCGGCGATGATCAGGTAGGCACCCTGCAGCGAGCCGTTCCGCATCAGGTGGGCCCTGGTGAACTCTTCCCTGCCGGGGGCGGTGAAGAGGGCGGCGAAGCCCGGGTTCTGCGGGAAGAGGTACGGGATGTGCTCATGGAAGCGCGTGTCGTAGGCGACAATCGCGCAGACGGGGGCCGACATCGTCTTGTCGACGTTCGCGGGCATCAGGGCCGGCTTGAGCCGCTCCTTCGCCTCGGCCGACTTCACGAAGACGACCCGCATCGGCGTCGTGTTCGCGGACGTCGCGCCGAACTTGGCGATCTCATAGAGCCGATGCAAGACGTCGTCCTCCACCGGGCGGGGGAGCCAGGCGACGTGGGTGCGCGCCTCGCGGAAGATGACGTCCAGGGCCTGGTCATTCAACGGTTCGGCCATCGCTTGGATTCCTCGGGCATTGATGATCGTCGATGGGCGACAGCATAACCCATCGACGTCGCACGCGCCATCGCAAAAGCCGATCCCGATCGAGAACCCCGCCGGTCGCAGTCGATCCGGCTCAGATCAACGGACGTATCAACCCCTTTCGCGTCCATGGCGCGTAAAGAAGGGGGTCCCCGACGAAAAGCTCGTCGGGGGCCCCCCTCGATGGATGGCCTGGTCGATGTGCCCGGGTCAGGCCCGGGCCGGGTCGATATGGATCAGCGGTCGCTCATGGCACC
Source organism: Singulisphaera chitinilytica (assembly GCF_049331405.1). Taxonomy (NCBI): domain Bacteria; kingdom Pseudomonadati; phylum Planctomycetota; class Planctomycetia; order Isosphaerales; family Isosphaeraceae; genus Singulisphaera; species Singulisphaera chitinilytica. The sequence continues at coordinate 388,602 of NZ_CP186274.1, forward strand.
GAGGAACTCAGGCGTGGCGGTCTCGAGCTTGCCTTCGAACCGGGCGGGCTGGCCGTCGGCCGTCTTGCCCGTGATGCGGATTTCGACCTGATCCTCGGAGAGCCGGGTCACGGTGTAATTCAGCGGGTTGGGCTGGTCCTCCAGCATGATCTGCTGGCAGTTCCGCCCCTCGGTGAAGCGGCCGACCACGCGACGAGTCAGGCCCGACTTGTCGCGGGTGGGACGAGCTTCGATGACGTCGCTGTTCGTGGCGAAGACCCACACGAAGGAGTCGCTCGCGGCGACCTGCTTGCTCGAGTTCCGCTTGAAAGCCTTGAGCGTCGAGCGGGTCCCCGCCAGGGAGATGGGGAGTTCGCCCGTGAACGGCCTGGCGATCGAGGCGTGGGTGAGGACCGGCTCCGGCGCGGGCTTGCTGGACTCGACGGGGCGTTCTTCCGAGGCGCTGGCGTGCGACGCGTCGGTCGGGGCGACCTTTTCCTCGCTGACCACGTCGCGGCTCGGCTTCTTGATCGTGCGTCGGCGCGTCTCATTCAGGTTCGCGTTCGAGTTCGAGGCCAGCATGCGGTTCGCCGGGGGCTTGGGCGCGTCGACGACGGGCTTGGGCACCTGGACGACCGGCCTGCGAATGACCTCGGCGACCTTGGGCGGCTCGGCCGGTTCGGGCCTGGGAGCGGGCTCCTTGACCTCGGGCTTCCTGGCTTCGACGACGGTCTCGGGGGCCGGGGCCGCGGGCTTCGGCATGGAGGGGGCGTCGACGACCGGCTTCGCGGCCTCGCTGCTGCCAGGCTTCGATGCCTCAGCCACGACGGGCTTCGGGGCCTCGTCGCTGCCCGGCTTCTCGGCGTCGGCGACGGGCTTGGGGGCGTCGAGGTCGGGCTTCGGGGTCTCGGCGTCGGGCTTCATGGAGGGGCGCCGAGAGTCGTCGTCGATGGCGCGGGTCGTGGGAGCGTTCGGCTTGGTGGTCGAGACCCGGTTGATCGGGGTCGGTGGGGCGACCGGGCGATTGGCCGGGGCCACCGTCGGGGTCTCGGCCGGGACGGGCGCGGCGGCCATCAGGGCGACCGGGCTGTTCGACTTCAGCTTGTACATCGTGACGATGTGCCAGCCGTGCTTGGTCGGCTCTTCGCCCTGGGGGACGCGACGCTCGAGCTTGAGCCCGGAGGCGTAGATCTGGTGGCCCGAGGTCTCGCGGGTGCCGTTCTGGTCGGTCTCGAGCACGAGCCGGATCGATTCGAACGGCTCGTCGTTGACGTGCTCCTCGACCGACGGCGTGCCGAACCGGATCATGTCGCCGGCGAGGTCGCGGCCGTGGAGGTAGAACTCGCCCGAGGCCCCGACCTCGATGTTGGCGGAGCCGCCGTTGGGCTCGATCTTCGTCCACCCCTGGGTCACCTGATAGGTGGCGATCCGCTCGCCCGACGGGCCGTTCGAATCCTTCTTCTCGGCGAGGTAGCGCACGGCAATGAACGCGGGCTTGGAGCCCTGGTTGATGATGGTGGCCGTCTCGGCGAGGACCGGAGCGGTCCAGGCGCCGAGCGAGGCCGCCACGGCCCAGGCAACACACGAGGCACGACGTAGAGACATTGACGCTAACCTCCTGAGTCAAAGGTATGCACACGACAAAGACTCAGCACGAGCTTCATGCCCAATCCGACGAAGGTTCCGTGGCTCGATCGAACCGGGTTGACCACAACCCCTCCCGGTCCCGGGCGTCAAAGCCGCCACAAAATCCTGCGCGTTCCCTTTGCCAAGCTCGGCTTCCTAGCCGATCGTCGTTGAGAATCCGTATCTCGAGGGAATATGTCCCTGCATGTCTCGACCATTTGAAGGAGCCAGCTTAAACAGATTGACCAAACCGCCCTCCCGACCCTCCGTCCGCAGTCCTGTTGGGAGAATTTGGGGCTCTGGGAAAAGAATATGCCTCGGGTCGAGTCGTCTTATTGGGGAAGCGGGAAGGCTCCTCCCAACGGACGACGCAACACGAGGCATGCATGATGACTTCTGGCTGAGAGGGGGCCGGGCTCCGAAGATCCCGGCCTTGTCCTCAGGTTGTCCGCAAGGCGCGGAGGCGCGATCAGTGGCCACCCTTGACCGGGAGCTTGGAACCGAGGGTGTCCTTGTTCGCGGTGAACCCGCCGCCGTCGACGTCCACGAAGATCGGGTTCGAGACGGCGACCGGCAGGTCCTTCTCGTGGTCGGGGCCCATGACCGGGCCGAGCTTCGAGCCTTCGCCGATCGTCGCCACGATGACGTGCGTGTCGCGCTCGAGGGTGATCGGGATCTCCTGCTCGAACTTCACGACGCCGTCCTTGAATTTATCGGCCGCCTGCTTCTTGGTGAAGTTGAGCGAGTCCACCGGCCGGCCGTTGAGGAAGACCTGGACGCGGTCGACGTCGAACCAGTTCGGGCACTGGACGCGGACCTGGAGGGTTGCCTTGCCCCCCGGGATCGCGACGTCGTCGCCGGGGATCGACTCGGTCGAGGCCGAGCCATTGCCCGACTCGCCCCCCTTGAGCTTCACCTCGAGGAAGGGGCCGTTGGACATCACCACATTCCCGCGCTCGGCCGCATGCACCATGTCCAGCGTCTCGATCTTCGACGGGTCGTCGGTCGGGCACTTGAGGTAGCTGCGGAGGAAGCCCGAGCCGTGGAAGTTGTAGTGCGCATCCGTGTTGACGACGCCCGGGATGCGCTTCCCCTGGTTGAGGAGTTGCATCCAGTTGAAGATCGGGTTGTTCTCCTTGCGCCCTTCGTACTCGACGACCCCCTGGTCGAAGATCAGGTGGGGCGGGTGGACTTCGATGACGTCTATGTGGCCAACCATGCCCGAGTAGCCGCCGTCGGGGTTGCCGTCGCCGTTGCGGTCGAAGAACATCCAGCCCATGTCGGGGTGGTTGACCTGCACGAGCTTCTCGGAGCGGCCGTCCCAGAGGGCGAGGCGCTCGATCTGGAATTCCGGATCGTCGGCCGAGGGGGGCGCGCCGTTGTCCTGGGTGTTGGGCTTCATGACGAGCGGGAAGGCGTTCTGGTGGTTGAGCGGCAACGGCTGGCCGGTCATCTCCATGCCCGAGCAGGTCGCGATCAGGGGCTCGACCCCGAGCCGCTGCAGGTGGGGCGTGTAGGTCGAGATCCGGTTGTGCTCGGTGCAGGGGGCGAACTCGATCTGCTCGCAGAGCAGGTTCAGGACGCGGCCGAGCTGGCTCGCCGTGTTGTCGCCCGAGGGGCTCGAGTGGCTGTGGAAGTCGGCGCTGACCCAGCCCGGCGACTGCACCGTGCGGACGAGCTTGCCCTCGAGCGTCGTCTCCTGGCCCCGCTTGACGTCGAGCCGGGTGAACACCGCATCATACTCGGTGCCATAGCTGATGATCACGTCATAGCGGCCAGGCTCGAGCTCGCGGCGGAACTTGCCGTCGTGGCTGTAGTAGACGTTCCGGATGGCGTGCTCGCCGCTATCCGGCCCGAAGTCGGGGCTGGGCGTGCCGTCCCGGCCGATGAACTGGACCTTGCAAGGAATCGGGCCCCCCTTGGCGTCGACGATCTTCGCGACGACCTTGCCCGGCTCGGGCAGCTCGACCGAGAGTGCCTCGGGGGCGTCCGGCTTGATCTCGAGCGACTTGGAGCCGTGCGGGGCCGACGTGACCTTTAGGATGCCGGCGGCCTTCGGCGGGGCAATCTCGATCGTCCCCTTCTCGTCGGTCCGACCCCAGGCCGTCTTCTTGCCGTCGGTTTCGAGGGCGACGTCGGCCGCGACGACCGGCTGGCCTGCGGTGTCCTTGACGGTCAGGCGGATGGGGCGGGGGGCCTTGTCGGTCCCCTGCTCGACGAAGCGCTGGACGTCGAAGAGGTTGGCGCCGGGGGCGAGCTTGCGGGCCAGGCGATACGTCTCGCCGGGGGCGAGGGTGATCCGCAGCTTGCCCTCGTGGTTGCGATACTTCAGGAGGAGCTGACGGCCCCCCGAGCCGATGATCTGGTGCTTCTCGGCGAGCCAGCCGTAGGCCTGGCCGAAGGCCTTGTCGTAGGCCCAGTAGAGGTCGGCGTAGGCCTCGGGGGCCTTCTCGAACGAGTTATCGGCGCGGAGGGAGTCGATCAGGTCCGTGCTGACCGTCTCGTTGCTGTGGTTGGAGAAGTCGGTCGTGACGAGGACGTAGGGCAGGCCATCCTCGAGGGTGTACGAGACGGCGACGTCGGGCGTCTTCTCGCGGGGCTGGGCGACGAACTTCATCGTGATCTTGCGGGCCTTGACGAACGTCCGCTCCAGCTCCGAGATCTCGTAGATCGACGGGGCCTGGACGTCGATGCCGCCGAACTTCAGCTCGCGGGCCTGGGCGCCCGGGTAGTAGGCCGAGAGCTGGTCGCTCTGGCGGTCGCGGCGGGTCAGGTCGATGATGCAACCGCCGACCTCGCGGACCGTCATGTTCGCGTTCCGTTTGCGACGCGGGTGGGCGATCACGGCGATGATCTGGTCATTCGCCAGGGTGAAGTCGCCGTAGATCGCGTCGGCCTCCTTGCCCTGCGGGGCGAAGCGCTCCCAGGTCTCCGGCGAGAGGGAGACGAGGTCGGCGGCATGCGCCGTCCCCGCCATCAAGCATAAAGAGGCGCATAAGGCTAGATTCTTGAACGAGATTCGGTTCATGGTCACGTCGCTCCGGCTCCCGGTGTCCTCACTCGCTCGAAAGGGTCTGGCGCCCATCCGGGAGTGCGTTTCGGTCGCGCTCGATGGCGCAGGAATGGTGGAGCATGCCCATGCACAGAGGTCGCGGTCCAGAGAAATTCCTGTTAAGCTTGGAATGGTAAAGGGTTAAGAGACGGTTTCCTGGGGATATTTCGCGGCCCCGGACGTCGCGATCTTCGTTCGGATCGGAAGTTGGAGATGATAAAGGAAGTGATGCGCAACGTGTCGCTCTGGATTTCATGAGTGCATGGGTCGTCGGCCTCGTCTTGTTCTCGGCCGTCCTGCATGCCGCCTGGAACGGGCTCTTGAAGGGGGGAGGGGATCGGCTCCGATTGGCGACGATCATGGTGCTGACCTCGGGCATCGCCTCCATACCGCTGATCCTGGCCTTGCCTTGGCCGCGGTCGTCGAGCTGGTTCTACATCCTCGCCTCGGCCTGCGTGCATGTCGCGTACAACGTCCTGCTGGTGGCCTCGTACAGGGATAGCGACCTCGGCGTGGCTTACCCGATCGCGCGAGGTTCCTCGCCGATGCTCGTGACATTGGGGGCGTCGCTGGTGGCCGGCGAGCGGCTCGATGCCTCGGCGCTCGCGGGTGTGGGTCTCATCTCGCTCGGGATCCTCGCCTTGGCCCGCGAGAGCCGGGCGCATCTTTCGGCCCGTGCCCTCATACCCGCGCTTCTAACAGGGGTCGCGATCGCGGCTTACACGGTGGTCGACGGCCTCGGCGCCAGGCTCTCGGGCGATTCCAGGTCGTATGCCGCCTGGCTCTTCCTGGTCTATGGCGTGCTGATGTTCGCCTTCATGTTGATGCATCGGGATGGGCTCCCGAGCCTTCGTGTCGACGCCGAGGCACTCCGCGCGGGGCTCGGTGGCCTCATTTCGATGGTGGCCTATGCGGTCGTGATCTGGGCGGCGAGCATCAGCCCGATGGGGGAGGTCTCGGCCCTGCGCGAGACCAGCGTCGTCTTCGCCGCCGTCATCGGCTGGCTCTTCCTTGGGGAGCGCCTCGGGAGCCGACGCCTGGCCGCCTGCATCGTCGTGGCGCTGGGGGCCGCCGTCCTCGGCTATCAGCGCCACTGATCCGCGCGATCCGTTGCACCGGCCTTTTAGCAGGATCGAAACGGGGATGCGGGCGATTGCGGGCACGCCTCTTGACGTGTACGCTCTCTGACGAGACCCTCCCTCGTGCCGTGGCATCGAACCGATGCGAAATGACCAGGCCCGAACCCCATTGGATTGCCATGCGGATGACACCCGTACCGATCGCCTTGCGCCTCGCGCCGGTCCTGCTCGCCGCCTTCGTCGTCCTGAACCTGGCGGCTGCGCATGCGGCCGAGCCTCGCGTCGCGGAGGCCCTCCAGCCGTTCGTCGATCGCCACGCCCTGGCGGGCGCCGTCGCGCTGGTGGCGGCCCCGGATAAGGTTTTGAGCGTCGAGGTCGTCGGCTTTTCCGACGTCGCCAAGAAGACGCCGATGAAGGCCGACGCCCTCTTCTGGATCGCGTCGATGTCGAAGCCGATGACCTCCACCGGCCTGATGATGCTGGTGGACGAAGGGAAGGTCCACCTTGACGACCCGGTCGCGAAGTACCTGCCCGAGTTCCACGGGCAGATGCTCGTGGCCGAGAAGACTGAGGATCGACTCGTCCTCAAGAAGCCGGGCCACCCGATCACCGTGCGCGAGATCCTCTCGCACACGAGCGGCCTGGTCGCACGCTCGCCGCTGGAACGCGAACTCGACTCGATCCCGCTCCGCGACGCGTCGATCAGCTACGGCCTCTCCCCGCTCCACTTCGAACCGGGCAGCAAGTACGAATACTGCAACCCCGGCATCAACACCGCCGGCCGGATCATCGAGGTCGTCGGCGGCAAGCCTTATGAGGAGTTCATGCAGGAGCGCCTGTTCGGGCCGCTCGCGATGAAGGACACGACCTTCTGGCCGAACGAGGAGCAATTGAGCCGGCTGGCGAAGTCGTACAAGCCGAACGCCGAGCACAACGGCCTCGACGAGGTCCCGATCACGCAGCTGAGCTACCCGCTCACCAACCGCAAGCGGCATCCGTACCCGGCGGGGGGCCTCTTCTCGACCGCCGCAGACGTCGCCACGTTCTGCCGGATGATCGCCAACGGCGGCACCCTCGACGGCCATCGCTACGTGTCGGAGTCGGCCGTCCGGCAGATGACCTCGACGCAGACGGGCAGCCTGATCAACCACGGCCATGGGGAAGGGGGCTACGGCCTCGGGTGGTCGACCAGCCGCAAATCCAAGGGGGACTCCGGCCCGGTGATCGTCGGCACCTGCGGCCACGGCGGTGCCTATGCCACGAGCATGAGCATCGAGCCCGACAGCCACATCGTCACCGTGTTGATGCTCCAGCACGCCGGCTTCCCGCCCGGCGTCGACGGCGGCAAGATCCACGAGGCCTTCGTCAAGGCGGCGAAGGAAGATCTGAAGAAATGATCGAATCTTGACTGAAAAACATGAGTTGATGTTCGGGGCCCGCGAATTTTCGCGGGCCTCGTCGTTCAAGCCCTGGTGACAGGGCCCGACAAGGCCCCTTCGAAGGGGCCGGGATCAGACGACGGGCTCACGCTCTCGGAGGGAATACGAGGAGATGAGGCCGACGGCGGCCAGGAGCAGGAAGACGATCAGCCTCGTGCCCGGCGTCACGTGGTAATAGCGGAACATCGGGACGGCGATCAGCCTGAAGACGAAGTAGACCGCGAAAAAGTGCATCAGGTTTTTCATCGGAGGACTCCTTGTTCGGTAGGGTGTTGGCGTCTGGGGATCGGCTTCGAGTCGTCACGTCCCCTCCGCGAGATCTATCCGGAACGAACGCCCGACCGGACGTCGCGTCGGAAAAATTGGCCCGACCGATCGTCCAACGCCTGCGGGCGTGACGACATCCCGGGTCGGTGTGGACCTCGCCGTTCGAAACGAAGATGCCGGCCCTCGCATGCGACGTCTCGCAGCGGAGGCCGGCATCTTCGCGCCTTATCTGGATTCGTCGACCGATTCGCGGTCAGCTTGCCCGGTTGTCATTGAGCCGGGTCGCGAGGACGCCGGTCACGGCCCCGGCCGCCGCGGCGCCGGCACCCCCCGACATCCCGAGGAACTTGGCCAGCGTGATGAACACGATGGCCGATACCAGCGAGAGCGGCAGCACTCGCAGGAACATCCTCCGGAACTGTCTCCCCGTCATCTTGTCCGACATGGTCTCAACCCCCCCGAGTAAGACTCCCCGGGTCCGACGTCCGGCTTGTTCTCCAGGGTTATCCGGCTCGACGCGAGGACCGGACAGGACGACCAAAAAAATCGGCGTAGGTCCGTCGAGCCTTCGCGTCGTCGGGGTGAGGGGCGTCAGAGCAGGCCGGCGATGGGGTCCCCTTGATACACCTGATGGGGGCGGTCGACGTCGTCCTGCCAGGCGGCCACGGCGGGGATGCCCAGGGACCGGTAGATGGTCGCGGCCATGCCCTCCGGGGTCTGCGGCTCGGTCGTCGGGTGGCCGCCGATGCGGTCCGTCGAGCCGATCACGCGACCCCCTTGCACGCCGCCGCCGGCGAAGAGGACCGACTGCGCATGGCCCCAATGGTCGCGCCCGGGGAGCTTGTACGCCGAGGGGAGGAGCGAGATCCGGGGCGTGCGGCCGAACTCCCCCGCCATGACGACGAGCGTCGAGTCGAGCATGCCGCTCTCGTGCAGGTCGTCGAGGAGCGCGGAGACGGCCCGGTCCATCGGCGGCAGGAGGGAGTTCTTGAGGTGCGGGAAGGCGTTGCCGTGCGTGTCCCAGGTCTCGTTGTTGCCGAGGTTCACCTGCACGAGCCGGACCCCGGCCTCCACCAGGCGCCTGGCCATCAGCAGCGACCAGCCGAAGGCATTGCGGCCGTAGCGTTCGGTCACCTTGGCGTCGGCCCCGTTCACGTCAAAAGCCTGCCGGGCCCGGCCGTCGGTGAGAAGCGAGACCGCCGCCTGGCGATAGCCGTCGAGCCGCCCGGCCTCGGCCGAACGCTCGAGGTCGGCCCGCTGGCGGTCGAGGTGCCGGAGCAGGGCCAGGCGATCGACCAGCCGGCTCTTGCCGAACCCTTCGGGCAGGGTCAGGTCGGGGACGCTGAAGGCCTTCGTCTTCGCGGGCCGGACCCGATCCTGATGGTCGAACTCGTAGGCGGGGTAGGCCCCATAGGCCCCCGGGTCGAACGGGGAGGCCTCGATGAACCAGGGGTCCCGGTGCGAGCCCATCAGGCCCGCGAACTGGCCGGGGATGATCCGCCCCGTGTTATGCACGAGCTGCTCGGGCAGCACCACGGCCGGGGGCAGATTGTTGCCCGAGGTCGCCACCGCGCCCGCCACGGCGGCGATGGACGGCCAGTCGTTCGGCCTCGGCTGGTTCGGGTCGAACCCCGGAGGCAGGTCCGACCGGCCGGTCAGCATGATGTGATGGCCCGCCGAGTGGTCGTTCGAGGGGTGGGTGAGCGACCGGACCACGGACCAGAGCTGGCTGCGCTGGGCGAGCATGGGTAAATGCTCGCAGATGGAGAGCCCCGGCGTGGCGGTGGCGATCGGCTTGAACTCACCCCGAATTTCCTCGGGGGCGTCGGGCTTGGGGTCGAAGCTCTCGTGCTGGGCGAGCCCGCCGGAGAGGAAGATGTAGATCACCGATTGCGCCCGCCCTTGGCCCGGCAAGGGGGCCTCGGCGGCGTTGGCCGCGCGCAGGGCGTTGAGGTGGCAGGTCCCCAGCCCCAGCAGGCTCACGCCCCCGGCCTGGAGTGCGAATCGTCGCGTGAAGCTCGGGTGGCGAGGCATCGCGTGCGAAGGCTTCAAGGAGGAAGGTCGCATGGCGAGACTCCGGTGGGGGAGCGGTCGGCGGGACAAGCACCATCCTCAACGATGCCGGGCGGCAGGCGTCCCGTCGTCGCAGCATCGCGCAAGGCAGGTATCGATCCCGCGCATCATAGTCGGGATCGTTCAACAATTCCATCGTCCGCCGCCCGGCCCCCGATTCGTCTCGCTCAGGGTTCGCAATGCGCGTGCGGTGCGTCGCGAGGGGCGAGGGACTCGGAGATGTCCTCATCATCCTCGTCGGCCCAGGGGGAGAAGGGGTCAGCCAGGCTCTCCCAGTGGCCCTCGCCGAGACTCAGCTCCTCGTCCGTCAGCAGGCAGGCGTCGAGCGCCGAGACGAGCGCCTGGCGATCCATGCCGATGCCGATGAAGACGAGTTCCTGGTTCCGATCGCCGTAGCGAGGATCCCAGTCCCTTAGGATGTCGCGGATCTCGGCGGGGTCCTCGGGCCATTCCGATTTGGGGGTGGCCGCCAGCCAGTAGCCGACGGGCTCGATCCGGCTCGCGCCCCCGGCCTGGGAATACATGGCGAGGAACTCGGGGCGCGTCGCCAGCCAGAAGAATCCCTTGGCCCGCAGCACGCCTTGCCAATCCTGGCGGAGGAATTCGAAGAGGCGTTCGGGGTGGAAGGGGCGGCGGTCGCGATAGACGAAGCTCGAGATCCCGTATTCCTCCGACTCCGGTGTATGCTCGCCGCGAAGCTCGCGCAGCCAGCCCGGCGCCTCGGCCGTCTTCGCCATGTCGAACCGCCCCGTGTTCAGGACGAGGTCGAGCGGGACTCGCCCGAACTCCGCGTGGACCAGCTTGGCCGAGGGATTCAACTGTCGCAGGAGCCCTTCGAGCCTCGCCAGATCATCGGCGTCGACCCGGTCGACCTTGTTGATGACCAGGACGTCGCAGAACTCGACCTGATCGGTCAGGAGGTCGACCACCGTTCGGTCGTCCTCCTCTCCCAGCGCGAGGCCTCGATTGCGGAGTGCCTCCGAGGCGACGTATTCGCGGAGGAAGCTCTCGGCATCGACCACGGTGACCATCGTGTCGAGCCTGGCGACGTCGCCGAGCGACTTTCCGTCGTCCCCCTCGAACGTGAACGTCTCGGCCACCGGCAAGGGTTCCGAGATCCCCGTCGACTCGATCAGCAGGTAGTCGAACCGGCCTTCATGGGCGAGCCGGCCTACTTCGACGAGCAGGTCCTCGCGGAGAGTGCAGCAGATGCAGCCGTTGGTCATCTCCACGAGCTTCTCGTCGACCCGGTTGAGGGCGCTCCCCTCGCGGACGAGCCGGGCGTCGATGTTGACCTCGCTCATGTCGTTGACGATCACCGCGACCTTGCGCCCCTCGCGATTGTGCAGGATGTGGTTCAGCAGCGTCGTCTTCCCCGCGCCGAGGAATCCGGACAGGACCGTCACCGGCAGCCGATCGGACATGGACCATCCCCCTCCCGCTTGCAGGTGTGACCTGCAAGTGGTGCTGTGTTTCTGTGTGGATCAATCGATGGAAATGCGTGTTGTGGAATAGAGCTGTCAGGCGTGGCGATGGCCCTGGAAGCGGTGCTCGACCTCGCCCCAGTTCACCACGTTCCACCAGGCCGAGACGTAGTCGGGACGTCGGTCCTGGTACTTGAGGTAGTAGGCATGCTCCCAGACGTCGAGGCCCAGCAGGGGGATCCCGGAGCCATCCATCAGCGGGTTGTCCTGGTTCGGGGTCGAGGTGACGGCGAGCTTCCCGCCCTTTTCTTTGATGAGCCAGGCCCACCCCGAGCCGAATCGGGTCGCGGCCGCCTTGGAGAAGCCCTCCTTGAGGGCAGAAAACCCGCCGAAATCCTTATCGATCGCCGTCGCCAGGCTCCCCTTCGGCGAACTGCCTCCGCCCGGCTTCATCACCGACCAGAAAAGCGAGTGGTTGTAGTGGCCGCCGACGTTGTTCCGCACGGTCGCCCGGATCGACTCGGGCAAGCTCGCGAGGTTTTTGAGGAGTTCCTCGATCGGGACGTGGCGATGCCCCTTGAGCGACTCCAGGGCCTTGTTCAGATTCGTGACGTAAGCCTGGTGGTGCTTGCCGTGATGGATCTCCATCGTCCTGGCGTCGATGTGCGGTTCGAGGACATCGAATGCGTAGGGCAGCGGAGGGAGCGTATAGGAGGCTTCCGCGTGGTGCTCGTGCTGGGCGCTCATCACGTAGGAGGTGCCAAGCAGGGCCATGGCACCGTGGGCCAGCAGGGTGCGTCGCGATCGGTTGACGGTCATTCGCGGTCGTTTCCCGGGGTTTGTCGCGTGGGGTTGCTTGAAGAGAGGGGGAGCCGATTTACGCCCGGCTCATTTGCGTTTGATCTTGTGCAGGGTGTGCTTGCGGAGCTTCGGGCAGTACTTCTTGAGCCCGTCGCGTACCCCTTCGGAGATGCCGCCTCGCGTGTTGACGGAGATCCGGTAGTTCAACTCGCCGGTCTCGGTGCATTGCAGCCAGACGTATTCCCGAGCTCCTGATTTCGCCATGTCCCGACTCCTTCCCGTTCGCTCCTCGACGAGGTAGGCCGATCCGCCGGGGCGCACAAACGCCCGAGGCGGGACGCGGCCCGACCTTCGGCGAGGAAACCTGCTTGTGCGAGGCGTAGGGCCTCGTTACCCGACCTCAAAGATGGAGTGCCGTTGGGTCGGGGCGAGTTCCGGGGTCGATCAGGCGATGATCTGCCGGATGGGTGTGCCGAGGCTCAGGGCGTAGGGCCGGCCGAGGGAGTCCTGGATGGTGGTCTCGGGCGGGAGGCCGAGGATCTGATAGATGGTGGCGGCGATATCCTGGGGCGTGACGGGATCGCGGGAGGGGTAGGCGGCGAATGAGTCGCTGGCGCCGAAGATGGAGCCGGCCGGTACGCCGGCGCCCGCGAAGAGGGCGGTGTAGCAGTGGGGCCAGTGATCGCGACCCCCCTTGTCCGCCCCGGCGCCCGAGGTGATCTGCCCGACCTTCGGGGTCCGGCCGAACTCGCCGATGGCCACGATCAGGGTCTCGTCGAGCAGGCCGCGGTCGTGCATGTCGGCGAGAAGCGCGGAGAAGGCGCGGTCGAACATCGGCAGGATCGACCGCTTCAGGAGGGGGAAGTGCTGCCGGTGCGTGTCCCAGCTCTGGTCGTATCGGGCCCCGGTGCAAACGGTGACGAGCCGCACGCCCGCCTCGATCAGCCGGCGGGTCAGCAGCAGGCATTGCCCCAGGTGCGGCAAGCCGCCGAACTGCCGGGCCTCGAGCTTGCGGTCATTATCCGGGTCGAGCCCGTACCGCTCGCGGACCGCCTGCGGCTCCTCCGAGAGGTCGAACGCCCGCTTCGCCTCGGGGCTGGTGACGAGCGAATACGCCTTGCGATAGTGCGCATCGAGCCGGTCGACGGCCTCGGTCGGCTCCAGCCCTCGCCCGACCGCATCGAGCAGCGCCCGCCTGCGGTCGAGCCGCTCCGCAGACAGGCCGACCGGCAGTTCGAGCCCGGGGACCTTGTACCCCGGCAGGCTCGGGTCCCCCGTCAAGAACGGGTCGGCCGCCGCCCCGAGGAACCCGGCCGCCTGGCCCGGCAGGAACGCGCCGTTGTTGCTCATCCAGTCGGGCGTCTGGATGAAGTCGGGCAGGGCATTCCCCGAGGGCCGCAGCTTCGCCAGCACGGCGCCGAAGGGGGGGAAGTCGTCGGGCGACGGTGACGTGATCAATCGGCCCGAGGCGATCGGCTCGCGGCCGGTGAGCGTGAAGTAGGCCCCCGCGTTGTGGTCGCCGATGGTGTGATGCACCGAGCGGACCAGGCAGAAGTGATGCGCCTGCTTCGCGAGCATCGGCAGGTGCTCGCAGAAGTGCAGGCCCGGCATGGTCGTCTCGATCGGCTTGAACTCGCCGCGGACCCCCTCGGGGGCGTCGGGCTTCATATCCCAGAGGTCCTGGTGTGCCGGGCCCCCTTCGAGGAAGAAGAGGATCACCGACTTGACCCTGGTCTTCTGCCCGGCGACCGTCTCGGCCTTGAGCAGGGTCGGCAGCCCGAGCCCGAGCATCCCCAACCCTCCCAGCCGCAGGATCTCCCGACGCGAGGGCCCATCGCCTTGGCCGGGACTCCGCGAACCCGCCGTGACTCGGAACATCGCCGGGGACCTTTGGTCTTGGTTTGGGATGGTGCGCCCAGTTCGACGACGATCGTAACCCCAAACCCCCTCCCGCTCAAGGCGTTATCTTATGCCGGGACGCTTTCGCGAGTGTCGGGCAGGGGAGACGGACGGAACGAACCGACGAATCATTTTTTCGGAAAACGGGAACGCGCGGCTGTAATTTGTGCATGGTAGGGATGTGTCAGGCCTGAAGCACGAGCGAGAATGGTCTATGCAAGCGAGAGGACAGGGGGCGATTCGAGGGAATCTCCACGCGCTCCTCGAGGGCGGATCGCTGGGCGGGCTGACGGATCGACAGCTCCTCGAGCGGTTTACGTCGCGAGACGATGGAGGATCGGATGCGGCGTTCCGCACCCTGATGGATCGCCACGGGCGGATGGTGCTGGGCGTCTGCCGGCGTATCCTCGGGGACAGCCATGACGCTGAGGACGCCTTCCAGGCCACGTTCCTGATCCTCGTCCGCAAGGCCGAGTCCGTCCGCGTGTCCGATTCGCTCGGGCGCTGGCTCTACGGCGTGAGCTGTCGCGTGGCGCGCCGTGCCAAGTCGACCGCCGCCCGCCGAGGTTCGGGAGAATCGATCGCGACGCTCCCGGCCCCGCACGACCCGTCATCGGAGCTCGAAGAGATCCGCGCCCTGGTGGACGAGGAACTGTTGCGCCTGCCGGCTCGGTTCCGAACGCCGATCGTCCTGTGCGACCTCGACGGCTTCACCCACGAGCAGGCCGCGCGGCAGTTGGGATGCCCCGTTGGGACGATCAAGAGCCGGCTCGCCCGAGGTCGGGGCCAGCTTCGCGATCGGCTCGTGCGCCGGGGGTGGTCCCCCGCCGCGAGCTTCACTGCGCTGACCCTCGCGACCTCGGAGGTGGAGGCGGCCGTCCCGCATCTCTTGGTGGAGACCACAATACGCGAGGCCGTTTGCTACCTCTGCGGAACAACCGCGATGGCCGTGACGTCGGCCGTATCCCTTGCCGAAGGAGTCCTGAAGGCTATGTTTATGTCCAAACTTCTCTGCGGCGTTGGCGCGATCGCGCTGGCGGGCGCCCTAGTCGGATCAGCCGTCTATGGCTCGGGTTCGGGAGCCGGGGATGTACAAGAGGGCTCGAAGGCTCGCAACGATGCGGTTCTTGAATCGAAGAGTGAGCAAGCCTCGGAATCGTCCAAGCCCAATGCCATTATAGAGCATCTCAAGGCCGAGCTTGCGAAGAAAAAAGCCGAGCTCGATCGCGGGAAGGCCGAAAAAGAGTTGGTCCTTTCAGTCCTTGCCACCAGCGTACGCCTCAACCAGAGGATTCAAGGCACGGTCTCTGCGGACGAGTTCAAGAAGGCCGAGGCCGAAGTCAAGGTGGCGGAGGCGAAGCTCAATACGACTCTCGCCGAGATTCACTTGCTTGAGGTTATGGTGAAACAAGCAAGCGGTGGCTCGGTCACCGTCCCAACTTCGCCCGAAGTCGTCGAACGCGCGGTCGATACCCAGGGCGGGGCGCTGGAACGCCGGTTGCAGACCCTGGAATCGAAGATCGATCATGTGCTGGAGGAATTGAATTCCTTGAAAGAGCGGAACCGCGGAAGTTGATGCGACCTTCGAGAGGGCTTTCTCTCCCCTCGCCCAATCAACACGAAACGCCGCCCGAAGACGCAAGTCTTTCGGGCGGCGTTTCGCGTTTCGGCGACCCATCCCAGGATCACGACTCGAGGGTCGCGTCCAGGGTGATCTTGGTGTTCAGGAGCTTGGAGACGGGGCAGCCGGCCTTGGCCTTGCCGGCGAGCTCTTCGAATTTCGCCTGGTCGGCGCCGGGGATCTTGGCCTTGAGGGTGAGATGCACCGAGGTGATGGCGAAGCCGTCGTCCACCTTGTCGAGGGTCACGTCGGCGGTGGTCTGCATCTCCTCGGCGGTGAGGCCGGCCTCGCCCAGGATCAGGGAGAGGGCCATCGTGAAGCAGCCGGCGTGCGCGGCGCCGATGAGCTCCTCGGGGTTGGTCCCCGGCTTGCCCTCGAAGCGGCTCGAGAACCCGTACGGGTATTCCTTGAGGGCGCCGCTGTGCGTCGAGATGGCCCCCTTGCCGTCCTTGATCCCGCCATGCCAGATCGCCGATCCGTTCGTCTTCATGCGGAAGTCTCCCGTTGATGGATTCGAGGCTCAGCCCTCCGAGGAAAGGGGACGCGGCGGCCCTCGCCTCCCTCGGACGTCAGCCACATTCTACGCACGAGATCATCGTGGAGAAACGCCGCGGTCGGGGCGCGATCCTCGGTCTTTGAGGCAGGGTCGTCGACAAGGCCGAGGCCGTTTGCCGTCAATCAGGACAAGGCCACGAGTGCTTCTCGCCCTTCTCCGCCCGTTGCCGTCGGGCTCAATATTCGCGTATGAGCCTGTTGCGCATGCCATTTGCTACTGGAATTCAAGGCAGACGCCTCGGAAGCTGCGCGATCCCCTTGAAACCGTGGTCAAGGGCCGCGCCGACAACGGGCAGCATCGTCGTGTTCCGCCGGAGGGATACGCTCTCGCGCATCGGGGCCGAGCCCCGATCGTGGAGTGGGCGATCGACCTCCGCGCGTTGGCTACCATCGCCGTCACTCTGCGACGACTACCCGATGAATCCGCAATCGCTCGACAATCCGGACGAGGCTTCGAAGGTGCCCCCGCCTGCGTCGCGCGAGATGTTCGAAGGGCTGGCCGACGCGGTCCGCGAGTCGATCCTCGTCCTCGATGGCGAGCTTCGAATCCGATACGCGAACCGGTCCTTCCGCGAGACCTACGCGGTGGGCCGGGCGGCCATCGAGGGGAGCCCGATCTTCGAACTGGGCGGCGGGCCTTGGGATTTCCCCGAGTTGCGCAGGGCGACGGAAGAGATCCTCTCGGGCAAGAGCACCATCGCCGACTTCGAGGTGGATCGCGAATTCGAATCGGCCGAGTTCCGGGCATTGCGGGGCAATGCGCGTAAGGTCGGTGAGGGGGACGGCTCCGAGGCGTTGGTCCTGCTCGCCATCGAGGACGTCACCGAGAAGGTCCTGGCCGAGCGTCGGTTGAGCGAGTCGGAGGGGCGTCTGCGACAGATCCTCGAAAGCCTCGAGGATTCCTCCCGCTTCGAGTCCGACCGTCGCCTGCTCGACGCCGTGTTCAACGCCCTGCCGGTCGGCCTGGTGGTCGCCGAACCGGACGGCAGGCTCGTGCGCATGAACCGGGCGAACGTGGAGCTGTGGGGTAACCCCCCGCCGATCAACAGCATCGCCGAATACGCCTCCTGGGTCGGCTACTGGCCCGACTCCGGGCGTCGGATCGAGGCGGAGGAGTGGGCACTCGCCCGGATCCTGACGAGCGGCGAGGCGGTCTCGGGGGAACTCGTCGAGATCGAGCGGTTCAACGGGGGCGGCCGTCGCCAGGTGCTCGTCAGTGGCGCAGCGGTCCGCGATTCCTCCGACAAGCTCATGGCGGGGGTGCTCGCCCTGGTCGACGTGACCGACCGCGTGGCGGCCGAGGCTGCCCTGCTCGCCAGCGAGGAGAAGTATCGCACCCTCTTCGAATCGATCGACGAGGGATTCTGCGTCATCGAGGTCCTGTTCGACGACGATGGCGAGCCGTTCGACTGGCGATACCTGGAGATGAACCCGGCCTTCGAAAGCCACACCGGCCTTCGGGACGCCGCCGGGCGCACGACCCGCGAGGTGGCCCCCGGCATGGACGCCCACTGGTTCGAGATTTATGGCAGGGTCGTCAGGACCGGGGAGCCGGTGCGTTACGTCAACGAGGCGAAGGCCCTTGGGGACCGTTGGTTCGAGGTCTACGCGTTCCGCCTTGGGGGCGAGGGGTCGCACAAGGTCGCCGTGCTCTTCAACGACGTCACCGAGCGGAGGCGGATCGAGGTCGAGCTGCGGCGGTCGAGGGATCGCATCGCGATGTCGCTCGAGGCGTCGGAGTTCGCGGGCACCTGGGATTGGGACCTTGTGACCAACCTGCTCGTGGCCGACGAACGATTCGCCAGGATCTACCAGGTCGACCCGGAGCTGGCGGCGAAGGGGGCCACGCTGGAGCTGTTCACGAAGACGATCCACCCCGAGGATCTGAAACGCATCATCCCCTCGATCGAGCGGACGATCCAACTCGGCAGCCCGTTCGCGGAGGAATATCGGATCATCCGTCCGGATGGGACCGTCCGCTGGGTGGTCTCCCGAGGCCGCACGCGGCTCGACCGCGAGGGTAAGCCGGTGCGCTTCTCCGGCGTCGCGATCGACATCACCGAGCGCAAGGTCGCCGAGGAGTCGGCCCAGGCCGCCAGGGCCGAGGCCGAGGAGGCCAACCGCACCAAGGATCAATTCCTGGCCACCCTCAGCCACGAACTCCGCACCCCGCTGAACGCCATCGTCGGCTGGGCCAAGATCCTCCGCATGGGCAAGGCCGCCCCCGAGGACCTCGAGGAAGGGCTCGAGGTCATCGAGCGCAACGGCCACGCCCAGTCGCAGCTCATCGAGGACCTGCTCGACATCTCGAGGATCACGACGGGGAACCTCCGGCTCGACGTCCAGGATCTCAACATCGCCGACGTCATCGAGGCCGCGATGGCGGCGGTCGGCCCTGCCGCGGCCGCCAGGGAAATCCGCCTGCACAAGACGCTCGACTCGCTCGTCGGGCCGGTCAAGGGGGACTTCGCCAGGCTCCAGCAGGTCGTCTGGAACCTCCTGGCGAACGCCGTGAAGTTCACGCCCAGGGGGGGCAAGGTCCTGCTCCTCCTCGAGCGGGTGAACTCGCACATCGAGATCAGCGTGGTCGACTCGGGGATGGGGATCAGCCCCCAGTTCCTGCCCCACGTCTTCGACCGCTTCCGCCAGGCCGACTCGTCGATCACCAGGCGCCACGGGGGCCTCGGGATCGGCCTGTCGATCGTCAAGCACCTCGTCGAGATGCACGGCGGCGAGATCCGGGCCAAGAGCCCCGGCGAAGGGCACGGCTCGACCTTCACCGTCATGCTTCCGATCGCGGTCGTCCAACCCGATCGTGCCGAGCCGCCCCCGAGGCCGAAGGGAGATCCGCTCGAGGAGGACTTCTGCCAGGGGGGCGCGCTCGAGGGCCTGAAGATCCTGGTGGTCGACGACGAGCAGGACGCCCGCCAGATGCTCAGGCGCGTCCTGGTCGAGTGCAACGCCGAAGTCATCACGGCCGGCTCGGCCGTCGAGGGGCTTGAGCAACTGCGGAGCTTCGGCGCCGACGTGATCGTCAGCGATATTGGCATGCCCGATGAGGACGGTTATGATTTCATCGCGAAGGTCCGGGAGACGATGTCGGCCAAAGAGGTGCCGGCGATCGCCCTCACCGCCTTCGCTCGGGCAGAAGACCGCAAGCGGGCGATGATCGCCGGCTTCCAATCCCACATCGCCAAGCCCGTGGACCCATCCGAGTTGACGGCTGTCGTGGCGAGCCTGGCGGGACGGACTGGACGACGGTAGCCAGGAACACCGCGTAAGGCACCCATGAACGATGCAACGCTCCGCATCCTGGTGGTGGACGACTGCGCCGATTCCGCCCGGATGCTCCGGATGCTCATGAAGCGCGAAGGCTATCAGGTCAGCATCGAGTTCGACGGGCCGACGGCCCTCGCGAAGGCCCTGGAATCCGCGCCGGACGTCGTGCTCCTCGACCTCTCATTGCCCGTCATGAGCGGGCTGGAGGTGGCCTCCGAGATGCGCAAACGGCCGGAACTCGCCGGCTGCACGATCGTCGCCGTCTCCGGTCACGGCGAGGAGATGCTGCCCTCGCCGTCCCCCTTCGACCGACACTTTCAGAAACCCCTCGAGCTCGACGCCCTCAAGGTGTACCTGGAAGGAATCAGGGTGGACCGGAAGCCCCCTTTTCCGACGCCGACCGTCGCCTGACGCCCCGCGGATTGAGGGCCCGAGGACTGAAAAGTCGGCCCGTCGGCGTTCAGCCTTGGCTCTCGGGTTTCGGCTTGCGTGACTTCCGGGGCGAAGGGGCCTTGCCGTATGACAGGTCGAGCAGTTCGATGTCACCCCGTAGGTCCATCAAGAAGCCGTGGACGTGCAGCGGGAGCGGTTTGCCGTCCTTCTTCGGCGCGTGGGTTGGCCACCATGCCTCGATTTCCCGCCTGAGTTTGGTCGCCCACCTGCCGTGCTCGACCTTCTCTTCATCCAACTGGTGGTCGTCGAAGTCGAGGCCCAGGATCTTGCGATAGGCGCCGCAGTTCCGGTGCTCGATGATGTAAACGTCATGCGGCTCGTGGAGTTCCAGTGCGATGGCGAGGTGCTCGAAGAAGGTCTTCTTCCAGTTCCGCTTCGTGTGATGGGTCACGCCCAAGGCTGCCCCGGCGATGACGAGGTGGTCATATCGGTTGGTGAGGTTGTCGCGATCCATGAACGCGGCTAACTCGTCGATCAGCCGCAGGTCCATGCAGGACAGGACCAGGACATTATGGCGGGGCGGCGGGTACTTCCCCGGCATCTTGCCCATCGCTTGCGTCGTCAGCTCATCCACGGGTGGACTCCCAGGATCCTTCATCGAGGCTCGATCACGCAGGCCGCAGGGCGACTGGCGACTCGACCCGGCCGATCGTCAAAGGAACATGGCGAACCGCAGCCAGAAGGTATTGTACCCGTCGATCGAGTTGGGGGGTACGATCGGGATCGGCCTGCTGAAATGGGTCCAGACATAATCGAAGCTGAGACGTGTATACTTGTTCGGCCACCAGTTGAGGCCGACCATGAAGCTGTCCATGCGGTCGGCCGACCGGGTCGCGTCGGCGAGTCCGCGCCTGATGTCGTTCTGGCCGGCGTCGAACTGGGACCATTGCGAGGCGACCTGCCAGGCCCCCGGCCCGTACTGCCCCCGGCTCGGGATGAACGGCCGCAAGGGCTCGATCGTCGAATAGCCCTGGAAGCCGTTGCCGACGAAGTCCCGCTCGCCCGTGAGCCAGTATGATGCGTTGATGTAATAGGCCAACTGCGTCGAGCGCCCGCTCGTCGTGCCGTCGGTCAGCTCCCGGCTGAAGTTCATCAACTCGGCCAGGACGCTGAACCGGCCGAACCAGTAGACGTGGGGCGCGACCCTCGACCGCAGGCCGTCGGCCCGGACGTTCGAGTTGTAGACGTAGAAGGGGAGCCCGACGACCGACACGAAGCTCGGGTTCGTGGTCGCCTCGCCGTTGTTCGTGAAGGCGATGCTCGACTGGTTCAGTGCGTATCTCTGCTCGCCGGCCGAGACGCTGACGCCGCCGCCGAAGCCCTCAAGCTTGGAGCCCTTCCAGGCGTCGCCGCGGAAGGGGGTGATGTCGATGGCCCCGTTGTACTCGACGTTGCGGTTCAGGTTGCCGAAGAAGCTCGTCCCCGAGTTCACCACGCCCGACCACCACTGGACCCGGTTGTCGAGGGCCGTGCCCGTGAGCATCAGGCCGATGGGACGCTTGCCCGCGAGCTGGAACAGGGGGGAGTTCGTGATCACCGGCTCGAGCGCGGGGGAGAACCCGTAATACTCGTACAGGGGCGGGGCCAGCCCTTTGCCGGCTCGGAGCGTGACGTTCGGGCTGATGTGCCAGGCGACGAAGGCGTCGAGCAGGTTGAAGGTCCCGAGGAACCCCTGCGTGCCGATCTGGTAGCTCCAGTCCTTGGTGATGTTCCCGTAGAAAAACGTACGGGTGAACGGCACGTTGAAGTTCTGCTCGATCGTGGGGAGGTTGGCGCGGTCGAAGAAGGTGCCGTCGAGCGTGACCTGGTTGCTGATGTTGAGCGTGAACTCGTCGTTCTCGTCGCTGAAGCTGAAGTAGCCGCCGCCCCCGAGCGGCCCGCCCGCGTCGTGGTTGTACTTGTACCGGCCCTTGAGGGGATAGCGGTCGGCGTCGGCCTTCTCCGCCTGGGCCGGGCCGAAGGCGCCCGAGTGGTAGCGGGTCGGGACGCCGTTGCTGACGCCCCCGTTCTCGGCCGTGGTGAAGGGGGATCCTCCGCCCCCTTGCTGGGGCCCGGCCCCCGCATTCGCCGCAGGCACGGTGGACTGCACGGCGTCGAGTTGGTGCTGGAGCGTGTCGACCTGGGCCTTGAGCCGGCGGAGTTCGGCGAGGACTTCCGCGTTCGTCGCCAGCGACTCCGCCTGCGCAGGCGCCGCCGACGGAGGCACGCCGGGGTTCGTCGCCGGCACAGGGGGCGTCTGTCCCTTTGCTACCGGCGGCCGGCAGAACGCGAGGAGGGCCATTGTCACGACGAGGCTCATCCTCGCCGATCGGGGGGGCATTATCACACGACTTCTCCCAGACTCGGCCAAGGGTCACGTAGACCGTCGACGGTCCCTCCTCACCCTTCTCCGCCGACTCTCGGTATCGGCGCGAAAGGGTTCGACCAGGACTCTTGTATCGATCGTGACGGGTCGTCCGCATCAACAATTCATGGGAGCCGGCTCGAGAATCGGCCTAACATTGCCTCACGACGCCAGGCCGGATGGTGCCAGGGCCTCGTCGCCTCGACCAGGATGAATGAGTTAAGATGAGGCCATTCCTGACAAATAACCGAAGAGAGGCGGTGATTCTGATGCTGGAACGGGCGAAGCTCGAGTGCATCTCATGCGCGGTATTGTGGTTGGGGCTCGGCTCGCTGGCCGCCCCGGCGCGGGCGGAACGGATGAGCTACCTGGATAACGGGGTGATTCGCATCGGGGTCGACCTTGACATCGGCGGCTCGATCACGTTTTTGGCGGTGGCGAACGACAAGGATAGGCCGGGGGAGAACCTGATCAACTCGCACGACCTGGGGCGGCAGGTCCAGCAGTCGTATTACGCCGGGCCTCAGCCGTTCGGCCAGGCTCATCCCGGCTGGAAGAACTGGCCTTGGAACCCGATCGGCTCGGGGGACGTCTACGGGAACTCCAGCAAGGTGAAGGAGTTCACCAACGACGGCAAGACCCTGCACATCACGACGATCCCCATGCAATGGGCCCTCAAGAACGTGCCGGGCGAGTGTACGTTCGAGACCACGATCACGCTGGAAGGCCCCGCGGCGCGGGTCCATTGCCGGCTCAACAACCATCGGCCCGACAAGACCGCGTACCCGGCGAGCAACCAGGAACTTCCGGCCGTCTACACGATCGGCAAGCTCTATCGCCTCTTCACCTACGACGGCACCGAGCCGTTCACGAACGCACCGCTGCGCCTGGTGAAGAACGACGGCCCCCCCTGGGCCTTCTGGAAGGCCACCGAGAACTGGGCCGCGCTGGTTGATGACAAGGACCATGGCGTCGGCGTGGTGAACCCTGGCGTCTACGCCTTCATGGGCGGGTTCCACGACAAGCCGGGCAAGGGGGGACCCAAGGACAACCCGACCGGCTACATCGCACCGAGCCGGTTCGAGATCCTCGACCACGACATCGTCTACGACTACCACTACGACCTCGTCGTCGGCCCGCTCGAAGCGATCCGGGCCTATGCCGTCGCGCACCGGGTCCAGGATCCCCGGCCCGACTATCAATTCAAGGCCGACCGCCAGCACTGGACGTACATCAACGCGTCCGACGCCGGTTTCCCGCCGAAGGGCGAGTTGAAGGTCAAGCTCGACAAGAACGACCCGCAGATGATCGGCCCCGAGCAGTGGTGGAAGGCCGAATCCGCCCCCAAACTCTTCATCAAGGCCGCCTACCAGGGAACCGGCCAGGACCGCGCCGAGGTCTTCTGGAGCGTCGCCGGCCAGGAGGGCTTCTCGGGCGAGCGGAGCCTCAGCTTCCCGATCAAGGCGGACGGGGCCTATCACACCTACGAGGTCGACCTCTCCTCGTCCCCCCACTACCGGGGCACGATCACGGGCCTGAGGTTCGACCCGGCCTCCGCGGGCGCGGCCGGGGGCGAGGTGCGGATCGAGTCGATCTCCTGGAAGCCGTCCGAGCCCGCGAAGTAACTCGTTCGATTCCAAATCATGCGAGGGGGTGGCTGGAGCCGTCATGGGCGGTTCCAGTCACCCCTTGATGATGCGCGATGACGGAGAATGAGGCCTTAATTTGGTTTTATTTATGGCATGATATTGTGGTGAATTGTGGGTTTTCAATGAATGCTCAGAGCTTCCAGGCGACGCCCCATCGCGGGCGTTCCTGGTGCCATCGGAGCTGCCCTCGGTGCTTGTAGTAGAACCCGCCGACGGTCCCCATGATGACGATGGCGCCCCAGATGGCGATGCCCCAGGCGAAGAGCGTGGCCGGGATGTAGACCCAGAACGACTTTTCATATAAGGCTTTCACGGCAACGAAGGGGAGGACGGAGAGGGTCGCGACTGCCGCCACCGAGATGCAGAGGATCGCGAATGAGACGTTGAGCTTCACGATCATCTCGGCCACCACCCAGGGCTTCGCCGCCCACTGGTCGTCGTGCAGGAACGAGAGCATGAGCACCATGAGCCCATAGGGCAGGGCGACGAGCCCGACCGAGGCCAGGGTCGTTATCGGGATCGGCTCGGACTCGTAGAAGAGGCGAGAGACGAGCAGGGGCAGTGCCGCGATGGCCCCGCTGAGGAAGAACCAGATAAGCCAGGGTCCCAGGCCGCTCAGGAAGCCGTCGAAGTTGCGATCGGGCGACCGAGGGGGGACCGGATCTCCCATCGCGCGGGCGACCAGCACCCGGGCGAGATATTGCAAGGCGTAGAAGACGGCCAGCGGCGTGAGCAGGAACGCCGGCAACGACGTGACCAGCGAGATCAGGTATCCCATCGGCCCCGCGCCCATGCTGTCGGCGTCGCGCTGGAGCGAGGCGCAATACTCCGGGATCAGGATCGTGAAGATCCAGAGCACGACGCTCAGCGTGGCGATCACGCCGAGGGCCTCGGCCGTGCCCTTGGCCGGGTAGAGGAGGTCGGGAGGCCACCAGGGGCCCGCGGGGGCCGGCGTGGTCCTTGTGGTTGCCTTCCTCTTTCTCCCCGTCCTCGGCGGTTTGACGACGTCCTCGGCGGCGTCTCGAGATTCCATCTCGATCGCGACGGCCTCGGCCCGGCTTGCGGTCGAGTTATAGGTCGAGGGGCCCAACTCGTAGGGGAGACCGTCCCCCCAGCCATCGTCCTCGACGACCTCGGGGCGGGCCGGCGGCCTCGGCTCGTCGGGGACCTTGAGCATGCCGCCGCACTGGGGACATCGCCCGGTCCGGCCTGGTTTCAGGCCGGGGGCCTTGAGGCGTTGCCCGCAAGGGCAGATCAGGGTCGGCACGCTCATGGACGGCTCCTGGCTCCTCGTGACGAGGCTTCCCGTTCCGCTATTATCGAGGGGGCGCCCGGGCAACCGCGTCGTCGCCCGCGACCCGAACCATCCGGCGTTCGGTTTCGTCGGATCTTATTATCATCAAAACGCGATAATTTAATCGAAACCGGCCTGCTTTACCGTTGAAGACCCGGGGACTTTATCTTTGCGAGGTCTCTTCTGCGACAAATGTAGTGAGCTTGGGCCGTGAAGTCAATGACAGATGTGCTAGGGGCGATGACGTCAGCCGTCGTTTCGCGATTGCCTGGCGGGCGGGTCGGCCGTAGGCTTGAGGGGGGCTCGAGACAAGCTTACGACGGCACGCGCGAGGCCGAGGGGAGCGACCGCGATGAATCCAGCCACGAGGACGGCCGACTCGCAGTCGTCGAACTTGCCCGAGTCCATCCGCCGGGCGTTGGGGGCACTCGACCGCCGGATCCGGACGGGCTCCGCGGTGCGAGGCCTGGGGACGCTGGCCCTGGTTCTTGCGCCGATCGCCGCAATGGGGATGGCGCTCGACTTCGCCTGGCCCTTGCCCTGGGCCCTGCGATGGCTGATCTGGCTGGGATGGCTCGGGGCGAGCGGCTGGCTCCTGGCGACGAAGGTCGTGCGGCCATCCTTGAGGCGAGGGAGCCCGCTCGAGCTGGCGGCGGTCGCCGAGCAGGCCTGCCCGGAACTCGGCGAGCGCCTGACCGGCGCCGTGGGCCTGCTGGGCGAGCCCTCGGGCCGCCACGGCTCCCCCTCGCTGATCGCCGCGACGGCCGAGGATGCCTCGAAACACGTCGACGCGATCGAACCGAGGCGCATCGTCTCCCTCCGCAGGCCGGGGAGGCGCCTGGCCCTCGGCGTCTCGGCGCTGGCCCTGGTCGTGGTCCCCTCGCTCATCTGGCCCGACACGGTCGGTCGCCTCGGCCGGAGGTTCCTCGCCCCCTGGGCCGATGTCGCCCGCGTGAGCCGCTACGTCGTGACCGTCGCCCCCGGGGATCGGACCGTGGCGCTCGGGGATGACGTCGCGATCGAGGCCAGCGTCCGGGATCGCTACGGCAAGGCCGGCCAGATCGAGCCTCCCTCGGTCGAGTGGACGGACGAGCAACGCGTGACGCACCGCGTTGCGATGGCCTCGGGGAATCTCGAAGAGGACAAGCCCCAATCCTTCTCGACGACGCTCCCGAGGGTCTCCGGCTCGTTCGCATACAAAGTCGTCGGCGGGGCGATCGAGAGCCGCACCTATCGGATCGAGGCGGTCGAGCCCCCCCGGATCGCGAGCCTCGAGGCGAAAGTCGAGCCCCCGGCGTATACGAAGTTCCCCGCGTTCGTCGCACGAGACCCAGCGCGGGTCGAAGCCTGGGAGGGGAGCCGTGTCACCCTGAAGATCAGCGCGAGCCGCCCTGTGCAAGCGATCGAGGTCGACTGGCCACGGGTTCAAGAGCCTGTCCCCGCTTCGCTTGCAGCCGACCATAGGAGCGGCTCGGTCTCGGCCGTCGCCGAGCAGTCGGGGGGCTTCTCGGTCCGGATCCGGGACGAGCAGGGGCTGGCGAGCCGCGCCGAGACGCCCAGGCGCCTGGTCGTCCGCCCCGATGGCCCTCCCACGCTCGCCCTGAAGGGGGATGATAAGCCCGAGGAATCGCGGGCCGACGACACCTTGCGCGTCGCGTCCTCGGCCCGCGACGACGTGGCGGTGGCCTCGGTCGAGCTGCATTACACCATCGAAAGGGCCAAGGGGAGGGCGAGCGCGTCGAAGGAGGGGGAGTCGGGGCACGTCGTCGCGGGCGAGACGTGGAAAGGGCTCGGCTCAGCCTCGTCCCGGGGCGTGCTCGAACTGCCGCTCAAGCCTTTGCGGCTCAGGCCGGGGGACAAGGTCTCGTATCGCGTCCGCGCGGCCGACAACCGCCCGGCGCCGAAGGGGCCCAACGTCGTCTGGTCGTCGCCCAGGATCCTCGGCATCGTCTCGCAGGCGGAGACCTTGCAGGCGAGGCAGGATCGGGTCGAGCGAGAGGGGATCCAGGCCAGGCTCGACGCCCTGAAGGCGGCCGCCGCCGAGAACCGCAAGGAGACCGAGCAGCTCCGCTACGCCGCCGACGCCGCCAGGCGAGGCAACGGCGCCTGGGAGCAACAGCAGCAGCGCGAACTCGAGCAGCGCGAGGCCGAGGCCCGGTCCGTGGCCGATCGGCTCCAGGTCTTCGCCCGCGAGATGGCGCAGAACGCGAAGTTCCGCGAGCTCTCCCGCCCGGCCAGGCAGGTCGCCGAGGTCGAGGCCGAGGGGGGCCGCGTGATGCTCGAGAAGGCGAAGGGGCAGGCGGACGCCTCGCAGCGGCTCGACGACCTCCGCCAGGCCGACTCCCGGCTCGCCGCCGTCTCGCAGCGCCTCGACGCGCTCCAGCAGCAGTTCGACGGCCTGAACCGGCGCGATGGCGACCTCCAGAAGCTGTCGGCCCTCGCCGACCGCGAGGCGGCGATCGCGCAGGACGCCGCCGCGAAGGCCGGGGACCGCGCCCAGCTCGACCGGCTCCAGGCCGAGCAGGGCGCCGTACGCAAGGATCTCGACAACCTCGTCAAGCAATCCCCCGAGATGCGAGCCGACGTCCTCAAGGCCCAGGCGACGGAGGCCGAGGCCCTCGCCCGCCGAGCCCGGCAACTCGCCGACCGCCAGCGCGAGG
This sequence comes from Singulisphaera chitinilytica, assembly GCF_049331405.1. Lineage (NCBI taxonomy): Bacteria > Pseudomonadati > Planctomycetota > Planctomycetia > Isosphaerales > Isosphaeraceae > Singulisphaera > Singulisphaera chitinilytica. Next base: position 416,096 of record NZ_CP186274.1, read on the forward strand.
AGGCCCGCACGGCCACCGACCTGAGCCAACGAGCCGAGGCCCTCAAGGCCCTGGCCGAGGCCCAGCGCAACCTCGAGGATGACGCCAGGCGGCTCGCCCTGGAGGTCGACGACCCCCTGGCCGAGAACTGGCGAGGCCGCCTCAACGTCGATGCCCTCCGCGAGGCCGCCGGGCCGATCGAGCGCGGGGACCTCGAGCAGGCCCGTCAGCGGCTCGAAGGGGCCGAGCAAGAACTGCGCAGGGTGGCCCGGGATCTCGAGGACCTGCCCAACGACCCCAAGGCCCTCGCCATCCGCCTGGCCCGCCGGCAGGACGAGCTGGCCGGCCCGGTGGAGGAGGCCATCCGCGAGGTCCGGGACAAGCCGGAGCCGACCGCCGTCGAGCTGGCCGCCATGGTGGACAAGCTCCGACCGCTCGCCGAGGCCCAGGAGGCGATCAACCGCCTCGCGAATGCGATCCGCCCCCCTAACGAGCCGCCGCAGTCCGAGGCCTCCAGGTCGTTCCCGCAGGACGTGGCCAAAGCCGCCGTCCAGAGCACCACCCGCGCCTCGGAGGCGCTCCGGGCCCTGAAGCCCCGCGAGATCCAGGCCCGCCAGGAAGAGGCCAGGCGCGAGATGCGAAGGCTCGCCGATGCCTTGCCCGACGCCTATCGCCGCCAGGAGCCGACCCGCCAGCGCCTGGGCGAGACGGTCCGCAACGCCGACGACCTGGGCCGCGAGCTGGAGCGGCACCTCCGCGAGACGAGCCCCCAGCCGGGACAGCCCCTCGACTCCGCGAAGTCGGCCGAGGACCTCGCCAATCGCCTGGCCCCGCTCGTCGAGCGGCAGGAGAAGGCGGTCAAGGACATCGCCGCCCTCGGCGTCGAGCCCCGCGCCTTGCCCCAGCGCGATCGAGCCGCCCGGCGAGCCAAGAACCTGGCCGATTCGATCAAGGCCCTGGCGTCGAAGGACGTCCCCGCTGTGCGTCGGCAGGAGCTCCGGAACCTGCTGGCCCCGGCCCAGGTCGAGGCCAGGGCCTCGCTCGTTCGGCTCGAACAGAAGGTCCATGATCGCCCTTCGGCCGACGACGTTGCCGAGGAACTCGCAGCCGACCAGCAAGCGCTCGCCGGGCTCGCCAAGGATCCCGGCTCCAGGCCCGACGCGGCGGCCGACCAGCGTCGGCTCGCGACGGCCCTCCGAGCCCTGAACGTCCCCGACGCCGCCATCCCTCAGGCCGATGCCGTCCGCGCCGCCGAGGCCGCAGCCAAGGCCCTGGCCGAGGCCGGCGCGAAGCCGGAAGCGAAGGTCGAGGCCGAGGTGCAGAAGGCCAACGACGCCGCCCGACGCCTCGCCGACCACCTGAATGATCGCCAGAGCCCGCGAGCAAAAGCCGAGGCCCTCGCCCAGGCGCAACGGGCCCTGGACGGCCCCGCGTCGAAGTCCGACCCCGTCGGCTCGGCCCGTCGTCAGCGGACCATCGCCGAGGGCCTGGCAAGCCTGCCCCGCGATGGGCGTGAGGTCGCCGAGGAACCCCTGCGGCTGGCGGCCGAGCTCGCCGAGCGAGCCCTCAGGCCCGACGGCGATCAGCCGGGCATGAGCAAGCCGACCCCCGCGGCCCTCGCCGGCTCGCGAGCCAGGGCGGCCGAGGCGCTCGACAAGTTCGCGGCCTCCCTGCCCGCCGACTCGCCGGCCGTCGCGACGACGAAGGCTCCGGGAGAAGCCTTGCCCGACGATCCCGCGTTGCGCCTCGATCCCAAGGCGCTCGAGGGGGCAAAGAAGCTGGCCCAGCGTGAGCGTCGGGTCCGCGAGCAGCTCCAGTCGCTGCTCGGCGAGCGGGCCGAGCCGCAGCAGGCCCTCCGGCAGGAGTCGACCGCGCTCGGTCGCGAGCTGGCCGACCTCCGCGATCGCTCTCGCCCGGTCAGCGACCGCAGCCAGGGGCCGGCGAACGAGGCCGCGCAGCTCCTGGGCGAGCACGCCCCGCAGGCGATGGACCAGGGGGTCGAGCAACTCTTGCGGGCCCAGCCCGCCCAGGCCCGTGACGCCCAGCGCAGGGCGGCCGAGATGCTCGAGCGCGGGGCACAGCAGGCCGAGGACCTCGCCGCAGCCCTCCGCGCCGAGGCCTCCGCCGATCCGAACGCGGGCCAGCAGGCTCAGGGGAAGGGGAAAGGGCAGGGGCCATCGTCGCTCGACGAGGCCCGCGAGGCGATGCGCCAGGCGTCGAGCCAGCTCGAACAGGCGAGGGAGCCGGGGCAAGGGGATCAGGCCGGGCGGTCGGCCCAGGACGCAATGGCGAACGCCGCGAAGGCCCTGCGCCGGGCGGCCTCGCAGCAGGCCGGCGAGTCCGACAACGAGCAACTCGCCTCCGACGATTCCCCCGCGAACGATCCCGGATCGGCTCCGGGCCCCTCGGCCGATCCCAAGAGCGCCCCCGGCGGCAAGGCCGCGCCCGACCTCGCCGAGCTCAAGAGCCTCGTCCAGGCGAAGACCGGCCGCGCCTGGGGCGAACTCCCCGGCCACCTCCGCTCCGAGATCCTCCAGATGTCGCAAGGCCGCTACCGCGACGACTACGCCCGCCTGATCCAGCTCTACTTCCGCGAGATCGCCGCAGGCTCCGAGGCCCCTCGATGATGAGGAAACCATCCGAGATGAAAATGATGACCGAGTGTTCAAGCCAATGATTGCTGGTGCGCGTGATGGTGGATGGGTTCGCCGTCTGGCGTTTATCTTCGCGTCGAGCCTGCCGCTCGGGATCGGGGCGCAGGCGCAGGACAAGCCGGCCGAGGCGGTCGCACGCCCCTCGGCGAAGCTGGCCGACGCGGCGGTGGTCCGGGCGCTCGAGTACCTGAAGTCGTCGCAGAAGCCCGACGGGGCCTGGGAGTCGGGAGGGTTCGGCCGGGCCACGTCGGTCACGTCGCTTGCGGTGATGGCCTTCCTCTCGGCCGGGCACGTCCCGGGCGAGCCGGGGCCCTATCGCAAGTCGATCGAGGACGGGATCCGCTACGTTTTGAGCCACCAGCGCTCCAACGGCCTGCTCGTCTCGAACTCGAGCCACGGCCCGATGTACTGCCACGGAATCAGCACCCTGATGCTGGCCGAGGTCGTCGGCATGAGTTCCGACCCGGAGCTCGCCGACAAGGCCCGCGAGGCCCTCGGCAAGGCGGTGAAGCTGATCCTGATGTCGCAGAACCTGGCCAAGAATCCGGACAATGCCGGTGGCTGGCGCTATCAGCCGACGAGCCGCGACAGCGACCTCAGCGTGACCGGCTGGCAGCTCATGGCGCTCCGCGCGGCGAAGGCGGCCGGCTGCGCTGTCCCTGCCGAGAACATCGACAAGGCCCTCGACTACGTCAAGCGCTGCGCCAGCCGAGAGGAAGGGGGCTTCGGCTATCAGCCGGGGGGCGGGCCGAACAACCCGAGGACGGGGACCGGGATCCTCGTCCTGGAAATCTGCGGCGCCCACCAGACCCCCGAGGCCGTCGCGGGGGCCGAGTATCTCCGCAAGCACCCCCCGCGCTGGGAGGCCTCGTACTTCTTCTATGAGGTCTATTACTGCTCCCAGGCCCTCTTCCAGATGGGAGACGCCTACTTCCTCGGCTACTACCCCGCTCTCGTCTCGATCCTGCTGGCGAACCAGGAGAAGGACGGGAGCTGGCTCTCGGGCGACGCCAACGACCGCACCGGCGGCCGGAATTACTGCACGGCGATGGCCGTCCTGGCGCTCGCCGTTGAATATCGTTACTTGCCGATCTATCAGCGGTGATGCCCGCGGCATCTCTTCTTCGGGAATGAGCAAGGCCCACCGATTTCGCCCCGACTTGCGTCGGTCGGCGACCCCGATGGGCCCGTTCATGCTCTCGCCGTTTCAGCGGGAGATCACTTCTTCCCCTTCTCCCAGATCGACAGGAGATCCTCGGAGCCCTGCTGGCGGACGCCGTTGTCGGTCAGGATGTCGTCGGTGGCCTTGAGGGCCTCCTGGCGGTTGAAGACGATCGTCTCGGACGACTTGTCGTTGAAGCTGATCGTGATGAACTTATCCTTGCAGTCGCGGAGCACTTCCACGAGGTGCTGCAGGTTCTTGATCGGCGTGCCGTTGATGTCCTTGATGACCTTGGCGGTGGGGCTGGAGTACCCCTTGCCGATCCGGTGCGGGAACATCGGGGAGGCGACGACGACGAGCTGCTCGCCGTCGAACGCGGGCTTGTCGCCCCGCCTCGTGACGATCGGGCTGGCGATCAGCGAGAGCAAGGTCGTGAACTTGTCGCCGAGCTGGCTGAAGCCCCCGAGGTACTCGGTCGTCACCGGCGAGAAGACCAGCGGCCCGTAGACGAAGTACGGCGGGTAATCCCCCTGGAGCGTCTCGATGAGCATCGGGTGCTTCGTCTCGACCGGCACGTCGACCTCGAGCGGCTTGCCATCGCGGATGATGGTCAGGTGGACCTTGCCGTCCTTCACTTCCTTCTGGATCAGGTACTGGAACCGGAGCCGGAGGTTGTCGCGGACCTTGACCAGGCCGACGTTGTCGATGTCGTGGCTGCCGATCTTGGTGATCAGGTCCCACTCCTTGAGCGGGTAGTCGCCATCGGTCCGCTCGGGCACATGCACGAAGACGCCGCTGGCCTTCTTATCGAGCCCGACCTTGCCGCGCAGGGCGTCGTTCTCGAGCGTCTGGAGGACGTCGTACATCGCCGGCTTGCCGTCGTACTTGCCGTCGGCGACGTCCTTGAGGAAGAGCTCGATCTCCTCCGTCGGGATGATGTAGCCGATGTTGTCCGAGTTGTTGAGCTTGCTGAAGATCAGCCCGACGAGCTTGTCGTTGACGAGCGCGGGGCCGCCGCTGTTGCCGGGGTTGATGGCCGCATCGACCTGGATGCGGAGGCCGGCCGCGTTCTCGTTATAAGGGGCGAACTCGATCCGGGAGACGATCCCCTTGGTCACCGAGAGGCTCGAGCCCCCCTGGGGATACCCATAGACGAGGACCGACTCCTTGACCTCGGGCAGCTCCGTCGAGCGGGCGAGCGGCGGGCGCTTCTCGAAGAACTCCTCGTCCTCGAGCTTGAGCACCGCCAGGTCCATGCCGGGGCTGACGGCCTCGACGGTGGCGACCAGCTTCTCGCTCGACTGATAAGGCTCGACGAAGAGCTGGCTGGCGTAGAGGACGACGTGCGCGTTCGTGAGGATGCGCTTGCCCTCGATCACGATGCCCGTGCCGCTGACGTCGCGAGGGGTCTGCTTGGTCCAGGGGCGGAACATGTCGGGGAGGCGCGTCGTCGCCGAGATCTTGACCACCGACTCTCGGATCGCGCTCTCGCCGGCGTCGTCGGCGAGGGCGAGCCCCGGGAAGATGAGGATCCAGGCCCCCGCCAACGTCAAGATCATTCGTCTCTGGAACATATGCTGGCTCTCTCCTTGCTAGCCCCTATTACGCGGTCGTCGAGGGTGCCGGCCCGCCAATCCTTTAAGAAGAGTCGGTCGTGCGGGCCATCCCCACGCACTCATCGGTGTGCGACCGTCCGCCCCCATTTAACCAGGGGAGCCTCGCGAGCGTAAGAGACTGCTCACGATCCCCTGGATCGAGGCTGCTTCGTCGCGTTCGCAGTTCCTGAGTCAGGGCGCCGTCAGGTAGCGGTAATTAAAGCGGGCGTTGGGGGCCACGTCCCCCTTGTCGATGAAGTCGAGGATGTTTTCGAAGCCTGGGACGTTGTCGGCCCACTTGAAGTCGACCTGGATCGGATCGGCCTCGGGTGCGTAGCCGAGTAGATCCCTGGGGATCGCCAGGTGTAGCTCCCGGCCTTCTTTGGAGAACGGGACCGAGCCGAGCTTTTCCCAGGCGCCGTTTTTGTACCGCTCGACCAGGCAGGTTTTGGCGTCGGGTCGGCTGCGGTTCACGACCATGTCGTAGCCCTGCCAGCCGGTCTCGTGCTTGCCGTCGGTGTCGAGCAGGAGGCACATCCAGTTGTCGCCCGAGGGCTCGGTGATCGGCGCTCGCGTCCTGGCGTAGAAATAGAGGTGCTTGCCATCGCGGGCCACCTTCATCAGGTCGAGGTCATTGCGCCCGGTCTTGTTGATATAGGTGAGGGAATGACCATAAGACGGCTCGTCGCGATGGGTCGTGTCGCCGAGGTCGTCGGCGAAGCCGGGGCCGACGTCGTCCCACTGGCGGAAGTCTCCGTCGATCGCGATCGACTTCGGCGCGGAGGCCTTCGGAGGCACCGAGACCCCCTTGTAACGTCGGATGTTGGCGGCCATCTGGTAGTAGTAATTGTCGCCGTGGCCCCCGCGCATCGGCTCGATGTCGCGGCTGTATTCCTGGTCGTAGGCGTCGACGAAGAAGGTGTCGCCGATGCCGATGGACTTGCTGCCGAGGGTCTTGGGCGAATTGTTGTCGTGTGCGATGAAGCGCTGGGCGATCCATTCGTTCCAGCCGGTGACGAAGAGGAACTCGGGGGCGACCTCCAGGGCCCGGGTCCACTGCTCGGCGAAGCCGAGGCCCTCGCCGGGACGCTGGAACTCTGGGGCCGGCTCCTTGCCGCCGTGGAAGCTCCGCCCGATGTTCGAGATCGGGTGCTCGGCGACGCAGACGGGCATCCCTTCGGGCTTGTCCGGGCGCTCGTGCCAGCCGGCCTTCTGGGGGTAGTGGTCGAGCCAGGGCCAGCGGTCCTTGCCGTCGCCGAACCAGCCGCCGGGATCGGTCCAGGCCCAGGATCGCCTCATGGTGAAGAATTCCTGGATCTTGGGGTCGATCCCCTCGCTCGACGACATCATCAGGGGCTTGCCCTTCCAGCGGAACCAGAGGTCGGAGTGGACCCCCTTGGAATAGAAGTCCCTGTAGAGCTTCTTGACAACCTTGTCGGCCTCCGTGTTCGTCAGGAAGGCGACCTGGGGCGTCTTGCCCCCTTCGCGGCGGATCCGGGTGTAGATCTCGCAGATCTTGAGGTAGGTCGAGTCATATGTGAGGACGTTGGTGACGTCGAAAATGACCACGTCGACGCCGGCGTCGCTCAGGAGCTGGGCGTGCTTGCGGATGACGAAGTCGTCGTCGCTCACGTAGTAGCCGAGGTGCGGCTCGCCCCAGAAGTGGAAGACCCCTTCGGGCCCGAACCTGGGCTTCTCCGGGTTCTCGGCCAGGAGCTTGGTGATGTCGAGGATCGGCCCCTCGGCGCGTCGCTCCATCCAGAGGAAGTAGAAGATGCCGACGGTCCTGTCGGCCTTCGGAGGGCCGCATTCCGCGTACCCCGGCAGGACGCGGCCCAGTTCATCCGTCGCCACCCAGGTATCGCTGGCGGTCGTCTCGGGGCGAGGCTTGGGCGAGTCTTCCGCCCTCACAGCTCCCGCGAGTTGCGAGGCGACGAAGGCGAGACAAATATTGGCAAAAAGATGTCGGCAGGAGAGCATGTATCCGTCGCTCCGGAGAGGCTGATTGATTCGTGATAGCTTCTGGATGTTTGCCGAAAGATCCCGTCGGCCCTCACTTCGCGAGGGCCTCGCGGAGCTGCTTCTTCAGCAGGACGAGCGTCTCGGCGTGCTCGGGCTCGGCGACGAGGTTCTTGAGCTCGCGCGGATCCTTCTCCATGTCGTAGAGCTCCTCGCCGCGACGGCCGCCGTCCCACTCGGTGTAGCGGAATCGCTCGGTGCGCAGGCTGAACCCGGGGTAGGGGCCTTCCGGGCTGTTGCGTCGGAGCTGCGTCAGGGCCGCCTTCTTCCAGTCGCGGTTCGGGTCGTCGAGGAGCGGGCGGAGGCTCCGGCCGGGCAGGGTGTCGGGGGCGGGCAGGCCGGCGAGGTCGGCGATGGTGGGGTAGACATCGACCAATTCGGCGAGCCTCGGCGAGGACCGGCCGGCCGCCCTGATGCCGGGGGCCGAGACGATCAGGGGGACCCGCGCCGACTCCTCGAACAGCGTCATCTTCTGCCAGAGCCCGTGCTCGCCGAGGTGGTAGCCGTGGTCGCTCATGAAGACGACGATCGTGTTGTCGTCGAGCTTGAGCCGCTCGAGGGCGTCCAGGACCTTGCCGACCTGGGCGTCCATGAAGCTGATGGAGGCGAAATAGGCCTGGAGCACCTTCCGCTTGGTGGCGTCGTCCATGCCGTAGTCGGGCGGGTTGACCGTGAGCGCGGCGGGCGGGATGTCTTTGCGCTCGTCCTCGGGGTCGGAAAGGGGCGTGAGCTGCTCGGTCGGGTAGAGCTTGAAGTACGACCGCGGGGCCACGTACGGCGTGTGCGGGCGGAAGAAGCCGACCGCCAGGAAGAAGGGCCCTTCCTGGTGCCGTTCGAGGAAGCGGACGGCCGCGTCGGCGGTCATGCCGTCGGTCTGCATGCCGTCGGTCCCCTCGGCGGCGAGCCAGCTCAGGGTGGCGCCGAAGCCGGTGCCGGGCTTGATCGTCGCGATATCCGACTCGTCGGCGACGTCACGCCCCTTGGGGTTGCCGACCTCATCCCACGACGCCGGGTCGTCGAGCCCGTCCGTACCGATCCCCTTGGGGACGTTGTAGTGATAGAGTTTGCCGATCCTCGCCGCGACGTAGCCATTCTTGCGGAAGAGCTGGGGCAAGGTCACGGCCTCGGGGACCCTATCCCGGAACCGGAGCTGGTTGTCGACGACCCCCGTGGTGTTCGGCCTCAAACCCGTCAGGAAGGACGTCCGGCTCGGGTTGCAGAGGGGGAACTGGCAGTAGGCCCGATCGAACCGCACGCCCCGGCTCGCCAATCGGTCGATCTGCGGCGACTTGACGAGCGGGTGGCCGTAGCAGCCGAGAGCCGTGTTGAGGTCGTCGGAGACGATCAGGAGGACATTTCGCCGCGGAGGCGTGGGCGTCGCGGCCGGATCATCCCCGGCCTCGACCCCCGCGCCGCAAAAAAAAATCGCGGCGAGGAATCCTGCGGCCTTCGTGAAAGTTGACCGCCCTACCTGCCATTCGGCTCGATCGATCCATTGCCTCGTCACGGCTTTGACCCTCGGCGCCTGCGCTCGCTGAAGCCCTTAAAATGTGGTTGCGGCTGATCGTAGCGCAGCCCCGCCCCGCTGTCAATTACGCGGAAAGGGCCCCGATTCCCGCAGGGATTGCGGCCCCACGCCTGCCGTGGCAAAAGCGTCGAGATTTGAGAGGGCTTTGACGAGAAGGAAATGTCTCGCCCTCGCCGTGGAATCCTTGCCTTCTCACCCGGATTAATTGGCTTTCGCCGGGAATACTGAGCGGGCCGGTGATCATTACCAAGGCGACGAAGATTAGAGAGTTAGTAAGGATTCGCAATCTTTCATGATTTGAGCCCGACCATCTTGCAATTGCCCCGGGGGGATCCATAATGGCGACCAGTTCGGCCCTGCCCGACTCGGGACCCGGGCCCGAAAAAGACAGACTGGTGACGACGACCAAATCCCTCCAGACCCAAGGGGCGACGCAAATGGCTGGCACGAGCATGATGATGGACCGCGGCACGATGACGGGCATGCCGGGCATGAACACCGGCGCGATGGGCTCGACCGGGATGGGCATGGGCATGCCCATGCCGACCGGCATGAACATGATGATGGTCCCCCGCTGCACGATGAAGATGGAGAAGTGCGAAGGCGGGATGATGATGACCTGCACCAGCGACGACCCGATGGCCTGCAGCATGATGCAGAACCTCTGCACCATGATGGCCGGCGGCATGTGCTCCTGCTGCATGATGATGAACGGCATGATGGTGTGCTGCTGCAATCTCATGATGGGCATGTGCAAGTGCGAGATGATGGATAACGGCGTCAAGATGACCTGCACCAGCGGCGACAAGGCCTGCTGCGACATGATCCAGGCCTGCTGCGACTGCATGGCCTCCATGATGAAGGCCGGCTGCACCTGCTGCATCATGATGAACGGCACCCCGATCTGCTGCGCCTGCTGAGCTCAGCCCGACAGCGCACGATCCGATCGCCGAGCGGGCCCGGGCCTCGACCATTGCCGTCGAAGCCCGGGCCCGCTCCCTTGCGCCCATCCCCTCAATGGGGGGCTAATTCCATCGCCGCAGTCGTCCGTAGGAGACTCACATCAGATAGCCGCAGCGATGGAAGTCGTTCCACATCCCCCATCACGGGACTGTCCAACCTCTCTCGTCGTCATCGCAAGATCGCTCACCGTCTTTGCTCGTGGCTCCATGAGAGATCCCGATGTTCGGTCGTCAACGGGCAAACTCCTTGGCGTCCGAAGAACCTGCCGAATCGCCACGATTGGGCCACGTGCAGGCGGATTAATAAGGATTGGTGTGGCTCCGAGTCGAATGCCAGGGATATTCGCTCCCCGAAGGCGACTATCATACGTTCGCGTGTGTTTGGATGGATTTCGACGGTCGAGTTTCGCTTGTCTGGGCAATTTGGGGGAAATTCGACAATTGATTGGAATGGACGAGGTTTGGTTAAGCCTTTATGAATTCGTATGTGATCGCTAGCAAACCTTTGTGATCGATCCTCGAAGTGTAGGAGCTCCGTAGAAAGAAGCTGTGGGGAAACCGCCTAGGGGTGTTTCAAAAACTCAACAAAAGGACGGAAAACGGGGGCAAATAGGCCTGGGAGGGGGGTGGCGAGGCGACTTCGCTTGTCGCCCCACGTCGGGCGGTTACTAATGGATCTACTTGAGCGACGAGCCCCCTCGAGAACAAAGGAATGTATGGAATCGAGATATCTGGGGGTTAAGGAGTGTTCCTATCCAAAAGCAAGGTAGATGACATGGTTCGATGGTTCCTGAGTCTGACCCTGGCCGGCCTGCTGTCGATCTCGGTCGTCACGGCTCGCGGCGAATCGATCGCGTCGAAGTCGGATACCCTGGCGGGAAGATCGGACGTGTCCGCGGCCCTGGCGGCCGCGACTCCGAAGGTCGGGGAAGTCGCCGGGCTGGATCTCGGCGTGGCCCCCGAAGTTATGATGCCCCCCAACAGCGCCTCGATTGCCATTCCTCTGTCGTCGATCGCCGGGCGATCGTTCTCAAACCACGACGACATCCTGCTCACGGACATGGGCAGCTCGGAATTGCCCGTCATGTCCCCCGCGTATCTGCTCGTCCAGCGGGCCAGCAATCTCTTCGAAGAGCTCGTCTACTTCGTCGGTCATCCTCGCCTGAACCTGCTCGCGGCCAGGGTCGCCGGCGCGAAGTCTCCGCTCCTCCTCTTCATGTCGACGGGCCTCGTCGGGATCTTCTTCCGGACCCGAATCTTGCGGGAGCGCAGGGCGACCCTCGCCCTCTCGCAGTGATCGGCCCAACGAAGAGGCGGGAGCCACCGGGCTCGGGCCATCGCGACCCCGAGCTACGGGCGACCCCCGCCGAAGGTTGACATCACATCGTCAATCGCCGTCGCGTCTCGCGACGGAACTCGAAGGCCCGGGCCTCACCAGATGGGCTTGAGCTGCCAGGTGTCGAGCGACTGCAAGGTCGCCCCCCGGCCTTCGGCGAAGGCCGCGACGCCCAGGTCACTTTCCCCTGCGTCGACCACGCGGGTGACGGCTACACGACCACCATCGGCGTAGACCTCGACCACCGATCGGTCGAGGTAGAGGTGGAGGCGAAGCACCTTCTCCCCCTCCGCAAGCTTGAGCGGGACCTTCACGCCGGCCACGTCGAGCTGCTCGCCGTCGTAGCGGATCGTCACCGCGTGCTTGCCGTCAGCCGAGCGACGGACCGCGAGGCCCACCGCCTTGGCGGTCCCGAGCCCCAGCTTCGCTTCGATCTCCAGGGTGTCTCCGCTCACCTTCGGCAGGACCGCGGGGGTCTCGCCGAGTTCGGTGCTGGCCACGCGAGTCGCCTGCGATTCCCTCAGCGCCGACAGTTCGGGGGCCGGCTGCTGGATCAGGGAGCCGTCGGGGGCGACCTTGAGCACGCGGGGCAGGGTCAGGCAGCCGTTCCAGCCCCGGTTGGCGGGGAAGCCGTTGATCCAACCCCAGAGGATGCGCCTCCCTTTGGGATCCTCGAGGCCGTTGGGGGCGTAGTACTGGCCGGGGTCGAGGGTCCCCTCATGCTCGGGGGTGAACTTGGCGGACTTCAGGTCGAGCGCACCGGTGTAGTACTTGACCGGGCCGTGGGGGGAGTAGATCAGGACCCACTTGCCGTCGAGCTTGAAGAGGTTCGGGCACTCCCAGTTCCCTTCCTTGCCGACGAAGGGGATGCCGACGTACTTCCAACTCAGTTGGTCATCCGACGTGTAGAGGGTGATCCCCCCCTTGGCGCCCGCTTGGTGCCCGCCGACGACCATGTACCACCGCCCGTCCTCCTTGAAGACAAACGGGTCGCGCCAGTCGTCGATCTTGACGGCGCCGTGGTCCTTGAGGCTGAGGATGGGATTCTTGGACCACTTCTTCCAGGAGATGCCGTCGTCGTCCTCGGCGATCGCGGCCCACTGCTCGGGGTCTCGCTGGCCGATGCTGGTGTAGTAGAGGATCAGCTTGCCGTCGGGGCCGACCGCGGCGGAGCCGGAGAAGACGTGGTCCTCGCCCGCGTCCTTGCTCGCCCAGAGTGCGATCGGCAGGTGCTCCCAATGCACCAGATCCTTGCTCCGGGCGTGGCCCCAGTGCATGTTGCCCCAGCCGTCGCCATAAGGGTTGAACTGGTAGAACATGTGGTAGTAGCCCCGGTGGAAGATGGGGCCGTTGGGGTCGTTCATCCAGAAGGCGGTGGGGCGGAAGTGGTAGACGGGGCGTCGCGCGTCCTGCTGGGCGCGGGGGGCCGCCTTGCCGACGCTCTCGGCGGCCTCGGCCAGCGCGGCCTCGCGTTCGGGGCGGACGATGGGGGCGACGTCGCTCTGGATGATATTGTCGACGTTGATGTGTCCCCAGCCGCCGGTGGCCTTGTCGACGATCTCGATGCGCGCCTTCACGCCGGCGAGGTCGGCGACATCCCACGACCGCGGCCGGAGCCGCTCGGTGTCGCTGGGCGAGCGAGCGGGGCCCGTCGCTGTGCGGACGACTTTGCCGTCGACGACGAGGTGGATCCCGGTCAGGCCGGGGCGGTCGCCGCCGCCGATCAGGAAGTTGATGTGCTTGCGCTCGATGGTGAACTCGGGCGAGGTCAGCGTCCCTTGCGAGTCATCGCCGCCGACGTACGAGTTGACGAGCCCTTCGCCGTGGTAGTCGCTGACGCCCATCTGGTTCGGCAGAGTCCCCCGGGCCGGGGCCTTGCCGAAGGCCGTCCCCTGCGCGACCCAACCGCCGTAGTCGCTCCCCTCGAAGTCGGAGATGACCATGTCGGGACGACTCTGCCCGCGGGCGGGCGTCGGATCCTGGAGAGAGAGTAGGGCGAGTCCTGCCAGGAGCAAGATGCTTGGTTTCATGGAGTTAGATCATCCGGTTTCGTGTCGTGTGGGTGATCATTCGCGGGGGCACAACCCGGCCCCACCATACGTCGCCCCACGCCCGATCGCCACCCCCGGACCCCGCCGATTTCAGGGGAGCCCCGCGCGTTTGCGGAGGATCCACTCGGTCGTGAGGATGCCGAAGAAGAGGACGAGCGTGGCGGGGTGATCCCAGAGGGGCGTTTCCTCACGCCTGGCGACCTGCTTGTTCAGGGCGTGGAGCAAGGGGGGGAGCCCCTTCGCCTCGTAGTCGGCGAAGACTCGGCCGCCGGTGACGCTCGCCAGGCGGTCGAGCGGGTCGCGGGCCGCGGCGAGCTCGATGCGCTCCGACGTGTCCCGCGCGGCGACCTCGAGCGGGGCCTGGGGGATCGGCGGTTGGTCGAGCTTGAGGGCCTCGGCCAGTTGCGGCACGTCGAGCCGGACGACGTACGAGCCGACCGGGAGCGACGGCGAGGCCCCCTCGAAGCTCCGGGGCTGGCCGGGGAGGGGTCGCAAGGGGACGATCGCGGCGGACTCGCCCGAGGGCTGATTGGTCTTCGGGTCGGCGCGGAAGATCCTCGCGGCGACGAGCACGCCGGATCCGAGCCCGGGCACGCCGTCGGCGATCCTGGCCTGGATCGTGGCGAAGTCCCCCTCGCCGACCTTCGGGCGGGTCGGGCCGAACCGGACGAGGGAGTTCCCCGCCGCCAGCTTGCCGGAAGCCGCCCAGCGGATCGCCTGGCCCCAGAAGCGATGGTGATAGGCGTCGCCGACCCGATAGCGCCAGCGCCAGGTGGCATTGGTGCCGACCCAGAGCACCTTGCCGAGCCCGTACGAATGGGCCGCGATGGCGGCTCGCGAGGCATCGGGCCCCGAGGCGAGTATCGTGGCCCCCGGCTTGGCCGCCCCCGAGACGAGCCAGGGGAGCCGGGGCAGGCCCGACCAGACCGCCCGGTTCTGCCCCGGCTCCGACGCGAACTGGAGCATCGGCCAGGCCGTGGCGTCGCCGCCGGCCGTGGTCAGGACGAGCGGGACTCCCGGCGGCAAGCTCGGATGGTCTGGATCCGGCCCCGACCTCTCGGCCGACTCGGGCGAGGGCTCCTGCACCGGCAGGAGCTTGCGGGCCGTCGGGTTGGCGACGAGCGTCTCCCAGTGCCTCGGCCCGGGGACGACGATCAAGGTTCCCCCCCGGTCGCCGACATAAGACTCGAGCCGGGCCCAGGCCTCGGGGGTGAGATCGGCCGCGCCGACGTCGCCAGCCACGACCACATCGAAGGCGCCGATCGGATCCGGTTGAGACGTTGGAGCGTCGGGCCTGGCGGGGAGGCGGCTCGGATAGTTCGAGTTCGCGTCGGAGGCCACGCCCATCGTCTCGGGCTGGTGGAAGACGACGGCGTCGACCTCGACGTGCGGGTCGCGGACCAGGGCGTTGCGGAGGTAGCGGAACTCCCAGCGGGCCTCGCCGTCGACGATCAGGACCTTCGCCTTGTCGTCGGCGACCTGGACGGAGAAGGGGCGCTGGTCGTTGTCGGGGCGGGCGTCCCCCTCGAGCGCGGGGAGCGCGATGCGGAAGGGGACGAGCCCGGCCTGCTCCATCGGCACGCGGAAGGAGACAGCGGGGCGCGAGCCGTCCTCGGGGGCGTGGACGTTGCTCCGCAAGGGGGCGGCACCAGGACGCTCGAGCGTCACCTCGACGTCGCGGCCGGCGTAGCCGTCGAGCTTGAGGGTTGCCTCGATGCTCGCGACGTCCCCCTTGTACACCGTCTCGGGGGCCTTGATCGAGGCGATCGCCGCATCCCTGGGCGGGGTCGTCGAGCCGACGAGGACGGGATACACGGGGATCCTCCGAGCCGCGAGGAGGTCGGCGGTGGAGGTCGCGTCTCCCTGGGCATTCGAGCGTCCATCGGTCACGAGGACGACGCCGAGCACCGGCACATCGGTTTCCTTGAGGGCCTCGGCCAGGGCCGGCTGCCAGTCGGTCGCCAGCGTCGAGGGCCCGCCCGCCGGCACTGGGCGCTTCAGGGCATCGACCAGGGCGCCGAGCGTCGACGAGGCGACCTCGCGGGCGAAGGCGATCCCCTCGATCCCGTGGTCGTTGGCGATCCTGGCGAGGGGGCCGTCAAGGAGCCGTCGGGCCACGTCACGCCTGGAGAGCGACGCGGGGGACTCGTTGGGGGTCAGGCCGAGTTCCTTCGCGAGCCTCGTCTGCTCCTCGGCCGGACGCGCCGAGTCCACGGTGGCCATGCTCTCGGAGACGTCCACGGCGAGGAGCACGCGCCCCTTGACCGTCTCGTGATAGCTCCTGGCGGCGATCGGCTCGAACAGCGAGCCGACCAGCACGAGCCCCGCCGCGAGCCGGAGCCCCAGCAAGCCCAGGCCCGCCCGGCGCGAGACGAGGCGTCGCTCGTCCCGATAGAGCACGAGGACCAGGGCCAGCGCGATCGCGCCGGCGCCGAGCCAGAACCAGCCCAGTTGGGTGCCCGCCAGAAGGAGTCGCCGTCCTCCAAACACTCACCAAGCCCCACGACCGGGCCTCTCCCGTCCTCCGGCGTTCCGTTTCGGAGGACAGCGGGTCCACGAGTCATGACATTATGCCCGCTCCGTCGCAGTCCGTGAACCGCCCGCCGTTGTCCGGGCGATTTCCAGGGGGAGGGCCCCGAGATTCAGGCGGTCACGATCTTATGGATTGAAAGAGTGAGCAATTTCAGAAGTGAGTAGGAAATCTTGATGAGGCTATAGCGACGGGGGCCTTGAGCGGATCCGATCCCCGGCATGCGAGCGCATCCCGGGGCCCGGTTGTCGTTATCTAAGGCTTGTTCAGTCCTTCGGAGAGGCCGCGACCGCTTGGCCGAGCCTGGCGGAGAAGTCGCCGAGGTCGGGGACGTTGGTGTTGCTCAGGAGGATGATGGTGATATCGGCATCCATCGTGTGGGCGAGGATGCAGTTGATCCCGAGGATGCTGCCGAAACGCTCGAAGACGCGATCGGTCTTCTCGCCGAACTTGCGCGAGCTGACCCAGGCGCCGTAGCCGTATTCGTCGAGTCCCGGCTTCAGCATCAGTTCGAGCGAGTCGGGCTTGAGGAGCTTGCCGCCGAAGAGGGCGGCGGAGAACTTGCGGAGGTCGGTCGCGGTGGAGTACATGCCGCCGGCGGCGTACCAGTTCTCATAGTAGAAGGGCCAGTCGTTGGTCATCTCCTGCACGCCTTTGGGGCGCCAGTAGGTCCTCGCGAGCCTCTTCGTGATGGCGTGGTGGTGGAGCATGCCCGAGTCGGTCATGCCCAGCGGGGATAGGATCCGCTCGCGGAGCACGTCCTCGTAAGGCTTGCCGGCGAGGGCCTCGATGATCTTGCCCAGAATCACATAGTCGGCATTATTATAGTCGAAGACCTTGCCGGGTTCGTGGGCGATCTTGCCTTTGGCGTGGGTGTCGAGGAGCTGGTCGGTCGTGTGGGGGAGCTGGTAGAGGTCCAGGCCTCGCTTCTCGGCCTCCTCGTAGGGGAGGATTGTGTCGTAGTTGCCGAGCCCCGAGGTGTGATTCAGGAGCTGGTGGACCGTGATCGCGTCGACGCCCACGCCGGGGTATTTGGGGAGGTATGTCTTGAAGGGTGCTTCGAGCTTGAGCTTGCCCTCGTCCCGGAGTTGGAGGATCAGCGTGGCGGTGAAGGTCTTGGTGATCGACGCGATCTTGAACTTCGTGTCGGGTTGGACGGGGACGTCGAACTCGCGGTCGGCGAGGCCAAAGTCCTCGCGATAGAGCAGAACACCCCGACGCTCGACCAGGACCGTGCCGTGATAGTCGTGGCTCCTGGCATACTCGCGGGCCACCGTTTCGAGCCCGGGGTTGGCGACTTCGGCATGCGTGGTCAGCGCCACGAGGGCCGTGATGGCGAGGCCGAACAGTTTCCCTCGGGGCGCCGGAGCGTTGCGGCTCGGGTCCATCGTGCGAACTCCATTTTGGGTGTGGCCAAGCGCCTGACGTCGCGCGGCCGTGCGGTGGGCATGCCATCGGCTTCCCAGACTCATTCGCAGGATGGGGAGCGAATATTGTCGGGTTTTCGCGATCGGCTCGACGCGAGGCGTCAAACTCGGTTACCCCCCTTGGTTCCGGATCAGGCGGCGGGTCAGGTAGACCTCGAGGCAGAGGCCGAGCAGGGCGGCGAGTATTAAGGCTCGCCAGACCTCGCGGCGTGCCCCCGTGCCGGCGGCGAAGAGGCGCGAATCGAGCCGTCGCGAGTCGGACTCGAAGGCGAAGGGCCAGCCCTCCGAAAGGCGATGCGCCTCGGCCGGTTCCAGAGGCGCGGGGTCGGATTCGCGGGGGTCGGATTTGACCATCGCATAAGCGAACTCGCCGGCCGGTTCGGGGAGGGGGAGCCGGTAGATGCCCGACTCATCGGCCGCGTCGAGTCGGGCGGTGGCCTTGCTCCCGTCGCGCGAGACTGGGACCTGGACGTTGGACCCGGTCGGCGTCACGACCTGTAGGGAGGTCGTCTCGGCGGGGGGGGCCGGATCGAGTTCGAAGGCAAGAGGCTCGCCCGGCCGGACGCGTCGCGTATCGGTGGTTCCGGCGAGGTGGAAGACCCACTCGTGGACGAGCGGGACGAAGTCGGGATTCACCGGCAAGGTCCCGGCCTCGGCGTCGATCGCCGTGGAGAGGAGCATCACCCGCCCCTTGCCGTGCGGACGTTCAACGACCCAGGGGTCGCGTGTGTCGAGCCTTGCCGAGACGGAGGCCCCGGGCATCGGCGCGAGCATCCGATAGGCGAAGAAGTCGGCACCCGCCAGCGCGGGAGCCTCCCCCTTCGCGAACGACTCGAGCGCCGGCCCGACGAAGCTCCTCGGCTCAGGATGCGCGACGACCTTGCGCTCCGAGGCGTCTCCCTTGTGATTCCCGAGCCCGGCCGGGAGCCAGTCCAGCCCGCCGAAGGCACCCGCGTCGGTCCTGTCGCCGGGGGCGATCAGCAGGCCCCCGCCGCCTTCCACGAAGCGGCCGACGGCCGTCGCCTGCTGGTGAGAAAGCCTGGCGACGTTCGCGAGGACCAGCACGCGTTGATCCTTCAACGAGTCCGCCGCGAGGGAGTCGGGCGGGATGACCTTGCTGCGCACCTGCGGGGCTTCGTCGCCGCTGGGGGAGAGGGCCGCGCGGAGGAAGTCGGTCTCGCCGGTCAGTGGCTGTAATCCCGGTTCGCCGTCAACCGTCAGGACGGAAATGGCCCTGGCAACCTCGACGGGCAGAGCCGCCGCGTCGTCGCCGGAGGTGGGATCAGCGCCCCCCGAAAGCCGGACCTCGACGAGGTGGGAGCCTGGATTCGGGAACGACGCGCGGAACTCGACGGGCGTCGAACCGCCGGGGGGGATCGGCCCCAGAGGTTGAGCCGAGCCGGGCACGACGCGATCATCCACCAGTAATTCGGCGGTCCGCGTCAGGGGGCGATTTCCCGTGTTCGAAACGCTAGCGGAAACCGAGACCGGCAGGCCGGGGGTGACGAGGCTGCGCGAGACCTTGAGCCCGGTGACGGAGCCATCGGGGCCATCCGGCGGCTTGCCGTCGCCGAGGTTGAGCGACCAGAGCCGGGGCGGGATCGGCATCCGGCGATGGAGGTCGCGGAGCAGGTCCCAGCGCCTGGCCTCGCCGGGCCGCCAGGCGAGGCGCTGGCCGTCGGAGAGGATGATGACGTCGCGCTCGGGGTTCCTGGTCCGTTCCAGGAGCCGGAAGGCCTCCGACACGGCGGCCGGCAGGTCGCTCGAGCTGTGCGGAGGGCCGAGCGTGCCGAGCGCCTTGGCGGCCTTCGCCCGGTCGAAGCTGGGGGGAGTCAGGACTTCGCGGACCCGGTCGCCCGCCAAGAGGATGGCGACGGAATCTCCGGGCCGGAGCCGCCCGAGGAACTCGCGGGCCCAGCGCTCGGCGAGGAGCCTGGGGGAGGCCTCGCCGATCCTCCGGCCCATGCTGGCCGAGCCGTCGATGACGAGCACGACGTCGCGCGCGGCCGAGCCGTCGCCGAGCCGCTCTGACCGCGCCGGCTCGCGACGGCCCCCCGAAAAAAGGGCGGGCCATCGCCAGGGCGACCACCGCGAGGAGCGCCATCCTCGCGAGCATGAGCAGGATCTCGGTGAGCCGCAGGTTCCGCCGTGACGTGCGCCCGAGTTCGAGGAACTGCATGGCGCCCCAGTCGATCACCGGGTCGCGGCGGCGATGCAGGAGGTGGATCACCACCGGCACGGCGGCGCCGAGCAGGCCGAGGAGCATCGCGGCGTTGAGCAGGCCGAATCCCAAGGGGTCAGCCTCCCCGCCGCGAACGCGATCGCGTCGACAGGTAATTCAGGAGGGTCTGCTCGATCGGCTGTGCGGTGGAGGCTTTGTGGTAGTCGGCGTTCATCCCCTGGATCCGCTCCTTCAACGTCGAGCAGAAGCTGCGGAAGCGCTCGAGGTAGGCCGCCCTGAGGCCGAGCGGGTCGACGCGGAGGATGTGGTCGAGCCGCTCGAGGCTCCGGAATCGCGCGGGGCGGCGGAAGGGGAATTCTTCCTCCTCGGGGGCGAGCGTCTGGAAGAAGAGGACCTCGTGGCGGCGATGCCGGAGGTGCCGCAGGGCCGAGGTCAGGGCGTCGAGGTCGTCGAACCCGTCGGAGAGGATCACCACCAAGCCCCGGCGCGGGATGCGGTCGGCCAGGGTGTGCAGGATCCCGGCGAGGGGCCGCTCTCCCCCCGTCTTCGCCCCTTCGAGTGCCTTGGCGACGACCGAGAAATGGCCGGGGGCCGCGCGGGCGGGGATCATCGCGCGGATGTCGTCGTCGAAGGTGACGAGCCCCACGGCGTCGCGCTGGCTGATCATGAGGTAGGCCAGGGATGCCGCCAGGCGCCTCGCATACTCGAACTTCGAGATCGTTTGCCCCGCGTACTTCATGCTCCCGGATGAATCGACGACGAGGTACGCTTTGAGATTCGTTTCTTCTTCATATTCCTTGACGTAGTAGCGGTCGCTCTTGCCGAACGCACGCCAGTCGATGTGCCGGATCTCGTCGCCGGGGCCATATTCGCGATGCTCGGCGAACTCGACCGAGAACCCCTTGAACGGGCTCTTGTGCAGGCCCGACATGACCCCTTCGACCACGAGCCTGGCGATCAGCTCGAGCCGGCCGAAGCGGGCCAGGGCCGTCGGGTCGAGCGACTCGAATTCGGGGCCGGGGTCTCGGGGATCCTGGGGCATGTCGGCTCGTCCCGGGCGGTTCGAGGGAATCGATCTGCCAATGGTAAGGCTCGCATCCGTCGGCACGCAAGCGAAGCGAAAACACGTCGGAGCCTCAGACGCCGCCGACGAGCTTCGCGGCACGCTCGGGGGGGGCGGGGACTTCCTGGACGAGCGCCTCGATCACCTTATCCGTGTCGATTCCCTCGGCCTCGGCGTGGAAGGTCGTGACGATCCGGTGCCGGAGCACGGGCTTGGCGACCTGCCTGATGTCGGCGATGCTCGCGTGGAACCGGCCGTGGAAGGCGGCTCGCGCCTTGGCGGCCAGGATCAGGGCCTGCCCGGCGCGAGGCCCGGCGCCCCAGGAGACGTTCTTCCGAACCATCGCCGAGGCCTCCGCCTCGTTGGGCCGGCTGGCGCGGACGAGGTCGCGGGCGTAGACGAAGACGTGGTCGGGGACCGGGATTTTTCGGACGAGGCGCTGGAGTTCGAGGATCCGCTCGGCCGTGAGTGCGATTGTCGGCTCGTCGGAACTTTCTCCGGTGGTCCGGCGCAGGACCTCGAGTTCCTCGTCGGCGGTAGGGTAGCGGACGAGCACGTTGAGCATGAAACGGTCGAGCTGGGCCTCGGGCAGGGGGTATGTCCCTTCCTGCTCGATCGGGTTCTGCGTCGCCAGGACGAAGAAGGGGTCGGGCAGGGGGAAGGTGACGCCGCCGACCGTGACGTGCCGCTCCTGCATCGCCTCAAGGAGCGCGGCCTGGGTCTTGGGAGGGGTCCGGTTGATCTCGTCGGCCAGGACCATGTTCGTGAAGATCGGGCCGGCGATGAACGCGAACCGGCGCCGCCCCGTCTCCGGGTCGTCCTGGAGGATGTCCGTCCCGGTGATATCCGACGGCATCATATCCGGGGTGAACTGGATCCGGCGGAACGAGAGGCTCAGGATCTTCGCGAGGGTGCTGACGAGCAGGGTCTTGGCCAGCCCCGGCACGCCGATCAGCAGCACGTGGCCGCGGGCGAAGAGCCCCGTCAGCAGCTCCTCGACCACGTCGTCCTGGCCGATGATGACCTTGCCGATCTCGGCGCGGAGGCGCTGGTAATCCTCGGCGAGGGCGGCGACGGCCTCGGCGTCATCGGGCGAAGGGTCGACGGTTGGGGCGTCCGGCATCGGTGGCGGTCCTCAAAGCTGGCACGCGTATGTCTCGGCGGATCTCGACCCGGTCGGGCCTCGTCCTTTCGCGACGATTGTACCGAGCCTGCCCTCGCCTTATCACTCCCGGCGCGTGCGGCGGTTGAGCAGTTTCAGGGCGTCGGCCGTGGACGGGAGCGCCTCGGGCCGGATCATGGGGAAGGCGATCGGCCCCTTGATGCTGATCACGAAGAGTTGGCCGGTGGCCTCTCGCACGGCGTCGCTCACGAAGGGGACGCGGATCTTGTCGCGGCCGTAGACGGGGGAGAGCCGCAGGTCGAGGTCCCCCTGGGGATCCATCGTCCCCCGCCCTCGGAGGCTGAACGTGTCGCCGGTGAGCTTGATCGGGTCGAGGGTCGACTCCCCGTTCACGATGTTGATGCCGACGTCGGCCGAGTCGAACGCGGTCCTGGCGGCGCTCGAGAAGTTCAGCTTGTTGACGAGCCGGAGGACGACCGGGAGCTCGCCGAGGGCCCCGTCGGTCACGCGGATCCCCCCCTTACCCTGGATGGTGTGGAAATCGCTCCCCATGCCGCTGAGCTCGATCTCGCCGGAGACGAGCCCCCGGTACGACTGCTTGTGCGGCTGCGTCATGGCATAGCGCTGGAGGTCGGCGTTCAGGACCTGGACCGAGGCCGCGTACTGCGGGGCGTCGTCGAGGCTGATGCGGAACTTGGCGAAGACGTCACCACCCAGAAGCTTCCCCTTCAGGTCGGTGAGCGCGGCAACCCCCTTGTCGACGATGAAGGGAGTCTCGAGCTCGGTGACGTGCTGCTTGAGGAGGCTGATGCTGCTGAGCCTCATGATCCCCTGGACGGCCAGGCGTTCGCCGTCGAACTTGCCTCTGACGGTGTCCAGCTGCCCCTGGATGTGCTCGAGGGGGATCCCCGCCTGGATCAGGTTGTCGGAGAGGACGACCAGCACGTTGTCCCAGTCGCAGTTCACGGCCTTGCCCGGCCCGGCCCAGTTCAGGCCGAGGTTCCCGCTGATCAGGGCGATCGGGCGCCCTTCATCCAGCCGGTGGGCGAACTGGGCCATGACGGGGGGCATCATCTTGCGGAGCTCGCCGTCCATGCGGAAGCCCCGGGCCCTGACCTGCGCGACCCTGAGGTGGAACTCGCCGCTGTCCTCGACCTTGACCGTGCCGTTGTCGAACTGGACGGGGGTCCCGTGGAAGACGAACCCGACGTCGCGCATCTGCACCAGGGCGTTGTGGTAGACGAACCGGCCCCGGACGTTCTCCATGCGCAGGTCGAAGGTCCCGCCGGGGTCGGTCTTCCCGCGCGGCTCCCGGCTGAACTTGAGCTGGACGAGGGTCTCGGGCTTGGGGTCGATCTCGAGGTGGTACTCGTCGGGCTTGCCCGGCTGGAGGTTGATCTTCACGTCGGCGTCGCACGAACCGATCGGGTTGAGCGTGGCCCACGACTTCTGCCAGGCCTTCGGCAGCGACGACTGCAACTGGCTATTGAACGGGATGTTCTCCGCGTTGATGTGCATGTCGACGGCGATCGGATCCTTGATGCTGGGCGGCAGCCCTTTCACCCGCGGGACCTTCTTGACGACGCCGCTCCCCGAGATCACCGCCTGGCCGTTGCTCCCGCGCATGTCCTTGAAGACCCAGAGGTCGGGGTGCAGCTCGAGCCGGCCGGTCAGGTTCCCGACGGGGTAGGGCATCCCCACCCACTTGATCGCGCAATCACCATTGAGGTCGAGGAAGGCGTCGACGACTACCTTCCCTTCGCGGGGCTCGTTGGGGTCGAGCGGGTTCCGGGTCCTCTCGACCTTGGCCTTGCCCTTCACGGTGCCGCTCGGCTTGAATTCGTTGACGACCTTGCGGATGTCGGTGGGCAGGGCGTCGAAGAGGGTCTTGTCGATCGGCAGGGCCTCCCCCTCGAAGTCGAGGATGACGTGCGCGAGGTCCCCCGGGTTGTCGATCGTCCCCTTCACTTCCAGCGGCTTGTTGCCCACCACCGTCTGGAGGTTCAGGCTGATCCGGTTGTTCTCGCAGCGCAGGAGCCCCTGGATGTGGTCGACCGGGTAGGGGAAGAACTTGTAGACTATGCCCACATCTCGGCAGAAGACGGTCCAGCCGCAGCCGATCGGGCCCCCTTCCTTCTCCCTGACGATGTTCGCGGCGACGTTGATCCGCCCCCTCGGCTTGAAGACGTTCCATAGCTCGAGGTGCTCGCGCGGGGTCTTGTCGCGGAGCCGCTTGTCGAGCTCGAGGTCGAAGATCTCGAGGCTGAGGTCGAACGGGCTGCGGGTGGGAGCCTCGAGGTTGAAGTGCCCCTTGGTGATCCGGACGGCCGTCGGCCCGTTGTTGCCGTCGGCGCGGTCGATGGTGAGGTGCCCATCTCGCACCGTCGCGCTGCCGGTCAGGTCGTTGATCGGGAAGGGGAGCTTGGGACAGTCCAGGACCCCTGAGTGGATCCGGGCCGTGGCCTCGTAGCGGAGGGGGGGCGTCGCCTCGGGGTTGTACGTCACCCGCCCGACTTGCAGGCTCACCTCGCCGCTTTTGAGGCCGGTCTTGTCGAACGCCTCCCGGTACTCGGCCGGGATCCGGCCGCGGAGCGAGTCGCTGATCGTCAGCCGGCTCAGATCCCCGGTGAACGTGACCTGCCCCGTGGCCTGGTCGAACGTGCCGCGGACGTTGATATGTTCGAACGAGTCTCCCTTGGCCGTCCCCTCGAACTTCACCCGGGTGTCGCCGTCGGGCTCGATCTTGATGGCGACCTCGCGGAGGATGGCGGCGCCCTTGTCCCCCTCCTCGACCAGTTTCACGGTGCCGTTCTGGATGACGATCGGCGGGGTCCCCTTCATCGGGGGCAAGGGCCAGGGGTCGGCCAGTACGCCTTCGAAGTTCCAGGTCCCGTCCTTGCGGCGCTGGAGCTGGAGGGTCGGGTACGCCACCTCCACGTTGAGGGGGATGAATTGCCCCTTCAGCATCGCCTTGGGATTGACCCGGATGTTGAGGTGGTTGATCTGGAGCGCGACCAGCGGATTCTTGTCGATCTTCTGCCTGAGCCTGACCTGGCTGAGGACGATCTCGTTGTCCCAGAGGAGGTGCATGCGCACCCTGCTCACCTCGAGCTGGGCCCCGCGCAGGAATCGGGGGGCCCCCTCGCGGATCAGCCTCGCCAGGTTCTCGCTGTCGGTGACGTACCAGTAGGCGAAGCCGAGCACGCCGGCGAGGCAGGCCAGCAGGAAGAACGACCCCCAGAAGAGGGCTTTCCTCAATCGGGTCCGAATTCGCATCGGGCTCGGCCTCCTTCCCTGGAGGGTTTCGTCCAATCGGCGGAGAGATGAATGGGCTGCAGTTCGATCCGAATCAGGAGGCGGGTCGGCCTCTTGCCGCCGGCCCCCCGCCCCTATCCGAGGCCTTCCCCGTCATCATGCCTCCCCCTCCCGAGTCGCTCTCGCGAGGATCCGCCCCAGCCCCAGCGCCACGAGCACCATCGAAGGCGCGGCGGCCGGGATCCGGTAACGCATCGAGCTTGCGAAGACCATGTGCAAGACGCAGAAGTAGACGATCGGCCCCGCCAGGATGACGAGCGAACGCAGGTCTCGCCGACGATCCCAGGCACCGACCGCAAGCAAGCCAAGGATCGGGATCGAGTACAGGGCGCTGAGCCCCGCGAGCACAGGCTGGTGGAACGAGTCGGCGTTGGGCCAGGGGCTCCAGTACCGGCCGAACTTGACCAGCGCCAGCCATGCCGCCCGCCCCGGATTCTCGAGGGCGAACTCGAACGCCCGCCTGCGGAGCAGGGCATCCTGCGTCTCCTCGTCGAGCGGCCAGAACCCGTCCTCCTCCAGGAACCGCATGTCGCTGGCCCCGTCGGCGTGCGGGTTGAGCCCGTCGTAGAGGCTCGCCCCCATCCAGATGGCCGTCGGCACGAACCGCCCATAAACCTGGGCATTGCGGATCCACCAGGGGGCCATCACCGCGACCAGCCCCAATGTCACCAGGACCGAACCCCGCAGGGTCGACTTCCAACGAGCCCTCCCTGCGCCGACGGCCCAGGCCAGCAGCATCGCCGGGACGAACAGGGCCCAGGAGGGCCTCACCAGGATCGCCGCCCCGGAAGCGAATCCGGTTCCCAGGGCACAGATCCAGGAATGCCCCGACTCCTCGCCGTCGCGAGGGGTCCAGAGCACCGCCAGCCCCCAGAGCGACGCGAGCATCAACGGCACGAAGAGGGCTTCGGAGAGCAGGAAGACGGAGGTGGCCACGAAGTACGGGTCGATGGCAGTCAGGAACGCAGCCCCCAGCGGGATCGACCATCCTCGAGGCCGCACCGGCTTCCCCAGCATTTTGGCCGCGAGCCGATAGACGAGCCAGGCGCAGAGCGCCCCGAGCCCCGCCTGGATCAGGCGTGCGGCGATCGGCCGGTCCCCGAAGAGGATCCGGCACCCGGCCAGGAACAGCGGATACCCCGGCGTCCGGAGCGCGAAGTGCGGGATATCCCCCCACTCCACGATCTCGTAGGGTAAGCCGTCCCGGATCTTGCCGGAGAGGAGCCAGTAGTAGAGGGCATCGGGGAAGACGCACAATACTCCCTTGTGCCTGGTGAACCATTCCAAAACGTCCGCGGCCAGCACCCGCAACGCCAGGCCCAATTCCAACGCCACCGCCAGCGACGCGAGGCGGTCGGAGAACCGGGGTCGAGGCCTGGGGTCTGCCATGGGGTCCGTCTGCGTTCGTTCTGAGAGAGATGTCCGTCCGCGAGTTGGTCATCAGGAAGGGCACAGGATGGTACGCCAAAGCCGCAAAGGGGGTCAACCGCAACCTCGTCGCGATTGGGAGCATGCGTTGACTCGGTCGATTGGCCTCAACCTTTGAGCTTCATGAGAGTTCCGACCCATCGAGACCTCGGCCCTGGCAATACCATCAACCTGGGCGCGGTGCTTTTGGCCTTAACCTTCCTTGACAAAAGTATGCTGATTTGGACGAGTAAAGTTTCCTAAAAGGCTGCGTGCCCTGCCTCGATGACTCCGATCACTTGGACAGCCGCGTTGTAGGCGACTTACCTGAATTGACTCGACGACCCTGGATGATGCACCCGGAGCGATCCCCACGGCGCGGTGGGATCTCACCTCGAAGGCCCCTCGGAGGATCTTGCAGCGGCCAAGCCGTTGTGGGGGGCCTCAATATGCTCGTTGGTTGAGGGACGTCAATGATGCTGCATTGGAAAGCAAGGCTCGCCGCCTTGTTCGAGCGGCCGCGCGACCAGGCTCGACGAGGACCCGGCCCGCAGGCCCGGCGCCAGGTGCAGGAATTCAGGCCCGATCGGTTCCAGGACTATACGGTCGAGGTGCTGGAAGGGCGGGTGGTGCTCTCCGGCTGGGGCGGCGACCTGTACGAAGGGCTCGCCAGCGTGGGGATCGTCGGCGGCGTGAACTTCGACATCCCGGCGCCTCCCTGGGGAGGCCCCGGAGGCCCCGGCGCATGGTCGGGCCCGAACTCCCACCAGGGCTCTCATGACGCCGACGTCAGCAAGCTCCAATCCGATCTCCAGGCCCTGGCGACGAAGTCGAATGTGACGCTTGCCGATATCAATAACCTGTATCAGGATAGCCAGGCCATCTCGCAGGCGGGCTTCCAGTTCGACCCCGACAGCCTGCACGCCGCGACCTATCAACTGGCGACCGCGGTGGCGGGTGGAGGGGACACGACCCAGGCACAGACGGACTTCGCCGCCCAGTTCAGCGGGTCGGATGTGTCGCAGTCGGTGATCGATAAGACCACCACCGACGTGGTCCAGGCGATCAAGGCCTCGAACATCACCGCCGCCGACCTCGCCGACCTCGCCGCCGACCAGGAGGCGATCGACT
This sequence comes from Singulisphaera chitinilytica, assembly GCF_049331405.1. NCBI lineage: Bacteria > Pseudomonadati > Planctomycetota > Planctomycetia > Isosphaerales > Isosphaeraceae > Singulisphaera > Singulisphaera chitinilytica. The sequence continues at coordinate 443,560 of NZ_CP186274.1, forward strand.
TCGAACTCGCCGGCCTCACCGACGGTCCCGAGGCCGGCAACGGCCACGACCTGGCGAACCGGCTCCTCTCGAGCCTCTCGAACCTGGGGGTTGCGACGTCGGCCAGGGCCGCATCGACGGCGAATCCGCCCGCAGGACCCGGCGGGGCCGTCGACTCGCGCGTGGCCCAACTCAGCACCGACGTGCAGAAGCTCCAGTCGGACATGCAAGGGCTGCTGGCGAAGTCGGGGGTGACCGTCGCCGACCTCAGCAACCTCGAGTCGGACGCCCTGACCATCGAGAAGTCGGCGCCCGGGCCGCTCGCCCAGGACCTGCCGCAGGTCGTCTCGGAACTGGCCACGGCCGTCGCTTCGGGGGCCGACACGACCCAGGCCAAGGCCGACTTCCAGGGCCTATTCGACGGGGCGAACGTCCCCGACTCCGTGCTCGAGAAGGCGTTCGAGGACGTCATCCGGACGATCGAGGATTCGAAGATCTCCTCGTCCGATCTCGACCTCATCGCGGCCGATCGCGCGGCGATCGCGAGCGACTCGGCCGGTCAGGATGACGGCTCGTCCAGGGCGTACGGGCTTCCTCCGGTCACCACCGTCGTCGGCGGAGCCTTGAATGCGACGGGCCTCGCCGTCGCTGATTCCGGCACATCGACGAGCGGCGGCTCCACTTCCTCCGGCTCGACCTCATCTTCGACGTCCAACAGCAGCAGCGGTCGCGTGGGGGGCGGACACCGATCTCGGTCGTTCTTCCGGGCTCGTCACCGTTGATGTCATGACCGGCCGCGGGGCGTGAAGGACGCTCGCCCGCATTTCCCATCACTATCCTGCGAATTCGAAAGCCCCTCCCGTCGAATGAGCACGCTCGTGAGTATTGCCGCGGTTCAGGGATGGACCGCGTCAATCGTTCGTTCTCGATCCGGAAGGTTCGCCCAATCCTGCCTGGCGGCGTGATCCTCGCGATTCCTCATCCTTGACACTCTTCAATGTCAGGCCTCTTCAACATCTCGATTGCAAGGCACCTGGCAAGAATGAGGGTATCGAAAAACCCAATTCCGAAACACATTTCCTCGATTTGACGCTCGCGTATCCAGAAAAATGTCTAGATGCGCGCATTGAAGCTTGCACGCACGAGTGCTTGCAGCTAATATCCCTCGTATCCGGGGTATTTTCCTCGGGGCGGGCCTCGGGTCAGGTCATTTCCGCAAGGTCCGCCACCTTTTTGAGCCGCGTTCGGGGGGCCGAACGTCGGTCAAGTTCAGAATGGTGATGGAGGGTTGCGATGCGTTCACGACGCCGTCGATGCGGTTTCACGCTGGTCGAGTTATTAGTGGTGATTAGTATTATTGCTGTGCTTGTCGGTTTACTTTTGCCCGCGGTGAGTGCTGCCAGGGCCTCGGGGCGCCGGGCGCAGTGCCTGAACCAGATGCGTCAGGTGGGGACGGGGCTCGTCGCGTTCCAGAACGCGCATAACGCGTTCCCCAACGCGGGGACGTTCACCGAGAACATACATGTCAACATCGCGGATCCGACGGATCCGAAGAACCCTTCTTACATCTGGGAATCGATCAGTGCCCCGCAGGATTTCCTGCCGAAGTTGAATCCGTGCATGTCGAACTGGGTGGTCGAGATTCTTCCCTATATTGATAATCAGGAGTTATTCAATTCCTGGAATAAGCAGAACACCTACCTCGACCCCACGACGGTGAACCCCGGCAAGCCGAGCAACCTGCTGATCGGCAACACGGCGATCCAGATCCTGCGATGCCCGGACGACCGCACGGCGAGGACCGGGGACGGGAACCTCAGCTACGTCGTGAACGGGGGATTCTCGCGCTGGCACGCGGCGGCCCCGGGCTGGACGGGCCCGCAGGTGGATGGTCAGGGCACGACTTACAACGACGGCCGGGTCGTCTGGGGGAAGCCCACCTGGGGCACCAATCAGGACGTCTGCAGGAAGCTCGGCGTGATGTTCCTGGGGACGCTCGGCAGCAAGTATCCCTGGGATAACATCCGGACTACCCCCGCCGACATCGAGGACGGGACCAGCTCGACGCTGCTCGTCACCGAGAACAACCTCGCGGGGGCCTCCACGGGGTCGCCCTATGCCGGGGGCTTGCCGACGAACTGGGCGTGTCCCTTGCCGAACTTCTGCATGTTCTTCGGCTCCGACTACGTCTGCCGGGCCATGGGGACCAGCTCCTCGACGACGGGTACTTATGACTGCTCGAGCGGCGGCCTGACGCCGAGTGCCGGTGCCATCGACGGCGCGGGCTGGTCGCACGCCAACATGCGCGAGACCTTCGAGAACATCAACTACGGCTACAACCTCACGGCCGAAGGGACCTTCCCGTTCCCCTACAGCGGCCACACGGGCGGGGTCAACGCGTTCTTCTGCGACGGCTCCACCAGGTTCATCAAGGAGACCATCGACGGGACCGTCTATTCCAAGATCATCACCCCGGCCGGGAGCCGGCTCCCGCTCTATTGCAAGCAGTTGCCCGTCTCGCAGGACGCGATCGGCAACTGATCTCGCCGTCTTCAAAACATGCGAGGCGAGGCCCAATCCATAGCGCCTCGCCTCGTTGACTTTCCGGGAGCCGATTTCTTCGACGTAGGGGTCTTCGTTATAATGCGGGCATTCGACGGGCATTCATGAAACTTGCTCAAGAGAATCCTTGTTCCACCAGGGCTTGGCCGAATTGGCTCGAATCATGAATTGAAGGTATGATCCGTCGGTAGGATTTGATGCCCGGATGTCGCAGGGCGAGAGGCCGGCACCGTGTACGATTCGGCTCGTAACCGCCCCGGGGTCGTCGAGGACTATCGCGAATACCTGGGGATTCTGACCAGGCTCAACATGAATTCTCGCCTGCGGGCGAGGATGGACCCTTCCGACATCGTGCAGCAGGCGATCCTCCAGGCCCACGAGAAGCGGGGGCAATTCCGGGGGACGACCGAAGGGGAGTGGCTGGCCTGGCTCCGCATGATCCTGGCGAATGCCCTGGCGGCGGCCGGCCGACGGCTCGGGGCCCAGGCGCGCGACCCGAACCGGGAACGTTCGCTCGAGGCCGAGTTGATGTGCCCGTCGTCGGGGCCGGAGGGGCTGCTCGTCGCCGACCAGACCTCGCCCAGCGAGGGAGCCATGCGCGGCGAGGAATTCGTGCGGCTCGGTTCCGCGCTCGCCAGGCTCTCTGACGACCAGAGGCAGGCAGTCGAGCTGCACTACCTCAAGGGGCTCTCGGTGGCCGAGGTCGCCGAGTGGGTCGGACGCTCGCGACCAGCCACGGCCGGGCTTCTGTACCGGGGCCTCAAGCGGCTTCGCGAGTTGCTCAACGACCCGGGTGAGGCCTCCCATGCCCCTTGAGCCAGATCCCGAGAGCCTGCGCGATGAGGTGATCCTCAAGATTCTCGAGGCGCTCGAGGGCGGCCGGGATATTGACCCGGAGTCCATCATCGCCACGCACCCGGAGCTGGTCGGGGATCTGGAGTCGTTCCTGGCCTCTCATCGCGACCTCGCCCGATTGACGGCCCCCTTCCGGGGTTCGAGGCGGGCCGAACTCGGCGATGGCCTTCCCGGCATCGGCGCGATAGGGGACTTTCGGCTCTTGCGCGAGGTCGGCCGAGGTGGTATGGGGGTTGTCTACGAGGCGATGCAGGTCTCGTTGCGTCGCCGGGTCGCGCTCAAGGTCATGCCCTTCGCCGATGCCCTCGATCCGCGCCGCCTGCAACGCTTCAGGGCCGAGGCCTGGGCCGCCGCTCACCTGCATCACGAGCGGATCGTCCCCGTCTACGCGATCGGCTCCGAGCGAGGCATTCATTACTTCGCGATGCAGTTCGTCGAGGGGCAGAGCCTCTCCATGCTGATCGGCGAGCTTTGGCGATTGGAAGATGCCCGGGCCTTGTCACCGCCGCAGGACAATGAGGCTTCGAGGCTCGTCGCGACGGAGATCTCGTCTGAGCGCTCTTCGAATCGTCGCCGCTATTTCGAGCGTGTGGCCGGCTTGTGCCGGCAGGCGGCACTGGGCCTCGAATATGCGCATCAGGCCGGGATCGTCCACCGGGACGTGAAGCCGAGCAACCTCCTGCTGGACCTGCGCGGGCAGCTCTGGATCACCGACTTCGGCCTGGCCCAGGTCGCCGGGGATACCGGGCTCACCATGACGGGGGAGATGCTGGGGACCCTCCGCTACGCCAGCCCCGAGCAGCTCCTGGCCCGAAGGGGGATCGTCGACCACCGGAGCGACGTCTACTCACTGGGCGCGACGCTCTACGAGCTTCTCACCCTCCGACCACCCTTCGACGGCAAGGATCGCAACGAGTTGATCCGGCAGGTCGAGCGCGAGGAGCCGCCGCCCCCCGGCTCGCTCGACCCGGCGATTCCGCGAGATCTGGAGACGATCGTCCTCAAGGCCCTTCGCAAGGAGCCCAGCGAGCGTTACGCGACGGCCGAGGAATTTGCTGATGACCTGCAGCGGTTCGTCGAGGGGCGCCCCATCGAGGCGAGGCGGCCCACGGCGTCGGAGCGTCTGAGGGCCTGGTCGCGGCGGCATCCGTCGATCTTCGGGGCCGGCGTCGTGGTGCTCGTCCTCGTCTCGATCGCGTCGCTGGTCAGTGCCGCGCTCATCCGCCAGGAGCAGGGGAAGACGCTCGTCGCCCGGAAGAAGGCGGAGGCCGCGTATCGCCGCGAGCGACAGCGGGCCGAGGAGGCCGAGGCCCGGTTCCGCCTCGCCCGCCGCGCGGTGGACGAGTTGATCGAGGTCAGCGAGGAAGAGCTGGCCCACGTGCCGGGCATGGGAGGCCTGCGCAAGAGGCTCCTCGCGTCGGTGCTCGGCTATTACCGCGAGTTCATCGACGAGCGCCGGAGCGACCCCGATGCGCAGGTCGAGCTGCGCGACACGAGCCGTCGCGTCGAGACGATCCTGGCCGACCTGGCGGTCCTCCGTGCGGCGGGGGACCTGTACCTGCTGATCCAGCCTTCGGCGCTCGACGACCTCCGGCTCGACGACTCGCAGCGGTCGCGGGTGGCCGAACTCTCGGCCCGCGCCGGTAAGAACTGGATGGAGTCCTTCGGCGAACCGAGCCGGCTCCCGCCCCCGTCCGAACGCGAGCGGCTCGCCTTGGAGCAGGCCCGCGCGAACAAGGCCGAGGTCGATCGGATCCTTTCGCCCGTCCAGCAAGGCCGTCTCCGCCAGCTCGCGCTCCAGTCGGAGGGGCCGGCGGCCTTCCGCGAGCCGGAAGTGGTGCAGGCGCTGCGGCTCTCTCCCTCGCAACGCGAGCGGATCCGGACGATCGACGACCTGGCCCTGGTCAGGCCCGGCGAGCCGGCGCGCCCCGCGGCCATGAGTCGGATCCTGGCGCAGCTCTCGCCCGAGCAGTTGCGGCGATGGGACGAGTTGATCGGCGAGCCGATCCGGGGACGCCTGAGCGCCTTCCCCTGGCCGATCGAGCCGCAACCCGAGGCGAAGTCGCCCGATCGCTGAGGCTCTCCAAAAAAAATCGGGACGAGAGCGCCACACGAGCCGAAGATTCGCATCCCTTACTCGTGGGGAGCTCCGTCGATTCCGGAGCGGCTCCCCAATCAGAGTGGGCCGTCACGGCGCGATGCAGAATCGCGTCGTGACTTGATTGAGGATTCATCCTTGCGAGGTGCTTCCATGGGTCGACCGACATTCGCCCTGGCCTCTGCGATGATTGGCGCGGCGCTGTTCCTGGCTTCCCCCTGGCCGCGTGTCATGCGCGCCGCGGAAGAGGTCTCGAAGGAAGACGCCGGGGCGGGGGGCCTCTTCGCTCCGACGAAGGTGGTGCGGGTTGATCTCGAGGTCTCGCCGGAAGAGTACCAGGCGCTCCAGCCTCCGGCCATGTTCGGGGCTCCTGGCGCCGCGCCGCCGCCCGCTCCGCCGAAGCTGCCGGACGGGCGCGAGCGCGAGTCCGAGAAGAACCTCTTTGGGGTCGCTTTCCCGTGGGCGCAGGCGGCTTTGTCGGTCGATGGCCAGGCTCGCAAGTCCGTCGGCCTGCGCTACGCCGGGAATGGCTCCTATTTCGCGTCGGCCGGGGGCCTGAAACGCTCATTCAAGGTCGACCTTGAACGCTTCGGCAAGGGTGATCTCGAACGCCTCCACGCGATCCAACTCCAGAGCGGAGCCGTCGACCCGACGAAGTTGCGCGAGGTCCTCGCCTATGCCGCCTTCCGCGAGGCCGGAGTCCCCTCGCCGCGCACGGCGCTCGCCGAGGTGACCCTCACGGTCCCCGGCCGTTATGACAAGGCTTACCTCGGCCTTTACACCCTGGCCGAGCCCGTCGACCGGGCCTTCCTCGAGCAACGCTTCGCGTCCGACGCGGGGCTCCTCATCAAGCCGCAAGGCCTGCGCGGGATCGACTTCCTCGGTGACGACTGGGCCAAGTACAAGGGGCAGTATCAGCCGCTCTCTGAGTCGAAGCCGGCGGAAACCGCGCGGCTCATCGACTTCGCCCGGCTCGTGCAGAAGGCCGATGATCGGAAGTTTCGGGACGAGATCGGCTCATATCTCTCTGTCGAGAAGTTCCTACGCTTCATGGCCGCGCAAGCGTGGATCGCTAACGCCGACGGCTTTTTCACCCTCGGTTACAACTACTACCTCTACCTGGATCCGAGCACGAACAAGTTTGTGTTCATCCCCGGCGACCAGGAGCTGTCCTTCGCCAACTTCCTGATGATGGGATCCGCCGACAAGCTCATGGATATGAGCCTGGATCATCCCTATTCGGGCGAGAACAAGCTGGTCGATCGCCTCATGGCGATCCCCGAGCATCGCGACGCCTATCGCAAGATCGTGGCGAGCCTCGTCGCAACGTCCTTCAAGCCGGAGAAGATCATCGCGGAACTCGAGGCGCTCGAGGCCCGCTCGAAAGCGATCCTCGATCGCGAGGCGGAGGCGAGGGCCGAACGCGCCGAACCCCCTGCCGGGTTCGTGCCCCCGGGAGCCCCGCAGCCGCCCGACCTGCGGACGTTCGCCGCGAAGCGTGCGGAGTCGGTCGCCGAGCAACTCGCGGGCAAGCGCGAGGGCTATCGGCCGCAATTCCAGCTCGCGCCGATGGGGCAGTCGCCCCCGCCGAAGCCGATGGATGATAAGACCATCGGCGAGGTCGTGAAGGCTCCCCCGGGCTTCCGCGTCTCGCTCTTCGCCGCGCCCCCGAAGGTGACCTATCCCGTCGCCATCTCCGTCGGGCCCGAGGGGGATGTGTACGTGGCCGTCGATGAGCAGGGATCGCTCGGGCGCACTCCGGGAGGGGGCCGGGTGCTGCGTTGTATCGATGACGATGGCGACGGCAAGGCCGATCGCGTCACCACGTTCGCGTCGATGGAACACCCGCGCGGGGTCGTCGCGCTGGGGGACAGGGTCTGGGTCCTGCACGCCCCTTACCTGAGCGTCTACCGCGACGAAGATGGTGACGGCCGATCGGACCATAGCGAGGTCCTCGTCACCGGCCTGACCACCAGCCAGATCGACGAGCGCGGCGGCGACCACACGACCAACGGCATCCGCATGGGTGTCGATGGCTGGATCTACATCGCCGTCGGCGACTACGGGTTCCATGGCGCGAAGGGGAAGGACGGGGCCACGCTCTCGCAACGAGGCGGTGGCATCATCCGGGTTCGGCCCGACGGCACCGAGTTGGAGGTCTTCGCGAGCGGCTTGCGGAACCCGTTCGCCATCGCCATCGACCCGGCGATGAACCTCTTCACGCGCGACAACACCAACGACGGCGCCGGCTGGGACACGCGCGTCAGCCACCTGATCGAGTCGGGCGAATATGGCTACACGCAGCGGTTCCTCAATTTCACCGATGAGATCCTTCCGCCGCTCGGTGCCTATGGCCAGGGCGGGGGCACGGGAGCTCTCTCGATCCGCGACCAGCGTTGGCCGAAGGATTATCAAGACATCCTCCTGACCGGCGATTGGGGGCGGAGCGAAGTCTATCGCCACGACCTCCGCGCCGACGGAGCCTCGTTCCGCTCGAACCAGGATGTCTTCATGATATTCCCCAGGCCCACGGGTATGGATGTCGCCAGCGATGGCCGTCTCTATGTGGCGAGCTGGCGAGGGGGCGAGGCCAGCGTCTACGTCGGGCCCGTGGTCGGCTTCGTCGCCACCGTCACGCCCCCCGACTGGGTCGGCACGCCTCGCCCTGACTTACCGAAGGCGGGGCTCGATAGGCTCGTCGAGGCGATGTGCAGCCCGAACGCGTCGACGAGCTTCCACGCCCAGCGCGAGGTCATCCGACGGGGCGGGAGCCCGGAGAATCTCATGGCCTTGAATAGCCTGGCGACGGATTCGAGAAAGCCGCTTCAGGGGCGCGTCGCCGCGATCTTCGCCCTCAAGCAGCTCGAAGGGATCCGCTCCCATGAGGCCTTACGGAGCCTCGCCACCGACCCGGCTGTCAGGGAGTTCGCGCTGCGGGCCCTGGCCGATCGGAGGACGGAGCTTGCCGGGGTCGATGCGAGCCCCTTCGTCGCCGCGCTGGACGATCCTTCGCCTCGCATGAGGGCCCAGGCGTTGATCGCCCTCGGGCGGCTTGGCGATGTCAGCGCGGCGGAGAAGATCATCCCGCTCACGTCGAGGCCGGGGGGCTCGACCATGCCGGTGGCGAAGCCCGCGCATGCCCAGCCCGACCCGGATCGGATCGTGCCGCACCTCGCGCTCCGCACCCTGGTGAAGTTGCGGGCGGACGACGCGTGCCTGGCCGCGATCGACGGTCCGCATCGCCAAGGGGCCCTGCGCGTCCTGCGGTTCCTGCACGAGCCGAAGGTCGTGGAGGGCTTGATCGCAAAGCAGGCGTCGACACCCACCCCCGAGGTCCGTCGCGAGGTCCTAGAGACCCTGATCCGGCTCTATCATCGCGAGGCCGACTACAAAGGGAGTTGGTGGGGGATTCGCCCGGACACCTCCGGGCCTTATTATGATCCTCAAGAATGGGAATACAGCGGGCGCATCGCCACGGCCGTCAAGGAGGCGATCCGGGCCGGTGACGCCGAGACGGTCGCTTTCCTCCGGGCTCAACTGGCTCGACACCGGGTACGCCTCGACGGGGTATCGGGTGGCGAGGACGTCGCCTCGGCGGAGCAGCCGACACTCGTCGTCATCGCGAAGCCAGACCCGAAAGATCCCAGCGTGATCGGCAACATGTCTTACGAGACCGCTTCGAAGCGGACGCTCGAGATGAAGGGAGACGGCAAGCGAGGCAAGGCCCTCTTCTCCGCGCAAGGGTGCGTGGCCTGCCATACCGACGCCGAGGGGCAGACGCCCAGGGGGCCGCATCTCGTGGACATCGGCCGGAGGTATAGCGCGGGCGAGCTCGTGGAATCGATCCTCAGGCCGGGCTTGAAGATCGCCCAGGGGTACGAGGCCTATTCCTTCGCGATGGCCGACGGTCGCGTCTATTCCGGCTTCGTGGTGGGCGAGAAAGGGGGGACGATCCAGGTCCGCGAGGCCTCGGGGGCCTTGCACGAACTCAAACGCGACGAGGTGGAGGAACGCAAGCGCCAAGAGGCCTCGGCCATGCCCGAGGGGATCGTCGGCACGTTGAACCCCGGGCAACTCGCCGACCTCATCGCCTATCTGCAATCCTTGAAATGATGACGTGACGTGAGCCAGTCCGACGAAGTCGCTCCCCCTTCGGCGTCGGGCCTATCCTTGTTGATCCACATCGCTGGTACGCCAGGAAGGAGTCCGATGCACTATCTCGAATCCGTCGCTGATGCGCTGGTCGACCGCACGGCCGATGAACTGATCGGGGCGCTCATGATCGCGACGATGGTGGCCATCGTCATGGGGGGCATCTTCGCGCTCGGGAAGCGGAAGTCGATCCAGTCCCCCTCGTTCGTCATCGGCCTGGCCCTTTTCGCCGGCCTGGCCTGCATGGCGCTGACGGCGGGCTACTTCGAGCATCTGAAGGCCTCGCACGGACCCCTCGGTGGCCGCAACATCCCGCACGTCCTGCGAGGCTGGCCGCAAGGGGGGCCGGGCCAGAAGCCGCCCCAGGGGGGCTGGGATCCTCCCGCGATCGGGTGGTCCCCCGGGTTCCACGCCGTGGTCGCGGCCGACCTGAATCGCGACGGCCGACTCACCGTCGAGGAGGCCACCGAGCTCGTCGAGAAGGCCGACGCCGACGGCGATGGCTCGGTCGACTTCCACGACATCGACAAGATGCTGATGGGCCGCTTCGCCCCGCCGATGGCCCCTCCCAGGCCTCCGGTCCCGCCCGGCCCCGGCAAGGCCGCCACGCCTTGAGGCTTGCCGCCGATCTTCAGAGAGTATGATCGGGCGAGACACGTTGGCCTGAGCCGATGAACAAGCCGCGAGCCTGAAACAGAAAGGGCCCGGACCATGAGGTCCGGGCCCTTCGCAAAGGCACGATACGTCGACGGAGTTGAGCGATCTCAGAACTCGCGGTCGGTGAGGATGCCCGGCTGCGGCCAGGGGTAGTGCTTGGAGGCCGAGTCGATCTGGAGCGGGGCGGGGCTCTCGAAGGTCAGCTTGTCGACATCCGGCGCGAACTCGTGGGAGCAGTTGAGCATGTCATCGTACGTGATGACCTGGCCGGTGTGGGCGGCCATGCGGCCCATCGAGGTGACGAGGCTGGCCTCGGCGCCGCGCTTGACCTCGTTGTACACCTTGTCCTTGCGGATGGCGTTGATGAGGTGGTCCCACTCGAGCTGGTAGGGGTTCTGCTCGGGCTGGGGGAAGGCCCAGACCACTTCCTTGCGGTTGAACTTCTGGCCCTTGTAGATGGCGCAGTGGGCCGGGGTGTGGGAGTTGGACGAGATCACGGCCGAGCCCTTCGAGCCGTGGACGTAGCTGGCGAACTCCTGGTGGCAGCCGGGGATGTTGCGGCCTTCCAGGAAGAACTTCGTGCCGTCGCCGAAGGTGTATTCGATCGAGTAGGTGTCGAAGTTCTGGTCGACGTAGTTCTCGCGGTAGGTGCGGGCGCCGGTGCCCTGCGCCTTGACCGGCCAGGCGTTCTTCATCCAGCACGATTCGTCGATGTTGTGGATGAGGAAGTCGCTGTAGCAGCCGCCGCTCGCCCAGAGGAAGCCGTGGAAGCGCTGGATCTGGTAGAGCAGCTCGCTGATGCCCTCGGGCTTGGCCTCGGTCAGGGCCGTGCCGACGGGGCCGGTCTGGCGATAGGCGCGGAGCATGATGATGTCGCCGATGGCGCCATCCTGGATCCGCTTCCACAATTCCTCGCGGGCCTCGCAGTGGCGGCACATGAGGCCGACGCCGACCTTGAGGTTCTTCTTGGCGGCCTCTTCACCGAGGGCGAGCATCTTGCGGGTGCTCGGCCCGTCGACGGTGATCGGCTTCTCCATGAAGACGTTGACGCCCTTCTTGATGGCGTGGCCGAACTGCACCCAGCGGAAGGCCGGCGGCGTCGCGAGGATGACGACGTCCCCTTCCTTCAGGCTGTCGATCGCCTTCTGGTAGGCGTCGAAGCCGATGAACTTGCGGTCGTCGGAGACGTCGACCTTGTCGGGGTTGCTCTTCTTCAGCTCTTCGTAGCTGCCGTCGAGCCGATCCTTGAACACGTCGGCCATCGCGACGAGCTTGATCGGGCCCTGCTTGGTCGAGAGGGCGTCGAGCGCGGCGCCGGTGCCGCGGCCGCCGCAGCCCACGAGGGCCACCTGGATCGTGTTGTCCTCGCCGGCGTGGACCGACGGGATGGCGACCCCCGCCAGGGCCGAAGCCGATGCTACAGAACTGGTCACCTTCAGGAAATCACGCCGCGACGCGGTGGGTTTCGGCTCGGTCATGTCATCGGCTCCTAATTGCTGAGGAGGGATTGCAGAGGGTGGGGGTTATTCGAGGTCTTCCCGTTCAAAGTTCGAAATCCGACGAGGGCGGGGGGCTTCCACCACGAAGCTCATGCACGACCGACGCACCCATACGCCCTCAACCGTGGTGGACCCGCGCAGCCTGATCGCTACACCGTGCGGGTAGCGCAAACTTTGTGTGAACCTCATCGTATCATACTAGATAGAAAATCGAGTAGCGAGAGCCTTGCGAGGCCCATCATCAGGTTTATCGGGGAGCCTGGATGGTGTTTTATCTCCTTGTGAGCAGAAGGATTAGGCGATTTGAGCGGTCGCGGCTTCCCAGCCAAGGGGAGTCGCGTGAGCAATTTGAACATGAGAACTCCACCGACGATGTGCCCCGGAACCGTCGCGGAACCTTCACGAGACGATGGCCGGGAACCGCCGGAACCTCGCGGATCGAATACGATGTCGGCGAATGATATGCATAGAGTCTCATTTTCATGAAAGGTTGCTTTGCTCTCCGAGTCAACCCTGATCGGAGGCAAGCGAAGGGTTCATGCCCGTTGCGCCCTCGCGGATTTCAACACGAGGCTAGGAACCTCGACCGGGGCCGCCCCAGGCGAAAGATGGCAACCTCGTGACCGGGCCCGAGCCAACTCCGCCCGAGTCGAGGGTCGATGAAGCTCGTGTTGCCGACTTTCCAAAGACTCTCATGAGACGCCCTCCGCTCTGCGAAATCCCATCGATCTCTCCGGGTAATCATGCGAGTCTTCGCGGGTCCGATCGCTGTGGCGGTGCGAAAGTTCGGGATGCCGGGTCTCTCGCAATTCCGCTCCGGCGGCATGCCGTCTCGGATGGGTCAAGCAAACGCATGGTTGCATCGTTCTGTAAAGATGATTATCATCGCGGGCCACCGGCCCTCATGAGACAGATCTTGGCATGTCCAGCGCACGAGGCGAGAGGGTCGGGGTCGAATGGAGGCCGCCGATGTTCGTCGCGTTTGCCTTGCTGGTTGGATGCTCCGCCCTCGCCGCGGATGATCCTCCCCGAGTCGTCGAGGGCCAGGCCCGTTTCGGCGGCTCCGACCGGCCCGCGGCGGGCCTGACGCTGCAAGTCTTCCACCGGGAGGATCCGGCGCGCTCGGTCGTCGTCGGAGCGGATGGCCGTTTCCTCGTATCGGCTCCGAACGGATGGGTCGCCCCCCAGCCCGATGGGAACAAGACGCCATGCTGGGCGATCGCCGAGCCGCCCGGTCGTTGGCAGGCCGAGCCGATCGGTGTCCAGATGTCCCAGATCTCGCCGGAGCGGTTCCGCAGCTCGATCATGGATGGGATGGGTGCCCCGATCAACGGGACCTGGCGTGGGGGTGTCCTTCACCTCGATTGCCCGGAGCCGGGGGAGGTCGACGTCCTCGTGCGAGATTCCAGAGGCGAGCCCCTGGCCGAGAGTGACATCCGGGTGATTCCAGATAGTGAAGTGTTCAAGAATTCACAATTTGTCAGAAGAATTCGATTCAACGGGCGAACGGACAAGGCTGGTCGGTTCCGGATGCGATGGTTCGAGGGGACCAGACAATTCCAGGTCGAGGTTCCGGGCGTCGGGGTCGGCTCCACCCCCCCGATCGAGGTCAACGGGGGGAAGCCCACCTCCGTCGAGGCCTTGCGGCTGGCTCGATTCGGCTCGATCGCGGGGCGGGTGGCATCGAAGCTCGTCGCGCCGGGGCTCAACGTCGCTCTGGGGGTAGGCGAGACCTGGCAGGCTGTGCCCTGTGACGAACAGGGCCGGTTCAACTTCGACGAAGTCCCGCCGGGCCATTATCACCTCAGCCTATATCAAGGAAATCAGAGCGTCCGGGCCGGGCAGGTCGACGTCCGGGTGGCGCCGGGGGGCAAGGTTGAGGGCGTCGTGATCGACGAAGTCCCTCCGCCCGCGCCCGGGGAGGTTGAGCGGGAGAAGAAGCAGAAAGAGCTCAACAGCCAGTTCTACAAGCCGGGCAAGGATGCTCTCTGGGTCGAGGGGACGATCCGCGACACCTCGGGCCGGCCAGTGCCCGGCGTCGATGTCTTCCTCTGGATTGCATACGGCGTCATACGGATGGAGTGGGAGATCCGCCAAGCCACCACCGATGCAAGCGGCCACTATGCGATCAGCGGCCCGATCCATAGCTCCGCCGATGGCCTCGCCCTGGTCGCCAAGGCCAAGGGCCGCCCTCCCGTCCTGGCTACGACTTCGATCCGCTCGAAGGTGAATGAACGCTCCTCGAAGCTCGACCTGATCCTGCCCGACCTGGGCACGGGAGCCTCGGTGAGCGTCACCGTGCTCAAGGACGGCAAGCCCCTCTCAGGCACTCACGTTTACCTCAGGGACAAGATAGTCACGTATCAACGTATCGGAATTACCTTCCGCGGCTTCGATTATGCCCTCCATCCCTCGGTGGTGACCGATCCGAACGGCGTCGCGCACTTTACCGATCTCCCGCCTGGTTTGTACACGGCCCACACCGGCGGTACGTTTCAGGATGTAGCCGTCTCGCCCGCCCGCGAGGCGAAGGTCACGATGTCGGTAGGCCGTGCCAGGAACCAGATGCGATTCCAGGTCGTCCGCCCCGATGGCCGTCCCGGCGCCGACGAGCCTATCTACTTCCAGTTCGATTCGGTTGGGCAGGGTCCAAGGAGCAGGACCCTCGAGGTTGACGGGAACGGATTCGGCGAGTTTTCCTTCGAGTCGGCCGGCCTGTATACCATCTCTGCCCGCTTCTACGACGCGTCGAGGAACCCTCGTACGATTCTCGAAGCTCCCTACTATGAGGCCGAGGTTCGCGCCCCTGTCTCCTCCGCACTCGGCTCCATCGAACCAATCCGTTTAGTTGGAGCCCGTCGCAAGAAGCGAACGGGGACGCTCCTCGTTCGCATGCTCGACGTCGACGGCCGCCCGGCGCGGGGCGTGGTCAGGTTCGACGGGATGAAAGGCTCGACCGACGAACGTGGTGAGGTCCGCTTCGAGTCCCCGCACGAGCGCAAGTCGTTCGTCGGGGGTTTTCTCGACGGGCCGGACCCTCCGACGTGGCCGACGACGGGCCCGATGCCGGCGGATGAGGCCTTGCGCGGGCGGTTCGCGTATGTGCCCGCCGTCGAGGCTGCGGTCGTCCTGGGTCGCGAGACATCAATCGAGCTTCGGGCCAGGCCAGTCGGCTATGTCAGGGGGAAGCTCAAGCCCGCCGAAGGCCATCGGGCCGCCGACTATACCATCATTCCGCAGCACGACAATCGTGTCTTCGCGCGGAGCCCGCGATATGACCAGGCGACTGGCGACTTCCTCTTCGGTCCACTTTTCGAAGGACCGACGACGTTTCATCTATCGGTGAAGATGCCCGATGGGACCGATCGGTCTTGCGGCCAGAGGGCTGTCGACGTGGTTGCCGGCGAGGTGACGCACGTCGAGGTCGAGCCCGTCGAAGTCAAGCCCGTCGAGGTCAAGCCCGCCGCACCCACCGCGGCCTATCGCGCGATCGTTCGAGCTCTGACAAGGCTCGGCATCGGCAGGATCGTCGGCAACCCGGAGGCACCCGCCGACGCGCCGCTGACGGTGTACTTGCCCGATGGCAAGACACCCGCGTTCGGTGCTCTGGCCTACCTCTACGAGCCCGGGCGGGACGAGCCCGCGGCGTACGGGAATAGCGATGCCAGCGGGCGGCTGACCTGGGGAGGCAGGTGGCTTTTCGCCGTCGAGAAGCCGACGCTGTTCGTCAGGCTCCCGGGCCGACATGGCGCGACGATCGTAACGCTCGATGAGGGAACGGATCCGCGAGTGGTCCTGCCCCCGGCGATCGAGGTCGAGGGCTCCGTCAAGGTCGGAGGTCGGGTCCTTGGTGACGACAGATCGCTCGTCAGCGTCGTGGCGGCGTATCAGGGGAAAGGCATCCTCGATGACGTGCTCAGCTTCAAGCTCACTATTGGGCCGGACGGCCGGTTCACGCTCCCGGGCCTCACGCCGGGGCGGTACCTCGTCCAGGCCGCACGCGACGAACTCTGGGTCTCGAAGGCGGTCGAACTCGTCGTCGAGCCGGACAAAGCCATACCGCCACTAAGCCTCGAGATCCCCGCGCCGGGGAGGCCCTTGACGCTGGAGATCATCGACAACGCCGGTCAGCCTGTCGCCGGCGAATCCGTCACTCTGGCCCGGCCTCGGGGGCCTCTGGAAGCGGTCTGGTCCCCGGCCCTCAAGACCGATGCCTCGGGGCGCCTGGCCCTCAACTGGCTCGAGGCCGGTCCGCACTCGATTTCGCTGACGGGCACGACGGTCTCGGCCTCGTTCAAGGTCGGCGAGGCCTTAGGACGACCTGCAGAGCCCACGGTCAAGCGGATCACCCTGCAACGCCCGGTGCCCTGATGGCTGACCCGGGGAGGGTTCGACCTCCCTGGCAATAGTTTCGAGAAAGCGGGTCGATCTCGCCTGTCGTTTCCACGACCCCGCCGCCAATGCCCTTGAGATCCCCCGGCCTGGCATTCTTGCGAGGTTGCAGCTTCCCCCGCCGCGATCGGTGTGTGACGATTGTCAGGAATGCGGGCCGGCCGAACGACAAGGGTAGCGGGGGGCGGGGCTCATGGCGAGACGTTGGGGGCTGGGGCCGGTCTTCGAGTCCGAGTGGTTGACCGTGACCCGGCGCTGGCAGATCTACGCGGGGCGGTCGATGTTCGTGGGGATCCTGCTCCTCGCCCTGGCGAGCGTCTGGGGCGCGCCGGCCCTCGGCGGCGTGGAGCTGACGATCCGCGACATGGCGAACGTCGGGCGTGGGTTCTACGGGGCCATCGTGGTCACGCAGTTGACCCTGGTCCTGATCGCGGCCCCCGCCGCCACGGCCGGGGCGATCTGCCAGGACAAGTCCCGGGGGAACCTCGTCCAGCTCCTGATGACCGACCTCTCCAATGCCGAGATCGTGCTGGGGAAGCTCGCGGGGCGACTCGTGCCCGTCCTGGCGATGCTCGGCTGCACCTTGCCGGTCCTGACGCTCTGCACGCTCCTCGGCGGCATCGACCCGATGGCGCTTTTCGGCGCGTTCGCGATCTGCCTGAGCGTGGCCGTGCTCGGATGCTCAATCGCCCTCTCCTTCTCGATCTGGGGGACGAGGCCGCACGAGGTCCTGCTGGCGACCTTCGCGGTGCTCGCTGTCTGGCTCCTGACGTTCCCGGTCTGGGAGATGTTCACCTGGATGCGAGGCTTCCCCGCCTTGCCGCGCTGGGCGATCGCGGCGCATCCCTTTTTCTTGGCGTTGAGGCAAGGCAAGGCGGTCGATTACCTCGGCTTCACGCTCGGGGCTCTCACGATCTCGGCGATCCTGATCGCCGTCTCCATCGTGAAGGTACGGTCCGTCATCATCGGGCAGGCCGACGCCCCGACCGCCAGGCGTCCCGCACGCAGATTGGCTATTTTCGGGCTCGGCGAGGGGCCCTCGCTCGACTCCAGCCCGGTGCTCTGGTACGAGTGGCATCGGAAGCACCCGACCCCCTGGATACGCAACCTGATCCGGATCTACTTCCTCCTGGCGATCGGCTTCAGCCTGATCGCGATCGAGGACTCGGTCAACCCGACGACGACATCCCCCGGCTGGTTCGCCGCCTTCGTCAACGCGTTCCAGGTGGCGATGGGGCTCCCCTTGCTCCTGATCGCCGCCGCCACGGCGCTCGTCGAGGAGCGGTCGAGGGGGAGCCTCGACATCCTGCTGACGACCCCGCTCTCCTCGCGGAGCGTCGTCCTGGCCAAGTGGTGGAGCGTCTATCGGGAGCTCCCGCGACTGCTCTGGCTGCCGACGCTCGTGGGCCTGGTCCTGGCCGGGATCACGGAGAAATGGCTGGGACTGCTGCAACTCGTGCTCTTCATCACCGTCATCACGGCCGCCTGGACAAGCATCGGCCTCGCGCTCTCGACCTGGATCTCCAGGCTCAGTCGGGCGATCGCCGCGGCGGTGATCCTCTACACGCTCGCGAGCCTGGGCCTGCCGATGCTGTTCCTCACCATGCTCAGCAGCAACCAGGACCTCGCCACCGCCCTTGCCGAGGTGAGCCCCTTTCACGGCCTCTTCGACCTGACATACTCCCTCGGCGCGGCCTGGTGGTTCCCGATCGTCCGCCTCTCGGCCTGGATCTGGATCGTGCTCTACGCCATCGTCGCCGTAGTGCTTCTTCTCACCTTGCTCGCGACCTTCGACCACGCGCTCGGCCGGATCCCCGAGAAACCCCGCCGGCCTCCAAAGCCCGAACCAACCATCATTCCCAGGCTCGTGGGAGCCTCGCCGGCCGACGATCCCACTCTCGACGATCAGCGTGCCTTCGCGACGATCCCTGCCGAGAACTCCGACAATCTTGGTGTCCGCTCTCAC
This sequence comes from Singulisphaera chitinilytica, assembly GCF_049331405.1. Lineage (NCBI taxonomy): Bacteria > Pseudomonadati > Planctomycetota > Planctomycetia > Isosphaerales > Isosphaeraceae > Singulisphaera > Singulisphaera chitinilytica. The sequence continues at coordinate 461,720 of NZ_CP186274.1, forward strand.
TTCGCTTACGACTTCGTGTCCGACTCGCCCCGCAAGCCTGATAACTCCGGTGAGGCGAGCGAATGAAACGCTCGTGAACGAAACAAGCAACGAGACACGAAGAAAGAGGAGTGTGGATCATGCGGACGAGCTTGAAGGTGTTGGCCCTCGCGAGTGTGGTTGCGGTCGGTAGCCTGTTTGCCGGGACGACGGCCAAGGCCCAGTACAACCAGGGACGGAGCCGAGGCCCGATCCCATCGCAGCCCGGCTGGGGCGGTGGGTACGGCGGGGGCTACGGTGGTGGATATGGCGGGGGCTACGGCGGCGGGTGCTACCCCGGTGGCGGCTGGGGTGGCGGGTACGGCGGGGGTTACGGCGGCGGGTATGGCGGGAACTGCGGCCGTCCGGGCTACCCTAGCGGCGGATGCTACCCCGGCGGCGGGTACGGTGGTGGCTACGGCGGAGGGTATGGCGGTGGCTACGGCGGCGGGTATGGAGGGGGCTTCGGAGGGCATCGCGGCGGGCGTCGCTGAGCCGACAACTGCCAGGGAAGGCCGGCTCGCGAGCGAGGGAGTCGGCCCTTGATCCTCGCAACGCACAAACACCGTGGGGAGGTCGGGGTGTCGTGCCCCGGCCTCCTCGCGGTGTTTTTGTTGGTACCGGCCAATCTCGAAAGGCTACGATCCGCGGGTGGGGGATCCCACCGCGAGCCTCACTTCGCGTCCTTCGCCTCGGCGAGCAGGCCCTTGATCGCCGATTCCAGCGTCTCCTTGCTGGGCGTCCCTTCGTAGCGGAAGCTCCCGCAGGCCGAGGAGGGCCAACGGGAGCTGCACTCAACAAGACGGTTTTGTGGTCTTCGGCGAGATCGCTTCAGTTCTCGACGCGGGCGGTGCCGTTCTCGTCGATGATGATGTTGACCTTGTTGGAGCCGCCGCCGACCTTCACGCTGATCCCCGACTCGAGGGGCTTGGTCAGGTTCTCGGGGATGAGGATCGGGAAGAGCCGGCCGCCACGGTCGCGGTAGGTCGGCCCGGCCTTGCTCTTGGCGGGGCGGGACTTGTGGGTGGCCAGCGCCGCCTTGTTGGCGAGGAAGGACTTGACCTCATCCCCCTCCTTCGTCGCCGCCTCCTCGGAGCCGCTGATCGGCGTCTCGCCGATGGCCATGATGCCGACCTTGTGGAGCCCGATCATCGCCCCATCGCCGGTCTGCTCGGTGGTCATGACGTAGCTGCCGTCGCTGCCGATCGTCCCCATCGCGGCCGGGCCCACCAGCCCTTTCGATTCGTCGGGCATGAAGATGACCGTCCCGCGCTTGATGGGCTCCCCCTTGTACGTGATCGTGCCGGAGACCCGTCCCAGGCTCAGGCCGTTCGACGAGCCGCAGCCGATCAATCCCAGGGCGACCGCCAGGCTCGCGGCGAGCCGAACCCCCGGGTGTCGCGCCCAGAGGCGCAAGGGGTGTCCGGTGCTATCAACTCTCGGGTCGTATGCTCGCATGCGAGTTCGGCTCCTTCGATTCGGTTCGGATCGATTCGATTCCTGCGGTCGGGATGCGCCGGGAGGGTCAGAGCGCGTCGGCCGAGATGATCTCGCCGCCGGCCCGGCTGCCGAGCGCGTTATACGTCCTCGGGTTGACCGACATCTTGAGGAACCGTACCGAGCCGTCGGCCATGACGAAATTGGAGCCGCCGGGGTGCTTGCTCTTGAAGCCGAACGCGTAGAGCTGGTTGCGGAAGCAATGCACATACGAGTTGGGGCTGTCGAGCGCCGCGACGACCGCGTTGCAGACCGAGCCGTCGGTGTCGACCTGGCCGTCCTGGAGGTTCGTCCGCCAGTTGAGCGGGATCACGGTCGTGGCGTAGGTGGCGTCGCCATTCGGCCAGTTCAGGGCGCCGTTGAAGTTGGGGGAGTTCTCGCCGAGCAGGAGCGTGTTGCTCGTGCCGTCGGTGACATCCGCGATGCTCTTGCAGATGCCGTTGGTCGCCTCGCCGAAGAGGCCGCGGAATGTGCCGTTGTGGCCGTAGTACGTGCCGCTGGAGTCGCCCGAGTAGATATCGAACGGGATGCCGAACTTGTTGTCCCCCACGCAGGCCACGTAATTGGTGGCGGCGCCCGACATCGTCACGCCCCAGTTCTGCGCGTAGCACCACCAGAGGTTCGTGAAGATCCGGTTCGAGTCATCGGAGGGGCACAGGAATCCGGCCACGATCGTCTGCGAGACCGTCGTGTTCTGCGGGTCTCCGTTGTTCAGCGCGAAGTTGACGGCGTTGAAGAGGGCGGTCTGTTCCATCTGGGGGAGGATGAACGAGGCCCAGTTCCAGGCGGGGCCGCCGAACGACGTGTTGTTGACGCAGCCCGACGGGAAGCTGCCGACCGAGCCGTGATAGTTGTGCATGGCGATCCCGAGCTGCTTCAGGTTGTTGACGCACTGGGCGCGGCGGGCGGCCTCTCGGGCGGCCTGCACGGCCGGCAGCAGCAGGGCGATGAGGACGGCGATGATGGCGATGACGACGAGCAACTCGATCAGGGTGAACCCGCGACGTGATCTCATGGACGAAATCTCCGAGTCAAAACCAAATAATGATCATAATGGCGTCTGACGTAGACGACGAGGGCGAAGGGTCCGGCAACCGACGAACGCGGGGGGGGAAATTCATCGATCGTTCGTGAGTGTGCGTGAGGCAAGGCCCCACCCCGGCCCGCGTCCCGCTCGATGGAGAAGGGCGAGGGGTCGAGGACGTCGGCGTTGCCTCAGGTTCTAGCGGAGTCGAGACGGTCGATGGGGAGGGCAGGTCGCCCGCCCATCGGGGAGACGATCGAACGAGACGAGGCGCAGCTTGGGTAAAAAGGTCCTGGTTCCACCGACGCATCCCCTCGGGAGAAAGGATGCATCAATCAGTGAGGTCCTGAAGCCGTCGAGACGAAAGGGAGAAAGCGTCCGTCTCATTCAAACACATGACGCGATCGCGGCTTCGTACGGGATTATAGCGACGTCCTGGATTAGCTGGCCGCATATTTTGTGAAAAGGTGAATTTCTCTCGTGTTAATTCCGAGTGGCCCAGGGCTGCCGCGTGCTAATCTGGATGGGAGCGGGCGTCGGCCGGCCGCATCCCCGCGGCGTAGGCGATGCGGAGCGGCATGCTGGGACGGGAGGCGTGCGTGGAGCGGAATGCGCGGTACAAGCGGCTTGAACTCGCGTCCCTGCGGAGCTTCTGCTTGGCGGCCGAGCAGGGGAGCTTCTCCGAGGCCGCCAAGCGTCAAGGGCTCTCGACCCCCGCCGTCTGGAAGCAGGTGCGGGCCCTCGAGCGGATCCTGGGGGCCTCGCTCCTCCTGCGCAAGGGGAAGACGGTCCAGCAGACGGAGGAGGGGCGCCTCCTCTGGGAACTCGCCAAGCCGCACGTGACGGGCCTCGACTCGCTGATCACCTATTTCGAAGCTCGCCGGCTCGAGGTCGCCTCGCAGATCACCGTGGCCTCCACGCCCTCGGTCCTGGCGTATCGCCTGCCGCTATCGGTCAAGGAGTTCACCGAGCGCCACCCGGCCGTGCGGCTGCACCTCAAGGCCGGCACGTCGAACGAGATCGTGCGGATGGTGAAGGAGGGGGAGGCGGACCTCGGGATCATCGGCTACTTCTCCGAGGAGCCCCTCGGGCGCGTGCTCGCGTTCGAACACCTCTATTACACGCACCTGGCCCTGATCACGCCGGCCGGCCACCCGCTCGCCCGCAAGAAGAAGATCACCGCCGCCGACATCGTGCAGTACCCGGTCATGACCTACCCGATCGGCGATCGCGACCGCCAGGCACTCGAGCGGATCCTCGGCCAGTACAACCTGGCCGACCGCCTCAACACGGTCATCGAGACCCGCAGCGTCGACATCGCCAGACGCCTCGTGGGGATGGACGTGGGGATCGCCATCCTCTACGTGACCCTGGAGATGGCCGCCGAGATGCCGGAGTTGCACATCAGGGCGCTCGACCCCAAGCGTGAATTCGTGTCGATGGGACTTCTCACGAGAAAGAGCGTGCATCTCTCGCCGGTCGTGCAGGCCTTCTGCCAGCTCCTCCGCGATCGGCTCGGCCAGCCACGCGCCTCGAAGCAGGATTAACCGCGGGGCAATCAGCCTTTTCACAAAATGTCCGTACGATTAAGACTCGATCTCCTTACAATCAAGCCATGCACGAGAAGGATCGGTTGGATTCCAACCTGGTGGTTCGACGGTCGAAGTCGCGTGATGGCAGCAAACCTGCGATCATGGGAGTTTCGGCGAAACGGTCTCGCGTCGAGATCTTTCCAATGCCCTGGCCTCATGCCGGATCGAAGGCGATCGGGCGAGGCGAGGACGAACGCCCCGGAAAGAGCCCGAGAGGTCGCTCGGTCATGAGAAGAATCTGGACGCCCATCTTCGTTATGAGCCTGGCCCTGCCCGCGATGGGGGACGAGGCGCCTTCGGCAAAGAAGCCGATCACGCCTCAGGAGGCCGACTTCTTCGAGCGCAAGGTCCGCCCGATCTTGGTGGACAACTGCGTCTCCTGCCACGGGCCCAAGACCCAGAAGTCGGGCATCCGCGTCGACTCGAGGGCCGCGCTCATCGAGGATCAGGGGAGCGGCGCGGTCGTCTCGCCCGGGATCCCGGACGAGAGCCCGCTCATCGAGGTCGTCCGGGGCGACGGGTCGGTCAAGATGCCCCCGTCCAAGCCGCTCAGCGCCGAGGCGGTCGCCGACCTCACGACCTGGGTCAAGATGGGGGCCCCCTGGCCCGACGCCCAGAACCTCGCCGCGCCGGGCTCCTCCGCCGGGGCCGACCCCAAGAAGCACTGGGCCTTCCAGCCGGTCCGCAGGGGGCCGCTGCCGGCCGTCAAGCACCAGGATTGGGCGAAGGGGGGCATCGACGCCTACATCCTCGCCGCCCTCGAGGCCAAGGGGCTCGAACCCTCGCCAGCTGCCGACAAGCGGACCCTGATCCGACGCGCCACGTTCGACCTGATCGGCCTGCCGCCGACGCCGGAAGAGGTCGCCGCCTTCCTCGCGGATGAGTCGCCCGAGGCCTTCGCCAGGGTCGTCGACCGCCTGCTCGCCTCGCCCCATTATGGCGAGCGCTGGGGCCGCTACTGGCTCGACGTGGCCCGCTATGCCGACACCAAGGGGTATATTCTCTTCGAGGACGCCAACTATCCCTGGGCGTACACGTATCGCGACTACGTGATCAAGTCCTTGAATGACGACCTGCCTTACGACCAGTTCATCCTCGAGCAACTGGCGGCCGACCGCCTGGCCTCGGCCGAGGATCGCCGGCCCTTGCGGGCGATGGGCTTCCTCACGCTGGGCAGCCGGTTCATGAACAATGTCCACGACGTGATCGACGACCGGATCGACGTTGTGACCCGCGGCCTGCTCGGCCTGACCGTGAGCTGCGCCCGCTGCCACGACCACAAGTTCGACCCGATCCCGACCAAGGATTACTACTCGCTCTACGGCGTCTTCGCCAGCTCCATCGAGCCGACCAAGCCGCCCCTCTTCGAGGCACCCCCCGCGACCCCTCAGTACGAGTCGTTCGCCAAGGAACTCGCCCAGCGCGAGGCGAAACTCGCCGAGTTCGTCGCCGGCAAGCATGCCGAACTGGTCGATGGGGCCAAGAAGCGAGCCGCCGAGTACCTGATCGCCGGGCAGAACGCTTTGAGTCAGCCGTCGACCGAGGACTTCATGCTCCTGGCCGACGGCGGCGACCTCAACCCGAAGATGGTCATCCGCTGGCGGGTCTTCCTCGACCGCACCCGCAAGAAGCACGACCCCGTCCTCGCCCCCTGGCATGCCTTCGCCGCGATGCCGACCGAAGGGTTCGCCGACAACGCGAAGGCCTATTGCGAGTCGCTCGCGAAGCCGGAAGACGGCTCGCACCCGATCAATCCGATCGTCGCCAAAGAGTTCGCCGAGCATCCGCCGAAGTCGCTTGTCGAGGCCTCCCAGACGTATGCTTGCCTGTTCAATCAGGTCGAGAAGCCCTGGCAGGAGGCGGCCCAACGCGATGCGCTCAACAAGGCCCCGCGGTCGCCGCTCCCCGACCCCGCGATGGAGGCCCTCGCCCAGGTCTTCCACGGGCCCGACGCTCCTCCGGAGGTCCCCTTCGACCCGTATGGCGATCTGGCGCTCCTGCCCGACCGCCCGGCACAGGCGAAGCTCCAGGAGTTGCGGAATGCCGTCGTCACCTGGCGTTCGACCGGCCCCGGCGCCCCGCCCAGGGCGATGGCTCTCGAGGACCTGCCGACCCCGGTCGAGCCGCGCGTCTTCGGCCGGGGGAATCCGAACAACCTCGGCCCGAATGTCCCTAGGCGGTTCCTCGAGGTGCTGAGCCCCGGCGAGCGCCCGGCCTTCCAGGTCGGCAGCGGCCGGCTCGACCTGGCGAAGTCAATCGCGAGCAAGGACAACCCGCTCACGGCGAGAGTCCTGGTCAACCGGGTCTGGATGTACCACATGGGCTCCCCGCTGGTGCAGACCCCCAGCGACTTCGGCCTGCGGAGCGACCCGCCGAGCCACCCCGAGTTGCTCGACCACCTCGCCGCCTCGTTCATGGACGGGGGCTGGTCGCTCAAGGCCCTACATCGCGAGATCATGCTCTCGAACTCGTATCAGCAGATGAGCGACGATCGGGAGGAGGCCCGCAAGATCGACCCCGAGAACGCCTTCTACTGGAGGATGAACGGGCGTCGGCTCGACTTCGAGTCGATGCGCGACACACTGTTGACGGTCTCGGGCCGGCTCGATCCCAAGCTCGGCGGGCCTTCGGTGGCCGACATCACCGGCGCCGCGACCTGCCGCACGGTCTATGCGTTCGTCGACCGCCTGAATCTGCCGGGGATCTTCCGGACCTTCGACTTCCCCGACCCGAACGCGACGAGCGCCAGGCGAGACGCGACGACCGTCGCGCCCCAGGCCCTCTTCTTCATGAACCACCCATTCATGGTGAACGCCGCAAAGGGCTTGCTGAAGCGCCCGGAGGTCGCGGCCGAAGCCGACCTGAACCGTCGCGTCGAGCGGATCTACGGCCTCCTCTTCCAGAGGCCCCCTGCGCCCGAGGAAGCCGAGCTGGCCCGCAGCTTCCTGAATGACGAGAAGGCGACGCCCGAGGCCTGGGAGCACTTCGTGCAACCCTTGCTCCTCTGCAATGAACTGATCTTCATCGACTGATCCAGGGCCGAGCGTGACGACCCCATCGGGCTCTCGAATAGCCCGGCGGGGATCGCGGGACAAGAATGGTCGAGCGGGAGTTTAGGATCGATGTCTGATCACGGAACGCGTCCTGACGATCGGCTGCTGGACCGTCGCGAACTCTTGCGGCGGAGTGGGATGGGCTTCGGGCTCCTGGGCCTGGCGGGCCTGGTCTCGGGCGAGGCCCATGGCAAGACCACCGACCTCAATCCGCTCCTGCCCAAGTCGCCCCACTTCGCCGCGAAGGCGAAACGCGTCGTTCATCTCTTCATGAACGGCGGTCCTTCCCAGATGGACACGTTCGACCCCAAGCCGCTGCTGAACAAGTACCACGGGAAGGCCCTGCCGAACCCGAACCTGCGCACCGAGCGCAAGACCGGCGCGGCGCTCGGCTCCCCGTTCAAGTTCAAGAAGCACGGCGAGAGCGGCATCGAGGTCAGCGAGATCTTCTCCCGCACCGCCGGGTGCATCGACGACATCTGCGTCATCCGCTCGATGTATGCCGACGTGCCGAACCACGAGCCCTCGCTGCTCCTGATGAACTGCGGCGACGGCCGCCTGCACCGGCCGAGCATGGGTTCCTGGGTGACGTACGGGCTCGGCTCGGAGAACCAGAACCTGCCGGGCTTCGTCGCGATGTGCCCTGGCGGTTACCCTGTCGTGGCCACCCAGAACTGGCGGTCGTCGTTCCTTCCGGGCGCCTACCAGGGGACGTACATCGACACCCAGCACACGGATATCCGCAAGCTGATCGAGAACATCCGCAACGACGGAGTTTCCAACGCGGAGCAGCGCAAGCAACTCGACCTCGTGAACCGGCTCAACGAACGCCACCTCGAGAAACACCAGCACGACCCGAGGCTCGAGGCCCGGATCCAGTCGTTCGAGCTCGCCTATCGGATGCAGTCCGAGGCCTCCGACGCCTTCGACTTCGAGAAGGAGCCGCAGGCGATCAAGGAGATGTACGGCACGGGCCTCCACGGCCGGCAGTTGATGATTACTCGCCGACTGCTCGAGCGAGGGGTGCGTGTCGTCCAGGTCTGGAACGGGGCGGGGCAGGCCTGGGATAACCATGAGAATATCAACAAGGATATCCGCGACCTCGCGACCTCCTGGGATCAGCCGATCGCGGCCTTCCTCAAGGACCTGAAGCAGCGCGGGATGCTGGAAGACACCCTGGTGATCTGGGGCGGTGAGTTCGGCCGGACCCCGGTGGCGGAGCTGCCCTCGCTGAGCGGCCGGGATCACAACCACTACGGATTCTCGATGTGGATGGCCGGCGGCGGCGTGAAGGGGGGCTCGGTCGTCGGCGCGACCGACGAGTTCGGCTTCGCCGCGGTGGAGAACAAGGTCCACGTCCACGACCTCCACGCCACGATCCTCCACCTGCTCGGCTTCGACCACGAACAGTTGACCTACCGCTACGCGGGGCGGGACTTCCGCCTCACCGACGTCCACGGCCACGTCGTCAAGGACATCCTCGCCTGATTCCTCCGGCATGCTGGAATGACCGTGTTTGCCGCGTGAACGTGTAGAGATGTGAGCTGATTGCCTCGATCGCCGACGGCCCTCGAGAACCCCCGCCGGATGCCCCCGGCATCGGAGGGGCAGGGGCCCGTCGCGGGATCGAGTTCCCCTCCCTTTTTGCGCTCGCCCGACTCGTCGAAACTCCGAATATCCAAGCCTGACCTTATCTCCAATTTTCGAGAGGTCCCCATGTCCCGAACCGTGATCTGGCCGCAAGACCTCGACTTCGAAACCCCAGGGCGGCGCGATTACTGGGTGTCGCTCGAGCACGACACGATGTGGGGGACGCACCTGATCCCCGTCACCGTCTTCGTCGGGCCGCGCGCCAGCGAAGGGCGCGGGCTCGTGGCCTTCGGCGCGACCCACGGCAACGAGTACGAGGGGCCGACGGCGATCAAGCAACTGATGCAGGAGATCAGCCCCGACCAGGTGCTCGGCCGGATCATCATGATCCCCGTGCTGAATCCCGAGGCCTTCCGCACCGGGACCAGGGACAGCGTGGCGGCGGATAACGTGAACCTGAACCGGGCATTCGTCGACGGGGCGGGGCGGCAGCCGGCGCTCTCTGGCTTCACGCACAGGATCGCCGACTTCGTACGCCGCTGGATTTGGCCGCACGCACATGTTGTACTGGACCTGCACTCGGGCGGCCAGCAGATGCGATTCGGCCTCTGCGCCAGCTTCCACCCGATCGACGACCCCGAGCAGGCCAAGGCGATCGCCGAGACGGCCCGCTGGTTCGGATCCCCCCTGATCATGACCTATCAGAATCGGACCCCCGGCCTGCTCACGAGCGAGGCCGAACGCCTGGGCAAGATCACTGTCGGCACGGAGCTCGGCTGGGGCGAGGCCGTGCTGTCCGAGGGGGTCCGCTACGGTCGCCAGGGGGTGCTCGCCGCCGCGATCCGCCACGGCCAGCTCCGTGGCGAGGTCGAGCCGATCGCCCACCACGCGGCGGGGACCCAGAAGCTCGCCGAGATCGTCGACGCCGGCTGCTACGTGGCGGCCCCGTTCGACGGCCACTATGAAGAGATCATCGCCTGCGGCACGCGCGTGCGTCGGGGCGACGTGGTCGGCCGCCTGCACGACTTCCAGCGCGTCGACGAACTCGCCTGGCCGGCCCGCGCCCCCATCGACGGTGTCGTCGTCGCCCAGGCCTGGGGAGCCCGAGTCCGCCAGGGGCAATTCGCCGTCTGCGTCGGTGTCGAACGCCCCTGGTGATGTCCCTCGTACCGATGCCCGCCCGAACTCCGGAGATGTGAGCCACCATGATCGAGGCCGTCGAGGTCGAGTCGGTACGCCCCACCGGAGTCCGCTGGCGGATCTTCGCCCTGGCATGTGGCGCGTCATTCCTTCTGTACCTGCACCGCTACACCTGGAACTTCGTCGGCCCGAAGCTCCAGGAAGATTTCCAGTTCAGCAACGTCCAGGCGGGCCTGCTCTTTTCGCTCTTCTACTACACGTACTGCCTCGGCCAGATCCCGAGCGGCGTCATCAGCGACCGGTTCGGCCCGCACCGGGTGCTGAGCGTGATCATCGTGGCGTGGTCGCTGGCGATCGCCATGATCGGTCAGACGGCGAATCTCGCGGTCATCGCCGCGTGCCGGCTCCTCTTCGGCGCGGCGCAGGCCGGTTGCTATCCGGCGCTGGCCAAGGTGACGCGCAACTGGTTCCCGATTGCCCAACGCACGACGCTGCAAGGATGGATCGCGACCACGTTCGGCCGGGGCGGCGGCGCGCTCTCGCCGATCATCCTCGGCACGGTCCTGATGGGATGGTGGGGCCTGGCCTGGCCGAGGGCCCTCTTCATCCTGGGTATGGTCGGCATCGCCTACGGGGTGCTCTTCTGGTTCACCTTCCGCAATACGCCGGCGGAACACCCCGGGGTCAATGACGCGGAACGCGAATTGATTGAGGAGGGCTCGTCGTCGGCGTCCTCGAAGGACCAGGCGCCGTTGTCGGCTGGAGTCGCCTGGCGGAGCCGGAGCCTGCGCTTCTTCGTGCTCCAGCAGTACCTCGACGCCGGCTCCGACGTGGCCTTCGTCTCGCTGATCGGCACGTACTTCCTGCGGGCCAGGGGCTTCGACGTCAGCAAGACGGGCTGGCTCGCGAGCCTGCCGCTCTGGGGAGGTGCGCTCGGGGGCCTGGCCGGGGGCTGGCTCAACGACCGCTGCATCAGGTGGAGCGGCAGCCGGCGCTGGTCTCGGAGCCTGATCGGCTTCGTGGGCAAGGTCCTCGGCTGTGCGATGATCGCCCTGATGGTGCAATCGACCGATGGGATCACCGCCGCCTGGATGCTGATGGTGGCCAAGTTCTTCAGCGACTGGAGCCAGCCCACGACCTGGGGCGCCTGCACCGACCTGGCCGGCCGCTACAGCGCGACGGTCTTCAGCATCGTCAACACCGCGGGTACGCTGGGGGGCGTGATCATGCCGATTGTCTTCGGCACCGTCCTCGACTACTTTACAACCCATAGCCTGGTCAACGGCAAGGATCTCCCCACGACAGACTGGGGCCCCTTGTTCTACCTGCTGGCGGCGATGTACCTGGGGAGCGGCGTTTGCTGGCTCCTCATCGACTGCACGCGGAGCCTCGACACCAAGGCCGAGAATCCGGCCCCTGGCCTCGAATGAGCGGTCGATCGCAAACGGGTCGGGTCGACCCGTCCCTCCTTGCCTCGCCTTGATCCAGCACGAAACCTTGTTCTCAGTGAATCCAACGCACACGGAGAAGCGTCAATGCCGACGGTACCGACGAGCGACCTGAAGATCACCTCTGTGGAGGCGATCTACCTGCGCCATTCCCAGGTCAAGACGCAGTGCGACAGCGGCCAGGACGCGCTCGTGGTCAAGATCACGACCGACTCGGGGGTCGTCGGCTACGGCGAGGTCGACTCGGCCCCGCTCGCGGCGAAGGCCGCCATCGAGGGGCCGTTCTCGCACACCGCGACCACCGGCCTGGGGCACGTGCTGATCGGCGAGGACCCGTTCCGCACCGAGTACCTCTGGCAGAAGATGTACCGGGCCAACATCTATGCCGGACGTCGCGGGATCGCCATCCACGCGATGAGCGGCATCGACATGGCCCTCTGGGACATCAAGGGCAAGGTCCTCGGCCAGCCGATCTGGCGGCTCCTCGGCGGCGGCTTCACCGAGTCCCTCCGACCCTACGCCAGCACCCTCTTCGGCGCCACCCCCGAGGAGACCGGCGAGCGCGCCCGTCGCTTCGCCGGCCAGGGTTTCACGGCGGTCAAGTTCGGCTGGGATCCGATGGGCAAGGACGCGAAGACCGACGTCGCCCTCGTCCGCGAGGCCCGCAAGGGGCTCGGCGATGACATCGACCTGATGATCGACGCCGGGCTCGTCTACGACGCCAAGACGGCCATCCAGCGGGCCAAGGCCTTCGAGCAGTATGACCCGTTCTGGTTCGAAGAGCCGCTCCTGCCGGATGACTACGAGGGCTACGCCAAGCTCTCCGCCGCCTCGACGCTCCGCATCGCCGCCGGCGAGGAAGAGAGCGAGCGGAAGTCGTTCCTGCAACTGATGGACGTGGGCAAGATCGACGTCGTGCAGGTCGACCTGACCCGCTGCGGCGGCTTCACCGAGGCCATCAAGATCGCCGCCCTCGCCGCCGACCGCGGCCTGCCGGTCGTCAACCACGGCTTCACCACGTACCTGAACGTCGCCGCCGCCCTCCACTTCCTCGCGAGCGTCCCCAACACGATGGGCCTGCTCGAGTTCGTGGTGGAAGAAGGCACGGTCCTCCGCCACTCGATCAGCGAGCCGATCCGCGCCGTGGACGGCCGCGTCGCCGTCCCGACCGCCCCCGGCCTCGGCCTCGAGATCGACGAGAAGCAGTGGGAGAAGTTCCGCGCCTGAGTTTGAACGAGAGATCTCCGTCGGCATCGCCTTGGGCGATGCCGGCGGGGGCTCTACCTGGTCCCACTACGATTGTGGCCTCTCCGGGCTGCCCACGACGGGGAACCGCTCTGTCGCTGCCCGAACCTGCGAGATGATCGCCGGCAGATAGGTCTGGTCGAAGCCGATGCGGAACTCCAGGGAGTTGCCGTCCATCATCGCGTCGACCAACCGCCCGCGAAGCTCGACGTGTCCACGCCCATCCCCGATCAGCTTGAAGTCGATCCATCCTTCGAGGGTGTCGAACGACGCCTCTCCGCTCAACCCTTCATATAACCTCACCAGTGCGGGCAGGAACGCGGCCAGATCCTCGTTTCGGATCATGCCGTCGAGGTTCCCTCGGAACGCCCCGCAACATACCTCGACCTTGCAGCCGAGCCAGTTCCCATCCCAGTAGTCGTCGGCCTTCGGGTTAGAGCGCCCGTGGAGCGTCAGGGATAGGAATTCGGATCGCTCGCCGCCAAATCGGATGATGCACATCGTCCGCACCGAGGGTGTGGCTTTCGCTGGTTTTGAGCCAATGCCGGCGGGTCAACCAGCGTCAACCAGAAGGTTCACTTCCTCGAGCTCAGGGTTCGATCTCGATCTTCCAATCGCCGTCGGCTTTGATATCGAAGATGTAGGTCCCGTCGTCCTTGATGTTCACGGCTTGCGAACCGTCACATTCGCCGATCTCATTAACGATCCCTTCGATATACTTTCCTCGGTCATCCAGTAGCTTCACGGAAAAATGTCCCTTTCCGGAATGCTTGAATTTGAATCTATACAAGATGTCGCCAAGATTGAATTGCCTTGATGCCATGGTTCCTGTGCCTTCGAAGGAGTAAGACGGATCGGCATCGTGAGGGATGGGCTGCCTGATCACAATCTGCCACTTACCATCAGCTTTGACGTTGAGGATGTGGTTGCCCGTCTTCTCGACTCGGACCGCCCTTGACATAAAGCAGTGACCGATCTCATTTGCGAGATGCTCGGTATTCTCTCCCCCACTGTCGAGGAGTTTGACCATGAAATTGCTCGATCCATTATGAAACAAGGTTACGACAGCCAACCCCTCCTTCAGGAAGAATTCTTCGGTCGCTTGCTGCCCGAATCCACTGAGGTCGATCTTATTACGCTCTTCCAATTGCAGTCGTGCAGCCTCCTTGGCGGCTCGCTCGGCGGCGACTCTCGCCCGTGCCTCCTGATTTGCTTTCTTGAGCTCCTCGGCCGCACGCTCCTTCTCGAGCTTCTCCAGGCGTTCCGCCTCGGCCCTGGCTAGGCGTTCCGCCTCGGCCTGTCGCTTCGCCTCCTCGCGGCGGGCTCGCTCCGCGGGCAGGGCGGCCAGTAAGTTCTGCTTGTATCGTTCCTTCACGCCCTTGAAGTCGGGCTGGAGTTTCGAAGTAATTTCCTCGATATTCGATTCGGCGCCGGCCATTGCGTCTTCCGGAAATACGGATAAGAAGGCCTTTGCGAATTCGGGATCCGAGACCGCTTCCACGAATTTGACGACCTCGGTCACATGCTTTCTATTCGAATCGTTCAAATCTCCGACCCGTGATTTGAGCGAAGTGATCGCGTCTTCGATCTTGCCCTCGTCCAGCCACTTCTCGGCCGAGGCGATGAATTTGGCCTCCGTGGCGTCGCGCTTCTTCACGCGGGCCTGCTCGAGGAGTGCTTTCGCACTCGAGAACTCGGTCGCATTCCGGATCGTGAGGCTGCCTTCGAGCAGGGAGATGGCCTCGTCGTGCCGGCCTTTGTCCAGGAGGTTTTGCGCATCCGAGGTGTTTTGCACGACGGCTCGATTTGCGTTGTCCCGTTGGCGCTTGTTGACGAACTGAATGCTCAACATGGCAAAGATGGCGAGCCCGAACGCGAAACCGGACCAGAGGAGACGCTCGCGGCTCCTGCCCTTCGGCATTTCCGGCTCGGGTTCGACGAATTCCGGTTCAACCAACTCGTCGGGAGGGCTGTCCACCTTGAGCAACTGGCCGCAGAACGGGCACTTGACGGTCTTCCCGAGCTGTTCGTCCCTAACTTTGAGCGTCTTACCGCATTCACAAGCGATAGGTATGGCCATGGTCTCGATCCCGATCGAACAGCCTTGATGATGGATGAAAGAAGGCACGGGCCAACAGAAATCCCTGCCGTCGGTTGTGCCGGGTCAGGTGTCCACTAGATTAGCCTTTGTATCCTCTTCGTATCCAGATCGGATTCCTTCGCTCACTTCCAAAATCCCTCGACGCGACGGCCGGTGGTGACGATGGCTTGCGTGAATGTTGCTGCGAGGTTTGGTCGTCAATTCGTCGGGTTGAGCCATGGGGTTGGGCGTGATTTGTGAACACCGCGTCAGGCTTTGATCGGCTCGCGATATACCCGGTCTGCCGTAATGCGCGATATAGGCGGTTCGATCGTTGCTCGTGCGATACATGGACGGGATGCACCAGGCGGAATGCAACGCAATCGCGGCGCAATGGGGAGAAGTGGTCTCGATCCTGCTCGGCGAAATTGCGGGTTTAAGCGCGTTGCATGGGTCTCGATGGTCGCAACTTCGGCCCGGTCGAGATCCGCCGGCTTCTTGGAGTTTTGGGGGTTCAGGAGTCCGATATCAGAGACGTCGTGTGCATCCCCTCAAGGCCGAGGGTCGGATCAGCACGAGTTCTAGTCGGACTTCACTCTCCGCGCTTCTCTGGAGCTAATTCCAATGCGGTTTTCCGACGTGAGGCGTAACCTTCCGGGTTTTGCCCGATCTTCGGGTCCAGAACGTCGAGGCATGCGAAGGCGTCGGGTCGAACCGTTGGCGCTGGAGGCGCTGGAGATCCGGGTGACGCCCGCGACGAGTACCTGGACCGGCGCAGTCAGCGGCGCGTGGTCGGAGGCCGGCAACTGGGACGTGGCCCCCGCCAACGGCAACGACCTCGTCTTCCCGTCGACGGCGGCGAACCTGTCGAACAATAACGACCTGACCTCCGTCGACCAGTTCGCCTCGCTGACGATTCAGGCCGGCGGCTACACCCTGGCCGGGAATGCCATCAACCTGAACGGGCCGATCGACGCCTCGCAGGCCACCGGCAATAGCACGCTCTCTCTGCCGATCGTGGTCGGCGGCTCGACCACCGTCACGGTGGATAACGCCGCGGGCTCATTGACGGCCAGCGGCGTGATCAGCGGCGCGGGCGGCCTGACCAAGGCAGGGCCGGGCTCCCTGATCCTCTCGAGCCCCAACACGTATAACGCCGCGACCACGGTATCGGGCGGCAAGCTCCAGGTCGACGGGACCCAGAACGCCAGCGCCGTGACGGTGGGCTCGGGCGCGACGCTGTCGGGCGTCGGTACGGTCGGTCCTGTCACGTCCAATTCGGGGACGATCGCCCCGGGAGATACCGGCACGGGCATCCTGACGGATAGCGGCACCCTGACGATGGGGACGGGCTCCACGCTCGTCGTGCCCATCAACGGCACGACGGCCGGCACCGAATACAGCCAGTTGAAGGTGGCCGGGCAGGTCAACATCACCGGCGCGACCCTGAACGCGACCCTCGGCTTCACGCCGACGGCCCACGAGCAGATCGTCGTCATCGACAACACAGGCTCGCAGGCGGTGACCGGCACGTTCAACGGGCTGGCGGAAGGGGCCGAGCTGACGCTCAACGGCGAAGAATTCCAGATCAGCTATAAGGGGGGAGACGGCAATGACGTCGTCCTGACCCACCTCCTCGATAGCAGCACGGCGGTGACCAGCACGCCGGCCTCGCCGGTCGTCGGCCAGTCGGTCACGCTCACGGCGACCGTCACGGGCACGGCGTCGCAGACCCCCGCTGGCTCGGTCGAGTTCTTCAACGGGGCGACCTCGCTCGGCTCAACGACCCTGGTCAACGGCGTGGGCACGCTCCAGTTGACGAACCTGCCCGTCGGGGCCAACTCGATCACGGCGAAATACAAGGGCGACATCAACTTCGCCGCCAGCACCTCGCCCGTATCGACGGTGACGATCGGCCAGGCCGCCACGACCACGGCCTTGACGGCGACCCCGAACCCGTCTCCCTTCGGCCAGTCGGTCACGATGACCGCGACCGTCTCCGTGACGAGTCCCGGCGCGGGGAGCCCGACCGGCCAGGTCGAGTTCTTCAGCGGCACGACCTCGCTGGGGACCGTCTCGATCACCAACGGCACGGCCTCGCTCCAGACGACCGACATCCCCACCGGCACCAACACGCTGACGGCCCAGTACAAGGGTGACGGCAACTTCCAGGTGAGCACCTCGCCGGGCCTGGCCCAGACCATCTCCGCCACCGCGGCGACGACCACGGCTCTTTCGACCTCCGCCTCCTCGACGACCTTCGGGCAGTCGATCACCCTGACGGCGAACGTCTCGCCGAACGCGTCGAGCTCCACCACCCTGACGGGCTCGGTCCAGTTCTTCAGCGGCACGACCTCGCTGGGCACGTCGACCCTGACCAACGGCGTCGCGACCCTGGCGACCACGGCCTTGCCCGTCGGCAGCGACGCGGTGACCGCCAAGTACCTGGGCGACTCGAACTTCGCCCCGAGCACCTCGGCCGCCTCGACGGTGACGGTCTCCCAGGCGTCCACGACCACGTCGCTGACGGCGACGCCGAACCCGTCGCCGTTCGGCCAGCCGGTGACCCTGACGGCCACGATCTCCCCGGTCAGCCCGGGTACGGGCACGGCTTCGGGAACGGTCGAGTTCTTCAGCGGGACGACCTCGCTGGGCACGGCGACCCTCGCCGGCGGCGTCGCGACCCTGAAGCCGACGAACATCCCGGTCGGCACCAACTCGATCACCGCCCACTACCAGGGCGACACCAATTTCACCGCCAGCACGTCGACCGCCGTTTCCCAGACGGTGACCCCGACCGCCGCCACGACGACGAGCCTGACGACCTCGGCCTCCTCGATCGTCTTCGGGCAGTCGGTGACGCTGACGGCGAACGTGGCCCCCTCGGCGTCGAGCTCGAGCACCATCTCCGGGTCGGTCGAGTTCTTCAGTGGTTCGACCTCGCTCGGCACGGGCACAATCGCCAACGGCGTCGCCACGCTGAACACGACCGCCTTGCCGCTCGGCAGCGACTCGATCACGGCGAAGTACCTGGGCGACTCCAACTTCTCTCCGAGCACCTCGGCCGCATCGACGGTGACCGTGGCGCAGGCCGCGACGACCTCGACCCTGACCGCCGCCCCGAGCCCGGCGGCCGTCGGCCAGACGGTCACGCTCACGGCGACCATCAAGGCGACGAGCCCCGGCTCGGGCACGCCGACGGGGACCGTCGAGTTCTTCAACGGCACCACGTCGCTGGGCACGGGCACGGTCAACAGCAGCGGCATCGCGACCTTGCAGACGCTCTCGCTGCCGCTCGGTTCCAACTCCCTGACGGCGGTGTACTCGGGCGACACGAACTTCACCACCAGCACGTCGCCGGCCTTCACCGAGAACATCCTCCAGGGCTCCACGACCACCGTCAACACGTCGTCCTCGTCCATCGTCTTCGGCCAGTCGGTGACGCTCACGGCGACCGTGAGCCGCAGCGGCACCGGGTCCGCCACGCCGACGGGGACAGTCCAGTTCTTCAGCGGGTCGACCTCGCTGGGGACCGGGACGCTCACCAACGGCACGGCCACCCTGCAATCGTCGGCGATCCCCACCGGCACGAACTCGATCACGGCCGTCTACCAGGGGGATTCGACCTTCGCGTCGAGCACCTCGGCCGCGATCACCATCAGCGTGACCCAGGCCTCGACGCTGACGACGCTGACGGCGAATCCGACGGCGTCTTCGCTGGGTCAGACCGTCACGCTGACGGCCGCGGTCACGGCGGTGAGCCCGGGCTCGGGCACGCCGACGGGTACGGTCACGTTCAGCAACGGGTCGACCACCCTGGGGACTGCGACGCTCAGCAACGGCGTCGCCACCTTGACCACGACGGCCCTGCCGCTGGGCACGGCCTCGATCACGGCGTCGTACGCCAACACGACGAACTTCGCCTCGAGCTCCTCGTCCGCGGCGACGGTGACCGTCAGCACGGCGAACTCCAACACGACGCTGACGGCCTCGCAGAACCCGTCGCTCGCCGGGCAGCAGATCATCCTGACCGCGACCGTTCGGTCCGCCAACAACCCGACGAATCCGACGATCCCCTCGGGTACCGTGCAGTTCTTCAACGGTACCACCCTCCTCGGGACCGTGAACCTGGGGGCCACCTCCCAGGCCTCGCTCCTGGTGACGACCTTCGTGCCGGCGGGGACCGCGTCGTTCACGGCGGTCTACTCGGGCGACACGAACTACGTGAAGAGCACCTCGAATGCCCTGAGCCAGGTGGTGATCCCGGGCACCACCGCGACGAGCGTGGGGATTAGCGGCACGGCAACCCCGAACCAGCCGGTCACGTTGACGGCCTTCGTCGGCCCGCTCTATCCGTCCAACGGCCAGCCGACCGGCACCGTGAACTTCCTGGTCAACGGAAAGGTCGTGGGCTCGGGCACGCTCGTCAACGGCCAGGCCACGCTGTCGGTCTCGAGCCTCCCGGTCGGCACCACCAGCGTCCTTGCGGTGTACACGGGCGACTCGAACTACCAGGGCAGCACCTCGGTGAGCTCGCTGATCACGGTCGGCAACTCCACCCAGTTGTTCGTCAACAAGGTGTACGAGCAGTACCTCCACACGGCGCCGACCAACGTGGCCCTGACGCGCTGGACTGCCCGCCTCGAGCGAGGTTACCCGGCGGCCAAGTTCGTCCAGACGATCCGTCGCCAGGCCCTCTCGCAGGCCCGCCGCGGTCACTGAGGCTGATGGCTCATCGAGACGCCTCGGGCTTCGGTCCGGGGCGTCTGAAAATCGATTCCGATGGGGCGGGCCTTGTGCCCGCCCCTTTTCGTTGGCCCGCTCATTCCGCGGGATCGAGGCCGCGGTTCTGCAAGGTCGTCAGGATCACATAGACGGCGAAGGAGATCCCGAAGCTGAGGAACCAGGCATAGTGATAGAGCTCGGTCCAGATCGGGGCGACCTTGCTCACCCCGACCTCGCCGAGGAAGCCTGGGACGCACGGCCCGATCCCGACCGCCAGTGCGATCAGCGCGTTTGGGTTGAATCCGTTCGCGTACCAGTATCGCCCGCCTCTCCGATAGAGCGAGGCCAGGTCGAGCCTCGTGCGACGGACGAGGAAGTAGTCGGCGATCAGAATCCCGCCCACGGCTCCCAGCAGCGACGAATAGGCGACCAGCCAGCGGAAGATGTAGCCCGAGGGGTCGGCGATCAGCTTCCAGGGCTGGATCGCGATCCCGAGCACGCCCGTGATCAGGCCGCCGGTCCGGAAGGATATCCGCCTCGGCCAGAGGTTGGCGAAGTCATTCGCGGGGCCCACGACGTTGGCCGCGACGTTGGTGGCGAGCGTCGCCACGCCGAGCGCGAGCATCGCCAGGGCGAGTGCCCAGGGGTCGCGGAACTTCGCGAGTAGCTCGATCGGATCCCAGATCGTCTCGCCGAAGATCGTCATCGTGGCCGACGTCACCGCCACGCCGATGAACGAGAAGAACCCCATCGTCGAGGGCAACCCGAGCGCCTGGCCCAACGCTTGGTCTCGCTGGGTGCGTGCGTAGCGGCTGAAGTCGGGGATGTTGAGCGAGAGCGTGGCCCAGTAGCCCACCATCGCCGTCAACGCCGGGAAGAAGAACGCCCAGAACTGGCCCGACTTGGCCTCGCCCGCTGAGAATTGCGAGGGCCTGGCCAGCATCGGGCCGAACCCATTCGCGCCTCGGTAGGCCCAGACCAGGAGCGCGAGCCCCAAGGCGATCAGGAGCGGGGCCTTGACGTTGAGCAGGAGCCGGATCGAGTCGATCCCTCGATAGATCACGGCCATGTTGATGCACCAGAAGAGCAGGAAGCACCCGAGCTGCGCGGGGTTGATGCCCAGGCCGGGGATCGGGGCGAGCTTCTCCCAGGCGGGCAGCCCGATCGTCGCGATCTTGTAAATCGCCCCGCCGCCGATCCAGCACTGGATGCCGAACCAGCCGCAGGCCACGAGCGCCCGGAGCATCGCCGGGACGTTCGCCCCGAGGATCCCGAACGAGGCCCGGCAATAGACGGGGAAGGGGATGCCGTACTTCGTCCCCGCGTGGGCGTTGAGGATCATCGGCACGAGGACGATCGTGTTGCCGAGGAAGATCGTCAGGACCGCCTGCCACCAGTTCATCCCCTCGGCGATCAAGGACGAGGCAAGCATATAAGTGGGTATGCACGCCGACATCGAGATCCAGAGCGCCGCCATGTCCCGGACGCCCCAGCGCCTTTCTCCGGCCGAGGTCGGCGCGAGGTCCGGGTTCGCGAAGGCGGATTCGAGCACCGAGGACGGGTCGTCGTCCGTGGTCGTGGCGTGGGAGAGCGGGGCCGCAGTCATCGTCGATCCTCAAGCCGGTGAGCCCAGGTGTTCAACCTCCCAGGCTATCCGAGGAGGGCACGGCGATCCATCGCGATGTGTCTCGGTTCCATGAACGGTGATGCGGGCATCATCGCGAATGCGTACGTGCCGAGGGTCAGGAGCCGGCCGCACTTCGGGCGCAGCGGAAGCCGACGTGCGACATCCCGGAGTCGGGGCTGCAACCGTGGCGGGCGCTGGGGCGATAGCGGCTGCAGTAGGAGTCGTTGCACAGGAACGAGCCGCCGCGCTGGACGCGTTGCGGGACGAAGGGCCGGGCGGGGTCGTGCGACCGCTCGGGGCCCGCGGGGTTGTCGACGAGGCCCTGGGCCGGTCCCGAGCGCCTCCGGTAGAGATCGCGCTCGTACCAGTCGGCGCACCACTCCCAGACGTTGCCGGCCACGTCGTACAGGCCGTAGCCGTTGGGCGGGAACGACTTCACCGGGGACGTGCGAGCGTAGCCGTCGGCCTGATTGTTGAGGTGTGGGAACTCTCCTTGCCAGATGTTGGCCAGAGCATGAGTATCGCTCGGAGGCTCGTCGCCCCAGGCATAAGGCTCGCCGACGAGGCCGCCGCGGGCGGCGAACTCCCACTCGGCCTCGGTGGGGAGCCTCTTGCCGGCCCAGCGGGCGTAGGCGTTGGCGTCGTCCCAGGAGACCTGGACTACCGGGTGCTGCTCCCGGCCTTCGAGGCTGCTCCCGGGCCCCTCGGGATGCCGCCAGTCCGCTCCCGGGGTCCAGGCCCACCACTGCGAGAAGTCGTCGAGCTTCACCTTCCCGGTCGGCGGCGAGAAGACGAGCGACCCGGCGACGAGCGACTCCTTCGGCGGCGGCGGCGTGCCGGGCGGGCTCTGGCTCATGATCTCCTCGAGCGTCGGGGCCTTTTCCGCCGTGGTGACGTAATGGGTCGCGTCGACGAACGCGCGAAACTCGGCGTTCGTCACCTCATGCTCGTCGATCCAGAATCCGTCGACGCGGACGGGATGCGCCGGCTTCTCATCGGGCCAGGCCTGTTGCGAGTCCGTCCCCATGACGAACTCCCCGCCCGGGATCCAGGCCATGCCCGCTGGAGGAGCTTCATTGGAGGGCGAAACCTTGATGGGAGCCTGGCGCGTCAGCTTGACGACGGCGAAGGTTACTCCGAAGGCCACGATCGCCAGGATCGCGAGCCGTGCGAATCTCATCCAGGGCACTGGAGTGGCACCTGCCCCTGGCTCGACTGGTGAAGGTGCCGCCGCCGGCGCTTGCTGGCGAAGTCCAGGCTGCTGGCTGTTACGTGTGGCTCGTTTCGATCGGCTCATGAGTACTTAGATCGACAAAATTATGACGAATTGAAAATAAAGATATCACGTTAATTAGGTTTAGCGAATGCCTCGAGCTCGGCCCGAAGCTGCTTGAGCAGGTCATCTCCGGCCGACTCGTGGACGGAGCGGACGAGCCCATCCCGGTCGATGACGATCAGGGTGGGGAGGTGGCCGATGCCGATGGCGTCGGCCGCCTTGCCGTCGGGGTCGATGAGGATCTTGAGGTCGGCGGGTTGCTTCGCCAGGTGGGCCGAGACGGCCTGAGCTGTCTCACCCGCATTAACGGCGAGGAAGGCGGTCTCCTTGTGTTCGGCTCGAAGCTTCGCGAGGTCTAGCAAGAGCCGGGCGGACTCGTCATTGGAGGTCGACCAGAAGGCCAGCACGACGCTTTGCTTGCCCTTGAAGTCGTCCAGCTTGATCGAGCCCCCGCCGAGCTTCGCCAGGCCGATGCCGGGCGCGGGCTGGCCCAGGAGCCTCGCGGGCGAGGCGTTCGCGAGCGCGGACTCCAGGTCCTCGACGAGCTTCGCGTCCCCCGGGAGATCGAGGGTGAACGATTTCGGGTCGAGCGGCTTGCCGATGGCCCAGGTCAGGGCGGTCGTCATCGTGAGCTTGAGGACGGCCCCATTGTTGCCATCGTCGGTGTATTTGGCGACGCGGACCATCTTGCGGGGCAGGGTCTGATCTGCGGGGCCGAGCCAGAACTCCTCGTCGTCGAGGCCCCAGACGAGCTGGAAGTGGTCGACAGCCAGCCCGTCGAGCCGGTCCTCGCCGAGGTGCTTGACCTCCTGGCTGCGGGCGAGGATGTAACCCTTCAGGTCGGTTCGCAAGAGGCTGTCGATCAACGAACCCTTGAGGTTCGCCAGGAGGAACGGGTCGGCCTCCGCCAGGTGCGCGGGGGTCGGCAGAGGGGCTCGGGCGTAGAGCTTGCGGGCCGGGAGATAGGTCGTCAGGTCCTTGCCGTCGGCGACGGCGATCAGGCTCGGTTCCTTGCCCTCGGCCTGTCGGACCTCGACGCGGAACCGGTTCGGCCGTTCGAAACGGAAGGTGAAGAAGGTGGCTCCTACGTCCCCGTCGTCCCCCTTCCAGTCCAGCTTCACGGCGACGGCATAGGAGGGCAGGGCCCTCAGTGCTTGCTCCATCCGCGTGACGGAGGCCGCGAACTTCGGGTCGTTCGCGGGCCCCGCAGGTTCGTCCTGCGCCTGCGCGAAAGAGGAGGAGGGAGCGAGTACGATCGCCAGCAAGGCCGGAATCAACGATCTCATGGATCAGTCCTCGTCGCGCCCCCGGCGATGTTCGAGCCGCAAGGCCTCCAGTCGCCTCGTCTCACGCCCAGTCATGGGTTGATCATGGACGCGAGCCGCCCGGGTTGCAAGCGGCCGGGGGCGCTCGGGTCGCGCTTCGACGAACAGCCTCGGCACGCATCTTCGCAGGCCAGCCCCGCGACACATCGACGAAATGCGATTGTTCGGAGATTTCGCTCGACTCTCGCCCCTCGAAACTCGCCGCCGTCTCGAAAGCCTGGGGATAGCCGTTCGCGGTCTCGGGCTCTCCGCCCGGCAGGCGCATGGGTTATCTAGATTTTGTTTGATGTGGATTGGCGAATCAGAAGGTCTCATCGAGTCAGCCGGTCGAAGAAGTCGTCACACGCCTCCTGCTCGGTGTCGAACCGCTTGAGGCCGGCGCGGGAGCCCCTCTCGCTGTAATACACCCGCCATTTGCCATCGGCTTCCTCGAGACAATACGCCTCGTTCGGCAACCCACCGGCCAGGCTATAGGCGTCCCTTGGGATGTCGCTAGCGTCGAGCTTCTCCTCATGCTCAATGAGAGTCACGATTCCGCCTTTCGTAGGAGAGTTCCCCGGCAAATTGCCGGAGGTCGCTCCCGGCTTGTATCGGATTGAATCCCCTTCAGCCGCACGCGACTCGCCCGTGAAAGTTTACGCCCGAGAAGTCTCGAAATCATCGGAATGATGCTGATATGAAGTGAATGGGCTCGAGTGAATTGCCCCAATCTCGATTTGTTTTCTCGGGATCGAGCCCGGGCTTGATGCTCAGAACTGCAGTTGACTATTGGCTTTAAAGCGATATAACTCGTGGAGCCAAGAGGCTTGTGGCCGGTAGAACAAATCCGGTGCGTTTGGTGTCCCAAGTCATCATTCTCGGCTCTCGTGCGATCCCCTGATCCCTCTGCAGCGCTGATCTCGCGGTATCCCATGTCGTGCCCTTCGGCGATTTCCGCCATCACGGGCCAGGATTCGACTTCGGCGATCATGGCTTGCCGTCCTCCTGGTCCTCCTGGAGAAGTATGAGCGATCCCGGTGGATGCTCGGCATCCGTTGATGCTCCGGGTCGCATCCCGATGCCGAGGTGCATCGGAGGCCGAGAGCCGGCATCGGCCCTTTCAGGTGACGGTCCCGAAATCATTGAGCGGTATTGCCGGTCCCCTCGCACGCGGTGCCATGGACGATCGAAATAGAGAAGTGCTTATCATCGGGCGAATTGATGCTTTCTGGGGCGGGCGTCTCATGGCCTTCCGCGGGCTCGAATTGATGGGGATGGGGCGGCCTGCTGCGCGGATATTCGCGCTGGCGGTGGTCTCGCTGGTCGCGATCCTGGGGCCGATGGCCCGGCGGTCGAGTGCCCAGCAAGCGGCCTCCGCCCCATCGACGCCTTCCACCCTCGCGGCAAACCCGGCCTCGCGAGAGGCCCAGCTCGAGGCGCGCCTGCTCAAGCTCGAGGCGATGAATCAGAAGATCCTCGATCAGTACGAGGTGATGGATAGGAAGCACAACGAGCGTTATGCCACGCTCTCGCGCGACTTCGAGTCCCTTCGCGCCAAGGTCCAGCAAGGGCAATCGCCGGCTCAACCGGGATCTCCGTCGCAGCCCCAGCCGCAACCGCCCGGTCCTGGCGGCGGGGCCTCGTCGCCCCCCTCGGGCACCAGCGGGTCCGACCCCGACGGCGATCAGATCCCCGAAGGCTCCGAGGGGACGATCGGCCGGGGGACCGACACCGAGGGCATGACCTCGCAGGGCGGGGGCGCCGGGGGGACCGACGGCGACCGCGTCGGGGCGACCCCGTACGGGCCGAGCGATGGCGTCAAGTCGGGCGGCGACACCACCCGGGGCGGCGGCAACGGCAAGGGTGCGAACGGCACGATCGGACGCCGGGGGAAGGAGGGGGAGTCCAGGCCCATCTCCACCACCATCGGCAACGGCCTCCGGTTCGAGTCCGAGGACCAGGAGTTCCAGCTCCAGTTCCACGACCTGACGCAGGCCGAGTTCCGCTATTTCCCGGGCGCGGGAGGCCAGAGTCCGCTCAAGGACCAGTTCTTCGTCCCCAGGCAACGCTGGTACTTCACCGGCAGGGCGACCAAGCACGTCGAGTTCTACACGGACCTCAACCGGGGCTACGGCAGCATCGACCTCCTCGACGCCTTCATCAACTACAACATCGACCCCCGGTTCCAGACCCGCGTCGGGCGCACCAAGACGCCGACCTCCTACGAGTATTACCAGATCGCCGAGGGCGACCTGATCGCCCCCGAGCGCTCCCTGTACACGGGGAACTTCTCGGGCAACCGGCAGGTCGGCATCATGGAACACGGCCAGATCCTGGACAAGCGGGCGGAGTACGCCATCGGCGTCTTCAACGGCCCCCGGCGTTCGTTCTCGGCGACGACGAACAGCAAGAACCTTTACGCGTTCTTCAACGTCCGGCCGTTCCAGAAGCTCGAGTCGTCCCCGCTGCAGTATTTCAACATCGGCGCCGAGTATGATTTCGGCAACGGGTCCAACCCCGGCACCCAGCCGATGATCCTGACGACCGCCAACGACCAGTCGGCCGCGGCGTCCAGCCCGGTCGTCCGGAGCCTTTCTCCCACGTTCTTCATGTTCAACAGCAACGTGGTGGAGTCGGGCTACCGGGCGCACACGTCGGCCTGGATCGCCTGGTTCTACAAGAGCTTCAACCTGCTGGCGCAGTTCGACGGCGGGTTCCAGGACTACGCCCTGGCCTCCGGCCCCGCGTATCGGACCAAGGTGGCCCAGAACGGCTATTTCGTGCAGGCGTACTACTTTCTGACGGGCGAGGAGATCAAACGCCGGGTGGACGTGGAGCCGAAGCGGCCGTTCAAGTTCAAGGACGGCCGGCTCGAGTCGATCGGGGCCGTCGAGGTGCATGCGCGTTACAGCGTGCTCGACCTGTCGCACAACGTCTTCTCCAGCGGGTTCGCCGACCCGAACCTCTGGAGCAACCACGCGCAGTCGATCGACCTCGGATTCAACTGGTACCCGTATAAGTACACGAAGATTTATTTCGACTGGCAGCACTCCCTCTTCGGCAACCCGGTCTATAACGGCCCGAGGACCCTCGCCCGGAGCGCGGACCTGCTCTGGCTCCGCTTCCAGCTCTTCTTCTGAGTCTGAGGCAACGGCTATGTCACGTCGTCGGGGAGCCAGGCAAGGCCGAGCGTTCGTCGGCTCGGGTCGCGGAGTTTGACGCGGTCGGCGATCCGGTGGCCGACGACCCAGACGATCCCGAGGGCGTCGCAGAGCAAGGGGGTGCGAGCCCTGGCGTCCTTCGGGACGCCCCGGCCCCGGAAGAAGTCGTTGAGCGGCGTGCTCCTGCCGTCCATCCCAAGGGGCTGGAACCGATCCCCCGGCTCGGGCCTGCGGACCACGAGCGGCGGGACGAGGCATTCCAGATCGATGGTCTCGTCGCGATCTTCGCCCGGTTCGAGCGACGCGACGAGCCGCCCGCCGCCCCATTGCAGGCTCCCGGGGATCTCGACGACGGCCGGGCCTTCGACGGGCAAGGGGAGAGGTGCCTGAATGGCTCGCTCCAGGACGAGCCGCCTTTCGTCGGAGCTGGCCGAGACCCCGGCGCCGACCTCGATCCGAGGATGCGGCTCGTTGGCCAAAGAGCCGAGCCGCTCCCAGCGTCGGGCGCTCATGACGGCCTCGGGCCAACGCGCCCGTCGCCAGGCCCGGCGCAGGACCTCGACCCGGAGGAACCCCGGGCTGGAGCGGAGGGCCTCGCACTCGAGGACGATCCGATCCCCGGTGGTCGAGACGATCGCCCGGCGCAGGAGATTGGCCAGGGGGCGTCGATGGGCCCGGAGCGAGGCCGAGGCCTGCTCGCCGAGCCGGATGAGGGCCTCGGCCACGCGCGGGTTGTAGTCTTCTGCCAGCTTCGGGAGCAGGTCCATGCGGAGCCGGACCCGAGTGTAGGCGAGGTTCGCGTTGCTGGCGTCCTCGCAATAGGGCTGGCCGAGTTGCTCGAGGTATGCCCGCAGTTCGAGCCGGGAGACGGATAGCAGTGGCCGCAGCAAAACAGGCTTGCCCGGCACGTCGAGCCGACGCCGGGCCGGGATGCCGCGAAGTCCCCGGAGCCCCGTCCCTCGCACGATCCGATGCAGGATCGTCTCCGCCTGGTCGTCCCGCGTGTGCCCGATGACGATGGCCGAGGCCCCGCGAGCCTGTGCGATCCCCGCGAGCCAGGCGTAGCGGGCCTGCCTGGCGTCGGCCTCGAAGTGGCCGGGGCGGCTCGGCTTCCATTGGCCGAGGTCGAAGGGGATTTGCAGGCTCCGGCAGAGGGCGGCGACGAACTCGGCGTCGTGGCGGGCGGCCTCGGCCCGGACCCCGTGGTTGAGGTGGGCGGCCGTGAGGTTGAGACCGAGCGCGGGCGCCGACGCGTGCAAGAGACGCAGGAGGGCGACGCTATCGCTCCCGCCCGAGACGGCCACGACCCAGGTGCGGCCGGCGTCGTCGGCACGCCAGCGGGCCAGGCGGGATTGCACGCGGTCGATCCAGGTCACGCTCAAGGCCGGGGGACTCCTCCGAGGTCGATCGCGGAGCCGACCATTCAGTGAATCTTAACCCACGGCTCGGAGCGCGGGATATGCCGCGTCGGGCGGCCGTGACTCGGCCCGAGCGGCTCGCTAGAATGAGTCGATGAACGCCGACCTCCTGAACACGCTGCGTTGCCTGAAGTGTCGCCAGCCGCTGGACGCCCCGAGCGAGCGCGAGGAGCTCGTCTGCCGGAGCTGCGGGGCCGTCTACCCCGTCGTCCGCGGCATCCCCCGGTTCGCCGGCGAGACGTACACGGCCAGCTTCGGGCGGCAGTGGAATCGCTACGACGTGGCCCGCGACGAGGAGGACGAGGCGACCTTCGCCGTGAAGACCGGCGTGCCGGCCGAGGCCCTCAAAGGGATGCTCGTGCTCGACGCCGGCGTCGGCGGCGGCCGTTACGCCCGGCTCCTCGCCGGGCACGGTGCGCGGGTCATCGGGGTTGACCTGAGCACGGCCGTCGAGAAGGCCTCGGCCCTCTGCGCCGATTTTCCGAACGCCTCGATCGTGCAGGGGGACTTGCTCGACCTCCCTCTGGCGGACGGGGTCTTCGATTTCGCCTACTCGATCGGCGTTTTGCACCACTGCCCCGATCCTCGCAAGGCGTTCGCCCAGGTGGCCGCGAAGGTCAAGCCCGGCGGTCGTCTCGCCGTCTGGCTCTACCGCCGCAACACGCTCCCGCAGGAATGGATCAACTCCGGCCTGCGCGTCGTCAGCTCAAGGCTCCCCTCGCAGGTCCTCGAGCCGATCTGCGTCGGCCTTGGCGTGTTGGGGGGGATCCCGGTTTTGAACAAGAGCCTGAACAAGGTCGTCAACTTTTCGAACCACCCCGACTGGACCCTGCGCGTCTGCGACAGCTTCGACTGGTACGCCCCGCGCTACCAGTCGCACCACACCGTCGACGAGTTGAAGGGCTGGTTCGCCGAGGAAGGGTTCCGCGACCTCGTCGAGCTGGCGCCGGCGCGTTCGGGCCGGGCGTATGACTGGGCCTATCGCAACGACCTCATCATCGGCAGCGGCGTCAACGTGATGGGGACGCGGGCCTGATCGGGGCCCGTTCGATCACGACGGCTTGAGCCGGAAGACCTTCGCCAGGACGTCGAGCTTCTCGGCCACCGAGAGGCGTCGAGGTCCGCTCCCCGTGTGGAAGAAGACGACGAGGGTCACGTCGTCGTCGGAGGGCAGGCCCCCTCGGTGCTCCCCGATCCTCGCCAGCAAGGCCTTGCCTAATTCCTGCGGGTCGTCCCCTTCGAGGCCCCGGGCGAGTTGCAGGAGCCCCTCCTCGCCGAGCATCCTGCCGTCGGGGGAGGCCGCCTCGGAGAGGGCGTCGGTATAGACGGCGACGATATCTCCGCGCTCGAGGTCCACCGCGAACTGGTGATAGGAGGCGTCGTCGTCGATGCCGAGCGGGAGGTTCCCGGCGCCGTTGTCCTCGCGCGTCATGATGGACCACTGGCCGGTCCCCGCGTGGAACCAGAGGGGCCGCGGGTGTCCCGCGTTGCAGAGCGTGAGCCGCCGTCGCGAGGAGAGGTAGGTGGCGATCACCGCCGTCGCGAACCGCCGCGACTGGGCCATCTCGGAGAACTGCCGGTTGATCTCGCGGACCAGGCCCGTCTGGCTCTTGCGGTTGATGTTCCGGCGCATGGCGGTCCGCAGCCAGGCCGAGAACTCGGCGACTTTGGCGCCGTGGCCGGAGACGTCGGCGACGATCAGGCGTGTGAAGAGCCCGCCGCCGCAGAGGGAGAGGTAGTGGACGTCACCTCCGCGCTCGGCTCCCTGGTGCGGGAGGCTGTAGATCCAGCCCTCGAGGCCCGGGGTCGACACCGGCTCCTCGACCGCATTGCTTCCCCCCTGGATCTCCATGCACTTCATTACGCGGGGGGCGGGATGCTCCGCGTGCGCGGCTGAGGTTGTTGCCGGGTTCTTGGCGGATTTCACGCGCGACCTCCACTCGTATCGCGGTCGAAGGTCGTCGATCCTTGGCGGCGACGACCGAGGCCGATTGTTTTCAAGCCTACGGCATATCGCGGCGGGAAAGAAGGTGGGGGCGCCCGCGCTCACCTTGTACAGCTTGAAGTGGACCCGGGCATTTTCCTAAGATTCCCGACGTGGGGACGACCCCACGCCTCGCCGGGTCTGGACCGAGCGAGGCCCTACCTTTCGCGGGGACGACCCCGTAGCCAACCCTTTTCTCCAAAGGGGACACACATGGCTTGGGTCGTGCTGGTCATTGCCGGGCTTTTCGAAATCGGTTGGGCCGTCTGCCTGAAGTACACCAAAGGGTTCACGCAGCTCTGGCCGACGGTCGGCTTCGGCGTCTTCATGGTCGCCAGCGTGTATCTGCTGGGCGTCGCGGTGAAAACCCTGCCGCTGGGGACCGCCTACACGGTCTGGACCGGCGTCGGGGCGGTGGGGACGGTGATCGTCGGCATGGTGCTGCTCGGGGAGCCGACGGATATCCGCCGGCTCGTCTGCCTCGGGTTGATCATCGTCGGGATCGTGGGCCTCAAGCTCGTCTCGCCGCATTGAGGCCCTCGATGGTCGGCGAATTCAGGGCTTGGCCTCTCGGCCGGGGAAGGGCCCCTGCGACCACGTCCAGATAGGCCAGCGCGTGTTCGCCGTCTTCATGGTCTGTTCCTTGTTGACGAAGCCGGCCAGGTAGACCACCAAGGCCAGCGAGGCCAAGGCCCCGACCGCCCAGCGCCCCCAGGCGAACCGGTCGGGTTCGGGGCTGGTCTCCTGCGGCTCGGCCTGAACGTCGGGCCTGGAGCCGGGCCGCGCGATGGCCGCATACACCGCCATCAGGCCGAAGAAGACCCAGAAGACGTTGTGCATGTTCACGTACTTCATCCGCATCGGATAGTGGAAAAAGAGCGCGTTCACGTTCTGATAGAGGAGCATCGTGCCCGAGAGCCAGAAGACGGGGAGGGCCGACCACTTCTGCTTGCGCTTGAAGTGGATGACGAGCCAGATCGCCGCGCCGATGAAGCCGACGACGCAGAGGCCGTCGAGGAGCCAGAGGATCTTGCGGGCCTCGCCTTCGGGGTCCGCATAGCCGTACTCCTTGAGCGACTTCGCCCACTCCGCCAGCTTGGCCTTCGGGACGATCCGGGCGATCCTGTGCCAGACGGGCAGGAAGCCGAGGACGAAGAGGATGCCATAGGTCGAGGCCAGGTCGAGGTTCTTCTTCTCATCCTCGGGGGGCTCGGGGTAACTGCGGCCGAGCATCCCGAAGGCGAAGATGAGGCCGGCGATGAACCCGCACGAGGTCTCCATCACGTTCCAGTGGTTGATCGTGTAGCCGTAAGGCACCTGGAGCATGTTGGAGAGATTGCCGAGCAGTCGCCCGGCCGACATCCCGAGGGCGAACCCGACGAAGCCGAGCACGCCCCCGCGCAGGCCGCTCGGCCGGTTGTTGCAGGCGAGCCAGGTCAACTGCCCGGCCGCGGCCCCCATGAAGGCGATCGAGCTGTTGTTCCTCGGCGGGTTGATCTGGAATCCGATCAGGTCGACCACCACGAACGGGACGACCCAGCCCCCCACGAAGACGCTGCCGAGGAGCCCCAGCCAGTCGCTCGTGCGCATCGGCCGGCGCTCGAGGATCAGGCCGATGAGGGCGCCTCCGAACGTCCCCCAGGCCCCGCCTTGTAGGAAGAGGGTGAGGAACCCGTAGCCGTAGTTGATGAGGGTGTCAGCCTGGGCGTAGCCGTGGAGGATCCCGTAGCTCATCGTCCCGCCCGAGCCGATCCCGAACGCCGAGAGGGCGGCGAGGATCGGCGTCCAGAGGAAGAGCGACCGCTGGCCGCTGACGTAGGCCAGGGCCAGCGCGAGGATGGCCCCCGGATACATGGCCCCGATGGAGTGGCCGAAGTCGCCCCGGATGCCCCAGGCCAGCCCCACCGCCGTCGCCACGAACAGGCTCCGGCCCAGTCGATCGCCAAGACTCATCAACGCACCCCCCTCCGCATCGTCATCGTCGGTTCGCATCATCGCGCCGTTTCCCGGGCCCAAAATAGTGGCTCCGGCCCGCGAAGTCCACGAGCCCGAGCCCTTTAGGATCCACAGACGCTGGTTCGACGCAGAGACGTCCGCGATAGGGCGACGAGGCTCAGGCGAGCTGGGAACCCACGTCGACAGTGTCGTGGTTGTGATGGCAGGAATCGCACTTTGTAACCCGTTAGTTTCGGCCCACGGTCGCGCCTGGGGGGAGGGCTGGGAGGGATTGGCCGGAGTCATCGACGGGGCCGTCGAAGAAGTTTCTAGATGTTTGTATACGTCGGCGCGTCCTCGCTTCGGGGGACACGCCGAAGCGTCATCGACAATAACCTCAGCGGGCCGGCCAGAGGTGGTGGCCGGTCATCGTGGTCTCGATGCGGTAGAGGCCCTTGCCGGCGGCGATGTAGAGGGTGGAGCGGTCGGGGCCGCCGAACTCGACGTTGGCGGGGTGCTCGGGGGTGGGGATGAAGCCGACGACCTTGCCGGCGGGGGAGAAGACCGTCACGCCGGCCTGCTCGCCCTGGCCGACCGTCGCCACGAGGCGGCCGTCGGTGGTCACGGTCAGGCCGTCGATGCCGTCCCCCTTGCCGAAATCGACGAGGGCGCGTGGGTTGGAGACGGTCCCGTCGGGGGCGAGGTCGAGCGCGAGCAGGGCGCGTCGGGCAGGGCCGTTATCGGCGACGTAGAGCGTCTTGTCGTCGGGGCTGAGGGCCATGCCGTTGGGCTTCTTGGCCGTGGTCTCGAGTCGGGTGACGGTGCCGTCGGGGTCGACCCGGAAGACGCCTTCGAAGTCGAGCTCGCGGGGCTCCTTGCCCACGTAGCGCGGGTCGGAGAAGTAGACGCGGCCCTGGCGGTCAACGGTGAGGTCGTTCGGGCTATTGAAGCGCTTCCCCTGGTAGCTGTCGGCCAGGGTGCGGACCTTGCCGTCGCGCTCGGTGATCGAGATCCGGCGGCCGCCCCCGGTGTTCGCCCCCTCGGCGGCGAGCAGGCGGCCTTTCGGGTCGAAGATCAGGCCGTTGGAGCGGCCGCTCGGGTCGCGGAAGGCCGTGACCTGCTTCGTCTTCGGGTCGAACTTCATCATCCGGTCGCCGATGTCCGAGAAGAGGATCGAGCCGTCCTCCGTCAGGGCTCCTCCCTCGGTGAAGCTCCCCTCGCCCCAGAGTTTCTCGATCTTCGCCCCGGGCGCGACCACATCCGAGGCCGGGGCCGCGGCAACCAGCAGGTACATCAGCGTGAGGAAAGGCGCGGACATCGGGTCACTCCTCCGATCGGGTTTTGAAAAGGCGTGGGGACGTTGATTGGAGCGTCGGTATCAAGGCGCGGTCGACATGGCCTCGTTCAGCTCGGGCCGGATCCGGATCGCCCAGTCGAATCCGTTCGCCACGATGGTGGAGACCACGGCGACGAGGAATCCGAGGAGCAAGGAGCGGAGCCACGAGCGTCGCGCAGGGTAGTCGGAGAACCGCGAGGTTCGCGCCATCAGCGCCCGGTGCCTGGCCGAGACGACCTGGGCGGAGCCGCGGGAGAGGAGGATGAGGGCGAGGAGCAGGGGCAGGACCTTCGACGCGGCGATGTCGGGCCACTCCGAGGCCGGGACCTCGGCGCCGTGCCGCCAGACCCAGACGAAGAACGTCCACGCGACCGCCGAGGCCAGGCCGTTCCAGACGACCCCGAGCCAGCGCCCCCAGGGGCGGAGCCGCCTCAGGCCGAGGCCGGTCAGGAGGTTCATGCCCACCGTGATGAGCGGGATCCCGACGTTGAGGAAGCCCATCGACGAGAAGCTCCCCGAGAGCCAGTAACCCTGGAACTCGGGGATGATCATCACCAGGGTCCTGGCCGCCAGCGCAAGGCTCAGGGTCCCGATCCCGCGCACGACCCGCTCGCGGTCGAGCCTATCGACCCGGGCCCGGAAATCGGAGTCGTCCTCGTCGGCCTCGGGCGCGTGGATCCCTTCGACCCCCGGGCGGGGCTTGTGCAGGCGCGAGCCGAGCACGACCGCGAGGACGATGGGCGGCAGGGCGTAGAGGTTGAAGGCCTCGATGAGCCCGATGGTGTCGATGCTCATCGTTACGTTGGCTCTTTCGTGGTGTCTCTGGGGCGTCCCGGCTCAGCGACGCCGTTGGGGATCCCAGGCCTGCGGCGTGAAGGGGAGGCCGACGACCTTGGGCGCAACGACGAAGCGTTCGTCCATCTGCGGCGCCGCCTTGACGAAGCGTTCATCGATCGCGGGCGGGGTGATGATGCAGCGATCGGTCGGCTTCTCCGGGTCGACGGTGGACGGCAGAGCCATCGGGGCATAGGGCATGAATGGCCCGGGCGGGGCCGCGCGTGGCGTCCAGATGGGCCAATGCGAGCGGCTCGGCTGAGGCTGGATGAGCATCGTGATGCCCCCCAGGATCCCCGCCGTGGCCAGCAACCCGGCCTTGCGAGAAACCATCGGCCGTCGCGTCTCGGGCGTCTTCATCCTCGTCGCCTCCCCTCGAATCCAAGGGTTTGAAGGACGGACAAATCCCCTTATACCAGGGATGTAAGACGGGCGAAACCGACTTTTCTTAGGCCCTGCGCCGAAAAATCGAAATCGGAGAGGGAGGGTCGAACCGGCCGACAGGCCTTGCCGCGCGAGGCGGCGAGGCCGAGAATCAGGGGGAGTTCTCGGGCGCCGCCGGCGTCTGGTTCGATACGAAAGCTACTGGGTTTGCGAGGTCATCGCCGATGCGGGTCGTTGGAGGCAGTGCGCGAGGGAAGAAGCTCCTGCTGGTCCCCGGGGACGGCACGCGCCCGATCCTCGACCGCGTGAAGACGGCGCTCTTCGACGTCCTCCGCCCCCGGATCGACGGCATGGTCATGCTCGACCTTTTCGGCGGCAGCGGGAGCGTCGGCATCGAGGCGTTGAGCCAGGGGGCCGAGCACTGCACGTTCACCGACCTCGGCGACAAGGCCGTGGCCACGATCAAGAAGAACCTGCAGGCGACGGGCTTCACCGCCCAGGCTGAGGTCCGTCACATGGACGCCTTCGCCTTCCTGCGAGGGACGGAAAAGGCCTTCGACCTGATCTACGTGGCGCCTCCCCAGTACAAGGAACTCTGGGTCAAGGCCATGCAGATCATCGACGAGCGCCCGGAGCTCCTGCGCAAGCCGGCCGAGGGGGACGACGAATCCGAACCCGGGTTCGTGATCGTCCAGATCGACCCCAAGGAGTATGAGCCGATCGAGCTCAAGACCCTCGTCGAGACCCGCCAGAAGAAGTACGGCAACACCATCCTGATCTTCTTCGAGTGCGCCGACTCCTTGGAGGAGACGCACCCGGATGAAGACGAGGAAGAGGGCGACGAATCAGGCGAGGATTGACTTGATGACGTGGCCGTGGACGTCGGTCAAGCGACGTTGGGTTCCGTTGTTATAATATGTCAATTTCTCATGGTCCAATCCGAGGAGGTGGAGGATCGTGGCGTGGAAGTCGTGGACGTCGACGACGTCCTCCACGGCCTGGTGCCCGAACTCGTCGGTGGCCCCGAAGCTGTAGCCGCGCTTGACGCCCGCGCCGGCGAGCCAGGCGGTGAAGCCCTTGGGGTTGTGGTCGCGGCCTTGCACGCCCTTCTGGAAGGTGGGCATGCGGCCGAACTCGGTCGTCCAGACGACCAGGGTATCCTCGAGCATGCCGCGGGCTTTCAGGTCCTTGAGCAGGGCGGCGGCGGGGGTGTCGAGGATCGGGCCGTGGCGGTCGTAGTCGGACTTGATCCGCTTGTGGCCGTCCCAGTTGAGGCTCCCCTCGCCCATCGCGAAGGCGCCGTTGTAGAGCGTCACGAACCGGACCCCGCGCTCGAGGAGCCGGCGGGCGAGCAGGCAGTTGCGGCCGAAGCCGGCGAGGATCGGGTTCGCGTCGTTGAGCCCGTAAAGTTCCCGGGTGGCCGGGCTCTCGCCCGAGAGGTCGCCGACCTCGGGGGCGCTCAACTGCATCCTGGCGGCGAGCTCATAGGCGGCGATCCGGCCGCTCAGCTCGGTGTCGCCCGGGTTCCGCTTCAGGTGCTCGTCGTTGAGGACGCGGAGGAAGTCCTTGGCCGCACGGTCGGAGGAGGCCGGGATCTGCGAAGGCCGAGCCAGGTGGTCGATCGGCCGGTCGGCGCCGAAGGCGGTCCCCTGGAAGGCGGCCGGCAGGAAGCCGTTGCCCCAGTTGGCCGGCCCCTGCTGCGGGACGCCCCGGGGGTCGGGGATGGCCACGTACGAGGGGAGGTCCTGGTTCTCGGTCCCGAGCGCGTAGGAGACCCACGAGCCGATGCTGGGGAACCCCTCGCGGGTGAACCCCGTGCTCATGAAGATCTCGCCGGGGCCGTGCGTGTTCGTCTTCGAGGTCAGGGAGTGGACGAAGCACATGTCGTCCACGCGCTCGGCCAGGCGGGGGATCAGCTCCGAGATGTACTTGCCCGACTCGCCCCTCGGCTTGAACTCCCAGGGGCTCTTGGTGAGGTTCCCGTTCTCCCCTTGGAAGGTGATGAGCTTGTCGACGCCCGGCAGCGGCTGGCCGTGCCGTTTGATGAGCTCGGGCTTGTAGTCGAACGTGTCGAGGTGGCTGACCGCCCCCGTGCAGAAGATGTGCACGACCCGCTTGGCCTTCGCCGGGAAGTGCGGCTTGCGGGGCGCGAGGGGGTTCTCGGGCTCGGCTCCAACTCCGGCTCCTGCGGCGAGCAGGCCGTCGTTCGCCAGCAGGAGGCTCAGCGCGATCCCTCCCATCCCCTCCGCCATTTGCGAGATGAAGCGGCGGCGGTCGAGGAGGTGGCGACCCGTCGGGATTCCCGGAACGTGGCTCATGGCAAGGGACCTCTCGCGGCAGGGTTGGCGGCGGCGGTGAGAACGGTCGGTCGCAAGCACGCTCAGGGGATGTAGAGGAACTCGTTGGCGTTGTAGAGCGCCCGGCAGAAGGTCTCGGCGCCGTGGTCGCGGACGAGGGAGGCCGCGGCCCCCGATTCGGCCTCGCTGGGGTTGCGGCCGAAGGCGAGCTGGAACCCGAGGCGGGCGATCTTGCTCGGGTCGTCGCCGGCCTCCGACTTGAGCCGGTCGGCGAAGGCTTTCGACTGCTCGACGAGGAACTCGCTGTTGAGCAGGTTGAGCGCCTGGAGTGCCGTGGTCGAGACCGTCCGGCGCGGGGCGACGAGCGCCGGGTCGGGGCAGTCGAAGGCGCCGAAGGTCGGATCCTGCTGGACCCTCGGCTTGAGCTGGTAGATCATCCGGCGGAACTCGTCGGGGCCGAGCTGCGTCTTCGTCTTGTAGACGGCGACGTAGTTCGTGTTCTTCTCCCAGAGCGAGTAGCTCGGCCCTCCCATGACCGGGTTGAACCGGCCGCTGGCGGAGAGGACCGAGTCGCGGATGGCCTCGGCCTCGAGCCGACGCGGGGTCATCCGCCAGACGAGGGTATTATCCTTGTCCTTCGCCTGGGCCTCGGGGACCGGCTGGCTCGACTGCCGGTAGGCGGCCGAGAGCATGATGAGCCGGTGCAGGGGCTTGAGCGCGGAGCCGCCCTGGAGATATTCGCCGACGAGCCAGTCGAGCAGCTCGGGGTGGGATGGCGGCGCCCCGTTGAACCCGAAGTCGCTGGGCGAGGCGACGATCCCCCGGCCGAAATGATAGTGCCAGACCCGGTTGACCATCACGCGGGGGGGCAGGGGGTTCTCGGCGTTGCCGATCCACTCCGCCAGGGCCCGCCGGCGCTGGGGCTCGGGGGACTCGGGCGAGAGCTGGAGCGCGGGGGTTACGGATGCCAAAGCCGAGGGGGAGACCTGATCCAGCTTCTGCATCGGGTCGCCCCGGCGGAGCAGGAAGCTGGGCCCCGGCTGGGTGAAGTTGCCGGCGTAGACCGGCTGGGTCGAGCCGAGCTGCGCGAGCCGCTCGCGCAGGGCCTGCACCCTGGCCACGACCGCGGCGCGGGCCTCGTTCTCCTTCGAGGTTCCCGCCGGCTCGACGGGGCGTCCATTCGCCTGATACGAGGGGCGGTCGGCCGACGAGGCGACCAGGCGCCAGCGGCCCGACGTCTCGCGGGCCTCGATGTAATACTCGGTGGCGAGCCGGTCCCTGTAATCACCGTCGCGGTCGCGGCCCCAGACGATGCGGTCGATTGCCTGGGCCTCGGGCCAGTCGACCTGGGCCCACCCCTTGCTCGGCACGCGCGAGATCCAGCTATGGCTGTTCCCCGCGCGTCCTTCGTTGAGGTGGGCGACCTTGTGGATCGGCAGGTCGGGGATCACCGACGAGGCCGAGGCCTTACCCCCCGCCGAATCGAGGGCGACGTTCCTGGGCTTCTCGCCGGCCGAGTAGACCTCGAGCTCGTCGATGCAGGGCTCGCTGCCGTCGTTCGTCGCCAGCACGGTGAAGCGGACGGCGTTGGCCTCGACCGGCTCGAACCGCTCGATGTTGCGGCGGGGCTTGACCATCGAGCGCCCGGGGGCGCCGAGGTCGGGGCGTGCGACCGGCTCGAGGTCGTCGAGCTCCGCCTCGACGCGGGCCAGCTCGTTGCGGACGTGCAGGGCCTCCCGGCGCCTGGCCTCGGAGTCGGGCCGTGCGACGGCTCGGTCGCCGTGCTGGACCCCTGCGAAGACGGCCGAGAGCCCGTAATAATCCTTCTGCGAGATCGGGTCGAACTTGTGGTCGTGGCAGCGGGCACAATTGACGGTCAGGCCGAGGAACGCGGTGCCGGTGGCCGTGATGATGTCGTCGAGGTCGTCGGCCCGCTGCTGGAGTTGCCCCTCGATGTTGGCGATCCCCACCTCGTCGTGCGTCCCGCCGACGAGGAACCCGGTGGCCGCCTGGGTCAGCCAGTCTCCGTCGAGCAGCGTATCGCCGGCCAGTTGCTCGAGCACGAACCGGGGGTACGGCGTGTCGCGGTTGAAGGCCCGGATGACGTAGTCGCGATAGGGCCAGGCGTTGTACCTGGGCATGTTCGTCTCGTACCCCTGGCTCTCGCCGAACCGGACGACGTCCAGCCAGTGCCGCGCCCAGCGTTCGCCATACCTGGGGCTTTCGAGCAGGCGGTCCACGAGCTTCTCATAGGCGTCGAGTGATCGGTCGTTCGCGAAGGCCTCGACCTCCTCGGGGGTCGGCGGCAGGCCGGTGAGGTCGAACGTCGCCCGGCGGATCAGGGAGACGCGGTCGGCCTCGGGGCTGGGCGTGAGGCCGTTGGCTTTGAGCTTCTCGAGGATGAAGGCGTCGACCGGGTTGCGGCTCCAGTGCGAAGGGTCGGCCGGGCTCGGCGGCGTCACCTTGGCGACCTTGCGGAGCGACCACCAGTCCTTGCCCGCGCGCTTGGCCGCCAGGGGCTCGCCGGTGAAGGGGGCTCCCCCCTCGATCCAGGCCTTGAAGTCCGCGACCTGCTCGGCGTTGAGTGGGTTCTTGGGGGGCATCTCCCCCGACTCGACCTTTTCGAAGAGGGAGCTCTCGGCCGGGTTCCCCGGCACGATGGCCTCGCCCGCGTCTCCGCCCGCCAGGGCCGAGGCCCTCCGCGTGAGGTCGAGCTTCCCCTTGGGCTGGTCGCCCGAGTGGCACGAGAGGCACTTGTCGACGATCAGGGAGCGGACCCGAGATTCGAAGACCTCGACGCCGGGGTTGTCCGCCGGCGGCGGAGGGGCCGCCTGCGTCGCGACTCCCCAGGCGAGGACGAGGAGGGGGGCCAGGGTCTTCGATCGGTTCATGTCGGATCTCTCCGTATCGGCCCGGATCATCGCGATCGTCGGCCCTTCCTCGATTCATGGCTTTCTCGATCATCGTGGATCGAGGTGAGGCCGAAGGGGGCCGGTCGTCGCCGAGAATCTGGAACTCAACCCGCCATCTCGCGCTCCGCGGTCAGCCTGATCGATCGTCTCGCACGCGGAATCCTCTCGAGCACTCGCCCCATTTCTTGATGAACCCGCACGGGGGCAGGCCGGGATCACCCCGGTCGCGTCCGCACCAGGCTCTTAGGCAACAATCGAGGCCGGGAGGATCGAACCGAACCTTGTCATCCGCGAGGAAAGTCTCGGTGGGGATCCCCATCATCGGGCGTCGGTGGCTCTCTAGCCGCACCGAGGCGCCTCCAGGGGATTTTGCAATATCTTAATCGTACCGACCCGAGGGTGAAAGCGAGAATTTAGTCGACCTTGCCGGCTTCTTTGCAGCCGCCCTCAACCGACCCCGACGAAATCGTTCAGCTGGGCTGGATGCTGATCCCGGGCCGTCGTGCGAGTAAGATCGCAGAGTCCCCCCTTCGACTTTCGCCCGCACCGACTCTCGAGCCGATGGAGCCGTCGCCATGCTCGCCACCGTCCTCGCCCTAGCTGCGATCGTACTTGCGGAGCCTCCCGAGCCCAAGGGGCCGCCGACGAAGGAAGAGCTGGCGGCGATCACCGAGCGGGGGAGGGACCTCTTTGCATACGACTCGGCCTGCTGGCATGCGAGCGACGCCCTGATGGCCAAGAAGCCGCCCGAAGGGAGCTTCGACCGCTACATCGCCCGCAAGACGGAGATGGGCTGGACGGTGGCGTTCGGCAAGCTCAACGAGGCCGGAGATCGCTTCCTGATCGCCTTCGAGGCCACGCCCGGCGAGAAGCCCGACCAGTACAAGATCGAGGCATTCGACCCACCGAAAGAAGACAAGGGCTTCCTCCTCGCGGCGCCGAAGGCGGTCGACCTGACCATCCAGGAGTTCACGAAGCTGCCCGGCCTCGAGCGCCGGCGCTACAACGTCGCCATCCTCCCCGCGCCCGAGGGGAACCTCTGGGTCTACTTCATGCCCGCGCAGACGAAGGCGAAGATCTGGCCGCTGGGGGGCGACGCCCGCTTCCTCGTCTCGGCCGACGGCTCGAATATTCTCGAGCGGCGCCGCCTGCACAAGTCGGTGATCGAGGTCTCGCCCCCCGACCCCGATGGCAACCAGCAAGTTGCCGGCATGCATACGCACATCCTGGCCGACGTCCCCGAGGACACCGACGTCTTCCACGTCCTGACGCGCAAGCCGAGCGTCCCCGAGGTGATCCGCACCGAGCACTGGATGTACGTCGTCGAGCCCGACGGCAAGATCAGCGAGCCGAAGAAGGCCGACGAGCAAGGCGTCGAGCTCAAGTGATCGAGGGGGCTCAAAGACCCGGCTTGGTTTCGGGGGCGTCGATCGCCTGGGCGGGTGCGGGCTCAGCCTCGCGGGCTTTCCGGAGAGCCTCGACGGCCAGGTGTCGCAATTCCTCGTTGCGCTCGGCGAGGTAATCCTCGGCCGCCGCGATGGGGTCGTCGGTGACGGCGTGGAGGGCCTCGACGATCGCGTCCATCAACTCGTAATGGCAATGCAGAGTCGCCTTCTCGAGGGCCAGGACGAGCGGCCGGGTCGCCGGCCCCGCCAGACGCCCGAACTTCCCGAGGGCCGTCGCCGCGGCGAAGACGAGTTCAATCCGATCATCCTCGAGCAGGTTGGCGAGGGCCGGGATGGCCTCATCGGGGTCTCCTTGCGAGTTCCCGATGGCGTGGAGGAAACAGACCTTCGTCTCCAGGTCGACGTTGGGGAACTGGCGGAGCAGGGTGGGCACGGTCGTCGCCGCCGCAGTCCCCATCGAACTGAGGGTCAGGGCCGCAAAATATGGGAAGGTGATGCTGCGGTGCTTCAGGAGCCGCTCGACCTCGGCCAAAACCTCCGCCCCGCCAAGGTGATGATCCTGGATCTGCCCGAGGGTCAGGACCCGGATCGTGGGGGAGCCCTCCCGCAGTCGCCGGGCGGCCTCAGACGCCGAAGGAACATCCAGGGGTGTCCGGATGGTCGCCGGGTGGAAGAGGCAGTCGTTCGAGGATTTGAGGAACCGCATACCCTTGCGGAACGCAGCGAGGGCTTCGGGCCGT
The DNA here is from genome assembly GCF_049331405.1 of Singulisphaera chitinilytica. Taxonomy (NCBI): domain Bacteria; kingdom Pseudomonadati; phylum Planctomycetota; class Planctomycetia; order Isosphaerales; family Isosphaeraceae; genus Singulisphaera; species Singulisphaera chitinilytica. The sequence goes on from NZ_CP186274.1 coordinate 503,746, forward strand.
AGGTGGTGGGCCCAGCCGGGTTTGGATTCGCCCCGCATGTGCGCGAAGAGCGCCAGCGCGTAGCCGAGTTGCCAGGAGCTGAAACTGCCCCGACGCTCGATATCCGCGTAGCCGTGGTAGGTCGGGTAACTCGCGACCCCGGCCACGGTGACGTTCGCCATGAACAGCCCGAGGCCGAAGAACAGGGGGAGCAGGTCGGCCACGAATTCGCGTTCCTCCGCGACTTCGGCGAGCAATCCCCGGCCGAGGAGGATGTCGTGGGCCAGTGCATGCGCCAGGGACGCCGCGAGGGCCACGGGATCGGCGAGGCGATACGAGGCGACGTGGATCTTCGCCGGCTCCCCTTCCGCCTCGGGCCGCTCGTAGAGGCCGAAGTCGTTGGGCTCGAACGTGCTCGGATAGACCTCGAGTATGACCTTCCCGGGGGCCAGTCCCATCCGTCGGCCGAGGGCCTGCAGGAGCCCCCGCGCGTCGTCCTCGGTCCCTGCATAGGAGGGGATGAGGGCATCAATCTTCGGCGGGAGCACCTCGGCCTTGAGGAGCCGGTTGAGGCCGAACTCATCGGCCAACCTGCGCATCCACAATTCGACCAAGGTCTTCTCGCCCGGCAACAAGGGGCACTTCGGAGCGAGCCATCTGATCATGGAATGTTCTATTTTAAGTGAGTCGATGGCTCGCTCGTCCCGACCCCTCCTTTCAGAGCCGGTCGATGGCCTTGCGGGCCTTGCTGAATACCTCGGCCTCGTCGAAGGACTTCGTGACGAGGTCGTCGACGGAGCGATGCTCGACGTCGAGCAGGTACTTAACCATGAAATAGTATTCGAGATATCGGAATGAGGGGGCACTTGACTTGCGGCCTTCTCGGATCAGGCGTTTGCCCTCCTCGATGCCGAACGAGGGATTGCCGCCGATATACTCGCAATATCCTTCCTTCTTCCAGGTCGGCAGCCAGAATTCGGTGAGGAGCCCGTAGTGGGAGAGGAGGAGGGCGTGGATTCGCTCGTGGGCGATCACGCTGGATAAGGGGCGCTGGGCTTGATCCGATGCGCCTCGGAAGATCTTATCGGCGGGGACTTCGGCCCGGCTCAGGAACGTGTTGTGCCGCATCAAATAAGTCACCCCGAAGGCCATGTCGCCCCGGGCGACGAACCGCATGCGGGTCTTGTTGTTGCAGACATAGAGCCGATGCACCATGTTCGGGTCGTGGATCGCGGAGCGCTTCAGCAACCCCTCGGCCCTGTCGAGCACCGACGTGATCGCCGGGTCGATCGGCTCATCCGACCAGACGCGATACGTCCCCTGCTCGTGGTAGTAGGCGAAGAGGGCCCCCGGGAAGGTGAGTATCCCCGCATACGCGAAGACGACCGCCAACACCCCGAGGTACGCCGTCCGCCACTTCTTCGACCTGGGAAGCCAAAACACGAGCCTCATCGCCCCGACCAGGGCCTTGCCGATCTTCATGGACATCCTCTCCGTCCTTGCGATCCCACCCGGTTCGGGGCGGCAAGTCACGCCCCCGACGACTCCTCATCGCCGAACTCCGGGGGTGATTCCCAAGTCATTCGGCGAGCAGGCCACATTCTTGTCGCCCGCTCACCGAACTCGCAAGATTTCACCGAGGTTGGCCGGCGACTCGCCTCGAGGGAGAAGTCCTGCGGGGCTGCTTCACTCCGACTTCGAGGGGACTTGCCAGAGCTTGATCGTGGCGTCGGCTCCCCCCGTGATGAGGGTCTTGCCATCGGGAGTGAAGGCGACGGCGTGGACGTTCCCCTCGTGCCCCTCGAGGGAGAAAGAGGGCCTGTCAAGGACTTCGCCGGGCTGGGTCAGGTCCCAGAGCTGGGCGAAGCCTGGGGCTTTCGGATCTCGGCGGTCGCCTCCCACGACGGCGAGCCAGTGGCCATCCGGCGAGAACGCCAGTCCGTCGATGCGTGACGAATTCAGGATGAGTTGAGAACGAAGGCGTTCGGGTTCCAGGTTCCAGAGCTGCACGGCATGCTTCCCGGGTGCAATGTCCACCTTCGGCGGGAAATGAGGCCCGCCCACCGGCTTTTCCGCATACCGGCCGGCGAGCCCGGTTGCCAAAGTCTTGCTGTCCGGAGAGAAAGCGACGCAGGTGACCTCGGCGGCGCAACCGGTTTCCAACCTTCGCCCTTCTTTCCCGAGTGGCCAGTCCATCAGCCGGATGGACCCATTGGGATCACCCTCGGCGAAGAGCGCCAGGAGCTTGCCGTCCGAGGCGAAGGTGAGCGTCCCGGGCCGATATTGATCGAGCACGCTCACATGCTTCCCGGAGGCAAGGCTCCAGGAGTCGATGAAGTTGTCTCGCCAGGGGACGAGCAACTCCTGGCCGCCGGGGGCGTAGGCCAACGGATACGTGGTCGTGTAGGGGAGGCTCAGGCGTGCGAGGACTCTCCCCCGGGCCGGGTCGATTCTCGCGACGCTCGAATCGGAGCCCGAGGACGCCAACTCCTTACCATCGGGCGAGAAGGCGACGGACATGATCCAGCCGGGGTGTTGTGGTTCACCCGGGCCATCCTCACCGGGCACGAGCCGGCGCCTGGTCTCGATCTCGAAAATCGAGACATGCTGATAACTGCCGGTGGCCACGGTCTTTCCGTCGCCGGAGACCGAGAGGCAGGTGACCCCCCGCCCGCCGAAAGGGGCGACCGCACCGAGGGGGCGGAGCATGTTGTCCCGAGCGGCATCGCCGTCGGGCTCAAGCTCGGGGGCCCAGAGCTTAACGGCCCCTTCGAGGCCGGTGGTGGCGAACGAGAGTCCGTCGGGGGCATACGCGAGCCCGTGCAGGGGGCCGTCGTTGTCGTCGAACGCGAGCCGGGGCCGGGCCGTCGCCGCATCCCAGATCCGGATCTCTCCCGACTTGCCCGGCGCCAGGTAGTTCCCGCTGATCGAGGTAAGCCAGCGACCATCGGGCGAGAAGGCGACGCCCTCGATGCCTTCCGAGTGCCCCGGGAGATTCGCGAGTTCCAACCCCGTGATCGGATCCCAGAGCCTCACTCGGGCGTCCTGGCCCCCGGTGGCGAGCGTCTTGCCATCCGCGGCGAACGCCATGCAGAGCGTCCCGCCGAGGTTTCCCGCCGCGGCGCCGACCTCTCGCCCGGAGCTGACGTCCCAGAAACGGACGTTGCGATCGAGCTCGCAGCCCATACCCGTGGCCAGCGTCTTGCCGTCGGGGGAGAAGGCGAGCGTGCGGACTTTCCCCGGGTGTTTGAGCACGTTCCGCTCCTGGCCGGTGGCGGCATCCCAGAGCCTCGCGGTGCCATCCCAACTGGCCGAGGCCAGGAGCGAGCCGTCGGGGGAAAATGCCACCTTCCAGACCTGATGGTCGGGCCATGCGGGGTCGGGGCCGACATGGCCCGTCAGGGTCGCCCGCTTCTTCCGGCCCTCGACGTCCCAGAGCGAGACGGTGCCGTCGAAGCACGAAGCCGCGAGGGTCTTGCCGTCGGGGGAGAAGGCGAGCGACCAGACGACCTGCATCCAGTCTCCGAAGTCGCCAGCCGGTTCGTCGTTCCGGAGCGTGGCGACCTCTTTGCGGTTGGCGACGTCCCAGAGCTTGATCATCTCGAAGCTCGACATGGCCAGGAGCTTCCCGTCGCGTGTGTACGCGACCCCCGCGGCCTTCAGGCCCGTCTTGCCGTCGAGGATCGCGATGGGATGAACTTTCCTGGGTGAGACCATCCAGGAGGGGATGTCTTCCCTCTCCTGGCCGATTGCCATCACGATGGCTTTGGGGGCAGGCTGCTGGTCGGCTCCCTTCGGTTTCGGAGGAGCGGCCGGGATGCCAAGTAGTCCCGGCGAGGGAACCATGCTTTCGTCTCGCGTCCCGGCCTGCTCAACAATGGGGGGCGTCGAATTTGTACCGGGTTTGCCCTCGTCTCGCGTCCGGTTCGAGGCCTCGAGGCTCACCCTGGCGACTCGCTTGCCACCCCTCGAGATTGTGACGAGCTCATCGTGGATCGGGACTCCCCCCTTGGTGGCCTTGACGGTATGGGGGCCGGGACGCAGGCGGAGTTGATGGACCCCGGCGCCGGTGATGACGACCTCGTCGCCGTCGACGCTCACCTGGACACCAGGATCATCGACCTCGATCATGAGGGTCCCGCTCGGGACCGGAATCCGTAGGATCGTGGCCACGAGCGCCGAGACGTGCGTGAAGGCCATCGACTCGGTGAGCCCGAGCCCGCCGCCGATCAGGAGCAGGGCGGCGATCATCTTCCGGGGGAACCGCCTCGCCGACTTCGCTCGGGGGGCCGGGACAGCCGGGGCGGGTTGGATATGCGACGCCTGCTGAAGCGCCGCGAGCTGGCGGCCGAGCTGTTCGGCGACCTCGGCGGCGGAACCGAAGCGGTCATCGGGCGACTTGGACAGGAGTTTCGCGATCACCTCCGCAAGCTCCGCGGGGAGATCCGGATTGACCTCGCGGACGGGGCGGGGGGACTCGTCGCAGACCCTGCGGAGCACGGCCATGGCCGTCGAGGCTCGGAAGGGGGGGCGGCCCGTCCCCATCGCGTAGAGGACGCTGCCGAGGCTGAAGAGGTCGGTCCGCTGGTCGAGCACTTCCCCGTGGGCCTGTTCGGGGGCCATGTACTGGGGCGTGCCCGCGAGGACGCCGCTCTGGGTCAGGCTGGCGTCATCGGCCGTGCGCGCCAGCCCGAAATCGGTGATCTTGACCCGCTCGACGTGATTCTCCAGGAGGATATTCGAGGGCTTGATGTCGCGATGGATCAGTCCTTGCGCGTGGGCGGCGGCCAGGCCGCTCGCCACCTGTATGCCGATGCGGAGGATTTCCTTGAGTTCCAACGGGCCGGACTGGTCGAGCCGCTCCTGGAGCGATCGGCCGGCGATGTACTCCATGACGAGATAGGGGGAGCCGTCGACCTCATCGACGGCGTGGATCGCCACGACATGCTCGTGGCTCACGGCCGCCGCCGCGCGAGCCTCCCGGGCGAATCGCTTGCGGGCCGCGGCGCTCGTGGCGAGCTGCGGGGCCAGGATCTTGATGGCGACGAGACGGTGGAGCGAAGGGTCGAACGCCTTGAGCACCATCCCCATGCCTCCCCGGCCGATCACGCCGATTACCGCGTAGGGGCCCAGGGTCCCGAGCTGCCCGGGGTTGTTGGGAGGCCCGAGGAACTCGAGGGCCGGCTCCTCGGCCGGCGCCCTCTCGTCACGCCCATCATGGTCGTTGAGCCCCTGCTTGAGCCGGTACATGGCGCGACGGAACTCGGTCTCGATCGCCTGGCCTTCCTCGGCCGTCGGCGAGAGGCGGGGCCAGGGGCTGCCGAAGCCCGCCGCCTCTTCCACTGCTTGCTGGCAGCGTTCGCAGTGGTCGAGGTGCAGGATCAGCCGGTTGTGCTCGCCCTGATTCAGGGTCCCGAAGAGCATGGCTTTGAGTCGGTCGAGGCCCGGGCAATCGAGCGGAGTCGTCATCGCGTCACTCCTTATTTTTCGAATAGACCATCAAGCGAGAGATCCTGGATTTGTTCCCGGATCCGGGCGAGGACCCGGCTCTTGGCCACGTAAACGGCCCCGACGGAGAGCCCGACCACCTTGGCGGCCTCGCCGGCCGCGAGCCCTTCGACGGCGGTTTTCCAGAAGGCCTGCCAGGTCGAGGCCGTGAACTCTCCCCGGACCTGCTCGGCCGCCCATGAGAAGACCTGCCACTCGTACTCGCGATCCCAGGCCGCCTCGTCTTCCGCGGCGACGACCTTTTCCGCGAGTTCGTTGGCTTCGGGCGCGGTCCCGTTGCCGAGGATCTTCTTCCGACCCGACTGGAAGGTGTGCAGCTTGTTCCTGGCCACCGTGAGGAGCCAGCCCCGGAAGGTGCCCCGCTCCGGCTCGTACCGATATCGCCCCGCCACCCGCACCACGGAGCTCAGCACGTCTTGCATCAGGTCGGCGGCGTCCGCGTCCTGCAGCCCTCGCCTTCGCGCATAGCGATAGACCAGGGGGCCGTACAGATCCACGAATTGCCGCCAGGCCACGGCGTCCGCCGTGTCTCGGATGCGAATCAAGAGGCTCTGCCGGGTATCTGACGGCTCATTCATGTCATGGGTATCCTTGGCGCCTTCGCTAAGGATTACTCCACCTGGCGAAGATCCTTACACGGAATCTCAAAATCTGTCCCCAATGCGTGAGGGGCTTTCGGCAGTGCCGGGGCCCGAACCTTCCTCGTCGAGGCCGCTCTGGTTAGGGATGGGGGGCCAATGGGTTCGGCCCGGGTCTTCGGTCTGGGAGTGCCGCCATGTTGAAGATCCAGGAATATCTGCGGGGGGAGGGCTCGGTCCAGGCGCTCACGGCCGAGCTGGGGATCGGGGTTTATAGACATCCGAGCTTGCCGCTACTCGGGTTCAAGTATCAGTCGCACGCGCCGAAGGCTCATCCCCTGGTGCGCGAGTCGCGGGGGCTCGTGCTCGAGGAAGGGTCGTGGGAGGTCGTGGCCAAGCCGTTCGACCGCTTCTTCAACGCAGGGGAAGGCGTCGATGACCTGGCGAACTTCAACTGGTCGCGATGCTCGTGCCAGGCCAAGGAAGATGGGGCGCTGACGATCGTTTATCCGTACCGGGGGGAATGGCACGTCAACTCATCGGGAGGGTTCGGGCACGGGATCGTTTCGTTTGCCAGGATGTCGTGGACGCAGCTCTTCTGGGCGACGACGGGGTTGGATCCCTCGCGGTTCGATGGTCGTTACACTTACATTTTTGAACTCTGTTCACCTTACACCAAGGTCGTGCGTCTGTACCCGAGCCCGACTTTCTACCTGCTCTCGATGTTCGAGACCGCGACCTGCCGGGAGCTTTCGCACGAAGCGGTCGACGAGGAGGCGGCGCGGATCGGGCTGGCTCGGCCGGAGTTGTTCCCGTGCGCATCGATGGGAGAGGTCGCCGCATTCCTCCTCGAGAAAGATCGCGACGACCCGACATTCAAAGGGGTCGTCATCCGGGATGACAGGGACCTCCGCTTCAAGATCAAGACGAAGACGTACCTCGCCGCGCACCATGCCGACGACGGCGGGAACCTCTTCCACCCCAGGCGGCTCGTCCCCCTGATTCTCGCGGACGAGGCCGACGAGCTGGTCGCGTATCACCCCGAGTTGCGCGAAACCGTGGCGCGGGTGAAGGAGCGGCTCGATCGCGCCTGGGATGAGGTCCGCGCGGCCTGGGAGGAGAACTGGCGGATCGAGGATCAGAGGGACTTCGCGACCGCCATCATCCGCGCCACCCCGTTTTCGGGACTGCTATTCGCGCTGAGGAAGGAACTTGGGGCGAGGCAATCGGTCGAGGACGTCAGGCGGCTCTGGTGCGCGAACGCCGAGTCGGTCGTGAAGCTCGTCTTCGATCGCGGGGACGGGCGGCGATAAGGCCGTGGGCATGAGCCGCTTGCGCCGGCGAGTCCTCGCGTGTGAAGGGCCCGGGCGACCCTCTACCGAGAATATTCGTTGGCATCGGCTTTGGACTTCACGTATGTTCGGGCCACGGTGCCGGCACCTCTGAGGGATATTGATCCGGCGCCGATAGGGTCTGTCACGAATTCGACGCGGAGGATGACGCATGAGCCAGTCGATAGGGACAGCATTTCGAAAAACAGGCGGGAGGCCGTGTCGTCTTCTCGGCCTGGTCTTGATGGCCGTGGCCTCGCCAGCCTGGGCCCAGCAGCCGTCGCAAGCGCCGCAGCAGCCGGCGGCGGTCGAGCCGTTGGCTCGTTACATGCCGGCCCAGGACCTGGCCGCCCTGTTCGAGCACGACGGGTTCGACTCCCAGCCCGCGGCCTGGCAGGCGACCGCCGCGTACCAGATGCTCAACAAGACCACGCTCGGCCGGATGCTCGACGAGGTCGTGGCCCAGAGCCTGGATCGACTGATCCAGTCGGCGCCGGGCGCCCCGCTGAACGGCAAGGACGCGGTCGAGCTGCTCAAGCACCTGGCCCGCAAGGGGGTGCTGATCGGCTATGCCGGCAAGGTCGGGCCCGGAGGGCCGAGCCCCCAGGCCGTCGCGGTCGTGATCCGGGGGGCGGGGAAGAACGAGGTCTTCAAGCGGGTCGTGGGCAAGCTCCCGTTCCTCAACGAGCCCGCGGCGAAGAAGGTCGAGCAGCCGGGCAAGCGGAGCGTCTTCGCCATCGCCAACTCGCCGATCCAGTGGTGGTACGAGAAGGATGACGCCGTCTTCGCGTTCGCGCCCCCGGGGGCGAACAACCCGGTCATCGACGTGCTCGAGGGGAAGGCGCCGAGCGCCCTGAAGAACGCGACCTACGCGGCCCTCATCAAGCCGAAGGCCGGGCTATCCCTGGTGCCGGTCGGCCGGTTCTTCCTCGACCTCAAGGCGCTGCCGCCGGTGCCGCCCGACGCCGCCGCGCTCGGGTTCGACGGGGTCAAGCGGGTCGAGATGCGCTGGGACATCCAGGGCAAGGGGATCCTGGCGGAGTTCGTCGCGCAGGTCCCGAGGCCGCGCCGGGGCGTCTTCGCCGCCTTCGACCAGCCGCCGCTGGGGGAAGGGACGAGCCTGATCCCCCCGAAGGGCACGAACAACTTCGTGCTCGTCTCCACCGACCTGATCAAGCTGCACGATGCCATCGTCTCGGCCGCGAAGGAGCGGGACCCGAACGTCGAGGCCTCGCTCAAGGAGGTCTCCGAGACCTTCCGCAAGCGCACGGGGCTGAGGCTCCGAGAGGACCTGCTGTCGAAGGTCGGCCCAAGGATGGCGGTCCTGGCCCCGCCCGGCAGCGGCTCGATCGGCAGCATCTTCGGGATGTGGTTCAACCCGCCCGACTTCTGCCTGCTCGCCGAGGTGAAGGACGTCGCCGGCTTCTCGAAGAGCCTGGATGCCCTCATCGAGGTGGCGAACAAGGAGTTGAAGCGGGCCGGAGCCCTCGTCCCGGCGAGACCCGACCAGGCGCTCAGGCCCGGGGTCGACTTCGCCACGTTCCGTAAGCTCAAGGGGGCTGAGCAGGGCTATATCCTGACCGTGCCCCCCGCGGCCCTGCCGATCCCCGCCGGGTTCCGGCCGACGATCCTCCTCGACGCCAGGCGCGGGGTGCTCGCGGTGGCGGGTTCGCCGAGGACCGCCAGGCAGATGCTCCCCGCGTTCGTCCTCAAGGGGGGTAAGCCCGACCCGTCGCGCGACCGGAATGCGGTCGCCTTCATCCAGTCGGATCCGAGCCCGGTGCTGCCCGAGATCCTGATCAACGTGCCGGCCTTCGTGCAGTTCGCCGGCTTCTCGGCCGCCCAGCCGGGTGCGGTCCCGCCGGGAGCCCGCCGGATGCCGGCCGGCCCGCCGCTCCGGATCGCCCTCGACCCGGAGCTCATCCCCGAGGCCAACGACCTGCGCCAGTACCTCTTCCCCTCGAAGTTCACGATGACGGTCGACGACGCCTCGATCCGCTACACGGCGTACCAGGCGTTTCCGCTCCCCGCGCCTCAGATCAACGCCGGGGCCGAGGTGCCCGTCCTGGTCGCCCTGCTGCTGCCGGCCGTGCAGGCGGCGCGCGAGGCGGCTCGACGCGCCCAGTGCACCAACAACCTCAAGCAGATCGGCCTGGCGCTGCACAACTATCACTCCACCAACGACCGCTTCCCGGCGTCGGCGATCGCCGACAAGGAGGGCAAGCCGCTCCTGAGCTGGCGTGTGGCGATCTTGCCCTACCTCGATCAGGCGGCACTCTACGAGCGGTTCAAGCTCGACGAGCCCTGGGACAGCCCGCACAACGCCGCGCTCGCGAAGGAGATGCCGGCCCTCTTCGCATGCCCGTCTCGCACGTCTCAGGAGAAGGGCCTGACGAACTACGTCGGTTTCAAGAGCAACGCATCATTCTTCCACCCGACCGAGGGGACCAAGATCATCGACTTCACCGACGGGACGTCCAACACCATGGCGGTCGTCGAGACGCGTGAAGAGGTCCCCTGGACCAAGCCGGATGACCTCGCGTTCGACCCCGAGGCGCAGCTCGCCCCGGGCGAACTCCTGGGCGCCAGCTCGGCCCACCCCGGCGGGTTCAACGTGCTCTTCGCCGACGGATCCGTCCGGTTCATCAAGATGTCGATCAATCCCCAGGTCTTCAAGGCCCTGATCACCAAGGCCGGCGGGGAGGTCATCAGCGCCGACTCGTACTGATGCCAGGTCCGTCGCCCTCCCCGCTGATTCGGGGAGGGCAACGGCATATGTTTTTATCGTTTGGATGAACCGTTGAAATTATGCCAGGATGGGCTTGATCACGTGCCCGTGGACATCGGTCAATCTGCGATCAATGCCGTTGTGTCTAAACGTTAATTTGGTGTGGTCGATGCCGAGCAGGTGGAGAGCGGTGGCGTGGAGGTCGTAGCAGTAGATCGGATCCTCGGCCGCCTTGTAAGACCACTCGTCGCTGGCCCCGAAGGTGGTGCCGCCGCGGATGCCGCCCCCGGCGATCCATGATGTGAAGGTGAACGGGTTGTGGTCGCGTCCCTTCCCCCCCTGGCTGCAGGGCATCCGGCCGAACTCGGTGGTCCAGATGACGAGGGTGTCATCGAGGAGCCCGCGCCCCTTCAGGTCCTTGAGCAGCGCCGCGGCGGGTTTATCCATGCTCCGGCCCATGTCGCCGTGGTCCTTGGCGATGTCCTCGTGCGAGTCCCAGTTCCGGCGGGGGAAGCCGTTGTCGGCCCCGCTGTAGACCTGGACGAAGCGGACCCCGCGCTCGAGGAGTCGTCGGGCGATCAGGCAGTTGCGGCCGAAGTCCTCGGTGACGGGATCATCGAGGCCGAAGAGCGTCTTCGTATTCGCGGTCTCCCCCGCCAGGTCGAGCACCTCGGGGGCGCTGAGCTGGAGCCTCGCGGCGAGCTCGTACGAGGCGATGCGGGCGTCGAGCCGGGAATCCCCCTCGTGCTCGGCCCGATGGTCGCGGTTGAGTCGGTTCAGGAGGGCGAGGCCGTCGCGCTCCCCTTCGGGGGTCAGGCTCGGATCCTCGGGGGGGAAGAGGTCGAAAATCGGGTTCTTGGACCCCGCTCGGACCATGGTCCCCTGGTACGAAGCGGGCAAGAAGCCCGCGCCCCAGTTCGCCGGGCCGTTCGGGGCGAACCCGCGCGAGTCGGGCAGGACGACGAACGCGGGGAGGTTCTCGGTCAGGCTCCCGAGCCCGTACGAGACCCAGGCCCCCATGCTCGGGAAGCCCGGCAGGACGAACCCGGTGTTCTGCATGAAGGTCGCCGGCCCGTGCACGTTCGACTTTGAAATCATCGAGGGGAGGAACGCCATGTCGTCGACGCACGAGGCCAGGTGCGGCACGAGGTCGCTCATCCACTTGCCGGACTCACCGTACTGCTTCCAGGCCCAGGGGCTCTTCATCACCGCGCCCGGCTTGCTCTGGAAGAGCTCGACCTTGCCGCCGGGGTCGAACGCTTCGCCATGCTTCTTGATCAGCAAGGGCTTGTAGTCGAACGTGTCGCACTGGCTGGCCGCGCCCGACATGAACAATTGCACGACCCGCTTGGCCTTCGCCGGATGGTGCAGCCCGCCATTGAGGTCGACTTGCGAGGACCCCGGCGAGGCCTCGGCCCCTTCCAGCATCCCCTGGCTGCCGAGCAGGTGCGCCAGCGCGATGCCGCCGAGCCCGCCCCCGGCCCGCCACAGGAAGTCTCGACGTCGGTAGTTCTGGGAGGGGTTCATGGGCAGGCTCGCAATGCCTCGGGTCGAGGATGACCGGCGATCATCGAAGAAAAAGTTCAGTCGATGAAAATAAATTCATTGGTATTGAAGAGGAGCCGGCAGGCGTTGGACAGGCCCCGCTTCGCGGCGAAGCCGGCGAGGGCCTCGCGCTCGTCGGCCCGGGGGCGGCCCAGGGCGAAGAGGTAGGCCGCGTCGATCCGGCCGGGCACGTCGGGGGCCTGGGCCTCGAGGCGTCGGGCGAATGCCTGCGACTGGCGGATCATGAAGAGGTCGTTCAGCAGGGCCAGGGCCTGCAAGGCGGTGATCGTCGTGGGCCGGACGGGGATGTTGATGTTCGGGTCGGCGCAGTCGAGCGAGTCCAGGAACGGGTTCGGCACGCTCCTGACCACGAACCGGTAGACGGTCCGGCGGCGGACCTCCGGGTTGTCGACCTTCTCGGGGGCCGTATGGTCGTAGATCGGCGAGTGATCATCCTTGAACCGGAAGAGCTCGAAGCCGGGTCCTCCCATGCGGAGGTCGAGCGTGCCGCTGACGGCGAGGACGCTGTCGCGGACGGATTCCGCGTCGAGCCGCTGTCGGTTCATCCGCCAGAGCCAGCGGTTGTCGGCGTCGACGGCCGCCGCGGCAGGTTCATGCTTCGACGACTGCCGATACGTCGAGCTCCGCACGATCTGCCGGTGCAGTCCTTTGAGCGACTGGCCGTTCTCGAGCATCTCGGACGCGAGCCAGTCGAGCAGTTCGGGGTGGGTGGGCTTGGAGCCGTTGCGGCCGAAGTCGTTGGGGGTGTCGACGATCCCGCGGCCGAAGTGGTGGTGCCAGACCCGGTTGGCGATCGATCGCCAGGTGAGGACGTTCCCCGGCGCGGCCAGCCATTCGGCGAGGGCGGCCCGCCGCTTCCCCTCGTCGCCGGCCGAGGTCGCCGAGAAGTCGGAGTTGAGCCCGGCGAGGCAGGAGAGGGCCCCCGGGTCGACCGGCTCGGCCGGCTGCTCCACGTCCCCCCGGCGCAGGAGGCTGATCGGCCGGATCGTGGTGGGCAGGGGGGCGTACACCATGTCGGACTTCGCCAGGGCCTTCAGCTCCGAGTCGAGCGAGGTCAGGTCGGCGTTCGCCTGCTCGAGGTCGGATCGGAGCCTCGGGTCGACGAGCGACTCATGCAGGGCCTTGCGGCGGGCTTCGAGGGTCTGGGCCCGATACTGGAGATCGTTGCGTCGTGAGGCCAGCGCCGCTTGCCCCGGATCGGCGAGGCTCGGCAGCTTGGCGTGACTGTCGAAGCCATCCACGAGGTTCGTCCGCCCCCAGCGCCCGCCCTCGATCGAGTCGGAGGCCTTGATGACGGCCCCTTCGGCGACGTTCCGGCCCCTCGAGATGACCTCGAGCTCGCCGAGGGCGAAGATGTGGTAGTCGTTGCGGAGCCAGAGCCTCGAAGCGGTGATCCGCACGAACCTCGCCTGCCCCCCGGCCGATGGGCGGATGACGTAGGGGGTGTCGCCGGGGTTGGGTTGATCGGAGGCCGAGTGGTCGTCGACGGCGCGGGGGTTTTGGAAGTCGGCGTCGTCGGCGAGTTCGACCTTGAACCTGGCGGGGAAGCCGAAGCCGGGGGTGTCGGGGAAGTCGGTCGGTCGCGCGGGGATGATCCGGATCTCGTCGATCGGGACCGGGCGGCCTAGATCCACCTGCACCCACTTCGTCGTCTCGGCCGAGGAGGCGAGCTCGCTGTGATAGCCGTTCGTCGGGCTCGGGGTCGAGGCGCCCGGGTTCGAGAGGCCGGCCAGGTCGCGTTTGAGGTCGGCGAGGGCCTCGTCGAGCCGGGTCAGCTCGGGGGAGGTCGCCTCGGCGATCTTCTTCGAGAGGGCGTCGCGCCTGGCCGCGAGGTCGGCCTTGCGGGACTCGATCCCCCGGCGTTTCTCGGAGTTCTCGCGGGAAGTATAGGGGCGGTCGCCGCGAGCCACGCCGGCGAAGACGGCCTGGAGGCGGTAGTAGTCCTTCTGGGGGATCGGGTCGAACTTGTGGTCGTGGCAGCGGGCGCAGTGGACGGTCAAGCTCTGGAAGGTCGACATGGTGTTGGCCAGCATGTCGTCGCGGTCGTTGAGCTGGGCCTTGAGCTTGTCGACGGTCCCCTCTGCCAGCTCGACGTGGCCGACGAAATCCCAGGGGCCTGCCGCCACGAAGCCGGTGGCGATCAAGGGGCGGGGCTCGCCCGGCCAGAGCACGTCGCCGGCCACCTGCTCCTTGATGAACCGGGAGTAGGGGACATCCTCGTTGAACGAGGCGATCACGTAGTCGCGATAGGGCCAGGCGTGGTCGCGCTTCTTATCCTTGTCGTAGCCGTGCGTGTCACCGAAATGCACGACGTCGAGCCAGTGCCGCCCCCAGCGCTCTCCGTATCGGGGCGAGGCCAGCAGGCGCTCGACCACCTTGTCATAGGCGTCGGGGGCCTGGTCGTTCTCGAACGCCGCGATTTCGTCGGGGGTCGGCGGGAGCCCGTGGAGGTCATAGGTCAGGCGGCGGATCAGGGTGCGTCGATCGGCCTCGGGGCTCGGCTTCAGGCCGACGGATGCCAGCTTCGCCAGGACGAAGGCGTCGACCGGCGTGCGGACCCGGGCCGGGTCATCGACCTTCGGTACTTCGGGCCGGCGCAAGGGGGAGAAGGCCCACCAGGCCTGGCCGTCGAACCGGCGATCCTTGAGGACCAGGCCCTCGGGCCAGGAGGCCCCCCGCTCGATCCAGTTGCGGAGCGTCGCCACCTCCTCGGCCGAGAGCGCCCCGCCCGTCTTGGGCATCTCGGGGCGGTCTCCCGTGATGGAGTCGATCAGCAGGCTCTCGTCGGGCTTCCCCGGCTCGATCGCCGGCCCGCTCGAGCCGCCGGCCTTGAGCCCTTGCAAGCTCGTCAGCGTCAGCTTTCCCTTGGGCGAGTCCTCGCCGTGGCAGCTCACGCAGCGCTTCTCCAGGATCGGGGCGACCCGATCGCGGAAGAAGCGGTCCTCCTCAGCCCCGCGTGCCCCCAGGGGGCCGCTCAGCGCGGCGGCGAACACGACGTGGATTGCGACTCTCATGCTCATCGTCGTGACCCAATCAGGCGGGAGGAGGCGTCAAGGAACCGGCGGCAAGTGGTCAGACCAGTCGGATCCTAGCCCGGGTTTCGGGCTCGCGTCAAGAGATGTGGCGGTGGTCGTCATGCCACCTGGGGTATGATCGACGATCCGACGCGTCGCCACGTCTCTTTGCTTGTCTTCGACGGTCCGATGATTGATGTTCGCCTTTGTGGTCGCGGTCTCCAAGAGGATTTCTCGGAGAAAGTCGTGTCGAGCGGCCGGGCCCGGCCCTTCTACTCGCATGACGATCGGCTACTCTTTCGGGGTTGCGACATGGGTGGTACACCTCTCGGGCCGGCGCTGCGGAAGATCGAGCGGCTTTTCGACGCCGGCAGCCTCAGCGGATTCTCGGACACTCAGCTCCTGGAGCGTTTCGCCAAGCGGCGCGACGCCGACGCCTTCGAGACGCTGGTGCGTCGCCACGGGCCGATGGTCGTGGCCGTCTGCCGGGGCGTGCTGAAGGACGCGAACGACGCCCAGGACGCCTTCCAGGCCACGTTCCTGGTCCTGGTCCGCAAGGCCGACACGCTCTGGTCCATCAAGAACTCCCTCGGGAGCTGGCTCTACCGGGTGGCGTACCGGATCGCCGTCCAGGCCAACGTCGACGCGGCGCGCCGCCGCCAGGTCGAGGTCCAGGCGGGTTCGCTCAAGGGGTCGAACGGTGTCGGGTTGGGAGTCAGCTCCGAAGTCCTGCCCGTGCTGCACGAGGAGATTGGACGCCTGCCGGAGAAGCTCCGGGCCCCGATCGTGCTCTGCCACCTCGAGGAACTGACGCACGCCGAGGCGGCCGACCAACTCGGCTGGACGGTCGGTGCCGTCCGGGGACGCGTGGCGCGGGCCAGGAAGCTGCTCGGAACGCGGCTGAGCCGGCGAGGCGTCGCGCTCTCGGGGGGGATCGCGGCCTCGGCACTCTTCGAGAATGTCGGGCTGGCCGCGGTGCCGAAGGAGTGGATCGCCTCGACGGTCGGGATCGCCACCAAGCTCGCGACGGGGCAGTCGGTCGCCGGCCTCGTCTCGGCGACGGCGATCGTCTTCAGCAAGAGGCTATTGCGGAGCATGGTCGTGGCTCGTTTGAAGTGGGCGACCGCCGCGCTGCTGGTCGCCGGGGTCGCCACGGGCGCGGCGGCCACCTTCGCGCCTCCGTCGCCCGAGACTCCTCCTCTGCAACCCGAGCCCGTGGGTCGCGTCGATTTGGCCAGGAATGACGCCGCGGAGGTTGAACCGAAGCCGGAGGGCAAGCCGGTGCCGATCTCGGGCAAGGTTGTCGACGCGGTTGGCCAGCCCAAGGCCGGCGCCAACATCTACGTCCGGCATTACCACTACGAGGCCGCCGGGACGAACGAGCCCGCACCCTCGCCCGTGGCGAAGACCGGGGCCGACGGCTCGTTCCGGTTCGACCTCGACCCGGACCTGAGCGACGCCTCCGCGGGGGACGTGCCCCCCTGGCACAAGGCGATGATCATCGCCGAGGCCGCCGGCATGGGCCCGGCCTGGTTGAGCGCCGGCGAGGCTTCGAAGGGCGAGGCGACGCTGCGTATGGTCCGCGAGGATCGGCCGATCTGGGGTCGGCTCCTGGATGGGCAGGGGCGTCCGGTCGCCGGGGCGACGGTGCGGGCGGGGAGCCTCACCCTGGTCGCGCCGGGGCTCGAGCCGGAGAAACTCCTGGCGACGGGCATGCTCGACTGGGACGGGATCAACATGGTCTCGATCGCCCCGTCTCAATGCGACCAGCCCGCCTGGCTCGGCCGCGACGGCACCTGGACGACGGACGCCGAGGGGCGGTTCCAGATCGCCGGGATCGGCAACGACCGCATCCTGCGGTTGAGGGTGGAAGCCCCCGGCCTGGAGCGGGCCGTCATCGCCGTCCTGAATCGGCCGACTCCGGCGACGGCCCGGCCCTTCAATCGGAGGAGGGTGCTTAACGGCCTCAATCAAGGGTTCGAGTTGCCGCTTTACGGCGACGCCTTCGACCATGTTCTCGAGGCGAGCAAGCCGATTGCCGGCGTCGTCCGTGCCAAGACGACGGGACAACCCGTGGCGGGGGTGACGGTCGCAGGCCAGATCATGGGACAACCCTGGACGACGATCATGGTCACGACCGGCAAGGATGGCCGCTATCGGATCGACGGCCTGCCCAAGTCCCCGAGTTACGCCCTCGACGTGCGGACCGAGCCCGGCGGCCCTTACCTGCACGTCCCCCACGTCGACGTGGCCGATACCGAGGGGACGAAGCCGATCGACGTTTCCTTCGAGGTGACCCAGGGCGTGGCGGTGGTCGGCCGGCTCATGGACTCGAAGACCGGACGCCCCGTGGCCGCCGACTGGGTGCAGTACTATCCCCAGCCGGGCAACCCGGCCCGGGAGAATCTCTATGGCCTGTACTCCCCCAAGGATCAGACCGTGCGGATCACGGTGCCGACCGGCAAGGGGGCGATCATCCTCAAGGCGTCGGGGAAGCATCCCTACCCGACCGCGAAGCTCTCTGCGGCCGATAAGGCGAAGCTCGCCCCGAGCGGGGCCGACCAGTTCCTGAATGATCCCTTGCGTTTTACCAATGCCTATCGCCTGGTCGATTTCGCCGAGGGGACGAAGTCGGCGACGGTCGACATCCGGGTCACGCCGGGTAACTCGCTCCAGGTAAACGTCGTCGGCCCCGATGGTCGGGCCGTCGAAGGAGCCTCGGTCCACGGGCTCAACAGCGACGTCTTCTCCGCGACCAAACTCCAGGGTTCCTCATTCGAGGTCGTCGGCCTGGAACCGGAGGGATCTCGCCTGGTCGAGATCCGGGCCGAGGGGGCCAGGCTCGCGGGCTCGGCGAAGATCAACGGATCGAAACTACCTGGCCAGCCCTTGACCCTCAAGCTGGATCGGTTCGCCGCGATCTCGGGCAGGCTCCTCGACGAGGATGACCTGCCGCTCAAGGGGGTCGAGGTCGAGGCGATCGTTGCCGATCGCGCGGGGGTCAGGCCTTCCGACACCGAGTTCTGGCCGCGAGCGGCCGTGACCGATGACCAGGGCAAGTTCTGGATCGAAGGGATCAACCCGAGCCTGGCCGTGACGCTCTACTTCCAGGATCCCCACCACGCCGCGCCCAAGTTCGAGGTGAAGCCGAAGCGGGATCTCGGCAAGTTGGCCACGAAGCCGGGCGAGGCCCTCGACCTCGGCGAGGTGCATGTCCGCTTCGTGCAATCCGGGTTCGGAGTGGGCCAGTGAAGTCGAAACAAAGGGGGCAGGTCTCTTCGGCGGGCTGCCCCCTTTGAGTTTCGAAACGAAAGAAGCCGACCGCCACTCCCAAACAGGGAGTTCGTATCGGCATCTGGTAGGTTTGCTTGTCCGGGAGATATGTGGAAATGATTCTCGGCAGATCCCGTCCGGCCGCACGACCGAGGCCGGGCGGGAGCCGCCGAGGAAAATCAGTTCCACGTCCTCCGGCCCATCCGCTCGGCGATCGCCGGGAAACGGCGGGCGAGGTCGGAGTCTGACAGGGCATGCGGGCGACGGGGCATCTCGTGGTAGTCCCTGCTGGGCAGGAGCGCCTCCACGAGGACGCCGAACGGCCCGAGGAGCAATCCCAGGATGCTCCCCTCGATCTTGCCCCGGCCGTTCTGGACCGCGACCCAGGCCCCGAGGACCGCGTACACGACGGCGGACACGACGACGAGCGTGCCGAGTATTTGCATGGTACTCATCGGCCACCCCCTGACTGCAGATGTTATAAGTCTAGGCGCCTCGCGGCGAGAACCGGAAGTGGACAAAAGGTGCATTCCCCTGGATTGGCACCGGTTTCCAGGGGAATGGACCCTGTCCGCCGTACCCGGCGGCACGCGTGACCTTGCCCGAAGCAACCTTCGTCATCAACAAACGACCCGATCATCAAAAGAGAAACTGGTATCATGTTACCAGAAGTGCCACGCTTGTCATCTCCTCGCGCGAATAAATCGCGGGATTATCGATGAGCCTATGCCCGCATGATCCGAATGGTTCACCTCGCCTTCGCGTCCGTCCCGGTCGGCCTCGAGCATCCTCGGGGCGAAGCCATTCCTGATCTGGGATGAATGCTTGTCTGAATAGGCTTTCTCAGGCCGGGAAGCCAGACCTGGCGGACGGGAAGACATTTTTCGACGGCTTGATGTCTTGCATGTTTCGAAGATCGGCTCGTTGAAAAGATGGTCCAGGATACCCGGATGTCGCATGCGGACATCTGCCTTTCCCCGAGACCAGGACGAGCCCGCGGGCTTCCTGCTATCCCGCGCCTCCAGTGCCGCTCGATTCGCGTCGAGGAGTGCCGTCGGTTCCTTGTATCGGCCGGATCGTGCCCGAGATGAAACGTTCGAGGAAAACCCGCTTTGGAACCCGCGTCGGGGAACCCTGCCGCCTGGGCGTTTTGCGGGCTATCGATGGCGTTTCTAGAAAAATGGGGCTGTCAATCCTGGCACAATTGTGGAATGACGGGTATGTCGATTCGCTTCGATGGGAGTCGACGGGCCTGGTGTCCCGGCGCATTGTTCGGCGAGGTGGATGGCTGCGTGAAGTTTGCGGGATGGAGGTAGATTCGGGAAATGGGAGGCGGGCAAAGGCTTCCCGATCGCCGAGAAATGAGCGATCATGGATAGATCCTTCGATCATCCCGCATCGCGTCGTGAACGATGTCGGGCCGATGCTCATGGCGGTCGCTCATGCGGCATCGAGATCGGTGCCATCCATCGACCTGGCGTTCCGGAATCGACCTCTGCCGCAGGAATCCACGAGCCATGTCCCGCGTTGACCGGGTTTCCGAGATCGCCAAGCAACTCGAGCGATCCATCCTGTCGGGCGAACTCGTCCCGGGCGACCTCCTGCCGTCCGAGCGGGAGATCAGCGCCCGCCAGGGGGTGAGCCGGAGCGTGGTGCGCGAGGCCCTCGGCCGCCTGGCGAGCCTCGGCCTGGTGCGCAGCGTCCACGGCTCGGGCACGAGGGTCGAGCTCCCGTCGGGGCGGCAGGTGACGGACGGATACCGTCGGCTCCTGGGCAGGCCCGACTGTCGCCTGGAAGACCTCGCGGCCGTGCGGCTCCCGCTGGAGACGACGATCGCGTCGCTCGCGGCGACGATGCGGACCGAGGCTCATCTGGAACGCCTGCAGGAGACCCAGGAGATCCTGGGAGATCCCACGCGACCGCTCGACGAGCACGTGAAGGCCGACCTCGAATTCCACGCGATCCTGGCCGAGGCCACCGGCAACAGCCTCTTCAAGCTCGTGCTGACGCCGATGCAGGAACTCCTGATCGAGAGCCGCCGCCACACGCTCGGCTGCTATGGCGCGGACCTCGCCCATGGGCATCACGCCCTGATCCTCGACGCCGTCCGCGCCGGGGACGACCAGGGGGCCTCCGCGGCGATGCGCCATCACCTCGAGGCGAACTTCCAGCACCTCCACGAAGCCGAAGCCGTCGGGGAGGCGGGGCCCATCGCCGCGCTGGACGGCTCCCACCTCGAAGGCCTGGGCCTCGTCTGAGTCCGAGGCCCAGACCCGGCATCAAATCGCGAGCCCTCGCCTTCAGGAGGGGAGCGAGAGCGGCCCGAGCTGCTTGAGGTCCTGGATGACCGCGACGCCGTTGCGGTTGTCGACGGTCCTCGCGGTGCTCAGGATCGTCAGGTTGAAGCGCCTGGCGATCTGGGCGTGGCTGAACGGCTGGCCGATGATCACCGAGTTGTTGGCGCTGGCGAACTTGACCAGGTTCAGGTTCCCGGCGTCGTTGATGATCATGCCCTGGGCCTGCTGCCCCCGGATCGACTGCACGTCTCCCTGGACGTCGATGAGCGCCGAGCCGGCGATCGAGGGGCGGAACGACTCGCTCAAGTCGGTCAGGAGGTTGGCGTCGTTGAGGGTGATGGTCCCCTGGTTCGAGAAGCTCTGCGGGCTCAGCAGCGCCACCGTGTTCTGGCCGCCGGAGACGCCCGTCACCACCGCGAGGTTCTGGTCGATGCTGCCGACCGCCGAGGGGACGTTGGCGGGGTCGATGTTCTGGTAGGCCCCCTGGGTCAGGACGGCCGACATCCCCGAGGATCGGACGATGCCCCCGGTGGTGCTCAACTGGGCCACGCCGAACTGGGTGGCGTCGGGCTGGAACGTGTTGAAGTGTGCCGCCCCCGTGGCGAAGATCGTCTGCGAGGCCGGGATGCCCGTGAGGCCCCCCGAGTACGAGAACTGGCCCGCGGCGTTGAACGGCTGCCCGACCACGACGGCCTGGCCGGTCTCCAGGCTCCCCGTGATGTTCAGGGCCAGGGCGAGGCCGCCGTTACCCGCCGAGGAGTCGGCCACGACCGTCAGGGTATCCGTCGAGCCGATCTCGTCGATCGAGGTCAGGCCGAGGCTCGCGAGGTTGGCCGTCGAGAACTGCCCGACGCTCGCGCCGCTGACGGCGTTGAAGGCGAGGATGTTCGTGCCCTGGCTGACCAGGACCACCTGCTGGCCGTTGTCCCGGCCGAGGGCTACCCCGGTGGCGGGCGTGCCGACGCCCGGCAGGGAGATCGTCTGGAGCTGCGCCCCGGTCGTCGCGTCGAACCGGATCAGGGTGTTCGCGGTGGCGTCGAGGCCGAAGATCTGCGGGTCGCCGATCGAGGCCGGGATCTGGCTGATCGGCGCGCCGTTGACCCTGTTGACGACCATGACGAAGCCCGGCGGGGCCGGCGGAGGCGCGGGGGTGGTCGCGACGTTATCGCCGGTGCCCACGGTCTCCTGCGGCTCGACGATGTTCGGCCCGGCGACGAACTGGCCTGAGACGCTCGTGAGGGTCTGGGAGCCGAACGAACCGCTACCGTAGGTCAGGCTGACCCCTTCGGTGGTGATCGTCTGCGTCCCGTCAGTCGTGAGCGTCGAGGGCAGGGTCCGCACGTGGACCTGGCTGTTGCTCGACATCGAGTTCAGGTAGAGGTTCTGGACGCCCGAGGTCAGGTTAATCTGGCCGCCATTGATGAGGTCGAATTTCTTGAGGTTCACGACGTCGATCGGATTGCCGCCGACGCCGCTGAGGTCGCCCGTCGCCAGGTTCTGATTCTGGATGCTATTCAGGGGGGCGCGGCCGTTCCCTCGCGAGACCTTGGAGACGATCGCGCTGCCGGCGTTGGTGCCGCCGTAGACGAGGTCGAGGGCCCCGTTGGGCTCGACGCTCGTGCCGGCGAGGCTGCCGACGCCCAGCAAGGTGATCGAGACCCGGGTTCCCTGGGGGGTGCTGTAGTTGAACTGGCGGCCGTCGGGCGAGAGGCCGGTGGCCAGCGTCTGCTTCGCCACGCCGGCACCGCTCAACAACTGTCGCCCCTCGAGCCCTTCCAGGGCCGGGCGAACACCGCGATGGAGCCGCGTCCTTGTCTGCCTCATCACCTAAACTCCCCCACCTTGGGAATTCCGGACGGCTTTTGCCGTGGAAATAGCGGTCTCGCCCTTGAACCGACGTCCTGCTCGCGGAAGATCCGATACCCCTGGCGATCCGACTCTGCTGGGAGGTATCGGCAAGATCGGCGCAAAAGCTTTTCCCGGAACGGAAAGACACCCCCTCGCACCCGGGATCGGAGCCCCCCTTGGGATCGTCGTCGGGCCTCTCCCGCCTCATGCGCAATCCTGGAGCGACGTGAACTAGGAAATCTTCGCAAGATGGGAGGGCGAGGTCGTGCGGTCGAGGCGGATTGATGTGCGGGTTGGAAGGAAAATGAGGGCCGGCCGGGCCGCCGGGAATTCGCCCTTTTCTGGCGCTCGATGTCCCTAGCATGGTGGCTGCATGGCCGTTACACTCGGCAAATCCCGCGATCTAGGCACCGATTCCTTCAAGGATCGAGACCCGATCACAGTATTCGATTGACTCAAAGGAGATTGACTGGTGCGCCGTTTCGTCACACTTGCTCTGTCTACCGCGTTCCTGCTGGGTTTGACCGCAACGGATTGGGCGTCGGCTCAAGACGCGGCGAAGACGGAAGCTCCCAAGGCGGAAGCCCCGAAGACCGAGGCTCCGAAGACCGAAGCCCCGAAGGCCGAGGCCCCCAAGGCTGAAGCCACGCCTCCGCCGATCCCGCCCGAAGTCGAAGCCAAGCTCGAAGCGGCCCGCCGCGCCGTGGCCGAGGCGATCGTCGCCGCCCAGGACGCCGGCCTGGTCCAGACCTCGATCGACCCGCCCCCGATCCTCGACATCCTGATCACGGGTCGCGCGACCGACGAAGCCGCCCTCAAGGCCCGCACCGGCGTCAGCCCCGAAGTCTTCGGCGCCTGGTTCACCGGCCAGGGCAAGCTCACGGGCGTCGTCATCGAGAACGAAGTCCGCATCATCCCGCCGTCGGCCGGTCTCCGGACCTGGTATGACCTGCGCAAGAGCATCCTGGACAAGCACATCAAGGCTGTCCGCGACGCCAAGGCCGCCGCCGAGAAGCCCAAGGAAGAGCCCAAGAAGGAAGAGATGAAGAAGGAAGAGGCTCCCAAGCCGGCCGAAGCCCCCAAGGCCGAGGAGCCCAAGAAGGAAGAAGCCCCGAAGCCCGAAGCTCCGAAGGCTGAAGAACCCAAGAAGGAAGAGGCCCCGAAGCCGGCGGAAGCCCCCAAGGCCGAGGAGCCCAAGAAGGAAGAAGCTCCCAAGCCCGCTGACGCCCCGAAGGCCGAGGAAGCCAAGCCCGCCGAGGCCCCCAAGGCTGAAGAAGCCAAGCCGGCCGACGCCCCCAAGGCCGACGCCCCGAAGTGAGCCGGGCTCTCCCGGATTGAATCGAGTTCATATCGGAATCGGCCGATCCTGCGGCTGCCTCGCCGCGGGTCGTCGACCCGGACGGACCAACAACGAGCCGCCCCCCGCCTCCCGGGCCGAATCGGCCTGGGAGTGTCGCAGGGGGCGGATTTCGTCTCCGGTTCGCCTCGGGGTCACTTTGTTTTTCAAAGTGGAAGGTTGCCCGGGCCCGCCCGAGGCAATACATTGGGTGTCCCATTCCTTCGGGGGCGGATCTTCCGGGGGCCGTTGCCCCCGTCGGAGCGGTCCTTCGCAGACCCAACCGGCCCATTCCCCATCAACTAGCGCCGAGCGAGGCCGCTCCCCGTGACGCCGACCGTCTTGACCAAGGCGACGACGACTCTCCTCGCCCTGGCCTGCGAGGCCGTGAATCGTCTCGGGGCCGTCGGGATGCTGATCCTTCCCGAGGAGCCGATGGATTGGCACGCGATCGCCGCCCTGGCCGATGACGTGCGGATCCTCGTCGCCACGTCGTCGACGCGTTATCTCGACGCGGTCCGGGCCGCCGGCCTGATCCCGCTCGAGGTCGAGCCGACCGACGCGGCCATCACCGAACGCATCACGCTCGCCCTGATCGAGGCCGTGGCCAACGACCACCTCGAGTCGGGGGCCCGCGTCGTCGTCGCCTACTCCGGCTTCGAGGCCGAGGCGCTCGACTCCCTCACGGTCGTCCGGCTCGGCGAGCATCTCGAACGCCTCAGCTCGCGTGACCTCCGGGCCCTCGAGACCTCGGTCCCGTTCGAGACCCTCAAGGCGGTCGTCGACGTCGCCGTGGAGATCGGCCGGGAAGGGCGCGAGGGGAAGACCGTCGGCACCCTGATCGTCGTCGGCGACGTGCGCAACGTCCTGTCGAGGTCGAGGACACTGGGGTTCGACCCCTTCAAGGGGTATCGCCGCAAGGAGCGGAACCTCCGCGACCACCGCGTCCGCGAGGCGATCAAGGAGATCGCCCAGATGGACGGGGCCTTCGTCGTCGCCCGAGACGGCACGGTCGAGGCGGCCTGCCGGATCATCGACGCCCCCAACACCGGCCTGACCCTCCCCAAAGGCCTGGGCACCCGCCACTGGGCCGCCGCGGCGATCACGAACGTCACGAACGCCCTGGCGGTGGTCGTCAGCCAGTCGACCGGCACCGTCCGGCTCTTCCAGAAGGGGGAGGTCATTCTCAGGATCGCCCCCATGCGGCACGCCCGCGCGATGAAGTGGAAGGACGACGAGACCGAGCCGACCCCCGGCCGCCCCGAGCGGTCCTGACCGGGCAGGGGAAGGGAAGGGCACTGGCCTCGGCTCCCGGACATGTCGTAAGCTCGTTTCTCCTGCCTCGCCCGCGGCGTGGCGAGGGCTATTGGCATCGTCGGGCGACTCGACCGGCGACCGCCCGAATACCCAGGCTCCGAGGATCTGATCGGGACTCATGCTGTACTCGACCATGCTCAAGGGGGCCTTCCGCAGGGTCTACGGCGAGCCGCCGGACCTCTCGTTCAACGGGAAGGGCGAAGGCCTGGTGCTGGTCGCCGACGGCGTCGGCGGCCTCGACCTCTGCGGGACGGGCCTGCGCTACGTCATGGGGGCCTTGCGGCTGCCGATGGACGTGCGCGTGGTCAACTGGGGCCACGGCTTCGGCCGCTGGCACGCCGACTTGACGAACGTCAAGAATCGGGACCGCCGGGCAAAGGAGATCGTCGAGGCGGTGATCGCCTACCGGGCCGAGCATCCGGGGCGTCCCGTCTTCCTCGTCGGCAAGTCGGGGGGGACGGGCCTGGTCGTCAAGGCGCTCGAGCACCTGCCCGAGGATGCCGTCGAGGCCGTCGTCCTGCTGGCTCCCGCCCTCTCGCCGAGGTACGACCTCTCGAGGGCCTTGCTGGCCGTCAGGCGGGACGTCACGGTCTTCTGGTCGCCGCTGGACGTGGTGGTGCTCGGCCTGGGGACGAGCCTCTTCGGCACGATCGACCGGCGGCGATCGGTGAGCGCGGGGATGGTCGGGTTCCGGATCCCGAAGGGCCTGGATGAGGCGGGCAGGGCCCGTTACGCCAAGCTCCGGCAGGTCCGCTGGAGGCCCCGGATGGCCTCGACCGGGTACCTCGGGGGGCACGTCGGGCCGGACAGCCCGGCCTTTCTCAAGAAGTACGTCGTGCCGCTGTTGCGGGTGGCGGACGCCCCCCATTGTTGAATTAGGGAGAGGGTCAAGATGGCCCCTCCCCGCGCCGATAACCTTATGGCCCGGGGACGGTAAGACCTTCCAAACGACACGGAGCCTGGAACTTCCCCCTCCTCATCTTCTTCCAGGCAAGTTGGTCGGACCCCGATTGGGACAGAGGATCGCTCGAAATTGCGAAAGACTATGTTCCCGAGTCGAATCGAGAGCGTTGGGGCCGCAGCCTTGCGAGGGCTCCGGCCCGGACGCTCTCCCGACCCGGGGGAGCATCCTCAAGAACTGGCACCGTGAGTTTCAACGCGCGGCGGCCTCCGCCTTTCTCACAAAGAGAAACTCGCTAACTTCGCCCTTCCACCCGGAAAGGGGAGGTCGCCACGCGCCTGAAATCCCGGCCTCGCCGGGCACCCAACCTCATCTCTGGCTCTTCGGGTCGAGATGTCTTGAAATGAACAAAGGGCGTCCTGTGGATGTCCGAGGGCCGGATCTTCGAGGCCTCGGATTCATCCCCGGCGACGGATGACAAGGCCTCGGGGGTGCGACCTCGGGACCTCATCTTCGCGTCGAATCGTCGAGCCTCGCAGCCGCCATGTCGAGCCCCGCGGCTCGGCCGTGGTCGTGGCCTCGCGCTGCCCTCGGAGGGCCCCGGATCGCGTCACGTCGAAGCGGATCGGCATCCTTCGAGAGTTTGGGGGCCCGTGCCGCTTGACCTCGGGCCTCGGAAACTGATAGGACAAGGGGCAGCCTCTCGCCCTAGGAGGCGGGGGGAATGAGCCGGGGGAACGTCCCCGTACGAACGAACGTGGCCACGACATTTCTCTTGGATGGAGTAATCAGGCACCGATGAGCACCCACCCCGCCCCGATCGCCGCGGTCCGCGGCCGCGAGATCCTCGACAGCCGAGGTAACCCGACCGTTGAAGTGGACGTCGTCCTGGCCGACGGCAAGATCGGCCGAGCCGCGGTCCCCTCGGGCGCCAGCACCGGGGCCCACGAGGCCGTCGAACTCCGCGACGGCGACAAGAAGCGTTATCTCGGCAAGGGGGTGACCAAGGCCGTCGCCAACGTCAACGAGGTGCTCTCCAAGGCCGTCATCGGCCTGGATCCGAGCGACCAGGTCGGGCTCGACCGCGCCCTGCTCGCCGCCGACGGGACCGAGAACAAGGGCAAGCTCGGCGCCAACGCGATCCTCGGCGTCTCGCTCGCCGCCGCCAAGGCCGCCGCCCTGGCCCACGGCCTGCCGCTCTACCGCTACCTCGGCGGCGCCAACGCCCGCGTCCTGCCCGTGCCGATGATGAACATCCTCAACGGCGGCGCGCACGCGGACAACAACGTCGACGTCCAGGAATTCATGGTCATGCCCTCGGGCGCCCCGAGCTTCCGCGAGGCGCTCCGCTGCGGCACCGAGATCTTCCACAGCCTGAAGGCCGTGCTGAAGGGCAAAGGCCTGAATACGGCGGTCGGCGACGAGGGCGGCTTCGCCCCCAACCTGAAGAGCAACGAAGAGGCCATCGAGGTCATCCTCCAGGCCATCGAGAAGGCCGGCTACAGCGCGGGCAAGGACGTCTTCCTCGCCCTCGACGTCGCCTCGACCGAGTTCTTCAAGGACGGGGTCTACACCCTCGAGAACGACAAGCAGCCCAAGAAGACCCCCGAGCAGATGGTCGAATTCCTCGCCTCGTGGGCCCGCCAGTTCCCGATCCGCTCGATCGAGGACGGTTGCGCCGAGGACGACTGGCAGGGTTGGAAGCTCCTCACCGAGGCCATCGGCAAGGACGTCCAGCTCGTCGGCGACGACCTCTTCGTCACCAACACGAAGCGGCTCCAGAAGGGGATCGACGACGGCATCGCCAACAGCATCCTCGTCAAGGTGAACCAGATCGGCTCCCTGACCGAGACCTTCGAGGCCATCGAGCTGGCCCAGCGGAATCGCTACTCCGCGGTGATCAGCCACCGCTCGGGCGAGACCGAGGACTCGACGATCGCTGACATCGCCGTCGCCACCAACGCCGGCCAGATCAAGACCGGCAGCGCCTCGCGCTCCGACCGCATCGCCAAGTACAACCAGCTCCTCCGCATCGAGGAAGAGCTCGGCGCCAGCGCCCGCTTCGGCAAGTGAGCGCATTGCGGCTCACCTGGGCCGACGGCCGGTAGAACAGAAAGGGGGCCGGATCGCTTGATCCGGCCCCCTTTTTCGCTTTGGTGCCGCAGGGATTCTTGTCGATCGTCCGGCCGGGCCGCTTACTTCTTCTCGAAGCGCTTGATCAGGGTCACTTCGTTACCCAGATCGTTGTAGCGGAATTCGTCGACCAGGCCCTTGGCGAGCATGATCCCGAAGCCTCCTTCGCGGATGCCGAGATCGTTGCGGATGTCGAGGTGCCCGATCGGATCTTCTTCCGAGGCGGCGTGCGGGATCTCGAGCGGGTTGAAGCCGGGCCCCTGGTCCTTGATGATCAGGGTGATCGAGTCGGGGTCGATCCGATAGGTGATCTGCAGGACGAGCTCGGCGTTCTTGCGGTGGCCCCACTCGATGGCGTTGCCCCCCATCTCCATGACGGCCTGCCTCAGATCCTTGATCTGGCGTTCCGTCAGGGGGGTGTGGGCGTAGAAGTCGGCCAGCATGTCGTTGGCCTGCTGGAGGTAGCTCGCCTCGCTGCGGACGTCGAACCGGATCTCGCCGGCGGTCCCGCGCGTCTCGTGCTCGTGCCGCCAGGCCATGGCCTTCTCCATCGCCACGAAAAGCTGCTCGGGCGAGAAGGGCTTGGCGAGGTAGTCATTCGCCCCGACGCGGACGCCGGCGGCCCGGTGCTTCGCGTCGTGGAGCGCGGTGACCATGATGATCGGGATCAGGTTCGTCTCGCGGTCCCGCTTGAGGCGGTCGCAGACCTCGAAACCATCGATATCGGGAAGCATCAGGTCGAGCAGGATCAGGCTCGGCGAGTGCTCGCGGACGGCGGCGGCGACCTGGGCACCCGTGAAGATCTGGATCGGCTCGAAGTCTCGGGCCCGGGCCAGGTGGGCCAGGATATCGTTGGTGTCGCGCTCATCGTCGACGATCAGCACGGTACGCGGCATGGGCAAACACTCAACGGGATGACGGCGATCTAGTTCGCGCCCGACGGAGCCTCTGACGGTATTCTCTCGCGCGAGGGGGCTACTGGCAAGGCGTTGGACTTCGCCCGATCGCACCACCCTTGCGAGATTGGGAGCAGTCACGGGATAATCGGGTGCAGTCCTTGGCCCCTTTCGGAAAGCTCGGCCCTTCATCGATGGGGTTCTCCACTCGACCTTTCCGATCCGTTTCGTTCGCCTGAGAACCGTCTCATGCAAATTACGAAAATTATCGACGCCTTCGGCTATGTCATCTATGGCGCCCTGGCCTTGCTGGCGGTCTGGGGCTTCTATAATGCGATCCTGCTCTATCGCAGTCTCTCGAAAAAAGCCCTGAACCAGCCGGCAATTTTCCTGCAACAGGTACGAGATTTCACACAGGCGAGCAAAATTGATGCCGCTATCGCGATGTGTCAGGGGCCTCCCTACTGGCATTCGGCCCTGGCCCAGCTCGTCGCCGTGGCTCTCAAGAATCGGGACAAGGGGATTTCCAAGATCAAGCAGATCCTGGTGATGGAATTCCACACCGAGGTGATCGCCGGGATGGAGAACCGCCTGGCCTCGCTGGCGACCATCGTCCGGATGGGTCCCCTCCTGGGCCTTCTCGGTACGGTCGCCAGTATGATCGGGGCCTTCGGGCGCATCGGCGGCGCGGAGAAGGTGAACTCTCAGGCCCTCGCCCAGGACATCAGCCTGGCCCTCTGGGCGACGGGTGCGGGCCTCCTCATCGCCACGCCGATGATGATCCTGGCGAATGACATCCACGCCAGGCTGCGGAAGCTCCGCGACCAGACCGAACGCCAGCTCCAGGACTTCCTCGAGATCCTCGAGGAGGTCGAGAGCCCGTCGCAGCGGCCCGGGCACGGCCAGCGATCGTCCCGGGCCGTCTTGCCGCGCTGAGCGTGGAAACCCGAGATCGTTCGGTCTCGAGACCTTGCCTGCGCGAGTTCGGGAATAAAGATGCCACTCGTGGAAATTCTCTGACCGGGGTCCAGCATGCTCCTCCGCCGCCAGGTCTCCGAAGAGCGCGACGAGCACATCGACATGACGCCGATGGTGGACGTCGTCTTCCAGTTGATGACGTTTATGCTCTTTTCCATGCAGTTGACCGGCGGGGAGAAGGTGGACATCCCGCCGGCCCGGCATGGCGTGGGTGTCGATGAGTCGTCAGCGACCTTCCTGACTCTTCTGAAGCCAGCAGGGCCGGGCGCCGAGCCCCGGGTCCTGATCGGCAACGACGGCAAGGGGGCGCCGGCCAGCCTCGATCAGGTGCGCAAGGCGGTCGCCGACGGCGTGAGGGAAGGCCGCCGCAAGGTCGTGCTCCAGGCCGACGGGGCCGTGCCGCACGGCGAGGTCCTGAAACTGGCCGCGACCGTCACCGAGATGGAAGGGGTCACGCTCCACATCGGCGTCCAGGAACCCGAGCGCTGAGCCCTGGGTTTCGAACCCGCCGCGACGGACCTGCGAAGGAAAAAACTTGGCCACGTCGCCGGGACTGGGGCCGTTGGCGGCGGGGCGGGGTCGATCGTCGGGCCAGGGCGATCGATCAAAAATGATGCGCCAGGCGAGAAGGCCGCCGGCATTTTGAGCAACGAGGGCTCGGCATCGCGGGCCCTATCGAACCGAGAGCGACGACGGAGGCGAGACGACCTTGGCGACCTGGGACGTGTTCCATTCTGAGCGGCTGGAGGTCGTGCGGGGTCTGAGCTCCGACGCCGTGCGTCAGGGTTTGCGCGACGGCGAACTCCGTGATGACGATCTGATCCGACCCGCCGGCACCACCGTCCCCTGGACCCGGATCGCCGACTTCCCCGACTTGGTCGAGCCCGACACCGAGCAGGGACCCTGGCCCGCCACCGTCGAGCGAGTGCCCACTTCGTCGCTGGCACAGACCGAGGAATTCGAGCAGGATCCGTTCCCGCCCACGCCTCCGGTGGTGCCGACGCCTCCCGTGACGCCGCCGACCCCCGAGCCCACGCCGCCGCCCGTCCCACCGCCGGCTCCCGCGGTGCCGAAGCCTCCTCGCACTCCACCGAACCTCGAGAAGGCGACGCCCCCCGCCGCGCCGGTCCCGCCCGAGGAGTCCGGGGACCTTGAGCCCGAGCAAGACGATATCGAGAGCCACGGGATCATCGACGACTCGATGGAGGAGTTCGCCTCCGACTTCCACCTGAGTTCCGAGGAGTTCGGGCGCGAGGACCTCGAGGACGAACTGCAATTCGCCGACGTCGATGATGATGACGAGGTCATCGCCGACATGAAGCCCGACGAGGACAGCAGCCTCCTCGCCATGGTCGTCACAGCCCCGATCCCGGATGCGAGGCATCCGGAATACGTGCCGGAGCTCGGCCAGGAGTTCGACCCGCATGACGACGACGAGGAGGCCGCCGAGTTCACGCTCGCCCGTGGCGGCCCGGAGCGCGTCGAGGAGCTCGACCTGGCGGCGATGGTCGACGTCGCCTTCCAACTCGTGCTCTTCTTCCTCGTGACGGCGACGACCGTCATGTACAAGAGCCTCGAGGTCCCCAAGCCGAACCCCGACAGCCCCGCGGCGGCCGCCGCCCAGGGGCGTTCGCGGACGATGGATGACCTCAAGGACGACTATATCCTCGTGGAGATCGACCCCGTCGGCACGATCAAGATCGACCGCGAGCCGGTCGACAGCAACATGAACGCCGTGGTCGAGCGCCTCCGCACCGCCAGGGCCACCACCAAGCGATCGGCGATGCTCCTCTCTGCCGACTTCGCCACGCCGCACCGCAACGCGGTCATGGCCTACGACGCCGCGAACGAGATCGGCCTCGGCATCGCGATCGCCCGCCCGTCCTCCCCGGACTCGGGCCCCAGGCCCGCCGCAACACCGGCGGCCGCCAAGAAGGCGGCCGCCCCTTGATCCTCCATGTTGTCATGACGAAGGATCGATTGGCCTCTGCGCGTTGATTCAAACCGATCTGAAGCGCATGCCCTGGCCGAGCCCGGCCGAGGGGCGCGATGAGCGTCATGATCGAAACGAGCCCGGCCGCGATGAAGGGATCGCGGCCGGGCTCGTTTCCCGGATCATTCCATCGGCCCACCGAGCAGGGTTTCGGTCGGGCCAGGCGCTTGGGCTGATCTCAGCGGCCTCGTCCGCCGCCGGCGGGCAGGCCGAGCTGCTGGCGGCGTTGCTGCATGGCCGTGCGGAAGGCCGCCCGCATCCCGCGCGACTCGGGGGACGTCTGGTCGAGCTGCTGCCGCCGGGCCTGGGCCCGCTGCTCGGGGGACATGTTCTGGCGGCCGCCGCCCTGGCCGTTGTTGCCGCCGCCCTGGCCGCCACCCGGGCCACCTCGGCCGCCGTTATTGCCGTTGTTCGCGGTCTTGGTGGCGCCCTTCGATGTGTTCGCCTTCTTCGCGGCGGCCTGACGGTTCTTGCGCCATTCGAGTTCACGCTT
Organism: Singulisphaera chitinilytica; assembly: GCF_049331405.1. Classification (NCBI taxonomy): domain Bacteria; kingdom Pseudomonadati; phylum Planctomycetota; class Planctomycetia; order Isosphaerales; family Isosphaeraceae; genus Singulisphaera; species Singulisphaera chitinilytica. The sequence continues at coordinate 535,915 of NZ_CP186274.1, forward strand.
GATCAAGTTGTCGAGATAAGCGTTCTTCTCCTTCTCGGAGAGCTTGAAGAATTCCTTGAGCCGGTTCTGCTCGCCCCGCTCGAAGACCTCGCGGCGCTCGTCGCGGGTGAGCTTGCTCATGGCGTTGCGCATCTTCTCCGACGCGCCCTTGCGTTGCTCCGGCGGCAGGTTGCGCATCTCGTTGGCGAGCTTCTCGAACTCCGCGACGCGAGAGGCGGCCGCGTAGCTCCGATAGGCGAAGATCAGGCCTACCATCACCAGCAGCGTGGTTCCTGCCTTGAGAATGCGGCGCTTCGTCTTGGTCGTCATGAGGATATCCTCTCCGCGAGTGATCGGGCTTCGCCCGGGGATCGATAGCAATCACGGGGAGCCGGTGTCGCCTTCTTATCGAGTCGCCGGGTATTTCCGCTGGGACGCGTCGGGTCGGTGAGCGGGTGAGATCAATAGGGTTCGGCGTGGCCGTCGAGGTACAGGCCGTTGCGCGACTTGGGGCCGATCGGCCCGTGGAAGGGGTCGAAGTCGTAGAGGACGAGCACCTTGTCGCTGGGCTTGGTCCTGGTCAACTGGAGCCGGGTCTTGCCCAGGAGTGACGACGAGTACTCGTAGCTGATCCTCTGATCCTTGAAGTATTTGTTGTCCACCGGGCAGTGGAATACGCCATCGTTTTGCTCGATGAACTGGCCGATGGCCGTGGTCAAGGCCGGCAGCTGGGGCGAGAGCGTCGGCATCTGGGCGGCATAAGGCAGGTAGTCTCGGTTCAGGTCCATGTACATATTGAGCGCCAGGCCGATCTGCTTGAGCTGCGACATGCACTGGGTGCGGCTCGCCGTGTTGCGGGCGTTCTGCACGGCCGGCAGCAGCAGGCCGATCAGCAGGCCGATGATCGAGATCACGACTAACAGCTCAATCAGTGTGAATCCAAAACGTCGTTGACGGATCTTTACATCGGTGCGCATGCGTTGACCCTCCCTAGGATCGGCCATGCGCGGTCATGGCGCGATCGGGGCGTTATTTTCGAGGACGAAGAACGAGGCTGTCCTGGTCGGCACAAAATCGGGACGAAAGCCAGGCCTCGCCCCGACTTAAACTCTTCGGTGCCAACCCACGGCTAGGTCCGGAGCGACCTCCGGACCGCCTCATGGGCGGGGATGTCCCGGAACCGTGTGAGCGGCTCTGGGCCCTGGGATGTTGCCAGTCGGACGACGCCGTCCTTCTGACACCTGATTACAGCGACAACTCCGCGAAGGATGTCCCAAGTTTATTCGTGCCTCGTACGGGTGCGCCTCAAGATGAGGCGTACGACCACTTTCCCAGGGTCGCTGCGCGCCTGGCGCCGGTCACGCTCGGCAGGGATGTGGGGTGGCCGAGGAGGGCTTCGTGGGCCAGGACGGCGAACCCCATGGCCTCGCGCGCCGAGATGGGGACCCCCAACTCATCGGAGAGGCGCACCCGGATAGGAAATGCATTCGACTTGATGCGATCGAGGAGTGCTGGATTGCGCACGCCCCCGCCCGCGACGACGAGCTCGTCCACGCCTCCCGCCGGGGTGAACTGGCGCAGGGCCAGCGTGATCGTGCGCGCGGTGAACTCGGTCAAGGTCGCCATCAGGTCCGCATCGGCATGGCCGTGGAGTGCGATAGCCCGGTCGAGGAACGCATCGCCGTACATTTCGAAGCCGGTCGACTTGGGGGGCTTCCTCGACAGGAAGGGGTCGTCTCGCAGGAGCGACTCGAGCAGGGGCTCCCGGATCGTCCCGCTCCTCGCGATCCGGCCGTCGAGGTCGCAGGCGAGCGCCCCGCCGGAGATCCGGATCGCGAGGCGGTCGAGCAGGGCGTTCGCCGGCCCGGTGTCGAACCCGTAGACATGCTCGGGATCCGAATCCAGGATGGTGACGTTGGCGATGCCGCCGAGGTTCAGGATCACCCGCCTCGTCGTCTCCCCGTCGCGAGGGGCGAACAGGATCGTGTCGGTGAAGGCGGTGAGGGGCGCCCCCTCGCCGCCGGCGGCGACGTCTCGCGTGCGGAAGTCGGAGACGACCGTAATCCCCGTCCGCTCGGCGATCTCGTCGCCGTCGCCGACCTGGAGCGTCGCCCGGGGAGCGCCCGGGATCGAGCTGTGGTGGTAGAGCGTCTGGCCGTGCGAGCCGATCAGGTCCACGTCGTTCGGCGAGAGCCCGGCTGCGGCGATGGCGGCCAGGCAGGCCTCGGCGAATAATTCGCCGACCCGGACGTTCAGCTCGGCGACTTCGCGCGTCTTCAAATCCCCGGCGCGGAGGACCTGGAGCTTCACGTGTGGGTCATAAGGATGATCGTGCTCGTGAATGAGTTCGACCGCCGCGCCGGTGCGCCCGGGGCCGGGGACGCCGCCCCCCCTGATCCGGCAGATCGCCACGGCGATCGAGTCGGCGCTCGTCCCCGAGATCAGGCCGAGTATGACCCGCTCGGGCCTGGCGCCGGCGTCCATGAGCTTCCGCAGGATCGGGTTCATCAACGAAGGTCCTCGTCGGGCTCGGTTTTCGATCGTCGTGACGCCCTCTTGGGGGAGGAGGGGACGGCAGGCGCCCGGGGCATTCGCGAAGGCCGCGCGGGCGCGTACCGGGTCGGATCAACCTCCGCCATGCTATCAACCGTGGCGAGCGACGGCGACACCCCCGGGCGAATGCCATCTCCACGCTTCAAGGACAAGGGGCCGCCGACTTGTCTGGCCCGGCGATCCCGTATCTAATGATCGGATACACGACAATTGTCACTTCCCTGGCAGGATGCGTCTCATGTCGTTCGGGCCCATCATCCGCCGCGAGCTGATCTCGTCGTCGAGGCGCTGGGGGACGTACGCGGCGCGGTCGGCTTCGGCGCTCACGGTGCTGGCGATCCTGGCGGTGAACGCGGCCGCCTGGGGATGGAGCGGCGCCGACAGGGACTCCCTGGCGGGCCGGGCCAGGTTCTGCCTGATCGCCTTCGCGGCGGTCATCCTGGTCCAGGTCTGGGCGACCATGATCCTGATCCTCGGCGAGGTCGCCCCGCTGATCGCCGCCGAGCGCGAGCGGAAGACGATCGACGCCCTCGTCGCCACGAGGTTATCGAGCCTGGAGATCGTGCTGGGGACCCTTTGTGCCGGGCTCTTGAAGCACGTCTCGGGATTCCTCGTGGCCTTCCCTCTGATCGTGGCGATGATCCCGCTCGGGGGTATCGACCCGAGATTGGTGGGCTGGGCTTATCTCGGCATGCTCGCGACGATGTTCGCGATGGCGGCACTGGCGATGGCGGCGTCGATCGGCGCCTCGAATCGCCGCTCGGCCATCCACATCTCGGGGGTCCTGGCCTTCGGCTGGATTATGCTCCCGTTCCTGGCCGCGTTCATCCTGCCCAAGGCCTGGCCGATCCTGGGGCGTTGGGTCGTCGATCCTGCGCTTGTCTTGCTCGACTCGGGCCCGCTCGGCGTCTTCGCCAACATCATCGGTCTCCTGCGCCGTCGCGACCTGGTCGATCAGATCATCCGGATGATCGCCGGGGAGTTCATCGGCGGAGTCTTGCTGATCGCCTGGGCGGTGGCCAGGCTCCGCCCCGCCTGTCGCGCGGTGTATGACGGCGAGATCCTGAGTTACTGGCGGCGGCTCGGGCGGCAACGGCGACGGCGACGCTGGCCCCCCTGCGGCGATGACCCCATCTTCTGGCGGGAGCGGTACATGACCCGGGGCGCGGGGGCGGCCGAGCGGATCCTCGGGCAGGCCTGCAACGTCCTGGCGGTGGGGAGCTTCATCTTCCTGACCTACTGGTTCGCCGAGCCGGCCTTCCGGGAGCTTCGCCTCGACGGCTACGGCCCGAGCTCCTTGAGGTCGCCGGATTACGCCATCAGCCCGATCGGGTCGGCCCTCGTCCGCGGGAGGTCGGGCCCCGCGCCCGGGACGGCTCGGCTCGAGTTCAACGCCCTGATCCGCCAGGTCACGGGGCTGATCGGAATGTGCTACGCCCTCGCCCTGGCCGGGTTCGCGGCCGAGGGGATCGCCGTCGAGCGGATCAAGGACACCTGGCTCGGCCTGATCGCCACGCCGCTCGGCGGCAGGGCGATCCTCAGGGCGAAGTTCGCCTCGGCCATCTGGCGGATCCGATGGCTGGCGGCCCTCTTGCTGGCGTTCTGGGCGACCGGCCTCGCCACCGGGGCGATTCATCCGGTCGGCTTCGTGCTCGCCTCGTTCGAGCTGATCGCGGCAAGCTGGTTCCTGGCGGCCTTCGGGACGTACTGCTCGCTCCGGGGGCGAGACCTCAATCAGGCGAGTACCTGGGCCTTGATCCCCGTCATCATCCTGGTCTTCAGCGCCCTCATGCTGCGAGTCCCCGCGCTCTCGATGACCTCCGTGCTCTGGGGAGGCCTCTCCGTGCCCTTCCGGATGATGCTCTGCCTGGCCTCCTATGATGATGTGAGGAACATGGCGACTTCGGGGAAGTTCCCCGAGCTCGGCTCCCTGGGCGTGGAGACGGTCGACGGGGCGGGTCGGGTCGTTCTGGCCTACGTGGTGGGGCTCTTCGCGCAGGTGGGGGGCGGGGTTGCGTTCATGAGGGCGGGGATCCGTCAGTTCGACGCGGCGGTCGGCCGCCCGGTCCGCCCGAAACGGGCGGGCGAAGCGCGGGCGGCCGGGACCGTTCGGGCCCTGGCGACGGCGGCCTTGCCGCTGAAGCCCTGATCAACTCGCGGGCGCGGGGGTGTCGACCGTGCCGTTGGTGAGCAGGTTCGTACCTTCCTCGCTGACGTGGGCCATGGCCTGGTTGAGCGCGTGCTCGGCGGGGGTCGCTTCTCCGTCCTGGAGCGTCGCTGCCGCGGCCTCGGCGGCCCTCGTGTCCTTGCGGAGGTTGGCCTCGGCCTGCGCGGAGGTCACGACGTTGCTCGGGCGCACCGCCGACTCTAGGCGAGAGCTAGGCGCGGCTCGCGCGATGTCGATGGGGACACGACCCAGGATCGAGACCGACATGTTCGCCGGCGGCGGCGTGATCTTCGCCTGCTGCAAGGCGACCTTGGCCCGGAGCTTGGTGTCGCTCTGGAGCCTCATCCCGTCCACGCCCTGGACCGGGATCCAGTAATAAGCCTTGATCCTCACGCCATTCACCTCGAGCCCGTCGACCAGCACCTTGGGCGGCGGGTCGGAGAGGATCCCCTCCTGGTCGTGCAGGGCGGACGAGATCGCCTCGATCGCCTTGGCCGTCGAGACCTCATAGGGGATCAGGATGTCGAAGTTGCTCCGGGAGCTGGACGAGGCCGACGAGTTGACCAGGATCTCCTTGTAGATGATGGCGTTCGGGATCCGGATGTGGTTCCCCTCGAGCGTGACCAGCACGGTCGCCCTCGTGTTGAGCGAGAGGACCACGCCCGCCTGCCCGGCTACCTGGATGTAGTCGCCGATCCGGAACGGCCTGCGCACGCCCAGCAGGATCGAGGCGATGAAGTTCTCGGCGATGTCGCGGAAGGCGAAGCCGACCGCCAAGCCGACGACGCCCGCCAGCCCCAGGATCGAGAGCACGGCATGCGTCAGGTTCAGGATCGTGAGCCCGATCATGAACCCGCCGATGATCAGCAGGGAACTCAATATCGAGCCCAAAACCGCCCGCAGCAAGACGTTAGACACGAATGGGGCGAGCAGCACCTCGGAGTTGGCCCCGAAAAGGCGCGCCAGCCCGAACGAGGCGAAGATGATCCCGATGGCGAGCACCACCAGGAGCCATTTCTGGGAAACGGTCGCGCCGAAATCCCGCAGCACCTTGGCGGCCAGTTGGGTCCCGGACATCACCTGCGCATCGGTCTTCATACGGTTGAGCACGAGCCTGACCCCTTCGACCTTGCGGGCGAAGGCGGTGATCTCGTCGCAGGTGTCGTCGTCCTCGGCCTGTCCTTCCAGGGTGACGACGCCGCTCCGGACCCGGATGTCGACGTGGCGTACGCCCGGGTACTGGGGCAGGAGCTGCACCAGGGTCCCGCGCAAGGCCTCGTCGTCCACCGTCTTCTCGACGGTGATCGGCCCCGCGGGCGCGGCGACCCCCGCGTGCGGCTCGCCCGAGGCGTCGGCGTCCGCCGCCTTCTTCGGGGCCGGTTCGGCTGGTTTCGGCATGGCCGGCAGGCCAGGGATCTGGATCTGTGCCTGGCCCGGTTGAGCATGTGATACAGCGAGGATCAGTACAATAAGCCCGACAATTGCACCGGGGGGATTTTGCCTGATTGATCTTAAATTGCCCATCGGTCCTCCATCGTGTCGATTCGCTAAATCAAAAGCAGTCTCGTCCCAAAGTCGCGCGAGGGCTCTCCGTGCCCTCTACGCCTCGCCCTACGCGAATTGCAAATCGCAGACCATCTCGCCCTTGATTCCGAATGGGATCGGACTCGGCTGCCCCGATATCCGGCCGATTGCGCGAAACGCGGAGATCGCGCAGGATTGGATCATGTCGTTTGTTTGCGACTATGGTTTCATGAGCAGGCCAGCGGGAAGACCCAGGAGGTCGCGTCGCTTGATCTTGGGATCATGTTCATTTTCGTGAATGAATGACGGCGCCGTGGGCGGGATGGGCGAGATGGGCCCGCCGCCGGGGGCAGGGGACCGGGGGCGACCGCACGGTTGACGGGGCTCCCGATCTCGGGAATGCTGTGGGGATTGGCCGACCTCGGCCCGACTTTCACCTACAGGCTTCCCCCCGCCTCCTCCAATTGCAGGCCTACCTCTCCATGATCCCAAACACAAAGACCAAGAGATTGAGGCTGGCCGCATGGCTGGCCTTCGGCCTCGCCTCCTCGGCGACGGCGGGTGCGCTGGCCGATGGCCCTCGCGACCTCGAGAGCGACACCTGGGTGGCGACCGACTCCCTCGGCCGGAGCCTCCCGGGCTCGAAGGACGTGGGGGCGCCGCGGAAGGACAAGTTCGTCGGCGTCTTCTACTTCCTCTGGCTCGGGCAGCACGGCGAGGAAGGGCCCTTCGACATCACCAAGATCCTCGCGAAGGACCCGACCGCGCTCCAGAACCCGAAGAGCCCGCTGTGGGCCGGCGAGGGATACCCGCACCACTGGGGCGAGTCGCTCTTCGGCTACTACGTCTCCGACGACGAGGGGGTCTTGCGCAAGCATGCCCAGATGCTCGCCGATGCCGACGTCGACATGATCGTCTTCGACGTCACGAATCAGGTCACGTATCCCAAGAGCTGGCGGGCCCTCTGCAAGGTCTTCGACCAGATGAAGCGCGAGGGGAACCGCGTCCCGCAGATCGCCTTCCTCACCCCCTTCTGGGATCCCAAGAAGGTCGTGAACGAGCTCTGGGACGACCTCTACGGCCCCAACCTCTACCCCGACCTCTGGTTCCGCTGGGAAGGCAAGCCGCTGATCCTGGCCGACCCCAATCTGCTCGGCGGCGGGATCGAACTCGGGCGGAGGAAAATGCCGGTCGAACTGGTCCCCGGCCACACCCTGGCCCAGACCTTCCGCGTCGACCAAACCTTCCGCGCGGTCTCCGCCGCGGCTCCGACCTGGGAAAGCCGGGAGTCGGCCGTGACGCTGACCCTCTACCGCCGCGGGGTGAAGCGCGAGAAGGTCGCGTCCAAGCGGTTCGAGAACCTCAGCGACAACGACTGGGTGAAGCTGGAGCATGACAAGTTGCTCGAGGCCGGCGACTACGAGTTGGAGATGTCGGACGGCAAGGGCAAGGTCGGCTGGTGGAGCGACTCGCGCCGGGGCAAGGCCGAGAACTCGATGGCCCTGGCCGACGGCGCCGAGACGACCGGCGAGCGGACCCTCAAGATCGACACGAGCAACGAGCGTGTCGACAAGATCCGCGAGTTCTTCACCTTCCGCAAGCCGCAGCCCGACTACTTCGTCGGCCCGACCGGCCCCGAGCAGTGGGGCTGGCTCGAGGTCTATCCCCAGCACGCCTTCTACAAGACGAAGGGGGTGCCCGAGGAGGTGGCGGTCGGCATCGGCCAGAATGCGGCCGAGGGCAAGCTCAGCGTCTTCACCTATCCCAAGGCCCACGGGCGGAGCTTCCACGACGGCAAGGAGCCCGGCCTCGAAGGGCGGGACACCACCGGGCTCAATTTCGCCGAGCAGTGGAAGCGGGCGCTGGAGATCGACCCGGCCTTCGTCTTCGTCACCAACTGGAACGAGTGGATCGCCGGCCGCTTCAGCCCCGCCAACATGCCCCTGCACGGCACCGGGCCCGTCACCTTCGTCGACGAGTTCGACCAGGAGTTCAGCCGCGACATCGAGCCGATGCTCGGCGGCCACGGCGACAATTACTATTACCAGATGATTGCCAACATCCGACGCTTCAAGGGGGCCCGCGCCGTGGCCCCCGTCACACCTCGCCCCGTCGTGGTCGACGGGAAATTCGAGGACTGGCGCGAGGTCGGCCCCGAGTTTCGCGACACCGTCGGAGACCCGGCGAACCGCGACCACAAGGGCTGGGGGACGACGCTTCGTTATGTGAACAAGACCGGGCGCAACGACATCGTGTCGGCCAAGGCCAGCTTCGACGACAAGCACGTCTCCTTCTACGCCAAAACCCACAAGCCCTTGACCAACTCAAGCGACCCCAACTGGATGCTCCTCTACGTCGACACCGACCAGAACCCGAAGACCGGCTGGCTCGGCTATGACGTCGTGATCAACCGCAAGGTCGTCGACCCGTCGCGGACCACGGTCGGGCGCAACATCGGCAACGAGTACAAGTGGGGCTCCCCCGTCGAGATCCCGTTCAAGGCGGAGGGCAACGAACTCGAGCTGTCGATCCCCCTCGAGGCGCTCGGCCTCGCCAAGCTGCCTGCCACGCTCGACTTCAAGTGGGCCGACAACGTGCAGCAGACCGGCGATTGGTCCGACTTCACGCTCAATGGCGATGTTGCACCCAACGACCGCTACAACTACCGGGCCCAACTCCAGGGGCAGGCCCCCTGAGCCCTGGTTGTAGTGATCCGTGCTAATGTAACAGGGACCGCCAGTCTCCCCGAAGGAGGCCGGCGGTCCCTAGTTGTTGCACTCTGTCATATCGGTCCGACGTCAGAAGGAGTCGGACGAGACGACCTCGCCCCCCATGGTGGTCGATAGGGCTCGCCAGATCGGAAGGCTGATGGAGTTCTTGAAAAACCGGACGCTGCCGTCGGCGAGGAGGGCATTCACGCCGCCGGGGTGGAGGCTCCTGGCCGCGACGAAGGTCGCCGTCTTGGTGTTGACCCCCTGGCAGGGAGGGTTCACGCCGAGGGGGTAAGTACAATAGCCGAGGCGGTCGGGGATGGTGGAGTTCGGCGCGGTGTAGGCCATGAAGGTCGCGCCGCACTGGTCGTCATTGTAGAAGTCGCCGCGGAGGTCCTCGGTCGAGTTGTCCGACTTATCCATGCCGATGATGACCTCGGCCATCAGCAGCGTATTGCTCGTGCCGTCGACGATATTCGCCACCGATTTGGAGACGTTCCCGCCGAAGGGAGCCCCGCCGAAATAGACCGTGTCCCCGAGCGGGCCGACGAAGGGGTCGGGGTAGTTCCAGTGGACCCCACCCTTGCCGTTGGCGGTGTCGAGCTGGTTGAAGTGGGTATTGCCCCAGTTCACCATGTAATTCCCCTTGTAACGCTCCTTGCTCGAGATGCCCGCCTGCGGCGAGCCCAGCTCCATGATGTTGGTATTCGGATCCGTCGGGCAATGGAAGGTCGCGACCTGCGTGCGGAGCACCGTGGTATTGGGCGCCTCGTAGTAGGAGACGCAGAAGTTCGCCGCCTGAAACACGTTGCCCTGCTCGATGTAGGCCAGGATGCTGAAGGCCCAGGTGCGCCGGTTCAGGTTCGAGGTGATGTATTTGGGGTAAGTGTAATTCTCGCCCATCCGGCCGATGGGGAACGAGCCGATGGAACTATGGTAGTTGTGCATCGCCAGCCCGAGCTGCTTCAGGTTGTTGGTGCACTGCATCCGCCTGGCGGCCTCGCGCGCCGACTGCACGGCGGGCAAGAGCAGGGCGATCAGCACGGCGATGATCGCGATCACCACCAGGAGCTCGATCAGGGTGAAACCACGACGACGATTGGCAAACATGGATGCGTCCTTCCCTCTCCAAAATCAAGAGGCTCGAATGGCCGTGCGGATCCCGGACGCCTGCCGCCGTCGCAGCCTCAACGAAGGAGGAGCGGCGCGGTTGCCTGGGACTCGGTTTTCGATCGCGATAAGGGGGGGAGGCGATCTTGTTTGAATATCTATTCTGGTGAATTATTCAGTGGGCGAGACAGAGTTTCCCCTGTGGCGGCTTAAGCGCCAAATGAATAAGAGATGAACGGCCTTCTCGGTTCGTTCACAAACTGCCCAAAGCCATCTGAGATCACAAGTTGAGGTGGATGGCCGGCGGCTCGAATCGCGCAGGAATCTTGAGATTTCTGGAGATGAACATGGCCATCTCCCTTTGGGGCTTGATGCCGGGGGCGGGTCAGATGGCGGGTGTTATGGTGCCGTCGGGCCGGGATTGGAGCGGGATCCAGACGAGGGCGACGAGCTTGGTGGTGACGTTGGCCTTCTTGGGGCGGATGGCGAGGGTCTCGAGGGGCTCGGTGAGGGGATCGATCTTGAGCATGACCTTGTCGGAGTCGGCTCGGAATTGCGCTTCGAGCTCGCCCTGCTGCTCGTAGAGGGCCCCGAGATTTTCGCGGGCTCGGGCGAGGTCGTCGGATTTTTTCATCGCCTGATTGGCGGCGGACCCGGCCTTCGTGATCGTCGACGAACTGGACCGCTTGCGGCCCACGACGGCGTCGAGGATCGAGCCGCCGATGCTGATGATGCTCGAGACGCCCGACGTGCGGAGCCGCTCGGCCTCGCGGTCGACGACCTGCTCGGCGCGACGGATCTTGTCCTTGAGCGCGGAGACCTTGGGGGCATATTTGGTCCGGAGCTTGTCTAGCTCCGCGTCGCGGGCCTCCTTGGCCCCTTGCTGCAGGCGCAGGCGGAAGTCGCGCTCGGTCTCGCCGGGTTTGGAGACCTCGCCGAGGCTCGTGGATTTCCAGAGCTCGAGGGGCTCGTTGCGGAAGAGCTCATTCGCGAAGGATTTGGCCCAGGCGGTGTAACTCTTCATCTTGGCCGCCGCGGGCGGGGGCGATTCGTAGGCGGCCACCGAGGCGGGCTCCTTCTCGAGGTCGTCCACACCGATGTTGACGCGGCTGGCGGCACTCCAGTCGATGCCGACGGCGTCATCCGAGAATGTCGCCAGGAGCGAGACGGAGCGGGTGGTGGAGGCCCCCGACTTGGTGTCGCTGTAATAGACTTCGCCAGAGCCAAACAGCATCGGCCGATAGACGAGCGGGCCCTTGCCGCTTGTGGGGCCGAAGTATTGCGGAATCTCGGGCGGGAGCAGGGGCCTCTGCGATTCGGTTGCCTCCGTCGACGATGCGCCGCCGGGCGGGGTCGAGGCCGTTGATGCAAGGTCGGAGGAGACCTTTGGTGTTGTCAGCGAGGGCTTCTGGGCATCCGAGGCCGCCCGGACGGGGTCCATCAACTGCTTGATCTGCTGCCGGGTCAGGGGGCCTCGCAGATACGAGAGGGCCCAGCGCACCTGGAAGATCACCGGCTGGTCTTCGTGGACGTTGTGCATCAGGAAGACGCGCTTGCCCAGGCCCGAGAGGATGTGATCCATCTCCTGTCGGTCGAACTGCGCCGACTGCGAAGTCGCCGCCCCTTCGAGCCCGTCGAGCACCCGGAGCTTGTCGCGGTCGGTCTGGAGCCGGCCGATGAACCAGGTGCCCGTGTTGGAGAGCCCCTTGTAGTCGAGGTCGGCCGGGTTCTGCGTCGCCAGGACGATCCCGAGGCCGTACGCCCTGGCCTGCTTGAGCAAGGTCAGGAGCGGACGCTTGGAGGGCGGATTCGCCACCGGCGGGAAGTAGCCGAAGATCTCATCCATGTAGAGCAAGGCACGCAGGCTGCCCGTGCCCGGCTGGCTCCTGGCCCATGAGAGCACCCGGTCCAGCAGGAGCGTGACGAAGAACATCCGCTGGGAGTCGTCCAGGTGTGCGACCGAGACGATCGAGAGCCGCGGCTTGCCCTCGGGGGAATAGAGCATCGCGTCGATGTCGAGCGGCTCGCCATCGAGCCAGGCCTCGAAGCCGGGGGAGGCCAGCAGGTTGTTGAGCTGCTGCGCCAGCGCGAAGCGGTCCTTGGGGGGGAAGAAGCTGTCGACGTCGATCACCCCGACCCGGTTGAACGGCGGCTTCTGGATCAGGTGGATGAGCGCGGGGATGTCGACGGAGTTGCCGGCCTTCCAGGCGTCGGTGAGGATCGTCGCGATCAGGATGTGCTCGCGGCTCTGCACCGGGTCGGCGTCCTTGCCGAGCATACCGAGCAGGCTGCTGGCCGTGGCGACGACCCGCTCGCCGAGGGCCTCGGGGTCGTCGAGGACCGCCGGGGACGGCGCATCGAACGACTTCAGGATCGAGAGAGGAAGGCCCATGCGGCTGCCGGGAGTATAGACGCGGAACTCGCCGCTCTCGCGGAGCCTGGCGATCCGCTCGCCGTCCTCGCCCCACTCCGCCAGCCCCTTCTTCCAGAGCTCGGCCTGCTGCTCGGCGAACGCCTCCGGGGTGAGCCCCGCCCGCTTGGCCTCCCCCTCGTCGACCCACGGGGCGAAGTCCTCGCCGCGGAGCTGCGGGAATGTCAGCAGGAGATTCGCGAGATCCCCCTTGGGGTCGATGGCGATGGCCGGGATGTGGTCGATGATCGCTTCTTCGAGCAGGCTGATGCACAGGCCGGTCTTGCCGCTTCCCGTCATCCCCACGCAGACGGCGTGCGTCACCAGGTCTCGCGAGTCGTAGAGGACGAGGTCGTTCCCCGGCAGCTTCTTTGCAAGGTCGTAGGTCCGGCCGAGGTAGAAAAGCCCGAGCTGTTCGAAATCGATCATGATCGTGCGACGAATGGTAGATGGGAGGTCGCCTCGGCAGGCCTCGGCCTTTGTTCTGGCCCGGCCCGTCATCATGCAAAAGCTTAAGCGAAGGCCGGGCCAACGGCCACACACCGACGCATTTCGCGAATGACTTGGAGTGGGCGACGTCGAAATCAGGTGACGGTCGAATGGGGATGACCCCTTAGCATTCAGGGCTGATTGAGCCTGGATCTGGATCGAGTACAAGGGTGCGCATGCTCGGAGAGAGGTCGAGTCCGGGAGGCCCGCCACGAGCCAATCGCCGAGGGGCGTGGGTTCGGGTAACGTCAATGGATCAGCGGGGCGAGGGTCGGCGGTTCCTCCGGATTTCTGGGAGAGGGCAAGGGATGAGCTTCGGCAACAACATGGGCTCGTTGCGTGCCCTGATCCTGATCGTGCTGGCCACACCGGGCTGGATTTCGCAGGCCTCGGCGCAGCGTCCTTCCGACCCCTCGCCGATCCCCGAGTACACGGGGGAGCGGGTCTACCAGACGCAGGTGGACGGCGACTACGACTCCCTCCGCCCGGACATCGCCCGGCTCGAGAAGGAGTCGTCGCAGACATACTACGTGGTCGTCGTCCGCTCGACCGGCTCCGGTAAGAAGGCCACGCGGGCATACCTCGAGCAGATGATCGAGCGCTGGGAATCGCAGGCGGCCCGGCGCAAGATCGCGTTCGACCCGAAGCGGGCGGTGGTGATCCTCCTGGCGATCGAGAACCGGCAGGTCATCGTCCTCGGCGGCGAGGAATTGCAGGAACGGTTCGGGTTCCGCGACCCTTACATCGAGCGGGACCTGATCCAGCCGCACTTCATCTCCTATGCGAAGTCGAAGGATTACGTCCGGGGCCTGCGCGTGCTCCTGACCCAGATCGACCGCTGGATCGGCGAGCGCGACATGAGCCTGGCCCGCCATCGCGACGAGTCGGCCGCCCGCGAGGCCCAGCTCAAGCAAGAGGCCCAGTCGGCCCTCGCCACGGCGAAGCGCGTGCTGGAAGAGGTCCGCAAGGAGGTCGGCGAGTCCAGGTCGAAGGGCCTGGACGTGGGCGCCTATGAGTCGCGGATGAAGCTCGCCGCGGACGACATCGAGGCGGCGACGCGCCGATCGAACACCAGCCCGAGCGAGGCCCTCGACCTGGCCCAGCGGTCCGAGCGCTCGCTCAACGACGAACTCGACCAGCTCCAACGCGTCTCGGCGAGGCAGGCGGCGGTCGACCGGGCGCTCCAGAAGTCGTCGGCCCTGGCCGGGGACGTGCTCAAGGAGGTGGAGGCCGCCTTCGAGGAGGGGCTGCCGGTCGCCCCCGTGCAGGAGGAGCTCGACGCCGCCAAGGCCCAGATCGAGCTGGCCCGACAGGCGTTGAAGTCCGACCCCGGCCGGGCGGAGGCCCTCGCCAATCCGATCGATGGCTCGCTCCACGCCGCGCTGGAGCACGTCAAGGCGCTCCCCAACCTGCGTCGCGACGTCGAGCAGAAGGCCCGCGAGATCGCCGCGCTGGAAGGCTCGGCGAAGGCGGAGCTCGACCGCGCCCAGGCGGCGGGCGTGGCCGGCAAGGAGCTCCTGGACGACTGGAACCGGGCGAGCACCTCGCTCGCGACCGCCCGAGAATCCGCCGGCAAGGACGACCGCCGGGCCCTCGCCGCCTTCAAGGAGGCCGAGGGGCCGCTCGTCGAGGTCCGCGACCAGTCGCAGGCCCGAGTCAGGGCGCACGTCTACTACACCCGCACGGTCCCGTTCATGATCCTGGGCATGATCATCGCACTCGTCGCCGCCGTCTATGGGGCGCTCTGGTATCGCAAGCGACGCCTCCAGGGGAAGGTCGGGGCCCAGTTCAAGGGGTTCCGCGAGAAGGCCGTCTCGCTCATGGACCGCCTTGATGCCCTCCGGCAGCGCCACAAGGCCCTCCCGCTCACCGACCCCGACTACACCCATCCCCTGGCCGGGGCAACTCTCGTGCTCTATCAGGACGTAGAGAAGACCCTGAACGCCCTCTGGGAGCGTTGGCTCCGCGTCATGGACGTCTGGGATCAAGCCCAGACGTTGGTCAAGAGCGGATCGGGGCTGGCCGTCTCCAAGATCGAGGAAGCGAAGAAGCTCATCGAGACCGAGGGGAACGTCGACGAGATCCTCCGCGAATGCGCCTCGTGCGAGCAGCAGCTCGACCGCCTCAACCAGGCCCACGAGCAGGCACGGGAGTCCTTGAAGTCGGCGCAGGCCAAGGCAGGGGAACTCAAGAAGGCCCGCGAGGCGATCGGCCAGGTCGGTTTGCCGACTGAGGCCTATTCCCAGGAAGAGTCGACCATCAAGGGCCTCTTCATTCAGGCCGAGGCCCTCATCGTGACCGACCCGATCGGGGCCTCCGAGGCGATTGCGCATTCCCGCGAGGCGCTCGAGGCGGTGATCGGCCGGGCCGGGCAGGTGCTCTCCCGGTTCCATGAGGCCCAGGAGGTCGGCAAGGCCATCGACGAACTCGCCGCCCGCGCATCCCAACTGCGAGGGCAGGGAGTCAAGCTCGTCGAACGCGAGGCGGATCCCGATCGAGGGATCGTCGAAGCCCGCGCGAAGCAAGAATCCGCGCTCAATGCCCTCAAGAAGGGTGATCCGGGATCGGCCTCGAAGTCCCTCGACGAGGCCCGCGCCACGCTTGACAGGGCGCGGCGGGGGATCGACGAGCATCTCCAGGCCCGCGACCTGCTCCTCAAGGAACTGCCCGCGATGCACGAGGGGGTCGCCGAGATCCGCCAAGGCCTCGAACGGGCGGAGGCCACGCTGGAACACCTCCGGAAGACCGACGCGGCGGAGTCGTGGGCCGACGTCGCCGGCAACGCCAAGCAGGCCAGGGCGCGGCTCCAGTCCCTCGAAACCTCGCTGGCCCGCGCCGACGAGGATGCCTCGGATCACGTCCAGCATTACCTGGCGGCGGCTTCATCGCTGAAGGAGCTAGCCCGAGGCCGGGCCGAGATCGACCGGCTCCTGACAGCCTTGGCCGACCGCGAGACGACCCTGGCCGAACTCGCCCGGAGGATGCGCGAGGAAACAGCCGGTCTTGCGGCCGAGATCCGGCAAGGGGAGTCCTACTTCGAGCAGAACCGCCAGGCCATAGGCGACGACGCCCGCCGCGCCCTCGATCGGAGCGTCGCCGCCCATCGCGAGCTGGCCGGACTCCTGAACCAACGCCCGGCCAACTGGCCGGCCGTCGAGCGGCAGGCCACCATCGTCCGCCAGGGGCTCGCGATGGCGATGCGGCAAGGGGGCGAGGATGTCGAAGGCTATGAGCGTGTCACCACGAAGCTCGAGCAGGTCCGTCGCAAGGCCCGAGACCTCGGCTCGATGCTCGGCCGGGAGGAGAAGGACCGACTCCCCGCCAATCAGCGCTATCGAGCGGCCCTCGATGCCCTCCGAGCCTTCGAGGGTGGCCCGGCCGACGCGAGCGACTGGGGGCACTTGCTGCGGCAACTCGACGAGGTCGAGGCCAACCTTGATCGGGCGGAGGGCCTCGCTCGGGAGGACGTCTCGCTGGCGAACGGGGCGATCGCCGAGATCAATCAGGCCGATCGGGCGATCCGGTCGGCCCGGGCCTTCTACGAGCTGGGCGTCTCGGCCGCCGTCAACAATGCCGAGGGGGAACTCGCCCGGGCCCGCGGGGCGCTCGCGACCCAGTCTTACGAACAGGCCGTCGAATTCGCCAACGCGGCCGAACGCGCGGCGAGCGAGTCGTATGAGGCCGCAGCGCAGGAGGCCCGCAGGCGCCGGATGCGCGTCGAGTCCGAGAATGTCTTCAACGGGCCCAACACCGGGATGATCATCGCGGCCGCGCAGGCCGCTGCGGCCGCCGCCGTCGCGGCCGGGGTCCTCGGCTCGCAGCAGGCAAGGGCCCAGGACGAGCCCTTCGCTTCATCGCCGCCGGAGCCCGTCACCGGCTCCTGGGACGCCGGCGACAACCGGGGGAATTGGACCTCGGGAGCCGACCAGGCGAGCTGGTAAGCCCTCGGCGTGCAGGAAGGATGACGCATGGGCCGCATGAGAGGCCGATCCTCTGCGATTTACGTCCGATCGACGTGCCGCCCCTGATAACCCACTCGAAGGG
Source organism: Singulisphaera chitinilytica (assembly GCF_049331405.1). NCBI lineage: Bacteria > Pseudomonadati > Planctomycetota > Planctomycetia > Isosphaerales > Isosphaeraceae > Singulisphaera > Singulisphaera chitinilytica. The sequence continues at coordinate 552,902 of NZ_CP186274.1, forward strand.
GCCCGAGACCCATCGGCCCTCACGAGCAAGAGTGAAGACGAATCAGGAGCGAGCCCGATGAACATGAAGAGCCTGCTGAAGCTATTGCCGGTCGCGTTCGTCGTCACGATCGCCATGATGTGGATGTCTTACAAGCTTGGCCTTCCCCACGGGATCGACTCGGCCCTCTCGGGGCTGATCATCGGCAGCCTGGTCGCCCGGAGCTACGTCCGCGACCGGAGCGAGCTGGCGACCTGATCCCTGATCGACGCCGGGACTGGCCTTCGGGGGCCAACGAGACGGGGCGTCGTCGGGAAAGAGCCCGGAACGCGGGTGATCGAGGTGTCGTGGCTCGACACGCTGACCACCTTGGCGTTCCGTTCGGGAATTGGCATGGGATGTCGGCGAGCGAAAGAGGATCGGCATCAACCCCGGAACTGCGTCTTGGGGCGGGCCGAGGCCAGCTCTTGCAGCGTGTGCATGATGTTATACGCGGTCAGCTCGCAGAGCAGGGCCGTGACTTCATGATGCAGCTCGTCGGACAATTCCGGCTCGACCTTCTTCATCAGGGCGATGACGCGCGCCTGCTGGTCGTGGAGCTCGTGGTCGTCGATCTTGCCGTCGGCGAGGGCCTCGATGAACGTGCCGAGCCGCTCGGTGTAGGCATGGATCTGCGGGTTGGAGCGGTCGTCCAGCCACGGGGTTCGCTTCGACTTGGCCTCGCCCTTATCCGCCTTGCTTGCCATCGTTCAGTCCCTTCGCTTGAGCGGGTTCGTGCCGAACCGGTGCGTGGCGGGTCCCTCTGGGGGGCGCCTCATACCGGCTTCGAGGTGGAATGGTCGTGATTCGTCGGAACGTCCGTCGGTCAGTCTTCGATCAGCCTCCGGATCTCGGCCATGCGTTGCTGGAGCCGGGCGCGGCCTTCGGGGGCCTGGATCCGGGCCTGCCAGTCCTCGGGGAGGAACCCCATCGACGTGCATTCGAGCACGGCCGCGAGTTCTTGCTTCTCCTTCTCGAGCCCCTGGGCCGAGGGGATGAAGTCGGCGAGGGCCCGATCCAGGTCCGCGCGCGTCAATGTCTCGCGCCCTTCGGTCAGGGCCTTGCGCTTGGCCGAGAGGGCGATGCTCTCGATGTCCGCGCCGCTGAGCCCGCGACCGGCGAGGCCGTCGGGCAGGGCGTCGGGGGCGAGGGCGACCTTGTTCTTCTTCGCCATCGCCTTGAGCATGAACTGGACCTCGGCGTCGGTCCCGGGGCCGAAGAGGGGGAGGTGGACTTCGGCTCGCCCCTGCCGCTTGAGGTCGATCGGCAGCAGGTCGGGGCGGCTCGTCAGCAGCATCCAGATGAGCTTGCCCCGATAGCGGGTGTCTCCCATCTGGCCGGCGATCATGGAGAAGACCCGGCTCGACGTGCCCGAGTCGCCCCCGTTCTCGCGGTCCCCGAGCGCAGCGTCCGCCTCGTCGATGACGACGAGGACAGGGCCCATCGCCCGGAGCACGGTGAGGATCTGCTCGAGGTTCCCCTCGGTCTCGCCGACGTACTTCGAGCGGAAGTTGCGGAGCTTGACGCAGGGGATCCCCACCGAACCGGCGAAGCACTCGGCGAGATACGTCTTGCCCGTGCCGACCGGCCCGCAGACGAGGTATCCCATCGGCGCCACGTCGAGCCGCCCCGCGCCGAGGAGCTTGGCATCCTCCGACAGCCGTTGCTTGACCGCGTCGTTGCCGACGAAGTCGTCGAGGGTGTGGGGCGGGTCGACGAATTCCACGAGGCCGCGAGCCTGCCGCTCGATCAGCCCCTTCTTGAGCAGCTTGAGGGTCGTGGCGTCGAGCTTCGCCTTCGTCTGCTCGGCCTGCGAGAGCATTCGCTCGAGACTGACGAGGCTCAGGCCGTTCGTGAGCGCGGCGAGCTGCGCGGGGGGGAAGTCGGTGAGTTTGTTCGCCTTCCCGTCGCTCTTCTCGAACCAGGCTGCATACTGCTCGCGGGCGGCGAGGTCGGGCATCGGCACGTGCAAGGTGGCCACGTGGGCGGAGCCGGTGAGTCGCTCGTTCACCTCGGCGAGCTGGTCGGCCAGCAGGCAGAAGGCGATGTTGTGCCGCTTGATGTACGGGTTCTGGGCCCAGGTCAGCAGTTGGACGAGCCTCGTGCCGAACGAGCCCCCCATCTGGATCAGCTCGGCGTTGGGCACGAGATATTGTGCGTGCTGGATAATGACCCCCAGGCTCGTCGGGGTCGCCGACTCGGGCTCGAGCAGGATCTGCTGCACGAGGCGGTCGATCAGGTTCAGGGCGGCATCCGGGTCGCGCGGCCAGAGCTTGGGGTCGCCGATCTTGCCTTCGAGCTGGGCGATCATCTTGCGATGCCGATCGGCATCGCTGCCGGCATAAACGCGCAAGCCCTGGCTCATGTCGTAGAGCAGGACGAGGTCCCACGAGCCGAACATCTGGGTCGCGAGGAACCGGATCAGGCTGCCGTACTTCCCGCCGTCCCCCTCGGGAATCCAGGTCAGGTCATGGACGTTGCCGTGGAGCAGGAAGAGGCAGGTCGTCTCCGAGAAGTACTGCTCGGAGAACTCCCTGGCCCAGCCCGGGAACCACTGGGGTACGGTCCGCCCCTCCTCGCCAGGGAGCCTGGGAGGTGGAACGTTCACCGGGTTTTTCGCCCCGTTCAGATCCTTAGTCATGGATGCCGCCCGCCGCCGCAAGCCCCGAAGGAGGTCCCGGCCACAATGCCCGTATTGACGAGGGAAAGGGTTTTGATGTCAGGATGCCGCCGGCCGCAAATCGCCCCTTGGGCCCTGGCTTCGAAGCCGCGCCTCGATGGGACGATGCCCGCCACGCGAGGGCCCCGGCAGGACCCTCGCGCTACCTCGCGTCGCCGGTCGATCACGATCCCGCTCAGATCTCGGGCAGGGGCTCGAGCGTCTTGGCGGGCCCGAGTTCCTTGGTCTTCTTGGAGCCGGGTCCGGCGGTTTCGGGGGTGACGAGCCCCTGGTCGACCTCGAACTCCCGGAGCGCGTCGTCGGCCATGGCCTTCTCGACGGCGATCTCCTGCTGGATGTCCTCGACCCCTTCGCCCGACATGTCGGCGGCCACCCGGACGCGCCCCCGGTTGCGGTCGATCTGGTCCTGCAGGACCTGCTCGGCCTGGCCGAAGTCGGTCGTGAGGTTGAAGTTGAACTGGGTGGAGAGCTGGGCCATCTCGGCCTCGGCCCGGCTCATCTTCAACTCGGCGTCATACTTGGTGATCTTGTGCTTGATCTCGTCGAGCTTCTGGACGGCCCGCTTGATCTTGAGCAAATTATTCTGATACGACTGCTCGTGAATCGCGAGCTGCTTCTCCTTCTCGCCGAGCTCGTCCTTGGCACGCTTCAACTCGAGCGCATGCCGGGCGGCCGAGTCGCGGTCGTTGGCGTTCAGGTACGCCTTGACCTTGGCCTCGATCATGGAGACCTGCTTCTTCTGATCGTCCGCCTGGCGACCCACGCGCTCGACCAGGGCCCGGTACTGGGCCAGGCCCTCGCGGCCCTCCTTGATCTGATCGATCGATCGGTCGTATTCGTACTGCATCTGCGCGATCGGGTCGTAGCCGCTGATCGCGTTGGCCAGTTTGTTGAACTGGGATTTGATCGACTTCCAGATCTTGTCCAGAATCATTGCGCATTCACCTCCAACAGAGGACCCTGACCCCCGGGTTCCTCGCAACGCTGATGCCGATGTTAGCGGTCCCGCCGAACAAGATCCATGAACCACCACACTTTCCGCCGACAAGGTGGCCGGATCGAAGCCGGGAGTTCGGCTGGCGACGACTCGGCCCTTGGGAGCGTTCGCCTCGCATGCGTCATTATTTTGGGGAGTATCCAGCGGCGGAGCGGAAAGTGGAGGTTCGAACGCGATCGCGGGCGGAGAGGTCATCGGTATCGGAGAAGCTGTTCGTTCAGCGGTGGGAGTTCGGCTTCCAGGTCTTCTTGACGGGCTTCATGTGGATCTGCCGCTCGAGCTGCGCTTGCAGATCTTTCTCGACGGGGGCGTTGACGACCGTCTTCTCGGGCGGGTTGTATCCGGAGCTTTCGCCGCCGCATCCCGTGAAGCCCAGGGTGGGGATCAGGAACGACCCCAACAATCCGAGTCGGGTGATTCGCATAGGTTCCGGGCCTTTCTCGCTGGGTCTTGAATGTTGGGTCGAGGATCTGACGATCGGGCTGGGTCCTTCGAGCGAATCGCCAACTCGCCAGGGGAGTGGCGAGCTGGCCGCTCGGTCCGAACTCAGAGCGCGTCGCTGCTGATGACTTCGCCCATGTTGCGGGTGCCGAGCGCCCACCATGACGAGATGCTGATGGTGTTCTTGATGAACTTGACCGAGCCGTCGGCCATGCCCATGTTCACGCCGCCCGAGTGGTTGCTGCTCGGCGGGACGCCGTCCTGGACGCTCCCGTAGCCGCCGGTGTTGGTGTCGGCCTGGTTGTCGCAGCCGATCGAGTTCGGCGGCATCCAGTGGTTGTAAGCGTCGAAGATGAAGAATGAGCCGGGGTGTCCCGAGATCCAGCAGTTGCCGTTGGCCGGGGACAGGCCGCCGAAGTCGGCCGTGGAACCGGGGAGGCTCTTGCACGCGTTGTAGAACTGCAGGGCCGAGGCGCCCGAGTTCATGCCGGAGTCCGGGGGCAGGTTCATGCCGCTGGGGAAGAGGTACGTCGTCGGCCGCTTGGTGGTGCTGATGGTGATCGAGCCGGGGCCGGAGCCCAGCAGCGTCTCGCTGAACATGGCCGTGTTCGAGGAGCCGTCCGTCACCGACTCGAGGCCGAACGAGCCGCAGTTGCCATTGGTGTAACCTTCCGAGATGCCGGGGTAGCTGTTCGCATCGGGTCGGAATGGGACGAAGATGCCGTTCCAGGCGCTCATCACCGAGGGGCCGCCGGCGTTCGCCACGTAGTTCTTGAACCCGGCCTGGATCGTGGGGGTCCGCAGATTCTCCGACGGGCAGATGATCGTCGCGATCTGCGTGAACATCACGGTGGAGTTCTGCGGCGTGTTGTTGTAGTTGGGATTGCCGCCGTGGAGGCTCCAGTTGAGCGCATTGTACAAGGGCTGCTGTTCCATCTGCGGGAGCAGCATGGCCGTCCAGTCGAGCGGCCACCAGTCGCTGCTGATCTTGAACCAGGCCGAGGACAGGTTGCCGACGAGCGGCGGGAAGACGTTCTGCTGCGAATGATAGTTATGGACGGCCAGCCCCAATTGCTTGAGGTTGTTGACGCACTGCGCACGTCGGGCGGCCTCGCGGGCGGCCTGCACGGCCGGCAGGAGAAGGGCGATCAGCACGGCGATGATCGCGATCACCACCAGCAGCTCGATCAGCGTGAATCCGGAACGACGACGGATTGGCATCGAATTCAGACCTCCAAGGACGGAGACGAGAACATTTGAAAATCTCTGGGCTATTCCCCGGTCGATTCGAAGCGGTGTCGATGCGGCCTCGGGACCGGGGCCGTCGGACCCGGTCTCAGGCGCGATCATTATGAGCAGGCCGCTCGCGACGACCCGCATTCGCCGTCAAGGCCCGAGACCCGGGGGAACGAGCCGTCAATGATGACCGGCTGGGCGCGCACCCTCGGACGGGAGCCCGATTCCAATCGTTCGAGGGACCGGATAGCCCAACTGGAAGGGGGGAGTCCAGGAAGGGGGGGACTTACAGGGCTATCCGAGGACCGACGCAGAGACGCTCTCGCGGCCGAGCCGCGTGTAAAGTAAGGCCGTCTTTACCCAGTGCGAGGCAGGGCCTGCCTGTGGGCGCGATCAAGGAGCGGAGATGTCTCCTACCCTTGGATTGCAAGAGGATGGCGATCCCAGATCTTCTCACATTTCCCGGCCTGGCAGACCCATGTATGCCGAGCGGGTCGGGGATCGATCCGGCACAACCCTCCGCTCTTAATCCTCGTCGCGACCACTCCGCCGGCGTGAAGGAATGTGCCACTCCATGTGAGTCGCGGCTATTCCAATCAAGCTTGACGGGGTGATGTCACGACCGCACACCACTCGCCCGGCCCGCTCGCGTTGCCTTGGGCGCAACAATGTCGCCACCAAGACCCACGAGCCCTATCCACTCAAAGCGTGCAGAGACCCGGCACTCGGAGTTCATGAAACTTATGTTCCATGGCTGATCCGATTTTGAGCAGAAATGGGCGCCATCTACTTTGTTCGACCACTCTTCGTAAGTTTACGGGGATCTTCACACTATGGCAAGACTTTGACAGAGAACTCCTTAGGAGTTAACGGTTAAAACGTCATCGATAGATTTGATGCAGAATGGGCTCCGATGCCTCGGCGTGAGCAGGCCATCTTCGGTTGATGCGGCAGGATGAGGATATATCGTATATAAATTTGTGAGGTCATGGAATCACCGGGGCCAATCGCGAGCCGCCGAATGGCCTGGTTGGGCGAGGAACTAGGTGAGATCTTATAATAAGGCTGATTGGAGTTGATGACCTTGCCCGTTCCGTGGTGCCTTCTGCATTAATAATAGTCCTGATGCCGTTTTGCGTTGAAATGACGTCGAGGTCCCACTGATCGGATTCGGTGAATCCCCGATGGCTCGTGTCGCTGATGGCCCGGCCGGTCGGGTGATCTTTTCGGGATTTGCAAGAAGAGATGGCGGACGCCTTTCCGTTCGTTGATTCAATAAGTGGTCAAAATTAAGACGTCGAATCAGCACGATAAGATGATGGAATAAGTCGCCCATTGCCGAAAACCGCGGGGTTTGTTAGGACATCCCGGGAGGTTCGCTGCGCGTCTGGCTGGGTGTGGTCCTCTCTTTTCGGGCGCGAGAGTCTTTTGAAATCGAGACTGACTTATGGATGCCCGGAGAAGGAGCCGGTTTCTCGCCTTCCTCGCCGTCCTGATACTGCTGGGGGCCGGCGAGGTGCTTCGGCGTCGCAATGCCACCTGGCGCGAGGTGCCGGTCGGTGCCTTCTGGGTCTCGCCTTATGTGCAGTGGGGGGATGACGCGACCGGCAAGGAGTTGGCGGTCCTCTGGCAGGCGCCCGACCGCGACGTCGAATGGTCGGTGGAGGTCCGCTCGACGTCGTCGGAATCCTGGAGGGAGGCCGAGGCGCCGAGGGCCATCGCCTACCAGGCCGGGAGCGTGCAGCCGAGGCGTCTTTTCCGGTCGAAGATCGCCGCGATGCCCAGGGGGGAGACGTTCTCGTATCGGGTCAAGCGGGCGGGGGTCACCGTCTTCGAGGCCGAGGCACGCGCCCCGAAGGTCGCGGGCCAACCGCACAGGTTCGTCGCCTTCGGCGACGGCGGTGCCGACTCCTGGGAGCAGCGGGCCGTCGCCTATCAGGCCTATCGCGCCCGTCCGGACTACGTCTTCATCACGGGCGACCTCGTCTATTACAAGGGGTTGATGTCGGAATATCTCCAGAAGTTCTTCCCCATTTACAATGCCGACGAGGCGTCCCCCACGACCGGGGCGCCGCTCCTGCGCTCGACATTAGTGCTCGCCGCGCCCGGGAACCATGACCTGCTGGAGAGGCACCTGGACGAATTCCCCGACGCCCTGGCCTATTACCTCGTTTGGGCCCTGCCGAAGAACGGCCCGATCACCGAGCCCGGCGCCGCCAACACGCCGACCCTGATCGGGGCCGAGGATCGTCGCAAGGCCTATCTCGACGCCGCCAGGCCGGCGTATCCGCAGATGGCGAGCTATGCCTTCGACGCGGGCGACGTCCACTGGACGGTCCTCGACACGAACCCCTACGCCAACTGGTCGGACCCCGCGCTCCACGACTGGCTCGAGCGCGACCTCGCCGCCGCCAAGGGGGCGACCTGGCGGGTCGTCGCGTTCCACCAGCCCCCGTTCCACTCGTCGAAGACGCATTACGACGAGCAGAGGACGCGGCTACTCGCCCCGCTCTTCGAGAAGTACGGCGTCGACCTCGTCCTCTGCGGCCATATCCACAACTATCAGCGGTCTTACCCGATGCAATTCGTGCCGGACCCGGAAGCTGGAAAACTGCCCGTCACGGCCGATGGGCGCATCAAGGGGCGCTGGACGCTCGACAGAGAGTTCGACGGCAAGACGAGGACGAAGCCTAAGGGGGTCATCTACCTCGTGACTGGAGGGGGCGGGGCCCGGCTCTACAACACCGACCAGACCGACGACCCCGGCTCCTGGCAGGAGTACACCGCCAAGTTCGTGGCCGACACGCACTCGATGACGGTGGTGGACGTCGACGCCAACCGGCTCTCGGTCAAGCAGGTCTCGGCGGCCGGGGACGAGCTAGATCGATTCGTCATCACCCGCTGATGGCGACGGGGCCGCCCCTCAGACGGGGGGATGCACGTGGACGCCGCGGTCCCCGGGAGGGGCCGCGCCCCAGCCGAGCTTGTCGCGGAGCGTCCGATAGAAACTGTGCCCGGGGAGGCGGATCATCGGGAAGGGGGTCTTGCCCCGGCGGATGATCACGCGGTCCTCGCAGGCCACGGGGACCTGGACCTGGCCGTCGATGACGAGGACCGTCGCGACCCCCGAGACGAGCGGAACCATCTCGTAGACCTTGTGCGTGGCGTCGACGAGCGGGCGCTGGGTGAGCGTGTGGGGGCAGAGCGGGGTCACGACGAACATGTGGGCGTTCGGCGGCAGGATCGGCCCCCCGGCCGAGAGGCTATGCGCGGTCGAGCCGACGGGGGTGGCCAGGATCAGGCCGTCGCCCCGATAGGTCATGACCTCTTCGCCGTCGATCGAGAGCCCGATGTCCAGCAGGTGGAAGAAGGGGGCCGCGCGGAGGACGACGTCGTTGAGCCCGCGAAACTCGCGCGTCGGGCCCGACTTGGGCGAGAGCGTGCACGAGAGGGTCATGAGGTTGTCGATCATGTACCGGCGCTCGGCCAGGTCGCCGAGGCGGATCAGGAAGTCGTCGGGGGTCAGGTCCGCCAGGAATCCGAGCCGGCCGAGGTTGATCCCGAGGACGGGGGTGGGATGGTCCCCCATCCTCCTCGCCGTGTGCAGGACCGTGCCGTCGCCCCCCAGGACCACGGCGATGTCGGCCGTGAGCCCGGAGAGGTCGGTGTCTGAGGCCAGGTCGATCCCGGAAACGATCAGGTCGGGGTGACACTCGAGCGCCTCGGCGAGCCGATGCGCGTGAGTGTGGACCTCCGGCTTGGTGCCGTTGCCGAGGATCATGAGATTCAGTGGCGGGAGCTCACGCGGCCTGGCTTCCGCTGCGGAGGAGGGTTTCCCCATAAGTAGGTCCACGATCCTCGTCGAGACTATGGCCTCTGGTATCCTCCGCATTCTACCAGGGTGGGGTAGCCCCCGTCGTCCATCGGGACGCCCTGGCCGCGTGGAATCGTCGGCGAAGGGGGGAACCGGCTCAGGTCGCGCAGGCCTGGCCGTTCTCGGCGAGGGCACCCGGCAGGCCCACGGCGCGGGCGAGTTCGAGGGCCGAGCGGGTGATCCCCTCGACGTCGAGCCCGACTTCGGCGAGTTGCTCATCGCGTTCGGCGTGGAGCACGAAGCGGTCGGGCAGGCCGAGCCGGCGGACGTGGGTGGTGTTTAGGCCGGCGTCGTTGGCCGCCTCGAGCACGGCCGAGCCGAAGCCGCCCATCAAGCAGCCTTCCTCGACGGTGATGACGAAGCCGCACTCCTCGATCGCCTTGGCCACGGTCGTCTTGTCGAGCGGCTTGATGAAGCGGGCGTTGACCACGCCGACCCTCAGGCCGTATTCCTCGCGGAGCCGCTCGGCCGCCCGGAGGCAGGTGCTGACCAGCGTGCCGCAGGCCAGGAACATGCCGTCGGTCTCCCACTCGAGCACTTCCGCCTGGCCCAACTCGATCGGCTGGGCCTCTCGCTCGATGCTCTCGAGGTTGGCCTTGGGGTAGCGGATCGAGACGGGGGACGTGTGGCCGAGCGCGAACTCGATCATCGGCGTGACGTCCTTCTCGTCGCCCGGGGCCATCACCACCATGTTGGGGAACATCCGCATGTACGAGATGTCGTACGTGCCGTGGTGCGTCGGCCCGTCGGAGCCGACCAGCCCGGCGCGGTCCAGCGTGAAGACGACCGGCAGGTCCTGGAGGGCGACCTCCTGGAAGATCTGGTCGTAGGAACGCTGGAGGAACGTGCTGTAGATGTCGACGACGGGCTTCGCGCCCGCCTTGGCCATGCCGCCGGCGAAGGCGACGGCGTGACTCTCGCAGATCCCGGTGTCGAAGAAGCGGCTCGGGAAGGTCTCGCGGATCTTCTGGAGCTTGTTCCCCTCGCACATCGCGGCCGTGAGGACGGCGACCTTCGGGTCGCGCTGCATGGCGTTGAAGAGGGCCTCGCTGACGGCGTCGGTGTATGCCTTGTTCGACGAGGTCTTGAGCGGGATGATCCCGTCTTCCTTGCGCTGGAAGGGGGCGGGGGCGTGATACTTGACCGGGTCCTTGAGGGCCGGCTCGAACCCGTGCCCCTTGTCGGTGAGGACGTGGAGCAGGACGGGGCCGTCGAGCTGCTTGACCTTCTCGAGGTAGGTCCGCATCGACTTCAGGTCGTGGCCGTCGATCGGCCCGATGTAGGTGAAGCCGAGCTCCTCGAAGAGCATCCCGCCGTGGACGGAGGCCTTGATGGCGTCCTTCATCTGCTGGAGCCAGCGCTCGGCCTGGTCGCCCACGAGGGGGATCGACGGGAGCAGCTTGCGGACCCGCTTATTCAGGTCGTTGTACATCGGCGTCATGCGGGCCTTGTCGAGGTAGTAGGCCAGGCCGCCGACGCGCGGGCAGATCGACATCTTGTTGTCGTTGAGGACGACGAGGAACTTCTTGTTCAGGCCGACGGCGTTGTTGAGCGCCTCGAAGACGATCCCTGAGGGGAAGGCGCCGTCGCCGATGACCGCGACCGAGTGCCGCTCGGGGTGGCCGACGAGGTCGTCGCCCGCCTTCAGGCCGAGGGCGGTCGACGGGGCGCAGCCGGCGTGCCCGGTCATGAACAGGTCGTACTCGCTCTCGGCCGGGTTGGGGTAGCCCATCAGGCCCCCCTTGGTCCGGATCGTGTGGAGCTCGGCGGCGCGGCCGGTGATCAGCTTGTGCGGGTAGATCTGATGGCCGGTGTCCCAGATCAGGCGGTCCTTCGAGAAGTCGAAGGCGAGGTGCAAGGCCAGGCAGAGCTCGACGACCCCGAGGTTGCTGGCGAAGTGCGCCGATCGCCGACCGACGACGCCGATCAGCTCCTCTCGCATCTCGGCCGCCAACTGCTCGAGCTCCGTCTCGTCCAATGCTTTCAGGTCGGCCGGCGACCCGATCTTGGGCAACATCGTGCTGCTCATCAGCGGTCCCTTTCCAAAAGATCCAGGGCCAATGCCCGCAACCGTTCGCCTGGCTCTCCCAGGGGTCTCAGCGCCTCGACGGCTTCTTCAGCCAATTGCCTGGCCCGCTGCCGACTCCCCTCGATACCTAACAAACCGGGATAGGTCCACTTTCCTAACTCGGAATCTTTGTTGACCCGTTTCCCCAGCTTGGCCTCGTCCCCTTCCACGTCCAGCAGGTCGTCGATGATCTGGAAGGCCAACCCGACCGCGTGGCCGTAAGTGTCGAGCGCCTTCAAGGTCGGCTGATCGGCCCCGGCGACCAGGCCCCCCATGCGGAGCGACGCGCGGAGCAGGGCCCCCGTCTTGCGTCGGTGGATGGCCTCGAGGGCCTCGAGCGTGGCGTCGGTCCGCCCTTCCGCCTCGAGGTCGGCCATCTGGCCGCCGACCATCCCGTCGGGCCCGGCCCCTTCGGCCAGGGCCTGCACGCAGGCGATCGCCGCGCCGGCCGGCTGGATGTGCTTCGCCAGGACTTCGAAGGCCAGGGTCAACAAGCCATCGCCCGCCAGGACCGCCGTCGCCTCGTCGAACGCCTTGTGGCAGGTGGGGCGTCCCCGCCTGAGGTCGTCGTCGTCCATCGCCGGCAGGTCGTCATGGATCAAGGAGTACGTATGTACCATCTCGAGTGCGCAGGCCGCAGGGAGTGCCGAGGCGGCATCGCCGCCGCAGGCCTCCGCCGCGAGGAGACAGAGGATCGGCCGGAGCCGCTTTCCACCCCCAAGCACACTGTATCGCATGGCGGAGGCGAGCCGGGACGGGCAGGACGCCTTCGGGTCTTCGTCGGCTTCCGGCAGATAGAGGCCGAGGGCTTCGTCCACCCGGCGTCGGCCCTCTTCGACAAAAGCGGCCAGCCGGGAACTTTCGGTCGACTTGGGAGTCATCATGAATGAATCAACACGAGTGGCAAGCCGAGGCCGGGGCGGTACGTCGTCCCTGATCGTTCCTGAACATCCCATCACGGGGACCACTCGCCAACTGTGCCTATTGTTGACAAACCCCTCGCGATTGTCCACATGGCTCCGGGAAAAACTTTGCGACGTAAAGTGATCGGGGTATCGGGCGGGGGTCGGATGGGCTTGCGTCACGCCCCCGGCACCGAAATTCTTCGCTCAGAATGGGATGCCGTCGTCGGTCGCGACGCTACGCGAGGCCCTGGCTTTGGGGGCGTCGGGCAAGGGCCTGTCGGCTGTCGCCGTCGCGTCGAATGGGGCGGTCGTCGGCTCCCCTGCGGCGTCGACGCTTGTGAGCAACGCCACGGTGCGCTCGGCTCCGTCAAGGAGCCCCTGACAGTGGGCCAGGAGATGGACCCCGCGCTCGTAGCGGGCCAGGGCGGCGGCCAGCGCGGGCTCGCCGCGCTCGAGGGTCTCGACGATCCCCTCCAGTTCTTCGAGGGCGTCCTCGAAGGCCATTTCCGGGTTCCGATTCGGTGTCAAAGGATCAAGCACTCCCTTCCACGCGGCTGACGATTCGGCCCGAGGCGAGCCGTGTTTCGATGAGGTCGCCGGCCTTGACATCGCCCGGTTCGCGGACGATCGCCCCGTCAGAGGCCTTGAGCGTGAGGCTGTAGCCCCGGGCGAGGACGGCGACGGGGCTCAGCGCCTCGAGGGCGGCCGAGGCCCTCGAGAGCCTGAACTTGCGGTCGTCGAGGATCCGACGCAAGGCTCGTTCGTTGCGGTCGGCGAGCCGGGCGAGCCTGTCTCGGGCCTCCTCCACCTGCTGCCTGCCGGCCGCCACCAGGCGCTGGCCGAGGCGTTCGAGCTGGCGCTCGATCTCGGCGGCGTCGGGCACGCAGAGCTCGCCGGCCTCGCTCGGGGTCAGGGCGCGGCGGTCGGCGGCGAGGTCGGCGATGGTGACGTCCACCTCGTGGCCGATCGCCGTGACGACCGGGAGTTTCGAGCCCACGATGGCGCGGGCGACGATCTCCTCGTTGAAGGCCCAGAGATCCTCGAGGCTCCCGCCCCCTCGGGCGAGGATGATGAGGTCGGCCCCCGCGACGCGGTTGGCCAGGGTGATGGCCTCGACGATCTCCTCGGCCGCGCCTTCCCCCTGGACCCTCGACGGGGCGATCAGCAGATCCGAGGCCCGCCAGCGCCGGCTGACGACCTGGAGCAGGTCGCGGACCGCCGCCCCCGTGGGGCTGGTCACGACGACGATCTTGCGCGGGAACCGGGGCAGGGGGCGTTTGCGATCCGGGTCGAAGAGCCCCTCGGCCGCGAGCCTCGCTACCGCCTGGCGGAAGGCCAGCTCGAGCGCCCCGATCCCCTCGGGCTCGATCTTGCGGATCGTGATCTGGTACTCGCCGCGAGGGGCATAGACGGAGAGCCGTCCCCAGACTCGCACGGCCAGGCCGTCGGTGAGGTCGAAGACGAGCTTCTGCGCCTCCGACTTCCAGAGCACCGCGCGGACCTGGGAGCCCTCATCCTTCAGGACGAGGTAGACGTGCCCCGATCTTGGCCTCGCGAGGTTCGAGACCTCGGCCTGCAAGGCCACGTCGGCAAACCCGAGCTCGAGGATCGCCTTGATCCGGGCGGTCAGCTCCGAGACCGACTCCAGCCCCTGCCCGACGGAGTCGTCCCTGGGGTCGAACAGCGACAAGATGGACATGGCCGGGCGTTCCTCCTCCACATTCCTCGCGGCAACGCAGCACAACACCAGGCGTTCGGCTGAAGCCAGGGCTTCCAGGCCGATTCTCGCCCTGGGCGAGATCGTGGGGCGGGCGACGGCCTTGTAAGGGGGACGGCCGGGGTCGCCCGGCAGGCCGGGGCGAGTCTCGAATTGGTGAGCGCTTTCGTGCTCCGCGATTCTCCTCCGAGTCATCCAGTCTAGCGTCGGGACTGGTCATTTGGGTAGTGGCCCTGCCGCCTGGGTCGCCTTGCTTAAGTAGGGGCCTGCTCGACTTGCCGTCGATGGTGGATCACGCCCGATCGTGGAACCGCTGTTGTTTCATTGAATTTTATGTTTGCTAATATAATCTTATTTATTTGTTGGGCGACGTCGACTCGTACGCAAGACGACAACTCAAATCTGCCAGTATCGGCCGTTCTTGGTCCGCATAGGGGCCACCGTGAGTCAGGGTTGTATGCAAGCGCGTTTCTCCGTGACCCGGCAGCTCCCGCCGCCTGGTCCAGCCCGAGAAACCCGGGACAAGAGGACGCCTCGCGAGCTAACCGCTCCACAAGCGTCGGGAATGCGCCCCGCCAAGGATTCCACGACAGCAACCGGGGCACGATCCGCCGGAATGCCCGCACGACCAGGCAGCCACTCGAATCATCGCCTTGAAGGCCCCTGGACTTGGCCACGAGGATGATCGCGGACCGTTCATGCCGCAGGCTCGGCGCGAGGTCTGGATGGTCGTGACTCCCCGCCCTCTCCAGGCCGTCGGAGGCGCCATGACCATGTGAACAAAATCTAAGTTGCATGAACCGAACGACCCCGGCGTTCACCGTGGTGATGGCCGGGGTCGTTCGATTTGTCGGCGTCTTGCCGAGTTGAATCAGCCGGTCCGGGAATTCAGGCTCAGGACTTCTTGCCCTTGGCGACCATGTCGTTGTCGCCGGCGAGCTTGGCGGCCTTGAATTCCTCGGCCGTCATCTTGCGGATCGTCCGGTTGTGCATCAGGACGGGTCCGCCGGAGGTGGGGACTTCCTTGGCATAGGCGATCACCTCGTCGGGCGAGTCCTTCGTCGCGGGGCCTTCCTCGAAGTCCTGGATGACCACGCCGCTGCGCGCGATAACGTCGCCGTCCTGGAGGGCCTTCAGGCCGATCGGGTTGACGGCCTCCAGCGGGGCGAAATCCGAGACCTTCGTCGCCGGCTTGTGGTTGTTGAACGTGTACTGCCGGAACATCTGGCCCACGTCGTTGAGGGCGACCTCGGCCTGGTTGGCTTCGGTGACGGGCTCGCCGACCGGCTCGCTGCAGCCGGCGACGAGCCCCAGGGGTAGGATCAGTGCTGCGAGGAGGGAGGAACGCATGTCGCCTGTCATCCGAGAATTAGGTGCCGAAATGACGGGAGACGGCGGTCAGGCCGTCTCCCCACGAACATCGAGACGAGGCGGCGGGCTCGCGGGAGCCGGACTCAGTAAGAGTCGGCGCTGACGACTTCGCCGCCGGCGCGGGTGCCCAGGGCGAGCCAGGTCGTCGCGCTGACCGCATCCTTGATGAAGTGGACCGAGCCGTCGGCGAAGCAGACGTTCGCGCCGCCGGGGTGGTAGCTCCGGGCCGCCATGTGGCCGTTGTTGAACGCCGTGCCGTAGACGCCGCAATCGAACCACTTCGAGTTCGGGGTCAAGGTGTGGCTGTAGTAGCCGCAGATCGGCAGGTTGCGGTAGTACTGCTGGCCGCGGTAGGTGAGCCGGCCGGCGTAACCCGAGGTGCCATAAGCACAATTGGGGGCCGTACCGAGGTCACCGTTGCTGATATACAGGAAGTTCACCGGGTCGGTCGGCAGGATGCCGGAGGTCCAGCCGGCGCCGTCGGCCGTGGTGTTCGCCGCGCGGCTGCGCTTGGTCTCGGCGAAGAGGGCCGTGTTGCTGGTGCCGTCGGTCACCGAGGCGACCGTGACCGGCATGGCCCGGTTCTTGTTGGGATAGGTCGTCGACGAGGTGTCCAGGGCAATGACGTTGAAGATGCCCGCGCGGGAGGTGACGGACTCGAACGAGGCCGCCGCTGTGCCGAGCCGCTGGGCCGCGGTCGCCCCGAGGCTGGCGCAGTAGCTGGCGTAGCCGAGGTCGAAGAACTTGATGGTGTTCGGATCCGACGGGCAGTTGAACGCCGAGACGATCTGCATCTGGGCCGTCCCGTTGGCCGTGCTCAGGCCGTAGCCGCTGAGGCACCACTCGAAGTTGAACGCATTGTACGTGCTGCTCAACTCCAGGTACGGCAGGAGCTGGGCCAGGACGTTCGGGCGAGAGCCGCAGGTCCCCGAGAAGACCGCGTCATTGAAAGCGGGTCCGAAGCCGGGGATGAAGGCCGTGGTGGTCGACTCGGCGTTCGCCGAAGCTAACCCCAGTTGCTTCAAATTGTTGGTGCACTGGGCCCGGCGAGCGGCTTCGCGGGCCGACTGCACTGCGGGGAGGAGCAGTGCGATCAACACGGCAATGATTGCGATGACGACGAGAAGCTCGATCAGCGTGAAGCCCGGCCTCGATTTTTGAGTCAACATCGTACCTCGTTGTACCTTTCATGGTCTTCTTAGGGTCGTACTCCGCTGGGCCGATGCCGATTGTACCGAACAATTGTTAAGATTAGGCAGGCATAAATGAAGTTTTGGTTGAAAATCTGGGCTTTCCCCCAGCTCGATATTATATTTCTTAAAAGAACATTCGCAGGATCTTCTTAAGTTAAATCCAGGAGTGCCAATCCTATTGGCGGGTTTCCCGCCGCACAAGGCCCCACTCGTTGCGCAATCACTTCCATTGCCCCCTCCCGCTGGATCGCTCGCAGTGGATTTGTCCAGATCGCCCGAAAGCCGTGAATTTCCCAGGTTTTCTGGCTTTTGGGCCCGGGCCATTGACGACGTTCGTCGGCAACGCGAGGTCATGCCGACGAGCCAGGAGCCGGCTCGAGAGGTTGCCACGTCTGGAATTCCAGATATGAAATTCTCGCGCTTTGTAATTTTGATCAATTATTGTGATAATATGGAATTGGATACGATATCTTTGGGGTCAATTTCGTCTAAATTAGCGGTATGCGTTGAGGTGGAATTAGGCGGCTTCGAGGCGTCTCCGCTCCTCCGGCGCCGGCGACAGTAGGACGTGGTGTTTGTGGACGGAGGGCCGCGCGAAACCCTGGCCGGAGGCGGGTTGGGGATGTGAGAATGTCATGGCTGGCTCCGCCCGGGGCGGTTGATCGGCGATCGTCCCGGCTGGGCTGGGTTCCATCAACTCACGCCCGCTTCATTGCGAGAGGGTAGCCCCATGCCCACTGTCCCGGATTCGCGCGGGAGACAATCCAAGGGGAGCTCGGCAACGCTGTCCGACCTGTTCGTCCTGGTCCTGGGCGTCGCCCTCGCCCTGTCGCTCCGCTGGGACTCGACCTGGCGTTTCACGCCCCACCCCTCCATGCCCCGGACGCCCGTCTGGAAGTGGGACGGGCAGTTCGTCGAGGAGGCGATCGAGAAGGCGTGCCTGGCGCTGATCCCGCTGATGCTCTGGCGCCGCGTCAGGCTCGGCGGGGTCTGCCGGCCGGCGGAGCTCCTCCTCGTCGCCTGCGGGACGCCCCTGGTGGTCGAGGACATCGATTGGGCCCTCTGGCATTCCGAGTCGCGGATGGACATCGACACGGCCGGGGACCTCGGGGCCCTCTTCTGGCGGTGCCACGTTGTTGCCTGGATCGCCTGCCTCGCCGCGACCTCGACGCTGATCCTCCTCCGACGAAGGCTGGGAGATCGGGCCTGCTCCGCCCTACTGACATTCGCGTTGGCGACGTCGTTCGCATGGCTCCTGATGCCGATGGAGAACCTGGCCAATTGGGTGGCCACTCGCTATGAACTCGGGTCGGCGGGCGAGACCGCGGTGTCCGTGGCGGCCCGCACGGTCGCGTTCCTGGTGCCAGGCGTCCTCGGTGCCGCCGCCGTCCGCGACGCCTTCCAACGTCCGGAGTCCATGACGGTGCTGGGATGGGCCGGGCTGCTGCTCGCCGGGTGCGACCTGTTCGTTGCCTTGCCGGTCAACCTCTGGGGGCGCTACATGCCGGCAATCCCGCCGCTGCGCGACGTCCAACTCCATGCCATGTACTTCGGCGGCCCGCTCGCCGCGAGCATCCTCGGCGGACTCCTTGCCCCATTCATCGGGACGCGTTGGGATCGCTGGTTCGGCACGACATCCCCAGATCCCGGCACGAGGGGGACACCTGCCGCCGGATAGCTCGGCCAGCGCCGGTCTCCGACGCGAGCCCGAAGGGCGAACGCTAACCCATCGCCATCGGTCGAGCCGTGGACCGGGACGATCCGACGGAAAGTCACGACGACCTCCTCGGCGGCCCGTGGAGGACCGCCGAGGTTGGCTCGCGTCAGACCTGGAATTTCACCTGGCCTCGGCGTGCAAGACGTCGAGCAGCCTGACGGCCTCGTCGACGATCTTTTCGCCGGTTCCCGGCTCGACGAAGCTGTGGAGTCCGGTCCAGACCTGGTATCCGCCGAGGTCATAGGCCTTCCGGTCCCCCACATAGCCGATGTAGTCGTTCGCCAGCTCGAAGATGTACGTGTGGCGGAACGGCGAGCGCCGCTTGATTTCCTGGCCGAGGACGGTGAAGAACTCGGCCGGGACCCCGACGACCGCCGTGTCCCCGATCTGGATCGCCTGGATCCAGGTCTTGCGCGTCTCGCCCTGATGACTCGCCAGCACCTTCCGGCTCGCGGCGAAGACGTCGGCGATGCTCTTCTCCGCCTGCGTGTCATCCTTGAATCGATAGTGCAGGTAGTCGGTCACCGCCTTGGCGTCCTTCGCCTCGTCGAAGTGGCGAACCTTGATGGGGAACTCGCTCCGGATCCCCTTGACCCGGGAGACGCGGTGCTCGCTCGACCTGGCCAGGGCGTCGAGGATCGCCTGCTTCATCCGCACGATCATCTCCGGAGTCGTCAGCCCGATGTTGTGGGTCGACCCCGAGGCACCTTCGAAGAAGAGGACGGTGCCCCCTTTCTCCTTCTCCAACTCCTGGGCGGCCAGCCCGTAAAACGAGGGGGAGCGTACCCCCGGCTTCACCGTGCCGATGGTATGCGTCGAGTGGTTGAAGAGGATCGCCTCGTACGAGCCATCGGGCTTCTGGAACGCCCAGACCGGGAGATCCGGGTCGAACGGGCCGGTGGGCCGGACCGCATCGGTGAGAATCCCGATCCAGTTGATCATGCCGTTCTTGAGGAGGAGCCGACTATTCTGGCCGACCGAGGACTCCTCGCCGAGCCGGAAACGCATCGTCACCGGCGTGAGCCGGGCGTTGGCCGCGACGGCCGCCTCGACCACCTTGTCACCCACCTGTTTCGTGTACTCTTCTTCACGCGTGACTCCGTGCACCGTCACGGTCGTCGGCCCGTGATGCGTGTGCGTGGCATTGATCAGGATGTTTTCGAAAGGGATGCCGGTCTCCTTCTCGATGCGACGAGCCGCCGCGTCGAGGAGGTCGCGGGTGAGCACGATCACATCGCACTCGATCAGCGCGACACGAGCCCCCTTGGGGTCGCGGATCACGACGGCCGTTGCCCTCAGCTCCCCTTCCTGACCCTTAACTCTGCCCGGTCCGATCCCGCCGCCGATCACCATCTCGTCCGTGGCGACCAGATTGGCCGCCGCGGCCCCCGCCTGAATGCCCGCCTCGTCCGCCTGTGCCCCGCGGGTCGCAGCCAGGGCTGCCAGGATCGCCGCAAAAATCAGTCGTTTCATGAGGGAATCGGCCTCGGAAAACCTGGGTGGGAATCTCATTCGCACGTCCGGAAGAGGGGCCATCCTACAGAACCATGCCGATGAGGTCCCGCACTATTTGATCGTGCTCCAAAGAACGCGTCGCAACCCAGTAATGACTGGTTTCCAAAGCGATGTCGGCCTCGTCCTGATACTTCGACGCTGGGGTCATCCGACATTGGCTCGACGCGGGCCTATGGCCGGGGTGATATGTGGTTCCGGGGCTAATTGCCGCGTAATCGAGGCGTGGCCGAGTCACTGGCTGACGACCTTCAGCGGGACGCCCTCGTCCACGGCACAGGAGGCGAAGGAATTGATTACACCGGTCGCCGTCGCTGATCCCGGCACGCCCGACGACTCGCCGGATGGCCTGGAACGTGATTCGAGAGTGCATCGGCTGTTTCTTGACCGGGTCGGCGAATTCGAGCCTGGTATCGATTGTGAAGTGCAACCGCTCGAGGACGTCGCGGGCCCGGCCCAGCAGCGGGGCGGTGTAGTCCTTGCCCGATTTGCTGTTCAAGGGCCTGGCTGCGGATGACGCGATCGGCGAAGTCCGCGTCGTCTTTCGCCCGGCATCGTCCGACGCGCAAGCCGGCTCGCCCTCGCACGGACGCCGATCGCGTCGAGGCGGACCGGAGCTTCCTCTCGAGCCGGCTGTCGGAGCGGGGCACGCTCGATGACGTCGCCCCCGCCTTGCATGCGTCGCCATTCCACCTGGCCCGCATCTTTCGCGAGCGGACGGGCGTGCCCGTTCATCGCTACCTCACTCGGCTCCGGCTCCGGGCCTCGCTCGAGAGGCGCGGCCGACCTCACCGCGCTGGCACTGGAACTCGGCTTCTCGAGCCACGGGCATTTCAGCGACACCTTCCGTCGCGAGTTCGGACGCACGCCGTCGGAGGTCCGTCGCGAATCGAATCCGCGCGGGCTCCGGCAATTGAGCAAGGATCTGGAAGCCTGATTTCCGCCCGAACACTACCGTTGTCTCCGCAGTGGGTCGCTTCGGCCCTTGCGATTGACTTCCCTTATGCAAAGGATATCTCATGAAGACGACGAAGTGCCCGGTGTGCGACTGGGACGTGCAGGAGGGCGGGATCAAGGTGAGCGTCGGCGGCCAGGAGATCGTCGTCTGCTGCGACGAGTGCGCGAAGAAGGCCCAGGAAGGCTCGCAAGCCTCGGCCGAACAATCTTGATGCCCGCAAAATGACACGGTGATGCGTCCGTCGACCCTGGGCCGGCGGATCCGCCGGGATTTGACACCCGCGATAGTATTTTGGAACGGAAACCCAACCCGACGTCGAGAGGTCGGATGGAGGCCTCATCCATGTCTCAGGTCGATTATTGCCTCTTCGAGACCTCCCTGGGCTGGTGCGCGATCGCCTGGTGCGACGGGGAAGGCTCGAAGGGGCCCGCGGTAGCCTACTTCCAACTCCCCGACGCGACGGCCAAGCTGACCGAGGCCCGCATGATCAAGAAGTCGGGCGCGAGCAAGGCCGCGAAAAAGCCCCCCGCCCGGATCGCCGAGATCATCCGTCGCGTGAGCAAGCACTTCGACGGCGAGCCTCAGCAGTTCGACGACATCGAAGTCGATCTGGGCAAGGCCGGCCCGTTCGCGCGTCGGGTTTATGAGGCGGCGCGGAAGATCCCGGCGGGGCAGACCATGAGTTACGGCGACATCGCCAGGGTTCTCGACCAGCCCAAGGCCGCGAGGGCGGTGGGGCAGGCCCTCGGCAAGAACCCGATCGCCCTGATCGTCCCCTGCCATCGGATTCTCGCCGCCGGCGGCAAGATCGGCGGGTTCTCCACCTTCGGCGGGCGGGATACCAAGACGAGGATGCTGGCCATCGAAGGTGCGACCATCGGCCTGCCGAAGACGATCAAGTCGGCGAAGGACCTCCCACGCCTGGCGGCCCACCTCGCGACCCAGGACCCGCACCTCGCACGCTGCCTGTCGCATCCCCTCGAGATGAACCTGAAGCCGAAGCACTCCCCTTACGCGTCGCTCTTCGAGGCGATCGCGCACCAGCAGCTATCGCCCAAGGCCGCGTCGACGATCCTAGGCCGGGTGAAGGCCCTCTACCCCGACTCGACGATCCCCGAGCCCTCGGCCTTGCTCGAGACCTCGGACGAGACGTTGCGAGCCGCTGGACTTTCCGGTTCCAAGACCGCCGCGATCAAGGACCTGGCCGCGAAGGCCCTCGACGGCACCGTGCCCTCGGCCGAAGAGATCGTCGCGCTCGGCGACGAGGAGATCATCCAGCGTCTGACCTCGATCCGCGGGATCGGCCGCTGGACGGTGGAAATGCTCCTGATCTTCAACCTCGGCCGCGCGGACGTCTTCCCCGTCGACGACTACGCCCTCAAGAAGATCATCGCCCACGTCTACGATCTGGTCGAAGTCCCGTCGGCCAAGGAACTCCTCGCCCTGGCCGAAGCCTGGCGCCCGCTCCGCTCGGTGGCCTCGCTCTACCTCTGGAATTACATCAAGCTGAAGGATCTGGAATCGATCGAAGCCATCGCCCCGGAGCCCAAATCCGGGCCGGCCAAAGCGCGCAAGGCTGTGTCGAAATGATGCCGTTTGAGGCTCTCGCCTCCTGGATCGTGGTTCGTTCGAGCCAGAATTGGAGGACGCGATGGAAAGCCGCGAGTCCTCGACGTTAACGCTTTGGCAACGACTGGACGCTGCCTGCGTAAGAGAGCCGATGAAGGGGATGAATGCCGTTGCCATCCCCCGTTCGCATCAAGGCGACGCCGCCCGTGCGAGCGATTCTCTCACACCACCGCCGGGGCTCATGCCCTCAGCCCAGGGGAGCTAAACCCTCCGATTGAATGACGGTCGCGACCGACTCGGCGAAGGCCAAGGCGGCCCGTGATCGATCGGCTCCCCTCCTCCAGAGGAGGCCGACCCGGGCCTTGATTTCGGGCCCCTCGATCGGGATGACCTTGAGCCCATCCCTACCGCGGCCGAGTACGACGAGCGGCAGTAACGCGGCCCCGAGGCCACGTTCAACGGTCGCCAGGATGGCCTCAATCGAATCCAGCTCGATCGAGCAAGGCGGTTCGACCCCGGCCTCGGACAATGTCTTGTCCGTGAGATGACGGAGCCACGAATCGTTTCGAGGGAAGAGGATCAAGGACGCTCCTCCCAGATCCGCGAGCTTCATGCTTCCCCTGTCCGCAAGAGGGTGGCTTCTCGCGACGATCACCCCCAGCGTGGACTCGCCGACGACGTCGATGATGACGCCCGGGTCCCCCGGCGGATCGAGGCAGATGCCGACGTCGAGATCGGACGTCCTGACGGCCGACTCGATGTCGCGTTGCCAGAGGCGATCGACGCGGATCCCGATGCCGGGATGGGCCGCGGTGAAATGCTCGATGACACGCGGCACCAGCAGGTTGTCCAACACCTGGACGACCCCGACCGACACCCGGCCTCGGCTCAACCCCTCCGCCTCGGAGATGGCCGGGATGGCCTCATCGAGGGCGCGAATCGCCCGCAAGGCGTGCTCGCGGAGGATCGCCCCGGCGGCGGTCAGCCGCACGGACCGGCCGCCACGGTCGAAGAGGGAGACGCCTATTTCTAATTCTAACTCCTTGATCTGATGGGACAGCGCCGACTGTGAGAGGTGGACCTTCCTGGCGGCCTGTGTGAAATGCAGCGTCTCGGCGACGGCCAGGAACGAGCGCAGGTTTCGCAATTCCATGAAGGTCGGCCCACCCCCGGCAACCGAATCGAGATGCTCCGCGGCCGATGCATCCGCGTGCAACCCGCCCTACGACTCGTCTTGTCCACGTTGAACGCCTAGAACTTCAGGCGATTGATCCCGTCGATCGGTCTCATCGATAAGTCGCATTGGACCGCATGTTATCGAAGTCCATAGAATCCCGCAGAAATGAGCCCGGCAGATGGCGGGATGTGTGAACAACTCTCCTTTTAGGGGCCCATCCCAACGGCAGGCTCGGGATTACCACATCCTCCAGGTGCGGGCAGACGGAGTTGCCGGCGCAGGGCGACTCCACGATCAGCCCGACACGATTCACATCATACTAGCAGGACCTTCGATGAACGAGCAAAGGACGATCGCCGACTACATCGTCAGCCGCCTGGCCCGAGAGGGAATCACCGACTGCTTCGGCGTGGCCGGCGATTTCGCCTTCAAACTCAGCGACGCGGTGGCTCGGAGCGAGGCCATACGATGGGTCGGCTGCTCGAATGAGCTGGACGCGGCCTACGCGGCCGACGGCTATGCTCGCGTGCGCGGCTGCTCGATGCTGATGACCACCTACGCCGTGGGCGAACTCTCCGCTCTCAACGGCGTGATGGGGGCCAAGGCCGAGCGGTCCTGCGTCTTCCATGTCGTCGGCATGCCGACGATGCGCCATCAGCGCCTGGGTAAGGTCGTCCACCACACGTTGGGCGACGGAGTGTTCCAGAACTTCGCGAACATCTCGGCGCAGGCGGCCTGCGTCTCGGCCGTGCTCACCCCCGACAACTGCGTCCACGAGATGGAGCGGGTCATCGCCACGGCGCGGGCGGAGAGCCGACCGGCCTATATCCTCATCGCCGCGGACTACGCCATCACCCCGCTCACCGCCTGCGATCCGCCGCCCTACCCGAAGCCCGCCAGCGGGCCC
Organism: Singulisphaera chitinilytica; assembly: GCF_049331405.1. Classification (NCBI taxonomy): domain Bacteria; kingdom Pseudomonadati; phylum Planctomycetota; class Planctomycetia; order Isosphaerales; family Isosphaeraceae; genus Singulisphaera; species Singulisphaera chitinilytica. The sequence goes on from NZ_CP186274.1 coordinate 577,242, forward strand.
GACCTGGCCGTGGCCGTCGCTGCCATCGCCGAGCGGATCGAGTCGGCACGCTCGGTCGTTGTGCTCCCGGCATACACGGTGGCGCGATTCAAGCTCCAGAAGCGACTCCTGGCGCTGATCGAGGCTTTGGGATGCCCGTTCGCCGCGATGGCGATGGATAAGGCGGTCCTCTCCGAAGCGCACCCGCAATTCGTCGGGATGTACGCCGGGGCCCCGTCATCCCCCGCGGTCCGGGAAGCGGTCGAGGGTGCAGATCTCGTGATCGACGCCGGTGGCGTCTTCTTCTCCGAGACGAACACCTCCGCGTACTCGGGCCTGCCTGCGGCCGAGAAGGTCGTGACTATCGCCTTCGACCATGTCCGCATCGGAGACCGGATCTTCAACCCGGTGCGAATGGGGGACGTCTTCGACGCCTTGGCGGCCTCGGTGCGGAAGCGTTTCAACTTCGATCCAAAGGCGCGGCCGACGCCGGAGAAGCCTGGCGGCAGCCCGGGCGACCCGATCACCGCCGCGACGCTCTATCCCCGCTACCTGAGATTCCTCCGGCCGGGCGACCAGATCGTCGTGGAGAGCGGCACCAGCACCTCGGGGGTCGTCCCGCTGCCCTTGCCCGACGGAGCGGAGGTGCACGTCCAGCCGCTCTGGGGATCGATCGGCTGGGCCACCGGGGCCGCGCTCGGGGTGGCCATGGCCACCCCGTCTCGGCGCACCGTCCTGTTCACCGGAGACGGCTCGCACCAACTCACCGCGAACGACATCGGCACGATGGGCCGCCACGGCCTGAAGCCGGTGATCTTCGTGCTCAACAACGGCGGCTATACGGTCGAGCGTGCCTTGGAGGCGGACCCGAACTGGGTCTACAACGACATCGCCCCCTGGAACTACCACGCCTTGCCACACGCCCTGGGCTGCGAGGGCTGGTTCACTGCGAAGGTCGCTACGCTCGGAGAGCTCGACGCCGCCCTGTCGAAGGCATCCACGGGCGAATCGGCGAGCTACATCGAAGTCGTCGCCGACAAGATGGACATGCCGCCGGGCCTGGCTTATGTCCACGGCCGACTCGACGCGATGTACGGGAACGGCTGAGATCCGCGACGATGTGGGGCGCCACGGGAATTCGGACGGGGAGAGATGAATTATTTCCGGCCAATATGAGGGCGAGATCTACGCGGACGGCCTCCGGGGCATCATCCCCAAGCTCCCGAGCGGCATGGCCGAGTCGGAGCGGAAGGCGGTCGCCGCATGGCCCGATGTCATCAACTCCCAGGTCCAAGTGGGCTGCGGAGACGAGCGGACGCAGGCGGCGGCCGAGGGATCTGGTTCGGTCGAGCTTCCCGCAGCTCCGGGGGAACTGTCTCGCCAACGACTTCACTGACCCGGTATTCCGGTCTCGGCTCGCCCGGGCGCCAGAAGTGGCGTCGGATGCCTCGACATTGCTGCCGGCGGTGTGGAGGCGGCCGGCAAGGTATTGGTGTTGTTCGACTCCGGCGTCCGCTCTGGGTCGGACGTCGTCAAGGAGGTCGCGATGGGAGCCGCGGCCGTCGGCGTCGGCCGCACATACGCCTGGGGCTTGGCCCTCGACGGGGCGGACGGGGTTGTCCATGTCCTGCGGCCCCTGCTCGCGGAATCCGACCTGCTCATGGCGATCGACGGCTATCCGAGCCCCGCTGAACTCCGATCAGCGTCTCCGATGAGGGCGTGACCACCCGACGCCGAGTCCGAACAGCCTGCTCTCCCCACAGAACAGTAAGGGCTGGGTTCAGCAGCAAAGAGGCGGGAGGGAGTGCAGGTGTCGGGTGCCAATGCCCCTACCCGGATCAGGGCGCCTATTTGAAGATCCGCTGCGAGAAGAGATAGAAGTTCTTACTCCACTCGGTGGCGTCATGGCCGTGGGAGTCGACGTGCCAGATGTGCGGAACGTCGTGCTCCTTAAGATAAGTGTGGACGCCCTGGCTGATGCGGATCAGCCCATCCTTGTTCCCGCAGGCGAGCCAGAGTAGCTTCAGCTTGCCCTTAACCGCCGTCGGGTCGGGGACGAGTTCGGCGGGAGGCAGCGTGTTCGGGGCCGACGAGAAGCCTCCGACCCACGCGAATATGTCGAGATGCTTCAGGCCGAAATTCAGACTCTGGCCGCCGCCCATCGAGAGGCCGGCAAGCGCCCGATGCTCCCGATCGGCCGCGACCGAATAGCGAGACTCGATGGCGGGGATGACGCTCTCGAGAAGGTCTCGCTCGAATGCCGCGAATGCCGGGGCGGCTGCGTAGATATTCCCCTCGGGCCGGTCGTTCTTCCGGGCGCGACCGTTGGGCATGACGACGATCATCGGTGTCGCCTTACCCTCGGCGATCAGATTATCCAGGATCACTCCGGGGGTGCAGAACCGCTGCCACTCCGTCTCGTCGCCGCCGATCCCGTGGAGCAGGTAGAGCACGGGATACCTCCTCTCGGACGAGTAACCCGGAGGCGTATAGACGTTCATCTTGCGTCGCGTGCCTACGGATTTCGAGTCGTACTCGACGATCTCGAGCTTGCCGTGCGGAATGTCCTCTCGGGCCTTCTTGTAGTCGGCGGGCGGGTCGTCGAAGGAGGGTTTGTCGTCGGGGTTGAGCACGATGGGGCCTCCGAACCCGCGACGAGGTCCGTTCGACGCCCCTTCGGGCCGCTTCGTCTGGGGTTCTTGTGCCTGGGCGGCCGATGCCGCGGTTAAGATCAGGGCCAGACAAACACCATACTTCATCGTGGTTCTCCAGGTACGCGTGCATGGACCCGCGATCCGTCAGTTTATCGGGACGGAGCCTGGGCGTCTTCCCTTCAGGGCGGGCTCTACGCGGGGACCATCGCTTTCGCGTGCACTCCACGCCGCCGCGATCCCCGACGCGGCAAAAAAAGTCTGTCGCATCACCCTCGGGCTTCGCCTACATGCAGACTCGACCAGCCACCCGCTCGAGCCCTGGGCTTCACCCCCGATGGTCTTTTGAATGGCATTTGCCGCACTTCACTCAAGTCCAACCGAGGAAACGCAACGAAGGACCCACAAACATGGCCATCCTCCCAGGCGACCAACTCCGACGCCCGGCTACCCCCGTCTTCGACGCTATCCCCTGGAAACGTATAAGCGCCCGCCATGGGTTCGTGCCTAGCATTTGTGGAGCCGTCTACCCCAAGAAGCCGTAGTCCGCTCGCTCCAACGAAAGTTCTCGAGCCGATTGACGAGACGAAGAGCGGCGGTCAGGCCAGCACCGCCGTAGCCGACGACAGTGCGATGGCCGTCGTCGAAACGAGCCATGGCGTTGGAGCGAACACGATATGATTCTTGACATGAAGCCAACTGAGTTTATCGAAAGCCAAGGCTGGAGCCAGCCGGCACCGTTGTGAGTGGCCGGAAAATGGCACGAGCCCGCGAGGTGCTTGACCTCGCGGGCTCGGTCGTGGGTTGAGAGGGATCAACCACACGATTTATCGGTGTCCGCCTCGATGCATCCCGCCATAGCCGCCGGTCTGGACGACAGGTCCACGGCCTCCGCCGTAACCTCCGCCATATCCCCCGCCGTAACCTCCACCGTATCCGCCGCCATATCCCCCGCCGTATCCGCCGCCATATCCCCCGCCGTAACCTCCACCATAACCACCTCTGCACCCACCACCGTAGCCGCCGCCATATCCGCCACCGTAGCCACCGCCACAGTTCCCGGGGGTGCCGCAGCGGTATTGCGGGGAGACTGGGCCGCGGTTGCCGCCACCGGGGTAGTTATTCGCTTTGGCGGCGGTCGTCCCTAACAGGCTGCCGGCCACCAGAGCACCCGCCGCGATGATCGTCTTCAGCTTGATACCCATCGGTCCAGTCTCCTCGCCTTTGCGTGCCGTGATTCGTGTTTGATCGAGCGTCGTCACTTGGTTTCAGTTCGTCGCTCGTCCCTTCCCATGAGCTTTATCAGGAACCGGAGATCGACCGGACGGAGGCATCGAAAAAAAAGATCGGGACGTGCGAACATTCCATCGCGATCCCGGGTCTGGTAGGCGTGCAACGGAAACGGTGAAGGACGCCGAAGACCCAGGGCGTCTCCACTTCGAAGCGAATGGGTCGAGGTGTGTCGACGATGATGGCCAAGCCTTTCAGCAACCTGCGCGGCTGTCCTTGCGGCGAATGTTGCCCGGGAGAAGGCAGAACCTTGGCGTTCGGTTGCGAATTCCGCGAGTAGGACCGGGCAGACGGCTCATCTTCGTCAGCCGCGACCCGGGTCATGCGACGCCGGGTCGCTTCTTTTTTGGGCCAAGGTTTCGATTCAGCCTCGGCGATGAAGCTCGACACGAAACCCCGACGTAACCCCGATGCATGCATCGCAGGGGCCCGATCGTCTATCGGCCAGGATACCTGGTTCTCAGCCAGGAGAGGCGGGTTCGATTCCCGCTCGGGCTGCTCTGAGATAAGTTTAATAAATTGATGTTATGGGAAAAAGTGATTAGATCGCAGAGATTGATGACGCTGGAGCCAGACGGCCAGGCGACCGGCTGCAACCCGGTTCAAGTGGGTTCGACTCCCACCGGCGTCTTCGGCGTTCGCCCGAGTGAATCGGCTGAAAGAACCGCGATTCGACGCGGGCGTGACGCCCGGATTTTCAAAGGAAGCGACTGGACTTGCCGGGCCCGCGGCGCGCCCTCCTCGTCGCAGGACGATCGAGAAAGCGTGTCCCGTGCAGGGATTCGAGACCGGGGCAAGTCCAGGTCGTGGTTGCTCAATGGTAGAGCGCCAGGCTATCCACCTGGAGGTTGCGGGTTCGACTCCCGTCCACACGCAGCGGTCGGTTTGAAACGCCGATGACGCACGGGGCAGTATTGCTGCCTCGACCAATGGGCCCGAGGGGGATGATCGACCGTGGAGGTTCGCCTGCGGCCTGATTCGACGCGTCCGCGCGACGCGGAGAAAAGACCGCGGGCAGCATCGACTGACGCCTTGAAGCTCGCGGATTCCGCTTTCCCAAGGCTTCGACATCAGGACGTTCGAGGATGTTGTGGACGCGGAGGTTCGACCTCTCGCCGAGCAGCATCCGGGACGGCCGGGCGTCGAGGCCAGAAGAAGGCTCAAACGAGCCTCCGCGTCAGGACGTGTGACCGACCGGACGCATCATCCCCCGAAGGCATCCCCAAGATATGCCTTATCGAAATTGGGAGTCTTGATGTGTTTGTTTTATCGAATTAGGACGGCCTGCAGAGGTCATCCGGAGGTTGGGAGGTGCCATCGTGTTCTTCCGCAAGAGCGGTGTGATCCACAGCTTTGATGTCGGTCTCCACTTCCGGGATGGCGAGTTTCAGGGGTTGCTGGAGCCTGGCCGGTACGCCTTCTTCGACCCGTTTAACCATGAGGAGGTCGAGGTCGTCTCAACAAGGTCCCCGTTCCTCTTTCACGAGAAGCTCGACCTGATCGTCAAGTCGGGCGATCTCAAGGGGCACGCCAAGGTCATCGACCTCGTCGACGACCAGCGCGGGCTCGTCTGGGTCGACCGCCGGTTCGTCCGGATCCTGCCCCCGGGGCAGCACGTCTTCTGGACGGGTCAGCGTGACGTGCGGGTCGAGGTCGTCGACGCCCGGCAGCCTCGCTTCGAGCATCCGGAGCTGAAGGTCATCGCTCGGAGTTCCTCGGCTCGCGATCACCTCGAGGTGGTCTCCGTGGGCCGGAGCTCCTCCGGCGTGCTCTTCCTCGACGGCCGCTACGTGGGGACGCTCGAGCCCGGTACGTACGCCTTCTGGAAGGGGGTGGCCGACGTCCGGGTCGTGACCGTCGACCTGCGCGAGACCACGCTCGACGTCCAGGGGCAGGAGATCATGACCTCCGACAAGGTCACGCTCCGCCTGAACGCCGTCACGACCTTCCGGGTCGCCGACCCGAGGCGTGCGGTCTGTACCTCCGACGAGTTCGGCCAGGCCCTCTACCGCGAGGCCCAGCTCGCGCTCCGCTCGGTGGTCGGCTCGCGAGAGCTCGACACGTTGCTGGCCGATAAGGAGTCGATCGCCCGCGAGGCCGTTGCCCTGCTGAACCCTAGGGCCGAGCAGCTTGGTTTGGAGGTCATCGCCTTCGGCATCCGCGACCTGATCCTGCCGGGGGAGATGAAGGATCTGATGAACAAGGTTACCCGGGCCCGCAAGGCCGCCGAGGCGACCCTGATCATGAGGCGCGAGGAGACGGCCGCCCTCCGCAGCCAGGCCAACACGGCCAAGATCCTGGCCGAGAACCCGACCCTCATGCGGCTCCGGGAACTCGAGGTGATCGAGAAGGTCGCGAAGTCCGGCCAGCTCAACGTCACGTTGAGCGAGAAGGGGCTGGGCGATCGCCTGGTCAACCTGCTCTGAGGGGAGTCCGCGCGAGGATCTCTAACGACGCGACCCGGTCGGCCCGACCGCGAGCCTTGGCTCGGGAAGGACCGACCGGGTCGCTCTCATTCCGGGGGGGGGAATGTCTCCGACGGTCCCTCGCCGATCGGGCGAGGTCGTCGTTGATCGATGCCGCGATCAGAAGCCGCTGGAGCTGATGATCTCGCCGCCGTCGCGGGAGGTCAGGGCGCTGAGGACTTCGACGGAGGTCTGCTCCTTGAGGAAGCGGACGGAGCCGTCGCCCATGCCGACGTTGAAGCCGCCGGGGTGGAACGAGTAGGCGTTGCCGTACCAGTTGCTCACGTTGACGACCGACGATCCGACGAACCAGACGATGTTCGGCGTGCCGCCGCCCGGGACGGGCGTGACGACCACGGGGAAGATCCAGCCCGCGCCGACGTTGCCGGCCCAAGGCTCGATCGAGGTGCCCCAGGGGGTCTGGCCGAAGTAGTTCCAGGGGGGATTGGTCGGGTTCTTGGCCCGGTAGAGGTACCAGTTCTGACGGCCGGCCGACTCATACTGCATGATCGTGTTCGAGAGGCCGTCGGTCGTCGTCACGAACGAGCCGTAGGTGTACATCTCGAGCATGGCCTTGTTTTGGCTCCAGTTCATGGCCGTGCGGAGCGCGGGGTAGTCGGTGGTCGAGTAGCCGCCGGTCGGCGTCTGGCCGGCGTCGGGGTTCGAGGGGCAGGAGAAGGCGGCGACCTTGCTGTAGGACACGGTCGAGTTGACCGGGCTGTTCCAGATCACGCTGAAGTTGTAGGCGTTGCTCAGGTTCGCCTGCTCGAGGAACGGCAGGACCGCCACGTAGGGGCCCGCCGCGCCCGTGACGCTGACGCCCGGCAGGCTGTTGTTGATGTCGTGGTAGTTGTGCATGGCCAGCCCGAGCTGCTTCAGATTGTTCGTGCACTGGATGCGGCGGGCGGCCTCTCGGGCCGACTGCACGGCCGGGAGTAGGAGCGCGATCAACACGGCGATGATCGCGATGACGACGAGGAGCTCGATCAGGGTGAAGGCGCGTCGACGGGGCATTGGGTCCAATACCTTTCGGGCTTGAGATCGTCGACGCCTTGACGCGGGCGCCGAGGCCGATCCCTCGCCTCTTTGTCTTGTTGCGGAGGGGAAAAGGGTGGAATTACGACAAGGGCCGCGAATCCTCGACGGCTCTCCTTCGAGCCATCTCGACACGGCCCGAAATCCAGGCTGTCTTCCAAATCAACGGGGTGAGGCGCGTAAACTCGAAGCGGGAGGGGCGGGGCGATGCATTGGCCTCTTCGAGAAAACCCTCGGTGCCGGGAGGCCAGGGGGAGAGGCCTGGGCGTGCCAAGGGCCGGCGAGGAACCATCGCCCCCTTCGCCAGATCCGGACGTCTTACTTACATTGCCCAGCATCACTCTGCTTCGAATCGAAGTAGGTCAGTCACGCCGATGGGACCAGGATCGGGATCACTCAGATCGCCTCAATCTGAGAGTGAGACTCAGTGTCATTTGGGCTCAGGATAGTCCACGTCTCCTCCTCATGTCAAGACGATGCCTTTTATGATCGTTGCGGAGTATGGATGCGGGCGATGTGGGGGCATTCGAAACGCCAACAGGACCCGGGCTTGGAGCCAGGGTCCTGTCTCGTAAAGATTTGTGTCAAGGCGAGGAGCTACTTACGGCGATTCACTTCGCCGGGGATTCGACCTTCGGCGGGAGGGGCTGCCACTCCAGGACGGCGAAATAGGCGCGGTGGTCGGAGGCGACCGCCTCGTCCAGGACGCGGGCCTCGATGACCTTCCAGGTCTTCGCGGGGCGGGTCAGGATGAAGTCGATCTGCCTGGTGGGTTTGTCGACGGGGAAGGTGGGCTGTTCCTCTGGGCTGACGCGGGTCCAGTCGGCGTCGAATCCGCGCAGGGTTTCGCTCCCGATCCGGTCGTTGAGGTCTCCCGCGAGGAGTGTGGGGCGGTCGGCAGGAGAGGCGGCGATGACCTCGGCGATCTTCTTGACCGAGGCGGGGCGTTCCTGGCTCTGGCCTCGGTAGTCGAGGTGGGTCGTCAGGAAGAGGAGGGGAGTCTTGAAGCCGGGGAAGTCGATCTCCGCCTCGATCACCCCGCGCTGCTCGTTCTTGTAGAAGGACGGCAGCTTGTGGTTGCGCGTCAGCTTGATCGGGTGTTTGGAGAGGATGGCGTTGCCGTAGTCGCCCCCTTGATACGGGATGTTCCAGCCGAAGAAGACGTGCATCCCGGTCAGGCGAGCGAGTTCGGCCGGCTGGTCGACCTTACTGGTGCGTTGCGTGTTTCGGTCGACTTCCTGGAGGGAGACGAGGTCGGGCTCCGTTGCCTTGATGACGCGTGCGAGGCGCTCCAGGTCCACCTTGCCGTCGACGCCTTCGCCGTGGTGGATGTTGTACGAGAGCACTCGCACGCGGATGGGCCCATCCGCCGAGGCCTCAACTGAAGTCGCGACGAACGCAAGGATCAGCAATCCCGACAGCCGGGCCAGACGCGGAGAGGACAGCGCGATCATACAGATTCCTCGGGCACGGGGGACTCGATTGAAGTAGCCCAGGGATTGTACACATGAACTTCGGAGAAATTGAACGGGCTTCCGGCCCTATCCGATCTCGGGCGAACCATCCTCCGACTCGGGCTGCGCCGGAGGCCAGACGAAGCTCAGCTTATCCTAGTCCAGGTCCTCGACGGGCTGGCCGAAGAGCGGGTCATTATCGAGGGCCTGCTCCAGGCACTCGAGGAACGAGAGGGCCACGGTCGGGTTGATCCCCGGCTGAGTGGGGTCGATTCGACTCCTTTGCACGCGGGACCGGCGGTTGGATGACACCTTGAGCTCGACCGCGAGAAAGGTGCCGTCGCCGAGGTCGCAGAACCGGAGCCAGGGTAAGCCCATGAACTTGATCTCGGTTCCGGTGGGATAAGACTGCCCCTTGAGGACTTGGGTCTCTTCGAGGGGGAGGAAGCGTCGGCTCGGGATCGTGCCGTGGGCCGGCAATGTCAGGCCGTTGCAGGTCTTGTAGAAGAGCAGGAAGTCGCCCGAGAACTCGAATATCCTCTCTGTCAGGGCGAGGCAGCGATCGAAGTCCTCCGGACCCAGCGGATCCGCATGCGGGACCTCGCCGATCCTGGCCATGACCTGAGAGTTGGCAGGACTCTCACGCACGGCCCAGCCGAGCTTGGGGCGAAGCGCCAGGGTCTCCGGATCCTGCGTGATCCCGACGAATCCGCCGAGCATCTCCATCGCGACGGTCTTGCGTTTGAGCGGGGAGGTAAGGACGAACGGGGCCATCGACAGGCCGGAAGGGAGGGTGTCGGACGTGACGACCGCGTTCGCGTCGGCCAGCAGCGGATTCCGCTCGGTGAAGTTGCCGGTATAGATGTGCTTGAGATAGGGCACGAGCTTGAGGAGCCATCCGTTGGCGTTGGTGTAACCATAGGCGTCGATTTGCTTGTAGATGTTTTGCCAGAATGACAGGTCGACGTCTCCCGCCGAGGCCCGCACGAACTGGTCGGCGATCTCGCGCACCTGCGGCAGCCACCAGTCGAGCTCGAAGGGGGCGAACTGATCCAACTGATCCCGCAGCCTGAGCCAGTCGTCCGTCGTCCCTTCGAGGGTGACTTCCGGGATGCCGCAGATGCCGACGAGCCGGTACTCGAGATAGGGCTGGAGCATATCGAGCAGGGCGACCTCGCAGGCGATCCGTTCGAGGGGGCCCGTCGTGCTGAAGTCGGGCATGAACGCGTCGAAGCGCATGCGCAGGTGGTCGCGGACGGACCTTGAGAACTGCTGAATGACCTCGTCCCAGGCATTCTCCGGCGACCCTTTGTGGATGTCGTCGCGATAGATCGAGATGCGTAACTTCCTCTCGTGCCCCACCAGGAGATGACGGAACCGCTCGCTGTGGTTCTTGACATGCTGGGCGACCCCCTGGACGACCGTTATCCAGATCATGTCGGGCGAGAGCACCAGGGGGCGATGCTTGCCGAAGGCGATGTGGGCCGCCTCGATCAGCGGGTGGACCCCGACCTTCCTGACGCACTCCGTCGTGTAGTCGCAGCAGGCCTCCAGCGCGGAGCCGATGAGGGCCTTGACCGCGAGCTGGATACTCTGCGTGGGGAGCGGGGCCGTCTCCCGTTCGACGGGATGGATCGCGAACGTCACCCGGTTGGTTTTGGTGGTCATGGTTGAATACTTAATACGTCATAAATCCACGGCCTCTGGCCGTGCGACCCGAAGAGCTTCGAGCGATCCGACGTGCAATGAAATAGGCTCCTCCTTCCAGGAAGGCCCCGAGGGGCAGGAAGGAGGAGCCTATGCACGAATGGCAGAGCCTTTCCCATGTCCGGTGGGAATGCAAGTACCACGTCGTGATCATACCGAAGTACCGCCGCAAAGTCTTCTACGGAAGGCTTCGGCATCAGATCGGCCCGATCCTTCGGGAATTGTGCCGTCAACGCGGGATCGATCTGTTGGAAGGGCACGCGATGCCCGACCACATCCACCTGTGCTTGAGCATACCGCCCAAGTATAGCGTGGCGAACACGATCGGGTTCCTGAAGGGCAAGAGCGCCGTCCGGATCCATCGTGAGCTGTTGAAGGAGCCGCCGGATGACGGGCCTGCATTTCTGGGCGACGGGTTATTGCGTGAGCACGGTGGGCCTTGATGAGGCCCGGGTGCGGCAGTACATCCGCGAGCAGGATGAGCTGGATCGTCGGCAGGGCGAGTTGAACCTGGAGTAACCCCGTAGGCCCCGAGGGGGCCTTCCTGGCCTTACGCCCCCCGCGGGGGCTACCGCATGTACCGGGCTCCGACGGAGCGACTCAAGTCATCGCCCCCAACGGGGGCTTCCTCACGTATCGGGCCCCCTCGGGGGGCCTTCCTGATACCTCGGCCTCCGGCCGAGGAGCCTCATTATTGATGAGTGAGGTAATTTTATCTTAAAAATTATTGTATTATGATTCAACGTAAATGGCGAATCCGGAAAGCCCCACCGATGGGGGATCTCCGGATTCGTTTTCGATGCAAGCGGCCCTTGAGTGACGCCCCTCAGTTCAGACTCACTTGCCCGGGCTCTGGCTCGCCTCCCAGGCCTTGTGCGAGGCCTCCTGGAGCGGGTGCGAGCCGCCGGGCATGGCGTCGGAGTTGACCTGCCAGAAGAAGACGCCGCGGAAACCTTGCTTCATGGACCAGTCGGTCTTGATTGTGACCGACTCAACGTCGTCATAGCCGATGACCGACTTGTGATCGGGGGCCAGGAGCCAGGGGTTCTTGGTCTCGTCGTCCCATGTCCGGGTCCAGCCTTCCTTCTCCAGAAGCTGGTGGAGCTTGCTGTAGTTGCCCTCGGGCATCCGGGTCTTGGGGGCGTCCTTGGTCGAGGCATAAGGCTCCTTCACGCCGAAGCCGCGGCCGTAGAGGGGGATACCCACGGCGAGGCGGCTGGCCGGGATCCCTTGCTCCTCGATCAGGTATTTCATCGAACGCTCGGTGGAGGGGCGGTGGTTCCCGGGCTGCTTCGACGAGGAGAAGAGGGGCGAGTGGTGGCCGGCGTAGTTGGTCCAGTCGCCGGTGAAGTCGTAGGTCATCACGTTGACCCAGTCCATCGTCTCGAGCAGGAAACTCTTGTTGAGCCACTTGAGGGTGCCCGGGTTCGACGACGCGGCCATCGTGATCAGCATGTGCCGCTTCTTCTCGGTGCCGAGCGTGTCGAGATCCTTGCGGAATCGGCGCGTGAGCCGCTCGAAGCCGACGACCTCCTCCTTGGTGTCGGGATACTCCCAGTCGATGTCGACCCCGTCGTAATCCCCCTCCTTGACGATCTCCATCACCGACTTGAGATACCGGTCCTCGGCCTCGGGCTTGGAGACGATCGAGGCGAACTGCTTGTCCCAGCCCCAGCCACCGAGCGAGATCAGGACCTTGACGCCGGCCTTGTGGGCGTTCGAGGTCAGCTTGGTGTTCGGGATGTTGCGCCCCTTGCGGACGTGGCCCTCGGCGTCGGCCGTGAGGAAGGCCTGGCAGAGGTGCGTGTAGAGCTTGTAGTCGAGGTCCTTCGACGGCCCGTAGGCATAGCCCACGAAGACCTTCCCCTCGGGCTTCGCGTCCTCGTCGGCCTTTAGCGTGCCGCCGACGGCCAGCAAGGCGCAGGACAGGGCCGCGAGGAGGGCGGGGGCCGGTCGGATTCGGTGTCGGGTTCGAGTGGGCATCATCGTCGATCCTTGTCGCGGGAGGTCCTGAGGGTAAGATGTGAGCCGTGCGCCCGAGGTCCGTCGCCTTGGCCTTTCGAGAGAGGGGCCGGTGAGCCGACGAGGCCTCGGTGGAGGTGTGGCCTCGGTCCAGGCAGGGGAGACGTTTGAGGGCGAATTCGAGGGAATTCGCCCCGACATTGACCCCGGGCAAGGACTCGCGGACCACTATAGCCGAGCCGTCGGCGGGATCGAACGAAAAAGCCAACCACGCCGACGACGAGAAAAACATAAGGCGAGATTCATGAAACCATCCTACGAACGCTGGGCCGTGCGCGGTCTCGTCCTACTCGCAATGATCTGGACGACGCCCCGGGGGATCGGAGCCGAGGCGAAGCGGCCGAACGTCGTCTTCATCCTGGCGGACGACCTCGGTTTCTCGGACCTCGGCTGCTACGGCGGCGAGATCGAGACGCCCAACGTCGACCGCCTCGCGAAGCAGGGGCTCCGATTCACGCAGTGCTACAACACGGCGCGTTGCTGGCCGTCGCGTGCCGCGTTCCTGACGGGATACTACCCGCAACAGGTGAACCGCGACCCGGCCGCCATCCGCCCCAAGTGGGCGGCGTTGCTACCGCAACTCCTCAAGCCGGCCGGTTATCGCTCGTACCACTCGGGCAAGTGGCACGTCGACGGCCCCGTGCTCGCGGGGGGCTTCGAGCGGTCGTACCACCTCGAGGATCCCGACCGCTTCTTCACGCCCAGGGTCCACAACCTGGACGATGCGAGCCTGCCGCAGCCGAAGCCCGATGACGGGTACTATTCCACGCGCAATATTGCCGAACATGCCCTGACGTGGTTGTCCGAGCATGAGTCAAAGCATCGCGACGACCCCTTCTTCCTCTACGTGGCGTTCACCTCGCCGCACTTCCCGATCCAGGCACTGCCCGAAGACATCGCCAAATACCGAGGCCGCTACAAGGACGGCTGGGATCGGATCCGGCGCGCACGCTGGGAGAAGCAGAAGGCCCTGGGGATCGTCAGCGGGGCCCTCTCCGACCGCGACCCGAAGACGATCCCCGAATGGAACGTCCCCGAGGCCGACCTGAAGAGCAAGATCAGCCCGGGAGAGGCCGCCTACGCCGTCGCCTGGGATGACCTGTCGGACGAGCAGAAGGCCTTCCAGGCCTCCAAGATGGAGGTCCACGCGGCGATGGTGGATCGGATCGACCGCGAGGTCGGCCGGATCGTGGCGAAGCTCGAGGCCTCGCATCAGCTCGAGAACACGATCATCCTCGTCGCGAGCGACAACGGGGCGAGCGCCGAGCAACTCATCCGCGGCGATGGCCACGACCCGGCCGCGTCACCGGGCTCGGCGAAGAGCTTCCTCTGCCTCGGCCCGGGGTGGTCGACGGCCGCGAACACGCCGTTCCGCCTGCATAAGTCGTGGGTCCACGAGGGGGGCATCTCGACCCCCCTGATCGTCCACTGGCCGGCCGGGATCGAGGCGAAGGGGGAGCTTCGCCACACCCCCGCGCATCTCGTCGATTTCATGCCCACCTTCCTGGAACTGGCGGGGGCGTCGGCGCCCACGACCTGGGATGGCGAGGCCAGGTCCCCGCTCTCGGGTCGGAGCCTCGTCCCCGCGTTCGCGAAGGACGTCAACGTCGATCGCGAATTCCTCTACTTCAAGCATGTCGGCAACCGTGGCCTGCGCGTGGGCGACTGGAAGATCGTCGCCCTCAAGGATAGCCCCTGGGAGCTCTACAACCTCGCCGACGACCGCGTGGAGTCGAAGAACCTCGCGGCCAGTCATCCCGACAAGGTGAAGGAACTCGCGGAGATCTGGACGAAGCACGACGCCGAGTATCAGAAGCAAGGGGCAACGGGCAAGCCACTGCCGAAGGGGGCGGCCCGCAAGGGGGCGAGGAAGGCGGCCGGCCAATCCTGATCGACCGCTTGATTTGATTGTGATGAGCAAAAGATGAGGCCCCGGCGACGCTGGCGAGAGTCCCAGCGTCGCCGGGGCTTTCGCATAAATCAGTGGCCGACGGCGTGCTCGGGCATCGGCAGTTCGGCGAGGCTCGGCTCATACTTCGGCTTGTGGATGACGGCCGGCCCGTAGAGTCGCATCAGGAACGTGTGGCGCACGACATACTGGTAGAGCAGGAGCGCGACCGCCGTCGAGAGCCCCGCAGTGCAGAGGCCGTCGAGCACCCAGTGGAGGTGGAGCGGCTTGAACAGGCCGAGGGAAATCGACACGAGGGGCAGGTGGATCACGTAGACCCAGAAGGCGGTATCGGCCAGGTATCGCCCGGTCCGGCTCGGCCGGTTGCAGTAGCGCTCGAAGAGGCCGAGGAAGCCGAGCGCGGTGAACGCCTGACCCAGGCAGTAGGCGACATACGTCCCCACCTTGATCCATCCGTAGTGGGGGGTCGTCGGCTTGGTGAAGTAGGTCGACGAGGCCTGCGTGGCGATGGTGAAGGCGACCGTTCCTATGATGAGGTTCGGGATCCAGGCCTTCGCCAGGTTCGGCAGGCCTTCACGCATGACATAGAGGCACCAGCCGGCCGCGAAGTAGAGGAAGTAGAACCCGAGCTCGGGGTCGTAGCGGATCGCGAAGTCGGGGAAGGGCAGCCCCCCCGCGACGGGCGTCCCCAACGACCAGCCGAAGGGCGCCGGGGCGAGGTAAAGCGCCGGG
This sequence comes from Singulisphaera chitinilytica, assembly GCF_049331405.1. NCBI lineage: Bacteria > Pseudomonadati > Planctomycetota > Planctomycetia > Isosphaerales > Isosphaeraceae > Singulisphaera > Singulisphaera chitinilytica. The sequence continues at coordinate 592,486 of NZ_CP186274.1, forward strand.
ATGCTGACGACGCCCAGGACCATCGGCATCAGGCCCCGGCGGATGAGCAAGAGACCCGACTGCTCGAACCGCTCCGGCGAGATCCGGGGGGAGAGACGTTCCAGGCCCATCACGACCAGGGGCATGACGGTGACGAAAACGAGCAGATACCAGAGGAACCAGAAGTGGCCGAGCGAGAAGAGCCCCGCGGCATCCCCGATGAGACGCCTGGCGATCGTCGGCGGGGGAGGGGGCATGTCGAATGGTGAGTCGTCACCTCCCCCTGGGGGCTTCGAGGCGGCCTTGGAAGACGCCGGCTCCTGACCCTTGGCTTTGAGATCGACCTCGGATGCCGCGAGAGCCTTGGCCTCGGCCGCAGCCTTGGGCTCCTTCTCTGGCGTGGCGTCTTTCGACGTGATCGCCGGGGCGTCCTTGGCCTTGGCGGGGGAGGCATCCGGCTTGGCCAATGCCTCGGCCAGCTTGGCGTCCTTCTTCGAGGAGGCCGTCATGTCGACGACAAACATGAACGAGATGGCGCTCAGCGGCGAGAGCGTCAGCAGGCCGAAGAGCATGGGGATCCCGATGCGTGACCAGCGCCGCCGGACGAACAGCTTGGCCCCGTATTTCTCAAACATCATCGCGCCGAAGAAGCCCGAGATGAGGAAGAAGAGGGGCATGCGGAAGCTGTGCATCCACTCGAGCGTCCAGCGCCGGGGGAAGCCCGGATTCATCATGACTTGCTTGCCCGAGAAGATGAACCGAAATATCAAGGCATGATACAGGACGCCCAGCAGCATGGCCGCGGCCCGCAGGGAGTCCAGCGCGTGATATCTCGGTCCTGATCCGCTGATGCGATCACTCATGGATTCCATGCCTTGTCGTAAACGATGGCGGGGGGCACCCCCGGACGCACCCGTGCGTCTCGGGATCGCGGCCGGAGTTCGCGGCCCTCGGCCCGAGCCATGGGCTTGATCTGGCGAAGTGCGGCGGAGGCCGCTTCAAGCTGCGGAATCGAATTCTCGTAATTTTACGTGTTTGAATTCGAGATCCATGCCGAGAACGAAACCCTCAAGTCGGACTGATCGCCGCGAGCGAAGGCAGATCCGGCGAGACCTCGGCGACCCATGCTTGAGCGAACTCTTTCATGATGGAACATCGACGCATCGATGGTTGCGGGCCTTGGGGTCGAACGAATCACGGTCAGCTATTCGTGATGTCCTGGGATTTCTTAAGCTCTACCTCGGCGAAACCCCCGAGTTTCGAAATTCCTCGTTTTTCTCCCGTAGGCTTGAGGAGTCCGGCCCTGGACCGGAATTGCGATGGCGCGGGCCTCGGCGATCCAACCCGCGACGAGGCGTGTTATTAGACCGAAGCTGTGATCTCGGGTGTTTCCCTTACATGCTCTCCCTTCTTCGGTTATGACCTTTGATTATGGATTCGATTCGGGGAATCTTGCGTCGATGAGGCAAATGATAATATTCGGAATTCGCCAGATGCCGAATCGTTGAACGAGTGAGATTCCTCCGCCTCAGGCGAGCGCGGCGGATGAGTCTAGCTTCCGGACCGCGCTAAAGACACGAGTGTGGAAGCGAAGTTCGTGAGAATCACCCGGAAAGTCGTCGAAGTGCCCCACGCCGGGTCGGCCTCCGCTTGCGATCGCGAGCGATCGCCACTCAAATCGGACGGATGAGATGCCGACCCGAGGCTTGACTCGACGGTCGGCTCCGGATACTGGTATTACGTTCTTTGAAATTCGTGTTACTGAATCGCCTCGTCGTTGGTCCCGTCGAGGAGTCGGTCTCGGATCCGGTCCGGCCCGTTTCGGAAACCTCATGGAGCGAGCCTCGTCTGGGCGAGGCCAGATCAATGACCCTGAGCATTGCGCGCAAGGAATTCGTGGATCTCGTCCGCGACGGCCGTTTCCGGTGGGCGGCGGCGATCGTCACGCTGCTGCTCGTGGCGGCGATGGCGGTCGGCTGGAGAGGCTGGCGTGAGGTCCGCGCGGAGCACGAGCAGGCCCAGGCCGAGGCCCGCCGGCACTTCGAGGGGCAGGAGGAGAAGAACCCGCACGCGGCGGCCCATTACGGGCTCTACGTCTTCAAGCCCAAGCCGCCGCTGGCCTTCTTCGACTCGGGGGTCGACCCGTACACGGGGGTCTCGGTGCATCTCGAGGCCCACCGGCGCAACGAGGTCAAGAACCGGCCCGCCCGCGACGCCACCGCGCTGCAGCGGTTCGGGGAACTGACGGCGTCGGCCGTGCTCCAACTGCTCATGCCGCTCCTGATCATCTTCCTGGCCTTCCCCGCCATCGCCGGCGAGCGAGAGCAGGGGACCTTGCGGCAGCTCCTGAGCCTCGGCGTCAGGCCGTCGTCGTTGATGCTGGGGAAGGCCCTGGGGCTCTCCGCCGCGCTGGGGCTGATCGTCCTGCCGGCGATCGTACTAGGCGTCGGCCTGCTCGCGTTCAGCGGACCCGAGCCCGGCCATGCCTGGCCCGAGGCCCTGGTGTTGGCGGGGGGATATCTGCTCTACCTCGGTATCTTCCTCGCGGTCTCGCTGCTCGTCTCGGCCCACGCCCGCTCGGCCCGGGGGGCGCTGGTGGTGTTGCTCGGGTTCTGGATCGTCAACGCGATGATCGCCCCGAGGCTCGCGACCGACCTGGCCCGACGCGCCGTCGCCACGCCGTCGTCGGTCGAGTTCGCCTCGGCGATCCAGCGCGACATCAAGGGGGGGATCAACGGGCACGACCCGGAGGACAAGCGGCTCGATCGGCTCAAGCAGGAGCTGTTCGCCAAGCATCAGGTCGAGACGATCGAGGAACTGCCGATCAACTTCCAGGGGGTTGCGCTCCAGGCGGGGGAGGAGTACGGCAACTCCGTCTTCGACCGCCATTACGGGGGACTCTGGGACGCCTTCAACCGGCAGGACAGGGTCCGGAACATCCTCGGCGTCCTCTTCCCGACGCTCGCCATCCGCGACCTCTCGATGGGCCTGGCCGGGACGGACAACCGCCACGCGAGGGACTTCGCCGACTCGGCCGAGTCGTATCGCCGCGAGCTTGTCCGCGAGCTCAACAAGGACCTCGAGGTCAACGGCGCCGACCTCGGTTTCATGTATCAGGCCGGCCCCGACCTCTGGCGCAAGATGCCCGCCTTCGAGTACGAGCCGATGGCCTTGAAGCAGACTCTCGGGCTCCAGGCGATCGCCTGGGCCTCGCTCGCGGCCTGGCTGCTCGGCTCGGTCGTGCTCGTCCGCCGGTCGACCCGGGCCCTCCGGGCTGACTGAGGACCCGGCACTCCCCCGTTATTCCTCGAAACCCAACCCGGACGTTTTCGCGATGCCCTTGTTGACAATGGTCGGACACGAGGCGAGGCAGATGTCGGCCGACCGCACGCTCGCGGCCGTGTTCGCGGTGCTGGCGGTCGTCGTCGGATATGGCGTCTACAACGGCGCCTCCTGGGCCTCGTTCCAGCGCGGGGTCCTGGCGGAGGTCGCTGGCGCCGAGGCGAAGCGGCTCGAGACCTTGAAAGTGCAGGTCGGCTCGGCCGGCGAGGATCGCGGCGTCCCCGCCGATCAGGTCGGCTCGGCGCTCGGGGCTCGCGAGGCCGGGATGCCCCCCGGGCCCCTCTCGGCCCTGGTGATCGGTCAGAGCGACCTGTACCCCTATCACGCCCTGGTCACGACGGCGAGCCGGCAGTCGAACCAGGGGGACGACGAGATCGAGAACCCGACTCACCTGCTCTCGGGCCGGTTCGACCTGGGGTTCGTCATCGTCTCCCTCTTCCCGCTGGTGATCCTCGCGCTGAGCTACAATCTGATCTCGGCCGAGAAGGAGCAGGGGACGCTCGTCCTGATCCTGTCGCAGCCGGTGCGGCTCCGGTCGCTCGTGCTGGCCAAGGTGCTCGCGAGGGGAATCGTCGTGCTCGGGCTCTCGATCGCGATCTCGCTGATCGGTTATGCGGTGACCGGGGGCCGGGCGTCGGGGGACGGCCTGGCACGTCTGGGGCTTTGGATCGCGGTGGTCTCGACTTATGGGGGGTTCTGGTTCGCGCTCGCGGTGGCGATCAATTCGCTCGGCCGGGGGTCGGCGACGAACGCGCTGGCCCTGGCCGGCACCTGGTTGTTGGTGGTCGCCGTGATCCCGGCGCTGGCCAATGTGGTCGTCCGGACCTTGTACCCGGTTCCCTCGCGGGTCGAGTTGGTCCAGTCGATCCGATCGGCCTCGGATCAAGCCCAGGCGACCGAGCCGAAGCTGAACGCGAAGTTCCTGGAGGCGCATCCCGAGCTGGCCAGGGGGCGCGACGAGGCGAATGAGTTCGCCGTGCAATCCCTGGCCGTGCAGGAGGCGACGGAGGCGGGCGTGGCGGAAGTACTCGGCAGGTTCGAGACCCAACTCATGCGGCAGCAGGCCCTCGTCGACCGCTTCCGGTTCGTCTCGCCGGCGATCGCGACGCTGGAGGCCCTCCAGGATGTCGCCGGCACCGGCTCGGCCCGCTACCGTCACTACGTCGAGCAGGTGGAAACCTTCCATGAACGCTGGCGAGACTTCTTCCGGCCCAGGATCCTCAGGAGCGAGCCGATCAGGGCCGAGGACCTCGGCCTGATCCCCGCGTTCACCTTCCGCGAGGAACCCTTCCAGGCGGTCGCGTCCCGGGTCGTCGTCGGCCTGGTGGGGCTGGCCGTGCCGACGGTCTTGGTGGGCCTCCTGGGGCGCCTGGCGATGCGCCGCTACCCGGTCGTCGGTTAGACCCGCGAATCCCCCCCCGAGACATGGGTGGAAACATGGCCGAATGTTACGCCAATAAACCGCATCGCGGCCTGCTCCGCACGGTCGCCCTCCCCGTCCTCCTGGCCTGCGGGGCCGCTCCTGCGGGCACGCCGACGGAGCCGGCGAAGCTGCTCGAGTCGGGGCGCTATCGCGAGGCCCTGGCCTCGCTGGAGAAGGGGGCCTCCGATCCCGCGTCACGCCTGCTGCGAGGCCGCGCTTACCTCGGGCTCGGGCGCTATGCGGAGGCCGAGGCCGACCTCACCGAGCCCGGTCCCGCGCAGGGCGAGCCGGTTCGGCTCGAGGCCCTCTCGCGGGCCGTGGAGGTTCGGGGGGACGTCGATAAGGCCCTGACGCTCATGACCCAGGGGGTGGAGGTGAAGCGGAAGTCGCTCGCCTCGACCGAGTCGATCGACGGCGCGAATGCCCTGGCCGATTACCGGACGGCCTTCGGCGAACTCGCCTTCCGGACCGGCAAGCTCGACGTGGCCAAGGAGCAGTTCCAGAAGGCGATCTCGCTGGTGGGCGAGGCCCACGCCAAGCTCCACGCCCTCGACATTCCCCACGACGAGCGCGACCCCCGGCTCTTCGCCGGTCCCGCCACGGCCGGGCTGGCCCGCGTCTATGGCGCGCAGGGGGATGCCCAACGCGCCGAGCGGAGCTGGCGGAGCGTCAACGCCCGCACCGACGACCCGGCGATCCTCGCGAGCCTGGTCACCTTCTACCGGGCCCGCAACGACGCGAAGACGTCGCGTCGACACCTCGAGCGAGCCCTTAAACTTTCGAAGGGGAAGCCCGCCCAGCGCCGGGTCAGGGCTCTTTTGCTCGCCGAGGATAAGGCGACGCAGAAGGAGGCCCTAGAACTGGCGGAGGCCCTCCACGCGGAGTCTCCCAACCTCGAGGCCTGCGACGCCCTCGCCTGGGTCTTGCACCTCCAGGGCGATCAGGAACGAGCGGCCGAGATCCTCAAGCCCCTGGTCGAGCTGGGCACGAAGGATCCCGAGGTACTCTACCACGCCGGGCTCATCGCCCAGGCCCGGAAGCAGACCGAGGACGCCAGGCGACTGCTCAAGGGGTCACTCGCCCTCAACCCGGCCTTCGACCCCGTCATGTCGCCCGACGCAAAGAAACGCCTCGAACAGCTCCGCCGAGGGGCTCCCTCGACGAACCCTCCATCGGCCCACTGACGCCACAACGCCCTGGCTCCCAACCCGAGGTGATGATGAAGACTCTCCAACGCACGCTGCTCGCCTTCGCCCTGATCGTCGCGTCGTCCCTGCCGGCCTGGTCCCACACCCTCCGGGTGCTGGTGACGCGCCCCGTGCCGCATCAAGGCTTCAAGAACACGGCTTATCTCTCTTATGGACATCTCCTCCCGGTTGACGAGCTGATCCCCGCCGAGGAGGTTGGCGACTACCAGATCCACACTCCCTCCGGCTCGATCAAGCCGCTCGAGAAGTCGGGCAAGTCGATGCACGCGAACGAGGTCGTCTTCGAGGAGCCGGGGCTCTATCAGGTCGCCGTGGTGCGCAAGCCCCTCACATACGTCTCGTACACGGAATCCTCGGGCAAGCTCGGCTTCATGCGGCTGCCGAAGGATAAGGCCAAGCTGCCCGAAGGGGCGAAGCTGAACGCATCGGCCAAGTCCCACCAGTTCTCCAAGGCGGTCGTCCTCAACGAGATCGCCGAAGGCCAGGCGACCCCCGCACTCGGCCACGCGCTGGAGATCGTGATCGAGGAGAAGCCGGGCAAGAACGGCTACTCGGCCGATGCGCCGATCAAGGCCCGCGTGCTCTTCCAGGGCAAGCCGCTCGCGAACACCAAGCTCTCCGCCGCCAGCACGACCCGGAACCCCGACGGCGTCCCAACCGTCTCGGCCGAGACCGACGCCGAGGGCCGCGCCTCGCTGGAACTGATCGAGCCCGGTACCTGGGTCCTTGACGTTTTGCACGTCATCCCGTCGAGCCCGGAAGACCGCCACGCGTTCGACAACGAGCGTTACGTGGCGACCGTCGCGATCCCCGTTTCCGACAAGTGAAAATCCGAGCGAACGACTCGCCTTGACCGACTCCCAGGCTCGGGCCTCGCCTCCGACCCCGAAGGCGAGCCGAGCCCCCTCCGACCCGCCCCTTGCGGAGAGCTTCCTCCCCGATGTTGCAAGCGATCGACCTCACGAAGCGATACGACGACCGCCTCGCCCTGGACCGGCTCAACCTGACCATCGAGCCGGGCGAGATCTTCTGCCTGCTCGGCGCGAACGGGGCCGGCAAGACCACGACGATCAACCTCTTCCTCAACTTCCTCCATCCGACGTCCGGCACCGCGCTCGTCAAAGGGCTGGACGTCACCGAGCACCCCCTGGAGACGAAGCGGTTCCTCGCCTACATCCCCGAGCAGGTGATGCTCTACCGCAATTTCTCGGGGCTCGAGAACCTCGAATACTTCGCTAAGCTGGCGGGCAAGGGGCACTACACGCGTGACGATCTCCGCGCATTCCTCTCGAGGGCGGGGCTCTCTGAGGAGGCCTCCAAGCGTCGGGTCTCGACCTACTCCAAGGGCATGCGGCAGAAGGTCGGCATAGCGATCGCCCTGGCCAAGGAGGCGGAGGCCCTCCTGCTCGACGAGCCGACCTCGGGCCTGGATCCGAAGGCCTCGAACGAGTTCTCGAGACTGATCGAGCAACTCGGGGCCGAGGGGGTCGCCATCCTCATGGCCACCCACGACCTCTTCCGCGCCAAGGAGAGCGGCACGAGGGTCGGGATCATGAAGCACGGCAATCTCGTCGAGACGATGCTGACCGAAGAGATCGGGCACTCGGATCTCGAGCAGTTATATATTCAACATATGAACGACTGAACAGAATTAAGGTGAACAAAGTCTAGACTTGAAGAACATTGAATTCAGAAGCTATGTGCATTTGAAGCTATCGCGTGACCTTGCCTGCCTGAATGTCGCCCCAGGAGGTGTAGGCGGCGATGCGGGGGGCGACGTCGGGGTAGGTTAGCGCCTCGGGGAACGTCGTGTGCTTGAACTTGCTCTGGTGGTGGTGGTCGATCTCCTCGACCTTGCTCATGAGCGGCCCGATCCGCTTGCGGTCGGAATGCGTCAGGCCGACGCTGCCGAGGGCGCCCTTGATGCCGGTGTATCTGCCGAAGACGTAGACGGAGAGGGCATAGTCGCAGCGGTTGGGGAGGTTCAGCAGGGCCTCGCATGTGGGCAAGGTGTGCTCGAGGCGTTCGCCGGGGTTGAGCCAGTGGTGGGCGGAGGCGGAGTCGAGGGCGATGCAGCGGATCCGGAGGTCGCGACGGCCGTTGCTGAGCTGGAGCGAGGGCTCGCGGAGGAACGGGCGGATCTCGGCGCCGGAGAGAAGGTGGGTCGTGCTCAGCACGATCCGGCCCCCGTCGCTCTGCCCCATGAGGCAGATGCGTGACTGCGGCGGGGCGGCCTGGAGCACCCTGGCCAGATGGTAGCCGGCGATCCGCGCCCGCCGGGCCTTCTCGTTGAGGTCCACCACGAAGTCGCGATCGATGCGCTCGCTGGGCCAGTCGAAGATCACGAACAGGGAGTCGGGCGCGAACCCACCGATCGCCTCGAGCTTCGCGCGGATCTCGATCGCTTCCTTCGTCGACTCGCGGTAGGTGTAGGCGTTCCCGTGGACCAGGATAACCGTGGGCCGGCCCGCCATGCGCTCGAGCAGGGCCTCGGGGTCGGTGCCATGGAGCGGGCCGCCGGATTCGTCGAGGCGCCCGACCGCCAGGTTTGGCCAGGGATTCGACCCCGCCGCCTCCTCGCAGGCCCGCGTGTGGACGACCCAGGTCTCGACCCCGGAGCCGGGCGAGATGAGTTCCGGGTCGAAGTGCTCCCGGGGGGAGTCGACCTTGATGATCCCGGAGAGGTCGGGACCCTTCCCGCGAGCAGGGCGCTCGGCCGCCGTCTTGGAGGTTCGGCTTACGAAGGGGCCGAAACAGCCGGGGACGCACAATGTCGATGAGGCAATCAGGGCGACCGCAGGCCAACGCGAACGTCGGTGCGTGGCGGGGGTCTCTCCGGAGGGATCCATAGGGGGAAGTCTCGAGCCTGGTCCGCACCCTCGTGGTCAGACGTCGGCTCTTTCATCGGATTGTGACCGAGGCCCCATGCGGAAAAAGGCCGGCGATTGCGGCGAGCCCCGCGCGGTTCTGAGGATCGGTCTCCAACGACCGGACGCATGGCCCAATCCCAACTTGATCGCCGCGGCGATTGTACCGCGCGGAGGGGCTCAGCCGGCCTGGCCGGCGGGGGTCTTCTCCTGGCAGTAGGCCTTGAGGATCGTCATGACGAGGCCGGGGAAGCGGCCTTCGAGCTCCTTGATCCGGAGCCGGCTCAGCAGCTCGACCCCCTTGCGCTCGCTCGTGATGAGCCCGGCCTCGCGGAGGATCTGGAAGTGCTGCGAGCAGGTGGATTTGGGCATCGCGACGTTCATCTTGTTCATCGTCGAGATGCAGCTCTCAGCCGCCTCCGCGCGCAGCATCTCGCTCACGATGGCGAGGCGGACCGGGTCCGCCAGGGCGTGGAGGATCCCCGAGACGGTGACGCTTTCAATGCTGGGATGGAAGAGCGGTCTGGATGCCATGTTGATGACGGAAAGGGAGCGTGAAACCCTGATCCTCGTCGGGGACCGCCCGCGATCTCTTGCGGGTGCGACGTGAAACGGACTCTGGCCGAGGAGGAGTGGACCCGGCTCCCCCTTTACATCTCATCATAACGGAAAACCCCTCCCTTTTCACGGGGTTTTCGACGGCCCTCGCCCGCATGCCCGTTACAACCGGATGACGAGAACTTTGTATAGTTCCCTTGTTCTTGAATTGTGAACTACCTAAGATTCCGCCGAGCGGGGCGGCAAGCCCCACACTCTTCGGGAAGATTTCGAGTCGCGGAGATTCACCTCCGCGAGACGACTGCGGCGAGGTCGCAGGGACGGCTCCTTCGCGACGAAGCGTGGCGGACCGGGGAGGCCAGACGCCCCTGAGTGGCGAGTTGGCCGATAGCAGGCTCCCGGCGTCCTCGACTCCCCGGGGCTCGACGACGCCGGCGCGATCGGGATCAGGGCCCGGCGGCCGGCTCCTTCGGAAAATCAGAGAGGGCGACGGTGATGGGTGCCGCTCGACGTCGAGAGCGGCGACGACCCTCCCTCGCAGGATGTAGCAACTGAGGTTCGGGTTCTTTCATGAGGCAGGTGTCGATCATGTCCAGGCTCTTCGACCCGTTGGTCCTCGGCGACTTGCAGCTTCCCAACCGCGTGATCATGGCGCCGCTGACCCGCTGCCGGTCGAGCGCAGGCCGGGTGCCTAACGCCCTGATGGCCGAGTATTACGCCCAGCGCTCCTCGGCCGGCCTGATCCTCTCGGAGGCGACCTCCGTGTCTCCGATGGGGGTCGGCTATCCCGACACGCCCGGCATCTGGTCGCAGGCGCAGGTCGAGGGCTGGAAGAAGGTGACGGGGGCCGTCCACGCCGCGAACGGCCGGATCTATCTGCAACTCTGGCACGTCGGCCGGATCTCCGACCCCCACTACCTCGAAGGCCAGCAGCCGGTGGCCCCGAGCGCGATCGCGCCCGACGGCCACCCGAGCCTCCTGCGGCCCCAGCGCCCGTTCGTCGTCCCCCGCGCCCTGATGCTCGACGAACTCCCCGAGGTGATCGAGGCCTATCGCCTCGGCGCCGAGAACGCCAAGGCGGCCGGCTTCGACGGCGTCGAGATCCATGGCGCCAACGGCTACCTGCTCGACCAGTTCCTCCAGGACAGCACGAACCATCGCGACGACGCCTACGGCGGCCCGATCGAGAACCGGGCCCGGCTCATGCTCGAGGTGACCGACGCCGTCGTCTCCGTCTGGGGACCCCAGCGCGTCGGCATGCACCTGGCGCCCCGGGCCGACGCCCACTGGATGGGGGATTCCGACCTGGCCTCGACCTTCACCTACGTGGCCAGGGAACTCGGCAAGCGCAAGATCGCCTTCATCTGTGCCCGCGAGGCGCTGGGCGCGGATCGGCTCGGGCCGAGGCTGAAGGCGGCCTTCGGCGGCGTCTACATCGCCAACGAGAAGTTCACCAGGGAGACCGCCGAGGCGGCCATCGAGGCCGGCGAGGCCGACGCCGTGGCATTCGGCAAGCTCTTCATCGCCAACCCGGACTTGCCGCGCCGGCTCGCCCTCGACGCCCCCCTGAACGAGCCGAACCCGGAGACTTTCTACTCGCCGACCGGGCCGGTAGGCTACACCGATTACCCCTTCCTGTCGTCGACGGTCCAGAGCGCCTGACGGGCTCGACGCCGGGATGTAGATACGGGCATCAACGCAATTGAGGATTCATCGCGATGGAATATCGACAGCTCGGCGGATCAGGGTTCATGGTTCCGGTCCTGAGCCTGGGGACCGGCACATTCGGAGGCGGCAATGACTTCTTCAAGGCCTGGGGGGCGAGCGATGTCGCCGAGGCCTCGCGCCTGGTGGACATCTGCCTCGAGGCCGGCCTCACGATGTTCGACTCGGCCGACGTCTACTCGGCGGGCATGGCCGAGGAGATCCTGGGCCAGGCCATCAAGGGGAGGCGCGACCAGGTCCTGATCTCGACCAAGGGGACCTTCCGCTTCGGCCCCGGCGCCAACAACCTGGGATCGTCGCGTCATCACTTGATCAAGACGGTCGATGACAGCCTCAAGCGGCTCGGCACCGACTACATCGACCTGTACCAGCTCCACGGCTTCGACGCGATCACCCCGATCGAGGAGGCGGTGGGGACGCTCGACGACCTGGTGCGGGCCGGCAAGATCCGCTACATCGGTTGCTCGAACTTCTCGGGCTGGCATCTGATGAAGTCCCTGGCCGTCTCCGAGAAATACGGCCTGGCCCGCTACGTCGCCCACCAGGCGTATTACTCCCTCGTCGGCCGCGACTACGAATGGGAGCTGATGCCTTTGGGCCTCGACCAGAAGGTCGGCGCCGTGGTCTGGAGCCCGCTCGGCTGGGGCCGTCTCACCGGCAAGATCCGCCGCGGCCAGCCTCTGCCTGAAGTCAGCCGCCTCCAGAACAAGATGGTCACCGACATCGGCCCGCAGGTCGACCAGGAGTACCTCTACGACGTCGTCGACGCCCTCGACGATGTGGCCAAGGAGACGGGCAAGACAGTTCCGCAGGTCGCCCTGAACTGGCTCCTCCAGCGCCCGACGGTCTCCACCATCGTCATCGGCGCCCGCAACGAGGAGCAACTCCGCCAGAACCTCGGCGCCGTCGGCTGGAACCTGACCGCCGAGCAAGTCGCCAAGCTCGACGCCGCCAGCGCCCGCCCCGCCCCCTATCCCTACTGGCACCAGTACGGCTTCAAGGAGCGGAACCCCCATCCGGTCCTCTGAGCCTTGAACTCGCCTCCCCCGTAGTTGAGTCAAACCTCGCCTGCTCCCGATCCGATGAGCCGCCCACGACGGCGTATCGGGTTCGGGAGCATTCTCCATTCAGGGTTGCCCCTCTCCATAACATGATCCTACTCAACATTCAGAGCTCTCCCCGCGGTGCGAAGTCCGCGTCCATCGCCGTGACCGATGCCTTCCTGGAGGCTTACCGGGCATCGCACCCCGATGCGACGATCGACACGCTCAACGTCTGGGAAGAGAACCTGCCGGAATTCGATGCCGAAGCGATCGGCGCGAAATACAAGGGCATCAATAAGGAGCCGATGGACCCGGCCGAGGCCGCCGTCTGGGAGAAAATCCAGAGGCTGGCGGCCCGCTTCCAGCAGGCTGATCGCATCGTGCTCGGCGTGCCCTTGTGGAACTTCGCCTACCCGTACAAGCTCAAGCAGTTGATCGACCTGGCCAGCCAGCGCAATATGCTCTTCACCTTCGACGGCAAGGCCTACGGCCCTCTCTTGACAACACCTCGCGCCTTTGTCGTCTATGCCCGAGGCGGGACCTACGCGGAGAACACCCCGACGGCCGCTTCCCTCTTTGACCATCAGAAGGCCTACATCGAATTCTGGCTGAAGTTCGTCGGGGTTCAGGAGGTTCGTTCGCTGGTGGTGGAAGGTACTTCGTGGCCGGCGAAGGAGAAGCGGGAAGAGAATCTCGCGTGTGGCCAGGAGGAGGCGAGAAAGATGGCGGCGGAATTCTAACTTATCCAGCAGGAGGAGCGGGATTACGACCTCTGGAGGCTCACGTCCCCTCCTTCGCCGTCATGATAAGCCAGACGAGGCTCGAAGATGTTTATAGGTAAGGTCATCAACCCGTTTACCCAGGAGCCAATGTTCGATTGGTCCGGGTTGGATGCCCTCGTGCCGCAGGACGAGGGCATTTCGCTCGTGGCGACGACTACGCCGAAGGTATCGAGGTTGGGTGGCGACCCCGAGTTTGTCGCCGAGTGGCCTCAAGGGGAGGGTGGCCCGCTGCCATTCCTTGGCCAGTTTGATTTCGGCGAACTCTCGGCCGCATCAGGCAAGCACTGGCCCAGGGACTTCCCGAGGGAAGGCGTGCTCTCGATCTTCTACAACGAAGATGATTTGGCTTCAAGTCTTCCCGCTTCGGATCGCAGGCATTGGGCGATCCTCTTCGATGAGGGCCGAACTCGTCGCGTCGCCTCCCATGGTCCCGACAAGGCTCGGTATCAATCTATGTGGGTCAGGGCAACGACCCGACCCCCACGCAAAGCCCAAATGCACCGGATCGGCGGAATGCCCGATCGGATTCAATACTTCAATTCCTTCGCGTGCGGCCATTTCGAATCGGGCGAGTATTTGCGATACCCCGAGACCGTCGAAGCGCTGAAGGAAGCTGGAGTCGCCGAGGACGTTTTCGTTCGCGACTATACCGAGATCGTCAGGGCAGGGCACCAACTCGACGAGGCAGGCATCGCGCCATCGCGTTTCGCACAGGGACTGAAGTACTGGAGCCTATTGCTCCAAATCGATCACGACCCGCGAATCGGCCTTTCTTTGGCCGATGCGGGGCGACTCTTCATCTTCGGAGATCGGAACACACTGCGGCCCGGGTCGCAGCCGTCGGCCTGGCTCGAACTCGAATATCACTGATGGCGGGCGTTGAGTCCGCCAGAGGCAGATCGAGCCGCCCCAGGATTAGACTTCCATGGGCGACGCAGTCGTCGCGGTCGTCGCCGGCGTGGGCTGCAGGGCACCCTCGCGGAGGAGGCCGTCCCAGCGGCAGGCGAGGCAGCGGTAGCGTCGGCTCGCGACCAGCATGCCGACGAAGCGTTCCCAACTGCGGCGCGAGACACGCTTCAAGGAGGAGTCGTTGCCGCACTTCGGGCAGTGGTGGCCGGGGGTCAGCAAGGATCGCAGGGGCGAGAGGGCACCGGCGAGCGTGACCACGAGGGAGAGGCCCAGGCCGATCGTCAGCAGTGGTAGGAGCATGAGTTGAACATCCTTGTTCCGTGAGGGCTCCGGTCGACGCTCGAGGGTGAGCGTACCTCCGGCGAGTCCTGGATCCGACCCGGACGCGAATACTTTAGGCTCGGGTCATCCGGGGATAAAGTCGAATCCGCCCGATTTCTCGAAGCGTGTGAGAATCCAGGTTAACGTGGGTTCATGGGCAATTCGCGTCGAAGGGGTAGGCGTTAAGACAGCGAGGTTGGCGAAGCTTTCAAGGATGAAGTAACGCTGGGTGCATGCAGTGGTGTTGAGGTGAGCCTGCGATGACGCGAGGTCGAGCCAGCATCGCTCGCGAGTGACGGATTCGACGACCGGCACCCTCGGAGAAAAGAGACAGCCCGCCGGCTTGCTCCAGGGGGCAGGCCGGCGGGCCGGTTCATGTCGAGGGTCGCCTCAAAGCCTTGGCGTCAACCGAGGGCGGGCTCGGCGGAGGGGCGGATGTGGGGCGGGTGGGTCACGACGCCGTGGCCATGCGAGACGTACTCGGCGGGCGGACCCTCTTCGGTGTGCTCGCCCGGCTTGGACCACTTGATCAGCTTGAAGTCCTCGACGAAGAGGACGTAGAGGACCGGCACGACGACCTTGGTCACGAGCGTGGCGACGAGCAAGCCCATGATCTGCACGTAGCAGAGCGGCTCCCAGAGAGGTCCCCCCTTGTAGACAAGAGGGATCAGGCCGCCGACGGTGGCGAGCACGGTCACGAGCACCGGCCGGAGCCGGACCAGGGCCGCGTCGATGACGGCGCGATGTAAGGTCTCGCCACGCTCGTGGGCCTCCTCGATGTACTCGAAGAGGACGATGACGTGGCTGATGATGACCCCCGCCAATGATGAGAGCCCCAGCAACGCGAAGAAGCCGAGCGGGACGTTGAACAGGATCAGGCCCATCAGCCCGCCGACCATGCCGAACGGGACCGCCGCGAAGACGACCAGCGGCTTGGTCAGGCTGTTGAACTGGAGGACGAGCGCGAGGTAGATCGCCAGCACCGAGGCGATCATCGCGACCGACATCGAGCCGAAGCCCTTCTCCTGCTCCTCCTTCTCGCCGCCGAACGCGTAGTGGTAGCCCGCCGGCCACGACTTCGAGGCCTCTCGGAGCTTCACGTCGAGGTCCTCAACGACCTTACTCGCGAGCACCCCGCGCACCACGTCGCACTTCACCGTCAGGCAGCGCTCGTGGTCGCGGCGGCTGATCTTGGGGGCGACGCGCTCGGTCTGGAAGGCGGCGATCTGATTCAGGGGGACCCGGCCTCCCCCCGAGCCGAAGATGTTCATCGTCTTCATGTCTTCCATCCGCCCGCGTTCGTCGGGGCGGAGGCGGAGCATGACCGGGATCAGGCGGTCACGCTCGCGGAGGTAGGTGGTGACGAGTCCCGTGAGCCCCGAGCTGGTCACGGCGGCGACGTCCTGGTGCGAGACCCCGGCGACGTTCGCGCGGTCGGAGTCGACCCGGATGCCGATCTGCAGATACTCGGGATCCCAGTCGTCCTGGATGTTCTCCGTGCCGGGGAACTCACGCATGTACCCTTTGATCTGCTCGCCGAGCCGACGCGCCGTGGCGAGGTCGGGGCCCTGGACGCGGACCTGGACCGGAATCCCGATGGGCGGGCCTGATTCGAGCTGCTGGACGTGGACCCGGGCTACCGAGAGCCGCGGGGGCAACTCGCGTTTGAGCCGGTCGGCCAGGACCTCGGTTTGATAGACGTCCCGCGTGTGGACCATGACCTGGGCATAGTTCGAGGACGGCTGCTCGGGCACGATGGAGAGCCAGAACCGCGGACCCCCCGCGCCGACGAAGGTGGTGTATGCCTCGACGTCGTCGCCCACGAGGGCCTCGATCTGCTCGATGGCCCGCATGGCCTCCCCCTTGGTCTCGCGGATCGACGTGCCCTCGGGGAGGAACAGGTTCACGGTGAAGGCCGTATGCAGATCCTTGGGGAAGAAGTTGGTGCCGAGCAGCGGGAGCAGGCTGAAGGCCGCCCCCATGACCACCAGGCATGCGGCCAGCGAGGCCCACTTGTGATCCATGCAGAATTCGGAGAAACCATTGTAGATGCGAGCGAACCGCGACCCCTTGCCGCCGTCGGCCAGGCCCGCCTCGAACCCGTGCTGGCCCCTCAGCATGTAATAGCCGAGCAGGGGGATGAAGGTCATCGAGACGATGCGGCTGGCCACCAAAGAACTCGTGACGACCACCGGCAAGGACCAGATGAACTCGCCGACCGCCCCGCTGACGAGCAGCAAGGGGAGGAAGGCCACGCAGTTCGTGATCGTCGCATAAAGGATCGCCCTCGAGAGCTTCTGCGGCCCGAGCCAGGCCGCGACGTCCCGTCGCACGCCGTGGGCCATCTCGCGGTTGATCGCGTCGCCCGCCACCACCGGGTCATCGACGAGGAGGCCGAGCGCGATGATCAGGGCGGCGATCGACACCTGCTGCATGTCGACCCCCAGCATGTGGCAGAATCCCAGGGTCATCGCCAGGGTGATCGGGATCGAGATCGCAACGAGCAGGGCGGACCGCCACTCCATGAAGACGAGCGCCACGGCGACGACGATCAAGACCGCTTCAAGCAAGCAGTCCTTGAACTGGTCGATCTTACGGGCGACGCGCTCGGGCTCGTCGCTGGTCCTCTCGACGGTGAGATCCTCGGGCAGGGCGCCTTTGAGCGAGGCCAGGGTCGTGTTGAGGTCGCGGTCGAAGTCGGCGATCTGCGTCCCCTTGACCTGCCGCACGGCGAGCGTCACCGCACGGGTGGTCCAGACCTCCTTGGCCGATTTGGCCTCGGCGTGTCCCGTTTCCTTCGCTTCATGCGAAGCCTGATCCGTGGGAGCCAATCCCGCTTGCAGGACCGTGGGAGCCTGCCCGGCGGCGAACTTTCGGGATCGGAAGTTCAAGACGCGGGGCGGATCTTCGTAGCCGCGGACGACCTCGACGAGATCCTTGAGGTAGAGCGGGACGCCGTCCCTCGTGTCCACGACGATGTTGCCCATCTCGGCCTCGCCCTGGAACTTGCCGCTGGGCTTGACGACCAGGCTCTGCCGCGGGAGCTCGACCGTCCCGCCAGGCTGGTTGATGTTGCGCTGGGCGAGCCGCATGCCGAGGGACGTCGGGTCGAGGCCGAACGGCGCGAGCCGACGATTGCTGAAGTAAAGATAGATCGCTTCATCGATGACGCCGAGCTGCTCGATCTTGCCCACCTTGGGAGACTGCCGGAGCCGGTCCTGGATCAGGTCGGCGAATTTGTGCAACTCCTCATAGGAGTAGCGGGCGATCCCCCCCGGCTCGGCCTGGCATCGGGTCTTGAGCACCCTGGCGAGGGTGTTCGGATCCTGGACGATGACCCCCGGCCAGATATCCGGGTGGCCCAGGCCCGACCCGATGTTCTCCTGCGACCATTGCTCGGTTTTCGCGAGCAGTTTCGCTTCGTCGCGGCCCTCGGGCAGGCGGAAGTCGACGACCCCCGCGCCGAGGAGGCCGACGTAACGCCCGTCCTCGGCGAGGCCGGCCTCGGTGAGATGCTGGAGCAGGAGCCGGCCCAGGCGCTCAACCAGGGCGCGGTCCACCGTCGAGGGGTGGACGAGCACGCCACTATACCTGCGAGACCTCAGGGCCTCGGGGCGCTCGGCCCGCTCCTTGACGAGCCGGCGGCTGATGACGTCGGCCCGCTGCTCGATGTCCTGGTCGGAGATGGGGGGGCTGCTGATCGTGAGCATGACGGCGACGGTGTCGCCGAAGTCCTTGTCGAGCCGAGGGCGGAGCGGCTGGCCCCCCACCTGCGGCAGGTCCGTCATCGCGGCGAGCTTGTTGTCGAGGTCCTGCCAGATCGCCTCGGCATTCCTGGTCGTGTCGTAGAGGTCGACGAAGACGACCGAGAGGTTCTGTCGGCTGATCGAACGGACGTGCTCGACGGCCGGATTCTCGGCCAGCTTCTTCTCGACCTTGCGTGAGACCTCCTGCTCGACCTCGACCGCCCCGGCCCCCGGGTACGTGGTCAGGACGACGCCGCTGCGGATCTGGATCTGCGGATCCTGGCGCTGGGGCATCGCCATGTAGGCATAGGTGCCCCAGAGGCAGGTGAAGATCAGCAGCGTCCAGGCGATCGGCCGCTTGTACACGAAATACTGCGAAGTGGTCATGATCTTGCCGCGTCCTACTCCGCCCATCCCGGGCCGGCGTGACCAATCGTTCGGAAGAAGGTCCCTGGTTCGGGTGAATTACTTGATGATGTGGATGGCCTGGCCGTCGCTGAGCCGATGCACGCCCGTCGCGACGATCGGCTCGCCCGGCTTGAGGCCTCGCGAGCCCGAATCCAGCCTGACGACGACCCGGTTATCCAGCACGTCGTCGAACTCGATCGGGACCCGGCGCACGACCTGCTTCTTGCCGTCGTCCTCGACCCGGAATACGGCGTAGTCGCGCTCGGAGGTCCCTGGCGCGACGGCGGTCAGGGGGATGAGGTGGGCCTTCGTCTCGCGGCGGAAGTGGGCGCTGGCGACCATCCCGGGACGCAAACCGCGAGGCTTGTCGATCCGGATCTCGACGAGATAGGTGCGAGTCTGGGGGTCGGCCGTGGATCCGATCTTGTGGATGACCCCGGCGAACCGCTCGCTGGGCAGGGCGTCGGTCGTCACGTCGACGGTCTGCCCGATGGCGAGGCGGCCGACGAGGGTGTCGGGGACGCCGAGGGCGATCGAGACGCTGGAGAGATCCAGGAGCAGGAAGGCCCGCTGGTTGGCCGCGACCCGCTCGTAGTTCTCGACGAAGCGAGAGGCCACGGTCCCTTCGGGGAACGGGACCTTGATCGTGCAGTAGCCGAGGTTTGCCTCGGCCTGCTGGAGGCTGATGCGGGCCGACTCGACCTCGCGCTTGGCGGCCTCGGCGGCGGCGGTCGTGTTGCGGAGCTTGGCCCGCGACGAGTCGAGCTCCGAGTTGGTCGCGGAGCCGCGACGCACGAGCGCCTCGGTCCGATGGTGATCGACCTTCGCCAGCTCCATGTCGGCCTCGGCCTGAGCCTGCCTCGCCGTGGCCGCGGCCAGGCGTTCGGAAGCCACCCCTTGCTCTCGGCGGTAGTCGGCCGGGTCGAGCTTCGCGAGGACGGTCCCCTGCGGGAAGTGGTCCCCCTCATGCACATCCCGCAGCTTCTTGCCGGGCCCTTCGACCTGCCGGAGGTATTCGAGGTTGCCCGAGACCCGGAAGGAGAGCTCGACCTTGCGCAGCTCCTTCACGATGGCGCTGTAGTGCGCCCCGGACTCCACAACCTCTTCCTTCAGCGAGACCACCCGGACCGACACCGGCGGCGGATCATCGGGCTGGATCTTGTGTGACTTCGCCAGCAGGGCCGCCTGCTGACGCCCCACCAAGGCGACGACGACCATAAACCCGAACGCAGCCAAACCCTGCGCCGGTTTTCGACACTTCGTCAAGAAACGGCCCAAAAAAAAGCGAGGCCCGCTATCCGAGCCCGGCGCGTTTCCATTCATCGGCGAAGATCTCCTGAGAGAGCCGTCGGTACGTGTTGGCGTAGTCCCACTCCGAGCGGAGCGGCTTCCAACCGAGGCCGTCGAGGAACGTCGGGATGGCCTCGCGGAGCGTCTCGAGCGGGGACGTGACCCCGGTCTTCTGCAAGAGCGGGCGATAGTTGAGCGACACGTTATGGGTCCCGATCGACATGGCCAGCAGGGTGAAGATGACCTCGCTGGGCGTCCAGCCCGGGGGGAGGGGCAGGTCGTCGGCGTCGACGGCCTCCTGGACCACCTTGCCGATCTCGGTGAAGCAGCACCACTCCACGCCGTTGAGCGTGGCCCGGCGCTCGTCCGAGGCGCGCTCTTCCAGGTCCGCCATCTTGATGATCAGCTCGGAGCGGGCGTAGTGCGGGTGCAGCCGGACGAACAGCTCGTCGGCCAGGCCGATCCCGATCATCCGCTCGCGAGGGTTCCCCTCGAACGCGAGGGCCTTCTGGAAGAGGGCATATCGCTGCTCGAGGCTCTGGATCGCCAGCGCCGTCACGAGGTCTTCCTTGGTCGAGAAGTGCTGATAGACCGTCCCCTTCGAATACTCGGTCGCCTCCGCAAGACGATCCATATTCAGGCCCGCATAGCCCTGCTCGATCAGCATCCGGCGAGCGACCTCGAGCAACGTCAGCTCTCGCTGACGAACCTCGCGCTGCTTTCGAAGAGAAGTGCCCATAACGGTCCTATTATTGACGGATCGTCGAAAAACGTCAAGGCGTCGAATTGTGGCTCTTATCGAACGAGAGAGGATTACCATCTCAATGATGGGGGGCTGACGTGTGGAAATGCAACGCCAGACGCCGGGGGCGAGGCGGGTCAGAAGTAGAGTTGGGCTCGGATCCAGAGGAGGTCGTTGAAGCGGCCGTAGAGCCCCGAGTTCGGGTTCAGCAGGATCGGCTTGCCGTACGTGGTGTGCTGCCAGTCGATGTAGAGCTTGATGTACTGGGTCAGGTACCAGTTGAACCCGATGTCGGTCATGTAGGCATTGGCCGACCACTTGAGCGGGTCGGCCAGGCCGTCTTCGAAGACGGATTTGCCGAGGTTGAGCTGGCTGTAGCGGGCGAACAGTTCGATGGCGCCCGGCCCCCACTGGTTCCTCGTCGGGTCGAAGGGGCGGAGGGGCTGGACAGCGGTGCGGCTTTCGACCTTCTCGCCGGTCAGGAAGTAGCCGGCCGTGGTGTGGAAGCCGTTGACCGGGAGCTGCGAATGCCCCTCGACCAGCTTGCGGGCGAGGTCGAAACGGCCGTACTGATACTCGGTTTCCACCGAGAGGCCGCCCACATACCAGGCCAGGTGAGCCGCGGCGCCGAAACGATTGCCGAGATAGAAGACGTCGTCATTGAACCGCAGGAAGGTCGATGTCGCCGACTGGGCCCCCTCGTCGTTCTCCGACGTCTGGAGCGAGGTCCGCAAGGGCAAGGGGGCCTGGGGAGCGACCTGGAGCCCGCCGAAGATCGAGGCCCCGAGGTTCAGGTGCCGGAGCCCCGGCCGATCCTCCGAGATGAGGAAGGGCTTCCAGTTGAAGTAGCCGGCGACATCCCGCGTGTTGTTGTTATCCGCCAGGCCGACGAGGTGCCCGTCGTACCCGCCGACGGCGTACTGCAGCCGCTTCTCGGAGAGGAACCCGTGGGCGAGCAGTCCCGCCTGCCGCGCCAGGCCGAAGTTCAGCGGGAAGAGCCCGCGTTCGGGGGTGATGAAATACTGCTCGAGGTGGTCGTACCAATCGTAGCTGTAAGGCGTCAGCATCCGGCCGAACTGGATCTGGAACGGCTCGCTGATGTGGGCGTTCACGTTGCCGTCGAGCAGGTCCCACTGGCCGTCGACGCTGCGTTGCAGTGACACCTCATACTCGAAGAGGCGCGTCAGGCGGCCTTCGAAGTAGAAGCGGACGCGGGGGATGTAGAGGCCGCTGCGGGCCGGGCTCTGGTTGTTGGGGATGAAGTCCTTGAAGTCGGTCTGGTCGAGCACGCGCATTCGGAGGATGTATTCCTCGTTCTCCGATTCGAGGGCGAAACCCTCTTCGAGGCGTGCGCGGAGCGGGGTCCCCTGGGGTTCGTGCGGCTCCTCCGTTTCTTCGGGCCGAGCCAGGGTCGCACCCGGCGGCGGCGGGGCACTCTCGGGCGACTCGCGGCCGGAGGTCGTATGCGGCTCATGCCCGGATCCCGGCTCGGCCTCGACTCGTTCCAGCCGTTCCTTGATCGCGTCGTATTTCTGCTCGAGCTCGCGGTAACGCTTGTCCGACTCCTGGCGGACGCGGACGGCCTCCGCCTTGGCCTCGGCTTCGCTCTTGGAGAGGTCGCCGATGATCTTCTCGAGCTTGCGGAGCCGTTCCTCCTGCGAGGGCGGGGGCGTTGGCGCGCTCGCGGGCTCGTCCCCGCGCGCCAGGGTCGTCAGCAACATCATTGTGGCCGCAGTCACCCTAAGGCGGAGCATTGAGCCCTCGACACGCCCCCAGACCGTGCGAGGCCTTCGAACATCGGCCGCGCGTACCCTTCCTAGTTCGGCTTCGGATTGTCGGCAAAACGAGGAAATCTCTTGAGCCTTTACCTGGCCGGCTCGTATTTCGACGTGGTCCGCCTGTGCCGAGGTGGATATGAGCCAGGTCGGCCGCGGATCATATCCGGTCCCCTGTTTTGCAGGAATGGCGATGCGGCGCGATCCATGTTCGCGAGGATTGACGCATTCGACGTTGGTTTTCGCGATGTGTTACGATCGGGCCGAGGCGGTTGGCGGCCGGACGCGAGAACCGCGCGACAAGGGATTGCCTGGGCCTACGATGAACCCAACGGACGTGCCAGCGGAAGCGGAACCGCAAGCGAATCGGTTCGATCATCCCATCGCGGTCAAGGATCGGGACATCGACAACAACGGGCACGCGAACAACGTCGTCTACCTGCGCTGGGTGCAGGACGCGGCCGTGGCCCACTGGACGGCCGTCGTCGAGCCCGAGGTCGTGGCGAACCTCTCATGGGTCGTCGTCCGCCACGAGATCGACTACAAGAAGCCAGCCTTCGCCGGCGACGCCCTGATCGCCACCACCTGGCTCGGCGAGATCACCGCCGCGACCACCGAGCGGCTCTGCGAGATCCGCCGCGAGAAGGACGGCGAACTCCTGGCCAGGTCCCGCACCATATGGTGCGCAATCGATGCCAAGTCCGGCCGCCCCAAGCGGCTCGACGCCCGGATCCGCTCCTACTTCTTCGGAGGGTCGAAGCCGGGTTGAACCCAGGACGTCTTGAGAGTGCGAATTTCTAGATTTGATGAAGAAAATATCTGTTAATTAATGAAACGGCAGGAGGTGCCCCGTGAAGATACGCCGGCTGACGATGGCCACCATGATGCTGATCGTGGCGGTGTTCGGGATACTCCTCTCGGGACTGCGGGGCTTTCTGGACAAATCCGGCGCGTCCTTACCTTCCATCGGAGACAGCAAGCTTTACGAGAAGGCGCGGATGTCGCGCAATATGGCCTTGTGGCTCGGCTCGGATACGTTGTCAGTCGCGGGAGTGGTCCGGAATTCTCCCGACGGGAGTCTCAAGTTCGAGGACGGGAGGGGGCTTCCTTTGAAGAGCCCCAAGTTCAAGGCCGACCCGAACATGAAGGCGAAAGCCTCCTGGCTCGACATGGCCGAGGTCGCCCTGAGCCTCCCCTCGTCTGAGATGGAAGTGATCGAGCTCCGCGTTTTCGATCACGCGTCCCGAAAGCTACTCACGAATCTCGGCGGGCGGCGGTACGGCTATCGAATGTCCTCGCCCCTGACCGTCCAGCTTCTGGGCATGGGCGATGCGCTTCCGCCTTCGGTCGACGTCTGGTTTCGAGCGAGCCACCATGAGCAGGGAGAGCGGGTCGTGCGACTCAAGCCGGAGGCGGGAGCCTCGGCCCGGTTCGCCGAGGGAACGGTGTCAATCACCGAGGTCCACCAAGGCGCAGCGAACTACACCAGGGTCGATGTCCCCGGCGAGAAGTCACCCCAATTTCGCTGGCGACAATCAGAACTCGATCCGACTCGCTCATGCTCGATTGTCGTCCACTGGGAAGGCAACTGGATCGATGGCCAGTATGAAATCTTCGCCGTTGGGACTCGAGGGGAGCGGGTCTTCGCGGAACTCCCACACTTCGTCGACTTCAAGGCGGCGAATTCGACGGAGGTCATCGCTTTCAACCTCGGCGTATCCAGGATCGATCACTTCGAGCTCCGACCTTTCGGCGGCCGGCACACCTTCTTCTTTGATAACGTATGGCTCCCGAGCGTGAAGCCTCGTCTGTTCGGCCCGCCGCCGTCGGTCAGCATCGCGGTCGATGGCAAGGACGTCGAGACGGAATTCCCGGAGTTGGACCCCATCCGCGTCATTCTCCGAACGCGTCGAGGGGATGTCTTCGGCCCAGTGACGAGTGGAGGGGTCGTTTTCAAACCCATTCAGCCCGAGGAGGCGGCCTCGAAACTCTCTGTATCACTCGAAGTCCAGGGGGTCTCCGCGAGACAGGCCTGGAACATCGCCTACACCGATCGCGATGGAAAGCCGTTCAAATCTGGGTCGCTCTCCAGTGGTGTCTCTTTGCTTTCAGGGATTACAGGTGGAGGTCAAATAGGCAAATGGATCTATGGAGTTCCTCTGGAAAGGCTCGGCAAGGTGACAATCTCGCCCCCGTGAGGGACCTCGTTGCGATTCCGGGAAAGCGTTAAGCAACGAGAGATCCAGCCGGAAGGGAGAATCGATGGATCGCGACGAAAATGCAAGGGCACTCTTGCTCGACCTGGACGGTACGATCGCCGACACGCTGCCGCACATCTTCAACGCGTATCGCCACGCCGTCGCCCCCTGGGTGGAGCGGTTGCCGAGCGATGCCGAGGTCGAGGCGACCTTCGGGCCTTCGGAGCGAGACTGCATCGCGGCGATGGTCCCCGGGCTCGAACTCGACGAGGCGGAGGAGCGGTTCCACTCCTACTATGAGCAGGAACTCGGCCGGCACGTCAGGGTGGTCGAGGGGATTTCCGAACTCGTCGATCACGCGCGGTCGCTCGGCTGGCGCGTCGGCGTCTTCACGGGGAAAGGGCGACGCTCAGCCCAGCTCACGCTCGTGGAGCTCGGGCTCCGGGACCGGGTCGACCTGCTCGTCTCGAGCGACGACGTGAGCCGACCCAAGCCCGACCCCGAGGGGGTGCATCAGGCGGCCGAGAAGCTCGGGGTCCGCGTCGATCGCATCCTCTTCGCCGGCGACTCCACGGCCGACGTGCGGGCCGGGCGCGACGCGGGGGCGAAGACCGCCGCGGTGCTCTGGGCCGCGTTCCAGCCCGATCGCCTGCGGCAGGCGGGGGCCGACTACGTTTGCGAACGCGTCGACGAGCTCCATGCCGCAATCGACGCACTGCATCGAGGCCATTGAGCCGAGGCGACCGACAGCCGATGATCTGGGGCCGAAATTCCGAAGAGGAAGGCCCGCGAAAGGAGACGAGGACCCTCATGCGCGACATCCGCATTGCGACGGCCCAGTTCGAGCACCGCGACGGCGACAAGGAATACAACCTCGGGCGGATCCGCGAGTTGACCCGACGCGCCGCGCAGGCCTCGGCCGAGATCGTCTGCTTCCACGAGTGTAGCATCACGTCATATACGTATCTGCAAACCCTGGATCGAGAAGGCCTGGAGGCCGTGGCCGAGCCGGTGCCGGACGGGCCCTCGACGCGGATGCTTCACGAGATCGCGCAAGAGAGCAACGTGGTCGTCATGGCCGGCTTGATCGAGCGCGAGGAGGACGGGCGGCTCTACAAGAGCTACGTCACCGTCGGGCCCGAGGGGTTCCTGGCCAGGCATCACAAGCTCCACCCATTCATCAGCCCGCACCTGACGCCGGGCAGGGGGCCGCAGGTCGTCGACATCCGGGGCGTGAAGGTCGGCGTCCTGATCTGCTACGACAACAACCTGCCGGAGAACGTCCGCGCGACGACCCTGCTCGGGGCCGAGGTCATCGTGATGCCGCACGTGACCGGCTGCACGCCCTCGCCCATGCCGGGCCGAGGGCTCGTGGACGAGAAGCTCTGGGAGAACCGGCATCGCGACCCGGCCAGAATCCGGCTCGAGTTCGAAGGGCCCAAGGGGAAGGGATGGCTGATGCGTTGGCTCCCCGCCAGGGCCTGGGAGAACGGGATCTTCGCCGTCTTCGCCAACAACATCGGGCGCGACTACGACACGATCAAGCCGGGGCTCTCGCGGATCATCGACCCGAACGGCGACGTGCTGGTAGAGTGCTCGGCGCTCGATGACGATGTGGTCGTCGGACTGCTGACGGCCGAGGCCTTCGAGAATGCCCCTGGCCGTCGCTACCTCCGCGCCCGCAGGCCGGAGCTTTACGGGAAGCTCGTCGAGCCGCATCCTCCCGGTCAGGCGCCGCTGACCACTCCGGGATGGAGGCTGGCCTACGAGCAGGCGGATTCCGCCACTCGCAAGGCTTGATCGATCGGAAGCTTGGGGCATTGGGATTTGACGTGTCGACGCATGACTTTTGAATCGGCCGGTTTTCGCCGCGAACGTGAGCTAAAGTCCTCGTGTCACGAAGAAGAATCGCCGACGTTTACCCTGTTGGCCCCGGTCGAGGGAGTTCCGCTCCCTCGGCGGCCCGTTCGGGCCTGAGACCGGGTCTCAACATCCTGCGTCGAGCTCACTCGGCCATTCACTTCGTCGGGACGATCATCGCGGGGCGGCGGGCCGATCGCGGCCACATATCCTCGAAACGGGTGATTTTGCTATGTCCAAGCGATGGTTCATCCCCGCGGCGTTGGTCGGCCTGCTCGCCCTCGGCTCGTTACGGCCTGGCTTCGGGGAGACGGATAAGGCCAAGGCCGAGGCCAACGCGATCCGCGAGCTGCTCGACACCCAGGTCGAGGACTGGAACGGCAAGGACCTGGATGGATTCCTCAAGGGTTACTGGGACGACCCCAAGGTCGTCTTCCAGTCGGGGCCGAACCGGTTCGAAGGTTTCGAGGCCCTGCGATCACGATATCAACGTACCTACCAGGCCGAGGGGCGCGAGATGGGCAAGCTCGCCTTCAAGGAGGTGGACGTTGTCATCCTCGGCCCCGACGCGGCCCTGGCCCGGGGGCGCTGGCAGCTCACGATGAGCGACGACAAGAAGCCCGCGGGCCTCTTCACACTGATCTTGCGCAAGCTGCCCGAGGGCTGGCGGATCGTCCACGACCACACCTCCTCGTGAAGTAAAGTTTGGATTGGGGAGGAGGATGGTCAGCACATCTGTCGATACTCAATCATGTCCCCTCGTGCCGCGATGCCTCCTCCCTTGAGGCGTTCCTCTCCGGGCACGCAGGCTGGACTTCGAGCCTAGAATGATTGTTGCGAGGAAGACTTCCCGGGTCGAGGAGGGATGTACTCCGAAGGGGACCGGTGCGCCGTCGCCGTCTCCTAAGATCATCCTTCGGTCGAATCCAGATTCCCAGAAATTTGACCTTCCCCGATCCAGAAAGCGCGTCTAGAGTTTGATGTAAGGTCGAACAGGGATTGAGTTCAATTCCACGGGAGGAGGGTTGTCGTGATCATCCGGCATCTCAACGCCGTTATTTCCACCCTCGCGGTTCTCCTGGCGGTCCTGCTCGTCGTCATCGAGATACGCCACGTCCAGCGCGAGTGGGATCGGGCCCAGTACGATGGGTCCTACGTCGTCATACCCCAACTCGCGTCCGAGACGAGTAGCCTGGATCGCTGATCCAACGGTTGAAGGATCTGGACGGCCCGAGCGTTCGCATCAGGCCGACCAGGCTCGACCTCTCCCATATTCAAGAGATGGTGGCGACGCGGCGGCTCGGTCGCGTCGCCACCCCCCTCGAACCCAGATGCGGCGGGCCGTAGCAGGGCCAGAGCAGGTGGGCGACGGCGTCGGTCGGGTGTTGCCCGATCTCGGCGTCGAGCCTGGCGAGGTATTCGGTGACGGCCTCCGATTCTTTCCCGCTCGCCACCCGGCGCGGGGCGTCGATCCGGAGCGCGTATCTCCCGCCCGGGAGATGGTTGCAGAAGACGAAGAAGACGGGCACGCCCGTGATCGTGGCGAGGTCCGTCCAGACCGAGAGGAACTTGCGATACTGGCCGACGAGTCGGCCGGGACGCGAGTTCTGGCCCGTCCAGGGGATGTCGCCCGCGAGGTAGACGGCCAGGCCGTCGCGCAACGCCGCGCGGGCGCGGAGCAGGCGTTCGGTCGCCTCGCCCGCCGTCAGGTCGCGACGGAGGAAGAACGACGACTGCAGGTGCGGCTCGTCCCGATCGAACTGCCGGTCGAGGGCGTGCGAGACGTGCCGGGGCCGCTGCACGAGCATGCGCAGGGGCACCCCGCGACGATAGAGCCAATGGACCCCCGAGATATGGGCTCCGAGGTGGCAGCCCACCAGGATCGCCCCCCGGCGCTCGGCCAGGGCTTGCTCCAAAGGCTCAAACCCGGTGACGTCGAAGCGAGAGAAGACCTCGGCGTCCTCTTCCACATCAAGCGGATAGTCGCGCGCCAAGAACCGCACAGCGTTGGCGGCGAGCTCGGGGCGCAAGGCCTTGGGATCCCAGTCGGTCCGGAGGACCCAGCGCGCCCGGCGCAGGGCCTGGATCAAGGCCCGACGCTTGCCCGGCCAGAGCAGGCTCGCGCGGCCGAGAAGGGTGAGGATCGAATCGCAACGGCGAGGCCCGAGGCGCCGGAGCGCCGGCAGGGCCAGTTCGTAGAAGAGCGTCTTCCAACTCAGGATGTGGCGAAGTTTCACGGCGGCTCCGTTGCGATCTCGAGGTGTTGGCCGCAGGCGTCGCTTCGATGGGTATGCGGCCGGGAAGCTCGGAGTAGGACGCGCCTCGGCGAATCGGACGCGGTCGGTCTCCTCTGCGAGCCGGGCGCGTCGGGTTGTCGGGCCCGAGGCGGGCCCTCGCGTGAGGGCCCGCCTCGGGTCGGTACGGCTCAGGCATTCTTGGCCACGAGTCGCTTCAGCCCTTGGTAATCGACCTTGTCGGTCGAGGTCGTGGGCAGCTCGGGGACGAACGTGATCGAGTCGGGGATCATGTAGTGGGGTAAATATGTGGTGCAGTGCCGTTTCATGGCGATGATCGAGCCCTTCTGCGAGGCCTTCATCGCCACGAACGCCGCGATCGAGACCCCTTCGTCGTCCGACTTCGCGATCACGGCGGCCCGCTCCACGCCGTCGTGGCGGTAGAGGGCCGACTCGATCTCGCCGAGCTCGATCCGATAGCCACGCTTCTTGACCATGCGGTCGCGCCTGCCGTGGAAGACATAGCAGCCGGTGCCGTCATCGACGACGAGGTCGCCCGTGCGATACCATCGCCCGCCCGCCTCGTCGGTGAAGAAGGACTTCGCCGTCATCTCGGGCTGGCCGAAGTACCCCTGCATCACGCCGGGGCCGGCAATCACCAACTCGCCCACGCTGCCGGCGGGGAGGCCCACGCCTTCCTCGTCCACGACCTTGCCTTCGAGGGGAGGGCAGGCCGGGCCGATCGGGAAGGGGGCCTCGCGATCGTCCGGGATGACGTTGGGGAGCCGAAACGCCGTGCACACGTTCGTCTCGGTCGGCCCGTAGAGGTTCCAGAGGGTCGCCTGCGGCCAGGCCTCGCGCAGGAGGCGCAGCGGGGCCAGCGGGAAGACCTCGCCGGCGAAGAGGACGACGCGGGGCGGGGTGAACTCCGGCCGGTCAATGTCGCCGTGACGCGTCAGGAGCGCCAGGATCGACGGGGCCGAGTACCAGACGTCGAGCTTGCTCTCGGCGAGGAAGGCCCCGAGTCGCGCCGGCTCCCGACCCAGCGTCTCTCCGATCACGACGAGCGTCCCCCCCACCGCGCAGGCGACGAAGAGGTCGAAGACGGAGAGGTCGAAGTGGAAGGGGGCGTGCGACGAGAAGCGGTCGTCGGGCCTCAGCTCGAGCGTGTCCAGGCACCAGTCGATGAACGTGAACGCATTGGTATGCGAGAGCATGACCCCCTTGGGCTTCCCGGTCGACCCCGACGTGTACAGGATGTACGCGAGGTCCCGGGAGACGCGGGGCGGGGGCAGGGGGCTGGGCGCGGTGTCGGACATGACGTCCTGCCAGGTCGAGTCGCAGAGCGAGCCCGACTCCGGATCCTGGTCGCCGACGGTGATCTGCCTGGGGCTCGGGCCGTGGCCCTCGGGCCAGGCGTTGCGGAGTGCGTCGGATTGCTCATGGGCGATGACGACGGCCTTCACTCCGCAGTCGGCGAAGATCCCCGCCCCGCGCGAGACGGGCGCGGTCGGATCGACCGGGACGTACGAGGCCCCCGCGCGGAGGATCCCGTGGATCGCGGCGACGGCCTCGATCCCCTTGGGGAGCAGCAGGCCGACGCGGTCGCCCCGCCCGACCCCCCAGCGTGCGAGCCGGGCGGCGAGCCGGTCGGCGGCCCGTTCCAGCTCGGCGTAAGTCAGCGTGCGGCCGTGCTCATCCTCGACGGCCACGCGATTCGGCCGCTGCGCCGCGGCCCGGTCCAGCAGTTGGCTCAGGTGGGTTCCATCCATGACCTTGCTTCTTACTTAAGGGGTAGGTTGAGCCCTTTCGCGGGCTCATTCCATGAGGCGTCCCATCCGAAGATGACGTGGGGTAACGGGTTTGCAGACTGAAGGCATCGAGGCCGATCCTCATCAACTCGAGATCCGCCGCGGCAGAGAGGCGGTTCTCCTCCACCGTCGTGGTCGGGGACTAGTCGTTGACTTTCACCTCGGCGAGAGGCGGGTGGCCGTCGTCCTTCGGCTGCGAGGGCGTCGAATGCGCGACCGGGGCGTCGCCCTTCTCGCCGTCGAAGAGCGTCGCGTAGAGCGACGAGTCGTCGACGATCGCGCGGGCCAGGGCGCGGAAGAGGATCTTGTGGCCTTCGGTGTTGGGATGGTCGTCCCAGGCGGCGATCTCGATCGTGACGGGATCGACGTCGTCGAAGGCGTCCGTCACGTCGAGCAGGTGATCGGCGTAACGCGTGAGGACCGATCGGAGGTCGGCGAGCATCGGCCCGCGGACGTCCGGGGCGTCGGCCTTGCCGACGCGGGGGATGATCGTGCAGGCGAGCGGGGCGCCGATCGACTTGCACTCGGCCGCGAGGGCCTTAAGGGTCGCGTCGTAGATCTCCCAGTAGTGGGGCCGTAGCTTCTTCTTGACCAGATCCTTGTTGCGGAGCCGATCGCTCGAGTCGAGCTTGAGGTCCTTGGGCGTGAGGCCCGAGTCGGCGACGCCCTTGGCGATGAAGTCGTAGGTGAGATCCAGGCTGCACTCGAAGAGGCCGCAGATGTGGATCTCCATCAGCCTCGTGTCGAGCAGGGTCGCCGAGTAGAGCACGAGGTCGGGGCGGAAGGCCAACGCCTTGCGCCGGAAGGCCTCCAGGCGCTGCTCGGGGCTGTACGCGGCCACGGCGAAGTTGAGCACCTCGAACCGCCGCGACAGCCCGCGCTTCGCCGCGTGGGCGTTGAGCCAGTCTTCCAACTGGTTGACATACGTGGATTCGGTGCCGACGCCCCATCCCATGTCCATCGACGAGCCGAGGACGGCGATCCGGTACGTCTCGGCCGGCTTCTCGACCGTGTACTCGCGGTCGCGCATGCCGAAGCTGTTCGTCGTGAACGGCTGGCCGAAGAGCATCCGGTTCACGTTGGGCCGGAGCTCGAAGATCAGGAAGTCGTCGTCGAGGTTCCTGGTGACGTTGGCGGCGCGGAAGCGGGCCCAGTCGGCCGGCTTGCCCAGGAGCCGCATGGTCAGCTCGGCGGGGGCGCCGTCGGGGCCGTCGCCGCCGATCAGGCTCTGATAGTATCCGCCCGCGTTGACCTCGCGGTCGGCCCGGTTCATCTCGTTCGACTTGGCGCTATCGATCATGGATCGGCCCCTCGCCCAGCCGGACGGCATGGGGATGAGGCCGAGGGACAGGATCAGGATGGTCAGGGCGAAGCAGATCCGGAACGGCCGGGTGCCTTCGGGAGAGGTGTTCATGGTCGTTGGCCTCCGCCGGTGCCGGTCGGCCCCGGCTGGCGCCATTGCGGCAGGCGCCGCAAGGCTTCGTCGAGCCGATGGGCGAGCAGGGCATGCCCCTCGGCGTTGGGGTGATAGTCTTTCGGCCCGATCGCCAGGTCCTGGGGATCGAGCCCGTCGTAGGCGTCGGATAGGTCGATGGTCGCCGCGAAGCCCGACTCGCGGGCCAGATCGATCAACTTCCGGCGCTCCTCGGGCTCGGCCGGCTTGCCCACCCTCGGCACGAGGATCCAGACCACGGGCACGCCTCGCGAGCGGCATCCCGACGCGATCGCGCGGTAGACGCCGGCGAGGAATTCCATGCGGAACGGTTTCAGGACCTTCTTGTACGAGTCCATCGTTCCGCCGGGCTGGGCCTTCGACAGGGCCAGGACCTCGCGATAGAAGGGGACGTCCCATCCGACCCCTCGGGGCAGGAGCCCGCGGAGCCGGCGCTCGTCCCAGCCGGCGTCGGCCAGGGTCGCCTCGTAGATCAGGAAGTCGGGCTGATAGGCCCAACCGTTCCTCGAGAAGTGCTCCCAGCGCTGGCCGGGGCCGTGACCGGGGACGGCGAAGTTGAGGATCTCGACGGCGGGCCCGCCCGCTTGCCGGGAGCGTTCGTCGAGCATCTGTTCGAGGGTCGGCTCGAACCCCTTGCCGTCGTCGACTCCCCAGCCCGCGCCGATGGAGTCTCCGACGAAGGCCATGCGGTAGGTCTGCGGGGGCTTGGCCTTGGGGTAGTCGCGGTCGCGCATCCCCTCGGCGTTGGTGCTCCAACTCGCGCCGTCGTGGATGATCGAGAGGCTCGGCTTCAGGACGAATTCGCGGATGTCATCCACCACCAGGGCGAGCGGCCCGGCCTCGAAGGGGGGCGTGTCGAGGTGCGCCCAACCGCCCTTGTTCGAGCCCGCCGGGGCCTCGCCGGCGGGGGAGCCGAGTTGACGCCCCGAGTCGAGGATCTGCTCGTAGTAACCCCGCTCCATCCGCTCGTAGTCGGCCTTGCTCATGAGGTCGCTGGCGAGCGCATCCCGCAGCCGCATCGGCCGGCCGAGGGCGAGCCCGCCGGGCACCAGGCCCCAGGCGAGCAGCGCCAAGGTCAGCAGCAGTTGCGGGGTGAGCGCCGATCGATGGAGCATGAGTCGATTGCCTCTGACCTTTGAGCACCCGTCGATGGATTGCGAAGTCGACGCCTGGAATCGGTGAACTGTCCTCTCGAAGACCACGCATTCGCCCCCGATCGAGGGGCTCAGGCCTTCAGGCCGCGCTGGAACATCTCGAGCCAGGCGGTGACGCTCGGGCTCGACCAGAGCGACCAGAGTACGGAGATCGTCGTGAACGTGCAGGCGACCTTGAGCCCCCTGATGGCCAGATCCTTATAAGATCCCTCGGACTTCTTCTTGGCAACCTTGGCCCTGGAACGCCTGGCGTCGAGCTGGACGTTGACCATGACCAGGGCGCCGAGGATCCCCCAGAAGAGGGCGTCGGGCAGGCTGAAGCCCCAGGTGCCGCGGAGCCAGAACGACTGATACGCGTGCAGCGACCACGTCGCCAGGAAGACGACGGCCGTCGCCATCGCCAGCGCGGCCGGCTGTGGCCAGCGCTTCAGGCGGAAGACGACCGGGTTGAAGACGATCCGCACCATGAAGTCTTTCCAGTAGATGTTCACCCGCCGCCAGTAGTCGGTGAAGCTCGACGCGAAGAGGTAGTGGTGATGGGTTTCGGGCAACTGGAAGCCGAAGAGGTGCAGCATCCCGCAGGCCATGTGGAACTGGCCCGAGACGCGGAGGTAGAGCAGGTAGTTGCAGACGATGTACCCGACGAGGCTCGCGAGGTTGTGGACCTCCTCGGCCGAGATCAGGACCTCATGATAGATGAGCCGGTAGAGCAGCAGGTGGGTCGTGCCCCGGAACATCATCTGGAGCCCGGCACGTTGGGTCTCGTGCACGTTCTTGGCGAAATACCCGCGGAGGAATGTGCGGTAGTCGACGACCGGGAAATGGAGGAAGCAGTAGTTCGGCAGCAGGAAGAAGTAGCTCAGCGTGTCGACGAGCGACTCGGGCTTCTTCGCGTGCTTGCGCTCATAGAGGTAGATGATCATGCGGAACATGAACATCGTCGCCAGGATCGGCATCGCGCTCTCGGGGATGGGCGAGGTCGTGCTGCCGGCCTCGGGCCGCAAGAGGGCGAACGTGACGGCGAGCGCGGCGATGATCCCCGCCCGGGCGTGCCAGGCGATCGGCAGGAACGTCACGCCGATCAGGACGGCGGACAGGCCGAGGATCCAGGTCGAGGCGGCGAGGCCGAAGACCCAGGCCAGCCCCGCGACCGAGACCGCCACGAAGAAGGGCTTCTTCCAGCGGAAGGCCAGCAGGTAGTGGGCCGGGAGCGCGGCGAGGGCGATCGTCACCAGCGACTGAAACGCCCGGCCTTCGATCCGGAAGACCCGGAACACCGCGAGCATGAGGCCGAGGTGCGCGAGGACCGGCAGGAACTCATAGAGGTTCCGGCGGCAGTTCTCGGGCTCGCCCGGGTAGAGGCCCGGTCGGAACCCGGGATCCTCCTTGGCGGGCGCGACGAAGCGTTGATGGGGCGCGGGCCGCAGGGCAACCGAGCGTCGGATCACAGGCCACATGGGCCAGCCCCCTCTTGGTGTGCCAATATCGCCGACGCCGGAACGTCACGGCCCGATCGAAACCGATCAAAAGGGCGTGCACTTGCGGCGGATCGACGCGATTTCGACGAGCGAAACAAGGGGGGACGTGGAATGCCGAGGCGTGGAGATTGACCCGATTCTAAGCGGTGGAACCTGCCCATCCTTAGGCCGGCTCTCCCTCCCAGGCGTCCGCGATATCCCTATCTCGCTGGAAGTTCACGACAGTTCGACTGCGAAGGGAGTTGCACCGCCCGAGGCGACTTCGGGCCCGCGACAGCCGATCTTGGCGGCCGAGGCCTGTCCGCTAACGACCCCAATCCTGGGGGCCTCCGTGGTACTCCTCCCTGATGGACGGTTGGGATATACCCGATTTTCCGGAATCGTGTCAACCCGAGTGACGCCACGGAGCTTCGCCGAGGCCGGCGCCCGTCCCTCGGCCGATTCGGCTCGATAACCCGGCTGAAAGACAAAGTTTAGGACGAGAGGCCGGGAGGCTGGCGAATGCCGTGCTTGCATGTTCTGATGCGGGTAGCCCGAGGCGAGAGCGAGGTAAGGAACGCGGCCGCGAGCGAACATGCTCCGAAGGAGTGCGACATCGATGACTCAACACGAAGGCGGTCTACGCTCGGCGCTGGCCTGGTCCCTCTTCCCGCTGGTCCCCGCGCTCCTGGGGCGGATCTATCAGGAGTCGATGGGGCGCGTCCTGCTCGACGGGGATCCGAGGAACTGGTCGTGGCTCTCCTGGTTCGTGTTGACCGGGCCGCTCTGGGGCTACGGCTTCCTCGCGGGGGCGGCCCTCGGCCTGCCGGAGGCCTCGGGCCTCACCGGGTGGCGGACCTGGATCTCGCGGCGGTCGGTCTGGGTCGGGGTCGGACCCTGGTCGGGCTACCTGCTGGGGGTCGCCCTCTTCTTCGGTCATGGGTTCCTCGCCAATGTCGTGGGCCAGGTCATGCCGTCCTCTCCCGGCGGCGGGTTCTCGGCCTGGATGAACCGCCAGCCCCCGTGGGTCAACTCCGTCGCCTTCTGGACGGCCCTGGTCGCGTCGGTGGCCCTCGTCGGCTACGGCTGGCTCTTCGCGGCAATCGCCCTGATCCGACGAGCCCGGCGACTCGGGCAGGCCTGGCAGGCGATCGGCCGGGGCCTGACGATGGCCGTCGGCTTCGTCGGTTCGCTCCTCGGGAGCTTCTGGGCCGCGACGGAGATCTGGCGGAGCTACTTCTTCGACCCCAGGATCGTCCCTTTGCTCCTCGCGGCGGCGACCCTCTGGCTCGCGAGTGGCTGCGCGGCGCCCAATAGTTATGGAGATGTGAGGCGCCGGGACCTCTTCGCGGCGATGCTGACCTCCTGGATCCTCGGACTTGCCTTGATCTGGCGCTGGTGGAACCGCCGGGCCCGCTGAGCCGGCCTCGTCGCTTTGGCTTGTCGAATCCGCGGATCTCGGGTAAGTTCCCCGAGGATACTCGGAGGAAGGCCGGGGTGCGAAGGATGTCGCGCCCGGTGTCCGAGCGTCCGGCCCGACCTCAGGGAGGAGTGCATACCGATGCTGGGCACCTTGGAAGCCTGGATACGTCGCTCTGGGATGGAAGCCCTCCTGGCGGTCCTGGCCACCGCCGTCTTCCTCGGATTTCTCGGCTCGGTCGACCTCTGGGGCAAGCGAGAACAACGAGCCTCGGCCGAGGCGATGGACACGGTCGACAACCACCACTGGCTCGTCGCCCAGATCCAGGGCCGACCCAGGCTCGAGAAGCCCCCGCTGCCGCGCTGGACGATCGCCACGCTCGTGACCCTGACCGGCCGCCGCGACGAGTGGATCGTCCGATTGCCGAGCGCCCTGGCCGCCATAGGCATGGTGGGCCTCGTCTATGCCTTCGGCCGTCGGATGGGAGGCCGGTCCGTCGGCATGGCCTCGGGCCTCGTCCTGACGTCGATGGGCTTCTTCATCAGCGAGTTGCGGCAAGCCGGCAACGACGGTCCTCTCGCCTTCTTCACCACGCTCGCCCTCTATGCCGCCTGGAGGCGCCTGGAGGAGAACCGTGTGGATGCCGAGGAAGGGGCAGGGCAAGCCCAGGAGAACGCGGAGGGGGGGCGAGGCTGGAACCTCCTCTTCTATCTTGCGCTCGGACTCGGGTTCCTGACCAAGGGGCCGATCGTCCTGCTACTCGTGGCCGTGACCCTGCTGCCATACCTCTACAATGCCCGCCAGCTTCGCCGGGGCCTGCTTCGGCTGGTCGATGCCAGGGGGATGCTCCTGTTCGTCGGCCTGGCTTTGAGCTGGCCGCTGCCCGTCCTGCTGAATGACCCCAACGCCGCTCACGTCTGGTATGTCGAGATGGGCCAGAAGGCCGGCATGGCGGGGATCTCGCACAGTCGACACCATCAGGTGCTCGCCGCCGACTGGCCGACGATGACGGCCCCCTGGATCTTGCTGGCCATCTCCTCGGTCTTCTTGCCGTTCTTCCCGGCCGCGAAGCGCTATCGGCCGATGATCTGGTTCCCCTGGTTCTGGGCGATCGGCAACCTGGCGATGTTCTGCCTCTGGCCGGTGGCCAAGCCCAACTACTACCTCCCGTGCCTGCCCGGCATGGCCCTGATGATCGGGATCGAGTGGATCCGGCTGACCCAGAAGGCCCGCGAGATTGGGCCTCGGACCAACCTCGCCCGGCGGACGCTCCAATTCCACTGGATCGTGCCGTTCGTCGTCGGGGCCGTGGCACCCGTGGTGGTCGGCCAGATCGCCCCGGCCTATCTCGCCTGGGTACTGGCGTTCTCGCTGATCGTCCTCGCCGCGGTCGTGGCGAGTGCCTGGGCCTGGCGACGCGGGGCCGACGTCGGTGCGCTGGCCCCGCTGGTGACGGCCTGGGCCCTCGGAATCATGATCCTCTATGGGGCGATCGCGCCGAAGCTCAACGCCACGCACAGCCATCGCCAACTCGCGACGAAGCTCGAGTCGATCCTCCCCGCCGACACCCGCACGGTGATGTTCTTCCAGGAGCTGGACGAGGGGCTCTGGTTCTACCTCAAGGATCGCGCCCTGCTGCCGATCCCGGGGAGCCAGCCGCAGTACAACAAGGGGTACGACCTCTACAAGGAGTACCGGATCGACCAGCTCGAGCTCGACACCAAGCAGCGGGTCGAGTCGTTCCGGAAGGTCTTCGTGAAGTGGGCCGAGGATCCGAAGCGTGAGACCTCGTACGTCCTCATGAAGCGGTCGCTCTACAACGCCCTCGCCCCCGCGCTCGCCGGTGTCGTCCGGCCGCTCCACAGCGAGGAGAACCTCGACCGCCACGAACTCGTCCTGCTCGGCGTTGCCGACGGCCAGGAACTCGCCAATCGCTCCGGTGCCAAGCAGCGGCAATGATTTCGTGAACGCCGAGGCTTGATCGCGAGACCGTGCCTCAAGGGCTTTCCGACAGCTCCCGGCCGATCTCCCAGTGATGGCCGAACGGGTCGACGACTCGCCCGAAGCGCCAGCCGTGCTGGTCGCTGACGGGCGAGATCGAGGCGGCCCCCGCCGCGATGGCCCGCTCGAAAGCCGCGGCGGGGTCGTCCACCATCAGGAGGAGCCGCACGGTGCCCCCGCCGAGCTCCTCGGGGCTGTAGTTCTGATGCGCCGGCGATTCGTCGGCGACCCAGAACTCGGCCCCCTCGACGGAGAGCCTGGCGACCACGGCCCCGTCGTCCCCATCGACCCGCAATAACTCGGCAGCCCCGAAGGCGTCCTTGTAGAAGGAAACCGCCTCGGCCCCCCTCCGCACCGAGAGGATGGGCGCGAGGCCTACCTTCCGCCGGCTCCTGTCGTCGTTCATCGGGGCTCCACTTTCTCGAAGGGCTGCGGGGTCATCCGGGATGCTCCGCCCGGAATCGGGGAGGTCGCGGGGCAAATCCAGACCCGGGGACCGGAATTTCGAGCGTACCGGAGGAGCCAGTCGGGTCCGAGGAGAATCTCTTGCGCCCCCTCGGAGCCGGGAAACGGAACCACTTCGACCCCGGCTGCGACGAATTTTGAGACTCTGAGAGATTGCTGCGTAGAGAGACTTTGATGTTTGTGTCGCCCGTGATGTGTCAAGTTTGACGATTGCCCGGAATGTGGGGTCGAACCTAATTGTGTAGATTTCCCAGTTTTACTGACCCCGATGATCGTTAAGTTGGCTCGCCCTAACTCGTGGCTGCAAAACGAGAAGCGCGTTCAAGGAGGTCTGCCGGGATGACGATACAAAGGTTGGCTCGCCAAGGCTAAGCCGAAGCGAGGACTCGGGAGCACCGAAATGGGTGGTGTCGTCCGAAGGATGGGCCGCAAGGCCTCGGGTTTTCGGGAAGACCTGCCGACGGAGGATGCCGTGACTAGCCCAATACAGGGTGGTGCGATACGGCCGGCCGGATTCGCCGCCCTTGATCGTAAAGAAGCCAAGGAGAGTTTTCTCCCATGTTGAAGCCCTTTGCGTTGAGCCTCAGCCTTGCCCTCGCTCTTGGTGCCTCTAGCGTGAGCATGGCCGGTGGCCTGTTCCACGGCACGTCCGGTTGCACGACCTGTGGTCTTGCTTCCGCTCAGGGCCCCGCCCCCAGCGCCCAGGCCCCGGTTGTCGCTTCGGCCCAGTCCGAGTGCGGCTACGCGGCCCCGAAGAAGTGCAGCCTCTTCAGCGGCTTCCAGGGCTTCCACTTCAAGAAGCCCCACCTCTTCGACGTCCAGTATGAGTGGGTCCTGAAGAAGAAGCTGGTTTGGGCGCACAAGGGTGGTTGCGGCACGGGTTGTGGCACCGGTGGCTGCGCCCCGTCCATCCTGCCCTCCAGCCAGTCCGTGGCCAGCCCCCAGGCCTACCCGACCAGCCAGTCGGTGATCCCGACCAGCCAGGCGTTCTACGGTAGCTCGGCTCCGTCCTACGCCAGCACCCCCGTCTACAGCGCCCCGGCCGCTCCGTCGGTCGCCGCCGCTGGCGACGAAGCTCCCCCGGCTCCGGCCGCCACCGAGCCCCCCCCGGCTCCGGCTGCTCCGGCCCCGTCGATCCCCGCCCCCAACGCTCCCCAGACGAGCCTGCTCTTCTCGACCCCGTCGAGCAACTGAGCTGGGCGTCACCTCCTGGGTGACATGTCCGGAAGCACGAAGCCCACGCACCGAGAGGTGCGTGGGCTTTTTTCGTTGGCCCCCATGCGACCCCATCTTCCCGTTTCGCGCCCCTTGTCGGCCGATCTTCGATCGGACTCCACACGGAATTGACAAGAACCGCCGATTGTGGATAACTGCCCCCGCAGGATGCGACGGGTCCCCTGATCCCAAGGAAGGGATGGCGGCCGCTCGCGACGGTCTCCGGGGGCCGAACCTACCGATCGTGCTCCCCTTCGATCCATCGCCGAGCGTTCCGATCGGGCCTTTCCCGTCTGCTTTCCCCGCTGTCGCGCCTTGTCGTCGCGCCCGCAGTTGGTCCCTACTCCCTGGCTGGATTGCGCCGGATGCGTCTCGTCCGGCGGTGGGAGATGCGTGACCGTATGGGCGCGGCCAAGTTGCTCGGAGGAGAGTCGATGCGGACCGAGAAGGTCATATCACCGGCCACGATCGCGGCTCGGCTCCGTACCCAGGGGGGCCGCATTCGCCGGGCCGTGCTCGCCCAGAGTGTGTTCGTCCGATGGCTGGCGGTCGGAGTCGCCGTGGCCCTGATTATCGCCATCGGCTACGTGGCGACGATCCCCACTCCCGGGACGTTCCTCCAGAACGGCAAGCAATACGCCGCCGACGACATCGCCAAGATCACGAGGGCCCTTGACGCTCAGTCGATCGCCTATCGCGTCGAGGAAGGGCGCATCGGCGTGGCCTCGGACCGCCTGACGGAGACGATGGCGATCGTCGCCAAGCTCGGCGTCGACCCCCGCCCGATCCCGGAGATTCGCGACGAGTCGCTCAAGTCGGGCTTCTTCGACAGCGCGAGCGAGATCGAGCGCCGGGCCAGCCTCGCCGAGGAGCAGACCCTCGAGACGATGATCCGCAACCTCGACGGGATCGTCTCCGCCTACGTCAAGATCAGCCGGAGCCGGACCCGTGTTATGGGCCGCTCGGCGACGGCCGCCACGGCCTTCGTCCAGGTCGAGACCGACGGCAACCACGAGCTGAACCCGAAGACGGTCGAGGCGATCAAGGGGCTGGTGCTCGCCTACGAGCATGACGTCAAGGCCGAGGGCCTCTCGCTCTACGACCGCAAGGGAAGGCCGTATCTCCACGCCGGCAACCCGACCGCCGGGGCGATCACCCGGACGAGGGCCCGGGAGGAGGAATTGAGCCAGGCGGTCTACGAGGAACTCGAGTGGATCAAGGGGGTCAGGGTGACGGTCCAGCTCGTCCCGGCACCGCCCCCCGCGCCGATCCCCACGCCGGTCGCCGTGATCGAGGAGCCGCCCCCCGCCGAGACCACGATCAGCGTGAACCAGGGGATGGACCTCACGGCCGAGGTGAAGCCGGCCACGCCTCCACCCCCTTTGCCGCCGCCCAAGCCCGCCGTCGAGGTCCTGCAGGCGCACATCTGGGTGCGTGTGCCGACGAGTTACTACTACAAGATTTGCCCGGTCCGCAACCCGTCGAACGAGGACCTGCAACCCCTCGTCGCCAAGGCTGAGGGCCTGATCCGGACCGCCGTGAAGCTCGTCGTCCCCCCCGATGAGGCGGGGGAGGTCATGATCGACACGATCCCCGACAACGTCAGCTCCAAGACCGCACTCGAGGCCCCGAGCGTCCCCGAGAACCGGTCGACGCCGAGCTGGTGGATCCCGGCCGGGGTCGGCGGTGCGGTGGTCGCGATGCTGCTGATCGCCGGGGTCCGCGTGTTCGCGACGAGGAGGCCGGCGCGGTCGGCGACGCCCCCGAACGATCGCGGCCGATACAGCCGCGAGGATCCGGCGGAGACTCGCCCCGCGCCCACGGAACGGGTCCGGGAGCTGATCCGTCGCGACCCCGAGGCGGCCGCGAGCGTCCTGAATCGTTGGATTGGCCAGGGAGGGCATGCGGAATGACGCGCCTCGAGTCCGGTCGCCCCGCCGCGAATAAAGCCCCGAACGCCGCACCCGGCAACGACGCCGGGAGCCCGTTCGGCCCCGACGTCACGCCGCTCCGCAAGGCGGCCATCCTGCTCGTCAGCCTCGAGCAGCCGCTGGCCTCGCAGCTCCTGGCCCAGCTCGATCGCTCGGCCGTCGAGGCGGTCACTCTTGAGATCGCGCGGCTGGAACGGATCGCCCCAGCCGAACAGCATGCGGTTCTTGAGGAATTTTACGGACTCGGCCTCCGGCGACTGCGATTTGTATTCGAAGATCTCAT
Source organism: Singulisphaera chitinilytica (assembly GCF_049331405.1). Lineage (NCBI taxonomy): Bacteria > Pseudomonadati > Planctomycetota > Planctomycetia > Isosphaerales > Isosphaeraceae > Singulisphaera > Singulisphaera chitinilytica. The sequence goes on from NZ_CP186274.1 coordinate 634,086, forward strand.
CAAGTTGGACGATAGAGACATCAGGGAAGCGTACCACGAAGAGGATGCAGCAACCTGGGCCCTGGCCCTGGCCGGTGCAGCCAAACCCGTGAGAGCCAAGGTGCTCGACGCGCTCTCATCCGTATCGGCCGATTCGCTGCGTCAAGGCCTGGCCCGGTTGGGCCCGTTCCGCCTCGATGACGCGGAGGCGGCCCAGGCCGATGTGGCCGAACGGCTCCGTCGCCTACATGACCATGGACGACTCACCCTTCCCGACCCCAACGGTCAGGAGGCGATCCTTGTCTGACCTCGTTGCGTTCGAAGATCTCGGTGACCTCGACAACACGGACCTGCGTGCGGTCCTCGGCCAGGTCTCTCGCGATCAGCTTCTCGAGGCCCTCTACGGGACCAGCCCCGGTCTCCGTCGGCTCCTCCTGACGAAGCTCTCTTCCGCCTCGGCCAATGAGCTCGAGGCCCAGGTTAACGCGCACGACTACGTCTCGTTCGAGTCGGTTCACTCGGCGCAGCGAGCGGTGGTCGACGTACTCTGTCGTTTGAGTCGGGCAGGGCAGGTGGCCTTCGATGACCCCGAAGACATGGTGGCCTAGGAAGCGGCCCCCTTCTCTTCGGCGGTTCGAGCCGGACGTCTTGAGCCATCCCCGCTTGCACACCACGGCCTTTTCGCAAAGGATTTGCGGATGCCGAGCCTTCGAATTCGCCGCCCGTTCCTCGCCGGCGTGGTGGCCGTCCTGATCGCCGGGCTCGGGGTCTTCGACCTCCAGCTAAGCCCGGCGCGGGCGGACCAACCACCCGCCGACAATGCCTCAACCACCGCCGAGGCCTCGACCGACTCGGGCCGTCACCTCGTCCCCCAGCGCACCGGCTCCCGACGGCAGGGCGAGAGTCGAAGCTCGCAGGGGTCGAGCGGCTGGTGGTTGGGCACCGCGGGCATTGCCCTGGCGCTGGCCGTCTGCGGCGGGCTCAGCATCGCCGCCAGGCACATCGCGCCCAAGACGAATGCCGGTCCCTTGCGCGTCGTCGGCCGCACGAGCCTATCCCCAAAGCACACCGTGTATCTGCTGAAGGCCGGCGGGCGAACCTTGATCGTCGGCACCGGGCCTCAGGGGGCTCCTTCGCTCCTGGGCGAGCTCGACGAATTCGAGGACGACCTTCCACCCCAGGAAATCGCGACGAGGGCTGCGGCAACTCGCCCCGTGTCGATCCCGACGGGGGTTCGCGTCGGCGCCGGATTTGATCGACGCGTGGGGGACGACGAATGATCCCCATACGTCGAAACCGGGCAATCCTCGTCGTCGGCCTGCTGACGATCTCGCTTTTCATCGTGGGAGCAGGAGCCCCCGCGAAACGAGGGGCGAGCGTCAAGAAGCAGGCGGCCCCGAGCATCGCGATCAATGAAGGGCTCGGCGCGGTCGCCCCCGCCCCGGCCCAGACTCCGACGCCAACGTCCGCCACCCTCACGACGCCCGCGGCACCTCGCGCCGAGCGATCGAAGTCGGAGGCCCCCGCGCGAGACCCCCTCGCGTTCAACCCCGAGTCGCTGGTCGGCAGCCTCCGCACGATGGGGCCGTTCCTGCTGATCACGCTCGTGCCGATGGCCGTCTTGATGGTCACCTCGTTCGTGCGGATCAACATCGTCCTGATCCTCCTGCGCCAGGCCCTGGGCAGCCCCCAGGTCCCCGGGAATCAGGTGCTGACCGCGCTCGCCTTGCTGCTGACCGCGCTCGTGATGCAGCCCGTCGCCGAGAAGGTGTACCGCGAGGGTGTCGTCCCCTACCAGACCCACAAGGCCACCGCCGCCGAGGCCTGGGATGCGGGCACGCGACCGATCAAGGTATTCATGATCGATCAGATCGTCAGGACCAATCACACCGATTACCTGATGGATCTCTACGAGCTTTCCGTCCCGGCCGAGTCGAACGTCGCGGAGCCGAAATACTTCGAGGACTACCCGTTCCGGATCGTGGCGCCGGCGTTCCTGCTGAGCGAGCTGACGACGGCCCTGATGATCGGGTTCACGCTGTACTTGCCGTTCCTCGTGATCGACCTCGTGGTCTCGGCCGTGCTCGCGGCGATGGGGCTCTTCATGCTCCCGCCTTCGCTCGTGGCCCTGCCGCTCAAGTTGATCCTCTTCGTCCTGGCCGACGGCTGGATCCTCGTGGCGACCATGCTCCTGAGGAGCTTCGCCCCCTGATCGCGATAAGTCAAAGAGCCGGCCTGTTAGCCTTCAAGATGTCGCGATGGGGGCGATCCCATCGGCCTGCGAAACTATCTGACAGCGAGGGAGTCTCGGCCATGGAGTTGGCACAGGTCATCGATTGGTCGCGAGACGCGATCCGGCTGGCCCTCATGATGAGCGGCCCCCCGCTGGCGGTGGCCCTGGCGGTGGGGCTCCTGATCGGGATCGGCCAGACGCTCACGCAGTTGCACGAGCCGGTTGTGGCGATGGTCCCGAGGGTGGTCGCCGTCTTGCTGGTCGTCCTGGCGATCTTGCCCTGGCTGATCTCGCAATGGCTGTCGTTCACCACGAATTTGATCGACACGATCCCCGGATCACTTTAGCGAGGGTCGCCCCGAACATCGCGGAAAGACGTCGATGGATGTTCGGGCGTGACGGGTGTTTGCCTTTGACTGGACCGGCGGGGCCGCGACGAGGGTCGGGGCCTTTCGGAACGAAGCGAGAGGATGCGGGCACTCGGCTCATGACGACTGGCGAAATGGCCTGGCTCCTGGCGCATGGCGGGGTCGTGGCCCTCATCCTGGCTCGGGTCCTGGGCATGGCCTGGACGGCGCCCGCGTTGGCGACGCCCGGCGTCGACTCTCGCGCCCGCCTGATCCTCGGCGCCTTGCTCGCAGCGGTCCTGATCCCGTCCGTCGGCCCGCAACTCGCGGCACCCCTCGGATGGGAAGACCTGGCGCGGGCCTGCCTGGCCGAACTCGCCGTCGGCGCGGCCCTCGGCTGGTCGGCGTCGCTCATCATCGCCGGAGCCCGCCAGGCCGGCGAGCTCGTCGGGGCCCAGGCGGGCCTCTCGGCCGCGGCCCTCTTCGACCCCGAGGCCGGCGAGGAACTCACCCCGCTCGGCCACTGGTATGCCCTCGTGGCCCTGGGGACGTTCCTCGCCCTGGACGGACCGATCGCCCTAATGCGGGCCGTCGTGCAGAGCTACGAGGTGGTCCCGGTCGGCTCCCTGGCCCTCACGACGGAGACCGTCCAGCGCGCCTTCGGCCAGGTCGGGGCCGCGCTCGAGCTGGCCTTGCGGGCCGCTGCGCCGCCGGCTCTGGCGCTGGCCCTGGCGGGCCTGGCGATCGGCCTGCTCGGGCGTGCCGCGCCCTCGCTCCAACTCGTCTCGCTCTCGATGCCGATCCGGGCCGCGCTGGGCATGCTCCTGTTTGGCCTGGCGATGGCCGCACTGGTGGCGACCCTCACGACCGCCTGGGGTCGCTGGCCGGGAGGGTACTGATCCATGTCGGACGCGGAAGAACGGACACAAAGCCCGTCGAAGCTCAGGCGGGAGCAGGCCCGCGAGAGCGGCCAGGTCGCGCAGAGCGCCGAGCTGACGGGGGCCGCCGCCCTGTTCGCGGCCGTCCTGCTGCTGGGAGCCCGCGGGGATCAGCTCGCCTTGACCCTCATCGGCATGCTCCGCGCCCCGCTCCTGGGCGATCCCATGCTCCTGGCCAATCCTGACGAGGTTGTCGCTCGACTCCGCGGGATCGCCTTCGAGCTGATGGCCCCGCTGGGGATCCTGGCCGTAGGCTCCGCGACGGCCGCCATCCTGGCGCATCAGGCCCAGGTGCGCGGGCTCTTCGTGCCGGGGCTGCTCGCCCCCGACCCTTCGAGGCTCTGGACTCTTGGACGAGGACCCGGCTTCGCCACGCGCTCGGCGCGAGGGGCCTGGTCCGTCGCCAAGGCGGTCGTCGTCGTGGCCGTGGCCGCCTGGGCGATCCGTTCGGGCTGGCTCGACTACCTCCGCCTGGCCGATTCCGATACCCAAAGGCTCGCCCGCGCCGTCGGCGAGGCCATGCGTCGTCTTGCGCTCTACCTGGCCGGATCCACCCTGGCCCTCGGCCTCGTCGATTTCGGCCTCCAGCACCGCCGCTACGAGGCGATGCTCCAGATGACGCCGGAAGAGTCTCGCGAGGATCAGCGCTCGATGGAAGGGGATCCCGCCCTCAGGGCCAGGCGCCGACGACTCGCCAGGAGCTGGCGGAACGACTCCGCCGAGATTCTCGCGGGGGCCACCTTGATGCTCACCGGGCCGAGCGGCCTGACCCTGATCCTCGCCGGTGGCCCTCCGCCGCGACGCCCATCGATCCGCTCGGCACTCAAGGGGGCCGCGGGCCTCAAGCTGCGCGAGGCCGCCCTTCAGGCGAAGCTCCCGACCGTCGCCGCCCCCGACCTCGCCTATCGCCTCGCGACCCGCCCGGCCCCCGCCTTGCCACTCTCCGCCGAACAGGTCGCCGAACTCGCCGCGATCTGGCCGGTGGAATCGCCCAGGGGTGAGGCATGATCCTCGGGTGGAAAGGGCCTAAAATATCTTTGTATTTTTTGAATCTAAGAGATGCTGGATTGGGGCAATCGTTGCGCCGGATCGAGCATGGCGTTCGGCCGATGTCCCGCACCAGACCCCGAGGGCCCGATGATGCCCGAGAGATCGGCTCATAACGGCATGGATACAAGGGGTTTCGGGCTGACGAGCCGAAGGGCCCGGGTTCTGCGACGCAGGAACGACTCCGCCGGATTTGTCGAGGGTTTTTTGGCTTCAAACCCGCGCAAAGATCAGCATGCTTGACCCCCGCGGCGAGTTGCGTTTCGGACTGGACACGGGGGGCGATGCTGGGTATCGTCCCGCCACACATCCGACGCTCATCGAAACGATTTGCCGCACGATAGTTCGGAACCCAAATACCAAGCGAATCGGCCGTTCAGGCCGCCAATACTAGAATCGCTGGGGTCGGATGAGCATGGATGCTCGCCGCCTCAGCGATTCGTGCCGACCTCGGTCGGCCCGATTCATTGACCCTTTTGAACAGGTTGTGGAGGGGAACGGATGCCTCCCGCAGCGTCGAACGCCATCGGAACCGGTTGGTCACGCCTCACCGGGGCGATATTGCCGGTCACGATCGTGGGCGCGATCCTCGTGTTCGTCATCCCCGTCCCCCCCGGGGTCTTGGACCTCCTGCTCTCGGCGAACGTGACGCTCGCAGTGCTCGTGCTCCTGACGACGCTCTCGATCCGCACGCCGCAGGAGTTCAGCGCCTTCCCGACGATCCTGCTCACGACGACCCTGACGCGCCTGGTGCTCAACGTCGCGACCACCCGCCTGATCCTGACCAACGGCAAGGATGGGCTCGACGCGGCGGGGCGAGTGATCCGGGCCTTCGGCGAGTTCGTCTCCCGCGACCAGGTGCTCGTGGGGGTGATCCTCTTCTCGATCCTCGTCATCATCCAGTTCGTCGTGATCACCCGGGGTGCGACCCGCATCAGCGAGGTCGCGGCCAGGTTCATGCTCGACGGCCTCCCCGGGCGTCAGATGGCGATCGACGCCGACCTCCACGCCGGCGTCATCGACCAGCACGAGGCGCACCGGCGGCGAGAGGCCGTCTACCGCCAGGCCGATTTCTTCGGGGCCATGGACGGTGCCGGCAAGTTCGTCCGGGGCGACGCGGTCGCGGGCATCGTGATCGTGATCATCAACATCTGTGCGGGGCTTTACATCGGCGTCGTCCAGAACGGCATGGAGCTGGGCGTCGCGGTGAACGTCTTCACCAAGCTGACGATCGGCGACGGCCTCGTGAGCCAGGTCCCGGCGTTCCTGATCTCGCTGGCCTCAGGCCTGATCGTGACCCGGTCCTCGTCCGACTCGGACATCGGCCGCGACGTCGTCACCCAGCTCTTCGGCAGGCGGAGCGTCCTCATCGTGGGCGCGGTCTTCCTGACGGCCCTGGCCTTCACGCCGCTCCCCAAGCTGCCGCTGCTGGCGATCGCGGGCGCGATGGGATTCGGGGCCTACTGGCTCGGCCTGCAACCGACCGAGGTAGCGGAGGTCGAGGAAGAGGTCGACGAGGCTCCTCCGGCCCCCGAGCCCGTCACGGATCGGATGGAAGACCTGCTGCACGTCGACCCGCTCGAACTCGAGATCGGCTACCGCCTCATCTCGCTGGCCGAGCCGGGGCGTGGCGGCGACCTCCTCGACCGGCTCCGCACGGTCCGGCACCGGGTCGCCCGCGACCTCGGCCTCATCGTGCCGCAGGTCCGCATCCGGGACGACATCGGGCTCGGGCCGCACGAATACCGGCTCAAGATCCGAGGAACGGTCGTCGGCCAGGGGATCGCCTACGCCGGCAAGCTGCTGGCGGTCCCGCCCGGCGGGCTCGTCACGAGGCCCGATGGTCGCGACGGCGTCGACCCGGTCACCGGCCAGCCGGCCGTCTGGATTCACGCCGACGGGCGTGAGGTCGCCGAACTCGCGGGCTGCCGGATCATCGAGGCCTCGGCCGTCGTCGCCGGGCACTTCGGCGAGATCGTGCTGGGCCATGCAGATGAGTTGATGACGCGAGACCAGGTCAGCCGACTGCTCGACCGGGTCCGCACCACCTCGCCGGCGCTCGTCGACGAAGTGGTCCCCGCCTTGCTGCGTGCCGGCGAGCTCCAGCGTGTCTTGCAGAACCTGCTCCGCGAACGGGTGAGCATCAGGGACCTCGAGACCATCCTCGAGACCCTGGCCGTCCACGCCGGCCGGGTCAACGACACGGACGTCCTCACCGAGCACGTCCGTTGCGGCCTGGCCAGGCGGATCACCGAGCAGTACAAGGGGACCGATGGCCGACTCCGCGTGGTGACGCTCTCCAGGCTGCTCGACGCCAGGCTCGCCGCGGCCGGCAGTCAGACGGAGACGAGCCCCTCGGCCGCGCTCGGCACCGACACGTCTCGCAGCATCGTCCGGGCCGTGGCGAATGCGGTGGGGAACCTGGTCGATGCCGGGTATCCGGCGATCGTCCTCACGTCGGCCGAGGCCCGGCCCGTCCTCAAGGACCTGACTCGTGCGGACCTCTCGCGACTGGTCGTCCTCAGCCAGCGGGAAATCCCGCGCGATACGCCCGTCGAGTCTCTCGGCATCGTCATCGAGGAAGACCTGCCCGCCGTCACGTCGATCGACACGGCGGTCAGCGTGGGACTTCGTTGAGATCGCGGACCTCCCCGGTTTCGGGGACATATCCTGGTCCCGCACCGCAACGTGAGGGTTCTCAAAGGTTAGGAGTCGGCCCGAGTCGTCGACGGTCGGCCGGCACGTCGGATCAGACGTGGTTGGCCTGAAGAAGTGAAGAAACGTCGGTTTAACGTGTGCGTCGAGGGGAGCCTGGTGGCGATGAGTCCCAAAACCTATCGCGCGGGTACGATGAAGGAGGCGCTGGCCCTGGTGCGCCGGGACCTCGGCGGCAACGCCGTGATCCTGGGGAGTCGGGAAGTGCGCCGTCGCCGCCTGTTCGGCCTGGGGACTCGCGAGATGATCGAGGTCACGGCCTCGGACAGCGTCGTCGAGAGCGGTTCGAAGTCTGGCGGCTCGACGCCGCCGAACCCGGCCTTGCAGTCGGAGTTCGGCGAGCAGCTCTCCCGGCTCCATGCCATGGTCGAGGACCTCAGCCGCCACGGCCGGATCGACCACCTCTTGCCCGACCTGCCCGGCGAACTTGTGCCGACGTACGCCCAATTGCTCGAGGCCGACGTGCCGGAGGTCCTGTCGCGTCGGCTCGTCCGCTACATCGTGGATCGGCTCGAGCCCGAGCAGGTGAGCGATCCGGAGGCGGTCAGCGAGGCCCTCTGCGAGGCGGTCGAGGCCTTCGTGCCGATCGCCCCGCCGATCGCGGCGGTCGCCGGCACGAGGCGGGTCGTCGCGCTCGTCGGGCCGACGGGGGTCGGCAAGACCACGACCGTCGCCAAGCTCGCGGCCAACTTCAAGCTCGCGCATGGCTTCCGGCCCGGCCTGGTCACGGTCGACACGTACCGGATCGCGGCGGTCGAGCAGCTCCGGACGTATGCCGAGATCATCAGCCTCCCCCTGGCCGTCGCCAACGCCCCGGACGAGATGCGCCGGGCGATCGACGAACTCGGGGATGTGGATATCGTCCTGATCGACACGGCGGGGCGGAGCCCCCGCGACGAGATCAAGATCCGGGAACTGGCCGACTTCCTCCAGGCCGCGCAGCCCGACGAGACGCACCTCGTCCTGAGCGCGGTGGCGGGGGAGCGGAGCCTGCGGGCGGCCGTCGAGCGGTTCGCCGTGGTGCATGCCGATCGCCTGATCCTGACGAAGCTCGACGAGGCGGACGGGCTCGGCGGCGTCCTCGCCGTGCTGGGCCAGGCCAATCGCCCCGTCAGCTATTTGACCACGGGCCAGGCCGTCCCCGACGACATCGAGCCGGCCGACCGCCGCAGGCTCGCGCGCCTGATCCTGGGGCAGGAGCCGCTCGATTGAGGGGGCAATCCGGGGGCCTTGTTGCCATCGAAGAACGCTCGGTCGAGAATCTTCGCGAGTTTGGATTGCTAAAAGGTGTTGAATCTGGATAAATTTTGACGGATCACTTCTGGTCCTTCGACCATGGATGACGGGTTGGGCTTGCGATGCGGTGCAGAGGCGACCGCCGGGGAAGAACCGGCCGTCGAATGGGCGAAATGGGCCCGCCGCGTTCATGTCGAGGCTTCGAGGTTGGATGTCGCGGTGCGATGGCCCGGATCGAGTCGGCCTGACCTTACCGTCCCGAGGTTATAGTTAAGGAACCGCCATGTCCGATCAAGCCGACGGACTGAGACAGCTCGTTCGGGAGCGTTCCGGAGCGACGGCCCTGGCCGAACCTCCTGAGCAGGAACCGGCTCGGGCGGTCGAGGCTCCCTCACGAGCCCAGTCCCTGCTCTTCACGAGCGGGAAGGGGGGGGTGGGGACATCGAACCTGGCGCTCAACCTGGCGATCGCGCTGGGGGAGTCCGGCCAGCGCGTCGTGTTGGTCGATGCCGACCTCGGCCTCGCCAACATCGACCTGCTCTGCGGGCTCGCCCCCCATTGCGACCTCGGGGACGTGCTGTCGGGCGACTGCTCGCTGGCCGACGCCCTGGTCTCCGGGCCGGGCGACATCCGGATCGTGCCGGGAGCCCACGGGATGAGGACGCTGGTCGACGTGCTCGGCGACGGGCCGAGGCGGCTGGCCGTCGAACTGGCGGAGCTCGAGGAGGGGGCCGACTTCCTCCTCGTCGACGCCGGGTCGGGGCTCGGCCCCGGGATCATGACCCTCGCGGCCGCGGCTGAGCAGGTCGTGCTGGTGACGACCCCCGAGCCCACCTCGGTGGCCGACGCCCACGCCGTCATCGGCCGATTCAGGCGCCTCTCGGGTCCTTCGAGGATCCGGGCGGTGGTGAACCAGGCCGCGTCCGCGTCGGAGGCGGCCGACGTCCTCGACCGGCTGTCGGCGTCGAGCCGGCAGTTCCTGGGGACGGTCGTCTCGGGCCTCGGACACGTCCGCTCCGACTCGCACGTGCCCCTGGCCGTGCGGCTCCGGCAGCCGTTCGTCCTGGCCTATCCGGGGTCGATGGCCTCGAAGGGGGTCCGTCGCCTGGCCCGCGAGCTGATCGAGGAACGACGGCCCTCGAGCCGACGCCCGGGATTCTTCGCGGCGATCGCGGCCCGATGGGCCCTGAGTCGCGTCGCTCGCTGAAGTTGAAGGGACTTGAGCCCTTAAGCCGCCCGGTTCACTCGCCAGTTGCGGTCGTAGGGGCTGATTTTGTAATGCCACTCAAGCCGGTTCCGCCGGTTGTCCGATAACTTGAGAATAGATCGGGTTCCTTGAACCGCGAGAGGTCAGGAGGGGGATCGAAGGCCCCTCGGTCTCGGTCGAGACCGGGGAGACGAGATCCCGAGGGGAGCCAGCACCGGGTCCGAGGCCGGGCGGCGACTCACTCCTGATGCACATGGATGTGCCCCTCTTGCGCAGCCGACATGGAGGTCAGGATGTCAACAAAGCTGGACGTGGACGTTACAGAACTCTGGCGGGAGTTCAAGGAACACCCAACCACGCCCTTGCGCAATCGACTCGTCGAGCGTTACTTGCCACTGGTCAAGTACAACGCCGAGAGGATCTGGCAGCGTCTGCCCGAGGGCGTCGACCTCGACGACCTGATCTCGGCGGGCGTCTTCGGCCTGATGGACGCGATCGACGCCTTCGACCTGACCCGCGGGGTCAAGTTCGAGACGTACTGCGTCCCCCGGATCCGAGGCGCGATGCTCGACGAGCTCAGGACGATGGACTGGGTCCCCCGACTGGTGCGCTCCAAGCACACCAAGATGGAAGAGGCCCGCAAGTCCCTCGAGGCCCAGCACGGCCGTCCCCCGACGGACGCCGAGCTCGCCGAACGCCTCGGCCTGCCGCTCGACGAATATGAGAAGATGGCGATGGACGCCAACGCCGTCGGCCTCATCAGCCTCAACAAGAAGTGGTACGAGACCGACAGCTACAAGGATGTCCGCGAGATCGACATCCTCGAGGACAAGAAGGGGGAAGACCCCACCCGACGTCTCCAGCGCAAGGACCTGATGCGCATGGTGACCAAGGGCCTGAACCGCAACGAACGCCTGATCATCATCCTGTACTACTATGAAGAACTGACCATGAAAGAGATCGGGGCGACTCTCGACCTGAGCGAGTCCCGCGTCTCCCAGATGCACTCATCGATCATCCAGCGGCTCCAGTCGCAGCTCTCGTCGCGGCGTCCCGAATTCGGCACGTAAGTCGAGCGTGTCCCGTTCGGCTCCCCTCGATCGAGTCCGCGTCGATAATATCCCGGGCCCGTCCCGGCGTCTCCCTGCGATACAAAGGTCGGGGGACGCCGGGACGGGCTCCCGCGTTTTTCGAACCACGCATCGAGAACCAAACCGGATCGCGCGGCTCCTACCTCACGAAAGCGTCGCAGCGCGCGAGGCCATGCAACTCATCGTCGCCGCCTCCCCGGATGCGGCCGACGAGGCGTCGCTCGCGCCTCGGAGCGTCAGGGCCCAGAAGGCCAGGGCGGCGAGGCTGATCGAGGCCCCCAGCAGGCTCACCCCGGCCCAGCCCGCCTCGGCGTAGGCCCGGGTCGAGGCGATCGAGCCGACCCCGCTGCCGACCGCATAGAAGAGCATGTAGCAGCCGACGAGCCGCCCGTGGGCCTCGGGCCGGATTCGGAGGATCATGCTCTGATTCGTGACGTGGAGCGCCTGCCCGGCCAGGTCCAGCGCGAGGACTCCAAGAACCAGGAGCCCGAGCGACTGCCGCGCGAATCCGATCGGGAGCCACGAGGCCAGGAGCAGGACGAGGGCGAGACCGCTGGTCCATTGCCCAAGGCCGCGGTCCGCCCAGTGGCCGGCCCTCGCGGCGCCGAGCCGCACCCGCGGCCCCCGCGATGCCGAAGGCGCCGATCGCCGTGTGGGAGAGCGAATAGGGGGGCTCGCTGAGCGGCAGCACCAGCGAGGTCCAGAAGACGCTGAACGCCGCGAACATGAGCATCGCCAGGACGCCGCGGACTTGCAGCACCCGCTCCCGGACCAGCAACGTGAACATCGAGCCGAGCAACGATCCGTAGGAGAGGCGGGCGGGCGCGAGATCCTGGCCCGGGAGACCTCGCCGCAGCGCCGCGATCATGACGATGGCCACGAAGGCCGAGGTGAAGTAGACCGACCGCCAGCCCGCGAGGTCGGCCAGGACTCCCGCCACCGTCCGGGCCAGGAGCAGGCCGATCACCACGCCCCCTTGCGCGGTGCCCACGACCCGCCCTCGCTCCTCGGGCGACGCGAGGGTCGCCGCGAAGGCCAGCAGCCCCTGGGTCATCGCGGTGCCGAGCAGGCCTACGGCGAACATCCCTGGGAACAAGGTCGCCCGCGACTGCGAGGCTCCGACCAGCGTCAGCGCCAGGGCCAGGAGCGCCAGTTGCGCCAGGACGAGCCGTCGCCGGTCCAGCAGGTCACCCAGCGGCACCACGAACAGCAGGGCGACCGCACAACCGGCCTGTGTGGCGGTGCCCACCAGGCCGATCGAGGCCTCCCGGATCCCGAAATCCTCGGCCATCGCATCCAAAAGCGGCTGTGCGTAATAGACGTTGGCCACGCTCAGCCCGCAGGCCATCGCGAACAGCATCACCATGGAACGCGGCAACGGCGAGTACGCCCCATCCGCCCTCGTCCCCCGCCCCAGGCGTGATGTGGACTCGGCCGTTTGGTTTTCGAGCGACATATGCGACTCCTTCCTTTTAGGTTGCATTATGAAACCGAACTGATCGTAGGGGTTTCGGTTTCATAATGCAACCTAAAAGGACGGGTGCGACGGTCCCCAGGTCGCCCGATGTTGCGTTCGTCGGGCGATGGGAGTGTGGCCTGGGGATCGGGTTACCTGGAGCTGGCCGAGGTGGCCTGGGCCTTGCGCCCGCCCGGCCCGCCCTGGTGGCTGGGCATGGTGAGCATGGCGATGAGGAAGAGGATCACCACGACGGCGCCGAGGGACCAAAGAAGGATCTTCTGGCCCTGCGGGAGCGGGAAGGGGGCCGTGCGCTCGAGGTATTCGGCGAAGGGCTTGCGCGGGCCGGAACTGGTCTGTTTCTCGAACAGCTCGCTCTTGCGGGCCTTGATGGAGAGATCCTGCTCTCGAGGCAGCTCGGGGGCCATTGGCTGGGCCTCCATTGGGGGGAGTTCGCGTCGACTCGAATCGAAACGTCTCAGGGTCAGGCTCGGGCCCGGAACGACCAATCCCAACTGCGAGGATGGTCGGCGAAGTCGGTCCCGCCGGCCATGCTCTCGTCCCAGGGATAGAGTACTTGGTCCAGCTCGATCGACGCAAACCCCGCCTTGGTCAGGCGGTGCTGGATTTCGAACGGCTGCCAGAACTTCTGCCTGAGGCCCAGGAACTTGAAGCGGCCGAAGGCGAACTCGTAGTACTGGTGCTCGGCGTGGAAGGCCGCGGTGCGCTCGGCCTCCTCGGGGGAGAGCCCGCGGTCGAGCGCCTGGTCCATCAGCAGCATCGTGTGGTAGTGGATGGCGTCGATCGAGGGGACGACGCCCATGAAGAGCCCGCCGGGGCGGAGGCTGCCGTGGATCGCCTTCAAGGTCTGGTCGATGACCCGGACGTCGGGCATGACCAGCGAGTTGATGGCGATGGCCACGTCGAACTGGCCGGCGTAGCCGTCCAGGTCGTGCATCGGCCTGGTCTCGAACGTGACCTTCTTGGCGTTCGCCGGCCCGAGGCGATCGCGGGCGCAGGCGATCATGTCGGGGGCGAAGTCGAGCGCCACGACCTGGCCGAAGCGACCGACGAGCCTGGGCAGCAGGGGCCCGGTCCCGCAGCCGAGGTCCGCCACCGTGAGCCGCTCGGGATCGGGGATCTGCTCGAGCTGCACCAGCAGGGGGTTCACGACGTCGGGGTTGAGCGCGTCGAGGAAGAGCTCGTCATACCGGGAGGCGTGACGGCTCCACTGTCGGTCCTGATCTTGGAGGTTGGGCACGAGACGGCATTTCCTTGGATGAGCACTCGGACAGTTCCGGGGCTTCGCGGCCTCTCTCCTCGAGGGACGAAACCACGTCGCGAATCGCAGGCGGCCCGACGCGGCGTTGCGCTCGAGGTCGCACGCCGGGCCGACTCCTCAGCGGGTCTCAACGAACGCCAATACCCTTGGAGCCTGTTGATCTTCCGAGGAAACACCCCAACGTATCTTGCCTTGCCGGACCCTGCCTGACAATCGCGGGCCCCCGCGGAGGGAGAAAGTCCACAGGGTGAGATGCCCTCGATCGCAGGCCGATCGTTATCCCGAACAGGCCCTCATCGAATTATACGCCGGGACGCATGCCGCAGTAGAGCTTGCAGGCGGCGGCCCCGCTCATCGCCTGGGCAGGCGGTCGAGGAAGGCGAAGTAGCGGCGGAGGACCGGCTGGTCCTTGAAGAGGGGGATGGGCCGCACGGGGAAGTCCAGGACGAGCGCATCGGCCAGGGCGTGGGTCAGCTCGACGGGCGAGGCCAGGCGCGGGTGAGGGTCGTCGTCGGCGTGGAACGACCAGATCAGCGTCTCCAACTGCCAGACGAGCGAGCCCGAGGCGAAGTCCTCCGGCAGGGGGCGGTCGGGGGCGAAACGGCGGATCCTCGCATCCCACTTCAGGGCGAGGACGCGGTCGTGCTCGGAGCCTGGCCCGTCCTCCGCGCGGAGGTTCGCCTGCTCGTCGTCGGAGAGCAGCGGCCCCTGATAGCGGAGGTCGCGGGCCAGGGTCGTCATCAGGGCGACGAGGTCCTCGTCCCCGTGGGTTGCCTCGGCCTGGAGGACGCCGAAGCGCTCGCTGATCTCGCGCAGGCTTTCGGCGACCTTCTTCCGATCCGAGGCGGAGGCCGTGTTGCGCGATGTGTCGGCGAGCCCAGGCTTCGAAGGCGACGTCGCCGAGAGGCCCTGTCGCTGGGATGAAGCCCGCTCGGCCTGTTTCGAGTCGACCGAGCCCGCGTCGTGCGGGCGCCTCGCCAGGCCGAAGCCCACGCCGAGGAGCACTCCGACGGCTCCGACCCAGGGGAGCCAGGGGTGCCTCGCCCGGAACGACCCCAAGTGGTTTGCGCCCGGCTCGATTTGCGGCTCGGCCTCCGGGGCGAACGGATCGACGTAGGAGGCGTCGAGCGCGACGCTCGAGAGCTTCGGGAGCGCGACAAGGTCGAATCGGTTGTCGTTGCCGTAGGCCCAGGTCGCTAGCGAGAGCCTCGCCCGGGTCGCTTCGGGCAGGAGTTGCCAGGCCTCTCCGGCCAGGTCATCGATCGGGCTGGGAGCCTGGATTGCGATCCGCTTTCCCTGGGCGAGCAGGGCGGCGATCTGCCGCCCGGGCGCCGAGGCCGACTGCACCTTGGAATCGGAATCAGCGGGCCCGGCGAGCCAGGTTCCCGACGGCAACGACTTAGTCTCGGCGGTCCAGCCTTCGCGGAACAGGTGGGAGAACTGGAAGGGGTTGCCGCCGGCCTGGGCGTAGTCGTGCGGGTCGAGGAAGAGGGCGTGGAAGGCCAGGGCGCCCGGCCTCCCCTGGTCGTCGACCCCCTGGGGGAAGACGCCGACGATCGCCCGCGGGCCGCTCGCAAGCAGCAGCGTGAAGAGGGAACTCGTCTCGAGGCTCCCCGCGGGTCTCTCGCCGAAGCGCTGGCAGGCCGCGCGGAGGTCGTTCAGCCATTCGGGCTGGCAGCCTGGGGACGTCGCCAGGATGGCGTAACCCCGGTCCCAGAAGGAGAAGCTGCCGTAGACGGCCTGCTCGTAGGTGAAGAAGACCTCGTCCATGGTGCCCTCGCCGCGGCCGATTCCATCCGAGGCCCCGAGTGGCCGGGGCTGACCGCGCCCGATCACTCGGGGGCGCTCAGCTTGGGGATCGAGAAGTTCGAGGCGAAGACGAGGGTCGTCTTGCCCCCCTTGGAGGCCCGGATCGTCCCCGAGAGGTTCCGCATGGCGAGCGGGTCCCCCTTGCGCGTGTTGAGGGTCGAGACCACCGAGTCGGACCAGTCGTAGTCGAGGATCCGGATCGTGACCGGGTCCCCCGCCTTCCACTTGATCGGCCTGGGGAAGGTGTAGTCCCAGATCGGCTTGGACGTGTTGCGCACCACCGGCGAGGGGCCATAAATGATCCCCGCAACCTCGATCGTCACGCCCAGGTCTGGCCCGCCGCCGCCGAGATATTTGCCGACTTGCGTGCTCACCTCGCCCCGACGCAGCGTGACGCGATACTCGCCCGGCACGGAGACCTTGTCCCACCAGTCGAGGTAGCGCTTGGCCTCGGCGGCGTGTCGGCCGTCGGGCTGGTCGTTGAGATAGTCTCGCAGGCGTCGGGCCACCTCGCCCACGTCGTCGGGGTGGGCCTGGAGGTGGTCGTAGGCGAGTCGGTACGAATACGTATCCCATTCGCGGAGGATCCGGTCGCGGGCCTCGGTCGCCTCGCTGATATAGCGGCCCCCGCCCTGGTGCGCCTTGAGGTAATCCTGATAGCGCTCGATCCGGGTCGCGAAGTTCGTCGGGTACTGCCGCGAGTATTGCCGGGCCCGGTCGATGTCGCGCTCGTCGAGCTTGGCGACGTAGCCGGCCAGGTGCTGCTCGACCTCGCCCCGCCAGTTGCTCTCGGGATGCTCGGTGAGGAATTGCTGCGAGCGGTCGATGAGGTCGCGGAAGTCGGCCCCCGGCAGGCTCGCGGCCCGCGTCAGGTCGTCGAGGAATCGGCGCTCGACCAGCGAGGCCTTCGCGGCGGCCTGATTCTTCAGGCCTTCGGCGAGGGCCAGCCCCTCGGCGCGGTTGCGGCTCTCGGGGTAGTCGCGCAGGAACGAGCGGAGGGCCACGAGCGCCTTCTCGGGCTCATCGCCGGGCGTCAAGGCATCGGCCCTGACCTGGATCCAGCGCCTGTCGCGACGTGCATCCTCCTGGGCCTGCTCGACGGTCTTGATCGCCGGGGCGAGCTCGGGGGCCTGCTCCTTGAGCGCGGTGAGGCGATCCTTGAGGTCGGGGGCCGCCGTGCCCAGCTCGACCTGGACGCCGGCCGCCTTGACGGTCCACTCCGCCTGCTTGAGCCGGGCGTCGTGGGCGAGCGTCGGGTAGAAGTAAGCGAACGTCGGGTGCCAGGCCTGGAACGCCGTCCAGCGTTGGGCGACCGCGGGGGCCGGGTGCTTCTTCTCGAAGCTTTGCGCCGCGTGGTATCCGAGCCAGTCGTAGCCGGCCGCCAGGCCCGCCAGCGCGAGGGCTCCCGCCGCCAGGCGCACGCCGAGCCGACGGGTCCGCTTGCGACGGAGGGCCTTGAGCCGCTGGCGGAAGTCGATGGCCTTGTCGGAGCTGGGATAGCGCCGACTGTACGCGGCGACGCAACTTGCGAGCCGGGGAAGGTCGTCCGGGGCGAGGTCCCAGAGCCATTCGAGCTGGGCCTCGTCGCTCGTCTCGAGCTGCTCGGCGAGCCAGCCGAGGGGCCGATCGAGCCCGAGCGGGTCGAGCACCGTGGGGGGCCGACCGTCTCGGGCGTTTCGACCATACGAGCTGACCGCGAAGACCGCGCCTTGCGGGACATGGCCCCCGAGGGCATGCAGGGTCATGCCGTAGCGGGCCTCGACCAGTTCGTCGACGCCCCAGTGCGAGGGGTCGTCCCCGCCTTGATTCTGCAGGCTGGCGAGGACGCGGTCGTACTTGGTGAGGATCAGGGCGATCGGCCTACCGGCCGTCGCGTCGTCGGAGCGGTCGATGTAGCGCTCGAGCAGGTCCTCGATCTCCTGCTGGCGACGTCGGCGGTCGGCCGGGTTCGTCGAGCTTTCCGGGTCGAGGCAGAGGAGCACGGCGTCGCAATCGGCGAAGAAGGCCTGGATCGGCTCGTTCGTTCCGAGGGTGATGTGCTCCCCCTGGTAATCCTTGACGATGATGTCGAACCGCGCCTGGCCCCGGTAGAGCCGCAGATTGAGCTCGGTCTCGGAGAGGGTGCCGGCGAGGGATTCGCCCGACTCGATCTGGCCGATCTTCTCCGCGAGGTACTCGGCCGTCGACGGGTTCGCCGCCGCCAGGCGCAGGCCGGGCACCTGGCCGGTCGACGCCTGGCGATAGAACATCGCCAGCAGCGTGGTCTTGCCCACGTTCCGATGCCCGAACAACCCGATCCGCTTCGGCCCGGTCAGGCGGTTCTCGAGGGCGTCGAGAAGGATCTTGCGGCGGTTCGGCATCCCAGCAATCCTCCGGCTTCCAATCTCTCCGAGGACGACCGGCCCCTTTTTATCGGCCTGCGGCCCGATCTCAGATACGGCCCGGTCTTCGGAATCGTTCTATGCAATTTTGAAAATGCGAGCGACGTGTTCTCGAGTGCGATCGAGGCCGCAGTCTATTCGACGAGGATGCGCCCATATTAACCGCCCCAGGCCCGGAGTCGGCGGATTTGCACCTCCGCCGACTCATTCGCGGACCTCAGCCGACCTTCATCGCCGGCTTGCGCCTGGCGAAGAGGGCCTTGACCGGCCAGGTGAACGGCTTGAAGAACCAGGAGATCGGCAGGCCCAGGACCACCATCGAGGCCAGCACGACGACCAGGCCGGCGAGCGCCATGCCGAGGTAGCGGAAGGGGAGGAAGTCGAGCCCTCGGGCCGCGAGCGCCTCGCTGATCGACGACTCGAGGCCTCGCGTGGCGCCGCCGCCGATCGCCCCGGCGAGCTGGACCCCGGCCTTGCCGAACTCGCGGACGGCGTACTCGGTCGCCTGCCCCGCGTAATCGACAAACTTGTCGGGGTTTGCCAGGAAGGCCGCGAGGACGCCCGCCGCCATCAGCTTCTTCTTGTGCGGCAGGACCTGCTTGGTGAGGAACTTCCAGCCGTTGCGCCCGGTCTTGCGGAGGACGCCCAGGGTCTCGGGCCCCTCCTTGACGAGCACCTCGGCCACGTCGTCGCCGTAGACGCGGACGGCGGAGAGCCCTTCGGTGCCGAGCTTGCGGACCATCGTCTCGGCCTGGTCGGGGTACCGCCGGGCCAGTCGCTGCGCGGTCTCGCTCATCTCGACCACGAGCCGTTTCTCGGCCGGCTTCAGGTTGCCGAAGACGCGGGCGGCCTCGGCGTCTTGGGGCAAGAGCCGGGTGAACTTGGAACGGAGCAGGGCATCGGAAGGCTCCTCGAGGCGTCGGCCGGCCTCGGCGAGGTTCTCGTAGCGCCTGGCGACGACCTCGAGCCCTTCGTCGGCCTCGTGCACGAAAAGTCGGCCCGCGACGCGGCCGCCGGCCTCTTCACCGGTCTTGACCGAGGCCCGGCCGCCGGCCCTGGCCTCGCGCATGACGTTCTGGACGACCTCATCGAGCCAGGACAACGAACCCGCCCGCGCGCTGGTCGGCAGGGCGAGTGCCGCCAGGAGGCCCAGGCAAATCGCCACCGATCGACGGCGGCGAAGATGCGGAAGCGGTAGCATCGTGGAAGATCCTTAAGATTCGGAGGCGCCACGGGTCCACGCTCGCGCCACCTTCTCTCTACGTGTTCGTATCGCCATTTGGGCGTATTTTGTGATGTCTTTCGGGGAATTTCGGATTCTCGCGCCGAGCCGCCCGGGAGATGTCCGGACCTGGACAGGACCGAGGGGTCGGGGAGAAGAATTGTTTGCGTTGGTTCGACGACCCGGAAGACGCGGCAAAATCCATTTCGCGTTCGAGGCGTTACCCCGGCTGACTTCGGGAGAACGAGGAGTCGTCGGACCCTGCGCCTCTATCTTCCAATATAACGCATTGGCTCCCGGGCGAAAAACCGAGGTGCGGGGCTTTCCGGAAGTCAACCGACAGATCCGCTCGAACCCGCGGCTTTTGCGGGTGGCGGATCGGAGGATCGGCAGTTGTGGACGAGTCGGCGGCGAGCCCTCCAGGATCAGCGGTGCCGCCCCTGCCAGAACGGATCTCGATACCGCGTCCATTGCTGCAAGCCCTCGCTCAGGCAGCGTCGCAGTTCGCTATCCGACCAGTCCCAGGCCCGTTCCGGATGCTTGTCGATATCCGCGGGAGCCAGGTTCCAGGTCGTCGGGAAGCAGAAGGCCCCGACCGCCTGGATGGCGATCGCTACGATGATCGGGACGAACAGGAGAGTGGTCAGGCGCCGGGAACGGGACCAGGCCCAGTCGAGACCGAAGCCGAAGAAGACGGCGAAGATCGGCATGGTGTCGGTCCAGTAGCGCGGGCCGAACGTGTGGCCGGCCCACCAGACCGAGTACTTGGAGAGGGCGAGCAGGTCGACGACCAGGGCCAGGGCGAGGACGATCCCCAGGGACCAGCCCCGCACCCGGTCCCAGACCAGCGGCAGCATCGCCAGCGCGACGACGACCCATGGGGAGAAGACGAACAGGCCGCGATTCGGGCTGAAGAGCGTCCCGGTGAGCCCGGCGATGAAGTCCCCCGACCAGATCCCTTGCATCCCATGCAAGCCGGGATGGAGGGCCTCGAGCTCGGCATGTCCCCCCGCGATCGACTGGAAGAACCAGTAGTTGTAGCCGACCAGCGCCGAGCCCAGCAGGATCGGGCCGGGCAAGAACCAGGCGAGTGCCCTCGGCCGCTCCAGGGCGACGCGCACGAGGAAGGCCACCGCGAAGATGACATCAATCTGTCGGCAGCAGACCATCAGCGCGGCCGTCGTCCCCCCCGCGAGCAGCCTGATGCGCGATAGGGGGCGGGGCGTGAGTAGGAGCATCGTCAGGGTCAGCATCAGGGTGGCCGCTCCATGCTCCCATACGGCCTGGCTCGCGATCGTCCAGAGCTCGGAGCCGAGCGAGGCGGCGAGCGTCGCCGGCAGGGCCATCCTCCCGATGCCGAGCCTACGCAGGACCCGATAGAGGATGACCCCCGTCAGGGCCGCGATCAGCCCCGCCGCGATCTTCGACATCCGCTGCGAGCGCAGGTAGGCGAGCCCGGGATTCTTGTCCCAGCCCGGGTCGACGTGGTCGATGACCGCGAGCTGCGGCGCGATGAAAGGCAGGTTCACGATCACGGTGCCGATCGAATACCTCGAGAGGATGTGCCCCTTCCTCCGGACCATCGACCAGGGCAACCTGCCATCCGTGGCGTTCTGGATCAGGGGTTCATAGCGGTCGATGTACGGCCCATCCCCCCGCAGGATCGCCAGGGGCAGCAACTCCGTCGGTAGCGTGTCCTCCGCGCCAATGGGCTCGATCCGGTTCGTCGTATAAGTCGCCGCAAGCACGATCCCCAGGAGGATGGAAATCAGCCAGCCGCCGCGCCCCGGCCTCGAGGCCGTGATTGACGCTTCTGTGACGCTTATTTCGGGACTAAGATTGTTTGGATGATTCATGGTTATTGGTATTTGATTAAATTTGAATTATATAAATATAAATTAATAAAATCCGAACTGTTTTGCGAGGTGCCGCTCGAGCGGCACGTGCGCCGCGGCAACTCTCACTGGCCAAGCGTGCATAAGCATCATGGCTGAGTTTTGCAGTTAATCATTAAGTAGATCGGATTGTACAGACGTCCGATTGTCGTTAGCAAGCGATCCGGCGCGGTAATCACTTGTGCCTAGATCATTAACAAACGTTTTCAGACCGAGGGCGGGGACCTCGTCCCGGGCGAGGCCCCACGAAGATGAGCACAGATCCGTGCTCCGGGAAAATGTGTGCGCGGTGATCAGGAAATTAGATGCAAGTTGTTTCGGCACTCAGTGTTTACGTGCCGGGGCTAAACGCGACGACTCTCGTTCTGGGCCAAAATCTCGCGAATATATTGCCGTACTCGTGGCAAGATGAGGGGGCTGGAGCGAGAGAGGGGAGGCCATTGCCGAGGAGCGGAAACTTACGATTCTTCGACAGCGATGGGCATTGGTTTTGCGGTGTGACGGGCGACCTTCGCCGGATACGTGACGCGAGTCACGATGTCATCCCGCTCGTCGGCATTCGCAAGATGGTGCGAGCGTGCAAGCAGCCTGCGGGTCGTCGGTGTTCGACGACGGGCTCCGGCGGAATCGGTAAGTCTTTCGTGAGTGGCGACGGTCTCGAGAATGGGGCTTCGCCGGCGGCAATATTCCGGCCGGCGGGGCGAACTCATCTTGGGCCTTGCTCCAGGGCAAGATCCGGTCACCCCGATGAGATTCCACCTGAAAGGACTGATCTCGATGAAACTGAACCTGATGGCTCGTCTCGCCTGCCTCGTGCTCGGCACGTTCGTCATGGTCGGCTGCGAGGAGAAGGGCCCGGCCGAGAAGGCCGGCGAGTCGATCGACGCGGGCGTCAAGAAGGCCCAGGACGCCGTCGACCCGCGCGGCCCTGCCGAGAAGGCCGGCGCCGCGGTCGATAACGCCGTTAATAAATGAGTGAACCAACGCCGTCGTCGCACGTCGGCCGAATCAATGAACAAGGGCCATCCCGTCTGGGATGGTTCCAGCTCACTCCGTTTTACCCGAAACCTCAACGCCAGCCGAGTTTTACGGGAATCGCACCTGCTTTGCAATCCCTCGCAAACCGGTACACAAACCCGTAGAAATCCACGGTACATCACACCCAAGCCGGTATAAAACGGTAGTCACATCGGACGATCGTGCGAGACGATCGCAATTAGCATCCGGGCCGAGGCTGCCCACGAGGCAGCCCCGGCCCGGTTCCCCTGTCTGCGCCCGGATTGAGAAGGAACGAGAGAACGAGACGATGACGTCGGTAGTGCCGACATCATCGCGAGGGATCAGACCGAGAGCCGCTCTCGGTAGGCGTTGAACTCGTCGAGGCTCATGCAGCCCGAGGCGCGGATCTCCTCGACGAGCAGGAGCGCGTGTTCGAGCAGCAACTCGGATCGCGGATCGCCGTCTTCGATCTCGTTGCGAATCCGCGCCTCGAGGTAACCGGCCAGCGTGTGTCTGAACTCGATGCCATCCTCACCCGGCCTGTCCAAATCACGGTCATCGATCGTGTGTCCGCTCCAATCGTCCACCCAAATTGTGATGCGATGCCCCGTGGCCAGGGCCTCCCGGATGAGCTTAGAGGGGTTCGCCGGCTGTCGTTTCGCCTTGGTCTTCGTCATGGGTGTATATCCTGGTGTCTTGGCTTCGGTGCGTGTTCGAGGTGGTCTCGTGGTCCGCTCAGCCGCAAGATCCGGTCGCGGCGATGACGTCGAGGTCGTCGAGCAAGGCAGAGCTCGAGTCGGCTTGCCGTCGGCGGGGGTACACGTCAGATGTGTACCCCCGCCTCTGCGGCATCGGGTCATGGTTGGCCAGGGCCGCAAGGATGTCGGCCTCGCGCCCCGAGGCGATCGCGTCGGCGATAGCCAGGACCGCGGCCCGCGCCGGATCTTCGGAGTACCAGCCCGCCGCCAGGTCCCGGAGGGCCTGGGCCCGAGCCTCCCGGCGCTCGAACTCCTCGAGCCGGAACTCCTCGCGGGTCCAGGCCGCCAGGCCGTCGGCGTACTCCTCGGCCGACTCTGCGGCATCGAAGGGCTCGAGGTCGTAGGGCTCCCCGCCGTTGACGTCGGGCCTCGATCGACCCACCTTGTAGCGGAGCGTCCCGCCCATCGAGGCATCGAGCACGTGGATGGTCGTCACGATGGGCGCGTTGGTCTCGTCCCGCCCGTCGAGCTTGTGGAGCAGGATGGCATTCTCGGAAGCGGTGGCCATGGGTGGGCCCTCCCGTTGTGCTGGGGGACGGGCCGGGGGACAGGCCCCGGCCCCGGGAGGGTTCAGGACGCCAGGCCGACTTCGAGGAGGTGCTGGGCCGCGGCCTCGTTCGCCCGGCGATCCCAGCGGCGTCCCATGGAGAGCACCTCGTACCCGTAGTTCCGGGTCGGCGAGTTCTCCGCCCACCACTGGGCATCTTCCGCGGTGAATGGCAGGCTCTTCCCGGCCACCCGGGCCGGCTTGGCGACGGGGGCAGGAACCGGCGTCTCGACGGCCTTCTCGGCCCCCCGCTTGGCCAGCGCCCGCTCTCGGCTGATCTTCCAACGCATCTCGTCGGCGGCCTTCTGGCCGTGGGGCTCGCACCATTCTGCGTCGATGCCGGGATGCTTGTTCTCAAAGTCGCAGAACCCCCGCCAGAAGGCCGAGACGACCCTGCGGCACTCCTTGTCCGTCATCTCGCTGTCCTTGAGCAGCACGACCTCGAGCTCGTCCTCGGCTCGCTTGAGGGGCGGCGCCGGGGGCCGCTCCTTGAGCAGGCGACGCATCTCGTCGGCCGCGGCCTTGCGGGCGACGCGGTCGCACTCGGCCGGCGACGCCTCGGGGCAGGACCTGGCGTACTCGGCGAACGCCCGGTTCTTCGCCCCGTTGATCCGCCTCGACTCCTCGCACGTGAGCCCCGAGCCGTTGATGTTCGGCAGGGGCCTTTGATCGATCGGGCAGGAGAGCGGGGTCTCGTCGGGCAGGAGCCCTTCGCCGAAGGGGCGGTCGGGGCGGGGGGATTTGCGTGTCGGCTTGACGGCGGGGCGAGAGATCGTGATAACCTTGGTCATGGCGGGCCTCCTTAACAGGCTTGCCGTTCGCCGCTTGGGAGGGGTCCAGCCTCCCAAGCGGTTTTTTTTGTTTGTCGAGTGTTTCTCACTCGTGACACTCGAAGTATAGACGAAAGCTATCTCTCGATCAAGTCGACTTTTTGTTTTTTTTTTGCTATTTCTCAAGTTTTTATAATCAACAACCGATTTCAACGAAGTTGCCTTCTGTATAGCGTTAGGCTATACTTTAAGAGAGACGAATTTTCGACTCTCGGGAGGGCAGGGCTATGAGCGCAGGGGTAGCAGTGATGGCTCGAAAAGTGAGCGGCGACGCCGATCCAAGGAAGAGCCCAGATCCCGAGCCGAGGAAGATTGTTCTTACTGTCCGAGGCCGGCCCGAGTGGAAGTCCTGGCTTGACGGGTTCGCCAAGTCGGAGCGGGTTTCGGCTGTCGTGCTCATCGACCGGGCCCTCGACCTCTACGCCAAGCACGTCGGCTACGCTCCCCCTCCCGAGCGATGATGTTCCCGCCCGATCCCTTTATCCCAACATCTTGAATTTCACCACATAAGAGGATGACGAGATCATGCGTAAGTCACCGGCTTTGAAGCAGTCGCGACCCGAACGCATCACGGCCGCCAAGGACATGAGGCGGCAGTTCGAGTACGCCGATGGTTATGCCTACAACGCCGGCCGCATGTTCAGGGCGGTGGGCTCGCCCGAGGGGCATGACCCCGAATCCTGGCTGGACAAGGCCGCTCCACTCGTCACCGGGCTCCAAGGCTACTTCGCCAACCTCGACGGCCTAGGCGCGGATCACGACTTCGACGAAGGGGAGATCGTCAACATCGAGACCCGCGACGACGAGGATGCGGACAAGCTGGCCGGCGACACGTTGATGACGTATCTGCTCGCGCACGCCTACGCCATGTACCTGGATTCCGCCGTCCAGGAACTGGCCAAGGCCTCCTGAGGACGGTCGGTCTTCAACGTCACCCTTGCACCAGGAGTCACACCCTTGAAGCCCTTCGACGAGATCGACCCGACCCCCGAGCGCCCGATGTACGACCCCGCGTCGATCCCGGGGCAGGTGCCCTACCGCAAGCGCGACATCGACGACCTGAACGCAAACCCAGCAGTCGTCGAGTTCCTGGCCAAGAACCTCGACGAGCTCCTCCGCGACCACCGGGTCAGTCATGAGGTGGTCGCGAAAGGGAATGGTCACACCTTCCACCAGCACGTCGCCGATTGCATCCTCGCCCGGCTCAGCCTCGAGTTCCCCGGGGTCCGGGGCTTGCTGCTCGGGGAGGACGAGCGGATCCAGCCCGACGTCGGCAAGCTCCCGCTCGGGATCGGCCCGGACATCGGGCCCATCCCCCCCGGCCTCCAGGTGCCGGTCATCGGCCTGGCCATCGCCGCATCGCACATGCACGGGCTACTGCTGGACATCTTCGAAAACACCTCGGCCCACGGCATCGACGCCCGGGCCGCGATGCTCGGCCCGGGCCAGGAGCAGCTCGAGCTGTCGGAGAAGGTTCTCGAGGGCTGGCGCCATCATCTGGGGCTCGACGTGTTCGAGGCGGTCCAATCAATCGACGATTGAAGGATGAGCGACGACCGGCAAATGTGCAGGGCCGGGGCATTCCTCGGCCTAACCGCCCCCATGTTATGGGGAGCGGATCTAATTGCCGGATTTCCCGGCAATTAGATCCGCGCTCGGCGGGCGGTCTAAATACGGGGAGGTCCCGTATTTGGCGATCGACTCATGGGACCGAATCCAAATGTGGGAAAATCCCACATTTGGAAGTGCAGCCTTCTCATCGACTTAGGTTCTAAATGTGGCCAAGGGTCACAATTAGAACTTTGATGCGTTGCTACCAACTCACCGACTTCATCGGAGCAACGACCTTGATCGAGCTCACGGGTAACGCGGTGTTCGACGCCTTCCAGGAGCAGTTCGGGGGCAAGCACGATCCAATCGACCTCGTCCCCCTATGGAACGCTTCCAAGCGGAAACGAAACTACTCACCGCGGCGGTTGGCCAAGGAGGGGATGATCGAGGTCCTCGAGACGTTCGGCGATCGCCCCGACGATCCCATTCTGGCCGATCCCGAGAACGCGTGGGAGTATGCGTACCTCCTCGACGACAACATCAAGGAAGCGATCATCAAATCGATGGTGGAGGCCCGGAAGGCCGACCCGGTCGGCCAGCTCCTGGGAAGCCCCAACCTCCTGATGGCCGCACCGATCCTGATGGGGGTCATGAACGACGAGGGTCTCGAGAGGGATGCGGCCGTCGCGAAGATCATGCGCGAGGTGCTGGAGCGAACCGAGCACCTCGACGAGATGGAGCGAGAAACCATCGTAGCGCGGATCCAGCGTGGACTGGCCGCAGTTCAGGTACTCGAGGTCGGGGCGGGTTGACCTCTTGGGCGGTGTGGGAGGCCTCCGATCACAACGCAACCCGAATACCACGAAAATTGGGAGTCAAGATTTCGCACCTGCACGCGTAATCGGATTGCGTTAATTCTTGGTCCAAATTAAGGTTACGCCCGTTTCGTCCCACGGGATGCCTCCCGCGACTAGTTAACCGCTTCCCAGGCCCCGCATGTCGACGGCGGTCGGGCATAGTATATTGATGCTTCCCACGTACCGGGATTTTATCGGGCGGGCTTTGGCCATGAACATCGACAACTTCCTCAGCCCTAAACTGGTCGGCAAGCGATTCGATTCGCACTCAATCCCATTGGAGCTGCTTGGCGACTTGGCCGTCCTCGAAGACATGATCATCGACGTTGCCAAGTGGCGATATCTCCAGGATAACACCGATAAGAAACGCTCGCCCCGCCGATTCACCAATGGAGTCGCCCTTACGCTGACCGGGGTGGACGAGGGAAGCGCGGTCGCCAAGATTGCGCTCTCCCTCGCATTGGCCGGGGCAGCTCCCCCGGCCCAGCAAGCTTATCTGGAGCAGGCGCGTGATGCTGTCGTTGGAGCCATTGCCGCTGCAGGGGAAAACAAGCCTCCGACTGATCACCTCCCGCGAGAAGCCCTCGCCTATTTCGATCGCCTGGGGCGTAGCTTGTTGGACGACGAGGCGATCGAATTCCCCACGGCTAAGGCGGGTTCACCTGCGAGGCTCACTAAAGAGACTCGGCTAAAATTGTTGAAGGCTGCAGAGGTCACCGAGCGCACTGAAGAGATCCACATCCGCGGTGGCATCTTCGACCTCAATCAGGAAGACATGGCTTTTGTTATGATGCTTCCGGATGGGAGCAAAGTAACCGGACCCGTGGGTCGCCAGCATTTCGAGACCTTCCTCGACGCCTTTTACAACTATCGACAAGGCGTTAAAATCCTGCTCGACGGCGTAGGCAAATTCGATCGGGCGGTACGTTTGAAGAAAGTGGAATCCGTGGACCTGGTCACGCTACTGGATCCACTCGATTTCCAATTTCAAATCGACGAACTTCGCGCCCTCAAGGCCGGATGGTACGACGGCAAAGGACTGGCGCCGTCCTCCAAGGGGTTGGATTGGCTCGCCACCGCTTTCAACGAACGCTATCCAGATAATCTGCCGTTGCCATACGTCTATCCAGTCGCCGAGGGCGGGGTAAGGTTTGAATGGCTGATCGGGCGAGTCGACGTCTCGTTGGAGATAAACCTGACGACGCACGCCGGTGATTGGCATGATCTCCACCTCGAGACCGATGCAGAAGAAGCCAGGCACTTGGATCTCAACGACGATGCTAGCTGGAGATGGCTGGCCGGACGGATGCAACAGCTGAGTGGAGCCTAATCATGACGGACGCGACATTGCTCTTACGCCAGATCCACCCGTCTTTCGTTAAACTGGGTCGAGCGACCTCAGCTGCTTTCCGCCCGACGCCTAAAGACGAGCATAAGCTGTCTGTTTATCATGGCGATATGATCACTCCTCTCGAATCGTTTCACCATTACTGCGAGAGGAAATTGGAGTCCGCGGGAGTCATGGCCGTCTCCGTCGCGGATTGCACGAGCCAGGGGCTACCGTCTCGTCACAGCCCGCAGGAATTTCCCGAGCACGCGGAAATCGATTTCACCGGAATTAACGGCAGTCAATGCGAAAAGAAGGGTAAGAAACTGAGGGAAGCCGCTGATCAGCGAGGATGGCTGCACCAAGCATGACTCCTGACCTACCTCGATTGCCTGAGGTCCAGCCTCTTGAGGTTCCCATTCGCCTCCTGGCCGGCCGTAACTAACTCAGGGTCGCGGAGCCGTTAGAAAATCGAAGCAGGCGCAGGGCCGGGGCGATCCCCCGATCCACTCGCGCAGGCCCGGCCCCTCGACGACCATCGACGTCGAGGGGCCGCCTCGTCGGATGACGAAGCTGGCGCATTAGGCCCACGCCGGCCACTTGCGGCCCGGCTCGCCTCGCGTAGAATCGGGATCGAGCTCCATGACGCCAGTGGCGCGTCAAGTGACGGCAGGAGCCGCCCACACCCTGAACCGTCACGCCGGGCCCCGCGGCAGGAGAGGACCTGTCGCGGGGCCCTTGTCATCCCCGGCGGGATGGCGTAGGCACGCGAACTCGAGCCGCCCGAGTCGGGCACGAGGGGCCGATGAACGACGGGGATTCGACGAGCCCGAGGCGACGCAACACCTTCGCGCAGGCGCTCGAGTTCGTCGTCGATGCCCAGGTCTCCCTGGGCCGTCACCGGGGCTTGGACGAGGGCACGATCCGCCGGGACATCAACCGGGCCTTCGACGTCGCCCTCGGGGATGACGACTCCCGCGGGCCCATCGACACCGCGGGCGAGGGGCCGACCGGCATGATGAGCCTGGCCGGCATGTTCCGCCTCGTCTTCGACGAATGGGGGCTGGATCGCGAGGATCAGTTCATGCAGGAGAGCTGGTACGCGATCGCCAACCGCGCCATGGAAGAGGCATTGGCGATGACTCGGGCTCGGGACCTATGAATCGCCCACTGCATTCGACCGGGGTCATCGACATGGCGATGACTTTTGCGAGTGGAATGCGGTGGCCCAGGGTAGCGCGCCGGGGAGGCTTGCGAGCCGACTCGGCGCCATTCCGGAAGCGGCTACTTCGAGAGCCATCCCTCGGCGATTTCCTGGGAAGCCATAACTGACTGAAATATTTTTAATAATTGGATATATTTTCTTTTTCGTCTATAAATAATGATGCAGGCCGAACATTCCGGCATGCCTCAGCCTGACGTCAGTCGGGGGAGTCGCGTCCCGGCCCGGGTCCTCCCCCGGGGCCGGGATGCTCACGCCTCAGCTCCAGCCTCCTCAAGAATCGCCGTCCTGCTGCCTCCTGTGAAGGCCGATTCGTGATAGGATGCGTCGGCCTAAGTCGTCGCGTTCGACCCGTTCCGGCCGGGTGGCTCGCGCTCGCCTGCCCCTTGAATGATGTTGCAAATCCGCAGCGTCGGGGCCAAATCACATGTCGACATTGATGCAAATGAGACCCAAGAATGGCCCTTATTTAATGAGGTTCCTCGGCCGGAGTCCGAGGTGTCCGGAAGGCCACCCGAGGGGGCCTGATACGTGAGGAAGCCCCCGTTGGGGGCGATGACTTGAGCCGCCCCGTCGGAGCCCGTACATGCGATGGCCCCTCGGGGGGCGTTAGGCCAGGAAGGCCCCGTCGGGGCCTACGGGGTTACTACAGGTTCAACTCGCCCTGGCGACGACCCGGCTCGTCCTGCTCGCGGATGTACTGCCGCACCCGGGCTTCATCAAGGCCCACCGTGCTCACGCAATAACCCGTCGCCCAGAAATACAGGCCCGTCATCCGGCGCTCCTGATCCGGTCGGATCGCTCCTCTCGGGTCCGAACGCGATCACCGCCTCGTTGGCGCTGACGGGCATCATGCCTGAGCTACATGCACGGCCAGGGCCTGCTCGTCCGGGATGAGATGGGCTGGTACTACCTGGCGCCCGGGATCGAGCCCCTCGCCGGCCCGACGTCGCTCCTCGCCGACCGGAATTGACCCTGGCCCGACCTGACGTCACGATGTAAGGACAGGCGCAGGGCCGGGGCGATCCCCCGACTCACTCCCGCGTGTGGCGGTCCTGCTCCTCGGAGCCCCAGACGCCAACGGCCCCTCGACGACCATCGCGTCGTCGAGGGTCCGCCTCGTTCGAGAGGTCAGCATGGACACGCGACGTCGAGGGATGAGGGATGGCCGATAGGGTCTTGGCGGGGATCGTCCTCATCAGCGGCGACAAGGTGCTCCTCGTCCTGAGCCGCAAGGATGCGAGAGCGGGGCGGTGGCGGTGGTCCATCCCCAAGGGGAGATACAAATCGGGCTCCGACGTCGGCCTATTCGATGCCGCCGCGAGGGAGCTGAAGGAGGAGGCCGGCATCGACCTCGCGGGGGTCGGCGTCGGCATGTCGGATTGCGTCGGGCGCGGCGTGCTGACCTACTCGCGTAAAGGCCGGTCGGTCGAGTTGCACCACTTCGTGCTCGCGAGCCCGCTCATCGTGCTTGATTCAAGAGTGACGGCCGGAGAGGCGATGGCCGGGGTCGGCCTCTTCGACCATGGCCTCGCCCGGACTATGATCGCGGAAGAGCAGCATGTTCTTATTGATATGTATCTGCCAGGTTCGTTCTTTTGAAAATGTCTGCACGATCGAGAGGCTGAGGCGAGGCTCGGCGTTGAGGTAAGCCGCGTCTTGGTCAGTTCTAGGCTTCTGGACCTGGCATTCGGCGCGTCACGGACGAAACAGGAGCTATTTCAACGGCGAGCCGGAAGCGGCGTAACTGAGCCAGTAGATCGGATAGGACATGATCGCCTGCTGGCCGTAGCCGTCGATCGCCATGAACTGGTAGCTGTTGATCCCTCGTACGAGCGAGACGTTGACGGAGAAGTTGCCGTGTGCGTCGGCAGGGAGGACGGCACCGGTGAAGGTGTAAGTGCCCTCCGTGCCGTCCATGAAGACCATCGCCCCGGGCGTGGTGTGGCCCAGGATCGTCACGTCCTTGAACCGGGTCTTGCCGCCCGAATTCTTGGGGGTCGAGCCCCTGGCGGCGTCCTGGG
The DNA here is from genome assembly GCF_049331405.1 of Singulisphaera chitinilytica. Taxonomy (NCBI): domain Bacteria; kingdom Pseudomonadati; phylum Planctomycetota; class Planctomycetia; order Isosphaerales; family Isosphaeraceae; genus Singulisphaera; species Singulisphaera chitinilytica. Next base: position 665,039 of record NZ_CP186274.1, read on the forward strand.
GGGCGAGCGCGAAGGTGATCGTCAGGGGGATCTTCGGAGTCGGCAGCGGGAGGTTGCGCAGCAGGAGTTGCGCATCGCCGATGCCGACCTGGCCGTTGTGGTTGGCGTCGGCCGCGGGGTTGTAATTCGCGTCCTTGGTCGTGCTGTTGTAGGCCTTCGCGAAGGCCACCTCATCGGCGAGCGTGACCTGGCCGTCGCCGTTCACGTCGCCGGGGAGCGTGGCACCGACCTGGAACGAGCCGGTCGAATCGTCTTGCCCCGTGACTCCCGTCGTGACGGTGCCGGGGTTCCCGGCCCTGATGAAGACGGCCGCCGCCTCGTGACGGCCTGGCACGAACGGGGCGCCTCGGCGGATGGAGAGCGCCCTGCCGTTGGTCCCCGTCGCCCCAGTCACCGCCGGCTTCAGGCTGCTTTCCTCGCCGGGCGACACGAGCTCCGAGAGGATCGCCGAGCGTCGGCCGCTGAGATTACGCTCGCTCAGGGGGACCGAGACGTGCGCGATCGCCCGGGGGCTTTGCACCACGCCGGTCGCCACGGCCAGGGTATTGGCCGGCACAGCCGCGCTCGGCACGATTCGGACCTCGAAGACGTCGAAGGTCGGTTTGTATCGCATCTTCAACGAGGACACGTGAGGATCTCCTGAAGTCGGGTGCCTCGGCCTTCGCCGGGCCTGGGCCGTGTCGAGCCAGCGTCATCGCCGATGGGCACGCTCAAGGCACGGGAGGAAGCGAAACCTGGATCGGGTTCGGCGGCGGCCCGGGCACCCCGGCGGGGATGGCGGGGTTCGCCATGCCAGGCGGCAGGGGTAACGGTGGATAGGCGATGGGCGCCGGGGGCAGCGGGTCGGTGGCGGGACGCTCCAGAGGCGGGGGAGAGCCGAGCGACACGAAGAGCTGCAACTGGGCGCGATTATAGTCGAGGATCGCGGCAAGGTGGTCCTGCCGAGCCTGCGAGAGCAACTCGAGGCTATTCGTCAGCTCGATCGGCCGCCCCACCGTGTTCTTGAGCCGGTCCAGGTCTTCCTTGAAGCCCTGGGTCGCCGTGTCGAGCTGGCGGGCCGTCGCCACGACCCGACCTTGAGCCGCCCCGGCCCTCGCGAGCGAGGCCGCGACCTCGCGACGGATCGTGGTGATCGTCCGCGAACGATCCCCCATCGCCTGGCCGACCTGCGCTCGCTGCCGGCGCTGGATCGCGAGATTGCCGAGGCCCAGGTTCTGCAAGGTCCAATAGGCCATGACGTCGATGTCGGTACGTCCGCCGACGTTGCCCACCAACGGCGGCGCGATGTTGCTGCCGCCGCCGAAGGCACCGCCGCTGACGCCGAGCCATAGCGTCGGCAGCCAGGGGCGGGCGAGCTCCTTCTTGAGCCGGGCCTCGGCCGTCTCGATCGCGGCGGTCCGGGCACCGATCTCGGGGCGACGAACCATCGCGGTCTGGATCAGGCCTTCCACCGGGCTTCGCGGGTCGATCAGCTCGATGGGGGCGATCCCGGGCACCTGTGGATGGACCCGCACGACCGGGTCGAGGTGCAGCCTTCGCGAGAGCCGGGCCGACGCGACGGCCGCGTCTTCCTCGGCCCGTTCGACCTGCCTCCTCACGAGCTGGTGCAAGGTCGCCGCACGATTGGCGTCGGAGCGGAACCCTTGCCCCGTGATGGCGTACGACTGGGTCAGCTTGGCCGCCTTGAGGATGTCCGCTTCGGTCTCTCGCCTGAGCATCAGCGAGGTCTCGGCCGCGGCCAGCTCGTAATAGGCCGTGGCGGCGTCGAGCAGGACGGAGTTCGCCGTCGCGATGGCCTCGAACTCGCTGCGCTTCACGTTCTGCTTGGCCGCGAGCGGCTCGAACAGGGCATCGGTGAGGGGCGTCGAGATGTTCAGGCCAGGAACCGCCACGGTCGTCTGGCCGACGGCGAAAGCACCGCCGCCCATATAGATCGACTGGTTCGAGACGCTGTAGATCTGACCCGTCGACCGCTGATAGACGCCGGTGTGGCCGTGGTATGTCACCCCCGCGTTCACGTTGGGGACGAGGAGCACACGGGCAGATTGCTGGAGCCCCAACGCCTCGACGATCCGCTGGCGGGCCTCGGCGATTTGCGGGTTCTCGACCTCGGCCAGTCGGAGCGCCGTGGTGAGGTCGATCGGATAGTCGGAGGCCGCGGGGGGCACGACGGGCGCGTTCGACGTCTCGAGCAACTCCACGGGCTTGGAGGCGTTCGGCTCGACGGCGATCTCACCGGGCTTCGAGCCGGGAGTTGCCGATGGATCGGGGCCCGGCTGGAGGTTGGTACGGGTCCGCTCGACGCCGGGATCCCTGGCGGTCTCGGTGCCGGGCGTCGTCGGGGCCGTGACCATTCGGGGAAGCTCGGGGGGCGCCGTCACGCTCGTCGTTGAGGCGTTCGCCTGGATCTGGTCGGTCGGCGGGATGACGCCGGCGTACTGATGGGCCGAGTGCTGGGTCGCGCATCCCGCCAGGTCTGTCGCGAGCAGGGCCATGATCGCCCAGCTCCGCCAGCGCCGCGGCGGGCAGCCGCTTCGAATTCGAGGGAGCCTCGGGGATGTCATCCTGATTCCTCCGTGCCGTTCCATGGCTTATCGCACCGCCCGACGCGGGTTCGACGCCGCGATCGGCCTGCTGCTCAACGCCGGCGCGGCGGCAGCCGGGGCTGCGGGGCGGACATTGGGAGCGGCGGGGCCGTTGCTGGTGGCGCGCTGACCCGGCGCCGTCACGCCGGCCGTCGGCACGGGGCGGGCGAGCATGGCCGCGGGGGGCTGCCCCAGCGCGACGTAGAGGGCGAACTGGGCCTCGTTGTAGTCGACGATCGCATCGAGATATTCCTGCCTGGCCCTCGCGAGGAGCCGCATGCTGTCGAGCAACTCGATCGGCAGGCCGACCGTGTTCTCGAGGCGGGCGACGTCCTCATTGAAGCCGTCGGTCCCGGTCCGCACGGCCCGCTCGGTGGTGCCGATCTGGGCGTAGCGTGCATGAGTCCTGGCGTAGGCTTCGGCCACCTCGACGCGCACGCGGTCGAGCACGGCGATCTCCTGGAACTGGGCGACGCCCAGCCGGCTCCTCGCCACCCGGATCAGCGCGGCGTTGCCCACGCCCAGATTCTGGAGGGTCCAGTAGGCGTAGACGTCAATGTCGGACCGGCCGCTGAAGTTGCCGAAGATCGGACGGACGAGGTTGCTGCCGCCGCCGAATCCGCCCGCGCTCAGGCCGAGGAGGACCGTCGGGGAGAACGGCAGGACCTTGCACTCTCGAGTGCCAGCATCGCCTCCTTGATGGCGGCCCGGCGCTCGGCGAGCTCGGGGCGTTGCATCAGGGCGATGGCGATCAGCTCATAGACGGGCATCGGGTCGGGGACGATCGGCCGGGGGACGACCCAGGCGTCGGTCGGATGGAGCCGGATTGACGGGTCGAGGTTGAGCACCTCGCATAGCCGGGCCGAGGCCGTCAGCACGAGCCCTTCGGTCGCCTGGAAGTCGGCCTCGCGCTTGGCGAGTTCGGTCGCCGCGCGGTCGGCGTCGGACTTGCGCCCTGGCCTGTCTCGGCGTAGGCGGCCGTCAGCTTGGCGACGAGGCGGGCGTCGTCGCGGACCTGCATGGCAATGGCCCGCGAGCCTTCCGCCCGGAGCAGTCCGCAATAGGCGAGCGTCGTCTGGAGGAAGGCTTGGTTGCGGATGGCCACGGTTGCGAACTGGCGCTGGGCCTCGACCTGTCGGGAGACGAGGTAAGCGTAGACGCCCGTCGCCACGTTGCCGGTGAGGATGAGCCCGGGGATGTTGACCGAGCCGCCGCCGATGCCGAACGCACCTCCGCCGACGTAGACCGAGCTGCGATTCACCGAGAGGATGTTGCCGCTCGACTGCTGCAGATTGCCGGTGTGCGTGTCGAATGTGACGCCGAGGTTGATGGACGGCAGGATCATCGCCGCCGCCTGCTGCTTCAACGCCGTCGCCTCGGCCACCCGCTGCTGGGCGATCAATAGCTCCGGATTCTGGACCCCGGCCAGGTGCAGCGCGACGTTCAGGTCGAGCGGCTGCACCGTGGGATCCAGGATCGAGGGCGAGACCGGCAGCAGAGGGACCGTGGCGGCGTTCGTCGCGCCGGATCCGGGATCGGCCGGAAGGGCCATCGCGTCCGGGGTCGCATAGACGTCAGGCCGCGTCGGGGCTCCGGGAGGGGCGGGCAATCTCGCCGACGAGGCAGGGCGATCGGGTGGATTGAGACCCGGCGCAGAGACCGGATCCTGGCCCCCGCTTGCCTCGCTCGGCATGGGGCACGCTGCGAAGGCAATCATCAGGGCCGGGGCCGAGAGCCACCAGCAATTCTGTCTAACAAGGATGCCGATGGTCCCCATCGCGTCCTCCGGTTCCAAGCCGTTCGGCGACTAAGATGTTCATGTTCATGAGCACAGCCATCCTGGCCGCGCGGAAAGTTCCAAACGTCTCTTCGTCGAGGCGTATACTCGGTCGCCCGGCCGAGAGTCGTCCAACGATGGGCCTGACGCCGACTCTCCCCCGTTAATGCGATCTACGCTCCGCATCTTTGCGATCGAGGACGCCGTGCATGATCGTGGCGATCACCAGAGCTGCCTAGGACTCCTGATTGGCCTATCCTTGACAACCGCCAAAATTCTCAGGCCCACGAAGGCAAGCCAGGCTGGCTTCTTCACGAGATATCGACTTCCCTCGATTTCCTTCTGGATTCAAAATGGGGGCCAACAGTAAAAGTGGCAATATGCATAGGATAAAGGTAAAATCTGATTTACCTGCTCTTCATAAAGGAGCTTACATTGCCCGAACTCGCTTGATCGCCAAAGCTCCTGGCCTATAGGCCCAGCCGCGTAGGACGTTGAGCCAATAGGCCAGGAGCCACTGATGAGAAGGATTTGGGTTACGGATTTATCTCGTCAGTGATGTTCGAGGGGCGAGGAGGTATAGACATCATCCCCATGCCTCCCATGCCACCTCCCATGCCTCCCATGCCTCCCATGCCACCTCCCATGCCTCCCATGCCGCCTCCCATTCCACCCATACCGCCGCCCATACCGCCCATGCCACCTCCCATGCCGCCCATACCTCCACCACCGCCCGAGATGAGGGAGATGGGGATGATGGCGAGGTCGGCGACCGGGTAGACGCGGATCTCGGTCGGGGTGTCCTCGGCGTTCTCCGAGGTGATCGTGATCATCCCATCCTTCACCGTGTAGGTGAGGGTGAGCTGCTTGAGGATCAGGCGGAGGGTCGTCTTGAGGGGCACGCCTTCGAGGTCGAGGGTGACCGGCGAGGACATCGTCTTCTCGGCCTCCTGCAGGCCGACGGGGTCGACGTAGATCGGGATCCCCGAGTCATTGGCCCCGGTGGTCGCCGTCTTGATGTACTTGAGGACTTCCTCGAACGGCGTCTCGTTGGGGAAGGACATTGTGATCGGCTCGTTGAGCTTCTCGATGATGTTCTTCGTCTTGGGGTCGCGGTCGAGCAGGTCGACGGCTTTGCCGTAGCGCTTGATCCGCTTCTCCGAGAGGGTCCGCCAGTGCTCGGCGTCGGGATACTCGATGGTGATCGTGTCGGGGAATGGCACGGCGGCTCGCTCTGCGTCCTGCATGGAGAGCATGAAGCGGAATTCTTTGAGCTGCTCGTAGGCCATCTCCTGGGCCAGGAACCCGGTCGTCGAAGCCACGAAGGCACCCACATGAGGGGTCGGGTCGTTCGGCACCAGGGCGTGGGCCTTCTGGGCGAGCAGGCGGGCCTCGTAGAACGGTGCCGTGGTGGCGACGATGTCGCCGGTGCCGCCGTTAAAGAGGACGTTGTACTGCCCCTGGGCCATCAGGCTGTCGAACTGGATCATCATGGTGCTGACCGTGTCGTGGTTGCGGGTCAGCAGGTCCAGGGCGCGGACCTGCTGCTCGGCCGCGGCCTCAAGGCGGAGCTTCTCGGCGCGATCCTGGACGATCTGTTCCTCGGCCCTGACGGTCGAGATCAACTGGGCCTGGATTTCGCGGTCGAGCGAGTCGCGGACGTCATCGGGGACGTCGGTCGAAGAACGTATGACCGTCTGCTCGAGCCGGAGGGTATTGAGGGCCGCCTCGGGTTGGCCGGAAGCGACCAGGTCGCGGGCCGTCTGGAGGCGTTGACGGACGTCGGCCGTCAATTGCTGCCGCTGTATCGCCTCCAGACGCTCGGCCTCCTCGATGTTGGCCTGCGGCCGCTGGGGATCGGTCGGCGACGTCTCCATGCTGTCGGGTGTTGGCTGCAACTTCGTCGAGGCCTGTGACGCCCTCTTGATGCGACCGGCATGCTCGTACCGCTCGATGGCACGGATGGATTCAGCATGGTGAGGGTCGAGACTCAACGCCTTACGGTAGAACTTCAGGGCCTGTTCGCTTTCCCCCTGGGCCGTGGCCTGTCGGCCGAGTCTTGCGAGTTGATCGGGCAGCGAGGGGGGATCGGCAGCCCTTGAATGTCGGACAGGGAGCATGGAACAGGCCAGAGCGATTGCGAAAACCGCCTTCCAGACTCGGGGGGATCTTGGCATGGTCGGGGCTCTTTCCGGCAGGGTGAGTTTCCGAACCGGGGCGGCCTGGCCTTCTCAACGAGCGAGGGCCCGTGCCCAGGTTCCTGATCTCTCCACCCATTCTGGAAGCGCCGAGTAAATTTACGGTAAGAGGCTGGTAAGATCGCCCTTACGCTAATTTTATTAAAGCACATCCCCATGCCAGATCGACCTCGATAGCTCGACTGGGACACCTCAGAATGGCATGCCCGCAACGGATGAAGGGGCGGCTTTGGCCATACCTGTTCGGACGCGGTTTGAAGCTTCTTCGATGAGTATGGGATGAGGCGACGAGGCCGGTATTTACCGGTGCCGGCCATCGGGGTGACCTTGGAATTGGTCCAAGCTCGCCCAATTACCACGATGGGCTACTCGCGGCTTTGTCCACATGGATGGGTTGCAGCTATGCCGATCGACAACGAACGTCCCGTAGGTCTCCATCTCGCCGACAAGGGCCAGAAGCGAGCGGCCATGATGGCCTACGTGGCCGCTCGCGGGCCGAGCGGGATGAGCGACCTAGAGCTTGGCCTCGGCTCCCTCTCGAACAAGGAGCTGCTTCATCTGACGCTGACCGAGTTGCTAGCGGCCGGGCGTTTCCCATGCGAGATGCGGACGTTCATCATGGTGAATCAGAAGGCGAAGGCCCGGGTCACAGCGACGAGATCCACGTAGCCGCGCCGGGCTCTGAGCATGCTACACGACGCCTAGTGGTGGAATGATTCGCCGACATCAGATAACTGCGGACGTTCGTCGCGAGCTTCCGACGGCTCAAGACGATCATCCATCATCGCCTCGACGGCACCGACTTCGAGTGCGCCAGCTTGCCCCTGGGGGCCGCCCCTCCCTCGGTCCTCGATCCCGCCTACTGCGACTTTTCCCCGCGGTTTCGCCCTTACCGGATGTGTGTTGCGATTGATGGCCCCCTCGCAGCGGACCGATGCCCCTCGCCTCATCACGCGAGGATCGAGCAAGGCAAGGGGGGAAGTCGCCAGGACGAACGCCCCGGACCAAATCAGGAGTTGCTTCGATCGAACCACGGCGATGTAACGTTACGGTAACGTACGCGTAGCGCTACAAGCCGGGAGGGCCCGGCCGCGATTCCAGCCTCCGAGGGGAGCGCCCACTGACCACTCCGAGGCAACGTTGCCGAAGCGTTGCATTTCGTTGCCGCAACGTTGCAGCAACGCGTTGCATGGCGTTGCTGCAACGCTTCACGGTCTCTGGGCTTCTCGGCGAGCAGGGTGATGACGGTCGTGCGCCTTGAGACGTCGAATTCTTGGCTCACAGGTGGAAAACGTGGAGGAGAGCCCCGGCCACCTGCCGAAACCCCTCAAGAGGGCAATGCCACTCGGGAGGGACCATGCTCAAGATCATCATCCTCGAAAGGCCCCTGGCCGGCCTCGACCTCGAGACCACCGGGACCGACGCCGGGGTCGATCGCATCATCGAGATCAGCGTCCTATGCCTACCCCGAGGTCAGTTCTGATCTGTTGACCATGGGCAACGATGTCTCAGGAGATTCCGTGAAACAGAGCGTCCCCGCCCACGTGGGTAGTTCGGATGGTTCGGCAGCACAACGGTAAGCCGCCCTCCCCGCGGGACCGCCGTATCCCCTCCCGCTACTTTGCCCAGCCCACTCTCCGTCGGTGCATCGAACTCGATTCCCTTGTCCGGCATCGTCGGCGAGACCTCCTCGACGCTCCGGCCTGATGCCGTCCTAACTGAGCAGGCCTTCGGCCGTTGTTGCATGGCCGAGTCCGGGGCAGTAGCTGCTTCGGACCCACACCCGCCGCCGTGCGCCTCGTCTCAGGCCTTATCTACCCGAAGGATGTAAGCCTTCATCGCGGCGATGATTCGTTCGTTGGCCATGGTGATCTGATCGCTTTGAAGCCTCCGAGCACGGTCGGGGTTGCGGTCCTTGATCGCCTCGACCAAGAGGACATGCTCTTGCGTGGCATTCGCCGCGTCGAGGCCGACATCCAGGCCTAGATAGAGCGGCCTCTGGAGTTCGTCCAGCACCGTCACGACCATAACTTCGAGGCGGTGATTATGACTCGCACGCGCCAGCTCGCCGTGGAAGAGGCTGTTGGCCTTGAGGTACTGGGCGTAGGTCTCGCGGTCGCCGGGCGTGTACCGCAACTCCACGAACTGCATCATGCGTTCTAGCTCGGCCGGGGTCGCTCGCTCGGCGGCGAGCCCGGCGGCCGCCGTCTCCAGGATCAGGCGAGATTCGCACAGCTCGCGAATATCGTCCTCGGTAATGAGGGTGACCGCATAGCCGCAGTAGGGGATCCGGGTCAGTAGATTCTCCTGGGACAAGCGGTTCAAGGCCTCGCGGAGCGGGGTCCGCGAGACCTTGAACTCGTCCGCGATCTCCTTCTCATTCAGCCGTTGGCCCGGCAAGATTGTGCATGTGAGGATGCGATGCTTCAGGAGGCCGTAAACGCGATCCGGCAACGCCTGCGGTGGCTCGATCGTCGCATTGAGTTCGGAGAGAGGCCTCGATCGCTTGACAGGCATATCCATGCGCCTTCGGAGAAATCTGACACGTCCCCGGCGATAAGTGCTTGACCTCACCGGAATATTGTATACAATCCGCGTTGTATTGGCAAGCCGTACTCAGCGGCGCATTCGGACGAATGTCTCAAAAAGCATGATGCGAGCTGGAAGCAATTTGGGCGGCGTGTCTCCATCGAGAAGGTGGCCGGGATTGCATACGCCCTGCGACAGAGCCCGCCAAATCGGACTGATCGAATAGGTCATACGCCAAGGTCGATTCGATCGCGAATCATCAAGCATGATACCGCCTCTCTCCCACGCTCCTCGCCGGGAAGGATGGCCTCCCGCCTTGCTTGGCACTCGAGCCATCCCACTCCCCTATCGTGTCGCCTAACGTGGCGTACCGCCTTTCGGCACACTCGTTGTCCGAATCCTCTGGAACAAAGGAGACGTGGATTGTCGTACCCATTTGATCGCCGCTTGTGGCACATCGGGATTGGGCTTGTTGGGTCGCTGCTCCTCTCCGCCTTCGCGCTGACGTCGCCGGGTTGCGGCGGCGGGACGGGCGACAGCGGAGTATCCGCTGCCGTCGACCCGAAGGCCGACGATCGGAACTCGAAGTACAACGATTACATGAAGTCCAAGCCCAAGGGGAAAGGCCTGAAAATCAAGAAGGAGTAGGCCTCACACCCGTCGACGTCCGCAAGCCCTCAACCTCTCCGAGAACGCCGAACCGGCCCGAATCTCTCCCCGAGCCTCGGCTTCTCTGCCCCCGGAAAACCGTGGTGACTCGGTGCCTTGTCCGTCCGGATCGGCCCCCAGCTCCACGCCACTCCCCGCGGTTATCTCGCTCCTCTCCCATCTCAGGCCATCTGTACTCGAAGAGGAGGAATACGATGCATTCCACGCGAAGTCGAGCCTTCACGCTCATCGAGCTCCTGGTTGTAATCGCAATCATCGCCGTCCTCATCGCGCTGCTACTGCCCGCCGTCCAGGCGGCGCGAGAGGCCGCGAGGCGGATGCAGTGCGTCAACAATCTCAAGCAGATCGGCCTGGCGCTCCACAACTACCATTCTTCGCACGGTTCATTCCCCCTGGGGGCCTCGCTGAATTCCTACGACTACAGCACGGACACGACCTCCTGGACCAACTGGTCGGCTCAGGCGCTGCTGCTCAACTACATCGAGCAGTCGCCGCTCTACAACGCGGTCAACTTCAACTTCTCGCCCGAGCCCACCGGCCAGGGCCTGCCCGGTCCGGCGGTCAATTCGACCTCGTACAACATGAAGATCGGCGTCTTCCTCTGCCCATCGGACGGCAACGCGGGCCAGGTGAACATCAACAGCTACCACGCCAGCACGGGCACCACCAGCTACAACGAGGCCCCGACGGATTGGGGTGCCGCCACCAACCAGACGACGGGCGTCTTCGCATTCCAGCTCTCGAAGTCGGTGGCGAACGTGACCGACGGGACGTCGAACACCATCGCCTTCTCCGAGGCCCTGGTCGGCGACCAGAATACTTCGGGCCCGCGGAGAGGCAATGGCACAGGGAATTCCGGGTCGTCCCAAGCCGCCAACAAGCTCGACATCAGTGGAATCTCCGGCAGCCTCATGACCGACCTGCAGGCGTGCAGTACGACGTATCAGACCGTCTTCACGGCCAATGACCGTGGCTATCGCTGGGGCTTCGCTGCCATGGGCGTCTCGCTCTTCAACACGATCGTCCCCCCCAACGGGGGAGGGAAGTACTCCTGGAACTCCTGCCGCGTGGACTGCTGTTCCCAGGCCCAATCGGCCCACTACCTGGTCGCTTCCAGCAATCACAACGGCGGCGTCAACACCCTGATGACCGACGGCAGCGTGCGATTCATTAAGGATTCGATCTCGATCCAGACATGGTGGGGCCTGGGGACCGTGGCCAATGGCGAGGTCTTGAGCTCGGACAGTTACTGATCGAGGGCCGTACTCCTCCCTCCGCCCCCTCGCGTCGAGGAGGGGGTGGAGGCGTTCAGGCGGCCGGTTGTAAAAGGGCTTCTCATGTCCACCGATCGCCTCGCGGGGCACGCGACAAACAAGGACGACCTCCCGACGCCCGCCCTGCTCGTCGACCTCGACCACTTCGAGGCAACCCTCGAGGCGATGGCCGCCCAATGCCGCCGCCAGGGCTGTTACCTCCGGCCGCACGCGAAGACGCACAAGTGTCCGGAAATCGCCCGCAGGCAGGTCGCCGCCGGCGCCCGGGGCATCTCGACGGCGACGGTCCCGGAGGCCGAGGCGATGGCCCGGGCCGGGATCCCGGGCGTCCTCCTCACATCACCGATCGTCGAGCCGGGCAAGATCTCGCGGATGGTCGACCTCGCCCGGTCCGGATGCGAGGTGCTGCTGGCCGTCGGCCACCTCCGACAGGTCGAACTCCTTGCCGAGGCCGCGATGGCGGCCGGGACGCTCGTCGACGTCCTCGTCGACCTCGATGTCGGGGACCACCGATTCGGGATCGAGCCCGGCGAGCCCGCGCTGGGGCTGGCCCGCGCGATCGATCGTAGCCCTTCGCTCCGGCTCCGCGGCGTTCAGGCCTACTCGGGCCTCGCCTCCCACGTCCGGGGCTACGAGGCCCGTCGGTCGGCCTCGCTGGGGGCGATGAGCCGCGCCGTCGAGACGCTCGACCTCCTCCGCCGCTCGGGACTCGACAGCGCGTACCTCTCAGGCGGGAGCACGGGGACCTACGACATCGACTGCCGCCTGCCCGTCGAGGTCGAGCTGCAGTGCGGCTCCTACATCTTCATGGACGTCGAATACCGGGCGATCGGATCGCGCGACGGCGGGGCAGCCTACGATGACTTCCGACGCAGCCTCAGCGTGCTCACCACCGTGGTGAGCGTCGACCGCGAGGGACACGCCTCGGTAGACGCCGGCGTCAAGGCGTTCGCGACCGAGACGCCATTCCGGCCCGAGGCCCGGGATCGGCCCGGCCTGGAATATAAGTACTTCGGCGACGAGTTCGGCAAGGTCACGGCGCGTCCGGGTGCGGACTCCCCCGCAATCGGCGACCGCCTCGAATTCTACGTCCCCCACTGCGACCCCACGGTCCACCTCTACGACCGGCTCTACGCGGTCCGTGGGGATATCGTGGAGGCCGTCTGGGATATCGTGGCACGGAGGGAGGCGCCGATGACTCGGGGCCGCCGATCCGAGGTCGTCGACCGCCCCTGGCGGTGACAATCCTCAAGTGATTTCCAATAAGTGATCATTCTTCGGCATCGACAAACGGGGGCGGGTGTGTCCTACGTCGGATTCTTGCGGGTGTGCTTGCTGACATCATGCGCCTTCGCGGCCGGGGACTCCGAATCCGGGGGTGCCCCCACCGCGGAGTTCCGCGACGCGCGGGCCTACGTCGTCGGCCTCGTGGAACGCGGCGAGATCCCTTCCGCGGCCGTCGCCGTCCTCAAGGGCGACGAGGTCGTCTGGGCGGAGGGCTTCGGCCTCGCCAACCGGCAGACCGGGGCGAAGGCGACCCCGGACACGATCTACCGGCTTGCCTCCATCTCGAAGCCGATCACCGCCACGGGGTTGATGATCCAGGTCGACCGCGGGCGCGTGGACCTGGACGCGCCGGCGAACCGATACCTGGCCGGCGCCAAGCTCTCGGCCAGGGCCGGGGACGCGGACGCCATCACAGTGCGTCGGCTGGCGAATCACACTGCGGGCTTGCCCCTCCATTACAACCTCTTCTACGACGGCCACCCGGCTACCCCGATCGACGAGTCGATCCGCCGCTACGGCTTCGCCGCGACCGAGCCCGGCAAGGCCTGGGAATACTCCAATTTCGCCTTCGGCGTCCTCGGGCTCATCACGGAGGCCGCGTCGGGGTCGCCGTGGCGGACTTTCATGGACGGCGAGCTCTACGGCCCGCTCGGGATGATCCGCACGTCGGACCGAGTCCGTCCCGGCCATGAGGCCGAGGGGGCGGTCCCCTACAGCAGGGACGTGTCGGGCCGATTCGTCCCCGTCGGCGACTATGGTTTCGACCATCCCGGCGCCTCGGCCATATGGAGCAGCGCCAACGACATGATGCGGTTCGCCAGGATGCACCTCCGTGGGGGCGAACTCGACGGCGTCCGCGTCCTCAGCGAGCGGGCCATTAAGGCGATGCAGGAGCCGACCGGCCGACGAGGCGAAGGTTCGGCGATGGGCGTCTCCTGGGCCATCACGACGGAGCGGGGCCACCGCTGCATCTCGCACACCGGAGGGATGCCGGGCGTGTCGACGGTCTTGCGGATCTTTCCCGACGATCGTGCCGCCCTCATCGTGCTGATCAACAGCAACACCCACAGTGTCAACCGATCCCTCGCCACGCGGCTCACCCGGGCCCTCTTCCCCGACGGTGGGGCGAAGGACGAGCAGGAGGAGGACGACGGTCCTTCGCGGTCAGAGGACCGCGACGTCGGCGGCTCGTGGGCGGGTGGCTGGACCGGTAAGCTCGTCCACCCCGACGGCGACGTGCCGCTCAAGCTGACGCTCGAGGCCCCCAGGACGGCCCGCGTCGCCTGCGCCGGCCGTCCTCCGGTCGAGCTCTCCGAGGTGGCCTTGCGCGACGGCCGGCTTCACGCGAGGCTCGACGGCCTCCTCTTCGCCCGCCCCGACTACCACGGCGTCTCGTGGCTCGACTTCAAGCTCTCTTTGAAGGGGGATCGCCTCGTCGGGGTCGCGACCGCGACCGGTCCGGAGTATTACGCACTGCCGCACTGGGTCGAGCTGGCGAGGGCGCCCGCCACCGAGGTCGCCGTGGGCGAAGCCGAGTACGACCTCCTGCTCAAGGCAGGCCGAGTGGTCGACGGATGCGGCACCCCCTGGTACGTCGCCGACGTGGGGATTCGCGACGGCCGGATCGCGGCGGTCGGACGCCTCGGCGACGCGAAGGCCGGGCGGGTTGTCGCGACTCAGTTCACGCTCGTGGACCCGGCCGGGAAGGTCAGGGGCGAACTGGGCATCAACGAGAAGGGGCAGCCAACCCTAGAACTGACCGGCAATGAGCTGGGCAGGGCCATCTTCGGTTTCCAGGGGAGCGAAGAGGACTTCTCCTACATGGAACTTTCCGACCGGCAAGGCCGGCAGCGGATCTCGGCGACCACCGAGAAGGATGGAGCCGAGATTTCATTGATGTCCCCATCGGGGCCGGATGGTGTGAAACTGACTCAGTTCGACCCCTCGGGCCCGAGCGTGACCCTGAGCCGCAGCAAGGACGATCCCAACATCCAAATAGGGGTGACATCAGTTGGGGGCGCCTCGGTGGAAATCTTCGACATTGAAGGCAACGCCGTGAAAGCGATCTCCCACGGAGGCCAACCGAGGCTCCGGTAAAACCTCTGGATTGCCTTACCACCCGAGCATCGACTGCAAAGTGCCGATGGTCGAAGGCGGCCCCTTGACGGCGGGCGGGGCGGCGGCCGGCGCCTTCGCCGCCTTGCCCTCGGCGATCATCTTCTCCAGATTCTGGTTGGCCTTCTTCAGCTCGTTGATGACTTCCTGCTCGCTGTTCGCCTTGGCCGACTCGTCGGCGAACACATGCTGATACATGTTGTTTCCGAGGAATTGTCCGGCCATGCCGGCCAGGCCTGCCGGGCCTCCCGTGAAACCCGCCGCGAGGTCCCCGACCGACATCCCGTCCCTCGGGGGCTCGGCCTTGCCGCCGAGGTCCTCGATCTGCTTCCGCCGGTTCTCCGCCATCCGCTTGTCGATCATGACGTCTCGCCCGGTGCGGAAGCCGAGCGTCTTGAGGGACTCCCACTTCTGCTGGAATTTCCCCATCCCGGTGTCGTCCATTCCCTCGCGGATCAGGTCGTCCTCGGCCTCGACCCGCCCGGTCTCGTACTCGACGTGCTTCATCCCGCGCTCGGTAGTAGCGGCGTCGCGATTGGCCAGCGCGATCTTGTACCTCCCGGTCTTGCTCTCCAGGTATTCCTTCGCCTTCTCGGCCGCGAGGCCCTTCTCGACGGGCTTCGCGGCATCGTCCATGATCCGTTCGTAGTCGCCGCTCAAGTGGCCCTCATAGAACCGCCCGATGCTGCGACGCTCGGCCTGATTGGCGAACCCCCGATCCTGGAGGAACTTGTCCAGCGACTGGCCTTTCTGAAGTTTGGTATCGAGATATTTGAAGAACTTGCGGAATTTCACATCGGGGTTGTCCGCATCCTCGATGCCGGCCTCCGTGATCGTCTCGCCCTGGCTCTGCAAGGCGCCCTTGCTCATAGTCATCTTGCCGAAGCGCTCGAGCCCTCGGACGCCCTGCTCGACGGCCGTGGCGGCCGAACCCGGGCCCGACTTCGATGCGATCGCGGTCAGCCCGGCCGCGGCATAAGGGTCGTGGAATCTGCCCTCCAATTCGCCCGAAGTCATTGCCGTCAAAACCTTTGCGTACTGCTCGGTGCTCTGCTTCTGGGTGCCGCGGCCCTTGCCCAGGAGGATGTCGACCTTGGTCGCGGCATCCGCGACATCCTCGGCCTGCAAGTTGTTGCCCTCCATGAAGCTCGGGATCAGCCCGATGGCACCGGCCCGGGCCTTGACCGTCCCCTCGCCGCCGCCCGTCCTGGCCGCGAACTGGGCCGCGAAGACTTCCAGCTTGTCTCGCTGCTCCTGGTTGATCTTGTCGAAGCCGACCGTGCCCATCGTGTTCGCCAATTCGTTCCGGAGGGTCACCGCCTCGGGGTGCGTCATGCCCGAGGCCTTCCTCACATCCAGGTGATGCTTCAATTCTTCATCGGAGGGGAATGCTTTTTCTTTGATGGCGCTGATTTCCCGAAGGTCGCTCAGCGTGTCCAGGGTCTTCCTGGCCATCTCGAGCGCGCTGTCCTTGGCGCTGACGAAGGATTCCGCGAGGCTCTCGACGCTCACGACGAGGGCAGCGATCCCGGCCCCGGCGACGGCGACGCTGGTGAGGGCCCCCTCGAGCCCCATCGCCCCCGCCGCCGATTCGATGAACGATTTCTTCTCGGCCGACCCCGCGGCGATCGCCTGATTGATGCGGGCCTGGTTGGCCTTCGCCATCATGGAGTTGCGGGCGCGGAGCGCGACATCCTCGTTCGAGAGGGACTTGACCACGAGCTTGTCTTTGGCGGCCTGCGCCCTCTCGGCCGCCCTCAGCAGGTCCCCCTGCATCTTGATGCCGGACATTCGGAGCTGATCGATGCCGACCATGGAGCGGGTCTTGGCCGCCTCCTCGGCCTTCATCCGCTTGTCGACCGAGGCCAGGTGGGCCTTCTGGGCCTTGTCGGCCGCGGCCCTCTGCAAATCCCCGAACTTGACGGCCGACATCTGGAGCGAGTGCAGCCCGACGTCGATCTTCTGCGCCGCCGCGGCGTGGGCCTTCGCGCCCGCGGCCTGGGTGTGGGCGGCACCGAGGTTCGCGACCGCCGCCGTCGCGGTATTCGCGCCGGCGGTGGCGGACGTGTTCAGCTTGGCGAAGGCCTTATCGATCGACGCGCCCGCCTTGGTCGCCGCCTTGTCGAGTTGCGTCATCGACGTCACGAGCTTCCGCGCGGCGGCCTCGGCCTTCGTCGACTCGATCTGGAAGGAAATCTTATAGGATCGCTTGGCCACGATGCAGTCTCCTCGCTATCCGATGCCGGCGAGGCCGGCGATGCGCACAGCTCCCGGGCCCTGATCTTCGCACCATTTGTTCGGGTCTGGCGGCCTCCGGAGGAGCCGCCAGAGGTTCGATTCCACATAGTCTGCGACCGTCATCCCTCGGTAGCAGGGGATCCCTCCGAAGGCGAATCCGCAGAGTCGCTGCCATCGGGCGAGTGTTTTGGGCCGACGCCCGTGGCCACCCCCATGACGTCATCCCGCAGTCGTGCGAGCGGGTGGCGTCCGCTGGGGTCGTCGTAGATGAAGCGCAAGAGCTTGTTCAACTGGGCCGACGTCAGGTCGTAGTTCGCCGTCAGGAGGGCGCGGGCGATGGGGAGTTCGACCGAGGCCGCGTCGGCCAGCTTGACCATCCCGTCCTCGGTCGAGGCGAACATCTCCTTGCGCCGGTCGAGGAGGGACTGGTAATCGTCGCGCCCCTCCAGCGTCAGGCTGCTCCTCCAGCCGGTGTCCGATTCGTCGTGGGCCTCGAAGATCACCAGGGGATTCCGCAGGATCCACTGCTGTCCGTCTGCCAGCGTGACCGGCGTCCCGTCGACGAAATCGGCCCGGCGTAGTTCGTACTCTCTGAGCAATTCTTCGGTCATTGCCGTCTTCCTCGAATCGGTGGGTTGAGGTTTCGAACAAGGGAGGATTGGACGATCAACGGCGGTCCTGGCGATCCAGGGGCCGACGCACAATGGCGGGGTCGATCTTCATCGACCCGGGATCAACAGGCGGCCTCCGGATGATGGCGGCGGAGATCTTGGCCAGGGCCGCGGCCTGGACGTTGGCCTTGGCCTTGGCCGCGAGCTCTCGTTGCTTGGCGAGGAAGGCCTTCCATTGATCCGGCGTGAAGCCGGGGATCTTGGAGAGCGCTTCGTTGAGTTCCTGCTTCTGGACGGTCATTCTTGTGCCTTTCGAAGGTGTTCAGGCTGAGGCGGTCGTGCGTGGTCATGGAGCCCACGCGTCAATTCACGGGGTCGATGGTGCTGCCGAGGATCTCATCGAGGGCGAGGCGGACCCGCCGCTCGAGGAAAGCGAGGTCGCCCTCGCGCATCGTCCCACGGTTCGCCCGGACCAGCTCCAGGACCTCGGCGCGGATGATGGCGTCGCGGCGGCCGAGCTCGCGCAGGGTCAGCGCGAAGGATCGCAGGCTCTCGGCCATCAGCAGCAGGGGGGCGGTGTCGGACGAGTCGCCAGCTTCCACCCAGGAGTCGAATCCCTCTTGATCGGGGTCGATGGGCGGCGGGGCCGAGGGCGTCTCCGGCTCGGGCATGGGCGGGAGCGCCTCGGCCAGGCGCTGCTCGACCGTCTCGAGGAACTTCGCCCTTGCCGGGCCCCGGTGGGCGCCGATGTTGTCGGCGTAGATGGCGAGGATCTCTCGCCGGATCCATTCGTCGGACTGGCCGGCGCGACGCAGTGCCTCGGCGGAATGGCGGACGAACCTCGCCGCGAAGGAGAGCGGGGCCGGGCTCCCGGCGGCCTCCCATCCCGCGATCATCGCCCTCATCTCCGCGTTCGCTTCGGCCAAAGATATCACAGTCGTACAAGTCATAATTCGGTCTCCTTTGCGGCAATGGCCTTGATCGCGTCGCTCGTGATCGGGTCCGGCATGTCGGCGGGTTCCGCGAGGACCTCGGCGATGGCCTGCTCCACCAGGGGGAGCAGGTAATCCCTCGCTTTCCGATCGTCGCCGACGATCTCGGCGAACGTCTCAGCGATGTCGTCGCGAATGCCTTTCTCTGTAAACCTGTGCTTACGGAGGAGCCGGACTCGGTCCTTCGTCCGACGCAGCACGAGGAGGCTCGGGCTGGGACGGCCGGCGGCATCCCAACGGTCGACGGTCGCCCGCTGTTCGGGGGTCAATTCGCTGTAATGAATCAGCATTTCGGCAAACCCTTTCTTGTGAGAGATGACGCAGACTCGGATCGAGGCGGTCAGTGCCTTGAGCCCGGCTTCATTCGAGCGGGTCACTCCACTGGTCCCGCCGAATATTGGGACGGATCGCTACGACCGTTGCGTCACCACGGGCCCGGGTCAGGGGCGACGAAAGTCCTAGCGTCGATCCCGACGAAGATAGGTGGAATCCGTCCCAAGCCCGAGGAGCAGTCGTATGAAGTGCCCGCGATGCGGTGAAGGCTTTCCGGTATCCCGTGCTCGCTCGATCCCGTCGGATCGGCCCGAGGTCGGCCGCGTCAAGGCGTGCCGAAAGTGTGGCCATTTCGGCGTGGTCCGCCGCGACCTGAAGCTGGGGAAGCTGCCTCAGGACCTGAACTTCCCGGACGTGATCCGAGGGACCGCGGGGCTGACCTCGTTCGATCTCGAGGTCTATTCCGACCTGTACCTCGTCGCCGTGTGCCAGAACATCACTTACGACCCGGCCGAACTCGCCAACCCCAAGCCGCTCACCTCGAGCCTGACCTCCGATTTCACCGTCGATCATTTTCGATGCTCGGCACTGCCCGAGGGCACTCCGGCCCGCCGCAGGCGATGGGCGATCCTGAGGGCCCTCGCCATGCTGATCCGTTGCGGTGCTCTCGAGAAGACTCGCGTCTCGAAGACCAGGGAGCGGACCATATGGTCGCTCAAACTCGCACGCTACCGCCATCCGGCCTGATCGGCGGATTGGCCGGTGGATGAACCCTCGCCACAAGGCTCTCGGCAACATATACTTACTCAGATGGACGCTCACTCCGAACGACAGCCTTGGGAGCAGATGCCCGACGAGTCGGCCTCCGCCTACCGCGCGTTCTTGGTGTATCGCGATCTCGGTCCGGATCGGACGGTAAACCTTGCCTCCCGCAAGCTTGCGGAGATGCCGTCGCCCGAAGGGGCGCGGAAGAGGCGCGGAAAGGCTGCGGAAGGGCCGCGGAAAGGCGCGGAGAATCCGAAACCAGGCGCCTCCGGCCAGATTCGCAAGTGGGCCAAGGATTACAACTGGGCCGAACGAGCCACGGCCTACGACCAGCATCTCGCCAGGGCCAAGGTCCGGGGCGAGGTGAAGGCGATCGAGTCCTACGCGGCCAAGCGGCGGCGGGAGGAACTCGAGGCCGAGGACGTTGCCCTCGCCGCGGCGATCCAGCTCAAGATCGATGCCCTCCAAATCCTCAAGTCGCCCCTCTACACGACGACCGACGTCCGCGAGGAGCTCGGGCCGGATGGCCGGGTGATCGCCGTGCATAAAACCATCGAACCTGCGGGGTGGCGCAGGCGCGACGCCGCGTTCATGCTCAAGACGGCCAGGGATCTGGAGGATTCGGTCTTTCATTTCTCTCGTCGTGAGCAGGAGCAGTCGGCTGGGACCCAGGCCGACGCCGGCCCGAGGTTGCCGACGAATGGCGTCCAGGCAGTCGCCATGGCCCGGATCGAGGCCCATCGCGCGTCCATGCGCGCCAAAATGCTGAAGATGTCGCCTTCGCCACCCGGAAAGCTGGCCGATGACGAAGGCGGCGACCCCGGCAACGCGGCCGGGATTGCCTAGGGTGAGCTCTTCGTTCTCGATCGCTTAGGCGCTGCGGCCTTCGTTGCTCGAGTGTCCGACTTCCGCTCCGGCTTCGGTTGGAGCGCCCCGCTGAAGACCAGTTGCTCGAGGTCCGTGGCAGCCCGGATTAACTCGATGGCTGTTGTCTTATCCCAGCCGGTCGGCTCGATCACGATCGACAGCCCAGCTTGACCCACCGCTACCGTGGTACGCTCGAGCGGCCAATTCAACATGGCCTGCGCCCGGGCGTGCAACTGCTTCGCAGTTTCTAGGAGATCATCCTCAGTCTGCTCGATCGAGTCGGCTTTATCCTTCGATTTGGCTGCCATTCGTTAGGCCCTTGCTCTTAGGTGCTAGTTCAATCGTATGTCCACTCTGCTGGGGTGGGGTTATCGCCTCGGCGGTGTAAGCTCGACCTTCA
Organism: Singulisphaera chitinilytica; assembly: GCF_049331405.1. Lineage (NCBI taxonomy): Bacteria > Pseudomonadati > Planctomycetota > Planctomycetia > Isosphaerales > Isosphaeraceae > Singulisphaera > Singulisphaera chitinilytica. The sequence goes on from NZ_CP186274.1 coordinate 685,619, forward strand.
TGCTTCGGTCGGGTTCGTCGTACTTCTGGCCGTCGACGGGCCAGGACCAATGATTCCGGCGGGGGTACGGGCTGAATGGCATGGGCTTGGAGAAGTCTCGCAGAACTCCGGGATAAGGCCGGACGATGACAGGGGAATCGGGCTTGTCGGGCTTCAAGACCCCGACGATGACGGTCACGCCGGAGTGGCAATACTCGTCTTCAATGACCACCGGCTCGCCGACCTGGGGGATTCGCTGTTCCACGATGTCAGTCCTGAGGAAACGGGGCGGGGTTGCCGCCCCTCGGATGGGATGAGGTTGGGTTACCAGTTCCAGCGCCCCTCAGCCGGGTGGTCGGCGTAGTGGAACCGCTTCTCGGGTTCGCCGAAGCGAGAGTCGACCGCGGCATACACTTCCGACGTCGGGGACGAATCGTGGAACACATAGCCGATCGTGGCGCCGAGGAGCTGGCCGTTGTCGACGACCCGGATCCGGTCGCCTTTCTTCGGGATCCTCGCTTCGGGTGTCGCGCCAGCGAGGGCGGGCGAGGCCTGCAACTGAGTCGCGGGCGGCTGGCCCTCGGGCCAGGACCAGTGACCGGGCCGGGGCGAGGCGCTGAACGGCATCGGCCGCGAGAAGCTCCATCGCAAGCCTGCCTGGTGGGCCAACAGCACGTCGCTGGTCGGGTGACCGGGCTGAGACAGGCCGTTGACCATCACGGCCGCCTGCTTGCCGTCAAGGTCGGTGACCAAGACCCTGTCGAAGAGCTCGACGCCGCGATTGCCGCCACTGGCGCCTAGGTTCACGATCGGGGCCTGGACCGATGGCGAGGTGGTCGACTGAGGAGTCGAAGGGCCCCAGCCTCCAGTCAGGGGGACGGCCTGACCCCCTCTCCAGTTCCATTCACCCGGTCCGGGCGACCCGGCCGTGCGGGTGAGCGTGCGCTGGGCGATGGACCCGCCCGGCTTGTAGACGTTGGCCTCGACCGTCTTGCCATCGGGGGAGACCGAGAGGACCATCGCGGAGGCCGGTTGGCCGGCGATGCTCGTTTGGACCATGTCCCCGATGTCCGGCATGTGTTGGGCAATACTCATCGTTTATCCCTTCGAGTCGTGAGTCGCTGTTGGATTGAGATCTTCCCGGCCGATCCCGGGCGTCATGGGTTCAACTTCATCCGGCGGCGGGCAGGGGCCTCGGCACGCTCGGGTTAGCGGGCTTGGGTGGCTTCGGTGCGACGGGGCCTCGCGGCGCCTTCGGATTGGGTTTGGTCTTTGACACCGGAAAGCTCCTCGGATTGCGGATTCTCGGGGCGGAATGACCACATGCCTTCCACCGGCTCATCGATCGACTCGATCAATCTCCGAATCACGGTCGACCCGGGGATGCCGAGGGGTATATCGGCGGCGATGATGAAGCGTCCTTCGAACACTTCCAGGACCTCCTTGACTGACCCTCCGCGCAGCATCCCGTCGATTCGGGTGACGATGCCGTCGCCCGGTCGAGGGCTTCGGCTCCTAGGTCCTGCCAACGTCTGCCAGCCCGGCCGACCCCGATTCATAGGGGCTCTCCAGTCTCGAGCTGATCGATTCGAGGCCAGAGAACGTCCTCATATTTGCGGCCGGCCTCACGTATGAACCACTCGGGATCGCATACTGCTCGCAGAACCTGGATTCGCTCGCGATCGCCGCGGCGGCCTGCTGAGCCGAGCATCGCGAGGCGAGCGCGGACAGCATGTGGCCTTTGTGTGGCTTCGCCCCACGAAGGTGCGCCAGCCGTCGAGGCGCCAGGGCTACTGCCTCGAGGAGTTCGCGAGGCGGCGGCTCGGCGCCTTGGGCTAGATCTCGAAGCCTCCGGGGATTGCTTATGCGCTGCTGCACGGAAACCTCCTCTCGGGTTGCACGCATGCTTAGGTTGGGTCCAATTCTTGATTCCCGGACCCAACCTTGGGTCCGGCATAACCTCGGCCCTGTACCCGCTCGGGTCCCGGGACTCGGGTACCAGGCCCCCCACGTAGTGGGGGGGCCTCTGGACCCGAGCCCCCGAGCCCCGAATCCGGTCGGGTACTCCCGTGTGGACCCAGGCTTTCGGACCCGACCGGACCCATGCGGACCCGGTACCACAACAAATGTCAAAGCAGCAGCTCATGATCCTCGACCAGTTGATAGCCTGGGTAATTCTGGAAGCGGCCGCCGTTCATAGGGGTCGCGACCTGGACGGGGACGATCAGGCCCAGTCGCTTCATGTGGCCGATCACGGGATTGGCCCGGTCGAGCTTCCATCCGAGCTCTTCCCGGATGGTTTTGACGGTGGCCGCTCGATTCGGGGCCGCCTCGAGGAGTTTGATGGCCTCGCCGGTCCACTCGGCCATCGAACGCTCGGCCTTCTCTCGTTTTCGTTCTTCCTTCTCAACTTCACGCAGTCTCGCGGCTTCCTCGCGGGCCTCGGCCTGGGCGTCGCGTTGCTGGCTTGGGGAGGAGACGGAAACCTGCCATTTGCGGGTGTCATCCTCGCTCGTCAATTTTCCGACCTCGATGTCAATGGCTAGTTCCCCGCTGTGTCCCGCCGAGCCGCCGTACCGGAAATGCAGCCGAAACAGCCCTCGCTCGGGCTCATAGGCCTCGCGCGGCGAGAGTAGTAACCATTGCCTCAAAAATTGGCTCAACCCTGCATATGCAAACTCATTCAGTTCAGGTGGTGCAAACGGATCAACGCGTGATTTGACAAAATGGTGAGCCAATAGCGGCGTGCAACCTTCGCCCAAGCAAAGATCCGTCACATCTTTAAACATCGCACCCATGTCAAACATATTAGCAGCGTCGGTCTTATCAGATATCAGCATTAAATACAGAGGGTCCAATCCGAGCACTTCCAGGCCGTTGTCGACGATCGTCTTACGCAAGATTTGCAGGTGTGAAGGATCGTTCAGGCGGGGCAGGTTGAATCCCCATAGGAGGTCCGCCTCGCTTGGCGAGATCCCGCGTGCCCGGCAAATTTCGAGCGCGCTTCGTTGGATCGATCTCCGACCCGACTCGCCCGAAATCAACCCGCACCTGATCGGCTTCGGCACGGGGAACCATCCCAGGAATTGGGTCGCGGTGCTGAGGCTGACCATTGCATCGATCAATATCGATGTCTTCAGCGTTTTCATAGGGCCGCCGATGGCAGCCGGTTCGCCTCGGACTAGCAGGTTGCTGATGAGCCAGTCGACCGGATAGGCCCGGTCAAAGAACGTTTTGGAATCGACGAAATCAACGGCGAATGCGGAACGGTCCTGCACGGTCCCGAGCGTGCGATCGCGAAGCCTCTTCAGCTTGTCGAGCGTGACATCGAGTATGTCGGCGACGCTCGAGTGACCGGCGAGGAGGGCTCGAGACGCTTCCTCGGCGAGCTCGGCTGCCTCGCGTTTTCGGCTCTTTTCGGCGACGATCGTCGCGTGATAGACGGTGTTCTCGCAATGCGCGATCGAATCCAAGATCTCGGCCAGGCGATCCGTCGCATCCTTCGCGCCGCATCCCAGGTCGACCCACGCGTCCGCCACAGCGACGATGTCTATGGGCCTACCGTGCTTCGCGAGATCCGCCATTAGCCGGAAGATGACCGCATGATCCGGCCTGAAGAAGTCGCCAGATGAAACGATGGCAGAGACCTCGGGCCATCGCTCCGGATCTCTGAGGAGGGCTGCCAAAACTCCTGCTTCTGCGGGGACGTTGATCAACGATTCAACATCACCGCGCGTCGAGGGGTTCAGCCTTGCGATCGAGGCGAAATGGCCGTTCGGGTCAGCAGGATAGTGGCCGTTCCGCTGCTCAAAACCCACGGGCGCCTCCGCTCATCAACGCGGGGCGAACGGTAAACCCTCGCCTCTGGAGGGCCGCGGCCAAGCGCCGGGCCCTCTCAGATTGACCTCGACGGACCGCGAGGTATAGGGCCTCGGTCAGCTCGAGGTTGGCAACAGGTGGCGAAAGCAATCCTTCCCGAGGTGCTCCCCCAGCCATACTCTCGGCCGCAATGGGGGCAGGCTGTATGGGCCAAAGTCCCCTAACGATCGCCCTCAAGGCAGCCTTGAGATCGGATTGCAGCAGTCCAGGTTCGTGTGAAGGGTGCGCCATCGGGGCAACTCTCGAGAGGGGAACAGACAGGGGCTGAGCTCATACAGGCCCGAGAAGACGGTCAAGTTCACGATCGACATGCGCGTCGGCTCGTCTCGCCCGAGGGGGGCTCGCCTCATCAGTGTCCGAGTTCAACCTTGTGAGGAATGCTTCGAGGTCGCTTTGAGCGACCCGCCATCGGCCGCCAACTCGCGTCAGCCGTAGGGTGATGCGGCCTGGCCCTTGTTTCAGGCCGCTTTTGCCCCAGCGAAAGATGCTCACGGGGGAGACGCCGAGCTTGCGGGCGACCTCCGCGAGCGAAAGGAGACGATCCGCATCTGGCGGGTTCGACCGATGAGTGTGCATTTAAAAACTCCTGTCGGCGATAGGCGACGTTGGACGCCCTCTGACATGGAGTTTATGCAAGTGTCCAGAAGTGAAAAATGAAGGGAATTAAAGCAAAGTCAGCATCACTTCGCCTTGCTATTTCCGGGAGGCCTGCCCTTTTGTCGCGGAGGCGGTGGTGCGAGATTATGCCGCTCCGCATATCGCTTGGCGGCATCCCTGATCCCTTGGACGGAGTCGATGCTTTGCCAGCCGCTCTGCCTCTTCACGGCGTTGATGATCTTCTGATAGGCCGTCCCGTTGCAGCAGTTTTCATAGATGTATTTGTCCCGCGATTCCGTCTCTTCGTCGCGGAACACCTCTGCATCGACCCGTTTCTCGGGCTCTTCCGACGGCGAAAGGCTCAAGCGCCTATGAAGCTCCTGAACCCGGAGGACCTGCTCGACGGTCGAGTTGAGCCCCGGGTGACTTCGGCATTTCGAGAATTCCTTCGTCCCATCGAGTGCCGCGTCCTGCTTCGGCATCCCCCACTCGCTCTCAGGGGGGATGTCGATGTAGTCGTAAAGCAGATGGCAGGGCGGGGGCCCTGCCATGAACCGGGCAGAGAGGCGTGCATATCGCACATTGTCCCTGAAGCTAACGCGAGAAGGGTCGAAGGGAGCATCATCGCCGTCGGGAAGGATGTCCCAAAGCGACTCGAGTTCCATGAGCAGTGGTATATAGTGATCCAAGTATTCCTGCGTTTCGTCAATGAGTGTTGAACGTATCATTGGATCCTTCGGCAGCGGCTTCGCGGCCCTAACCTGCCCCTGGCCGGAGGCTGTGCACGTTCGATCAATGGGCAGCTTGTCGGCCCGCTCGATGGCGAACTTCAATTCGTCGAGAAAGGCTTCAGCGTCGTCCTCTCTCAGGCCAGCATCTATGACGGGCAGGGATTCGAAGTGTCGCAGCTTGATCAGCTTGTGATGACATTTCTTGAGAAGGTGGTAAAAGGCTCGCGGATCTACATCGTGGATTCCTCCCGCACCCCTCACAAGCTCCGCGATGAGCCTCAACCGCGGGATCGAGTGATCGAGGTATCGCCACAGGGATGGGAGGTCGCAGACTGTATCAAACGAGTCGAGATTCAAAGTCGGGAAGAAACGCCGGTCTAACCTGCGGCGTACACGGCCCGGGAGCTTCGGGTAAGGAAGCGACTCGGGAGCTTTCCACAGGTCACGCCGTCGTTGGCGTTTCTCATCGATTTTGCGTGAGCATTCTTCCCACGTCGAAAGATATGCGGCGACCCGGCCGGTCGGGGATGGTGCAGGCATGGAGTGTTCCCTATCTGCAGGCCAGCCCGGCCGAGTTGAAGGATAGGGACTTCATCTCGACCGGGCCATTTCAGTCCCCACCGCTTCGAATCAGTGGGGACAACCTATTCGTATAAGGTACACGCGTGCGCCGGCGCACACAAGCTCAGCCTATTTCTCCCATGATGTCGCGAGCTCGCTCGAGGTGCCGTTCCGCGTAGATTTGCGTCGTCTTCACGTCCATGTGGCCGAGAACCGATTGGGCCGCCTCGAGGCCGAACCGCTGGCGGATCGAGGTCGCGGCCGAGTGCCTCAGCCGGTTAGGGCCCCAAGCCGGGATCCCAGCCTTCTGGCATGCCAAAGTGATGGCATTGGCGTACGAGTTCTTCTGATAGCGTTCACGGAAAGATCGCTTTACAGCCCTCGGTCTGGAAATCGCCCCCCTCCCACTCGCCCGCCTGCGGGCCTCGGCATATCTCTTCGGACTGAACAAGTAGGCGTCCGGATCCTCGACGATCCATGGGACGAGGATCTCTTGAGCTTTAGGGCCAAGGAAAACGACCCTCCCTTGGCCCAGGTAATCCGTCTTGTGGCGCCTCGGGCGATAGAGCCAAACCTCGCCGTCTCGGGCGATATCCCCGGCACGCATGGCCATGACTTCGCCTGGCCGCATGCCAGTCAAGGCCTGTACCTGAATCATCGCAGCGACGGGCGGAGACACGAAACGGAGCACCGCCTGCACGTGCTCGGTCGGTACCGGCCGAACGGGCGCGGTCTCCCGGACCCCGTCGCGTCCCCGCTGGAGAGACCTCACGGAGCGGATCTCGTGCAGCACGGTCGCGGACACCAGTCGCTCCTCCGCGGCCCAACTGAACAGGGTCTTGATCTTCTTGATTCTCGCATTGGCGGTGTTGCGCGAGAGGCCCGCATCAATCATGGCCTTTCGCACCGACTTCAAGGCAGCGGCGTCGAAGTCCTCGGCCGGCGTGTGCGAGTACAACTTCCGCAGAGGTCGGATCGCGTCCTTGATGTTATCCACATGCCGCGTCGGCTTGCCGTCCCGCGTGAAGTGGCCTTCGGCATAGCGGAGGTAAGCGAGGAGCAATTCGCCGACCGAGACGCTCGCCTCCCGGGCCGCGTCCCGCCGCCCATTGGAGAGATACTCGGCGAGCACCCGGTCATACTCGGCCTTGCTGGCCGCGGTCCCATGGGGCCCGAGGTAGTGATCCCTGCCTGCCAGGGTTACGACCGCCTGGCCGCTGGCCCGGTGGAGTCGATAGGAGGGGAGTTTCTTGGTGAGTCTGGGCATGAGCGAGTCCCTTCTAGATCGCGCAAAACGGTATTTACCGTTTTGGCGTCGAGGTTCGGGCCGCTCTGCCCCACGCGGGCAGGTACGCTAAATCGTGCGTTCGGCAGTGGTTACGCAAGGATATCCGAAAGCCTTGCGGATTGCCAGGGCCATCCCGTCTGGGATGGCCCTTGTCGTTCAAAGGATTGAATGCGTGATAGAAGTGGTCACTGATTGATGTAGATCTCGAGGCTCCTGGCAAGGATGACGACGAGCCGCTCCTGCTCGGCCTCGGCGAGGGCCCGGGTGCGGAGCATCTGGTACATGATCGCGAAACCGGTGAGCTGGGCGATGATCATCGTCGCGCGGATCTCGGCGTCGGGGCCTTCCAGGCATTCGGCGAGCTGCCGAAGGTTGTTGCGGTCGAGGCTCGTCCGGATCATCTCGGCCGCCTGCGGCTCCGTCGCCGAGCGGAGCATGAGCAGGAGCGGGATCCGGTCCCGCTCTATGGTGTCCTCGCGGCCGTAGACCATCACCCGCGCCAGGCGCTCGGCCAGGGTCGCCCGGTCCCCCTCGATGAGGTAGCGGATGTTGAATGCCTGCTCGATCACCTCGGCGAAGAGGCCTTCCTTCGAGCCGAAATAGCGGTTCACGAGCGCGGCCGTCACCCCCGCGTCGGCGGCGATCTCGCGGAGCCCCGAGTGCTCGTACCCCTGGCAGGCGAAGCGTCGCGTGGCCGCCTCGAGGATCGCCGCGCGGGTCATCGCAGAATCGCGCCGACGGCTCGTTCCCCTCTCGGCAGGCGGCAAGGCTCTCCTCCTTCACCCGAAAGCAGTCAAGTAAACGCGGGTTGACTTCGGAAGGCAATCGCCTTACGGTTATGTCAACGGCCGTTGACTTAAGGCCAGGTCTCGATCTTTCATAAGGGACGGGAGCCGATTCTACCGGGGCGCGCCGGCCTCTCCTAGGGCGGGTGCGTCGATCGGGGCGATCGCGGTCCGTACCCGGCCAAACCACGCCTCGGCCTCCTCGCGAAACGGCTCTGAGAGCCGCTGCGCCGGGGCCGCGCCGACGCGTGACCGGGCTTTCCGGGAGTTGCGGAGCATGAGTCAGATTCGTCGCTCGAACGGCCTCTCGAAGGCCCGCTCGGCTGGTTGCGCGCTGGGTGCGCTCGCGCTGCTGATTTCGTCGGGGTGCAAGAAGCCGGCCGCGATGGCGGCGCCACCACCGCCGACGGTCGGGGTGGTCGACGCCAGGCGGATGACCGTGCCGATCCTGGCCACGCACAACGGCACGACGAGGGCGTTGCGCGAGGTCGTCGTCCGGGCCCGGGTCCGCGGCTTCCTCACCGAGGTGAACTTCCAGGAGGGGGCCTTCGTCAAGAAGGGGCAGCTCCTCTTCGTGATCGACGACGAGTCGTACAAGGTGGCGCTCCAGTCGGCCCGCGCCAGGCGGACCGAGGCCGAGGCGTCGCTGAAGAAGGCCGAGAAATCGAAGTCGCGCGAGGTCGCCGCGGCGCAGCTCGCCCTCGACCAGGCCCAATTAAAGCTGAGCCTGATCGACGAGCATCGGAGTCGCAACCTGCTGGCCAGGAGCGCCGGCTCTCGCGAGGACCTGGACAAGGCCGAGTCGAACCACCAGCGGCTCGAGGCCCAGGTCGAGGCCGACCGGGCCAACCTCGAGCAGGCGAGGACCGACTACGAGGTGGCCCTGCTGACCGCCAAAGCCCAGGTGGAGGCCGCGGCGGCGGCGGTCCGCGACGCCGAGATCAGCCTCGGCTATTGCCGGATGTATGCGCCCATCGACGGCCGGATCGGCGAGGCCAAGGTCAAGGTCGGCAACCTCGTCGGCCCCGACGCCGGCAGCGGCTATACCGAGCTGGCGAGCATCCAGCAGCTCGACCCGATGGGCGTCGACGTGCAGATCAGCTCGCGATTCCTCGCGAGGGCCACCCGGCAGGTCCAGGACGGGCTCTACGGCACCCTGACCTGCCCGGGGCCCGACGGGGACATCGAGCACCCCTATCGCGCCGAGTGCTTCTTCATTGATAATATGATCAATTCGACGACGTCGACCGTCCTGGTCAAGGTGAAGGTGGAGAATCCCCACGGGACGCTCCTGCCCGGCGAATACGTCAACCTGACCATCGAGGCCGACCGCGTGAAGGACGCCGTCGTCGTGCCCGAGTCGTCGGTGATGGAGACGGAGGCCGGGCCCGTCGTCTATCTCTTGGATAAAGAGGGCAAGGTCGCCATCCAGCGCGTGAAGGCGGCCCAGGCCTACGAAGGGCTCCGGATCATCTCCTCCGGGCTCGAGGCGGGGGTCCCGATCATCGTCCAGGGGCTCCAACTCGTCCGGCCGGGCAGCCCCGCGAAGGCGGTCCCGGCCGTTTTGCCCAGGGAGGTCGACGGGCCGAAGGTCGCGAAGACCGAGTCGGAGCCCGCGCCGCAACCGAAGCCCGAGGCCAAGTCGGTGCCCGCCGTGCAGCCGGGCGGGCCGAGGTCGGCCGTGGACCCGGGGCCGTCGGCCTCGGAGCCCGCCGGCAAGCCCAACGTCGCGAACAAGCCCTGAGCCGACCCGAACGAGTCATCGTACCCTTCGCCGTGTCCAGCCCCCACCCGTGATCCGTACGTGAGTCTCATCCAATTATGGTGAATTTCTTCATCAAGAGGCCGATCTTCGCGACCGTGATCGCCCTCCTCATGATGCTGGTCGGCGGCATCTGCGCCTTCCTGCTGCCGATCGCCCAGTACCCCCAGATCGCGCCGCCGCAGGTCCAGATCACGACGACGTACACGGGGGCCGACGCGCTGACCGTGGCCGAGACGGCGACCACGCCGATCGAGCAGCAGCTCAACGGCACGAAGGGGATGATTTATTTCTCCTCGGACAGCACCGGCAACGGCGTGGCGAACATCGTCGCGACGTTCGACGTCGGCTATCCCCAGGACATCGCCGCCGTCGACATCCAGAACAAGGTCCAGACGGCCACGCCCACGCTCCCCCCCGAGGTGAAGCAGTACGGAGTCTCGATCAAGAAGACGTCGACCGACATCGTCTGCGTCGTCAACCTCATCGACAACTCGGGCAAGGGGCTCTATGACGCGAACTTCCTCGATAATTACGGGCAGATCTACGTCGCCGACTCGATGAAGCGGATCAAGGGGGTCAGCGACGTCACCGTCTTCGGGCGCAAGTACGCCATGCGGGTCTGGCTCGACCCCGACCGCATGGCCGAGATGCGGATCGCGCCTTCGGAGGTGATCCTGGCGGTCCAGCAGGAGAACTTGCAGGCCGCCGCCGGCAAGGTCGGGGCCCAGCCGATGCCCCAGAAGCAGGCCTTCGAGTTCCCGATCACCGTCAAGGGGCGGCTCAGCCGGGTCTCCGAGTTCGAGGAGATCATCGTCAGGCGCCAGGACGACGGCGCGGTCGTCCGGCTCAAGGACGTGGCGAACATCGAGCTGTCGTCCGAGAACTACGAGACCTCCGGCTACCTCGACGGCAAGCCCGCCGGCGCGATCCCGGTCTACCAGTACGCCGACGCCAACGCACTCTCGATCGTGGAGCAGGTCCGGGCGGAGATGGACCGCCTCGCCAAGAACTTTCCGCCCGGGCTCGAGTATCGTATCGCGTATGACACGACGCGTTACGTGGAAGAAAATATCGAAGAAGTCGAGCATACGCTCGTGGAAGCGTTCGTGCTCGTCATGATCGTGGTGTTCATCTTCCTCCAGGGGTGGCGGGCCACGATCATCCCGATGCTGGCGATCCCGGTGTCGCTCGTGGCGACGTTCGCCCTGATGGCGGCCTTCGGGTTCTCGCTCAACTCGCTGACGCTCTGCGGCCTCGTGCTGGCGATCGGCCTGGTGGTGGACGACGCCATCATCGTGGTCGAGAACGTCGAGAAGTACCTGCACCGGGGGTTGAAGCCCCTCGCGGCCACGAAGGCGGCGATGGCCGAGATCACCACGCCCATCGTGACGATCACGCTCGTGCTGGCGGCGGTATTTGTGCCGGTCGCGTTCATCCCCGGGATGACGGGACGGCTCTACAATCAGTTCGCCATGACGATCGTCTTCTCGTTCGTCTTCTCGGCGTTCAACTCGTTGACGTTCAGCCCGGCGATGTCGCGCCTCTTCCTCAAGGCCAAGCATGGCGAGACGAGGTTCTTCTTCTTCCGCTGGTTCAACGCCGGGATGCGTTGGCTCGAGAATTCGTATGACTCGATCCTGGAGTTCACCGCGAAGCACTGGTGGACGATCGTCGCGCCTTCGGCCGCCTTGCTCGGCCTGACGGCCTGGATGCTCATGGATCGCCCCAAGTCGTTCATCCCCACGGAGGACCAGGGGTACTTGCTCGCGGTGATCCAGGCCCCCGACGGCACGAGCCGGGACGAGACCTCGCGGATCGTCAAGCGCGTCGAGAAGATCGCCATGGAACTCCCCGGCGTGGAGCACGTCGTCACCCTCGACGGCATGAATGTCCTCAACGGCACGAACCAGAGCAATTGCGGGATCGTCTTCCTGCCGCTCGTCGAATGGTCGAAGCGCAAGACCCCGGAGCTAAGAGCCGCGGGCCTGGCCCAGCAGCTCCAGGGGAAGATGGCGGCGAACATCCGGGACGCCCTCGTGATCGTCCTCCAGCCCCCGCCGATCCGGGGCCTGAGCCAGACGGGCGGCTTCGAGATGATGGTCCAGGACCGCTCGGGGAAGGGGCCGCAAGCCTTGCAGGCGGTCATCGACCAGTTCCAGGCCGAGGCGAGGAAGCGGCCCGAGCTCGCGGGGGTCTTCTCCTCCTTCTCGGCCCGCGTCCCCCAGCTCAAGTTCGACCTCGACCGCACCAAGGCCCGCCGCCTGGACGTGCCGATCTCCGATGTCTTCGCCACGCTGCAGACGAACTTCGGGTCGTATTATGTCAATGACTTCAACCTCTACGGCAAGGTCTGGAAGGTCTTGATGCAGGCCAAGGGGGAGGTCCGACAACGACCCGAGGACATCCAGGATCTCTTCGTCCTGAACCGGCAAGGGCAGAAGGTTCCGCTCAGCTCGCTGGGCAAGGTCGAGTACACGCTGGGGCCGATCGACGTGCCGCACTACAACCTCTATGCCGCCGCGAAGGTCAACGGCGGGGCGGCCCCCGGGTATAGCTCGGGGCAGGCGCTCGCGGCCATGGAAGAGGTCGCGGCGAAAGTGCTGCCAGATGGGTTCGGGTTCGAGTGGACCGGCACCACCTTCCAGGAGCAGAAGACGGGGAACCTCGCGGTCTTCATCTTCAGCCTCTCGGTCGTCTGCGTCTTCCTGTTCATGGCCGCGCTTTACGAGAGCTGGATCAGGCCGCTGGTCATCATCCTGACGGTCCCCCTGGCCATGTTCGGCGCCATCATCGGGCTCTGGCTCTACGACATGCCGCTGGACGTCTTCGGGCAGATCGGGCTGGTCATGCTCATCGGGCTCGAGACCAAGAACGCGATCCTCATCGTCGAGTTCGGCGTGGAGATGCGGCAGAAACACGGGATGGGGATCGTCGAGTCGGCGAAGGCGGCGTCGCGAGAGCGGCTGAGGCCCATCCTGATGACCTCGTTCGCGTTCGTCATGGGGGTCTTGCCGATGGCCAGGGCCACCGGTGCGGGGGCATATAGCCGGAACTCCCTGGGGATCGTCATCGCCTTCGGGATCGCGGTGAGCACCATCCTCGGCCGGTTCGTGATCCCGATCTATTACGTCCTCGGCGAGCGGCTCATCGATTTCTTCGGCCGGAACCGCAACGAGGGCGAGGACGAGGATGAGACCCCCGCCGAAGCCCACATGAACGGGGCTTCGACGCACCATCACGGCGCGATCCACGGCGCGGCCGCGCACGGCTCCCACGTCCGCCCGGTGCTGGCGGGGAGCGAGCACGCCGAGGCGACGTCATGAGGCCGCTCCCCCAGCAAAGACCCGCGGTCGAGAAGGATTCGGAGACAACCCGGGCGGCCATCCTCAAGGCGGCGACGTTGGTGTTCGCCGCTCGGGGGTTCTCGGGCGCCTCCATCCGCGACATCGCCGACGCCGCCCGCATCAACAAACCGGTGATCTATCACTACTTCAAGAGCAAGCAGGGCCTCTTCGAGTCCGTGAAGGATGGGCTCGTCGCCGCGAGCGCACTACGCGAGGCCGAGGTCGACGCGGACGAACGCCAGCCCGAGGATCTCCGCGGCGAGGTCGAGAGGCTCTTCGCGTTCTTCCGGCGCGAGGCGGTCCTCCTGCGGGTCGACGCCTGGTCTCGCCTCGAGCAGGGCTGCGGCGTCGGGCCGGGGGATGTCGGCGTGCTGCGGGCGCTCAGGGATCGCCTCGAGCGAGCGAAGGGTCGGCGGATCATCCGGCAGGACGTCGATCCGGGGAGCCTGGCGATCATGCTCGCGGGCCTCGTCTCCTACTGGCTCGGCGGGCTCGGCTTCTCGGGGGGATTCGACGAGGATCGCATGGACGATCCCAGGCGTCTTCAGCAGGCGATGGCTCTCGTCGAGTATGCCCTGGCCCCTGCGCCGGAGGCCCTCTCCGTCGGCCTCGGCTCCTGACGGTCGGATCTCGGTTCAAGCGGGCTTGCCTCGTCGACTCGACGCCTTGACCTGCGAAACCTCGTAGACGCAGCGGCGGTCGCCGGAGACGATGTGCTCGGTCCGCTCGACGGCGGCCGAAGGCCCCAGCACGTCGCGGAAGAGGTCGAGCTCGGATCGGCAGAAGCCCTCGAAGGTCGTCGCTGCCACGCAGATGGGGCAGTGGTTTTCGATCAGGATGTGCTCATTCCCCTCCGACCTCGCCTCGGCCATGTACCCTTCGCGGGTACGGGCCTCGGCCAGTCGCGCGACGCGCTCACCCAGGTCCTTCGCCCCTCCGAGCATGGCTCTGTAAGCCGCCTTGGCCTCGGCGGATCGCGCCTCAAGTACGCGGGCGAGGGCCGCCTCGCCAAGCTCGGCCTGGATTGTGCGGAGGAGTTGGGCGGCGAGCTCGGCGTGGGCGTCCGGGAACCGGGCGTTCCCCGCGTCCGTCAGGTTCCAGACCTGCGCCGGGCGCCCGACCCCGCGCGCTTCTGAGCTCGATGAGACGAGGCCATCCCGCTCGAGCCGGGCGAGTTGCTGGCGCGCCGCCTCGCCGGTCACGCCCGCGGCTTTGCCAAGTTCGGCCGTCGTCCGAGGCCCCCGGGCCTTCAAGAGGCTCAGGAATCGGTCCGACGAGGGGCGTCCTGCGTTTTCGGGGCGTTCGCTTGACATGGTCCGGCGGCCTGCCTACTTTTCAAAGTGAGAACTTGGAAAATTGTAGCGGACGACAGGGCCGGTCGCAACGTACAGTCTATTGATATGGGAAGTTGCAGAGATCCTGTGGAAAGGATGAGTCCGGGATGATCTCAACGTATCCGACCGACCTCGAGGAGAATATCACCAGCGTCGTGGGAATTTGCGGGAGCCTCCGGAACGGCAGCTACACGCGGCAGGCCCTCTCTATCGCCCTGAAAGGGGCCGAGGAGGCGGGGGCGCGGGCCCGCATGATCGACCTGCGAGACTATCGGCTCCCGTTCTGCGGCCAGGAGGATGACGTCGAGGGGCGGGAGGGGGTCGATCGCCTGCGCCTGGATGTCGCCCAGGCGCAAGGAGTCATCCTCGGCACGCCGGAGTACCACGGGAGTTTCAGCGGCGTGCTCAAGAACGCCCTGGATTTCCTGAGCATGACCGAGATGCGGGGGAAAGTAGTCGGATTGATCGGAGTCGCCGGGGGCACGATGGGGGCCAATAATGCCCTGAATGACCTCCGCTCGGTGAATCGCGCCCTGCACGCGTGGGTCGTCCCCGACCAGGCCTCCATCGCCGAGGTCCACCGGGCCTTCGATAACTCCGGACAGCTCAACGATCCGAAGCTGACGGCGCGCCTCAAGGGGGTCGGCCGGGAGGTCGCCCGATTCGCGTATCTGCATTCGTCGAAGCAGGCGCTCGAGTTCCTCAAAGCCTGGGAAGAGACGGCCCTGGCCGAGGTCGGTCAGTGAGATTTGCGCGACCTCGCAATGAATCCCAACTGCCCGACTCTCGAAGTGATCGGCTCGGGCGGATTGAGCAGAACATTTCCTGACCAGGTTCCGGGCTCGCCTCCAGGCTGGTCGGGCGTCTGAGACGTTCCGCGGATATGTTCCGCCCAGCCGGGGCGAGGACGCAGGGCTCGACGCCTATCCTCGAAGGACCCGGAACCTCAACAGCGACGCGATGTTGCGCCGCGATCTCGGGGAAGATCTCGCCTCGCGGTGAATCAGGGCAACATGCACCGAGGTGTCCGGCCGAGTGCGTCTGGAAAATCCGGCGACGTTTGGCGATGATTCCCCGGCGGCTTTTTTCATGCCACGTCCGCGGGGATCTTCGTCGTTCATCGAATCTCCAATTCGACCTTTCTCGCGGGCAACGGGACTGCACGTCGGCCCTGGCCGTCGGCATGCGTGGCCTTCGAGGTATGAGCCCCGTCGCAAGGTTGTGTGGGGCGCTCGGTGCGGAGATTGGCGCGAAGCAGTTGGAAATCCTCTGAGTCGTCGAGCACAGGCAGGCACGATGAGGGGCCGAAGCGTAGGAATCGTTTGCTTTCGTGCGATGCTGGGAGGTTCGAAAGCCTCGAGTCGGGCAGGGTGACGGAACGGTTGCACCTCGACTTCGAGTCGACCCGCAGCATGCGAATCATGAAGGTCATTGGGCGACCCGTCCGCAATCCTGTCGGGATGGGTATCCGCAAGTGTCGGGATGAGATGATGACCGAGCCGTCCAAGTCAATGAACCATGGCAATGTTGCGGACGACGCGTTCTCGGCCGGTGATTCGAAGGAGGGTTATCGCCAGAAGCTTGCGCGGATCACGCTGGACACGATGAGGGGGCTCGTCGGCCTCCTCGATGCGAGCGGCAATGTCCTCGACCTGAACAGGGCTGCGCTCGAGTCCCTGTCCGCTCGGCTCGAAGACGTCGAGGGGAAGCCTTTCGGCACGGCATCCTGGTGGCAAGGTTCGGAGGATGCCCGCGCGACCGTTGCGGAGGCGATCGCTCGAGCCGCTCGAGGTGAGGCCGTCCGCTGGGATGCGGAGGTCCGGGTCGACGGCAGGTCGACGCTCCGCATCGAGGCCTCGCTCCGCCCGGCACTCGTCGAGGCAGGGCTCGTCGTGCTCATCGCCTTCGAGGGGCGTGAGGCCTCTGAGGCGATAGCCCACAGTGACGATCGTCGGAGCGAGGATTCGGCATGTTTTGATGAGTTGGAGGCGCGATTCTTCGCCGAAATCAGCGAGGAGCTCCGCACGCCCCTGTTATCAGTGAAAGCTTCGCTTGAAGGCGTCTTGGCGCAAGAATCGAAATTGCCCGCTGAGGATCGCCGGCGGTTGGAGCTGGCCCTCCGCCAATCCTCGCAATGGCTCGAGCACGTCGATGCGTTGCTCGATGCCTCGAGGGGCGGGGCCGCTCCGTTCGGGCCTAAGGATCGTGCCTCGCTGACATCCGACCTCGCCAGCTTGCTGCGGGCCGCGATCGAAGGAGCCAACCTGAAGCTCGTCGATGGCCCTCCTCATCCGGTATTGGGCCGCGTCGACGGCGAGTTGTACCACGAGGTCGCGCGGAACCTGATCTCCGACGCGTTCGGATTCATGGGGGCAAGTGCGGGGGATCCGGCTCAGACCGGCGCCCGCGAGTGGCTCGCGCGCCTGGCCTCGCAACTGGAACTGGCCAGGGTCCGTCGCGAGGCCGCGGCGGCGAACCAGCGATCCTCGAACATCCTGGAAAGCATCAACGAAGGCTTCCTTTCGCTCGATCGCGTCTGGCGACTCACCTACTTCAACTCCGCGGCCGAGCGGATCAACCAGTTGGCCCGCGAGGAGGTCCTCGGCAAGGACCACTGGAAACTCTTCCCGGGGACCGTCGGCACGAAGCTCGAGCGAGAATTCCGCCGAGCGGTGGCCGACAAGGTCGCGGTCTCGTTCGAGAATTATTTCGAGCCGCGCGGCCAGTGGTTCGAGATCAAGGCGTACCCCTCGGCGGAAGGCGGGCTCTCCGTCTTCTTCCGCGACGTCACCGGCCGCAAGCTCGCGGAGGAGGCGGTCCTCAAGAGCGAGGAACGCTACCGCGCCCTGGTCATGGCCAGCACCGACGTCGTGTACACCATGAGCCCGGATTGGACCGAGATGCGCCGCCTTGAGGGTCGGGAGTTCATTGCCGACATGCACGAGCCGAGCCAGACTTGGCTCCAGCAATACATCCATCCCGAGGATCAGGCGCTCGTCCTCGAGTCGATCAACGAGGCCATCCGCACCAAGAGCCCCTTCGAACTCGAGCACAGGGTCTTGCGCGTGGATGGGAGCCTCGGCTGGACCTATTCGCGGGCCATCCCGATCCTCGACGCCTCCGGCTCGATCGTCGAGTGGTTCGGCACGGCGAGCGACGTGACGCGGCGCAAGCTGGCCGAGGCCGAGCGGGAGCGGCTCGCCGCGTTGTCGGAGCGGCAGCGGAGGATCTACGAGGCGGCCCTGTCGAACACCCCCGACCTTGTCTATATCTTCGACCTCGACCATCGCTTCATCTACGCCAACGAGGCCCTCCTCGCCATGTGGGGCCGTTCCCGCGAGGACGCGAACGGCAAGACCTGCCTGGAGCTGGGATACGAGCCCTGGCACGCCGAGATGCACGACCGCGAGATCGACCAGGTCGTCGCCACGAGGCGGCCGATCCGCGGCGAGGTCCCCTTCACCGGGACCAATGGCCGGCATATCTATGATTATATCTTCGTCCCCGTCGTCGACACGGCCGGGAACGTGGTCGCCGTCGCCGGCTCGACGCGAGACGTCACCGAGCGGCAGGCGGCCGAGCAGGAGATCCGCGCCCAGTCGGAGCGCCTACGCGAGAACAACCTGCGCAAGGACGAGTTCCTGGCGATGCTCGCCCACGAGTTGAGGAACCCTCTCGCGGCCATCTCGAACGCGGTCCAGGTGGGCAAGCGGAGTCAGACGCCCGATCATCGCGAGTGGAGCCAGGGGATCATCGAGGCCCAGGTCAGGAACCTCTCGAGGATGATCGACGACCTGCTTGACGTCTCGCGCATCACGAGGGGGAAGATCCAGCTCCGGAAGCAGGGCCTGGACCTCGGCACCGTGGTTGCCTCGGCCGTCGAGGCGGTCCGCCCGTTCATCGAGGCGAGGAAGCATCGGCTTCTCGTGGACCTCGCCCCGGCCCTCCGCGTCGAGGGGGATCCCACCCGCCTGGAGCAGGTCGTGGTCAACCTGCTGAGCAACGCGGTGAAGTACACGGAGTCGAGCGGGCGGATCACGCTCGTCGCGCAGGACGACGGCCCCGACGCGGTCATCATGATCGAGGACAACGGCGTCGGCATGACCCAGGAACTGCTGGGCAGGGCCTTCGACCTCTTCGCCCAGGGGGACCGGACGATCGCCCGCTCCGAGGGGGGGCTCGGCATCGGCCTGACGCTCGTCAAGAGCCTCGTCGAGATGCACGGCGGCAGCGTCCTGGCCGAGAGCGGCGGGCCGGGCAGGGGGAGCCGGTTCACGCTTCGGCTCCCGCTGGCCCGCGACGGGTCGTCCGAGTCTCGAGGTCCCTCAGGGCCGGCGCCCGGCGAACTGGCCCAGGCCTCGCGGATCCTCGTCGTGGACGATAACGCAGACACGGCGCTCGGCCTGGCGCGGCTCCTGAAGATGCTGGGGCATGACGTCCGGACGGCCCACGACGGCCTGGCGGCCCTGGCGGAGGCCCGGGACCATCGTTCCGACTTCATCCTCCTCGACCTGGGCCTCCCCGGCATGGACGGCTACCAGGTGGCCCGGACGCTCCGCGACGAGGGCTTCGACCAGGCCGTCATCATCGCCATCTCCGGCTACGGCGAGGAGCAGGCCCAGATCCGATCTCGGGCCTCGGGCTTCGACCACCACCTGGTCAAACCCGTCGACTTCGATTCCCTCATTTCCCTGATCGGCAGCCCGCAACGCCCGTCGCGCTGAGACCTCGTAGATATGTTGACCCCCGCGAAGTAGAGTGGAAGCGTCCTCCTGGAGTCTCGGGCGCCGAGGCTCCCGCTTGAATCTCACTGACAGAGAGGACCATACCATGTCGGGTTCTCCGTCCGAGGTCCGGCCTCTGATCCCCCGAGGAATCTCACGCGAAGGGGCCATGATGTTCGGCGTGGGCATCCTTTCCATCGCCGCGATCCTGATCGCCGCGAGCCGTCGGGGACTTTTCGGCGACGTGGGTACCGAGACGTTCGGCCTGATCGGGCTCGCCCTTGCCTTCGTCGGCTTCCTCTACCTGATCCATATCTGGTGGGCCGATCGCTTCCGAATCTCGATCGGCCGCATCATGCTCCTGGTGGTGCTCCTGGCCATCCTGCTCCAGGCTTTCCTGGTCTATCGTAGCTGGATCCTCGATGGCTTGCCCAAGCCGCCCGGGACGACCGCGGCGGCCGTCAAATGACCACCGTCAGACGATCTCGGTGAGTCGTCATCGCGCCGGGTTGGTCGCGAGCGAGGCGTTCAACTCATATAAGGGCGTGTGATCGACCTGGACCAAGCCCCGGCGCGGGCGGTCGAAGTCGAGGACGACGAAGAGGACCAGGGCGAAGAGGATATTGAAGGCAGCCCACATCTCCGCGTGTCGCCTGCCGGATTGACCGGACGAATGCCCGATCAGCAGGCTCGAGACGATGACGCAGACTTCCAGCAGGACCACCACGGGGACCGGCAGGTGGTTGCGGATCGCCCAGGCCCGAGTGGTGTTGAGGTCGATGACCTCGTTCGCGGCGGGGATGATCTGGCTGGTGAGGACGACGCTGGAATTCGACAGGTTCGCGTCCTCGACGGTTGCCCACAACTCGTTCAGGAGCCGGTCCATCTCCCGGTTCGTCCGGGTGACCTCGCTCGGGTCCAGGCCGTTCTCGTAGAAGGCGATCCGGGCGGCCACGTATTTCCGCAAGGTCTCGCGGATCTGGCCCCGCTGGGGCTCGTGGAGCAGGCCCGCCCGCAGGTGGCAGGTGCCCGCCGCGTTGGCCTCGTCGAGGACGATCTTGCGCCTCAGGTCGTGACGGCTCGACGTCACCGAGAACGAGAACCCGAGCAGCAGGGCGACCAGGCCGAAGACGCTCCCCTTGAGCATGCTCGAGACGGTGCGCGAGGCCTCCGTCTCATCGTGGTGGAACCGGCGGCCGAGCCGATACCCGACCTCATCGGCGACGAACATCAAGGCGAGGAGGCTCGTGACAACGATCCAAGTAGGCCAGTCGTCGGGCATGGCTGCGATCTCGAGGGGATTTGCGGCATGGCCTTCGCCCGTTCGATGCGAACCGGACGTACGCTCATGTGTTCGAGTGAAATCTGGCGGTTGCTGCTTTGCACCCGCCACTCCTCCGGTGCCTCGGGCCACGATAGACCATCGCCGCCGGGATATCCAGGGTGCGCCGTCGGAGTTCGGCTATACGATCGCATCGAGGAGATCATCCGCAGCTACCCGTAATTCCTGTCGCGTGGGTTCTCTCCAGTATCGCCGAGGATTGCCGCACATCCAGCATGAACATGGTTTGCGATCGATCGCGCATCTCCGGACGGTTTGGTCTGTAAACAATTCTGGACTGATGAGCCAGGACAGATATCGAATCGCACGCTGCCTTGCTCGGTGGATCTGGTGGCGACGGAAGGCGAGGTCTCGCATTTCCAAGCATCCCCTGGACGACCCAATTCCGATGACCGTCATGACGGTGCGACTGGTCTGGATCAAGGATTTCAGCTCAACGCTATCGCCGCTGTCAGGTCTGGATGCAACGCGGGCCGATAAGGTTCAGGAGCCACCTTCTACGACATCACTTGGCGGCTTTCGCGGACCATGCCAGGCCCGAGAAAAATGTGGGTTGTAGGCTCACTTTGCATTGAAGGGGAGGTCGGAATGGACTTGGATCTCGAGTCGGGCCGGAAAATTCATCAGGCGACTGAGGACGACATCCTCGCCTACGTGGAGGGAGAGGATTTCGCCATACTCTCCCAGGATGAGGATTCGTACATGCAGTGCGCCGAGCAGCATGAGCCGCCCTATGAGTATTTACTGGAATACCAGGATAGATCGATCGAGCAGCACTACCGGGCGACGGATGAGCCGATCTCGCTCGATCGGGTCCTGTCCGCGTTCCTGAAGTACAAGCGTGGGGATGAGTCCTGGCGGGAAGACTTCCAGTGGGAAAAGATGGACTTATCCCAGGGCGGATGACCGCAAGAACGGGAGAAACAAGACTGGCGGGCGATGGGGATCGGCGTCGGGATCGAGGAGAGACGTGCGATTCGGCTTATGTGAGGATCATGCCGGGGAGACGAAAAAAGGGTGGCGCGATGCGTCGAGGGTATCGCGCCCCCCTTCGGTTCCTGGAGCCTTATCGTCTCGGGCTGCGGTTGGGGCGGTAGGCGATGGCGCGGCGGACGGGGGCGGGCATCGGGGCGTCGGTGCCCTTGACCGCGTACCAGAGGATCTCGTTCAGCTCGAAGTCGTCGATTCGGTCGTACTCGCTGAAGTCCATCTTCGACGAGCGATCGGCGCCGTAGGCCAGAGACGTGTTCTTGGCGTTGAGGTCGATCCTGGCCGGGAGATGGTCATAGGGGGTCAGGTCGGCCGTGTCGGTGAAGGAGTCGAACATGGGACGCGCGGCGGCGTCGAACTGGCTGAGGGGCTGGAGGCCCAGGATCAGCTCCATGGTGCGGATCATGCTCACGGTCTGATACTGTGTGCTGTCCAGGTGCTTGCGCCTGGCGTAGGGGCTGATGACCAGGCCCACCGTGCGATGCGCGTCGACGTGGTCGGGGCCATTCTGGGCGTCGTCCTCGATGACGAATATTGCCGTCTCCTTCCAGTACTTCGACTTGCTGACGGCGTCCACCAACCTGCCGAGCGCCAGGTCGTTGCTGGCCACGCAGGCCTGCGGCGTGAAGGCCCCCGGCGTGGTGCCCGAGGTGTGGTCCTCGCCCATGCTCATGACGATGAAGCGGGGGAGGTCGCCGTCCTTCTCATACTGGCGGAACTCCTTGAGGAAGGCCTCGACGTTATCGGTGTCGCGGTCGCGCTCGCCGGCGACCTTGGGGATGCCGTAGTCGGGGGCCATGTGGCCGACCAGACCCGGCACCGCCGCGTCGAACTTCACGCTCCCGTCGGGCTCGCTGACGCGCCGGCCGGCCTCGCGGTAGCTGCGGTAAGTCAGCCCCGCGCGGGCGCAGGCGTCCCAGAGATAGCCCGAGGGGGCCTTGGTCAGGTTCCCCTCGTCATCGTCGTCGATCCCCTCGCGCCTCGAATAGGTGAGCATCCAGTCCCGGGCGACGTAGTCGGTGTTGTACGCCATGGTCGACCAGGGGTGCCCGTCGCGCGAGACCTGGCCGTTGCAGTAGAGGTTGTCGAGGAGGACGAACTCCTCGGCGATCTTGTGGTGGTTCGGCGTGATCTCTCGCCCGAACATGACGAGGCTTGGGTCGCCGTTGCCCTTCTCGATGTCGCCGAAGACCTGGTCGTAGGTCCGGTTCTCCTTGATGATGTAGATAATATGCTTGATCGGCGATGGGTCGCCGACCTTCGTCGGGACGGCCGTCTTCGTCGGGTGAGGGGCGAGGGTGAGCTGCTCGTCGGAGTACGGGCAGTTCTTGTAGACGGTCGCGGTGTAGGCGGCCAGGGCCTTCTCGTCGGGGATCGGGACGATCGAGAGGGCGCCCGAGAGGGTCGTGCCGATGTGCGGGAAGGCGAGCTTCTTCTTGTTGGCCCGGGCCTTGGCCTGGGCCAGCTTCTCGAGGGCGAGGTCTCGCTCCGACTTCGGCCCGTCCCCCTTGCCGACGTGCGAGAAGAACGGGTTCGGCAGGGTCTGATTCCCCTTGCCGACGCCCACCAGCAGGTTCTTGCCGTCGGGGGTGACGGCGACGGCGGTCGGGTACCAGCCGGTCGGGATGAACCCCTTCACGCCGCTGCGGTTGGGGACGTCCACGTCGATGACGGCGACGCAGTTGTTGTCGGCGTTGGCGACGTAGAGGGTCTCGCCATCGGGGCTGACGACCAGGGCGTCGGGCGTGCTCCCCTCGGGGGCCCTGGGGAAGAGGCCGGTGAAGATCGTCTCGGTCACGTAGCCGCGCGTGGTGTCGATCACCGAGACGTTGTTGCTCGAGGCGTTGGCGACGAAAATGCGGTCATCCTTGGGGTGCCTGGCAATCTGGTTGGGGTGCTCCCCCACGCCGATCTTGGCGACCACGCGGAGGTCGGTCGGGTCGATCGCCAGGACGGAGCGGCCGGCCCAGTCGGAGACGTAGAGCCTCGAGCCGTTGCGGGCGAGGGCCACGTCATAGGGTCTGCCGCCGATCGTCGCGACGCGGGGGTTGGCCTTGCCGGTGGTATCGATCGCGGTGAGCGTGCCGGCCTCGACGTCGAGCGAGTAGAGGACCTTCGTGGCCGGGTCGAAGGTGATCCCGCCCTGGAAGTGCTTCGGCTCGGCGGCCTTCTGCTTCTTCGTCAGCGTGGTGGTATCCGGCTCCTTGGGGCCGACACGCTTGAGCTCCGTCCCCTTCAACTCGAACGTGTGCCGGATCCCGGTCCCGCCGCCGGCCCACCAGAGGCGTGAGGTCTCGGGGTCGTGGGCCAGGCCGAACCAGCTCTCGCGGACGTTCTCCTTCGCCGCGACTTTCTTGCTCTCGAGGTCGACGAGGGCGAGGTCGTGGTCGTTATAGCCGTTGCTGGCGACGAGCGCGTGCTTGCCATCGGCAAGGGGGAGGATATTCAGCGGCAGGTCGGGCAGGATGACCTGGGAACCGGCGGGGGAGATCGTCCAGCCATTGGGGAGCAGGTATCCCCCCTCGACGGGCCCGGCCGTCTTGGGCTTCTCCGCGGGGGCCGGTTTGTCGGCCGCGGGCTCCTGCTGCGCCAGGAGCGGCAGGGAGAGGGTCGCCGCCATTGCGACGACGATGGCTAATAAGTGCATGTGATTGCGCATGATGAGCTCGCTCGCGTGGTTCCGGTTTCCGGCCATCATGGGGGGACGGCCACGGGGGGGGAATCAAGGATGTCGACGGGTGTAGTCGCGATAGGTCGCCCGCGATCGCGAAGATTGGCAGGGTAGACGGTCCACAAGTAGGGGATATGATCGCCTCATGAACTTCTCGCGATGGTCCCGAAACTCCTCGGATTGCGAGAAGCGAGAGGTCTTACCCGTTGATTTTCGATAAAATCGATGATGATGCTTGGCAAAGGCCGGGCGGATCGCCTCGAAGATGCAGGGCCTGAGAGACCTCGAGACCCATGCCTCGTCAAAGCCCCAAGCCGTCGACCCCCGCCGATGCGATTCACATCGCCCAGGGGGATTTTCCGTCGCCCGATGCTCGCGCCGCGATCAGCTTGCCGGATGCGCTAACTCTCGGCCCCTGCCATGCCGACCCCGAGCATCACGGTGTCCTTCGAAGCGAATACTGGCACTCATTTAAACGAGAGCTTGAGCACCTTTCCAGCAGCAAACCCCGCCGAAACCGAAAACCAACCGCCGGTTCGACCCCCGAGATCTTCACCGCCCGGCAACTACTCGAGGCGCTGGCGAATCATCCCGAGTCGATGCCGATCGTGCTCTGGACGTCCCCGAACCCCGGCGAACGCCTGGCCTTCTGGTGGATGGTCGACGCCCTCGACCGCGGCAAAATCCCGATCACTCGATGCTGGGTGGCCGACTCGTGGTTCCCCAAGGATGGGCCGGACGCCCTCCTGTCATACCATGCTCATCCTTTAGAAATGATCCAGGACGCCTTCGAGGATCTCCAACCGCTGACTCGTCCGCAGCTCCACAACGCGGTAAGGCTCTGGTCCAGTTTTACGAACTCATCACCCCTGACGCTCGATCAGTCGAGGCGCTCCGGGACTCTCGAGCCCGCAGACGCCCAGGTCATCTCCGAACTGTTCCGCTGGGGTCTGCCCCGGATCATCGACGGCGAAGGTTCATACTTGAGATTGTCTGAGTTCGACCAGCTTCTTCTGGGGCATTTGAACGACCGGGAATGGGTACGCCCTGTAGACGTGCTCGCTCGCGCCATGCACGACGCTCGCACGCGCCAGGCGATCGCCCATTACGGGGATCTTATCTTCGCCCAACGTCTTGGCGCCTGGGCCCGACATCAACCCGAAGCCCCGAGCCTGTTTAGCAAAGCCATCCCCAAGGCGGCGAATCATAACACGAGCGTCGCCTACCGCCTGACGGCCAAGGGTCTTCGGATCGTCGAGAGCGGGCTCCTCAGCGAGGAAGAAGCGCCGGAATTCCACGTTGGCGGCTGCAGGGTCTATCAGGGTTTCCCTCCATGGGCGCGTCACATCGCGGAGAACGATTGGCGTGTGGAGGCGTGGGAATAGTATAATGTTTTAAATTTACACTTGTGTATATTTTGAAACAAAATATAGAATAGAGGCTCCCGGATCTCAGGTGCCACGGCGAGGAGCGGAGCCAGGGCGGGCACGGCCGCCATCCGGAAGTTAGCGATGGTTGGCGCCAGGGACTGACTCGAAGGTGGCTGAAGTGCGATATCGAGCTGTGATGGGAGTCCCCGTGTTCGGCGCATTCACTGCTGGGATCGAGGTTCCTCACCGTCAACCGGGGCTGCGGGGTCTTTCACTCCGGGCTTCGGTCGGCTGGCGGCCACGCTTTGCGGGATGAATGGGTTGGTGATCACCAACGGACTTGCCCTGAAGATGCGAGAGAAGAATGTGCCGGTATTGATACGCCTGAGTTGCGCCTGGCGAGCCGAAATTTCCTGATTCGTCTCGCAATCGCCGATCACCACCAGGACCTGCTCATTGGCCGGTTTGGTTGCCGCGAGGGCAAGTTTCGGGAGCCGTAGGCGGCTTGGCAAGTCACTCGCCGAGAGGATATAGGTGGGGAGTTTGTGGCGGCGACGTAGATCGTAAGCCAGGTCGCTCGCCTGGGCCCTTGCCGATTCCCCTCGGAAGGTCTTCACGACGACGAGGAAACGACCGCTCGAGGCGTTCACGGTGCGTATCCGCAGATGATATACCTCGTACGCGGACATTGCGATTGCCACGATCGCGACCACCACCATCATCCCCCACATCCTGAACCGCAGCTTCGGAAGTCTCATCGGCGGGCCTTCCTCGTAGATTTCTCGAGTGCAGAATTGATCACAATATGGGGTTTTGTCGCGAGGTTCCCATCAAAATACAGGACGAGACGTAACGCCTGAATTCCTAGGATCGAACAAGGATATCAGTGAAGCTGACAGTTTTCGAGGTGTTAGTTTGACTTGGCGGACGTCGGCCTGGCTTGTCGAGAGTCTGCGGGAACCCAGACGGATAGGCGATTGTTTGTGGGATTGTCGTTTGCTGGAAACGTGGGGATGCCTGCTCGATTCGCCGTGGTCCAGGTACCCGCCACGTGGACGTCCGATATATCCAAAATCAGGAGAAGGCCCTGGCGAACCGCGCGTCGATGGGGACGAGTGTCGACACAGCCATGAGTCGGTCTGGTAGGATTAAGGAAGAGATTGGCCGGGCCGGAGACACGAAACTCGAAGGCTATCGTAACTGACATGACTCAGGGCTGGATCGAAGCGGATCGCAGCGGATTAAGGGATTCGAGGTCCTTCGACTGAGCAGGGTCCTTTCCGGCCTTGTGGGTATGGGGTGGATGATCTAAATTCTTATGTACGATAGGGTTGTGTTGAAATTTTTCTGACCCGATGTCGCAAGAATGCAGAAGTCGCCTTGGGATGTCCCCGTTTTCGGGGCGACCACCTCACGCGGGCAGAATCATCTCGGCAGTGCCTCGGATCCATGGAACTTTTTGGCGGCTTGAAGCGTCAAAATGGGGAGAGGGCCAGTTCTGGCCAGGATACGCGTCACGAATTCGGGTGGTAAATCGAGAACCGCGTAAGCGTTACGGCGCCCATGCGGCCGGCGCTTTTGGTCGGGTGACGCCGGGTTTGAATCAATAACCTCCAGGCATTCGGAGGAAGGACGCAGTGGCAGGATCGACCGATCGAGGGGGGCGGAAAGAGGTGGAACTACGAGCCGATGCGCCTCGAGCGTCGACATCCTGGACGATACCGGAGATCCGGATCGTCAAGGACGATCAAGGACGCTTGCGGATCGACCAGGACGACCCCGCCACATACGGGGCGCATGCCGCCCGCCAGTTGCTGGCGACCGCCGAAGCCGACCCGAGGTACAGGGACGGGATGACCAAACGTCCCTCGACGACCTCGATCAAGATCACCTATGTCAACGAACTCGGCGAGACCCAGAAGGTCGGCGTCCGGGAGGTCTTCTGCCGGATGGACGGCGATGCCCTCGTCGTGACCCAGTTCGAGAACGCGGAGGGGGAGAAGGTCAAGGACCTGCCCATCGCGACCGCAACTGCGAATGCGACCGCAACCCCGCCGCTCGACGACATGGGCCTCGACGACGACCTGGAAGGGGACGTGGACTACGCCGATCGGTTCCACGAACTCGCCCTGGCCGAGCTCAGCGACGAGCCTCCGCCGCCCGCCGAGGTCGAACCCGAGCCCGAGCCGGTGCGTGCCGAGCCGCAACGGGAGCGCCGCATGCCGACCGGGCCGCTCCGAAAATACGAGGACAAGGCGCCGGCTGCGGAACCGAGCATGGCCAGCAGCTCGGCGTCCTCTCAGTCGGCCTCAAGCGCCTCGGCAGCGACGCAGCCCGAATCGAAGCCGACGAGCACGACCCTCGGCACCCAGACCAATTTGACCGTGAAGGCGCTCAATGAGGCCGAGGCGGCCGCGCTACGCGCGATGATCGAGGCGAAGACGGGGCAGGCTCGCTGGGCCAACGGGCTCCTCATGCAGGCGGCGGAACGCTACCCGAGCGATCGGAAGCAGCAGAACGAGCACCTCGCGAACTTGATGCGGGTCTCCCTCGAGCCGTTGCGGGCCGAGTCGCGGACGCCTCTCGCCGCCGCGTTGCGCAGCATCCTCGAGGAGGTCCTGGCCTTCAAGGCGGGCGTGCTGGACCGCGATCCGCTCAAGGCGGAGAAGCTGACACTCTCAGCCTACGCCCGGACGGTGCTCGCCACGACGCCGGTCGAAGAGACCCCGGTGAAGACGGTCTCCGGCGCCTCCCAGAAGACCCCGGCCCAGGTCCTGGCGAAGCTCGAGGATCCGAAGCTCGCGCGGGCCACGCGCGTGAAGCTCCTCCTTGAGATCGTCCCCAGCATGATCGAGGCCTGGCGACCGGACAAGGAGAGCACCCGCAGCGAGGCGGGCAACGAGAACAGCCCCGCGATCGTCCGCAAGCTGTTCGCGGTGGCCAACGAGCAGCGCCAGCAGCGGAAGTACATCGACAACGGCGTGGCCTTCAAGAAGGCGGGCGAGAGATACTCGGGGCTCGAAGGCCGGTTGCCGAAGGCCTCGCCAACGGATGACTGAAAAGCCTCGCGAGCCACCCGGGGTTCATTTCCCGACCGAGGCTGAGAGCACGGTACGCCGGGCGGCGGCGAGCCAGTTGATCGTCTTGGGGAAGTCGGCGTAATCCTTGATCGGTGCCAGCAAGGCATCGTCGGGGCGTACGCCGGCCGCCTGCAGGAGTGCGTAGTCCTGGAGGCTTTCGGAGAAGACCTCCCAGCGGATCGAGTCGATCGGGCCTTCGGGGCCCGGATAGACGACGAACGGGTCGCCATACGGGAGGCCCGGCCAGGCGCCGACGGAGGCGTCGGCGAACGGGTCGCCGATCCGGCTCGTGCAGAAGACGAACCAGTAGTTGTGCCCCCAGTGCAGGAAGCCCCTGGCCTGGAGCCGGAAGAAGAGCCAGCCGGCCATGCGGATCTTGGGCAGCGGTGTGTCGAGCAGGCGCTGGAGGTAGCGGTCGCGAGGCCCGCAGCAGAAGTAGGCCCAGGCGGGGCAGCCGGCCTGGGTGAACGCCGGCGCGGTGGCGATGCTCGGGATCGGCATGTCGGAGAGACGCTCGGTCGCGAACCTCGGGTCGCTCATCGCATCCATGACCTTCATCCAGGGGGCCAGCTCGGCGAGCAGGGCGCGGGCCTTGCGGTAGTCGGCCATCTGGACGTCGCCGTCGGGCTCGTCGGCGCAGTGGAAGAGCGACCTGTCGAGGACGCCCTCCTCCTGGAGGAAGGTGCGGAAGGCCGGCAGGAACTGCTTCAGGAAAGCGCGGTAGACGTCGGAGGTCGCGCCGGTCTCCGCGGGCCAGAGCAGGGGGCCGAACCCCTTGGCGTCGCGCTCGAAGATCCGCTGGGGATGCTTCGCGCTGGTCGGCGCGGGGGTGAAGAAGTGCGGCCACTCGATCAGCCGGGCCCCGGCGGAGAG
Source organism: Singulisphaera chitinilytica (assembly GCF_049331405.1). Lineage (NCBI taxonomy): Bacteria > Pseudomonadati > Planctomycetota > Planctomycetia > Isosphaerales > Isosphaeraceae > Singulisphaera > Singulisphaera chitinilytica. The sequence continues at coordinate 714,932 of NZ_CP186274.1, forward strand.
CGCGGTGCGGACCCAGCGACGCACGTCCTCGAAGTCGAAGTCGTAGGTGTCCGGTCCCGTGCGATGCACGCGGAGGAGCTGCGCGGGGCGCTCGAGGACCTCGTGCCGGTTATTGAGCAAGGGCGTGTAGGCGACGTCCACGCCGTGGGTGGCGAGGTCTTTGAGGTAGGCCGAGGCGAGCGTCCAGAAGCGTTCGCTGCAAGGCGGGATTCGATACCACTCCCAGATCGAGTCGGCCGAGAGCCACTGGGTGACGGGGAAGTCGCGCCTGGGGCCGATCGTCAGCGGATGCACGACGACGCGGACGGGGAGTTCGACCGACCATTTCTCGGGCCTGACGAAGTCGACGTAGCCGTATTCGTTCTCGAACGTGAGCCGGACGCGGAGGTCGCGCGGGCCGGGCTTCTCACCTTCGGGGACGGTCAAGGAGATCCAGAAGACGCCGTTGGCGTGCGGACCCGCGTGAGCGGTGGGCTCGGGATAGAGGGGATCGGGGCAGAGCCCTGGGATGAAGCCGATCCCCTCGACCTCCTCCGTCGGCACGTACGTGTTCAGCGCAGCCATCGGCACGAAGCCGACGCGACGGACCCGCGCCCCCCAGCCGTCTGCGTCGAGGACTTCACATCGCACGATAGCGGAATTGGCCTTGCCGTTTTGGAAGCAGGCCTGGAACGAGATCCGCTCGTTGCGTGCGGCGAGAATCTCGAGCGACGTCGATGCCCCGGGCGGGGACGTCGGGTAGACCCGCCGCAACGAGGTCTCGAGCCAGAAGCGGAGCCCGTCGCGACTCACGACCGCGGGGGCGTCCTCGGCCTGTGCGTGCGATCCCAGGGCCGCGAAGGAACCGGCGGCCAGGCCACGAATGATATCTCGGCGGTTTGGACCCATGCCGGCGGATTTTACAGGGCCGGTCGGACCATTCCAAGTGGCTCGATCTCGCGCCCGGGGAAAGACGCCTGAGCACGAGACGTTTTCATTTGTGGTTCATGAAACCGCGAGCAAATTTCGGGCAAAACCGCGAGTCATCGCGCGGCCTGGGTTTGCGGCCTTCGGCTCGCCAGGTGCTCTTCCATCTTGCGGAAGGCGACGACCCCGACGCCGGCCTGGGCGGCCTGGGCGCCCATGTATTTCAGGCCGCTGCGGGGGGGAATGCGGAGGAGGACTTCCTGGCCCTCCTTGAGCAGGCGGACCGGGGTCCAGGTGCTCAGCTTGAATCCGGCCTTGGCGCAGAGGGTGCGGCCTAGGTCGGCGACCTCGCTGACGCCCAACCGGGGAAGGGCCTCGGGGAGTCGACGCAGGATGCGGTACGTCCCGCCACCGAGGCGGACGGTCCACCAGCGGGCGAGGCGTTCGGTCGAGGCCTCGGCGCCCTGCGAGACGGACCCCTTCAACAGGACCTTGCTGGCCGACTCGGCCCCCTCGCCGGCGACTTCCTTGATCGCGACCTGAGTGGCCGCACGGACCTCGGCGCGGGCGGCCTCCGAGGCCACGACCCCCTCGGGCTGGGCCGCGGCGAGGCTGAGGGCATCGGCCACGACGAAGCAGCCGTCGATCAGGGCCCAGGCCATCTCGCCCGAGGTCGGCGTGTAGCCATTGCCCAGGACGTGGCCGAGATGCAGGAGGTCATACAGCGGCAGGAACTGAGTGAAATTCACGTCACTCGCGTTGAGCTGGGCGACCCGCTCCAGGCCGTCCTTCTTGATCGTCCGGATCGTCGCCTGGCCGTTGTCGCCCGAGAGGAAGAGGACGGAGAGGGCGAGCGACTCGGTGAACGACTTCTTCGACTTGGAACGGAGGTGCGTGAGGGTCTCGGGGCCGGCGTCGGTCGCGGCGATCGGCGGGATGATCGCCGCACCATGCGTCCGGAGGATCTCGCGGAAATCGGCGTCCGAGGCATACTTATCGAGCATCGCCAGGGCCATCGTGCCGTGCTCGGCCAGGGCCTCGACCGCCTGGTTGCGGAGGGCGTTGTCGGCGAAGTCCCCATAGACCACGTCGGCGGCGTCGGAGCCGGCCTGCATCAGGGCCCGCTCCCCGCGCTCTCCATGCTCGACGGCCAGGCGGAGCCCTTCGGGGCTCCCCCCGATGGCCTCGACCAGGCCCGCGGCGGCGACGTGGCGGAAATGCGAGGCGACCGTCTCGGCCGAGTGACTCCGGAGCAGTTCATCCACATAGACCGAATTGACCCGGAGCAGGATCAGGGCCTGCTCGAGCGGCAGCGAGTTCCCCAGCGCATTGAGCACCGGCCCGTAGAGGCCGACCAGGGCGAAGCCGTCGAGCCCCTGGAGCCGGAACGCGTTCAGAGCGAGGGGGCCGTGGTCGTCGAGGATCCGAAGGGCGGCCCGCAGGTCGGCCGCGCCGCTCTCGAGGCTGACGAAGTCGAGGACGACCAGGGCGTCGGTCAACTCCTTCGCGTCCCCCGACCAGCGCTCGATCATCTCGGTGACCCCGACGGGGTCGGCCAGGATGAGGGGCAGGGCGTTGGGGTACTTCGCCGCGATCCGCTGCTGATGGCTCGAGAGGCGGGAGACCTCGGCCACGAGGATCGCGCGGTCGGTCTCGTCGGCCCGCTTGAGGCCGAAATACTCGCGCCAGTGCAGCAGGAGGTCGGCGGCGGCCTCGTCGTTCAGGCTGTCGCGGAGCCGGCGGAACTCGCTCGGGTACTTCTCATAGAGGAAGACGGCCTCGAGGTCGAGACGGTCGAGGAGCGTGAGCCCCCTGAGCCCGTCCGACTTCTCGATGGCGATGGCCGTCTGTCGATATCGCTTGAGGGTCCGGTCCGCGAGTTCGCGATCGGCCGGCCGGGTGTAGCGGGCCAGAATCTCGGCCTCGGGGTCGGCGGTGATGGTCTCGGCGGCCCTGGAGAGGCTGACCTCGTTGGCGCTCGATCGCACATCCTGGGGCGCCCGACCATCTTTGAATGCGAGCTTGCACAGGATTCCGAGAGCGGCCAGCAGCGCAACGAGGGCAAAGCTTCGCTTCATCGATGAGGAATCCCGGTTCAAAAGGTCCGAAAGCCGGAAGGCTCCGAGCTGGTTCGACTCGCGACCCAAGACTCGGGTTGGAACCATTCCGCAGGATCGTCCTGGTCTCTCGTCCCTCGCGATCGCACGACCTTCGATTGTCCGACTCTCAAGCCTTTTCGTCAATTCGGCTTGCGCCTCTGGTCGGGGAAGTACGCCTGTTGCGACAGCGGGGTGCGGGCCTGTTTCGGGGCATCGTATATCTTCCTTTCTACGAAGATTCGGTCATTTGTGGCCGAGTATTGAGATTTTTCCTCAAGGATCCCGAAGGCCGGTGCGGCTTGATCTCGTCGACCGAATGGCATCGGGGTGCGAAAGGGGTGGGGTGAGGATAGACTGGGGCTCGTGAGGCAGTTCGGATGTCTCCTGGATGGCGAGTTGAGGACCCCTTGGTATGGCGTACAGTGACCAGGAACCGCTCGGGAAGGTCCGGACCAAGATCGTCGCGACGATCGGGCCGGCCTCGCGCGAGGAAACCTCGCTCCATAAGCTGATCCAGGCGGGCGTCGACGTCTTCCGGCTCAACTTCTCGCACGGCAACCACGCGGATCATTCGGAAGTGCTCGCGCGGATCCGGTCGCTGAGCCGGGAGATCGGGAAGCCGATCGCCGTCCTGCAGGACCTGGGGGGGCCCAAGATCCGGCTCGGGGCGATCGCCGGCGACGAGGTCGAGTGTCGCGAGGGGGAGACATTCGTGCTCGGCGACGAGGGCTCCCCGACGGATCCGCACCGGCTCACCTCGACATACCCGGGGCTCGTCGAGGATCTCAAGGTCGGCGACCGCGTGCTCTTCGCCGACGGCGTGGTGGCGATGGTAGTCGAGTCCATCGACCAGCAGGGGGCGCACCTCCGCGTGACGCAGGAGGGCCGACTCCGCTCGCGTCAGGGGATCAACGTGCCGGGCGCCGCGCTGAGCGTGAGCGCCCTCACGGATAAGGACTTGCAGGACCTCGATTGGACCGCCGACCACCCGGTCGAGTACGTCGGCCTCTCTTTCGTCCGCCGCCCCGAGGATGTCCTCGCCTTGCGGAAAGAATTGGAGAAGCGGGGGAGCCGGGCCCGGATCGTCTCCAAGATCGAGAAGCCGCAGGCGGTGGATCAGCTCGACGCGATCATCGAGCAGTCCGACGCCGTGATGGTGGCCCGCGGCGACCTCGGGGTCGAGATGGACGTCGCCCGCGTCCCCGCGATCCAGAAGCGGATCATCGCGGCGTGCAACCGGGCGAGGGTTCCGGTGATCACCGCGACCCAGATGCTCAACAGCATGGAGACGTCGAGCCGGCCCACCCGCGCCGAGGCGAGCGACGTCTTCAACGCCGTTCTCGACGGGACCGATGCGGTGATGCTCTCCGGGGAGACGGCGATCGGCCACTACCCGGTCGAGGCCGTCGCCACGATGAGCCGGATCGTCCGCGAGGCCGAGGCCTTGCTGTTCGGCCCGGGCGGCAGCTCGTGGTCGGCCATCGACCCCCGAGCCGCCGCGACCGCGAGGGCCAAGGCCGGCATGGTCCAGCCGATCACCGAGAGTGTTGTCGAGGCCGCGAGCCTCGCCTGCCGACGATTGGAAGCCAGGCTCCTCGTCGTGGCAACCCACTCCGGCCGCACGGCGCTGGCACTCTCGAAGCAGAGGCACGCGACGCCGACCCTCGCCCTGACCGACGATGTCGAGATTACCAGGGCCATGTCACTCTTCTGGGGGGTCACCCCGCTCTTCAGCCCCGACATCAAGGGGGCCGAGCACGCCCTGACGACGACCCTGGAATGGGCGAGGCCCCGGGGCCTCGTCACGAAGGGGGACCTCGTCGTCCTGATCTCGGGTACGATGCCCAACAGCCCGATCCACAACGCCATGCTCGTCCGCGAGATCGAGTGAGGGCCCTCGATGACACGTCTTTCACGCGGACGAGATTCAGGAGGGCGTCGGCCAGGCCGGGTTCAATGGGCGTGGCCCTTTTCCTCTTCTTCCTTTTCGAAGACGCCGGTGACCTGGCCTTTGTCGTTGATACCGGTGGCCGAGACGAAGTTCGGCCCCCCCTCGTCCAGGAAGCGGAGCTTGCCGTCTTCGTAGACGAAGCCCTTCGGCAAGACCTTGGAGCCGTGCGCGCCGTCGATCATGCCGACGACCGCGCCGAGGTTGTTGATGGCCAGGGCCTCGGCACGCGGGTAATCCTTGGGCCGCTCGATGTTGAGGATCCCCCCCTTGCGGGTCCATACTAAGGCGTTCATTGTGCCGTTGCCGCCGTCACGGAGCCCGACGACGGTCCCGTCATTATTGACGGCGCGTGGGGTGAGGGCCCCCGAGCCGCCGATCGGCTCGCGCGCCCATTCGCCGGACGGGGCCTGGGACCAGAGGCAGGGGAAGGAGCCGTCCACGGCGGTGATGAACTTGCCATTGTCGCTGATCGCCACGACGTTCGAGCCGAGCTGGTGTTCGTGGGGTAAGGGGGTGCCGACCCAGTTCTCCCCGTCGAGGTTCCAGATGCAGGCTCGCATCCGGTTGTCGCCCACGGAGAAGCCGCTGATCCGCTTCCCGTCCCGGGTGATCCCGGTCGCGAACGAGGCCCAGTCGTCCTTCAGGACCCCGAGCCCTCGAATCCCTTGCCTGGCGTCCCAGATGAAGGCCTGGTTCCGCAAGTAGAGCCGCACGCCGGGAGGGGCGGGCTTGCTGGCTCGCCCCACGACCACGCCATCATCGCTCACGGCGTTGGGGAACGTGGCGGTATAGCCCTTCAGCAAGGGGAGATAGGTGATCTCCTTCCCCTTGGCGATGAAGGGGACCTGGTCGATCACCCCGGGCTGCTGCTTCGACTCGACCCACTCGAAGCCGATTATCTCGCCCCGAGCATTCATCCCGGTCGCGATGATGTCGTTGTCCTTGGGCGTGATCACCTCGTATTTCTTAGCCGGGGGCTGGGCCGCCTCGGCGGCGATGCTCGCGGTCAGCGACGAGGCCACGACAAACCAGGCGAAACGCATTCGGAAAGCTCCCAGCGGGGCGACTCGAACGAATAGGCCCACCGTACCGGAAGCTCGCGAAAAGTCAAACGGTCGGCAGGCTTTGCATCACATTTCGGATGCCGGAACCCGATTTGAGATCAGGATATGAAAGTAGTATTGTAAATGGGAAAAAGGGGCCTCGCCGGCGCCTGGAATGGATCAAGAGCGATAGGCTCGGCGGTATGGATCGCGACGAATTGGCGAAATTTGGCGAGATTATGCTGGAGGAATTGTCGCGATTGTGCCGAAGAATGCGAATAGAGGTGGGTGGAGAGTCTCTGCCCGGAATCCGAGGGGATCGGCCTTGCCAGAGTCGACGTTCGCGGTAAAGATGTCGCCCCGACCGGTGAACCGGAGGCCGTTCTCGGCTTCCGCACGTCATTCGATCCGGTCTCTCCGGCCATGTTTACCCCGTCGTCGGCCGGTTTTAGGGAACTTCTCAGGGATGAGGGGATCCTCGATGCGCGTCAGGCTGATCTGGGTAGCCATCCTGGTGCCCGCAATTCTTGGTCATGGCGGCTGCGCGACGATCGAGCCGTGGATGGCCCCCCGCCAGATGGTGGAAAACCCGCTGATCGTGCCGACGGCCGACTTCGAGACCGTCTGGAAGGCCACGATCGCGTCGTTGAACGAGTATTTCGAGATCTCCAAGGAGAACCGCCTGTCGCGGACGATCGTCACCCAGCCCAAGATCGGGGCGACGGTCATCGAGCCCTGGAGCGGCGACAGCGTCGGCTTCCACGAGCGGCTCGAGTCGACCTTGCAGACCATCCGCCGGTTCGCCCAGGCGACGGTCGAGCCCGCCCCTTCGGGCGGCTTCGCCATCAAGATCGTGGTCTACAAGGAACTCGAGGATATGCCCAAGCCCGACCGCCAGGCGGCGGGGCGTGCCGTCTTCAACAACGACTTCCCGATCAATCGGAGCCGCGAGATCGTGGGGCCGGTCCCCATCCCCAACGGCTGGATCCGCCTGAACCGGGACACGAAGCTCGAGCAAGAGATCATCTACAAGCTTCGTGATGCCCTCCTGCTTTGATCCGATCGGGCGAGAAGGGGGGGAACGGCGGGGGGTGGAGTACCCTCGCCGCCGCGCCATCAGTTGCCGGATCTCCAAGGGCCGAGCCCTGCTGCCATCCTTACGTTTCGATCCTTGAAACGTCGAGAGGTCGAGTCGGCCTTCGAGACTGCGATCCGTCGCGGGGCAACGAGACGCTCAGTTCGCGTTGAAAGTCCAGTAGGCACCCAGGCCGGCGATCCCGATCGAGCGGATGGTGGGGTCGAGCAGGGCGGCGCGGTGCGCGGGCGAAGCCATCCACATGGCTCCGATGCTGGCGAACTGGCCCATGCCGGAGTTCTGGCGACGCGCGGGGCCCATCACGTGGTGGCCCATGCCGTAAGCCTGCTGCTGGTTGTTGTTGGCGGCGGCCCAGCTCGAGAGGTTGGCGTCATAGCCGACGGCGGGCAGGCCGTAGCTGGCGCGGATCGAGTTCAGCCAGTTCGTGAAGCCATAAGGATCGCCGGTCAGCGCCGTGGTGGTCTGCTGAGTATAGGTCGTGGCGGCAGCTTGGCGGGCATAGGTCGGGGCCGCGGCGGGCTGTTGGACATACGTCGTCGGGGCTTGAACATACGTCGTTGCAGCCGGGCGAGCATAGGTCACGGCGGTCGCCGGCTGGGCATAGACGACGCTCGGGCTCGCGGGGACGGTCTGGTAAGCCACGGGCTGTTGCGCCCGGGCGACCAGGGGGCTGCTCGAGGCAGCGAGGGTGACGAAGAGCGAGAGCGGAGCCACGAAGCGCGTCTTGGTGATGATCTGGAAGAACAACGGAATCACTCCCTGAGGTTGCGCGGGCCGTGACCATCCCCCGACGGTCACCTGCTCCATGGGCCATTCCCCAGACGAATCCAGGAGAAGCATCCCATGACTGCCCGTGAAGTGTTGCCAGGATGGGATAGCGATTCTGGAAACGCAACCCTTTTTTCGGGTACGAGATTTTCTCCTTTCGGATGTATCGACACTTGCAGCCATGGATACACCCGTATTTCATAGGACATTCGGGAAGATCGGCGTGCGGTCATCCACCCACGCTTCGGGTCCGGCAGTGAACGAAGCCTGGCTAAGTCTGACGAAAACGGCGCATTGATGTCCCTGACATGTGCATGTCCCGTCCTGAGGCCGTCTATTTGGGAAGTCAGGGTGGCATTTTGACGAGGCAGACAATCGTCAAACTTGCCGGCAATGCCCGTTAGCTTCGCAGAGTTGGCGCATCCCTGTGCCTGCCCAGTCAGCGGAGCCCCTCCGCCCCTTCGTCGAAGATAACGCTCATGACCTGTTTGGATATGCTGACGTTTGAGGGAGCGTTCCGAACTATACGGGAGAGAGCCCCGAAAACGCGGAAATTCCAGGGCTCCACCGCTCCTCAGCCGAGCTACAGTGTGTAACCCACGAGCCGACGCGGATGCTCAAAGGGGCTGCGACTTGCCGCCGCGCGGCCCTCGCCCGGCGCCTCGCTTGTATCGACGCATACTCCGACGATTCGTGGATCTGCACCCAGTTGTACTATGGTTGTCAGAGTTCGGGGTTTCACTGTCACGACCCCGCTTCGCGTCAGTAATCACGCATTGCACTTCGCGGCCCGTTGATGTTGGGCTCGCCGTCGCTCGGTGGGTTACACGAGGACTCCCCATCTCGAGCGAGTGTCAGGGGGGCGACCATACTCGACCCCGTTCGAGACCTTCCTGGCGATATTTGTTGATGGGAATCAGCAACTCCGTTCGACGCGCCCGATCGCAAATCGGCGGCCGAATTCGGCGCAAAAAAACTCTGGAAAAACTCACCAATTGAGCGTCTCGGAGCCCATGAAAGGTGTCCGATGCGCCTCGAGGCCTCGTCTCGACGCGAAGCTTGATTTTCGCCAGAGTCCTCAGCTTGCGCATGTCCTCTGCTTGAACCGACGGATTAAGTGTATTGGGGAGATTGGGGTGGGTGTGAGATGGGTCCAGGAGGCGGTGGTGAGTTAGACGACCCGTTGCAGCGGGAAGATTTCCACGTGGACCCCCGCCGAGTAGTGGGCGAGGGGGATGCTGTCGGGGCGCGAGATCCCGGCCGCGGCCAGGAGTGACTCATCGAGGCTCAGGACCGAGGCTCCCTGGAAGGGATAGGGCGTGTGGTAGACCTGGCCCTGGAAGAGTCGGGAGCCCCGGGTCGAGTAGAGGAGGTAACGCTCGATCAGGAAGTGTTCCAGGGTGCCCGGCACTGCGCCTCGGATCGGTCCTTCGGGGAGGCATCGGATCGAGGTCGATGCGGGCAGGGGCCGCGGCCACCTGCGCTCGGAGGCGTATGCGACGCTCCCCGGCTCGGGGACGTTGAACGCGAGCTTCATACGGGCGAAGTGATAGGGCAGGTGGAACCATCGCCGGGCGGCGACGACCGCGGGGGCATTGGCGGCGTCGAGGCTGAAGAACCAGACGCCCGGAGCCCGGCCGTCCTTGTGGACATACGTGCGGACGTTCGTCTCGTGGAACCTCGACAGTCCGGGCATCGCCGGCAGGCCCACGGGTCGAATGCCCGACATCGTGAAGGGGACGAGCCCCACGTACGCTTTGCCTTCGAAGAGGTCCAGCTCAAGGCCCGGGGGCAAGAGCGGGCGAAGCCCGTCGGCCGGGACTTCCCAGTGGAGGAAGAGGAGGTTGCTCCACGACTGCCGCATGACCGCCCGGCGCGGGGGGCGTACCGTCGGGGCGATGCGGTCGATGGCGGGATGGTTCGGCATGTCGGGCGATTCCTGTCCCATCCTAGAGCTTTGGGTGATGCCTCATCATTCCGGATCAGGCGAGTCAACCTCGACCTCAACGCTGCCAGAACCGAGGTCGTCGCACAAGCCGCGCCAATCGGCCGGGGCGAACCTCTCACGTATCCCATCGGTCAGACGAAAGGCGCCGCTTTCGTCGAGGGGATGAAGGGCCGCCGCGGAAGGGAGGATGACCGTGGGACTGCTCTTGCTGGTGGGGTTGGATCGAACCGAGGTCGATGCGCTGCGACAACGGCTGGGACGCCCCATCCTGGCGTTCGACGCCCTCCCTCGGATCCGGGTCGACAGGGGCTCGTTGCTCGTCGAGCATACCAACCTGCTGGATCATTTCGTGCCGGTCGAGCGGGTCGTCTATCACGCGATCTTCGAGGAGGATCACGCCTTCCTCGCCGCCCTCGCCCTGTGGAAGGGCCCATGCCTGCCGAATGCCAGGGGGATGATGGACCTACGTCTGCGGCTCCCGGGCCTGGTCAGGTCGCTGGCGGTGACTCGCTTCGGCGGGATCGCGCGAGGCTTCGCCGACAGGGACACGCGCATCGAGACCAAGGTCAATTCGGTCGCCAAGTGGGGCAACTGGCATTGCGGGGAGGACAAGGCCCGGTTCGACGAGTCCTGGGTGGCCGAGGTCCCCACGCTGATTGAGGAGTTCATCGAGGGCGAGGCCGTCCGCATCGTGCTGATCGGAGAGAACGCCTGGCAGGTCCGCATGGCGGGCCTGGGATGGCTCAAGTCGATCCATGCCCAGGGCGCCGGCCTCATGCCGATCGACCCCGAATTGCTCGACGACACCCGGCACATCGCCGCCCACTTCGGCCTGGAGACGATCGGCGTCGATTACATCGCGGCCCCCGGCGGTTCACGCTACCTATTGGAAGTGAATCACGTCCCCAACGTCACCGTCTTCCCCGAATTCCGCGAGGCCTACCTCGACCTCGTCGTCGGATGGGCCGCCGAGCCCTCGCCGCACTGATCGAGGTCGCGGCAGAGCCGATCTCCCACCGACTCCTATCCAATCCGGAAGGATGAGTTGATCCGATCGTAAGGTTGAGCTCGGCTTTCCTGATTGAATGTCTATCTTTCCCATTCCTAAGAATTTGACTTCAATTTGTAGGGTGATATTGATATTGAACCGGCCAAATTCGCTATTTTAACAAATGCTGTGAGCATGGCCGCGAAGGCGGCGGGGTTGCAGACGCTACTGCGCCTCGACGCCGACGCATGGAGGACTCGCCCCGCACGGATCGAGGCAAAGACCGCAGCCAGGGACGACGGGGTGAGGGGAGGGACTCCCGGATTCGCTCTAATCTGACGTTCCACCCTCTCCTCGCATCCGAAACGAGACTCCGCACCATGGCTCATTCCTCCCCGCGCTTCGGCGAGGCCGTTCGGCCTGCGCCTTCGTCCGCCCGTCGAAGGAAGTCCCGGCGTCAGATGACCTGCCTGCTGTTCGCGGAGGCGCTGGAAGAACGGACGCTTTTGCACGCCTACCTCTATCTCGACTACGGCGACAACTTCGCCGGCGGCACCCTACAGGGGGCCGGCGTGACCACGGATGCCCTCCTGAGCCACACGTCCGGCACCGGGATCAACATCAACGGGCCGCAGTTGAGCGACTCGTCCGATAACAACTACGCGGCGGGGACGCCCCTGATCCTGAACTCGTTCGCGTCCTTCTACGGCGCGGACAGCTCGGCGCTCTATAGCACGAGCATCGCCGAGGCCCGCGCGACGATCGACGCCATCGTCCAGCGGGTCTACGCCCCCTTCGACGTGACGGTGATCGATCTGACCTCGACGTCGATCACGATCAACGGCAAGTCGGTCGCGGCCGCCGCCAACTTCGACGACGTGTCCAACACCCTGGCCGCCAGCGGCGACGGGCACGACAGCTATGTCTTTGTCGCCCAGGCGATCATCAACGGGACGACGGCCGACTCCACCACTGACCCCACCCAGTTCGTCGACAACGGCTACGGCGGGATCGCCAGCGGCCTGGACTTCGACAAGAGCCAGGCTGGCCAGAACACCCACGCGGGCACGGCACTCTCGCTCTTGCGCTCGGACTACTCCGAGAACAAGGTCAGCCAGACCATCGCCCACGAGGCCGGGCACCTCTTCGGCATGACGCACGTCTGGCGCAACGACTCGGGGGAGAACCCCGACCCGAGGGCCTCGGTCGGCCCCTACAAGGACCAGCTCGACATCTACAGCAGCTCCGAGACGATGTCGTACACGTCCTTCAGCGGGTTCTCCGTCTTCTCCCGCCTGCCGATGGTGGCGAACACCAAGTATGACGCGGGCACCAACTCGTACCCGATCAACACGGACACGAGCTTCCTGACGTCGTCCCCCACCCCTTATGACCACATGGTCGCCGACCCCGGCATCGGCGGGAGCAACGTCTCGTACGTCACCGGCTCGGGCGCCAACGACATCATCACGATCACCAAGTCGAGCCCCACGACGGCGACCGTCACTGTCCAGCCCTTCTCCGACTCCGGCGCGAGCTACACGACGCCCATCAACATCCCCGGCCAGGCGACCGCCAACTATACCTACATCATCGACATCACCAGGCCGATCGTGATCGATGGCGGCGACGGCAGCGACCGCTTCGTCATCGACGGCGACCTCGGCACGAGCATCCTCGTCCGGGGCGATTCGTGGAGCGGCGACTCGGCCGGCAAGGTCGACTCGCTGATCATCAACGGCAAGGGGGCCATCTCGGGCTCGTACACCCCGAGCATCTACGACAAGCCGAGCCTGGCGAACGGCTCCGACAGGCGCGGGACGATCCAGGTCGGGTCCACCGTCATCGACTTCCAGGAATTCACCGACGCGAGCACCGTCGCGGTGACCGACGTGACCAACTTCGCCGTGAACCATCCGGACGGCGGCGTCAGCGTGGTGCTCGATAGCCCGGTCGCGGGGCAAGATCGCGTCAGGGCGACGGTCGGCTCGCTCCCCTTGATCCCGCTCAGTTTCTCGAACGTGACGAACCTCACGATCAACACCGGCAACGGCGACGATGACGTGAGGATCGCCGCGACCCCGGCGCCCGGGCTCCAGTGGCTCGCGGTCAACACTGGCGCGGGCAACGACCACCTGGAGGTCAACAGCAACGCCGGCCTCTTCGACGTCTCGGGCGGGATCCATTACGACGGCGGCCTGGGCATCAACGACCTGAGCCTGACGCAGTCGGGCGGACCCACGCGTGACGGCGAGACCTACACGGTCCTGACGAACCCCGGCTCGGGCAGCGACGTCATCATCGACGGCGCGAGCATCCAGTCTGTCTTCTTCCAGAACCTCGCACCGGTCCTCAGCCTCGTGCCGGCCCCCCTCACTGTCATCGGCACGAATGCCAACAACGTCATCAACTACAGCCAGGGATTGATCCCCAACCTGGGCCTGGTGGCGGTCGACAATACCGAGCCGATCACCTTCGCCAACAAGCCCTCGCTGACCTTGCGGGGCATCGGCGGCGACGACACGATCACGATCAATAACCCCTCGACCCCAACCGGCCTGACGGCCATCAATGCCATCGGCGGCTCGGGCAACAACACCCTGGTCATCAACGCCCAGGGGGTCGCCGTGACGAGCGCCGTCGCGACGGCGACGACCGTCTCCATCCCCGGCCAGTTGCCCGTCGACTATTCCGCCATCCAGCAGATCCAGATCTACAACTCGACCGACGCCCTGACCAGCACCCCGACGCCGGTCAAGGCCGTCGAGGGGGCGCAGGCGCAGGACGTGGTCATCGGCTCGTTCGCCTTCAGCGACACGGTCCCGCCGACCCTCTTCGCCAACCCGGCCGACTTCACCGCGTCCATCACCTGGGGCGACGGCACGACCACGGCCGGGACGATCGTCTCGCTGGGGACGGCCGGGTTCGAGGTCCGCGGCACCCACACGTATGCGACCTTCGGCACCTATCCGGTCTCGGCGACGATCACGGACAAGGGGAGCAGCCGGACCTTCACCCCGACCGGCGGCACCGCGCCGGTGACGATCACCTCGACGGCCGGCGGCACCGCGACGATCGCCACCACGGCGACGGTCGCCGACGCCCCGCTCGCTTCTCAAGGGGCGGCGGTCTCCGGGGTCGAGGGCCTGCCTCTGTCGACTTTGCCGCAGGGCGTCGTCGTCGCCACGTTCACCGACCTGGCGCCCGGCGGCGTCCCGGCCGACTACACCGCGACGATCGCCTGGGGCGACGGCACGACCTCGGCCGCCACTCAGATCGTCGCCACCGGGTCGCCCAACGGCGTGACGTTCCTCGTCTTCGGCAACCACACGTACGCCGAGGAAGGGGAATATTCGCTCTCGGTGACGATCAGGGACACCGGCGGGAGCCGGACGACGGCGACCTCGCTGGTCCACGTCGCCGACGCGCCCTTGACGGCCGGGCCCGCGGTGCCGATCAACACGATCGAGTCGCCGATCTATCCCGTGCCGGTCTTCGGGGCCCCGATCTTCAACGGCCTGGTGGGCACGTTCTCCGACGCGAACGTGAACGCCCCGGCGTCCGACTTCCGCGCCACGATCGACTGGGGCGACGGCACCGCGCCGACGTTCGGGACGATCACCAAGGGGGCGACCCCCGGCACCTTCAACGTCTTCGGCGGCCACACGTATGCCGACTCGAAGGTCAACGGCGGCGCCGGGCACTTCACGGTGCTGGTCCGCATCGATGACGAAGGCGGCTCCGAGGTGACGCTGACCAACACGGCCACCGTCGTCGACAACCCGATCGTCGTGACCGGCGCCCTCGACACGGCCAGCGACAGCGGGCTCTCCAGCACCGACGCGATCACCAACGTCAATCACCCCGTCTTCAAGGGGACGTCGGAACCGCGCTCGGTGGTGACCGTCTTCGCGACCCCCTTGACCGGCGGCCTGACCCGCCCGATCGGCCAGGCGACGGCCGGCGGCGACGGCAACTGGCAGGTCACGTCGAGCCTGCTCGCCGACGGCCAGTACGTCATCACGGCCTCGGCCGTCGACCAGTTCGGCCACACCCACTCCGGCCCGGTGACGCTCCTGCCCAACGCGGCGCAGGGCGCGCTGATCATCGACACGGTCGGGCCGAAGGTGACGGACGTCTTCTTCGACCGGCTCAACGGCCAGATCGACGTGGTGTATCGGGACGAGCGCTCGGGCATGAACGCCTCGACGCTCGTGGATTCGTCCAACTACTCCCTGACCAAGCCGCACACGTCCCCGGCCACGTACCTCGTGACGGAGCTGACGCCCTCGTCATCCTCCGACCCGACGGCCCCCGTGACGGTCCCGGTGACGCTCAACGGCGGCAAGAGCCTGCGAGGGGGCTTCTACACCTTCACGATCCGGTCCTTCGGGCCGAGCAATCGCGAAGGCGTGCGCGACGTGGCCGGCAACGCCCTCGACGGCGAGTTCTACGGCAAGTTCCCCTCGGGCAACGGCGAGCGAGGGGGCGACTTCGTCGCGATGCTCGACGCGGTGCATCGGCGGATCTTCGCCCCTCAGACGGTCGTCGGCACGGCCAGCCCGGGCAACGACGGGCAGGGGGGAGAACCCGTGGGAGCCGTCCACAGCGGCGTCTTCACGCAGGTCCGCCCGCGTCTGACCCCGGCGCATATCTTCGGCCTGGCGGCCGGCCGGCAGAGGACGGCGGTCCGCGTCGCCAACACGCCGGTCAGGCTCGCGGGGCAGCACCCCGCCGGTCCGCTCAAGAAGCCGTCGGCCCGTTGATCTCCCGAGGCCTCGGCCGGAATCTTCGCCGGCCGAGGCCTTTCTCATTCCAAGGGATGTGGAAATCGAAGCATTGTTGAGAACTCACGCAGGCATCTCTTCGGCGGTTTGCTTCTGGGCGAACCAAGGGTAGATCGCCGGCAGGACCAGCGTCGTCAGCAGGGTCGACGTGATGAGGCCGCCGATGACGACGGTGGCGAGCGGGCGCTGAATCTCGGCGCCCGGGGTGGTGGAGATCGCCATCGGGATGAACCCGAAGCCGGCGACCAGGGCCGTCATCAGGATCGGGCGGAGGCGGACGACGGCGGCCTCTCGTGCGGCGGCGTGCGGCTCCATCCCATCGAGCCGGAGGTGCTCCACCGCGCTGACCCAGACGAGGCCGTTCAGCACGGCGACTCCGAACAATGCGATGAAGCCGACCCCCGCCGAGATCGAGAACGGCAGCCCCCGCACGACCAGGGCGAAGACGCCTCCGGTGGCCGCCATCGGCACGGCCAGGTAGATCAGGCTCGAGAGCCGCAGCGAGTTGAAGGTGCTGTAGAGCAGCAGGAAGATGAGCACCAGCGCGATCGGCACGACGATCAGGAGCCGCTTCGAGGCCGTCTGCAGGTGCTCGAACTGGCCGCCCCAGCGCAGGATGTAGCCGGGGGGCAGGCTAACCTTGTCGCGGATCGCCGCCTGGGCGTCGGCCACGAACCCGGCGATGTCGCGGCCGCGCACGTTGACCCCGACGACCGCCCGGCGCTGGACGTTCTCGCGCTCGACCTCGCTCGGCCCTTCCTCGAACGTGATATCGGCGAGCTGCCCGAGCTCGATCGGCCGGCCCCTCGGGTCGACGATCCGGATCGAGCGGATCTTGTCCGGGTCGTTGCGCCAGGCCTCGGGGAGCCGGACCTGGATCGGGTGGCGGTATTGCCCTTCGAAGACCGTCCCGACCGTCGTGCCGCCGAGCGCCGAGACGGCCTCGAGCACGTCGGCCGCCTTGATCCCGTAGCGCGCGAGCTGATCGCGGCGGACGGAGACCTTGAGCATCGGCAGGCGCCCCGAGGTCGGCGTCTTGATGTCCTGAGCCCCGGCGATTCGGCCCAGGACGTGCTCGATCTCCCCGGCCTTCTGGCGCAGGACGTCGAGGTCGGGGCCGTAGAGCAGGACGGCGACGTCGCTCTTCACGCCGGCCACCAGCTCATTCACTCGCATCTCGATGGGTTGGCTGAAGCCGAACTTGACGCCGGGGACGTTCTCGGACAGGGCCTTGTCCATCTCCTCGATCAGGGCGTCGCGCGTCAGGCCGGGCCGCCACTCTGACTGAGGCTTGAGCAGGGTCCAGACGTCGGTCTGGTGCACCCCCATCACGTCGTTGGCGATCTCGGGCCGCCCGGTCTTGCAGTAGACCATGCGGACCTCGGGGAACTTCTTGACGATCTCCTCGATGCGGGTCGAGGCGGGCACGGCCCCCTCGAGCGACGCCGAGGGGATGCGCACGGCCTCGATCAGGAGATCCCCCTCGTTCAGCCTCGGCATGAACTCGCCGCCGAGCCCCAATGCCACCGGCACGCTGACGCCGATCAAGGCGATCGCCAGGAACGTGGCGATCACCGGGCGTCGGATCACCGCGTCGAGGACCGGCTCATACACAGACTTGAGCATGCGGACCAGGAACACTTCCTTCTCTTCCGTCTTGTCGCTCAGGCCGAGCGAGGCGAGAACCGGCATCAAGGTGAGCGAGAGCACCATCGAGCCGGCCAGGGCGAAGATGACGGTCAGGGCCATCGGCCGGAAGAGCTTCCCCTCGGTCCCCTGGAGCGCGAGGATCGGCAGGTAGACGATGGCGATGATCAACTCGCCGAACATCGTCGGCTTGCGGACCTCGATCGCGGCGTCGCGGATGATGTCGACCTTGGGCCGGGTCCCGCCTTCGTGCGAGAGCCTCCGGACGCAGTTCTCGATCATGATGACGCTCGAGTCGACGATCATCCCGAAGTCGATCGCGCCCAGGCTCATGAGGCTCGCCGTCACGCCGGTCCCGAGCATGATGTTGGCGGCGAAGAGCATCGAGAGCGGGATCGCCAGCGCGACGATCAGGCCGCCCCGGATGTTCCCCAGCAAGACCAGCAGGATCACGATGACGAGCCCGCCCCCCTCGGCCAGGTTGTGCAGCACGGTGTCGAGCGTCTGCTCGATGAGGTGCGTGCGGTCGTAGAGGGGCTCGATGGTGACGCCCGGCGGCAGGCTCGCCTGGAGCTTGGCGATCTCCTCCTTCACGCGCTCGACGACGAGCCTCGAGTTCTCGCCGATGAGCATCATCACCAGGCCGGTGACGATCTCCCCCTGGCCGTCTCGCGTGACGAGCCCGGCGCGGATCATCGGGGCCGGGCGGACCGTGGCGATGTCGGAGATCGTCACCGGGACGCCGTCGCGCTCGTCCACCACGATCGCCTCGATATCGGCGGCGTTGTGGGCCTGGCTCTCGGCCCGGATGTATCGTGCCTCCCCCTCGTGGACGAGATAGCCGCCGCCGGCGTTGGCGTTGTTGAAGCGCAAGGCGTTGAACACCTGAGTCATCGAGAGCTGGTAGCCCGCGAGCTTGTCCGGGTCGAGCGCCACCTGGTACGTCTTCAACTCGCCGCCGTGTGAGTTGATCTCGGTGACGCCCGGGACGCCGCGGAGTTGATAGGCGACGAACCAATCGAGGATCGTCCGCAACTCCATCGGCGAGATGTTCGCCTCCTTGGTCGCCTTGATCTGGAACTGGAAGACCTCGCCCAGGGCGGTTGCGATCGGCCCGAGGCTCGGCGTGCCGTATCCGTCGGGGATGGCGTCCTTCGCCTTGGCGAGCCGCTCGCCCACGAGCTGCCGGGCCCTGTAGATGTCGGTCCCTTCGTGGAAGACGATCGTCACCACGGAGATCCCGAATTTCGAGATCGAGCGTATCTGCTCGACGTTGGGCAGGCCGCTCATCGCCCCTTCGACGGGGAACGACAGGAGCGTCTCCACCTCGAGCGGGCTCAGCGCGGGGGCCTCTGTGATCACCTGGACCTGCACGTTCGTCATGTCGGGCACCGCGTCGATCGGCAGGTTGAGGGCCGAGTAGACGCCGAGCCCGGCGATGAGCAGGGTCCCCATGAGGACCATGAACCGGTTCTTGAGAGAGCCTTCAATTAGTGCGTTGAGCATGAGTTAATGGATCCAACGGCCTCGCGGGGCGGGTCGAGAGGGCTCGGCGATGGGTGTGGGCGCGCGGGCCCGGTCTTCGCTGGCGCGTGACCGGGTCTGCGGCCTCAGTCCTCGTCGGACTCGTTCTGGAGGATCAGCTCGCTCTTGAGGAGGAAGGCCCCATGCGAGACGACGCTGGCCCCGGCGGAGATCCCCGAGGTAATCACGCGACGGTCGCCGGCCTCACGCCCGGTCTTGACCGGGTGGAAGGCGAAGGTCCGCCCGTCCTCGGACGTGGGGATGAAGACGCCTTGCTGGCCGTCGATCTCGACGAGCGACGATGCGGGGACGGTCAGGGACTCCGCGGCGTTGGGGCTGTCCAGCGTGATGCGGATGAACATCCCGAGCTTGAGGACGTCCTCGGGGTTCCGGGCCTCGGCCATGATCGGCACGGTGCGGGTCGTGGGGTCGACCGAGGCCCCGATGGACAGGAGCTTGGCCTCGAACGACTTGCCCGGATACGCCGCGGCCGAGATCCGGAAGGTGCCGGCCTTCAGCATCGGCAGGAGGCTGAAATCCGACTCGGGCACGTTGGCCATCACCCAGACGGTGGAGAGGTCGGCGAGGGTGAAGAGCACGTCGGCGATCTCGGCCTTCTGGCTCGGCACGACGGTCTTGGAGATGATCGTCCCGTCGAATGGGGCCATGACCCTGTATCCGGTGACGTCCTCGCCGGTCGACTTCTCGGCGGCGACCTTGCCTGCCTGGGCGAGGACCCTGTCAATATCCTCGGGAACCCCCAGGATCCTGAGCCTTTGGGCGGCGTCGATCACGGCGGCCTCGGCCAGCCGCTCCTTCTGCTCGGCCAGGGTCTGCTCGTGCTTGGAGTCGAATCGGACTTGCTCGAGAACCGATTCGAGCTTGGCCTGGGCCCCCTCGCGTGTGTGCTGGGCGAGGAAGGCCGGGTGCTCTCCGACGATCTGCTCGCGGCGGAGGTTCCCGGTCTTCTCGGCCTCATGCGAGGCGATCTCGAACTCGGTATACGCCTGGATCAGGAGGGCGCGGTTGGACCCCAGCGGCCTCTCGGCGTACTCCTGCTGGATGGTCGCCGCCGCGACCCCCTTGCGGATCTCGGGGATCAGCCTGTCGACGTTGGCCGCCACCTCTCGCTTCCAGTCGAGCTCGAGTCGCGCGGTGGACAGCTCGATCTGGCGACCCTTGAGATTGAGCCGGGCCGTTCCCAGGTCGGGACTATCGAGCACCGCCAGGACGTCCCCTCGCTTGACCTTCTGCCCGAGGGTGGCATTGACCTCGCGGACGATCCCAGCCGACCTCGGGCGGATCGCCACCTGGCGATCCGGGTTCGCCTCGATCTTGCCCGGGACCCCGACCTCGGTCGCGACCATCACGATGGTGGCCGGTTCGATCTTGATGCCGGCCGTCTTCCATTTCCCCTCGGCCAGTGTGACGTTCTTGCCGGGAGTTGGCGCCGGGGTCGGTGCCTTGGCCTCGGGGGCGGGACCGGCCGGGTTTGCCCCACGGCTGGTCGATGCCGAGAGCGACTGACGATGAAAGAGCGTCTCGTGCAGGAGCACCGTCGATGACAAAACGATCAGGCTCAGGCCCAGGGCGACCCAGGGCAGGGCCGACTTCAGGCTTTGCTGGTTCGGCTTCAACAGGACGATCGACATGAGATGATGTCTCCTCCCGCGCGTCCTCAACGAGCCCAGGTGGGCTCATGCCATGAGGCTGAGACGAATGCGTGGGGCGATTCGGTGAGTTTGGATGAACGACCTGGCGTTGACGCGGGACGGAGGCCCAACGAAGGCGGGCCAGGGTCCACGGCGGCAAATCAGGTTGGGCTCAGCAAACCCAGCGCTGGAGGAGGGAATTCAGGGAAGGAGTGCGCGCAATCTCGGCGCATGTTGCGGCCGAGCGCCCCGGGTCGGATACGTTCGGCACCAGGGTATCCTGGAGCGAGAGCATCGGGGCAAACAAGATCGGGGCTGTCAGAGCCAGCCGGCCGATCAGCCTCGAGGAATCGTCGGCGACGATCCGAGGGGCTTCGTCCCAGCTCGAGGTGAACCAGTCGGAGATGTGGGCGTGGATCGCGAGCCCTGAGCCGGGATCATCGGCCGCGGGGTCCGCGGCGGAGGGGACAAACCAGTGCCAGTGCAGGATCGCCACATCCTCGGCCATGCCCGCCTGGGGATGCCAGCGGAGCAGGTGGTCGTGATACTCGCAGATCTGGCCGTCGGAGTCGTGATGGCGGATATTGTGGAAGTCGGGCTGCGGTAACGGAGTATGCACCATCCCGAAGATCATGAAAATGACCCCCGTGGCGTGCAGACCTCGTCGTCGAGCCGGACGCAACAGCCTCATCGATCAACGCCCCCGCAGTTAGTGGGCGACTCCATTAAATGCAATTATCGACCGTCCGTCGGCTTTGGTCAAGTCGCGACGTCCGTTGACCTTGAGGATTGCGATCGTCGCAATGCGGGGCGATCAGATGTCGTCGTCGTCATTCGCGTCCGGCTCGGTGTTCGCACAGGGGGCAGGTCGGCCCAACGGCAGGATCTTGCATTTGGGCAAAGCTTGTCGCAACCTTTCGAGCCCCTCCGCACTCACGGCTGTCTGGCAGAGGTCCAATTCCTCGAGCATCATCATGTTGGATAAGGCATCCACCGAAGCATCCGTCACCGCCGTGGCGATCAAGACCAGCTTTCGAAGGCTCGGGAGAGTCGGCGCGAGGGCCTTAATCCCCTCGTCGGTGATCCCGGTCTTGGTGGCGAACAGGATCTCCAGCTTCGGGAATCTGGCCAGCGCGGCCGCCCCGGCGTCGGTCACGGAGGTCGCGTTGAGGTAGATTTCTCTCAGCTCGGGCAGGTCGGGCAAGGACTGGAGCCCGGCGTCCGTGACCCCGCTCTGGCAGAGCCTGAGGACCTCGAGCTTCTTGAATGGGCCGAGGTAGGGCAGGTAGGCATCGCCGTGGAAGATGCAATCGAGATTCAGAAACGTAAGCCGCTCCGGGGCCGGGGCCTTGACCTCCTTCGTGATCCGGTCGATGGACGAATGCCTAATGAATCGGTCGAGCTTCGCGAGGATATGCTCCTCGGTGTCGGCCCTCCAGCCCGGCCGGTCGAGCAAGCGTTCCCACTCCCAGCGAGAATGCGAGAGCCCGACGTTCATGAAGGCGAAATGGCAGTTGCCGTTCGACGGTTCGAACATCTCATCGATGTCCACCAGGATCTCGAGCGCGGCCCGTTGCGCCGGAGTCAGATCCGAAACGGTGGCCGTTGCCGATAGCTTCCCGCCTTCGAATAGGTAGGAGAGGATCGGGCCCGCAATGCTGTCGACACGGTAGGGAGACCGATCGTGCAGGGCGGAGAGAAGCGCCGGGAGGAGCCGGTCGAAGTGTTCGCGGGGCAACGCACAGAGGAGGCCGATCAATTTCCCCTGGAGGAAACTAGGAGTTACGCGGTCATGGAAGTTTGTACAAGGGTTGAGCGATATAAGCCCTGACGGCTCCCCGGATGATTTGTGCCTTGGCCTCGTACCAACTCACCCCGGTGGCATAGAAATGACGCTCCAGCCGCAGGAAGGCCCGGATCGCCATCCCGATGTGGTTGCGCTGCGCCCGACCTACCCGGGCCTGGCATCGCTCGACCCCGCAGCACTGCTTCAGGCCCCGGTGATAGTTCTCAATCGCCCACGTCCGCTCGGCCAGCACCAACCGCGTCAGCTCGTCCATCGCCAGGTCGTCGGTCGCCCAGTGCTCAGTGTCTCCGTCTCGGGAGACGATCCTGAAGACACGAATCAGGCCGTAACCTTCCAGATGGACGATCGTGCCGGCGGCCTCGATCGCCGTCTCGCCGACGGCCTTGTTGCCCTGCCGGTTGAGGTTAACCCGGCGATTGATCTTCAGCCGCGTCAGCCAATGCCAGTTCAAGCCGCGGATCAGCTTCAGATTCTCCAGGGCACTGTACCAGCCGTCGAAGGCGACACAGTCGGGGGCGAGACCCCGCGACTTAGCCGCCCGGAGCATGTTGCGGAAATGGTCGTTCTTGGTCAGCCCGTCGTGCTCGTGGTCGTAAATCCGGTAGTCGCAGGGGATATGGCGGTCGCCGTCGGTCCACAGCAGGGTGGTGAGGTTGATGCCGCGGACGACGGCGTGGTGCTTCCCGGACCAGTGTCGGCTGACCAGGTCGATCTTATGGGCGTAGGGCTTATCGAGGGTGGAATCGTCGAGGACGAGGAGGCCTCCCTTGAGGGAGACCAGGGGGCGAGCCTCGGCCCACAAGGTCTCGGGATCGGGCTCGAGGCGGCGGAGGAGCCGGGTGAAGGCATCGTGTGCGGGGGCGTCCTGCGACTCGGGTTGCACCTTGGCGGCCTCCGTGCAGGCGAAGGACTTGGGGCTGGCGATGAGGAAGTCGATGTAGTTCGTATCCTGACATTTAACATCGTTTTTCATAAATCCCATCATACCAGCCGAGGCCGCCCGACCCTCCATGGACGCAAGGCCACTACTGCGTAACTCCTAGAAACTATCGATCCACGGGAATCGGAAGGATTCGTCTGCGACGATATCGTCGTCATCATCGTTCTCGAGGCTTGGAAAGCCGGCGCCTTGATCGGCCTGATCGGGCGGATGATGGCGATCCTCGCCGGATGGCTCGTCCATCCTGAAAGTGGCTTCGATCTCCTCCCCAAGCATGAGCGACCGGGTCAGGGCGTCGATGGCCTCGACCGGCACGGACTCGGGATTCGCCGCGAGGTTCATCGCGGCTGCCAACTCCACGGGGGGCTCGACGGGTCGACGAGCTGCCGGCGCAATTCCTCGGCGGCACCTCGAGCCTGGCCCGCCAGGGCCCCGGGCGCGAAGAGGTGCCCGGCCTTGGCCAATTCGTCCGTCTCCCGGGCGATCTGGCGTCGCACGGCCGCGACGATCGTCTCGAGCCCGTCCCCCTCGCGGTTCTCCTCCGGCCATCCATCCCGGGGGATCTGGCAGAGCGTGCCGATCGTGTATCCGGCCGAGAGGCGGAGCCGGGGTTCTTCGTCCGTGAGGAGCGCCAGGTACAGGTCGAGGCCGCGCCAGACGGCCGCCCACGAACTGCGGATCTGGGAGATCTCCGCGGCCAGCATCGCCTGGAATTCGGGCGTGTCGCGCTTGCCGCGGAAGGAGTACGGTTCATGGGCTTCCAGATAGGATCGGCCCGACGCGATGCTGGCCAGGAGTTCAAGGATCTGCTCGCGACCCCGTACGTGGTGCCCCCGCCAGCTCGATCAGGAACGGCACCACGTACGAGGTCGCGCTATAGATCGACCCCTGATGGTTGATGGTCGCCCACAGCGCATCGATCGCCTCGAGCCAGTCGGCCGGTATGTCGGATGCCAGCTTGACGATATGGGTCGGAGTATGCTTCGCAGATCCGTAGGCATGTTTTAGAGATCCCCAGTCGATGTCCTCGATGCCTTCCAGCATGCGCCCTGCCTCCCTCGGCCTTGATTCATCAGAGGGTGCGACGGAAGGTCCGCCGTGTATGGATCACAACGCCTCGCACGAGGAGAGGCTGCGGGCCATGGTCATCTCCTGGATAACGTCGGATCGTGAGGAATCTACCGCCTCGGATCGCGAGTTTGGAGGATTTCTTGAAATGATGCCTCTGGAGTTGCCGGGGAAGTCTTCATGCGAGTGGCCTCGGCGCATCAGGTAGCAGTAGGAAGCTCTTTAGGAAGGCGGCAATGACGTTATTGCCCCACTCGCTCGGCCTTTCTTGACGGGCTGGCGGCGGGAACCGACTCGACATGCCGTTGTTGTTTGAAACGTGAAAATGTACGATAACGGCTCAAGCCAACGGTGCGATGAGCCGAGGATTCCCTCATTTCGGATGTCGGTCCCTTGCGCCCGATGGCTTGAACGTGCGAAGTCGCACGCCCCGACAACGGTCTCAACCCCCCCGCGTCCGCGATCAGGCCAGGACGATTCCGAAGGGACTGCGGCTCAATACTTCATAACGAGGTTCGATCCGCGCGACGATGGGGAGAATTGGACGTATGGACCGTCCAGCGGTTTGGGCGACTGAATCATAAATTCATGAAAACGCTGCGATTCTCGGCGACGCGGCGCTCGACGGCCCGGGAGGGAGGCCCGCCGAGCGGCCTCCCCTGGATCGGCCGATGAGAGACGATCATGGCGATTCGATTCGTCTGCCCGAATGGGATGTGTGGCAAGAAATTAACGGTAAGTGACGACGCGGCGGGCAGGGCCGGGAAATGCCCAGGCTGCGGGACGAAGATCGTCGTCCCCACGCTCGAGGCCGCCGGGCCGATCCCGGTCGCTCCAGCACCGGCGTATGGGCCGGCCCCGCGTGAGAAGCCGCGGAGCGTGAATATCCCGCCGCTCCCGCCCCAGTACATCACCCCGCTCCCGAACCCGTATCAGGCCCCTCAAGTGCCCGCTTATCCGGGGCCGGCCTACGGCCCGAGCGAGCCGTTCGGGGGCCGCCCGTGCGTCCGCTTCGACGCCATCGGCCGGGCGTGGTCGCTGTATTGCAATGAGGCGGGACACTGGCTCCTCGCCCTCATCGTCTGCAGCTTGGTCATCCCTGTCTTCTCCGTTGCCATGTGGATAGCCATCGGCACGTTGGGCCTGATGATGGTCGCCGTCGTCGGCTTCCCGGGCGTGATCCTGGCCATTTTGCTGGGTGTCTTCTGCGGTTCTGCTTTTACGAATCTGATCGTGGCCGGGCTGGCTCGCATGGCGATCGCGCAGGTGGATGGCCGCAGGGCGTCGATCGGCGAGATCTTCACCATCGACGAGACGTTCTGGCCCTCTCTCGTCTCGCTGAACCTCTTCTTTTTGATCGCGGGTGTCGCGAGCTTCTTCTTCTTTCTCCCCGGCCTGGTCGTATCGGGGGTTTTGATGTTCGCGCTCCCGCTGGCGATCGATGGCAAGCGGACAGGCCTCCAGGCCATCGGCGACAGTTGGGACATGCTCAGTCGTGACTGGTTGACGGCGACACTCTTCTTCCTCGTCCTTTCGATCATCACGCACCTGGGGGGCATGCTGCTGCTCGGGATCGGCTATCTCGTCACGTTCCCGCTGTTCTTGCTGTCCATCGCCGTCGTCTATCGCGACCATTACCCCATCAAGGGCAGGGGCAAGGGAATGTCGGGTTTCGCCGACGAGTGGGCCGAAGCGCCGCATCCTCGCTCGTGGGCCTCGGCCTGACAGGTTCCTCTCAAGCCCTCCGGCATTCGGCCTGCGCAGGGGTCCGGTAGTCCTCGACTTCGAGATGGCTACCTCCTCGGCTCCTGCCCGCATGCCGGAGGAATTCGTCGACGCCTTCCTCCACCTCCCGCCGCGAACCACCCTTCAAAGCTGGCCCGTCCCCCATCGGACCTCGTCCGAATTTCATCACTCCGTGACTCCCGGATTTCTCGGGAAGAAGTCCGAGGGAGCCGCGTTCTCCTATCAACGTCCGGGTAATAGGGGGATAAGGCTGCGTAACAATTAAAATAACTTGAGAAAAACTATTTAGATTAATAAATAGGAGTTACGCAGTAGTGGCCTTGCGTCCATGGAGGGTCGGGCGGCCTCGGCTGGTATGATGGGATTTATGAAAAACGATGTTAAATGTCAGGATACGAACTACATCGACTTCCTCATCGCCAGCCCCAAGTCCTTCGCCTGCACGGAGGCCGCCAAGGTGCAACCCGAGTCGCAGGACGCCCCCGCACACGATGCCTTCACCCGGCTCCTCCGCCGCCTCGAGCCCGATCCCGAGACCTTGTGGGCCGAGGCTCGCCCCCTGGTCTCCCTCAAGGGAGGCCTCCTCGTCCTCGACGATTCCACCCTCGATAAGCCCTACGCCCATAAGATCGACCTGGTCAGCCGACACTGGTCCGGGAAGCACCACGCCGTCGTCCGCGGCATCAACCTCACCACCCTGCTGTGGACCGACGGCGACCGCCATATCCCCTGCGACTACCGGATTTACGACCACGAGCACGACGGGCTGACCAAGAACGACCATTTCCGCAACATGCTCCGGGCGGCTAAGTCGCGGGGTCTCGCCCCCGACTGTGTCGCCTTCGACGGCTGGTACAGTGCCCTGGAGAATCTGAAGCTGATCCGCGGCTTGAACTGGCATTGGCTGACGCGGCTGAAGATCAATCGCCGGGTTAACCTCAACCGGCAGGGCAACAAGGCCGTCGGCGAGACGGCGATCGAGGCCGCCGGCACGATCGTCCATCTGGAAGGTTACGGCCTGATTCGTGTCTTCAGGATCGTCTCCCGAGACGGAGACACTGAGCACTGGGCGACCGACGACCTGGCGATGGACGAGCTGACGCGGTTGGTGCTGGCCGAGCGGACGTGGGCGATTGAGAACTATCACCGGGGCCTGAAGCAGTGCTGCGGGGTCGAGCGATGCCAGGCCCGGGTAGGTCGGGCGCAGCGCAACCACATCGGGATGGCGATCCGGGCCTTCCTGCGGCTGGAGCGTCATTTCTATGCCACCGGGGTGAGTTGGTACGAGGCCAAGGCACAAATCATCCGGGGAGCCGTCAGGGCTTATATCGCTCAACCCTTGTACAAACTTCCATGACCGCGTAACTCCTAAATAAGGAACTCTTTTTGAGAAAGAATGAGATGACGGCCTTGGCTATTTCCCTCCTGATTTTCAGGGATGTAGGGAATGGCCGCGTGGACATGCCGCTGTCATTTAAAAGTAACGACATGCCATAACGACTCCCCCCCAACCATCGTGCGATGAGCCGAGGTTTCCCCCACCTCGGGCGTCGTGCCAACGTCCCAGCTTCTCGATCGTGCGAAGTCGCGCGCCCCATCAGCCGACCAACGTCGATGGCCTCGGTGCAGACGTAGCCGGTGCGTCCGCGACTTGAATCCTCCAAGGCAAGGCCCGATCCGCGCGGCGGTCGTATGCAACAAACGTATTGTGCGTCCTCGGGGTCTGGCCCTCGATTTATTGGTGATATATCAAGGCCGCATTATTCGTCGAGAGCGGCTTTCGAGACCGAGGATCCCGCTCCTGTCCAGGCCATCCAGCCTCCGGTTGCTGGTAATGCACCTATGTTTCTTGAAAATGTGATAACATTAACTAATGTTTGTTTTATGGGCAGGATGAGAGGCTTCGCAGAACGACGCTCGCGAGGCTCGCCGGCTCGGTCACGATCCCCGAGCGTCAGGACGATTTGGCGCAGGTGCTCGAAAAACTGCTCGATGACCCGAGTACCGGCGTGAGGACGGGCGTCGCGAAGGCCCTGGGGACCTGGGGGACGTCCGCCCAGGTCGAATCGCTGATCCCGGCGATTGACGACCAGAGTCACTTCGTACGCCGCGCGGCTTATCGGGCCCTGGCCCAGCTCAAGGACCCTCGGGCGATCAAGCCGATCGCCAAACGGTTCGCCGATCCCAAATCTCGCGCGGATGCGGCCCATGCCCTGACGGCCTTCGGCGCCGACGGAGAGCCCGCGGTGCAAGCCTATCTCTCCGACAGCGATCCCCAAACTCGCGCCGAGGCCTGCCGCCTCTTCGGTCGGATGGGCTCGGATGCCAGCGTCGACCGCCTGAATCGGGCGACCCACGACGCTCGCCGCGAGGTCGCGACGGCCGCCAAGTATGCCTTGAGGGACCTCATGAACCGGAGCGGCCGTCCCGCTCGGGAGCCATGACGCAGACCGCGCTCAGAGGCAACCGCCCAGGAGATGCTCCACGGTCTGCCTCAAGGCCTGGTTGTCGGGCGTGGCGACCTTGGCCAAGGCTCCGCGCCCCTGGTGCAGCACCATCAGGGTCTCGGCGAGGGCCCTCGGCTCCAGGACCGTCGTCCTGTTCGCGCGAGCCTGGAAGGCGACGATCGAACCCTCGATGGCGTCCTTCAATCGCGTGAGGTGCTCTTCGAGGATGGCGCGGACGTCGGGGTCGGAGGCGAGCGGCGAGGCCAGCGTGTTCGCGACGAAGCAGCCGCAGGCCGGCGGCGGCGTGCGCAGGAGCCACTCGTCCACCCATCGACGGATCCCTTCGTCTGGCGTCGGCGAGTGGAGCAGCAGATCGATCTGCGGCTGCGAGAATCGCTCGATGTAGCGCTTGAGCGCCTCGAGGAAGAGGCTGCGCTTGTCGCCCAGGATGTTGTAGAGGCTCTGGCGTCCGACCCCCACGCAACGCTCGAGGTCGGCCATGGAAGTATTCTCGAAGCCTTGCTCCCAGAATGCCTTGAGCGCCGCGTCGATGGCCTCCTGCCGTTCGAATCCGCGAGGTCGTCCGGAACGCATTGCCGCCTGCTTCCCCCTTCGAGACCGATCCCCTTTATCATCCCAGCATGGACGAAAGAGTCGTCCCGAGCAAGTTCCGGGCCGGCGCGCGAGGCCGGGCGAGGGCACGTGGCCCTCGCCCTCGAAGGAATCTATGGTTTTTATCGCGGCATAAAATCACGTTTTTCAAGCCGCATGACTTCATGAGATGTCAGGCGATGATGCCGCCGTCGACGGTAATGCATGAGCCCGTCACGTTCTGGGCCCTTGGGGAGGCCAGGTAGGCGACGGCCTCGGCGATATCCTCGGGGGTGCCGTACCGGCCCACGGCCGTCTGGGCTTTCTGAGAATCGGCCATTTCACCGTTGGCGGGGTTCATGTCGGTATCGATCGGGCCCGGCTGCACGGCATTGACGGTGATCCCCTTCGGCCCGAGGTCGCGTGCCCAGCCCTTGGTGAAGCCGTTCACGGCGAATTTGGACGCACTGTAGATCCCGATACCGGGGAAGGGCACGCGCTCACCCAGGACGCTGCTGATGTTGATGATCCGGCCTCCCGAGGGCAGCACCTTCGCGGCGGCCCTGGATGCGACGAAGACCCCCTGGACGTTCACCGCGAAGGTGTGCTCGTACTGCTCGTCCGTGGCGTCGGTCAGCGTGGCGCCCTCGAGCACGCCCGCATTATTCACGAGGACGTCGAGCCGGCCGAACCGCTTGACGACCTGGTCGACGGCCGCGGCTGTCTGCTTGGGGTCGCCGGCGTCGACCTGCACAGCCTCGACCTCCACGCCCAAGCCCTTGATCTTCTCGGCGACGGCCAGCGCCGCCTCCTTCGACTTCTGATAGGTCAGGAAGATATTGAATCCATCCTCGGCCAGCCGATAGGCGATCGCCGCCCCGATCCCGCGACTCCCACCCGTCACCAAAGCCACCCGACCCTTCGAATCGCTCGACATCGTCTCACCCTCGTTTCTTGTGTTCGCCTCGCACGTTTCTTCGCCGAAATGCGACCTGCCTGGATTATTTGACCGGTCGGACAAAAAGTCAACGGTCGCCCCCTGACGAGGTTTGAGCTTGGTCGTCGCGTCGGGAGTCGAATGACTTCGGGGGGTGCTTGTTTGAAAATTGGTATTACATTTGCCGTGTTTGATGGTGGGGTGAATGGTCTCGAAGAGATGCAGCCCACTCCTATCAGGTTGGTCATCTACTGATTCCCCTTCCGGGAACCGTCGCAGAAGGAAGCGCGACATGGCGACGAAGGGAAAGACGCGCATGCCGGCTCCTCGAGGCTCGCGCGATCCTGCCCGCGGCGATCGTTGGCGTCGGCGCATACCGGTCGGGGCCGAGCTACGGCCAGGCTCCGGGGTGCACTTCCGGGTCTGGGCGCCCGACTCCTCGCGGGTGAACGTCGTGCTTGAGGCCGGTCCCGGGGCCGGCAAGAGCGTCCCCCTCAAGGCCGAACGCGACGGCTATTTCTCGGGCTTCGCATCGGAGGCTGGCGCGGGGACGCACTACCGGCTGAGCCTGGATGGCGGCGACCTCATGCTGGACCCGGCCTCGCGGTTCCAGCCCGAGGGGCCGCACGGGCCTTCCGCCGTGATCGACCCCTCGGCCTTCCCCTGGACGGACGCGGCGTGGGAAGGGCCCGGTGTGGACGAACCGAGGTCGTTTTACGAGTTGCATGCCGGCACTTTCACGCCCGAGGGGACGTGGTCGGCCGCGCAGGAGCATCTGCCGTACCTGGCGGATCTGGGCATCACGGTGCTCGAACTGATGCCCGTCGCGGAGTTTCCGGGTCGGTTCGGCTGGAGCTATGACGGTGTCTGTCTGTTCGCGCCGTTCCACGGCTACGGGCATCCCGACGACCTGCGCCGGTTCGTCGACGAGGCCCATCGCCTCGGCCTCGCCGTGATCCTGGACGTGGTGTACAACCACCTGGGACCGGACGGCAATGTCTTGAAGAGAATCACGCCCAAGTATTTCTCGAAGAAGTTCATGACGGACTGGGGCGAGCCCCTGAACTTCGACGAGGCCGGATCGACCCAGGTCCGCGAATTCATCCTCGCAAATGTTCGATACTGGATCGCCGAGTTCCACCTCGACGGGATGCGGATCGACGCGACCCAGAGCCTCCTGGATGAGTCCAAGCCGCATATCGTCGAGGAGATCGCGCCCGCCGTGCGAGCCGCCGCGCCGGGTCGCAGGGTCCTGGTCGTCGGCGAGAGCGAGCCGCAGCAGGCGCGGCTGCTCCGCCCGGAATCGGCCGGGGGTTGTGGGTTCGACATGATCTGGAGCGACGACTTCCACCACTCGGCGATGGTCGCCGCCACGGGATATCGCGAGGCCTATTACGGCGACTACCTCGGGAATGCCCAGGAGATGGTCTCGGTCCTCAAGCGTGGCTGGCTCTACCAGGGGCAGTGGAACCTGCGGCAGTCCAAGCGCCGGGGGACTCCCACGTTCGACCTGCCGCCGTCGGCCTTCATAGTCTACCTCCAGAACCACGATCAACTTGCCAACTCGGCGAGGGGCGACCGCCTCTCCGAACTGACCTCGCGCGGGCGGCTCCGGGCCCTGACGGCCGCCCTGATCCTCGGGCCGGGCACGCCGCTCTTGTTCCAGGGGCAGGAATTCGCCGCGTCCAGCCCGTTCCTCTACTTTTGCGATCTCAATCCCGAGATCGCCGCGATGGTGCTGGAAGGCCGGCGCAAGTTCTTCCGGCAATTCCCGAGCCTGGCCACCCCCGAGATGCAGGCGAGGGTCCCCTTGCCGAACGACCCCGCGATCTTCCGGCGCTCGATCCTCGACCATTCCGAGCGAGGCGAGGGCGTGCATGCCGAGGCCTTGCTCATGCATCGCGACCTCCTGCGCCTGCGTCGAGACGACGCCACCTTGCGCGGCGGCCACCGCCAGGGCGAGATCGACGGCGCGGTGCTGGGGCCCGAGGCGTTCGTCATCCGCTATTTCTCCCCGCAGGGCGGGGGGGAGGATCGCCTCTTGCTGGTCAACCTGGGGCCGGAGCTGAACCTGAAGGTCGTCACCGAGCCCCTGCTCGCGCCCCCCGAATCCAGGCGCTGGCATCTGGCCTGGTCGAGCGAGTCTCCCCAGTACGGCGGTTCAGGAGCCACCGAGCCTGAATCCGAGGAGCTCAACTGGCGTCTCGCGGGTCATTCCGCCAGCTTCCTCGACACGATCGAGGCCCGGTCGGACGAGCATCGAGATCCCAAGGGGAGTATTTGAATGTGCTATTACAGGCTATGAGCAATAGAACGCTTAAGAAATCAACGTCGGTGATCTGAGGCTCGGGACGACATCCCGCATCCTTGAGGAATACGCGACCATGACAGATCTCGTGAGGTCGATCGAAAGTCCTTGTACGGAGCGGATGGACGATGGTGGGGATGCCGAGCGACTTCGAGAGTGGATCGTCACGAACGGGCTTGGAGGGTATGCGTCGGGCACCGTCTGCGGCTATCCGACCCGCCGCTATCACGGCCTACTCATCGCCGCGCTCCCGGTCCCCCTCGGTCGGACGATGATGCTCAGCCACCTGGAGGAGCAACTCGCCTTCCCCGACGGCACCTCGGTCCCGATCGGCGGCGAGCCGCTGGTGGGTTGGAATACGTCCGAATCGACCCGGCCGGTCGCCGAGTTCCGCCTCGACTACGGGCTTCCCGTCTGGCGATTTCAGGTCAACGGCGTCGTCCTGGAGCGTCGCCTCGTCATCCCCCACCTCCAGAACACCGCCTACTTGAATTACAGGATGATGTTCGAGGACGGGCGTCGGGGCGAGCAGGGGAGACTCCCTCGCCTGATGCTGCGGCCGCTGGTCCATTTCCGGTCGCACGACGACCCGGTGAATCGTGCCGACCCGGCTCCTTATCGCTTCTCGGCCTCGGGGGATCGGTACGAGGTCAACGCCGGTGATGTTTATCCGACCTTACGGATGACGCTCCGGGGCCTCAGAACGGCCTTCACGCTCGACGCGGTCGAGACTTCGCAGATCGTCTACCGCCTCGAACAGCAGCGCGGGTATGAGTCGACCGGCGACCAGTGGAGCCCGGGGTTCTTCCACGCCGAACTCGCCGAGGGCGAACCGACCACGCTGATCGCCTCGACCGAGCGCTGGGAGACCATGCTGGCCATGATGGGCGACGAGGCCTTGAATCGCGAATATGGCCGACGCTCGCGACTGATCCGCTTCGCTCAGCGGCAGGACTCGAACCTGCGAACGTTCGCTTCGCTTTCGCGCGAAGGTGAAGATGCCGGCGAGACGACGCCCGGGCCAACCATCGATAGCTTCGCCTCGGAGCTCGTACTCGCCGCCGACCAGTTCCTCATCACCCCCGCCGGCCGCGTCGAGGACACCGCGAGGGCCCACGCCGCCGGCGAGGAGGTCCGCACGGTGATCGCGGGCTATCACTGGTTCACGGACTGGGGTCGCGACACAATGATCAGCCTCGAGGGGCTGGCCCTCAGCACGGGGCGGACCGAGGAGGCCGGGTACATCCTCAGGACCTTCGCACATTACGTGCGCGACGGCCTGATCCCCAACATGTTCCCCGAGGGCCGCAGCGTCGGGCTCTACCACACGGCCGACGCTTCGCTCTGGTTCTTCCACGCGGTCGATCGCTATGTCGAGTCGACCGGCGATCGCGAGACCCTTGGCGCCATCCTGCCGAGACTCAAGGAGATCGCCGACGCCCACATCCGGGGCACGCTGTTCGGCATCGGCGTGGACCCCGACGACGGGCTCCTGCGCCAGGGAGCCCCCGGATATCAACTCACCTGGATGGATGCCAAGGTCGACGACTGGGTCGTCACCCCGCGCCGGGGCAAGGCGGTCGAGATCAACGCGCTCTGGTACAACGCCCTCCGCCTGCTGGAAGGCTGGATCCGCGAGGCCGACGGCGAGGACGCGGCTGCAACCTATGCTCAATACTCCGAGAAGGCCCGGCGATCTTTCAATGCGCGATTCTGGTATGAACAAGGGGGATATCTGTATGATGTGGTCGACGGCGAGTCCGGCGACGACCCCGCCTGCCGCCCGAATCAGGTCTTCGCGATCGCGTTGAAGTCTCCGGTTCTCGACGAATCTCGCTGGAAGCCGGTGATCGGCGTCGTCCGCGAGCGGCTCGTGACCCCCCTGGGTTTGCGCTCGTTGGCTCCGGGCCATCCCGATTACAAGCCCCGATATTTCGGCGACCTCCGCTCCCGCGACGCCGCCTATCATCAGGGGACCGTCTGGGCCTGGCTCATCGGCCCATTCATCGACGCCTGGCTCCGGGTCCATCCCGACGCCCGCGCCGAGGCCCGGCAATTCCTCAAGGGTTTCCCCGAGCACCTGAGCGAAGCCTGCCTCGGGACCATCAGCGAGGTTTTCGACGCCGAACCGCCGTACACCCCCCGCGGCTGCATCGCGCAGGCCTGGAGCGTGGCCGAGGTCCTCCGCTGCTGGATCAAGACCGCCGAGCCTTAATCAACGCGCCGGATCATCGAGCGAATGACCCTCGGCACGGCACAACGTTCGAGGACATCGCGGGGGTTTGTAATTATGTGCTCAACCGCAAAAAAGCGGCAATCGTCCGCAAGCTTGACGCGATCCAGGAGGTTGAACGCACGGAGCTCGACAACTCGATGATCCTCTTCCTGTCGAGCATGCTGACGGGGGCCCATGATGCCGCGCAGCTCTCCGCGTTACTCGTCAGCCGTGGCGGTGGCGGGATCAAGGCGGTGAGGGTGTTGGACTCCAGGGCAAGTCCGGCCGCCAGATCTGCCGTCTCTACCGCTCGATGATGGCCCAGGCAGGCGTCGAGCTCGGCGAGTTCGGCGATTCCCGCGAGCGACCGACCGAGATTCGTGCGAGGCTTCCCGGCCGGGACGAGTGTTGCCCCGTGGATTTGAGCCGACGGCGGGAGTACCCTGTTGGAGTTGGGCCGCCCGTTCGCAACGTGCGCGGCGGCCAGGGTCAACGCTCCAAGCGGACTTCCCGAGGGTCGAACATCCATGAATTCGCGTTTCGTGCTCGCCGCGGCGCTGGGCTTGTCGGCATCGCTCTTCACGTCGGCTTTCGCCGAGGTAGGCGCGAAGAAATCGCCCGTGACCTGGAAGAAGACGGTGGTCGAGGCGAAGTTCCGCTCCGAAGGGGCCTCGATCGGCGACGTCAACAAGGACGGCAAGAACGACATCTTCGTCGGCGACTCCTGGTACGAGGCCCCCAACTGGACCAAGCACGACATCCGGAAGCCGGGCGACTTCGGCGATGGCCTGCACAGCTATAGTGCCTGCATGACTTCCTGGGCCGATGACATCAACGGCGACGGCTGGGTCGATCAGGTTGTCGTCGGATTCCCCGGCGCCCCGGCCTACTGGTACGAGAACCCGAAGGGCAAGCCGGGCTACTGGCCGCAGTACGAGATCTGGCACAGCGCCTGCAACGAGACGCCCCTCTACGTCGACCTCTTCGGCGAGGGCCGTCGCGTGCTCGTGATGGGCTGGCAGCCCAAGGGCAAGGAGAACGAAGGGCAGATGGCCTGGTTCGCCCCCGGCAGCGACCCGACGCAACTCTGGGAGATGCACGCCATCAGCGAGCCGAGCACCCCGGGCAAGGAGCCCATCCCCGGCACCTTCAAGTTCTCGCACGGGCTCGGCGTGGGCGACCTGAACCACGACGGCAAGGCCGACGTCATCTGCATCGGCGGTTGGTGGGAGCAGCCGAGCGCCGGGCGCAACGCGAGCGGCCCCTGGGCCTTCCACAAGGCTAAGTTCGGCGAGGCCGTCGCCGACATGATCGCCTACGACGTGAACCTCGACGGCAAGGCCGACGTCATCGACAGCTCGGCCCACCAGTTCGGCATCTGGTGGTACGAGCAGGGGGCGGCCAAGGCCGGCGACCCCGAGTTCACCAAGCACGACCTCTTCCCCGAGCTCGTCTCCGAGACCCACGCCCTGATCGCCGCCGACATCAACGGCGACGGCCTCAAGGACCTCGTCACCGGCAAGCGCTTCTGGTCGCACGGCAAGAGCGAGCCCGGCTCCGACAAGCCCGCCCGCCTCTACTGGTTCGAGGCCAGCAAGAAGGACGGCAAGATCGAGTTCACCCCCCACGAGATCGACGACCAGAGCGGCATGGGCACCCAGTTCACCGTGGCCGACTTCAACGGCGATGGTCTGCTCGACATCATCACGTCGAACAAGAAGGGCACGTACCTCCACGAGCAGGTCCGCGACTCGAAGTGAAACCGGCAAGGCTCGTTCGATAGGTTTACTTCTGGAATTTACGCCAAGGCAAGGGGCCATCCCCTTGCCTTGTTGCGTTCCACACGCACGCCCGGAAGCTCGTCGCGTCCGGGCCGCCCATCTTTCCTTGACATGATCGTACTATAACTAGTAATATTCTGACTATGGCACGCAAGTCCCAGCGTTCCCCCCTGGCCCTGGCGGTTCTGGCGCTGCTCTACGAGGCGCCCATGCACCCGTACCGGATGCAGCGGCTCATCAAGGAGAGGGGGAAGGATGAGGTGATCAATGTCCGCCAGCGGGCGAGCCTCTATCAGACGATCGAGCGGTTGCTGCGCGTCGGCCTGATCCGCGTCCGCGAGACCGAGCGCGACGAGAACCGGCCCGAGCGGACCATCTACGAGCTCACGGACGAAGGGCGAGAGTCGGCGCTCGCCTGGATGCGCGACGTGCTCTCGACCCCCGGCAACGAGTTCCCGGAGTTCCCCGCCGCGATCTCGTTCCTGCCGCTGCTGGAGCCCTCGGATGCGATGAAACAGCTCGGGGCCAGGGCTGCCGCACTCGAAGCCGAGCGTGCCCGTGTGGAGGGGCTCATTGCACCCGTGAAGGAGACGCTCCCTCGGCTCTTCCTGCTCGAGTCGGAATACGCCCTGGCCATGCTCGCGGCCGAGCTGGAGTGGGTCCGCACGCTCGTCGCCGACCTGAAGGCCGGGCGCGTCACCTGGAGTGAGGAATGGCTGCGTCAGTTCGCCTCCGGGTTTCAGAACGAGGAGGGATCGAACCCGTCGTGATGGAGGAATATTAAAGGTTGATAGTGGTGCCCATGCCTCGATGAGGATCGAAGGTGTTCTGAAGTCTGCATTTGCACAAGACAAGCCTTCGTAGCTGCGTTCATTCGCCGTCGCGCGAGGACGCCCATCGGCCGTGAGCGACGGCCCTGAGTCCAAACACTTCGCGGCTTGATCGATCCCACGATCTGGGCGTCGAGTTCGCCGCTGCGCGCTGTCTACCGATGTCGTGATCGTACCTGTCCCGCCTCCACGGGCCGATCGCCGTGCGCGCACTGCGAATGGGCAGGGGAGCTGGCGTCAGACAAAGGAGTGAATGATGGATCATGCAATGTCACTGAAGGTCATCATCATCGGCGCGGGGACGGGCGGACTCTGCCTGGCTCACGGGCTAAGGCAGGAGGGGATCGAGGTCGCCGTCTTCGAGCGAGATCGGACCCGCATGGACGGGCTCCAGGGGTATCGCGTGGGGATCGACCCCGACGGCAGCCGGGCCCTCCACGCCTGCCTGCCGTCCGACCTCTATGCGACGTTCGTCGCCACCTGCGCCAGGGCTCCCCGCTACTTCAATATTTACACCGAGTGGATGTCGGAGGTGCTGTCATTGCCGGTCCTCGATGGCGGTAGTCCCGAGGACACCATCAACACCGAGAAGTCGGTGAGCCGGATGACCATGCGGCAGGTTTTGCTGACGGGGCTCGAGGATGTCGTCCACTTCGACAAGTCGTTCGAACGCTACGAGCAGCGGGCCGATGGCAAGGTGACGGCCTACTTCAACGACGGCACTTCAACGACGGGCGACCTCCTCGTCGCGGCCGACGGCACGAACTCGAGGGTCCGCAAGCAGTACCTGCCGCACGCCAAACTCGAGGAGTCGGGGATCCTCGCGATCGGCGCCAAGGTGCCTCTCACGGTCGACACCAAGGCGCTCCTCCCGGATAAGGCCTTTTATGGTGTGTCCCTGGTGATCGCCCCGAAGGGCTATTCCAACATCCTGCATGTGATGGAGTTCCCCTGGGATCGTCAGGGGCCGAGGACGATGGCCGGCGGCAACGACGCCGACCTCATCGCGAGGTGGCCGGGGCTGCTCTACGACAATACCTCGAATTACATCATGTGGGGCTTCAGTGCGGCCCGTCGCCACTTCGCGACCGATCCGATGTCGGCGAGGGGCGAGGACCTCGTGAATCTCGCGCTCTCGATGACGCAAGGCTGGCATCCGAACCTCCGCAAGCTGATGACGTTGTCAGATCCGTCGACGGTCTTCCCCATCAACATCCGCACGTCCGTGCCCGTCGAACCCTGGCCGACGTCCAGCGTGACGCTCCTGGGTGACGCCATCCACACGATGACGCCGGGTCGCGGCGTGGGGGCGAACACGGCGCTCCGCGACGCCGCCCTCTTGAGGCGCAAGTTGGTTGAGGTTAGGAATGGAACCAAGCCCCTCCTCCTCGCCATCTCCGAGTACGAGGAGGAGATGAGAACCTATGCCTATGCGGCCGTGCAGAAGTCGCGCGAGCAGATGGACCAGGACGCCTGGATCCACAAGCCCGTCGTCGGCCGGTTGGCCCTGGCCTCGATGCGGGCGGGGATGCGGCTCGTGAACGCGGTCCCCGTCCTCAAGCGACGCATGGCCGAGTCGCAGTCGGCGTTCCGAGGCGCGCATCGAGAGGGCGATTCCGGCACGACGTGACAACGTGGTGGTTCGGGCTCCATTTCGAGAGTCTTGACGCTCCTATACACACTCCGGATCTCGCCGGCTCTAAAATCGGGTCGTGGATGCAAAGGGGCGGTTGGGTCGCGACCACATTTCACTTCTTTGGTGGTCATGGCCCGAGGCTCGGCGAGGCTGCGATGATGCCGTCACGCGACGATGGCCGGCGACGCTCCTTGAATCCGGATCCTCGCCCATCGAAAAAGGGACAGAGAACGACTGGGTCGCATCGAACCGGTAAGGAGATTCTGGGATGAGTTCGTTTCTCTCCACATCGCATCGCCGGCAGTTCATGCGGGCCCTCGCGACCGGCGGCGCCTTCTTCACGACCCGGGGCCTCTTCGCCGAGCAACTCGCGCTGACCCCGGCGCGGACGGAAGGGCCCTTCTATCCCGACCAACTCCCCCTCGACACCGACAACGACCTGATCATCGTCAATGACGGGATCACGCCGGCCGTGGGGGAGATTACCCACCTGACCGGCCGGATCCTCGACGCGGGCGGGAGCCCGATCCGCCACGCCACGATCGAGATCTGGCAGTGCGACGCCAACCAGGTCTACCTCCACACGGGCGACAGCGCGAACAAGAAGGATCAGCAGGACAAGAACTTCCAGGGGTTCGGCCGCTTCACCACCGGCTCGACCGGCGAATACTACTTCCGCACGATCAAGCCGGTCCCCTATCCGGGCCGCCCGGCCCCGCACATCCACGTGAAGGTCAAGAAGGGGAACCGAGAGCTGTTGACGACGCAGATCAACATCGCCGGGCACCCCGGCAACGCGATCGACGGCGTCGTCCGCGAAGGCCTCTCCGCATTCGATCGAGAGTTGCTCATGACCGACTTCAAGCCGCTCGAGGGCTCGAAGATCGGCGAACTTGCCGCGAAGTTCGAGATCGTGCTAGGCCGCACGCCCGACGAGCGCGACTTCGCCCCGAAAGTCAGTTCGAACCGGCGATAATCCTCGCCGAGGACGTGCAGGATCGCGGCGGGCGGAGAATGGGTTGGCCGGGGTAACCCCGCGCCTTCGACGTCGAAGGTACGCGAACAGGTTTTCAGGCGTCGTCGAGGGGCGCGCAGGGGGGCGAAATGATGAGCAAGGCATCGTCGACGAGGCACCTCGATTTTTCTGTCCTCAAGTTCCCCGGCCGCCCGTTACTTACCGCATCGTCCGGGACGAATCAACGAATCGCGATCACGCTCCCAGGGTTCTTTCAAGCGGGTGAAATTATGCGAATGGGATCGAGAGTGTTGTGGACGTGGGGTGTTGTGGCCCTGGCATCGACGGCGATGGCACAGCCCCCCGACGAAGATGAAGGCCCTCGCCGGGGGCCGGGCGGGCCCGGCAACGGCGACCTCGTGGCCAGGATGCTCGAGTTCGACAAGGACGGCGACGCCAAGCTGACCCGGGTTGAAATCACCGACGAGCGGCTGGTCCGCCTCTTCGACCGCGCCGACGCCGACAAGGATGGCACCGTCACCAAGGAAGAACTGACCGCCCTGGCCTCGAAGGAAGACGAGAACGACCGCAACGCCCCTCCGGGCTTCGGCGGCCCCGGCGGCCCGGGTGGCCCCGGAGGTCCCGGCGGCCCCGGCGGCCCCATGATGGGCTTTCCCAGGCCGGGTGAGATCATGCCCGCCATGCTCCAGCAGCGCCTGAAGCTCACCGCGTCGCAGAAGTCGAAGCTGGCGGACCTCCAGAAGGACGTCGACAAGAAGCTCGAGAAGATCCTCGACGCCGACCAGAAGAAGCAGCTCAAGGCCATGCGTAACCGAGGTCCCGGCGGCCCGGGTGGGCCTGGCGGCTTCGGAGGCCCCGGAGGTCCTGGAGGCAGGCGTGGTGGCCCCGGCGGTCCCGGCGGCGGTCCTCCGCCGTTCGAGCCTGACAGCGATCAGTGAGCCTTCGAGCGAGTGCTTGGAATGAACGAGGCGTCGGGGATCCAGCCGGATCCCCAATGCCTCGCTCCGTTATCCCGGCTGTCGCTCGTCGCTCGGGGAAGGAACGGCTTTGGTGGGTTGTCGGATGTTCGCCGCGGCGTGATCGGCAGGTCGTGTCGAACCCATACCGCCGGGTGATTATCGCTTGTTGAGCCAGGGCTGGAGCAGGGAGGCGAGGAAGTTCTTGCCCGCGGCGAAGCCCGACTTCTTCTCGTCGCCCGAGGTCGGGTCGGGCCGGCCGAGGAATGCGGCCACGGCCCCGCGCTGGGTCTTGTGGATGTCGAACAGCGAGTCGGAATGCGTGAGCTCCAGGAGCCGGAGCACGTCGGAGCGGAGCCGGCAAATCTTCAGCTTTCCCCCCCCCTCGCGGATTCGCTTCTGGAACTGCAAGAGGACCGCGATCGCGGCGCTCTTGATGGATTCAACATTCGCCATGTTGAGCACCACCTTCGGCGAGCCAGAGGCGATGGCATCGGCCCCGAGCTGATATAGTTGATCCGCCGTCTCTTGCTGGAGCTCGGATGTCGTGACCAGGATCGTGCAGATCCCCTCCACGTCTTCGCGATGGAATGGCTTCCTCGATGCAGATGACATAGGTCGAGCTTTCCTGGATGAAAATGAATATGGATTCCGCGATGACGAATATCTGCAGCTTGGAGCTTCGCAGATTTTTTACCATGAATCGATCTGTTTCTTCACAATCGAAACGATTCGTTTGGGAATTCGTAAAGAAATTAAATGATTCGTCGTACTAAAGGTTCATGTCAGATGTCGAAAAGGGTTGGCCATGAATGCCTTGGACTAATCATCTCGGGTTTGCATGATGTTTCGGTATTGCGACATCATGAGATGCGTTATATCCATGGTGCTGTATGCGGCGGCGGGCAGGCCGGTCTATCGCCCCCGGCGATCAAGGCGGGTCAAGGTTGTGCAGGTGTTTGAAATTTTCGCAATTGCATTCGCATTTCGGCGGGTTTCGTTACCTGGCGGATCATTCTAAGGCGAGATCATCTGAGGGTCGATCCCCGACATCGATCAACATGCCTTACTTCCCGAAAGTTGGAGGCAAACGACCCGCGAGCCTGGAGTCGCAACCCTCGGGAAGCGCGGACCTTTCGAGGATGGAGTTGCGGGGTTTTCCAGCACCTCAAGCATCGCACACGGTGAGTCCCGCCAACGAGTTGTGCCCGCAACTCAAGGCCACCACAAGGCAAACATAGTCCACACTTGAGGTTCGTCGAACTTTTTTTAATGAAGTAGGACGAACGAGTCTCGCAACGCCCTTCTCTCACCCACCCCGAAGACACTGGTCTCCATCTCCAGGGACAAAAGTCTGGCGGGAAATGACCTGTCGTCAATCGGTGTCAACTTGCCCTCTTGATTCACTTGTGGCAACTGTGGCAACATTGGGAATTGTTGGATTGAGTTGATGGGGAAAAATGGGTGATTTGTGAGCGGCTTGGTCGCGATCCTTTTGGAGGATAAGCACTTAGGCAAGGGTGGTCGTTGATGGTGGAATGGGACTGGGGCTATCTCGTCGTTGCGTCTTAAATCGGTGATGGCATGAGGCGAGGCGGTCCTGGAGACGCTCGTTCTTCCCTCAGAATCACGATTTACTCGGCGAG
This sequence comes from Singulisphaera chitinilytica, assembly GCF_049331405.1. Classification (NCBI taxonomy): domain Bacteria; kingdom Pseudomonadati; phylum Planctomycetota; class Planctomycetia; order Isosphaerales; family Isosphaeraceae; genus Singulisphaera; species Singulisphaera chitinilytica. Next base: position 757,225 of record NZ_CP186274.1, read on the forward strand.
GGGAAGGGCTCGAGGAGATGTCGAGGACGGGGCCATCCTTGAGAGGGGGAGGGGCTCGCGTCAGCCGTATTTCGACTTCCAATCGGCCTTCATTCGAGCGTAGGTTGGGTTGGCCTCGGCCTTCTTCCAGGCTTCGTGGAAGATCCGCGCCGACTCGGCCTTCAGGGGATCGCCCGTGCCCTTGGCCAGCGGGGCCTTGCTCTCCGGGTCGTATTTCCGGCCGCCCTTGTAGTTGGCGTAGCGTCGGGCCCGGGTGAAGCCCATCTGGAGGAACTTGCGGGCCATGTCGGCGCCGACGAAGTCCCTTTGCTTGACGAAATGCAGGAAGAGCCGAGAGATGGCCCGGCTGCTCTCCAGGGCGACCTCGGGGGTCTTGAACCGCCAGAGGGGTACGAGCTGCCCCTTGTAGGGCTCGCAGATCAGGACGCCCTGCTCGCCCTTGCCGACGCGATAGAGATCGGGATGCTCCCGATAGTCGACGTCGTCGCGCCAGTGATACCCGGCCTTATCGAAGTCGAGATAGCTTGGCTTGTCCATGCCCGGGAAGAGGGCAAGTCCCGGGCCAAATCCTTCAGGCTCTGTGGCTGATGAGCGAGCCCAGGTGAGAGCCCACCAGGCCTTCCTCGATGACTTCCTCTTCAGGCTGCGAGGATCGGCAGACCCGGTCGCGTCCCGCGCCCTTGGCCGCATAGAGGGCCGTATCGGCGGTCGCGATGAGGGCCTCGAGGTTCATCGACACTGCCGGCATCACGGCGACGCCCGCGCTCACGGTGGCCCGGATCAGGGTGCGGTTGAAGGTGATCGGCTTGTTCCGGAGCGCGAGCCGGATGCGTTCGCCCACGGCCTCGGCCCCTTCCTCGTCCACGCCAGGAAGCAGGAGCACGAATTCCTCGCCGCCGAGGCGGCCCAGGATGTCTTCCCGGCGCAGGCAGGTCTGGGAACGCTCGGCGAACTCGATGAGGACCTTGTCGCCGGCCGCATGGCCGAAGCGGTCGTTGATGGACTTGAAGTTGTCGAGGTCGAAGAGGACGAGGGCCACGGACTCGCGGGTCCGGGCGCTCCGCTTCATCGCCATCTCCGAGAGCTCGCGGAAGCCCCGGCGGTTCAGGAGCAGGGTCAACGGGTCGCTCATCGCCAGGCGGCTGAGCCGCTGCACCCGGCGCTCCATCGTCATCATGCTGCCGAACATCACGACGATGATCAGCGAGACGAACGACTGGAAGATCACGATCTCGTTGTATCGGTCGTTGTCGAAGGGCTTGTTCGTGAAGTGGTCGTTGAAGATCTCGCAGGCCCAGAGGAGGCTGACGCCGGCCTCGCCCAGGCAGAGGAGCGCGATGAACGAGCGGGAATAGCCGCTGTCCTGCGGGCTCCCCCAGAGGTCGCGGGCGATCAGGGACATCCCCATCGCCGAGCAGAGGTTGAACAGCGCGATCTTCATCGCGTCGTTGTCGCGCACCTCGGGGACGAGCACCAGCACGATCAGCATCCAGAGCAGGGCGGGGGCCAGGATCCAGGGGCGGGCGGGGCGATTGTCGAAGGCCCGGACGCCGCCATGCCAGAGGCCGATGCCCACCAGCAGGACGGCGTTGGCGATCTCCTCGATGCTGGGCACGTCGGGGATCTTCCCCTGGCAGGCGAGCAGGGTGATCCCCGCGCCCACGCAGGCGAAGCCCGCGCACCACCAGAGGTAAGACTTGGACGCCTGGTCGCAGAACCAGAGGACCAGCAGCACGACGACCACCGAGGCGGACGTCGCTGCCCACAAGGCGCCGACTGTGAATGTGTCAATCACTGGATTCGCGACCCCATGAATTCGGCTAGTTGATTCGTCATGAAATCAAATAGTCTCGTGTCGCTATCTCACGCCGTCAGTCGCGAGTCGGCCCGCCGTCGTCCCTGAAGCAGCCAGTCATCTCGGGAAATTGTATTGAAATCTTCGTATTTGCGATTATCGCTGTGTCGGGTTTCGGCGCCTCCCCCGGGGGAGGCGAGGCGACCGTGGAGACGGTCGGCCGGGGAGGTTCGCCCGGCGATTGCGGCGAGCCGGCCCGGGAAGGATTCGGGATCGACTCGCGTTGACACGCGATGATCCGCTCTATGTCCGGGTAACTCGAGCCGACGTGACCCAGTCACACCTGAGCAAGTGTCGTGCCCTAACCTTACCCCCGGGCCCTCGCCCGCCACCATGAGCACCGTCGGCCTCAAAGGTCGAGCGGGAAGCAGCCCTGATCGATTAGCGTAGTCGACTTGACAAGACGATCCAATAGGCCAACCTGATTGCGACACCAAAGTGGCTCTTAAAATGCCGGAAAATCCCGGTCTTCGCTGTGCTTGTTGCGTGTCGATCATGCGACCAGGGCCATGATGTTTTATACGAAAAAACTTAGACATGGCAACCAGGACGACTAATTAGTTGAGGCTATGTCGGAAAAAAACAACGACCCTTTTCAGATTGACTTGCGGATCCAAAACCGCATCGTCGGAGTTTCCGCCGCAGGCCCCGCAGGTTCTCGATTTGACAGATTTGCTGGGCAATGATTTGCCGGATTAGCCATGGGAAAGCCTGGAAAACTCGCGGTTTATCTCGGTTATTATAGCCGGGATTCGGTTGTTATATGCTTATTGGATCAAGTTGGCTGTTGACCAAAATATAAAGCGATGCGTCTAGACAGGCCTTAGGATTTGGGAAGTATAGGTCGCGGTTCGATTGATAAAGCCGTGCAGAGCCCCTTTTATAAGAGTGTCAACGTTAATTCGGCCTCGTTAAAATTGCGTTATCGCGGCTTAAGCAGGTCGTAGCTTGTTCGCGGCGAAGGGGCTGCGTCACTCGGTTCCTCCCTTCGGGAATCTAAGGTCATCGTGGCCTGATATTTTTAACTGCCTGGCAAACTCGGGCACCCTTCACAGGTCCCCTGGAATGTCATCATCTTGCCTGATCAACGCGGAGCCTGCTCTAGCACGCTCGGGATTGCGCTTTGCCTGAGCAAGCCGGGGTTGAGAGTGAAGTTGCCGGTCGGAATCCCGGTCACATGCGTCCGGGGTACGGGACCGTCAGGACGTTCCGAGATTGCCATCTCCTCGGACCCTCCCCCGAGGTCAGCACCTTGTTTCACTCTTGGGACTGATATATCATGCCCGGTATTAGGCAGGGTCGACTCATCTTCGAGCGAAACCAAAGAGGGCAACGGACGTACGCCTTGTCCTCGTCTTGCCACTTGCCGAGGGGGAATACCTATGGCGGTTCGGTCCGAGGATCGAGGGGGTAAGGGCTCGAGGCGGTCCTTCCTGGCGACGACCGGCGGGCTCGCGCTCGGCTTCATGGTCGTGCCTCGTCACGTGCTGGGGGGCGCGGGGTTCGTGGCCCCGAGCGAGCGCGTGAACGTGGCGGGGATCGGCGTGGGCGGGATGGGAGGGGGTGACATCGGGACGCATGCTCGCCTCGGGGCGAATATCGTCGCGCTCTGCGATGTCGATGAGGCCCGCGCGGCGGGCTCGTTCAATGCCTTCCCGAAGGCGAAGAAGTATCGCGACTTCCGCGAGATGATCGACAAGGAAGCGAAGAACATCGACGCCATCTCGGTCGGGACGCCCGACCACATCCACGCGGTCGCGGCGATGGCCGGGATCAAGGCCGGGAAGCATGTTTACTGCCAGAAGCCGCTCACTCACACCTTGCGCGAGTGCCGCGAGCTGACCAAGGCCGCGAAGGCCGCCGGCGTGGCCACGCAGATGGGGAACCAGGGGCACGCGACGGAAGGGGCCCGGCTCACGAATGAATGGATCCAGGCCGGGGTGATCGGCGAGGTCCGCGAGGTCCACGTCTGGTCCGACCGCGCGGGGCACCTCTGGAAGCAGGGGATCGACCGCCCGCGCGACACGCCGCCGATCCCCTCGACGCTCGACTGGAACCTCTGGCTGGGCCCGATCCACGAGCGTCCGTATCACCCGGCCTATGCCCCGGTGAACTGGCGAGGCTGGTGGGATTTCGGCACCGGGGCCCTGGGCGACATGGGCTGCCACATCATTGACCACCCGGTCTGGGCGCTCCAACTCGGGATGCCGACCTCGGTCGAGTCGCGAACGACGCTCGACGGCTCGGTCTTCGACGGGAACCGGCCGAACACCGAGACGTACCCGATCGCCGCGATGATCGACTACGAGTTCCCCGCCAGGGGAAAGCTCCCCCCCGTGCGGATGACCTGGTACGACGGTGGCCTCATGCCCCCGACACCCGCCGAGATGCCGGCCGGGCAGCGGCTCGACGGCAACGGCGTCCTCTACGTCGGCAGCAAGGGGAAGATGTACCACGGGTCGCACGGGGGGATGCCCCAACTCCTGCCTCGCGAGCTTCACGAGGAGGCGAAGAAGGTCCCCAAGACCATCGAGCGTTCCCCCGGCCACTACGAGGAATGGATCGCGGCCTGCAAAGGGGGACCTCGGCCGGTCTCGAACTTCGACTATGCCGGCCCGCTCACGGAGATCGTCCTCCTCGGCGTCCTCTCCCTCCGCGCCCCCGGGCGTCGGCTCGAGTGGGACGCCGTGAACCTCCGCGTCAAGAATGCCCCGGAGCTGGATCGGTTCGTCCACACCGAGTATCGCCCCGGGTATTCGCTCTGAGCGTCGACCCAGGCTCGTCTGAATCTATTCTCATTAAGTGAGATCTTTGTATGTTGAAGAAATTGGTTTTCACGGTCGCCGTGACCCTGCTGGCTGGCCGGGCGATGGCCGTGGAGAACACCCTGACCGAGCGTGAGAAGCAGGAGGGCTGGCGCCTGCTGTTCGACGGCCAGACCACCAAGGGCTGGATGTCGATCAAGGAGGAGCCCCTTGGGCCGAAGCACGTCCAGGATGGCACACTCAACCCGCATCCTTGCAATTACATGCTCGTGCACGAGACGGCGCTCGAGAACTTCGAGCTCGCGCTCGAGTTCAAGATCAGCCCGAAGTGCAACAGCGGCGTCTTCCTCAGGACGTGGCCTTTGAAGCCGCGGCCCGGCAAGGATGTCGGCTTCAACGGCATCGAGGTCGCCATCGACGACACGACCACGGCCGGATTCCACGACACCGGCGCGATCTACGACCTCGTCAAGCCCGAGGTCAACGCGATGAAGCCCGTGGGGGAGTGGAACACCTTGAAGATCGTCTCCGACCGCAATCGGATCGAGGTCGCGGTCAACGGCAAGGTCGTCTCGAAGATGGACCTCGACCGCTGGACGGAGATCAACAAGCGGCCCGACGGCTCGGACCACAAGTTCGACATCGCCTACAAGAACCACCCGCGCAAGGGCTACGTCGGCCTGCAGGATCACGGGAGCGATTGTTGGTATCGTAATATTAAGATTCGCATGCTTCCTTGATTCGTTGGTGATGGGGATGAGTGCGAGCGAAATGAGACGACCCGGGCTCGGGGGCAGGGGAGCCTGACCTCGATCCCGGGTCGTTTTCGTAGTATCGGAGGCGGGTCAGGAGGCGGGGCCGCCCTTGGCCTGGTCGCGGATCCAGTCGCCGATGATTTCCAGGGCGGCGGGGGCGATCGTCTCCTCGATCGAGGCGTACTCGGAAGGGGCCCCGGTCCGGCAGGTCTGGAAGAGGTGGTTCAGGCCGGGGAGTTCCTTGAGGACCACCCGGGAGTTGCCCGAGCTCTTGAGGGCCTTCTCGATCTCGGCCAGGTTCTCCTTGGGCGGGACCTGCAGGTCCTTCTCGCCGACGATCGCCAGGACGGGGCAACGGACCTTCGCCAGGGTCGGCCTCGGGTCGAAGCTCAGGAAGTAGCGGAACCAGGGGGTGCGCAAGACGGCGAGCTCGGCGTCGCCCTGGCTCTTCATCTTGGCGAGCTCCTTGCGCTCGTCCTCGGGCAGGGCCTTGATCGTTTCTTCGATCAACTCTTTCATGCGCTTCGTGGCGGCCTTGTCGTCCTTCTCGGCCTTGGCGACCGCCATCAGCTTCTTCTGGAGGTCGAGGCTCTGCGAGAGTTGCTCGTCCTTCGCCCCCATCGCCTTGCCGATGAGTTTGGCCTGCAAGGCGAGGATCTCGTCCCCCGGGAGGCCGGTGCCGGCCATGAGCACGATGAAGGCGATGTCGTCCGACTTCACGGCGACCATCGGGGCGATGAGGCCCCCTTCGCTATGCCCGATGAGGCCGATCTTCCTGCCGTCGATCTTGGGTTGCGATTTGAGGAAGGCGACGCCCGCCAGCACGTCCTTGCCGAAGTCCTCGCTGGTCGAGGTGATCGTGCTGCCGGTCGAGCCGCCAACGCCTCGGTCGTCGACCCGGAGCACGGCGACCCCGCGCCTGGTGAGGTAGTCGGCCAGGACGAGGAACGGCTTGTGGCCGAGGAGCGACTCGTCCCGGTCCTGGGCCCCGGAGCCGCTGATGAGGATCACCGCGGGGAAGGGGCCGGGGCCTTCGGGCGTCGTCAGGGTGCCCGCCAGCTTGATCTTCGCCTCCTCGTTGCGGTACTCGACCTCCTCCTCAGCATACGGGAATGGGGGCTTCGGGGTCTGGGGATGGTTGACCTCCGTGAGCTTGTCCTTCCTCGTCAGCGAGAGCGGGAAGGCCGCGCCCCCTTGCTTCCACTCGCCCGTGGCCTCGGTCGCCGTCGCGTTGAGCTTGCCGGTGAAGCTCCCGCCGATCTTCCGCACGGTGAACGAGAGGACGTCCTTATCCAGGGTGAAGGTGTCGGCGCCGAACTCGGCCGGGGTCTGGTCGGGGCTGGAGAAACTGGCCCGCGACGTCTTATCCTTCGGATCCTTTGTGACCCGCAGCACGAGCCGCAATTCGAGCCCCGCGCGGACGGCCAGCTTCCCCTCCCAGAACTCGACCGGGCCGGGGGGGACGAGCTTGAGGGTGAGCGGGAAGGACTTGCCGGCCTGCATGAACTCGCCGACGGCCTCATCCTCCTCGGCGTTGAGCTTGCCGGCGAACTTGGCCCCGATCTTGGGGATCTCGAAGGAGAGCGTCGTCTTGTCGCGCTTGGGCGAGTCGACCTTGATCCCGACGGCGCCCTGCTCGGGGCTGTCGAACGTCGCGGTCAGGGCGCCATCCTTGGACGGGGTCAGGTGCACGACGAGTCTCAGGCTGATACCCCCGCCGAGATCGAGTCGGCCCTCCCACGCTTCTTCCTTCGGCTGGGATGCAGGCTCCTGGGCCTGCGCGTCGACCGCGCCGCAAAGGGTCAGGGTCAGGGTCAGGGTCAGGAAGGCGAGTAAGACTGGGATGCGCATCTTATTGGGATTCCCCGGAGAGCGGGCGCGGATCGGCAGCGACGTCACACGGCCACATCGGCCGCGACGGCTCCGCAGGCCCTCATGCCTACCCGAGCGCGAACCTGGTTCGCCAGGGGGTCGCATCAAGAATAGGGTTCGTCGCCGGGCGGCGGTTCTTGGCGGAATCCGGGATGGATTCTGCCCGGGACCGGATCGGCATTTGCCTGCGTGCGAGTCGGGATGCTCGGCGGGTCTGGGTGGGAAGGGGGGGCGGGTGCTCCAGGGTTCGCTTCCGAAACGCCTGGAACACGCGATTCAGGCCGACGATTGGCTCAGAGTCAGAGGAGGCTCTCGAGCAGGAGCTTGAGCTTGCGGACCTCGACCTCGGTGTCGAACGGGTTGTCCGGCAGGTCGAGGATCGAGACGGTCAGGGCGCGGTCGTAGCCGACCCGGATCAGTTGGTTGACGACCCGGTTGTACTCGATCTCACCCTGGCCGACTCGCACCTGGAATTCGCCGGGGCCCTTGCCCGTGTCGCGCAGGTGGACGTTCTGGACGTAGGGATAGACCTCGTCGAAGTCGCCCCCCTTATGCGGCCCCTGGATGTAGTGGCTCGGGTCGAGCGTCAGGCCGAGGCCGGGGACCGCCTTGCAGAGGGCGACGGCGGCGGCGGGGTCGGCCGTGAGCGTCTTCGAGTGGGTCTCGAGCGCGAGTACGAGGCCTTCCCGCATGGCGAAGCTCGCCAGGACCTGGAGCCGCTTGACCTCGTCGTCGAACGACGTGCCCAGCGGCGCGGCCGAGATCGTCAGCACGGCCACGGTCAGCGGCTTGGCCAGACGGCCCAGGGCCTCGAAGCGGCGGCGGAGTACCGGGCTCGCGGGGTCGAGGTCGCCGAAGTCCAGGCCGAGTGCGGCGATGGTCAGGCTCGGCCCGTTGCGGAGCCGGTGCAGGGCCGCCTCGGGATTCTCGGCGACCTCCGACGGCTTGATGTGGATGCCGTCCTCGACGACCCCCAGCTCGATCTTATCGAATTCCAACTCGGCGATGTGACGAAGGGCCGATTCCAACGGTTCCTTCGAGAAGCAGAGCGTGTTGCAGGCGACGAACACCCGATCCCCTCCTGTCCCCTCCCTGTGGCACCCCGCGCGGTCGGCTCTCTCCGACCGGATCAGGTGACGGGGCCCTGGATAGTCGACGTCAGCCGAAGATCTTACCGCAGGAAGCGGTTGGGTGGTAGGGCAGTCGCCGTGCCCGTGCGCATCCCCTCGTGACGCTCGGCCGCGCCACCGGCGACCTGGCCGTCGCCGATCAGGACCGACGTCTTCGCCCAGTGGGACGAGGCGAGGCGGGCGAAGTCGGCATATCGCTTCTCGCGATAGGCATGGATGGCGGCCATCAGGACGAGCCGGGTGTTGAGCCGCTCGGGCTCCGAGAGCGCGGCGCCCGCCACGGTCAGGTCGTCCATCCAGAGGGTCCCGCCCGTCGGCAGCTCGAATCGGAGCCGGACGCGCTCGAGGCCCCCCGCGGGGATCTCGACGACACGAATCCCCAGGTGGGACCACTGGGGCTGCACCGTCAGCTCCGACCAGCGGAGGAAGGGCTGGCCCGCGGCCTCGCCCTCGATCCAGGCGCGGACCTTCGCGTCGGGGTCGGCGGATCGGAACCAGGCCTGGATGTTCAGCGCCGTGTGCCCCTTGGCGGCGAAGTAGTCGCTGGCCATGATACCCGGAGGGGCGGTCGCGCTCAGGCGGAGGCTGCCCCGCCCCGAATGCGGCTTGGCCGGGTCGATTTCCACCGTGGTCCCCATCCCGCCGAGCGCCTGCCAGCCGGTGATCGGCGGCGGAGGCGTCCGGTTCCCGGTCAGTTGGACGAGGGGAGGGGTGCTCGGTTCGAAGCCGGGGTTGGGGGGGCCGAGCCCGGCGCCCGGGGCCTGGCTGAGCCTCAAGAGCAGGCCCGACAGCTCATCGTGGCGGGCCTGCATGCCGGCGAGGACGGCGTCGGACGGGTGGGGGATCAGCGAGCTGACCTCGAGCTTAGCCGAGGCGACCCGGAGCGCGGCCACGCCGAAGGGGGGCAGGTCCAGGACGACCCGGCTGCCGCTGTTGCCGGCGGCCTCGGGCGAGAGGCGGAGGCCTCGGCCCAGGTCGTCGACCGTCGCGGACGCCTCCGCCTGGATCAGGGCCTCGAGCCGGATCGGGTAGGGGGTGTCGTTCGCCATCGAGAGGAACGACGAGGCCCCGCCCTTGATCATGCGCACGGCCACGCCGAAGGGCTGACGCGCGATCGGGGGGCTTGCGGTTGCCGAGGCGGGCAGGGCCCGGAAGACCCTGGCGAAGTGCCTGATCCGGTCCTCCTGGCCCACGACTGTCGAAGAGTCGAAGATCATCCAGCGGGGGTCGAGAGCGGCGATGGCGTGACCCATGATCTTGTCCCCTCCCATGCCGTCGGGCTGGGGGACGGCGGTCAAGTGCAGGCCGCTGTCCCGGACCTGCGGGGGATTCGGCCCGGCCGGCTTGCCGCCACCTTGAGCGGAGGCGTCGCCCGATCCCATCAGGATCAGGCCCCTGCCGGTCTTGGCGGCGACCAGGGCATCGAGCTCGGGGCTGGTGGCCAGGTCGTGGGCCAGGTCATCGGTCGAGAGTCCCGCCCCCCTGAGGACCACGGGGGCTCCCTCCTCGTTCGACCACGACTCCAGGTCGAGGCCCACCGCACGCCAGGCGTGGGTCGGGGCCAGGCCGGCGAGGTCGACATGCCGGGCCTCGGTCCCGGACGGCCCGTCGTCGAGCCTCGGCGTCATGACCGCCAGGACCGTCCCGGGCGCGGCCCGACGCGCGGTCGCGGCGAGCTCGCCGTAGAGCGCGGCCATCCCTTTCGCACGCCAGGTCAGCCAGGGCATTCGCCCGGGGCCCGAGAGGAATTGGGCCCTGGCCACGTACCGGTTCGCATCCTGGAGGTCCACCCCGGGGAGGCCCGCCGTCGCGTCGGCCCCGAAGGCCTCGCGGACGAATCGCACGTAGGTGAGGTCGTCGAAGCCCGTGTCGGGGCTCCCGAGCAGGGTCGGGCCGGGGCCGAGGCGGATCAGGAATCCTTTCAGGTTCTCATGCGACTTCTTGAGCGTGGCGACCTCGGCCATCCTCCGCTTCATCGCCTCGCGGACGTCGGGGTGGAGGGGGTGGTAGACGTTCCCGTCCGCCTGCCCTCGACGGTCGAGCCGGACCATGCCGCTGGCGACGGCATCGTCCGTGGCAGGGTCGGGGATGCCGGGCAAGGTGCCGTCGAAGTCGGCCTCAAGCCAGGCCGTGCAGCCTTGCCGGGCCAGGATCCGCAGCAGCAGGTCGAGCCGGTCCGGCCCGGTCGCGTCCTCGGCCGCCTGGCCGTCGAGGCGTCGACGCTGGCCGCGGTCGGCGATCCCCGCGGGCAGGACCACCGACGTGGCACCGCAATAGGTGAGGTACTGGCCGAGGTTCCGGGCGGGGACGAAGATATCTCCTCCCGCCGCGCCTCCGCCGAATCGATCGAGTATCGCGGGCCTGGCGAGGTAGAGGCCCAAGCCTCGCGGGTTGGCCTTAGGCTCGACGATCGGGGGGCCCTTGGGGATCTCCGTCAGCTCGCTGAGGACGACGCTGCCGACCTGCACGGCCGCCGCCGGGTCGCGATTGACCAGGACCAGGACCGGGTCGGCGACGTCGGGCCAGATGAACCAGGAGAAAGTCTCGGCCGACCCGCCGTCGAGGATCGGCGGCCCGGAGGCGCAGGCGTCGAGCAGCAGGTGCGAGGGGCTGCCGTTAGGCCCATTCGAACCGACCATCGCCACGCCCAGTGACGAGGGATGCCCGCCGACGACCGTCAACGTGAGCTTGTGGGGCTTCCCGGGATGCGGGACCTTGAGCCCGAGCGCCGACCAGGCCAGGCCGTTGGCGTCGGCCGGGCCGAGGTTCGCCGTCTCGGAACCGGCCCGGGTGATCCAACCCCGGAGGCGATCGCGTCGGGTGGCCTCGACCAGCGCGGCATCCGGCACCGTCCAGGATGTCCCCGGGGCCGACAGGGGCTCCCGGCCCGACGCCGTCGGGTGCTGGCCCCGGAGCTTGGCCAGGTCGATCCGCTCGACTTCCTGCCCGGCCTCGGCCTTCGGAGGTTCCGTCGTCGGGGACTTGGAGCCGGCCACCACGAGGGTCGTCCGGCGCCTGGCGGAGGTTGCCGTCGAGTTCCGCCGTCGACGGAGCCAGCGGCCGAGCCTCGTGTGCTCTACGCCCGTGGCCATAAGTTCCCAGTTCGCCTGGACCTCGAGGACATACGTCCCTTCGCCCTTCGGGGCAGGGATGTCCCAGACCTTGGCCGGGGCGGTCTCGACGTTGGTGGGGACGACCTCAAGGCGCTCGTCTCGCCAGACCGGCTCGCCGCCGCCGATGGGGCGGAGCTCGGCCGAGCATCGCAGGGAGACTTCGGTCGTCTCCGGGGTCAGGATGTTGTAGGCGACGGTGACCGGGAAGAGACCCCCGGGGACGGCCGTCCCATCCCCCTTCTCCAGGTCGATGCCCAGGGCATCCCAGGGGAGGCGTTCGACGACGAGTTCAAGCGGCCCCTGGGCGAAGGGGCGCTGTTGGCCGTCGAGCAGGGCCTGGAGCGGGATCCGGACCACCTGGCCGAAGGCTCGCAGGATCAGGTTTGCGCCGAGGGGGGCTTCGAGCCGGGCCCGGACCCGTCCCGACGGATTGACGCCGAGCCTCCAGGCCTGGGCGTCACCTCGGGGTTCTTCGCGGGCGTCCGAGTCCGAAGTACGCCACGCAAGTGCCTCCACGACCTGGCCTTCGGTCATCTCGAGGTCGACGGCCGTCTCCACGCCGGCAGGGATGGCCGCGGCCTTCCACGAGACCTCGATCGTGAGCCGGACGGGAGCCGCACCGGGCTTAGCGGGCGAGATCGGGGCGGCTGCCATCGCGACCGCTCCTGTGAGGAGCAATGCCATGACTGCCAACAATTTGCGCCTTCCATTGCGCATGCCGGGTTACCACTTCCCTCTGAACTCAGTCGTTCGTTCCGACTTCCCCAGGCCGGGCAGGATTTGCGTCGTCCCTGACGTCAAGTGTCCCGCGGATCCAGGAGATTTCGTTCACGCACCTGCGCTTCGTATTTCAAAGTAATCGGCAGTCCTCTCGAGCGACTAAAACCTAATTCTGAAAAATCGGTAGAACCGGCTCAGGCTGTTAGTCACAGATTGGCTCACAAGTTTCGCCGCATCGTCGCGTCCAGGGCGAGGTCGTTGCAAGTGACGAATTTCCAGGTTTCTTGCAAGAAGGGCCGTCCCGCCGGGCGACTAAATGTCATATGGGCCGTTCAACCGGACATGGGGTGCCGATTTTGTCCCGAATGGTCAAGCCGAAAGTAGAGTTGGAGACTCAGGAAGTCGACAAGCCTGGGACCTCGGACGGCCCGTTCGGCGGCCTATCTCTTGCTTTGCCTTGTCGAGCCGGATCGGGTGGCCATTAAAATTCGTTAATCCGTCGATTGATCCTCCCCAATCCGGGTGCGAACATCCGAAACCATCCTCATGGAGTCACGTTCTGTCCGTTTTCCTCCCGGATACGGATAGCTCAATCGTGGCGGGCCGATCTCGCCAAGATGCCCGAAATTCCAGGCCGAGCCGGGCTCGGTATCGGGGGCGTTTTATCCGGTGGGAAATGGCCGGGTCCGCTCGACGCAAAGGGCTGGGGGGGCAAAGGTTGAGGAGGCAAGGCCTCGGCTCGAAATGCTAGCCGACCTTTCGAACCAACGCGTCCCCGTGACGTATCAAAAGACAGCCGCGGATGCTCGCGTCGGGACCCTCGGAATGTGAGAACAGAATTGCAAATATTCCCCCTTCCCGTTCATAATGGTTCCCTACCGTTCATGGACGATGGCCGCGCAGGGAGTCGGCGGCGCAAGCAGAGAACCCCACTGCGATACCCCCAGTATCCCGGTCATGGATTGACTCCCGCATGAGTTCGACCCGGCTCGACCCCGAAGTTCGTCGTAGACCCGGTGTGACGTCGCGACTCCCTCAATAGCCCCCATTGATCTTCAGAACACAGCGGGCGGATCCTGCCGGTGTCGACACCGTGGGCTCCTTCACCGTGTTCCCTCGACTCAAAGGAAATCGTCCTATGTGGACTTTCGTCTGGTGTCTGACGGTGTTGTTCAACGGCCACGATGGCAAGGAGCCGACCGACCGGTTGATTCCGCCCAACTGGTCGGGCAACCCTTGGGGACCCGAAGCGTCCAGGGCACGCGAGAATGGGCTCCTGCCCATCAAGATGACTCCTCAAATGGTCGCGTGGGAGCAGTGGGGCAAGAAGTACCTGCGTGACGGAGACATCGTCTTCCGCCGGGCGGATGCGCGCATCCTATTCGGCCGGTTCCCGTTCAGCCGGTTCACGGCGAAGATCACCGGCAGTGAGTTCTCGCACACCGGGATCGTGGCCATCGAGAACGGCAAGACGATGGTGTACGACACGACGAAGGCCGGTGTCCGCAAGCAGCCTTATGCCGTCTGGATGCTCGACAACGTCGGCTCGTTCGGCGCAAGGCGGCTCCGCCCCGAGTTCCAGAAGCACGCCGAAGGGGCGATCCGCTACTGCCGCGAGGTCTTCGAGAAGCAGGTCCCGTTCGACTATGAACTCGGCCTCGACGACTCCAAGCTCTACTGCGTGGAGATGACCGAGAAGGCTTACAGGGCCAGCGGCCTGCTCCTCTCCGAGCCCGTCCGGCTCGCCGACATGCAGTATGTCGACGAATTCCCGATCGCCGTCTTCATGTTCAACCTGCTCTCGCCGCTGAAGCTCGACCAGAGCGTCTTCTTCCCTGGCAACGACAACCATGGGATCTGGTCGGCCCCCAGCTTCGTCACGCTCTGCCCGCCGACGCAACCCCCGCTCTGGGGGACTTCGTCGACGACGGCCAACGGGGCGAAGGCCAATAAGGATGCCACCACGGCGTCACGACGCGCACCCAAGCCGAATTGATGTATTGATCTTGACTTTCGGGCCGACTTGATCAGACTCACCCCCACCCTTGCCACACGGATTGGGCTGGGGGTGATTCCTGGTCTTTGAAGAGCCCGCCCGCCATGATACGCATGCCAAGGATAGGCATCATCGGTCTTGGGATCCTCTTAATCATCCCGCAGGCCATCGCCCTGGGGTCCGGACGCGACCCGGACGATCCGAAGGACGACCCCGCCTCCTCCTATCCCCACCAGGCCGTCAAGCGGCAGGAATTCGGCAACGGCGCCCGCTCCTACTGGCTCTTCGAGCCCGCCGACCCGACCCCCGAATCGGCGCCCGTCATCGTCTTCAACCACGGCTGGCTCGCGGTGAACCCCGGCGCCTATGGCGCCTGGATCGACCACCTCGTACGCCGGGGTAACGTCGTCATCTATCCGCGTTATCAACTCGACGTGGCCACCTTGCCGACGGAGTTCCTCCCCAACGCCCTCTGGGCGATCCGGGATGGCCTCGACGTGTTGTCCACCTCGCCGAAGCACGTGCAGCCCGACCTGCGCCGGTTCGCGCTGATGGGGCACTCGGCCGGAGGCAACCTCTCGGCGCAGATCGCGGCGGTGGCGTCGGAGTATCAGATCCCCGCCGCCAAGGCGGTGCTCGCCCTCATGCCGGGTGAGGTCCAGCCGATGAACGAGCCGAAGCTCTCGCTGATCCCGGCGTCGACCCTGCTGGTCGTCACGGCGGGCGAGGATGACCGCGTCGTCGGCGACGGCCGGGCCCGGCAGATCTTCTCCGAGACCACGTCGATCCCCAAGGAACGCAAGAAGTTCATCCTCTACCGGAGCGACCTGCACGGCTATCCGATGCTGATCGCCGACCACCTCGCGCCGACCGGGGCCTTCCGCGGCTTCGACTCGGGCGACGGCCTCTTCCGCAACCTCCAGATGAACCGGGCCCAGGTGAACGCCATCGATCGCGCGGGCTTCTGGCGCCTGGCCGACATCACCCTCGAGGCCGCCTTCCGGGGTATGACGCTCGACCAGGCCACCGACCGGGGCGAGATCCTCAAGCATCTCGGCTACTGGTCCGACGGCCGCGTCGTGGAACGCCCGGTCGTCGGCGACGACCTCGCCCAGATCCCCCGCGTCTTCCCGACCAACGGGATCCGCCTCATCAAGTGGACGATGAAGGACGACTTCGGTTCCGGCCTCAAGCTGAAGCGCTGAGAGAAGCGCCGTCTCGGCGAAATCGACGATTCAAGAAGAAAGCACTGGTGCCCTCGCGGGCGGCCAGTGCTTTGCCATTTCATGCGGACGCCCGACGCGGGCCATCGATCAGCGGAGCTCGATGTCGAACGAGTTGGACCCCGACTGCACGTCGAAGGTCTTGGAGAAGTACTGGTACTGGGGCTTCTTGACCAGCGGCTTGCCGCCGACGCTGACGGCATTCTCCCCCCGGAGGGTCGTCAGCTCATACGTCCCATCCTGATTCGTCTCGGCGATGGCCGTGGGGGCCGTCTTTCGGTTGGTGTTCGCCGGATTGAAGCGCACCTGGACCTTGCCGAGTGCCTTGCCCCCCAGCGTGACCTTGCCCTTCACCTGGGCCTGTTCCATCGAGGAACTGGCCGCCGGCGCCGAGTTGCCGGCGCATCCCGCGGTCGCCAGCAAGCCCAGGGCGATCAGCACCCTGGCGTTCGTTGAGAATGCTTGCAGCATGGATCATTCCTGATTCAACAAGTCATAAAAATGTGGATGTCGTCCGCGAGATGGGTAGGTTTGCGTGCGGACGCCCGGATGGCTCCAGGGCGTCCGCATGCTTCGAGTCTCAGGGTCAGTACGAGTCGGACGAGACCACCTCGCCCCCCGCCATCGAGCCGAGCGCCCACCACGTCTGAGGCGAGATCGATGACTTGATGAACTTCACACTGCCGTCGCACATCAGCATGTTGACGCCCCCCGAGTGTCGGCTGCTGGCGGTGAGGGCACCATTGGGCTGGAATCCATTGGTGTCGAACTCGCAGCTCCAGGTGTTGGGGGGCATGACGTGGGTGTAATAAGTGCTGCTCGGGTGGCCCGAGAACCATACGCAGCCGCTCGGCATGAACTGGCCCATGACGGCGAGGCCCAGGCTCGGCCCGCCGGAATTACAGTTCTGCCAGTACACTTGCGGGCTCGTCGCCCATGACTGTTGCCCCTGGTAATACGCCGAGATGGGCTTCAGGGTGTCGGTCGGCTGGGCGACGAGAATATTGCCGATCCCTTTCACCTTCTCGGAGTAGGCCGCCGTCTGGCTCAGCCCGTCGACGATCGAGTTGAAGCCGACCACGTGCCTGAGGTCGAGCCCCTGGCTCCCGATCGAGACGACCGGGAACGGGCCCGCCCATGGTGACATGGTCGGGCTGTAGATATTCGGGTCGGCGCCGTTGCTGGGGACGTAGTTGGAGTGGCCTGAGGCCGAGGTCAGCCGGTCGATCCCGTCGGAGGGGCAACTCATCACCGACACGTTGGAATATTGCACCGTGGTGTTCGCCGGGCAGCCGGGGAAGGCCGGCGCGAGCTGATAGGCGAAGTTGATCGAGTTATACAGGTTCCCCTGCTCGAGGTAGGGGAGCAATAAGGTATTAGAGGAAAAGTCCGCCCATGAGTATGTCAGGTCGCCGAACGGGAGCGTGTTCATGGCCTGATGATAATTATGGATCGCCAGGCCGAATTGCTTCAGGTTGTTAAGGCACTGCGACCTCCGGGCCGCCTCGCGCGCCGCCTGCACGGCGGGGAGGAGCAGGGCGATCAGGACCGCGATGATCGCGATCACGACGAGTAGCTCGATCAAGGTAAAGGCTCGCCGGCTTTTCATGAGCATGAAAGTCCTCGAATTCGACAAAGGAAGTTGGTCGGCCCGCGTGCGGTGGCCGAACCCCGGCCTTCCCCCTCGGGGAATCCGAGGCGCAGCGCGGCTATCGCGGCCGACCGAAGCCGCCTGGACGATGACTCTTGCGACTCTTGAAGAAGACCCGGGGATCGAGGGCGAATTTCTCGATGGATGAGACCGAATCGCTCGGGCCGACCGGACCTGGCCCGTTGCATGCAAACGTGTCGAAATCCGAAGATTGACCAGGCATCAAGATAAGGATGGATCTTGTACTGAGCCCTCGCACTTCATCGAATTCGACAAGCATCAATGCGGGAAAAGTAGATTGTGGTGACGATGTTTTTCCGCAAAATCTGCAATTTGGTGCGAATGCGTTATTTTTGCGTCGGGGTCCTTAACGAAGCTTCCCGGAATCAGTCATTGTCGTCGAGACGGATTTGACTTATATCCTGAAGTCTCGAGGCCGACACGGGCCCTCGGCCTTCACGAGGGAAGAGCCCTCTCGTCGAAGTCGTCTGGGTCGAGGCGGAGGGTCGATTCGCTGGGCGATCGCCGTAAGCCGCATTCATGGATTTACCCGTTGCATCGTCGTGCGGCTTCGGGTTCCTGTCCTGATCCCGCCCGAAGTTCGAGACGTCGACTCCCAGCCTCGCTGCCGAGAGCGTCTCGAAGTAGCCGTCCGCCTCGGGGCATTGATCCAGGAATGAGAGGAGGTCGTCCCGATCCCCCAGCGTGGCCGAGTAGCCGAGCACGATGACCTCATCGCGGGCCGACTTCGCCGCGTGCGAGATCCGACGAAACTTATCCAGATATTCGAGATGATGCCGGTCGAGGCTCGCGGTCGGCGTGGCGTCGGGCGAGAGTCCCGGATGGGCAATGAGGAGGTCGGCGCCGGCCTCGGCCATCATGCGAGCCTGATCGCGGTCGAAGACGAAAGGCGCGGAGAAGATGCCGAGGGCGTGCGCCTCCGCCACGAGCTCGACCTCGAGCTGGAAGCTCATGCCGGTCTCTTCGAGGTTCTTGCGGAAGTTGCCGTCGATGAGGCCGACCGTGGGGTGGTTCTGGATGCCGGCGACCCCGAGGGCGAGCAACTCGTCGAGCAGGCGCCGGCGGAGCAGGAAGGGGTCGACCCCGCAGACCCCGGCCAACACCGGGATGTTCGGGAAGGTCTGGAGCAAGGGGGGGATCATCTCGCAGACGACCCGATTCGCGTTCCCGTAGGCGAGGAAGCCCCCGAGGGAGTCGCTCCCCGCCACCCGGTAGCGGTCGGAACTGTGGACCGCAATGAAGTCGACCCCGCCAACCTCCTCGCAATTGGCCTCGATGCCGGTGCTGACCCCGACGATCGGCAGCCCGGCCTTTGCTTTGGCGTGCAGTCCTTGCAGGATGCTCGAGGGGGTGTATTCCATGGCCTCCCTATCAAGCGACTTCAGGACGTGTTTTCGGGATATTCGCGACGATCCGCGGGCATGAGCCCGGGTCGGCCCTCTCGCCCGGCCTATTATAGAGTGCAGACACCATGCCGGGAGGTGCCTCTCGCACGCATTTGGTTTAAATGCCGAATCATGTAGAAGTAATGGAAATTGATAGTTCCATTCCCATTGCGACCGCTGTATCCTCGGCTGAATACTCGTATCCAGGTCGTATACATCAAAGCCAGCTTGACCCTTTTCCGGGCAAGATGATTGCATGAACGCTATCCAGCGAGTGCTCGCGGAGCATCGTGCGCGGTCCTCGCCGCTGATCGGCGTGGTGGCCGGCTCGGGGCTCGTGACCAGGGGCGCGCTCGACGCCGGGGCCCACTTCCTGTTCGCCTTGAACGCGGGGCTCTATCGGAGCCTCGGGTGCGGCTCGTTCGCGGCCTTCCTCCCGTTCGGCAACGCGAACGACCAGACCGAGGAATTGCTCTGCGAGCATATCTTGCCGCGTCGGGGGCACCTGCCGGTCGTCGCCGGTGTCCTCGTGAACGACCCCAAGTCCCCCCTGGAGGAACGGTTGCAGCGGCTGAAGTCCTTAGGGGTTGAGGGGATCATCAACTGGCCGACCGCCGGGTTCATCGACGGTTCTTTCCGGTCCGCGCTCGAGCGCGACGGGTATGGGACCGAGGCCGAGCTGGCGATGCTGGCGAGGGCGAAAGACCTGGGCTTCGCGACCTTCGGGTTCTCGGTCTGCGGCGACGGCACGGCGGCGAAGTTCGCGGCCTCGGGCGTCGACGCGATGCTGCTCGGGCTCGGCCTGACGCACGAGGTGCAGGATGTGCATCAGCGTCGCGACCAGCTCCAGCATTCCTCGACCATCCTGAACGCGGCGCTCGGCGAGGTCAGGCGCTCGGGCAAGCATCCGGCCTGCCTGGCCTTCGGCGGGCCGATCACGATGCCGGAGGACCTGGAGCAGGTCTTCGCCCACTGCGAGATCGACGGCTTCGCGGGGGGCTCGGTCTTCGAGCGACTGCCGCTCCAGAATACGATCATCTCGCTCGTGCGGCGGTTCAAGAGCCTGCCGCTCCGGAGCAAGGACATGGCGCATGCCCTCGGCTTCGGCCCGATGGTCGGCCAATGCGACGCCATGCGCGAGCTCTATCGCCGGATCGAGAGGATCGCCCCCTTTGATGTGAATGTGTACATCGAGGGGGAGTCGGGCTCGGGCAAGGAGCTCGTCGCCGCGCAGATCCACCGGCTGAGCGTCAGGCGCCATCGCGCGTTCGTCACCCTGAACTGCGGGGCCATCCCCGACGGCCTGCTCGAGTCGGAACTCTTCGGCCACGAGAAGGGGGCGTTCACCGGCGCCCATCGCCAGCGCCCTGGGAAGTTCGAGCTGGCTCACGGCGGGACGTTATTCCTCGACGAGGTCGCCGACCTGAGCCCGCATGCCCAGGTGGCCCTCCTGCGGGCGATCCAGCAACGCGAGATCACTCGCGTCGGCGGGGACCTGCCCAAGCCCGTCGATGTGCGGATCCTCGCCGCGTCCAACCGGCCGCTGACCGCCCTCGTCGAGTCGGGGCAGTTCCGGGCGGACCTGTACTACCGACTCAATGGGGTCACGATCGGGTTGCCGGCGCTCCGCGATCGGCTCGAGGACATCCCCCTGATCGTCGAACATATCCTGAAGCAACTGAGCGTCCAGTTCAAGCGCAAGATCCTGGGCGTCTCGCCGGGCTTCGCGTCGAAGCTCGGCCGGCATGGTTGGCCGGGGAACGTGCGCGAGCTGGAGCACGTCCTCTTGCAGGCCGCGATGTTCGAGGATGGGATGATCCTGGAGGGGAGCCAGTTCGATCCGGTCTGCCCCGCGGGGAGGGACGATCTGGATGGGCCGAGGGATCGGGGCTCGACCCGGCGCGCGGCGCTCCAGGTCGCCCTCAAGCAGGCGGGCGGGAACAAGAGCCGGGCGGCCAAGATCCTGGGCGTGACGCGGAGGACGCTCTACGCCTGGATGCGCGAGGCTGGGATGGAGAGCGGCTTCGGGGCCCTGGGGCCGGGGCATTGAGGCGGCTTCCCCGAGGCCCTGGTTGAGGCCTCGGAGAGCCGTCGATGACCGGAAGGGAAGCCAGGTCGAACCTCAGCCGTTCTTCTTGGCGAAGTCGCCCATGAAGGTGGCGAGGGCCTTGCAGGCCTCGACGTCGCAGGCGTTGTAGATCGAGGCGCGGATGCCGCCGACCGAGCGGTGGCCGGCGAGCCCGACCATGCCCGCCGCCTGCGCCTCGGAGACGAACTGCTTCTCGAGCGCCTCGTTCGGGAGGCGGAAGGTCACGTTCATGTTCGAGCGGGAGTCGGCCTCGGCGTGGCCCTTGTAGTAGCCGTTGCTGCCGTCGATGGCGGTGTAGAGCGTGTCGGCCTTGGCCTTGTTGCGCTTGGCCATCGCCTCGAGCCCGCCGATCTCGTCGATCCACTGGAGCACGAGGCCGAGGAGGTAGACGCCGAAGGTCGGCGGGGTGTTGTAGAGGGAGTTGTTCTTGACGTGCGTCCCGTAGCGGAACATCGTCGGGATCTTCTTGTTGGCGCTCTCGAGCCACGACTCGCGGAGGATGACCACCGTCACGCCCGCGGGGCCGAGGTTCTTCTGGGCGCCCGCGTAGATGAGGGAGAACTTCGAGGCGTCGAAGGGATACGAGAGGATGTCGCTGCTCATGTCGGCGACGAGCGGGCGGTCACCCACCTCGGGGAGGGCGTGCCACTGGACCCCCTGGATTGTCTCGTTCGTCGTGTAGTGGACGTAGGCCGAGCCGTCCGTGAGCTTGATCTCATCGGCGCGGGGGACGCGGCGATAGTTGTCGGCCTTGGTCGAGCCTGCGAGGTGCGCCTGGCCGATGTTGGCGGCTTCCTCGATGGCCTTCTCGCCCCAGGAGCCGGTGACGATGTAGTCGGCCGTGCTGCTCGTGGGCAGGAAGTTGAGCGGGAGGGTGGCGAACTGGCTCGAGGCGCCTCCTTGCACGAAGATGGCGCGATAGCCTTCGGCCAGGCCCAGGAGCTTCTTGATGCGCGACTCCGCGTCGGAGTTGACCGCCTCGTACTCCTTGGAGCGGTGGCTCATCTCCATGATCGACATGCCGCGACCGCGGTAGTCGCGCAGTTCCGCCTGGGCTTTCTCCAGGACGGGAGGGGGGAGCATGGCCGGGCCGGCGTTGAAATTGAGGACGGTGCTCATCAGATAACTTCCTGGGGATCTTCAGGCATCAAACGCGAGGTTGGATTCGAAAGAGTAGGGGATTCGCACGGTTGGTTAGAAAACCGGCGGCTCGCGGTTCCCCGAGTGCTCGCGTTCGCGCCCGGAGTCATTCCCGTTTCGAGGCGATCCCCAATCACGACCTAGGCGGCACCACTTTACCACAGAGTCCCATCGACTTTCTGCGCGAACGGGCCTGTGGCCATGATGGCGTGTACCGTTGTGACAGGCCTTGTGTCCGACTATCCGTCCCGGGTGGAGGGTCGAGGGCGCCCGACCGCTCTGGTATAACCCTGGCTGACCGGGAGGACTCCGTCGGTTCGCCGATGCTACCCGGGAGATCGACGCTGCCGCCGATCGGAGCCCCCCCTCGACCTCCTCTGGCTGAGAGAAAGCGACACGATGAAGGTCATGACGCGTCCGAGAGTTGTCTTCGGGATCTGCGGCCTGCTGGCCGCTTCGGTGGCGATCGGCATCGCCCAGGAACCGGCCAAGGCCCCCCGCGCCTTCCTGGACGGGACCGGGCCGGGCTGGACCACGCTCGGCGAGAAGGATTTCGCCCGGGTGAACTGCAACCCCGAGACCTGGACCTGGAAGGACGGCCTGGCTCATTGCACCGGGGAGCCGGTCGGCGTGATCCGGACCACGAAGGAGTACACGAACTTCGAGCTGGTCGCCCAGTGGCGTCATCTCCGCTCCGGCGGGAACTCGGGGATCTTCGTCTGGGCCCAGCAGGCCTCGCTCGACGGGCTCAAGCCGGGGACCTTGCCCCGCGGCGGCATCGAGGTCCAGGTGCTCGACCACGGCTATGCCGAGCAGTACGAAAAGCAGACCGGCAAGAAGCCCGACTGGTTCACCACCAACGGCGACGTCTTCCCCGTCGGCACGTCCAAGATGAAGCCGTTCCCCCCGGTTTCGCCCGACGGCTCCCGCAGCTTCCCCTCGAAGAACCTCAGCAAGGGGCTCAACGAGTGGAACCACTACTACGTCCGCTGCATCAATGGCGAGGTGCGCCTCTGGGTCAACGGCGAGGAAGTCTCGGGCGGTTCGAACAGCAACCCGCGCTCGGGCTTCCTCTGCCTCGAATCCGAAGGGTCGCCGGTCGAGTTCAAGGACATCAAGATCCGCGAACTGCCTTGATTTGTCAGCGGTAGACGATCGGGCCATCGCTTCCAGACGCGATGGCCCGACCCCTGTCGAGGCCGAAAGCGAAGACGATCCTTTGAAAAAACTCCCGAGGCGTTTCTACGACCGAGAGACTGAGATCGTGGCCCAGGAGCTCCTCGGGATGCTCCTGGTACGCCGATCGGGGGACGAGACGAGGGTCGGCCGGATCGTGGAGACCGAGGCCTATCTCGGCCCCCACGATCTCGCCGCGCATTCGTCCAAGGGGCGCACGCCCAGGACCGAGGTCATGTTCGGGCCACCGGGACATGCCTACGTCTACCTGATCTACGGCATGTACCACTGCATGAACGTCGTCACCCAGGCCGAGGGCCTCGCCTCGGCGGTTCTATTGCGTGCCCTCGAGCCGGTGGAAAACATTGAGGGGCGGACGCAAGGGCCCGGTCTGCTCTGCCGGGCGATGGGGATCGACCGGACTCTGAACCGCCACGACCTCCTGAGCGACGACTTCTTCGTCGCCAGGCCGGAGGCGGAGGAGCCGTTCGAGATCGTCACCCGACCCCGGATCGGCGTCGACTACGCCGGGGAATGGGCCGAGCGCCCACTGCGATACTACATCGCCGGGAACCGCTACGTCTCGAAGAAGTAGTGTTACGAGCGGTTCGGCGACGGCGACGTACTGAGGCGTCGCGACGGCCGACCCGGGGCCACCGGCGTGATATCCGGGTCGTTGTAGAGGCGGAGGAAGCGGTAGTAAACCTCGAGGGTCAACGTGGCGAGTGCGGTGCTGTAGATCCGGCCGCCTCGGGAGCCGTAGAGGGTGTCGTCGGGATCCCAACTCCCGACCCGGTGGCCGTCGAGCCGCTGTCGGCGCACGAGTTGGTCACGGACCTGGGCGTTCCACTGCGACCAGGCCGAGCCGCCGTACTGGTACATGGCGAGGGTGCCGTAGTACCAGTAATACAGGTTGAACGACTCCTTGCCGGGGCGATCAGGGCCGTTGGCGAGCAGTTCCTCCGCCGCCTCGGAGCTGGAGAGGCTCGGGCCGCCGACCCCCAAGAACTGGCGGCAGACCCAGGCCTCGGCCGTCATCGTCGGCGTGGGGGGCTCGCCCGGCTGGTAGCTTGCCAGGCCGCGGTCAGGCCCGCTCGAGACCCGGTTGAGCCAGGTCAGCGTCCCCCCCTGGATCCCGTTCGAGACGGGGATGCCCACCACCTTGGCCGTCTTGAGGACCATGACCACCCAGCCGAGGATGCTCGTGTCGCCGATCCGGGCCCCGGGCGAGTAGCGCCAGGCCTGGCCGTCGGCGGCCCTGGAACGGATCAGGAATCCGACGGCTCGCTCGACGGGGCCGCGCAGGCGTTCGTCGCCGGTAAGTGCATAGGCCTCGCAGAGCGCGAGTGAGGCCATGGCATGGCAGTACATGCCGACCGCCCGGCTCTGGCCGCGGAGGTCCCCGTCGGGCGTCTGGATCTTGCGGAGGAAGTCGAGCCCCTTACCCACGGTCTCGGTGTATTTGCCGTCGACGTGCGTGTAGCCCGAGCCGAGGTAGGCGAGCAGGGCCAGGCCGGTCAGGGCCGTGTCGGCCTCCCAGTAGAGGCACTCGCCCGCGCAGGGGTCGCCGGGGGGGCAGTGGACGGTGTAGTCGTCGTCCTTGCGGATCGGCTGGTCGTCGGCGTCGCGGGCGACGCCGCCATCCCAGCGGCCATCGGCGTCCTGGTGTCGGGCCAGCCAGTCGAGGGCGCGCTCGACCGCCTGCTCGCTCGCGGCACTCGCCCCGGCCCGCTGTGCGACCGTCGATCGATTCGGGTCGAGCCGGGAGCGGTAGACCTCGGGGACCTCGGTCAGGGGGCGGCTGCCGATCGATCTCTGGACATCTGGGAGTCTGGAGAGGCCGCTCGGCGTGGCCCGCGAGAGCGCGAGCCCTTCAAGGGCCTTCGCCTTCTGGTCGGCGAGGCCGGAACCGGACGAGCCGGCCTTCGGCCGCGAGGGGCGCGTATTGCGGCGGACCTTCGTGTCCAGGACGTCGGGGGGGGCCTCTTTTGCCTCCTCGCGCTTCACGACCCGGCCGGAGACACCGGTGGAGTCGGGATCCTCCATCGCGACCTTGGGGGCCTCGACGGGGGGAGCCGACTCTTCAGGGGGTGAGGCTTCGCCCGACGCGTTGGATGGGCCGGAGAGCGCGATCGGGGCGAGGGGCTCCACGGCCGCCTCTGTTGGCGGGGGCGGCTCGGGGGCATGGTTGGTCGATCTGCCCAGGTTCGCCTGGCGATTGGCGAGCTTCGCGGCCCCTGCGGGGCGTCGGCGCGTGCGAGAGTGGTCGATCGGGGAGGACTCGGCGGCCGACGGCTCCGGGGTGTCGGGCTTCGCGATGATCGGCGCGGCGATCTCGCCCGGGTCGTTGGGGGCGGCCTGGTCCGGCAGGGAGACCGATTCCTCGGCGGGTTCGGAGGGGGCGGCCTCAGGTGCCGGGGGGACGGACGTCTCGATATCCGGGGCAACGGCCTCGGGCGCGGCCATCTCGGGGGGCTGGTCGGGCTGGATGTCGCGGGCGGCGAGCTCGGGGCGAGGGCGTTCCGGCCTGGCTTCGGCCAGGGCGAGGGTCTCGGGCTGGACTTCCCAGGGCTGGGCGGCCTTGCCGTCCCTCCGCGAGCGTCTGGAGGCGGCGGTGGCCTCGCGCTCGGCGGCGGGGGTCACCTTGATCTGGCGGATCCGTTCGCGGTCGTCGTCGGCACGGTCCTTGGAGCGCAAGGCCATGAGGACGAACGGATGCGTGCTGCCGTAGAGGATGACGCCGGCGTGCGCGACGATCGAGAGCACCAGGCACTTGCGGAGCGCCCGCCTCGACCCCCAGCTCGTCCACGTCATGATGGCGAGGAGGAAACCAATCAGGCCGAGCGTGGTCCAGGCGCCCACGTCGGCTCGCAGCAGGTGGAGGAACGATTCCAGGTCCAGGCCGGTCATTGCGTCATGCCTCGCCCTCCCGCGGGATCCTTTGGGACGATCGACTCCCGCTCGGACGACTACTTTAGAAGAAAAATGCGGGGCCCACCATCCGTGGCCTGGTCCGGTCGTGACGATTCTCGGGCGGGTCAGTCGAATTCGGCCCCACGGGTGCTGGGCCGGATGTGGGGCTCGGGGACCTCGATCCGGATCGAGTGGGAGTGGGGCGTACGGGCTCCGCCGCCGACATTGCCTCGCGTCTCGCCCGGGGTCGACATCGCGATGGCGTCCATGGTCTCCACGCCGATGCGCTCGAGGGTCTCGACCATGGCCTCGATCTTACCGACCAGCCCATCATAAGCGACGAGGGCGATGATCGCGAGCGCCACGCCGGCCGTCAGCGGGGAGAGGGCAGCGGCAAGTCCGGGGCCCCAATGAGCTTCGCCCGCGCCGGGGGCGGCGGCCGCGAGGACTCGCTCGGCGGCGAAGAGGCTGCCCAGCAGGCCGATCATGGGGGCGAGGACGGCGAGCCGCTTCAGGGTGCCGACGTTGCGTCGGAGCCGGTCGGACTCGGTCCGGCAGGTCATCGACACCACGCGCTCCTGGTCGATCGCCGGCCGATCCCAGCGTCGGATCGCGCCGAGGGCAACGCGGGCGGCGGGGCTCGGGTTCAGCTCGCAGAAGTCGAGGGCCTTGCCGCGGTCGAGCTTGCCTTCCTGGATCCGGGCGAGGAAGCGATTGACGAAGTCGCGCGGGACGACCTTCCGGCGACGGAGGCGGATCATCCGCTCGAAGACGACCATGAGCCCGAGGGTCGCGCAGGCGGCGAGCCCGGCCCAGGTGATCCGGGCGGCGGGGGCGGTCCGCTGATACCAGGCCGCGGCCTCGCCGGCCAGGCGCTTGGCGATGGGGCCGATCGACTCGAGTTCCATGCTGGCTCCCGACCCGGCCGGGGCGGCGTCGGCGCCCGCGGAGAGCAGGAAGGTCGCCAGGGCCAGGCCGAGACCCGCCCGCGCCAAAGCTCGGCGAGAGGACTTCGATCGATCCATTGAATGAGATCCTTCCCAATCGATGGGAGTCAGGTGTCGCCGCGAGTCGAGGTCGTGCGGGTTGCGCGGGCTGGTGCGGTCAGCGAGTCTCGGTGCCCGAGGAGGCCTGTGCGTGCTGTTTCGCGGCCTCCAGCAGGCCTTTCGCGTCCGCGGCCTTCGGGTCATCGGGGAACTTGGCGCGCAACCCTTCATAAGTTTCGGCGGCGAGGTCCCAGCGGTCGAGTCGTTCATAGACTTTTCCCGCTTCGAGGAGTGCGGCGGCCTGGAGGGAGGGGGCGTCGTACAGGGTATCGACCATGAAGAACTCGCGGCGGGCTTCCTCGTAGTTCTTCTGATGGAAGTACGTTTCCCCTCGCATGAACTGGGCCCTGGCGGCCAGCTCGCCCCCCTTGCGGGCCTCGATGACCGCCTTGTAGGCCTCTCTCGCGTCGTCGAACCGGCCGAGGCTCTGCAAGGCCTGGCCCCGGGCGTAGTCGACCTCCGCCATCAAGGGGTCCTTGGAAACTTGCGCCTTGAACTCGTCGGCCGCCGCGAGCAAGGGTTCCCAACGCTTCAGGGTGAGGAGGCACTGGATCCGTGCTCGTCGCAAGGCCGCGCCGAAGCGTTCGGGGTCGGTCTCGGCGGCGGGCTCGGCGATCAGGGCCGCGAAACCGGCCTCGGCCGCCTCGGCCTCCCCGTTCTTGAGGGCCACATCCGCACGTAGGAACTTCGCCTCGCGGCGGTACGGGTTCTCCTTGAAGTCCTTGTCGAGCCGGTCGAGCGTCTTGGCGGCGGCCGGCCACTCCTTGCGCTTGTCCTGGGCCTGGGCCATCAGGAGCAGGGCGGAGGGCCCCACACGCTCGGGGAGCGTCGCCCCTTCGGCGACGAGCGGGTTGAGCAGGTTCAGGACCTCGTCGTACTTCTTCTCGCGGTAGGCGGTGTCGGCGAGATTCACCCGGGCGTCGGCCGCGTGGGGGCTGTCGGGGAACTCCTTCAGCAAGCGGGCGAAGGTGGCGTCGGCCTCGGCCGTCTTGCCGGCGTCGACCAGGGCCCAGCCCCACTCGCTCAGGAGCGCGTCGATCTCCGTCCCTTTGGGGATCGTGGTGGGGTCGACATGGTCCCGGAAGAACTTGTCGTAGATCTCGGCCCCCTCGGCGGGCTTCTTGGCCTCGACCAGCAGGCGGGCCCTGGCCAGCGTCGCGAGCGTGGCCTGCTCGCTCTGGGGGTAGTTCTCGGCGACCTTGGCGTAGGACTCGAGGGCCTGGTCCACCTGCTTGGCGGCGTCCTGGGCGCGGGCGACGCCCAGCGCGGCCTCGGGGGCGAGGGTGTCCTCGGGCGCGGCGGCCAGCACGGCGGCGAAGGCCGCGGCGGCCTGCTCGGGCTTCTCCTTATCGAGGAGGTTCCAGGCCAGTCGGAGCCGCGTCTGGTTCAGGTCCTTGTGCTTGGGGAACTTCTCGGCGAGCTCGCCGAACGACTTCGAGGCCTCGTCGACCTGGCCAAGTTCGAGCCGTGCCCAGACGATCCGGGTCAGGGCGTCGGCCGCGACGTCACCGGCGGGCTTGCTCGCGAGGTAGGCCTCGAGCGCGGGGATCGCCTCGGCGTAGCGCTTGGCCTCGAAGTGTCCCTGGCCGAGTAGATACTGGGCGTTCGTGCCCGCGGGGGCGGTCGGGGACTTGGCGAGCGTGGCGAGGATCTCGTCGGCCTTCTCGGACTGGCCGTCGTTGCGATAGGCGAGCCCCAGATAGTAACGCTCGGCCTGCACATTCTCGGGGCTCGGCTGGTCCTCGGCGAGCGACTTTTCGAGGGTCGCGACGGCGTCCTTGTAGCGCTCCTCGGCCATCGCCACGCGGGCCTCGATCAGGTGGGCGTCGGACTTGAGCGGGCTGTCCGGATACCGGGAGTTGAACGAGGCGATGAGGGCCTTGGCCCCCTTGAAGTCGCGGCCGTCCATCGTGATACGCGCGGCGCGGATCAGGGCGTCGTCGGCGAGCGGGTCCTTGCCGTCGGCCTTGACGATCTGGAGGAAGCGGGTGCGGGCATCCTCGGTCTTGCCGAGCTTCAACGACGCCTCGGCGCCGCGGAAGGCGATCGCCGAGTTCATGGTCGACTTGGCGAATTTGACCTTCGCGCCATCGAGCGTCTCCAAAGCCTCGGCGGCCTGCCCGCGTTCGAGCTGGGACGAGCCGAGGGCGAAGGCGGCCTGCGCCCCGACGTTCCGCGAGGCGTCGGTGCCGAGCGTCTTCAGCAGGGTCTCGGCCTCGTCGCGGCGGTCGAGCTTGATGAGGGCCTCCGCGCGGTTGAGCTTGGCCTCGGCGATGAGGGGGCTCTTGGGGGCGACCTGCTCGAGCGTCTCGTAGGCGGTGACGGCCTCGGCGTTGCGGCCGGTGTTCATCTCCACCTGCCCGAGCTGGAGCCAGGCGCGTTCGGCCCATTCCCCCCCGCGCTTGGCGAGCTCGGTGAGGACCTTCCTCGCCTCATCGGGCTCGTTCAGGGCGGTGAGGGCCTTCCCCAGGCCGAACCGGGCGCGGTCGGCGAGCCGGCCATCGGGGTTCTTGGAGAGCGACTCCTCGTAGGCCTGCCGGGCGCGAGGATAGTCGCGCATCCGGAGGCAGACCTCGCCGAGATAGGGCCAGGCCGTCTCGAGGTTCTTGTGCGTCTTCGCCTTCGCGACGAACGACTCGAAGGCCCTGCGGGCATAGGGCAGGTCGCCGAGCATGTACGACGTCTCGCCGATCCGGTACTGAGCCGTCAGGGTGTTCGGATGCTCGGGAGCCGCCTTGATGAAGGCTTCGAACGCGCGCCGGGAGAGGTCGTACTGGCCGCGGAAGAGTCGGGCGTTGGCCAGGCCGAACCAGGCGTCGGCGATGTCGGGGGCCGACTTGGCTTCCTTCAGGAAGCGCTCGTATTCCTGGGCGGCGAGCTCGTACCGCTTGTCGCGGAAGAGGCCGTTGGCGAAGTTGAGCGCGTCGGGGATCTTCCTGGCTTCGGGCGCGGGCTCCTGGCCCTTCGCGGTCGCCCCGAGGATCAGCGCAAGCGTCAGGGCTAGGGTCGACCGCACGCGGCCACTCCGGGCCGGAGGCGAGGTAAGGGGCACGGGTCCGTCTCCCTGGACGTCGTCAGCCGCAACGTCCCCTTGAAGGTCGAGTTGCGCCGAGGCATGTGACACTCCGTGCCGCCCGGCCAGGCACGCGCTTTGTTATACCCGCTCGGACCGCGTCGGCTCAAGGCCGAGCCAGGGTAGCCGCAACAAGTCTCATCGGTCAGGCGGGATGGATCATTGAGCCAATCCAGGCGATCTTGCGAAAGCAGGGGAGTCGGCTCAATGAGTTGAGGGAACTTCAGGCGATCTCATCAACATTCGTGATCTTGGATGGTTTCTCGGCGGGGGTTTTGCGCTTGCCGAGCTCACACGTCCAGTAGACCCACGCGATGAAGATGAATTGGAAGGGGAGTCGTACCCAGAGAATCCAGGGAGCGACGGGCTTGCCTCCCAACTCCATGCCGTGGATAGCGGCCTGGATGTTGGCGGGGAAGACCGCGATCAAGAGGGCGATCAGTCCCCAACCGGCGATGCGTCGGGTTTGCGCCAGGATGACCCCGAGCCCACCAATGATCTCAGCCCAGCCGCTGATCGCCACCAGGGCGTACGGCCAGGGGAGTATGCGAGGCATGATGGCGACGAACGGCTCGGGCGAGCGGAGGTGGTTGAACCCCGCGTAGATGAAGAAAACGGAGAGCAAGTAACGGAAGACCGTCCGCAGCATGGTGTTCGCTCGAGAGTGAAGGTCAGGCCGTCTGACGTCGGGAAGGATCGTGGGGCCGACGTGTTTCGATCCGGCCGTTGCTCGGATCCGGGTCGGCGCAGGCGATCCGCCATCGCTCGGCGGCGGAGACGAAGGCCTCGGCGGCTTCCGCCGTCTCGAAGGCCGATCGCGGCACGATGAGGGGGATGCGCCTCGAGGGGATCTTCACGACCACCGAGCGATCGTCGAGGTACGTGCTCTCGATCTCGTCCCAGGTCAGCCACCATTCGCCGCCCCGTCGGCAGCGCACTGAGACGCCGCTCGGCGACAAGGTGATGGTGTGGCCTTCGAAGAACCCGGCCCGCCGCCAGACGCGCTCTCCCCACCAGTGGATCAGCCAGAGGAGGATCCCATACTGGCCTGCGAGCGAGAGCCCGAACAGCATGAACTCTTTCCAGCCGCCGGGGCCCGCAGGCGGCAGGAATGTGGAGACCAGCACGAGCTCGGCCAGCAAGGCCACGGCCAGGATCTCGCGGAAATGTCGGTAGCTCAGCACCGTCCACGACTGCTCGTAAAGTCGCTTGAAGTCCATCCCATCCAGTTGATAGTTAACGGAGATCGAGCTGGGGATCGTCGCGAGCCCCTCCTCGGTCTCCGAGCCACCCGACTTGCCCTTGGCGGCGGCCCGCTGGGCCTCGGCGAAGGCGGCGAACTCCTGCGCCTCGTCGCTGTGGTTGAACGCGGCGCGGGGGATGAACAGGATGCTGGAGGCCGGCCATTCCGCCGGGGGCCTGGGGCTGAGGGCGAGGGTCACGTGCTCGGCGTCGATGCTCGCGCCGGGGATCGCCGACCAGGGAAACCTGCGGACCCCGGCATGTGGCTCGTTGACCACGACCCCGTCCGAGGTGAGGCTCACCCAGCGCTCGTCGAAGAGGCCGGCGTTGCGCCAGGCGCGGAAGATGCAAGCCCGATAGGCCTGGATGAGCCCATAGACCGAGACCTCGCCTACGAGCACGAGCGGGACGATGACCCAGGCCCCATGCTTCGCCAGGCTGCTCCAGAAGGCGAGGCCAAGCATCAGGCTGAAGCCGAGTGTGAACGCGACGCCCAGCGCGATCCGCTCGGCGTTGCGAGGTTTGCGGAGGGCACACTCGGGATGCCCCAGCGTGGGGTGATCCGGCAGGCTGCGTTTCCTGGAGAGTCTCGCGAAATCGCCGGATGTGAGCTGGTAGTGGATCGAGATATTCGAATCCGCGGGCATCCCTTCCCTCCACGTCAGCAGGTGAGTTTATCTTCGACGGCCGGTCGTCACCCCATCTTCGAGGGCAAGTCCCTTCGGCCGATTCGATGCAGTTTCTTCACTCAAAGTTTCTTCACTCTACCCAAGCGGTCGACTTTGGTCCACCGAGATCAAGCCGCTCGATCGCAGGGCGCCGGGCCGAACGAGGACCGGCTTATCGATCGCCCACCGTGCGAATGGCCAGGAAGAACGTTGTTACCCGCCGTCGCATTCGTGACGCATGAACAATCCCTGGAGAGTTGCCTCTGCCGACCGGGATCGGCTGGAGCCGGGGAGCCTCGCGAGCGTTTCGGGCCGCGGTCGCGAAGTCCCGGGCGCAACGCCCCGGTTGTCGGGATTGGCACGACCCTGGCCGGCCCTGGTTTCGTCACCAGGCGAGGCCGATCCGATCGAGCCCCGCTCGGATGCGGTCGAGGTCCCAGACATCGACCGATTTGTCGGTGCCGCCCGAGGCGAGGTATCGACCGGTGGCCAGGTAACGCCCCTTCGGGTCATACGCCATCGTGTTGACGATCCCGCGATGGTTGGGAAGTCGCAGGATCGGGGCGGATGTGTCGGAGGTCGACCAGATCTCGATCGGACCCTGGCCCGTGCTGACGGCGAGTTCGTGACCGTCGGGGGAGAAGGTCATTGTCATGAGACGCCCCTCAACCTCGCTGGTGCTGGTCCGGAGCCTCGTCTGGCTCTTCCCGCTCGAGGTCCGGACCAGGGCGACGTTCCCTTTATTATCCCCGTACGCCAGGGTCGCGCCGTCGGGCGAGATGGCGAGCGAGGAGAGGTTATCGGGGAGGTCCCAATCGAGTCGCTGGGCGGTCGAGCCGTCGTACGTCACGGCGTAGGCCTCGCCGGAGTAACTCAGCAGGTAGAGCCGATCGCCCTGGGCGTTCGCCACAATCTGCCGCCAAGGGGGCAAATCGTTGCGGCCGTTGTGCTGCCGGGGTGGTTCGACCTTCTTCGTCTCGTGGTCGGCCTTCACCGGGAATGCAGGCAGCAACAGGGGCCGGACTTGCTCCGGATCGTTGGAACGCCAGACCAGGACCTGCGAGTCTCGCCCTATGTAGAGGGTCTGGCCCCCCAGCACCCGCGCCAACGGCGCGGGGAACATCAGGAATCGCCCGCCCCGCATCGGTCCGCCTCGGCCTTCGGAGTGGGGGAGCCTGGCGACGTGCTGGAGTTGTGAGGGAGGTTCGGATTTCGACTCGGCGGAGCCGATCCAGGTTTGGATCAAGGATTCGGAGTTGAACGTGACAATTCGATCCTGGTCGTCAAACACGAGCGCGTTGGGCCGTCCATTCCCCTTATTGAACTCGGCCGTACTCGGGACGACATTCACATCGGTGTTTTGCAGGGCCCCCGGGCATTGCCCGGGCTTCCACGTCCGGACAACGCCCTTCACGGAGCTCATGGCGAGGAGGCCATCGCTGCGAAAGGCCAGGCTCGACAGGGTGCCTTCAAATCCGCCGAGCTGGACCCGGGCGACGGGGTTGTCGATCGTCCAGACCGCCGTCGTCGCCGACGAACCGCGGATCGACGCGGCGAGATTCTGGCCGTCGGGAGAGAAGGCGATATCCACGACGGACTCGGGCGTGGTGAGGATGGCCACGGCATCATTGAGTGCGGCCGGATCCCAGAGCTCGACATTGTTGCCGCCGCCGCCGACGGCCAGGAGCGTCCCCCTCGGATTGAAGCGGAGGATCCGGAAGCTGCTCTGATATGGCGTGAAACCGGGGAGCGAAGTCTTGGAATCGAGCTCCCAGAGCCGGACCGCCCCGTTGCCCGCCGTCGCCAGCAGGTTCGATGGGCCGAGCGTCAGGGTCACAAGCTCGGTCTGCGTTTCGATCTTGTCCAGCGGTCGGCCATTCTCGGCAGACCACAAGAAGACGGTCGACTCGCGGGCCCCGGCCGTGGCAACGGTCCTCCCGTCGGGCGAGAGCGAGGCGATCGGATAGCCGATCCCGCTATCCGGGCCCGATTTCGGCTCCCAGTGCATGAGGGTCGCGATCGGGGCCGAGGGCTGCTCCATGTCGTACAGGCAGACCTCCACCGGCATACGCCAGGGATCGTTACGCCCATCTCGACGCCCTTGCGAGTCGCCGCGACCGGGGCCTGCCGGATCCCTGACGGCCTCGACCGTGACGAAATGCTGGCCGTCGGTCGCGCCGAGGAGGGAGCGGAGATGCCGGCCGGGCATCTTGAGGTCGCGAAGCTTCGCGCCCGTGGTGGAGTCGAAGAGCTGCACCCCCTGGCCATCGGGCGAGAGCACGGCGATGCACTGGCCGATGATCGTGAGGCCGACGAGGCTGGGACGCCACTGACGGCCACCTTGCCCGGGCGTGCCGCCGGGGATGGGGCCGGTCTCCTGGCCGAGCAGGTTAAGCTTGTGCCGCTGGATCGGCTCTCGCGTGGCGACTTCCCAGAAGGTGATCTCATCCACCTCGCTCTCATTGTTCAACTGCGGCAGAGAGGCGAGCCGGGCGCCCTCGGGTCCGAAGGTGATGGCGCGGGCGGGGCCCGTGGGAAAGTCGGGGCGGGCCTCGACGTTGCGGAGCATCAGGAACTCGACCGCCTCGTTCCGGAGCCTGGTCCGCAGGGCGGGCTCCGGCCCCATGGCGGCCGCTTCCTTGAGCAGGGCGAGGCCGGTCGCGCGGCGATTCGGCAGATTCGAGAGGCGGACGACCGAGGACTCGCGCCAGAGCTGCGAGCGGATCGCCGCGCGGGTCTGGTCGCGCTCGTGGACGACCTTGAAGAAGGCGAGTGAGGTCACGATCAGGACCATGGCCGCGGCCGTCGCCGAGACGATCGAGGTCGTCGGGTTGCGCTTCATGAACCGCCAGAGGCGCCCCATCGAGCTGATCCGCCTGGCGCGGACCGGCTCGTGGTGCTGGAACCGCTCGAGGTCCTCGGCGAAGTCCATGGCCGTCGCATAGCGATCCTCGGGCCGCTTGGCGAGCGCCTTGATGACGATGGTCTCGAGGTCGCGGGGGATCCGGTTGTCGTACTGCCGGGGCGCGACGGGGTCTTTCGAGCCGATCTGGGCCACGAGCTCGGCCGCCGTCTGCCCCTGGAAGGGAGGCCTGAGAGTGAGGAGCTCGTAGAGGGTTGCCCCCAGGCTATAGACGTCGCTGCGGCCGTCGATGGCGCCGGTCTTGGCCTGCTCGGGGCTCATGTAGCGAGGCGTGCCGAGCAGGCTGTCGTGCTGCGTCAGGCCGGGATCCGAGAGGCGCCGCGCCAGGCCGAAGTCGGCGACCCATACGATCCCGCGGGCGTCGACGAGGAGGTTCGAGGGCTTGATGTCGCGGTGGATGATCCCGCGGCGATGGGCATGGGCCAGGGCCTCGGCCGCCTCGCGTCCCACCTCGGCGACCCAGCGGTAATAGGCCGAGCCCCTCGGGGGATCGAACGGCGGGGGCTCGTCCTTCTGCTCACGCTTCCCGCCGACGCCTCCCACGCCGACGCTCGACCCGGAGAGATCGCCGTGGCTGCGGCCGACCCAGGTGGCCGTGTTGTCGTCGTCGGGCTGGTGAAGATGGATCGGGGTCAGGCCCGATCGGTTGAAGAACCGGGGGGTCCAGCCTCGACGGCCGGAGCTCATGTTGAGGGAGGTCGTCCCACCCTGGGAGTTGCCGGCGGCGACGGTCCGATCGCGGCGGAGGTGGCGGAGGACGCTGTCGAGGCCGCTCCCCTCGATGCGCTGCATGGCGTAGTAGCAGAGGCCGCCGACCTGGCCGACGTCGAAGACGGGGACGATGTGCGTGTGGTGCAGCCCCGCGGCCGTGCGTGCCTCATTGAGGAACCGCCTGCGGCCTGTGGAGTCGGGGGCGGCGTGGGTGCCGAGGACCTTGAGCGCGACGGGTCGGTCGAGGCCGACGTGGACCGCCTCGTAGACGGTCCCCATGCCCCCCCGGCCGAGCTCGCGGACGATCCGATAGCCGGCGATGCGCCGGCCCGATTCGAGACGATGCCCTGGGCCGCCGCCGTCGCCGACGAGGCCGCGCACGAGGGCGAGCCCTTCGAGGGCGGCGCGGAGGTCGTCGTTCAGGTCCGGATAGCGTGCGGCGAAGTCCTCGGGGTCGGGCGCCTCGCCCCCCTCGGCCAGTGCGAGGAAGGCCTCGATCGCCTCTCCCAGTTGCTCATCCCGGTCGACCGGGTCGGTCTCAAAGCGGCGGACCATCTTGATACCTCAGAGACCCCCCGGGGGGCCCGTCGAGCGACTTTTTCAGGCTTTTCAGGCCGCGAGCCCAGACCCCTCGGATCGACTTCCGGCTCAGGCCCATCCGGTCGCCGATCGCCTCGAATGAGAGCCCTTCGGCGTGGTAGAGCCAGAGGACCTCGGCCTCGGGTTCGGAGAGGTCGGAGAGGGCATCGGCCAGGAGGACCGTGAGCTCTCGGCGGCTCGCCGCCTCGCTCGGGCTCGTCTGGTCGAGGGCCAGCATGTCGAGGAGCCGGCCGCCTCCACGTTCGGGGTCGGCCCCCCCTTCCAGATTCCAAGGGGCGTCGAGGGGGACGTCCGGGCCCCCCGCGGAACGCTTGGCCCGGTTGTGATACCGGGCCAGGTCCGCCAGTTTCTGGCCCACCAGGCGCCGGAGCCAGCCGACGAGGGCGGCTTCGTTCTGGCCGGTGAACTGGGGGAACTGCCGGATGACCTCGACGAGCGCCTCCTGGACGACGTCCGAGAGCTCGACGCGTTCCCGCAGCTTGGGACCCAGCCCCGTCCGAACCACCATTCGCAAGTAGTTGCGGTACAGGGCGCAGAGCTCGCCTAGCGCGTCAGTTTCCCCCGCGCGGGCCTTCGCCATGAGTTCGAGCGGACCCGCGGCCATCAACCTTCGCTCCTCGTATCCATCTAGGCGTCAGATCATCCGCCTTCGGACCTTCGTACTTTCTTATGATCGGTCCGGACGGGCGATGTGGCAAGCACTCATCTTGCAAAGGTCGGAGGTTCCTCCTCCATTTGCGCGGGCGAGCCCCCATCTCGTCGTTCGCCGCGGCCAAAATGCCGTCATCCATGCTGGTTTCACGCCGGGCTCTCGACGACGAACGGAGAAAACAAAAAGCCCCACGCCGAAGCGCGGGGCCCATCCAAAACTCGATGCATCCAGAGATGCGAAAGCTCAGGCGACCTTGCGACCACGGCGCAGGCGTCGGACGGCAAGCCCGGCCAGGACGGTCCCGCAGAGGGCGAGGGTCGACGGCTCCGGGACGGCGCTGATGTACGCATAGAGCGGGGCGGGGCCGCTCGGGCTGATCGTCTGCGGCACGTTCACGTGGAAGTTGCTGAGCGGGAATGGGAGGTTGCCCCAGTCGGTGATCGAGGCGACGGTCGCCTGCAACCCCGAGGAGGAGTTCCCGCTGATCGTCCCATTCAGGAGCCCGTTGATCTGGATGCCCGAATTGCCCGAGGCCGTGGTGAAGTTCACGTAGATCGAGAACGGGGTGTTCGAGTAGGTCAGGTTGGCGGAGTCGGGCAGGTTCAGCGCCGTATTGAAGGTACCGAGGTTGATCGAGCCGGGGGCGAAGACCGTCCCGCTGTTGCCATCGAACGAGATCGGGCTCGCGTACGGGCCATAAGTGCCATCGATCTCACTATAGTAAGTCGAATAGGAGATCGGAGAGGCCTCGGCGGAGCTCATCCCCAGGCCACTTAACAGGGTCACGGCGAGAACTAAGGCGGAGAGTCGGGTGCGGTTCAAGGGTGTGATCCTCATCTTAAGCTGCTGCGAATCAAAGGTGGGATTAACTTTAGCTGGGGCGATCGGCGGCCATGGCCGGCGATCATTTCGACGACAGGCCCGCCTCGGCGCGAACCTCGAGCGATGGTTCCGCCGAACCCAGGCCGCTCCTTCCATGTCGTCGTCGGTTTAACGGGTCGACGAAGGATGGAGTGCGGAGCCCGATCGACCGATATCAAGCGTCAGACTCGCGTGGCGCAGACAGGAGCCCCGCACCAAAGCAAAGTGCGGGGCCTGTCCAACGAACGAATCTCGCCGATGGCTGCGATCAATCCGCTCAGGCGACGACCATCCGGCGACGCATGCGACGGACGGCGAGGCCGGCCAGGACGCTCCCGCACAGGGCGAGGGTGGTCGGCTCGGGGACGTTGTAGCTGACGTAGGCGTAGAGCGGCGAGGCTCCGCCGGGGCTGATGGTCTGCGGGGCGAGCACCTGGAAGGTATCCAGGGGGAACGGCAGGGGGTTGCCACCGATGTTCGTCACCGACGCGACCGAGGCTTGCAGGGTCGAGGAGGTGGTCCCGGTGATCGTCCCGTTGAGCAGGCCGTTGACCTGCAGGATCGACGTGCCCGAGCTGGTGTTGAAGTAGACGTCGATCGTGAACGGGGTGTTGGCGTAGGTGAGGCTGGCGGACTCGGGCAGGCTCAACGAGGTGTTGAAGGTGCCGAGATTGATCGAGCCGGGCGTGTAGAGCGTCCCGGAGGAAGTTCCGAGGGAGATCGGGCTGGCGCCGGGGCCGAAGTTGCCGTCGATCCAGGCCGAGGTGGAGTAGGTGATCGGGGAAGCCTCGGCCGCGTTCATTCCCAGGCCGCCGAAGACCGTCAGTGCCAAAACCAGGGTGGAGAATCCGATCCGTCTCAAGGCTGTGCTCCTCAGTCTCAGGAATACAAAGGGGGATCAGCAACAGGTGATGCGACCGGTTGCGCTGGGTCAGCGATCGGTCAACGACAGGCCTGCAACCGGCGTGGCGCTCGTGCGACGAGGCCGCCGAATCCAGGCCACTCCGGCCACCGCCAGGGCGGAGATGGCGAGAGGGGATGGCTCCGGTACGGTCGTGACCTGGGCCATGAGCGGCGTCTCGCCGCCTCCCGGCGTCAGGCTGAGCACGACCGGCAACGCGACGCGGAACGCCGCGATCGGGAACGGGAGATCCAGGATCGGTACGGCCAGATTCTCGGGGATCTGGAGCGGTTGGTCGGGGGTCACGGAGATCACCGAGGCAACCACGTTCGACTCGCCCGAGGCGGAGACCGTTCCGTTCAGGACGCCATCGATCCAGAGTGCGCTGTAGGGCGACACCGAGGGGGACGACGCCACATTCCCGCCGAGATTCGTCTGCAGCTCGATGGTGAATTCCGCGTTGTTGTACGTTGTGCTGCCCGAGGTCGGCTGGGTAACCACGAAGTTCCCGAGGCTGAAGGCTCCCGGAGCCTGGAACGACCCGTTCGTGACACCTTGGAAGCTGATCACGTTCGTGCCGATATAGCCGGGGACTGCACCGTCACCCTGGGACCACGGCCAGACCTGGCCCGTGGTGTTATACGTAATCGTTCCCGCGTCGGCGACGCGAGAGACCGAGCCGAGAAGCGAGAACATCGCGGCGAAGGTCAGGATCGTGGACAACGTGGCCGTCTTGGGAGGGTGCTGCATGGGGAGCTCGGCGAAAATCGGGGGGAACCACCACTCCTAGGGGAAAAGCCCCTCGGTACCGAGGGGCTACCAACGCCATCCTATGACTACGGGGATGCCGGGCTCTTACGCTCAGGCAGCCTTGCGATTCTTGAAGTGGCGACGGACGCCGAGGCCCGCGAGGGTCGTCAGGAACATGGCGACCGAGGTCGGCTCGGGGATCGGGGGAACCGGGTTGACCGGGGTCGTGTCCAGGTTCGCCTGGGCCGAGGTCTGACCGCCGAGTGTCGAGTTCGGGACGAGCGAGAGCGGGTTGTTGGGGACGCTCAGGGTGTTCGTGAAGTCGCCCGTCAGGAACGTGGGGTTGCTGATCGGGTCGAAGGTCGCCACAACGCTCGACTGGTTCCCGCCGGTCACGGTGCCGTTCAGGACGCCGCTGACCTTGATCGGGGTCTCGTTCGGGTCCGGCGTCTTGCCGTCGACCGACGAAACCAGGAAGGTGATGTGGAAGGGCGTGTTGGTGTACGTCGTGGATTGAGAGCCGGGCAGCGCCGCGACCTGGAACTCACCCAGGCTGAAGCCCGAGGGCGAGTTGAACGAGTTGCCGGTGATCGGGATGAAGCTGATCACGCCCGACCCGGAGACCCCCGTGGAGTCGATCGAGCCCGAAGTGTCATAGCTGATGATCGCATCCGCACGACCGCTCGCGGCGGTCAGGGCGACCATGCCAATAGCCAAGGCGAACATCCGAACCCCGGCAAAACGACGTGACTTGCGCATCTCATCCTCCTGAATAGATTGTCGCGCCTTATCGAGCGATTCTGCTGATCTCTTGATCTGGTTCGTCATCGCTCGATCGCCTGTCCCAGCCCCTGGGACTCGGCCTCTCCCCGAGGTTTCCTCGAGAGCCAAACCTGTCTCGACCGACACATCGGTGAGGTTGAGCGAACTCGGTACCTCATCGACCCCATTCGGTCAACGCCGATTGGGCGAATCAACGGTGCCGGTCCTGACATAGACCGAACCCGCGGAACGACGGCGACATGTGGGGGTTGGGGGAGATGCGCTTAAGATGTGTGTTCATACCCGGCCTCCTTGCCTGGTCATGCCGACGCAGCCTTGAGTTTCGCTGCACGAAACCTCGGTGAAACGAACAGGCCGGAAAGTACTCCAATTCCGCGGGGGTGTAAACCGGAATTTTAGAAATTACACAGGATTTCTCGCGCCCCACGGCCGATAGCTATTAAGAGGTTCCGGGCCGACCACCATCCCCCACGGCCGCTTTCTCATCCCAACCCGAAGGCCGCAAACAATCTGCGATCCGCGCCTGATCCATCGCGCTTCGCCCGCGTCTGGCCTGCCCACAATTTCCTCGCCCCGGAAGAATCGAAAACTCACCGTCGACCACGACAGCCCACCTTAGTCCTCGCCGAAAACCCCGGACCGGAAACGTCCGCCTGCCTCGCCGTGGCGATCAGATTTTCCCTTGAGGGCTTGTTCAAGACGCGAATATTGAAGGGCGTGAGTTGCGGATTCTGGCGGGGATTGTCCCGGCTCTCCGCTCGTTTCTTGGAGGAGAGGGAGAAATCAGGAGTTTGAAAATATGTTAAGAGAATTGGATTGAATATTTTATTTATTGCTAAATACTAACATAAATAGAGAATGTTGTTATTGTGATTGGTGAAGATGCGGGCCGACGACGTGGAGGAGGCCGCCTTCACCCCGCGCCACTCCTCGATTGCTGAAATCAGGAGGGTATATTGTGTTAGGAACTTCATGGCTAAGATCATGCATCCGACGAATTGCCGACGGCCCCTCGGGCTCCCCGGTCGCGAGTTCGAGATCACGCGACCCTCGTCGATCGAGGGGCGGGCGTCGTCGATCCGTCGGTTCGTGACGAGGGTCTGAAATGCGCGAGGTGACTCCCGAAACGGCGGTGGACTATCTCCGGGGCCAGGGCCGCCTGCCCGAGAGGAAGGCGGTCGAGGCCCGCGCCCTGGGCTGGGGCGTCTCCAACGTCGTCATGCGCCTCGACATCGAGGGGGAGCCCTCCATCGTGCTGAAGCAGGCCCGGGAGCGGCTCCGGACCAAGGCCCTATGGATCAGCCGGCTGGAACGCATCTGGATCGAACGCGCGGCGCTCGAGTCCCTGACGCCCCGTCTCCCGGAGGGGACGGTCCCTCGCGTGCTCTTCGCGGTCGACGAGGACTACCTCTTCGCCATGACCTGCGCCCCGGACGACTCCAAAGTCTGGAAGGAGCAACTTCTCGCGGGGGAGGTCGATGCCGCGGTGGCGGGCAAGGCCGGGGAGCTGCTGGGCAAGATCCACGCCGGCAGCGCCGGCGACCCCGCCTTCGAGCCCGGCGGGCGTTTCGCCGACCTGACCGTCTTCGATGAGCTGCGCATCGAGCCGTTCTACAGGACGATCGCCCGCGTTCACCCCGACCTTGCGCCTCGGATCGAAGCCCTGATCGACTCGCTCCTGTGCCCGTGTCGGCGCGGTTTCGTTCACGCCGATTTCAGCCCGAAGAACATCCTGGTCCACTCGGAGGGCATGGGGATCACGCTGGTCGACTTCGAGACGGTCCACGCCGGGGATCCGGCCTACGACCTCGGCTTCTTCCTCAGCCATCTGTTGCTCAAAGCCGTGCGGGCCTACCCCCGGGAATCGACGCTCCTCGCCTCGACCTGGGCCTTCTGGGAAAGCTATTTCGACCACGGCGACGCCTACAGCGACCCCACGCTCGTCGCCCGCTCGAACGCCCATGCCTGTGCCTGCGCCCTGGCGCGCGTCGATGGCACGAGCCCCGTCGATTACCTCGACGACTCCCGAGGTGCCGTCGTCCGTCAATTCGCCCGCGAGGGCCTCCTGGAAACGCCCCCGACCTGGGATCTCCTGATCGACGGATTGGCACGAGAAATGCGGAAATTGCCTTCGTGAAATCGTCAAGTTTATGAACGAGCCTTGGGGACGTGTGGATAAGCTCAAGGGTGGGGATCGACGACCCCTGATGATTCGAGACGTGATCAATCCGTCTCACCTAGGTTCAATGAGGAGGGGTTGCTCCGTGTTGGCGATCATGAAGCTCAAGGCTCGCGAGGTCCTGGATTCGCGGGGGCGGCCGACGGTCGAGGTCGAGGTCTTCTCCTCGAGCGGGGAGATCGGTCGCGCGATCGTACCGTCGGGAGCCAGCACGGGGCGGCATGAGGCGCTCGAACTTCGCGACCCGGATAGCTCCTGGTACGGCGGGCTCGGCGTCAGGCGGGCCGTCGCCAACGTGATGGATGAGATCGCCCCGGCCGTCGTGGGGCTGGACCTGGAGGACCAGACGGCCCTCGACGCGAAATTGATCGCCCTCGACGGCACCCCCAACAAGGGGCGGCTCGGGGCCAACGCCATCCTCGGCGTCTCGCTGGCCGCGGCCCACGCGGCGGCCAATGCCCGGGGCGAAGAACTCTATGTTCACTTGAACCGACTTTGGCGGCAGCGGCTCGATCCCGGCGAGTCGGCCGAGATCATGTTGCCCCTCCCGATGGTCAACATGATTTCGGGGGGCCTTCATGCGGGGGCCAACCTCGACTTCCAGGACTTCCTCATCATGCCCGTCGGCGCCCCTTCGTACTCGAAGGCGCTCGAGATGACGACGGCCATCTATCGGGCCGTGGGCGCGGTGCTGCGGGAGAAGGACGCCGAGGCCTCGCTCGTCGGCGACGAGGGGGGGTACGGACCCAAGCTCTCAACGAATGCCCAGGCGGTCGACATCATCCTCGAGGCGATCCTCGCCTGCGGCCTCGAGCCCGGCATCGACGTGGCCATCGCCCTCGACGTCGCCGCCAGCCATCTCTACAACCCGGAAACCCAGACCTACGCCCTGACCGCCGTCGGCAACGACACGCTCGACTCGGCCGGCATGGTGTCGATGCTCGAGCACTGGTCGAAGAACTACCCGATCGTCTCGATCGAAGACGGCCTCGCCGAGGACGACTGGAAGGGGTGGGAGGCCCTCACGGCCTCGCTCGGCTCGAAGGTCCAGCTCATCGGCGATGACCTCTTCGCCACCCAGACCGCTCGCTTGCAACAGGGGATCTCGGGGGGCGTCGGCAACGCGATCCTGATCAAGGTCAACCAGGTCGGAACCCTGAGCGAGACCCTCGACGCGATCCTCCTCGCCCGCCGCAACGGCTACCGGACGATCGTCTCGGCCCGCTCGGGCGAGACCGAGGATTCGACGATCGCCGACCTGGCGGTCGCCACCGGCGCGGGGCAGATCAAGATCGGCTCCGTCGCCCGCTCCGAACGGCTCGCGAAGTACAACCGCCTCCTGAGGATCGAGGACGCCCTCGGCCCGAACGCCAAGTTCGCCGGCCGCGGGGCGCTTGCCCACTGAGCGCATCCCCGCTTCGAATGAGGGATACGCCCCTTGATCCCCGGTCCCCCGGGGATCATGCTGTTCGGGGTCCTGGGATGCGTGTCGATCGCGCGTGGTTTCGCCGGAATGATCCGATCCATCGTCTATGACCCAAGCGAACGAGGGCGGCTCGACGAGGCCGAAGCCCGACAGGCGGCTGATGCCCCCCTTGATGCCGGTCGCCCTGGCCATGGCCGCCGGCATCGTCATGGATCGATACTTCGAGCCTTGCGGGACGCTCTCCTGGACCATTCTCGCCCTGGCGGGCACGCTCGTCGCCGGCCTCTGCTGGCGATGGCCCACCCCGGCCACGGCCGGCTTGTTGCTCGCGTTCGCGGGGCTGGGGGGCGGCTGGCATCACCATCACTGGTCGGATCTGCCGGCCGATGACCTGGCCCGCACGGCCTCGGATCTCCCCAGGCCCGCCTGGATCCGGGGAGAGATCCGCGAGGTCCAGGGGACGAGGCCCGGAGACACCGTCACCACGCGCGGTGCTGGACCTGACGGGGATCAATGACGGTCGAGACTGGCATCGAGCCTCGGGGGCGATCCAACTCGTGATCCTCGGCGAACGCAACGACCTCGAGGCCGGGCAGGCCGTCGAGGCCGCGGGAAGCCTGGCCGCCGTCGCCGGGCCGCTGAACCCGGGGGAGTTCGACTACCGGGCGTATCTCCGGGCGCAGGGGATCCGGGTCCGCCTGACGATCGATAGTCCCGAGGGGGTCTGGCAGG
The DNA here is from genome assembly GCF_049331405.1 of Singulisphaera chitinilytica. Lineage (NCBI taxonomy): Bacteria > Pseudomonadati > Planctomycetota > Planctomycetia > Isosphaerales > Isosphaeraceae > Singulisphaera > Singulisphaera chitinilytica. The sequence continues at coordinate 801,576 of NZ_CP186274.1, forward strand.
ACGAACGGACCCCGGGGTCCGGCTTCGATCGCTGGATCGGCGCCGCGCGGGCCTGGAGCCACGGACGACTCGTCGCGGGGCTGGATCCGAGGGTCGCGCCGCTGGCCGCGGCCTTGCTGCTCGGGCGTCGCGAGGGGGTTGATCCGGAGGTCAACGACGCCTTCGCCCGGACGGGTACGACACACCTGCTGGCGATCTCGGGGCTGCACCTCCAGGTGCTGGCCGGGGCGCTCTGGTTCCTCTTCCGGATGCTCGGATTCGGCCGCCGGGGGGCGTTCCTCGCCGTGGCGCTCACGACGCTGGGGTATGCTCTGCTCGTGGGCCTGATGCCCTCGGTCGTCCGGTCTGCGGCGATGACGATGACCGCCTGCGTCGCCGGGATGCGCGACCGCCGCACCCGCTTCGGCAACATCCTCGCCCTGGCCGCGATCGTGACCATGATGCTCAATCCGTCGCACCTCTTCGACGTCGGCTGCCAGCTCTCGTTCCTGGCCATCGCCACGATCGTCTGGGGGGTCGGCCCGCTCAAGGACCTGCTCAACTTCTTCTACCACGCCTGGACATTCCGGGTGAATGCCCCCGGGAGCGCGCTCGATCGGCTCGAACGCAAGCTCGAGCCCTGGTGGCTGGCGCAGATGCGTCAGTGGCCGCCGCTCGTGACGTCGGGCATCCTCGTCTCGTTCGTGGTCTGGCTCGTCGGCCTCCCCCTGGTCATGCTCCGGTTCCACATCATTTCACCGATCGGGATTCTCTTGAACATCCCCTTGATCCCGCTCACGTCCCTGGCGCTGATGACCTCGGGCCTGACCTTGCTGCTCTCACCCATCTGGCCGACCCTGGCGTTGCCGACGGCCTGGCTCACGGCGATCTTCCTCAGGGGGACCGAATGGCTCGTTCGCTGGGGGGCGACTCGATCCTGGGGGCACATCTTCGTCGCCGGGCCACACTGGGGCTGGGTGGTCGTCGTCTACCTCCTCCTGACGCTCGCCATGGTCGCGAGGGCCGCCCGTTCGTCGAACCGCCGCTACCTCTGGGGGGCGCTTGCGCTGGTCGTGGTCTCGGGCCCCGTCATCGGCTGGTTCGTGCGACGACCGGACACGCTCGAGGCCGATATCCTGGCGGTCGGGCACGGCCTGGCGGTCGTGGTGCAGGGGCCTGACGGTCGCGCGATCATCTACGACTGCGGCCGGATGCGCGACCCGAGCGTCGGGCGGCGGATCATCGCCCCGGCGCTCTGGTCTCGGGGCATCAGCCACGTTGAGATGATCATTCTCAGTCATGCCGATTCTGATCACTATAATGGCCTGCCCGAGTTGTTGGATCGCTTCTCGATCGGCGCGGTTCGCGTGGCGCCCGGGTTCGCGGGGGAGACGAATCCCGGGGCGGTCGCCTTGCTGAATTTCGCGAAGGCGCGAGGCGTCCCGGTCGAGCCCATCGCCGAGAGGATGCAATGGGAGTGGGCGGGGGCTCGCTACTCGGTGCGTTTCCCGCCCTCCGAGCCCAACCTGGCGACGAGCGACAATGCTCGCAGCGTCGTCCTCGACATCGAGTCGCAAGGGCGGGATCTCCTCCTGACGGGGGATCTGGAGGAGGAAGGCCTCGTCGAGCTGACGAAGCAACCACGCACGCCCGTCGACGTCATCCTGTCCCCACACCACGGCGGGCGTACGGCGAATCCGGATTGGTTCTACGACTGGGCCAACCCCAAAGTCATCGCCGTCAGCCAGCGGCCTCCCACCCGCGGGACTCGCGATGCGCTCGAGTCCCTTGAGGGCGCGGGCATCCCGCTCTATCGGACCTGGAAGCAAGGCGCGATCAGGCTCCGCTGGGAAGCCGGAGGGCTCACGACGCGGGGATTCCTCGACCCTCCCGATCGTGCAGAAGCAGATACGTCGAGACCGCAAGAACGCCCGGCGGCCGGGATGGGCTTACCGGGGCTCTTCGCCGTGTCGGGCGTGTTGTCGATCGGGGTGCGTGCGCTGGCCGTGATTTCGGGCCTGGCCGTGGGGTTGGGTGCGGCATTAGTTCTGGCGGTTCGCGAGTGGGGAGCATGGGCCCTGGTCCTGCCCGGACGTCGCTTCGGAGCGTCAGAGGTCGACGACGGGGGCGAGCGCATCGAGGTGATCGCCCCGGATGGCGTCCGACTCGTGGGGACCTGGCATCCTGGACAGGACAGCCCGGGGAGGACCATATTCCTGGTCCACGGGTTCGCCGAGGTCCGCTCTGCGATGCGCGACCGGGTCGAGTTCCTCAATGCGCGAGGCTGGAACGTGGCGCAGCTCGATCTCCGCGCCTACGGCCGAAGCGGAGGCAACCGGGCCTCTTTCGGTGGGCGCGAGGGTCGGGACCTGATCGCCTGGGTCGACGTCCTCGCGCCAAGGTGCGGCCCGTCGCCGAAGTTCGCCGCATGGGGCCGCTCGATGGGCGCGGCAATCGTCTGCCGTGCCGCGGCCGAGGACGATCGCCTGGACGCGATCATACTCGAGTCGCCTTACACCGACCTCGAGACGGCCGTGGTCGGATGGCTCAGGAAGGCGCGGCTCCCCTTCGGCAGGATCTTCGCGCGGCTGATCCTCGATCGGGCTCGGAGATTAGCCGGAGTCTCGCTTTCGAGGCCGAGCCCGATCGAACTGGCCCCGACGATCTCCGCCGCGACGCTCTTGATCCACGGGAGCATCGATCCGCTCGTCACTCGGGACCAGGCCGACCGACTGACAGGAGCCTTCCCCGCCGCCAGGAGGATCGAGGTCCCCGGGGCAGGGCACGGCAACGTCGTGGAGGTCGGCGGCCCCGAACTCGTCGGCCGGATCCTCGAATTCCTCGACGAGGCTCAGGGCTTCACCGCCTGAGCGTAGGCCGTGCGGGCGATCTCGGCGACGAGCTTGTGGGCCTTCGCCTCGTCGTCGATCCCTCGCGTCAGGACGACGAGCACGAACGGCTTGCGATTCGGGGGCATCACAATCGCCGCGTCGTGGTAGACCCCCTGGAACGAGCCCGTCTTGTGGGCGACGGGGATCCCCCTCGGCAGGCCGGCCGGGATCCCGTCGTTGAATTTCTGCGCCAGGAGGATCTCGAGCATCTCGGCGGAGGCTCGCTCGGAGACGACGGACTTCTCCGCCAGGAGCATTAGGAGCCTCGCCAGACCTTGCGCCGTGGTGACGTTGTTGAGCCCCTTGGCGTAGGCCTTGTCGTCCTCGACGCCGCGGAGGACCTTGACCCCCTTGGCCCCGAGCGACTCCATGAACGCGGTGGTCGAGCCCGCCGAGATCTTGTCGATGATGAGGTTCGTCGCGAGGTTGCTGCTCTCGGTGATCATCAGGCGGATCAGATCGCGGAGGGTCGCCTCGCCGCCGATCCTGGCGTAGAGGGTCAACTCGGAGTCTTCCTTCGGGTCGAGCTGATAGGGGCTCCCGTCGGCGATGCTGACGAACGAATTCTTGACCGGGAGCCTGTCGTCGAGCGAGAGTCGGCCCGCCGCCGCCTGATGGTAGACCTCCATCATGACGGGCACCTTCATCGTGCTCGCCGGGTGCATCGGCAATTCGTCGCGGATGCCGAAGTGCTCGCCCGTGGCCAGGTCGCGGAAGGCGACCGCCACCGTCGCGTCCGGGGCGAGGGCCTCGATGATCGAGGCGGCCTTGCCTTGCAAGGAATCCGGCTCGGCCGCTCGCGCGGGGAGGCTCGTGCCGAGAAAAATCAGCAAGGGAAGACAAATAGAGACGATCGCGCGTGGTCTGGGCATGGGATCATTCTCGGCGTCGCGGGAGGGAACGTGCAACGGTGCCCATTTTAGGATGAAGGCAACCGCCCCGCTCCTCATTTTCCGCCGAGAATGACCCCAGCACCGCGCGCACTTCGGGCGCGATCGTCGTCAGGCCTGGCCGGGTGATGTCACTGGATGGTCCTGCGTCGGACCGTGTCGACGGGCCTCTTGCCCGCGTCTTACTTGACCGGCACTTCGTAGCGGATGAAGCCCAGCAGGTCGCCGGTCTTCACGCCGTGGCAGGTCGCGCACTTCTTGGCCACGGCGGGGACGATCGTCGCGGCGTAGAGCGTCCGCTTGGGGCCGGCACCTTCGACCTCTTCATAGTAGGGCTTACCGCCGCGGATGGCCGCCTCGGCCCGCTTCTCGAAGTCGGTCGCCGGCAGGTTGGCCTCATTCTGGGGCGCACCCGAGGCATCCACGAGCTTGGCCTTGTGCCAGCCGCTTTTCTCCATCGCGGTGAATACGTCCTTGGCGACCTTGATCGCCGGGGGGCCTTCGTACTTGTTCGTGACCGAGACGACGGCCGTCTTGTACAATTCGTCGAGCATCTTGACGTGCTCGCGAGCCCGGGTCAGGGCCGCGTCCTCGACCTTCTCCGCCGGCTCGTCCGCCTGCAGGGAGGATCCGGGCACCAACGCCACCATCATGGCGAAGGCCGACACCGCGATGCCCCCGAGACACAAGACTATGCCGCGTTGCTTGGAATGCGTCATCGTTTCTCCCTTTCTGTCGTAACGTGGTTGCGCACCGCTCCCCCTGGCGTCGACGCGGGAGCGTTGCCTTATCCCTCGGATCATCCCGGGATCGTGAGCGTGACCAGGTCGCCCGACTTCGGGACGAGCTGCTCCAGCGTGACCCCGTCGAGGTATTCCATCTGGATCCTCTCGGCCTCGGCCAACACCCCTCGCAAGGCGCAACCGGGCTGGATCACGCAGACCCCCGGCGTCTCCACGCACTCGAGGAGGTGCGTCCCGCGCTCCTCGAAGTCGCGGATCACGCCCCCGACCGTGATCTCGCCCGGCGACTTCGCCAGCGAGATCCCGCCCCCCGGCCCCCTCACATTCCGCACGTAGCCGAGCCGGCCGAGCTGGTGGATGACCTTCCCCAGGTGATTCGCCGAAATCCGGTAGAAGTCGGCGATCTCCCCCATCGTCACCCGCTCCGACCTCGTCGCCAGCAAGAGCAGGCTCCGCAAGGCGTAGTCCGTGTGTAAGGCCAGGCGCACGGGAAGGATCCTTTGTGGAATTTGTATTCCTGCTCTAAGAATACAGGAATTGTTGCAAGAGGCAAGAGTGTGGGCGGAAATCACTGGAAGGACCCGCAGAGACGAGGGCTCTCGCGAGCCCCGCACGGTCCTCAAGGTTGGGCTGCTGGCCTCTTACTGGTCGGTTTCTTCCAGCGAGCGTCGGAGCCCCTGGATCTGGGCGGCGCTTTCTTCCGCCTCGATATCGGACCACTGGCCGAAGACGAGGACCGTGCGGCGCGGGGTCCGGAAGCAGCGGATGGCGCAGGTGTTGGTCATGTCGAGGCTGATGAACTCGACGTCGTGCCCGACGGCGCGCTGGCCGGCGAGGGTCTCGAGCGCGGGGGCGGCCTCGAGGTCCGGGTACTCCTCGCGCATGGCGTTGAGGGCCTCGTCGGCGACCTCCGCCGGGGCGGGGCAGGTCTCGTCCACCGTCACGAGGGCGAAGGCGAGGCCGCCGGGCGACTGGAGTGAGACTGTGGTCACCGTCTCTTCCTCGTCGATCTCGACCTCCCAGTCCGCCGGGTAGTCGAATCGGATGCCGTGGTCGTTGAATGTGGATGTTGCGTCGGTGAACATGCCTGTCAATTCTCCTGGGACAGCGTCTCTGCCCAACATGGTCCCCGGGTCGCCGGGGTCGTCCTGTTCGGGTTACTTCGTCGCGGATTTCGCGAGCGCATCGAGCTCGGGGAGCTTGAAGCGGACGCTCAGGATGTACGGTTTCTCGCCTTCGTCCCAGTGGCCGTAGGTCGTGACGACGAACGTGCCGTCGGGGAGGACCTCGACCCCGGGATAGGCGCAGTCGAATGCGTGATGGTTGTCCTCGAGCCTGATCCGATACTGGCCCTCGCGTCCTGCCACGATATCCTTATAGGTGCCGACCCAGCCGACCCAATCCCCCTTCGTCTTGCTCTCGCGGGTCGTGTCGCGGAACGAGAGGAAGAGGCGGCCGTCCGGGGCGTACTTGCCGACGTGCCGGTCGCCCGTGAGGGCACCGGGCAATTCCCTCGGCTTCGTCCAGTTCTCCCCCTCGTCGTTGGAGAGGATGAGGAACGAGTTGCGCTTGCGGCTGTTTTCCCGGAGGATGACGGCGATCTGCTTCCCATCGGGCGAGCGGATCAGGCCGGGCTCGCAGAGGTGCAAATCCGGGGCCTCGGCGATGACGCTCGGTTCGCCCCAGGTCAGGCCGCCGTCCTTGGAGATCGTCTTGTAGACGATGAATTTCGACGCCTTGCCCGAGTTCCTGAAGTACCGACCGTCGTCGTGGAAGAGGGCGAGGATGTCGCCGTTGCGGAGCCGCTCGACGCTGGACATGGCCACGATCCCGCCGAAGTCGCCAATCGGCTCCAGCGGCGACCACGTCTTTCCGTCGTCTTCGGAAACGGCCCGGCGGATCGGGTAGAGCCCCGAGAAGAGGATGAGCCGTTTCTTCCCCTGATGGTCGACCACGCGATGGATCGTCGGCGTCTCCCTGGAGGTCGACCAGTTTTCGGGGACGGGGAGCCGCTGGGACCAGGTCTCTCCCCCGTCCTCGCTGCGTTTCATGACGATCGCTCCCCGGCCGTGTCCCTTGGGGTAGACGACGATCATGGTCCGGCCATCCTCTAGCAGGACGGTCGTCGGGTGGCCGAGATACTGGCCCGGTTCCCGATCCACGACTCGTTGCCGGTCTTTCTGGTCGGCCAGGTCGATGACGGGGATTGAGTAGCCGGCGCGGACCTGCGAGGCCTCGCCGTTGGGAGCCGCCCCGGCGTCCGCGGCCCAAACCGAGGCCTGCACGGCAGAAACGGCGAGAATCGCAGCGAGGAATCGTCGCATGTTGTCCTGCCCCCGGGTCCGTACGCGTCCTGGATCACGCCGGTCTTACCTCATGGGACAGGTTTATCAACTCTCTTCCCGGACCCGCCAGCCCAAATCGCGCCGGGACTCAAGAGGTTGGTGGCGGTCGCCGTGAACTGGTACAGTGGCGATGACCCTGCGCCGGCCGAGCGACGGCCTGGCCGGCAGGGATGGAAGCCTCGTCCGTCTCAGTGAGAACGATCGGGTATGCGAGTCCTCTCGGGAATCCAGCCTTCGGGCGCCCTGCACCTCGGCAACTACTTCGGCGCGATCCGGCAGTACGTCTCGCTCCAGGACAGCAACGACGCCTTCTACTTCGTCGCCGACTATCACGCCCTGACCAGCGTCCGCGACGCGGCCAAGCTGCGCGGGTACGTCAATGACGTGCTCGTGGACCTGCTCTCCCTCGGGGTCGACCCCGAGCGCGCGACGCTCTTCGTCCAGTCGGATGTCCCCGAGACCACCGAGCTTGCCTGGCTCCTCACGTCCGTGACCCCGATGGGCTGGCTGGAGAAGTGCGTCAGCTACAAGGACAAGGTCCAGCAGGGGCTCCCGGCCGAGCACGGGCTCTTCGCCTACCCGGTCCTCCAGGCGGCCGACATCCTGCTCTATGACGCGGACGTGGTCCCCGTTGGCCAGGACCAGAAGCAGCACCTGGAGATCACCCGCGACATCGCCGAGCGGTTCAACAACGTCTACGGCGAGGTCTTCAAGCTGCCGAAGCCGTACATCCTCGACACCGTGGCCGTGCTCCCGGGCACCGATAACCGCAAGATGTCGAAGAGCTACGACAACACGATCAACATCTTCGACGAGCCGAAGACGATCGAGACCAAGTGCAAGCGCCTGGTGACCGACAGCCGCCGACCCGAGGAACCCGGTGACCCGGCCTTGCTCGAGTCGTCGGCCCTCTTCCGGCTCTTCGAGCTCTTCGCCCCGGCCGAGCGCTGGGTCGACGTGAAGGGGCGATTCCTCGAAGGGGGGATCGGCTACGGCGACATCAAGAAGGAGCTGGCGAAGCTCATCATCGACACCTTCGCCGGTGCCCGGACGAAGCGGGCCGAGTTGGTGGCGAACCCGGCTCGCGTGGCCGAGCTTCGGAAGGCCGGGGCCGAGCGGGCCCGAGCCGTCGCCCGAGGGGTCATCGCAAGGGCTCGCCAGGCCAGCGGGATCGCCGCCCCGACGAGCTGACGGGCTCCATTTTCGACCGCATTTCCGGCTCCGACCGGACTTGCGTCGAGGGGGATGGGATGAGGCGTCGCCGCTCGTGTTGGCGATCGGCGACGCCGGGTGCCCCTATCGCAATCCGGCGGTCCAATCGGCCTTGACCATCGGGCTGGCTGGGCGTAAGGTTCCGCCTTGTCACGGGTTCCTATCGCAACCCCGAGACCGTTGTGTCCGGCTCGCCACGAGGCCCCCTCAATTCCAAGGGCGAGCGTGCCGATAGACCTATGAAAGGTAGCCGAAGGGCGGAGGATCCGCCTGATCGGTTGATTTCGCCGCCCCAAGGAGGGGAGCATGCGGCGTCAGGCCGTCATCGCCGGGTGTGGAGCCGCACTACTGGCGTTGGCCGGCTGTGGGCTCGTGCATCCTCGAGACGAGGCGCGTTCCTCCCAGGCCGCGCTCGGCCAGCAGCTGAGCCAGTCGGCCCAGGCGGCGATCGCGAGGCAGGACTACGCGCAGGCCCAGGCCGACCTCGAAGAGCTGGTGGTCGTCTCCCCCAGGTCCGCCGAGGCGCGGCACCGGCTCGGGCGGGTCTTCCAGCTCCAGGGGAAGCTCGTCGAGGCCCAGGCGGCCTACAAACGCGCGGTCGAGCTCGACCCCGAGTACGTCGAGGCCTTGCTCGGGCAGGGGGAGATCAACGTCCAGTTCGGGCGTTATGAGGACGCCCTGAAACGGTTCGACGACGCCATCGAGATCGACCCGCTCCGCTCCGAGGCCCATTTCGCCCGAGGACATTCGCTCGAGGTGCTAGGCCGGCCCGACGAGGCGATCTCCGCCTACTTCCGCACCCTGGAACTCGACTCCAACCACGCGCCGACGATCCTGAGGATCGCCACGCTGCAACTCCAGCGTCGCCAGCCCGAGCAGGCGTTGACCCGGATCGAGCAGGTGCTGGAACTCACCCCCGACGACCCCGAGGCGCTCCATCAACGCGGCCTCGCGCAACTCGCCCTGAATCATCCCGGGCAGGCCGTCGCCGACCTTACCTCCGCCTCGCGGAGCCTCCCCAACCGCCCGGATGTCTTCTACCATCTCGCCCAGGCCCTCGAGGCCGACAACAAGACCTCCGACGCCATCGCCGCCGCCGAGAATGCCCTCCGCCTCGCCCCCGACTTCAACGACGCACGTGTCTTCACCACGAAGCTGAGGCGATAATCCTCGCCCGGGTTATCCTGCGACCGATCGCTTCGCCGGCGGGCCCATCCCTTGACTTGGCCCGATAGCAGGGCGAATAATGCCTCGCTTTGAATGATAAGGCCTGCATATCAGGCAACGTGCGGCATGATGATCGATCGCTGCTTCGCCTGATATGCAGATCGAATCGATTGTGGATGGATGGGCGAGGGAGTCTCATCGGCATCGTTATCATCGTCTGACGGCCAAGATGCGGCCGAGCCAACACCCTCTTGCTTGGCGATGCCGGTGCCGATGCCAGCCGTATCTTCGTGACGCCGAATTCCGGCCGATATGGCACGTCCGGGTGTCGACATGGCAGTTTGCGCAAGTGGCCAGCCTTTCATTGTAAGGCGTGGTTTTGTTCTTATGTAATAGTATTTGAAATGGAAATAGATATAGTGTCGTCGCATTGGGCCGGCTGGCTCGGCTCCATCGTGCCCATGATGGCGTGACCGAGCCTTTGGGGTCGTCGTGAGAAAGGCCTCTCGTATGAATAGCCACGGCGATGACGCTTCGGACTCCCGCGAGACGCTACCGATCTCGGGAGGGCCCCCGACCGAGCACGGGCCGCCCCGGCCTCACGCATCGCCGGCGGCACACAGACTCGGCCTGAAGGAAGCGTTGAGGGAGAGCGGCTACGAAGTCGTCAAGGAACTGGGCCGGGGCGGGATGGGTGTCGTCTATCTGGCACGCAACATCGCGCTCGATCGGCTCTGCGCGATCAAGACGTTTTCTTCGGGCGGGGTCGATCCGACAGCCGCCGCGCGGCTGCGGGCCGAGGCGGGGGCCTTCGCGCGACTCAAGCATCCGAACGTCGTGCAGATCTATCGGGTCGGCGAGGTGGCCGGGCTTCCCTTCCTCGAACTCGAGTATATGCAGGGGGGGAGCCTGGCCGACGCCTCCGACGAGAACCCGAGGCCTGCCGAGGAGGCTGCGAGGCTGATGGCGGTGCTCGCGCGGGCGGTCGCCGAGGCCCACCGGTTCGGCATCATTCATCGCGACCTGAAGCCGGCCAACGTCCTGCTGAACGCTCAGGGCGTGCCGAAGGTCAGCGACTTCGGCCTGGCGCGTCTGCTCGAATCCGACGTCCGTCTCACCCATACCGGGCAGTTCGTGGGGACCCCCTGCTACATGGCCCCGGAGCAGTCCACCGGGGGCGCCGCAGAGGCCTCTCCGGCGGCCGACGTGTATAGCCTGGGGGCGATGCTCTATGAGTTGCTGACGGGCTATCTCCCATTCAAGGGGGCGACGGCACTCCAGACGCTCGACCTCGTCCGCAACCGGGAGCCGGTCTCGCCGCGACGGATGCAGCCGAACATCCCCCGAGACCTGGAGACGATCTGCCTCAAGTGCCTGCGCAAGGAGCCGGCCCGACGCTACCCAGGCTGCGAGGAACTCGCCGACGACCTCGAGCGTTTCCTCCGCAGCGAGCCGATTCTGGCCCGGCCGACCGGGGCTATCGAGCGCCTCGGGAAGTGGGCCCGGCGCCAGCCCGGCATGGCCTCGCTCTCCGCCGCGTTGCTCGTGACCGTCGCGTTCGCGTTCGCCCTGGTCTTCTCGCAGTGGCGACGCGCCGAGCGTAAAGCGGCGGCCGAGACGCGGGCGCTCGCCGTGGCCCTGTCGGCCCAGCGCCAGGCACTCGAAGGCCAGGCCCAACTCGCGATGGATCACGGCCGGGCCCTCTGCGAGCAAGGGGAGGTCGGGCAGGGGATGGCCTGGCTGGCCCGGAGCCTCCGGATGGCGGAAGGGGCCCGGGACGCGGCCCTCGCCCGCGCCTCGAGGATCAACCTGGCCGAGTGGTCGGCACGCCTCGGCCGCCCGCTGGTGCAACTCCGGGCGCCGGCCGCGGCGCTCGACCTCGCCTTCCGCCCCGACGGCCGCTCGCTACTCGCCCTCGGCGCCGACGGGACGATCCATTGCTGGGACACCGACTCCTGGCGCGAGACCGACGCGACCCCCGGCATGGAGCCTCCCAGGCCGGGAGGCCGGCTCTCCGGGCCGGTCGCGTTCGACTCGTCGGGGAGCGGTGCCTGCGTCGTCTTCGACGAGGCCGGGCAGGGGGTCTTCTGGGACGCCGAGCGTTGCCGACGCACCGGCTCCACGCTGGCCTCGCCGGTCCGCTCGGCCGTCCGGGGCGCGGCGTTCGCGGGTGGCGGCCGGAGCCTGATCACCTGCGGGGCCGACGGCTCGCCCCGCGTCTGGGAAGTCGCGAAGGGAGGGCCCGACGGCCCACGCACCCGCGGCAGTTGGAACGGGAATACCTCGGCCCTGGCGATCAGCCGGGACGGCTCGACCACGATCTCCGGCAATAGTGAGGGGCAGGTCGTCCGGCGCGAGGTTGCCACGGGAAAGGAGATCGGCCCCACGCTTCCGCTCGGCCCTCCCGTCCGCAAACTCGCCTTCCTCGGCGATGGCCATCGCGTGGTGGTGGTGGCGGGCGACGGCCGCGTCCTCGTCTGGGCCCCCGACGTGTCGCGCGTCACAGACCTACCGCCCGAGGGGACGGCGGTGACGGGCCTGGCCGTCGCCCCCGGCGGCGAGCGGTTCGCCACAGGCACCGAAGGGGGCAACGTCCGGATCTGGAACTCGACCACCCTCCATCAGGAGGCCCAGACCTTGAAACTGGTCGAGCCGGTGCGCTCCCTGGCCTTCCGCCCCGACGGCAACGCCCTGGCGTGCGGGCTCGATGACGGCACGATCCGGCTCTGGACGCTGCCACGAACCGGACCGATCGCCGGTCCCATGCTCATGCGAGGCCCCATCCTCAGCCTGGCCTTCAGCCGCGACGGCATGAACCTGCTCGCGGTCGGGTGCCGCGGGCCGGAGTGGTGGGATGTCGGCCAGCCGGCGCAACTCGGCCATCCCATGGCGACACCGACGAAGGGGCAGGAGTTCGGCGTCACCTCGGTCAGTCCGGACGGCCGCCTGATCGTCGCGACCACCGGCGGCGAGGGAAGCACCCAGCCTTCTCCCGCCCCTCGGCTCATACTGCTCGACGCCGAGACCGGGGCCTTGATCCGGGAGGCCGCCGAGGATGACGGTCCGATCGCGGGCATCGCCTTTGGTCCCGACTCGCGCCGCGTCGTGACCTGGGGGAATCGGCAAGGGACCGTCACGCTTCGCGACGTTGACGCCTTTGCGACCTCGAGGCCGCTCTGCCGTACGCTTGGTGTCGCCGTCCATCAGGTCGTCTTCAGCCCCGACGGGAAGACGCTGCTGCTCGGCTGCCGCGACGGCAAGGCGAGGCTCTGGGATCCGGATCGGGATATCGAGGTGAAGCCCGAGTCCCTGCCGTACCACTCCTATCCGATCACGGCCGTCGCGTTCGACCCGCAAGGGCCCCGGGTCATCACCGGCTGCCACGCGGGCACAGTCCGGCTCTGGGACCGCGCGAGCGGTGCGCTGCTGCATGACGTCCGGGGAAACGCGGGGGAGGTCGCCTCCATCGCCTTCAGCCCCGACGGCAAGACCTTCCTGACCGCCAGCTTCGACGGCACGGCTCGTTTCTGGGACGTCGAATCCGGCCGGCAACTCGGCCCGCCCCTCCACCACACCGACGCCGTCCTCTGCGTCGCCTTCCACCCCGGCGGTCAGTCCGTGGCCACGGGCACCCGCGACGGCAATGCCTGGCTCTGGCACGTCCCCGCCGCGCCTATGCCGGGGACCGTTGCCGGCATCGACCGGACCGTCGAGCAGCAGACCGGCTTCCATTTCGAGCATCCATGAGAGCCCGATTACCCTTCCCTTCGCTCCAGCCGCCCTTGCGAAGCCCGTCCCCGCCTCTTCAGGCCCGGCGAAACGACCCCATCTCACCTCGCCCGAATCCTCGTGAATTCAATGACACCCTGCTGACGTCAATTGGACGATAGTCGACCCTGTGGATCGAAATTGTGTTTGACTTCAGTATGGAGTGCGATTAATTTGAGATTCATAGATGTGACTCAGTGATGTGAGGCGTGGCCTCGTGGAATTCGTTTGCGAACATGGTTTTGTATAAAATTTGCATTAACGCGTGGATTTGTTGGCGTGTCGTCGCCGTGGGCGGTTCGCGGTCGCCTCGCCCTTTCCACGCCGAAGGTGGCCCAATCGATCCTCGCCCGCTTTCTCGCCGCTTGTCGGGCTGGTCGTGAGACTTGGGACGCGGGCCGCCTGCTTCCGATAGCCGGGGGGGCGACCTCGGGGGATCGGCAGGGGTAGGCTTTTGCTTGCTCATGTGCGGTTGTGTAAAGTTGTCAAAGCGGTCGTGGTTGACCTCGTGACTCTCGCGCGGGTCCGAGGCAGAGGGCTTTGAAGCGGCCGCGTGTCACGCCGGACTGAATCTGTAGTATTGGACTCAACATGTATATCGGAAGCATGAAGGGTTGCGGGGGTTTTTGAGTCTGGCCCCGTGCCTCATCCTCGTCCGTGATCGCGACATCCGTCAAGGCCTCGCCCTCCAAGGCCTCGCCCTCGCCGGCCAGCACGGGATTCCGCCGCCGCGGCGGGGTTTCTCGGTGACACTGTGACACTCGCCGAACTACGACGCTCCGCCCCGAAGAATGTGTCAGCCTCCAGGAGAGCATCCATGAACCGGCACCGAAGTCATCTCCGCGCGCGCCTCTCCAGGAGCCTGGTCGCACGCCATCGCGCGGCCGCCGGGTTGGAGGCCCTCGAGGATCGCATGCTCCTCTCGGCCGTCAGTGTCAACGACGTGAAGGTCTGGGAGGGGACGCCGGGCTCGCCCACGTCGGGTGTCATCCCCTCGGCGACCGAGTCCGAGGTCTACCAGTTCGACGGGCATGAAGGCCAGCGCGTCTTCTTCGACAGCCTGGCCTCGGCCCCCTCGGTCACCTGGTCGCTCCTCGCGCCGAACACGAACACGACGCTCTACTCGGTCTCGGAAGCCAATGACTTCGCCTACACGCTGCCGCAGGACGGCTCCTATCGCCTGACCCTGTCCGGCCCGGCCAACTCGGCCTTCAGCTTCCGGTTGAGCACGGCGACGACCACGACGACCCCCCTGACTCTGGGCGCGACCGTCAGCTCGAAGATTGGGCTCCCCGGCGAGCAAGACTCTTACACGTTCACCGGCAGCGTCGGGCAGCGGATCTATCTCGACACGCTCGTCAGCGACCCCAACCTCGACTACACGCTGGTGAGCCCCACCGGCGCGACGGTCTGGGACGGCCTGCTGACCACGAACTCCAACTTCGGCCCCCTCACGCTCGTCGAGGCAGGCACGTACACCCTTCGGGTCTCCGGCAACGGCAGCACGACCTCGGCCTACAGCTTCCGGATGCTCGACGCGGCATCTGCCGCCGCGATCGCGCCGGGGAGCACGACTTACGGCGGGACGCTCAACCCGGGGACCGGCACGGTCCTCTACACGTTCAGCGCGACGGCGGGCGCCACGTACCTCTTTGATGCGCTGGGGACGACCGGCGCCCCCTCGAACTGGTCTCTTTATGGCCCCAACGACTCGATCATCACGACGAGCCCCCTTGACGGCGACATCAACCTCTTCCTGCCCTGGACCGGGACGTACCTGCTCGCCGTCGAAGGCGCCGCGACCTCGGCGGTTCCGTATCGCTTCAAGGTGAGCGAGCAGACTCCGGCGACGGTCAGCCCGACCGGCTTCGGCACGAGCCACACGGGGACTCTCGACGCGTCGAACGGCCACTCGGCGTCGTTCGCCTACACCATGTCGGCGGGTCAGGTCTTCGATTTCACGAACTTCTACCCGAATCACGCGGGCGGGAACGTCCGTTACGTCCTGTCGGATGCCGTGGGAGCGGTCATCTACGAGGATTACGCGACCGCGAATGACGTTGGCCCGGTCGTCGCGCCCCGGTCGGGGACGTATACGATGACGGTGACCGGATACGACGACACCAATCCCTACGGGTTCCGCCTCACCGCCTTGCCGACGGGCGCGACGAGCCTGACGGCGGGGGCGACGGCCAGCGGGACGTTCGCCGGGGCCTATCAGACGAACTTCTACAAGTTTACGGGCTCGGTCGGCCAGCGCATCATGATCGACGGCCTGACCGGCGGCGGGGCCACCCTCCAGGTCGTCAGCCCCACGGGGCTGATCCTCTATGACCTCAATGGTGCGGCGAATGCCGATTCGGGGATCGTCACGCTCCATGAGTCGGGGACTTACGACATCCTGGTGCAAGGGGCGGGGGGATCCTACTCGTTCCGGTATCTGGACATCTCCTCGCAGACCCTGATCACGCCCGGCACGAGGTATTCGGGCGCCGTGGCGGGCGCGACGTCGGCCCAGTTGTTCCGCATCTCGGCGACGGCCGGCCAGCGGATCTACGTCGACTCGGCGCAGACGTCGGAGTCGAACCTCGCCTGGAGGCTCTACGGACCGAACGGGGAGGACCTGACGTCCCAGGTCAATAACTTCGACCTCGAGGCCCTCGCCCCCTCGACCGGGACCTACACCCTCGCCCTGCTCGGCCAGGGGAACGGGAAGTCGTCCGGCTACGACTTCCGCGCCTACGTCTCGACCCAGGCGACGACGCCGGTCTCGCTCGGGCCGCTCGTCAGCGGCACCATCTCCCAGCCCGGCGAGCGCCACGTCTACACGTTCTCCGCCGACGCCGGGCAGCAGATCTATATCACCTACGCCACCAACACGAACCTCGCCACGACCCTCATCACCCCGAGCGGCCAGTTCCTGTACGGGCCCGGCGAGATCACCCTGATGGAGAGCGGCACGTATCAATTCCTGATCGACGGGCTCGACAGTGCGACCGGCGCATACAATTTCAACATCATGGACATCGACGCCCTGCCGACGATCACGCCGGGCACGGGCTTCTCGGGCACGCTGACGGATGCCTCGCCATTAGCTGGATACCGGATCGACGGCAAGGCCGGCGAGCGGGTCGACTTCCACGACACGTTGACCTCGTTCGGATTCGACGCCTTCTGGAAACTGCTCGGGCCGTCGGGGCAGACCCTGGCGAGCAATTACGTCTACAATCAAGGCGACCTCGATGTGACTCTGCCGGCCGACGGGCCTTACACGCTCGTCCTCATCAAGGCCAACGGCGTGGGCACCATAGGCGTCCCCTATGAATTCCAGTACTCGACGTTCTCGCCCAGCACCACGCCCCTGCCATTCGACACCATCATCAACGCCAACCTGGCGACCCCGGGCGAGCAGGATGTCTACTCGTTCACCGGCAGCATCGGCCAGCAGATCCTCTTCGACTCCATCGCCAGCACTTTGTACGGCTCGATGTTTCTCTACAGTCCGAGCGGGCTGGTGGTCCCGGGTTTCAGCCTCGGCACCTTTTCCTCGGGGGACAGTAACCCGGTCACCCTGTCCGAGAATGGTACGTACCGGCTCGTCTTCATTCCCGATCTCAACGCGACGGGGACCTATTCGTTCAGCCTCCTGAACCTCTCGGCCCGGTCGTTGATCGCGGAGGGGACGTCCTATTCCGGGACGCTCGGGGCCGGGGAGCCCACCGCCGTCTACAAGGTCAGCGCCACGGCCGGGCAGCGGCTCTACTTCCACAACACGATCACCCCAACGAACTACTTCGACGCCGCCTGGGCCCTGTACAATCCGGCCGGGGAGGAGGTGAGGGACTCCTACATCAATGGCGACCTCGAATATGACGTGCCGGAGACCGGGACCTATCTCCTCAAAATTTCCAAGTATAATCGCGAAAACGACCTCAGCTATGACTTCGCCTACAAGGTGTTCACGCCGACCTCGACCCCGCTGACCCTGGGCTCGAACGTCTCCAAGACCCTCGCGCAGCCGGGCGAGCAGGATACTTACACGTTCACCGGCAGCGTCGGGCAGCGGGTCTACCTCGACCTCATCGCCGGTGCCTTCAACGGCACGGTGAGCCTGTTCAGCCCGACCGGCTTGAATATCTGGTACCAGATCACCCTCGCCGACCTGGTCGACCAGGGGCCGACGCTCCTGAATGAGAATGGGGCCTATCGCCTCGTCATCGACGGCAACGACAACGCCACGGGCAACTATCAATTCAGGCTCTCGGACCTGGCGACTTCGCCCGCGATCAACGCCGGAACGACGTACACGGGCACCCTGGGGGCGGGGGCGCCGGCCGTCCTCTTCCGGATCAACGGCACGGTCGGGCAGAACCTTTACATCCACAATAGCTCGGCGGCCGGGGCCAACGACGCGACCTGGACGCTCTATGACGCGGCCGGGCAACCCCTCGCCACGAACAAGATCAACGGCGACCTGGTCGCGACCCTGACGACGACCGGTTTCTACTCGCTCGTCATCTCCAAGAGCACGTCCCTGCCCGACACCGACGTCCCGTATAGCTTCGTCTACTCGACGTTTGCCAGGAGCACGAGCCCGCTGACCCTCGGGTCGAACGTCTCCGGGACCCTCGCGCAGCCGGGCGAGCAGGACTCTTACACGTTCACCGGCAGCGTCGGGCAGCGGGTCTACCTCGACTCGATCGCGGCCGCCCCGAATCTGATGCGCGAGCTGGTGAGTCCCAGCGGGGTGATCATCTGGAGCACCCAGTTCTGGGCGACCGCGGACCTCGGGCCCCTCACGCTCAAGGAGGCCGGGACGTACACCCTCCGCATCTTCGGGACCGGCACCGCGACGGGAGCCTATCAATTCCGACTGCTCGACGTGGCCGCCGCCCCCCCCATCACGCCGGGATCGGCGACCATCGGCGGCACGCTCAACCCGGGGACGAGCACGGCGCTCTACAAGATCACGACGACGGCCAGCGGCAAGACGTTCCGCTTCGACGCCCTGGGCACCGTGGGGAGTCCGTCGAGCTGGATCCTGTACGGGCCGAATGACCAGGGCGTGGCCCTGGGCTCGCTCAACGCGGATCTCGTCGCGTCCCTCCCCTGGGCGGGGACCTACGTGCTTGCCATCAAGGGGGCCAACGAGTCCGCGGGCGGGGCGGTCCCGTACAGCTTCAAGGTGATCGATCAGAGCGATGCGCCGGGCGGGACGAGCGGCTTCGGCACGGTGAATTCCGGGACGCTGGACGGGGGTGATGGGCCGACGATCACGTTCACCTATGCGATCTCGGCCGGGCAGGTCCTCGACCTCAACAACCTCAATCCCAACTCCGCCGCTGGTATCCACTACTCCCTGGCCGACGCGACCGGTGCCATCCTCTCGATGGGGGATGACCAGAACGACAGCGGGCCGATCGTGGCCCCGCGGACGGGCACCTACACGCTGACGCTGACCGGTTCCAATGGCCCCAACGCCTTCGCGTTCAGGCTCGTGGCGCTGCCGGATGCGGCGACGAGCCTGACGCTCGGCGCGACGATCGACTCGAGCCTCACCACCGACTATCAGACGGATTTCTATCGGTTCACGGGAGCCATCGGGCAGTCCTTGCTGATCGACGGCCTCGGCGGCGCCGCCGGCGTGCAGGTCTACAGCCCCTCGGGCCAGATCGTCTCGGGCCTCGGCACCTCGATGCCGAATGACTCGGGGCTCGTCCCGCTCGTCGAGTCGGGGACCTACTACGTCCTGGTCCAGGGCGTGGCCGGATCCTACAGCTTCCGGCTCCTCGACATAGACGCGTCCGGGACCCTCGGCTCGGGGAGCGGGGCCTCGGGCACCATCAGCCCGCCGGCCGCGACGATCGCCTATCGCTTCGACGCGACGGCCGGGCAGCGGATCTACGCCGACGACACCCTGGCTCTGCTGAACACCGGCGTCTTCTGGCAAATCTACGGGCCGTCGGGCCTGTCACTCGCGCGAGGGTACGGCAATACGGACCTGGAGGCCGTCGCGCCCGTGACCGGCACCTATACACTGGTCCTCGGCGGGGCGGACAACGGCGTCTCGCCCGATTATGACTTCAACCTTTATGTCTCGACTGACACGACGACGGCGGTCTCCCCGGGGTCGCTCGTCCAGGGCAGCATCTCGCAGCCGGGCGAGCAGGACATCTACACGTTCAACGGCAGCCTCGGACAGCAGATCCTCTTCAGCCTCGCCACCAACGCCATCGATGGCCTCGGAGCCTTGATCGGCCCGAGCGGGCAGGTCGTCTGGTCCTCCTACCTGGGCAGTTTCGGGCCGATCAATCTGGTCGAGTCGGGGACGTATCGCCTGGTCATCGACGGCAGCGGCGATAGCGTCGGGGCCTATTCTTTCAAGTTCACGGACCTTTCAACCCTCCCCTTCGTGCAGCCGAACACGTCGTATTCGGGCACGCTTGGGGAGGATAATCAAGGTGTCTTGTATCGGTTCCACGGGACCGCCGGGCAGTCGTACTACTTCTACGGCACATCCGACTCCGGGAATCATGCCCTGGGCATGTCCCTGTTCTCCCCCTCCGGTGCGGGCATCGGCGGTAGCTCGTTTAATACCGGTTTCGAGATGACGCTGCCGATCGACGGCGTTTACACGCTCGCCATTGGCAGGAGCCCGTTCGGGCCCACATCCGAGGTCGGCTACAGCTTCGGCTATCTCCCGATCGCAGAGACCACGGCGCCCCTGACACTGGGCACCCCGGTGAATGCCGGGGTGACGAACCCAGGCGATCAGCATACTTACACGTTCACGGGGAGCGTCGGACAGCAGGTTTATTTCGACAACATCTCGGGGGTGCTGCAAGGCTACGCCACCATCATCGGCCCTCGCGGGCAGGTCGTCTGGAAGAGCACGAATCTCTCGCTGGGGGCCGACGGGGGCCCGTTCACGCTGACCGATGCGGGCACGTATCGCGTGGTCGTCGACGGAATCGTGAACTCCACCGGGAGCTTCGTCTTCGACCTCATCAACCTGTCCGCGAAGACGCCGATCACCCAGGGCGCGCCCTACTCGGGCACCCTCGGCGGCGGGGCTCCCGCGGCCGCGTATCGGGTCAGCGTGACGGCAGGGCAGCGGCTCTTCTTCCACAACACGCTCGGCAATGGCTCGACCGGCGCCAACTGGTCCCTCTACGGCACGGCCGGCGAGTTGCTGGCCAGCGGCTCGATCGGCGATGACCTGGAGCTGACCGCCGCGACGACCGGCACGTACACGCTGGTCGCCTCCAAGAACCTCGGGCTGGCGGCGACCCCCGTCGCCTATGACTTCACCTACAACGCCTTCGCCCCGATCACCACGGCCCTGACGCTGAAGTCGACCGTCAGCGGCAGCCTGTCGAAGCCGGGCGAGCAGGACGTCTACACGTTCACCGGTAGCGTCGGGATGCAGCTGTTCTACGACCGGATCGACTCGAATCACGAACTCGACCTGACGCTCTACAGCCCCAGCGGCGTCATCCTGCTCGACGACCCCTCAAACTCCGGTGACCTTTCTCGTTTCATCACGCTGGTCGAGGCAGGAACGTATCGCCTGGTCGTCAATGGGCACGGGACGTCGACGGGGGCCTATCGGTTCAATCTGTTCGACACGGCGGCCCTGCCCGCGGTCGGCACCGGCGCGACGCCGCTGACGTTCACCGTGAGCCTCGACGCCCCCGCGACCGGCGCGATCACGATCAACTACGCCACTGCCGACGGCACGGCGCAGGCCGGTGTCGACTACCAGGCGACGTCGGGGACCTTGACATTCCTGCCCGGCGAGACCTCCAAGACCGTCACCGTGCTGGCGATCCAGGACTCGCTCAACGAGCAGGACGAGACGTTCACGCTCAACCTCAGCAATGCCCCGGCCGGAACTACGATCGCCCGAGGCCAGGGGGTGGCGACGCTCCGGAACGACGACCTCGACCTCGCCCTGAACTCGGTGAAGGTGAGCGGCCACACGCTGACCATCAACTATGACGTGAACGGGAGCGCGGCGAGCCTACCTTTCCGCTTCGGCCTCTATCGCTCGAGTGACGCCAGCTTCGGCGGCGACAGCCTGATCGGCTCGATCGTCCTCTCGTCGGCCGCCGACCTCGCGGCCGGCTCGCACACCAAGACGTTCACCCTCGGGAGCGGCCCCGGGCAGCTCAGCCTGCCGGGCGCGGGGGCGGCCGAGGATGACGGCGAGTATTACCTCCTCGGCGTCCTCGACGACCAGAACAGCAACGACGAGTTCGAGTCCGACCCCTACAACCACGACAACACCCAGGTCGTGACCGGTGCTTACCTCGGCACTGGGAATACCCTGCTGGTTCACGGCGGAGTCGGCGGTGACAAGGTCGCCGTCACCCCCTCGGGGCTGAGCCTGACGCTTGCAGGCTCGGGGGCCTCGACCTACTCCCTGGCCGGGGTCGCCACGGTCCGCATCTGGACCCACGAAGGCGACGACACGATCAACGTCGCGCCGGGCGTCGCGCCGGCGATCTTCGCGCTCGGCGGGGCCGGAAACGATACCCTGACGACGGGCGTCGCCAACGTCACCTTCGACGGGGGCACGGGGACGAACACCGCCAGGGTTGATGGCACGTCGGGCAACGACGCCTTCGTCGTCTCGTCGAGCGGCGTGGCCTTCGGCGGCCATTTCGCGGCTATCACCAACGCCGCGACGGTGGTCGATGGCCTGGCGGGCAAAGATACCTTCACCGTCTCCGGGGCCGTCGGCAATGTCACCTTCGACGGGGGGGACGACGACGACACCGTGGTCTTCAAGCCCGGATCGACCCTGGGAGGCTCCCTGGTCGGAGGCGCGGGGGTGGATACGCTGGACCTCTCGGCGTTGACGACCGCCTCGAGCGTCAACCTCGGCACGTCGAAGCTCACCGGTTTGGGGGGCACCTTCTCGGGCTTCCAGTCCATCGTGGTGGGCAGTTCGACGGGCAGCACCGCGATCGGCCCCGACTCGTCCACGAACTGGGTCTTGTTCGGTTCGTCGGGCGTGATCGTCACCGGGATGACCCTCACGGGGATGCGGAACTTCGTCGGCGGGACGGGCAACGACACGTTCATCCTCGACAACTACAAGGGGGGCGGGGCGATCGACGGCGGGGGCGGGACGAACACCCTCTCGTACACCAGGAATGTTGATATCGCCATCTCCGACACGAAATTCCTCGTGACCGGCGGCCCGGCCGTGAGCCTCTCCAGGGTGACGGCGGCGAACCTCACCGGCGGCGCCTCGGCCAACGTGTTCACGCTCTCGGGCTGGACCGGCACGGGTAACGTGGTCGGCGGCGGGGGCACGGACAGGATCGTTCTGACCAAGAACGCCAATATCACCCTGGCGAACGCCAAGGTCACCGCCGGCGACGGCCTGAGCATGAACCTCCGCAACATCGCGGTGGGCAGCCTGACGGTCGACGCGACGACGGCCTCGCGAAGCATCGACGCCTCGGCATACGCGGGCGTCACCCTGATGTACGCCCAGGGATCGAAGCCGCTGACGTTCAAGGGGGGCGCGAGCAACGACATGTTCATCCTCGACGGCTACACCGGCACGGCGACGATCTCCGGGGGGGCCGGCATCAACTCGGTCTGGTTGACCAGGGACGCCGACATGACGCTGTCGAACGCGCAGTTGAAGGCGACCGGCGGCCCGACGGCGAGCCTCTCGGGGGTGACACAGGCCTTCCTGACCGGCGGGGCGGCGAACAATACCTTCACGGTCGGCGGGTGGTCGGGCGGTGGCCTGATCCTGGGCGGCGGCGGGAGCGCCAATCGGATCGTGGCCACGAAGGACGCGAACCTGACGCTGACCAACGGTTCACTCAAGGGGGGCGACGGCCTGAATCTCGCCCTGTCGGGCATCCAGCGCGCGACGCTGACCCTGATCAACAACACCACGGCGCGGACGATCAATGCGTCGGCCTTCGCCGGCGTCACGAGCCTGACGGCCACCGGCTCGGCCGAGGCGAGGCTCATCGGCGGCGCCGGCAACGACACGCTGGCCGCCGTCGGCTCGGGCCGGGCGATCCTGGTCGGCGGTCCGGGTAATGACTCGATCTCGTCGACGGGGACGGGCCGGGCGATCCTGATCGGCGGGGCGGGGGCCGACGCGATGAAGGGCAACGGCAATACCCTGATGATCAGCGGCAGGACGGCGTACGACTCCAACCTCACGGCCCTCGACCAGATCCTGGCCGAGTGGGCCTCGACCTCGTCGAATTACGCCACCAGGATCGGCCACATCCTCAACGGCGGCGGCCTGAACGGGTCGACGAGGCTGACGAGTTCGACGGTGCTGAACGACGCGGCCATCGACGTGCTGGGCAACCCGACCGCCACGGCGGCCGACTGGTTCGTGGTCAACAACGGCGACACCGTCATCAAGAAGGCGGCCGAGACCAGGACCATCCTGTCCTGACCCGAGGGTGCAACAAAAGGTGGTCAGCCCGCCGATTCGCGAGGAAAACCGCTTGTTTCCCGGGGCCGAAACGGCGTAAATCGAAGGAGCGGAGTGTCGCTGGAATTCTCTCCGATCGGTTGGCTGGTCACGACCGTGTCAAGCGAGGGACGGCCATGCATCCCAAGAAGGCGGGCTGGGGTTTCGGCGCGAAGAAAGGTGACGAGGACGATGGGCTTTTCCCCCGGATGAGCTTCAGGAGCATCGTGTTCAAGACGATGCTCCTGAACCTGGGGGTGCTGCTGACGGTCTTGCCGTTCATGTTACCCGGCGAGGCGAATCGCCAGGTCTTGCCCGGGCTCCTGTTCGTCATGGGAGGCGTGAGCGCCCTGATCTGGATCCTGACGTTCGTGATCACGGGGCTCGTCATGAGCACCGGGATCCTCATCCGACAGTTCGCCACGCCCACCCGTCACGGGGGGCGAAAGCGCGACGGGATCGTCGACCACTGGATCGACGACCCCGTTTGCTGAATCCGAAGAGAGAGGACCTCAACTCGATCCGGTCGCTCAGGCCTTGGGCCCGACGACCGGGTTGCGGAGGGTGCCCAGGCCGTCGATCTCGACCTCGGCCACATCGCCCGGCTTGAGCCAGACCTGCGGCTTGCGCGCCATGCCGACGCCCGGCGGGGTGCCGGTGAAGATCAGGTCGCCCGGCTCGAGCGTGAAGATCTGCGAGAGGTAGGCGATGATCTCGTCGACCCGGAAGATCAACTGGCTCGTGCTCGAGTCCTGCATCGTCTCGCCGTTGAGCCGGAGCCGGATGCCCAGGGCGTGCGGGTCGGGGACCTCATCGGAGGAGACCAGCATCGGGCCGATCGGTGCGAACGTGTCGAACGTCTTGCCCGCCATCCACTGCTTGCCCGGCTTATTGAGCTGCCAGTCGCGCGCCGAGACGTCGTGGCCGACGGCGTAGCCCGCCACGTACTCGTACGCGTTCTCCTTGGCGACGAACCGGCCCTTCTTGCCCACCACGATCACGAGCTCGGCCTCGTAGTCGACCTGCGTACTGACGGCCGGCAGGACGATCTCGGCACCGTGGCCGACGAGGGTGCTGGGGTACTTGCTGAAGAGGACGGGCTCGGGCGGGATCTCCATCCCGCTCTCGATCGCGTGGTCGCGGTAGTTCAGACCCAGGCAGACGATCTTCTGAGGGTCGTAGATCGGCGACAGCAAGGTCGCGACGGCCGGGTCGTGGCGGACCTTGCCCTGCGGCAGGGCGGCCCAGACGCGGCGGAGGACCTCTTCGCCCTGGCCCAACAACTCCCGGAGGTTCGAAGGGGCGGCCGGGTCGGCGCTCGCGACCTCGATGTACTCGTCATTCAAAACGCCGCAAGCCTGCGGACCCCGTTCCGTCTGCACAGTCACCCAACGCACGTAAGGCCTCCTCGATCTTCAAAATTCGCGGGACGATTTCGGTGGGACGTCGCGCCGCACTCGCAAGGCGGCGCCCATTTCGCAAAGGGCGTCGCCCGATGCCCCTGCCGGGGGGTCGCAGGTTCCGGCAGGCGGGATGGATCGCCCCACCCTCGATGGTTTGCACTATGTTGGTCCGACGAAGGCGGCGAGGCAAGGGAGATCCGTGCCTTTCTCGCCGGCCGATGGATCGTCAGAGGCGATATTTCTAGGCTGTGGACATCGGTCGGTATGTTTAACCGAATGCCGACGCCGTGCAGCTTGGATCGCACGTGATAGAGATGTGTGAAAATGAAGAGGCAAGCCGGGCGAGTTCCCCGTCCGGCCCGCTCTTGCCGAAGGGCAAGGGGCCGGGGCATTGCATCGGGAGGAGTGGCAGGATCAGGCGGCGCCTTGCTGGGCGGGGGCGGGGCAGGAGGGGAGTCGGAGGGTGAACGTGGTCCCCTGGCCGACCCGGCTCTCGGCCCTGAGACGGCCGTGGTGGGCCTCGACGATGTCGCGACAGACGGAAAGGCCGAGGCCCGTGCCGCCATGCCCCGAGTCATCCGGGCCCGACTTGGTGGTGAAGAAGGGCTCGAAAATGCGTCGCAGGTCGGCCGGGGCGATGCCGGTGCCGGAGTCGGCGACGCTGACCTCGGCCAGTCGTCCCGAGGCGTCGGCTCCCACGCGGACCCGCACCGTACCCCCCTCGGTCATCGCCTGGCGGGCGTTGATGATGAGGTTGAGCAGGACCTGCTGGATTTGCGCGGGGTTGACCCGGGCATAGGGGTGGCCGATGGCCTGGAAGTCGATCCGGACGCGATGGCGGGACATGTCCTTGCCAACGAGCAAGGTGACTTCCTCGGTGAGCCTGACGAGGTCGGTCGGCTCCCTGCGGTCGGCCCGAGGCCGGGCGATGCCGAGTACGCCCCCCGAGATCACCGAGGCACGTTGCGCCCCCTCGAGGATCTTCTTGAAGGCCTTCTCCCGAAACGCCGGGTCGGGGTTGCGGAGCCCGAGCTTGGCGTAATTCAGGATCGGGGTGAGCGCATTATTGAGCTCGTGACAGATCCCGCCGGCCAGCACGCCGAGGCTGCTGACGCGTTGGAGTGCGACGACCTGGCGGCGGAGGGCTTCGACCTCCTTCTCCAGGTCCGTCACGTGAGTCTCGTGCGCTGAAGTTCCTGCCATCGTATCCTCGGAACCCGGTCCATCCTGACGACCCGTGTTCGCCCACCTTTCGTATCGGCCGACCCAGTGCCGAGGATGAGGCTCGATCCCCTCTTCTCGAGATCATGTCGAGCCCGGTCGATGAGGCAGGATGGGAGGGCGCCCAATAACCCTCTCTCTCGTCCTTCTTGCCATACCTCGCAAGCTTTACGCAGATCTCGAGGCTTTGTCCCGTGGACCATCTTCCCCCGCGTGAACCCTTCTGCGGAATGATTGAATAACTGCAGCGGGCGTGAGGCGCCATCGCGGCCGGAAGCCCCGTCGAGGCCTTGCCGTCTTGCGAAGACACCTACGCAGATCCTCACGGGTTCAAGTGGCGGAAGGCCGGTAGAGCCCGTGATGGTTGATGTAGGCCTCGACCCCGCGCGGGACCTGATAGCGGATGCTCTTCCCCTGGGAGCGGCGGTGCCGCAGGTCATGCGAGGCGATACCGATGGGCGGGATGTTCACCGAGATGATCGGCTTGACGTCCGGGCCGAGTTCGAGCGCCTTGATCCTCGCCGAGTCCGGGTCGACGGCGTCGATCCCAGGCCGGTTGACCACGACGATCGTGGCCATCTGCATGATCCGCTCGGGCTCCCGCCACATGGGCAGGTCGACGAGGCTGTCGGCCCCAATCAGGAAGAAAAGCTCATCGTCGGGGCGTTCTCCGCGGATCGCCTCCAGCGTCTCGACGCTGTAGTGCGGCCCCGGACGCCTGGCCTCGACTTCCGAGACCTCGAACCCTTGGTGCCCCGCGATCGCGATCCGGACCATCTCCAGCCGGTGCGCGACCGGCGAAGGTCCCCCCGGCTTGTGCGGCGGTGAGCCGGCGACCACGAACCAGACGAGATCCAGGCCGCAGGCTTCGCGGCATTGCTCGGCCAGGACCAGGTGCCCGAGGTGGATGGGGTCGAACGTGCCGCCGAACAGCCCAAGTCGCATTGCCGCTTGACCTTCTGCTTACTTGTCGGGAGAGGACTCTGCCCGGTCGGCCTCCCCCAACATCGGCCGGAGGATTGATAACCGGGGCTACGACGCGTTGTCCGGTCCACGAGTTTACTCGATCGAAGACCTTCGGTCGAACCTCCTGCACCCTTCAGGCGAGGTCGACGACGAAGGCTTCCGGGACGGCCGCCTCGACGAGGTGCCGGGCCAGGTTGATCCAGGGGCCGCAGCGGTTGAGGATCCCGGAGTCGGCGGTCGCGACGAGGTCGCCCGGCTGGACGAGCAGGACATCGGGGTCGGGCACGATCTCGGCCTGCCAGCCGCGCTCCCGGATCATCGCCGCGAGCCGGCCGCTATTGGAGACGGGGGCATCGAGCAACCAGAGGCAGGGGCCCACCTTCCATTCCGCCAGCCATTGCGCCGCGAGGTCGAGGGCCGGCTGCGTCTCGTCGACACGACGATAGGTCCCGTGGACGCTTGCGAGATCCCGGAAGCACCCATCGCGACCCCCCAGCACGACGCCCCCTCCCAGTGCCGACTCGAGCGTCAGGATCAGGTTGAAGCCGTCGATACGCAAAGGCCGTCCCGCGAGGCCTTCAAGCGGGATCCGTCGGGCGTGTCGAGCCGTAAGATCGGCGTCGGAGCAGGCCGAGCGGAGGACGGCGATCCTCTGCCGCTCGACGAGCCTGAAGCGATCGCCGACCAGCTTGAGCGACGACGGCTCGGCATAACCTCGGCTGAGGAGCCAGGACAGGTCCGACACGGCGGTCGCGAGGTCGGGCCGCGCGGCGTCGCCGAACCAGGTCTCGTCCTGGGGCCCGGGTCCTCGGTGCTTCCGCGTATCTGGCACGGCCCGCATCCCCTCGCGTGGTTATCCAACTTCGATCAATCGAGCACGCGTTTGAAGAGATCGAGCGTCTTCTCGAGGGCATGCTCGGCCGCATCCTCGTGGTAGTTCGGCCCGGGGACCGCGAAGCCGTGATCTGCGCCGGGCAGGACCTCCACGGTGGATCTCTCACTGAGCTTGCTCAACTCGTTGATCAACGGCTGGTTGTGCTCGACGGGGGCGAGGTGATCCTCCTCATCGATCGCCACATACAGATGCCCGGGGATTTTGGAGGCGACGAGGTGGGGCGAATCCGCGTCGTCCGACACGCAGAAGGACGGATGCAGGCCGGCGCCCGCGACGAACGTCTCGGGGTGCTCGGCCATGCACCGGAGCAGGAACCTGACGCCATTGCAGTAGCCGATGCAGCCCATCTCGCCGGGCCTTGCCGCGGGGTCGGTGGCGAGGTGGGCGAGCACGGCGTCGACATCGGCACGGACATGGTCGTCGGTCGTGCCCATGACCATGCCGAAGAAGCTCCGCATCAGATCCGAGTCGGGCCCGGCCGCCATGAGGGCCTCGGGCTCGACGTGGACGAACCGGCCGAAGCGATGGTAGCGGTCGGGGGCCACGACGTAATAGCCGGCCTCGGCGACCTCGCCGACGACCTGATGGGTCGCCTCCCGGATCCCCGGCCCGTCGTGGAAGAGGAGGACGACCGGGAAGGGGCCCTCGCCCTCGGGTCTTTTGAGGATCACGCCCAGGGTGCTGTCATCGGGGGTGCGGAGGTCGACAATCGCTTCGAGCACGTCCTGGACCCTCCTTCGGTCGCGACTCGTGGGGTGACGCCATGATACCGGGTCTTGTGGCGGGTCGCCGCATCCCTCTCGCGGCTCAGCGAGATGGTTGTGTGGGCAACACCGCCCCCGCGTTGACATTCCCGGAGGCCTGGCGGTTCATCGTGCGGGATGGGCAGGGTCACGATCGAGCGAGAATTCTATTGATTGGCCAGCGGGCAAGGTAAACGACAATGGCCGAGGCCCGCATGGGGCCTCGGCCGTCGATAGACAATTCGCGATCGAGGGAGGGTTTACTTGACCGTCGATTCCTTCAACTTCTCCATGATCTCGTTGAGGTTGAAGCTCGCGGCCTTCTGGCGCTGGGGGTATTCCTTGAAGGTCATGAGGAACTTACCCACATACTCCTGCGCCGGGACGAGCAGGTAGATGTGGTCGAGGAACCAGTCGTAATACGTGTTCGACGTGATGTCGGCCCGCTCGTAGGGGTCGGTGCGGAGGTTGAAGATCTTGGGGACGCGGAGGGTCGTGAAGGGCTCGGCCCAGATCCTGAGCGTCCCCTGGGCCCGCTGCTCCATGAAGACGAGCTTCCAGTTGTCGAACCGGAGACCGGTGACCTGCTGGTCGTCGTTGCAGTAGATGAATGAGTGCCGCGGGCTCTTGTCCGTCTGGCCGGTGAGGTAGGGGACGAGGTTGTCGCCGTCGAGGTGGACCTTGTAGGTCATGTCGCCGACCGTGTGCCCCTTGAGGAGCTTCTCCTTCACGTCGGGCTCGCCGGCCATGGCGAGGAACGTGGGGAGCCAGTCGTGGTGGCCGATGATCTGGTTCGAGACCGTCCCCGGTTTGATCTTGCCAGGCCAGCGGACCATGCACGGGACGCGGTAGGCCCCCTCCCAGTTCGAGTTCTTCTCGTTGCGGAACGGGGTCATGGCACCGTCCGGCCACGCGTTCATGTGCGGGCCGTTGTCGGTGGCGTACATGACCAGGGTATTGTCGGTCAGCCCGAGACGGTCGAGGGCGTCGAGGACCGTCCCCACGTTCTTGTCGTGGTCGATCATCGCGTCGTGATACTCGCTCTGCCAGCGGCCCGACTGGCCGAGGCTCTCCGGCTTGACGTGGGTGCGGAAGTGCATGTGGGTGAAGTTCACCCAGAGGAAGATCGGCTTGTCGGCCTTCTTCTGTTCCTCGAGGAATTTCACGGCGCGGGCGGCGGTGTCGTCGTCGATCGTCTCCATCCGCTTCTTCGTCAGCGGGCCGGTGTCCTCGATCGTCTGCTTGCCGACCTTGCCGAAGCGGGGGTCATCGGTGGTGTCATCTTTGTCCGTAGCCTTGGTGTGGAGCACCCCGCGCGGGCCGTAACGCTGGTGGAAGGCCGGGTCCTTGGGATAGTCGCGGAGCTCCGGCTCCTCCTCGGCGTTGAGGTGGTAGAGGTTACCGTAGAACTCGTCGAAGCCGTGGACCGTTGGGAGGAACTCGTTGCGATCCCCCAGGTGGTTCTTGCCGAACTGGCCGGTGGCGTAGCCGTGCGGCTTGAGCAACTCGGCGATCGTCGGGTCCTGCTTCTGCAGGCCCAGCGGCGAGCCGGGGAGCCCGACCTTGGTCAGGCCGGTGCGGAGCCCGTGCTGCCCCGTGATGAACGAGGCCCGGCCCGCCGTGCAGCTCTGCTCGGCATAGTAGTCCGTGAAAATCATCCCTTCCTTGGCGACCCGGTCGATGTTCGGGGTGCGATAGCCCATCAGGCCCATCGTGTAGGCACTGATGTTGGACTGGCCGATGTCGTCGCCCCAGATCACGACGATGTTCGGCTTCTTCTCGGCCGTCGCGGCCGGCGCCGGCTGGACGGCGGTCGTCGCCATCGAGAGCAGGGCGGCGCGGCTGAGTCCCTCCGAGCAGGTCGCCTTCGCCTCCTGGCCGGCCGCCGCCTTCGCGGGCTGGGGTGCGGGGGCCTCTGCCGCCAGGGCGGGGCGAGGGGCTTCGAGGTGGCCTGCCGCCACGACGTAACCCAGACCGGCCCCCAGGCCGATCATGAACATGGCTTGCAACGACGGACGCATCATGTGGTGTGTTCCCAGGAAGAGGCGCTCGGGCGCATGGAGGTGGAGTCTCGCCTCGCGAAGAAGGGAGGGGCCAACGTTGCCCCTCGACGGCATGGGCGCGAGATCATCGTTCGTTCGAAGTGCAGGAGACCTCGCGAGCCACCCTTCGACCGGAATGCGCCATGTAATGTAAGGCAGCGCCGCCGCGAATGACAGTCACATGACCAGGAATCGCATGTGGAGCTATCGTGAAGGGGCGGACGTCGATCCAAGGATGTCGTCGAGAGACATGGATCTGGCACGATCACTGGACTGACGTCGGCACCCGTCATGGCCGGACGGCTCGACGTCAGCAGCCCGTCGAAAGCCGCGAGAACGGCTTCCTCACACCGAGGCGAGCCTCTATGCCGCAGCTCGGAGCTGGCAGTAGGCTCATGATGAGGCTCAGTGCGCGCGAAGGAGACGGCCCAGAAGCGGCAGCATTCCTCAGGCTTGCGCCAGGCCCGCCGGTGCTGCCGCTTCGGTTAGGTGATGTGGCCACCTGTTTGAGTCGCCTTCCATGTCCCATCAAACTGGAGCTCAAACGTACCATTCGCACTGCAAGAGAAGCTACTTTTTGCCGTCTTCCCGCGGATGTGATAGTTCATTTTCCATGTCTTCTCCTTCAGGTTGCAGGAGAAGTAATTCCCGATTTTCACATCGGGATCGTTGGTTTGGTCAATGGCGCCGTGCTTGAGGCCCTTGAAGATGGGGTCGTCCTCTCCACCTCGGAGTCGCGGAAACTCATTGAGTTTCAGGATGGCCGCTCGCGCCTGCTCTGCCGTGATAATTGGCTCTACTTGCGTTTTCCCGATGGGCTTGTCCGGCCCGCCCGTCAAGAGAAACGCGGCTACCATGATCGTGGCCGCCAGGACAACGATGAGTATCGCAATCACCTTCGCCAGAAGGGAAGTGGACCGCTCCTTTGCCTTCGGCGTTCGCTGGGGAACCTCCAGGCCATCGAGTTCAACGTCCCTGGCCTCGTGAGAATCGGCGTCCATGGTCTGCCTCGCGTATTGCTTAACTCTCTCGACCCTTACCACTAACCTCTACCATATCGCCAGGACAAACACATCTTGGATGTGACCGATTTCAAGTTTTTTGGGAGTCGCTGGAGCATCCTCCGGGTATCGAGTCAACAGACCCGGAAATCATACGCAGGAAACGACATCTTGAACCGACAGGCTATCACAACGATTGCCGCATCGACCCGGGCCGCCGCATGAAGGGCAGGCCAGGGTCGATGCTTTTTGACTCTTCCACAAGGTCAGACCGAGACCCCTTGCAGCACGTCGTCGAGCCGGTCGTAGCTCGCGGCCATGCCGTGCTCCATGCCCGAGGCCACGGCGCCGTCGCGGGCCTCCTTCGACGGGTATTGCAGGGTGATCATGAGCCTGGTCCTCGGGCCGTCCTCGGCGAGCTCCAGGGTGGCCAACTGCTCGACCATCTCGGGGTGGCCGGTGCCGACGTCGAACTTCTCCGTGCGGACGACCTTCTCGGGGCGGTTGATCTCGAGATACTCGCCGCTCATCGACAGCGCCGCCCCTTCCGGCCCGGCCCAGGCCCAGCGGAACTGGCCGCCGACCCTCGCATCCTCCTCGCAGACCGTCATCTCCCAGCCGGGCGGGCCGAGCACCCATCGCCTGAGCAACTCGGGCTTCGACATCGTGTCCCAGACCAACTCGCGAGGGGCGTCGAAGTCGCGGGTGATGACGATCTCGCGGTCTCCGGACGGGGCGACCTTGAACGTATGCTTCATCGTCGTACTCCGTTAGGGTTGGGGCTTCTGCTGGTTCTTCTTGAGTTCTTCAAGCAAGTCATCCAGGCGGTCGAAGTTGGCCTCCCAGATTTTGCGGTAGTCCTCGAGCCACTCATTCGCCTCGGCGAGCGGCTTGGCCTCGATCCGGCAAGGCCGCTTCTGCTTGTCGCGCCCCCGGGAGATCAGGCCGGCCTTCTCGAGCACCTTCAGGTGCTTGGAGATCGCCGGTTGGCTCATCCGGAAGGGCGCCACCAACTCCATCACCGTGGCCTCTCCTTGAGCCAGCCTGGCGAGGATCGCGCGCCGGGTCGGGTCGGCCAGCGCCATGAATGTGGCGTCGAGCCGGGCAGTCGTCATGGTTAATAACCTCTTGGTTGTATAGCTGAGTGGTAATCTAATCGCGGGCGCGGTGGTTGTCAACTCCCGGAGTGAAAGGCCAAGATTCCGGGGCCGCGGCTTGCGACCAGAGTTGTGAGCGAGTCGGATGCGATGGGGTGGAATTCGCCGATGGGATTCGGCGCCTTGGGATGGGGCCGGGCCTGGATATGCTGTTACCCAGGCGTCGCTCGGACGATCTCAGGGCTTCGATGGTGAGGTGAAAGGATGGTCTCGATGGCAAACCGAACGACGGATCTCCGGCGTACGACCTTCCTTGCGGCGATGACCCTTGGATTGCTGGCCCCGGGGAGACCGGACAGGGGCGAGCCGAGCCCCCGGCGGCCCCCCCGACGGACGACGCCATTCACGTCCGCATGCTCGTCTACAAGGCCGAGGTCGGCGGTAAGAAGACGGCGGTGGTCGGGCTGAGGCGTCCGACCGGCAATCCTCATTTCGACCAGGCCGCGAAATCACATCAGGGGCTATTGGCGCGTGAAGTCGTCCACCAGGAGATCCTCCTCGCCGCCCGCGACGAGATGGGGGCTCGCGACGCGCGACGAGGTCCTGGGCGAGTCCTTGCCCCCCGACTCCGAGGCGGAGATCAAGCTCGACGTGACCTTCACCCTCCGGCTGGAGGGGGTCGGGAGCCCGTTGGTCGTCGAGCGCCTCGAGGACAATCGCAAGGAGAAGGTCCTCGACATCAGCGTCGGTGCTCCCGGGGCGAATGGAAATGGCTATTTGCCCAAGCTGGCGGAGTCGGTCGAGGTTCTCTCTTGGGATGATTTTCCTCGGTTCCTCAAGGGGCTCGGGCTGGTGGGAGCCCGAACCGGGCCCAGGCCGCGGCGGCCGTCCCGACGCGCGTGAACACACTCCTGGTATCGCTCACGTTCATTGACGACCTCATCGCGATCTGGGACTTGCATCAGTCGATCCGAGTTGAGGGGGAGTCCACATCGAAAGCTGGGGGCATTAGCCCGCGCCTATGCCCAACTCGGGATACTCTCCGAATATCAGTGGAATCCCGCCCACAAGGCGTACAAGGCCCGTGCCTTGCTCTATGCCCAGCGGTGCCTCGCGAAGGTGCCCGAGTCGCCGGAGGGCCTGCGCAGCCGGGCTTTCGCGCTGGCGTCGGTCGGCCGTGCCAGGGATGCGAGGACCGACCTCGACTTCGCGATCGAGAGGTCCAGGGCCAAGGACGCGCCCGAAGGCCAGGGGAGGGAGCCAGCCCCGGTCGAGGGCTGGGCCGAGCTCATCGACGCCTTCCTCAAAGCCGACCTCGAACGCCTGAACAACTTCGAAGGTCCCGACGCGAAGCTCGCCCGATTGCTGCAGATGGTGGCGCTCGAGTTCCCCAGGCACACGTCGATGGAGCTCGACCCCCTCTCGACCTACGCGCTGGCCACCCTGATCGAGTACGACTGGCCCAGGTACAAGGACAAGGCGAAGGAGTGGGAGCAGGCTTCAACGAGGTCGCTCGCCCTTGCCAAGGTCTTCGCCGAGCGCTACATGGACGAGAGGCATTTCGACGTGGCCGAGACCTACTGGAAGCGCGCCATCGCGATCTACCCCGACGACACCTCCTACGAGGAACTCGCCGAGTCCTACAAGGCCAGGGGAGACGTCGCCCGCTGGAAGGAGACGCTCGACGAGTACCTGGACAAGGTCGAAGACCACGGCCTGAATCATGCCGGGGTCCGTGTGAAGATCGCCGATGAGTTCATGAAGCAGAAGCGCTGGAAGGAGGCCAGGCCTTATGCCGACGCCGCCGCCGAGACCTGGGCGGGGTGGGCGATGGCTTGTGCATCGCGATGCGCCGAGGGGATGGAGGACTGGGAAAGCGCCGAACTCTGGATGCGGAGGGTCTCCGAGCGTTATCCCCGGAGTTCGTATCTCAACTGGTTCAAGTTGTGCAGCCGCACGGGGCATGGAGACATCAAGGCCGCCGCGGCTTTTGCCGAGGAGTGCTTCGCCGATTTCGGCAAGGACGTGCCGATCCAGGACCTGCCCGAGGCCGGCTATTTCTTCTGGGCCTCCGGCTCCTTGAAGAAGGCGAGCGAGATCTTCGAGAAATGCGTGAGCCAGGGCGAGAAAGGTACGACGACCATGGTCCACCTCGCCTCGTCGACGACGAGTTGGGGGACACTCGCTGTCGTGACGAACTGCTCAAGGGCTTCTGCGAGGCCTCCCGGTAAAAGGCCCCGAAATTGACCGAGGTCTGTGACATCTTCCGCGCCTACCTCGCCGGCCCGAAGGGTCAGCCTGTCGACATCAAGGCGTTGCAGGCCGTGCTCGAGCCCATCCCTCGCGACGAACGCCACAACACCGAGTTCCTCGTCGGAAAGATCCTGATGGATCATGGGCATCCCGCGGAAGGCCTCGAGTGCATCCGCCGCTGCTCTCAGTCGCCGGGAACCTATCCGCCACTGAAGATGGTCGCCGAGAACATCGTCCTGCGCAAGGACGCGAGCAAACCCTGAGGTTTCGGGATGCCCTGGCGCTCCGGGCATTGATATTGCGAGTAACGGAAGGCAATGAGCTTCCGCGATCTCCCTTCGCCCGATCGTTCGCCCGGATCTCCATGCGACGATCGGTGTTCGGGGCGAAGGGTCGAGACTTCGCCGGCCTGCATCCGAGGAATCCGCACGCTCAAGTCTTTTGTAGGGAGGGTGTCAACATGGGCCTTGGTGTGTACCCGATTTTCGAACCGAGTGTGGCCAAGGGAGGTTTCAGCTCGGACGGCAAGTTCCTCCTGGACGAGATCGAGGGGCTGGACGGCATCGCGTCGGACCACGGCGTGACCCCCCTCAGCATCTTCTGCGACAGCCGGCTCGTCCCCGACAATTTCGAGGGAGATCCCTCCGAACTCGAAGTGACCGTGGGAGATCGGGCGGATTGGTTCCCGATCGCCGATGGCCTGCAGTCCACGGAGTTGATCGGCGAGGTCCTGCGGACCGACTCCAGGGCTCGTTCCCGGGTGGGACATCTCCAGGAAGTGCTCACGGAGTTGGAAGCCCTCTCGACGTGCCTGCGAGACGCCTCGCGCGTCGCCACCTCGTTCCGCTTCGAGGTTTACTGAACTCTCTTGGGTTGCGACGCCTAAGAAACGGGAGGCTGTCTCGTTGATCGGATGAGACCGAGGCTCGATGCGGCGACCTGCCGCCCCGGCGATCTCGATTCGACCACCGATCCACGGAGGCTTCCCGATGATTTCTCGCGTCTGGCTCTTGTGCGGCGCAGGGCTATTGATGGCCGTGTCGAGTGGGGCCGACGAGGCGAAGCCCACGTCCCACAAGCTTCGGTTCTCGCATGCATCCTTCGTCGCCTATCCCGGCGCAGTCATCTCCCTGAAGGATCCTGCCTCGGGGATGATCTGCTATGTCGAGTCGGATGGCCGAAAGCTCGTGGCCCTGGATCAGGCCGGTGGGGTCGCCTGGGGCCTCGACGTCCTGGAGGCGAGCGGTGGCGATCCCGTCGTCGGGAGGCCCGTCGTCCGGCATCTGAAGCTCGACGGTGCGAACCTCCTGGCCACCTGCGCCAAGCATACGCACGTGAGCATTGACGTCGCGACCGGCAAGGTCACGTCCGTCGAGGCCGATTGAGGGGCATGGCTGGGAGTTTGTCGATTTCGTCGAGAGCGTGGCCCCGGAGGGCCGTGCGTACTGGGCGAGGCGGCAGACGCCCGGCTCGATGAAATCTGTGTGGACAGGCGTGCAGAAATCGAGTGAACTGGAATCCTGGTAGTTGGGGAATACCGGGGTGTCGACATGGGTGTCGGGAACGACCAGCGTCAGTCCGCTTTCTTCGCCGATGAGGCGGATTTGGGCGGGGGCGCGGATGGCCCGTTCGCAGGCGTCGTGTTCAATCGTCCCATGGATCAGGTCTACACCTATCGGATCCCCGAGAAGTTCCTGCAGGCCGTGACGCCCGGCCAGAGGGTGCGGGTTCCGCTCGGGCGGGGGAATCAGCCGGCGGTCGGATACTGCGTGCGGGTTGATGAACTCGCGCCGGAAGGGCTCGACACGAAGCGGCTCAAGGACCTGATCGAGGTCCTCGACGACCCCCCCTTGATCGACGCGGGCATGCTCGAATTGACCCGCTGGATGGCGGGCTACTACGCCTGCTCGTGGGGACAGGCGCTCGACGCCGTCGTCCCCGCGGGGGTGAAGAAGCAGGCCGGGATGCGGATGGGGACGTACCTCACCGTCTCCGACGAGGGCCGGCAGGCGCTCGACACGCAGAACCTGCCGCCCAAGCAGGCCGAGGCGCTGGGGATCCTCACACGCTCCGACGAGCCCCTTACCATCGCCGACCTCTGCCGGATGGCGAACTGTGCCCAGAGCCTGATCGGCACGCTGAGGCAGAAGGGGTACGTCCGCTCGATCAAACGCCGGGTTCGGACGAAGGTGGATGACGATCCCGCCCCGACGAGCGATGCTGAGGCCGCCAAGGCCCGCCCGGCGCTCACGGGCGAGCAAGAGGCCGTCATGGCCCGCCTCACTCCTGCGCTCGATGGTGACGACTTCGCCACGTTCCTCGTCCACGGCGTCACCGGCAGCGGCAAGACCGAGGTCTATCTCAGCGCCATCGAGCGCGTCGTCGCCAGAGGCCGCGAGGCGATCGTGCTCGTCCCCGAGATCAGCCTGACGCCCCAGACGATCCGCCGGTTCCGCCGCCGGTTCGCCAAGGTCGCCGTGCTGCACAGCCACCTGAGCGATGCCGAACGCCATCGCCACTGGCGGAGCATCGCCGCGGGCGAGGTGCAGGTGGTGGTCGGCGCCCGGTCGGCCGTGTTTGCCCCCGCGCGACGGCTCGGCCTGATCGTCATCGACGAGGAGCATGAAAGCACGTTCAAGCAAGAGACCGTGCCGCGCTACCACGCTCGCGACGTGGCCGTGAAGCGGGCGCAACTCGAGCGGGTGCCGATCCTGCTCGGCTCGGCAACCCCCGCCATGGAGACCTGGAGGAATGCCGAGCTCGGCCGCTACGTCCACCTACCGATGACCCAGCGCGTCGGCTCGAGGCCGATGCCAGGGGTCGAACTGATCGACCTTCGCCACGAGCGCCTGCCGCTCGGCGGCCTCAGCGAGCCGCTCCGCCAGGCGATGAAGACGGCGCTGAGCGAGGAGGGGCAGGTGATCCTGCTCCTGAACCGCCGCGGCTTCCACACGTTCGTCATCTGCCCGAACCCTCGCTGCAACCAGGTGCTCAAGTGCGACTCTTGCGACGTCGCCCTGACGTACCACAAGAACCGGCGCGTCCTGATCTGCCACACCTGCGACGCCGAGAAGCAAAGGCCCCCGACTTGCCCGCATTGCCAGGCGGCCAATCTGCATTACGGCGGCATCGGAACCGAGCGGCTCGAGCGCGAAGTCGAGACGGCCTTCCCCGAATATGTCTCGCGCCGCATGGATTCCGACACCATGCGGACCCCCGGCAGCCACGAGCAGGTGCTCTCGGCCTTCCGCTCGGGGGAGATCAAGATCCTGCTCGGGACCCAGATGATCGCCAAGGGGCTCGACTTCCCAAACGTCACGCTCGTGGGGGTCGTCAACGCCGACACGGCGCTGCACATGCCCGACTTCCGCGCGGCCGAGCGTACCTTCCAACTCGTCGCGCAGGTGGCGGGCCGGACCGGCCGAGGCGACAAGCCCGGGCGGGTGCTGGTGCAGACGTTCGCTCCCGAGCACCACGCGATCGCGTTCGCCGCGAAGCACGACTACGAGGGGTTCGTGCAGACGGAACTCCCGTACCGCCGGGAGATGGGGATGCCCCCTTATGGCCGACTCATGCGCCTGATCGCCCGAGGTCCCGACGAGCCGGCCGTCCGCGTCTATTTCGAGCAACTCGCCGACGCCCTGCGCACGGCCGCCCCGCCCGGTGTGACGATCCAGGGCCCGGCCCCCGCCCCCGTCACCAAGATCCGCAACCTGTTTCGATACCACCTCCGCATGCGGTGCGACTCCCCTCGTCCTCTGCAAATCCTCTGGCAGAACGTCGCCCCGACCATGCCGCCCCCCGGAGAGATCGAGCTGGCCATCGACGTCGATCCCGTGAACCTCTTGTAATTTAATGATTGTAAAAAATGTGCGAATGTGATTTAATGAAATTAAAAACATATTGGTTTGCTTTATTGTTTTGTTGGATGGGGTCGGCAAAGAATCCACCTGGAGATTCGTCGCCTTGCCGGTTACAAGGAAAGGCGTCACAGGAATCCCCGGCGCGATGAACGCCCGGGAGACGTGAGCCTGGCATTGATCGTCGCCCTGCGAGCGTTGGAAGAAAACCTGGTCTGGAACCGGCGAGGTGAGAATGGGCCGTTTGTCGGACGTGCTGGTGATCGGCGGCGGTGTGATCGGGGGCTCGATCGCCTGGTCTCTGGCCAGGCGAGGGATGTCGGTGACGATCGTCGAGGCAGGGCGGATCGGCCGAGGCGCGAGCTACGCGGCGGCCGGAGTCCTCTCGCCCGACTGGAGCGGCGAGGATCCCCCCGCGCTGACGACACTGGCCGAGGCCAGCCTCTCGATCTGGCCCGACTGGGTCGATGAGATCGAGGATCGCTCGGGCTGCGGCCTGAACTTCCGCCGCGACGGCCTTTTGAGCGTCTGGGTCGACCCCGACGCCCCCCACCTTCCGCCCGAGCTTGCCACCGAGGCCCCTCCCGTCGGCAAAGGGCAAAAACTAACAGCGGCGGAAGCCAGGGAACTCGAGCCGAGCCTCGTCGGGCCGATCCTCGGTGGCGTGCTCTATCCCGAGGACGCCCAGGTCGACAACCCGAGGCTGACCCCCGCGGTGGTCCGCGCCGGCGAGACGGCCGGGGTCCGCGTCCTGGCCGAGACGCCGGTGGCCTCGTTGCTGGGCTCGGCAGGTGCCTGCAAGGGGATCCGCACGGTCTCGGGGCAGGAGATCCACGCCGGTGCCGTCGTGATGGCGGCCGGTGCCTGGTCGGGCCCGCTGGCGGCGTCCTCCGGCATCGACCTTCCTAACGAACCCTGGCGCGGGCAGATGCTCGCCTTCGACGCCGTCAAGCGCCCGCTCAAGCACATCGTCTTCTGCGGCGAGCTTGTGCTGGTCCCCAGGCCGCACGGTCCCCTGGTGGTGGGGACGACCCTGGAGAAGGTCGGCTTCGACTCGAGGGTGACTTTGGCAGGCCTGCACCACATCCTCGCCAGGGCCGAGCGGGTCGTGCCGGGCCTCGGCGACCTCCCGCTCCTGAGCACCTGGGCCGGCCTCCGACCCGGGACCCCGGATCATCTCCCCTACCTTGGCCCCGTCCCCGGCTGGGAGGGCCTCTACGCCGCCTCGGGCCACGGCCGCAAGGGGATCATCCTCGCCCCCATCACCGGCGAACTCATCGCCCGGCTCATCCTCGAAGGTGACCTCGACCCCCTGCTGATCCCCTGCCTCCCCGAGCGGGCCATCCCATAAGAAGGAAGACCCACTGGTGTGCCCCTCGACCGATCACTTCGGGGTCGAGGGGCCCCCCTCCGTCGCTTTGCCGTCGAGCGTAGCGTTGATCGGAACTTGGATCGCCATCTCGATGCAAGCCGCCTGCTTCTTCTTTGGCGACTGGATCCGGTCGAACAGCCTGGACGCATTCTTTATGTCCCCGAGATTCGCGAGTAAGCCGATCACGTTGACCAGGACCGTCTCCCTCGAGTCGTTGCTCGCGAGGGAATCGACCGTCCTCAACGCACCCGTCAGATCCCCCAACCTCGCCTGGAGACCCGCGACATCGGTTGCCAGGTAGGCTGATGTGCCGAGGTCATTGGCCTCGTCGACTTGCGGGGCAAGAGTTCGCGTGTACTGTCGTTGCTCCTCCGCGTTGGCCAGGGCATTTCGCAGGCTCTCGGTGGCGGCCTGCGTGTCGCCCGCTCGCTTCTGGATGTCGGCGATGCTGAGCCAGATCAACTCGATCGTGGCAAAGTCCGGGGTGTTACTGTTCGTCAGTGCATCGAGCGCCGATTTCAACCCATCGACATCGTCCAACTCCGTCAGACTGTTGCAGGTTAATAAAAGTGGTCGTGAGCGTGTCTGAGGGATCTGGATCGCTTTGATGATCCCGATGAACTTCCGAGCCGATGCCCTGGCGCCATCCTTATCCCCGGCTTTGAGCTGGGCATGGAGGATGTTGCCGTAGCAGAAGGCAAGTTGCGACCGGAGGTCATCAACCTCGGCAGGGGCAGGCGTTGCCTGCGTCGCCGATTCGAGGATCCCTGCCGTCTCGATCGCTTTATGGATGTGCCCGATTCGGGCCTGGGCGTTGACGATCGGCGGGATCTGGAAAGCCCAGACGGGATCCTTCTTCTTCGACTCATTGGCGAGTTGGAGGATCTTGGTGAGAACCTCCTCGGCCTCATCGCCATCGTCGGGTTGCAGCGCCTCGACGACCGCATCGATCGCGGCCTGCTTCACTTGGCTGTTATGTTTGATATTGAATGACTTGAAATAATTTGCAGATAGGGATTTTTCGAGAGCCTTGGCCGCCCCGTGCTCGTGAGCCTCCAGGCCACTCAGCCTCGCATCGAACGTGTTCGGCGATTGTCGTTGAACGCCCTCGAGGAATCGACGATAGGCCTTGAAGGTTTCGCCCGAGGCCTTGCGACCTTCCGTCTGGACCTGATATGCGACGAGGTTTGGCCACTGAGTTGCCTGTTGTAACTCGGGGCGGAGGGCCTCGATGACCGCGATGGAATCTTGATAAGTGCGCTGAGCCAGGGTGTGCTCGCCGAGCATCCCGAGCCTGTAGGCGATGGTCAGGATCGGATGCGGGGTGAGGGTCAGTTGATCCGTGGGGATAGCCTTGGCGGCCTTGATCGCCAGTTCGAAGGTGTCCAGGCTCCGCTTGCGGTCACCACGTTGATGGAGGGCGTCCGCGATTCTGGATAGACGCATCGCCTTGTCGGCCAGATCTTCCAGGGCCTCCGCCGCGGCGACGCCCTTCTCGACGGTCTCCTCATAGAGTGCTGTGGTCTTGATGGATTGCGGCGGGGCCTCGGCCGCCTTCTGGGCTCCTGCTACTGCTTCGATAGCAGGCTGCGGGGCCTTCTGCAGATACCTGGCCCCGGCGACGGTGCCCGAGGCGCCGAGGAGCACGATCGCTGCGAATGTCGACAGTCGGATCAAGGTTATGGACATGAGAGTTCCTTCTGCCAGCGAAGTGACGGGAGAGGAGAGCAAGGAACCCGCGGCCAGACTGCCGGCGGCGAAGACCGACGCGGCATGGACCGTGCTCGCGACGAGGCTCGGCGGGAGGGCGGCCGTCGCCGCTTGCGACGACGTCCCCGCGGCCAGCAACCCCGCGGGCAGGGCCAGGCCGCGCCGGCCGAGGCGCCGCTTGAGGATATCGCGAGCCCGAGACAGGCGGACCTTGACCGTACCCACTGGCCATTTCAGATCCTTCGCGGCCTCCTCGCATGTGCGGCCCTCGAGGTAGCAGAGGACGACGGGGGCGCCGTACTTATCGGGGAGGCGTCGCAACTCGTCGCGGAGGATGTCGCCGAGGTCGAAGTCGGGGGTCCGGTCGTTTTCCACGTCGTCCGCCCTCCGCGCGAGCCCTCCCGATTCATGCTTCCGCCTGCGAGCTGCGGCGACCCTGGCTCTGGCTGCAACGCGCGAGGCGACGCCGAAGAGCCAGTTCGCCACGGAGTTTCGACTGCGGATGGAGCCGGCCTTTCGGGCGAGGACGAGGAATGTGGCCTGAAAGGCATCCTCGGCGTCGTGGGCATTAGCCAGCGCGCTCTTGCAAACGCGCAAGACCATCGGCCCATGCCGCTCGACGAGGGCCTCGAAGGCGATCGGGTCGCGCTCCGAGGCGAATCGTTCGAGCAACTCCCTGTCGCCGTGATGCTCCAAGCTCCCCGAGCCGAAGAGCGTCTCGAGGTCCTTGGAGAGGGCACTCGACCTGACATTGGCCATCGAAAGACTCCGCTCCCGAGCGTTGGGTAACGTCAGTAGTGACGCGCCAGGCCAATCCGGTTTCACGTTTCCACCGCCCTCATCGCGGTTTGCGAGAGGCCCTTGGCCCTTCGGCAAACACCAGCGAGCCGTCCACGAGGGACCCGGGTCGCCGCGTCGTTGTCGCATACTTCGCCCGATTACTTCGAAGGAGACGGGGCCGGCTTCGCAGTTTTGCCGTCGAGTGTGGCGTTGATCGGAATATAGGTGGCCATCTCGATCCGAGCCGCTCTCTTGTTGACAGGTGAGGGGATCCTGTCGATGATTCTCGAGGCCTCTTCGGTTTCTCCGTTTTGCAAAAGCGTGGGAATCAGTGGAAGTAGAGCATGTTCCTGCAGAACCTCGTCCTCGAGCGACTCGATCGTTTTGAAGGCGGTTGGTAAGTCTCCCAACATCGCCTGAATATTGGCCAACTGTGACACGGCCTGCATTTGCAGATCGAAGTTGGGCCGGTTTGCAGGCTGTGGGTTCTCTCTCGCCTGCTGTAGATTCCTCTCGGCAGCCGCCAGGGCCTCGTGCAAGCTCAGTCCTGCCGCCTTACGGTCTCCCGCTTTCTTCTGGATGCTCGCGATCGAAAGCCAGGATTGTATGAGATACGAATGAGAAGAGCGGTGACTTATTGTCTTGAAAACATCGATAACTGAAAGTATTCCCTGGATATCCTCAGCATCTTTGAAGATGTCGCCGGCCCTTGAGAGTGGGTGTGGTTGGCTCTCAGGCGCTTGGATCGTCTTCACGATCTCGATGATTTTCCTGGCTGAGGCCTTGGCTTCGTCTTTCTTGCCAGCTTTGAATTGTGCGGTGCCAATCTCTGCGAAGCAAAGGGCTTCATTAAATTTCGCGCTATCGACGTACAGTGATGACTTCGGAGCCATGAGATCGGCTTCATAGATCTTTGCCGTCGTGATCGCCTCTTCGAAGAGGCCTAGCCTCGCCTGTGTCTTGACGACATCAGGGACGAAAAAATCCGAAGTCCTGCCGCGATTCGCACGTTTCGCGAGTTGGATGGCCTTCGCGAGTACCTGCTTGGCGTCGTCCCCGTCCTCGACTTGGAGTGCCGTCACGACCCCGATTGCCAGTGAGGTTTTCTTGTTCAAGCTATAATTCCAATCAAGTAGCCGAAAATAATTCGTGGAGAATATTTTCTCGATCGTCTTGGCCGGACCGAACTCATGGGCATCCAGGCGTACCAGATCCACATCGTGGAATTCCGTCCCTCCCTGTTGCTGCTGCATCACCTGCAAGAATTGCCGATAGGCCAGGATGCTTTCTCTTGCGGATTTTCGTCCTTCGGTCCTGATTTGCGGTTCGACAAAGTTGAGCCA
Source organism: Singulisphaera chitinilytica (assembly GCF_049331405.1). Classification (NCBI taxonomy): domain Bacteria; kingdom Pseudomonadati; phylum Planctomycetota; class Planctomycetia; order Isosphaerales; family Isosphaeraceae; genus Singulisphaera; species Singulisphaera chitinilytica. The sequence continues at coordinate 845,719 of NZ_CP186274.1, forward strand.
GTGGTTAAATTGCTGCGTTTGGGGCCGGATGGCCTGGATGATCGGGATGGCTTCCGAATAGGTTCGCTGGGCACGCGTATGTTCTCCTAACTCGCCCAGAGAGTTGGCGATGAGCACGATAGGATGAGGGATCAGGTTCACCTTGTCGGGAGGGATTTCCTTGGCGGCGAGGATAGCTCGCTCGAAGGTTTCAAGCCCTCCTCGTCGGTCTCCTCGCCGATAGCGAGTGTGGGCGATGCGGAGCAGGTCCCTCGCCTTAGTGGTAGGATCTTCCGAGGCTTCCGCCGCGGTGACGCCTTCCCGAATCGTCTCGTCGTAATACGTTGAGGTTTGAACGGGAGGCGGCACCTTTTCCGCAGGGAACTTGGGCGTTGCCTGACGGCGAGGCATGTCATCGACCGGTGCCGAAGAGTTCCGAAAGTAGGTGACCCCACCAAGTGCGGCAGAGGCCCCGAGGAGCACGATCACTGCGAGTGTCGATAGACGAGCGATGGTCATTGGCGTGAGTATTCCTTCGGCCAGAGTGATCGCGGGCACGCTGAGGTGCGTACCTGCGACCGCGTGCCCGATGAATGCCGAGGCCGATTGGACGGTGCTCCCGATGAGGCTCGGGGGCAGTGCGGCCGAGGCCGATGGGGGGGATAAACCGGCGGCGAGCAGGCCTGCGGGCAGGGCGAGGCCTCGGCGGCCGAGGCGTCGCTTGAGGATGTCACGAGCCCGAGAAAGGCGAACCTTGACGGTGCCCACGGGCCATTGCAGATCCAGGGCGGCTTGCTCGCTGGTGCGGCCTTCGAGGTAGCAGAGGATGACGGGGGCGCCGTATTTGTCGGGGAGGCGGCGGATCTCGTCGCGGAGGATGTCGCCGAGGTCGAAGTCGGATGGCAGGTCGTGACGCACCTCGTCCGCCCTCCGCGCGAGGCCGTGGGATTCGTGCTTGCGCCGGCGGGCGGCGTCGACCCTGGCCCTGGCCGCGACGCGCGTGGCGACGCCGAAGAGCCAACTCGCGATGGAGTCGCGCTTCCTGATCGATGCTGCCTTGCGGGCGAGGACGAGGAACGTGGCCTGGAAAGCATCCTCGGCGTCGTGCTGGTTTGAGAGCGAACTCTTACAGACGCGCAGGACCATCGGGCCGTGGCGCTCGACGAGGGTCTCGAAGGCGACGGGGTCGCGGTCCGAGGCGAACAGTTCGAGGAGTCGGCCGTCGTCGATGTGCTCGGTCGTCCCCGGGCCGAAGAGCGTCTCCAGGTCTTTCGAGAGGGTCCCCAACCGTTCGTTGGCCATCGCTGAATTTCCTCGGCCTGTGATCGAACCACGCCGATAGTGACGCTCGAATCGGAGCCGGTTTCAAGATTCTGGCCGGGGCGTCGCGATTGCCCGGCGAAAGCCTGTGATAACGGAGACATTGCCAGGCGGGACTGCGCCTGGCACAATAGGCCGATCGAGACGATTCCGAAGCGTCTCAGCTCGCCCCCGCCTCCATGGCCCCACACGGAGCAAAGGCCCCTTATGCGCGACTCCCATCCCAGCCGTCGCTCGTTCGTCAAGCAATCCGCCGCCACCGTGACCGCCGCCGCTGCCGCGGCCCAGATGACCCTGATGACGACCGCCCACGCCGCCTCCGGGAGCGACACGCTCCGCGTCGGCCTGGTCGGTTGCGGCGGACGTGGCACCGGCGCGGCCGAGCAGGCCCTCTCGGCCGACCAGAATGTCAAGCTCGTGGCGATGGCCGACGCGTTCCAGGATCGCCTCGACGACAGCCTCGCGACGCTGAAGTCGTCCCCCGTCTCGGGCCGGGTCGACGTCCCCAAGGATCGGCAGTTCGTCGGCTTCGACGCCTTCAAGAACGTCATCGACCAGGTCGACGTCGTCCTGCTCACCAGCACCCCGCACTTCCGCCCGATCCACATGGCCTACGCCGTGGAGAAGGGCGTCCACATGTTCGTCGAGAAGCCGGTCGCGACCGACGCCCCCGGCGTCCGCTCGGTCCTCGAGTCTTGCGAGATCGCCAAGAAGAAGAACCTCTCCGTCGTCTCGGGCCTCTGCTGGCGGTACTTCAACCCGAGGCGCGAGACCGTCAAGCGCGTGATGGACGGGGCCATCGGCGACATCGTGGCCATCGAGACCACATACAATTCGGGCGGCGTCTGGGAGCCCCGGGCCACCCGCGAGCAGGTCAGCAGCGACATGGAGTACCAGATGAAGAACTGGTACTACTACACCTGGCTCAGCGGCGACCACATCGTCGAGCAGGCCGTGCACGGCATCGACACGATGGGCTGGGTGCTCGGCGACCAGCCGCCGGTCCGCTGCTGGGGCTCCGGCGGCCGACAGGTCCGCACCGAGCCGCAGTACGGCAACATCTACGACCACTTCTCGATCGTCTACGAGTACCCGAACAACGTCCGCGGCTACCACAACTGCCGGCACTGGCGCGACACCGCCTACCAGACCAAGGACTACGTCCTCGGCTCCAAGGGGACGTGCGACATCTTCGGCAAGCGCATCAGCGGGCCGAACGCCTGGCGCTATCGCGGTAGCGAAAACAACATGTATCAGACCGAGCATGACGAGTTCTTCGCCTCGATCCGCGCGGCCAAGCCGATCCAGGGGGGCCAGTACGCCGCCTGGAGCACCGTGCTCGCCCTGATGGGACGCATGGCCGCCTACACCGGCGAGGTCATCACCTGGGAGCAGGCCCTCAACTCCAAGGAGAGCCTCGCCCCCGCCCAGTATGCCTGGGGCGCGGCCCCGCAGGTCCCCGTCGCCAAGCCGGGCGTCACCAAGTTCGTCTGATCGCCAGACGCCCTCCTCACCGGCCCGGTCGACCCGGGCCGTCGGATCGGCAAAAACCTTCGGGCCGGGCTCGCCATCGCGAGACCGGCCCGATTTGCTTTGACGGGATCATCCCTGGATATGATCGGGCACGAATCCGTCGGGCCTCCCGGCGCGTCATTTCACGGGGATATCCCCGAGCTTCGTGAGGAGGGTGACGAGCGGGGAGAAATAGGCCACGGCCATGAGCAGTGCGACTCCCCCCAGGACGAGCACGACGACGTCCGAGACGGCGTGGAGCCCGATCCGCAGGCGGTATTCGAATCGTCGCTCATTGGCGTCGGCGAGCTGCCGCATCGCCCAGCCGAGGTTCCCGACGCGGTCGGCCGAGTCGAGCAAGGTGTGGTCGGCGGGGCGGATCAGCTTCCGCTTCTCGAGCGCCTCCCAGCAGGGCACGCCCCGCACCAGGTCCTCGAGGACCAGTTCGAGCCGGCCCCGGACCCATCGCGAAGGGTAGTATCGGGCCAACGACGCGACCCCGCCCGAAAGGGGCCGTTCGGCCTCGACGACCCAGGCCAGGAAGCGGAGGATCTTCGCGCCATGCCTGGACGGGAAGAACCGATCCAGGATGGGGATGCCGTCCTGCCAGCCCCGCGCCAGGGCCAGGGGGACGAGCATCAGGAGGAACGCCTCGGCGACGATCGCCAGTAGGAGGAAAGGGGCTCCCTGAGCGGACGCGGCGAAATGGCTCGCGCGGACCACGAACACCGTCACCGCGGGCAGGTCGACCCCGAAGTCGAAGAAGATTGCCTCGAACTTCGGCATGATGAAGTAGAGCAGGAACCAGCTGATGACCTGGATGGCGACGAAGAGGAACAGGAAGTAGGACAACCTCGCCCCGACCATGAATTGCAGCGGGCGTCGGAGGGCGACCCCCGCGGCCGTCTCCCGGAGCGCGGGGGCCAGGCGGTTGGCCTCCCAGCCTCCTCGGATGAACAACGTGGTCCCTCGCGGTAAGACCCCCGGCGTCAGGTTGATCGCATCGGGGAGCGGGGCCCCCGCATCCATCAGCCTCGCCAGGCGCCGGAGCTTCTGCGAATACTCGCCGATGTCGTCGCCCGCCAGGCTTTCGAGCGTCCCCGACAGCGGGATCCCCTGTTCGGCCGCCAGGGCGAGGGCCCAGAGCGTCGACTGACGTCGCGACTCTCGCCAGCGGATCAAGGAGTAGATCACCGACCCGACCATCATGACGAGCCCGAAAAGGATCAGGCCCACCAGCGGGAAGAGGATCGACAGCAGGAGCCCGCAGAGCGCCGCGAAGGCCAGGGCCGCGATCAGGAGCGCGCGGAGCAGCGTATCCGTGCCCGAGGACTTCACCGTTTCATCCGTCGACATGAGCCCTGTCCCCGAGTTGGCATGGTCCGAGACAATTGTCTGTTATTAGACAGTTGTCATAGGGTCTTGGCAAGTCGGAGCTGGGCGTCGCCCTGGAAATCGGCCCGGATTCGTTGCGACGTGGAGATTCGCAGGCGAAAGTCCGTTCTGATCTCATGAAAAATCGTCGGCCGAGAAATAAAACGGGAACGCGCGAGGCCGCTCGCGGCGTTTACCCGTGAGATTTGCGGACGCCCGGCCGGGAAGCGAGGACACATGGGGGTCAAGAACAGCGGCGACATGCTCTTGCAACTGCGGGCGCTCCTCAACGCGGGGGCGATCGGCTCGCTCTCCGACGGCCAGTTGCTCGAGCGGTTTGCCGGAGGCCGCGGCGAGCCCAGGGAGCTGGCCTTTGCCGCACTGGTGGCTCGTCACGGGCCTTTCGTCCTGAGGGTTTGCCGGTCCGTGCTTCGTGACGAGGCCGCGACGGAGGACGCCTTCCAGGCGACGTTCCTGGCCCTGGCCCGCAAGGCCGGGTCGCTCCGGGGCCGGGACTCGCTGGCCCCCTGGCTGCATCAGGCGGCCTATCGTGCGGCGATCCACGACCGATCGATGACCATCAGGCGTCGTTCGCACGAATTCGCGGCGGCCGCGCTCCGGGCCACATCGTCGACACCGCCGCACCAGGCCAATCACGACCTCGAGACGATCATCCACGAGGAGGTCGACCGCCTGCCGGGCCGCTTCCGGACGGCGGTGGTGCTCTGCGACCTCGAGGGCCGGACCCACGAGCAAGCGGCGCAACATCTGGGGTGCGCGGTCGGGACGGTCAAGAGCCGCCTCGCCCGGGGGCGGCAGCGGTTGCGAGGGCGGCTCGAGCGTCGAGGCCTGGCGCCGGGGCTTGCGCCCTGGCCCTGGCCGGTGGCGATGCCGCTCGTGCGGCCGTGCCGACGCCCCTGGCGGAGTCGACGGTGGCTTATGCAACGGCGGCGGGAGCCGTCCCGAGATCGATCGTCGTCATGACCGAAGGAGTGTTGATATCCATGCTGCTACGCAAGATCAAACTCGCGGCCACGGCCGCAGGGGTCGTGGCCGTGATCGCGGCCGGTGCGGTGGCTCTCGCCCAGCCGGGGACCGCGCAGCCGAAGGATCCAGGCGGCGGGGCCAAGGGGGTCGAGCCGGCGAACTGGACGTACCACATCCTGGTCTCCCGCAAGGATGAGCCTCCGCGCAAGGTGGCGGTCGTCGAGATGATCGGGGACACGCCGATCCGCGTCGAAGCGCCGGGCGCGAGCATCCTCATCAGCCCCAGGGGCGACGAGGAGCGACGAGTCGGGGACGACGGGAAAGAGGCGGGGCCTTCCAGGGTTGATGGAGTCCGGGCTCGCCGCAAGATCATCCTCACCAACCCTCGCGTGATGGATGCCGATGTCGTCCAGCAATATGTCGCCCAGATTCACGCCCAACGCCACATCAACATCCGCGCACTCGAGAACGGGTTCATCCGCAAGATCGAGGTGAAGGAAGGCCAGGCGGTGAAGGAGGGCGATTTGATGATCGAGATCGAACCGCCTGCCAATAGGCCGAAACCGGCGGGCGACTTCGGCAAAATCGTCGCGCCCTTCGACGGCCTCGTCGGCAGCCTGAACGAGCAGGTCGGCGCCCTGGTCAAGGAGGGGGAAAACCTCACGGAGTTGTCGGACAACGGCGCAATCTGGGTCTATTTCAAGATGCCCGAGAGGCAGTATCTCGATTACATGGCCGAACGTGAAAAGCGCGAGGGGGACCGGGTCGAACTGGTGCTGGCGAACGGGGCGAGGTTCTCGCAGAACGGCAAGATCGGTGCGATCGAGGCCAATTTCGATGCCGCGACCGGGGCCATCGCCTTCCGCGCCGATTTCCCGAACCCCGATCGCGTCCTGCGCCACGGTCAGACCGGCACCGTCCTGATCCACCACAAGATACCCGACGCCGTCGTCGTCCCCCAGCGTGCCACCTTCGAGATCCTCGACAAGCGTTACGTCTACGTCGTCGACAAGGACGAAGTGGCGCATCAACGCGAGATCACCGTCAGTAACGAACTCGACGATCTCTTCGTCATCAAGAAGGGGGTCGGCGTGGGAGACCGGATCGTGCTCGACGGTATCCGCGAGGTTCGCGACGGCGAAAAGGTGGATACCGATCTTCGCCCCGCGAAGAAGAAGTGAGAGGCACCGGGTGCATGTGCGAGGGTCGTCCACCACGCGAAGGAAGGATTCTCCCTCGAAGGGGAGGGCGGGGTTACGATGCCCTCGCGATGCCTGTGTCGCGAGCGATCCGGCCATGATCCACCTCCCTTCGGTGTAGCACTCCCGATCATGATCGTCTCGCGCTCTTGAGTCACAACACCGGCCGATCGCCCTCTATTCCGTGAGGGGCATCAAAAAACCCCGAAGGCCAAGAGGCCCTCGGGGTCGGTCTTTGCAGGGTTGGCTTTCTCGCCGGATATTTCTGGCTGGCGTCAGACCGGGACGAGGCTGCCGTAGCGGCGGGTGGCCTGGCCGTTCACCACGAGGGTGCCGAGGCGGGCCTTCCTCGCGCTGGTGAGGTCCGCCATGATTGCCCTCGCGCTGATCTTCGACGAGGGAGACGAGGAGGGGGCCGGAGTGGTGACGGACTGGGCGTGGATGGCCTCGGTCGTCGGTGTCGAGGGGGCCTTGTCGGACGCGATGCTCTGGGCGCTCACGCTGGCCGCGATCGTGCCGGCGCCGGAGCCGTTGAAGTCGCCGGTGATCGGCACGGAAGCGACGCCGCCGACGCTCGTGCCATAGACGAAGACGCGTTGCCCGACGAACGGGTTGGAGCCGGTCGTCCTCGGGTTGAGGTACGCCAGGGCGAAGAGGCTCGTCGTCGGGGCGTAGATCCCGACGTCGGTGGTCGCGTCGCCGTTGAAGTCGCCGGTGATCGGGACCGAGTAGTTGGTGCCGGTGTGCGACCCGTACCGGAAGACGCTCTGGCCGAGGAAGACCGAGGGGCCGCTCGGGTTCGGGCTGAGGAAAGCCAGAGCGAACGTGTCGATCGCCGGGGCGAAGATGCCGACGTCGGTGACGCCGTCGGCGTTGAAGTCCCCCGTCACCGGGATCGAGTTCACGCCGTTGGCGTTGCTACCGTAGACGAAGACGCTCTGGGCCAGGATTGGGACGGAGCCGACGGGGGTCGGGTTGAGGTAGGCCAGGGCGAACGTGCTGCTGGCGGGCACGAACAGGCCGACGTCGGTGACGCCATCGGCGTTGAAGTCGCCGGTGATCGGCGTCGGGTAATTCGTGCCGGTGTGCGCCCCATACTGGAAGACGTTCTGGCCGATGAACGGGTTGGGAGAGCTGGGGCTCGGGTTCAGGAAGGCCAGGGCGAAGGTGTCGGTCGTCGGGACGTAGAGGCCGACATCGGTCGTGCCGTCGCCGTTGAAGTCGCCCGTCACCGGCACCGAGAAGTTGTTGCCGACGTGCGCCCCGTACTGGAAGATCCGCTGGGCGCTGATCTGCCCCTGGCTGTTCAGGTAGGCGATGGCGAAGGTGTCGGTCGAGGGGACGTAGATGCCGACGTCGGTGATGCCGTCGCCGTTGAAGTCGCCGGTGATCGGGATCGAATAATTCGTGCCGACGTGGCCGCCGTACGGGAAGACGCTCTGGCCCGTGAACGGGGACGACGAGTAGGGGCTCGGGTTCAGGAAGGCCAGGGCGAAGGTGTCGGACGCGGGCAGGTAGACGCCGACGTCCGAGGTATGCACGCTCGCGACCAGCGGCTGGGAGAACGGCGACGTGTTATTGCCCGGCACCGTGGTGACCGTCGCGGTGACGTACTGGCCGAACGGGAAGGAGGACGGGAGCAGGATCGCGAACGAGACGACGCCGCTGCTGTTCGTCGTCACCGTCGAGCTGCCCAGCAGGGTCTTGCCCTCGGCGTTTCCGCCCGGGTCGAGGTTCGGGTTGGCGTAGAACTGGATCGTCAGCTGGGTGTTCGCCGTGCTGGTCACCGTCCCGCGGACCAGGGTGCTGCCGCTGACGCTCGTGATCGAGTTCAGGGCGGGGGCCGCCTGGTTGCCGTTCCCGGTGGAGCTGAGCAGGATGCCGACGTGGTTGCCGAAGATCGAGTTCGAGACGATGGCATTGCCCGAGCCGGTCGAGACGTTCACGCCCGCCCCGCCGTTGAAGGCGATGATGTTGGGCGCCCCGGCCGTCGTGCCGCCGATCGTCTGCTTGCTCGCCACCAGCAGGATGCCGTCGCCGCCGTTGCCCAGGCCATTGATCCCATCGACCTTCGTGCCGATGTAATTGCCCTGGATGATGTTCAACTCGGTGAGGTTCGGGTTGGAGTCGGAGATCGCGATGCCCGACGTCACGTTGCCGGAGATGATGTTCCGGGCCGTCGACGTCGTCCCGCCGATCAGGTTGCCGTGGGCGCCCGTCCCCAGGCTGACGCCCACCTGGTTGCCCAGCGGGACCGAACCCAGGGGATCGGTCCCGATGAAGTTCCCAGCCAGGACGTTGTTCGTCGACGAGGTGCCGCCGATCTGGACGCCGATGCTGTTGCCCGAGACCGTGTTGCCGACGACCTGGTTGCCCGCGGAGTTATTGATGAAGACGCCGTTGCCCAGCTTGTTGTTGAGCGTGGCGGTCGCCGACGCGTTCAGGCCGATGTAGTTGTTCTGGATCAGGTTCGACGAGGAGTTGGAGCCGGTCGCCGGGGCCGAGGCCTTCGCGTCGTTCAGGTCGACCAGGATCCCGTTCGTGCCGTTGCCCGAGATGATGTTGCGGCTGGCCGACACCGCGCCACCGATGGTGTTGGTGGGGGAGTCGAGGATCGAGATGCCCGAGCCGCCGTTCGGCAGCGCGGCGGTCCCGGCGGCATTCGTGCCGATGAAGTTGCCGATGATCGTGTTGCCGCCGTTCCCCCGCAGCTCGATGCCGTTGCCGGGGAAGCGGTTGATGATCAGGCCCTGGACCGTGGAGCTGCCCGCGCTGATGTTGAGGCCGACCTTGGTCGCCCCGCTGCCATTGAGCTCGATCAGCAGGATCGCATTGTCGCCGATGGCCGACGAGTTGGGGGACGAGCCGGGCTGGGAGTAGCCGTTGATGAGGACCGGGACCTTGATCTCGGGGAGGTCGGCCTTGAGGGCGATCGACTGGACGCCCGAGGCGTTGATATTGAAGTTGATCGTGTTCGAAGCGTCGGTCGACTTGTTGAGGTCGATGATCGCCTGTCGGAGCGACCCCGTATCGCCGTTGGTGGTGTCGTTGTCGGTCGTCGTCGTCACGGTGAAGGTGGCGAGGAGGCTGCGGTCTTCGAGCAGTTGCACGACCGGCCGGATCGCCCCTCGTCGCAAGCGGCCGTCACGGTCCTTGCCCGAACGTCGGAATCCCCACGGTTGAATGCGCGACGTGATCGCCATTTAAGCGTTCTCCCTTTCTGGTGCGTGTCGTCCGAGCTGCGAATCCAAGAGTAAGTTCGCCTGGCAGTTCAACGGCAGGTCTCGCCTCGAAAAATCCCCCGAATGATGCGCCGGGAGATCCCCCGCAGAAATCCTATAATCCTCACAGTCGGCTGTTAATGCAACGGATTTCCACAAGATCAGCGATGCACACAATCTGAGTAATGCAGCGATTTAAGGCCGAATCGGCAATCTTGCCGGATATTGCGCGATTTCGAAACCCGCGGTCGGCCATCGACGAGGTTTGGAATGTCTCGCGGAGATCGCGTATCATCGCGGTATGTTGAACCAGCGTGAAACAAATCGCCTCTCCCAATAGTCGAAAGGGGCGGCAGTCGCCGGTCAATTTATGGTGAATGGCATCGAAAAAAGCCGGAGATGGCGGCGCCATCGATTGATCACATGCTGGGGTTTGTGGTTCGGGCTGTTGGCGTCCGGCCTGGCCTCGAGCGCATCCCGCGGCCAGGGGGCGGAGCCCCGATCGGCGAGCCTCGCGAACGAGGTCATGCCCCTGCTGAAGGCGCGTTGCGTCAAGTGTCACGGGCCTGGCGAGCATAAGGCCGGCCTGAGCCTGGCGACGCCGGCGGGCATGGCCCGGGGAGGGGAGTCGGGGCCGGCCGTCATCCCCGGTAAGCTCGACGAGAGCCCGCTCTGGGAGCAGGTCTCGAGCGGCGAGATGCCTCCCAAGGATCCCCTCTCCGACGACGAGAAAGCCCGGCTCCGGCGCTGGATCGAGGCCGGTGCGCCGGGCTTGCCGAGGTCATCGGCCGAGATCGGTGAGAAGGTCGAGCATTGGGCCTTCGCCCCGCTCAAGCGGCCGGAGGTGCCGGCCTTGCCGGAGGGGACTTCGGCGAAGACTCCGGTGGATCACTTCATCGCGGCCCGTCTCGATGAGGCCGGATTGAAGCCCGCGGCCGGGGCCAGTCGCGCGACCCTGATCCGCCGCCTCAGCTTCGGACTCACCGGCCTGCCGCCGACCCCAGAGCAGGTCGCCGCCTTCGAGGCCGACCCCGCCCCCGACGCCTACGACCGCCTGGTCGAGCGCCTGCTGGGATCGCCCGCCTACGGCGAGCGCTGGGGGAAATACTGGCTCGACGTCGCCGGCTATGCCGACTCCAACGGCTACTTCAATGCCGACAGCGAGCGTGCGCTCGCCTGGCGGTATCGCGACTACGTGATTCGAGCCATCAACGACGACAAGCCTTTTGATCAGTTCGTCCGCGAGCAGATCGCCGGCGACGAGGTCTCCGGCTATCGGCCGGGGGCCGAGGTGACGCCGACGATGGTCGAGCAGCTCGTGGCGACTCACTTCCTCCGGAACAGCCAGGACGGCACCGGCGAGAGCGACGGCAATCCCGACGAGGTCCGCGCCGATCGTTACGCGGTGCTCGAGGGGACCGTGCAGATCCTGGGCAGCTCCCTCTTCGGGCTCACGCTGCAATGCGCCCGCTGTCACGACCACAAATTCGAGCCCGTCACCCAGCGCGACTATTACAGCCTCCAGGCCGTGCTCCGCGCCGCCCTCCCGGTCGACCAGCCGGATCGCTGGAAGAAGCCGGCCGAGCGGGTCGTGGTCGCCGCCCCCGGCGATCAACTTCAGCGCTGGGAGGCCGAGCAGAAGGAGATCGACGCCCAGATCGCGGCCGTCGAGGCCGAGCATCGGGCCAAACGCCTGGCATTGCGAGAGCCCGGCGTCGACCTCTTCCGCGACGGCTTCGACGAGCGGCTCGCCCCTCGCTGGCAATCCCTGGCCCTGGCGGGGACCGGGCCGATCCAGGTCGACTCCGAGACGCCGCCGGGCGCCCTGGCCCGCGAGGGCAAGCTCTGCATCATTGAGGTCGGCTCCGAGAGCGCCCGCCGCCTGACGACCTCGCAGTCATTCGACTGGACGCCCGAAGGGGAGGGGAGTTGGATCGAGGCGACCTTCCGCCTCGTCTCCGACCGTCTCGACCCCAAGGGCACGCCCGCCCAGCGCATCGGCTATTACATCGCCGCCCACGATGGCAGCAAGTCGACCAGGGCGGGGAACCTCCTCTTCGACGGCAACCCCGACGGCGGCGCCGCGATCAACAAGGGATACCCGGGGCCCGACGCCAAGCAGGTGGGCATCCTCGGCTCGGCGAAGTACACCCCAGGGCGGCATTACGGGGTCCGCGTCACGAACGTTGGCAATGGGAAATTCCGGCTCGACCACATCGTCGAAGGCGAGTCGGAAGGGCCGGCAATCACCCTCGCGTCGAAGGATCTCCCCGACGGCGGGTTCGGCTTCGAGTATTGCTGCGGGCGGAGCTTCGTCGTCGACGACGTCACCATCAACGCCAGCGACCCCAAGGTCGACGCCCCCGCGAGGAAGGCACTGAATGCCCGGCTCGAAGAGGCGAGGAAGGACCAAGAGGCGGCGGTCGCGAAGGTTACGGCCAGGCGCACGCCGAACCCGGGGCGGATTGCCTGGGTGACGGATCAGGTCCCGAATCCCCCGGAGTCCCACATTCTCACGAGGGGCGACTACGGGAAGTTCGGGGCCAAGGTCGAGCCGTCGGGGGTCGCGATCCTCTCCGACGCGGACAATCCATTCGAGGCCAAGCCACCCTTCGAAGGGGCCGAGAGCACCGGGCGTCGCCTGGCCCTGGCCAACTGGTTCACCCGAGGCGGCTCGAGGCCCTCGATGCTCATCGCCCGGATTATGGTCAACCGGATCTGGCAACAACACTTCGGCGTCGGCCTGGTGGCGACCTCCGAGAACTTCGGCTACAGCGGCTCGCCCCCCTCGCATCCCGAACTGCTCGAGTTCCTGGCCGATGAGCTGATCCGCAGCGGCTGGAAGCTCAAGTCGATCCAGCGCCTGATCGTGAGCTCGGCGGTTTACCGTCAGTCGGGAGTCCCTCAAGACGAGGCCGCCGAGAAGGCCGACCCCGACGATCGCCTGCTCTCGCGCTTCCCGCTGCTCCGGCTCGACGCGGAGCAGGTGCGTGACGCCATGCTCGCCGTCAGCGGGGAACTCGACCCCGCTCGCGGCGGTCCGTTCGTGCCGAGCCAGCGGCAAGGAGATGGCGAGGTGGTCGTGACGGAATCGACGCCCGGGGCGCATCGCCGCTCGGTCTACCTCCAGCAACGCAGGACGCAAGTGTTGAGCATGCTCGAGGTCTTCGACGCCCCCTCGATCGTCGCGGGCTGCCCCAAGCGGTCGACCTCGACTATACCGCTCCAGTCCTTGAATTTGCTGAACTCCGAATTCGTTGCGACTCGCGCCAGTGCGCTCGCCCGGCGCGTCCGCGACGAGGTCGGCCAGGATGCCGGGGCCCGCATCGATCGGACCTTCCGCTTGACGGTGGGGCGACCCCCCGACGAGGTCGAGTGGGCCGCGGCCCTGCGCTTCCTCGCCAGCCAGCCGGCGCAATATGCCGGTCGTCCCGCCGATGAGGGGGAGCGACTCGCCTGGTCCGATTTCTGCCAGATGCTCTTGGCGAGCAATCCGTTCTTGTACGTAGATTGAGTGCCGCGACTGGATTGGACGTCGTCTCTTTACCCTGTCGGTGGTCGTCGAGGGAACGGGCCCAATGTTGGAAGATCGCGAGTTCGCTTTCAACCGCCGCGCATTCCTGGGTCGCTCGGCCGGGGCCCTCGGCTCGCTGGCGCTGGCCCATCTCCTCGACGCCGACCTCCGCCGCGCCTCGGCGTCGCCCCTGATACGGCCGGAGCCTCAGGCCAAATCCGTCATCTGCCTCTTCCAGCACGGCGGGCCTAGCCAGGTCGACCTCTTCGACCAGAAGCCGGAACTGACCAAACGCCACGGCCAGCCCTATCCCGGCTCGCTCGAGGTCCACTTCGACAAGCAGAAGGGGAATGTGCTCGCCTCCCCGTTCAAGTTCGCGCAGCACGGGCAGGCGGGGACGTCCCTCTCCGAGCTCCTGCCGCACACGGCTGGGATCGTCGATGACATCACACTGATCCGCTCGATGAAGACCGATTCGGTCGACCACGAGGCGGCCCTGCGCCTGATCCACACGGGGAAGATCCTCGCGGGGCGTCCGACCTGGGGCTCGTGGGTGATCTACGGCCTCGGCTCCGAGAGCCAGGACTTGCCCGCGTACGTCGTCCTCGCCGACCCCGGCGGCCTCCCCGTCGATGGCGTTCGCAACTGGTCGAGCGGCTGGCTGCCCGCCATCTATCAGGGGACTCCGTTCCGGTCGGGGCCGTCCCCCGTCCTCAACCTGGCGATGCCCGAGGGGGTCAGCGCCTCGGCCCGGAAGAACCAACTCGACTTCCTCCGCGAGCTGAACGGGGAGCATCGCCGCCGGCATCCTTCGGGCACGGAACTAAGCGCCCGGATCGCCAACTTCGAGACCGCCGCCCGCATGCAAACCGCCGTGCCCGAGGCGCTGAACCTCGAGTCGGAGCCGGCTCATATCCGCCGGCTCTATGGGCTCGACAACCCGGCCACGAAAGAGTACGGGTCGCGTTGCCTGCTGGCCCGGAGGTTGATCGAACGCGGGGTCCGCTTCGTGCAACTCTTCCTGAGCGGCCAGCCTTGGGACACGCACAGCAACAACGCCGAGAAGCTCAAGGAACTCTGCGCCCAGACGGACGGGCCGAGCGCGGCACTCGTGACGGATCTCAAACAGCGAGGAATGCTTGATTCCACGATCGTGCTCTGGACCGGCGAGTTCGGGCGCCTCCCCGTCTCCCAGGGGTCGGACGGCCGCGACCACAACCGCCATGCCTTCTCGCTCTGGCTCGCGGGAGGGGGCTTCAAGGCGGGGTATACACATGGAGCTACCGACGAATTTGGATACAGCTCCGTGTCCGACGTCGTGACGGTCTATGACCTTCAGGCGACCTTGCTCCACGCCCTAGGGCTCGACCACCATCGGCTCACCTATCCGCACGAAGGCCGGGATGATAGCCTTACGGATGCCGGGGTGACCGGGGCTCGTGTCGTGCCGGCCCTCCTGGCCTGAGCCGCCCTCGCCCGACGAGACTTCTCCGGCGAGCAATTCGCCGCCCTAATCTTTATGAGATTAGTTGCTTACCCGAGCTTATGCCGACCGCAGGCATAGCTCATGGTTTGATGCCTTCGTCCAGCATGTTGGCGTCAAAATATTCACGAATTGCGGCAACGGTCGTAGAATGGTCGTCGAGGACCCGGAATTCGGACTCCCCTTCTCGATACTCCTGCTAAATTAGGACATGCACTCGCCCGTGTAACTCGGGTAGAACTATTTGCTAGATGACGTCGGTTGCGGTCCCATCGCGAATCGGGATGCCATCGCCCTCGATTGCGAGCGTCGACCATGTTTCGCCGACTTATCTCGCTGCACCAGCCTTCAATCCTGCCTGTTCGAGTCAAGATTTCGCGCCGTCGAGGAACTTAAGTTTGATGATGACAGGGCGAGGTAATCATGGAATTCGACCCCCTTCCTAAGAAGGGATTGAGCAATGTCCGAACGGCGATGAATGATCGAGGAGCATAGCCCGATCCAATTTCCTTCGGGTCGTCAACGCAATCAAGGCCCCCGGCCGCCTCGGGGCCGATCCGACGGTCGATATATCGAAGGATATGGCGCGAGCTGGGCTGATGAAATCGAAGTGATCGTCGCGGGGCGATTTCGTGCTTGAGAGGACGTTGTGAATTCCGAAACGCATGGTTTGTCGGATTCGACGGAGCATGATTTACCCGTCATCTCATCGCACGAATCCGGCGAGCGGACCGAAGTTGATTACGAGTCGTTAGAAAGGGACGCCGAAGCCTCCCTCCTCGTGAGGGTCTACGACGAGTTCCTCGCGTCCGTGCGCGCCGGCGAATCTCCCGATCCCGAGGAGTGGTACGCAAGGCATCCCAGGATCGCGGACAAACTCAGGCTCTGCCTCGAAGTCCTCGACATCGCCGAGCACCTCGACGGCACGCCCGGCGGCGCCGACGATCCCCAGCAGGTGACGCCGACCCGACTGGGCGACTTCCTGATCCTCCGGCAGCTCGGCCGCGGTGGAATGGGGGTCGTCTACGAGGCGGAGCAGATCTCCCTGAATCGTCGCGTGGCGCTCAAGGCCCTCCCCATCGTCTCGGCGCTCGACCCGAAGAATCTCAAGCGGTTCAAGACCGAGGCAGAAGCCGCGGCGAGACTCAAGCACCAGAACATCGTCCCCATCCACACCGTCGGCTCCGAGCGGGGCATCCACTTCTTCACGATGCAGTTGGTCGAGGGGCCGACCCTCGCCCAGTGGATCAAGGAGAGGCGTGAGGAGCGGGACGAGGCGAAGAAGTCGGGGCGGCCTTCGCCCTCCCCCGACGAACGGTCGGAGTTTTTCAGGCTCGTGGCCACCATGGGGCTCCACGCGGCCGAGGCCCTCGCGCACTCGCACTCGCAAGGGATTCTGCATCGAGACATCAAGCCGGCCAACTTGCTGCTCGACCAGAACAGGAACCTCTGGGTCTCCGACTTCGGGCTCGCCCGCCTCAAGGATGGCGGCGACCTGACGAGGACCCAGGAGATGCCGGGCACCATGCGCTACATGAGCCCGGAACGCGTGCTCGGCCAGGATTCCAGCAACGAACTTGGTGACGTCTATTCCCTGGGCGTCACCCTGTACGAGTTGCTGCTCCTCCGCCACATGTTCGACGCCCAGGAGCGCGGTGACCTGACACGCCGGATCATCCATGAGGAACCGACGGCCCTGCGCCGCGTCGACCCGGATATACCCCCCGACCTGGCGAAGATCGTCCACAAGGCGATGGCCAAGGAGATGGAGGATCGCTACCAGTCGGCGACCGAACTGGCCATCGACTTGCGCTGCTTCCTCGAGGGGCTGCCGATCCACGGCCGCGGCCCGAGCCTCGCCAAACGCGCCACCCGTTGGGAGAGCCGCAACCGGCGCACGCTGATGTGGGCCGGTCCGCTTGCCATCTTGGTCGCGAGCCTCTTGACCTTCCCCCTGATCGGACTGTGGCGTTCTCGCCATGTGGGCTTGAGGGAAAGGATCATCAAGTACGAGGCGAACATCAAGCGGGCCGCCCAGTACCTGAAGCGATTCGAGGTGACGCAGGCCAAGGAGTTGCTCTCGCCCTACAAGGAGGCGAAAGGCCCGGACGACCTCCGCAACTTCCCCTGGTATTACCTCTGGGAACGCTGCAACCCTCGCACCCTGGTGCGCGAGATCCCGGCAAATGAGGGGATCATCTACCGCGTCCGCTACTTCTCCGATGGCAAGAGGCTCGTCTCGTGCGGCGCCGGGGGCACCTGTCGCATCTGGGATCTGGACACCGGGACTCGCCTCCATTCCATCGAAGCCCACCAGGGCGACGCCAACGATCTGAGCCTATCTGCCGACGAGAAGACGCTCGTGACCGTCGGGGACGACCGGGTCATTAAGGTCTGGAACGTGGCGGATGCCGAACTGAAGGCGGAACTCTTCGAGCCGAAAGATCGAGGCCCGAGAGACCCGAATGGCCCTGGCGACCGTAGGTCGTTCGTTTCCGTCAGCTACCTTCCGGATGGCAAGCATCTGATCACGGGCCGCAACAACGGCTTGATCCAGGTCTGGAACCTTGAGACAGGGAAGGTTGAATCCGAGTTTCAGGATGGAGACAGAAACATCGCCGGACTCGCGGTCTCGCCGGACGGCAGGTACGTCGTGGTGGCCTCCCCATCGTCCGCCGGCGCCGTCCTGGAGATCGCGTCGCAACAACCGGTGCTTCGCCTCGTCGCCACGCCCAAGGGAGGGAAGGCTCCTCCCCTCGTCCCCGGGCCTCCCGGGATCAATGCCGAGCATCCGCAGGCCTTCCAGTCGTCCTCCTTCAGCCACGACGGGAAGATCCTGGCCACGGCCCATCTGAATGGCGTGATCCGGCTCTGGGATGTCGAGCAGGGAACTTGCAAGGTCGAACTTCCCGGCCACGCCGAGGAAGCCCTGAGCGTCTCCTTCTCTCCGGATGACAAGCGGTTGGCGTCGGTCGGCAGCGATGGCACGATCCGGGTCTGGGACCTGGGCCAATCGGTCCAACTCGTCGACTTCCAGTCCGAGTACTGGAAGGCCTGGAGCATCGCATTCTCGCCCGACGGTAACCAACTCGCCACGGGCAATATCCAAGGCAGGATCCAGGTCTGGGACCTCACCAAGCCGAGCGACCGGGTCGTGCTCGACAAGCCGACGATGGTCTCGCTCCTCCTGGGTTTCTCGGCTCAGGGAGATGTCGTGACACTCAACCGCGATGACGGGACCCTTGCATTCTGGAGTCGAGAGTCGGGCAAGTTGCTCAAGACGCACATGCTGCCCGCCCCGGGGCCGAGCGTCGCTCCGCTCCTGACGCCCGACGGCCGATATCTCGCCGTCCTCGACTCGAGCCGCGTCTTATGCGCCTGGGACCTCAAGGATGATCCGCCCAGGATGGTGCATCGCCTGTCCCAGGAAGAGAAGGGGATCACCGGAGCACTGACCACGATCGCCGCCCCACCGGACCTGCGATGGATCGCCCTGGCGCAACCCCTGGAGGGGTTCTATTTATGGGATCCCAGGGCCGATCGATTGCGGAAGTCGCCAAACGCCAGGCCGGGGCTCACCGCGACCAACCGCGATGGCAAGTTCGTGTTCTTCCACGAGTTTGGGCGTGTGGCGCGCTGGGATCTGGCCACGGACACGATCCAGCGGACGGATGACACCGGCCATCGGCCGACCCCCGCGGCGGTTAATGCGCTGGCCCTCTCGCCCGACGGTCTCACGGCGGCCACGGGAGGATATGATAAGATCATAAAAATTTGGAATATGGAGACCCTCCAGCCGGCCGTCGAGGATCTGGTCGGGCATGAGGGAAACGTCACCGCCCTTGCCTTCTCGCCCGATAACCTCATCCTGGCGTCGGGGAGTTCCGACAACAAGATCAAGATCTGGTCGGTCACGACGGGGCAGGAGCTGATGACCCTTGAAGGGCACACCAACCTCGTCTGTACCCTCAAGTTCTCGGAGGATGGCTCCGCCCTAAGCTCGCGATCCATCAACCCCAAAGATCGCCCCGAGGAAGTCTTCCTCTGGCTCGCGCCCCATCTCGCCGATCGGGCCGAGCAACTCCCGGCGAAGCAGCCGGGCGACCGATGACGACGGCTCACGTTTCGAACGGCACCTCGTGATAGTCGAGGGCCCATTCCTTCATGTATCGTACGCGGACCGGGCGGATCCGATAGAGGACGAGCGCGGGGTTGTCGATCGTGCCGAGGTACTGGCGGAGCAGGGGGTTGCCGTCCCAGATCTCCCGCAGGAGGGCCTGGTCGGCGACGACCTCCGCGACCCCCGTGATGCGGACCTGGTCGTGGTTCTCGTCGAGGTAGCCGAGCTCGACGTTGGGATTGGCCTCGATCTCCTGGGTCTTGTGATAGCCCCGAAGGTTGGCCACGTAGATGGTGAAACCGTCGGTCCGGACGGGGGAGACGGGCCGGAGCCGGGGCTGGTCGCCGTCGATCGTGGCGAGGTAGGGGAACCGGTCGGCCTTCACCACCGCGGAGGCCAGGGCGAGGACCTGGCTGGGGTCGAACGGCTCGGTCGTGGGCTTCGTCATGGCGGGCTCTCCCTCGTCAACGATGTCCGAGAGGCGGATCCACTTCCAAACTTCCGACGCAACCACCTCGGCCCAGGATAACGAGGCCGACCGACAGTTGCCAACGTCGCACGAAAGTGACGAAAGCGATCGGTCCGCGCCCGGGAAGATGCCATTGCAAGATCGCCATAAGCCTCAAGGGTTCACATGGGCGGGCGTCTGATGTCTTGCTGCCGAGGTCCTGTCTCGCGGGGACTTGGGCGATCGTGCGGATATTGGCGGCCGGTTGGCATGGCCGCAAGGGCCCGATGGCCCTTCCTCGGCCAGTGTCCTCAACTTGCGACGACGACAAGTCCGATCATTTACAGCACGGCCCTCCGGTCTCCGCGACCTTCGGCACCGCGACGGTGCCGCCCGGTCGTCTTTCCGGTAAGTCCCGGTAAGTTCGAGCCGCCCGCTATGGATCGCGCGATCCCCCGCCGGGGATCGTCGCCTGGGTTGGCGAACCCAACGCGTGTTCAGATTCGATACTAACGGGAGGGCAGGAGTCCCTCTCGCCTCAGGCTACCCGGGCTCTCGTCGCTGAGGGATCCGGGGGCGGTTCGCGAGGGGAACTTCAAGGAGGAATCCATGGGACGGCCCAAGGCCGCTCGAGTCTCGGGGTTTTGCGCTGCTCGGTCCGCCTCGTCCGGTCTCATGGCCCTTGGGTGCCTGGCCGCGTTCGTGCTCGTCCTCTCGCACCCCGATTCCGCGTCGGCCCAGGCCGGCGTGCGAAAGGTCGCTGCCAGGTCCAACCAGGACTGGAGCGGCTCCTCCGGGAGTTGGGGTGAGCCCGATGGAGGGGCGACGACTGCTCCTCGCCCCGGGCCCGCCACTTCGAAGCCGGCCCCAGCCCCGACTGCGGTGACGCTGACCGTCGCCAAGCCCACCCGGGGTAGCTCTTACCTCTTCTTCATGCCGAAGAAGGCCGTGGCGTCCATCGCCCCGGTCAAGCCGCTGCCCGGGCTCGTCGAGCCCCTGAAATCAGGGAACGTGGGCACCCAGTCGGCCGAGAAAGAGGCCTTCAAGTCTCCGAAGGCCTACTCCTACATGTATTTCCAGCCGAAGCCCAAGGACGCCCGGGGCGGGGCCGCCGGCGCGAGGCCCGGTCCCTCGGTGGCGAAGCCGAAGGCCAAGGCTCCATCGATGGCGCTCGGGAAGGGCAATGGATTGCCCAACCCGAACTATCGCCCGTTCCTCATTTATCAGCCAAAGTCCAGGCCGCTCTCGACGTCGACGTCGCAGGCCCAGAAGAAGACGGCACGCTGAGCCGTATCTCGCCCGGCGCCTGTCGGCCTCATTCCGCGGATCGAATGGCTTGGCTCATCCCGTTCATCGGGCCATCCGAGGAGATCCCCAACTCACGCCAAAGGCGCTCGACGGCGCTCACCCAGCGGTTCCTCGCGGCGACCGCCGAGCAACCGAGCCGACCTCCCATGACCTCGAACGTGCACTGATCGTAGGACCTCAAGTAGATCACCAGGCGATCGCGTTCCGGGAGTCGTTCCAGGGCTTGACGAATGGCTTCGCTCCGCTCCTTGCGCATGGCCAGGCCGCTGGGCGACGTGGCGTCGGCCGCGATATCCCCGTCTCCTTTCGACGGGATGGGGACCTCGCGTTTCCTGTCGCGCTTCCTGGTCTCGTAGCGCCTCGCGATCTCCTTGATGTTGTTCTGCAAGATTTTCTTGAGCCAGGCTTTCCACTCGGCGCCCGTCTTGCCGTCGAACTGGCTGAAGTCGCGGTAGGCCTCGAGGTACGTCTCCTGGACGAGGTCCCCGACGTCGACCTTCACGCGGAGGTTCTCCGCCAGCAAGCTCGCCGCCGCCTGGGTGATCTCGGCGCGGTACTTCTCGAAGGCGAATCCGAGTGCCTCGAGGTTCCCCTTGCGAGCCTCATTGATCCATGCCGCAGTCGGCACTTCGAACACGACCTCCACGGAGAATTTGCTGCCCACGGCGCCTCCTCTCGGTTTCGACGGGGCCGGCTTCGCCCTCGCGTTAACGTGAACATCTGACTCGGGATAGCAGCCGAGGCGCAAGGCCTTCGCGCATCAGCCGTTTCGAGCCAAGCGGATATCGTTTCCGACAGCCCCTAGCCTTCCGAGCCTTGTTGACGCCGGACTTAATTACATCGTCCGATTCGTGCCAGGGGGAATCCACCAGTCCAGACAAGCATCTATCCTCGCGTAAAGTCTTCGAAAAGGGAAGACGTGTGCCCGAGATTGGTACATTCTTGGGGAATTGCCGAATGCCGCCAATCAATGTTTAGTTTTGAGTTTTTGTGAATATTAAGATGAGATATTCCCCGGACGCACTGAAGGTTTCTTGACAGTAGGTTGAACCGAAAGCTATCGTCGCACAGCTTTGAAGATCCGGGCGGCAACCAGCCCGGTCGGACGCGGGGATTGGGGCCGGGACGTGGCGAGGTGTCGTCCCGGGCGCATCCCTTCGTGACGACGGAGGAAAGCCGCCGGACGTGCCGATCGCGGGAGGTGCAGCCCTCGCCGTTGATCCTCGCGTCCCTGTCGGGATGATCCGTACAACCTCGTGTCAGGCGGCCTTTCCCCCCCAATAATCGGATCTCGATTCGACGACATGCGCGGCTTTTTGCGTAATCATCCGGGACGATGACTGGGGTGCCAATCAAGGGGAGCGGCGGCGTGTTCTCGGGCGGGCTGAGACGCGAGGGGAGCGGATTCCGCCCTCGCGAACGTGGGCCATCGAGAGCAAGAGACCCCGAGCCGTGGACGGATCCCCTGGCATGGAGGAGTGTTATCGTGAGTCAATTCGAGTATGACGTCTGCGTCGTAGGCGGGTGCGGCCACGTGGGCCTGCCGCTTGCGATCACTTTCGCCTCGCGCGGGCTCAAGGTCAGTATCTATGACGTGAATGATGATTCGGTCGCCAAGGTTAAGGCGGGCAACATGCCCTTCCTCGAGAAGGGGGCCGAGCCGATCCTCCGCGAGGTCATCGGGCGCTCCCTGCACGTTGCGAACGACCCGCAACTCGTCAGCCGGTCGCAGTTCGTCGTCGTGGTGATCGGAACCCCGGTCGACGAGCACCTGAACCCGAAGTTCAACACGATCCGTCGCTTCTTCCAGGGGATCCTGCCGTATCTACGCGACGGCCAGTGCATCGTGCTCCGAAGCACGGTCTATCCCGGCACGACGATGAAGGTCGACGAGCTGATCGCGTCGCTCGGGCGTGACGTCCACGTCGCCTTCTGCCCCGAGCGCGTCGCCGAAGGCAAGGCGATGGAGGAGCTGACCGAGCTGCCTCAGATCGTCTCCGGCACCGATGCCAAGGCGGTCGAGATGGCCTCGGAGCTCTTCGGCAAGATCGCCAAGTCGATCCTGCACATGGAGCCCTTGGGGGCGGAGCTGACCAAGATCTTCGCGAACGTCTGGCGCTATATCCAGTTCGCGACGGCCAATCAGTTCTTCATGATCGCAACCGACTACGGGATCGACTTCTACGAAATCTATGAGGCCCTCACGCGGGACTATCCCCGGATGGCCGGCTTGCCGAAGAGTGGGCTCGCCGCCGGCCCCTGCTTATTCAAGGACACGATGCAGCTCGCCGCCGCCAATAATAATAACTTCGCGCTCGGCACGGCGGCGATGCTGATCAACGAAGGGCTCCCCAACTTCATCGTCCGCCATATCAAGGGCAAGTATCCCCTGGGCGAGATGACCGTGGGCCTTCTCGGCATGGCCTTCAAGGCCGACAGCGACGACCCGCGTGAGTCGCTCTCGTACAAGCTTCGCAAGGTCCTCGAATACGAGGCCGGCGATGTGTTGTGTACTGATGTTTATATTCAAGATCCGCATTTCGTGACGCTCGACGAGGCGATCGAGCGCTCGGATCTCTTGATATTGTGCGCGCCGCACCGAGAATATCGCGACTTGAAGTTCCCCGACTCCAAGCCCGTGATCGACATCTGGAACACCTTCGGGAAAGGGACGCACCTCACGTGAAGACCCTCGTGACCGGCTCCGCCGGCTTCATCGCCGGCTACTTGGTGGAAGAGTTGTTGAATGCGGGCCACGAGGTGGTGGGGCTCGACAACTTCACGAAATACGGCCCGCTCGAGCGGGCCTACGATAAGAACCCGCGGTTCCGCGGCGTCAAAGGGGACGTCAAGGACGTCGCCTTGATGAAGGAACTGCTCGCCGACTGCGACCACTTCGTCGCGGGTGCGGCGATCATTGGCGGGATCTCCCTCTTCCACGAACTCGCCTATGACCTGATCGCCGAGAATGAGCGGATCACGGCCTCCTCATTCGACGCCGCGATCTGGGCCCACAAGTCGGCGAAGCTCCAGAAGATCACGGTCGTCTCGTCGTCGATGGTCTATGAGAGTACGACGACCTATCCGTCGGCCGAGGGGGAGCAGAGGCTCTGCCCGCCGCCGCAGTCGACCTACGGGTTCCAGAAGCTCGCGACCGAGTATTTCGCGCAAGGGGCCTGGGAGCAGTACAAGCTGCCGTATACGATCGTCCGGCCGTTCAACTGCATCGGCGTGGGGGAGAAGCGGGCCCTCTCCGACACCGAGGTGCTCTCGGGCAACATCAAGCTCGCTATGAGCCACGTGGTCCCCGACCTCGCGCAGAAGATCCTCAAGGGGCAGGATCCGCTGCACATCCTCGGCAGCGGGCAGCAGGTCCGCTGCTACACGTACGGCGGGGACCTGGCCCACGGGATCCGCCTGGCCGTCGAGTCGCCCGCGGCGAAGAATGAGGACTTCAACCTCTCGACCGAGGTGTCGACGACGGTCCTGGAACTGGCGGAACTGATCTGGAAGAAAGTCCACGGCGACGTACCGCTCCGCTATGTCTCCGACGCCCCGTTCACTTATGATGTGCAGAAACGGATCCCCGCGGTTGAGAAAGCCCGAAAGCTCCTGAATTTCGAGGCGAAGACCTCTCTCTCCGAGGCGCTCGACGAGATCATCCCCTGGATCAAGGCCCAGATCGAGGTGGGGGGGATCTGATCTGAACCGTCCGTCCTCCTGGAGTCGCCCCGCGCGTGACACCTACTCGGATCGACAGCGCCCTCGACCGGATCTACGCCGCTCGATTCTCGGAAGGGGAACGTCGGGCGAAGGCCCGGCTCTGGAAGACCCTCTACCGGTCGTTCTTCCGGCGCTACATCCCGGCGGATGGCACGGTCCTGGACGTCGGCGCGGGCTATTGCGACTTCATCAACCAGGTCGAGGCCCGTCGGAGGATCGCGGTCGACCTCAACCCCGACACGGTGCGGACCGCCGATGCCGGGGTCGAGGTCTTCACCCTCACGCTTGAGCGGATGGGGGACGTGATCGCGCCAGAGAGCGTGGACCTCGCCTTCGCCAGCAACGTCTTCGAGCACTTCCGCGGGCCCGACACCCTGCTCGAAGTGCTCCAGGCGATCCGCCAGATCCTCAAGCCGGGCGGTCGCCTGATCATCATGCAACCGAACGTGCGCTGGGTCGGGGGCGCCTTCTGGGACTACGTCGACCACACCCTGCCCCTGACCGAGAAGGGGATGGTCGAGGCGTGCAAGATGTCGGGGTTCGAGATCCTCGAGTGCCGCTCGCGCTTCCTTCCTTACACCACCAAGAGCTGGTATCCCCAATGGCTCCCATTGATCCGCCTGTACCTGGCCCTCAGACCGGCGCAGTGGCTCCTGGGCAAGCAGATGCTCCTGGTCACGCGACGACCCAGACGCCGGCAGGAACCGACCAGCCCGCCCCGCTCGACTTCGTGATGCCCGTCTACAACGAGGGAGCCAACATCGGGCGGGCCCTCGCCGAGATCTACGCGAACGTCAAGATCCCCAAGCGCGTCCTGGTCGTCTACGACTTCGACGGGGACAACACCGTCCCCGTCGTCCGCGAACTCGCGCCTCAGTATCCCTTCGTCCATCTCGTCAAGAACGACCTGGGGAAGGGCGTCCTGAACGCCGTCCGGGCCGGGATCAACGCGACGACCGCCGAGGTGGTCATTGTCACGATGGCGGACCTCTCGGATGACGTCGCCGTCGTCCCCAAAATGGTGGAACTGATCACGAATCAGGGGTATGACATCGTCTGCGCATCGCGATACATGAAGGGGGGCCGGCAGATCGGCGGGCCGAAGCTCAAGAAGCTGATGTCCCGCGTGGCCGGGGTGAGCCTCTACTGGATCGCAGGCCTGCCGACGCACGACGCCACGAACGCCTTCCGGGCCTATCGCCGCGAGGTCCTGCTCGAGACCCCGATCGAGAGCGAAGGGGGATTCGAGTACTCGCTCGAGATCACGGCCAAGGCATTCGCCAGGGGGAGGCGGATCACCGAGGTCCCCTCGACCTGGCGCGATCGCTCGGCCGGGGAGTCGCGGTTCAAGCTCAGGCAGTGGCTCCCGCATTACCTGAAATGGTACTTCTTCGCCCTGACGCATCGCCCGTCCAGGGCCAAATCCGGCTGACGTTCGTCATTCCCGCCCCAAAGTGAACTTATCAGAGGGGCGTTGAATTGGGTTTCAGATTCTCTGGGAATGAGACAGGTTTATTCGTATAATCTTCGGCTGCGGCAAACCCGGCTTTGTTAGGGTCGGCCTCGAAAGGACTTCGAGCGAACGGCCCGACAAGGAGGAAAATCACCATGGAATTCGGCGCCCTTCCCGTTCCTCCCACGTCCACAATGACCGAAGAGGCCCAGACTCCGACCTTCCTCGACGACGAACGCGACCGTACCGAGTGGTTGCTTCGGACCTTCGGCGAGGCGGTCTGTCGCCAGTGGGGGATCTACCGGATCCCCGACGACCTGGTCCTCTCGGTGGTGATCCCCGTCTACAACGAGCGGAACACGATCCACGAGA
Organism: Singulisphaera chitinilytica; assembly: GCF_049331405.1. Lineage (NCBI taxonomy): Bacteria > Pseudomonadati > Planctomycetota > Planctomycetia > Isosphaerales > Isosphaeraceae > Singulisphaera > Singulisphaera chitinilytica. The sequence continues at coordinate 871,732 of NZ_CP186274.1, forward strand.
TCCTCCGCCAGGTCCGCGCCGTGCCGATCAACAAGCAGATCATCCTCGTCGATGACTGCTCCAAGGACGGGACGACCGAACTCCTCAAGGAGATGGCCGCCGACAACCCCGACCTGACGATCGTCTTCCACGACGTGAACCAGGGCAAAGGCGCCGCCTTGCGCACGGGCTTCGCCCACGCCACCGGCCAGATCGTGATCGTGCAGGACGCCGACCTCGAATACGACCCCAACCAGTATCCGCAGCTCATCGCCCCGATCCTCGAGGGCAAGGCTGATGTGGTCTTCGGCTCCCGGTTCATCGGCGAGTCGCACCGGGTGCTCCACTTCTGGCACTCCATGGCGAACCGCTTCCTCACCCTGCTCTCGAACTTCTTCACCGACCTGAACCTGACCGACATGGAGGTCTGCTACAAGGTCTTCCGTCGGGAAGTGATCCAGAACATCAAGCTCCAGAGCAACCGGTTCGGCTTCGAGCCGGAGGTCACGGCCAAGGTCGCCCGCTTCGAGGTCCCGGCGCTCGAAGGCCGCCCGGCCCGCCGCTGCCGGATCTACGAGATCCCGGTCAGCTACAACGGCCGCGACTATCGCGAAGGCAAGAAGATCGGCTGGAAGGACGGCGTGCAGGCCCTCTACTGCATCGTCCGCTACCGCTTCGCCGACTGAGCCTCGACGAGCGATCGGCCTACGATTCCGAAAGATAAGGGTGTCCGGGACAACCGCGATGGGTGTCCCGCACGCCCTTTCTTCGATGCACCCTGCACTTATACCTCAGGGTCGGTGAGCCTACGCAGTAATCTTCCCCACTTGCGAGGGACGTGGGTGCGGCCGAACTCGGGGAGGCGGGGGAGGAACTGTTTCCAGGTGAGGACGGTCAGGCAACTCGACTGCTGGAGGATGGCGATCAGCACCCGGTTCTGGTGCATTGCCAGGACGGCGATCGCGCCGTTCTCGGCGTTGCGCCCGAGGCGTCGGCAGCGGGCCAGAGCCTTTCGCAACGAGGGCTCGGCCTCCAGGGACTCGGCCCCGAAACGCTCGACGAATCGCTCCAGGGCGTGCCTCGTCAGGCGGAGCCCGCTGTAGTCATGCTGCCCGGGCGGGACCATGGGAATGTTGGCGAGGACCTCGAGAACTTATGGTGCTTCGGAACAGATCGCGCCTTTCATGACGCCTCTCCGTTCCTGCGCGGGGTGTACCCGATGAAGATAACCCGGGCGTCCGCCAGGTTCACGCTCATTGCGTGATATCCGAGCCTCGCGCCAGGCTCCAATCGGCATTGGTCGGCCTCGTGAATGTCATTGGCCTTTGCGGATCATCGGCTGGATCGCTCGGGCGATTTCGTCGGGCCGTCGCTCAGGATGACCGACATCCGGGCCCCGCAGCAGATGGGCCATTGTGAGTCGTGCTTGATGTAACGATCCAGGTCTTCCGAGGTCCCCGTCTTGAACCGATTGCAGATCTGGCAGTGGAAGCGGACCGCCTCGGGGAGCAGATCGGCGAGTTCGTCACTCATGGGTCGCTCCTTCATGGATGAGCAGAATGGTTGTCAATCTGGCAATCGCCCCGATCCCTCTCGCAAGTGAGCAACCGAGGCGATGCGGAGGCCTCAAACCTCGAACATCCTGACGGAGATCTTGGGCCGAGTCGCTTCGAAATGAAGGGCCTCTCCACCGGATTTCCGCACGAATTCTTAAAAGCCCGAGGCAAATCTCAAGCCAAAGCCCTGGATATGGAGTTGGCATCGTTCGGAACGTTAGAGCAACGAAACCGTTGGCAAAAGCCGAGCTCATGGCGATGGTCCGCCCTGACTCTAAGTTTGAAGGAAAACTTGTTAATGTGTAAAAATATCAAAAGTGATCACGATATTTTGATAAGAAGTGGGACCGCTCCGGCTCCGATGGCCGCGGCGATGAGGGCCATGATGCAATGGCCCAGGATCAGGCGGTGATCGAGTGAGGGAGGCACCTCGGCTTCCCGGACGATCGACAGCACGCCATCCTTGATTTGATACGCGAGCCCGAGGTCATCCAGGGCGACGCGAAGCGAGGCACTCAGGGGATTGCCTTCGATGTCGACCCGGACCGGGGATTGCATGGTGAGATCGTCTTCGGCCTGCTCGTCTGATTGTTCCAGGATATTCGAATCGACATGAATAAGAATCTCGTGTCCATCGGGAGATCTCGTTGCGGCTCGGAGGTACTTGATGAAATCCTGCAGGGGAATCCCGTCGGGGAATGTTAGCGGGATCGTCTGCTCGAGCGCGGTGCGGATCCTGGCGTTCGACTCGGCGACGGCGGCCGACTCGGCCGGGAATCCGCTCGTGAATGGTGGGATCTTCAGGGGTACCGGCAAGGACAGCAGGAACTGGTCCCCGATGAGACGTTCATATCCGTATCTATCGACGTACCAACCTACGAGGCGATCAGGCCCGCGGTTCAAGATCATGTAGCCGATGCCGAAGAGGGCCGCCCCGAAGCAGACCATGCGAGGCCTGCCGCTCCAGCAGGCCGCCCCGATCGCCAGGAATCCCAGTATCCCCCAGGTCGCGAAGTGCACGGAGCCGACCCAGAGGGCCGGATCAGACCGCCTCGCGAGAGTGAAGAATGCCGAGATGATGATGATCGCCGCGAGGGTCGCGATGGCGGCGATCCTCCACCGGCGAATCCCCGTCGCCGGCCGGCCTATTGGTGGGATAGACTCGGATTCCTGATCCGGGGATAGGGGAGGTGAGGTACCGAATATGAGCCGGGCCAACAATCCGCCTAGGGATGCGACGAAGAGGCTGATGAGACATTCTTGGATGACATGCTCTCGAGCCCATCGGAACGTCGGGTCGAAGTTTGAGTCGACATCTCCCTGGAAAATGACCACGGGGCTGACGGGCGTCATGCCCCTCGGGGGCGGGTGCAGCGCCCACCACAGGTAGATCGAGCCGCACAAGGCGAAGCCGAGCCACAACGCACGCTCCGGCGGCTTGCGGCAGATCGCGCCGACCATCGACAGGATCAGGATGGCGTGGGTCAAGAGATAGAATCCGCCCATCCACTCCTGCGTCGCGTAATGGAGCGCGGCGAAGCCGATCGAGGCCACCAAAACCAGCGCCAGGAGGAATCGCGTGGTGATCTTCAACGTCTCGCCCCTCGTTGCGGATGAACGCTCCCGAGAACGTTCGGAAGCCTCTAGGGCTCGAACCGAGTGACATGCCCGGTAAGGCGACGGGGGGAACTTTCGCCGGGGCCAGGAAAGGAGCGAGATCGGCCGAGCGTACGGGCTGCGGCCGATCTCCACGACCTGAATCTTTTATACGTTCGGGGATCGCGTTTCATTCGATCTCGGGTCGTCAATTCTCCCCGATTTCGACCGAACGCAGCGGAGGAATCTCCCCGTCACTTCGTTTGCGAGGTGACCTCGCCGGCGGCCGCCCACTCGAGGCCGCGACGCATCCAGGCCTGGTAATTGGGGTCGGCCATCGCCTTCGAGCCGTGGCCGAGGACGGAATTGAAAACGCGGCCTTTTCCGTAGTGGTTCACCCAGATGACGGCCTCGTCCTTGCCGGTCCCCTTGGGCTTGGCGGGGTCGGAATAGGCGGTGGCCAGGACGACGCTGCCCTCGGGCAGCAGCGAGTTCTGATAGAGCTCGTCAATCGGGTGGTCGAACTTCTCGACGAGGCCCTCGGAGATGGGGTGTTTCTGGGCGCTCTTCTTGACCACGAACTCATGCGCCGGGCCGTGGAAACCCTGGGATCTCCAGCCGCCGGCGATGGCCCGCTCGAATTCCTCCCAGTTGGGCTTGGTGAACGAGGCGGACGCGAAGTGGGCGACGACCAGCCCTTTGCCCCCGTGCACGGCCTTGAGGAAGGCCTCTTTGTTCGCCTCCGACCAACGCGTGTCGGCGGCCCCTTGCGCGGTGTCCTTGTAGTTCAGCAGGAGGACGTCGTACTTGGCCAGGTTCTCGGGGGTCAGGTCCTTTGTCGGGGTCGTCGTCACGTCGATGCTGATGCGTCCCGGCGCGGCGAGGAAGTCCTGGAAGATCTGCGTTGTCCCCTTCCAGTCATGGGCCCCGACGTTGTCTCCGGTGATGATCAGGGCCTTGATCGGCCCGGGCTCCGCGGCGCCTGCCGTTGATGCCGCCGAGGAAAAGGCGGCGAGCATCGCGAGGAACGTGATCCGGCTCATGGGGTTCGTCTCCTGGTTGGCTGATGTGTTCGTTCGTTTACTTGATGATGGGATCGAGGGGGACCGGGCCGAAGACCGGCACGGCCATGTCGAGGGCGTCGGTGAGGTTGCAATAAGGGTCGAGGCCGTGGCCGTACCAGAGCTCTGCCCCCGGCGGACAGGCGGCGTCGAGCTTGATGAGAACGGTATCCTGCGACGGCCCGACCCTGGCGTCGAAGATGATCGGGATGATCGTGCCGTCGGGCTTACGGATCGAGAACCCGCCGATGTGTCGCGCCGGCTGGAGCCCTCGATACGGGGCCGCCTCCTGAGGGCCGAGCTTCGGGGCGTCCAGGATCTTGGCGAAGCCCGGGTAGTGATGGGCCGGAGTCTGGGGGAATCCGGAGCCGTCGACGCGGTTGACCCCCTTGAACTTGACGGCCAGGGTCCGGTCGTCGAGCTTGCTGACGCGCTCCAGGGTCGGCGTCGTGGCCCCGGCCTGGCCGAAGACCTCGCGGATGGCGATACGGGCGAGGCGTGCCCCCAGCCGCTTCAGGCCGGGCGTGCCGATGTGGATGCCGTCGTCGAGGTCGAGGTCCACAGCGGCGACGACCGCCGTGTTCGGGATCCGATCCGGGATCAGGCGCTGGGCCTCCTGGACGGCGTTCCAGAACTTCGGGTCGCTGGGGTTGGAGAACCGGCCGAGCTGCACGAGGTAGAAGGGCAGGTCGGGCTGGCCGAAGTCGGAGCGGACCGCGGCGATGAAGTCGGCGAAGACCCGGGGATAGATCTTCGAGGCGTCGGGGTTCGCCTCGGCCTCGCCTTGATACCAGAGGACGCCCCGGACCTTGCCCCCGGCGAGCTTGAACTGGCGGAGCATGGAGCCGTAAAGGCTGTTGCCGCCTTCCCCCTTCTTGGCCGGATCCCACTGCGCCATGCTCGTGCCGCCGTGGGCGCAGGCGATGAGGCCGATGGGGACGTTGGTCGTCGATGCGAGCACGGTGGCGAAGGGGAGGCCCAGGCCCGTCCCCTTGGTCCGGGCCTTATGGAAGGCCTTGGAGCGGGCCTCGCGGTCGGCCGGGTTCAGGGAGTGGACGGGGTCGGGGGAATCGACCAGCCAGTGCAGCGGCTCCTCGGCCTTCGACCACTTGCCGTTCATCCCCAGCAGGCTCACGAGATTCGAGGGGGGCGTCACATCGACGAGGTCGCCGACCCCCTCCATGTTCGACTGCCCGGCGAGGACCCAGAGGTCGCCGACGAAGAGCCGGCCGATCGAAAACGCTGTTGCGTCGGCTCCCAGTTTCTTCACGGACTCCAGCTTCAGGGTCACGTTGACCAAGTAGGGTCCGCCAACCGGCACGTTCTTCAGCACGCCCTCGCGGTAGGACCAACCGTCGACGGGGATCGCCGGTTTCAAGGGATCCGAATGATGCGCGAAGAGGGAGACATTCTCGATGTCCTCGGCTGTCAGGCCATCACTGAGAGAGATGCTGATGTCCGCACGATTGTCGTTGCCGCGTTGATAGACCCGGAACGGCGTCGGCTCCAGGATTGCGATCGGCTTCCGATGATCCTCGGCGCCTTCCACCTTCGTGATGATCTGTGCCGGGGCGCTCGGGGCGAAGACGAGCCCAATCCCCATCAACGCCAGTGCCGGGAGTGCAGAACTCTTCCAACGTCGCAACCGACTCCGATTCGGGTTCGGGAACCCGAGCGATTCGTACATCAAGGCGGTGTCTCCTCGGCTGGTAGCAGATCGACCCGATCCGGGCAGGGCGGGGCCAGGCCCGCATGTTCGACATCCTAAGAGCGTGGGAGGGGGGATGAAAGGGCCCTGCCTTCAGGGCGCGGGCACGGGTGAAATATCTCTCAGGCGTTTCTCCGAAGCAGGCGCTGCTGACGACGCCCTCGCGGCAGGTTACAATTTCCGCCATGAATGTCATCGTCGTGGTCTGCAACAGCTTGCATCTCGGGTTCCTGGGTTCCTACGGCAATAGCTGGATCGAGACGCCGAACCTCGACCGCCTGGCCGCGGAGGGGGTCGTCTTCGACCACCATTTCCCCGAGAACGTGACGACCCTGCCCACCCGGCGAAGCTGGTGGACCGGCCGATACGGCTTCCCCGACCCCGACCAGGGGTGGACCCCGCTCCGCCACGACGAGACGATCCTGCCCGATCTCCTCTGGAAGCAAGGGGTTCGGACCGCCTTCATCTCCGACGTCCCCTTGCTCCGCGACGCCGGGCAGGGGTTCGGCCGGGGGTTCGATGACGTCGTCTGGGTCCGGGGCCAGGGGTACGACCCGCTCGTTCCTCCCAAGGACCCGCGCGTCGGCAAGGTCCGGCTCCGCGACGAGCCAGGCCTGCGGCTGCCCCCCGAGGACGACCCAGACCACGACCTCTGGAAAGAGCGCTGGGAGCAGTTCCTTCGCAACCGGGCCGTGCTCAAGCCCGACACGCCCGAGACCTCGGGCGTCGCCCGGACCGTCGACGCGGCGATCCACTGGCTCGAGCGCCAGGACGGGGATCCGAACCCGTTCCTGCTCTGGCTCGACCTGTTCAGCCCGCACGGACCCTGGGATCCTCCCGAGCCCTTCCGCGATATGTACGCCGCCGCCGACCCCGACGAGTTCGAGGCGGGGGAGGAAGGGGATCTCATCGAGGACGATGACGAGGAGGAGCTCGACCTGGAAGAGGTCCGCGCGCTGATCGACGTCCCCGGCGGGGTCGTCGGCGACGTACTCGACGAGGCCGAGCTATTGCGGCTCAGGCGGACCTACGCGGGGACCGTGAGCCTGGTCGACCACTGCCTCGGCAAGCTCTTCGAGTCGTTGAAGGAGCTGGGTCGCATGGACGACACGCTCATCGTCTTCACGAGCGACCAGGGGGAGCCGCTGGGAGAGCACGGCATCGTCAGGCGTTTCCGCCCCTGGCTCTATGAAGAACTGGTGCATACCCCGCTCATCATCAGAATGCCAGGGGGCCGCTTCGGCGGCTCTCGCCACCTGGGCCTCGTGCAGACGGTCGACCTCTTCCCGACGATCGTCGCCGCGCTCGGGCTCCCGCCGGTCGACGAGATACACGGGCACGACCTCTTGCCCCTGATCCGCGGCGAGCAGACGAAGGTCCGCGACTTCGCCTGCCTCGGCATGGACGTCGAGGAGTACGCGATCCGGACGCAGTTGTGGTACCTGATCGTGCCGATCAACCCGGATCCAGACGATCCTCCGAGGCCCCCGGAATTGTACCGGAAGCCGGAGGATCGTTGGGATCAGAACAACCTGGCCGAGCAGTACCCGGAGATCGCCGAGCACCTGGAGTTAACGCTGAGGCGTTTTGTCGATGCGCTCGGCCGAGACTCGCTGGATACCCTCGGTCCCTTGCGGGAGATCGTTCGCTTTTCGCCGGACTGAGTCGGGGTCGACGAAGGCATTCGAGGCCCCCTGAATCCGCCTCATGAACCGGCCGACGGGCGACTCACGCTTGACGTCGTTGGGCTTCGAGGCCGGGAACATCCCGAAGAAGCCTCCCGACGGCTTCGCTTCGACTCGCTGCGCCGCATAGGTCCGGTCGTTGTCGGTGGCCAGTTCGAGGTGCAGGACCTTCTCGTCGTGATCTCGGGCCTTCACCACGCCGTATTTCGTCCCCAGGGGTGTGCCGACGTCGAGCATGGGCCCGACGGCGTCAGGCCTGGTCATCGCGGTGGGGACCAGGACCGAGGCCGGGATGACCCCGCTCGAGGGGGCCGGTTGCGGGGCGAAGCTCGGGGTGTGGACGTGGCTGGCCTGATCGGGGCAGGTCGACCACATCGGGAACATCCGAGACAGCCACGACTTGCGTTGCCCTGGCTGGGCCGAGGGGTTGCATCCGCAAGGGGCGTTAGCCGGCGCGGGGGCCTGATATCCGTTCATGACCGGGGTCATGCCTGACAGATATCCGTTCGTGACCGGGGTCGTGGCCGCCGCGGAGAGCGAGGCACGCTGCAGGTCGGCGTCGCGAGCGATCGCCGTCCGCACGCCCAGCGGGTCGGGCGGGGTGAACTCCCAGAGGCTCTCGGCCCGCTTCTGGCTCGAGTCGAAGAGCGGGAAGTAGCGGACGACCCTCGTGGGTGCGGGCGCCATGACGGGCGGCTGCGGGGTGAGCCTCCGCGTCGGCTGGGCCGGAGGCGATGGCGCGGGGGTCGGGGGCATCGCGGGCACCGGGACCGGTCGCGTCGGATCCGGATCCGAATCTCTCGTCCAGGTCGGCATCTTCGGCTTCGACGCCGTCGTCGCCACCGCGGCGGGCGGCGGGGCGGGGGCCGGAGCCGGAGCGGGGGCACTTGCCACCGCCTGGGCCCGTGTCGGTGCAGGTGCCTTCGCCTGGAGCGTCCCGGGCGCCGCGTTGGTCTTGGGGGTATGCACGTCGGACGAAACGTCGGCAGGCGCGGACGCCATGGTGGGCGTGGGTGCGTTATTTACGGCCTTCGCCATGGCCGTTACCGGCGCGGCGGGCGGGGTTACGCAGGTCTGACAGGAGGGGTTCGTCCACGCCAGGCCAGGAGAAACCCCCGGACCAGCCATGGGCCGCTTGATTACGCATTGGTGAGTATCAGCGCAACCGGTTAGCCCAAAGACGAGCCCCATTAAGGCAATGGCTCGTGACCGTCTCATGGCGACTCCTTCCGCCTCGGCAGATTCCTTACTCCTATGCGAGGGATGCCCGGATCGCTACCGACGATCCCTCTGGCGTAATCCATCGGCAGATTGTCAACGGGATATCCGGACAAATCCGGAGGTTGGGAAAGTTGGGAGAAAGACTGCCCGTGATTTTCGCTATAATCGTTGAAGTCGACGCAACCTGACGCGAGGAGGAGGGCGGCCTGCCTGTCAGTATCCGCGAAGTTTCGACGACTTCCTTTCAGAACCGGTCAGTCCGGTTGCCCCCCGGAGTCGTATTGAAAGAATAGGGGCAGCGAGGTCGGTTGGCGGGAGGCGAGGGGTCGACCGTCCCATCCACCTTCGTCGAGAAGCAATGAGGAGACCCTCTCATGGTCGAGGCGCACGCCGCCGAACAATTCCTGTCCGTGCCCTTGCTCCACGACGTCGATCTCGAGGCGAAGCGAGCCATCCTCGAGGTCCTGGTCGAGAAGCACGCGCATCAGGGGACGATCCTGCTCCACCAGGGGCAGCCGGGCCAGCACCTCTCGTTCCTGATCGAGGGGAAGGCGAGCATCGATCGAAAGTACGAGGGGGGGCATGTCGAGCATCTGGCACGCCTCTCCGCGCCCGCGGTCTTCGGCACCACGGCATTCTTCCACCCCGACCCGCCGTCGGTCAGCGTCAAGGCCCTGACGCCCGTCACCATCCTCTCGCTCGATCGCGCGGCCCACGAGCGACTCCGCCGCGAGAACCCGAGGGCCGCCGAGGCGCTCGCCCTGGCCGCCGTGAGGACCCTGGTCGAGCGGTTCAACCACCTGGACAAGCGCGTCTCCGAGTCGCTCGCCCAGCACGCGCACGACCACCCCAAGGTGACCGAGTGGTCCGGGTTCCGGGCCCGCTTGTTCGAAGAGTCGAGCATGTAAAGCGGCTTTGATGTGGATTTCGTGAATTCGGCGTTTTTCCCGCGGAAAATGGCCGAAAAATGGGGAGGAGGCGTCCCTTGGCGGCGCCTCCTTCGGGGAGAAAACGGGCCCGAATCGGGCCTGGGAGTTGACGAGCCGAGCCTCGAGCCGCACAATATGGGTGAGGAAAGTTCGTCAACAACTTCCCCCACGCGCCGAGCCCAAGCCCACCCGAACGTCGATTGAGCGGTTTGACTCTCGCCTTCGGCGCGGTGATGGCCACCCCTTTGATTGGCTTGTGTCGGGTAGACTCTTGCGGTGACCGCCTCGACGGGACGGGCCTCGAGAGTTCTCCGTCGGAGCATTCTTGCTGATGGAAAAATCCTTTCTGACCCCTGGCAGCATGCACTGGCAGCCCGACTTCGATCGCTTGCTCGGGACGGTCAAGAACTGTGGCAGCCACGGTCAGCTCGTGGATGTGCGCGAAAGCCTTCGTCATGCGATCGGCCGCGACCGCCCCCTGGTGATGCTCTGCCCCCACGCCGACGACGGTGCGATCACCGCGGCCTGTCTGATGCACGAATATGCCGTGCGTCGCGGCCTGCCGGTGGTCGAGGTCCTCGTCTTCGCGGGCGAGCGCAACGTCGCGGCGCCCTGGCTGAACGACCAGAAGAAGGTCTCGGTCCGCGAGTCCGAATTCCGCCTCGAGTGCAACGTCCTGGGCGCCGAAGCCGTCTGCTGGGACCTCGACGCGTACCGGACCCCCGGCTACAAGCCGTCGCCCGGCGACATCGACAAGATCGTCAACTGGTTCGCGACCAAGCGCCCGGGTGCCCTGATCCTGCCCCCGGCCACCGACGCCCACGTCGCCCACCGGATGACCCGCGCCCTCGCGGCCATCGGGCTCGTCGGCTCGCAGCTCAAAGATACGCTGATCCTGACCGGCTGGACCCCCTGGGGTCCTTTGCCTCAGCCCAACGCCTACTTCAGCTACGATGGCGAGGCCGAGCGCACGAAGGAATGGGCGATCCACTGCCACGCCTCGCAGGTGCTCCTGACCGACTACACCAAGTATTGCTCGCACCTCGGCCGGGCCTACGCAGCCCTGGCTCGCGAGTGGGCCGAAGGGCACAGCCTGTCGGGCCGGGCGCACCGTACGGACGACCGTTTCGTGGGCGTCGAGCTCTTCCAGATCGAGACGTACCACCCCCAGGGTGACGAGAAAGAGGATCCGACCGATCCGATCCAGATTGCCCTGGGCCTCCTGAGCGGCCAGCTTGCCTCGGCCGCATCCCACCACGCCGTCGCCGCCGTCTGAGCTCAGCCTTGTGTCTATGAGATGAGTGCGGCGGCGAGGCATTGCTCGCCTTCGTTCGGAGTGCTTGCGTCGATGCCCGCCCCCGCACGCGTCCTTTCTCTCGCCGGTGCGACCGTCCAGGTCTTCGCCGATGCCCCCACTGGCTGCCGCGCCGCCGCCGATCAGATTGCCCAGGTGACCCGATCGGCGCTGGAAGCCCGGGGCCGGGCCGTCCTCGGCCTGGCGACAGGCTCGACCCCCATCCCCATCTACGCCCGACTCATCGAGTTGGTCAAGTCGGGCGAGCTCTCGTTCGCCGACGTCATCACCTACAACCTCGACGAATATTACCCGATCAGCCCGCTCGACCCGAACAGTTACCGGTACTTCATGCACAAGTACCTATTCAGCCAGGTCGACCTGCCGTCGAACCGGGCGCATGTGCTCGACGGCTCGATCCCCGAGGCCTTCGCGGCCGAGCAGGCCGCGGCCTATGACCGCTGGATTGTCGCCGACGGCGGCCTCGACCTCCAGCTTCTCGGCCTGGGCCGTAACGGGCACATCGGATTCAACGAGCCGTCCGACCTCCCACTGGAAGAGGCCCTCGCCCTGCCGACGAGGCTCACGGACCTCGACCCGATCACCATCGCCGATGCCGCGAAGGACTTCGGCGGCGAGGCCAACGTGATCCGGAGGGCCCTGACGGTGGGCGTCGCCCCCATCCTGGCCGCGGGCACGATCGTCGTCGCCGCCTTCGGAGGCAACAAGGCGGAGGCCGTCGCCCAGTCGCTCAAGGGGCCGAAGACCCCGAAGGTCCCCGGCTCCTTGCTCCAGACGGTGCCCGGCAAGGTCACCTGGTATCTGGATGAGGCCTCGGCCAAGGGGCTCTGAGCCTCCCAGGCGATTTCTGAAACGAAAAATCCGCGAGTCGGGGTGACCATCTCCCCCGACGCGCGGATCGGCTTTTTGAGCCTGACGCTTCTCAGCCGGACTTCACTTGGCCGAGCTGACGCTCGCCCCCGAGCTCTTCTGGCCCTTGACGCTGGCCGGCTTGCCCGAGTAGCGGATCTGGGAGCCGGATGCGATGACGTAGCTCAGGCTCTTGTTGACGTGGATCCGGGCCAGGGTCGCCCCTTCGAGGAAGAGTCCGGCGTCGTCGACACTCAACCCCGCGAGCTTGAACTGGCTGGATCCGCCCCCCTTGAGCTGGAGCGAGGCCGCCTTGCCGGCGAGCTGGATGTCGCCCGAGCCCTCGGCCACGACCTGGACTTCCCGGGCATCCAGGATGAGTTTGCTCAGGTCGACATGGCTCGAACCGTTCGACTCAATCTTCGCGCCTCCGGCCGCGCCGACGAGCTTGACGGTGCTGGAGCCCTCGGCCTCGATCTGGACCTCGGGCGCCGTGACGGTCCCTTCGAGAACGCTACTCCCGTTGACGTCCGCCCGGAACGGCTGGTCGCCGGACTGGACGTTGACGTGGGCGTGGGTGCTGCCGTCGAGCTCGAGGCTGGCGACCTTGATCGGGAATTCCGCGAGGCGGAGCCGGCTCGTCCCGTCGGCCGAGATCTTGGCGGTCCCCGCGCCGCCGGTGAGGCTGACAGAACTCGTCCCGTCCGCCTCGAGGTCGAGGGACTCCACCGCGAGTTCGCCGACGAGGGTGCTCGCTCCGTCGATGTCGGCCTCGAACTTCGGCTCGCCGCGGAACCCCTTGAGGGTCGCCTTCGAGGCCCCGTCGAGTGCGAGCTTCTCCAGTCTGGGCAGGGTGATCTCGACCTTGAGCGGCAGCTTGGTCCGATAGTTCAGGTTCGGCTCCATCTCGATGCTGAGCGAGGGCCCCTTCTGGGTGACGCGGATGTGATCCTGGAGGTTGTCGTCGGTGGTCGTGACGAGCTTGAAGGCGTCCCCCTTCACGATCTCGGCCTGGAAGGTTGAGGCGATGGCGATCGCCGAGAACTCGGCCGCCTCCCAGGTCTTCGACGAGGCCGTGCCCGAACCCGTGATCGTCTGGCGAGAGTCCCCGCCGCCGTTGAACAGGAACCGGAACAGGCCGCCCCGGCGCGGGGCCTTCGCCGTCGCGTTCGCATTCGGGGGCGTGGGCGGGACCGGCGGGGCGAAGACGCCGGCCGGCGTGGTCGGGAGGGGCGGAAGCTCATCGCCGTTGGCCAGGAAGAAGGCGAATACAGATCCCAGCATCAAGCCGATGGCGGTCTTGGTCTTCCAACCCATCTTGCGGAAGGGCTTCCTGACTCTGGCCCTGGCCCGGGAAGCCGGCGTTCGCTGGAGGTCGGCGAGCTGGCGCTGGAGGACGTCCGCGACTTCCTCGGCCGAGCCATAACGACGGCCGGGGGCCTTGGCGTGGAGCTTCTCGACGACGGCGGCGAGGCCTTCGGGGATATCGGGGTTGATCTCGCGGAGCGGCCGGGCCCGGTCGTCGCGCACCCGGAGCAGGACAGCCGGGGTCGAGTTGGCCCGGAAGGGGGGGAACCCCGCGCACATGAAGTAGAGGACACTCCCGAGCCCGAAGAGGTCGGAGCGGTGGTCGACCGCGTCGCCGTTGGCCTGCTCGGGCGACATGTATTGCGGGGTTCCGGCCACGACGCCGCTCTGCGTCAAGCTCGCGTCATCCACGGCGCGGGCGAGGCCGAAGTCGGACAGCTTGACGCGCTCGACCCCGTTCTCGAGCAGGATGTTCGAAGGCTTCACGTCGCGATGCACGAGCCCTTGGGCGTGCGCCGCCGCGAGCCCTTGAGCCGTCTGCACGCCGATCCTGAGGATCTCCTTGACCTCGAGGGGGCCATCGCGGTCGATCCGCTGCTGCACCGAGCGCCCGGCGATGTACGGCATCACGAGGTACGGCAGCCCCTTCCACTCGTCGACGGCGTGGATGGCGACGACGTTCTCATGCACGACGGCCGCCGCCGCCTTGGCCTCGCGGGCGAACCGGCTCCGGGCCGCCGCGCTCGTGGCCAGATTCGAGGCGAGCACCTTGATCGCGACCGTCCGGCTCAGGGCCGGGTCGAAGGCTTTCAGCACGACGCCGAAGCCCCCGCGACCCAGGACGCCGGTGACCTCATAGGCCCCGAGCTTGCCGATCGAGCCCGGGTCGGCCGAAGGGGCCAGGAAGTCGAGGCCCAGCTCGGCCCGGCTGCCCGCCTCGACCTCGTCGCGGGCAAAGGGGGGGATGTACTCGGTCTCGGGGGTCGAGGCGTCGGGGTCCGGGGCGAGCTGGCGGAGCTCCGCCCAGAGGCGGTTGCCGGCCGCGAGCCGTTCGAGCTTCTTGCGGCAGCCTTCGCAGTCGTCGAGGTGTTCGGCCAGGTCGTTGGACTCGATCGAGGTCAGCCGGTCGTCGAGGAATGACCGCAACTTCGACTCGTCGCAGTGGGTCCGATAAATCCGCGAAACCATGATTATGGGCTCCTAGAACTCGCCGCTCAGTTCTTGGTCGTAGTCTTCGATCTCTCGTCGTAGCCGGGCCACGACCCGGCTCTTGTACTGGTAGACCGTGCCCAGGGACATGCCCAGGGCCTCGGCCACTTCCTTGGCGGGCTTCGCCTCGACGCCGGCATGCCAGAAGGCCTGCCAGACCGCCTCGGAGAACTCGCCTCGGATCCGCCCCGTCGCCCAGGTGAGAAGCCTGCGCCGATACTCGTTGGTGAAGAGGACGGAGTCCTCGCCATTGAGGTCGGGCTGCTCTTCGAGCAAACGCTGGATGTCGGTGTCGCCGGTCCCTTGGGGGCGCCGACGCTGGGCGGCCAGGACGTTGATGATCAGGTTGCGGGCGATCCGCGAGAGCCAGCCCCGGAATGAGCCTCGTTGCGGGTCGGGGTCGTACCGCTCGATGGCGCGAGCCACCGCGCGGAAGACGTCCTGCACGAGGTCCTGGGCGTCCGCGTCCTGCAGGCCGCGGCTCCGCGCCAGCCGATGCACGAGCGGGCCGTAGATCTCCGTGAACTCCGTCCAGGCCCGTTCGTCCCCGGGGTCGCGGAGCCGGATCAGGAGACTCGGTCGTGTGCTCGGCGATTCGTCCATCCTGTCATCCTCCCGAGAGATACACACGCGGCGACCGAAGACTTGAATGCCAGTTCGCCCAAACCGGCGAGAATATTGTCGCAGGAATGCGAAAGTCCCGGGAGCCGTTTCCCTTTCGTCGATTTCGCGAACCTGCCGAGGGCCGAGACCTGAGGTTGTAAAACTGCGATAATCGCATTGCGTCGATCCGGTCGTGGCGCATTCCGAAAGACTTCGCAGGCTCAAGGCATGAAGCTCCTCAGCGACGAAGACCTGGAACGCTCGGCGGTCGTCGCCAACTGCCGGATGAACCGGGAGCGCAACCTCTCGGGCAGCAACGGCTATGACAAGGAGCTCGGCTTCCACCCGCTCGCGTACCTGAAAGAGCGGGGGGCCCTGATTGGACGGAGCCCCGCCTGGCTCGACCTCTGCTGCGGCTCGGGCAAGGCCCTCATCGAGGCGGCGAGCCTCATCCGATCGGAAGGCTGGGCCCATCCCCCTCGAATCGTCGGCGTCGATCTCGTCGGCATGTTCCTCCCACACTTGCGAGAATTGAAAGGGCTCAAACTGGTCGAGGCCTCATTACGAACCTGGCAGCCCTCCGAGCCCTTCGATCTTATCACCTGCATCCACGGCCTCCACTACGTCGGCGACAAGCTCGGCGCCATCGCCCGGGCCGCCTCGTGGCTGACAGCACAGGGCCTCTTCGTGGCGAGCCTGGACCCGGCGAACCTCAAGCTCGCGGAGTCGTCGACGAGCAACCCAATCGTGGCCGAGCTTCGCCACTCCGACCTGGAATTTGACCCCAGGCGTCGATTGCTGAGATGCCGAGGCGTGAAGTCCATCGACCTCCCCTTTCGCTACCTCGGGGCCGACGACCAGGCCGGGCCGAACTACACGAGGCAGCCTGCGGTGAATTCCTATTATGAAAATGGCTGATTATGAATGCCTGAAATGAGACCGAACCGAGAGACGCCCGGGGCTCTCTGAATCGACCAGGGGATCGTATCCGGAGGGCCATCGCCGTGAGCACGCTGCAACGCCTGACCGACCAGAATCTGATCAAGCCGCCGCGCTGGCTGCCGGGGAACGTCCAGTACGAGACGATCATGGGATCGGTCGCCTACGGGGTCTCGTCCGACACCAGCGACGTCGACATCTACGGCTGGGCCATCCCGCCTCGCGACGACATCTTCCCGCACCTCCGCGGCGAAATCCCCGGGTTCGGGGAGCCGTCGGGCCGGTTCGAGCAGTTCCAGGAGCATCACGTCAAGGATCGCAGTGCCCTGGCCGGCCACGGTCGAACCTATGACCTGACGATCTTCGGGATCGTCAAGTTCTTCTCCCTGGCGATGGACAACAACCCGAACATCATCGACAGCCTCTTCACCCCGACGACCTGCGTTTTGCACTGCACCAGGGTCGGCACCGTTGTACGGGAGAACCGCCGGCTCTTCCTGCACAAGGGGGCCTGGTCGAAGTTCAAAGGGTATGCTTATTCACAAATGCACAAGATCGCGATCAAGCAGCCGAGGGGCAAGCGGGCCGAACTCGTCGCCGAGCACGGCTACGACACCAAGTTCGGCTATCATGTCGTGCGCCTGATCGGCGAGGTCGAGCAGATCCTGACCGACGGCGACATCGACCTGCAGCGCGACCGCGAGACCCTGAAGGCCATCCGCCGGGGCGAGTGGACTCACGAACGCCTCCGCGCCTGGTTCGCCGAGAAGGAACTGCAACTCGAGAAGATCCACGCCGAGAGCACCCTCCGCGCCTCGCCCGACGAGTCTCGGATCAAGGCGCTCCTGCTCGACTGCCTCGAGGAGCATTACGGCAGCCTGGAAGGTTGCCTCGTCAACCCCGACCGGGCGACCCTCGCCCTGCGCAACATCCAGGCCGAGCTCGATCGCGTGAAGGATCTCCTGTAACCGAGGCGGTGCCGGGGCCCTGGGGATCGCGGGCGGAAGTCGTTAATCTCTGGGGGGCATGACCGAATGCCTTCTGGCCGGGGATGGGCCCTGGCCTTGAGGTCGGGCCTCCTCGGCGAGGCACACCGGAGCCGCTTTTGATGGACGCCGTGTTCCGCCCTCGAAAGTCGTACCTCTACCAGAGTGCGGGGGGATTGGCCGCGTTCCTGCTGTGGGCCGCGGCGGGAATGTCTATCGCATACTTCGACCCGGGGGTGAAGCATCGGCTCCTCGCGATGGCCCTGATAGCCGGCATCCCCATGACGATGGCGATACTCTCCGCCTTCCTACTCGCGATTGCCTGGACCGAAGAGTTGCAGTTCTCCGGCGACCGGCTCATCCACCGGTTCCTCAACCGCCAGAGGGAATTCCTCCTGTCGGAGTCCACCAGGGCGCAATGGCGGACGACGAGAACCAGCGGCAAGCTCATCCTGAGGAGCGGCTCGGAAAAGCTCTCGATCGATTTCGACACTTATGAGCCGGACGCCCGCGAGTCGATCATCCGGCAGGTGCGGGAGAAACTCGCCCCCGAGGCCCAGGAGGGCTGGGACTACTTCGAACAGAGGCAGTCGAAGCTCGAGCGGCGAAGGACCGGCACCAAGCCTGGCCCCGGCGAGATTCTCATCAGCCGTCGCCGCTATGATCGAATGCTGATGCCGGCCCTCGTGGTGACGAGCATCCTCGGGGCGATCCTCTGGAGATTGACCGGCAAGTCGGCTCTGTTCGTCGTCCCGCAACTCGCCGTCCTCGCGGGCTGGGCGTTGTTGCGGTTCGCGACCCCGACTCAGGGGCTCGTGACCCCCAAGATCACCCTCGCGAAGGACCCCGCCGTGGTGCGCTACCCTCCGTATTTCGTCCCCTGGTCGGCGGCGGTCCTCGTCGGCCTGTTCATCTGCCTGGCGTTCCACCGCCGGCTGTCTTACCCCGTCGCGACGTTCATCGCCCTGGCCTCTCTCTTCTACGGCCCGTTCATCTACGAGACCATCCGCCTGCAAAAAAGGCGATCCCAGTACTCGCGCGAGGCCGCCGAAAAGAGTCGCGCCGAGGCCGTCGCCGACCCCTGGCCGCTCGACTGAATCGGCCTCGAGGCCGATGTCTTTGCTCCTGTGAGAGGTGTTCAGACATAAGGGAACGTCGGGAAGTCGGGATATCCCCCTTGGTTAATCACATCACACCAGTGTTTGATGGGGCAGTCGGTATCCGGCTTGAGAGCCGAGCAACGCTCAAGGTAACGGAGGACGACCTCGCGTTCACCCTCGTAAAGGAGATCGTTCGCCAGGCGCCAGTCGAATTCAATCGGAGGGGTGTCGATGTCGATGGATGCCAGGAGGTGAGACTTCGCCGACTCGATATCACCGGCTGATAGATCGATTCGACCGAGGATGGTATGAGCCTTATTGATCGCGTGGGCTGAGCCCGAGCATTCTCCGATGAAGAGCATCCGGGAGAGGAGGTCTTCGGCGATGCTCCTCGCCTTATCGTTAAGGTCGGCGTCCATGTAGAGTCGACAAAGCATGCTTGACAAGAAAATATGATCGGAATCGGTTGCGTCGAGTTCGACCGCATGTTCGATCTGGGCGGTGCTTTCCATCAGCCATTTCCGCGAGCTGTCCTGATGGAACCTGGCCTTACACAATGAGATGAATCGATACGTCATTCCTAGCATGCCGGGCCAGGTCGCGGAGTTGGGCTCGACAGTCTGGGCACGCAGGATGAAACGATGCCAGTCGTTGATCCCTTCCCGGATGGCATCCGCCGGATCATCGGGGGCCAGGTCGCCGATGCTGAAATCGCGGTCTTGCCACCACAGGTTGTTCAGCGTCACTTCTCGGACCCGGGGGCTTTTGTCGCCGAGGTCGGCGATCATCCTGGGATAATCCCAGTCCGTTGAAGGAAGGTCATCGAGCGTGAAATCGACCTCGCCAAAGTCGTCGAGTTCCGGCTGAGGCCCGGGCGAGCCCTCGATGATCGTTTCTTCGCACCAGGGGCAGGGCCCGCGACGGATCTGGGGATGCGTGACGTCGCAATCCGAGGGTGACATGGTATTGCGCCCTGGAGTGGCTCCATCGTCGGGCGGGGATTCGCCCCGGCTCGGGGCGTGGTCCCCGGAACGCAGACCAGTTTACGCGAAGATCTCGGTGATCGGCATCCCGCCGTGGGCGATGTGGATCGGCCGGTCGGTGAGGTCGTTGACGAACATCTGGGAGTCGACGCCCAGCAGGTGATACATCGTGGCCACGAGGTCCCCGGGGGTGACCGGGTGGTCGTTGACGTGGGCGCCGATCCGGTCGCTCGAGCCGTGGACGTAGCCTTGCTTGACCCCCGCGCCGAACAGGAGGGCGAAGCCGCATTGCGGCCAGTGGTCGCGCCCGGCCTTGCCGTTGATCCGAGGGGCTCGGCCCATCTCCCCCATGATGACGACGAGGGTGTCGTCGAGCATGCCCCGACACTCCAGGTCTTCCAGGAGCGTGGAACCGATCTCGTCGAGGTTGGGGATGTTGAAGTCCCGCATCAGCGAGAAATTCTTCTCGTGCGTGTCCCAGTGGCCCGAGCCGCGAGATTCGGTCGTCATGGCGACGAACGTGACCCCCGCCTCGACGAGCTTGCGCGCGACGAGCAGGCTCGTGCCGAAGAGGGAGGTGCCGTAAGGCTTGCGGACGTGCTCGGGCTCGCTCGCGAGGTCGAAGGCGTGGCGGGCCCGGCTCGAGGTGAGGAGCTCGATCGCCTTGCGCTGGAAGTGGTCGAGCGTGGCGAATTCGCGCGAGCCTTCGAAGCCGGTGAGCTGGCGATCGAACTCGTCGAGCATCTTCGTGCGGTTGCGGAAGCGGTCGATGGTCAGTTCCGGCATGGAGCCTACGGAGGGCAGGCGTGGCTCGCCTACCGGGGCGATCGGCTCGTAGAAGTTCGCGAGCTGGTCGAATTCGCGGTCGAACTTGGGGTCGCAGTCGGTGAAGAGCGGGTCGTACTGTCGCCCGAGATATCCGCCGTAAGGCCCCGCCCGGCGCAGGCCCTGGCTGTAGCCCGGGAGGGCCGGCAGAAAGACGGAGCAGGGGAGGTCACTCGGCCCGAGGCCGAGATACTGGCAGACGGCCGCGATCCCCGGGTGGTCGGTGCGCTTGGCGTAGTAGTTCTCGCGGTCATCGCCGCCGGTAAATCCGGTCAGGAGGGCGTAGGGATTGTGGCTGTTGTACCCGTGCGTCACCGAGCGGATCAGCGTCCCCTTGTGCATCCACTTCGCGAGCCTGGGCATGTGCTCGCAGACCTGGATGCCCGGCAGGCTCGTCGCGATCGGCTTGTATTCGCCCCGGATCTCGGCGGGGGCGTCGGGCTTCATGTCGAACATGTCGATATGACTGGGCCCGCCGTACAGGTTGACCAGGATGATCGACTTCGCCCGCGCCGGGTGGCCGGCGGATTGCTCCTTCGCGCGGAGCAGTCGCGGCAGGGTCATCGACCCGAAGAGGGACAGGCCCCCGACTCGCAAGAGCTCGCGGCGAGTCGTCCCGTCGCAAACCGTGGCACCGCCACTCCCGAGAACGCGCAGCATGGCAACCCCGCCTCTCTTCCCCTCGGGAATACCGCACGACCACCGAATGTTTAACCGGCGTGGAACATCCTAGCGCCGAAAGGGCGCGGATGCAAGAGTCGATCGGGGCGGGAGGGATCGGTGGAGTATGAGAATCCCACGCGAACGTGTGATGGGGCGGGATGCCAACGGGAGCCCTCGAGGTATCGAATCTCGAAGGGCTCCCGGTTTCAACTCGATCCTCAGGCGCCGGCGCCTGGGCGGCCGAGGACTTCGCGGGGCTGGTCGCGGTCGCGCCTGGAGGCGATGGCGTTGACGGCGTTGAGGTAGGCCTCGGCCGAGGCCTCGATAATATCGGTCGAGGCGGCGCGGCCGCGGAAGGAACGCTGGTCGGACTCGACTTCCAGCTCGAGGGAGACCTCGCCCTGCGCGTCCTTGCCGCCGGTGACGCCCCGCACGGCGAACTCGCGGAGATTGGCGGTGATGCCGGTGACACGCTCGACGGCCTTGAAGATGGCGTCGACCGGGCCGTCGCCGGTGGCAGCGTCGGTGACCTCCTGGCCGTCCGGGCGCCTGATGCAGACGGTGGCCGTCGGGATCACGTTCGTGCCGGCCGTCGTGTGCAGGCCGACCAGCGCCCAGTGGGCGGTCACGTCCTGAATATGCTTCTCGATCAGGACGACCAGATCGTCGTCGTAGACTTCCTTCTTCTTGTCCGCCAGCGCCTTGAAGTCGACGAACAGGATCTCGAGCTGGGCGTCGTTCAGGTGGTAGCCCAGCTCGGTGACGCGGTCGCGCAGGGCGTGCCGGCCGGAGTGCTTGCCCAGGACGAGGTCGGTCTTGGGGACGCCGACTTCCTCGGGACGCATGATCTCGTAAGTGGATCGTTCCTTGAGCATGCCGTCCTGGTGGATGCCGGCCTCGTGGGCGAAGGCGTTGCGGCCGACGATCGCCTTGTTGCGCTGGACGGCCAGGCCGGTGACGGTCGAGACCATCCGGCTGACGGGATAGAGCCGCTCCGACTTGATGCCGGTGGTCAGGCCGTAGTAGTCGAACCGGGTCTTCAAGGCCATGACGATCTCTTCGAGCGCGGCGTTTCCGGCACGCTCGCCGATACCGTTAATCGTGCACTCGACCTGCCGGGCCCCGACCTCGCAGGCGGCCAGGCTATTGGCGACGGCCAGGCCCAGGTCGTTGTGGCAATGGACGCTGATGACCGCCTGGCCGATGTTCGGGACGCGCTCGCGGAGCGTCTTGATGACGCCGGCGTACTGCGTCGGCGTGGCGTAGCCGACGGTGTCGGGGATGTTGACGGTCGTGGCCCCGGCCTCGATGGCGGCCTGGACGACGTCGCAGAGGAAGTCGACCTCGGTCCTGGCGGCGTCCTCGGGGCTGAACTCGATGTCGGCGCAGACCGACTTGGCGTGGCGGACGCTGGCGACGGCCCGCTCGATGACCTGCTCGCGGGTCATCTTCAGCTTGTGCTCGCGGTGGATGGCCGAGGTCGCGAGGAAGACGTGGATCCGCGGGCTCTGGGCGAACTGGAGCGCCTCCCAGGCCCGGTCGATGTCACGCTCGTTGCTGCGGGCGAGGCCGCAGACGACGGTGCCGCTGATCTCGGTGGCGATGGCGCGGACGGCCTCGAAGTCGCCGGGGGAGGCGATTGGGAACCCGGCCTCGATGATGTCGACCCCGAGCGCGGCGAGGGCGCGTGCCACCTCGATCTTCTCGACCATGTTCATGCTCGCGCCCGGCGACTGCTCGCCGTCACGCAACGTCGTGTCGAAGATCCGGATCCGATTCGCGTTCGCATCGGCCATGGCTGAAACTCTTCTCTGGTCTCGTGTTGGGACGGGGGAATCGAATTCCCCCTCGGGACAGAAGTCGCTCGGGTTTGGCTTTGACCGGTGTGGATACGCAAAAACCCCGAGACTCACCGGTCAAGGCGGGTCTCGGGGCTTCGTATGTCACGCGAAAGGCGCTCAGACGACGAACCCTAAGACTCCGCCCGGCCAAGCCGAAGCAGGCCGAGAATCCGTTGAAGTCGAAGGTTCGCCGCTAGGGATCGCATCCAGGTCAGGCTCCGGGAGCGTCTGCCTCTCGTCCACAGTGGTCATGATAGGCGCTAATACCGGCAAAGGTCAATGGCGCGACGAAATTCAAAAATCGGGCGTCCCCTGCTTATCGCGAGGCCTCGAGGATCTCCCCGATCGTCCGCTCGAGCAAGGGGCGCCCGCCGAAACGCATCCCGAGGGCCTGAATCTTGGATGTGACGATCTGATTCTTAGGGACGGGGGCTTCCCCCCGGATCTCGGCCTTCGAGCCGGAGAGCTCCCGGGCCAGGGTGGCCACGTCGTATTCGGAGATGTACTGGTCGTAGCACTCGTAGGACTCGCCCGCGATGGCGTCGGCCGAGAGCAGGATCCGCGCGGCTTTGGCGACGTCGGCCGCGTGGACCTCCTTGCCGCCCCCCTTGCAGTGGACCTCCTGCTCGCGAGCGACGGCCCGGATCAGGTCGAACCACTTGCTGACCTGGGCGGGGTGGGCCAGGCCATAGATCCCAGTCGGCCGCAGGGCGGCGATCGGATAGCCTTGGCCGAAGCCGTAGCTGTGGACGAACGCCTCGATCGCCGCCTTGGAGGCTCCGTAGTGGCTTTTCGGCCAGGCGGGGTGGGTTTCGTCGAGCGGGCGCCCTTCGACGATCTTCTCGTGGACGGCCCCCGTCGAGATGAAGACGATCCGCCCGACTCCCGCCTCGCGGGCGGCCTCGAAGAGGCGGATCGAGCCGACGACGTTGATCTCGGTGAAGCGGACGAGGTCCCCCTCGCCGCCTCGAAACGCCTTTCCCGCTCGGAAGAGCCCGGCGTGGACGAGGGCGTCGCAGCCCTCGACCAGCCGTCGCGAGGCCTCGGCGTCGCCGAGCTCACCCGGGAGCCACTTGATGGCGTCCGCGAACGGTTCCAGGCCGGTCCGGTCGCTCGACGGCCGATGCCAGCAGTTCAGTTGATGTCCCTGATCGGCCAGGTCGGCGACCAGGTACCGCCCGAGGAATCCGGTCGCTCCCGTGACTGCGATCCGCATCGGGGGAAGCTCCCTGTTGGTTTGCCTTTGGAGAGGAATACAGCAAGGGCGAGGCGGCTTACTTGGCCATCAGGGCCCTGGCGCCGTCGATGACCTTGTCCCACTGGAAGGCCGGGCCCGGGTCGACCTTGTTCGTCTGGACGTGGTAGTGCCCGAGAACCCCCTCATACGCCTTGAAATCGGCTTCCGGCAGCTTGTGGTCGACGAGCTTGCCAGAGGCGTCGCGGGGGTAGTCGCACTTGATCTTGGGGAAGACCTTGCAAAGCGTGGCGGTCAGCTTGATGAGCGAGTCGTACTGCTCGGGGGTGAGGTCGTACTGCTCCAGTTCCTGCCCCTGGACCATGCCCACGACCGGCTCCGGGCGGCTCGGGCGGGCGACCCAGTCCTTGCCGAGCGAGGCGCGATGGCCCTGGCCCTCGGGCAGGACGAGCTCGATACCCCCCTTGTCGTCCTTGCGATACCACTTGGAAAACACCGGCGCCGCCGACTTGTTCTTGACGGGGTAGGCCCCCACGTTGGCGATCTCGATGCCGATCGAGCGGCCATTGGAGATCGTGGCGTGCCAGGCGCCCTCCTTCAGGTCGAGGCTCTGGTAGATCGTGCCGTCCACGTCGAGCATGAAATGGACGCTCAGGTTCCGGTGGTCGTGGAGCACCTCGAAGCACTTCTTGCTCGTCCCGGCCACGTCGAAGTGGATCACGAACTGGTCGACCACGCTCTGGAGCAGGGGGAGGTCCCAGCCGCCGCCGTGGACCTGCTCGGCCTGTTCGGGGGTCAGGGTGACCTTGCGCCTGCCGTAGCGGTTAGGCGTCCGCTCCGAATCCCCCTTCCTCACCGGCGGAACGTTCGTCCTGGCGAAGCGATTCTCGACGCGGTAGGCGTCGAATCCGCCCGGATCCATCCAGAGGACGACGGGGGCCGTCGTGTGGAAGAGCTGGCCGCAGACGACGATCTCATCCCCCTTGCGCGGGATGGCCTCGCCGACCTTCGGCTCGTCGGCCGAGGCGGTCAGGTTCAGCCCGAGCAGGAAGGCCATCGACAGCAGGTTCCGGGCGAGGGCGGCGGTGCATTTCGGTCGCGAGTAGCTTCGCATCAGGAGTCTCTTCGGTCTCAAAAGACGGCGTGGCGGGGCGTCAATTCCCGGAGAGCGGCTGCGCCCGGTCGCCTGGATATCGCGGCCTGATGCCGGAAATCCGGGAGGGGCGGGGAGAGGTCGGCGCGACGCTCGGCGTCCGGGAATCCGGGCGGGGAGAGAGCAAGCCTGCTTGCCGGAGGGCCGAGGGGCACCTCGGCCAGGCTCGGCATCGGTCTTTCCCCGAGACAAGTCGGCGTCAAGTCTGAAAGTATTGGCCAGCGTTTGCGCGAAGACAACCCCCGGGCGGGTTTTGGGCCCGAGACTTCGCGATGAGCCTGCGCGTGCAGAGGCCTGCTGCCAGGTCCGGCGTGCTGGCTTGTCGAGGTGGATGTGGTCGGGGCGGGGGCCGAGTGGGCCCGCCCGGCGAAGGGGAGGGGCGAGGAACCGCCGTCGGGGAGAGGGGGCGGACCTGGATTCATGGGCGAACCTCGCCGCAAGGGCCCACGCGAATCGATCTCGCCATCGCCCGACCCAGGCTCCTTGGCTTGGCGTCGGGCGTCCCGGCGATGGGGATGAGGCCGAGGTTTTGGCCTCGGTCAGATCAATGGAAGCCCTTGCGGCGGGCGTGGCTGTAGCGCTGGAGGGCCTCCTCGATGACGGGGAGGGCGACCTCGGACGGCTGGATCTCGTCGACCTCGACCGACTTGCCTTCGAGGAACTTGTAGTCCTGGAAGAAGCGGCGGAGCATGGCCAGGCGGTGCGAGGGGAGTTCCTGGGCCTCGCGGAAGCTATTGAACTCGGGGTCGCCGACGGCGAC
This sequence comes from Singulisphaera chitinilytica, assembly GCF_049331405.1. NCBI lineage: Bacteria > Pseudomonadati > Planctomycetota > Planctomycetia > Isosphaerales > Isosphaeraceae > Singulisphaera > Singulisphaera chitinilytica. The sequence goes on from NZ_CP186274.1 coordinate 897,196, forward strand.
GGCCAGGATCTTGTGGTCGCGCTTGCCGCTGTCGACCATGGTCATCAGGCCGATCGCCCTCGCGGTGACGAGGGTCATCGGGGCCACGGCTTCCTGGCAGAGCACCAGGACGTCCAACGGATCCTCGTCCTCGGCATACGTCTGCGGGATAAATCCGTAGTTCGCCGGGTAGTAGACCGCCGAGTAGAGCACCCGGTCGAGCCGGAGCAGCCCCGTGCGCTTGTCGAGTTCGTACTTGACGCTCGATCCCATCGGGATCTCAACCAGAGCGTTGAACTCCATGGGCAGGTGTTCGCCCGGGGTGACGTCGTGCCAGGGATGCAGCATGGTTATCGGTCGCTTTGGGGGTCTGAACGCCTCACAAGTGGAGGTCGAAGATCCTATCATACCAGACGACCCCCGCGCCGAAAACCAGCCGCCGGGGCCCGAGCGGGAGGTTTGCGCAGTCCGGAGCGTTCCAGCCATGCGCGACGCCATCCCGCCGGGCGGACTCGATCGGGCGGACGAGGCCGCGCATGGATCGGGATGCGACGATTTTAACGGATGACCTTGCGGCTGAAGGCGACGATGAAGAGGCCCCAGAGCAGGGTGCCCAAAATCGACTCGATGATGAGCGGGACGTTCATCCACCCCTTGGCGGCGAGCCGCATGTCGCCGAAGCCCGAGATGAAGGCCGAGACGCTGGTGAGCGTCGCGATCATCGTCCGGTTCGCGAAGGTGTGCTTGGGCCCCTCGAACGGCATGTTGTCGGGGTCGACGATGAACGAGTCGATCCCCGCCATGTAGATCAGGGCGAAGGCGAACATGATGACGACCGCCGCGCGGATCGCCCGCCCGGGGTTCGTGCCGTAGCCGCAGCCGTGGTCCAAAAAGAGCCAGTCGCCGAAGTGGCTGCACTTCGACCAGGGGCGCTTCCACGACCGCTGCCTGGAGAGCCTCTGGTTCACCTTGAACCGGTAGAACGCCCAGTCTTCCTGGTCGTACCGATGCAGGCCTTCGAAGACCCGCTTGAGGAACGCGTACTCATACATGGCCTGCGAGTAGTCGCCCGAGATCTCGCTCGCGAGCCGCCCCTCGACCTGATCGGGCCGGATCAGGATCCGTTCGGCCACCATATTTGCGAAGGCGAAGCGCTGCTTTTCCCCCTGCTCGATGTCCTCGAGATAGACGTAGTCATGCAGCTTGGCCTTCGAGAGGTCGACCAGGCCGTCGAAGCGGGTCCGGTCCGCCTGCCACTTCTTCTGGACGACCGTGCCCCGGAAGAGGAGGTCGTCGCGGAACTTGCACTGGGTCAGGATGAACCCTTCCTCGACGTGGAAGCTCCGGAAGTCGGCACTGCCGAGGAACTCGCACTGCTTGAATTCGACCCAGCCGTTGAAGACGGCATCCCAGAGGCGAATCGTCGCGATCTCGGCATTCTGGACGAGGAACTTCCCCCGAGCTCGGACCGAGTCGAGCCGGCAGGTGCCATGGACCTTGAAGTTCCGGAACTGCGGCTTGATGATGGTCGAGCCCATGAATCGCAAGTCTTTGGTGAAGAAGGATTTCTTCGAGATCTGCGGCCGATCCAGGGTGCAGGCCTCGAAGCTGACGAGGTCGGCGAAGTTGGCCCCCTCGATGGAGAAGCCGGCGAGCGTCACCCGGCGGAACTGGACGGGCTTCGCGAAGGCCCCCCTGAGCCTCAACCGCTCGATCCGGACCCCTTCGATGACCTCGCCGCGCTGGATTTTCTCCAGGGCCTCGGCGGCGGTCATCACATGCTTCGACGGCTGGGCATCGCCGGCGTCGGAGACCTCATCAACGGCCTCGTCTTCGGCCTCGAGCTCGCTCGTTTCGCGATCAGTCATGTCCATGAGATCACCCGTCGGGGAGTACCATGTTTCAAGTTGACAGTGATTCGCCGGCCGCGCCCGATTCTTTCAGGTCCGCCCTTCAAAACTCGGCGCGGACGTTGGGGAAGACGGCCTTCGCCTCGTCGAGGAGCTTCTGATACTGCCCCTCGTACCGGGCCGAGAAGTGGATCAGCACCAGCTCCTCGACCTCGGCGAGCCTGGCGAGTTCCCCCGCCTGCCCCGCGAGCATATGGCGATATTTCTCGGCCTGGGGCCTCTGGGCCTCGGCATAGAACGAGTCGCAATACAGTCGCCTGGCCTTGTGGGCGAGCCGGAGGAGCCCCGGCTTCGACGTCTCGCTCCAGGCGGTGTCGGTGACGTACGCGATCCGGCGGCCGGGCACGTTGCTGAAGGCCTGCTCGAGCACCCAGCCGAGCGCCCGCTTCTCGCCCCCGACGGTGAGCGCCGTGTCGATCGGGGCGCCGTTCTTCTGCATCTTGACCGCCCGGCCGATCCAGGCCCCCTTGGGGAGGCCGTTCGCCGCGATCTTGGCCGGATCCGGCTCGAGACCCTCCGGCTCGACGAGCGCGAAGGCGAGGCAGGGGACCGTGTGATCGACGAGCGCGGCCTCGACGCGGAGCAGTTGGGTCTCGTGGATCAGGGGGCCTTGCCAGTCCTTCTCCTCGATCTCGGGCTTCGGGAACCGCCGCGAGCATTCCAGGTGGGCCGCGCGGATACGCCCCTCGAGGATCTCGTGGACCTTCAAAACGATCTTCTGGAAGGGAAAGAAGGGATACTCGTAACTTTTGATCCGATCATACACCTTGGTGATCGTGCCGGTCGGGCCGTAGATGTGGAGGGCCTTGTCGCGGTCGAGGTTCGCGCGGACGATCCGGTCCAGGCCGATGAAGTGGTCGACGTGATGGTGGGTGATGAACACCGCGTCGAGGTCGCCGAGCCTGGCGGAGTCGAGACTCCCGTTCTCGCCGGCGTCGAACAGGAGCGCATCGTCCTTGCCCGTGTAGTCGATGAACAGGCCGGGGTCCCCGGTCGAGCCGTTGACCAGCCGGACCTCGGTGCAATCGCTGTCGCCTGGCATGCGTCCGCCATCCCCTTCGCCGATGATCTTGGTCCTTCGTGCCGCAATGCTTCGGGGATGATCTCAGCGACGCCCCCGGTTTGCAACGTCCTGAATCCCGCGGCGGATACTCCATCTGGCCCTACAGATCTCCCAGAAGCCCTATCGGCCAGATTCGGCCGGACTGACGTCTGTAATACGTGTTTCATCCGAGGAATCATCTTCCTTGATTTCGCAGGAAGTTGGTCGGTCCCGCGATGACAGGTGTCGGAACGCGCGTTAAGATTCGTGAAGGTCGGGGGCAGCGAGGGCCCTCACACAAAAAACGGAGGCGGAACATGGGCGTTCGAGCATGGCGCGCGATCGCGCTTGTTGGACTGGCGTTCGGCCTGGCCTTCGTGGCACGCTCGTTCCTGTACGGTTCGATCCCCGAAGAGGAGTTTGACCCGTACGGGCCCGATGGTACGGAGGTGGCCGCCTGGGAGAACGATGAGCGGCGCGCCGACCTGGAGACGGCCGGCCGTCTGCTCCTCCCCCTGCATCGGAAGATGGGCGAGCCGCAGCCGGGGGACTGGCTCGCGAACCACCCGGAGTCGGGGCAGACGTTCGAGGAATACGGCGCAGGCAAGCCCAACCGCCCCTCGGCGCGTCGGACGACCCTCTACATCCAGCCCTGGGGGAATTTCGACGCCGAGCAGACCCGCCTCATTGCCGAGACCTCCGACTTCCTCAAGCGGTTCTACGGCATCCCGGTGAAAGTCCTCGACCGGCTCCGGCTTGAAGACGTTCCCTCTTACGCTCGACCCCGGCATCCGGACCGCGATGACGAGCGTCTAACGACGTCTTACGCCCTTGGCGTCCTCCAGAGACGTTGCCCCAAGGATGCCGTCGGCGTCCTGGCCCTCACGACCGCCGACCTGACGCCTCGCGAGGGGCGGAGTTGGGTCTTCGGCCAGGCCTCGCTGATGTTCCGGGTCGGAGTCTGGTCGCTCTATCGCCAGGGGGACCTCAAGTCCGAACCAGCCCTCGTCCTGAGGCGGACCATACAGACGGCCGTCCATGAGACGGGGCACATGCTGGGAATCCAGCATTGCACCGCATATCAGTGCGGCATGAACGGCACGGGGAGCCGCGAGGAGGCCGACTCTCGCCCGCTGGCCTTCTGCCCCGAGTGCGAGATGAAGGTCTGGTGGGCCTGCAGCCTCGACCCGTCGGCCCGCTACGCCGACCTGATCGCCTTTGCCAGGGGGCACGGCTTCGAGCCCGACGCCCGCTTCTGGCGTGAGTCTCGCGCCCGGCTCGAGCGTACTGCGCTGGCCTCGAAGCGTCCTTGAACCTCGTCAGCTCGGGAAGCAGCGGCCGAAAGCGGCGAGGAGTCGCGGCGAGCCTTTGAGCCGGATCTTGCGCCGGATCAGGGACCAGACGAGGCTCCGCTCGCGACCGATGAAGCCGAGCCAGGCGTCGCTATCGGCGATGACGCGGAGGTCGGGCTCGCCGACGTGCTCGTGCGAGATTTGCAGGGTCTTGTCCCGGATCCGGATCGTCGCGAGGCCGGGGTCGCGGCCGGTGAAGGTGAAGTGGTACGTGGCGTCGAGGTCCTTCACCTGCTCGCGCTGGAAGAGCAGGGGGAGCCCCTGGAGGAAGCCGCGGATGTTGGCCGAGCGGAGTCCGCTGCGGACCCGCTTGAGCGTCTTGCGCGGGAACCGACGCGTCGCGTACTCCTCGGCGTCGGATTTGGGGATGACGTAGAGCGTCTCTTCCTTGTCCTGGAGCGGCCGCACAACCTCGTCTAGGAACCCCTTGCGATCCTGGAGGAACGGGCCGATGACGTCCTCGCCGGCCGGGCAGACCGCCATGCAATAGGCGGCTTTATAGTTGGGCCCGAACGAGAGGCTCTGCCACATCGAGGAGGTCTCGGGGGGCGAGACCTTCGAGCGATAATCTGCCGCATCCCGGCTCTCCACGATGGTCTCCACCCAGTCGGAGAAGCCGCCCATGAACTCGCGATAATTGTGGGTGTAGCAGGCCGAGAAGTTGAAGTTCCCATCCGGGGCGATCGCGCCCACCGGGCAGGCGGCCACACAGAGCTTGCACTCGAGGCAGGGATTGTAGTCGATCGGCCTGTCCTGGGCCGAGACCTCGGCGTCGACCAGGATGGTCCCGAGTAGGATGAAGTTGCCGAACCTGGGGTGAATAATATTACGGTGAATGCCCATCCGGCCGAGCCCCGCCGCGACGGCCACGGGCTTGTGGGCGACGACCCAGGGCCTGCCGCTGGGCCGCTGCAACTCCATCGGGAACCCCGAGGCCGGGTTCATGGCCCGGATCCCGCGCCGCTCGAGGGTCGTCACCAGGCGCCGGGCGACCTCGGTCGTATGGTCGAGCGTGCCGTGGAACTCGAGGTTGGCCACCGACCTGGCCGGGCTCCGGATCGGGTCGCGGTTGATCCGGCAGACGAAGGCGATGAGCGTCTTCGTCCGGGGAAAGGCCGCGAGGATCTCGGCCCGCTGGTCGTCGAGTTCCGGCCGATCGATCGCCACGATCCCGACGTCGTCGGCCCCGGCCTCCAGGCAGACTTGGCGGAGCCAGCCAGCGTCGAGCGGCTCCGGCCCCGCGACGGCCACGCCCGCGTTGGCGGCCTCGCGGAAGCGTTGGACCGTGGGATGATCGTCGAGCTTGCTCATCGCGAACCGGCTCCTTCCTGACTTGGACGATGGGATGGAATCGGAAATGGCGTGCGGGCCCGGCGGGGGCAAGTCGAGGCCTCACGGACAGTTCCGGGGGGCCTCGACCTCCTCCTTGCGAAGCGGCTCACATGCGTAGAGAAACTGGCTTTTTTGGGAAGAGAATCAGCCGGAGAAGCCGCGGAGGACGAGCGCGGTGTTCTGCCCGCCGAAGCCGAAGCTGTTCGAGAGGGCGACGTTGAGCGGGTAGTCGCGGGCGGTGTTGGGTACGTAGTCGAGGTCGCATTCGGGGTCGGGGTACTCGAGGTTCACGGTCGGCGGCGTGACCTGATCCCGGATCGCGAGCAGGCAGATGATCGCCTCGACGGCCCCGCCCGCGGCGACGAGGTGTCCCGTCATGCTCTTGGTGCTGGAGACGGGGATCTCGTACGCCATCTCGCCGAAGACGCTCTTGAGCGCGAGGGTCTCGACCGAGTCGTTCACCTTGGTGCTCGTGCCGTGGGCGTTGATGTAGTCGACGTCCTCGGGACTGACCTCGGCGTCGGCCAGGGCCTCTCGCATCGCGGCGATGGCGCCTCGCCCCTCGTCGTGGCTGTCGGTCAGGCGGAAGGCGTCGGCCGTCGAGCCGTGGCCGGCGATCTCGCCGAGGATCTCCGCGCCTCGCCTCCGGGCGTGCTCAAGCTCCTCGAGCACGAGCATGCCCCCCCCTTCGCCGAGGATGAAGCCGTCGCGCTCGAGGTCGAACGGGCGGCTCGCCCGCTTCGGGTCGTGGTTCCGGGTCGACATGGCCGTCAAAAGGTTGAACCCGGTGATGCCCAGGGGGTGGATCATGCTGTGCGTGCCGCCGGTCAGCATGACGTCGGCGTCACCCCTGCGGATGAGCTCGACGGCCTCGCCGATCGCCTGGGCGCTGGCGGCGCAGGCGGTCAGGCAGTTGGCGTTCGGGCCGTAAGCGCGGAAGACGCTCGCCAGGTGGCCCGACGGGGCTCCCGGCTCCTGCTCGGCCTCGCGGATCGGGTGCAAGGTCCCTTGCCCGAGGCTCGTGAAGAGCGCGGGGTCGACCTTGCCGTTGCGGGAACTGCGATGGACGACGTCCACGAACCGGGGGAAGTCGTGCTGCCCCTCGCCCGAGCCGAGATAGATGCCGAACCGGGTGCGATCGAAGGCCTTGTAGTCATCGAGGCCCGACTGGTCGAGCGCCATCTTCGCCGAGGCCAGGGCGAAGAGCGTGGTCCGGCAATGCTCGCTCCAGCGGCTGGCCGGCCCCTCGCCCAGGTAATTCCCGAGCGCGAAGCCTTCGACCTCGGCGGCGATCTGCGTGGGGAACGTGCTCGCGTCGAAGAGCGTGATCCGGTCGACGCCGTTCCTCCCCTCGCGGAGCGCCTTCCAGGTCGACTCGAGGTCGCGCCCGACCGGCGTGACCATCCCCATCCCCGTCACAACGACCCGGCGTTGCATGCTCATCCTCAAATTCCCTTCCTCGACGGAGTGGTCCCGTCGGGATGAAAGACCAGGGAGAACGTGAGCGGAAAAAGGGGCTCACTCGTTCACAATATTGGAATCCGGACGTGATTCGTTCTTGACATCTGCGGCCGATCCCTCCTGGCCCTGCAAGGCAAGGGCGCGGCAGGCCTCGAGGATCCGGTCGGCGAGGGCCTCGTCGGTCACGGCCCTCGCGAGGCTCAGGCCGCCGACGCAAAGGGCGATGATCGCCAGGGCATTGCTTTCGCGGTCGAGGTCCCCGGCTTCCGGAAGGTGCCTCCCGAGTTTCTCGGCCTGCGCGACAATCGCCTCCTCGAAGGCGAGCCGCGGCCCGTCGCCGGCCCTCGAAATCTCCGAGGCCAACGCGGGGATCGGGCAGCCTTCCACCACCATCCGGCGGTGCAGGGGGCTCAAATAGCGCTCGAGGAACCCGACGATCCAGTCCTTGCCCGATCGCGAGTCGAGCCCGCCGAGATTCAGCCTGGCCGCCTCTTGCGAGGCGCAGGTGAAGGCCTCGGAGAAGAGGGCCTCCTTCGATGGGAAGTGGGCATAGAAGGCCCCGGCTGTCAGCCCGGCCTCCTCCATCACCCGATCTACGCCCGCTGCGTGATATCCCTGCTGGCGGAAGACCTTGCTCGCGGCCTGGACGACCTTCTCTCGCGTCTTCTGCTTGTGCTCGGGCGAGTATCGCATGGCTCTCCAACCCCCCTCCGCGAAATCTCGTCCTCCGCAGAGTGGAGGCGAAGCATCCTCAAGACTCTTGGGCAGACGAACGTCATGCCTTCGGCTAAGGACATTGTGCCCTGTCCGGATCATTGTAGGTCGATCGTAATTTAAGTCAACCGAGGCCGCTCGGATTGGCCTGATGTGCGGGCGCCGGGGTTAGGCTTTGCTCGACCGGTTCGCGACGGGGCTTTGGCAAGTCGGGGCTTCGGGAGTAACATGGCGGGGCTTTGGGGCCTTCCGCCGGAGGGATGTCCTGGCCCGCCCTCATCTAGCCGATAGCCGAAGTGACGCCGATGCCCCGAGTCCTGATCGACGACCTCGCCGACCCGCGGATCGCGCCTTACCGCAACCTGAAGGCGACCAACCAGACGCGAGGCCGGGATGGGTTCGTCGTCGAGGGGGAGAAGCTGGTCGAGCGGCTCCTGGAGAGCCACTTCCCCGCGGCCTCAATCCTTGTGAGCGACCGCCACGAGGCGAGGATCTCGTCCTGGGCGCCGGACGACGTGCCGCTGCTGGTGGTCCCGCACGCGCTGGTCGACGTCCTCGTCGGGTTCAACTTCCACCAGGGGGTGCTCGCCTGCGGGATCAGGCGGCCCTGGCCCTCGCCCGGCGAGATCGCGGGCGGGTCGGCCGAACGTCGCACGTTCGTCGCGTGTCCCCAGATCGACAACCCGGAGAACCTCGGCGCGATCATCCGGCTCGGTGACGTCTTCGGGGTCGACGCGATCCTCGTCGGCGGGCGCTGCCCCGACCCCTTCTCGAGGCGGGTCTTGCGGGTCTCGATGGGGATGGCCTTGCGTCTGCCGGTGATCGAGTCGGAGGATCTCGCGGCCGACCTCGCGCGGCTCCGCTCCGACTTCGGCTTCAAACTGGCCGCGACGGTGGTCGACACCGACGCCAGGCCGCTCCACGCCGTGCGTCGGCCCGATCGCCTGGCGTTGCTGTTGGGATGCGAGGGGCAGGGGCTCGGGCCCGAGTGGGTCGACCTCTGCGACCTGCGGGTGACGATCCCGATGCGTCCTGGCGCCGAGTCTCTCAACGTCGCCGTGGCGGCCGGGATCCTCCTCTATCACTTCACCACCGGCCCGGCCGGGGCCGTCGAGGACGAACGATGACGAAGCCCACACGCCTGCAGGAACAGGCCTGCGACCGCCTGGTGGACGCCCTCCTGCTCATCTGCGAAGCGGCCCGCCTCGACGGCAAGGGCCGCCTGGGTTTGGCGGAATTCGAGGAGGTTGCGAGGCGTGTCGCCCAGGCCTCATCGGCCTTCAGTCTCGACGAGATCGTCATACGAGCCCTCGACCGGCGCGGCAAGGCCCTCGGCCTGCGTTCGGGCACGTCCGACCTCCTCACCCTCATGGAGAGCGAGCACACGCCGCTCGCCATGCTGACCCTCCCCGACGACGCTTTCCGCGAACTCGTCGCCGCGATGGAGCAGGAGCTTGGCGAGGTCTGAAAATGGCTCGAAGGGACGTGAGTCGCGGTGACTCACGTCCCTTCCGATCGTCTTGTCATCGAGACGGCTGATGGCTTGTCGGCGATCGCATGCAGGTCAAATGTCGACGAATTGGGCCGGGCTCGGCTTTTTCTTGCTGCGGAGGCCCGCCGATTCCCTGTAAATCAAGTATCCCGTGATGATGAGGATGGTCCCAAGGACATTCAGGGCGCACCCCAGGATCGACGACGTGATGACATTTTGAAGTTGGGGCATGAGGGCGAAGACCATCCCGCCGAGGAAGGCAACGATGAAGATCGGCAGGACGGATAAGATGCCACCCAAGAAGATTTGCAATTTATAGCCGGTCGTAAGGTTCTGGCTTCGCTTCTGGGCCTCCCGACCGCTCCGCCCTTCGAGGATGACGATCGGGTCGATGAGGGCGAACCGAAGCGCGAGGATGATGCCCGGGACGATCAGGGCGATCAGCCCCAGGATGATGAACAAGCCCGTCAATAAGCGGGTCCCGAACAACTGAGTCCAGTTCCTTAGCCCGACTCCCATCGCCTCGCCATAGGTCACGCGATGGCCTGCCATGCGCTGCGAAACCAGATGAATGACCGCCCCCACGCAGATCGGCCCAAACAAACCCTCGACGATATTCGCGAGACCGGCTAATGATCGGCCACTTTCCGGATCAAAAGTCCTGGACTCCAGGAAGTAGATGAGGAGATTGGCCGGGAGCCATATGGTGAGGATGATCATGCTGATGAGGCCGAGATTCCCGCCGAAGAGCTTGAATGCCTCACCGACTTTCGCCGTGATCGAGGTGTGAACGAAAGAACCTTCGATCGTGCCGAAATCCTCGTCGTGGCTGGCCCTCGTCAGAGGCGCCGCATAGGGGTTCGTTTCAGCGGCCTCTCCGTCCGAGATCACGATTCCGCAATCCGGGCACGCCGTCCTCGGGTCGGTCCCCTTGTGGAACTTGCAACCGCAAAATGGGCATGTTGCCGTGGAACTCATCGAAATCAGACTCCGCGGGGTCGGGATTATCGCGTAGGAAACGTCGCACGTCAGATGATGTTTGTGAGTTGAGAATGTAGTTTCCGCTCCAGACATCAGAATAGCGAGGCACTTCTCCCCTTAATTTGCGAATCCATGTCGATCGCCGCGACACAAGTCTCGTTTTTGCAATGAGATAGCGGATGAATCCGGTCGGCTTTGACTTTGGCTTTTGAGCCGGCGCGATGGTGGTCGTCCCCGACGCACGGCGGCGCGTCGGCCCGCGCGGCTGGCCCTGCTCCTGGGGGCGAGGAGCAAGGACACATCTGACCTACTCACTCTGACGGCGAAGTCTTCCTTGCTTGGAATCAGCGAGAGCGTTCCTTTTAAAACCGACATCGCGACGAGGTTTACGACTCCTCACCCGCAACTTTCTTGTCGAGGAACCATTCCGAAACATGAATCGCTGGGCCATGCAGGTTATACGACTCTTGGTAGATCACGAGCGGAAGGATGGCCTGGAGTGTGGTGACGACACGCATCACACAGTTTGAAAACGAATACATAATAGCAATCGTTGGTTGAAATGCATTTGATCGGGTTGATAGGAAAAGGAGCACATACTGCATCAACGCCGAGACAAGGATGTTCAGCACGGCGAGGAAGACGATCGCCCCGAAGATTTGGAGTTTGTACGCCGACGCGAGCTGCTTGCTGCGTTTCATGGCATCAACACCATTCTCACGCTCCATGATGACGATGGGTTCGACCATCGCATACCGGATCATGAATGATGACGCCGGGGACGACCAGCGCCGCGATTCCCAGGACGCCGGTCGCGTAGGTGATTAACCTGGTCCAGAGCATGCCGAGGCAATTGCGGAACCCCACTCCGATCGCATTGATATATGTGGCGCGTTCGCCGGAGGCGCGGAGCGAAATGACGTGAAGGGTTGATCCTGTCAGCATGGAGCCGAACAGCAATTCCGTGATGATTAGCACGAACATCGGCGGAGTGAACTTTCCGTCGCCTAGCTGGATTCCTAAGGGTATGCTCATGAGACCGGGCAGGAAGGAAAAGGTCAGGACGAGCATCGTGATGATGCCGAGATTCTCGCCGAGGAGGCTCAAGGCCTCGCCGATCTTTTCCGCGAGCGAAGTTCGCACGTAGGTCCCCGCAGTCTTGGTGAATTCCTCCTTGTATTGGGGCGTTGTCAGAGGCGCCGCATAGGGATTGGCTTCGATCGGCTCGGCCGAGACCCTGGTCCCGCACTTCGGGCACCTCGTCGCCGGCACGCCCGCCGACTCGATGCTCGTGGGGATCTTGTTACCGCAATACGAACATGTTGCCATGGAACTCATCGCTATCGGGCCCCGCCGGAATCGGAACATAAACGGACTGAAACGTCGTACGTCACTGAGGTCTGAAAGTTGATAACGTAGTTTCGGCTACAATCTTCCAAATATCGAGAGCCTTTCCATCCATTGCATTTGCGGCACGAGGCCAAGGGTCGTGATCCGGGCCTTGGCATGATCAGCGGCGAAACGAGATCGACTCTCCCCGAACTCGAGACGAGGTTCCCGAACATGGCCAAGACCGTCGCCGAGAAGCGTGCCCGGTTCCGCAGCCTCCACCAGGGCGGCTGCTTCCTGCTGCCCAACCCCTGGGATGCGGGGAGCGCCAGGATGCTCCAGCACCTCGGCTTCGAGGCGCTGGCGTCGACCAGCTCCGGCTTCGCCTGGACGACGGGCCGACCTGATAACGCGGTGACGTGTGATGACGTGCTCGGACATTTGACATCGCTCTGCGAGGCGGTCGACCTGCCGGTCAATGCCGACTTCGAATCGGGCTTCGCCGCAGAGCCCGAAGGGGTCGCGGCCAATGTTGCCCTGGCGATCAAGACGGGAGTGGCGGGCCTCTCCATCGAGGATCGTCGCATCGACGGATCCGAGGGGCTGTTCGACCTGCCCCATGCCGTGGAACGCATTCGCGCCGCCCGAGAGGCCATCGACAGGTCGGGGGAGGACGTGATCCTCGTCGCCCGCACGGAAGGGCTCCTCTCCGACCCCAAGGCACTGGGGCCGGCGATCGATAAACTCGTCGCCTTCGCCGAGGCCGGCGCCGATTGCCTGTACGCGCCGGGCGTGCGAGACAAGGCCGACATCGCCGCGATGGTCCGCGCCGTGACCCCGAAGCCGGTCAACGTCCTGGCGATGGGGGCGAGCCTGAACCTGGCCGAATTCGCCGACCTCGGCGTGCGGCGGGTCAGCGTGGGTGGGGCACTGGCTCGTGTCGCATGGGGGGCCATGCTCGCGGCCGCCGAGGGGCTCAAGGCCGGGTCCTTCGAAGGGCTCCTCGGGGCGGCTCAGGGTAAGACGCTGAACGACGTCTTCGGCGGATTCGCCTGATCCGTCGCCCTCCGGCCGTCGTCATCGCGGCCCCGAGAGTCGTGGAAAGGTCAACGAATCCGCACGTTTCGTGGCGAATCCAGGCTTGCAGATGGCTCCGAGGAGACTGCCGGATTCTATCAAGATTTGCGTGGGTTCCTTGGTACAAAAGGCTCGCGGAAGGGGAATGGGCAAACTTTGCGGACGCCGAATCCGGCGGGGGGAATGGCCGCCGGCAGAAATCACTTCGGATCGCAAAGTTGGGATTGACGTGAGACTTGCGGACGCTACTGTTCTTCACAACCGGCCATGCCGTTCGAAATCGACATGAGCCCTCAGACTTTGGCGAATCACCTTGAGACGCCGGAATTGAGCCAGGCTGATCCGTTGCTGACGGAATAACGGCGACTCCAGGAAGTGAGTCTCCCGGAGACATCAGGATGATGCCAACGGTTATGAGCGTAACCCAGGTCACGACTCGACCAACCTCAACGACGGGGCGGCTCGACGAGGGGATCTCTCGCGCACTGTCCTGGCTCGTCGACGAGCAGGAGGCGGCCGGGTTCTGGGTCGGGATGCTCGAGTCGAACTGCTGCATGGAGGCGGAGTGGATCCTCGCCATGCACGTCCTGGGGATCGAAGGCGACCCCAAGCTCCCCGGGGTCGTCCGCGCGATCCTCAACCAGCAGCGTAGCGACGGCGCCTGGGAGGTCTATCACGGCTCCAGCGGCGGCGACATCAATACGACCGTCGAGTGCTATGCGGCGCTCCGGGTCGCCGGCGAGGATCCGAACTCCCCCGCCTTGCGCAAGGCCCTGGGCTGGATCCTGGAACGGGGCGGGCTCTCGCACCTCCGCAACTTCACCAAGTTCTGGCTCGCGCTGATCGGCGAGTGGCCGTGGGACCAGACCCCCACGCTGCCCCCCGAGTTGATCTACCTCCCCTCGTGGATGCCCTTCAATATCTACCAGTTCGCCTCGTGGGCACGCGGCACGATCCTGCCCCTGGCCGTGCTCTCGGCCCGGCGTACCTGCCGCCCGTTGCCCCCCGAGAAGCGGCTCGACGAGCTCTTCCCAGAAGGGCGAGAGAATCACGACTTCAAGTTGGCACGTCGGCATTCGTGGATCTCGTGGGAGAGCCCCTTCTACGTGGCCGACCGACTGCTGAGGCTCTATACGTCGTTCCCGATCAAGCCGGGGAGAGAGACGGCGGTCAAGCTCTGCCTCGAGTGGATCATCAAGCACCAGGAATCCGACGGGGCCTGGAGCGGCATCCAGCCCCCGTGGATCTACTCGCTGATGGCGCTCCGCGAGGAAGGCTATCCGATCGAGCATCCGGTGCTCCAGGCCGGGCTCGAGGCCTTCAACACGCACTGGTCGTACGAACGCAACGGCGGGACATATCTGCAGGCGAGCGAGTCGCCGATCTGGGATACGGCCCTCTCGCTCCTGGCCATGCTCGACAACGGCTGCACGATCGACGAGTATCCGGCCGCCGGTACGGCGCTCGACTGGCTCCTGAATCAGCAGGTCTTCACGCCGGGCGACTGGCAGGTCCACGCCAAGGGGGTCGAGGGGGGCGGCTGGGCCTTCCAACGGGCCAATCGCTTCTATCCCGACGTCGACGACACGGCGGTGATCCTGCTCATCCTCGAGCGGTTCAAGCCGCAGTTCGCCGACACGAAGGCCCTGGATTTCGCCACCGAGCGGGCGACCCGCTGGCTTGAAGGCATGCAGTGCGCCAACGGCGGTTGGGGCGCCTTCGATCGCGATAATACGCATTCGTGGCTCGCGAAGATCCCGTTCGCCGACTTCGGCGAGCTGCTCGACCCGCCCAGCGTGGACGTCACAGCGCACGTCGTCGAGGCCTTCGCCGCGCAGGGGCGACGGTTCGACGACCCCGTCGTGGCGCGGGCGATCCGCTTCATCCGCAGCGAGCAGGAAGAGGACGGGAGCTGGTTCGGCCGTTGGGGCGTGAACCACATCTACGGCACGGCCGCGGTCCTGCCCGCGCTCCGGGAGATCGGCGTCGACACGAACCTCCCCTGGGTCCGCAAGGCGGCCGGCTGGATCGTCGCTCATCAGAACGCCGACGGAGGCTGGGGCGAGTCGTGCGCCTCGTACATGGACGACAAGCTGCGTGGCGTCGGCGAGACCACGGCCTCGCAGACCGGCTGGGCCCTCATGGCCCTCCTCGCCGTCGACACCCATGACTACGACGACGCGATCCGCCGCGGCGTGAAGTACCTGGTGGATCACCAGGCTGAAGGCACCTGGAACGAGCCCGAATACACCGGCACCGGCTTCCCCGGCTACGGCGTCGGCTGCCGCATCAATCTGGGCCGCGACGCCGCCGCCATCGACCAGGACACAGACCTGCAACGTGCCTTCATGATCAACTATAACCTCTACCGACACTATTTCCCCTTGATGGCCCTCGGCCGAGCCCGGACCCACTTCGGCCGGTAAGGCTCTCGCCGTGATTCGCCGACGGGATCGGTTTCATCCGGTCCCACACGATCGGTCGTCAGGAACCAAAAGGTCCCGGCGTCGAGGAACTCTCGACGCCGGGGCCTCTGCGTTGGATCGATCCGATCGCCGTCTCCCGCCTCAGCGCTTCGGCTCGGCGGCCTTTGCGTCTCCCTGGCCGGGCCCTTGAACGAAGAGCGAAAACATCTTCGAGATCGGGTCGAGACGGACTTCCGAGGCGGGACCTACGCCGGGGAAAAGGTTGCCGGGCGGTTTGATGGAATCATTCATATGATCGAAAACGACTCGGTCATTTGCCGACAGGCCCTTCGTGACCACAAAGGCATCGGCCGAGTGGCCCTGCTCATGTCCCTGATAGAAATGGCCGACGATCTCTCGAATTTCGACCTCGTCTTTCTCGTTGAGGACGAAGAGTTGAAAATTTTGATCGGCTCCTGACCCGATCAACGCTGGCTGGAATCGCGATCGGTTGATTCTGGAGTTCGCGATTGTCGCGACTGGCAGGATCGTTTCTCGGTGGGGATCGCTGGTGACGAGGCGGACGGTCGCCTTCATCCCCGGCAGGTAGTGATGATCGTGATTGGGCAGCGCGACGCGAAGTCGAAATGTCCCCTCGACCGAGTTCACCTCGTTATCATCAAGATCGACGTAGCCTCGCCCCAACTCGACATCGTCGGGAGACAATCTGACGAGCGCGAGGAGCCTGTTATCGGATCCCCCTTTAGCCATCTGCTTGGATCTGACGTCGACGAGATATCTGAATGTGTTGGTCTTCGCCTCGAATTCCACCCACATGGTGTCGATCGAGATGATAGAGGCCAACGGCGTGATGTTGCTTAGGACCAGGCTCCCCGGCGCGAGGAGCGGCCGGCCGACCTTGCCGCCAATCGGGGCCCTCACTCGCGTCGACTCGAGCCTCCGCTCCGCGAGTCTGAGATTGGCAAGGCTGATATTGCATTCGGCTTGGGCCTCGGCAAAGTTGCTTTCATGATTGGCTATGTCGAGTTGAGACGTCATATTGCGCTTCTGAAGTGACTTTGCATTCTCCAGTGTTGACTTCATGCGTTCTAGGCGGGCGAGATCCTTCTGATGCTCGGCCTTTGCCTTGGTGACTTCGATCTCATATTCCCCGGCATCGATCTCGAACAGTATCTGTCCTTTCTTGACGACCGCTCCCGTCCTGTACATGGCCCGTTCAAGCCTTCCCGAGGTCTCGGCCCGTATCTCGACCTTATTGTCCACTTCGAACCAACCTCTGAAGTCGATGTAATCGCTGACTTCCTGAACGAGGGGGTGAAAAACGGCCGCTTTGATGAGCTTTGGCCTTGGAGCCCCGGTATTCGAGAAAGGATCGTAGGCGGTAGTGGCATCATCGGCTCCCCCCTTGGGACCGCCTTGGGCTGAGCGGGGATCATTCGGGGTCAGGGTTGTCCCCTTTTCAGAGGGAGCGGGTGTCGGGGTTTCCGGCGCCTTCTCCTGTGGAACCTCAGCCGGTTTCGACGCTCCTGGCGCCTTCTCCTGTGGGGCCTCGGCCGGCTTCCGGGCTTCGGGAGGTTCGCCGGGGGCCCAGCCGGGGAGGGCCAACAGCGCGGCGACGCCGAGGATGAGGGCCATCCTCGAGGCGGGGCGAAGGACCGAGCGAGAATCTTGGTCGCGCAGGATCATGATCAGCCTCTTCTTGAGTGGAGGTATGCGGCCGGCGCCGGTGGCGCCGAGGGGCCAGGCAGGGCGAGGACCGGACAGATAGGCGGCGGTGGTGACGAGGGCCTCGGCGTAGGCGGCGACGGCGTCGGGCCTGGCCCAGACGACCCAGGCGTCGCAGCATTCTTCCTCCGCCTTCTCGACCTCGCGGCGCGCCCACCAGGCGACGGGATTCCACCAGTAGAGCCCGAGGACGACCGCCTCGAGCCTCCGCACCCAGTGGTCGCGCCGTTTGAGATGGGCAAGCTCATGGATCAGGACGGCGTCGCGCTGATCGTCGTCCAGGCTTTGCCAGAGTTCCTCGGGCAGGAGCAGCCTCGGCCGTCCCAAAAGAGCCCAGAGCATCGGCGGGATCCGCGCGGGGACCACCCACACAGATGGCGTGTTTCGCAGCTTCAAGGACTCGCCCAGCATGGCGACACGCTCGGCGATATCGGCCGGAGCAGGGCGGGCCTCTGCCAAAAGCCGGCGGAATCGGCCGATGTGCCGCGTCACCGCGACGAACCACGCCAGCACGCCCGCAAGCCAGAGCGAGGCGACGACCCAGGGCCACGCCATCGCACGAGCGGGGGGCTCGATGTGGGTCGGCTCGATCGCGACGGCCGGTTTCGCCATAGCTTGAATCGAGGGGGGGTCGCTGGGAACGGGAGCCGGCTCGGGATCGGGCGTGACGACGGCCTTCGGCGGACTCGCGGTTTCCGGAAGGCTCGCAACGATCGCCGGGGCCTCGTCGATCACCGGGGCAGCTTCACGTATGATCGGCTCGGGCGCCGAGGCGGGCACGTCGAAGCCGACGAGCGACGGCGTGACGAGCTTGATGAGGACCAGGAGCCAGAGCCCATGCGCCAGGGCTGGGCGTTGCCGCCAGACCCGCGAGGCGACGGCTGCTCCCATCGCCAAAACCAGGGCCCAAACCGCGTTACTCAGCACGATCTGACCGAGACTTTGCACGGCCTGGCTCCTTTGGCTTGGTCGGTTCCGACGCGTCGGTCGACTTCTCTCGCCGCCGCTCCTTGAGGAAGGCGGACAACTCGTCGATCTCGGCCGCCGTGATCGGTTGCGACCGGACCAGGTTCATCACCAATGGGCCCACCGCGCCCCCGCAGAGCTTGTCCGCCAGCCCCTGCAACCTGCGGGCGATGAACTCGTCGCGCCCCACGAGCGCCGAGAAGGAGAGCACCCCCTCTCGCCGCTCGTGCCGCACGAACCCCTTGCTCTCGAGCCTCCCCAAGAGCTTCTGCACCGTGGCGTATTGCGACTCCGAGCCGCCGGGATAGAGCGCATCGACCACCTGCCGGCGCGTCGCCTCACCCCTCTCCCAGAGCACCTGGAGCATCGCCAGCTCCGTCTCCGTCACGTCCTCGTTGGGTCGTCTCACGGTTCGATGGACTCCTCAGTCAAATTGCCTAGGGGGATCCTAAGTCAGACTGCCTAGGCTGTCAACGGGGTGCAAACGGATTCAGGATTTTTTGATGCGTGACCGTTGCCGACACGCGTGTGCGTGTGCGCCCAGTAGTGAGGGGCGGAGATCGGCCTCGAATTGGCCTCGATCTTGCCGGCCGGTGGGGTTTGCCGGGAGAAATCGTCGTCTCTCGGGCCGTGGCCGCTTGCCCGGCGGGACCTGAGGTCTATGATTTCGCGGGCGTTGGTTCTTCGGCCCGAAGGTGCCGGGGGATCGAGCCTGGCGAGACATTGCCGTGTGCGAGTAGGCACCTCAGCCTTTGCATGATGACATCGTCTCAGGCAGACCGGGAGACATGAATATCATGATGCGTTCGATGTTGGCCTGTGTGGCCCTGGTTTCCCTGCTCGGCGCCGACAAGCCCAAGGACGAGCAGAAGTTGCAGGGGCCCTGGACGGTCGTCGACGCGATGCGTGGGGATGAGGTCGCCGACGACGTGGTGGGCCACCAGCTCGAATTCAAGGGGGACTCCTTCGTCATCACCCAGGAGGGTAAGACCCTCTACACGGGGACGTTCATCGTCGATGCCGACAAGCCCCTCAAGACGATCGATTTCAAGCATGAGTCCGGCCCCCTCAAGGGGAAGACCTGGCTGGGGATCTACAAGGTGAGCGGCGACACCCTCAAGATCTGCGACAACGCCGGGTCGATCGCGTCGCCCAGGCCTGAGGGGTTCGACCCCAAGCCGAAGTCGGGGCATGTCCTCGTCCTCTTCAAGAGGATCGTCCCCTGATCTCCTCGAAGGCGAGGGATCGCGACTGGCCTTGCAGCGTTGGGCCGTTCACTTATGCTGAGCGGCCATAGGACTTCGGTTCGCCGTCGACGCTCGAGCACGAAGGACGCCGAGGAATGGATTCCCAGCGGTTGGCCCGTTTGCGCTTCGGTTTACTGGCGACGAGCCTGCTGACAGTCGCCGCCTTGCTGTTGGTAAGGCCTGCAGTCGCCGCGCCGGCGTTGTCCCCTCCGCCGCCGCCGATCCCGGCTCCGGATGACGCGGGCAAGACCGCGACGGCTTCGCGGGCTCCACTCGTCTTCGAAGGCGAGACGCTCGCGGTGATGGCGAGCCCCGTCGGGCCCTTCACGGCTGTCGAGCGGGCCGAGGCGGCTGCGGATCGGCTTGAAAGGGCCGTCGGGAACTGGGAGCTCGACCCGACGAAGCTGGAAGTCCGTTCGGTCGAGGCGGAAGGGCTCCAGGAGATCCTCGTCGGCGGCCGGGTCATCCTGGCCGTCACCGATGAGGACGCCCGTAGCGCGGGGCTCTCGCGCCAGGCCGAGGCGGAGGCCCTCTCGAAGCGCCTGCGCGACGGCATCCTCAAGGCCCGGCATCGCAGGTCCGCACGCTGGCTCCTGCTCGGCGGGCTCAAGACGGGGCTGGCGACGGTCCTCTTCGTGGCCTCGGCCGTGATCGTGCGGGTCGTGAGCCGTCGGCTGCGCCGGAGGCTCGAACAAGCGGGGGCCAGGGCCCGCCAGCAGGAGTCATTGCTCCCCTTCCTGGCGCACATCCCCTGCCTGGTCATCTCGCTCTCGCTACGGATCCTGACCTGGCCGGCAATCGCCGTGCTGGGGATGGTCTACCTGCACTTCGTGCTCGACTTCTTCCCCTCGACGATGCACCTCGCCCGGTCGCTCGACCACGAAATTTTGAGCGTGCTCCAGACCGAGGTCGGGCGGGCCATCGCGTACTCGCCGAACTTGCTGGTCATCGCCATGATCCTGGCGATGACGCGAGGATTGCTCAGGGGGGCGCGGGCGGTCCTCGAGGAGTTCGAGCGCGGGCACCTGCGGATCTCGGACTTCTCGCCCGACTGGGCGAGGCCGACGTACAACATCCTGCGCTCGATCGTGCTGGCCCTGATGGTCGTCGTCATCTACCCGTATCTGCCCGGGTCGGACTCGGCGGCATTCAGGGGGGTCTCGGTGTTCGTCGGGCTCTTGCTCTCGCTCGGCTCCAGCTCCGTGACGGCCAACGCCGTGGCGGGGACGATCCTGACTTACCTGCGTGCGATGCATCCGGGGGACTTCGTCCAGCTCGGCGAGATGGCCGGGACCGTGGTCGACAAGTCGCTCCTGGTCACGCGGATCCGGACGATCCGCAACGAGGTCGTGACGATCCCCAACGGCCTCGCGCTCTCGACGCAGGTTCGCAATTACAGCGTCCTGGCAAGGCAGGGGGGGGTGATCCTCGCCACGAGCCTCCCCGTCGGCTATGACGTCCCCTGGCGGACAGTCCATAACCTGCTGCTGGAGGCGGCACGCGAGACCGACGGCGTCCTCGACGAGCCGGCCCCGTTCGTGCTTCAGACGTCAATGACCGAGAACTTCGTGCGCTACGAGCTCAACGTCCACACCGATCGGCCCGAGCGTCAGCCGATGGTCCTCTCGGCCCTGCACCAGAACATCCAGGACCAGTTCCACGAGGCCGGGATCTCGATCTCGAGCCCGAATAACTACCTCGTCCTCGCCAATGCGCCCGAGCCGCTCGGGCGCGGGACGCCCCCGCTGAAGGTTGCTCCGTAACGAGGCTTATCAGGGCTCGACCCGGAACTCCTCGAATTCGGCCCGGAAGGGGGCCGATGCCGTGTTGACGGCGGCGACGCCGATCTTGGCGGGGGCCGCGTTGAAGAACCGGGGCGAGAAGAACTGCCAGGAAGCCCCGTCCTGGCTGAACGCGGTCAGGATCTGGGAACCTCGGCGTTCCATCCTCAGCCAGACGGGATGCCCGGGCTGGTAGTCCATGTCCATGCCCGTCTGCGCCGGGCCTTGCGAGAGGTGCTCGTTCAGGACGTACTTGCGGACCCGGCCCGCTCGCGTGAAGGCCGCGCGCTCGAGGCGGATAAAGTTCGTGTCGTCGCCCCAGAGCAGGAGCCCCGCGCCGTGGTAGGCGACGTTGCTCCCCTCCGCCGGGGGATCGGCGGGCGTGGGATCGCCGACGAGCTTGACCTGCACCACGAAATCGCCCGAGACCGGGCGCAGGACGCGAGGCGCCATGGTCTGGTTGGGATTCAGGACGAGGTTATGGATGGTGCCGGGGACCTCGATCGCCAATGACTTGTCCTGGGTTTCGACCCGGCAATCGCCCGAGGGATCCTCGAAGGTTCCCCAGCCCGAGATTTCGTGACCGGAGGGGCTTGGCGCGGGCGTCGATGTTGCCGCCGGCTTAGGGGCGTTGGCCGCCGCCGGGGCCGTCTCGGGGAGCTTCCGGATCGCGACGATGACGACCCAGGCGAGGAGGGCGTACCCCGCGGTGGTCAAGCAGAGCGAGATGGCGATGCGGGAGATGAACGGCAATTTCTCGCGCTTGATGATGGCGATGTTGCCGCCGATCAACCCCCCCGTAATCGCCCCGCCGACGGCACCGCCGAGCGCCCCTCCGGTCAGCGAGACCGCCCCGATCCCGGCGGGGAGGAAGGCGAGGGCGAGCAAGTACCAGGGGATTGTGTAGTCCGACAGCTTCGGGGCCCGGCCTTTCCCCTTGAGGAACGTGACGAGGTCGCGGGCCAGGCGCTCCTGGTAGATGTTGAGCTGCGAGACGCCGAACTTGAACTCGCGCCCCTTGGTCGATACCTGGAATTTGCCCCCCCCGCTGAACTCGGCCCTCGACTTCGCCGGGATCGTCAGGTCCTCCTTGTTCTCCTGCTTCAGCTCCAGCCCCTTCGGCGTGATCGTCGCCCGCCACACGCCGCCCGCCTCCTTCGCGGAGTCGTGGAGGATCTTGATCTGGAACGTCTCCGCCTTTTCGCCCGGATCGGCCTTCGTATCCGAGGTCGGGGCCCGCCAGGCTTCCCGGTCGGCCGGCTTCGACGAGGCGGGGGCCGCCGCGGGCGCTCCCTCCTCGGGCACGGGGTCGACCGGCTCGAAGGCGGCGGAACAGCCGGGGCAGCGGACCTTACCGCCGAGATGGGCTTCGGGGATCATCAGCCGGCGTCGGCACTCGGGGCAAAATATAAAATAGTTCATGAATGCGGTGTTTTTGTGTGGGAGTTTGGCTTCGGCCGGCTCGCTCGACCGCCTCCTATTTTACCTATCTGGTGGCCTGGTCATAGATTGCTTCCAACGGGATTCTCGTTTGCGGCAGGATCAGGCGTGGCGATTCGGCAGATGGCTAGCGATGTCCGACAAGTCGGGCCTCCTCGCGACCCAGGCGTCTCGGTCGGTCAATCATGCGAATTAGATCAACGAATATACTATCATATTTGTGATGATAAGTTAAAGCGTAGCAGAGTCGAGTGTCGTGCCGAAGAACGTTATAATCATAATGTGTGCGAGATTTGTAATTTTAATAATATGATATGTGGTGTGTTTGGTAGGGGATGCGGTCTTATTTTCTTGTGAGCAATCATTTGTTTGTTCGCCGTGAACTTCGGTCGGGGCACGCCGTACGCGGCCTCGTGGCGACAATTCGCCCCGGCACGGATAACGCGGAGTTCGGCTCCGGCCTCGACATCACGATCGCCCAGTTCCAGGACGGTATGAGAAACACCGCCTGCTTCGCCGAGAGGACCGGGGGTTCCGGCAGGTTTACCTCGCCCGCGGGCAAGATGGATGCCGACGAATACCAGGGGGAATTGTCGGCCGTTGTCGACGGACAAACCTTCACGGGCCCTTTCGCCCTGCGTTAACGCCTCCTGAAGCCCTTCATTGCTCCACCCGTCCGATCCCCGTCGAGGCGTAGATTGGCCCGTCAGGGATCGTACGCGTCTCTCCCCTCGCTCGCTCCGGGGTTCGTCCTGGTATATCGAGCCACACCGCACGTCCGCGTACGTCTACCTCGCGAAGCTCGGGGCCGGGCCGACTCGTGCAGCACAACTCACGATTGCATGTCTCGTACGCGACATCGCCGAGTGATGCCCCCTCCGCGAGGGATCGGGGCTCCCCAACGCGGGCCCTCCATTTCGCGACGCACCCCGCCTTGGGGGATCGCCCGACTTATGGTACACCGTGCCCCCGATCAGCCAGTCCGAGAAGCTTCGGGCTCGCAGTGAGGTCGGATTGTATGGATCGGTGGGATTGTGAGGCGAGGTCGCCTGCGCGGTCGATCGCCGAGTCGTGTCGTTGCGCCTAGGTCAGTGGAGTCACGAGGGATCCGGATATCCGGGGTGATTGTCACATAATCGAACTCTCCCGAGAAAATTTTAAATCGTGTTGTAAAATTGGGTTGAGTTTGCGTGATGGGGTTGAGTTGACGGCGAGGTCCTATGATGGTCGTTGGAGATTCCTCGCGGATGACTTTGTCGACTGCCGATGACGGATATGTCGAGCGGGGATGTTCAAGGACGAGTGCTCCGCGACCGCGGGCCGAATTCCGAGGTGGGAACCGTCTATGTCCGTGACCATGCCCTCGGCCGCACGGAGGCCGGCCTTCAATGCACCCGAGCTGCAAGAGGAGATCATGCGGCTCAGGGCCGTCGATAATTGGACGAACCTGGGCTACCTCGCGTCCGAATACCTCTGCATCGCCGCGGTCATGGCCTCGGCCATCGTCTTCAGCGAATTCAGGGCGTCCTGGGGCGTCTCCTGGTGGTTCAATGTGCCGGTCATGGCGGTGGCCATCGTCCTGATCGGGGCCATGCAACACCGCCTCGCGGGGTTGGGCCACGAGGCCGCACACTACACCCTGCTCAAGAACAAGTTCTGCAACGACCTGGTCGGCGACTTCTTCTGCATGTTCCCGATCACGGCGACCGTCCACTTCTATCGGTTATTCCACCTGGCGCACCACCAGTACACCAACGACCCCAGTCGCGACCCCGACCTCGTCAGCCTGGGCGGCAGCAAGATGGTCGACCGCTTCCCCATGGGGCGCTGGGAATTCATCAAGTCGATCTATCTCCGCGCCTTCACGGAACCGAAGGCCCTGCTGAAGTATCAGCAGGACTACTTCGACATCAACGTGATCGGGCGGTCGGAGAGCGTCTACCTCCAGCGCTCGCAAGGGGAGACCGGTGGCGGCCGTCGCTGGCCTCGCCTGGGGGCGACCCTGGGGATCATCTACCTCGCCGCGTTCGTCGCGACCCAGCAGGCCCTTTTCGCGTTCGGACTGAGCCGATGGCTCTGGCTGGCCGGGCTGGCCGGCACGGCGGTCGTCCTGTCGGTCGGCTTGCTGTTGCCGGTGAAGGCGTATTTCCCGTCGCCGTTCCGACAGCCGTACTCCAGCAGGACCTCGGGTCTCTTGCGTCTGGTCTATTACACCTGGTTCTTCGTCGGTTTCGGCATGTTGCGGACGATGACCGGTGGGGCCTCGGTGGCGTACATCTGGCTGCTCTGGATCGTGCCCTTGATGTCGACCTTCTCGTTCTTCATGCTCCTGCGTGACGTCTACCAGCACACGAACGCGGATGACGGCCGCCTGACGAACTCCCGCGTGTTCTTCGCCGACCCGTTCACGCGCTGGGCGGTCTTCGTCTACGGCCAGGATATGCACATCCCCCACCACCTGTTCCCGGCCGTCCCGCACTACCGGCTCCCGTTCCTGCACAAGCTGCTCAAGTCGCGGCATCATGATTACGCGACGCAGGTGGTCGAGTGCCACGGCACGTTCGTCGGCCGCGACGGGCACCCGACGATCCTCGACGAACTGACCGAGCCCCTGGCCGAACGTCAGGAAAAGCGCCGGACGCAGAGGGGCGAGGGCTGACGCGCCGTCCCCTCGACACGCAAGGATCTCTTGGCGAGTCTCGGCGATCCTGCTAACTTGCCGCGCCGGCCCCCGACACAAACGGGAGCCGGCCGCGGGAAGTGGAGCAGGGTCGCTGCGTTCGAGCCAGGGAGGAGCTTGCGCGTGTCGATGGAACATGAATCTGGCAATGCGCGCGAGCCCGAAGGGGGGCCGGCGACGGCCCGGATCGGACCGGCCTCGGTCCTGCTCTGGACCCTGGGCATCGGCCTGGGCTCGGGACTGCTCGAACTGGCCGTTTTCCTGCTGAAGTGCCACTACCTCGACCCGAGGAACTACAACCTCAGCCGGCAATATCCCTGGATGTTCCCGGTCGCGGGACTCCTGGTCGTCGCCCTGCCGGGGCTCTTGCTGACGCTCGCCGTCATCGCCTTCCCTCGACGGATCTCGGCGCGGTTGGCGCTGGGGACCCTCCTCTTTCCCGCCTTCCTCGGGCTCCTCTTCCGGGCCCCGATCGCCACGGCGGCCTGCCTGATCCTGGCGTTTGGCCTCGCCTTGCAGGTCTCTCGCCTCGCCGCGAGTCGGTTGAGGGCCTTCAATCGCCTCGTCGTCCGCGGCCTGGCGGCGATGGGAGTCTTCCTCGCCGCGGGGATGCTCTTCACGTTCGCGGCGCAGATGCGCAAGCCATTGGCGACAGCCGCGAAACCAGGGCAAGCGGCGGGCTCGAAGAACGTCATCCTGATCGTGCTGGACACGGTCCGGGCGGGGAGCCTGAGCCTCTACGGCTACAACCGGGAGACGACCCCGAACCTCTCGCGCTGGGCGGCCAAGGGGGTCCGGTTCGACCACGCCTTCGCCACGGCCCCCTGGACGGCCCCTTCTCATGCGAGCATGTTCACGGGCAAGGCGAGCCGGGAGCTCTCGATCGGGTGGAACAAGCCGCTCGACGGCGATAGCCCCACGCTGGCCGAATACCTGGGCGGGCGCGGTTATGCTACCGCCGGGTTCGTGGCGAATACCACCTATTGCAGCTACGAGACGGGCCTCGACCGCGGCTTCGCCCACTACGAAGACTATGACGTCAGCGCGAAGTCGATCCTGCTCTGTTCGTCGCTCGTGCAGCGGGCCTTGAATTTCGTCCACAAGCATCCGACGCTGGCTCATCGGCTGGGCGAGGGGGAATCCGCCAACGCCCACCGCAAGAGCGCCGCGAGGATCCGGGGCGACTTCCTGGGCTGGCTCGACCGTCAGGAACAGACTCGGCCCTTCTTCGCCTTCCTCAACTTCTTCGACGCCCACCACCCCTATTTCACGCCCGAGCCGATGGAGGACCTCCCCTTCGGCAGGGAGCCCGAGTCGCCGGCCGACTCCTGGATGCTCAGGACCTGGTGGGACCTGGATAAGCGGAAGCTCGAGCCCCGGAGTGTCGAACTCGCCCGCGACGCCTACGACCGCTGCATCGCCTATCTCGACCGTGAGGTCGGCCGCTTGCTCGACGACCTCGACCGCCGTGGCGTCTTGCAGGAGACGATGGTGATCGTGACGGCCGACCACGGCGAGCACCTCGGCGAGCGTCGCCTCTTCGGCCACGGGTGCAGCCTCTATCTGCCCGAGCTCCACGTCCCGCTGCTCGTCATCGAGCCGGGTTCGCAAGTCGGCGGGAGGACCGTGGCCGAGCCGGTCAGCCTCCGCGACCTCCCCGCGACGGTCGTCGACCGCCTCGGCCTGGCCGCCGGGGCTCCCTTCTCGGGTCGGACCCTGGCCCGCACCTGGACCTCGCCCGCGCCTGCATCGGCGACCTCCTTCGAGCCGCTCCTCTCCGAGATCGACGCCCCCTTCGAGGCCGACCCGAACCACGGCGAATCCCCGGTTTGTCGAGGGCCCTTGACGTCGCTCGTCGACGGGAATCTGCACTACATCCAGAATGGGGACGGCCGCGAGGAGTTGTACAACCTCGAGGCCGACCCCGCCGAGGCCACGAACCTCGCCGAGGCTCCCGAACTGGCGAACGCCCTCGCCCGATTCCGCAGCCATCTCGAATGAGGATGGAGCCCGAGGAATCCGATGGTCACTTCACCCCGATCAGGCCGAGGGCGTTCACCTCATCCTTGGAGCGCCCCTGGAGTCCGACGACGAGGTTCCCCTGGCTGTTGACCTCTCCCGGGGAGCCCCCTCGCGTGTCGCCGAGCCAGGGGGAGTTGTACGTATCATTGGGGTCGAGCCTGTCCCCCTTGATCTTCATGAAGACCATCTCGAAGCCGTCCACGGTCAGCCCGGTATGGGTCCGCAGGGCGCCGACGGCGTAGCCCGGCTTGGCGATGGCGGTCGTCTCCTTGCCGAGTAGCCCGCCGTGGCGTTCCCCTTCCAGCAGGGTCCGGCCCACCCGGAAGATCGGCTGGATCGAGCTGATCTTCGGCCCGCCGAAGCGCATGATGTAACTGACCCGGACCCCGACCAGCACCGACCCGGCCGGCCCGACCTCGCGGAAGAGGTCGCGGTTGCCGCCGAAGAATTCCTCGGGGAAGTTGCTCAGTCGCTCGGGCGGATAGGCCTTGCGCTGGCCGAGGATCGGCTTCGTCTTCGCCTCTGCGGCCGGGGCGCGGTTGCCGCCGGCGCGGGGAGCCGGCGTCGCGGCGTCGGAAAGGCCGGCGACGTCGATCGTCTTGACGTGCCTCGCCTCGGCGATGAGGGGGAAGGCCTCGACGAACACGTCGCGCTTTACGGTGCCGCCGACCAGGAGCGGGCCGAGCGACTGGCCGAGCCTGGGGGATCGCTCCAGCATGGCCTCGAAGTCCTTGACCCGCAGGCCCGCCTCGGCAGCGGCAAGGGGCAGGTTCAGCTCGTCCTCGAAGTGGGTCGCCAGCGCAAAGACCGGCTCGGTCTGGCTCAAGGCCGATCCCGACTGCTTCACCGCCTGCGCGAACCGTTCCTGGTCCCCCTTGAATAGCTCATCCATCTTGTCGCGGGGCGGGTAGAGGACCATCACCGTCTCGGAGACCTCGGCGTTGAACGACTTGGTGCGGGCGACCACGTCGCGGACCTGGTCGGGCTTCTCGATCAGGCCGCGGTTGTGGCAGCTCATGCAGGAGATCCCGTTGACCACCGCGCCGTCGGCCTGCTTGTTGTCGCGGACGATCTCGGTCGGCCCCTTATCGATCCGCTTGCCCTGCGCGTCGATGAGCATGTAGCCGTTGAGGCCGTTGGGCAGCGCGAAGACGATCTCGCCGCCGTCGTACTCGAAGTCTTGCTCCTCCTCGCCGGGGCCGAGCGGGTGGGAGAAGAGGTTCTTGCGGTCGGCGTTGCCGGCGAAGTCGTAGCTCCGCCAGTAGGCGCCGTTGGTGGACTCGTGCCGCTCGATCAGGCGGTTGTTGCGCGAGACCCCCGAGGCGTTGAACCCGGCCCTGGACACCCGGTCCTGCCGGATGTTGGCGGCGACGTCCACGTCGAGCTTCCGCTCGAGCTCCTCGATCGTCGCGGGCAGGCGGAGCACGTCGTGGTAGAGGGGCGGGCGCGAGGCGGCGAAGACGAACCAGTCGGCCCGGACGTACGGCAGTTCGCAGACGGTCATCGCGGAAATCGAGGCGTTCGTCGTCCCTTCGAGCTGCAATCCGTAGGGATAGAGGTCGAGGATCGCCCGCCAGGTCCCCTCGTCCCAGAGGTAGTCGCGGAGGTCGATCCGGAGGACGGTCTTCGCGGGGTCGACCGGCGTGGGCGACTTGATCCGACGGCTCCACGAGAGGCTGTTGATGAGCTTGGAGAGCCCCGCGCGGTAGGTCTGGAGCTGGTCCGCGTTGTAACCGGCGTTCGCGAGGTGGGTGAGGGTGAAGTATCGGATGAACTTGCGTTCACGCGACGTCAGCTTCTTGAGATCCTCGATAATCAGGGCCGAGACGTCGAGGTCGGAGAGGAACCGGGGGGCCGCGGCCTGCTTCGTCGCGACCGCGGGGGCCCCCGCCTTGACCCAGTCGCGGAGCAGGGCGACCTCGGCGGCCGTCGGGCGAGGCAGGGGAGGCGGGTTCTCCGACTGGTCCTCGAAGTCGGCCTCGGGAGGCATGTCCCCCCCCTTCATTCGCTGGAGGAGCTTCGAACGGTCGGGCTCGCGGGGGATCACCCGCTTGGACTCGACCAGCTTCTTGAGGTCGGTCACGAAGTTCAGGCCCCCCTCGTTACGACCCCCCTGGCCGTGGCAGCGATAGCAGTATTTCTTGAGGATGCCCGCCGCACGCTCCGCCTGGCCGGTGGCGGGGGCCTGCCCCCTCACCTCGCCCCCTAGGCAGAGCCCTGAAATCAAGATGAGGGTTGGCTCGATCCATCTTCGGCTCATTCTTATCATTATGCGGCTCCGCAATCGCGGTGGCATCCCTGGATGAAAGCTCGGGAATCGCACGAGGGATTGGCAAAGATTGTAACGCAAGCGATCTCGCCCGGGCATCCTCAAAACCGCCGGGCGGGGGCGCCGGCCGGGCCATCCGAATTCGCGAGAGGCGCGAACCCGGACGACACAAGGTGTCACTCCGGGGTTGTCCGGGCGAGGATCGGGGAAATCGGCCGCGAATGGGCGTTTTTCGAGGATGAAATCGCACCCATGCCCGGTCCGAAATGTTACATTGGGAACGAAACGGGAGGCGGCCCGAGGGCCGTCGCGGCTCTGGCGACTGAGGAATGACACATGATGCTTCGTTGGGGTTCCGCTCTGCTCGTCCTGGCCATGGCCCCCGGCATGCTCCGGGCCGAGGAACCGGCCGCCGCCGCGGTCGTCTCCGACGCGGAGAAGGCCGCGCTGGATCGGATCTCGGCCGACTCCCTGCGCGGGCACCTGTCGTTCCTGGCGTCGGACCTGCTCGAAGGGCGAGGGACCCCATCGCGAGGCCTCGACCTCGCGGCCGAATACATCGCCGCCCAGTTCCGCCGGGCCGGCCTCGAGCCGATCGGCGACGACGGCTACTTCCAGACCGCCGACTGGAAATACCTGGCCTCCGACCCCTCCAGCTTCGCCTGTGAGGTGAAGGTTGGCGCCGAGTCGATCCGGATCTTGGGGGATAAGGCCTCCGGCTTCGTCTCCAAGGCCCTCGACCTCCCCGCCTCGCCAACCTTCAAGGTTGTCGCCTCCGACGCCGACTCGCTCGCCAAGTTGACGCCAGAGCTGGTCCAGGGCAAGGTGGTCCTCGCCGAGGTCCCCCACCCGTACAAGGTCAGCTCGGACAAGATGAGGGATGCCAATCGGGATCGGCTCGCCTTCCTCAAGAAGATGGACGAACTGAAACCCTCGCTCATCATGGACGTGGAACGCGACCCCGAAGGCGTCCTAGGCCTCCGCCGCGACCTCGCCGGCCGCCCCGCTAGGCCCCCGGGAGGTCCCGAGATGATCCGGGTCCACTCGGCCGAGCTCGCGAAGGCCTTCGACGCCTTGCCCGCCGGGCCCACCGTGGCCACCGTCTCGCTCCGCGTCGACGCCCCGACGGAGAAGACGGCCAAGGTCCGCAACGTCCTGGGCCTCCTGCGCGGATCCGACCCGACGCTCAAGGAAACGTATGTAATCCTCTCCGCGCACTACGACCACCTCGGGATCGGGCCCCAGAACACCGCGGGGGACCGGATCTTCAACGGCGCGAACGACGACGGCAGCGGCACCGTCTCGGTCGTCGAGATCGCCTCGGCCCTCGCCACGCTCTCGCCCAGGCCCAGGCGCAGCCTGATCTTCGCCACCTTCTACGGCGAGGAGCACGGCCTGGTCGGCTCGAAGTATTACACCGATCACCCCGTCGTCCCGATCGACAAGACCGTGGGCGCTGTCAACCTCGAGCAGGTCGGCCGGACCGACGACAGCGAAGGTCCGCGCGTCTCCGCCGCGACCGTCACCGGCTACAGCTTCTCCGACGTCGGCCCGATCCTGCACAAGGCCGGGGCCGCGGTGGGTGTGAACGTCTACGAGCATCCGACGCTGAGCGACCCCTACTTCCTCGCCAGCGACAACGCCTCGCTCGCCCGCGCGGGGGTCCCCGCCCACACGATCAGCGTCGCCTACGCCTTCCCCGACTACCACGGCGCGGATGACGAATGGGAGAAGGTCGACTACGTCAACATGGCGAAGGTCGATCGCATGGCCGCCCTCGGCCTCCTCAAGATCGCCAACGGCGACGCCCCCGCCTGGAACAAGGACAACCCCAAGGCCGCCAAGTATCGCGAGAAGGCCCCGGCCTCGCGCTGAGGCGGGATGGCAGGCTTTCGAGCCCGTCGGGCGACCTCGGTGAGATGTCATGAGGTCGCTCCAATATCACCCCGGCGAGCCATGATCGGCCGCGGGGGAGATCCTCTTTGATAGATGCGGTTGCGACGTTGGTATCAATCACTATCATGTTCTGCAATGAACCGCTTTCGGGCGGGCCGACGAAGGCGTGAATCGGCGACGCTCTGAGTGAACGGGCCAGACGAGCCGTCGACCCGACGAAGCCGGTTCGCTCACCGTATCCGTGGACAATTCCCATCAACTTCAACTCGTGAGGGCAGCCATGAGAGACATCGCCGCGCCACTGCCCCACGCGTCCCGCGACGGATCGATCGGCGGCTTGACGTCCATGATGCGGCGCGAGGCGACGATCTCGAGCCCCATCGGCGCATCGCACGCCTTCCTCTTCTCCACCGTCATCCGGTCGCGCCAGCGGTTCGTCTTCGAGCCGGACAGGAACGGCTCGACGCCCGATGAACCTCCTCCTATCGTCGATTCGTCGCCCATCCTCGGCTGACTCCGGGGGCGTCGAAGCCCCGGAACGTCCATGTCGACCTCACCCTTGACCCGAAGTCGCCGCGCCCCGACCCGGCGCACTTCGGATCGATCCTCTTCCTCATGATCCCGCGATCCCTCGGTTCTCCCTCGCGGCCCGTTCGGCCGTGCCTGGTGGATGGAAAGGTATGTTGATCGGATGAAATTCCCCCGACGCGAGTTCACTAACGCACTCTTCATCATCTGCGGCGTGCTCTCGGCCGCGATGGGCCTGCACGGCTTCCTGCTCTCGAGCCGCTTCATCGACGGCGGCGCGACGGGCGTCTCGATGCTCCTGGCGAAGATCTTCGGGATCCCGCTCCCCGTGCTGATCCTCGTGATCAACCTCCCGTTCATCGCGATCGGCTACCGCCATATCGGCCGGGCGTTCGCGATCCGGAGTTCCCTGGCGATCATCGGGCTCTCGATCGCCCTGGCCACGCTCCACTTCCCGGACGTCACGCCGGATAAGCTGCTGACTTCCGTCTTCGGCGGCTTCTTCATCGGCGCGGGCATGGGCCTGGCGATCCGGGGCGGGGCCGTGCTGGACGGCACCGACATCGCGGCGCTGCTCATCAGCAAGCGGAGCCACCTCTTTCGCGTCGGCGACGTGATCCTCGGCCTGAACATCGTGATCTTCCTCACCGCAGCCTTCTCGCTGGGCGTCGAGTCGTCGCTGTACTCAATCCTGACCTACGTGGCCGCCTCGAAGACGCTCGACTTCCTGCTGCACGGGCTCGAGCAGTTCAACGCGATCACGATCATCTCCGAGAAGAGCAACGCGATCCGCCAGGCGATCACCGAGACCCTAGGCCGAGGCGTGACCATCTACAAGGGCAAGGGGGGCAAGACCGGGGCCGACCAGGAGATCCTCTTCTGCGTCGTGACCCGGCTCGAGATCGGCAAGGTCATGGACATCGCCCAGGGCATCGACCCCGTAGCCTTCATCATCATCTACCCCCTCGCCGACGCGAAGGGGGGCGTCCTCAAGCGGACCGCCCACCACTGACGCATTACGAGGGGCGGGCGAAGGCCTCGGTCGCCCCTCGGTATCACTTCCGCGTCAATGATTCCCGGCTCAACGTCCCGGGACCTTCGACCAGACCATCGGGCGGGTGAACGCCCTGCGGTAATCCTCGGACGCGACGACCGCGTTGGTCCGCGTCACCTGGATCGCCCGGCCATTCGGGTCGACCTTGAGCGTCGGCACCCGATGCCCCTCGCCCGATGACTTCCAGCCCGCGAACGAGACGCGCCTGACGGCCTCGACGTAATCCGGCCTCGCGACCGAGACGGCGGGCATGCCGTCGCCATCGCCATCTGCGCCGTTGCCGACGTCGAGGCGGAGCCCCAGCAAGTGCTCGCGCGACTCGTTCTCGGGCAGGTTCCCTCGGATCCAGTCCCGGCTCATGCGAGGGTAGAGAACCGGGTCGATCGGGAACTGGACCAGGCGTAGCTTCCGGATCGCGATGTAAGCGGCCCAGGGGTCGCACCAGCCGTTGTAGTCGTCCATGCTCTCGTACCGCCCGCCGGTCCAGGCCACGACCACGCTCTCGGCGATGGTCGGGTCGAGCAGGTACGCATCGGCGACGACCGTGAGCGGCCCTCCCATGACGAGCACCAGGGGCTTGTCGGCGGAGGCCTTCTTCGCCTCGGCCACGACCGCCCGGCTCCCGGCCGAGTCGAGCGGGCGCGTATCCTCGATCTTCCCCGACTTCGGCTCGGCGAGATATCCGAGCGGCCCCGCCACGGGCTCGGGCACGTTGCGAATGCCGTCGTGCCGGGCGAGCTGCACGATCCTCGTCCGCTCCGCGACGCATTTCTCGATGAAGTCGTCGCGGGGCAGGGTGTTGTTGAAGGGCGCAACCGACGAGGATGTGCTGATACCCTTGTATTCGATCTCGCCCGCGCCGGCCAAAACCATCAGATACCAGTCGGCATAGTCGTTCGCGAAATCATTGTCATACATGACGGGGTTCGTCCTGTCATACGGCAGGATGTGCGGCGAGCCCTTCGGCCTCACCACCGTCTCATCCGTCTCCGGCTGCATGGCCGAGACCTCGGCCCGCGAAGCCGCGGAAAGGCATGGTGTTAGGGTCACGACGCCGAGCAGAGACAGGTTCAATACCGGCTTGATTGCTGGAATGAAAGTAGGTCCCGGAAGAGAAAAAATCCGTGGATGTGCGTGTTTCATGATGTGTTCTTGCCACTCTGGAGTGGAACCGCCTCGAATTCGAGGCCATCCGGATCGAGGCCACCTCGCGATGACCGTCGAGGGCAATCGCATCGCATCACCCTCGCAAATCCGCCCCAACCATCAACCCTTGCAGACGCCTCGACTCTCCACGTTCTACGTCTCTCGTGACCTCTTGCTCTACGATTCGTCGCCAAAGATTTCAAGATCGACCTGAGTCCGGCAAGTTTCCCGCGGAACTTGAGCTTTTATCGGGCAGTCAGACGCATATTCGAGGGAAGCGGAGAGCCCGCTCTTCATCGCTGGCGAGACAACCTACGAGGTCTCCCAAAACGAGCCGCACTCCGTAACGTTTCATTCTTGAATACTTGCAACTCAATCGATGCGCAGCTCGGGTTACGAGCGTGATGAGAGGTGCTCGATAGCCTCCTCCCGTGGCTTAAAGGTTGCGACCTCATCACCGAGCCAGCAAACGTTCGGTGATGAGGTCGCAACCCGTCCTGGACCAAACGGACGCGATCATCACACATTTGGGCCTGATGATATTCTGGGCACGCAGCGGAATTGGCGCCAAACGCTCTTTGTGAATCGAGGTGCTCGATTGGATGGGGCTTTGCTCTGTTTGGCGGCCAATTGCCTGGCAGTCTTTGAGTGCAGTTTGCCAACGCGCAGACGAAGGTGTTTGGGAATCGACATCCGCGTGACGTGGAAGGTGGGGGAAGGGCTCAGCGGGAGAAAGCATGAGGAGATAGCCACGGCCGTTTCGAAAACTCGGCGGCGAAACGGTTGAGTCGGGCTCCCTCAAGCGAAGTTGAATTGTTACGATCTGAAATCGTCGGCATGGGCTTACCTCAAGGTTGGGTAAGGTGCCGACGGGTTGCCGGACCGATGGTGGTGCGGCAGTCGCGGAGCGATGTTCGCTCGACTGGCGACTTCCGAAGGATTCGAGGGTTGAGGATGAACCAGGACGAACTGGCGCTGTACACGTCCCAGGAACTGATCGACGAATTGATGAGGCGGAAGACGTTCCTGGGGATCGTCGTCCATTCCGAGCAGGAAGCGAAGACGGACGAATGGCCCGAGGAGAGGATCTTCCGTGTGCGGTACAACCGGAATCTCGAGCAGGAGCAGGTGGGCCGCTTGCTGGGGGTCGTGTCCGAGTATGTCGATCGCCTCAATGCCTGAGCCCGGTCGGCGACGTCAACTGCAAGACAAACGCCAACGACGCGGGGAAATGCCTTGAGGCAGATCCCCGCGTCGTTGGGCGCTGACGATACGTCCGTTCAATCAAAGGGTCGGGGCGTCAGGATTTCTTCCTGGCGTTGCCTTTGACCTCAACCTTCCCCGACTGTTCGACCTTGAGCTCTTCCTTGCGGACATCCCCGGAAACCCGCTCGGTTTCATGGATGACACGCTTGCCGACGGTCACCTCTTCCTTGACGACCGGGGTCTTCTCGACGGTAACGCGTTCTTCCATCACCGGGACGCGGATCTCTTCGCCGTCCTTCAGGTCGGAAGTCGCCGTCTCGCGGCCGGATACCGCATGCCGCTCGATGATGATCTCTTCCTTGCGGATCGGGACGTCGAGGGTCTTGTGCTCGGTGTGAACCTCCTTGCGCACCCGCACTTCGCCCGTCTCGACGGGGTGCTTGGTGGCGTGGAGCTCCTCTTCCTTGACCTGGATACGCTGATTTTCGTCGCCGCGATGCAACGTCGAGAGGTCGGCGTCCTTGAGCGTGCGAGAAGTGGGCGAGGTTGCTCGGGTCTTCGAGGTCTTGGAGGTGGTGGAACAGGCCTCACCCGACGCAACGGTGTCGCTGGAGGTCAGCATGTCGTAGGCATGGTGGCTGCGCAGAATCTGGTTCGCCTCATCGGCCCGTCCCTCGGCCTTAACGGTGAGGATCGTGCGGCCGCCTTCGAATTCGCGGTTGTAGTATTCAGCCTCGTCTTCGGGGATGCCCGAGCCGATAAGGGCACCGGCTAGGCCGGCGACCGCCGCGCCACCCGCCGCATTCGCCAGGATCACGGCCAGGGTCCCGCCGGCGATCGCCGGCCCAATGACCGGGATAACACCTGCCAGGATTCCCAGGCCTGCCAGCGCCCCCAGGCCTGCCCCGGTGACCGCACCTGCAATTGCACCTGTTTCCGCACGCGATTCGTGGCCTTCGCTCAGCTTCTCGGTGAGGTGGGTCTCACCGTGGTCTCCTCGCGTGGCGATGCCGATCTGGTCGTCGGTGAATCCGACGCGGAGGAGGGCATCGATGGCCTGTTCGGCTTCGAGGCGGTCGGAGAAAACACCGACGACGGTACTATTTTTTCGCGTGGTCATTGCACGGATCTCCCTGCTGAAAGGATCGCAGAAGTGTTCTGAGGAGCCTGAGCAGAACGCTCGACTCACGACAGGGGTCAACAAATGCAATCGCAATGCCAAGAGAGACCCCCAAGAAATGCGGCGATGCAAATGGGAGATCTCGATTTCGAACTGGGAGGTGGTGAGCACCTTGTCTGCAGGACGAAGCTTCGACGGCCGACGTTCGGCGAAAACTGAATTAGGCGAGATGGATGGCGAAAAATGAATGCCATGATGCCATCGGCATCATGGCACCCGGAGACGGGTGAGAGAAATTCAAAATTTATAGAATTGAGAAATCTTGAAGGGCCTGTTGCGTTCGCTCGTCGAATCCGGGTCATCGTGAAGTGAACGGACTCCGGAACTCCTTCCGGGCCTGGATTTCCCAGATATCTTCGACGACGTCGCCGCGTATGGCGTAGATGCGGTCGTAGAGGTTCACGGTCGGGTCGCAGTGGGGGACGTAGAACTCGAGCCGATCGCCGATGCCTGGCAGGTCGCTCGGGGAGTCGGCGAGGACCCGGCCGAACTCGTCGCCGTGGTATTCGTATCGGAGGCCGGGCCAGTTCTTCGCCTCGGGGCGGAACGCGGTCTCGGTGGAGAATGACTTCACGCCGGCATCGACCGAGACGCGCCCAGGGTGGGTGGTGCTCACGACGGTGGTCAGCACGGTGAGGCTCGGCCCGAAGTCGTCGTACTCCGCGTTCCCTCGAATGCCACCGATCGCCCGGTAGCTGCCATCCATGAAGATGTAAGAGCCGCACTGGAGTTCGACCGGCACGGGCAGGCGGCCGTCGATATTGTAGGTCCCGGTGCTGCCGCACGAGAGGAACTCGACGCCGAAGCCGGAGCGCTTGAGCAACTCGAACGTCTCGACCGCCTTCGACATGGTCTCGAACGAGGCCTTCCCCCTCGCCTCGAAGCCGTGGACGTGCGAGGCCATCCCGGAATACGCCTGGATCCCTCGGAGGCGCAGCGACGGATGCGCGCCGATCCGCCGGGCCAACTCGAGCGCGGGCTGGCCCGGCAGGATCCCGAACCGCAGGTCGCCCACATCCAGGTCGACGAGGACGTCGATGTGAATCGCCGCGGCCGTCGCGGCCTCTGCCAGGAGGTCGACCTGCCTCGCGTGCCCGACGGCCAGCAGGACCTCGCCCCCGGCCCTCGCCAGGTCGACCATGCGGGTGAGCTTGCTCGGCTCGAGGATCGGCGAGGTGAGCAGGACCCCCGGGAGCCCGGCCGCGACCATCGCCTCGGCCTCGGCGACCGTCGCCGTCGAGATGCCCCTGGCTCCCGCCGCGACCTGCCTGCGGGCGATCTCCGGGCACTTGTGCGTCTTGGCGTGAGGGCGAAGGTTGCAGCCATCGCGTCTGCACTGCTCGGCCATCGTCTTGAGGTTGGCCTCGAAGATGTCGAGGTCGACGAGCAGCGCGGGGGTCGCCAGCGCGTCCTTCACGAGGGGGGCCGAGCCGGGAGTTTCGGCCTTGGGGTCGCGTGACATCTCAGACTCCTGCTCTGGCTGAATGCGTCGTCTCGCCTTCGATGCGGTGAAGGCGGGGTCGGTGGGACCGGCCCGGTATCGACTTCGGCGGGCGGCACGGAGAGGGACGCCGCCGCCGGGCGGGGCGGATCGTTGGCAGGAACCCATGATGCGAGGACGGTCGGCGAAATGGAAGGGGATGGGCCGGCTTTCTTCCTCCGGGAATGCCCCTGCATCAGAATCGTCGCTCTTTCATTCAATGAAGAAAAAACGACATATGTTTTTATTGAAATCAAGTTATTTCGATTGCCTGGCAGAGTGCGTCGGTCATGGCCGTCGTGGAATCCTGGCCGCCGAGGTCGCGGGTTCGGACCTTCTTCTCCCGGAGGACGGACTCGATGGCGTTCATGAGCTTGCCGGCCAACTCCGCCTCGCCGATGAAGTCGAGCATGAGCTGGGCGGACCAGACCGTGGCGATCGGGTTGGCCTGGTCCTTGCCGACGAGGTCGAAGGCGGAGCCGTGGATCGCCTGGAAGAGGCTCGGGTACTTGCGCTCGGGGTTGATGTTCGCGCTGGGGGCGAGGCCCATGCTGCCGGTGAGGGCCGCTCCCAGGTCGGTGAGGATGTCTCCGAAGAGGTTCGAGGCGACCATGACGTCGACCGTGCCGGGGTGAGTCACCATCCTGGCCGTCATGGAGTCGACGAGTTGCTTGTCGGTGGCGACGTCGGGGTATTCGGCCGAAACCTGCTGGAAGACGTCGTCCCAGAAGACCATGTTGTGCTGCATGCTGTTCGACTTCGTGACGCTCGTCAGGCGCTTCCGACCATGCTTGCGGGTCCACTCGAACGCGAACCTCATCAGCTTCTGGGTGATACTGCGGGTGAAGACGATCGTCTGGATCGCGACCTCGTCGGTCTTGCCGGAATGGACGCGACCGCCGATGCCCGAGTATTCCCCCTCGGAGTTCTCGCGGACGCAGACCATGTCCAGGCTTCGACAATCCTGGTCGCGGAGCGGCGAGGTCACGCCTTCGAGCAGCCGCATCGGCCGCAGGTTGATGTACTGTTCGAAGCCCTGGCGGATCGGCAGCAGGAGGCCCCAGAGGGTGATGTGGTCGGGGATCTTGTCGCTGCCGACCGGCCCCAGCAGGATCGCGTCGAAGCCGCCGCGCTCGAGTTGCTGCAGGGCGTCCCTGGGCATCATCGTGCCCGTCTTGAAGTAGTAGTTCGACCCCCAGTCGAACTCGCGGAAGTCGAACCGGATCCCGCCGTGCTCCTGCGCGAGCTTCGAGAGGACCTTGCGGCTGGAGGCGAGCACCTCCGGGCCGATGCCGTCCGCCGGGATGATGGCGAGGTTGTACGTCTTCATGGAATATGCCCTCGGCCCGAGCCGTTCCGATCCCACGTCCGCGACCCCTTCACGCTCGGTCTCAGTCTGTCCGCCGGAGGCCCCACGATCAAGACCGGGCCCTTTTTCGACCCCTCGGCGTCTTGACACGCTTTGACACGAAGTCCGTCGCCCGAGCCCGCCGTTTCACGTCAGGGGGAGGGGCCCGCGACCCCGCGAAAACCGGCCGTCTCGTCGCCCGGGGCTCGCGTAGCAAAGATTAACAATCAAATTCGCGGCCATCGGTCGCCGCTGGACTGGCTCCTACGTTATTCAAGGTGGGGACCGACCGCCGTCCCCTCCACATCTCTCTCGGCATATCGCCTCAAACGTCCTGGACAGGGAGGCCGCGGTGCTTCAGATTCGCCCATTCGTCTGGTCACTTCCCCTCTTCGTGGTCATGTCGATCCCGCTCCTCGCGGCCGATTCGCCGGCCATCGGCGTCCTGAAGGACAAGGGGCTCACGAGGTCGGGTCGATTCTTGGTGATCGAGGCCGAGCAACCGGTCCTCGACAAGTGGAAGGAGGCCAAGATCCTCGTCACCGAGTACATGGCCAGCGTGGAACGGAAGAACGAGGCCGAGGCCGCCTCGCAAGAGGCCGCGCAGCTCGACGAACATCGCTCCGAGCTGCAAAGGCAGTTGGAAGAGCTGAATCAACACATCAACGAACAAGGGTTTCAGCAGGGCAACAACCAGTTCCGTGGCGGCCAGGGGGGCGGGTTCGGGCAAGGAGCCAATGGATTCGGCCAGGGTGCCAACGGATTCGGGCAGGGGGGCATGTCCCAGCAACTGATCGCGCAGAGGAACATGCTGCGGATGGAACTGGCCGAGGTTCAATCGACGCTCAAGGAGGTCAAGTCGCAGGCCGTGAAGGACCCCGAACGCAAGGCGATGCAGGAAGAGACGAAGAAGCGGCTCGAGGGGTGCAAGGCGACCCTATCCCAGATGCGGAAGGCGGTCGACGAGGTCACGGCGCAGTACGACGCCCTGAAGGCCAACACTAAGGTCGAACGAATATTCGCATGGCTTAGTGTTTTGTAAGTCGTTTGTTTTCAAGGGTTTGCGGATTGCATCTCTCGGTTGGTACGCCAGAGAATACCAAGAAATACCTCTGAAAACAACCTGTAGAACGACACGTAGAACGCCATGCTTCGGTGTTTTCTTATTGGTTGTTCCGCCTCCAGAGCAGGTCTCGCACACGCGAGGACGTCCCCATCTCCGGGCCTACTGGCTCCCATGGAGTAGTTTCGACCTATTTCAGTGATTGGATGCACGTTAGAATAAACGGGCTAAACACTTGCGGCGACTGACAGCCCGATAACTTTAGTGCCTCCCTCATGGTAGCAAGGGCGATGTCCGCTCGGGCTGGCTGATCGCCGTGAGGGCGACCGATGATAGCGACGATGACGCCACCGACTCCCGGTCGGAAGCGAAAGCCGACCGCCAAGGAACTCCGGGCCGTCGAGGCCAAGGGCCGCGAGGATCGCCGCGCCGCGATCGTCGAGCTCTACCAGGACGGCAAGTCGCAGGTCTTCATCGCCAGCCTCACCGGGCTCACCCTC
Source organism: Singulisphaera chitinilytica (assembly GCF_049331405.1). Classification (NCBI taxonomy): domain Bacteria; kingdom Pseudomonadati; phylum Planctomycetota; class Planctomycetia; order Isosphaerales; family Isosphaeraceae; genus Singulisphaera; species Singulisphaera chitinilytica. The sequence goes on from NZ_CP186274.1 coordinate 937,822, forward strand.
AGCCGCGTCGGGCAGATCCTCCGCAAGGCCGGCGTCCTCTCCGATTCCCAAACCGACCCCGATAAACTCCTCACGCCCGCCGAGCTCCGCCAGTGCCGCCGCGAGAACTCGAGGCACAATGGTGCCCTGGAGTGGCTCGCCGGCCAGCGCACCGACCGGCGGCACAACGGCCAGCCGATGGCCCGCGAGCGGACGAACGAAGACTCGCTGCTCGAGGACCCCTGGGACCTCGGCGACGAGCCCCTGAACTGAACCACCTCGGCCCCGGGCCAGAGGCGTCGTCACGGCGCCGAACCGGCGGCCATCCCACACCGCCTGCACGTCTACAAGACCACCATCCGACACAGCATCGGGGACGCGAACGGTCGGCGGCAGGCAGGACTCATCCCCATGGCCCACGAAATCCTCAAGTGTTCGTGCGGGAAGGTCATCGCCCAGTGCAGATGCTTCTTCGGACCTCACCCAGTTCGCGTCGTGCCCAACGGATGCGATGACTGCAAGCGGTCCCTTCCTTCCAAGTCGCCGGCCATCGATTTCATCAGCTTCGAGGACGACCAGGCCGAGGCCAGGATGGTCGTCTACGAGATCAACTCGATCCTCAAGGACCTGGCCATCCACCGCGACGACCCCGGCAAGGTCATCCCCCTCATGTCCAGGCGGGACGAACTCCTCGACCGACACCGCGAGGTCCGACTGAGGCAACTCGCATGGGACTCCCGCTTCCTCGAGTGCGCCAGCTCCTGACATCCCTCGTCGATCACGTGATCCGCAGGCACGACCCCCTCGTCCACATCCTCCTGATCGCGACCCTGATCTACCTCGTCAATCTCTTCCTCCCGCCCGAGTGACCTCTCCCAATCCCGCCGCCGAGGCCCACCTTCATGCCAGCGAGTAACGACGAGATCAAGGCGGCCATGTCCGCGCTCCGCGATGCCGAGAAGGCGGACGCAGACGCCACCGCCGCGAAGAAGGCGTCCGAGACTCGGATCGCCGCCATCAAGGGCCAATACGAGATCGAGAAGAAGGCGTACGTGGACGCCGATTCCGCCACCAAGGCGACCGCCGCCAAGGTGACCGACGCCCAGAACGCGGTCGCCAAGCTCCTGGATCCGGGCGTCCCCTGGACCGAGGCCGGCTCGACCATCTTCATGGTCGACCCCGAAGGCACGCTGAAGGAACTGACCCTCAACTACCTCGAGGCGAGGACCGCTTAATGCCCGTCGAGAGGTCGCTCTTCAAGCCCAAGCCGGCGACGCCGGCCGATGCGGCCCCGGTGCAACCGGCTCCGGCTGTCGTCGCCCCGACACCGACGCCGACCCCTGCAGCGGTCGTGACGCCGGTCGCCCCGACTCCGACCCCGACACCTGCCCCGGTGCCCACGGGCACCGCTTCGGGCTCGTTCGCGTCCAAGCACCCCTATCTACTGGCCATCCTCGTCGGCTCCGTCATCGCGATCGGCTTCGCGATCAGGAACTCCCGCGACTCCGCCCCGACGCCCACGCCAACCCCGACACCGGTCGATGCCGGCGGCTTCAAGGCGGGCCGGGACTTCGTCCCGATCCTCGGCGAGTCGCTGGCCCAGGGCTTCGACGCCCTGGCCGACAAGATCGACTCGGGCGCCAAGGTCGAGGACGCCGACGCCGCGCTCAAGCGGGCGTTCGATGCCGCCCGCGCCAAGGCGTTCGCCGACAAGGCCTCGCCCGGCTTCGCCGCCATCGTCCCCTCGGGCACCGAGCCCAAGGACGACGCCGCACGCAAGGCTTACTCCGCCTACTCCCGCGACTTCGCCAAGGGCCTGAGGGGGGCCAGATGAGCACCGTCAACCCGCAGTTCGCCCTCGGCTGGGACCACGTCCGCGCCCCGCTCGCCCGCCAGGCGATGCTGGACACGCGGCGCTTCGCCACGGTCATCCAGGGCGAGAAGTACCCCGACGCCATCTCGCTCACGCAGCACCGATTCCGCCAGCTCGAGCAGGGCCAGGCGGGGACCTGCTGGGTCCACGGGCCGACGTTCCTGGCCGAGACCTCGATGGTCGCCAAGGGCTACGAGGCCTTCGCGACCTGCCGGCGGCTCACGGCCTGGATGGGCAAGCAGCTCGAGGGCGGCGGCAACCCGACCAACGGCGGCTCGCCGACCGACGCCATCATGGCGATGACCCGGGAGAAGGGCGCGGGCATCGCCCACGAGAGCCTGCTCCCCTACTCCGACAACTCGGGGGCCCTCGGCACGAAGCCGCCCCAGGCCGTCTTCGACGACGCGAAGGCCGCCCACATCTCCGTGCCCGTCGACGTCCGCTCGGACGACGACTCCCGCACGCTGATCGCCGGCAACACGCCGGTCGGCAACGGCATCTGGTGGCCCTACGGCTGGGACAGCCAGCAGACGTTCATGACCACGATCGGGCAGGGCACCTACGGCCACGCCCTGACCGAGGTCGGCTACGTCATGCCCGGCGTCTGGGACCAGTACGACTGGTGGCAGCTCGAGAACTGGCACGGCCTGCTCTACCCGCCGCTCCCCGCCGACAAGGCCGCCAAGGTCCCCGGCTACAAGCCCGTCTCCGCGACGAAGACCTCCGACTTCTGGGTCCGGGGCGACGTCTATCGGACCGTCCAGGGCTACGGCTACTTCGAGCGCGTCTCGGCCACCGACCTCGACGGGATCGGCAAGCTCGTCAAGTGGTCCTACGACAACTTCATCTGATCGGGAACCATGCTCACATCCCTCAAGTGGATCGTCGGCGCCTTCGTGTTCGGCACCCTGATCGGGGTCGCCGGCTCCTCGCTGTTCATCGTCGTGACGTTCGCGAAGTCGCACGACGTCGTGAAGCCGAAGGTCACCGACATCTCGAAGCAGTTGGCCTCCGCGATCGCCCCGGTCATCGCCTCGACGGTGACCTCCCGCAAGGAAGACATCATCGCCTCGGCCGGGGGCCTGCCCGCGAGGGCGGCAGTCCGGCTGGGCTTCCCGATCGGGATCCGCGAGATCCCGCCGCTGACGCAGGTCGGCTGCGACGCGCTGCTCGACCGGCTCGGCGACATGCCGCTGCCGCAGATCGCCTCCGCCCTGGCCTCGCACCAGAGGGCCAAGGGCCACGCCGTGAACCCCACCTTCAACCTCGCCAAGTGAGGCCGTCATGCCCATCGACGACACGACGGCCGCGTCCCTGATCATCGTCGCGGCCATCTTCGGGATCATCCTGCTCGCCCGGGGCATCGTCTGGCTCGGCGACCGGGCCTCGAACTGGGACGGAGACATCGACCGATGAAAGACTTCCTCGCCAAGCTCAACGCCTTCCTGGCCTTCGCGTGGCCCTACGTCGTCATGCTCGCGGAGTGGCTGATCGCCAAGGCGAAGGCCGCCTTCTCCGCGTTCCTGGGGTGGCTCGGCCCGGTGGCCGACAGCGTCAAGGGCAAGCTCAACTCGGACGAGGTCCGCCGGGCGCTGATCAAGGGCGGCACCAGCGGCGGGGCCTTCTCGCTCTGGAATATGTTCAACAACCCCGACGTCATCGACGTTCTGCTGATCCCGGCCGGCATCGTCTTCTTCGTGGCCGTCCTCGACGGCGCCCGCCGCCGCAACCACGGCGATTGCTCGGACCCCGACTGCCCCCATGCCTGACCCCTGCGGCCTGGCCCTGATCTTCCTCCTGATCGCCTTCGAGTGCCTCGCCGGAGACCCGCCGAGGCCGCCCTCATTTCGATGACGAATCGCGGGCGACGCCGCCCGGAGAATGCCCGCCATGCACCTCGACCTGGACCACTACCTCAAGCACTTCGGCTACCCCATCGGACTCAGCCTCATGGGTTCCTCGATCGGGGCGTGGCTGGCGGACCACGCCATGGGCATCCTCTCGCCCATCGTCCTGATCTTCTCCGCAGTCCTCCAATACCTCACCTACCGCCTCAAGAAGCGGGAGACCGAGGCCAAGCTCGGAGCGAGCAAGTGAAGCACGACAAGCCGCGATTCAACTTCCCCGGCCGGGGCGAGCACCACGAGGGTTACGCCTTCGACCTGCCCGACGGCAGGCGGTGCGAGGTCCCCGCCGAGACCATCCAACCCGACCGCTACGTCAACCGGGCCATGTCGCATGACGAGGCCCTCGACGTGTGCATCGCCTTCGGGCTCGAGATGGGCATGCCGATCACGCCGACCAAGAACGGCATCGGCTACGACGTGACGGTCCCGGCCGAGTACCTCAAGGACCTGCTCGAGTCGGGCGGCCAGCTGCCCCTCTGAGCGATTCACACCACTGAAAAAACTGATTTCTACACGGTTTGAACGATGGGCCAGAACGGCGGAGCCAGACCGGGAGCGGGGCGGAAGGCCAAGGCGGAGAAGTTCGCCGGGCCGATCGCGGCCGCGGAGGAGCGGATAGCCGATCGGCTGCCCGAGCTGATCGACAACATGATGAGGCTGGCCAGCGGCGTCATGGTCTACAGGCCCCGCAAGGGCAAGGAGAAGATCGACGACCCCGACCAGCTCGACGAGTCCGACACCGCCGACTTCTACATGACCCCGCCCGACTTCAAGGCCAACGAGTACCTGCTCAACCGCATCCTCGGCAAGCCGACCGAGGCCATCGAGATCAGCGGCCCCGACGGCGGGGGCGTCCCGCTCACCGTCGCGTTCGAGAGCGCCGTGGCCAAGATCTACGGCGACCCCAAGCCGCCCGCCGAGGAGTCCCCCGAGTGATCCGACTGGCCCTCGCCCTGATCGCCCTCATGACCCCGACCGAACGATACGTCCAGGCGGCCTTCTCGGCCGGTTGCCCCCGCGACCAGGTCGAGAACTTCGTGCGCGCGGGCATCGTCCTCCAGCGCCAGCAGCTCGCCGCCAGCGCGGCGGCCCGGCTCTGCGACCGCGAGGGCGGCCCGACCAAGATCGGCTACGGCGGGGCCCGCGGCGGCGGCAAGAGCCACTGGGGGATCGCCCAGGTCATCTGCGACGACTGCGTCCGGTTCCCGGGCCTGAAGTTCCTCTACCTCCGCAAGGTCGGCAAGGCGGGCAAGGAGGCGGTGCAGGACCTCCGCCGCGAGGTGCTCCACGGCACCCCGCACGAGTACAAGTCGCAGGACGGCATCATCCTCCTGCCCAACGGATCACGCGTCGTCCTGGGGCACTTCCAGAACGACCGGGACATCGACAGCTACCTCGGGCTCCAGTACGACGGGGCCCTGGTCGAGGAGGCGACCCAGCTCACTTCGCGGAAGATCAAGGACATCGGGACCTGCGTCCGCTCGGCCAAGCCGGGCTGGCGGCCCCGGATGTACTTCACGACCAACCCCGGCAACATCGGGCACGCCTGGTTCAAGGCGTTGTTCATCGACCCGATGCGGCGGGGCACCGAGGCCGCCACGCGGTTCGTCCAGGCCACCGTCCGCGACAACGCGTTCGTCAACGCCGACTATCGCCAGGAACTCGAGGGCCTGACCGGCTGGCAGCGTCGGGCCTGGCTCGACGGGGACTGGGACATCGCCGCGGGGCAGTACTTCACGACCTTCCAGCGTATCGTCCACGGGATCCCGGCCATCCCGCAGGTGCCGGAGGGATGGCGGACATGGTCCTCCCTCGACTACGGCTTTGTTCACTACACGGCGAGCTACCTCTTCGCCCAGTCGGGCGACGGCGACGTCTATGCCGTTGGCGAGCACGCCGAGCGGGGCTGGCTGGTCGAGCGGAACGCCAACGCCATGAAGGCGATGTTCGGCCGCTTCGGGGTCCCCGTGCACCGGCTCGAGAAGATCGTGGCCGGGACCGACGTCTTCGCCAAGAAGCAGAACGGCGGCACGATCGCCGACGACTACAAGTCCCACGGACTGACGCTATCCACGGCCAACATCGACCGCATCAACGGGGCGGCCGAGATCCTCCGCCGCCTCGGCGACGTCGAGGCCAAGCCGGATCCCATCCGCCCCACGCTGTTCATCACCGAGAATTGCCCCCGCCTCCTCGATTGCATCCCATCGCTCCAGCACGACGATTCCCGGCCCGAGGACGTGCTCAAGGTCGACTGCGACGCCGACGGCCTCGGGGGCGACGACTTCTACGACGCCTTCCGCTACGGCGTGATGGTCGCCGCCAACTCCCGCAAGTGGAAGATCTCCTGACCCATGCCCGCCCCCATCGCCACCTCCAGGACGTTCGCCAACCGGCTGGCCGACCTCGGGCGCAAGGCCGCCGCGATGGTCTTCCCGGCCTTCGGCGGCGGCGCGTACGGCACCGGGGGATCGCCGTCGTGGGGCGGCGGCAGCTCGTGGTACTCCTACTACCTGCCCGGCGCCACCAGGGACTACGCGGCCGAGGCCGGCGACCTCTGGCGGAACTCGGCCGTCTCGGCGTGCCTCGGCTGGCTGACGGACAACTTCTCCGAGCCGGCCCTGGAGGTCGTCGCGACCAGGCGGAACGGGGTCAAGGAGCCGGTGCCGAACCACCCCTTCACGAAGCGGATGTGCGAGCCCAATCCGGACTACGACGCCGACGCGTTGTGGGCGGCCACCGTCCTCAGCTTCGCCTGCTCGGGCGACGGCTACTGGATCAAGTGCCGGGCCCAGACCGGTGTCAAGGAGCTCTACTGGGCGCCCTACTGGGAGATCGAGCCCAGGTGGGCGGCCGACGGCCGCTCGTTCATCGACTACTACGACCACGTCGTCGACGGCAAGCGCTACCGCCTCGAGCGCGGGGACGTCGTCCACTTCCGCCGCGGCCTGAACCCGACCAACGTCCGCACCGGCCTGCCGATGCTGGAGCCGGTGCTGCGCGAGGTCGTCAGCGACAACGCCGCGAACACCTACGTCGCGGCCATCCTCAAGAACATGGGCATCCCCGGCGTGGTCATCATGCCGGAGTCGGACGACGTCACGCTCGAGGACCCCGACCGGGCCATGATCCAGTCGACGTGGGTCGAGAGGTCGTCGGCGGACAACGTCGGCAAGCCGATCGTCAGCAGCGTGAAGATGAAGGTCCAGGAGCTGACGCTCAGCCCCGAGAAGCTGACGCTGGACAGGATCCGCAAGATCCCCGAGGCCCGCATCTGCGCCGCCTTCCGCCTGCCGGCGATGGTCGTCGGGCTCTCGGTCGGCGAGGAGCAGAAGACCTACGCGAATCTCGAGCAGGCCGAGCGGATGGCCTACCGCAACTGCCTCATCCCCCTGCAGAAGAACTTCGCCAAGGCGCTCACCCGCCAGCTCCTGCCCGACCTGGGCGGGGTGAAGGACCGGGAGTGCGTCCGCTGGAACTACTCCGAGGTCGAGGCCATGAACGAGGAGCGTGACGTGGTCGCCAACCGATCCGTCACCCTCTACGCCGGCGGCATCGCCTCGCAGGAGGAGGCCCGGTCGATGAACGGCCTCGGCCCGGCCAAGGCCGGCGACATGTTCGTGAAGTCCACTCGGCCGGGCGACAGGCCGATCGAGGATCCCGACGACGAGGACGAAGACCAGGGCGACGAGCCCGCGAAGGGCAAGGGCAAAGGCAAGGCCAAGAAGGGCAAGGACGAGGCGGATTCGAAGTCGCTGTTCGGCCCGCTCGAGGGCAAGGCCGTCGTCCGCCTCGAGGATCCCGACGAGGCCGACGCCCGCAAGATGCTGGCCGTCGCGGCGAAGAAGGCCGGGGTCACGCTCGGCGACGGGCCGCTCCCCGAGGCCGACGGCCTCAAGGTGGTCGAGGCCCTGATCGACCTCGCCCGCTACAAGCTCGAGGCCGACGCCCTCGCGCTGATGGAGGCGATCACCCCCGAGCCGAAGGGCCTGCTCTCCGACGCCTTCTCCACGATCAAGGAGTGGAAGGACGCCACCTCGAAGTTCCTCCGCAAGACGCTGCTGGCCGGGGCCATCGCGATGGCCGAGCCGCTCGGCGCCCCCGAGATCGCCGCCGTCAACGTCGCCCACCAGGCCGAGGACCATCGGCTCGAGAACTTCGCCGCCAACATCATCGACGGCACCCAGAAGCCCGACGGCTCGCTCGTCGCCCGCGCCGGGAACTACGGAGGATCCGCCTGGGCCGCGTCGCAGTCGGCCAGGCAGGCCAAGATGATCCGCACCGGCAAGCTCTGGGAGCGGTCGATCCTCGAGGAGGGCGGCGCCCATTGCCGGCAGTGCCTCGACGAGGACGCGAAGGGGTGGCGGCCGATCGGCACGCTGATCCCGATCGGGCAGCGGACGTGCAAGGGCGGATGCCGCTGCCGCTTCGAATTCGCCCTCGACGACCCGAGCCAACCCGGAGCCACGCCATGACCACCTGCCGGACCTGCACCTTCCACGGCGAGGCCTCCGCGTCCGCCCCCGGCTATGCCGAGTGCCGACGCATGCCGCCGACCCACGCCCGGATGGTCGGGGCGGGTCTCGCCCTCGCCTACGGCCTGACCGCCGACGACCTCCCCGCCTGCGGCGAGTACAAGGCCGGGGCAGGGGACCCGGCCGAGGCCCTCGAGGCCAAGGCCCCCGCCCCCCAATCCAACCGCCGAGACCGACGACGATGACCGACCCTTCGACTTCAGAGGCTCCTTCCTTGCCCATCCCGCTCGCCGGCATCATCGCCGAGCTCCGCCGGCTCATCGAACGGCCGGACTCGTCCCTCTATCCGGGCTACGGCAAGCCCAGGGTCGATTACATCTCCGTCCGGAATCTGGCCGAGGTCGTCGACCGGCTCGAGGCGAGTGCCAGGGCCCTCGAAGTCGCGAATCACACTTACGAGGTCGTGATCAGGTCGAAGATATCCCGCATCGCCAGGGGCGCTCAACTCTGCAGTCGCCTGAATGCCGACCTGGAAGAGGCGTGGGGGAAGCTTCGCGTCGCGAGGCATGAGTTCAAGGAACTCGAGCATTCCCGGGGCTGGTGGGTCGAATTGGCGGAATGGGCCGCCGCCCAGTATGCGTTGCTCAAGGCCGATGTCGACCGCCTCAATCTCGAGCTTATGCATTCTCGCAAGGTCGCCGAATGGCGGGGCGACTGCCTTGAGTCCTACGCCGCCGCGATCAACGACCAGGCCCTCAAGATCCACGAACTCGAGGAACGGGTCGAGGACCTGCAGCTCCACCCCGATCGTGCCTCCGCCGCCCCTCGCAAGCCGACTCTGATCCAGCGCATCCGCAAGCTCCTCCACCCCTGAGCAACCCATGATCATCCACGCCCCGCAAAGGCCCGATCCGATCCGATTCCGCGTGCCCTGGGGCGACCGAATCCGGGTCATCCGGGACCTCGCCGCGAATCCTCCCGAGCATCCTTTCGTGAAGGGGTGGTTCTGCAGCTTCGCGGGCTTGAAGCGTTGCCCGGATCACGAGCACTGCGCCGTCATCGAAGTTGCATACGACTCGCTGTCCTATGTCATCGAACGCGACGAGCGCGACGAACCAGAGGTCGTGACCCCCGAGATTGCCGCCAGGCCCACCACGCTCCAACGCCTCCGCCGCCTCTTCCACGCCTGATCACATCCCGCCCCGACCCACATCTCCCATCCCACCCGGCGCCCGCCCGCCGCATCGGATCCACCCCCATGCCCAAGCTCGAGACCAAGTCGTTCGCCTTCGAAGTCAAGACCGCCAGCGATGACGGGTCCGAGTTCTCCGGGCTCGGCGCCGCCTTCAACAACATCGACGGCGGCTGGGACATCATCCACCCCAACGCCTACGACAAGCACCTCGACGCCTTCAAGTCGAACGGCGTCATCCGCGACGAGCACCAGGTCACGACCGGCAAGGTCACCGACGCCTCGATCGACCCGAAGCAGGGTCTCGTCATCACGGGCAAGATCAGCGACACGGTCGCCGGCAAGGACCAGCGCACGCTCCTGAAGGACGGCGTGGTCAAGCGGCTCTCCGTGGGCCACTTCGTGGTCCGCCGCGAGTGGCTGGATTCGCCCGAGGAGGTCAAGGCCTTCTGGGACGGCGTCGGTTACCGGCCCACCGAGCAGGACCTCGTCCGCTCGGGCAACGGGGCCCGCCTCATCACCGAGGCCCGGCCCGTCGAGGTCAGCACGACCTTCTGCCCCATGAACGACAAGTGCGAGATCACCGGCGTCAAGAATGCCAGCGGCCAGCCTGCCGGCCGCACCTTCGACGCCCACTCCTACGACACGCTTGCGGTGCTGGAGGAGTTCCTGGAACGTGCCGACAGGCTCATGACCAAGCGGGCCGCCGACGGGCGATCGCTCGGGAAGAAGCACGCCGCCGCGTTCACCCGCCTTCGCGACCGATTGGCCAGCCTGCTTGAGGCGATCGCCGACCCGGCCACGAAAGGCACCACGCCGTCCACCGAAGGGCCCTCGCCCGAGGAGGCCAAGTCCCTCTACGCCGCCTTCCTGGCGATCACGGCCCGCGACCACGGCGTGAACGTCTGACCGATCGGCCCCGGAGATCGCGCCGGACCCGCCGACCTCCCACCCCACTTCGCAGCCGGTGCCCATGGGCACCGCTCCGACAACAAGCAGGATCACATCCCCATGCCCACCGCACTGGAAACGATGGCGGGCCAGCTCCAGCAGAAGCGCCAGGAGCTGTCCGACATCTTCGAGAAGAGCAAGCAGGCCGACGGCACCTACGACCTCGACGCCGCCGGCGTGGACGACGTCCGCAAGCGCAACGCCGAGCTCGACGACCTCGGCAAGAAGTACGCCCAGGCCCGCGACCTCTGCGAGCTCGAGTCCAAGAACCGCGCCGAGGCCGACCGGCTCGACGAGGTGACGCACCCCAGCCGCCACGGCCACGGCCGCGTCCAGGACGACGGCCGCAAGGAGCCGCCCGCCCGCAAGTCGCTCGGCCAGCTCGTGGTTGAGTCCCGTCCCGCCCAGGCGGCCCTCGCCGACATCAAGTCCGGCGGCCAGTTCCGGCCGTACCGGGTCGACCTCCCCGACTTCGACCTCCACGTCAAGGCGACCATGGCCGAGACCGGCGCCGGCTACGCCCCGCCGAACTACCGGACCAACATCGTCGTCTTCAGCCCCCAGCGCCGCCCGGTCGTCGCGGACCTGATCCCGCAGGACCCGACCGACCAGCAGGCGATCAAGTACATGGAGGAGACGACCTTCGCCAACGCCGCCGCCATGACGGCCGAGGCGGGGGGCGCCCCCGAGAGCTCGCTGGCGTACAGCGAGCGGACGGTGCTGGTCGAGTGGCTGCCCACGACCCTGCCCGTCACCGAGCAGCAGCTCGAGGACGTCCCCCAGCTCAACGGCATCATCAACAACCGGCTCTCGCTGATGATCCAGCTCAGCGAGGAGGTGCAGATCCTCTCGGGCAACGGCACGAGCCCGCAGCTCAAGGGCTTCCTGGGCGGCGGCCTGTCCGGGATCCAGACGCAGGCGCTGGGCGGCGACCCGCCCCTGGACGCCGTCCTCAAGGCGATGACGCTGGTCCGGTTCACCGGGTTCGCCGACCCGAGCGGCGTGGTCATCCACCCCAACAACTGGCAGACGATCCGCCTGCTGCGGACCTCGACCGGGGCCTACCTGATGGGCGCCCCCAGCGAGGCCGGGCCGGAGATGGTCTGGGGCATGCCCGCGGTGGTCACGCCCGCGATCTCGGCCGGGACGGCGCTGCTGGGCGACTTCCTCAAGTTCGCGCACATCAGCCGGCGTCGCGGCCTGAGGGTCGAGGTCGGGTTCGTCAACGACGACTTCAAGAAGGGCCAGAAGACCCTGCGGGCCGACGAGCGGCTCGCCCTCGAGGTCTACCGCCCCTCCGCCTTCTGCACGATCACCGGCCTCCAGTAAGGCCGCCCTCGCAGACGTCCCACGAGCCCGCGCCGGCCGACGCAGCCCGGCGCGGGCCGCCTCCCCGACCCGGCCAAGCCCCACCACCCCTCGCGAGAGCCAATCGATCATGCCCGCCCCCAGCCAGCCCAACATCGTCGGCGGCAGCGGCTCGCCCGGCGCCGCCGCCAACCTCTACCGCCGCAACCTCGGCTCGCCGGCCCTCGGCACGACCTCGGCCGTCCACGCCGCGATCGCCGACAACGGCTCGCAGCAGGTCGTCACCGCGGCGATCACGGGCCCCGACGTCCCCCGCAACGTCACCGCCACCTCGGGCGGGACGGCGGCCAACATCACCGCCGTCCAGGTCGTCGTCAACGGGACCGACTACAGGGGCAACGCGATCTCCGAGACGCTGCCCGCCTTCACCGCCGGATCCGCCACCACGGTGGTCGGCTCGAAGGCCTTCGCGACCGTCACTTCGATCGCCGTGCCGGCCAACGGCACCGGCGTCACCACGGCGATCGGCACCGGGGCCAAGCTCGGCCTCCCGGCCCGGCTCAACTCCGACACCGTCCTGAACGCCTTCCTCAACGGCGTCCGCGAGGCCACCCGCCCCACGGTCGCCTTCGACGCGACCAACGTCGGCGGCAACACCGTGACCCTGAACTCGGCGCTCAACGGCAGCCCCGTCGCCGTCGACTACTACCACCCCTTCTGACCCCGGGGCCGCCATGGGCCAGACGATCGTCACCGCCGCCGAGGCCTCGGCCAACGTCCCGGGGTTCTCGGCGCTCCCGGAGGATGCCCAGGCCGACATGGTCGGGGCGATCACCGACGTGGTCGACGGCTACTGCGGCCGGTCGCTCGCGCTGGCGCAGTTCGACGAGCTGCACGAGCCTGAGAACACCCGGACGATCCGCCTGTCGCAGTACCCCGTCTTCGACGTCCTGAGGCTCTGCACCGGGCTCGCCGCCGTCATCACCGTCCGCTGCACCGACCCCGCCGTCAGCCGGGCCACGGCCAGGCTCGCGTCCGCCGGCGACGCCGACGGCAACCGGGTCGCCACCGGCCTCACCCTGGCCTCGACCGTGGCCGGCGTGACGACCAGCACGCCCTTGCTCTTCTCGGACTGCCCCACGCTCGGCTCGCTGGCGGCGGCGATCGACGCCCTCCCCGGTTGGTCGGCCGTCGTGCCCCGGAGCACCGTACCCGGCGCCGGCGGCCGGACGTTCGCCGACTGGTCCTCGGCCGACATCAACCCGGACATGGGGGCCAAGGGGGCCATCGGCACCGGGGCCGCCTACTGGGCGTTCCCGCGCGACCTCAACGTCTACGACCTCGAGCCGAGGTCGGGGCGGATCGCCATCCACGAGGACCTCTATCCCGCCCACCGCTATCCCGACCGGATGTATCCCGCCTCGGGCCAATACGGGTCGGTGCGGTGCGTCTACCTCGCCGGCTACAACAACGACCCGACGCTCGGGCCGGTGACGATGCCGGGGGCCCTCAAGGCCGCCTGCTACACCCTGCTCAGGGCGACCCTCCAGCGGGTCGCGATCGGCCTGCTCAAGTCGGAGTCGATCAGCCAGCGCAAGGTCGAGTACGCCCAGGCGGTGCAGGGCAACCTCCCGCTCGTCGCCGACATCGTGGGCAACTTCAAGCGGTGGAGGCTCACGTGATCGCCCCGGGCTCCTCGCTCATGAACTCGACCGTGGTCGTCCACGCCGGGGCGACGACCAGGAGCGTCCGCGGCGGCGTCGGCAACGACTCCTTCGGCGACGGCGCGAGCTACCCCGCCTACGTCGAGGCGGTCACCACGACGGTCAACCGCTCCGACTCCCAGGGGGCCCCGCTCGGCCGCAAGCTCTACGACGTGTACACCCATGTCGACTTGCAGGTGAACACCGATTCCCGGATCGGCTGGGACGGCCGCAAGCTCTCGGCCCTGGGCCCCTCGCAAAACCTCTCCGGCGCCGACGTCCTCTACCGGACCGAATGCCAGGAGATCACCTGAGCCCCCCCCGCGCCCCGCCCATCCCCACATCACACCCCGCACACCGGATCCCCACCCCATGCGACGACGCTACCTCGCCTGGCTCGCCCTCGCCTCGGTCCTGATCGCACCTGCGCTGCTCACGGTCGCGGAGGGGGGCGGCCCGCCGATCCCCCCGGTCATCTCCCGGACCAAGGCCCAGGCCTCCGCCTACGCCATCCCGAAGAACAACTTCCTCGTCGAGAGCGACACGGACCTCCAGAGGGTCGGCGACGGCACCACGCCGGGGGGCCGGTACGTCGGCCTGACGCCGAAGCGGATGCTGCTCGAGCGGATGCGGCGGGCGGCGTCGAGGGCGGCGGTCAGTAATGTCATCGACAACGCCCCGATGTCCTCGCCCCCGACCATCACCTCGGCGGCGGGGTTCACGCAGACCAAGGCCTACTACCTCGCCGGGACGGGCACCCTCACCAACCAGGACAAGGTCACCGTCGTCGGCGGCGTGGTCTTCGCCAACACCAGCGGCGCCCTGGCCGGCAACTACATCAGCGTCAAGTCGGTCTCGTCGACGTCGGGCTCCAACATCGGGCCCAGCGGCGTGTACCAGCAGGGCTGGTACTTCGAGACGATGACCGACGCCCCGGCCATCTCGTTCAGCTACATCCGCACCTCCGAGAGCGGCGTGATGGTGGCGGTGTCCGAGAACGGCGGCCCGATGCAGTACGCCTCGACGACGCCGACGGCGATCTACAACAACGGCAACGCCTGCGGCACCAACACCGGCGCCGTGACGGTCACGTTCTCGGGGTCGAAGGTCAGGCGCGTCCGGTTCGAGTTCGGCAACCAGCAGGTGGACGAGACCTGCGGCGGCTCGGGGGGCGTGCTCAGCGTGCGCGGGATCTTCGTCGACCCCGGGTATTCCATCTGGAAGCCCAAGGACCTCGACGTCGTCAACGCCGCGTTCGTGGGCGACAGCTACACCGTCCAGGCCCCGCGCGACGCCGGCATGCAGGCGGTCAACTGGGCCCGGACCTGCGGGGCCAAGCTGGGCTGGCGGGTCACCTGCATGGCCCAGGGCGGGACCGGGTACTCCAAGGTCAACGGGGCATTGCCCGCCGCGAGCGACCCCCTGCGGCTCGCCGACCTCACGCAGGCACCCTACGACGTCTACGTCTTCGCCCTGGGGACGAACGACGTCTCGGGCAACGACGGGACGGCCGCGGCCCTCCCGGACCTCCAGGCCAAGGCCCTGGCATGCTACCAGGCGGCTCGTGCGGCCAACCCCATCGCCCCGATCATCGTGGTGAGCCCTTGGCCCCGGACGACGTTCCCGCCCCAGACGCAGGCCGACTGCGCGACCGCCGTCGAGGCCGCGTTCGCCCAGTTCGCCGACGCCAATTCGTTCTACATCCCCATCTACGACGACGCGTCCGGCAACTGGATGCTCGGCACGTCGTACCAGGGGAAGCTGAACAGCTCGAACGACATCTCATATCGGTACATCTGGACGGACGCGATCCACCCCATCCTGGCCGGCCACTACTACTACGGCGACCGCATCGCCCACGCCATCCGCGACTGGCTCATGGCCACCAGCGTCGCCAGCCGGACGCCGGATCACGCCCCGGCCGAGCCCGTCGTCTTCCACCTCCCGGACCGCCCGGTCGCCGTCGTCCCCTCCCGCCACTCGAAGGCCGCCTAACCCGGAGACCGAGCCCCCATGCGACGCCTCATCACGTCCGCCTTCCTGCTCGTCGCCCTGGCATTCGGCCAGGCCGCCGGCGCCGCGACGATCACGAAGCCGTTCAACTTCACCCTCGGGCCGGCCTACTCGGGCCTGGCCTCGACGGTCAGCTACAAGGTCGTCCTCGTCGACGGCTCGACCCCCATCGGCCCGGTCACCGCCACAGGCATCACCGAGGGCTCGTTCGGGGCGGTCACCGCGACCGGCTCCTACAACGTCAACGTCGCCAACTTCGACACCGGCTGGGCCGGCAAGATCGTCTGGGTCGAGAGCACCAGCGGCCTCGTCTACGAGGAGCCGTTCGGCGTCAGCCAGAGCACCGACGTCACCGCCGCCCTCGCGGCCACGAGCTCGAACGTCGCCGCGGTGAAGGCGAAGACGGACAACCTCCCCGCCTCGCCCGCCGCCGTCGGCTCCGCCATGACCCTGGCGAGCGGGGCCATCGCCACCGGCTCGTTCGCCTCGGGGGCCACGATCCCGGCGGTCGCCTCGGTCGCCGCCCTGAGCCCCTCCGAGCGCTCGGCCCTGGCGACCGCGATCCTCACCGACGCCAGCGGGGGCAACCAGGCCACGCCCGGCTCGCTGGGCTCGATGGTCGGGATCAACAACGGCATCGCCGTGCTGGGCACCGTCAACGATTTGAACCCCTCGGGCGGGTCGTTCGTGATCAGCCTGGCCAGCGGGACGCTCCCCTCGGACAACCGCTACATCGGCCTGAGCCTGTCGTTCACCGGGGCGCTCGCCCCCGCCAAGGCCAAGATCACCGGCTACCAGCTCCTGACCGGGACCACCGCCCGCGTCTGGTTCGCAAACCCCTTCAGTGTCATCCCCACCAACGGGGCACCCTTCACGGTCTTCTGACGACGTCGGACAGAACGCTAAGGAGTCGGGTCAAACAGGCATGAATTTCACGGCGTCACCGGCCAATACTCCATGCCCCCAATCCCATTCCTCTCGAGCTCTCCCTTCATCGCCTCGGAAACGATCTCAACGACCATCCAATCTCGCAAGCGAAACATGTGGTGATCCCCGATGGCGTCCGGATCGATGATCAGTTTCGCCACCCCCCTGGGCCTGCCCGCCTTCTCCGGATGATCCTCGGGGAAGTACTGGATCAGGGATCGCTCGCGATCGATGCAATCCAGGCAGTCCAGGATGTTCAGCACTTCCCATTTCCCGGGAGCTTCCAACGTAGCCGGGATGAATTGCACCCCCAAGGGCGCGATCCCCTCGACAACTCTTGCCATGCGATCGGAGATGACGGTGCATCCGAAGGCTGTGCAATTGTAATCGACGGGGTCGCCGGGAACCTGAACCTCGAAGGGCACGGCGGATGGGTTGATAAGCCTCTCACACCGACCATACGCCCAGATGTCCACGGGGCTCCCATCGGAGAATTGATCGCCGATCGCCAATGCCCATCGTGAGTCGGTCGCCATAACTAGACGGTAATATTTCATATCAAAATCTGAATCGAGTTTCGGTCGACGATGACGTTGGCCGCATCAAGTCGCCCAGGATCGAAGCGAGGGCTCACGATATTCGCCCTCGGTGTTGCTAGCAATTGCAAATTTATGAGCACACCCGAACTCTCCTCCATCATCGGACAGCGCGTCGAGGACGCCGACAAGACCGGCGACCTGGGCGGCGGCGTGCCCCCGCAGATGGGGGTCGTGCTGCGCCGCCGCGAGGCCGAGGCCGAGCCCGAGCTCTGGCCGGACCTGCTCTCGGCGGTCGCGAACTACTGGGACTCGGTCGCCGGGCTGAAGGAGGTCTCGCCCGAGCTCTACCTGAACGAGGGGCCGGCCAATCCGACATACCCGTTCGCGATGTTCTCGAACCCGGGCGAGGCCGTAACCGGCAACACGGGCCCCGGCTACTGGGAGCGGAAGGTCATCGTCTTCGCGATCTACGCGACCGACGACAACAGGCTCATCGACTACGGCGACTGGCTCACCGCCGCCTACGACCCCCTGAACACGTCCAAGGACCTCCACTTCCGCAACGGCTACCTCATGGGCTTCCGCCGCACCGGGGGCCGGCTCGAGCGCATGCCCAACCTCTCCAAGGGCGAGTACGTCTGGCGGCAGTCCTACACCTACCTCGCCACCGTCGGCAGATCGCGGGGCGTCCGATGAGCCAGGTCGTGGTGTCCCCGTCCGCCCTGAGGATCCTCCGCAACCGCATGCTCGACGGCGTCGACCAGGCCGGCGGGCTCCTCGCCATGGCCATCAAGGAGAAGATCAGCGTCCAGGGGCCGCCCCGCTCGAAGCCCGGCGATCCGCCCCACATCGACTCCGGCGACCTCATCGCCAGCTACGACCACGCGACCGACGCGGCACGCCTGACCGCCCACGTCGGCACCCCGATCCCCTACGCCCATTACCTCGAGGAGGGGACGGACACCATGGCCGCGCGGCCGCACATCATCCCGGCCCTGCTCGAGAACGCCGACGACATCGCCCGCGCGATGATCGACCCCTGATCGCAGCCGATCCCACCTCACCTCGACCCTTCCCGCCCAGCGGGGCGCCACGCCCCAGGACCAACCGCCCATGCCGCTCTCGGTCACCGGCAACATCAAGTTCACCCTGAGCCTCGCCGAGCAGCTCGGCTCCGGCCCGGTCACGGGGAACCTCAACTCCTCGATCCCATTCAACATCTCCTTCGCCAACGGCACCGGCGCCAACGCCATCCAGTTCGACTGGGTGAAGCCGAGCAGCCCCGCCCCGGGCACGCCCGACACCTGGACCCTCTCGGCCCTGACCGATTCGCTCAACCGGGCCATCGCGTTCACCAAGGTCCGCGTCCTGGTGATCATCAACAACGGCACCGGCAGCCTGACCGTCGGGGCCGCGGCCACCCACCCCTGGGCCGCCGCCCTGGGCACGGCCGGCACCGCGATCGTCCCCGCCGGCGGGATGCTCGTCCTCGTCGCGCCCGGCGCCGCCGGCTACGCCGTGACCTCGGGCTCCTCCGACCAGCTCAAGGTCGACCCGGGCGGCACGGCCGGAAACTACCAGATCGCCATCGCCGGCGAGTGACGCGGCCCCGCCACCATCCCCACATCCCCGACCCATCGCACCGCCCCCCGGAGTCCATACCGCCATGGCAACCCCCGAATTCCACAACGGGTCCGACGGCCGCGCCTTCGTCAAGCCGCCGGGCGCCTCGACCTCCATCGAGCTCGAGGTCCACAAGTGGGACCTCTCGATCAAGTCCAACAGCAAGGACGTGAGCAACGCCGTCTCGGGCCGCAAGCGCATCGCCGGCGTGGTCGACGCCAGCGGCAACGTCTCGATGCACTGGGACAGCGCCAACGAGGCCACCGACGCGACCACGGGCACCGGCCCCAACGTCCGCGCCGGCTCGATCCTGCTGCTCGAACTGGTCCCCGACGGCAGCCCCAGCGGCACCAGCGGGTTCCGCCTCTCCGTCATCGTCGAGGAGGTGAAGACCTCCAGCGACTTCGAAGGGACCGTCGACTACGAGGTCTCCTACAACCTCGAGGACGGCTCCTCGCTCAAGTACCCCGGCGACGCCTGATCATCAGCCTGATCGGACCACACCACCACATTCTCACGGGTTGAACCATGCTGGACCTCATCACCGCGGCCCCGAAGGCGATACGCTTCGGGGACCGCATCCTCAAGGTCGGGGCGCTCAAGCTCAGGGAGCTCGGTCTGCTCCAACGCTGGATCCGCGACCACTCCGTCCGCCCCACGGTCGCGGTCAAGGCCGTCCTCGAGTTCTACGAGGACGCGGCCGAGCGGCGCCAGGTCATGAAGCAGGCCGTCATCGACGAGCGGTACTGGCCCCCGTCGATCGGCACCCCCGACGGCAACGGCGTCCTCTTCGACGACCTCGAGGGACAGGAGTATTTCCTCGGCGTCATGCTGCGGAAGTACCAGCCGCTGACGGACGAGGAGCTCTCCGAGATCCTGGGCGGCATCAGCCACGACGACTTCGGCATGCTCGTCCGCGTCGCATTCGGCGAGGACGACCTCGACCCGGAAGAGATTCGCCGCCAGCAGCAGGCCAAGCGGCTGGCGGCGCTCGCAAGAGAAGATCCCGAGGGATCGACTTCGGGAAGCTCTTCCACGGATACGTCGCAGGAAACCCCCACCTCAGCCCCGGCGACTTCGGCGAGCTGACGCTGCCGCAGCTCCTGATCCTGAACAACGACGGCGAGATCCCCAATCCGCGCCGGCGGGCCTTCAACAGCCCGGCCGAGGCGGAAGCCTACGCGAAAGAGTCGGCCGCAAGCCATGGCGCTCAACCTCAAGCTCGCTGACGCCTACGTCGACCTCTCCCTGCGCACCCAGCAGTTCGACTCCGGGTACGCGGGACTGATGTCGAAGCTGAAGAACCTCCCGGTCGGCAATGCGACGGTGAATCTCAACACCACGCGGGCCCAGGGGCAGATCAATCGGCTGCGCGCCGACCTCGGCAAGCTCGGCAACGTGTCCATCAACCTGCGGATGGACCGGGGCCAGGCGACGGCCAACCTGGGCCTGCTCCGCCAGCAGATCCAGGCACTCAAGGGCCTGGGCGGGGCGATCATCCCGATCCGAGCCGACATGCGGCAGTGGAACCGCTCGATCGTGCGGATGCACGTCGACCTCCAGCGGGTGAAGACAGCCGCCCTGATCCCCGTCCGGGCCAACACCAACCAGGCCCACGTCAATCTCAGTCACCTCCTCTCGCTGGTCCGACAGATCCAGATGTCGACCCGGTTCCGCTTCACGGGCCAGCGGCAGGGATGGTGGCCCGGCAGGGGGAGCGGAGGGGGTGGCGGCGGGGCGAGCTTCGGCGGGGGCGGCGGGCCCGGCTTCCTGTCGGGGGTGTGGTCGGGCGCCGGGATGCCGTTCGCGGCCAACCCGCAGATGATGGCGGGGGAGCTAGCCTCGAAGGCGCTCATCGACGTGGTGAAGACCTCGGCCGACCTGGAGAGCGAGTTCGGGACGCTTCGACGCATCACCGGTATGACCGCCGAACAGATGGCTTCGTTCGAGAGCACCATCATGGAGATGGGCACGACTCGCCCCGGCGTGGCGACGAGTGACCTCATCAGCATGGCGCAGATCGGAGCCAGGATGGGCGTGACCGACAAGGGGGGCCTGCCGGCCCTCAAACAATTCACCGAGCAGCTAGCAGAGGTGAAGCTCGCCATCCCCGATATGCAGACGGAGAATCTCGCCAATCAGATCAGCCGGACGCTCAACGTTTTCGACCTCGGGACCGATCGCATCAAAGGCTTCGGCTCGGCGCTGGTCGCGATGGACAACATCTCGACCGCCAGCGCCTCCGACATCCTCGCCATCACCCAGCGGATCAGCGGCTTCGCCAAGTCGGCCAACATGACGCTGCCGCAGGTCCTCGCGCTCTCCAGTGTCCTCAAGGACGTGGGCCTGACGAACGAAGTGGCCGGCTCGGCGGTGAGCCGGATCATGTCCAAGATGGTCACCAACTGGCATGAGCTTGCCGAGACCGTCGGCGTCGACTCCGCCAAGTTCAAGGACGCCATCCAGCGGGATCCCCTCGAGGCCCTGCAGATGGTGATCGAGAAGTTCGGCGAGCTCAAGGACACCGTCGGCAAGCAGGAGTTCCTCGCCGAGATCGGCCTCAAGAACAGCCGCGACCTCGCGGCCTTCCAGCAGCTCGCGCCGAAGTTCGGAGAGGTCTCGCGGAGGACAAAAATCGCCGCCGAGGAGACCGGGACAACCGCGTCGCTCGATAAAGCTCAGAAGATCAAAGGGGAGGAGACAAACGCCAGCTTCACGAGGGCAGGAAATTCGCTCACCTCGCTGAAGAAAGCCTTGGGCGAGAAGGTGACCCCGGCCGCCTCCATGGCCGCCGACGCGCTTGGCGACGTCGCGGCGGCCTTCGCAACGATCATCCGGGGGAAAACTCGAGTCAATTTCTCCGGCCCTCGCGAAGTGGCGGCGCAAGCCCTCCCGGCGTTGGATGCGACGAACAAACCCGTCGCTGCAGCACCGAAGAAGCCGACTACGGTCGAGGAGGCCAAGGCCGCCTTCGAGGCCGCCGACGCGAAGAACACCGAGGTCGGCAACAGGGCCGAGGCCCTCCAGAAGCTCGCCGACAAGCAGGGATTCGAATCCCGCGACATGATGCGGCAGGCCGCGACCAAACCCGAGCTGATCCTCCCGGCCGAGAAGGCCATGCAGGAGGCGGCCGAGACCAAGCGTCAGGCGCAGGCCGCCGCCGAGGAGTCCGCCAAGGCCTTCGCGGCGAGGCAGCAGGCCTGGAACGACCACAAGGATGCCAGGGCCGAGCAGAACAAGAAAGACGACGTCAACAACAAGCTCTTCGACGTCAAGAACCGCTTCATGAATACGCTCGGCGCCGTCGGCGACGCCAAGAAGTCGCTCCTCGGCATCGGCGTCAAGACGGCCGCCGCGGTCATCGGCCCCGGCGACGACGAGAGGCGGACCGCCTCCGTGGCCACCATCGGCAGCAGCGCGAGCGACGCCGGCCGTCGCATCCAGGAGGACATCCTCCGCAGCAGGCCCAACTCCTCGGCCGACAAGACCGAGAAGAACACCCGGGACGCCGTCGGCCTCCTCGGGGAGCTGAAGGACATCCTCGCCCGCAACGCCAACCAGGTCGGCGGCGCGGTCCTCGCCCGCTGATCCACCCCTCCGCCTTGCCCCTGCCGCCGGTGCCCATGGGCACCGCACCCATCCCCACCTCCCGCCCCGATCTTGCCCATCCCCAGGGCCATCCCATGTCGACCACGATCAGCGTCTCCCACGAAGAATTGTCGGACGGATTCCGCGAGGGCATCTCCGGCGGGAAGCCGTACGCCGTCAAGAAATACCTCCTCGGCTGGGACGACCGCTATCAGTTCGTCCGGGACATGCAGGGGTATTCCTCGGCGACCGGCTCGGGGAACCCCTGGATCCAGACCGTCCCCTACCAGTACCCCGACAGCCCCAACCTCTACGCCGACTCCCTCGAGATCGAGCCGGCCGGGAAGATCATCGAGGGCCGCACCCCGCTCGCCTTCGAGTACGCGATCATCACGGTCACGTTCACGGTCAGCGACTGGCCCTATCAGCAGTCGGACGACCCGCTCAACCTCCAGTCGGTCACGGACGACCCGGCCGAGAACCAGCAGCTCCAGTACTGCCGCCAGAAGATCCAGTACGGCTACGAGACCTACCCGATCCCCAACAGCAGCGTCGCCTTCGCCGACGGCACCAAGTATCCCACGCAGGGCGTCTACAAGCTGCCGGTGACCACCGTGACGCTGATGTGGAAGGACTACCCCTACCAGCCCTTCAAGTACGTCCGCGACCTGCTCGGCTGCGTCAACCAGGGCAAGTTCCTCGGCTGCGGCGACTCCACCGTCTTCTTCGACTCGTTCGACACCGACCCCAAGTTCCTCTCCGACGGGACGAAGGTCTGCGACGTCACCGAGGTCTTCAAGTATCGCACGATCGACTGGAACCAGTTCGTCCGCCCCGACAAGTTCCAGTGGGCGACCCTGAAGGACAACACCGGCGCCACGATCTACACGAAGAAGGATTTCTCCAAGCTCCTCCTCGGGTGATCGAGCCCTTTCGAGGTTTTCTAGTCCGAGTAACGAAGGGAGGGCAGGGGCTTCACTTGAGAGTGTTGGGTTGTTTACATAGAGGGCTTTCTACGTCGCTGGCCAAAGGAAGCCGGAACCGCCATGGATCTCAACATTGACGTCGGCCCAAACAAACCTCTCAGTGATCGGCCTCGAAGCAAGCCGATTTCTCGCCTCCAAAAGAACTTACTCGCCTTCGGTATACCGATCGTAGTCTTGATCGCCCTCGCACTCTTACTGACCTCGCCGCCGCCGCCAGAGGAAGCTCAAGCAGCCAAAACGCAAGGATTGTCAAGCAACGAGAAAGCGGTCAGCATCGCCCGAATCGTTGAGTCCTCTCTGCGGTCATCGGTACCAGGTCTCGACCGTTATTTGATCGAGGTGGACGTCTCGGCGCCCAAGGGTTACCTTGTCATCAAGCTCAAACCAGAATTTAACCAGCTTGGCGGCGAGGATCGGGAAGCCCTCGAAGAGAGTGTGGCATTGGAATGGCGCCAGATGAAATACGCAAAGGATCGAGGTTGGGATCCTCGGGTTGAGTTCGTTCAGTACACTGAGACCGATCAAACATCCAGCCATTTCGTTAGCCCGCGATAACCAAAAACGGCTTGGCGGCGCCCATGGGCACCGCCAAGTTGGAACGAGGTCAAGAAGCCATGGCAGGCCGTCGCCTACGGCGGTTCCCTATGACGGCGCCCGGCTGATCGGCGAGGCGATTGAAGAAATCCAGGAGCAGGTCCCTGTACGTCATGTCCCGGATCGTCGGGAACATATCGCCTACCGCCGACCTGTCGATGATCTCGTGGGCTACCCAGGACAGGCAGAGCTTGGCCAAGCTGTGGGCGTCCCCCCGGACAGCCTTGATGCACGGGTGGCCGTCGTTGAGCGTCAGCAGGAAGGATCGTCCATGCGATCCGCTGCTGTCGAACCGGTACAGGCCGTCGATCGTCTCGTCGAAGACGATGCGCACCCGATCCGGCGTCCGGACCGTCCGGACGATCTCCTCGGTATTCTTGTCTCCCGGCTGGGTCGTCCTGAAATTCCGATGCTCCCCACCGGTCCCCGTCGACTCGACAGTCCCTCGCTTCCCGGTCGTCCCCGGCCGAGCCCCCTTCACGGATTGCTTGCCGCTAATCACCGCGCTGAGCAGTGTTTCCGCAGCTTTGGCGATGGAGGTCAGCTCGATGTTCTGGGACTGGGCTTCGGCCTTGTCGACGAGGTCGCGACATGCCTCGGCGAGCGAGGCCCAGAGCGCGGTTGGCTCCTCGCTGAAGTAGTCCTTGGTGACGCCGATGTTCTTCCATTCCGGCGGCAGGTAGACCTCGCCGTAAATCCGATTGCTGGGCCTGCCCTCCGCCGGTTCGTGGAACTGGCCCAGGAAGCGATATCCCCAGTGGACCGACCAACCGGGATAGGGATTAGGTTCGCCTGGCGGCACGATGCCGCAGAATCCGTGAATGCGATGTCCGTCCACGACCAGGTCGAGCTTTCGCTTGCTCTTGAGCTTTGGGTGGGCAAAAGGATCAACCTTGATCTTTTGACCGTCGATCTCCAACATGAGGGTGTGGTCGGTTTGCAGGTGCTTCGCGAATCGGTAGGACAGGTCGCGAGCCAGCCTATCGACGCTAGCGATCCTCTTGCAGTTGTGGATGGTGATATGCAGTCCCGTTTGAGTGCTTTTGCTCGGGATCGGTTTTTCTGTGTAGAAGGCAAAAAACCGATCCTGATCGATGCACTGTTGCCATTCGCAGACGATTCGGCTCACCTTGTGCGGCGTGGTGCTGTTGACCTCAGATAGCGTGCCCTGGCAGGCACATATCTGAGACATCAAACCGCCCACGCCGTACATGCCTGCCTTGTTGGTCGCCGACCTCAGGCCCCTGGCCGGTGACTGCATGATCCTCAGGTCGTCGCACCCCTGGCCGTCGTCGATGATTTCCATCCTCGATCCCGTCTTGCGGATCGTGATGTTGCGTGCCTGCGCCCCGAAGGCATTGTCGATCCACTCCGAAAGCATGACCTCCCAGGAAAGGGCTTTGGCGCGGAAGACATCGATGATGCCTGCGCCGCAGTCCAGGGAGATCTCCTGATTGCTGCTCACGTAATCACTCCGTTACAGGATAGGGACCCGAAATTGGGCTGTGAGTCGGTGGGAGAGGCGAAGAAGGTTGGTTGCAAAGTCATTCTGTTCCGCATCCGGCAAGCTATCGAACCGCTTGCGAATGTATCGCTCGGTTTCACGCCATTCTGGCGTGGTGAAATGGTCGTTGGCATCTTCCTCCTCAGGTTCGGGGGCCTTTTGAATGGCAATGGCCGAGGCCGACTGCTTGACCACGACTGGAGGCCGGGACTCGACTTGCCGCTGCTCACGTTCATCACGAGCGGGGTCGTCCAGGAGTGCGACCGAGCCGGATACGACCGAGTGAGTTTGCTCATTTGTTTTCTTGGCGGTGGAACCTCCAATCTTGGACGTGTTGATGGTGTAGGTCTTGCCGTTGCGGGTGGCTTTGCGTTCCGAAGGCGGGCTCTCGGAGCCTTCCATCTTGAAACCGTTACAAGATGGCTTCATCTCCTGACGTAGTTTCCCGACAAACGGGTGACTGACAGCACACCGTTTGGCGATTTCGCTATCAGTCAACTTGCACCATTCTTCATCCCTTAGCAGCGTCCAGACGGCCCGTCTCTTGTCCTCGTTGGTGCGTCGCAGGCCGTGGTCCGCATTCGCTCCGACGGAATAGAGGACAGCCTCCCGACGATCACCCTGGAAGACCTGGGCGTCGACCTCGTGGAACCCGGCTCGCTTCCAGGCTTCAAGCCGATGAAAGCCATCCGCGAGCCAGTAGTCGGACCCGTCATAGAAGACTGTGACAGGCGGCAGTCGCCCTTCGATAGCCGCATCCACGTATTCAGTCACAACCTCGTCATTCATCTCGGCCCGAGGTTGCGTACCCCCGTCGACGCGGATGCGGTCGATCGCCAGGGGGTTCGGATCATTCGACTTCAGAGACATCTCAAGGGCTCTCCTCTCAAGAAACGGCTAGGATTCAACGCATAGGCGCAGGCTCGGAGAAGCCGTGGCGGTCCGCCCACTCGACCAGCGCGTGTTCGATCAGGATCGTGGCCGGCAGGCGGCTGAACACGATCAGTCTCGAGACCCACTCGGCGAATTCCGGACTGCCTCGGAATCCCGAGATCGGCTGCTTGGGTGGCCCCGGAGTCTTGGTTGTCGTTCTAGGCCGCCGCATCCTTTTCGCAGCAACACCTTCAATTTCACTCACAGATGACCTCCGTTGATAGCTGTGCCTATTGATCGACCCTGATATCCTGGCTACACAAATTTATCGACCCCTCTTTTGTAAAATTTCTAGGTTTTCATCCTCACGTTTAACCGGGAAATCAATGAGAAAGGCCAGCGGTGAAGCTGGCCTTTAGGACGTCACGGGATCCGTTGTGGTGGTCGGTCAGGGTAGCCTTCAGCCTCGGTCCATTCGGCGAGGGCGCGATCAATCACCCCGGCGACCGTAGTCCGGTAATGACGCGCCAAGGTGTCGAGCCAATCGGCCCACTCCTGCGACGTTCGAATCCCGATGGTCTTGAAAGAGGGGTCAGATCCACTCGGCAGCTTCTTCTTCGGTCGGCCCATGACAGTTCCGGTTTTCGACATGCTTCCTCCGTTACCTCTGGACCGATCGTAATCGAAATCGAATGGGTCAACCACGAAAACCACAGCTGCATCTTATCCTGTATGTACAGAAATAGCAAGAAAACAAAAAAGTTTCGTATTCTGTGCATTGACATTCTGTACGTACAGCTTATGATATGAAAGTCGAGCAACCGATGCGGTTGCCAAACGAAATGAGGGCCGCAGGTGCTGGTAACACCTCGGCCCTCGTGGGAAGCCCCTGAGCGAACAGGAGTCTCCGGTGTCGATTCTAACTGCTCCCTCCCGATCTGTCCGCGTCTATTCCCGCGTCGTCCCCACCAAGCCCGCCCGCCGCTCGGATCGCCCCTCCCGCCCTTTCGGCGAAGGCCTCGAGGATCGCGGCCTCTGCTGCCCCATCGACCAGCGTCCCCTCCCGATGATCAACGGACAGGGCCTGACCCAGTCCGAGCGATGGCGGGTCAACGGGGCCCAGAATCGGGCCATGTCCTCGTACGCCTTCGACTGCCCCGAGGCGAGCCTGTCCGAGATCGAGAACGTCGGGCGGAAGGCCGCCACGGACGAGCTTCGTCGGCTCCTGATGGAGCGTCCGGCCGCCCCGGCCTTGAAGCTCGTCGAGGTCGAGCCGGCTCCCGCCCCTCGTCCCGCCAGCTCCAACCCCAGGGTGACCCGCCGCGTCCACGATCGGGGCGACGAGCTGTGGTGGGCCCAGATCCGCGACGCCGAGGAGCGTGGCCTGGGCGATGAGGCCGACGAGGAGGAGATGGAGAGCGCGTACCACGAGTGGCTCTACTCGGCGGCCCCGGTGGTCATCTCCGACTTGAGCGACGACCACAACGGGGCGTTCTTCATCGGAGAGGGGGTGGCCCTGTGATCAATCGCGTCTTCGCGACGGCCGGGCGGGACGGGGCTTCGGCCCCGCCTCCCAAGAGGAAGGGCGAACGGGTCTTCCGCATCATTATTTCGCTGGCTGTCTTCCCTGGAGGGGTCTACGTCGAGGTGGTCCTGAAGATCATGACCACCAGGCGTTGGCTGCGGAGCTATGCGGACCTTGGCCCGGCGTGGCATGCGGTCCAGGCCGGGCCGGTCGTCGTCCTGATGAATGCGTCGGCCATCGGCCCCGGCGATGAGCGATGGGGGCAGCAGGTCCAGAAGCTCGAGGAAGCGAGGAGGTCGCGATGATGGACCACGACCCCGACAAGGACGGCCTCCGCGCCGCATTCGACATCCAGGCCGCCGCGGCCGAACGGCTGCGGCGGGAGCCGGCCTGGGTTGTCACCGGGATGGATAGCCTGGTCTGCCACGCCTCGAAGCGTCAGACGCTCCAGCGGGTCATCGGCGACCAGGTCGAGGAGTTCGTCGCCGGGGTGGACGGCGACCGGGTGATCTGGAAGGGCCGGAGGATCGCGGCGACGATCCGGACGCTGGCCAATGGCGGCGTTCAAATCATCAGGTACGACATGGAGGGGCGGTGATGGACGTGCTCCCCTTCCCCAAGACGAAACCCCGGGGAGCGCGCCCCCGCTCCACCTCCGGCTCTCCTCGCACCATCGCCCTCCAGCCCGAGCCCGTCATCGTCCAGGTCGGCTACCTCGCCTCGGGCGGCGGGACGGTGACGGCCATCACGAGGCGATGGGCCGAGGACAGGCCGCGTGGCTGTCGGCTCTGCCCGGCCGGGACGTGCTCGGCGTACAAGAAGGTCTGCACGGTCCTGGTGGGGCATCGCGTCCCGGCAGAGCTGGCGGCGGCCTATGATGCGTCGGGGCTGACGTGGAATGGCGGGGGCAGTCCGTTCGGGGTCGTGGCGCCCGCGATGGAGGGGTGAGGAGTGATGCAGGCCGATGCCCATAGGCACCGGCCTTTTTCTTGGATATCAAGAGGTGACACTGTTGCCCATTTGACGCCAGCTTTCAAAAACTCGCAATTCCCATGTTGACAATAGTGGGCCTTCTTGTTGACAATAAGACTGTTCCATGTTGACAAAGGAGAGTAGATGACGGCCAAGCCAAAAAGCGGCGAGATCCGCAAATTCATCATCAGCAATGTCGAGGAGCACCCGTCTGAGATCGCGAAGATCACGGCTGAGCACTTCGGCATCACCAGGCAGGCCGTCAGCAGGCACCTTGCGACACTGATCGACGATGAGATCCTCGAGGCAGATGGGAAGACGAAGAAGCGGACCTACTCCCTGAAATCGCACTACTTTTCCGTAACTTTGTCTCTGGCAGAACACAATCAAGAGGACATTGTGTGGCGGGACATCGTCTCGCCTCATTTCGAAGGCCTGTCCGATCACAACCGGAGCATTTGGTATTACGGTTTCACCGAAATGTACAACAATGCCATCGACCATTCAGAGGGTACGAATGTTAGAGTTTATGTAAATCGCAATGCTATAAATATAACGTTAGGGATACACGATGATGGAATTGGTATTTTCGAGAAGATTAAGACGAGGTTCGATCTCATCGATCACAGGCATGCGATCCTGGAATTGCTGAAGGGGAAGCTCACGACCGACCCGCGAAACCATTCGGGGCAAGGGATCTTTTTTACTTCTCGCATCTTTGATTATTTCACAATCGAATCAGATGGGCAGTTCTTCAGTCATCGGCAGGACCTCAAAGACGATTGGCTCCTCGATACCGGCGACGAGCCCGAGAAGGGAACGAGAGTGGTCATGGAAATCGCCATCGACAGTCCTCGCACGACGAAAGAGATCTTCGACCAGTATTCCAATCTCGACTCGGGAGAATACGAATTCTCGAAGACGAAGGTACCTCTACGCCTGGCGCAATTCGGGAAAGATGGCCTCGTCTCGAGGTCTCAGGCGAAACGCGTGCTCGCGCGGTGCGAGGCGTTCGAGGAGGTCATCCTGGACTTCGATGGCATCGATTCCATCGGCCAAGCCTTCGCCGACGAGATCTTCCGCGTCTTTGCCTCGCAGCACCCTGATGTCCGAATCTCGGCGTGGGGCACCAATCAAGATGTTCGCAATATGATCGAACGGGCAAAAACCCAGCTTGCGGAAGATCGTAAGAATTCAGGAAATAACTCCACAGGCCGAGGAAGTTGACGCATTGAATTTGCGACAGCCGTATGACAAATGGCCAATGTTGGTCATTGATCGGAACCAAAATCTCGACTTATTGATTCGGAATACTCCATGGCCACAATCCACGATTTGCTTATTAAAATAAAATCAATGCAAGACATGCAGAGCCGGCTTGAGACGAGCCTGCAAAATGCCGCTCGGCCTTCAGTGAACGCTGTCTCGGAAGCTTCCAATCGAATTGCCGAATACGTAAAGCAGATTAACGTCCTGACATCGCAACGAAAGCTACAAGAGAGTAGCTTAATCGCTCACTTGTCCAAACCTGCCTTTGATGCCTCCATCTCCATTAAAGCACTTTTAGACCAACAGCTGGTTCCGCATGCCTACGAAAGTTCTATCAACAAGTTTGCGAGTCACTTAAAAGATCAAACCGATCAGATTCAGCACTTGACCGCGGCGGCCGCAAGTTCGAACCTTGCTCTAACCAAGCTTTATCAGCAGTCCATACTGTCTGAAGAAGCGATCAAGAGAGTCAGTAGTCTCAATTTTGCATATAATCTTTATCCTAATATCAGGCAGCAAAAACACCTTTTAAAATCACATGAAAAATTCTCGTCATCTTACCTAACATTCGTTGAATCAGTCGCTAGACCTGATGTTTTATCTGTAGGAATATCTCAGAATCTCGTCAGGCGAGCCGTCCTGGAATTCTTTAACCACAGCGTCCTAGTTGCACGTAGTTCTGGAGTCGAAGTCGATCAGGATGTCGACGCCGCAATTGCCGACATTCGCGATGGTCAATCGCAGATTGAAGATGAGTCTCTGAGTCGAATGCTTGCTGGCTTTGGCCCAGGCTTTTTAACCATGCTCGAAGGTTCACGGGCATCAATCGATAATCAGCAGCCTGACTATGAACGTCATGCGTGCACTTCTTTACGCGAACTGTTCACTAACATCATCCATCGGCTTGCTCCGGATGAGAGCATCAAAACTTGGTCCAAAGACTCAAATCATTTTTATTTCAACAAAGACAATGTTAAGTGTATCACTCGAAGGGCTCGAATAGAATATATCGTGCGTGACCATCCTGACAAATTCAAGCAATTCGCTGTCAAGGACGCCAAGGTTGTATTAGAGTTCTTCGATCGACTTAGCGCGGTAACTCATGGCACCGTGTATGAATCGGATCACGCAACCTTAGTCGAAATGTGTAGACGTATGGAGAGTTTTATTTTTATGCTCTTATCCTGTACAGACGATCTTTAGATTTTTTGATCGACGCAATCCTCCTATCCTCAAATATGATTTGACGTCTCGCACTCGATCTGATGTATTCTTTTTTTTGGCTGTATAGACAACTGTCGGAACTTGTGGCAACAACCTTTGTTGCTGGTAAGCGGTGCCCATGGGCACCGGCCTTAGCCACCCCCTCTGGCGATTCCGATAGAGAAGTTGTAAGATAGAAATCCATCCGCCTCCAGGGTCGGCTTCCTGTCGACCCTATCTCCTCTCTGCTCAACTCCTACCTCATCCGATCCCTCCCCCTCATGGGGCAGCCCATGTTACCGAGCTCCTTCCAAGCCGGCCAACGGCTTAGCGCCTCCGATTTAACCTCGATGGTCCGCGAGATCGCCAGGTGCGGCAACTGGGCCGGCGCCGGCCCCCTCGCCGTCGGCGGCGGCCCCGGCGGCATGTTCGCCTCGACCTCCACCACCAAGTGGATGTGGATCAAGCTGACCTCCGGCGGCACCGGCGGCGCCTACGCCTGGACCGAGCAGTATCCGGACTCGGGCGGCGCGTGGGTCGACGGCACGGATTCGGGGACCGCGAGTTCCGACCCGGCCTACGAGAGCAACGGCAACGACTCCGTCGACCTCACCACGCCCCCGGTCGTCCGGGCCCGCCGCGAGGAGATGTCCAACGCGCTCGTCTTCACCTCGGGGGTCTGCTCCTGATGCTTCCCACCTCATTCGAACCGGGCCGGCCCTTCGGCCTCCGCGACCGCGACGGGATGCTCGTCCTCGACCGCTCGGCCGCCGACCTGCTCAACCAGATGCTCGCCGCGACGCGGGGCGGGGGCGCATGTCCGTCGCGGCCCCGCTCCTCTCCAGCGACGGCGCCAGCGGCCGGGCCCTGGGCGTCTCGGGCCCCACCGTCATCCACGCCAAGCTCTCGGGCACGGGCAACCCCTACTCGTTCCAGCAGGCCTACTACGAGCCCGGCACCGGCTTCGTCCCCTTCGCCGCCGGCCACTCCGGGGCCAACGCCTACGAGGCCAACGGCAAGGCGGGGCTGGACGGCAAGTTCGTCGAGATGACGTACGAGCCGATGAGTAATGATTGGCGATTTCAGGACATAGCGTACGGCGACAAGTGCAGCCACTGCGTCAAGGCGACCCGCGCCTGCCCTCTGCCGATCCTCACCATCGCCGGGGCCAGCGTCACGCTGACCGACGGGACGAACACTTATGGACCGTACGTCACGACGGGGCAAGTTGTCTTCGTGAACCGGACCAACGGTGGCAGCGGGTACGACCCTCTCAACGTCCCGACGGTGAATTTCACGGGAGGCGGAGGATCGGGCGCAACGGCCACGGCCATCCTTGCAGGCGGAGTGCCATCGGCCTCGATGACCTCGGCCGGTACGGGCTACGTCAACCCTACGCTCTCGATCAGCGGGGCGACCAACGGGGCGAATGCGACGGTCTCCTATCGATGCGAGTTGGACGCGTTGAACCTCACCTCGGGGGGCAGCGGCTACACGGACGGCACGGGGTATAGCCTGTCCTTCTCGGGCGGTTCGCCCACGACCACGGCCACAGGCACATTCGACGTTGTCGGCGGCGTCGTCCAGAACCTGACCATCAGCACCCGAGGCGCCGGCTACCGGTCGGCACCGTCCCTGGATTTCTCGGCGGCCGGCCCGGGTTCGGGCGCGGTGGCCAACGCAACGTTGCGGTTCACCTCCATCTCGACGAGCGGCGGCACGCTCTACGTCGCGCCGGCCATCACGATCACAGACTCAAGCGGCACGGGTGCGGCGGCCAACGCGACCGCGAGCGCCATCACCATCGGTTCCGTGGTCGTCAATTCGGGCGGATCGGGCTACACCGGCGCCCCGGCGGTGAGCTTCACGTCGTCGTCCGGCTCGGGCGCCGCGGCCACGGCGTCCTTCGACACGATCGCCTGCTTCAAGGGCGTGCCCACGGGGAGCTACACCCAGACCGTTTCCGCGACGGGCTACGGCACATCCACGTCGACCGTCTCCATCACCAGGAACGCGAACTGCGGCCCGGCGTTCACGACCTCGGTCTCGCTCCCGCCCATCGGCTATTTCGCTATCAACTGGTTCGTCCTGGGTTGCGGCTTCCAGGTTCACGGCTCCGACACCGGTTATCCGCTGCCGGGGGCCACGATCACGATGACGGGCACCGGGGGCCTGAGCGCCAGCGGCACGACCGACGCCTCGGGTCTGCTCACGCTATCGCTGGGCCCCTTCACGGGGACTTTGGCGAGCTGGAGCGCCACGCTCAGTTACGCTGGTTTCTTCAATCGCACGGTCACAGGCAGCAACGTCTGCGCCGGGACCTCCGGCAATCAACAGATCAAGATGGTCGCTGCGTCGCTGATCCCTCCCTCGACGGGGTGGATCTGCATCAACTCCCCCACCGGTGCTAGCGGAGGTCAATGCGGCCCGGATTCGTTCGAGCTCACCGACCTCACCGTTACCGATAGCAAGAACGGCTCGACGACCTTGACTTATCAAGGGCTCGATGGGAGCGGCACATACAACTGGACGGGCTCTCAGTCGGGGACTTTCGACGCCAGCGGATCCTGCCCCGCGTCATCCGGGACCGTGAGTTATGGACTGTCATATTCGCCAGTAGGCGGATGGGGCTTCGGCGTGGGGCTCTCCATGCAGAATGCCCACGGATTCGGCTGCGATTGCCCTGGCCCGGGTTCGCCCCCGTGCACGTCCAACACGGGCTGCGGGACCCTGATCACTAATAGCTACACGTGCCCGCCCGCGTTCATGCTCGTCTTCTCGCTCAATCCTTCCGCCCCCGGCGCGGGCCTCTGTCTCGGGGCCTACGGGGCTGGCGGCGCGACCTTCACGATCACCCAATGACGAGGCCCCCGATGCAACGCTGCGGAACCTGTCCATTCGAAGGCGGCGAATGCCTGGCGGCGAAGATGAAGGTCAGGCGCCTCTGCGACCTCGCCGATCCCGGCCATCCGGATCACCGGCCGGGATATCGCGAATTCCTGGCGAGGGGCGGCGTTGAACTTCAGACCCCACCCCCAAGCCGTCCATTCGAGGTGATAGCGGAGGAAAACCGGGGGGACGACGAGCCGCGGCCGACCGGGGTTTTCGCCCCGATCTCGCGGCTCAATCAGCACCTGGAGATCCTGGAGATCGTCAACGAGTGCGACTATCGCTCGCCCGTCGACAAAGGGTGGGAAACGGGCTGCGGCTGCAATCCG
This sequence comes from Singulisphaera chitinilytica, assembly GCF_049331405.1. Taxonomy (NCBI): domain Bacteria; kingdom Pseudomonadati; phylum Planctomycetota; class Planctomycetia; order Isosphaerales; family Isosphaeraceae; genus Singulisphaera; species Singulisphaera chitinilytica. Next base: position 972,044 of record NZ_CP186274.1, read on the forward strand.
ACCTGGGTCTGCTCCCAGCGCCGGGGAAGTTTCCGGGGCAAAGAGCACGAGGTGTCCAAGTCGGAATGCATCTCGTGCGTCGCGAGCCGATGAGTTAGTCAGCTTTGCGCCATTCTGACGGATCGCCTCAAGTGCGTGTCGGCGGAGGAGTAGGGTCTTCACTTGATCATGCAGGGTTGCTTACATAGAGGGCTTCCTGAATCGACCTCGCAAGCCAAGCAACCAATGAGCCCGACGATGAACCGCGACCCGCAACGACGAAAAAGCATCTTCCTCCATCCGGTGTTTATGATCTTCGTCGGATTCCCCGCCTTGCTGTTCGGCGGCATATTCGTGCGGGCCCTCATGGAGCCGGTCCGTGAACAGCCTCGCCCTAAGCTGTTTCCGACTGCCCCTGTATCGCCGAGGAATCTGACCCTGGATCAGCAATTGTCAAACATGGAGAAAGCTGCCGACATCGGCCGCATTGTCGAGTCATCCCTACGATCGTCGGTCCCAGACCTCGATCGACACTTGGCCGAAGCGGTCGTTTCGGCGTTCCAAGGCTACCTCATCATCAAGCTCAAGCCCAGCTTCACCAAGCTCGACGAAGATGAGCGGATTGCTCTCGAGCAGAAGGTGTTAGCCAGATGGCAAGAGATGAAGTATGCCAAGGATCGGGGCTGGGATCGGCGGGTGGAGGTCATGCAGTACACCGACACCGATCAGACCTCGAGCTACTTCGTGATCGAACCGCGATGACCAAACTGAAGGCCGGCGCCCACGGGCACCGGCCCCTCGTCGCTCCTCACCCTTCTATCGCAGGCGCCACGACCCCGAACGGCCTGCCGGCCCCGGCCCACGCCAGCCCCGACGCGTCATACCTCCCCGCCAGCTCTGCCGGGACGCGGTGCCCTACCAGGACCGTGCAGACGCCTCGGTAGGCGGTGCAAGTCCCGGCCGGGCAGAGTCGGCAGCCTCGCGGCTTGTCCTCGGCCCAGCGGCGGGTGATCGCCGTCACCGTCCCGCCGCCCGAGGCGAGGTAGCCCACCTGGACGGCGTTGTCTCGGCACGATCCGACGCCGCGCGGAGCACTCTTGAGAATCTTCCGCAAAATGCGGACGACACGGTTGACGCGTCCGCATTTTGCGGATAATATTAGGGTGTCGGACGGGTGATCAAGAGTGACGAGGGGTAGGGTTGAACATGCGGGTCATCACGAAGGTCAGGCTCAAGAAGTTCTGGGAGAAGCACCCCGAGTCTGAAGACGCGATGCTCCGCTTCTACCGCGAGGCCCGCAAGGCCACCTGGCACAACTACGCGGAGATCAAGGAGACCTTCCCCGCCGCCGACACCTGCGGCACCTGCTACATCTTCGACGTGCAGGGCAACAACTACCGGGTGATCGCCAAGATCCACTTCCCGAAGTTCAACGAGAAGCTCAAGCGATGGGAGCAGGGCCGGGTCTACATCCGGGCCGTCATGACCCACGCGGAATACGCGAAGGACCGATGGAAGCGGGATTGCCGGGGCTAGGCCCCGGCGGTGCCGGTCGCATAGAATCCAAACCCGCGGGGCCAGGCCCCGCAGCTTGCCGAGGAGAGATCCCGATGCCCGCGAAGATCACGAACGCCGCCCCGAAGCCCTACATCGCCCTGATCAACCGCTTCTACCTCCGCCCGATCCGCTCCGAGGAGGAGCTGGAGCAGGCCATCGAGGTGCTCGACTACCTCGTCGACCGCGAGGAGCTCTCCCGGGACGAGCAGGATTACCTCGACGTGCTCACCGACCTCGTGGAGGCCTACGAGGAGGAGAACCTTGAGTTCCGCGTCATCCACGGCCCCGAGATGCTCAAGGGCATGATCGAGGACCGCAAGCTCTCCCAGGCGGAGGTTGCCCGGGGCGCCGGCATGGCCACGACGACGCTCAACGACCTCGTCACCGGCCGCCGGAAGATGAACCTGACCCACATGAAGAAGCTCGGGGCCTACTTCCACGTGGATTACACCATCTTCCTGCCGGAAGGCGAGGAAGGCCTCGCGGAAGGCCATGAGGGGGCAGGAGGGGCGACGGAAGGCTGACCCTCTCACGGCCCCGATCCATTCGCGGGCATCATTTCCGCTTGTCGTGACCCTCAGCCAGCGAATAGAGATTCGCGACGAAGCTGATCCTCTGCTTCCGGTCCCCGTGCGAGACGGTCGCCACGGCCGCCTCCGCTCCAAACGTTAGACGCCTCGCACCGGGTCGTGACTCCCGTGGCGAGGCGAATTTCCTTGGTCTTCACCAAGGTTTCTCGGTTCGGTGCGGTCACGAACGCACCGTGGCTGCTTGAGTTACGTTAGGGTAGCTCATTCGTGACGCTCAGGCAAGTTAGAGCGATGAGCAGGCGAGGCAAGCGATGTGGCTCATTTAGATTCCTTCGATCCTTTCGGTATCAACTGAAAAGATCGCCTCGAGTGAAATCAGAGAAACCTCCCGTTTCCGCTGGTCCCGGTCGATATCTTCTCATCGCCCGAGCGGTGCATTGCGAACCGGCGGCCCCTCCTCCACGCGGACAATATTGGCTGACCGGTGATTGTTCATGAAGCGTCCGGTCATTCGCACGCAAAAGTCGAATATTGATACCGTCGTCGCCTTGTTGCCTTGCGTGCGTACGCCTATAGTTAAGGAAGGCCGACAACAATTTGATGTCGGCGGGAGGGGCGTCATGAAGATCCTTCGCAAACTGCGCTCGAATGCACTGCTCCGCAAGCGGAGGCGTTCCCGCATCACCGCCTTGAAGCGGCCCCAGACCATCCCTTTCGCTTACCTGGGCAAGTGGATCGCCTGGGACTCGACCGGGCTCAAGATCGTGTCCGTCGCCGACACCCCGACGGCGGCGAAGCATCAGGCTATCGACAAGGGGCACGAGCGGCCAATCCTGGAATGGGTGCCTCCCGCTGGTGAAATCCGGCCGGTAAAAGCTGTTGAGAATTCCACGCTAGCATGATGCTCCCCTACGAACGAATTCGGGTCCGCAATCGAACGGGCAACCATTCCTCCCCGTTTGTGTATAGGCCCATGCTTACGATCCTCGCCACGGGCAAGAATACTGAACCTACCAAGGGTCTCATCGACTCTGGAAGCGATCACACACTTTTGCCGTTTTCTTTCATAGATATGATTGATGTTAAACTGGAAGAAGGGTCCGGTGAAATCATAGAAGGCATCGGCGGCCAAATGCATGTAGTGAGATTCGGAAAAGTCGAAATCGAAGTCGATACCGCCAAACGTAAACTGCGATGGAAAGCCAAAGTTGGTTTCATTGATGGCAGCCAGAAAACGGTGCTTGGGCACCGTGGGTTCCTCGAGAAGTTTATTGTAAGGCTGGATGGTCCTAACAAGCGGTTTACGCTGAACCCCTGCAGCGAACTGCTAAAATCCCCCAAAAGGCGAGGGGAGAATGGCGACGATCAAGCTCGCTCTTCATCGCACCTTGCAACATAGAGCAGCCAACGTCTCGGCATCCCTGGCCAGTTCTTCCGGAGTAGCCAGCGACGGCAGCCAGTATAGGGCCTTCGCGACGCCGTCCGGGTTGGAGTCGACCGCCTCCCCGAGCCGCCTCAGTACCTTGCGAAACCCGAGGCGTGGAACGACACATTCGAGCCACGGACGGATGCCGCTCGCATCGGCGTGGGCCAGGCCCTGGTCCAGCAGCACCTCGTAACTGCGGTTCTCGGCGAGCGTCCTCCTCGCCAGGACCAGGGCCACGCCCGGGCTGGACTTGGCCAGCTCGCTCACGAAGGCCAGCCGCTCTTGCTCGGTCGCCTGCCTCAGGTGTGAGGCAAGGTCTCGCTCCCAGACCGAGTCGCGAACCCGGCCGATGTAGTCCTTGGCCGATAGGGGCATTCGCGGCCTCCTTAAGCTCGTTGGGCTACATCGCCCGGCGTCATCCGCTCGTAGGTCGACTCCCAGCCGAACCCGTACAGTTCGTCTGGTTCGTCTGCCGGTGCCGTCTCAAGCACCCAGCCCCATTTCACCTTGTCGTCCAGACTGAGCCGTTGCGACCTCGACCACTTCATGCCGAGAACGACGCGAGCCTGGCCATTATATGCCCAGACCTGGTCGCCCACCGCGAACTTGGGCAGCGACCGGGGCATTGAGTTCAGGTATTCGCGGATCCGCCTGAAGAGTCTCATTCTCCAGCCTCCTTGGCCCCTTCCTCCAACTCCCTCATCAACTTCACGTAATCACGATCGATCGTGGACCTCGCCAACTCGGAGAGGTACTCGGCCATGGACACGCCTCGCCCCTGCGAGATCAGTCGCGCCTTACCGGCGAGATTCTTGTCGAACTTGATCGAGACATCCTGTCGCTCGGACGTCTTCGGACGCCCCATCTTGCCGGCTGGTTTCTTGGCCATGCGAGTCGTCCCCAGATCGTGATATCTCATCGATCATTCTACCACTGGAATCAACCAGCTTCACGATCCATATCGTACCACGAGTTCAGGTGTCGACCAGATCTCTCCAAAATACTTTTGGTGTACTATTGACTTTTGGTGGTAAGAAAGTATTATTAGATTGTCGAGACGAGGACGCCGCGAACGCCGAAACGGAGCCGAACGATGATCCTGCTCAGCAAGACCTTCACCGAGAAGACGACGAACCCGGACGAGGTCCCCATCAGCCGCACCGTCCGCATGCGGGAGATGAAGTGCGGGCAGATCCTGGTCGAGTCGCGGATCGAGTGGCCGGAAGGGCTGGGCGAGGAACGCCCCTGGGAGAAGCACCGGCGGTTCCCGGAGGCCGAGTGCGAGACGGCCGAGCGGCTCTATCAGGAGATGGTCATGCAGGCCCGCCGCGCGTTCGACGACTGGACCGACTGAGAGATGAGAAGGGGCCGGGGCTCGATTGCCGTCGAGCACCGGCCCGGATGAAGGCACCCACCACCCAGCAAGAGTAGAGGAGACTTCGATGACGATCATGACCCGCACCCGCCCGATGGTCAAGCCGACCCGCCGCTCGCCCCGGATCGACGCTCCGTTCGCCGAGGGCCTGGAGGAGCGGGGCCTGTGCTGCCCGATCGACCGGCGTCCGCTGCCGACGATCGACGGCGTGGGCCTGGAGGCCGGGGAGCTGGCCCGGCTGGGCAGGGCACGCACCCGGGCCATGGCCGCCTACGCCAAGGACTGCCCGTTCGCCGACAGGGCCGAGGTCGAGTGCGTGGGCAAGAAGGCCGCGACCGACGAGTTGCGTCGGCTGCTGATGGAGAGGCCCGCCGCCCCCGAGCTGGTGACGCCCGAGCCCGAGGTCGAGGCGGTGCCCATGGGCACCGCAACCGGGGAAATTCCCCAGTTGCCTCGGCGACTTCGGAAATTCCGGAGTCGCCTTCCATCTGATAACCGTTATCAGATGAGGCAATCAGCTCAAGGGTGAGCTTGGACTATCTTCGGAAATTCCGAAGATGCGCGACATGGAAAGGCCCCCTCATTACTAATGAGGGGGCCTCGGATCTGGTGTCGCCATTTTGGTGACACCTGACATCGGGCCATCATCCTTTCGCCTGGCTGATGTCCACGAACTTGATCGAGCCGAGGGCCCGCTGGACCTCGGCGATCTTGGTCTCCTGATCGTAAACATCCAGGTCGCCGCTCTCGGCTACGGCGTCCTTGATGATCCTCCGCTGGGCCTCCTCGGGGGACACGCGGGATCCGCTCATCACCGCCGCGGTCGCGGCGAGGGCCATGAACGGATTGTTGGGGCACTGGAGCATGCTCCGGCCGGAAGCCTCCCGCAGCTTGTGGGCGAGGAGCTCCATGCAGAATCGCTCGACGGCCGGATCCAGATATTGGGCGTAGTCGAGCGCGTGGTGGTGAGATGCGAGCGATTCGCCTTGGTAGCCGGCGACGATCTCGATGTCGTCGCCGCTCCGGTTGCACCTCGCCGCCCATTGGCGGGGCGAGCGACCGCGGCGTCTCCCGCTCGCATTCCATAGCTTGTCGAGGTCGACCATACCCTCGCGCGAATGATTGCTGTCTCCGAGGCTTTGCAAGGCCCGAAAGACGGCCGAATCCGGTTCCTGGGGATACCCTTTGCTCATGCCTGAACTCCGAGTCGGAATGGGTTCGATGTGTCCAAGTGTCTTGGACTGACGAATGAAAGGCGCGTCGCCGCCAAAGGGTGTCATTTCAAATGACACCCTTTGGCCTGGCCGATCTCGGCTTAGCTCAGACGTCGAAGAACAGCCGCTGGTGGTCGGCCCCGGGCCGGCTCCTGCGGAACAGCTCCTTGAACTGCTGCAGGTTGCTCGAGACCCGCATCAGGGTCGTGACCAGGTCGAGCTGGTGCTGCAGGTGCTTGAGCCCGACGTCCGGGGTCAGGTGCTGGTGATGCTTCCGCCTCCGGCCGCCCGTGTCGTAGGCGATCGGGTTCTTGCTCCGGAGTTCCTCGAGCACGCCGGGCGGGAGCTGGCCGTAGATCAGGATCTCGGTCAGTTTGGCGAAAGCCAGGGGCTTCTCCGAGGAGCCGGGCTTCCAAGAGAGATCCCAGAGCCGCGCCAATTGCTCGTAGAACTCATCGATGAAGACCTTCCGCCAGGGCTGTGCGGCCTCCTCGACGTAGAGGCTGAGCAGGCGACGCAGCTCGTCGTCGGGCCGATCGGATTGATAGCCGGTGGCCTCGTCGATGAGGGCGATGATGCCCACCTTGGCGAATCCCCGCATCAAGATTTCGCAGCGTTCAGCGATGTGGAGTTGCTGTTTTCGGAGGGCCCCGGCCTGCCTTGCAGCCAGGACGGCATCGCAGAGATCCACGAGGATTGTGGCTTCGTACCCGTAGCTCACCCGCCCAGCCAGGGAGCGGAAGACGATCGGGTTCTTGATCCCCGAAAGCAACTCTTTACTGATGAATGGTTTGAGTGCCTCTCCACCCGCAAAAGAGGCCAGTCGATCCCCGGTCTTTCCCGAGGCTCCGCCCTTCGACATCCCGAAGGAACCGATGGTGCCTGTCTGAGTGAGCACTCGACGCTGGTCGTTCAAGACACAGCATGGGAGCGGTATCCCATTAATCATCACAGGTTTATTCGGATCGCCGTGAGTGGCTCGCGGGAGTCTATCGCTGCTTGCAGCCTTGTTCTCTTCCCCGGGCGCGAGGGTCGTAATTCCTGCCATCTGGTTCCCCTGAACGGTAATGCTCGTGAATCTCAGCCAACATGCTCATGCGTCTACCCACGATGATTAACTGTGGATGAAGTGCTTTTGATACGGTACGACCTCGGCATCTGCCTCGGCCTGATTTGCGCGGGGCCGCTTGGTGCGGCGAGTCTCGATTACTGGTCGTCCTCCGAATCTAGGGGTGGGAACGCCGAAAGGCCGTTGGTCGCAGCCCACTGGCTCAGAGCGAGCCGGACGATCACCGACTTCGCGATGTGGGTCTTCTTGTGCACGGCCTCGAGCCAATCTGCCTGCTCCTGGGTCCCCTTCAGGTTGATGATTGTGAGTCTAAGCGGCTGAGACGATTCACTCGTCTTCTTCGGTCGAGCCATCAATCCAATTCCTGCTCCTGCCATCTTGGTGCGTACCTCCTGCCTAGGATACCGGGTTCACTCGACGCCCACAAAGTATACTCGGGTTCCCACAAAAATGGAACCCAAAAAAATCCATGTGAACCCATTGACCCAATGGGTTCACATGGGTATCATGATCCTGTCGAGTGAAGAACAAACGAAATGAGCCTCGCGACTCCTGGCAGAGTCGCGAGGCTCGAGAGAAACCCCTGTGCGACCAGGAGTCTCCGATGTCGATTCTAACTGCTCCCTCCCGATCTGTCCGCGTCTATTCCCGCCTCGTCCCCGCCAAGCCCACTCGGCGTTCGGATCGCCCCGCCCGCCCCTTCGGCGAAGGCCTCGAGGAACGCGGCCTGTCCTGCCCCATCGATCAGCGTCCCTTGCCGACCATCCAGGGCGTCGGCCTGACCTGCGAGGAGTCGAGGCGGATCAACGGGGCACGCAACCGGGCCTTCGCCGAATACGCCAGCTCCTGCCCCGAGGCCACGCTGATCGAGTGCGAGGTCGTCGCCCGGAAGGCCGCCACCGACGAGCTGCGGCGGGCGTTGATGGACCGCCCCGCCGCCCCCGAGCTGAAGGCGCCCGAGCCCGAGCCGGTTGTCGAGGCGGTGCCCATGGGCACCGTCGGGAAGCCTGCCCGGAATCACGGACGTTGCAAACCGTTCACCTCGGCCGACCTGGACTGGTGGGCGGCCAACTCGCCGACGCGGAACGAGGGCTACGTGGTCGTCGCGAGGCGGATGACGTGGGAGCGATGGCACCGGGAGGCGGCGCAGGAGGTGGCGGAGGCGATGGAACCGGTCGGGATCCTGGCGGGTCACGACCTGGACTGAGGCGGGCGAACGACCGGAGGTAATAGCCATGTCGGATTTGACCGCCTGCCCCGCCATCGCGAGCCCGGATCAGATGGATTCGAGGCTCGCCCACGACGCCTATCGCGGCACGAGCCACGTGCCCGAGGAGCGGGCCGCGCGGGCGGCCCGGGACTACGCCGACGACGTCAACGGCCTCTACGGGGAGTTGTGGCCCCTGGCCGGGTCCGAGCGCCAGCGGGAGTTGCTCGCATTCGAGATGGAGGAGTACCGCCTGGGCTATCTCAGGCACATGAATGCGTACCACGCAAGCCTATCCCGCGTCGTCTCGTCGATGATCGCCGGGCCGTCCAACTTCCCGTCCGCCCGGATGCAGAAGCGGGGCGACCGGGCCGATGGCCGCCTGTCCGAATTCGTCGAGTGGAGGACCAAGGCGCGGGCCGCGATCCGCAAGGCCGTCCTCGACGCGAGGACGGAGGCCGAGAAGGAAGAGGCCGAGTGGCAGGCCCTCCGCCGCGACCTGGCGGGCTCGCTCGCCACCGTCGTCCGCATCGACCGTGGACTTGAGTTCTACACCCGCTCGGCGTTCACGAACTCGATCTCCGGCAAGCTGGAGCGGCTCGCCAGGAACGGCCGCGTGGAGTTGGTCGAGCGGGCGCTCGCATGGCTCCGGGAGGTCAACGCGACCGGCCCCAAGCCGGCGTTCACGGCGCGGCACAAGGTCTGGACGTTCGGGGCCCTCGCGAGGGAGTCCGCCGGCCATGCCGCAGAGCCAGCGGCCCGCGGGCGGGAGCTGATCGGCTCCGACGGCGAGATCGAGCTCTGGGCCGACCGCGAGATCGACCGGGCCCAACTCGTCTTCCCCGACAAGCCGGGCATCGACGTCCGCGCCCGGCTCAAGCGGTCGGGCTGGAAGTGGTCGCCGACGAACGGGGCCTGGCAACGGCAGCTCACGGAGAACGGAGTCAGGTCCGGGCGGGAGTTCCTCTCGGGGCACGGGCTGAACTGAGGCGGAATCCGGTAACGCAAACGTTTCACGAACCAATACCAGGGGGAGGGATTCGTCATGTCGGAAGAAGAAGTTGTCACCGCGCAAGATGTCGCCAACGCGACTTCGGATTTCAACACCTACGTTGCCCGGTCGCTTGAGCAGTCCAAGCAGGCCTCGCAGACGGCGGGCTACATCGCGGGGCTGGCGGAAACATTCGCCGAGCTCTTGTCGGTCGAGTCCGGGGTTTTGACCCCCGAGTTGGCAGTGGAGCGGATGACCAAGATCCAGGCCTCATGGGAGGACATGGACGACGAGATTAGCCGACTTCATCGATTGGTCGGCGACATCGGGAGTCAGGTCGGGGAAATCGACTGCAACGGCGGCTTCCTGGTGAGCTCCGAGGCCTTGGCGGTGAAAGGAGACCCGGCATGAGCCATTCGGACATGTACCTGACCGACGCCCAGCACCTCCATATGCTCCGCGTCGTCCGCGACCGGATCGCCGAGGGCGTCCCACTCGACTACTACGACGACACCACGCCCGGGGACAAGTCGATGGCCTGCAACTGGGGCCAATGCACCGACCACGGGCACACCAAGTCGATGCTGCGACGCGGCACGCCGAAGTACCGGGAGAAGCATCACCGCTGCCCGCTCGACCAGGTCAACCAGGAGGAGAAGAAGCACAGCGGCTGCTTCTGGCGTTGCCTCGTCTTCCAACGCCCGGGCAACCTCCCTTCCAAGGAGCAGGCCTTGGAGCTGTACGACATCGAACTCGGCCGCCTGGGAGGGGAGAGCCGTGAAGCATCAGCCAGCATGTGAGGCCGCCATGCAAACCCGGCTGGCGGAGATCGCCGCCTGGGATGCGAGATGGCCTAACCACTGCAAGGCCTGCGGGGGGACGGGCGGATCTTCGTCCGCCTACGACCCTTCGCCGGCGGGAGTGTCCCTGAGTCCCGGACACTTCTACGACTTCGAGCCGTGCGAGGCCTGCGCCGGGTCCGGGATCTGCCCGAGGTGCGGCACCGCAGGGCTGACCAGTGAAGAAAGGGGCGACGACTCGACGGGGGATGGGCCTTGCTCGGCGTGCGGCTGGAACGGCAGCCGCGATATGCCGCCGGCCGATCCCGAGTGCTGGTGCGAATACGAGGGCTGACGATCGATTTCCCGGAATTCCGGAAAACCGGAATTCGTTCGAGCACTGGTATACAAAAGGGAGGGTATGGCCAGTATTCTCAAGATATGCGAGTCATCATCACCGGCGACCGGAACTGGTACGACCCCGATTTGGCCGAGTCGGTCCTGAACCGCCTGCTCCTCCGCTACGGTCCGAGCCTGACCATCGTCCACGGCGCCGGGGGCGGGATCGACCGTTCGTTCGCCGAGGCCTGCAGGGACCTCGACCTGGAGCAGGAGTCGCACCCGGCCCACTGGGAGGAGCTCGACCATCCCGCGGCCGTCGTCCGCCAGGACAGGAAGGGCCGGCCCTACAACGCCAACGCCGGCCCGATCCGCAACGCCGAGATGGTCGCGGCCGGGGCCGAGATGTGTATCGCCTTCCACCGGGCGATCTCGTCCAGCAAGGGGACGAAGGATTGCGCCCGCCAGGCCATCGCGGCGGGGATCCCGACGTACCTCATCGACTCCGAGCGGGCCGTGCCGAGGAGGCTCGGGGCGGGTGACCCGCGGCTGAAGTGAACAGACCTGGAGGGGATCGCAATGAAACTGACGGACTCCAGAAGGTTTATCTACGAAGATGAAAGGATCGAGGTCGATGAAAGGGAGATCTCAATTTGGCCCGATGCCAACTCAGTCATCGATGCCACCATCGGGATTACACGATGGCAAAAGCGCAACAACTTCCAATATCTGGTCGCGACGGACCGAGCGGCCATGCTTGGCTGGCTAGAAGCCAACGCACAGGAAGTGCTTGACGGTAGCAGATAGCTTAATCGGCAAGAACAGACTTGCAATAACCGATGCCGATGGGTGAGCTCGCCCATCGGCATCGGTCGTTTAGTCGCCAAACGACTAAACTCGGTTTCAACAGGTCGCGTTCAAGTCCACGTGATCGAGCGCGAGGGTGGTCGTCGCGTCCGTCAACTCGTGCTGACCAGGGGCGGCGCAGAAGCTGATGCTGCCCTGATCCTCGAGCGAAACCAGCTCGTTCTTGAAGTCTTCGTTGCTGATCGTGGTCGTCGAATCCGCCTGTTGGCAGAGCTCGTCGAAGAGCTCGATTCGACTGATCGGATGCTTCTTACGCAACACCTTCAGGATGCTTTCGCGTAGCACGCTCATGCCCAACGCTCCATTCTGATTTGCGGCCGAGGTAGCAGATGAAGGGGAGCCTGGACCACCTTATTCGTTGTATTCGGTGGCCTCCCTCCTGAGAGGGAGTTCGCCGTCAGCAGGCTCCCCAAAGATGCGACGGGGAATCAAACCCCTTGAACGGCTGGTGCACCGAACCGCCCGTCATCAAACCGCACCTCTCCGTCTCTCCGGATGTCGCTGATTTGCCCTACAGTTCCGGGTCTAGCTTGCGCCGCTAGCGGCGGCCCTATTTTCGCATCACGCGTGGCGGGCATCACCATGACGACCGGCTGGACTCGAACCAGCGCACCTGGGCTCTACCGACTGAGCTACGGCCGTCACGCCGCCGGAGCAGCTAGTTTGCTGACTTCACCGCACCCCGCTCACCTTCGAGCCGGGTGCCGTTCGTCGTTGGATCCGCCCGCCTTCACCCCGCCCCCGCCTCAGGCGCTCGACGCGATCGCCCTGGCGTAGCCGCTGCACGCGGCCCAGAGCTGCTTGCCGGTGTCGCTGAGCCGGTAGATGTTGAACTTGCCATCGCGCTTCGACTCGACGAGCCGGGCATGCCGGAGGATCGCCAGGTGGTGCGAGATCGCCGGCTGGCTGATCGTCAGGTCGGTGCACATATCCCCGACGTTCCATTCCCGTTCCGACAGCATCTCTAGGATGCGGAACTTCGTCTCGTCGGCGACGAGGCTGAGGCCTGCCGTCACATGCCCCCGGACCTTGTCGGTGAGGCGCGTCGTCTCCTGCTGCTGCCCGGCCTTGGTCCCGCCCCTGGCCTTGGCGGTCGATCCGGCCTCGGCCGTCGCACCCTTGCCGCCCGCCTGCTTCGCCTTGGCCGGCCTTTCCTGCGTGGCAGTCGCCATGTCCGATTCTCCCTTCACGATGACTTCAAAGCCCTTGACATACGTCAATACCTCTTGAGTTTTACTCTCACGGTTTATATCGTCAATACAGTCTTTTCAGTTTCGACAGAAATTTGTGACAGATGAGGGTTCGAGCCATGCAGGCCACGACGAACCAGGCCAAGTCGGTCTCCCGCAATCCAGAGCCGGCGGCCAAGACGACCTCGGAGCCGGCCAACGTCGTCGGCTCCGTCACCAGCCTCGGGGCGTCCCCGGCACCCGACCTGCCCGAGGGTGATTGGACCCTCAAGGCATCGCCGACCAGGCCCGCCGAGTCGGCGACGACGCTGCTGACGGCCAACGCCCTCCCGTCGCTCATCCCGTCCTCGGCCGCCATCCTCGAGCGGCTCGAGGTCCTCGACAAGGAGCGGAACCTGCTCCGCAGGCTGCTCAAGATCGCGGAGGCGCAGGAAGGGGCAGGGGAGTGAGCCAACACCTGACGGCCTTGGAGTGACCGCCATGCCAGAAGACTTCTTCAGCGGGATCGACTGGTTGCCCATTACCTTGACGGTCGTGTTCGTCACGGTGCTCATCGCCCTCGCCGTGGGCTTCGGGATGAGATGAGCGAGCCAGCCTGCTAACTTCCGGAGCTGTCCAATGCCTCGACGAGAGTTGACGAGCCACAAGATCAACGGCGCGAACGGAGACCTCGACGTCCACGTCATGGACGATCCAGGCCCGGGCGGGGCATGCCGCCACTACCGTGCCACGTTCGCCAACGTGCCCGGGGGGCCTGACGCCGAGGTCTTCTCGGGCTACCTCTCCCTGGTCTTCCAGTCGGGGGATCCCGCCGTAGTCGGCACCAACGGCCTGACGCACGAGGCCCTTCTCGCGGTCCTCATCGACCGCCTCCAGGGATTCCAGGCCGGGACGTTCGCCTGCCGCGAGAACGCCATCGCGCTGACCAAGCTGCAGGAGGCCCTGATGTGGCTCAAGTCCCGCACGGAGGCGAGGCTGGCCCGAGGAGTCGAAGGGACGCTGACGCCATGACCGAGCTTGCCTGCCTAGTGCTCGTGCTGCCGTTCGCGGTGGCCATCGTCCTCGCGAGCTGGCGACTGCACCAGCGACGCCGCGGCGATCGGGAACCAGATGTCGAGGACTGGTCGATCTTCGACGGCTTCGTCTGGCCGCATGCGATGCAGCTCCTCGGCCTTAAGGGCGTAGTGCCCATCCGGCTCGTCATCGTCTTCCCCGGCCAGGTCCTCGAGCTCAGTGGGACCGACCAAATCAGGGAGGGAGGCCCCGGGCTCCTGCGACTCGAGGGTGCCCGGCTCCTCTCGCTCGAGGTCGACTGCCATGGCCATCGTCAGACGGTCTGGGATTCGGATCTCGCGATGGACCTGCAAGTCAAGGCCTCGCAGAACGGCCGGCCGACGGAGTTCACGCCCTGGCGAAAGCCGGAGTGGCTGAGAGGGGACAGGTTCGAGCACCAGGTCGAAGCGGCCGGGAGAGGCGACCGATGAGAGTCTGGCTCGACGACGAGCGGCCCATGCCCGATGGCTACGACGTCCTCGTCAGGACGGCGCCCGAGGCCATCGACCTCATCCGGTCCGGGCAAGTCACGAAGATCTCCCTCAACCACGACCTCGGGCCTCCCGAGGCCGGCACGGGCTACGACGTGGCCAAGGCGATCGCCGAGATGGCCTACCACGGCCGGTTCCCGGAGATAAGCTTCCGCGTCCACATCGCCAACCCGGTCGGGCGCAAGAACATCGTCGACTGCCTGCAGAACGCCAAGCGGTTCTGGTGGGAGAGGGCGAAAGAATCAGCCGAGAGTTAACCCATAGGTTACCGCTCGAAGCGAGGGCCACCCTGGAGAGGATGACGCGTCCAACTCCCCTCGAGATAGGAATCGCATCAGAAGCAATTAGCTCGACGTCGAGCAGAATGATGACCGAATCCCACATGTCACCTGTATATCCGTAACACGATTGTACGGATCATCAGGATTGATTTTTGTCCCAATACGCACATAAGTTGACTGATTCCGACGTTGCGGATTGTCGGGCCTGTATCGATCACGGACGGCAGAATCACATCCCCACCGCTGATGATGGGATGACGATGGCGAAGCGCGCGAAAGTCTTAACTAAATCGGCCACGATCGAAATAGCCCCCGGACTACCAACGGACAAGCAGGTCATTTATTGCGGCGATAACCTCGACAAGCTCAAGACGATGCCGTCGGGATTCGTGGACCTGATCTATATTGATCCCCCATTCAATTCGGATCGTAACTATGAAGTCTTCTGGGGAGAGCACAAGGAGAAGCGATCCTTCGAGGATCGCCACGAGTCTACGGATGCCTACTTAAGATACATGCTCCCGAGATGCGAGCAGCTCTACAGGGTTCTGAGCCCGACTGGCAGCTTTTACTACCATTGCGACTGGCATGCGAGCCACTACGTGAAGGTGATGCTCGATCGGATCTTCGGCGAGAACAACTTCCAGAACGAAATAGTCTGGCGGCGGACTGGCGCGCACAATGATCCGCGGCGATACGGCGCGAATTTCGACTCGATATTCTATTACACCAAGAGCAAAGTCAGGACGTGGAACCGACAATACACTCCGTACACGCAACACTACATAGACCAGAATTATAGATACAAGGATGAGAATGGTCGCCGTTTCCGCGTCTCAGACATGACCGCCAACAAGCCGGGAGGAGACGTGTCTTATGAGTGGACGACGCCCACCGGGCAGGTCGTCCGCCCGTACAAGGGCCGGTATTGGGCATATTCGAAGGAGAAGATGAAGGCGATGGAGGTCGCCGGGCAGATCTACTATCGCCGGACCGGGATGCCGATGCTCAAGCATTACCTAGACGAGATGCCCGGCGTCCCGCTCCAGGCCTTCTGGGACGATATCGATGGCGTGATCTCCGGCAGCGCCGAGCGGGTAGGTTATCCGACCCAGAAGCCCTTGCAATTGCTGGATCGGGTCATCAATGCCAGCAGCAACCCCGACGACATCGTGCTGGACGCCTTCTGCGGCTGCGGGACCGCCCTCGAGGTCGCGGAGAATCTCGGACGCCGCTGGATCGGGATCGACGTCTCGCCCACCGCCTGCCGCGTCATGTCGTCGCGACTCCAGTCGCGATGCGGACTCCGCGAAGGGCGGGATTTCTTCGTGCGTGACCTGCCCAAGACTCCCGAGCAGCTGATGGCCTACCCGCCATTTGAATTCGAGAACTGGGCGGTCAATGCCCTCAACACAGTCCTCGTCAACGGCCGCGCCATCGCCAATCGCGCCAAGGTCAACGATAAAGGTATCGACGGTCGGATCTATCCGATTAATGCGGACAGGAAGAAGGTCGCTGGCTTCGACCTGTTCGGCCAGGTCGACGACTGGTTGCCAGTCCAGGTGAAGCAGAAGGAGAAGGCGGGGCGGCAGGACATCGACCTTTTTGAGACGGCGATGCGGCGGCAGCACCGCGAGAAGGGGTTCTTCGTCTCCTTCGATTTCACGTCCGATGCCAAAAAGGAAATCGATAGGGTGAAGCGAGAGGTTGACGGGATGGAGATCATCCCCATCACCGTTGATGAGATCCTCGCGGAAGAGGTCAGATATCGCGTCTGAAGCTCACCGCCTCGCCGGGTAAGGAAGTCGAATCATCCTCCCGCGAGGCGGCCCATTCATTGGCGACACCATAACATATCACCGCGCCATCAATCCATGTCAATGTCGATCCGACTACCAGCCGACAAGCCGCACGCCGCCAAGCCCTTGCGTACGAAGTCGATGGTTTTACGGATTGTGCTTCAACGCATCAGTCGCGTGCGCAGCCCAGAGATTTCGGGATATTTCAGCGTTGACTTTGCCCCGGAAAGGCGTGTAAATTTTCAGTGTAGTCGACGCATGTACCCTATCATCTGGGCAATCCAAACAGGAGGTCCGCTCGCAGCGCTTGGCCTGGTGGCCCGTGCAGCTTGCCGATCCGGGCCGCTTGGGGCGGCAAGGGTTTGAGCTCGTCTTACCGGAGGATCGGCGAACGTGCTCAGGCCCGGGGAGGGCTGGCATCCCGGCTTGGCGGGAGCGGCGGCGGGGTTGAGATGCTGGGCAGGGGCGGGGGCTTCCTGGCCAGCTCTTGTGGCGAGGCGAACAGGTCCATGTCCGAATCGTGCCCGACTCCGGCCTTGCGAGCACTAGGCGGCGTCGACCAGGACTCGGGCGGCTGGGGGCCACCTTCATAGCCGCATCGCCGGCAGTTCCCCTTCTTGGGGGCGAGACGGCTCTTGCAGAGGGGGCAGTACCGAGACTCAGGCATGGACCATTTCAAATCGGAAAGGTTGCCTTCCATGTTAAGGAGGGTCAGGACGCCCCAGACCACGAAACAGGCCAGGCTGGCGACCATTATCAAGACGCCGGTGGCGGGGTCCCCCGCAGCGGCAAGCATCATCGGATTGCCTATCGTTAACTGATATCAAACTTAGTGATTAAGTAGTCCCGCTCAGCATCTTGTCGGGCCGCATGAAAGCGAATCGAGGTGGCAAGTATGTCCAATCTGCCTTCTTCCAAAACCCCACCCGATGCGACGATCCTGCCCACCGCGATAAGCTTTCAACCCAAGCCGATAAGGACTCGCTATGCTTACCTGCGAAACCCCGCCGGCACGATCACCGGGATCGCCCGAGACTGGAAAGAGGGGGACACGGCACGTTGCCGGCTCTGCCCGCTCGGCGAGTGCGTCGCGAGTGGCAATGGGTGCCTGCTGCTCTTTAACCGCTACATCCCGCCGAACGAGGTCGAGAACTTCTCAAGCGCCGGGTTCACTACCCAGCGTTCCGGAATCGGGATCGGCCCCGCCCTCGATGGTCCCGCCAACGCCCCGGACCTGGCCCTCGGATCCGAGCGAGCGGACCCGATAGTTCCTGTGGAGGAAGGCAAGGAAGTGCTCCGACTTCTCTTCGTCCAGCAGGATGGTCGTGTCGCCGAGGACGAGTTGGACGCGCCGGGAGTCATGCCCGGAAGGGCCGGCCTCGACGGTCTCGACGATGGCGCTCAGGCGGTCAAGGTTGACGGTCCGATTGTCGATTCGCAGCAGGTCCATCAGTCGTCCGCCAGTTAGGTTGGTCAGCCCACGTCTTTCTTGCTGCTCTTCATCTCAGGCAACGTCCCGCCAGCTCCGGACTTCTCCGGCCGCTGGTCCGGATACTCCCCCACGCCGATGAGCCGACGCCACGCCTTCACCGCCCCTATCTCGCGGACGATCCTCCGTATCTCCCGCTCGCACCTCAACTCCTCGGCGCCCGACGCTTCGACCTGGTCGTTGAACAGGTAATCCAAAGACACATCAAATTCGGATGCCAACTTGAGTGCCAGGTCAAGGCTCGGCACGTTGGCCTTCCTGAGCCAATTGCCCACGAGCGTCTGGGACACGTCGAGGCGGTCGCCGAGCCCCTTCTGGGACAAGCCCTTCTCGTCCATCAATTGGCGAAGCTTCGTCGAGAATTCCATCACTCCATAAGGCATTACCAGCATTCGGCTTACAATGCCTCCTCGGTGATTTTGACCGAAATAAAAAGTCTGACTGTTGACTATGAAAACCTAGGCTGCTACATTTCCTCTGTCGAAACGACGGTAACGCCGATGCCAAACGCAACAGCGGGTTCGAGCGAGGAATGCCATGGCCGAGAATGGATTGATGTCTTTCGCCGAGTCGGCGAGAGCACTGGGAATCCAAAAGCCAACCATTGCTGATGCGGTCAAGTTGCTCGGTTTGACACCAAAGAAAATGTCAAACGGCAAGGCCAAAGGACTGGACCAGAAGGACCGCAACACGATTCGGAAGGCCCTGAGGATACCCTCGAAACAGCAGCTAGCCGCCACCGCCTGACCACCGCCATATCGGCAAGTCAGGCATATCAAGGCAACGGACAGTCATTCGCGGGACGGCCTAAAAGATTAGCCGACCCGCAAAATTGAACCGATCGACGCCGCGGACCTCAGCGATCCAGGGTGGACGTGGAAGGAACGCGCGGAGCGAACGAAGGGGAGGGGTAAGCGTGCGGACGTTCCTGAAGCTGGGCGACAGGTTGGTGGACTTCGATAAGATCGCGAGGGTCGAGCTCGACGCGGCCGACGACGAAGAAGGGGCGGTCTTCATCCATACGGATCGGCATCGGGTTTCGTTCTACGACCAGGATGCGTCCATCCTTCGCGGCTTCTTCGGCCAGGGCGAAGCTCCCTGCTCCATCACCACAAGGCCCGGCGCCTGCCAGATCATCGACCTCACGCCCGTCGACGAACCCGCCCCACAGTTTGCCGCCGAGCCCGAGCCTGTCCGGCCCGCTCCGGAGGGGAAGCTCGCCGTTAGCAAGCTCACCGAGCACGACATCGCGAAGCTGATCACCGGATGCCTCGAATCGGCTGGCCTCGGCAAGTTCGAGATCTTCTCCTTCTCGCCCCTCAACGCCGTCGAGCTAGACGCGGACCAAGAGGCAACTAGGGTCGCCGCCGAAGAGTCGAGCCCGCAGGCCACCACAGGAGCCATGGCCGACCTCGTCCGGGAAGAATGCCTCGCCCAGTCAAAGTCCCTCCGCGACCTTGCGAGGGGTTACGTCGAGGGCCTCACGGGGCAGGGCATATCGGCCTCCGAAGTTCGCGACATTGCGGGGCAGATCGTCAGCAATCTCGCCAGGATCGCCGTCGAGGCCGAGGTCGCGGCCATACCTGCAGCCAAGCCCTGACCAGCACCCATCACCCCCAACCAACGAAAGCCCGAGCCATGACCCCGCAACCCGAAGACGATATCCGCGACCACTTCCGGATCGAGGCCCTCCGCATCAGGCTCAACGCCCGGCTCGCGAGGCTGGACGACCTCGAGCGACCGATCGCCGAGCGGCTGGCCACGCTGGTGGATGCAGGATCCAGGCGGACGTTCGCCGTCCACGGCGAGGCCGTCACGGTGGTCCACGGATACGACCACCCTCCGGCGATCATCCGGGGTTCGCTCGAGCCGATCGCGACGGTCCGCTACGCGATCGATGGGGCGGCCGACGGCGACGTTCTGCCCTGGCCGGATGAGACCGAGCTGAGGCTGATCACGGCGGAACCGAAGGGGTTCAAGCTCGCGGGGTCGCCGGGGGCGTGAGAGCCGGAACGCGAAAGGCACGGCCAGGGAAACCGGCATCGGGGTGGCCAACGCATCCGAACTTGCGGGTGTCACTTGCAAGGTTGGCCAGCGGGTTCGACTCCCGCACGTGCCATGGCCTGGGGGTGCTTCGGCACAGTGGGGGTAATGCCCCTCCCGGGCCTCCAATCGTGGGGTCCTTTCCGGCCAGATGCGACGCAAAACGCATGGGAGACCGGAGGTCTGGCCAACCATACGGGCCGTGACGGTTGATGTTGGCCTGGGAGCCAACGGCAGCTCAATGAGCCTGGGTAAGGCACGCGGCAGCGACGTTACCACCGTGTTTCCCCTCAAGGGATAGGTAAACGACAAGCACGGGAGATCGACCTGCCCATGTGTCGGTTCGATTCCGACCAGCCGTCATCTGGCCCGCTCAACGTCAGAGCGGGTCATGTCTAGAGATGAGCAGGGGAGACAGGTTTATGGGGTTCCTGGACAAGCTCAAGTCGTTCGCGTCGGGGACCGGCCTCGGGGCCGAGTTCGCCAAGATACGGGACCGTGCCGCGGTCAACGCCACCCTGGCGGCCATCGCCCTCGTCGCCGGGGCCGACGGCGACATCGAGCCGGCCGAGCGGAAGGCCGGGGCCGACTTCGTCCGCAAGGGCGACCTCTTCCAGTCCTTCGACCGCGAGCAGCTCGCCACCACGCTCGAGGGCTACTACTCCAAGGCGACCAACGAGATCGCCAAGCAGGACCTCTTCGACGCGATCGGGAAGGTCAAGGGGACCGACTACGCCCGCTCGGTGGTCAAGATCGGGATCGGCATCGCGGGCGCCGACGGCGAGTTCGAGCCGCAGGAGAAGGAGATCCTCCGCGAGGTCTGCCTGACCCTCGGCCTCAACCCGGTCGACTTCAAGGGGCTCGCATGAACCCGGCCAAGGTCGCGTTCCTGGTCGGCGTCGCCCTGGCCCTCTCGCTGGCCATCGTGCTCATCAACGCCTTGCCGCTCATCTTCGACGTCCTGACGGTCTCGGTCTGGACGCTGGGCGGGATCGTGTTGGGCCGCAAATCAACCGCCTGGTTCTGAACCATGCTCCGCAAAGGGCGATGGAGGCGGCCCGGGAGTCAGCCGGCGAGTGTCCCGGTGCCCGTCAAAGTTAACCCCGGCCAACGTGACAACCCAGATGCCTACTCAGCCTGCCGGGCAGGCCAATGCCCGGCAGGTTTCACCCCACACAACAGGAGACGACCGTGCTAGCGACCCAGGAAGCGAGGATCGGCGCAACAAAAAAGGGTGGGGCGCCCGACAGCACCCCACCCACCAACGAAAGCACAGGCGATCAAATTATAGCACAAGAGAACGTCGAGGCCAGCCCCGGCCTCACCCGGGCCCAGCAGGCCTTGTGCGAGGCCCACTACAAGCGGGCCAGGCGGATCGGCCGGGCGTTCGCCCGCAAGTATCCGCAGTTCAACATCGACTGGAGGGGGGCCGTCCACGAGGGCCTCGTCCAGGCCGCCCGGACGTACCGCCCCGACAAGGGGGCCTCGTTCGAGACCTACTCCCGCCAACGCGTCGAAGGCTCGTGCTTCGATTTCATGCGTCGGGAACGCCTCAAGGGCTACGGCCGGTCGCGCGGCTACGAGGGGGCCCCGAAGCTCTGGAGGCTCGAGGAGGCCGAGTGGCTGCTCAGCGGCACCCGCAAGGTGCTGGGCGCGCGGCGTCCGCTGCTCAAGGCCCTGACCTCCGACGAGCCCCCGGTCGGCTCGGCGATCGAGGCCGAGGAGTCCGCCGAGGAGGTCCGCCGCCTGACCCGCTGCCTCCGTCGCCGCGAGCGGGAGATCATCCGCCGGTACTACATCGGCGACCGCCCGACGTTCGCCGAGTTGGGCCGGGACCTGGGGCTCTGCGAGTCCCGCGTCTGCCAGCTCCACTCCGCCGGCCTCGAGGAGCTCCGCCACGAGATCGAGGCGGGGAAGGGGCGTGCGGCATGAACGTCATGCAATGCCTGCGGATCTTCGGGCCGATCGGCGTCCACGACATCGCCGATCGCGGCGAGATGACCCACAAGGAGGCTTTCGGCGAGCTCGGCACGATGCTCGTCATGCGGCTCGCCGAGGAGGTGCGTGAGGGCAAGTTCGACCTCACCGAGGCCGGCCGGCTCGTCTACGAGCGGCTATTCGCGAAGAAGGAGGACGACCAGGTCGAGCTCCGGTTCGCCGATGACGGGGCGGGATGCGTCGGGGTCGCCGTGCTGGAGGGCCTCCGATGATCGAGCAACTCATGGAAGTCCTCGCCCGCGAGGAGCAGACCCCCACCGGCCTGCGGAGGACGCTGCTCAAGGGCCACTCCGACGCGTGGATCCGGTCCAGGCTCGACGCCCTCGTCAAGTCGGGGCACCTGCTCCGGCGGGACGAGGTCCGGGGCCGGCACACCGTCCTCCACTACCGGGCCTCGAAGCGACGGCCTCGCATCGAGTCGGCCAAGGTCTCGTTCGAGGCGAAGGCCCCGAACCTCCGGGCGCTCCGGGCCAAGCAGGCCCAGGAGGCCAGGGCCCTCGAGTCGCTGCTCTCCAAGGCGAACAGCCGCATCGAGGTCATCGACCGGGACGTGCCCTTCAGGGAGATGCCGCCGAGGCTGCGTAGCCGGGCCCTCACGCGTTCGTTCGAACGACGCGATATCGCGAAGCTCACGGCGGAGGCCAACTGGCGATGAGCATCATGCGTGGCCACCGGGCGTTCGTCCAGCTCACCAAGGTGGGCGAGTGCAACGAGAGCGGCAAGGAAGTGCTGTCCTTCAGCCTCAAGGGCAAAGCGATCGCCGACCCCGACCGGGCGATGGACCTGGTCATCGGGTTCATCCACAAGCTTCTGCCCCACGCCCACTACTCGTCGTCCAAGGCCCTGCAAGCCGACCTCAAGCGGCTCAAGGCCTACATCGACGGGATCGGCGAGCAGAAGCCGAAGGACGATCCCGAGAAGGAGCAGCCCAAGTGAAGTCATCCGCGACGACGAGGGTGGCGAGCCGCCACCGCCCGGACGATCGGGAGGCCCTCACGCCGGGCCCGCGGTGCGACTCCGCCGCCGTCGCCTCCCCGGGCAGGACCGCCCGGGTTCACTCGAGACGCGGGGACCGACGCCCCGCCCGCATCCAACGAAAGCACAGGAGCACCGAGATGGAAGTCACCGAAGTCAGGGTCAAGCTCACGAACGACCGCACCGACCGCAAGGAACGCCTCCGCGCCTTCTGCTGCATCACGATCGACGGCGTGTTCGTCGTCCGCGACCTGAAGGTCATCGAGGGGGTCAACGGCCTCTTCGTCGCCATGCCGTCCCGGAAGATCGGCGACCGCTGCGGCAAGTGCGGCGTGAAGAACCACCTGCGGGCCCGATATTGCAACCACTGCGGCCGACAGCTCGACGAGCATCGGGCCCCCCGGGATTCCGAGGGCCGGGACAAGCTCTTCTGCGACATCGCCCACCCGATCGTCCCCGGCGCCCGGGCCATGATCGAGCGGGCCGTGGTCGAGGCCTACCGCGAGGAGCTCGTGCTGGCCAGACAGCCCGGCTACGTCAGCACGTACGACGACATCGACCACGAGCACGAGGTCGCCTTCGCCCGCATGGCGATGCGACGCTCGGCCTGACCGCGACGACACATCGGTACTGGACGCCGAGCAAAGGACTGCGACGCGTTATTGCCCCGGCCGGCCCATCCCGCCGGCCGGGGCGAACGAGACCAACGAACGACGAGGGGGACAGATGCTTCGGCTTGCGGCAGAGGCAAACAACGATGGTCGGTGGGAGGCTGGGCTGCGGTCCGGCCACAGGCCCAGCTTGCCCCGGCAAGTCCAGGTTCGAGCCCTGGCCGTCCGCTCTGAAGGGGGCCGCCGTCAGCTATACTCGATTCACAGCCAAGCAGAGGGCCGTTCCCTCGCGTGGCTTACCGCGTCCCTGCTCGGGGTGGAAGCCGGGCAGGGCGCGGGCCTATCTCACCGTTCAGGCGGGGCCTCGCGTCCCTCCGACTGGGCCATGAACACCAGGGCCTGGTCGATCAGCTGGCTGGGCGTCGTCCGCTTATCTCTCGCGTACTGGACGACCCAGTCTTTGTATGCCTGCCGGCACTTCAGCGCTATCAACGCTTCGCGCGGCCCTTCGGGCGTGGGCTTGGGTCCGGTCTTCTTGGCCACGGCGACGGCTTCCATCGGTCACACCCCCCGTAAAGCGGGCGGCTTCGCTAGCCGTCCATATTACGAAATTCGCCAAAAGGCCAACACTGTTCAAAGTATACCGCCTTCCGGCAAATCTAGAACAACGATATTGCAATTCGGTTTTACCGAGTTATACTCCATTGCACAGTCAGGGTTGAACGGCAACCTGGCTGATGACTCGGTTCCTGCTTCCACCAGGAGACCCAAAACATGCCTACCCGAACGTGCGATTGCCTCGAGTGCCAGATCATCGACTCCGTCCCCGAGCGTCCCTACGTCGCCCGAGTCCGGGCCTACATGCTGGGCTGCTCGCCCCGCTACACCTCGCAGGCGATCACGGAAGTCGTCGCCAACATCCGCGACTTCGGCACCGTCGAATGTTGTGAGTCTGTCGATGACTGCGATCGGGCTGCCGTCGAGCGGCTCATCCCCGACGCCCCGATCGGCGACTGGATCCGCCACGAGGCCTACGTCTGGGCGACGGACGAGTGCGGCTACGCCGAGAACTGCGGCTGCGAATCCTGCCTCCACGAGGTCGCGAACCTCGAGGCGATGGGCGCGGCCCTGGCCTGACGCCGACGGCGGCGACGCCATAGAAACACGAATGACGCCCCGGGCTCGCGAGGCATCGCCGACGCCCACGTCGAAGGAACGCGCCGAGCGGGCCGGGGCCATGCAGATGATCGAACGTCCTTCACGAATCAACGCGACCGAAATGCAGGAGGTGGCCCGATGACGATGGCAGGACTCAAGGCGAACGACCCGTGGGCGATGGAGGTGGAGGGCAGGGCGTCTGTCGTCCCGTCCAACCGCCTCAGGCTCCGCGGCAGCCCCCAGCAGGAGGCCTTCTGGGAGGAGCTGGCGGACCCGAACGCCGGGCACATCCAGCTCGAGGCCAGGGCCGGCACCGGCAAGTCGACCTCGTGCCGCGAGGGGATGTGGCGATTGCTCGAGCAGGATCCCCGCACGGTCATCCGCTATTGCTGCTTCAACAAGAAGGTCGCCGACGAGTTCGGCGAGAAGTGCCCGCCCGGCGTGGTCGTCGGGACCATGCACCGCTTCGGCCTCGAGGCCCTCAAGGACGCCTTCGGCAGCAATGTCGAGAAGCACAAGACGTACCTCGTCATCGACTCCTTCGAGGGGGGATCCAACCTCCCCCGCTACCTCCGCAAGGCGATCGCGAACGTCGTGAGCCTGGCCAAGAACAACGGCCTTCGGCCCGGCGAGGAGGGCCTGCGGCAGAAGCTCGACGACCTGGTCTGGATGTACGACATCGAGACGTGGCGGCGTCAGGGCGAGGTGGTGAAATGGGCGGCCCTGGTCCTGACCCGCTCGGCCGAGCTGACCACCATCCTCGACTTCGACGACATGCTCTGGCTCCCGGTGCTCTACCCGGTCAAGTTCCCCGGCACCGACTTCCTGTTCATCGACGAGTGCCTCCCGTCCTGGACGCCGGTCCTGCTCGCGGACGGCTCGTCGATGACGATCGGGAAGATCGTCGAGGACAAGCTGCCGGTCTCGGTGCTCGCCTACGACACCGCGACGGGGACGCAGAAGGCCTGCCGCGTGACCGGTTGGAGCAAGACCCTCAACCGCAAGCCGCTGGTCAAGATCAAGGTGAAGTGGACCAAGAAGAAGGGCACGAACACGCCCACCAACTTCGTCATCTGCACCACGGATCACAAGGTCTGGGCGGACGGGCGATGGATCCAGGCCGGCGACGTGCGGCCGGGGATGACCATGCAGGTGGAGACCTCGGCGACCAAGGTCCAGAAGGGGAAGATCGGCCTCGGCGGGCGAGAGATCCTCTCCGGGGCGATGTCGGCGAAGAACGAGGCGGGGATCACGGGCAACGCCGAGACCTCCGGCTCGATACCCGCCGACCGGCGTGGCGGCAACGGGCACGGCCCGTCGCTCGCCGAACGCCTGATGCTCGAGGCCCTCGGCGAAGGTTGGGTCCACAACCACGTCGTCAGGACCGGGAAGCGGTCCGAGGGCTATCCCCACTGCTACAAGATCGACGTCGCCAACCCCGAGCAGATGATCGCGGTCGAACTCGACGGCCATTCGCACGATTCGCCGAGCAGGAGGGCGGCCGATCGCAGGAAGGAAGAGTTCCTCCGCTCGCTGGGCTGGCAGGTCTTCCGCTTCAAGAACCGCCGCGCGATCCAGCGGACCGAGGAATGCGTCGACCAGGTCATGAGCCCCGCATGCGTCGGCGGCGACTGCCCGATCGACGCGACGGTCGTCTCCGTCGAGCCGGTCGAGATCTCGGATGACCACGTCTTCGACATCACGGTCGAGGACTGCCACAACTTCTACGCCAACGGGATCCTGGTGCACAACTGCCAGGACCTGAACCCGGTGCAGCACGAGCTGGCCGAGCGGCTGAGCGGCAGCGGGCGGACGATCGTGGTCGGCGACCCCTACCAGTCGATCTACGCGTTCCGGGGCGCCGACTCCGGATCCATGAGAAAGCTCCGCGAGAAGCTCGACGCGAAGGTGATGCCGCTCACCGTCACCTATCGCTGCCCGAGGTCGCACGTCGAGCTCGCCCGGCAGCTCGTCCCCGACTTCGAGGCCCACCCCTCGGCGCCCGAGGGCGAGGTCCTCGAGGGGGCCAAGGACCTCATCGGCAAGGCCACGCCGGGCGAGCTGGTCCTCTGCCGCGCGAACGCCCCGGTCGTCCAGGCCTGCCTGCACCAGATCGCGAACCTCGTCCCGGCCGTCGTCCGAGGCCGTGCCATCGGCGAGTCGCTCCTGACCATCGTCCGGTCGATCGGCGAGGTCCCGACGACCAAGGCGTTCATCGCGTCCCTGGCCAGGTGGCAGGCGAAGGAGATCGACCGGCTCGACGCCAGGGAGGGCAACGAGGACCTCATCGAGCAGGTCCTCGACAAGGGGATGAGCCTCGAGGCAATCGCCTCGGTCTGCGACTCCCCGGCCGAGATCGTCCCGACGATCTCGAAGCTCTTCTCCGACGACGACGCGTCCACCCGCGTCACCTTCAGCTCCGTGCATCGCGCCAAGGGCTCCGAGGCGCGACGCGTCACCTACATCCAGATCCCCTACTCGGAGAAGCGGGACCGGGACCGTCCGCCCCAGCAATGGGAGCTGGACCAGCGCCGCAACCTGCGATACGTCGCCCTCAGTCGCTCGCTCGAGACCCTGACCCTGGTTTCATGATGCGTAAACCTGTTGCTGGATTCCGTGGCTACTACGTTCGGCCCGATGGCCGCGTGTTCTCCTGCCTCCGTCCGGGTCGCAGGCCGAGCGGTGCGGAGGACAGGCCGGTGATGACGGACCTCTTGCACGAGGTCCTCCCGAATACCTCGGGCCGCTATTCGACGGTAGGGCTTCGGAAGGGCGGCAAGACCTTCACCCGTTACGTTCATCACCTCGTCCTCGAGGCATTCCGTGGCCCTTGCCCTCTTGGCATGGAGGCCTGTCATGGAGACGGAGACTCCAAGAATAATCGGCTGGACAACCTTCGATGGGATACATCGAAAGCGAACAAGGCCGACATGGCAGAGCACGGCACACTCCTGAAAGGAGAGCAGGTCAGGCAAGCAAGGCTCACCGAAGAGGATGTTCGACTCGCTTTCGAGCTGCGTTCGCGCGGCTGGAAACACCGCCAAATCGCCGATCGTTTGGGCGTCTCACGCCCCGCAATCTCACTGGTGCTCGAGGGTAAATCTTGGACCCATCTGGGGCTTACCTTGCCTGTCGAGCCAACTCCCAGCGTCGCCTAAAAGCAAACCCGTATCACGAAGGAATGATCCCATGAGCATCGCCACCGCAATCGCCCCCGGCACGCAGTCCCCCGAAGCCAATGACCCCTGGTCGATGGAGGTCGGGGCCGGCGGCTCGGGGGGGGACTACGTCCTCTGCCCGCCCGGCAACTACCCCGGCATCGTCGTCGGCGTCTTCGACGTCGGCCACCAGTCGATCACGACCAAGGACAAGGGCGTCCAGGAGATCCGCAAGCTCGTCCTCGCCTTCGAGCTGACCAAGAAGAAGCCGGACGGCAAGCCCTTCGTCCTCGGCGGCAGCTACACCTGGTCGATGAAGGACAACAGCAACTTCTACAAGCTCGTGACCAACGTCACCGGCAAGAAGTTCAAGGAGGGGGAGCGGTTCGACCCGCGATACCTGCTCGACGGCCCGGTGATGGTCAACGTCAGCAACAGCCAGTCGGGCGAGAAGACGTACCACAACATCGAGGGGATCGCGCAGTTCCCCGACGGCCTCCAGCCGCCGAAGTCCACCTACAAGGCGACCTCCTGGTCGGTGATGCAGGGCCAGCCGTTCCCGGCCAACCTCGACTGGCTCCCCTACATCTACGGCAAGTCGATCAGGCAGCTCGCCGAGTCCTCGGCCGAGCTGGGCAAGTCGCACGCGGCGCAGCTCGCCGAGGAGGCGGCGAACGACCTGAGCGGGGTCCCTTACTGATCTCGCCGGCGGCAGCGGCCACGCCGGGCGGCGACACCACGCCACGCTGCCCGGCGTGCGACGGCGGGACATTCAAGGTGCGCCGCGAGCGCGGCGAGCGATGGCGATGCGACCCCTGTGCCCTGGAGTTCGAACGGTGGCTAGCCCGATAGCGAACGACCCCTGGACGATGACGGTCCAGCTCTCCGACTCCCTCGACGAGCCCGAGGTCCGCCGGGCCCTGGCGCTCCTCGTGGATCCCGACCATTGCGTCCAGGTCCAGGCCCTGCCGTCCGGCCGCTGGCGACAGGTGCCCGGCCGGGACCTCGACGCCCTGGTCCAGGCCGTGGCCTCGCTCGGCGACGAGGCCGGCACGTACCTCTCGCTCAACCCGTTCAAGGGCCCGCTCGACCGGGCGACCCGCAACGCCGACGTGACCTCGCGCCGGTGGCTGCTGATCGACCCCGACGCGGTCAAGGGCGTGGGCAAGGACGCCTCGACGACCGACGAGGAGAAGGAGCGGGCCCGGGTCGTCACCGAGCAGGTCCGCGACTTCCTCCGGTCCCGAGACTGGCCGGATCCGATCTTCGTCGACTCGGGCAACAACTGGCAGCTCCTCTACCGCGTCGACCTCCCCAACGACAAGCTCTCGCAGCAGCTCCTCTCCGGCTGCCTCAAGGTCATCGGGGACCGCTTCGACACCGACGGCGTGAAGGTCGACCGCGGCGTCCACGACGCCCGCCGGATCTGCAAGGTCCCCGGCACGATGGTCCGCAAGGGCGCCAACTCCCCCGACCGCCCCTGGCGCATGGCGAGGCTCGTCTCGGTCCCGGTCGCCCTGGCGCCCGTCGGAGTCGAGATGCTCAAGGACCTGGCCGGGATCGCCGCGTCGAAGGCCCCCGAGCCCGGCGCCTCCCCGTCGCCCGCCCTCGACCCCTGGCTCATGTCGGTCACCGGCGGCGACGACCGGATCGCCTACGCCCGGTCGGCCCTCGAGCGCGAGATCGGGCGGGTTGCCACGGCCGTGCAGCCGGGCCGCAACGGCGTCCTCTACGAGGCCGCGCTCAAGCTCGGCACGCTGGTGGCGGCGGGGCTCCTCGACAGGGGGACCGTGGAGCAGCAGCTCGAGGCTGCCGGCCGGGCCTGCGGCCTCGGCCGGGACGGCGACGACCGCGAGATCGAGCGGGCCATCCGCAACGGCTTCGCCTTCGGCCTCGCCAACCCCCGCCAGGTCCCCGAGCGCAAGCCGACCCCGGGCGGTACGAAGACGCCCCCGAAGTCGGGGCTCGAGTCCTTCGCCGACGCCAAGGCCACGTCCGAGCTCCAAGAGCCGCTCTTCATCCGGGCGTCGTCCGTCACTCCCAAGAAGGTGAACTGGCTCTGGGAGAACCGGATCCCCAAGGGCTTCATCACGGTCTTCGCCGGACGCACCGGCCTGGGCAAGTCGTTCGTCACCTGCGACATCGTGGCCCGCCTCACCGCCGGCATGGACTGGCCGGACAGCGAGGGGGAGTGCGTCACCCCGACGAACGTCCTGCTCATCTCCGAGGACCCGTTCGAGTACGTCCTGACGCCGCGGCTGATCGAGATGGGCGCCGACCTCGACCGGGTCTCGTTCCTCTCCTGGTCGGCGATGGCCCACTACCAGCTCGGCGACACGAGCTTCCTGGACGCGGCCTACGCCGAGATGGCCCCCCTGGGGATGGTGGCGATCGACCCGCCGACGAACTTCCTCGCCGGCAAGGACGAGCACAAGAACTCCGAGGTCCGGGCCGTCCTGATGAACCTGGTCGGCTGGCTCAACGGCCGGGACACCGCCTGCATCCTCATCACCCACGTCAACAAGTCGACGGGCAAGGGGACCGAGGCCCTGAGCCGGGTCATCGGCTCGGTCGCCTGGACGACGACCTCGCGCGTCGCCCACGCCTTCGTGCCCGACCCCGAGGTCCCCGGCCAGGCCATCTTCGTCCCGATGAAGTCGAACCTCGGCGTGCTCTCCAAGGGGATCTCCTACCGGATCGCCAAGACGGACACCTTCGCCAAGGTCGAGTGGATGGGCGAGGTCGACATGTCCGCCGACGAGGC
The DNA here is from genome assembly GCF_049331405.1 of Singulisphaera chitinilytica. Taxonomy (NCBI): domain Bacteria; kingdom Pseudomonadati; phylum Planctomycetota; class Planctomycetia; order Isosphaerales; family Isosphaeraceae; genus Singulisphaera; species Singulisphaera chitinilytica. Next base: position 1,002,387 of record NZ_CP186274.1, read on the forward strand.
CATGGGCGGGGACTCCCCGGCCAAGAAGCCTAAGGCCTCCGAGAAGGCCGGGGAATGGCTCAAGGCCAGGTTCGACGAGAAGCAGCGCTGGCAGTCCGACGAGCTGATCAAGCTCGGCGAGGCCGCCGGCCATAGCAGCGACTCCATCTACGCGGCCAAGAAGGCCATGGGTATCAAGGCCAAGAACACCACGAGCACCACGGGCGGATGGACGTGGTTCGTCGACAGGAGTGACACGGAAGTTCGGAAGTTCGGAAGTTCCCAGGATGAAGTCGTCCCATTTTAGCCAATCGAACTTCCGAACTTCCGAACTTCGGCATGAAAACATCTCTAGGGAAATGCTCTCTCTCTCTCTCTTATACCAAAGTTTATATAAGAGGGGGGGGTAATAGACAAATGTAAGAGGCTTGAGCGGCGGATGTCGGGTTCCTGGTCCAGGGAGGGCGGTTCGAATGGCGACGGTGGCGAAGCGAACGAGGCCGAAGCTGCTCTGGTTCCTCGGCCCCGACAACATCCCCCGCCTCGCCAACGAGGCCAAGGGCAGCCGCAAGGAGGCCCGCTACACCTGCAGCGAGGGCGACGGGGCCTGGACCGCCGTGGACCCGCTCCTGAAGGAGCAGGAGGCCTTCGGGGTGATCCGGGCGACGAAGGAAGAGTGGGCGGACGAGTAAGCATCGAATCCTAAACGAAAGCGAGCATCCGATCATGAGACTGCACGGCTTACGCATCGAGAACTTCAAGCGGGTCCAGGCCTTCGACTTCCGCTTCAACAAGGCGGGGACGATCGAGATCTGCGGCAGGAACGGGCAGGGCAAGTCGTCGGTCATCGACGCCATCTGGGCGGCGATCGGCGGCAAGGATGCCAGCCCCGACCAGCCGATCCGCAGCGGCGCCAGGGCGGCGAGCGTCGTCGTCGACCTGGGCGAGATCCGGGTCGAGCGGCGGTGGGACCTGAAGGGCGGGTCCAAGCTCATCGTCACCGACGCGGGCGGGGCCAAGAAGGCGAGCCCTCAGACGCTCCTCGACGGACTCATCGCCCGGCTGGCGTTCGACCCGATGGAGTTCGCCCGGGCCAGGCCCTCCGCGCAGGCCGAGACGCTCCGCCGGGTCTCCGGCCTCGACTTCACCGCCCTCGACCGCAGGCGGGCCGAGGCCTACGCCGAGCGGACGGAGGTGCATCGGGCGATCAAGGCCCAGGAGGCCCAGCTCGCCGAGATGCCCGAGGTCGAGCCGACCGAGGAGGTCAGCGCGTCGGCCCTGCACGCGAAGCTCGCCGAGGCCAACAAGCACAATGCCTCAGTCGATCAGACCATGCGGACGATCGACCGGAAGTATGACTTGATCGCCTCACTCGAGCGCGAGATCAAGGAGGCCGAGGCCAAGCTCGTCGGCCTCAAGGAGCGACTGACGACCGTGGAATCCGAGCGTGCCGCGTTGGCCAAGGATGCCCCGGTCGCCATCGACACCGCCCCGATCCTCGCCGAGATCACGTCGATCGAGGAGACCAATACCCGGGCCCGGCAGTTCAGGGACCGGGAGGCCGCCGCCGCCAACCTCGACGCCAATCGCCGCCACGCCTCCAAGCTGACCGCGAGCATCGACGGCATCGACGCCGAGCGGTCGCGGATCCTCGCCGCCACCGAGTTCCCCATCCCCGGCCTCTCGCTCGAGGCGGATTCTCAGGGGGCCAGCTACGTCACCTTCAACGGCGTGCCGCTCGCGCAGTCGTCCACCGCCGAGCAGATCCGGGTGAGCCTGGGCATGAGCGCCGCCCTCAACCCGCAGCTCCGGCTGATCATCATCAAGGAGGGCTCGCTGCTCGACGACAGGAGCCTCGCCCTGGTCGCCGGGTGGGCGGAGGAGAACGACTACCAGGTCATCGTCGAGCGGGTCGCCGACGAGGCCAAGGGGTTCGGCGTCGTCATCGAGGAAGGGCTGGTCAAGGAAGAACGCGAACTCGAACTGGCGGGGGCCTGATCCATGCCTGATGAGATCAAGATCGGGGCGCTCGCCCCCTGGTTTGGTAGCAAGAGGACCCTGGCCCCGGCCATCCTCGAGGAGCTGGGCGAGCACCGCGTCTACTGGGAGCCGTTCGCGGGCAGCATGGCGGTCCTGCTGGCCAAGCCGAAGTCGTCGATGGAGACGGTCAACGACCTTCACGGCGACCTGGTCAACCTCGCCCGCGTCGTGCAGGACCGCCTCGAGGGCCCGAGGCTCTATCGCCGGCTGCGGAGGGTGCCCGCGTCCGAGGCGATCTTCAAGGATGCGGTCGAGGCCCTCAAGGTTCCGTCCGATGGCATCGACCCCGACAGGGCGTTCGCCTACTTCGTCGCGTCGTGGCTGGGCCGCAACGGGATCGCCGGCACCCAGGTCGGCCTGAAGAACGGCGCGGGGCATTCGTTCTGCGTCCGCTACACCGCCAACGGCGGCCAGACCGGCAAGCGATGGGTGTCCGCCGTCGGCTCGATCCCGGCGTGGTCGCGCCGGCTCCGCGAGGTCACCGTCCTCCGACGCGACGCCTTCGAGGTCATCGCCCGGATCGACGACACGTCATCGACGGCGATCTACGTGGATCCGCCGTACCTCAAGGAGACCCGAAGCGGCTACGCCTCGGCCGAGGGCGGGAACGGACGCTACCTCCACGACTTCGACGACGCCGGCCAGCACGATCAGCTCGCCGTGGCGCTGGCCCGGTTCAAGCACGCCCGCGTCGTCGTCAGCTACTACGACCACCCTCGTCTTGCGGACCTGTATCCCGGCTGGTCGAAGCGGGTCATACCGACCAATAAGGCGATCGCCAACCAGGCGAAGCGTGACGTCAAGGGGGCGACCAAGGTCGCCGAGGTGCTGCTGTCCAACCGGATGACCGAGGCCGCCCGGCCTCGCGCCGAACTCCTCTTCGCGTGAGGCCCGACAATCATGGACCGCATCGAACCCGATCCCATCACCCTCGCCGCCCTCCACGACCTGCTCGAGGTCGACCGCCGCCTTGAGGCCGGCAGGGCGGAAGGCTCCGACCTCGCGAAGACCGACCACGGCCGGCTCACCTGGCACGCCCACAGCAACCGGCAGGCCAGCCTCTTCCGGGAGGAATGGCACCCGGCGCTCGTGGAGCTGGCGAGGACCTTCGAGGTCGGCAGCGGGTTCTTCTACGCCGAGGGGGACGGCGGGGCCAGGCTCCTCGTCTGGTGGCGGGCCGACTTCGTCCAGTCGAACGTCCTCACCTGCGTCAGGCGGCTCGGGCCGGAGCCGAGGTCGCTGGGCACTTACAAGCTCGGGATGAAGCCCGACTTCAGGATGGTGCGGATCATGCTCGAGAGGCACGAGGCGGCGTCCTGCGGCGGGAACTGAGAAAGGAAACTTGAACCTATGAAAATGGCCACCGTGATCAGCGTGCGAGGGGAGACGCCCTCACAGCTCGAGGCCGACCCGGACTTCGTCTACGTCGGGCGGAGCATGTTCCGCCAGGGCTGGCGTGACTCGGGCTGGGGGAACCCCTGGCGAAACAGGGACTTCTCGAGGGGCATCGCCGATTGCCTCCTGCACTTCGAACAGACGTTCGATGCGATCGGCGAGCTGGTGTCGCGGCCCAAGGGGCACTGGTGGGATGAGCCGGTCCCCGACCTGATCCGCCGCCTGGACGTGCAGGACCGCGCGAAGCTGACGCGGATGTGGGTCAACCTGCCGCTCCTCTGCGGCAAGACGCTGGGCTGCTGGTGCGGACGCTGGAGCCCAGGCGAGCGCGAGATCTCCTGCCACGCGGTCATCCTGGCCAAGGCGGCGAATCGCCTCGTCGAGGTCGCCGACACATTCAGCCCCGGCCCCGTCTCGTGAGGCGGCGGGTCATCACCCTCTCCGGCCCGGCCCTGGCCCGCGTCCGTCGCGTCGATGTGGTCATCGCGACGGCCAGGCCGGCCAGGCGGAGAAGGCCCCCGAGGCGGCGGGCGTTGCTGCTGGTCATGGCGATCGTGGCCCTCAGGCTTTGGAGCTGGATATGAGCATGCAAGAAGGTCCTTCAATAAAAATCGCGATCGACTGCTTCTACTGCAAGCACCGGACATACGAAAGCTATCGCGTCCAGGGTGACTCTGGTGGGGACCACTACTGCACCCACCCCAAGGTTCAGCAACCGAGGCAGCATATCGGCGACGGCACGACTCGGACCCCGGACTGGTGCCCCCTGAAGAAAGAGGCGGTCAAGAAGTTCGTCAAAGAATTATTCCGCCGAGGCGGCAGTCTCGCCTCAGGCTGACGCCCGGCCGCGGGCTCGACTCCCGCGACGCCCCATCGGGGACGACGCGAACCTTAACGGAGACTCAGACATGGCCGAGAATCAGACCAGCAAGCATCCCGTGTTCGACCTGCTCCCGCCGATCTTCCGCGACTGCGTCGACGAGGAGCACCACCGGTATAGCCTGGAACTGCCGTTCGAGATGGATGGGCATATCTATGCGACGGACGGCCGCATCATGGTCCGGGTCGCCGCGACGAAGGAGGTGTGCGACGCGCTACCGTCACCCGACGACAGGAAGTTCCCGAAGCATGTCGCAGACCTCTTCGTCGGCCGCGATCGCTGGGAGACCGAGCCGGTTCCAACCCCGACGCTCGACGGCCTGGACCGATGCCCACACTGCGAGGGGACCGGCCTTCAGACCTGCCCCTGCTGCCAACGCCACGGTGCGATCTGCTCGGATTGCCATGGCACCAAGGTCGACCTCGACAAGCACTCGTCCGTAGCTGTCGCGGAGGGCGTTTCACTCAATCCGATATACCTGGGGATTCTCCTCAAGCACCAGGTCGAACTCTTCGTCCCCCGGCCGCCGTTCTCGGATGAGATCGAGGTGGTCGGTGCCGTCCGGCCGGTTCGCTTCGAGGTCGAGCCCGGCGTCGAAGGGCTGCTGATGCCCATGTGCAAGCCCAAGGCCTCTCGCCCCAGCGAGGTGGCCTGATGGCGACGATCGCGATCCACGTCGAGTCGCAGCCGACCGAGGAGCTGGCGAAGCTCCTGTTCGTCGCCCGGCCCGGCTTCCGCCCGACATTGCTGGCCATCAAGGGCGGCATGACGGCCGAGGCCTATGCGCGGAGCAGCCATTTCGACCTCGACCGCATGGAGTTCGGCGAGGCGTGGGTCGAGCCCCAGGGGGAGCTGGGCCTGTTCGTCTGGGAGGGGACGTTCGGCGAGGCCCCGTGGAAAGACGACGACACCGGCGACGAGGGGATCGACCGGGACTGGGAGGGGACGTGGCGACCAGCGACCAGGGCCGACCTGGCGATGTTCGGGTTCCCGATGCCCGAGGAGCAAGGGGTAAAAGCGTGACAATCTCCACCATGCCTCCTCTCCGCTTCTCGGAGGCCGACATCGACGCGGCCAACCGATCGTGGGGCTGCAATTGCGGGCCCGCCGCGCTCTCCGCATGCGTCGGCTTCACGCTCGATGAGGTTCGCCCTCATCTCGGCGACTTCGAGCGTCGCGGCTATATGAATGCCGCGATGATGCAGGCGGCCGTCGGCCACGCCGGTTTCTGCATCAAGCCCGCCAGGCCTGGTTGGGCTTGGCCAGAACACGGGCTCGCGCGGATCCAGTTCGGAGGCCCCTGGACCCAGCCTGGGGCCAATCCGAAATGGGCGTCTGTCCATACCCACTGGGTCGCGAGCAAGCGGCCGAGTGCGGGCATCGAGGGTGCCTGGGTCTATGACGTGAATGGCGGGTGGATAACCTTCGAAGATTGGGTTAACGACTTACTGCCCCTCTTGGGCAAGTCGGATAAGAGGGCGGACGGGACATGGTCTTTAACTCATATCTGGGAGATCCGCAGGGGGCGATCGAGATGAGCAATCTCCTGACGGTCATGTTCTGCTGCAACGACCCGGACAACGGCATGTTCTCGCACCGCATCGACGGCCTCGACATCTCGGGCCTGATCCAACTTGAAGGGCCGTTCGACATAGTCGAGGACGAGGACGGCAATGAGGACCTGGTGGGCGGGACCGAGTTCGAGACCGAGGCGGGGAGCGTCATCGTCGCCCGGGAGAAATTCCCGATCCTCGGCTACCGTCAGTGGGTCGGCAACTGGTGCTGGGACGCGGCGGGGATGGAGGTCGCCGCAGTCGTCTCGCTCCTGAACCACCTCAAGCGGCTCGGTTGGACCTGCATGGTTGCCGAGTCGAACCTCTTCGAGCGATGGCGAGTCGAGGGCGATATCACGGCGGAGGAGTTCGCCGCGAGCATCGAGGCGGCTCATCCTGAGGAGCTAGTGTGATGGCAAAAGTGTTGCTTCGCCGGTCCCAGCAGGAGTTGCTCCCGAGTTCGCGAATGCAAGCCACGATTGACCAGGCGAATACCTTGGTTGCTTCTGAGCCGGCCGACCTCAAGAGTCAGCTGCTTGGTGAATTGGCTAGCGAACTCGATCGGGTCCGACGTGTTGCGAGCGAGGCTATTGGTGACGCTCGAGGCAAGCTCGGGCTGGTCCGCTTGATCATCTCGGATCCCAAAGCGGCTTTAGAGAAGGTGAAAGCCTTGGAGCCGGGGAACACGTCGGATGATGCCATGATGATCGACCTCATGAACATGGTCACGAACTCGGCGGCGAAGATAAAAACGAATCGGATGCTGGCACGAGAGCTTCGAACCCTGAGAGGGCAGGTCAGCGTGATCGTCACCGACGACGACGGCGAGGCCGACTGACATGGCGAACCGCGTCACCGCCAGGCAGCTCCGCGAGTGGGGGTTCGGCGAACTGGCCGAGCAGGCCCGGGCGAAGAACCCCCGCACCAAGGCCGTCGACCACGAGGGGATGAACCGGACCGAGCGTGCCTACGCCGACCACCTGGCCGCGCTCAAGCTCTGCGGCGAGATCCGGGACTGGAGTTTCGAGCCATTCAAGTTCCGCATCGCCGGCAAGACGTTCCTGACGCCCGACTTCCTCGTCAGCATGCCCAACTGGTCGGTCCAGATCCACGACGTGAAGGGGCACCTGGAGGACGACGCGGCGGTGAAGATCAAGGCGGTCGCCGACCGGCACCCGTGGTTCAAGTTCTGGCTCGTCTTCCGCGAGGGGGCCGGGTGGGTCTATCGGCCGGTGACGCGGAAGGGGATCGGGAAGAGGGGGGAGTGGGAGAGGTAATGGCTACCGCACCAGCTATCAAAATATGGAGCACTCACGAAGTGCGAGTTGCCCTCCGGCAGCGATACAGCCTCCCCGAGTTCGCAATGCTCGAGGAGGTCGGCGACGGGACGGGTGGGCACAAGAGCCGCTCGGCCGACGCGATCGCCATGTGCTGCTATCCGAGCCGAGGCCTCGAGCTCACCGGGTTCGAGATCAAGGTTTCTCGCTCGGATTGGCTGCGAGAGCTCGCCGACCCCTCGAAGGCCGAGGCGGTCTGCCGCTACTGCGATCGCTGGTACATCGTCGCGGGTTCGCCTGACCTGGTGAAGGCGGAAGAGCTGCCGGCGACGTGGGGATTGCTCGCCCCGAAGGCCGGCAAGCTCGCCATCATCAGGCAGGCCCCGAAGCTCCAGCCGATCGAATGGCCCCGGCATTTCATCGCGTCGATCCTCCGCACGGCGGCCGAGGGCGGCACCTCCGAGAGGACGATCCGCGAGGCCGAGGGGCGGGCGGCTGCGAATGCGACCGCCCGTTGCGAGGAGATCGTTCGCAATCGGTATGAGGGCGAGATCGCAGGCCTCAAGTTCAATTACGAAAAGCTCCAGTCTGAGGTGGCCGCCTTCACGAAGGCGAGCGGTATCCCAATCCAGTCGCACTATTCCCCGGGTTCCAAGGTCGGCGAGGCGGTCTCGTTCGTGATGCGAGGCGGGTTGCGTCATGCAGGCCAGGAGATGGCCAGTCTCGAGCAGGCAGCGAAGAGCGTCCTGCGAAGCATCGATTCATATCGGCAACTCATGGCGACGAGTGGTTTCGAATCATGGGAATCGGGGGCAGGCATTTGAGGGAGGGTTTGAGATGGCCAAGTATCTGAGGGTGACGTTCAGCGACAACACGGTCTGGGACGTCCCGATCGAGGTCATAGCGCGTAGCCGGGCCGAGCACTACGCCGACGAGTTCGGCAACGACGTCGAGCGGTCCTACCGGGAGGACTCGCTTCCATTGCTCGAGGCGAGCGACAGCGAGGTCTACGAGTGGGCCATCAACAACATGAACTGGTCGGACATGAAGGCCGCCGCGATCCAGCAGCCGAGCAAGCCGCTGGTGGTGGACTACGAAGAGGAGTGGACGAGCTGCGATACGAAGGTGGTGACGCGATGAACAAGGAAGAGCATCTGCTGGTATGCCTGATGGAGGAGTGTGCCGAGATCATCGAGCTGTGCTCCCGGATCTCGGTGAGGGCCTCCAAGGCCCTCCGCTTCGGGGCGGACGAGGTGCAGCCCGAGCAGGACAGGACGAACGCCGAGCGGCTCGCCCTCGAGCTGGCCGACCTGAAGGCGGTCGCCGAGATGTTGATCGAGGCCGAGGTCATCCCGGCTTCCGCGGTCCCCGCGAAGCGGGTGAAAGTCGAGGCCTTCATGGAGTATGCCCGGCAGTGCGGTGCCCTGACCGGCGTGGAGTTGAAGCCCAAGCCGCCATACCGATGGAGGCGCGGGGACCGACTCCGATGCACCATGGCCCACGATTCGTACTACGCCATCGATCGCCTGGAGAAGGGCGATGAATACACCTTCGATGAACTGGATCCGGCGCATCCCGGTTGGGCATTCGTCACGCACAAGGGCAGACGAGGGGTGGCCGTTCGCACCGACTATTCCGAGTGGATCGGAAGGGACGAGGGAGGGCAGCAGAAATGAAGACGGCAGCAAACCCCATCCTCTATCCCAAGCAAGCGGCCGAGAGGATGGGCCTCGCGCTCAGGGACCTCGTGGCGATCATCCGCCGCCATCGCTACGAGTTCACCGAGATCAAGCCAGGCGGCAAGCCCGGCGACCGGGGCCCGAGGCGGTGGGGCCTGACCGAGTCGCAGATCGCGGCCATCCAGAGCGGGCAGGCGAGGAAGTTCCTTCCGCCCGAGGAAGACACGCGGGTGACGCCGAGGCATTCCCCGCTCTCCCCGGACGGGAAGGCCCGCCTTCGCCCGAGGCTGCCGAAGCACTGCCGGGGTTGACCACTCAACCCCGCGGTGCCCGCACCGCCAGTTTCTCGGCCGCCGCCTGCAGGTGCTTGTCGAGCAGGTGCTGGTAGTGCTTGGTGATCATCGCGACGCTCGTCCCCGTGAGCTCGGCGACGGTGGCAATGTCCACGCCGAGCATGATCATCGTCGAGATGCTGGTGTGCCTCCATCGGTAGTTCACCAGCTTGTCCGCGCCCTTATCCCTGATTGTGACCGCCGCACGCCGCCGCTCCCAGGGCCGCAATCGCGACTTGTCCCCTTCCACCTCTTTCTGCCAGGCTATGACCTCGGCCCGGACCTTCGCGATCCGCTTGCCGAGGAGACTGCCCGACTCCCAGGGCTTGATCCCTTTGGCTCCGCCTCGCCTGACGTCGCGGACGAATACCCAGGTCGCGTCCATCGGGCCCCTGTCCCGGAGCCTCCGGATCGCGCGGGTCAGCGAGGGCGTCAGGAAGATCGTCCGGCTCCTGCCGGTCGCCTTCCCCGCCTTCCACCGCTCCGGGGGCAGGACCGCCTTGGCGGCGACGTGACCCTGCGACGTCTTCCAGCCCTTCCAGTTGATGTCGCCCCACTGGAGCCGGCACATCTCCTTCGGCCGGGCCCCGGTGTGGATCAGGCACCTCACCAGGAGCATGGTCTGGCGGTCGAGCCCATACCATGCGTTGCGGCCCAGAACCTCGGCCCGCCAGTAGCCCAGGAACGCGGCTGCCTCGGACCTCTCGGCATACCTCGCCGCGGCCCTGGGTATCACCGGCACTTCGAACCCCTTGACCGTGTTCGCCTCGAGATACTTCTGCCTGACCGCCCAGTTGTAGACCTTGTTGGCGGTGGCGAGGATGTTCCGCACGTAGACCGGGGAGAACCCCTTGAGCAGGGCCCGGCCATATGAGCTCAGGTCTTCGGCCGCGATCGAGGCCGCCGCCTGCCCGGCGAACTTGCCGATGAGGATGTTGGAATGGCAGAGCACCACATCATAGTTGGCCCGATCTATCCGCCCTTCGGCCACCTCCCCTTCGGCCCAGGCCATGTAGTTCTCGAAGAGCCAGTCGACCGTGATCGCGTTGGAATGCTGGGTCTTCGACCCTTGCTCCCGGAGTCGCTCCTTCTCCGACCTGAACCACTGCCAGGCGGCCTCCTCGTCCTTCGCCCCGATCGTGTCCGGGGCGAACCGCTCCGTCGCGCGGCCCTTGTCGTCGGCCGGCCCGATGTTGGCGAACCAGCGTCGTCGCTTCTCGTTCCACCTGGGTTTCGCGGTGCGAGGCATTCCGAGGGGCTCCTATAGGTGTTCTTTTGAGCATTGGAAGTGTACCCCCGTGAGCGTTATTCCGCAAATCCGCCTTCCTTAGAACGACACGTAGAACGGCATCGTAGAACGACACGGCCATCGAGGACGCCCGCAATCCATGTCCCCCAGGGTCCGCCTTCCCCCTTCAAAACAAGGGATAAGACGGATGGCCGCTTGGGCTCGGGCCGGGATTTATAGCCCTGAAGGCCAACTCCAAGGTGAAGTCGGCCATGCTCACCCTGGAGAAAGAAAAGCTGGGAGGCCTCAAAATTGGCCCCTCGACCGCCTTCGCCAATATGGTGAAGACGCTGGAGAAGGCGGAGCGCATGGTCCTCGCGAAGAAGGCGACGACCATCGGTTCTCGCAAGAAGGTCAAGCTGCGGAAGTGATCGGTCAGCCTTGAGAGCACGTCGGAGCCCCGCGACCCCGGGCCCGAGGACGACGATTGTCCGGGCAGGTCGCCCCGGCCGATTGCCCGCCACAACCGAGGCAATCGGCCCGCGGATCGGCGGGCGATCCCGCTCAACGATCGCATGAGGATCGAGCCGGCAGCCTGGGAGGGATTGCCTGCGCGGAATAACTATGCTGTGATGTAAACATGTGAAACGCCCTCGGGGCAGGCCAGGGCTGCCCCGAGGGCGTTTGTGTTGGGACGGCGAAGGCTTGCTTCTCAGGTCACTTCGACTTGAGCGACTCGAGGTAGCTCAGGAGCGAGGCGAACTCGGGGACGGTCAAGGGGTCGACGAGGCCGAGGGGCATGACGGAGGTCTCCGTCTTGCCGCGCTCCTCGATCTCCTTCTTGGGGAGGACGGTGACGACGCCGGCCGAGTTGCGGAACTCGACCTCGTCGCCCGACTCGCGGACGACGAAGCCCTCGTGGACCTGGCCGCTCGTGGTGGCGAACTTCTGGGTCTCGAACCCCTGCGCGATCTTGGCGCTCGGCTTGAGGATCGACTCGGTCAACTCGGCCCGGTTGTAGCGGGCGGTGATGCCGACGAGTGAGGGCCCTTTGAGGGCCTCGGTCTGCGAGACGGTGTGGCAGCCGATGCAGCCTTGACGCTCGAAGAGGCGGGCGCCGACCTTGGGGTCGCCGGCCTCCTTCTGGATCTTCGCGACGACCTCATCGAACGGGAGTTTCGAGATCGGCTCGCCCTCGGAGGCGGAGACGTCGAGCTTCAATTCGCGGGCAGCTTCCTCGGCCGCCGAGCGGATCTCGGGGGAGCCGTCGTGGAGCCTCGCGCGGACCTGGAAGGCGTAGCGTGGGGCCTGGGTGCGGGCGACGGCGTGGAGGAGCCGGGGGACGATCTCGGGGCGGGACCAGGCGGCCTCGATCGCGGCGGAGGCCTTCTGTCGGGCGTCGCCGTTGGCACGGTCGTTGCGCCCGACCTGGATCAGGGCCTCGAGCCCGAGGAGGCTCCGCGAGGCGTCGGGGTCGTCTGCCAGCTTGATGAAGTCCTGGACGTGGCCGGCGAGGCGGGGGTCATTGAGGATGTCGCGCAGGGCGTCGGCGAGGTCGTTATGAGGCTCCTTCTGCGCGACGATCGCCGCCAGGGCGGGGAGGGCCGCCTCGAAGGCTCCGGCTTCTTTCAGGTGGCGATGGAGCCCGCGCAGGGCCTCAGCCTTGAGGGCGGGTTCGTCGCGATCGGAGGAAGCCACGGTGCCGAGGAACCTGATCGCCTCGGCCGACGGCGGGCGGCGGCGGGGGAGCAGTTCGACGAGGGTACGCCTGAGGGCCGGCGTGCTCTCGGCCAGGTGGATCGCCTGGGTGGTCGTCTCGTCGAAGTCGATCCGGTGGCGGATCATCTCGGAGATCAGCCAGGACGAAGTTTCGGGACCGCCTTGCTTCAACGCGTCGCGCAGAGTCGATGCGATCTTCTCGCTCTGATCCCAGGTCACCGGGTTGTAATAAGGACCGGTGGTGTCGGGCCGGGTGGTCCACCAATCGCCCTTCCAGTCGGCCTCCTTGAAGTAGAGGCGGCAGAGGGCCTTGAGGGTTGCCCGGCGGACCTGTTCATCGCTGGATGACTTGAGGTGCTCGATCAGGCCGTCGACCGTGGGGGTGTCGTGCAGGGACTGGAGCACGCGGACGGCGCCCGGGATCAATTTGGGCGTGGCGGGGTCGAGGGCCTTGAGGCAGACGTCGGTCGCCTTCAAGGCCACGAGCGCATTGACCGCCGCGTGCGCGACGAGAGGGTCGGCGTCGTCCGTCAGGGGGAGGATGGCCGCGGCGGTGCCGTGTTCATCGAGTCGGCCGAGGAGGACGGCGGCCTGGAGCCTGACGCGAGGGTTGGGGTCGGCCAGGGCCGTGATGAATCGCTGGAGTAGTGGATGGGTCTTCCCGTCGACCGGCACGAGGTTGTTTCGAAGGATGTGGGCCCGGCTATCGAAGGCCCGGAGCGCGAATTCGCGGAGGTCGTCTCGTTCCAGGCACAGGGCAAGTTCGTGCTGGACCGGACGGTTGGTGTGGAGTTGGGCGAGCGTGAAAATCGCGGCCACTCTGGATGCCAGCGGTCGGTCGGAGTTGATCAGCTTAACGAGAGGATTGATGTAGATGCTGTCGTTGTTTCTACCGGACAACGGGATGGCTTCTGCGCGGTGACAGATCGTGCGTGAGGCGGCGAGTCGAACGGTATCGCTGGGGGATTCGAGGAGTCGAATCAACTCTTCCAACTTGGCTTTCTTGAGGTCGGGGAATGGTGCAACAACCGCTCCCGGATAGGTCACGCGGATCACGTAGCCGACGTCGGGCTTGTCATAGGTGAATCCGCCGTCGCGCCAGCTCGCGACGTAGAGGCGAGACTGGGCGTCCACGTCCATATCGGTGGGGCGGGGCAGTTCCAGAAAGGGCTCCTGCCCGGCCTCGAAGCCGGCTCCCTTGGGGGTCAAGGGGTGGCGGAAGACACCGCTGCGGCCCCATTCGCAGGTATAGAGCGAGTCATTGTAGCCGGGAGGCAAGCCCGGTTCCTGGACGTAGAGCGAGCCCGTGGGGGAGCCGCCGCCGTAGTCGGCCAGCGGGGCGACGATCTCGTCGCTGAAACGCGTGAAGAGTGTGGGATAGCCGTAGTGGCCCGTCGGGATGATGTGGCTGAGTCGGACGTCCCAGCCGCCGCCGTCGTTGGTGTTGTCCCTCGTGAAGAGGTTCATATAAGGGTCGATGGCCACGTCATAGATATTGCGCTGGCCTCGGGAATAGATTTCGAGGTGCGATCCGTTCGGCTGGACTCGGACGATGCCGCCGCCGCGAAGCTGGGAAGTCGAGCCGTCCTTACCCTCGGCCTTGACGAAGCCATAATCGCCGACGGCCACATAGATCCAGCCGTCGATCCCCATGCGGATCCCATTCGTCGTATGGTCGGCACCGCGGAATTTGAGATCGAAGCCGAGTCCCTTGACCAGGACCTCGGAGCTGTCCGAGACGCCGTCGCGATCCTTGTCGTAGAAGGCGGTGAGTAGCGGCGGGTGGAGGACGTAGGCGACTACGCCATTGGCAATATGCGTATCCTCGACGATGATCCCGCGCGGGCTGTCCATCTTGGCGAAGTCGGTGAAGCGGTCGGCCTTGCCGTCGCCGTCGGTGTCGACGCAGCGGACGACCCGGCCTCGGCCAGGCTTGGCGTCGAGGGAGCCGTTCTCGTCGATGCCAACGTAGACCTCGCCGGTCGGCGTGGCGGCGAGGCAGGTCGGGTAGCTGACGTCGGGCGGGGCGGCGAAGAGCGTGACCTGGAACCCCTCGGGGGCCTTGATCCCGGCGAGGAGCCCCTTGCCGCCGATCGACCTCGGCCGCGTCGAGGCCCCCGCGCCGACGGGGGCGGGGACCATGTTGGTGCCGAGGACCTCGAACTCGAAGAAGCTGCCCCAGTGGCCGTCCTCGAGGCCCGTCAGCGTCATCCGGACGTATCGCACGCCGCGGGCGAGGAACTTGTGCGTGCGCTCCTGGTCGCGCTCGGTCGACTTCGACTGGTCGGAGAGGAGGATCCAGGTCTTGCCGTCCTCCGAGCCCTCGACTTTGTAGCGATAGCCGGCGTCCTCATGCTCCCAGGTGATCTTGCAGCCGGTCAGGTCCTCGGGCTTGCCGAGGTCCACCTGCCACCAGTAGCCGGCCGAGTTATCCGGGGCGCACCAGCGGGTGTCGGGGTTTCCGTCGTTGCCGGCTCCGGGGCCCTTCTCGTCGTCCTGCGAGGCCGAGGCCGTCGCCGGCTTCTTGAGCGCGAGGTTCTCGGGGACGAGGGGGCGATCCGCCTGCGTCTCGGCCGGCTTAAGGTGGGCGTCGTCGAGCTTGCCGACAGACCAAAGGAGGCCTCGGGTCATATAATTGAGGAAGACCGGGTCAGACATCTCGACGTTGTTATGCCCGATCGTGGTGCCGAAGACGCGACCCTTGCCGTAGGTGTTGGTCCAGATGCAGACCTCGTCCTTCTTCGTGTCGCGGCTGCGGGCGTGGGCCAGCGGGGTGGCGGTCTCCCAGATCTTGCTGATGATGTAGAGTTCGCCCGCAGGTGTGTCCCACGAGTCGCCGAACCCCTTCATGATGGGGTTGTCCTTGGCGAGGTTCACCACCTTGAACGGGTAGCCCGCTCCGTGACCGTGGGAGGTCACGCCGAGGAACTTGAACCACTCGTCGGTCTTGTCGCGATAGCAGTGCATCGCGCAGTGGATCACGATGGCGGCGAGCCCCTCGCGGTGCGGCTTGATGATGCGCTCGGTCCACTTGGGGTCGGTGACGCCCGCGAAGCATTCGTTGTGGACGACGACGTCGAACCCCTTGTACCAGTCGTCCTTCTCGTAGAAGGGGATCTTGGTGTCGGTCGTCGAGCCCCCTTGCTGGATGATCGTCCACTCGACCGGGGCCCGCGCCGAGATCCCCTCGGAGAGGATCTTCTTCTGACGCGTGTAGTCGTGGCAGCATCCCCCGGTGATCAGGAGGGCGCGGATCGGCTTCACCGGCTCGTCGCCGAGGGCGTGACCCCCGAGCAAGACGGCCGGGACGAGCAGGAGGATGCGAAAGGCTCTCGACATAGCATGCTTCCAGGAGACGTTGACGCGTGGGTCGCTGAACGGACCCGGGAGTGCGCCTGGCGGTTCCCCTCAAGGTAATGGCTCGAGTCTAGAAAAACCACCCATCCTCGCCGCCGCCGGGCTCCGAGGGATGCGGGCCTATTTCTGCGACGCATGCGACTTGCCTTGGATGTCGACTCTCCCGGAAGGCGCGGGCTACCGGCTGCCAGGATCTTGGCACGGCGCAGCGGGTACGCGAAACTGTCGGGACGATCGAAATTGTCTCCGGGTTTTGACGAAGGGGAGCGTCCGATGAGCCGAGTTATGTTGCGCGCGGCGGTTGCCTCGCTGGTGCTGCTGGGCGGCGCCGGGCTGACCAAGGCCGATCCGCCGGGACTGAAGACCTTGGAGATCGGGGCCGAGGCCCCCGACTTCAAGCTGCCGGGGGTCGACGGCAAGACGTACACTCTCAAGGATTTCGCCTCGTCCAAGGTCCTGGTGGTCATCTTCACCTGCAATCACTGCCCGACCGCCCAGGCCTACGAAGGTCGGATCGCCAAGATGGTCACCGACTACAAGGACAAAGGGGTGGCCGTCGTCGCCATCTCGCCCAATGACCCTCTCGCCGTCCGGCTCGACGAACTCGGATACTCGGACCTCGACGACTCATTCGAGGCGATGAAGCTCCGGGCCAAGAACTCCAAGTTCGAGTACCCGTACCTCTACGACGGCGAGACTCAGGAGACCTCCAAGGCGTATGGCGTCCTGGCGACGCCGCACGTCTTCATCTTCGACCAGGCGAGGAAGCTCCAGTACGTCGGCCGGTTCGACGACGCCGAGGTCAAGACGGTGAAGTCGCACGACGCCCGCAACGCCGTCGATGCCCTCCTCGAAGGGAAGCCGGTGCCGGTCGCGAAGACTCGGGTCTTCGGGTGCTCGACGAAGTGGTCGGACAAGCGGGCGGACGTGAAGACGTCGCTCGCCAAGTGGGACGCCGAGCCCGTCACGATCGAGTCGCTCGACCTGGACGGCGCCGCCAAGCTCGGGCGCAACGACACCAAGTCGCTCCTGCTCGTCAACCTCTGGGCCACCTGGTGCGGCCCCTGCGTGGCGGAGCTCGACGAGTTCGTGACGATGAACCGGATGTTCCGCGGCCGGAACTTCCAGCTCGTCTCCATCAGCCTGGACGACCCCGCCCAGGAGGCCGACGCCCTGAAGGTGCTCAAGCAGCACCATTATTCGGCCAAGAACTACATCCTCCGCACCGACGACCGCGACAAGTTCGCCGAGGCCCTCGACAAAGAATGGCCGGGCCCGATCCCCTACACGGTGCTGATCGCCCCCGGCGGCAAGGTCCTCTATCGCAAGAGCGGGCCGATCGAGCCGTTCGAGCTGAAGAAGGCCATCGTCGGCTACCTGAAGCGCACCTATTGATCGCGGTGAGTTGAAGTCGCGGGCGGTCCTCGGCCCTCATCCAGGGACGAGGGCCGATCCTTCGTCTTCGAACGGATGAAGCGGGAGCCGTCGGCGACGATGAATCCCCCCTCGCCGGCCTTGTCGTCGTCGAATTTGCTGATGAGATCGCCGCCGGAGAGCTGGTCGCGCTTGACCTTGTCGTACCACCAGGGGTGGCGGTTCATCGTGGACGACCGCGTCGACTCCCCCTCGACCCAGATCCAGTCGGCTGGGATCTTCGACGGCGGGGCCGCGTGCACTCCAATTGCGGCGATGGCCAGGATCATGGCCGATAAACCGAAAATGCACTGCCTCGGCCTCGACCAGGTCGTGTGCGACATCGGCGGAATCTCCCGTGGAGAAGGAGAGACAGGACGGACGCCGTGGGCTCGCTCGCGAGCCATTCGACCCCGATCGCGTCGATCTGATTTGCCGTGGGTTGTCCCCAAAAATCTTAGCGAGGCGTCCGGCCGCGATGCTATGGGCGCGGCGATGCGCAACAAACATCGTCAGATCAGCGTGTCTTCATGTAAATCAAGGCTGGGGGAGTGGAGGCGAAGTGGGGAGGAAGGGATCGATACGCCGGGCCCGGGCTCGGTAGCTGCGTGAGGGACGCTGTCGCCGTCGGGGGCATTGATCAGACCTGGCTCAATTCGCGGAAGTGGGTCACGCAGTTCCGCCCTCGCTCTTTCGAGCGATAGAGGGCCTGGTCGGCGGCGTCAAGCAGGGCGTCGATGCCGAGCCCCTGCGCCAGGGCGCAGGTGGCGATTCCGAAGCTGGCCGTCACCGGCTGCGAGGGCTGGGTCTTGACGCTGATCGTCTCCCTGAGGCGCTCGGCGACGGTGAAGGCCTCGTCCTCGTCGGTCGCCGGCATGAGGATGACGAACTCCTCGCCGCCGTAGCGCACGGGGAGGTCGGAACGCCTCGTCTCGACCTTGAGGATCTCCGCGATCGACTTCAAGGTCGCGTCGCCGGCGGCATGGCCGAAGTTGTCGTTGATCGACTTGAAGTGGTCGATATCCAGGATCACGACCGAGCAGGGCTGGCTCTTACGCCCGGAGAGCAGGGTCGTGGTCTGGAGCACCTCGCGGAGGCGACGGCGGTTGGCCAGGCCGGTGAGCGGGTCGGTGGTGACGAGCTCGGCGAGCCTCGCGTTCTTCTCCTCGAGCTCGGCCTGCACGCCGAGGATCCGCCTGGCGATGGCCAGTCGGACGGACAGCTCGTCGCGGTCGACGGGCTTGGTGAGGAAGTCGTCGGCGCCTGCGGCGAGGCCCTGGAGGCGGTCGTTCCTGCCGTCTCGCCCGGTCAGCAGGATGATATAGACATACGGGGCATCCTCGCGGTTGCGGATCCGCCGGCAGAGCTCGGGCCCGTCGAGGTGGGGCATCATCCAGTCGGTGATCACCATCCGCCAGTCTTCCGCGACGATCCGTTCCCAGGCCTCGGCCCCCGAGGCGACCACGACGGCCTCGTGCCCGAGGTTCTCGAGGGTCTTCCTGAGCGCGAGCCCGGATGGCTCCTGATCTTCGGCAACGAGGATCTTCATGGGTTCGATTGCGTCCCGTCCCGGAGCTGACTCTTCAACTCATCCCAGAGCGACTCGACCCTCTCGAGCGGCGAGACCGCGGAGTCGATGTCTCCCCGATGGCCGGCGAGCTCGATTTCGTGCAGGGCCACGCCCAGTGAGTTTGCACCGATGGTCAAGCAGTTCCCCTTGAGCCCGTGGGCGGCGGCCTCGAGGCGCCGGGGATCACGCTCGGCGATGGCGGCCCTGATCTCGTCCAGCGAGCCCGGCGTGGTCGTCAGGATCGAGTCGGCCAGCGTGCAGGCGAACTCGAAGTCCCCGTCGAATTGCTCGACGAGGGCGGACCAGCGGAACGGCATCGGATCGGGCCGATTCTCGGCGTCTTCCTCGGGGGCTTCGGCCTCCGGCGCGGCGAGCTTGATCACGCAACTTTCCAGCCCCTTGCGAAGGTCTTTGTGGCGGACCGGCTTGGAAATATACCCGTCCATCCCGGCTTCGAGGCAACGCTCGCGATCGCCTTGCATGGCGTGTGCCGTCATCGCCAGTATGGGCGTGCGACGCCCGGTGCCGCGCTCGCGGCGGCGGACCTCGGCGGTGGCGGCGAGCCCGTCCATGCCGGGCATCTGCAGATCCATCAACACTACGTCGTAAGTCCGGCGATGGATCGCTTCGACCGCGGCGTGGCCGTCGCAGACGGTGTCGGCGGTGCAGCCGAGGGACTGGAGCATCCGGACGGCGACCTTGCGATTCGTCGGGTGGTCGTCGGCGACGAGGACTTGCAGGCCGAGCCCCCCTTCGGGGACGACGGTCGCGGCGACCTGGGTCGGCCGGCGCGCTGCGAGCGACGACTCGCGTTGCTCGAGGATGTCGCCGAGGACGTTGAGCAGCTGCGATCGCCGGATCGGCTTGAAGATCCTCGCGGTGAAGGTATCCGCCTCGAGGGCAAGCTTCGGCTCGCTCGGCGTGTTCGGGCTCATGAGGACGAGCGGCAGGTCGCCCATCCCGGCCTCGAGCCGGATCGTGCGGGCGAACTGATGTCCGTCCACCTCGGGCATCCGCGAGTCGAGGAAGACGGCGTCGAACGGCCGGTCGCCCGGGGCCTCGCGCAGGATCGAGAGCGCCTGCCTCGCCGAGCCGGCCTCCATGGTCCGGCAGCCGAAGCTGTGGAGGTACTCGCGGACCACGCGGCGGTTCATGCCGTTGGTGTCGACCACGAGGGCCCGGAGCACCTTGTCGACCTTGCGGGATCGCCGGCTGGCCTCGTCGGAGTCGGTGCCCGTCCCCTTCGCCAGGCAGAGGTCGACGGTGAAGGTGCTGCCGACCCCCGGCTCGCTCTTGAGGTCGATCGTGCCGGCCATGAGCCTCGCCAGTTGCCGGCAGATCGTCAGCCCGAGGCCCGTGCCGCCATGCCGACGCGTGGTGCCGCCGTCCGCCTGGGTGAAGCTCTCGAAGACCACGTCCTGCTTCTCGAGCGGGATGCCGATGCCGGTGTCGTGGACCGAGACCCGGAAGTCGACCGTCTCGGGGTAGATCCGGACGCGCTCGACCTCGATCGTGACCTCGCCGATCTCGGTGAACTTGACGGCGTTGCCGACGAGGTTCGTGAGGATCTGCCGGATCCGGTGAGGGTCGCCCATGAGGGTCTCGGGCAACTCGGGCGCGACGAGGCAACTGAGCTGCAGGCCCTTCTGGTGGGCCCTGGGGGCCATCAGGTCGGCGACCTCCTCGACGAGGTCGCCGAGGTTGAATTCGACCGTCTCGATCGCCATCTTGTTCGCCTCGATCTTCGAGAGGTCGAGGATGTCGTTGACGATCTCGAGCATCGCATCCGCGCCGCTGCGGATCGTGGTCGCGTAGTCGTACTGCTGCTCGTCGAGCTTGGAGTCGAGGAGCAGCTCGGCCATGCCCACGATCGCGTTCATGGGCGTGCGGATCTCGTGGCTCATGTTCGCCAGGAACGTGCTCTTGGCCTTGGTGGCCGCCAGCGCCTGGTCGCGGACCTCGCGCAGGGCCCTCTCCGCCTCGCGCTCCTCGGTGATGTCGCGCGCGACCGTCGAGATGTAGTCGATCGTCCCCTGGGGCGACTTGTGGACGATCATCACCTGCGACGTGAAGACCTCCCGGTTGTCCCGGGTGCGGAAGACCGACTCCCCTCGCCAGAGCCCGTCGCGGAGGGCCGTCGGGATCGCCTCCAGCTCGATCTTCTGGAGCATCCACTGGGGGTGGAATGTTTGCATGAATTTGTTGCGCATGTCCTCATCCGGTCCGACGCCGAGCAATTCGCGGGCGGCCCGGTTGAGGTAGAGGATGCGCCCCAGGGCGTCGGTCATCGTCACGACGTCGGAGGTCGCCTCGAGGATGGCGTTGAGGCGTGACTGGGATTGCTCGACCGCCTTGCGTTCGGTCACGTCCTCAGCGACGTAAGAGAACCGCGGCCTCGGTCCGGTCATGTCGCCGATGGGGCAGGCGGTCGCCGAGACCCAGTGGGTCTTGTTCAGGGGGGGGACCGTCATCCCGTACTCGAACCGGACGGGCTGGCCGGTGCTTGCGCATTCGCGGTACCGGGACATCCACTCGAGCCGCAGGGGCTCGGGGGCGGGGGTGTCCTTGAGATAATAGCCGCGGCCCGGCTCCGCGCCGTACTGGCGCATCCTCGCGTCGGAGGCCGCGTTGCCGGTGATGTGGAAGATGTCGTCGTCGTGGAGCTCGACGATGCCCATCATCAGGGGGGAGCCGTCGAAGAGGCTCCGGATCGTCGACTCGCTGAGGCGCTGGGCCTCCTCGGCCTGCTTGCGGCGGGTGATGTCCTGGATCTGAGAGACGAAGTAGAGGGGACGCCCTTCGTCGTCACGCAGGAGCGAGACGTTGAGGGTGATCCAGATGATGCGGCCATCCCTGTGGAAATAACGCTTGTCGATCCGATAGGAGGTGATCTCGCCGGCGAGGGTCCGCTGGAGCTCGTTGAGGTCGGCGTCGAGGTCCTCGGGGACCGTGATCGCCTGGAAGCTCGTCGCGGTCAGCTCCGCTTCGGAGTAGCCGAGCATCTCGCAGAGGGAGCGGTTGACCTGGAGGAATTGCCCGCCGGTGCCGACCAGGGCCATGCCGATCGCGGCCGCGTCGAAGGCCCCGCGGAACCTCTCCTCGCTCTGGCGAAGGGCCTCGGCCGCCTGCCGCTGCAGAGTCGTGTCGCGGCCCTCGAGGATCAGCATCGAGACCTCGCCCGACTCGTCCTTCAAAGGGGTGACGGAGAAGTCGATGGGGATGAGCTGGCCGTTGAGGCCCTTGAACGAACCCTCGTAGCGCACGAACTGACCGGCCGCCGCCCGCTTGATGGCCTCCTTCAGCCGGCCCCGGCCGGCCTCCGAGGGGACCCAGGGCGTTTCCCAGCAGGGGACGTCGACGATATCGTCGCGCCTCACGCCGGCGAACTTCAGTGCGGTGTCGTTGGCCTCGATCACGCGCCCGTCGGGGGTGGTCAGGCCGACGAACTGGAAGGTGTGGTCGAAGATCCCCCGGAAACGCTGCTCGCTGTCCCGGAGCTTCTGCTCGGCGGCGCGTCGCTCGATGAACATCGCGATCTCGAGGCCGAGGATCTCAAGGCTCTCGATCAGCGAGGTGCTGGCCAGTCGGTTGTCGATCGCCCAGAAGGTCAGGGCCCCGAGCTTCTTGCTCTCGCCGACGATCGGCAGGCCGAAGCCGACGCACCCGTCATCCCCTTCGATGACCGCCGGCCCGCCCCGGGAGCCCTCGGGGGTATGGTCCGACCCTGCCCAGCAAGGGCGGCCGCTCTCGCTGATCACCTGGGCGAGGGCCTCGCGCCTGGCGCCGGAAGTCTCGGGAGAGGTCGACCCGAGCCCCGTGTCCCCGGCAGCATTCGAGTCGGACGCGCCGGGGCCGCGCCAGACGAGCCTGCGCGTGAGCAAGCTCGAGTCGGCGTCGACGCCCCAGTATTCGCCGGTCTTCAGCCCGAAGCCGGTGCCGATCGCCTTGAGGAGCTTCGGCAGGGCCGCCTCCAGCGAACTCGTCTCCATCAGGATCCCGGAGACGGCCAGCTCGACCGCCTGCCTCGCCTCGAAGATGCGGCGCTCGACGATCTCGGACTGGAGCGACTCGTTGATCCGGGCGAGTTCCTCGGTCCGCTCGCGGACCTTGTCCTCGAGCTGGGCCTCGCTCCGGCGTAGCTCCTCCTCGGCCCGGACCTGGTCCTCGATGTCGGTCGCGGTGCCGAACCACTTCACGATGGCGCCCGACTCGTCGCGGAGGGGCAGGGCGCGGCAGAGGTGCCAGCGATACGGCCTCGAACTGCTGGTCCGGAGGCGTTTCTTGTGCTCGTAGTCATGCCCGTTGCGGACGGCGAGGGACCAGGCCTCGCGGGTCCCCGAGAGGTCATCGGGGTGGACCGTCGCATCCCAGGAGAGCCTGGTGCCGGTATTCGACCCCCAGGAGGCCTCGTTCCAGCGGCGGTTGTTCGACTCGAGCGTGCCGTCGGCGCGGGCGGTCCAGACGACGTTGGGGATGCAGTCGACCAGCGCCTGCAACTCCGCCAGGGCGTCGCGCAGCTCCAGAGTCCGGGCGGCGACCTCGGCCTCGAGCTCGTTCGGCCCTTTCAATGCGACCAGGTCGGGCCAGGCTCGGAGCAGGGACCAGAGCACGCTCCAGGCCGTGACCCCGGTGAGGATCAGGATGTGCCCCGAGATCCAGTGCAGGGGGTAGTAGAAGCCGATGAGATCCAGCAGGTGGGCGAAGCCGCTGAGGGCGATGATCATCGCGAAGGCGCGGACCAGCCTCGGGTTCCGCACGAAGTTCGGACGCTTGAAGCCGAGGCTCCAGAGGGTGGCCGGGATCGCCATGAAGGCGGCCCAGACCATCGCGTGGCCGATCTGGTGCTCCCAGATCAGCCAATCCGGCCAGTGGGCCGATTGCCAGGTCGGGATGGTGCCGCCAAAGGTGAAGAGGTTCTCGAGGATCCCGGCGAGCGGTGTCATGTTCGATTCACTTCATTCCAACCGCGAATCGTTGGAGCTCCGCGATCCAGTCGACGGACCGCGCCCGAAGTCGTTTCTCCCCCGGAGTGACGGGCGTGACGGCCGTCCCGAGGGGGGCGAGTTTCGATACCGGTAGCCGCGTCGCTACATCGGTTGGGATGTCTCAGGGCCGGATCGCCCGAAAACGATGGCAATCAAGGATACGACCTCCCGCCGATTTGCGGAAGGAATTCTTGCCGATATAACACGACGAGTTTCGCGTTTTCATTGATATTAGAAGAGTAGCGACGGAGACTTATTTAGGCTGCCGACCGACTGTCCGTTCGGGACCCGGAGGAGTCGGATCGAGTCGAATGCCCGTGAACAAATCGAGATGTCGATCATCCGCCGAAGGCTGGCAAATGGCGACATCGATGCACGGTCTCGAACCTGGCGATTATGGGGCAACCTGCCGATTCGACCCTCCTGGCCCTCGTGTCGGCGGTGGAATCAACTCACGCTCGGTTGTAGAAGATCTTACGGTTCGGAATGGCCCGCCCGAGAGTCGGAAATCCCCGAGATCCAGGGCAATTTCGGGATATCAAGCACCCATGAATCGTTCGAATTCCCGGATGGGCAATCGGTTTCGCGTCCGCAATTAGGGCGTTGCACCGACGCAACATAGAGCCCTCGTGCCGCCAGGCACGCTCGCGGACCTTCCTCGGTTCGATACTTGTCGTATGGGGTTAATGAACCCTAGGACGCGAAGTTGCGTATGTCAAAGAATAAGGTCCAGGAAACCTGGACAGGAGTTTTTACGAATTAATGGTCGGACCACTAGGCGGGCTCCCGTTTTAAGGCATTCACGGAGGACGGCTCTCGGCCACCCGGCCGGGGCGTCCGCGGGCGGTCGATGCCGACGATCGGGAGTGATCCGGGGACCGCTAAGATCGGCCCTTTCGACGCGGGGATGAGAGGCCGACCATTCGGGCTTGAGCCCGGACCGTCGATGGAATGTCTGCGCTTTTGGGTGCAGACCCGGGAGGCTATGCCGGGCTACCTCGTCGCTCGCAAGGGGGCGTGCATCGACTCCTGGCATTGGTTCGAAATGTCTGCCCCATTTGCTGGATGATTCCCCCCGGGGGGGAGTCCGGTTATAATCAGGGTCGATCCATCCTGCCTAGAGCGATAACTCCTCCGGCCATCGCGAGTTGGAGGAGTCGTCCCGCCAAGCCTAGTCTCGCCGTCCGACATGGAAGAGGGTCAGTCAATGAAGAGGCGACTTCCAACCTGGATAGTACCGGTGTTGTCGGTCCTCGGCCTGTGGCCCGGGGGCGCGTTCGGCGAGGAGCCGATCGAATATAACCGCGATATCAGGCCGATCTTGTCGGAGACCTGCTTCCGCTGTCACGGGCCCGACAGCGCCAGCCGCAAGGCCGACCTCCGCCTCGACAAGCGCGACGCGGCCGTCGAGTCCAAGGCGATCGTGCCGGGCGACCCGGACGCGAGCGAGCTGATCGCCCGCATCTTCACGCACGAGGCGGACGAGCTGATGCCGCCGCCGGCGATCAAGAAGGAACTCACCGAGGAGCAGAAGCAACTCCTCAAACGCTGGGTGGCCTCCGGGGCCGAGTACCAGCCGCACTGGTCCCTCGTCGCGCCGAAGAAGCCGGAGATCCCCGCCGTCAAGAATCAGGCGTGGAGCCGGAACGCGGTCGACCGCTTCATCCTGGCGAAGCTCGAGGCCAACGGCCTCGCCCCGGCGCCCGAGGCCGACCGCCGCACGCTGGCCAGGCGCCTGAGCCTGGACCTCACCGGGCTGCCCCCCGAGCCCGCGCAGGTCGAGGCCTTCGCCACCGACACCTCGCTCGACTACTACGAGAAGTATGTCGACTCGCTGATGAAGTCGTCGCGATGGGGAGAGCACCGCGCCCGCTACTGGCTGGACGCCGCCCGCTACGGCGACACGCACGGCATCCACATCGACAACTATCGAGAGAACTGGATTTATCGCAACTGGGTGATCGGGGCCTTCAACCGCAACCTGCCGTTCGACAGGTTCACGATCGAGCAGCTCGCCGGCGACCTGCTCCCGAACGCCACCCTCG
This sequence comes from Singulisphaera chitinilytica, assembly GCF_049331405.1. Classification (NCBI taxonomy): domain Bacteria; kingdom Pseudomonadati; phylum Planctomycetota; class Planctomycetia; order Isosphaerales; family Isosphaeraceae; genus Singulisphaera; species Singulisphaera chitinilytica. Next base: position 1,027,839 of record NZ_CP186274.1, read on the forward strand.
ACCAGAGGATCGCCTCGGGCTTCAACCGCTGCAACATCACGACGAGCGAAGGCGGCGCGATCGACGAGGAATACCTCGTGCTCTACACCCGCGACCGCACCGAGACGACCTCGCAGGTCTTCCTCGGTTTGACGGCCGGATGCGCCGTCTGCCACGACCACAAGTTCGACCCGCTCTCGCAGAAGGAATTCTATGCGATGGCGGCGTTCTTCAATAACACGACCCAGGCCGCGATGGACGGCAACATCAAGGACACGCCGCCGGTCGTGATGGTCCCGAAGGAAGAAGACCGCCCCCGCTGGGACGCGCTCGGCGGCCTGATCGCCGAGGCTAAGAAGGGGGCCGAGGACCGCAAGAAGGCCGCGACGGCCGACTTCGACAAGTGGCTCGCCCAGACCGATCCGCATGCGATCGAGGGGACGATCCCCGGCGACGGCCTGAAGCTCCACGCTAGGCTCAGCGAAGGCTCGGGCGACGCCCTGAACCTCACGGTCGACGGCAAACCCCAGACCGTCGCGCTGGCCTCGGCCGCCTGGGAGCCCGGCTACGTCGGGGCCTCGGCCTTCAAGGCCCAGACCAGGAGCCTCGCGGAAGTGGCCGAGCCCGGCGACTTCGATAAGGGCCAGCCGTTCTCGTACGGGGCCTGGGTCAAGGTCCCCCGGCCAGGGATGTCGGGCGCCATCTTCGCGAGGATGGACGACCAGCACGACTTCCGCGGCTGGGACCTCTGGATCCAGGACAACCGGGTCGGCGCCCACATCATCCACCGCTGGCCGGACGACGCCCTCAAGGTCGTCGCCAACAAGCAGCAGCTCAAGCCGAACGAGTGGTACCACCTCTTCATCACGTATGACGGCTCGGGCAAGGCGGCGGGGGTCTCGATCTACATCAACGGCCAGCTCCAGGAAAAGACCGTCGAGGCCGACGCCCTCAAGAGCACGATCGAGACCAAGATCCCCCTCAAGCTCGCCCAGCGGCATACGTCGTCCAGGCTCGACGACATCTCGCTGGAAGACCTCCGGATCTACGGCAAGGTGCTGCCGGCCCCCGACGTCGACCGCCTGGCGAAGCTGACGCGGATCTCCTGGCTCCTCGGCAAGGCCGCCGCGCAGCGGGCCGAGCCGGAGAAGGCCGAGCTCTTCCAGTACTGGCTCACGGGCTTCGACAAGCCCTATGCCGAGGCCAACGCCAAGGTCGCCGCGCTCGAGCAAGAACAGGCCGCGATCAAGACGAAAGCGACCGTCGCCCACGTCATGCAGGAGAAAGCGGACTCCGCGATGGCGTTCGTCCTGCACCGGGGCGACTACGACAAGCGGCGCGACAAGGTCACGCCCAGCACCCCGGCGGCTCTCCCCGCCATGCCCGACGACCTGCCGCGCAACCGGCTCGGCTTTGCCCAGTGGCTCCTCCGCCCCGAGAACCCGCTGACCACCCGCGTCACGGTGAACCGGATCTGGCTGGAAGTCTTCGGCGCCGGGATCGTGCGGACGGCCGGCGACTTCGGCATCACCGGCGAACTCCCCTCGCATCCCGAGCTGCTTGACTGGATGGCCGTCGAGCTCCGCGAGTCGGGCTGGGACCTGAAGAAGTTCTACAAGATGCTCGTGACCTCGGCGACCTACCGCCAGGCTGCCTTGACGACCCCCGAGAAGCTCGCGAAGGACCCCGCGAACAAGCTGCTCTCCCGGGGCCCTCGGTTCCGGATGGACGCCGAGATGGTCCGCGACTACGCCCTCTCGACGAGCGGCCTCCTGGCCGAGAAGCTCGGCGGGCCGAGCGTGAAGCCGTACCAACCCGACGGAGTCTGGGAGGCCGTCGCGATGATCGGCAGCGACACCCGCGACTATCGCCGCGACAGCGGCGAGAGCCTCTATCGTCGCAGCCTCTACACGTTCTGGAAACGGAGCGCCCCGCCGGCGTCGATGGACATCTTCAACGCCCCGAGCCGCGAGTCCTGCACCGTCAGGCGCGAGCGGACGAACACGCCGCTCCAGGCCCTCGTGACCTTGAACGACCCGCAGTTCGTCGAGGCCGCGAGGAACCTGGCGCAGCGGGCCTTGAAGGAGGGCGGGGCCGCCCCGGCGGGGCCCGTCGAGTACATGGCCAGACGCCTGCTCTCCCGATCGCTCAAGCCCGAAGAGAAGCCGATCGTGGACGCGTCGCTGAATGACCTCCTGGCCCACTACAAGGCCCATCCCGACGACGCCAAGGCGCTGTTGACCGAGGGCGAGTCGAAGCCGGATGCGTCCCTCGACCCCTCCCTGCTGGCCGCATGGACGATGCTGGCGAACGAGTTGATGAACCTCGACGAGGTCCTCAACAAGTAAGCAACCCTTGTCGGAGGGGACGGCGCCTGGTCGTCCCCTCCGCCCGAGACATTCACGGTCGACACCGAGCCAGATATCCGGGAGATCGGGACATGAGCCTCTTGCACGAGTGGATCCAGAACGAGACGCGCAGGCAGTTCTTCAGCAGGGGTTCGAACGCGGTCGGCTGGGCGGCGCTCAGCTCCTTGCTGGGGGACAAGCTGGGGAAGTCGGCCCAGGCCTCACCCTCGGTGCCGGCCGGCCTGCCCCACTTCCCGGCCAAGGCCAAGCACGTCATCTACCTGCACATGGTCGGCGGCCCCTCGCAGCTCGACCTCTATGACTACAAGCCGAAGATGGCGGAGTGGTACGACAAGGACCTGCCCGACTCCGTCCGCAAAGGCCAGCGTCTGACGACGATGACCTCGGGGCAGACCCGGTTCCCGATCGCCCCGTCGAAGTACAAGTTCCAGCAGCACGGCCAGAGCGGCATGTGGGTCACGGAGCTGCTGCCCCACACGGCGAAGATGGTCGATGACATGTGCTTCATCCGGAGCATGAACACCGACGCCATCAACCACGAGCCGGCCATCACCTACATGCAGACGGGTAACCAGGTGACGGGGCGTCCTTGCCTCGGCTCGTGGGTCTCGTACGGCCTGGGCTCGGAGAATGACAACCTGCCGACGTTCGTCGTCCTGGTGGCCAAGCCGTCGAACACCGAGCAGGTCCAGGCGATCTCGGCCAGGCTCTGGTCGTCGGGCTACCTCCCCGGCGAGCATGCGGGCGTCTCCTTCCGCACGGGGGGCGACCCGATCCTTTATATCAATAACCCCAAGGGCGTCACCTCCGAGGTCCGGCGCCGGACCCTCGACGGCCTCAAGGCCATGAATGAGATGACGTACCGCGCGGCCGGCGACCCCGAGACGCACACCCGGATCCAGCAGTACGAGCTGGCCTTCCGGATGCAGTCGAGCGTCCCCGAGCTGACGGCCGTCGTCAACGAGCCCGAGTCGACCTACAAGCTCTACGGGGACGAGGCCAAGAAGCCCGGCTCGTTCGCCCACACGGCCTTGCTGGCCCGGCGGATGGTCGAGCGAGGCGTCCGCTTCGTGCAGATCTATCACAACAACTGGGACACGCACGGCAACGTCTCGGGCCGCCTCCCGGACCAGTGCAGGGACGTGGACCAGGCCTGCTGGGGCCTGATCCAGGACCTCAAGCAGCGCGGGCTCTATGACGAGACCCTCGTCATCTGGGGGGGCGAGTTCGGCCGGACGATCTACTCGCAGGGCGGGCTGAGCAAGGATAACTACGGCCGCGACCACCACCCGCGCTGCTTCACCATGTGGATGGCAGGCGGCGGCTCCAAGGCCGGCACCGTCTACGGCGAGACCGACGACTTCTCGTACAACATCGTGAAAGACCCGGTCCACATCCACGACTTCCACGCGACCGTCCTGCAACTCCTGGGCTTCGACCACGAGCGGTTCACCTTCCGCTTCCAGGGGCTCGACCAGAAGCTGACGGGCGTCGAGCCGGCCAAGGTCATCCAGGCGCTCCTGGCCTGAGCCTCCCTTCGAAACCAACGAAACGCCCCGGCCCGGCGGTAGCCAAGTCGGGGCGTCTTCGTTTCGAATGGTCAGAGCCCGACGGGCTCGACGAGCGGCGATAATCGACGACCGGCCCTGGGCCTCCGGATCCTCAATGGGCCTGGCGGCTCCTCCCTCATCCGCCCCATTGCGTAAGTCGACGCCCAACGATCCCAGTTCCTGCGGAGCAGGAGCCAGGCTCCCGACCGGCTCCAGCCGAGACTCAACAAGGCGACGCTCGCCAGCAAGTAGCCGCCGAGCGTGGCCCAGGCCAGGCCGACATGAGGACTACTCAACCGGAAGACGGCGAGGAAGGCGATCATCCCCCAACTGCCCGGCGGGAGCGCCCTGGCCATGCGGGTGGCCTCCGCCTCGCCTCCTTCCAGGTGCGTGACGACGAGGATGGCCAGGGTCATGCCCGGGAAGGGACTGATCAGGCCGGCCCACCTCGGTCCGCACGAGTCCCGCAAGGTCTCGACGGCGACGAGGTAGGCGACCGGCACGATCGTCCGCAAGGCCAGGCAGCGGAATCGCGAAGGTGCGGCCGAGGCTGGGCCTGCCAGGGCCATCGGCAATCGTTTCGAGGCATGACAGGCCGTCGCGACGGCCCCGACGGCGATCGCGAGGCAGGCGAGTGCCCCCGGCGGCGGCAGGAGGCTGAACCCCCAGGCCACCGCGACATAAGCACCCACGGCGGCGACGGCCGCTTCCGGAAGACGCCACCCGAAGCCGAGCACCCGGGCATACGCGAATGGCAAAACCACCGCGCCGACGAGGCCGAGCAGGCTGGCCTCGGCCATCTCCGCGGAGTCATCGATCCCGCGCTCGTGGCCGCAGGTCACGAGAACGAGGGCCGTGGAACTCGGGAGGCCCAGGAGCAGGCCCCCTCGCCGAGGGCCGAGCCTCCGGCCCAGCCAGCGGGTCCCGTGCGTGAATAGCACGAGGAAGACCGCCTTGATCACGAGGCTGCTCATGGGGCAGCCTCCCTTCGCGTCCTTGCACGACAGCAGAGGTGGTTCTTGGTCGCCCTTCGCGTGGCAGCGTCACGCGAAACGCGCGCAGCAATACCGACAGTCGGTGGTGGGGCAAGGCCATCTCGGAGTGGCATGAGCGTCGTGGGGCGAGGATCAATGGGTGGAGTTCAGAACGCTCCGACCGATCTTCGATGCGCGGAGCCAGTGGGGATGGCCGCGTACCGAAGGATCGCCGACGGGCCCGGCCCGAGGCTGTCCGCCCCTTCGGGCCCGTCATCATTCACGATCGGATTCGGAGGATGGAAGACTTGAGGTGTTCGCGAGGAATTTACGGATTGCGGGCGAGTTTGCGGGAGTCTGTCGCCTTTCCGAATCGGCGTCCAAGGTTATTTGGATGAATCCAGGGCGCGGATGCGAATGTCGCGGAACTCGATCGTGCCGCCGTGGTTCTGGAGGCAGACGTAGCCCTTGAGCGGCTTATCCTTGAGGGCGGCGATCTCGGACTGGTCGACGTCGATGATTTCCACGCCGTTGAGCGTGATCTTGATCCGCGACCCCTTGCAGGCGATGTCGATCTGATTCCATTCGCGTGCCGGCTTGATCGAGTTCTCCTTGGGGGCGACGTAGCGGTAGAGCGAGCCCGTGCTGTGCGCGGTCGGGGCCTTGCCCGCGTCGTCCATGAGCTGGATCTCGTAGCTATAGAAGGAAGGCCGCGTCGCCCTGGATTTATCCGGCTCGAAGTTGCGGGTCCGGATGCCGAGGCCGCTGTTGCAGCCGGGGGCCATGCGGAACTCGAGGTGGAACTCGAAGTCGCTGAATTCGCGGCGATCGTAGCGGAGGAACCCGAAGCCTTGCCCCTGGCAGTAGATGGCCCCGTCCTTCACGGTCCAGACCGGCTGCTTCGCGCCGTCCTGCTCGCGCTGGGTCACTCCCTCGGCGACCCAGCCTTCCAGGTCCTTGCCGTTGAAGAGCGGCTGGTACTCCTCCGCGGCCTGCAACTGCGCCGAGAGGGTCACGAGGAGGATCGAGGCCGCGATCGTCCAACGATAGGGCATGGTTCGGATCTCTCGCCGGGACATGTGTATTGTCGGTTGATGCGATGGAAGAGGGGCGCGGACCGGGCTTCGCGCTTTCAAGCGTGACAGGTCCGATGTATTGACACCCTTCGGAGTAGGATCTTAACGGGCGAGGGGGGCTCGGGCCACACCTTGTCGAGCCCCGGTACCAACGAAATGAGGCCGTCCCCGCGAAGGTCGCGGGGACGGCCTCTCTGTTGTGAGCGGCTCACAAGGTGCGAGGCTTATTGCTCGCGCTGGGTGGGGGCCTCGGCGGCGTTCTGCTCGGGGAGCGAACGCTTGAGGGTCGCGATGATTTCCTTCGACTTCGGATCCTTGGCGAGGTTCTCATACTCCTTCGGATCCGCGTCGTGGTCGTACAACTCCTCGGTGCCGTCGGCGTAGCGGATATAACGCCAGCGCTCGTTGCGGACCGCGTGGTTGTTACGCCCGAAGGTTGTCACGGCGGGGTGATCCCAGGTCGCGGCCGGGTCTTCGAGCAAGGGGACGATGCTGTTCCCCTCGAGCCCCGACTTGGGCGGGAGGCCGCAGAGCTCGACCAGGGTCGGGTAGAGGTCGAGGAGTGTGATCGTGCGGTCGGAGCGGGTCCCGGCGTGGGTCTTGCCCGGAGCGATGACGATGAGCGAGGTCCGCGTGGCCTCTTCCCAGAGGGCGAACTTGCGCCAGTGTTCCTTCTGGCCGAGGTGCCAGCCGTGATCGCCCCAGAGGACGATGATGGTTTCCTTGCCGTCGGGCGTGGCGTCGAGGGCGTCGAGCAGGCGGCCGATCTGGGCGTCGGCGAACGAGATGCTCGCGAGGTAGGCCTGGACGGCCTTCTCCCACTGGTGATGCTCGACCACCTGGCGATGATCCTTGTCGCGCTTGGCCATCGCGAGGCCCGCGGCCGGGATGTCGTCGAGGTCGTCCGCCCTGGTCTCGGGGAGCTTGATCTCCGAGAGCGGGTGGAGGTCGAAGTACTTCCTGGGGACGTACCAGGGGAGGTGGGGCTTGATCAGGCCGACCGCCAGGAAGTAGGGCTTATCCTCGGGCCGCTTCTTGAGGTAGTCGATCGCCCAGTTGACGACCTTGGTGTCCCCCATCTCCTCGTCGGGGACGTCGAGCGGGCCCCAGTCGAAGTGGGCGGTGTTCGGGATGCCGTTGACGGGCGTCTTGGCCGGGTGCGGGTTGGCCTTCTCCCGATACCACTGGTGCCACGACTGCGGGTCGTTGTAGGCGTTGTGGAAGATCTTGCCGCCGCCCACGACGTGATAGCCGGCCGCCATGAAATGCTGCGGCAGGGTCACGGCGTCCTTCAGCACGGGGCGCCAGGGCTGGTTGTTCTGGTAGACCCCGGTGGTCGAGGGCCGCAGGCCCGTCAAGAGGCTGGCGCGGGACGGGTTGCAGAGCGGCGCCGAGCAGTAGGCCTTGTTGAAGACCACACCTCGCCTGGCGAGCCGGTCCATGTTCGGCGTGAGCGTGCCCGGATGGCCGCCGAGGAACCCCGTCCAGTCGTTGAGGTCGTCCAGGGCGAGGAAGAGCACGTTCGGCCGCTTGGCCGCGTCCTGGGCCTTCTCGCCTGCTGGCGCATCGGCCGCCAGCACCGGGGCGGACAGCAGGGCGGCGATTGCTCCCGCAATCGCCAGCCGCAGGCCGTCCGAGAGTCGCGAACGGATCATCGGAGAAATACCCCTCTGCGCATGTTGGAAGTCGGCTGTCGCGTCTCGAGACCCCCTTGAGGAGCGACGTCCCCGCCCGGGGCGGCCGCAAGCTCGGGGGGGAAATCTCAGCTCCGGCGTGACCTGGCTTTGCCCTTGCCCTTGGCCGTCTCCTTGAGCGAGGTCAACTCGAACGGGAACTGGTTGTTCCCTTCTCGCTTGACCTCGGCGCGGAGCGTCGTCTGGACGTTGTAGCGCGTCGGGACGATGTTCACGACCTCGTCGATCATGACGGACGGGTCATCGAGGCTGGGCACCTGCTTCCCGGTCGACTTCGAGGAGAGGATGACGACCTTGTAAGCACCGGGCTGGGGGCCGCCGTCGGCGCCAATCTCATACTTTCCGTCGACGATCTCGCCGACCGCGGGGGCCCCTTCGCCCTCGGGCAGGAACGTGATCGAGCCCGTCTCGAGCGGCTTCTGGTCGATGACCACGTTGCCGGAGACCGGAAGCCTCGAGCCGTCGCCCCCGCCGCAGCCGACGCTCAGGAGCGCCAGGGCCGCGGCGGCCGATGCCGGCCGGAGGGTGCGGAAGAACTCGTTCAGTCCACTCAGCTTCAATCCTGTGTTCCACATTAGAATGCGTCTCCGCTGAGGACTTCGCCGCCCGACTTGCTGCTCAGGGCGTTCCAATTCGCGGGGTTGATCGAATCCTTGATGAACCGGACCGAGCCGTCGCCGAGCAGCAGGTTCACGCCGCCGGGGTGGAAGCTCCTCGTGGCGATGTACGAGTTGTTGCCGGAGTTGGTGTCGCGGTTGCACGGGGCCTTGAGGTTGGGGAAGGCCCAGCAGGTGCCGTAGTCGGGCGCGGGGCTGTTGGGGGTGAGGAAGGTCGAGATCTGGTGCGAAGAATCCTGGTCGCTCCAGATCCGGCCCCGGCGGTCGACCGTGCCGACCGGCTGGCCCGTCGGGTGGGGCGTCTGCTTCAATTCCGACATCAGGAACGTCTGGCTCAGGCCGTCGGTGATCTCGGCGATGGTCGCGCCATAGTTCAGGCCGAACGGGGCGGGCAGGGGGGACGTGCCGTAGCCGCCCTGGCCCCAGTTGATGCCGTAGTTGCCCTTCACGTCGTTGATGGCACCGCCGTTGTTGGTGAACATCACCGGGGTGTCATCCGGGCAGAGGAACGAGTTGACGTACGTCACTCGCGTCGTGCTGTTCGCGTCGGTCTGGAAGCTCAGGTTGTTGTTGTAGCTGTTGTAGAGGTTCCCCTGCTCGAGGAACGGCAGCAGCATCGTCAGGAACGGCTGCCGGAACGCGACGTTGGCCGGGGTCGTCACCTTGATCGAGCCGGAAGGGAACCGGTTGTGGGCGCCATGGTAGTTGTGCAAAGCGAGCCCGAGCTGCTTGACGTTGTTCGTGCACTGGATCCGGCGGGCCGCCTCGCGGGCCGCCTGCACGGCGGGCAGCAGCAGGGCGATCAAGACGGCGATGATCGCGATCACCACCAGCAGCTCGATCAGCGTGAAACCCGAGCGACCGCAGCACGGACGAACACCCGAGGATCCACCGCGTCCGGCGACGCGACGATCATGGCCTTCGGTCGACACAACCAGGGACTCCGACAACTTAACCTGCATGGCGAACCACTCCTCCGACAGGGGGGAAAGTCGTCTCGACGAGCACGAGGAAGGGGAAACCCCTCGTTTTGTCCTCACCTTTCCTCTGCCGATTCTTCCAAGAGACGGTAGGATGATTGACGGTCGAATTGTCACTAAAGCGACCGTGTTGGTCAAGATATTGCCCTTAATGTCGACCAAATTACTGAGGTAAATTGCCAAAATCTCTGTGATTTGATGACAAAAGTCATCACGGAGGGCGATTCGTGAGTGTAATACTTGGCGAAAATTGCTTGTGGGAAAGACTTTGCGGTGATCATGCCTGAGTGAAACGGAAAATCCCCCGATGGCTGTTTGCCATCGGGGGATTTGATGTGAATTTCCGGTTGTCGAGGTCGTGCTGCCGGGTGGCGGTCGGTTGGAGGGAGTGGCCGGCTTACTTCGAGGGCTTGCCCTTGGCCGTCACGTCGTCGAAGGTCGGCTTCTGGCCCATGGGGATGGAGAGGACCTTGCCGGAGCCGAAGTCGAGCTTGGTGAGGTCGACCTTGGAGATGCGTTGATCGTCATAGGTCTTGAAATAGAAGCACTTGTTCGTGATGTCGGCGTAGACGGTCCACTGGGTGATCTCGAGGAACGGGATGCTCGGATCCTTGCTGCGGACGGCGCCGGCGAAGATGTCGAATGTGTTGAGGATGTGAGCGGCGAGGTTGACGCCCGCCTCGGCCGTGGGGGCGGGCTCGGCGCCCTGACTGAAGGCGACCGCGCGGATGAAGCGGGAGGGGGGAGTATAGTCGCCGGGCAGGCCGAGCCATCCCGAGCCCTGGCCGAGCGGCCCGAGCTTGATCCCGGCGACGTCCACGGGGGGGACGTTCGTCGGCGAGAGGTTCACGTAGTTCCGCAGGTTTGTCAGGTGCCAGTCGAACGTCGGCGCGTTGGTGATCACGCCGAGCGGGTTGTCGAAGATCCTCATCTCTCCATCGGTGAATTCGATCACCGCGCACGCGCCCGTCGCGTCGTGTAGGATGTAGTGCAGGGGAGGCGTGATCGGCAGGGCCGGGGGGATCGTCGTCGCGCCCACCTTGACGGAGGAGGCCGCCTGCTTCGCCTCGGCGACCGTCGCGAACGAGCTCAGGAGCCAGGTCGGGAACTCCCAGGGGGCGAGGGTCTTTGACTCGTCCTCCTTGCGGATCGTCTGGTACTTGGCGTAGTCGGGGTGGTAGAAGGCGGCCGCGACCAGGCCTTTCTCATTGATCCCGTCGACGATCTCGTCGAACCCGTAGGCATTCGCGCCGACGATCCCGTACTTCACGGTCCAGCGCAGGCCGGGGCGGTTCCCGGGGGCGATGCCCACATACTCCTTGCCGCGCGGGATCACCAGGACCTGCGACTTGAGCGGGTCGGCGAACTCCATCGTCCTGCCGTAGATGATCGCGCCATCCCTGGTCTTCAAGCGGATCCCGGTGCACGCCTCGGAGATCGTCACGCATCCGACGAGGACGGCGGGCAGGATCAGGGTCGCGGAGACGAAGCGCAGGCCGACTCTCATGGCTCACCCCATCGATTGGTTCGGGCAACGGGCGAGGACCCTCGCCGTTTCTTTTCTATTCAAATGATAATTTCAAACGATGAGGAAGCCAGGGGGCTCTGGGCGGGACAATATCGGAGGGGATGGGCCCTTGCGAGGGGGGTACGCGCCTCAGATCATGTGAAGGCGAGAGCGACCGCCGCGGGAGCTCGACGTAGTCGGATCGGGTCGGATCGGCCGGCCCAGGAGTTGACCCCATGACGCTCGGCGATTCTTCGACCAAAGATATGACCCCCCCACGCACCTCTCGCCGACAATTCGCCAGGGTCGTGGCGGGCACCGCCGTCGGCGCGTTCGCGGCCCCCGCCGTCGTGCGAGGGCGGAACCTGAACGAGAAGCTGAACCTCGCCATGATCGGCACCGGGGGACGCGGAGGCGATAATCTCGAATCGGTCTCGCCCGAGAAGAACGTCGCCCTCTACAACGTCAACATCGTCGCTCTCTGCGACGTCAACGAGCCGGCGCTCGCGCGAGCGGCCACGATCCACGCCAAGGCCCGCCAGTTCCAGGACTTCCGCAAGCTCTACGACCACGCCAAGGACTTCGACGCGGTCGTCGTCAGCACCACCGAGCACACCCACGCCTTCGCCACGCTGCCGGCCCTGCTGCTCGGCAAGCACGTCTACTGCGAGAAGCCGCTGACGCACACCGTCTCCGAGGCCCGCAAGATCCGCCTCGCCGCCAACAAGGCCAAGGTCGCCACCCAGATGGGGATCCAGATCCACGCCGGCGACAACTATCGTCGCGTGGTCGAACTCGTCCAGTCGGGGGCTATCGGCTCGGTGAGCGAGGTTCACGTCTGGGTCAGCCGTGCCTGGGGGCGGCAGAGCCCCGAAGAAGCCGTGCGCAACGGCGACAGCGTCGCGGTGCTTGAGCGGCCCGAGGGCTCGACCCCGATTCCTTCCGGCCTCGACTGGGACCTCTGGATCGGCCCGATGCCCTCGCGTCCCTATCACAAGGTCTACTTGCCGGGTCCCAAATGGTACCGCTGGTGGGATTTCGGCAACGGCACGATGAGCGACCTCGGCAGCCACTGGATCGACCTCCCCTTCTGGGCGCTCAAGCTCCAGGCCCCCAAGACGATCGAGGCCGCCGGCCCGCCGCCCCATCCCGAACTCGCCCCGGCCTCGATGCGGGCGACGTACGAATACGCCGCGCGTGGCGACCTCGCCCCGGTCAAGCTGAGCTGGTATCAAGGTTCCGAGAAGCCCGAGCCCTGGCGCAAGGGCGAGATCCCCAAGTGGGACAGCGGCGTCCTCTTCGTCGGCGACAAGGGGATGCTCCTGGCCGACTACGGCAAGTACAAGCTCTTGCCCGAGGACAAGTTCGCCGACTTCAAGCCCCCCGCGCCGACCATCCCCAATTCGATCGGCCATCACGCCGAGTGGATCCACGCCTGCAAGACCGGCGCCCCAACCACTTGCAACTTCGAGTACTCTGGCTGGCTCACCGAGGCCAATCACCTAGGCAACGTCGCCTACCGCGTCGGCAAGAAGCTCGAGTGGGACGCCGAAGCCATGCGCGCCACCAACGCCCCCGAGGCCGACGCCTTCATCACCCTGCCCTATCGCAAGGGTTGGTCGCTCGGCTGAGGCAAGTTGTGTCGAAACCCCCACGCTTGCCGAGGCATCGGCAAGCGTGGGGACACGGTTAACGAGTTTAGAGCTTTGTTGTCATGATATATGCTCCTATCTGGAGTTAACGGTGCCTCTTGTCGGCCCGATAGCGGCATGGTACTTGCGTCTCCGATCATGAGATTCCAAGGGACTCATGATCGGAGGCAAATGCGATGACCGACGGTGGAACACGCTGGGCGAACGCCCTGCTGAGCGGACTGGCCGGTGCAACGGCCCTGACGCTCGTGCATGAGTCGGTGCGTCGGATTCGTTCCGACGCGCCGAGGATGGACACCCTAGGGCGTCGGGCGATCGCCTCGGGGATGGAGGCGGTCGGGATCGAGCCGCCGGCCGGGGATGAAATGCAGGCCGTGGCGCTCGCCGGCGACATGGTGAGCAATACGCTCTTCTATGCGCTGGTCGGGCTGGGGAAGCCCTCGGGGGCGATTGCGAGGGGAGCCGCGCTCGGTGCTGTCGCGGGATTAGGGGCGGCCACCTTGCCGCCGCTGATGGGCCTCGGGCATCGGCCGGGGGCTCGGACCACGCAGACGGCGGTGATGACGGTCGGCTGGTATCTCGCGGGTGGGCTCGCCGCGGGGGCCGCGCATCGCCTGCTGACGTCCCGATAGGGGCGAGGGCCTCAACCCGCCAGCTTCGAGGAGACGGACGAGCCAGGGCGTAGCGCTCGGCGATTCCTGCCCGAAGGCCCTGCCGATTGCTCGCCAGGGCCATTCGTCGAACAGAAATTGCTTATGACAACACAAAATCAAGCCAGGGGATTGACCGTCGCGAGCTGGCCCGCCTTGACGTAGCCTCCTTGCATCACGGCGACGAACCTCGATCGGTCCTCGATGATCGCGATGTCGGCGAGGACGTCGCCGTCGACGACCAGGACGTCGGCGAGCTTGCCGGGCTCGAGGGTGCCGAACTCGTGGCTCCGGCCCATGATCTCGGCGCCGGTCTTGGTGGCGCAGACGAGGGTCTCTTGCGGGGTGAAGCCGACGTACTTGACGAAGAAGGTCAGCTCCTTGGCGTAGTCTCCGTGCGGATTCCAGGCGAAGCCGTAATCGCCCCCCATGCCGACCCGGCCGCCGGCCTTGAGGATCATCCTGGCGCTCTCGGCGCCGCCGTCGAGCGTCTCCTGATGGCCGTCGACGACCCTCTGCGGCATCCCGAAGCCGGGGCCCTTCTCGATGCTGGCGAACTCGAACTGGAGCGCGGGGACGCAGGGGACGTCGCGCCCGAGCATCAGGTCCAGGGCCTCCTGGTCCATGAACGTGGCGTGCTCGAGGCAGTCGAACCCCGCGCGGAGGGCGTTCTTGATCCCGAGGTTGGCCCGGCAGTGGCCGGTGACCTTGCGGTGGTAATTGTGAGCCTCGGCGACGACGGCCTCCATCTCATCGAAGGTCATGCAGAGGGTGTGGTGGTCGGCCGAGTCGGGCGCGGCGGCGTCGCCGGTGGGATACGTCTTGATCCACTCGACGCCGTCCTTGACGAGCTTGCGGACGGCCTTGCGGGCCTCGTCGCGGCCGTTGATGAGGAGGATCAGGCCTTCCATGCCGAGCTTGAGGTGTTCGGAGTTCCAGTCCATGAGCCCGCCTGCGCCGCAGATCTCGCGGCCGTTGGCGGCGAGCCGGGGGCCGGGGATCAGGTCGTTCTCGATCGCCTTCTTGAGCCAGACGTCGATGTTGTGCAGGCTCCCGCCGCTCCTGGCCGACGTATAGCCGCACTCGAGCGCGAGCTTGGCGTTGCAGGCCGCGAGCAGGGTGACGTACTCGACAGGGTACTTGATGTCGAGGTCGGCCAGCTCGGCGACGTTGAAGTAGGTGGGGTGGAAGTGGGCCTCGACCAGCCCCGGCAGGATCGTCCCCCCCTTGGCGTCGATCCGGCGGGCGTCGGGCGGGACCTCGGGGGCGCCGAGTGCCGGGCCGGCGTAGGCGATCAGGCCGTCCTTGACCACCACGACGCCGTCCGGCACGGGCGCCTTGCCCGTGCCGTCGAAGATCTGACCGTTGCCGATGAGCGTGGTCCCTGGCGCGTTCTTCATGACTGGCCTCTCCTCAATCGAGCGAGGCGAGGAAGGGCACGACCAGCCTCGCCATCGCCTCGCTCGCGTTGCCGTGGATGTTGTGGCCGATGCCCCGGAGCTTGATCGCGAGGCACTCGCGGATCAGGCCCTTCGCCCTGGAGGCGAGGGCATCGGGCAGGAGCCCGCCGACGGCCTCGTCGGCCTGGATCAAGAGGGTCGGGCATTTGATCTTGTGGAGGATCGCCGACACATCGAAGCCGTCGAGCCAGCGCCCGGCGAGCGGCGGCGCGAGGACTTCCGGGGCGAGCTGCTTGAGCCCCGCCGCGATGACCCGCAAGGCCACGGCATCGCGGATCTCGCCGAGCCGGACGAGGTTCTCATGACCGGGGGCCGGGACGAGCGACTCCGAGAGCTCGGCGACGATCTCGGGGATCGGCCGGGTCGAGCCCGCGTGGCGGAGGTAGACCCGGAACATGGCCGGGAAGGGGGTCTCGGCCAGCATCGGCCCGGCGACCTCGAGCGGCGGATCCTCGAGCACCAACGCCTTGACCCGCTCTGGCGCCTCGGCGGCGACCGCCGCGGCGACGTTCCCCCCCAGCGAGTGCCCGATCAGGATCGCCGGCTCGCCGATCCCTCGCCTGAGGAAGTCGACCACGTCCGGGACGTAGTCGGCCACCCGGTATCCGCCGGGCACGCGGGCGGATCGGCCGTGGCCGCGGAGGTCGAGCGAGACGCTCCGCCAGCGCGGGGCGAGCGAAGGGATCAGGGTCAGCCAGTCCTGCCAGCGCCTGGTGACGCCGTGCAGCATGACGACCGGGGGCAGCCCCTCCGGGCACGCCCCAAAATTCAGCTTGATCCCCGCGTTGGTGAGGAACTCATGCTCGCGCATCGGGTGGAACTTTCGATAACGAGGCCCGGGGCGATTCGACGCCGTCCATCCGACCAAGGACGGCGGAAGCCTTCGCAGGGGCCAATGCTGGCGGGGGTTAGCCTCTCGTATGGGGGAGATTGTAGGGCCAACGGATCTCTCGAAGCCAGAGGTCAGCGGCTCCAAACCGTTGCTTCTCCGAGACCGATCTTGGTGTCGCGACCGGTGAGCGGAGGCCTAACGGTCGCGACGTTATGCCCTAAGGTGGCCGGTCCCACCTATGCCTCGCCGGCCGTCCCGCGCACAATGGCTCGAGTCTCGCGCCCGCATCCCGGAGGCGATCGATGCCCGGATCGCCCGGATGTCGGAGGTCGGCGCGGGAACCTCGCCCTCGTTCTCGGTCACACACGAACGCAGCCGCCGGACCCCCCAAGGCGAGGTCTCTCTCCCTTTGACACCGAGGTGTTCACTGATGATTCTACCGCGACAGCGACGGCAAGGGGGTTCCCCCGGCTCGCTAGCCCTGGGGGCCCTGCTGCTCTGCGGGGCGATCCTGTGCGGGTTCCCCGCGAAGGCGGCCGACGCCCTCTTCTCTCGCGATAACCTCATCGCCTGGTGCATCGTCCCGTTCGACTCCAAGAAGCGTGCGCCGGAGGAACGCGCGGCGATGCTCCAGAAGCTCGGGTTCAAGCACTTCGCCTACGACTGGCGGGGCGAGCACATCCCGACCTTCGACGCCGAGGTCGAGGCCCTCAAGCGTCACGGAGTCGCCCTCGACGCTTTCTGGGCCCCCGGCGTCCTGAACAACGACACGAGGACCATCCTCGACCTGCTCAAGCGTCACAAGCTCACGACGCAGCTCTGGGTCCTCCTCGACTTCGGGCCCGACCTCGCGACGGGCGCCGAGCAGGAGCGCAGGGTGAATGAGGCCGCGAAGCAGTTGAAGCCGCTCGCCGACGAGGCGAACAAGATCGGCTCCAAGCTCGCGCTCTACAACCACGGCGGCTGGTTCGGCGAGCCCGAGAATCAGCTCGAGATCATCGCCAAGCTGAAGGAGCAGGGGGTCAACAACGTCGGCCTCGTCTACAACCTCCACCACGGCCACGACCACCTCGACCGCTTCCCCGCGCTCCTCGAGAAGATCAAGCCGCATCTGCTCTCGCTCAACCTCAACGGTTCGGATCCGGGCGGCGACAAGGTCGGCCGCAAGATCCTCCCCTTGGGCCAGGGTTCGCGCGACCTCGAACTCCTCAAGGTCATCCAGAAGAGCGGCTACAAGGGGCCCATCGGGATCCTAGGCCACACGATGGACGACGCCGAGGAGCGCCTGCAGGATAACCTCGACGGCCTCGACTGGCTCCTGCCCCAGCTCGACGGCAAGCCCGCCGGCCCCGCGCCGAAGCCGAGGACTCCTGTTCCGCCGGCGCCTCCGGGCGCCAAGGCGGCTGCCCCGGCTCCGCCCACGGATGTCCCGCCCCTCAACCCCGAGCAATCCCAGCAGGTGTCGAGCCTGCTCGCGGAGGCCAAGGCGCACGGCGATGCCGTGCGCGGGGCCGACGTCTTCGCCGATGCCCGGTTCGGCTGCCTCTCCTGCCATAAGGTGGGGAGGCAGGGGGGGACGATCGGCCCCGACCTCTCGACCGTCGGGCGCTGCGTGCCGCATGACCAGATCATCGAGTCCTTGCTCTGGCCGGGCAGGACCATCAAGGCGGGGTATGCCGCCACCATCATCGCCCTGTCCGACGGCAAGATCGTCCAGGGCTATAAGGTCGCAGAGGACGACAAGGCGATCTCCCTGCGCGAGGCCGCGACGGACACCGTCCTGAAGGTCGCCCGTGCCGACATCGAGGAGATCCGCGAGCAGGGGACCCTGATGCCCGACGGCCTCGTCGCCTCGATGACGACGCAGCAGCGCCACGACCTAGCCCGCTTCCTGACCGAGCTGGGCGGACCCGGAGGCGCCGGCGCCGAGGCGAGGCTCGAGCACGCCCACACCCCCGTCGTATTCGCCTATGACAAGAAGCCGATCCGCCCCGAGCTCTGGCCCAACGCCGTCCATCCGGTGAACCGGGATCGCGTCTACGACTTCTATGCCAAGGAGGCCGAGTTCGCCGTCAAGCTGCCGACCCTCCCCGCCCTGCTGCCCGCCTACCCGGGGCTCGACGGCGGCACCTACGGCCACTGGGGCAACCAGAACGAGGACACCTGGAAGGACGCCCGCTGGAACGACTCCGACCTGGGCACCGTGCTATCCGGCGTCTATCGAGGCCCCGACCTCGTCGTGCCGAAGTCCGTCTGCGTCCGGCTCGGCGACAAGGGGGAGATGGCCGCCTGCTTCAACCCCCAGACCCTCTGCTTCGAGGCCCTCTGGCAAGGGGGATTCGTCCGCTTCTCCGAGGTCCGTCACGGTTTCATGGAAGGCCTCATCCCCGTCGGGACGATGCTGCCCCGGCCCGAGGGCAAGGCCCCCGAAAAAGACTTCCGGTATCATGGCTTCTACCGTCATGGCAAACGTGTGGTCTTCTCCTACCGCATTGGCGACGTGGAAATGCTCGACGCCCCCTGGGTCGAGGACGGCAAGTTCACGAGGGTCGTCGGGCCCGCCGAGGGGCATCCCCTCGCCGCCCTGACGCGAGGTGGCTCCCCGCAGTGGCCGCAGGTCCTCGAGACGAAGGGCTCCCTCGGCACGAACCGACCCTACGCCGTCGACACTCTCAGCCTTCCCGCAAAGAACCCCTGGAACGCCCTCTTCTTCATCGGCGATCACGACTTCTTCCCCGACGGCACCGCCATGATCTGCACCATGCAGGGGGACGTCTGGCGCGTCGAGGGGATCGACGACACGCTCGAGCACGTTCGCTGGCGTCGCTTCGCCACCGGAATCCACCAAGGGCTCGGCCTGCTCGTCGTCGACGGCAAGGTCCACGTCCTGGGCCGCGACCAGATCACCCGCCTGCATGACCTCGACGGCGACGGCGAGGCCGACTTCCACGAGTGCGTCAGCAACGCCTACGAGACCTCGCCGGGGGGCCACGACTTCATCGCCGGCCTCCAGCGCGACGCCGCCGGCGACTTCCTCACGGCCTCGAGCACCCAGGGGGTCATCCGGATCAGCCCTGATGGCAAGACGGTCAAGGTCATCGCCACCGGCTTCCGCAACCCGGACGGCATCGGCCTCTCCCCCGACGGCGTGATCACCATCCCCTGCTCGGAGGGGGAATGGACCCCCTCCTCGATGGTCTGCGAGATCAAGCAAGGGGGCCACTACGGCTACCGAGGCCCCAAGGACGGCAAGACGCCGGATCTGCCGCTGGTCTACCTCCCCCGAGGCCTGGATAACTCGAGCGGCGGCCAGGTGACGGTCACGAGCGACCGCTGGGGACCGCTGCAGGGGCAGATGCTCCACCTCTCGTTCGGCACCGGCTCGTTCTTCCT
This sequence comes from Singulisphaera chitinilytica, assembly GCF_049331405.1. Taxonomy (NCBI): domain Bacteria; kingdom Pseudomonadati; phylum Planctomycetota; class Planctomycetia; order Isosphaerales; family Isosphaeraceae; genus Singulisphaera; species Singulisphaera chitinilytica. The sequence continues at coordinate 1,046,572 of NZ_CP186274.1, forward strand.
CCTCCTCCGCGAGCAGGTCGACGGCCAGCCGCAGGGGGCCGTCGTGCAGATGCCGGGCGACTTCCTCTCCGGCGTCCATCGCGGCCGGTTCAACCCCAAGGATGGCCAGCTCTACGTCTCGGGCATGACCGGGTGGGGCTCTTACACTCAGGCCGACGGCTGCTTCCAGCGCGTCCGCTACACGGGGGATCCCGTGCAGCTCCCCGTCGCCATCCACTCCCATCAGAACGGCGTCCTGTTGACGTTCTCGTCGCCGATCGACCCGTCCGTCGCGGCCTTGCCGAAGAACCAGTTCGCCCAGGTCTGGAACTATCGCTATGGTGCGGCGTATGGCTCGCAGGAGCTCTCGCCGAGGCACCCGGGCATGCCGGGGCACGACCCCCTGGCGATCCGCTCGGCGACGGTGCTCGACGACGGCCGCAACCTCTTCCTGGAGATCCCCGACCTCCAGCCGGTCAACCAGCTCCAACTCCACCTGCGGGTCGACGCGGGCGCGCCGCACGACATCTTCGCGACCGTGAACAAGCTCGCCGCCCCGTTCACCGGGATCCCGAACTACAAGCCGGTGGAGAAGACGATCGCCGCCCACCCGATCCTCAGCGACCTGGCCCAGGCGTCGAAGACCGTGCCGAACCCCTGGCGGTTCCCGATCGCGAACGCCCGCCCGGTCGTCGTCGAGGCCGGCAAGAATCTGACGTTCGCCACGCCGACGATCAACGTGAAGGCCGGCGAGCCGATCAAGCTCGTCTTCATGAACCCCGACGTGGTGCCCCACAACTGGGTCCTGATCAAGCCGGGCACGCTCCCCAAGGTCGGCGACCTCGTCAACAAGATCGTCGCGGACCCCGACGCCGTCACCCGGCACTACATCCCCAAGACGGATGACGTCATCGCCGGGACCGACATGGTCTACCCGCAGGACCAGTTCCCGATCTACTTCAACGCGCCCGCCAAGCCGGGCCGTTACCCGTTCCTCTGCACCTTCCCCGGGCACTGGATGGTCATGAACGGGGTGATGATTGTCGAATGATCAGGGCTTGATGGGGATCTCCGCCGAGGCCAGCCGTTGCTTGCGAAGCATCTTCGCGGCCTCGCCGGTCAGGCGGAGATACCAGTCGGATGGCAAGCCTTCATATCCGAGGAAATGAGCCTGGGTCGGCGGGGCGTTGGTCACCTTGAAGATGGCCGTCCCCTCGTCGACCTCGTCGAACATGGCGACGTAGACCGTGTCGACGCCGAGCTTCGACAGCTCGTGGAACTGCTCCCAGAAGAACCTGCCCCCGTTGCGGCCGAGCGCCGTGCTCCCCGCCGGCTTGCGCTGGAGGTTATCCCAGCTGAAGCCCGGATAGACGACCGGATACCAGATCGGGCCCTGCTTCTCGCACTCGCGACGGTCCCTTGCCCAGTGGCCGGTCGACGCATGATGAACCCCCTTGGAATCCCGGCCATAGTTGCCGACGTTCCAGGGTGAATATGCGTCGAACCGCTTGAAGAAGGCCTGCCAGTCTTTGTCGGGGTTCGTCCGCCAGTCCCAGTCGCCGCCGCCGACGAAGAAGGTCTGGTAGGGGCCGGGGGCTTTGAAGAAGTCGATGAGCCTGTTCGCCAGCTCGGCCGTCATGCGGTTATGCGAGTTCTTGTAGTAGAACCCGAACAACTCGACGACCGGCTTCCCCCCTTCGTGCAGGTAGCGCTCATCCTTCGTGATCCCCTCATCGACCAGACGTTTCCAGTCGGCCGTGACAACCTCATAGATCCGATCGGTGGGCATCCCCGAGATATCGTACGTCAGGGCCCAGGCCCGCCCCGTCTGCGCGGCGGCCTTGCGGACGTGATCCAGGACCCTGCGCCGTGAGGGATAATTCTCGGCCGCCGGTCCTCCCGGCAGGTCGACCGCGAAGTGCTGGAGCCAGGCACCGTCGATCCCGTAGTCGCGCATCCAGGAGAAGTGCCTGAGCACCGTCGCCGCCTGATCCGAGCTGAACAACTCGGCCGGCTTGCCGTCGGGATAGCTGAACCCGGGGGCCGCGAACTTCTCGTCGGCGCCGTACTCGGTCATATCCGGCCACATCTCGAACGTGAGCGACCTCGGCGTGATCCGGTTCCCGTCCCGGCTCCAGTGCCGCCACCCCAGGCCGGCGGCATCCCCCGGGCATCGGAACCACCCTTGATATCCGCACATCACCTTGCCGCGGAATGTCTTCGCATCGACGACCTCGGCCTTCGGCGGCTGGCCCATTGCCAGCCCGGTGAGCCAGAGATTCAGGAGCAGCGCCGGCAGGAACCTTGCGACACCGAGGATGATTCGGAGAGTGTGGATCATGGTGGTGTTGCTGTGATTTATCAAAGAGTGTTCATTGGAATGGTGAAATCACCGCGGGACGAGTGACCCGAGGATCATCAGCACGAGCAAAACCACGACGATTGCGACGGCCCAGCTCTTATTCCAGGGGTGACGCTCCTCGCGTTCCGACTCGTGGTAGAAGTCCTGGGCCTCCCCCTGGAAGTGGACCCGGCACTCGGGGCAACGGGTGCTCGTGCCGGGGATCATCGCGCCGCAGCGGGCGCACTTGACGAGTTCATCCTCGTCCGGCCTCTCGCGGTCGTCCCTCGGCTTCTGGTGCTCGCTGAACTTGAAGATGTGATCCGACATCGTAGGACCGGACGCCTCCCGTCGCCGCATTCGAGGGCCTCGACGCAACCCCCGCGAGCGGCGAAGAAGAGTTGGACTCGGGGATCAGCGAGCCTTCGACTTTTCCAGGGCTTTGCGTCGCGCCTGCTTCACCGATTGCCAGGCGGAGAGGATCCCGAGTCCGATCGCCAACACCGGGACTGCCAGGAACACCGGCCGCGGGACCGACTTGATCAGATCCCCCAATAAGACTGGGGAGAAGCCGGCAACCAGGATGACCCCGAAGGTGACGAAGAGGCCCGAGATCACCGCCATGATGTAATCCGAGACCGGGACCCTGACCGGGGCCGGCGTGGTTTCGTCCGTGAGTTCTGCCTTGGGCGCTTCGTACATGGCGATTCCTTGCAATCCATTGGCTAAATATCTGCTCGACGCCGGGTCAAAATAGCATAAGTGCCGCGATCGATTCATCCTCGATTCCCCTTATCCGCCCTTGAGGATCTCGCGGGCGGCGGCCCGCCAGTGTTCCTCGATCCAACGCTCGCCGATGGGGGCACGCGTCGGTAGCTGCAGCCGCCCAGCTCGAATTCGACCGCCATCCAGTGCGATCGAGTGCCGTTGCTGCTGTGGGTGAGCACCGGGCAGGGCTGGGGGAACGCGACGAGGGCCTTCGCGACCATCACGCCGTCTCCGGGGTCGTTCGTCTCGCCCGGCTGCGGGTCGAGGTCGTAATCCAGGGAAATTAGGCAAGGTTCGGGGAGATGAGATTTGCAGGTCTCGCCACATGCTATGCGCGTCTTTCCAGACGACCAGTCGCAGGCCACGGTCGATCGATCGGCGCGCGGCCGGCTGTCAGGAAAGACCGAAGGGGGGTCGGGGTTTCCCTTGCGTCTTTTTCTCGTTCTTCCGAATAGACGGATTCTGTCCGGAGCACCACACTATAATAATAAAAACCGAGGTGGCACATAAAATCTCTCAAGAATCGAGCATTTGCAAAAAACAGAGACATGTTGGCGGGATGATATTGTATGAACGATTGAGGGCTCGACGGAGGCATTTCCCCCTCCGCCATGTCGGCTCATGTTCGGAATATCCTGCAGAAGGGTCATTGAGGGAGGTCGCCACGCCAGCTCTCGGGGCTGGTGCGATCGGGCTTGTCGCGCGAGTTCCCTGCGAGGGTCGGCAGTATCATCGCCCGGCGCACCGCGATCGCAACGCGTGACTCGCGTTCCGGATGACTCGGTGGCGACGATCCCTCGCGCCGATCGCCAGTCGCCACGGTGTCGGGGAGGCCGTCCTCGCCCTCTCCGACTTGGTGAGATCCGGGTTTTTGAAACGGACGATCCGGGCGAATCCCGCCCCTTTAACGTCGTCTTGCTCGCGGATCTCCTGCCGAGCCCGAGATGTTTGTCCCAGCCGGCTCCACCCGCCATTGCGATCTCAATCATTGATGAGGAAGAGAATTTGACGATGCCCGAGAAGCGCAAGCGTGGTTTCGCCTCGATGGATCCCGATCTCCAGCGGCAAATATCCAGCCATGGGGGCCGGGCGGCCCATGAGCGAAAGACCGCGCACGAGTTCAACCCCGAAGAAGCCGCCGAGGCGGGCCGACGCGGCGGTAACTCCGTGAGCCGGAACCGTCAGTATATGGCCGAGATCGGGCGCAAAGGGGGACTCGCCGCCCGCCGAGCGAAAGCCGCCACGACGTCCCAGCCCGAAACCGAGCCCGCCGAACCTCAACCCGCCTCCGAGTCGCAGCCGACGAGCCTCATGGAGATCGAGTCACCAGCCCCCGAGCCGGAGTCGCCGAGTCCCGCCGCCGACGAAGTTGTCTGGCCCCGGTCCACCTCCGGGCCGGAGTTATTGAGCCTGGAGGACGCTGGGCCGACTGTTCTCCTCGAGGACGAATCGAGCGTCTTCGCGAATCCAGAGGGCTTCAAATAGACTGGAGGCATGTCCCGAACTCCAGGGCTCACCCATCAAGGCCGGAGGTCCGAACCTCTCTCCATTCGCCAGTTCGAATAGCTTCGATCGATCCGCGACAGCCGTCGGCTCGGCCCCGACGGGGCATCGCTCATGGCCCCTTGCAGGCCCGCGACTCGTCGGAATCATTCCGACGACAGGAAGGTTTCTCGTCACCCCAGATCTGTTCACGCCATAGGGGCGAGCCACCGAATTCGGCGTGGAATTGACAGGCCCGACGGCGTTGGGCAGAATCAACGACGGCGAGTGTTTAACTTTTCTTGATCGCGGTCGTCCCCACCCCGAGGCGATACCATGAAGGGCGGTCTCCCGCTATTCTTCGCCCTGGCGATCCTCCAGACTTCGGTCGCGGTCGGATTCGACAATCCCGCCGAGACCTTCTTCGAGCAGAAGATCCGCCCGATCCTGGCGACCGCCTGCTACAAGTGCCACGGCGACAAGAAGCAGGAGTCCGGCCTGCGTGTCGACGCCCGCGCGGGCTTGATGCAAGGGGGCGATGCCGGCCCGGCGATCGTCCCCGGCAACCCGGGCGAGAGCCTGCTCATCCAGGCCGTCGCCCACAAGGGCGAGTTCGCCATGCCCCCCGGCCGCAAGCTCTCGCAGGAGCAGATCGGCGACCTCGAACGCTGGGTTGAGCAGGGGGCCCAATGGCCCTCCTCCGACAAGCCCGTCGCGATTCGCTCGGGCGAGATCACCGACGAGGACAAACAATTCTGGTCGTTCCAGCCGGTCGAGGCGGTGCCGCCTCCCGACGTGGACGACCCGACGCATTGGGGACGCAACGAGGTTGACGCCTTCATCCTCGACCGGCTCCAACCCGCGAAGCTGAAGCCCGCCCCCCCCGCCGATCGCCGGGCCCTGATCCGCCGCGCGACGTTCGACCTCACCGGCCTCCCGCCGACGCCTCAGGAAGTGGACGCGTTCCTCAAGGATCCCGCGCCCGACGCCTTCGAGCGGGTCGTCGAGCGGCTCCTGGCCTCGCCCCGGTATGGCGAGCGCTGGGGGAGGCACTGGCTGGACGTCGTCCGGTATGCCGACACCGCCGGCGAGACGGCCGATTACCCGGTCCCCGAGGCCTACCTCTATCGCGACTACGTGATCCGGGCCTTCAACAACGACAAGCCCTACGACCAGTTCGTGCGCGAGCAGGTCGCCGGGGACTTGCTCGGGGCCGAGGCCCCGCCCGAACGCTTCGCCGACATGGTGACGGCGACGGGGTTCATCGCCATCTCGCGCCGGTTCGGCTTCGACCCCGAGAACTATCATCACCTGACGATCCAGGACTCGATCGACACGCTCGGCCAGTCGGTCCTGGGCCTCAGCCTGGGCTGCGCCCGCTGCCACAATCACAAGTTCGACCCGGTGATGGCGGGGGACTATTACGCCCTCTTCGGCATCTTCGAAAGCACGCGCTACGCCTTCCCCGGCTCGGAGGAGAAGAAGCGGCCCCGCGACTTCGTGCCGCTGATCCCCCCCGCCGAGGCCCAGGCGAAAGACCGGGCGTACACAGCGACCCTCGACCGGCTCAAGGCCGATATCAAGGCGCTTGACGCCCGCAAGGCCGAGGTCGACTCGCAACTCCTGCCGCTCGTCGGCCTCGACGGCTCGTTCGAGGCCCAGGCCCTGGGCTCAGGGCCGGGGTCCCCGTGGATGTTCCTCGACGGGGCGAGGGTCGCGGCGACCGCGCAGAGCCCTTACGCGAACGCCTCCGGGGCCGGCACTCGCGGCGTCTCCCTGCCGAACAACTCGGCCAACAACGCCTTCGGGCAATTGCTCCCGATCAATCGCAGGCCGGCGACGCATGGCGTCGTCCACGTCAACCTCGACTTCCGGGTCGTGGACGCGGCGAACGGAGGGCAGGGGGCTTATCGGTTCTATATGGGGCATGGCCCCGGGGTCTCCGCGGCCGTCGAACTCTTCTTCAACGCCGGCCAGTTCTTCGCCCGATCCGGAGACGCGGTCGAGCCGATCCGGGAGGTCAAGCCGGGGACCTGGTATCAGGTCCAGCTCGCCGTCGACCTCGACGCCCGCACGTATTCGGGCACCGTGGGTGTCCCCGGCGATCTGACGACGTTCTCGGGCAAGGCCCTCGCCTCCAACTGGGACGGGAACCTCGACTACACGTTCGTCGACGGCTACGGCCACCTCGGCGGCAACAAGCCCGCGAGCGAGGTCGACAACCTCATCATCCAGGACGAGCCGCTCGCCGCCCTGGGCTCTCCCTCGGCGCCCGCGGCCACGAGCGACCCCGGCCAGGCCGAGCGTCTGACGAAGATCGCCGCCCTGCGATCGAGCCTCGACGCGATCTCGGCCGAGCGTATGGAGAAGGATCAGGCCCGCGCCACGCTCGAGCGTACGGGGCCTTACCCGATGGCCTACGGCGTCGCCGAGGGCACCCCCCACGACGCCCGGATCCAGAAGCGGGGCGAGCCGACGACCCCCGGCGACGAGGTCCCTCGCCGCTTCCTCCAGATCCTCGGCGGCGACAAAGTCCCGCCCAACTCGGGGAGCGGCCGGCTCGCCCTGGCGGAATGGCTCACCCGCCCGTCGAACCCGCTGACCGCACGCGTCATGGTCAACCGGATCTGGCAGCACCACTTCGGCAAGGGGCTCGTGGCGACCGAGAACGACTTCGGCCGTCGCGGCCAGAAGCCGACGCACCCGGCGCTGCTCGACTACCTCGCGGGCCGGTTCATGGTCGAGGGCTGGTCGGTCAAGTCGATCCATCGTCGGATCATGCTCTCGAGCACGTATCAGCAGTCGAGCGAGGCGGAGCCGTCGGCCGAGACGCCCGATCCGACCAATGACCTGCTCGCTCGGTTCTCCAGGCGTCGGCTCGACGCGGAGGAGATCCGCGACGCCATGCTCTTCGTCGCCGGCACGCTCGAAACCGGCTCGGGGGGCCGCCACCCGTTCCCGCCGGTCGAGACCTGGGCGTTCAGCCAGCACGGGCCATTCAACGCGGTCTATGACACGCGGCGGCGGTCCGTCTTCTTGATGACGCAGCGGATCAAGCGGCACCCGTACCTCGCCCTCTTCGACGGCCCCGACCCGAACGCGACGACCGCCAGGCGCTCGGCGACGACGGTCCCCACGCAGGCCCTCTTCTTCATGAACGACCCCTTCGTTCACGAACAGGCGACCGCCTTCGCTCAACGCGTGCTCGACTCGGGCCGCGACGAGACGGCGAAGGTGGGCGAGGCCTTCGAGCGTGCTTTGGGCCGACCCCCTTCGGCCGACGAGTCGTCGGAGTCGCTCGCGTTCCTGGCGGCGGTCCGCGAGGATCTTGAGCCCTCGGAAAAAGACCCGGCCGGGCGAGAGCTTCGGGCCTGGTCCGCGCTCGCCCGCACCCTGCTCGTGCGCAACGAATTCCTGTTCGTGGATTGATCGAACGAGAGATGAGGAACCCTCCCATGACCACCGGCCCGCTCACCCGCCGAGAGCTGCTCGCGCGTGCGTCCGGAGGCTTCGGCGCCATCGCCCTGGCCGGCCTGCTCGCCGAGGAAGGGCAGGCCTTCGGCCCCGAGGCCGCGGCCGATCCCCTGGCGGATCGCCCCCCGCACTTCGAGGCCCGCGCCAAGCGCGTGATCTTCCTCTACATGACCGGCGGGGTTTCCCACATCGATTCGTTCGACCCGAAGCCGAAGCTCTTCGCCGGCCACGGCAAGTCGATCACCGTCGATAACTGGCAGGGCAAGAAAGGCTCATTCCAGCGTTTCATGAAGCGGCCGAACTGGGAGTTCCGCCCGGGGGGCCGCTGCGGGACCGAGATCAGCGACCTCTTCCCCTTCGTCCGCGAGAAGGCCGACGACCTCTGCGTGATCCGCTCGATGTCGTCCGACCACACGAACCACTACGAGGGGACGCTCGGCATGCACACCGGGTCGTTCACCTTCGCCCGCCCGAGCCTGGGCGCCTGGGTGAGCTACGGCCTCGGGACCTTGAACCGCAACCTGCCCTCGTTCGTCGTGATCGCGCCCGCGGCCCCTTATGCGGGGGCGCAGACCTGGGCGTCCGACTTCCTCCCGGGCTGCCACCAGGGGACGCACGTACTCCCCGGCCCGACGCCGATCCCCAACATCGCCCCCCGGATCGCCAGCGAGCGGCTCCAGAGGCGCGAGCTCGAGTTCCTCGCCAAAGCCGACCGCCGCCATCGCGAAGCCCGGCCGGGGGAGGCCGCGCTCGACGCCCGCATCAAGTCCTTCGAGACCGCCTTCGGCATGCAGAGCGAGGCCCCGCACGCCTTCGACCTCGCGGGCGAGACCGACGCCACGCTCGACCTCTACGGCCTCCAGCGCGGCCAGAACACCGGCTTCGGCTGGCAGTGCCTCGTCGCCCGCCGCCTGGCCGAGCGGGGCGTCCGGTTCATCGAGCTGATCGACACCGGCTCGTCGGGCAACTGGGATTCGCACGGCAACATGCAGGACCACGCAGGGCTCGCCCGCAACGTCGACCGCCCCATCGCCGGGCTCCTCGCCGACCTCAAGCAGCGCGGGATGCTCGACGACACGCTCGTCGTCTGGACGACCGAGTTCGGCCGGACCCCCTACCACGAGCAGGCCGGCCACGCCGGGCGCGAGCACCATCACCAGGCCTTCTCCTCCTGGCTCGCCGGCGCCGGCGTCCGCGGCGGCATCGTCCACGGCTCGACCGACGACTACGGCGTCGCCGTCGCCGAGGATCGCGTCCACGTCCACGACTTCCACGCCACGATCCTCCACCTCCTGGGCCTCGACCACGAGCGCCTGACCTATCGCCACGCCGGCCGCGATTATCGCCTCACCGACGTGGAAGGGAACGTCGTCAAGCCGATCCTGACCTGAACCGAACTTTGAATTGATCACGACAGTGCGCTGTCATTGGTGAATTCAAGTTGACGATGACTCGTGGTTCCAGGTGACGTGAAAGCGCGAGGACTTCGTAACATCATGGATGTTTGATCGCCGCAACCCCTCCGTCACGGGGGCTTGCGGCGGCCGCGTCTGCCTGCGAAGCTCGGGTGTCAGCTTGATTCGACACTCGAGCCGTTGAGGTGGATATGCGGAAATTGGGCTGGATCGTCGGTGCGGTCGCGGTGTGGGTGGGGACGTTCGCGGGGGCCGTGGAGTTCCGCGCAGGGTTCGCGGAGGTGGACATCACCCCGCCCAAGGGGACGCCCCGCCAGGGGTGGAACTCGAAGCTGGTCGGTGACGACGCGATCGACCCCCTGTTCGTCCGCGCGGCGGCCTTCCAGGCGGGCGAGGATACCCCGGTGGCCGTCATCTCGCTCGACGTCGCCCTCATCAGCGCCGCCGACACCGCGGCCATCAGGCGCAAGATCCAGGAGAAGTTCGGGCTCGCCGGCGACCGGGTCATGGTGGCGGCCACGCACAACCACGCCGGCCCCGCCATGATCGACGAGGCCCTGCCGCGCGACGAAGGGTACATCAAGAAGATGGTCGACGCCTCCGCCGACGCCGTGGGCAAGGCACTGGCCTCGCGAGGGCCGAGCGAGATGGCCGTCGGCACGGCCTTCGAGTTCGACGTGGCGACCAATCGCCGCGTCCTGATGCGTGACGGCACGGTGCGGACCCACGGCTCGTTCAGCGACCCCATGGCCCTCGGCTTCGAGGGCCCGATCGACCCTGAGGTTGGTTTGCTTGTCTTCCGCGGCCCCGACATGGCGATCAAAGGCGCCCTGCTGAACTTCGCCTGCCATCCCACCCACCACGGCGGCGACCCTTTCTTCAGCGCGGGCTATCCGGGCGTCGTGGCGACGGAGTTGAAGAAGCGAGGTATCCCCATCGCGCTCTTCCTCCAGGGGGCGGCCGGGAACATCTCCTACGACGAGCCCCGGGGCGGCCCGGTGAAGACCAAGGAGCAGATCGGCACCATCCTCGCCGACGATGCCTTGAAGTCCCTCAAGAAGGTGAAGTGGGAGATCCCCAGCTCGGCCACCTCGCAGTCGAAGACCATCGCGATCCCCTATCGCAACGTCGACGAGGATGACATCCAGGGCAAGAAGCCGGGCACCCAGCGCTTCGGCGAGGCCGGATACTACGAGCGCAAGATCCCGCCGCTCGTGGCGATGATCAAGGCGAAGAAGGAGGAACCCTCGGAGGTCCAGGTCATCCGGCTCGGCTCGGTCGCGCTGGCGTCGCAGCCCTCGGAGTCGTTCGTCGAGCACGGGCTCCGGATCAAGGAGGCGACCTGGCCGACGCGCACCTTCGTCGTCGGCTACGCCAACGGGATGCTCGGCTACCTCCCGCACGAGGCGGCCTTCCGCCGCGGCGGCTACGAATGCAGCTTCGGCCCCCCGAGCCAGATGGCCCCCGAGGCGGGCCGGCTCCTCGCCGACACCGCCATCGAGCTGATCAACGCCAAGTGATCCGTCCTACGCCTTCCCCTCGCGGCGGGTCCGCATGGCCCGCACGAGGGTCGCGACCTCTCCGGGCCGGCTGAACCGGCGATACTCGTCGGAGTCGACCGCGTAGAGCGCGATGCGCCCTTCCTCGTCGTAGTGGACGCCCCAGCCATACGTCTTGCCCAGGGCCGAGGCCCGCAGGCAGGGGTGCGGCTTTTCGAGGAGCTCGGCTCGAATCTCGTCGCCCCGCTCCTCGAGTTCGGCCTCCGCGATCTCCTTGTGACGCACGTGGACCTCGTACAGGAGGTCGGCGTGCGTCAGTTGATAAGGGCTCGCCGCGAGGAGCTCATACTGGTAGACGGGGACGGATTTGCGCCCGCCCCGGCTCGGTGGGACGACCCCGGTGGTGGCCGTGCAATCGGTGGCGACCTGGATGAACGCGTCCTTGTAGCCCATGTCTTTCATCGGGATCCTTCCTCGACGGGGCGATCGAGGCGGGCAGGGTCGAGCCTCTCGTCAGTCGGGCTCGACCGCGCCGTTCTCGATCCATTCGCGCATCTTCCTGGCGAACTCCTCGTGGGAGAGCGGGGGCTTGGTCCGGCCGTCGCCGGGATCCCAGCCGCCGAGGACGAGCTTATCCTCGGTGACGTGATGGAGCAACTCGTCGAGCGTCTTGTGCCCGTTCAACTCCGGATCCTTGAGCTGGCGGGCGAGTTCGCGCGGCGTCAGGCCCTGGAAGACCATCTTCATGTTCGGCGGGGGCAGGTGCCAGTTCGGGTTGCCCGGAGGCATGTTCAGCCCCGGCAGGTTGCTGAGCTGGTGGCAATTGGCGCATTTGAGCGCGTACTTCCCCTTGCCGTCCGGCCCGCGCTGGACGTTCTGGGCGTGCAGGTGGCTGTCGTCCCCTTGAAGCGGGATGTCCCCCGAGGGGTGGCAATTCATGCACCTCGGGTGCATCAGCACCTTGTACGCCTCGAGGAAGGCCGCCTTCGACGCCGCCTCGTCTTTCGGCTTCTCGGCCCTGGCCGCAGTCGCGGAGGCTCCCCTGGCGGCCTCGTTCGGCAGGAGGAGCCAGGTCGCGAGGGCGACGGTCGAAAGCGCGAGGGTCAGCGGGACGAACGGCCTGAGCGCCGGGGGCCGGCCTGGTTCTGGATTCACCATCTTCGAGTTCCCAAAAAGGGGCTGTGTGCTGTGCGAGCCGCTCAGGCGTTCTTGAGGTCGTCGGGGCGGATCGGCAGCTTGCGGATCCGCTTGCCGGTCGCGGCGAAGACCGCGTTGGCGATGGCCGGGGCGACGGGGGGCACGCCGGGTTCGCCGACGCCCCCCATCTTGTCGGCTGTCTCCACGATGTGGACCTCGACGGCGGGCATCTCGTTCATCCGCACGATCGGGTAGTCGTGGAAGTTGCGCTGCTGGACCCGGCCCTCGGCGAAGGTGATCTCGCCATAGAGGGTGGCCGTGAGCCCGAACGCGATGCACCCTTCCATCTGGGCCCGGATCGAATCCGGGTTCACGACCGGGCCGCAGTCGATCGCGCAGACGACCCGATGGACGCGGATCTTCCCCTCGGGCGAGACCGAGGCCTCGGCGACATGCGCCACATAGCTGCCGAACGACTGGTGCACGGCGATCCCGCGCCCGACCCCTTCGGCGAGGGGCTGGCCCCATCCCGCCTTCTCGGCCGCCAGTTCCAGAACGCGTCTGTGCCGCGAGTCCTTCGCGAGCAGGGCGCGGCGGTACTCGTAAGGATCTTGCTTCGCCGCGTGAGCGAGTTCGTCGAGGAAGCTCTCGACCACGAAGGCCGTGTGCGTGTGCCCGACCGACCGGAGCCAGATGACCGGCACACCGGCCGGTGCGATCTGCCAGGAGACGGCGAGGTTGGGGATCTGGTAGGGGAGATCCGCAGCCCCTTCGACGGCCGTGTCGTCCACGCCGTTCTTGACCATCGCGTTCTCGAAGGGCGTGTTCACGGCGAACGACTGGCAGACGATCCCCTGCTTCCAGGCGACGGGGCGGCCGTCCTCGCCGATCGCGCCCGCCATCGTGTGTCGGGCCCTGGGGCGATAGTAGCCGCCTCGGATGTCGTCCTCGCGGGTCCAGATCACCTTCACCGGCGCCTTGACGGCCTTCGAGACCTGCACGGCCTCGCGGACGAAGTGCCCGTCGATCACCGCCCGCCGGCCGAAACCCCCGCCGAGCAGCGTCGTGTGGATCCTGACCTGCTCGGGCTTGAGCCCGGTATCCTGCACGGCGCCGAGGTGGTCGAAGGATTGCCCCTGGGTCCCCGTCCAGACGTCGCAGCCATCCGGCCGCACGTCGGCCACGCAGTTGAGCGGCTCCATCGTGGCGTGCGCGAGGTAGGGGAGCTCATACACGGCCTCGAGCTTCCGCGAGGCCTTCGCGAGCGTCCCCGGGGCGTCGCCGTCGTTCCGCGCCGAGGCACCGGGGCGTTTGGCGAGTTCGGCGTATTCCTCCCCCTGGATGCGGGTGTCGAGGGCGGAGAGTGGTCCCTCATCCCAGGTGACCTTCAGGGCCTCGCGTCCCTTTTTCGCCGCCCAGAAGCCGTCGGCGACGACCGCCACGCCCCGGTCGATCTCGACGACGTGCCGGACGCCCGGGATCGCCTTCGCCGCGGTTGCGTCGACCTTCTTCGCCTTGCCGCCGAAGACGGGGGGCCTGGCGATCAGCGCCACGAGCATTCCCGGCAGCTTGACGTCGAGCCCGAAGACGGCCGAGCCGTCGACCTTGGACGGGGTGTCGAGCCGCTTCGTGGGCTTGCCGATGAGCTTGAAGCTTTTCGGATCCTTGAGCGTCACCTCTTTCGGCGGCGACAGCCTGGAGGCCCGCTCGACGAGGGAGCCGTATGAGGCCTTCCGATTGGAGCCGGCATGGGCGACGTGGCCATCGCTGGCGGAGCAGCTTGAGGCCGGCACATCCCAGAGCTCGGCCGCCGCGGCGATGAGCATGGCCCTCGCCGAGGCCCCGGCCTTGCGGAGCCGCTCCCACTCGGTCCAGGTGCTCGTGCTGCCGCCGGTGATCTGGGCGCCGTAGAGGGTGTGGTTGTAGATCTTGTCGGCGGGGGCCGCCTCGACGCGGATCTTGCTCCAGTCGGCGTCGAGCTCCTCGCAGACGATCATCGCCAGGCCGGTGTAGATCCCCTGGCCCATCTCGGAGTGATTGGCGATGACGGTGACCGACTCATCCTCGCCGATCCTGACGAACGCGTTCGGCTTGAAGGAGGCGGGCTCGCCTTTGTCCTTCGCCTTGGCCTTCCCGTTCACATTCTCGACGGCCGGCTCGGCGACGGCCCCCTTGGCGAGTTGCGGGAGGTAGACGCCGAGCACGAGGCCCCCGCCCGCGAGCGAACCCTTGCGCAGGAACTCGCGCCGGCTGAGGTTGAGCACGTCGCTCATCGAGCCACCTCCGCCTTCTTGGACGACGCCATCGCCGCAGCTTGGTGGATGGCCTTGCGGATGCGGAGATAGGTGCCGCAGCGGCAGATATTTCCGGTCATGCAGTCGTCGATATCCTGATCGGTGGGCTTCGGGTTCTCGCGCAGGAGGACTGCCGCGGCCATGATCTGCCCCGACTGGCAGTAGCCGCACTGGGGCACGTCCTCGGCGATCCAGGCCTGCTGGAGCGGCTTTCGGACCTCATCGGCCAATCCCTCGATCGTCGTCACCTCCTTGCCCGCCGCGCGGGAGACGGGGGTGACGCACGACCGCACGGCTTCGCCGTCGAGATGCACCGTGCAGGCGCCGCACTGGGCCATCCCGCAGCCGAACTTGGTGCCGGTCAGGCCGAGCGTCTCCCTGATCACCCAGAGCAGGGGCGTATCCGGGGAGACGTCGACTGCGCAGGCCTCTCTGTTGACCTTCAACTCGATCATCGTCGCTCCCTCTCTATCTCTCGCTCGCTCCCGAACTCAGATGTGCAACCGGCTCGGGCCTCGCCGAGGGTGGGCCTGCGAATGTCTCAACTGGCGAGGATTCCGATGGTCCGGCCAGGGCCGACGTTTGGCCCGAGCGCCGGGCGAATCGGTTCGCCGCCTCAATTCCGTCCATCGTCGCCAACTCGGACTTGGCGGGGATGCGATGGAAATCCGTTCAAATGGAAACGTGGTGCGATTTGAAAAGAATCAAAGTTTCCCATCTTTCCACGTTTGCCCTTCACCTCCGCGATTGGAGGATAAAGATGGCAATTCGCTGCATTATTGCAGCGAGACCCCGCAAAGGGAAGCCCCGCGCCGAGTTCGTGTTACGGGACTCGACGGGCCGCTGTGCAGGACCGAGATGAGACCGACAGAGAGGAGGTTGTGAAAGGTAGTCGTATATCTGGTTGCTTGGCGTGTGAAACTTTTGCATGAGAGGCGAGCGAAGCGACGGATCGGATGAGCCGTCGCTTGATCGCTCGACCTGAGTGGGCTCAGGACTTCTTCTTCGCCGACTTCTTGGCCTTGGCGGCGGGGGCGGCCTTCGGCTCGGGCTTGGCGGCCTTGGGCTTGGCCGCGACGGTCTTCTTGGCCGCGGGGGCAGAATCCGACGTCGCCGCCTTGGGCTTGGCGGCCTTGGCCGGGGCGGCGGTGGTCGCCTTCTGGGCCTTGGTCGCCTCGGGCGTGGACTTGACCTTCGCCGCAGCCTTGGGCGCGGCGGCAGCCTTGGGGGCGGCCGTCGTCTTGACCTTGGCGGCCTTGGTCGCCGCTGCCTTGGGGGCGGTCTTCGGCTTGGCGACCTTGGCCTCAGGCTCGGAGGTCTTGGTCTCGGCCTTGGCGACCTTGGCGGCCTTCGGCGCGGCCTTGGGTTTGGGGGCGGCCTTGGTCCGCTTGGGCTTTGGCTTGGAGGAGGACGTGTCCGGCAGGAGGTCGCCGACCGCCTCGATTGCTTTCGAGCCGGCATCCATCACGACCTCGGCGGCCGTGCTCGCGGCCTCGCCGATCTTCTCCAGGACGCCTTTCGACTTCTTCTTGCTCGCCATCGGATGCTCCGTGAAGAGGTAAGTCTGGATCCTCCCCTGTCCGACAAGGACCCGGATCAGGGCCTCGCATCCGTTCTACCTAACATTAGAGCATGTTCCGGGCCATTGCTGAAATTCTCGAATCGGGAAATCGTCGCAATTCTGCGCGATTGATGTGCCTTCGGATTCAGGTGTTGACGATCGGGGGAGATCTCGGGGCTCTCGCCGGCTCAATTCGAAACGAGCAGGGGCCGAGAGTGTCGCGGTGCGACGCCCCCGGCCCCTCATGTCTCGACGGTCGAGGACTCCATCCCCAGCCATCACCGACCCTCGCAACTGACTCCGAGCCGACGCGTCGGGACTCCTCCCCGCGCCCGCCCGGCGGCGAGGCTCACGACTTGCGCTTGGTGTAGACGACCTCCATGACCTTGGCTTCCTTGCCGCCTGTCATGGTGCCGGTCATGTAGAGCGTGAACTCGCGGCTGCCGTCTTCCTTGGTCACGGTGACCATGCGCTGGGCGAGCTTGGAGCCGTCGATGGGGCAGACGCCGTCGCCCGTGAACGTGAGCGTCTTGGTCTTGGCGTCGTACGAGCCCTCGAGCACGCTGAGCGAGGGGCTCATCGAGTCGATCCAGGTCCCCACATACTTCTTCTTCGCCGGGTCGTAACCGAACTGCCCGCGCCCCTCGAAGGGCATCCCGCCGAAATCCGAGCGGAAGGTCGACGCGACCCAGAGCCCGCCCGTGAGGACGGTGTTGACCTCGACCCCCTTCGAGGCCATCGGCTGCGAGTCGGGCCCGTTCGGGTACGACTTGATGTCGGCGTCCCACGTCCCCTCCTCGGTGGCGAGGATCTTGTGCTCGGCCGTCGGCTTGGGGATGGGCATCTCTTCCTGGGCCCCCGCGACGTTGACGACGCAAAGGGCGGACGCGGCGACGCAGAGATTCAGGAGAAACCTCGGCATGCTCATCATCGGTCTCCAGTGTACGGAAGATTAGTGGTGACGGCGTGAGTATGTACGCCTGTTCTGTTCTTGTCCAGGGGAATTTCGACGAGATTCGCGAGAACCTTCGGCCCATCCCCACACGCGTTCTCGTCCCGTCGTCGCCCGCAACGCCTCGATCCTTCGGGCGCACAGGCGAACCATCGGGCGATCAACGCCCCGGGATTGAAGGCAATCCGCTAAACTTGCGTTATTGCTTGAATGTCCAGAAATCGAGTCGTGAAGACGTATTTCGATTTAGGTCTCGTCGCAATCGGTCCCCTGGCTGATCCTGAAGACGTGGCCGTCGGGGTGTCGGACGTGCATTTCGCGGACGCCCCAGGGCTCGTTCGTCGGGGGGAACGAGACCTCGAGGCCTTGCTCCAGGCAGTGGCGATGGGTCGCGTCGGCGTCCGCGACCCAGACCGACATCCAGACACCGCGGTCGTCCGAATCGCCGTCCTGCGTCCGTGTCGAGGGGTTCGTGCTCTTGCCCCGGCCTCCCTGGCCGTCATGGCAGAGGAAGATCTCGCACGAGCCCGAGCTGACGGCCCCGAAGGTCGGCGGCGTCCCCCACTCGAAGCCCTTCCTCCAGCCGAGCTTCTCGAACCAGGCGAAGCTCTCGACGATGTTCGAGACGTTCAGGATCGGCGTCAGGCCCTTCGCCTCCATGCGTCGCTCCTTTTCCCACCGGGTTCGAGATCGCGTAACGCCCGGGGACAGGATCCACCTTGATCCTGCTCGACGTCCCCTTCGCGCGGTGTCTCGATCTGAGACTAGATATCGTCGCATTGTCGACGTTTGTACATCGAAAATGGGAAGAAAATCGACGGAGCCCCGGAGTTCAATGATGGCTCTCGCGATTGGCAGCCTCGGTTGCTGTCCGGCTGACGCTCATGGCGAGGCTGTATGCGAAGATAGAGCCGAGGACGACGAGCGAAGTCCAGGCGGCGGCTCGTCCGCTTCGTCGTGCGGCACGCATCCCGAGGAAGGCGAAGTAGACGACCAGGCACAGCACGACGAGGCCCATCGCGATCTTGTAGGGGGCGAAGATTCCGGGGAGCCTGGGGATCGCGTAGAGCGCGGCCTGCAACGCCATCGAGAGGAATCCCGCGTATTCAATCCGGGGCGAGGTACGGGCGTTCGGCATCGTTCCTTTTTCCAAGGCAAACAGGCGATCATTCCTGGTTGAGGCTGCGGAAGACCTCGGGGATGTTGGAGCTTTGCCAGCCTTCCGCGAGCTTGCCGTCGACGACGCGGGACCAGGTGATGCTGCGGAACTCGACGGGCTTCTGGCTGGCCTTGAGGCCGGGCATCTCGCCGGTGTGGGTGCCGGTCGCCTCCCAGCGCACGGCGACCTGATCGCCGTCGGAGATCACGCCCTTCACCTCGACCTTGAGGTCCGGGAAGGCCGCCAGGAAGGGGTCGAAGACCCGCTGGCGGAATTCCTCGGGTCCTTTGATCGGGCCGTCGTCGACGATGCAGACGCTCTCGCTCGTCAGCAATTCGTGGATCGTGTCGAGCCGACGCTGGTTCCAGACCTCCTCGAACCAACGCTCCAGGACCGTCTCACCTTTGCCGGCCATGGTGGGGCCTCCAGAACAAGAACATCCGTCGGTGCTCGAGCCCGCCGTCGCCCATCGGGGAGATGGCAACGGTTTGTAACGTAACGAATCCGGAGATGCTTGGCGATATGACATCCATGTTTCATCGAAGCATGCGGCGTCCTCGGTGTGGGATCAGACCTTGGCCCGACGATCACCGGGACTTGAGCCGAATTGCGTCGGATCGCAAAAGTGTAAAAAGTTCCATTCATCCCCGGGGCGAAAACCGTTAGAAAGAGGCCCCCTCGAAATCACATCCCTTGGCACAGGTCGAGTCGACGTACTTCCGCGCGGAGGGCTTGGTGGTCAGCTTTGCTGATCGCAGGGCCGTCGGTGTCGCGGATCCGTCACCCGATCCTCTCAAGTTCCGCGAGAACGCCTGTCGAAGTCGAGACAGGGCCGTTCGGGATCGGACTCGAGACGAGGCGAGACTGGGCGGGCGTCAGGATGATGCCGGCAAGGTCGCCGCCAGCGACGGAGAGAGGCTTTCGACCGCGGGTCGAAACTCAAGGATGAGGACTCCTTAGCTCGCAACGGAAGGAGAAGCCGTGGGGGAAGCCAAGCTCTTGGAAGAGATCACGGACGCGATCAAGACCGAGGTCGAGCGCACCAAGAACCTCGTCATCACGGCCGACTCGCGGCTCGTGGAGGACCTCGACCTCGACTCGATCGACATCGTCTCCGTGACGATCCGGCTCGAGGATCGGTTCCACGTCAGCATCGACGTCCAGAAGGTCAAGGAGCTGCGCTACGTCTCCGACCTGATGGACCAGATGACGAACCTGCTGGGCAAGTCGGCCGCCTGATCCGGGCGGGCCACGACCCTCGAGCCAACTTCGAACGAAGGATGCGGGACGCGGGCCTTTCGGAGGCCCGTGCTTTCTCGAGGATGCCCCGCGCCTGGGCGTCCGGCGCCCATCCTGAGTCATCCATTTCCAATTCCAACCTGGCGGCATCCCCCCCGCACCAGGCTCCCTTTCCCGACAGCCTCGACAATCGATTCGGATCGGAGCGCCCGGGCGCACGCGGCCGGGGCACTTCGCGAGTCGGCGGAGCGTGACGATGTGGCAGCGGTGGATGATCGTGCACAAGGTCGTCTTGCAGGTGGTCCTGCCCGTCCTGCGCCGTTCCCCTTACCGATTCGCGCAGTGGTTCCTCAGCCTGATGGGGCGGCTCGATCTGCTGGTCATCCCGCACCAGGCGGCGCACTATCGCCGCGCCGTGAGCGACGGTGCGAACCGCCTCGGCTGCCGCTGGGACGTGCGCCAGGTGAGCCTCGCCCTGGCGCGCCAGACATACCGCTGGCGGGTGCGTGATCTGCTGCTCGACGGCAGGCCCGAGGCCTGGGTCGCCTCGCGGTTCCGGGTCACCGGGCGCGAGCATCTCGACGAGGCGATTGCGGGGGGCAAGGGGGTCGTGCTGCTGGCCAACCACTTCGGCTCGCACGTCCTGATGACCCATTGGCTCTTCCGCAACGGATACCCCCTGCGCTGGTTCGGCGAGAAGCCGAGGAACATCTCGAACTACCTGGCCGAGCAGTTCGCGACCGACGGGGAACTCGGCCAGGCCGAGCTGTTCGTCTCGCGCAAGGCGGGGACGGCCGAGCTGGCCTCGTCGATCTATCATGCGTCGAGGGTCTTGCGGGCGGGCATGATTCTCAAGGTCGCCTGCGACGTGCGCTGGCAGGACGCCAAGGCGGTGACCGCGACCTTCCTCGGGCACACCGAGTCGTACTCGACGACCTGGGTCACGCTCTCGGCGATGACCGGTGCCGCCGTGCTGCCGGCCTTCTGCCGGATGAACGAGGACGGGACCTTCGACCTCGAGTTCCAGCCCTCGTTCCGCGTCCCCCCCGAGGCTCGCCGCGACGGCCAGGCGGCGGCCTGGGTGAGCCGGGCCCTCGGGCTCCTCGAAGCCCAGGTGCGCGAATACCCCGCGCAGAGCAACGATTACTTCTTCTGGCAGTCGGAGCGAGAACACGAGAAGCGCCAGCCCGAGGCCAATGCGCCGCACACCCCGAGGCGGCAGGGGGTCAGGCAATCCAGCGAGGCCGTCGCCTGATCGAGGCTCGCGTCGTCAGTCAGGGCGTGACCGAGGCGCCGTTGTCGCGGGTTGCCTTCGCGGCCGACTTCGAACGCTTGGTCGTGGCCGTCGATCGCTCGGCACGAGCCGGACGGCCTCGCCGCTTCTTGAGCGTGGCTTTCGGCGCGGACTGGTGCCGTTGGGGGCTCACTTCGGCGCGAGGCGGGGCCTCGACCCAGCGCTGGTCCTCGAAGTCGGTCGAGGCCTCGACATCGGGCCGGCGTTGCGGCGACTGGTCGACGAACCCCTGCGGGTCGGCCGCGAATTCGCCCGAGGACATCGCCGAGGAGTCGCCGGAGATCGGCCCGTTCATGCCGGCGAAGCCCACGCCCCCGCCGATCCCGCCTCCGGCACCGCCGAGCCCGCCGATTCCCCCGATCCCCGTCTGGCCGCCCCCCGTGACGGCGCCCGGTACGGAGTACGAGTCGAACCCCTGGAGGACCGTGAACTGCGGGTTGACCGTGAGCCGCACGTAGCGGCGATCGGCCGAGACCACCGGGGTTGCCGACATCATCGCGCCGTTGGGGAAGCTGCCGATGCCGGGCATGAAGGCCACCGCCTGCGCCTTCGAGGTGGCGGGCACGAGCGATAAGAGGCCGATCGCGACGCCCAAGGTTCCGATCCTGTCCATCGTGGGATCCCTCCTGGGAGTCGGCGCGCGGCCCGGATTCGGGCGAGACTCGCCGGCTCGGCTCCATGATGCGCTTTCCGGAGGCCCGGGGACAAGGGATCTCGGGCGGGCATCGCCCGGGTGCCGGCCCCTTGCGAAGCGAGTCGGAGGCCGGGATGATGGCGTTCCTCGGGCCCGGGAGGCCCCTGGATATCGCACCCAGCCACCAAGGAAACCGACGATGACTAGCATGCTTGTACGTTGCCTCGTCCCCGCCCTCGCCCTCTTGCTCGTGGTGGGCGTCGTCTCGCATACCCGCTCGGCCGAGAAGGCTGTCCCGCAACTGGCGCACAGCGTCTTTTTCACCTTGAAGGATCGCTCCGAGGCCGCCCGCGACAAGTTCGTCGCCTCGTGCCAGAAGTACCTGACCGACCACGAGGGGACCGTCTCGTTCTCGCTGGGGACGATCGCCCAGGACGTCGAGGAGCCGAACGTCAGCGTCCGCGACTTCGACGTCGCCCTGCTCGTCGTCTTCGAGAGCAAGGAAGCCGAGGCGAAGTACCTCGTCCACCCCCGACACTTGAAGTTCGTCGAGGAGAACAAGGCCGACTTCGCCAAGGTCCGCGTGTTCGACTCGTACCTTGCGCCGAGCAAGCATTGATCGGGTGAGGAGAGGTCGAGGCTCGCACTGAAATCAAAGGCCGTCGAGGGCACAATCAGCCCCCGGCGGCCTTTTTCGTGGCGCTCGACTTCACCTTCGAGAAGTCGAACTCGGCCGGCTGGGGATTCTCGCTGGTCAGGGGCAGGTTATCGCCCACCTCGCGCTGCCAGGTTTGGAGCAGGGACGTGAGCCTGGTCACCTCGGCCTTGTGGTTCGGGTCGGCGGCCAGGTCGTGCGTCTCGTCGGGGTCGTCGTGGAGGTCGAAGAGCTGCGTCTTGTTGATCTGGGGATAGACGATCAGCTTCCAGCGGTCGTCGCGCACGGCGCGCTGGAAGGAGGCATAAGAGGTGAAGATCGAATCCCGGCGTGTCGCGACTTTCCCCTCCAGGACCGGCACCAGGCTCAGGCCCTCGCTCTCCTTCGAGCCCGGCACGCCGGCGAGGTCTCCCAGGGTCGGGAAGATGTCGAGGAGGTAGCAGAAGGCGTCGGTCTTCTTCCCCTTCGGGACGCCGGGCCCCACCATGACGAGGGGCGAGTGCATCGAGTGGTCGTAGAGCGACTGCTTGCCGAAGAGCCCGTGGCTGCCGAGCGCGAGGCCGTGGTCGGCCGTGTAGACGACGACCGTGTTTTCGTATTTCCCGGAGGCCTTCAAGGCGGCGAGGATCCGGCCGACCTGCTCGTCGAGGAACTCGATCGCCGCGTAGTAGTCGGCCAGGTGCTGGCGGACGACCTCGGGAGTCCTCGGCCAGGGGGCCAACTCCTCGTCGCGGATGACGAGCGCGCCGTTGTTGAAGGGATGCTGCGGCAGGTAGTTGGCGGGCAGGGGAGGCTTGTTCGCGTTCAGGCGGTCGTGGAAGGACTGCGGGGCCAGGCGAGGGTCGTGCGGCAGGTTGAACGGGACGTAGCAGAGGAACGGGTCGGGGCCCCCTTGCCCCTTGATGAACTCGATCGCCGCGTCGGCGAAGACCTGGACCGAGTGCTCGCCGCTCGGCCTCAAATTTACGAACGTATGCTCGGGCGAGATGTCCTGGATGGGGAGCTTGTACGGCTCTCCCATGCCCCCGAGGAAGATCGCCTTCCCTCGGGGGAAGATCCGGAGCGCCGAGGGCCCCCCGTTGTGCCACTTGCCCGTGAAGAAGCTGGTATAACCGGCTCTGGTGAAGGCCTCGGGCCAGGTGTCCTGCCCGGCGAGATCCTCCTTGATGCGGAAGAGGGATCGGCCCGTCAGCAGCATCGCACGCGAGGGCATGCAGACGGCCCCGTGGTGCGAGCCCATGCAGTAGGCCCGGGAGAAGGTCGTCCCCTCGCGCACGAGGCCGTCGATGTTCGGCGTCTTGATGAGCGCGTTCCCGAGCCCCGAGAGAGTGTCGGCCCGCTGGTCGTCGGCGAAGAGGACCAGGACGTTGGGCCTGGCCTTGGCCTCGGCGGCAATCGATGCGGAGCCTGCGAGGGGCGCAATCGCGAGCATCAGGCTCGTCGTCGCGAGACGGAGGGACCATCGAAGTCGTGGGCGTTGATGCATGGCCGAATCCTGACGCGTTCGCTCGGGACGATGCACGGGACCCCACCCGCGCGGAGGAAGGCCTGTAGGGTACTCCAAGCCGACCCGATAGCAACCTCGCACCGGCCGTCGAGGTGGCTCAGGGGCGCTCGGCCGCCTCGAAGGGCGCGAGCGAGGCGACGGCCCTGGGCGTGACGGCCTCGGGGAGCCGGAGGGTGAAGCGGGAGCCCTGGCCGACCTCGCTGCGGACGTCGACCGAGCCCCCGAAGGCCGACGCGATGCGCTGGACGATCGCCAGGCCAAGGCCGATCCCAGGCTGGCCGAGGCGGCGGGCCCGGTCGGAGCGGAAGAAGGGCTCGAAGACGTGGGAAAGGTCGGCCGGGCCGAGGCCATGACCCCTGTCCTCCACCGCGAGGCAGGCCAGGCCGTCCTCGCGGAAGGCCCGCACGAGGATCGGGGTGCCGGGGTCGCTGTACTTGACGGCGTTCTCGAGCAGGTTGTCCAGCAATTGCGCGAGCAAGACCGGCTGCGCGCGGACCCAGAGGATCGACTCGGGGTGCGTGGGGGGCTGGATGTCGGCCCCGCGCTCGCGGGATCGCCAGTGGTTGATGTGGGCCTCGAGCCAGGCCCCGAGGTCGATGCGCTGGAGGTCGGGCCGCATGGCCTCGGCGTCGGCCCTGGAGAGGAACAGGAGGGCCTCGACGATCCGGCGCAGGTGGACGGCGTCCTCGTGGATGTCGTCGAGGACCTCGCGGTATTCGTCGACCGTCCGGCTACGCCTGCGGGCGACGTCGATGGAGCCGATGAGGGCCGTGAGCGGCGTGCGGAGCTGATGCGAGGCCTCGCCCGTGAACCGTTTCTCGCGCTCGAGGCTCTCGTTGAGTCGGTCGAGCAGGCCGTTGAAGCTGGTGGCCAGGTCCTCGAGTTCGTCCCCCGTCTCGGGGCTGGGGAGGTGCTGGCCGCGGTCGGCCGTGGTCATGTCGCGGGCGGTCTCGGCCATCCGCGTCATCGGCACGAGGGCCCTGCGGCAGAAGAATCGGCCCACCATCGTGGCGAGCCCCAGCAGCGCCACCGAGAGGACCGCCAGCGTCGCGGCTAGGGTCCGCAGGGTGGCCTCGAGCGGGTCGAGCGACGAGCCGGCGACGAGCGTGAGCGATCGTCGGCCCCAGGTCGAGGGGGCCTTGCCGGGGGCGTGGATCTCGCGCGCCCCCGACTCCTCCTCGTCGAACTCCGGCTCCTCGCGATCGCCGCCGTTCGATGCCATGTTGGCCGCGGGGGCGCACTCGAGCTGCCGGAGCGCCAGCCGCCAGCGCTTGCCCCTCGGGTCTGTCATCGACGCATGCGAGTGCCTCACGGCCTGGGCCAGGTTCCGGCTCCGCGAGTAGTCGGCATCCCCCGAGTTCTTCGAGCGGTCGACCTCCCGGCCTTGCTCGTCGTAGATGATCCAGAAGATGTCCTCGACCTCGGGGTCGAGCCCTCCGGAGATCCGATGCGAGTCCCAATGCTCGACTCTGGTCGGCCCGATCTCGGCCGCGGCGGCCAGGGAGTCGAGGTCGAGCATGATATGCTCGTCCAGGTGCCTGAGCATGTAGACATGGGCGAGCGAATAGAGCGCCGTCGAGAACCCGGCGAGGGCCAGCCCGAGCGCGAGAAGGAAGAACGAGGAGACGCGGGTCGCCAGGCTCATGCGCGGTCCTCCGCCCCCGCGGCCGCCCCCGATTCGGCCGGCTCGCCCAGCAGGTATCCGCGCCCCCTGACCGTGTGGATCAGGCGAGGCCCCCTGGATTCGAGCTTGCGCCTGAGGTCCTTGATGTGGACCTCGAGCGTGTTCGAGAAGAAGTCGCTCGACTCTCCCCAGACGTGGTCGTAGATCCGGGTCCGGGAGAGGACCTGGCCGGGGTGCCTCAGGAAGAAGATCAGCAGCGCCTGCTCCTTGGCGGTCAGCTCGAGGAAGGCGCCGGCCCGCTCGACGCGCTGGGCGGCCAGGTCGATGCTGAGGTCGCGGTATGAGAGGGTCGTCCCGCTCGCGGCGTCGCGGCGGCGGATCAAGGCTCGGACTCGCGCCAGCAGTTCCTCGAAGTCGAACGGCTTGCAGAGGTAGTCGTCCGCGCCTCCGTCGAGCCCTCGGACGCGGTCGGAGACGGCGTCCCTCGCGGTGAGGAAGAGCACGGGGGTGGCTCGATTGACCTGGCGGAACCGCTGGAGGACGGTCAGGCCGTCCTGCGCGGGGAGCCACCAGTCGAGGATCACGAGGTCCCAGTCGCCCGAGCGGAGGAAGTGCCATGCGGTCTCGCCGTCGGCGGCGTGCTCGACGGTGAACCCTTCCTCGCGGAGGCCTCGCACCAGGAACTTGGCGACCTTGGCGTCGTCTTCGGCCACGAGGATCCGAATGCCCATTCCCTACTTCCCCCGTCCGTCTCGACCCGTGCCTCGATTGATCTCGATAGGAGCATTCTTACATCGGCCGGGTTCGGATCCAGGGAGGAACCGCCTAGATAAAGCCGATTTAACAATCCTCTCAGCTTGCC
This sequence comes from Singulisphaera chitinilytica, assembly GCF_049331405.1. Taxonomy (NCBI): domain Bacteria; kingdom Pseudomonadati; phylum Planctomycetota; class Planctomycetia; order Isosphaerales; family Isosphaeraceae; genus Singulisphaera; species Singulisphaera chitinilytica. The sequence goes on from NZ_CP186274.1 coordinate 1,072,448, forward strand.
TTTACCTGGGGCGCCTATGATTCCCTTCGTCTGGGAGGCCGGGCTTCGGGCATGGGGATCCCCCCTTTGCATGCCCGCCCCGGCCTCATCCCAGTACGCGGGGTTTCCCAATGACGCTCAGCTCCATGATTGTCGGCATGCTCCTCTGCGGCTCCTTGATGCTCTTGGCGGGCTGGATGACGGACGCCTTGCGCGTCTCCAGCCGCCCGCATGCCTGGGAGCCGGGCCCACGAGAACCGATCGCTTATCACGACTATTTCCACGAAGCCAGGGCGTCGCGCTGACGCCCGCCCCTCGCCTCGCGCATTCCCCCCTGCGCGGGGCGGGGCGAGGAGCAGCCCGGCTCCGGATCGAACGCCCGAAGAGGCGGGATCGAGCACGATGGCCGATCCCGCCCCTTCGACGAAGGTCTCGGTCGAGCCAACACCCGCGCGTCAGGCGTGGTGCAGGGCGGGTTGGGGATCCGGGCCCGCGCCTTGCTCGTCGGTTTCCGGCCTGCCCGGGTCGAACCAGGCGTAGATGGCCGGCAGGACGATCAGCTTGAGCAGCGTGCTGGTCAGGATGCCGCCGATGACGACCGTGGCCAGGGGGCGTTGCACCTCGGCGCCCGAGCTGGACGAGAAGGCCATCGGGACGAACCCGAGCCCCGCGACCAGGCCGGTCATGAGGATCGGCCGCAGGCGGCTCATCGACGCCTGGGTGACGGCCTCGCGGACCTCGACTCCCTCCTCGACGAGTTGCCGGATCGCCGAGACGAGCACGAGGCCGTCGAGCACCGCCACCCCCGAGAGCGCGATGAATCCGATGCCCGCCGAGATGCTGAAGTCGAGCCCTCGTATCCAGAGCGCCAATATCCCGCCGATCGCCCCGAGTGGCACCGACAGGAATATCAGGGCCCCCAGCTTCACCGACTGGAACGTCGCGTAGAGCAGCAGGAAGATCAGGGCCAGGGCCAGCGGGACGACGATCGTGAGCCGCTTGGTGGCCGACTGCAGGTTCTCGAAGGTCCCGCCCCACTGGAGCGTATAACCCCGGGGCAGCTTGACCTCGGCCGCGACCTTGCGCTGGGCCTCGGCGACGAAGCTGGCGAGGTCCCTGCCGCGGACGTTCGCCTGGATCATCACGCGCCGCCTGCGATCCTTCCGCCAGATCTCATACGTGCCGTCCTCGAGCCTGACGTCGGCGAGCTCCCCGAGCGGCAGGAACCGGCCGGAGGGGTCGGCGACCTTGAGGCGCTTGATCATATCCACGTCGTTGCGGTACTCGGGGCGGAACCGGACCTGGATGTCGAACCGCTTCTCCCCCTCGACCACGAGCCCGACCACCTTGCCGCCGAGGGTCGCCCCGACGTCGAGGATGTCTGACGCGTTGATCCCGTGCCGGGCGATCCGGTCGCGGTCGATGTCGATCTGTAGGTAGGGCAGGCCACCTAATGCCTGGGCCTTGACCTCGACGGCCCCCGGGATCTTCTCCAGGGTCTTGGCCAGGGCGTCGGCCTTCTCCTGGAGGACCTTGAGGTCGTCGCCGAAGAGGCTCAAGCCCACGTCGGCGCGGACGCCGGCGAGGAGGTCATTGAACCGCAACTCGATCGGCTGGGTGAAGCTGATGAACGTCCCCGGCAGGGCCCTGGCGGCGACCCGCTCGATCCCGCTGACGAGGTCCGCCTTGGTCCGGCCCTCGGTCCACTCGTCGGGCGGATTGAGCAGCACGAAGGAGTCTGCCATGTTCACGCCGGCGGGGTCGATGCCGATCTCGGGGCGGCCGGTCCGGCTCACGATGGTGCGGATCTCCTTGGGGAAGGCCTCGCGCAGGGCCTTCTCGAACCGGGTCGAATCCGCCAGGCCTTCGGTCAGCGAGGCGCTCGGCGGCCGGATCAGGACGACGACGAGGTCCCCTTCATCCAGCTTCGGGATGAACTCGCCGCCGAGTCCAAGGGCGACGGGGATGCAGACGGCCATCGCGAGCACTGCCGCCAGGGCGATCGACACCGGCCGCTTTAGCGAGAAATTGAGGATCGGCTCGTAAATACGCTTGGCCCAGCGGATGGGCAGGGTGTCCCGTTCCGCGGTCCCCGGCTTGAGGAAGAACGAGGCGAGCACGGGCGTTGCCGTCAGCGACAGGATCAACGATCCGGTCAGGGCGAAGATCACCGTCAGGGCCATCGGCCGGAACATCTTCCCCTCGACCCCCTCGAGCGCCAGGATCGGCAGGTGGACGAGCGTGATGATTGCCACGCCGAAGACGACCGGCTTGCGCACCTCGAGCGTCGCGCGGGCCACCACGTCGACCGAGCGCTCGTCCTTGCTCGCGTGGGCGAGCCGCCCCACCGCGTTCTCGATCACGATCACCGCGCTATCCACGATCAGGCCGAAGTCGAGCGCCCCGAGACTCATCAAGCTCCCGGCGATGCCGAACGAGAGCATCAGGTTCCCGGCGAAGAGCATCGACAGCGGGATCGCCAGGGCCACGATCAGCCCCGCCCGGAGGTTCCCGAGCAGGACGAGCAGGACCGTGATGACCAGGATGCCCCCCTCGGCCAGGTTATGCGCGACGGTGTGGATCGTCCGCTCGATGAGCGAGGCGCGGTCGTAGAAGGTGTCGATGACGACGCCGTCGGGGAGGTTGGCCTGGATCTCGGCGAGCTTCTCCTTGATCCGCTCGACGACCACGCGCGAGTTCTCGCCGGAGAGCATCAGGACGGTGGCGGTGGCCGCCTCGCCCCGGCCGTCCCTGGTCACGGCGCCGCTGCGGATCATGGGGGCGAACCGGACCTCCCCCACGTCGCGGATGAAGATCGGTGTCCCCTTGGCCGTCGTGCTCAGCACGACCTCTTCCAGGTCCTCGATCTCCTCGATCAGGCCGACCACGCGAATCACGCGCTGCTCGCCATTGCGCTCGAGGTAGCCGCCGCCGGTGTTGGCGTTGTTCTGGCGGATGGCTTCGAGCACGCGGTTGACGGTCACGCCTCGGGCGATCATCAGGGCGGGGTCGAGCCGGACCTCATACGTCTTGAGCTCGCCGCCGAAGGCGTTGACCTCGATCACGCCGGGCACGCTCTTGAGCGGCCGCGCGACCTCCCAGTCGAGGAGCGTCCGCAGCTCCATAAGGGTGCGCGGGTTCGGCGCGTTGTCGGCGTTGCGCACCTCGAACTGGTAAATCTCACCGAGCCCCGTGGCGATCGGCCCCATCTCCGGCTGGCCGAACTCGGGGGGGATGCTCGACCGCACCTGGGCGAGCCGCTCGCCCACCTGCTGCCGGGCCCAGTAGATATCGATGCCGTCGTCGAAGACGACGGTGACCCCCGAGATCCCGAACTGCGAGAACGAGCGCACCTCCTTCACGGAGGGGATGCCGTTCATCGCGTTCTCGACGGGGACGGTGACGAACCGCTCGACCTCCTCGGGCCCGAGCGCGGGGACGTTGGTCAGGGCCATGACCTGGACGTTGGTGATATCCGGCACGGCGTCGATGGGGAGCCGGAGCAGTGAATACGTGCCCGAGATCACCAGGGCCACGAGCATCAGCACGACGAGCGCCCGCTGCTTGAGCGAGCCCTCGATCAGACGATCAAACATGAGATGAACTTTCACTCTCTAGGTTGGGCGCGGGGGAGTGCGCGTTCGCCTCGGTGCTCGCGGGGCGTGGGCCGGCTCGGGGCACAAGGGCGGGACGACGACGGTTGTCGTCGGCGCGCACCGGCGGCGACGGCTCGCGAGGCTTCGAACGGCCAGGGGACCGGGCGCAAGGGCCACGCGGGCCCGGCGTGCGGGGTCCGATGTCGGGATGCGCGTCTCCCCGGCGCGTCACGCGATGGAAACCATCAGGACGCGGGGAATGATCGGGTCGAAGTCGACGAGATAGGTCGCGGAACAACGGGCCGAAGAGGCTCGCGTTCGACGCGATTGGGGCGGGAATGAGGAGGGATCAACAGGTCCGCGACTGCATCCAGGCGCGCAGGGGCCTGGCCACGGCGAGGAAGTGCCCCTCGCGATCGAGGATCGACTCGGGGGCAGGGCGCCAGGCGGGGTCCGCCGAGAGGCCGGGCGTGAAGATGATGAAGCAGAAGGCCTTGGCGATGCGGTCCGCGCCCGAGGGCGTCCGGGCGTCGGCCCGGCTCACCAGGAGCGCGATGGGGTCGAGCTCGGTCCCGTCGTCTTCGTCTTCCAGGGGTTCGCATTCGTCGTCGAGGAGGTTGACGACCTTGGGAACCTCTTTGCGAGGGGACTTGAGCTTGACCCGGTTCGGATGCGTGTTGTCGGCCGACGGGGCGACGTCCGCGCGGACATCGATCGTGGCGACGAGGATGAAGAGCGCCGGCGCCAACCAACGCAGGACTTGGGCCAGCCTAGTCGAGCTGGGAACCTTCACGTCCATCTCCAAAGAAAACGAGTCTCCCGAGAAGTGTAAAGTCCTCCAACGACCGATCGCGGTCCAATCCCACAAATATTACAACGCGACCACGATTCCTTCCAGGGCACCCGACCCGGAGATCCCCCGGACGAATCCGCCAAACCACGCGACCGCCCCGCTCGGCCCGACTCCATCACCTTGCTTTTGGCGCCGAAGCGAGCCGTCGGCGGGACGAAATATGACGGGACGTAGGTTCATGCGTAGGCATGAGAAATTCGATACGTCTGTCGAAATGATCGCGGCCGGCCCCCTTGACCGTCGCGGGTGGGGCGTATCTTCGGGGCGCCGCGACCGATATCATGGCCCCGGCCTGGGAACCGGTTCTCCGGCCATATCTTGATCCCACGGGTGCGACGAGCTGTGCGGACATCCCTACGACGGCTGGCCCTGGCGGCCCTCCTGCTTTCCACCCCGGCCCGCCTGCGTGCGCAGGGCTATTCGCCCGCCGAGGCCGCCGGCCGCATGACCCCCGCGCCCGGCCTCAAAGCCCGGATGTTCGCCTCCGAGCCCCTCGTGCGGCAGCCGGTGGCGATCGAGTTCGACGACCGGGGCCGGATGTGGGTGATCCAGTACCTCCAGTATCCCAACCCCGCCGGCCTCAAGCGGGTCAACGTCGACCGCTACTCGCGCACGGCGTATGACCGCGTCCCGGAACCCCCGCCAAAGGGGCCCAAAGGGGGGGACCGCATCACGATCCTCGAAGACAGCGACGGCGACGGGCGTGCCGACCACGCCAAGGATTTCGCCACCGAATTGAACCTGGCCAGCGGCCTCGCGTTCGGCCACGGCGGGGTCTTCGTCGCCCAGGCTCCGTACCTCCTCTTCTACCCGGATCAGGACCGGGACGACGTGCCCGACGGGGATCCCGAGGTCCTGCTCACCGGCTTCGGCATGGAGGACGCCCACTCGGTCGTGAATTCGTTGACCTGGGGGCCCGACGGCTGGCTCTACGGGCTGCAAGGGAGCACGGTGACCGCAAAAATTCGCGGCATCGAGTTCCAGCAAGGCGTCTGGCGCTACCACCCGAAGACCCGCAAATTCGAGCTGTTCGCCGAGGGGGGCGGCAACATGTGGGGCCTCGACTTCGACCGCGCAGGGAACCTCTTCGCCTGCACGAACGTCGGCTCCTCGATCGTGCTCCATGCGGTGCAGGGGGGCTACTACTGGAAGTCGTTCGGCAAGCACGGGCCGCTGCATAACCCGTACACGTTCGGCTACTTCGAGCACGTGCCGCACGAGGGCGTGAAGGGGGGCCACGTCGCCGTCGGCGGACTCTTCTATGACGCCGACGCCTTCCCCGAGGCCCTCCGCGGTAAGTTCCTGGCCGGCGACCTGCTCGACCACTCGGCCCACTGGCACACGATCAAGCCCGACGGCTCGACCTTCCGGGCCTCGCAGGGAGGCGACCTGCTCCGGGCCAACGACACCTGGTTCGCCCCCAGCGACATGACCCTCGGCCCCGACGGCTCGGTCTACATCGCCGACTGGCACGACAAGCGGACCGCCCACCCCGACCCCGATGCCGACTGGGATCGCACCAACGGCCGCATCGTCGCTCTCGACGGCCCTGGGGTTGGCAAACTCTCTGATCTTGGCTTCGCGGGGCTCTCCCAGGAGGCGCTCATCGCGCTTCTCGACCACCCGAACGTCTGGCAGGCCCGCCGGGCCCGGCGCACCCTGATCGAGCGCAATGACTTCGCCCTCTGGCCGAAGCTCCGCGAATCGGCCCTCGCCGGACGCACACTCCGGGCCCTGGACTGGCTCTGGATCCTGGACGCGACTGGCGGCCTCGACGACGCGACGGCCGGGCGCCTTCTCTCGCACCCGCTCGCGGAGGTCCGGGCCTGGACCGTTCGGCTCCTGGGAGATCGCGAGCAGGTCGCCCCGGAACTTGCCAAACGCTTCGTCGAACTGGCTCGTGAGGATCCGAGCGTCCTGGTCCGGGCGCAACTCGCCTGCACGGCCAGGCGGCTCCCCCGCTCGATGGCCATCCCAATTACGTCGACCTTGGCCCTGCGGGACATCGACAAATCCGATCCTTACGTTCCGCTACTCGCCTGGTGGGCGATTGAACGCGATGCGTTGGCGTCCGAGGGCGAAGGGCTCAATCCTTACGTGGCCCCGGACGCCTGGAAATCCTCGCTGGTCCGCGAAGTGATAGGCCCTCGCCTCATCAAGCGTTACGCGGCCGAGAAGAATGAGCGAGGCGATGCACTGATTCTCCGCCTCCTGGCCTCAGCCCCCTCGGCCCAGCAGCCTGCGCTGCTTGTGGCCCTCGACGAAGCGACGCGGGGGCGTCGGCCGGGGACAACCGGCTCAATTTTGGCAACCAGTATCGCGAAGCGTGCCAAGGACCATCCCGACGACCTCATCGCCCTGCGGCTCGCGGCCCGGCTCGGCGATGAATCGGCCCTGGATCGGGCCCTGAAGCTGGCGGCCGACCGAGCCACCAAGCCATCGACCCGCCTCTCCCTGGTCGAACTGCTGGCCGAAGCTCCCCAACCCTCAGGCCGGCGAGTGCTCCTGGGGTTGGCCCTCGACGAGCCGCTCGACTCGGTCGCGATCTCGGCGGTGAAGGGGCTGGGAGCCTTCGACGATCGCGAGGCCGGGGCCTCACTCATCTCGGCCTATCCCGCAAAGTCGCCGGCCTGGCGCGAGGCGACGCGTGACGTCCTGCTCGGCAGGCCTTCGGGCGCAAACCAACTGCTCGACGCGGTGGACGCGGGGAAGATCCCGGCTGCGGAGGTCCCGATCGAGCAGGTCCGCCGGATCGCCCTGCTACATGACGAGGAACTCGAGGAGCGGGCCCGCAAGCACTGGGGCACGATCAAGGCGGCCACGCCCGAGGAGAAGCTGGCGGAGGTCCGTCGGCTCAACAACGACCTCCGGGCGGCCCAGGGGGATCACCGGCGCGGGCATGACCTGTTCACCAAGCAATGCGCCTCGTGCCATCGCCTGTTCGACGAGGGGCATGCCGTGGGCCCCGACCTGACGCATGCCAACCGCGCCGATCGGGATTTCCTGCTGACGAGCCTGGTCGATCCGGGCGGGGTCGTTCGCAAGGAGTACCAGTCGTTCCTGATCGCCATGCGCGACGGCCGGGTTCTCAACGGCCTGATCGCCGAGCAGACCCCGGATTCCCTCACCCTGATCGAGGCCAACGACAGGCGAACCCGGGTGGCCCGCGACGACATCGAGTCGATCAAGGAGGCCACCACCTCGCTCATGCCCGAGGGGCTCTACCGCGAGTTCAACCCCGACCAACTCCGAGACCTCTTCCGCTACCTCCAAACCCAGGAACCCCTGGGAAAGGACGCAACCCGATGACTCGCATGCGGTTTCGAATGGGATGGAGGGGGCTCGTCCTGCCCCTGGCCCTCGCCTGCAACCCCTCGGCGAAGGCGGGAGAACCAAGCTCCGATCCCGGCTCGCGGACGTATGAGAACAAGCTCACGCCGCTCTCGTCGCCCAGGCCGATCCTCGCCGACTTCCCCGAGTTCGTCGAGCCGATCCGGGAGACCGCCCGGTTCGCGGCCCCGACGCTGGTGGACGACCCGGGGGCGGATCTCGAGGTGCGAGCCTGGCGGTTCTCGTACAACGCGCGCGGGATCATCGAGATGCCGAACCGGCTCCGGGCCGACCGGACGGCGGTGATCGTCGTGCATCCGTGGGGGATCGACGACGGCCAGGGGTGGAAGACCCCCGAGCCCGCCGGGGTCGCCTTCCAGTGCACGCCGGCCAAGAACAAGATCGTGCTCGACCACGGCGGCAAGGTCATCAACCCGCTCTTGAAGTCGCTCCGAGGCCGTGTGGGCCTTGTGGCCTACAGCCTCCCCGGCAAGGAGGACCCGATCCGCAAGAAGGTCTACCGCTCCTTCCACGGCAAGCCCACCGAGGCCGAGCGTCGCGAGGGGGCCAAGGAACTCTCGGCGAAGCTCAAGGAGTTCCCTTATGAAGGGAAGGCCTTGCCGTCGACGATCGTCGTCTCGCCGGAGACCCCGACGGTCGGTTATTTCCAGGCCTTCCCCGGCCTCGACGCCGGCCCCGGCTACGACCACGCGGGGTTCTGGGACCAGCCGATCCCCGTGATGAACACGATCGACGTCCATCCCGACGACTACGTGATCTACGACCTCGAGGGCTACCCGCTGCTCCGCGACGAGTTGAAGAAGCGGGGGATTCGCCACGTCCTGCTCACCGGCTACAATACGGATATGTGCGTCTGCCTGACGACGGCCGGCTACAAGAACCTCGGCCCCGACTTCGACGTCTTCCTCGTCGGGGACGCGACCATCGCGACCTTCCCCGCGCATCCGACCCCCCGCTTCGCGACGACGGCCTCGGTCTCGTTCGCCGCCCTGAACCTGCTCGTCACCCAGGCGTCATGGATCCATCCCATCCCCTCGACCGAGAAGGCGAACGGACGATGACCGGCCACGGCAACGCGAACCGCCGCGAATTCCTCGCCGGCGCCCTCTCGCTCGGCGCGGCGATGGCGTTGAGCGATGAATCGACGCAAGCCTCGACGGCCCCCGACCCGGCCGAGCCCCACGCCCACGTCGCCATCACGCTCGACCTCGAGATGTGCCGGCACTATCCGACCTGGGAGCAGACCCACTGGGATTACGAGAAGGGGAACCTCGACGCCGACACCAAGCGCTACGCCGTCGAGGCCGCCCGCAGGGTCAAGGCCAAGGGGGGGCGGATCCACTTCTTCGCCGTCGGCCGAGTCTTCGAGCAGGAGGATGTCTCCTGGCTCGAGGAGATCGTCAAGGAAGGGCATTACGTCGGCAATCATACGTATGATCATGTCAATGTCCGGGCCAAGACCCCCTCGGAGACGCAGTTCCGCTTCCAGCGAGCCCCCTGGCTCGTCGAGGGCAAGTCGGCCTTCGAGATCATCGAGGGCAACATCCGGCTCGCGACCCTCGCGATGAAGCAACGCCTGGGGATCGCGCCCCAGGGGTTCCGGACCCCCGGCGGGTTCTACGACGGCATCGTCGAGTTCCCGGAGATCCAGAAGCTGCTCTTGAGGCTCGGGTTCGACTGGGTCAGCAGCAAGTATCCCAAGCACCCGCAGGCCGAGCCGGGCAAGGCCCCGTCGAAGGAGGTCATCGCCGGGATCGTGCAGGCCCAGGCCGACGCCCAGCCGTTCGCCTATCAGTCGGGGCTGGTCGAGGTCCCGATGAACCCGATCAGCGACGTCAACGCCTTCCGGACCGGCAAGTGGCCGCGGCCGGCGTTCCTGGACGCGGTCCATCAGGGGCTCTCCTGGGCCATCGACCGTGGCGCGACCTACGACTTCCTGGGACACCCGTCCTGCCTGGTCGTGACCGACCCCGACTTCCAGGTGATCGACCTGATCTGCGACCTCGTTGAGCAGTCTAAGGGGCGCGCCTCATTGGTGGATCTCGGCACCATGGCGAGACGTGTCAAGCGTCCTGTGTCATGATAGAGCGTCGTCCGCGCCGAACCTCGCGCTTCGTGACTCTTGGAGGATGATTGGGTCCGGAGGCAACAGCCTCCGGGCCGAGCTTGCCATGTCCTATCAACCCATCGACAATGCCCGCCTCGATCATCTCCTGGAAACCCTCCGGCCGCTCCGCGACCGCCTCGTCGCCCATCCGGTGTACGCGGCCGTGGATTCGGTCGAGGCGCTCCGCATCTTCATGCAGTCCCACGTCTTCGCCGTCTGGGACTTCATGAGCCTGCTGAAGGCCCTGCAGCAGAAGCTGACGTGCGTCGATCTGCCCTGGGTGCCGCGGGGTGACTCTTTGAGCCGACGCCTCGTCAACGAGATCGTCCTGGCCGAGGAGAGCGACGATGACGGTCGCGGGGGCTATGCCAGCCACTTCGAGCTCTATCTCGACGCCATGACCCAGGTCGGCGCCGACCTCTCCGTCATCGAGCAGTTCGGCAAGCGGCTCGCGGACGAGGCGTCGGTGCTTGAAGCGTTGTATCAGGCCGACGTGCCCGACGAGGCCCGCCTGTTCGTCCTCTCGACGTGGAAGGCCCTGGCCTCGGGATCCCCCGTGGCGATTGCCGCCGCCTTCGCGCTCGGCCGCGAGGAGCTGATCCCAGAGATGTTCGTCGCCCTGAGCGACCGGCTCGACTCAACCTCGCCCGGCCAGTTCGATGGCTTCCGATTCTACTTGAAGCGTCACATCGACCTCGACGGCGACGAGCACGGCCCCGCCGCCTTGCGCCTTGTCGCGGCTCTCTGCGGCGACGACCCGCGCCTCTGGGCCCTGGCCGAGTCCTCCGCCCGCCAGGCCCTCGAAGCCCGCCTCAACCTCTGGGATGGCGTCGCCCGCAGGATCGAGGAGTATGCCCAGGTGACCGTCGGGCGATAGATTCCGGCTCTCGGCCTCGCGGTCCGGCCCCGCTCAGGCGGGCATCAGGCTCGTCAATTTCTCCGGTTCTTCGCCGAGCCATTCGGGGTTCGAGGCGGTGGAATCGAAGATCGAGGATGTCTTGAAGAGTTCGTACTCGCCGCGGGAGCCGGTGGCGGAGGTCTTCGCCATCAGGGCCTCGATCTCGGCCTCGTCCAGGGGCTTGAAGGTGCGGGCAGCTTCGAAGGCCTGGTCGAGAATCTCCAGGCTGTCGATGCCGGTGATGACCACCGAGGTCGGCAGGTTTAACGCATAGTGCAGGCATTCGATCGCGGTGACGGCGCCGGACTTCAGGATGATCCCATTGCCCAGGCTCTTCATGCCGAGCACGCCGATGCCCTCGCGGACCAACTCCGGCAACACCTGTCGGCCGAAGCTGCGGTAGTGGGCGTCCATGACGTTCAGGGGCATCTGCACCGCGTCGAATTTGAATCCGTGCTGGTGGGAGACCTCGAGCATGTGCAGGTGGATCTGCGGATCCTTATGGCCCGTGAAGCCGATGTAGCGGAGCTTGCCCGCTTGTTTCGCCTCAAGCAGGGCGGCTTGCGCACCCTCCTCGTCGAAGATCCGGTGCGGGTCGTCGAAGCGGATGATCTCGTGATGCTGGACGAGGTCGATGCAGTCGGTTCGTAAGCGCTTGAGCGATTGTTCGAGCTGACGGGTGGCCTCTTTCTTCGAGCGGCCGTCGATCTTGGTCATGAGGAAGACCTTCTCGCGATACCCGTCCTCGAGGGCCTTGCCCATCCTCGTTTCGCTCTCGCCGTCGTTGTAGTCCCACGAGTTGTCCAGGAAGTTGATCCCGCGGTCCACGGCGGCATGGACGATCTTCTTCGCCAGCTTCTTGTCGACGTGCTTCAGCGCGAGGTGCCAGCCGCCGAGGCCGATGGCGGAGACCCGCTCCCCCGTGCTGCCCAGGGTCCGGTAGGGCATCTCGGTGTCGCTCATAGCCTTGGCTCCTCGATCGAGAGAGAATCTGGAAAACCAAAACGGCCGCTGGCCGCCCCCTTTCATGCTTGGGAGCGGCTCGCGGCCTTTGGTCGTGCGTCAGGCCGATCGGGGATGACTCGAGCAATTCTCGCGCCCGGCGACCTTGAAACATTCGGCCGCGCAAGGATGAGTCGATCCCCGGGCTCGGCTCAATGGAAATGCGTGGCCCTCGCGTGACCGGACTCGCCCATCCCGAAGGTCCGCCAGGAGACCTTGGCCGGTGAGTGCCCCCGCAGCTTCGCCGCGCGACGCTCGGCGATGATGGCCTCGGCCGCCGAGACGCAGAAGATCGACAGGCCGACGATCGCGAGCAGGGCACCGACCCAGCCGGTCGAGTTCAGGCCGAAGCCCGAGTCGATCGCCAGGCCGCCGAGCCAGGCGCCCAGGGCATTGGCGACGTTGAAGGCCGAGTGGTTCAGCGAGGCCGCGAGCGTCTGGGCGTCCTCGGCCACGTCCATCAGGCGGATCTGGAGCGCCGGGACCAGCGCGACGCCCTGCGCGATCAGCAGGATGTTGAGCAGGGCCAGCCAGAGGTTGTGCGAGGTGAAGGTGAAGAGGCCCATCACCACGACGTTCCAGGCGAGCGCACCGCCGATGGTCGGCAAGAGGGCCTTGTCCGCCAGCTTCGCCCCGATGAGGTTGCCCGAGATCATGCCGACGCCGAAGACGGCCAGCACGGCGGGCATGTACCCCTGGGACAGACCGGCAACCTGTGTCATGGTCGGCGTGATGTAGCTGAAGACGCAGAAGAGGCCGCCGAGCCCGACCGAGCCGATCCCGAGCGTCAGCAGCACCTGCCTGCGCTTCAGGGCGCCCAGCTCTCGCAAAGGGCTCGAGGCGCGGTCGGCCGGGCGGCGGGGGACGTAGAGCCAGATGAGGGCCGAGGCGGCTGCACCGATCAGGCCGACGAAGGCGAAGGCGGCCCTCCATCCCATCGTCTGGCCCATCCAGGTGGCCAGCGGCACCCCCGCGAGAGTCGCGCCCGTCAGGCCCAGCATCATCCGGCCGACGGCCTGCGCCCGGCGGTCGGGCGGGACGAGCGACGCGGCGACCAGGGACGCGACGCCGAAGTAAGCCCCGTGCGGCAGGCCGGCCAGGAACCTCGCGGCGATCAGCGACGGCAGGCCCGTCGCCAGGGCGCTCGCCAGATTGCCGAGCGCGAAGCAGGCCATCAGCACGGTCAGGACGACGTGCCTGCGGCTCCGGGCCGCGAGCACCGCGATCACCGGCGCACCGACGACCACGCCCAGGGCATACGCGCTGATCGCATACGCCGCGCCCGTGACCGAGGCCTTCGTGTGCTCGGCGATCTCCGGCAGCAGGCCCATGATGACGAATTCGCCGGTGCCGATCCCGAATCCGCCGAGGGCCATCGCCAGCTCGGCGCGGATCCTGCGCCCGTTATCGAGTTCCATTCCCGAGAGACTCTCAGTGGACATGATCCATCCTTCAATCAATGCGGCTATGTGGAATCGCTTCGCGACTTGGTGCGTCCGAGGTCATGACATGAGCATGAACCGGCCGCTCCGGTTGGGGGCGGTGTGTCGACTTGCATCGAAATGCGCCCGGGCCTTCGGCGCCGGGAGGTCGTTTCGAGGCGGGGGGCGTCGACCTTGCCTTCAGGGCTGGATGTGCCCAGCGGCTCGCCCGAGGGCCCGACAACATCGGTGATGTCGAGACTCGGAGCGGAGCCGCTGGCGATCAAGAGGTGCTGGGAGAGGTGAGGGGGGCGGGCCTGGGTCTTGGCTGCCCCCCCGGTGTGCGGCAGGTCTTTCGATGGATGGTCGCGTCATGGATCCCTGTGGTTTCGGCGAGGCCCCCCCGGCACGATCCGAGGGCCCGACCAGGCCGATGTTCCGATCTCCTAACACCGACTATTATAGGCAGATGACCCCGATCTGATTTGACAATTTCGTGAAGATTGTAAAAATAGTTGTCAGGACAATTTCGCCGATTGTTATGGCAGGTTGCTATGCCCGCAGAGCCGAAGCACAGTCACATCTCGCGCGAGCTGCTGGCGGAGATCGCCGCGGGCAAGTACGCGCCGACGAATCGGCTCCCGAGCGAGGCCCAGCTCGTGGAGCGGTACGGGGTCTCGCGGCCCACCGTCGCCCGCGCCTTGCGGGATCTGCAGGATCAGGGGCTCGTCGAGCGCCGGGTCGGCTCGGGGACGTTCGCGCGCAACGTCGCGACCCCCGAGGTCGCCGCCAGGCAGTTCGGGCTCTTGATACCCGGCCTCGGGACGACCGAGATCTTCGAGGGGATCTGCGGCGAGCTCGCCGGCCTGGCGAGGGTCCGGGGCTATGGCCTGCTCTGGGGCGGGACCGGCTCCAGGCCGCTGGAGGACATCGGGGTCGGGGATGCCGAGGCCCTCTGCGAGCAGTTCATCAATAGCCAGGTGGCCGGCGTCTTCTTCGCCCCGTTCGAACACACGCCCCACCGCGAGGAAGTGAATATCCGCCTGACCGAACGCCTGCGCAAGGCGGGCATCGCGGTGGTCCTGCTCGACCGCGACCTCGGCACCTTCCCCGCCCGCAGCGATTTCGACCTCGTGGGGATCGACAACTTCGCCGGCGGCTATGCCCTGGCCGATCACCTGATCAAGCTCGGCTGTCGCTCGCTGGCGTTCATCGTGCGGCCGCACTCGGCCTCGACGGTCTCGGCGCGGATCGCGGGGGCGCGCGAGGCGATCCTGGACCGGGGCCTAACGGTCCCGGCCGACTTCGTGCGCGAGGGGGATCCGGAAGACCCCCAGTTCGTCAAACGCCTGCTGGGCAAGGGGCGCGTCGACGCGATCCTCAGCACCAATGACGACGATGCGGCCTTGCTCCTGCGCTCCCTCGACCGGGCGGGGCTCCGGGTCCCCTCCGACGTGCGGCTCGTCGGCTTCGACGACGTCCGCTACGCGAGGATGCTCTCGGTCCCGCTGACCACCATGCACCAGCCCTGCCAGGAGATCGCCGTCGTGGCCCTGCGGGCGATGCTGGATCGGATCGCCGACCCGTCGCTGCCGCCGAGGAGCCTGACCCTGTCTCCCGTCCTCGTCGTCCGCGAATCCTGCGGCGCCTACATCGGGCCGATGAAAGGCTGAGTCGGGATCGACCTGCGAACGGTCTCGACCCCGACCTCGATGGAGATCAAAGCGTCTTGAGGAAGGCCGCGAGGTTCTTCACCTCTTCGGCGCTCAGTTCGGTGTCGGCCGGGTGCTTGTGCTGGGAGAAGACCTCTTCGAGCCCCTTGGCCCGGCCGTCGTGCAGGAGCGGCGAACGCTCGCCGACGCCCCGGAGCGAAGGCGGGTTGAACCTCTGGTTGCCGACCTCGTCGACCAACCCCACGTCGAATCGCCCGGCGCTGGTGTAGGAGGAGCCGGCGTGGCAGTCGTTGCAGCGCTGGGTCTGGAAGACCTGGCGGCCTCGCGTGATGGCGTCGGCATCGCTCGCCGCGACCCGGGTCGCGGGCTGCGTCGGCTCCAGCGACCGGAGGTAGGCCGTGAGGGCGGCGACCTTGTCGTCGGAGGGGGATCGGCCGCGCATGGTGGTCTCGACCGACTTCCGCACCTGATCCTCGAGCTTCGCGAACGAGCCGGTCCAGGCCCAGGGGCCGGTCGCGCCGACGCCGATCAGGCTCGGGGTCCGCTTGGGGGCCCCGAAGCTGCCGTCGCCCAGGGTGTCGACGACCAGGCCGTTGGTCTGGCCTTCGGCGTGGCAGGTCTGGCAGCTCATCCAGCCGTCGTGCGAGAGCTTGGCGTCGAAGAAGAGCCGTTCCCCCTGGCCGACGAGGTCGAGCGGAGGCCGGGCTCCCAGCGAGATCCGACCCAGCCAGAGCCCCGTCGTCGTGTCGACGACCGAGAGGGCGTCGTCGAGGGTCTCGGCCACATACGCGAACTTGCCGCTCGGGTCCAGCGCCACCGCCAGCGGCCGACGCCCGACCGGGATCCGCTTCCAGTAGCCGGAGGCCTTGGCGCTCAGGGCCAGCTCGTCCACGCCCGCCACGGCGAGGGCGATGCCACCTCGGCCGTCGAACGCGAGGCCGGCCGGGTCGCCAGCGCCCATGCTCGAGCTGCCGACGTCGGTGAGACGGCTCCCTCGCAGCAGGTCGGCGTCGGTCCCGGGGGTCGTCAGGGCGTCGACCCGGAGCATCCGGACGTGGTTCGTGAGCAGCCGACCCCAGTGGATATCCTCGAAGTCCGCCTTGAACCTGCCGTGGATCGTCTGGTGCGAGACCGCGAGCATCTGGCCGTCGGGACTGAAGGCGAGGCCGCGGATATTGTGCGCGGGGATTGTGCGGACTGCGTCGAGCGTCGCGTTCCGGGCGTCGACCACGGCGAGCTTGCCGCCCAAGCCGTCGGCCGCGACGACCCGGCTCCCATCCTTCAGCATCGCCAGCTTGTGGGGGCTGAAGGGGAGGTCGAGCGCCTTCCGGATCGACCAGGGGGACGCGGGATCGGCCCCGAGGTTGAGCAGGGTCAAGGTCCTGGAGCGCTGCGAGGCGACCGCCGCCGTCTTCCCGTCGGCCGAAACTGCGATCGAGACGGGGTCGACGGCAACCTTATGGCTCACAACGACCTTGATCGCGTCGCCGGCTACTTCGAGCCAGAGCAGGGCATCGCCGGGTCGATCCAGCGCCAGCAAATGGACGCCATCGGGATGGACCGCGACATCGGAGAGGCCCCGGCCCAGGTCGACCTCGGCCAGGAGCCGTCGCGAGGCGGGATCGACGACCGAGAGGCCGCCGCTCCTGGAGTTGGCCACGAACAGCCGGCTCCCGTCCGGGCTGAACGCCAGGGCCACCGGCTGGCGGTCGCGAGGGCTTGCGCCCGCGGCGGAAGCAGGCTCCGCGGCCTTCACTTCAAAGCAAAGCGGGAGCGTCAGGAGGAGCCAACCCATGCGCAAGCAAAGGCTACCGAAGGATCCGCCAGGACGAACCTCGGACGCGTCTCGATTCCGACCGTTCATAGGGCAACCCCGGTTTGAGGAGGGAAGGTCCGGCGGGATATCGACCTCGGAGCCCCACCATCATCCCGGGGAGTCGCTTTTGACGCAACAGGAGATCAAGATTGCGTGAAGGACCCAGACGCCCTGACTCTTGGAATTCGCCCCATCGGATCTGCTTGCTGTGCGAAGGGGCCTCGCTCTTATTACTCGACCAGGAGCGGCGAGCCGTCGCGGGCGTGGAGGGGGCTCGGGCGCTTCATGAGGTATTCGTCGACGTTGCGGGCGGCCTCGCGTCCTTCGGCGATGGCCCAGACGACGATCGACTGGCCGCGTCGGCAGTCTCCCGCGGCGAAGATGCCGGGCTGGGTGGTCATGTAGCGGCGGTCGGAGAGGATCGCGCCCCCCTCGGTGAGGCTGAGGCCGAAGGCGGCGGGCAACTGCGGCTCGGGACCGGAGAAGCCGATCGCGAGGAGGACCATCTCGCAGGGGAAGACGAGCTCGGTGCCGTGGATTTCCTCGAACTGGCGTTCGCCGGCCTCGTCGAAGTACTGGTGGACGCGGACGGCGTGGAGGGCTTTCACCTGGCCCTTTTCGTCCCCCTCGAAGTGCTTGGTCTTGATCTGCCAGTCGCGCTTGCCCCCTTCCTCGTGCGCGGGGGAGACGCGGAGGATCTTGGGCCAGAGGGGCCAGGGGGTGTCGGGGTTGACGTTCTCGGGGGGCCGGGGGTTGTAGTCGAGCTGGAGGACGGAGCGGGCCTGGTGCCGGTGGCAGGTCCCCAGGCAGTCGGCCGCGGTGTCGCCGCCGCCGATGATGATGATGTTCTTGCCGGTGGCGAGCAGCGGCGCGGCGGACTCGGGGTCGCCGAAGCCTCGGTGGTTCTGCTGGGTCAGGAAGGGCATCGCCTGGATGATGCCCTTGAGGTTACGCCCGGGGATCCCGAGGTCGCGGGGCCTCGTGGCGCCGACGGTCAGCAGGAGCGCATCGTACTTGCGACGAAGCTCGACCGGGTCGATGGTCCGGCCCACGTCGGCGTTGAGGACGAACTGGATGCCTTCGGCCTCGAGCTGCGCGATCCGGCGGTCGACGTACGACTTGGCCATCTTGAAGTCGGGGATGCCGTAAGTCAGGAGCCCCCCCGGCCGATCGTCGCGCTCGTAGACGGTCACCGCATGCCCGACGCGCCTGAGCTGCTGCGCCGCGGCGAGCCCGGCGGGTCCGCTGCCGATGATCGCGACGCTCTTGCCCGTCTCGGCCTGGGGCGGGGCCGGGACGATCCAGCCCATCTCCCACCCTTTGTCGACGATCGCCTGCTCGATGTTCTTGATCGTGACCGGGGCGCCGCTGAGTGTCAGGACGCACGAGGCCTCGCATGGGGCGGGGCAGGTCTTGCCGGTGAACTCGGGGAAGTTGTTCGTGTCGTGGAGCGCCTTGAGCGCCTCGTGCCAGCGGTTGCGGTGGACGAGGTCGTTCCAGTCGGGGATCAGGTTCCCGAGCGGGCAGCCGGTGTGGCAGAACGGGATCCCGCAGTCCATGCAACGGGAGGCCTGCGCCCGCAGGCTCTCCGAGGGCATCGGCTGATACAGCTCCTTGAAATCCTTGATCCGATGATGGATCGGGCGCGGGGTCGGCTTCTGGGGTTCGATGTTGAGGAAGCCTCGGGGGTCGGCCATGGGATTGCGCTCCGCTCCGCGCCTGAAGACTCGTTTATGTGGGGAACACGGGAGGGCGCGGGGAGGGCCGTCGCCCTCGATTCTCAATGCCCCGCGCCGGCCGTGGTTTTGCAGAAAATGATGCGAATGCGATCAGTTGTTGACGAGTTCCCACTGCCGCTGCACGATCTTGCTCTGCTCGATCACGCGGCGATAGTCGCGCGGGAAGACCTTCACGAAGTGGCCGAGTGCGGCCGAGAAGTCGTTGACGATGGCGTCGCCGACGGTCGACCCGGTGTAGAGGACGTGCCGGTTGATCAGGTTGCTGAGCTGGGCGACGTCCTTGTAATCCTCGACCGGGACGAGGTCGACCATCTCGAGGTTGCACTGATCGCGGAAGAGGCCCTTCGGGTCGTAGACGAAGGCGAGGCCGCCGCTCATGCCCGCGGCGAAGTTGCGCCCGGTCGGGCCGAGGATGACGACCGTGCCGCCGGTCATGTACTCGCAGGCGTGGTCCCCGACCCCCTCGACGACGGCCTTGGCGCCGCTGTTCCGCACGGCGAACCGCTCGCCGGCGAGCCCCCGGAAATAGGCCTCGCCCGCCGTCGCGCCGTAGAGGGCGACATTGCCGACGATGATGTTGGACTCGGCCGCGAAACTCGACTCTTGCGGCGGGGCGACGATGAGCTTGCCCCCCGAGAGCCCCTTGCCGATGTAGTCATTCGCGTCGCCGCGGACCCGCAAGGTCATCCCCCGCGTGACGAACGCCCCGAAGCTCTGCCCGGCGCTGCCGTTGAACTGGATGTCGACGGTGTCTTCCCTCAGCCCGGCCTCGCCGTACTTGGCCGTGATGAAGTAGCTGAGGAGGGTCCCCGCCGTCCGGTTCATGTTGGTGATGGGCATGGTCCGCTGGACGCGCTTCTGGTTCTCGAGCGCATCCTTGCAGGACTCGAGGAGCTCCCAGTCGAGCTGCTCGGCGAGGATATCCGGCTGGCGCTCGATCCTGCGGATCGGGGTGCCGTGGGGCACGTCGGGGCGACTCAGGAGCGGCGAGAGGTCGAGGTCCTTCGCCTTCCAGTGCCCGCTCAGGTCGATCGGGGTGAGCAACTCGGGGCGCCCGATGATCTCGTCGAGGGTCCGGAACCCCATGCTGCTGAGGTACTCGCGGACCTCCTCGGCGACGAAGAAGAGGTAGTTCACCACTTGCTCGGGCGTGCCGTTGAACTGGGCCCGCAAGACCGGATCCTGGGTCGCGATGCCGACCGGGCAGGTGTTGAGGTGGCACTTCCGCATCATGATGCAGCCCATCGCGATCAGCGGGGCCGTCGCGAAGCCATACTCCTCGGCGCCGAGGCAGGCGGCGACGATGACGTCGCGCCCGGTCTTGAACTGGCCGTCGGTCTGGACGACCACTCGGCCCCTCAAGCCATTGCGCACGAGCGTCTGCTGCGTCTCGGCCAGGCCCATCTCCCAGGGGATCCCGGCGTGCTTGATGCTCGAGAGGGGCGAGGCCCCCGTGCCGCCGTCATAGCCGCTGATCAGGAGCCGGTCGGCGTACCCCTTGGCGACCCCGGTGGCGATCGTCCCGACGCCCGCCGCGGCCACGAGCTTGACCGAGACCTCCGCGTGCGGGTTCGAGTTCTTGAGGTCGAAGATGAGCTGGGCGAGGTCCTCGATGCTGTAAATGTCGTGGTGCGGCGGCGGCGAGATCAGGCCCACGCCGGGCGTGCTGTAGCGGGTCTTGGCGATGGCGTTGTCGACCTTGTGGCCGGGGAGCTGCCCCCCTTCGCCGGGCTTGGCCCCCTGCGCCATCTTGATCTGGATCTCGACCGCGTTCGCCAGGTAATTCGCCGTCACGCCGAACCGGCCGCTGGCCACCTGCTTGACCGCGCTGCTGCGCCAGTCACCGTTGGCCTCGCGCTTGAACCGGGCCGGGTCCTCGCCCCCTTCGCCCGTGTTGCTGCGGCCCCCAAGGCGGTTGAGGGCGATCGCCAGGGCCTCGTGCGCCTCCTTGCTGATGCTGCCGAAGCTCATGGCGCCGGTGAAGAAGCGCTTGACGATCTCCTTGGCCGGCTCGACAAGCTGGAGGGGGATCGGCTTCCTCCCCTTGCGGATCTCGAGCAGGCCGCGGAGCGTGCACTGGTGCCGGCTCTCGTCGTTGGCGGCGAGGGCGAACTCCTTGTAGCTTGCGAACTCGTTCTTGCGCAGGGAGTGCTGGAGCTTCTGGATCGTCTCGGGGTTCCACATGTGGTACTCCCCGCGACGCCGCCACATATGTTCGCCGCCGCCGTCGAGGTCGGCCTCCTCGGCGGTCGGGGAGCCCGGGAAGGCGATCTCGTGGCGTATCAAGGACTCCCTCGCCACCACGTCGATGCCGATCCCCTCGAGCCGGCTGGGGGTCCCGGTGAAGTGGCGCCTGATCAGGTCGTGGCCGAGGCCGATGGCCTCGAAGATCTGGGCACCACGGTAACTCATCAGGGTGCTGATACCCATCTTGCTAAAAATCTTGAGCAAGCCTTGATCGATGGCCTTGCCGTAGTTCTTGAGCGCCTGCTTCAGCTCGAGCGAGTTGCCCTGGGCGTCAAGCAGCATCTCTTCGTGCGCCAGCCCCTGATAGGTGTCGAACACGAGGTAGGGGTTGACCGCCCCCGCGCCGTAGCCGATCAGCAGGGAGAAGTGATGGATCTCGCGGGCCTCGCCCGTCTCGACGACGATCCCGCAGCGGGTCCGGAGCTTCTCGCGGATCAGGTGGTGGTGGACCCCCGACGTGGCCAGGAGCGCGGGGATCGGCACGCGGTCGGCGTCGTGGCCCCGGTCGGAGAGGATCAGGATGGTCGCGCCGGCGGAGACCGCCTCGGAGGCCTCGGCGCAGAGCCGATCCATCGCGGTCTCGAGGCCGGCTTCCCCTTCGGCGCGGGGGAAGGTCGTGTCCAGGGTCCGGACGACGAAGCCGGGGCGATCGAGCTCGCGGATCTTGGCGAGGTCGGCGTCGAGCAGCACGGGGGACTCGAGCCGGAGCATCCTCGCGTGCTCGGGCGTCTCGGCGAGAAGGTCGGACTCGCAGCCCAGGAGCGACTCGGTGTTCATGACGACCTTCTCGCGGATCGGGTCGATCGGCGGGTTGGTCACCTGGGCGAACAATTGCTTGAAGTAATGATAAAGCAACTGGCTCCGGTGGCTGAGCACGGCGAGCGGGGTGTCGGTCCCCATGCTCGAGACCGGCTCCTTGCCGTCCTGGGCCATTGGCAAGAGGACGCGGCCGATGTCCTCCTGGGTGTAGCCGAAGACGAGCTGCTGGGTCCGCAGCCTGGCCAGCTCGAAGTCGGGGATGCTCGACGGTTCGGGCAGGTCCTCGGGCCGGAGCATGTTGGCCTTGAGCCAGTCGGCGTAGGGACGCCTGGCGGCGATCTCCGACTTGATCTCGAGGTCGCCGATGATCTTGCCCCGGACCGTGTCGACCAGGAAGAGCTTGCCCGGCTGGAGCCGCCCCTTGAGCTTGATCTCGTCGGGCGCGATGGGCAGGACGCCGACCTCGCTGGCCATGATGACGAGGTCATCCTTGGTGACGACGTAGCGGCTCGGGCGCAGGCCGTTGCGGTCGAGCGTGGCGCCGATGAGCGAGCCGTCGGTGAAGATCAGGCTGGCGGGGCCGTCCCAGGGCTCCATCAGGCAGCGGTGGTACTGGTAGAAGGCCCGGATCGCCGGGTCGAGGTCGTGCTGGCCTTCATAGGCCTCGGGAACGAGGGTCATCATCGTATGCGGCAGGCTGCGGCCGGAGCGGTACAGGAGCTCCACCGCCTGGTCGAGCACGGCCGAGTCGCTCAACCCCTCGAACTCGAGCGGCAGGATCTTCTCGAGTTCGGGGCCCAGCAGGCCGGCCTTCATCCGGGGCTGGCGGGCGCTCAGCCAGTTGGCGTTCCCCTTGAGCGTGTTGATCTCGCCGTTGTGCGCGAGCAGGTGGAACGGCTGGGCGAGGCCCCACTGCGGCGACGTGTTCGTGCTGTATCGGCTGTGCACGAGCGCCAGGGCCGAGGTCATCTCCGGGCGTTCGAGGTCGGGGAAGTAGTCGGAGAGCTGGTCGGGCTTGAGCATCCCCTTGTAGATGATCGTCCGCGAGCTGCAACTCGCCACCGCGAACCAGAGCGGATCTTCCTGAGCCCCCTCGGTGGCGCACCAGACCTCGGCGCGTCGCCTGATGACGTAGAGGGCGCGCTCGAAGGCCTCCTGATCCGCCGTATTCTTCCCCCTGGCGATGAGCAACTGCTCCATCACCGGCTCTCGCGAGCGGGCGAGCCAGCCGATGGCCGCCGAGCGGACCGGGACGGGCCTCCAGCCGAGGACGATCTGCCCCTGCTCATGCACGAGGGCTTCCAGCGTGCGCTGGCAGACGAGGCGCTCGGCCCCTCCCTTGGGCAGGAACACGAAGGCGACACCGTACGAGCCGACTTCCGGCAGCGGGACGTTGAGCCGGGAGGCCTCGGCGCGGAAGAAGGCGTCGGGCATCTGGATCAGGATCCCCGCGCCGTCGCCGGTATCCTGGTCGCAGCCGCAGGCCCCGCGGTGCTGCAGGTTGCGGAGGATCTGCAGCCCATTCTCCACGATCGTGTGGCTCTTGCGGCCGTTCAGGTCGGCGATGAAGCCGACGCCGCAGGCGTCATGTTCGAAGGCCGGGTCATAAAGGCCCTCGCGGCGGAAGAATGACGGGAGGGCGTACGAAGGGGCCGGGCTTCTCGGCTGCATGAGGCTATTCCGAGGGGTTTCCGCCCAAGGCGGCGGACGAAGGATTCGCGATCCCACCGGCAATCTCGTCGGCAACGAGAGATTCCGTCGGCTCGTGTCGGCCACGTCAAGCTGGGAACGAGTCTATACCAGAGTCGCAACTCATATGCCACCATTAAAGCGGCAAGGCCTTCCCCTAAGTCAAGCCCGAGTAAGAAGATCTGCGGTAGATCCTCCGCTCGAGGAATTCTCGACAGGATGTGTTTGCCCAGGAAATGTGCAGCTGTGCCTGGAATGTGTCAGATGGGCTCATCTCGAGCTGATGCTCGGCGTCGAGGCAGTCTTTGTGCCTCGGAACGGGTATCGGTCCGCACCGGGGATCCTCGCGGTTCGTGCGGCCTTTGTGCATTCGGGCGATGGCGATGAATGCGTCGAAGGATTCGATCCAAGATGGTGGTGGTTTTGTGAAATCTGCATCCTTGGTATTGTGAAAATGCTTTGAAAAATTCAAGTAAAAATCCGGTGCGTATGGCGGATGTTTTGATGAGAGCCGCGGGAATTCGCTTGAACTCGGCGGGGCGTTCGAGTCCATTGTGGGCCGCATCGATGTGTGCGAGGTCCTGATGGATTGCTTCGAAAAGCCTGGTTCGACCCCGGAGGCGGCCAACGTGTTGCGTCGGATCGTTGTCTTGTCCGTGTGCGCCTGGATGATCGGGATCTTTGCCCAGGCGAGGGCCCGCGCGGAGATTCACGTCGGCGCGGCGACGCGCGTGATCACGCCCGACCCACTCTTGCCGATCTCGGGCGGGATGGGGGCTCCGAGGCCGGCGAAGGAGAAGAAGGGCGACATCAGGGCGAGGGCCCTCGTGATCCGCAAGGGGGATGTCTCGGTCGCGGTCGTCTCGCTCGATTTGCTCGGGTTCCCGTCGGTGCTGGGGGATCGCGTGCGGGCGAAGGTCACCCGGATCCCGGGGGCGAACATCCTGATCGGCTCGACCCACTCCCATAGCGCGCCGGATTGCTACGCCTTCCCCGATGGAAAAGGGGGGCATACGGGGGATCTCGCCTACATCGACTCCGTCTGCAACAAGGCCGCCGAGGCCGTCAACGAGGCCATCGACCGGCTCCAGCCCGCCTGGATCAAGGTCGCCACGGGGGAGGCGAGGGGGAAGATCGCGTACAACTACTATGCCCCCGAACTGTACGACAAACGCATGAGCGTCATCCAGGCCGTCTCGCCGCAGGGGAAGACGATCGCCACGCTGGTCAACTACGCGATCCACCCCGAGGTCCTCGGCAACGAGGTCGGGATCCTGAGTCCCGACCTGATCGGGCCCCTCTGCGAGACGATTGAGGCGAGGTCCGGCGGCGTCGCCCTCTTCATGAACGGAGCCCAGGGGGGCATGATCACGGCGGACAACCGCAACCTCGACCAGCCCAGCGACCCCCAGCGCGGCTACTGGAAGGATTCGAGGACCTGGGACGAATGCCTCCGGATCGGTCGGCTCATGGCCGCCGAGGCCTCGCACCTGATCGAGTCCGCCCCCATTCAGAAGGATCCGGGGCTCTTCTGCGACGCCGTCGAGGTCCGCTTCCCCGTCGATTCCGACGACATGTGGGCGGTGATCGTCCACTCCCCCTTGAAGTATCCCCGCAACAAGGACCGCTCGGTCAATGCCCGGGTCAACCTCGTCAACCTGGGCGATGCGCAGATCCTCACCATCCCCGGCGAGGCCCTGCCGAACATCGGCTTCTACCTCAAGCGCAAGATGCGAGGGAAGCACAATCTTCTGTTCGGCCTGACCAACGAGGCCTTCGGCTACATCCTGACGAAGGTCGACTTCCGGAGCTTCCCGCGCTACGACTACGTCTCGCGCACCTCGCTCGGCGAGATGACCGGCGAGATCCTCATCGACGAGGCGCTCACGTTCGTGAACAAGTCGCCGGCCCCCGATCGTTGATTGGGGCGGAGAGGGGCGGATGGCCCCATCGAAGAAAAAATCCTTCCGAGGCGTGACACGCCGCAGCGACCGTCTGCGGATGACCTGGCAGAAGCGGCTCGCTAAGAGTCGCTGCGAAAGCCAAAGGATGTGTCAAGGCCCCTCGGATTAGGAAAGAGACTTCGATGAGCGTCATCAGCAACGTCCGCCCCGTGATCCTGACCGTCGCCGCCCTGTTCGCGACAGGCCTCGCCTCCACCTCGGCCCAGGCCCAGGGCTTCAGCCCGATCACGGGACGTTGGGAGGCGCAAACGCCCGGCGGTTCCTCGTACTACCACTTCAAGCCGTCGTACGGCACGACCCCCGACGGGGCCCTGGGCGGTCGGTTCTTCCACGGCGAGATCCGCTACGGCGGCGCCGAGTTCGTCAGGGCCCAGGGGCAGTACTTCGTCCGCTGGGTCGGCCCGAAGCGGTTCCTGGTGACCTTGCAGTTCGACGACGGCCGGGTCGTGACCGTCTTCGACCACCTCATCACCTGGAACCAGATGAACATCAAGCACGGGCCGCGGCACCTGGCCTTCTTCCGGCAAGACCCGCGTCCCTGGTGACCAACGCTCGAGAAAAAAAGGGGCCTCCGCGATGGATCGCGGGGCCCTTTCTTCGTTTCTATCGCGTGGCGGGGGCGTTGGTCTTCGCGTCGGCACCGGCCTGAGGCGCATGCCTGGCGGCCTCGGCCTTGAGCGACTCGATCCACTCGAGGTCGCGACGCAACTCGGGGTTGTTGAGCTGCTTGCTGACGAGCTTCTTCTGGAGGGCGAAGGCTTGCTCGATCTTGGCCCGCCCCTCCTCCTCGTGGCCTTCCCGGCGATCCAGCACGCCGGACGCGGCGAGGTTGCGGACGGAGGCCGCCTCGAAGCGGACGACCCCGGGGTTGCCCTCGCTGAGGTGGTTGAAGAGGTCTTCGGATCTGGCGATGTCTTCCCGGGAGTTGGTGAGCAGCCCCCGCCGGTTCAAGGCCCGGCCGAGCTCGGCCTGGAGGTCGGCCGCCCCCGGTTGCTCGCGGATCAATTCCTCCAGGAGCTTGACGGCCTCGTTGAAGTCGCCGACCGCCTGCTTGCCGTGCTCGCTCTTCGGGTCCTGCCCGTGCTCGCTCTCGGAGTGCAGGAGCCCCAGGTGGAAGTAGGACCAGGCGAGGTCGGAGACGATGTTCCAGTGCTCGTAGATGAGGCCGCTGGCATCATCCAGGATCGAGTAATCCTTCGGGATCGTCTTGTAGAGTTCCTTCTGCAGGGTAGCCGCCTGCTGGTGCGCCGCGATGGCCCCTTCGCGCTCGTGGGTCTCGTAGTCGAGGTGCCCCTGGTTGTTGTAGCTGCGGGCGAGCTGGAACTTGGCGATGTTGTCGGAGGCGTCGGTCTTGGCCAGCTTCTCGCGGATCGCCTTCGCCTTGTCGTACGAGACCTTGGCCTCGCCGTAGCGCCCGTTCTCGCGTTCCCAGTCGCCGATGTAACCGTAGCTCCGCGCCAGGTCGCTCTGGAATCGGCGGTCGTCGGGATACTTGTTCGCCAGCTCGATGCGGATGCGGAGGCCGTCGCGATAGCGGGCGAGCCCTTCGTCGAGCTTGCCGATCTCGCTGTAGTGGATGCCGAGGTTGTGATACGTCTCGGCGAGCTGCGCCTGGCGTTTCGGGTTGGACGGATCCTGGGCCGCGAGCTTGAGGCGCAGCTCGAGCGCCTCGTTGTAGGCGTTGACCGCCTCCGCCTTCTTGCCGACGAGGTCCATCAGGCGGGCCATCCGGTTCAGGACGTCGGCGACTTCGCCCCGGAACTTCGGGTCTTCCCCGCGGCGATCGAGGAAGTCCTTCTGCCCCTCGGCGAGGATGTTGAGCAATTCCATCAGCCGGGGATGGTTGCGCAGGTTCTTCTCGCTGAAGATGGAGACCTTGTCGATGACCTCGCGGGTCAGCTCATAGCTCTGCTCGGTCCGCGCGAGGGCCGACCGCAGGACGATCGAGAAGATGACCGAGGCGACGGCCAGGGGCATGAGGATGATGAGGGCCGTCGGGATCGGGTGCTTCCTGACCCATTTGGCGGCCTTCTCGACGAACCCCGAGCGCCTCGCCTTGATCGGGTTCCCCTCGAGGTAGTTGTGCAGGTCCTCGGCCAGCTTCAGGGCGCTCGTGTAGCGCTGGGAGGGCTCCTTCTCCAGGCACTTGAGGCAGATCGTCTCCAGGTCCCTGTCGCACTTGGGGTTGAGCGTCCGGGGCTTGGGGGGCTCCTTGGTCGTGACCATGACGTGCAGTTGGACGAGGCTCTCCGCGTGGAAGGGGGGAGTCCCGGTCAGCGCCTCATAAAGCGTGGCGCCGAGGCTGTAGATGTCGGTGGCGTGGCCGGCCCGCGCGGGGTCTCGCCACTGCTCGGGGGACATGTAGGGAGGCGAGCCCAATCCCCCCGAGCCGGTCGTGAGGGTCCCGCCGCCGTTCTGCCCCAGGAGCTTGGCGAGGCCGAAGTCGGTGACGTACGCCTTGCCCGACTCGTCGATCAGGATGTTGCGCGGCTTGATGTCGCGATGCAGGACGTTGCGCGTGTGGGCATGGTCGACGGCTCGGGCGACCTGCTCGATGCAGCGAGCGGCGGTGCGGTTATCGAGCGGCTTCTTCTCGATGACGTCGGCGAGGCTCCGCCCCGCGACGTACCGCATCGCGTAGAAGTGCTGCCCGTCGACCTGGCCGGCCTCATAGACCGGGACGATGTGCTCGTGGTCGAGCCTCGCGGCGAGCTGGGCCTCGAGCCGGAACCGATCGACGGCCGAGGAATCGTCGAGCCATCGGGGGCGGATCACCTTGAGGGCGACGTCGCGCTGGGTGTTGCGGTCCCGGGCGCGATAGACGATCCCCATGCCCCCCTCGCCGATCGGGCCGATCAGCTCGTAGGCCCCGATCCGATCCTCGCCGAAGACCGCGCGGATGATGGTGGCGTAGGCCGGGAACCTGTCGAAGTAATCCGAGGCCTTCGGCGTCTCCCCGCGGGTGGTCCGGAGCTCGCGCTCGAGCTGGAGGAGGTCGCGGAAGAGTGCAGGGCGCCTCGGGGCCGGGACGGAGTCGTCGGCCAGATATTCGTGGATATTCGGGTTCTTGCCGTCGTGCCAAGCGTTTTCGAAGCGATCGCAAACCGCGTCGAGATACGGCTGCCACGAGAGCATGGAGTCGAGCGGGACGGTCATCGCGGCGGGGGTTGCGGGGCCCGTCTCGTCCATCACGGGGCCTCCTCCTCAGGCGTGTTCGGCCCCTCCCAGAGTCTCCGGATCTCGCGGAGGCGCCGGTTCGTCCAGGAGAGGGACATATTGAACCGCTGGGCGATTTCCTCGTTGGTGTGGCAGCCCATCTTCATGACGGCGATCTCGCGGAGGGTCTCGTCACCGAGCTGGTCGAGCTTGACCCGGACCTCCTCGGTCCAGCTCGCGATGAATTCGGGGTCGGGGCTCTTGCCGATCAACTGGTCGATGTCCGGGTCGTGCTCGATCTTGTTGGCGCCCCGCTTGGCCGCCCCCTGCCTGCGCTGGAGGTCGATGACCTTCTGGGCTGTGAGGCCGACGAGCTTGACCCAGAGGTCGTCACGGTCGTGGATATCGGGGAAATCACCACGTCGCGTCCGCCGATGGAAGCTCATGAACGCGCTGAGGGCGGCATCTTCCTCGTCCGCGACGATGAGCCGCCGCTGGTTCTGGAGCCGACGGCGGGCGAGCGCGACCAGGAGGGAGAAATAACGCTCCCAGATTTGCTGCATGGCGTTGGTATCGCCCTCGTTCAGCCTCCTGAAGGCCCTGGTCACCGAGCCACCGTCATCGGGCTCCATCGCCTATGCCTCCCGGAGTGTCGCCGGACGAAGTGGGGGAGATAGCCTCTTCAACACAAATTATCATCCTTTGGCGATTCGTAACAGGCTGCGACCCCGAATCCAGAGCTCGAGGCAGCCTGCCGTCAACTCGACGGATTCGAACAGTGAGGAGTGGCCGGGACTCTCCCACGACCGAAGTCCTTCGAATTTTCGACGCCCATCTCCTCGATACTCGTTCTTCGCGAAAAATGTGGGATGAAATCCCACCTCATGAGGAAATAAGGAGGAAAGCGCCTCTCGGAGTTGGTCGTACCGATTTTGGGGATCACTACGGATGAAGATGGCCGCCCGTGACTTGCAAGCACTCTTCGACCTCGGGGCCCTCGGCGGCCTGACGGACGCCCAGTGGCTCGATCGATTCGTCGCCCGCCGAGAAGACACCGCATTCGAGGAACTCGTTCGCCGCAATGGCCCGCTCGTCTGGGGCGTCTGTCGCCGGATCCTGAGGAATCATCATGACGCCGAGGATGCATTCCAGATGACGTTCCTCGTCCTCGCCCGCAAAGCGCATACGATCATCCCGAGAGAAAGGCTCGCCCCCTGGCTGTACGGAGTGGCCTATCAAACCTCGATCAAGGCGAGGGCTCGTTCGGCCAGGCGAAGCTCGAAGGAGCGGAGATCACGCCGAGGATGCTCAATCGGATGGCCTCTGACGCCAGGGCCTTGAAAGCTTCACTGGAGCGGGATCTCGAACAATTCGAAGACGAATACCTCCGATACCGCCGCATGCCTGCTGCCAAGGCCGAAGATCCTAATCGCCTCGAACTCGTGGAGAAGCTGAACGCCACCAGAACGGTATTTAACGCCACTCTAGATATGTGCAAAATGCTGCAAAGAGCCCTCGATCAATTGGATCCGACGATTGCATCGCTTTTATGATGCTTCGGCTCGCATTGACGGTTCGATCTCGCCCGGGGTCTTGGCTCAGCCGGTGTTCTTGAGGCCGGAGGCGACGCCGTTGATGCTCTCGAGGACGCCGCTCAGGAGCTCCTCATGCGGCTCGTCGCCGGCGCGGAGGCGCTTGAGGAGGACGAGCTGGATGAAGCTCAAGGGGTCGACATACGGGTTGCGGCGGTCGATCGAACGTCGGAGGATCGGCGAGCGTTCGAGGAGTTCGTCCTGCTCGGTGATCTTGCAGATGACGTCGACCGTGCGATTGAACTCGTCGGTGATCTGGCCGAAGATTCGGTTGGCCAGGTCCTGGTCGTCGACGAGGTCGGCGTAGAGGCGGGCGATCGTCAGGTCGGCCTTGGTCAGGATCATCTGGGCGTTGTCGATCAGGGTGCTCCAGAAGGGCCAGCGCCGGTACATCTCGCGGAGGAGTTCCAGGCGCCCCGGATCCTCCCGGAGGAACTCGGTCACGGCGCTTCCGAGCCCGAACCAGCCGGGCAGGGTATGCCGGCTCTGCATCCAGCTGAAGACCCAGGGGATCGCGCGGAGCTGGTCGATGTTCGTGGCCGCGCCACCTCGCCGCGCGGGCCTCGAGCCGATCTTGAACTGCGAGATCTCGCCGATGCAGGTGGCCTGCTCGAAGTAGGGGAGGAAGTCGGGGGACTCATACACGAGCCCTCGATAGTGGCTGCAGGCGGAGGTGGCGAGGGTGTCGAGCACCGAGAACCAGGCGGGGTCGGGCGACTCGGAATCATCCGGGAAGCTCGTCCGCAAGACGGCGTTGAGGACCTGCTCGAGGTGCCGCTCGGCGATGGCCGTGTGCCCGTAGCGGTCGGCGATCATCTCGCCTTGCTCGGTGATCCGGAGCCGGCCGTTCACCGTGCCTCGGGGCTGGGCGAGGATCGCGTGGTTCGCCGGCCCGCCTCCGCGTCCGACGGCCCCGCCCCGGCCGTGGAACATCTGCATGGTGATCCCGGCCTTCTTGCCGAGCTCCGTCAGCTCTCCCTGCGCCCGGTAGAGGGCCCAGGCCGATTGCAGGAAGCCGCTCTCCTTGTTGCTGTCGGAGTAGCCGATCATCACCTCTTGCAGGTTGCCTCGCAGTTCGACGTGCTTGCGGTAGATCGGCAACTCGAGCAGCCGCTCCATGATCGCCGGCCCCTCGCGCAGCGGCATCAGGGCCTCGAAGAGCGGGACGATGTCGATCCGGCTGATCCCCTCCTCGGGGCGGAAGAGGCCGGCCTCGCGGGCGAAAAGCAGGACTTCGAGGAGGTGCGCGGCCTCGGTCGTCGAGCTGATGATGTAGGTGCTCAGGACCTCGGGGCACTGACGCTCGAGGATCGCGGCGAAGGTGCGGAAGGTGTCCACCACCTCGACCGTCTCGGGCGAGTAGAGGGGGAGGGCCGGCACGATCCGACGCGAGAGTTGCAGCTCCTTCGAGAGCAGGTCGAAGCGCTCGTCGGGGCTCAACTCGAGGTAGTTGGGGCAGAGCCCGGTGGACTGGAAGATCTCCTCGAGGGCCTTGCCGTGGCGGTTGCTGTGCTGGCGGAGGTCGATCTTGAGTAGGTGGACGCCGAAGACCTGGACGAGCCAGGTGAGGTCTCGGATCGCTCCCGAGGCCGCGGCCTCGGCCCCCGCCTGGATCAGGTCGTCGGTCATGACCTTGAGGTCGTCGAGCAGCCCCTGGCGGACGAGGTAGACCCCCGGCGGTGGCGGCGGGGCCGGCTCGAGGTGCGTGTTCGGCAGTGCTTTGAGGTAGTCGAGCGTCCGGTTCAGCTTGGCGATGATCATCCGGCACTTGAGGCGATACGACTCGTGCTCCGTGCCGGGGGCGACCTCGGGCAGCACGGCCGCGTCGCGTGCCAGCGACTCCAGGAAGGCCGGACCGTGCTTGACGAAGTGGTCGGAGTGGCTCAAACGCCGCCAGAGGTCCTGGACCCGGGTCAGGTAGAAGCGGAGGATCGTCTCCTGCTGGAGCTTGACCGCCTCGGCGGTGACGTCGTGGGTGACGTGCGGGTGGCCGTCGCGGTCGCCGCCGATCCAGGAGCCGAACTGGAGGAAGGCCGGGACCTGCCAGTCTCGCCCCGGGTAGACCTTATCCAGGGCCTCTTCGAGCTTGCGATAGACCCGCGGGACCACGTCGAGGAGCCTGGCCTCGACCAGGCCGAGCCCCTGCCGGACCTCGTCGAGGACGCTCGGGCGCTCGGCCCGGATGACTTCGGAGAGCCAGTAGGTCTCGACCTCCTCGGCGATGGCGGCGATCGCCTGCTCGCGCTCGATCGGCAGGGCCTGGCCGTACTCGACGCGGTCGAGCTGGCGGGCGATCGACGCGAGCTTCTCGAGGCTCGTCCTGCGCCTGGCCTCGCTCGGGTGCGCGGTGAAGACCGGACAGACGAGGGCCTGGGCCAGGTGCTCGGCGACCTGGTCGGCGTCGATGCCGCGGTCGCGGATCTGGCGGAGGGCGGCCTCGGTGGTCTCGGCCTGCGATGAGGAGACCTTGCCCTCGATCGCCGCGCGGCGGAGGGCTCGGACGCGGGCCTGCTGCTCGGCGAGGTTGATGAGGTCGAAGTAGATGCTGAAGGCCCGGATCAGGCCGCGGAGCGCCGGCACGTCGAGCTCGCCGAGGCGGTCGCGGAGCCGGCGGGCGTCGTCCAGCGACGGGCTCGACCGCAGCTCCTTGGCCGAGGCGCGGATCTCTTCTTCCAGGTCGAACGCCTCTTCGCCGCTGAGGCGACGTATCGCCTGGCCGAGCAGATCCCCGAGGAGATGGATATCGGCGCTGAGGACTTCCTGAACCGTGGGTTGCATGCCTTGCCGCGTGGCCTCTCGACTCAAAGGGGGCGGAATCTTCCCCGGATGGTGGGGGACCTACTCTTGCATGCAGAGTCTATACCGAATCGGAGCGCGATGAAATCGCCGAGCGGCCCTTCCCGAAGAACTCGGGGCGCAACCGCTTCCGGCACGCGGGCCCGATCCCCGAAGTGCGTGGGGCGGTGCCCGCAAAACCATCCGGGCACGCCCCCGGGGCGGGCAGAGTTTGTGGCGTCACCCTTCCGAGATGGAGCCGGCGAATCAGCCCGACGACCTGCCGTGGCACTTCTTGTACTTCTTGCCGCTCCCGCAGGGGCAGGGGTCGTTCCGGCCGATCCTCGGGCCGTCGTGCTTGATCGGGGCCACCGGCGCGGGGACGAAAGGCTCGGGGCCCGGCAGCTCGAGCGTGTTCGCCCAGGAGGCTCCCGTCGCATTCCCCCAGGACGATCCCGGATCATTCGCCCAGGAGCCGCCCGAGAAGTCGCCTCCCCCCAGATCCTGCTCCATCGCGCGGATCCGGCTGGCGATCGCCTTCTCGTCCTCGTCGCGCTCTTTCCTCCAGGCCTCGGCCTGGGGGAGCGTGATGCCGAGGATATCCGCGAGGTTGAGGAGCTCCCCTTCCAGCGACGTGTAGGAGTTATCGTAGCCCTCCGCGATCACCTTCTCGATCGTCGGGATCGCACGCTCGGAGAACTGCGAGCAGAGTGCCTTGCCGATAAGCGCCCGGCTCTCCTCGTTATCATCCGCCTCGATCAGGGCGAAACAGGCGTCGACGGAATCCTCGTGCTTGATGCCGCCCAGAGGCCCTGTCGAGTAGATTCGAAAGGTATCCCCTTCCGTCGGGTACATGGCCGCGATCAGGCGGACGGCCTCGGGGTCGGCGATCTTCACCAATGCCGTCGAAGCTTGCTCGAGCAGGTATTCGGCGTCGATCTTGTAGAGGTTGACCAGGTCCGGGACCACCTCGGCGACCTTCCGCTCCCCGGCCAGGTCGACGGCGAAGATCCCGATCCATCCCGTCTCTTCATCCTCGTTCGAGCGGATGATTTCGCGCAGGGCCTCCACGTCGGGCACGGAGTGGGGCGCGAGGAGCCTGATGATGTCCTTGGCGTAGTCGAGGTCGATGTCGCCGACGTACTGGTGCTCCTCGGAGGATTTGGCGAAGTGCTGGAGCTCTCCCCAGAGCTGCTCCCCCGACCAGTCGCGCATAGCGAGCAGGCGGCGTAGGCGCCCGGTTAGTTCCGGGGTGATGTTCGGGTGCTCGAGGATGCGACCTTGCTTCGCCTCGAGCACGTCCATCGGGCCTGAGAACACGAAATCCCAGACGCCCGCAAGTAGGAACTTCTCTTCGAGGGTCGGGATCAGGTCCAGGGCACGATCGATCGTGGTGGCGTCGGCCACGAACCGCCGGAGCATGGGTAGAATCTTGTGGAGTGGGCCTTCGTCGCCGTAGCGTGCCACCGCCTCCAGGAGCGCCGCCGGGACCTCCGGATCCCTGGAATAGCTCTCATAAAAATAATCGACCGCCGCATGCCGGAGGTGGAGATCCTCGTGGAGGATGAATGGCTTGATGCGATCGGGGGATAGCACGAGGGTCTCTCCGCCAGGGGATGCTTTCGCGTTTTCCGCATGATGGGACGGCCGGGCGCGGCCTCTGCGCCCGACTCGATCCTCTACGAAAATCATACCCGCGCCGGGCCGTTGGCCCAAGCATGGCGGAGACCCAATCGCCTCAGCCCTCGAACCTGGGGTCGTCGAGGCCGGGCAGGGGGCCCGTGCTGTCGGCGAAGCGGTCGACCTTCACGCCCATGCGGTCGAGCATGGAGACGTAAAGATTGCAGAGCGGCGTGTCCTTGGAATAGGTCAGGTGCCGGCCTGTCGCGAGGGTGCCGCCACCGCGCCCGCCCAGGACGATCGGCAGGTTGTGCGGGTTGTGGCTGTTGCCGTCACGGAGCGCCGAGCCGAGCACGACCATGGAGTTTTCGAGCAGGGTCTTCTCCCCTTCCTTGATCTTCTTCATCCGATCCAGGAGGTAGGCGTACTGCGCGACGTGCCAGGCGGTGATCTTGTCGTACTGCTCGAGCTTCTCCTGGTCGTTCTCGTGGTGCGAGATCTCGTGGTGGCCGCCGCCGACCCCCTCGATGAACGAGAAGTTCTTGCCGCTCACGGCGTTGCCGAACATGAAGCTGGCCACGCGCGTGGAGTCGGTCTGGAAGGCGAGCAGGATGATGTCGAGCATGATCTTGGCATGCTCGGTGTGCTCCATCTTCCGCTCGCGGAGCCGCCCGAGGTCCGTCTGGTACGAGTCGACACGGTCGCCGAGCTTCTTGAGGTCCTCGCGAGCGGCGGGGTCGTCCAGCACCTGCGCCCGGCGGTTGCTCGCGTCGAAGGCGATCCGGCGCTCCACGGCGCGGACGGAGTCGAGATACTCGTCGAGCTTGAGCCGATCCGCACCGCCGACCCTGTCCCGGAGCGACTTTGCGTCGTCCATGACGAGGTCCAGCACGCTCCGATCCTCCGCCCCGTCCCCCGAGGACTTGCCGGCGTTCGAGCGGAAGAGGCGGTCGAAGGCGAGCTTCGGGTTGATCTCCTTGGCCAGCGGGGTCGTCGGCGTCGACCAGGAGATGTGCGAGCCGTAGAGGCGCGTGTATCCGACCACCGTGTCGACCCCCATCGTGACCGGCTCGACGCCGAGCTCGAGCGAGGGCAGGGGGGTGAAGTTGCCGACCTTCCGCGCGGCGAGCTGGTCGACCGAGACGCCGTTGGCGTTCAGGTCGGCTCCGGTGGTCCGGGTGATGGTCGTGCCGGTGAGCCAGGCGGCGTCCTTGACGTAGTGGCCGTCGCCGGTCTCGGTGTTCCGGTTCGTCAGTTGGGTCAGGAGCAGGACGTCGTCCTTGAGCGCCGCCAGGGGCTGGAGGACGGGCGTCAGCTCGTAGTTCGCCCCCTTTCCTGTGGGCGTCCAGGTGTGCGGGTTGACGCCGTTGGGGAAGAAGAGGAAGGCCATGCGGGTGGGGGCGTCGGGCGTCGAGGCCCCGGCGGCGAGCGCGGTCAAGGCCGCGGGGCGCATGGCGTCGAGCAGGGGGAGGCCCATCGTCACGCCCAGGCCCCGGAGCATCGTCCTACGGGTGATGAGTCGGCTCGCTCTGCTCATGGCTTGGCCTCGGCTCCGGGCTTCGGGGGGGATTCGTTGCGACGATACTGGAACGGATAGCTTTTGACGATCTCGGAGACGAGCACCGTGCTCCGGTACTCGTGATCGGCGAGGGCCCCGTCGATCTCCCTGACCGCGTTGGCGTCGTAGAACTCGACGCCCCGCTTCAACGCATAAGAAAGCATCCTGCGCGTCAGGTTCCTCACGAAGAGGTCGCGCTTCTGCTCCTTGAGGATCTTCTTGAGCTCGGCCGCGCCCCGGAACTTCTCGCCCGAGGCAAGCTCCCCCGAGTCGTCCACGTCGAGCCCGCCGACCTTGTCCCTCAGCCGCCCGACGGGGTCGAACCTTTCGAGGCCGAAGCCGAGCGGGTCGAGCTTGGCGTGGCATGAGGCGCACTCGGCCTTGCCCCGGTGCATCTCGAGGCGCTGGCGGAAGGTCTTGCCGTCGACCGGTCCCCCTTCGGGCGAGAGCACCTTGACGTTCGGCGGAGGGGGCGGGGGCGGGGTTCCGAGAATCTCCTCGAGCACCCACTTGCCGCGCAAAACGGGGCTGGTCCGCTGCGGATACGAGGTCAGAGTCAGGATGGCCGCCATCCCCAGCACGCCCCCCCGGTTCGGATCCTTCAACTCCACGCGGCGGAAGTCGGGGCCGGTGACGCCTTCGATCCCGTAGTGCTTCGCCATCGCCTCGTTGAGATATGTGTAGTCGGCTCCGATCAGGTCGAGGACGGGGCGGTCGTCGCGGAGGAGGGCGTGGAAGAAGGCGATCGCCTCCTCCGCCATCGCCTCGCGGAACTGGGGCGAGTCGTCGGGGAAGATGCCGCGATCCGGCCCGTCGATCGTCGGCAGGATGTTCACCCGGAGCCACTGGCCGGCGAAGTTCTTCGCCAACGCCCGCGACTTCGGGTCGGCCAGCATCCGCTTGACCTGCGCTTCGAGGACGGCCGGCTCGTGCAGCATCCCCTTCGCGGCGAGGTCGAAGAGGGCGTCGTCGGGCATCGACGACCAGAGGAAGTACGAGAGGCGGCTGGCCAGCTCGTATTCGCTGACGCGGTAGGGCGTATCCCCCGGCTGATCCTGTTCGACCAGGAACAGGAAGCTCGGCGAGACCAGCACCGCCCGCAAGGCCAGCCGGACCGACTCCTCGAACGGACGGCCGCGGCCGTCTGCGAGCTTGAAGAGCTGGAGCAGGCGGTCGACCTCCTGCGAAGTGCTCGGCCTGCGGAAGGCCCGCGACGCGAACCGCTCGATGCAGCGCCTGGCGGCCTCATCCTTCGGCGTCGTCTCGTCGGGGCGGGCGACGAGGTAGCGACCTGGATCAGCCTTCCCGAGCACGTCGGTCGCCGCCGCCAGGTACTTCTCCATCAGGATCGGCGGTACGAAGAGGGTCGACGCGTTGTTGTCGAACCCGGCCCCGCCGCCGCCATCGGTCGGGAAGGCGTCGGCCGGACGCGTGTCGACGCCCAGGATGTCGCGGATCGTGTTGTTGTACTGCTCTCGCGTCAGGCGCTGGATCGGGCCTCGACCCGGATCCTGGACCCCCTCGATCGACTCGAGCATGGCCTCGATGATCTCGGTCGAGCGGACCACCTCGGCATCGAGGAGTTTGCGACGCCCCTTCGGCGGCATGGTGCGCTCGTGGATGGCGTCGGCCACCCGGGTCCAGAGTTCGGGATCCTGCTTCGCCTCGGCCTCGTCCTTGAACCGGGAGAGGTCGATCCCCGCCTTCGCCTTGAGCGCACCGTGGCAGCCGATGCAGTGCTTCTCGAGGACCGGCTTCACTTCCTTGTCAAAGGCCGTCGGCTCGGCCGCCCCGGCTCCCGGGCAGAAGACCGAGAACGCCGAGCAGAGCGTGAGCGCCGTCAAAACCCTCTTGGATCGCATGGATCTTCCGCGGCTCTACGAGTAAGGACTGACCGGGTGGGCAAACTGGGGCAGGTCATCTGGCGTCGTTCCTCGAAGAGTATAACAGGTTAAGAGATCGTGCCCACTGTATCCCGACAAGTCCCGAAGCCCCCGGGCGGTTCCGCCTTGTTGAGGTTCCGGATTTTCTGTACAGCAATAGTTGCTGCTCGCCCGATCACTAGATTCGGTCCAGCTCGGGAGCATTCGGGGAGGGAGAGGCGGGTATCGGCGACGGCCGTCGGAGGGTATTTTCGCCTCGGGTCATTGCGGATGGATGAGGCGAGGCTTCGAGATCGAAGGGGAGGCGGCCGATGAGCGAGGAGTTATGGACAGCCGTGGATCGTTACATCACGGACCGGCTTGTCCCGGCCGACCCGGTGCTGTCGGCGGCGCTCGAGGCGAGTGAGGCGGCCGAGTTGCCTGCGATCCACGTCGCGCCGAACCAGGGCAAATTCCTGGGGATGCTGGCCAGGACCCACGGAGCCTGCAAGATCCTCGAGATCGGCGCGCTCGGGGCATATAGCACGATCTGGCTCGCCCGGGCTTTGCCCGCTGGAGGCCGTCTCATCACGCTTGAGGCCGACCCGAAGCACGCCGAGGTCGCCCGCGCTAACCTCACGCGGGCCGGGCTCGACGGGGTCGTCGAACTGCGCCTCGGTCCGGCCATCGAGACCTTGCCGAAGCTGGAGGCCGAGGGCCTCGGCCCCTTCGACTTCATCTTCATCGACGCGGACAAGCCGAGTAATCCGGACTACTTCGCCTGGGCGTTGAAGCTCTCGAGGCCCGGGAGCGTCATCGTCGTCGATAACGTCGTGCGCGAGGGGGCCATCGCCGACGCGAACAGCGACGATCCCAGGGTCCAGGGCTCCCGGCGGCTCTACGAAATCGTCGCCGCCGAGCCCCGCGTGACGGCCACGGCCATCCAGACCGTGGGCAGCAAGGGCTACGACGGCTTCCTCATGGCCATCGTCGAGGCCTGATCGGTTTTGTCCGCCATCCGCAAGGGATTGCAGGAGTCCTCCCGTGGCGCTCGAGACGCTCTCGCAGAAACGCTTGAATCGGGCCTTGCTTGCGCGTCAGATGCTCCTGGAACGCGAGGATCTGCCGCCGCTCCAGGTCATCGAGCGCCTCGTGGGGATGCAGGCCCAGCAGCCGCAGCCTCCATATGTCGGGCTCTGGACGCGGCTCGAAGGCTTTACGCGTCCGGCGCTCTCGCAACTCCTCCACGATCGCCAGGTCGTGCGGGCCACGACGTTGCGGGGGACCTTGCATCTGATGACTGCCGGGGATTACCTCGCCTTCCGGGGAGCCCTCCAGCCGGGCCTGAGCGCCGGGATGCGTGCGATCCTCAAGGAAAGGGGAGAGGCCCTGGACATCCCCGGCCTCGTGGCCGAGGCCCGTCGGCACTTCGACGCGAGCCCGAGCACCTTCACGAACCTCCGCGCCGCGCTCGTGGCGAGCTTCCCCGACCTCGACGAGCGCGCGATGGGCTACGCCGTCCGCACCCACCTGCCACTCGTGAGCGTCCCCGACGAATCGGCCTGGGGCTACCGCGCCGACACCAACTTCGCCGTCGCCGAGGGCTGGCTCGGCCAGGCTCCTTCGATCTCCGAGCGGCCGCACGACCTCGTCCTGCGCTACCTCGCCGCGTTCGGCCCCGCGACCGCCGCCGACGTGCAGACGTGGTCCGGCCTCGCCGGGATGAAGGCCGTCCTCGAAGAGCTTCGCCCTCAGTTGCAGACCTTCCGCGACGAGCGCAATCGCGAGCTCTTCGACCTCCCCGACGCCCCTCTACCACCGGAAGATACGCCGGCCCCCGTCCGCTTCCTCCCCGGCTTCGACAACGTCATCCTCTCGCATGCCGACCGGACGCGTATCATCGCCGACGAGCATCGCCCCCGGGTCACCTCCAAGAACCTTTTGGTGGCTCCCACGATCCTCATCGATGGCGTCGTCGCCGGCGTCTGGAAGTGCACCCTGGCGAAGAAGGTCGCGACCCTGAAGGTCACGCCGTTCATCCCGCCCTCGGCGGCCGTCAAGAAGCAACTCACCAAGGAGGGCGAGAAGCTCGCCCGCTTCATCGAGCCCGAGGCCAGGAGTCACGCCGTCGAATTCGAGGCGATCTAGCCGGTAGCACGCCCGAAGCTACCGGCGTCCTGATTGACGTCGTTGTTCGTTTGTTTTATTGATGTCTGCAAGACAACGAACAGTCGGCTGCGTCTCGGGGATGAGCGATGATCCTGAATTACCTGCTCGCGACGGTCTATTTCCTCGTCGGCCTCGGGCTGATCATCATCGGATTCCTCGACCGCCGCGAGGGCTGTGTGGTCGCCGGGGCCATCCTGCTGGCCGCGGTCTACCTGAGGGATGATTCCAAGGACGATCGATCCGACGCGAAGCCTTTAGTTTGATCTCATCGCTCGACGGCCGCGGCGATCAATGACGCCAAATCGGCGAGGTGCGCCCGGTAGGCGGGGACGCTTTTGGATAGCTCGCGGTCCCACTTGGCGCCGACCGCATTGCTGACGAGGAGTCGGATGATGGCCTCGGGGGTGAGGCCACAGCGTGCGAGGGTGATCTCGCCCGATTGCTCGGCGGTGGCGATCATCTTCGCGAGCCTCGCCCGGTACTCCGCCTCGTGGGCGATGAGCCGCTCGCCGCCGGCCGTCGGCCAGGCCTTCTTCAACTCGGGGAGGCTGTCGTGGTCGTTGAAGACCTCGAACGCGGCGCCGAACCTCGCGTCGATCATCCGGTGCAGACGCTCGCGGAACGGGACCGGGGCCGCCTCCGCCTCATCGCAGCGTCGCGTCACCGCGTCGATCATCCGCTCCTGGACCGCGCGGAGGACGTCCTCCTTCCCCTCGTAGTGCAGGTACAGCGTCGCCTTGGCCAGGCCCGCCTCCCGCGCGATGTCGACCATCGAGGTCCGGCGATAGCCGTAGCGCGAGAATAGCTGCATCGCCGACTCGACCACCAGGTCGGCAGTGCTCCGGGACGGGTTCAGCGACGACGACGGAGAAGACATGGAAATGCGCCCTTGCCTTGCGGGTACCTTCGCGCTACGATGGACCGAGTAGACTTTTTTGGTTCACCGAGTCTATTCTAGGATCGGGATCGAGAGACGGACACTTCACTTTTCACTTTCCGCCTTCTGCGAAGCCGACCGGGATCGGCGCATCTGGGCTCCTCCCAGCATTCTAACCGTCGAAGCCCGAGACGGTGACCCGAATGCGGCGGAGGACGGCATTTCAAAGGACTCCTTGGATCGTCGCGAGAGGGAGGTTGATCGATGCCGCAAGGGAAGAAGGTCTGGTTCATCACGGGGATTTCTCGAGGCTTGGGCAAGGAACTGGCCCGCGCGGTCCTGGCGCGGGGCGATGTGGTCGTGGGGACGTCGAGGAACGGCCGGGCCGACCTCGACGCGGGGGACGGTGAACTGCTCGTCCTGCCAATGGACGTCAACAACATGAAGCAGGTCGAGGCGGCCGTGGAGCGGGCCTACTCGCTGCACTGGCGGCTCGATTACGTCGTCAACAACGCGGGTTATGGGCTCCTCGGGGCGGTCGAGGAGGTCAGCCAGGCGCAGGCTCGCGGCGTCTTCGAGACCAATTTCTTCGGCTCGCTCAACGTGATCCGCGCGGCCTTGCCGACGCTCCGGGCCCAGCGTCGTGGGCACATCCTGAACGTCTCGTCGGTCGGCGGGTTCACGTCCATCGCCGGCGCCGGGATTTACAACGCAAGCAAGTTCGCGCTGGAGGGTATGTCGGAGGCCCTGGCCTTGGAACTGGCGCCGCTGGGCGTCCGCGTCACGATCGTCGAGCCGGGCGCGTTCCGCACCGACTTCCTCACGCCCGACTCGCTCCAGATGTCGTCGAACTCCATCGACGACTACGTGGAGACGAGCGGCCGGATGCTCGCCCACTTCGACCAGATCAACGGCAAGCAGCCCGGCGATCCCGCCGCCGCGGCCGCCGCGATCCTCGAGATGGTCGACTCCCCCTCGCCGCCCCTCCGCCTCGCCCTCGGCGGCGACGCCCTCGAGCGGATGAGGCGCAAGCTCAGGCAGGTCGAGCAGGACCTCGACCGCTGGGAATCCCTCTCCCTGAGCACCAGCTATGAAACGGTGAATTCGTGAACATCCCCGAAGTCCGACCCGAGGCCCACGCTCGGGTCGGACCCGGTTGGCTTTCCGCCTCGCCTCGATAGAGATGACCCCCCCTCGACGATTGATCCCCGTCTCCCAGTTTGCGAGCGCCTGAGAAATTCATTTCCCGACCTCGGGATGCCCCTTGCGGCTTGCGTTCGAGTGCCTTGCGTCATGAAATGAGGGTCGATGGCGTGCGAACTCGCGTCGTTGGCTTCTCTCTGGGAAGTCGATCGCGCGGCATGGGAAATGTAGACACTTCGGGACAAAGCCGACGGATCAGACCGGATGCGTCGGCGGGACCAGGACCATCGCAGTCTCGGCGTCGAGGGCCGGGATCGAGCGTCATCGTCGAAGTGGATATCGAGGAGGGGGAACCATGCGTTGGCGAGGCGGGCGGGAGAGCGAGAACGTTGAAGATGATCGCGGGAGACCTGTGACCACGGCCGCGATCGGCGGCGGGATGGGCACGCTCGTCATCGTGGTGATCGCCCTTTTGTTGGGGGCCGACCCCCGGCAGATCCTCCAGTTCGTCGCCAACAACCAGCAACGACAGCAAGCCCCCGCCCAGCCGGGTCAGCCCGGCCCGAAGGGGAGTCCCGAGGAAGAGGAACGCGTCCAGTTCGTGAAGGTCGTGCTGGCGGATACCGAGGACGTCTGGACGGAGCTATTCCAGAAGATCGGTCGGAATTATGAGGAGCCCAAGCTCCACCTCTTCACCGACTCGGTCAACTCTCAGTGCGGCATGGCCGACGCGGCGGTCGGCCCGTTCTATTGTCCGGGCGATGCCAGTGTCTTCCTCGACATCTCATTCTTCAAGGAACTGGAGAAGCGGTTCAAGTCCCCCGGTGATTTTGCCCAGGCTTATGTGGTCGCCCACGAGGTCGGCCACCACATCCAGAACCTCCTGGGCACGAATCAGAAGTTCGAGGCGGCCCGCCGCCAGGCCGACGAGCGCGGTGCGAATGCCCTCTCGGTCCGCATGGAGCTCCAGGCCGACTTCTACGCCGGAGTCTGGGCCCATCACGCCCAGAGGATGCAGAACATCCTCGA
Source organism: Singulisphaera chitinilytica (assembly GCF_049331405.1). NCBI lineage: Bacteria > Pseudomonadati > Planctomycetota > Planctomycetia > Isosphaerales > Isosphaeraceae > Singulisphaera > Singulisphaera chitinilytica. The sequence continues at coordinate 1,115,323 of NZ_CP186274.1, forward strand.
GCCCGGCGACGTCGAATCCGCCCTGCGTGCCGCCACCGCGATCGGCGACGACACCCTCCAACGCCGCTCGCAAGGGTACGTCGTCCCCGACTCCTTCACCCACGGCACCTCCGAGCAGCGCGTCCGCTGGTTCCGCAAGGGCCTCGAGACCGGCGACCTCCGCCAGGGCGACACCTTCAACGCCGAGGATCTCTAGGCCGTTGGGCCAACCTGTGACTTCGCCCCTGGTTCAATTCTTCTTGCCGGGACCTGCGTCCCGGCTTTTCGCTTCTTTCAAGAGCTCGGCGACGGTTTTCTTCAGCAGTTCGGGCTGCAGGATGTGCTTGTAGCGGATTCTCCCCTGGGGGTCGATGAGAATGAGGTCGACTCGAGCGTTCCAGGCCGTCTGGATCGGTCCCGGCTTTCCATCCGGCTCCTGATCCCACCAGAACCGGGCGGGTAACCCGCTAGCCCCGAGCAGTTTCCCGAACGATTCGCGATCCGAGGCTCGGCCCGGGGATGGGACCGCGACACCAAGCAGGGCGAACGCCTCGTTCGCGTGGCGGAGGGCCTCGTCGCGCACCGCGGCTGTGACCATCGCGGGCTCGCCGGTCCCATCGGCGCTGAGTTGGACCGGGCCGCAGAAGTAGATCGCGACCACCTTGCCCCGGTAATCGCTGAGTTTCATCGGCTTGCCGTCGAGGTCGAGGCCTTCGATCTCGGGCGCCGGGCGGCCGATTCCGAGGCCGCGGAGGGCGACCAGTTGGTGTCGGGCCGCATCTGCGTAGGTGGTATCGCGTGGGGAGAGTGGGGATGGATTCGCGAGCGGGATATCGGCGAATTCTTCGATCACTCGCCCATACAGGCTTTCGGCTTCACGCTCCAAGGCATCGACGTCTAACTTGTTGAGCCTCTCCTCATAGTCGTAGCCCCAGCCTTCCTTGTTGATGGGCGATCCTAACGCCTTCAATTTTGACACTTCTCGCTGATCCCGACAGTCCTTGGCCCTCGCGTCACGCCACTCGCCCCCTGGGCACCGCCTTTGGTGAGCATCCATCATCTCCGCTCGGCCCCGGATCGCCATGCCACCGACTTCGTATCGCCCTCTCGCGCTTGTAGCGACGGTCCATGAGCAGGACCAGGAACCGCACGATCGTCCGACGCTCCCGCCACTTGTACCGCGCTTTCTCCTCATGCCGGAGCTGCCGGTTGACGCGCTCGACATGATTGTTCGTCCGCACCCGGCGGCACGCCGGGTCCTTCAGGAACGCGATCATCTTGGCGAACTTCTCGTCGGGGAGCATCCCCATCGCCGACGACAGCTCGGGGACCTTCTGGAAGCGGGGATTCCCCAGGAGCGCCGCATGCCGGCCCCGGGCCAGCTCCTCCGTCTGCCCCTCCTCGAATAGCATCGTGAGACGGTCCACGAAGTCCCGCAACGTCTTCAGCTCCGGCAGATAGCTCAGCATCGTCTCCAGGTCCGCCCGCTCCCCGGCGCTCATCCCCTCGCGGCGCTTCACGATCAGCCAGCGATGCTTGAAGACGAAGGCCGATTTCTCCTTGTTCGTCAGGCGCCGCCGCGACCGGCGCCGGGGCCGGCCCGGCTTCCGCTTGCGGCCTCGGTTGCCGCGGCGGGAGAGCCCCGCCGCATCCGACGCACCGCGTCCAGGACGCGCTGATGCAGGTCCTTCAGGACGTGGAAGACGCACAACTGATGGCGGGCCGCCGGCCAGAGTTCCGCCAGCAGGGTCGGATAGAGGTTTGAGCCGTCGGTCACCACCACCTGCGGCAACAGCCCCCACCACTTGAGGTCCTTGAGGAACCGCCGCATGTGGTCGCGATCGTCGCCGGCGACGACGGCGAAGGCCACGGGCAGGTCCTGGAGCGGGTCGGTGGCCAGCAGGAGCGTCGATCGGCCCAGGTGGAGCTCGTCGACGCAGAGCGTACCGCTGAACCGGGTCAGGATCCAGCGGCGATGCTCGGCCATGTCGAGGCCGCGGACCCTGCGGTCGAGGCAGTCGTAGACAAAGCCGTCGGAGAGGTCCAGGAGGAAGTCGCGGCGCATCGAGGCGATGACGCGCTCGACGCTCATGCCGTCGTCGAGGATCCGGTCGAGGACCGCCTCTCGGACCTTGTGGTCGTAGGCGGCCTTAGGTTCGACGCCCGGGGGGCAGGTGCGGAAGGTGCTGCAGCAGCCGCAGCGGGCGCGATACTCGCCGTAAGTGATGTCGAGGAAGACGACCTGCTTGTAGGCGAGGGTCCGGACGAGGCGCCGGAGGACCTGCTTGCGGCGCCCCCGCTTGCCGCACGTGGGGCATGGAGCCTGGCTCGGGGCGCAACTCAGGGGTATGGTACGGACGTGGGGCCTTCGGGTCGCCATGACCTGCGTGCTCCTGTGGGACGGGTAATCACCCACAAGCACGCAGGCCCTATCTCCTCTTGTCAAGAGCCTCTTACGGCGACCGGACTCCTGTCGGGATCAGCGAGAAGTCTCAATTTTTCTGGATCGAAGAGCCGACGCACGCGAATGGAGGCCGCGCGAGTGTCGAGGAAGCAGGCGAGATGGTAGCAAGCCATGCCGCGGATCTTGCGGTTCTGGTTCTTCTCCATCGCCTCCCGGAAGAGTCGCTCGGTCGCCGTGGAACCTACCATCTGGACCTGGCGGATGTTAAAAAGGGGTTCAAGTTTGTCGCCCTTGATGTGATCGCGCACGATCATCTCCTTGGCTCGTTCCACCATCGAGCCATAAAGGAGGTGCGTGGCGATCCAGATCAGGGCCTCTTCCGCGGCGGGCGTTCCGGGATCCTGCTCGGCCAGTTGCAGGAGCGCACCGGCATAGAAGGCGGGATTGACGCGGTCCTTTTGCAAGGCGGCCTGCGCCTCGGTGGTTTTCGCCTCCTGCATCGTTTTCAGGAAAGCATCCTCCTTCTCCTGGTATTCGCGAATGAGCCTCTTCACGTCCTCCTCGTCTCGACGGCGAAAGGCCTTCTTCAATTCCCCGTTGGAGGGCGTTTTGCTGGAAGCCTTGGGTTGCGGCCCGGTAGGTAGGGGCGTGCTCGAATCCTTCTTCTGAGGAACTTCCTGCCCGATTGCCTGGTCTGATGCTGGCTCCTGCTCGCGGCGAGGTGCGGAGTTGGATGCCAGGCCAACCCCCGCCGTCACGAATCCGACGACGAAAACTGGTACCGCCATGATCATCAGTTTGTTCGTCATCATGTTGGATAAGATCCCCTCCATCAAGGTCACGGTCCCGGCCGAGACGGTCCCGGCCAACGCTTCACGGCCCAGGCCGATTTGCATGGCGCCTCGGATCGCCCCTTCCACCAGCGCGACGGGCACCGCCGTGCCCGCGGAGGCCGACTCCGCGAGCCGGACCGACGACGAGGCGAGCCACTCGAGCGGGGCCGCCGACGCGATGCCCCGTCGGGTCAGGCGCCGCTTCAACCGCTCGCGGGCCGTCGCCAGCCGGCTCCGGATCGTCCCGACGGGGCAACCCAACTCGCCGGCCGCCATCTCGTGGGTCAGCCCTTCGAGGTAGCAGAGCACGACCGCCGCGCGGAACTTCGCGGGCAGCCGCCCGATCTCCTCCTGGAGGATGCGGGCGATGTCCCCGTCGAGCCCCGGTCTCATGTCGGTGCCCCCAGCTTGAGCCTCGGCCCTCGCGGCGTGCCTCTGCTCGCGGTGTTTCCGACGCGTCGCCTGCGTTCGAGCCCGCGAGGAGACCCTCAACGCCACGCCATACAGCCACGCCCCGACCGAATCCCTCGAGCGGATCGACTTCGCGCGACTGGCCAGCACGAGGAACGTCGCCTGGAAGGCATCCTCGGCCTCGTGGCGGTCGCCCAGCACCGTGCGACAGACCTGGAACACCATCGGGCTATGCCTCGCCACGAGCGCGGCGAACGCGGCCTCAGCCGCCGGATCCTGCTCATCGCGACGAGCCGCAAACCGTCCGACCAACTCGTGGTCGCTCAGCCCGACGGCCGTCCCGGACTCGAACAGGACGGTCAGGCTCTTGGTCGCGATCTGGGATGGTCCTCGCCCCACGGCTGAAGCCCCTTGAAGACGCCGAAAACCTCTGCAATTTCACCAGCTAGTGTCCACCCGGCCCATCGCCAATCGATTTATTTTCGAGGCGTCTCGAACGGCTGACGCACCGGCGCAGGTGGCTTTTCATCGACCCCCAGCTATCGAACGCGAGCCCGTCGACTTACGAGCCGAGTCCAGGATTGGGGACGAAATCGGGACGAGGATGTCGAATACCGCCGGTGATTTTTTCGGTAAGATCGCTCTGCGTCGTCGGGAGGCATTCCGGAGATGATGGCTTCAGTGATCGCCTCGGACGATTGCACCGGTTAAGGTCGAACGCCATTAAGCTAGACCGTAACCTCTTGTCCCATCGAACGTTTATGCCACTTTGCTCCTGATGTCTTCACCCGAGGGCGACAGGGTGTGGACTGTATGATGGATTTACAACCACTCAAGCATTGAGTCCGCCGTCGATAGTCAGGCTGACCCCGGTCACGAACCCGGACTCCGGACTTGCCAGATAGGAGACGAGCCCCGCGACCTCGTCCGCCGTGCCATATCGTTGCAATGGGATCATGCGTTTGATCATCTCAGAAAGGGGGCCATCGGCGGGGTTAGCATCGGTGTCGGTCGGCCCCGGCTGGACGTTGTTCACGGTAATCTGGCGAGCGGCGAGGTCGATCGCAAGGCCGCGAGTCAGCGATGCCACTGCGGCTTTGGTCATCGCGTAGATCGAACCGCCAGCGAAGCGAGTGCGGTCGGCGACCATGCTGCCAATGTTCACGATCCGTCCCCCTTCGGCCATGTGCTTCGCGGCTTCCTGGGCCGCCGCGAAGATCGCACGAACGTTCACGGCCACGCTCCGGTCGAATTCGTCCATCGAAAAATCGCCGAACGCCTTCAGCAGGACGATCCCTGCGTTGTTGACGAGCACGTCGAGGCGACCGAAGTGAGCGACCGTTTGGGCTACTGCCGCTTTCACTGCGGACGAATCGGCGGAATCGGCCTGGATCGCCAGGGCCTTGCCTCCTTCCGCCTCGATCGCCCGGACGACCTCATTCGCTTGTTCGGATGAGAAACTGTAGGTAATGGCGACCGCTGCACCATCCCCCGCCAATCGCCTGGCAATGGCCGCCCCGATCCCCCGCGATCCACCGGTCACGATCGCCACTTTTGAGGACAGGTGTTTCGTCGGTTCCGACATCTTGAAAATCTCCCTTGGAATTGTTGAAATTATGATCAAAAATCAGTTCTGGACTGACCAGTCAATTTGGAAGAAAAAAACTCAACGAGGCGTGAGAGTCGAGATTGCCATCAAAGCGATCCCACGCAGATCATCGGGAGAGGTTCCCGCTTTGGCACTGACCTGCAAACCTCTCAGGGTGTTGAGAAGGAAGTTTGCCGCGTCACGTACATCAACCTGCGAGCTGATCTCGCCGAGACGTTTTGCTTCGACGAGGAGCTTTTCGTAGCCGCCCAAGCATCGAGCAGTTATGGACTGAATTCGCTCTCCGACGTCGGAGTCGGACGAGGCTAACTCCGTCGTTGCGTTGACGTAGAAGCAACCCCGCGACCGCTCGAAACTCGTCCCGGTGGCGACGGAGAGTAGATGCTCGCGGATCGTTGCGAGGGGCGACGTGGCACGGGAAGCGATTTCCGTGAAAGCCGACGCGGAATCCGCCTCGTAGAGCCGGAAGGACTCCAGATAAAGTTGGTGTTTATCGCCGAAGGCGTCATACATACTCTGGCGGCCGATCGCCATCGCCCGGATCAGGTCATTGGTTGATGTGGCCTCATACCCGTGCTCCCAGAACACGGTCATTGCTTGCCTCAACGCCTTATCGCGGTCGAATTCTCTCGGTCGTGCCATGGCAGCATCATAACGTTCTTGATCGTACAGTCAAGAACTTCAGCCTCAACGCAAACAATCTGATTGTATAAATAAGATGATTTTTGTTATTGTATGTTGTAATGGTTAAGTTGTTAAATTTTTAATTATGTGTTGATGTGTCATCGTCTTGTCCTATTTCCCAGAGGTCGAGGCATAGGCATTATGGGGGGAAGGAACGCCGTTAGGCGAGTGTAAGGGCCAATAGAGAAAACACTTGAAGAACCCAAGGCGTCCCGGCAGTCTGGCGTTGTTTGACGACACCAGCAACCGGAGGTCCCAGGATGCATCACCGGATTTCAATCGCTCTGCGAAAGCTCCGGCAAGATCTTGCCCACCGGATGGGTCTGGTCGGTGACGTCCACCATCACCTAGAGAAGGGCGACGTCCTGGTCGGCGACCGGGGATTCTGCTCGTTTTTGCATCTGGCGATGCTCGCCGCACGCAGCGTCCACGCCGTGATCCGGGTCCATGCCCGGCAGATTGTAGATTTCAACTCTCACCGATCGCACGTTGCCCGCCGCTCGAAGGGATCGGCCAAGGGCCTTCCCCGGTCCCGATGGTTGCGGCGGCTGGACGAGCAGGACCAAGTCGTCGAATGGTTCAAGCCGCTGACGCGGCCGAAATGGCTGACCGAGGCCCAGTTCGACGAGTTGCCTGACTCCTTGGAGCTTCGCGAGGTGCGTTACGAGATCGGCCGGCAGGGGTATCGCACGCGGTCGATTACGCTGGTGACGACCCTCCTCGACGCCAAGGCTTATCCGCTGACGTCGCTGTCTGACCTCTACGGCCTCAGATGGAGTGTAGAGCTGAATTTGAGGCACTTGAAACAGACGATGAAGATGGACGTGCTGAGGTGCAAGACGGTGGACGGCGTCCTCAAAGAGCTGACCGTCTACGCCCTAGTCTACAACCGCGTGCGGGCGGTCATGCTGAAGGCCGCGTCAACGCAAGGCGAGGCGGCGGATCGGATCAGCTTCGTGGATCCATTGTGGTGGCTGGCCGGTGCCGAGGAGGATCTGTCGGAACTGGTGGTCAACCCCGATCGTCCTGGCCGAGTTCAGCCGCGCGTGGTGAAACGTCGGCCGAAGGAATATGTACGTATGACAAAGTCACAATCGGAATGGCGTAAACAATTGCTGGGACAAGAGATCGCCGCCTAGTTTAATGGCGTTCCCGGTTAAGGTCATTTCTTACATCATCGGATCACTGCAATGTACCCCCCCCATACGCTGCACCCCCGTCGTCCTCCTCCTCTCAAATGCCCTCACGGTTTCGATCGGCGCCCCGCTTCATGACACGCGCGAGGTGGCCGCGATCATCAAGGAGATCGAGAGCACGCCACTGCCGCAGTTCGATCGGCGCAAGACGGAGGCCGCCCAGGCCGTCAAGGAGTTCGTCGCCCGCCGCGAGGCGGCCGTCAAGAAACGAGAGGCGCTTGCTCTGTAGAAAACCCGTGAACCGCCGTGCATCTCGGCTCGTATCATGAGGTGTGACCACGCGAATCCCCGCGGGGTCCTCCGGGTCGCCTACGACGCCGCCCGTCGGGCGCTCCCCGCGCACCGGCACAAGTTCAGCCCGAAGAAGTTCACCCAGCCCCAACTCCTGGCCTGCCTGGTGCTCAAGGAGTTCGCGCGCCTTGACTATCGCGGGCTGGCCGACCACCTCGCCGATTATCCCGACCTGGCCCGGGAGATCGACCCGGAGGCCGTCCCCCACTTCACCACCTTCCAGAAGGCCGCGGCGCGGCTTCTGAAGGCGAAGCCGGGCCGGGCGATGTTCGACGCGGTGCTCGACCTCGCGCTGCGGGACAAGGTCCGCAATCGCCGGGCCCCGCTGGCGGCCGTTGACGGCACCGGGATGGAATCGCGGCACGTCAGCCGGTACTACGTCAAGCGGCGGTCCAAGACCGGGACCGGCACGCAGGAGACGACCTACTCCAGGTGCCCGAAGGTCGTGCTGGTCGCCGATTGCCGGAGCCACCTGGTGCTGGCGGCGGTCCCCGGCCGCGGCCCCGCCTCGGACCTCGTGTTGTTCAAGGCGGCGCTCAGGGATGCGGCGGGCCGGGCGAGGATCGGCACGCTGCTGGCCGACGCCGACTTCGACGGCGAGTGGGTCCACGAGCACGTCCGCTCCTACGGCATCCGCACCCTGATCCCGCCGGAGCGGGGACGGCCGTCGGACAAGCCGCCGGCCGGGAGGTGGCGGCGATGGATGAGGGCGGCGCTGCAGAGGTTCAAGGCGAAGTACGGTCAGCCGTGGCAGGCGGAGGCGGTCAACTCGATGGTCAAGCGGCGGCTGGGCTCGGCGCTGCGGGCGCGGGGCTATCGGAGCCAGTGCCGCGAGATCATCCTCCGGGGCATCACACATAACGTGATGATCGTCGCGAGAATCAGGGTTTCTACAGAGCGCTCCTGACCCCTTTTTGCCGTCGGCCCGGCGGCGCTGGTGCAGCCGCACCACCACGTCGACGCCCCAGGCCTTCAGGCCCGCGATCACCCTCCGAGAGCGAACCTGATGGACATTCGCTCTTGACCTCGTGCCATTCGCCCCTGACCCCTTTCCCTTTCACTGGTGGTCCTATTGCTGGATTGCCTCGAGTGCGGCGATGATCTGCTCCGGCTCCGCTCGTCCCGTCATGTAGTCCACGTTGACATGGGCGAAGCGGATGATTCCCAACGGGTCGACGACATATGTCGCCGGGACCGGGAGCTCGCGTGAGTCATCCCCGTTCCGCAGGGTGATATCGTTCTGGAAGGTATTCCTTGCGAACTCGCTCAACTCCTCGCCCACCCGGAACACGATCCCGAACTGCCGGGCCACCCTGTTGCCCAGGTCCGACAGTACCGGAAAGGTGAGCTCGTTCTTCTCCGTCATGACGACGCCGTGATCCGGCTTTTCCGGGGAAATCGCGACCAGGGTCGCACCAAGCTCCCGCATCTTCGGCAACACCGCTTGCAGGGCGCGCAGCTCGAGATTGCAGAAAGGGCACCATTCGCCCCGGTAGAAACTGATGACCACCGACCCTTTGTCCAGGAGCGTCCCGAGCGAGACCGTCTGGCCGAACGCGTCGGGCAGGACGAAATCCGGCACGGGTTGCCCGACCTGGAGCGCGTGATCGGTCAGGCCGGTCTTTCGGACACGCTCGATATCGCCGGAAAAAAGTCCGAACTTGTCGCCCAGCTTCTCCCGGATCATCGCCTTATATTGCTCTGTTGCCGAGATCATCGACATGGAAATCTCCTCGCGTCTGGGGAGGCTATTGACATTCTGTAGCGTTCGCTACAAGATAGGGAGAGGCAAGGGCGTTGTCAAGTGGATCTTTTAGCGGTCGCTACAGATTGGCCGGTGGGATGTTATGGCGGGGACGCTGAAATTCGACTACGCCGCCGCCCTGGAGGCGGCGACTCGCCTCTTCTGGGAGACCGGCTATTCCAACACGTCGCTGCGGGATCTGCTCAAGCAGATGAAGATAGGCGAAGGCTCTTTCTATAATCTGTTCAAAAGCAAGAAGAACGCATATATAGAATGTTTAATCTACTACAATGCGACCGTGAACGGCCCCCGCGGCGGGGCGGTTTCCGCGGCCTCCACCGCCGCGGCGGGGATTCGGGCGCTCTTCGAGGCGGTGCTCGACTGCCTGGATGACCCCGAGACGCCGTCGCGGGCTTGCCTGATGGCGAGCAGCATCACGCCCGAGGTCCTGGCGGAACCCGAATTGCGTGAATATATACAGAATCAAATGTCAATATTCGTGCGGCTGATTGTCGGGCGGATGGCCGCGGACCGGGAAGCGGGGCTCCTGCCTCCCTCGTTCGACCCTGAAATCGTCGGGCCAATCATCATCACTTATCTGCAAGGCTTGTGGAGAATGGCCTTGATTTCCTATGACCGACCCCAATACGAGCGACAAATCGACGCGTTCTTGACCGGGCTGGGACTCTGAATACTGGGGGTGGTCGAGGGTGTCCGACCCCTTGCGGGGACGCATGGGGACCGGACGATCCCGATGCGAGCGAGGACTTGGGCCGTGCTCGGCCCGACACCCGACGGGCTGCGAATAAGCAACGGCGGGCCGGCAAAGGGGTCAGAGGCTCCTGACCCCTTTTGATGTTTCCCGGGCCGATCTCTTGCCGGATGAGCGGCCTCGCCCGGCTTGCCCTCTTCGCGAAGATCCACATTGCATTCTCAAAAATCGAAGCGGATCCCGAGGCCGTCCTCCCCTCGATCGAGGACTTCGTCCGCAACGCCCCCAAGGATCCCCGCTGCCCGAACCTCTTCTACACGATCGGCCTGGTGGCCAAGGACGCCCGCCTCAAGGACGCCATGGAGGACCGGATCATCAGGGATTACCCGGAATCCACCGTGGGCCCCAACGCCGCCAGGCGCAAGGCCCGCTCGATGATCGGCAAGCCGTTCGAACTGTCATTCAAGGACGCGATCAGCGGCAAGGCCATCTCGATCGAAGGGCGACGCGGAAAGGTCGTCGTGATCGACTTCTGGTCGACCACCTGCGGGCCTTGCGTCGAGGAACTCCCGTCCCTGAAGGCCACCTACGCCAAGTACAAGGACAAGGGCGTCGAATTCATCAGCGTCAGCCTCGATCGGCCCGAATCCGAAGGGGGCCTCGAGGCGGTCAAGGCCTTCGTCGCCAAGAACGAGGTCCCCTGGCCGCATCGTCACAGCGCAACAGATGGTCGCATAGGCCGACTCAAAACCACGAGGCCCTGCGACTCTTCTCTCCGGCGAAGCCCCAACGGATATCGAGCGTCCTCAGCCGAGTGGAACGCGGGCTTCACATATCGGCTCCACCCCACGCCGAAGGTCTTTTCCCACATGGCAGTGGGGCAGGGCTCGCCTGATACGCGCGACGTCTTCCGCAGTCGCGTTGGGATGAGCCCGACCATCGAGTTGACGACGAGTGGGCCCAGTGTCGTGGAGGCGGACGCAGTCAGTTGAGCATCAGCAGGATTTGCGTGGCGATTGTGGTCCCTTCGGCAGGAGTGCGGATAACCCTCAGGCGTCGAGGGGTGTGGTGCGAGAATCAAGTGTCAACTGGAGGAACGCGAGGTCGAGCCAGGTGCCGAACTTCGTGCCGACCTGCTTCAAGTGCCCGACGTGCTCGAAACCCAGCGTTTCATGCAGCCGGATTGACGCGACGTTCCGGGCCTCGATCCCCGCCACCATGACATGCTTGCCGAGTCCGCGCGCCCTCTCGACCAAGGCCAGCATCAAGGCCTTGCCGACCCCCTTGCCACGCTGATCGTTCCGGACGTAGACGGAATGCTCCACGGTGTACCGGTAGCCATCCCAGGCCCGCCAGTCTCCGAATGATGCGTAGCCCAATACGCCCCCATCGCCATCGACCGCGACCAGCACGGGATAGCCGACTCTCCGTCGTTCAGCGAGCCATGCCGAACGGTTGGCCAAGTCGACGCTCGCCTCATTCCAAATCGCCGTCGTCTGCTCCACGGCGTCATTATAGATGGCCGTGATTCCCTCGATATCGCCTTCGCCTGCATCGCGAATGTCCATGACAACTTCCTCCGCCTGCATCGCCAGAGCGATTGCGCCATAAGTTATTTCGAGAATAGCACTTGCTCGAGGTAGGTATCGCTCGATGCTGCTATCAGCCTCTTGCCTTCCAGCCCGATCTTCTCCGACTCGTTCTTCAGCAGGCTCAATGCCGTCCGTCGCAACGCGCTGAAGTTCGCGTCCGCGTGCCCTCGTCGCAGACGGCTCCGGTCCTCGCCGAACGTCGCGTCCAAGGACCAGTGGCAGCTATTCTCGATCGCCCAAAGGCCGCGGACCGCGGCCGCGAACTCCTTGCGGACTTGGCCCGAGCCATGATGGATACCCGGTGAGCATGGGCGTCTCGAGCCCCGACTCCTCGCCCGCGTCGTCGCGATCCGCCATGCTTCAGTTATTACATATTACCCAGGATGGCGCAATCGCCCTGGTTCAATTTGGAGACCACTGATTAAGTAAAGCGATGGATGCCCCGAGATGGGGGGTCGTCGCTTGCATTCCGGCTTTCTTTGCGGGAGGGCCTCGGGCGCGTCAGAGGTTCCCCCCCCCCCCCGCCAATGAGAATCAATTATGAGAATTTTCAGATCCAAAGATTTTCACTTCGTTGTATTTCGTGGCGAAGTTCCGGACTCGATGTCGAAGAAATGAGATTGACGCACGTGAGCACATCGGATAGCCTCGCCGCCCTGTCCATGCGCAGGCAGGATGCCGGCGCCACGGGCGGAGGAGGCACAGGATGTGCAAATTTTTCTATGCAATCGCGCTCTGTGGTTGCTTGATTGCGTGCGAGGTGGGTAGGGTCCGGGCGGATTCTATCCCTTTGCAGGTTTCCGTACAAGGAAACCTTGGGAATTGGGGCGTCGACCAGACGTCGACACGCAGCTACAATTCCGACAAGCCCGGCCAGGACGACGGGGCCCCACTCACCCTATTCTCCGGCCCTTATACGAGTTACGGCCTTCCCACGCCGACGCTCGATAGTTCGGGAAACCAGGTGAGTCCCGGCGACCCGACGTATCAGGGCCCCTACTACACGGGGAAGGAGAGCGGGACCTTCAGCTTCGACCTGACGCTGAAGCCGCTGTCGCAGTCGGTCGCCTCGAGCTCGGGTTCGGGGTCGAGCTCCGGGGCTCAGGACTCGGCGACGATCCACTACACGGGCGTCTATAGTGGCCAGTTCATGAGCATGACGCTCGGGGGCGAGATCAGCGGCGGGCTCGGCGGCCAGGCTTCGACCGCGGACCTGAAGAACTGGTCCCCCTCGTCGACGATCCCGATGTCGGTCATCCAGCCCTGGCTCGACCCCAAGAACATCGTGGTGCACGTCGGGACGAGTGGGAACCCTGCGAACGTGTACGCCACGCTCGTCCGCCTGGCCGGCGACCCGAACGTGCCGGAGCCGAGCACGCTCGCCTTCGCGACGCTCGTGCTGGCCGGCACCTGCACGTTGAAATGGCGAAGCCGCCGCCGTCGACCTTCTTGAAGGTGACGGCGACGGACGAATGACGGGCGCTCTCCGCCCCGATTGAAGCAAGATCAGCCGGCGAGGATCGGCAGGACGTGGGGCTGCAGGCCGCCGGTGACGTGGACTTCATGGGAGGCGTCGACGAAGACGTTGACCTCGCTGCGGACGCCGAACTTGCCGGCGAAGTAGATGCCGGGCTCGATCGAGAAGCAGGTGCGGGGTAGGACCAGGCGCTCGTCGTGCGTCTCGACGTCGTCCATGTTCGCGCCGTTGCCGTGCGTCTCCTGGCCGATGCTGTGGCCGGTCCGGTGGAAGAACTGCGGGCCGTAGCCGGCGGCCTCGATGACCCCTCGCGCGGCGCGGTCAACCTGCCATCCCTGGAGCGGCGACTTCGTCGCGAACGAGGTGCGCACCAGGTCGATCGCGGCGTCCCTCGCCCCCTTCACGATCTGGAAGATTTCTTCGTATTCATCGGGGACCTCCTCGCCGACGTAGCCGACGCGGGTCAGGTCGCTGTAGACCCCCCGGTCCTTCTTGCTCTTGGCCCAGAGGTCGATGAGGACGAAGTCGCCGCGGCGGATCGGGGTGTCGGCCTCGGGGCTCGGCTCGAAATGCGGGTCGGCGCTGTGGGGGCCGACGGAGACGTTGGGGGGGCTGTTCGTGGTCACGCCATGCGCCTCGAAGTGCGCGAGGATGGCGGCCTGGACCTCGCACTCGGTGACGGAGCCGCCGTCGCGGGTGCGGTCGGCGATCAGCTTCCAGGCGACCTCATAGGCCGAGGTCGTCACGGCCTCGGCCTCGAGGTGGAGCTGCCATTGAGTGTCGTCCCAGGTCGCCTCGAAGAGCTGGATCAGGTCCCCGGACGACACGACCTCGATGCCGAACGAGCGGACCAGCTCGACGATGCCGGCGTCGGCCCTGGAGACGTACGGGTTCCGGTTGCGCGGGGAGTATTCCATCGCCAGGAGCTTCATGCCCGAGGTGAGGTGGGCGATCCCGTCCTCCAACTCCTGCCAGCGGTAGAAGACCGTCTTCTCGCCGGGTAGGTGGTCGAGCACCTTGGTCTCGATCGAGTGGACGAGCTTCTTCGGCTCCCCCTTGGCGGGGATCGAATAGAAGAATCGGCGCGAGAAGATCGGCTTGTGGTCGAGGTCGAGGACTCGCCTCGCCAGGCGGTTGCTGTCGCGGAAGGCGCCCAGGAGCCAGCCGTCGAAGCCGAATTCTTGCAGGGCCGATTGGATCGCGGAAAGGTCGAACATGGCGAATTCAGGCTCCTCGAAGGCGCTTCGCTCGCGGAAGCGGTTCAATGTCCGTTCATACAGGAGTGCGATGGCACCCCGGCCGGGAATCGACGTGAGGCACCCGAGAATCTCAATCAGTCGCGGGCGAGATTGCAACCCCTCCAGGTCGGCCACGAACCCGAAGGAGCCCGCATTCGCGACCTCGGATGGCACCTTGCCGATATGGGTTCATGCCATCACGTCATCCTGAGAGCGAGCCGAGTCGCTCGCGGGCCTCTGCGGGGACGAGGTCGGCGTAGAGGTCGATGAGGTGCCGGCGCGAGAGCCGGTCGGCACTCACCCCGTCGCGATCCCGGATCGCCTTGAGGATCCCGGCGTGGGCGAGCAGGATCGCCTCGCGGGCCTGGCTCCCGGTCTCGCGGGCGAGGCCGGTCGAGATCAGCCGCACGATCGGGTCGTGCAGGGCGCTCAGGAAGAGGACGAGCAGCCGGTTCCCGCCGACCTCGGCGACCCGGCGATGGAAGAGGGCGTCGGCCTCGACGAAGCGGGCGGCGTCGGGGGCCGTCTCCATCGACCGGAAGGCCTCCTCGAGCGGCCCGAGGTCCCCCACCGGAGCCGAGGCCGCCAGCCTCGCCGCGGTCCCCTCGAGCACGATCCGGGCCTCGATCAACTCGGCCAGCGACGTCCGCTCGGCCCCCAGCAGGCTGTCCAGCACCCGGACGACCCCGAGGCTCGGCCGGGCCAGCACCCTCGGTCCCCCCGGATCCCCGTGCCGCACCGCGATCAGGCCGAGGCTCTCCGCCACCCGGAGCGCCTCGCGGATCGTCGGCCGGCTCACGCCGAACGTCTCCATCATCTCACGCTCGGAGGGGAGGCGGGCGCCCGGCGCGAGATCCCCCTCGAGGATCCTGCGCTGGAGCTGCGCCAGGATCGCCTCGTGGGCTCGCGTCGGCTTGATCGGCTCGAATTCGGGGACCTCGCTCTTCTTCGCCATCGCCCGTGAGTGTAACGGCCCCCCACGCGAGGGTCAAAAACCAAACGGAAGATGCTCGGAGTCGCTCAGAGTGCCTCCACGTCGAAGCCGAGTTCCTTGCATCGCTTGACGAAGCCGTTGGGGTCGGATCGGATCTTGATGAGCAGATAACCGGGCGGGGCTCCCGGCTCGATGTAGCCTTTGAGCTTGGGGTGCTGTCGGATCGCCTCCAACACCTCGTCGCTCTCGGGTTTGACCAGTGCGCTGCACCCTCGGATTGCGAGCTTGCCCCCCACCTTCGACTTCGTCGCCAGCAAGTCGGCGACGGTGGAGGGAAGAGGTTCCAGGTCGCGAAAGGCCTCGCGGAGTTCCTTGCCCGGCTCGCTGCCCGAGGGGGACTCGGCCAGTCGTTTGCGGTCGAGCCGAAACTCGTAGACCTGGTCGATCCGCTTGATCGTGGCGTGGCGGAACAGGGGCACGAGCGTTTCCCAGGGAAGGCCGGCCCCCGCGAAGACGGAAAGGTCGGGCTGGACGACGAAGGTCGTGGCGAACACCGGTGCGGGGAGCGAGGGCCCCAGCCCCAACATGGCCAGGCCATTCGGGCTGGCGAAGAACGACTCCGGATCCTTCGCCTTGAGTTTGGAGTAATAGGCCCACTCGGCCAGGTAGAGGGAGGTGATCAGGGCCTTCTTGCCCCTGAGTTGGAACGTCTTCTTCCACGCGGCCACATCGACGCGGTCCTTCGCGATTTTGAGCCTCCGCGCCCACTCGATCAGGTCATCTTCGGGCAGTCGGATGAATTCGTCGATGACCCCGCCTAACTCGGATTCAACGATCGCGAGGCCCTTGAAACTCATGAAGAAGAGCGACAGGAACTCGATCAGGCACAAGTCCTCGGGCTCGTGGGGATGCCAGAACGGGTGGCCCATCTGGCTCCCGAACAGCCGCAAGAAGGCCTGACGCGAGATCGCGGGGAGGCGTTTCTCATCGAGGGCCCAGAAGTGGACGAGATTCGGTCCCGCGACATACCCGCGCTGGTGGTCGGGCTCGATCACCTTCATCGCGACGAGCCACGTCCCGATCTGCTCGATGAAGTACTGGTTGAAGTTCGCTTCCTTGCCCAGGCGGTTGACGTCGGTCATGTTGGGCAAGCCGTCGGATTTGGCCAGGATCCGACCCGATAGCAGGAAACAGGCGATGGCCCGATACCAGTATCGGCCGTATGGCGAAGTCTGCTCCTTCTCGACCTCCGGCCAGCATTCCACGACCGGCCGGGTTGTCTGAGCCTCGACGAACTTCCGCAAGGATTCGGGCAACTGCGGCGGGCTAATTTTGACACTTCTCGCTGATCCCGACAGTCCTTGGCCCTCGCGTCACGCCACTCGCCCCCTGGGCACCGCCTTTGGTGAGCATCCATCATCTCCGCTCGGCCCCGGATCGCCATGCCACCGACTTCGTATCGCCCTCTCGCGCTTGTAGCGACGGTCCATGAGCAGGACCAGGAACCGCACGATCGTCCGACGCTCCCGCCACTTGTACCGCGCTTTCTCCTCATGCCGGAGCTGCCGGTTGACGCGCTCGACATGATTGTTCGTCCGCACCCGGCGGCACGCCGGGTCCTTCAGGAACGCGATCATCTTGGCGAACTTCTCGTCGGGGAGCATCCCCATCGCCGACGACAGCTCGGGGACCTTCTGGAAGCGGGGATTCCCCAGGAGCGCCGCATGCCGGCCCCGGGCCAGCTCCTCCGTCTGCCCCTCCTCGAATAGCATCGTGAGACGGTCCACGAAGTCCCGCAACGTCTTCAGCTCCGGCAGATAGCTCAGCATCGTCTCCAGGTCCGCCCGCTCCCCGGCGCTCATCCCCTCGCGGCGCTTCACGATCAGCCAGCGATGCTTGAAGACGAAGGCCGATTTCTCCTTGTTCGTCGAGCGCCGCCGCGACCGGCGCCGGGGCCGGCCCGGCTTCCGCTTGCGGCCTCGGTTGCCGCGGCGGGAGAGCCCCGCCGCATCCGACGCACCGCGTCCAGGACGCGCTGATGCAGGTCCTTCAGGACGTGGAAGACGCACAACTGATGGCGGGCCGCCGGCCAGAGTTCCGCCAGCAGGGTCGGATAGAGGTTTGAGCCGTCGGTCACCACCACCTGCGGCAACAGCCCCCACCACTTGAGGTCCTTGAGGAACCGCCGCATGTGGTCGCGATCGTCGCCGGCGACGACGGCGAAGGCCACGGGCAGGTCCTGGAGCGGGTCGGTGGCCAGCAGGAGCGTCGATCGGCCCAGGTGGAGCTCGTCGACGCAGAGCGTACCGCTGAACCGGGTCAGGATCCAGCGGCGATGCTCGGCCATGTCGAGGCCGCGGACCCTGCGGTCGAGGCAGTCGTAGACAAAGCCGTCGGAGAGGTCCAGGAGGAAGTCGCGGCGCATCGAGGCGATGACGCGCTCGACGCTCATGCCGTCGTCGAGGATCCGGTCGAGGACCGCCTCTCGGACCTTGTGGTCGTAGGCGGCCTTAGGTTCGACGCCCGGGGGGCAGGTGCGGAAGGTGCTGCAGCAGCCGCAGCGGGCGCGATACTCGCCGTAAGTGATGTCGAGGAAGACGACCTGCTTGTAGGCGAGGGTCCGGACGAGGCGCCGGAGGACCTGCTTGCGGCGCCCCCGCTTGCCGCACGTGGGGCATGGAGCCTGGCTCGGGGCGCAACTCAGGGGTATGGTACGGACGTGGGGCCTTCGGGTCGCCATGACCTGCGTGCTCCTGTGGGACGGGTAATCACCCACAAGCACGCAGGCCCTATCTCCTCTTGTCAAGAGCCTCTTACGGCGACCGGACTCCTGTCGGGATCAGCGAGAAGTCTCCTAATTTTGCGGCTCATGGTGAAACGTTCCAGACCTCGACAAGCCGCCAGACTTGGCTCGTCCCGGCCAGAAATCGCTCGAAATGCTGGCCGATCGTCTTATTTGGTCCGGAGGTACTCATCAAGGCCTCGGCTACCGCGCCTGTGTTCCCAACCAATAGGTATTTTAACCACTGGACGCCGAGGCCACGACCTTTTTGGTAGCGAGTCGGCCGCCTCCACTTTTCTTTCACTGGTCATACCAGTATACTGAGTTAAGGTAAGACGAGGGAAAAGCCAGGGATTGAATGCCGGGCTCTTTCGAGGGCCGAATCGCGAAGGTGAGGAGCGAGAGATGGCAACGGTCGTTGAGAAGTCGAGCAAGTCGGTGTCGAGGAAATTGACCGAGGACGGGCTCTACTACGAGTACAGCCAGGCGGCCGACCCGATCGGCTCGGGGCACATCTCGCCGATCCCGTATGCGGAATTCCCGGCGACGTTGCACGAGTCGGGGACGACGCGCCTGATCCCGCTCGACCTCAGCGAACAGCTCGGGATCAGCGGGCCGGCGACGAGCCCCAGCCTCTGCGCCAACTTCGTGAGGATCTGCGAAGGGGAGTCGATCCGGCTGAACCCCAACGCGTCGTCGCAGCTTTATTTCGTGATGCGAGGGCGTGGTGAGGCGCAGTTCGATGGGAACGTGATCCCCTGGGGGCAGGGGGATTTCGTTGTGCTTCCGGCCGGGGGCGAGGCCGTTTTTGCGGCCGAGGCCGACTCGGCGCTTTACTGCGTCCACGATGAGCCGATGGTCCGCTACCTGGGCGCCAGGGCCGAGACGCCGACGTTCCGCCCGACGCTCTTCCGCGCCGAGGACGCTCGCAAGGAGCTGGAGAAGGCCGCGGCCGATCCCGATGCCGGCCGTCGGAGCCGCGTGAGCGTGCTGCTGGCGAACAAGGCTTGCGAGCAGACCCTGACCGTCACCCCGACGCTCTGGGCGATGTTCGGGATCCTGCCGATCGGCGCCGTGCAGGTGCCGCATCGGCATCAGTCGGTGGCGCTCGACCTCATCATCGACTGCCAGCCGGGGTGTTACACCCTCGTCGGCAAGGACCTCGACGCCCAGGGGCGGATCGTCGACCCCGTGCGGGTCGACTGGAAGTCGTCGTCGGCCTTCGTGACCCCGCCCGGCTACTGGCACGCCCACTACAACGAGTCGGGGGCCATCGCCTACCTCCTGCCGATCCAGGATGCCGGGCTCCAGACCTATTTGCGGAGCCTCGACATCCAGTTCGGCGACCCGGACTCGGGGCGCTGAGGCAGGATCGCGGACTCTGAAGAACGCAAAGGGGGCAGGCCTACAAGCGGCCTGCCCCCAGCCTATTGGCGAGATAGGACGCGTGCAGGCATCATTCGAGCGAATTCATGAACAGTCTCGCGAATCTTTCGAGGTCGAGGTCGCGAGCCTGGACGACCTGCCGCTCGGTTCGACCCTGGCTTTCCATCGGGAAGGCCGAAGCTACGTGTTGCACCACGGCGAGGCGGGCCTCGCCTGCCTTGACGGAGTTTGCCCCCATCAGCGCGGGGCCTTGACGGAGTTCGGCGAGGGGGGCGAGTTCGTCACCTGTTCGAAGAACGGCTGCCTCCGATTCCGGTTCGACACCAGGACGGGGCGTTGCTTGCAGCACCCTCGAGTCGCGGTGAGGGCCTATCCCGCCCGGATCCATGGAGGGCGGATTGTTGTCGACCTGCGTCGATGACTATTCGGCGACCTCACGGACCGTCACGTCGCCGAGGTCGTGATCCATGCCCGCTTCGATTTTCAAGTCTTGCAGTGAAGCATTGAACACGAAGCGATGCCCGGGTTTGGTCGGGGCTTCGAGCACGAAGCTCGTCTTGACGCCCGGGATGAGCCCGGCGATCGCGAACCGGCCTTCGGAATCCGTCGCGGTTTCATCGAAGGGCCAGAAAGCCCTGGGGAAGTAGATGGCCCGCCCGTCGAGGCTGTTCGCCTTGACCGAGATCCTCGCATTGGCGGCGGGCTGGTCATCGCGCATCAGCCGGCCCCTGACCGTTCCGCCGCTGGTGAGTCTGACGACGAGCGGGGCGTCTTTCGCTCCAGCAAGGTCCTCGTCGGTGATGACTCGTGAGCCAACCAGGCGACGCCCCTGGTGCGCGAAGAGCAAGAGGCGAGGGTTGCCGGATTCGAGCCCAAGGACCTCGAATGAGCCGTCATCGGATGGGATAATCTGGCTCGAGAGGGCACGCTGGCCGTGGATGAGGACCCCGCGGACCGGCTGGCCCTGCGGGTCCAGGACCCGCCCCTTGAGGCTCTTGCCTCGCGTGGCCTCCAATTCGACCTCGAATGATTTGGCATCTGCGGGGATGTCGACGATGCGATAGGCCGAGCCTGCCTGGAAGCTCGAGCCGAAGGCGTCGACGCTGGCTCGCGAAGGATGGGCTGGGGCGTACGGATTATCGAAGTCGTTGAGGTAGGCCGTCAGCAGGCCCCGGCCCGGCGGCACGGTGATCCGGAACCTGGGGGAGGACCAGCTCCAGTGCCCGTTCTCGGAGTAACTCCCTCCGTTCGAATTCGTGGCTGCCTTGCGGTAGACGATCGAGCGAGGGAGGAGAGGTTGTCGCGTCTCCTTGTCGACCAAGCGGCCCGTGACGACGACCCCCGGAGCCAGTGCGATCGCGACTTCAATCGGCTCGAGGCCCTCGGTGTCTCCCATGATGATTTCGGTTTTCAGGAACGGGTCGATTCCTGTGCGAGCCTCGACACTGATCGAGTAAAGCTGCGTCTTGGGCAGTCCATCGAGTCGGAACCTGCCCCGCTCGTCCGTCCTCGTCCGGACCGTGTTGCCGCGCCCTTGGCGGGAGCCGACGAGCAGGAGACCCGAGAGGGGCTCATCGGTATCGATGCGTTTCACGACCCCGGTGATCGGCTTGGAAGGGCCGACGACCTGCACGAACTCGGCCGGATAGAGGGGCAAATCGTTGGCGTGGGCCGGGTCCGCGGCTGTGTGGGCCGGTGCGGGGCGGGCCATCGCCCATAATATCGGGCGCTCGAGTCCCGAGCCCTCGACCTCCAGGCAGATGGCCTGGTCGCGCCCAACGCCTTTGATCTCGAACCGGCCGTCGGCATCGGTCGTCCAGGTTCCTTTGTCGCCCAGCCAGGGGACGCCCGTGTGATAGGCCATCCTGTTGTAGTCCAACTCTCCCTTGGCGAGCATCGCGTCGTAGTCGGCTGGGGCGGTGGGCGCCTGGTAGGCCATGGGGAAGCGGATGTGCAGGGCGACGACCTTCACCCCCGCGAGGCCTTTGCCTTGCGGGTCGATGAGCCGGCCCCGGATCGGGATGTCGTCGCGCGTGAGCTTCCAGGTCGTCTCTCCTTCCTCGGGGAGCGTCCCGGCCTGGATAAACGCGGGGCCGAAACCGGGGGCCTCGGCCGCGATCGTGGCCCGGTGCCAGGGGATCTCGCTCGCGTCTCGCCAGTCGCTCGAGCCCTTGTCGAGGTCGAACAGGAATCGGCCGTCTGCATCCGTCTTCGCCACGAGCCCCGACTGCGCCGGCGCCGGGTGGTCGGGGAAGTGGACGGACATGGAATGAGCCTGCACATAGATCGACGCCCCCGCGACGGGCTTGCCGTCGGGGTCGACGACCCGGCCTCGCACCGGTCGCTTGCCGACGACATCGAGCTTCGCCCAGTTCTGGACCTCCTCAATCTCTTTCTTGGCAACGGGGGGCATGGCGTTTGGAGCGGCGGGGGGCTCGTCGGAACGAAGGAAAACCGCGAGGCCGGTCACTCCAATTAGTCCTGCCATCAAGGCCAGGCCCGAGGCGATCGCCAGGTTGCGGAGGGCCAGCGAGCGGATCACACCCCCGGCGAGGGCCCGGGCGGTTGAAGATGCCGAGGCAACTCCGCCGCTACCGTCGAGCGTGACCCTCGCGATGATGTCGTTCCACTGGCCGATGGCCGCGCCGTCGGCGAGGGACGTCACCGCGAGGCCCGCGGGAAGGAGCCCTCGGCGCGTGAGCCGCGAACGCAATCGCTCGCGACCCGAGGCGAGTCGCCTCCGCAGCGTGCGCTCGCTCCAGGAAAGCTGCTCGGCGGCCTGGGAGTGGGCGACCCCCTGGAAGTCGCAGAGGAGGATTGAGAGCCGCTCGGCCTCGGGGAGTCGGGAGATCTCCTCATGGAGCCCGCTCATGACCTCATCGTCCCGAGTCTGGGCTTCGAAGACCGCGGAGAGCCCGGCGCGTTCCCCGGCCATTCCCTCCCGCTTGCGGCGACGGCTCTCGCGCCGGTTCGCCTCGACGGAGACGCGGCGGGCGACGCGATAAAGCCAGCCCCCGAGGGCGTCGCAGCCTCGGATCGTGCCGGCCTTGCGGACCAGGATCAGGAACGTGGCCTGGAAGGCGTCCTCGGCGTCGTGCTTGTCGCGCAGGACCGCGCGGCAGACCCCCAACACCATCGGCCCGTGCCGCTTCACCAGGGCGTCGAAGGCCGAGGCGTCGCGGTCGGCGAGGAAACGCTCGAGGAGCTGGCCATCGCTCAGGCCCGCCACCGTGCCGGTCTGGAAGAGGCGGTTGATCGGCTCCAGGGTCATGTGCGTCATAGGTCCTCTCTCCCCCGATTTCGGATCGTCTACCGGGAGAGAGGGGCAGCGGGTCGAGGTGCGGCCAAATTTCCGTTTCCGAGGTCCTCGGAGGTTACTCGACCATGCGCGGGGCGACGAGGATTTCCAGGTTCAACTGCTGGCCGAGTTCCTGGAGACCCGCCTCCCACCCCTTGCCGGCGAGGCTCGGCGGGACGACGACATGCGCCTTCATGGTGATGAGGGGGCTGCCGCTGATCGGCGCGAGGAACGTCTCCGAGTCCATCGACTCGATGTTGATCCCGTTCTGCGAGAGGTACCGGGCAACCTGGTGGATGATCCCCTCGTGGTCGGCCCCCTCGACCTCGATCCGGTACGGGATCCAGTCGGGGCGGGCCTCGTCGTAGGTGCGCTCGGCCTGGGTGGTCGTCACCTTGTAGCCCTGGGCGGTCAGGGCCTCGAGGTCCACGTCCAGCGCGGCGCACTGGTCGGCCGGCATCGTGACGAGCATCAGGACGGCGAACTCGCCGCCGAGCCGCGTCATCCGGCTGGTCTCCACGTTGCCCCCGCGCTGGAAGAGGAGCCCGGTCACCCTATCGACGATCCCGATCCGGTCGGGCCCGGTCAGGGTCAGGACGAAATTCCTCGGCATGGTGAACGACTCCCCTGGGGACACATGCGTTAGACCTCGCGCGGCCGGAAGGCTCGGCGGACGGCCATCTTACCCATGAAACTTTCCTGAATCCAACACCCTTCGAGCCTAGCTGAGGACCGGCCGGAGCCGGCCTCGAGATGACGCGCGATAGTCGCCGGGGGTGGTGCCGGTGTAGCGCTTGAAGACCTTGCCGAACGAGCCTTCCGACTCGTACCCGACGGCCCTCGCGACCGCCGCGACGGTCATCTCGCCGCGATTGAGCATGCAGGCCCCCTTGTGCATCCGCCAGCGCGTGAGGTAGCCGAGCGGTGGGACGCCCACGAGCGAGCGGAACCGATCGGCGAAGGCCGAGCGCGACATGGATACCCGATCCGCGAGATGGTCGACCGTCCAGGGGGCCTCGGGACGCTCGTGGATCAGGCGGAGCGCCCGGCCGATCTGCGGGTCGGTCAGCGCCCGGAGCCAGCCGGAAGGCTTGTCCGACTCGGCCGCGATATGGACGCGGATCGCCTGCACGAAGAGGATGTCGGCGAGCCGGCTCCGGATCGTCTCGGTGCCGGGCAGGGGGGAGCCGGCCTCGGCCCCGAGGAACTGGAGCGTCGACTCGAGCCAGCGCACCGGGGCCCCCTGGTCCCCCTTGACGTGGATCAGAGGGGGCAACGATTCGACCAGAGGGTTGGCGCCGCCATCCTCGAAGGTGAAGCAGCCGCTGACGAGCCCCACGGGCGCACCGCCGCCGCCGTAGCGGAGGGCCGAGGTCGCCGTCGGGCAGTCGGAGATATGCTTGCCCATGTCGGCGAGGACGTCGGCGAAGTCGCGCACGGGGGTCGACGGGTGGTCGCGGAGGCTGAGCGGGCCCCCCCTCGGCAGGAAGACGAAGTCGCCGCCGGCGAGCGGCACGGACTCGTCGACCCCCTCGACGTCGAGCCAGCAGGTCCCCCGCGAGATGACGTAGAAGACCGGATGCGCGTCGTTCCCGAGGTCGAGCCGCATCCCCCAGGGGGCGGTCAGCTCCATCCGGCCGTAGACCTGGCTCCGCAGTCGCACGCTCTGGAGCACGTCGGCGAGCACATCCATCCGGCAAACCTCCCGCTTCTTGGACGATTGGACCAGAAATGTGGCGAATCGGCGCTATTCCCTCCAGCTCCGCCAGTGGAATAATACGTCGTCGCCGGCCCCGGGGAAGGGAACGAGCCGAAACGAGCGAGTTCTTCCACCCGGGTCGACGGAGCCGCGGCGGGCTCGGGCAAAGTATGCTCAAGCCAACGAACAGGTTGCGATTGGATATGAGGATGCTCGATCGCAACCGTCCGGCCTCGTGCCGCCCTCTCGCGGGGCGAAGGGTCGGGTCTTCGCCGGGCCAGTCCCCGCGAGCGATCGGCTCGAAGGGGGAGCGGCAGGGGTTCGAGGTAGTGGACAAGGGCCGGGCCGGGGGCGATGATCGTCCCGCCGGCATGACCATCGTGGTGCGTCGTGGCCCCGATGGGATCTTCGACATGTGATTTCGGTCGCGAGTCGACACCGTAACGGGAGGATGATGATGTTGAAGCGCTTGTCTGGTTGGTTCGTCGCCTTGGGTGTTGCGGCAGGGATAGTGGCCCCGGCCGCCCGGGCGGCCGACACGTACACCGCCGACCCGGTCCACTCCGCCGTGGTCTTCCGCGTCAAGCATATGAACACGAGTCACGCCTGGGGACGTTTCAACGACATCACCGGCTCGTTCTCCCTGAACGAGGCCGACCCCTCGCAGAGCGTGCTCGACTTCTCGATCAAGGCGGCGAGCATCGACACCGCCAACGCCAAGCGCGACCAGCACCTGAAGGGCCCCGACTTCTTCAACGTGGTCCAGTTCCCGACCATTAAGTTCAAGAGCAAGTCGGTCACGAAGTCGGCCGACGGCTACGAGGTCTCCGGCGAGCTGACCCTGCACGGCCAGACCAAGCCGATCCAGGTCAAGATCACGCCGACCGGCACGGGCAAAGGGCCGTCCGGCACCGCGATCGCCGGCATCGACGCCACCTTCTTCGTCAAGCAGAGCCAGTTCGGCATGACCAAGATGGTCGGGCCCATCGGCGACGACGTGTGGGTCAACGTCAGCATCGAAGGCATGAAGAAGTAATCGCGGATTTGCGAGTCGGTTGAGTCGTACCCGTGGGCCCGTCCCTTCCGCCGCTTTGTTTCAGGCGGAGGGGCCGGGCCCTGCGAGTTGCTGGCCGCGGGCGAGCTGCGCGATCTGGCGGATCGCGGCGTCGAGCGTGGGGAAGTCGACCGGCTTGATGAGGTGGGCGACGAAGCCCGCCTCGCCGCTCTTTCGAAGGTCGTCCTCGGTGCCGAAGCCCGAGAGAGCGATGCCGGGCACCGGGCGGGCGCTCCGGATGTGGCGGATCACATCCAGGCCGCTGCCGTCGGGCAGGCCGATGTCGCTGACGACGAGATCGAACGGCCCGACGGTTCGCTCGGCCTCGATGGCCGCCGCCATGCAGTCGGCGGGCGCGACCTCATACCCTCGCGAGCGGAGCAGGCGGGTCATGACGCGGAGCGTGTCGGGGTTGTCCTCGACCAGCAGGACCCGGAGCTTCGGCAAGGGGGCGGATGAGTCGTCCTCGCTCGGCCTTGGTGGTTCGAGGGCGCGGACGGGCGGGGAGATCGTGGGGAGCCGGAGCGTGAAGGTCGCCCCCTGATTGCGCCCGGAGCTGGAGGCGGCGAGGCTGCCGCCGTGGGCCTCCGCCAGCGAACGGCTGATCGCCAGGCCGAGGCCGAGGCCGCCGAACTGCTTGGTGACGGCCGGATCCCCCTGCTCGAACGCGTTGAAGATCTTGGGGAGCACCTCGACGTCGATCCCGATCCCCGTGTCGCTGACCTCGATGACCCAGTCGGGCCGGGTCGCCTCGCGCCGGGCGGGGGGCTCATTGCGGGTCTTGATCTGGATCAGGCCGCGTTTGGGGGTGAACTTGACCGCGTTCTTGATCAGGTTCCAGATCATCTGCTGGAGCCGGGCGGGGTCGGCCTCGACGCGATTCTCGATCGCCTCCAGGCGCAACTCGAGGTTGAGCCCGGCCGTGCCGATCTCGTCGCGGCAGATCTCGAGCGCCCGGCCGACGAGCTCGTGGGCGTCGACGCTCTCTCGCCTGATCCGGAGCTTCCCCTGGCTGATCCGGGTCACGTCGAGCAGGTCGTCGATCAGGCGTGCCTCGAGCGCGATGTTCCGGCGCGCGATCTCGAGGGTCGGCCGGATCATGTCCGGCGTCTCCGAATCTTCGAGCATCGCCGTGACGTTCACGAGGACGGGGGTCAGCGGCGTCCTCAGTTCATGCGAGAGCGCGGCGATGAACTGATCCTTGGCGCGGCTGGCCGATTCGGCCGTCTCCTTGGCCGCGCGGAGTGCGTCCTCGGCCTGCTTCCGCTCGGTCATGTCGACGGTGATGCCGTCGAACCGGGCCGGGCGCCCCGAGGGGTCGTGGGTCGCCTTGCCGATGGCCCGGATCCAGCGGACCTTGCCGTCGGGGCCGAGCGTCCGGTACTCGATGTCGAACGTCTCCCGGGTCTCGATCGCCCGGCTCACGGCCTCGCGGGTCCGCTCGCGGTCCTCGGGATGGAGCAGTTCGTAGAAGAGGTCGAAGCTGACCTGGGAGTCTTGCGGCAGGCCGAAGTGCTCCTTGCACTTCGGATTCCAGCGCAGGCGGTTGAGCGGGAGGTCGCCGTACCAGAGCCCCAACTCGGTCGAGCGGATCACCAGGTCGAGCCGCTCCCGGTTGATGACCAACGCCTGGCTCGACTGCTTGCGCTCCGTGATGTCGTCGACGGAGAGCACCGCGCCGACGAGTTCCCCCTCGCGCAGGAGCGGCGAGCAGGAGAACGAGACCATGACCGACTGTCCATCCTTGCGACGCCAGTTCGCCTCGCGCTGGCGGATGATGACGGCCGACTCCAGGACGCTCTGGGGTGCCCAGATTTCGGGCGGCCCTTGCGGCGGGTTCCGATCGAGCCCGGGGGCGACGAGATCCTCGAGCCTCCGGTTCTCCAACTCGGCCCCCGTCCAGCCGAAGATCTGCTCGAAGGCCGGGTTCGTGAACGAGACCCGCCCCTTGAGGTCCAGCAGGCAGAGCCCCTCGGTGGCCGTCCTCGAGATGGTGTCGAGCAGCTCCCGCTGATGCCGGAGCGCCTGCTCGGTCTCCTTGTGAGCCTGGATGTCCGTGGCGGTCCCCAGCCAGGCCTCAATGCGACCATCCGAGCCGTGTCGGGGCGTGTTCCGCAGCAGGAACCATCGCGTTGAGCCGTCGCAGTTCAGGAGGCGACAAGGGAACTCGAACTTCCGGCCGGAGGCGAGCGCCTGGTCCCAGGCGTCTGAGACGCGCGGGCGATCCTCGGCTTCGATCGCTTGCGCCCAGCCGAGTTCGAGGCTCCTCGCCCGTCCCAGCCCGGTGTATTCGAGCCAGGAGCGGTTGAAGGCCTCGGGGCGTCCGCCGGCGTCGCAGATCCAGGCCGGGTCCGGGAGCGTATCGATCAGGTCGAGCCAGCGCGATTCGAGCGGCGGGGGGAGCGTCGGGCGAAATTCCTCGTCGGGCTCGGCCCCCTCGCGCGCGAGCCACTCGACGACCAGGGCCTCGCCGAGGTCCCGGAGCAGTTCGATGTCGTGGGGGGACCAGTCCCGCGGCCTCGGCTCGAGGACGCTCAGCACCCCGAGGGGTTCTCCTTCGGGCGAGCCGAGGGGGACGCCGAGGTAGGCCGACCAGCCGCCTCGCGTGTCGATGATCTCCGCGTCGAAGTCGGGCCCCGGGGCCTGGACGTCGGCGATGGCCAGCGTCCGGCTCGCGCGGAGGATGAGGTGGCCGAGCGGGTCGGCCTTGATCGCCTTGACGTCGATCGCGGGTCCTGATTCGGCCTCGGCCGTCCAGGCGTCGGCGCGCTCGACGGCCGCCTTGAGGGTCAGTTCCTGATCGTTGATGAGTGAGACCAGCACCAGGGGGGATTCGAGCGCCCTGGCCGTGATCCGGGCCCAGCGCTCAAGCATGGAGCCGTCTCCCGCCTCGGGCAGGGGCTCCTCCCGCGAGTGGGGACCATTGCCGGTGCGACGGGTCGATTCCTGGATCGTGCTCGGGTCGCTCATAAAAGCTCAGCCCGTCCTCGGTCCATGGACTGGGTCCCGATCCCTCTGATCGCTGGGACGCCGTTTTCATGGCTGGATGCGATGCCGTCGGTTCTGACGCGAATCGGGTCGGATCACGGTTCGTTCCACTTCCTGAGCGCCGAGGGTGTGATCGAGGCCTTCGAAGACGACGATGCCGGGACTCGGGACTATCCGCAGCGTTGGAGCGTTCGGAAAATCAGGCTTCGTCGGCGTTTCGGCCTGGGATCAAGCGGAGGTCGATCGGAGTGAGGCCAACGGGCGCAGTTCCGGAGACCGGTCATGCATGCATATCGCATTCCGGTTCCTCCTTTTTCTTGCCATCTTCGATTCATCATATGTGGTGCAATGCCCTCGTGGTTCGATGGGGGGGGGCGAGGTCGACCGGGGTCGAGGGGTGAGGCGGGGCGATCAGGGCGAGATGGGAGCGGCATCGGCCTTGCCTTAAATCCCTGGAGGCGAAGGCGTTTCCCGGCGGGTTCCGAGGGGGCTGCGATGCTGAGATGTTCGACGTCGCTGTGGTCGGCCGACCTGACGAACCTGGCGTCGGAGATCCGCCGGGTCGAGCCCTATTCGGAGCGGTTCCACCTCGACGTGGCCGATGGCCACTTCGTGCCGACGCTCCTCTTTTTCCCCGACCTCGTCGCGGCCGTGCGGAAGCAGACGCGGCTCCCCCTCGAGGCCCACCTGATGACGACCGACCCGCTCGCCTGGGTCGACCCTTTCGCCGACGCCGGGGTCGATGGGTTCATCGTCTGCCTCGACTCGGTCGAGGATCCGGGGCCGGTCCTCGACGCCATCAAGGCCCGAGGCAAGTTCGCCGCGATCTCGCTCCGGATCGAGGATCCGCTGGAACGGCTCGAGCCCTACTGGGAGAGGCTCGACCTCGTCACGATCTTCGGCACGAAGGTCGGTATCAAGGGGGCCTCGCTAGACCCGAGCATCCCGGATAAGGTCCGGCAGGCTCGCACTTGGATCGACGGGCACAAACTGGCGACAGAGATCGAGGTCGATGGGGGCATCCGTCGCCGGAGCGTACCCGCCCTCAAGGCCGCGGGGGCCGACTGGATTGTGCCGGGTTCGCTCATGTTCGGCGAGGAGCCGGCAGAGATGAGACGCTGGCTGGATGGGCTATGAGTGGGAAGGCTTTGGCGTGAAAAGAGGCAAATGTTTTCTCGATCCCGAAGAATAAGTGGGAACGGAGCTCGAAACGCTCCGTTCCCGAACGGATGTTGACAGTGACACGCCGTCAACGCTTCTCGCCGTAGATGGCGGCGGTCAGGTTGTAGGGGATGGCGCCGGCCATGCCCGCGATCGCGGTATTGGTGAGGAGAACGACGGTGAGCTTCTCGGCCGGGTCGACGAACCAGTGATGGCCGTAGGCACCGCCCCACTGGTAGGTCCGGAGGCTATGGGGGCCCAGGCTCTTCTCGGTGTCCTTCAGGACGGCGAAGCCGTAGCCGAATCCCCAGCCGGGGCCGAAGGTGGAGAGGATCGAGAGGCTGCCGATCCGGTTCGAGGTCATCAGCGCCGTCGTCTCGGGCTTGAGGATCGGGTCGCCCCCCTTGCGGATCGCTTCGAGCAAGGTGATGTAGTCGCGCGCCGTGCCGATCATGCCACCGCCCCCCGAAGGGAACGACTTGCGGTCGAAGACCCGCGAGGGGGCGTAGCGGATCTCGCCGGTCCCGGCGAAGGCCAGGCTGTACGGGTCGGTCATGCGGACCGGCTGGGGCGTGCCGTCGCCGTAAGGGGGGACGAGCCGGGCGGGGTCGCTCGCGTAGAAGGTCGTCTCCTTCATCTTGAGCGGTTCGGTCACGAGCTGGGCGATGGCCTCGGGGAGGGGCATCTTCGAGGCGCTCGCGACGACGGCCCCGAGGACGTCGGTCGAGACCGAGTAGTTCCAGGCCGACCCCGGCTCGAACGAGAGGGGGACCGAGTCGATCCGACGCAGGTTCTCCTCGAGCGAAAGCCCCGGCTGATCCAGGCCATCCGAGACCTTCGCCTTATGGTACGGGCCGTCCAGCGTCTCCAGGAATCCGTACGTGAGGCCGGAGGTGTGGGTCAGGAGGTGGTGGATCGTGATCGTCGGCTCCTTGCCGTCGGCGAGCTTGGGCCGGAAGTCCGGGAGATACTTGGTGACCGGGTCGTTGAGCTGGAGCTTGCCCTTGTCGACGAGGGCGAGCGCCGCGGCCGAGGTGAGCGTCTTGGTCATCGAGGCGAGCCGGAAGATGTCGTCCTCGCGCATCGGCCGGTTGGCCTCGCGATCGGCCAGCCCGACGGCGCGGTGGTAGACGACCTGGCCGTCCTTCGCGACGATCAGGACCGCCCCCACGAGCTTCTTCTCGGCGACGGCGGTGTCCAGCACCTTGTCGATCCGCTTCGCGAGCGGCGGTTCCTTGTCGATCCGCTTCTCGGGAGCCGGCTCTTTGTCGATCGGCTTTGCGGGAGGCGGCTCCTCGGCCCTCAATCCCGCCCGACCCAGCATGGCCAGGACCATCGCGATCACCAACGCAGTTCTCAAGGCTCTCATGCGATCCTCCGAGGCTCGAAATCCAACCTGTCGGCTAGGATCGTAGGGAGCCCCCGCGCCCGGGTCAATCGGCCCGATGCGCGGGGCGGCTGGCCAGTCAGACGTCGACGACCATGACGTCGACCCCCTCGCAGCGGCGGAGGACGCTCTCGAGGATGGAGGAGCCGAAGAGGCGGCCGTACCAGGGCTGACGGCTCTTGCCCATGACGATGACCTTGATGCCGTACTCGGTCGCGAACGAGGCGATGGTGCTGGCGACGTCCTTGCCGCGGAAGGTCATCGGGATGCCGCCAAGCTGCTGGGCGAGCTCCAGGTTCTTGCTCAGGACGCGCTGGGTGGCGGCGTCGACGCGGGTGAGATCCTCGGCGGGGGTCTGGATGTAGACGGCGTACCAGGGGGCGTTGAGCCGGTCGGCGAGGCGGGCCGTCTTGCGGAGCAGGGCGGGGGCGCTCGGGCTGCCGCTGGAGAGTCCGACCATCACCCGCTCGGTGACGGAGACGGGCGCCTGGTCGGCCTCGGCCCGACGGCTCCGGCGGTCGATGAGATGCGCCATCTCCGTGAGGGTGATCTCGCGGAGCCGGGTCAGGTTCGTCGCCGTGAAGAAGTGGCCGAGCGCCCGCTCGGCTCGCTCGGGGGGGTACACCTTGCCCGCCTTCAGGCGCTCGAGGAGGTCCTCGGCCGAGACGTCGATGTTGACGATCTGGTCGGCCTCGCCGAGCACGCTGTCGGGCAGGCGTTCCTTGACCTTCACCCCGGTCGAGCGCTCCACCTCGTCGTAGAGGCTCTCGAGGTGCTGGACGTTGACCGTGGTGATGACGTGGATCCCCGCCCGCAGCAGGTCCTCCACGTCCTGATAGCGCTTGCCGTGCCGGCTGCCGGGGGCATTGGTGTGGGCCAGCTCGTCCACCAGGCAGACGTTCGGCCGGCGCGCGAGGATGGCGTCGACGTCCATCTCGCGGAGGGTGACGCCTCGGTACTCGATCGAGCGGGGCGGTATGATCTCGAGGTCGGCGACCTGCTCGGCGGTCTCGGCCCGCCCGTGGGTCTCGACGATCCCGATGGCGACGTCGACCCCCTGTTTCTTGAGGCGCTGGCCCTCGCGGAGCATGGCGTAGGTCTTGCCGACCCCGGCCGACGAACCGAGGTAGACCTTGAGCCGGCCCCGCTCCTGGCGGCGGATCAGGTTGAGGAATTGCTCAGGGCTGGGTCGGGTCGGTTCCGTGGTCGCCATCGGGGGTCGCCTCCGGTCGGTCGTCGGTCGCGTCAGGACTTGGGGGCGTCCGCGTCGAGGGCGAGGTTCAGCTCGAGCACGTTCACCCGGGCCGGGCCGCCGATGATGGCGCCGCCGCGGCGGGTCTGCTCCTCGATCAGGGCTCGGACCTTATCGACCGAGATCCCCCTCGCGGCGGCGACCCGAGGCGCCTGGTAGAGCGCCCCCTCTGGGCTGATGTCCGGGTCGAGCCCGCCGCCGGAGGCCGTCACGAGGTCGGTCGGCACCGGCGACTCGGGGGTTGCCTTGTACGCGGCCGCGCGCTCCGCCAGCTTCTTGTAGAGGTCGGGATTCTTCGTCCCGAGGTTCGAGCCGCCCGCCGCGTCGGCCTTGTAGTCGACGGCCGAGGGCCTCGGCTGGAAGTACTTCTCGGAGGCGAACGGCTGGGCGATCAGGGCCGAGCCGATGACCTTGCCGTCGCGCTCGATCAGGCTCCCCTCCGCCTGGTGGTGGAAGAGGACCTGGGCGATCCCCCAGGTCACCGCCGGGTAGGCGACGGCGCAGATCAGGAAAGTCACGATGCAGGCGGCGAGCGCCTGGAATGTCGCGCGGAACATGGGAATCCGAACCTCTCTCGCTTGGACGTATTCTTCCCGGTCAGGAACGCGTGTTATTTGATGCCGACGATCGCCAGCAGGGGGTCGATCATCAGGTCGATGAGCTTGATGCCGATGAACGGAGCGATCACGCCGCCGAGGCCGTAATAGAGCAGGTTCCGCCGCAAGAGAGCCCCGGCGCCGACCGGGCGATAGGTCACCCCCTTGAGGGCGATCGGGATCAGCATCGGGATGATGATCGCGTTGAAGATCACCGCCGAGAGGATCGCCGAGTAGGCCCCGCCGTGGTTCGCCAGGCTCATCAGGTCGAGCACCTTCAGCTCGGGGAGCGTGACGATGAACATGGCCGGGATCACCGCGAAGTACTTGGCCAGGTCGTTCGCGATCGAGAAGGTCGTCAGGGCGCCCCGGGTCATGAGGAGCTGCTTGCCGATCTCGACGACCTCGATGAGCTTCGTAGGGTCGCTGTCGAGGTCGACCATGTTGCCGGCCTCCTTGGCGGCCTGGGTGCCGGAGTTCATCGCGACGCCGATATCCGCCTGGGCCAGCGCCGGGGCATCGTTGGTGCCGTCACCCATCATCGCGACGAGCTTGCCCCCCTGCTGCTCCTTGCGGATGTAGGCGAGCTTGGCCTCGGGGGTGGCCTGGGCGATGTAGTCGTCAACCCCCGCTTCCTCGGCGATGGCCTTGGCCGTCAGCGGGTTGTCTCCGGTGACCATCACCACGCGGAGGCCCATCTGGCGGAGCCGGGCGAACCGCTCGCGAATGCCCGGCTTGAGGATGTCTTCAAGCTTGACGACGCCGATGATCCGGTTGTCCTCGGCGACGGCCAGCGGGGTCGCACCGCCGGAGGCGATCGTGTCGACCGTGGCCTGATATCCCTCGGGAACCGTCCCCCCCTGATCTTGCACGTAGCGGGCGAGGGTGTCGGGGGCCCCCTTGCGGATCCGGTTCCCCTCGGGGAGGTCGATGCCGCTCATCCGGCTCTGGGCGGTGAACTCGACGAACGCGGCACCCGCGGGGGCCTGGCCGTCGATCGCCCCCTGGGTCCTGGCGAGCTCGAGGATGCTCTTGCCCTCGGGGGTCAGGTCGGCCATCGAGGCGAGGCCGGCGAGCCTGGCCACGTCGCGCGGGGAGGTGCCGCCGAGAGGGTAGAACTGCGTCGCCTTGCGGTTGCCGATGGTGATCGTGCCGGTCTTGTCCAGCAAGAGGGTGTCGATGTCGCCGGCCACCTCGACCGCCTTGCCGCTCTTGGCGATCAGGTTGGCGGCGAGCGCCCGGTCCATGCCCGCGATGCCGATGGCCGCCAGCAAGGCGCCAATCGTCGTCGGGATCAGGCAGACGAGCAGGGCGATCAGGGTCGGGATGTCGAGCGTCAGGTCGAAGTAGCGGGCCATCGGGTAGAGCGTGGCCGTCACGATCAGGAAGATGATCGAGAAGGCCGCGAGGATGATCGTCAGCGCGATCTCGTTCGGCGTCTTCTGCCGCGTGGCCCCTTCGACCAGGGCGATCATCTTGTCGAGGAAGCTCTGCCCCGGCTCGGCCGTGACCTGGATCACGATCCGGTCGGACAGAACCCTCGTGCCGCCGGTGACGCCCGAGTGGTCTCCCCCCGCCTCGCGGATCACCGGGGCGCTCTCGCCCGTGATGGCACTCTCGTCGACCGAGGCGACCCCCTCGACGACCTCGCCATCGGTCGGGATGACCTGACCGGCCTCGACGACGACGTAATCCCCCGAGCGGAGCCTGGTCGACGAGACCATGCTGCCTGCGTCGGAGCCGAGCCGGTCGAGTTTGAAGGCGGGGGTGTCCTGCCGGGTCTGCCTGAGGCTCTCGGCCTGGGCCTTGCCGCGGGCCTCGGCCAGGGCCTCGGCGAAGTTGGCGAAGAGCACGGTCAGCAGCAGCAGGATCGCCAGCGCGACCTGATAGACGATCAGCCCGAACGCCGCGCCCGAGACGATCGAGCCAAGGGTGGCGAGGATCGTGAGGACGGTCCCGACCTCCACCAGGAACATGACCGGGTTGCGGGCCATGACCACGGGGTTGAGCATCACGAACGACTGCGCGATCGCCATCCGCACGAGCGACGGGTCGAAGAGTCGCAGCTTGCGGGTCTGGCGCCTCTGCATCTTGAAGTTGAGGACGTCCTGGGACTCTCGAGGAGGAGCCCCCACTTCGGTCTCAAGGCTCATGGGTATCGAATCCTGCAAGGAGAAGGAGTTGCGAATGTCTTGGGTTGGAGTCCGGCCCCGCCCGGCGCCGGCGAGCCCGCTCTCCCTGGGCCCGCCGACGCGATCGGGTAGGGGTCAGGGGGCCGCCTGGGCGACCTCGGCGGGGGCCTTGGCCAGGTGGTCGGCGATCGGCCCCAGGACGACCGTCGGCATGAATGACAGGGCCCCGACGAGGATCACGGTCCCGAGCAGCATGCCGGCGAAGGTCAGGTTGTCCGTCCGCAATGTGCCCGTGGTCTGCGGCACGCGCTTCTTCCTCGCGAGGAAGCCGGCCAGGGCCAGCGGGAGGATCAGCGAGGGGAACCGGCCGAGGAGCAGGACGATGCCCGTGGCGATGTTCCAGGGCGGATTGTTGTCGGCCAGGCCTTCGAAGCCCGAGCCGTTGTTCGCCGCCGCCGAGGTGAACTCATAGACGATCTCGCTGAAACCGTGCGCCCCGGGATTGGCCACCGTCTTCGTCCCCCAGGCCGTCGCGGCGAAGATCCCCACCCCCACGCAGATCACCAGCGGGTGGATCAGCATGGCGATCATCGCGAGCTTGACCTCCTTGGCCTCGACCTTCTTGCCGAGGTACTCGGGCGTCCGGCCCACCATCAGGCCGGCGAGGAAGACCGCGACGATGATATACATCAGCATGTTCTCGAACCCGGCGCCGATGCCGCTGAACACGACGTTGAGCATCATCAGGCCCATCGGGATCAGGCCGGCGAGCGGGTTGAGGCTGTCGTGCATGCTGTTGACCGAGCCGTTCGAGGTGCTCGTCGTGATCGCCGACCAGGTCGCCGCGGCGACGGGGCCGAGGCGGACCTCCTTGCCCTCCATGTTCGGGCCCCTCGCCACGGGCAGGCCCTGTGTCGCGGCGCTCGGCTGCAACTCGGCCCAGATGGCGACGGACGCCCCAACGAGCAGGATGGCCAGCATCACCCCGTAGATCACGGCCGCGTGCTTGGCGTCCCTGAGCATCTTGCCGGCCATGACGATGGAGGCCATCGGCAGCACGAGGATGGAGACCACCGCGAGCAGGTTGCTCCAGGGACTCGGGTTTTCGAGCGGGTGCGACGAGTTAGGCCCGAAATAGCCGCCGCCGTTGGTCCCCGACTGCTTGATCGCCACAAGGGCGGCCACAGGGCCTCGGCTGATCGTCTGGGTCTCCATCTTCGTCGCGGCGCCGTCGACGGTGGTCGCGACCGCGGCCGGCGAGAAGGTCATCGGCACGCCCGAGGCCACCAGCAAGAGCGCGATCACCAGGCAGACCGGCGCGAAGACGCAGACGAGGCTCCGCATCAGGTCGACGTAGAAGTCCCCCATGTGCGAGTCGCCCCGCAACCCTCGGAGCGTCGCCAGCATGACGGCCAGGCCCGCGGCGGGCGTCACGAACATCAGCCAGACGATGCAGCCGAGCTGGCTGAAGTACGAGAGATGCTGCTCGCCCGAGTAGTGCTGGAGGTTCGTGTTGGTCACGAACGAGCAGACCGTGTTGAAGATGACCGCGGTGTCGGCCCCCGCGTGGTCGTTCCCCGCCGTGTCCTTGTACCCGAGCGCCCCGAGCGATCCTTTGCCGTCGGGGTTGAGCGGCAGGTGTTGCTGGGCGTAGAGCAGGCCGAAGGTCAGGATGAAGAGCGCGAGGTTGAACGCGAGGAAGGCGACGGCGTACTGCTTCCAATCCATCCGGAGCGGCTTGCGCCGGCCGATGAGCCGGCAGAGGAACATCGGGATGGCGTCGAACCCTCGACCCGCCCGTTCGTCGGGGACGTCGAGGGAGCGGAACATCGACCAGCCGAGCGGGAACGAGATCGCGATCGGCAGGAGGAACGCCCAGAACGGGTGAATCAGGGAAAAGCTCGAGTCCACGTCAGGAAATCTCCGGTCTCGGTTCGATCAGAAGCTCTCGGGTCGGATCATGGCGTAGGTCAGGTAGACCAGCGCCGCCACCGTCAGGATCCCGGTCAGGATGAGCATGTTCGGTCCTACCCAGTCAGTAAGGTCGGGGTCGTGATTCAGAGCCGGTCGCACGCCGCGACCAGGCCGAAGAAGAGGGCGAAGAGGGTCACCCCCAATGCCAGCGTTGCCAGAGCCATTGCCGACTCCTCCTTAATGAATGTCTTTGTATGTGCATGGGTTCGAAACATGAGTGCGGACGGCGAAACGGGCGGGCCGCCATGTCCTTTTGGGCGCGGCCAACGTGTCGAGTTTCGGTGGTTGTCGGGGCTCTCACTCGGAGCCCATCGGTCGACGACTTTCAACGGTCGCCGCTCAGGGAATCAGGAAGACTTCGATGGCTCGATGCGATCACCTGTGTCGATGGGGACCTCGCTGCGGCCGAACGTGAACCGCTCGTAGTATCGCAGCATGTTGTGCCGTGCCGGCTCGTAGTTGCGGTCGGCCTTCAGCGCCGCGCGGTATTCGCGATAGGAGTCGTCGTGCTCGTTGCGGCACTCGTGCAGGACCCCCATCAGGTTGTGGGCCTCCGCCGTCCCTGGGTCGAGGGCGATCGCCTGCTTGAGGAAGATCTCGGCCTCATCGAAGGCTCGGAGGTTCAACGCACGCTTGGCCATCGAGAGGTTCGCCGCGTACTGCGAGGCCGCGGTCACGACTTCGGGCGTTGCTTCGCGAGGACTACCCTCGCCCTTGCGCGTCGCGTTGCGCTCGAGGACCTCGGCCACCACCCGGCGCAGGGTCTCGGGGGTCAGCGGCTTGGAGAGGAAGTCGATGGCCCCGAGCTTCATCGCCTGCACGGCGTTGGGGATGCTCCCGTGGGCCGTCACGATGATGACCGGCGTGTTGAGCCCCTTTTGCCGGAGCTGTCGGAGCACCTCCATGCCGCCGAGGCCGGGCATCTGGAGGTCGAGCAGGATCAGGTCGGCCGCCATCTCGTCGAGCCAGCGGAGGGCGGTCTCGCCGTCCTCCGCCGTGGCGATGAAGGCATCCGTCGATTCGAGGGCCGTCCGGAAGACGAGCCGCACGTTGGGCTCGTCGTCGACGATCAGGATTCGTTTGGCTTGACTCATGACTTGCGAGCCTCGAAGGCCGCCGCGCCGTCCTCGACGGGGGCGATGGGCAGGGTGAACGAGAATGCCGTCCCCTTGCCGAGCTGGCTGCTGACGTCGATCTGCCCACCGTGGGCGATCACGATCTCGCGTGCGATCGCGAGGCCGAGCCCCGCCCCGCTCTCGTGCCGCGAGCCTGGCACGCGATAGAACTTCTCGAAGAGCCTCGGCAGGTGCTCCGGTGCGATCCCCTCGCCATCGTCGACGACGCGGAACTGCACCGAGGGGCCCTTGCTGCCGTCGTCGGCCTTCTCTTCGACGAGCCCGGCCTCGAGCCGCACGGTACCGCCCCGGCCGGTGTGGGCGAGGGCGTTGCCGAGCAGGTTGTCGAAGACATGGCCGATACGGTCCAGGTCCGCGAGCACCGGCGGCAGGTCGCGAGACACTCGCGACTCGAGCGTGATGCCCAGGTCCCTCGCCTTCGACTCGGTCCTCTGGATCGAGGCGTCGGCCAGCTCGGCCGGGCCGCGAGGGCTCAGGTCAAGCCGGACCCGCCCGTGCTCGATCCGGGTCATGTCGAGCAGGTCGTTGACCATGGCGAGGAGCCGCTCCGAGTCCTGGCGGGCGGCCAGGACCAGCTCCGTCTGCTTGGGAGTCAAGGGGCCGACGATCTCCTCGAGCAGTAGGTGGACGGCCATCTGGATCCCGGTCAGGGGGGTCTTCAATTCGTGGCTGACCGTCGAGACCATGTCGCTCTTGAGCTGGTCGACCAGGCGGAACTTGGTGACGTCCATCAGGACGACCGCCGCGCCGAGGAGCCCCTCGTCGACCCGGATCGCCAGGACCCGTGGCAGGAAATAACGCTCCTGCACGTTGTCCCGGAAGGCGATGGCGTGGTCGAAGCTCGTCGGCAGGTGGTCGGGCCCCCCCGAAAGGACCTCGTCGATCGCGGGCCGGAGCAGCGGCGGGGGCGTCCAGGGGATCGAGTCGCCGGTGGGGATGACCCCGAGGATGCGCCTGGCCGCAGGGTTGGCCCGCTCGACGGATCCGGCCGGGTCGATGACGACGACCGGGTCCGGGAATGAGTCGATGGTCGCCTGCGCGGTCTTCTGGGCCCGGAGTAGTCGGGCGGTCCCCGCCTGCTGGAACTCCCGGATCGTTCGGGCCATGGCGTTGAAGGCGGTGGCCAGCTCGCCGAGCTCGTCCTGGGTGGTCGCCGGCACGAGCTGGTCGAGATCCCCCCTGGCCATGGCCCTCGCCCCTCGCGTCACCGCGCGGATCGGCTCGAGGATCGACCGGCTCAGGAGGAATGCGATCAGCGACGCCACGGCCGCCGACACGAGCAGGATGGTGATCATCAGCCGCGTCGAGACCGCGGCGGCCTCTCGGGCCCGGGAGCTCTCGTGCTCCATGTTCTCCTGGTTGATCCCGAGCACCGCGTCGGCCTGGGCCTTGATCTCCCGGAACGTCGGCAGGAGCTGCTGGAAGTAGAGCTGGGTCCGCTCGGCCTCCTTCTCGGTCCCGAGCGCGAAGAACCTGCCGGCGAGGTCGAAGTAGCGGGCCTGCAGGGCGGTCAGCCGCTCGGCCATCGGGCCTTCGCCCGGCAGGGTCACATTCCCTTGCTCGATCTTGAGATTCCTCGCGAAGATCGGCCGGTTCTCGTCGAACTGCGCCCGGGCTTCCGCCTCCCGGCCGCCGATGGCGAACAGGAAGGCCGAGTCGATCCGCTCGAGCGACTCCTTCATCCCCTCGGCCGCCAGGACGCTCGCGTAATTCTCCTTGAGGATCACGTCGATGTTGTTCCCGAGCCTCGTGAACATCACGATCGCCCAAAGCCCGAGCCCCACCATGATCGCCAGCAGCGGGGTGATGCCGATCAGCATTTTCGTGCGAAGCGTCTTGATCATGGTTCTCTCGGGCCTCTCGTTGGCCTCTTCAAAAGCAAGGGGCGTGCCTTGTCCGGAATTTGGTTCGTAAGTCTATGGTGGAAAATTGGTTCGGGATAATCGGCGTCGCGCGGAGGCTTCCGGACCCTGGTCGAAACAGTCCCCGGTCGTGCATTTTGCCAGGCCCATGCGTGCGGTTTGCATCGGGGGGCGGAACCGCGTCGAATGGGCGTCGTTGGGCGAATCATTCAATTGCGATCGAGAGCGAACCTTGCTGGATAACTTGAGCCTCGGCGCCTGAGTCGCTACCTTGAGGGCCTTGTGTTCGGCGAAGGATGTGGACGCGGGACGGCCGA
This sequence comes from Singulisphaera chitinilytica, assembly GCF_049331405.1. Taxonomy (NCBI): domain Bacteria; kingdom Pseudomonadati; phylum Planctomycetota; class Planctomycetia; order Isosphaerales; family Isosphaeraceae; genus Singulisphaera; species Singulisphaera chitinilytica. Next base: position 1,155,451 of record NZ_CP186274.1, read on the forward strand.
GCCGGCTCGCGTCCATGGCGCAGCTTGATGCACGAATCGCCGAAATACGAGCCTTGAACCCTTAAGAGGACGACCACGCACATGGCCCGACCCCGCGTTTACTTCGACATCACCATCGACGACAAGCCCGCCGGCCGCATCACGTTCGAGTTGTTCGACGACGTGGTCCCCAAGACCGCCGAGAACTTCCGGGCCCTGTGCACCTCGGAGAAGGGCTTCGGCTATAAGGATTCCCACTTCCACCGCGTGATCCCCCAGTTCATGCTCCAGGGGGGCGACTTCACGAACCACAACGGCACCGGCGGCAAGTCCATCTACGGCGCCAAGTTCAACGACGAGAACTTCCAGCTCAAGCACGACCGCCCGTACCTGCTCTCGATGGCCAACGCCGGCCCGAACACGAACGGCTCGCAGTTCTTCATCACCACCGTCGTGACGAACTGGCTCGACGGCAAGCACGTCGTCTTCGGCGAGGTCACCGAGGGCGAGGACATCGTCAAGAAGATCGAGAGCCTCGGCTCCAGCAGCGGCCGCACCTCGGCCAAGATCACCATCGCCGACGCCGGACAGCTTTGATCGTCCCCCCGCGAAGCTAACCACGAGGCCGAGCGTCGCACGCCCGTCGATGCTCGGCCTCGTCTTTTGCCGACACGTCCTGACGGACGGGCGAATTCCCCGGCGCGAGCCCGATCCATGAAGATCGCCCGTTCGACCCCGTTCGAGTCGCCCAACCCCTTCCTCCAGCGCGCGGCCTACTCGCCGACCGGGGAGGAGATCGTCGCCTGCGGCGGTCGCTACGACCAGCCGGGCAACGCCCTGATCTGGACGCTCCCGGATCTTCAGAATCCCAGGGTGCTGGGCCTGTCCGCCGTCAACCCGACGAGTCTCGCACTCGGAACCCAGACCAAGGTCCTCGCCGCGTGCGCGATGAGCTGCACCTCGGTCGAGGTCTGGGATTACGAGACGGGTCGGCCCCTCGGCCAGCATGTGATCCTGCCCGAACCCTATCAGAAGGTCGCCGCCGGTCATTACATGACCTCGACGCAGGTCGGGATCATGACCTTCTCGCCCGACGATCGACACCTCGCCCTCGGCTGCTGGGATTGCAGCGCGAAGGTCATCGACCTGGACACGGGATCCTTGACCCAACTCGTTCCCCCCAGCAAGCACAACGTCGATCTCGTGGCCTTCGACCCCGAGGATCCGAATCGCCTCGTCACGGGATCGATCGACAGGCTTTTCATCTGGGATCTCGCCAGGGGCAAGGTGAAGTCAAAGCTCGCTCTTCCCGGCGACGAGCCCTGGAAGCACGTCGCTCTGGAGGATGGTCGCATTCTGAGCCTGGCCCACGACGGGGCCTTGCGGATCTGGGATCGCGACCTCAAGGGCGACGACGCATTCGCGATCCGCTACAAACCCCCGGCGACCTGCCTGGCCTATTCGAAGCCCCACGGTCTCCTCGCAATTGGCCAGCGAGCCGGGCGCATCATCATCTGGGACGTCAACGCGAAGAAACTCGCCGGCAGCCTGAAAGTGGGAAAGGACGACGTCCTCTCGATCGACTTCGCCAGGGTTCAGGACAAGCTCTGCGTCGTGACATCCGGCCCTCAGCGGCTGTTCGAAGTCGAGTGGACGAGATAATTATGGAACATAAATAAGAGTATTGAAGTAAGGGGTTTTGGACTTACTCGCATGAATCATCAAGAAGTAGGCCGATACTGGAATGGCAATGCCGACACCTGGACCCGACTGGCGAGGGCCGGGTACGACGTCTATCGCGACCACCTCAACACGCCGGCCTTCTTCGAGATGTTGCCGGACGTGTCGGGTATGGCGGGGCTCGATATCGGCTGCGGCGAGGGGCATAACACCCGCCTGCTCGCCGGCCGAGGCGCCCGCATGACGGCCGTGGACATCTCCGAGAACTTCATCGGGCATGCGAGGCGGACCGAGGCCGAGGAGCCGAAAGGGATCGAGTACGCCGTCGCCAGCGCCGTCGCGCTTCCTTTCCCGGATGGATCATTCGACTTCGCCACCGGCTTCATGAGCTTCATGGACGTGCCGGAGACGGACCGAGTGCTCTCGGAGGCCCATCGCGTGTTGCGGCCGGGCGGGTTCCTCCAGTTCTCGATCTGCCACCCGTGCTACGACACACCGCATCGCCGCAACCTCCGCAACGCCGAGGGGAAGACGTATGCATTCGAGGTCGGCGACTACTTCCGGAATATCGAAGGCGATGTGGACGAGTGGACCTTCAACTCGGCGCCCGACGAGGTGAAGGCGGGAGCGCCGAAGTTCCGGATCCCCCGGTTCACCCGCACGATCAGCCAGTGGCTTAACATGCTGATCGATGCGGGTTTCATCCTGGAGCGGCTGGGCGAGCCCCGTTCGAGTGACGAGGTCGTCCGCCATTATCCGTCACTACAGGACGCCCAGGTCGTCGCCTTCTTCCTTCAAATCCGCGCGAGGAAGCCGGTCTGATCGGCGATCGTAGACATCTTGTTGGTGATGATGTCCTCGGAAGGAAGAATAATCGCGGACGCTCAATAGTGGCGGTCCTCGGAGCGGATGCCGCGGAGGTCCATCTCGTACTCGATCTCGACGATCGGCGGGCGGCTGTGGACGAGGGAGAGTGGGTGCCGGGCGGCCTCGCCGATCCGGCCCAGGAGGATCTCGGGGAGGATGTGGTTGATCGGATGGATCGTGTAGACGTCGATCGCCGTGACCTCGGGCCAGTCGGCGCCGAGGCCTCGGAGGCGGCTCTCCATCAGGTCCATCACGAACTTCGCCTTGGCGGCGATGCCCTCGGGCGTGACGTCGCCGCGCTCGACGATGCCGTCGGCCGCGAGGATCCCCTCGGGCAGTTCGCCGGCACCAGCCACGACGAAGGTGGGGGGCTGAGGCTGGGGGCAGGCCCTCGAATAGGAGAAGGCATAGAGCATCGGCTCGGCCGGCGGGGCGACCTCGGGCGCGACGTTCGTCCGCGCGACGGGGTTCACGCCGTCGACGAAGACGCCCCACGATTTGAGGATCTGTGCATATTCGCCGTTGAACTCGGAGAAGCCGTCGAAGGTGAAGGGAGCCGGCGATCGCAGCTCGACCGCGCAGAGCGCGGCTTTCGGGCGGCGTTCGGCCTCGAGTCGCCCCGCGATCACCTCGAAGCCCTCGCGGTAGGGGACGGGCCGGTGCAGGATGACGTGGGCGATCTCATGGCCGGGGGCCGAGGTGACGCCGCAGGAGTAGGGGGCGATTCCGGGCAGGAAGCGGTAGTTCCCGGTGGGATGATCGACGAGGGGCATGACATTCTCGCATGAACTGCCACGCCCCTCGGCAACAACGCCCGGGGCATGGCGATCCTGGGATCCGTTGCCAGGGATCTTACCAGCCGGATCGACGCGCCGCCTCGATGATCCTCGCAAGTCGAGAGACGGATCGAGAACGAGCCCGCCTCGACCTCCTCTGAGGGAAGGCCGAAGCGGTCTCGAAGTCTCACCGATCCCGGGCGATCACTTGATCCCGATGACCATCGAGTCAGGCCCGAGGAGGTGCTCGACGCGGGTCTCGCGGAACCCGGCCTCGCGGAGCCAGCCGATGCAGTCGGCGCCGGTGTAGTCGAAGCCCCCTTCGGTCTCGATGAGCATGTTCAGGCTCATCAGGAGGCCGAAGGCGTTCCGCCGGCGGTCGTCGTCGATCAGGGCCTCATAGATCAGGAGCGCCCCGCCTTCGGGCAGGGCCCGGTAGGCGTTCGCGATGATCTGCTTCTTCTGCTCGAGCGACCAGTCGTGGAGGATGTGCCCCATGACCAGGACGTCGGCCGTCGGGATCTGGTCGGTGAAGAAGCTGCCGGGGTGGAACTTGAGCCGATCGGCCAGGCCGAACGAGGCGGCGTAGTCCTCGAAGATCGGCCCGACGACCGGCAGGTCGAAGTTGCCGCCGGCCAGGTGCGGATTCGCGAGCGCCACCTGGACGGGCAGGGCCCCCTGGGCACCGCCGACGTCGATGAACGTCTTGTAGTCCTTCCAGGGGAACTGGTGCGCAATCTTGGTTGCCGAACCGAGGCTGATGCCCGTCATCCCCTGGAGGAACTGGCGGAGCTGCGCCGGGTCGCTGTAGAGCATCCCGAACATATCCGCGCCGGGGTCGGTCTTCGACTCGTTCTGCGGCCGGCCGGTGCGCAGGGCCTCGGTGAGCCCGCCCCAGAAGCCATAGAGCCGCGCATTGGCCATCTCGAGCATGCCACCGATGTACGACGGCTTCTTGCGGTCGAGGAAGATGTCCCCCTCGGGCGTGTTCGAGTACGTCTGGCCTTCCCGAGCGAGCATCCCCAGGGCCACCAGGCTGTCGAGGAAGTCGCGGGCGCCGCGGGGATGGAGGCCGAGATTCTTGGCGAGGGCCTCTCCCTCCTGCGGGCCGTCGGCGAGCGTCGCGAAGACCCCGAGCTCGATGGCACTCAGCAAGGTCTTCGAGCCCCAGAAGCCGAGGCCGAGCTGAAGGATCTTGTCGGGGTTGATGGGACTGGACATGTCGTCTCCGTGACGGGATCGGGGGAAGTCATCCTGCGTCGAGTCGGGGCCGGGCCCTCGTCGGCCTCGCCCCGATCGGGACGCCATGATCGCATGCGGGGATGGGCCTGGCGCCCGAAGCCCCTGCATCTTCGATAATGATCGCGAAGGGCCGACGCGTCGGCCACGGTTTCGCGCCCGGACCGCTCGATTTCATTGAAGCGGCCGGGGAAGACCGCCGATCCTAGGATGATGCCGAACCCTCGGCGCATGGGGACGTTTCCCTCCCCTTTGGTTCGAGACTCACGGAGGAGACCAACCGATGAGCAACGATACGGACAACGGCTCGATCGACCTGATTCGCTGGACCTTCTCCGTCAACCCGGAGCAGGCCGAGCCGATCGAGACCTACCTGGCCGACCTCGGCCTCGACGTCGTCCAGCAGGACGAGGCCCGGTTCGTGGTGAGCTGGGAAGAGCCCGATCGGGAAGTCGACGAGGTCATCGAGGCGATCTGGGCCCTCAACGGCGAGCCGTTCGAGGTCACCCAGGAGGAGTTCCACCGGTTGGGCCTGCACACCCTGCAGCACGAAGACGGGCCGGCCTCCGAAGCCGCCTGAGCTTCGGGCTGCCCGCGCCTGCTTGAGCGAGACGAAACGACAAAGGGTCGGCCCCTCGGGCGAGGGGCCGACCCTTTTGCCATGGAAGAAGAGGAGCCGGATGAATGGCTCCGAAGGCAGTGAGCTTCCTTCCCGGTCTCAGGCGAGGCTCACCTCGAGGTCGTCGGTCAGGCGCTCGAGGACCTCGCGGGTCATCTGGCAGTCGACCGGCTTGCGTTTGCGGGTGGCCTGGTCGAAGGCGACTCGCGAGAACTTCAGGCTCCCCTGGCGATTGAGCCGGACCTCGTAATAGGCACGCTGGTCGCCGCGGGCGGTTGGGGCCTGGCTCCGCAGTTCGACCTCGCCGCCGACCTGGTCGTGCTCGAGGATGACGAGCGGCTCCATGAGATACGTCAGCCGCGAGGCGATCCCGGAGGCGGCCCGCTGGAGCCGGTCGGACGACCATTCGGCGTCGGAGGCCTTAGCGAATTCGAGGCGATCGAAGGCAAGGCCCACCGGGCCCGTCGCGGTCAGATGGAGGGCGAGGCGGCTCGCGCCGTCTTCGATGGTGAGGTCGGCGGGCAGCGTTTTATCGTTGGGGCCGCCGTCAAGCGCGGCGGCGATCTTTCGGCTCAGGCTCATGGGTCGTTCCTCCCAAAGGACGGATCGTGTGATCCGTGCCGTCGAATGACACTAGGGTAGGCCGCCCGTCGACGATGGTCTCCAGGTGGACCGGACGCGTCCAGAGGCGGTTGAGATGACGTAGGGTGTCCTGGGCATAGTCGAGCTTCAGGTCGATCCCGAAGTGCTCGTGCCCCAGGTAGAGCTCACCGCGGTTGCGATAGTTGCCTTCCTTGACACGAATGATCGGCTGCCCGAAGTTGGTCAGCCCGAAGAGGAGACGTTCCTTGATCTTCTTGAATTCGCGAGACTCGATCTCGTAGCTCTCATTCTGGTCGTTGTGCTTGAAGCTGAAGAGCTTGTAGCGCCGGCAGAAGTCGGGCGTCAGGAACGTGTCCACGAAGGTCACGTCGTTGTGGATCCGCCGGACCTCGAAGATCTTCTCGCGGCCGAGGCCGAGCTTCTTGTCCCAGCGCTGGCGTTCTTCATAGTTGTCGCAATCTTCATATTCGGGCCCGAACTGACCTTTGTTCCAGCGTTCTTCGATGTCGCGGAATAATTCGATGCCCAGCTTGTAGGGATTCAGCCGACCCGGCTGCGTGGCCATCGTCCCCGAGTGGTGGTCGGCGTAGTCGATCACCTCCGACGGATCCAGGGTCCTCGTCGTCATGATGGTCGAGTGCCAGTACGATGCCCAGCCCTCGTTCATGATCTTGGTCTGGCCTTGCGGGGTGAAGTAATAGGCCTCATCCCGGACGATGCTCAGCACGTCGCGCTGCCAGGCGTTCAGGGGGGCGTACTCGAGCAGGAAGAGGAGGACGTCGCGCTCGGGCTGTTCGGGGAACTGCCTCGACTTCTGCTTCTCGGCCTCGCGCTGCCTGGCCTGTTCCTTGAGGACCTCGGGCGGATTCATGTACGAATCCATGTAGTCCTTGCTCTGGAACTTGGGGCTGTTGTTGCCGTCGTCCTCGATCTCCGAGAAGTCGTAGCGGTTGTGCTCGTCGCGCCTCTTGATGAACGGGGAGTGCATGTCGATGAGGTTCTCGAGCGAGAGGCAGCTATCGATGAAGCTCTCGACCGTGTCCTCGCCATGCCGCTCCATGTGCGACCGGATCCGGTTGCCGTGGTTGGCGGTCTCGTCCATCATCTTGCGATTCGTGCGGCTGAACCAAATGTTGTTCTTGAAGAAGTCGTTGTGCCCGTAGACGTGGGCCATGACGAGCTTCTGGTCGACCCACTGGTTGCACCTGAGCAGGTAGGCATAGCAGGGGTCGTTGTTGATGACCATCTCGTAGATCTTCTGGAGCCCGTAGCGGTAGCCCTTGGAGAGCTGCTGGTACTCCATGCCGAACCGCCAGTGCGGATACCGGGTGGGGAAACCCCCCAGGGCGGCGATCTCCGAGAGCTCGTCGTAGTCGAGGACCTCGAAGATGGTGTCGTAGAAGTCGAGGCCGAATTCGCGGGCGTGCTGCTCGGTCTCCACCTGGAGCGCACGGAGGTCGGCGGGCAGGTTGTGCTCGGTGCTCATGATCGACATGTTGCGATGACCTCCGGCCTTGGCCAGCAATCGGCAGGGGCTGAACGCCTGCCGCGACGCATCCGATCGGTCTCGGGCAGATCCGCCCCCTTCGCCATCCGTCGGCGAAGGGGAGCCCGGCGACTCAATTCAACTCGACTCACACCTCGATCGCGGGGAAGACCTTCTTGAACTCTCGCTCTATCATGTGATTCGTCACGAGCCAGGGTTTCTCCGTGACCTGGATCTCGAGCTCCGCCGAGGCGTCTATGGCGCGATAGCTTCCGGCGAAATTACCGATGATCGTCTTGCCTTCGAACGTCCCCCGGTCGGGCGTCCCTTCGAGTTTGCCGTGGCTCGATACCTTGGAGACGGCCTGGCTGAAGAGATCCTTGCGGCGCCCGGGGTCGACGGGATAGGGGACTCGGAAGTGGAACATCGCGCTCGCCTCGTTTCTTGAAGGGCCGCCGGCTCGTCTCGAATCGGCCGCTCGGTCCCTGGCCAATGGTAATACCGGACGTCGGGCCTATCGGCCCCGCCCCAGGAACTCCTTGATCGACTCGTAGATCCCATCCTTGTTACGGATCTCGGAAAGGGCCATGTTCGGCACGTCGTCGAAGGCTTCTTCGAGCTCTCGGTAGAACTCGCCCGAGCCGTAAGGGCTCTCGACCTGCCCGTAGCCGAAGAGGTTGCACTTGGGCAAGATCTGGTCCCGCAGCAGCGAGACGCACTGGCGGTTGTCCTCGCCCCAGTTGTCCCCGTCGGAGAAGTGGAGCACGTAGACGTTCCAGTCGATGGGCGGGTGGTCCGCGTCGATGATCTTGTTCGCCAGATTATAGGCGGAGCTGATGCGGGTGCCGCCGCTCTCCCTCGTGTGATAGAAGGTGTGCTGGTCGACCTCCTTGGCGACGGCGTCGTGGATGATGTAGCGCGTGGTGACGCCGTCGTACTGGCTCTTGAGCCAGGTGTCGATCCAGAAGGCCTCGATCCGGACGATCTCCTTCTGGTCGTCGGTCATCGACCCCGAGACGTCCATCAGGTAGAGGACCACGGCGTTCGAATGCGGCATCGTGACCGGGTTCCACGACCGGTAGAGCTTGTCTTCCCGGACGGGGATGACCATCGGGTCGCTGGGGTTGTACGTGTTGGAGGCGATCTGCCGCTTGAGCGCCTTCTTGTACGTCCGCTTGAAGTGGCGGAGGCTCTCCGGCCCCGCCTGGCGGATCCCCGTGTATTTATCCTTCTCCTCGATGATGTTGGCCCGCCCCTTGGGCTGGATCCGCGGGAGGGCGAGCCCCTCTCCGAGGATCTGGGCCAGCTCGTTGAGGGTCAGCTCGACCTCGAGGATGTGGTGCCCCGGGGAATCCCCCGCGGCGCCCGCCGCTTCCCCCTCTCCCGAGCGGCCGATCGGGGTCCCGACGTCGCCGGGCCCCTGGCCCACGCCGCCGCTGTTCTTCGACCCGTAGCGGAACTCGGGGATCTCGATCTGGGGCAGGGGTATCGAGACGAGCTCCCCCCCCGTCTTGCCGATCATCTCGCCATGGGTAATATATTTGCGCAGATCGGTCTTGATCTTGCCTCGCACGATCTGCTTGAACCGGTTCGCATCGCGCTCGATTTTTCGCACCACGGCCGTGGAACCCTCGCCGTTGGAATTTGCCGGCTCGTGCCACTCGTCTCGAGGCCACGCTCCGACCTACACTCGCCTCTCGCCCCGCCCCGCCTCCCTGCGGCCAAACCCAATAAAGCTCCTGATGAGGCTCGCGATCGCAGGGGCGCACGACGTCGCGCCCGCGGCCCGAGGGGTCCGACCGCGATTCACATGGCAAAGATCAGGATCAATCGCGCACGAGATAGAGACCGACGGGCAGGTGTAATGCTCGGCGAAAGGGGCGAGTTCCAGGTCGGCACCGATCCGCTGAAAAGACCCGACTCACCCCTCTGCAAATTTTATACCGATGCCTTATCGAGGTCCATGGCCGGGCCATGGATTCGTCGTTACTCGATCGCCGAAAGAGTTTTCGGGGACGCGTCCTCGAAGGGATTCGTCCCCGAGGAGACTCAGTGGCTGCCGCCACGTTTGACGTCACCGCGAGCATAGATGCTCGCGACATAGTTGAGCACGTCTGTGGCAGAGTCGTCGTCGTAGCCGTAGTTGCGGATCAGGCGGCCCTTGACGATGTCGATCTTCTCCTGGGTGTCCTTGTCGACCACGCTGGTGACGAGGCTCGTCAGCTTGATGGTGTCCTTCTGGTCCTGGAAGAGCTTGAGCTCGAGGGCCTTCTGGAGCCGCTCGTTCGTCTTGTAGTCGAACTTCTTGCCGTCGAGGGCGAGGGCCCCGATGTAGTTCATGATCTCGCGGCGGAAGTCGTCCTTGCGGCTCTCGGGGATGTCGATCTTCTCCTCGATGGAGCGCATCAGGCGTTCGTCGGGCTCCTCGGTCTGGCCGGTGTACTTGTTCTTCACCTTCTCGCGCTGGGTGTACGCCTTCACGTTGTCGATGTAGTTGCCGCAGAGGCGTGCGAGCGAGTCCTCGTCGGCGGCGATGGCGCGCTGGACCTCGTTCTTGACGATGTCCTCGTACTCTTCCTTCACCACCGAGAGCAGGTGCTTGTAGTGCTTGCGCACCTCGTCGTTGTTGATGAGCGAGTGGTGCTTGAGACCGGCTTCGAGCTCGTTGAGGACCATGAACGGATTGACCGAGCGCTCGTCGGCGTGGGCGACCAGGGCGTTGGAGATCTTGTCCTGGACGTACCTCGGGCTGATCCCGTGCATCCCCTCGCGCTCGGCCTCCTCGCGGAGCTCCTTGATGTTGTCCTCGGTGAAGCCGGGCAAGGTCTTGCCGTTGTAGAGCTTGAGCTTCTGGAGCAGGGTAAGCCCCGCGTTCTTGGGCTCCTCGAGCCGGGTGAGGATGGCCCACATGGCCGCGACCTCGAGGGTATGGGGCGCGATCTTCTTGCCCCGGACTTTCCGGCTGTTGTAGTCCTTCTGGTAGATGTGGATCTCGTCCGAGAGCCGGGTGACGTACGGGACGTCGATCTTCACCGTGCGGTCTCGGAGGGCCTCCATGAACTCGTTGGACTGGAGCTTCTTGTACTCGGGCTCGTTGGTATGCCCGACGATCACCTCGTCGATGTCGGTCTGGGCGAACTTCTTGGGCTTGATCTTGTGCTCCTGGCTGGCGCCCAGGAGGTCGTACAGGAAGGCGACGTCGAGCTTGAGGACCTCGATGAATTCGATGATGCCGCGATTGGCGATGTTGAACTCGCCGTCGAAATTGAAGGCCCGAGGGTCGCTCTCCGTCCCGTACTCGGCGATCTTCCGGTAGTTGATGTCCCCGGTCAGCTCGGTCGCGTCCTGGTTCTTCTCGTCCTTGGGCTGGAACGTGCCGATGCCGACGCGGTCCTGCTCGGAGAGGATGAGCCGGCGCACGCGGATGTCGCCCAGGACCTTCGCCCAGTCGCCGTTGTACGCCAGCAGGCGCTCGTTGAACATCTGGCGGCAATAAGGGCAGAGGTCCCCTTCGATGAAGACCTGGAAGTCGAGATCCTCGGTGTCGGCGTTGATGTTGAGCTGCGTGACCACATCCGAGCGGTACTCGGTCGGGATCAGGTGGAGCGGCTCCTCGTGCATCGGGCAGTCGGTGAACGTCTCGCCGCCGTCGAGGGTCTCCTCGCGCCATCCGAATGTGTAGAGCGCACCCTCATCGGTCTTGGAGTAGTGCTCCATGCCCTTCTTGAGCAGCCGGGCGATCGTGCTCTTGGAGCTGCCGACCGGGCCGTGCAAGAGGAGCACGCGGCGCTCGGTGCCGTAGCGGTGGGCGGCGCTCTTCAGGACGTTGACGAGGTTCATCAACGTGCGGTCGAGGCCGAAGATGGCGTCCTGGCCGCCATTCTCGGGGTCGTCGAAGAACTTGTAGCGGAGGAGCTTCTCTTTGTTGACGACGATCTCCTCGGTGCCATAGCCGAGGATCATGTGATAGAGGCGCTGATAGGACGTGCGAGTGACCTGCGGGGTCTCTCGGATGATATCGAGATATTCAGCGAAGCTGCCGGTCCAGTGCTTCTTCTGATAATCCGCCAGATTCTGGCGGCTGGCAATCAACGCGATCAGATCCGTTCCTGTTGACATGAGCTGTTTCCCTCCTGAAGCTGGATCCGTCGAGCGAGGCGCAACGCGGTGCGGACCAGGGCGACCGGGGGCGGCCGTTGGGCGTCGTCCGCGCGCGAGGCTGGTAGTCCTCGAAAACGAGGCTAGTCCGAATTGTCAACGCGTCGTCGTTGGGGGAACGCCTGAGTCGAGAATCGCCTTCGGGTCGTCGCTGATCGGACCCTAGGGAACGGGCGATAGGCCTCCGGGGCGGGTGCCGGCGCTTTGGGCTCGCCGATCGCCTGGACATCGTCTTTCATTTTTCATTACAACCCTGATTCGACAATTCTGTCAAGCGAACCAGCGGCCCCGCAGGTTTCCCCAGAACGGCAAATCAACCCGGCCATCCAGTCTCGGGGCCGATCCGCATGCATCTCCCGGATGCGCACCGCCCCGAGAATGTTCGGGCTGCCCCTCCATTCGCAGGCTCGGCGTCGCTTGTTCGATGCCGGCCCTCATAAAAGAGAGCGACAAATCCTCGCGGTCGTATCAGGCCCCGGCCGATTCCGGAGCCGCCACCGGCGCGGCCTCGCTGGCGGCCTCGGGCGGCGCGGCGAGCCTCGCCAGTGGGAGGGTCCGCTCGCCGAGCTCGACGAAGGCGGCCAGGCAGAGCAGGCCGGCGGGGAGGGTGACGTAATGCGAGTAGCTATCGGCCGCCGCGAGCACCCAGGTCTGCGTCGGCATCGAGAGCACGAGTAAATACGCGAGGCCCGAGAGCGAGCCCGCGACGACCCCCGCCCAGGCGAGCGTCGCGACCAGGTGTCCCCCTTCCTTGGAGAGGATCCGCAAGTAACCGCGGATCGCCGCGCTCGGCGTCCCGCGCGTCCATGCGACGGCCCCCGCCAGCCCGACGAAGGCCAGGGCCACCGCCTGGAGGTCGGCCAGGCCCCATCCGAGCTGCCAGCGTGCGTAGCTGCCGAGGCCGGTCGTCCCCGCCGTGCTCGGCATCGACAGCCAGACGAGCAGGACGCTCGTCGCGACGTAGCGAGCCGGCATCGCGATGAAGCAGGCGAGCATCGAGGCCGGCAGCAGGGTGACGACCCCGTCGGTGTTGAGCGTCTCCTCGCCGCGCTCGCCCAGGCCCGAGTTCCGCAACTCGTAGAGGAGCCAGGCCAGCAAGGTGCCGTCGGCCACCAGCATCATCGCCGGGATGATGACGACCTCCAGGATCAGGCAGCCCCCGATCGGCAGGTCGCCCATGCCCGTCACCAGCGTGGCGAGGCGATACAGCAGGTAGATCACCCCCACCATCCAGGAGACCACGATCCAGCCCGACGGCCTTGGCTGCGCGAGGGCAGGGGGGACATAGGGGGCGCTCCAGCGGTCGGCCGTGGCACGGAAGAGGAGGATCGTCGCGATCGCCAGGAGCGGGAGGTTGTCGCCGAGCCCGAAGACGTCCCGGAACGGGACGAGCCCGGCCAGCGTCCCTTGCTCGATGGCCATCTCGCCGACGGTGCGCGACTTGAGCAGGAGGAGGAGGTCGTCCCGCCCCTGATCGGCGTTGAACATGCGGATCTGGCTCGCGGTCCAGGCCAGGACGGTCGTGCCGATCGTGACGGCCAGGACCCTCGTGGCCCCCTGGAGCCGATTGAGGGCCGCCGAGAAGAGCACGATGTGGCCCCGGAGGCCGAAGACCTGGCGCAGGGCGCCGCCGAACCCCTGGAGCCCGATCGCCAGGATCAAGAGGCCGAAGAGTCCCATGAGCCAGAGCGCGAGCCCGTAGCGGTCGGGGACGACCTCGGGCGACGAGAGCGTGAGGCTCGAGCACCAGCGACGGAGGGCCAGGAGGGCAGGGGAATTGACGCTCGTCCCCGCCGCCTGGGCCCAGATGGCGGGTAGCTTGGTCAGCCCGAACAAGGTCGCACCCCCGCTTCCTATTTGCCGGAAAATCCCATACCCCGCACCGATGCGAGTCCCGAGTCGCGATGATTGTACTGGCGCGGCGGGCGGTCGACCAGCAGCCAGCAACAATTGTCAGAGGTGTGCCCGCCGCGATTTTCGAACTCGCCCGAGAAATGATGTAGAATTCGGTGCGGAAGCATCAAGGCCTCGCAGTGAGCGGTCAACCCTCCCCGCGCTGATAGGCGAACATACCTACAATTTAGCATGATCCCGTCGATCCCTCGCCGCCCCGTCCCGCGGGCCGGCCGGTCGTCGTCTTCATGCTAGGAGCGGGATTGGCCTCGGATCTGCAAGAAACGGGGACGTTGGTCCGGCTCCTGCAATTATCCTAATCGTCCCACATGTGCCTACTTGCCAAAGGCACCGGAAATAGGATAATCGGAAAACTGCCGTTCCGATGAGGCTGGTCAGATAAGACAGGGGTTTCTGGGTGGGACATTGCCCAGTGTGTGTATTCTTCGAGAATTCCGCAAAATACCCAGAGACCTCGGTTGTTTGATCGAGTATATTGAAACAAACCCGTCGAGATCGGCTTACTGGTTCGACCTCGGCAGTCGGTTGAGTTCGCCATCACCCCAGTGAACATTGAGAGGAGATTGCATCCATGAATTCCCGCCGTCTGTTGAGCTTGGCTAGCGCCGCCGTCCTCTTCGGTGGCCTGTCTTCGGCCGCTCTCGCACAGTCGCCGCAGGTCCCGGCCAAGGTCATCCCGGCTCCCCAGGCTCCGACCAAGGTCGAGCCGGCCCCGCAGGCCCCCTCGAAGGTGATCCCGGCCCCGCAGGCCCCGACCAAGGTCCTGCCCGCCCCGGCTCCGGCCCCCCAGGCCCCGAGCAAGGTCGAGCCGGCTCCCCAGGCCCCCTCGAAGGTGATCCCGGCCCCGCAGGCCCCGACCAAGGTCCTGCCCGCCCCGGCTCCGGCCCCCCAGGCCCCGAGCAAGGTCGAGCCGGCTCCCCAGGCCCCCTCGAAGGTGATCCCGGCCCCCGCCCCCGCCCCGCAGGCCCCGAGCAAGGTCATCCCGGCCCCGGCTCCGGCCCCGCAGGCCCCGACCAAGGTTGAGCCCGCCCCGGCTCCTGCTCCCCAGGCCCCGGCCAAGGTCATCCCGGCCCCGGCTCCGGCCCCGCAGGCTCCCGCCAAGGCTGCTCCCCAGGCCTAATTCACGCCTCGACGCGTGACCGAAGCTTGCTCAAAGTCCCCGGCTTTTCCAGCCGGGGACTTTTTTGTTGGTCAATGGATCTTTCCCAACTTCCGATCGCACTCCCTATCCCGCCATTGATGCCTCGCTGAAATGCGGGGCGTCGACGGGAATCCAGCCTCCCCGTCATCCCGCCTGATTTTCGGCACGGAATCAACGGTGTCAGTGCTTTCCGTCATCCTCACTGATATCATCACGAGGCTCGACGATCGTCCCTCGGGGTGGGCCGATCTTGGGGATAGGGTCGGAGAGGCCACTGGCGGCAGAATCCGGATTCCGTTAAGCTTCGATCTGTATTCGAGGCCAACGGGCGGAGAGCCTCGGCGCAGTCGCCGGCACGAGCCTGCCTCGATTGATGTCCATCCCCACGGCAAAACATCGCGCGCCTACCTGTTGTCCGGCTTCCGGGCACGGGGCGTGGCGAGGGGTTGTTTCTCGAGACCGGCGCTCTCTACGTCGCACGCTGCGGCGGCGGGGCCTTCCCATTTCTTTGCGAAGGCCTCGGCGTTCCGTGGATCCAGAGGGCCTTGGTTTCGATTTTGTTTCCGCCGCTTTGAGAGGAGCTTAGGCCCGTCATGATGATTTACGTCGGTAACTTGGATTATGCTGTCGAATCGGAGGAATTGCGGGCCTTGTTCGACCCGTTCGGTGCGGTGACTCTGGCCGAGGTGCAGGTCAAGTCGCGGACCGGCCAGTCGCGCGGGTTCGGGATGGTCGAGATGCCGAACGAGGCCGAGGCCAAGGCGGCGATCAGCGGCCTGAACGGTCGGCAGCACCGGGATCGCCCCTTGACCGTCAACGAGTCCCGTCCTCGTCGGACCGTGCGTGATCTCTACGCGGGCGGCGGTTGGTTCGGCGGCGGCGCCGGTTGAGTAGATTCGTCGGATCGACGGCCCTGGCTGCCACGCACCAAAATGACTTGTGTCATCCAGGGTTGCGGATCATCGCGTTCCGTCGTAAGTTGATGGGAGATCGCGATGATCCCTCGGTCCGTGATGGCGAGTCGCCCCTCGTTTGAATCGCCTCACGCGGCTTGATCTACTCTCATCCCCTTCACGCCGCGGGGAGCGCCGTCATTCATGTCTAAGGCCGAACGCGAACGTAATCTTGCGGTGTTCATCGACCTCGAGAACCTCGCGATGGGGTTCCAGAATCAGCGCAAGACCAAGTTCGACATCCAGAAGGTCCTCGAACGCCTCGTCGAGAAGGGCAAGCTGATCGTCAAGAAGGCGTACGCCGACTGGAACCGCTACCAGAACTACACAGCCCCCTTCCACGAAGCCGCGATCGAGCTGATCGAGATCCCCAAGCGAAGCCAGACCGGCAAGAATTCGGCCGACATCCGCCTCGTCGTCGACGCGATGGACCTGGCCTGGAGCAAGCCCCACGTCGATACGTTCGTCATCGTCTCGGGCGACTCCGACTTCTCGCCGCTCGTCTCCAAGCTCAAGGAGAACGGCAAGCACGTCATCGGGCTGGGCATGAAGGGGTCGACCTCCGAGTTGCTCCGCGACAACTGCGACGAGTTCATCTACTACGAGGACCTCGAGCGCCAGGAGCAGGACGACCAGCAGCTCGCCACCAACCTCTACGCCGACATGCCCGAGCGCAAGCGTGAGGTGTACACGCTCCTGATCGAGGCATGCAACGCCCTCAGGCGAGAGAATCACGAGGTGCTCTACGCCTCGATGATCAAGGACACGATGAAGCGGAAGAAGCCCTCCTTCGACGAGAGCTACTACGGCTACCGCAGCTTCACGCATCTGCTCGAAGAGGCCGACAACCACGCCCTCGTCGACATCGAGCGCAACCCGAAGAGCGGGACCTACGTGGTCACCCGGTTCGGCGAGCGCGACAAGGCGAAGGAGGCCGCCGATAAGCCCCGCCCGAATCCGTCCGCCAGGCGCTAGCCGACGATCGGCGGGGCCTTCGCCTCGCCGACGACGCACCGCCTCCGCCACTTCCTCCCGAGTTCTCATCCCCAGTTCCGACCCCGAGGAGACTTGCTCAGATGGTGGATCCCCTGGACGATCCCTGGTCGACTGAAGAGCCGTCGGTACCGTCTCACGAGGGGGCTACCCCGGAGGAAGAAGCCTTCGACTTCGGCCCGCTCGACGAGGACGAGGGAGCGATCGAGATCCCCGGCCTCGAGGAGACTCCCGCCGTCGCGCACACCCCCGAAACCCACGCCGAGCCGACCCCGGCCCCCGTGCCCGTGCCCGAGTGGGAACCGGAACCGGTCGCGACCCCGGCGCCGGCACCGGCACCTGCGCCGGCCCCCGCCGTCGCGAAGACGCCGCCGCCCCCGCCGGTCGCCGAGCCCGAAGGGGATGTCAAGCACCCGGCCTTCCCGATCATCATGGCGATGGTCCTGGCCTCGACCCTGATCGTGGCCTGGGTGGTCGACCAGAAGCCCGTGGCCGCGTCCGGCGATGAGAAGAAGCCGGTCGAGACGGCCTCGGCCCCGACGCCCGCCGAGACGCTGACCCCCGGCGAGCCCAAGCCGGCGACGCCCGTCGCCGCGGCCCCCGCGCACGCCCCGGCCCCGCCCGAGGTCGTTGAGGAGATCAAGTCGCTCCACGCCAAGCTCGAGAGCCTGACCGAGAGCCTGAAGACGTTGGAAACGACCGTCGCCGCCATCCCCAAGCCGGCCCCGGCCCCCGACCTCGCGCCGATCGAGGCCAGGATCAGCGAGCTCTCGAAGTCGACCGAGGCCTCGGCCGAACTCCCCAAGCAGGTCACTTCGCTCGGCGAACGCGTCGAGGGCGTGGACAAGTCGGTCGCCTCGCTCAACAACGACCTCGCCGCCTTGAAGGATCAGGTCACGAAGCTCACCGCCACGACCCCGGCCACTCCCCCGGCGACCGCCGAGGCGGCCTCGGCCGCGAATGCCGAGGCCGAGGCGGACGAGGCCGTCGCCAAGGGGGCGGACCTCTTCAAGGGGGGCAAGTACAAGGAGGCGAGCGAGCTTTTCCAGAAGCTCACCGAGACCTACCCCAACGACGCCCGCGTCTGGTACTACGCGGCCTTGAGCACGGGCCTGGCGACGAGCCAGTGGCAGGGCGAACCCCTCCGGATGGTCACGAAGGGGGCGGAGCGCGAGAAGGCCGGCACCCCCGACGCCGCCAAGATCAACTCCAGCTTCGATACCCTGAGCATCCCGTCCGCCAAGACCTGGCTGGACTACTATCGCAAGACCGCCAGGCGTTAAGGCCTGGCCAAAAAAGTCGGGCCGACCGCGGCCCACCTCGGAGTCTCCTGGACGGGTGGGGCTTTCCCCTCGAGACCCCCCCGCACATCGCGACGACTCTCGCCCGCGAGCGACGGAGCCTCGCCGAGGCGACCTCGCTTGAGCCTTCGGGGCATCGGTGATACAAGGACGTTGAGGGCTAGCGGCCCACGGATTGCCCCGGCTCGGCCTTAAATCAGGCCGGGCCGGGGTTTCAACTGTCGCCCGGCTCGTTGATGCGACGCGTCGTTGGTCCGGTCGGCCTTTGCATCGGCCCCGATCGAGGGGATGCTTCATCGATCGGGGCCTTGAGGCGATCCGAACGGCCGTCGACGTCGCGAGATCGGGGCATGGCGACGAAGCCGTGATTCGCGGCCCTCGGGAATCATGCTCTCGCGTTCAGGAGTCTGTTCATATGATCCTCGACGAGCGCCGAAGTGATGAAGGCGGGAGCCATCCCTACAACAGTACGGAGGCGGCGAGCACATCGGCGGCCAATCCCCTCCATCTCGCGCTAGCGGAGCTCCAGGGCGAGTTCGTGACATCCGAGCCGCCCTCGACGACAGGCTCGACTCCGTCCCAGGCGCC
This sequence comes from Singulisphaera chitinilytica, assembly GCF_049331405.1. Taxonomy (NCBI): domain Bacteria; kingdom Pseudomonadati; phylum Planctomycetota; class Planctomycetia; order Isosphaerales; family Isosphaeraceae; genus Singulisphaera; species Singulisphaera chitinilytica. Next base: position 1,173,748 of record NZ_CP186274.1, read on the forward strand.
TCGGGGCCTCGAGGCGAGCTCGACGGCGACGGCCGTCGCGACCGCGGCGCAGGATGAGGCCCGGCCGACGCCGCCGAGCCGGGTCGAGGCGGTTCCCGACGCGGATTTCGAGGATTCGTCCTACGCGGCCCAGGACGACGCGGCGGACGACCGGCAGAGGGCGCCCATCCTCTTCGGGCAGCCGGCTCGGACCTCGCCCGGCATCGGTATGTTGATCGGCCTGGCGTTCGCCTCGACCATCTTCGGCATCGTGGGCGCCTGGCTCTACAGCATGGCCACGGGCACGGCGGCCGCGACGCCCGCCAAGGCCTCGGCGTGGCCCGAGGACGACCGCGCCGCCGATGGGAAGGACCTCTCCCCATTCTCGGAGAAGTCCAAGGTGGCGATACTCAGCACGGACGTCGAGTCCCTGAAATCGATGGTCAGCGGGTTCTCCGACCGCCTCGACGACGTCCAGAAGCGGCTCGGCGACCTCCCGCAGGGCTCCTCGACACCCTCGCCCGACCTGACGCCGCTGCAACGCCAGGTGGACGAACTCGGCAGGGCGACCCGGGGCATCTCCGTGGTCTCGGAGGACCTGTCTAAGCTGTCGGCCCGGCTCGACGCCGTCGAGAAGGCGCAGAAGGCTTCCAGGACCGAGTCGGCCAAGGCGGCCGGTCATGACGGCCCCGCGATCGAGTCCCCGAGGACGAACGCCCCGGCGAACTCGACCCCGCCCGCGAACACCGCTGCCGCGACGCCATCCTCGGCCCCGGCCCCGAACGCCGGCACGACCCCGAATGGGACGATGGTCGCGAGCCCCTCGACGGCCGAGGCTGAACCGCGCGAGACCTCGCCCCCCGCGATCCAGCCGATCGACGAGGAGGGGGATCCGATCACCCGCGCCGCCAACCTGTTCAGGCAGGGCAAATATGAGGAGGCGTTGACGGCCTTCACCGCGCTCCAGAAGGCTACCCCCGACGACGCCAGGGTCTGGTACTTCTCGGCCCTGAGCCGCGGATTCGCGAAGAAACAATGGACCGGCGACACCCTCAAGTTGGTCCAGAAGGGCGTCGTCAGCGAGAAGGCCGGAAAACCGCCGAAGGCCGAGATCGACGCCGCCTTCCGCAACCTCTCGGGCGAGAACGTGAAGAACGACAACGGGAGGAAGTGGCTCGAGTTCTATCGGGATCAGGCGAAAGCCCAGTGACCGCGACGCCCGCCCGTTCCATCGGGATGTATCCTCGGGCCATCCCTCGGATTCGAACGTCGGTATAATGAGACGAGGGGTGATCGATCGACTCGCTCGCCCGGCTCATTCGGGGCTCGCGCCCGGTCGGACGCGGGCCGGCACGGAGAGGGGACGAACCGCGATGGCCTCCAGGATCGACAAGACCGAGGACGAGTGGCGCCAGGAACTCACCCCCGAGCAGTTCCGCATCCTGCGCGAGAAGGGGACCGAGCGCGCCTTCACCGGGAAGTACTGGGACACCAAGACCCCCGGTAAGTATCTCTGTGCCGGCTGCGGGCAGGAGCTCTTCGACTCCGAGGTGAAGTTCGACTCGGGCTGCGGCTGGCCGAGCTTCTACCAGCCGCTCGAGGCGTCGGCCATCGACGAGCACCAGGACCGGACCTACGGCATGCTGCGGACCGAGGTCACCTGCAGCCGCTGCGGCGGGCACCTCGGCCACGTCTTCAATGACGGCCCGCGCCCGACCGGGCTCCGCTACTGCATCAACTCGGCCTCGGTCGAGCTCGAACCGAAGGCGAAATCGAGCTGATCTGAACCGAGCCGAGCCGACCTCGGCGCCAAGGCGTTATTGGACCCATCGCAGTCATGCGCATCCTGGTCGTGGACGATGAGCCGAATATCCGGAAGACCTTGCGCGTCGCCCTGGAGGCGATGGGGCACGAGGTCGGGGAGGCGGCATCCGCCCTGGATGCGCTCCGGGACGTGGAGCGTCGGCCGTCGGATGTGGCCCTGGTCGACCTCCGGCTCGGCCAGGATTCGGGCCTGAGCCTGCTCGAGTCGCTCTTGCTCCAGAGCCCTCGCCTCGCCGTCGTCATCATCACGGCGCACGCGAGCGTCGACACGGCGGTCGAGGCCATGCGCCTCGGGGCCTTCGACTACCTCCCCAAGCCGTTCACCCCGGCCCAGGTGCGTGCGGTCCTCGAGCGGGTTCAGCGCGTCCGTGGACTCCGGGCGAGGATCGCCGGGCTGGAGGATCAGGTCCGGGTCGAGGTGCCCGAGGTCGACCTCGAGTCCGACGATCCCGAGGTGTGCCGGGTGCTCGACCTCGCCAGGCGGGTCGCCCCCACGTCGGCGGCTGTCTTGATCCGAGGCGAGAACGGGACGGGCAAGGGGGTACTGGCCCGGACCCTGCACCAGTGGAGCAACCGCGCCTCGGGCCCGTTCGTCACCGTGAGCTGCCCGAGCCTGAGCGCCGAGCTGCTCGAGAGCGACCTCTTCGGCCACGCCCGGGGGGCCTTCACGGGGGCGATTCGCGACGCCTCGGGAAAGGTCGCCGCCGCCGAGGGGGGGACCCTCTTCCTCGACGAGATCGGCGACCTCCCGCCGCCGCTCCAGCCCAAGCTGCTCCGCTTCCTGCAGGAGCGCTGCTATGAGCGAGTCGGGGAAACCAAGACGAGGCAGGCCGACGTCCGCCTCATCGCCGCCACGAACCGGGACCTGGAGCAGGCCGTCGCCGCCGGGACGTTCCGCGAGGACCTCTTCTATCGCCTCAACGTGGTGGAAGTGACCCTGCCTCCCTTGCGCCGACGCTCCGACGTCGCCGATCGCGCGGCACACCTCTTGCGGTTCTTCGGCCGGCAGACCTCGCGAAAGCTGACCGGCTTCACGGCGGAGGCCCTTGAGGCCCTGAAGCGGCATCCGTGGCCCGGGAACCTGCGCGAGCTCCGCAACGCCGTGGAGCGCGCCGCGATCCTGGCCGAGGGGCCCGAGGTCGGCCTGGCGGACCTGCCCGAGCGGATCGCCGTCGCCCAGACGCCTGGCGCCGTCGAAGGTGCGCCCGAGGTCGGGGGCTCCCTCACGCTCGAGGAGCTGGAGATCGCCCACATCCGCCGCGTCCTGGCTCGTGCGTCGAGCCTCGACGCCGCGGCGAAGACCCTCGGCATCGACCCGAGCACCCTCTACCGCAAGCGGAAGCAGTACGGACTCTGAGCCCGAGCTACCTCGACGGCGGCACCTCGCAGTGAAAGTCTTCTCGAGCGATCAATTCAAGATCCTCTTGCCCGACGGCCACACCTTCCCGCAAGAGAAGTACGAGCGCCTGCGGATCCGCGTCGAGCGGAGCGGCCTCGTCGCGCCCGGCGACCTCTTCTCGCCGAAGGCCGTGACCGACACCGAGCTACTCCGCGTCCACGACCCGGGCTACATCGCCAGGGTCTCCGAAGGGGGCCTCTCCGACGAGGAGGTTCGCGCAATCGGCCTGCCCTGGTCCCCCTCGCTCGTTGAACGAGCCCGACGCTCCTGCGCGGCGACGGTCTCGGCCTGCCGCTGGGCCCTGGATGAAGGGCTCGCGCTCAACCTGGCCGGCGGCACCCATCACGCCTTCAGGGATCGAGGGGCCGGCTACTGCCTCTTCAACGACGCCGCCGTCGCCGCCCGCGCGATGCAGTCGGAAGGGCGGGCGCGACGGATCCTGATCGTCGATTGCGACGTGCATCAGGGAGACGGGACCGCCTCGGTCCTCGCCGAAGACCCGACGGTCTTCACCTTCTCCATGCACGGGGCGAAGAATTACCCCTTGCGCAAGCAGCGGAGCGACCTCGACATCGAGCTCGACGACTTCACCGAGGACGCCCGCTATCTCGACGAGCTCCGGCGAGGGCTCGACGAGGCTCTCGCACGATCCGAGGCCGACCTGGTCATCTACCTGGCCGGCGCGGATCCATATGAAGGGGATCGGCTTGGGCGGCTCCGCCTGACCAAGCCCGGCCTGGCGGCCCGGGACCGCCACGTGCTCGAGACCTGCCGGGCTGCCAGGCTCCCCGTCGCGGTCACGATGGCCGGGGGGTACGCCCGCCGGATCGACGACACCGTCGACATCCATCTCCAGACCGTCGCCGAGGCCGCTCGACTGGCCCCGGGCTGGCCCCCCTGACGGGTGGGTCGGGGGGCGGTTCCGCGAATCAACCGAAGTAGGCGGGGGCGTTGCCGGGCTTCCACTTGATGTTACAGCCGATGCTCGGCTTCTGCGATTCGGAGACGGCCTGGCCGGCGAGGACGGCGTCGAGCGCCGCGCGGAGGTCGCGGCCGGTCACCGGGGTCCCGTTGCCCGGCCGGCTGTCGTCGAGTTGGCCGCGGTAGACGAGGCGCCGATCGGCATCGAAGACGTAGAAGTCGGGCGTGCAGGCCGCCTGGTAGGCCTTGGCCACGTCCTGGGTTTCATCATAGAGGTAGGGGAAGACGTACCCGGCGTCGGCCTTTTCCTTCGCCATCAGCTCGGGGCTGTCGTCCGGATAGCCGGCGACGTCATTGGCGCTGATGCCGACGATCGCCACCCCCTTCGCCTGGTAATCCTTGCTGAGCTGGGCCAGCTCCTGCCGGACGTGCTTCACGTAGGGGCAGTGGTTGCAGATGAACGCCACGAGCAGCGCCGGGCTCCCCTTGAAGTCGTCGAGGCCGACCGATTTGCCCTCGGTGTCGGGGAGCTGGAAGCCTGGGGCCTTCGATCCGAGCGGCAGCATCGTGGATGGCGTGAGCGCCATGGGTGGACTCCTGGGAAAATTTCTCGACAAGTCTGCAGGAATATGGTTGCTCGCCACCGAGGATACCGCGAACGAGCCGAGATGGAAGTCAACCCATCGGATTCCCCCCGCTGTTACCAAAGCTGCTCCAAGTTGACCGATTTAAGCATGCGCGATGGAGAATTCTCGAGAATCGGCGTTCGCATTCCGGAAGGGTCGTACCCGAGATAGTCTGTAAGGCGAAATCGCGTGCGGATCGCTGCGTTTTTGTTGGCGCCTCGATTCTCCTGGCACGGCAATTGAATGGAGTCGGAGGGCGATTGGTGCAACGCAATGCATCTAAGTGTCTTGGAATTGCGCGGAAGATTTCAAAGCGCAAGTTTCAATAGACGCGATGATGGGAGTAACCCGATGGAATTTGGGCATTTGAAGACGATGCCCCGATCCCGCAGGGCCAGGATAGGGAGTGCTATTCGAGAGTCTGGTCTGTTAGGTTTGTCCAACGGCATGTCGAACCCAGGGGAATGCGTCCCGGCCATGATACGAACGGCGATAACTCGACCTGACGATGTTGATCTCTCTTCGTGCGACCGCGAACCCATCCAGATACCGGGGAGCATCCAACCGTTTGGGATCCTGCTGACATTCAACCCGTCCGACTGGACCGTCGCCCAGGCGAGCGACAACTGCACGGACGCCTTCGGCAAGCCCGTCGACGCGGTCATCGGTAGCACCCTGGCCGACCTCTTCGGCGCCGAGAAGGGCGCGGCGCTCCGGGGATGGCTCCAGAACCCCGCGCTCGAGCGGAACCCCCAGTTCTTCGGCTTCCTCCACCTCAAGGGGGATACCGACGGGCGCATGCATAGCGTCGTCGCCCACCGGAGCGAGGGGGTGGTGATCGTCGAGCTCGAGGACGCCTCCGACGGCGAGCCGGCCACCCAGCCGATCCTCAACCCCTTGATCCGCAACTTCGTCGCGACCATGGAACGCGCGGCGACCTCCGACGAGCTGAACCAACTTGCGGTCGTCGAGTTCCGCAGGATCACCGACTTCGACCGCGTCCTGATCTACCGGTTCGACGAGGACGGCAATGGCACCGTGGTCGCCGAGGCCCGCAACGGCGAGACCTTCCCGTCGCTGCTCGGCCACCGCTTCCCGGCCTCGGACATCCCGAGCCAGGCCCGCGAAGTCTACAGGCTCAACCGCTCGCGACTGATCGCCGACGCGACCTACAAGCCTGTCCCGATCGTCCCGTCGCGGAACCCGGTCTCGGGCAGGCCGCTCGACCTGACCTACGCGGCGCTCAGGAGCGTCTCGCCGGTCCACGTCGAGTACATGCGGAACATGAAGACCGCAGCCTCGATGTCATTCTCGCTGCTTCAGGACGGCAAGCTCTGGGGTTTGATCTCCTGCCATCACGCCAGCCCCCGCGTCATCCCTTATGGCGTCCGCGCCACCGGCGAGTTCCTCAGCCAGGTCTTCTCGCTCCAGCTCGAGGCCAAGCAGCGCTATGCGGACATCGAGTCGAGGATCCGCCTGAAGTCGATCGAGGCCAAGCTGCTCGCCTTCATGGCCAAGGAGGAGGACTTCCTCTCCGGCCTGGTGGCCCACCCTACCGAGCTGCTCTCGTTCGCGTCGGCGAACGGCGCGGCGCTCGTGGTCGACGGCCGCTGCACGACCCTGGGCGAGGCCCCCGACGAACAGAAGATCGCTCAGATCGTCAAGTGGCTCTCTGAGAAGGTGAAGCGCGACATCTACCACACCGACTCGCTCTCCGCCGATTTCCCGCCGGCCGAGTCGGTCAAGGACGTCGCCTGCGGCCTGCTGGCGCTCTCGATCTCCAAGGTCCACCGCAGCTACATCCTCTGGTTCCGGCCCGAGATCGTCCGCACGGTCAACTGGGGCGGCGACCCTCGCAAGCCGTTCTCCGACGCCGACGCCCGCATCCACCCGCGCAAGAGCTTCGAGATCTGGAAGGAGACGGTCAGGAACCGCGCCTTGCCCTGGGACCTGAACCAGATCGAGACGGCCGAGGAGTTCCGCAACGCCATCGTCGGCATCGTGCTGCGGAGGGCGGAGGAGCTCGCCGAGCTGAGCGCGGAGCTGAAGCGGAGCAACCGCGAGCTCGAGGCCTTCTCTTACTCGGTCTCGCACGACCTGCGGGCCCCCTTCCGCCACATCGTCGGCTACTCGGAACTCCTCAGGGAGGAGAACGACCTCAGCGAGAGCGGCAAGCGCTACGTCGACACGATCATCGAGTCGGCCCAGTATGCGGGGACGCTCGTCGACAACCTGCTGTCGTTCTCGCAGATGGGGCGGACGGCCATCAACCCGGTGACGGTCAACATGACCCAGCTCTTCCGGGAGTCGATCCGCGACGTGATGACCGAGGCGGCGGGGCGGGCCGTCTCCTGGGACCTGCAGGACCTGCCCGCGGCCTGGTGCGACCCCGGCGTGATGCACCTCGCCGTCCGCAACCTCCTGTCCAACGCCATCAAATACACCAGGAACCGCGCGGAAGCGAAGATCGAGATCGGCTCCCTGGAGCACGACGACGAGTACGTGTACTTCGTCCGCGACAATGGCACCGGCTTTGATATGAAGTACGTCGGCAAGCTGTTCGGCGTGTTCCAGCGGCTGCACCGGATGGAAGATTTCGAGGGGACGGGCATCGGACTGGCGAACGTGCGGAGGATCGTCGAGCGGCACGGCGGCCGGGCTTGGGCCGAAGGGGTACTCGATGCAGGGGCGACTTTCTATTTCTCACTTCCGAAGGTCTCGGAAGCCAAGGAGTCGTGACGGTATGCAAGGGCACGGGGAGTGGTCATGCTGAAGCCGATCCTGCTCGTCGAAGACAATCCGAAGGACCTCGAGCTGACGCTCGTCGCGCTCGCGAAGACGAACCTGGCCAACGAGGTGATTACGCTGCGCGACGGTGCCGAGGCGCTCGATTACCTCTACCGCCGCGGCGCCTACGAGGACCGGGCCTTCGGGAACCCGGCCGTCGTGCTCCTCGACCTCAAGCTGCCGAAGGTCGACGGCCTCCAGGTCCTCGAGACGATCAAGAAGGACCCGGAGCTCCAGGCGGTCCCGGTCGTGATGCTGACGTCGTCTCGCGAGGAGAAAGACCTGCTCAAGAGCTACCGCCTGGGCGTCAACGCCTACGTGGTCAAGCCGGTCGGGTTCAAGGAGTTCCTCGAGGGGATCCAGGACCTCGGCGTCTTCTGGGCGGTGCTGAACGAGCCGCCCCCCGGCAGCGCCAAGCCGAAGCGAAGTTCCTGAAACCTTCCCCGAGCGGCCCCACGGACGAGGCGTGCATGATGTCGCGTATCCGCATACTCTTACTTGAAGACGACCCCCTCGACGCCGACCTTGTCCGCACCCGGATGGCGAAGGGGAATGTCGTCTTCGACATGGATCGTGTCGACACCCGCGAGGCGTTCCTGCACGCCCTCGAGGCCCAGGCCTACGACCTCATCCTCGCCGACTACTCGCTGCCGTCGTTCGACGGGCTGTCGGCACTGGAGCTGGCGCATGAGGGGTGGCCGCACATCCCGTTCCTGTTCGTCTCCGGCGGGCTCGGCGAGGAGGTGGCCATCGAGTCGCTCAAGCGCGGGGCGACGGATTACGTGCTCAAGCATCGCCTCGACCGCCTCGTCCCGGCCGTCAACCGCGCCATCGCCGAGTCGCGCGAGCGGAGCGAGCGGCGCAAGGCCGAGCAGGCCCTGCGAGAGAGCGAGGAGCGGCACCGCCTGATCCTGGAGAGCGTCGCCGACTACGCCATCTTCACCCTCGACCTCGACGGCCGCGTCTCGAGCTGGAACAAGGGGGCCGAGCGGGTCCTCGGCTACCACGAGGCGGAGATCCTCGGCAACCCGCTCGACCCGATCTTCGAGCCGGAGGACGTCCGCAACGAGCTGCCCTCCCGCGAACTCGAGCAGGCCGCCAAGGTCGGACGCTCCGAGGGGGAGCGCTGGTACCTCCGCAAGGACGGCGAGCGGTTCTGGGGCAACGGCGTCGTCCGACCGCTCCGGGACGTCTCGGGCAAGCTCCAGGGCTTCGTCAAGGTCATGCAGGACACGACCGAGCGCAAGCGCACGGAGGAGGCCCTGCGCGAGGCCGATCGCCGCAAGGACGACTTCCTGGCGATGCTGGCGCACGAGCTTCGCAACCCCCTCTCGACCATCAATAACGCCATCCAGCTCGCGCGTTACTCGGGCAAGGCCGAGCATTTCGAGTGGGCCAAGGAGGTCATCGGGCAGCAGGTGAAGCACCTGGCCCGCCTGATCGACGACCTCCTGGACGTCTCGCGGATCACCCGCGGCAAGATCCAGCTCCGGGTCGAGAAGCAGGACGTCGGCCCGATCCTCCGCAGCGCGGTCGAGGCCACCCGCCGCCTGATCCAGGCGCGGGGGCACGACTTCAAGGTCTCGCTCCCCTCCACGCCGATCCAGGTCGAGGCCGACGCCACGAGGCTCGAGCAGATCATCGTGAACCTCCTCACCAACGCGGCGAAGTACACGGAGGAGGGGGGGGAGATCTCGATTGACGCCGAGGTCGCCGGCCCCGAGTTCGTCATCAATGTCCGCGATAACGGCATCGGCATCAGCGCCGAGATGCTCGCGCAGGTGTTCGACCCGTTCGTCCAGGTGGAGCAATCCATCGACCGCTCGCAAGGGGGGCTCGGCATCGGCCTGACCCTCGCGCGGACCCTGGCCGAGATGCACGGCGGGCGCCTGGGGGCCACGAGCCAGGGCCTGGGGACCGGCAGCGTCTTCACCGTGACCCTGCCGCTGGCCGACGGCCACGCCCATGAGCGGGACGGGGTCGCCGACCATTCGGCGATCCTCCCGAACCAGGGATTCCGGATTTTGGTCGTCGACGACAACGTCGACTCGGCCAAGGGGCTGGCGCACCTCCTCGCCACGCTCGGCCACGAGGTCTGGATGGCCTTCGACGGCGTCGAGGCCCTCGAATCGGCCCGCCAGCACGAGCCGAGGGTGGTCCTGCTCGACATCGGCCTCCCCGGCATGGACGGCTACCAGGTGGCCGGCCGGCTCCGCGAGCAGGCGGGGGATCGGGAGGTCATCCTCATCGCCGTCACCGGCTACGGCCAGGACGACGACCGCCGTCGGGCCCTCGCGGCCGGGTTCGACTACCACCTGATCAAGCCCGTCGACTTCGACGAACTCGCCTCGCTCCTCCTCCCCCTCAGCACCGCCCCCAAGCACCCCGGCCAGTAACCTCGCCCGACGCGTTCGGCTCCTGCCCTCGACCCCTGCCGTAAGGTCGCCCCGACTTTGCGCGACCGGCTCGCGTTGCGCGAATAACTTCGCAAGGGGCGTCGCCGGCCGATTGTGATGGGCCCTCCGGTATCATAGAATTTACGTAAGTTGGAAGCGGCGAGGCCTCCAAAGCTTTTTGGTGAACATAGAAGTCATCTCGAATCTTGGCCCGCCTCGCAAGAACGTGGCTCCGCGTCGCGAGCCGGCGTCGCCCCGAGATTGGGCTTGAGTTTTCCGATGGGAGAATCTCCGATGCGCAGATTTGGCAGGCAGTTTGCCCTGGGCGTGATCGTGCTCGCGTCCTCGGCCGGCAGCGTCCGGGCCCAGTATCCCGCCGGCTACGGCGGCTATGGCTGGGGGGGCTGGGGCGGCTATGGCGGAGGCGGCCAGACGGTCCAGGGGGATATCGCCAGGGGCCTGGGGGCCTTCGCCGCCTCGGCCGGCCAGTACAACGTCCAGACGGCGCAGGCCCGCTCGATCAACGCCGACACCGCCATGCGCTGGAACCAGTACGTCTGGGAGTCGCAGCAGGAGGCGAATAAGCGGCACTACAAGCGGATGGTCAGGGCGCAGGACGAGAACAGTAAGGCACATGAAGCTATCTACAAGCGGCTGCATGACACGCCCGAGCCGGGCGACATCACCCGGGGCGACGCCCTCAACGTGGCGCTCGACGAGATATCGAACCCCCGCGTCTACCTCCGCAAGCTGAGCGGGGCCTCGACGAAGATCCCGGGGGCGATCGTCCGCGACATCCCCTTCCAGCTCGCCTCGGCCGCGGTCACGACCAGCGTAGAGCAGCTGACCAAGGGGGGCCCGCCCGCCGCCCTGAGGACCGAGGCCTTCGCCAAGGAACGCACCGAGCTTAAGGCCCTCGCCGCCGAGCTGCGCAAGCAGGTCGAAGACGACGGCAAGCCCGACCCGGCGTCGCTCAAGAAGGTCCGCGACATCATCAACGTCGCCCGCAACAAGCTCGTCGGATCGACCCCGAAGGGCAAGCCGCGCGAGGACGCCGAGAAGTTCCTCAAGGCGCTCTACGGGCTCACGAAGATGCTGGAGACCCCCGCCACCGAGGTCCTGCTGTCCGGGATCGAGAAGCACCCCGAGACCACCCTCGGCGCCCTGATCGGCTTCATGGAGTCTTACAACCTCCGCTTCGGCGCGGCGACCACGCCCAAGCAGCAGGCGGCCTATCGCCAACTCTACCCGCTCCTCGACTCGCTCCGCGACGAGGCCGCGGCCAGCCTCTCCGAGACCCAGACGGCGACGGCCCTCAAGGACGAGGACGAACGCCCCGGCGAGTTCTTCTCCGGGATGCAATTCGAGGACATGGACGCCGGGAAGGGCGTCCCCACCCCGCCGAAGCCCCAGGGCCGCTAAGCCCGGATCGTCAGGGCCTCCCTCCCGATTTCTCTAGACATCGCCCGGCCGACCGGATCGCCCCTGGCTGATCCGGTCGGCCGGGCGTCTCTCTATCCGACGCTATTTGATCTCGCGCCTCGGGGCTCGCCATTCATGGCCGAAATGTCGGGGTTTTCAGGAATAGGGGAGTGTTGAATCGGCCGAGCATTTCCGCGGAACGGCCCCGGTATTTGTGTCTGATTTCAGGCGGCACTCGCGTCTACAGGATGCTGCTCGAGCAAATCAGGACGATTCGGGGCAAATTATCCCGGAGCAGGGCCCGCGCGCAATCGCGTTTGATCCCACCGTTGGATGCGGCCCGCCGGGGACGACGGGCATAATCCTCGCGCGGAGATGGCCACGAAGGTACGCGGGAATCCGCGAGAGGTGACACTCGAAGGAACCCCAAAATATCAGTGTCTCTTGGATGTGCAAATTTCAGGACGATTCGAGCGGAACGTCGTGTTCAAGCTGAAAGTTCATCCCGTTGGACAGGGCTGCGCGGCGAGGAAATGACGGAGGTGGAAACGGGAAATGTTTTGCCGGGGCGTCTGGCTATGCGAGGAACGAGGGGCCGGAGGATCGGCCGCACGAATGGACGATCCTCCGGCCCTGGCTCATCGCGGCGTGTCGAAGGCGATCACGCACTACCCGAGACGGTCTTGAGGTCGGCCCGCTGGGTCTCATATGTTTCGGCGTAGGCGAGGACCTTGGGGTCGGCCTCGATGCCCCAGGTCTTGCAGGCCTGGAGGTAGATGGACGGCCACCAGTTCTCGTGCTGGGTCAGCCCCTGGTCGCGGACGCTCGTCCAGTTGCTCAGGATCTTGGACCAGCACTGGTCGCCGTACTCGATGGCCTTCTTGCGGTCGCCGAAGCGGGGGATGTACCACTCCCGGCCGATCGACGCGTGCAGGACCTCGTCGGCCCAGTCGAAGTCCTGGATCGTCGCCATCAGGGGGAGGCCCGAGGCGACGCCCACCTCCCACTCGAACCGCTTGCCGGTCTTGGCCATGAGGCCTTGCTCGATGAAGTAGAGCACGGCGTGGCGCTCGATCGGGGTGCACTCGGTGTTGAGGCGGAGCGACCAGTTGTGCGTGATCCGGGCCTGGGTCCAGTCGACCCCCAGGGCGACGAAGCCGACCTCCCCCATCATCGCGTGCCGGGCCTCGTCCCAGAGCTGCCGGCTCATGTCGCGATAGTATTCCCAGGGCTCCCCCTTCGTCTCGCAGATGATGCTCGCCATCATCTCGGGGACGTCGATCTCCCGCATGCGCTTGTAGAGCATCATGAGGGTCTTGGGGCGGGGCTCGAAGCCGGGGTCGTAGAGGAAGGCCTCGGGGTTGACCCCCTGGTTGTAGAGGTCCTGGAACCTCTCGTCACGCTTGGGGATCGGGTCGTAGACGAACGGGGTTTTCGAGAACTGGCGCACGACCTCGCGTCCCGACTCCACCGAGGCCCCGTCGAGCCCGCCGGCCGCGGCGAGGCAGTCGTCCAGGAGCCCTAACCAGGAGTCCAGCTCCGCCCGGGTGGCGTCTTCCACCAGGCAGGCGACGGCCTTGGAGCCGAAGTCGAGCATGTCCGCCACCTCGACACGGGCGAACCGGCAGACGCGGACCGAGGGGGCATCGGCCAGCGGGTTGGTGTCGGCCATGAACCGGGCGAGCGCGGCGTCGAGGGCGGGGATCGCCTTCTCGTAGAGGCCGAGCAGCAGGGCCTCGGTCGTCGGCGCGGCGAGGATCTCGTCGAAGAGGATTTCGAGGGAGGGAGCCGGCACGGCCTCGAGTCCCAGCGGCGGCTCGCGCATCTCGCCGACCCGCCCCCGGAGTGCCGAGACATGCTCGGCGCAGAGATAGGCGTGGAGCGAGAGCCCCGTCTTGATCTCGTAGATCGGCTCGGCGGTGATCCGGGCCGTCATGACCTCGTGGAGCCGACGGAGGGCATAGTGGAACCGCTTCAGGCGGGTCACGCTGGCCTCGACCCCGAGGCCGGGCCGGCTCGCGTCGGCCAGGCTCGCGAGCCCGGCCAGGGTCGGGAGCCCTCGGTACGACTCATAGCGGTCGCTGCCGTCAGGCATGGTCATTGCATCCGCCTCCCTCGATGTTCAAATGCAAAAAGGCGGGGAAGGATCCTCGCCCGGGGACAAGTTACCGCGTCGAAACTGGCGTGGGATTTGTCCAGTATAACCGGAGTCGACCCGTCTGTTCCGCATCGACAGACTCCCATCCCCGGCGAGCTCGGATCGGGTTGGTGGGGTTACAGTGAGTTTGCTGATTATTTTCGGCTTTTCGGCAACCTTAACGCTGGGCGAGCTTGCCTGCCTTCCGCCTGCCTCGCAATAATTTTTTGGAAATCGAAAAGAAAAGGCTCCGGTTTTGCCTATTTCAGGAGGATAGATGCGACCGCCACGGAGGTGAGTGCGAAAAAGTCCGTTTTCCTCCGTTCGACAACCGACGAAGGAGCTTCCAGGATGCCTGGACCTCGAACGAACCCGCGTTTCGCCAATAACATCGCCCCCGGGCTTCACAAGAAGTCTCCGGCCGTCGAGTACCTCGCCCTGGCGCGCCAGAGGGACGATCGGCCGAACGGACTGCCCGGGAATCGTTATCCATCACCTTCCGACCCGGCGAATGCGAACATGACGCCCGAGGAGAAAGAGTTCATCGAGGCGATGCTCCAGTACCGTCAGTCGAGCGGGCGGATGTTCCCGACCTGGAGCGAGGTCCTCGAGGTGCTCCAGAAGCTCGGCTATCACAAGGTCGATTCCGACAAGCCGGAAACCCCGTCCGCTCGCTCCTGAGCGAGGTGAGGGCCCTTTTCAGGGCCCCCTCTCAACCTTTCATGTCGGCCAGCAAGTCGATTACGCCCGTTCCGGGTTCAGCTCGTTCGTATAGAGCGTCTCGCCCTTGGCATTGCGCAGGGCGACGGTCATCACCTCCGACCGTCCGTCGATCGCGACCGTCCCGAAGAACTGGAAGCCCTCGGCCGGGGAGCGGTTCGGCTTCATCCCCTCGGGGATGCCGATGAATTTCGCCTGGGGACCGAAGGTGTCGTCGAGCTTCGACGGGCCGAAGGTCCCCGCGTTCAATGGCCCCGCGATGAATTCCCAGAATGGGGCAAAATCCTTGAACTGAGCCCTGGCCGGATCATAATGATACGCGGCCGTGTAGTGGACGTCGGCCGTCAGCCAGACCACGTTCTTGATCCCTTCCGCCTTGATGAACCGGAAGAGCTCGGCGAACTCGAGCTCGCGACCGAGGGGCGGACCATCCCCGTTGGCCCCGTTCTCGAAGCCGGAGGGGCCGTCGGGTACGATCAGGCCGATGGGCATGTCGCTGCCGATCACCTTCCAGGTCGCCCGGCTCGCCTTGAGGCGGGCCTTCAGCCAGTCGAGCTGCTTCCGCCCCATGAATGCCGAGGCCTCGGTCATCTCCGCCTCGCGGTTCGGCCCGTTGGGCCCGCGATAGCTCCGCTGGTCGAGCATGAAGACCTCGAGCGTCGGGCCGTACGGGATCGACCGATAGATGCGCTCGGGGTCCGCCCCCTGGAGTCGGATCGGGTTGAACTCCAGGAAGGCCCGGGCTGCCCTGGCCGCCAGGAGCGAGACGCTCTTCTCGGCGTAGCGGTCGTCGCTCAGCATCTCGCCCGGATACCAGTTGTTGAGCGTCTCGTGGTCGTCCCACTGGACGAGTTGGGGGACCTCCGCGTTGAACCGTCGCAGGTTCTCGTCGAGGAGGTTGTAGAGGTAGTTGCCCCGGTACTCGGCGAGCGTCTCGGCGACCTTCGACTTGGCCTCGGTCACGACGTTCTTCCAGGTCGTGCCGTCGTCGAGCTTGACCTCCGCCGGGATCGGGTTGTCGGCGTAGACCACGTCGCCGCTGTGCAGGAAGAAGTCGGGGTTGAGACCTCGCATCGTCTCGAAGATCGTCATCCCGCCCCGCTCGGGATTGATCCCGAACCCCTGACCCGCGCAGTCGCCCGACCAGGCGAACAGGACGTCGCGCTTCCGCGTCCCCGGCGACGACCTGAACCGGCCGACGGTCGGGTGGCTCAACACCCTGGGCGAGCCGAGGTCCTGGAACCAGGCCCGATAGACGATCGTCTGCCCCTGGGGGAACCCCGTCAGCACGGTTTTCGCCGTGAAGTCCGACTCCGGCAGCGCGGCCGGACCGACCACCCGACGCGCATCGGCGAATGAGTCGGTCGTCGACCACTCGACGACCATCCGCGAAGGCCGATCCGTCCGGCTCCAGACCAGGGCCGAGTCCCCGCGAACATCCCCGCTCGCGACCCCCTGCGCCATCGAGGGCCGGCCCCCTTCGGAGCGGATCACCGCCGGCGCGCCCCCTCCTGCCCGGGCGGCTCGCCCGCCGACCCCCGCCGCCATCGCCGAGAGGATCGCCCCCTGGAATCGTCGCCGGCTCACCCTTGAAGAATGCTCATCAAAGAATGCCATAAATCCTCCTTCGGTCGCGGTGGAGTCGGATCGGCCGAGGTACGCCCCGCCCTCGATCTGTCGACCTCGCGAGGATACCCACTTGACGTGAAGATTTACTCCGGTAAATTTACTCAAGTAGACGATTCGGGGTGTCGGAGGGATCGACGATGAGCGAGTCGCAACTCGGCCGGTTGCAGTTCCGGATCATGCAGGTGCTCTGGGATCGGGGGCGGGTGACGGCCAGGGAGATCACCGACGCGTTGAACGAGGCGCAGCCGGTGGCGCATAGCACGGTGCAGACACTCCTGCGCCAGCTGGAGGCGAAGGGGGCGGTCGGGCACGAGGCGACGGGACGGACCTTCCATTTCTTCGCCAACCTGAAGGAAGACAAGGTCAAGCGCACCGCCACCCGCGACCTCTTGGAGCGGGTCTTCGGCGGCAGCGTCGGCAGCCTCGTGGCCCACCTGCTCAAGAACGAGCGGCTGTCGAAGCAGGAGCTCGAGGAGTTGCAACGGCTGATCGAGCGGAAGAACGAGGAGTGAACCGAGCCCGACCTGACCCTGGCTTCGCGGAGAGGAGGCGACGATGTGGCAAGGTGCTGCGGCGTTGATGGCGGCCCTGGCGGGGCTCGGCCTGACCTGGTTGTTCCAGTCGTCCTTGTTGCTGATCGCGGGGCTCGCGGCCGGCCGGCTCCTGCGGCGGTCGGGCCCGGCCGTCCAGTCGGCGGTCTATCGGACGACCCTCGCGGCGGTCCTGATCTGCCCGGGGGCCTCGGCCTCGTTGACGGCGATGGGTGTGCAGGGGGTGGCCATTCGGCTTCCCGAGCCGACACCGGAGGCGCCCTTGCTTGAGGCACCCCTCTCGATGGAACCACCAATTGCGATGGACCCGATGGTGGCTCCCAGCCCGCTCGAAGTTGACGCGAGGCCCAGGGCGGCGCCCCCTCCGGTCGAGTCTCGTCCCGCCGAACCTGTGGCTGCGGCGCCGAAGGCTCCTACTCCCGCCTGGCGGCTCCGTTCGACGCTGACGCTGGCCCGCGCGGCTCTGCTGGCCTGGGCGTTGGGGGCGTCCTTCCTCGCCTTGCGGTTGTGGGTAGGTCAGGCCCGCATGCGAGACCTGCGGCGTTCGGCTACCCCGGCCGAGCCCGAGGTCGAGACGCTTTGCCGGGGCCTCGCCGCTCGGCTGGAGGTGAAGCCCCCATCCGTCTGGCGGAGCCCCTTCCTGTTCAGCCCTTGCCTCGACGGCGTCAGGCGCCCGGCGATCCTGCTGCCCGACGACGCGGTCGAGGATCTCGCGGACACGTTTGTTCATGAACTCGCCCATCTGGCGCGTCGAGACGCGTTGTGGAACCTCCTGAGGCGATCGGCGTCGGCCTTGCTCTGGATGCAGCCACTGCTCTGGGCGCTCTCGCGTCGGCTCGAATCGACGGCCGAAGAAGTCTGCGACGACCATGTGGTGCACTTCGGGGCCGACCGCGCCCGCTACGCCGGCCACCTCCTCGGCCTGGCGAGCCGCGCTTTACCCCCGCCGGCTCCTTCGGCCGTGGGGATGGTCTCGCTGCGGACGCTCCTAGCCCGCCGGATCGTGCGGATCCTCGACACCTCGCGGACCCTCTCGACCCGCGCCGGCGGCCGCGCGGTGCTGGCGATGCTTGCGGTCGGCCTCCTCGGCACGCTGGGCGCGGGCCTCCTCGGCGTCGGCGGCAGCCGCCGGGCCGAGGCTCAAGCGCCTGCGACACCTGAAAAGAAAGAGGGCTCGCGGCGAGTCATGGTCGTCGGCCCCGATGGCAAGCCCTTCCAGGGGGCCACTGTGATCGCTCTCGATCAAAGTCCTCTCGTGAATGGAAACGTCGGTAGGACTGGCAAATCCGATGAATATCGAGATGTCGAATTCGCTCGAGGTCTCACCGATCCGGACGGTGTGTTCGACCTCCCGCTCGGTCCTGATGATCCGAAGAGCCGGTACATCCAGAAGGTCGCGATGGCCCCGGGGTTCGGCCTGGGTTTCCAACTCGGCATGGATCAGCCGATCCGACTGCGTCCCGGGGACATACCCATCACGGGCCGAGTCGTCGACCTCGAAGGCCGACCACTCGCGGGGGTTGATGTTCGCCTCGGTGAACTTGAGTTTCCCGACCCCGAGCTCGCGCCGGAGGTGATTGAGCGGGAGGACCCCGGAAGATCGCATCGCCGGATACCCCTCGAAGGTAAGCACCTGAAGCCGAATGGGATCGTGACCGACGCCGACGGCCGGTTCCGGATCGAGGGGCTGGGCAAGGAGGTTATCGTCAACCTGAAACTCTCGGGTCCCACCATCGCATTGAAGAAAGTCCGCATCCGGACGCGCGACATGAAGACGTTCGCGGCGGCCGTTCCCGCCTCCAACCTCAGCAAATTTAACGACCCTGCCGTCTACGGTGCCAATTGCACCATCCCCGTGTCGCCGACGAGGCCGATCGAGGGGATCGTGCGCGACGTCGAGACGAACGAGCCGATCCCCCATGTGATCGTCGCCGCGGCCTTTCATTCGGGGGCGAACCCGCCGGCCGATGGCGACCTCGCCGCTGAGACCGATGCCCAGGGTCGTTACCGAATCGTCGGGCTCCCGAAGGAGGACGACAAGGGCCACCAACTCTCGGTCTATCCGCCACGCGACCGGCCTTACTTCATCACCAGGGACATCACGGTTCCATCCAGCCCCGGCATCGGCCCTGTTGCGTTCGATATCGGATTGAAGAAAGGCATCTGGATCACGGGCAGGGTCACGGATCTCAAGACGTCCAGGCCGGTGAAGGCCGCGATCGATTATTTCCCGTTCCTCGATAATGAAAGCGCCAAGAACTATTCGAATTTCGATCCCAACGTCACATCCTGGACGGTAGGACGGGACCGTTACAAGACCGACGCCGAAGGTCGATTCCGCATCCCAGGGCTGCCGGGCAGGGGGGTGGTCACGGCCAGCACGGAGGACAAGATGTATCGCGTCGGGGTCGGGGCGGAGTCGATCCCAGACAGGGATAAATCCCAGCCATTCAAGGCCTTTGGGCTTGAACAACTTCCGACATACGACCGCATCTTCCTCTCGTACTATCAGGGGTTGAAGGCGATAGATGTTCCTGGGGGGGCCGAGTCGTCCGCTTGCAATTTGGTGGTCGACCCGGGAGGATCGGTCACCTTGCGGCTCGTCGATGAGGCGAGGCAGGCCGTCACGCAGACCCTGTTCTACGGCCACTATCCACGCATGATCCAGCCTGAGTTCGTCCAACTCCATGACGAGAGCACGGTGAGGGTCGGCGGCATGGAGCCCGGGAAGCCGCGGCACGTCGAGATCAGGCATGCTGGACGCAAGATCGGGGCGATCTTCAGCGTCCCACCTGTTGATTTTCACGAATCCCGAGAGATCACCGTCACGCTTCGCGCCATGGCGACCGTCAAGGGTCGTATTGTCGATGCGACGGGTGGCCCGGCTCGCTGTACCATTAGTATCGAGCGAGGAATGGACGTGAAATCGCTCTTCGCCAGTCAGCCGTGGGAGTCGGAGTCTACCAACTCCTCCGGTGAATTCCGGTGCAATCTCCTCCCGGCGAGCGATGGGTATACCCTGACCACCTCGATGCAGGTGACGACGAGCCCAGATACCCCGAAGGCCCTCGCCCCATTCAAGTCCTTCTCGCTCGCCAAGGGCCTGACGCTCGAGCCCGGCCAGGTCGTCGACCTCGGGACCTTCGACGTGACCACGGGCAAGAAGGTGGCCGAGCCCGAGGCTCCGGCCGCGAAGGCCGATGGACTGTCATCGATCCGGGGGAGGATCCTCGACCTGGAAGGTCGCCCGGTGGCCGGGGTCATGGTGCAAATCAGCGAGGTCGAATCGACGAAGACCGGAAAGCTCGATGGTTGGCTCGAAGCGGTCCGCAAGGGGGAACCCCCCTGGATCTCCTACAAGCGGATCGTCCGGCCCAGGTTGGAGGATCCCGTCAAGGATCGACCCGGGACGAAGACGGACGCCGACGGGCGATTCCGCCTGGATGGCATTCCCGCCGAGCGGATCGTCAGCCTCACGTTGCAAGGGGACACGATCGCTTATGACATCATCAATGTCGTCACCAGGGCGATGGAGCCCATCCTGGCCAGGGGCGACGACAACTGGTACGGGCCGGGCCAGAAGACGATCTATGGCGACGAGTTCACCTACACGGCAAGGCCCGGCCGTCACATCGAAGGCGTCTTGAAGGACGCGAAGACCGGCGAACCGCTCGCGGGGGCCGAGATCCGCAGCTACCGGTTCGCGGGGTCCAGGATCAGCAACATCCTGGGGAAGCTCGAGACGAAGTCCGATGAACGCGGCCGATTCCGGCTGATCGGCATGCCCAAGGGGGAGGGTAATCAACTGCTCGTGGTGCCGAACGACGATGGGCCGTATTTCCTCCGGGAGGTCAAGGTCCCGAACCCGCCGGGCGTCGGCCCAACCCGGATCGAGGTGGACTTGCATCGGGGGATCTGGATCGAAGGCAGGCTCACCGAGAAGGCGACGGGACGCCCCGTCGTCGGCGCCCGGCTGCATTATCTCCCGTTCCGCGACAACGCCTTCGTCCGGGCGATCCCCGAGTTCACCCGGGGGGGGAGGGTCGACGGCTCCGGGCATCAGAATCGTTACCTGACGAAGGCCGACGGCAGCTTTCGGCTCGTCGGCATGCCCGGCCGGGCGATCGTCGGGGCGGCGGTCGACAGCAGGTCGTTCCGCGAGGGCGCCGGGTCCGAGGCGATTCAAGGGATGAATGAACATGGCATGTTCGACACCTACAGTAATCCGGTCATCCCCGGCAAGCTCTGGCCGACCGTCATGGCGGAAATGAATCCCAGGGCCGGCGTCGAGTCCGTCCACCTGGACCTGGAAGCCGTCGCGGGCCCCTCGGTCCGGATCAAGGCCCTGATGCCGGACGGACAGCCCATCTCGGGCTTGAAGACTCGAGGGCTGGAGGGTCGGGGATCGTTGGAACGTGTCGAGATGAAAGCGGAAGCCGAGGTGAAGAACTTGATGCCGGGCGAGGAACGGCAAATCCTGGTGAAGCACGAGGCTCGCAAACTCGGCAAGGTGATCCGCGTACGCCAGGGTGACGATGCCAAGGGCCCCGTTTCGATCACGCTCGAGCCGCTGGCGTCGATCACAGGGCGTATCCTGGACATCGAAGGAAATCCGGTGGCCCTCGCCACAATAACGACCAACCTCATCCCCTCGGAAAACTTCACCGCAAGCCTGGAGCCCGTGCTGACCGGCCCCGACGGGCGGTTTATCGTCCCCGAGGTGCCGGTCGGCTGTCGCTATTCGCTGTGGGCTGAGAGTCCGGAAGTGGCCAAGCACACGGCAATCGTCGGCCTCGGTCGTGAGATCGAGGTCAAACCGGGCGCGGTGATCGATATCGGCGACCTCCGATTCAAGGACTGATCATCCTTGAGAAGGCGGGCGGTCCGACGGCAAGGTCGAGGGGCATCTCCGAGGTCGGACATGCCCCCGCAACCGGCACGAGCGGGCCTTGATCGGGGCCCGCGTCATCGGTTCCTGTGCGTCGTGCCTGGATGTTTACGAGTCGACATGGGTTCTTGTCGGGAGCCTCAACGTTTCCTCGATCCCGGGAGGTTGAGGCCGATGATCTTGCGCCCGAACACCCGGATCTCGAAGAGGCTCGTCCGCTTGGGTCCCTCGGGAGGAGGAGGTGTTTCCTCGGGTTCGTCGTTCCTGGCGGCGTCCTTCGGGGCGGCCTTGACGATGTCCTTCGGGATGGCCTTGGCATCGACCTTGGCGGCGTCCTGGGCGGGTGCTTCCTGGATGGGCTCGGTCGGCAGGGGCGCACCGCCTCGGTAGACCGTGGCCTTCTCCCGGCATTTCTCGACGACGACGTTGCCGAACCTGGACATCGGGGCGAGGGCGTCCTTCTCATTGCCGAAATTCAGGCAGAGAGACATCGGAGGCTTCGCCAGGCAGGCTGAGGACCAGAGATTGTCCTGCACGCCCGGGGGCCAGAGGTTGACCCGGTTGCCGTCATCGGGTTCCAGGGCCGTGTCGGGGTCCAGGGCGAACGGCGGGGTCCAGGAGATCAGCGGGAGGTCGGCCGGGAACCACTCGCGGGGCTCGCTGGGGCTCGCGGTCAGGGCGCGGCCCTCGCTCGGGGGGGCTTCCTTCCAGCGCGCGGCGACGTACTCGTCGTAGAGCGGCCCGAAGATCGGGCGAAGGTTGCGCTTCAGGGCGGCCAGCTCGGGGATGCCGGGATGATGCGGGCGCTCGGGGAACTCCGCCTCGTCGTAGCGGGCGACAGCGCCGAGGGTCACGTAGACCTCCCGGCCCTCGGGGTCGAGGGTCTTGCTCTTGTCGTCCGAGAGCATCGTGGCGGGCAGGGTCACGCCCACGCCGCAATGGGTCGGGCTCTTGAAGAGGAAGTACCGGGCGACGCCGAACGCGCACGCGTACGAGGCCTGGAGCCGCGAACCCCGCAAGAAGCCCTCGGCCCAGGCCCGATCGTCCTGGCCGAACGAGGCGGGGATCGCGAGGTACGAGTAGTCGGCCCGGGAGGTCTTCCCGAAGACCAGGGGTTCCCAGACGGCCTGGGCTTTCGATGTCGTCGATTCGGACATCATCGCACGCCCTGCCAGCGGCCGCCGGCGAGGGTCACGCGCTCATGCCCCTGGAAGATGGACGTCTTGGCGAAGTAGCCTTCGAGCGACGCCATCCGCTTCTTCAAGGCCTCGAGCGTCGCGCTCTCCTGCTCGATCTTCTCGCGGAGCTCCCGGGTCGTCTTGGTGCCGAGGTAGTACCAGTACGCCTGGACCCCCTTGGTCCGCTTCTGGAGCAGGGAGTCATTCAGCTTGAGCAGCTCTGCCTTCTCCGCGGCCTTCGCCTGCACGATCTTGTAGGCCGTGTAGGCGAAGGGGGCCGGCAGGTAGTCGAAGTAGGCGTTCTCCGGCTTGATCGAGGCCGGGCTGATCATGATCTGCCGGTTCTGCTCGAACCAGGGGTGGAACCGGGTGCGGACGAGGTCCTCGAGCGCCGGGTCGATGGCCGGGAGCGGGGCCGGGCCGGCGCCCGGGGCCGCGTGCCTCGGCGTGCCGGGCTCGGGCTCGTTGCTCACCGTCTGGAAGAGGTCGGCCTTCGACACGAGGATGACCAGCGGGACCTGCGGGAGGTCCTTCGAGAGCGTCCCGAGCCGGCCGATCTTGTTCCGATCCTTGACCTTCCGGGATTCGAGCGTCGCGCTCTCGACGCAGAGGAAGAGGCAGTCGGCCTCGGTCAGTTGCGTGCGCAGGGTCTCGTCTTCCTCGGGCGTCGCGTCCTCCCACAGGGCCGCGCCGCGGTAGTCGACCCAGGATATGTTGATGAGAGGCTTCTGGCTCGCGCGCAGCTCGAGCAGGTAGGTCATCGGGAAGTCGGTGCCCGGCGGGCTCCAATCCTCGTCCTCGATCTTCTCCCAGAGGGTGCGGAAGATGGCGTCGTCGCGATCATTCTGCGTGTAGAGCGTGAACGGCAGCTTCAGGGAGAAGTCGCTGAAGGCATTGTACATGCCGTACATGAAGCAGGTCTTCCCGCTCCCTGTGTGCCCCAGCATGCCCACCTTGGCTTCGGCGATAATCGTTGACAAGGGCGAGTCCTCGGCGCGGAAATGGGAAGGGTCCTGAGCCAGGAACATAAATTTGTGCAGCCCTGGGTACGAAGTCGACACCGGCGGCCGGCGAGGGTTCCCGGGCAAGACGTGGGGATTCGACAAGCCGCGATCGGCCCCCATCCCTTTTGCCCTGACATCCCTCGAATGCCCAGATTCCCCGGCTTCCCCAGTACGGTACGACGGGACGCCAACCGGGAAGGGGCCGGGCCCTCTCGCCGACGACAGGCCGGTCGAGGCCACGCCACTCCGCCGAGGCCGCACGCCGGAATTCCACGGCGACCAGACGCATCGGCGGCTTGCAAGCGTCGCCAGCCGATCCACTCGACCGATGGGTTCAGGGCGGCCAGAACCAAGATCGCGATAGCTTAACGTCCCGCGGGAATGATGCGGAGAGGAATTTCCCGGGAGCCCCTTCTCGTACGAACGGCACGGTCGACGCCAATCGTACGGTAAATTACCCCAAATACCCGCATTCACGTGAATCGCTTCCGTTGGAGTTCATTCTTCAACGAAAGAGTCTCGAAGATGCAACTTGCGCTCCGTTCCGGTGACGTCCCGCGTCGTCTCGCCGGAATTCCTTGGCCAGCGGCACATGCTGATGCAACATCGCGCGGTATCGTCGTAGTCGTCGTCTGGCTAGCTGCGGGGGGTAACGAGCCTTGGGGGTTCCCTGGAGCGACCCTCTCCTCTAGGTGCGGTTGAGTGAGTCGCCTCATCCCGGCCGTCGACGGCGGGCAACTTTTCGACGGGTCTGATGACGACCTCCGCGGCGTCGGCTACGCTGGTCGGCCGTTGTGATCCTCGGCGTGGGCCTTACTTCCTTCCAGGAGCCGACTTTGAGACTCATTTCGGCCAGGCATGCGGTGGTGGTGGCGATCCTCGGGCTGGCGTTCTCATGCCTGCTGACGATGGCGGCGCCTGGGGACGGCCTCAAGGTCGGGACCTTGCCCGTCGGCAAGGTCGTGTTCCTGGGTAACAGCATCACGCTGCACGGCCCCGCGCCCTCGATCGGCTGGACGGGCGACTGGGGCATGGCCGCGACCTCGCGCGAGAAGGATTACGTCCATCGGCTCCTGGACCTAATCGCGAAAGAGGCCGGAGGCGCCCCGAAGGCGATGATCCGCAACATCGCCGATTTCGAGCGGAACCAGACCGACTTCAAGACCGGCGAGGCCTTGAAGGAGGAACTCGCCTTCGAGCCCGACGTCGTCATCCTCGCGATCGGCGAGAACGCCCCGTCGCCGAAGACGGATGAAGAGCGCCGGCGTTTCGCCGACGCCTTGCGGGATCTCCTCGCCCAGATCCATCAGCATGGCCATCCCAGGGTCTTCGTCCGGAGCGAGTTCTGGGCCGATGCCGAGAAGGATCGGATCCTCAAAAAGGCCTGCGACGACGCCGGCGGGATCTACGTCGACATCGAGAAACTGGGTGCGGACCCGAGCAACGCCGCGCGATCGGAGCGTCAGATCGAGCACGCCGGCGTCGCCGCCCACCCCGGCGACAAGGGCATGTCCGCCATCGCCGACGCCCTCTGGCAAGCCATCAAGCAGGCCGGCCACGCGAAGCCCTGACGCCGATGCCGAACCGGGCGATCCACCGAATGCTGGTGATCGCCCGGTGCTTCAAGGAATCGGAGTGAGATTCAAGATCGCTTCGAATTCCGATGTTGGAGCGGAGAGGCGTTCAGGGCCAGTCGAAGACCGTGAGGACGGCGGAGTGGTCGGACGGCCAGCGGTTCGCGTGCCGATCAATCATCCTGGACTCGCGGGGCTTGAGGGCATCGCCTTTCCAGTAGATGAAGTCGATCCGGTCCTGGATCTGCTCGGGGAAGAGCGGGGTCCAGGTCCGGTCCTTCGCGCGGTCGATGGCGGGGTTGCAGACCCGGTACGAGTCCCGGAACCCGGCGTCGGCCACGGCCTTCGTCACGGGCCACTCGGCGACGAGGCCGTACTGGGAGCGGGCCTCCTCGACGTAATCGAGATGCGAGTTGCTGTTGAAGTCGCCCGCGAGGATGACGGGGACCCCCTTGAGGTCGGCGGTCTTCTCGCGGATCCCCGCGAGGATCTCGCGGATCTCGACGACGCGGCTCGGCCCGTCCTTGGCGAGGAGGTCGGCGGCGTCGCGGCCGTCGCGCGAGTGCGGGTCGGTCCAGATGTCGTCGACGTAGTGGATCCAGACGGAGAAGACGGCGAACTGCTTGCCGTCTGGCCGCTCGATCAGGGCCCCCACGCAGTGGAAAGGCTTGTAGACCGAGAGGTCCTTCTTCACCGGCCAGCGGCTGTGGATCGAGACGTTCGTACCCCTGGGGAGGAAGTGGAAGCCGAGCCCTTTGGAGATGACCTCGCCGCTCCCATAAGTCTCGACCATCGTGACGACGTCGGCCCCGCTCTCCTCGATCACGTCGACGACCCGCTTCTGCTTGGCCGCCTTGATGGCCGGATCCGAGGTCTTCTTCGCCTCATCGCCGCCGTTCCAGATATTCCAGTTCAGCACCCGCAGCTCCTGCGGGCGTTCCTCGCCCCGCGCCGAGGCCGTGCAGACGGCCAGCGCCACGAGCGCGAGGAACGTGAGCCGCGAGGTTCGGCGAGTGTCTTTCTCGCAGCGAGATCGTTTGATGGAACCAGGCGAAAAAATTAACATGCGAATACTCTTGGGGGTTGGCGATTCGCGTGGTGCTAAGGTTTTCGGAGACGCGCCGCGATTCTAGCATCCTTCGGGATGAGTGCGAGAACTTCGATGTCGGGCAACCTCCTGTCAGATCAGAAGCTTCCCAAACGACGCGGGCCGGCCGCGAGGCGCATGGCTCTCGCGGCCGGCCCGATTGATCCGGCTCACTTCACGGCGTCCTGGAAAACGACGTCGGCGAGCTTCCTGGCGTGGTCGCGGACGTCGGTCGGCCAGTCCTGCGTCAGATCCGAAAAACGAAGCCGATCGCCGGCGAAGAGGGCGCGGTTGGCTTCCTCGAAGCCTGGCTGGTTGCCGGCCATCGCCGAGATGAAGCGATAGGCGGCCTCCTGAGACTTGCGGAGCCGGTCCTTGCCCTCGTTGGCCCGCCTGGCGTCCTCGACGAGCTTGCGGAGCGCCACCGAGGCACCTCCGGGCTGGCCGTTGAGCCATTCCCAGTGCCGAGGCAGGAGCGTCACCTCGCGGGCGACCACTCCCAGCTTGGGCCGGCCGGGGCCTCTCGGCGAAGTGCCTTCACCCTCGGCAGGGCTCGGGGCGAGCCGCTCGGCATAGTAGGGGGAACCCTCGAGCCGCTTCAAGACATCCTCGGCCGTCCCCCGGAAATCGACCTCGATGAGCTCGCTCGTGGCGTCATCGAAGATGAGGACCGGAGCCCGCTCGCCGCGGTCGAGCACCCCCTTCGTCGAGAGGGCCACCTGCACCAGGTCGCCCGAGGCGATCCGGTCCGTCCCCTCGAAGGCCGTGCAATATGTCGGAGTTCGCGTCTCCATCGCCTGTTCCTTTCGTGTTCGTCCTAGACCTGTGTGACTGTCGAAGGGATATTACCCGGGCGAAAACAGAAGTCAATATTGCCCGGGTAAAATTGTCGGCGAATTCCGGAGGAAGGAGCCGGCGGCTCCTGAACGGCGAGTTCCTCGAGTCGGTCGAGGAGGAGCCGGCGTTCGGGCTTGGTGCAGGGGAAGGACCTGGCGCAACGTCGCGAGCCTCCGCCACGCCTGTTGGCGGGGCGGAGGCTCGACGAGTTCGTGGACGCAGGGCTCGAGGCTGATCGATCAGTCGTCGCCGCAGCCGAGCGGGTCGACCTCGCGGATGACGATGCTGCCGTACTGGAGGTGGGGGCAGTCTCGGGCCAGCTCGACGGCCTCCTCGTAGCTCGAGGCCCGGATCGTGAAGTAGCCGGCGACCACTTCCTTGGTCTCGGTATAAGGGCCGTCGACGACCGTGACCTTGCCCTCTCGGCTCGAGAGGAGCTTGCCCCCTTCCTCCTTCAGCTTGTCGCTCGACACCAGCCTGTCTGCCGTGACGATCCTGTCCTTCCAGGCCCGGTACTTCTCGAGGATCTTCCGGATGTCTTCGGGTGATGCTTCGTCGAAAGCCTTGGGCTCGTCGTTCCGGAGCAGCATGAATCGGGGCATGGGCGAATCCTTCTGGAAAACGATCGTCTCGAAGCGTCCGGCGGCGGCTGATGCGAGCCGATCAGGGCAGGTCCGGCCTCACTTCGTCTTGCGGACGAGGTCCAGGTTCACCTTGTGGCAGTCCTTGCCGGCCTTGCAGTTGACCCACTCGGCCTTGAAGTGGTCCTTGTCGATCAGGGTGAAGGTCGCCCGGCTCATGTAGCTGTCATCCTTCGACTTGAGGTTGCCGACGCTGACGACCTCGAAGGGGATCTTGCTGACGTCGATGCCCGACTCGGCCTTCATCCGGGGCTGGTTGCCGAGGACGCAGTAGTGTGTCAGGATGAGGTCGTCGCCATCAAGGGTGTACATCGTGATCATTTCATTGCCCTCGCCGCAGGAGATCTTCTCCTCCACGGCGGAGCCCCCGGCCGTGACCCGGAACGAGCTGACGTGCTTGTTGGTCGGCTTACCGTCCTTGTCGGCCTCGACCCAGTCCCCCTCGAGCGCCTTGATCGCTTCGAACCGGGCCGCATTCACGGACGAGGCCTTCTCGGCCGCGTTGGCCGTCGCCACGATCGCCAGCAGGGCCACGACGAACACCGAGAGCTTGGTCGCGTACTTCATCAGACATCTCCTCGCATGAAACCCCGTCGAAGCCTCACCGTTGGCCCCGACGCAATCCAGACGAACGGGCGGGGCCGAAATCGACGACGACTTTTCGAATTCCTCGAAAATCGTCCCCGGGCACTCTGCGAGGCGGCTCGTCGCGCTCGGAGTCGAACTTGAATGGATCTCGAAAAACGAAGGGTGAAAAGGTTCTTGAAGATTCTCCCTTGGAATTCCTGAAGTTTGGGTGTCGAGCGGCCGACGGATCGGCGATCGCCGAGGGATGGAGAGGGACTCCGAATCGGTTCGTCGAGGGGAATCGGGGAAAGGCAGCGGCCGGATTGGGCGGCGACCCCTACCGTCTGTTTTTGCCGGCCCTTTCTGTATAGATTCGATCGCCAAGGGTCTGCTCGTCCTTTCCGAGGCTGCTCGAGGGGTTTCAAGATGAATCGACGCGAGTTTCTCCAAGCAGGTATGGCCGGGCTCACGCTCTCGGGGGCGGGCGGCCTCGTGCTGGGTTCCACGGCCGCGGCGCCGAAGCGGGTCGGCCTGATCGGCTGCGGCTGGTACGGCAAGTGCGACCTCTTCCGGCTCCTCCAGGTCGCTCCGGTGGAAGTGGTCTCGCTCTGCGACGTGGACAAGAAGATGGTGGCCGAGGCCGCCGACATGGTGGCCGAGCGGCAGGTCTCGAAGAAGAAGCCTCGCACATATGGCGATTACCGCGAGATGCTCAAGGACAAGGACCTCGACATCGTCCTCGTCGCCACGCCCGACCACTGGCACGCCCTGCCGATGATCGCGGCCGTCGAGGCCGGCGCCGACGTCTGGGTCCAGAAGCCGATCAGCCTCGACGTGGTCGAGGGGCAGGCGATGGTCTCGGCCGCGCGCAAGCATAAGAAGGTCGTCCAGGTCGGAACCCAGCGACGGAGCACCCCGCACCTGATCCAGGCCAAGGATCGGATCGTCGCCGAAGGCAAGCTCGGCACGGTCGGGCTCGTCGAGGTTTACTGCTACTACCACATGCGGGCCAAGGGGAACCCGCCCGACACGGCGCCGCCCGAGTACCTCGACTACGAGATGTGGACCGGCCCCGCCCCCATGCGGCCGTACAACTCGTGGGTCCACCCCCGCGGCTGGCGCGCCTTCAACGAGTATGGCAACGGCATCATGGGTGACATGTGCATCCACATGCTCGACATGGTGCGTTGGATGCTGGGGCTCGGCTGGCCGGATAAGGTCAGCTCCTCGGGCGGGATCCTCGTCGAGAAGTCGAGCAAGGCGAACATCCCGGATACCCAGTCGGCCACCTTCTCCTTCGGCGACCTGCCGGTGGTCTGGGAGCACCGCACGTATGGGCGAGCGGCCGACCCCGACTACCCGTGGGGGGCGACGATCTACGGCGACAAGGGGACCCTCAAGCTGAGCGTCAACGGCTACGACTTCATCCCGATGGGCGACGGGAAGACCGAGCACGTCGACGTGAAGTACGAGCTCGAGGAGTTCCCCGTCGACAAGACCGAGAAGGACCTGGAACGCCACGTCGCCCCGGCGATCCGGGGACACATGAAGAACTTCCTCGCCGCCATCGAGGACCGCAGCAAGCCGGTGGCCGACATCGAGGAAGGGCACATCTCCACGGCGAGCTGCATCCTCGCGAATCTCTCGCTCCAGCTCGGCCGCTCGTTCTCCTGGGATTCCAAGGCCCAGCGCATCATCGGCGACGACGAAGCCAACCGGCACCTTCGCCGGCCCTACCGCGCCCCATGGGTGCATCCCGAAGTCTGACGCCTTCGCTTGCAATAGAGCGAATGACCAGGGTGATCCGCCCCGGAGTCCGGTTCAACCGGGCGCCGGGGCTTTTTCTTTTGCACTAGCAAAGGATTTTGATGTGAATGATTCGGTCGCAGCCAGACTTGTCTAGAAATTACGAAATGCAAGTATAGTCAGCAGATCGAGTGTCCGTCGACCAGCTCGCGGATGAGGATGGCCTTGCCGTCGCGGAAGGTGAAGAGCTGGGCCCAGTGGAGGTCGTAGTCGGTGCCGGGGCCCTTGAATCGGCCGCGCTCGCGGGCGATGACGATCACGGTGTCCCCCTGGGCGACCACGTGCTGGATCTCGGGCTGCTGCTCCTCGACGCCCGAGAAGTTCTCGAGGATGGCCCGCGAGACCTCGTCGCGACCCCGCCAACGCCCGCGGAAGGGCAGCCCCTCGGGGCCGGTGATCTCGAGCTCGATGTCGTCGTGGAAGTTCCGGAAGGCCGACTCGAAGTCGCCGCGGATGATGTGGTGATACATCTCCCTGGTGAGCCGGACGTGTCCCGCCTCGGTGGCCTTGTGGCCGACCTCGGCGTCGCCCTCCGCGAAGGCCTGCTCGATCCGGTCGAGGAAACGACTCATCGTCTCGGTTGACATGAGGGGCTCCTTTGGAGCGCGGCTCGTGTTTGGGAGATAGCTCGCGAGCGAGATGCGATCGTCCGCGTCGAGGCGTCGGTTCCTCTTCCTCGAGGCAGCGACGTCTCCTTCCATTTTACATAGCTTTGAGATCAGGGCTATGTGGACTGGGCGGACGATTTTTCCGGATCGACCTCGCGACGCCCGAGCCGATCCTCGACGGTCTTGAGCCACTCATCCTCGGGGATCCCATAAGGCCGGAACTTCTCGAGCCGGTTTTGCTCCTCGCTGGCGAAGTAGGCGCGATGGGGCCCGAGGCGGCTGGCCAGCGGCGAATCCAGGAGCATCGACGAGTCGGTCGGGCTCATCTGGAAGAGGGCCCGCATGTCGAACTCGCGGAGGCTCTGGTGGTCGAAGATCCGGTTCAGGTTGATGACGTTGTCGCACCAGACGACGAGGTGGACCCCCAGCGTCGGGCCTTCGCGGAGGATCGTGGCGAGGTGGTCGGCCGGGGTTTCTTCCTCGTCGCGCGAGAAGCCGAAGTCGTTCTCCTTCCGCCTCAGCTCGCGGAAGCGGGGGATGTCGTGGATGAAGAGGAAGGTCTCGGGGCCGTCGCCGGCGTCGTGCCCCTGGCGGCGTTTGACGTCTGCGGCGACCTCGCCCAGGATCCGGGTCACGTCGCGGCCGGTGCCGAAGGTCGGCGCGTGGGGCAGGCGTTTGGCGAGGGCTTCGAGGAAGGTGGCCCGGGGATGGTCCTCGGGCGTCCCGTCGAGCACGAAGAAGCGGGCGCCGAGGCGGACGGTCTCGGAGGTCGCCGGGGCGTACTGCGAGGCGAGCGAGATCAAGGAGGCGGTCATGATCCCCAGCGCCGCCTCGTCGTTCTGGCCGACGATCAGCAGGTGGTTCCCCCCCTGGCGGCGGAAGAGGGCCGAGGTCGGATCCTTGATCGCCACCGGGTCGCCGAGCCAGGCCTGCGACGATCGCGGCGTGGCCGGCCAGGCCGGGGCGTCGAGCCTGGATGTTAGCAGGGGGTTGCGGGCGAGATCGGTGGCGGCGTCCCCTTCGAAGACGATCGTCTCGCGCTTCGAGACGGGTTTGCGCTCGACGGTGAGCTCGCGAAGGCGTTTCAGGTAGACCTCGCGGCGGGCGTCGGAGAGCCAGACGACCTGGAAGAAGTGGTTCCCCTCGGGCTGGCCGTTGGCGTCGTTGTAGATGGCCTCGCCGGGCCTGGAGAGGAGCCGCGCGGCCGGGTTCTGCTCGTTGAGGATCATCGGCGCGTCGGCCTCGCTGCACTGGAGCGCCACGCGGACCGCCATCTGGCCGAGGGTCGTCCGCGCCAGGGCGTAGGCGCCGCCGAGCGACTGCGAGCCGAGCAGGACGTGCACGCCGAAGGCCCGGCCTTGCCGCACCAGGCGATCGAGCAGCAGCGAGGCCTCCTGCGCGACGCGGTCCTCCTCGACGAAGAACTCCTGGAACTCGTCCACGATCAGGAGCATCCGGGGCAGGGGGGGCGTCCCCGGCGCATTGCGGTACGACTGGATGTCCTGAACCCCCGCATCACGGAACCGCTCGCCGCGCTCTCGCATCGCCGTATCCAAACGCTGGAGGACGCTGATGCCGAACTCGCGCTCGCTCTCGATGGCGACGACGCTCGCGTGCGGGAGATGTTGGGTCGCGTAGACCTTGAACTCGACCCCCTTCTTGAAGTCGATCAGGTAGAGGTCGACGTCGTCGGGGCTGTAATTCAAGGCGAGGTTGACGATCAGGGCGTGCAGGAGCGTCGATTTGCCCGAGCCGGTGCGCCCCGCGATGAGGACGTGCTGCGAGGTGCCGTGCCCGAGCTCCAGGTGCTGCCGCTTGGTGGCGCCGGCCTTGCCCAGGGCGACGTCGATTCCCGAGCGGCTGTCGAGCGACCAGAGAGCGTCGTCGGCCGGGGCGATGAAGTCGAACGGGACCTCCACCCGCTTGGCCGTCCGGGCGAGGGCGCCGGCTTGCTGGATCAGGCGCGTCGCGGCCTCGGCGGCGGGGGGGGCTTCAAGCGTTAAGGGATAACGGCCGAACTCGGGGTCGTCCCAGACGAGCCGGCCGTCTCGCCAGGAGAGCCTCGAGGCGTTCGGGCGGAGCCGGTCGAGCGTGAAGTCGGGGGGCAGTGGGCGGTCGAGGTCGACGTGGATCAGCGTCAGCACGCCGCAGGGGATGCCGCCGGCCATGATGTCGGCGAGCCGCTGCGCGGCCTTGTCGTCGAACTTGGCGGGGAAGTCGGCGACGACCAGGACGCGATAGGGCTCGGCCACCTCGCCGGCCACCGCGTTGTAGTCGTTGAGGGTGGCGTACTCGTTGCGGAGATAGCGCTGGGTGACGCGTTCCATGTGGGCCGAGAGCTCGGCCAGGCGTTCCTCGATCTGCTGAGGCTCGGTCCAGACCTGGTTGGTGACGAGGGCCTCGTCGTAGTCGGCCAGGTGCATGAACGCGCCGAAGCCCCGGCCGATGCCGATGGGGTCGATGATCGTGAACCGGACGAGCCCCGGGGGCAGGCTCGTGAGCAGGCGGAACATCGTCGCCTGGAGGAAGGTCAAGGCCGCGCCTCGGCCTTCGCCCGACGACTCGATGAGCAGGTTCGCCCGTTCGGGGAAGGGCCGGAGGGCCTCGAAGTCGAAGCGGGCTGGGATCCCCTCCATGAGCCTCGGATCGGCCGGGAGGCCGCCGGGCAGCCCGGCCATGTCGATGGCGAACTTGCCGAAGCGGAGGGCCGGCGGCAACTGGCGCGGGGTGGGGCGATCGGGCCGCGAGAAGGCCTCCCAGGCGGGGGCGAACTCGTCGAGCTCCCGGGCGATCTCGTCCAGCTCGGTCCGGACCCGGGCGATCCCCTCGCGCCAGCGGCCGGCCATGTCATTCCAGGCGGCCTGGTATCGGGAACCGATCTTGTCCTTGAGGTCGCCGTGCCTCTCTTCGAGCTGGCGGAGGTTGGTGTCGAACCGGTTTTGCACTTCAACCTTGCGTTGTTCGTAGGCCTCGATGGCCTCGCGAGACTCGCTGTACTGCCGGTTCTGGATCTCGATCATCCGCTTGCCGTACTTCTCGTTGATATCGCGGAGGCGCTCGTCGCGCTGGGCCTCTCCGAGGACGACGGCCTGGTCGTGCCGCTGCTTCGCCTGCGTCGTCTCGGAGTCGCGACGCCCGGCGACCGCGGCTCGCTCGGCCTTCGTCTGCTCGGCGACGCCGGCGCGGAGGAAGCCGAGCTCGGCCTCGGCGTCGATCGTCGACTGGAAGAGTGGGTCGAAGAGCTGGCTCACCTGGTTACTGGCCAGGACGTAAAGCTGCTTGCGGAGCAGGAACCCGCCGACTCCGGCGATGGCCGCCGCCGTCCCCGCGCCGGCCGCGAACCCCTGCATCTGGATCAGGGGGACGATCACGATGCCGAAGAGCACGACGAAGAGCCAGATCCAGCGGTTCCCCTTCAGGGCCCTGGGGATGAACAGCTCCTCGACGAGCTTCAAGGGGGCCGCATCCCTGGAGAACCGCTCGAAGAGCTCGGCGATGGGGTCGCCCGGGCGTGCCGACTCTCGCTTGACCGTCGGCTTGGTCGACGGCTCCTTGAGCCCGAACTTCTGGTAGTCGGCATGGACCGCGTCGAGCCGGGCCCGCTGCGACAGGAGCAGCTTGGTGACCTCCTCGATCGGCTTCATCGCCTCGGCGTGCTTGGTCTTGGCGTTGCGCTCGCCCGAGGCGAACTCCGAGGCGATCTTCTGATTGTCCTTGTTGAGCTGGAGCTTGGCCCTCTCCCGGAGGCCTTCGAAGTCGGCGGCGATCTTGCGGCTCGCCCTGGCGAACTCGGCCTTGGCGTCGGCCTCGCCCGAGGCCGCGGAGTCGATGATCGCCCGGCGCCTGGTCTCGTCGGCCCGGCGATCCTCGTCCTGGATCCGGCGGTACTTCTCGATCAGGGCGGGGCGGGACCGCTCGTATTCCTGGTCGGCGAGGGTGGCGCCGGCCGCCCTCGCCTTCTCGCACGAGGCCTCGGCGGCGGCCCGCTCGGAGACGAGCACGAGCAACTCCCCGTGCAGCCTGCGGCCGCGCTCGATCAGGTCGCCCCGGGGCTCGAGGATTTTCGGGACGGGGAAGGTCTCCGACGCCGGATCGTCGCCGGCCTTGGGCTCGGATTCGGGGGGGCTCGGCCGCAAGAGTTCGCTCACAGCATCTCACTCCGGTCGGAACAATCGCGGCGGACCTTGTGGAGCAGCTCCGCGAGCTTGTGCATGCCGATCATCGCGGCGGCCACGGCCGGGTCGAGCGGCCGCAGGTGGCGCTCCTCGAACCGGTTTCGGACCGAGTCCTGCCAGGTCGCCTCGGTGACCTTCCACTCCTCGCTCAGCGTGTTGAGCGCGCTCTTCATGCGGTTGGAACCCGCGATGACTCGTGCGTTGGCCATGGTCGAGTGGGCCCTTTGATCTGATCTGGGGAAGAGTGACGACGTCGGCACTTTTTGAAGCGAGGACCTATCGTTCGGGCGAGGTGCGGATCATGGGGGCGTCTCCGCGTCGTCTCTCTCTTCGGCGGCCTCCTCGACCTCCGTTCCAGGCTCCTCGGACCGGTGCGGCTCGGGGTCCTCGCGGAAGATGTCGTCGGCGATGGATTCGAGCGGCGAGGCGGCTCCCGGCAGCGAGGGAGGGGAGAGGCTCAGGTACGACTCGAGCGCCTCGATGATCCGGCCCAGGCGCTGGGCGGCGCGGAGGATGTCGCCCCCCGCGAGGTCCTTGATGCGGCGGACGCTCCCCTGGTACTCGAAGATCGCCTGGCGGAGGATCGGGTCGTATTTCTTGACCATCGCCGCCCGCATCTCGGCCTCGTGGAGGCTGGCCTCGGCCTGGCGGAGGATCTCCTTCTGCTCGCTCATCGACGGGTTGTTGTGGGCCGTCTTCATGAGTTGCCGGCGGAAGACCTCGGCCTTGGCGATGGAGACCGCCTCACGCCTCTTCTTGATCTGCTCCCGCCAGAAGGCCGGGCGGTCGTGCTGGAGCCAGTGCGAGACCCGCCGCGCCTCCATGTCGACCGCACCGATGGCCGCCATCGTATCCTCGGAATAGACGGCGAGGGCGGCCTTGAAGTGCTTGAGCTGCTCGATCGAGCGGACGTCGGCCTGATTGCTCATGAGTGTCGCCCCCGGCCGACGACGGATCGCCGCGTCGGGCGCGGCGAGAGGCGGCGCAGTCGATCCAACGGCGACCCCTCCTCGTCTCCAGCGACGAGGGTAACAGTGACCGGCCTTGATGTAAAGC
This sequence comes from Singulisphaera chitinilytica, assembly GCF_049331405.1. Taxonomy (NCBI): domain Bacteria; kingdom Pseudomonadati; phylum Planctomycetota; class Planctomycetia; order Isosphaerales; family Isosphaeraceae; genus Singulisphaera; species Singulisphaera chitinilytica. The sequence goes on from NZ_CP186274.1 coordinate 1,209,560, forward strand.
CGACGCGATTGATCGCTCCATTGCATGCGAAGTCGCGGCAAACCCATCTCTGCCCGGCCCATCCGCGAGCATCCCTGGACTCGTGATGTGTCGGGGAAACGACCTTTTGGAAAACCCCGAAGATCGACGCGAACTCGCCGCGGGGTTCGAAGCTCTAGTCCGGGGCGTCCCGAATGATCCAGAAGGCCCGACCCCCGGCGTCATCCTCCGCGGCTCCGACGAGACAGGGTATTCATCCCGGGCATACTTCCGAGAGGCGAGGGTAGGGCGATGGCCTTGGACACGATCGCGGCTTCGATTCAAAACATGATGTCATCGAACCAGTTCCTCTCGGGCGGGTTCATCCTGATGATCGGCGGGTTCGTCCTGAACTGGGCCCGCAGCATCCCCCAGTTGATCAAGGAGCTGTTCCTGCGGAAGTTCACCACGATGATCGAGGTCACGAACCGCGACCCCCTCTTCTGGTGGACCGAGCAATGGCTGGCCTCGCACCCTTATGCCAGCCGCTCGGGCCTGCTCTCGGCGTCGTCGAGGCGCACCCCGGACGGCGACCCATCGGACGATGACGACGACACGAGCCCCGAGCCGGTCCCTCCTCGGATCGACTTCTCGCCGGCCCCCGGGAGCCACTGGCTGCGCTACGGGGGATGCTGGCTCCACGTTTCTCGGGCCAGGGAGGACCGCAACAACCCCGGGCAGGCGACCCTCGACTTCCGCGAGACCTTACAACTCAGGCTCTTCAGCCGCGATCGCACGGCGGCCCGCAAGCTCTTCGAGGAGGCCCGCGACCTCGCCTTCCCGCCCGAGGATCGCCGCATCATCATCTATGGGAGCCGCTGGAGCGACTGGAGCCAGGTGGCCAAGGTGCCGCCCCGCGAGCCCCGATCGGTGATCCTCGAGGACGGCATCCTCGAGGACGTCCTCGGCGACATCGTCGAGTTCCTCGGCTCGGCCTCCTGGTATCGGGATCGCTGCGTGCCTTATCACCGCGGCTATCTCTTCCACGGCGAGCCCGGCAACGGCAAGACCTCGCTGATCACGGCGGTCGCCACGCACGTCGGCTTCCAGATCGCCATCCTGAACCTCGGGCGCGAGGGCCTCGCCGAGGACACGCTGCGGCAACTCGTTGCCTCGCTGCCCGAGCGGACGATCCTCGTCGTCGAGGATGTCGACCGCGACCTCACGCCGGCCAACGAGACGGGGCAGGTCGCCACGGCGCACAACAAGCTCTCGTTCTCGGCATTATTGAACATGCTCGACGGCATCGGCACCCCCGAGGGCCGGATCATCTTCATGACCACCAACCACCGCGACCAGCTCGACCCGGCCATGGTCCGCCCCGGGCGCATCGACCGCGAGTTCGAGCTGAAGAACGCGACCCCCGACCAGGCCAGGCGCATCTTCCTCCGTTTCTTTCCCGGCGAGGCCGAGTTCGCCGAGCAGTTCGCCGACCGCGCTGGCGACCGGGAACACTCGATGGCCAAGCTCCAGGGTCATCTCCTCCTGCACCGGGATTGCGCCCACGAAGCGGTCAACGCCGCCTGGGACCTCGCGACGAAGGACGAGTCGAATCTCCCTTGTGAGTTCGTGATCTGATGAGTTCCGCGCCGGGCCAGACCCCTTTCGGATCGGCATGCCGCGATCTTTCCCAGACCCCGCAGCTTGGCGGCGTCGCGCATTGCCCCGCATGATTATTCCGAGATTCTCGGCCCGGAAAGAGGCGATTCCGGGCGCAACCCGTTTCGCTCATCTCGGTTGCGAGGAATCCTGTTAGACGTGTGATGGTCAAGAATTCTTTTAAGTTTTTCGTTACGTCATGGGCGAGGGACATGGTATTGTAGTGCCGCACGTCGCATTCTCACCGATCGAACGAGATGACTCCAAGGGAGGGACTCGCGATGCGGAGGTCCGGCATGATATCCCCTCGTAAGGCGGCCTGTCTGGGTTTGCTCGGAATCGTCGGCCTGACGGGAACGGGGCTGATCGTCACAACCAAGGCGCCCGCCGCCGACTCGAAGGCCGGTAAGGTCGATTCGGTCGCGCTCGGCCGCGAGATATTCAATCGCGAATGGCTCCCGGGCGACGGCCGCAGCCACGGCGGCGACGGCCTCGGGCCGGTCTATAATGACACCTCGTGCGTCGCCTGCCATAACTCGGGGGGCGTCGGCGGTGGCGGCCCCTTGAGCAAGAACATCGACATTCTGAGCGCCTCGGGGGGCTTCATCCCGCCGGTGGTCGAGGCGGGGCAGGCGGCCAAGCCCGGCCAGCCCCAGCGCCCGACCTCGGATACGAAGGCCCTTTATAAGGTGCATGCTGGCTTCCGCGCCGGTCGCACGGTGGTCCTGCACAAGTTCGGGATTGACCCCAACTATCAGGCCTGGCGGAAGTCGTCGCTCACGCCCCAGACGCAGGGAGCGATGCCACTCGGGCCAGGGGTCGTTGTGTTTAATGGGGGCGTCGGGCAGGTGGTGACTCCGCTCGGAGCACCACAGCAGACGGAATTCGCCAGCGTGACGACGACCGTGACCGAGAGCGTCGCACCTGTACCCACAGGGCAGGTCGTATCCGTGCCGCAGGCTCCCCAGACAGTGGCTCCAATCGAGCCGCCGCAGGCTACTGCTACTGTCGCCTTCGAAGGTAACATCACCCTCAACAGCTTCGGGACCACCCCGGCAACGGCCGGCTCGGCCCGCGCCCAGCAGCAGTTGCAAGAGGCCTTTGCCTCGATGGTGAGCCGCACGAAGGGGCAGATCCCGGCCGGGGAATTCGTGGTCTCGCACTCGCAGCGGAATGCCACCTCCCTGTTCGGGATCGGCCTGCTCGATGCGATCCCCGAGGCGGTCATCGAGGCGGGCGCGAAGCCCTCAAAGGATTTTCCCGAGACGCTGGGGCGCGTCAGCCGCCTCAAGGACGGCCGCGTCGGCAGGCTCGGCTGGAAGGGGCAGACGGCCAACTCCGAGGACTTCGTCCTGACGGCCTGCGCCGTGGAACTCGGGCTCGAGGTGCCGGGGCATGAGCAGTCGATCAGCCCCCAGGCCCCGAAGTACAAGGCCGGCGGTGAGGACCTGACGGCCGATGAGTGCTCGGCGCTCGTCGCCTACGTCCGCAGCATCCCGCGCCCGCTGGAGCGTGTCGGCCAGTTGCATGAGGAGAAGGAGACGATCACGGGGGGCAAGGCCCTCTTCGCGAGCGTCGGCTGCGCCTCGTGCCACAACCCCAAGCTCGGCGACGTCGACGGCGTCTACAGCGACCTCCTGCTGCACGACATGGGGCCGGAACTGGCCGACAACGGCTCGTACAACGGCGACGGCGACGATTCCGACCCGCTGAACCCGGTGCTCGGGAATGACATCCAGGCCAGGGCGAACCGCCCGGCGACCAAGCAGGAGTGGCGGACCCCGCCCCTCTGGGGCTTCCGCGACTCGGCCCCCTACCTCCACGACGGCCGCGCCGACACGCTCGAGCAGGCGGTCGCCGGGCACGGCGGCCAGGGGCGGGCCTCGGCCCTGCGGTTCTTCGAGCTCTCGCACAAGGATCGCCTCAAGCTCGAGGCCTTCCTGAAGGCGCTGGTCGCCCCGGGCGCCGGCGGCGAGGACCGCGCCATCGCCGCCAAGTATTGATCCGACGATCGCGACGCGAGGGCCGGGGCTCCACAGGTCCCGGCCCTCGTCGCGTCCTGTCGTGTCGCGAACGGGGATCGGGTGCCGCCTGCGGCAGGCCAACCCGGATGTCGATGTCGACCTCGACGCCCTGACACGTCTTCCGAGGGACGGATGGCCGATCGTCGCCAATCCCCGGCTTCCATCTTCGCCCGTTCAACAAACACACGCATCAGCAATGTCCCGATGATGGCCGGGGTTCTCCGTGCCGTCTCGGGTATGCCCGTGCGCCTTGCGGGGTCGTTCGCGTTCTTTCAATAGGAGGGACACCCGGGATGTCTGCGACGCGAAGTCGATCTGGGAGACGACGAGACGGGGCCTCGAGGTTGACGGGCCTTTGGCTCGGTGCCTGGGCTCTGGCCCTGGCGGTTGGCGGGGGCGTGGTGCAGGCCGAGCCCTCGTCAAAGGGGCATTCCGGCAGCGTCATGGCGGTCGCCTATTCGCCGGACGGCAGGAGCCTGGCGTCGGCGAGCGAGGATCGGCTCGCCAAGGTCTGGGACCTCGAGCAGAAGAAGCCCAGGCTCGAACTCGCGGGGCACGAGGGCCGGGTGTCTTGCCTCGCGTATTCGCCCGATGGCAAGACCCTCGCCACGGGGTCGCAGGATCGGACCATCCGGCTCTGGGATGCGGAGACCGGCCGGGCGCGGGGTACGCTCAAGGGGCATCGGGGAGAGATCCTCGGCCTGGCCTTCTCGCCCGACGGCAACCGGCTGGCGTCGGCGGGGGTGGACGCCTCGGTGATCGTCTGGGACTGGAGGGAGAAGAAGGTCATCGATAAGTTGCGCGAGCACCAGACGGCCGTCAGGGCGATCGCGTATTCGCCCGACGGCAAGTCGCTCGCCTCGGCCGGCGGCTCCCACGTCCGGATCAATGACGCCGCGACGTTGAAGCCCAAGCAGACGATCAACCTGCCCGCGGGGGGAGTGTTGTGCCTGGCCTTCTCCCACGACAACAAGAAGCTGGCCACCGGCGGTATGAGCCTGCAGGTGCAGGTCTGGGATGTCGAGACGGCGAACCTGATCTCCGCCCTGAACCCGACGGGGGACATCCTGGCCCTGAAGTTCTCGTACGTGGCGGATATCCTGGCCGTCGTGAGCGGGACGGCCTCCGGCGAACACCCTGCGCCCGCGGTCATCGCCCTCTGGGACATCGGCCCGAACCAGGCCATGCGAGGTTCCTTCCGAGGTCACCTCGGCAACGCCTTCTCGATCGCCTTCTCCCCCGACTGCGGCCAGCTTGCCACGGGCGGCGACGACCGCACGATCCGACTCTGGGACGCGGGGCAGAACCGGATGGTCGCGGTCCTCGATGGTTGGCTCCCGCCGGGGTTGGAGAAGACCGCCCCGATTTTGAACCTCGACCCGGTCGAGGTCGTCGCGGCCTCCCCCGACGGCAAGACGGTGGCCGTCGCCACGTCGGGCGACTCCGTCATCACCTTCTGGGACGCGGCGAGCCGGAAGGTCGAGAAGACCCTGCCGGCCCTGGAGGGGAAGGTCCACGTACTCGTCTTTTCGCCCGACGGCAAGACCCTGGCGTCGGGGGGCGAGGACGCCAAGGTGACACTCTGGGATCCGGCGACGGGGGCCGTCGTCGGCAAGCTCGAAGGGCATTCGGGCCCGATCACCTGCCTGGCCTTCTCCGCAGACGGTTCGAAGCTGGTCACCGGGGGGCAGGACGCCGCGGCGATCCTCTGGGACCTGGAGCGCCGGGCCGAGATCGCCACGTTCGCCAGGCACACGAGCACGATCACCAGCGTCGCCCTGAGCCCCGACGGCAAGACCCTGGCCACCGGCAGCCAGGACTGGACGATCAAGGTCTGGGACGTCGCCAACGCCCGCGTGCGATCCAGCTTCGAGCGGCATCGCGAGTGGATCCACGCCCTGGCGATCTCCCCCGACGGCAAGACCCTCGCCTCGTCGAGCGCCGACGGCACGACCCGGCTCTGGGACCTCTCCGACGGCTCGGATCGCCCCCCCCTGAAGTCGCACGTCGGCGCGGTGCGATCGCTGGCGTTCCTGCCCGACGGCGCGTCCTTGATCACCGGCGATGACCGCTCGCTCCGGCGCTGGGACGTCAAGGACGGCCATCTCCAGGCGATCGTCGCGCAGGCCCACCACGGGCCGATCATGTCGATGACGCTCTCGCATGACGGCCATTTCCTCGCGACCGGGAGCCTCGACCGCGAGGTGAAGCTCTGGGATGTGGATGCTCGGCTCGCCCCTCGCCCGTTCGTCGGGCATGAGGCCCGCGTGACCCGCCTCGCGATCACCCCCGACGGCAAGACTTTGGCCTCGATCGCGATCGACGGGGCCTTCAAGACCTGGGACGTGGCGACCGGGCGAGAACTCTACAGTGTCGCCGGCACCGGCTCCTCCCCCGACGTCCTCTCCATCACCCCCGACGGCAAGACCGTGCTTCACAGGCGGACCTCGAACTCTCAAGGGCCCTCGGACAACTTCGAGTTCACCGACATGGAGTCCGGCAAGACCCACGGGATCGTCATCGGTGATGATCGTTTCTGCAGGGCGATCCCGGTCAGCAAGGATGGCCGCCGGGCCGTGGCTGTGGGCCGGGCGCTCATCCTCGTGGACGTCGCGGGACGCCTCGCGCTCGACCACTTCTCGACCAGCACGGAGCCGAATTACCAGAGCCTGTCGGGAGACATCTCGCCCGACGGCAAGACCCTCGCCACGGGGGATAACCAGGCCGTCGTCACGCTCCGGGATATCGAGAAGAAGACGGTCCTCGCGACCTTGAAGGGGCACTCCGAGCGCGTCAACGCCGTGGCCTTCTCGCCCGACGGCAAGGTCCTCGCGAGTGGCTCGACCGATCGCACCGTCAAGCTCTGGGACGTCGCCTCGCATCGCGAGATCGGCGTCCTGCGCGGGGCGACGAAGGGGGTGACGGGGCTCGCCTTCGCCCCCGATGGGAAGACCCTGGCGTCGCTCTCTGATGGTGACACCGTCGTGCGCCTCTGGGACGTCGCGGCGAAGCGGTCGCGAGGCCTGATCGAGCTGGATCCGTCGGCCGTGAAGGCGGGGGATACGCTCGCGAGCGTCGTCTTCACCGCCGACGGCAAGCGGCTCCTCACCGGGAGCAGCCAGGGGATCCTGGCCTGGGACCTCGCCCCCGGCGCCGCCGCCCAGCTCGGCCCAGAGGACCCCGCGCAGCACGAGCCGAAGTTCACGCTCCGCGGGCATGCGGGCATCGTCCGCGTGGCGCTTTTCTCGGCCGACGGCAAGACCCTGGCGACCCGGGGCGACGACGGCCTCATCAAGGTCTGGGACGTGGCGACGGGGCGCGAGCGCTTCTCGTTCGGCTCCAAGACCGAGCCCGCCCGGTCGCTGGCCCTCGCCCCGGACGGCAAGACCCTCGCCATGGGCCTGCGAACCGTCAGGCCCACCGCAGTGCCACTGCCACCGGTGCAGGCGCCGGGTGCCGCGCCCCTTCCGGCTCCGGCCCTCGAAGAACCCGCCCCTGCACCCGCACCCGCACCGGTCCCCATGTTCCAGCCGGGGATCGCGCCCCCAAAGTTGGAGGAACCCAAGGCGGAGGCTCCCAGGGAGGAGGAACCCGCCAAGCCCAAGGCTCCGATCATCGAGGTCAAAATCTGGGACCTTGGCGACGGCCACCTCCTCGACAGCCTGACCGGCCACCAGGGGGAGGTCGTCACGATGGCGTATTCCCCCGACGGCAAGACCCTCGCGACGGCGACGAAGGCCGGGGTCCTGAAGCTCTGGGACGCGACGAAGTCGCACGAGGAGATCCCGTTCACCTCCTCGCGCGAGGGTAAGATCGACCTCGTCGGCTTCGCCCCCGACGGCAAGGCGCTCGTCGCGGCGAACGCCCAGCAGGGCTCGATCTGGGTCTGGGACCTTTCGCCCCCCAAGATCCGGGCGACCTTGAATCACCTCGGGGGCATGGCGGCCGTCCGCGTGAGCCCGGATAGCCGGCTCCTGGCGAGCGGCGGCGGCCAGTCGCAGCCGAACGTCCTCGAATACTACCGGAGCGGCGGTCAGGTCCGCCTCTGGGACCTCGCCACCGGCGAGGAGTCGGCCTATCTGGGAGTGCCGGAGGGCAAGGTCACGCGCATCGTCTTCGCCCCCGACGGCAAGGCCTTCGCCGCTGGGACCGATACCGGCTCCACGCTCCTCTGGCAGCTCGAGGACCTCAAGCCGATCAAGGACGTGACGTTCTCCCCGAACGCCTCCCCCGCGCTGGCGTTCGCCGACGACGGGCAGTCCCTCATCGTCGGCGGGGGCGACGGGGTCCTGAGGCTCCTGGACGCGAAGGCGGGGGACCTGAAGTCGAGCCTCTACGGCCACACCGACGCCGTCGAGTGGCTGGCGGTCTCCCCAGACGGCAAGACCGTGGCCTCCACGAGCAAGGATGCCACGGTCCGCCTCTGGGCCCTGCCTTGAGGCCCGCCAAGCCTCGACGGATTGCCCGAAGGCCAAGGGCCCCTCGATGGGTCGGCGGGGTCAGGAACTTTCGCCCAGGAGATACGTCTTGAGGAAGAGGATCTGGGCGGCCTGCAGGTAGTCCTGGTTCTTCTTCTTGGCGAAGCCGTGCCCCTCGTCCTTGCCGAGGATGTACCAGACCGGCTTCCCGTTCGTCTTGACCTTGGCGACGATCTGCTCGGATTCGGTGACGGGGACCCTCGGGTCGTTCTTCCCCTGGACGACGAGCAGCGGGACGCCGATCTTCGACGCGTTGGTCAGCGGCGAGATCGCCTCGAGATGCTTCCGCATCTCCGGCACTCGCTCGTCGCCGTACTCGGCGCGGCGGAGGTCTCGGCGATAGCCTTGCGTGTTCTGCAGGAACGTGACGAAGTTCGAGATCCCCACCACGTCGATCCCCGCCTTCAGGCGGTCGCTGTAATGGGTCAACGAGGCGAGCGACATGTACCCGCCATAAGAGCCGCCAACCACGGCCACGCGTGAGGCGTCGAAGCCCGCGTCCTTCGCGACGTGGTCGAGCAGCGCCCCGATGTCCTTGACCGAGTCCTCGCGCTTCATGCCGTTATCCAGCTTCAAATACGTCTTGCCGTACCCGTCCGAGCCACGGACGTTGGGGTAGACCAGGGCGATGCCCAGCTCGTTGATGAGATAATTCGCCCGGGCGAGGTAGCCGGGGCGGAACTGGCTCTCGGGGCCGCCGTGGATGTCGATCAGCACGGGCCGCTTGCCCGGGAACTTCGTCGGATCCGGGCGGTAGACGAACGCCGGGATCGACTTGCCGTCGAATGAGGGGAAGCGGATCAGCTCGGGCTCGGAGAACGCCTCGGGGTTGATGCCGCCGGTCTCGGACTTCGTCCAGCGCTCAAGGATGCCGCTGGCGAGGTCATACGAGTAGACATCGGCCGTCGACCGCGCCGAGGTCAGCGTGAAGGCGAACTCGCGCGAGCCCTTGCGGAACTTGAGGCCGGCGATCTGGCCGGCGGGCAGCTTCGGCGCGGGGCGCTCGCGGCCTTCGGCGTCTCGGATCCGGAGCCGGGAGATGCCGTCCTCATCGGTCACGAGCGCGATGAACTGGCCGTCGTCCGAGAGGTCGAACGCGTCCACATTCCAGGGGATGTCGGCGGAGAGCCGGGTCAGCTCCTTCGTCGCGATGTCGTAGCGCACCAGGCGCTTGAACTCGGACTCGAGGTCGGTGATGCCGTAGAGGGACTTGCCGTCCTTCGACCAGCGCACGTCGGAATACGCCACCGTCTCCTCGCCGGGTTTCGGCCGGGGCGTCAAATCCTGCGTCTCGCCCGTCTCGACGTCGATGATGTGGACGTAGTCCTCGTTGATCGAGATCGACTCGACGGCGACGACGTGCTTGTCGTCGGGGGACCAATCCGTGACGGCCCAGTCGCCCGACACCTCCTTGAAGAGGCGGACCGAGTTCGGCTTGGTGATGTCGACGACGTACAGGTCCATGTCCTTGCCGTTGCGGGCGTTGCTGCTCCAGGCGAGCTTGCTGCCCGAGTTGGACCACTCCGCCAGGACGTGCCGCGATCGGCCGTCGCTCAGTCGAGAGGCCTGGCCGGTGGCCGGATCCTGGAGGAAGACCTGATAGTTCTCGGCGCCCCCCTCGTCGGCCGAGTACGCGAAGACACCGGGGCCGGTGCCCGGCTGCGGCGAGGCGCCGGTGACGCGCTCGTTGAGGAAGGTGACCTGGCTCCGGTCGCCGCCGGGGAAGGCGACGCGGTGGACCTGGTTCGTGTCGGCGAAGCGCGTCAGGATCAGGATCTCGCGTCGGCCGCCGACCCACCCCTGGAAGACCGCCGAGCGGCTGTTCTGGTAGCGGGCCAGCGACTGGGTCAGCTCCGCCGGGACGGGCGGCACCCCCTCGGCGGCGATCGAGTCGGGCACGGCCTGGGTCTGGGCATTAGCGATGCCGGAGCCGGTCGCCAGGGCGACGGCCAGGCCGAAGGCGGCTGCGTACTGGTGCATGCTCTCCTCGCGTGCGGGGCAACGATGCGATGCGACTCGACCTGGCCCGAAAGGGTCTGGTCAACGGTCGGCCCCAGGATACACGCTCGGCCCTCACCAGGCGATCCGCTCGAACATCGACATGAGCTTGCGACCTCGGGCGGGGTTGAGCGTCGCCACGTACTGGACCCGGCCCGCCAGATGGGCCCGGAAATCGGGGAGTTTCCGGCGGTTCTGCGCCTCGGGGCCGTGCCGGACGCAGTTGTACAGGGTGGCTTTCAGGAGGTCATAGTCATCGCGAGGGACGTTCGGGACCTCGTTGACCACGACCCCGCCGATCTTCTGCCGGCCCCCTCGACGCATCAGGCGCGTCTTGCGGGTCTGGATGGCGAACCCTGCCTCGATCGCGATGGCGGCCACCTGGATGTGGAAGCGGTCGACCCCTCTGGCGAACTCGGGGCCTCCCGAGAAGGCCAGGTCGTCGGCATAGCGTGTGTACCGGGCTCCTGCCATGCTCGCCAGGGCCGAGAGGCGGGCGTCGAGGCTCCGGAAGCAGAGATTCGCCAGCGCGGGAGAACTCGGGGCCCCCTGCGGCAGGTGGGGACGCCAGAAGACCTGCCGGGTTCGCCAGAGTTCGTCCCCGACGAGCGGGCAGGCGGGATCGCGCCAGACCCTTGGCGGCACCGCATTCGTGCAGATCCCGGCCAGGGCCTGCGCGACGGCCTCGGGATACCCGGCCGTGCGGAAGACCGCGAGGACCTGGGCGAATCCTACCGAGGGGAAGAAGTGGCGTAAGTCGAGCTTCAGGACGACGTATTGTCCGATATGCGGCTCGATATACGTGCGGATCGAGCGTCCGAGGCGGAAGCCGTGGGCCGCGTCGTGCGGCGGGATCTTCGCGAGGATCTCATCCAGCACCCGACGCTGGATCGCCTTGAGCCGGGACTTGGGGCATTCGATCAGCCGGGCCGAACCGGAGGCCTTGGGCTGCCAGTGGTAGCGATAGTGCGTCAGCGGGCCTTCGGTGATCTTGCCACCCCGCGACTGGACGTCGGCGAACCAGGCCAGCTCCGCGGGGGTCAGGGCAAGCCAGGGGGCCAACTCGGCCCTCGTCGTCAACGGGTGTAGATCCCAGGACGAAGGTGGGCCCTTCGCGGGGGCCATCAAGGGCGTCTGGGCCTGAAGGAACCTGTTCTGGGCGTGAGGTTGGTCGTGCAGGCGCCTGTTCTCCTCGCCGCAGGCGAAGAGGAACTTCTCGTCGATGCAAAGGAAGGCCACGAGATGGAAGAGCCTGGGTCGGGACGACTCGCCGAAGTGACGTATCAGGCGCTTGATGAGCGCGGGGAGCCAGCGGGGGCGACCTCCGAAGAAACTCCGACCCCTCGCGAGCAGCGCCTCCGTCTCCCAGGGGCCTTCGAGGAGGGCCTCGGCGAGTTGCCGGGAGACGAACTCGTACGAACAGCCCTTGGTAAACAGCGGCGAGACTCCAACCCGACTCGTCCGGCGTGTGCTCAACTACGCAGGGCGTAGCGCCGCACACGCGCCGATCATGCTCGTCTCACGCGATCCCTCGGGGTAACCCCGAAGAGGTGTTCGAGGCCGTACGAAGACGGTCCCTGCACCCGCTTGGAGTCCCGCCGCTTGAGCGACAGGGTAATACCCCGGGGGTATGCTGGTCAAGTGTCAATGCTTTCGGCGGATCTTCGGGTACTCGGGCTGCCACCATCGGGCGTCGAACCGGCGGTCCAACTCCTCTTCGCTGGTCGTCTCGGCAAGCCCCTCGGCCTGGGCCTGGAGGGCCACGGCTTTGGCGATCTGGCGCGAGACCTTGTCGATCTCCTCGAGGGCGGGGAAGAGCGAGGCGTCGGGCGAGCGTCGGGCGGGGGCGTTCTGCGAGAGGGTCCGTGCGGCGGCGAGGAACATCGTGTCGGAGACCCGGCTCGCCCCCGAAGTCATGATCCCCTGGCCCATGCCGGGGAAGATGTACGAGTTATTGCATTGCCCGATGCGGAAGACCCGGCCGTTGTGCGGGACGTCGGCGAAGGGGCTCCCGGTGGCGATCAGGGCCCGCCCCTCGGTCCAGACGACGAGGTCGGCCGGGATCGCCTCGCAGCGCGAGGTCGGGTTCGAGAGCGGGAAGATGGCCGGGCGTTGGACGTGGCTGGCCATGCGCCTGATGGCCTCCTCCCGGAAGGCCCCCGGCTGGCCCGAGGTCCCGATCAGCACGGTCGGCTTGACGTTCTCGATCGTGTCCAGGAAAGAGATCTCGTCGCCGAGGTCCGGCCAGCTTGCGACCATCGCGCGAGGCTTGGCGTACTTCGCCTGGAAGGGCTGGAGCCCCGTCATGCCCTCGACGAGCAGGCCGTGGCGGTCGACGAGCCAGATCCTCGCGATGGCCTCGGCCTCGCTCAAACCGTCGTCGACCATCGCCGCGACGATCTGGTCGCTGATGCCGGTCCCCGCCGTGCCCGCGCCGAGGACGACGATGCGCTGATCGACCAACTTCGTCTGCGCGACCTCGCCGGCGGCGAGGACGGCGGAGAGGGCCACCGCGGCCGTCCCCTGGATGTCGTCGTTGAACGTGCAGAGCCGATCTCGATAGCGATCGAGCAGTCGATGGGCGTTGGGGAGGGCGAAGTCTTCCCACTGGAGCAGGGTGTTGGGCAGGGCCTTCGTCACCGCCTGGACGAAGGCCTCGATGAAGTCGTCATAAGCCTGACCCCGCACACGCTCGTGCCGCCACCCGAGGTAGAGGGGGTCGGCGAGGGAGTCGGGGTTATCCGTGCCGACGTCGAGCAGGATCGGGAGGGTCCGCGCGGGGTGGATGCCGCCGCAGAGGGTATAGAGGGCGAGCTTGCCCACGGGGATCCCCATGCCCCCCACGCCGAGGTCGCCGAGGCCGAGGATCCGCTCGCCGTCGGTGACGACGATCACGTCCACGTCCTTGTACGGGCGGTTCTCGAGGATCGACTCCATCTCGTCCCGATACTGGTACGAGAGGAAGAGGCCCCGGGGGCTCCGGTAGATCTTGCTGAAGTGCTGGCAGGCCTCGCCGACCACGGGGGTATAGATCAGGGGCATCATCTCGGCGATGTGCCCCTTCATCAGCTTGTAAAAGAGGACCTCGTTGCGGTCCTGGAGGTCGCGAAGGTAGATATGCTGGAGGATGCTCGACGTACGCTGCTGGAAATCGCCGTAGCGGCGTGCGAGTTGCTCGTCAAGGGTGCCGACGTGGGGGGGCAAGAGCCCGTGGAGGCCGAACTCGGCGCGTTCCTCTTCCGTGAAGGCGCTCCCCTTGTTGAAGACGGGGCAGCCGAGCAGGCTGCTCCCGGACATGGGGATCTCATAAAGGTTCTCACCCGTCGATTCATCAACCGAGGTCTCGAAATCCCACACGATGCGTCTCCGTCACCTTTGCGTTGGGGCCCGCGCCGGGTCCTCGAATCCGAGGTCGGCCGGGCCTCGCCCTCGCCGCCGGGATTCGGGCCTATTGTGGGTGGGGCCGCCCGGGATGACAATCCGCGAGGCGTCCCTTTCGCCGAGCCCGAGACGGCGACCCTACAATACCTTGGTGTTCGTCGTGGCCTGCCGGGATCCGCCAGCCTCCCGCCATGCCCGACGACGGTTACCGATGAATGGATGTGCCCACGACGAGAGCCCGCAAACCATGAAAACTCGCCCAACGACTTCCAAGAAGATCACGAACGGGAACGGCCACGGCAGCCCGGGGACGAGCGAGAAGGCCCAGCCGCTGCTCCACCAGCGATCGAAGGAGACCCAGCCGTACGGCACCATCACCCGCCTGCCGATCGGCCTCGAGGAATCCACCTGCGCCGCCAGCGTCGAGGCCCTGAACCAGATCCTGGCCGACACCATGTCGGTCCGCGACCTCTACAAGAAGCATCACTGGCAAGTCTCGGGCCCGACCTTTTACCAACTCCATCTCCTGTTCGACAAGCACCACGGCGAGCAGGCCGAGCTCGTCGACGGCCTGGCCGAGCGGATCCAGTCCCTCGGCGGCGTGAGCATCGCCATGCCGCATGATGTCGTCGAGCTGACGCAGGTCCCGCGCCCGCCCAAGGGCCGCGAGGAAGTCCCCGTGCAGATCTCCCGCCTGCTCGAGGCCCACGAGATCGTCCTGAAGGGGGCCCGCAAGGCCGCCAAGGCCGCCGCCGACAGGGGCGACGACGGCACCAACGACATGCTCGTCAGCGACGTGATCCGCACCAACGAGCTCCAGGTCTGGTTCATCGCCGAGCACCTCGTCGACACGCCGACCGTCAAGGCCGACGGCGAGGCCTGAGCCGATGAACTCCAGGATCGAGGCGGGGTCGGGTCGGGCAATGCTCGGTCCCGGCCCCGCCTTCGTTGGCGCTCAGTGCTCGATATAATTCTTGGAAAGCCCCAACTCCTCGGGGGCGTGGAGCCGTAACATCTTCAGGTGGACGTCGGCCGGGATGTGCTTGACCGTCAGCTTCGAGACGGCATACATCACGCCGAGCGAGAGGGGGACACCCCAGATCGCCGGCTGCTCCAGCAACGACCGCCACAAGGGCTCGACGTGGAGGGTCAGGATCTTCTTGTCGAGGAGCATGGACGTGACGATGGCCGCCAGCGAGAGCAGGCCGCCGATCAGCATCCCGCTCGCCGCGCCGAACTTGGTGAGGCCCGGCCACCACGAGCCGAGCAACAGCAGCGGGAAGTACGAGGCCGCCGCGATCGCGAAGGCCCAGCCGACCATCATCGCGATGTCGAACGACTCGACGAGGAAGCCCAGCAGGATCGAGACCGTCCCCACGATCACGGCCGAGACCTTGAAGGCCAGTAGCCTCGATTCGGGCGACGCCGACGGTCGCAGGATCCTGCCGTAGATGTCGTGGGCCAGGGCCCCCGACATGCTCACGAGCAGGCCGGAGAAGGTCGACATGAACGCGGCGAAGGCCCCCGCGCTGGTGATCCCGCTCAGGATCTGGCCGAGCAATGGGCTCTCGAGCGCCATCGGCAGGCGAATCACGACGCTATCGGTCGTGTTGTTGGCGTAGAGCCCCGGCGAGGCCGCGCGCCCCAGGACGCCCCACATCGGCGGGAAGACGTAGAAGGCCCCCAGCATCACCATGACCCAGAGGGTCGTGCGCTTGGCCGCGCGGCCGTCGGGGTTCGTGTAGAACCGCACGAGGATGTGGGGCAGCCCGGCCGTCCCGCAGATCAGGGCGATGATCAGGGAGTACGTGTAGAGCAGGGGGTAGCCGTGCTTCGACGTCAACGGGCCGAACGGCTCGAGCCACTTTTTGTTCGCGGGAGCATTGGGGGCGAGGCTCCCCTTCGGCAGGGTCATCCTGGCCGGCTTGGCGAACTCGAGCTTGAGCCCGGAGACGACCGGCTTCTCCCCCTGAAAGACGGGCTTGCCGTCCTTCGTCGCGGCGACGGAGCCGATGTCGACGATCGTGCCCGCGATGAGCTTGCCCGGCTTGATCGGCAACTCGGGGGCGTCCTCGCCTTCGAGGGGAGCCCGCGCCGGAGTGACCTTGTCGATCACGGCGCCGCCGGGAAACTCGACGCGGGTCGTCCCCGCCGCGGAGAAGGTGACGACGTTGGCGGGATAGCCTTCCGCCCCCTTGACGGCCACGGTCGTGTCCGCGACCAGGGTCGGGATGGAGGCCGGCTCGTGCTCGAGGGCCTGGAGATTCGACGAGTAGCCGCCGAAGACCGACATCAAAATGAAGATGGGCAGGGAGATCGCGAAGGCCTTGGCCCAGTACTGGAAGGCCTGGACGAAGGTGATCCCCTTCATGCCGCCGAGCGCGACGTTGAACGTGATGACCGCGCCGACGACGACGATGCCGGCCCAGTACGGCCAGTTCATGATCGTCCCCATCACCACGCCGGCCCCCTTCATCTGGGGCATCGTGTAGAAGAACCCGATGAAGAGGACGAACGTCACGGCGATCTTGCGGAAGATCGGGCTGTCGAACCGCCCCTCGGCGAAGTCGGGGATCGTGTACGCCCCGAACCGGCGCAAGGGGCCGGCGATGAAGAGGAGCAGGAACAGATATCCCGCCGCATAACAGACGGGATACCAGAGTACGTCATACCCGTTCTTCATCAGGAGCCCGGCGATCCCCATGAATGAGGCGGCCGAGAGGTATTCGCCGGAGATCGCCGAGGCGTTCCAGAAGACGCTCACCGAGCGCCCGGCGACGAAGAAGTCGGAGGCCGTCCGCGCCTTGCGCGTGGCGTAGATGCCGAGGCCCACCGTGGCCGCCGTCATCAGGACGACGAACGCGACCGCAATCCAGGAGATATTCGTCATCGCGAGGCCTCGCTCTCTGAGCCGGCGGGGTTCTCGAGGAAGTCGCGCCAGTCCTGGCACGAGGCCTCGATGCGGTTCGAGGCCCTGACGAAATAGGCGGAGAGCAGGACCGTGACCGGGAAGGAGAGCACGCCCAGGAAGAGCCAGGTCGCCGTGAACCCGAGCACCGGCCGATTCGCCAGCTCGGGCCAGAAGGCATTGACCAGCGGCAGGCCCAGCAGCAGCGTCAGGAAGACCGCGGCCACCCTGAGGCTCAAGGCCGCTTGCCTTCTCATGACCACGCGGGCGAGTTGCGCATGGTCCTCGGCCGACAGGAGGCGATTCGTCTCCGGGTCGGGTGTCATCGCGACCTCCGTCTCATCTTTAGGTGATTTCTACAATTCGCCGCGAGGCGAAAGGGCTTTGCCGCTCATTCGGGCGGATGCGCCCGGAGAGGCGCCCTACTGTAGGGAGGCCGAAAACAACTCGCAAGGGCCTGCGCACGAGGGGACTGCCCCTCGCATGGGGTCGGATCATGACGGACTTTCGCGTTGGCCCCTTGTTTTGGCATTCATCTTGCCACAATAATTAAAGTGCAACCCCGCCGAACACCTCGATAACACACCCTTGAATCTCCACCACTGAGTTTCGCGCCGAGTCCGGCCTCCCCGCAGGGATGCGGTCGAGCGCCATCACGAGCCGTGGAAGGTCGAGCCTCAGGAGACGGCCGCCTTCCAAAGAGGTGGTAGCGATGCTTGGCGATCTTAGGATGGGCATGATTTTCGTGGCCCTGAGCACCGGGGCCCTCGGTTGTGCGGGGACGGGACAGGTCCGATACGTGTACCAGGATGGCCAATCCGGAGTCATCGGGCTGCCGGAGAACACGTCCCGCTGGCCGACCTATTACCGGCAGCATGCCGAGGAATTGATGTCGAAGCACTTCCCCTCGGGGTACGAGATCGTACGCGCCGAGGAGGTCGAGGAAGGCTCGCGTACGCTGACGATCAACGGCACGAACGCGGCCGAGCTCGCCACCTCCGACGCGAGCAAGATCCTCTCCCTGGGCAAGATCGGGCGCACGTCCAGCCGCACCCAGGCGGACACGCTCAAGATCAAGGAATGCCGGATCGTCTACAAGAAGACGGCGCCGACCGAGCACGTCGTCCGCAAGCCGGGCGAATATACCGATCAGGCTGTCTGGAACCCCTCCGCCTACATCGACCCGAATACGCCGATCCGCGACGGTTCGGCCAAGAAGCTCGCCGACGCCGGCGCCAAGAAGAAGGACGGCGAGTCGGATAAAGATAAGGACAAAGCCAAGGCCGCCGAGCCAGGCACACCGACCGAGCTGGCCAAGGAGCCGAAGGACGCGAAGCCGGACGAACCCAAGAAGGCCATCCCCGTGAAGGCGGCCGCCATTGGCCTTCCGCGCTGTCTCTCCGCGGTTTCGATGACGGTTCGCCTCGCCGCCTGACCGCGGGCGAGACGACCCTTACATCTTCGCAACGAACCACCTGCCGGCCCGCATGCCACCCGCGTGCGAGTGCCGGCTTGTTTCGTTTCTGAGGGTTGTCGTCGTCAATTTTGAGAACGTGAGTATCCACCGCATGACAGAGAGCTTCTCCATCATGAATGATCTCAATCGATCATTTTATCCTGATTCGCCGTGATGCGGACGACTTCCGCCCAGAGGAGGGGCGAGGCATCGGCGATCCCGGCACCGGCGATTCTGGCAAGCCCTTGAGGAGTCTCACCCGGATTGAGGTGGTCAATCGCGGCGGCGGCGATGCAGGGAGATCGGCTCAACCCCTCGCTGCAACAGACGAGCGTCGGTGTTCCCGATGCGAGCAACTTCGCGACCGACTCGACCGCCAGGCGGACGAGCCAGGGGGGATTTCCCGGCCCGTCGGCCAGCGGGAAACGCAGGTAGATCAGATCCCTCGACAGCACAGCCGGCGGCTCATTCGCTGCGAGGTCGACGACCGCCTCGATTCCCGCCTCGTGGATCGCCCGCAGATCCCGCCCATCCCCCGCATG
This sequence comes from Singulisphaera chitinilytica, assembly GCF_049331405.1. NCBI lineage: Bacteria > Pseudomonadati > Planctomycetota > Planctomycetia > Isosphaerales > Isosphaeraceae > Singulisphaera > Singulisphaera chitinilytica. The sequence continues at coordinate 1,227,964 of NZ_CP186274.1, forward strand.
CCCCAGCCAGAGAGGGTATCCGGCGATCCGACGCATCGTCATTCTCCCTCGGCCGTTGTTTCGGGGCTCGTCGTCATTTGAACACAAAATTTCCCCAGACGACCCACGTCGTGATAAATCATCTCGATCCTTGGACAAGGAGCAGTGTCACTAAGGCGTCGCTTCCTCGCGAGATCATGATATCCTGAAGATCCCCCCACGCTTCCATCTCTCTCCATTGAAGCGTCAATTGGCGTTTCCGACCTGGCAACGGGCGGCGGGCCGACGAGACGAGCAGGCTTGCTCGTCGTCTGGAGGAATCGATGCAACGTGGCAACGGCGTGGGTCGTGGGTCCATGATGGGGCGTGCGCTCTGGCTGTCCGTCCGGTTCTGCATACTGATGATGCTCGCGTTCGAGATCTCGGCGTCGGCCGCGGTCGCCCTGGAAATGACATCCCTCAAGGGGATCGTCGTCGATGAAGAGGGCAAGCCCGTCGGCGGTGTCCGTGTCAGCTCCAGGCACGTGGAGATGGACGGCACCGACCTGGCGACGACCGGGGATGATGGCACGTTTGCCATCGCCATGGAATTGATGATGGATGGGAGAATCTTCGGTCGTCTCAAGGCGGAAGCCGCCGATGGACGGCTCGGCTTTCTCGCCTTTATTCAGAAGAGGTCGGAGCCGGTTCGCATCGTCCTCAAGGCCCCGAAGTCCCTGGCCGTCCAGGTCAAGGATCGAGGCGGGAAGCCGGTGGCCGGGGCTTCTCTCGCCTTCATCGTGCCGGGGACCGAAATCGCCGAGGGCATGACCGACGCGGAGGGCTGGTGGAGGATCAAGATCCCGGCCGACGCCGAGAAATGGGAGGATTCGATTCCGGTGTGGTGGGTCTCGGCTTGGAAGTCGGGGGTAGGCTTCGACTATGCCGGGTTCAGGCAAGCACCGAGAGGGCCTCTCAGGCCGGTGCCGGAAACACTGACACTCAAGCTCGACGGGGCTCGTCGACTGCGGATCAAGGCGGTCGACCTCGCGGGCAAGCCGGTCGCCGGCATCAGGGTCTCGCCCTCGGTGATTCAGAAGGCAGGCTATGAGCTGGGAATGATCAACGCGATCCCTTGGGGATCCAGGCCGATAACGCAGGAGGATGGGGTTGCGGTCATCGACTGGCTGCCGGAGGCCTTGCATGGTCCTCTCGGGTTCCGAACCCGATCCGAGGACTGGCACCAGGCCGAGCATGAGACCCGATTCGACCCGGAGAATCCCGTGGATGAACTCGTCCTCACGCAGCTCCCGGTCGAGGAACTCTCGGGTCGCGTCACCCATGCCGACGGCCGGCCCGCGGCGGGGATCATGGTCTGGGCCTACGCGCGAGGTTCGGGGACTATCGGGTTAGACGGCAACTCCAGGACCGATGCCGAAGGGCGTTATCGGTTGCGGGCCTGTTCCGAGCAGTCGTACGTCATCACGGCGAGCGGAGATGGGTTGGCGGCCCCGTACAAGGCCGGAGTCGTGCTCCGGGCCGGGAAGCCGGTGGACGGACTGGATTTCGTCGTCGGGCGAGGAACCCAGCTGCGCGGTCGGCTTACGATCGGCCGGGACGGTCGACCCGTCCCGGAGGCCTTCGTGACGGTGAGTGTCGATCGGGGGGAGATCCCCGAGGAACTCCGACGCAAGGAAGATCGCATCCCGCGCCACGTCATGCTACACTTCTGGAAGCAGACCGAGAAGGACGGCACTTACGAGTTCTTGCTCGGCCCCGGCGACTATCGCCTCCAGGGGCCGAAGGGGGTGAAACCCATCGAGATCTCCATCCCCGTCCAGGATCCCCCGGCGGAGATCATTCACGACCTCCGCATCCCTCCGCCGCAGCAAGGAGACTTAAAGGTTTGACCCGTTGCACCGCCTCAGGCGGTTCTGGCCGAGGGGTTACTCGGCTCGGCGGTGAAGGGGGCAGGGGCCGCGGCCGGCTCGGCGAGGTACTCGGGCGGGATGCGGTCGGGGGCGGAGAAGCAGCCGGCGTGGGCGCGCAGGAGGCGGCCGGCCTCGACTCCGTCGCCCCGCGCGAGGGCCTCGACGATCGGCGCGTGGGATTCGGCGACGGCCTCAAGGTTGAACGAGCGCTGGTTCAGGCCGACTCGCACGCGGACCTCGAGCATCAAGGAATCCCAGAGCCGCAGGAGGACCGAGTTGCCCGAGGCCTTCACCACCGTCCGGTGGAACTCCATGTTCTGCTCGGCGTAGGCGTCGAGGTCGTGCTTCCTCGCCGCCTTGCGGATCCCCTCGAGCTGCTCGCGGAGCGGGCCGATGTCCTTGGCCAACGCTTCGGCGCCGAGCTTCGCGGCCTCCTCCTCCAGGACCCCGCGCACGTGCGTGGATTCGCACATCTCGGGCTCGCTGATGCCCCGGACTCGCGTGCCCCGGTACGTCACCGACTCGACCAGGCGGAGCGCCTCCAGCTCTCGCAGGGCCTCGCGGACCGGCCCCTGGCTCGAGCGGAACTCGCCGGCGATCTGCAATTCCACGAGGCGGTCGCCCGGCTGGTACGTCCCGTCCAGGATGCGCTGGACCAGCGCCCGACGGATCTTCGCTCGCGTGGAGTCATGCCGCCCTGCCATCGATCGACCCTCGCCCCGGATTCCCGCTCGCCGAAATCTCCGGGGCGAGTCCCGATCGGCTCCGACCGGATTCACCTCGCCCGTGCGATTCAACGTATTGTAGCCCGGGGACGTGACTCCGTATCATCGTAATCGACGATGATTGTTGACACAAATATTGTCGTGCGATAGTTTGAATCCATGAGCAGCGAACCTTCAGATGATTCGGTCTCGGTCCGCAGCGAGCTGGGGGACGAGATCAAGAAGCGCGATCCGTTCGAGTCTCCCCAGCAGGAGGTCTACCTCAACCTGGCGAGGACGGCGGACATCCTCGAGTCGGAGTTCTCGCGCCTGTTCAAGCAGCGCGGGGTGACGCACGCGCAGTACAACGTGCTGCGGATCCTGCGCGGGGCCGGGACGGAGCTGCCCTGCCTGGAGGTGGCGAGCCGGATGATCTCGCACCTTCCGGATATCACGCGGCTGGTCGACCGGCTGGAGTCGGCGGGGCTGGTGGAGCGTTGCCGGACGCAGGAGGACCGGCGGGTCGTCCTCGTCCGGATCACGGAGGCGGGCCTGACCTTGCTGGGGGGGCTCGACGAGCCCGTGAGAGATCTGCATCAGAGGCAGCTCGGCCACCTCTCCGTGGAGGAGCTGGACGAGCTGAATCGGTTGCTGGTGAAGGCGAGGCGGCCCAAGGGTTCGTAGTCCCGCGCCGGGCCTCGACGATCGATCGAGACCCTTGGGCTGACTCCCATAATGTTGACCGAGGCTCGCGCTGACCTTGTTGCCGGGGGCGGGGTGGGGATGGGACGCGTACGCCCTTTCCGTCCCGGCCGGCTTCGCTGGCTCTTTGGTGCTCGTGGTCGTGCTTCGGTCCCGGGAGGGCCTGTCGATGATGATGGTGCTGACGTCGGTCCTGTTCGGCGTGGTCGGTCCCGCACTCGTGGCGGCCTTCGTGTTGTTCGCGAGCCACCTGATCTCGCGACGGGGCGAGACGCCCCCCGCGTATGACTGGGGGCTCCCGCCGGCGGTCGGGCTCGGGTATCTGGCCGGGCATTTCGCGATCGCCTGGCCGTCGTCGGATGTGACCGACCGCATCCCCTGGCTCGTGGCGGGGGCGATCGTGCTCGGGATCTTCGAGGCCGCCAGGCCGACCCCGCGCTGGGTCCGCGGCGAGAACGGCCTGATCTTCACGCTGGCGGTCCTGCTCGTGATGCTCGGCCCCGCGATCCAGGAGACCTGGGGCACTCGCGAGGCCAACCTCTGGCTCGCGGCCCTCGGCGCCATCGTGCTGGTGGCCTGGATCAACCTCGAGGCCCTCGCGGCTCGGCTCAAAGGGTCCGCGCTGATGGTCCCCCTGCTGGCCTGGGTCGGGGGCGCGGGGGCGGTGCTGCTGCTCTCGGGGAGCATGGTGCTCGGTCGGCTCGGCGGGGCGCTGGCCTCGGCCCTCCTCGGCGCCTGGCTCGTCTCCAGGCGGAACTCGCCGATCAACGTCGCGAGGGGGACGATCCCCGTCATCGCCGTGACGATCGCGTCACTCCTGCTCGAAGGCCACGTCTACGCCCAGGCGGCGCAGGCCGGAGTGGCGCTCGTGGCGATCGCCCCGCTCCTGCTCTGGATCACGCGGATCGGGCCGATCCGCAACGGGCGTCCCTGGGTGGCCGCCTTGATCGGGACCGTGCTCGTCCTGATCCCGATCGGCGTCGCGCTGGGCATGGCCATCGCGGCCGATATGGGCGATGCCTCCGAGTATTGATCCGACGGACGCATGAATCTCGATATGCCGATGAGCAATGGAGGTTCGCGTGCGAATGCCCGCACGCGAGCCTCCGTCATCGCGCCCGATACTCTCGTCAGGCGCCCTTGATCACGATCTTGCCGAAGTGCGAGCCGCTCTCCATGTGTCGCAGTGCGGCGGGGGCCTCCTCGAACGGGAAGACCCTGTCGATGACGGGGCGGATCTTGTGGTAGGTGATCGCGCGGTTCATCGCCTCGAACATCGCGCGCGAGCCGACGTAGATCCCCTGGATGCGGATCGCCTTCATCAAGACGGGGAAGAGGCCGATCTCGCCGCCGCCCCCCGAGAGGACGCCGATCATGCTGATCCGGCCGCCGCTGGCCACGGCGCCGAGGGATTTCGGCAGCGTGCCCGAGCCGCCGACCTCGACGACGTGGTCGACCCCGACGCCATCGGTCAGCTTTCGCGCGGCCTTGTCCCAGTCGGGGGTCGTCTTGTAATTGATGAGGTCTGCGGCCCCCATCTCCTTGACTCGCGCCAGCTTCTCGTCGCTGCTCGACGTGGCGATCACCCGGACTCCGGCGATCCTCGCGAACTGGAGCGCGAAGAGGGAGACGCCCCCCGTACCTTGCACGAGGACGGTGTCGCCCGCCTTGGGGGTCCCGTTCTCGAAGATCGCGTGCCAGGCCGTGACCGCCGCGCAGGGGAGGGTGGCCCCCTCCTCGAAGCTGAGGTGCTCCGGGATCTTCACGACGCCATTCGCGTCGAGGACGACCGACTCGGCGAGCACCCCCGGGATCGCGCCGCCGAGTGCCGTCCTGGCCGCGGCGTCGGTCAGTCCCCCCGAGATCCAGCCTTGCATGAAAATGCCGGCGACGCGGTCCCCCACCTTGACGTTCGTGACTCCCGGGCCGACCGCCTCGACCTCGCCCGCCGCGTCGGAGAGGGGCACGATCGGCAGCGGGAGCTTCGGGTTGTACAGCCCCTTCGCGACGAGCAGGTCGCGATAGTTGAGCGACGCGGCCCGGACGCGGACGAGCACCTGGCCGTGGCCGGGCTCCGGTTTGGCGACGTCGTCCAGGCGCAGGCCGTCGGCGCCGCCGAAATCGTGGATGCGGAAGGCTCGCATGAGGGTATCCCTACGACTCAAAGGCCGCTGTTGGCGGAATGGGATCTCGAAGGGCCGGCGCAACCCCTGCCGATCGCCGGCCCAGGCCTCGCCGATTGTCTCACAACCGGAGGGCTCGAAAAATCGGGGCGCGGTCGAGCAGAGTTCGCTTGCCTCGAACCAAAAAGAAACGGATCGGACCCCGCTGTCGAGGGCCGATCCGTCGTTGGCTTGAATCGTTGCGATCCGATCTGGGTTCACATCATGGGCAGTTCGAGCCGGTCTTCCATCGCGAACTTGCGGAGCTTCTCCTGGGCCCGCGACTCGATCTGGCGGACGCGCTCCTTCGTCACGCCGAGTTCTTGTCCGAGCTGCTCGAGGGTCTGCTCGACGGCCCCTTCGAGGCCGTAGCGGCTGGCGATGATCTTGCGTTCGCGATCGCTCAGCTTGCTCAGGAGGCCCTTCACGGCCGCCTGGTTGCGCTTCTGGGCCGACTCGTATTCGTGCTCGTCCGTCCTGGTGTCGGCGGCGGCCTCGAACATCTCCTCGTGGCCGGTGACGAACCGATCGCGGCGATGCTTCTCTTCGGGGATCGAGCGGATGAAGTTCCGCATGATCGCCCAGCTCGCGTAGGTGCTGAACTTATTGCCGCGGGAGTAGTCGAACTTCTCGACGGCACGGATCAGCGACATGTTGCCGTCGCTGACCAGCTCGAAGAAGTTGTTCGCCGTCCCCAGATGCTTCTTGGCGATCGAGACGACCAGCCGCAGGTTGGCCCGGATGAGCTGGTTCTTGATCGCGAGCCCTTCGGCCTGGAGCCGCTCGATCTCGTTGATGTCGGCCGCCTTGGCGCGGGCCGGGTCGAGGGCCGTCCGGAGCAGGTTGGCCCGATATTTTAGGTAGTTCATCTTCCGGAACAGGTGGGCTTCCTGCTCGCGGGATAAGAGCGGGACGTCGTAGAGGCTCGCCAGGTAGGGGGGCAGCCCCTCGGGCGGCTTGCTGCGACGAGGCGCCTTACCATCGGGCGTGCCCGGTACGGGGGCCAGAATCAAGACTTCGGCACCGGCCGCCTCGAAGCTCGCGTCGAACATGAACTCGAGCTTCTGCTCGAGCAGCCTACGCGCCCTCATCTCATTGGCGACGCGCTCGACCCTGGCGACGGAGACGCCGAACTGCTCGGCGAGGATCTCGGCCGAGACCCCTCGGCGATAGAGCCGGTCGAGGTTCGATTTGGCCGTCGCATCCAGGCGCTTCGAAGACACACCTACGGACGGGGATCGGTCGAGAGCGGAATCCAATAACGCGTCAGCAGTGGCCATGATTCGTCGTCCTTTCCCCGAACGAGCAAAGGAAACATCATCGGTCCCCAATCCGAAGGATTCGAGAGCCGAATTCGACCGGTCTACTAGTCACTTTTCCAGGGAGGCATCCTTGCCCCGTCCCACGGCCTAACTCAGGCCTGGACCTGGAGGATATAGCCAAACATGATGTTCAGGAACGTCCTGAGCGGGCCCGTGCTCCGGGTCGCCTTGGCACGGAGGGTGGCCCCCTGCCAGCTATTCAGCCAGAACTCGGCGAGCTCGTGGACGTCGAGGTGGGGCGGAATCTCGCCGGAGCGCTGGGCGAGGTCGAGGACCTCGGCGTAGCGGTTGACCCACCCCTGGAAGATCTCCTCGAGGCGGGCCCGGAAGACCTCGCTCTGGGCGGCCATCTCCTGGCTCAGGTTCCCCACGAGACAACCGTTACGACACTGCTGAGACTCGAGACGTTCGACCGTCGACTCGAAATAGCGGCGAAGCCTTTCGAGCGGGCCCAGGGCCTCGTCGTCGAGGAATTGTTCGATGTTGGCCTGATAGATCGCCGCGAAGTGGTTGATGACCTGGAGCCCGAAGTCTTCCTTGCTCTCGAAGTAGTAGTAGAACGAACCCTTGGGCACCCCGGCGGTCTGCAAGATCGCCTCGATGCCGGCGTTGTTATACCCCTTCTCCAGGAAGACTTTCTTCCCGGCCTCGAGCAGGGTGATCTTCGTCTTTTCCTTACTCATCACACCAACCCCCAAACATGACGGCCGTGGGCCAACGCAATGGGTTGATCCACCGCGATCAATCGTCACGACAGAATATTAGACCGGTCGTCTAGAAGATCAAGCCGCCGACACGAAATTCTATTAGACCGGTCGTCTAGAAGACGGGAACGTGGGCACGAAAATCCACTCAAGTCTTTCTCTGGAAAGGAGAAAGGACGTCTCTTTCGGTCGAATCGTTATCGCGAAAATTCGATGAGTTGTGAACGGGGTTTGTGAGCCGACACCCAAGTGTCAGCGTCCGTCCGACCATCCGATGATCCGGAGGACTTCATCCCGGCCGTCGTGGTGGTAGACCAGTGGGAGGACCTCGGATGTCGAGCGGAGGTTCGACTTGGAGACGGCGAGGCGCCTGCCGCTGAGCCCGATGGTGGTGATGGTGAGGACCGAGCGCGCGACCGAGTAGATCTCGCGCGCCCACTCCGAATCCTCGCGGCTGGGGAGGCTCTGCACGACGAGGACGGCGGCGTCGGAGTCGCGGGCGAGCCTGGCGATGCTCTGCATGAGGTCGCGGGGGGTCTGCTCGCAGGCGAGGCAGAAGTAGCTGGAGAGGGGGTCGAGGATGATCAATGCGGGGCGGATGGCCTCGACGTCGGTCAGCTTGACCTCGCGGTCGATCGGCCTGATGCGGGTCAGGTCGGCGTTCGCGGCCTCGAGGCGGGGGCGGACGGTGTCGCCGAGGTCGTCGTCGCCGCTGAAGAGGACGACGTCCGACGCCCCGCTCGGCCCCGCCTTGGAGTAGGGCATCTGCGCCCCCTGGCTGACCTTGGCGGCGAGGTCGAGGGCGAGCGTCGACTTGCCGATGCCCGGATCCCCTTCGAGCAGCGTCACCTTGCCGAGTGGGATTCGCCCTTCCCAGAGCCAGCGCACGGGCTCGGAAACGACCTGGGCCATATTCGGCAGCACGACATGACTCATCATCCACCTCAATTTGATGCCAAAGGGGTCGGGCCGTCCGGGCGTATTGCCCTGCGGGTCGACCTTGGAGGTCCGTCGCAGCCCCGCACGAGCGGGCAGGATCCGTGGGGGGCGGACCCGCGTCCGAGTTCGCCTATCTAACGTGGCCTCGGCGAATTGGGCACGTCATTCGCAGCTACTGGGCGGTAAATCCGGACCCACCCCCCTTTTTGGAGGGAGTCCGGCTTGAGCGTCCATTCCTTGACGGTCTTCTTGGCTTCGTCGTCGGTTTCGGCCCTGCCGATGTTCTGGTGGAGGATCAGGACCGTCTTCCCCTCGTCGCTGACCTTGGAAACGACCGCCGTGTGATGAGGGTAGGAGTGGTGCCAGGTCTCCCAGCGCCCGCCCCGATACCGCTTCTTCCCCTGGAAGACCGCGTCGCGGAACTGGAGGATATCGCCGGGCAGGGCGTCGCGGAAGCTGGCGACCGGCTCCCCCCAGACGTAGTCCCCGTCCCTCCGGCTCAGCGGGAACTGATAGGCGCCGGCCTCGGCCAGGGCCTTGACCGCCAGGGTGACGCAACTGCCGTCGCCGACCTTCTTGCCGAGGTGATCCTTGGAGAAGTCGAGGACCTTCTGATTCAGCGGCGGGAGCGGGGCCTGATCCCTGGCGACTCCAGGCGCCGAGCCGCCCAGCAGCAGCGCGACGAGGCCGGCCGTCGCGAAAGCCCGGAGAGATCCTCGCAGCTTCATGGTGCTTACCCCCGAGTCGAGCCGGATCGGCCGCATCCCCACCACGATTCTACCCGCATGAGCCAGGGCTGACTGCTACCCATGAGTCAATCCCACGAAACAATCCGGAGGTATGTGACGCCGATCCCCGGCGCGTCGACCGCGCAGGCCTTGACGGTCGGGCGCCTTCGCGCGGGCCAAGCCCCTCGGGCAGCCCCCGGGCGACGGGCCTTTCGCGTCGCGAGCCCCTTGTGTTGAGGGCCGCTCCTTGCGACACAGGTTAGCCACAACTATCTTGACGAGGAACAGAGTGCTGGGTCGCTCTTCACGGCCGTCGGTCGGAACGATCCCAGATGGGAAATCTTTGGAGAAGGTGCTCTTCATGCGAGCCCGAACATCACGAGTCCTGGCGACGTTCCTGACAATCGGCCTCATCGGGGCGGCGTATGCCCCCGCGAAGGCCGCCGACGAACCCAATCTCGAGGGGCGTTGGAAGCTCTTGCTGATCTCGCCCCTGCGCGAGTCGGAGGTCGTCCTGCTCGAGATCAAGAAGCACGACTCCAAGTATGAGACGGCGATCGTCGGCTCGGCCCTCCCCGCCCAGGTGCCGGCCGCCGCGAAGGGGGCCGAGGTCAAGGACGGCAAGGTCACCGTCGACCTCAAGCTCGGGATGATGGACTTCCAGCTCAAGGGGAAGGTCGGCAAGGACGGGAATATCTATGGGACCATGGATTTCCGGGGCAACATCACGGCCGCCCGCCTGGACAAGACCGACGTCAAGGTGATCACGCCCAACCCCAATGAGGGCTCGGCCGCCATCAAGGATTACATGGAGAGCCGGCAGCAGAAGGACCCCAAGGCGAAGGTCAAGCTGCTCACCAAGATCCTCGAGAAGGAAGGGAACAGCCCCAAGCTCGCGATGGTCTACGCCGACATCCTCGGGCTCGCCGAGGCGGCCGGCCTCTCTGAGAAGACCGTCAAGGAGTTCGTCGACACGCTCGTCGAGAACGCCAAGCCCTACGGAGAACGCTTCGAAGCCGAGGCCCAGGCCGTCGCCTTGAAGGCCCTGGCGGGGCAGAAGGCCAACGCGGCCCTCGCCCTCGAGGTGGGGCTCAAGGCCGAGAAGGCGCTTGAGCCCGAGGCGTCGACCGAGACCAGGGCCGACCTCTGGCAGGGGATCGCCGCCGCGGCCAAGCTCGCGGGCAACAAGGAGATGACGGCCGAGGCCGAGGCCAAGGTGCTCGCCTATGACGCCCGGCTCGACGAGGAGTATCACAAGACCCACCCGCCGTTCAAGCCCGAGGCCTTCGCCGGCCGCAAGGAAGGGGACCGGGTCGTCCTGCTCGAGCTGTTCACCGGCTCCGAGTGCCCCCCATGCGTGGCCGCCGACGTCGCCTTCGACGCGGTGAACCTCGCCTACAAGCCTACCGAGGTCGTCACGCTCCAGTACCACCTGCACATCCCCGGCCCCGACCCCCTCACCAATAGCGACGCGATCGCCCGCTCCGAGTATTACCCCGAAATCCAGGGGACCCCGTCCACCTTCTTCAACGGCAAGGCCGAGGCCGGCGGCGGCGGCGACCTGTCGATGTCCAAGGGCAAGTACGACGACTTCCTCCAGGTCATCGGCGGCCTCCTGAAGGAAAAGAAGAAGGCCGACATCGACCTCAAGGTCGAGCAGGAAGGCGAAGAGCTGAAGATCAAGGCCACCGCCAAGGCCGAGGCCACCGCGGGCGATGCCAAGGGCAAGAAGGAGTCGAAGCTGAAGCTCCGGCTCGCCCTGATCGAGGAGCAGGTCCGCTACCCCGGCCGCAACAAGGTGCGGTTCCACCACCACATCGTCCGCTCGATGCCGGGCGGCCCGGTCGGCAAGGCCTTCGAGGGTGGCGAGGCCAAGTTCGAGCAGACCGTCAGCCTCGCCTCTGTCCGCAAGACCATCGAGACGTACCTGAGCGACTTCACCAAGGAGAACGGCTCGTCGTTCTCGGCCCCGCTCCCCTCGGTCTCGCTCGAGAACGTCAGCGTCGTCGCCTTCGTCCAGGACGACGAGGACAAGAGCGTCCTTCACGCGGTCCTGGTCCCGGTCTCCAAGGCCAAGGCCGCCGCGGGCGAGTGATGCCCATGCGGCCGGCCTGAGGGCCTCCCGGCCCGCCTCGAAACCACGACGCTCCTCCCGCCCGGATCCTCGATCCCGGCGGGAGGAGTTTGCATTTCGAAGCCCCTCCGCGACTTCGGCGAGGGGCCCCTGCGTCGTGCAAGGGGATGATTCCTCGCAAAGACATGAGGAATCGCGGAATTATCGCTCCAGATGCCGGGCTCGAGTTCCCGAAATTTTCTGAAAGAGCGCGGAGCCGAGGCGCGTTGCCGGCGCCTCCGGTCGTCTCGCGATGATCGAGCCCCGGGATCGACCCCCGGAGATCGGGGAGGGCCGATGGAGCGGGTCTACCGCTCGTGTCGTCGGACCGCTCATAACGAATGTTTATATCGAAGGCTCAAAGAGCTCCTCGATTTCGAGGGGGCCGGCGGGGAGAGGCCGGGGGGGCGTCTCGACCTTGCGTTTCGCGGCGAGGGAGAGGGCCTTCGGGCTGGCCCCGCGCCCGGAGACAGGGGGCCGCGGGAGGTGGCCTGAGGGGATGTAGACGGCTTGATCGGGCCCATCCGAGGGGGGAGATGTCGGATTTTTCAACCGGGCTCAAAAATTCAGGAAATCCAGCCGATTACACCTCTTGCTCTGATTTCGAGATCACCATAAATTTATCCTGTTCCCGCTTGAATTCGAGGTCGTCGGGAGCGTGCTGCAACCCCACCAACCGCCTCTCCGGGGGTAGCCAACACAGGTCGTCCCCAGACGTGTTATCATGCTGGTTTATCAGTCAGGGTGCTGGGTACGCTCTCGCCGACGAACGATGCGCGGGGCCCCCGCCAGTTCTGGCGGTCCCGCTATCGGGCTCGATCGGGCCAATCATGTCTCGTCGCTTTCCCGTTGAAAGGATCGACCCCATGTCCGTTGCCAAGCCCGCGAAGACCGCCGCCGCCAAGCCGGCCGCGAAAAAGGTTGCTGCCAAGCCCGCCGCCCCCGCCGCCAAGCCGGCCGCGAAGAAGGCCGAGGCCGTCAAGGCCGCCGCCCCCGCGCCCGCCGTCGAGGTCAAGGTCGCGAAGCCGGCCGCCAAGAAGGCCGCCCCGAAGAAGGAAGCCGCGCCCAAGGCCAAGGCCGAGGTCGTCGCCAAGCCCGCGACCGTGACCAAGGTGAAGGCCAAGCCGGCCGCCCCGAAGCCGAAGAAGGAAGCCGCCGCCCCGGTGGTCGAAGCCGCGGCCCCCGTCGTCGCGCCGGAACCGATCGCCGCCCCCGAGCCCGTGGCCGCCGCGCCCGCGCCCGCCAAGAAGGCCGCCCCGAAGAAGAAGGCCGCCGCCAAGAAGGCCTGACGTTCGGTCCTTCCGCTGGATACCGGAAGCCGCAGCATGCGGGAGTGAGCGCGGGTGGATCCAACCCTCCGGATCCGGTTCCACCGCCCCACCTCGTGAGCGCTCGATCGGCGCTTCCCGCTTGCTGAGACCGATGGCCTTCGACGAGTCGAGGGGCATCGGCGTCGACCTCTCGTCTGCACCAGGCCAGTCCGGGTTTGAAGGCAAGCGTTCGAAACCGTCGCCCGATCGACCCCGCTCGAAGCCGGAACCCCCCAGGGTCCGCTTCGGACTCTTGCCTGACCCCGCGCCTCGTCGCCTCAGGTTTGCACGACGTACGTGGAGATGCCCGCCAGGCTGCCTCGACGGGTCAGCCCCAGGAAGAACTTTGGATAATTGCTGGGCGTCCCGACCGCGCCTGCCGGCAAGTAGTTCCCCTCCCAGTCCAGGCGAACGAGGTGATCGTAATCGCCGATCGCCACGAAGGCCGCGTCCACGAACTCGGGCTGGTCGCGGAACCAGTGGGTGAGGCCACACCAGGTGGACACGAATGGCTCGGAAGGAGCTATCGGGTCATCGCTTTCGACTTCATCGGACATCGCCTCGATCTCGGCGATCTCCTCGCCGACCATCAGCACGGCCGACCACCACTTCGCCCCTTCCTCCAGGGGCTGGATGCCGATGCGTGCCGGCGGATAGATCGTCTCGCCGAACCCCGCGCGGATGATCGCTTCGTCGATCTTCGAGGCGGCCGAAGCCCCGCGATTGGCGGCGATCCAGAACGGGGCGAAAGTCATGTCGGCCTCGCTGCCGAGCCCGGCATTGACCTTCCCGTCGAGGAGCCCGCGGGCCTCGCTCGCCAGTCGACGGCAGAGCGCCAGTTCCTCCGGGTCGACGTCGTGCCGGACCTCGTCCCCCTCGCGGGCGATCCTCCCGCTGCCGTAGACGACCGTCCTGAGCGAGAGGATGTTGCTCGGCCAGTCGGAGCCTGGGAGGGCAGCCTTGATCGAATCCTCGCCCGCCTCGATGCAAGGTTCGAGCGGGGCCCTTCGCTTCGGATCGGGCTCGAAGTGCGTGATCGCCGCCGGCGGCGAGCCTTCCCAGCGCGAGCGGCAGGCCGGGCACGTGTAGACGAAATCTCCCTGGCGGGCGGGTATCCGGAGCCGCTGCCCGCAGACGGGGCAGCCCACGATCGTCGACTCATTGTCCATGTCGAATGGTCCGGCTCGAGGTGATCCGCGTCGGAATGCCGAGGCTCCGTCGGCCCGACTCCTCTTATGAGGATCGCACCGGAGGAGAGGCAAGGTGGCTAACTCTCCTCGAGGGCTCTCTCTTCTTTCTTCTCCTCGCGATAATCCAGGTATCGCGTGCTCGCCTGCAGGGCCTCGATGAGATGCGGCAGGGCGGAGAGGACCCCGAAGAAGCCGATGATGATGAGGCCGTGGCCCACGCGGAGCCGACCATGCGCGAAGTCTTCCCGGAATGTCCGCGACAGATCGGCGACGCCGATCACCATCAGGCTCAACCCCTTCACGAGATCCGTGATCGGGGACTCGACGAAGGACCTGATGCCGCGAGCCCAACCGTCAAGGCGAGTGAGTCTGCCCAAGGCCCAACCTCCCGTTACCGAATATCCCCGCGAACCGGTCCAAGGCGGGAGATGCAAGTGTAACCTGGAATTCCTCGCGAGTCGGATCTCGCTTTCGGAAGATCACGTGCGGATGGCAGGGGGGGCGTGATGCCGAGATCGAGGCGCTGGCCGTGGCCGTCTTCGGGGCGACGAACGCCGTGCTCAGCCTCGTCTTCGGTCTCCTCGGCGGCCTCGGCGCGAGGCTCCTGTTCCCGGCGAAGGTCCGCGAGCCGGAAGAGTGCTGAGGTCAGGCGTCAGGTCGGGTCGAAGCCCTCACTCAGGCGACGGCCTCGTCAATCCTTCTGCGGCTTGAGCAATGCGTCGAGTCGCGTGCGGTAGGCCTGTTCGTCGGGGTTGAGCCGGAGCGCCTCGCGGATCTCGGCGATGGCGCCGTCGTGGTCGCCTTTCGCCTGGAGCGCCGCACTCAGAGCCTGGTGTGACCAGTCGTCGTCGGGCCTGACCCGGATCGCCGGTCGAAGGACGGCGATGACGCCATCCTGATCGCCCCGGTTCTTCAGCATGGTCACCAGATCGGTCACGGCGCCCGTGTGGCCGGGGTCGAACCGGAGGGCATCGCGGTAGGCGGCGATGGCCCCATCCGGGTCTTCCCTGGCGGCGAGCAAGTAGCCGAGGACGTAGAGTTCTCCGGCGTCACCGGGCCGGCGGCGGATCGCCTCGCGGGCCGTGGCGATGGCCCGGTCGAGCGTCTTCAGCCCCTCCTCGCGATGCTCGTGGCCCAGGAGCATCGTGCCCAGGCACCCGATGTTCCGGGCTTCCGTGGGCCTTACCTTCACCAGCGCCCGGAAGGTGGCGAGCGCCTCGTCGACTCGTCCCATCCGCTCGAGTAGGTGGGCCAGGTTATGGGCCGACTCGGGTCGCAGCGCCCGGGCCGCCGTATAGTAACGCACGGCTTCCTCGCGCCGGTCGGGCAACTCGGCCAGGGTCTCCGCCAGGCTGTAGTTGATCCAGACGTCGTCCGGGTAGTGCTGCGCGGCCGACACGAGCAGCCCGACCGCCGCCGGATGACGGGCCTCCTTCAGCGCGGAGGCGAACTGCAGGACGCTGGTGGGCGAGAGTTTGGTGAAGTGTTCATCCTGGACCAGGGCCCGCAGGGCCTCGCCTTGATTCCTGCCGTCCGGGTGCTCGACCAGCTCGCGGAGCCGGTTGCGATAGGCGTCGGAGTCGGCGGCGCGGGCCACGTCCAGGGGGCGCCGCCAACGCTCCAGCGGTTGTTTATCGTTGCGGCGGACGAGCGACCAGCCATCGAGATAAGGTAGAACCTGGAGCACCACCGCGGCGGGCCGGGCCCGGAGGCGGTCGACGGCCTCGGCCGGGGTCAGGAGGTCGACGTCGATCCCGGCCCGACGGAAGGCCTCGGTATAGGCCACGTCCGTCACGCTCGGCCTGGCGCCCAGGTGTCCGCTGCGGATCTCCGCGAGAGCATCGAGCCATTCGCGGTCGCGGCGGGCGGCCGAGGCGCCGGCCTCGACCTCGCGACGCAAATCGCCGAGCCGTAGCCGGGCCAGCGCGTTGCCGTCATCCCCCAGGGCCACCTCCACGCGCCGGATCGCCTCGCCGGTCGCCTGCCAGCGGCCGATCTCGTCGGGTGCTTCCCTCGCCTGGTCGCGCAGCAGGGTCGCCTCGTTCAGCGCCAGCTCGACCTGCGAGGCCCGCGCCTGTCGCTGGTGGAGGTAGGTCGCGGTCGCCAGGCCGCCGACGATGGTGAGGGCCAGGACCGAGGCGGCGAGCCCTAACTGGAGCCGTCGCCGCCGACCTTCCTCGACCGCGTGCGCCTGCGCCTTCTGCGCCAGCGCGTCGGCCAGGCTCCGCAACTTGGCCTCTTCGTCTGCCCTCGCCTGCGCCTCGACCCGTGCGATCTCGGCCGCCCGCAGGCGCTCTTGCACGCCGGCCAGGTAGGCGGTGAATCGCTCGGTGACCTCGCCGGCGTTCCGGGGCCGGTCCTCGGGCTCGCTCGCCAGGCATTCGCGGGCCAGGCCGACGAGCTCCGCGTCGGCCGCGCAGGAGTCGAGCCGGTCGTTGGCTTCGGTCAGGTCCCCCCGGAGGGCCTTGCGGTGGATCTCGCCCGAGGATCGGCCCGTGAATGCCGGCTTGCCGGTCAACATCTCGCAGAGGATCGAGCCCAGCGCGAAGACGTCGGCCCGCTCGTCGAGGCGATCGAGGTCGCCGCTGGCCTGCTCGGGCGGCATGTAGGCGGGGGTGCCCATGATCGAGCCCGCCTGGGAGTGATCGGCGTCCTCGCCCGACCGGCCCGTCTGGATCAACGTCGGATTCTCGCTGAGCCCGGCCTCGCCGTCGTCGGCGACCCCTCCTTGCGGCAAGACCTTGGCCAGGCCCCAGTCCATCACCTGGACCTCGCCGAAGCTGCCGACCATGATGTTCGAAGGCTTCAGGTCGCGATGGATGACCCCTCGGACGTGGGCATAGGCCATCGTCAAGCAGACCTGCTCGAAGATTCCCAGGAGCCTCGGCAGGTCTTCGGCCGGGTCGGACCTCTCCGCCAGCAGGGCAGCCAGGGTGCGGCCCTTGACCAGCTTCATGGCGAAATAGGGCCGGCGGTCGGCGAGGGTCCCCAACTCGTAGACCGGGACCACGCCGGGGTGCTGGAGCTGGCCGGAGATCTGGGCTTCCTCGACGAACCGGCGGATCAGGTCGGGGTTCTCGCGATGCTGCTCGAGCAGGACCTTCACGGCCAGGTCGCGGCCGAGGTCGCTGTCGCGCCCCTTGATGATGACCCCCATGCCGCCGCGGGCGACCTCGCCCAGCAGTTGGAGCCGGGCAGGGCGGTCGGTCGGGCTCGGCATCTCGGCCGACGAGGGGCGGACGATCGGCCCCGGGCCGGTGAACGGCTCGGTGTCGCGCAAGTTGACTCGCGGGACGTTCGCAATGGTTTCCGCCAGCTTCGTCAGCGCTCCCGGCGCAGATGTCGCCGGCAACGTCTCCTCCATCATCCAATCTCCACGCCAGGCCGCAGGGTGGTTCGGTTCGCCCCTCCATTACTCTAACGAACGGGCCGACGTAGATCACGACCCTCTCGTTCGCCGCACCTCCTCGGCGAGGCGGATACGCCGGAGGTGGTCCGGGAGGCCGAGACTGGATTCGGACGTCGTTTCGGGTTCGATGGCGGCTCACCTCGTTACGAGATTTCCGCGGTCAAGCGGTCAGCTTGCATGGCCCGTTGCCAGCGGCCTAGCGGGCGAGGGCAGGGGGCAGCCCATCCCGGCGGCGAACCCTTCGGCGGTGAGGCCGAATGACTGGTTGAAGCGGGCCCGGTAGTTCTCCCAGGCGATCGACGAGGTCAGCTCGACGAGCTGTCGCGGGCTGAACTCGCGCTGGAGGTCTCGGGTCAATTCCTCGGGGATCTCGACGTGCGTCTGGCTCATGGCGACGGCGTAGCGGAGCACGAGCTTCTCGACCCGGCTGAAGTGGGGGCTGGCCTCGAAGTCGTCGAGGTCGGCCACCTTCTCCGGGGTCAGGCCCTGGCGGGTCGCGATGGCCGTGCCGATGTCGATGCAGAAGTGGCAACCGACGAGCGTCGCCACCTTCACCGAGGCCAGCGACTTCAATCCCACGTCGACGCTCTTCGCCGCTTCCTGCCCCATCTCCATCTGGCCCATCGCCCAGAGGAGCCCTGGGTGGTGTCCCATGACCTTGATCGGCTCGACCAGGCGTCTGGCGCCGGTGAGCTTCCCCATCTTGTGCTGCACGAGCCGATAGATCAGCCGCGTGAACCAGCCGGCCTCGCTCGGTTCGACACCCTTCATGTTGGCCATAAGTCTCCCCTTTTTCATTCCCGGGTCGGGCCGGGTTTCGCAAGGTTCGCCCGGGACCAACTGGTCCCGGGCCCTGCCCGGATCGGATTCAGATCGGAGCGCCCCTGGTCTTCTCGGGAATCGTACCGTAAACTGGATCCAGGGAAAGAGCCAGTCCGGGCACAAGGTATGAGGCCACTTCACGATGCCTGGCCGCCCAAGGATGCCGCGATCGCCGCGCTTCGATCTGGGGACGCTCGCCCTCGACGAGTCGAGCCCCGAACCGCTCTACCGGCAGCTCCAGGAGGAGTTGCGGCGGGCGATCCTCGAAGGGCGGCTCAAGCCGGGGGAGCGCCTGCCGTCGACCCGGCAACTGGCGCAGGAGCTGGGGATCTCCCGCAACACGACCTCGGGGGCCTATCTCCAACTGACGGCCGAGGGCTACATCGAGTCGATCCTCGGCTCGGGGACGCGGGTTTCGCGGCAACTCCCCGACCGCCTGCTCCAGGCCTGCCGCCCGGCTTGCTCGCGGGCATCGAGGGGCGACGGCCGTCCGCTCCACCTGTCGAGGCGAGGGCGCGAACTCGAGGGCCTGGGGCACTACCTCTGCAACAACCCCTGGAACCGGGTCGCGCCGTTCCAGCCGCACGTGGCCGCGCTCGATGCCTTCCCGCTCGAGCTCTGGTCGCAGCTCACGGCGCGTCGGTATCGGCGGATGCCGCGGTCGATGCTCGCATTGGGGGATCCTTGCGGCTACAGGCCCTTGCGCGAGGCCATCGCCGCCTATGTGGGATCCGCCCGGGGCGTGCGCTGCGAGGCCGATCAGGTCGTAGTCACGGCGGGGACTCAGCAGGCGATCGAGCTGATGTCCCGGCTCCTGCTCGACCCCGGCGACCTCGCCTGGATCGAGGAGCCCGGCTATCTCCCCGGACGGATGCTGTTCGAGCAGGTCGGGGCGCGGGTCGTCTCCGTGCCGGTCGATGGCCAGGGGCTCGACGTGGACGCGGGTATCAAGAGCCACCCCAAGGCGAGGCTCGCCTACATCACGCCGAGCAGTCAGTGGCCGCTGGCGGTGACCATGAGTTTGCCGCGCCGGCTCGCCCTGCTCGAATGGGCCCGCGAGGCCGACGCCTGGATCCTGGAGGATGACTACAACGGCGAGTTCCGCTACGCCGGCCGCCCTCTCCCCGCGCTCCAGGGGCTTGACGACTCGGGGCGGGTCATCTACATGGGGACCTTCAGCAAGATCCTCTTTCCCTCAATGCGGCTAGGCTTCCTCGTGCTGCCCAGGGAACTGGTTCCCGCCTTCGCGGCGTCGCGCTGGCTGGCGGATCGCCACTCCCCGATCATCGAGCAGGCGGTGCTGGCCGACTTCATCGACGAGGGGCACTTCGGCCGCCACGTGCGCCGGATGCGGACCCTCTACGCCGAGCGCCAGGAAGCTCTGCTATCGGCATTCTCCCGGCACCTGGGGGACGTCTTCGAGCTCGAGCCGGTCGAGGTGGGGATGCATCTCGTCGCCCGGCTTTGCGAGGGTCGGGACGAGGCGACGATCCTCCGCGCGGCGAAGGCCGCGGGGATCGAGCTGCACCCGGCCTCGCTCTATTATGCGACCCCGCCGCCGCGCCCGACCTTGATCCTCGGCTTCTCCGCCTACGGCCCGGCCGAGATCCAGAAGGGGGCCCTGGACCTGCGGCGGGCGATCGACGCGGCGAACCGATCATGACGTGAAACTGTTTCGAACTGGAATACGTCGGCAACGGGGACGCAAAAGGGATTGACCTCGCGTAGGGACTCCCTTGCCGAACACGAAATAGGAGGATGGGTCGTTGTCACTCCAGCATCGGATCTCGAGCCGCCTGCGGTTCCTCTCGTATCGCAAGGAGCCCGGCGGCAAGGACTCGCCCGAGAATAAGCCGACGACGAAGACTCGCTCCCTGCCCCGGCTCTATCGCGAGCTCTACCGGTTCCTGGAAGGGCATCGGCTGACGATCGCGATGGCCATGGTCTCGCTCTCGCTCGCGACGTTGCTCAAGCTCGTGCCGCCGGCGGCGACCAAGCTGGTCATCGACAACGTGCTGCTCGGCAAACCCTGGCCCGGAAGCATGCCGAGCTGGCTCGAACCGCCGCTCACGGCCAGGGGGAAGCTCCTCTTCCTGGTCTCCGGGGTGATGGTGGTGTCGGTGCTCGGCTCATTGCTGGGGCTCTGGGGGCGCTGGCGGGCGACCGTGGCGTCCAAGCGTTTGCAGGTCGCGATGCGTCGGAAGGTCTTCGAGCATGCGGTGCGACTCCCCTTGCATCGGGTCTATCAACTGCGGGCGGGGGGCGTGTCGAGCCTCCTGCGCGACGACGCGGGGGGCGTCGGCGAGCTCGTCTTCAGCATGCTCTACAACCCCTGGCGGGCGGTCGTGCAGCTCATCGGCGGGGTCGCGGTCCTGATCTGGGTCGACTGGCGATTGCTCTCGAGCGCCTTGCTGCTGGCCCCGCTGCTCTACATGGCCGATCGGCTCTGGAACCGGAGGCTCCGACCGCTCTATCGCGACGTCCGCAAGCAGCGCCAGGAGATCGACGCCTCGTCGGCCGAGGCCTTCGGCGGCATGCGCGTGGTCCGGGCCTTCGGGCGGCAGAGGCGCGAGAGCGCCCGGTTCGTCGGCGAGAACCATTACATGACCCGTCAGGAGTTGTTCACCTGGCAATGGACGCGGGGCGTCGAGCTGCTCTGGGACCTGCTCATGCCGGCGGCCTCGGGGGCCCTGATGCTCTACGGCGGCCTGCGCGTGCTCGACGGCCGGCTCTCGATCGGCGACCTGATGATGTTCCTCGTCTACCTGGCCATGCTCCTCGAGCCCCTGGCCGTGCTGGCGACGAGCGTGACCCAGTTGCAGAACAACCTGTCCGGCTTCGACCGCGTGCTCGACGTGCTGGAAGAGCCTCGCGAGATGCCCGTGGTGGAAGGGGCCCGCAAGCTGACGAAGCGGGCGGTGCAGGGGAGGGTCACGTTCGATGACGTCAGCTTCCGCTACCCTAGCACGAGCGTCGACGTGCTCCACCATATCGACCTCGACATCGAGCCGGGCGAGGTCGTCGCGCTGGTGGGCCGGAGCGGCTCGGGGAAGACGACCCTCTGCAACCTCATCGCCAGGTTCTACGACCCCACGCAGGGGGCCGTCCGGATCGACGGCCAGGACCTCCGCGACATCGACGTCGAGTCCTATCGGCAACTCTTCGGGATCGTCGAGCAGGACGTCTTCCTCTTCGACGGCACGGTCGCCGAGAACATCGCCTATGCCGACCGCCGCGCCACCCGCGCGAGGGTCGAGCACGCCGCGAGGATCGCCAACGCGGCCGAGTTCATCGAGCAACTCCCCGAGGGATACGACACCAGGATCGGCGAGCGCGGGGTCCGCCTGAGCGGCGGGCAGCGGCAACGCCTGGCGATCGCCCGCGCAGTGCTCGCGGACCCGAGGATCTTCATCCTCGACGAGGCCACGAGCAACCTCGATAGTCACAGCGAGCGGCTCATCCAGGACGCCCTGACGACCCTGCTGCAAGGGCGGACCTCGTTCGTCATCGCCCACCGCCTCAGCACGATCCGGAGCGCCGACCGAATCCTCGTCCTCCATGAAGGTGTCGTCGTCGAGGCCGGCACCCACGACGAGCTCATGGCCGAGAGCGTCCGCTATCGCGAGATGGTCGAGCTGCAACGCCTGGAGCAGGGGGACAATTGACGCGCCCCTCCGCGCTGATACCCGGGGGGACGGTCGAACTGGACGGCTCGGCCCGGGATCCGTTCAGCCCCTTCCAGGCCGCATTCCATCAGACCTATCACAACCCGACCTACCTGATGATCGCCGACAACCTGCCCTCGGGGCCGCACTCGTTGACGATCCGCGTTCGGGCCGACCGGGAGTCCGGCAGCCGGGGCAACTGGACGCGCCTCGGTTATTTCCTCGTTCGTCGCGTTGGAGCGAAATATTCGACTCACTCCTGGGTGAGTCTCCCGAAGGCCATACGGAGGTGACTTATGACGATTCAGCGGATGGACAACATTCTCATCGTTGTCGAAGACCTCGAGGCGGCCAAGGCGTTCTTCGTCGAGCTCGGCATGGAGCTGGAAGGTCAGACGACGGTCGAGGGGAGCTGGGTGGACCGCACCATCGGGCTCGATGGCGTCCGTGCCGACATCGTCATGATGAAGACCCCGGACGGCCACGGCCGGGTCGAGCTGACGAGGTTCCACACGCCGCCGGCGGTCAGGGCCGAGCCGAAAGACGCCCCGGCGAACGCGCTGGGGCTACGCCGCATCATGTTCGCCGTCGATAACGTCGACGACGTCGTTGCCCGCCTGCATGGCCACGGTGCGGAACTCGTCGGCGAGATCACCCAGTACAAGGACATCTACCGTCTCTGCTTCCTGCGCGGGCCCGAGGGCATCATCATCGGACTGGCCCAGCAGCTCAGATAAAACCAGAGACTTGGGGATCGCAAAAGGAGGACCGGGCCATGAGCCGTTTCTGTGCCCATGGCCCGGCGGTACTCTCTCAAATCACCAGGGCAGGGCCTCGCCGACGTGGAAGAAGCCGCCGGTCGGGCCGTCGTCGGCGAGCGTCGCGAGTTCCACGCTCGTCTTGCCCCCTTCGGAGAGCTCCATCGGGGCCGCCGGCCCGCCCATGTCCGTCTTCACCCAGCCGGGGTGGGCCGAGTTGACCTTGATCGGCGTGTCCTTGAGCTCCTGGGCGAGGTGGACGGTGAAGGCGTTGAGCGCCGTCTTCGAGGCGTCGTAGGCGAACGCCTTCATCGAGTAGATCGGAGACTTCGGGTCGGAGTGGAGCCCGAGCGAGCCGAGGATGCTCGACAGGTTGACGATCCGCCCCGTGGGAGCCTTGCGGATGAGGGGCAGGAGGGCCTGCGTCAGCGCGATGACGGCGAAGAAGTTCGTCTCGAATGTTTTGCGGAGGATGTCCTGGGTCACGGTCGAGGTCGTGTTCGCCCCGCCGGGTGCGCCGAAGTCGGCCTCGTCGAGCGCGACGCCCGCGTTGTTCACCAGGATGTCGAGCTTGCCGTATTTTTCCTGGATGTGCTGGACGATCGCCTGATGGTCCTCCGCCCGGGTCACGTCGAATTTGACGGCCTCGGCGTTGGTGATCCCCTCGGCCTTGAGCTTCTCGACGGCCGCCTTGCCTTTGGCCTCGTCGCGGCTCCCGATGACGACGGCGATCCCCTGCTTCCCGAGCCCCTTGGCCGTCTCGAGCCCGATCCCCTTGTTCGCCCCGGTAATAAACGCGACTTTCCCCTGATTAGACATGCTTTGCTCCCTGTGCCGATGGACGGACGATCAGAGTAGCCCGACCGCCCCATTTGAAGGGGGGAATTGCCTGCACATACCAGGATCTTATAGCGACGGCGTCAAGCATTCACCGCCGTTGAATCGCGATCTCGGCCACCGAGCCTTTGAAGTGGCTCTGCCTTCGCAATCCCGAAGCGAGCTCGAATTTGTATTGAAAATTTGAATAAGCCAGTTATGCGTTGCGGGAGGGCGCGTCTCTGTCTCTTAAGGAGTCAACCAATCTACGAGCCTGAGTCCTCGGATCGGTGTGAAGTGGACGGTATTGTTCGTGACCAGAGTCAGGTCATGAGTCAAGGCCACCGACGCGATCATCAGGTCAATTGAGTCGATTCGCGACCCATCTTGGCTGAGCGAGGCGCGAAGTCTTCCAAACTGCTCGGCACATTCCGGGTCGAAATCGAGAACCTCGATAGTCTCGATCAACAGTCGGATTGATTCGAGAATCGGTGTGGGATCGTTACGCCTGTACGCCCAGTCGTAAAGCTCTCCTAGGACTACCGTCGGGATCGCCATTTGCCCCGAATGCTGCATGAAGCGATGGACAAGTCGTGTAGGCCGCTTGAAATGGGCCGAGACAATGTTGGTGTCGAGCAGGAAGCTCATTCGGAGATCTCACGATGTCTCCCGGCTCCCTCGCGTTCTCGGATGATCTGATCGAGATCGTCCCACGCGTCTTGCGGGAGATGTGCAAGCGAGCCTGCCGTTTTCAGGATGGCATCAATTCGAGCTTCGGGCGATGCGATAACCCGAACTTTCACCTCGACCCTTTGGCCATCCGCAAGGCCGGGATTCGTCCGGAGTTCGATGGTATTGCCGTGAATAACGCCTTCGATCGTTTCAGCCACGTCTCACCTCCTCAACGCCGAATGGACCTCGCCACTCTTCGTATCATAGTGTTCGGATGTTCGGAATAGATCAACCCCGGGGGCGGATCTGGGTATGCCCGATGCATCTCTCAAACCTAAACTTGATGCGAGAGACCGTTTCGAAATCAGGGGGGAAAGAATACTGCTCGTGGCGGCTTGCTCGAGGGATGACTGGTACACGAGCTCGACTCAAGGTCTCGCAACTCAAAGGGCTCGTGGTTTCTCGATGGCATTGATGAGCGCCTGGAAGGCTTCCTCGTCGATCATGTTATGGTCGAGGCCGACGACGATCAGGGCGGATTCGGGGAGGAGGCTGGCCTGGAGCAGGAGGCGGCTGTCGGCGATCGGGATCACGGCATCGTGCTCGGAGTGTAGGATCGTCGTGCCGGGCTTGGCTCGGTTGGCGAGGCCCCACTTGCGCCAGGCGGGGGCGATCAGGATGAGCGGGGTCGAGCCCGAGTCCATATTCAACGCCACGGCGCCGCCGCGACTGCTGCCGATGACCAGATTGGGAGGCGAGGCCGCATACGCCTCGTTCGCGATCCGGACCGAGGCGGCGAAGTCGTCGTCGGGCATGCCGGGGTTCGAGACCTCGTAGCCCCGGCCCAGCAGGAAACTCGGCTTCTTGCCGCCCGGTTTCGAATAGAGCCCGTGGAGGTAGAGGATCTTCATGATTATCTTCCTGGTGAGCCGGAGAGGAGGATGGCGTCGAGATCGCCCGGCGCGAGCCACGAAAAGGGCCGACGCCTCCAACGATTCGAAGCCGTCGACGAAGACCCGTATGCCAAGAGCGTACGACAATCGCGAAGGAGCAGGCCATGGGGTGGTTCGGACCGAGCCGGGATGAAGTCTGGAGGCTACTCAGCGACGAGATCGGCGCCGATTTCGCTGAGGGGGGATTCTGGAAGGGGAGTCGGGTCGACGCCCACGTCCCCCCCTGGACGATCACCCTCGACACCTACAACAAGTCGGAGGGCAAGCACTCCCACCCTTACACGCGAATGAGGGTCCCTTATCTAAACCCCGACGGATTCCGGTTCAAGATTTACCGTAAGGGGCCCTTCACCGAGCTGGGTAAGCTGTTCGGGATGCAGGATATCGAGGTCGGCGACCCCGACTTCGACGAGGCCTTCGTCATCCAGGGGAACGACGAGGCGAAGGTCAAGGAACTCCTCTCCAGCAAGAGCCTCCGGGTCCACCTGAGCCTCCAGCCCAGGCTCCATTTCCAGGTCAAGGACGACGAGGGCTGGTTCAAGCCCAGGTTCCCCGAGGGCGTCGACGAGCTCTCCTTCGAGATCCGAGGCACGCTCAAGGACCTCGACCGGCTCAAGAATCTCTTCGACCTCTTCGTCGAGACCCTCGACCAGCTCTGCAAGATCGGCGCGGCGAGCAAGGTCGACCCCGGGTTCACGCTCTGAACGACTCGAGGACGAAGGGGGGAACCTCCGGTCGTCCCGGAGGCCCCCGGGTCGAGCCGATCAGCGGAAGAGGTTCGCGTGCTCCTCGGCGGCCTTCGACGGGCTGCGGACCAGGGCCCGCGTGCGCTCCCCCGACTTCGCGAGGCGGTCGAGCACCGTCCGGCCGTTCGTCCCTGTCGCGCCGATGACGAGTCTCATCGAACTCTCCCTTCCGTAAATCTGGGGGAATGGTCTGTCTCCACACATCATCGCATTGCGGGCTTCCCGGCCGGCGAAGTTGCGGATTGTAGGCCGGTTGCCCGGGATCGCTAAGGATGCAAGTCGGCTTTCGTGATTTTGTGTTGATTTGTTGGAGGAAGATTCAATAAATCTTCGCAACCCCTTCGCGCCGACTTTCCCGAGATCGACTAAGCTCTTCGGACCCGCCATGACGGGCGGGACGCGTGGAGCGATGTCGCCCTCGCGATGCCCGCCTCGGATCCTGGTCGGCGTTCGTCCTCCCTGGGCGAGCGCGCCGAGGAGAGTTCCTGGAGCCCCCCTTCGATGAGGAGTTGGTGGACCTCTTTCCGCCCGGCCGCGCGATGGTCGGGCCTCGTCCGAATGACCGCCGTCGGGCTCTTTGCCCTGCCGATGGGGTGGATGGGATGCTCCCCCTCGGAGACGCCCGCTCCCAAGGCGAGCCAGACGACCTCCGCGGCGTTCGACAAGTCCGAGTTCACTCCGAAAGAGTGGGCGAAGATCCGCGAGATGGATCGCGAAGACATGCTCGAGTACAAGCAGAAGCTCCGGGAGGCCCGCAAGTCGGCGGGCAAGCCTCGCTCCTGAGACGGCCCGCCCCGGGCAACCCCGCTTCCTTCTGATTCGATGAATTGCCCTCGGCCTTGACCCTCCGTCGGACGAAGTCGTCCGACGGTGCGGATCGTCGTCGGCTCGTGCCCCCCCACGCGCGTCGACGACCTCATTCCCTCCCTATGGAGAGTTCGATGACCCGTTCGTCCGAGATCCGGAAGCCCGCGCGTGGCTTCACCCTGATCGAGTTGCTGGTGGTGATCGCGATCATCGCCGTGCTGATCGCCCTGCTTCTCCCCGCCGTGCAGGCCGCCCGCGAGGCCGCCCGCCGCATCCAGTGCACCAACAACCTCAAGCAGCTCGCGCTCGCGACGCACAACTACGAGTCCGCCGTGGGCTCGTTCCCGATGGGCGACCACCGGGGCCGCTTCTACGACGGGACGACCATCCGCCAGAACTTCGGCCCGTTCGTGGCGATCTCCCAGTTCATGGAAGCCGGCAACGCCTACAACTCGTTCAACGTCAACCTGATGATCATGCTGGCGCCGAATGCCACCGTGAATTCCATCGGGCTCTCGACCCTCTGGTGCCCGAGCGACGGCAACATCGTCGGCTTCCGCTCGACCGACCAGACCGGCTGGGACGACTCCATCATCCCCGTCTGCTACAGCAGCTACGCCGGCAACGGCGGCCCCTTGCTCTACTACGCCAACGGCGTCGGGGCGAACAACGTCATGAGCCGGATGCAGGGGATCTTCTCCTACATCGGCGGCTGCTGCGGCGACGGCCGCCCGAGCGTCGCCCCGGTGAAGCTGGCCGACATCACGGACGGTACCAGCAACACGATCCTCTACATGGAGCACTCGTTCACCAAGGCCCAGTCGTCGTTCAGCACGAACCCCAACGGGCCGAACTGGTGGACCTCGGGCGACTACGGCGACACCGTCATCGCCGCCCTCTTCCCGCCCAACTACTTCAAGTCGTATCAGGAGTCGGAGCCGGCCTCGAACGGAAACGGCGGCCTCTGGCCCGGCACCTACATGTTCCCCCGCCCCTCGAAGCGGAACTTCACGCCGGTCTCCACCAGCCTCCACCCCGGCGGCGTCAACTCGGCCTTCTGCGACGGCTCGGTCCGGTTCATCAAGGACTCGGTCAACTCGTGGAACCCGAAGGCCATCACCTTCTCGAACCCCGAGTACAACCTCAACGGCCAGGCCCCCGGCGTCTTCCAGGCCCTCGCCACCCGCAACGGCGGCGAAGTGATCTCGTCCGACGCATTCTGATGAATTGTCGTATCTCATTTGCCTCCGCGTCCGGCGGGACCCCGATCGGGGCCCCGCCGGGCGGCGCGAGATCCCCTCGGCCATCGCGAGCCGAGGGGATCACGCCCCTCCCCTCATCCCATCTCAACCCCCCCCGCATTCATGACCGGCCCCGCAGCGCCGTCAATAACGCGAAACAACTCGTTGACATCTACGGGACGACTCGTACGATAGAGGACGTTGTTACGCCTCGTCCCGTAGGAGTAGGTCATGGCTGATGTGACACCGACCTCGCGAGAGCTGGAGGCGCTGAAGGTCCTCTGGCGCCGGGGGCGCGCGACCGTGCGAGAGATCTATGGAGAGCTCAAGCCACGCGACGGCGAGCTCGCGTACACGACGGCGTTGAGCCTGCTCCAGACCATGGAGCAGAAGGGGCTGGTGGGACACGAGTCGGCCGGGAAGGCTTACGCCTACTTCGCCAAGGTCAAGCGCGACAGCGTCTTCCGCAAGCTCGCGGGGGGATTCCTCGACCAGGTGTTCGACGGCGCGATGGGCGAGTACGTCGCACGAGCCCTCCAGTCGCGCAGGCCGAGCCTGGAGGAACTCGAGGAGTTGGAGGTCATGATCGCCGACGCCAAGAAGCGGGCCCGGGAGCGGGACGACAAGGGAGGGACGAAAGGATGAGACCCTGGTCGGGAACGATCAATGACTGGCTCGTCGACTATTACGCCCTCGCGACGGTCGTCCTGCTCGCGGCGGTCGTCGTCATGGCTCGGATGCGACAGCCGGCGCGTCGCCTCGCCATCGCCCGGTCGACCGTCCTCGGCCTGGCGATGCTCGCAATCCTGGCGGCCTTGCCCGGCTGGCCTCGGGCGAGCTGGCGCAGTCGGCCGGGCGAGATGAAGCCGGATCGCACTGCGGCGGCTTTGACGTCGGTGCGGGATTCCGAGATCCGCGGGCCCGCGCAACTCGAGAGCCGGCCGCGCCTCCAGGAACGGATGCCGAGAACTCCGTCCTCGCCGACCGGACGTGATCCGAGCATGGGGACCGACGCATCGGCTCGACCTTCGATCGGGCCATCGGTTCGAACATCACCGGGTAGGTGGACGTTCGATTGGCCGGGCCTCGCCGGGCGTGCGTACATGGTCGGCGTGGCGACGGTGCTGGCCTGGCTCGGGATCGGATTGTGGCAGACGATCCTCCTCCGGCGCCGATCGCGATTGGCCCCTCAATCGTCGCGAGAGCTGCTGGAACAGATCATCGGCGACGGCCGCGCCACGCCCGACCTGCTCCTCTCCGGGCGGCTGGCCCAACCCGTCGCGGTGGGTCTGCTGCGGCCGACGATCATCCTGCCCGAGCGGTTCATCGAGGAGGAGCCGCGATGCCGGCTCGAGGCCGCGCTGGCGCACGAATGGGCACACCTCCGCAACGGTGACCTCCGCTGGATCGCCCTCTCGGGGCTCCTGATGCCCGTCCTTTTCGCACACCCCGCGTACTGGTGGCTGCGACGTCGGACCCGCGAGGACCAGGAACTCCTGGCCGACGCCGCGGCGGCGACGGGGCGGGCCGATTATGCCGAGGCCTTGCTGTCGTGGGCGAGGCGGATGCCCCGTCCACTGCCCCTGTCGGTCGCGGGATCGCTGGCACTCTGGGAGCGTCCCTCGCAACTCAAGAGGAGGATCGTCATGCTGCTCGATCGCAACTTCCGCGTGGAGCCGACATGCCCGAGGCGCTGGGGTCTCGGCATCCGCGCCGCGACGGCGCTTTCCGTGCTGGCGCTCTCGTTCGTCACGTTCCGCCCGTCCGCCGTCGAGGCCGATGCGCCCCCGGCGCGAAGGCCGACGGCGATGCCGAGGCCGGCGCGAAGGCCAGGGTGCTCGACCCCGAGGGCAAGCCCGTCGCGGGGGCGACCGTTTATCGGTGCTACCCCGAGCCCGGCCCGGTCAATGACTTCCGCCGGCGTTACGCCCCCGTGACGAAGGGCGCGGTCGTGCTGACCCGCTCGGGCCCCGACGGCTCCTTCCGCCTGTCCCCCGAGGACAGGGAGGCCGCTCGGGATCGACTGATCCAGGTCGTGGTCATGGCCGATGGTTACGGCCCGGCGTTCCTGGAGCCTTCGATCGACGACGCCGCGCCGGCGCTCCGCCTCGTCAAGGACGACGTGCCGATCCGAGGGCGAGTGTTCGACCTCCAGGGCAGTCCCGTCGCGGGAGCCAAGGTCCAGGTCATCGGCATCCTCCGGCCCAAATCCGGCAAGCTCGACGAGTGGCTCGAAGTCCTGAAGCAGGAGAAGGCCGCCTACCCCGCGCAGGAAAAGGCGCTCCGAGCCTGGTCGGGCGATGATATCCCGATGCTCCTCCCCGCGGTCGAGGCCGACCGCGACGGGCGGTTCACGATCAAGGGGATCGGCCGCGAGCGGATCGCGACCTTGATCATCGAAGGGCCGGGCATCGTGAGGCTCTTCGAGTATGCCGCGACCCGGGAGATGCCGCCGGTGAAGATCCCGTTTCTGGAGCGGGACAACGTGCCCAGGACCGACGAGGTCTTCCATGGCGCGACGCCCGAGCTTGCGGCGGGCCCCGGCCTCGAGGTCGTCGGCACGGTCCGCGACAAGGACACCGGCAAGCCGCTGGCCGGCATCACCGTGCAGCCGACGATGCCCTTCGGCAACCCGTTTCGCTACTTCAAGACGACCACCAACGCCAAGGGCGAATACCGGCTCGCGGGCTTATCCCTGAAGGACAAGTACGGCGGGATCCAGGACATCCTGGCCGTCGCGGAGGGAGGGCCGCCCTATGTCCCGACGAGCCTGAAAATCGAAGAGACACGAGCACCCGGCCCGATCCGCAAGGACTTTGCCCTGGGTCTCGGCACCTGGGTGCGCGGGCGGGTCGTCGATCGCTCGACCGGCAAGCCGGTCTTCGCCGAGCTCAACTACTACATCCTCCAGGACAACCTGCACGCCAAAGGTTATCCGAGGTACGGCACGACCCGCTTCATGAGGCCGTTCTTGACCGACGAGGAGGGCGCCTTCCGGATCGCTGTCATCCCCGGCAAGGGCATCCTGGCCGCCTGGGCCCCCGGTTCCTACCGGATCGCGACGGGGCTCGAGACCTTCCAGGGTCGGGACGCGGGAGGGCTCGAGGTCATCAAGGTCCTCCGCGATGAGATCATCCCCGCGAACTTCAACACCCTCGTCGAGGTCGACCCCAAGGT
Source organism: Singulisphaera chitinilytica (assembly GCF_049331405.1). Lineage (NCBI taxonomy): Bacteria > Pseudomonadati > Planctomycetota > Planctomycetia > Isosphaerales > Isosphaeraceae > Singulisphaera > Singulisphaera chitinilytica. The sequence goes on from NZ_CP186274.1 coordinate 1,258,793, forward strand.
CGGGGAAGAGTCGATCGCGGTCGAGATCGGGGTCGATCCCGGTCGGACGCTCAAGGGCAAGGTCGTCGGCCCCGACGGTGAGCCTGTCGCCGGCACTTTGATGATGAGCGCGGAGGACTTCTACCAGCGATGGTCCGAGAAGCCCCTGCCCACCGCCGAGTTCGAGGTCCGCGCGCTCGGTCCCCATCGCAAGCGAGGCTTGATCTTCTATCACGAGGCGAAGAACCTCGCCGGGGCCTACGTGGTCAAGCCCGACGAGGAGGCTCCCCCGACCGTCAAGCTCGAGCCTTGCGGGATCCTTACCGGTCGGCTCATCGATCGCAGCGACCTTCCTCAGGCCGGGGCGTTGTTGATCTGCGATCGCCCGATCGTCTGGGAGAAGGACGGGGCCGAGCTCGACAAGGGGGCCCTCCCAGCGGCCATCAAGACCGACAAGGACGGGCGGTTCCGCGCCTCCGGACTGGTCCCGGGCCTGAAGTACACCCTCACAGCCTGGAAGAACGGCCAGTACGCCGGCCAGGCTGTCAAGGATGTCGTCATCCGGGCGGGCGAATCCAGGGACCTGGGCGACATCAAGGCCGAGGACTGATGGGACGGCCGGAGAGCGGGCCGGGAGTCTCCCGACCCCGGCCTCCCGGGGGACGACCTGGCCGCTCTCTGGCACCGACGATCCCCATCGCGATGCGATGCGATGCGATTGCAGCGGGCGATTCGATCTGCTCCGATGGAGCGGTCGAAGCCGAGTCGGATCACCCCCCGATCCAGGTCGAGTCGAGAATCGCGATGACCGTGACCATTCGCCCCGAGCGTCCCGAAGACTATCCGTCGGTATTTCAGGTCAACGTCGCGGCGTTCGGCCAGGAGGACGAGGCGAGGCTCGTCGACGCCTTGCGCGCGGACGGCTACGCCCGCGTGAGTCTCGTCGCCGAGGTGGACGGGCGGATCGTCGGCCACATCCTGTTCAGCACCCTGACGCTGCGGGCCGGCGGCCAGTATCGGGACGAGGTGTCCCTGGCGCCGATGGCGGTCGTCCCGGAGTGGCAGCGGCAGGGAATTGGCACGTCACTGGTCCACGAGGGCCTGAGCGCCTGCGAAGAGGCGGGGCATAAGGTCGTGGTCGTCGTGGGGCACCCGGATTTCTATCCCCGGTTCGGATTCTCGGCGGACCAGGCCGACCGCTCGATACGGTCCCCCTATGCGGGGCCGGCGTGCATGGCCCTCGAACTCGTCCCAGGCACGCTGGGCGACGCCCTCTGGGATGTCGAGTACCCGCCCCCGTTCGGGCCGCTCTGACGCCCGGAATCGGGCCGGGCGATCACGAAGGCTCGCCGCCTGAGCTCGCCTCGACGGCCCTCGCTCGGGACATCGGGCCCGGGATGCGTCATTGATTTCCGGGCGGCAAGATGTTACGTCTTTGATCTGACCCGAATGCCCGGGCTGCGCGCATCCAGGCTCAAGACTTGGATGGATTCTGAATTGTCGAGGTCGGCCGGATGATCCCGGTGCCCGACGCGCAGGACGCCAGGAAATCTCGTGACGAAGGCGCGATTCGCCCGTTTTGGGCTGTGGCGTCGGCGGGGCAGCGACGTGGGGGATCGGTCCAGTCCTATGCGAGCACGATTCGTGACCCGAGCCCGATACTTCATCCCAGTCGGCCTTCTGGGGATCCTGACCGTCCTGGGACTCTTGCAGCAGGTGGCCGCGCAGGGCGACCAGAGGCCCGCCGCGACCTCGGGATCCTCGGGCTCCGCGCTCGTCCGCCCGAACCCTGGCACGTCTCCCGGCGAGCCGATCCACGCCCTGGCCAGGCTCGAGCCGGCTTCGGGCCTGATCGCCGTGGGCGTGCGGCCGGGGATCCGCGTGGACGAGGTCCGCGTCAAGGAAGGGGATCAGGTCAAGGCCGGCGACATCCTCGCCGTCCTCGAGGGGAGCGCCCAGGCCCGCAAGCAGGTCGAACTGGCCGAGGCCCAGAAGGCCGGCGCCGACTTCCGCCGATCCGTCCAGCGCGAGAAGATCACCCTCGACCGCCAGCGTGACAAGGATCTCTACCAATCGCGCCACGACACCGCCGCGAAAGTCGCCACATCGACCCGGCAAAAATATGACGAGCTCATGAAGCTCCAGGGCACGCTCTCCGCCATCATCGAGAAGGACGCCCGGACGAAGTATGAGATCGCCGGCGCCGCACACCAGTTGGAGATGGCCGCGCTCAAGGCCGAGCTGGAACTGCGAGAGTTGGAAGTCGGCGAGGCCCTGAAGCCGAAGCTCCAGGCCCAGGAAGACCGGGAACTCGCCGACAACGGGCCGGAGACCGAGGTGCTCGTCAAGCAGATCGACGCGGCCCGCGAGGCCCTGGCTCAGACCGAGGTCCGCGCGACGGGGCCGGGGCTCGTGCTCGACGTCCAGATCCGACCCGGCGAGGTCAGCAACGGCTCGTTGCTGTCGCTCGGGGATCTCTCGGCGATGGTCGCGAAGGCCGAGGTCTATCAGACCGACGTCGACAGGCTCGCGGTCGGGAACGTCGCCGAGGTGCTCGTCCAGGGGCGCCCGGTCGCCGGCAAGGTCGTCAGAATTGGCCGGATCGTGGGGGGGAACGAGCTGCGGAGCCTGGACCCGAGGGCCCTGCAGGACCTCCGGGTCGTGACGGTGACCATCGCGCTCGAGAGCGCCGCGGAGGCCTCGAAGTTCGTGCGGCGGCAGGTCGACGCGACCATCACGCCGACCCCGGACACCGCCTCATATCCCGATCCGAGCTCGAGCACGAGCCCGGCCTCGGGCGGCCCTCGATAGCGGCGGGGCCTCGGCCTCAACCAGATCCCCCGAGCGCCCGGAGCGGTTTTCGACCATGCCCGTTTCCTCGACCCCGCCGCGAGACCGAACGCCCCCGCTGGCGCTGCGGAACGTCCTGTATGCGAGGGGGCGGTCGCTGGTGGCCATCGCGGGGATCGGCTTCGCGTCGGTCATGGTCCTGCTGCAGCTCGGGTTCCTCGAGGCGGTCAAGGTCACGGCGGCGATCAACTACGACCAGCTCGACTTCGACGTCGCGCTCGTCTCCGTCGAGTTCGAGCAGTTCTACGACCCCGGGCAGTTCCCTCGCGAGCGCCTCCGCCAGGCCGAGTCGCTCGCGAACGTGACCTCGGCGAAGCCCCTCTACGCCAGCATGAACTCGTGGCGATGCCCGCCGTATCCGGTCACCGTCGAGGCCGCGAACACCACGCCCGGCGAGGTCGGCGCCTTGAAACGCTGGTGGCTCGGCGATCGCCGTCCCCGCCCCTTGCAGGTCCGCGACCTCCTCGTCCTCGGCGTCGACCCGGAGAAGAGCCCTTTCCACGACCCAATCAAGGGGGAAATCGAGTCGCAGGCCTCGGCCCTCCGCGAGGACGACCGGCTCCTCTTCAATCGCTGGTCCAACCCCGACTTCGGCTGGAACGAGCGCGACCTCTTCCAGGGGTGGGAGTTGGGCGGGCGCTCGGTGACGGTGGCCGGGCCGTTCACGTTGCGGAGGAGCTTCGGGGCCGACGCCGCCGTGCTTTGCGACGATCGCAACTTCGCCCGCGCGTTCGGCCATGTGGGCGAGGCTCCCATCAACTTCGGCCTGCTCAAGGTCCGGCCCGGCACCGAGGCCGAGACGATCGAGGCCCTGCGCCGGGCCTTGCCCGTCGACGTGACGCCGATGGCCCGCGACGAGCTTTATACGATCGAGCAAGCTTTCTGGGTCACGCAGACGGCGACGGGCAAGATCTTCAGCTTCGGCGTCTTCGTGACGATGGTGGTCGCGGCCGTGGTGGTGTACCAGGTCCTCTCCAACGACGTGCGCGAGCACCTGCCCGAATACGCCACGCTCAAGGCGATGGGGCACACGGATCGGTTCCTGTCGAACGTCGTCCTCGCCCAGGCGTTCATCTATGCGACCTCCGCGTATTTGCCGGCCGTGGTCCTGGGGGCGATCCTCTACCGGGTCACGGAGACCCTGGCGAATATCCCGATGGTCCTGACCCAGGCGAACCTGTTCCTGGTCCTCCTCCTCGACGTGGTCGCGGCGCTGAGCTCGGGGCTCCTGACGCTCCGCCGCGTCCGCTCGGCGGACCCGGCCGACCTCTTCTGATCGGGGCGAGAGAGGATGAACAACCCAAACGGCGGCTCGAATCTCGTGATGAAGCGGATCTGCAAAGAATCCGGGGAAGCCCGTCGATGAGCCGAATGCGACGAGTGCCCCTGGCCTGGCGCAACCTGACCGAGAACCGCCGACGCCTGGCGGCCTCGGTCGCGGGGGCCGCGTTCGCGGTGGTCCTGATGCTGCTCCAGAACGGCTTCCGAGATGCCCTGCTCGACAACATGAGCTCCCTGATCGCGCGGATGGACGGTGACCTCTTCCTCACGAATCGGGCGCGGTACATGATCTCGCACCCGGCCCCGTTCCCGCGCCGGAGGCTGGCGCAGGCGCTCGACGTCGAGGGCATCGCCGGGGCGAGCCCGATCTACATCGACGCCGAGCGCACCCGATGGCGCAACCCGCTGACCGGCCTCTCCAGGCGGATTCGCGTGGTCGCCTTCCCCCCGCGCGAGGATGTGCTCGACATCGAGGCCGTCAAGGCCCGGCGCAACCTCTGGGACCGGCCCGAGTCGGCGCTCGCCGACGACCGTTCCAAGCAGGACCTCTACGGCAAGCTCGCCGCCGGCACCGTCTCGGAGCTGAACGGGCGCACGGTCAAGCTCGTCGGCACCTTCTCGCTCGGCACCGACTTCCGCAGCAACGGCACGATCCTCATGAGCGAGCAGAATATGCTCGCCTATTATCCCGACCGACGCGGTACTTCGTGGGGGGAGACCAAGATCGACGTCGGCGTCCTGCGGCTCCGACCGGGCAGCAGCCCGATGCAGGTCAAGCGAGACCTCGAGGCGAGGCTTCCGAGGGATGTCATCGTCCTGACCAAGGCCAGGTTCCTCGCCAAGGAGCAGGACTTCTGGGAGAACGCCGCGCCCCTCGGGGTCGTCTTCGACATCGGCGTGGCGATGGGGTTCGTCGTCGGCCTGGCGATCTGTTATCAGGTCCTCTTCAGCGAGATCAGCGACCGGCTCCCCGAGTTCGCGACGCTCAAGGCGATCGGGTACAGCAACTTCGAGCTGCTCCTGGTGGTGGTCGAGGAGGCCGTCTATCTCGCGCTCTTCGGGTTCGCGTCGGGCCTCGTGGTGAGCCTGGGGCTCTTCCTCTGGCTGGAGAGTTCCACGGGGCTCGAGATGTCGCTCAAGCCGCCGGGTGCGGCGATGATCCTGGCGTTGACGATCGTGATGTGCGTGCTCGCCGGCAGCCTGGCCGCACGCCGCCTGCTTTCCCTCGACCCGGCGGAACTCTACGAATGAGCATGGTGGAAGTCCCCGTCGTGCCGCTGCACCCCCCGGCCGTCCGCACCAAGGGGGTGAATTACGCCTTCGGCGAGGGGGAGGCTCGCTCGCAGGTCCTCTTCGACGTCGAGCTCGTGATCGACCCGGGGGAGGTGGTCATCATGACCGGCCCCTCGGGCTCGGGGAAGACGACCCTCCTGACCCTCATCGGGGCCTTGCGCCACGTCCAGGAGGGGAGCGTGCAGGTCCTCGGCCGGGAGCTGGCCGAGATGTCGGCGGCGGACCAGGTCCGCCTGCGTCGGGAGATCGGCTTCATCTTCCAGCACCACAACCTGTTCAGCTCGCTGTCCGCCATCGAGAACGTCCGGATGGCCTCGGCGCTCCAGGTGGAACGGCATCAGACCTCGAGTGAGGCCGGAGAACCCGCGGCCGAATTGCTCGGGCGGCTCGGCCTGGGCGACCGCCTGCACCATCACCCCTCGCAGCTCTCCGGGGGCCAGCGCCAGCGCGTCGCCATCGCCAGGGCGTTGGTGAACCGCCCCCGCCTCGTCCTCGCCGACGAGCCCACGGCCGCCCTCGACGCCGAGTCGGGCGAGGCGGTCATGACGATGCTCCACCAGCTCGCCGACAGCCCGACCCGATCGACGATCCTCATCGTCACGCACGACCAGCGCCTGATCGACCGGGCCGACCGGATCGTGAACATGGTCGCCGGGCGGATCGTCTCCAACGTGCGCCCGGCGATGGCCGTCCGGATCTGCAAGGCGCTCTCGCAGACGAAGGAGCTGGCCGGGATCGGGGAGTCCACCCTGGCGAGGCTGGCCGACAGGATGTCGGTCGAGTACCGGCCTCGCGGCGACATCATCGTGCGCGAGGGGGATCGCGGCGACCGCGCCTACGTGATCGGGCAGGGGGTCGCGAAGGCGTACAAGGGGGACTCGACCCCTCGCGAGCTGACCGTCGGCGAACGCTTCGGCCGGATCACCGCGATCTCGCACATGCTCATCGACGAGACCGTCGAGGCCCTGACCGACGTCGAGCTCTACTGGATCTCCGAGGACGACACCCGGCAGATCCTCGAATCCGACAAGAACCTCGAGGAGCGGATGCGCCGCCACTACATGAGCCGGCAGTGATGGCGGAGCCGGTCCGGCTTCAAACCGTGGCGGCCGCGCCGAGGGGCCTGCCCGCCTCGTGCCACCAGTGCGAGGCCGAGGTGTGATCCCAGTCCCCCGCCGACCGGCAGGAGGCGAGGGCCCGCTCGAGCTCCAGGGCGTCGGCGAAGCGCCCGTCCGGCTCCTTGGCGAGGCAGCGGAGCACGATGCGCTCGAGGTCTTCGGGCACGCCGGATCGGATTTTCGAAGGGGGGACGACCGGGTCTCTCGTCGCCGCGATCATGACCGCCGCGGCCGATTCCCCCTCGAACGCCGCGCGGCCGGTGAGGAGGAGATACGCGACGCCGCCGATGGCGTAGAGGTCGATCCGATGGTCGACCGGGCGTTCGCCGTTGATCTGCTCGGGGGCCATGAACTGGGGGGTGCCCGGGGGCGTGTGCGTCTGCCGGAGGGTCATCGTCCCCGAGTCGACGTCCTGCTCCTTGACGAGGCCGAAGTCGAGGAGCTTGATGAAGTCGTAGCGCCCGCCTCGCCTGGCGGCGAAGAGGTTCGCCGGCTTGATGTCGCGATGGATCAACCCCGCGCCGTGGGCCTCGGCGAGGGCCTCGCAGGCCTGCCGCAAGAGGTAGATCACCCGCCCGGCCGGCTGGGGCCCGTAGAGGTCGGAGAGCTCCTCGAGGGTCATCCCCTGCAGGTATTCCATCACGTAATAGAAGGTGCCGTCGGCCGTCGCCCCATAGTCGTAGATATCCACGATATTCGGGTGCGTGAGCCTAGCCGTCGCCCGGACCTCCTTCTCGAACCTGGCGAGGGCGCTGGCCTCGCCAGCCCGGTCGGGCCGGATCAGCTTGATGGCGCAGGGACGCTTGAGAAGCTGGTGCTCGGCCAGGTAGACCTCTCCCATGCCGCCGGAGCCGATCTTGTCGCGAAGCTGGTACTGATTGAGCCGCTTGGCCTCGAACGCCTCCTTGCGAAGGACGCCCAGGACGTGCGTCCCGTAGATGGAGAGCCCCCCGGAGACCAGCAGGAGCGTGAGGTCGCGGGCGATGCGCTCGGTCGTCGCCACATGCCCGAGCACTCCCATGAGCTTCGGGTGGGTCAGCAGCAGCAGGGCGGTCGTCGCCCCCGGCAGGGCGGCGAAGGCCAGGGCGAACCGGCTGGCTCGCTGCCAGTTCCCGGGGATGAACAGGGCGTGGGCGAACATCAGGATCATCGCCATGATGATCATGTTCTTGGAGGCCGAGACGATCGCCACGGGATCGTCCCTGAGGGCCGCCACCAGCATCGCGTTGTAGACCCGGATCGCCAGGACCAGGGCCGTCGCCCCGAAGAGGGCCGCCTCGTTGGCCCGGAGCCATCGCGTGTTGAACGTCCGGGGCGCCGTGAGCAGCACCGTGCACGTCGCGATGCCCAGGATCGCCGCGACCTGGAGCTGCCAGGCCGCCGAGGCCGCGTAGAGGATATCGCGGATCAACGTGAGCGTGAGCGCGACCGAGAAGAATGTCCCCACCGCGCGGAGCCTCGCCTGGAGCAGGGCATCGCCGCCCCCGCTCGTCGGTGCCCCCACGCCCCGGATCCCCGCATCCTTCGCGATGGGCTTCGCATCAAACGCGAGCTCACGCCCTCGCCTCGCCCCCGGATTCGGCTGGGCGGACGTCGTCGGCTGATCCTGAAGGGGTTCCTGCTTGCTCATGACCATCCCCACCGATTCCGCCTGCGATCTCCATTGGGCGTCTGAAGGTACCATCGTACCCCCTCTCACCCTACAAGAATCGCCGACCCACCCCCAACCGCCAATCTCGCCACGATTGGCATGTAGCCCGGGAGGATCGCCCGCATGCGCCTCCCATGACCGTGGCGACGGGTCGGGACAAGGTGTTAGGTTGGTGGAATACAGTCATGAAATGGTTTAGAAACAGAGTGTGTACTGCGAACCTGTCCGTAGCTGCATTGTACCTGTCGCTGAGTTTGGCGGTGCGGAACCAACCATGTCAGGCCGCTGACCTAGGGCGACGACTGCACCGAGAAACGGGATGGCGAGCATTGAAAAAGCCTGGCGTTCGAGAACGGATGCGAGTTGCGGGAATCTCTGGCACAGGATAGTGCGTGGGTGCGATGATGTTATGGATGGCTCAGTGACGATCGATTGGCTGTCTTGGTGACCACCGTCGTCACGATCGGGCCAACCTTCATCCATCTGTTACGTGTGCAGAGGATCAAGCGAACGATGTCCGAGGCAAAGAATTACTCGGTGGATGGCAAAGACCGCGAGGAATGCGATTGCGGTTGGAGGTCGATGCCGCATCGCCTCGTTACGTCGCCGCCGAAGACCAAGCTTCGGAGCCTTGATGAGTTGCGGCGCGGCTGGGGTGATCCGGTCTCATTTACCATCTCACAAGACCCACCTCAGTTCTGCGACCGTTTATGTTATGAGCGAGAGTCGGAGTGCTGCGCAATCTGCGGCGAGCGAACATACGGCGAGGGACGAATTCCCGCCAGCCTGCACCCGGTCTGGGCGAATGGACGAAGCATCGGCATCGGGATGTGGGTCCATCGAACTTGCTTCGAAAGCTGCCCAGATACGGGCGAGCCTGGCCCGATACCCTGGTGAGAGTCTTGGACCACACGCGTTAGCCGGTGGCTGGGAGGCTGCCTCATTACACCAAGTCGCGGAAAGTGCAGGTCCATGGCAGCGAGTGGAGAAGGAACTTTCCGCCGAGAATCATGACTCCGCTGATTTTGAGCAGACAATCCTCCCAGCTTGGAATCTACGGCGTCCCTCCGCCGATGGGCGAATAGTCCGCACGGTCATGTCATGTTGGTTGTCTCTCTGTTGTCTGTCAGCGAAAGTTAATAAATTGATATTTTTAATGTGATTGATTTTTGAAACAGGAGTATCCATGATGATCTTCGCCGCCGGCTGGTGTTTCTTGCGCACATCCCGCGACATCTACGCTGTGACATCTGCGAAGGACGCCTCGAAGGTTGATGAGGCAATCGACGCAGCCGACGCCCGACTTTGGGAAGAGTTTCGCCAATGGATATCGGCGAACGCATCGCCGTGGCTGCTATGCACGTTTAACGAGCACCACAACAACCACAAAGGATTTCTGCAGGTTTACCTGTCGAGAAATCACCGATCCTCGCCCTTCTGGGCCATGCTGGAATGGATTGCAGAGCACGGGCCGGCAAGTTATGGCTTGTTCTATGTCCACGACGATGAAGACACGGCAGGGACGCGGTACGGGCGGGGCATTCCAGAAGACTATGACAACGTCTTTCGCGTCCATCGAGTGATGAACGGCCGCGTGGATGAGCTGGCCGATCCATTCTTCGGCCCAATCGTGCCGAACCTCGAGCCCGTGCATCCATATGATCGCGAACTTCTGGACGACACCGACGCGGCTCCGAACGTATAAGTCGATTTTAGCGAATCTCACTCGCCCGCCGCAGTTGCCCTTGGCTGTTATCGATATCTTGCCTGGCGTCACACCCCTTGAACGACCCTTTCATCCGACGACGTACCGCAGCTTGCCTGATGTGTCACAGAACCTAACTGGCGAGGTCTTTCAGGCATGGCGTTCAGGAAGGGCAACACTCCTCTCGACTACCGGCTCAACGTACGAGCCGGGTCGATACCCAGCTTGCGGTACTTGTCGAGCACCCGAAAGCTCCGGCGGCTCCACCAGATGCTGACGTAGATCAGGACGGGGACGCTGAGGACAAGCTTATACTTCATGTGCTCGGTGAGGCCGCCTTTCCGGACTATCCCCGCGAGGACGAGCGGGCCCATCGCGAACAACGCAAGGCCAAGCAGGATGCCCAGGCCGGCGGCGCCGACCATCAGGCGGGCGCCGGCGCGGGAAGGGAGAGGCTCGAAGCCCTGGGCGCAGGAGATGCAGACGCGAGGGCGGGCGAGGACGAAGCGGTCGTAGCCATAAAAGGCCGTGGTCTCCACGGCGTTCATCTCGCGAATCGAGGTGGAGCCGCAGGCGGGGCACAGGTTGGATGACGCGGCGGGGGGTGGCAGCACCGGTTCGACTTCCGGGGGTTCCGGGACGTTGCCGCGTCGGACGTGGAACCAGTAGCCGAATCCGGCCGCCACCAGACCCGCGGCGGCGATGTACCAGCCGGCCCCGTTCAGGTCGGGGAGCATGAGCAAGGCCAGGCCCCCGGCGACTATCAGGCCCCCGAGCACGATCATCCCATGTTCCTGTCGCATCGTTGTCGCTCGCTATGACTCGATGATTATTCACATTTCTTCATGGAAATGCACGAGGCATGTAACGTGTTCGGCCCTGGGGCCAGTGCGTCGTTCCCGGCCCGCTGTCTCCATTGCCAATGGGGATCCGCAGGATGTCCGGAACGAGTGTCAAGGAACCGGAGGTCAGAATCCGACTCAGCCTTGGCTTTTGCCGGGCCGTTGTCATAAAATCCTTGACAAAAGGGTCTGCCTCGCCTTATCGAGGGCGCGAATGTGGGCCTTAAAAAGAGGGGGGATCGGCGATGAACGAGCGCGCGAGTGCGTCGGGGGCAGCTTCGTCCAGTGACCAGGCTCAGGCGGGCAGGGCGGAGGCCCAATCGCCAAGGCCCCGGACGATGCTGGTCAAGAACGCGACCGTGCTCGTCACGATGGACGGGACGCGTCGCGAGATCCCCGGCGGCGGGCTCTTCATCCGCGACGGCAAGATCGAGAAGGTTGGGCCAACCTCTGAGTTGCCTACTGAGGCCGACGAGGTGCTCGACCTCGCCGGGCACGTCGTCTTGCCGGGGCTGGTGAACGTCCACCACCACCTCTATCAAACGCTCTTCCGCGTCGTCCCGGGGGCTCAGGACGGCAATGTGTTCAACTGGCTCCAGACTCTCTACACGATGTGGGCGAGGATGACCCCCGACGCGCTCGCCTCGGCGACGCGGACGGGCCTCGCCGAGCTGGCCCTGACGGGTTGCACGACGGTCTTCGACCACTCGTACGTCTTCCCGAACGCCTGCCGGGTCGACGACCAGGTGGAGGTCGCCCGCGACATGGGGGTGCGGTTCCACGTCTCGCGCGGGAGCATGTCGCTAGGTCAGTCGAAGGGGGGGCTCCCGCCCGATAGCTGCGTCGAGGACGAGGAGGCCATCCTCAAGGACTCCCGCCGCGTGATCGAGGCCTATCACGACCCCGAGCCCGGCTCGATGACCCGGATCGTCCTGGCCCCTTGCTCCCCCTTCTCGGTCACTCCCGACCTCATGAGGGAGTCGGCCAAGATGGCGCGGGCGTACAAGGTCCACCTGCACACGCACCTGGCCGAGTCGCTCGACGAGGAGCGGTACACGACCAAGAATTTCGGCGTCCGTCCGGTCGGCCTGATGGAGCAACTCGACTGGGTCGGCAACGACGTCTGGTTCGCCCACGCGGTCCACATCGACGACGCCGAGATCGGCACCTTCGCCAGGACCGGCTGCGGCGTGGCCCATTGCCCGTCGTCGAACATGCGGCTCGCCTCGGGGATCGCGCCGGTCTGGAAGTACCGCAAGGCCGGGGTCAGGACGGGGCTCGGCGTCGACGGATCCGCCAGCAACGACAGCTCGCACATGCTGGCCGAGGCCCGCATGGCCATGCTGCTCGCCAGGACCCAACTCAGCTTCAACCCGGGGGGGCCGCCGGCCGAGAAGTCGTTCTGGATGACGGCCAGGGACGTGCTCGAGATGGGGACCCGCGGCGGGGCCGAGGTCCTGGGTCGCGACGACATCGGCTCGCTCGAGCCCGGCAAGTGCGCCGACTTCTTCGCGGTGCGGCTCGACGGGATCGAGTACGCCGGCGGGCTCCACGACCCCGTGGCCGCGACCGTCTTCTGCGCCCCGGCCCGCGCCAATTACACGGTGATCGACGGCCGCGTCATCGTCGACCAGGGGCGGATCACGACCCTCGACCTCCCCCGCGTCATCGAGGATCAGAACCGGATCGCGAGATCACTCGTGGATGGATGAGTCGGGCTGTGCCTTGTCGTCGGGTCTTCCGGGTTTGACGGCCGGGGGGCCCTCGCTCCCCCTCCGGGCGGTCGCCCACCCGTAGACCCGGAGGCATCCGGCGATTAGTCTGAATCGGCCCCGGCGGCGACCCCTCTCGGAGGCCGGTCGCTGCGGAGGGGTTCGGGCCGCGTGTTCGTTGAAGTCAATAGGGAGCGAGGAGAACGACAATGTCCGCCAAACCACTGCGAGAGCGCGCCGCCTGGAAGCAGCTCGAAGCCCACTACGGCGAGATCCGCGACGTCCACCTCCGCCAGCTCTTCGCCGACGACCCGGGCCGGGGCGAGCGGCTCACGGCCGAGGCGGCGGGGCTGTTCATCGACTACTCCAAGAACCGCGTGACCGACGAGACGATCAAGCGGCTCGTGACGCTCGCCGAGGAGTCGGGCCTGCGCGACCGGATCGACGCGATGTTCCGCGGCGACAAGATCAACGTCACCGAGAACCGCGCGGTGCTGCACGTCGCGCTCCGGGCTCCCAAGGGGCAGAAGATCGAGGTGGACGGCGAGGACGTCGTCCCCGAGGTCCACGCCGTCCTCGACAAGATGTCGGCCTTCGCCGACAAGCTCCGGAGCGGCTCCTGGCTCGGGCACACGGGCAAGCGGATCCGCAACGTCGTGAATATCGGGATCGGCGGCTCCGACCTCGGCCCGGTCATGGCGTACGAGGCGCTCCGGCACTACAGCGACCGGAACCTGACCTTCCGCTTCGTCTCGAACATCGACGGCACCGACTTCGCCGAGGCCACCCACGACCTCGACCCGGCCGAGACCCTCTTCATCGTCTCCTCCAAGACGTTCACAACGCTGGAGACGATGACCAACGCCCACACGGCGAGGGCCTGGAGCCTGAAGGCTCTCGGCGACGACAAGGCCGTCGCCAAGCACTTCGTCGCCGTCTCGACGAACGCCGAGGAGGTTTCGAAGTTCGGCATCGACACCGCGAACATGTTCGGCTTCTGGGACTGGGTCGGCGGTCGCTACTCGATGGACTCGGCGATCGGGCTCTCGACGATGCTCGCCGTCGGCCCCGACAACTTCCGCGCGATGCTCGCCGGCTTCCACGCCATGGACGAGCACTTCCGCACCGCCCCGTTCGAGAAGAACCTCCCCGTCCTGCTGGGCCTCTTCGGCCTCTGGTACACCGACTTCCTGGGTGCCGAGACGATCGCGGTCCTGCCGTATGATCAGTACCTCAAGCGGTTCCCGGCGTACTTGCAGCAGCTCACGATGGAGAGCAACGGCAAGCACGTGACCCTCTCGGGCAAGCACGTCGACTACGCGACCGGCCCGATCTACTGGGGCGAGCCCGGCACCAACGGCCAGCACTCGTTCTACCAGCTCATCCATCAGGGGACCCGCCTGATCCCCTGCGACCTGATCGCCTTCTGCCAGTCCTTGAACCCGCTGGGCGAGCACCACGACTACCTGATGTCGAACGTCTTCGCCCAGGCCGAGGCCCTCGCCTTCGGCAAGACCCCCGAGGAGGTCAAGGCCGAAGGCACCGCCGACTGGCTCGTCCCCCACCGCACGTTCGAAGGCAACCGCCCCTCGAACGTGATCCTCGCCGAGAAGCTCACCCCCGAGATCCTCGGCAGCCTGATCGCCCTGTATGAGCACAGCGTCTTCACCCAGGGCATCATCTGGGAGATCGACTCGTTCGACCAGTGGGGCGTCGAGCTCGGCAAGGTCCTCGCCAAGCGGATCATCCCCGAGCTCGGCGGCTCCGAGCCCAACCTGACCCACGACAGCTCCACCAACGCCCTGATCCGCCGCTACCGCCAGCACAAGGCGAAGTAATCGAGCCGGCACATTCGCGGCGGTAATGCCAAGCGATCATTTGAGAGGACTCGGGCGTGCCACGCACGGCCGAGTCCTCTCGCATTTGTGGCATGGCCCATTGTCGCAATGGAGGCAGAGTGAGGGGCAGCATTCGTCTGAATACAGACTGTGTCATAATCCAGGAGCCTGGTTAGTGGACGAGCTTACCTTGCATGCGAAATGATCGGTCTACCTTCTTCAATGAAGATGGCCTGCGAAATCCTCACGCGAAGTTGCACCGGAGCCACTCGGTTGAGAGTAGGGCATGGGATATAGACTCTTATGATGCCGCCTCAAGCTGAGATCGAGATTCCGCTCCTAGAAATCCTTCGAGACCTGGGTGGCGAAGCAAGGCCCAAGGATGTCTACGAGTTACTGACGGCGAGATTTCCCCAACTCACCGAAGAAGACCTTGCCGCGACGCTCAAACACGGCGAGAAGAAATGGCAAAATCGCATCCAATGGACGAGGCAATACCTGATCCAGGCGGGTGATATGGCCAAGCCACGTCATGGCATATGGGCGATCACGGAACAAGGGAAGCGACGTCTCCTACCGACCAATCCGGATGGAACTAGCCCTCATATCGATCCCCCCTTACCGAAAATTAGCCTGGTCGAACTTTATGAGGCCTACGAACTTCAATTCCGCTCGAAACTCCTGGGAAGACTTCTCGAACTGAGGCCTCGGCAGTTCGAGCAGTTCTCCAAAGAGTTGCTCGCGGCTTATGGCTTCGTGCAAGTCACCGTCACCCAGATCTCGCGGGATGGCGGTATCGATGGGCATGGGTTACTCAAGGTCGGCCTGGCCCGCATGTCCGTTGCTTTCCAGTCCAAGCGATGGGAAGGCAATGTGCCGCGACCCGAGGTCGATAAGTTTCGCGGTGCGATTCAAGGCGAATACGAGCAGGGGATCTTCTTCACGACGGCGGATTTCACGAAAGGGGCCATGGATGCCTCAATCAAGAAAGGGGCCGTCCCCATCATCCTTCTCAACGGCGAGAGCATCGTAAATCTCATGATCGAGAAGGAATTTGGTGTTCTCCGCAAGCCATTGCAAGTCTTCGAAGATCAGCTAGATACAATATTTGGTGAAATTCAAGAAATATAGAAGAGTTGGTTTTGGCGTAAATTGGCTGGTGTCGTTCACGTTGAGAATAGTGACCGTTCAAGGGCGAACATGCCTGATCAAGGCGGTCATAGGGTGGTGGACCGCACGCGGGATCTTTCTTGATGAGACATGGAGGGTTCAAAGCTCGATATCTCGTCACTTGTCTTCACGTTGGCTTTAATAGGCTTCGATGACGATCTCATCGAGCAAATCCGCGTCCTACGCCAGCGAGCCGATGAAACTCAAGGATAGGGTCGAACGTCTTGGCGAGGGGGACCTCGGGCAAGGAAGGAAGATGGAATTTGCAGAGCAGCAGCCTGACGGACTCGGCGAAGGCGTCATCGAGAGACGCGAAATGGCCAGCCTGGATGGCCGATTCGGGGGCGGCTTCCAATTCCTGAGGTGACTGGATCTTCATCTCGTAAATCCTTTCCCGCCTCGCACCGTGTAGCCATCCCGGTGGACGATCGCACTGCGGGGAGATTGTGCATCGCGACTGCACGACCTGAGCTGTCCACCTCGCCCGCTTATTGTACGTGAGCACGCTTCAAACGTGCCCGTTACGATGTCGCGATTCTCTGCTCGGATCATGTCGGAAATCTGCGATCAGCGCTTTGATCGTGGCGGAAGAGGCGGTTTTGGGATAGGATGATTGATCTGATGTTGAGGCCGCCGATTGCCACGAGGCACGGCGAGCGGACCCGCCTGGATGCGAATTCGACTTGCAGGTTGTCTTGAGCGACCTCACCCCCCGAGGATTTCGATGGGAATTACACGGTCTCGGTCCGGATTCACCTTGATTGAGCTGCTCGTCGTCATCGCGATCATTGCCGTGTTGATCGCCTTGTTGTTGCCCGCGGTGCAGGCGGCACGCGAGGCCGCCCGCAGGATGAGCTGCACGAATAATCTGAAGCAGATCGGCCTGGCCATGCACAACTACGAGTCGACCAACGGCGTCTTCCCGCCGGGTCGGATCAACACGTATGTGGCCGGGAATGGACACTGCTGGGGGGCGTACTCGCAGTTGCTGCCGTTCTTCGAGCAACAGTCCATCTTCAACACGATGAACTTCAGCATGAACCCCGACCCCGACTACACGACCTCGAGCGCGGTCGTGAATCGGACGGCGGCGGTCGTGGTCGTGAACACGTTCCTCTGCCCCTCCGATGGCGGGCCGGCGATGGTCCAGGTCGGCGGCGGGATGTACTCGGGGCATAACTACCTGCTCAACGTCGGTTCGGGGTACTCGGTCTTGCAGAACCCGCCGTCGCCGATGACCGCCCCCAACGGGATCCTCTTCGAGAACTCGGCGGTTCGGATCTCTGGGATCACCGACGGGACCTCGCAGTCGATCGCCATCAGCGAGTCAATCCGGTCGTCGGCCGGGGCCCCGACCGGGTTCAGCGGCCCGGCCATCTTCGCTCGGGAGCCGCTCGGCGGCTTCGTCATCACCGGCAACAACTCGGCCGGCAACGGCCCGCCGATCGTCTCCGACGACGACTACGCGGCCAGGTGCCTCACGAACTCACCGCCAGGCTTCCAGCCCACCCGCGGCATCAAGTGGCTCTATGGCGCCCCGGGGCACAGCATGTACAACCACCGCCGTCCCCCGAACGACAAGCGTTACGACTGCCGAGGCGGCCTGCCCCACAGCGACAAATCCGCCGCCGACTGGCAGAACCTCTCGCTCAACATCACCTCGCGCAGCAGGCACCCCGGCGGCGTGAACTCCCTCTTCTGCGACGGCCATGTCCAGTTCGTCAAGGACTCGGTGAACGTCACGGCCTGGCAGGGCCTCGGCTCCCGCAATGGCAGCGAGGTGGTCTCGGCCGACTCGTTCTGATTGAGCAGGGAGCCTCGAACGCCATGTGAGGACAACGGACGCGCCGGGGAAAACCCCGGCGCGTCGCTTTGAATCAAGCTCGCCACTTGGGGTCGGCTGGTTTGAGATTTGGAGTAACTGCGGAATGGAGCCTGGCCGAGGACCTGGATTATCAACAGACGATTCGATCCAGGTTCATCCCTCGCCGCAAGTCATCGATCTTTGCTCGATTCGAACCATGGCCTGTACCGCGTAGAACGCGCGTCATGACGTCGAGCGGCCTCGCGACATCGCTCGGCGGCGCTTTTCCAGATCTCGGCTTGCTCGAGCCAGGAGCGGCCGAGGCTGCGGTTCGAAAAGGGGCAGAGCTTCAGGTCTTCGGAAGCTTGATCGTTCAACTTCCAATCCACCCCATCAGCGGCCCGTTCATGGCATCGCTCTGCCCGCTCAGCCATGGTTTGTGACTCGGCCAGGCATAGGCCGGCGAGAAAGGCTTCGTGATTCGCGATCGCGATGTAGGTCGGTCGCATCCACAAATGGTGGACCTCCCAAAGCGCGAATGCGATGAACGCAACTCCGACGAGCATCCCCCGGATCGTAGGCCGGAATTCGAAGTCGTATAACCAGTCGAGTTTGATGGATCCGAACTCGCCCGCATAGGCTCTCCATCGCCTGGCGATCAAGATTATGAAATATGTTGGTGTAAATAATATAACGGCCAGGGGAAGGGGGCCAACGTTGGACTCCTTCAACACTGCCGTAATGAAGATCACGACGATCAGCAAATCGGCAATTGCGAGCGTCAGCGCGGCCGAGGTCATCAAGGTGAGGAACGCGGATAGTAGGATTCCGGGTCTCCCGGCGGCTTGACGTCGTGCGAGGATGACGTAGGTCCGAGTCCCCACCGCTAGGAGGGCGAGCCATACGACGTTCAGGAACCCCTCTTCGTTGACCATGAAGCCGACCGAGGTCAGCACGATGCCCACCAGGATCGGCGCTGAATTCTCCGTCGGGCCTGCCACGGCGTTCCTCCTACGCGAGCGGTTGGCGGCGAGCGTCAGGTAGACTCTTGGACGCCCTCCCCTCAACTCGGTTCCATCCCGCAGGCACATTGCGTTTCAATCGCGGGGACTATGCGTCGTAGTCGATCGGGCTTCCCCACTCCCACTCCACGAGCGATTCCGCGAAGACTTCGAGGTTCACCGTGTTCCCGGGCGAGTCATCGCCGTCGGGGAAATACTCGGTCGAGACCTCGACGACCTCCCTCTCTGACGAATCCCGCCGCCTCCCGATCACCTTGCAGATGATGGCTCCCGGCCTCGGATATTGGCTCCGGGAGTCAAGATATTCGTCGCTGACGATCGCCGTCTTCTCGGTGAAGGTCAGGCGACGCCCATGGGCGTCGACGAACTCGCACTGGACGAGGCCAGGCTGAGGCTCATCCGCAACGTACCGTAAGATCGAGACGCGGATGCCCACCATGCGTTCGGCCATCGGGGAGCCTCCTCGACCATGCTGACGACGGGAACTTCACTGTCGTCGACTTCGAGAAAAAGAGAAACCTCTTTGTGAGGAATCGGCGCGGGCGGACACTTTTACTTGTGGAACCAATGAGGAGCACGGTCGCAACGGGTTGAGTGGACGGCATGTTTCGACGCGAGCGGTTGCGCGGGGGGCTTCTCGAGCTGAAAGTCTTGCTCGGGGCCGGGGCGCTCGGAGGATTGTCGGATCGCGAGCTGCTGGAGGTCCACCGGTCGGGCGAGGCCTTACGGGCGGAACTCGCGTTCCGGCTCCTGGTCGAGCGGCACGGGCCGATGGTCTTCGCGCTCTGCCGGAGCGTGCTGCGCGACATTGACGATGCCGAGGATGCCTTCCAGGCCACGTTCATCGTGCTGGCCCGCAAGTCGGACTCGATCCGGAACCGCGAGATGGTCGGGCCCTGGCTGCATGGCGTGGCGAGCCGCGTCTCGAGGCGGGCGCGGATGCTGGCGACGCGGCGGCGCGTGCGAGAACGCCTGGCGGTCGAGGCCCGGGGCTTTTCGGAGGGGGATGAGGCCGGGCCTTCGCCGGAACTCGAGGGGATCTTGCACGAGGAGATCGACCGGCTGCCGGAGTCGCTCCGGGCGCCCTTGGTCCTCTGCTGCCTCCAGGATCAGAGCTACGAGGCGGCGGCCCAGCGGCTGGGCCTCAGCGAGCCGACGCTCCGCGGCCGGCTCCATCGCGCACGCAAGGCGCTCAAGACCCGGCTTTCAAGCCGAGGCCTGGGGGCGTCGGCGATCGGGCTCGGGGCGAGTCCGGGGCGGTTCGGCCCTCCCTCGGCCCGGCTCGTGGACGTCTGCGTTCGCGCGGCCCTCGGGCACGCGGGCGCGTCGGGTGGTTCGAAGACCGCGGCGATCCTCGTGCAAGGGAGTCTCTCTGCCATGATGTTCAGCACATATAAGGCGGTTGCCGTCTGCCTGCTCTCGGCCTCGCTCGCGCTGGGGACGATCGTCGTCGCCCAGACCAGGGCGCAGAAGTCGAATGTGGCTCCGGAGCAGTTCCACCCGGACCCGGATGCCCCGCCCAAGTCGGAGGTCGTGTCCAAGGATGACATCGCCAAGCAGGCCGAGGTGACGACGCGGGCCATCCAGTTTCGCCTCAACCATCCCAGCGAATTGGCCTACCCCGTCCATATGAAGCTCGAGGACTTCCTCAAGGCCATCAAGACCCAATCGAAGTGCCCTGAGCTACCCAACGGCATGCCGATCTATGTTGATCCCGAGGGGCTTCAGGAAGCGGGCCAGACGATGACCTCGATGGTCAACCTGGATCGAAAAGGGGTGTCGATCGGCGAGGACCTGAGATGCGCACTTCGGATGCTCTCGATGAGTTATTACGTCAACAGTGGCATGGTCATGATGAGTTCGAGGACGGCCGTCCTCGAGATCCGCTTACTCATGCTTGAGCACAAGATCGACCGGGTCATCGAGGCCGGAAACATCCCTGTAAAGCCGTAAGGGCTTCTCGAGGCTCGTGGGCCGAAGTGCGTTCGACGCCCCGGTATTCCCTCGAAGAAGCAGGGGCTTCTCCGGATTCGCGGGCATGAGGGCGTTGGCGCGTTGGAGGCCGCGGTCGATGGGGAGGCGGTGGGCGGTGTCGGGGGGCGGGACGAGGTCGCGGTTCTCTTCCAGGTGGACCAGCAAGATCCGGCGGAGCTCGGCGGTGACCTCGGGCTTCTCCTGCGAGAAGTGGGTGCCGGAGAGGATCTTCTCGGAGGTCGCGCCGGGGAGATGCGAGCTGTAATAGGGGACGACGAGGTCGGAGGGCAGCGTGCCGTTCACCAGCGGGATGATCGAGTGGTACGGCACGCTCGAGCGGATCGGGATCCGGTGGATCGCCTGGAGGATCGGGCTGTCGGTCCGCAGGTTGCCGATCGCGTTCAGGGCCTTCCGGCGCATGTCGGACTTGATGACGTTCTCGCCGTAGATCGCCTTCAGCTCCTCCTTCACCTGGACCTGCAACTCGGAGTCGTTCCGGCGTACGAGGCTCGAGACGAACCGCCCGAAGAGGTCGCTGGCGATCGGGCTGCCCCTGTGCGGCGAGGCGATGAAGATCAGGCGCCGGACCGACGGCACGGCCTGGTAGACGAGCGCCGCGCCCACCGTTTTCTGCAGCGTCGGCGAGTTCTGGATCTTCTCATACGGCTTCTTGATGGTCGCGTCCCAGAGCATCAACCCGGAATCCTGCGCCATCATCTTCGAGAGCAGGCCCCCCATGCTGTGCCCGACGAAGACCATGCGGTCGAGCGCGGGGTCGGTGTGGTTGGGGTCGAGCGTCTCGCGGATGTTGTACAGGGCCTCTCGCAACTTGGCGGCCGAGCTCGGGATCGGCAGGCCGGTCGGATACATGAAGACCCAGAACTGATACCGCGAGGCGATCTCGGGGGCGTTCTGCAGCTCGTTGACGTTCTGGACGAAGGCCCTGGGGCTGGAGACGAGGCCGTGGACGAAGACCACGGGGATCTTGCCCCGCTCGTACGGATGCAACGTGTAAAGGCCGGTCTCGAAGCCAGGTCGCTCGAACGAGGATTCGAGCAGGCCGGTCCATTCGATCGTGGAGAGATAGCCCTGGTCGACCTGGACGGCCAGGGGCGTGGTCCGGTCGCTCGCGAGCGGGATGTCGCGGGACGAGACCTGCATCGAGCGCTCCCGGAAGGGGTCGAAGAGGATCATGCTGGCCGGGTTGCGGCGCCAGTCCCCCTGCAGGAGGCCGCCGCCGGGCATCACCACGGCCGTCGCGCCGACCTGGGTCTCGCGGGGCATGAACTGGTCGCGGGCCTCGATCAACCCATTGGGATCGGCCACGCGGTGCGCCACCAGGGGGACGCCGAGCCCGCCGGAGCGATAGATGTTGTCCATCCCCCGGACCCGCAGGTCCGACGCCGGCTGGACGCTGGCGAGGCGCTCGGGGTCGAGGTAGTTCATCGTGCTGCCGACGGCGATGTCGAGCTGCGAGAGCGTCGTCCGCCAGGGCTGACTCTCGTGTCGCTTCATCTCCGACTTGCGAGCGACGCGCAGGACGCGCTCGAGGGCGCCGTTGTGGATCTCGATGGCGAGGTCGGGGCGGGTGCCGTAGGGGTCGTCGAGCGCCATCATGCCGAGGATGGCGGCATCGCGATACCAGGGGATCGCGTCCATCCCCATCCCCTCGCTCAGGCCGGCCTGATAGGAAAGCTCGGCCAGGGCTAAGGCACCGTCGGGCTCGGATTTATTCTGGAGCTTCGCCTCGAGCGCCCTGGCCATCTCGCCGGGGCTGGCGTTGAAGGTCTGGTAGAAGCCGTTGCGGGCGAGGACCGCGGCCGAGGCCTCGCTCAGGCGGAACCCCGTCTCGATCCGCTCTCGATAGTCGATGAGCTTGTTGCGTAAGGGGGCCTCGCGCGCCGTGACCCCCGCGCAACCGGCGGTCGCCGATAGCAGCAGCAATCCCGCGATTCCCGAGAGGCGCCGACGAACGGGCGTCGCGGGCGACCGGGGTCGCGCGTCGGTGGAACCGCACCGGGATTCGTGAGGGGGGCACGACATAAGATCCGTCTCGGTCGTCCGTTCCGGTGGGACTCGCCCACCTCGGCTCCTCCGCACCAGGCCAGGGCGTCATGCCCGCCGGCGAGAGTTTCGCCGGGATTATAGCGATCGTAAGGATTCGGGGAAGGTCAGCCGCCGGGCCTGCGCCTGAGGAGGAGCGACCGCGGCCGTTGCAAGTCGCCGCAACGAACCCAGTTCGATCTTCTCGTGTCGGCGAAGGGAAAATACAAAAGAATACAGGACGGCGTTTTGCCGTGAGATCCTGGAGGGATCGGCATGCTGCTGACGATCACGACCCGACATCAACCCGCCTCAGACCTGAGCTACCTGCTCCACAAGCATCCGGACCGCTGCCAGGCCTTCGACCTCTCGTTCGGGCGGGCGTTTGTCTTCTATCCCGAGGTCGGCGAGGAGTCGTGCTCGGCCTGCCTGCTCCTCGACGTGGATCCGGTGGGGATCGTCCGGGGCAAGGGGGGGGAGAAGGGAGGACCCCTCGCGCAGTACGTCAACGACCGTCCCTATGCCGCGTCGTCGTTCATGAGCACGGCCATCGCGCAGGTCTTCCGATCCGCCATCTCGGGGCGTTGCAGCGACCGGCCGGAGCTGGCGACGACCCCGCTCCCCTTTTCCGCCAGGCTCGACGTGCTCCCCGTCCGCGGCGGCGAGTTGTTCCTGCGGGAGATCTTCGAGCCCCTCGGTTACGAGGTCGAGGCCACATCCCATCCTCTCGACGAGACCTTCCCCGCCTGGGGCGATAGCCGCTACTTCACCGTCACGATCCGCAAGACGGCGACGATCTCGGAGATCCTGACGCATCTGTACGTCCTGATCCCCGTCTTCGACAACCAGAAGCATTACTTCGTCGGCGACGACGAACTGGAGAAGCTCCTGGCCAAGGGGGCGGGGTGGCTCGGGACTCATCCCAAACGCGAGGAGATCACCCGCCGCTACCTCAAGTTCCAGGCGAGCCTTTATCGCGAGGCCCTCAGCCGGCTCGATGACGTCGAGCAGGAAGAGGCCGCCGAGGGGGAAGAGGTCCCCGAGGACAAGGGAGAGCGCCTCCTGGAGCGTCCTTTGAGCCTGAACGAGCAGCGCCACGGCGCCGTGCTCGCGGCCCTGCGCTCCATCGGGGCGAAGCGCGTGCTCGACCTCGGCTGCGGCGAGGGGAAGCTCCTCCGGGAACTGCTCAAGGACCGGACTTTCACGGAACTGGTCGGGCTCGACGTCTCGACGCGGTCGCTCGAGATCGCATCGCGACGCCTCAAGATCGATCGGCTCAGCGAGATCCAGGCCGGTCGGATCAAGCTGATCCAGGGCTCGCTGACCTATCGCGACAAGCGGATCGAAGGCTTCGACGCCGCGGCGCTCGTCGAGGTGATCGAGCACCTCGATCCGCCGCGGCTCGCGGCGCTCGAGCGGGTCGTCTTCCAGTACGCGAGGCCGAAGGCCGTCGTGCTGACGACGCCGAACCGCGAGTACAACGTGACCTGGGAGAACGTCGGGGCCGAGCGGCTCAGGCACTCGGATCACCGCTTCGAATGGACCCGGGCCGAGTTCAAGGCCTGGGCGGATGTGGTGGCGTCGAGGTTCGGGTATGCCGTCCGATACTTGCCGGTCGGGCCCGAGGACGAGGCCCTGGGGCCCCCAACGCAAATGGCCGTCTTCGAGCGGGAATAGCCGAAGGAAACGGCGGAGCGTGCGAACACATTCCAACACGATCGCCCCGAGACTCATCGGGGCGAGTCCCCAAGGTTGATGGTACTCCCGGCAATGACGGCTCAGGCGTTCAAGATCCCCAAGTTTTCCCTGGTTGTGCTCGTCGGCCCCAGCGGTTCGGGCAAGAGCACCTTCGCGAGGACGCATTTCAAAGGGACCGAGATCCTGTCGTCGGACAACTTCCGCGGCATGGTCTCGGACGACGAGAACGACCAGGCGGCGACGAACGACGCGTTCGATGCGCTCCACTTCGTCGCGGCCAAGCGGCTGGCGCTCGGGCGCCTCACGGTGATCGACGCCACCAACGTCCATGCCGAGTCGAGGAAGCCGTACATCGAGCTGGCCAGGGAGTACCACTGTCTGCCCGTCGCGATCGTGCTGAACGTTTCCGAGCCGGTCTGCCTCGAGCGCAACGCCGCCAGGACTGATCGCGACTTCGGGCCTCACGTCGTGCGGAACCAGAAGTCGCAGTTGAGGCGGTCGCTGGGGAACCTCCGCAAGGAGGGGTTCCGCTACGTCTTCGTGCTCGACACGCCCGAGGAGATCGACGCCGTCACCATCGAGCGTGTCCCGCTCTGGAACGACCGCACCGACGAGCGCGGGCCGTTCGACATCATCGGGGATGTTCACGGTTGCTGCGATGAACTCGAGTTGTTGCTGGAGAACCTTGGATATGAGCCGGCGACCATCGAGCAAGAGGTGCCCGACCCGGTCTGGGGCGACCGGATCTACCGGCATCCCGAGGGGCGCAAGGCGGTCTTCGTCGGCGACCTCGTGGATCGTGGGCCGAGGGTCCTCGACGTCGTGCGGCTCGTCCGGAACATGATCCGGGCCGGCTCGGCGCTCAGCGTGCCGGGGAACCACGACGTCAAGCTCGTCCGCAAGCTCCGGGGCAAGAACGTGCAGCTCACGCACGGCCTGGCAGAGACCTACGCCGAGTTCGAGGCGCTGCCCGACGACGTGCGCGCGGCGTCGAAACGGGAAATCGCCGACTTCCTCGACGGCCTCGTGAGCCATTACTTGCTCGACGGGGGCTCCCTGGTCGTCGCCCACGCGGGGATGAAGCGCGAGATGCAGGGGCGGGGATCGGGGCGGGTCCGCGAGTTCGCCCTCTACGGCGAGACGACGGGAGAGACCGATGACCTTGGCCTGCCCGTGCGCGTCGACTGGGCGGCCGACTATCGCGGCGAGTCGATGGTCGTCTACGGCCATACGCCTGTCTTCGCGCCGCAGTGGTTCAACAGGACGGTCAACATCGACACCGGCTGCGTCTTCGGCGGCGCCCTGACCGCCCTGCGCTATCCCGAGCGAGAGTTCGTCTCGGTGCCGGCGGCGAGGACATACTGCGTCCCCTCGAGGCCATTCCTGCCCCCGGGCTCGAACGGCTCGACCCCCACGGCGCAGCAGGCGCATGACTCCTTGCTCTATGCCGAGGACGTGCTGGGCAAGCGGATCATCGACACGAGGCTGCGCGGGAGGGTCACGGTCCGCGAGGCCCATGCCGCCGCGGCTCTCGAGGTCATGAGCCGGTTCGCCGCCGACCCTCGCTGGCTGATCTACCTGCCTCCGACGATGTCGCCCTGCGAGACCAGCCGGCTCACGGGTTTGCTCGAGCACCCTGCCGAGGCCTTCGCTCATTATCGCGACCAGGGGATCGCCCGGGTCATCTGCGAGGCTAAGCACATGGGCTCGCGGGCCGTCGTCGTAGTTTGCCGCGATGCGGATGTGACGCGCGAACGATTCGGCATCGACACCGGCGAAATCGGGGCGATCACCACGAGGACCGGCCGCCCCTTTTTCAACCGGGCCGAGCTTGAGACGGCGATCCTCGACCGGGTCCGCGAGGCTTTTTCGAAGGCCGGGCTCTGGGAGCGGCTCGGGACGGATTGGGCCTGCCTCGACTGCGAGCTGATGCCCTGGTCGGCCAAGGCCGAGGACCTCTTGCGGAACCAGTACGCCTCCGTCGGCGCCGCCGCCAGGGCCGCGCTGCCGCAGGTCGCCGAGGCCTTATCGAAGGCCGCCGCGAGGGTCGATGGCCCCGAGCGCGAGGGGCTCGTCGCGCTCGAGAACACGTATCGGGGCCGTCTGCGCGACGGCCAGGGGTTCGTCGACGCCTATCGGTCGTATTGCTGGCCCGTCGAGTCGCCAAGCGACTACAAGCTCGCCCCGTTCTTCCTGCTGGCCACCGAGGGGAAGACCTACTGGGACAAGGGGCACGACTGGCACATGGAGACGCTCGCCGAGGCCTGCGCGGCGTCGGATGGCCTCCTGGTCGCGACCCCGCACCGCGTCATCGACCTGACCGATCCCGAGCAGGTCGAGCAGGGGATTTTGTGGTGGACCGAGCTGACCGGGCGCGGCGGCGAGGGGATGGTCGTGAAGCCGGTCGAGGTTGTTGCGAGGGGCCCCAAGGGGCTCGTCCAGCCGGCCGTGAAGTGCCGTGGGCGCGAGTATTTGCGGATCATCTACGGCCCCGAGTACACCGAGCCCGAGAACCTCGAGCGGCTCCGGCGTCGGGGGCTCGGCCACAAGCGGGCCCTGGCCCTCGGCGAGTTCGCGCTCGGCGTCGAGGCCCTCGATCGGTTCGTGAGGCGTGAGCCTCTGCGTCGGGTCCACGAATGCGTCTTCGCAGTTCTTGCGCTCGAGAGCGAGCCGGTCGATCCTCGGCTCTGATCGTGTGGAAATATTGCAAATTGTTCATATTAGAATACCTTAAATAGGCTGTCGCTAGATTGTCGCTCCACGATGGGGCCTGGCCTCCATTTCGGGTGGCCGCGATTGGAACAATCGGGGTCGCACAGCGACGGGAGGCCCACTGCAGTGATCCCCGGCCTTCACCAGGGGCCATTCCCCGATTCTTGCTTTCCCACGCGAGAGGCCATCCCCAATCCCATCGGCGGATTCTTCCTGTTCCGGGTGGCCGTGGTTGGAACAACCAGGGTCGCGAAGCGACGAGAGATCTGGAGCCGTTCGATCCGGCCGAAGCGATAGCCAGTCCGCACACGTCCCCTGGCCTCGGGCCAGAGGATCGAGGACGGCTCCTGACTTCGGCCGGGGCCTATTGCAGTTGGCCTCTCATCGCTGCGCGACCCCGATTGTTCCAATCGTGGCTACCCTTGAGATGGGAAGGCCGAGGTTGGCGCTCGCCGTCTCGGGATGATCGGGGGTTGCGGGCGTGTCTCTCCAAATCCGGTAGCCCTCGGATCGGCCGGGGAAAATCGAGGAGCGGCCCCTGGTGACGGCCGGGGCTCCTTGCAGTTGGCCTCTTGTCGCTGCGCGACCCCGATTGTTCCAATCCCGGCCACCCGAAAGGGGCGGATTCGCAGGGCGAACTGCGGCTACCGATGTGGTCGCGGTAGGTGAGTTACGCCCGGATCAATATGCATCGCCCGAGACGACCTCGCCGCCGGCGCGGGTGGCGAGGGCCCGCCAGACGCCCGGGTTGACGGAGTTCTGCACCGACCGGGCGTGGCCGTCGGCGAAGAGGATGTTGGCGCCGCCGGGGTGGAGGCTGCGTGCGGCCTTCCAGCCGGGGTTGTGGTAGACGATGCAGTCGTTGTACGGCGAGTTGGGCGTCAGGTAGTGGTTGTAAAGCGTGTTCAGGTAATTACCATCCCACCAGCAGGCCCCCTTGTTCAGGAGCCAGCCGTTGCCGGCCACGGCGCAGCCGGCGTCGGTCAAGGGGGCGGCGGAGACGCGGGCGAAGGCCCGGGGCAGCGGGGATGGCGGGTTCGAGCCGGCCGGGAGTGAGTAGGGGCCGGCGATCCCCAGCCACTGCTCGGATACGGCCGCGGTCTGGCTCGTGCCGTCGAGGATCGTCGCCACCGACTGCGATCGGCCCAGGATGAAGACGCCGTTGGCGTTCGTCGCGTCGCCGCCGTTGCCGCCGTCCCCCGAGCAGAAGGTGTAGTTGGACGGCCCGGTGTCGGGCGCGGGGGCCGCGGCGCCGTCGCCCGGGCAGAGGAAGGACGCGACCCGGATTGCCATGGCCGTCGTGTTCGCCGGGTAGAAGGGCCAGAAGGGGGAGCCCGCGCCCGAGGGCTTGTACGCGATCGGGAAGTCGAAGTTGAACGCCTGGAAGAGGTTCGACTGCTCGAGGAACGGGGTCATCTGCGCCAAGGCCGACCAGCGATATTGCAGCGGCGAGGTGGTCGCGGGCACGGCCCCCGTCGGCGAGAGGAACCCCACGGGGAAGCTGTTGTGGGCCCCGTGATAGTTGTGCAGCGCCAGGCCGATTTGCTTGAGGTTGTTCATGCACTGCCCACGCCTGGCTGCCTCGCGGGCGGCCTGCACGGCGGGCAGGAGGAGCGCGATCAGAACGCCGATGATCGCGATGACCACCAGGAGCTCGATGAGCGTGAAGGCGTCGCGGCGGAGTGGGCCGCGCGCCTGGCTTGACCTCGGTCGGAGCATCGGGGCGGCTCCCTTTGCGGTCGGGGTCGGGATGTCGAGGCGTGTCGGCCGAGGGCCCGGCTTCGCGGACGCCCTCGACCGAAGAGGAATGGAGGTCAAATGGTCACTTCGAGCCGCCGGTGTAGGCGACGCGCCAGACGGTGTTCGAGCCGTCGTCGGTGACGAAGAGCGAGCCGTCCTTGCCGACGGTCACGCCCACGGGGCGGCCCCAGACGTCGCCGCTAGGGGTGACGAAGCCGACGAGGAAGTCCTCGTACTCGCCCGTCGCCTTGCCGTCGTGCATCGGGACGCGGATCACCTTGTAGCCCGTCCGGCGCTCGCGGTTCCAGGAGCCATGCTCGGCCGCGAAGGCGTCGAGCCGGTATTCCTTGGGGAACTGCTCGCCGGTGTAGAAGGTGATGTCGAGCGAGGCCGAGTGCGACTGGAGCAGCACGTCGGGGGCGATGACCTTGTCCTTCAACTCGGGGTGCTTGCCCTCGTGCCTCGGGTCCTGGTGGCCGCCGAGGTAGTACCAGGGCCAGCCGTAGAACCCGCCTTCCTCGACGTGCGTGATGTAGTCGGGGGGCAGGTGGTCGCCCAGGCCGTCGCGCTCGTTGACCGAGCACCAGAGCTGGCCGGTCTCGGGGTGGATCGTCAGGCCGACCGCGTTGCGGATCCCCGAGGCGAAGATCTTCTCTTCCGAGCCGTCCGGGTTGAAGGCGAGGATATCGGCCCGGCGCTTCTCCCCGTCGTTGTCGTCGACGTTCGACTTGGAGCCGACCGAGACGAACATGCGCTTGCCGTCTTTCGAGAAGACGACGTCGCGCGTCCAGTGCCCGCCGCCGGTGAGCCGGCCGCCGCCGGGGATGTCGGCGACGATCACGGTGGGCGAGGCCGAGGCCTTCGTGTCACCTTCCTTGTACGGGAAGCTGACGACGGAGTCGGTGTTGGCGACGTAGATGTGCGTCGGATTCGGCCCCGGCGGGTAGAAGGCGATGCCGAAGGGCTGGCTCAGTCCCTTGGCGAAGACCTCATTGATCTCGGGCTTGCCGTCGTTGTCGGCGTCGCGGAGGACCCGGACGCGCCCCGCCTGGCTCTCGGCGATGAAGAGGTCGCCGTTGGGGGCGGTGATGATCACGCGGGGCTGGTTCAAGCCCTTGACGAACTCGGTGACCTTGAACCCCTCGGGCACGCGAGGCCAGGCCCCCTCGGGGCGGGCGACGACCTTCGGGCTGTTGCGGGCCGAGGGGGTGTCGAAGGGGGCCGGCAGGGCGTCGAAGGTGACGTGGCGGCGGACGCCAGGGGCATCCGTCGTCCAGTCCCCGAACGCGTCCTTGCCCGTGAGGACCTTCACGCCCGGCGAGGGCGCGGCCTCGGCGGCCCAGGAGGCGCCCGAGGCGAGGGTCAGGGCGACCGACGCCATCCCCGTAAGGATTGTGCGGATTCGCGAACGTTTCGGCTTCATCATGGTGGAATGCCTTGCTCGGTGGGCCGTCTCGTCTCGATCCTGCGGGGCTTTCACGACCGCCGGCGCATCCGACTCGGCTCGACACTCATCGACCCAGGAGGTCGGGAAAAGGTCGAGCAGGGGGGGAGACGGTCGGGGCGATCGGCCGCAGGACGACCCCTGTGCAGGGCCGTCATCACGAAGCGTCGAGGCTAACAGTCCCGGCAAAGGGCCGCAATCGGGCACCCGAGGCGTGCCCTCGCCGGGAAGCAAACTCGACCGCGACGGACGATCATTCGTCGTTGATCTGCAACAATGGGGCCGACGCCCTCGTCGAGACATCCGGTCCCGAGGCGACGATCGGCTCCGGGCCGAGGTAGCCCGCCGATGGGCGAGCGTCCGCATGCCCCCGCTCCCCTTCGAGGAGCTCGGGATCCTCGGCCGAGAAGACGACCCTGCGGAGCCTGGCATCCGTCTCGAGCGCCTTCGCGAGCGACTTCGAGAGCCGATCGTGGCCGAGGGCGTTGGGGTGGTCGTCGCTGGCCGAGATCTCCACGTCGGTGGGCTTGAGCCCGTCGAAGCTGCCGGAGAGGTCGAGCACGACGTCGGCGTGGCGATCGAGCATCGAGCGCAGTTGTCCCACCATGGGCGCGCGGTTCCTGGGGGATTCTCCCTCGCCCGAGCGCGGGATGATCATGGCGGCGAGGGGGGCGCCGATCGCCCGGCATTCCTCGGCGAGCCGCTCGACGCTCTTGTCGTAGACCGGCCAGTAGTGCGGGCGGAGCTTGGCCTTGAGCCCGTTCTTGTTGCGGAGCCGGTCCTGCGCATTGAGCGCGAGGTCCTTCTCGGTCAGGCCGACCGCCTTGATCTCGTCGCGGAGGAAGTCGTAGCCCGGCGTGACGCGATTCTGGAGCATGTCGCAGAGGTGGATCTCGAGCAGGCGGATGTCCAGGGTCGTCGCCGAGTACAGGACGACGTCGGGGCGGAACGCCGCCGCCTTGCGCCGGAAGGCCTCGAGGCGCTGGAGCGGGCTGTAAGCGGCGACGGCGAAGTTCAGGACCTCGAACCGGACGGAGCCCCCTCGCTTCTCGGCCTGGTCGTTGAGCCAGTCCTCGACGAGGTTGACGTAGGTCTCCTCGGTGCCGACCCCCCAGCCCATGTCGATCGACGAGCCGAGGACGGCGATGCGGACGGTCCTCGGCTTCCGCTCGAGCGAGCAGGGGCGGTCGCGCATCCCGTGCTCGTTGGTGGTGAACGGGAGCCCGTAGAGCGATCGCTCGACGTTGGGGAGCAGCTCATACATGAGCATGTCGCCGGGGAGCTTGCGCGAGATGTTCGCGTCGGTGAACCTCGGCTCGGTGCTCGATTTCGAGGCGAGGAAGAAGGCCGGGTTGGACCTCGCCGCGCCCGGCGATTCCACGCCGATCAGGCCTTCGTAATATCCCCCGGCGCGCTTCTCGCGGTCGGCCCGTGCCCCTTCGGGGAGCCTGCTGATCTCCCAGGTCGCGTGCAGTCGGGATCCGGCCGGGCTCGGCGGGATCAGGCCCACGAGCAGCACGGCGACCGTCTGGATCAACGAATCCCGGGGAGTCGAGAGGGAGAGGGAGAGAGGACGATTGCTCATCGTCGACGGCCTCCTGAATATCCGGGTTACATGGAGACGGTCAGGCCGCGACGGAAGAGGTCGACCCAGGCCGAGACGCTCGGGCTCGACCAGAGCGACCAGAGCACCGTGATCGTCGTCAGGGTCCCCGCGACCTTCAGCCAGCGGAGCCCGCGCTCGGCGAGCGTCGGGGTCGCGTCCTTCGCCGCCCGGCGCCTGGGACGCCTGGCGTCGAACTGGACGTTGACCATCACCAGGAGCCCGAGGATCCCCCAGAAGAGGGCGTCGGGCAGGCTGAAGCCCCAGCTCCCCCGGAGCCAGTAAGACTGATAGGCGTGCAGCGCCCACGTCGCGAAGAAGACCACCGCCGTCGCGATCGCCAGCGCGGCCGGCTGCGGCCAGCGCTTCAGCCGGAAGACGACCGGGTTGAAGACGACCCGCACCATGAAGTCTTTCCAGTAAATGTTGATGCGTCGCCAGTAGTCGGTGAAGCCGGTCGCCAGCAGGTAGTTGTGGTGCGTCTCGGGGAGCTGGAACCCGAAGAGGTGCAGCATCCCGCAGGCCATGTGGAACTGGCCCGAGACGCGCAGGTAGAGCAGGTAATTGCAGAAGAGGAACCCGGCGAGCGCGACGGGGCCGCGGACCTCCTCGGCCGGTATCAGGAGCTCGTGGTAGACGAGGCGATAGAGCAGGAGCTGCAAGGCCCCCTTCGTCATCATCTTCAGGCCGGCGCGCTGGGTGTCGTGGACGTCCTTGGAGAAGTACGACCGCTGCAAGGTCCGGTAGTCGACGACGGGGAAGTGCAGGAAGCAGTAGTTCGGCAGCAGGAAGAAGTAGCCGAGGACGTCGACGACCGGCTCCCGCTTCTTCGCGTGCTTGAGCTCATAGAGGAAGATGATCATGCGGAACATGAACATCGTCGCGAGCACGGGCCAGGCGGCCGCCGGGATGACCCCCAGGAAGCCCTCGGCCGGCCTCGTCAGCGCCAGGGCGAGCGCCAGCGATCCCATCAGGCCCGCCCGGGCGATCCAGGGGATCGGCAGGTAGCAGACCCCGATCATCACCGCCGAGGCGAGCGCGACCGCCCCCGCCACGACCGGGCCGTAGACCCAGGCCAGGCCCAGCATCGACGCGGCGATGAAGAGCGGCTTCTTCCAGCGGAAGGGGGTCAGGTAGTGGACCGGCAGGGTCGCCGCCGCGATCGTCGCGAGGATGACGAAGGCCCGGTTCTCGAGGTGGTAGACGTTGACCACGGCCAGCAAGAGGGCCAGGTGGAGCATCACCTCCGCGAATTGCCAGGCGTCGCGCCGGCAGGTGATCGGCTCGCCGGCGAAGAGCCCGGGTCTCGACTGAGGCTGCGGCGACTTCGCGTCGGGCTGATACGTGTCGTGGAGCGGCGGACGCGTCGCGACCGAACGCTGGCTGAGAGACTGCACGGGCCAAGCCTCCTGCTTTGGGCTCGCAAGTCCGCACCGGTTCCGTCCCACTTGTGATCGCTCACAAACAGATGAACAAGTCGACTTCGATAGAATCAGATAGCGCTTCGCGCAACAAAGACGTCAGGGGGGCGCCGACCGAAGTGAATCCTGGTGTGTGCGGGATAGGTTTCGAGGTGCAGAATTGAGAAGTGACCCGCTCTCTGTCGACTGCGACATCCTTGCTTCGCACAAACTATCGAGCGTCGATCCGCGACGCGACGGCCCCCTCCATGGGGACCTTAACCTTCCTTGACGATTGCCGACCCTTTGAGATGGGACCCCACCGTCGAGCGCCGGCATCGACCGAGGAATGGCGTCTCGGCACGACGAGCTGAGGGGTTTACTCCATTTTTCGAAGGGCTGCAATCGGAATGTGACGGCTCGTCGGCCACCTTCATGAACTTTTGCGAATCGCGGGCGAGGGATCCATCGGCCTCGGATCGATACCGGCGGCGGCTCACAGACTTCGCGCCGACCCATTCGTGATGGAAGCCCGCAATTCCCCTACAAAATGCCGGGTCGATCGGTCAGAATGGACGGGAGCCCCCTCGGCGTCGAGACGGCCGGGCTTTCCACCGCCGCACGTCGCCCCGACCCCTCGCGATCGTCTTCGCCTCGACACGTCGTTTTCAGAACCCTTACTCGTCGTCGTTGGTTAGAATACCTACGAAATTGGTTGGGCGAATTGGTGCCTTGGTGCTGATTTTGTGCGCACGCCGGCGGTTCAACATTCAACACGAGCGACCTGGGATGGGATCATGAACTCACCGCTTCCCGAAGTTTTCCTCGTCCGCCACGGTGAGACGGAGTGGTCGATCAGTCGACAACACACGGGCAGGACCGACATCCCGCTGACCTCGGCCGGCGAGGCGAATGCGAGGGGGCTCGGGACCCGCCTGCAGCCCGTCGCGTTCAACCACGTCTTCGTGAGCCCGCTCCTGCGTGCCCGGCAGACCTGCGAGCTGGCCGGCCTGGGCGAGAAGGCCGTGGTCGATCGAGACCTGATGGAGTGGGACTACGGCGCCTTCGAGGGGATGCGCACCGACGAGATCCGCCAGACCCGGCCCGAGTGGGACCTCTTCCGCGACGGCTGCCCCGACGGCGAGTCGCTCGAGGCCATCGCCGCCCGCGCGGATCGGGTCGTCGCCAGGCTCCGCGAGTGCGAGGGGAAGACCCTCGTCTTCAGCCACAGCCACTTCCTCAGGGTCCTGGCGACCCGTTGGCTCGGCTGCCCGGCCGGGAACGCCCGCCACCTCGTCCTCCAGACGGGGGGCCTGAGCATCGTCGGCTATGAGCATGACGTGACCGAGCCCGCGATCCGGCTCTGGAACGACACCGGCCACTTGCCCCTCTGAGCCCTCTTCTCTCCCCTTCGCCTCCGAGCCAGATTGCCGATCTTTCCTCCGCTCTCGAGTTCGGCGAGAAATAACCTAGTCGAACCAGGCGACTTCCGTCTATTTTGGATGACTCGGCGTCGGCGAATGTCCGCGAAGTCCCCCTCGCGCGGGCTCGGAGCCGACGAGGGATGTTCCGGGCGGCCAGCCCGACCGATGACCGCCCCGGACCCTGGGGCGAGAAATGACGATGGGGCCTCGACGGTCCCCGAGTTCATTGTGAAGAATTCCGGTTCCGGGCCGGCGATGAGGGTGACGGGCTTGCGTTCGATACCCCGGAGATGAGAAAAGTACGGGGTCCCGGGACGCGACGATCCCTCGTTGCCCGGAGGAGTCGTCGAGTATCCATCCGTGCCCGGGGCGTGTTCCACGATCCAGAGCGGATGCGGAAGAAGCCTGCGAAAAGACCGCGGGTACGAGCCACGCGGCGAGTTTACGATACGATTTTGCGAGGAGAATGCACCTTATGGCTACCGCGGTCGACCCGAAGGCGGCGATCAAGTCGGAGAAGCACCCGCTCGATGCGCTCAGCATCAATACGATCCGCACGCTGTCGATGGACGCCGTCCAGGCGGCCAACTCGGGACATCCCGGGGCCCCGATGGGCCTGGCGCCGGTGGCCTACTACCTCTGGCAGTACGTGCTCAACTTCGACCCGTCCGACCCGATCTGGCCGAACCGCGACCGCTTCGTGCTGTCGAACGGCCACGCGTCGATGCTGCTCTACTCGATGCTGCACCTGACGGGCGTGAAGGCGGTCAACAAGGATTACGAGATCCTGGGCGAGCCGTCGGTCCCGATGGACTCGATCAAGGGCTTCCGCCAGTGGCACTCTCGCTGCCCGGGCCACCCCGAATACCGCTGGACCTCGGGCGTCGAGACGACGACCGGCCCGCTCGGCCAGGGGGTGGGCAACAGCGTCGGCATGGCGATGGGCTCGAAGTGGCTGGGCGCCCACTACAACAAGCCCGGCTTCGAGGGCCTGATCGACTTCAACGTCTACGCCATCTGCGGCGACGGCTGCATGATGGAGGGCATCTCGTCGGAGGCGGCCTCGCTCGCCGCCCACCTGAAGCTCTCGAACCTCTGCTGGATCTACGACAACAACCACATCAGCATCGAGGGCAGCACCTCGCTGGCCTTCACCGAGGACGTCGGCAAGCGGTTCCTCGCCTACGGCTGGAACGTCACGCACGTGACCGACGCCAATGACCTCGGCCAACTCGAGAAGGCCTTCAAGGTCTTCCACGACACCAAGGATCGCCCGACCCTCATCATCGTCGACACCCACATCGGCTTCGGGTCGCCCAACCGGCAGGACACGAAGGAAGCCCACGGCGAGCCGCTCGGCGAGGCCGAGGTCAAGCTGACCAAGAAGGCCTACGGCTGGCCCGAGGACGCCAAGTTCCTCGTCCCCGACGGCGTCTACGAGAACTTCCAGGACGGCATCGGCAAGCGCGGCAAGGAACTCCGCGAGGCCTGGTTCGCCAAGGTCGACAAGTTCAAGACCGCCTTCCCCGA
Organism: Singulisphaera chitinilytica; assembly: GCF_049331405.1. Taxonomy (NCBI): domain Bacteria; kingdom Pseudomonadati; phylum Planctomycetota; class Planctomycetia; order Isosphaerales; family Isosphaeraceae; genus Singulisphaera; species Singulisphaera chitinilytica. The sequence goes on from NZ_CP186274.1 coordinate 1,294,626, forward strand.
GGCGGCCGACGAGCTCTACAAGATCCAGCACCGCCAGCTCCCGGACGGCTGGGACAAGCACCTGACCGAATTCCCGGCCGACGCCAAGGGGATGGCCACCCGCGCCTCCTCGGGCAAGGTCCTGAACGCCGTCGCCCAGGGCGTCCCCTGGCTGATGGGGGGCTCGGCCGACCTCGCCCCGTCGACCAAGACCCTGCTCACCTTCGAAGGCGCGGGCGCCTTCCAGGCCGACAGCTACGGCGGCCGTAACCTGCACTTCGGCGTCCGCGAGCACGCCATGGGGGCGATCCTCAACGGCCTCGCCCTGGTGAAGATCCGGGCCTATGGCGCGGGCTTCCTGATCTTCAGCGACTACGGCCGGATGCCGATCCGCCTGGCCGCCGTCATGGAAATCCCGGTCATCTACGTCTTCACGCACGACTCCATCGGCGTGGGCGAGGACGGCCCGACCCACCAGCCGATCGAGCAGCTCGCCTCGCTCCGCGCCATGCCCGGCCTGGTCGTGATGCGCCCCTGCGACGCGAATGAGGTGGTCGAGGCCTGGCGCTACATCATGCAGCTCACGCACGAGCCGGCCTGCTTGATCCTGTCCCGCCAGGACCTGCCGACGCTCGACCGCACCAAGTATGCCCCCGCCAGCGGGCTTGCGAAGGGTGCCTACATCCTGGCGGACGCCGATGGTGGCAAGCCCGACGTGATCCTGCTCTCCACCGGCAGCGAAGTCTCCATGTGCGTCGAGGCCTACGAGAAGCTCAAGGCCGAGGGGATCAAGGCCCGCGTCGTCAGCATGCCGAGCTGGGACGTCTTCGAGCACCAGTCGGCCGAATACCGCGAGAGCGTCCTGCCGGCCTCGGTGACCGCCCGCGTCGCGGTCGAGAAGGCGGCGACCTTCGGCTGGAACCAGTACGTCGGCCTCACCGGCGCGATCATCGGCATGAAGACATTCGGCGCCTCGGCGCCGCTCAAGGAGCTGCAGAAGCAGTTCCACTTCACGACCGATGCCGTCGTCGCCGCGGCCAAGGACCAACTGGGGAAAGGGAAGTAAGCCATGAAGATCGCCCTGGCGGCCGACCACGCCGGATACACCTTGAAGGAGCAGCTGCGCCGCGGCCTGGTCGAGCAGGGGCACGACGTCCTCGACCTGGGGACGAATGACCCCTCCGTCCCGGACGATTACCCCGACTTCGCCGAGGCGTTGGGGAGGGCGATCCAGGACGGCCGTGCCGAGCGGGGGATCCTGCTCTGCGGCTCGGGCGTCGGTGCGTCGGTCGCCGCGAACAAGCTCACGGGCATCCGCGCGGCCGTCTGCCACGACACCTATTCCGCCCACCAGGGGGTCGAGCACGACGACATGAACGTGCTCGTCCTCGGGGCGCGGATCGTCGGCACGGCGCTCGCCGTCGACCTCGTCGCGGCCTACCTCGGCGCGAAGTTCTCGCACGAGGAGCGGCACGAGCGGCGGCTCGCCAAGGTCAAGGCGCTCGAGGCCGACCTGCTCCGGCCGCCGGCCGGCTAAGAAACGGTATCGGCTTGAGATTCGGCCCCCGACCCGAGATCATCGGTCGGGGGCCTCTTTCGTAGACTGGCCCTCGGATCGATCCCCTCCAGATCCGTTCGCGAACGACCCGCACGAGCGAGACGCGCCGGGCCGTCGGACGATGCGGAAGGCCCGATCGCTCCTGGGCCGATCCACCGCGTCGGCCGAGGGTCCGCGCCCCGGTCGAGGACGCCGTGAAAGAGATCCGCCGATCCCCAGTCACCCCGGTCGAGAACGGACACCCTCGCGACGCCGCGGGCGCGAGGGCGGGCACCTCCGCGAATGCCGATCCGGACCGGGCCCCGGCCTGCGGGACGGGCCCGGCGAAGGGGGCGCCGAGGGGGATCCTCGAGTGGTTCGGGTCGGAGGGATACCCGTTGCCGCCCGGCCAATCGTGGATCGAGGAGGAGGAGGCGTACAACTTCGTCCTCCTCTCAGAGAACGCCGGCGGCGTCACGCTCCTGCTCTACGGCGAATGTGACCAGGTCGAGCCGCTCTACACGCTCGAGCTCGATTACCGGATCCACAAGCTGCGCTCGATCTGGTTCTGCAAGGTCGCCAGGAAGGACGCCGGCGACGTCCGCTATTACGGCTACAGGGTCTCGGGCCCCGCGCCAGGCGGCCCGGACGTCCTGCACGCGTTCGACCCCGAAAAGATCCTGCTCGACCCTTATGCCAGGGCGGTCTGGTTCCCCCCCGGGTTCAGCCGGGAAGCGGCCAGTCATCCGGGGTCGACGGCGGGCAAGGCCCCGCTCGGCGTCCTCTGCATGGACGACCCGTCGACGCCCCGGGACGATCCCCGCTGGCGCGTGCGCGACCCGAACGTCATCATCTACGAGATGCACGTCGGCGGCTTCACCCAGGGGCCGAGCAGCGGCGTCGCACCCGAGCTGCGCGGGACCTTCGCCGGGGTCGTCGAGAAGATCCCGCACCTGAAGGATCTGGGGATCACCCGCGTGGAGCTGATGCCCGTGCACCAGTTCGACCCTGAGGAGGGGAACTACTGGGGCTACATGACCCTGAACTTCTTCGCCCCGCACCAGCAATACGCCTCCGACCGGGCCCACGCGCGCGAGGAGTTCCGGGAGATGGTCGACGCCTTCCACGAGGCGGGGATCGAGGTCATCCTCGACGTCGTCTACAACCACACGACCGAGGCCGACCAGTCGGGCCCGAATTACAGCTTCAAGGGGATCGACAACAGCACCTATTACCTCCTTTCCGGCGACCCGAACGCCCCCTACGCCGACTTCTCGGGGACGGGCAACACCCTGCATTGCGGGAGCCGCGTCGTCCGCGTCCTGATCCTCGAGAGCCTGCGGTACTGGGTCACGCAGATGGGGGTCGACGGCTTCCGCTTCGACCTCGCCTCCATCTTCACCAGGCAGGACGACGGCACGACCAACCTGGCCGACTCGTCGCTCGTCTCGGCCATCCGGGCCGACCCCGTCCTGCGCCACGTCCACCTGATCGCCGAGCCCTGGGACGCGGGCGGGGCCTATCAGCTCGGCAGCCACTTCCCCGGCCAGTCCTGGAGCCAGTGGAACGGGCAGTATCGCGACGACCTCCGCAAGTTCATCAAGGGGGATCGGGGCATGGTCCCGACCCTCATGCGACGGATCTACGGCAGCGACGACCTCTTCCCCGACGACGTCCGCGAGGCCTGCCGCCCCTTCCACACGGTCAATTATGTGAACGCGCATGACGGCTTCACCCTCTATGACCTCCTCGCCTATGACGAGAAGCACAACTGGGCGAACGGCCACGACAACACCGACGGCCAGTCCGACAACTACAGCTGGAACTGCGGCTGGGAGGGGGACGAAGGCGCGCCGGCCGACGTCCTCGTGCTGAGGACCCGCCAGGCGAAGAACCTCTGCGCCCTCTTGATGCTCTCCAACGGGATCCCCATGTTCCGCGCGGGGGACGAATTCCTCCAGACGCAGGGGGGGAACAACAACCCGTACAACCAGGACAACGCCACGTCCTGGCTCGACTGGACTCGGCTCGAGACACACGCGGACGTCCATCGCTTCTTCCGGCTCATGATCCGGTTCCGCAAGACGCACCCGACCCTGCATCGGACCCGATTCTGGCGCGACGACGTCCGCTGGTACGGCGTCGGGGCGGAGGTGGACCTCGGGGACGAGTCGCACAGCCTCGCCTACTGCCTGCGAGGGGGCTCGCTCGACGACGTCGACCTCTACGTCATGATCAACGCCTACTGGGAGCCGCTCACCTTCGCGATCCAGGAGGGCTCCGCCGAGGATTGGAGCCGGGTCGTCGACACCGCCCTGGCGAGCCCCGAAGACATCGCCGAGGACGGGACGGGGCCGCGGGTGCCGTCCCTGGTCTATGAAGTGCAGGCACGTTCCCTGGTGGTGCTCGCGCGCCAGGGGCGGCCGACGCCTTGATGAAATCGAGTCGAAGACCGTGCTGAACGGAGCGGGCAAGATCGACGGGCCCGAACCGCATACTCTAAGGGGAAATCGGATGCAGATCGGCATGATCGGGCTGGGCCGGATGGGTGCGAACATGGTCCGCCGCCTGGCGAAGGGGGGGCACGACTGCGTCGTCTACGACGTCCACGCCGAGGCCGTCTCGAACCTGGCCAAGGAGGGGATGACCGGCGCCTCGTCGCTGCCCGACTTCGTGCAGAAGCTGGCGAAGCCGAGGGCGGTCTGGCTGATGGTCCCCGCCGGCGTCGTCGACAAGACGCTCGAGCAGCTGATCCCGCTCCTCGAGGCCGACGACATCGTGATCGACGGCGGCAACTCCTACTACGTCGACGACCTCCGCCGGGCCAAGGAGCTGAAGCCGAAGGGGCTGAACTACGTCGACGTCGGCACGAGCGGCGGCGTCTTCGGGCTCGATCGCGGCTACTGCATGATGATCGGCGGGGATGAGGCGGTCGTGAAGCACCTCGACCCGATCTTCGCGACCCTCGCCCCCCCGTCCGACTCGGCACCCCCCACGCCCGGCCGCGAGCCCGGGCAGGGCACCGCCGAGCATGGCTACCTGCACTGCGGCCCCAACGGCGCGGGGCACTTCGTGAAGATGGTCCACAACGGCATCGAGTACGGCATCATGGCGGCCTATGCCGAGGGGATCGCGATCCTCAAGCACGCCAACATCGGCAAGAAGACCCACGACATCGACGCCGAGACGACGCCGCTCCGCGACCCGGATCTCTACCAGTACGACCTCAACGTCGGCGAGATCGCCGAGGTCTGGCGACGAGGGAGCGTCATCGCCTCCTGGCTCCTCGACCTCACCGCGACGGCCCTCCTGAAGGACGCGGACCTCGGCGGCTTCGAGGGCCGCGTCTCCGACTCCGGCGAAGGGCGCTGGACGATCAAGGCGGCCATCGACGAGGCCGTCCCCGCCCACGTCCTGACCACCGCCCTGTACGAGCGGTTCGCCTCCCGGGGCGAGAGCGACTTCGCCGACAAGCTCCTCTCGGCGATGCGCTTCCAGTTCGGCGGGCACGTCGAGAAGAAGGCGTGATGATATCGCGGTAAGTCCGCGACACGCGACACGACGCGATGCCCTCGGCGACAACGAAGGGGAGGGGGCGAAGCCTCTAATCCCCTCCTCCTCTCCCGCTGCCTCAATTTCGACCCGATTCGAGGAGACGATAGGACATGGCCCTGCCCCCTTCGGATGCGCTCGTCTTCTTCGGCGCCACCGGCGACCTCGCCTACAAGAAGATCTTCCCGGCCCTCCAGGGCATGGTGAAGCGCGGCCACCTGGACGTGCCGGTGATCGGCGTGGCCAAGGCCGGCTGGGACCTCGACCGCCTCAAGGAGCGGGCCCGTGAGAGCCTCGAGCAGCACGGCGGCATCGACGCGGCCGCGTTCGAGAAGCTCCTCTCGCTGCTGCATTACATCGACGGCGACTACGCCGACCCGGCCACCTTCGAGGCCCTCCGCCGCGAGCTTGGCGAGGCCAAGCACCCGACCCATTACCTGGCGATCCCCCCGAAGCTCTTCGGCCTCGTCGTCGACCAGCTCGCGAAGTCGGGCTGCGCCAGGGATGCCCGGATCATCGTCGAGAAGCCGTTCGGCCGCGACCTCGCCTCGGCCCGCGAGCTTAACAAGACGCTCCTCCGCGCCTTCAACGAGTCGTCGATCTTCCGGATCGATCACTACCTCGGCAAGGGCCCCGTCCAGAACCTGCTCTACTTCCGCTTCGCCAACTCGTTCCTGGAGCCGATCTGGAACCGGAACTACATCGAGAGCGTCCAGATCACGATGGCCGAGAACTTCGGCGTCGAGGGCAGGGGAGCCTTCTACGAAGAAGCCGGCGCGATCCGCGACGTGGTCCAGAACCACCTCTTCCAGATCCTCTCCATCATCGCCATGGAGCCGCCGGTCGAGGACGACGACGAGTCGGTCCGCGACGAGAAGGTGAAGGTCATCAAGGCCATCCCGCCGCTCAATCCCCAGAACGTGGTCCGCGGCCAGTTCCGCGGCTACCGCGACGAGAAGGGGGTGGCCCCCGGCTCGCAGGTCGAGACGTTCGCCTCGCTCAAACTCGAGGTCCACTCCTGGCGCTGGCATGGGGTACCCTTCTTCATCAGGGCCGGGAAGCAGATGCCCGTGACCTGCGCCGAGGTGCTCGTCACCCTCAAGCGGCCGCCGGCGTCCTCGCACACGATCTCGTCCACGGCGAACTACGTACGGTTCCGCCTGAGCCCCGACATCGCCATCGCGATCGGCACGATGACGCTCCAGCCCGGCGACGAGTCGGTCGGCCGGCCCGTCGAATTGCTGGCCTCGCACCGGCCACATGGCGACGAGATGGACGCCTACGAACGGCTCCTCGGCGATGCCATGAAGGGGGACCAGAGCCTCTTCGCCCGAGAGGACTACGTCGAGGCCGCCTGGAAGGTCGTGGCCCCGATCCTCCACGGCACGACCCCGCTCTTCGAGTATGAGCCCCACACCTGGGGTCCCGAGGAAGCCGATCGTCTCTTCGGCGGCGGCTGGCACAACCCCTCAAATCCAGCCTGATCGCGCCTCCACTCTCCCATCGCCGGGCCTTCCTCCCCCCGCCCGGCAGCCCTGATGGCGGGTCCGACGTATCCGCGTCAAGTGTACGGGCGTGGCGCCGCAGCCGCGGGGCGTTCACGTGCCATCGGGCACTGCATCGAGGTGCGATGAGGCCATGCGCCTCGCCCGATGTCGGGCACCGGCCCTTCGATTTCCCTCACGCGAGACCTCGGCGGTCACCTTCAGGGAGGCCGCCGAGGTGCTCAGGTTGAGGGCCTGCGCCTCCGTAAGATCCTGACATGCCTGTCGCTGCTGCCGGGTCGAGACTTCTTCGGCAGGGCATGGTCAGGTACGAGGCCGAGGCTCGAATCATCAGAGGGGCCGTGCGAGCCCACGAAGCACAGCCTGTATCGTGGTTGGCATGGCCGTTTGGCTGCTATATATCATGGAGAATGCCAGGACCCATCGATTCCAACCTGCGGAAAACATGGGAGCATCTGTGGGATAATCTTGGCTTAAGAAAGTTTAAGAAAAGAGATTGCAATCTTAAGAAGCCAAGCTTATCTTTTGCTCAACTGACTCGGTGAGTCAAGATCGCGGCTCGAAGATCGCGAGCATCTGGCAGGGGCAGGAGAGAAGTCCCCATTTTCAAAATGTGTGGGCTTTTTGAAGATCCTCGATCGTGGGCCGATGGTCGTGCTCCAGCGAGAGGATCCCGAAGGATCGACTGCGCCCGGGCCTCATCGATAACGTCTGGCCGATCCTGATAGGGCCGAGCGGCTGCGCGTCGGGGGCTGTGCGAGGGCCTTCTTGCGCCCGCTCGGAATGCCGGCGCACGGTATGAGTTCGTCGTTTCGCACGGCCGCTCGCTCGCGATATTCGCCGTCGTTTTCCAAGTCCCTCTCGAGGTCGCGAACCTCGGGTCGCGACCTCGCGCCCATTCCACACCGCTTGAGGAGCCTACCTCGATGAGGAATCGCAAGGACAGCCGCAGAAAGCGGGGCCTGGTGCCTTCGGTATCGTCGTTGGAATGCCGTCGCCTGCTGAGCGAGGCTGCGGTATGGTATGGCCAGAATGACGGGAAGGACTATACCAGCGCTAATGCCATCGGCAGCAATGGCTATCAGGATATTCATATAGGGCTGACGGGCTTGCTGCCCTATCACATCCAGGAAATCGACCTGGTGCCGCGCGGCGGAGGCCATGGCGCCGTCTTCAAGGATGATAATAGCGGGAATGCGCAACTCATTCGAGCAACGGACACCACCTCGACGGCCGACCTGTATACGGATTGCGAATCGCCCTTGAATCAGACCAATCTGGTCTTCGACACGTTCACCATCATCTATTCCAATGGGATCCACGACACGGGAGCCCCATTCTCGACCCCGTCGACGACCGCCGCCCTGAAATCGACCCCCAACCTGCGGGTCGCGGGCAGCGAGCTGGGCGTCACATGGGTGGGTCAGAATGGCGATTGGGTCGGGCCGGGACCCTCCGTCGGCCCGGATGGATTCGCCGACCTCCACTTCCACCTGACCAATCTCTCGGCGTATCCCAATTCAAGTTATGGCCAGAACTTCTTCAATTCCCAGCTGGATTCGGTCCTCGTCTGGGGCGTCACGACGGGCGGGCAGACGGTCTACTGGCAATCCGGGCTCAATGCCCAGGGCTTCAACAATGCCGAGGTCTTCGTCGATCCGAGTTCGTACGACGCCACGAAGCACACGGACTCGGCCGACCTGTATCTCAGCCCCATCGCGATGGTGAATGGGGTGTCCCAACCGGTCACGGGGTTGGCCGGGCAGGCCCTCCACGTGCAGGTGACCTACTTCGACGGCGAGGCGAACGGGTACACGGACGTGAGCCCTAACCCCGCCAATCCCAACGCCCCGGCGGGGGCGACGTTCGGCACCTACACAGCGAGCCTTGCGATCGACCCCACGGGCGGGGGCGCCAATCCGACGCCTGCGACGATGCAGCCGCTCACGGCCCAGTGGAACGGGCAGGATTCGAGCGGCGCGGCCCATATCCTGCTGAGCGGGCTGAACCTGATCCAACCCTCGCAGTCGTACTCGAAGATCGTCTCGGCCTCGCTCTCGGACGATGTGGGGACCGTCTGGCAGTATCCCTCCGCGGGGGGGAACCCGTGGGCCTTGTCCCTCAGCGCGGGGGCCGACCAGACTTACGCCAACCTCGGCTTCAATCCCGATCGCAACGAGAGCGGCTCTCATCTGATGTTGCGCGTCGTCTTCGAGGATCCCACGACGCACGTGCAGACGACCGCCTTCGCGGCTGTGGCCGGGGGGACGACCGATCCCAGCCTGTGGGGGCCCAAGGTCACCAACACGACCGCCGTCAACGTCTCCCCGGGCGCGGACAACGCCTTGCAGACCGCCGTCAACAATAATCCGAACGGCACCATCTACCTCACGGCCGGCAACTACGTCATGACCCAGACGTTGGACCTGCCGAATCCGATCACGATCAACGCGGCGCCGGGCGTCACGGTGACGTTCTCCGACCCCACCGGGGCATCATGGACCAACGCGATCACCATCCATTCCGGGCACACCACCCTGAACGGATTCACGATCCAGTTCGACCCGACGAACAAGAATAATCGTGCGAACTGGAAGGCACCCCAGAATGTGATCGGGCTGGGGAATAGCGTCCCCATCTCGGGCTTGATGATCGAGAATATGCATATCAACGGGCCCCTCTCCTCCGGGGTCATCAAGAATACGGTGACGGCCGCGCCGGGCATCTGGCATGAAGAGGCGAACTCGCTCTTGAGCCTCGGGGGGCCATCGAGCGGGTCCATCGTGAACAACGTGTTCAAGGGGGGATACCTTGATTTCCAGGGCGGTCCCTGGGTGATCACCGGGAACGACCATCAGGGCGCCCAGCCCGACACGTTCGCCCAGGCCGCATTCCGGTTCGTCTACACCCACGACATCAACGTCCAGCAGAACACCGTGGAGAACCAGGGTTCGCTATCCTCCCCCCCGACATCGGGGCAGATGGCCCGCTCCTTCTTCCTGAATTCCTACGGTTACAATGACGTCATCAAGGGCAACACCGTGATGGATGGGGTCCATTGGCAGGGGAGCCTCCCCGGCGACAATGCGCCCGAGAACATCCTGACCGAGACGGCCTATCTCTCCGAGTTCGAAGGCCAGGCTTCCCGAGTTCTGCAGAACGGCTACGTGCTCTGGATCCCGCCGATCGGCGGCCTCTCACAGCAGCGAGGGGGACCGATCCAGGCGGGGGATGTCGTGGCCGTGATCTCCGGGGACGCCACCCCCTCGGGCGGTGCCCAGAGCATGAAGGCGGGGAGCTGGGTCCGGATCGCCCAGGTGATCGATGCGGCCCATGGGGTTTATCTGCTCGACGCCCCCCTGTCGACGAATACTTCGGCCTATAAGATTTCGATCACTCGGGGATATGTGAACCTCACGATCGATAATAATACGATCAACTTGCCGACACAGATCACACCGGGATATCACTATACCGGCATCGTGCTCGGAGGCAGCCAGTTCGGCACGCAGGTCATCAACAATCATATTACCGGTGGGAACGAAGGATTCAGCCTCGGGTCGGGTTCCAACACGCAAGGCTTCAGCGGCACCTCGGCTTATGCGCCGACGTCGCTGGCCGAGGCGGAGCAGAACGGCTGGACCTACCTGCCCGACTTCGGCATGACCATCAACAATAATGTGATCAAGGATTCCTTGCACGGAGGGAGCCTTGTGGTCGGCTACGGGAACTATTCCAAGACGCCGCAAGGGCGCACTTATCTGACGGCGACTTTCAATAGCAATGAAGTCCTCTGGGATCTATCCTGGCTGAACGGCCTGAGCGGGGCGATCCCGGGCACGTTCAACATCGGGACCGGCAACGGGACGAGCTACATCGCTTCCGACCCCACGAACGGAGGGGCGAAAGTCACCCTTGCGCCCGACCCTCGGGCGATCGTGGTGACGGGGGCGGGCAACTGGTACAGCAAGCCTGCGGGCTCCACGATCTCCACGGCGTTCGGCATCGAATACGCCACGCTCAATAACACGCCCTACACCGGCCCGGGTTCGATCACGGATCCGTTGGTCTGGAGCAACCTCCCCCCGAGCACCGGGGCGATCTACAAATTCGACTTCGGGCCGTCGAGCTCCCCCGTGGCGGCGGGATACATCGGCGAGGACTTCACGGGATATTCCCCCACGATCGGATACGGCTGGAACGCGGCTTCGCCCACGAGTGTCACCAATACCCTCGACCAAGGCGCGGGCATGGGGACCGACCTGACTCGCGATGAGTTCTATACTCAGGACGCCACCTTCAAGGTCGACCTGCCTAACGGCAGTTACAACGTGACCTTGACGATGGGTGATGTGGGGAACTTCGCGCACGAAGCGAACGTCTACTTCCAGGGATCTCAGGTCAGCACGATCGCCACCACCGGGGGCCAGATCATCGCCCCGACATTCCTCGTCACCGTGACCAACGGCCAGCTCCAGCTCCGGCTCCAGGAGGTGACGGGACCCGGTCTCGCGGGCTACGCCGTGATCCAGGGCCTCACCATCATCCCTGCCCAGATGATGCGGTTCGACTTCGGGCCGTCGAGCTCTCCGGTGGCGGCAGGATACATCGGCGAGGACTTCACCGGGTATTCCCCCGCGATCGGGTACGGCTGGAATCCCGCAACGGTCACGAGCGTGACGGGTACGCTGGACCAGGGCGCGAGCATGGGTACCGACCTGACCCGCGACGAGTTCTATACCCAGGACGCGACCTTCTACGTTGATCTGCCCAACGGGACCTATTACCTCAATTTGACGATGGGCGACGTGGGGAACTTCGCGCACGGTGCCAACGTCTATCTCCAGGGGACGCAGGTCAGCACGATCACCACGGCGGCCGGCCAGATCGTCACGCCGACATTCCTCGCCAAGGTGAGCAACGGCCAGCTCCAGCTCCGGCTCCAGGAGGTGACGGGCTCGGGACTCGCGGGCTATGCCGTGATCCAGGGCCTCACCATCAGCCCGGCCCAGGCGATCCAGTTCGACTTCGGGCCGTCGGGCTCTCCGATCGCGGCCGGATATGGCGGCGAGGGTTATACGGGGTATTCTTCATCGCTGGGATACGGTTGGAACGCCGCTTCGAACACGAGCGTGACCGGCACCCTGGACCAGGGCGCGGGCATGGGTACCGACCTGACCCGCGACGAGTTCTACACCCAGGACGCGACCTTCTACGTCGACGTGCCCAACGGGACCTATCTCTTGAGCCTCACGATGGGTGACGTGGGGAATTTCGCCCATAAGGCCAATGTCTTCCTCCAGGGGACCCAGGTCGGCACGATCGCCACGGCGGCCGGCCAGATCGTCACGCCGTCGTACCGGGTGACGGTGAGCAACGGCCAGCTCCAGCTCCGACTTCAGCAAGTCACCGGCGCAGGCCTGGCGGGCTATGCCGTCATTCAAGGCCTGACGCTCAGTCGGGTTTAAGGCCTCGTCCGCTGACTCGGCGAGAGCCAAATGGGAAACGCGGCCGGCCTCGGCTCGATGAAAAGCGAGGGGACGGACTGGACCCCGGTAAAGACCTACAGGAGTGTCGCCGCGGTTGCCGGGCGTTCACGCCCACTCGAGCCTTGCGTCGTGTTGCGATGAGGACATGCGCCGTCGATTTCCCGCGACACCTCGGAGGTCTCCTTCACGGAGTCCGCCGAGGTGTCTTCGTCGATGGGCTACGTCAGCGAATTGGCGCGTCGGCCCGGACGATGCTGCGCCCGGGGTGGACTCCTCCCTCCGGCACGGCACGGCCTGACAGGACCTCGTAACTCCTGGTGCGGAAAAATTCGACAGGAAAGACGAAGCGATTGTATCGCGATTGCCGATTATGACGACGGAATGCCTCGAGAGTGGGCCTACGTCGCCAGGAGTTGCGATGCAAGTCATGCAAGGACAGCGAACTCATCATCGACCGACATTCGCCAACGGCGCCCGCCCTGCGAGGCGGCTGGTGCCGCTGGTGCTGGCCGCCTGCATCGCAGTCTTCGTCAGCCCGGCCGCTCGAGGGTCCATCGTCGAGTATCAGTACCAGGGCGTGATCACGTCGGCCGACCCATCGAGCGGCGTCGCCGTCGGCACGCCGTTCACCGGCACGTTCTCGTACGACAAGGACCTCGCCGCCCCCTGGATCTCGATCGAGGGATCCAACCAGTACTTTTCCGGCTACTCCGAGCCCTTTGGCGGGAAGGCTGACGCCTCGGGGCTGTCCCTCTCCGTGGCGGGCCAGCCGGCCTGGTCGAGCCCCGGGGGCATCGAGGTCGCGGTGAGCCAGATCGACTTCGCCGGGCAATACGGCTACCCGTCCTCGCCGATGAGCCGGCTCAACTTCTCGAACGGGAATGTCGGCAGCCCCGAGCGCTCGGTCTCGCTCACGCTGAGCAACCCGACCTCGGCCGTCCTGCATTCGCTGGCCCTGCCCGGCAGCGTGAACCTCTCCGATTTCCCGATCGCCCAGCTCCTCGTGACCCAGGATCCGACCACCCCCCAGACCAAGATGTACCTGGCCGGCCGGATCCAGTCCCTGACCGAGGTGCAAGTCCCCGAGCCCGCCCTCACCACGGTTTTGAGCCTCGTCGCCGCCGGCTGGCTCGCCCGCAGGAAGGCCCGGGCGGACCGGGCCGAACCGAAGGCCCCCTGACGATCTCTCGCCAGGCCTCTCGTTGCGTCAGCCTGTAATTCGGTGTAGGTTTTTGACGGTGTGAATCTCAAAATATATGGCGAAGACTGCGATAAAGATCCCCTAGCTGAAATGTGTCCCAAGTAGGGACTACTCGTCATTTTCGTTTGGATCGAGCCCGAGCGCTTGCTGAAGAACCTTGCGTTCGACACTCACGAGGTCGAGCAAGATCTTCTTATCTCCATGAATAAGATATTCGATACCCACCCCGAACATCCGGAGTGGGACCTCCAGTTCCGCATAGCCGGCACCAAGATCGAGCCAGGCCTCTCGCCAACACGCTAGCACCTCACCATCAACCTGACCGGGTTCGATATGAAGGCTCCTGACGAGCCCGTCACCAAGGTGCGACAGAACTCCTGCCTCCTTGTAGATGGCGATCAACTCAGCGAGATGCTGTCGAAGATCCTCTCTCTCACTTAGTTCCAGGATTTGGATGATGATGGCCCCGACGTTATGCCTTGTATCTCGCGGATAACGTCCGAAGGAGTTACGCAAAGCCTCAAAGCCGGCTTCCCATCCCCGCATGGCGAACCTGGAGCAGCAACCCAGGAAGCACCACTCTTGTTTTGTTGAGGCAAACTTCAAAGTTTTCTCATGGCATTCGCATGCCGCCTCATGCTGTCCAAGCTTGGCGAGTATTCTAGCCTTGTTGAACCACGCGTAGGCGTGTTGCGGGTCAATCTTGAGAGCCTGATCGAGGCACTCGATCGCCTCCTCGCGGCGTCCGAGATCCTCGAGCACATCGCTCTTGATTAACCACGCGTAATCGCCTCCCGGATTGGTCTCGATGGCCTTGTCGAAGCACAGGATCGCGTCCTCGCGCCTGCCGAGGTCGGAGAGTACATGGCCCTTGCCGCTCCAAGCGAAGGCGTTATTTGGGCCTAATTCGATGGCCTTGTCGAAGCACAGGATCGCGTCCTCGCGCCTGCCGAGGCCGGCGAGCGCATTGCCCTTGCTGACCCAAGCGAAGTCGTCATTAGGGTCGATCTCGATGGCCTTGTCGAAGCACAGGATCGCGTCCTCGCGCCTGCCGAGGTCGGCGAGAGCGCGGCCCTTGCCGCTCCAAGGGAAGGCGTAATTTGGGCCTAATTCGATGGCCTTGTCGAAGCACAGGATCGCGTCCTCGCGCCTGCCGAGGTCGGCGAGAGCGCGGCCCTTGCCGCTCCAAGGGAAGGCGTAATTAGGGTCGATCTCGATGGCCTTGTCGAAGCACAGGATCGCGTCCTCGCGCCTGCCGAGGCCGGCGAGCGCATTGCCCTTGCTGACCCAAGCGAAGTCGTCATTAGGGTCGATCTCGATGGCCTTGTCGAAGCACAGGATCGCGTCCTCGCGCCTGCCGAGGTCGGAGAGTACATGGCCCTTGCTGCTCCAAGCGGAGTCGTAATTAGGGTCGATCTCGATGGCCTTGTCGAAGCACAGGATCGCGTCCTCGCGCCTGCCGAGGCCGGCGAGAGCGCGGCCCTTGCTGACCCAAGCGAAGTCGTCATTAGGATCGATCTCGATGGCCTTGTCGAAGCACAGGATCGCGTCCTCGCGCCTGCCGAGGTCGGCGAGAGCGCGGCCCTTGCTGACCCAAGCGAAGTCGTCATTAGGATCGATCTCGATGGCCTTGTCGAAGCACAGGATCGCGTCCTCGCGCCTGCCGAGGTCGGCGAGAGCGCGGCCCTTGCTGACCCAAGCGAAGTCGTCATTAGGATCGATCTCGATGGCCTTGTCGAAGCACAGGATCGCGTCCTCGCGCCTGCCGAGGTCGGCGAGCGCATTGCCCTTGCTGACCCAAGCGAAGTCGTCATTAGGGTCGATCTCGATGGCCTTGTCGAAGCACAGGATCGCGTCCTCGCGCCTGCCGAGGCCGGCGAGAGCGCGGCACTTGCCGACCCAAGGGGAGGCGTAATTGGGGCCTAATTCGATGGCCTTGTCGAAGCACAGGATCGCGTCCTCGCGCCTGCCGAGGTCGGCGAGAGCGCGGCCCTTGCCGCTCCAAGGGAAGGCGTAATTTGGGCCTAATTCGATGGCCTTGTCGAAGCACAGGATCGCGTCCTCGCGCCTGCCGAGGTCGGCGAGAGCGCGGCCCTTGCCGCTCCAAGGGAAGGCGTAATTAGGGTCGATCTCGATGGCCTTGTCGAAGCACAGGATCGCGTCCTCGCGCCTGCCGAGGCCGGCGAGCGCATCGCCCTTGCTGGCCCAAGCGGAGTCGTCATTAGGGTCGATCTCGATGGCCTTGTCGAAGCACAGGATCGCGTCCTCGTGCCTGCCGAGGCCGGCGAGCGCATCGCCCTTGCTGACCCAAGGGGAGGCGTTATTAGGATCGATCTCGATGGCCTTTTCAAAGCTGATGACCGCTTCACCGAAGTTTTCGAGTGCGTTGTGACAATATCCAAGTTCATGCCAGTCCAAGGCTGTACCACGAGCGTGAGCTCGCTCCTCAAGAACCTGGTACAAGAGATCAAGCCTGTTTCCTTCCTTGGCGTTCGCGATCTCTTCCTCGAGAACTTTCAAGTGAGGGTCAGGAGTGGAATTGGATATTGATATGGCGGCTTGGAGGTGCATGCGTAGTGAAGGGGTGCTCGCCCTATCAAGCAGTCGTGGCAAGACCTCAGGGCGATACCAGACGCGAAGGAAGTTGACGAGCAGCCGGAGTGGTTTGCGGCGCTTTTCCTTGACCTCGCTTGCCAGGCGCATCAGGGGCTCGGCTAACTCGTAGCGAGTCTCGCGGCCGCGCGGACTCCGGAGGACGTAGCCCAACTCGGCAAGCTTCTTGAGCTGGCCACCGACGGTGTTCTCGGTTGCGAGTAAATGTCGGGCAATCTCCTTGGGCGTGCAGGTCTCATCGCGCGAGCAGAGGTACTCGACGATCTGCCTTTGCTGGGGCGAGAGCCAGCGCATCCGTTCCTGATAATAGGGCGTCAACTCGTCGGCCATCTTCTCGAATGGACCGGCGAGCTCATCGAGCGAATCACGTGTGATGAAGCCGGATAGAACGATGTAGATCCGGTGATTGCCCCCCGCGAGGTGGTGAATCGCGCGAACACGCGAACGCCCCTCTGGGGTCTCAAGGAATGCGAGCAGGTCGGCTTGCTGTCGGTGACGGGCGATCCGTCGCAGGAGATCGACGGCGTCCAAGGTTTGGAGCGGTTTTAGGTGGTCTGTCGTGAAGAAACCAAAGAAAGGTTGCTGGCGATTTCGGACGCTCTTGAAGAGGCGCTGTGAGGTGGCGACGATGCTTGTTAATGGGTGGGTCTGCAGGAAGGATCGCCACTGCTTCTGACCTTCATCCCCCATGCCGTCGAAGATGAGGTCGAGATTTTCGACGAAAAGTAGTAGCGTCTTGCCCTGAAACTTCTCGACCAGGCACGTTTCGAGCGACTTGAGAATTCTGGCCGGCGAACAATCAAGGAGATCTTCCAGCCAATCCAAGGGAAACTCGTCTGGGTATGCCTCGGCCAGCAGCTCGTAGATTCGTTTCAGGAGCTGGACGAACGAGGTGATCGTCTCATCCTCGAGAAGCCAGGCGATCCGTACGATTTTTGATAGCGCGGGGTCCTGCGTGACGCGGTGGTGCAAGAGTGAGATCAGGTGCGTCTTGCCGATCCCTCGGGAACCGATCAACAGGATCTGATGCTTGTTGGCCGTGTCCGCGCTCTCGCGGATCCGTTCGACGATGTCGGCCAGCATTTCCTGTCGCTGGACGAAGATCTCCTCGAGTAGCTGCGGCTCCGTGCGGCTGGGGGTGAACCGCCAGATGAAGTCGTTTTCGGACATGGATCAGAGCCCCCTGTCCAGAATCCACCACCGTCGGATCAGTGGGAAGCGGAACCGAATCCGCCCGTCCGTGTCTCGTATCAGGTAATGGTCGCGTTCCATCAGGCGGAGGACCCGTACGAGCTCGTCGCGGTCTCCGAAACCTGCGGAAGCGGCGTTGATCGCGCTGTGCAACTCTGCGATTTTAAGCGGTTCTTCAACGCTCGCCAGCGCGTCGAGGATCAGGCTGACCAACTGGGCGTTATTGCCCTTGGTGTAGTAAGCAGGGATGCGGGTGCGATAATGCCCGAGATCCCAGGGATCGTTTGGGCTGAGTAAATGCTGCTGCACCAGGCCGCGAACCTTGTTTGGCTCGGCCGGGAGCCTGTCTTTCCTGAGCCCTGCAACGATGTGGTGAATGTAGAAGGGAAAGCCATCGGCTTCCTCCGCGATCACCTCGGCAGTTTTTTGTAGGTTGGTGACCTGGAGGTTCTCTCCTCGGATCAGGTCTCCCGCTAGTTTGACTGCGTCTTCCTCGGCGAGGGGCGGAACTTCGATCGGATACATGTCGTTGACGGGTTCACTCGACATCTTCCCATCGCGGATGCCATCCAGCACATGGTGCAGTCCGATTGAGCCGGTATAGACCATTCGGAGAGTTGGATGCTCCTGACGTAGGCTTCGGAGTAAGTCCAGCACCTCCAAAGCCGCCTGCCCACCATCCGCTTGTCGAATGTGGTCGATCATGTATGGGACCTCGTCCCATAAGAATACCACCCTCTGTTCGTGCTTCTGCGCGACGAGATCCTCAATTGACGCTGTCAGCAAAGCCTTCCAAGGGCGCCGGCCGCTCGTCCGTTTGATCTGCTCGAACTCATGCTCTTCGTAGAATTTTCGAGCTGCGTTTGTCGCCTTCTTCCAAAGTTTAAGGTAACCCTGCACCTGCTCATAAACGCCGACGGCAAACTCTTCCGCGGAGTGAAACCTCTCGAGATCCAATAGCGTGGGGAACCAGCCTTCAGCCTTGTCGTGCGCCATCTTCCGGAGCACGCTGGTTTTACCTATCCGCCGCTCAGCATTCATGATGATGCACTGCTGGTCGAGGCGTTGCCAAAACTCGCTGATCAGTTGGTCACGCCCATAAACGCTAGCTGGAGCGATGACGCCACCTGGATTCGCTTTCATCGCGAAAGTCCTCGAGGGTCGATGATCGGTGACACGTTGATTGTACGTCAGAATTGACGTACGTCAATTCTGACGTAAGTTTGGTAGCGTGAAATGTGGTGAAGAGTGTTGCCTCAAGTCTTCGGCCATGCACTGAAGCCACTGACAGAAGGTATGTGGAGGGTACAAAATAGAGTCTGCCGGCCGCTGGCGAATTCATCAGATCGGATAACGAACAATGCCCCGGGAGGGCTGGGCCTCCCGGGGCATTGTTCATTGGCGGCTTGCGAGACTGAGATGGATCAACGGTCGCGGGAGTGGGCCTGGAGCTGCTCCCACTGCATCTTCTGGAAGGCGTCCTTGGCGGCCGAGCGGAGCGGGGCGCCGGTGGTGTCCGGGGCGGGGGGGGCGGGCGGGTTGGCGCCGTAGTCGCGGACGACCTGGGCGAGCATCGGGGCGAGGGCCTTGTAGATCTGGATCTGGCGGTCGGAGGTCGCCGGGCCGAACCGGAGGTTGTACGCCTGCATGAAGGCGATCAACTCGCCGATCGTGCGGTCCTTCGAGTCCTCGAGCTGGGCGAGGATCTTCTTGAAGCTGGCGTCGCGGAGCAGGCGGCTCAGGCTCGAGAGGGTGTTGAAGTAGCTGAGGCCGTCGTAGTAGCCCGGGTCGAAGTCGGCCGTGTTCTTGACGAACTTGGCGCGGAGGGCCGCGATGGCGGCGTCGACCTTCTTGAGGGAGTCGGCCGAGACCTCGCCCTTGAGGTCTTCCTTGATCGCGGCGTCGACGCTCGATTCGAGGGCGAGCCGCTCGTCGTTATAGGAGGCGTCGGTCAGCGAGGTCGGAAGCGAGTCCTTGCCGGTCATCTGATCGATGCAGATCGAGATGGCCTCGGTGTCCCACTCGAACGGGATGTCCCGGATGGTGGTCGCGGGGATCGGGGTCCGGACCCGGCTGGTCTTGGCGACGCCCGGGTCGAAGTCGTAGATCTGGAAGAGCAGGTTGTTGAGGGTGGAGCCGTTGAGGATCTCGGCCTGCTCCACCCGGGCGTCGCGCTGGGCGTCGCGGGCGGCCTGCTCCTTGGCTTCCTCGGCATGGAGGGCGCGCTGGCGGGCGCGGAGGGCCTTGTTCCACTTGAGCATGGTGTCGAGGTTGATGGCCTGGGCCTTGGCGTCCTCGACCTCGTAGACCCCCTGGCCGCGGGCATACGACCCGAGCCCGGCCATGTATCCGCCCGCCGGGTCGACGGCCCCCTGCGAACCCCAGCCCCCCCAGCCGTAGTTGCCGTACCCGTTGGGGTAGGACCACTGGGCGGCGGCCTGCTGCGTCATCAGCAGCGGGATGATTGCTAATCCGGTCGCGATTCGGAGAGCCTGGCGCATTGCTGTCGGATCCTCCACGGTCAAGGAAGGCCGCTATGGGGCCGAGCGCCGATTCGATTCGCCTCGCCTCGTCTTCAATCGAAGTCGAGATCCCTCGGCGCACCGCCCCCCTGTGTCGAGACTTAAGTCACCCTATCCTACGTGAACTGTGCCGGCGATTTCTGCAAAAAAAGCGATCGCCGCGGAGTTTCTTCGACCAAATAGGCCGGAGGACCGGCCCAGCCCGGCGATGACTCCTCGGGGCAGGATCGATGATCGGTCGGAAAGGCCGCGGATCTCTCGGTGAGTTCGACCGGGGTCGGCACGCAACGGTATCGGGAGGTGCGGCCGGCCGCACCTCGCCGGTTCGATGAAATCATGAAAATAATAGAAAATGATCTGTCGATTGTGCTTCGTCGGCCCCCGGCATCTCGACGCGGTGGCGGCCCGGATCACCCTGGCGAGAGGATGGAGGCCGAGCCTCGCCATGGCAGGAGGTCAGGGCTCGGCGGTGGGGAAGGGCTCGACGTGGGCGTCGCCGTCGCGGCCGAAGTAGAGGACGCGTCGGCCGGAGAGCTGGGCGAAGTAGCCCACGCAGCCGGCGGCCTTGATGCGCCGGGCGAACTCGGGGTAGACGATCTCGCCCGCCTGGGCGCCGCGGATTGCCCGAGAGACGGATGGGGCGTCGAAGGCGTCGGCGATGGAGACGCCCTCGTCCGAATGGGACGCGTGGAAGACCTCCGAGGCGCCGCTCGGCAGGTAGTACGTGATCTCGTCGCGCGAGAAGTCGACGTGGTATCGTTCGACGCCCGCCTCCATGAGCCTGCTCACGACCTCGGGGAAGGGGAGCTTCCCGGAGAGGGAGAGATCCTTGCATTCCTTCATGACGCCCAACTGAATTTCCCGAATCATCGTCGCCTGTCCTTTCGCGTCGTCGTCGATGAGCGTACCGTCACTCGACGGGTAAATTCTCGAGCCCGAGCCGGCCGACGATGCCTTCGAGGAGGCCTCGCAAGGCCGCACGCTGCTCGGGGTCGAGATGCCCGAAGAACTCCGCGTCGTTCCGGTCGGCGAGCTTCGCCAACGTCGGGACGAGGGTCCGGCCATGATCGGTCAACTCGACCGACTGGAATCGGCGATCCCCCTCGGCCTCCCTGCGCTCCGCCAATTTCTTCGCGGCCAGGCGCTCCACCAGCTTGGAGATGGCCCCGCGCGTCATACCGAGGTTCTCCGCCAGGCGACTCGGGGGCGTCGCTCCCGTCTCGAAGAGCTGCCGCAAGACGACCCACTCGGCCACCGTGACCCCGTGCTCCTCCACCTTGAGCTTGAAGGCGTGCGAGACGTGGTTCGACACGAACCTGAGCCAGAAACCCAGGTGGGCATCGAGCGGGCTGACCCCTTCGGCGTTCGACACGGCCGGTCCTCGTTCCCGAATATAGTTTCCTAGGAAACTATATCGTCAAGACGGCGGGAGTCCAGCACCTTTTTCGCAGGCATCCGCAGGCAATGGTGGAGATCGTCCTGAGCAGGGGGCTATTCTGCAGAATATGCTCATTTTATATTGTTGTGATTCCAAGGCGGGATCATCAACGCGAGGCTCATCGGTCCGATCGGGTTGATGGGCGAGGGCTCGCCGGCGGCAGAGATGCGAAGTCCGAGGGCCAACGATCCCTGGGGGATCGGGCGTCTGGCTCGTTGCCGAGGGGCGGGCCGGATGATATGGTCGCGAACGCCGAGGAGACGCGAGATCATCCCGAAGTCGAGAGGTCACTCATCATGAGGATGCGCATGTGGGCTTGGGTCGGGGCCTGTTTCGGGGCGGTGCTGGCGTGCGCCGAGGCGAGGGCGGACTTGCCGCCGGTCCCCGTCGGGGTGGCCGAGGTGGACATCACGCCGGACTATCCGACCCGGATGAGCGGCTATGAGAGTCGCAAGGTCGAGGCGCAAGGGGTCGAGAGCCGGCTCAAGGCCAAGGCCCTGGCGATCGGCGGGGATCGGGCCAGGGTGGTGCTGGTGACCGTCGACAACTGCGCGGTCCCGGCCAAGATCGTCGACGAGGTCGCCGGCCGGCTGAAGTCGAAGATCGGGCTGGGGCGCGAGGACTTCGCCGTCTGCTCGACCCATACCCACTCGGCGCCGATGCTCGTGGGCGGGATCCCGTTCATCCTCGGGGAGCCCTTGCCGGCCGACCAGGCCGGAAGGCTCGAGCGGTACACCAAAGAGGTCACCGACGCGATCGAGAAGGTCGCGCTGGCGGCCGTGCAGGACCGGAAGCCGTCGCATCTCGACTGGGGGCAGGGGCACGCCAAGTTCGCGGTCAACCGCCGGCTCCTGAAGGACGGCAAGTGGGTCAACTTCGGCGTGATGCCGGACGGGGCCGTCGACCGCAGCGTGCCGGTCCTGCGGGTCACGTCGCCCGAAGGGGCCCTGCGGGCGGTCCTGGTCGGGTATGCCTGCCACTGCACGACCCTGGAAGGCAACTTCACCAAGGTCTCGGGCGACTGGGCCGGGTATGCTTGCGAGGAGATCGAGCGCGCCCATCCGGGGGCGAAGGCCCTCGTGGTGGTCGGCTGCGGCGCCGATTCCAACCCGCAGCCTCGCGGCAAGGTCGAGCATGCCAGGCAGCACGGCGCCGAGCTCGCCGGGGAGGTGGAGAAGGTCCTGAAGGGGAGCCTCGCCCCGGTCCCCGCGACGATCCAGGCCCGCTTCTCCAGGGTCGACGTGCCGCTCGGTGCGCCGAGGACCCGCGAGGCCCTGGTCGAGATGGCGAAGGGGACGGGAGCCCCCGGCTACTTCGCGAGGACCCACCTCGAACGGCTCGATCGGGGGGAAGACCCGGCGCCGCCTCTGAAATTCCCGGTGCAGACCTGGACCTTCGGCGACTCCTTGGCGATGGTCTTCCTCGGCGGCGAGGTCGTCGCCGACTACGCCCTGCGGCTCAAGCGCGAGTGCAAGCCGGGGGGCCTCTGGGTCAACGCGTACAGCAACGACGTGACCAGCTACATCGCCTCGAAGCGGATGCTCGACGAGGGGGGGTATGAGGTCGACCACTCGATGATTTATTATGATAGGCACGCCCGGCTCGCCCCGAATGCCGAGGATGCGATTATCAAGGCGGTCCGCGACATCCTCCCCCCCGCGTTCCTGACGCCCGCCCCCTGAACCGATCCGACCCTGTTGCGGGAATCGTCGCTTCAAGGCTCCCCGGTGGTATTGGGGCGGGGGAGCCTTATAATCGAGACGTGGTCCCGATCGTTCCTCCTTCCGACAGACATACCGGAGTAGTGATGACCCGCACCGCGACCTTGACGTTCGGCGATCAGACGATCGAACTGCCCGTGATCGAGGGCTCGGAAGGAGAGTTGGGAGTCGACATCTCGCAACTCCGGGCCAAGACCGGACTCATCACGCTCGACCCGGGATTCGGCAACACGGGCGCCTGTCGCAGCGCGATCACCTACATCGACGGCGACAAGGGGATCCTCCGATACCGTGGGATCCCGATCGAGCAACTCGCCGAGAACTCGAACTTCGCGGAGACGGCCTGGCTCCTGATCTACGGGAAGCTGCCGAGCCAGGAGCAGTTGGATACCTTCAGCGAGCGGCTGCGGTTCCATGCCCCCCTGCACGAGTCGTTCAAGCACCACTTCGAGGGGTTCCCGGTCGACGCGCCGCCGATGGCCACGCTCTCGGCGATGATCAACACCCTCTCTTGCTTCCACCCCGAGTCTCCCGAGCCCGATGAGGCCGAGTTCTTCGAGGAGGCCGCGCGGCTGATCAGCAAGGTGCGCACGATCGCCGCCTACTCGTACCGCCGGTCGATGGGCCTGCCGTACATCTACCCCGCGCCCCACCTGCATTATGTGGCGAACTTCCTCCACATGATGTTTTCAAACCCTTATGAGCAGCACGTCGCCAGCCCCGAGGTGGTGAAGGCCCTGAACCTGATCCTGATGCTCCACGCCGACCACGAGCAGAACTGCTCGACGTCGACGGTGCGGGTCGTCGGCTCCAGCAAGGCGAACCTCTTCGCCTCGTGCGCGGCGGGCGTCAGCGCCCTCTGGGGGCCGCTCCACGGCGGGGCGAACGTGGCCGTGCTCGAGATGCTCGAGTCCATCCACCGCGGCGGGATCTCGGCCGAGCAGGCGCTCGCCCAGGCCAAGGACAAGTCGAGCGGGTTCCGCCTGATGGGCTTCGGGCACCGCGTCTACAAGAACTTCGACCCCCGCGCCGTGATCCTCAAGAAGGCGGCCGACGAGGTGCTCGGCAGCCTCGGGGTGAAGGACCCGCTCCTCGACGTCGCCCGCCGACTCGAGCAGATCGCCCTGGAAGACCCGTACTTCGTCGAGCGGAAGCTCTACCCCAACGTCGACTTCTACAGCGGGATCATCATGCGGGCGATGGGCATCCCGACCAACATGTTCACGGTCATCTTCGCGATCGGCCGCATGCCCGGCTGGATCGCCCACTGGAAAGAGCAGTACGACGACCAGGCCGGCCGCATCGCCCGCCCCCGGCAGATCTACACCGGGAACACGGAAACCGACTACGTCGCCATCGGCAAGCGCTGAGACTGAGCCGGGATCAGCCCGCGAGACCTTCGCCGCCGTTCCCCCCGCTTGGGGGAGCGGCGGGCTCGATTCTGCCAATTCCCCCCTCGGCCCTCTTCGATCCTTCCCCCCATCCGTTTCGACGTTCACGGGCCGGCGTTCATCCCCGGGGCGCACAGGCTTCGTCCGGGCCTGCGCGGAGCGAGTTCGATGGCTCGACCTCGTTGCGGAGGGGCCGGCGATGGCGGAGACTGGTCCGGCCGCGGGGCGTCTTGGGTTCGCGACGCGGCTCGGATCGTCGTCAAGGCCGCCGTTGGGGGACGTCAGACATGCGCCGGTTCCTTTGCCTCTTGAGCGGGGTTCTCTTGTGCGGGCTCGTCGGGGCCCCTTCGGCGCGGGGGGCGGACCCCGCCGACCTCGCCAAATACCGCCGCATCCTCTTCCTCGGGGACAGCAACACGTACGCGGGGCAGTGGGTCGAGTACGTCGAGGCCTACCTGCGGCTCCACGTCCCCGGGTTCCATGCCGAGGTCTTGAACCTCGGGTTGCCGAGCGAGACGGTCTCGGGCCTCTCCGAGCCCGGGCACGCCGGGGGAGCCTTCCCCAGGCCGGTGCTCTCCGAGCGGCTCGACCGGGTGCTCGACAAGGTCAAGCCCGACCTGGTCGTCGCCTGCTACGGGATGAACTGCGGGATGTATTATCCGCCCAACGCCGATCGCCTCGGGAAGTTCGAGGCCGGCATCAAGCACCTGCGCGAGAAGGCCTCGGCCTGCGGGGCGATGGTCGTGCACGTCACCCCGCCGGTCTTCGACCCGGGGCCGATCCGATCCAAGACCCTGCCCGCGGGGCTCCCGGCCTACACGCAGCCGTATGAGGGCTACGACGAGTTCCTCAAGCAGGCGTCCGACTGGCTCCTCTCGCAGCGGGCCAACGGCTGGGAGGTGGTCGACGTCCACGGCCCGATGACCCGGTTCCTGGAGCGGGGCAGGAGCCGCGACCCGAAGTATCACCTGGCCGCCGACGGGGTCCACATCAACGGCGCGGGGCACTGGCTGATCGCCAGGGCGGTCCTGGCGCACTGGGGATTCCCCACCGGCAAGCTCGGCGACGAGACCTCGGCCGAACGCGTCCTCGCGGCGGATCCGGGCGGGACCGAGGTCCTCAAGCTCGTCCAGCGCCGTCAGCGTCTCCTCAAGGATGCCTGGCTCACCGAGACCGGCCACAAACGCCCAGGGATGAACCGGGGCGTGCCGCTCGACGAGGCCAGGCGCGAGGCGCAAAAGATCGAGGCCGAGTTGGAGAAGGCCGTCGCCCGGCCTGCCGGCTGATCGGGGCTCGGGTCAACGGATGTCGACGAGGGGCTCGCCCAGCACGTCGAACCTCGGCCTGATCCCCAGGCCCGGCTCGAGGCTCGCGGCCATCCGGCCTTCGCGGCGTTGGGGGGCGCCCTCGGCGGTGCTGACGGTTACGTAGCTGTTGAAGTCGGTCGAGGTGAAGAGGAATTCGGGGGGCGTGCTGTGGGCGAGGTGGGCGATCGCCGCGGTCGTTACGTCGCCGCCCCAGCTATCCTCGATCGTCATGGCGATCCCGAGCGAGACGCAGAGGTCGCGCGCCTGCTTCGTCTTCGTCAGGCCGCCGAACTTGCTGATCTTGAGGTTCACCACGTCGAGAGCCCCGTCGGCGTGGCCGCGGAGCAGGACGTCCATGCCGTCGATCGACTCGTCGAGCACGAACGGGTGGTCGGTCCTTCGGCGGATCGTGAGGCATTCGTCGTAGCTCAGGCAAGGCTGCTCGATGTAGACGTCGACGTCGCGGACTCCCCGGACCACGCGTGCGGCCTGGTGCATCAGCCACCCCGTGTTCGCGTCGGCGATGAGCAGGTCGCCCGGCTCGAGCACGTCGGCCACGGCCTTGATGCGGAGGATGTCGGTATCCGGGTCGCTGCCGACCTTGAGCTGGAACTTGCGATACCCCTCGGCGCGATACCCGGCGACCTTGCCTGCCATCTCCTCGGGGCTCTGCTGCGAGATCGCGCGGTAGAGCGGGAAGTCGTCGCCGTAGCGGCCCCCCAGGAGCTTGCAGACCGGGAGCCCCGCGACCTTGCCCAGCAGGTCCCAGCAGGCGATGTCGATGCCCGACTTGACGTAGGGGTGCCCCTTGAGTGCGGCGTCCATCCGGCGGTTCAGGCGGTTCAGTTCCGTCGGGTCCTCGCCGATCAGATGCGGACCCAGCTCGGCGATCCCGGCGCGGACGCCGCCTGCATAGGCCGGGAGATAGAACGGGCCGAGCGGGCAGACCTCGCCATAGCCGACCGTCCCGTCATCCCCCTCGACGGCCACGATCGTGCTGTCGAAGACGTCGACCGACTTGCCTCCCGACCACTTGTAACTCCCCTCGAACAGCGGCAACTCGACGCGGTAGGCCGCGATCCGGCGAATCTTCATCGACATCCCCTCCCACTCGACACGTCAGCTCAGGTCTCTCGGCCATCCCAAGGCCCGAAAGGATACCCGATCCCGACGCCGGCCTCGACGGGGTGGAATCAGCCGCTTGGTTCCATTGGCTTGGGATCATGTTTTGAGGATTTGGAATGGTCGTGCGTGCGAATTTGGATGGGTGAGCCCGGCCTCGTTCCCTCGCCGCGCGGCGACTATAATGCGAAGTCCCCGCCGCCTTGCGTGGCGTTCGTCTCCATGAGTGCGAGGGTTAGCGATGCAACGAGCCATTGGGAGTGCGGCGGTGGTGTTGTGCCTGGTCGGGGTCGTCTCGGCGCAGACGCCGGCCGGGAAGTCGATGGCCTTCCCGATCATCCCGAAGTTCGGGGGCGTCGTGCCGGTGCCGAATGCGGCCGAGCCGCCTCGCAAGGGGGCGAAGGTCGTCTTCGACATCACCGCCGACGCCAAGCCCGCCGTCGTCAACAAGGGGCTCGAGCGGGTCGCCCGCCTGCTCAACCTCTACGGCGCGTTCGGCCTGAAGGCCGCCGACGTGACGATCGCCGTCGTCCTGCACGGGGAGGCGACGAAGTCGGTACTGAAGCGGGACGTCTACAACGAGAAATTCGCCACGAGCGAGAACCCTAATCTCCCCCTGATCGCCGCCTTGCGCGAGGCCGGGGTCGAGGTCTACGTCTGCGGCCAGGCCCTCGCCTACAAGGAGTATGAGCCGACCGAGGTCGTCGACGGCGTCAAGGTCGCCGCCGCCGCGCTGACCGTCCTCATCAACAAGCAGGCCGACGGCTTCTCGTACGTGCCCGCCCATTGAGCCTTGGGTTGAACGTCGGATAAATTACAGATAAAAGAAATTGAAGATTTGAAAACTTGGGAAGGCGTACGTCGTTTCGGCGTGCGCCGGCCTTGTTTCCCGCCCGAACTCCCGCTCCCTGGCCCCGCGACCCTCCCCGTTTCGCCCGCCAGAATTTCCGCCTCTCATCCACAATAATTGACCCCGTCGCCCGAATTCACTTGGTAGCGAGCGTTCGCGACGTGCCCATCACCGCTCGGGCCGCGGCCTCGCCCGGGCCCCCCCACCGGAGCATCGCATGATCAGGACGATGACATTGCGCGGCTCGATCCGCCAGGCGGTCAAGGCCCGGGCTGGCCCCGAGGGGCTTGCCTAGTGCGCCCTTGCGTGCAGTGCCCTCCCACCGATCCGCCGGCCCGAGCCGCCGTGTCGTCCTGAAGGACCTCATCCCACCTCCCTTCGAGCCCGAGTCGCCCATGCGACTCTCGGGGCCGGGGACTCCCTGCGCCGACGGATGCGACCTTCGGTCGTGGCTCCGCACGCCCGTTCATTCTTTTGAGGAGAAGATCCGTGTCGCACGACCCGAAGCCCGCAGGAAGCATGCCCTGGCTCGATGATGCGATCGACGCGGGGTCGTCGCGAGGGGGTGACTCGACCGGCGTCGTCGTCATGACTCAGGGGCTGTCGATCGGGTTCCTCGGCCTTGTGGGGTGGGTCCTGATCGGGTTCGTGGATCGGGGAGAAGAGACGCGCGACAAGAAGGACATCGGGCAACACAGGGAGATTCCCGTCGACGCGATGATCGGCTCACTGGCCTTCGCCCCGGACGGCCGCGGGCTCGCCGTCGCGACGCGGGATGGCAGGGTCATGACTTGGGACCTCAAGCGGTCCCGCCCGGTTCGTTCCACCTCCTGGGATTGGACGCCTCGCGTCGCGTTCTCGCCGGATGGCCGGACGCTGGCGGCGACCGGCTCGAACGCGAGCGTGGGCCTCTGGGATCCCGGGAGCGGTGAGATGGTCGACCGGATCGACATCGAAGGCGGCCAACTTCACCGGCTGGCCTTCGCCCCCGACGGCCGCACATTGGCCCTGGGAGGTCGCGACGGCGGGCTCGTCCTCTGGGACCTGGCCGACGGGTCGATCAGGGCCCAGGCCGAGCTCGGCAGATTCGTCGGGGCCCTGGCGTATGCCCCCGATGGCCGGGAGGTCGCGACGGGCGGGGTGGACGGGGTCGTCACCCTCTGGGATAGCCGGGACCTCCGGCGGCTCCGGTCATTCCGGGCCCAGGCGCTGCAGATCCACGGGTTGGCGTTCGCCCCTCGAGGCAAGGCGCTGGCGACCAGCGGGAGTGTGGATGAAGTCGTCCGGGTCTGGGATCCGGAGACGGGCCGGGCCCTGGCCGAGTTGCCGGGGCACCGGTGCGGGGCCCCCGCGCTGGCCTTCTCGCACGATGGGGCATTGCTGGCCGCCGCGAGGGGCGACGGATCGATCAGCCTCTGGGACGCACGGACCTGGCGACGCGTCGCCATCGTGAAGGGGCCCAGGGCCTGGCTCGGTGCGATCGCCTTCGCCCCCGACGGCCGATCCCTGGCGACGGGCGGGGATGACCGCACGCTCAGGATCTGGGACGGCTCCTCATGGGCGAAACCGAGGAAAGCGGGTTGATCGAGAGCTCGGGGGCCCGCCGCCGGCCAGGGCTCGGGGATGGACGCCTAACGGCGGTCCCGCTCCTTGAGCAGCTCGGCCTGGATCGCCGCGATGAGGCCGCCGAGGGGAGCCTTGCTGTTCGAGAGGATGACGAGACCTCGCCCCGAGCCGGGGAAGCCGGAGATGTGCGACGTGAAGCCGTAGGTGCTGCCGTTGTGCTGGATCTCGCGGCGGCCGTCGCGGGTTCGGACTCCCCAGCCGAGGCCCATGCCTTGCGCCGTGGGTTGATGCGTCAGGGCGATGGCGGGAGTCGTCTCGCCGAGCTGGGCCTCGAGATAGGCCAGCATGTCGTCGAGGTCCGAGACGATATCCCCCGCGGGCCCGAACATGCCGCCATCCTGATAAGGGGCGACGCGGCCGTTCTCGAAGTGGCCGACGGCCGCACGACGCCTCACCTCGTCCGATGCCTTGTACGTCGTGCTCGCCATGCGGAGCGGGTTGAGGATATCGCTCGCCAGGAGTTCGGCGTAGGGCCTGCCGCACGCCTTCGCGACGACCTGGCCGAGCAGGGCGAATCCCCAGTTCGAATAGGAGAAGGCCTCGCCGGGATTGCCGTCGAGCTTGAACCGCCGCAGGGCGGCGTCGAAGGCCTCGGCGTTGTAATTCGCCTCCGGGGTCAAGGGAGACGCGCCCGGCTGGGAGCCGACGTCCTCGGGGAGGGTCGGGAGCCTTGACGTGTGGTTGGCCAGGTCGCGCAGGGTGATCGGCCGGTCGGCGAACTCGAGGCCCGGATAGCCCGCGCCGAGATGCTTGCGGACGTCGTCGTCGAGCGCGACCTTGCCTTCGATCACCGCTCGGGCGAGCAGCGTCGCCGTGAACGTCTTCGTGATCGAGCCGATCTCGTAGGGGGTCGCGGAGTTCGGGATCTCGACCCGATCCCTGGCGGTCACGCCGTAATGGTAGGCGTGCCTCTTGCCGTCGCCGATGAGCCCGATCGAGAGGCCGACCGCGTGCGGGTGGAGGAAATAGATTCTGACGGCCGCGTCCACCGCGCGGTCGAGGGGCGTTGACATCGGGTTGTCACTGCGGACGTCCCCGGCCCGGGCCAGTAAGGCGACTGGCGCATTCCTCAGGCCGAAGGAGCCGAACCGGCCCGGGGGCTCGACCCGCACGGTCAGGAGCATGTCTCGTCCTTGCATCTCGAGCCGGTACGTCGACGCGCCCGCCTCCCGGCTCTCGAACACGCTTCGGATGATGTCGCCCCCGTTGCGGTTCCGGCGCAGGAATGCCACGAACTGGCCCTCGCCGATCCCTTTCCGGAATCCGTCCGAGGCGAGGGCGTAGACCCCGCGGAAGTCGTCCTTGTTGTATCGGGCTATGAACTGACTTACAAATTCATCATCACCCTGGGGGTGATTCCCCGCCTCCGTCCGCGCGGCGGGAGCGGGCTTCGGGGGCTCCTGATCCTGGTATATCGCCCCCGAGGCCCTGGACAGAAGTGCGATCGCCAGGAAGTACAGGGGGACTCGAATCGTCGTCAACGTCATGATGGAGCCTGCCTTGGGGTGCCCGCAGTCGCCGGGAAGTAAGCTCGGCCTTACTTCCGAAGGGCGAGCCTTGATTGCAGGAGACCCTAAGGCCCGACCCGTCGGCCGGTCTTGTCGCCGCGAAACCTCGCGTGGTAGCCCCCGAGCGCCCAGGGGCTCCCAGAAGGACGCCTGGCGAATCGGGGGAAATGGCCCTCTCTCGGCGATCGTTCATGTGTAA
The DNA here is from genome assembly GCF_049331405.1 of Singulisphaera chitinilytica. Classification (NCBI taxonomy): domain Bacteria; kingdom Pseudomonadati; phylum Planctomycetota; class Planctomycetia; order Isosphaerales; family Isosphaeraceae; genus Singulisphaera; species Singulisphaera chitinilytica. Next base: position 1,325,377 of record NZ_CP186274.1, read on the forward strand.
TTTAAGAGATGTTTTGCATTGTTCCTCGTTAAAGTAGGCGGATTCGCGGCTTCCAGCCTTAAAGAGCCCGGAAATCACCTCGCGCCGCGATCGACATGCGGGTAAATCCTGAAATGTTACCTCGCCCTTCGATGGCTGACGAGCGTAGGAGGATCAGGAACTGACGCGATGAGAAATTTCGGATTTGTCGTCCACGCGAGCGTGACCTATGTCTTGTTGTGGGCGGAGCGCGTCAGTGCCTGACCCGGCTCGGCCCGACGGCCAACCGACGAAGAGGCGGTGGAGTCCCACACGGGCGGGGCATCGACGGCCCGGCAAACCTGGATTCGAACCAATTTACGCTGGGACTGATTCGAATGCGGCTGACAGAGCTTGTCTCCATGGAGGGGCCGGTTTCATGAATCAAGACGTGCCCGATGTCATCGTCGAGACCGACGTAAACTATCAGGACCTCCGCATCGCCATCCTCGCGGACCTCATCGACCTGCTGCCGAAGGACGGCTCGCTCGGCAGCTTCGTGGCCACCTATCGCAGCGTGCTCGACTGCGTGCTCGAGGCGACCGACGGCGAGGACGACTTCGCCAAGGAGACCTCGGTCGCGATCGCCCAGAGGACGGCCTTCCGCTACCTCTACAATTGGGTCGACTCGGAGCTGGCACGACCCGAGTCGACGCCGAACGTCCTGGTCGAGAGCCCCGGCAACCGGTTCGTCGAGCGCTGCCTCCAGGCCGAGATCCGCTGCGCCCTCCAACGCGAGGGGGACCGGGCCGAGCTGGAGCGGGTCGTCGCAGAGGCCCTGGCCGACGCCGTCGACGGGATCATGACCAGCCCGCAACGGTTCCGAACCGAGGCGGAGCGGGAGACGGCCGTCGCCGTCGCGATGAGGACCGCCGATTCGATGAAGCAGGCATGACCGACCCGGCGGGCCGGGCCTCCCCGAGCCGACCCGTACCTCCCGAAGTGCTTGATACCCAACGCCTCGGGCGACAGGCCCGGGGCTTCAACGGGCGCGAAGTCGACGGACGCCGACCAAGGCCGGTCGGATGGCCAACCGTCAAGGTCGTTGGATGTACGAGTCCTCATGTCAACGTTGACGGAGGGCCTCAAGGTCGAGGGATTTCGCCATGATTGATCTCAGCATCCCGAGTGCGCAGCCCATGCTCGCCGCCGCGAAGGCGATGGACGCGATCCTGCGCACCGCGAGGGAGATGAGCGTCGTCTCCCGGAAGGATCGCCTCTGGCTCCAGGAGCGCATCGCCCCCACATTCGAGGACTTGCGCAAGCTGAGCCGGGAGCATTTCGCCGGCAAGTCGGGCATACCCAAGACCCTCGATGCCCTGGAAGAAGCGATTGCCCAGCTTGCCGAACTCCCCGGAGTGCCCGACGACGGCCCCCCCGCCAAGCACCGATGCCCCGCCTGCTGGACCGGGCTCGTCCGCCAGGACAAGTTCGGCCACCCGACCGCCGGCCTCGCATCCATCGTCTATTGCGCCTCCTGCGTCGGCCTCGTCATGCCCTCGCTCTTCTCGCTGACTTCCGTCGACGGCGGCTTCAGCAGCATCGACGCCTTCTGAATCGAGGCAGACCTCGAAATCAGAAGCGATCGAAGAATGGGCAGTCTGCGCAATAAGAGTTGAGATTCGGGATGGCCTCGATCCGCCGTGTTGGGGGATTGAGGCGGAGTTTCTTGCGCAATTGCGATGCGGCGATAGGCCCTGAGGATTGCCCATCCGGAGGAGGCGTTACCAGGCGAAGGCTCGGATCGCAGGGGGCTCCATTTCCGCAGGCATGCGTGACCCCGGGAGTGTATGTTTCGGCACGGCGTGAGCTTGGAACATTCTCTACGTGTCGCCAAGGTACATGCAAATGAGGCACGCGACCCCCGCCTTCCTCCTCCTCTTCGCCCTGGCCGGCCCGGCCCTCGCGCATGACCGGTGCAATTCCTCGCGCTGCGATAGCTGCGCGGCGGAAGTCTGCCGGGCCAAGTCCTATATCCGCATGAACTGCTACGAGATGCAGGCGGCCGTTGAGGCCGAACGCTTCTCGATGAATCAGCAGATCCTGAACGTGTACAACTACTCGTACCCGATCGGCGTCCCGAGCCCGGCGCCCGCCTCGCCCGCCCCCATGGGGTACGACAACTCCCTGTCGTGGCCCCCGCAGGGACAGCCTGGATCCGCGCCCGCCCCGGCCGCGGACAGCCCGAAGGCGCCCGACCCCATCCCGGAGGCCCCGAAGGCGACGACGCCCCCGGGGCCGGGCCAGGGCGCTTCGACCCTCCCCGCCCCGTTGCCGAGGGCGTCAGCCCCCCGATCCCGCAGGCCCTCGACGCCGACGGCGGCTCGATAACAGATCGTCCCATGTCAACCGTTGAAAGTTGCCCGAATCTGGAGGAGTCCGCGCCCCCCTCCGCGATGGCGATCCCGGCCCCGGCTCGATGACGGAGCATGATCCGGGATCGTTCCCGCCTCCCCGGGGAATCCAGGCCCAACCCGCGAGCGGCCCCGATGACGTGGCCGACATCGGACGCTTCTAGCTCCCTCGTCGCGGGGCCTCGGGGGGCTCGGATCGGGCGGTCGGATGAATGTGGCCATGTTTTTCCCCGGAATCCGAGAAAAGTTGATTCATGCTCCGATAACCTCGGATATGCTGGAGAGGCACGTGTAGGTATGCCTCTGCATGATTGCTTGTTTCGGGTGCGGCATGGCAGGGGATTGGCCCGTGAGCGAGGGCCTCGGCCGCGAGTCCGAGGGCGTCGCGCGTGCCTCGAGTCCGGCCGTCGAAGCGCGACCCCGTGTCGCCGGTTCTCGGTCTTCCGCGAATATCAAAGGGTCAGAGACGTTGAAGGAGTCCGCGATGTTGGCTCGAAGTTTCCAGAAGCGAGCGGCCGCCCTCGGGCTCGCCATCTCGCTGATGCTCGGCGTCTCGGCGACGTCGTGGGCTCAGGCGACGAGCGCGCCGACGGCCGCGACAAAGGAGAAAACGAAGGCCAAGGATAAGGCGGCGAAGCTCCCGATCGACCTCAACTCCGCGACGGCCGAGGAACTCGAAGAAGTCCTGCCGGGCGTGGGCCCCGTCACCGCCAAGAAGATCATCGCCGGCCGGCCCTACGCCAAGTTCGAGGACGTGTCCAAGGCCGGGATCTCGGACAAGGTCATCTCCGCCATGAATGGCCGGGTCTCGTTCGGCAAGGCGACCGCCAAGGCCGAAGAGAAGCCCAAGACCAAGGCGATGACGAAGGCCAGGGCCAAGGCGAGCACCGCTGACAAGTCGGCCGTCGACCTGAATACGGCCAGCCTCAAGGAACTCGAGGCCCTGCCGGGCATCGGCCCCGTGCATGCCAGGGCGATCATCGAGGGGCGTCCGTTCCGCTCGGTCGACGACCTCGAGAAGATCAAGGGGATCGGCAAGGCCCGGATCGAGGCGCTTCGCGGCGTCGCCGTCGCCGGGGTCTCGGAGCCGGCGGACGGGACGGAGGCCGCGACCGAGGAGGCGCCGGCCCCCAAGCCCACGACGTCAACGCCCGCCAGGAAGGCCGCCCCCAAGACCTTCAAGAAGTCGGCGGGAGCCGCGGCGAAGGCCGAGCCGACCGATCCGGTGAATATCAACACCGCCTCGCTCGAGGAGCTCGACACCCTCTTCGGCATCGGCCCCGTGAAGGCCCAGGCGATCGTCGACGGCCGGCCTTACGAGAAGATCGAGGACATCATGAAGGTCAAGGGGATCAAGGAAGGGGAGTTTTCCAAGATCAAGGACATGATCACGACCAAGTGAATGCGGCGGGGCCGAGCCTTCGGCCCCGGACGAGTCATGTGCAGACCGTAGTACGGCTCGGGCCCCACACCGAATTTCCAATCGGGGGCCCGAGCCGTTTATCGTTTCGAAGCCGGGTTGTCCCGATCGATCACCTGGCGGATTCCTTGCGCTTGGCCTTGGCCGCGGCCTTGGTCCGGGGGTTCGCGGGGTTGATCCGGGAGGCGGGCGGATCCTGGTCCCCGACCTTCAACTCGCGGCGGAGGCGGGCCAGCTCGATTTCCAGCTCCTTGCGGACCTCGGCGTGGGCGGGGTCGTCGTAGACGCTCTTGAGCTCCTGCGGGTCTTCCTTGAGGTCGAAGAGCTCCCAGGAGTCTTGCCCTGGCTCGTAGAAGTGGACGAGCTTGTAGCGGTCGGTGACGACGCCGTAATGACGTGCGACGCTGTGTGGGCCGGGGAACTCGTAATAGTGGTAATAGAAGCTCTTGCGCCAGTCGGCCGGGGTCCGGCCCCGGAGGACCGGCAAGAGGCTCCGTCCCTGCATCTCGTCGGGGATCGGCTGACCGGCCGCTTCGAGGAAGGTCTCGGCGAAGTCGAGGTTCGAGACCAGATCCTTGTTCACCGAACCGGGCGCGACAACCCCCGGCCAGCGGACGAGCAGGGGGGCTCGCAGCGACTCTTCGAAGATCCAGCGCTTGTCGAACCAGCCGTGCTCGCCGAGATAGAAGCCCTGGTCGGATCCGTAAACGACGATGGTGTCTTTCGCCAGGCCCTCGTCGTCCAGGTACTTGAGCACTCGGCCGACCCCTTCATCGACGGCCTTGATGCAGCCGAGGTAGTCGTGCATGTACCGGTTGTACTTCCATCGCACGAGGTCCTTGCCCTGGAGCTTGGCCGCCTCGAATGCCTTGTTGCGGGGTTCGTAATAGGCGTCCCAGGCCTCGACCTGCTTGGGGGTGAGCTGCGAGGGGGGCGTGAGCTTGAGGTCACGCGAGGTCATCGTCTCGGCGATGGTCATGTCCTGCGAGTGCTCGGCCTTGCCGCGCCCGGCGTAGTCGTCGAAGAGGGTCGCCGGCTCGGGATACTTGCGGTCCTTGTCATGCCCGAGGTGCCGGAGCGCCGGCTCCCACTCGCGATGCGGGGCCTTCTGCTGGCACATGAGCAGGAAGGGCTTCGACTTATCGCGGTTCTTGAGCCAGTCGAGGGAGAGGTCGGTGATGATGTCGGTGGTGTAGCCCTCGTGCGTCACCTTCTTGCCGTTGTCGATCATCGGCGGGTTGTAGTAGACCCCCTGGCCCGGGAGGATGTGCCAGTAGTCGAAGCCGGTGGGGTCGCTGACGAGGTGCCACTTGCCCACGAGGGCCGTCTGGTATCCGCCCGCCTTGAGGAGCTTGGGGAAGGTCGTCTGCGCGCCGTCGAATCGGCTGTTCGTGTTGTTGTAGAAGCCGTTGAGGTGACTGTACTTGCCCGTGAGGACGGTCGCCCGACTCGGCCCGCAGATCGAGTTGGGGACGACGCAGCGGTCGAACCTCATCCCCTCCTTCGCGATCCGGTCGATGTTGGGGGTCTCGAGCAGCTTGCGGCCCTCGCCGTAGGCGCTGATGGCCTGGTAGGCGTGGTCGTCGGAGAAGATGAAGACGATGTTGGGGCGCCTGGCGTCGGCCGCCAGGCTCAGCGTCGCCAGGCCTGCGCACCAGCAGGAACCGGCCGCGAGCAGGGCCCACTTCGCTACCCATCTCCCCCCATATCGCGATCCGACCGACGCCGCTTTCATTCCGCAGTCTCCCTGAAAACCTCTGCCGTGGCGAGCAAGCGCTCTCGACGCCATTCGCCAAGTTGTCATGATGGCGACCACGGTTCTAAGGCCAAGTCCGTCCTGGATTCAACGGCCCAGCCCGGAAAACGGCCTCGGGACCATCATTCGGATGTTTAAGTCGTTGTGCGCAAGACGTTGAGGCGGAAAGAAATGCCTATCCCGATGGGGGCGGCGCCGGATACCATGGACGGAGCGTGAAGGAGGCCGACGATCGCGGGGCTCTGGGCCCCGGGCCGGGCTCCCCGTTCGGCCGCACCCTCGGGGAAGTGATCAGCGATGCCGTTGCCTTTCGCCTACTTCGGGCCCGAGACGACCCTGCCGATCATGTCGGTGATCGCGGCAGTCATCGGTTTCGTCCTGACGCTGGGACGAGCCTCGCTGACGATGGTGACCCGCTGGTTCCGCCTGCTCAGGATGCGCATGTCCCGGCCTTCGGGGCGCAAGTAAGTCGCGGTCAAAAGTGGATGTTGACGCCGCGGGTCGAGGACGTCCGTTGCCGGGCCGGGTCGATGAAGGCCGGGACGGGCGGGGTTCCCCCTCTTCCTCCGACCCCGCGAACCCTCGGCTGAAGACCCGTTTCGAATGAAACTGAACAAGGTGATTGTCGTCGGGCTGGACGGCCTGGAACCCGGGATCGTCGAGCCCTTGATGGCGGCCGGAGAGCTGCCGAACCTGGCCCGCCTGCGCGAACGCGGCGGCTACGGCCGGGTCGCCACCACCTCGCCCGCGCAGACGCCGGTCGCCTGGTCGACGTTCGCCACCGGGGTCAATCCCGGCGGCCACGGCATCTTCGACTTCCTCAGGCGCGACCCCAAGACATATCTGCCCGACCTCGCGCTCAACCGCTACGAGCAGAAGAACGCCTTCACCCCGCCGAAGGCCGTGAACCTCAGGCGAGGGGTGCCGCTCTGGGACCTCCTGTCGGCGGCCGGCGTCAACTCCGAGGTCATCCGCTGCCCGTGCACCTATCCGCCCGACCCGGTCAAGGGGCGGATGCTCTCCGGCATGGGGGTGCCCGACGTCCGCGGCGGCCTCGGCACCGGCACCTATTACACGACGCAGTCCGGCATCCACGCGGGCGAAGGGGAGCAGATCGTCCAGGTCACGCCATCGGCCGACGGCTCGATCGCGACGGCCCTGGTCGGCCCGAGGAACCCCAAGGATCGGACCGACCTCCGGCTCGACCTCCAGATCCGCCAGGACACCGACGGCGGTCGCGTCTTCCTGAAGTGCGCGGGGGCTACCCCGGGCGAGCTCGAAGTGCGCCTGGGCGTCTGGAGCGGCTGGCTCCGCGTGAAGTTCAAGCTCGGCATGCTCCGGGCCATCAAGGGGATCGTCCGGTTCCGCCTGATGCGGCTCGGATCCGACTTCGCGCTCTACGCGTCTCCGATCAACTTCGATCCCGAGTCTCCCCTGTTCCCGATCAGCTCCCCCGAGGACTACGCCTGGGAGCTCGGCCTGGATTCGGGCCCTTACTACACGACGGGGATGGTCGAGGACCACGCCGGCCTGAGCAACGGCCGGATCGACGAGGCCGCTTTCCTCGACCAGTGCGACGCCGTCTGGGACGAGCGCGAGTCGATGATGATCCGCGCCCTCGAGCGCGGCCGCGACGGCTTCTATTACTGCCTCTTCGACACGCCCGACCGCGTCCAGCATATGTTCTGGCGTTTCCGGGAGCCCGACCACCCGGCCAACCTCGGCAAGACGCCCCCAAAGCAGTACGTCGGAGAGATCGAGCGGCATTACCGCAGGGCCGACCGCGCGCTCGGCGCGGCGCTCCGGTATGCCGACGACAAGACGCTGACGATCGCCCTCAGCGACCACGGCTTCGGCTCCTTCCGGCGCTGCGTCGACATCAACGCCTGGCTGTATGAGCAAGGCCTGCTCGCCCTCGAGCCCGGCGTGAGGCCGGGGCACGAGGCGGGCGACCTGCTCCTCAAGGTCGACTGGTCGAAGACGAAGGCGTATGCCCTGGGCCTCGGGGGGATCTACCTGAACCTTGAGGGGCGCGAGGGCAAGGGGATCGTCGCCGAGGCCGACGCCGAGGCGCTTAAGCAGCAGATCGCCCGGAACCTGAAAGGGCTGGCCGACCCCGAGTCGGGTGCCGAAGGGATCCGCGAGGTCAAGGCTCGCGAGGAGCTCTACAGCGGCCCTTACGTCGGGGAGTCGCCCGACCTGATCGTCCACTTCAACCGCGGCTATCGGGTCTCGTGGGGGACCTCGATGGGCGGGGTCGGCTCGTCGATCTTTACGGATAACACCAATGCGTGGGGCGGGGATCACATCGTCGATCCCTCCCAGGTCCCCGGCGTGCTCTTCATGGACCGGTCGTTCCGGCCCGAGGGTGCCCGGCTCCTGGACCTGGCCCCCACGATCCTGGCGGCCCTGGGCGTGCCGGCGGGGCCGGCGATGGAAGGGAGTTCGCTCTTAACATGAAGATCCTGGTCATCGGACTCGACTGCGCCGCCCCCGACTTACTGTTCGGCGACGAACGGCTCGAGAACTTCCGCCGCCTGATGGACTCGGGCTGCCACGGGCGGCTCGAGAGCGTCATCCCGCCGATCACCGTCCCGGCCTGGATGTGCATGGCCACGAGCCAGGACCCCGGCTCGCTCGGCGTCTACGGGTTCCGCAACCGCGTCGACCACTCGTACGACAAGCTCGGGATCGTCAACTCCCGCTCCTTCGACGCCGTCGCCATCTGGGACCAGATCGGCCGCGAAGGGGGCAAGTCGGTCCTGATCGGCGTCCCCCCGAGCTTCCCCCCGCGCAAGGTGAACGGGATCTCGGTCGGCTGCTTCCTCACGCCCGACACCACCAAGGATGTGTTCACGCATCCCCCGGCGGTCAGCGACGAGATCCGCAAGGTCGCCGGCGAGTACCACGTCGACGTCAAGGGGTTCCGGACCGACAACAAGGCCTGGCTCCGCGACGAGATCTTCGAGATGAGCCGCAAGCACTTCGAGGTGGTGCGGCACTTCCTCAAGACGGCCGAGTGGGACTACTTCCAGTTCGTGGAGATCGGCCTCGACCGCGTCCACCACGGGTTCTGGAGCCACCACGACCCCGAGCACGTCCTGCACGACCCGAACTCCCCCTTCCGCGACGTGATCCGGGACTATTACCTCTACCTCGACCAGGAGCTCGGCACGATCCTCGAGCTGCTGAGCGACGACACCGTCGTCCTCGTCGTCTCCGACCACGGCGCCCGCAAGCTCGACGGCGGCTTCTGCGTCAACGAGTGGCTGATCCGCGAAGGGCTCCTCGTCCTGAATAAGTACCCCGAGAAGGTCACGACGTTCGAGAAGCTCGACGTCAACTGGGACAAGACCAAGGTCTGGAGCGAGGGGGGCTACTACGCCCGCGTCTTCTTCAACGTCCAGGGGCGCGAGCCGAAGGGGATCATCCCCCAGGCCGAGTACGAGAGCTTCCGCGACGAGGTGAAGGCCCGGTTCGAGGCGACGGTCGACGACAAGGGGCAGCCCCTCGGCACGCTCGTCTTCAAGCCCGAAGAAGTGTACAAGTCGGTCAAGAACGTGGCCCCTGATCTAATCGTCCACTTCGGTGCGCTCTCCTGGCGGTCGGTCGGCGGGGTCGGTTACCCCGAGATCCACGTCCGCGAGAACGACACGGGCCCGGACGACTGCAACCACGACCAGTTCGGCGCGTTCATCCTGGCCTCGGCCAACAACCCCGTCTCGGGCGAGGTCGAGGGGGCGCACCTGCTCGACATCGCTCCGACGTTGCTCGACCTGGCCGGGTATGAGATTCCCCCCTCGATGCAGGGGAAGTCGCTCGTCGCCGGCAAGGAGGCTGCGGAGCCCGTCGCGCAAGGGGACGCCGAGTCGGTCGTCCGCGACCGGCTCCAGGGGCTCGGCTACCTCGGTTGATCATCAACTCATGAATGGCATCGTGCCGTCGATGTGCCGATCGTGCGAGCGGCCTCGACGGCGCCGGAAGGGCGAGCGATGAGCACGGGCCTCGATCCCGATGAGCAGGCAGGCGGGCCCGACGCGACGGCATCGGCGGGGGCCCGCGGGGCTCCCGTCCTGGCCTCGCCATTCCGGACGGCCCTCTGGTTCGGCCTCGTCGCCGGCTTCGTCGAGCTCCTGCCGGTCCACCTCAAGACCTGGCTGCTGCAGGCGGGCATCTATCGCAAGAACCCGAACCTCGTCTGGATGATCCCCGCCTCGCTGGGGATCATCTTCGCGGCGTTCGGGCTCTTACTCGTGGTTTTGAAGAAGTATACGGCGAGATTGGCGGGACGCCCGGCGGTCTTCTCGCTTTGTGCGCTGGCGGTGCTGTCGGTCCTGCTGGCGGTCCCCGGGCTCCAGGCGTTTGCGTCGCTGATCCTCGCGATCGGCGTTGCCTCCTGGATCGCGCCGGCGATCGTCGCGAGGGCCGATGGGTTCGATCGGCTGGTCAGGCGCAGCCTCCCCTTGCTGTCGGTGGTCCTGCTGGCGATCGTCGGCGTCTCGCTGGGCAAGGGGCCATTCCGGGAGTGGATCGCCAACCGCGGCTTGCCCGCGCCGCCAAAGGGGGCTCCCAACGTCTTGCTCGTCGTCATGGATACCGTCAGGGCCGACGACACGAGCCTGCACGGCTATGCTCGCGACACGACGCCGAACCTCGCCGCGCTCGCGGGCCGCGGCCTGATGTTCGAGCGGGCGATCGCCACGGCGCCCTGGACCTTGCCGTCGCACGCGAGCATGTTCACGGGTCGATGGTCGTGGGAGGTCTCGGTGGGATTCGACCGGGCCCTCGACGCCAGGTACCCAACCCTCGCCGAATCGCTGGCGCGCCGGGGTTACGCGACGGGGGGCTTCATCGCCAACACCGTTTTTTGCTCGGCCGAGTATGGCCTCTCGCGCGGGTTCGCGCATTACGAGGATTATCTCACGACTCCGATCGGCGTGCTCCGCTCATCGGCGCTGGGATGGCTGATCTCCATGCGCGTCGGCTCGGTGATCGATCGTATCGACGTGGCCTTGCATCGCGATCCGAGGCATCCGCTTGAGGAGGAGGACGATCGCAAGCCCGCCGCCCTGATCAATCGGGAGGCCCTGGGCTGGATCGACCGCCAGGCGGGGCGCCCCTTCTTCGCGTTCATCAATTACATCGATGCGCACGACCCTTATCTGCTGCCGCCGGGCGAGCACAAGCACTTCGGCCGCCGGCCGAAGACCCTCGCCGATTTCCAGCTCCTCCGGGATTGGGAGGAGCACGACAAGCGGACGTGCAGCCCCGAGGATCTCGTCATGGCCCGCGACGCCTACGACGACTGCATCGCCGCGCTCGACGTGCAGCTCGGGGCCCTGATGAAGTCCCTCGAGAGCCGGAAGCTCCTCGAGAACACGGTCGTCATCATCACCTCGGATCACGGCGAGCACTTCGGCGAACACTCCCGCGAGGGCCGGCCTATCTACGGGCATCGCGCCAGCGTGTATCAACCCGAGATTCATGTCCCTTTACTGATCATCGCGCCGGGGAAGGTCCAGGCGGGCGAGAAGATCCCGGGAGCCGTGAGCCTGCGCGACCTGCCGGCGACGGTGCTGGACCTCGTCGGCCTCGACAACGAGGCGAAGTTCCCGGGCAACTCGCTGGTCAATCCGCTCCGCAACTGGTCGACTTCGCCGGACAAGGCCTCGCACGACCAGGAGCCGGTCCTCTCCGAGTTCTCCTCGCGGCAGGACATTGCCCCCGATCGACGCTATGCCACGCCCACGCCCGGATTGTCGAGGGCACTGATCTCTGGCGATAAGGCGTACCTCCGGCTCGACGGCCGCGACGAGGCCCTCTACAACCTGGCCGACGACCCCGTCGAGGCGCACGACCTGTCGAAGCAGCCCGACGCCGCGCCTTCGTTGCAAGGGCTCCGCTCGACCCTCGACCGGCTCATCCCGACTCCCCAGGGGAAGTGACCGCGGAGACACGACGATGGATCAGTTGCTCGGCAAAGTCGCCCTGGTGACCGGCGGTAGCCGCGGGATCGGCCGCGCGATCGCGCTGGCGATGGCCGCGGCGGGGGCGGACATCGCCATCAACTACCTCAGCCGGGCCGCCGAGGCCGACGAGGTCTGCGACGAAATCCGCAAGCTCGGCCGTCGCGGCCTGGCCGTCGCCGCCGACGTCTCGGTCGGAGAGCAGGTGACGAGGCTCGTCGCCTCGATCACCGAAACACTCGGGCCCGTCTCGGTCCTGGTCAACAACGCCGGGATCAGCCGCCCGCAAGCGTTGGATCAAATCTCCGAGCGTGACTGGGACGAGCTGATCGACGTGAACCTGAAGTCGGCCTTCCTCGTGACCCAGGCGGTCGTGCCGGGCATGCGGGCGCAAGGCTGGGGCCGGATCATCAACCTCTCGTCGGTCGCCGCGCAGCTCGGCGGGGTCGTCGGGCCGCACTATGCGGCATCCAAGGCCGGCTTGATCGGCATGACGCACTCGTACGCCGCGCTCCTGGCCAAGGAGGGGATCACGTCCAACGCGATCGCCCCGGCCCTGATCGCCACCGAGATGGTCACGAACAATCCGAAGGCCCGACCAGAGATCATCCCCGTCGGCCGCTTCGGCGAGGCGGATGAGGTCTCCGACGTCGCCGTCCTGCTCGCCAACAACGGCTACATCACCGGTCAGACCATCAACGTCAATGGCGGATGGTACATGAGTTGAACCCGCCTGGCGTACCCTTCCGGAAACCCTTCGCATCTCCGCGAATCTTCACGGAGATTTCACGCCGGGCGGCAGAATCCCCCTCATCAGTGTCCGTGCCGATGATTCGCGATGGCAACGGCGGTTGGCGGATCGCTCGGCGCGTGATAGCTTACGCACGGCGTGAACGAGCCGAGATTCGTTCATTTTTGCCTCGTCTCATGCCGGAGCTGCCGGGCGCGTTGAACCGTGCCCGCATTTCGACCGATATAGACCGAGAAGCCCATCGGCTCGCCGCAGCCGTTCGGATTCCCTCCCCGGGGCCGGAACCGGCCCGGCCGCGACGCGAGAGCCCGGGCGCTCACGGCAAGGATGCGTGATACCGGTCCGAGGAGGAGCGATGCCGTCGACATATAACGGAGTCGGGACGTGGTACTATGGCAAGAAGAACCACTCGACCCGCAACACGACCTGCGAATTCTGCCGCAAGGTGGGGAATCTCGAGTCGTACGACACGCGGCTCTACTTCGTGGTCCTGTTCATCCCGGTGATCCCTCTCGGGCGCAAGCGCATCATCGATAAATGCCCGCGATGCTCGCGCCACATGGTCGCCAAGGCCGACGAATATGAGCAGGCGCGACAACTGCAGACGTCGGAAGGCCTGGAACGGTTCCGTCGCGAAGGCTCGCCCGACTCGGCGCTCGACGCCCACGCCCGGTTCCTCGCCTTCCGCGAGTTCGAACAGGCCGAGGAACTCCGCCGGACGGCGGCCGAGCGGTTCCATGACGACGCCCCGATGCTCGCCGGCTTCGGCGGGCAACTGATGCAGGCGGCCCTCTACGCCGAGTCGAAAGACTTCTTCGACCGGGCACTCGAGCAGAGGGAGGACCTGCCGGAGGCCCGCATCGGCGTGGCGCGGTTCAAGATGGCGGCCGGCGAGCTGGACGAGGCCCGAGAGCTGCTCGACTTCCTCGAGGTCCCGGGCGCCGGCGAGCGCTACTCGATGGGCCCCCTGGATCAACTCGCGAGCAACTATCAGGAGGCCGGCCGCCACCAAGACGCGCTCGACCTCTCCGCGCAGGTGCTCCGGGAGCTCCCCGAGGTCGGGCAGCAGCACAAGTTCCGGGAGTTCGTGAGGAAGTCGGAGAAGGCCCTCCGGCTCAAGGAGTCGATCCTGCCGCCGATGGGGCACAGCCTCCGCGGCCTCTTCCAGAAGGAGAACTCGCCGTACCCGGTCTGGCTGCGGCGGTCGGTCGCGGCCGCGGCGGTGCTCCTGCTCGTCTCGGCGGGGCTTGTGTTCAGCAACGAGTATATCCGCACGCACCGATCCATCTATGTCCTGAACACGACGGGCAAGCCGCTCACCATCGAGGTGGACAACGAGCCGCCGCAGGCCTTCCCGTCGACGGGGAAGCTGACCATCGCCGAGGGCAAGCACCACCTCAAGCTCACGGGGGCGGTCAAGGAGGACCTCGACGTCGACCTGAACTCGGGTTACGTCGAGCGATGGACGTCGAAGCCGGCCTGGATCCTCAACCCCGGGGCCTCGGCCGCGATCGACGAGACGAGGATCGTCTATTCGGAGGTGGCGACCCCCCCGCAGCACCGGCTGATCGTCGGGCAGTCGTTCGTGTCCTTCCCGCACGTCGACTACCTCTACGAGTCGCCGCCGACCACCATCAAGGTGAAGCGCAACGCGAAGCCGGTGGAGAAGATCTACGTCCATGGCGTCGAGGGGGACGACTTCGAGATCTTCCTCCACGCCTTCCAGACCGACAAGCCCGGCGCCTTCCGGTTCGCCGAGGGGCTCCTGCGGCGACATCCCGATCAGGACAACTTCCTCAAGTATTACACCGCGCTCTCCATGATGGAGAACCACGGCAACGCCGAGGCCTTCCTCGAGGAGCAACTCGACCATCGGCCGGTCCTCCTCCAGTGGCATCGGGGGTATCAGACCCTCGTCGAGGCCAAGGGGCGGAACGACGAATTGATCGCCCAGTACGACAGGTATTTGAACTCGGATCCGAATAATGGCGCCTTGCTCTACCTGAGGGGCCGGGTCGAGCTCGACTGGGAGAAGCAGAGGGAGTACGACCGGAAGTCGATCGAGGCGGATCCGAACCTCCCCTGGCCCTGGATGTCCCTCGGCATGCGGGCGATGGCCGAGGCGAACTGGCAGGAGGCCCTCCGCTGCCTGCGCAAGTCCCAGGAGCTCAAGATCGACCCCGATCAGATCAACGAATCCCTGCACACGGTCCGTCTGGCCTCCGGAGAGGCCAAGGCCCTGGTCGAGGACTACCGCCGGCAGCTCATGATCCGCCCCGCGCAGTTCAACGTGCGGACCTGGCTCTCCGAGGCGATGGCGGTCGCCGGGCAGGGGGGGCAGATCGACGGCTCGATCAACGAGTGGGAGATGCGGTCGCCTTACCCCGACCAGCCCGACATGATCGACTCCGCGAGGGTGCTCGGCTACTACCTGGCCGGCGACTTCGAGAAGTGCGACGAGACGTGCAAGGGGAAGCCATCGCTCCGCGCGAGCACGATCCGGGCCCAGGCGTTGCTCGCCCTCGGCAAGCCCGCCGAGGTGGCGTCGGAGTCGATGTATGAGAGTTCGCTCAACGACCCCTGGACGATCCTCGCCGTGAGCCTGGGGCTCTCGAACGAGGGGCACGCCGACGAGGCGAAGGCCTGGTTCGACCGGGGCTGCAAGGCGCTCGAGAACCGGTTCCTCCAGGAGCGCCTGGCCGTCAAGGTCCTGAAGCAGGAGGAGGCCCCCTCGGCCGAGTCGGTCATGCACCTGATGACCTCGCCCGAGGAGAAGGCCCTGATCTTCTGCCTGCTCGGCACCCGGTTCCCCGACAGGAAGGCCGAGTACCACCGGGCGGCGGCCAGGTTCAACGTCCGCAGGACGCCCCCGGCGCACCTCATCCGGAGGATCGTCGACCCCAACAACTCCGCGACCAAGCCATGAAGCGAAGCGACTTCGAACGACTGGTGAAACGGATCGAGGCCCGCTACGCCGGGAAGCCGCGGGCCCTCGAGCGCGCGACGATGGCCTGGGTCGCCTTAGGCCTGGTCGCGGCGCTCGCCTGGCTCGGGGCCCTCTTCGCCCTGAGCGCCTTGATCTTCGTGGCGGGCATCTTCGTCGAACCCCCCGGCGGGATCATCCTGATCGTCGTCGGCTGCCTGATGATCGTCTACACGCTGACGCAGGTGGGGGTCCTGCTCCTGGTCGAGCCGGGCGCCCCCGCTTTGCGCTCGCTCAAGCCGTCCGAGGGGGCCGAACTCCATCGGATGATCGAGTCGTTGCGCCAGGAAATCGGCTGCCGGCCATTCTCCGAGATCCGGGTCAACCTCGACTTCAACGCGGGGGTCTACGAGGTCGCCCGGCTCGGCGTCTTCGGCTGGCCGAGGATGATCCTCGAGCTCGGGCTGCCGCTGATGCTGACGCTCTCCGAGGAAGAGTTCCGCGCGGTCCTGGCCCACGAGTTCGCCCACATCTCGTCGCGGCACGGCCGCAGCTCTGGGAGGCTCTACCGGCTCAGGATCCGCTGGGAGCGTCTCTTCCACCAGCTCCAGCGGCCCGGCACGAGCAGCTTCGGCCGGGGCATCCGCTGGGCCTCGTCGCACTTCATCGACTGGTACTGGCCCCGACTGAACGCGAGGGCAAGGGTGCTCTCGCGCGCCCACGAGTACGACGCCGACGCCCTCGCCGCCAGGATCGCCGGTGCCGAGGCCCAGGTCTCCGCCCTCTGGAAACTGGAGTGCCGCGAGGGCTGGCTCGCCGAGCGGTTCTGGCCCGACGTCTACCTCGGGGCCGACACCCTCGCCGAGCCCCCCGACGACATTTACGCCAGGATGCTCGTCGCCATGGGCGAGCCGCCGACGCCGGTCGAGGCCACGCGCTGGGCCGAGCGAGGTCTCAGCCGCGCGACGGAGCACGACCAGACCCACCCCTCATTCGTCGACCGGGCGCGAGCCGTCGGGATCGATGCCGAGGAGGTTCAACGCCTTGCGTTTCCCGAGGCGGCTCGCCCTTCGGCCGCGGAGGCGCTGCTCGGCGACGACTTCGAACGGCTCCGGCTCGCGATGGGCGCATCCTGGCGCAGGTCGAACGGGGCCGCCTGGCGCGAGCGCTATCGCAAGGCCCAGTACGACGCCAGGCGGCGGGCTTCCACCGCAATCCCGGCGGAGCCCAAAGCCGAGACGGAGGCCGTGGCCGGGGTCGAGGAACGGAATGCTCATCGTCTCGACCCCAAGGACGCGGTCCGGCTCTGGGACGAGGTGAAGGAGATCGCCGGCTTCCACGGGGTCGACCAGGCCTTGCCCACGCTCCGGTCGCTCCTCGACCACGACCCGAGCCATGCGGGGGCCAGGGTCTATTTCGGCGTCCACCTGCTCAAGCACGACGCGCCGAGCGGCGAAAAGCTACTCCTCGACGTGCTCGAAGCGGCGGACGAGGACTGGGTTCCCCGCGCCTGCCAGGAACTCCTCTCGTTCTACCGCGACACGGGGCAGACCGACCGCGTCCGCGCGATCCGCGAGCGTTACGAGCGGCACGAGTCGGACGTCGAGAAATCCAGGCGTGAGCGATCGTCGATCAAGGCGGGGGACAGGCTGCTGCCGCACGGGCTCGACGATGGCCAGCTCGCGCAGGTCCGCGGGCTCCTGGCGGGCCAGACCGATTGCGGGTCGGCCTGGCTGGTGCGCAAGGCGCTCGACTTCTTCCCGAACCGGCCGCTGTTCCTCCTCTGCGTGACGACCAAGGGGGGGGCCTGGTCGTGGGGCAAGGGGGAGGCCGACAACATGCTGGCCAAGCGGCTCTTCTCCAAGGCCGAATTGCCCGGCCAGGTCTTCCTCATCGCCAGGCACGGGCCCTTCGGCAACGTCGGCAAGAAGGTCGTCGCCTTCCCGGGCTCCCGAATTTATCCCCCGACGGGCCCCGAGGTCGCGTCGACCGCCGGGGGCTCGGGCTCGGTTGAAGACGTGAAAGCCTGAGGCTCTGACGGGGCGTCGGCCGGGCCCTGGGGCGTCTCCACGGCGATGGCCGACTCCTCGGCCATCGCCGCGGGCTGCTGCTTGCCGCTGTTGTAGGCGAACAGTTCCTTCTCGAGGCCGCGGCGGACGTGGTCGCGCATGGCCTGGTCGGCACGGATCGGGTCGCGCGCCCGGATGGCCTCGACGAGCGAGAGGTGCCAGTGCGGCGGGTCGGGCATCTCGGGCATGAACCGCCAGTTCGCCTGGAGCCTGGCGAGCGTCTCGATCCGCTCGAGCTTGTGGACGAGGATCGGGAACCTCGAGAGCTCGGCGATCTGCTTGTGGAACTTCCAGTGCAGCAGGAGCCCCTCGCTCGGCCCGGCCTCCGCGTCGGGATCCTCGGCCGGGACCTGGGCGTCGACCAGGTTGGCGAGGATGGCTAACTCGTCGAGCTCGGCCTCGGTGGCCGACTCGCAGGCCAGGCGGATCGCCTGGGTCTCATACGCCTCTCGGAGGACGTAATCCGAACGGATCGTCTCGATCGAGATCTGCCGGACCCGGGCCATCTGGTTCGACTCGGCCTCGACGAGCCCCGAGCCCTCCAGGCGCACCAGGGCCTCGATCACCGGGATGTAGCTCGTCCCGTACCTGGAGGCGATCTGCCGGCGCGAGAGCGCCTCGCCCGGCTTGAGCTTCCCGGCCGTGATCTCCTCCCGGAGCCCCTCGTAGATTCGGTGATTCAGCGCGGGTTTGCGAGAATTCTTGGAAGCCATGACATGCCTGCGCCTTCTCGGAAGCGATCCGATTGCCCTTAGAAGTGCGAAATCGGGCAGGATGGGTGGTCGAGGCGGTCCGCGACGCCCGGGACCAGGGCATCGCGACCATCTATGCGTCGATGGAGGCATGGTCGACCACCCAGCTAACGCATCCTAACATCAACGACGCGTCGTCGGGAAGCCACTTACGCAGGAATGCCGTGGGCGCAATCCGTGGAGCATTGCATGGAAAAGGCCGGCGACCCCTCCATGAGAGAGGGGCGCCGGCGTCGTGCTTCGCGGCCAGGGGAGGTCCGATGAGGCTCAGGCGAAGAGGGCTTCGACCGGCTTCCCCTTGCCGTCCTCGGTGGCGTAGAAGGGGCGCTTCTCGACGTCGAAGGCCGTCTTGGGGGAGATGCCCATCGCGTGGAAGACGGAGGCGTGCATGTCGGGGATCGACACCGGGTCTTTGATGGTGACGAGCGGGCGCTCGGGGGCGGTCTCGCCGTGGAGGTAGCCCTTCTTCACGCCGCCGCCGAACATCAGGACGCAGCCGGAGCCGGTGAAGTGCCGGTGCAGGCCGTAGTGCTTCATCTCCTTCATGACGTCGCTCGCGGCACGCGACTGGTCGAAGGCGGTGCTGCCCGGGATCCCCTCGATCATCATGTCGCGGCTGAACTCGCTGGCGAGGATGACCAGGGTCCTCGACAGCAGGCCGCGCTCTTCCAGGTCGAGGATGAGCTGGGCAATCGGTTTGTCGATGGTCTGCTTCATCTCCTTGGCGGTCGTGTGGCCGTTCTCGTGGGTGTCCCAGCTCATGAAGGGGACGTACTCGGTCGTCACCTCGATGTAGCGGGCCCCGGCCTCGGTGAGGCGTCTGGCGAGGAGGCACCCCTGGCCGAACCGGCTGGAGTTGTACTTGTCGAAGCTCTCCTTCGGCTCCTTGGAGAGGTCGAAGGCGTCGCGCTCCTTGGAGGTGAGCAGGCGGTTGGCGTTCTCGAAGGCGCGGACCATCGACTCCTGGTGGTAGTCGCTGGCGAGGTCGCCGACGGGGCTCTCCTTAAGCATCCGCTTGAACGCCTTTTCCCGGCTCGAGAATCGCTCGCGTGTCATCCCCTTGGGGGGACGCACGGCGGCGATGGCGTCGAGCGGGAAGGGGAGGTTGAACGGGCCGTATTCCCCGCCGAAGAAGCCGGCCGTGGTGAAGGCCTTCAGCTCCTCGGATTCGCCGTTGCCTTCCAGGCGCTGGCCGATGTTGATGAAGGGCGGGATCGCCGGGTTATTGGGGCCGCGGACCTTGGCGATCCAGGATCCGATGTGGGGCGCGGCGACCGTCTGCGGCGGGACGTAGCCGGTGTGCCAGTGGTACTGGTGCCTCGAGTGGAGGATGTTCCCGAGGTCCGCCACCACGTGCGAGCGGATCAGGGTCGCCCGGTCCATGACCTTGGCGATGTTCTCGAGCCCCTCCGAGATCTTGATGTTGTCGACGGCCGTGTCGATCGCGGGGAAGGTGCAGAGGATCTTGTCGGAGGGGACCCCGACCTCGAAAGGCGTGTACCGCTTGGGGTCGAAGGTCTCGGGCGCGGCCATCCCGCCCCCCATCCAGAGCAGGATGCAGGTGTCGGCCGTGGGGATCGGTTGCTTGACCTCTTCGCTGCCGAAGGAGAGGCTCGGCTGGTTGGTGGCGAGCGCGGCCATCGCGGCGAGGCTCATCCCCCGGAGAAATTCGCGACGGCTGGCGGCCATCGCCGCGGTCGGTCGGGAGTCCATGGCGATTGTCCCTTTCTCTCAGTGGATGAGTTGGAACTCGGGGAGCATGAAGATCACCCAGAAGAGGTCGGCCAGGCCGTCGGCCGAGGCGGGCGAGCCGACGAGTTCGGCGGCGGTCTTCGCCTCGTCGGCCAAGGGCTTGCGGCCCATCGCCTGGAGGTAGAAGTCCTCGACCAGGCGGTCGGGCGACTCGTTCGGATGGGCCTCGAGCCAGCGCCCGGCCCCCTTCTTGAGGGTCTCGGCCAGGCTCTCGCCGTTGGAGAGGTCGAGCGCCTGGAGGGTCGTGAGGTTCTCGCCGCGGGTGGTGACGACCTGCTCCCGGTTCGGCCTGCCCAGCGACCGCATCAGCTCGTCGCAATGCACGAGCGAGGCCCTGATGAACTGCGGGGGCGCGAGGGGCGAGTCGGTCGGGGCCGCCCGCTTGAACGGGGCGTCGGCCTTGTCGGGGCCGGAGTGGGTGGTCATCCAGATGGCGTCGATGAACTCCTCGGCCGTCATCCGCTTGATCTCGGGGCCCTTGAAGACGTAGTTGTCGCCGGGGGCCTCCGAGTTCGAGATCGCCGGTCGCGACTGGTAGACCTGCGAGGTGACGATGTGCTCGATCAGGGCCTTGAGGTCGTACTTGTGCTCGACGAGGTAGCCGGCCAGGTAGTCGAGCAGGTCCTCGCTCCAGGGCTCGTTGCCCATGACGTCGACCGGCTGCACGATCCCTCGCCCCATCAGGCGCTGCCAGATCCGGTTGACGATCGTGCGGGTGAAGCGGCCATTGTCCTGGTGCGTGACGAGCTTCGCGAACTGCTCGAGCCGATCCAGCTTGGGCAGGGAGGCGTCGATGGAGCCGAGCTCCGGCCAGAGGAACTTGGCCACGGCGGTCTTGCCCGTCGGCTTGTCGCAGCGGTGGATCTCCAGCGGCTTCTCGGCGATGATCGCGGCGAGCCCGTAGGCGTCGTTGAGCTTCCAGCGATCGATGAAACTATCGTGGCATGACGCACACTTCATGTTCACGCCGAAGAAGACCTGCGAGACGTTCTGGGAGAACTGGATCTCCCGGACCTGGCTCGCGTTGACACGCCCGCGCCACTGGATCCCCTGGATGAAGCCTTCGGACTCTGGCGCGGGGCTGATGAGTTCGAATACGAAGCGATCGTACGGCTTGTTCTCGACGAGCGACTGATAGAGCCAGCCGCTGATCTGCTTGCGGCCGCCGTCGATGTAGCCGGTCCCCTTGTAGTCGTTGCGGAGCAGGTCGTTCCAGAACGAGAGCCAGTGCTCGGCGTAGTCGACCTTGTCGTCGAGCGTCCGCTTGATGAACTGCGTGCGCTTGTCGGGGGCCGAATCCTTGACGAACGCGTCGCGCTGGGCGGGCGTGGGCAGGAGCCCGATCAGGTCGAGCGACGCCCGGCGCAGGAAGGCCGCGTCATCGAGCGGCGGCTGGGGCGTTACCTTGTTCTTGGCGAAGTAGGCGTCGACGATCCGGTCGATCGGGTGGTCGCGGCCGTCTTTCGCGGGGGGCAGGTCGACCTTCTTGAGCTTGAGCGGGGCGTTGTAGGTCGACTCCTTGAAGGTGAAGCCGTCCTCCCAGTTCACCCCCTCGTCGATCCAGGCCTTGAACTTGCTGAGTTCCTGGGCGCTGACGCGGTCCCCCTTGGGGGGCATGCGCATCTCGGGGTCGTCGCTGGTCAGGCGCTCCATGATCTCGCTCTCGCCCGACTTGCCCGCGACGACGGCGTCGGACTTGAGGACGGACTCTCGCGTGTCGAACGAGAACGAGCCTTTATACGTGCCATTGGCGTGGCACTTGACGCAGTGCGTCTTGAGGATCGGGACGATGTCGTGCGCGAAGTCGACCTTCTTCGGCTCCTGGGCGAGCGCAGGGCTCGCGGCCAGGGCCAGGATCGCGGCCAGGGCCCGCGTCAAGGATCGGGGCCTCGCCAGGCCGTCGCGAGGTCCGCCGCTCATCTCGTTGTCCACTCGAAACGATCGCACGAGGCGCTCCCTCAGTCTGGATGGCTGGGTGGTCCGCACCATTCGCGACGACCCCGAGGCCGTCGCCGTCTGGACTGCGTGCATCGGCCTGCGGGGACGCTCGGCTCGCCTCGGGCAGCCCACCGGGCGGTCCCTGTCTCGCACTCGAAGTCGCACGCGTGAGCCGGCGGGATATTTAGGCGGAATAAGACAACCTCATTATCGGCGGACCGCCCCCGCATGACAACGGGAAAGGCTTCGCCGGGGCGTTGCCGTGGTGCATGGGATTGCCCCACATCGGGTTAGGTCGGGCGAGGTCCGGCTAGGCGAGGACGTCCTTGATGACGTGCGCCGGTTCCACGCCCGTCAGGCGGACGTCGAGCCCCTGGAACTTGTACGAGAGCCGGCGGTGGTCGATCCCGCAGAGGTGCAGCAGGGTCGCGTGCAGGTCGCGGACGTGCGCGACGTTGTCGACCGCGCGATAGCCGAGCTCGTCGGTCCCGCCGTAGGTCACGCCCCCTTTGATGCCGCCCCCCGCGAGCCAGACGGAGAAGCTCAAAATGTGGTGGTCGCGGCCGGAGCCCTGGCCCATCGGCGTGCGGCCGAACTCGCCCCCCCAGAGGATCAGGGTGTCGTCGAGCAGCCCTCGACGCTTCAGGTCCAGCACGAGCGCGGCGCTCGACTGGTCGACCTCCTCGGAGGCGAGCTTCATGCTCGGGCCGATGTCGTTGTGGTGGTCCCAGGCGCGGTGGTAGAGCTGGATGAACCGGACCCCGCGCTCGGCCAGGCGCCTGGCCAGCAGGCAGTTCGAGGCGAAGCTGCCGTCGCCGGGGCGCTTCACGCCGTAGAGCTCGAGCGTCTCCTTCGACTCCTGCCGGAAATCCATCAGGTCGGGAACGGATGTCTGCATCTTGAAGGCGAGCTCGTACTGGCTGATCCGCGTCTGGATCTCGGGGTCGAGGCGGTCCTCGGCGAGCATGCCGTTGAGCCGGTTGACCTCCTCGATCACCTGGCGCTCGGCGCTCTGGCAGACCCCCTCGGGGTTGCCGATGTAGTGGACGGCGTCCCCCTTCGACTGGAACTGGATCCCCTGGAACTTGCTGGGCAGGAACCCGGCCGACCACTGCCTGGCCGAGACCGGCTGCTGCCCGGTCCTGCCGGCCGAGGTCAGCACGATGAACCCGGGCAGGTCCTCCGCCTCGGATCCGAGCCCGTAGAGGAGCCACGAGCCCATGCTCGGCCGCCCCTTGATGATCGAGCCCGAGTTCATGAAGGCGTGGGCGGGGTCGTGGTTGATCTGCTCGGTCTGCATCGATCGGATGATGCAGATGTCATCGGCGATGCCCGCGATGTGCGGGAAGTAGTCGGAGATCTCCTGGCCCGATTCCCCGTACTTGCGGAACGAGGCCACCGGACCGCGAGCCCGGAGGTCGGCACCCTGGAGCTGCGCGAGCTGCTGACCCTTCGTGAACGACGCGGGGAACGACTTGCCGTCGAGCTTCTTCAGCTCCGGCTTGTTGTCGAACGTCTCGAACTGCGAGGGCCCGCCGGCCATGCAGAGGTGGATGATCCGCTTCGCCTTCACGGGCAGGTGCGGCGGGTTCACGACCCCCCGCCAGATTCCGGGGTCGGCCGTCGGGATGGCAGGGCTCGCGCCTCCGGCGATCCCCGGGTCGAGCAGGCTCGCCAGTGCCATGCCGCCGAGGCCGTACGCCGAGCCTTGGAGGAAGCTCCGACGGCTCAGGCCCCGGAGGTAGTCACCCAGATCCAGGTTCGGAGTGGTCATGATGTCTCAATATCGCGTGATGGTCTCGTGGAGGTTCAAGACGACGCGGCAGACGGCGATCCAGGCGGCAAGCTCGTCGGGCGCCGGGGTCGAGGGGGCGGGGGCGAGCCCGGCGCGGACCAGGGCCTTCGCATCATCGGGCCGCTCGCGGTAGAGCTTCCGCTGGGCGTCGAGGAAGGCGGTGAGGGACTCTCGCTCCTTCGGCTTCGGCGGGCGGGCGAGGGCCTTCTCGAAGAGCCGATCGATCCGGTCGGCGTCGGGTCCTGAGCACGTCGCCAGGAGCCCTTCGGCCAGGGCGCGGGCGGCCTCGACGAAGCTCGGGTCGTTCAGGAGCGTGAGGGCCTGCTGGGGGGTGTTGGCCACCGTGCGCGACGCGGTGCATTCCTCGCGGGCGGGGGCGTCGAAGTTCGCGAGCATCGGGTGCAGGAAGGTGCGCTGCCAGTGGGAATAGAGGCCCCGGCGATACTGGCGGTCGTCGCGCTCGGCCTGGTAGTCGCGGTTGGGGAACTGGATGTTGGCGTAGTAGTCGGCCGGCTGATACGGGTGGGCGCTCGGCCCTCCGACGTCGAGGTTCAGCAGGCCCGCGATCGCCAGGGCGTTGTCGCGGACGAACTCGGCCTCGAGCCTGCGCGGCGACTGCGAGGCGAGCAGGCGGTTGTTCGGGTCGATGTCGCGGAGCTCGGGCCGGAGCCGCGCATCCTGCCGGTACGTCGCCGACATGGCGAGGAGCCGGACCATGTGCTTGACGTTCCAGCCGCTCTCGCGGAACTCGACCGCCAGCCAGTCGAGCAACTCCGGATGCGCGGGCCATTCCCCCTGTGCCCCGACGTCCTCCATCACCGCGCTGATGCCGGTGCCGAAGAATTGCTTCCAGAGCCGGTTCACGAAGACGCGCGACGTCAGCGGGTTCTCGGGCGACATCATCCAGCGGGCGAGGTCGAGCCGGTTGAGTCGCTGATTCTCCGATGGCGGAGGTTGCGGCAGGAACCCGGGGACTCCCGGCGCGACCAGTTCGCCGCTCTCGTCCAGCCAGTTGCCCCGGGGCAGGACCCGGGTGGGCAGGGGGTCGCGTGCTTGCGTGATCATCGAGGGGGATTTGCCCTCCCTGCATTCGATCAATTCGCGCCGCAACGTCTTGAGCTTGGCATAGGCTTCGGGAGCCCAGCCGGTGCCGTCGAGGTAGGCTTTCTGGACGAGCGGGGAATCACTCGCATTGGAGCCGACGACGGCCCTCAACGTCGCCTCGTCCAGCTCGACCCGACGCACATCGGCCGGGACGAAGGGGGAGACCGCGAGTCGCAGACGGCCGAGGTTGTCGGATCGGACGGTGACGATAATCTCGTCCCCCTCGGCGCATTCGACCGGCTGGTCGAGGAGCCAGGCAGAGGCGGATTTCGCATGACTCCTGCGCCCCGACGTCTTCCAACCTCGGGCCACGCCGAGGATGGGAGAGCCATTGTCGTACACCTCGTCCTTGGCGTCGGCCTCGGCCCATGAAATGCCCAGAGGAGCCTTCTTGCCGTCCTTCGCCCGTTGCAAGTTGGCAGCGAGATGGATGCGAGATCCGGCCGCACCCGGGGTACGGAAGACCGAACCCTTGTGCGACTCGTGCGGCAGCAGTTCCAGGCGGATCGAGGCGACCCAGCCCGGCTTGACCTTGAGCCGGATCTCGGTTGCATCGCCGGCCTTCGCGGGGCCGCTTAGTAGGATGCTGCGATCCTCCAGGATTGACGCCGAGGGTTGCTTATCGGCGACGACGACTTCTGGTGTCTCCCAGCCCGAGGGGGCCCGCGCGAGGAACTCGGCCCCGGCCCTGGCCCAGGCTTCGAATTGATGCTTCGCCTCATCCCCTTTCGCGAGCGGAGAAGCCGAGGCCGTCAGCTTCTGGATCTCCCCCTCGATCCGGGCCATCCGCCGCTTGAGGTAGGGGCTCTCCACCTCGATCTCGGGCGGGAACGGATGGTCATTGGTCCATCCTTTGAGGTCGCCGTTGGGGGTGTATCCGTAGTCGGTGTAGACGCCCCATTGCCTGACGTCGGCGAAGAAGGCCTCAAATTGGTAAAAATCCTTGGACGTGAATGGGTCGTACTTATGGTCATGACATTCGGCGCAGCCCATCGTCGATCCGATCCAGGTGATCGCCACGGTGCGGACGCGGTCGGCCGCGTACTTGGCGAGGTATTCCCTGGCCTGTGCTCCCCCCTCGCGGGTCATCATGTTCAGGCGGTTGAAGCCGGTGGCGACGAGTTGCTCGGTGGTCGGGTTCGGCAGCAGGTCCCCCGCGAGTTGCTCGGTGGTGAAGCGGTCGAACGGGAGGTTGCTGTTGAAGGCGTCGACCACGTAGTCGCGATAGGGGAAGATGTCCTGGTTCTGGTCGCCGTGGTAGCCGACGGTGTCGGTGAAGCGGACGAGGTCGAGCCAGGGGACCGCCATCCTCTCGCCATAATGCGGGGAGTCGAGCAGGCGATCGACGAGGTGCTCATACGCTTTAGGGCTCTCGTCCTTGAGGAAGGCTTCGACCTCGGTTGGGGTCGGCGGCAATCCCGTCAGATCGAGGGAGAGGCGTCGGATCTGGGTGCGGCGGTCGGCCTCGGGGGAGGGCTTGATCCCCTTCGCCTCGAGCGATTTGAGGATGAAGGCGTCGATCGGGTTGCGGACCCAGGCCTTGTCGGCGACGGCCGGCGGCTCATGCTTCTTCGGCGCGACGTAGGCCCAGTGGGCCTGGTACTCGGCCCCTTCGCGGATCCAGCGAGCGAGGAGGTCTTTCTGCTGCGGGGTCAGCGTCTTGTTCTCGGAGGCCGGGGGCATGGCCTCGTCGTGGTCGTCGCTCAGGATCCGGGCGACGAGCTCGCTGTCGTCGGGCTGGCCGGGGACGATCGCATTCTTGGCCAGGGCCGAGTCGCGCCGGTCGAGCCGCAGGTCGGCCTTGCGCCGGTTCTTGTCCGGCCCGTGGCAGTGGAAGCAGTTCTCCGAGAGGATCGGCCGGATGTCGCGATTGAACTCGACGGTCTTCTTCTCGGGCGCATCGGCGCCGAGCGAAGCGAGCAGGACCGCGACGACGCCCAGCGCGGGGCGACCTCCGCGCAGGGGGCCGCCGACATTTCGGGAGGTTGCGGGGCTCCCGATGCCCCATCGGCACGTCTTGAGCATGGGCGGACGTCTCCGCGGAGGGTTTCTCGAGGGAGCGATCTCGTCGTGGGTGGTGCCGATCGTTTCCTCAAGGCTATACGCCCCGACGCGCGGAGGGCAAGGTCTTTGCGACCCTGCCCCGCGCTCGCCCCGGCGGCCTCCGCGGCGAGGCGGGATCAGGCCGTCGGCTCCTCGCGCGCCACGCCGTTCAACTCGTGACGCTGCCGGGAGATCTCGCGATAGACGGCCTTGCGGGCCCGGTTGATCCCGCCGAGGGGCCGGTGATCGGGGAGGGAGTGCCAGGGGGTGAAGGAGAGGTTCTCGCAGAACGTCATCTGGTCGGGGGTGTCGAAAGTCTGGGGGGGGATCCGGATCGTGGCGACCTTCTGCCAGGGGGCGTCCCAGGGGATGGTCGGATCCTCGACCGGCATCGTGATCGGGTCGGCCTGCAACTGGACGAGGAAGTTGAAGCGGGCCTCGTGCGAGCCGAGCTGCGCGGCCATCGCCAGGCGGAGCTTATCGGGCGAGTCGAACGCGACGACCGCCGGGGCCCCGGCGAGGTCGGGCGTCACCGAGTACTTCGCGGCCGTCGCGCCGAGGCGATAAGGGGTCGTGCTCCAGTACGAGGTCCGCAAGGGGCTCTCGGGCTTCTTGCTCAGGGTCTCGCGCGCGATCGACCAGCGATAGTCGGACGAGAGCAGGGCCTTCCCGATGACCATGAGCTTGCCCAGGCCGAACCCGCCCTTCAGGCGCCTGAAGTCCTCCATGAAGGGGACGTAGTCGGCGACGTCCCTGATGAAGAAGACGGGGTGGTCGATGAGGATGAAGTCCTGCGTCCGGGCG
Source organism: Singulisphaera chitinilytica (assembly GCF_049331405.1). Classification (NCBI taxonomy): domain Bacteria; kingdom Pseudomonadati; phylum Planctomycetota; class Planctomycetia; order Isosphaerales; family Isosphaeraceae; genus Singulisphaera; species Singulisphaera chitinilytica. The sequence continues at coordinate 1,352,822 of NZ_CP186274.1, forward strand.
TCGGGCTCGTCCTCGAGGAGCTTCGCCCCGTGGACGTCGAGGAGCTTGATGGCCATGCCGTGGACGTCGGCCTTGCGGTCGTCCCTCGCCGCCCCGTTCGAGAACCGGATGTAGGCGGGGAAGGTGCGAGGCCCTTCGAAGATCCCGTGCGCCAGGGTCGGGGGCAGGCCGGGCTCGACGATGAACTCGGCCTTGACGCAGCCGTGCCCCTTCATGTGCTGGCCGCGAGGGACAGGCCTGGCGGACTTATCGGTCACGCTCTCCTGGATCTCGACGATCCTGGCGATCATCGCCTCTTCGCCCTCGGGGGCCCTCTCTTCGCCGAGGCCGAGATGCGGTTCGTTTCCCGACATGGGAGGATTCCATTTCTTAATGTATGTTAAGGCTAAATCATCAAGGCTGACTAATAAATTAGGGGCGACGGCCTTCTGATCTCGCGCGTCCCCGGCCGTGCGAGGCGAGGCCCGCTTCGGGGCCGGCACCGCCCGATCGCCCTTCGGATCCTCGCGCCTTGATGAATCCATGAATGGATCCCGGACGCTCGTCAATCCGAGCCGTCGCCAAGGGGCCTCGGGCACCGGGTTCTTTCAGGACGCTGCGGCATGATCATGCAAAGGAATCCCGAATTCCAGAAGAAACGGACTGAAAATCCTGTTCATGAGCACGGGATCCAGGGACGACTCGGATTCCGTACGCCTCGCGCCGGCGACAGTGGGGATGTGCGCATCCCCGATTTCTCGGGCCCCGGAGGGTCGTGCCGACGCGGCCGATGTGCCGAAACCCTTGCGTCGACAGCGCTTTCATGCCAATGACTGGACGCAACGAGTTACGGTCCGATGCCATAAAATGTGACATCGCGTAAGGCTTTCGAATCAAAACAATTGGATCCCAGAAATGAGCCAGACCCCCAGACGTCGGTGGGCCTACGCCGGCCTCATCCTGATCGCGGTGGTTTGCGGGATCGGCTCGAGGCGCTTCGGGCCGGGCCTCCCCGGATTCATCGCCGCCTATGCGGGAGATACCCTCTGGGCGCTCGCGGCGTTCCTCGGCATCGGGTTCGTCTGGACGAGGGTTTCAGGCCGACGCGTGGCGCTCGCGGCGCTGGCGATCTCGTACGCCGTCGAGGTCAGCCAGTTGTACCAGGCCCCCTGGATCAACTCGGTCCGCGCGACGACGCTCGGGAGCCTCACGCTCGGCCACGGGTTCGTCCCCAGTGACTTCGCCTGCTACACCGTCGGCGTGCTCATCGGCTGGGGCGGGGAGGCGCTGGCCGACGCGATCCGACGCACGGTCTCGAGAAAATCGATCCCAGGGCCTTGATCGCGGACGGTTGTCATCGTACATTTGTGCGATGTGTGGAGTAGGCCCGGTTGGCGGCGGATTCGATCGAACGGCGGGGCCGTTCTGGAGGACCGGCGGTGGGCGACTACAATCTGGATCGGACGCGGAAGAAGATCGCCTGGGCGATGGCGGGTTTATGCGCGGCGGGGGCGGCATGGGTGGCGTCGCCGGGGCTCCCGGTGTTCCGTGCCCCTTATGCCAGGCCCGAGGTGAAGCTGGCGGGGCTCGCCCTCTTCGAGCACGAGTGGCAGCCGCACGACCCGATGGCCAGGGGGGACGGCCTCGGCCCCGTCTTCAACGCCAAGTCCTGCGTGGCCTGCCACTTCCAGGGGGGCGTCGGAGGCGGCGGCGACAACAAGCATAACGTCCTCGCCTTCCAGGCCCACCCGACCCAGGACCGCCCCGAGGTGAAGGGGGGGCTCGTCCACAAGTTCGCCGTCGAGAACCGGTTCTTCGAGAAGACGAGCGAGCTCTCCAAGTTCTTCCCGGTCATCCCCGGCGGCATCCGGGTCGAGAGCGGCTGCTCGGTCCTGACGCTCGACTTCGACCCGATCCACACCGAGAGCGTCAACAGCACCGCACTCTTCGGCGCCGGGTGGCTCGACCGGATCTCGGGCAAGTCGATCCGGCATGAGAGCATGAAGACGACGGTGGCGAAGATTGGCCGCGAGCTCGACTCCGACTTCGGCGGCGTGGTCCTCGGCCGCCCCCGGATCCTGCCCGACGGGCGCCTCGGCAAGTTCGGCTGGAAGGCGCAGTTCGCCACGCTCGAGGACTTCGTCGCGGCCGCCTGCGCCAACGAGATCGGCCTGGGCAACCCGATGATGCCGCAGGCGAAGCCCCTGGTCCGCTCGGGCTACCCCGACGTCGAGCCGGACCTCGACCGCGACCAGTTCCGCTCCCTCGTCGCGTTCATCGACACCCTGGAACGCCCCGTCGAGATCACGCCCGAGAGCCCCGGCGAGCAGGAAGAGGCCGCGCGGGGCAAGGAGATGTTCGCCAAGGTCGGCTGCGCGGCCTGCCACACGCCCGACATGGGGGGCGTCGCCGGGGTCTACACCGACTTCCTGCTCCACCGGCTCGACGATCGCAGCTTACCCGGCGGCGGCGGAGGCGGCTACGGCCCGACGAACGCCACCCCGCCCGTCCCCTTGCCCGAGGCCTTCCCGCTGGAAGAAGAGTGGAAGACCCCCGCGCTCTGGGGCGTCGCCGACTCGGCCCCTTACTTCCACGACGGCGGCTCGCCCACCCTGGAATCGGCCATCCTCCGCCACATGGGGGACGCCGAGCAGATCACCAGGGCCTACAAGCACCTGCCTGCCTCGGATCGTCAGGCGGTCATCGCCTTCCTGAGGATCCTCAAGGCGCCGGTCGAGGCCAAGCCGGCTCCCTTGCCGTCGAAGACGACCCTGGCGCAGGCCTCGGGGGTCGAGAAGGTCCGTTGACCAATCAGAAAGCGAGGCGACCCTGCTCCTTGGGGTCGCCTCGACGTACCCGAAGGATGTTTGCCTCACATAGCATTGACCCCGCAAAGGGGCGAGCCGACGACGCCGTCGGCCTCTATCGCTTCGATCACCCCGATCCTGACCCCTTCCACGTTCGGATTGGGGCCTTTACGATGGCCAAGGGACGAGAGCCCCCATCCATCGAGGTGATCGAAGACAATGACGACGCTCCAGTGGCCAACCCGCGGGCTCCGGCTCGCGGTTTTCGTTGCGATGTTGCTCGGGACCCGCGCCGGGGCGGTCCCTCCCGCCGGGCAGGACGACATGCCGGCGCTCAGGGTCCCGCCGGGGCTCGAGGTCGGTAAGTTCGCCGCCGATCCGCAGCTCGCGAACCCCGTCGCCTTCTGCCTGGACGAGCAGGGGCGGGTGTACGTCGCCGAGGAATATCGCTTCAACCGGGGCACCGAGGAGAACCGCTCGCGCCCCTTCCTCCTCGAGGACGACCTGCAGATCCAGACGGTCGACGACCGCCTGGCGATGTACAGGAAATACGCCGACCGCTTCGAAGGGGGCATGTCCTGGTTCTCGAAGTACGCCGACCAGGTGCGGATGGTCGAGGACAGGGACGGCGACGGCAAGGCCGACGTCTCGACCGTCTTCGCCGGCGACTTCAACGGCCCGCTCGACGGCCTGGCCGCGGGGGTGATCGCCCGCGACGGCGACGTCTACTTCACCAACATCCCCAACCTCTGGAAGCTCCGCGACGAGGACGGCGACGGCAAGGCCGACACTCGCAAGGTGCTCCTGCACGGCTTCGGCGTCAACGCCGGGTTCCTCGGGCACGACCTCCACGGGCTCGCCTGGGGTCCCGACGGCAAGCTGTACTTCTCGGTCGGCGACCGCGGCTTCCACGTCACGAGCCAGGAGGGCAAGACCCTCCACGGCCCCAGGAGCGGCGCCGTCTTCCGCTGCAATCCGGACGGCTCCGAGTTCGAGGTCGTCGCCCGGGGCATGCGCAACCCGCAGGAGCTGGCCTTCGACGCGTTCGGGAACCTCTTCGCGGTCGACAACAACTGCGACAAGGGGGATTCGTCGCGTCTCGTCTGGGTCGTCGAGGGGGGCGAGTCGGGCTGGAACATGGCCTATCAGACGATCTCCGAGCCCTATCTGACCGGCCCCTGGCATGCGGAGAAGCTTTGGCACCTGCCGCACGCCGGCCAGGCCGCCTGGCTGCTGCCGCCGGTCGGGCACATCGGGGCGGGGCCTTCGGGCTTCGCGGCCTATCCGGGGGTGGGGCTCCCGGATAAGTTCCGCGACCACTTCTTCTACTGCAACTTCACAGGGAACGGGGGCGTCGAGTCCTTCGCCGTGAAGCGGAAGGGGGCCGGGTTCGAGATGCTCGATATGCAACCCTTCCTCACGCCGCTGCTGGCCACGGATGTCGACTTCGGCTACGACGGCAAGATGTACGTCTCGGAGTTCGGCCGCCTCGAGTGGGACGGCAGCAACAAGGCCGGGCGGATCTACACCGTCGCCGACCCTACGCGTCGCGACGACCCGACGATCCGGCAGGTCCAGGCCCTCTTCAAGGCCGGCTTCCGCCAGCGTCCCATCGAGGAACTCGGCACGTTCCTATCGCACGTCGACGCCCGGGTCCGCCAGCGGGCGCAGTTCGCCCTGGCAGAACGCGGCGAGGCGGCCTTGCCGATCCTGAGCAAGCTTGTTTCTCCCGCGAACCCGCCGATGGCCCGGCTCCATGCCGTCTGGGGGCTCGGTCAGATCGGGCGGAAGTCGCCGGAGGCCCTCGCCTCGGTGGCGAACCTGCTGGGTGATCCGGATGCCACGCTCCGAGGCCAGGCGGCCAAGGTGATCGGCCAGGCCAGGTATGCGAAGGCGGGCGAGGCCCTCGTGGGGCTCCTCAAGGCTCAAGAGCCGTCGGTCCGGTTCGAGGCTTTGAATGCGCTGGGCAAGATCGGCCTCCGCGCGGGGATCGAACCGGTCGTGGCCCAGGTCCGCGGGGAGTCGAGCGGCGATCCTTATCTCAGGCATGCGGCCGTCATGGCGCTGCTGGGCATCAACGATGCCGAGGCTATCCGAACACTTGCCAAGGACGCGGATCCGAAGGTGCGGCTGGTCGCCGTGCTCGTCCTGCGACGCCTGGCCGACCCGGCGATCGCCGCCTCGCTGCATGACGCCGACCCCTCCATCGTTCTCGAGGCCGCCCGCGCCATCAACGACCTCCCGATCGAGGCCGGAACGGCGGAACTCGCCAAGCTCCTGGAGAGCGAAGACTTCGCCCGCTCCGAGGGCTCCGAGCCGCTCCTCAGGCGCGCGATGAACGCGAGCTTCCGCCTCGGCGGCGAGCCCCAGATACGGGCCCTGCTCGCGGTCGTGGCCGACGCCAGACGCCCCTTGGCGATGCGCGAGGAGGCCCTCGCGGCCCTGGCCGACTGGGAGAAGCCGTCGCAGCGTGACCGGGTCAACGGCTTCTGGCGGCCGATCGGGAGTCGAGATTCGAAGGGCGTCCGCCTGGCCCTCGAATCCACCTTGCCGAAGCTCCTGGAGACGACCTCGGGCCCGCTCCAGGCCGGTGTGATCGACCTGGCCACCCGCTTCAAGGCCGAGACCGACGTGGCGCCTTTCCTCGCCCGGGTTGCCGATTCCAAGGGGGATGCCGCCATCCGGCTTGCGTCGTTGCGGCTCCTGGCCGGACGCAAGGCGAAGGGGCTCGATGAGGCCCTGCAGCAGGCCCTCGGTGCCCAGGACGAGACCCTCCGCGCCGAGGCCCGGCGGATCTTCGCCACGCTCGACCCCGACAAGGCGGTCCCGCTAATTGAGGCGGTCCTGAAAGACACTCAGGCCCCGGTCCGCGAGCGTCAGCTCGGCCTCGCCACGCTGGCAACGATGAAGCATCCCAAAGCCGACGCCCTCCTATTGGCCTGGCTCGGCCGGCTTGCGAAGGGGGAGGCCCCGGCGACCCTCCAACTCGACCTGATCGAGGCGGCCGAGGCTCGCGGCGGGAATGAACTCACCGCGGCCATCGAAAGCTACCGCAAGGGTCGATCCGAGTCCGACCCGCTCGCCGCCTATCGCCCGAGCCTCGAAGGGGGCGACGCCGAGAAGGGGCGAGCCCTCTTCGTCGGGCACCAGCAAGGGCAGTGCATCCGCTGCCACCGGGTCGTCGACCGCGGCGGATCGGCCGGCCCGGATCTGACCAAGGTCGCGACCCGGGGCGACCGCGAGTTCTTCCTCCAGTCGATGGTCGACCCCGACGCCAAGATCGCCCCCGACTTCGGCACCGTCCTCATCGCCCTGACCGACGGCCGGGTCGTCAACGGCGTGCTCAAGTCGGAGACGAAGACGGAGCTCGTCATCGAGACGGCCGGCGGAATCAAGGTCAACGTCCCCGTCGATCAGATCGACGAGCGCTCGGCCCCTCGCTCGGCCATGCCCAAGATGACGACGGCGCTGTCTCCCAGGGAGATGCGCGACCTCGTCGAGTTCCTCTCGACGCTGAAGTGAGCGACGGGAGACCTTCCGCGATCGGTCCCGCCTGAAGGCCTTTCCCCTTCAGTCCTGGGATGGGGTGATCTTCAGGTCCCCGAGGTCCTTGACCTCGCCGGGCTCGACGGTCACGTCGCGGAAGAGATCGCCCAGGTGCACGAGTCCCCGGACCGCCCCCGCGCCGTACTTGAGGCCCGGGGTGAGGCCCTCGAGGCGGAACCGGCCGTCGCCGCCGACCACCATCTCCGGCCTGGAGTCGCCCGCCGGCAGCTTGGCCCGGTCGGGGGGCGGCTCCTCGGAGAATCCGCCGATGTCGGTCAACTCGAGGCCCCCGCGCGGCAGCCCATCCTCGTCGACGATGCGCCCGGTGACGGTTCCAGAGGGCTGGAGCCGGACGGTCAGCGGTCCGGTCTCGTCCCCCTTGAGGTAGATCGACCCGGCCAGCTTCCGGCCCTCGTGCGTTATGGTCACGCGGCGGGGCTGCGAGGTCTCGAGGGCGTGGACTTCGATCGTGGGCGAGTCCTGCTCGTAGGTGGAAACCGACGACTCGGGGCCAAGGCCCGCGGCCCTCGTCCCGGCGAGGGGACGCCCCTCGGGATCGACGGCGTGGATGGTCAGCGATCGGCCGGGGTCGACCTGGAGGTCCAGCGTGGTCGTCTCGGCCTTGGGGTCGGGATCGATCTCGGCCACGACGTGATAGCCGTCGCAGCGGCAGCCCCCTTGACGCGTGCGGAGGCCCCCGTCGCGGACCTTGGGGTCGTAGCCCCGGATCGTCGAGGCACCGATACCCTGGAGGTAGCGGCCGGAATCCGAAGAGCAGGCGATGATGCCCCGGCCGGGGGGGACGGCGATCTGGTATCGGCCGTCCTCCTCGATCAGCACGTAGGTATGCTGGCTCCCCACGTAGCCGGGGAACTCGTCGGCGTGTGGGTTGTCCGCGAAGGTGAAGGCGTGGACATATCCCGACACGGGCCGACCGTCCGCCTTGTCGGTCACCCGGCCCCGGACGAGCACGCCCCGCTTCATCGCGATGTCGAAGGCGACCGGCCCCGGCCCGGAGGGGCCTTCGGGGGTGACGAAGGTGGCCCTGGTGTAAGGCTGGCCCGGCCCAGGCTCGATGAACAGCCGATAGGAGGGCGCACCGGACAGGCCGTTGAGGCGGTAATGCCCGAGGTCGTCGGTCTTCGCCTCGATGCCGGGGGTCCAGATGAGGTTGCCCGCAACTTCGACCCGACCGCGGATCGTCAGTCCGGCGATGGGCCGGCCCGTGTCCTTGTCGCGGATGGTCCCCTCGATCGGCCGGGCGGGCCCGGCGGCGAGCTCGAAGCGGCGAGGATAGTAGGTGATCCCCGACGTCCCGCCCACTCCGGCAAACGGATTGGCGGTGCGGATAGCCTCGCCGTCGCGGCTGGCGACGTAGACCTGGGTCGTGGTGAACGTCGGCCCCGTGATGAAAATCTGCGCGATCCGCTCCGGGCCGATGCCCATCAGGCGGAAGCGGCCGTCGGGGTCGGTGTCGGTGCTGATCGAAACCGGAAATTGTTGGAGGCCCCGCCAGGGGCCCTCGATCGCCGTGCCCCGGACGCGGTCGAGCCAGGGCGACACGCCCCCCTCGCGGGCGAACCAGAGCGTCTCGACACGGACCCGGGCATTTGCGGCCGGGCGACCTTCGAGGTCGACAATCCGCCCCTCGATCGGGGGGCCTTCCTCGACCAATCGGACTGTCGTCTCGGCGGGGGCGCCGGGCTGAGGTAAGGCCGACGCCCAGCCGGGCCCGAACCCCGGGGCCGAGGCGATGACCCACGGATACATGTCTCCCGTCCGCATGAGGGAATTGATCCCCCAGGAGCGCACCCGGAGCTGGAACCGGCCGTCCGGCCCGCTGGTCGTCTTTGCCGTGAACCGATCGTCCTGGCCGATGCTGTACGTCCGCACGGCCGCCCCCGCCACGGGCCGTCCTTTGGGATCGAGCACGAGGCCGCGGACCTCGATCCGATCCGCCGAGGGGGCCGGTTGGAGCTCTCTGGCGGCCTTCGGGCGTTCCGACGCGGCGTCGGGCGGCGGGGCCATCGCGAGACCGGCCGGATCGGGGCGCAAGGCCCCGACCGCGACGAGGCCGGACGTCGCGAGGGCGATCGCGGCCAATACGCCTGCCGAGGCCGCTTTCAGCCTGGCCAGGGCCAGGCCCCGGCTCAAGGCCGCCGAGAGGCTGGCGACGGTTGCCGACGTAGTCCCGCCGGCCGCGGCCGTCAGGGTCGAGCGAGCCAGGGCGGCCGGGACCGCCTCCTTCGCCTGGGCGGCCTGTGCGGCCAGGATGCCGGCGACCGCGAGCGGCGCGATCCCCTGGCGGACGAGGCGGGCCTGGAGCAGTCGCCGGGCCTTCGCCAGCCGACAGCGCAACGTCGGCAGGGTCCAGCCCAGTCGTTCGGCGGCCTGCTCGTAGGCCAGGCCCTCCAGGTCGCAGAGGACCACCGGCAGGCGGTGCTTCTCGGGGAGCCGCTCGACCGCCTCATGTACGACCGCGGCGACGTCGGCCGCGACCGAGAGGTCATCGAGGGTGGAGTGGAGGGGGGCCAGCGCCGCGGCTTCCGCCTCGCGATGGCTCCGGCGTCTCGAGGCGTCCCGGGCATGGATCGACGCGCGATAGGCGACGCGGTGCAGCCAGCCCCCCAGGGCGTCGGCGTCCCGGACCGAGCGGGCCTTCCTGGCCAGGACCATGAAGGTGGCCTGGAAGGCGTCGTCGACGTCGTGGTCGTGCTTCAGGACGGCCCGGCAGGTGGCCAGGACCATCGGGCCGTGGCGGGCGACCAGGGCCGCGAAGGCCGACTCGTCGCCCGCGTCGGCGTAGCGGGCCAGGAGCCGTGCATCGCCGAGCCCGACGGTCGTGCCGTCGCCGAACAGATCGCGGAGGTCCCTCAAGGCCGTGCCCATCGCCAGGCTGCTCGCCATCGCCTTCGATCTCCCCGAAGCCGGACCCGAATCGACGGCGAGGATCGCCGTCCTTATACAGGATAAGTGGCGACCGCGGGGCCTCGCGTCTCATTTTTCTCCGCGACAGGGCGAGCCGCCCCGTCAGGTCCCGATGGCCGAGACGGAGCGTCGCCAGGAGCGGCTGGTGGCATAGCCGACGCCGCCGACGACGATGGCGCCGAACATGACGGCGAGGCCGATCCAGACGAGGAGGTCGAGGGCGAGCCGCTCGTCGGCCGAGATGACCAGGCCATAGCGCTGCTGGACGATGACGATCAGCTCGGTGTTGCCGATCGGGGCGAAGCCGGCGAGCCAGCGGCCGGCGAACCGGCGGTCGCGCTCGCCGAGGGGGTCGCGGTAGTCGGCCAGGACCACCGGGATGTCGGGGTCTTCCTCATCCGGATTGCGGAGCTGGAACTCGTCCCCCGAGCCGAGGCCCGGGATCTTCGGGATCACCTCCGACGGGACCCGGATGGCCTCCGATCCGTGCCGATAGGCGGGGTGGAGCAGGATCAGGTATTCGGGGTCCTCCTTCGCCGAATTCGCGGGCGCAGGCTGGGGCTGGCCGGGCTCGGCCGGCTTCGGGGCCGAGGGCGGGTTCATGTCCCGGCGCCCGACGAGCACGGCCTCGCGCCGCTCGTCGTTGAGGCGGAGGGAGTCGAGCGTGGAGTCGGTCGTCATGGTCGCGGCGATGACGCCCAGGAGCTTCGCGTCGTCCTCGTTCCCGTCGTAGACGGCGGCGGTGATGGCGAACTTGAAGAGGCCGTCGTTCTCGGCGCGGAAGATCCGCGAGATGTGGATGCGGTTGTTGTCGGCCTCGCGCCCCTGGCGCAGGGCCCCCTGGAAGTAGTCTCGGCCGCTGAAGTCGTGGCCGAGGACCGCCTCGTTCGCCGGGGAGATCGCAAGCATCTTCCCGGTCGGGCCGAGGAGGTACCATGTCTCGAACGGCGACGACGCCTTGCGGTGGTCGCGGTGCGACTTCGTGAGCTTCTCCAGGAAGCGCATCATCTCGTCGTGCGATCCCCCCTGGAGGAGCTTGCGCAGGGCGGGGTCGTCGGCCGCCCTGGCGAGCGGGTCGCTGAGATGCTCGAGCTTCAGGAGGACCGTGCTGGCGACGTTGCGGGCGGCGAAGAGGTTGTTGCGGCTGACCTCGCGGACGAGCAGGTTCTCGAGCGAGCGCGCCACCGAGAGCGCGGAGAGGGTCGCGGCCACCTGGAGCACCACCGCCAGCGCGAGCAGGCCGGTGACGAACGGGTGGCGGCGGCACCAGCGCCTGACTCGCTCGAGGCTGCTGGTGGGCCTCGCCATGATCGACGCCCCCAGGAGCCATCGCCTGAGGTCGTTCGCCAGGGCGTCGGCCGAGGCGTAGCGATCCTGCGGATCCTTCCGGAGGCATTTGAGGCAGATGGCCTCGAGGTCGCGGTCGACCGCCGGGTTGACCTGGCTCGGGCGTTCGGGGTCGCACTCGCGGACCTGCCGGATCGTCTCGAGGGCCGAATCGCCGCGGAAGGGGGCGTTCCCGGTGAGCATCGCGTAGAGGATCGCGCCCAGGCCGTAGACGTCCGTCGCCGTCGTGACCGCGTGCGAGCGCCCGGCGGCCTGCTCGGGGGACATGTAGGGAGGGGAGCCGACGATGGCGCCGGGGCTCGTCAGGTCGCTGGAGTCGCCGTCGCGCTCGGCCAGGCCGAAGTCGGTGACGTGGGGGCGTTCCTCGGCGTCGAGGAGGATGTTCGAGGGCTTCAGATCCCTGTGGCGGATCCCGCGCTGGTGGGCGTAGTGCATCGCCCTGGCGACGGTCACCATCAGCTCGACGGCCTCGCGGGGCCTGGTCCGGTACTGCTCGAGGTTGCTGGCGAGGCTCCCCCCCTCGATCAGCTTCATGCTGAAGTACCAGTGGCCGCGGTGCTCGCCGACCTCGAAGACGGGGACGATGTTCGGGTGGTCGAGGTTCGCGACCGCCTCGGCCTCGGTCCGGAACCGGAGGTTGTCGGAGTCCGACGCGTGCGGCCCGGCCAGGGTCATCTTGAGCGCGACGACCCGGTTCAAGCGGCGCTGGCGGGCCTTGTAGACGACCCCCATCCCGCCCCGGGCGATCTCGTTGATGAGGTCGTAGTCCCCCACCTGGCGGATCTCGGGGTCGATGTCCTCGCAGGGGACCTGGCCGATGGTGATGGTCGCCTCTTCGGAGCCGCCGAGCTGCATCGTCACCTGCGCATCGGCCTCGGTGCGCAGGGTGGTCTGCTGGGCGAGGTCGTCCTCGGGCTGGCTCTGGCCTTCTCGATCGCTCAAGAATCACTCCCGTTCATTCGCCGCTGCGGACCTCGAGATCGCCCCCGGGGTCGTCGTCGCCGAGGGCGGGCGCTTCGCCGGCAGATTCGCCTCAATCGGGACGGAGGACGCGGGTTGCGACGTCGGTCTCCGGGTCAGGGTCGGGCGGTCGAACGGGGGGAGGCGACCCGCCGCTTGGCGAGTCGCTTGGCCGACCCAACCTAACAATTCGGCGACAATCGCGGCCGATCGGTCGCCCGTCGTCGCCGATCGGGGCCGGATCTTCGAGGAATCGGAGGGCAAGGGGGAGAGCCAAGCCAACATCCGATCGCGCCGACGGCCCGACCCCGGAGGATCGGACGACCAGTCGCTGCACCATCGCACTCGCTTTCTATTCGTTTCCAATCGCGGATTGGTTTCACGGGACGACCGCGCGATTCGCTCACATTATCGGCGGAAGCACCTCCGGAGATATCCTACTTTAACTCGACGCTCCAGATTTGCCCAGCGTGGCGGGGCGCCCTGGTGTGCGCACAGTATTGGAATGGAGGGCCTCGGGATCGTGTCCCGACTCCTCGGGTCGGGGGAGGCCAGGTCGGCCGCCAAGATTGTGGTAGGACGTTTCTCGAACGGGGATTGCGCTCGCTTCGTAATAGGAGTGGGGAGGGGACGCTTCATTCGATGGAGCCATCTGGAGATGCCGACGATGTCCACGAAGACGAGGATCGGCCTACCCGCGGGGGCCTCGACCCTGCCCGCGTGCTACTACAATGACCCCGACCTGTTCCGCAGGGAGTATGAGCGCTTCTTCTTCGGGATGTGGATCTACGCGGGGCGCGAGGAACAGGTGGAGTCCCCCGGCTCGTACCTGATCCGCGAGGTCGGCCCCGAGTCGATCATGATCGCCCGGGGGGAAGACGGGCGGCTCCGGGCCTTCTACAATGTCTGCCGCCACCGGGGGACCCGGATCTGCGAGGGGGAGGGGGGCAAGCTCGAAGGGCACAGCTTCCAGTGCCCCTATCACGCCTGGACTTATGACCTGCAAGGCCGGCTCATCGGCGCCCCGCACATGGACGTCGTCGAGGGGTTCCGCAAGGATGATTACCCACTCAAACCCGTCGGCCTGGCGACCTGGGACGGCCACATCTTCGTCAACCTGTCCGCGGCCCCGAGACCCTTCGAGGATCAGGTCGGCGGCCTGGTCGAGAAGTTCAAGCCCTGGGGGATGCAAGACCTTCGCCTCGGGCACCGGGTCGTCTACGACGTGAAGGCGAACTGGAAGCTGCTGATCCAGAATTACTCCGAGTGCCTGCACTGCCCGATCATCCACCCGGCCTTCCAGAAGCTCTCGCACTACCTCGACGGCGACAGCGAGCCCACGCACTGGGGCTATCTCGGCGGCAAGAACGACCTGAGGCCGGGGGTCGCGACGATCTCGAAAGACGGCCACCAGAGCCGGGACTACCTGCCGGGGCTCAAGGGGGCCGACCTCCGCCGGGTCTACTTCTACGCCGTGCTGCCGAACCTGCTCCTCACCCTGCTCCCCGACTACATGGTGACGTACACCCTCTGGCCCAAGGCCGTCGACCGGACCCAGGTCGTCTGCGAGTGGCACTTCCATCGCAAGGAGGTCGCCCAGCCCGGCTTCGGGGCCGGCGACGCCTTCGAGATCTGGGAGGTCACGAACCGGCAGGACTGGCACGTCACGGAGCTGACCCAGCTCGGCGTCAATTCCCGCTCCTACACCCCCGGCCCTTACTCCGACCGCGAGGATTTGCTCGCCGCCTTCGACCGCCTCGTGCTGGAGGAATACAAGCGGAACGGGTCCTGACGTCTTCACGCGATCATGCGAGGATGCTCTTGACGACGTTGCCGTGGACGTCGGTCAGGCGGAAGTAACGCCCCTGGAACTTGTACGTCAGCTTCTCGTGGTCGATGCCGAGGAGGTGCAGGATCGTGGCCTGGACGTCGTGGACGTGCACGGGGTCCTCGACGACGTTGTAGCCGAATTCGTCGGTGGCCCCGACGGTCACGCCCGGCCTGACACCGCCGCCGGCCATCCACATCGTGAAGCAGCGAGGGTGGTGGTCGCGGCCGTAGTCGGTCGGCGTGAGCTTCCCTTGCGAGTAATTCGTGCGGCCGAACTCGCCCCCCCAGACCACGAGGGTCTCGTCGAGCATCCCGCGCTGCTTGAGGTCGGTCAGGAGCGCGTAGCAGGCGCGGTCGACGTCCTGGGTCTGCCGCCTGATGCCGTTGGGCAGGCCGCCGTGATGGTCCCAGCCGGGGTGGTAGAGCTGGATGAAGCGGACATCGCGCTCGGCCAGGCGCCTGGCCAGCAGGCAGTTCGCGGCGAAGGTCCCCGGCTTGCGGGCGTCGGGGCCGTAGAGGTCGAAGACGGCCTCCGACTCCTTGCCCAGGTCCATCACGTCGGGGACGCTCGTCTGCATCCGGTACGCCATCTCGTACTGCGCAACCCTCGCGTTGATCTCGGGGTCGCCGAGATCCTGATACTGGATCGCGTGCAGCTCGGCGAGGCGGTCGAGCATCTTGCGGCGGCTCGCCGCGCTGATGCCTTCGGGGTTGTCGAGGTAGAGCACCGGGTCCTTGCCGCTGCGGAACTGGACCCCCTGGTGGATGCTCGGCAGGAACCCGTTGCCCCAGAGGCGTGCATAGAGCGGCTGGTCGATCCGGTCCTTGGAGATCAGGACGACGAAGGCCGGCAGATTCTCATTCGCCCCGCCGAGCCCGTAGCTGAGCCAGGCCCCCATGCTCGGCCTGCCGGCGAGCTGCGAGCCGGTCTGGAAGAAGGTGATGGCCGGGTCGTGGTTGATCGCCTCGGTATAGAGCGACTTCACGAAGCAGAGCTCGTCGGCGACCTTCGACGTCCAGGGGAGCAGCTCGCTCAGCCAGGCCCCCGAGTTTCCATGCTGAGCGAACTTGAACGCCGAGCCGGCCAGGGGCAAGGTCGCCTGGTTGGCCGACATCCCCGTGAGCCGCTGCCCCATCCGCACGCTGGCGGGGAGGTCCTGGCCGTTCATCCGGTTCAGGGTCGGCTTGTGGTCGAAGAGGTCGAGCTGCGACGGCCCCCCGCTCATGAACAGCGAGATGATCCGCTTGGCCTTGGGCGGGACGTGGGGCGCCGGGAGAATCCCCTTGAACGCGCCCGCCTCGGGGCTCGCGGCCCGGGCCCCGTTCTCCCCCGTCAGCAGGGTGGAGAGCGCGGCGCCCCCCAGGCCGAAGCCGAACCTGCCGAAGAAATCGCGGCGGTTCATCGCGAAGTTGATGTGCTCGCAATTCATCGTGGCCTCTCCCTCTGGTCGCTTCGGCTTGGTTCGGATCAGCGGCGGAGGACCGCCTCGTCGTGGTTCAGGATCGCCTCGGCGAGGACCGTCCCCGCGGCCAGCTCAACCGGGTCAAGCCCCGCGTCGTTCCGCGAGTCCCCCTGGGCCAGCAGCTTGGCGACGGCCGCCGAGTCGGAGGCGAAGAGGGCCCGCTGGTCGGCCAGGAGTTCCGTCAGGATGGTGATTTCCCCGGCCGTCGGCTTGCGGCTCGTGAGCAGGCGGAAGAGCCAGGCGACCTTCGAGGCGTCGTCGGCTCCCCCTTCCTTGAGCATCCGCTGGCTGAGGAACCGGGAGGCCTCGACGATCTGCACGTCGTTCAGGAGCGCGAGGGCCTGGAGCGGCGTGCTGGTGCTCTGCCGCTTGGCGACGCAGACGTTGCGCTCGGCGGCGTCGAAGGCGATCATCGCCGGGTGCGGGACCGTCCGCTTCCAGAAGGTGTAGAGGCTCCGCCGGTAGAGGTCGGGCCCCTTCGACTGGTCGTAGCGGACCGCACCCATCGCGACTTCCCAGAGCCCTTCCGGCTGATACGGTTTCACTGCGGGGCCCCCCTTGGTGTCGACCAGCAGGCCGCTCGAGGCGAGGGCCTGGTCGCGGAGCATCTCGGCCGTCAGCCGACGCGCGGGGCCTCGCGCCAGCAGGACATTGCCGGGATCCTTGGCCAGCAACTCCGGCGACGCGTGCGAGGCCTGCCGGTACGTGGCCGAGTTCGCCATCAGGGTGAGCAAATGCTTCACATCCCAGCCCGACCTGATGAACTCTCGCGTGAGCCAGTCGAGCAATTCCGGATGCGTCGGCTGGGCCCCCTGGTTGCCGAAGTTGTCGCTGGTCTCGACGATCCCCTTGCCGAACATCATCTGCCAGAGCCGATTCACCGTGACCCTGGCCGTGAGCGGGTGGTCGGGGTCGAGCAGCCAGCGCGCCAGCCCGAGCCGGTTCTTCGGCAGGTCGGCCGGGAAGGGGGGGAGCGACGAGGGAGTATCCGCCGTCACCGGGTCGCCGGGGGCGTCGTAAGCCCCTCGCTTGAGGATGAACGCCGGCTTGGGCCTGGGCAGCTCTTTCATGACCATCGCCTCGGCGATCGGGTTCACGAGCTGGCTCTGCTCCTTACGCAGGGCGTGCAGTTCGTCCGTCGCCTTGCGGGTCAGCGGGTCGACGTTCGACTCGTAGTAGGCGAGCAGCCCCGCGCGTTGGGCGGGCGAGAGCCGATCGGCGGCGGTCTGCCAGGCCTCGGCAAGATCAGGCTTGCCGGCGAGTGAGGCGGCCTCGAGCGGGGTCAAGGCTCGGCTGAAGAGGCGGAACTCGTCGAACTTACCCCCCTTGAACCCGGAGTCGCGGAACCGGAAGCCGAGGGCCAGGTCGGGCTCTCCGCCGTCGTAGGTGATGTCCTTGTAGAGGCCGTTCCTGATGATCTCCAGCTCAGCCGGCTTGCCGTCGAGGTAGATCTTGATCCCATCGGCGCGACTCGAGCCGTCATACGTCAACGCGACGTGGGCCCAGGCCCCGACGGGGATCTCTCCCTTGGTGACGACTTTCAGCGAGTTCCCCGGCCACATGTAATGGAGCCCGAACGCGACCCGCCCTTCTTCGAGCAGGACCTCATAGCCGCGGCTGCCGGCGTCGATGGGGGCCCGACTGTGGTGGAGGATCACGGCTCGGGGAGACTTCGCCGGAGCCTCGACCCAGAAGCTGATCGAGAATGGGTCGACCCTCGAGAAATGGCCGACGCCCGGGAAGTTGAACCCGTCCTCGCCATCGAGCTGCACGGCCTGGCCGAGCTTGCCGGGGACGAGCGTCGGCCCCTCGACGCTCTGCGCGGGCTTCTTGGGGTCGACGGAGTTGGCCGCCTTGCCCTCGGGCATGGCGTCGAAGTCGTAGGCGGCCGCGAGGCCGGGGAGGCCCGGCTGGCCGGTCCTGGAGCCGAGCCATTCGTCGAAGGCGTCGCTCGCCGTGCCCTTGAGGCTCCCGACCTCGGCTTCCTTGGCGACGATCCGCCGACGTAGGTCTTCGAGCTTCGCGTCGGTGGCCGCGTCGGAGAGGAGCATCGCCGGCACGGGCATCGCGGAGGTGTAATAGGAGGTCTGCCCCGACTCGTCGACGTTCTGGAAGAAGGAGAAGAGCGAGTAATAGTCGCGCTGGGTGATCGGGTCATACTTGTGGTCGTGGCACCGCGAGCATTCGAGGGTCAGCCCGAGGAAGGCCGTCCCCATCGTGTTCACGCGGTCGACGACGTAGGCGACGCGATACTCCTCCTCGACGATGCCCCCTTCTTCATTCTGCATGTGCAGCCGGTTGAAGGCCGTCGCGAGCCTCTGGTCCTTCGAGGCCTTCGGCAGCAAATCCCCCGCGAGCTGCCAGGTGATGAACTGGTCGAACGGCAGATTCTGGTTGAAGGCCTTGATCACCCAGTCTCGCCAGGGCCACATCGGTCGATACCGATCCGACTGGAACCCGTGCGTATCCGCATACCTCGCCACGTCGAGCCACTCGCTGGCCACGCGCTCGCCATATCGCGGCGAGTCGAGCAGCCTTCCGATCAGCTTCTGATACGCATCCGGGGCTGCGTCATTGAGGAAGGCATCGATCTCGGCGGGCGTCGGCGGCAGCCCGGTCAGATCGAGTGTCAGCCTGCGAATCAACCGTTCTTTCGTCGCCTCGGGCGTGGGCGAGAGCTCCTCCCGCTCGAGCTTCGCGAGGACGAACTGGTCGATCGGGTTCCGCGACCAGCCTTGCAACTCCGGCTTCTTGGCGACGGGCGGCACCGGGTTCGACGGCGTCTCGAACGCCCAGTGCTTCCCCCACTTCGCCCCCTGGTCGACCCACTTCTTGAGGGTCGCCATCTGCTCCTTCGTCAGCGACCGGTTCGAATCCGGCGGGGGCATCTTCTCCTCCGCATCCTCGCTGAGCACCCGCAGCACGAGTTCGCTCTCGTCGCTCTTCCCCGGCACGATGATCGGGTCTTCGGTTCGGAAGGCCCCTTCCTGGGTATCCAGCCTGAGCTTCGCCTTGCGGGCCTTCGGATCGGGCCCGTGGCAGTGGAAGCACTTATCCGACAGGATCGGCAGCACATCCCGCCCGAAGTTGACCGCGTCGTCCCCCTTCGCGGTGCTGGTTTGTGCCTCAAACCCGAGGGCCAAGCAGGCGACAATCAAGCCCAGCACGCGTCGGCCTCTCGGCCGTCGAGCGTGCCCCATTCGGGATACCGAGTCCGGTTGCCGTGACATATCTTCGTACCGCTCGGGGTTTTGGAGGCGGGATCGACCAACTTTGGTGGGAGCTTTGTTGGATTATCGCCTCCCGGCTTCCAAGCTGGCAAGGGTGGATCGTCCTGATCGGTATCGCCTAATTCAGACAAAAATATGCTTGGCGGCCCTGTCGCAAAATTCTAAAGCTTGAATTGTAGTGGTGCACCTGACGAATTGTTTCCTAATTGACAGAGAAGAGCTGCTTTCTGACTGATACTGCTCAATCAGAATTAGATCTGGACAAAAGGCCAAGTGGACTAAAGAATAGAAAAGCTGTAACTCAGGAGTTTTTTTTGGAAGGAACCTTGGGGCGAATGTTTATTCTCCATGTTCTTGAAGCTTGGTTCAAAATCCACAAGTTCAGCAGAAAGGATTTAATAAAATAAAATGTACAAATCAAATGAAGAAAAGCGAGCTCGAGAGAATCTGGAACGAGCCGAGAAACAGATGAATAAATGCTTGGCTAAATTTCCCGTTGAATTTGATGATTATTTGTCGGTTTATAATCGCATTGTCGAATCAGAACAGAAGCGACATCCTTCGGTGAAAAATGTTCACGTGATCGATGGTTCAGAGCCCAGCGGAGATCAGGAAATTATTGACCACATTGGATTTGCTGGGTACGAGGTACAGTTCTGGAACACCTCTGATACCCTCGCTTACCCAAAAGCCAATCAATCGCCAAACGGTGGTTTTGTTAAGGTCGCGAAGTTGCCTAGTGACAAGAAGATCTGGACTTTCGTGTTCGTGCGTTGCGACGATTGTGAGGGTTTGATTCGATATTGTACTCTGCTTAGCGTCCTGCTTCACGAAATGGGACATGTGGATGATGTTGAAAAAGCGAGAAATTTGCGATTCGACAAGACTGTAGACTTAGTTGCAGCTGAAGTTTACGCGAATAGATATGCGTTTAGGAGAATGGTTAAGGAGAAGCTTAGGTTTCCTTTGGGTCTCCTCATGGGAAGTATTTTGAAGGATTCTCGAGAACAACCTAAAGATAGCATAAGCCGCATCGTTGGGGAGGTGATCGTTTCTTCGGGAGAGTTTAGACAGTTAAGAGATTTTGTCGGTGATTTGGTTGATGTTGAGTTTATTGCAGGAGAATCATCAATTTAATAAATCAAAATAGCTGTTGTCGATTTGGTTTTCTGGTGGTGTTGAGTTGCCTCAAATAGAGGTGTTCAGTTCGATCGCGATGAGTGTGTTCTGGATCCGAATCGAGGTTGTGAGACCGATTATTTCGCCTCGGCGAGCCATTGCTTCGCCTGACGATAGGAGGTCGAGGCGTAGTAGGTCTCGGTGATCTGGCGGAGCTTGGCGAAGGCGTCGTCGCGGTGGTTCTGGCGGAAGAGGTTGCGGGCCTCGTTCAGGAGTTTCGAGGCGGGCTCGTTCTGGTCGGCGCGGAGGCCATCGAAGATGGCCAGGAGTTCGGAGGCGACGTCGGCGTGGGCGAAGGATTCGCGGAAGGTGAGGAAGTCGTCGATCCAGGCGTGATCCTTGCCAGAGCGGAGGGCGTCGGAGTATTTGCGGATGTCGGCCTGGCAGAGGTCGCGGACCTTGGCTTTGAGGGCGACGAATCGTTGGCGGGGTTCGCCCTCGAGTCGTAGGGACTCGGCGCGTCGGAGGGCGGAGATGGCGTCGCGGGGAGACGATTCGTCGAGGCGTTTGGAGGCGAAGTCGAGCAGCACTTTCGGGTCGTCGGAGGAGATGGCCTCGAGCCAGCGGATTGCGGGGCCGACGGGGAGGTTGGCGAAGGCGTGGGCGCCTTCGGCGTCGGAGAAGAACCGCAGGGCGGGCCAGGCCTCGTCGAGGAAGAGGTTTGAGGCGTACTCACCCGAGCCGAAAGGGACGAGGGGGTCGGTCTTGCCGTGGACGATCGCCAGGGGGACGCGACGCTGGGCGGCCTTGAGGTCGGGGTCGGCGTAGGCGGAGGGCTCGCACTGGAAGATCAGGCCGGCGGAGATCGGGAAGGCTCCGGCGATCGATTCGGGGCCGTTCATCAGGAGGCTGTAGGTCAGGAAGCCGCCCTGCGAGTGGCCTCCCACGAAATAGCGATCGATCGGATAGGCACGCCGGAGGTCGGCGAGGGCTTCCAGCACCAGAGCGGGGCTCTCGCGATCGGTGCCGGGGAAGCCCTTGAAGGTGCTTCGGCCGACGAAATTGACATACGTGTAGTTGAACACGAGCTTGTCGGGCTCGATGGAGGAGGGGGTCTCGCCGTTGATCCCGATGATGAGGTAATCGCGGGCGATGTCGGGCCAGCGAGCGGCGATGGTATTCACATAGGCCCGGCCGTTCATGTTCGAGCCGTGGAGGATGACGATCGTCGGCCAGCGCCTGGCGTCATCGGCTTTGTAAGCGTCGGGCGCCCGCACCGAGTACGTCAGCAACCCATCGGTCGAGCCGTCGACGATTTTGCCCGCGACGGGGGGCGCGTGCCTCGAGAACTCCGGGGCGCGGCGGCCCTTCCAGGCATACCAGGGGGCGTTGCCGTCGGTGCCGCCGGCCCCGCGCAGGGTCTTGCCGGAGGGATCAAGGTCGAACCAGCCGGGGCCCTCGCGGAAGGCCTTGATCCGAAAGTCGAGGCGGCGGCCTCGCACCTTGCCTTCGAGGCTCGACGTGCCACGCAGGGCGTAGCGGCCCTTCACGTCAGAGCCGGTCTGGGTCAGTTCCATCAGGCCGAGGTCGGTCAGCCAGAGGCCGGAGAAGTCGGCCGGCCCGCCCTGGTCGGAGGCTGGCTCGGGCCGCCAGCCGTTCCAGACGTTGCGGAAGCCGTTGCTGGCGGTGGTCTTGCCCTGGAAGGCGAGGCCTGTGGGATCAAGCTTGGACGTCGAGCGGACGTGGACGTCCTGCTCGTCGTATTCGAGGGTCAGCTCGCCGTCCTTGAGCTTGCCCTTGAGGGGGATCTTGAAGAAGTCGAGCACGCCCGTGAAGGCATCGCCGTCTTGTTTGAGGCTCATCGGCCCGAGAGTCGTCTTCCAGTCGCCCGCGAAGCCGGGGGGCTCGGCCGCCCGGGCGGGAAGGCTCGACACGACGAGGGCGGCGATCCAACCGACGACGATTCGGCTCATGGCACTGACTCCTGGCCCGGAGATCCGCGAGGGGACGCATGTGGCCATCTCACACATCGTTGGTGAGTGCCTAGTCTATCAGGCGACAGTCCGGTTCTTGCGTTGCGCGCTCAGGAACGAGTATTTTGTTGGAGGTTTGTTGGACGAACGAATCGAGCCATAGGGCAAAGGGAGGGGGCCGGCGATGGATACCGGGGCGAGTCGGAACCCTCTGGGGCGCGGGATGAACCGCCGTCAGCTTCTGAGGATCGGCGGGCTGGGCGCGTTCGGGATGAACCTGTCGGGGCTCCTGCGGGCCGAGGCGGCGTCGCCGTCGTCGCCCGCGTCCGTCGGGTCGGGCTCGAAGATCAAGTCGTGCATCCTGGTGTTCTATTATGGCGGGCCGAGCCACCACGAGACCTGGGATATGAAGCCGAACGCCCCGCGCGAGGTGCGTGGGGAGTTCAACTCGATCGCGACGAGCGTGCCCGGGATCCGGATCGGCGAGCACCAGCCGCACTCGGCGAAGGTGGTCGACCGCCTGGCGATCATCCGCAGCGTCCACCACCCGATGACGAACCACAACGCCGCGGCGTTCGCCACGCTGAGCGGCCGGCCCCCGCTCAAGGGGGACCTCGAGCTGCTCGGCAACGACCGCAACGACCCGCCTTGCCTCGGGTCGGCCCTGAGCCACCAGCTCCCCGAGCGCCCGGGCTTGCCCACGTTCGTCGCCCTGCCGCATGTGATGCACAACGTCGTCCAGCTCCCCGGGCAGATCGCGGGGTTCCTCGGCTCGGCGCACAACCCGTTCCAGCTGACCCGCGATCCCAACGCGACCGACTTCCGCCTCGACGAGCTGGAACTGCCCGGCGACGTCTCGCTCGACCGCCTCGAGCACCGCGCGTCGCTGCTGGAAGTCGTCGATAACCAACTCCGCCAGGGGGACAAGGCCGCGGCCGGGGCGCGCGACCTCGATACGTACAACGCCAAGGCCTTCCGCCTGCTCCGCTCCGAGTCGGTTCGACGCGCCTTCCACATCGAGTCGGAAGACCCGAAACTTCGCGATCGCTACGGGCGGACCAAGCACGGCCAGAGCATGCTCCTGGCCCGCCGGCTGGTGGAGTCGGGCGTCCGGTTCGTGAGCGTCTATGATCACGAGGTCAACGGCCAGCTCGCCAACTGGGACTCGCACTCCGACGTCTTCCCGAGGCACAAGAACGACCTCTTGCCCCCCGCCGATCGCGCATTCGCCGCCCTGATCGACGACCTCACCGAGCGAGGGCTGCTCGAATCGACCCTCGTCATCGCGATGGGGGAGTTCGGCCGGACCCCCAAGATCAACGCGACCGCCGGGCGCGACCACTGGCCCTACTGCTACAGCGTGGTGATGGCGGGAGGCGGCGTCCGCGGCGGGGTCACGTACGGGGCCAGCGACAAGCTCGGGGCCTATCCCGACACCGATCCGGTCACGCCCGCCGACATCGCCGCGACCCTCTTCTGGCGGTTCGGGCTCGACCCCGAGTCGGAGATCGTTGATCTCACCGGGAGGCCTTATCGCCTCGCCGACGGTGCGCCGATCCGAGGCCTCTTCCCTGCCTGAGCCCGTTGCGGTAAAGATGCGTCTGCGAACCCGCGACGTGGCGGGGCCTCCCTGCGCTTTGAACCGCTGACGTTGACCCAGGATCGAGGTGAATTGTGCCCAGGCGTTGTGCGCGAGTGTTCGGTCTCGCTCTCTGTGTCTTGCTCCTCAGTACGGTCCACCTCGACGCCGGCGAGCTGAAGATCCGCCGCCTGTTCGGCCCCGAGACGCCGACCGGCCCCTACAAGCATCCCGCCTGCATGACGGAGCTGGATAACGGCGACCTCTACCTCGTCTATTACGGCGGGAAGGGGGAATACGCCGTCGACACGGCCGTCTTCGGCTCGAGGCTCAAGAAGGGGGAGACCGCCTGGTCGGCGCCCAAGGTCCTGGCCCACGACCCGTTCCGCTCGGTCGGCAACGGCGTGATCTGGCAGGCCCCCGATGGGCTCGTCTGGCTCTTCTACGTCGTCCGCTTCGGCGAGACCTGGTCCAACTCCCGGATCCAGGTGAAGGTCTCGCGCGACAACGCCGAGACCTGGTCGGACGGCTCGATCCTCGCGCTCGAGGAGGGGATGATGGTCCGCGGCCGTCCCATCGCCCTGACCGATGGCGACTACCTGCTCCCCGTCTACAAGGAGACCGGGAACGACCCCGAGGTGGTCGGCAAGGAGAGCGTCTCGCTCTTCCTTCGCTTCAACCCCAAGACGAGGGCCTGGTCGGAGAGCGGCCGGATCCACTCGGCCAACGGCAACATCCAGCCGGCCGTCGTGCAGGTCGATGACAAGTACCTGATCGCCTACTGCCGACGCGGCGGCGGATACGGCCCCCAGGAGGTCGGCTACATCGTCAGGTCGGAGTCGCACGACGGCGGCAAGACGTGGTCGGAGGGGAAGAACTCGGCCTTCCCGAACCCCAACGCGGCCGTCGACTTCATCAAGCTCCAGGGAGGCAAGCTCCTGCTCGTCTTCAACGACAGCATGACGAAGCGGACCCCGCTGGCCGTCGCACTCTCCAGCGACGTCGACAAGACGTATCCCGTCAAGCGCAACGTCGTTGACGGTCCCGGCGACTTCGGCTATCCGACCGCCTTCCAGGCCAAGGATGGCAAGATCCACGTCGTCTACACGTCGGATAAGCGCTCGGTGATCAACCACGCCGTCTTCGACGAGGCCTGGATCCTCGAGGGCAAGTGAGCCCCGGGTTGCGGCACGATTGAAAACGAGAGAGGCCACGGTCGTCGATGACGGCCGTGGCCTCTTGCTTGGACTCAGGTTCGAGCCGCCGAGGCGATCAGGCCTGCGGGTGCTTGATCCCGATGACGTGCCGGGCCAGGAGGTTGGCGTGCCCCAGGGCCGGGGAGATCGGGGTTCGCTTCAGGGTGGCCTGGCGGGGCGTGGTCAGTGTGGCGTGCTGGGCGGCGCGGGCTCTCGCGGCCGAGGCCTGGGCGGCGGGCTTCGTCACGATCAGCCTGCCTTGCGGCTTCCGCTGGAGGCGGAGGACCGAGGCCGAGGGGTTCGGCAAGGTCGCGGCGACGGCCGTGGCCTTGGGGGTGACCGTCGCGACGACCGCCTTGCTCGCGGCGGGGACGACCGTGGCGGCGGGGGCCGTCACCGTGGTGGTCGTCGTGACCGTCGTCGAGGCGGCGGGGGCCTGCGTCGCGGGGGGGGCCGTCGCCGTCGTCGTGGTCATCGCCGAGGTCGCAACCACGGCCCCGGTTTTGGGAACGCCGGTGGTCGTGGTCGACGCCGTGGCCCCGCTCTTGGGCGTGGTGGTGGTCGTCGTCGTGACCGCCGTCGATCCCGCGGGGACGGCGACGGACGCCGAGGCCGAGCCCTTGGAGCCGCCGGAACCGGAGCCCGTGCCCGTGGAGCCGGTGGTCGTGGTCGTCGTGGTGGTCGTCGGGGCGGCGGCGTTCGCGATGATCAGCGACTTGATCCCCGCGAGGCCGTCGGGCCCGCCCCCCGTGATCCTGAGGACGAGGTGGCCGTTGGTGACCTGGACGACGTACGTCCCCTTCGGCGTCGTGCCCCAGCCGGTCGAGAGGACTCCGACCTGGTTCCCCTGGAGGAAGATCGTCGCGATGTCGGCGGCGTTCCCGATCGCGGCGAGATTGGTCGTGACCGAGTAGTACCCATTCGGCAGGTCGACCTGGTAGGTCATGTCCTTGGCGTAGACCATGCCCGGCTGGGAGTTCATGTAGTTGGAATCGGTGAACCCATACCCGGTGCCGGCGCTGTAGTAGGTGAAGTTGTTGGAGGCGTCGAAGCCGGGGGCCACCGTCTCGCCGCTCGGCCCGAACTGGAACTGGAGGGGCATCGCCTTCGGGGCGATCTTGAGCGAGTCGAGGTAGATCGCCCCGCCCGAGACGTCGTCGACGAAGAGGCGGAGGACGAGGCGGCCGTCGGTCACCTTGGCGAAGTAGGTCTGCGCGACGAGCTTGCCGGAGTTGGTCCAGAGGGTGTCGATGTTGCCCCCCTGGAGCATCACGTGCAGGAAGTTCGTCGAGGCGCCCCCGAGGTCGCCGAGGACGAGGGAGACGTCGTAGTAGCCGTTGGGGAGGTCGACCTGGTACGTCATGTCGGTCGACGAGACGGCCCCGTTCGGGCTGGCCTTGAGGTCGTTGCGGGGGACGGCGGTGAAGCCGTAGCCCTGGGCCGTCGTGTAGGTCGTGAGGTCGCTGACCGCGGTCGACCCCTGCGGGGCCGCCTTGCCCCCCTGGCCGAAGCTGAAGCTCAGCGGGTAGAGCGTCAAGGTCTTGAGCCCGGCCAGGTTGTCGGGGCCGGCGCCCAGGATCCTGACCGTGAGGTGGCCGTCGACCACCTGGGCCATTGCGGTGATGACCGGGTTGGTCCCCGCGCCGGTGAGGACGGTGCCGACCGACTTGCCCTGGAGGTAGACCGTCGCCGTGTCGGCCGCATTCACCAGCGCCGCGAGGGTGGCGGTGACGTTGTAGTAGCCGTTGGGGAGGTCGACCTGCCAGGTCATGTCGGTCGCGTAGACCATCCCGGCCTGGGTGTTCATATTATTGGAGGTCGTCGCCCACCCGTATCCGGCGCCCGCCGAGTAGTGGCTGAAGTTGCTCGCGGCGTCGAAGCCGGGGCTCGGCGTCGTGCCGTTGGGCCCGAACTGGAACTGGAGCGGCATCGCCTTGGGCGACACGACCAGCGAGTCGATGTAGATCGAGCCGTCGGAGGGGGTGTTGACGTAGAGCCGGATCGAGAGGTGGCCGTTGACGACCTGGGCCAGGTACGTCGTGGCCACCTGCTTGCCGTTGTTCGTCCAGAGGGCGTCGACCGTCCCCCCCTGGATGTTGACCTGGATGTAGTTCGTCGAGCCGGGGCCCGTGTCGCCGAGGACCAGGCCGACGTCGTAGTAGCCGTTGGGGAGGTCGACCTGGAAGGTCATGTCGGTCGCGTAGACCGAGCCCCGATTCGTCGCGTTCATGTCGTTGCGGGGGACCGCCGTCCAGCCGTAGCCGATCGAGGGCGAGTAGATCGAGAAGTTCGAGATCGCCGTGAATCCGGCCTGGGCCGGGCTGCCCGGCTGCCCGAAGTCGAACTTGAGGGCGCCCGCCGCGGCCGGCTGGGCGACCGCGGTCGGCGCCGAGGGGGAGGACGGCGGCGGGGGCGGCGGCGGGGCGGGCAGGACGAGGGCCTGCGTCGTCTGGGCGATGGCCGCCAGCGCCGTGGCCTGGCCGTAGACCGTCGCCTGGCCGTTGACGATCGCCGAGGCCACGTTGACGTACTTCGTCACCGGCGTCCCGGGGGCGACCAGCACCGAGTTGCCCGACATGCTGAGCTGGATCGCATAAGGATCGGCGAAGCTGTAGTGGTACGGGACCCCGTTGACGCTGCCGTCGGGGGCCGGGTCGAGCGAGCCGTTCTTGCGGACGACCTGCCCGTTCGCGTCGAGGTTCGCATAGCCGACCGAATATTCGATCCCCGCGACGTCATGCAGGGCGCTCACCGACCGGAAGAAGTACGAGCCGACGCCGATCAGCGTGGTGTTGGTCGGGGTCTCGAGCGCGGGGTTGATCGACTTCGTCGGGGCCGAGCCGTAGTTGACGAACTGGTTGTCGGAGACCGTGCCCGAGACGTAGACCCGGCCGATCGACGAGCGGCCCGAGTCGGCGATGGAGACCGAGATCCCGCCGACCGTCCCGTCGATGACGTTCCCCGAGACGTTGAAGCCGAAGACCGGGTTGAACGTGTAGTAGAAGGGGATCATCAACGGATTCGGATAGCCGAATCCGGAGCCGGCGTTGGCCGTCTCGCTCGGCATGGCCTGGATCCGGATCGCGGCGTTGGTGTTGAGCCAGCCGCCGCCGTCGATCACGTACGACTCGTCGCCGACGATCGTGTTGTTGATCACGCTCGTGCCGAACGAGCCCCCCTGGATCACGAAGGCGGTGGACGTCGTCCCGCGGAGGTCGATGTTGTTCGACCGGTAGACGTCATTCACCTGCCCGGCCGAGATCGAGATCGGGTAGGAGCCCGAGGGCAGCGGCGTGTTCAGCAGGAACTGCGTGCCGCCCGAGCCTAGCACCTGGGAGACGATCGCGAACTGCCCGGCATAAGGGCCGGAGAGGATCGAGACCACGTCCCCCGTCGAGATCGGCCAGGTCTGGTTCGAGAAGGTGATGCTCCCCCCGGGGATCGTCAGGACCCGGCGGTCGGACGAGAGCGAGGTCGCCATCCCCTCGAAGTAGACGTGGTAGTTCTCGTTCAGGATCAGCTCGGGGGCGTTCCCCGGGTTCCCGTACGGAGCCGGCAAGGTGTTGGAGTCATACGGCGTGGCGCTCCCGGTCCCCACGCGACGCCCCATCCCCTGGCCGATCGTGTTGCCCGACACCAGGTTGTTGTACGTGTGGTCGCTGTAGAAGAGGAACCGATAGTTCACCCCGTTGGTCTGGGCGACGCCGTTGACGACGAGCGGGACCACCGACGCCGTGTTGCCGACGATCACCTGGTCGTGCGGGGCGATGCTCGTGAAGAGGGCGTCGGAGTAGGTCGGGATGACCTGGTTGGCGAGGGCCGTGTTGGGGTAGTTCGACGGGAACTTCTGGTCGGTCCCGACGAGCCCGACGTACTTGTTGTTGGCGACCGTCCAGGGGCCGCCGTTGATCGCGATCGACCCGCCTCGGAAGGTCGAGTTCTGGATCGTGCCGCTGACCGCCCAGAACGACATCAGATACTGCGACGAGAGGCCGAGGGCCGGCGTGCTGTTGAGGTTGAGGTCCTTGCCGATGTTCCCCACCTGGTTCGTGGCGAACGCGTAGGGCAGGACGGGGGACTGGAGGTCGATCCCGCTGAGGACCACGTCGACGAGCATCGCATTCGGGTGCGTGTTCTCGTACGAGTTCGCCGAGGTCGGCACGTAGCCGACGATCGCCCCCGAGAGCCCGTTCTGCGAGCCCCAGTAGATCGGGTTCGTGAACCGGATCGAGACCCCCGAGATGTGGACGTGGCTCGACTGGATCTGGATCGCCGGGGCGACCGCCTGGCCGGTCGCCACCGAGCTCATCGTGAACTGGAAGGTGGCCCCGGCGTCGGCCGTCACGACCATCGGCCTGCTGAAGATCAGGGGGAAGGCGTTCGACGAGGCGTCGATCGTGTACGTCCCGCTCGCCAGCCGGATGTTGTCATACAGGTGGATCTTGTTCGACGGGATGCTCTGGCCAGAGCCGGTCAGCCCCGCGAAGAGCTGGGCGAGCGTGCTCGTCGTCATCGAGAACGGGTTCGACGTGTCGGCCGGGTCGTGGTAGGAGACCAGGTCATTCCCGGCCGGGCTGACGACGATGACCCCCGCCTGGGCGTCGTAGCTCGGGTACCGCAGGTTGACGTCGATGCTCGAGTTGATCGTGAACTGCGTGTAGAACTGGCGGAGCTGGCCCGATGAGTCCTTGACCGTGATCAGCAGGGTCATCGGCGAGCCCGACTCGTCCCGCGTCGGGGCGAAGTAGAGGTCGGCGACCCGCGAGACCCCCGGGGCGTCCTGCGAGGCCGGGCGCTTCACCATCAGCGACTGGTTCGTGCCGCCGTTGGCGTTGTACGTCCACTGGGTCCCGCCCGACGTCACGTCGCTGAGCTGCACCGAGACGATCGAGTCGAAGTTGTACCCGCTCGGCAGTGTGTTGAGGTAGACGTGGACATCGCCCGCGTTGTGGGCGTTGGTGACGCTGTTGTCCCAGGGCTGGGCCGTGGCGTACTGGCCGGCGAACTGGGCGGTTCCCCCCGCCGTGGGGATCAGGTTCGCCGTGCTCGGGTTGCTCGTGGCGAGGGTCGGGTTGACCGAGTACGCGCCGGGAGCCAGCGTGTCGGTGTCGGTCGTGATGATGCTGTGGCCGTTGGAATCGTAATGTTGATACGTGATGACAGCAGTGAGCGTCGAGAAGGAGGTGATGCCGGCCGGCGGGTTGATGTAGAGGTCGGCGTTCGGCGACGTGTCGCTCATGTAATACGGGAACTGCGAGCCCGGATCCTGGTTCACGACGCGGACCACCTCCGCCCGCGAGACCACGTCGGGATTCGCCCCGTAGGACCAGTTCGCCGGGGTCTTCGCCGTCGAGCCGATGCTGACGTTCACCGAGACGATCTGATAAGGCTGGAGGTTGCGGAGTCCCAGGCGGATGTCCTGGAGCCCGTCCGGCCCGGGCGACGCGGTCGGCCCGACCACGTCGTGATTATCCTGCCCGTACCAGACCATCGCCGCATTGCTGAGGAGCCTACGACTTTCGAGACGTTGGAACGCCAAACGACGGGGGGAACGGGCCGATCGAAAGTGCTTGCTCATGGGTATGTTCTTTTTTGTTTGGCTAGATCCTCCCTAATCTGTGCGCGCAGCCGAGCACAGCCTTGTGCCGGGCTTGAATCGTCAATGATTTCACGCCGGACGGGCTGCCGTTGCCCGGGCCGCAACTTAAATCGCTGTCAATTTGTGCGTTATGGCTGCGAGGCGATCCTGCCAGTCGATACGAAATTAATCTAGGATCCGTTTTTGCGTTCGTGGCAATTTTTGGACCGGTATGTTTGAAATCGTTCGGCTGCTTGGGGTTGAAGTCGTTTTCTTGGAAACCTGGGGGAAGCGATACCCGCGGCATGAGCAGACTGTGAACGCACCGCAAGCCTGCGGGCGCCCAATTCATGCACACGGAAAGAGGCTTTTGGTCGAACTGACGATGGAGGCGATGCTCGGATCCGCTCGGCCGACTCCCCGGTGATCGGAGCCGTGCCAACCTGCATCATCGCGTTAAGAGCGGGTCCGCAAATCCTGATGACTTTGGTTAGATTAAACGCGACGATCGGCTGTTTGTCAAGTTCCTCATTTCCCCCAAATTACCAGGCGAGAGAACCGGAATCGCCGTAAATGCAGACCGGATAAGGCGATGGCACCACGGATGAGTCGCATTCCAGAGTGTCGAAATCATCGTATCGGATCATTTTCTTTGAAACTTTATCGAGACGAAACCGAACATAGCGGTGTTATTCTTGCGTCGTTGGGATTGAGAATCGAACATGAAACGCTGGGATCGCGTTTCCGATGCCCGCCGCCGTTCGCGCCCTCTCGCCGATACAACGCATCGCGCCTAAGTTCCGCCTCCAAATCCTAGCTTGTCCTCGTTTTGCTATTTTAGGCATGTTCTATGGAATTCGTTTTGGTGTCGCCATCGGACCCTTTTCCGGGCGTTGATCCCGGGCTCGGAACTCAGCCCGAAGGATGGAGGAATCCAAGAGTGCAGATGTGATACTGTGCGTCTCGCGATGCGAGTGTGCGAGGCCGGTCGCGCCTTCGTCGGAGGGGGTCGGGTCGTCCTTCCGGTCGCGTCGTGAAAACGGGTTGCAGCCGGACGGCCCGAAGTTACGAAAAATGTACGGAGACGCACGCGCGGGCCCTCGGGACGGCGTCGCCGCGACGGCCCCGCTGTCGCAGGGCGAGATGCCTTAAGTTTTTGTTGGGAAACAGTTTGGGGTGATCTGGCGGGTGCTGCTTCGGCTTGACAGCGAGTGGGGTTCGGAGTATACCCAGTCGCCCCTTCCGGAATCGCCCGCAAATGCGCCCTGAATCGCCGGGTCGCGATCCCCTCGACCGCGA
Source organism: Singulisphaera chitinilytica (assembly GCF_049331405.1). Taxonomy (NCBI): domain Bacteria; kingdom Pseudomonadati; phylum Planctomycetota; class Planctomycetia; order Isosphaerales; family Isosphaeraceae; genus Singulisphaera; species Singulisphaera chitinilytica. The sequence continues at coordinate 1,383,656 of NZ_CP186274.1, forward strand.
GGGATGCCGACGCCCTCGACGACCGGCCCCGTCCGTCGCCCGACTCTTTCAAAAATGACGGCATATGGTAAAGGTTGTGTTCCCATGCTGCGACTGATGCGTAAGGTGTTGACCGGGGCGCGGGCCGGCTCGGGCCCCCTGCGCAGCATGGGATACTCGCCGCTGGTGACGATCCTCTTCCTCTCGCTGTCGATCGTCGGCCGCGAGTCGGCGCTGATGGCCTCACTCCGGGGCGAGTCGCGGGTCGAGGACGACCTCCGCCAGGGGGCCGCCAAGGGCTATTACGAGAACCTGCTCGACGTCTCCAACGAAGCCGACCCGGACCCCGGTGCCGAAGCCAAGGTCGCCGGGGCGACCCCGGAGCCCGGCGCGGTGATCCCGTTCCGCGACGCCGGGATCGTCGACGAGGTGCCGGGCTTCGTCCGCTGGCGGATGCGCCCGAACCTCGAGATCGCCTGGAACGCCACGACTTTCCGGACGAACAGCCACGGCTACCGCACGCCCGAGTTCTCCACGGCCAAGCCCGAGGGGACGTACCGGGTCGTCTGCTTCGGCTCGTCGAACACGATGGGCCACGGCGTCGAGGAAGAGGTGACGTACCCGAGGCTGTTCGAAGGCTGGCTCCGCGAACGTCTGGGCGACTCACGCAAGGTCGAGGTCCTGAACCTGGCCGTCTCGGGCGACTCCCCCGCGCGTCGCCTCGAGCGGCTCCGCGAGGAAGGGGCGAAGGTCCAGGCCGACTGGTTCCTCTGCGAGGCCTCCGCGCTCGATTACCTGCTCGAAGAAGAACATCTGCAGATGGTGCTGCGTAAACGCGTGCCGGTCCCCTACGACTTCCTCCGCGAGGCGCTCGACCGGGCGGGGGTCTCCGGCTCCGACTCGAACGACTCCTTCCACCGCAAGTTCAAGGGGGAATCCGAGGGGGTCCTCGACGGCGTCTATGCCGGCTGGGCCTCGGAGTCGAGGCGGCTGGGCGTGCCGCTGGCCGTCGCGATCCTGCCGAGGTCGGATCGCAAGGCGCTCAGCCCCCGGATGTTCCGGCTCATGCGGGACCTGGCGTCGCGGAACGGCCTGGAGAGCTTCGACCTCTCCGAGGCCTTCGTCGACCTGAACGAGGCCCAGATGCAGGTCTCGCGCTGGGACAACCACCCGAGCGTCCTGGGCCATCGGCGGATCTTCGAGCGGCTCCGCGACGACCTCGAGCGCCGCGGCGGACTGCCGGGGCTTCCGTTCCCCGAGGCGACGGCGGCTCGCTGATCCTCGACGCGTCGGCGGATTCTCCCTCACAAGATCGAAGACACGGCGGGACGCGACTGTTATCCTCCGATCCTGCGACGCCGCTGCGCGTCGAGGTTCGAATGAGAGGGAGAGGGTCGTGTCCATGTTCGGGATCAGGCTTCGCCGGGTTTGGGCCTTGGGATTGCTGGGGACGGGCCTCGTCGCCCCGGCGGCGGTCGTCCTCGGCGCGGACGACACCAATGCGGATCGCCCGAAGGCGCTCGACCCGCGGCTCGAGGTGATCCAGTACGCCGCCTCGCCCGACATCGTCCAGCCGATCTCGATCGACTTCGACGCGAAGGGGCGCCTGCTCGTCATCGAGAGCCACACGCACTTCCGCCCCGAGGGCTATCAAGGGCCCGCCGCCGACCGCGTGCGCCTGCTCGAGGACACCGACGGGGACGACAAGGCCGATCGGATCACGACCTTCTTCGAGGGCACCCGCTTCTCGATGGACATCGCCGCGCACCCGTCGGGCTCGGTCTACCTGGCGACGCGCAACGAGATCCTCAAGCTCGCCGACGCCGACGGCGACGGCAAGGCCGAGGCGACTCGCCGCGTCGTCTTCCTGGAGACGGCCGGCGACTACCCGCACAACGGCCTCTCCGGGCTCGCCTTCGACGCCAAGGGGGATCTCTACTTCGGCCTGGGCGAGAACCTCGGCGCCGACTACATCCTCCGGGGCTCCGACGGGGCCCGGATCCTCGGCGGCGGCGAAGGGGGGAATATCTTCACATGCTCGCCCGATGGCAAGAACCTGCGGAAGGTCGCCACGGGCTTCTGGAACCCCTTCGGCAACGGCTTCGACATCTTCGGCCGGCTGTTCACGATCGACAACGACCCCGACTCGATGCCCCCTTGCCGGCTCCTGAACGTGGTCGAGGGAGGGGATTACGGCTACCAGTTCCGCTACGGCCGGTCGGGTCGGCACGTCTTCCAGTCGTGGAACGGCGACCTGCCCGGCACCCTGCCGATGCTCGCCGGCACCGGCGAATCCCCCACCGAGGTCCTCAGCTACGAGTCGGACGGCCTCCCGCCCGAATACCTCGGCAACCTGCTCGTCCCGACCTGGGCCGACCACCGGATCGACCGCTACAAGCTCAAGCCGCGCGGGGCTTCGTTCACGTCGGAGGCCGAGCCCTTGGTCCGCGGCGGCAAGGACTTCCGCCCCGTCGGCCTGGCCGTCGCCCCCGACGGCTCCCTCTTCTTCAGTGACTGGGTCCTGAGCGACTACAACCTCCACGGCAAGGGGGCCGTCTGGCACCTCCGGGCCAGCTCTCGGACGAAGCCCGAACGCCCTTCCGACACCAAGCAGGCGCTCTTGAGCGGGCACCGGCCCGCCCGCGAGGCCGCCGCGCAAGCCCTCGCGTCCGATGGCGCCGGGCGTGCCTACCTCCGCGAACAACTCGCCAACAAGGATGTCCGCATCCGCGCGACGGCACTGACCGCCCTCACCGTCGCGGGCGATGCGCAGGTGGATCTGAAGGCGATCGCCTCGAACGACGCCGACCACGGCCTGAGGGCCGTCGCCGTCCGCTCGCTCGCGGCCGGGAAGGGGGGAGACGCGCGGCCCTTCCTCGACCCCAAGAATCCGCCCGGGGTCAGGATGGAGGCCGTCGCCGCGCTCGAATCCATCGAGGACCTCCCGCGCCTGCTCGCGACCCTGGCGGAGCCCGACCCCTTCCTCCGCAACGCGGCCGTGCAGAGGCTCGCGTCGGCCCCCGCGTTGCTCGAGGCCGCCGACCGCCAGACGATCGCCGACCCGAAGGCGAGGGCGGGGCTCCTGCTCGCCCACCGCGCGACGGGCAAGCCCGAGGCGAGCCGCGTGGTCGCCAGATTCCTCGCCGACCCCGACGACGACGTGCGGTTCCTGGCCGCGAAGTGGGTCTCCGACCAGAAGCTCACGGGCTATGCCCGCGCGATCGACGAGGCGATGGCGGATCCGAGGCTCAACGTCCGGATGTACTCGGCCTACGCGACGGCCGCGGCCAGGCTCCGGGGCCAGGAGGTCCAGGAGTCGGCCCTGGCCGGAGAGTACCTCAAGCGCGTGGCCGACCCTCGCGTCGACCCCGCCCAGCGCGTCGCGGCCCTGCGCCTGATCCCGTCGAACCACCCCGCCTTGACGCCCGATTTCCTCGGCAAGCTCATCGCCGGGGACGACCCGGCCCTGCGCCTGGAGGCGACCCGAGTCCTCTGCGACCGCCCCGCCCCCGGGCGCAAGGGTCGCCTCGTCGCCGAGGCGAAGGACACCAAGGCGGGGCTCCCCGAGCGGGCCCAGGCCATCGCGGGGCTGGCGGATTCGGCTGGCGAGATCGTCGCCGACCTGCTCGCCTTCGCCGAGTCGGATCGGCCCGAGCTGCGCGACGAGGCCCTCCGCTCCCTGGTGCAGACCCCGCTCGACGCTTCCGCCCGCGATCGGCTCAATCGGGTGGCGCAGAAAGATCCGGGCACCTCATCGCTGGCGAGGCGGGCGCTCGGCGAGCCGTTCGCCGAGGGTCGGCCGAAGGTCGATGCCGTCGACGCCTGGCTCGCGCGGCTCGAAGGCCAAGGCGACCCCGAGGCGGGGCGACGCATCTTCTTCCATTCGAAGCTCGCCGGTTGCTACCGCTGCCACCGGGTCGACGGCCGCGGCGGCGACGTCGGCCCCGACCTCAGCACGATCGGGCGGACGGATCGCCGGCGGATCCTCGAGTCGATCCTCCAGCCGAGCAACGAGGTCGGCCCGAGCTACCAGGCCTGGCAGATCGAGACGGCCGACGGCAAATCCCTCACGGGTATGCTCGTGCGAACGAACCTCGATGAAACGACATACGTCGACGCGAAGGGGGAATTCTTCAAGGTGCGCGAGACCGACGTCTCGGAACGCCATGGGCTCTCGAACTCGATCATGCCCAACGGGCTGCCGGACCTGCTGACCGAGACCGAACTGCGCGACCTGCTGGCCTACCTCGCCTCGAGGCGCTGAGGCCGATCGGAGTATCGACCCGTGGACGACCGCAAGAAGAGTCGGAGTGCCGCGACGCTGCGGTTCCTCTTCAGTGACCACAGCCGCCTGCGCACCGAGGCCGTGGTCCTCGTGCTGTTCAGCCTGGGCGATCTCCTGATGACGTATTTATTGCTCTGGCAGGGGGGGAACTTCTACGAGGCCAACCCCGTCGCCGACTTCTTCTACTCGCGCTGGAACATCGCGGGGATGACGATGTTCAAGTTCGGCCTGGTGGGCTTCATCCTGGTGTTGAGCGAGGTCATCGAGCGGCATCGCCCGGGGCTCGGCCGGGCGATCATGATCCTCGGCTGCGTCACCGCGCTGGCCGTCACCGTCCACGGCCTCCGGCTCCTGATGGCCCACGTCGGCTGGGAGCCTCCCCTCGGCTGAACGCGAGGGGAGGCTCCAACGCGATCTCAACGGGCCAGCTTCTTGAGGAGGCCGATCGCCGCGTCGGCCATCGCCTCGCCGCCGCCGGGGAGGACGCGGGAGTTGACGATCTCGTAGCTCCCCTCGGAGAACGCCTTCTTGGTGGGGACATACGAGGGGATGTCGTTGGCCAGCTCGATGACGAGCGTCGTCTTGAACGGCGAGGCCTTCTTGATCGCCATGCCGATCTCGACGAAGACCTCGCCGGGGAGCGTGACGATCGCCACGTCGGGGCTCAGTCGGAAGGCCTGGACCTCGAGCGGCACGGTCCCCTTGGGGTAGTTGTCGGCGAGGTCGACCACCGTCACCGTGCGCACGGCGTCGAGGAAGGCGAGCTTCGGGTCCCCGACGAGGTCGAGCTGCGAGCGGGACTTCGCGACCTCATCGGCCTTGACCGTCTGCGTCGGCACCTCGACCACCGCACGCGCGACATCCAGCGAGGGGGCCGCGATCGGCTCGAGGCTCGGCAGCTTCGCGAGCACCGTCCTCGCCAGCTCCCCGCCGATCTCGGCCGCCTTGCGGACGGTCGTCGTCTTCACGTCGATGTGATTGATGTCGCCGCAGGTCCCGGTGCCGAAGAGGGACTGCACGTCCGGCCCCAGCGCCTTCTTGATGGCCTCGTCGAGGAAGTGGGGGTAGTCGGCCGAGTACTCGGTCCCCGAGACGGTGTCGAGGTGGAGGGCGTAGACGGTCAGGATCCCTTTCGGCGTCTTCCCATCCGGTTCGGCGAAGCTGATCAGCCCCACGTCGGGGTCGATCGGCCCGGCCACCTTCGCGATGTTGGGGTTGAGCAGGCCGGGGTTGAAGACCACGCGGCCGTCCTTGAGGTGGAACCGGCGATTGAACGCGAGCCGATCCTCCTGCGCGATCCCGGCGGCGAGCTTCGTCGGAGCCAGCGCCGCCTGCGCCTTGACGACGGCCTCGACGAGCGACTCGACGAGCTTGGCCGGGTAATCGACCTCTTCGAGCACATCCTTGCCATTCTTCTCGATGGCACGCTCGTGGAAGTGCTTGCGCAGGACGCCGTAGAAGAGGGGCCCGGTGTGGCTGTGCGTGGCGCAGATCGCGACGTTCTCGACGGGGATCTTGCAACGCTCGGCGATCAGGGATCGCGCGTTCGAGGAGATCTCCTGGGGCATGGCGATCAGGTCGCAGAAGATGAGCGCGGCCCGGCGGTCCTCCTGGCGGAAGACGATCGCCTTGGCAAAGAGCGGATCCTTCGTGCCCGTGTTCGTCCGCTCGTTGAAGTAGCCGGCCATCCGGTAGCCGCGGGGCGGGGTGATGTCGACCGCGGCGATCCCCACCGCGACCTCCTCGGCCTGGGCGAGGTCGGGGCCGGCGAGCGCCCCGAGGAACAGCGAGAGGACGAGGCATCGAACCTTGAGCATGAGTCGGGATCTCCTCGTAGGGGGGATGAGCTTCATCGAAGCGGGAGGGGGGAAACGGGAAGGGGCGTCCCGACCTCTGCCGGCCGGCAGGTCTCGAGACGCCCCATCCTCAGGTCGGACTGGCGGGGCGAGGGTCAGGGCTTGACGCTGATCTGGAGGACCTTGGTCAGGAAGCCCCAGCGGTCGGCGGCCTCCTCGACGATCTTGCTCGTCGGCTTGCCCGCGCCGTGGCCGGCCTTGGTCTCGATCCGGATCAGGATCGGGTTGTCGCACGACTGGGCCGCCTGCAGGGCCGCCGCGAACTTGAAGCTATGCGCGGGCACGACGCGGTCGTCGTGGTCGGCCGTCGTGATCATCGTCGGCGGGTAGCAGGTCCCCGGCTTGACGTTGTGCAGCGGCGAATACGCAAAGAGCGACTTGAACTGCGCGGCGTCGTCGGACGAGCCGTAGTCGTCGACCCAGGCCCAGCCGATCGTGAACTTGTGGAACCGGAGCATGTCCATCACGCCCACCGCCGGCAAGGCAGCCCCGTAGAGCTCGGGACGCTGGGTGATGCAGGCGCCGACGAGCAGGCCCCCGTTGGAGCCCCCCATGATCGCGAGCTTGGGGGTCGACGTGTACTTGTGGGAGATCAGCCACTCGGCCGCGGCGATGAAGTCGTCGAAGACGTTCTGCTTGCGGTCCCGGGTGCCGGCCTTGTGCCACTCCTCGCCGTACTCGCCGCCGCCGCGGAGGTTCGGCTGGGCGAAGATGCCCCCCATCTCCATCCAGACGAGGTTGCTGGCGCTGAAGGCGGGGGTCAGGGCGATGTTGAACCCGCCGTAGCCGTAGAGCAGGGTGGGGTTCTGGCCGTCGAGCTTGATCCCCTTCTTGTGGCTGATGAACATGGGGACGCGCGTGCCGTCCTTGCTCTCGTAGAAGACCTGCGTCGTCTCATAATCGGCCGGGTCGAAGGCGAGCTTCGGCTTGCGGAAGAGGGTGCTCTTGCCCCCCTCGATGTCGTAGCGGTAGACGACCGGCGGGGAGTTGAACGAGGCGAACGAGTAGAAGGTCTCCTTGTCGGAACGCTTGCCGCCGAAGCCCCCGGCCGTGCCGAGGCCAGGCAGGTCCACCTCGCGCTGGAATGTGCCGTCGAGGCCGAAGACCTTGACCTGCGTGTGCGCGTCCTTGAGGTACGAGACGATGAAACGGTCGGCGATCACGGAGATGCCGCCGAGGGTCTCGGCAGACTGCGGGATCACTTCCTTCCAGTCCTCGACGGCCGGCTTGCGGGTGTCGATCGCGATCACGCGGCCCCTGGGGGCGTCGCGGTCGGTCTTGAACCAGAAGACCGGGCCGTCGTTCTCGATGAACGAGTACTCATGGTCGAAGTTGTCGATCAGCTCCACGATCGGCGAGTTCGGCTCGTCCAGCTTCTTGTAGAGGATCCGATACTTGTTGTCCGTCCCCTTGGCGACCGTGATGACCAGGTATTTGCCGTCCTCGGTGACGTTGCCGTGGAACTCCCACTCCTTCTGGTCGGGACGCTCATAGACGAGGACATCCTCACCTTGCGGCGTGCCGAGCTTGTGGAAGTAGAGCTTCTGGTAGTAGTTGACCCCCTTGAGGTCGTCGCCCGGCTTGGGCTCGGGGAACCGGCTGTAGTAGAAGCCTGCGCCGTCCTTGGTCCACGAGGCGCCCGAGAACTTGATCCACTTCAGGTGGTCCTCGCGATCGCTGCCCGAGGCCACGTCGCGGACCTTCCACTCCTGCCAGTCGGAGCCGGCCGCGGCCAGGCCATAGGCCAGGAGCGAGCCGTCGTGGCTGATCGACGTGCCGGCCAGGGCGACCGTGCCGTCCTTCGACAGCGTGTTCGGGTCGAGCAGGACTTTCGGCTCGGCATCCAGCGAGGGCAAGGTATAGAGGACGCTCTGGTTCTGGAGCCCGCTGTTCCTCGAGTAGAAGTAGCGGCCCCCCTCGCGGACGGGGACGCCGAACTTCTCGTAGTTCCAGAGCTCCAGCAGGCGGTTCTTGATCGTCTCACGCGCGGGGATCGACCCGAGGAAGTCGCCCGTCACCTTGTTCTCGGCCTCGATCCAGGCCCGGGTCGGCGCCGAGTCGGGGTCTTCGAGGGCCCGGTAGACGTCGGCGACCTTGGTGCCGTGATAGTCGTCGACCGTGTCGGACCGGGGGGCGTCCGGGTAAGTCCCCTTGTTCCTGGTTTCGGCCTGGGACGGGCTTCCTAAACTCATGACCACCAGGGCTCCCGCAAGTCCCGAGACGAGTGATCGAGGCATCGTTGAGTTCTCGCTCCGTGGACAACATCGATAATCAGCCGACCTTGTCATTCCGCCAACGAGTGTAGCGACCCGAGGCACCGCCTCCAACCGGATGCCCTCCCGTTCGCCCGAGTTTGGGCCGGGAATGGTCGGGCTAAGACGCAATCATAAAAAGATCCCAAGAAACGAAGACTCGTGGATATCGCCCGGCTTTAGCAGGCGCGATGTCCGCGTATTTAGGGGCGATCGGGCCGATATCCCGGGGTCCTTGGACGCCGCCGAACTCGCCGTTAGCGGGGCCTGCGCAGGCGGGCGTATCTGGAGGGGTGGGGAGGCTCGGCGACCTCATCCATTGGGCCGTCGCGCCGGCATCCTCAAGCCACCGTTCGATCCCGAGTACCCATGCAAATGGCTGCGTCGGCGTGCCGATGAGGCGTCGAGAGCGAGGCGCGACGGGGCGAGTTCGCGTCCCGCAGGAGGGCTCGGCCTTCTCAAGAAAAGGCTCGACGTGACCAACTAAATTGGGTTGCAATCTCGTCAAGTGAGGCCGCGATTCTACACGGAAAATTTTCGCTTGACGTGCTATGGGAGGCGACCTTAATTCTTAATGAGATGTGCGTCCCACATGCTCCAATAATGGCCGATTAGGCGACGAAGTCAGGCACGTCAAGGTCGACGTGGAACCCCGAACGACTCACGCCGAGCGGATCGCATTCGTATGTCAGGAAGCCGGCTCCGGATGAACCTCCCGATGCGATAGGCCCGAAGGCGGGGCGGTGCAGGGGACCCTCCCCGCCGCCCAGTCCCCCGGATCGCGTCGTGCGGCGGCAGGAAGGGCGATCGGTGCGGTGGCCGAGGCCCTGGCTCCATTCGCGAAATCAGGATGATATGATGGTATTCGAAATCGATGAAGAATCCCGGCCGTCTTCGCCCCCATCCCCGGCGTTTCGCGCGGGGTACGACGTCTCGGGGCTCCGAACCGGGGACCTGGATCGACGAGGGTCGTCTCGAACTTGATGACGTTCACGAGCGGGACAGGGCGAGTCATCCATGGGATTCGGGGCCGTCGCCCCGACGATCTCGCGCCGTTCGCGGGCCCCCGCGGCTCCCCAACCGGGGCCGCCGCCGACGCCGAAGTCCGGTCGGGTGACCGGCATGACGCCGAGGCCGAAATGGACGCGGGGGCCGACGAGGGCCTTCGGGCCATCGCTATTGGAACCATGGGTGTTCACTGCACGACGCGGGAAGAGTAAGCCAGCACCATTTCCCTCTCGGGAATGAGATCGACGGGAGTCGTAAGTAATGAGCGAACACAACAGGACGACCGGCCGCCTCCTGATCGTCGAGGATAATGCGATCTCGCGACGGGCCCTCGAGATGCTGCTCCGCCTCAGAGGCTGGCAGGTCTTCTCGGCGGCGACGGTCGCCGAGGGCCTATCCCTCCTCGATGAGGCGCCCGACTGCGTGCTCCTCGATCTCATGCTCCCCGACGGCGAGGGGGAGCAGGTCCTCATGGCCATCCGCGAGCGCAACCTGAACTGCCGCGTGATCGTCACGACCGGCTGCCACGAGGCGGCCCGGAAGAAGGCCCTGCTCCACCTCAACCCGGATGCGATCCTCCAGAAGCCGCTCGACTTCGCGCAGATCTGCCGGGCCTGCCGGGTCATCCAGGCCCCGTCATCCTCGCCCTCGAGCCGCCCCTCGAACTTCGTCGCCTCGAGCGGATGGCAGCGTCACGCCTGAGCACCGCGCCCGGTTCGAACCATCGAGGCGTGGGGATCCAGGCCGCTCCCTCGAGCCGGGTTTCAAGCATGGTGTGAAGACGTCTACCGCCCATGCGGGATACGCTTCATCGATGAGTGCGTGGGCCTCTCGAACGAGGCCTGGCCGAGGAGGCGGGATGGTCGCCGGGGCGAGGCGCGATCAGGCCCGCGGCCCGGCCTGAGGCGGGACGAGGCCGGTTACAAGGCGTCTACGAATGCGAATTCGTTCGGATGTGAATCGGGGAGGAGTCCCCCGACGGACGCGACTCGACGCGGGAGGCGGGCGAGGCCGGTTGGCGGACGCCGGTAGCTCCCGTCCGAGTGGGTCGGATCGTGGCGTTCGATGGGTTGAGGTGGGAGAGGCGAACGCCGATCAGGCGAAGCTGGGGACGTGTCCGTCGAGGCGGGGTCGAAAAGGCCACGTGACGCACAAGCGGCGCATGCCACGCGGCCGAAACGAGCCGGGACCGGACTCAGGCGATGACGGTCTTGACGACCTTGGCCAGCTCCTCGCCGACCTCGGTCAGGGCGTAGAAGTTGTTCTTGCCCTGGCGTCGCGGGGCGATGATGCCGCCGTGGCGGAGGAGGGCCAGGTGGTGGCTGACGGCCGGCTGGCTCTGGTTGAGGTGCTCGCTCAGGGCGCCGACGTGCTTCTCCCCCTCGTCCAGCATCAGGATCACCTGGAGGCGGGTGGGGTCGCTCACCTGCTTGAGCAGGGTGGCCGCACGCTGAGCCAGCTTGAGGCGCTCGGCGGCCTCTTTCTTGGTCTTGCTTGCCTTGGTCGCGGAAGTCTTGCTACCCGTCGCGGTTGCCATCCAATCATCCTCCGATTCACTAATGAATTGCGAGTGATTTGACGATTCGTCAAGCTCGCCTTTGAGAACTCGGTAAAGGTGCGCCCAGACCGGGCCCGGCCTCTTCACCTACTGATTAGGAGAAGGCTAGGCTTACTTCTTCGTCGGCTTTTACGACTGTCAAGGTCACAACGCCGTGGCCTGATACAACCTCATCTCGTAAATTGTTATGATGATTGAGCTGCTTGTCAATATCTCTCCGGTTCATGACGATAAGTTTTCCAATCGATCCAGGTTTGCGCAGGTCATCTTACGAAGACGACACATGAGTGTGAAAGAGTACGTGAGGGGAACCACCGTGGATGATCTCGCGATCGAACGTGAATCCGAGTTTCTCCATCACGCGCCGTGAGCCGAGATTCGTGGCGGATGTGAAGCAGGCGAGCCGCTTCAGGCCGAGCGGCCCGAACCCGATCCCGAGGATCTCGCGGCCCACCTCGGTCGCGAGGCCCCGCCCCCAGAACTCCGACATCAGCGCGTAGGCGAGCTCGATCTCCGGCCCGTCGCCCACATCCACGTGCCTCAGGCCCGCCCGCCCCACGTACCTCCCGGTCCCCGGCTCCCGCAGGATCCAGAGGCCGAAGCCGTGCCGATCCCAATGTTCGACACTTTCACTCAAGAATCGATCCGACTCGTCTGTCGATCGGACCCCGCCCAGCGTGGCCATGACCTTCGGGTCCCGGTGCATCACCAGCAGGTCCTCGCGGTCCTCCATCCGGATCCGCTCGCCACGCAATCGTTCGGTCTGGATCGTCGGGACCATCGGGGGGCTCGCGTGGGTTGTAGCGATCCTGTCGAGGAGGCCGGCGTCGGCGGCGACGGGCTCGAGCGGGCTCGTCCGTCGTGCGCCGGGCGCGACTCCAAGCATGATCTCCCGTCTCGTTCGCAAGAACGGGGTCGCGGTCGCGGGGAGGCGGGAGGAGTGCTCGTCGGTCGCCCCTTGCACATTCTTATCGCTAACCTGTGACATGAAAACCATCAGTTTGGCAAAACCCGGGCCGAGGCCGGGGGGCCGTCGGCGCATCGCCGACAATCCCTACGCCCGGACCCGCATCAGGGGCCGCACAATCCCATACTCGCAAGCTTTCTTTACAATTGTCTGCAAAAACCACCTCAATTTTCATGTGAACCCGTACAGGTGTCTCCGCATCGTAGCATGAGCGTGTGTGAAGATCCACATCCGGCTCTATGATCAGGCATCGCGGGCACGAGAGCGACCCGAGCGCGGGCCCCGGCCCTCGTCGACTTATCCGAAATCGAGCCCGGTGTCGAGGCGAGGCTCGCCGGAATCCCGCCCGGGCTCCGGCACGACCTTTGATTTCATTCGGTGTGATCGCCCGCCAGCCTATTCACGTCGGCGTATTTGAGATTATGATTCAGATATAGCAGGCTGTCGGCACGGCGCAAGAAATAGGTTCGTGATTTCCGACGATCGGGCGACGACTCGCCCGAATTTTTTTCGAGATGGGCCCGGGGTGAGCATAAGGTATCCTGGGCGCGAGGTGTTCGCCCAGGATGCCGGGCCCCGCGTCCGAAATCGGTCACGGCGAGGCCCGCCGGGCGTCCCCCGGGGCGGGCGGCCGGCCCACCGGTCGGCCCGTCGGACCCCGGTGCCCTGAAATCCGGAGGGGGGCCGCGCACGCCGCTTCCCGTCCCCGGCCCTTGCCGGCTGTCGGAGAGTTTCCGAGTCATGAATGAGTATGGGTTCGTTCGGGTCACTTGCGCGGCCATCAGGACGTCGGTCGGGAATCCGACCGCGAATTGCCGCGAGATCATCGGGGTCCTGGGGCAGGTCGCCGACAGCGACGTCGTGCTCTTCCCCGAGCTGGCGGTCACCGGCTACACCTGCGGGGACCTCTTCGGCCAGGTCGCGCTCCTGAAGGCAGGGATCGAGGGGACCCTGCGCATCGCCGAGGCCACCCGCGGGCGCGAGCAGCTCGTCGTCGTCGGCCTCCCCTTGCCGCTGACGAACAGCCTCTACAACGCGGCCGTGGCCATCAGCGACGGCGAGGTGCTGGGGATCGTCCCGAAGCAATTCATCCCGAACTACAAGGAGTTCTACGAGAGCCGCTGGTTCAGCTCCGCCAACGGCGGGGAGCCGAAGGAGGTCGACTTCGGGGGGCGTACGGTCCCGTTCGGTATCGACCTCCTCTTCCGGGCCAATCGCCGCCTCGTGGTCGGGATCGAAATTTGCGAAGATTTATGGATGCCGATCCCGCCCAGCTCGGTCCAGGCGATCGCGGGCGCGACCTTGCTGCTCAACCTCTCGGCGAGCAACGAGACGATCGGCAAGAGCCAGTACCGCCACGACCTCGTCGTCGGGCAGTCGGGGCGGTGCATCGCCGCCTACGCCTACTCGAGCGCGGGGCCGACCGAATCGACCACAGACCTCGTCTTCGGCGGCCACTGCCTGCTCGCCGAGAACGGCCGCCTGCTCGCCGAGTCGTCCCGGGTCGGCGACGGCCATCCCATCCGGCGCGACTCGTACTTCATCACCCAGGACGTCGACGTCGAGAAGCTCGAGAGCGACCGCCGCTCGACGACCAGCTTCGACGACTGCCTCAAATACGTCTCCCCCTTCCGGCACGTCGAATTCACGCTCTCAAGCATGATGACGGGGCTGAAGCGGTTCGTCACCGGGACGCCGTTCGTGCCGGTCGAGGGGCCGGAGCTGCATCGCCGGTGCGCCGAGATCTTCGGGATCCAGTGCGCGGGCCTGGCGAAGCGGATCGAGAGCCTGCCGAAGGGGACCCCCCTGAACCTCGGGATCTCGGGGGGGCTCGACTCGACCCTCGCCCTGCTCGTCGCCGTGAAGACGTGCGACATGCTCGGGCTCGACCGCCGCACGATCCAGGGGACGACGATGCCGGGCTTCGGCACGACGGCCAGGACCAGGAACAACGCCCTGCAGCTCATGGAGCAGCTCGGGATCGGCAACGAGACCATTGATATCAGCGGGCTCGCGCTCAAGACATTTCAGGAACTGAAGCACGCCCCGTTCGGGGTGGACGCCGGCGAGCTTGATCTCGAGTCGTTCCGCAAGGCGCTCGCCGAGGTCCCCAGGGAAAGGCGTCACGACCTGACGTTCGAGAACGTCCAGGCGAGGCTCCGCACCTTCATCCTGATGTCGAAGGGGTTCGTGATCGGGACGGGGGACCTCTCCGAACTGGCCCTGGGGTGGAGCACGTACAACGGCGACCAGATGAGCATGTACAACCCGAACGGGTCGATCCCCAAGACGCTCGTCAAGTTCCTGGTCGAGTATGCGGCCCGCGAGGAGTTCGAGGCCGGCCCCGTCCGCGAGACGCTCCTCTCGATCGTGGGGACGACGATCTCCCCCGAGCTGCTGCCGGCCAGCAAGGGGGGCGAGATCGAGCAGTCGACCGAGGACGTGCTCGGGCCCTATGAGCTGCACGACTTCATCCTCTTCAACGCCGTGCGCTGCGGGTTCGCGCCGGAGAAGATCCTCTTCCTGAGCGGGTTCGCCGAGTTCACCAAGCCCTATCCTCGCGAACTCATCGAGACGACGCTGAAGACCTTCTACCGACGCTTCTTCACCCAGCAATTCAAGCGGTCGTGCCTGCCGGATGGCCCCAAGGTGGGCTCGGTGAGCCTCTCCCCGCGCGGGGACTGGAGGATGCCGAGCGACGGCGACGCCCACGAGTGGCTCCGATGGGCGAACCGGGGCTGAGGCCCGCGCGCTCCTTATGACTTGGCATCAAGGCCGGCGGGGAGAGTCCCGACCATGCGAGCATCGTTGCGGCGGACCTGCCTGATTATCAGTTCCTGGCTCGCGGCCTCGCTCGGCTCCGACGCGTTTGCCGAGGACGAGCCCCTGCGGGCCTACTTCGTCGGCAACAGCGTGACGGACACGATCAACTATCGGGGACTTGCATCGCTGGCGAAGTCCCGAGGGAAGACGCTGGCCTGGGGCCGGCACATGATCCCGGGCGCGCCGCTCTCGTGGATCTGGCAGCACCCGAAGGACGGCTTCCAGCAGGAGCCGTTCGGGCACTACCCGAAGGCGCTCAACGAGTACGCCTGGGACGTGCTCTCGCTCGAGCCGTTCGACCGTCACCTCGATGACGACGACCTCGCCATGACCCGCAACTTCATCGACCTGGCCCTGAAGCGCAACCCCGACGTGCAAATATTTATTTATTCACGTTGGCCGAGGCGGGCGAACGGCAAGGAAGGTGCGTTCGTCCTCGACTATCGCACGAAGTGGTTCCGCCAGTACACCGGGGCCTTCGACGGGACCGAGGAGACCCGCGACTACTTCGAACGGCTCGTGGCCGAGCTGCGCAAGGCGTACGAGGGGAAGGCGAAGCCTTTCCTGCTCGTCCCGGTCGGCGACGTCCTGCTCGAATTGGATGCTCGCATGAAAGCGGATAAGATCCCCGGATATTCGGACATTTCCCAACTTTACACCGACTGGATCCACCTGACGAATGTCGGGTCGTACGCGGTCGGGCTCACCTTCTACGCGACCCTCTTCAAGGATGACCCGAGGGGTTTGCCGTTCGAGCCTTATCATGAGAAGCTCGACCGCGTGCACGGCGACCGCCCGATCACGCCGCCTCTGGCGACGGCCATTCAAGAGGCGGTCTGGAAGATCGTGAGCAAGCACGCGCTGGCCGGCGTCGCCGAGGTCAAGGCGCGTTGATACGCGCATGTCCTGGGCCGAAGGCCTCGAGCTCGCTCCGGGCGATGCCCAGTAGCTCGCGGGTCGCGGCGGCCCTGGGGTTGCGGAAGACGTCGTCCACCGCGCCCATCTCGACGACCCGCCCCTGGTCGAGGATCGCCACGCGGTCGGCGAGCTGACGAGCGAGGGGGAGGTCGTGGGTGACGAGGACGTAGGAGGTCTCCGGTCGCTCGGCCCTGAGCGTCCGCAAGAGCTCGACGATCGAGGCCTGCACCGACACGTCGAGGGCGCTGGTCGGCTCGTCGAGGAAGACGAGCCGGGGCCTGGCGACGAGCGCCCTGGCGATCGCGACGCGCTGGCGCTGGCCTCCCGAGAGCGCGGTGGGGGTCCGCTTCGCCTGCGTTGCCGAGATCCCGACGTGCTGGAGGATCTCCAGGGCTCGCTCCCTGCGACCCCGGCGCGTCGGCGAGAGCCCCGGCAGGCGATGGACGTCGAGCGGGTCGGCCACGATCTCGGAGACCACGCGGCGGTCGTTCAAGGATTCGCGAGGGTCTTGATGCACGAATCCGATGTGCCGACGGAGGCTCCGCCAGTTGCGCCTCGAGCCCGAGAAGAGGTCGACCGAACCCGCTTCGGTGGCGAGCGTCACGGTGCCGGCCTCGGGCTCCAGGAGCCCGGCCATGATCGCGAGGAGGGTGGACTTGCCCGAGCCGCTCGGGCCGCAGAGGGCGAGGACTTCCCCTTCGAGCACGTCGAGCCGCTCGACCTCGAGGCGGAACCCCGGCCCTTGCGCCGAGGGGGGGCGGGCGAAGGCGAGCTGGCGGACTGCGAGCACGCCCTCAAGGGGCGACCGGGCCGACGACATGGCAGGCGACTCTCCGGGCGGGACGGGCTTCGAGTTCGAGCAGATGGGGCGATTCAATCCGGCAGCGATCCACGCAGGATCTGCAGCGCGGGTGGAACCGGCAGCCCTCGATCTCGTCGTGGTTGGTCGGCAACTCGCCGGGGATCGGCAGGATCCGCTCGCGGCGATCAAGCCTCGGGACGCAGTTCAGCAGGGCGGCCGTGTAGGGATGGGCCGGGTTTCGCAGCACGTCTTCGGCCGGCCCCGACTCGACGATCCGCCCGAGGTACATCACGGCCACCGAGTCGGCCAGGCCCGCGAGCGCCGAGATGTCGTGCGTGACGAGGCAGACGGCGCAGCGGTCGTCGGCGAGGCGTCGGATCGTGGCCTGGACCTCGCGACGGGTCGGCGGGTCGAGCGAGGCCGTCGGCTCGTCGAGGAGCAGGACCCGAGGCCCATTGACGATCGCCTGGGCGATCAGGATCCGCTGGCACTGGCCGCCCGAGAGCTTCCCCGGCCGACGCTTCGCATCCTCGGCCGCGAACTGCTCGGAGAGCCCCGCGCGGAGCAGGGCGGAGGTCACGCGCCCCTTGATATCGCCGCCGACCCGGCGGGCCGCCTCGGCGACGGTGGCCTCGGCGGTCATCAACGGGTTCAGACCCGAGCGTACGTCCTGGGGGACGTAGCCGATCCGCACGCCGAGGTGACGTCGCCGTTCGCGGGGTTCGAGCCGCAGCAGTTCCACGGGCTTTTCGCCGTCGAGCACGACCTCGCCCGCGGTGACATCCAGCCCGTTGGGGAGCAGGCCGAGGACGCTGTTGAGCAGGGTCGTCTTGCCGCTGCCGGTCTCGCCGACGAGTGCGGTGACCTCCCCCGCGCGGAGGGTCAGGGCGATCTCGTCGATGACCCGCTGGTCGCGCCGGTTGCGGACGGTCAGCCCCCGGATCGAGAGCACGTCTTCGCCCGTCATGGCAGGTTCCCCTCGTTGGGGTCGAGGCCGAAGAGTCGGAGCAGGATCTGGGGGAAGACCGCCAGGACCACGATCACCGCGATCGTCACGAGCATCTGGATCACGGCCGTCTCGACGCCGAGGTTGTTGAAGCTCTTCGTCAGCGTCCGGCCGAGCCCCTCGAAGTTGCGGTACTCGACGCCGAGGTACGCGAGCCCGACCTCGACGGCCACGAACCTCGGGAGGATCGAGGCCGTGATCCAGGCGACGTCCTCGATGAGATGCGGCCAGACCTCGACGCGGAAGGTGTGCCAGGGAGTCGCCCCGTAACCTTTCGACGCGGCCACGAAGCCCGACTTGCCCAGCGCCCTGACGCGCTCGGCCAGCAGCCTCGCGCCGGCGGGGATCGCGAAGACGACGAGGACGGCCACCATGCTCGTGTTGACGCGGAGCGCCGGTGCGGTACGCGGCCAGGACGTGGCGATGGTGATGAGCACCGCGGCCTCGGGCACAGCCATCACTCCGAGACTCCCGGCCGAGACGAGGGCCTCGAGCCCCCGCGACCGGGTCGAGCCCTGGAGGACGCCCAGGACCAGGCAGCCGGTCACCGCCAGCGCGGTGCCGAGCAGGGCGATCCGCAGGGTATCCCCCAGCGCATCCCAGAGCACGCCGGTGAAGGGTCGGCCGAGGTAGTCGGTGCCGAGCGCGTACCAGCCGTCGTCGGCCGACGACTTCTCGTACCAGGACGGCGGCAGGAAGCTGTCGGCCCGCCTGTTCGAGCCGAAACCGAGGGACGATGACGGGGCGACCGCGGCGAGCAGCAGCAGGGCGACCGGCAGTAGCGAGAGCACCTCGAGCCCCCTACGCAGCCTGGAGTTCACGGCCGATCTCTCCGTCGGGGTCGAGGTAGATCACCACGGCCTCGGCCAGGAGCACCCCGGCCGCCGTGACGAGGAAGTATAAGAATGTGGCGAACCCGGCCAGCTCCGCCTGGCCCCGGGTCGCCCCCTCGATGAACGCCTCACCCACGCCGCCGAGCCGGAAGACCCCCTCGACGAAGGCCGAGCCCACCACGAGCGCCGAGAGGCTGAAGACCGCCTGCGTCAGTACGCCCGACGAGACCAGCACGTTGGGCATGATGTGCTTCGCCCAGAGCTGAACCGGAGAAATCCCCCGCGACCTGGCGACCCGCACATACTCGCGGTCGAGGATCCGCAGGATCCCGTTCAGCCAGAGCGCGGTGGCCCCGGGGATGAGCAGGACGGTCAGGCTGACGATGCCGACGATCGTGCGGATCAGGCGGCTCGGGCTGGGGTCGAACTGCACGAGGATGAGGTAGAAGACGATCACCACGACGAGCGACGGGATGGCGTGGACGATCGGGTAGACCCGCTTCTGATGGAACGAGGCCCAGTCGCGCCAGCGGGTCGCCAGGAGTATCGCCAAGACGAGGCCGATGCCCCAGCCGAACGCCCAGCTCAGGAACCCGACCGACGCGGTGACGGGGAGCCGGTCGGCCAGGACGTTCTTCACCGGCCCCGTGTGGGACTGGCCGAAGTCCTGGAAGCCCGAGCCCACCACCGTCGAGACCCATCGGGCGAACCGGGGGGCGGTGGGCTTGGGCTCGGGGGCCTGCACGCTGCTCATCCGCAGTCGGTCGTCGGCCAGCTCGTCGGTCTGGGCGACGATGAAGAACGTCGACGTGACGGCCGAGGCCCCGAAGGCGACGAGCACGAGCAGGGTCTTCAGGAAACGCGTGAGACCTTTCATCATGATGGGGAATGTCGGCCTTTTCAGCGGTCCTCGAGTCGACGGATCTTGATGTTCTCGATCACCGTGCGCTGGAGGATCGGATCGATGGCTCGTCCGGTGAGGGCCAGGCCGTTGATCTCGAACTCGCGGCGGACGGCGACGAGCTTGCGGGCGTTCAGCAGGTGGAAGGCCGGCTGCGCGGCGACCCAGGTGCGCTGGACGTCGAGGATGGCGCGGTCGCGCGCGACGGGGTCGGGCGAGGTCGCGTAGGTGTTATATAGCTCGTCGACCTTCTTCTCCCAGTCCGTGGCGGGGGTCTTCTGGTAGGGGTTGACGAAGTGCATCGGCCCCGAGCTTTCGAAGAAGTAGCGGAGCACGGCGGCGTCGGGCATCCCTTCCAGGACCATGACGGCGGCCTCGTAGTCGTACGTCTGGTCGAGCCGCTTGACCATCTCGCCGAACGGCTCCTCGACGATCTTGACCCTCAGGCCGATCTCCTCGAGCTGGGCTTTGATCTCCTCCGCGGTGCGACGGCGTTGGTCCTCTTCATCCTTGGAGGTCCGGATCTCGATCTCGAGCGGGGTCGGCTTGCCCCCTTCCATGTAGGTGAGCCAGGCCTTGCCGCTCGCGTCCTTCTCGCCCGGCTTGATGCCGAGCTTGGCCAGCTCCTCGAGCGCGGCCTTGCGGTCGAACTTGGGGGTGACTTCCTCGAGTTCCTCAGAGGGGGCGGCCCAGCGGAAGACGGGGGAGACGGGGCCGTAGAGGGGCTCGGCGAAGCCCTTATAGACGCGGCGGATGATCGCATAGCGGTCGATCGCGTGACCGATGGCGCGGCGGAAGTCGACCTTCTGGACGAGGGACATGCGGTCGGGGTGCGTCTTGCCCCAGGGGGCTCTCGGATTTTGGTTCAGCCAGAAGAAGAGGCAGCCGGCGCCCCGGCCGCGGTCGAGCACCTGGAATCTGGGGTCGGCCTGGAGACGTTCGGCCTCCCTCGGCGCCACCTGGCGATAGGCGTAGCGGTTGTCGCGGACGAAGTCAATCTCGTTGGTCACGTTATCCTTGCGCAGGACGAGATTGATCTGACGGACGGCCGGGCGGGGGGACTGGTCGTCGCCGCGTCCCCAGAACTTGTCGTTGCGGATGAGGCGGGCTTCCTGCGTGTCCTGCTTCTCGACGTAATAGGGGCCGAAGCCTCGGAGATACTTCGGATCCGGGGCCTGCACGCCGACGGCCTCGCGGAAGCTGGTCTCGCTCGCGGCGACCTTCTCGAAGACTGCCCTGGGCACGATGAAGACGTCACTGAGCGGGAAGGGGAACGAGTGGAAGGGCTCGGGGAGCTGGAAAGTGACGGTGTGCGGGTCGACCGCCTTCGCGACGATCGGCTTGCCCTTGATGACGAAGTTGCCCCGCTTCTTGCAGTCGAACCGCTCGTCGAGGCAGAGGTTGAACGAGAAGACCACATCGTCGGCGGTGAGCTCGGCGCCGTCGGGGTTCTTGGCGTCGCGGAGGTGGAAGGTCCAGGTCAGGCCGTCGGGCGAGACCTCGTATTTCTTCGCCAGGGCGGGGACGAGCAGGTTCTGCACCGGGTCGAACTGGAGCAGGTGGTCGTGGATCAGGCTGAGGAGCTGCCCTTCATAAGACTTGTTGGTCTCGATGAAGTTGTAGCTGCTGGGGACCATGTACATCTGGTTCAGCGTGTCCACGTCCTTCCAGGCCTGCTCCGCGCCCGCCTTCGGGCTCGTGCCCCGGCGCCCAAACGCCACGCCGGCGGCCAGGCAGACCAGCCCCACGATGATGGCCTTCGCCCAGCCGGACGACTTCGGTTTCTCGTCACGAATCATTGAGGCTCTCTCCGAGGACTTCGAGAAGGCCCCTATGCTAAGGAAGTGGCGACTCCCCTCAAAGGGCCTCCCCGGCGAATTTGCGGCGTTGAAACGTCGCGATTCGAAAATGTCGGGAAATCTTCACGTCAAGAGGGGGACCGGCGACGGCGGGTTCTTCCGGGGAAGAGACCGGCGGGGCCGACGACTGGCTCTTGCGCACAAAGAAGATCCTCGGGACGCCCGACATCGTCGTCATGCTCTCGCGTGACGGCAAGTCGGGACGACCCGAGGTCCGTGGATCGGGGACGCTTGCGAACCTATCGGACCCAAGGCCTCAAGGCTGGCGGACGACCGGGCTGGTCGGCTCGCCCCCCTGGTTCAGGTGATAGATGAGGGCCTGCTCCATCTCGGCCGGCTTGAAGCCGAAGGGGCCTCGGCCGCTCTTGAAGGCGACCTTGCCGTCGCGGTCGATGATATAGAACCGGCTGGGGATGCCGCTGTAGCGGGTGTTCACGGCGTCGTCGATGGTGTCGACGAGCATCGGCACGCCCATCGCCATCGCCTGGTTGCAGAGCTGGGCGGCCTCGACGCGCTGGCCATAGGTCGTCGGCTGCGGGAGGGCGACCCCGGCGCGGTCGTTGCTGACCATCCGCCAGCCGTCGGTCGGGTGTGCCTCGCGGACGTAGACCATGAGGAAGGTCGCGCGGTCCTTGTAGCGGCGATAGAGCTTCTCGAGGTTCCCGGCCTGTCCCCGGAAAGGCCCGCAGGTGACGTTGCCGAAGATCAGGACGACGGGGCGGGGGCCGATCTCTTTCGAGAGCGTGACCTCCTTCGAGCCGTCGAGGGTCTTGAGCGTGAAGTCGGGGGCCGCCTCGTTCAGGCCCGGGCCGTTCTGGTAGGCCCCCAACTCGCGGCGGAAGAAGCTGCGGAGGAACGTGCCGCGGGTCAAGGAGCCGGGACCGCCGGTGCGGTCGCGGAGGGTCTGCGGCGGCGCGGTGAAGGCCTCCTGGAGGTCGGCCGAGGTCACGAAGCCGGTCTTCTCGGCGTCGAGCGCGGCGAAGAAGCGGTCGAGCTCCTGACGTGTGAGCTTGCCGTTGCCGTCGCGGTCGGCCTTGCCGAAGAGGAGGGCGGCCGGAGTCGGGGACGACGAGGGGGGCGGCGTGAAGTCGAAGTCGGGGGAGGTGACCTTGCCGTCGTGGTCGCGGTCGAGCCGGGCGAAGTCGGCGTCGGAGCCGGGGAACTCGGCGCGGGCGATGGCGTGGTCGCCGTCTTTATCCCAGCGAGAGAACATCGCGTCGCGGCCGTAGCGGGTCTCCGAGACCCCCTTGCGGAACCAGCCGTCATTGCCGCTTATCTGCGGGGCCTTCACCACGATGTCGGCGAGCATGGCGAGCCACTGGGGATGGTCGGGCCAGGCCTTTTCCAGCACCGCCGCGGCCGAGGGGGGCTGCTCGGGTTGCGGCGGAGAGCCTTGCGCCGGAGGCGCATCGGCGAAAGACACGACCGGGAGCGCCGCGACGATCAGGGCGGCGAGTCGGATCGAGGTGCGATGATGTCGGTGCAAGGTGGAGCCTCGTTTCTTTGCCGTCATCGGAGCGCCTCTTGGGGCTTGATGTAGCCGTTGGTGGCGAGCCGCTCGCCCATGACGCGGTAGACCTCGGGGTCCCTCGGAGCCCAGGTGGCCAGGCCGTCGACGTAGCGGTTATACATGCAGAAAGCCGCGGCGATCAGCACGGTGTCGTGGATCGCCTTGTCGTCGGCCCCGGCGGCGCGGGCGTTCGCCACGTCCTCGTCCTGGACGAGCCTGCCGTCCTGCCGGACCTTCTCGGCGATCGTCAGCAGGGCCCGCATCTTGTCGGAGACCGGCGCGGCCTTCGGATCCTGGAGCACCTGGTCGACGATCTTGCACGCTTCGCCCTCGCCGTAGAGGGCCCGCGAGGCCGCGGCGTGCGACTGCGTGCAGAAGACGCACTCGTTGCCCGACGAGACCGCCGTGGCGATCAGCTCGCGCTCGGCCGGCGTCAGCGAAGACTCGCCGCGGAGCAGGGCCTCGGCCAGGCCGCTCAGGTGCCGCTCGGTCTCCGGGTACGCGGTCATCGGGCCGACGATGCCGGGGATCCCGTCGGGCAGCTTGATGTGAGCCATGTCTTCCTCTCTTCGTATCGGTGAATGAGCAAGGACGAGCCGATCAGGGGCGAGCATTCCCCGATGCGGGGGCTGGGGCGGCCTTCGGCGTCGTGTTGTAGTAGTCGTAGAAGACGTTCTCTCGCTCGAGCTTGAGCTGGAACCCGTTCGAGATCCGCGTCATGTAATGATGGCGGCATGCGTTCAGGGTGACGATGAGCGCGAGCTCGGGGCCGAAGCCCTGCTTGAGCTGGGCGATATCCGCGTCGGAGACGTCCCAGGGGGTCTTCGTCATCTTGCGCGCGAAGGCGAAGGCGTGCTGCTCGGCCGGGGTGAAGCTCGACCAGTCGTCGCCGGCCAGCAGGCGACTCCGCTCGGCGATCTCGGCCTTGTTGAGCCCGGCGACCTCCCAGTTCATCTCGCAGTGCCCCATGCAATAGGGGCAGTCGATGGCCCGGGTCGTCACCCAGAAGAGGCTCTGGCCGAAGATCCGATCCCACTTCGCGGAGGTCTCCGAGCCGGCGGTCCGCATGAAGTACTCGAACGGCACGGCCAGCTCGGGGGCGTAGCCGAAGCAGATCCGATACCAGATGATGTCGCTCGGCCGGTTGATCAGCCCTTCGGGGAGGTTGCGGGCGACCTCGTCCCACTCGGGAATCCGGAGCCGGGTCGGCTTCTGCCGTTGCGCCTCGAGCTTGTCTTGCAAGGTGTCGTACGAGATGTCGGCCCAGTCGGGCTCGTCCTCGACCAGGTCCTTGCCGGTCGGGCTGGAGAGCGCCGTCTTCGGGTTCGCCGGGGGCGGGGTGGTCTTCTTCGTGAACGAGCCAGGGTCGAAGGCCACGCCCAGCGGGGCGAGCGGCCCGCCCGGCTCGACCTTGGAATTGAGGCAGATCAGGAGCCGATCCTGGAAGTTCGCATAGGCCAGGAGCAGGACCATCGACGCGGCCCGCCTCTCGCCGAACGCCTTGACGAGCCGGGCGAACGCCTCGTCCTTCACCGAGTCGGAGCCGACCGTCATCTCATGGGCGAATTCGAGCGAGGCCCGCTCGTCGTCGGACCAGCCGGGATAGCCGGGTTGCTCGATCCCATCGAGCTTCGCCTGAGAGAGGCCCGCGCGAAGGCCGTCGGCCCTGGCGTAGGCGATGGCGTATTCGGAGCGATTGGCCCTCGCGGCGACGAGGCGCATGGCGGCTCGGAGCTGGGGGTCGACCGGGCTTTTGGTGCGCTGGGCGTCGTCGAGTTGCAGGAGCGTGGCGGTCGTCCTCGGGAGCCCGGCCGCGAGCGCCTTGGCCCAGGCGGGGAGCGGCTGTCCGCCCCCTTTCTCCGCCTTGGGCAAGTGGGACCAGGCTTCCTCGTCGGTCGGGAGTCCGCCCCAGCGACCGCCCGGGGCGTTCGAGGCGGCCATGGCGGCGAATGGCACGCAGGCGATGCCGAGACATGTCAAGATGAGCCAGTGCGTCATCGGATGCATGAGGACGAGCCCTTCTATTCGTTCGTTCGGCCTTTGGGACGCGTGGATTTGATGGGGGATTTATCGCCTGTTTTCGGGAGAGCGTAGATCGGCCGGGTTCCGTCGCCATTTTCAAGGAAGGTCGGGGTCCTTCCGTTTGAAGGGCGAAGGCGAGCGGGTCGGTGGGACCGGCCCCTCGAGCCGCGGCGTACTATAATTCTCGGTAGATCGTCAAGCTGGGGCTCGTGCCGACGATGTACGAGACCTCCTTCTTGACCTGACCCTTGGAGGTGCGGAGCGTCAGCTTCACGGGGACGAAGAGGTTCGACTCGGCCTTGCGCCCATCGCTGGTGAGCTCATAGTCGACGAGCTTCGCGCCGGCCATCCAGTCGAGGTCCTGCATCATGATGGGCGGCTGACGACTCTTGAGGGCCTCGGGGCTGTCCCCGTTTTTCCAGGAGTCGAGCGAGGCCTTGAGCGTCTCCCGGGCGTGCCCGGCGTCGACGGGGGGCCCTTGCGGGGTGCCGGAGCACCCCACGAGCAGGGTCGCGACGAGGACGAAACCCCCGGGGATTCGGAAAGGTCGTCGGGCGTGCATGGCGGGCCTTCCTTCCTTCGGTCGATTCGGGCGGGTCGCTCGGATCAGAGGGCGTCGGCGCTGATGATCTCGCCGCCGGCCCGCGTGCCCAGGCCGCGCCAGGTCGCCAGGTTCACCGAGTCCTTGACGAACCTGACCGAGCCATCGCCCAGGAGGACGTTCACCCCGCCGGGATGCCGGCTGCTCGGGGGCATGATCGCCCGGAGCGCGGTGAAGAACCCACAGGAACGCGTATTCGGCCCTGTGACGTGCTGGAAGACGTGCTGGCCGTTGAGCCAGGGGGCCCCCATGAATAGCGGGAACTGGGCGCTCGGGTCGTTGATGTTGACGGCCTGGCACTGCTGCACGGCCTGGTCCAGGGTCGTCGGCGCGGCGGGGGAGAAGAAGACGTCCGACTTGGGGTTGATGCCGGTGAGCGAGAAGTCGGCCAGGATCCGCTCGCTGAAGAAGGCGGTGTTGGCCAGGCCGTCGGTCACGTCGGCGAACTTCGTGGCGCTGTTGCCGTAGAAGACGCCGTTGGGCTGGGCGAGCCCCGTGTTCGGGCCGTCGGCGTACTGCCAGACGATCCAGCTCCCCATGTCGGCCATGTAGTTGGTCTGGCCGCCGTACTCGGGGTGCGTGTCGTTCACGTCGGACGGGCAGATGAAGGTGCTGACCCGGGCGTTGATGACCGTCAGGTTGGTCGGGTCGTTGTAGCCGAAGAAGAAGTTGATCGCGTTGAAGATCGTGGTCTGCTCGAGCATCGGGAGCATGTGCGTCAGGGCCGAGAGGCTCGTGCCGTTGCGGACGAGCTGGGCGCCGGGGAGGGCCCCCCGCGAGTCGTGATAGTTGTGGACGGCCAGGCCGATCTGCTTGAGATTATTCACGCACTGGGTGCGGCGGGCCGCCTCGCGTGCCGCCTGCACCGCGGGCAATAACAAGGCGATCAACACCGCGATGATGGCGATGACGACGAGCAGTTCGATCAGCGTGAAGCCGCGACGACGTTGTCTCATGAGGAACATCCCTTCAATAACTCGGATTTCGTGCATGATGGCGAATGAATCTGACGATGACGGGCGTGGCATGCCCCGCGACTCCGCCATGGCGGGCAGGGCCTCGGATCGACTCTTGGATATAGCGTTGCGTGGCGATGTACCCGTCTCCGGCCCGACTCGCGATGAGCCGGCGGATCGGGGGCGGACCTCGGGCGAGGTCTCGGTTGACGTCCTGGGAATCACGCACTCCGACGGCTCACGCCGCGCCTCGACGCATGCCGATGGCCTGGATCCCGGCGGGGAAGGGGATCGCGAACCCGGCGCATCGAGCCGCGCCAGGCTGATCGCTCATTCCTCTCCCGGCCGCGATCGCAATCGCGGAAGGGGCCGAGTCCGGCTTCGCTCCGGCGCGGCGAGGCGACGAACGGGCCTGGAGCCATCAGGCTTCGAGGCGAGGCATCGACCGTAGAGGTCGGCCCCGTGCGAATTTCGGAGACGGCCGTGCGTCAGACGGCGAGGCGGGAGGACGATCGAGGTGGATGGAAGATCGAGGGGCCGACGTGGATCGCGTGGAGGTCGCGATCTTCGGGCGTGATCCGGGTCGATGCGACCGTGCGGCCGCCGAGCATCGAGCCGAAGATGGCCCAGACCTCGACGTAGCGGGCCTCCGCCACGGAGGGGGGAGCCGGGATCGCCGGCAGCTTCGAGCAAGACGGGCCCGAGCAGGGCCGGGGCCTTCGGGGTGCCTCGACGGGGATGGCCGTCTCGGGGCCCCATTGCCCATGAGCGGCGGCGAAGCGATCGAGCCTCTCGATCCCGAGTCCGCCGCCTTGCAGGTGGTCGAAGCGGGCGCCGCAGCTCGCCCGGGCCTGCGACGGGGACGCGACGAGGCCCAACAGGAGTGTGAGACACACCCCCGCGGTCGATCTCAGAAAGTTCTCCGGCAAGGAGATCTTCATCGAGCTCCCGTTCTCGCTCGCGAACCAGATTCGTACCACTCGCGGAATTGCAGGCGACGAGGCTTGAGCCGCGCACAGGGACATGAGGCGGCCCCGACCCACACTGACTCTACAATCGCGGACGCGCTGGTGCAAGTATCCTCTTCAAGTTCAAGTTCTCATCAACCCGTGGGGTCATCGGCGGAGTCGCCATGACATCTCTACCGCCGTCATGGTCATGTTCTTTGGAGACTTATTTAAGCTTGCCCGGCTTCATCCGGCGGGAACGGCGCGGGGCCTTGCTCGCGGCCGTCGTTGGCGAGCGGTCCGGATGTTGGTAAAACTGTGAGTGAAATTATGAAAACATGAACTACTAAACTTGTCGGGATGTGACGGGGGAATCGGGCCTCGAAGAATCGAGGGGCACGATGGCGGACGCCACCCTGGGATCGCTCCGATAGTTGGCCGGGCCGGAGGCCGGCGGCGCGGACAGGCCCGAAGCGGCGACGGGCTCCGTCTCCGGCAGCAACTTGATCTTCGAGCCCGAGTCCGGCAACCTCGGGTGCTGGCACGATCGGATCGTACGCGAATGGCCGCTCATCCTTTGATTCATGAGCGGCGGGGCCTCCGGCCCCAGACCTCTGATTCAGGGGGCCCCGTTCGAGCTCTGGGCCGTAAGCCCGACGCCTCGATGATTCCCCCCGACCCTGTCCTCGGGCCCACTCCGAGGACCCTCCCCTAACCAACGGCAGGACGAGATGCGACCGAACACGACGCAGACGCTGGATAGGAGATCCCCCCGCACCCTGCCGGCCCTGGCGATCGGGCTGGCGTGCTGCTGGCAGGGCGTCGCGAGGGCCGACGACCGTCCTCGCGCGGAGTCCCCCCACGAACCCGCCCGGCTCGAGGCTGCCGAGGCTCCCGCACGGCTCATCCTCGACGACACGAAGGGGGACCCCGAGCGCCTGGCCGCCGTCGAGAAGCACGTCGACCTCTCCGCCGAGCTGATCGCGACGATGGCCCGCGGCCTCGGCCCCGACCCGAAGGAGGAATACCGCCGGATCCCCTGGATCTGGCGCGTGGCGATCGCCGCCGGCCGCCGCAACGACGAGGCGGAGATGCTCCGGATCCTGAAAGCCACCCTCCCCGACGAGCCGTCACCGCTGAGGGACTGGCAGGCCGTCGTCGTCGGGGGCGGGATCATCAACGGCCTGACCCTCGTCAACGTCTGGCCGGCCGAGCGGCTCGACGCGATCCTCATCAAACATCCCGACGTGCTCAAGCGTTGGAAGCACGCCATCAACCTGGCCTCGGCCATGGCCGACGACACCGCCGTCAATATCGGCACGCGCTACGACGCCCTCCGGATGCTCGGCGTCCAGTCGTGGGATCACCGCGGCGCCCAGCTCTTCCGCTACCTCCTCAAGGGGACCCACCCCGAACTCCAGCAAGGCGCCATCTGCGCCTTGGGGGACATCCCCTCGCTGTCCGTCCCCCAGGCCTTGCTCTCCGGCTTCGACTCCTATTCCGACGGCAATCGGGCCTTCGTCATCGAAGCCCTCTTGCGCAATGATCTCCGCCGCACGGCCCTCCTCGACGCCCTCGAATCCGGCCGCCTCAAGCGCGGCGACCTCGGCGCCGACGCCGAGGCCCTCCTCCTCGACCCCAAGCAGAACGCCTCGTCCGACCGGGCCAAGGCGCTCCTGGCCAAGTGACGGGCGTGCGCCGAAGCCGCCCGATCACGGCCTAGGGGTGGGACCGTTTGTGTGCCCCGAGCCCTGGGCATTGAGGAGCGGGATGGAGCAGGCGGGCCTCCGAATTGGCCCGCCCGACGGTCCCATGCGGCCGAGGGGGACGGGGAAGACGCGAGGGTGCGAGGTAGCGCGTGGAGTCGTCATCTCGCGTCGAATCGTGGTCGATCACCCGAACGAGACAACTTCACCACGGGAGCGGTCCGGCTGAGTTCGAGAACGTGCCCGTCGGGCCGTCGGGGCCCAGCATCGCGAGTCGCACGGGCTCGCGGGCGCCTTCCTCGACGGTCTGCGTGCCCGAATAGTTGTTGAGATTCGTCCTGGTGTGGCCCGGGCAGGCGGCGTTGACCTTGATGCCGGTCGACTCCAACTCGATCGCCATGGCAAGCGTCATCGCGTTGAGGGCCGTCTTGGAGGCCGCATAGCCGGGACCGAAGATCGAGCGGTATGGGTAGCTCGGCTCCGACACCCTGGTCAGGGAGCCGACGCCGCTCGATACATTGACGATGCGGGCCGCCGGCGCCTCGCGGAGCAGCGGTAGCATCGCCTGGTAGACGGCGAGGACGCCGAACACATTCGTCTCCCAGATCGCGCGCACTTCATCGAGAGACGCGTTGCTCGCGGCGCTCGTCCTGGCGTACTCCTCGACGGTCATCCCGGTCGCCCTGCCCGTGTTCGAGATGGCCGCGTTGTTGACCAGCACGTCGAGGCGACCAAATTCGCCTCGGATGCGCTCCGCCGCGGCGGAGATCGAGGCCAGGTCCGTCACGTCGAGCCGGAGCGAGTGGGCGTCTCCGTCGATCGTCCTGGCCGCCTCCTCCCCACGCTCGAGGTTTCGCGACCCGACGAGAACGGTGAAGCCGTGCGCCGCGAGATCCTTCGCGATCTGGAGGCCGATCCCCTGATTGGCCCCCGTGACCAGGGCGACGGGTTTGTCCTGCATGGCATGGTCCTCTCTTCCAGAAATGTGCCCGACGCCGCCAGGCCGTCTGGAGACGGATGCCAGGCGGAACCGTGTTCCGGTAATATTCGGAACTCTGTTCCACTTGTCAAGTGGCAGCCATTGGGATCGACAAAGGAGGGGACTCGGGGGAACTCGGTGTTAGAGGGACGCGCGGCGGGAAACCTCCTGGACGCCACCCCCATCCGATCGCCCTCTCACGGCTCGATGACGCGGGACGGCATCGGTGTTACAATTATGCTTTCACTTGGAGATTCAGGCGGTCCCTTGCTGGGTGCCAGGTCGCTTCGATGGGAGCCAAACCCTATGCTAAGGCTGCGGCTGAAGACGATGATGATTGCGATCGCGGTCTTCGCGATTTTGCTGGGGACGGGCGTCGGGCTTCGGCGCAGGATGTTGCGGCTCGAGGCCGGGGCGCTCGAGTACGGCCGGGCCGCCAATCGATTGGAGACCGCCTGGTTGAATTCGAATCCCCAGCCATCGGGGCAGGACGACGACCTGATGGATCGGGCGCACTGGAGCGACGCCGTGGCCGAAGCCTACCGCTTCGCCGCCGCACGCCCCTGGCTTCCCCTGGAGCCCCGGCCGGAGAAAATCCGGTGTGAGTGCGGATTTCACAGGGGCCGTGTGCCCGGTTCGGCCGTGTACCACAGCACTTGGCGTTAGTCGGGCAGGGCGGCGGCGAAGGCGCGGGCGGTGTCGTAGAACTCGTAGTATTCAATCGCCTTGCCGGCGCGGAACTTCCAGAAGTGGGCGAGGGGGGTGTCGGCGATCTTGCCGGTGCGCCGGGATCGCCAGACGCCCTGGCCGAGGACGACGACGCGGTCATCCTGCACGATGAACTCGTCGCCGATGAAGGAGATCAAGGCCCACTGATCCCGCAACTCGGAGAAATAGCGACGGGCCTCGGCCAGCCCCCGGCGCGTGGAGGAGAACTCCATCCCCTCGCCCCCCTCGGCCAGCGAGCGGAGGACGATATCCTCGTCCATGAGGGCGAGCCAGACGTCCACGCTCTCCCCCTTCGTCTCGTGCCAGGCCGCGTAGGCCTCCTTGAGTTCTTCGACGTGGTCCCTCATGCAAGGACTCCGGCACCGTTTGACGGATCGATCCGATGCCGGAGACGATAGGCGAAAGCTTGTTGTTTTTCAACACAATCTTGCCTCAAATAAGAAATCGTAACTTGATCTCAAGCGGGCTCGGCCGTAGCACGCCTCGCGTATCCCCATGGGCTTTCATCGACGTGGCCGCGGCTTGCGGGCCCGGCGGACTTGCCGGGCCCTCCCGCCGATCCCCTGCCGGCCTCGCGGCGATTCCGGGCGACCTCTCGGAGGCTCAGGCAGGCTTGGCGGGCTCAGGCAACTGGATGGGCATCTCGCGGACGCGGACGCCCGCGGCGGCGAAGACGGCGTTGGCGATCGCCGGGGCGACGGCGATCAAGGGGGTCTCCCCCGCGCCGACGGAGGGGTGCTCGGGGTGGTCCATCAGGTGGATGTCGAGCGCGGGGACGTCCGCGAACCTCGGCACCCGGTAGCGGGCGAACGAGGCGTTGAGCATCTTGCCCCCCCGGAACCGCATCGCCTCGTGGAGCGCGGGGCCGAGGCCCATGATGATCCCTCCGCGCACTTGCGAGAGCAGATTGCCCGGGTTCAGGATCTTGCCGCAGTCGTACGCCTGGCAGATGTGCTGGACCTCGACCGAGCGGCGCTCCGGGTCGACCCGGACCTCGACGCAGGCGGCGACGAACGAGCCCTTGTCCGTCCCGCAGGCGAGGCCCACGCCGACGTTCGGCTCGCGTTTCTTGATGCGTTGATCCCAGCCGAAGCGCGCGGCGGCCTCCGCGAGGACGTCGCGGAGCCGCCCGGGTTCGAGGTGCGCGAGCCGGAATTCGAGCGGGTCGCGGCCGGCGAGGGTGGCCATCTCATCCATGAAGCTTTCGCGTGCGAACGTGTTGGCGGTCGCCGCGAGGGCCCGATACGAGCCGTGACGCAGGGGAGGCCTGGACTG
This sequence comes from Singulisphaera chitinilytica, assembly GCF_049331405.1. Lineage (NCBI taxonomy): Bacteria > Pseudomonadati > Planctomycetota > Planctomycetia > Isosphaerales > Isosphaeraceae > Singulisphaera > Singulisphaera chitinilytica. Next base: position 1,415,428 of record NZ_CP186274.1, read on the forward strand.
GATGAACTTCGCCTCGGCGCGGGGGACGCGGTAGGGGGTCTGGACCTCCTGGCCGCCCGAGTTGATGTTGAGGAAGTGCCAGGTCGCCAGGGAGCCGGCGTCGTCGAGGCTGGCCTCGGCCTCGATGAGCCCGGCGGGGCGGAACTGGGCCCAGGTGAACTCCTCGGCGCGGGTCCACCGCAGCTGCACCGGCTTGCCCGCCCCCTTCGCCAGCCGGGCGGCCTCGACCGCGCACTCGCCCGAGTGCTTGCCCCCGAAGCCGCCGCCGAAGTCGGGGATGATGACCCGGACCTTATCCTCGGAGACCCCGAAGGCCCGCACCAACTCGCCGCGGACGCCGAAGGGGACCTGGCTCGCCGTCCAGACGGTGAGCTTGCCGTCTTCCCACTCGGCGAGTGCGGCCCTCGGCTCCATCGGGGCGTGCTGGACGTAAGGGACGTGGTAGCTCCGGCGTAAAGACCTGCTAGCCTTCTCGACCTGCGCGGCGAAGGGGTTCCTGGGGACGCCCCCCTCGGCGTGCTCGCGGAGGTAGCCGAATAGCTCGTCGCTCGACGGATGCGGGGCGTCCTCCCATTGGGCCGCGTCGGCGAGGGCGTCGAGCGCCTCCTCGGCCTGGAAGGTCGTCGGAGCCGCGACCCCGACGAAATCCCCGTCGCGGACGACGATCACGTCCTTGATTTCCTCCGCCGGGCCGAGGTCGATGGAGACGAGCTTCGCCCCGTAGGAGGGCCGGCGCAGGACCTTGCCGTAGAGCATCCCCGGGCGGACCTGATCCGACGGGTAGCGATGCGCCCCGGTCACGATCTCGCGGCCGTTGGGCCGGGGGAACGACGTGCCCAGGACCTTCCAGTCCTTCACATACGTCAGGACGACGTCGCGCGGGACGCCCTCCGCGGACGAATGCCGGAAGTCGTCGCCGGTGGCGAGGTCGCCATACGCGAGCGTACGCTTCGAGTCCTCGTCGAAGATCTTGCCGTCGCGGACCTCGAGCTTTTCGGCTCCAACCCCCCATCGCTTCGCGGCCAAGGATGCGAGGAGTTGCCGGGCCGCCGCGCAACCCATGCGGATCTCCGGGACGGTGCTGGGCGTGGAGCGGCTGCCGAAGGTCCCGCCGTCGTCGGGGACGAGGCCCGTGTCGGCCATGATGAGGCGGATCTGAGCGGGGTCGAGGCGAAGCTCCTCGGCGGCGGCCTGGGTCAGCTCGGCCCGAGCCCCCTGGCCGCACTCGACCTTGCCGGTCATCACCGTGACGACGCCGTCCTTGCCGATGTGGAGCCGGGCCGCCAGGTTCGTGGCGCCTCGCCCCATGCCGCCGCGACCGCCTCCACCGCTGCGTCTACGCGTCTCACCCGGCTGCTGGGCCGCGAGGGTGTCGGCGGCGACGGCGATGATCAGCCCCGCGCCGAGGATTTCGAAGAAGCCGCGGCGGCTCGTCTCGGCGTTGAAATGGAATTCGACCCGGTCGAAGGATTCGTCATAGTCGGGCGCGAGGCCCGCGAGTACGGCCGGCTGCATCTCAAAATATCGTCTGGGGGTCATGGCTCAGGCCCTCCCCTTGGCGGAGGCCGCCGCAAGCTTCACGGCCTGGACGATCTGGGGATAGCTGCAACATCGGCAGATATTCCGGTTCAAGCCGTCGACGATCTCGCGGTCGGTGGGCTGCGGCTTTTCCTTCAGGAGGGCGACGGCCGTCATGATCATCCCGGCCGTGCAGTAACCGCACTGGTAGGCCTGCTCGGCGAGGAAGGCCTCCTGGACGGGGTGGAGGTCGTCCCCCTGGGCGAGGCCCTCGATGGTGGTGACGGCCTTTCCCTCGACGCTCGAGGCGGGCGTCCGGCAGGCGAAGGCCCGCTGGCCGTCGACGAGGACCGAGCAGGCGCCGCACTGGCGCTCGCCGCAGCCGTACTTCGTGCCGGTGAGCTGCAAGTCCTCGCGGAGGATCTCCAGCAAGACGCGGTCGGGGTCGGTCGTGACCCGCCTGCGCTCGCCGTTGAGGACGAACTGGATGGTGGCGTCGGCCTTCATGGGGTCCCTCGTAGCGTCTCGGGTCGAGTCGTGGCGTCACGCCGGGGATCGGCCGCGAAGGTGCCGCTCCCTTCAGGAACGAGCGCCTCGCGATTCGAATACGCCCAGCAATTCCCGGGCGCAGCCGTGCGATTTCCGGCGAACCCGCCGGGGTCAGGCGTGCGCGCCCGCCCAGCCGAGCATCTCATTCGCGAGCAGGATGAACCCGGAGCCGACGACCGCGATCACGAACCAGATCCAGAGGTCTTCCCAGCGGCTCAAGACGTAGTAGGCGGCGTAGAAGGGGACGATGACGTAGAAGAATCCGTAAATGAAATCCTCGCTGAATGCCCCGAACGCCCCCGCCAGCCAACTCGCGAACATCATGACCACGCCGAGGCCAATCAGGATATAAGCCGCGACGGCCATCCCATTCGGGGCGAAGAGCGCAACGGCGATGATCGCCCCGAGGAGCCCGAGCCCCCCTCGGATCAGCACCGGTTTCCAGGGGAATGCCGGCTTGTTCGCCTTCCGGGTCGGCCGAGCCGACGAGGCCTCGCGCCTGGCCTTGCGCCTCGAGAAGGTCTCCGAATCTTCGTCCCCTCGCGCCGGGACGAACACCCTGCCCTCGGCCGGCCGGAACCCCTCGACGCCGGCAGGAGCAACCGGTGCGAAGTCGGCCCCGCCCTCGAGGTCGTACCCTTCCGAGCCCGAGCCGGGGACCTCGGGGTCGGGGACGGTGAACTTGTGCTTGCAATGCTTGCAGCGGACCTGCCTGCCGACGAGGCTCGCGTCGACGGAGCCCGAGGCCGCACACGACGGGCAGGCGAAGCTGATCTTCATCGCGAAAAACCCTTCTCTCAGCCCGACGAGGATGCGTGCCGATTTTCGCCTCCGATGCGGGTCGACGTCGACTCATCGGGCGCGAGGCATGCACGCGTCTCTTCGCATCCACACGGCATTCGCGCGAGCGAGCGTCTTATTGACCGCGCATCGCCGAGGTTCGCCCAAACTCGCGGGCCTGTCCAGATGACCTCAAGCGATGAGGGGGGAGCCCGTCAGGCGATGAAGGCCTCGATCTTGCCCCGCTCGTCGGGGAGGCCGAGCCAACGCAGTGTCCCGTCGAGCCGCCAGCCCGGATCCCAGAGGTCGTCGCAGGCGACGAACGCCGCGAGGGCCTCCTTCTGCGCGGGGGTGAGCGAGCCGGGCTCCCGGGGCGGCGTTGGCTCGGTCGTCCGATCGTGGCCGGGGAAGGCGAGGTCGAGGAGCAATTCCAGGGCGTCGCCGAGATCTTCCACATCGAGCCGGCCGAGGGCCCGGCCGATCCGGGGGACGGCCGCGTCGGGGCCCATCATGAAGAGGGTGAAGATCGCGCCTCGGGCGGATTCGCGCTCTCCATCGGGCAGGCCTTCCCAGGCGTCCTCGTCGAGCTCGGGCTCGGAGCCCCCCAGCGACGCCTCGTCGAGGACGCGGACGGCCTCTGCGGGGGCGTCGGCCTTGAGGATCCGGACGAGCGCGATGGCCGAGCCCCAGCGGAGCGGCCGGCTACCCTTCGACTTCGCGGAGCCGCTCCCCGAGGCGTCGGCGAGGATCTCGCGGAGGAAGGGCACGTCCTCCTCGCGACCGACTTCCCCCAGGCTCATCAGCAGGCCGCAGCGCACGCCGTCGCTGGTCTCGCGGGCGAAGGCCTCGCGGAGGCCGGCGGAGACGCGTTCCGGCGAGGTCTTGAGGGCCCCGAGCAGGTTCGCGGCCGGGTAGCGGAGGCCGTCTTCGTTGCCTTCGAGCAGCGCGAAGAAGGTGGGGAGCCCGGCCTCGATCGCGTGGCGGGTCGCCTCGACCCAGGCCTGCTCGCGGGCGACTTTCTCTTCGAAGTCGGGCTCGGCCCGCCACTTCTCGGCCACCGGCCCCGGCTCGTTGCGGATGTGGACATCGAGATAGGATTTCGCGGTTCCGAGGCCCGTCAGGAGTCCCAGGATCTCTTCCTTGGCCTCGACCTCGGGCGTACTCAGCAGCTCGATGAGGAAGGGGACGACGTAGGGAGAGGCCTCGTTGATGCAACCCTGGTTGCAGACCCGGCTTTCGAGGTCCTCGAGGGTCTCTTCGAGGCTTTCCTCGTCCTGGCTAGTCGCCAGCGAGCGGAGCAGGTCCGGGATGTCGGAGGCCTTGCCATACGCGTCTTCGAGCGCGTCCCATTCGACCCCGTCCAACGTCTCGAACATGGCAAGAATTCCCCTTCGAGCCGGGAACCTCTTCTTCTGAGGATCCCGCCCTTGTCACCGCGACCCCGGGCCCGACCACAAGGCTGCGACAGGTCCGACCACGAGGAGATCATCCCACCCGGCGGGCGTCGACGCCAGCCCCCTCGGGCTCACGAGCCGTAACTCGCCTTCCGCATGAGGCCGGTCCCTCGTCGCGGCGAGACATGCGCGATGTTGCGGACGCCGGGCGATCGCCGGAGAATGAAGCCGATGCCGCCCACAGGAGCCCCGCTGTTGGTCTTGGCTGAAAGATGACGAGGATCTCGGATCCGGGGAGGGCCGGGCTCTCGGCCAACTTGCAGGATCATGGCCCCCTGCGGATCGGGCCCGATTCTGAAGTTGGAGTATCAATTCTAGAAATGTGGAATCAATAATGCAGTCCCGAAACGCGGGGATAACGAAATTGACCCTCCGGGATATGGTGATCGTCATCGCCGCGATCGCAATAAGCCTATCGTTGGCGAGGGCGAGGAACGTATGGTGGGTTTGGAAGCCCTCTGTTTTCAACACCAGGGATGCGAGGTGGGTTGCCGAGATCTTGATTGCTTACGGGAATACGATCAAATTCATGTTCGTGAGGCTCGCCCCCAGTATGATCGCGCAGAGCTTCGCGATCGCATTAATCGCGTGGTTGAACCGCAAGAAGGCCGGGAAAACAGCGAGCTTGCATTATGGGATCTTGGGGAACGCCTGCGCGTGCGCGAGCTGGTTATTGCTGGGGATTCTCCTGCTGACGAGCTATGGGGTGGCTGTCGTCGATCAGAATGCGCATCCGTGGATCATGGACAAATTATGGAGCGGGACGGTACTGGAAGTCGTGAACGTGATCGGGGCCACGGTGACGGGCTGCGTGGTCCTGACGAGTTGGATGCTGGTGGCGGTGCAGGGAATTCCGAGGTTGAAGTCGACGGGCTTCGAAGCCTGGGGTGTTGTCCTGGCGACGTATTGGATCATGACGTCACTCCTGATAGTGTCGACAACCATGATCAAGATGATGATCGGGCCTGAAGGGTGGTATCCGCTTAACGTGACATTGTGACTCCAAGGCGTGATCGATGCTGCCAGCTTGGGTACGACTCGGCGGCATCGGGCCTGGGCTGGCGGATGATGCGAGTCGGCGGCAGGCGAGGCGTTCGGGAAGACGATCAATCGGATCCTCCTCCCGCCGCCTGACAGTCGCCGACGGCTCGCATATAATCGCCGCCGGCAATGGGTGGCTGTCCACGTCGGGCGGCCCCCTTTAGGCCATGATCTCGGAGTCGATCATGAAGGCGATCCTCTCGTTGGCGTTGGTCCTCGGGTTCTGCGGCCTGGCGAGCGCGAAGGACGACAAGGCGGCCGACCCGGTCGGGACCTGGAAGTGCGAGTACGAGATCGGCGGGCAGCAGCGCACATCCACCTTGAAGATCAAGAAAGAAGGTGACGACCTCACCGGCACCATGAGCTGGCCCGACCAGGAGGCGACCAAGCTCAAGGACCTGAAGTTCAAGGACGGCACGCTGACCTTCGTCGCCGATCGGAAGCTCGGCGGGATGGAGGATAGCATCACCATCGAATACAAGCTGACGGTCGACGGGGATCAGCTCAAGGGGACGGGCGCCGCGGAATTCGGCGGAGAGAAGCGGGATTGGGAGATCGAGGCCAAGCGGGAGAAGGACGAGAAGTAACCGCCGCGGCGTTCATCCCTTCAGGAAGTGCGAGCGGGGCTCATCCTCGAACCCCGCTCCTCAGATTCGCTCGGCTGAAGTGGGCTCGGATCAGAAGCGTTCGCCCACCCATTCCTCGCTCTTGGCCCACAGCGCCTTGGCCCGCTCGGGATCGAGTGCGTAGCGTCGCACCCCTTCGCTGATGGCGCTGATCGGGCGGTCGTCGGGCAAGACGACGCCGACGTGGCAGTTCTCGCAGTACTGGCCCCCCACCTCGTCGGCCGGGGCGACCACGCCCGACCAGACCGACGTCGCCGCGCCCTGCGGGATCGTCTTGAACTGGAAGGGGGGCTTGCCCTCCGCCGCGAGGTCCTGGTTCATCTTCTCGAGCATCCCCGGGATCCAGGCCGGGTCGAGGTGACGCCCCAACTCGGTCTGGATGCCCCCCGGGTGGACGGCCGTCGCTCGGATCCCCCGCGCCTTGTGCCGACGATCGAACTCGACCGCGAAGAGGATGTTCGCCGTCTTGGAGCGGCCGTAGCCCACGAACGGCTCATACGTCGTCTTCTCGAAGTTCGGGTCGTCGAGGTCGACGTCGCCGAAGCGATGCCCCGAGGACGCCAGGCTCACCAGCCGCCCGCCCGGCCTCAGCAGCGACGCGATCCGGTTGACGAGCACGAAGTGGCCGAGGTGGTTCGTGCCGATCTGCGTCTCGAACCCATCCACCGTGCGGCCATAGGGCGGTGCCATCACCCCCGCGTTGGCGATGATGAGGTCGAACGGCTCGCCCCTCGACAGCAGGGCATCGGCGCAGGAGCGGACGCTCGCCAGGGATGCCAGGTCTAGCTCGATGAGGTCGAAGGAACCGCCCCCCGCCTCCGCGGCGGCGCGGACCTCGGCCGTGGCCTTTCCCGCCTTCTCCAGGTCGCGGGCCGCCCCCACGACGTCGGCCCCGTGCGCCGCGAGGGCCCGGGCCGTCTCGATCCCCAGCCCGGCCGATACGCCGGTCACCAGCGCGCGGACCCCGCGCAGGTCCTTCCCCTCGAGCACTTCTTCCGTCGTCGACGTCGCATCGAATTGCCGGGTCATCATCGCCTCGCTTGTTCATCCTGAGCGGCGTCGGCGCGCAACGTCGCCCCCGCCGGATCAGCCTATTGCCGCCACCGCTGGACTTGCCCTAAGATACAACCGGAGGACGCCTCCGGATCAATATACGGAGGACGCCTCCGGTTATCAAGGGGAGAGGAAGATGGAGGCAGAAGGGCCTCGCGAGTCGTCACGCCCGCTGCGTGCGGACGCCGCGAGGAATCGCGCCAGGCTGGTCGAGGTGGCGAAGGCGAAGTTCAGCGAGGAGGGGGCCGAGGTGGGAATGGAGGCGATCGCCCGCGCGGCCGGCGTGGGGATCGGGACGCTCTACCGCCACTTCCCGACGCGCGACAAGCTGATCGAGGCGATCTACCGGACCGAGATGCAGGGATTGCTGGATTCCGTGCCGAGGCTCCTGGAGACGCATACGCCCGTCGAGGCCTTGCGGGCCTGGCTGCGTCAGTTCGTCGATCACATCGCCACCAAGCAGGTGATGTCCCCGGTCCTGGCCTCGATGGTCTGCGGCACGTCCGAGCTTTATGCCGAGTCCGGCGAGCAGATCAAGTCGGCGATGGCCCTCCTCGTCGAGCGTGCGGTTGCCGCAGGAGAGATCCGGCTCGACATCGAGCCGCTTGACCTCTTGCGCGCCCTGGCCGGAGTCGCCGGCATCAGCTCCGCCCCCGGCTGGGAGGCGAGCGCCAAGCGCCTGGTCGACATCCTCATCGCCGGCATGCGCATCTGACCCGAGGCCTGATCGAGTGCCATCGGTCGTCGGATGGATCTTGTTGGGACAATCGGGGGTGTCCAGCGACGAGAGCGCAGACGCAATACGTCCACCGTTTCCTGAGCCGATTCGTGATCCCAGGAACGACGAGGGGTCGAGGTCTGCTTCCCCGCTCGGATCTTCTTGAGAGTGGTCGGATTCGGACCTGTCGCCGCGGCTCATTCGTATCACGTTTGTCGGAGGTTGTCATCCGGGTGTGGGCCAATCAGCAAGAAGGAGCCGGCCCGGCACCGGGCTTGCGGCGAAATCCCGAACGAATGACCCCGATCGAAACGAACCCGACGAAGTGCAGGGCCCATGCGATCGCGAATCTTCCAACTCGCCCGGAGCGGGGTCGACCGGATCCGACGGACGGACTACCTCGTGCTGTCGGCGGTGCTGGCCGTCCTGATCTTCTCGGGGATCTTCGTCGAGGTCGCGGACCGGGTCGTCGGGGGGACCTCGCAACGACTCGACGACTGGACCCTGCGGGCCTTGCGCCAGCAGTCGGATCCGTCGAAGCCGCTGGGCCCGATCTGGCTGCAGGAGAACATCCGCGACCTCACGGCGCTGGGCGGGTTCCCGGTGCTCCTGATCGTGACGACCGCCGTGGTCGTGTACCTCTGGCTCTGCCGGACCTACCATGCGATGTGGCTGATCCTGGGCTCGGCGATCGGGGGGCAGCTCCTGAACATCCTGCTCAAGTCGTTCTTCGACCGCCCGAGGCCCGACCTCTTGCTCCACCTGATGCGCGCGGAAAACTCGAGCTTCCCGAGCGGGCATAGCATGAACGCGGCGGGGGTCTACCTGACGCTCGGCCTGCTGCTGGCGAGGCTCACGGATCACCATCGGCTCAAGGTCTATTACCTCACGCTGGCGACGCTCCTGACCCTGCTCGTCGGTGCGAGCCGCGTCTACCTCGGGGTCCACTACCCGACCGACGTGCTCGCCGGCTGGGCTGCCGGGGCCGCATGGGCCGCCGCCTGCTGGCTCCTCGCCGGCTATCTGCAGCGCCAGGGGGCCGTCGAGCAGCACCCCAACGAGCCGGTCGACGACCCCTCGCTCGACGCCCCGACCACGAGTTCGGAACCGAGCTCGTGATGATGGCGGAGTCGCTCGAGTCTCATCTCGAGTGAACATCCATGCCAAAAAAAGAAGCGGCGGGGAGCACATGGCCCCCGCCGCCGTTGGATCGGCCGAATTGACAAGTCATCCGATCAATAGCGGTAGTGATCCGACTTGTAGGGGCCTTCCTTGGGGACGTTGATGTAGGCGGCCTGCTCGGGGGTGAGCTCGGTGAGCTGGACGTTCAGCTTCTTGAGCTGCAGGCGGGCGACGTGCTCGTCCAGCTTCTTGGGCAGGACGTAGACGCCGACCGGGTACTTGGCGTTGTCCTGCCAGAGCTCGATCTGGGCGAGGACCTGGTTGGCGAACGACGAGCTCATCACGTACGACGGGTGGCCGGTGCCGCAGCCGAGGTTCACGAGCCGGCCCTTGGCCAGCAGGATGATCCGCTTGCCGTCCGGGAAGATGACGTGGTCGACCTGGGGCTTGATCTCCTCCCAGGGGTAGTCTTCCAGCGAGGCGACGTCGATCTCGTTGTCGAAGTGGCCGATGTTGCAGACGATGGCCTGATCCTTCATCTTGGCCATGTGGTCGTGACGGATGACCTTGAAGTTGCCCGTGGTCGTCACGAAGATGTCGGCCTTGTCGCAGGCGTAATCCAGGGTGACGACGCGGTAACCTTCCATCGCCGCCTGGAGGGCGCAGATGGGGTCGATCTCGGTGATCCAGACCTGGGCCGAGAGGGCCCGCAGGGCCTGGGCCGAGCCCTTGCCGACGTCGCCGTAGCCGCAGACGACCGCGACCTTGCCGGCGATCATCACGTCGGTGGCGCGCTTGATGCCGTCGACCAGCGACTCGCGGCAGCCGTACAGGTTGTCGAACTTCGACTTCGTGACCGAGTCGTTGACGTTGATGGCGGGGAACTTCAGCTCGCCGCGCTTGTGCATCTGGTAGAGCCGATGCACGCCGGTGGTCGTCTCCTCGGTGACGCCTTTCACGGCGGCGAGGTTCTTCGCGTACCAGCCCGGCTGCTTGGCGATCCGCTCCTTGATGGCGGCGAAGAGGATCCGCTCTTCCTCGCTGCCCGGGCTGTCGAGCACCTTGATGTCGGCCTCGGCGCGGGCGCCGAGGTGGAGCAGCAGGGTGGCGTCGCCGCCGTCATCGAGGATCATGTTCGAGTGCCCGCCGTCGGCCCACTCGAAGATCCTGTGCGTGTAGTCCCAGTATTCCTTGAGCGACTCGCCCTTGTAGGCGAAGACGGGGATGCCCGCGTCGGCGATGGCCGCGGCGGCGTGGTCCTGGGTCGAGAAGATGTTGCAGGAGGCCCAGCGGACCTCGGCCCCGAGGGCCTTGAGCGTCTCGATCAGGACGGCCGTCTGGATCGTCATGTGCAGCGAGCCGGTGATCCGGGCCCCCTTGAGGGGCTGCCGCGAGGCGTATTCCTCGCGGATGGCCATCAGGCCCGGCATCTCGGTCTCGGCGATCGCGATCTCGCGGCGGCCCCAGCCGGCCAGCGAGATATCGGCGACGTGGTAATCCTTCGTGGCGGGCTTCTGCGCAACAGTCGACACGTTCAAAGTCTCCAATAACGATGAACGGGCGCCGTTGCACGAGTTTTGATCCACCCCAACGAGCCTGGCAGGCACGCCTTCCGCGTACCGTCGCAGCGCCCCTCGACGAGATGGTGTTGGCCGATGGTGTTAATCAAGTCCCGCGGAGGAACCTTCCGGGGTCGCAGTATTCATAGCAAAACGAGCCGACCGCGTGCAAGGCGAAGTCAAATCGAGACCCCTCATTCACGCCCTAAACCCATCGCGGGAAACACCCAACGCCCGCGGCCATCGAGATTTGCCCTCGCGCCGGACATGGCGAGTCGTGAAGTATGGATGAATGAGAATCAACTGCTCCGAAGCCATTTCCGGGAGCCGGGTTCCGGAGACGCCGGGGCTCCCACATCTCACTTGTAAGATAGGTAAACCTGGCAAACATGGGTGATGGTGTGGCCGCTCGAGGTCGGGCCGCGGGGTTCCCCACTACCCGAGAGAGGACCGAATTCCCTATAATCGAGGAGAAGCGGCCAAATTGGAGGACGGATGATCAGCAGTAGCTACAATCTGACGCATTTGCGAGTGCTCGAGGCGGAGAGTATCCACATCATCCGCGAGGTCGCCGCCGAGTTCGAGCGGCCGGTGATGCTGTACTCGATCGGCAAGGACTCGGCCGTGATGCTCCGGCTGGCGCAGAAGGCGTTCCACCCGGGACGGCTGCCGTTCCCGCTGCTCCACGTCGACACGACCTGGAAGTTCCGCCAGATGGTCGAGTTCCGCGACAACTACTGTCGCGAGCAGGGGTTGGACCTCAAGGTCTGGATCAACCCCGAGGGGAAGGCGCAGAACATCAACCCCTTCGACCACGGCTCGAAGAAACACACCGACATCATGAAGACCGCGGCGCTCAAGCAGGCGCTGAACCACTACCAGTTCGACGCGGCCTTCGGCGGCGCCCGCCGGGATGAAGAGAAGAGCCGGGCCAAGGAGCGCGTCTACAGCTTCCGCGACCGGCTCCACCAGTGGGACCCGAAGAACCAGCGCCCCGAGCTCTGGAACCTGTACAACTGCAAGGTGAACAAGGGGGAGAGCATCCGCGCCTTCCCCCTGAGCAACTGGACCGAGCTGGACGTCTGGCAGTACATCCACCTGGAAAACATCCCCATCGTGCCGCTCTACTTCGCCGACGTCCGCCCGGTCGTCGAGCGCGACGGCACCCTCATCATGGTGGATGACGAGCGGATGCCGCTCCACCCCGGCGAAGAGCCGATGATGAAGCGGGTCCGGTTCCGGACGCTCGGCTGCTACCCGCTGACGGGGGCGATCGAGAGCACCGCGACGACGCTGCCGGAGATCATCGAGGAGATGCTCCTCGCCAAGAACTCCGAGCGGCAAGGCCGGGTCATCGACCACGACGAGGCCGGTTCGATGGAGCAGAAGAAGCGCGAGGGGTATTTCTGAGATGCAAGCCGTTGACCTGAGTCAGGAAGACATCCACGCCTACCTCGCCCGCCACCAGAAGAAGGAACTGCTGCGCTTCCTCACCTGCGGCAGCGTCGACGACGGCAAGAGCACCCTCATCGGGCGGCTCCTGCACGACACGAAGATGATCTATGAGGACCAGCTCGCCGCCGTCAAGCGCGACAGCGAGAAAGTCGGCACCACCGGCGCCGGCGAGATCGACCTCGCCCTGCTGACCGACGGCCTCAAGGCCGAGCGGGAGCAGGGGATCACCATCGACGTCGCCTACCGCTACTTCTCGACCGACCGCCGCAAGTTCATCATCGCCGACACCCCCGGGCACGAGCAGTACACCCGCAACATGGCCACGGGGGCCTCGACCTGCCAGCTCGCGGTGATCCTCATCGACGCCCGCCACGGCGTCCAGACCCAGACGCGCAGGCACTCGTTCATCGTCTCGCTTTTGGGGATCCGGCACGTCGTCGTCGCGATCAACAAGATGGACCTCGTCGGCCACTCGCGCGAGGTCTTCGAGCGGATCAAGGACGAGTACACGGGGTTCGTCGCCAAGCTCGACCTCCGCGACATCACCTTCATCCCGATGTCGGCGCTCAAGGGGGACAACGTCGCCTCCAAGAGCGAGGCGATGCCCTGGTATCAGGGGCCGTCGCTCCTGGATCACCTGGAGACGGTCCACATCGCCAGCGACCGCAACCTGACCGACCTGCGGTTCCCGGTGCAGTACGTGATCCGCCCCAACCTCGACTTCCGCGGCTTCGCCGGCACGGTGGCCTCGGGCATCCTCCGCAAGGGGGACGAGGTGATGGTCCTCCCCTCGGGCAAGAAGAGCAAGGTCAAGTCGATCGTCACCTATGACGGCGAGCTCGACGAGGCCTTCGCCCCCCAGGCCGTCACGGTCACGCTGGCCGACGAGGTGGACGTCAGCCGCGGCGACATGCTCGTCAAGCCGGACAACCCGCCGCAGGTCAGCAGCCAGATCGAGGCGATGGTCGTCTGGATGGCCGAGCAGCCGTTCGTCCCCGGCCGCTCTTACACGTTGAAGCACACGACGAGGTCGGTCTCGGCCGAGGTCGCGGCCTTCCGCTACGGCGTCGACGTCAACACACTCGAGCACCGCGACATCGCCCGCCTGAACCTGAACGAGGTCGGGCACGTGCAGCTCAGCCTGACGCAGGCGTTGGCGTGCGACCCCTACCGCACGAACGCGGCGACGGGCGCGTTCATCCTGATCGACCGCCTGTCGAACAACACCGTCGGCGCGGGCATGATCATGGAGGCCGGCAGCGGCCGAGGCCCCGGCGACTCCTGGGGGACCGGGCCTCTCGAGCGGCTCAAGACGCGCGACAGCCTCGTCGAGCCGTCCGAGCGCGAGCAGCGTTACGGCCAGATCCCGGTGACGGTCCTCCTCGTCGGCCTGACGGGCAGCGGCAAGAGCCGGATCGCGTATGGCCTGGAGCGTCGGCTCTGGGACGAGGGCCGGCTCGTGACGGTCCTCTACGGCCAGAACATGCGTCAAGGCCTGAACCGGGACCTCGGCTTCACGGCCGACGACCGCTCCGAGAACCTCCGCCGCTCGGCCGAGGTGGCCAAGCTGATGAACGACGCCGGCGTGATCACCGTCGCCGCGTTCGTCGCCCCGCACGAGGCCGTCCGCGAGAAGGCCAAGCAGCTCATAGGCCGCGACCGGATCCTCGAGGTCTACTGCACCGCCCCGATGGAAGTCCTCCGCCAGCGCGACCAATCCGGCGCCTACCGCCTCGCCGACGAAGGCAAGATCGCCCAGATGCCCGGCGTCACCGCCGCCTTCGAGGAGCCCAAGACCCCCGATCTGGTCCTCCAGACCGATCAGATCAGCGTCGAGGAGAGCGTCACGAAGATTCTTGAGCTGATGAGGGCCCGGGGCTTTTTGGGCTTGTGATTTTGCCGAGTCAGGTTGGGTGGAACAGCTGATTCAGTTCTTCGATGGCATGTGAATTGTCGAGGATTGTACCTTCCACCGAGGTTCTGAGACAAACGAAGCTAAGGGTTACGACTCGAGAAAATTCAGAAACAAACTGTTCCACGATCGATCTATGTCTTGATCGACATAGATCGATTGCGGGGAAAAATTTTTATTTGAACTGAAATGTAGATTTGTCCTCCAAAGCTTCGAAATCTGCCTCTTGGCATATTTAACCCCGTTCGCGCACAGGTCGAGGTTTATCCGACATTTGAGCTGCCTTGCTCGCATTTCTTGGTCGCGATAATATAAACATCTGAGGCGTCCAAATCTTGGAGTTCGCCTCGAGATGGAGCCCGACCAGTGCCCGAGATTTCCGAAGCTGTTCCTCCTGTTTACTGGCTCAATGTCTGCCGCGGCGTAGAAGCTGCGGAGGCATTCATGAGTTATTCGGGCGACCACGTACTCGAAGTTCTGCAAGAGTACCCGATTTTAATCCTTCCCGAGTTCCCCGAGGCCATGGAAAAACTCGCGGAGAACATGGATGACCCAGAAGATCAAAGGCTGGTTGCAATATCTGCGAATGAATTGAGAAGTGTTCATGAAAATATTATGGCCAACTTTCCCAATAAATCACGTTCTGGACTTCTCCTGTCCTGTGGTATCGAACTTGTTGAAGAATGGCAACAAGATCCGCGAATTAACATCACTCGCAGCTTGGCGTTGTTTAAGGAGGCTGAGAGAGGTCTGGATGGACCTGCCGCTGCTGGTTGTCGGATGAATCGCGCCAACGGCCTGCAGTTGTTGGCCCAACTGGGAGATGATGTGGTGGCCAACCTCCGCCTTGCTGATACCCTGTTTGCCGACGGGTTGGAGGGCCTTGACGGACCCGTAGTCGCCGTCTGCTTGATGAACCGAGCCAATGGCCTGCAGTCGCTTGCCCAATTGGGCGAGGAAGCCGTAGCGAACCTCCGCCGCGCCGACGCCCTCTACGCCGAGGCGTCTGAGGGCTTGGAGGAGCACTTTGTTGCCGTCTGCCAGACGAACAACGCCAACTGTCTGAAGTCGCTAGCCCATTTAGGCGAGGAAGCCGTAGCGAACCTCTGCCGTGCCGACGCCCTCTACGCCGAGGCATTCAAGCGTTTGTATGGAGCCGCCGCTGCACGCTGTCTGATGAACCGCGCCAACGGCCTTAGGTCATTGGCCGAACTGGGCATAGCCTCAGTGGCCAACCTCCATTACGCCGATGGCCTCTTCGTCGAGGCATTGAAAAGTCTGGAGGGGGCTGACGCCGCCAATTGCTTAATGAACCGCGGCAACGTTCTGTTGTCGTTGGCCCGTTTGGGTGAGGACTCAGTGGCGAACCTCCGCCGCGCTGACGCCCTTTACGCCGAGGCGTCTCTAGGCTTGGAGGGGGTCTTCGCCGCCCGCTGTCGGATTAATCGCGCGAACGGCCTGACGATGCTGGCCGAACTGGGCAAGGACACCGTGGCCAACTTCCATCTTGCCGACGCCCTGTATGCCGAGGCGTCGAATGGCCTGAAGGGGGCCGACGCTGCCGTCTGCCTGATGAACCGCGGCAATGCTCTTAACTCTCTGGCCCGTTTGGGCGAGGACGCAGTGGCCAACCTCCTCCACGCCGATGCCTTGTTCGTCGAGGCGTTGAAAAGTTTGGAGGGGCCCGCTGCCGCCGGTTGTCGGATGAACCACGCCAACTGCTTGCAGTCGCTTGCGGATCAGGGCGAGGACACTGTAGCCAACCTCTACCGCGCCAATGCCCTATACGCCGCAGCGTTGGATGGCCTGGTCGGACACACCTCCGCCAACTGTCAGATGAATCTCGCCAATGGCCTGCAGGCGCTGGCCCGTATGGGAGAGGAAGCCGTGGCCAACCTCCGTCGCGCCGACACTATCTACGCCGAGGCGTTGGAAGATCTAGAGGGCCCATATGCCGCCAATTGCCGAATGAACCGCGCTAAGGGTTTGCAGTTGCTGGCCCAATTAGGCGACGAAGCCGAACAGAATCTAGACACTTCATCGAGGCTGCAGGGAGAAGCATCCGGATATTTTGAAGAAATAGGGTCTTGGATTCGCGCATGTCAGGCCTTCGGAGATCTGGGAGACCTCGAGGCTCTTCGAGAGAGATGGCCTGCTTCCCGAGCCGCTTACTCGCGGGCGGTCGAATGCTCGGATCGCGTTCGGGCGGGTGCAACGGCGATTACGGATCGCCGGAATTGGAGCAACGGGCAACATCACTTATTCCAGAAGCTTGTCGAGGCTTGCTTGCGATGTGGGGATATGTCGTCGGCATTAGCCTATCTCGAGCGTGGTACAGCTCGTTCATTGCTTGACCTGCTGCACACCGAGGACAGTGTACCGGCAATCGATCCCAACCAAGCAACTCGTTATCGAGTGCTCCGAAGACGACTGGAGGAGTTGGAAGCAGTACTTACCCGTGACGGGACAGATGCGAATCAGCCCTACTTTGATCCGGAACGTCGCCGCGAGTTGGCTCGTCAGCGGAATGAGGTAAGGTCGGAACTCGCCGCTCTTGAAGACCAGATTCGCCAGGACGACCCAGATTTCTTCGCTCTTGCCCAGCCACCCGACTCTCGGCAGATGTCCGAGTTCGCACGGAAGCTTGGAAGTACCCTGGTATTCCTCTGGGTTGCATCGTCGGATGAAGTGGGACGCGCGTTTCTGATTCCGCCCGATCGTGAAATGATCGTCGTGGAACTTCCGCAGCTGAACGATTCTCATGTCCGCGAATGGTTAATGGGTTCGGCGGACGCTATCGTGAGGGTAGGGTGGTTTAACGCTTATCCATCGCCAGGTGCCCCACAGGCTCGGTGGGACGCCTTTGGCGATGAGATTAATTTACTCCTTGCCGAACTAGGATCGGCCATAATGGAGCCGATCCTGACGGCATTGCTTCCGGAAATGAATTCGCTGTCCTTGATTGTCCCTGGGTGGCTGGGGGTGCTTCCGCTTCACGCTGCGACTCGAAAGGACGGGGATGAGGTTCGCTACCTAGTCGAAGATGGGATCACGGTTCACTATTCTCCGTCGGCCTGGGTCCTGCGCCGCTGTTTCGAGCGGTCGAGATTAGAATGGGCACCGCTCCTGGGGATGGCAACCGACCCGTCCAATCGGCTTGCCCTCGGCGAATGGGAACTCGACGCCATTGAGAAGGTCCTCACCAAAGCCGATTCGACGACTGGATTAACCCGACTCCTCGGCTCGGCCGCGACGCTAGCGGCGGTAATGGCGGCGCTAAAAGACCATCCCACAGCCTATCTTTCATGTCATGGTTCGTTCGGATTCAGTGATCCGAGGGCCTCGGCCCTCCTCTTGCACGATGGCGTGTTGACCCTCGGTGACCTACTCGATCGGATGCGATTGGAGGTGGCGCGGCTTGTGATCCTCTCTGCGTGCGAGACTGGCCTTGGGGCCGGCGAGGGCGACGGTTATCTCGGTTTGCCTACAGGGTTTATAGTGGCCGGGGCCAAGTCTGTGGTCGGCTCGCTTTGGCCTACCGATGAGCGAGCCACGGCTCTGTTGATGGTCCGCATGATCGAAAGCCTTGGCAAGGGTCACTGGATTACCGAGGCCCTCCGTGATGCCCAACACTGGCTCGCTCGACTGACTCGCGCTGAGGTCGAGGAATTTTGGGTTACGCGGAATCTTGGCAAGAAGCCAGCGAATAGCTTGGCAATATCCTTCGACGGGCTTGAGGGCGATTGTCCATTCGCCCACCCCGTCTATTGGGCCGCCTTTGCAGTCTTCGGGTCGCCCGAGCCGCTTATTCCTTGGAAGGATGCTGCCGTTGCCCAAACCTAAGCCTGAAGTTCGCCTTGCAGATTGGATCACAGCCATTGAGTCTGGTGATGAGTCTGCAGGCCTGGATGGCCTCATCGCTCTGATTGACTCGGTCCTCTACCATCACGCTCCGGCATACGGACACAAGAAGGTCGACGGCAGGGACTGGGACGGCATAGAGGAACTGAGGCAACTCCGCGACGAGATCCAGAACCGCTCGATTGCGCGGAAGCAGGAACGCGCTCAGCCGGAGGGGCAAAAGGAGGACGCCAAACCAATTTCGAGTGAAAACGGCCATGAGCGTTAACACTGTCCGGGCAATCCGCGACATGACTCTCTTCCGAGTTATCGTCTTCCTCGGCTGGACGCCCAGGGAACTGGAACGTGACTCGATCGAGAGGCTGGAGAGTCTTCGATCGACGCTCCACTCTTTCGATTGGATTCCCGAAGGAACAGCCTTCCCAACCCTCGATTTGATCATGCAGGCCGACCTTGACCTATGGCGGCCTGACGAGCGCCAGATCTGTCAAGTGGACGGCCGGGCGCGATCGCGAATTAGCTTCGCCCGATCGAGCTATGAGGAAGTCATCGTCTTCGTCGGCTTGTGCGTCGAAGGGCCAAACACCGAATCAGGCTCGGAAGCCTGGATCAAGTCGTCCATGAATACCTGGGAAGATGAGGTTGGTCCGCGAGATTGGCTAGAGAGAGTGATTCCTCCTGATGATCCTCGCTCGGGCAACCGCGGGCTTCCTGAAGTCGTTGGCGAGGCCTGGGTCTGGACCGGTGAGTGGGATGCTCCGCCCGAGGAGAGCTGGGAAGTCTATGGCCAGAAACGCTATGGAGCCGGCCGATTCTCGCTCCCCGCTTGGGGCCTTGTTGGCTACACACCCGGAACGGACGTTGAGCCGCCCCGGTTCGACCTTCACGCGACTGACGCCAAGGGTCGCAACCGGGCCCTCGCACATCGTTTCCCTTCGCTCTTGAGTCATGTTTTGAAAGTCAACCACGGTCACCGGAAAGCCTATGATGGTTGGCTCCGCCCCGCCCTTGACAAAAGCGACCGCGAGATCCTTGACCATTGCAAACCGAGTCGATTTCTCGGTGTGCAAAGGACAATCCAGGAACTCGACAAGTCAGTGCGCAGCCTCTCAACGGCTCTTTATCACCTTGACCGCCATCTCGTCGAGTTGGAACATCGAAAGCTTGCGATCGAGGTAGTTCTTGCAAATCTAGCCGATTCAACGTGGGACGACCTCGCTCCGACAGACCTAGCGAGAGGGGCCAAGCGGTTCCAGACACAATTAGAACTCGACCTGAAGAATTACCGAGCAACTGCCGAAGTTGGTCGAAACGCCCTGGGCACGGTGAGGACTCTCGTCGAAATCGCCGAGACTCGTAATGAACAGTTGCTGACCTTACTCGGGTTGTTCTTCGGCGTTTGGCTTGGGCTAGGCCAACTCCTCGGCGACACGTCTTCGTTTGACTTGTCGTTGATTGGTACCAAGCTGTTTTACAGTGTGGTCCCGGCCATAATCCTGGTCTTAATCTTCCGCTGGTGGACACGCCGGCCGGCGTCCCATTAGCGTTCTAAACTGCATTAGGATCGTACGGGATGTTGACGTTTCTTTGATCAATGCTGTGTCGGTCTGTGATATCCAAAGAGGGAATACTTATACGGGCGTTACCCCAGGCTTTAGAGATTAGGACAGGCAGCCTACGGCGTTGCCCGTATTAGGGGGTACATGGTTAATCGGCAATTGTTGAATCTTGAAAAGAATGCACCATTCAATGCTTGCCAGGACATGAGTGCGGCTGCCCCAGGTCTAAGTTATTGAAGCCCGGGGCAGTCGCTGTGATGGTTGCTCGCTTAAATATTAAAGCCCCTCGACTTCAAACCCCTGGCGGTACTGTTTCCGGACGTACTTGTTGGCGTCGGGGACGTTGACGACCTTCATGTTGGCGGCGTCCCACTCGAGCTTGGTCTTGGGGAAGCGGGTCGAGAGGCAGCCGAGGAGGACGAACTCGGTCAGGGGGCCCGAGTAGGAGAAGGGGGCGGAGGGCTTGCCGTTGCCGCGGCAGGCCTCGACGAACTGGAGGTAGTGGTCGTCGTCGGAGGGGGTCGGGAGCTTGTACTCCTTGAACTTGTCCTCGGGGAGGAGGATCGGCTCGGCGATGTACGGGGAGTAGAGCACGCCCTCGGTGCCGATGTAGATCGAGCCCTGGTCGCTCAGCCCGTGCTTGCCGAGCAGGGACGAGACCTCGGCCGGGGGTCGGAGGTCGCCGTTGTACCAGGTCAGGGTCGGCTTCTCGGTCGTGTACTGCGTGCCGGGGAAGGTGTAGATCACCTGGTTCGTCAGGCCCCAGCTATCCGCGTTCGTGGCCGAGCCGACGGAGAGGACCGACTCGGGGGCCGTCAAGGCGAGCGACCCATAGACCGGGTCGAGGATGTGGCAGCCCATGTCGCCGAACGTGCCGGTGCCGAAGTCGAGACGCTTGCGCCACTCGCCCGGGTGGTAGTAGCCCTCGATGAACGGGCGCTTCGAGGCGACGCCCAGCCAGAGGTCCCAGTCGAGGCCGGCGGGGATCGGGTCCTGGCGGTCGGGGCGGGGGTTGGTGTCGCCCCACTGCTTGCCGCTCCAGCTATGGACCTCCTTCACCTTGCCGATCGCCCCCTGGTGGATCGTCTCGACGACCGTCTTGTGGACCCGGTGCGAGTGGATCTGGATCCCCATCTGGGTGACCAGGCCCTTCTCGGCCGCGACCCTGGTCAGTTGCCTGGCCTCATAAATCGTCTGCGTCAGGGGCTTCTGCGTGTAGACGTGGAGCCCCTGCTGCATCGCCCGCATGGTGATCGGGGCGTGCATGTGGTCGGGGGTCGAGATGTTGACGGAGTTGAGGTTCTTCTCCTTGTCGAGCAGCTCCCGCCAGTCCTGGTAGACCTTGACGTCGGGGAAGAGCTTCTTGATCTCGCCGACGCGATTGAGGTCGACCTCGGCCACGGCCACGAGCTTGAGGTTCTTGCTCGCCGTCAACGAGCCGATATCCGCGGCCGCCATCCCCGAGGCGCCGAAGCTGGCGTGATAGACCGTCTCGCTCGGGGCGGCGGCGTGGGCCCGACGCGCGAAGGGCGCGGCCAGGCCCGCGGCGACCATGGTCTTGAGGGCGTGTCGTCGGCTGACGCGTGATTGGTTGGTCATCGGCGGGATCTTCTCCTGTGCCTCGCGGCCGGCATGAGGCAGACGCCGGCGCCGAGGCTTTGGCAAGGGACGAGGGCGGGAAGGCGGGATCGAACCCACGGGCGAGCCGGCGACCCGACGGCGGGTCATCCGTCTCCGGGGCTTGGTGACGTCCGAGGGCCGACGCGCTTCGGGGCGAGGAGAGCGGGCGGCCCGGGCGGGCCCGACCGGACGTCGGGCGGCGATCGGGTCGACGGCCCCCGGGGCTCCGCAAACGCGGGGGAGCCCCGCCCGGTCGACTCCAACATACCGTACCACGCCCGCCCGCGCGTCGAAACCGGGTTGCCCCGCCCGCCGAATACGTGCCGATCCCAGCAATGGTGACGCCTGGGCGAAGCTGGGGCCCGCCGGCCGCACCCGTTTGATCGGCCCCCGCCGAAATTGATGGACTTCCGCCGCCCCGCGCCGTATCAAAGGGCCCGGGAGAGCGCCGCCGCGTTGTGAATTGAAGGACCCCCGAATCAGCCTCCTCGGAGCGCAAGGAACATGACCCGACGACCCCGGCCCCTCGGCCTCCTCATGCGGATCGCGGCGGCGGTCGCGACCTCGGTCCTGGCCCCAGCCTCGATCTCGGCCGCGGCCGACGACGACGGCGTCTGGCAGCTCAACCGGCCGAAGGTCGCGGGCACCCTGCGGCTCAACCTCCGCGAGCGCAAGGCCGAGCCCGGGGGGAAGGGGGAGGCCGCGAAGGTCGTCGAGCGCCAGGCCGACTGGGCGGCGTCGGAGACGGCCATCGTCGTCTGCGACATGTGGGACGACATCTACTGCCAGTCGTCCAAGCAGCGCATCGGCGTGCTCGTCCCGAAGATGAACGCCGTGCTGAACGAGGCGAGGGGCCTGGGGGTCATGATCATCCACGCCCCGAGTGAAACCATGACGATGTATGCCGACACCTCGTACCGCCTGCGGATGCAGCGTGCCGAGCCCGTCGAGCCCCCCGTGCCGATCCAGCGCAACTGCGTCCTCGACACGGCCAAGGAACCCCCTTTGCCGATCGACACGAGCGTCTCGCCGTGCGACGACCCCGTCACGGGCGCGGTGGTCCGGCGGTTCTCGCGCGAGCACCCCGGCCTCGACATCACCGGGTTCGACGGCATCAGCGACGACGGCCGCGAGATCTTCAACTACTGCCGACGCCAGGGGATCAAGAACATCGTCATCATGGGCGTGCATACCAACATGTGCATCCTCGGCCGCTCGTTCGGCATCCGCCAGTTGACCCGCCTGGGCTTCAACGTCGCCCTGGCCCGCGACCTGACCGACGCCATGTACGACCCCCGCCAGCCCCCCTACGTGAGCCACGCCCGCGGCACCGAGCTCGTCGTCGAGCACATCGAGACCTACTGGTGCCCCTCCATCGACAGCCAGGACCTGACCAGGACCCTCCCCGGCACCTCCGGCCCCGCCCCCTCCGAGTCGGGCCATTGACGCGGGCGCGGCCCCGGCTCGGGTCTATCCGAGCGGGGTCAGGCCTTCCTCGCGGATGATCCGGGCGGTGACCTCGGCGAAGGCGGTCGCGGCCCTCGAGCGGTTCTGGCCCTTGCCCCAGAGCAGGCCGACGGCCATCGTCTTCAGCTCCTCGATCGCGATCGCGCGGAGCCCGGTCCGACCCCGGCCGAGCACGGCGGCCGGGAGGAACGCGACCCCCACCCCTTGCGTGATCGCCGCGAGGATCGCCTCGACGGTGTCGAGCTCGATCGAGCATCTCAGCTCGACCCGCGCGGCGTCGAGGGCCTCGTCGGTGTGCCAGCGCAGCCAGGATCCCTTGCGGGGGACGAGGATCAGGGACTCGCCGTTCAGGTCGCGGAGCGCGAGGTCGGTTCGGACGGCGAGGTGATGGTCGTCGGGCGCGATGAGCACGAAGTCGGTCGTGAAGAGGGGCTCGAACTCGACGCCGGGGGTCCTGGGCGGGTCGAGGCCGATGCCCAGGTCGAGGTCGCCGCACTTGACCGCCGCCTCCATGTCGAGCTGCCAGAGGCGGTCGACCCGGATCCCGACCCCCGGGTGCGACTCGGTGAAGCTCGAGATCACGCGAGGGATCAGGAAGTGGTCGAGGAGCTGGACCACGCCGATCGCGACCTGGCCCCGGCTCAGGTTGTCGAGCTCGGCGATGGCCGGGATCACGTCGTCGAGCTCGCGGATGGCCCTCGAGGCGCGCTCCCTCAGCACGTTTCCGGCCGTCGTAAGCCGGATCTGCCGCCCCAGCCTCTCGAAGAGGGGCACGCCGATCTGGATCTCCAGCTCCTTGATGTGGTGCGAGAGGTTCGATTGGGACATGTGCATCTTCTTCGCGGCGCGCGTGAAGCTCTCGAGTTGCGCGGCGGCCAGGAAGCAGCGTAGGCTCCGGATTTCCATGCTCATGTGATCCGACGAGAGGGTGAGGCCGGGCCGATACCTTCGGCCCGGGATGCTTGCTCCCGGGGCCCACCAGCATACACGCTCCCCCCGCCAGCCTCCCATCGATTTCATCAATCGTCGCGATCGAAATAAACACGTCGAATTTTGATTCATTCTTGGTGACAATCCCACGATAATGATCCTCGTTGCCCGCCCGCAAGCGACGCGGCGAGGAGGCCGCGTCATCCGGATGGCGACCGGAGGCCATCGGGAGGCCGAAGGTTTCGGCAAGGGCCCATTTTCAAGGAGCGTCGATCGGATGCGCCCAAGGATAGCGCCGTGCAGGCCAACGGGACGACGCCGATGGGTCTGGCCCCTGGGCCTGGCCTTCGCGATGGGCTGCGGCCACGACCGGCCGGGGCTCCGAGAGTCCCTCGCGAGTCGGATCGAGCCGACGACGGCCCTCGCGACGGCCCCGATCCCTCGGCCGGCGGGCGCCGGGACGCCGGCGGATCCGATGCTGGCCCGCGCGAACGCGACCCGCGAGGTCGAAGGCCCCCCGGCGTTGCCCGACAGGCCGGTCGCGATCGAGTCGCCGCCGCCGCAGGATGTCGCGGAGCTGGACGCCATCGCCACCTCGGGCAGGCCGATCGACCTCGGCGAGGCGATCGGCCTGGCATTCCGGCTCCAGCCGAGGCTTCGTGCGCAGCTCGAGAGCATCGCACAGGCGAGGGGGAGGCAGGAGGTCGCGGCCTCGACCTTCCTCCCGACCGCCGGCGGATCGTACAGCGTGGGCGGATTCGACCTGGGCGTGGGGGGGCAGCCGATCCGGATCGGCAACGACGCGACGAGCGGGTTCAACTTCGTCCCGGGGCTCGGGGCGGTGCCGGTCGGCCTGCACCTGGCGTCCGGCTACGAGCTGGCCGAGTTCAAGGTGCAATGGCTCGTCTGCGACTTCGGCCGCCGCCTGGGGCGTTACGAGCAGGCGAAGCTCGCGCTCGATGTCTCCCGGCTCCAGACCGAGCGGGCCTTCCAGACGGTCGCCAACGAGGTCTCGCTGGCGTATTACGGCGTGCTGAGGAGCCAGGCCATGCGACGGACCGCCCGTGACGCAAGCCTGCGGGCCGAGGAAGAGCTGGCCGATGCCCGCAAGCTACAACGGGAGGGGGTCATCCCGAGGGAGGCCGTCCTGCGGGCCGAGGTCCTGCAGGCCGAGACGAGGCAGCAGTGGCACGCCGCGACCGAGGCGGAGTTCGTGGCCCTGGCCGAGCTGAACCTGGCGATCGGCCTGAAGTGCAACGAGCCGGTCCGGGTCGTCGAGCCGCCCGACCCGCCGGCGTTCGGGGCCTCGCTCGGCGAGTGCCTCGAGGCGGCGGTCCGCCGGAGGAGGGAGTTCCGGGTCGCCCAGAGGTCGGTCGAGATCGCCCACGAGGGGACCCGGGTCGCGAAGGCCGAGTTCGCCCCGAGGATCGTCTCGGAAGGGGTCCTGACCAACCTCCAGCAGTCCAGCCCCACCGGCTACGCCGACCTCGCGCTCGGGTTCATCCGCCTGGAATGGAACATCTTCGAGGGGGGGCGGCGGGTCGCCGAGTCGAAGGTCGCCGACTCCCGGGTCCGCGAGGCGATGGCCCAGGCCGAGTCGATCGCCGACAACATCGCCTTCCAGGTCAACGAGTCATACCGCAGGCTCGCGACCGCCCGCCTCGGGATCGACGACGCCAGGCCTGCCGTCGAGCAGGCGGCCGAGAACTACCGCCTCGTCCGCCTGCGGGTGGGCGAGGGCAACGCCACGCCGACCGAGATCAGCGACGCCCAGGCCTCGCTGACCCGGGCGCAGCAGAACTTTCTGAATTCCAAGTATGCCTACTTGACGGCGATCGTCCGCCTGGACTACGCCACCGGGAACAGCCCGACCCCCACCACCCCGGCGAACGGCAATCTCTGAAGGAGATCGGGAGACGTTATGGCGGAACCTTCGGTTTCGGTCGTCGAAAGGCCCTCGCCCCCGCGAGCCGGGCATGGCCCGGTCCGGAACCTGGGCCCTGTCCTCATCGGCCTGCTGCTCCTCGGCCTCGCCGCCCTGGCGATCCCGCCGGCCTGGTCCTGGGCCCGCTTCAGGCGCACGCATTCCCTCACCGACGACGCCTTCGTGGAGGCTCATATCATCAACATTGCTCCGCAGATGGTCACGGGCCGGATCTCCCGATTCCTCGTCGAGGAGAACGACCGCGTCGAGCCGGGGCAGGTGCTGGCCGAGATCGACCCGACCCCCTATCGCGACAAGGTTGAGGTCGCGAAAGCCAAGCTGGAGACGGCCCGAGTCGACCTGGACCGCCAGAGGGCCGATCTCGTTCGCGTCCGCAAGGAAGTGCCGCTCCGGATCGACCTGGCCATGCGCACGCTCGACGCCGCCAGGATCGATCGGGCCAAGGCCGAGCGATCGCTGGCATTGACCCGCGACGGCGTCGAGAAGGATATCGACGAGGCCAGGGCGGGGGTCAAGTCGGCGCGGGCGGGCCTGACGCTGGCCGATCTGGAATTCGGGCGGTTCACTCGCCTCGCGGATCTGGGCGCGAGCACGCAGGAGCGTCAGCAGCAGGCGACCCATGCTCGCGACCAGGCCCGGGCGCAGCTCGAGCTATCCGAGGCCAAGCTGGCGAAGGCCCTCATCTCCCAGATCCAGGTCGACCTCGCGCGTCGGTCGCTCGAGTCCGCCCAGACCGGCGCGGAGAAGGCGGCGAAGGATGTCGACCTCTCGGAGACCGGCAACGATCAGATCCGGGAGATGGAGC
Source organism: Singulisphaera chitinilytica (assembly GCF_049331405.1). NCBI lineage: Bacteria > Pseudomonadati > Planctomycetota > Planctomycetia > Isosphaerales > Isosphaeraceae > Singulisphaera > Singulisphaera chitinilytica. The sequence goes on from NZ_CP186274.1 coordinate 1,441,402, forward strand.
TACTCGTGCGCGTCAAGGAGCTGACCGTGGAGGAGGCGAGCAGGGGCCTGGAGGCGGCCGACCACGAGCTGGAGTACACGAAGGTCCGGGCGCCGATCTCCGGCGTGGTGGTCAAGCGATACCGGCACCTCGGCGACTACACCCCGGCGGGCGCGACGCTCCTGAGCCTCTACGACCCCGACTTGCTCTACGTCGAGGCGAACCTGGAGGAGGACCGGCTGCCCGGGGTCGCGCCCGGCAACCCCGTCCGGGTCGAGGTCGACGCCTTCGACCGGCCGTTCGAAGGGCGGGTCGTCTGGATCAACAAGTCGACCGGGGCCCAGTTCTCTCTGATGCCGCGCAACGTCGTCTCGGGGGAATTCACGAGGGTCGTCCAGCGCGTGCCGGTGAGGATCCGGCTCGAGCGAGACGACCGCTGGCCGGGCCTCCGCGCGGGGCTCTCCGCGAGGGTGGCCATCGCCCACGGCCGGGGGGATCCGGCATGGGCGGCCCGCGCGGCTCGGGGACTCGCCGGGCAGGAGACCCGCTACAACGCCCCGATGGACGCCTCCGCCGGGGAGCGATCGAGGCCATGACCACGCACCTCGCGGCTCCGTCCTCCGAGGTCGCCCCCCTCGGCCGGCGTCATGCCCTGGCGGCGTTCGCGACCTTCCTGGTCCTGATCACGGTCTATCAGACCCTGGTCCTGACCGCCGTGACGGACGACGTCATCCGCAAGGGGATCGAGGCGGATGAATATGACATGATATGGACCGACGTGGCCTGGGGCGTCCCGATCATCTTCAGCCTCTTCGGGGCCTTCAGGCTCTCGGGGCGGCTGGGCATGCGGATCTCGCTCGCCATCGGGCTCGCCTCCTTCGCGCTGGGGAATCTCCTCTGCGGCGCCGCCGGAGGGCTGCCGGGCCTGGTCCTCGGCCGATTCGTGGAGGGGATCGGCAAGGGCCTGACGATCGCGATCGGCCGGGCGAGCCTCTACAAGCAGTTCGACCGCAGGCTGCTCGTCGCCATCGGGTTCTATGGCGTTTGCGCGTACGCGACCCGGCCCCTGACGCCCCTCGTGACCGCCTACATCAATGAGGCGGCCTCATGGCGGTGGATCTACTGGATCAACGTGCCGATCGCCCTCGGCGCCCTGGCGGCGGTCCTGCGCTTTGACCTGCGAGATCGCCCGGTCAAGCCGGTCCATGTGCCGCTCGATTGGCTCGCCATCGCGGGCTTCAGCGGCTGGGTCGTCTGCCTGATGTTCGCGTTCAAGTGGTACCGCAAGTGGGGGGGCTGGACCTCCGACGCGTTCGCCGTCGTGGCCATCCTCTGCGTCGTCCTGCCGATCCTCCTGGCCCTCTGGCTGGGCTCGGGCTTCAGCCCCGACGAGCACCTGAGACGCCTGCTGCGGAGCCGCGTCTACGTCCTCGCCATGATGGCCCGTCTGCTCCTGCTGTTGAACCTCGGGGCGGTCCTGGCGATCGTGGCTCGCTACCTGATCGAGCTGCGCGGCGAGCCCCGGGTCGTCGCGGGCTGGATCCTGGCCCCGGCCTCGCTCTCGATGACCGCGACGACCTTGCTCACGACCGTCCTGCATCGCCGAGGCCTGCGGCACGCGTGGCTCTTCGTCGCCGTGGCCGGATCCTCGGGCTGCCTCTGGTGGCTCTCGCCGCTCGACAACTTCACGGCGAAGGAGCACGTCGCGGTCGTGCTGGCCTGCTGGGGGGCCTTCCTCGGCCTGCTCCCTCCCGTCTTCCTCTGCGACGAGGTCGAGGGGGCGAGCCCGCAGGACATGCTCTATGCGGGTTCGCTCGGCGCCGTCTGCCTGATCGTCCCGCTGCTGACCGTGCCGGCGTTGACGGGCACGGCGATCAAGGCCTGGTCCGACCGGGGGCTCGACGTCTATCGCGCGAACCTGCGCGAGGGGCGTCCGGCCGTGGCGGAGTCGGCGGCCAGGATCTCCGACCACTTCCGCCAGCGAGGCCTCGCCGGCGCGGAGCTGCAGCGGGAGACGTCGACGGTCCTGGGCACGTTTGTGGTGGCCGAGAGCGTCGCGCTGGGGTTCCGCCAGGGCTTCCGCTTCCTGAGCCTGGTCGTGCTGGCCATCGGCTCGATCGTCGCCGTCTCGCTGGCATGGGCCTCGCGAGACCTGCGGGCGCCGCCGGGCTCCGGCTACTCCTGACCATCTCCCACGCCAATCTGATTGCAGGACGAGGAACTCGGGGCATCATCACGAAGGCGATCGATGACAGGTCTCATCCGTTGGCTCCCGCTCGCGATCATCACTGGGCTCCCGGCCTGCTACACGCGGGGCCTGCAAGCGGCCGAGCCCCGAGCCTTGAACGGGCCGGCGACGGCGCAGGTCTACCGATACGACCCGAGCGGCCTCTCGTTGCTCCGGCCTTACTCGCGCGGCAAGGTGCCGGTGGTGCTGGTCCACGGACTCTGGTCGAAGCCCTGGTCCTGGCATCGGATGATCGAGACGCTGGAGGGGGAGCCGGCGATCTGCGAGCGCTACCAGTTCTGGACCTTCGGCTACAGGACGGGGGCCTCGATCGGCTACTCGGCCCACCTCCTGAGGCGCGATCTCGCGAGGGCCAGGAGCATGCTCGACCCTGACCGCCGCGACGACGCGCTCGATCGGATGATCGTGGTCGGGCATAGCATGGGGGGCCTCCTGTCCAGGATGCTCTCGGTGGATCCGGGCGACCGCCTCTGGCGCGTCGTGGCCGACAGGCCCTTCGGCGAGATGATCGGCGAGCGGGCGGACGTCGACCTGTTCCGCGAGGGTTGGATCTTCGGGCCGACGCGGGAGATCCGCCGGCTCATCTTCATCGCGACACCGCATCGCGGCAGCCGCATCAACACGGGCTCGATCCATCATGTCGGCACGAGGATCGCGCGGGGCCCTGACCCCTTGCGGGATGCCTACGACCGCCTGATCTCGCGGAACCCGCCGGCCTACTTCTCGGATCGGTTTCGCGCGGGGCTGCCCACGAGCGTCGACGAGCTGGAGTGGGAATCGCCGCTGCTGACGGCCCTGCACGACTTGCCCGTCGCCCCGTCCGTGTCCACGCACTCGATCATCGCGGTCAGGCCCGATCCCCTCACCGTAACGAGGTCCGACGGCCTGGTGACCTTCGAGAGTGCCAGCATCGCCGGGGCCCGTTCCGAGAAGGTGATCGTGGCCGGGCATCTCTGCCAGGATCATCCCGAAGTCATCGGCGAGGTCCGCCGGATCCTCCTCGAAGATCCCGCCCGCGCGGGGCAGGCCATCGCGCCCGACGGTTGAAACGAGGATCACTCCCGCGTGGGATTCTGGCCGTCGGACTTCGACTCGCCGAGAGTCGCCTCGGCCTCGCGGCGGAGGGTCTGGTAGAGCCAGTATTCGCGGTTTTCGGGGGCGGGGGTGTTCCAATCGGGGTGCTGGGTGGTGGCGGAGGTGAAGGAGGCGCGGGCTTCGGCGGGGTGGCTGAGCTTCTGGTGGGCCATGGATCGGATCAGGGAGGGGATCGGGCCCATGACGCCGCCGGCGTCGCCTTCGAGGAGCCCGAGCGCGGATTCGAAGTGGCCGAGGCGGTATTCGGCCAGGGATTTGGCGAGGAGGAAGTAAGGGCGGGCCCAGGCGGTGGGGGAGGTCGGAGGGTCGGCGAGGGCCCGGTCGATCAGGGCCGAGGCTTTCAGGACGGACTCGCGGTCGTCGGGGAGCAGGAGGCAGGCGCGGCCGATCTGCTCGGCATGTCGGGGGTCGGTGATCTGGCCGAAGCGGGCGAGGAGTTCGCGGCGGGCGTCGCGGTAGGGCCGATCCTGGCCGAGGTAGAGGCAGAACTCGGGGTACCCGTCCCAGGTGCCGAGGTCGCCCGGGGCGGAGTCGATCGCCTTGCGCCAGGCCGCGCGGGACTCCTCGACCCGGCCGAGGTGCTTGAGGGCCTGCCGGGAACCGAGCCACGCATAAGTGAATTTCGGGTCGAGGGCGACGGCCCGCTCGTACTCGGCGAGGGCCTCCTCATGCAAGCCCCTTGCGGCGAGGGCGTCGGCGAGGCCGCAGTGGATGACCGACGAGCCGGGTGAAATACCGAGGGCCCGGCGGAAGAGGGCGGTTGCCTCGTCGGCCTTCGCGCCGAGGGTCAGGACGTGGCCGAGGTTGAAGCAGGCGTTGGGGGATCTGGGGTCGAGCCGCAGGGCCGTGCGGAAGGGCTCGACGGCCTCATCCGGCTTGTCGGAGTGGAGCAGGGCCCGGCCGAGGCCCGTGTGGCCGATCGGCTCCGAGGGGCGGATCGAGATCGCCGCCTGGGCGTAGCGGACGGCCTCGGCGTCGCGCCCGGCCTCGATCAGGTGGTCCATCAGGGCGACGTTCGCCCAGAAGTCGCCCGGGTGCGCCTGCTGGACCCGGATCAGGAGCGGGGTCGGATCGCCCCCCGCGGCCGCGAGGTCGCCGGCGAGCGAGAGGAGCAGGGGGACGGCTTCGGAGTCGACGGGGGCCTGCGCGACGAGGCGTTGCAGGGAGTCTCGGTCGCGACGGGCCTGCGGGTCGCGGGCTCGGAGGGTCCAAGCTTCCTGGTGGCGGTCGGCGAGGCTCGCGGTCTTCAGGAGCCGGGCTTTTCGATGTGCGTCCGAAGGGTCCACCGGCCAGGCGTCGAGGGCGTCGACGAGCGCCCCGCGGATCTTCGAGGCCCGGATCCGGGCGGCGACGACCTCCGGGGGCTCGTCCATCTTGCCCACGCCCGCGGCGACGAACGCTGATTCATATGCGGTGTTTGCCGACTTGAAGTCGACGGCATCCTCGACGTTCTCGGCCAGCTCGGTGCGGATGGCCTCGAGCCTGGCCACGAACTCGAGGTCGCGGCCTCCTCGATCCAGGGCCAGGCGGAGCGCCCGAGAGCCCCGGCCGTCCCCGAGCCGGGCCTTGGCGCGCTCGAAGGCGGCGATGGCCTGGGTCCACGACTGGGCCTCGAGCCAGCGGTTCATCTCCCGCAGATCGGCCGAGACGGCGCGCTCGGTCGCGGCGAGGTCTGCGATCGAGCGGCGGTGGGTCTCGGCGCGGTCGCGTGCCAGCCAGAGCCCCGTTCCCCCCGCGAGCAACGCGAGCAGGATCAGGGCTGCCAGTGATGCGAAGTAGCCGGGCCTGCGCAGGAGGCGCCTCATCAAGCGCTCGGCTCGGCCCTCGGGCCTGGCCTCGATGGCCTCGCCGTCGAGGAAGTGGCGGAGGTCGTCGCCCAGGGCGGCGGCGGTCGGGTAGCGTCGGGCCGGGTCCTTGTTCAGGCATTTCAGGCAGATGATCTCGAGGTCCCTCGGGATCTTCGGGTTCAGGCGGACGGGGGGGATGGGCTCGGCGTCGATGACGAGCCGGGCCGTCTCGGACGGGGTCTCGCCGCGGAAGGGGGGGCGGCCCGAGAGGAGCTCGTAGAGGATCGCGCCGAGGGCGTAGACGTCGGCGGGGGCTCCGACCGCGTCGAGGGTCCCCGCGGCCTGCTCGGGGGCCATGTAGCTCGGGGTGCCGATCAGGACCCCGTCCATGGTGAGCCCCGAGGCGTCGTCGAGGCGGCGCGAGAGGCCGAAGTCGCCGACCTTCGGGGTTCCGCCCGGCTCCATCAGGATGTTCGACGGCTTGAGGTCGCGGTGGATGATCCCGGCCGAGTGCGCGGCGTGCACGGCCTCGGCCAGGGGGAGGAGGAGCGAGGCGGCCTCGCGAGGGCTCGTCGGCTTGGCGAGCTGGGCGAGGTTGCCGCCGGCGACCAACTCCATCGCGTAGTAGGGGCAGCCTTCCCAGTCGCCGACGTCGTAGATCTGCACGACGTGGGGATGGCGGAGGGCGGCCACGGCCTGGGCCTCGCGCCGGAACCGCTCGCGGGACGACGGCTGGTCCCAGGCGATGGCCATCTTGATCGCGACGACCCGGTTCAGCCGGAGGTGGCGGGCCCGGTAGACGACCCCCATCCCGCCCCGGCCGATGCGGCCCTCGACCTCGTAGCCGGGGATCTGCGGCAGGTCGTCGGGCACGCGAGGCCTGGGCCTCGCGCCGGCGTCGAGGGGCTCGCGCTCGGGGGGCAGGCAGAGGTCGAGCTGGGCCTCGAGCCGGCAGATCTTCCGCCAACGCTCGCGGACCTCATCGAGGAACTCCGGGAAGTCGACGCAGACTTCTTCCGGGGTCCGCCCCGAATCGTAGAGCTCCTCGAGCAGTTCGCTGACCCGCAGATCCATCGGAACGACGACTCCCCCGGTCTCCGTCGGCGGCCCTTGAGCTCCGCCGGCCCGCGCCCCGTTCGCACCCGACCGGCCCCGGGAACCCGATCGCGATTGAACATCCTCACTAAGCGCGCGGGCGGGTCACCAGCCCCGCGTCATTGTCGCGTTTTCGTCGGAGATCTGCCCGATTTTCTCGCCGGCGAGTTTGCTGCAACGCCGATATCTCGGTCGGAATGGTGGGTTCGGTCTTGATTCGGACAGACCTGTCTGTAGCATTGTGAGTATGGGACGACCGAAAGCGACGAACTCGGAAGCCCGCCAACGCATCCTCGAGACGGCCGATCGGCTTTTCTACGAGGATGGGATCAGGGCGGTGGGGATCGACCGGATCATCGCCGAGGCGGGGGTCGCCAAGATGACCCTCTACTCGCATTTCCGGTCCAAGGACGACCTGATTCTCGCCGTGCTCAAGTACCGAGATGAATGCGTGACGGGGTTCTTGCGCGAGGCGATCGGCCGGCATTTGCAGGAGTCGCAGCCGCCGCTCCGGGCCTTCTTCGCCGCGCTCCGGGAGTGGTTCGAGACCCCCGGGTTTCGCGGCTGTGCCTTCCAGAACGCCGCGATCGAGCTCGCCGACCCGGAGCACCCCGGCACCGAGTACGTCCGCAACAACAAGAAGCGCTTCGCCGGATTCTTGCAGGGGCTGATCGAGCAATCGGTCGGCGAACGCGCCGCGAGGGTGGCCCCGGCCATCGCCTTGCTGGTGGAGGGGGCGATTGTCACCGCCGCGATCCAGGGCAAGCCGGACGCCGTCGACATTGCGCGCGACGCCGCCTTGAGGCTCCTCGAGCTCGATTGAGCCTCGCCGAAGCCTCGCGGCACGTCGGATGCTGCCTCCATTGGGATCTCATGAGGAGGACTCCGATGACCGAACCGACGCGCGACGAGGTGGACCGGATGACCGGCCCCGTGCTCCTGGAGTTCGGGGCCGAATGGTGCCCACATTGCCAGGGGATCCGGCCCTTCCTCGGCTCGATGCTGGAGAGGCATCCCGAGGTGCATCACATCCAGGTCGAGGACGGCCCCGGCAAGCCCCTCGGCCGATCGTTCCGCGTGAAGCTCTGGCCGACGCTCGTCTTCATGCGAGACGGCCAGGTCCAGAACCTCCTGGTCCGCCCCGCGTCCGAGGACATTGCCAGGGGCTTCGCGGAACTGGCCAGGGTGTGACCCCCAGCCTGCCTCCACCACCACACATTCCGATAACCTCCGTCCCCCGCGGCATGCGAGTCGTGGGCGATTTTCGTTGCCGACGAAGTTCGGGCGAGCGTGCCGAGGTCGGCATGATGACGATGCAGGAGCGTCGGCAACAAACCCGCGTTGCTGCGACATGATGCTTTCGGTCACCACTCGTTTGGGGCCTGGAGCGGATGCGGCGTCGTGCCGGGTCTGCCATCAAGGACCGACGCTCAAGGCTATCGATACGGCACGTCAAGGCCGACGAGATTTGGAATTGGACCAACCATGTCCTGGTCCGGGACACATCATCCGGGCCGGGGTCGCGCGGGCGTCCAAGCCGGATCGAATTGATGACATGGAGGGCACATCCATCGGTATGGACGCGGGTGCCGCCTCGTCTCCGGGGCTGAGCAACCCGGGGACGCGCCGCCGGGAAAATGCGAGGCCCAACGGCTGAGCTCGTCCGATCAGTTGGAGATGGATTCACATAGAAATTCACCATCACGACCGGAAAATTCCGCCTCGCGGCCATCTCGGGGGAGGATCGGATGGGGCCGCGTCGACCGCAAGGGCCGGCTCCGCGCGGGCCTGCCCGGCGAATCGCGTGAGGATCGCTGGTGCCTTCGGTCCGGGATTCTCGGTATGGGGTTTGCGTTCGAGCCATTCGGTCGTCCATCCACTCTGGGGGACGGCTCCATGTTTTCAATCGTTGAACTGACGAGATTTCATTCTTCCGGCCCGAGCCGGGAGTTCGATATCGATATCGATCGCAGGAGGCCCAACCGTGAGTCGCACCAGGTCGCGGAGACGATCCGAGCATTTCTGTTCATTCGAGCCGTTGGAGACATTCACGCTCCTCTCCACGCTGACGCTGGCCATCGCCCATGATGCCGCGGCGGCGATCGCGGCGAGTCAGTCGGAAGTCTCGCAGGTCCGCCTGCTCCAGCAGGGCGGATCCATCAGGGCCCGTGCCGCCGCAACGTCCGGCGGCCCCTCGGGGGTCGAGACCTACATTACGGGTTTGTATGAGAAAATCCTCGGCCGAGAACCCGAGTCCGCCGGGCTGAACTACTGGGTGGGCGAGATGCAGCGGGGCCTCCCGGCTGACGAGGTCCGAGCACTGTTCATGCATTCGCCCGAGCTGACGATGGGTCAATCCGGGTCGGGAGGTTCCGGTTCGACAGGGACCGGGACGTCCACGGGCTCAGGCTCGACCGGGACAGGCTCCTCCACCGGCACGGGGACCACAGGTACAGGGTCGACCGGGACGGGTACGACGGGGACCACGGGGACCGGTACGACCGGAACCGGAACGACTGGAACGGGTATGACCGGGACGGGTACGACCGGGACGGGTACGACCGGGACGGGTACGACCGGGACGGGGACCACCGGCACCATTGGAACGGGTACATCAACTGGCACTGGAACGACAGGGACCGGGACGATTGGTACCGGAACAACTGGCACTGGGACCACGGGCACCGGGACTGGCACCACAACGACCGGGACCTCGGGAACCACGGATCCAGGGACAACGATAGGTACCGGGACGACCGGGACAGGGCCGACAACAGGTGTGGGGGACACGACCGGGACGGGGGGCACTGACACGGGGATCACGACCGGTACAGGAGCCACCGGGATCGGGACAACGACCGGCACAACGACGGATCCGGGGACAACGATCGGGACGGGGACCACGGGAATCGGAACCGCCGGGACCGGGGCCAGCGGGACGGGGACCACGGGCTTAGGGTCGACCGGCACTGGAACGACGGGGACCGGAACCAGCGGAATCGGGACGACGCCGGGGACCGGGATCACGACAGCGACGGGCGCAGTAGGGCCGGGATTGGGAGGAGAAACCACGAACCCACTCGTGCTGGGTGCCGGGATGATCGCGGGCGAGGCCGTTTCGACTCCCCGTTCCACGACCGGAGCGAGTATGACCGGCCTGGTCGGCTGAGAGGAACCTAACGCTCGCAGGTTTGAGCCCGTTCGCTCGCTTGATGGCCCCCGCCACGTCCGTCGTGCAAGCGAATCGCCCTCAGGACGTGGATGCCGTTGGCACGTGGGGCCACGATCGCGGCCTGGTTGCCCCGCGCGCTTCCTCATCAGGAATCGATACCGGTCGATGAGTTGATGACCCCGCGCCCGTTCCTCGCGAGGGGTCATCCTCAACGCCGACGCCCGAGGACATCGAGACGCACCTCGGGTGCCCTGGGTCCGAACTGTTCAGAGACTGTCCCATAAGGTAGCCGAGGCGCGTAGAATGGTGTATGAGAATGCACCATTACCCAGCGACGTCACCGACGCGCAGTGGGCGCTGATCGAGCCGCACATCCCAGTCTACCCCGGCGGCCGGCCGCGTAAGACCGACACCCGAGACGTCCTCGACGCCATCCTCGACATCCTCCGCACCGGCTGCCAGTGGCGTTACTTGCCAATCGACTTCCCGCCCAAGAGTACTGTCTGGCGGTACTTCGACGAAGGGCGGCACAACGGCACGCTGGACGCGATCCACGACCTGCTTCGCCGCAAGGTCCGCACGATGGAGAAGCCCTACCACCCGCGCACCTCCGCGAGCGTCGACAGCCAGTCGATCGCCACGACCTCCGGCGGCGAGCAGCGGGGCCGCGACAACGCCAAGAACGTCGACGGCCGGAAGCGCCATATCGTGGTGGACAGCATGGGCTTGCTGCTGGCCGTGCTGGTGTCGGCCGCCTCGGTGGATGACGCCAAGGCGGCGGCCGAGTTGTTCGACCGCCTGGAGGGCCAGCCGATGGGCAAGGTCACGAGGATGTTCGCCGACTCGAAGTACCACGACATGAAGCTGTACGCGTGGGTCGAAAATTACGTAGAGTGGGGCCTGGAGATCATCCGCCGCCCGGCGGACAACAGGGGCTGGGTTATGCTGCCGATCCGTTGGACGGTAGAGCGAACGTTCGCCCGGCTGGGCCGATGCCGGCGGCTGAGCAAGGACCGGGAGAAGAGCGTCCTGTCGTCGGAGTCATTCGTGAAGCTGGCGATGATCCAGTTGATGCTCCATCGCCTCGAGCCGTCGGGCGTGGACGCCGAGTTCCGTTACACCAGGCCGCTGGCAGCCTGACGTCCCCTACACCGTACTCAATGGGATGGCCATGCTGCGGATCGTAGTGATCGCCGATGACGACTCGCGCGTGGGCAAGTTGGATGGCCGCGAGGCCGACCTCCTACTCTCGTGCGGTGACCTGCACGACCTGACGATCGAGCGGGTATTCCGGTCGTACCGATGCCGCCGCGCCTTCGCGGTCCGGGGGAACCATGACTCCGATGGCCCGTTCCCGGTCGGGGTCGACGACCTGCACATGACGGTACGCGAGTTTGCGGGGCTTCGGTTCGGTGGGTTCCGCGGTTGCTGGCGTTACAAGCCTCGCGGGCATCACCTCTGGGAACAGGACGAGGTTAGCACGCTGCTGAGGAGCTTCCCGGCCGTCGATGTGTTCGTCGCCCACAACTCCCCTCGCGGGGTCCACGAGTGCGACGGTGGCGTGCACCAGGGCTTCGATGCGTTCCTGGAATACATCGAGAGAGCGCGGCCGCGATACCTCATCCACGGTCACCAGCACCTGGACCGTGAGACCCGGTACGGTGACACGACGATCCTCGGCATCTTCGGCGAACGTTGGCTCGACCTCGAATGATCCCACGGAGCCGCAGTTCGTCCCCGCTTCAGTGGCGACTGCCTCCCGGACTTCTTCTCACGTCCCGAACCGATGTCTCTCGGCGACAGCGATTTCAGCACCTTCCACCACCGCTCAATCTGGTCCAGAAACTCCGCGTACTTCGGCTGGAACACGAACTCCAACCACGGGCCGCGTCACGACGGAGCTTTAACCCTTATGGGACAGTCACTCAGACGCGTCGGGGTCGGGCCGAGGCTTTACACCGGGTTCTCGAGTCCTACCACAAATCCCACAACCGAGCGAACTCGAGGCAAGCATGCGTGGCCCCTGCCGACGAAAGGCATCGGGGCGGTAGACCCCGAGTTATGACGAGGCCACGTCTCGAAACTCTCGCCATTCCGACGCGGGTCCGAGTGTCCCTCGTCAGCCTTTGCAGTTCGGCGGGGCAAGCGATGCCCCCGCAGTGCCGCATGCACCATGCGGAGCTTTCTTCCGCGACCAGGGCGATGAAGCCCGCCGACTCCTCCCGGTGCCGATACCGGCGAACGGTCTGCAAAAGGATGGATGAGGATCTCATCCCTGCATAGTAAACCGTTGGTAATGGTGGGGAAGACCGCGAGGAAGGAGAGAAGGGAAGTTGCGCAGGGTGGAATCGAACCACCTACCTCCAGGTTATGAGCCTGGCGAGCTACCAGTGCTCTACTGCGCCCATGTAATCTATCAGGACCACCGCCCCCTGTCAACATCCGTCCGCCCGAAGTCCGTTGCCTCCGTAGCCGTGTTAAATGGCAACGATAGGTGCGACTTCGAGTAGGAGGGCGCATAAAGAATCCTCGGGATGAGAAACTCATCCAAGATCGAGGAGCCGTGAAAAATATTGGGGAAGACCGCGAGGAAGGAGAGAGGAGAAGTTGCGCAGGGTGGAATCGAACCACCTACCTCCAGGTTATGAGCCTGGCGAGCTACCAGTGCTCTACTGCGCCCATGTAATCTATCAGAGATAACGGCCCCTGTCTACGCCCTACCGGCCAAAGTTTGTCTCCGCAATCGAGGGCATCACCGCTAGGGAGTGAGCCCGCGCCGGAGCTTGGCATGTTCGGCGGCGATCAGGGCTTCTCGCCGCTGCTTCCGGCCCTGGATCTCGACGAGGCTTCGGAAGCGGCGAAGCACGAACTCAGCCGTCTCCTGGACGTGGACATCCCCATCCATGAGGAGCGGGTTGAGCCTCGGGACGAGTTCCGCCTGGAGCGGGGTGGGGCGGGGGTCGACGCGATCCATCGCGATCTCTCCGAGGGCGTTGGCCGCCTCCGCACGTACGGGGGCGGACTCGTCCTTCAGGGTCTCGATCAGGGCTTTAACCGCCGTGCGGGCATCGGGGCCGATGACTCCGAGCGTCCGGGCCGCCGAGATGCGCGAGGACGGATCGGGATCCTTGAGGAGCCGCGTCAGGGTCGGGACCGTGGCCGTGCGATCGACGTCCCGGGGCAGTTCCATGAGGGCGATTGCCGCTGCCGAGGTGATCGCGGAAGGGGGATCCCCGTCGCGGGGGCGATAGTCGAGGGCCCGGATCAGAGCCTCGATGACGCGGGGGTCATGCGCCCCGATGCGGGGAAGCGTGCGGGCCGCCATCGCCCGCAGGTGGGTGGTGTGGCTCCCTTCGAGGATGCGGATCAACTCCGGGACGGCCGGGCCCGCGTCGCTGCCGAGCCACTCGAGGGCCGCCATCGCGGCCTTGCTCGACTGATAGATACGCATGGCGGCCGGGTCGGCGCGCGGGTCCCGATTGAGTGGCTCTCGCCGGAGCATCAACTGCAGCGAGGAAACGGCCAGATCCTCCCCGTGGAGCGCCTTGACCTTGCGGACGGCCTGCTTCAGGGCATTGCCGCTCGCATCCATCATGACCCCGTTCCCGTCGACCCCGACGAGGACTCCCCCCGGAAGGAGGCCCGTGAGAGCATCGACGGCCTGGCGGCGTTCCCACTCCTTGCGCCCCCAGAGCAGCAAGGCGACCGTGAGGACCAACAGCATCATCGACCGGAGCCGGAAGACGAACCGCCACCGGGGCCTTCGTTGCTCGGGTGCTTCCGCGGCGTCGCTCATTGGCCCCCCTCTGGGAAGGTTCCCAACTCCCGGGAATCGATGCGTGTCCGCGACCGTGGACGATCCGTCGACCATGCCAACCCGATCGGGGCGATGGAGGTAACCACCCATGCCATTCGACTCGAACGGAGCTGGCCGCGATGACATCATCGCACTCGCGCACCATCCCATGCCAGCAAATCCTTGGCTCATCTTTGCGCTCAATGGCTGAACGGCCTCGCGCCCTGGATCTGTGTCGCCAGGATGAGTGAGGATGACAAGGAGCGCGTCGGAGGAGATCCGCGCAAGTACGGCTGGAGTGGGCATAGCGGCACGACAAGAGACACAGGCTGATGACGAACATCTATTGAGCCTGGGCGCAACACTATTAACAAACCATCCAGGAGGATCGTTAGCAAGCAACTCGAAGATGAAGGTTGGGGATCACTGCGAGGAAGGTGAGGAGTGCGGAGTTGCGCAGGGCGGAATCGAACCACCTACCTCCAGGTTATGAGCCTGGCGAGCTACCGGTGCTCTACTGCGCCCATATAATCTATCAGGCTGACCCACCCCTGTCTATAAGCTGGCGGGAAAAGTTCGTCATCGCATTGGAAATAACCAATATGTATATCGTTGGCTAGGGCCGCGCATGACGAAACCTCGGGATGAGTCATTCATCCGAGTCTTTGAGCGGACGATAAGTGTAGGGGAGTCATGCGAGGCGGGGAGAGAGGAGAAGTTGCGCAGGGTGGAATCGAACCACCTACCTCCAGGTTATGAGCCTGGCGAGCTACCAGTGCTCTACTGCGCCCATGTAATCTATCAGGGTGATCGTCCCCTGTCTACACCCCGGGGGCAAAAGTTCGTCAACGTGTTCGATGGAGCCAATCGGTAGAGCTTTGGGTGGAAGTGCGCATGCAGAAACCTCGGAATGAGGATCTCATTCGAGTCAGCAATCCATTAATTGAGGATGGGGAATAACCGCGAGGAAGGGAGTGAAATTGCGCAGGGTGGAATCGAACCACCTACCTCCAGGTTATGAGCCTGGCGAGCTACCAGTGCTCTACTGCGCCCACGTAATCTATCAGACTGACCTACCCGTGTCTATGACCAGGCCGGTCGAAAATGAAGAAACCAAGTAAAACGACCTCAGCCGCCCGGATCGCGTCGCGGGTCAGGAACCCGGGCCCGACGCCTTCGGGGCGATGGCTCCGGTGAGGACTCGGGCAAAGTGGGACATCCCCGCCTTCTGGAGGGTGGCCCGCGAGGCGAGGTTGCTGGCGTTGCAGCGGGCCGCGGGGATCCGGCCCGACTCGTAGGGCGGGGTGCAGGACGAAGAAGTCGGTGACGATCTCATTCGGCTCGGCCCCTTACGCCCCCCACGAGTCCGTAGCCGGCTGGACTTATCGCGTCGTCGCGAGATCGAGCGGCGCTTCGCCTCGAGGTCGCCTGCCGCCGTCCCGACCCTGCCGCAATCCTGCGGTCGAGCTCTGCGACGAGCTTGAGCGCAACCGGGAGAAATACCGAGCCCCGATCCTCCTATGCGACCTCGAGGAACTGACCCACGACGAGGCCGCCGCGCGTCTCCGTCAACCCGCGCGGACGCTCCGCCGTCGCCTCTCCGCCGGCCGAGAACTCTTGTGCAGGCGCCTCTCGCACCTCGGCCTGTCCCTGCCCTCGGTGTTATTTGCGGCTCGAGGTGTTGTCCCCATCGAGTGGTCGGCGGCGACGGTGCGCGTGGCATTGCGGACCTCGTCTGCGTCCGCCAGGGTCTCTTCATGGGTGGAAGGAGTCATCGCGACCATGTTCTGGACCAAGCTCAAAGTTGCCGTCGGATGTGGACTCCTCCTGACCCTCATCGCCGCCGGCGTCAGAGGCCTGGCGATGGATTATCGCGAGGAACCCCTCCCCCTGAAACCGAAAGCCGAGGCCCCGCCCGCCCAGAAGGCGCGGCCCGATCCGAAAGGTGATCCGAAACGGGTCATCGGCCAGATCGCCGACCATATCCGCGACAATTATGCCCGGATCCATTCCCTGCACACCACGATCACGACCACGAATCGGGATCGATCCGTGACGAAGAAGGAGGAGTCCAGGTTCACCGGGCCTGATGGTATGTACGCTCAAGTGATTCAATACCCATTGAAGGTGACTCGGGATCGCCTCCTGATCCGCGGGGAGAATCTCTTGCGTGAACCCCTGGAAGACGATGGGCACTTATGGTCGTTCTTCGGCGAGACCTGGACTCAATACGTGCCGAAGCATCGAATGGACTGGCTAAAGTCGTCCGATCAAATGGCCTCCATGCTTTGCCTTGATCCCCGGAATATCGCATCACTGGAGGTGAGACGGCCGTTCTTGGGCCAACTTCGCGACGATCGCGTCCTCGAAGCCGGCCCCTCTCGTGCAAAGGACGGGCAACCACGAACCTCCGTCCTCCTGGAACGCGACCAGGGCAAGGGTCAGACGGAGAGTTATCGGTGCGAGTTCGACCCCGCGAAGAATGACCATCCCACCCGGGTCATCGTCTATCGCGAGGGCGATAGCATCGGGATCGTCCTGGACATCGACTACCAGGAGGTCATCCCCGACTCGGCATGATTCCTCAAGAAGTCGACGGTCAAGTTCTTCCACCCGGTGCCGGCCCGATCGCCCGAATCCCAGGAGTGGCGTAAGGCTATGACCATCGAAACATCTGACACCTTCGTGGTTGGCGCGATCGGGGTGGCAAACGAACCTCGCTTCGAGCCGAGCCGAGACGAGCGATCGTCGAGGGATGAAATCGCGCCCTGGCCGGACGTCCAAATCCCTGGCCTCCGAGCATTTACTGGCCGGCAGGCTTCGATACCCGGACGGTCGTCCACGGCGGGCTGAGGGTGACTCCCTGGAAATTGTCGGCTCTGATCGCGACGTTCGGCTTGAGTGAGACCACCGCGATCGACCCCCAGAATACTGGGCCCACGGCGAGGGTCTATCCATCAGATGACCTTATCGCAGGTGGCCTCCGGGGGGATCAAGGTCGGTAGCAAGTTTCGGATCGGGACACTGCCGAGTACGACGAACTCAGCTTGGAAAGCCATGCTGCCCGGCGCGGCGAACCTCGAGGCCTTCTCGACGATCGGCCACTGCCTTTACACGCTGATCGCAGGACTACTGGGGGCGGCCGTCGCGTTGCGATGCGAGTCAAGGCGTGACGGACGTTCCTCGACGGTTCCAAGAGACGCATCAGTTCCGCATTAAGAACCGTCCAGACGCGGACGCCCCGCACGTTCTCGAAGTCCATCGCCCGGTGCATGGCGGGGCTCTCGCCCGGCCTGCCGATGTCCCCGTCAGCGTGGGACGATGTGGTATAAATGTCAAAGTATCATAATGCAATAAAGGTCAAGACTAATAAAAGGCCGCCCAGAGCCGGAGGGGCAGGATCGAGAGCCAGAGGAGGCCGATGGCCCGCCCGGCGCGGTCGATCCAGGACGGCTCGGGACGCCAGCGACGGGCGATGCCGAGCGACAACCAGGCGATCGCCACCGCGCTCGAGTCCATCCCGATGTCGGGACGTATCCCGAGATACGCGAGGATCGCGGGATAGCATGCCATGACCAGCAGCGGGGCGGCGCATCCCCAGAAACCCGGCTGGGCCAGCAACTCCGACCGGCCGGGCCGCGGGGCGCGGAGCCGGAGGGCCAGCAGCGCCAGGCTCGCGATTCCCAGGATCGGCCCGGCCACGCGGCAGGCCGCTTCGGAGATTTGCACCGAGAGCTGCGGCCCCGGCCTGGCGAAGAGGGCCCACCCCAGGGTGATCTCCCCGGGCATGTCCCCGATGGGGATGAAGCCACCTCGCGCCTTGCCGAGAGCCCAACTGACATCGGGGTCGTGGAGCATAGATACGAGGGGTTTGCCCCTGATGGGGGGAATCCCACGGACCACCTTGACCAGATCGCCCAGCAAGTACGACAAGGATGCCAGCCTGATAGCTGTCGATGGTTGCGAGAGGACGATCGCCGTCGCGGCCACGAGCACCATGGCGTCGAGTAGCGTGAACCTTCGCTCATCAGCCCCGACATCCATTGCACGACACCTTCCGTATGCGAACAGGCGACGATGTTCGATCTCGGTCGAAGCTTCTCAGACATAAATCGGATGTTGGCCGAGCGGAGACATGCTGGCAAGCCATTGATATTGTATAGGCATCGAGAAGACAATAATGCGTGGAATCTTGGATCGAACCGGCGGTTACGCATTCCCCGGCGACTTGGGATTTCTAGATCCGCAAGGAGGCTCCCGCGATGCAAATCATGCGAAAGATCTTCGTCACAGTCCTGGCCTTCATGGTGTTGACGCCGCCTTCCCCGTCAAAGGCCCTGGACTTCGATCGGGTGGTCATCGACGACGACTTCGCGGGCGTCGATCAGGTCGAAATGGCCGACGTCAATGGCGACGGCAGGCTCGATATCGTGGCTCTCGGGGCGGGGGCCTGCGCCTGGTATGAGAACCCGTCGTGGAAGAGGCGCATCGTGACGAATTCGGATCAGACTCCGAGGATCGTCAGCAGCGCGACGGCGGACGTCGACGGAGACGGCAAGTCGGAAATTGCGATCGCCTACGACTTCGTGAGGGAGGATCCGAAGCGTGGCAAGCTCCTGCTGGCGGGACAGGGCAAGACCCTCGACGATCCCTGGACGCTGGAGCCCCTCGCGGATATCGGGAGTATCCACAGGCTTCGATGGTATTACCGGATCTCCGTCGGGGCGACGGGATTGTGGTTCAATCCCGTCCAACCCGGGCGAACCCCTCCGCATCAGGGCGTGATCTCGAACACCATCGCCCTTGTGGCGGCCCCGCTTTTCAGCCCATCGGCGGAGCCGCCGGGCTTCGACCAGGAGCCGTCCCGGCTCATGATCCTCAACTTCCCGTACACTCTCAGTTCGACGGGGGGATCCCGTCCCTTCGGCATGGCCGGTCGTCTCAGCGATCCGATCGCCCAGGTGGCCAGCGTGGGCGGCCTCGGCGGAGGGCCGATGAGATCGATCGTGGCCAATCGCCGTCTCCCCAAGAAACCACCTTTTTCCAGGAAAATACCGTTTGCCGGCCCTTTCATGATCTGGAAGGGGGGGGCCCCGGGCCTGAACTCGATCGACGTCATCGATCGGCCCGACTCGGAGTCCGTCAGCCTCCTGACGGCGAGCCAGTCTGGAGTGACGCGCTATTCCGGAATCGTCTCGTTCGGTCTGCCCGGCTTCTTCCCCTATGTCCTCGTTCGAGGCGCCGACGGCCTGGCACCGGCGAAGGGGGCGAGCGAGGTCCGAGCCGGTCGGCTCAGGGATGGTCGACAGTTCTTCGTGACGGTCGAGCCCGGACAGGGCACCGAGGTCGCGGCCTACGTGCCCAGGTCGACTGAAACCATGAAAATCGGGCCACGGATTTTGCTCGATGCGACATTGAAGGAGGTGCAAGCCCTCTGCGTCGCGGACGTCGACGGCGATGGCGACGGCGAGGTCTTCGCCGGTGGCCGTGGGTCGGGCAAGGGAGTCGTTATGTACGACCCCGCCGGTAGCACCTGGGTCCGGACCGTGGTGGATGCCTCGCTCTCCGCCAACGATCTCCGAAGCGGAGACCTCGATAAGGACGGGGCGGTTGATATCGTCGGGGTCGGCGGTGAGTCTCGCAACGTCATCTGGTACAAGGCTCGAGCCCGTTCCGCGCCTCGCCGATAGACCTACGCATGCTGGGGATTTGCTGCATTGATCCGAGTCTCGAGCCCACGCGACCAGGCGGATGTCATGGCGTGTTGCCGTCGAGCCACATGGCGATGCGGGAGGATATGGAATCGATCCACTCGTTGAGCTTGCCCTGGTCGGCCGAGGTGATCAGATTGTCCCTCCGCAACATCCCATCGGGATCGAGCCTCCCAGCTCGGGCGAAATGACAGATTCCCCAGAGAGAGTTAATGATATTGATGTAATCAAGTGATGGTTTTGTTGGAATGGTTCGCATGCAGGTGATATACCGCCGGGGAAATGGCACTCCGCTCTTATCGATTTGGGCCTGACTTACGGTCGCCTTCCTGTTATGCTCGAATCCTGAATCGAGAAGGATCTGCCGAGGCCCTAACAGGCCGAGGCTGGCAATCATCCTGGATCGGCATGGAGGCTCCCGCGATGCGACATCCTCGAAGCGTCCTCATCCCCTTCGCCGTGGTCCTGTCGACGGCGCTCACGCCTTCGCGCTCAAAGGCCCTCGACTTCGACCGGGTCGTCATCGACGCCACTTTCGCGGGCGTGGATCAGGTCGAGCTCGCCGATGTGAATGGCGATGGGCGGCTCGACGTGGTGGCCGTCGGGGCGGGGACGTGCGCCTGGTATGAGAACCCGTCGTGGAAGAAGCGCATCGTGACGACTCCGAAGCAGACCCCGAGGATCGTCAGCAGCGCGACGGCGGACGTCGATTGCGACGGCAAGTCGGAGATCGCGATCGCTTATGACTTCGTGAAGGACGATCCGAGCCGTGGAAGGCTTTTGCTGGCGAAGCCGGGCAAGGAGTTCGACGACCCCTGGAAGCTTGAGGAGGTCGGGAAGATCGGGAGTATCCATAGGCTTCGATGGTTCTACCGGCTTCGCCTCGCGGCGAACTCGGTCGGGTTCATACGGATCCTGCCGGGGCCGAACTTGAAGGATGCCGGTGAGGGCTCGAATGCCTTCACCCTGCTGGTTGCCCCGTTGTATGGCCCCTCGGCCAAACCGCCGGCCTTCGATCAGGAGTCGGCCAACCTCGTGACCCTCAACTTCGGCCGGCGCGAGCAACCGAAGCCGGGCCTGGGTGGGGGCGGTGTCGGTGGCCTCGGCGGTACGGTTGGCTTTGCAGGAGGGTTGGGTGGCCTCGGCGGCGGTTCGGTGCCCATCAATCCGACCGATTCGCTGTACGTCGATTCGGTACCCTCAGGGGTGCCTCATGGCTTTTCTATCGGGACCGCACCGGGTCTGAATGCGATCGATCTCGTCGACCTGGAGGGCTACGGGGTGCCGGTTGTCCTGGCGGCGAGCCAGCTTGGCGTGACGCGTCATAGCCTTGCCGGGATCGCGGGTGTCCCTCGCTACGTGAAGGAAACTCTCGTGTCGGGTGCGGCCGGGAAGGCGCCTTTGAAGGGGGCGAGCGAGGTGCGTGGCGGTCGGCTCAAGGATGGTCGACGGTTCCTCGTCACGATCGAGCCCGGAAACAACGCCGAGGTCGCGGCTTATCTCTCCGAACCGAAGGGCACGAAGTCGAGGACGCTGCTGAAATTCGGCCCCCGGACCTCGGTCGACGCGACCCTGAAAGAGGCTGAGGCTCTCTGCGTCGCCGACGTCGATGGCGATGGCGACGACGAGGTCTTCGCCGGCTCTCGCGCGGCGGGGGAGGGCGTCGTCATGTATGACTTCGACGGGAAGACATGGAGCCGATCCGTGGTCGATGCCTCGATCGGTGCCCATGACGTCAGCGGCGGCGACCTCGATAAGGACGGCAAGCCGGACGTCGTCGCTGCGGATGGGAAAGCCGACTCGATCCTCTGGTACAAGGCTCGCGCCGGCTCCTCGCCGCGATGATGGGCGAGGTTTTCGATTACGTATGCTTTGATGCGATCGCGGCTCCGCTCCATGACTATGGTGAGTCCGCGGCCGACCGATTGGTGCGTCCCCAGTTCCTCCAAGGGCATCGGATCGCTATGCTCGGCGAGAATCTCCACTGCACCTCGATCGAGTACCACTCGCGGGCCGATGGCGGGGAGGTCATTCCGAGCGCCTCCTCGCGCGATTCGATCGCGGCGACAGCGGCCGGGGAGAGCCTCGGAGTTTCCATCGACGATTGATGAAACTGAATCTTTATGGGATCGGCCATCCCTGGTCATGGACCTCGTCCGAGGCCGCTCGGGTACGTCGAACTCGATGAACCTTGGGAGACGGGGACGCCATTGGCCTGTCAGGGGGCCTTGGAGTCTGGCGATCGCATCGACTTCACCGTCTCGTTGACGAGCGTGGTGTAGTTGGCTCGGTTCTCATAAGTGGGTTTGAATCGCCCTTGCAAATCTTTGAGCGAACGCAGCACGCGATCCCGGTTGCCGGCCTCGAGCTCTGACACCGCGGCATCGATCAACTCTTTGCTCGCGAAGCCGTAATCGGCGTTGTACTGGAAACGATCGAGAACGTTGAGGAAGACCGCGACGCAGAGCGCCATCAGGATGGACAGGACCCCCAGTATGAGGCGGAGCCAGCGGCGCGGTTGGAACTCCGAGGCAAACCATCCGATCGGGACCGCGATCAACACGAATAAGAATTCTTGTCCAAGAGGGTTGATGATTACATTCCTCGGTCGTATCGCGACAAGATGACTTCGTCCGGGACGTTCGACGACCTCGCCGAGGTCCAGCCAGGAAGCGTCATCCGCCGACAAACTTTAATTCGGACCGGCATGGATCGCCAGTGGAAAGTCGTTGAGGAGACGCGATTGCATTATTTGTTTATTTGTATAAATATATTATATATATGATAATAAATTTTAGGTATATTAAATGCCTTGAGGAGTGAGCCTGGACGCTCCCCATTCCTCGGAACCACGCGTCGGCCATTGCAATCGCAGGGGGAGCCTCGGCTCGGCCGGGCATATTTCACAAGACCTCTTGTCGCTGCGCGACCCCGGTTGTTCCAACCGTGGCCACCCAAGAAAAGACCGAAAGCCCGTGAACGTAGGGGCCACTTGCATACGGCCGCACGATGTTGCGCGACCGCGATTGTGCCAATCGGGGCCGCCCTCAGACGGGGTGGTAGGGTTCGTTGCTTCTAAGAATCTTGATCCGTCCGAGAAAGTTACAGCCCACTTGAGGGGTTAATGAAGAACGCCCCGGCCGAGAAGGGCCGAGGCGTTTGCGATCAAGGGCAGGGGGGCAAGACTAACCAAAAGGCCAAGGGGTTACTTGGTGGGCTCAGCCTTCGCCTTGGGTTCGGCATCGGGGACGAGGCGCTTGGCCTTGATGTTGCGGCCGTTGCGATGGAGGTCGACCTGGCTGAACTTGCCCTGCTCGTCCTTCACGAACTTGAAGGTGGTGTCCTCGGTCGGGCTGAGGAAGAAGGTGTCGGTCGACTCGGCGTAGATTTCCATCTTCTTGTCCCCCTGGGGCTGGACGTAGAAGTGGCCGTCCTCGAGGGTGAAGGTCAGGGTCGTCTCGTGGCCGAGCTCGTAGTCGCCGACGAGGTCTTCGAAGAGCTTGGGGTCGATCTTGATGGCTTTATGCGTGACCTTGGACGACTCCTTCAGGCCCGACTTGCCGAGGAAGAGGAAGGCGTTCAGGATGTTCTCATACTTGGGCTCGTCGTCGTTGTTGACGAGGAAGACGTAGCCGGCGCCGAGGTCCTTGTACATCAGCGAGAGGCTCGTGAACCCGGTGTTCCGGCCTCCGTGGCCGTAGTGGATGCCGACGGGCGTCTCCTGGATCGCGATGCCGAGGCCCCATGAGGCCTTCTCCGCATCGGGCATCACGACCTGGGTCTTGAGCATCTCCTTCGCCATCGCCTCGGAGAGGCCCTTGCCCTCCATGACCGAGATCAGGAACTTGCAGTAGTTGCCGGCGTCGACGTGCAGGCTCGCCGCCGTGTTCGGCTCGGCGACCTTCCACTTCGGCAGCGGCGAACGCCCGTCGTGGCCGATGGCCGTCAACCTCGCGATGTTGTCATTGTAGACGAGCGAGGCATTCTTCATATCAAAAGGCTCGAACACTTCCTCGCGGACGATGTCCACCAGCGTCTTGCCCGTCAGCTTCTCGACGACCTTGCCGAGGTAGACGAACCCCTCGCCCGAGTACGAGACCTGCGTCCCCGGCGTGAACTTGATGTCGAGCTTCCCCGTCCGCCAGTTCGGGAACCCCGTCCGGTGCGTCAGGACCATCCGCGCCGTGATGAGCTTGTAACGATCGTCGTGGGCGATGTCCTCATAAGGCAGATACTTGTACAAGGGGGTGTCGAGGTCGAGCACGCCCCGGTCGACCAGCCGGAGCACCGAATAGGCGAAGACGGGCTTCGTCATCGACGCGGCCTCGAAGACGGTCTCCTCGGTGACCGGCTCCGACTTGCTCGCGTCCTTCAGGCCGAACCCGCGATGATAGACGACCTTGCCCCCCTGGATGATCGCCAGCGAGATCCCCGGCGTCTTGTAGTAATCGAGATACGCCTTGATGAACTTGTCAACCTGCGCCGGGTCGACGGGGGCGGAACTCCGCAGGATCCCCTCGTCGCCGATGAGCCCCGGCCAGGGGATCGGCGTCACCTTGAGGACGTCGGCCTTCGCGACCTTGCCCGCCTCGACGCTGACCTCGACGTTCGGCCCAGTCTCGACGCGAAGCTCGGGCGAGTCGACCGCGCGGACGGTGTAAGGCCCCTCGGGGAAGCCCGAGGCCTTGTACGTCCCGGTCGGATCCACGGCCGCGTTGCGCCAGAATTGCGGCGAGCGGGTCGACTGGATCTGGACCCTGGTCGGGAAGGCGAGGCCCGACGGATCCTTCCAGGCGACCTGGCCGGTGATGTCGCCGAACTTGGTATCCGACTTGACGATGAGGATCTCGCCGCAGCGGTCGGCCGAGCTGATCTTCTGCGTCCCAGGTCCCCAGGCTACCCACGAGAACGAGCCGTCCGCGTCTTTATCCCCCACCGAGATGTCGAAGCCGAGGACGCGATCGGGGTCGAGGTCGACGGGGAGCTCGACCTTCCACTCGTAGACGGCCTTCTTCTCCGAGCGGGCCACGGCCACGTTCAGGGTCTTCTCGGGGATCTCCAGCGGCCCGACAATCCGGTTCTTGTTGCCATAACGGGCATATTGGAGGAACGGCGAGCCGTCCGGCGCGTGCACGGCGTTGAGGAAGATCTCGCAGCCGTCCTGCCCGTCCCAACTGGGCTCGCCGGGACCGTCGAGCAGGCTCGACTCGTCCTCGACCTCGACGGCCACGTAGAGGGCATGCTCGGCCGCGTTGACGGCGACCCGGAAGCTCGCCTTGAAGTCCTCCTTGCCCTTGGCCTTGTCGCCGAACTCAACCCGCTCGATGGGATAGATCGGCAGCCCTTCTGGCCAGTCCTTGAGGTCGCCGTCGATGACGATCCCGCCGATCGGCCTGGCGATGGCCACTGCGCCGTTCTGGGCGTAACTCGTTTGAGAATTGAGACCTAGGACGGCCGTTGACAGGGCGAGGAGGCCTCGGCGAAGGCGCCGCGAGCGGACGAGAGTTGGCATGGGCGAAGGATCCTGAAGACCGGTTCGAGCGGGAGATATCCCCGACGTTACGGGATTCGCACCAACATCGCTGCGATTGGCGAAAATCTCCCGCCACCTGCTAACACAAGCGAACGACCGGAACTTGAATCGGGATCGCGCTCCTTTTTCGGAGTCAACCATGCATGTCGGTGTCGGGCGGAGGGGTGGTGCGTTCTCCGTCTCCATGCGTAACGCCTCCCGTAACGCGCGACCCGCGACTGTCAGGTCGTCTTCTCGCGGGACTTCAGCAGGTCGCGGATCTCGGTCAGCAACTCTTCCTGGCGATTCAGGGCGGGGGCGTCGTCCTCGGCCTTCCTGGGTCGCATCAGCCAGCCCAGGAACTTCACGAGGAAGAGGAAGAGGATCGCGGCCATGATCAGGAAGTGGACGATGTCGCCCAGGAACAGGCCGTAGTGGACCGTGCTGCCCTTCGCCGTGAATTGCCAGTGGGTGTAGGGCCGCTGTCCCGGGATCAGGATGGCGAACAGCGGCATGATCAGATTCTTGACCAGCGAGTCGACAATATTGTGGAAGGCGCCGCCGATGATGACGCCGATCGCCAGATCGACGACATTCCCCTTGAAGGCGAACGCCTTGAACTCGTCGAGGAGGGTCCACGCTTTCTGGGTGGCGAGGCCCAGGTTGATCTTGGATTCGGACGACATCGACGACAGGCTCCCCTGACTGTGGCGGATCGGTGCCCCGGATTGGCAGCCTCCGGGCGAGAGAGATCTTCCGAACGGCCGATACTATGGAATCAATCGACCCGCTTCACCGCCGGCGGATTCCAGCGGCCGTCGAGCGCCTCGGCCCTGGGGGCGTAGAGTCGCATGGTCAATCCCAAGGGCCCCTTCGGGGCCGGCAGCCAGTTCGCCGTCTTGGCGGCCCCGGGATCCTCATGCTGGATGTAGAGGTCGAGCGACCCGTCGGCATTAAAGGTCAGCTTGTCGCGGTCGCCGATGGCGAAGCGGTCGAGCCGGTTGGCAGCCTGGAACCCGTCGGCGTCGTACATGGTGAGCGACCAGAAGGCGTCGACGGGGGGCAACTGCTCCTTCGAGAAGTGGAGCACGTAGCGACGATCGCCGTTCAGGGGCTGGCCGTCGGCGTCGACGATGCAGAGGGGATAGATGGCGTCCTCCGGCAGATTCGCGCCGAGCCCGACCATCGCGACGATGGCCCGCTTCAGATAATAGGTCCCGTAGACCCCCATCGTGTCGGTATTCATCTGCCAGCCGTCGACGACGCGGGCCAGGGTCGGGAGCTTGGCTTTCGCATGGGCGAGGCCTGCGGCGGGGGCGGCCTCAAGGGCTCGCCGGACGGCGGGGTCGAGCCGTTCCACGTCGAGGCTCTCGCCGACCTCGAGCCCGATCCGACGCATCCTCGCGACGATCGGCTGGTCGGTGATGTGCGGCCTGTGGATCTTCATCAGCTCGGCGGCATAGCGGAAGTACGCGACGGCCGACATCCCATTCACCTGCTCCAGCGGGGGTTTCTTAAGGTCCACCGCCGGGATGGCCTCGGTCACGGCCGACCCCGGCTTCGACCCCGCCGAGGGGGTGATGGTGAAGCCGTCCTGGATCTTGTGGACCGCCTCATAATCCCCGGGGCCATTGGT
This sequence comes from Singulisphaera chitinilytica, assembly GCF_049331405.1. Classification (NCBI taxonomy): domain Bacteria; kingdom Pseudomonadati; phylum Planctomycetota; class Planctomycetia; order Isosphaerales; family Isosphaeraceae; genus Singulisphaera; species Singulisphaera chitinilytica. The sequence continues at coordinate 1,467,433 of NZ_CP186274.1, forward strand.
CTGAGTCCGCCCGATGACCCAGACGTAGGGCGTCGGGGCGTCGATGCGCTCCGTCCCCGCCGGAAGTTCGCCTCGCCAACCCGGCGGCACGACGGCGTACCGATGGGCCCCGGTGCCGGTCGTCCGCTTGCCAGGGACGGCGAAGACGTCGGACCACATGTCGAGCATCGGCAGGAGGTAGTAACGCCCGCCGGTATCGGGCACGGAGACGACGACCGGCCCGGCGGTCAGGTCGAGCCAGGCGGACGAGTAGAGCGTGTCGAAGTTCGGCCGCACGACTTCCTTGAAGCTCGCGCCCGGGAAGGCTCGCAAGTGGTTGAACGCGTTCATCGGCCCCCGGCCCGGCATCTTGCCAGCCTCGACGCCGGTCGCCTGGCGCCGAGTCACGTCCATGGTGATGAGCGGATAGAAGTAGGTGTAGGCCTCGACCGCGATGTCCCTGGCATCCTGGTCGCTGACCGGCTCGTCGGCGACCGCGCGGGGGGGCGTGCCCGGCGGGGCGATCGCCGCGAACAGGAGGGGCAAACTGACGACCGCGATGGCGGACGTTCGCTGGCGATTCCGCATGGAAGCCTCCTCGCTTCGGATCCGGCTGAGTTACAAGTGTTGCTGCGACCCTCGGATTTTACAGGTCTCCCGCCGCGTCAGCTACGCGGCGGTTCCGCTCATCTCCCGACCGGCATGGCGCCCTGGCCGTGGCCTGGAGCCGAACCGCCCGCGCATGGCGGCATGGAGGCTCGCCGCGGCGAAGTCTTGAGTGCCGAGGTCCTTCGGGTCGACGACGAGACGAAGCCTGACCCGTTTTCGCGGCCACATCGCCGCTCCAACATTTTACCGGATCATACCGGTCGATTCACGAGGTAACGTCCGGGGCACGCCTCGGGCCCGATCGCTCGCGAGGTACCCGATTCAATCCGGGCACCGGCAGAGGAAGCAACCGCGTTTGGGTATCTCCTGCGGCGAGATGACCTCGATAGGGTAGCGGTCCAGGCCGAGGCGGGGGATCAGCCAGGCGGCATCGGTCTGGTACTGGTCGAAGACGCTCCTGGTGGTCAACTGGCGGGCGACGAATCGCGAGGCGGGCTTGCCGATGCGGATGAGCGGGTAATGGTTCCGGCCCAGGATGGGATCGACGGCCGCCACCGCGTGGATGCAATCGCTGACCATCAGTTCCCTCGCGGTGCTGATGGCACGGTAATCGACCGCGCCGCCTTCAAGGATCTCCTTGACCTTCAGGGATCGGTTGTAGACCTGCCCGAGGATCTCGAACGGCCCCCACATCGCCACGCTCTGGCCGTCCCTGGCGACGAAGTCGAGCGTGTTGTAGAGGTCGAGGTTGACCCCGGGTTCCGGCCGCAAGGCCCAGACCCGCACCTTGAGCGAGGCCGGGAGCCAGCTTATGGTGTGCTGGAAGACCTGGTAGTTCCGGAGGTCGTCCCCCTCGCCCACGACCTTGACGAATGTCGCCCATGTGTGGGAGTAACGGAGTTGTTTCGGTTGCGATTGTGAACCGAAGATGATCGCATAATATCGTTCGCCCCCTTGCACTGTCGAACACGTGGCGAGGATCGCCATCGCGAAGATCAGGGCCCGCTTGCTCATGGTCAATGTCCCGGAATGAGTGCCATATCCGCCAGGGTCTCGATGGCTCGACCCCAGATTATGACCCCTCGTTCGAAGGACATTCTTTAACCTCAAAGTTCTCCGCCGCGTCGCGCTTGGCGATTCTGTCGGTCCGCCAGGTCGTGGCGATTCTCGATCCCGCTCGCCGACAGGCCTGGCGGGGAGTTCGGTCTCCCCGCCCGTTCGCGCGACTCGTCAGCGGACCTCTTCGATCCCCGGGTGGTCGGCCGGGCGAGGGTCGGGGGCGGGCCAGAAGAACTTGCGCTCGGACTCGGCGATGGCGAGGTCGTTGATGCTGGCCTCGCGACGACGCATCAGGCCGTGCTCGTCGAACTCCCAGAGCTCGTTGCCGTAGCTGCGGTGCCACTGGCCCTCGGCGTCGTGCCACTCGTACTGGAACCGCACGGCGATGTGGTTGTCGGTGAAGGCCCAGAGTGCCTTGACCAGGCGGTAATCCAGCTCACGCTCCCACTTGCCGGCGAGGAACGCGCGGATCTGCTCGCGGCCGGTGGGGAACTCGCTGCGGTTCCGCCAGACCGAGTCCTGGGAATAGCCCATCGAGACCCGCTGCGGGTCGCGCGAGTTCCAGGCGTCCTCCGCGAATCGGACCTTCTTCAGGGCACTCTCCAGGGTGAACGGCGGGGCGTTGACGACCGGCGTGACGGTGGACATGGGGAAGCCTCCTCGACAGGGAATGGGATCCGTGAGAATCGGATGTCAAACCGCGTTGCACGTCTCGATCGAGCCGACGCGGAGAAACTCGCGTCCCGCTCGATCACGATGGGGAGATAATCCAAGTCGCATGCCGCGATGTGCGGATTGACGTAAGTCGCCACGAGTTAAAGCTATCCGCACCATCCTCGACTCATTGATCTCGCCACGAAAAATCGTGGCGACACGAAATTTCATGGTCCAAGCACGGGAAATCGTGGACGATGCTTGTCATGGAACACGAAACCGATCCGCTGCTTGTCGAACCGAGGCGGCTCCTGCTCGAGCTGGCCGGGGAGCGCTCGTTGCCTCGCCTGCTGGACCTGGCGGTGAGGCGCCTGGCCGAGTCTCCCCGAGTCACGCTCGCGCGGATTTGGCTGATCGAGCGGAGCCTGGACTGCACCGGCTGCCGGATGATCGCCGAGTGCCCGGACCGTTCCCTCTGCCTGCACCTCGCGGCGAGTGCGGGGAGGTCGGTCGCGGACCCTTCGGTGTCCTGGACGCGGATCGACGGGGCCTTTCGCCGGTTCCCGCTCGGCGTCCGCAAAGTTGGGCGGATCGGGGCGACAGGCGAGGCCATCGAGGCCCCCGACCTCGGCGAGGCCGTGCCCGACTGGATCGTCCGCCCCGAGTGGGTCCGGGCCGAGGGGGTCGAGGGCTTCGGCGGTCAGCCGTTGGTGAGCCGGGGCCAGATCCTCGGCGTCCTGGGAGTCTTCGCGAGGGGACGGATCGGCCCCGACTGCATGAGCTGGCTCCGGGTCATCGCCGACCACGCGGCCGCCGCGATCTCCACGGCCAGGGCCTTCGAGGAGATCGACTCGCTCCGCAAGAAGCTGGAGGTCGAGAACGAGTACCTCAAGGAGGAGGTCGAGCAGGCCGGGACCTTCGGCGACCTCGTCGGCCAGTCCCCCGCGCTCTGGGCGGTCGCCCGCCAGATCGACCTCGTCGCCCCGACCGACTCCTCGGTCCTCGTCCTCGGCGAGAGCGGAACGGGTAAAGAATTGATCGCGCGCGAAATCCACCGACGCAGCAAGCGCGCCGACCACGCCCTGATCAAGGTGAACTGCGCGGCGATCCCCCGGGAGCTCTACGAGAGCGAATTCTTCGGCCACGCCAAGGGCTCATTCACCGGCGCCCTCCGCGATCGCGCGGGCCGGTTCGAGCTGGCCGACGGCGGCACCCTCTTCCTGGACGAGATCGGCGAGATCCCCCTCGAGCTACAAGCCAAACTCTTGCGCGTTCTCCAGGAAGGAGAACTCGAGCGCGTCGGCGACGAGCGGACCCGCAAGGTGGACGTCCGCCTGATCGCCGCGACCAACCGCGACCTCCGCGCCGAGGCCGACGCCGGCCGCTTCCGCCAGGACCTCTACTACCGCCTGAGCGTCTTCCCCGTCGAACTCCCCCCCCTGCGCAAGCGGCTCGAGGACATCCCGCTCCTCGCCGACCACTTCCTCACCCTCTCCTGCCGCAAGCTCGGCCGCCCCAAGCCTCGCCTGACGTTGGCCAACGTCCAGCACCTCCAGCAGTATTCGTGGCCCGGCAACATCCGTGAGCTCCAGCACGTCATCGAACGCTCCGCCATCACCTCCACCGCCGGCCGCCTGGCCTTCGACCTCCCGCAAGGCGAGGAGCCGAGGCCGTCGTCAATCCCCGTTATCGAATCTTCCGGCCCCATCCTGACCGAGTGTGACCTGAGGCAAATCGAGTCCGACAACATCCTCGCCGCCCTCCGAGCCTCGCGAGGCAAGCTCTACGGCCCCGGCGGCGCCGCCGAACTCATCGGCATCAAGCCGACGACCTTGGCTTCAAGGATGAAGGCCCTCGGCCTGGGGAAACATGGGGAGGCTTGAACGCGAAATGCCATCGGCGTGTCCAGCATCCACGCTTATGTTAAGTGCAACGTCGATGAGACTGTGATAAGGGAGCCATCAAGCTCAGCGGGGCATTGCATCACCTTTGTTTCCCAATCTCAAGTAGCGATCCTTCAAGGCCTTCATCTGCTGGTCAAGCGCGGATCGTGCAAGGAAGCGGCCTCCAGCGATCACCGCCGCGATCTTGCGGGTGTTGGCGACATCCGCCATCGGATCGGCATCCAACAGCAAGAGATCCGCACGCCTGCCTGGCGCAATAACGCCGCGGTCTTGCGCTATACCCAGCCATTCCGCCGGCAGTCGCGTTGCTCCTTCGAGCACCTGCTTGTTGCTCAAGCCGCAACGGGCCATCACCTCCAGTTCGTCGTGCAGGGAGAAGCCCGCGACCATCCCGGGGACGGGCGTATCCGATCCCGCGAGGACCGGGATCCCCGCCTCCGCGAAGGCCTTCACCAGCTTCCGGTTGAACGCGACGATCGCACGCAGATACTCCACATACTTCGCGTCCGCCCGGCCGACATAAGGGTTGTGCTCGGTGACCATCTCGTAGACCAGGGGCGTCAGGAAATGCAGCTCCGGCCGAGACCTCAATGATTCTGGATGCGAGACCTGTTCCAGTAGGCGCTCATCCAGTGAAAGCGTGGCCGTCAGCCAGGTGCCGTTTCGCTTCGCCATCTCCACGTAATGCGGGATCTCCGCTTCGGCCGGGACATTGGTCTGCTGGGCGAACTCCTCCGCATGGGCCACCATCCCGAACCCCGGCTGGAAGAACTTCTCCGCCATCCCCTTGCCGCGCTGAGGGATATGGCCCACGACCGGCATGTGCAGCTTGCGAGCCTCGTCCACGATCGCCGTGAAGGTGGGCAAATCCAGCCTGCTATACACCTTGATGATTTCATAGCCCTCGACCGACGCATCGCGCACGATTTGCCGGCCGTCATTCGGCGTCGCCGCCACCCGAGTCATCCCGAGGGGCCAGATCGGGTCGGGCCCATCGATCATCGCGGCGAGTGCAATATGAGGCCCCACCACGCGCCCGCTCTCGACCTCGTCGCGCTGCCCCACCGTCTCGGAGGTCGCGGACAGATTGAACACCTGCAGGACGCCATTCGCCACATAAGGCAGGAAGATGTCCTCGGTGCGGATCGTCCCCGTGGGGATTTCGGGGTTCTTGAGGAACATCCGCAAAATGCGGTCGTTCTCCAGATGCACGTGCGCATCCGTGAGACCCGGCATCAGGAACTTCCCCGTGCCGTCGATCTTCCGCACGCCCGTCTCGACCTTCGCTTCGGCCGAAGCCTCAATCTTCGCGATGCGTCCTTCCCGGATCGTCACCGTCTGGTCTTGAAGCATGACTCCGTCAGCGGTCATCGTCAGCACCGTGACATGCTCTATCATCAGCGGTGGCGGTGGCGGTGGCGGTGCCGGTGCTGGCTGTCCCGGAGCCATCGTCGAGGCCAGAATCAGTGAAGCCAGCGCGAAACCAAGGCAGAGTCGATTCATCGATCCCTCGAAGAGCATGCGCAGCAGCAATCCCGAGCCAGCACCGACGAAGATACTCGGCCTCGGTCTGCGTTTCGACCCTGATTGGGTTCCTGGAAGGGGTTTCGATTCGCGAAAGCAACCCGAGCCATGATAGAAATAGCCAACTTATGTCCGTCGCCTTGGGTCGGAGTCTCCATTGGGGACTGTCCGTGCGATTCACCGCCGAGGCATCAGGGATGGAGGCGAGCATGAGGCGACGTCGATGGGCGAGGCTTGCGGGAATCTTGGGCTTGCTGGTCTGCCGAGAGTCACTGGGCGACGAGGGCATCTAGGATGGACCGGCGATTGTGCGGCGGACCGAGATTGAAGGCTTGGCCGACGGAGGTCTGGTGGATCGCGTGGCGATGAGCCCCGACGGGGGGACGATGGTGCGCGTCTGTGGTCGTCGCGTCGATGCTTACTCGACATCGACAGGCGGGCATCTCGTCAGGCTCCCCGACCAGGAAATGCCAGCCTTTGCCGCGTCGATCAGCAAGAGCGGGCGTTGGCTCGCTCCGGGCAGCATCCAGAAGTATGTCTCGGTCACACTACGGCCAAAAGGGTATGAGAGCCTCGACGGATTAGACTCGACGAGATCGCTTTCGACCGGCGTTCGTTTCGGCGAAGTCCTGTACTTGCGTCCGTCTGGCCATCTGCAGCGGAAAATCGCGATCAACTGGCCGGGCGAGACCCCGATCATTGGTGGGAATGGTGACCAGGATCCCCTCGGCGGGCGTTTATCGATCCGGGACCTGAAGACGGGCAAGCTCGTCCGCGAAATCCTCGACCTGCCGGACACCATCCTGGCCGCGTCGTTCCTGGACGATGAGTCCGGCGTGGCGACCTTCGACACGCGTTGTCGATATCGCCTGATCCCGCTCGAAGGTCCCATCCGCTTGGATTTCCAGGTGGATAATCGCATATTCTGGGAGGACTATCCCTCGGCGCAGACCGTCTTCGCCGCGAATGGTCTCAGGCTCGCCTCGATCGAACAGATGAAGAAAGATCACGCGGAATTCCTCATCAAGCTGCTCGATGCCGGGAGCCGGCAATTCCGGACGATCGCCGGGCGGGGCGACGAACCCTGGACGATCGCCATCTCCCCCAACGGCAAGACGTTCGCGACGGCCGACCGCGTCGGCGTGATCTCGCTCTGGGACTTCGACAAGGGAGAGGTCCTTCGCACGATCGAGCCGCCGGAACTGAGCCTCAGCCTTGATTTGCAATTTGGCGACGACGGCAAGACGCTGGCCTCTTGCACTCGCCGCGGCCGGGTCCATCTCTGGAACCTGGACGGCGATCGGCTCTTGCTCACCTCCAACATTCCGGATCGTGACATCCGCGCCGTCGCGTTGGATCGAGAACACCTGACGGTCGTCTCGGGCGGCTGCCGCGATAGAGCCGGATTCCGCAATGGCGCGAGAGTGGGCTATCCCGCGAGCGCCGGCATAGCTCGGCCCGAGCCGCTCGTCATCCATACCATCGGCCTCGCCGGGATCGGGAGAAGGCCTTGAGGACGAACCGGGCAGGACTCGCGACTCAGGCGGCTTCTCCCAAATCCAACGTAGAATTGCATCATTTGACGCGGTAGCGGTCGATAAAGATGTGCTGTTGTTTACTCATTGAGATCGTTCCGAGAACCAGTGAGGGTGAAAATGTTGAAAGATAATTCATTCAAGTACGCTGTATTCCTTGTCGCTTCGGTGACGCTGCTGTTTTGTGTACTCGATGCGAGATATCGGCAAGGAATGAGACTGGACGCCTCGATATTTCTCGGGTTAGGGGCAGCCATTGGTGGGTTGGCCGGTTGGGCGGTTTACCATCGGATCAGCCGACGGAATGATGGGCTGGCCGTCTTTGCTCTCAGTGCGGCCATGATGCTAGGGGAGAAGTCGAGACCAGGAAGTCATCGTTTGGTATTGTCTATGTCTGTTAATATTATTATGTTGTTGCTGTTTTCTGTGTTCGCTGGATACATGGTCTCCAGGGTTACAAGGACCAAACAAGGTTCCTGAAATCAAACCTCGGTTCGTCAGCCGTTGTGCCGGCAGCGGGGGCAACCGATGTCGCACACCGCCTAGATTTCAAGCGATTTGGATGTCAGGACAACGGATCGTCCAGGAACGATTGCAGGTGACCTCTCGTCGCTGCGCGACCCCGGTTGTTCCAACCGCGGCCACCCAAAATGTGGGGTATTCGCCCGGGGGAATCGTATGTGGGCTTTCGACAGGCCGATCAAATCGCCGATGACCTGTCGGGTCCGCCAAGGGGATTTTCTTTTGGCATACTGTTGCTGCATCAATGCGGTTGTGCCAACTACGGCGACATGGCGTTGAAGAGCAATGCGGAGGGGTAGCCCCGGATCGGAGAGCGACCCGGGGCTACCGTGATATGGGGCGTGACAGGGGAGAAGTTGGTAAGGGGCGGATTCTCAGGGATCGACCAGAATGCGAATCGGCCGGTTAATCAGACTTGTCCTTGCCCTTCGGATCCATGATGAAGACATCCTTGCGCGGGAATTTGTCGAACAGGGTGGCGGGCTGGCTGAAGTTGGTGGCGAGGACGTCGGCGGGGTTGCCGGCGATCCATTGACTGAGGTCGATGGCCTCGTAAACGCCCGTGTTGAAGCCGATCAGGACGCGGCAGGGCTTGTCGCCGACGTTCTCGATCGAGTGGCCATAGCCCTGGGGGATGTAGCCGACGTCGCCTTTGCTCAGGGTCTCGGTGCGGTAGCGGCCGTGGGAGCCGAAGAGGGTCACGCTGATGTCCCCCTCGATGACGTATTGCCACTCGTCGGCCGTGGGGTGCCAGTGGAGTTCGCGGAGGGCGCCGGGCTCGAGGTCGAGGACGACGCCCGTGATGGTTTTTGAGATCGGGAAGCACGAGGAATCGACACGCCACTCGCGGCCGCCGTGGAAGGTGCGGTGCGGCGGTTGTGCCAAAAGCTGATACTTGTGGGTGAGGGGCGGGAGCTTCCAGCCCTGGAGCGGCTTGGCCGGGGTCTCGGGGGGCCTGGAGCCGCGGGCGAAGTAGACCTCTTCCTTGGGGAAGTTGTCGAAGGCCGACTCGGGGAGGCCGAAGTTCTTGGCGAGGAGCGGCTTGGGGACGTGGCCGATCCAGTCGGTGATGCTGAAGGTGCCGAACTCGGAGAAATACCCGTTGTCGAAGATCAGGATGAAGTGGCAGGGCTCATCGCCGAGGCATTCGAGCATATGCCCATGACCTCGGGGGAAGTACCAGATGTCGCCCGGCTCGAAGTCGTTGGTCTCGGCCAGCCCTCTGGGCTCGATGACCGTCGTCCGCACGCGGCCGGAGATGACGAAGGCCCACTCGGCGGCCGTGGCGTGCCAGTGCAGCTCGCGCATGGCCCCCGGCTCGATCTTCATCGAGACGCCGGCGATCCCCTTCGAGATCGGCAGTTGCTTGACGGTCGCCTCCTTGCCGTAACTGTTGCCGATGACCTTGCCTTCGGATTTCTCGAGCTCGTACTTGAACGTGGGCAGCTCGTGGCCGGCGAGGGCCGGGTCGGGCACGTTGTTCATGAAGCTCGGGTCGCCCGCCTCGGCCGTGTTCGAGGCCGCCACGAAGGCGGCGACCGCCGCCGTCAGCGCGGTGGTCTCGGTCATGAAGTCGCGACGCTTGATCTCGGACATCGGAATCTCCTCGAGTTGGTGTATGGAGCGAGAGGTTGTCCTCAGAGTTCCGGCCCTCGTCGAGGGGCGGGAGGCCGGGGACGCCTCGATCGTTGCAGAGTCGGGCCCGGCCGCGGTCATTTTGGCGCGGGGCCGGGGTCGAAGCTGCCGGGCGGCAGGACGGGGGCCTTGGCGTAGTGCTCGGGGACCTCGCCGGTCAGGCTGCCGAGGAAGGTGGCGATCGACTTCGCCTCGTCGGCGGAGAGCTCGGTGTCGAGCTGGACCTTGGCCATGACGCGGACGGCCTCCGGCAAGGCCGCGACCGAGCCATCGTGGAAGTAGGGCGGGGTCATCGCGGCGTTGCGCAACTGAGGGACCTTGAATCGATACATGTCCGAAGGATTCTTCGTCAGGTTGAACCGGCCCTTGTCGACCTCCTGGCTGTGCGTCTGGAGCCAGTAATCCGAGCTGACGCCGAACTTGCGGTAGCCGGTGCCCCCGAGGCCTGCGCCTTCGTGGCATTCGGCGCAGCCGGTGTCGATGAACGTGCGGAGCCCCTTCCGCTCGTCGGCGGAGAGGGCGTCGGCCTTGCCGCCGAGGTACTCGTCGAACCGCGAAGGGGTGACGAGGGTCCGCTCGAAGGCGCCGATGGCCTTCGCCCAGTTGTCGGGGGTCACGGGGTCGGCCTCGCCGGGGAAGGTCCTGGCGAAGAGGGGCGGATAGCCGGCGATGCCCTTCAGCTTCGTCATGGCGGCGTCGAAGCTCGGGTTGCCGAAGCCGGCGCCGGTGAGGGCCTTCTTCGCCTGGGCCTCGACGCTGTCGAAGACGCCGTCCCAGTGCTGGGCGAATTGATCCGCGGTGTTGAAGAGGGTCGGGGCGTTGCGGGCGAGAGGCTTGTTGTTGGCCCCGCGCGACTTCGCCAGTCCGTCCGTCGAGTAGAGCGTCGCCAGGTGGCAGCGGCTGCAACTCACGGTGCCGTCGGCCGAGATCCGGGGGTCGAAGAAGAGCTTCCGGCCCAGCTCCACGAGGCCTCCCGACGCATCCGGCTTCGCCGCGGCGATCGGCTTGAAGAGCCCTTGCGCCTCCTTGAGCAGCTCGGCATCCTCGTCCGCCGCCGACCCGACCCCCGCCCTCGGGGACGCGAGCGACGCCGCGACGACCCCCAGCGCGACCGCCGCGACCCATCCCCGAGCGCCACCCCTGACGACCCGCGTCTTCATCTCGACCCTCCGAGGGATTGACTGCCCCAATTGTGCAGACCTCGCCGACATGGGGCCCGGGCCTCGCGGGGGGACTCGCCCTCGCCTCGCCCGGGCCACCGCCCGTGCCACTCTACGCGGTCCGGAGGCCGGCGTCGACGCAATGACACGGCCCGCAAGTCCTCTGCCGGCACCGATGTCATGAAGGATTCTTCATGGACGGGGACGCGGCAACGCTTGAAGACGTGAAGTTGAGCCTTCGGGTTGCGTCCAAGGCGTGTGCTCGCCGTCCATTGCCGACCGGGCCCCGCCCAGGACACTGGGCGTAGGGCACGGCCAGGGCCCGTGCGCGCGGCCTCACCGCGCGGGACGCGCGGGCAGGGGACTTGCCCGATGGGCCGAGGAATGGCCTGGGCGGGAGGAATCAGCCGAAAAACGGCTCAGAGGGAATCGTCGTTCGACTCGATGGCGTGCGTGACGTGCAGGCCAAGCTCGCGGAGCTTGGTGCGGAGGGTCTGGCGGGCGATGCCCAGGAGCCTGGCGGCCTGGTGCTGGTTCCCCTTGGTGTACTCGAGGACCCGGGTCAGCAGATAGCGGTCGAGCTGCGAATGGACCTCGTCGTAGAGGTCACGGGCCTCGGCGTTCAGCCGCTCGTCGATGAACGATTCCAGCTCCAGGGCCCCTTCCGAGGGCGCCGAGGCTGTCGCGGCCTTCTCCGCGGCGCCGTCGACCAGCTCGGGGAGGAACGAGGGGAGGAGCACCGGGCCCGACGACTGGAGCAGGGCCTGCTTGATGATGCTCTGCAGCTCGCGGATGTTCCCCGGCCAGCTATACGCCCGCAGGCGGTCGAGGACCTCCGGGTCGACCGCCACGACGTCGCGCCCGAGCTCACGGCTGAAATGCTTGACGTAGTGGTCGACGAGCATCGTCAGGTCGTCGGCGCGCTCGCGGAGCGGCGGCAGGTGGATCGTGAAGACGCCGAGCCGGTAGTACAGGTCGGGGCGGAACTTACCCTCGGTCGACCAGGTCTTGAGGTCGCGGTGGGTGGCGGCGATCAGGCGGACGTCGGTCTTGATCGTCTCGTTGCCGCCGACGCGCTCGAACTGCTGGTCCTGCAGGACGCGGAGCATCTTCGCCTGGAGCGTCAGCGGCATGTCGCCGATCTCGTCCAGGAAGAGGGTGCCGCCGTTGACCTGCTCGAACTTGCCGATCCTGCGGCGGTCGGCGCCCGTGAAGGCGCCTTTCTCGTGGCCGAAGAGCTCGCTCTCGAGCAGGTTCTCGGGGATCGCCGCGCAGTTGAGGACGAGGAAGGGGCCGCGGGCCCTGGGCCCATGCTGGTAGATGGCCCTGGCGACCATCTCCTTGCCCGTGCCGCTCTCGCCGGTGATGAGGACGGGGACGTCCTGGCCGGAGACGCGGCCGATGGCCTTGTAGACCTCGCGCATCTCGGGGCAACTGCCGACGATGGCCCCCTCGACGTCGGCCGAGGAGGTCGGCTCGGCGACGACCACCGGCTTTCGCATCCGCTCGGCGACCTCGAGGGCCTCGCCCACCACGCGCCTGAGCTGGCGGAGGTCCAGCGGCTTGAAGAGATAGTCGAAGGCCCCTTGCTTCATCGCCTCGATCGCCGCGTCGGCCCCCTTGGCCATCGTGATGAAGATGACGGGGATGCGGGCGTCGTCGCGCCGGATCTGGAGATAGACGTCCATCCCCGACATATCCGGGAGCCGGAGGTCGAGCAGGATCACGTCGGGGGACCCCTCGCGGACGCGCTCGAGCCCCTCGGCCCCCGTCCGAGCGATCTCGACCCGGTGCGTCGGCGCGGGGAAGGCCTGGCGGACCTGCTCCGGGATCAATGCCGTGTCATCGTCGATGAGCAGCAGGTTGGCCATGGGCCGGGCGTCCCGAGTGCTTGACGTGTCGAACGACTCGATTCTTCTGCTTGATGATTCCATTGTGGAGCCGGGGCCCCTGGCTGTAAAGCGCCCCCGATCCGTTCGCGACGTTTGCGGCCGGGCCACCACCCCGATCGTCCTCAAGGCCCGGCCTTTTCCCGCAGATCCGCGTTCCTGCCGCGGATCGGGTGGCAATTTCCCGCTCGGACCGCCCGAGGCGAAGAATTCCGGGATCTCCGGCCGCGAGGCACCCACGCATCAATCGTAGGCCAGATTAGGGAAGTCGGCCAGGTTTGTGTGGAATTGAATGGTTTTTATCGGTAATCTTCAGTCACGCGACCGAGCTTCTTGAGCGGTCCCTCCCCCACATCGCTTCGTTCGCGAGCTAGAATGGCGCGTCAGGGATACACGCCCGATCGAGTCTTCAGGATTGGCATGCGTAAACGACTCTCTACCCTCCCGTTCGCTTACGGGGCGGCGCTGCTCATCGCGGCCGTCGAACTCACCGCGCGCTGGTGGCTCAATGACCTCCTGGGGGAGCGTGCGGTCTACAGCACGTTCTTCCCGGCCGTCCTGGTCGCGGCGTACTTCGCCGGGTTCTGGCACGGGATCCTGGTGATGGTACTCTGCGCCGTTCCCGCCAATATGCTCCTGGTCGCCCCCCACTTCAGGCTCGAGCTGAAGGGGACCGGCGACACCGTCGCGATGTTCCTCTTCCTGGCGATCAGCATCTTCATCTGCGCGCTCAGCGAGGCCCTGCGGAGGACCCAGCGGCGGCTCATCGAGGCCGAGCGGAACCGGGGCGAGGAGGCCTTGCGCCAGACCCGGGAGCTCTACCAGCACCTGCTCCAGAACTCGACCGACCTCATCAACCTGCTCGATGCCACCGGCACGATCCTCTACCAGACCCCCTCGCTGACGAGGATCCTCGGCTACAATCGCGAGGATCGGATCGGCAAGAACGTCTTCCTGAACCCGATCGTCCACCCGGACGACCTGGCGCAGATGCGGGCCTTCTTCGACGCGATGATCCGGCAGCCCAGGGTCCTGGTCACGGGGGAATTCCGCCTCAGGCACCTCAACGGCTCCTGGCGCAACATCGAGGCCTTCGGCCAGAACTTCCTCGACGACCCGGCCATCAACGGCATCTCCACGAATTACCGCGACATCACCGAGCGCAAGCGGGCCGAGGAGGTCCTGCGCCAGACGGCCGAGGCCGCCAACGCGGCGAACCGCGCCAAGGACGAGTTCCTGGCCAATGTCAGCCACGAGATTCGGACGCCGATGAACGCCATCATCGGCATGACCGAGCTCGCCCTCGAGACCCGCCTCAACCCCAATCAGCGCCAGTATCTCAAGACCGTCAAGTCCGCGGCCGGCAACCTGCTGAGCATCATCAACGACCTGCTGGACTATTCCAAGATCGAGGCGGGGAAGCTCGAGCTGCACCTCGACGACTTCTCCCTCCAGCACGTCGTGGGGGACACCCTTCGGGCGCTGGCGGTCCGCGCCCACAAGAAGGGGGTCGAGCTCGCCTGCCACATCCGGAGCGACGTCGACGACGCCCTGATCGGCGACGCCGGCCGGCTCCGGCAGGTCCTGCTCAACCTCGTCGGCAACGCCATCAAGTTCACGGAGGAGGGGGAGGTCGTCGTCCGCGTCGAGTCCTTCGGATCCTCGCCGTCGAAGGACGAGGTCGTCCTGAAGTTCGCGGTCAGCGACACCGGCATCGGCATCCCGGCCGACAAGCGGGAGACGATCTTCCGGGCCTTCGAGCAGCAGGACACGTCGACGACCCGCAAGTACGGCGGCACCGGCCTCGGCCTGACGATCGCCGCGATGCTCGTCGAGCAGATGGGCGGGGTCATCGTCGTCGACAGCGAGCCGGGCAAGGGGAGCACCTTCAGCTTCACCGCGAGGTTCAGCCGCCAGGCCCGCCCCAGGCCCTCGCAGATGGACGCCCCCTCGCATGACCTCATCCGGAACATGCGGGTCCTCGTCGTCGACGACAATGTCACCAACCGCCGGATCCTCGTCGAGTGGCTCACGAACTGGCGGATGCAGCCGGAGGCGATCGGCGACGGGGCCAAGGCGATCGAGGCCCTCCAGGCCGCGCGATCGGAAGGGCGCCCTTTCTCGCTGGTCGTCCTCGACGGCCAGATGCCCGACATCAACGGCCTCGACCTCGCGTCCAGGATCCGCGCACGCCCCGAGTTCGACGGCACGCAGATCGTCCTGCTGACCTCCGGGGGCCACCCCGGCGACCTCGCCCGGGCCCGGGAGCTCCGCATCGGTGCCCATCTCTCCAAGCCCGTGCAGCCCTCGGAATTGCTCGACTCGATCCAGCGGACCATGACCCGAGGCGCCCGAGATCGCCACGCCGCCCATGCGTCGAGCGAGAGTGGTGAGCATATCATTGCCCCCAGCCTCGCGGCCGAGCCGCTGAGTATCCTGGTCGCCGAGGACAACGAGTTTAACTCGCAGCTCCTCGAGCACATCCTCGGCCGCCGGGGGCACCGGGTCTGCTCGGCGAGGGACGGGCGCGAGGCCCTCGCGCTGGCGGAAGGGGGGGGCTTCGACCTCCTCCTGCTCGACATCCACATGCCGGAGCTCGACGGCTTCCAGGTCGTCCGGGCGATCCGTCAGATGGAGCACGAGTGCGGGGGCTATCTCCCCATCATCGCCTTCACCGCGAGGTCGAGCCAGGGGGATCGCGACCGCTGCCTCGCCGCCGGCATGGATGACTTTCTCGCCAAGCCGGTGCAGCCCTCCGAGCTCTGGGAGGCCATCGACCGGGTCTTGAACCCGTCCGTCTCCGAGTCGCCGGGAGCCCGCGCGGGCCTCGGCGCGAAGGATGGGCGGGCGGATTCGCCGGAGGCCTTCGATCCCGTTTCCGACGCCGAGTCTGGCATGCCCGAGGCTCCCGTTGACGAGCCGAGCCGGATCGACTCGAAGGTCCTGCTGGCGGCCTGCGGGGACGACGCCGCGATCCTGGAGAAGATCTGCGAGACCTTCCGCGATCAACTCCCCGGCTACCTCCGCACGGTCCGCGACGCCCAGGAGGCCGGCGACGCCTTCGCCTTGCGCGAGTCGTCGCACAAGCTCTGCGGGATGGTCTCCACCTTCTCGTCGGCCGCCGGCTCGTTGGCCTCGTCGATCGAGGATCTCGCCATCGTCGGCCGCCTCGACCAGTCGGGCCCCCTCGTCGACCGGCTCGAGGCCCTCGGCGAGACCCTGACGCGGCAAGTCGCCACGCTCTCGATTGAAGCCCTCCGCGACGGGGCCCGCGACGCCGGAGAGTTGAGCCGGTCCTCATATTACTGAGGTGATCCGTCTAAGCCCGGGATTAGGGCGGGTTACTGGTGGTCGTCGCGGCGATCGGGCTGATCGCGGCCCTGGTGATGCCCGCGCCGGAGTCGTCGCGAGAGACCAAACGCCGGATGCCGTGCGACATCAACATGAAAGAGTTTGGCATCGGCCTCACTTTGTCAAAGCTTGATGGCCTGGGCCGCGCCCACGCTGAACGCTGACGTTCAGCGCTTCGGCGTATCGAGCTTGAAGAGCGCCTGGGCGTTGCTCCTGCCGATCTTGGTGCGGTCGGCCTCGCTGATCGGGCAGTTATCGAACCAGGTGGCGCTCTCGGCGGTCGATTCATAGGGATAATCGACCGAGAACAGCAGTCGGTCCGATCCGACTTCGAGCATGGCGTCGAGCAGGGCCGAGGTCCGGAAGACCCCGCTGGTCGTGAGATAGAAGTTCTGGCGCAGGTATTGGGTCGGCGGCAGCTTGTGAGGCCCGTGGGTCCCCGGCTTGAAGTGGCGGAGCCGCGATTCCAGGCGAGGCAGGGTGAAGGTCAGGCCCTCGCCCAGGTGGCCCAGGATGATCGTCAGCTTCGGGAAACGGTCGAAGAGCCCGCTCATGATCAGCCGCAGCGCATGCTCGGCCGTCTCGCGGCCGAACCCCCAGGGGGAGCAGGTCAGCGCGGGGTAACCGTCGAGCGCGCGGGTCTGGCTCGCCAGCGGGATCCGAGGGTGGAGATAGACCGGGACGCCCAGCCCATCGACCCGCTCCCAGAATGGGAGCACATGTGGATCATCAAGATACCAGGCGGTGTCCTCGTTGCCGATGTTCGAGAAGCCATTGACCAGCGCCCCCTTGAATCCGAGCTGCGTGACCGCTCGCTCGAGCTCATCGGCCGCGGCCTTCGGATCCTGGAGCGGCACGGCCGCGAACGCCTGCAATCGCCCTCGATAAGGCTCGACATAGGTGCGCAGGGCATATTCGTTCTGCTCGCGGGCGACGCGCACCGCGGTGGCCAGGTCGGGGATTCCCTGGATCCCGGGCGCCGTGAGCGAGACGATCGTGGTGTCGATCCCGAACTGATCCATCTCGGCGATCCGGAGCGCCGGGTCGTGCCGCTTCCGCTTGATCTCGGCGGCATACTCCGCCGTGACGAAGGGCCCCTCTCCGACGGTCGGATAGGCCGGGTTCTCGAAATGCTCCTCGAGCGCAATCTTACCTTGCACGATCGCCTCCGATTGCACAGACCGGCATCGATCCACGCATCGGGGAGCCAGGGGGCAATCCCGGATCGCCGTTCTCAGGTCATCCTGCCTCCACGACGGAAGCCACTTTCCCAAAACTCTTTACAGCGGGCAAGGTCGGCGCGGGGGAGAACCCGGAGGTTTATCGTCACAACCAGAAAAGTTCATAAAAGGATCGCGGCGGCCCTCCGCATTTCAGGACGCCGCCGCGGTCTTGGGGATGCCTTGCTGGGCCCTCGCCTCGGCGGTGACGGGCTCGGCGTCGGCGGCCGGCTCGATGCGTGATCCGTACTTATCAGCATAGGCCTTGGTGAACTCGGCCCCGAAGAAGAGGATCTGCGACGAGTAGTAGATCCAGACGAGCAGGACCACCAGGGACCCCGCCGCGCCATAGGCCGAGCCGTAGCTGCTGCGGCCGAGATAGAGGCCGATCGCGAACTTCCCGATGAGGAACAGCACCGTCGTCATCCCGGCCCCGACCCAGACGTCGCGCCAGGCGATCTTCGCGTCGGGCAGGACCTTGTAGATCATGGCGAAGAGCAAGGTCACGACGATCCCCGAGACGAGCAGATCCCCCAACTGGAGCAGGGGCCCGAGCGCCGGGCTGATGCGCCCGATCGCGGTGAAGGCCGCCGCGACGGTCGCGCTCAGGACGAGGGAGACGAGCAGCAGGAACCCAGTGCCGAGCACCATGGCGAACGACATGAAGCGTTCCTTGAGCATCCCGAGGATGCCCCGTCCGGGCTTCGGCCGGACCTCCCAGATGGTGTTCATGGCGTCCTGGAGCTGGCCGAAGAGGCCCGACGCGGCGAACAGGAGCGTCGCGAGGCCGACGATCGTCGCCAGCAGCCCCGCCCCCGGCTTGTTCGCGCCGACGAGCATCTCCTGGATGGCCTCGGCCCCCTCCTTGCCGACCATCCCCTGGATCTGCCCGATGAGGTGCCCGCGGGCGGCCTCCTCGCCGAAGACGGCCCCCGCGATCGCGATGGCGACCAGCAGGAGCGGGGCGATCGATAGCGTGCTGTAAAACGCCAGCGCCGCACCCAATCGAGGCGCCTTGTCTTCCGACCACGAGCTCGCCGTCGTCTTGATCAGCCCCCAGAAGGCCTCGGGCCTGGCCCAATCCCAACGCCCTCGGCCCTGCCTGACGGATTCTCGCTTCGAAGTCGTGTTGATATCCCTGGCCGTCGCCCTTTCGGCCATGGCGTCACCGTTCGAGGATGGACCCGGCATCGATCCGCCTCCATTTCGTCTCGGATTCGCATACAAAGGGATCGCGGGAGGTCGTGATCCAACATCCCACTCCTGTGCAAATCTCGAGCCGACAGGGGCGAGCCCGAGTCTCCTTGCCAACTTGCGGCGTCGCGGGGCCTTGAGCACGGACCGGGGTTTGCGTCATGTCGTCGACACACCGAGAGCTCGACATCAGCGTGTTTGTCGACAGGTCGGATCAGAAAGGATCGCCGCTCGCGACCTCCCCCTCATTTCCCGTGATCTCGGTCGAGGGGTGGTCGACGTTGATGGGGGGCAAGCTCTGATCCTCCCCCTTGATCCGCTTGACCGCCTTGGGGATCGCGCGGGCGGCCATGAGATGGGGCGATACTGAGGCTCGAACATCGCCCTCGTCGGATTTTGACGTGGCGGATCATCTCGGATTGTAAGGTTCTGGGAACCACGACATCGCGATTACTTCGCGTTCTTGAACATGAATTCCAGGATCGCCAGGGCGTCGTCGTAGGTGGTGGAGTGGCCGCCGGCGGGGCGGTCGAGGAGGAGGATGGGTCGGTCGAGGGTCTTCAGGATCGCGGCGAGGCGGCGGACGCTCGCGGGGGGGACGACCGTGTCCTGGCCGCCGACGGTCAGGGCGACGGGCATGGTCAGGCGCTCGGGCCAGTACTCGGCGCTCCGCTTCTTGTACTCCCCGGGGATCGAGCGCTTGGGGCCGCCGAAGGATTCGGCGATGGCGTCCTGGAACTGGTCGTATTCGAGGTGGTTGGCCGTGCCGTTCATCGACGCGATCCCGTGGAGCAGGTCCGGGTGGAGGGCGGCGAACGTCAGGGTCGAGGAGCCGCCCATCGAACCGCCGCAGAGGAAGACGCGGTCGATCTTATGCTGGGATTTCAACGTCTCGATGATCTGCACGAGGTCGGCCTCGGCCTTGGGGCCCATCCACGAGGTCCGCGCGCGGTAGTCGGGGGAGACGAAGATCATGCCGTGCCTGGCGGCGAAGTCGCGCGTGGCGCGGCACTCGTCGCGGGCGTCCCGGGCGAACTGCCAGCGGTCGGAGCCGTGACCGTGCAGGGCGATCAGCAGGTCGCGCGGCCGATCCTCCGAAGGGCTTGGCGGGCCGATCAGGACGTAGCGCTGCTCTGAGCCGTCGAGTTTCGAGGTGAAGGCCACGTCGGTCGGCTCCGGCCCCGGGGCGTCGTTGGCCCTCGCCATCGAGGCGAATGCCAGCAGCAGGAGGAGGACGCTCCGGTTCGAGGCCGCGACGATGCAACGCATGGGGATTTGTCCGCAGGATCAGTGGGGAGGTCAAAGATCGAGCCTCCCTGCCGCACCTGGATCGTGGCGCGGGAGGGAGGCCTCTCATGTGTCGGATTCTATCGAAGTAGGAACCAGGCCGCAAACGCTCAGGGCCTGGTCGTCGCGGCCTGGAGGCGGGGCTTGGTGACGCGGAGGAGGACCGGTGCGGTGGAGAGGCCCCCCTCGACGGCCGTGGTCAGGTGGAAGAGGCGCGACTGCTCGGGCGTGCTGCGGTCGGCCGTGATGAAGAACTCGCGCTCGGAGAGGTGCTCCATCACGAGGAGGCCGTTGAGCCCGATGTTGTCGACGATCACGCCGAAGGGGAGGTTCTTGCCCGCGCCATCGTTGCCGAAGAGGACCCTCTCCTTGAACTCGCCGCGGTCGAGCTTCACCTTGAGCATGATCGTCTGCCCCGGCTCGATGGCGAACTCGAGCGGCTCGCCGGGGGAGGAGTGCAACGGCTTCGCGCCCCCCTCGGCCGCGACGATCGTCGCGCGGAGCTTCGGCGCGGGGCCGAGCTTGACGAGGCCGAGGTCGTTCACCGGGTTCGTCAGGTCCTTGCCGGCGATCGTGGCCGTCGCCGTGACGACCGTCTTCTTGCCGTCGGCCTCGGAGGGCGCCGGGGCGTTGGCGTCGGCCATGATGACGCCGAGGGCCTCGAGCTGGCCTTCCTCGATGAGGAGCGGCGAGGTCGCGTGGAAGCCGGCGGGAAGCCCGGCGATGTCGACTCGGATCGGGCCTTCGAAGCCGTCGATCCGATGCGCCACGACCTTGATCTCCTTGGCGGAGCCGGCCCCGACGACGGGGTTCGCCCCCACGAGGGTCACGGTGAAGTTGGGGCGACGCTCGCGGGCGGTCAGGGTGTAGCGGAACTCGGGGCCCTGGAGGCCTCGGATGTCCTTGAGCTTGAGGACGTATTCGCCGTCCGCGGGCGCGGTGAAGACGAGGCGTGAATCCTTGCTCAACTCCCGATGCGAGTCGTCGTCGTTCTCGTAGTTGAGCAGGAAGACGGGCAGGCCGTTGGCCACGAGCTTCGTCCCCGGCGGGTGCGGCTCGACGATGTAACAGGGTTCGCCCAGGGCGTGGGCCAGCGGGGTCGTGTCATAGTACCCCCAGCGCGTCCCCTGGCCGGGGTAGACGACGAAGCCGGAATCGGGGCCCCGAGGCGGGAGCCAGAACTTGACCACCTCGCCGTTGGCGTAGAGGAGGTCATTGATCTTCATCTCTTCCCAGTTGAAGACCCGGAAGTCGCCCGGCTCACTGTCATTCTTGCCCCGGAAGGTGAAGTAGGAGTCGCGGACGGCCTGGAG
Source organism: Singulisphaera chitinilytica (assembly GCF_049331405.1). NCBI lineage: Bacteria > Pseudomonadati > Planctomycetota > Planctomycetia > Isosphaerales > Isosphaeraceae > Singulisphaera > Singulisphaera chitinilytica. Next base: position 1,488,268 of record NZ_CP186274.1, read on the forward strand.
CAGGACGCGAGGGACCCGGTTCCCCTTGGCGTCGAGGACCTCGATGAAGGAGTCGAGCTTCGAGCCCGAGCGGGCCGCGTTGACCTCGAAGACCCACTCCTGTCCCGCCTTCGCGGTGAAGCGGTAGAAGTCGTTATCGACCGGGGCCGGCGGCGTACCAGGGGCCGCAGGGGCCGCGGCGATGGTGCCGGTGACCTTCGCGGGCAGAGGGATCGGGTTCGCCTGGTCTGGGGCGTCGTTCGGCTCCTTCTCGGCGACGTCCCCCGGCGCGGCCGAGGCGGGCATCGCGACGGGTGCTGCGGGAGCCGCGGCCGGGGCCTGAGCTTCGGCGGAGGGGCTCGCATCAGGAATGGAATACGTGGCGAGCGAGCCGTCCATGCGGCCGATGTCGAAGGTCTTGCCGTCGGGGGCGAAGGCGAGGGCCGAGGCCACGTCGGGCTGCTTGTCCCAGAGCTTGATCTCGGTGTAGTCGCTGGTCCGCCAGGCCTTGATCGTGCGATCCTCGGCCAGCGAGACGAGTTTGGAGCCGTCGGGGGAGAAGGCGAGCCGGACGATCGCCCCTTCGTGGGCGAACCGGGCGATCTCCATCGGGTTGATCTCGGGCTTATCGCGGCTGATGAACTTCCAGACGCGGATGTTGTTGTCGGCGCCGCCGGCCACGATCGAGTTGCCGTCGGGGCTGAAGAGGCAGGTGTACTCGGCCTTCAAGGGTTGCGGCAGGGTGTCGAGCCGGGTCCCGTCCTCGACGCGCCAGACCTTGCAGGTGTCGTCGGCGCTGGCGCTGACGAGGTGCTTGCCGTCGGGGCTGAAGCCGACGTCGTAGACGGCCCCCGTGTGCCCTTCGAGCGTCCGCAAGGGCTTGCCCGTCTCGGCGTCCCAGAGCTCGATCTTCTTGTCGTAGCCGCAGGTGGCGAGGATCTTGCCGTCGGGGGAGAGCTCGGCCTCGTACAGGATGTCGCGATGCCCCTCGAACTTGCGGACGAGCGAGCCGTCGGCGACGTTCCAGATCGCCGCGACGCCGCCGAGCCCGCCGACGCCCGAGGCCGTCACGAGCTGGGAGCCGTCGGCGTTGAAGTGGAGCGAGGTTACCTTGCCGGGATACTGGCCGATCGGACGCCCGGGCTTGTCCCCCTTCGTCGCGGTCTCGCCGGTCCCCTCATAAAGAGTCACCTCGGCGTCGCGGGCGACGGCGAGGAGGCGGCCGTCGCGGGTGGCGTCGATGGCGAGGATGGGCTTGGCCTTCGCCTTCGAGGGGATCTTGGGGACGATCAGGGCGAGCCGGTCGGGCTCCTGGCCCTCGGGCCCTCGGGCTCCCGCTTCGATCCAGGCCTCGATCAGCGACAGTTCTTCGGCGGTCGGCTTCGGCTCGTCTTTCGGCGGCATCGCGGGCTTGGCGGCACCCGACATCAAGCGGACGATCAGGCTCCCTTTGGGGTCGCCGGGGAGGAACGCCGGGCCGTGCTCGGAGCCCTTCTGGAGCGAGGCGAAGGTCTCGAGCGAGAACTTGCCCTCGCGGTCCTCGTCGTTGTGGCAGCCCGCGCAATACTTCTGGAAGAGGGGGGCGACGTGCGTCCGGTAGTCGGGCGTCGACCCGCCGTCGGCCAGCGCCGCCGGGGCCGCCGCGACCAGGCCGGCCAGGACCATGAGCCTCAGCATGTTGGGGACCTCGTCCTCGGGTCGATGGGTTCGGTATGGATCAATGATTGAACAGGAACTCGCGGCTGCTCATCAGGCCCCAGTAGAAGTCCTCGACGACCTCCCCCTCGGGCTTGTCGCCGGGCCTGGGCAGGAGCGCGAGGAGATGCTCACGCTCGGCCTCGGTCGGGTATCGCGAGAGGCACGAGAGGTAGATCTCGTCGATCAGGGCCGAGCCCGACATCCCCTCCTGCCTGAGCTTGAGCAGGCGGGCGAGCCGGTTGCCGGGGGCCCGCAGCTTCTCGTTCAGGGTCGCGCCGTTGGAGAGGTGGAGGACCTGCACCATCGTGGGCTCGTCGGATCGCTCGCACTCGCAGACGATCCGGCGCTGGTTGCGGCCGAACGTCTGGAGGAAGTAGTTCTCCACGGCAGAGTCGTACAACTGCACGGCGCGGGTGCCCATCGGGTAGAAGTCGGTCTTCTCCTTGTCGGCGCCGGGGAAGGCGATGAAGTCGAACTTGGTGGGGACGTCGGTGACCTGCACGATCGCGTCGTGGAGCACCTCGGCCATCATCCGGCGCGGGTAGTACCGCGAGTAGAACCGGCGATCGAGCTTGTTGCCCGCCAGGGGCTTGCTCGAGCGCTGATAGGCGTTCGACTGGAGGATGACCTTCATCAACGCCTTGAGGTTGAACTTCTCCTTGGCCAGGTAGTCGGCCGCGGCCGAGAGCAGGGCGTCGTTGCTCGCGGGGTTCGAGACCCGCATGTCGTCGACTTTCTCGACGAGCCCGACGTTGAAGAAGTTGGCCCAGATCCGGTTCGCGATCGAGCGGGCGAAATACGGGTTCTCGGGCGAGGTCATCCACTTGGCCAGGGCGATCCGGCGGTCGGCCGGGTCGTCGAAGCTCAGGGCCTGGCCGTCGAGCGGCGTCGGCGGCTGGGGCTTGCCGGTCCTCGGCTGCACCAATTCGCCGGTCTCGGCCGCGTAGAGGGTCCGCAGGCCGTCGCCCGACCTCCCTTCGCCCCCCCAGCCCTTCGCCTTGACCCGCGAGAAGAGGCTGGCCATGCCGTAATACTGGTCGTTGGTCCATTTCTCGAGCGGGTGGTTGTGGCACTTGGCGCACGCGATCGAGAGCCCGAGGAACGCCTGCGAGACGTTCTCCGTCATGTCCTCGGGCGACTGGCTCAACGCGTAAAAATTCGTCGGCCCGTTCTCGGCGCTCTCGCCGGTGGCCGTGATGATCTCGCGGACGAACTTGTCCCAGGGGGCCCCCTCGGCCACCTGCTTGTGGATCCACTGGTAATAAGACTTGAGCGCGATGGGGCGGAGCCTCGTGCCGTTCAGCATGAGCAAGTCCGACCACTTGTACGTCCAGTAGTCGGCGAACTCGGGCATCGCGAGCAGGCGGTCGATCAGGGCATCGCGCTTCGTCGCCGAGGCGTCGGAGAGGAACGCGCGGGCCTCGTCGACCGACGGGATCCGACCAATCGTATCGACATACGCACGTCTTACGAACTCAGCATCGGTGCAGGCGGGGGACGCCGGCAGGTTGAGCCGGGTCAGTTGCTTATCAATCTGCTCGTCGATGAAGCCGCGAGTCTTGCGGTTGTCGACGGTCGCGGCGTCGGCGGGGCTTTGGGCCTCGTAGGGCACGGTGATCCTGGCGATCGCGAGCTTGCTGGCGTACCAGGCGACGATGGAGCCCTCGCCGGGGCCGACGACGGACGCCTTGCCTTGCTCGTCGACCCGGCAGACGGACTCGTCGGCCGACGACCACTTGACCCAGCGGGTGACGTCCTCGACCCGGCCGTCCGAATACTTCGCGCGGACGAGGATCTGCTGATCCTGCCCCTTTCGATGGAGCGACCGGGACGGCAGCACTTCCAGTTCCTGCACGACCGCGTCGGAGTCTTCCGGCGGTGTCGCGCCCGAGGCGATCCAGCCGGCCAGGATCTTGTAGTCGAGCGAGTTCGTCTCGAACTTCACCCCACCTTTGTGGGCGATGCCCCCCGAGGGCTTGGCGAGCAGCAGGCTCCGACCCGGGTCCGCCAGCTCGACGCGACGGCCGCGGTCCTGCTTGACGATGTTGAAGAAGTCGGTCGCCGGGTCATAGCCCCGGAGCGAGAGGCGGAACCCCCCCTTGCCGGCGAGGGCCCCGTGGCAGGCGCCCGAGTTGCACCCCTGCTTGGCCAGGATCGGCTCGACATGCTCGCGGAAGCCCCAGGCGAACGGGGCGCCCATGCCCGCGACTGTGACCTTGGACGAGGCCGACTTGCCGCCGACCTTCGCCGTGATCGTCGCCGAGCCGTCCTTGACCGGCCGGATCACGCCGTCGACCACCTCGGCGATGGCCGGGTCGCTCGACGACCACTCGATCCCCTCGACGAGCTGGCTCCCGGCTTCCCCCTTCTCGAGCTCCTGGACGATGAGCCGCTGACGGCTCTCGGGGGTCTTGAGGGCGGACTCGGCCGGCAGCAGGACGATGACCTCGTCGGCCCGCAAGGTCGTCGGAGTGAGCCCGGCGAAGATCGCCAGCCCCGCCAGCGTCGGGATGAAGCCGCTTCGTCGCCTCGACATGGTCGTCTCCTCGGTCGCCCTGATGCTCATGTTTCTCTTCCCTGCGCGTGAACAAGAGGGGATCAGAAGAGTTCGTGGATCTCGCGATGGCCGAAGTCGACGAGCGGGAAGGGGCGTCCCGCGGGGCCCGGCAGGTTGGTCTCGAGGTTCAGGCCGAGGCTGTGGAAGATCGTCGCCGCGACGTCGGCCGGCTCGACGGGCCGGTCGGCGGGCACGGCGCCGATGGGGTCGCTGGCCCCGATGACGCGTCCCCCCTTCACGCCGCCGCCCGCGAAGCCCACCGTGTAGCAGAGGGGCCAGTGGTCGCGCCCGCCGGCCGGGTTCACGCGAGGGGTCCGGCCGAACTCGGCGAGGTTGCAGACGAGCGTCGAGTCGAGCATGCCCCGCTGGTCGAGGTCCTCGATCAAGGCGGTATAGGCCCTGTCATACATCGGGCAGACGATGTCGCGCATGCCCTCGATGGAGGTGAAGGGCTTCGACCCGTGGATATCCCAGGTGATCTCGTCGAAGACGGTCAAAAACGCGTTGATGGTGACGAACCGGACGCCGCTCTCGACCAGGCGTCGGGCGAGGAGCAGGCACTGGCCGAACCGCGACATCCCGTAGCGCTCGCGGGTCGTCTCCGACTCCTTGGCGAGGTCGAAGGCCTCGCGGGCCTGGGTGCTGGTCATCAGGCGGAAGGCCGACTGGAAGTTGCCGTCGAGGAGCGCGGCGTTCTCGGAGGCCTCGAAGGTGGAGACGGCGTCGTCGACCAGCTCGCGGATCTTCCGCCGGCGATCGAGCCGGACGTCGCCGATCTCCTTCGGGGGCAGGAGGTCGGGGACGCGGAAGTTCGGCTGAGAGGGGTCGGCGTTGAGGGTGAACGGGTCGTGAGCCTTGCCGAGGAACCCGCCGGCCTGGCCGTTGGGCAGGTTGCCGCCGCCGCGTCCCATCAACTCGGGCAGGACGACGAAGGGCGGCAGGTCGGTCTTGCGGCCTTCGAGGTAGCTGACGACCGAGCCGACGTGCGGCGTGTTCACGCCCCCGGCGAAGAGTCGGCCGGTCTGCATCATCTGCCAGCCGGCGTCGTGGACGGCCGCGCCGCCGTGGTGGCACGAGCGGACGAGCGAGATCTTGTCGGCGATCTTGGCGTGGCGCGGGAGGATCTCGGAGAACTGGATGGCGGTCGACTTCGTCGCGATCGGCTTGAAGGGCCCTCGGATCTCGGCCGGGGCGTCCGGCTTCATGTCCCAGAGGTCCATGTTGCTGGGGGCGCCGAGGTTGAAGATCATGATGCAGGCGCGGTCGGCGGAGCCGGGTTTCACGGCGCCTGCCGCCTTGGCGGCGAACCAGTGGGGCAGCCCGAACCCGAGCGCGCCCAGCGTGCCGGCCTGGAGGAAGTCGCGACGCGTCGACCCGTCGCAGGTCGACGTCTGTCCCTTCCCGGTGAACTTGAGCATGCGAAGACTCCTGTTCGACCCATCGTTCCGGCGCGGGCCATCCCTCGGGGTCGCGAGCGTCCTGGGGGCTCTTGCCACGCCCCGGCGTCAGCCCGATGCCCGGTAGGCCGGGGAGGGGGCGGAGGTCGGGGGGCAATTCGTCACGCTTTTGGACCGCGAGGCGGGCAGGATGGCACTTCCGAGGTTTTCTCAGTGGAGTTCACATTAACCTTCCGATCAATGGCGGGCTAGGAGTTTGTCCGCATTCGCTGGTATTATTTGCGCATGCGAGACCCCCGTCGATTCCAGGAGCGGTTCTTCGCCAAGCTCGAGGGGAGCCTCGCCCTCGCGCCGCTGTTCGAATATCTGCCCGAGGTCTACCTCTACGTGAAGGACCGCCGGAGCCGGTTCGTCAAGGTGAACGAGGCCCTCTGGAAGCTCCGCGGCCGCGAATCCGAGGCCGAGATGATCGGCCTCTGCGACCGCGACATCCACCCCCAGCACCTCGCCGACCAGTACATCGCCGAGGACCAGCGCGTGATGCGCAGCGGCAAACCCCTGCCGAACCAGATCTGGCTCGTGCCGGGGCAGGGGGAGGAGTTGAAGTGGTTCATCTCCAGCAAGATCCCCCTCTTCGACGCCGAGGGTCGCGTCATCGGCATCGCCGGCGTCATGCGCGACCTGGAAAAGGCCGAGTCCCTGATCCGCCCCTATCGCGAGATGGACGAGGTCATCACCCATGTCCTGCGTCATTATGCCGATCCGATCGAGGTGACGACGCTCGCGGCCCTGGTCCACATCTCCGTGAGCCAGCTCGACCGCCGTTTCAAGCGGCTCTACCAGATGACGCCGATGCAGTACGTCCTGCGCGTCCGGATCAACGCCGCCTGCCAGGCCCTCTCCACCACCGACCGCTCCATCGCCGAGATCGCCCAGGCCTGCGGCTTCTACGACCAGAGCTACTTCACCAAGCAGTTCCGCAAGCACCTCCTCCAGACCCCCACCGATTACCGCGCCCGCTACCGCGGCCAGGAGCCCCCCGACACCGCGAGCCAACGTCCTGACTCTTGATATATGGATTCCGCCCATCGGATCGACGCGATCGATCTCTCCTCTCACGAGCCTAAGGCCACGCCCCGGCGAACGTCACGGACGGGCCACCGAGATCGACCGCGAGGTGCCTTGCTTTGCAGGGCACGGACGAAACCGCGTCATTCACCTCGCATGCTCCAAGACTCTGCAGAACACTTGAATTGCGCATTCAGTGGCTGCCCGGGTTCTCAATTTCGAACAACCTGGCACTTTTGGAAGACTGAGCCACTTAAAAACGCAGTAGGTCTTGTGATCGCCGCGTGAGAGATTTGTGCTGGCATGCTTTTTGCAGATTTCACGCGGCTGTAGTGGATCGTGAAACTCTCCTCGAGTTTCCCAGGCTGACGACGTAGTTGCCGGCCGCGACTCTGTCCAAAATCTTGTGTTGTCGAGCAGGATTGCTCCCCCTGAATCGCCGACGCCGGCGAATCCAGCATGGCTGCATCATTTCAGGAAAGACTCTGGATCATCGGATTATCTTCAGGAATATGTTGATGCCACTCTGCTTAAAATGCACAGGACCTCCCGCCGCGATCCCCGAAACGGGCACTCTTTGCCTCGCCCCTCCCCTGGTCCATACCCTCCGCACGCTCCGCACCTTGCTCAAGCGGATCGACCTACCATTCGAGGAACCTGCGGGTCATCTCCTGAGCGTTGATTTGAAGCATGGGAAGCTTGGTCAGCTGGCCGACGAGCTCGTCCGGGCCTTGAGCCAGTCGGAGTTGCGTGATACCAAGTCGCTCATCGTGGGCGAAGGGGCCGCGTTCGCGCTGTCGGATATCGCGGCGATCCAGCCCCTTTCCAGCCTGGTCACGCGAGTTCGATCGGCCTGGTTCTTCGAGATGCTCGGCGAAGGTCGCCTGACCAGCCACTTTCAGCCGATCGTCCACGCCCAGGATCCCGGGCATGTCTTCGCCTATGAATGCCTGCTCCGAGGGGTGGAGGCCGGCGGCAAACTCGTGCCCCCCGGGCGGCTCTTCGAGGCCGCGAGAGATGCGGAGATGCTGTTTCCTCTCGACCGGGCGGCCCGCCTCACGGCGATCCGATGCGCGAGCGAGAACGGCCTCGATCGCGGCGATTCCAATCTCTTCATCAACTTCAACCCCGCTTCAATCTACGACCCGAGGTATTGCCTCGCCGCCACCGTGGCCGCGATCAGGGAGACCGGCTACCGGCCCGATCGCGTGGTGTTCGAAGTGGTCGAGAGCGACGAAGTGAAGGATGTCGACCACCTCGTGCGGATCGCCAACTACTACAGAGAAGCCGGCTTCAAGGTCGCGCTCGACGACCTCGGCTCGGGATACGGCTCCCTCAACCTGCTCGGCATCTTGAAGCCCGACTTCGTGAAGCTCGACATGCATCTGATCCGAGGGGTGGATCGCGAAGCTTATAAGGCGGGGATCCTCAGCAAGCTTCTGGAGATGTCCCAATCGCTCGGAATCGAGTCGGTGGCCGAAGGGATCGAAACCGAAGGAGAATATGCCTGGGTCCGCGAGCATGGCGCGGATTACGTGCAAGGATTCCTCTTCGGCAAGCCGATGAACCCGCCCCCACTCCCTCAACGGACCGATGAGTTGGTCGCGCACGCCACCCACCGATAAGACCCTCGCCCCCGCACATCCTTCCGCGGATTCAGCGAGGATGATCAGGACACGGAAGCAGGGCCAGCCTGCAAGGTCGTGAGCCCTGGGCGATCCGGCGCGAGGCCCCTTCGTCCCGAGATCTTGGTCCGAGCCCACCCGCCCGCGTTCCTGCGCCCGTGCTCGCTCAATCCTTCGCTCGGGCCCGGCGACTTGCATGAAGAAGTCCAACGGCATTGCCGCGACTTCCTCCCGACGGGCGGCGTCGACCTCGCGTCGGTCTCGACTGGCAAGGCGACGGTGGATGACGATGGGGCTGAAGCTCAAGACAAGGGCCGCGACCGACCGGGGTATTCGCCCCGATGTCGCGGCTCAAATAGCACCGGGAGATCCCGGCAATCATCGACGAGTGAAACTATCGATTTCGCATTGATAAGTAATGGGGGGCCGGGATGCGAATGAAACCCGACACCCCGGAATCCATGCTGGGCCAGCCAATCGGAGAGTCTCATCCGCACGGTCAGGGCACCTGGCGTCCTCCCGCTTTCGGGAACGGCTTCTTCGCCAGGACGGGGTCCACCTTGACCTCGGGTTGGCCGCTGCCACAACCGTGGATGAACCCGAGGAGGAACAACACCAGCAGGAAGGCTCGCTTGACGTTGAACGTCATGATTCCTCTCGATTTGGCGGAAAATTCCCGCGCCCCGGGCTGCTTGCCGGGGCTTCGGGATCTCGGTGCCCGCGGGCCGATCCGAGGTCAAGCCCTCGGAGACCTGAGAGCTCGCACGATGGAAGAAGGTTGATCGCCGGGGGCAATCTCCCGCCGGCGATCGAGGACGGGTCAGAACGAGTCGGCGCTGACGACCTCGCCGCCGCCGATGCTCCCGAGCGCCCGCCAGACATTGATGGCGACCGAATCTTTCATGAATTTGACGCTGCCGTCGCCCATCGCGGCATTCACGCCGCCCGGGTGGAAGCTCCTCGCGGCGTTGAACGAGGTCAAGTTCACGTTGACGCACGGCGGATTCGTGCTGTTGGGGTAGAGGCAGAACCCGGCTTCGATCTGGTCGTAGGTCTTGGCGTTCGGCGGGGAGTAGGTGTAGAACTCGAAGCAGCACCGATCGTCGTTGTAGATGTCGCCCCGATGGTCGGAGCTGTTGCCTTGATTGACCCCGATCTTGACCTCGCTCAACAGCAGGGTGTTGCTCGTGCCGTCCGTGAAGTCGCGCAGGCCGTACGACTTGTCGCCGGTGAAGGGGCCGGGCAGGAAGGTCGTCGTGGTGTAGGGCGCGGCGACCTGGGCCAGGGGCGACTCGGGGGTGAAGGGGGTGTGGCCGGTGGCCTGGCCCGGGCGCGTGCCGTCCTGGTGCCAGCAGGTATTGCCGTAATTGACCATGTAATCGGCCTTGGCCCGAGGGTACGGGGAGGTCGGCTCTTCGATGTTCGAGCCGCCAGGGTCGGAGGGGCAGTCGAACGTCTTGAGGTTCACCAGGATCGCGGTCGTATTCGCCGGCTGATAGAAATCGGTCGTGAAGTTGATCGCATTGAAGAGGGTCGTCCCCTCGATGGTCGTGAGGATCGAGAACGCCCACGTCCGCCTCGGCCCGTTCTGCCGCCCCATCGGGAGCGAGCCGACGGTGTCGTGGTAGTTCTGCATGGCGAGCCCGAGCTGCTTCAAGTTGTTCACGCACTGGACCCTCCGGGCCGCCTCTCGCGCGGCCTGCACGGCCGGCAGGAGCAGGGCGATCAGCACGGCGATGATCGCGATCACCACCAGCAGCTCGATCAGGGTGAATGCGCTACGCTTCTGAATCATGTTCATAACCCCCCAGAAGAGATGAGGACGAGAAGGCGCCAACACCGAGCCGATCGTTGCTCGCAAAACCGCGAGATCCGCGATCCCGGCCGCTCACGCCCGGGCCGAATCGGATGCATCATCGGGCTCACTCAGGAGGCGCGACCCGTGACGGTGCTCCCTGGATAGTGACGTCGGCTTAATCGGTCGTCGGTCTTGGAAGATGGATAGTATCGGCATCATCGAGCTGGCCACGTGGTGCATGCCGGTCGTCAGATTGATACACGGCGTCCGTCCGGGGGGGGAGGATAGTACGGACCGCAGCAACGTTGCCAGTCTCACCTTGGCCGTAGGGCTGTTCCGATTGATAATGCCCGATACTCTATTTTCGTCGACTAGGACTAGTATGCGATCGGTCGCGATCTTGACCCGCGAAGAATTCTACTTATATCTTCCTTCGGTTTTCAAAGGAAAACTCTCGAAGATTTCCCGATTTTTTTAAGCCGCGATGCTGGGCGTCGCTGGTTGGCAATCGGGGCCTTCGGTGCCTGGTCGGCGAGGCCCGGGGCGGCATCGGGGCATTCGCCATGCGGCCCGACGTCAAGAGGTGCACGGCCAAATCCCTGGCTGTATGGCGCTTGAAATCGGGCCGAACATCGCCGAGAAAGAGCCGGAGACCGTCGCGCAATCGTGCGTTGAAATGTCCCCGGAAGGATTGAGTTATCGGCAATTCCTGCGGTGATCAGCCGGATTGGCCGATCGAAGTGAGCTCTCCCGAACCAGGCTCGCTTTCGGCTTGATAAAGTTGCATCGGATTCTATCAAAGCCTCCCGGGCGCGTTACCGTGGGGCTCATGACCTTGCTGGATTCCGGCGAGGTATAGAGGTCGGGGGCCCGTCAACCATCCATCAATGATGCAAACAGGCCTCCCGGGTCAGCCCTCATCCATGCAAATGCGAGCGGCCATGAGAGCACGGGCAGTACGACCTGGATTTTGAAGTGCATGTGATCGCCGCGGAGCATCCGGAAAAGCTCGACGACCATCATCGCCAGATTCACGAAGAGGGCTTGCACGAGGCCAACGCCGAGAATTGAGCCCATGAGGTACGGCAAGTCCACAAGCGGGCCGATCTGCCTCGGGTCGTCGAGCGAAGCACGAGGCGGGTGGCCGAGTGAATACCAGGCCGCTCCCCAGGTCGCATCGAGGGAGATGATCAGGAGCGGCGGGTAGCACGCCAGCAGGCGATCCGGGGCCAGGGGGCGTGAAAGTAAGCTGCGTTGCGCGCAGAGATGAGCATCACAAATGATAAGGTGAATACAACAGGCACCGGTGCCGTGGCGAAACCGACTGCCATGATGCCGACGATGGCCATGCTCTGCGCGAGGGTTATCCGGTACACCATTCGACGGAGGAGGGGGCCACCGAAGTGGGCCTCCTCCTCCGTCGCGAGTCGACCGGCATCGAGATCAATGGCCGCGTGGGAAGCGGGGCCTCGCGGCGGCGGCGCGGATCGCGTGGGAGGGTTGCGGGGTCGAGGCGGCGATGATGGGCCTCAACGCGGGCCGCGGGCGGATGTAGATGGTCGCGGAGCCGCTGGCCAGGAATGGCGACTGGCCCTGGTAGTTGGCGTAGGCGAAGCGCCTCACGGCCTGGCCGAGGGGGACGACCAGGCTGGCCGTGCCATTGTTGAGCACCAGGCTCGTGATCCGATGGGTGCCGTAGGTGATCGTGACGATCCCGCCCGGCACGCTGGACTGGGCCTGCATCGGGGAGACGATGACCTGGAAGACCACGAACCGCCGGCCCCTGACCGTTTCATACACCGGCACGAGCTGGGTGGTCGTGACCGGCGACGGGATCACGATCGGCGGGGGGGGCGGCGGCGCCGGGGCAGCGTTGACGACCTCGGAGAAGGCCGCGGACGTGCTCGAGGCCAGGGTCGTCGTGCCCGCGTAGTCGGCGACGATCGCGTGCGTCCCGACGCCGAGGCTAGCGGTGGTCAGCACGGCCTGCCCCTGGCCGTTCAGGTCGGCCGTCCCGAGGACCTGGTTCGTGGTCGCGTCGCGGAAGGTGACGGTCCCCGTCGGGGTCGGCAGGCCGACGCCATCGGCGGTCACGAACGCGGTGAACGTCACCGGCTGGCCGAACGTGGCGACGCCCTGCGAGCTGGCGATGGTCGTCGAGGTGGGCGCGGGCGTGGCGGTCGTCGTCTGGGTCAGCTCCGAGGACAGGACGGCCTCATAGATCGGGCTGCCGTTGTAGAAGGCCGCGATCTGCACGTTGCCGGCGGGGAGCGACGGGAGGGTCAGGGTCGCGAACCCCTGGGCGTTCAAGGGGGCGGTCCCCAGGATCACGCCCGGCACCTTGAACGGGCTGACCAGCGGGTTCGGCGAGTCGGTGACGATCGTCTGGAAGGTCACCATGCCCGTCGGCACGGATGCCCCGAGGAGCGCCGGCGAGACCCGCGCGGTGAGGGTCACGGACTGGCCGACCGTCGAGGCCGGGGCCGAGCTCGCGAGCGTGACGTTCGGCTGCGAGTTGATGGCGAAGCTGACGATCTGTGCGTCGGTCAGTGGGGCCAGCGGCGTGGACCCGGGGAAGAGGGTGTTAACCTCGTTGATGACCGCCTGCGCGATGAGCCCCTGGAGGATCGTGCCGGGGTGGAAGCCGTCGCCCGAGAAGGCGTCCGTATAGGCCTGGCCGGCCCCCGCCATGTTGACCGTCACCCCGCTGATGACCGGGTTGCTCGCGAAGTTCGTGAAGAGCTGCTGGGTGTCGATCACCCCCACGTTGCTCATGTTGCCGTAGGTCGACTTCAGGAACGTGTTGAGGTCCTGGGCGTCGCGGCTGATGTCCCCCCTGAGGTTCGGGTAGAAGGGGGAGACGGCGGTCAGCAGGGAGTCGACCAGCGGCGAGAACGTGATGTCGGGGGTCGTCATCAGGACGATCTTGGTGTTGGGGCTCGCGGCCTGGATCGCCGCGATCGCCGAGGCCAACGAGTTCTCGATCGCCTCGTTGATCACCCACTGCCCGGAGCTCCCCTGCGTCTCCAGCGGGGCCGTGTCGTTATGCACGACGTAGTTCTGGGCCGCCCTCGCGTAGTCGTTGCCCCCGATCAGGATCGTCACGACGTTGACGTCCTGGATCGTATAGGTCGAGGCCGGCTGGCTCTGGGTGATGAGGCCCGGCTGCAACTGGTTGCCCGTCGTGGGGAACTCGTTCTGGTAGCCGTTATATTCCTGCTCGAAGGTCGTGCCGGTCGACCCATAGTTGAACCCGGCCGCGGTCGTCCCGCTCAGGGCCCAGTCCTGCTCGTACCCTTGCTCGCGGGTGGCCCCCCGGCTGCTCGGGGAGTAGGGCCCGAAGTCCGGCGGTTGCGTGAAGTTGAGCGAGAGGTTCTCGAGCCAGTTCCTCTCGGAGCTCCGGCCCGTGAGGAAGATCTCGGGCGGGAGCGTGAGGGCCGCCGACCCGAGGCCCCCGGGGGCCGACTGGAGCGAGCCGAGGATGCTCAGCAGGCTCGTGATCTCGTCCGGGGCGCCGGGGTTGCCGTTGCCGGGCGTCGAGGTGAGGGTGCCGAGAAGCGCCGGGCTGGGGGGGCCGTAGAACTGGTATTCGTCGGTCAGGCTGTCGCCGAGCGCCGCCATCACCAGGGGCTGCGCCGCGAGAAGGGTCCTGGACTCGACGGACTCGACCGCGAGCCGGATGTCGCGCGACCGCCCTCGTGCGGTCCTGGTGTGTTCCGGCCGGAGCCGAAGCCCGGCGGAGATCCTGGCGAACCTATTCCTCGGAAGTGAACTCATGGTGATTCCTATGGATTCCAGGCGTTGACCGGACGCGCCGGGACGACCACCGCCGAGAGGGGGGGACGGCACGTTCGGGAGAGTTCGACGCTATCGACCTTCGAAAGACGACCTCGGGGGGGATGAACTCGGCGAGGGCTCCCTGACGCGTCGACCGCCCGTCGATCTCCCGAGAGGCCACCGGCCTCTCGGATTGGGATCAACGCCCGAGTCGGTGGTTTGCCCCGATTCTCCGAAGCAACCCCATACCTTCCGAGCCACGCGCGCGGGACGAACGCCCCCGGCGCGAGGCCGGGGCACGCCCGGCTTGAACCTCTCCTCCTGGGTGCTCATGTCACCGTCGGGGTTGAGATTCCAGGCCGGTTCTCACCCTTTGCCGATTTCACATGAACGATCATATCCGGTATGTTTCGGGAATTCGAGTATTTTGGGTAAGATATTCCGATGGATTTCTCTGGGCGATCCTGGCAGGTGGCGGGTAGGCCTTCACGACTGATCTACGGTGAGCAGACGCAGGACGACAACGACGGACCCGTAAAGTCCGGGTCGTAGGCCGGGGCCGGGCCGCGATTCTTCCGTGCCGCTTGCCGAGAGGTGCCTTCTACCGGTCGGAGCAACCGCGGATAAGCCACCAGTGCCACTCGCCCTCGGTCTTCATTGACACAGTCCAAATTCGAGGGGACAATCGCCCAGGATCTCGGACCGGGAACAGGTCTCGGCTCGTATCCCTTCGGATCGGACATGCCGCCGATACCTCACCACCATGTTGACCCCCGAGCTTCCCCGAATACTCTTCGCGCTCATCCTCCTCACCGCCCCCGCGGCGAGCACCCTTCCCGATGCCGGTTTCGAGCGCATCTTCGATGGCGAAACACTGGGCGGCTGGAAGGCCCTCGACCAGTCCTACTGGTCGATCCGCGATGGGGCGATCACCGGCGAATCCACGCCCGAGCACCCGTGCAAATCGAACCAGTTCCTCGTATGGCAGGGCGGTGACGTCGGCGACTTCGACCTCAAACTCAAGTTCCGCGTCTCCGGCAACGGCCAGAACTCGGGCGTTCAGTTTCGCAGCATCCTCCGGCCCGACGGCCTGGCCGTCGGCTACCAGGCCGACATCTTCCAAAGCGGCGGCTACCTCGGAGGTGTCTGCGACGAGCTCCACAAACGTAAGGGCCCCGAGCTCCTCTCGGCCAACGGCCACAAGACGATCATCGACGCGGTGGGCAAGCGCACGGCCACCCGGCTCGGCCCGATAGCGACCATGCGACCGGCCGGCGAATGGAACGACTACCGCATCACCGCCAAGGGCCAGCAGATCATCCTCGAAATCAACGGTGCCAAGAGCACCGAACTGATCGACCAGGAGGAAGGCCACTTCGACCTCAGCGGCCTCCTTGGTTTCCAGCTCCGCGCGGGAGAGCCCATGATCGTCCAGTTCAAGGACATCTACCTCAGGAAGTTCTGAGCAGCCTGCACCTTGTCACGCGGGTGCGGGACCCGGCGCCCACTTTGAATGGAGGCTCAAACCAGAGAGGACTCCTCGGTTTGAGCGGACCGGCGGCGTCCTCCATCCCGCTGTCCCTCCCGTTCCGATCAGGTCAGCGAATCCTTCGCCTTTTCCGATAATGCGCCGAAATCCAGGTTCGCGGGGCAAACCCCCGCAGGCCGCGGCCAGGTCGGCAGGTTCAGCAGGTCCGGCCAAGGCTCGGCGTACCGCAGCAGCTCGACGGCCAGCTCCGGCTTGGTGCGGAACTCAAGCCGATGCTTCAGGTCGATGCCCGACAGGTCTTTTTTGTGGACGCAGAGCCGGGACAGCAGCGGCAGGGCGACGATTCTCCGCGCCGGGCGTGCGACTTCGAGCTTAGACATCGGGTGGAGGGCGAGGACTTCAGGCGGCTCCTCTTCGCAAATCAACTCGAGCTACTCCGAGGGCTATCCCCGGACTGGGAACGGCGGAGGGCGAGCAAGATCGAGGACACGCTCCGGAGGCGCCCATTCCGGGACCCCACCGACGCATAGGCCGAAGGTGCCGACTCGGCCGTTGTTCAATTTCTGAAATCATGGAATGAGCAATTCGACAAAAGGTAATCATTTCTCGTGTGATGGAGAGCCCTGCTATTCAGGCGTCTCCTTGACCCCCATGCCGCGGAAGGCGAGGGCCAGGAGCCGCTTCACGCGGGCCTGGCCGGCGTCGTCGGGGGGGATCTTCCAGAGGAGGCCGAGGAGCGTCAGGAAGTCCTCGGGGTCGGAGCCGGGATCGATGTCGCCCGAGGCCTCGCAGGCGCCCATCAGGCGGCGGACCGCTTGCACCATCGGCTCGTAGGTCTCCCGGTGGTCCTGGTCCGAGATCACCGCGTGGAGCAGGTCGGCGACCCCGTACTTCATCCGGCCGAATTCGCAGAGCCGATCGCACCAGAGGCGGAAGGCCTGCAAGGGCGGGTGCATCGCCAGCAGCGTCGGCGCCAGCGCGACGAGCGTGTCGATCTCCTTGCGATAGACGCCCAGGACCAGGGCTTCGCGGCTCGGGAAGTGGCGATAGAGCGTCCCCGCGCCCACCCCCGCCGCCTTCGCGATCGAGTTCAGCGAAGCCCCCGGATCTGCCGCCAGCGCATCACGCGCCACGTCCAGGATCCGATCCCGGTTCAATTTCGCATCCGCGCGCAATTTCTCGTCGTCGCCCATTTCTACGCCTTGACCAAGCGGAGAGTTCTCCGGTAACTTAAGCGGAGAGTTCTCCGGTTTGTTGTGCGTGACAGGAACCGGAGAGCTATCCAGTTTACTCCGACTCAGGAGGTGACATGCAATACGTGAAGCTCGGACGCACCGGCCTGGACATCTCCCCGGTCTGCATCGGCTGCATGGGGCTGGGGGATCCGGCGCGCGGTTATCCGGCGTGGGGGCTCGGCGAGGAGGCCAGCCGCCCCGTGATTCGGCACGCGATCGAGGCGGGCATCAACTTCTTCGACACCGCCAATATGTACGGGGTCGGGTCGAGCGAGGAGATCCTGGGCCGGGCCATCCGCGATTTCGCCGACCGCGATCGCGTGGTGATCGCCACGAAGCTCAACGCCCCGATGCGCAACGGCCCGAACGCCCAGGGCCTGTCGCGCAAGGCGATCATGACGGAGGTCGACCACAGCCTGAGGCGGCTCGGGACCGATTACATCGACCTTTACCAGATCCACCGTCGCGACCAGCGGACCCCCTGGGAGGAGACGCTGGAGGCGCTTCACGACCTCGTCAAAGTCGGCAAGGTCCGCTACCTCGGCGCCTCGTCGATGATGGCCTGGGAGTTCAGCAAGGCCCTGCACCTGCAGAAGGCCAACGGCTGGTCGCGCTTCGTCTCCATGCAGGACGCCTACAACCTGCTCGCTCGCGAGGAAGAGCGCGAGATGCTCCCCCTCTGCGCCGACGAGGGGGTCCAGACGATCGCGTACAGCCCCCTCGCCCGGGGCCGCCTGGCCCGCGCCTGGGACGAGACCACGCCCCGCTCCGAATCCGAGGCCGCCCTCATCCCGGCCGATGGGGCTTCCGCCGCGAGCAATCGCGCGATCGTCGACGCCGTGGGGGCCATCGCATCGGAACGCGGCGTGAGCCGGGCCCAGGTCGCCTTCGCCTGGCTCCGGCGCAACCCCGTCGTCGCCGCCCCGATCGTCGGCGCCCTGAAGCCCCACCACATCGACGATGCCATCGCCGCCCTTTCCATCACCCTCACCGACGAAGAAGCCGTCCGCCTCGAAACTCCCTACACCCCCCGCCGCGACTTTCAGGGCATCTCCGACCCTGTCCTGATGGCCCGCCAGGTCGAAGCCGTCCTCGGCTTCCGCATCGACGCCGCCTGATCGGAGCCAGCCGTCCCGACCCAGCCCTGGCTATCTTCACGATGGCCAGGTTTTGGTCGGGGCAAGTGCTATGACGGCGGGTTGCTCTGATCCGTTCGGTTCGGACTGTACGCCGTTGGCTGCCATGGGTCTTGGAATCGAGTGACCCCGGGAGGCTGGCCTGCTGGATTTGGTGGCGGCAGGGGCTCGATCCGGCACCATAATCCGTCGGGCAAGGGGGGCTTAACAATAGTGATGCCTCTATGAAGAGTGATGGTTATGATGTTTGCAGGCGGCACTCCAGTGGCTAATTCTGTCAGGGCTTCGAAGTCAAAGCCTGTGGCGTGATGGGCGATCGCCAGCTCATCAAATGTTTGGAATGGCAACAAATGCTGAATATGGTGTCTTGGTCGGATGGCGACCCGGACCGCGAGAGCTCTCCGGGCCAAGGTACCACGTCCGCTCGTCGCCTGGATAAAGCGTGGCGACTGGACATTCGCGGTGAACATGCCGGAGCGATGGACGTACCTGCACCGGTCCTGAGGCGGCTATGAGCGACGATTGCACCACCGCCATCATCGAGCGTTACCTGATCGATCTGGCCAGGGAAGCGCCCAACGACGCCGTCGTCCGGGCGCTGCTCGATCGGGCCGTCGGTCGCTTGAGGGGACTCTGTGCCAGCATCCTCCGCGGGCAATTCACCCGGCTGACGCGGCCTCCCCTGAACCTGGATGCGGACGAGCTGCTCGCCTCCGTCGTGGAGCGGTTGCTCAAGGCGATGCGCGAGTATCGGCCCCAGACCGTGCGCCAGTTCTACGCCCTGGCGAATCAGCACATGCGATGGGAGTTGAATGACCTGGCCCGCCGCCTAGATCAACAGCCCCGCGTCGTCGAGTTGCGCGACGGCATGGTGCCCGCGGCCCAGAGCAGCGGTTCCGCACTCGGTCCCGATGCACGACGCATCTTCGAGGCCATCGAAAGCCTCCCGGACGGCGAGCGAGAGGTCTTCGGCCTGATCCACATCCAGGGCCTTTCGCATGCCGAGGCCGCCGAGGTCATCGCCGCGTCGACCAAGACGGTGCAGCGACGTCTGAATCGGAGCCTCTTGCTGCTGGCCCGCCAACTGGACGACCTGCGTCCGGACGGCGATCCCCCTCCCGGTTGATAGGAGCCGAGGTCCGGAGATGTCCAACGACGAGCGAGTCCGGCGGATCATCGAGCAGGTGCTCGACTCGGGGGATAGCATCGAGGAGGTCTGCCTCTCGTGTCCCGAACTGCTGCCGGAGGTCCGCGAGGGCCTGAGGAAGTACTGGGCCCTCAAGGATCAGATCCGACAACTCTTCCCCGAGGCGGATAGCGTCCAGGACCAGCTGCCGTCGGAGGACGAGGCCGGCCTGCCGCAGGTCGCCGGCTACGACATCAGCGAGATCCTGGGCCGGGGCGGCGTCGGAATCGTGTACAGGGCCTCGCATGACAGGCTCCGCCGAACCGTGGCCCTGAAGATGCTGCTCGCCGGCGGATTCTCGGGCCGGATCGAACGCCGGCGCTTCTCGCAGGAAGCGGAGTTGCTGGCGCAGCTCCAGCATCCCAACATCGTCCAGGTCTACGACATCGGCGAACTCGAGAATCGCCCATACTTCACGATGGAGTTCGTCGACGGCGGGACCTTGTCCGAGAAACTCGCGGGCACGCCCTGGCCTGCCAGCGAGGCTGCCGAACTTGTGGCCACGCTGGCCAAGACCATGCAGGTGGCGCATCGGGCGGGGATCATTCACCGCGACCTGAAGCCGTCCAACGTCCTGCTCACATCCGACGGGATCCCCAAGATCAGCGACTTCGGGTTGGCCCGGCACCTGGAGGGCGGGCTCTCGCTCACCCGGACCGGTGCCGCATTGGGCACGCCGAGTTACATGTCCCCCGAACAGGCCCGGGGTGAAACTCGCGAGATAGGGCAGCCGGCGGATCTCTATGCGCTCGGGGCCATCCTCTACGAGCTGCTGACGGGTCGGCCGCCCTTCCGTGCGGCGACGGCGGCGGAGACGATCCATCAGGTCATCACGAAGGACCCCGCTGCGCCGTCGACTCTCAATGCCAAGGTGCCTCGCGACCTGGAGACCGTTTGCCTGAAATGCCTGCGGAAGGAGCCGCAGAAGCGGTATGCCACGGCCGTGGCTCTCGCGGACGACCTTGGGCGTTTCCTCCGGGGAGAGGCGGTCGCGGCAAGGCCGGAGGGCCGGCTGTCCAGGCTCGCCAGGAGGGTCCGCCGGCGGCCTGTCGCGTCGGGGGCGGTCGCGCTCGGCGGAATCTTATCGCTCGTCCTGGTCGGCGGCATGGTATGGCTGACATCCGAGCGGCTGACCACGTCGCGAGCCACGAAGGCTGACCTGGAAGAGATGTCCGGGTGGTTGGACAAGTCCCGCTGGCCCGAGGCCAACGCCGCGCTCCAGAGGGCGAGGGGCCGGGTGGGCGGCCGCGGGGCGTCCGGCTTGCGACGCCGGCTGGAGCAGGGCGCGCGAGACCTGAAACTGGCGACGGAGTTGGAGGCCTTGCGGACGGATCGGGTGGGCAAGGTCGGGGTTTCGCTCCCATTCGTCCGGGTCGACGAGCAGGCGGATGGGGCTTACGAGGGGTACTTCCGCCGTGACGGGCTCGGTCGCATGTTTGACCACTCCAGTGAAGTTGCATCGCGGGTCCGAAAATCAAACATACGTGCTGCCCTCGTGGCCGCGCTCGACGACTGGGCCGTTTGCGCCGGGACCCCGGATCGACGGCGTTGGGTCCTCGAGGTCGCGCGGAGGGCGGATCCGGATCCGACCGGCTGGCGTGACCGTGCCCGCGACTCCGCGAGCCGGAAGAACCGCGCGGCGTTGATCGAACTCGCGGAATCGGCCCCGGTCGGCCAGCAGGCCGTCTCTTTGCTGGTCGCGCTCTCCGAATCTCTGGAGGAGGCCGGCGGAGACCCGATCCCACTCCTGACGCGGGTCCAGCAAGCCCATCCCGGCGACCTCTGGGCCAACTACACGCTCGCCAACAAGCTCAGGGAGCAGAAACAGTACGTTGAGTCGGTCCGCTATTATCAGGCCGCGTTGACGCTCCGCCCGCGCACGCCCACCCTCTGCAATAACCTCGGCGTCGCGTTGATGTGGATCGGCCGGTTCGACGAGGCCGCCCGATATTTCGACCGCGCCCTGGAATATGACCCGACATATACCCCGGCCTTCGGCAACCTGGGGATCGTCTGGTTCAATCAGAAGAAATATGAGCAATCACTCGCCAGGATGCGGTTGGCGGTGAACCGCCGCCCCGAGATCGGGGTGTTTCACTACGTACTAGGCCGGGGCCTCGAAAGAAAGGGGAATGACGACCAGGCCATTACCCACTACCGACGAGCCGTCGAACTCGACCCGAGGCATCCTCTGGCCCAGCGAGACCTGCGCCGGATCCTGATGCGACAGGGGCGCATGGAGGAAGGGCGGGAGAGCTGGGCGAAACAATTGGAGCTCGACCCGCCCGATCACGAAGTCTGGTTCGGATATGCCGAATTCTGCCTCTTCCTCGGCAAGGAAGAGGATTACCAACGCGCACGGAAAGCCTTGCTGGCCAGGTTCGGCGAGACAAAAGACCCGAACGTCGCGGAGCGATCCGCGCGGGCCTGCCTGCTGGGGCCCGCGTCGGGCGACGAACTCCGCCAGGCCGTCGCCCTCGCCGAGCTCGCCACCGGCGTGGATCGAGCGAATCATGAGGGTTCATATCCCTACTTCGCGTTCGCCCGAGGCCTCGCCGAATACCGCCAGGGGCATTTCGAGCGTGCCATCGCCACCATGCGAGGCGAAGCATCTGGTGTCGTCGGCCCCGCCCCCGGCCTCATCGCGGCCCTGGCCCTGCATCGAGGCGATCATGTGTCGGAGGCACGGACGACGCTCAAGACTGCCATCGCGAGCCACGACTGGCGTCCGAAAAAGATCGAAGGTCACGAGGACTGGATCGTGCACGTCCTCCGACGCGAGGCCGAGGCCCTGATCCGCCCGGACGTGCCGCGCCCTTGAGAGGAACCCATGCGTCATGACGTGGGCCATCGTCCCCGCGATGGGGCCTGATCATGTTTTCCTCCTCCAACGCCACAGCGCGGGTTGTACGGAGTCTGAAGGTCTGGCGGCAAGGATCTCCCGTTGTTCGGCCATCGCCATCATCGGGTTCTCGGGGAGGGGCGGTAAGCTATTTCGTGGGATGGCCGGGCAGGGTAGGGTGATCGTCCCACGATGTCGGAGCCGGTTCGGCCGGCGGAGGCTTCCCGTCAGGAGATGGAAGACGATGATCCTGCGACCTGCCACGGTCCTCGCCGCGCTGTTGGTGTTGGGTTCTGCGGCTTCGGCCGACGATCGCGCGGCATGGCCGGCGATCGCGATCCACCCCGAGAATCCGCACTATTTCCTCTTCCGCGGGAAGCCGCTCGTGCTGATCGCGGCGACCGAGCATTATGGGTCGGTCGTGAACCGGCCCTTCGACTTCGACCGGTACCTCCGCGACGCGGCGCTACTCAAGCAGACCGTGACTCGGACGTTCCTCCTCTTCCGCGAGCAGCAGAGCGCGCAGAACCCGTACTCGCCGATCAAGCCGGAATCGCCCGACTTCGTCATGCCCTGGCCCCGGACCGGGCCGGGCAAGGCGATGGACGGCGAGCCTCGCTATGACCTCGACACGTGGAACCCCGAATACTTCGACCGGCTCCATCGCTTCCTGACGCGGGCCTCCGAGTTGGGGATCGTGGTGGAGTTGACCCTGCTGAGCAACACCTACGCCGACCAGGTCTGGGCCCTCAACCCGCTCCGGGCCCAGAACAACCTCCAGGGCGTCGGCAAGGGGCATTTCGCCGACTACAACTCCCTCAAGGAGAAGGAGCTGGTGGATCGCCAACTCGCCCACGTCCGCAAGATCATCCAGGAGACCGCCGGGTTCGACAACGTGTATTACGAGATCTGCAACGAGCCCGGCGGCGGGATGCCCGGGCACGCGACCCCGGCCGAGGTCGACGCCTGGGAGGCCGAGGTGAATCGGGTCGTGCGCGAGGAGCTCAAGAAGCTCGGGCGGCCTCACCTGGTCTTCGGCTCGCAGGCGTTTTCGTACCACCCCAAGTTTACCCAGCCGCTCGACGCCACCTTCGCCGACGCGGCGCTGGACGCCGTGAATGTCCATCCGTTGCCCGACACGATCCTCGGGGGCCGGACGTTCATGATGGGCAACTTCATGTCGAAGGAGTTGATGCTGTCCGAGCTCCGCGACTTCGGCCTGAAGGCGCACGGGACCGCCGCCAAGCCCTTCGTTCATGACGAGGACAACGCGGCGAGTTGCTATCGCAACGACATCGGCTGGACGATCCACCGCAAGCGGGCGTGGACCGCCGTGATGACGGGGGGCCACTATGACTATATCGACTTCTCGATCAACATCGGCAATGAGACCGGCTCGGCCGAGTCCCGCGCCAAGATCCGAACCTGGATGCACCACCTCTCGGAATTCATCCACGGGTTCGACTTCATCCATGCGAAGCCCGCCCCCGAGTTCATCGCGGAGAAGCCGGATCCGCTCGTCGTCGCGACCCTCGCCATCCCGGGCCGGGAGTACGTCGCCTACCTGGCCGACGCCCGCGAAGTGACCGACCCCGCCGCCGGTTCGCCGATCGGCGGGACCATCGCCTTCACCTTGCCCGAGGGCCAATACGGGCTCTCGCTCTACTCCCCGAGCGGTGGACTCTCCTCGCCCGCGATCCCCGTCAGCGGAGGCCGGCGCGCGACGATCGACCTCCCGCCGTTTCAGCACGATGTGGTGATCCGGATCACTCGTATCCCCTGAGAGGTTGACCCGTTGAGCTTCGTGCCGGGAATGGTGACAGGCGTTACTCGAAAGCTGGGAGGCAGAGATCATGCGGCGGCTTGATGCGAGGCTCGTCACATTGCGATCGATCCTGACGATCGGTCTCGCACTCACGCCCATGGCGATGCTTCCCGCGGCGGATGAGAAGCCTGTCGCGCCGGCGCCGAATCAGGAGTCGCCGAAACCGAAGGGGGGCGAGAAGCTCCGGCCCAAGACTGAGGAGCGATTGCGGTGGGGCAAGCCGGTGAACGGGCTCCGGTCGTCGATCGTCATTCGCCCGTCATCCGACGTGTCGAAGTCGGTCGACGTGCCGGAGTTGTTCCTGGTGGTTCAGAATGTCTCGGAGGCCCCGATTCATTTCTCCGACGCCACCGAATCGCCCAAGCTCCGCGAACTGTCCCTCAAGAATCGTGGCCGTACTCAGCTGGTCATCAACGACAAGAAACCGACATTCGCGGATGTTGTCCTTCAGCCTCGCGAGGTCGTGGTTCTCCCCATGATTTCGACCGAAACCAAGAATCCGGACGGTCGGACCGCGGGTTCGATCATCGCCGAAGGCGTGCTCAAGGAGACGCAACAGACCCTGGTCGGCACATTGACGATCGAGTCGGCCAAGCAAGGAGCCTGGACCGGTAAGCTCATCTCTGGCGAGACGAGCGGAGAGGCGGCGCAGGACAAGCCTTAAGCATTCGGCCGTTCAGTAAATTGCCGGACTATTCCACCGACCTAGCAAGACGAGCGGACCAACACCCCGTCCTCACGACTCGGGATCAAACCCGAAGGCTCGAAGCTCCTGGTCGCAGCGGCACGCTTTCGCGAGGCGTGCGGCCCATGCGATGGCCTCCTGACTGGAAGGCAGCTCGAGGACGGTGAATCCACCATTGAGCGGAGGCGCCCACGGATAGCCTCCCTCGGCGACCGAGCCATCGGCCGAAACGAGGACGGGCGGTACCGTTTCATCGATACCACCGCCGAACACGTAGACGCCCGCTTCCTTCGCCTCGCGTATCACGGCATGAGCGGCTCGCCCCACCGCCTCCCACTCGCTGTCGGGTACATTCATCGCGGCACTGGGGAATGAAATGAGATACTTTGCCATGATCTTCTTCCTCTGAGAGTTTTGCGGTTAGTGATACAGGATTGTCGCCCTCATGCTTGGAGCTTGGTCTCCTGTCCTGGGTAGCCGCGATTGGAACAATCGGGGTCGCGCAGCGACAAGAGGCTGAATGCAAAAAGGCTCGGCCGAGACCAGGGGCCATCTGCGATCGACTCGGTCGTGCGAGTTGGGCAATTTGGTTCGACGGCCGTCTCGCGGCTTCCTGGCAGCTTTGGGGACGAGGCAGGCCGTACGATCCGCATCAGAGGATACGATAAGTCGCGAGGGATCGGGATTCAGGCGTCCGCGAATCGGCCGAGGCCGATTGCATTTTGCCTCTTGTCGCTGCGCGACCCCGATTGTTCCAATCGCGGCTACCCGAAAGACTTTGAAACCGCCAGGAAGAGGGATGTCGGTATGTAGTGACTTTGTAACATCGCGCGTTCCAGTAATGTCATCCGCATCGTAGTGAATTGATTGTGAACGCGCGATCGTATGATTATGATAGGTGTACAATGTGGTCATTCGATGGATTGGCCTGCTTGAGATTGTCGACCAAGGCACATCGCTCGTGATGCAGCTTGATCAGCATGACCGATGACCGATGACCATGGCGTATTCCTTCGGGGTCACCTGCATCGATTTCGGATACCCCGGGCGGACCAAAGATGGTAGGCCGGGGGTAGTTGCATCGCAGAACTCAGGGCTTTTCCAGGAGGGCCTTGAGGTTGGCGAGGTTAGTGGCCATGTCCTTGCCGATGCTGTCGCGGACGTAGTAGCAGAGGAGGTTCATGGGGTAGGGGATCATGCCCGTGTAGACGGACTTGACCCGGGTTTGGGACTCGCCGAGGGCCTCAGTTATCGTCGAGGCGGGGTTGGTCGAGACGAACGGGTCCTTGATGCGGATCTCGACGTCGACGCGTTCACCCTCGGCGATCTTCTTGATCTCCTGCTCCCCCTTGCCGACGTCCTGGTTGTCGCTCTCCCAGGCCATGATGAACCCCACGGTGCCGTCCGTGCCCGTGTAGGTCGTCTTCATCTTCGGGTCCATCAACGCCCACTTGCTGTATTTCTCCTGGTTCTTGAGGCTCTTGACGAACGCGAAGACGGCCGGCTTCGGCTTGTCGATCGTGACCTCGCGCTCGACCACGAAGTCCCTCGGCAGGAAGAGGGCGACCAGGAACGGCGACGAGAGCAGGAGGACGAGCACGATCGTCGCGGTCTTGAATTTCTTGTTCATGGAGCCATCTTCCCGAAAACCGTGAGTGAAGGAATCCGCAGGCGAAACGAATCAGGCCGACTCGGGCGCCATCTCCGGGCCCTCGATCAGGCCGAAGATATTGCCCTCGGGGTCGACCAGGGCGGCGATGGAACGGCCGCCGGGCACGGGCATCTTGGCCAGGGCGACCCTGGCACCCAGGGCCGTCGCCTTCTCGACGGCCTCGTCGATGCTCGCGACGTCGACGTAGTTCGTCCAACGCTGCCGGTCATCCGTCCGCGTCAGGACGGCGCCGGTGATCCCCGGGCCCCCCTCCTCGCCGCCCCGAGAGCAGAAGAAGTAGTCGAGGCCGGGGACCTCGGCCTTCGCGAACGACCAGCCGAAGAGCTCGCCGTAGAAGCGGCTCAGGGCCTCGGGCTGCGCGGACGGGATCTCGAAGTGGACGATGCGATTGTGGGCCATCGGAGGGCTCTCCTCAAGGACGTAGGGGTGATCGGATTTTCAGCAGGACGCCTGGGGTTGGCCTTGCGCCGGCAGGTTGGCCTGCTGCCAGGCCTGCCAGAGCGGCTCCTGCGTCGCGACGGCCGCCGCGGCGTCGGGGCCGTAGAGGTAGAAGCGGATCGAGACGATGGTCTGGCCCCCCATCGAGGCGGAGAAGAAGTGGGCGACTCCGCCGGTCGGGTCGTCGAGCCGCATCAGGATCTGGTTCGAGTGCCCCTCGCTGCCGGTCGACTCGACGACGCCGCCGAACTCGGGGGAATTGCCCGTCGACTTGCGGGCGTCGCCCTGATTCGCGCCGGCGAGGCCGAACGCATCGGTGATGGTCTGCCAGGCATCGGAGGCCGACACGGCGGGCATCGCCAGGAGCTGGAAGGCCGAGCAGGGCTGCCCCTTGAAGTGGGTGAGGTAGATCCGCAGGATCTTGAAGTAGTCAGGCCACCCCTTCTCGACGTTCTCGAGCTGGTCGTCCCAGTCGTCGGTGCTGGCGAAGAGGCTGTGGACGACGCGGACGACGCAGGTGCCCCCCTTGCGGGCCTCGACCGTCCACTCGGTCGCCATCACCGGGCCGTCCGGGCCCATCATGCCCGACTCGGCCGCGAACCGCCTCGGCGGCTCATAGGCCGTCTGCTTCGCGACGGCGACCATGCCGGGGCCGAAGTGCGAGACGACCGTGCCGTCGTCGCGGCGCTCGGTCGGCACGAACCAGGCCGAGACCCCCGGCCCCGTCGCGATCGCCTCCCAGACCTCCTCCGGCGTGCCGGGAACCTCCGTCTCGACCGAGATCCAGCGCTTGCCGTCTTCGCTCTTCTGCACGCTCATGTTCATTCCTTTTCGGGAGTCGGTGTCGGAGTAGGAGAAGGCGGCGCGGGGTTGTGTGGCAAGGGGTGCGCCAGGACGAGCAGGCGATGCCAGCGCCCTTCCTCGCTCGAGTCGTCGTGGTAGCGGGCGGCCAGGTCTTTCACGGCCGCCGCCAGCTCCTCGCTGAACGCCGCGCGGTCGGCCGCCGAGCGGAACCGGATCTCCGCGTCGATGGAGAGGGTCGCAACGCGCTTCTCCGTCTCCCTCGAGCGTCTGAGTAAGGCCCCGACCTCGCGGATCGCCCGCGCGGCCAGGGCGATCAGGTAGCTCGCCGAGAGGTGGTCGGCCGCGCGCCCCGGATCCGAGGCGATCGGGCCCAGGGCCCCCGGCGAGACGACGTATGACGCGGCCGTCGCCACGAGCAGGCGCTCGGTCAGGCCCCCCAGCGCCGCTCCTCGGCCACCTCCACCAGGCCGTGGGCCTCCAGCGTCCGCAGGTGGTAATTCACCTTCTGACGCGTCAGGCCGACCCGGCTCGCCAGCGACGCCGCCGACGCCGGCTCCACCATTTCAGACAACAGCCTCGCCCGTATCGGGTCCAGCGCGACCGTCGCCGCCGCCGGGTCTTCGATCACTTCGAGTTCGATCATGGCCGAATTCTGCCTTTGACAAATTAATTTGTCAAGGCGGGCACGCGATTTCGGCGGGGGCGTTTTCGCGAGGGGGGTCAATGCTTGATGCGCTGGAAGATGTTGAAGACGGCGTCGTTCATGAGGTACATGCGGCCGGGGAGGAAGTCGACGGCCTGGATCTTCGGCGTGACGTCGAACTGGGCGGCCACGCGATAGGCCTGGAGGAAGGTGGGATAGCGCTCGACCATCCGCTGCGACTCCCAGGGGCGGAGCACGACCCAGTCGGGCCGCAGCGCGGGGACGACCGAGTAGAAGTCGCGGCCTTCTTTCTGGGCCAGGCGCGAGACCTCGGGGGCGACGAGGCCCGGCCAGTCGCGGATCTTGGCGTCGCTGAAGTAGCCGATGTAGCCGGTGCATTCGAGGTAGACGGTGTCGCCGGGCTCCATGTGCCGCTTGAGCCAGTCGCCGACCCTGGCGCGGTTGCCCATCTCCACCTCGGCCATCTGCACCCTCATCTGGGTCGCGGTGCAGACGTAGAGGGCACCCCGCTCGGCCGCGATCGCCGCCAGGATCAGGCCCGCGACGACCGCCGCGATCCTCCCGCGTCCTGCGACGACTCCCACGAGTGTCGTCACCCCTCGAGCCAGCACGACCAGGCCCAGCATCAGGGCCGGGGGCGCATACCAGGGGAACATGTAATTGAGCAGCGATAAATAGAGCCCGAGCATCGCGAACGCGAGCGAGCAGGCCCGCCCCAGTCGATCCGAGGTCGGCAGGATCCAGTACGAGGCGCAGAAGACCCCGAGCCCGGCGCTCCAGTGGTAGATCCCCGGATACCAGTCGAAGCCGCCCCCCATGTCGAAGTAGATCGGCAGGAAGACCTTGGCGATCCCGCCGAGGTAGCGCTCGATCGGATTGAACCCGCCCCCCGTCCACGAGACCAGGTTCGACTTCGCCAGCACCGTCTGCGGCACGGGCGAGCCGTAATACCACCAGGCCCCGCCGAACCAGGGGAGGTAGACCGCCGTGCAGACCGCCGCCGCCTTGAGGATGTCGACCAGGCAACGCCGGCGCGACCCCTTGCTGAAGAGGATCTCGACCGCCGACATCGCCGCGATGTAGACGCAGCCATCGGGCCTCGTCCACATCAGGCCCCCCCAGCAGAGGCCCAGATACAGCCACCGCCCGGGAAAATCGCGGAGGAGCAGATCCACCTGCCAGGCCAGGAACATGAGCATGAACGCGGTTTCCATGCCATTGATGGTGAACGACGCAGACTTCACCTCGAGCGCGTAGAGGACCGCCAGCGCCACGCGCGGGAGCCATCGCGTCGGCTCCTCTCGCTCCATCCGTCGCCAGAGCAGGAGCCCCCCAAGAGCAAAGGCCGCGATGCTCAAGACGCGGAAGCCCCAGATCGCCCCGACGTACGATCGCATGCCCGTCGCGAGATAGCAGAGCGCCGGCAGGAGCGTCCCCAGCGGCGACGTGAACCCGTGCACGCGCTCGCCGGGGTAGTAGACCATGCCGTGACCCTCGCAGAGGTTCCGGCTATGGCGGAATGTGATGAAGAAGTCTTCCCAGATGTGATTCGTATAGAGGGCGAACGCGAAGGGGCTGAGCCCGAGGACGCCGAGCAGCAGGATGGTGCCTCGCCCGGAGAGTCGCCGTGGTGGCACATCTGTGATCGTGGCCATGATGCGGAGAGCCCTCCCTGCGCAGCCCTGGGCCGTCGGAGTATGCACACCGATATCATACGGGATGGGTTAAGGGTTGGGCACAGGGGAGATGCTCACCAGTTCGTTGAAGGGTCCCTTGCGGAACGAATGCGATCGCCTGGCAGCCTCGCCCGGCTCGCCGGAAATGTTGGGGCGCAAGGGGGTTACGGCCGATGACCCGGCTCATGCGAGGTGAGTTCGAGCGTCTATGCCGGTTCAACCAGGATGGGCGGCCGTCAGCCGGCCTTGATAGGCGGGACCTTGGCGAGGAGGGGGAGTCGCTCTCGGGTGGAGACGACCACGCCCCCCGGGGGCTCGACGGTCACGGCAAACAGGGTAGGGCGGGTAACCCCGAGCTTGATCCGGATCGGCACGACGACATCCCGGACCCCGGCCGGGACGTCGAAGACGCCGCCGTCGACCGGGTAACGCTCGTCGCGGACGGCGTCGAAGACCCACAACTGGTACTGCTCGCGGGTCGGCACGTTCGTCGCCAGCCCTCGGAAACGCATGTAGCCTTCCTGGGCCCGTGTGCTCCAGACCACGTCTCCCGAGGCACCTTGCGCGGAAGGGTCGGCGGTGGCGGTCCAGTCCAGGCGGATCACGTCGCTTCCGGGTTGGCCGAGCCGAGCGATCAGGGCGTCCCGGCGCTCCGCGGCGGTCGGGATCGCGAGCGGGCGAGGGCGGGTGACGCGCCAGAGCCCGAACGCCAGCAAGAGGCCGGCCGCGGCGGCGAGGACGCGAGCGAGCATCCGACGGCGCGGGATTCTCGGCGATTCCAGGGGGGGCTTCGACGCCGGCAGGGCACCCGGGGCGTCGGCGAGGATCAGGCGGGAGAGGTGGGACGGAAGGGGCTCGAGGGTTTCGGGCAGGTGGGCGCGGGTCAGGTCCGCGGCGAGGAATTCGAGGGATTCCTGGTCCGCGATGGGGACGTGCGCCAGCAGGCGCTCGAGTTCCGCCTGGTCCTCCGCCGAGAGCCCGAAGAGGGCGCGATCGGCGAGGAGTTCGAGGGCCCGTTCCCGGGTGGGTTCGAGGGGGCCGGTCATCGGACGTACCCCTCTCTCGCGGGTTCCGCGTCGCTGCCGGCGAGCAGCTCCCGAAGCCGTAGGAGGCCGCGGCGGGCGTGGGCCTTGACCGTCCCGAGCGGCATCGCGAGGGCCGTCGCGATGTCGGACTGGGTCATGCCGCGGTCGATCGCCATTTCCAGGACCATCCGCTGCTCCGGGCTGATCTCGGCCATCCGGGCGCGAATGAGGGACGCCTCGTCCTCGACGGCCAGCCGATCGTCGACCGCCTGATGCGCCGGGCCTCCATCCTCGGGGAGCAGCGTCGTCGCCACCGTCCTCCCGCGCTTTCGAGACCGGTCGATCAGCCGGCGGCGGGCGATCATGGCCACGAAGGTGGGCTCGTTGGCGACCCCCGGATCGAACCGGCCCGCATGCCTCCAGAGGTCGATGAAGATCTCCTGGGCCGCGTCCTCGGCCTCGGCCGGGTCGGCCGAATATTTCCGCGCCAGGGCCCAAACGAGGCCGCCGTACGCCGCCAGGCAGGCGGGTACGGCTTCTCGGTCGCCGCGGGCGATCCGTTCGAGCAGGGTCGTGGACACTCTGGGCGCTACCTCAGCCCGAGGAGAGAGTGGTGGATCGGTCGCGTGCGGACCGGGCCTCCTGCAACCATCTTACTCAGGGATGAGGACGGTGTCGATCACGTGGATGACCCCGTTCGAGGTCAGGATGTCGGTCTTGGTCACCTTGGCGTCGTCGACCTTGACTTTGCCGCCGGCTACATGAATCTTGACCTTCGATCCCTGGACCGTCTTGGCCTCGGTCAGCTTCACGACATCGGCCGCGGTGACCTTGCCGGGGACGACGTGGTAGGTCAGGATCGCGACGAGCTTCTTCTTGTTTTCGGGCTTCAGGAGGCTTTCCAGCGTCCCCTCCGGCAGCTTGGCGAACGCCTCGTCGGTGGGCGCGAAGACCGTGAACGGGCCGTCCCCCTTGAGCGTCTCCACGAGGTCGGCGGCCTTCACCGCGGCGACCAGCGTCTTGAACTTCCCGGCGGCGACGGCCGTGTCCACGATGTCCTTGTGGTCGGCGGCCCGGGCGGGGCCCGAGGCGGCGAAGGCGGTGGCGACGACCATCGAAGCGATGAGGTACTTCATCTCGATCTCCCGTAGGTGTTTGGGGTCCCGTCGGCGTTGCCGGTCGGGTAGGCGTCGAGGTTCGACCTCGACGCTCCAGGCTCGAATTCGCCGGGCGGGCCGGGCCGGATGCAGGGGGACGCGGATTTTTCTCTCGATGGCTTGCGCGGGCCCGCCCCACGGCTCGATCTCGAGGGGGCCGCGGCCTGGCCCGTCGGCCTCGCGGAGGGGCGGGCGGAAGCCGCATCCAGATTGGATTGCATCATCCGCGCGTCTGCATAGAATGGGCGTACAGTTCGACGACGACCGATCCCAATCCCGAGGTAATGGAGGCTCCATGGCTCTCTACCGGCACGGCGATCTCCTGGTCGAAAGCGTCAAGGCGATCCCCGCCGACGCCACGCGGCTGCACCACCTCGTCCTCGCCGAGGGGGAATTGACCGGGCACTCGCACCGGATCGCCGAGCCCGACGCGGCCGAACTCTTCCAGACGATGGAAGGGCTCCACCTCATCGTCAGATCCGAGTCGGCCACCCTCGTCCACCAGGAGCACGGCCCGATCCCCCTGCCGTCCGGCACCTACCGCGTCTGGCGCCAGCGGGAGTACTCGCCCAGGGAAATCCTCACGGTCCGGGATTGAGGTATTCTCATGAAGGCAAACTCGATCTTGACCGAAGAGGCGTACGACCTCCTCGGCCGAGGCAAGCTCCCCGCCGGCTCGCACGTCGAGGGGGTGCTCGACTACTCGGCGAAGTCGCAACGCCGCCTCCCGCCGTCGTTCCCGGAGGGGCTCGCCGTCGACGTGCTGGACGTCTCGGGGAGCAGGATCGAGGCGATCCCGCCCGGCCTCACGTGCTACGACCTGATCGCCGCCGAGACGAAGATCGTCGAGCTTCCGCCTGATATCAAAGTTGAGTCGCGGATCGACCTGACGGGGTGCGAGGGCCTCGAGCGGCTCCCGGAGGGGCTCACGGCCGGGACCCTGATCCTCCGCAACTGCCACAACCTCAAGCGGCTCCCCGAGGGGCTCGACGTCTGGTTCCTGGACCTCACCGGCTGCTGGGCCTTCGACGGCTGGCCCGAGTCCGCGAACATCCGCGGCGGCCGGCTCCAGCTCCGCGGCTGCATGGCGTTGAAGTCGCTGCCCCCCTATCTGAAACGCCTCTCGGCGCTCAACCTGCGCGACTGCCCCAACCTGGCGTCGCTGCCGCCGGACCTCGTCGTCACCGGCTGGCTCGACCTCGGGCACAGCGGGCTCGCCGACGAGTCGTCGCTGCCGCCGGGCGTGGAGGGGACGCAACTGCGCTGGGCGGGCGTGAACGTCGACCGCCGGATCGCCTTCCACCCCGAGACGATCGAGGTGGGCGAGGTCCTCGCCGAGAAGAACGCCGAGCGCCGGCGGGTCCTCCTGGATCGCTACGGCTACGGCCGGTTCCTTCAAGATGCGAACGCGCAGATCCTCGACCGCGACACCGATCCGGGCGGCCCTCGGCAGTTGCTCCGGGTCGAGCTCGACGGCGACGAGGACCTCGTCGCGATGTCGTGCTTCTGCCCCTCCACCCAGCGCCAGTACATCATCAGGGTGCCGCCCGCGACGCCGACCTGCCGTCACGCCGCGGCCTGGATCGCCGGGTTCGACGACCCCGACGACTATCGGCCGCTGATGGAAACCTGAGGGCCCCGGCCTAAGACGAATGCTCGGGCCGCGGCTCGCCCGAAGTCCCTCACCAAACTTCAAGGAATTGGTATGTTCAGCGAATTGTCCACGGAGTTCCGCGGCCGGAAGGTGGTCGAATTCGAGACGTCGGATTCGTGGGAAGGACCCGAGGTCGCGTATGGCTTGCGCGAGGGTTATGACGACGAGGATGGTACGCTCGTCGGCAAACTCGCGGAATTGCTCAAGCAGCCGGGCAGCGACCAGATCACTTGCCTGATCGTAGGGGCATGGGGCGGCGTCTGCGAGGGGGATGGCTCCGAAAAGGTCGTCGACGCCTTCGTCAAGGTCGCCGAGCAACTCCCCATGCTTCGCCATCTCTTCTTCGGCGAGATGACGTATGAGGAGTGCGAGATATCCTGGATCAAGCAGTGCGACCTGACCCCGCTGCTCAACGCCTATCCGCAGCTCAAGTCGTTGCGGGTCCGCGGTGGCACGAGCCTGTCGTTCTCGAAGACGCGGCATGAGAACCTGGAGGAGCTGGCGATCGAGTCGGGCGGCCTCTCGCGCTCGACGCTCCGCGACATCTTCCTCTGCGACTTCCCCAAGCTCGAGCACCTCGAACTGATGCTCGGCGAGGAGAATTACGGCTTCGACGGCGGCGTGGAAGATTTGCAGCCGCTGCTCTCGGGCAAGCTCTTCCCGAAGCTCAAGTACATGGGTTTGATGAACAGTGCCATTGCCAACGAGATCGCGGCGGTGGTCGTCAACTCCCCGATCGTCGACCGGCTCGAGACCGTCGACCTCTCGTGCGGCAACCTCGACGAAGAGGGGGTCAAGGCCCTCATGGGCATGGCCTCTCATAAGAATCTCAAGCAGTTGATCATATCCCACTATTACTGCAACCCGGTGGACGTGGAGCGTCTCGTCAGGGCCATGCCGTTCGAGGTGATCGCCGAGGACCGGCAGGAGCCGGAAGACGAGTGGAGGCCGATCCTCCATGCCGAATGAACCCGGCCCGATGCGTCCAGGGCGGATCGTCGTGCTTGGCGTCCCGGGCTCGCGCCGGGTCTCGTCGTTCGTCGAGGAGGCGAGTCGGCTCGGCATCGACCGGGTCGACGTCGTCTCGTATCTCGACCTGATCGCCGGCGTTGCACCGGTGCCGGGCGTCGGCAGCCTGGTGCGGGTCGAGTCGCCGAGCGAGTCGGCCGAGACGACCCGCGCCATCCTCAAGGCGGGGATCGGGCCGCTCGAGGAGGTTGGCGGGAGGCCATCGTCGTCTGCGGAGATCGACCGGCTCGACTGCGGCCGGGGCGAGATCGTCGCGCCACGGCAGTGGTTCTTTGGGTTTCACGAGGTCCTTGCGCGGCTCGAATCCGCGTGGTCGGGCGATGGTTCGCGCTGGGTGTCGCGGCCGTCGACGATCGCAACGACCTTCGACAAACTCGCATGCCTGGATCTTTGGCGTTCGGCCGGATTGCCCACGCCCGGTCGTCATCCCGACGTTCAGAGTTATGCCCAGTTGCGCGACTCAATCCCGGGCCGACACGCCAGGGTCTTCGTCAAGCTGAGGTATGGGTATTCGGCGATGGGTGCGGTGGCTCTCGAGTGGAGGGATCATCTCGTCCGCGCGATCACCACGACGGAGCGGGTCCGGGCCGAGGGGCGCGACCGCCTCTTCGTCAGCAAGAGGCCCCGGGTCCTGACGAGCGAGCCCGAGATCGCCGAGCTGATCGATGCGCTGGCCGTCGAGTCGATCGTCGTGGAGGATTGGCTGCCCAAGGCCCGATATGACGGGGTCCCTTATGATGTCCGCGTCGTCATGATCGGGGGCAGGGCACGGCACCTCGTCGGCCGGGCGAGTTTCTCGCCGTTCACGAACCTGAATCTGGACGCCCGCCGCATCTCGCGCGAGTCGGTCGAGGCCCACCTCGGCGATGCCTGGGGCGACTTCGAGGCGCTCTGCGAGGGCGCCGCGTCTCATCTCCCCGAGGCCGGGGTTCTGGGCCTGGATGTCCTGATCCGCCCGGGGCGTCGTCGGTTCGCGCTCCTGGAGGCCAACGCCTTCGGCGATTATCTGCCGCGGCTCACGCACGCGGGGCAGTCGGTCTACGAGGCCGAGCTGGCCCATTTCGGGGCGTTGGGGACGGTCGCGGGGGCACTCGCATGAGCCGATCCCGCGGGGATATCGGCGACCTGCTCATGATCACCTTCGACGCCCTGCGGTTCGACGTTGCCGAGGCCGCCTGGCGCGAGGGGCGGACCCCCTTCCTGCGCACGCTGCTGCCGCAAGGCTGGGAACCTCGCCACACGCCGGGGAGTTTCACCTTCGCCGCGCACGCCGCGTTCTTCGCCGGCTTCTGGCCGACCCCCGTCGGGCCGGGCAAGCACGAGCGGCCGTTCGCCCTCCGGTTCCCTGGCAGCCGTTCCATCGGCCCCGACACGACGAACCTGGAAGGCGGCAACATCGTCGAGGGCCTCCGGGCTCGGGGCTACGAAACGATCTGCATCGGCGGCGTCGCCTTCTTCAACCCGGTGACGCCCCTCGGCTCGATCTTCCCCGCCTACTTCGACCGGAGCCACTGGCGTCCGGAGTTCGGCGCGACGGAGGTCCGCTCGACCCGGGCTCAGGTCGGGCAGGCGATCGAGTGCGTCTCGAACTGTGGGACCGATCGCCCCTTGTTCCTGTTCTTGAATGTATCGGCGACGCATCCTCCCACGCGAGGATACGTGCGCGGCTCCAGATCCGAATCGGTCGAGACTCAGGCCGCGGCCCTCGAGTACGCCGACCGCCATCTCGGCCCCCTGTTCGAGGCCTTGAAGGCCAGGGATCGACGGGGGACCGCTTACTTGATGTCGGACCACGGGACGCTCTTCGGCGATGAGGGCTGGACGGGGCACCGCGTCGCCCACCCGGCCGTCTGGACCGTCCCTTACGCCGAATGCCAATGGGGACCGACGCCATGAACGCCGCGCTGCCCATCGTCGAGCCCGAGGATGCGACCGAGGCCGAGCCGGAGCTGACGACTTACGCCTACTCGTATCCGCATAAGTCGTCATATCGGCCTCTGGATCCTCCGGTCCCCATCGCCGAGGCCTGGCGCCGCGAGGACACGAGCCGGCTCTCGCTCTATGTGCACGTCCCCTTCTGCGAGATGCGTTGCGGCTTCTGCAACCTCTTCACGCAGTCGAGGCCGGAAGGCGGGATCGTCGAGGCCTACCTCGCCACGCTCGCCCGCCAGATGCGGGTCGTCCGCGAGGCCGTGCCGCAGGCCATATTCCGCCAGTTCGCGGTGGGCGGGGGCACGCCGACGTACCTCTCGGCCGCGCAGCTCGAGTCGGTCTTCGCCCGCCTGGAATCCACTTTCGAGGTGAAGGTTCGCGACCTCGATGCCTCGGTGGAGGTCTCGCCGACGACCGTCAGCCCCGACCGCCTGGGCGTGCTGGCCGACTTCGGCGTGAAGCGGATCAGCATCGGCGTGCAGTCGTTTTTGGGCTCGGAGACGAAGCAGATCGGCCGCCCGCAGCGTCATGCCTCGGTGGCGACGGCCCTCGACCGCATCCGCGCGGCGGGCTTCCCCGTCCTGAACATCGACCTCATCTACGGCGACCCCGAGCAGACGCGGGAGTCGTGGCTGGCCTCCATCCGCGAGGCCCTGCGATATCGCCCCGAGGAATTGTATCTCTATCCGCTCTACGTCCGCCCCGGCACCGGCCTCGCCCGGGTCGGCTGGCAGGCTGCGCGGCATCGCGATGACCTCTACGTCGCCGGCCGCGATTGTCTGGCGGATCATGGATATGAACAGGCCTCGCTGCGTTGTTTCCGCCTCCCTCGCGAGCAGGCCCCCTCGGCCTACGGCTGCCAGCGCGACGGCATGATCGGGCTCGGCTGCGGGGCGAGGTCGTACACGCAAGGGCTCCATTATTCGAGCCGGTTCTCGGTGAATCAGGCGGGCGTCCGCGCGATCCTCGAGGACTGGGTGCGGCAGCCGGATCGCGACCTCGCGATGGCGACGCACGGCATCCGCCTCGACGCCGACGAGCAACTCCGCCGATTCCTGATCCTGAGCCTGCTCCAGGCCGAAGGCATGACCCTCGCCGAGTTTGCCGCCCGCTTCCCCGGCTCCGACCCGGAGGACATGCCCGAGGTTCGCGGCCTGATCGAGCGCGGCTGGCTCCTCCGCGAGGCCGACCGCCTCGTCCTCTCGCCCGAGGGGCTGCAGCATTCCGACACCGTCGGGCCGCTCCTCTATTCGCCCCCGGTCCGGGAACGGCTCCGCGAGTTCGTGCGATGAGCGAGGCTTCGCCAGACGGGGGCGATCGCTCATCCATGAACCTGTCGATCCTCTACCGAGGGCCGCTCGCCGGCTGCAATTACCATTGCGGCTACTGCCCGTTCGCCAAGCGTGTGGATAGCAGGGACCAGCTCGCCCGCGACCGCCAGGCGCTCTCGCGGTTCGTCGACTGGCTCGAATCCCAGCCGCAGCACCTCTGGAAGGTCCTCTTCACCCCCTGGGGCGAGGCCCTCGTCCGCCCCTGGTATCGCCGGGCCGTCGCCCGCCTGACGCACCTCAATCACCTGGCTTCGGTCGCCGTGCAGACGAACCTCTCGTGCGGCCTTGCCTGGCTCCAGACCTGCCGCGCCGATCGCCTCGCCTTCTGGGCGACCTACCACCCGACCGAGGTCTCCGCCGACGCCTTCGTGCGGAAGGTCCGCCTCGTGATCGAAGCGGGCGCCCGGATCTCGGTGGGGATGGTCGGGGTCCCCGACGTCCTCGACGCCGTCGTCGCCATGCGTCGGCTCCTCCCCCCCGAGGTCTACCTCTGGATCAACGCCCAGCAGCCCCGGCCTCTCCCTTACACGTCCGAGGAAGTCGCCCTCCTGACCTCGATCGACCCCCAATTCACGCTGACCCTGCGGCGACTGCGGAGCCTCGGCCAGCCCTGCCGCACCGGCGAGCAAACCTTCACCGTCGACGGCCGCGGCGACATGAGGCGCTGCCATTTCGTCGACGAGGTCATCGGCAACATCCACTCGCCCGACTGGCCATCGGCCCTCCGCCCTCGCCCCTGTCCCAACGCCTTCTGCGACTGCTTCCTCGGCAAGGCCCAGCTCAAGTCCGATGCCCTGACCCCCTTCTTCGGCGCCAACCTTCTCGAGCGCATCCCCGTGATTTCAACGGGCGGGCCGTCCGGTCACGTCGCATGATTTGGCTTCTGGACAAGGGCTTTCGCGTGCTCGGGTTCCCACCAGAGCCGCATGTATATGCGGTCCCGGATCTCGAAATACTCATAGCGGTCGGGGCTCAAGCGGAGCAGATCCCGAGTGAATTGCAGGGAGACATGGCCGCCAAGATAGTCGCGTCGGAAGTTGAAGACCACCGTCTGCATGTCATTCGACCAGTCGTCGGCAATCGAGGCGATAGGGATCCATTCGTCCGATCCGTCAGTTCGATTGAGTTCGACGCAGTAGTCTTGATCGCCCGATGTATCATCGATCTCCTCGATGGGGAAATCGCTCCCGTAGGACTCCTCCTCGGCCCGTTCCTTCTCCCACGCCTCGACGGCCGCTCGGAGTCGTTCCTCGATCTCAGGATGGTCGATGAGGCGACCGTTGAGGTCCGAGACGATGTTGCGGGAGATGGCCTCGACCGTGTTACCGAGGCAGGGGCCGATCGGCTTCCGGACGGCGTCGACGTCGTAGAGAATGGGATGTTTCAATGCCGAGAAATAGTCATAGGGGAAGTCTCCCATCTGGGTGATCATGTGCAGCATTTCCCCGATCGATCGGGCGGCGGGAATGTAGCTCCGGCGGGTTTGCTCGGGGCCACCGCTCCCCATGAGTTCGTGAGAAATGAACCCTGCGATGCCTTCGCCCCGCGAATAATCGACCACGAGGTAATCGCCGTTGATCACCGTGCCGAAGCAGAGGAATCCGGCCTCGGGGAAGGAATCAAAATTGTTATATTTTTCAATGATTTTTGGCGAGAATACATTGATGGTTTGG
The DNA here is from genome assembly GCF_049331405.1 of Singulisphaera chitinilytica. Classification (NCBI taxonomy): domain Bacteria; kingdom Pseudomonadati; phylum Planctomycetota; class Planctomycetia; order Isosphaerales; family Isosphaeraceae; genus Singulisphaera; species Singulisphaera chitinilytica. The sequence goes on from NZ_CP186274.1 coordinate 1,527,620, forward strand.
AGGATCAGGACGGTGTGATTCAGGGCGTTCTCGATGAGGAATCGTACCAACTCGTCGGGATAGGCTCGCTTCGCGAGCCAGTCCCGGTACTCGCCATCCTCGGTCCCGAATGTTACGACCTCGCCACCTTCGAACTTCCTTATGGTGGCCCGGAAGAGGTCCTCCTTGAAACGCATCATGGATTCTGGCCTCCTATCGATCGTGATGGCACGGCGATTTCATTGAGGGTACCCGCGAAATCAGGTAAGCGGGCCGGGGTACGAGCGTGACGATGAGATAAGATCCGGTTCTTCGGGTTCGATGAACATTCCATAACACAAGTTGCCGATCTGGGCGATCTCGATCCGAAGGAGGATCTGCGGGTAACGGGTCGAGGGCGTCTCGAGTCTGCGAAGGATCATGAGTGGTCCGAAACGGCGCTAACGGCCGGGGAGGCATTCTTGGGGATCAATTTCATCTATGTGAATCCGGTGAAGCGGCAGTACATCGACCCGGATTTGCTGCTGGAGAATTCGAAGTCGATGGGGTATTTGACGGCGGCGTTGTCCCAGCGCTGTTTGGGGATCCTCTGTTGCAGGAACGTCGCGGGGATCGCCACGTTCTGGGAGTGGTCGGGACGGTGGTTCGGGGATGGCGTTTATGCGGTGGGGGATGGTTCGACGGAGCCGGAGATCCCCGAGCTGGAGGGAGAGGAGGGGGCATGGAGCCTGATCCATCAACAATTTGACGACATCTCGTATCACCTGCTGGCCGACCTCTGCAACGCCGACCCCGGGCTCGCCGCGAGGCTGGCGGAGTCAACGAACGACGCGTTGAATTCGGGGATCGAGCATCTCGGGAACGTCGTCAATCTGGCGGGGTGCGAGCCGCTGCGCGCGGCCTTGCTCGAGACGCATGGGGATCGGTGGACCGAGATCTATTGCAAGCGGTATCGCGAGTCCTCCTCGGCCCGGAGGGGGGCGCTCCGATTCAAGGCGGGGATCGGCTGAGATCGACTCCGGGCGAGTTGCACTCCATCGGCCGGGGATTTTGAGGAGGGGAGGTTGCCTCGGGACGCGAGATCGACGACGATTCGACAGAGTGAGATGGTGTCCTGGAGTGGAGGATCCCGGCGTTGGATCGCGCGTCGAACCGAAGAAGAAACCCGGGCGATAAGTGGACCTTCGAGGCCCTCGAACGAGGCGACGTCGCCGCGGTGATGAAACGCGTGGCGGACGACGCCGACTACCTCGAGTCGCGCGATTTCGTCGGCCACACCCCGCTGATGACGGCCATCGTGTTCGGCCATGTCGAACTGGTGGAATTCCTGCTCGGGCAGGGGGCGGACCCCGACGCCGACGCCGACGACGGCGAGCCGCCGCTCTTCCTCGCCATCGACTCCGAACGCCCGGAGTCGGCCAGCATCGTCTCCCTGCTGATCGAGGCCGAGGCCGATATCCACGTCACGGGCAAGAACGGCTGGACCCCGCTCCACCTGGCCGCGTGCCTCGGGCGGCTCGAGCAGGCCCGCCTGCTCCTCGAGGAGGGGGCCGACATCGACGAGCGAGCGACCATCGACGACGAGCGGACCCCCCTCATGGAGGCCGCGCACCAGGGGCTCCCGGCCATGGTCCGGCTCCTCCTCGAACACGGCGCCGACCCCTCGCTGCGAGACTCCATCGCCGGCCGCGACGCCATCCAGACCGCCGAGTATGCGTCGAGGGGGGCCGACCCCGACACCATCGACGTCCTCAGGGAAGTCTATTCCAGGCCGATCGACGACAGCTTCATCGATGACCTCGACGTCGAGCCGGACGTCAAGGAGGCGATGAGGGCCGAACTCGCCAACGTCGACATGGTCGAGAACTACCGCCAGGCGGCCGACCTCCTCGCGAAGAAGGGCGACCACGACGGCGTGATCCGCATCATCGAGGCCTTCAAAGCCGGCTGAGATTCGACCGACCCCCGGGAAGATACCCTCGCCGCGAAATTTCTCGCTTGCAACGTACGAATCGGTTCGTATGATGGCGTACGAAGTGATTCGTATGAGCGGAAGCGGGCAGGGGAGGGCGGTGATGGGCGAGCCAGGGGTGCCGAAGCCTTCGGAGGCGGAGCTGGAGATCCTGCAGGTGCTCTGGGATCGCGGGCCGAGCACGGTGCGCGAGGTACACGAGCGGATCGGGCCGGCGCGGGGGACGGGGTACACGACGGTCCTCAAGCTGATGCAGATCATGGTGCCCAAGGGGCTGGTGGCCCGCGACGAGTCGCAGCGGTCGCACCTCTATCGGGCGCTGCTGGACCGGGCGTCGACGCAGAGACGGTTGCTCACGGATTTGCTCGAGCGTGCGTTCGGGGGTTCCGGGCGCGACCTCGTGATGCAGGCGCTGGCGACGCGGCGGGCGTCGGCGGAGGAGCTGGCGGAGATCCGGACGTTGCTCGACGAACTCGAACGCGAGGAAGGGGGGGCCGATGACGTCGGTGATGCCTGAGCGTTTGTTGATGCCGGTCCTGGCGGTCGGCTGGGCGCTGGTGACGTTCCTCGGTCAGGGCCTCCTGATCGGCCTCGCGGTGGCCCTCTCGCTGAGGCTGGCCCGGGGGCGATCGGCCGACCTGCGCTATGCGATCGCCTCGGCGGGTCTGCTCGTCATGGCCGCCTGCCCGGTCTGGTCGACGGCCAGGGGGATCGCATCGGGGCGCTGGGAGCCGAGGGTCGTTCTCGTGCCGATCTCGCCGGTCGGCGGGGCGACGGAGCGAAAGGCTCATGCGGTGGAGGTGAAGCCGATCGCGCCGGTCTTCGTCGGGCGGCCGTCGAGGGGGAGCGAACCTGGGGTGATTCCTTCCGGAGGGCCTCGAGCGATGTCGCCCGCGAGGGGATGGCGGGAGCGGGTCGAGGCGGGGCTGCCGTACGTGGTCGGGGCCTGGATGGTGGGGGTCGGGCTGTTCGCGTTGCGGCTGCTGAAGGGGCTGGCCGAGGTCGGGGCCTTGACGCGCTCGGGGCTGGTCGAGCCGACGGGGGAGCTGCTCGCGACGATCGGCCGGCTGGCGGAACGCGCGGGGGTCGGGCGCCGGGTCGGCTGGTTCTTCTCGGAGCGGGTCGAGGTGCCGACGGTCGTCGGCTGGCTGCGGCCGAGGATCCTGATCCCGATGGAGAGCCTGGCCAAGCTGACGCTCGACCAGCTCGAGGCCTTGCTGGCCCATGAACTGGCGCACGTGCTCAGGCATGATTATGTGGTGAATTTATTGCAGGTGGGCGTGGAGTCGCTGTTATTCTTCCATCCGGCGGTGTGGTGGGTCTCGGGCCGGATGCGGCTCGAGCGCGAGAACTGCTGCGATGACATGGCCGTCGCGCTTTGCGGCGGGGATCGGCGTCGGCTCGCTCTGGCCCTCTTCCGGTTCGAGGAGCAGCGAGGCTCGACTCTGAAGCTGTCGGCGAGCGGAGGGTCGTTGGTGGCTCGGATCCGTCGGCTCGTCGCGCCGGCGTCTTATTCGAGGTCGAGTCGCGCGGCGTCGGGCTGGGCGGGGGCCGGGATCTTAGCGATGGCCCTCGCGCTGTTCGCCCTACCCTGGCTCGCCGCCCCGACCCGGGCCAAGGAGGAGGCTCCTCCTTCCGGCAAGCCGACCGTCCACGGCCGCGTCGTCGACGAGCAAGGCAAGCCGATCGCCGGGGCCACCGTGCGGCTCTATCGTCGCGAAGGTCGGTATGAACGACGCCATCCGTTGGTCTCGCAGACGACATCAGCGGCCGATGGAGCGTACGCCCTCGAGGCTCCGCTGCGGAAATTAGAGCGGGCGCGGCCCGGGAGCTTGCCTCCTTATGTGTTGATCGCCGATTACCCAGGCAAGGCCGTCGGTTGGCGGACGATCCCGTTGAAGTCGGAGGCGTTCGAGGGGGACATCCTCCTGACCGCGCCGAATGAGCGGTCGATCACGGTGGTCGACGGCGAAGGAACGCTGGTGCCCGGGGTGAAGGTCACGACCTTCGCAATGGGCGATCCCGCCTCGGCGTCTCCCCATTTTCGGGATGTGATGGAATTACTGAGGCCTGATGATGGGCCGCTCACCGCGATGACCGACGCGAATGGGCGTGCCACGTTCCGCCAACTCCCTCAAACGGAATCCGGGTTCGTGGCGACGAAGCAGGGGCTTGCGGAAGGTTATGCGTTACAAAAGCAAGACGAGATCCGCATGACGCCTTCGGGCTCGCTCCGGGGGGCGCTGGTCGACCTCGACGGCCAGGCGCTGCCGGGCATCAAGGTCGTGCTTGCCGCCGATTTCATGTGGGATTTCGAGAATGCGATCACCGACGATCGGGGGCAATTCTCGTTCCAGGATCTCAGGGCTCGCGGCTGGGACATGAGCGCCTGGGGGCCAGGCTCGAAGCCCGGTAATGGCACCTACAAGGTCTGGATCGAGGATGATCGCTTTGCCGTCCCCACGCAGGCCGTCACGATCGAGCCCGAGGAACAAGGGTCGATCAACTTGCAGGCTGGGCCCGCCGGGATCATCAGGGCGACCGTCACCGAACAGGGGACGAATAAGCCGGTTCCGAATATTCGGGTCTGGGGCTTCGACAGGGTTACGGGATCCAGCAGGAGGCTCAACGCCCACACGGACGAGAACGGGGTCGCCACCTTCCATCTGGCGCCGGCCACCGTCTCGTTGTCGATCTCGGGGCCGCCGGATGGGTTTTTCATCCTCGGAGATCTACGCTGGGACCAGGATGCGACCAGGACATTCGACTTTCCCGGCGGTGAGGCCGAGATCACGTTGAAGATGCCGCGACTCGACGGGCCCCTCTTCAACGTCTCCGGGATCTGCACGCTGGCTGACGGCCGACCGGCGGCGGGGGTGGAGGTGAATTCCAGTGCCGGGCATTTCCTCACCTCGACCGCCATGGGCCTTATTCCCAAGCGATTGACGGATGCGGCCGGGCGGTTCACGCTGGAAGGCGTGCCCGCGGGGCAAATGCTCAACATCTACGCCGAGGCTGATGGTCGGAAGTTGGCGGGGACGACTCAGGTCCAGTTGCCCCTCAAGGCGAATCCGGCCTTCTCCGTTAAGGTTTCCCTGGCACCGACCGTCGAGGTAGAGAAGGTAATCCTGGATCAGCAGAATCATCCGATCGCCTCGAGGAAGTATCTCGTCACGCCCAAGGTGGGGGATGATCCTTTCCCGTTCCAGAGGCGGACCGTGGAGTCGGACGAGCTAGGACGGATCAAGCTCGACGGGATCGTCCGAGGCCTCAAGTATGAGGTCGTGGAGGAGACGCCTCCGCTCTCGAATGGGCTAATGATGCGCATCAACGGAAAGCCGGATTCGTATGAGGGAATCCTCATCCTGGCGCCCGATGATGCGAAATGATCCGGGTGTAATTCGCCTGTCGCGACATCGGTGACAATGGATGCCAGCCTGATATGCCGGAGGAGTCGCGAGCGGCTCTCATCCTGGCCGAGGGATGTCGCAAGAGGGCTCTCGTTTCGGCCTAACGTATTGCGAAAAGCCTCTTGTCGCTGCGCGACCCCGGTTGTTCCAACCGTAGCCACCCGGATCGGAAGAAGAATGGGCCGAGATACCGCAAACGGCCTTTTGCCTCGGCCGGGGAGGAAGAGGAGGGCCGCTGGTTTCGGCCGGGCTTTTTCGCGGGCGGAGGGGGCGTCAGCCGACGGCGGAGCCGGTGGGCTCCTCGGCGGGAGGGGTCGGGTCGGTCGGGTCCGGACGCGGGGCTCGACGGCGATGGTTGCGGGATTCATAGCGAGGAGGCGAGTGATGCGACGGGTACCTTCGCGACGGATGCCCCCGCCGAGGCCATCGGAGGGGCCCGGCCTGCGCGGCTGGGCCTTACTGCTCATCTTCGTCGTCTCGTCGATCATCGGAGTGGCCGCCTGGATCGTCGCGTATCCGGCGGTGGCGATCCCGCTCATGGCGGCGCTCGTGTTGACGATGTTGGGCATGCATGCCGAGGGCAAAGCTCGACGATCCGCGCTCGCGCGAGGCCGCGAGGGAGAGTCCATCTGCACGTTCGCGAGGTCGTTCGACTGTCGACGCACCGACACCTGGATCTTGCGGGCCGTCTACGAGGCCTTGCAGCCTCACTGCCGGGTCGGCGATCGCATGATGCCGATCCGTAGCACGGATGAACTGGCAACCCTGGGGCTCGACGGCGAGGACATCGCTTTCGTTGCGGAGGAGGTCGCTTATCGCTCCGGACGCTCGATGGAGGGCATGGAGGCCAACCCCTACTCTTTCGAGGTCGTGACGGTCGAGGACCTGGTGGCCTTCATGATGCACCAGCCTCGGGAGTCGGCCGCCTGAGCCTCGAAGGCACGGCGTGGGGGGCTCGGGCGTCGCGAAAATCCCCCACGGATGCTTGTGAGTCCTAGACTCCTCGGCGAGAATCATGCTCACCCGTCTCTGGTGAAGGACGCAAGTCTCGCTTCTGTCGAGGAGGCCGCATGAAACGCCCACGGATCACGATCGCTCATGCCATCCTGATGGTGCTGATCGCGTCGATTTGCCTGGCCGCGCTGCGGGGCGCCTCGCAGGCCTGGGCGGGCTTGATCGAGTCAGCCACGTTCTTCCTGATGATCGGCTCGATTTTGGGGATTGCCTATCGCCGGGGAGATCGCCGCGTCTACTGGGTGGGGTTCGCCGCGCTCGGTTGGGGCTACCTGATCCTCTACTTCATCCCGCTCTTCTACAGGACGGTCGGGTCGCACCTGCTGGCCCCGAACCTCTTCGCCCAACTCTTCGAACTCGTCCATCCGGAGCCGACGATCCCGCCTACCCCGGCCGGCGGCGGATTCCAGAGCATCCCCGTGGCCCCGATCGCCCTGGCGGCGACGGCCGGGGGCCTGGGACCTGGCATGGGGATGCCTTTCCGGGATTCGACCGGCTTCATCCGGGTCGGCGTCTGCATGGAGGCGCTGCTCTGGGCCTACCTCGGCGGCTGGCTGGCCCGCTACTTCGCCTCGAGGCCCGACGACGAGACACCCGCCGCGCAGCCGTCGACTCAGGGTGCGGGGGCCTCGGCGTCCTGACGGATCCGTCAACGCACCTCGACGTAGGAGTCGGGCAGGTCGAACTTGACCCGGCCGTTGCGGAGGTCGATGAAGCGGCAGAGGAGCTTGATCCGCCCCTCGAGCGCGTGCCCGGTCCACGGGGAGAGTTTGAAGAGTTCCTGGACGGGGAGGCGCTGGCCGGCGTCGTCCAGATACCAGGTTTCGTCCTCCTGCTCGAGCAGGCGCGAGAGCAAGTCGCGTCGCTCCTCGAGCCGCAGCCGCCCCTCGAGAGCATCGCGCGTCGTCGGCTCGAACGCGAAGGCATGCTCGCCGTAACGGATCTCGTAGATTTCCATGTCGGCACCAGTGGGTTTCGGTTCCCAGGGCCTCCGCTCCGTCGTCTTCGAGGAATCTCGCCTTGGCGGTCCGCAGGGGGGAGACGGCTCGCCGGGAAACGGAGTGCCTGGCTTCGAGGATTCGAGACCGTGATGCCTTGCCGCGATGGAGGCCCGTTCTCAATCTTATTCTCGGGGCTCAAGGTCAAGATGACCAGCCCCCGCGGTCGGCCCGCCGGTCCTACTCCACGAATTTTATCAGGTGCCACGCTCTTGATGGAAGTTCCTACCCTGACGATTGTTGTCGCTTGACGTTCGGGTTTCAGGACGTGGTCGGTGGTGATGTTATGGCGTGAGGGCCTGGCCCCGGCGATTGATCCGGATCACTCCAACTCGTCGACCGCCATCCTCGGCTTGTCACGCCGACTGGCCCGACGCACGAGCCAGAGCATGACCCGCTTGGCCGCGTAGATTGCGAGGCAATAGACGCCCGAGGGGAACCAGCCAAGCAGGAGCCAGAACGAGTCGAGCATGGCCCCCTCGCGGGTCGGATCCATTCCCGAGAGCAGGATACCCGCCAGGTTGAGGGTTCCCCAGGCGACGAGGGTCCCGAGCACCACGCCGACCTTGTCATATCGCAGCACGAGCAGGACGGGCAGGAGCACCGCGGCGAGCAAGCAGAGGTTGTCGACCAATCGCGGCGTGATCAAGCCTGTCCAGTTCATGTTTGAGGAATCGTCGTGAGGTACGGAAGGCCTTCACCCCGTCCTGGAACGGGAAGACGTCGACGCCCCACACGTCCGCAACTTTCGGAGCATCAGAACCGCATCCGCCCGTAACCAGGCCTGGGAGCCGGGCGTTGCGCGGGCTGAAGGTTGACAAGGCAGCTCTCCAATCGGCCCGACGGCGCGTCGCGACTCACTTTATCGGGTGACGCGACCTTGATGGAAGTCGGTGCCGTCGAAGTCGATCCCGTCATGAGAGTAGTGGACCCGACCGGCGCTGCTGACTTAATAGCGCACTTCGCCGCAAGGCGCGCCGCCCTGGGGCCGATCGCCGATCGCCACTCCGGGACGCCTCAGCCCCGCCCACCGACCGCGATCGGCCAGGGACTTTGGCGCGTCGCAGATCAGGTACGTCCTCGACTCCTTACGGTCATGCCCCCTCTCGCTCGACCCGTGCAGGCCCTCGGCATGATGGATACTCGTTGAGCCCGGGCATCTCGCGCCAGGGCATCCTTGCCCGGGTCGTCGCGATTCGCCATGCTTCAGGTGTCGCATATTTTCCAGGATGGCGCAATCGCACTGTTCCTGGGCTCGGAAAGCGGGCTCGAGTTGAAAGAGGAGTTGATGAGCGGCTACAGTCAAGGTGTTGATGCCTTGAATAATCAAGTGGAAAATTAAATGTGATCGCATCAGTATGCATAAAGAAAGTCGGCCTCCGGCAGATTCCCGCCTATGTGACGTCAGTGCCCTGGTCCGCCTACGGTATAGACATCCCGGCGCTTACGCCGGCCCTCTTCAACCTGAGAACCAGCAACCAGTAACACGCGCACTGCGGAGATCGAGTACGCCATGAGTCGAGTCTACGGCTGGCGGGGCAAACTGGTTGGGATCAGCCTCGTCCTCTCGCTGGCGGTCATTCAAGGGCGTGTCGGAGGCCAGATGCCGGCGATCGACTGGGATTCGCCCCAGATGCACGAGATCGAGGCAGAATGGATTTCATTGCGAGACGCACATAACCAAGCTGAGTCGGCCGATCAAATTAACGGTAAGACCCTGTACATCGAGCACCTCGCGGCCGTCGATCAGCTCTTCCGGAGGCGTGTGTCCCTGCGGTGGCTCCGCGACCTCGCTGCCTCGTCGAAGATCCCGGCTGTGCCCGACGATGAGCGAGGCTTCAGCTTCAGGGACGACTTTCTCGCGTTCATGGCCAGGTCATTCATTGAGGCGGGAGATCGGGAGGGCCTGGTCGAGATCCTCTCGAAGCGGTGCCCGAGCATGGTCTACCCTCCCTTGTCCATTGAATATCACCTGGCATCCTGGGGGTGGAAGCTGCGCGACCCCATGCTCATCTTCAGCGAGGCGTACGAGAGATCTCGGATACCCTTTAAAATCGGTCGAAATTCTGTAAGGTCTGAGCCTTGGGCAATTTAGGGTGTGCTTGTTTCCGAATGGGTAGTGGTTTTCCGATCTCTTTGAACCGACTAGTCTGACCAACGCTGACCAACGGCAAGCCTCCTCCTCCGCGACTGAGGCGCAAGAAGAAGCCCGGCCACCGCGAGGGCCCCGGGCAAGATGGGTAGCTTTAGTGGTGGGGCCGCGTGAATCAATTCCAGCTTGACGGATCAAACATTCATCTTTAGCGTGAAGGTACGTTTGATCACTGCTTGCGTTGGAGAACTGCCAGATCCACGATAGGCAGGTGGAGTCTTAGACGGGGACAGGGTGAAGGGAAATCTGCAATGGAAAACGCTGACAACGGTAGGAAGATCATTGCTGGACCGTATCTGCTCTTAATTATGGACCTAACCAAATACGCGATGGACGCGTGGCAAACCTTAAATTCTCATTTTCAAGATATCTCTTTTAATGATGAACAGATCAAGAATATCACACATGAGATCACTGAGGGTCGAACGACTGCCGAAGCCCAGTTCGATCAAATTCAGCACTTTAGATCGATTAATCGAAAACACCAAGAAGCATATTGGCAGCCTCTTCAGGTTTTTCTTGTCTTCGCTGGGAATGCCTCCAAGGTGGTTTTCCCCGATCACAGGGGATCCGTGGTCAGAGGCAAGGAATTGAGGAGGATTCTAGGGATTGCAGATGATTCGCCGCTCAACACGAGTTCGAGAAGGTTGCGGAATTGTCTCGAACACTTCGATGAACGAATGGACAAACTTCTTAAAGCGGGCGACTATGGCCTATTATCTGACAAATGCGACGGTATAGGCGATTTTGGGATCTGTGATTCTGAAGGCGAGCCTCTTCCCCTGAATCAGTTTCGCGCATTTAATCGCGCAACCATGGTGGCGTCATTTCAAGGAGAAAAATTCCATCTTCCTCCAATTCATGATGCTCTTGTGGAATTGAGAGAGCGATCTGAGGTCCAAATCCAAGAGTATTGGCGTAACACCAAAGTAAACTTGCCGTCCTGGCCCTTGCCTTAATGCTAGTTCTGGTCTTTGGGATGGGAAATGAGAACGGCCGGCCTCCTCATCTTCGAGGGGACCGGCCGCTTGCATCTGAGGCGGGTTGCGACTGACGAATTCAGGAGGCGGGATTCGAACCCGCGACCTCCGGCTTATGAGGCCGGCGAGCTAGCCACTGCTCCACTCCCAAGGAATACCTACCATCCTTCTAACCGGAGTCAAATTCAGAAGGCGGGCGGGAGCCGATCCCAGATCGACTTTGGACGTCGCTTGCTGTACGTCGGGATCTCTTCCGGCTTGTAGATGAACCAACGGACGTCGACCCGGAGTGCCTCGCTGAGCTGATGGATGTCGGCGATCGAGAGTTTGAGCCGGCCTTCGATGATGTGATAGAGCTTGTAATCGGGCCAGCTCCGGAGCGTCTCTCGCTGGATGATGCGAGTCACCTTGCCAATCTCGATCCCTTTCTTCGTGGCAAACCCGAGCTCATGCAGGATGTCTTTGAGCCGATCGCGGTAGGGGTCGACGACAAGTCTCATGGTTCATCCTTTCCGGATCGAGATAGCATGTCGCTCAATCGGCGATCATGCGGGCGATCGCGCCGGCAACGTCGCGGCGTCGATCGTCGTATTTCAGGAGCGTCCGCGGATCCGAGTGACGCGAGAACTGTTGGACGCTGCGGATGTCCCCGTTCGTCGCGTCCAGGGCGGAAGTGATGGCCTGGTGGCGGAGTCCGTGGGGACGGACGGCGTGATTCAACCCGGCACGCTTGCCGAGGGCCTGGACGGTCTGATAGACCGCCGTGTCGGTCAACCTCGAGGCCTCTTTCGCGGCCCGGTCGAGCCGGGTGAAGAGCGGCCCATCCTCGAGGCCTCGGATCTCGATCCACTCGCCGAGCGCCCGGGCGGTCCCTTCGGGCAGCGTCAGCAGCTCGCCTTGCGTCCGGCCCTTGCCCACGATTTCGACCGTGCCTCGCTCCAAGTCGACGTCGGCCAGGTCCAGGGCCACAACCTCACCTCGCCTCATGCCCAGGTCATGCAAGAGCCGGATCAAGGCCAGGTCCCGGACGCCCTTCGCGTCTCCCGTCGAGGCCTCTCGCTTCGCCGTCTCGAGCATGGCCTTCCACCCGTCGTCGCCGGGCCCTCGCGTGTCGCGATAGGCTTCGGCCTTGGGGCTCTCGACTTCGAGAGTCCAGTTGATCAGGCCCAGCGTCCTGCCGAGCTTGACCACCGATCGGAGTGCGGCGAGTCGGCGAGAGACCGTTGCGGACGACAACCCGCGTTCGGTCATGTGCGAGCGATAGGCCAGGGCCACACCGTTCGCCTGGCCATGGTGGAGGGCGATCAACCCGTTGACGGCTTCGCCCGAGGAGCCCGCCCCGGCGAACATGGCGAAGTCTTCGAGGTCGCTCTCATAGGCCCTGAGTGTGGTAGGCTTGCGGCCTGAGAGGAATGCCGCGGTGAGATCGATGCTCGTGAAGGCGAGCGGCTGGACGGAGGCCTGAACATGAGATAGGGTTGTCATCGCTAGGTCATCTCGCTTAGGGCTTCGGTCTCGGTCGAGTTTCCGCTCGGCCGAGACCTTTTCATTTCCACCTCTCCCACTCGCATCTGACACGTGAATAATACCTAACTGAACGACCTCAGTCTAGCCCGTTCCTCTGCGTTTTCGCCTTTTTTTCGTGGGAATACGCGAGAACCTTCTTCCCCTCTTTTGACCTCTTCGCCACGTCTTCGAGCACGACTCGGCAGTAGGACGCCAGCGCCAGCCCGTTCGCGTTCGCGACCCGTTGCAACTCCTCGTGCACGTCCGGCGGCAAATAGCACCTGACATGGATCTCGTTCCCCTCCCTCGGCAGCGAATCGCTTCTCCGTGCCATCTCTCACCTGGCCTTTCACGCCTCGACTCGACCCGTTCTCAACCCGCCCACTCACGCCAACCGTAGGCATCTGAGGGACTCCAGTCAACATCGGCAGCGTTCACCCGTTGCCCGCACATTCTCCCCAGACGTCACCGAGATACGCAGCCCTCACACGGCAATCGCACGCTCATAGCACAAGTTGTGCCATTTAGGCATTTCCATGGTATCCGCAAAACGCGATGTGATCGAACCCGCCCAGACTTGCGACGAATTTCCGCTCAAAGTTTGCGTGCTGCCCCCCTCCTTAATAGAGCATCCGATTTTGTATCCTCCCCCAGTTCTTTGCATTCCCTAGCGCCTTTGCATAGGAGTCAGCCCATGGCAGCCACCACGACGCACGCAGCCCACCGCGGCACGTCGCACGGTGCCTGCCTACTCTCCCCCTCGCTGCCCATCGTGCTCGACAACGCATCGTCGCCCGTCATCCGGGATGCCGCTCTGACACGTACGTCACCTCGGCATAGCTCTTACCCCCTTCATCGAAGTTCGGCTGAAAGGGTGCTAACGCGTATGGCCTCTCGCATGACCTCGGAAATCGATCGGCAAGGGCGTCTTGCTGCGCGCTGGATCGGCGGAGCTGGCCTCGTTCTCATCGCGACTCCCCTCCTGGCCGGCCTGACCCAGACCGTCAGTGCATGCATCGCCATGTCCCTCCTGCACGCATCGGGTGTACTCTCGTCCACCGATTCGAGCTTACGATAACGCTCATTTTCGTAAGCCAACCCTCGGCTTGGAGGGTACCCCACCAGGGTCGAGCCCCCGGCCTCTGGCGACGTTACCCCCATGTCCCCCCCCTCCGGCGGGGGTAGGGGTGGGGGGTGGCACCTCCTCCCCAAACTCCCGAAGAATTTGGCCCTTTACATTCGCGAGTCTTTATGAGTGACCAGAAGCAGCCAGAGCCGAGAATCGTGGAAGGCAAGGGCGGAGAGTTGCGTCTGGAGTGGGGGGAGAACCCGCCTTCGGCTCTGGCCCGGATCAAGATCCTCGCGAACAACGTGCGGGGGATCGCGGGCGACGCATTCACGTACGGCTACTCCGCCCAGACGATCGGCCTGTTCATGGGCGAGCTGCTGAGTCTGGCTGACGAGGTGGCGAAGGAGAGTGGCTCGAATCACCTCTCGGCCCTGAATGGGACCGTGAAGCGACTTGAGGCGAGCCGGGACGAGTGGAAGGCCAAGGCTGAGGAGTTGACCAAGCAGCTGTCCGAGGCGGAGGCGGGTTGCAATCTGCTGAGGGCCGAGATTGATGGCTCGAGCCCGGAGTTCCCCCGTTGGACCACAGAAGACTCGCTCAATTACCTCATCCAAACAGGGGAAGGTCAGACGGTTCAGGTCAGGATGCCGCTCGCGATCCCTCGGGTTAAGCGGGGTGAGGTCTGCCGAGCTGTCAGAGCTTGCTTCCACGAGAAGGTAAAGGGCTGTATCGCGTTGCCCGAGGGAGTTCGGCTCATCCAGGCGAACGCCCCGAAGCTCGAAGAGAGCCGGGCCAGGGCGTTCGTCTCGCGCGAGGGCATGGATTACGTCCCCGTCCAGAATCCGGCCGAGAAGGAACGCTGGCCATATAAGTTCATTACCCCTCTGACCAAAGAAGAGCGGGAGCAGATCATTCGCGACTGTGCCGCCCCTCTTGTCCTCCCAACGGGCGAGTTCATCGACTCGAAGGAGCTGGCGCAGCTCAAGGCGGACCTGGCCGAGGCTCGCGAGGAGATGGTCAAGCAAAGCGAGAGTGCGAAAGAGCTTCGCGAGCGCCTGAAGGTGGCCGAGTCTCGGGTTCGAACGGATGCGGGCCTCAAGAGGCAGGCGGCGGCCAGGATCGAGAAGCTGAGGGCCGAGAACAAGGCTCGCGGAGAGCTCATCGCCGACCTGAAGGCGAAGGCCAACAGGCCGGAACTCTTCTCTGCCTACCTCTCGAAGGACAACAGCTTCCTCGTGGTCGATTCGGCGACGATGGAGGCCACGGTTTACCGGCTCGATGCGAACGGGTCGCTCTTCATCGAGAGACCGGCAAGCTCCGAGGCGAAAGAGTTCGAAGACACTCCTTTCCTCCCCGGAACCGAAGCCGAGTGCGTCCATTGCGGGTCGAAGGCGAGGGTAGCTCCGGGCGGCAAAATTCCCGTCTGTGACTGCCCTGAGGCTCGCGAAGATCGCCGGTCCAAGAAGGTCCGGGATTCCATCGGCGAATGTGTCCATTGCGGGTCGAGAGTAGCCTTTGGTATTCACGGCGGCCGAATCCCGCTCTGCAACTGCCCGGCGGCCCGGGAGGAGCGGCTCAAGGAGGCCGAATCCGGAGAGCTGGACTCCCACAAGCGGGACCTGGAAACGGTTCGCGTGCTGAGAGATCCCGGCGGAGTCATCGATTCGAATGGAATTCTCGTAATCTGAGGTTTCGATGCGTTTCCGCAAGCTTCCGGTCGAAGTCGATGCCGTTCGATGGGACGGGATAGACCCTGACGTTTTCCCGCAATTCACGCGGATGGCGATGGGGAAGGACAGCCAAGGCCGAATCATCGGCCAGTTGTGCATCCCGACACCCGAAGGTGTCATGTTGGCCAATCCTGGCGATTGGATCATCACGGGAGTGAAGGGGGAGGTCTACCCCTGCAAGCCTGACATCTTCGAGGCCACTTACGAGCCGGCCTGATTCGAATCCTCGATCGAGCTTCTCGGGCCAGGTCACTCGACCTGGCCTTTTCCTTTGATCCATTTGGACCAACTCATGCCTCGACGCTATCTGACCAGCCATAAGGTCAACGGTGCCAACGAAGCCTTGACCGTCGAGGCTTTGGACGAAGCCGGACCGGGCGGCGCGAGCCATCACTATGGCATCGGCGGCTTCATTCGCCCCAATTCGGAAGGTACTGACGTCGAGACTTATCTCAACGTCCATTTCCAGAACGGGGCCATCGGCGAAGTCGGGACCAACGGCGTCACGCACGAGGCCCTACTCGCGATCCTCATCGATCGTCTCCAGGGCTTCCAGTCCGGCAAGTTCGCTTGTCGGGAAAACGCTCTCGCTTTGACCAAGCTCCAAGAGGCTCAGATGTGGCTGAAGTCTCGCACCGAAGCGAGGCTCGCGCGAGGCGTCGAAGGAACCCTCAAGGTCTGATCAGCCTTGCACCGCCCTCGATCGAGTGACGGGGCCGGTTAACGATCCATCCCGGAGCCATTCCAATGGGAGTCGATTCGAATACCCTCTCCGTCCTCGCGACGGTGAGGGATGGCCTCTCCGCGCACATCGCGAAGGTTCGAGATTACGGCCTCCTCTCCGACGAGCTCGAACGCCTCGCCAATCTCCGGTCGACGGTGAACGCCGAAATCGACCGGTTGACGCCACCGATCGCCGCCGAGACGACCGCTGTCGAGCCCCGGGCGGTTGCCCCGGCCGCCGCGGAGCCGGCCCCCGCCGTCTCGCCCGTCGTCCCCGACCCGGGCCCCCAACATCCCCACGGGATGCTTTAAGGAAGTAACGATGCATGAACTCGAACAGATCAGGGCTTGCGTCTGTCGCAAGCTCGACCCCGCGTGCACCCCCCTGAGGGGCGTCATCGCCGACGCGGAGCGCGAGACCCGCGAGCTCCTGGGCTTCGGCCAGCCCCAGACGGCCGCGATGCTGACCTCGGCCCACTGGGCGCCGGGGAAGACGCTCCGGATCGCGTTCCGGGGAGGCACGCGGGCCGCTCGGCGGGTCGTGATGGCGGCCGCTCTCGAGTGGATGAAATACGCGAACATCGACATCGTCCAGGTGACCTCGGGCGCCTGCGACATCCGCTGTTCGTTCGATCCCGGCGGCTCCTGGAGCTACATCGGGACGGAAATCCTCTCGGTCCCGCCCGATCAGCCGACCATGAACATCGGCTGGGGGCCGGACATGCCGACCTGCCTCCACGAGCTGGGCCATACGTTGGGGCTCATCCACGAGCATCAGAACCCGCAGGCCAAGATCCCGTGGGACGAGCCCGCCGTCCTGGCCTATTACGCCGGGGCGCCGAACTTCTGGACCGCCCGCCAGACCATCGACAACGTCTTGACCGTCATGGACCCGCGTCTCCTGACGAACGGCGGGTTCGACAAGCATTCGATCATGGAATACCCCATCCCGGCCGAGCTGGTCACCGACCCGAGCTTCGCTGTGGGGTGGAATACCGAGCTCTCCGCCGGCGATAAGGCGCTCATCGCCGGCCTGTACCCCGGGGCCGATGCCAAAGCGCGACTGGAGTTGGGACATGGGATTCAGCGAGACGTTAGCGGCCGTCAAGGATAGCGTCGTCGAGGCGGCAAAGGTCGCGGCCGACGTGGCGAGGGAGGCCGGCAAGGCGATCGATGACGCGGTCGACTTCACCAAGCTCGAGGAGATCGCCCTCGAGAGCTACACCTCGCACGGGATGGAAGGCGTGGTCTCGGCCCTGAGCACGCGGACTTCCGAGTTCATCGTGGATCCGACCGCGGCCCGGGTCGTCTCCGTGACGCTCACGCTCGCCAAGGGGCTGGCCAAGAAGTGACCCCTCACGAGCTCACATCCTGATTAGGACTGCGCCGATGACTGTGCATCACGAGGCGGGGGTGACGGTGGCCTTGTCGACCGGTTTGGGCTGGTGGCTCGTCAATACGTTCTATCAGCACGGCCCGAGTTGGGAGCTTTGCCCGCCGATCCTCTTCGGGACCGCGGCCGTCATCGGCGCAGTCAAGTCGTGGAAGAACGACGAGCAGAAGCGGGAAATCGAGAGGCAGAAGCTCCGGCACGAGGAGGACCGGCATCGCCTGGAGATGTCCCTGCTCGAGGAGAAACACCGGATCGAGCTGGCACTCATCCAAACGAGCCAGCCATCGACGTGACGGCCATGGGTGCGGGCGCGGGGTGATAGGTTTCAACGTACCTACCCACCTGAGCCCGGGGCGAGTGACATGGACGAATTGACGAATGAAGACGTCGTGAGGGCGATCATTAAGTCTCTCTTGGTGATGCCGAGTACGGACGTCGTTTTCGACACGCTTGGCCGCTCGGACAAAGAGTGCATCGAGGCGGTGAGCCGCGCTATTGATTCCGGTCATGTCGAGATGTGGGAGTGTGAGGAGATCGGGCGGACGTTGACGCTCACTCCGTACGCGGCCGAGCTCGCAGGGGTCGCCATCTCGATGAGTCGGCCGAGAGCAACCCTTTGTTCCCGGGAAGACGAGGCAGATGAAGAGGAAATCGAAGACGCAGAAGGTGACTCGTCCCAACAGCCTTATTGGCGGAGACTCGATAAGCCGGAACCGCCGAATATTGTCTTGCATCAGCACAAATCGGAGGTCAGCTACGGGCTGGATTACGAGGACTTTGAGGATAGCTCAATCCCTGACCCTCTTGTTGCTGTCATGGTGTCCGAGGACTACTTCGAGGCCATCAGAAATGGCATCAAGGCAGGGGAAACCACCCCGCTCCCTGGCCCCTTCTCGATCGACGTCGACAGGCCCCCGAGGATGCGAGTCCTCTACGGCCAGCGTCTCCAATGGCCCGTCCTCAACGTCCCCGGTCAGCCGTGCAAGGCCTGCTTCAACCGGCCCCTCTTCGTCGGATACTGCCTGATCTGCGACATCTCGGGAATCGATCGTTTCCTCCCGGGGCCCGAAGATCGCGACCGACGACGCAAGAGACGCGCCAAGTCCGAGGGCGAGACGAACCCCTGAACCGAGGACACACCGGTGGCAAAACCACGAGTCACGCGTAACAAGCCGGTCTCCCGCAAGGGGACCCCCGTCGCGCCCATCGAGGCCGTCTCCGAGCTCCAGAAGAGTCGTTTCCTCGACGAATTCCGGCGCGAGCACAACATCCCGAATGCCCTGGCCAAGGGCGGTTTCGATCGACCCTGGCTCAAGCGGCTCCTGGCCGAGGACAAGGCGTTCCGCGACGCCTTCCGGGCGATCCGACGCGAGTGGGTCGAGAAGATCGAGCGCAAGGCCTTCGAAGTGGCCGCGGCGGGGGATGGGCCGATGATGCGGTTCATCCTCCAATCCCTCCGCCCCAACACCTACGGCCAGAAATCGAAGGTCGATATCAAGATCGAGGACATTTCCAAGCTCTCCGATGAGGAGCTTGCGGAGTTGATCAAGAAATGCGGCGTGAAGGACTCTTGAAGCTGGCCCTCGCCGAGGCGGAGCGGCGGAGGCGGGAGCGAATTCACTCCGAGTTCCCTCGCTACGACTGGTTCGGCGAGGACTGCGGCTGCCCCGCCGAGGGGCGGAGGGAAGGGGGATCTTGCCCCGCCCATCCTCGGGCCCGCGAGAATCAGCGGATGCCGGATGGGGAGTGGAGCACGTGGTACATCGAGACCGGACGAGGCTTCGGCAAGACGCGATCGGGGGCCGAAGTCGTCCGATATTGGGCGGACAAGCTCCCGCCCAAGACGCGAATCGCGCTGGTGGGCCCGACCGCGGCCGACGTCCGCGACGTCATGATCGAGGGGGAGTCCGGCCTCCTCGAAGTCTGCCCGCCCTGGAATAAGCCGGTCTATCTGCCGTCGAAACGCAAGGTCGTCTGGCCGAACGGGACGGTGGCGTTCCTCTACTCGGCCGACGAGCCCGAGCGGTTGCGAGGCCCCCAGCATCACAAGGCATGGTGCGACGAGATGGGCGCCTGGGATAAACCATTGGCTTATGACATGTTGAAATTCGGCCTCCGACTCGGCGACACGCCCCAGGACGTCATCACGACCACTCCCAAGCCCAAGGATTGGCTCCGCGTCATCAAGAAGCAGCTCGGGACCTATCTCACGAAGGGCTCGACGTACGACAACAAGGCCAATCTGGCGAAAGACTTCTTCGATAAGATCATCAAGAAATACGAGGGGACCCGCCTCGGCGAGCAGGAGTTGAACGCGGTCGACCACGAGGATACGCCGGGCGCCTTGTGGAATACCGACATGCTCACCGGCTGTGCCTGCGAGCCCTCGGAGGTCCCTGACTTCCTCCGCGTCGTCGTGGCGGTCGACCCCTCGGTCAAGGATCCCAACGTCAACCCGGACAACGACTCGGCCGAGTGCGGCATCGTCGTCGTGGGCGTCGCCTACTTGCTCCACCCGCTCCTCGGCCCTTGCCTTCACGCCTGGGTGATCGCCGACAGGTCGATCAAGGAATCGCCCCGGAAGTGGGGCCAAGCCGCGATCGACGCCTATCGCGAGTTCGGGGCCGACGTCCTTGCGGCCGAGGTCAACAACGGGGGGGCCCTGGTGGAGGCGGTGATCCACGGCATCGACCCCAACGTCAACTTCAAGGAGCTGCACGCGAGCCGGGGCAAATACACCCGCGCGGAGCCGGTCTCGAGCCTCTACGAACAGGGCCGGGTCTTCCACGTGCGGACGGCCAACCTCGCCAAGCTCGAGGCCCAGATGTGCAACTGGGTGCCGACGTCGAAGTCTCCCGACCGGATGGACGCCCTCGTTTGGGCGATCACGGAAGCCGTTCTCGAGGCCCTCCCGGCCGTGTTCTCCGATGACGCCCTCTTCGAAGGGTATAGGGGCTGATCATGGGCTTCTTCGCCGGCTTCGCCTCCTGGCTCTCGACGTTCCGCAAGGAGAACGTCACGAACCAGACCCTCCCGACCACGGAATTCGGCGGGTTCGACTCCTACGGGCGGTTCCAGGCCCGATTGCAGCGTTACGCGCTCTACTGGGCCATGTACGAGAACTCCCAGTATGACAACGTCCACAAGTGGGCCGAGACGTACCTCACGGAATACGGCCTCTACCGCTTCACCCGGGGCATCTACAACCCCACGAAGCGACTGGGGGACTTCTGGGGCTCGCACCTCATGGGCGGGACGCTCGATCCGAAGGCCGGCGACGGCAAGGAGTGCCCCTCGGCCCTCCCGATCCTGACGTCGAACGACGCCCTCAGGCCGGCGATCGCGACACTGTGGCGCGATTCCAACCTCCAGGAGTCCAAGGAGCTCTATTGCCGCCTGGGGGCGATCCTGGGGGACGTCGTGCTCCAGATCGTCGACGATCCCGAGGCAGGCCGCGTCGCGATCCGCGTCGTCCACCCCGGCACGCTCACCTGGGTCGAAGATGACGGGTGGGGCAACGTCATCGCCTACCGGATCGAGGAAGCACGCCTCTCGCCCGACGTCGACCCGCGCACGATCAGCGAGTCGGTCAGCCCGGAGATCATGCGGAACACGGTGAAATACACCGAGGATGCCTACCTCGACAAGAAAAAGGGCAGGGTGGTCTATCGGACCTACCTCAACGGCTCGCCCTATGCGTGGAACAACGTCGCGGCCGAGTGGGATGTCCCGTATCCGTTCATCCCGCTGATCGTCCATCGCCACCAACGGACGTCGCCGAACTCGTTCTGGGGCATGGCGGAGGTTCACTCCGGCCACACCAAGATCCGGAATTGCGACGACGTGGCCAGCAAGCTCCACGATCAGATCAGGAAGGCCGTCGAGGGCGTGTGGATGCTCGCGGGCGTCCAGGCCCCGGCGCCCGGCGGCAAGCAGCCGACTGCGACGATGGGGGCCTCGACGAAGGATTCCCCCCAGCAGGGGCGCCAGGAGATGAAGACGGTTTACGCCGGCATCGGCGCCACGGCGACGCCGCTCATCTTCCCGCTGGATATCCAGTTCACGAGCGTGGAGATCCAGAACTCGTACAAGTCGATCGAGGACGACTATCCCGAGCTCGCCTTCCAGCGGATCCGGCTCTCCGGCGACGCGTCCGCCCTGGCCCTGCGCGAGGCGCGAAAGCCGGACGAGGCGAAGGTGATTACCCGACGCTCCGGCTATGACCACTCGCTCTGCATTGCCCAGAAATACGCGATCGCCATCGGCGGCATGCGTGGTTACGAGGGGTATCAGGGCTTCGGCCTCGACGACCTGCGATCGGGGGCCCTCGAGCATCGCATCGGCGAACGCCCCGTCTTCCACCTCGATCCCATGGACCGGCTGCAGGAGGACCAGGCCTTTTGGACCGCCGCCCAGGCCGCCGTCACGGCCGGAGTCCCGCTCTCCGTGTTCCTCGAACGCCACGGCTGGAGCGACGCCCAGATCCAGGAACTCAACGACGCGAAGGAGGCCGAGGCGAAGGCCCTCGAGCCGGCCGAACCCGTCGACCCCGAATCAACTCGCACCCCGGCCGATCCCCCGGCCGGCGAGAGCGACCCCGACGACGTCACGCCAGGGGCGTGAGTCCTTCCCCAGGGTAGCCAGGGGCTACCGTCTCCTTTCCCGAGTGACCCATGTTGAACCGCATCCAACGCATTCTCCTCGACCCCAAGGGGGCCGAAGGATCGATCGTCGACCGCCTCTATGCTCGGATCCAGGCCGGTCTACCCCTCCCCTCCGTCAGTGGCGGAGACGGGTCGGGCGACGGGAACCAGAATACTCCCCCGGCCGGTGGCCAGGGCGGCGGAAATGGGAATGAGCCGGACCTCGCAAAGACGGTTCAAGATCTCATCACCAAGCACGGCGATGAGAATAAGGCGATGAAGATCCTTCTCAAGGAGAATCATCAGCTCCGCGCGAAGAACTCGAAGCTCAAGGGGAACACGGTTCCCGAAGGGGCGAAGGTTCTCCAAGGGGACGATGCCAAGGCCTGGGATGCGTACGTGGCACTCGGCCTGCCCGACGCCTTGAAGACGTCCCTCGAAGACGGGACCAAGGCCTTAAATGAACTCGGGGGCCTCCGCAAGGCGGAGCTCCATCGCACCGTGGCGGAATCGCTCGGCTTCAAGGAAGCCGTCCTGACGACGCTGATCGAGAAGGACCAACTCCAGCTCGAGGTGAAGGAAGAGACCGACAAGGGCAAGACTGTCAAGGTGGCCTACGCCAAGGGCGTGGACCCCAAGGCACCCGAGGCGCTGACCAAGCTCTCGGACTATGCCCAGTCCAAGTGGTCGGACTTCCTCCCCTCGCTCAAGGCCGAAACGTCGCCCGCCCGGCCGGTCCTCGGGACGCCCAAGGCTTCCCGGGCCTTCGATGCGGGCTCCCAAACCGAAGTGAGGCCGGCGCCGATGAGGCGCACGGCCGGCATCTGATCCAGGACTCTTCCCATGGCCAATCTGACCGTCACCGCGGACGCCGTCGCCATCTGCCATCGCCCCGAGACCGCCGAGATTTGGCGGGGCGTCGCTGCCGAGGTCATCACCCCCGGGCAGACCGTCTACCAGACGTCCGCCGGGACCTGGGGCGTCGGCGCCGCCGGGACCAACGGCAAGTATCAAATCCGCGGCATCGCCCTGAACAAGGCGGGGGCCGGGCAAGCCGTCGAAATCCTCATCAAGGGGTTCGTCTCGGGCTTCAACCTGTCCTCGCTCGCGTATGACGCCCAGGTCTTCGCCTCGGACACCGCCGGGGCCCTCGCCGACGCGGCCGGGACGCACTCCGTGGCGATGGGCCGCGTCGTAGCCCTGTCGGACGTGCCCAGCTATTCCAAGGTCCTCTACGTCCACGCGAATTGGGCCGCCCAGATCCCGTGATCCCGGCCCCGCCGCGGCGAGTGTCCTCCACCTCACATTGACCAGTCAAGGGAAAGCACATGTCCGACATTTACGGGGCGCTGGGTCTCAACAACACGGATAACCAGCGTACGTTCGTCTCGACCATCGGCCAGCAGGCCATCTACGACGCGGTCGCGTACGTCTTCGGCATCCACAATGCCGACATGGAATCGGCGATGCGGCTGTTCGTCGACCAGACCACCGACTCGTTCAAGATGAGGTACATGCTCCCCGGCGGCGGGTACCTCCAGAAGGGCGGCTCGCAGTCCTTGCCGGCCGTGAAGAAGGCCACCGGCTCCTGGGACGTCGCCTTCCCGCTGGAGAGCTGGGGCGCGGGGCTCTCGGCCGATCGCGTCGCCTGGGCGTACATGACCCTGGCGGACCTGGATCGCCACCTCAACAGCGTGTTCATGGCGAACGCCAACACGGTCCGGCGCGAAATCCTCCGCGCCCTGTTCAACAACACGGCAGCCACGTTCTCCGACCCGCTGCGGGGCGACCTGACCATCCAGCGCCTTGCCAACAATGACGGCACGGTCTATCCGCCCGTCCTGGGATCCGACGTCGACACGACCGGGTACAACGCCTACCTCGCCAGCGGGTACGTCTATACCGCGATCGACAACACCCACAACCCGATCCCGACCATCGTCAACAGCCTCGAGCAGTTCTTCGGGACCCCGACCGGGGGTAGCCCCGTCGTCGTGTTCTGCAACAACGAAGAGTCGCCCTTCTTCGAGGCCCTGACGGAGTTCGTGCCGTTCACGCTGAACACCGTCATTCCCGGGGATGACCGCGACACGGTCAACGTCGGATCCATCCCCAGGGAGGTCTTCGACCCGAGCGACCCCCGTCGCAACACCTGGCGCGTGCTGGGGACGATCAACGGCGCCGTGATCGTGGAGTGGCGGGCCATCCCGGCAACCTACCTCCTCGGCATCCACGTCGAGGCCCCCAAGCCGATCATCCAGCGCATCGACCTGGCCGGGACCGGGCTCACCCCGGGCCTGCAGCTCGTGAAGACGAACGACGTGACCCCGTTCACGTCGAGCTACTACGACAACCGCTTCGGCATGGGCGTCGGCAACCGCCTCAACGGCGTGGTCATGCAGCTCACGGCCGGAGCCTACTCCGTCCCCGCGCAGTTCGCGTAACCCTCATGTGATGGCCTCGGCCGATCGCGGGTGTTTTCAAGGGTAGGCCTCGAGGTTTACCCCTGATCCTCTCGTGATGGCCATGTGATGGCCCGAGGCGATCTTGATCATCCTCCAGGGCATGCCACTCGGCATGCCCTTTCTTTTGCCCACATCGAACCATGGCCAGACCTGAATCCATCGCGATCAAGCAAGAGCGGCACATCGCGGAGACGAAAGCCACGCTCGAGGCCCTCAGGGGACTGCCGAAGCTCCTCGAGGACATCCAGCTCCAGCTCGTGGCGATCGAGGAGAGGCTCGCCAAGCTCTCCGCATCCTCCGCCCCCGCTCGCAACCGACCGAAGGACCAAGAATCATGAGCTCGAACATTCGCGGATGGGCCCGCCACGGCAAGACGGACGTGGACGCCCTCTCGATCAACGGCAAGCCGTTCAGCGGGAACGCGGCCGACCTCAACATCGTCGCGGGCCAGGCCGCGGCCGGCGTGAAGATGCCGCGGTCGGTCGTCGTCCCCCTGGCCGGCGGCAACGACGCGGCCGGCGGCCTCGGCGCCTGGGCCAACCCGGAGCCGGGCCCGATCGTCGTGAGCCGGGTGACGGTGGACATCACGACCATCGCCAACGCGGCCTGCACGCTCAAGGCGGGCTCCGCGGCCAACAAGACGACGGCGAGCGCCAACCTGATCGACACCCTCGACGTGAGGACGTCGGTCATCACGGCGAGCAACATCTCCAACCCCGGGACGAACGGCAAGGCGCTGCAGCGCGTCGCGGCCGGGGCCGCCGTCACCTTCTCGACGGCCTCGGGCGCGAGCGCCGGGCTCGCCGGGAACGCCGTCATCGAGTACACGCCCCTGACCTGATCGGAGGCGCCCATGTCGCTCACCGTCGTCCAGGCCCGTCAGATCCTCTCGAGGAGATGCGGGCCCTGGATCGCGCTCGCGGACTTCAACGATTGCCTCCTTCGGGCGGCGATCTTCTGCGGGATCCAGCCGGCGGCCTTCCCCCTCGTCGCCGATGGCGACCTCTCCGGACTCTCCTCGGACCAGTTGCCGAAGCTCTTCGACGTGATCGAGTACCACGTTGCGGAGAGCGCCTCGAACAACTGCGACGAGGTCGAGATGCGTCGGGTGGGGATCCAGGACGATCCGGGGAAGCTCTACACCAAGCTCGAGCGGTTCGCCGGGCGGAAGCTCTGCTATCTCCAGAAGACGTACAACTACGGCGTCGCCCCCCTCACCGGCGGGACGATCAACCTCGACTTCCAGGCCCAGAACGACTGCCTCCCCAACGGCGGTTGCTGAGCCGATCCCCATCCGACAAATCGGGACTCCATCATGTCAGCCGAAACCAAGGCTTCGCTGATCGCGTTCGGCATGTCGATGCTGCTCTTCGGCGGCATTGGCCTGGCCTTCGTCCTGGCGAGGCTCGCGTTCTCCGGCCGGGCGAGGGAGGCCGCTTGCCGCCTCATCGCCGAGGCCCTCCCGCATCGGCTCGCCTACTGGGTGGGCATCCGGATCATGTCGCACGCCTCCCGGACCAACTTCCTCGACGTCCCCGCGCGGCAGATCGGGGCCCACGAGGCCCTGGAGAACTGGCGGCATGAGGAGTGTCGCCGGCCCGAGCCGAGGCGAAGGCCCGTCGTCGCGGGCCCGGATCCCTCCGGCGAGCCCGACCCGATCGCCCCGACGTCCCCCTTGACGCTCCCGTGACAGATCGCCCGCAACCCGGCCCTTCACCGACACGCTTCAAATCGGAGTGATCCAATGCGACGAATGTTCTCATGGTTCGGCATGGCGGCGGCCGTCGTCTCGCTCGCGTGGCTCGGCGATGTCACGCCCCGCGGAAACGCCCAGGGGCCCCCGCTCGACCCCGTCACGTCGATGACGAGCACGCAGCGGAAGGCCCGCACGATCACGGGCGATGTGCTCGTGGTCGAGAGCGACACGGGGCTGATGTTCACGGGCAAGAAGAATGTGACGGGCGGAAAGGCGATCGGCCTCACCACCCAGCGCATGTTGCTCGAGCGGATGCGCCGTGCGGCGGTCGCGGCTCGCGCCAGCAACGTCATCGACAATCAGCCGATGGCCTCGCCCCCCACGATCACGACCGGGACGAGCTTCACGCAGACGAAGAACTATTACCTCGCCGGCTCCGGCGTCCTGACCAACCAGGACAAGTTCACCATCGTCGGGGGCGTGCCGTTCGCCAACACGAGCGGCTCCCTGGCCGGCAACTATCTCAGCGTCTATTCGGTCTCTTCGACCTCGGGATCGAACATCGGTCCGCCGGGCATCTACCAGCAAGGCTGGTACATCGAAGGGATGACCGACGCGCCGACGCTTGTATTCAGCTACTTCCGCACGTCCGAGAGCGGCGTGATGATCGCCGTCTCCGAGAACGGCGGCCCGATGCAATACACGTCGATGACGCCTACCCCGATCTTCAACAACGGCAACGCCTGCGGGACGAACACGGGCGTGGTGACGATCGCGTTCGGCTCGTCGAAGATCAGGCGAGTCCGGATCGAGTTCGGCAACCAGCAGGTGGACGAGACCTGCGGCGGATCCGGCGGCGTGCTCAGCGTCCGCGGCTTCTTCGTCGACCCGGGATACTCCATCTGGAAGCCCAAAGACCTCGATATCGTCAACGCCGGGGGGATCGGTGACAGCTACACGGTCCAGGCCCCGCGCGATGCCGGCATGCAGGCGGTGAACTGGTTCCGCACGGCGTCGGCCAAGCTCGGCTGGCGGCCAACCTGCATGGCCCAGGGCGGGACGGGATATTCGAAGGTCAACGGCGCGTTGCCGGCGGCGTCCGACCCGCTGCGGCTCGCCGACCTCACGGCCCAGCCCTATGACGTGTTCGTGTTCGCCCTGGGGACGAACGACGTCAGCGGCAACGACGGCACGGCCGTCGCGCTGCCCGACATCCAGGCCAAGGCCCTGACGTGCTTCAACGCGGCGAGGGCGGCCAACCCCATCGCCCCGATCATCGTGGTTGCCCCCTGGCCGAGGCCCACGTTCCCGACCCAGACCCAATCGGACTGCGCCACGGCGGTGGCCGCCGCCTTCAACCAGTTCGCCGACCCCAACAGCCTCTTCATCCCCATCTATGCAGATCCGTCCGGCAACTGGATGGCGGGGACGAGCTATCAGGGAAAGCTGAACAGCTCCAATGACATCTCGTATCGCTACATCTGGGCGGACGCGATCCATCCCGTCCTCGCTGGCCACTATTACTACGGCGACCGCGTCGCCCACGCGATCCGCGATTGGCTCATGTCCACCAGCGTGACGGATCGCGGGACCGGCCGGATCCCGTCCGAATCCATCGCCTTCGCACCCCTCAAACGGCCGGTCGCCCGGGAGCCCGAATGGCTCCCGAAGGCCGCCTGACGTCACTCGCGAGAACCCACGATCACCCATCCCGCCGGCCTCCCAACGGGCCGGCGAGGAGGGCGGAGGCGAGCCAATGGCGCTAGTCGATCAGCCTTTCAGCATGGTCATGGCCAAGAGCCGCGCGGGGCTCTCGGCCACGATTTATTACTTCATCCAGCTCCTCGACGGCTCGACGCCGATCGGCCCGACCGATCCCGGAGTCGGCATCATCGAGCGCACCGTCCCGGGGATCACGGACGGGACCGCCTGCTATCGGACCATCGTGAGCGACTTCGACGACACGTGGTCCGGGTGGATGGTCTGGGTCGAGACGTCGAATCAGCAAGTTTACGAACAGGCCTTCTCGCCGGCGACGCTCCGCAACGGGTCGATCACGGCCGACACGATCGCGGCGAACACGACGCTCCCGGCCAACATGCAGGCGATCCAGGGGAGTTCGGCGGCGGCCCTGAGCCTCAAGGCCCAGTCGCTCGCCGTGTTCCAGGGGACCGTCTCCAACGACTCCTCGCCGGGCACGTCGCATTTCTCCGCGAACACGACCTCGAGCCCCGGCCTGAGCACGGTCCAGGCCTTCTACGCGACGCCCCCGAGCGTCGTCGTCTTCGTGACGGGCAACCAGTGCAAGGCGGCGAAGGTGCAGTCTTACGCCGTGTCGAACGGCGTGGGCACCTTCACGCTCTCCACCCCGCTACCCCAGGCGCCGGCCGCCGGCGATACGTTCCTCATCCTCGGCATCGCCCTGTGAGGCACCCATGTTCTTCCAGCAGTTCATAACCTCGCTCCTGTCGGGCGGGGACCTGATCACCCAGTTCAACACCGCGGTCACGTCGCCGGACGCCGAGCCCGACGCGTGGAGCTGCGACGTCGAGGAGCTCTGACATGCCGGGCCCCGGATCCGAGCGACTCTCCCAGCTCCTCGGCACCACGCGCGCCTGGGCGATGACGGTGCGCACGGCGAATCGCGTCCCCGTCCCGTTCTCGCCGACCGATCCGCTCGTGGCCGAGGTGAGCCGGGGCAAGTCGCAGCCCGTGCTCTTCAACCCCGGCTGCGAGTGGACCGACTCCGACAACGGCGTCTTCCAGCTCACCATCACGGCGGGCCAGCTCGCGGCGGCCGGCATCATCCCCGACGTCTATCACCTCGTGGTCCGAGCCACCCCCGGCGACGGCCAGCCCAGGGGAGTCTACGACGGCCAGATCTCATTCAGCCCGACCGCGGGGAATGACGCCCTCCCGCCGAGCTATGCCACGCTCGAGGACCTCCAGACGTTCGCGCCGGAGATCCTCGTCTTGAAGGACAGGGATAAGACCCTCTCGGGGTTCGCCGACCAGAGGTACCAGGCGCGGGCCATCTTCGAACAGGCCCGGCTCGACCTCTACCGGCCCCAGGCCGGCCGCTCGCGCCGCTACCTCGACGACGCGGGCACCGGCCCCGGCCCGAACCTCGTCTATGCCGGGTCGCCCGATGGATCGCCGGCCCCATCGGGGAGCCAGGTCAAGGCCTGGTTCGACGCGGGCAAGCTCCTCCTGACGCGCGACATCGTCGAGGCCAATGCCCACTACGCGGCGGCCCTCGTCTTCCAGTCCCAGCCGGGGGACAACAACCCTTACGCGGCCCTGGGCGCCCGGCACATGGCCAAGGCCCTCCGCCAGTTCCTCCAATGCGTCGTCGAGTTCGATTCGACCCAGGCGCCGCCGGACTCTCCGACCCACCGGATTGACCGCGACGTCACCTACATGACGTGAGCCATGTTCAAAGCAGTCGTGAACTATGACGGGGTGGACCTCTTCGAGACGAGGCTCGCCGCGCTCGATTTCCAGCTCGCCGACTTCACCCATCTCGGCGCCCGGTTGCAGAACATCTTCATCGAGTCCAACCGCGATCGCTCCACCCAGGGCGTCGACCGCGATGACGTCGAGTTCGCCCCGCTCAACTGGGGCCAACCCCTCACGCCCAAGGAGTACCGCAAGCGCGGGGGCATGGGGCCTCCTCTCCTGCCCAGGGGGGAGGCCTCGAGGGAGATCTCCGATTTCGCCGTGGAGATCCAGATCGGCCTGTTCAATCTCGAGGTCAGGGGCCATTGGCCCAACTCGCCCTGGATGAATTACCACGTCTCGGGCTTCACCTCGCGCGGCGGCAACTCCGTCCCGGCCCGCAATCCCGCCGGCCTCGTCCCCAACGCCCTGGACGACGTCTTCGTTGCCGTCCAGGAATTCGCAGCACTCGCGGTAAGGGAAGCCTTCAATGCCCGCTGAACCGATCCTCCCCAAGGCCCAGAACGTCGAGGAGGCGAACGCCTGGCTCGCGCTGGTCGACGTCCTCACCAATGACGAGATGCTCAAGGACGTGGTCCGCATGTGGCGGACCTGGACGGGCGAGTCGGACGACTCCGACCCGCCGGCCGAGTCCCAATGCCCCTGGATCCGGCTCACCCCGGCGCCCTCTCAGATCACCATCCAGGAAGTCGACGCCTACCGCCTCGCCCTGGCCGTGCAGGTCGAGACGCTGATCCTGGGCACGAACGTCGTCGACAACCTCAACCTCTGGGGCCTCATCCGGCGGGCCATGCAGCGATCGAGCGTCATGTTCACCGGCGACAACGTCGCCGGATATCTCCGCAAGAACGGCTGCTATTTCTATCAGCTCGTCAAGCCGTCCGTCGCGATCGTCGGCTCCGTCCCCGGGATGGACAGGCCCGTCAAGGCCATCCGCTCCGAGGGCGGCATCCTCCTCAGCCTCTTCGTCTCCTGACCCAAGGAACCAGCCATGTCCCTGCGCGCCGTCCGCTTCACCAAAGAGGTCACCCCGGGCGTCTTCCCCACGTCGCCCGCGGCCGGGACCCAGTCCGTGCTCCGCCTGCACGCGAACGAATCGTTCGAGGCCCAGCCGACCCCCATCCATTACAACGTCCGCGACGCCGGCGGATCCAACCGCGTCGTCCAGACCGGATCGGCCCAATCGGGCACCGGGGGCAAGCTCATGACCCTCTTCTACTTCTCCCAGGCGAAGCTCCTGCTCCCCTGGGCGCTCAGCCTGGCCGGGGCGCCGCTCGGCGTCGGGACCGGCACGTTCGATTACGTCTGGCAGCTCGAGGACGGCACCTTCGCGTATCGCCGCTACCTGGGGGCCACCTGCAAGCGGTTCCAGCTCTCCGCCAACAACTCGGGCGATGGCGTCCTCTGCGCCCTGGCCTTCGACTTCGATTACCTGGCGGTCGCGTCGATCACCAACACGGATTTCGCCGTGCCGGCGCTCACGGCCTACCCGTCCGATCAGCCGGTCGTCTTCCAGCAGCTCGTCGGCGGCCTCACCCTCGGCAGCTCCCGGACCAACTTCAAGGAGATCAGCCTCAGCGTCGAGAACCAGACCAAGCCCCTCTACGACGAATTCAAATTCCCCTCGGCCATCCGCTGGCTCGGCCGCGACGTCACCTTCAACAGCTCGTTTCGCTACAAGTCCCAGGCCGACCGGACCGCCCTCGAGTCCGTCTCCGCGCAGACGGCGAGCCTCGCGTTCACGGACGGGACCAACACCACCACGTTCGACCTGAAGACGGCCGGCGTCATCCGGTCCGTGAGCGACTCCATGCCGCTCAACGACGCTGCCTATCAGGGGCTCTCCTTCGCCTCCCTGCTCGACGCCACGGCCGGGACGGACATTTCTGTTGCCACGACCCCGTAATCGATCCTGGGGCATCCTGGAGCGTTTCTCATGTCGTTCAACGGCGCGACGCGGGCGGAGATCGTCCTCAGCGTGCGCGGCGAGGGTGAAGGCACCCTCGACCGCGCACGCATGGAGGTGGCCAGGCTCAAGGACGAGCTGGCCAAGCTGACCGAGGCCTTCAAGTCGGGGGCCATCGCACCGGAGGAGTATCACCGGACGGTGACCAAGATCCAGACTCCCTTGAACGCCTTCACCAAGCTGGTGAAGGACCTGGAGGGGGCGATCCGGACCCAGACGGCGGCCATGGGGGAGGCGATCTCCCACGGCAACGCCTGGGGCGGCATGATCCAGCGCTCCAAGCAGGTGATGGGCGAATTCGCCGGCTCGCTCAACTCCGGGCGCTCGGTGTACGAGGCGGCCCGCCAGGAGATGGCCAGGCTTCAGGGGGAGATCGATAAGGTCTCGAATGCCTTCGCCAACGGCAAGATCGCACCCGAGGAATTCAGCCGGCAATACAACTCGCTCACGTCCCAGCTCCGCAACTTCACCCGCGTCTCGAACGAGGGCAATGCCGCGATGAAGGAGCAGGCGGCGGCGATGGGCCAATCCAGGTCCGCCGCGGCGAACGCAAACACGGCCTGGGCGGCGATGCTCAACACGGGCGGGAGCATCGTCTCGACCCTGAAGAACGAAGCCCACATGTTCAACACGGTGGGCGTCGAGGTCAACAAGATCGGCCAGTCGCCGGCGCTGAAGAACTTCTATCGGGACATCGAGGCCACGAACCAGAAGATCAAGGAGCAGACGGCCGCCATGCGGCAATCGGCCGCGTCCGGCGCCGATTGGAACACCGTGCAGCTCACGATGATGAATGCCGGCGGGAACCTCTCGAAGGAGCTCGAGAGGGAGGCCCACATGTTCCAGGCGATGGGCGTCGAAGCGAAGCACATCGGCAGGACGTCGGCCCTGATGGCCCAGATGAAGAACGAAACCAAGAATGCTAGCCAGGGTATGACCGGCCTCAGCTACGCGATGCTCCACGTGAGCCACGGCGTCCAGGACTTGCAGTACGGCTGGGGTGCGTTCGTCAACAACATCCCCCTGATCGTCACCAGCCTCGGCGGCGGCCCAGGGCTCGCCGGCGCCCTCATGATCATCGGCACCGGCATCAATATCTTGATGCCCCAGATCAAGGAATTCGCCCGATCAGTGGGCCTCATCGAGGACCCGGGGAAACGGGCGGCGGGCACGCTCAAGGACATGGAGGACAGGCTAAAAAGGCTCCAGGATAAGCCGTACAAGCTCGCGGTGGATTACAAGGCGATCGACGACGCCACGAAGCAGGTGGAGATCCTGGAGGCGCGGATCGCCGCGGCCAAGAATGCGGCCCAGGCCAGGACGACGCTCCAGGAGGAATCGGCGAAGATCGTCAAGGATGTGATCGTCGACCTCGGCGGCGCCACGGACACCGTGAGCGGCGAGCAGAATGTTCACAGGATCATGCGTTCCGCGATGATCGACGCCGGCGGCGGCATCGAGAAGATCTTCGAGAAGGACCCCGAGTCGCCCAAGCTCAAGGCGGCGAGGGAGCGGCGAGATTCGCTGCAAAAGGACCTGGACGAGCACAGGGTCCCCGAAGAAGCCATGTTCATGCACATGGAGGAGCTCAAGAGCAGCAAGGCCGAGATCGCCAGGATCCAGGAGAATTTCAGCAAGCGCATGGATACGTTCGTCGAGAGCGAGCTCGGCGGGGCGTTGAGGGGCGAGGGCGCCTCGGTCAGCTTCATGCTCGACCTCTTCGACAACTATGAGGAGAAGTTCACGAAAGGCGACCCCGCAAAGGGGATGCAGCCCGTGGATCCCCTCTTCCGGCTCTCGCTCGAGGAGGCGCTACCCTCCAAGGTCAAGGAGGCCAGGAAGGACAAGGCGTACTATGCACGTCAGAAGGATATGCATGACCTGAACAAAGATTTGGACACGAAGAAGAAGCGAGAGGCCGCGCAGGTCGATCAGACGCTCGACTTCGAACAGGCCGATTTGGACCGCGATAACACGGAGTATTCGAACCGGCGCGAGGCGGCCGTCCGCCATTTCCAGACGCAGTTCCACACCGCGATGAAGAAGGAGGGCTCGCTCCCCGATGCGATCCGGCGCGACATCGCGGCCGGGAAGAAGCACGACAAGATCATGGAGAAGCACTTACCCAAGGTTAAGAAGAGCATCGAGAACGCGGATGTCCTCGAGACGGGGTGGATCACCGACGACGTCGCACGAGGCCTGATGACGCAGTTCATCCAGGAAGTCTCGGCCCAGAACGCGGCGGCCGACCCGAATCAGGAGGTGGGAGCCAATGAGATCCTGAATGCGGCGGATGCGAAGCAGCAAGCGAAGATCGCCAAGGCGTTGAAGGCCGAGGGGAACCGGAATCAGAACGCCCAAAGGCGAGCCGCGCGGGACGCCAAGGCCAACGATGAGAAGATGCTCGCCGAGGACATCTTCAATAAGTCATTCCAGATGACGGGGACGCAGTTCACTCCCGAGGCGGCCCAGACCGCGGCACACCACGCAATGCAGATGGTCCAGCGTGGCCACAATCTGAATCAGGCCGCGTTCATGTCGATGATCAACGTCCTGAACTCGATCGCCCACGATCAGGCCCAGGCCAACCAGGGGTGGGACAATATCCAGAACGGGTTCCAGATTCTCCAGGCCCAGCAGGCGCGGGCCCGCCAGCGTCAGCCGGCGATCATCCAGCCGTTCCCCCAGTAGTGGTGAACCATAAGGACATGACATGGCGATCACGACGGTACTGACGATCAACGGCACGCCCTACACGGCCTCGCAGCGCGCGGCGGCCGGGATCGTCCCCTCCGAGCTCGCCCGCGTGCTCGACGGCGGATATGACTCCTTCGCCTTCGCGGAGCTCTCGCTCGAGCCCTGGCCGACGTTCAACACGGGGATGCCGGTCTCGGTCACGATCAACGGCACGGTCCGGTTCCAGGGTCGCATCACCGACGTCCAATCGGGCGGGTCCGCGATGGGCTGGGCCCACGGCTATACCGCGCTGGGGCTCCGCTATCTGGCGGATTGGGTCCCCGTCACGGCCGTCGACGGGACGGGCACCCAGACCTATAACCGGACGCCCGAGGACGATTACGCGGTCCCCAGCGACGTCGGCTTGACCGTGGGGGAGATCATCTCCCGGATCCTCCTCGTCGTCGGCACGGCCCAGGCCCTCAACGCCGTGAACGTGGGGAATTACACCGGCCTCCCCTCGGCCCCCTCGCTGCCGGCCGCCACCGTCGCCGACCTGGCCTTGCTGGACGTCGTCCCCCCGTCACCCGTCACCCTCTGCGGCGAGGGCATCTTCAACCAGCTCGCCCAGCTCGTGGAGCGCTGGCACCCGACGAACGCGCTCGAGATCGAGCCCGATGGGACGATCCGTTGCAAGAACATGCGGGATACGGCCGTGTTCGTCCCCGCGACGATCACCCTCCCGGGTCCGGGCGGCCCCGCGGATCCCGTCACCTGGCCTTCCGTGCGGAAGTCGACCCAGGATTGCGCCACGCGGCTCGTGATGCGGGGCGGCCCCGACGTCGCGGTCATCTTCCTCAGCCTGGCCGATGGCACGCTCGCCGAGGTCTTCACCACCTCGGACAAATCAACCTGGACGCTCTACGACTTCACCCAGCCGAATGGGGCGGTCGACTTCGGGACCGTCACGGCCGTCACCAGCACGTCCGTCACGGTCCAATCCTCGGATCCGGCCGTGCACTGGGTCACGAACTTCTGGAGCAACGCGGAGGCCTGGATCACCCTCACCGACACGGCCGCCACCGGGATCAACGTCTCCGAGGCCCGCATCGTCACCTCGAACACGGCCATGACCGCGGGGGGGACCGCAACGCTCACGTGGGATAACACCTGGCCCATCACGGCGACGAGCTACGACAAATACCGCGTCGTCGGCAAGACGGGCGGCCTCATCAACACCTGGCGCGACTACACCCCGCGCGAGCCCTCCACCGGGGCCACCGGGCTCAACACCTGGGTGGGCTCGCACCTCGTGGTCAGGGCCCCCTATCCCGTCCAGTGGGCCAACGCCACGACGTCCAGGGCGATGTATTACCCCTCGGCCATGGTCTGCGGCAACACGGTGCCCGTGTCCGTCCCGGCGACGATCCAGCCGGTACCCTCCGAGGGGATCTTCCGGTTCCAGCAGCCCACAGTATGCGTCTTCGGCCAGACGTCCACGCTCGAATCCGGCTCCCCCACGACGATCGCGGACGGCCTCCCCAGCGACGTCCAGATACTCGCGCTCTACTCGCGCGGGCCCCTCAGCGTCACGGTCCCGGCGGACGTCGGGGGCGTCCCCCAATACGAGGGGACGGCGTACACCGAGGACGGCATCGAGCAGACGCGCTACATGGATTACGGCGCCTGGATCCAGAAGAACGACGGGGCATCCTTCGCGACGCTCGCTCAAAAGCACCTCGACTCGATCAAGAACACGGTCTACGAAGGCACCATCGATTGGCTCGTGGACTCCTCGTTGCCGTCGTGGGACTGGCTCTCGTTCGAGACCTCGCTCGACATCGCGATCAACGGCGCCTCGTCCCCTTGGTCCGGCATCAACGCCCCGATCCGCTCCGTGAGGTTGACGTGGAGCTCGAGCCCCCAGGGCTTCACCCACCGCATCTCCCTCGGCTTCTCCACCCGCATGAAGCCGTTCTCGGGAGATGACCTCTACGTCCACCCCCAGTTCTCGACGAACAACATGTTCCAGGCGCTCGGCAACGACTCGGGCCAGTTCGCCCACGCCACCAGCCTGTTCGGCATGATGCACAACGGAGGCATGTCGGGGATGGCCGAGGGTCGCAACAACTTCACGGCCGCGTTCGGCCGCGCGAGCGGTCAGAGGGGGATCGCGGATCCGGGCAACTTCGGCGGCGGCGACATGGGCCGATGGGGCGGCAACATGGAGAACCTCGGGACCGATCCGGGGAGGTATGGTTCCAATATGAACAACCTCGAAGGCCTGCTCATGCAGCCGAAGAACGGGGAGAACATCACGCCCCAGGATATCGCGAATACCGGCCTCCTCTCGCCGATGCGGCAATCCCAGGGCAGGCCCAGGCTCAAGGGCAAGGCGCCCAAGGAAAAGCCCTTCGTCCCCGTGGAAGAGAAGAAGCCGGAACTCAAGGTCGACATGCCCGAGCTCGATTTCGACGGCCAAGCCAAAGCGGAGGAGTGATGGACGCCTATGAGCAGAGGTTGAGGCAGCTCGAGAACCGCATCCGCGAGCTCGAGCTCCTCATCAAGCAACTGATGCAAAAGCAGGGGGCGGCAAGCTCCGCCTTCTATCAAGCCGTCCCGGGGACCGGACCACAGCAATGACCCGATCAGCCTACGAGTCCCGCCTCCGCCGCGCCGAGGAGTCGCTCCGGCTCCTCGAGTTCAACGCCAGGAAGGCGTCCGATGAGATCGGCAAGTTCGCCCAGGACGTGGCACTGTTCAACCCCGGTTGGGGCTACGGGCAGGAGACGACGAGCATCCATACCGGCTTGTGCGGGAATCCCTTCCCCCTCACCCTCTACGCCTACAACCCTTTGATGTCCCGGACCCAGCTCGACTGGGACAACGCGGAGCAAGCGTGGCTCGGCTGCGGCACATTCACCAACATCATGCCGTTCTACTTCATGGCCAACTCGACGTGCACCGCCATCTCACCGGCCGGCGCGACGTCTCAGGCGGTGATCCGGTTCCAGAAGGACGGGTACCTCGCGATCTTCTACCTCAGATGCCCGAGCATCCCTCCCTTCTCCGGCCCCGGGGCCTGCATGGCCGAGGCGAGCTGCCCGGCCTCGCTGGGGGGCATGACGCCCTTCGGCCCTAACACATTCGGCGGCCCCATACCGCCGAGCGCCGTCTCTTGCTCGCCGATCTCGGTCCGCTATGACTTCAGCTTCCTCAACTCCACGTCAACCACGATCAAGGATGTGTGACCATGCTGACGACGACCAAGCTCCAAGAGGCCAGGGAGCACGCGCGAATCATGTCCCTCCGCTTCCCCAAGGAAGTGCGGAGGGACGTGCTCTTCTCGCTCCTGACGAAGATGGGTTTCTCGATCCCTCATTGCTCCAGGTGTTATGAAGTCCCCGTGGGAGAGGTCAGGGGCTCGGTCGAGAGGGGCAATCAAATCCTTGCCTCGGCGATCAAGCTCGGCCGGGTCAAAGCGTCTGACTTGAGATTCTCTCGCTAGAACCTCGGCATGCGTTGCGGGGCGAGCATCATGAGGAGGGCATACCCCAGGATGGGGCTTATAATCAGAACGAACAAGAGAAGGTAAAATATCCATTTCGCCCAGCCCGCCAGATTGTCCAAGAGCTCGAGCTGTTTCTGCATGGTCTTGAGCATCGTCTTGAGCTGCAAATCCCGCCTTTCGCCCTTTACGCCCCACTTCAAGCAGGATTAGTTCGGAATCGTTCACATTCGAGTTCATGTTTTATGCGATGTTGCGGTTGCCTTCGAGCAACACCGCTACCTTGGAGCCGTAAATCGAGGTAGCGAATTCCTGAAGCTATAGCAACATCACACTCGGCCGAAGGAAGGCCATCTGATTTCGCGCCCGGCCCTCGGCGTCGCCTCAACAAGTGGCCGGAGCATTAGGAACTGGAACACGGACCGTCTGTCGACCTATGGGGAAGTGGTGAGCCAAAGCGGTGAGATTCGCCTGACGGTCGCCCGGCATTTCTACGCGAAGTAGGCACGTGACGACGACGGGGAGGGTGTGTGCGAGGTGCACAGCAACACATTGGAGGGCAACTGGACGGGCCTGAGGTACTTCCTGCGCCCGCGGAGTCAACGAGGAATATCTGCAGCAGTACGTGGCGATCTATCAGTGGAGCTACATCTTCAAGCGAGTGTTCGGTGAGTTCATCCGGGCTTTGCTCAGTGTTAAAGATCTCATTAAATAAACATGTTGGATCGTTTAGGTGAGTGCTGGCCGACTGCATAACTAGTGGCCAGCACTGCCTAATGTGATCGTTGTGCCGCAATTAGATATGCGTGATTGGTTGCGTCACTGGTCGTCTTGGTTGGTTGTCGTTGCGACTAAAAAGCAGACGCCCAACGAAGTTGACGGGAACCTGTTATGCTTATACGTCGAGTTGATGCGGATTCTGCTTCATCGAGTGGAGCCGGAGGATGCTGGAGTAGCCTGAAATGTGGGGAAAGGTGTAGTCCGATTAATCTGACCAGCCGTAAAAGCGAAATCGGCCGTCACGGTGAGATTGTAAAGCTGGATGGCGAGGTCTCTCCGGCTGAAAGTCGCGCTGTTGGCTGAATTTGCAGCTCTAGAAAGATCGTCCAGACGTGCCGCTATTACCGACCCTATTGGGGCTTGGGGTGCTGGTAACACCTTTGGGACTTGTTGATAGACCCAAACCGGACGGCAAACGAGCATACACTCGTAATGCATCTTGCCGAAATGGCCTCTCTTGAGAACCCATTGGTACTCATAGCGGTTTTGGAGGACCCAATGCCCTTGCAGGATAGGGCCAGTGCTGACGGGTGGAGCTAGGGTATTCGTCTCGTCTTGCGGCGAAGGGAGAACCCTTTCCGAGGTAAATCTCTCGGATGAGGTACTAGAGGAGATCTGGTTCCTTAAGAATGCTAGGACATTATCTATGGTTGTCTGGCTTGGACTGTCCCGAGTGGTTTGGTCTTGTGAAAATACGATGGCTTCCATAGCCGAGACCGCATCAGGGAAAGATTGGACGACCTGAGCCTCGGCGGTCACACCAATTGAAAACAGTAACGTACATAAAGCTGGTACACATAATCTCATCATGTTGCATGTCTCCCGAGAAGTTTTGGAACTAATTTCAGGCTAAGACGCAAGGCATATTAGATTACCCAAACGGATTTTACAAGCATTGTCTGCTTAGTTTTCGCATTTGTCCTAAATAGGATTGTCTTTTGTATGTAGCCACTTAATTGCTCTGACTTAGAATCGACGGATCCCTGAACGATCCGCGGCCGGCCTCGGCCCCATCGCCAGGGCCAGAGCAGCTACGGATCGTTCAGGAGAGATTGGGGTCATGGCTCAACCTGCGGCGTTGAATTGCCGGGCGGAAATTGATCCACGGTCCGTGCCAGCCGAAAACCCAGGCGGGGGCTGTCGAATGGCTTATATTGGGGGCGGTGTTCGCGGCGGAAGGCGGACCATGCTATGGAGTTGTTCACGTCCGATGGCCTGCTTCGGATCGTGCGCTCGTAGGAGCTGGAAGGGGCAACAGTGCGGATCGCGTTTAAAGACTCGACGTTAACGGATGCCGTCGGGTAATCGACGCGGCTTGCATCTTCGGGACACTCCCCCTCCGCGAGGTTTGGGAAATCAATCCAATTGTCGTCGCACCATTCGGCTGCCCCACCGTGCATGTCGAAAAATCCAAAGTCATTCGGTCGACGTGTCGCCACCGGGATCGCCGACGTTTCACGACTGGCGTAGCGGTCAATCAGTTCTTCGTCGCTGCCGAAGGCAAACCGCGCGAGCGAATTCGCGCGGCATGCATACTCCCATTCTGCCTCTGTGGGATGGCGGAAGCCCGTCTTTTTTAGGTGTCCTCCTCCTGGAACCACCGGGAAGATCATACGTCTTTCTGCATTGGGCGCCTCGATGCGATAGCAGTCGTCCTCAGTTCCGACGATCATGCGGTTGCAGAATTCGGCGACCTGGTCCCAAGTGACACTGGTCTTCGCGGCGTCTCTGGGGGAACCGAGTGCAGTATCGGGCATGACTGCGGCAAATTGTTCCCGAGTTATTTCTGTCATGGCGATCACGAATGCCCGGGGGAGCCTAACGCATCGTGGGACGTATGGTGATCCTCCTCGATCCTCCAGCCGAATGCCGCGGTTGCCCATTATCACCCTCTGGCCTTCAGGGAGGTAAATGAACGTGATCCCTGTCGGCTTGTCGACATACCAGTGGTGTTTCGTCTTGTCCTTTCCCTGAAGTCGGCTCGCACCCGTTTCCCTCAGGGCATTCGACCACTCGGTCAGTGTGGTGTCACCCGCTCTGGCGATTCGTTTCAGGATCCAGTACGCGGCCGCATGCACACCGGGATCGTCATCTTCCATGTAATACGGTTTGAGTCGTTCGCGGAGCTTTACTGGGTCGGAGAAGTCGGCTGCCCCGTAATCGCCTAAGCAAAGGATCAGAGCCCGGCGCAAAGAGTCGCTGCCTGTGTTGGCGGCAGGTAGCCAGGAGAGGGTCACACTCGCAAGAACACCGGATGCTGCAGTATCGCGAATTGCGAACGAGCGGGCCTGCGGTTCACAGGGTCCCTCGCCTAAATCCAATACTCGGCGGAGTGCGGCCCCTTGATCCCCGAGATGGTATAAACCCACGGCTGCTCGAGCGTGTTCGCGGGC
The DNA here is from genome assembly GCF_049331405.1 of Singulisphaera chitinilytica. Taxonomy (NCBI): domain Bacteria; kingdom Pseudomonadati; phylum Planctomycetota; class Planctomycetia; order Isosphaerales; family Isosphaeraceae; genus Singulisphaera; species Singulisphaera chitinilytica. Next base: position 1,568,132 of record NZ_CP186274.1, read on the forward strand.
CAAGCGGACGGCCTCATCATCGTCGTCGGCTCTAGGGACGTATGAGTGGAGGAAGCTTTTTAGACGACCTCGGCAAGAGCTTTGGACACGCCACCCAGCCTCGGAAGCGATCGCGTGGACTTGGCTGATCCCGACACTGCTGCGAAGTTGATCGGCAAGTTGCGCGGCACTCTGCTCGATGGCTAGGTAACTGGAGGCGGCCCAGATGCCGATCGCGGCGGCGAGCATCGCAGCGGCTGCGGCCCATCGCACCACGCGACGTCGCCAGGCCTGGCTGTAATCGCCCGGCCCCCTTATCTGGTACGGATCCACGCCTAGGCGATGCGCGGCCTCGACGTTCAGCCCGAACTGGAGCGGCCGCGTGGCGGTTTCGAGCTGCCGCCGACCCGCTGTTAAAGCCATTTCGAATGTCAAGAAACCATTCGCGTCTCGGCCCGCGCACTCGGGATACCTGGCCGCGTCTTCCGGAGTCGCGGCGTTCATCCGCGTAAAGCCGGTACACTCAACAGCAATCATGTCCCCTGAGTCGACCCAGTCGATCATGTGAGACGGATCGCCACGCAATATGCCCATCAGCAACGGATTACTTTCACCTTCCTCACCGACCCCCTGATAGGCCCGAAATTTCCAATATTCGTCGACCGAGAACCCGAGCGAGACCAGGGCAAATGCGTGGCCCTTGAGTACAACTACGATTGGTAAGAGTCGGTACCCCAGACATAGCCCGGCGAAGAGCACGGCGAGGTCCAGGCAAGTGCCTTCCCGGGGGGCTTCCAGAATCTCGCCCGGCTCACGGATCCGCTGGGTCGACTCGGCCCAGTTTAGTTTCTCGATGGCGTAGCGGGTCGGGAAATCTCGCGATCGGAGCGCCTGATAAATCGCCTCGGCCAGTTTCTTGCGATCCGCTGGATTTGTAGCCGGGACGGGCGGCACGTTCGGGTCTATGATCGCGACCCAGGATTTCGCTTCGATCGTGACATAGCGGGCCAAGCCGATCTGATCGATCTTGGACCAAGGAGGCCAATCGGCCCGAGGTTGATAGCGCCACAGTCGTTTAAGCAGAGCGAACGTACCAGATTCATCGCGAGCGCTGCTTAACGATGCGTCGATATTTTGGCCTTGGTTCGTCGTGTCATTGGCCATCGACGACATCCTTTCCGACCACTTCAAAGACGTCGTGGACCGGCCGCGCGCCTGTCGACCCGGGGGCGGATACCTCGACGCGATAGACACCTGGCACAATGTTTGGGACCACGGCCGTCCAGCCGTCCGACGCTTTGTCTCGCACGAACGTCGCTGCAATTGGCCCCGATACTGGCTTAACGATCGGGTTGACAGGCCAGATGCTTCCCACAGGCGGCTCCGGGTCCGCGTCGGGTGTCACGCGGACCCGGAGCGTGACAGGCTCATCGGCAATATAAAGGTCGTCCAGCCCGAGCGAGACCGCTGGCTGACTGGCGGAGCCGATGCCTGACTCGGGGCCTCGAATGTTCCCCATGCCCTCGGCCCGCTGCAGTTCCTCGATCTTGGCGCAGAGATGTACGAGCAGGTCATCGTGGTTCTGTAAGGAGGCATGGCGCTCGGCATAGAACACCTCACGCTGTTTCTCCGAGAGTTCGATGGGCGTGGCGGAGAGGCGGGGAACGGTTCCGTCGCCCTGGGAAAGTATGGGATCGTACGCCTCCGGAAGAGCCTCAGAGACGGTCAGTACACCCCCCTCAAAGTTGGCAGATTGTAGAGTGGGCTGGTTGATTCCGACAAGAGGAAATATAAGCATATTGTCGTAAAATTCCTCTTGTTTGTTTTTCTCGATGGCCTCGTCGATCTCGTGGTGGAACTTCAAAGCATCCTTGGCCATTGCAAAGTCCAAGTTGGGGAGGTTCTCGGTTTCTGCCGGCCTCTGGAAACTGTTTCCCACCTTGACAGCCTCGTAACGCGGCAACAGCTGATACGAGGAGGGGAACGACCTTATCGTGTCGGTGAGGTTGCCCAGAAACGAGAACCCCTTGTACCCGTTGGCCAGATAGCCCAAAGCGTCGAGAGATCCTCGGTATGGGGTCCCGAGAGTAATCAGGGCGCGGCAGTCGAGCCAACCGCCAAGAACCTCGAGGTAATAGCGGGAAACTATCCCACCCATGCTATGGCCGACGAGGATTGTCTTTGCCTTCGGAGAGACCTTACGCCATTCCTGGAGCTTGCGGTCAATCCGGTCTTTTAGGGCCGCCGCCGACACGCGATTGTCCCGTCGCCAGTCATAGGGGAACTCCAACAGGTTGCCGGCCGTGCCGTCTGGCAGCATTACGATCTGGAATGCTGCTTTCAGTTTGTTGATCAGTTTGGTGTAGCCGTCAATCTTGATCAACCCGGGAATAAGGCGGGCATCGGGGATAAGGCGGGTCGCCACTACGCCGTCACCCAGGTCGGGCTTGCCCGTTTCGCGGTTGATTTTGAGCGACCTAATAGAATCGCCGCCGGTTAGCAATCCCCGCCCGATTGCGCCGACCGATGGGGACCATACCTCCCGTCCGTCTTTCTCTAGCACGCTCCCGCTAATCCCCGGCAGAACGACGACAAGATTCTTCAGTTGGGTCGACATAAGAGATTCCCCATGTCTATACCGGAGTTCCCCAGATGCGAATCATCTCAGAGGTAAGGCGTACGCCAGGTATAGGTTGGGCAGAATTTAACACTAAACACATTGGGCTTTCAAGAAAGATGTGAAAATGATCGGAGTGATACTGCCGTCTGAGGGCCAAACGAATGATCGAGAAGCTGGTACCAGATAAGGCCGTTGCCATGCTTGCGAACAAGAGCCGTGAGATTGCCGTTCGGCTGTTCGTCAGTGCGAAGCCGGTCGAAACAGACAGGGCTTGAGCCATGGTCAGGCCCGGGATTTAAAGTGGACTGGCATCGTTGACCCCGGCATCCATGCCACTGCATTGCTCAGAAAATTACTCCAATTGGGCGTCGATCTCGAGACAGTTCGGCCTCGCACCGGGGGCGGCCCGCTCCAGCATAGGCGAGGCCAGGCCCATTTTCATGGCCTCTGTGAGCCGCGAAGCGGCATGACGACTCTCCGCAACTTGAAGTGTGCGGTCGGTTGAGATGTGGCGAGTCGAGGGTGCTCGAGCAGGACGCGGACGCCGTACTTATCGCGATGCTCGAAGGGCCGTGGGGAGAACGCGAAGGCTGGGTCTTCAGGAAGGACGTACGGCTGCCGTCCGGCAGGTGAGATCGATTCGCCGGCCGCCGATCAGTCGTAACCCCGCGGGCGGCAATCGCCTTCCCTCCCTCGACTCTCGACTAGAAACGGAGCGGCTTGCGACCTACCGGTGCCTATGCGGACCAGTTGCTCTCCGCCTTCGATTCATAGGCGACGGCGTCCTCGAACGGGATTACCTCGCCGCAATTGCCGCACCGATAGAGGATGGGGCCGGGCCCCTCGCCGGCCGGGAAGTGCGGCCTGCCCATGGATGCCCCGCACTTCGTGCATGTTCTCGACCGGAACTCGCCGAGGGCCCAGCCGATGAACGCTCCCATGAGGACGAGGTACACCATGAATCCGGTGGGCTTGCTGTCGGGCATGGGGAAGACGTATCGGATCTCTACCCAGAGCGTGAGCGCGATCAGCAATCCGACGATGGCCCCTCGGCTCATTCCTTTCAGGCCTATACGGTCCATGGACGTGCCTCCGATCACGGAAGAGTCTGGGGGGATGGACGCCACCTCCCAATGTAGGCGATTGCGAAGCTTGGGGCGTGGAGTGCCGGTGATTAGATGGGGAGGGTAGACATTCTGCTCGCATGCATGTGGGCGGCTTACCACTCCTAACCACGGGCACGCACGGGCCTCGCGTTCGGGATCCCTAGCCTTGTCGCCCAGGCCTCGACTTCCTCGGCGGTGCGAAACAGCCTGGCATGCTCACGACGATCGGTCGCGAACGTGTCGAACTTCGGGCTGTACGCCATCCACGCCCAGAGCGTGAGACCATCCTTGGTGATCTCTGCCGTCCACTCGCGCGAGCCAAATACTTCGGCCCGTCTCTCCGCTCGGGTCATTATCGCTCCCATCCTTCTTTTGTGCGGCAGGCTTCATAGCTTGCAGAAAAGCCGTTGAGAGGGACACTGCAATCGGGAAGCCGTGGCAGGCGGTCGCTGGATTGACAAGCTAAGCATGACGCCGTCCGTTTATGCTGCACTTGCCTACCGCGGTCGGCTGTCGCTCCACGGGCCATCGGTACGGCCAACCTCGATCACGCCGGACAAGCGAGCGGTTATCCCAAGGAACCGACCGGCGAATATCGAAGGCCTGGCAGCCCGTCATTTTTGAGTTGCGGACGGCAATCCGATAGGTTCTCCTCAGTCAGTAGCCCCCCTCAGGAAGTCGCCACGAAGACGTGTCGGGCGACGATCACCGACGAGGAACGCCATGGGCTACACGACCTCATCTCCGACGGACAGCCCGGCGACTGGAAGCCGACACACGACGCATATGCCTCAGGGGAGACGCCTTGGATGTCGGGCCTGCCTCCGAAGCAAGTCAATCAGGTGCTTGATTCAAATCAGACGAAATTATTAACTGTTTGCGTGATCATTATTTTAATTCCAGGCATGATGGGCCGTTAAAACGTTTGGCGAAGCATTGTGATCGTCCTGCGTGATCTGTGTCGCGTGGCCTCGAAATCGGCTCGGATTTCGAAAGAGGACTATATGAAGACCATACTGATTCGCCGAGTGGACCTCGTGATCGCCGTTCTAGCCCTGAATTTCGGAATTTCTTCGTTACATCAAGTCAGGGCTGAAGATTGGTTAACGCCTGAAGAATCGCGTTTTTTCAAGATGTTCGGATATAGGATTTTGAAGGACAGTCGCTGGAACACCGTCAGACCCGATTTTCGGCATCTTCCGGCACTTGCGGCGGAGTTCCCAAACCCACTGTCGGAACGAATGAAGAGCATGCTCCGCGCCATCCGAGAGGCAAACCCGAGCGACGACGAGCTCTCGAGGATCCAGGTACTATCAAAGTTCCTCGCCACCCCGGACCAAAATACGGTCCTTCGCATGCGAAATGCGATGAGCGGCGGTTTAATCGGCATGATGTTCGGGGCTGACGAAAGTGCGTTTGCCAGAGGAATGACCGACTCCGCGTTGAAAGTCCTTAATGACCAGAACGTGAGGCAAGCCGAAGCGATTGAAGAGATAAATCGGATCATAGAGTCCTATCAAGTGCGAGCGCATGATGCTTCTCGGATATGGACCGACTCCGTTAAAGCGATCATCGATGAAGTTTGTACAGAACGCGGCGCCCTCGACGGCGAGCGGGTCGACATGAAGATTGTTTCTACTAAAAAAGGGCTATGTCTGGAATTGACAGCGGTCAATCAAGACTTGGTGAGTCCGGTTGTCGTGATCGAGATCGCGAGAAAGCCCATTGAAACGGGCCGTTTAACCTTCTCGGAGAATCGCCCACCCGAGCGGGAGAGGCTGACTCCGCCACCATTGCAAGACCTAGTATTGATACCCCAAGTGCTGAAGCCGAAGCATCCGGTATTGATCGGGCTAGGCGTGCCGTCCGCGTTTACCTCGGCAATCGAGAAGATTGGTGTACGAGTGATATGCGAAGATGAGTGGATCGATGTCGACGAAGTGGCGCCGGGCAAGAGGACGATTCTCGAAAAAGAGCCGGCCAAGAATCCGGCGGAATCGCCAAAGAGCCCGGATCGTCCAGACCCATTCAAACCCGGGGGAATCGTGCTCCTCAAGAATGGCACGGGCAAGGTGATGGGGAAGAGTCTGAGCAATTATCTCGAGTATGAATTGGAGAACGGGACGAGGGCATTGATCGTGCAGAATTCACGGAACGGCTCTGTCGGAGTAAAGATACTTCAGGGGAAGCTCAAAGGAGTCACCTTGAAGGTCCCGGTAGCGGATTTAGTTCAGTCCCCATCAGATGATGAAAATCGCGTCGGGGATGTTCAATAGGCAGGAACTGCACTCTTTCCAAAACGTCCCCGGTCCGGCCGCCCCCGTCCACTCGACCGATGCTCGACGGTAGTGGAGTCGTGAAATGGAGCTCGAATCGCGGTTCTGGGAGCTTTGCGACGAGGCCTGGAGGCTCGAGAGAGCCCATGGGGATAATCTGAGCTATGAGAGTCCGATGGTCGAGATCATCGCCCTCGTGGAGCGTCACCTGCTACACCGCGATCTATTCGTCCGCTGCTTCTCGCGGATCGTGCTTTGGGAGCGTCCGGTTCCGTGGTCACTGGCGGCCTTCTGCATGAGGCGGCTGAGGTTCCCCGAGATCCAAGACTTGGTGCATCGGGATGCCGAGGAGCACGCGGGGACGGCCTACTACGCGGGCCATATGAACTACTGGAGCGGCATCATGCACGCCTACAACGACGCCGTGTGGGTGAAGCGAATATGTGGGCGTTCTATGCCCATGAATTACTTGCTGCCGATGGTGACCGTCCCGAGGCCTGACCCTCGAAGGCAGGCCCCTCACTTCGTGGCAGTCACGCGACTTCGGCCGGATGTATAAAGTTCCGTGAAGTACAGTGATTCGGATGGCCAAGCCAGCTCATGGCTCAGCCATCCTCCAGCAGCCAGGCTTGCATCCGATTAACGATGGCCTCGAACGGATCATCGGATATCGAGACGTGGAGTTCGTTGCCGAGCACCTCCAATGTTCTCTCATGGAACGAGAACAGAAAGTGCCGGATTCCCCACGCGGCCAGGTTGGAGGCGGGAAATCTGGCTCGATTCTGCTGCGTTAGCTCCGCGATCCAGGACGACTCCAGCACCTCGTAAACCGCCACCCCCTCGAAACCCCGGCCGTAGAGCGGATGCCCCAGGAGGGCCTCGTCGTTCGGGTGGCCCAACTTGAACGCCAGGCACGGCCCGACCTTGACCACCGCCCGGCCCGCGTCGGCCCTCCGGCCGACGCGGGCCGGGCGGGTCGCGTTGATGCTGAACACCAGCCTCTCCTCGATCGCCATGACGATCGGCGCCGAGACGGCCAGTTCGGGGAAGCAGCCGATGTCGTATTCGATGACCGTGTCCACCGAGTGCCCCACCCGACGTGCGTCGCATAGACGAGGGGCGGTCAGATGGGGACGATGGTGGTTGCCACCCCGCCAGACTCCCACACGGGATCGCCCTTGACGTTCGCGAATCCGCTCGTCGATAACACGACCACTTCACTGACGACGTCGGTCTAATCTTCGTTGGCAGCGCCGTTCATAGTCGCTTGTGTGGCCCTTGCAGGAAGGGCATGGATCGGCGTGAGGTCGGTCGTTTCCCAGGCCATTTGATCGCGGCGCCGCCGGCCTAACTGCTACGCGAGGTGGTTCCGCGGTGGTCACGCGCGAGGCGCATCAACCCCGGTCACAAGGTCGAATTCTGTGCTTCGCGTGGCCTCACCTGGTTGATACCTGAAGAGGGCCGACCAGCGGCAGACCAGGCATTTGTAACGCCGGGACTCGACGAACCGCCCGACGACGTGGTCGAAGGCGGTGCGATGCTCCCTCTTCAGTGACAGCGAATTGCGGCAATGCGGGCAGCATCGCTCACGCGCGAGGAGGGATCGTGTCAAGGATATGGTGCGTGAAAGCGACACGAGGAGGGCTGCCATCAGGACGGCGTAGACAGGGTAGAAGATCATGGATAGGGGCCTCCTTATCCGCTTACCTCGATTCGCCCATCGAAGTCCTGGGCCGGGGTGATCCCCGATGGAAGTGCAGGCCAGGGCGAGATTGAACGCCGCGCGAATACGGCGAGAGTCGTCGACTGTATCCAGACGTGAGGTTAGGCGAGGCCAAGTGGCTTTTGCAAGGCCCTTGTCGAACATCTACCGAGCGGCGTGATAAGACAGCGAAGCCAGGAGAGTTTCGAGGTTTACCGGACCGCGTCTCACTCAAGGCCTCATCCATGGCATGCTCCAGGATCGCGTACCAGCTCTCCTGCAGACGCTGATCCTACGGTCCATGCCCCATTCGTTGAGGACGTGTGGGAACATGCCGCTGACCATGGCCACATCGGTCAAGCCCTGGCGTTCGAGATCCTCAACCTTGCGAGCGTAGTCCACCTCCAAGGCGCCGCTGAAGGCTTGCTTGACTTCCCATCGGATCCTGTCCTCTGCGAGCCGACGACGGCGTCCCATGGCCACACGGGTCGCCGCGACGTTGCCGATGGCCTCCGCCAATTCCGGATCCGTGGCTTTTTTGCCCGGAGATTTTCCCACTCCCATTCGACCACATCCGCTTGCAAGCATGTCGGGTAAGCCCTCGCGTAGATCCGCGAGCCTTTTCCGGGAACCTGCAAATTGACTTGCCGGCTGGATAGAGCTGACGGGTCTGATGCCAAGGCGGACTTCTTCAACCCGGCGCTCAGCCTGAGGATGAGGGTGTTAAGCGTCTTCTGACACACCTCTGTATTGAACGGAGTTAACGATTTTGGGACTCTCTCTGGCCCAGGGCGATTGCACCATAAGTTACTTCGAGAATAGCACTTGCTCGAGATAAGCATCGCTCGTCGCCGCTATCAATCTCTTGCCCTTCAATCCGATCTTCTCCGACTTGTTGTTCTTCAGTAGGCTCAACGCCGTCCGACGCAACGCGCTGAAGTTCGCGTCCGCGTGGCCTCGCCGCAGACGGCTCTGGTCCTCGCCGAACGTCACGTCCAGCGACCAATGGCAGCTGTTCTCGATCGACCAATGGCCCCGCACCGCCGCAGCGAACCCCTTCGCGTCAAGGTCGCGGCTCGTGATGTAATAGCGCACGTCGCCGCTGGGCTTGCCGCCACGCGTCCCCTCGCCGATCGCCACGCCGATCCGCCTCAGCCCCGGCCAGCGGCCACGGTCGGCCAGGGCCTCCGGGGCGTCGCAGATCAGGTACGTCCTCGTCTCCTTCCGCCCGTGACCCTTCTCGCTCGACTCGTGCTCGCCCGCCGCCACCTTCGCGAAGCCGTCCTCCACGTGCTTCAGGAAGAACTCCTCGATCGCCGCGTGCAGCGTCGGCTGGTTCCCCTTCACCGCCAGCACGTAGTCGGCCCCGCCGGCCACGATGGCGCCTGCGATCTCCGTCTGGCAGCCCATCGCGTCGATCGTCACCAGGGCCCCGGAGATCTCCAGCATCTGCAGGAGGACGGGGATCGCCGTGATCTCGTTGCTCTTGGCGTCGGTGACCACCTGGCCCAGGCTGACGTGGTTGGCCGTGGCCCAGGCGCTGACCATGTGGATGGCCGACTTGCCCGTGCCCTTGTCGAAGCTGCGCCTGAGCGCCTTGCCGTCGATGGCGACGACCTGGCCGGCGGTGATCTCGTGGAGGGCCGTGATCCAATTCAGCAGGCACTTCTCGAACTCGGCGGGCCTGATGGCGGCGAGGACGGCGTTGAAGCGGTCGTGCGAGGGGATGCCGCTGTCGAGGTCGAGGAACCTGGCGAGCCAGTCGCGCTTGTGCCGTGCCCAGGCGGCGATGGAGACGAAGTCGTCGGCTCCCGCGATGACGGCGCAGACGGCGATGGCGACGATGTTGACGAGCGGGTAGATGACCCGGCCTCGGCGCGGTTCGGTGAGCTCGGAGAAGTGTCGCTGGATCTGAGCGGACTTGGCCCGAGCCATGATGGATGCCCGTCGAGCATGGGCGTCTCGCGCCCCGGGCTCTTGCCCGGGCCGTCGCGATCCGCCATGCTCCAGTTATCACATATTACCCAGGATGGCGCAATCGCCCTGCTCTCTGGCCTCTAGACCGCACTCTCAAGATACTTGTGAGCTTGCGGCATGTCAATCACCAGGATGTTTGGCCAAAGTTACGCATGGTTACCCCAACTCCCAACCAACCCAAAAAGCAGGGCCGTAGAAAGAAGGATGCTGCGGGGTCGCAGCCCACGAACGGTCAGTCGACGTCCGATCCATCTGCGGCCACTGCGATCCCAATGCAATGGCCCTGAAACAGTTCGTGTACGACGCCATTCCTGAGATCACAGACATGAAATGGGGTAAGGAGATCACTGCAGATGACGTCGAGTGAGCCTTACCTTGCTAAAGTGCGGCCATCGCAGCTTGGAGGTGGCCAATGAAGTTTCGGGTCCGATCACTCGAACTAGCATTTCGCAAAGAAGATGTCGTGATCCCATTCTCAGGAGTGAGCTACTTCTGGGGACAGATGGGTGCGGGAAAGACAAGTATCGCATTGATGATCGATTATTGCCTCGGCGGTAAGATCGAGCTGACCCCGGCTATGCAGAGCGAATTCGTTTCTGCAACGCTTCGACTCGAGCTTGAGGAAGGGCTTCTTGTCATAGAGCGTCCGCGCGATTCTGACCGTGTCGTTGCCAGTTGGGGAGAAGGCGAGGCCGCATACCAATGCAGCCTTCCCGCCAGGGCGGCTGAGGGCGAGATTATCCCCAACACAGGGGTGGAGAACTTATCAGACCTGATTTTCTGGCGTTCGGGAGTCGTACCGCCGAAAGTGCGAACCAGTAAAGCGAGGGAAGAATCCGACCTCAGGCGACTCTCGATCCGCGACCTCCTTTGGTATTGCTACCTCGATCAAGACAACATGGACTCGTCCTTCTTCCACCTCGAAGAGGGAAGGGACCCATTCAGGAAGCTCAAGAGTCGCGATGTCATCCGTTACGTCATCGGATTCCACGATGAGAAGGTCGCCGAGCTCGAAGCTCAACTCGATAGGCTCAGGGGTGAGCGAGCCGCCTTGCAGTCGTCCTTGGCGGGCATCGATAAGGCTCTGAAAGGGGTCGGAGTCGAGTCGCAGGATCAAATCGAGAAGAAGGTGGAGGGAATTCGCGCCAAAGCGGCGGAAATCGCTGAGGAGATCAAGGCTGTCAGACAACAGGTCAGCTCTAATGCGACAGATCACGCCCTCGAAATACTGCGACTTGCTTCCAAAGAACTCGGCGACAAACTGGACCAAGTCGAGGCGGCCATTTCGAATCTTGGCGAATCCCTCGACGGAGATCGAAGGCATTTGAATGAACTAGAGACTCTCTCCGTCAAGTTCAAGCGAGTGAGGTCTGCCAGGGCTGTACTCTCAGGAGTCGAATTCCAGGCGTGTCCAAGATGCTCGCAGTTATTACCGAAACGGTCTACCGATAGCTGCTCAGTCTGCGGACAGGATGACCGAGTGGCAACGCCGGACCCGACCGAGGAGGCCGTCGTCGATCGGGACGCAAAGAACCGAATGGCGGAGCTTCGTGAAATCATCGAACGGCACGAAAACAGCCTCGAGCGGCTGCATCGCGAGCGCACGGACATTTTGAACCGTAAATCCAGAGTCGAGCGAGAGCGCAACGAAGCTTCCGCAGAGAACGACTCGGCCTACTTGTCCAAATATCTGGCAAAAGAACGAGAACGAGCCGCGCTGCTCCAAGAGGCGGACAGCCTCGCCAGGCTCGTGACTTTGGCCAAAGCAGTCGCGCGGCAAAGGGAAGAAATCACAGCGATCGAAGTCCGCATGGCTACCTATAGGGAGCAGCTCAAGGCGGCTAAGTTGGAGGCGGAGAGCGACAGCCAGAACATCGAGCGGCTCAAGCAGCTATATCTCGATTGTCTTCTCCGCTCGAAGCTCGCTGGATTCAAGCCTGACGACATCGTCCAAATATCGACGAACAGCTTCTTCCCGGAAATCCGAAGCTCTGACGAGGGCGATAACCGGATCACGTCCTTCGCGACGATTAGCAGCGGTGGGAAGAAGAATCTCCTCAAGGCGTGCTTCGCGGTAGCAATCCACCGGCTCGCTGCTCAACTGAAAGCCCCATTGCCTGAGTTCCTGATGATCGATTCGGCGATGAAGAACATCAGCGAGCGAGAGAATCGCTTGAATTTCGAGGGCTTTTACAGATTGCTTTACGAGCTCAAGACAGACGAACTGGAAGCTACTCAGATGATCTTCATCGACAAGGAGTTTGTGCCTCCACCTGCGGACATCGAGGTCGACATCATTAGCCGACAGATGCGTCCGTTGGAGCAAGATGGAGAGCTTGACCCCTCAGCAGTACCGCTAATCCCGTACTATTCCGGGAAATAGAGCCGTTCACCATCGCTGCTGCAAACTGCTTGGTGACGATACTTCGTCAGGATGCCTTGTTCGGCCGCCCTCCACTCAGCTCGAGCCGCCGGGCGGTCGCTTCGTTTCCGTTCTGCCCTCCTCATTTCCTCCCCTTCGCACAGCTCCTGACCCGTGATCTCGACTGCGTAGAGGGCAGGGGAGAGCTCAAGCCCCTACCTGTTCGCTGGCCCCGAACAGGCCGACGGCAGTCGCTGAGTCAGTTCATTTAGAATCTGGGCCACTCAGGCTTCGCCGTCCTGCCCAAACGCTTGCCACGCCTCGCCTTCCAATTTGTGGATTGTCCGACATCGAGACATCCCTAAAGCGATCGAACCCCCGTCCCTTCGAAATGCAAAGGGCATCCGCCAGGGATGTCCTTTCTCGTCTCGCAAGTAGGCTGACCACCTCCGCCCTCGCCGGCCGAGCTCGAACCCGGCATTGTCACCGACCACGATGCGTGGATGGCGAACCTGGACTCTTCCCGTGCGAGCCTGGGCGAGGCCAACCTCCTGACGGTCGTCGTTTCCTGCCCACATGCACGGAGCCCCCTGCGGCTGAGGGGGGATCGACTCCGAGGGAGGGGCCAGGCCGAGCGAGAGGGTCAGGCCCGGGGAGTGCCGCGGGTGCCTCGCCAATCACATGGCCATCACATGACGTCCGCACGAATCGCAAAGGGTCTAACTCGAGGTTAGACCCTTTCGTCGTCCCCGGATTAGGCCGACGGCAGCTTCGACGTCGACGGCCGACTCGGCGGCTACATCGCCGCGGCTTGGCCAATACCTCGAGGCCTATTTCCGCTCATCCTTCCCGGATTGCTCGGGATCACTCTTCCGCTTCGAGGTCCCTGGCGGGGAGTCTTCTTTCGATCTTCGTCCGGGTAGACCCAGAGCCTTTCGAATCGATTGCATATCAGGATCATCACTGTAAACGTCTATTTTGTTCATGTCAATTTTACGGGAACGCGAAACATACTCTTGGGTTTCCTTGCGGAGTGGCCCATCGATGGCAGAAATGATCGCAATCGCATCGGTTCCATGGAGCGCGAGAATCTCCCCGTTCACGAGCGTAAAGAAGACATTGGGATCGTTGATGTTGTTCTCATATTCAATATCTATGGATACAACGAGCTTGTCAGAGATGAGCGATTTGATGCTCTTGACGGTTGGCGGATCCATCAGCCTACGCTTGGCCTCGTGCACGCCGATGGTCTTTGCCATCTCCCAAATCACGAGCTTGTCTATGTCGAAGGAGTCGTGATCCGCCTCTCGGGATGGCATCGAATGCCTGACCTCCGGTTGTTCGTCCTCCTCGTCCACAGGGATGTCATCGTCGACGAGATATTCCATGGTCACGCCGAACAGCTTCGCAAGCTTGAACATCTGGATTACAGAGAGGCGAGCCTTGCCATTCAATGCTCTTCCAAACTGGCTCGGGTTCATCTCGATTTCTTCGGCAAGCTTCTGCCTGCTGTAACGTATCTTCAGCGCCTGCCTCAGCACTTTCTCGCCCAGTTTCTCCATCATCTCAGTTTTGGCCAAACCGGCCACATCTCCCATATTTCAACTGCAACCGGAAGACGTGAAAATATTGCGCAATCCAGTATTGCTGCGCGAGGATTTCTCAGTAATATTGCGTCTAAGTACAGAAGCCAACGGATTCGGTACTTAATGACTGTGTGTTTTGCAGACTGGAAGCTCTGTCACTCGTCTCGAAGTAATCCCGCATTGCCCAGGTTTCTCAACGTAAGGTCGATGGCCTCGGCAAGATAATCCATTTTTTCCATAAACCGCAAGGTGCATTGGGCGCTTTGCAACCGTGGATTGTCCGCGTCCAGTCCAAGAGAGGAGGGTCCCATCCGTACCCTAAAAGACGCCTCAATAGCCCTCGGCCGAAACCCTCGCGATGTCCGAACGCTCATCCTGGCCAGGAACATTCCGACCGTTCGCATCGGCTCTGCATTCGGGCTGACAGAGGATGCCTTCTCACAGCTCTGTGAAGCCTTCGCCGAGCTTGATGTTGTGGCGGAAGCTCGGGGCATGGCCATCCCCGAAAAGGCCTGAGCCTCGGCTCGGCCACGCCCGCCGTAATTCGTCCACCACGCTACGCAGCACGATGCGGAGGTTCTTTCTGCGCGCCCAATTTCAGGAGGAAATCAAAGATGGAAGATTCAAAGCGATCGCCGAAGCTCGAGCTCGTGCCTTTCTACGGTGACTCGATCGAGGCCATCCGCGATGGGAACGGCGATGCGTTCGTTGTCATCAAGCGGATTTGCGAGAATCTTGGGGTGACGTTTGCTCCACAGTTCGTGAAACTCAAGAACCTCCATTGGGCTGGTGTTTCGATAATCGAAATACCAGATTCAAGGGGTTCGCTGCAGGAGACTTGCGTCCTGCCCCTGAACTCGCTTCCCATGTGGCTTGCAAATATCTACGAATCAAAGGTTGCCGAGCACATCCGACCAAAGCTCAGGCGCTATCAACTCGAAGCTCGTGACGCGCTAGCCCGATGGGCAGGACTCTCGCCGTCCGCGGCACGTCCTCAGCTCGAGGAGATCGTCCGCGGTCTTGCCGACACGACCAAGCAGGCGGTGGAGCAACTGCAATCTGCTCAGGCAGCGGCCGCACTGCGACTGGAGGCGGCCGAGGGTAAGCTGAACGTGATCCAGGGCCTGGGCCTCGCTCGGCAAGCCGGATGGCAGACGTTGACGTCATTCGCCCGCGAGCGAGGGATTGTCTTCGAGGGCAATCAGGCCCAGCTCGAGGGCAAGAATGCGTCCGAAATTGCGAAGTCCATGGCGATCGAGCTGGGCCGCAAACACGATGGGCCTGAGGCTGGCAATCGCACGTATCCGACCAAGGTCCTCGAGCGTTGGCTCAGCGGGTACCTGGCCCGCGTACATCAGCAGAAGCGGGAGCGTGAGCTGAACATCTTCGCTGGCTGAAACAGGGCCGTCCCATGGATTCCTAATGATGCAGATCATCGATGCGGGGCTCAGCTGCCCCATCGACCAACGGCCGTTGCCAGGCCTCGACGGGCAGCGCCTCGAGCAATTCGAGGCCTGGCGGACCTGGGGCGCGTTCAACGACGCGTTCGCGGACTACGCCATCGGCCATCCCGATGCCTCCTTGGCGGAGTGCGAGGCGATCGCACGCAGGGCGGCGGCCGAGGAGCTGCGACGGCTCCTCAAGGATCGCCCGGCCGCACCGCGGCTGAAGACGTCGTCCACCTCGAGGCCTGGATCCTCGATCGAGGCATGAACGAGAAGGGGCCACCCCTCGACGGCAATCGAGAAGCGGCCCAGGTGTCAGCAATCCTCTACCAGGAGTTCCGACATGAGGCATTCTACGCTTTCGCCGAAATATTTGCAGTCCACTCGCGGGAAATCGAAGCCGACTCGTCCTCGCCACCTCGCGGTCAGGCCTTCGCGATTCGCGCCGCCTCTCTCGCCATTCGCGGCGGAGCGGACCTTGCACGGGATCGAACGATATCGCGATGCGACCGACCTCTACTTCGAGAACCTGGAGGGCGACCCGCATGCTTTCGAAGACGACCCGTACATCGAGGACATGGCGTGCGACTTCAGCCACTCGGCCGACTCCCTCGTGAACCTAATCCTCGCGTCGGAGCCCGAGATTCGCGTCCACGCCATCACCCACGGGGTCGACCCCATCAAGGGGATCTGGCCGGCTCGCGGAATCGTCCACGACGGGCATCTCTACATCGCGGCCGCCGACCACGCTGACCGGGTCACACTGATGGCGGATCCCTCCAGGCGAGGAGAGACGGAACGGGAGCTGGATCGCATGCAGCTCCTCGTCATCCCGCTGAGCTCGATCGTCGACCTCGACGCGCCTTCCGCTCAGGGCGGAGAGTTGGGCCACGAGGAGGGAGCGAACGGGGCGAGGCAGGGTGATCCGTCCCCCGCGGGAGACGTCGAGGCGATCTTCGTGGCGCCAGTTCCCAGCCTCGCCTGACCGTACTGTCGGCGCGTAGAAAAGCCCGGCGCTGATACGCCGGGCTCGAGACACGGGGCCAATGACGGCCCTAAGTTGCCGGACAGGCATGAGGCCAGGGAGGCCTTGGAGACGTCTCATCTCGCGTCGGAGTGGGGCCCGGCCTCGGAGGATCCAGCTCCGGGGCCGGCCGCAACGCGATAGCAAAAGATACCGCATCCTTCGGTCGGTTGGCAACTTCACAACATTCAGGATGAATCTCATGGCTGACTTCGAGACGCAGGAAGACGATGACCTTTATAACTACCTCATCCCCGCTGTCGACTTCGCCGTGTCGTGCGGCCCCTTCAACCCATCGCAGGGGGCCTTGATCTATGAGGCACGCGTGCGTTCCTGGACCAAGTCGAGCGTCTGCGACGAAGAGGATCCAACGCCCTTCGAGCTGGATCTCTCCCGACTCGCCCTCAAATATCGACGCGATCGCGAGGAGCTGTCTCGCGACTTCGACGCCCTGGTGAAGTCCCGCGTGTTCATCCCCGCCGAGGCCCGAGGCTATCTCATCAACGAAAAGCCCTCTACCTGGCTTGATGCGGAGACGGGCAAGCCTCTCCTGAGCGGCGATAGACTCGAACACGTCCTAGCGATGGAGGCGGGCGAAGATGGCGACCAAGAGTGAGAAGCGTCCCGGGCCAACACTCAAAGCTCCTCACAACCGGACGATCCGCGTCTTTGACAGGGCCGTGCTCTATGCTCGCTTCGAACTACTGAAGCTCATCTTGCTGCTCGAGGCCCGCGAGAAATCTTGGACCCAGGCTTCACTCCGCGGGAAGAGCGATCCCATCCCTTTCAACCTGACCCTGTCGCATATCGCGGCCGAGTTCGAATGCGACCGGGCGAGCCTGTCGCGGCAGTTCACCTCGCTCGTGAAGGCTAAGGTCTTCCTCGGGACGGATGACCCTGACTTCTACCTGATCAACAAAAAGCCCTTGACCTGGATAGACGCCAACACAGGCAAACCCCTCTTCATCGGTCACAAGAGGGAGCGGATCCTCCAATTAGAGGAGGAAGCGAAGGTTTACAGCCGTGTAGGCCCCGGCCCACAGGCCGTTAAGCTCCAGCCTACAGAGGCTGTAGGCCCAGGCCCACAGGCCCCTACATCCGGTGTAGGCTCCAGCCTACAAAATTCTTTGACCACTGTAGGCCCCGGCCCACAGGCCGTTAAGCTCCAGCCTACAGCGAAATCTTCCCCCCATACCCCTGTAGAACGCGCGCAGGAAGATTCTGTTAAAGAATCTAAGAAAGAAGAGACTAAGACGCGTGCGAGTGATGTTCTGAACCTCGACGACGAAGAGCCGTTCAACGCACCGATCCCGCCCATGCCCAAGGTTGACGTTCCGGCGGTCAATAACGATTCGGCCGAGGTGGCGAAGGTTGCTGCCTTTGCCGACGAGTGCTTCCCGATGTCCGACTTCGGGATCCAGGTCAGGCAGCATGCGAGGTTCTATCCCATCGCATGGCTCAAACGCGCGATCGAGACCGCGGCCGGCAAGCGCAGGGCCAGTTGGCCTTACATCATGGCCATCGTCCGCGGCATCGAGGATGACGGAGGCATCCAGCAACGCTCATTCGCCGCGAACCCCGCGATGGCGAAGAAACCGGACGTGACCCATCTGCCGCCGGTCGTCTCCTACCCGAGGAAGACGGTGGGGGCGTCGGGGCCGGCCTTGCCGCCCGTCTCCACCACCATGTTCAAGCGCAAGAATCCGCCGGGGACCGCAGAGCGGCTGCGGCAGGAGAAGGCGGAGGCGGAGCGGAAGCGACTCGAATCCGGGTCATCGGCAGAGCCGGAGCAGGGGAAGGGCGAGCCTCCACGAGCGGACCCAGGTTCCCTGTTTTGAGTAACCTTGAGGGCTTTGCGGGATGGAATGCCATGCGAGGCAGGCCCTGTGTGCCCGAGGCGTCCGCAGCGAGGCCAGGCAATCCAGGCAAGCCCGTTCCGTGGCCCTGACGGCCCGTCCTGGGGCCCCGAAGCCCTCGGGCGATAGCTGGGTCGTTGCGTGGCGAGAGCCGTTCCTGAGGCCAGCCAATGGGGTTCCTGAAAGCTATGCTCGGTCGTCAATTTCGCTCCATCAGATGCAATCGTGACGGATTTTGTAACCGTTTACTTTGAAGCCCAAGAGTGGACTGCCAACGATCGGGATTGAGGTTGGATTTCACGTTCATAACCAACTGGCTCGAGGAGGTGCGGAGTTAGACGCTCGGCTATCAACACGGGGCATGGGACGAAGTGGGTGCTCCCAAAATCGGCCCGTCGTGCCATGATGTCGGCGCGTGCGTTCAACGATTGAGAAGGATTTGAATGAGATCAGGAGGGAGCCATGAAAGTAGCCGAAGCGTAGCCGTTCACAGCCTGGGATTGTTGTTTCCGAATGGCGTGACTATCTTTCCAGCATGGCCCCAACGCCTCCGCTTCCAGAATCGTTGTGGGAAACGGCTTCGCCAGAGGTCCAAGCGGCGGTCCTCGCGCTCGCCGCGTTCTATGACGAACGCCTCGCCCAACTGGAAGCGCGCGTCAAGGATCTTGAAAATCGGCTGAAGCTCAACTCGACCAATTCGTCCAAACCTCCCTCCTCTGATCCGATCGGGATGAAGCGCAAGCCTCCCACTCCCTCCACGGGGAAGAAACGGGGCGGCCAATCGGGACATCGCAAGGCTCACCGCGCGTTGGCCCCGCCCGAGCTGATTCGCGCGACGACTGAGTGCAAGCCGACCGTCTGCCGCCGATGCGGTGAAGGGCTCTCGGGCGATGACCCCGAGCCCCTGATTCATCAAGTCGCGGAATTACCCAAGATCGAGCCGCTCGTCGACGAGTATCGGCTCCATCGCTTGATCTGCCTCGGTTGCGGCGAGACGACGTGTGGCACCTTGCCCGCGGGGGTCCCTGCCGGTTGCTTCGGCCCCTACCTCCAAGCCGTGCTGGCCGTACTCGCCGGGGCCTATCGCCTCAGCAAGCGACAGATCCAGCAGATGGTCAGGGATCTGTTCACCCTATGGTGGACCCCGAAAACTGGACCATCTGTTAAGCTACTCAGACGGGTCTGAGGAGGAGGACGGATGGCGAGGAAGCGGCAAGTCCACACGGCGGCGTTCAAGGCTCAAGTCGCCCTGGCGGCCCTCAAGGGAGACCGCACGATCAACGAGTTGGCCGGCCACTATGGCGTCCATCCCACATCGATCCATGGCTGGAAGAAGCAGCTCATCAGCAGTGCCGAGGAGGTCTTCGGGAGTCCGGCCAAGGCGGCCTCGGCTGACGCCGAGGCACGCCAGGCCGAACTCTTCGAACAGATCGGGCGCCTCAAGATGGAACTCGAGTGGCTGAAAAAAAAAGTCGCCCCATTCAGTTGAGGACCGAAGGCCCTTGATCGAGCCGGATCATCCCCGGTTGAGCGTGCGCCGCCAGTGCGAGTTGCTGGGGCTGAGCCGATCGAGCCTCTACTACCGACCTGCGGGTGAGTCGCCCGAGGACCTGCGCCTGATGCGGTTGATCGACGAGCAATATACGGCATGCCCGTTCTACGGCAGCCGCAAGATGACCGCCTGGCTGGAACAACGAGGTGAGGAGGTCAATCGGAAGCGAGTACAGCGCCTGATGCGGAAGATGGGCCTGGAAGCGATCTATGCCAAGCCCAGGCTGAGTCAGGCCGGGAGAGGCCATAAGATCTACCCTTATCTCTTGCGAGGTGTCAAAGCCCGGCGAGCGGACCACGTGTGGAGCACGGACATCACTTATGTGCCGATGAGTGGAGGGTTCATGTACCTGGCGGCGGTGATCGACTGGTACAGCCGGTACGTGATCGGCTGGCGGCTGTCGAACACGCTGGACGGCTCCTTCTGCCTGGAGATGTTGGAAGATGCCTTGAGGTCGGGGAAGCCCGAGGTGTTCAACACGGACCAAGGGGTCCAGTTCACGGCCGAGGCGTTCACCGGGAGGCTTGAGGCGGCCGGGATAGCCGTGAGCATGGATGGACGCGGCAGGGCATTGGATAACGTGTTCGTCGAACGGCTCTGGAGGACCGTGAAATACGAAGATATTTACATCCAAGGCTACGAGACGGTGCCGGAGCTGCAGCGAGGGTTGAGGCGATACTTCGGCTTCTATAACGAGGATCGGCTCCACGAATCCCTGGGGTACCGGACTCCAGGGACGGTCTACCGAGCGGACAGAGCCACGACGGCCTGATTGGACAGTAGCGAAGGATCGCCGTTTTTTGGTCTAGACAATGGGGTCCACCTCACCCTCGATCTCCACCGGCATGATCTCCAAGCTGGAACGGCAGTCGACCGTGGCCCTGGAGGCCCCATACAACGAACTGGCGACTTCGGTCCACGATGCCGACGTGGTGAACATCGACGAGACGTCGTGGCGTCAGGGTCGTGTCAAGGTCTGGTTGTGGGCGACGGTGACCTCGTCCTGCACCGCCTTCACCATCGCCAAGAACCGCAGCGGCGAGGTCGCCCGTGCCCTCTTGGGGAGCCAGGGCGACAAGGCGGTCGGGAGCGACCGCTACAGCGCGTATGAATGGATCAAGGCATTCGGGCGACAGGCCTGCTGGGCCCATCTGCGGCGCGACTTCCAGGCCATGATCGACCGAGGCGGTGATGATGAGCGGATCGGGAGGCCGTTGCTCTCGTTGTCGGACCGGTTGTTTCACCATTGGCACCGAGTGCGCGATGGGACCGTGCCTTGGGGGCAATTCCATGAGCGAATGCGACGGTTGCGCGCGAGGTCAAGGAGGCCCTTGAGAAGGGATCGCGGTGCTCGTGCGCGAAGACCGCGGCGACCTGCTTCGAGATCCTGAAGGTGGAAGAAGGCCTGTGGACGTTCGCGCGAGTCAGGGGAGTCGAGCCGACGAACAACGTGGTCGAGCGGGCGTTGCGACACGCGGTGATCTGGCGACGGATCAGTGGCGGGACCGACAGCGTAGACGGGAGTCGGTTCGTGGAGCGGATGCTGACGGTCGTGGCGACCTGTCGTCAGCAGGGTCGCAACGTGCTGGATTACCTGACGACCTGCTTTGAAGCGGACCGTCGCGGCCAAGCGCCCCCCTCCCTCTTGCCGATCCACACGCCTGAATCGAACGTCCCCTGATTTCACCTATCCCACCCTGTGAACGGCTACGCCGAAGCTGCAAAACAGCTTGAGGTGAAGCGGTCGACGATCTATGCCCTTTGCGCCGATGGGCAGCTCGGACACCTTCGCATTGGGCGAGGGCGCGGGACGATTCGAATCGACCAAGCCGACATCGACGCCTACCGGAAGATCGCAAGGGTTGAGCCGCGGCCTCGACTGTCCCGCGAAGAACGGGCTCCTGAT
This sequence comes from Singulisphaera chitinilytica, assembly GCF_049331405.1. Classification (NCBI taxonomy): domain Bacteria; kingdom Pseudomonadati; phylum Planctomycetota; class Planctomycetia; order Isosphaerales; family Isosphaeraceae; genus Singulisphaera; species Singulisphaera chitinilytica. Next base: position 1,589,523 of record NZ_CP186274.1, read on the forward strand.
TTTGGATATGTCTACAAGCATATCAAACCCCAGGTCTAGCCGAGGAAGCTTTGATCGTCTTCTAGTCGTAGCTGCTCCGAGAGCTTGATTCATCCCTGCAAAGAGGCAGAGATTTGCGGCGGCCTTGATGCTCGGTTCGAACCTCTTGGCCGCCGTGTTCTTTGAAATGCCTGGCTTTGCGCCGTCGTTGTGCAGAGTGAGGCGGATGCACTGCCCTCCGCAGCTCCGCTTCATGCCCGAGCGATATCCTCACGCATCTGTATCGAGGAGTGGCGCGGGAAGTAACCGGCTTTCGTCGTGCGAGATGGAACCGAGGAAATGGATCTCGGCTGTTTCATCATGCTGCGTCGTTGGCCTGTGCGTTGCGAACTCGAGACGGGTTCTTACGGGAGGATGAGGTTCAGACCATGACAGTAGCCGAGGCAGCGAAGCAGCTCGAGGTGACAGACGGGATGATCTATGTGCTGTGTAGGAATGGCTTGCTCGGGCATCTGCGGATTGGCAGGGGCCGTGGCACGATTCGGATAGAGCAAGCCGATATCGACGCCTACAAGAAACGGGCGAGGGTGGAGGCCACGGGCCCGAAGCCTCGGCATTCTCTGCCATCTGATCACGGGTACGTTTACAAGCACATCAAACCCCAGGCTTAGGCCTGGGGGTCTTTTTGTGCCTTCTGGGCCTGCTCCTTGAGATGCCCTCGACGATCCTTGATGTGGTTGTAGTTCATGGTCGTCTGAATGCTGCGATGGTTCATTAGCGCGGCCACGTCCGTCAACGGGATCCCGCGTTGCAGGGCGTCTGTTGCAAAGCTGTGGCGATAGGTGTAAGCGGTGACACCCACGATCCCGAGCTTGACAGTAACCCTTCTTAGCGCCTGACGTACCGAGCTTTGATTCCAGGTCCCACCGATGGTCGACCGGAAGATCGGCCCTATCGGATGGAGTTGGGCCAGCCGTTCGCACATCTGGTACATCTCCGGGATGAGCGGGAACTCGATCAAGAGACCCGTCGCGTTTGTCGTCTTCCCGGGGAGCGCGGCCCACCCGGCTTCGAAGTCGATATGCTTCGCTTCGAGCCGCATGATTTCTCCAGGCCGGCAACCGGTCCAGCTCAGGGCATTCAGATAATCGAGGAGTTGAGGGTTGGCGATGCTCGCGATCCTTTCCCGCTCGTCCGGCGTCAGGGTGCGTTCTCTTCGATTCGCCCTCGGAGGCTTGATGTCGGAGAGAGGATTACTGGCAATGTTCCCGCTCTTTGCCAGCCAGGCGAAACAGACCTTAATGGCGACGACAGTGCCTCTCATCGTCGCCTTCGTCCACTTGCGTGTCTTCACCCAGGACAAGACGTGATGGGGCTTGAGGTCGCTCACCTTCATTCGGCCATAGCGCATCACCAACCCTTGGAGCTTCTTCTTGTAAAACTCGAAGGTGACTAATTCGACCCGTTGTCTGACATCATCGAGGAAGATGTCGACTGCATGTTGGACGATATGATCCTGGGTAGGAGTTGCCAGGCCCTCGCTCGCCATGAGGCGATGATAGACCTTATATGCCTCGGCCTCTACCTCGGGGCTCTGAGGCCCCTTGGCCAAGAGCTTCTGAGATTTGCCTAGCTGAACGACATACCCATTTCGCTGGCTGCGGTAGAACGGCTTGGGGTAGTGCACCTGTCGGCCCTCCTGGTTTGGCCCCGAATCCTCACAACCGCCAAACTCTGACCACTTCTCTGACCAGAGTCAACGTCAATCGCCATAAACAATTTGTGCTCAAGATGATTGGGCGTCCGGTACGAGAGATCTCGGATACCCGAGACGCGCCATGCCCTCGCCACCACCGTCCGCCGCAGTTTCGCCGGCCTGGGGTTCCGCGAAAAAGACGACGCGGAATTCATCCAGAAGGCGATGCAGTGGTACATGAAAGAGAAGGGGCGTCTGATCTTCAACGACCAGTACTTTCACAACGAGATCATGCCCCAGGGGGGGCCAACGCGGGCCCGAGGGCGAATGTTAAACCCACCACCCCCAGCGCGTACCCCGGGTTGCTCGGCCCGAGGACGAACCATAACACGGTTTGATACACGGCGAAGAAGAGCAAGATGAGCCGGTACCAGACGCTCCGAAAGGGGTCCATGGGATTTGATTTCGGTGATAGGCCCGTGCCCAAACGACACTCCTCTCGCCGAGGATATTGCCGCCCACCGGCGGTTCAGAAAACGGGTCAGAACGATCATGGACCATTTTCGTCCTGAGCCGTTTCCCCGCCTTGTGGGACAGTCACTCAACGACCCTGCGCCCGCGGGGCATCCAGGATGAGGACCGTCTTGATGTCGACGGTCACCGAGACTTTCTTGCCATCCGGCGAGAAGGCGAGCGGCCAGTATCCCCGGAGCTTGCCGGACTCCTTGAAGGTCGCGGTATCCCAGAGCCTGGTGTCCCCGTCGGAGCCGACCGTCGCGAAGGACTTCCCATCCGGGGTGAAGACCACCTGGCGGATCTCGGGGTCGAGCCCCTTCAATGTGCCTTTGGATTTTCCCGTCGGGACTTCCCAGACCTCGACCGATGCTGATTCCACGTCCAGGCGGATCATCGCGGCGGCGACGGTGCGGCCATCGGGCGAGAATGCGACGGACTTCACTTCGAAGTCGGAGAGCCCGTCATCGGCTTTCTGGGGATCTGTTTTCGGCAGCGTCGACGTCAAATCGGCCTGCAGGTTCCCCGTCCGTGCGTCCCAGATTTTGACGGTCCCGTCATGGGATCCGCTGGCGATTCGCGCCCCGTCCGGCGAGACCGCCACCGAGGCGACGGAGTCGACGTGGCCGACGAGAGTGCGGATCTTCTTCCCCGTGGCGACGTCGAGGACCACGGCCTCATTCGCGGGGTCTTCGGGTTCTGCCGTCATGCCCGCGACCAATGATTTGCCATCCGGAAAGAAGGCGATCGACGCGTAAATTCGTTCCTCTTCTTCCAGGTCGAACTTGCGGATCTCTCGACCTTCGGGGACGTTGATGAGCCGGATGTCCCCGACATACTCGAGAATCGCCAGGGTCTTTCCATCGGGAGAGAAGACGACCGATTCGACGCCATCCTTGAGCGCGGGGATGCTGACGAGACGCTTCCCCGTGCGCGCATCCCGGAGGATCGTCAGGCCGGGGAGTGACTCCTGGAGCAGCCCCAGGAATCGCCCATGCCCGGTGGCGATCAGGCGGCCATCCGGCGAGAACGCGATCGCCGTGACCGGCTCCGAGTTCGGCGCGATTTCCTTCTCCGCCAGGACGAGCTTGATCTCCTGCGCACGGGCGATAACCCCAGTATCTAACCCCGAAAGCATCACGAGCCCAAGGGTTCCGATCGCAGCCCGACGGATGCCGATCATGATGACTCCCTTCAAAGAGGACAATACTTAATCGTCAGGCCTCGGGCAAATCGCCTCTCGATTTACCCTTGGACCACATTCACCCTTCCCCGAGTTTAAGCAGCCCAGCCTCTATTCATATCCGGGGGCAACGAAGATCGAATCCGGGTGGCCAGAATCCGGAGCCGATCCCGCTGGGATCGAGATCTCCCTGATTTTTACTGTACGTCCGTTGACTCTAGGACGATAAAAAGTTCCAATCCCCGAGGGTTGAGAACATCTCGAGACAAAGACTTCATCCCAAGGCAAGTGAGGAGAACGACGATGTCCAGGATGATCACCTGCCTGTGGTTCGACCGCGGCGAGGCCCGCAAGGCGGCCGAGTTCTATGCGAGCGTCTTCCCCGATACCCACGTCGGGAAGGCCCATGCCTCCGCCGCGGACAATCCGTCCACGAAAGTGGGCGAGGAACTCATCGTCGAATTCACCCTCCTGGGACAGGCCTACGTCGGCCTGAACGGCGGGCCGAATTTCAAGCCGAACGAATCGGTCAGCTTCATGGTCGTGACCGAGGACCAGGAAGAGACCGACCGCTACTGGGATGCGATCGTCGGCAACGGCGGCGAGGAGTCCGCCTGCGGCTGGTGCAAGGACCGCTGGGGCTTCTCCTGGCAGATCACCCCGCGCGTGCTGCTCGAGGCGACGATGGACCCGGATCGCGCCGCCGCGAAGCGGGCCATGGAAGCCATGATGACGATGGGGAAGATCGACATCGCCGCGATCGAGGCCGCTCGGGCCGGTCAGTAAGTCGGGAATCCCCCGCCCCTGAGCCCTCACGCCCGAAAGGCACAAGGAGACTCGACATGCGAAAGATCAAGGTTTTCGCACACCTCTCGCTGGACGGCGTGGTCTCGCCCGGCGCACCTGACGACGACAGCGAGTTCGCGAGGGGGGGATGGACGGTCCCCTACCGGACCCCGACCGGGGCCGCGGCCTTGCTCGAGGCCCAGGGCACGAACATCGACCTGCTGCTCGGCCGCCGCACCTACGACCTCTGGTCCGGCTTCTGGCCGAAGGCCCCGAGCAGCCCGATCGCGGACGCCCTGAACGGTGCCACGAAATACGTCGCGACCCACAGGCCGGAAAGCCTCGAGTGGGGCCCCGCCCGGGACCTCGGCGCGGACGTCCTCGAAGGCATTCGCGCCATCAAGGCGACGGAAGGTCGCGACCTGATCGTCAGCGGGAGCACCACCCTGACGCCCCTGCTGTTCGAGCACAACCTGGTCGACGATGTGGTGCTGATCGTCTACCCGCTCCTGCTGGGCCTGGGCAAGCGATTCTTCTCGGACAGCGTCGACCCCCGCAAACTCGAGTTCGTCAGCACCTTCACCACGCCCACGGGCGTCCTCTTGAACACGTATCGCTACGTCGGGCCGCTGAAGGGTCAACCATCGTCGACGTGAACGTGCCTCCGTCCGGGGTGGTCATCTCATAAGGATCCGCGAGTGGCCGAGCGATGCCGCGGCCAGAAAGGACAGCGTTCATGGACGCGAACGACTTCCGGGAACTGGCCCTCGGCTTCGACGACGCGGAAGAAAGCGCCCACATGGGGGCCGCCGACTTCCGCGTCGGCGGTCGCATCTTCGCGACCCTCGCCCACGAGGCCCTCGGCTTCGGGAACCTGATGCTTTCCCCCGAACTCCAGCAATCCTTGATCGCCGAATCCCCCGACGTCTTCCTCCCCGTCTCCGGCGGTTGGGGCAGGCAAGGTGCGACGCACATCCGCCTCGCGGAGGCGACCCGTCAGCAGTTGCTCAAGGGGCTCCGACTCGCCTGGACTCTGCGAGTGGAGAAGAACGGCAAGGCGAAGAAGCCCCGGAAGAAGGCGAGCCTCAACGAGATTCCGCCCGCCTGAAAGCCGGGGGCCTCCAGCCCAATCGCCGACTCATCAACACCGATACCGTGGCGGCCCACGAGAGATCGACGGCGACCCGCTACGGTATTGTTATTTTTACATTTTCAACGACGAACCATCGACACGCTTCGGCCCTCGACGCGCATGATCTTGGTCGCGGGGCACTTGGGGAAATCTCGAGGTTTTTTCGGGATCGATGTCGATCTCGCGTGGGGCCGATCGACTAGCTGACGGTGGGGTCGAAGGGCCGCCACGAAGGTTCGGGACGTTGTCGGAGGATTGACCGTGGCACTCCAGAAAATCACGCCCTTCCTTTGGTTCGATGGACAGGCCGAGGAGGCCGCCGGATTTTATGCCTCGGTTTTCCCGAATTCCAAGGTTGTGAATGTCGTGCGGTACGGCGAGGCGGGGCCGGGGCCCGCAGGGTCGGCCATGACCGTCGAATTCGTGCTCGAGGGGCAGAAGTTCGTCGGGCTCAACGGCGGGCCGCACTTCAAGTTCTCCGAGGCCATCTCGTTCGTCGTGAACTGCGAGGGCCAGGAGGAAGTCGACCACTACTGGGAGAAGCTCTCCGAAGGGGGCTCCGAGAGCCGCTGCGGCTGGCTCAAGGACAAATTCGGGCTCTCCTGGCAGATCGTCCCGACCGCGCTGCCGAGGCTCCTCGGCAACCCCGACCCGAAGGCGGCCGGGCGCGTCATGGGGGCGATGATGGGGATGGCGAAGATCGTCATCGCCGACCTCGAACGCGCCGCCGCGGCCGGAGCCGCCCCGGCCGAGGTCCACTGAAACACGATCGAACACCTTCGATGAATGAATGCGGGATGACGAACGATCATCCGTGAGATCGTTCGCGAACGACCGATCCGGGCTTTTCTCAAAGGAGACGGAAGATGAGCGATTCCAACAAGCCGGCCGACGTCCACTACGAAGGCGTCATCCCCCACCTCGTCTGCGACGGGTGCGCCGAGGCGCTCGAGTATTACAAGAAGGCCTTCGGCGCCCAGGAAATGTGCCGGATGAACGACCCGCGCGGCGAGAAGATCATGCACGCGGCGATCATGATCGGCAAGAACATGATCTTCCTCAACGACGACTTCCCCGAGTACTGCGGCAAGGCGTCGTCGCCGAAGGCCCTCAACGGCACCCCGGTGACCCTGCATCGCTACGTCACCGACTGCGACGCCGCGCTCAACCAGGCGGTGGAGGCCGGCGGCACCATCACCATGCCCGCCGCCGACATGTTCTGGGGCGACCGCTACGGCATCGTCACCGACCCCTTCGGCCATAACTGGTCCTTCGCGACCCGCATCAAATCCCTCTCCCCCGAAGAGATGCAGGCCGCCATGGCCGACGCCTGCGCCCAGCCGGCCGGCGTCTGATCCCATCGCGAAATCCTATGTTCAAGCGGAGGCCGGCCCCGTTTACGCGAGGGCCGGCCTCCAAGCGAAGGGCCGTCGTCTCCCCTCGATCGCGCGGGGAAGGCGACGGCCCTTCGTGGATTTGCCGGGATGTTCAAGCCTGGATGGGGACCCAGATCTCGTAGCCGCCGAGGCCGGTGGCCGGGTCGAACTCGGGGGTGTAGCGCTCGAGCGTGGGGGCCTCGGCGGCCTTGTGGCCGGATTCGGGGATCCACTTGCGCCAGATCGCCTCATACACGGCGCGGATGCCGGCGATGTGCCCCTTGTCGCGGAAGATGGCGTAGGTCTGCGCGGGGATCGAGAGCCCCTTGAGCCCCAGAGGCAGGTCGTCGAGGCTCGAGACGCGGACGCCGCACATGTAGTCGAAATTGCCGTCGGCGTCGAAGTTGGTGCTGGCGCCGAAGCTGTCGCGGTCCGCCTGGCCCGGGACGCGCCCGATCTGCGGGGCGAACCGCCGCCACTGGTCGGGGATGCCCCCGGGCGCCTGGCATTGATAACGCTCGATGAGCCCGGCGAGGAGCATCGGCGGGCGTTCCTCGAGGGTCGGCGGGGCGATGTCGGGGGCCGGCACGGTCGTCATGGCGATAGCCTCCATGAGTCGGAGATTGTTGAGATGACCCTGGGCACGGACCTGCTCCGGGGTGAGCGCGAACTGGTCCCGGAAGGCTCGGGTGAAGGCCTCGTGGGATCCGTACCCCACGTCGAGCGCCAGCGCGAGGATGTCCTCGGCCCCGCCCGCGAGCGCCCTGGCCGCCTCGGTCAGGCGGCGTGCCCGCACGTATCGCATCAGGGAGAGTCCGACGCTCGACGAGAAGGCCCGCGTGAGGTGGAAGCTCGAGACCTTGCACGCCCTGGCGATCTCGTCCAGGGAGATCGGCTCGCGCGAGTGGCTCTCGACATACCAGAGCGCCTTCCGGACTGGATCCACGGACCTCTCCTCCCTTGCGAGACGCCACTCTACCCCCGGCCTCGAAGCCCCGCTTGATCGTTCTTGCGGTCTTTCGAAGCGGCGGGCGCCCTCAAGCCTTTTTCTCGGCGGACTCCCGGCCCGACGGCCAGTCCGTCCCCCATCGAATCGGCCGGGTCATGGGGGCGACGCCGGCGAGGCTCAACGCTCGGGCATGAAGGCGTCCACGCCGTCGGGGAAGCCGATGGCATCCGCGTCGCCGACGATCTCCAGGGTCAGGGCGGGGAGCGCGAAGGAGCGCTCGACGCCGCCGATGGTCCCCTTCGCGAGCAGGGCCACGGTCGTCGTCCCGAGCGGGAAGTCGGGCTCGGCGTCGACCGAGATGAAGGCCTCGTTGTCCCTCTCGCCGATCAGCCCCTGGGAGACGTCGAGCCCCACCGGCAAGGGCAGGGGGTCGACGGTCAGGCGCCCCTCGGCCCTCGGGGATCGCCGGATCGTCACGCGGAAGAAGGTGCTGCGGCCCCTCGCGAGCCGGATCGGCCGGGGCAGGGCCTCGCCGACGATCTCGGTGGCGCGCACCGGCGCGGCGAGGAGGCCGGCCTGGCTCAGGACCCTCGTGCGGAGGTAGGCGGGGATCCCCGGCGAGACGGCCTTGCCGTCGGCCTCGTCGGGGGGCTCCCGGTAGGGCATGGTCGTCGGCTCGCCGAAGGGCAGGGCCTTGCGGGCGTGCGCCACGATCGGCACTTTCGAGCCGGGGAGGAATCCGCGCCCGACCACGTCGAGGTAGACCGGCTCGAAGCCCGCGTCCGGCGACGCGCCGACCGTGAACGAGCCGATCGACTTGCCCTCGGGGATGCTCCCGGGGATGAAGGTCAGCCCGGAGGGTGGATTGGCGAGCCCCAGCGTGACCGGCCCCCTGAAGCCGTCTCGCCTGAGGACCACGCCGACCGCCGCCGTCCCGCCTCGGGGCACGCCGACCTGGGCCGTCAGCAGGTCGACCGAGAACCCGGGGGTCACCGGCACGACCTTCGCGCGGTAGGCGTGGCCATGCTCGGCCGCCGCCGGCTCCGGGCCCGCGTCCAGCCAGTCGCCCCGGATCTCGAGGTCGACCTCGGCCGGGCCTTCGGGGACGACGAAGACGGCCGAGGGGTCGGGGGTCTCGTGCTCGGGGACGCCGGCCGTCGCCTCCACGGTGTTCGTCGGGCCCGAGGCCCACACCTGCCCGCGCGACGATTTCACCCTGAGCGAGGCCCGGAGCGCCGAGCCCAGGCCGTGCGATTCCAGGCTCACGCGGTAGAGGCGCCCCGGCGTCACGGCCAGCCTGAAGGAATCGACATCATCTTTCGGATCGATGCGTCCGTTGAGGACGACGGGCGTCGGCACCTCGGCGGCCGGCGCCTCGGGCGTGGTCGGCTCGAGGACCTCGGGCAGGTCGTCGACGACCAGCGGCGGCAGCGCCTCGACGTCGAGCGGCGTGCCGTCCTGGCCTTTCTGGCTCGAAGGGACCCTGAGCCGCACGACCGACTCGCCGGGGAAGGGCAGGAGGGCCACCGGCACCACGACGGGGCCCGGCAGCGTCCCCCCGCGCAGCTCGACGCGGATCGTCTCCCCGGCGGCCCCCCAGCGGATAGACCTCGGCCGCCGCGGGCAGGGCGCCGATCGTCAGGCGATAGCCGTCGGCGTCGCGTCCGGGCAGGATCATGCGCTCGGCCCGGCCGAGTCGGATGTCCTGCGTCCCTGACGAGCGGAGTGTCGGGAAGAAGGGGGCGTCGGCGAGGTCCCCGCCGGAGAGCGTCAGGGCGTTCGCGTCGCCGGGGGCGGCGAAGCCGAACCGGACGTCGGCATCGAAGTCGGAGCCGAAGCCGGCGGACTGCACCTGCACGAGCATCCGCTCGCCGGCCTTACCCGTCAGCAGGAAGGGCTTCCAGGCGCGGTCGCCGAGCCGCCCCTCGACCACCGCGGGCGGGGAGACGAACCGGCTCTCGCTCGACCTGCGGATGCCGAGCTGATTCTCGTCGATGACCGAGAGCTGCCCGACCGCCAGGGGAAACGGATCGCTGATATCTTCATCGGTCAGGATCCGGACGGGGTAGATGCCGAGCGGGGTGTCGGCCGGCACCTTGAACCGGAGCTTCGTCGAGCCGTCGGGGCCCTTCGCCGGCGCCTCCATGGCGATCGGGAACGGCGCGAGGAGCCTCGAGCGCTCGGCGGGGCCGTCGCCGCGATGGGTCCGCTCGGCGACCTGCCCGCGCCTGACGCCGAGCTCGGGGGGCCTGTAGTCGTCGAACATCGCCCAGAAACGGCCCTGGAATCGGGCGGCGGCCCAGGGCGCCAGCCAGGCGATCGCGATGACGATTCCCAGGCCGCAGGCCATCGCGGCGAACTTTCGAAGCAGCGAACCCTTCCGCATCGATCCTCCCCCGGGGCGGTCCTGCGGTCAGCGGGGTACGAGCCTCGCCAGCGCGAGGGTCGCCCAGGAACTGGCCGCGCAGGTGATCGGGCTCAAGAGCTTCGCGCCGCCGGGGAGGCCGTTCGGGGTCGAGCGCGACGTCATCGGCCAACTCCCATCATCATCCTGATTGGCGACGAGGAAGTCGATCCCGCGCCGGACCTCGATCCGGTCGGGCGAGAACCCCGCCAGGGCCAGGGCGTAGAGGGTCTGCCCGGTGGCGAAGGCGTCGCTCCTGGGCTCGGGCACCGTCTGGCTCCAGCCGCCGTCGGGGCGTTGCAGGGCGAGCAGCTCGTCGATCGTCGGCCTGAGGCCCTCGGCCGACTTGCCCGATCGGACCCCGAGGATCACCCGCAAGGCCTTGTCCTGATGCAGGTCTGCGTCCTTCGCACTTTCGAGCCAGGCCCTCGCCTTCGCGAGCGCCGCGCGTTGCGCCTCGGGGGCGTCCTTCTCGTCGTCGAGGGCCATGATGATCCATGCGACGTCGGTGGCCTGGCTCTCGTTGATCGGGGGACGGCGGAGGGTTGCGAAGAACTCCCAGGAGCCGTCCGCCTGCTGCTTCCTGACGATCTCCTCGGCGATCCGCGTCAGGCTCCGCCCCTGGCCTGCGGGGGGCGAGGGGAGGGTCCTCGCCGCGACGGCCAGCATCGGCAGGCCCATGTTGAGCCCCCGGCCTTGCGGGCGAGGGTCGGGCTTCTCGGCCGGGTTGGGGAAGATCCGCGTCGCCAGCAGTTTTTCGTCGCTCCCGAGCAGCGATTCGGCCGTGTCGGCCAGGTACTTCTCGTCGATGGCATACCCGTACCGCTTCGCCTCGCCTAGCGCCCAGAGGGGCATCGGCACATGATGGCAGGCCGCACATTTTCGGGTCTTGAGCCAGTCGGCGCTCTCGTCCTGCAAATATCCGATGGCGCGCTCAACCGTCCCGCGTACTTTCTCTGTCGCGTTGATCGGCATCGTCGCCGACTTCGGCTTCGTCTCCGGTTCGTTCGCGCCGGCGAGCCGAGCCACGCAGAGCCCCAGGCACACCGCCACGACCCTTGACGTGCGACCCATGGTCCAGGTCCCCTTTGCCGAGGAATCTCCATCGATGACCCTGCAACCTTCGATCTTACCCTCGCCCCCGCCCCGAGGCCATCACCCCGATCCCACCCCGACTTCCCGCCGCCCGATCCCCGGACTCGGTAACTCTGATGGCCGTCTCTCCGAGCCGAGTCGCGCTGCTTGCTCTTGCCTTACGACAGCAGCTCGCGATTCGAGCCTCTGCCCGTTTCGCGATCCGCCACGCTCGAGGTGTCATCAATCACCCAGAGTCATTTTCTGGCCTGAGTATCTTCCCTGCACCTTTTTCCAACCTTGTATTCCCCAGCGATTTAGAGCCGAGTCGCGTGGAATCGTGGTTGCATTGAAACGGGCTGGAAGGTATTGAATTGGATGATTCGAGGCTGAAAAAGCAAACACGCCGCAGGAGTAGAGAGCCGGTCATAGGAACTGGGATGTTCCGCAGTGGCAGAGACTTGCATCAAACAGGAGGTTTGCGATGTTTCCCCCCCGTGCTCGCTTTTCAGGATTCTTCGCATGCTCGATGTTCGTCCTTCTCGTCTGCCAGTCGGCCCCGGCGCAGGTTCTGGATGACCCCGCAGTCGGACCGGTCGTGCAGCGAGAGACGCGTGACGCCGAGAAGGCCGTGGGAGAGGAGATGTCGAGGGCCCTTCCGCCGATTGAACGCGCATTGCGGAGTATCCAGCATCGTGCCGCCGAGGATCGCATTCTGAAGCATTTGGCGAGTGTGCCGATCCATCCCATCGACTTTGTCGACCCTGTGGGAATGCCGAAAGGCTATCGACGGGCCATAGAAGCGCCTACCGACGATCGGATCGAGATCCCGACGAAGGGCGACGCGGTATCGATCACTCGCCCTGGGCGTGTTTCTGTTCTTATTAATGTCACCAGGGAGGGCGTTGACGGGGATGTCTCTAGCGGCCTTTATAAAGGGGGCGTCACCTGGAGGACCGACAATCCGCGCGTGTTCGTTTGGATGTCCTGGTGCAGTAAGGATCCCGGCTTGCCCGATCGACTGCTGGCAATCGTCCGCGAGGAACTGGGGCGAGAGGGCCTCCGCCTCCTCCCGATGCGAAAGCTGGATTGGCCACCCGCCACGACCTCGGAACGGCTCGCTCAGCTCTTGCCGCCCGACTGCCTGCTCCCCGTCACACGGCCCCCAAAGGTAGAGGTTGTTTTGCCTCGGGATGCTGAGAAAGCCTTCGCATCCCCGTACGATGTCGTGGCCGCGAACAACCTCGCCGTGGCCAAGCAGGATTGGCGGGCATGGGCCCGTTGCCTGACGCCTGCATCGCAAGGGGCCGTCATCCGGGAGTTGCTCTTCGTCGCGGTGTCGGGCGGGAGGAAGTGCCCCGAATTGATTGGGGTTATCGAGAACCACCTCAAGTTCAAGCTGATCGACGCAAGCGACTTTCCCGGCCAGTTCGTGCGAACCAAGGAAGCAAAGGAGTTTCTCGAGACCTTGGGGAATCCGCCCGTAGACGACGCGGAAACGGCGGCTGCCTGGATGACCGAGGTCTTCCGGAAACGGGTTGGCGACATCCCCGCATTCCTGGACGATTGCTTCCAGCAGCTCCAGGGTGCGCCTGAGGGATACGGTAGGTTGCTCGGAAGCGAGGATATCCGGATCGAGGGGGATAAGGCTTCGGGGTATTGGATCGACAGACGTCCCGTGCCGGATGCCAAGGAAGCCGAGAAGCGTGATGTCGCTTCTTACCTCCCGCGATATTTTCCAGTGCATTTCCGACGCATTGGCGGCAGTTGGTTGATTGCTCATAACCTCGGCCACGCGCGATAGGTTGGCGTCTTCCAGAGAATCAGATTTTGATTCCAACTTGATGCTAAGTTCGTTCGCTCGTCGCCATAAGAGGCGGTGGGATTTGTCGATGGAGAAGTCGACCGAGGTCTAGCCGGCGGGCATCCGGATAGGGGGCGCGAACGGCGGAATCCACGTCCTCCTGGATGGCACCCTGTCCAAGGGGCGCGGGCCGCGAATTCAGGGAGCGGGCGTGCATCGCAACCCCACGCCGCGCCCGGCCGGCCCCCGTCGATCCGTCATCCAGGGCCGGAGGTCGATGCGGCCAGTTTCTCGAGGAGTCCGGCCAGGGCGTTGCGGACGGATTCGATGGTGTAGGGGTCGTCGGGATCGGGCGGGGAGCCCTTCGCATCGAAGTAGGGCCGCTCGCCCATCAGGCGCCCCCATTCGGCGTCGGTCTCGCGAACGAGTTCTTCCAGGAGGTAGACCGAGTCGAGGATCCGCCGGCAGAAGGCGGCCAGGACGAGCATTGGCCGATCGAAGTTGTTGAGCAGGGATTCGCTCCCCTCGACCTGGCGGAGCAAGACGACCTGCAAGGCCCCGGCGTTGTCCGCCAGGTGGCTCCTGAGCCAGGATCCGATCTCGACCTCGGCCTGTTGCATGCGAGGGACCGGCGACTCCCCCTTCAAGGCGCCGGGGCCGGCCATCCGCCCGATGGCCTCCTCCAGGCTGAACTTGCGCTCCTCGCGGACCTCCCGTTCGAGTTCGGCATCCGCCTCGGGACGTTGCGTGTCCTTTTCGTCGCTCATCGGCTTCCGCCTCCCAGGGCTGCCGACGCCCTCGCCGTTCAGCCTCTCGCCCGGTCGTGGCTCGACCACGTCCATCAACCTCGCGACGCCTCTGGGCAGGAGCCCCATCCGCGTTCCGTGCTCGCCCTCCATTTTCCTCGGCCGGCCCCCCGGGGTCGAGCCCTTGCATATCCCGCCGACCACGCCCCGAAGCCCCGGATCCGATCCATGATCCTCGAAGGCCGCCTGTCACCGACATCCCCGTGCGCCGATCGCTTCCCACCTGGGAATGGACAAAATCCGAAGAAAGTTGTGTCCGACCCGCCTCCTTTGCGACATTTCAAAGTGATTCCGAGGCCTCGCCCCCGTCCTCGCGACCGGAACCCCGGCCAAATCGGGCCAGGTCGGTGAAAGCCCTCGTGTTGATGTTCAGTCGCCGAAATCGAGCGTCATCGGGCGGAAGCCGAGCCCGATCCGCGTCATCGGACATCGCGACCCCGAGACCGACCGACGCAACGAGGCCATCAACTCCAGGCTGAACACCCGGGTCACGGCCCAATTCCCCAATGAAGTGATCCTACGAGAGTTCCTGCAATTCATCAGGACCCAGACCCAGGGCGAAGACCTGCCGAACGGGATCCCGATCTATGTTGATCCCATTGGGTTACAGGAGGCCGAAAGAACGCTAGACGCCTCCATCTCCAACATCGAACTAGAAAATATACCTCTTCACGTCATCATTCGAATCGGCCTCGAACAAATTGGCCTCAAGCCATGCATCAGGGATGGGGTCCTGGTCGTCCTCAGCAGCAACAGCACCTCCACCGACGATGCCTTGAACCCATTGACCGAGCTCAAGGAAAAAGCCAGGCGAGGCGAGCTGACCCAGGCCGAAGTGAATGAACTCACGAGCCTCCTGGAAACGCAGGCCAAGCTCCTGAAACTCGAACTGGAGATCGAACGGCTCAAATCCGCAAAGCTGGCTGCTCCATCCGCCGCGTTGCGAGATCATTCCAATCAACAGCCAGAGGATCAAGGCCAGCAAAACCGATAGCGCGTAACTCGCCTCCCGCGTCACCATGGCAATCCTTCAAGCCCCGGATGTTGCAATGCGCCGGAACGCCAGCCACACTTTGCCCGGCGTGGCCGCCCGAAATGAGAGACAAGACGCCACCGAGGTCACGAAACCCAGCGGGAAGAGAATCGCGTCCATGAAAATAGATGTGATGATTATATCATAAACCAAGGGCCACGAGCACGCCGGCAGTCGGCGTGCTCGTGAAGGCTTGCGAGGCCGATGCAAGGCCCGTCGTCGCCTGGCGTCACTTCGAACCCGGGGCCTTCGCGACCTCGAAGTTCACGCCCTCCTGAACCTCGCCTTTGGTGAGGGTCAGGATGCGGCTGCTGCTCGCGGGCGCGTTCCGGGCGTCGAGCCAGAAGGGGGCCACCTGGATGAACTGCTCGCAGGGGCGGATGAACTTCAGCTCATAACTGCCGTCGGCCGAGGTCCTGGCGGTCGGGACGTAATAGCGGTTCTCGGCGCCGTCGGTCGAGCTGGCCTGGACTTCGGTCTCCGCGACCGGATGGCCCGCGGAGTCGGTCACGCGGCCGCGGATTTTGGCGGGCTCGGTGAGGTGGAGTTCCACGTCGCGGATTTCCTCGCCGGGTTTGGTGCGGATGGGCGGGAGTACCCCGTTGGCCCAGGTCCGCCACTCGCCGTACTTGCCGTCGTGGGCGATGAGGTTGTAGTCGCGCTCGCCGCTCGCCGGAAGGACCACCTTGAACTGGCCCCCCTCGCCGGTCGCGACGCTAAAGCGCGTGTCGCCCGTCAGGGAGTTGCCGCTGCCCGTGAGGGCCGGGGCGACCGTGGCGCCGACGACCGGCTTGCCCGCAGGGTCGAGGACCCGGCCGCTCACCGTCACACCTCGCTCGACGACGATCGTGACCGGCTTCATGCCGACCCTGAGGTCATAGTCGAGCTCGTCGAAATTCCGCTGCCAGCGACCGTAGGGCCCATCAAGAATCTGGAAGCGGCTCCACTCGCTGACCGCCTCCTCCGACCACCAGCGTGCGTAGCCTTCTCCATCCACCTGGAAATTGAACCGACCGGGCATCATGCCGGCGATCTCCACGACGCCGTCCTTGCCCGAGCGCCCCTCGATCCCGTTGTGCTGCCTGTGCCAGAGCCGGACCCCCGGCACGGGTTCGCCCGTGAGGCTGTCGACCAGCTTCGCGCGGAAGGCCACGCCGGGTTCGAGGCGGATGTCGAGGTGCTTCGCCTCGTCGACCTCGAGCGGCGTCTGGGGGAGCCTCGCCACGCCGACGCCGGGGACGCGCACTTGTATGTCATATGCATCGGCCTGGGCATACATCCGGTAGCGACCCTCGGCGTCGGTCGTCGCCTCGGTCCAGATTCCCGTGATCCGCCCGCCATCCATCTCCTTCGGCCCGCGATTGGCCCGGAGCAGGGCACCGGCGACGGGCTTGCCGTCGGGGCCCGTGACTTGGCCCTCGAAGAACGTCTTGTTACTCAGGGCCACGACCCAGTTCGGCGCCCCGGTGGGCTGGGTCAGGAAGAGCTGCGGCGTGTACCCGGGCTTGCTGACGATGACCTCGACCCGGCTCCCCTTGTCGAGGCCCTTGACCTGGAAGAACCCCTTCCCGTCGGTCTTCGCCTCGTTGCCCGGATACCAGGACCAGACGTCGACCTCGGCCCCTTCGATCGGCTTGCCGTCGGCGTCCACGACGACCCCGGCGAGTTCCTCCGGCGCGATCTCGGTCGGGCCCTTGATCTCTTTCATGTTCTTATCGACGACGGCCACCTTGACCAAGACCTCGCCATCCTTGCCCGGGACGATGGCGGCATCCTGCTCGCTGCCGTCGCCGAGGCGAACTCGCAACCTCGCGAGCGTGTCGGCCGCGACGGTATTGTAGGCTCCGACCGGCAGTCGGAACTCCCCCTTGGCGTCGGTCGTGGCCTCGCCTCCCTTGAGGTACTCACAGATATTCCCCTGGCAGACGCCGATGATCTTCGCGCCGACGACCGGCGCCCCGGCCGTATCGATCACCTTGCCCCGGACCGTCACGGCGGGGACCACCTCGAGCGGCGGGACCTCGAAGCGCGAGGCCCCCTCGGGGATCTTCACGGTGCGGCTGGAGCCCTCGTCCGCAATCGTCGTGTACCCTTCCGGCGGACCCATGACGTAGAAGTAGGTCTCCCCCGGAGGCAGGAGGTAATGGTAGCGACCCTTCGCATCCGTCATCGCGCCGGTCGTCATCGCACCGGACTTGGGTCGGAACGGCCCATAAACTCCGACTTCGGCTTGATCCATGGGCGTGGCCGTCCCCTTGGCGACGACCGTCCCCTCGACCTCGACCCCGCGGATGATCTCGAGCGTGATTTCGGAGGTCGAGCCCGGGGTCAACTTCACGTCCTTGGCCGCGCGGTAGGTCCAGGTCTTGTTCTCGCCTTTCCCGCGGACGAAGACGTTGACCGTCCCTTCGGCAAGGCCGTCGAAGGCGAACCGGCCCTCGGGGTCGACAATGGCGTCCGCCCCGGTGTTGCCCGACGTAATGGGCGCCCCCGGCGGGTGACTTGACTGATAACCAGCCTTGAGCCCGGTCAGGCCGACTTCGGGGAGCGTCGAGACGACTCGCCCGGAGATCCTCGCAGCCGGGACCGCTACGAGCTTGGTCGTTTCGCCAGGCTGCGCGGTGGAGAACCCCATGCTTTCCAACGACATCTGGATCGACGCGGGGGAGTCCGACTTCGCCCTGATCCGCCGCAATTTCCCTCCCGCATCAGTCGCCTCCAGCTTGAGGCCGGTTTGCGGTCGGATCGCCTCGAACGTGAACGACCCGTCGGCGCCGGTCGTCGTCGTGAATAGCTCCTCGACCGGGCTCCCTGCCACGACTTCCCGAGGGACGCGCTCGAAGCTCATGCTGACCCTCGAGCCTGAGCCGTGCTTCGTCTCGGTGGCGGACGACATCGTGGTCACACGGACCTTCGCCGCGGCCAACGGCTTACCGCCTTCGTCGACGAGCCTCGCACGGAACGGTTCGGCCTTGCCCAGGCGGAGTTTCAGGTCGAGCGGGTTCGCCAATGCATCGGCAGGGACCGCGAGGACATCGGCCGCCAGGCCCTTCTTGTAGATGACGAGGCAGGTATAATCCGCATCCTCGGGCAAGGTCCAGGCGAACCGCCCCTGGGCATCAATCTTGAGGATCTGGTGGCCCGATCGCCCGACGTCGAAGGCTCCCGCCACGAGGATGGCGTCGGTCACCGGCTGGCCGTCGGGGCCGAGCACCACGCCCCGCCACTCCTTCGGCTTTTCTCGCTGACGCGGGGATGTAAGGGATTTCGCGGCCTCCGGCGCGGCGGGCGAATCCGACTTTGGCTCGGCCTTCGGCTCCTGTGCCGCGGCGTAGAGAGCCGGGGTCGGACCCTCCGCATTCCGAGCCTGATCCGCCGGCTCGGGCTTGATCCGGGCGTTGGGGTTCGCTTTAGCAATAGGAGTGATCTCGTTTTCTATCCCCCGAGGCGCATCCTTCGGAGCCGCGCCGACGCGCGTCACCACGTCCGCGAATTGCCTGTTAGGGAATACGTCCCCGGCTCCTTCGGCCTTATTTTTCGCGGGCGCGGGGCCCTGGCCGCCGCGGTATGAGGCGAGGCCGACGCCGGCCGTCGCGACGCCGGCCGCGAGGGCCGTCGTCGCCAGGAGCATGAAGCGTTTTATGAGCATGTGAGTGAGGCTTCCTTCCATCAAGGCGAGGGCGCCGGCCGAGACCGTCCCGGCCAGCGCCTCGGGTCCGAGTCCGATCCGCATGGCCCCCGAGATGGCGCCTTCGGCCAGGCCCGCAGGCAGGGCCGTTGACGACGAGGCCGCGAGCCTGGCCGACGACGCGACGAGCCATTCCAGCGGCGCGGCCGAGGCGATGCCCCTCCGCGTTAGGCGCGCCCTTGAGGCGTTCGCGGGCGGCCGCCAGGCGGCTCCGGATCGTCCCGACGGGGCATCCCAGCTCCTCGGCGGCCATCTCGTGGGTCCGGCCTTCGAGGTAGCAGAGGACGACCGCCTTGCGGAACCGCTCCGGGAGCCGCCCGACTTCCTCGTGGATCGCGCGGGCGACGTCGCCGTCGATCCCGGCGCCCGCGCCGACGCCCTCGTTTGCGGCCATCTCGGTGCGCCTCCGCTCGTGGAGCCTGCGTCGCGAGGCGTTCGCCCTGGCCCTCGAGGCGACCCGCAGCGCGACGCCGTGGAGCCAGGGGCCGACCGACCGCCTCGACCGGATCGAGCCCGCCCGTCCTGCGAGCACGAGGAACGTGGCCTGGAACGCATCCTCGGCCTCGTGCCGGTCGCCGAGCGTGGCGCGGCAGACGGAGAAGACCATCGGCCCGTGCCTCGTCACCAGCGCGGCGAAGGCGGCCTCGGCCGCCTGGTCGTGCTCGTCGTTCCGGGCCGCGAACCGTGCCACGAGTTCGTGGTCGCCGAGGCCGACGACCGTCCCCGACTCGAACAAGACGGTCAGGCTCCTGCTCGCGATCTGAGAAGGTCCGCTCGTCACGACTCGAATCCCCCGTCGTTGTCGCCGAAAATCCAGGGCTCACCCCGGCCCGTCAGGTCCGCCATCTCGCCCGGCCCGTCGCCGCCTCGAAATCCATTCGTGACCCATCACGCGTCGTCCTCGAGACCCGTGAAGACCTGCTTAGTGTCACGTCCCGTCCTCGCCAATCGTTTTTTCCTCGGCCCGCCCCGCGAATTCTTCTCGCGACGAGCCTCCCGGCCGCCTCATCCTCGGCCGCACCCGTTGCGAATCGGACACTTACGACGAATCGTCGGCCCGCCCCGCGATCGCCTCGCCGGCTCGATTCGCCGCCCTGCCTCATGGACAGGCTAACACGCGGCCGTCTCCGAATCCCGAGCCCGGGTCCGCCAACCCGTGGCATCCCCATCCACTCGTCGGTTAAAACGATCGGCATGAGTACCGAGCCCCCCGCCGACGATCCGCGCAGCCAAACCCACAACGACGCGGGAGCCTCACCGGCCGCGAGCCCCTCTTCATCGAGGTCGAGTCGCTCGCGCCCCTTCGGCCTCGCCGACGGCATGATCCTGGTCGCGGCGACGGCGACGGGCCTCTCCCTGAGCCGGAAGGCGGTCGACGTTGCCGGGCCGACATCGCTCTGGAGGATGATCAGGACGCTGTCTTCTGGCGGGTGTTCGTTCGAGGAGTTCGTGAATCTCTCCGTCGAACTCGGCATTGCGCTGGTCCTTCCGACCTTGGCGTCGTGGACTTTTGGCTGCTTGCTGTTGCGTTTGCGAGCGCCTCGACCGTCTCGGCGTCGATTCACCCGGCAACCCGGGGCGATGGCGAGCCTTGCCGCGTCGACGGTGATCGGTCTCTCCCTCGCGGTCGCCCTGCTGCACTGGCTCCTGACGGATCGAGCGATCCCCAAGACCTCGCACGTCTTTGGCCTTGCCCTCTTCGTCAGCATGCAAGTCGGCGTGGTCGTCTCCTGCTGCTGGTCGACGATGATCGTCAGCCGTGGCTATGTCCCCGAGCCCACCTGGCTCGACCGCCTCGGCCGACTCCTCGGAGCCGCCTGGATCGCCGTCGCCGTCCCTTATGGCTACGTCGCCATCTCCCTCTGGGATCTTTAGGGTTCGGTCAACGCCTCCGCCTCATCAGGGGCTCGCGTCATCAACCCCGAGCTAATATCAAGTGGCTGGACTGTCAGGCCTTCGCTGATATCGTAGGCCGTTGAATGTCATCTGCACCGACCACTCCGCGAATCCCACGCCGACGCCTATCATCGCCTCATAGTACCCGCTCTCGGCCCGACATTCGAAGCTCAGAATCTCATCGCCGAGCCGATCGAACGACCCGGATCTCGTGACGGTGAAAGTGCGGACCTCGGAGAACGTCAGCGTCAATTCATAATCAGGCCAGGCGGATCGGTCATTGATCTGCGTAATCCGGAGGACCACCTCGCCAGTCCCGGGCCGGAATTCCATGCTCTCGAGGATATTCTCGTGGAGCATCGTTTCGCGGATGATGGCAAGGACTTTATCAGCCATATCAAGGGGAAGCCGTCATGAAATGATAAGGATGCTGTGTGAGTGGCTCAGGGCCGTCAAGTTGATGCATCTGGTGAATCGAGTTCGGACTGCAATCGCGGATCCATCTCGAACTCGCGAATGGCGAAGATCCCCTCGAGGCACCCGATGATATTCCTCAAGCATTCCCGATTTTCAGGCCAGACAGAATCAGTTTCGCCGAGGAATACTTGCGTGGCGTACCATGAATCATGGCTCGGATGATCTATGTCTGGTCCGAGACTTTCTGGCGGATTTTCCCCTCGGTTCCTGCAAATCGTGTCCCATTCCCAATACATGCGATCCAACTCTCTTTGCCCGCGAATCTCGTGCGAGATCCATCGTGGCACCGTGATCATCACGGAGAGGGTGTCATCCTCCGAACACCGGATGAACAGAGTCGGGGCGTGCGTGGATAGGGGCGAGAAAGAAAAGGAGAACGCATGGAAATACCTGAAACGCCCGCGAGCCTCGATGGACTCCATCCTGGCGGTGACAAGCTCAGCGAGCCGAGCCTCGACCTCGATCGGGTATTCGGGGGACGCTGCACTCCATTCATCGCGATATTGCCGCCAATGTCCCTCGATGACCGATCGAAGTTCGTCGAGGAGACGCCTGCAATTCTCCCGGTTGAAATGGACGATATATTTAATTCTGAAATCTGTGTCTTCCCCCAAATTTGTCTCCATTTTCACGACATCGACGTCGCCTCATTTCCAGCCGGAGACCAACTCGAGGAGCCTGGCCGCATCCTCGACGCCGTAACGCCTCAACTCGAGCGAGGCAATGATCGGAGGGGTGACGATCGCAATATGTCGTCCGATCTCAATGGCCCGATGGCTTCGCATCAGGTCACCATCGCCGGCCGAGGCGGATGAATCGCCTCATCCCGAGCTTGACGCTCGCCATTCGGCATGGCGTCGACTGATGACCGGGGCGATGATGTCATAGTTCGACCACGTATCCTCGACGTGATAGATCGATGGCAATCCCGCCGTCAAAAGCCGTTCATAATCCTGGATATAGGCGCCATATCCCTCGCCACCCTCGCCCGAGTAATAGGCGGCGGCGAAGGCCTTGCCTTCCTCGTTCAGGTCTTCCTCCCAGAACTTGCCGTCGCACACCTTGAACAGGAACTCGCGACCGGTCATCTCCCTGGCCCGTACGGCTTCCAACTCCTGGGGGAAATCCTCTTTATGCGACTCACCCTGGAACCCGTTCAGGATGATCCACGCGAGGAACATCCCGATGTGCGTGCCGCCGTTCTCTTGCGGCAAGTCCGACGGGAAGTCGCCGTTGAAGTGCCAGTCCGCACGGTCGATCGACATCGTTGCTCTCTTTCGGAGCTATGCGGCCCACCGCGCGAGAATGCAAGAACCCCACTCCGCGCCCCGGGCATTATGGATTGGATTAACCAAAGATCTTAGAAATATGACATAATGTTTGGCTATGGATCGATGATGGTCGCCGTCGGGGATGCTCGCTTTGATATTCGAGTGCGGGCGACGAAGTTCAGGGATTGGGCAAATCGGACTGGACGGTCCCGTCCTTCCGGAGGAACCGCAAGGAAGGAATCCCCTTGGGGGAGAGGCCCATGTTGAGGCGTCCCGATCGGAACTTGACCTCTTGCTCGTCGTCATAGAAGCTCAGTCCCGAGGATCCGTCCGGCAGGGTCTGGAGGATGCACTGAGCGTCGCCTTTCGGATCGCAGAGGCAGAGGCTCGGCGACCCATCGGGCTGTGTCTGCAGGAGGAGCCTCGTTTGCTCTTCGGCGCTGAGGAAGTAAAGCGCCGGGTGCTTCTGGGGAGTGATCATGAGATTGACACGATCCTTCTCATCCTGATCCAGGAGCGAAATCGTAGGATATTCCTCCTGGGCCCTGACACCAAGTACGAGTCGTTGTTTCCCCTGCCGATCCGAGAATATCAGGACCGGTGAGCCGTCATTTTCAACCCCCAGCATTCCTCGCTGCTTACCTTCCTTGTCCGTGAAGATGAATCGCTCGGCCAAGATCGACTTCACCCCATCGACCGGAGTGGCGAAAGCGGCCGGCAAGGCGACGGCACCTAGCAGGATCAGGAGGCCGATCGCTCGCGTGTAGCGTCGCTCTCTCTCCAGTTGAGCCACACGCTTGGCAAGGTCTTCGAGGGAAGGCGAGGGGCTTTTCATCGCAAAACTCCCTGCAAGCTATTCAGATCATCGATGAGCATGACCGCGCAGATGAGACCATCCGACGCCGCTCACAGTCTATTGAATCATCGTCGCCGCAGGATTTGCACACTGCAACGGTCAACTCCGACCAAGCCACGGGACATCAACGATCTAGTTCGATTCGATTGTGTTCGATGAAACACGGATATGCGTGGCCGCTGATCACGAGTGAATCCCCGAGACGTTGGTGCGATAGCTCTGTCGTCGGTTGCAAGTCAATGCTTCTGCCATCGCCGTTTCACGGGATTGTCGCGGAGATCCCGTGTACTCGTCGAGAGCGTACTGAATGACATGGGGGGGAGAGGTGGATTTGGCGTAATGCCAAAGGAGGAAGGCAGGGGAGCAGGATGAGCCCCGGCTGTGGCTGTGGCGGGCTCGTGGCCACCCTGCCGGATCAGTCCGCGGGGCGTCGGGGGCTTCGCCACGCGGGCAAGGAGGATCTGGGCCCCGGATCGGACGGGGCCTCTTGCCTTGAAGGCGCCGATCAGTCGACGACGAGGTCGCCCGACGCGACGCGGTTCTGCACCTCGACGTTCACGGCGGCGACGGCGCGGTTGGAGGCCTGGGCGACGGGGTGGAAGAGCTGGCGGGCGTTGAGCTCGCGGCGCATGCGCTGGACGATGGCGTTGAAGCTGATGCCGAGGCCGTCGATCCGGCCGAACGGGACGTTTTTCACCGCGATCTGGAGCTGTTCGCGGAGGCGCGGGACGTTGCCGTTCTCGGCGTAGAGCTGGAAGTTCAGGCGGACCTGTTCGAGGATCGTGTCGAGCTGACGGCTCGTCATGACCACCGGGTCGGCTGCCGGGCCCCCGAAACCCGATAACAAGGAGCGATCTTCCAGGCTGCGGGGGGCCTCGGGTCGGTAAGCTCGCGTGCGCATCGCGACATTCCTCTCGTGCGGGTCAAGAACCTTGGCGCGCCGGCGGGCCGCTCCCTCATTTTCGGCGCGTGGGGGACCCGCCTGGGCCTCGAATCCGGCCGCTCCGGGCAGGACGGGCCATCCGCCGACGCCCGTCCTCGCGACTCTTCCTGTACTTCATCGACCTTCCGCCCCGGCAACTCTTGCCCGAGCCGAAAAAACGGCCTACGACACGCTTCGCGAGGGATTTTCGACTCCGCGACGCCCCGAGCCCCTTGACACAAAGCCTGACGGCGACGCGGCATGTCGATCACTCGACGTATCCCGGTACGCCGGGTTGGCGAGACCTCGACCATTCGGGGAGAATCTCGGGGAGGAATCTTCAAGTGGGAGGCGGGTTTCGACGAGAGGGCCCGAGATGATGTCCCGCGACGAAGTGGAACGCATCGAAATCAACTCACTCTGGATCGGGTTCGCACACCCGCCGCGTCAATCGGCGAGGCTGGTCATCACGCGTCGAGGGGGGCGATACCTCCGCGAATGGATGCCAGGGGAGTCGACGGATGAGATGCCGGCCGACCTCGTCGATCGTTTGCTCGAGGCCCTGGCGAAGCCTCGGGTCCCGCAACTCGACTTCGCCCGATTCGACTTCCCGGAGCCGGTGTTACGTCGGCACTACGAATCCGGCTGGACCGATGATTATCCGAGACTGCTCGCGAAGATCCAGTTCGCGAGCGGCCGAACCATCAACATTCAAACGGATGTCCAGAAAGCCTTCATGCTGCCGCTGCGGGTGGACGACTCCGCCGAGCCTGGAGAATCCAAGACCTTCGACCCCGGCCTCAGCCGGGCGATCGCCGTGATGATGCCCGAGGGCTTCCTGGAGAAGAATCGCCTCTCCGGCAACGATGGCACCCTGCGATGGGAACTGCAAGAATACCGGAAGAGCCTCGGTGAGCCGGAGGCCCGACCCGAGATCGCCGAGGTCGAAGCCGAACCCTCTCACGCTCGCACGCTCGTCGACGACCTTGACCTCTCCGCCGCCGAGGTCCTCGACCCGCTCGCCCCTGCGGAGCCCGCCGAGGCCGGGACGGCGGAGAAGCGGGACAGGAAGCCGTGGATCATATTCAAGCACCTTTCGCCGGACGAGCTACGACGACGCCTCGAGGCAGGGGCGGATCCCAGCGTCGCCGATGATGTCGGCCAGACGGCGCTGATGCATGCGATGTGGCCGCTCCGCCGCGAGCAGTTCCGCCTGCTCGCCGAGGCCGGGGCCGACGTCGAGGCTCGCCGCAAGGACGGGCTCAATGGCCTCCACATCGCCTGCAGCGGGGCCATGCCGGAGGAAGTCAAGGAATGGCTCCGGGCCGGGGCCGACGTCGAAGCCCGGACCCCCGAAGGCGCGACACCCTTGATGCTCGCGTCCGGCTGGGTCGACGTGATAAAGCTACTGCTGGCGGCGGGGGCCGACGTGAACCGCCAGGATAATGGCGGTCATTCGGCCCTCGACTACTCGATCCTCATCCACATCCCCTACGAGGCCGAACCGCGTCTCGCGGCCTTCCGCGCGTTGATCTCCGCGGGGGCGGACGTGAACCTGCGCGACCGCCAGGGCATCACCCCACTCGGCCACGCTCGCGCGGTCCTGGCCCGGATCCGGTCGGAGAACGACGTCCTCCAGGCCTTCGAAGACGCCGGCATCTCACGCATGAGAATGAATGATGAAACCTTGATCCGAACCATGATTGGAATCATCAAGCAGGCCGGCGGCCGGGATTGAACCCGACCATTGATTGACAATTCATGCGTCGTTTTCTATGAGGTGCGAGTATGAGCAAAATCTTCGGTGACTTCGACATCGCCGGCTTCTGGGTGCCCTCGGAATATGCCCTCAAGGAGTACGTCGACGTCCCGGTGACGGACGAGATGGTCGCGGCCGTCGAGCGGAAGCTCGGCTACAAGCTGCCGGCGGCTTACGTCGAGTTGATGAGGCATCAGAACGGCGGCATCCCCCGGCGCACCGACCATCGGACCCTCGAGGCGACGTCGTGGGCCCACGACCACATCGCCATCACCGGCATCTTCTCCATCGGCCGCGACAAGCCGAGTTCGCTCTGCGGCGAGGTCGGGAGCCGTTTCTGGGTCGAGGAGTGGGGCTACCCCGAGATCGGCATCTATTTCGCCGACTGCCCCTCCGCCGGCCACGACATGATCTGCCTCGACTATCGCGCATGCGGCCCGACCGGCGAGCCCCGCGTCGTCCACGTCGACCAGGAGTCGGACTACAAGATCGTCCACGTCGCCGACAACTTCGAAGCCTTCATCCGTGGCCTGGAAGATGAGTCGGCCTTCGCGGGCGAATCATGAAGAGGTCCAGGAAGATGCAAGTCGCGATATTCCGATGGATCTGAGTCCGGCGAGACGGTAATCGGTTCGCAGTAACGATGATCGTAATGCAGTGATAAGAAACTAAGTGTTTCCGATAAATCCCGAGGTTTGACTGATGAAAATGCCGCGACTTCGCCTTTCCCTCCGCTGGCTGATGGCCGCGGTCGCACTGCTCGCGCTCTGCCTCGCGTATGTCCTGCCGGCCTGCCAGAAGCTCCTCTGGCTCTATCAGCACCCGAAGAGCGTAAAGGGCTTTGGCTCCACGGTGTTGTGCAGGCCCGCCCCGGGGGAACCTCCTCAGAAGACCCCCGCGATGCCCACATACGACGTCGGCCTGCCCTTCCGGATGCAGGTGTCCGCGACATGCTGGCCCGGTTCCTGGATTCCTGAGGGGCTGACTTATCGGGTGGATGTCGTCGTCAGCGTCACCGATCCAACGACCTTCACCAAGATCTATTCGACGCAGCGCAAGAGTCGGCGCGTGAGGAGCGGCCCGAGGGCTTCCGGTGAAGAGCCGGTGATTTCCATCTTCGAGATCAGCCCTCCGGGACCGGGAGCCTATGCCGTACGAACTGAGCAAGAAGTCATCGACTTCTTCGGCCGAACCAGCAGGGCCGGGCTGTCCACGACCTTCTTCAATGCTCGATGACCAAAGGGTCGGCAAGGATGGATCGGATTGGCCCGATCTACTGAAAGTATTCTAGAGTAACAGGTCTCGTAGAAAGGACGATGATGATGGAGCCGATCGACAGGTTCGAACTCGTATCCGAGCAGGCCTGGGAAAGTTATCGCAAATCCCGGTTCGTCCGGAAGATATTCCACCCGTATGACAGTCTGCTGTACTGGGCCGGTTCGGACGAGGAGTGGGAGTCCTCGACGCCTTATCGAGGTCAGCCCTACGACCCGAACTGCGGTGAGATCATCGAAGGTGGGTGGGATCACGAGCATTGCGACGTCTGCTGGGCCAGGATCGAGGAGGGGGACTCTTACTGGTCAGACGAAATCACCTCCAACATCGAACTCTGCGAGGCCTGCTATCCGATCGTCATGCGGAGATTGCAGGGCTGAGCCTCCACGCGTCGAGGGCTCGATACCGCCCACGCGTGCGATGTCCGACGTTCTGCGGGACCGGACGTGTCGACGTTGACAATAGCCCACTGCGCCTGGCGTCGAGGAGGCGACTTGAGGATAATCTCGACCTGACTGTGGACCAGGAAATCGAGGCCGGCGGCGAGGCAAGGCGAGCCCTGATTCGGTCGAGTGCGGGTTCGGATCAGGGGCGAAGGGTCGATCGCCTTGCAACCCGGGTGGCCCTCTCGGAGTCGGTGGATTTCATGGCGGACGTCCCGGATCAAATTTGCTTATCCATATGCCGGGTCGATGCGAAGGAGGTGCCGGCCGGCTCCCTCGATTGGGCTCGCGATGGGGGCAGGGCCTTGCCGGAACCCGTGGCGGTGGTCACGTGGTGGTCGCCCGACCTCGTCACGCGCTTTGGCCTGCCCAATGGGAGCATCTGCGGCGTACTGGCCGATTCGGAGGGGGCGATCGACGTCGAGAACTTCCTCCCGCAGCCGAGCTTCGTCGACGTGATCCACCTCGTCTGCCGCCATTATCTCGACCCGGGGCTCGTCGAGTTCGCCCGCGAGGTCCCCGAGCAGGCCGTGGCCGTCATCGATCAGCGCTCGCCCGATGTCGACGCCGAGATACCGGCCGAGGACATCATCGGGTCCTACAGCGTCGCTGGCGGGTCGATCGGCGAATACACGCCGAACCCCGCCTACCGCCTCGTCACGCCCGTCGGCCACTTCCAGCTCACCCCCTGGCTTCGCAAATGCCTGGCCACCGCCGTCATCCCTCGCCCGCCCGGCACCCTCTGAGTTCACCCCGCCGCCGGCCCGCACATCCATTCCATCCCACAAGCATCGGCCAATGCTCGGCCTGCGCGGGCCGGGCCGAACTTGGTGGGGCGTGGGCCTGTCTATCTTCGAGAGAGGCAGGCCACGCGGACCGCTCGCGACGTGCCGAAGGAGGACCGCCGGTTCGCGATATCAGGGCCGCCTCAGCCATGGGAATGCGGAGCCGATCATGCCCCAAACCAAGGCCTCGAACGATCCCATCGAGCGACGCCTGTACGACCACTGCCTCGGATCGGGAGACCCGAGCGGGCATCTGCTCGACGCCGGCACCTTCCCGCCCGGTTGGGTCCGGCGGTTCGATGAGCTCCTGTCGGAGGCCAGGGCACGCTGGGGCGCCGAGCCGTCGCTGCCGAAGACCCTGGTCTCGGCGCTCTTCTTCGCCTCGTTCTTCCCCCAATATCGATATCGCCGCCGAGCCGCCACCAGGCCAGGGCAGGGCACCCAGCAGGCCGAGCGCGACATGGCCCATTTGCGATCCGTCAGTAGCCTGTTCCTGTTCGCCGGCTTGCCGCGCGCGAGGTGACCGATCGCCGGTCGAGACCTGTCGCGTCGAAATATGGAAACACGGTCATGATTTTTAGATCGGAAGGCACTGACCCGCGGGCCTCGGTTCACCATTCCGCCTCGACTCCGTCATTGGACGTGCCGAAGCCGCAGAGCTCCGAAACATGGCCGTGGGACTCGGCTTTCGTTTCCGAGTGGAGGAGGCTTGAGGCGGACCCGCGATGGTGCGAAATTCTTCGGAACGCGGGAGTGCCACACTTCGCGGGGTCGATCGATCGGCGAGGCCAGGGATGACATCCATGGATATTTCGAAGCTTCAAGACTACCGCAAGACACTCGAGGCCGAGCGGGAATCGCTGTTCAGCGACTGGCCGATCAGTCCCGAGGTCCGTGAGGCCTGCTGGCGGAACCTCGCCGACGCCCTCGACGCCCTGATCGCCCTCGGCCCGGATGGTTCCGAGGATGACGCCTCGGAGATTCTCCGCCGTTGCATCGAGAGATACAACGACCTCGACGACGGCTTCATCTGCACGATCGAGCGGGAGGAACTCTGCGATATCCTCTACGAACTCGGCGATGACTGCGGCCTCGACGGCGGCGAGGAATGGGTGGACGAATGGCGAGACTGGTGATCGTGCGATAGACGAACCAGGCCCGGTC
Organism: Singulisphaera chitinilytica; assembly: GCF_049331405.1. Classification (NCBI taxonomy): domain Bacteria; kingdom Pseudomonadati; phylum Planctomycetota; class Planctomycetia; order Isosphaerales; family Isosphaeraceae; genus Singulisphaera; species Singulisphaera chitinilytica. Next base: position 1,618,794 of record NZ_CP186274.1, read on the forward strand.
GAATGACCAGGATGATGACGTGATCTCTATCCATCTCTTTGCGACTTGCGAGGACCTGCTCGAACTCCTGGAATGCGTGGAGTCCGAGGCGCCGCTGAAGTATTCGCGGATGGGGTACTTCACCGAGGCGGAATTCCGGGCGGGGCTCGATTCGTATGAGGAAGGGGCGATGATCCCCGGCCTCGGGGTGGCGACGGACGACTCCGGCGTGGGTTGCCCGAGGTTCCTGGTGAGCAACCGAGGGACGCCGGTCAGCGTGCGTTCGATCAACACGTATAATGACGTTCATCACTGCGTCGACGAGCGGGGGAATCCGGGCTTCCTGGTGTTGGCCCCCGGGGGGATCTGGGAGGGGAGCGTGCTGCTGAGCGGGAGCCTCGCGTCGGGGTCGTACTCTCGGGACGCCAGCAGGTTGCTTCGGAAGTTCAGGAAATGTGCGAAAGCCTTGTATGAGAAAATAGGAGCCTATGATGTGGGGCCTCGTGCCGCAGGCCTCCTTCGGGATGGCATGCGGCTGACGGCCTCGGCGCGAGCGCCTCGGGAGTACGACCTGACCTTGTGAGGTTTGGGGCAAGTCGGCCGCGATGAATCGGTCACACCGACCGGGCGATGCGGTCGAGCAACTCGCCGAGGAGGAGGCGCTCGCCGGCGGAGAGGTTTTCGAGGGAATCGAGCGAGGCACGCAACTCGGCGGCGGCGATCTGGGGGCGACGGCGGGCGGCGGGTTTGGAGATGTCGGCGATCGCCGAGAGCATCGTCTCGCGGATGAAGGGGGAGAGGCCGGGGTCTCGGGCCTCGGGGGGCTGGGCGAGGAGCGTGAACGCGAGGCCGACCCCCGCGGCGTGCCAGAGGTCCGTGGCCTGGTCCTCGCTCGTCTTCAGCAGGCCCGCGGCGGCGACGCGACGCATGCGCCGTTTCAGGGCCTCGCGGCCGGCCCTGGCGGCGGGGGAAGCCTCGCCCGACTGCGGGTCGCCCGCGAGGATCGCGAAGAGGCCCGGGTTCGCGAGGCTGAACGCCATGTGCGCGTCCCAGCCTTCGCGGAGGCCCTCGATGGGGTCCGGATGGGGCGTGAGCCGGGACTTCGTCGCGACGTAGGCGGCGAGGTCGTGCTCGGCGACCGCCTCCAGCAGCCCCTGCTTGTCCCCGAAGAGGCGATAGATCGTCGGAGGCTGGACCCCCGCGGCCGTCGCCACGGCGCGGGTCGTCGCGGCCTCGCGGCCCCCCTCGGCGATCAGGCGCGAGGCGGCGGTGAGGATCCGGGAGCGGGCATCCCCCTCGGGCGCGGCGTCTTCGTCGGGGATCGCTGATTCGGCCATGAATCAAAGATAGCAAAATCGTGTTTCCGGCGATAGGCGGTCACTGGACTTGGCCTGCTATCGTCGATATCGTGATTTTGTTTTCGGTGATATCTTGCCGTCGCTAAGGAGGTCAGCCATGATCGTCGTGACAGGGGCCACGGGTCAGCTCGGCCGGGCCATCGTCCTTTCGCTGCTGGAGAAGGTGGCCGCGAGCGAGGTCGTCGCGAGCACGCGGGATCCGCAGAAGGCGGCCGAACTGGGAGGGCTCGGGGTGGAGGTTCGCCGGGGGGATTACACGGACGGGGAGAGCCTGCGCCGCGTCTTCGAGGGGGCGGGGCAGGTGCTGATGATCTCGTCGAACGCCGCGGCCTTCGGCGGCGACCCGATCGCGCAGCACCGCGCCGTCATCGAGGCGGCCCGCGAGAAGGGGGTCCGGCGGATCGTCTACACGAGCCACATGGGGGCGAGCGACCGGTCCCACTTCGGGCCGATGCACACGCATTTCGCCACCGAGGCGATGCTGGGCGAGAGTGGCCTGGCGTGGACCTCGCTCCGCAACGGCTTCTACGCCAGCAGCGTGCTCGGCCTTCTGGAACAGGGGCTCGAGACGGGCGTGATCCGGCTACCCCAGGACGGCAAGGTGTCGTGGACGTCGCACCCGGATCTTGCCGCCGGCGCCGCGGCCATCCTGCTCGATGAAGGCCGATTCGAAGGCCCGACCCCGCCCTTGACGGCCTCGGAGGCGCTCGACCTTGCGGATCTGGCCGCGATCGCTTCGAACGTCCTGGGGCGTCCGATCGCGAGGGAGACGCTCTCCGACGACGCCATGCGCGAGGCCCTGTCGGCCCGCGGCCTCCCCGAGCCGATCATCGACCTGCAACTCGGGATGTTCCGCGCGAGTCGAGCCGGCGAGTTCTCGGCGGTCGACCCCACGCTCTCGCAACTCCTCGAGCGGCCGACGCAGAAGGTCGAGGACCTGCTGGCACAACGTCTCTCCGCGTGAATTGCAATCGCATCGAGAATGAAGGAAATCCGTCGAATCAGGGGCCATATGGCGAGAAGAGTTCGTCGTCCGGCTCCTGAGGGACGGGTTTCCAAGGCTGGGCGGAGTGTTCGTGGAGGGTCCGTTTCACGAGGCGCGCGGCGAGGAAGAGAGGGATGAGGATCGTCGTGTAGGCGAGGAATTGGACGAATTCATCCGCCTTGATGAAAAAGGTTTCCACCGCGATCGGCTTGAGTTGGATCTCGGCGGGTTTCGTGCCTTCGGGGAGGTCCCGGAGCTGGGCGGCATAAGCATGCTGGGTCATCCTGGCGATGCAACTCCACAGCGAGCCCATCACAACGCCGCCGGCGAGGACGCACCAGAGGCAGAGCGAGACCACGGCGGTCGCGTGACGATTCGACCTCCGGAAATAGGCCCAGGCCGTGACCAGGGGGGCGAGCAGCATCAGCCCCCACCAGGCGAAGACGGTCCCCATGAAGAGCACGGCGTCGATAGTCATGTCGCTTTCCAGGAAATGGCAAGGGGTCATGGGGACGAGGTGAGGGGGACAGCCGGGCTAGTGGTTCGCCATCGACGACTTGAGGGCTGCGAGACGACTCACCACCCCGCCCTCACCATCCAGACGAACCCCCTAAAGAACTCCATCACTCCGTAGATGATCACCGTTATCAGAGCGACCACTATCATCAACTTCTGAATGGTCCAACGGTTCTTTTCGGGAGGCATTGGAGACCTCAAGCCGTCAGTGGCGGTCTACTAGGTCTTGGTGCGAGGGCAGCAACGCTGTCATCGGAAGAAATTTTCTAATATGAGTCTGTTGGTCTATTCGTCCTGGTCGACGGCGAAGACCTCTCTCCACGCACGCCGGATCGTCGCGATGATCTCGTTTCTGTCGAGGGGGTCGTTGTCGAGTTGATCCTCGATCAAGAGGGCGACCTCGTCCTCGATGTATTCTCCGCCCCAGGCGAGGGAGCGAGACCAGTGCATAACGTCTTCTTCGGTGATGCGGGCAGCCATGGCGTTGGCCGGATAGGCCGAGTTTGTCGATTCAGTCGATCGTAGTCCGCTCCGATGAAAGCGATGGATCGGCCTGGTCGTCGCTCGGGGTGATTATTAGCGGGCGCGACTTGCGGTGGAAGATGACGGCGGCGATGTATTCGGCCGGGGGTTGGTATTGATGCTCGGTGACGTAATGGACGATGAGCGTCGGGGCGCAGTAGATGACCCCGGATTCGCCGCGTACGTGGATCTCGGTATTGCAGGCTCGGAACATCTCCCAGACGTCCCTGTATTTCGGATCCATCTCGATCACATCCAGGGGAGGCTTGCAGAACGGGCATATGTGTTGGCCGCGGGTCCGGTTGACGGGGGATTGGGCGAGGATCTCGAGTTCGTGGGCGAACGCCATCGAGACCGGGCCACGCGGTAGCGGGTGACCCGGCCCGAGCCAGCCGACATTGAGCATGATCTCCGTACCATAGTTGTAGGTATAAGGGGTCAGGTCCGCGAAATAAGCCATCGTCGGGGCCGCCAGTGGGTCAAGGACAGGCCACGCCTGTCGTTACCCTGCGAGTCGGGGGAGGTTCGCAGGGGGTTGTGAATTGGACACATTGTGAAACGTTGCGATCAAATGAGTTCGGCTCAATGGTTCGTCCGCGGGTTATTCAGGGCCTCAGAGCCCCGGCCAGGGTGCTGAAGGATGGCGGCGACGACCCAGCAGCCTCGGGAGTGGGGGCCGGGGTTCTGGCAGTGGTCGAGGATGTCGGGACGGGCGCAGCCGGCCTCTTCGAGGGCGTCGGCGAGGATCATGAGGCCCTGCCAGCCGCGATCGTCGACGATGCCGCGGGCGATGTCGATGACCTCGGGCGTGAGCCAGGCCGGGTCGATCGGGTTCGGATCCTCTGGGAGGGCAGGGGGAGCAGGGGGCGCGCCGAAGACGGGGCCGAGGGCGCGTTCGAGGCGGCCCATCCAGTGGGATTCTTCCCCCTCGACCCAGGGGTATTCCGCGATGAAATGATCCCATTCCGTGGCGAAGCGAGAGACGAAGTCAGGAATGCTCATGTCGGCAGGAATCTGGATTTCCCCGCCATTGCGGAAGGTCTCGTCGAGCGTCCGGCGCGAGAGGGAGCAGCGCTCGGCCAGGAGGACGGCGTCGTAGAGGTCCTTGCCCTGGGCGTGGATGTCGGTCCAGAGCCAGAGGATTTTCCAGGCGAGCGACTGCGCCCGGCTCGCCGCGCGGACGGACACGCAGCCGCCGTCGGCGACAGGTAGAGAGACGCGGGTGTCGGGCTCGGCGAGGCGCTCGCCGAAGGTCACGTCGACCTGCACGGTCCCGCCCGGGAGCCCCGGGGTCCACCAGGGGAAGACGACCCGGCGGCCGGGGGTCCGCTCATAGGTCCAGATCTCGTCGGTCGCGACGCTCTCGCGGCCGAGCGTGATTTCCTCGGGGGCGGGGCCGGAGGTCACGGCGTCGACGATGCGATGGATCAGGGATTCGGGGTCCAGGCCCGAGCCCTCGAGGTCCGAGACCCAGTCGAGGTCGCCGGGCTCGCGCGCATGGTCGCCGAGCCAGGCCTTGAGGAGCCGGCTCCCGCGCAGGATCAAATGATCGCCGAGTTCCGATTCGGCGATCAGACGCAGGACGTGGTCGTTGATCAGGCGTCGCCGGACCGCCCAGCCACGGCCGGTCGCCTCATCGGGGAACTCCGGGTCGCCGGGGCGGAAGGCGGACGGAAAATGCAAGAGCGCGGGGTCGAACCTTCGAGGGCGTACCGCGCCGTCGAGCGAGGCTCCCACGCGGTACGAACGCGGAAGATCCTGCTTCGAAAGTAAGTCCCATGTGAAAGAGACCGGGGAATTCGGGGCCCAGGGATCGTCCGGGGGCGAGCCGGCCTCGGCACTGCGGCTGGGGCCGGGCGTCGGCGGATCCTGGCCGCCGGTCAGTCGCTTGAGGAATCGCCAGAGGTTGTCGGGCATGGATGCCTCCCGGGTTCGAGCCACCCCGCATCGACTCCGGGGTTTGTGTCGTGGACAACATATTCTTCTTCGACGCTCAATACAACATGGCCGCGTGAGCGTATCGCGGTCTCCAGGAGCCGGAGCCGCGCGGAGGCCGTCGCACGCCCGCAGCGATGGCACCGCTGGGTGACGAAGCGCTCGCCGAGGCCGTCGGGGCGGCTCCTCCGGGCGTTCCTCGAGAGATGAGCCCCGTGCGGCTCGGCCAGGTCGCCCAGGGCCTGGAGGTCGGCCTCGGGGGGCAGGGCGAGCTTGACGTGATGCTCGAAATGACGCCCCGGGTGGGCCGCGGCAGCCTCGTCCGAGAGCGGGACGTCCTCGTTCCAGGGGGCGGCCTCGACCTTGACCCGGGTGGCCACGAGGCCCGACCCGGCCAGGAGCCGGCAGAGTTCGTTCGCCTCGGCGATCTGGCCGGAGAGGACGCCTCGGCCGCTGCGGGTGATCATCGGCTGCGACGGCGTGAGGCCTCGCGCCAGGACGATGTGGTGGAACTTGAGCCCGTGCTGCTCGGCCCAGGCGAGGACGGCCTCGACCTCGGTTTCGCCGAGGGCCTCGATCGTGATGTGGATCTCGAAATCCCCGGCGAATTCCACGATGTCCGACCTTTCATGGCCTTACCTTGCCCGAGGTCCCGGGGCATTCTTCCAGATGTCTATGCGACAGGAGACCTCTGAATTATGATAGCCCGGCCCAGGAGCCTTGCGATCGGTTCGACGCCCCCCGTTCCATCGAACTTGCATCGTCGGGCCGCAGGAAGGGTCATTCGACCGAGTCCGTGCCTTCGGATCAAGGGGGGGGATTGTGGGGCTCGAAATCTTCGTCATGCCGTTGTGGAAGTTCAAGGCCGGCGACTTCAGCCGGCCCGTCGAGCAGGCGCTGGGCGTCCGGTCGAAGATCGTCAGCGGCGACGGCATCAGTGAGATGCCGGAGAGTGTCGGATGGTTCGCGCGCCGGCGGGCGAGGCGGCAGGTCGACTCGCTCCGCAAGGCGGTGGCGTCCGCCAACGGCGTGAGCCCCGGGTGGGTCGACGAGGGCTCGGTCGTCTACTCCTCGCAGTCGAGGGGCTTCGAGCCGCTGCGAGCCTATGCGAGGTGGCTCGACTGCCGCGATCAGTTTCCCGACTTCGCCCAGCCCCCCGAGGGCGACTATTACAAGCACCCCGTCATGGCCGCCGATATCGATGTGACAACGTGCCCGCACCTCGTCAAGCACAACTGTTACAGCGGTTACTTCCTGCCTTGCGAGTTCGAGCGATTGGCCCAGGTCGAGCCCTACAAGATGTTCGGCCACTGGCCGGCCACGCGAGCGGTCGGCTCGACCCCTCGGCTCCTCCGCGAGCTGGAGCGGGTGCAGGAGGTCTTGCAGGCTCCCTATCCCTATGACTACTCGAACGACGATCCTCTCGTCGATGTCAAGGCCGCATATCTCCACATGAAGAAGACCGCCGACATCAGTCTTCAGCACGGCCTGCCCATCATCTTCTGGGGGTGAGTGCTCGGATATCGAATGCTCAGGGGTGAGGCGAGTTGTCGGGGAATTTCGGGGTCGGGATGACGCGGGACATGGCGAGTTGCCGGCCGAGGATGCCGTTACGCTCGAGGAATCGCTCGTATTCGTAGGGGGCCGGGTTGAGCAACTCGAGTTCGCAAGAGACGTCGCTTGCGAAGACGACGATCCACTGCCAGGGCCCGCGCCATGAGTCGCTGGGGAAGGCGAAGATGTCGCCGACGTTGACGCCCTCGACCAGTCCGACATCGAGCATAACGCGGCTGTCGGGCGACGCCTCGATGACGGTGCCGAGCACGATGTTCTCGCGGAGATAGCTACCCCAGGGCTCGGGCAAAACCGGGAGGCCGGTGATGTTGTCGTTGTTCCCGGCGAAGGGAAAGTCGCCTTTGAGTTCCGACCTTGGCTCGTGGCCGAGCAAGATCGCGGAGCAGAAACTCCCGAGTGAGTCGGGGGGGACGAGGTAAATCCTGGATCCCCACCGGATCGGGCGGAGGGTTCGATCGTCGAGGGACTTGTCGATGTCGTTCGACGTGAAGGTCAGGTCCTCCCCCTCACGGTGGACCCAGCCGGACTCCTGACTCCCGTATCCGGTGTAGGAGTATCTTCCATCGGCCAGGATCTCCAGCGAATGGAAGCTATATCGACCGATGATCCAGTGATAAGTGGCAGCGACCGGGGCGAAATCATTGCCGGCATTCGGGCGGGGCCGGGGAAAGCGATGGGGATTGGGACGCGGACCGGAGGGCATGACTAATCCCACGAGGATCCCCACGATCGAGAGGATGACAAGCCACTCCACCAGTGTCATCCCCAGGATGGAGCGAAGGATGCGAGCCTTCAGGCCCTGGAATTTCCAGTACAGGACGTGATCGAACGGCATGGGCCCCTTGTCGGGCGGGTTCGATTCCGGCGTCATGTCGTCTCTCCGGGGATCGCGGCGGTTGGCACATCCAGTGCGACTCAGGAATGGTGAGTCGGCCGAGCCTCGTGGATGTTCTCTCGTCGTTGACATCAAGGAATGGCGAGCGGTTTTGAGGTGCGGGACATGACGAGTTGCCAGCCGACGAAGGCTTCGGCCTCATCGGGCGTTAAACTATAGTCTTCGCTCACGCCGATGAATCTGAGCTCGCTCGTGTCGTAGCTCGAGTAGACGACCACCAACTGCGGGAATCGGTCATAATCTCGGACCCTGGGATTGAAGACGTCGCCGACCTGGATTCCATCGGCGAGGCCCAGGTTGAGGAGGAACCGGCCGTCGGATGAGACCTCGACGACAGTGCCGGTCACGAGGTTCTCGCGGAGGTAGCGGACCCAGGGCTCGGGCAAGTCGGGGAGGCCGGTGACATTGACGTCCTGCCCGACGAGGAGGAAATCTCCGAAGACGGACGATCTCGGCTCCTTGCCCGTGAGGATGGCCTGGCAGAAAGTTTGGAGGTCGTCGGGGGCAATCAGGTATCGCCTGGCTCCCCACCTGACGGGTAGGAAGATCCGACCAGACATCGATTCTCCCTTTTCTCTTGGGGGTAGGATCAAGTGTTCATTCTCGTACTCCACCAAGCCCGCCTCTGCTTTGGACATACCGGTGTGGGCGTCAGAGAACCTCCCATCCGACAGGATGTTCAGGGAGCGAAACAGGTGGTGACCTCTATTGAGCATATATTCGCCCGCGACGGGGGCGAAGTCGCTGGTGGGATTAGGATCGGGAGGAAGAAATCGGTGTGGTGGGACCCACCCGCTGGTGACAGGGGGTAGGACTAGCCCAACGACGATACCCAGGACGAAGATGAAAATGGTCAATTCGATCAGGTACATTCTCTGGGGGATGGCAGGAGTCCGATCGCTCACCGCCCGGGCTTTCCACAAGAAGTCATCATGAATCGGGAAGGGCTTCTCGTCGGGCGAGTTCGTATCGGGCGCCATGTCGTCTCATCTCCAGCCCGAGGTTGACGTGCTCTCCTCTTCCCACTCTACAGGGAATGGACCGCGAGGGTCGAGAGGCTTCGAGTCGCTCGCCGCGATCCTCACGGTAGGATCGAGATTTCAAAGCCTGTCTATTTGAATAAGATGAATCGATGTGTATAATATTATTATATGCGTGAAATCGTTCGCTGTTGCCCCGTGCCGAGGTGGATGCGATGAGGCCGTAATGCGTTGAAGCTTGGAGGCCGCCTCTCTGCTATCGGGTAGCCGCGATTGGAACAATCGGGGTCGCGCAGCGACGAGAGGCCAGCTACAAGAAGCCCCGGCCAATTCGCGGAGGCCTGCATTCCGATCCCTCACGACTCAACGGGTCCTCGATGCGGAGAGGCACGGTTTGCTCGATCCCCAGAGCCACGCGGCAGCCGAGAGACATCTGGCAAAGCCATGTCATCCACCGCGCCCGGCCGGGGCATTCGCAGATGGCCTCTGGCCTCGACCGGGCCTTTTTGCATTCGGCCTCTCGTCGCTGCGCGACCCCGATTGTCCCAATCGCGGCTACCCTTGAATATGAAACTGCCTTGCTGTATGAGGGGAGATGGTCTCAACAGAGGGACATCGGGGCTACCCGAGACTTTGCCTCGGCCGGGGTTTGTGGACGGGCTCTCGTCGTCATTGCCAGCGAGGGTCGATGGTCAGGAGCAAGCGGGACATGACGAGATTCCGGCCCGGATGAACGCCCGTTTGGTCGATTGTTATCCCTTTGTCTTCCTTGGCCACGATGAATTCTAGCTCGCAAGATTCATAGCTCTCGAAGACGACCATCCACTGCCAGGGATCGTGGGGTTCATCTCGCGGGGAAGCGAAGACGTCGCCGACGTGGACGCCCTCGGCTGATCCCACATCGAGCCTCACCCGGCCGTCGGGCGACGTCTCGAGGACGGTGCCGAGCACGATGTTCTCGCGGAGGTAGCTGGCCCAGGGTTCGGGCAAACCGGGGAGCCCGGTGACTTCTTCTTGGCCGGCTAGGAGGAAATCTCCGAAGGGGTGCGACCTCGGCTCCTTGACCGTGAGGATTGCCGTGCAGAAATCCTGGATGGCGTCGGGCGAGATCAGGTAGCGCCTGGTTCCCCATCGGACCGGGAGGAAGACCCGATCCGTCAGACTGCTCCTGGGGCCGATCGGCTCGAGGATCAGGGTGTCGCCCTCGCGTTTCACCCAGCCGGATTCCGATGTCGAAAACAAGGAGTAGGAGTATCTCCCATCGGTCAGGATTTGCAGGGGAACGAATCCGCATGGAGAGTGCCCCCATGCATAGCTGGCCGCGACGGGGGCGAAGTTGCTGCTCGGATTTTCGAGGGGAGGGGGGAACTGATGGGGACGGGAACCGGTCGAAACGGCGGGTCCGAGCAATCCCACGGCGATCCCCAGCACCGAGACGATGAGGAGTACTTCGATCGCGCTCACTCTCTTGAGGAGAGCAGAAATCCGATCACTTACCGAACGGACTTTCCAGGAGAAGTCATCGTCGATCCGGAAGGGCTTCTCGTCGGGCGAGTTCGTATCGGGCGCCATGTCGTTGATCCTCCGGCCCGAGGCTGGCGTGGAATGGTGTTCTCCTTCCTGCCAATCTACTGGAGATCGAACTCGGCGGTCGAGACGCGATGAGAAGCTGGTCGCATCGCGACTGCGGGCCGGAGCCTCGTGGTGGAGTTCGGAGGGCTGGACGAACTCGGCGGCGGGGTGGGTCAGGGGACGACGCGGACGGTGACGTCGGCGAGGGTCCACTGGCCGGGGGCTTTGACGGCGTCGGCGCTCATGAGTTGATATCTCGCCTGGCATCTCAGCGTCTTCTCGCCGGGCTGCATGTCCCGGGGGACCTTGAGGCGGATCGTCCAGGTGACCTCCTCCTCGTAGGATTCGACCGTCGGCCACTGGCTCGAGATGGACGAGGGCTTGGCGAGGGAAGGGGGCCGGGAGGCTTGCCAGTCGCCCACGACTTCGAAGCCGGCGGGGTCGAAGAAGTCGAAGGACGTGAAGATGGGACCGTCCTTCGGGGCCGGCTCGGGCGCGGTCGAGAAGATCCTCCAGCCGTCGTCGAGGTTGAACTTGATGTTATAAGTGAACGTCTCGCCGGGGCTGACTTTCTTCGGGATGGCGTTGGGAGTCACGCGGGCTTGCCACGGGCGGGCCTTTTGGAACGTATCCTTCCTGAGAGGCTGCAGGCCCACGGTGGGCGATTGCGTCAACAAGGAGATCAGCGAAGGCGATGGCTGCCGGGGTTCTTCGGCCGGGTTGGAGGAAGCCGCGGCCGGCTTCGTCTCCGCCAGGGGGGCGCGTGTCGGCGGCGGCAGGATGCCGATCGGTGCCGGCGCGAATCCGGGTGGGCGGTCGGCGGCGAAGAGGAGGTAGCGGCCGCCTGGCGAGAAGGTCAGGCCGCCGAGGCGGTCGTGGAAGGCCCGGCCTTCCAGGCGGATCGGGGCCTCGGGGCGGTCTCGCTCGATCGCCAGGAGCCAACGCTTCCCGTCGAGCGCGAGTCCCACGAAGTAGCAGGTTCGCGTCTCGCGATGATAGACGGGCGAGTAGGGCTTGACGTCCAACTCGGCGTTGCGCGTCCAGAGGACCTTGAGGACGGCGACATGGCTCGGGTCGTGGACGTCGAGGTGCGCGATCGACTCGCCCCCGTCCCTGGCTCGGAGCGGGGCCACGATCGTCGAATCGTCGAACCAGCTCGGCCATGAGAAGATGTCGCGGCCGGGCACAGCGATCGCGGCGCTCGACAGGTCGTCGGAGCGGAAGATCGTGATCGTGGCCGGGTCCCTGAACCCCTTGATGAGGAACCCCTGGCCATTCGGCGACCAGGCCGGGGCGCCGAACTCGGTCGTCACCAGCCGGCGCTCGGTGCCGTCGGCCCGCATGACCCAGACGCCCGGCGTGAGGGGGGGAGCCCCTGGGATGTCCTCGACGCCCGGATTGATCAGGAACGCGATCTGCTTGCCGTCGGGCGAGAAGTTGGGGCAGTTGCCGGGGCCGAGGTCGGTGAGGATCGGCCGGCCTTCGCGGACCTCGAGCATCTTGATCCGGGCCCGGCCGAGTTGGGTGGAGACCGTGGCGTCGAACGCGATCTTGCGGCCGTCGGGCGACCAGCGAGGGGAGCCGCAACTGTCGAAGTCGGGTTCCGGACGGTCGGCGAAGAGGATCGTCTCGCCGCTGGCGAGGTCCCGCATGTAGAGCTGCGTGCCGTCGGGCTCATTCGGGATCCGGGGCACGGGATGGCGCTTGAGGGCCTCGACGAACCGCGAGACGGCCTTCGCCGGGTCGTCCCTGAGCGAGTCGAAGAGCTGGCTCGCCGCCTGCTTGTCGGGGTCCGGCTCGCGGCGGAGTTCGGCCTGGATCGCCTCGATCTTCTCCTCGGCCGATCGGATCACCTCCTTAGCCTTCGCGTTCTCGCGCGAGGCCTCTTTCAAGTCGGCCTTGATGCTGTCGAGCGCCCGGGGGACGTCGGCCGTCTTGCCCCCGTCGCCGCCGGGGGGCGCGACGATCCCCGACGGCTTCGGCCTTTCGGAGCCCCCGAACTGGCCGAAGGTCTCGAGGCCCATCAGGGTCAGGCCGGAGGCCAATAGCGCCAAGGCCAGGATCTTGGCTTTGCCCAACAACATTGCGGTCATCGCATTCCTCGCGAGGATGGTGGCGGGGTCGGGGGTGAGCAGCGCCCGGGCGGACCGGCCGGCCGAGAAACGCAGGCTCCGCCGCATCGTCAGGGCGACCAGGCCCCGGGGCAGGCCCGTCGAGACGCCCAGTCCGACGGGGGCGGGCCCGAGCGCCGTCAACGCCAGCTCGCGGCCCCGGAGCCGCGACCGGAGCCGGTCCTTCGCCCGGGAGAGGCGCGAGCAGACGGTCCCCGGCGAGCAGCCGAGCCGGTGGGCGGCCGAGTCGATCGTCAGGCCCTCGAGGTAGCAGAGAACCACCGACTCGCGGTAGCGGGCCGGCAGGCCGGCGATGGCCTCGTGCAGCTCGGGCCAGGAGCCGCCGGCCTCGTGGGCATCGGCCATGGCCGTGGCCCTCGAGCGGCCGACGCGGCCCTCGTGGTCCTTCCGACGGCTCGCCGCCCGCCTGGCCTTCATCGCGACGCGGAGCGCCACGCCGTGCAGCCAGCTGGCGACGGAGTCCCCTTTGCGCACGGAGTCGGCCTTGCGGGCGAGGACCAGGAACGTCGCCTGGAAGGCGTCCTGAGCGTCCTCGTGGTCGCGGAGGACCTTGCGGCAGACGCGGAGGACCATCGGCCCGTGGCGTTCGACCAGTTGCGAGAAGGCGACCTGCTTCCCCCCCTCGTCGTCGTCCAGGAATCGGCGGATCAGGTGCCCGTCGGGGGTGTCACCGGCGGCTCCGAACTGGAAGAGGGTCTCGAGGTGCTCCGCGATCTGGCCTTGTGCCATCCGTCCGGTCTCCTAGGCGGTTGTCCCTGCGTAGTACCCGACCAGCGACCTTTTCTTCCAATTTTTTCGAAGTTCAACGCCGATCGGCGTTTGGGGCTCGGCTCACCGACCGCTTGATGCCGTTTGGGCCTTGATGTGCCGGGAAGCTCGGGCCCTTTCCCGGCATCCGCGATCGTCGGCGGCCGAGCCCCTCACTTCTTCGTGTCGCTGCCCCATCCGTGGCGATCTCGATCGATTCGGGATCCTTGACGTTTCCGAGAATTGTCGAAGGGACTTTCCCTATGGATCCTAGCCGGGTGCAGGACGTCTCTCAACGGCTTGGGCGCATGAATCGACCTGGATGGAGGAATCCGACAATGAGCGCCGCTCGGGCGCGTACGAATCCCTTGATACGGCGATGAGGGGACACGCGAGAGCCCCGAGCATCAGGAAGTCGCCGAGGGCGAACCCGCGAGGCGCTCGGCGATGTAACGCGCGGGGGAGGTGCCCAGGGCCTTGCGGAACATGACGACGAAGCTGCTCGCGCTTTCATATCCGAGGTCGTTGGCCACCGACTGCACCGAGGCCCCCCGCGAGAGCCATTGCAGGGCCAGGATGATGTGGAGCTGCTGGCGCCAGCGTCCGAAGCTCATCCCCGTCTCCTGCAAGACGAGCCGGCGGAGGGTCCGCTCGCTCACGCCGATGCGGTCGGCCCACTCCTGCACCGTCGCGCGGTCGGACGGGTCGGCCGTCATGCCGTCGGCGACCCGCCGCAAATCGTCGTCGGAGGGCATCGGCAGGTGGAGTTTCTCCACCGGCGCGGCGGCGAGCTCGTCGAGCAGGACCCGCACCAGGCGCGGCTCGGGCCCCTTGACGGGGTAGAGCGTGGGGAACGTGGCGCATCGTAGCAAGAGCTCGCGCAGCAGCGGCGAGACGGAGACGGTGCAGCAGGCCTTCGGCATCCTCGGGGCCGACGACGGCTCCACGAACAGGCAGTAGACGTCGATCGTGCCGACCCCCTTGACGCTGTGCAGCGTCCCCCCCGGGATCCAGACCGCGCATTGCGGGGGCACGACCCAGAGGCCCCGCGAGACCTCGCACTTGAGCACGCCGCGAGACATGTAAATGAGCTGGGCCTTGCGGTGGGCGTGGCGGCTCATCTCCATGCCGCCCGAGTCGGTCACGACCTCGGCCCCCACCGCCAGCACCGGCCTGGGCACGAGGTCGGGGTCGGCGAAATCCTTGTCGGGGTCGTACATGGGCATCGGCGGCGTCCCCAGAACCGTCGCTCGCGGCGTTGGCCGGATTTCAACAAAGTTTGGCGGAATCTCCCAATGCGGTCAAGCCGGGAAACCCGTAACCTCCTATCCAACGGGACCTGGTCCGCTCCCGGATCTCGGACCGAATGAACTTTTGAAGGAGTGCCGCCATGAATTCATTGACAACCGGACCGACGGCCGATGTGCTCACCCGCCTCTTCCACGAAGCCGAGGCGGCCGACCGCTCGCTCGTCGAGCAATTCACCCGGGGCTCGGAGCTCTCGAACGAGGACGTGGTGCAGAAGGTCCTCGACGACGAAGCCCGGGATTACAAGGGGATCTACCGTTCGTTCGCGAACAACTACCTGAACGTCTCGCCCGAGTTCGGCAAGTTCCTCTACATGTGTGCCCGAGCTCGAAAGGCCCGGCGGATCGTCGAGTTCGGCACGTCGTTCGGCGTCTCCGCGATCCACCTCGCCTGCGCCCTCCGCGACGGCGGCGTCGAAGGCCGCGGGTTGATCGGCACCGAGCTGGAGCCCTCCAAGGCCGAGCATGCCCGCGCCAACCTCGCCGCCGCGGGCCTCGCCGACCTCGCCGACATCCGCGTCGGCGACGCCCTCGAGACCCTGAAATCCGGCATCGACGTCGAGGTCGACCTCGTCCACCTCGACGGTGCCTTCACCCTCTATCTCCCCGTCCTCAAGCTCCTGGAGCCCCACCTGGCCCCCGGCGCCATCGTGATCGGCGAGAACGCCTTCGACCCCGCCTATCTCGAGTATGTCCGCGATCCACGCAACGGCTACCTCTCCATGCCCCTCCCCCTGACCGAGGGCCGCGGCAATGAATTCTCGATCTTCACGCGCCGAGCTTCTTGAAAAGCCTTCCCGCCCTCACGCGTGACCATCCTCCATGCCGGACGCACGCCATGTCGACCCCCGGCGTGCGTCCGGCATGGCATCGCTGGCTTGATCAAATGAACGCCTCGTGGGATAATCGAGTCGAGCCGACAGGCCTTGCGTTCTGCCAGGGACGCGGGGATTTCGGAGTCGGTGCGGCGGCAGATCAACCCTCACGTCGGCCCCGTCCCCGGATCGACGCCCCGCGTTGGTCGAATCCCCGATGGTGCCATCCCATGCCGGAAGAACGCGTTCGGGACGTCTTGCACGCGCTATCCCCGTTCTATCGAATCCTCGTGTTCTTGTTCGGGCTGATACCAACGTACGTCGTCGGGATCATGCTCGATGGACTTGGGGGTTCGGTTGCGATCCTCGGCTTCTCCTTGTTCATGGTGTGGGTGGCCGATCGCCGTCCGATCGGTTCCTTCGGCCTCCCCTGGATTGGCTCGCGATCCGCGATTTCGCGATCGGGATCCTGATCTCGGCCGTGCTGCTCGGATTGATTTTTGCGTTCTTTTATGAAATGGAATGGATTCATTTCCGTCGATTCGCGTGGGATCCCAGGTTGCTGAAAGGGGCCATGCACGAGTGGTTCGGATCCGTCCTGACCGAAGAGTTGATCTTGCGGGGCTATGTCTTCCAGTGCCTACTGAGCCTCGGAGGCCGGAGGTTCGGCCCGATGCTCGCACTGGGCCTCACGTCGCCCATGTTCGGCCTCGACTTCTACGGGGGGATTCGGATCACGGCCTGGAACTGGACCCTCCTCGGGGCGGGATTCGGCGTGGCCTACCTCGTGACCCGGCGGCTTTGGTTGCCGATCGCCATGCACTTCGCTTGGTGCCTGATCCACGAACCGATCCTCGGCTTTCGCGACTCCAATGAGTTTGTCAGATCGTTGGTCTCGATCGAGAAGGTCGGTCCGGAGTTCTGGACCGGGGGATGGTATGGACTGGAGAGGAGCCCCATCACGCTCGTCGTCTCCCTCCTCAACATTGCCATTCTCCTCTACCTCAGCCACCTCGGCTTCTGGCGCCCCGACCCGTACCTCAGCGACTACTTGCCCCGGAAAACCGCCGAGTTCACGGGTGACAACCTCCTGAGTTGAAAGCCCGCAGACCGAGGACCGGGGCGAACCGATCCCCGTCAAGGAACTATGACCGGGCCCGACTCGTTGACGCACGCGACTTCAGGCCATCCCCGGGAATTCCTCGACATATCTCGACTCGCCGCGAGGCACGGCCGAGGCTCCCGCGCCCCGGACTTCGAGGCGTTCTCCGCGGGTCGTGACCGCGGCAAGTCTCGCGGTCGCCGAGGTCGAGAGCGGCAGGGGTATGGAGTTTTCCCAGCGATCCTCGCCGGCCTCGAACGAGCCGCTCACCAGGTCGAAATGGAACTCCGAGGGCAACGCTTCGGCGATGCCCTCGCGGAGGATCAGGTCGATATCCTGAAGCCAGCCCGAGCCCGGATCGATCCCCGGACGCCCCTCCGATCGATGGACGTAGGCCGGCCTCAGCCGCAGCAAGAGGTCGGGGCCCTCGCGAACGATGGATTCGAGCGTCGAGTCGTGAAGTTCGATTTGATGGTTCATTCCAGGTCCTTCCGACCGCGGCCTCGAACCGTCCCGGCGGGATTGTTAAACGTATCTTGATACGTCAATCATTGCCGGGCTTGACGTCTCCGAGCTCCGTGGTGCCGGAGTCCTTGACGGAAACGTCCTGGAGCACATACCCGTCGAATTTACGACCTTTCCGGGTCTCGAACGTGTATTTCAGGCCAGGGATGAGCCCATCGACCTTGAACCGGCCGTCGTCCGCGACCTTGATGAAATCGTTGGGAACGAACCCCGCGGCGGGGTCGACCTCCTTACCGTAGAGGCCGCGACTCGTCATCAGGATGTCGGGCCGGGGCTGCCCCCCGGCATCGACGAGGCGTCCGGAGATCGTCCCCCAGGGCGCGAGCCTGAGCGAGATCGGCCCGGCGTCGCCGGGGTGGATCACCGCAATACCGGCGAGTCTCTTGCCCTTGTGGACGGCGAGCAGGACGCGCGTGTCGTCCCGGCCCAGAGCGAGCACCCGGAAATCGGCCGACGCGTGCGGGTCGAGCCGGGTGTAGAAGTCGGGGAGGCCGGAGATCCGGCAGCCGGGCAGCGGCTTGCCGTCGGGGTCGACCACCCTCCCGAGGACGACGCGGCCGCGATCGACTTGCAGGTCGCACTCGACCGACCCGGCGCCCGCGGTCGGAGCCACCTCGACAAGGACGTGATAATTCTTGGGTACCAGGAGGGGACGCGTGCGGAATGTCTCCAGCCCGCCCGTGAGGCGCTTCATCCCGACGATGTGGTTCACGCCGAAGCGGAAGCTGTCGATATCGGCGCGAGCGGCGACGATCCCCCGGCCCGGCAACACCTTCAGGCGGTATCGGCCGTCCTTATCGGTGTGGTGACGTTCCGACCCCAGGGCGATGCCGAAGTCCGGCATTTCCTTCAGGTAGGGATTATCCTCGGTGGCGGCGTAGTCAACGGTCGCCCTGACGGGTTCGCCGGTCTTCAGGTCGGTCACGCGTCCCGTGGCCCAGACGCAGGGATTCAGGAAAATATCCCTCGTGATCGTCTCCAGGTCGCGCGACTCCCCGAGACGGACGGCATCCGGGAGGTACGTCTCGCCCTCGGGCGGGAAGGCGATGAGGACATTGACGCGAATCGCGGGGTCCCGCGCCGCCGGCAGACCCACGAGCCGATAACGGCCGTCGGGCCCGGTGGTCGTGCTGATGTTACGCCCGGAGCTGCGGTTGCGAGAAACACCCTGGACCCGCACGCCCGGCAGGGGCTTGCGGGTCACCCTGTCGCTCACGAGGCCCACGACGACCTGGGTAGGCCCCGCCACATGATCGAAGCGAGGGCCGCAGTAAGGAATGAACGATGGGGATGAGTTCCCAGGGAACTCGTTCTTGCGGATCGGATCGAAGGGCCGGGTCACGGCGCAGACCCAGGTCGTCTCGATCGTCGGCCCCGAGATCTTGAGCTCGGCGACATGTTCCCGGCCGATCCCCCTGAGGGTGAACCGACCATCCGCGCGGGTCTCGACCGCCGGGAAAAGTTCGGCGACGCTCGGATCATCCCAGGTGACAAGCCAGTCGCGTCGGGCCTCACTCGCCGACGTCGAGGCCTTGAGCGACGCGGACCACTCGGCCAGGTCCGCGCCCTTCGGCAAGTCGATCGCGATCACGTCGATGCGGGCGCCGGCGACGGGCTTGCCGTTGAGGTCGATGACACGGCCCTCGATGGGGACGTCGTCGCGGGCGAGGCGCAGGTCTCGCTCCTCGGGGCCGACCGCATAGGCAGGACCGAATCCGTCGGCCAGGGCGAGGATCGGGGCGTTCCTCCAGGAAACGTCGGAGAAGGTCGAGTCGAAATCCGCCATGGCGATGTCGAATGCGTATCGGCCGTCCGCGCCCGTGACGGCTCGCCTGATCGGCGGAGTTTCCGGGCTCCGGCCAAACCTCGCCGATGTCGCGACGTAGAGGCTTGCGCCCTCAACCGGCTTGCCGTCGGGATCCAGGACCCTGCCCCGATACACGACGCGTCCTTCCTGCGTCGACTTCGATGCGGCATCGGCCACTTTCGGGGCGTCGGCCTGCCTGGGCGCGACCGGGGTCGGCCCCGGCTCCTCAAGTCCCCCGGCGCCGCTCGCGACGACGCTTAGCGTCCCGATCGCCACCGCCATCAGCCCGACCGCCGCGACGACGAAAAGCCTTGTCATGAACATGCTCCCGAGGATGATCCGGCCCAGGGCCGCCACAGACGCCGAGGTCGTCCCGCACGTCGCCGCTAGGACCGACGCCCGGATCCAGGCTTCGGGGACGATCGCCGAGGCCTCTCGCGCGGCTGCAACGATCCCCGACGCCGCGGAGGCCGGGCCTCGCGTCGACAGCCGTTCGCGGAGGCGTCGGCGAGCCTTCGCGAGGCGGCAGCGGAGGGTCGGCAAGGACCAGCCGAGGCGCCCGGCGGCCTGCTCGTAGCTCAGCCCCTCCAGGTCGCAGAGGAGGACCGGGATCCGTTCCCGCTCGGGCAGGCGGCCGATCGCCTCGTGGACGATCGCCCGGAGGTCGTCATCGGCCGGGTTGCGCGACGCCTGCGACGCCGCCAGCGCGAGGGCCATGGAGGCCTCGCCCAGGCGCCTCTGCTTCGCCTGAAGGCTCGCCTCCACCGCGACCCGATGGGCGACCCGGTGCAGCCAGCCCGCGAGGGTCTCGCCGGCCCGGACCGACCTGGCCTTGCGGGCGAGGATGAGGAAGGTCGTCTGGAAGGCGTCCTCGACGTCCTGGTCGTGCCGGAGCACGGCCTTGCAGGTCGCCATGACCATCGGCCCATGCCGTGCCACGAGCCCCTCGAAGGCCTCGCCGTCGTTCGACGCGGCGAATCGCGCGAGGAGCTGGCCATCGGCGAGACCGCCCAATGTCCCGCCCCGAACAAGCTTGCGGAGATCCCGAAGGGCCGACCCCATTGCGCCGCCTGGCATGTTCCGATCGCTCCCGAGTGAGTTCCGTCCGCCTTTTTGAGAGGGGAATCTTCGGCGATTCGTCTCACCTTTTTTCCGGCGGGCGCGAAATCCTGGGCAAAGCTCCTTGGATCGCGTGCGAGACGGCGGAACTCGTCGAGCCGGGGGGGCGATGGCTCAACGGTCCTGGCGGCGAAGGTCCTCGCGATAGAGCCAGATGCCGGCGGCCAGGAACGCGGCGGGGATGAGCAGCAGGATCCCAGCGGAGCCGAGGAAGCGTCCCAGGGCCACCCAGCCGGTGCTCTCCACCGAGCCGGGGCCGAGGCCATCTCGCAGCGTCCAGCCGAAGACGATGATCACGAGGAAGCTCATCCCCGCACACCCCAGGCAGCAGAGCGCGAGGAACAGGTGGACGGAGCCGTCATCGGGTTTGTCCATGCGTTGGCCCTCGCGACGGCGGTCACGGGATGTCGGCTCGACGATCGACCGAGCCTGGGAATCGACCCCGCCGTCACGTCGAGGATACCGGCCGAAGCCGGCGACTTCCACTTCGAAGGGGTCAGCGCCCCCCCCTCGGGCTCACATCGGAGACGGGCATCGGCCGACTCTCGGTGGCCGGGGCAGGCTCCCGCTCGATGTCGTTGATGTAGACGCGTCCGTAAGAAAGCTGGACGAGATCGCCGTCGCGGACGTTGCCGTAATTTCGCCTATCGACCCATAATCGAGATCCGTCGGTGTGCAAATCCGTCCGTTTCGAACCGAATGGGCTTTTCCAGGAGGCATGGAAGGAAAAGTCGTGGTCGCCCCGGGAAGTCCAGCCTTCCTCGCCCGATGAGTAGGACGGGCGATAGGCCTGAATCGTCAGGCCTGGCAACTTGATCGTCGTCGTCGGAGGGGAGGGCACTCGCGGTGGGCTACGTCGTCACTCCGGCGCCCCGGCGGATCTCCTCGACCCAGGCCTTGCGGCCTACGACGACGAACCGTTCCTGACGGAGGCCGGTCGAGATGAGTAGGCCGTTCGGGACGATGCCCAGCGTCATCGACGTCTTGACGTCGCGGATGTCGGAGAGGGGGATCGTCAGCTCATGGTTTTGAACGTTGAACCGATGCGAGCGGAAGTAGAGCCGATGGTCGGTCAGGTAGAGCCAGCCGCCGACGCTCTCCAGGCCGCGGAAATGATTGGCCGGGCCATCCTTGATGAGCCGCTCGCCGTCGAGGTCCGGGACTTCCTTCGTGGAGCGGGATCGCTGCCACTCGGTGAAGGCCACGATCGCGACCCCGAAGAGGAGCCCGGAAGTCATCCCTCCAATGATGGCCCTCTCCTTGGAGCCCGGCATGATCCAGAAGAACAGGGTCATGAAAGCACCGAAGGGCAGCGCCGTCATCGCGAATAACTTGAGCATGCGAACCATGTCCGAATGCCTCCATCTGAGTTGAGGTCGCGGCCGCGAATCCTTCGACCGGGGCGCCTGCAAGCCGGAGTATAGCGAGACCGGCCGCGAGCGGACACATCCACGCCGGACGCGACGACCGCGGCTCTCGAACGCCCCATCGGGGCTCACGGCCCGGGTGTTTCGACCTCGCCGCGGAGGTTGAGGAGGGCCTTCTCGACCTCCTTGAGGATGATCGGGTTGTCCTCGGCCTCGAGCCGGGCCTCGAGGGCTTTGATGGCCTCGGGGGGGCCGGGCCCGAGTTCGGCGAGCGTGCCGACGGCCAGGGCGCGGACGGTCATCTCGGGATCGTCGAGCGCCCCGAGCAAGGTCGGGATGCACTCTCGCCCCAGGCCGAGGCGGGTCAGGGCCCAGCAGGCCGAGACCTTCGCGGCAGGGCTCCGATCCTCCCGGAGCGACCTCAGGGGGACGATGACGGCGTTGGCCTCGCGATCGCCCGGCTTGACGATGACCCCGAGCTCGGTGGCCGCCGTCTGCCGGACCCAGGCGGCCCGATCGCGCAGGGACCCGATGAGGGCCGGGATGACCTCGTCCCGCCCCCGGCCTCCGCCGGTGATGATCAGCCCCAGGGACCGCAATGCCCCGGCTCGGACCGATTCCTCGGGATCGTGCAAGGCCGCGATCAGCGCGGGGATCGCCCCCTCCGCCTTCTTGCCCCCGTGGCCGAGGACGGCGGCGGCGTCGGCGCGGACGTTCCACCTCGGGGATTGCAGGGCCCCGATCAGCGCCGAGGCCGCCATCTCCGGGCTCACCCAAGGGTCGGCGCCCCCGAGCGCACGCCCGGACTTCTCCCAGCGCCCGATCCCCGCGTCGGGGTCGCGGACCGTCCGCAGCCAGCGATGAGTCGGGCTGAAATAGGCACGCCAGGCCCAGCCCCCGACCGCCAGCGCCACGCCGGCCGCCGCCACCAGGATCATGACGCCGCGGATTCTCATGCCTGTCCTCCGAGGGTGTCTTGAAGATCTTTCGAACCATCGAGAAACGATACGACTCCCCTTCATTACCCCGCGACTTTCTCGGGATCGATCGAACCGAAGGCCAAGGCCGGGGAAGCCCACAGCTCGGACGTCAAGAACCCTCCCAGACGCCGCTCGGCTCGCAGCGGCGTCAGTCCGCAGGCGAGGAGCGATGGCCGCGGGTCCACCAGTCGCGAGGCCGGGAGGCGGGTGACGAGGCGGAAGAACCCGTACATGATCGCCAGCAGCACCCACGCCCCCGCGCGGGCCATCCGGCCTGCCGGGACCCGGAAGTCGCCCAGGAGCCAACGGCCGCCGGGCCGCAGGGCGCCGGCCACGCGCGGGATGAGGCGGTCGAGATCCCCCGAATCGAAGCAATCGAGGAAGAAGTTGGTCACGACCAGGTCGTACTCCGACTCGGGGTACTCAATCCCCCGCGCGTCGGCGACCTGCCAGGTGACCCTCCCGCACTGCGCCCGGCGGCGGGCGAGGTCGACCATGCTCAGACTGCCGTCGACCACATGGACGGTGGCCGACGGGTTGTGCGCGAGCAGGGCCCGGAGGAATCGGCCGTCCCCCTCGCCCAGGATCAGGACCCGCCTCGCGTCGGTGAGGTCGCCCACGAGGGCCGTGCGGCACCATTGGAGCAGCCCGCCGAAGGAGACGGCCTCGATCCAGGCGTAGTGCGGGGCCAGGGCGTCGAATCGCGGGGGGGTCATGCTCGCCACCCGAGGGGCAGCAGCAGGAGCGGGGTCAGGAGGACGGCGTCCGCCAGGACCCGAGCCGCCCGAGGCCGGCGGCGGCAGGTCAGGTGGATGGCCAGCAAACCCGCCGAGGCCCCTACTACCGCCAGCCCGACCGCCAGTGGCAGCACCGCCGCGGAGGTCACGACGGCCGCCCCCAGCACCGCGTCCCCCGGCCATGCCCGCCGGCCCTCCCACCGCTCGATCAGCCGGCAGTTCAACCAGCAGAGGCCGCCGAACGCCGCGGCACTCGGGAGCCACCTGACCGGAGGCGGGCCGGAGGCGGCCAGGGGGACCGTCACCCCGGCGGCGAAGGCGGCCCCGACGAGCAGCTCCTTCGCCCCGAGGCGGGCCACTCCCGGGGCGACGTGGACGGCGGCCAGGTAAGCCGCGACCCCCAGGCCCAACGACGCACCGACCGCGAAGTAACTTGCCGGCAGTTGGGATGTGGCGACCACGGCGACCGCGAGGCTAGCCATCGCGAGGCCGACGAACGCGCGCGGGAAGCGGTCGGCGACCCGGTGCCGGTCGGCCTCGAAGTCGCCCCGACGCGCGTCGAGACGCCGGTCGGCCAGGTAGATGCACCAGACGATGGCGGCGAGGGCAATCGTGGCGGATCGCGGGACGCCGGTGCCGAAGCGGGCGGCCAGGAACCGCTGCCACACGACGGCCGCGGCCGGCGCGTCGAGGGAGAGGAGGTTCGGCACGAGCCACCAAGGGATCGGTGCGGGGTCGGACTGGGCCACGAATCCTCCTCCTCAAATCATGACCGGCACAGCGTTCGCCGTGACGAAAAACAAGAGGCGCTCATCAATCGCCCGAGCATCCGTCGGGCCTCGAAGCGAATGCCGGGCATGCGGAGGGGGGGCGGCTCGGACGCGAGGAGATCGGATCCATGACGACCTTTCATCGCGATCAATCCGTGTGATTGATCACAAGTAAAGACTAACGGCCGTTGTGCGTCGGGTCGACGATTCGCGCGGGGCTTGCATGAGATGACCTCGCGCCGGCCTGCGAGGGTTGTCTCTCAGCCCCGCGGATCATAATGGTGATCGACCCGGCGCAGGGATTCGGTCAGGGCGCGGCGGAGCTCGGGGATCGTCGCGAAGCGGTCGGCCGGGTCTTTCGCGAGGCAGCGCCTGACGATCTCGTCGACCCGCCCGGCCTCCCTCGCGTATCGGCGCTGGATCGCGGGGACGACCGAGGGGGGGGCGGCCCGGCAGTGCTGGCGTTCGAGCTTCGCGACGGTGTTGCCCCGGAACGGGAGCCCCCCCGTCAGCATCTGGAAGAGGACGATGCCGAAGGAGTAGACGTCCGCGCGCACGTCCACGGACCTGGCGTCGTGGAACTGCTCGGGGGCCATGTACGGGAGCGTCCCGACCATCACGCCGGTCCGCGTCAGGCGCGAGACGGTCGTGTCGGGGGGGCCCATCCGATGGGCCGGGACGTGGTCGATCGTCGATTGCAGGTGGGTCTCCTCGGGGACCGGCCTCGGGGCCGGATTCGGGGCCGTGGTCGGGGCGGGGGAGGGGGCGTCCGACTGGCCGTCGGGCCCGATCCGCCCGGGGGGGGCGCCTCGCCCGGGGAGGACGCGGGGCGGGCTCTGGCCGTCCTGGTCGGCGGGGTCGTCCCAGATGATCGTCTGCTCCCCGGACGACTCGACCAGGGGGATCGGGTCGTCGGGCCGGTCGGGCCCGGTGCCGATGATCTCGTCGCGGATGGCCGCGAGGCCGAAGTCGGTGATCTTCAGGGAGCCCCCCCTGGTGAGCAGCAGGTTGGCGGGCTTGATGTCGCGGTGGCAGCGGAGCCCCTGGCGGATCGCGTGCTCCATCCCGAGGCAGAACTCGACCCCGTGCCGGAGGGCGCGGGGCAGGTCGAGCCCCGGCGTCCCGATCTGCCGCCGGAGGTCGCCGCCGGTGATCAGCTCGAGCAGGATGTGCGGGCGCCCCTCGATCTCCTCCACGGCGTACGCCTGCACGACGTTCGCGTGGTTCCCGAGGTGGACCCAGAGGTGGCATTCCGACGAGAACCGCGCCCCCCGCTCGCGGTCGAGGAACAGCTCATCGTAGAGCGTCTTGAGGGCGATCCTGGGCCGTTCGACGGCCCCCAGGCGATCCCTGACCGCGTAGACGACCCCCATCCCCCCCTGGTGGACCTCGAAGATCTCGAACCGCTCGGCCAACAAGTCCCCGACCTGCCTGGGCCCCGGCATCGTTTGGATCCCCTCCTCCCTACCGTCCTCGTGCGAGCCGACCCCACCAGTCTAGCATCTCCACGCGGCCCGGCGAGCGCCCGACATCGGTCGACGGCCGGGCGCGCGGAGAGTCCGACGCGAAACAATCCTGATGATTTAACATAAATTCAACGCATCACGGCATGACAAATCTATCCGAGCGGGATGCGCGATTTCGTTCGTTGAACCGGGGGGCGACGATGATATAATGCGCCGGCTGGCCCCATGATCCCATCGAACCGTCCCGGACAGATCGGCATGCGGATTCACCTCAATCATGCCCAAGACTGACAACCCGGCCGAGGGGATGGGCAGGCTCATGGCGGTGCTCACCGTCATCGCCCTCGCCGCCCTCGGCGCTCGCATCTACAAGGTGGAGGTCCTGGACAAGGATCCCCTCCGCGTGCTCGCGAATGAGCCGCTCGACGAGCTCATCGCGAAGATCGACAAGGGGGACGCGGAGCAGAGGGCGCTCGCCATCGGCCGCCTCAGCTCTCACGGGAAGGTCGACCTCGCCCGGGTCTTCCCCCCGCTCGTCCGCGCGCTGGGGGATGGCTCGGAGCCCCTCCGCTACGCGGCGGCCGGCGCGATCGGGCGGCAGATCTCGGGCAGCGACTCGCTCTCGACCAGATTCGGGCACGTCGACCCGGCGGTCGCGGCGATCTGCCGGGAGGCGGGCGAGGCGCTCGAGGAGCTGCTCGACGACCCCTCGGCCAGGGTCAGGGCCGCCGCGGCGCAGTCGCTCGGCATCGCGGCCAGCCGGGGCCGGCTCGAGGAGCCCCCGCCCGGGCTCATCGCCTGCCTCGAGGACGAGGACCGGCAGGTCCGCATCGAGGCCGCGGGCGCCGCGGCCATGTTCGTCGACGGGCCGGCGCAGTTCCTGCCGATCGCCCTGCGGCACATCCCCGTCGAGCCCTTCGAGGTCCGCAACGCCTTCTTCAATGCCGTCAGCCTCGTCCGGTTCGAGGCCCCGTCCCTCCCCACCCTGATCGAGGGCCTGTCGAGCGACGACGCCTGGGTCTGCATGGCCTGCACCGACGCCATCGACCGGATGGGCCGCGACGCCTCGAACTCCTTGCCGGCGCTCCTCGCCCTGATCCGCAGGGAGCTCAAGTCCCCCCGCCAAGGCGACTTCGACGCCGGCGCCGCGGTCCTCGGCCCGGCCATCGACGCGGTCGGCGACGTCACGCCCGCGTCCGGCCCCCAGACGGACGAGGCCGTCGCACTGCTCCGCGAGATCCTGGACGACGCGAACCCGCCGGGATCGAGCCGGGGGACCGGCCCCGGCGGGTTGACGCCCGAGGCCAGGCTCGAGCGGAGGCGGGATGGTGCGGCCCGGGCGGCTGGGGAAGATCGGCCCGGCCGCCTCGGGGGCGCTGCCGAGGCTCCTCGCGTTGCACGAGTCGAGGCCGAGGGCCTCGGCGGCGGCCCGGGGGCAACTGGCCGAGGTCCTCTTCGCGATCGCCCGGGGCACGCCCGAGCAGGATCGCGTGGTCGCCCGGCTCGTCGAGGCGTGGAAGGGCGCGCTCGAGCCCGAGAAGATCGGGATCGAGCTGGCCCTCCGCGGGCTCGGCCCCGAGGCCGAGCGGATCCTCCCGGACCTCAAGGGGCGGGCCCCCGTCAACAAGAGCTGGTCGGCGCTCCGTCGCCTGCGCGATCGCCGGACCATCTTCGAACGCCCCTTCGAAGACGAGTCCGGGCCGGACGAGCCCGGGGCCTCGACCTCGACCACGCCCCCCTCGCCATCGCCGCTCAGATGACGGCGACCCTCTTGCCGCCGGCCTGGTTCGACTCCATCTGGCGGTGGGCCTCGCTGCTGATCCCCGCCCTCTTCGCGGCCCGGATTGCGAGCGATCACCGCCCGCGACTCGAGGGGAAGGCGGAGGGCGAAGTGACCGCCGGGGCTCGCCCACGAATCACGACCGCGATGATCATGGTTTCATCGCGGTGATCGCCGAAAACCTTGCGAATCCTGGCGTGGGGAAGGGCGCGAACCCCCGGCACTCGGCGGGTGTCTCATCCCAAGAGGATGCTGTATCCGCCCGGATGCGGAATTCGAAATGCGCCCGTCAGGTCGGACAACTCGGCGAGAGGCGGCCCTGAACGAGAGGGACACATGACGCCAACACCCGCGGGCCCCCCCGACGAATCCGCCATCGCGGCGAGGGCCCTCCAGCACGGCCTGAAGCTCGAGGGCGACATCGAGCTGGTCGACATGGGGCTCGACTTCCGCGTGGCCTTCGCGACCGACGCATCGGGCACCCGCTGGGTCCTGCGGATCCCCCGCCGGCCCGACGTCTGGCCCAGGGCGCTCAACGAGGCCAGGGTCCTCCGACTCCTCAAGGGCCGGCTCCCCGCCGAGGTCCCCGACTGGCAGGTCGTCTCGCCCGAGCTCATCGCCTACCCTCGCCTCGCGGGCACGACCGCCCTGACCCTCGACCCGACCAGCCACGAGCCGACCTGGCACATCGACAAGGACTCCGCCCCCTTCACCGAATCCTTCGCCCGGATCCTCGCCTCGCTCCACGGCATCGACCCCGCCGAGGCCTCCGCGGCCGGCCTCAAGACCTCCACGCCGGCCGAGGCCCGCAAGGCTTTTGCCGACGACCTCCACCGCGTCAAGCGCGAGGTCGGCATCGGCGACGACCTCTGGAGGCGCTGGCGATCCTGGGTCGACGACGACGCCTCGTGGCCGACGTTCTCGGCCCTCGTCCACGGCGACCTCTACGTCGCGCACGTCGTGGTCGACGCCGGCTCCAACGCGACCGGCGTCCTCGACTGGACCGAGGCCGAGGTGAGCGACCCGTCCATCGACTTCACCGGCCACCGGCTTGGCTTCGGCGAGGAGGGCCTCGACCGCCTCCTCGCCGCCTACGAAACCGCCGGCGGCCGCACCTGGCCGGGCATGAAGCAGCACATCGCCGAACGCCAATCGGCCTTCCCCATCAAGTACGCCCTCTTCGCCCTGGCGAGCGGACTCGACGAGCACCTCGACGCGGCCAGGGCGCAACTCGGAGTCGCACCGAATGCGGGCTGAGCCCCGGTCCGAGATGCGGCGAGAGCCCCGATCGCGATGGCGTTGTATGTTCACTTGACTCCGGAATCGCAGGCGGCGCAGATCCGCCGCGTCGGCATCCGTCGCGCGGTGGTGCCCTTTCGCGAGCGCCCCGGCGGCATCTTCGCGATGCCCGTCACGCGCCACTTTCAGGTCTCGCACCAGTGGCTCCGCGAGCTGAAGCGGTTCAAGCGCGGGCCGATGTTCGGGGTCTATTTCCGGATCGGAGACGACGAGCCCGTCTGGGTCGGCCACTACGGCCAGCCCCACGCGAAGATGACCGCGGCCGACGCCCTCGCGAGCTTCTCCGGCCCCGAGGAGCGGCAAGGCTGGGAGGTCATCATCCCCCGCGCGATCGAGCCGGGCGAGATCCACCGGATCCGCGCGCTGCCCCAGCTCGTCGGCTGGCGATTCTTCCCCGCCGCCAAGGGCAAGCCCCCCTTCTGCACCTGCAAATCCTGCACGCGCGGCGAGTATGGCTCCGCCCGCCTGCGCCAACGTATTGGCGAAAAAGACGTATGAATTTCTATCGTTTCCTCGTTCCCGACGATGGGATGATGCCGATTGTCGACGACCTCGCGTGACGTTAGAGTGGCCGGCGTCGATCCATCGAAATCGCGAACGGCTCAGGGGCCGGCTCCCACGCCCCGGAGCCTTCGCGGAGGAGGGGCGGACCGCCATGGGCATCTTCGGCGCGAAGCGCGAGGCCGAGTTCGACCTCAACTCGCAGGCGTTCAAGCGGGATCCCTTCCCGACGCTCGCGCGGATGCGCAAGAGCGGCCCCCTGATCCGCATCCGGATCCCGATCTTCGGCAAGGTCTGGATGGCGACGACTTATGAGTCGGTGAACGAGCTCTTGCGCGACCATGCGAGGTTCGTCCAGAGCCCCGCGACGGCCGGGAACCGGGGCGTCGGCACGCTCCTGCGCTGGCTCCCGAGGACCCTCCGGCCCCTGACGACCAACATGCTCCTCCGCGACGAGCCCGACCATCGCCGGCTCCGCAGCCTCGTCGACCAGGCCTTCCGCCGCCAGAGCGTCGAGGCCCTCCGGCCCCGGCTCGAGGCCCTCGCCGACGCGGCGGCTCGACGGCCTGGAAGCCGAGGCGGCGCGCTCCCCGACGGCGTGGACCTCCTCGCGCACTTCGCCCGGCCCTTCCCGCTGGCGGTCATCTGCGAGATCCTCGGCCTCCCCCCGGAGGACCGGCCGAGGTTCACCGGCTGGGCGTCGAACCTCGCCACCGCGACGAGCCTGCCGAGCCTCCTGCTCGCCCTCCACCGGGGCGTGCGGCCCCTGCTCAGCTACGCCCGCGAGGAGCTGCGCCGGCAGTCGACCGAGCCCCGCGAGGGCCTGATCGCCGCCCTCTTCCAGGCCGAGGAGGCCGGCGACCGGCTGACCGAGGATGAGGTCGTCGCCATGATCTTCCTCCTCCTCGCCGCCGGCCACGAGACGACCCTGCACCAGATCACCCTGAACGTCCTCACTCTGCTCGACCACCCCGAACAGCTCGATGCCCTCAAGGCCGACTGGAGCCTCGGAGACTCGGCCGCGCAGGAGTTGCTCCGGTTCGTCTCATTCGCGCAGATCAGCAAGCCCCGCTACGCCCGCGAGCCCCTCGAATTCCAGGGCCGGTCGATCCACCGAGGCGAGATGCTCTTCGCCTGCCTCGCCTCGGCCAACGCCGACCCGAGCGTCTTCGCGGCCCCCGACCGCCTCGACCTCCGCCGCCACCCGAACCGTCACGTCGCCTTCGGCACCGGCATCCACCACTGCCTCGGCGCCGCACTCGCCCGCGCCGAGACCGCGATCGCCCTCGAGCGACTCTTCACCCGCCACCCCCGCCTCCGCCTCGCCGTCCCCCCCGAGGCCCTCCGCTTCTCCCCCCGGATCGGATCGCGCTCGCTCCTGGCGCTGCCTGTCTTGCTGGGATAATCACGCCGATTGGCAATTCTCATCGCCATCTCTCCATAAATAGGCGGAAATGCAAGATGACCGATCGGTGGCAAGCGTTGCAGGCCGAGTGGTTCGAGGCGTCGGAGCACGGCCGACTCGCGGACGTCCGGCGCCTCCTCAAGGACGGGGTCCACATCGAGGCCCGCGACGCGCATGGCCGCACGGCCCTGATGCTCGCCGCCAAGGGGCGACAGCTCGGGGTCGTCCACGCCCTTCTCGCCCACCGCGCCAGGACTGACGCTCGGGATTCGATGGGGTGGACGGCCCAGACGTACGCCGTCAATCGGCCCTCGCCGCATTTCTCCGCCGAAAACCCCTGGAAATCGACGGTAGGGCCGTCTCGCGAGATCTTCGACATCCTCCGCGACGCCGGCGGCAAGTTCGGCCTGCGCGAGGCCGTCCTCCTCGGCGACGTCCGGCTGATCAGGTCACTCTGCCATGACGGTGCCGACCCCAGCGGCAACGCACGCTGGTATTATCATGACACGCACTTGATGGTCGCCACCGACGTCGGCGAGATCGACTCCGTCCGCGCCTTGCTCGAGCTCGGCGCGGACATCGAGGGCGAGGACGACCTCGGCGACCGGGCGATGATGAGGGCGGCGACCGCCGGGCGGGTCGACCTCGCGACGCTGCTGCTCGACCGCGGAGCCGACCTCGACAAGCCGAACTGGGCCTGGGTCACGCCCCTCTCGATGGCGGCCCTGGAGGGGCAGCCAGGCGTCGTCGAGCTATTCCTCCGACGAGGTGCGCGGCGCGACCTGCTCGACGCGATCGCCTGCGACGACATCCCGCTCCTCCGCTCGATCCTCGAGAATCCTAGCGTCCGGAACGGGATCCCCGACTACCCCGACCGCAGCCACCACGCCCCCTTCGGTCGCCCGGCCATGTACGCGGCCCGGCGGGGCAATGCCGAGGCCGTCGACCTCCTACTGCGTCACGGCGCCGAGCCTGACGCAGCAGGGCATGAGAATGAATCACCGATGGCCGTCGCCGCCTTCCACGGTCATGCGGCCGTCGTGCGAGTGTTGCTCTCCGCCGGGGCCCGAGTCGACGCCGTCGGCCGCGGCAATTTAACCGCCCTGGATTGGGCCATCCGAGGCGGCCACGAGGAAGTCATCCGCCTCCTACAGCCGCCTTCGGGCTGACTCCGCGACGAGCGACGTCCAAGCACGCGAATGCGTTTTCACTCTTGCATATGCTGGAGCAATGGCCTCAACGCCACTTCCTTTTCTTCGGCTTCAGGCTCGGTCTCGGCTTCAGTTTCGGCGTCGGCTTCGACCGGCGGTTGCGCTCGGCGAGCGTTTGCAGGTAAGCGATGGCGGCGTCCATCGTCTCGTCGCTCGCGTCCCGATCGGGGACGATGCACGGGTACATCCGGACCGTGGACAGATCCAGGTCGGGTTCGGATTCGACGGCCCTGATGAGTGCCTTGGCCTCGGCGCTGTGGTAGCAGAGGGAGTTGAGGTCGTCCTTGGCGATCGACCGGCGCAACGAGCGGAAGAGGGCCCTGGCGCGGTTGAAGGCGGGGAGGGACATGAGGGGGACGTCGGGCTCGATCCGGCCGTCTCGATGGGCACGGATGACGGTCGTCGGGAAGTTGACGTCGTGTCGCTTGAAGACCTCGCGGCCGAAGGCGAGCGATGAGATCGACTCGACCTCATGGATCAGGTCGGGGTCGAAACCCCGTCCGGCCATGTCTTCCTCGAGGTCGACGACCGAGTCGAACCTGGCATAATCCTGGGCGAACTCCCGGATGGTCCGCTCCAGCTCGGCCCGGCGAGCGACCTCCGCCGAATCCCTCGGAAATGCAAACACGGCAAAACGCGTGAGGTATCCGAACTCGGGTGCTTCCACTCCGGCCGGCCAGTCGGCCTCGACGTGGGAGACGTCGTGCCCGTCGATCTCCAGGTGCCTGCGCCAGCCGTTTTCCCCGTCCCCCATCACGGTGGCCTTCGCCAGGTGGACGAGCCTCGGCGCGGCGGATTCGGCGGCGAAGCGGAACCAGGGCTTCGAGTCGTCGATGGCCGTGACGGTCTCCTCGTCCTCGATCCCGTGGAAGAACCCCGGCCCGACGTACGCCCGCAGCCCAGGGAGCCCGTAATCTCCCTCGACATACCCCGCTTCGGCATCCCCGCCGGGCACCCCGGCCTTGCAGGTCATGCAGACCGGCCTGTCGTCGATGAACGAACGGATCGGCCCGCCGACCCCGACCACCCACGCCAGGGCGACCTGCCCGAGCGCCTCCTCGAGGTCGTCCCCATTCCCCGCGTGGCAGGCGTCGAGCACCTCGTCCTCGTGCTCGTGCAGGGTCGCGAGGACGTGGGCATGCACCACCCCTTCGCTGTCCGCGCCTTCCACCTCATAAATCTCGACCCGCAGCGTCACCCGGCCGTCGAAGATCTGAAGCGCACCCTCCTCGAGCTTCGTCCACCCGCCGAGGTCCCCACCGTGCTCGACGAGGCACTCCTCGAGCAACTCCAGCAGCCGCTGCGATTGAGATTCGGATTCCGACATATTTCACCACACCCTTCGATCGCTTCGATTCCGATCATCCCCGCCGCCGAGCCTGACAATCCCTCGAAGCGTCCACTCCGGCCTCTCCGGACGACCGCCGACCGCGGTACGGGCGGCACAGGCCCCCTCTTCCCGACGCCCCGGGCTCCATCCCCGACGCGATGCCTGGCTCGGGCCTGGTCCATCTTACGCCATTCCGCGTCGAATTCCTCCCGCTCCAGCCGGAGCAGCGTCGCCTGCGCGATCGCCGGACCATCTTCGAACGCCCCTTCGGAAGATGAGGCCGGGGGGCCTCGACTTCGACCACGCCCCCCCGGCCGGCGCCGCTCAGATGACGGCGACCATCTTGCCGCCGGCCTGGTTCGACTCCATCAGGCGGTGGGCCTCGCGGATCTCCTCGAACCGGAAGACGCGCGAGGGCTTCGCCTTGTAGCGCCCGGCCGCGACGTGGTCGACGACCTCCTGGAGCGGGACGTCCGTCAGCGGAAAGCCCGGCGTGCCGAAGACGAACGAGCCGAAGAAGCTGAAGTGGACCCCGCTGGGCATCTGCAGCAAGGGGTTGAAGTCGGGCACCGGCGCGAGCCCGCCGAGGAACCCGGCCAGGCAGACGCGGCCCCCCGCCTCGGCAGCGCGAGCGAGTCGAGGAGCGTGCGGTTGCCCACGAGGTCGAGCACGGCGTCGACCTCTTTCCGCTCGGCCAGGCGGCCCGAGAGGTCCGGGCCCTCCAGCTCGACCCGGCTCGCGCCCAGGCCCTCGAGCATCGCGAACCGCTCGCGGCTCCGCGTCGTGGCGATGACCTTCAGCCCGGCATTCGCCGCGATGTTGAGCGCGGCCTGCCCCAGGGACGAGGTCGCCCCGCGGATCACCAGCGTCTGCCCCTCGGCGATCTCCAGGTTCCGATGCAAGGTCGTCCAGGCCGTCGCGTACGACTCCGGGAGCGCGGCGAGGTCGGCCCAGGGCAGGTCGGTCTCGATCGCCAGGACGTTGCCGGCGAGCGCCCTGGTATATTCGGCATAGCTGCCGTCGATCGTCCTGCCGAGCCCTCCCATCAGGGCCGCGACCTTGCTCCCGACCGCGAATTCGCCCCCCGGGCAGGACTTCACGACGCCGACGCACTCGATCCCGCTGACCCTCGCCGCCTCGGCCCATTCCCCCTTGCGCATGTGCATCTCGGCGTGGTTGATGCCGAACGCCTTCACCTCGATGACGACGTGCCCCGCCTTCGGCTCCGGCTCGGGCATCTCCTCGATCACCAGGCTGTCGAGCCCGCCGAACTTCTGGATGACGATCGCCCGCATGACTCTTCCTCCTTCGACGAAGTTGCCGACCACCTACGCGCCCGTTTGGGGACGGCACCGCACCGATCCGCCTCGGACACGCCGTAACCTCACCAATCGCATTCGCGAGGTTACAGAAAGCCGCATAACTCGTCAACTTCTTTCCGGGCGGTTATGATCCTTTTGCCGGGGTCGTCCGACGACCGGATGACGCCCGACGCTGGAGAGGTGGACCGCACGATGCCCGACA
The DNA here is from genome assembly GCF_049331405.1 of Singulisphaera chitinilytica. Classification (NCBI taxonomy): domain Bacteria; kingdom Pseudomonadati; phylum Planctomycetota; class Planctomycetia; order Isosphaerales; family Isosphaeraceae; genus Singulisphaera; species Singulisphaera chitinilytica. The sequence goes on from NZ_CP186274.1 coordinate 1,653,035, forward strand.
ACCGGCCCCCGGCGATGTTCCTGGCCGACTCGACCGGCCTCGACTTCCTGAACACGATCGCGACCCCGGCCGACCTTCCGGTGGAGTGGCTCGCGAATGGCGACGACCTGCTCGCCTGGCTCGAGCAGGCGCGGCTCGTCCCGCCGGAGGCCGCCTCGACGCTCCGGACCGGCTCCTTCCCCGGCGAGCTCGACGCCATCGCGTCCCAGGCCAGGTCCTTGCGCGAGTGGTTCCGCGGCTTCGTCAAGGCTCGCAAGGGGCGTCCGCTCCCCCCCGAGGCCCTGGCGGACCTCGCCCCGATCTCCCGGATCCTGGAGCGCGACGAGTCGTTCGAGACGATCGTCATGAGCCCCGATCGTCCCTCGGGTTTCGCGAGGGAGCGTCGTCGTCGCTGGCGGAGCCCCGACGCGCTCCTGATCCCGATCGCCGAGGCCCTCGCCGACCTCGTCTGCTCGGCCGATTTCTCCCTGGTCAAGTCCTGCGAAGGGCCCGCCTGCACCCTCCTGTTCCTCGACACCACCCAGGCTCGCGCCCGCCGCTGGTGCAGCATGGCCATCTGCGGCAACCGCGCCAAGCAGGCCGCACACCGCGAACGCTCCCGCAAAACCGGCCAGGAATCATAACCTCAGCAATTCATCTCATTCGGTTACTTCGCGGCCGATCGGGTGGATTCCGAGGCCCCTCCGCCGTATCCGAAGGGGGACACCTCTTTTGATGGGATAGAAACGCGGCGCCGCGCATGGGCTTCAAGGGCTGGCGGGAGGCCTGCGGGCGAGGCGCATTGCGGTGAAGTGGGCCAGGACGCCGACGAGGGTGGGGATGACCAGGAGGGGTAAGCCGATCAGCACGATGCCATACGCGGTGTAAATCACCATATTGGCAGGCTCGCTAAGATTCAGGGCGATCCGGGTCACGTCCGGGCCTAGGGACACGAGGCCTTCGTGGACCAACGTGCTCAACCATTCGAAGAATCTGTGAAAAGGCCCCCTCACGCCGCTGTAGAGCAGCAGGACCAATGAGCCCGAGGCCAGGAAACCCAGCCAGAAAGGGCGCCGAGGCCCCCGGCGCGGGAAGGCCAGAAGGGCCGCGATCTGGAGGCAGGGGACGAGGGACAGTGCGCCCAGATCGTACGGCAATTCCGAGCGTCGATAGGTGATCCGCAACAGCCCGAAATCCAGGGCGAGGATCGCCGTCACGATCATGAGCTGGGCGATGGAAATCCGAGATCGTTCCATTCTCGGGGCACCCCTGGTTAAGGCCGACCGATGCGCCGCGAGCCGGGCGGGGGCCGAGGCCCACAAGACATCCCGAACTCCCGGCATCAAGGCACGAACATCTCTCCGAAATACGTCTCGGCCCGGACGAAGTGTGAATGCATTCCGAAAATCCAGGGGCCGGTTTGTGAGGCCTTCGCCTCGCCGAGGGGCGTTGAAGATGGGACACAACGGGGTCGCCGCTTATCGCCGCTCGATGATGATCCGATATTTCGCGAGAAACCGGCCCGCGAGGGAGGCAACGAGCAGGACGGGCGTCGTGTAGCAGACGATGACGATGGAGATCAATAAGGCGACCTTCGTGGCCCCGTCGCCGGGGAGTATCCGCTCCAGGGGAATGACTGGTCCGAAGAATGTCTCCATGCAAGCCGCGCTCAGGAGGGCGTAGATCGCCACCATGATCCAGCCGACGGCGTGGAAACCGATCCAGAAGAATCTGGTGGGATTCGACCGGCCGAGCCTCGGCGCCGAGAGGATCAGGAGGTCGATCATGGGGAGCGTGACGACGGCCAGGCCAAGAATCGGACCACTCGAATTCCAGAAGGCCCGGACGATCCCGAAGTTGATGGCGAGGAGGGAGACGATCGCCATCATCAGACCGATCGTCAAGCGAGGGACGCGGGCCATCGGGTGATCCACCATCTTTCCGGGTGTAGAGCCTTGCGGACAGGCCCGAGCCGACTCGTCCGCCGGTCGGGGTCATCGGTTGATTCGGTGAGTACGTTACGCCGATCGGCACGGCCGATCAACCCGGGGCCGTCGCCGCCGCATAGCCGAGAGCCCGACACGTCGTGTGCATCCGGTGGACCCCATGCACCGAGCAAATTCCGAGATGCGTGTCGTCGGCGGGGAGCGAGACCGACGGTCTGACCACTCCGTCGGTCCCATTCGCGAGGGCCCGGCGGAGGGGGACCGCGCGCGGCTCATCGGGGCCGAGGCGGGGGATCAATCGACGGGCCCCGGCACCGAGCCTCCCCCTCGCCATCGCGCGGAGCGATGGCGGACGGCGCCGATCGCATCGACGAGCGTCTTGGCGACCACGAGCACGCTGGGCGGCACCGCCGGCGCCGCGTAGCGCTCCCAGGCGAACGGGATCCAGACGACCACCAGGGCCACGCTGATCCACCACCAGAGGCAGACGACGGTATTGTGCGAGAACCGCCTCAGGCCGTCGACCGACTGCCAGGCCGCGGCGAGGACGACCGCGAGGAACGCCTCGGGCCGGATCCCGACGAGCTTGGCCACGGCCAGGAGCCGGTCCGCCCCCGGGTCGAGCCAGATATGCTTCCCGAGGAAGGCGACCTGGAGTTGGGCCGTCCTGCGATGCTCTTCCATCAGCGCGAAGAGCCCGGACCGGAGGTCCGGGTAGAGCGCCGGGTTGCTCCCCACGAAGACCGCCGCGGCGACGAGACCTCCGATCCCGAGGCCCACCGCCGGGGCCCTCGCCGATCGACCGGCGGGTCCGATGGCCCGGACGACCAGGCGGAGCCAGACGACGCCCGCCAGGGCGGCGACCACCAGCGCGTTCATCTTCGACCCGCACGCGAGGGCGAGGGCCAGCCCCGTCGCGATCCCGAGCCCCGTCGTCGCCGCCCGCGAGCGCCCGGGACCGCCGAAGGCCGGCCGGAGTGTCGCCAGCAGCAGCCGTACGGCCACGATCGAGAAGAAGAGCGCGATGATGTCGACCAGGGTGCGCGCGTAGGCCAGGATGATGATCGGGTGGCTCGCGAACGCCAGCGAGGCGATCGCCCCGGTCGCCCGACCCGAGCAGGCCCGGCCGATCGAGGCGACCCCCAGCGCGGAGCCGAACCCCAGCAGGATCACCAGGGCCCGGCCGATATAGAGTTCGGTCGGGCGGATAGGTCGGTAGGTCGCCAGCCGCACGGACCGCTCGACGCCAGGCGTCATCCGGTCCACCACCGCCTGTCGCTTTGCCCGGTCCTCGCCCTCGCCCCACTCCCAGAACGTCAGGTAGTACGACCCGAGGGCGTCGAGCGTCTTCACCCGGATCCCCCCCGCGTAGAGCGCGGCCCCGATGAGGTACTTGCCCATCGGCGGGTTCTCGCGGGCCGGCAGCAGCCGCCAGTCGGGGTGGTCAAGCTCGCCGCGGACGACGGCCAGGTCGAAGTAGTAAGCCGACCCGATCCAGTAGACCTCGTCGACGTGCGGCCGTTCGTCGCCGAAGGAGAGCAGGCCGAGGCCCCCGACGATCGCCAGCAGTGCCAGCGTCGTCGCCGCCCGGACGGCCCGCCGCCACCTCTCACCTCGCCGATCATCCATGGCCCCCTCCGCCGATCGACATCGGGTGACGGCCCCCGTCCCCGCCGAATATCCCAGTTCTAACGGTTTCGGTCTTTCGTCACAACGGGGCGGCTCGCCTGCACGGCCTGCGATGGATCGGATGAGAAGGGGCGGGTCCGGACGGAAGTGACCCTATCTCGGCAAGACTTCCCAGGCGTCGAGTAGGAGTTCGGCGATCCGACTCGCCGCAGGGGTGCGGGGTCGATCCGGTACGGCCGCGCGATCCACGCCAATGCCGCATGAGCACGTCCCGCGCATGGGTCATGCATCAAACTTCAGCACGATGCATTGTGTGTATTTATTCATAATATGAAAGATCTTCCGATTGGGAACACCCGAGGGATAGTCCGCCAGGATCCGGGTCGGACGCTTGGCGCTGGGATCGGCCGTGTGGTCGTAGGCCACGAAGCGGTGGAGATCCTCACCCGGAGAGGTCCTGAGCCGGCCTGCAGCCACTCTTTTTATTAAGACGATTTAATTTTCGTATGTATCCATAAAATTCCCCTTCTGTCGGGGGCGTGATGAATTCCCTTGCATCCGAGCGGCCCGACGGGAACGATCGTAGCGATCGACGCCTTGTTTGATCCGGAGGCGCCGATTTTCGAGCCGATGACGAGGCCGCGAGTCCCGCGTCCGGCCCGGATCGAGAGCGAGCGAGCGAAGGGGTCTCCTCAACGTCTCGCCGAATTCCTCGATCGACGATCGGGCCGGGATTCGGGCCCGACGCTGCCCGTCCGCGACGCCTATCGGTTTGACCGGCAACTCTCCCTGATCCGACTCTCCAGCTCCCGGAGGCCACGATGAGCACCCTGGCTGCCCCTGATCGGTCGGTTGCAACATCCTCGCGTTCGGATTCCTCGCTGAATCTGATCGGCGGGACCTGGGTCGAGGGACGCGGGGCCGCGAGCCGCGACATCTACAATCCGGCGGACTCGGCCGAGATGGTGGCGCCGGTGCGCGAGGCCTCGCCGGAGCAGGTGGACGAGGCCTGCGCCGCCGCGGCAAGGGCCTTCCCGGGCTGGCGCGCGACGCCGGCGCCGGATCGGGCGCACGTCCTGTTCAAGTTCCGGGAGTTGCTGGAGAAGAACTTCTCGGACATCGCACGCAGCATCGTCCGCGAGAACGGCAAGCTGCTGGGAGAGGCGCGAGGCTCGCTGCGGCGCGGGCTCGACGTGGTCGACTTCGCCTGCGGCATCCCCTCCCAGATGATGGGGCAGGCCCTCTCCGACGTTTCCAGGGATGTCGACTGCCTCACCCTCCGCGAGCCGTTGGGCGTGGTGGTCGGGATCCCGCCGTTCAATTTCCCGGCCCTGATCCCGCTGTGGATGATGTCGGTCGCGGTCGCCTGCGGGAACACGTTCCTCCTCAAGCCCGCCGAGAAGGCGCCTCTCACCGGCACTCGCCTCGTGGAGATGTTCGCCGAGGCCGGCCTGCCGGAGGGGGTCGTCGGCGTCGTGCAGGGGAGCAAGGACGTCAGCGAACGGCTCATCGCCAGCCCGCACGTCCGGGCGATTTCCTTCGTCGGCACGTCCGCCGTGGCGGAGTCCGTCTACGGCTTCGCGGCGGCCCACGGCAAGCGGATCCAGGCGCACGGCGGGGCGAAGAACCACCTGCTCATCCTGCCCGATGCCGACCTCGCGCGAATCCTGCCCGACCTGATCGGCTCGTGCTTCGGGTCCGCCGGACAGCGCTGCCTCGCCGGGAGCGTGCTGGTGGTCGCCGGCGATCGGGGGCGGCAGGACGCCGTCGTCGATGCCTTCATCCGCTCCGCGAGCGAACTCAAGCCGGGAGACGGCCTGGACGAAACCGCGACGCTCCCTCCCGTGGTGAACCCGGTTCAAGAAAAGCGGCTCCGGGCCGCCATCGAGCGGGGCGTGGCGGAAGGCGCCCGACTCCGCCTCGACGGCCGCTCCCAGGCCGTGCCCGACAGGCCGAGGGGATGCTTCCTGGGGCCGACTATCTTCGACGAAGTGACGCCGGATATGTTCATCGGCCGCGAGGAGATCTTCGGCCCGGTGGTGAGCGTGATGCGCGCCCCGGACCTGGACGCGGCGATCACGCTGGCGAACCGCAGCCGCTACGGCAACACGGCCTGCGTCTTCACGGAATCGGGGGCCTCGGCCCGCACCTTCCGCGAACGCGTCCAGGCCGGGATGCTCGGCATCAACGTCGGCGTGCCGGCCCCGATGGGCTTCTTCCCGTTCGGCGGCTGGAAGGATTCGATCTATGGTTATCACAACACGCAGGGGGCCGACGCCGTCTCCTTCTACACGCGGAAGAAAGTGATCACGGAACGCTGGTTCGGTTCCGAGGCCCCCGCGGATGGCTGGATCTGATGTCGTCGGCGATCCGGGTCGTCGAGCCATTCACTCGACGGCCTCCTCCTCCTCCTCGGGCACGATCGGCCTGACTTTCAGGACATGCCCGCCCTCGTAGCTGATGCGGACGTTATAGAAGAGGGTCAGCCCGGGTTCGACCCGGAACGCGGGGGGCACGACCAGCACGACGAACTTTTCATCGGGGACGTCGCGGAGGATCTCCTTGAGTTGACCGACCGTGAGCATCGGCGGACGTGCTGCTGCGCTATCCATCGGCCCCTCCCGGCGCTGGAGTGCGGATTCTGCTAATGATCGAACAGAATTCAACATTCGTTTGAATGAGCATCATTTCGAAAATAAAAGTTTGTCGGATCGTGCGGTCGGGCGAAACGGATGGGGTCGATTTTATCGAGGTCCGGCGGGTCGTCGAGGTGAAACCGGGCATCGCACCGTGGCATTATCGCTGGGGAGCGTGCGACCCCAGCCGCATATCCCACCAGGAGCACAGGCTTTTCGATCATCAAGGTCGAATGATGTGTCCGATGCCGGGAATCTTCGATGGGTGTGGGGGATGTCCGAGATCGTCCGCCTCGATCTTGAGGGGATGGGATCCAGGCGATCGCGAATGGCCGGGGCCGATTGCATTTTGCCTCTTGTCGCTGCGCGACCCCGATTGTTCCAATCGCGGCTACCCAGAACCTTGCCTCGGCCGGGCTTTGCCGACATGCTCTCATCGTTCCCGCGCCCCTGGAGATGTGCGGGAAAAACGCGGAAGGCCCCTCGGTTCGGCCGGGGATGGCGCGGATGACCTCTTGTCGCTGCGCGACCCAGGTTGTGCCAACCTGGGATACCCTTAAATATGATGAACCAGAATCTATTCTGGGACAATCACTCGGGGTCGGCAGGAACCGAGAACCGGCCGAGGTTTGGGGACGGCCGCTCGCGGTGGTTGAGGATCGCGAAGCGGCCGAGGTCCAGGAGAGGGACGGCTCGGAGGGGAAGGTCACTTGCCCTCGGGCCAGCGGCGGGTGGCCTCGAGGGGTTCGCCGGTCTCGAGGAGGCTCTTGAGGCTCGCGAGGATCGCGGGCCAGCCGTTGGTGACGGCCTGGATCAGCTTCGATTCGGGGCGGGGCATCTCGTGGATGAGGGTCAGCTTGACGGCGTCGCCCTGGGGCTCGAGCTCGTAGGTCAACTGCGAGTGGCCCTCGAGGTGGAGTTCGGGGCGGAACTCGTTGCGCCACGAGAGGACGAGGCGGCGCGGAGGGTCGATGGAGACGACCTCGCCGCTGTCTGCGACGCGGCCGTCGGGGATCATCGCCTTCCACGAGGCGCCGGGCGTCCAGGCGCAGTCCTGCCAGGTCTCGCACCAGTAGCGTCGCGTGAACTCGGGGTCGATCAGGGCCTGCCAGAGCTTCTCCGGCGTCGTCCGAATGTAGGTCACATATACGAATCGCGACTCAGCCATCGTCCTGTCCCTCCAGCTTCGCCTTCAGGTCCGCGAGGGCTTGCAGCCGCCCCCGCTCGAACTTGCCGATCCAGCGCTCGGAGATCTCGTGGATCGGCACCGGGTTGAGGTAGTGCAGCTTCTCCCGGCCCTTCCAGACCACCACCACGAGGTTCGCCGCCTCCAGGACCGCCAGGTGCTTCGTCACCGCCTGCCTCGAGATCGCCAGGTGCTCGCAGAGCTGACCCAGCGTCTGGCCGTTCTCGGCGCGCAGGCGGTCCAGCAAGAGCCGCCGGCCGGCGTCCGCCAGCGCCTTGAATACCCTGTCCATGTCCTCGTCCATACGCCCTATTATGCAACTTAAAGGTTGCATGTCAAGCGGGCGAGGCGGGGGGGGTAATCTGGAAACGTATCGAGATGCGGTAACGCGTTGACCCCGCCCCGGCTAGCGATCGACGCCCTTTAAGCGAGCGGCACCGATATTGCATGAGATCTTGCGGCCCGCACGGGCGGGTGATCCGGCCTTGGCGAGCAAGGCCTGGTCGTGGTCTCATGAGCGGAGTCGCCCGTCCGGTATGGGATTCGAGCGGAGAGGATGCGCGACGACCCCGCCATTCGGCCCAGGGATCCCGACGAGGGCGAGCCCGACGGCCCCCGCCCGGGTCTTTCGCGAGCGAGAAAGGCCGGTTTTCCCCCGGGTCGGCCCGTCGTCGAGCCTCCCCGAGGCGGTGGATCTCTCCGGGTGGGACTGCCGTCGGGTCGTCCGAAATGTGAGAGAGTCAGTCCGAGCTTCGAGAATCAGGCAGGCAAGGGAATTAGTCAGGCGAGCCGAAGACCGACCGACCGATTTCGCCCCGAGACGGCCCCGCGTGCAACGCCGCAAGCGAGGCTCCCGCAATGTTTTCCGCTTTCCATAGTGACGGACCCGGATAATCGATGATCCAAGAGCTGAAGCCCGCGAAGCCCGGCCGGAGGCTGGGCGCCGAGTTGTACGTCGGCAGTGTCATCATCCTGTCCGTCTTCGTGGCGAGCGGGATCATCTCCTACCTCAACACGACCACGCTCCGATATAACGCGGAGCAGGTCCGCCACACCCACGAGGTCATCACCGCGCTCCACGAGCTGCTCTCGATGGTGAAGGACACCGAGACCGGCCAGCGCGGGTTCGTGCTGACCGGCGACGAGCGCTACCTCGAGCCGCACGCGACCGCCGTCATGCGGATCGAGGATCTCCTGCGCAGGGTCGAGTCCATCACGCAGGACAACACCCCGCAGATCATCCGGCTCGGCTCGCTGCGGAACCGGATCAATATCAAGCTCGCGGAGTTGCAGCAGACGATCGACCTCCGCCGGACCAGGGGGTTCGAGGCCGCCAGGGAGGTCGTCGCCAGCCACCGGGGCAAGGAGGCGATGGACGCCATCCGGTCCTCCGTCGAGGAGATGCAGCGCGAGGAGCAGAGGCTCCGCGACGTCCGGATCGGCGAGATGGACACGGCCTATCGGGTGGCCGTCAGCACCATCGTCCTGACGGGGGCCATCGGGGTCACGCTCATCTGCGCGGTCATCCTCCTCCTGCGGCGGGCGATGCTTGCCAGGCAGCGGCAGGACTGGCTCCAGTCGGCGCAGATCGGCCTGAGCAAGGTCATGGTCGGAGAGCTCCGGGTCGACCAGCTGGCCGAGCGCGTGCTCAAGTTCCTGGCCGAGTACCTCGACGCCAGGGCCGGGGTCTTCTTCCTCGGCCGGGGCCGTTTCAAGAGGGTGGCGACTTACGGCATCCCCGGCGACGGCGAGACCCCCGAGGGCTTCGAGCCTGGGGACGGCCTGCTCGGGCAGGCGGCGAAGGACGGGCGCACCTTCACCGTCCGCAACGTCCCCGACGGCTACCTGACCGTCGGCTCGGCCCTCGGCAAGGGGAAGCCCAGGAACCTCATCATCGTCCCCACGATGGAAGACGGCCACGTCAACGGCGTGCTCGAGCTCGGGTTCATGCACAAGCTCGACGGCCGCTACGAGGAGCTGCTCGGCATGATCTCCGAGTCGGTCGGCCTCGCCGTCCGCTCGGCCAACTACCGGGCCCACGTCCAGAACCTCCTGGAAGAGACCCAGCGCCAGGCCGAGGAGCTGCAGACCCAGGGGGAGGAACTCCGCGTCTCCAACGAGGAGCTCGAAGAACAGGGGCGCGCCTTACGCGAATCACAAACCCGCCTGGAAATGCAACAGGTCGAAGTTGAGCAAGCAAATGCTCAACTTGAGGAACAGACGCAGATCCTCGAGACCCAGCGCGACGAGGCGAGCCGCGCCCGCCAGGCGCTTCAAGTCAAGGCGAGGGAACTCGAGCAGGCGAGCCGGTACAAGTCCGACTTCCTCGCCAACATGTCGCACGAGCTGCGCACGCCGCTGAACTCGTCCCTGATCCTGGCCAAGCTCTTGGCGGACAACCAGCAGGGGAACCTCAGCGACGAGCAGGTCCAGTACGCCGAGACGATCCGGGCCGCCGGCAACGACCTCCTCGCGCTCATCAACGACATCCTGGACCTCTCCAAGATCGAGGCGGGGCACATGGAGGTCCGCTCGGAGATGGTCGGGCTCGCGACCGTCCTCGACGAGCTGGGGCGGATCTTCCGCCCGGTGGCCGAGCCGAAGCGGCTCGCGCTCAAGCTCTCGCTGGCGCCGGGGTGCCCCGACATCATCGAGACCGACCGCCAGCGGCTCGAGCAGGTGCTCAAGAACCTGCTCTCGAACGCCCTGAAGTTCACCGAGGCCGGCGAGGTCGGGCTCGAGATCGGGCCCGAGCCGGGCCAGGCGAACCGCGTCCGGTTCGTCGTCAGGGACACGGGCATCGGCATCCCCGAGCACCAGCAGAAGGTCATCTTCCAGGCCTTCCGCCAGGCCGACGGCACGACCAACCGCAAGTACGGCGGCACCGGCCTGGGGCTCTCGATCGCCAGGGAGCTGACCCGGATCCTCGGCGGCGACATCCAGCTCGCGAGCGAGCCCGGCAAGGGGAGCGTCTTCACCGTCACCCTGCCCAAGGTCTACGACCCGTCGCTGGTCGAGGCCCCCGCCAGGCCGGGCGAGGAGGAGGCGACATCCCCGGCGAATTTCACGCCCGCCCGCAACCCGAACGTCAGGCGCGACCCGCCGCACATCAGCGAGATGCCGACCGTCCGGGAGCTCGAGTCGAGCCAGGGCAACGGCTCCAGGGCAATCTACAAGCGGATCCCCGACGACCGCGAGAGCCTGACCGGGAGCCAGCGGGTGATCCTCGTCGTCGAGGACGATGAGCGATTCGCGAGGGTCATCTACGACCTCGCCAGGGAGAACGGCTTCCAGTGCCTGATCGCGTCGACGGCCGAGGAGGCCCTGGTCGTCGCCGCCCAGCACAGGCCGAGCGCCGTGGTCCTCGACGTCGGCCTGCCCGACCACTCTGGGCTCTCCGTGCTCGACCGGCTCAAGCAGGACTCGAGGACCCGGCACATCCCCGTCCACGTCGTCTCGGGGCACGATTACGCCCAGACGGCCCTCGCCCTCGGCGCGGTCGGGTACCTGATGAAGCCCGTGCAGCGCGAGGAGCTGGCGGCGGCCTTCGCGCAGCTCGAGGCCAAGCTCGACCAGCGGCTGCGGCGGGTCCTGATCGTCGAGGACGACCCGGTGCAGCTCGACAGCCTCCGCAAGTTGCTAGGGGCCCATGACGTGGAGACGGTCGGGGCCCCGAGCGCGGGGGAGTGCCTCCGGCTCTTGAAGGAGACGACCTTCGACTGCATGGTGCTCGACCTCTCCCTGCCGGACGCCTCGGGCTATTCGCTCCTGGAGACGCTCAGCAGCGAGGACACGTACTCGTTCCCGCCGGTGATCGTGTACACGGGGCGGGAACTCTCCCTGGACGACGAGCACCAGCTCCGGAAATACTCGAAGTCGATCATCATCAAGGGGGCGAAGTCCCCCGAGCGCCTGCTCGACGAGGTGACCCTCTTCCTGCATCAGGTCGTCTCTGAGCTCCCCCCCGAGCAGCAGAAGATGCTCGCGAAGGCCAAGAGCCGGGACGCCGCGCTCGAGGGGCGCCGGATCCTGGTGGTCGAGGACGACGTCCGCAACGTCTTCGCCCTCACGAGCATCCTCGAGCCGAGGGGGGCGAAGGTCCAGATCGCCAGGAACGGCATCGAGGCGCTCGACGCCCTCGAGCGCTCGCAGGAAGGCCCCGCGCACGCCATCGACCTCGTCCTGATGGACGTGATGATGCCCGAGATGGACGGCCTGACCGCGACCCGGGAGATCCGCAAGCATGCGAAGTGGAAGAAGCTGCCGATCATCGCCCTGACGGCCAAGGCGATGAAGAACGACCAGGAAGACTGCCTCTCCGCCGGGGCCAACGACTATCTCGCCAAGCCCCTCGACGTGGAGAAGCTCCTCTCACTCGTCCGGGTCTGGATGCCACGTTCATGAAGAAGGATCACCCCATCGCGCTCAAGACCGACGACATCGAGCTGAGGCTCCTGCTCGACTCGATCTATCGGCAGTACCACTACGACTTCCGCGGCTACTCCATGGCCTCCCTGAAGCGGCGCTTGACGCAGGGGAGGGAGCACTTCGGCTGCCGGACCTTCTCCCAGCTCCAGGACCGCGTCCTCCACGAGCCGACCGTCCTGCCCGAGCTGCTCTCGTACCTGACCGTCCAGGTCAGCGAGCTCTTCCGCGACCCCGCCTACTTCAGGGCGATCCGCGAGCAGGTCGTCCCCCACCTGCGGACCTACCCCTCGCTCAAGATCTGGGTCGCCGGCTGCAGCGCGGGGGAGGAGGTCTACTCGCTGGCGATCCTCCTGCGCGAGGAGGGGCTCGAGTCCAGGGCCCTGATCTACGGGACCGACATCGAGCCCTCGGCGCTCAGGAAGGCCGAGGCCGGGGTCTACAGCCTTGACCGGATCCCCCTCTTCACCGAGAATCACCGACGGTCGGGGGGGAAGTCGTCCCTCTCGGATTATTATACGGCGGCCTATGGCGCGGCGGTCTTCGACAAGAGCCTGCGGAGCCGGGTCGTCTTCTCCGACCACAGCCTGGTGAGCGACGCGGTCTTCGCCGAGGTGCACCTGGTCTCGTGCCGGAATGTGCTGATCTACTTCGACCGCGAGCTCCAGGACCGGGCCATCGGCCTGTTCAAGGACTCGCTCACCCGGAAGGGATTCCTGGGGCTTGGGGCGAAGGAGAACCTGCGGTTCTCGCTCCACTCCGACGCGTTCTCGGAATTCGCGAGAGATGAACGGATTTATCAGAAGCGAGGTGGCGTATGACGCCCACTCGCGTTGAGCCGGAGGCGGTGGTCGTGGGCGCGTCGTCGGGGGCCGTCGAGGCCCTCTCGGCCCTGCTGCCGGCGCTGCCCGCCGACTACCCGCTCCCCCTGATCGTGGTCGTCCACGTCCCGCCGCACCGGTCGAGCCTCCTCTCGGAGCTCTTCCGGTCCAAGTGCCGGGTCCCGGTCCGCGAGGCCGAGGACAAGGAGCCGATCGAGCCGGGCACGGTCTACTTCGCCCCGCCCGACTATCACGTCCTGGTCGAGCTCGACGGCCGGCTCTCGCTCTCGAGCGACGAGCTCGTCGCCTTCAGCAGGCCCTCGATCGACGTCCTCTTCGAGACCGCGGCCGACGCGTACGGCCCGTCCCTGATCGGCGTCGTCCTCACGGGGGCCAACGCCGACGGGGCGAACGGCCTGCGGGCGGTCCTCGACGCGGGGGTCGCCATCGTCCAGGATCCGGCCGACGCCCAGTCGTCCGAGATGCCCAGGGCGGCGCTCGGGGCCTGCCCCGAGGCCCGGGCGCTGGGCCTCGAGCAGATCGCGGCCTACCTCATGGAGGTCGTCAAAACCTCATGATCACCAAGCCCGCCAACCCCGTCTACTTCCTGCTCGTCGACGACCTGGAGAGCAACCTCATCGCCCTCGAGGGGCTCCTCCGCCGCGACGGCCTCATCCTGCTCAGGGCCAGGTCGGGCGCCGATGCGCTCGAGCTGCTCCTGAAGTATGAGGTGGCCCTCGCCCTCGTCGACGTCCAGATGCCCGGCATGGACGGCTTCGAGCTCGCCGAGCTGATGCGGGGCTTCGAGCGCACCAGGCGCGTCCCCATCATCTTCCTCACCGCCGGCAGCGCCGACCGCCAGCGCCGCTTCCGCGGGTATGAGGCCGGGGCCGTCGACTTCCTGCACAAGCCCCTCGAGCCCGAGATCCTCCGCAGCAAGGCCGACGTCTTCTTCGAGCTCTATCGCCAGCGCGACGAGCTCAGGGTCGCGACCGAGGAGAACGCCCGGCTCCTGAAGGAGAGCCGCCGGCACGCCGCCGCGCTCGAGGAGGCGAACCTCCGCAAGGACGAGTTCCTAGCGATGCTCGCGCACGAGCTGCGCAACCCCCTGGCCGCGATCAGCAACGCCGCGCAGGTCTCGAAGCTCGCCACCGAGGCCGAGCACCTCGCCTGGGCCTCGCAGGTGATCGAGGGGCAGGTCAAGAACCTCTCCCGGCTCATCGACGACCTCCTGGACGTCTCCCGGATCACGCGCGGCCGGATCGAGCTGAAGAGGGAAGTTATCGACGTCAGGCCGGTCGTCGAGAACGCGATCGCCTCGGTCATGCTCCTCATCAAGGCGCGAGAGCACGAACTCTCCGTCAGATATGATCACGACGATGCGCTCGTCGACGTGGATCCGACCCGGCTCGAGCAGATCGTCGCCAACCTCCTGAACAACGCGGCGAAGTATTCCGAGGACCGAGGCCGGATCGACCTGACGACGGCGGTCGAGGGCCGCGAGCTGGTCATCACGGTCAAGGACACGGGCCTGGGCATGGCCCCCGATCAGCTCCAACAGATGTTCGAGCTCTTCGTGCAGGGCAATCGCTCGGTGGCCCGCTCCGAGGGGGGCCTGGGCATCGGCCTGACGATCGTCCGCCGCCTCGCCGAGATGCACGGCGGCACCGTCACGGCCGACAGCGAGGGCCTCGGCCACGGCAGCACCTTCCGGCTCCGCCTCCCGCTGGCGAAGGCCCCGGCCCGCGCCGAGGGATCGTCCTCCCCCGCACCGAGCCCGCTTTCCGCGAGCGTCGACCCGAACAAGGGCCGGATCCTCGTCGTCGACGACAACGCCGACACCGCCAAGGGCCTGGCCCGCCTCCTGAGCTTCCTCGGCCACGAGGTCCGAAGCGCCCACGACGGGGATGAGGCCATCGCCATCGTCGACGACTTCAACCCTCACTTCGTCCTGATGGACATCGGCCTCCCAGGCAAGGACGGCTACGAGGTGGTGACGACGATGAAGGAGCTGGACTGCTGCAAGGAGTCCGTCTTCGTCGCGATCACCGGCTACGGCCAGGACACCGACGTCAAGCGCTCCCGCGAGGCCGGCTTCGACCACCACCTCGTCAAGCCCGTCAACCACCAGGCCCTGATGGCCATCCTCTCCGGCTGACCCCCGGAGACCCTCCGCCGGACATCGGCCCCAGCCAGGACGATCGGCCGGCCCCCCGGCCGAGCCGTCGACCGCCGTCACAACACCATATCCTCATATTCAAGGGTAGCCCCGATTGGAACAATCGTGGTCGCGCAGCGACAAGAGGCCGATCGCAGAAAGCCCCTGCCAAGCACGGAGGCCGTCCCCGTTTCCCCCGCGAGTCCACCATCCCCGGACGAGACCTATCGCCGCCTGTAAACGGCCCGACCCTATCTTGATCCCCGGAATCGGCGAGAGCCCGACCGCATGCCCTCCGCCCCGCGGGCGACGCCACGACTATTGGAAGATAACCACCCGATCCTGCCCTCAAGACTTCTTCCCGGCGAGGATCCTGTTCGGATCCCACCACATCCGGACGAAGCACCGGCCACTCCACACCTCATACTCGAAGGTACTGGGCTGGCACCTCCACACATACTGCGTGAACTCCAGGCTCCCCGGCCCGGTCAGGTTGTGCGTCGGGAACTCGAAGAGGACCGTGTCACGATCATTCGCATAATCCGACCCATGCTCGCGAATCCACGTGTCGATCCAGGTCCATCGCTTGCCTCGCCCCGCCTCGCGGACAGCCTCGACGACCTCGTCCATCGTCACGAGGCGGCAGCCGCAAACCCTGAGCAGCATCTTCACCCTCCCGTCGTGCGTACCTCGGCACACTGGCTCTTCGGGCATATTGGCAACTTCCAGGCGAAGGGTGAATCACCCTAATCCCTATCGACGTGCATCGTCCGCCGCCGTCCCTGTCGAACACAAGCTTTCGCCCCGGTCAGGCTCGCAATGATTCAATATAAGCGAGATCAAGACATCGATACGCATAAAATCCGTCACGCCTGAACCTGGACCACCTTAAGCCAATCGAGGCCGAACCCTCCCTCCTTTGCCGACCCCGACAGGGAGGCCTCAGAGCGCATCCTTCACGGCCTTCGCGAGGATATCGGCCGTCTCCTTCTTGCAGAGGACGTAGGAGGCGGCGTCGATGTCGTGGCCGTCGGTCTCGTAGCTGCCGGCGTTGTACATCGCGGCGCTGGGGATGTAGCCGAGGGCGTCGTTGGTGTAGCCGCAGACCATGGTCTGCGCAATGCCCTTGGCCGTCGCGGCCTTGCGGATCTCCAGGCCGACCTCCGAGAAGATCTCGGCGGGGAAGGTCACGAGCCGGGCCCGATCGCCGAACGTGACGACGTTGACCTCCACCGAGTACGGCTCCGGGT
This sequence comes from Singulisphaera chitinilytica, assembly GCF_049331405.1. Taxonomy (NCBI): domain Bacteria; kingdom Pseudomonadati; phylum Planctomycetota; class Planctomycetia; order Isosphaerales; family Isosphaeraceae; genus Singulisphaera; species Singulisphaera chitinilytica. Next base: position 1,669,065 of record NZ_CP186274.1, read on the forward strand.
TCATGATGACCGGCTCGATCGACTCCTTGATCGTCTTGAACGCGATCGGCAGCTCCGCGCGATAGCCCGCGTCGGGGATCCGCGCGATCTCGTCGACCGCGGCCGAGGCGACGGCAACCCCCGCCTCCTCCACGCGACGCCAGCCCTCGGGGGTGTCCTTCGAGAGGGCGAACCAGGGGTTCATGTCGCCGGCGCATCCCTGGAGGAACAGGCCGGCGTAGGGGGTCGCTTCCGGTTCATTGCCCCCTTCGCGGCCGAAGGTCGCCTCGAGTAGGGCCGTCGCGACGCCTGGGAAGTCGGCGGAGAGCCTCCGGTTCTCCGGGCCCATCACGACGGCGTGGCAGGCGTGGTTGATGACCGTCGCGATGTGCGGGTTCCTCGACCCCGGATCGGCACGCTTGATGTGCATGAAGACCACCTTCTCGTCGACCGGGTCCTGGGGATGGCTCCTCACCCATTCGTCGCGAGTGGTCTGCAACGTCTCTGTCGACAGCACCCCGCGGCGCCCCCAGCGCGGGTCTCCCACGGCCTTGCCTCGCTGATCGATCACGCGCGGCGTCCGGTTGTAGTTCACGCGGGCGAGGCCCTCGCCGAAGGCGATCTTGGCGGGCTCGCAATTCGCCGCGGCGAGGAGGATGGCGTCGCCGATGAGGCCGGGGACGGTGGCCTCGCCGATCTTCGGGCTCTTGAAGGCGAGCGAGCATTCATAGCTGGAATGCGTGTGCGTGGCGACGATCAATATGTTCTTGAGCGTCGGGTCGATGCTCGCCACCCGCTCGCGGACCCTGGCGACGATCTCGGGATATCCGAGGATCACATCTTGATAGATGTTGCAGAAGTCGACCGAGACCACGGCCAAACGGACCTCGCCCGAGCCGATGACGACCGCCCGGCAGTGGGGGGCGTCGTGCATGTCCTCCGGCACCTGATTGGCCCGATACCCGGCCATCCTCAGGTCGCCCCAATCGACCCGCCTCGAGCCGATCCAGAGCGAGCCGTCCCGGTTCCGATGCAGCAGCGGGACCTTTGCCGCCCCCGCACGCAGGCCCTCGGCCGGGACGAGCTGACTCAGGAACATCATGAATCCCGCGGCGATCGGCTGGATCGCGCGCCCGGCGTCGACGCCCCATCGCGCCTGCTTCTCCAGCGACTCCGCGACGAACCCGAAGACCTCGGGAGCCCTCTCGAAACCCGCCTTCGCCGCCAGCGCGGGAGCCCGATCGGGGCTGTTCAACGCGGCGACGAACGCCGCTTTCGCCTCGATCCAGGCCGCGGCCTTGAGGTCCGGCGCGATGGACGCGGCCCCTTCCGCCCGCCCGAAGACGACGCCCATCTCAAACCCGGCCTCGAGTTGCGGCGAGATCTTCCCGAGCCCACCGTCCGCGAGGGCCCCTTGCAAGCCGACGATCCCCGCTCGCAGCGTCTCCATCGCCGCCGGATGGTTCCCCCGATACCAGAGACTCACGAGCGCATCGAAGCCCGCGGCCTGCGCCTCAAGGCCCGCGATCCGCGACGCCTCGCCCCCGGCCTCCTTGATGCTGGAGAGGATGAGGCCATATTGAGACGGGCTCAGTCTCCCCGACTCCAACGCCTCCCGCGTCCCGGCCCCGGCGATTGACTCCGCCATCCCCAGCGACCTGCCCAACCGGCACGCCTGCCATAGACTTTCCCGAATCGCCATCTCGAAGGCTCCCCGCGCCGGGGCCGGATGGCCCGATCATTCCGCTCCCAAATGGGCGTCTTAAACTACCGCTCGCCTCCCCCGGCAACAAGGGAATCGGGCGTAACCCGCCTCCCGCTCCTACGCGGCTCTCGCAAGCGTGGCCGGCCGAAGAATCCGGATCGGACGAAGGTTTCCGGCCGATCTCCGGTCCTATCGCAGGGCCGGCAGAAGGGCGGGACGGGTGTCAGCCGGGGGTGGGGCGTTCGTACTTCCATCGGCGGTAGAAGGGGCGGACGGGAGGGGGCTCCTTGACGTTGGCGAACAGGCGCCTGAGGTCGGGAAATTGACGCTCGGCCTCGGGCTTGTACTGGCTGAGGACGGTTCCCACTTCGTAAGCCTCCTTGCCACGCAAGGCGGCCAGGAGGGTGGCGTTGACGCGGGCCTCGTCGTGCGTACCTCGGCTGGTGACGTAGAGGGCCCCGATGATGCTGAGATACATGTAAGGGCCGGGATTCCTGGGCATTTCGAACGCTTCCAGCAGGAACGGCACCGCGGCGGGGAAGGGGCGGCCGATGTCTTGCAGCGCACGAGAGGCCGACATGACCTGGCCGCTCCAGTACTCCCAGGGCGAGATCTGGGGGTGGTCGCTCCTGGCGGTCAGGCCCGGTCCCAACTCTCGGGTGGACTTGAGGCCACGCTTCAGGACCTCGAGGATCAAGGCCGATGCCTCGTCCGCGACGGGGCCGTCGACCGGCTTGATGCGGCCGACGAGTAACAGCGCGGAGTCCAAGACGTTGCCGTATGAGATCCCCTGGGGGATGCGAGGGGCGTCCATCTCCTTGCGGATCAGGGCGAGCAGGGCGGGGACGGCCGGGGCGGCGTCGTGTCCGATGTGCGCGATCGATATGGCACACATCCAGCTCAGGCGGGGGTCGTCGCCGGAGAGGCCCTCGATCAGGATGGGGAGGGTCGAGGGCAGGAGCCGGATACGCTCGATGGCCGCGGCGCTCGCCTCGCGGACGGCCTTGGGCTCGTCCTTGAAGCGGCTCAACACGACGGGAAGCAGGATCTCGGGGCCCCGGCCGAACTCGACGAGGGCGTCGGCGGCCGCGATGCGTACCGCGTCGTCGGGGTCGTCCCGGTAGTGCTCGAGAACGCCTTGGGGCGGGGCGTCGAGGCGGGCGGCGGCGGCGAGTTGCCCCAGGGATTTCAGGGCGGCGGCGCGGATCTTCGGCGAGGGATCATCGAGGAGCGGGACGAGGGCCTGCTCCACCGCGGGACTCAAGGAGACGACCAGGGCTGGAGGCTCGTGCGTGACCGAGCACTCGAGGCTCCGGATGTCGACGAGGCTCCCGAGGGAGACGGCCGCGGCGACCTGAACATCCTCGGTGTCGTCGTCCTGCAGGACGCTAATCAAGGCCTGCACGACCTGGGGAAACTCGAGGGCCGTGTGCATGCGAAGGGCGAGCCCTTGCATGGCCCCGCGCTTCTGCGTGGCGTCGCCGATCGCCAGCTTGCGGAGCAGGCCGCCGAGGGGGACCTCGACGGTCTGGGGCTCGCGTTTGAGGGATTCGTTGCGGAAGACGAGCGCCGCGAACCCGGCGAGGGCGAGCAGGGCCAGCACGGGTATGGCCTTACTCAGCGCGGTGCTTCGGAGTGTGGCGGCCGACTTCATGGTTAAGGTCCTATCCTGCCGCGAAACGGGGGGTCGAGATGAAACCGGAGGGCCTCAGGTCGCGGGGGGTCGATCATACTTCCACCGGCGATGGACGGTCGGGATGGTCGGATTGTACGGCTCGAAGGGGTCCCAATCCATGATCTCCGGGATGAGCCGCTCGGCCTCGGGGCCGAGGCGCCTGAGCTCATTGGCAAGCTTATGCTTAGCCTCATTGGTATTTCGCCAGGCTTTGACGAGGCTCTCGTCGGCCCGGCCTTGATGGGGAGTGCCCCGGCTGATGACGAAGAGGGACGCGGCCAAGTCCGTGCGGAGTAGCTCGGCCTCGGCCACGCGAACGTCGAATATCTCCAGGAGGGTCGGGACGGCGGCCGGAGAGGGCCGCCGAAGTTCTTTCAACGTTTGCAAAGCCACCGATGCCTGAAGCGGCCAGAACCATTTCGAGGCAAGGTGAAAATCCGACTCCACGGGGCTCCATCCCGGATAGTTCAAAGAGGATAAGCCGTAGGAATCTCGGTCGTCCTCGATCGCGGTTTTGAGGATATTGCAGACCAATAAGAGGGCCTCATCGCCGAGCGGGCCGCCGTCCGGCTTGATCTTGGCGACCGCCGACATGGCCACGCTCAGGATCTGCCTACGTATCAAATTCTCATCGACACGAGGCGCGATCATCTCCTTGCGGATCAGGGCCAGGAGCGACGTCAGGGCGGATTCGGCGGCGGGGCCGATGTGTTCGAGCGAGCTGGCGCACATGAGGCACAGGCGAGCGTCGTCGCCGGCCAGGCCCCTGGTGAGCTGGGGCACGGTGGAGGGGAGGAGCCGGACGCGCTCGATGGCGGCCGCGGCGGCCTCGACGACCTCGGGATCCTCGTCGGTGCGGATCAGGACGACGGGGAGGAGCAACTCGGGTCCCCGGCCGAACTCGACGAAGGCGTTGGCGGCGGCGATGCGGGTCGCTGTGTCATCGTCGCTCAGATAGCGATCGAGGAGGCCCGGCGGCGGGGCGTCGAGGCGGGCGGCCACGGCGAGTTGCTCGAGGGACTTCGCGGCGGCGGCGCGGAACTTCGGCGATGGGGCGTCGAGGAGCGGGACGAGGGCCTCCTCGACCTCGGGGCTGAGGGAGACGACCAGGGCCGGTGGCTCGTGCGTGGCGGACGCCTCGAGGCTGCGGATGTCGACGAGGGCGCCCAGGGAGGAGGTCGCATCGGCGCGAACATCCTCCGAGTCGTCCTTCAAGGCCCGGATCAGGGCCCGCACGGCCTCGGGGAACTCGACGGTCGAGTGAGAGCGGAGCTGGAGCCCTCGCATGGCCGCTCGCTTCTGCTTGACGTCGCCGCGTTCGAGATCGTCGAGGAGTTGCGTCAGGGGGACCTCGATGGACTCCGCCGCAGGCTCGGGGGACTGGTGGAGGACGACGAAGGATCCGAACGCGGAGACGGCGACGATCGTCAGGATGGAAATCACCTTGTTCAGCGACTCGGGTCGGACGCGATCGGCAAGGTGCATGATCAGGACCTCATGAGCCTCGGATTATCGGGACGTGACGTGATCTTCCGCGAGTTATGATGAGGCGATACGGTCGTATCGCCAGCGACGGGAGACGGGGGGAGGGGGTTGCGGCTCGGGCGAGGGGAGGGGGATCCGCTTCAGGTCCGGGATGAGCCGCTCGGCCTCGGGGCCGAGGCGTTTCAGGGCCGGCGCCAGGTCGCGTCGGATGGATGGCTCGTCGCGCCAGGCCCGCCGGATGCTGGCGTCGGCGCGGGCCTGCACGGGGGTCCCGCGGCTCACGGTGAAGAGGCAGGCCGCGAGCCTCGGGTAGAAGAATTCGTCGGGCCGCCTGGGCGTGTCGAATGGCTCCAGGAGGATCGGCGCGGCGGCCGGCGAGGGATGGCCCAGGGCCCTCAATGCGGCCAGGGAGATGAGGATCTGTTCGCGCCAGAACCACTTGAGGGTGAAGTAAGGCCGGTCGACGGCGGGGGTCACTCCGTCGTCCGGGTCGCGGATCCCCTCGACGGCCCGCTCGAGGGCCTTGCCGTAGAGCGGGAGGGCCTCGTCCGCGAGCGGGCCGTCGGGGGGGCAGATGCGGGCGAAGGCCTTCATCGCCGCCCCGAGCACGGTGCCCGATGACCGTCGATTGACGGCGCGGGGCCACCTCGCATCAACCTCCTTGCGGATCAGGGCGAGGAGCGCCGGCAGGGCTCCGGCGGCCTCGCGGCCGATGTTCTCCAGCGAGTTCGAGCACATGACGCAGAGGACCTCGTCCTCGAGCGCGAGCCCCTCGATGAGCATGGGCACCGCGGCGGGGAGCAGCCGCACGCGTTCGATGGCGTGGGCGCTCGCCTCCCTGAGGGCGGGGTGATGGTCGCCGGGGCGCTTCAGGATGATGGGAAGAAGGAGCTCGGGGCCGTCGGCGTATTCGACGATGGCGGATGCCGCGGCGATGCGGACGTGAAGATCGGTGTCGCGCTCGAGGGCGTTGATCAGGCCTTGCGGTGGCGTCCGGAGCCTGGCGTCGGCGGCGAGTTCCTCGAGCGCCTTGACGGCGGAGATCCGCAGCCCCTGCGAGGGGTCGGCCAGGAGGGAGACGAGCGCCCCCTCGAGGGCGGGGGCCGCCGAGACGATCATCGGCGGGGGCTCGTGGGTCTTCAGGGCGACGATGGCGTTGATGCGGAGCAGGTACGCGAGCGATGACGTCGCGCGTTCCCGGATCGTCGCCGACCTCTCCCCCAGGGCCCCGACCCAGGCCTCGACCGTGCGGGCGAATTCGGCGGGCGTGTGCCTCCGCAACTGGAGGCCGGCCATCGCGGTCAGCTTCTGCGACTCGTCGCCGCGGGCGAGCCGGTCGATGAAGCCGTCGAGCGGCGGCTCGACCGCCGCGATCGATGGCTCCGGCAGGCGCTCGGGGGATTCCCTGTAGAGGACCAGTCCTCCGAACGCGGCCACCGCGAGGATGGTCAGCGCCGGGACGAGCTTCGTCATCAGGTCGCCTCTGGGAGAATCAGCCGGCGTCATCGTTCGTGCCCATTCGGATGTTGGGATGGATCGAAGCGGGACATTCGCATCGGTAGCCATCCGGATTATTGCGATCACCCTTCCAGCGATGATAGAGGCGCCGGGGGGGCGTCGGCCTGAGATAGGCGGCGGCGAACCGCCTGAGATCCGGCGGAGTCGGCTCGGCCTTGTCGCCGGATTTCGCGGGGCCGCGCATGACGAGGGGGGACGCGGTCCGGTATTCCTGCCAGGCCCGCCTGAGACTGGCGTCGGCTCGGTCTTGTTCCGCAGTTCCTCGGCTGACGAAGTAGAGGAGGCCGGCGAGGTCCGCGAAGAGACGCTCGTCGGCATGCCTCGGGGAGTCGAGAGCCTCGACGAGTATCGGCACGGCGGCCGGCAGCGGGCGGGCGAGTGTTTTCAGGGCGTCCAGGCCGATCTGGATCTGTTCATCCCAGAACGCCTTGAGGGGGAGCGACGGCCTGGCCGTCGCGGGGGGCCTGTCGTCGGCCGGATCCGGGATCCCCCCGGCCCCATGCCGGATGGCCTCGCAGGCGACGAGGATCGCGTCGTCCCTGGGCGGGCCGTCGGCCGGGCTGATGCGAGCGAGGGCCTTGATGGCGGCTCCGAGGGGCTGCCCCGACGCGGGTCGCCCGTCGGTTCGGGGCCTCGGCCGCTTCAACTCCTCGCGGATCAGGTCGAGCAGCGCGGGCAGGGCCGGGGAGGCCTTGCGGCCCATGTGCTCGAGCGAGTTCGCGCACATGACGCAGAGGACCGCGTCCTCGTTCGAAAGCCCCTCGATCAGCGTGGGCAGGGCGGAGGGGAGGAGGTGGACCTGCTCGACCGCCTGGGCCGAGGCCGCGACGACGGAGGGATCCTGGTCCCTCGCGCCCTTCAGGACGAGTTCGAGCAGGATCTCGGGCCCCCTGGAATATTCGAGGATGGCGGCGGCCGCGTTGATGCGAACGATGAGGATCTCGTCGTCCTCGAGGCAGGCGGTGAGCGCCGAGGGGGGCGTCTCGAGCCTGACGGCGACGGCGAGTTTTGCGAGCGACCTCGCGGCGAGGTCCCGGACCTGATACGACGGATTCTCGAGCAGCCCGACGAATGCCGCCTCCGTCTCCTTCGTCCCAGGGCCGGGGACGCGGTTCCGATGATCGAATCCGAAGTCGTTCATGTTATTATCGGCCAGCCAGACGAGGTCCGCCAGCGCCCGCAGGCGGACGGCCTCGGAGTTCTCGCCGAGGGCCCGGATCGTGGCGAGGAGCTTCTCGACGAACTGGGCGGGCGTCACACTCTGGATGCCCACATGAGCACCCATGACGAGGAACGGCCTTTGCTCGGTCCTCTCGCGCGAGACCGGATCGATGGGGCCGATGACCGGCATCTCGCCCGGCATCTGGACCTGCGCGGGCCGGGGCGGGGGATCGTCAGGCTCGTTCAGGTGGACGAGCACGGCGACGGCGGCGAAGGCCAACAGGCCCAGCGCCGCCGCGAAACGCATCGAGGCTTTGCCGATGGGGGGATCAACCGGCGTCATCGGGGGAGCCCTCCTTGAGTTCAAGGCGGATCGCTTCAAGATAAGTATATCGTCCCGGCTTCAGGTCGAGGCGGTCTTCCCGCCAGTGGTGGTGGGCGGCTCGACGGGGCGACGGCTCCGGGTGCCAGGCGGGGAGCTGCTTCAGCTCCGGGATGACCCGCTCGGCCTCGGCGCCGAACTGCCGGAGGATGCGTGCGACGTGCGGGGACACGGCCCGGTCGTGCTGCCAGACCGCCCGGAGGCAGGCGTCGGCCCTCGGCTGGTCGGGCGTTCCCCGGCTCATGGCGAAGAGGATCCCGGCGAGTTCCGGGTAGAAGTCCTCGCCGGGCCGCCTGGGCGAGTCGAACAGGTCCACGAGGGTCGGCGCCGCGGACGGGAGCGGGCGGCCGAGCTCCTTCAGGGTATCAATACAAATCTGAATGTGTGCATTATATAGGGGTTTGAGCGTGAAGGGGCGGTTGGCGACGGGCGTCACCCCGTCGTCGGGGTCGCGGATCCCCTCGATGGCACGCCCCAGGGCCCGGCACGTCAGGAGGAGGGCCTCGTCCACCAGCGGGCCGTCGGGGGGGCTGATGCGAGCGAAGGCCTTCAACGCCGCGCCGAGCGGACCCCCGGGCCGCCAGGCCCCTGGTCTCGGGGCCACTTCCGGTCCAGCTCCTCGCGGATGAGGGCGACGAGCCTCGGGAGGGCCGGGGCGGCCTTGCGGCCCATCTGCTGGAGGGAGACCAGGCAGAAGCCGCAGAGGGCCCCGTCCTCGCTCGAGAGCCCCTCGATGAGCCTGGGCATCGTGGAGGGTAAGAGCTGGATCGCCCCCAGCGCGACCGCGGCCATCGATAACGCCGGGCTGAATTTCGGATGTCGATCCATGAACAGGCGAAAGATTAACTCGGGACCGCGGGCGTACTCGAGGAGGCTGCAGGCGACGAAGGTGTAGACCCCGACCTCCTCGCGGACCTTGTCGTCCCCGAAACCCTCCGGCGTCGTCGCCTCGAGATGACGCACGAGGCCGTCGATCAGCTTCCGCGGCGGGGCTTCGAGCCTGGCGGCGTAGGCGACCGGACCGAGGGCCATCGCGGCGTATTCCCGGGTCCTGGGCGCGGGGTCGCCGAGCACGAGGTCGACGAGGACCCCCTCGGCTTCGAGGGCGAGCGAGGCGAAGGCCTCCGCCCCGTCGGGGTCGCTCACCAGGGCGTCGCCATCGGTGCGGAAGAGCCTGCCCAGGCTGTCGACCATGCCCGTGCGCTCCTCGTCATCCGTCGCGTCGATCTCCTCGATCGTGCCCCGGACGAGCCCGGCGAACTCGGCCGGCCTGAGGGGCTCCCTCCCCGGGTACGAGCCGATGACGAGCGCCGGCCTCGCCGAGAGGACTCCATCGGGGATCGGCATCAAGACGTGAGGGGATGGCGCCGCGATCGGCGTGGGTCGAGACTCGGGCGCGTCTTCTTTGAATTCGTTTTGGTAGACGAGCCCGGCAAAGGCGACGATCGCAACGAGGGCCAGCAGCGGCACGGCCTTGTTCAACGGCCCGCGACGAGGGGGATCGGCCTGCATCATCGTGGGAGTCCTCACCGAACACCGGGGATGGATCCGTGGGAGGCATGAGCCCTGGGGTTGGGCCGCAGCATCGGGCGATCAGAAATCCGGCGCTTCGGGACATATCGGGTCGTCGTGGAGGAACTTGAGCTCACGGCGGAACGCGGCGCACCGGCGTCGCGTTGTTGAGCACGAGCCCGGCGAACCCGGCCGCGATGAGCAATACCAGCGCCACCTATCCCGCGCTCAGCCACGTCCCGCTTCATCATGGATCCCCCCTCCCTGTGGATTGGATGCATCAGATCCTCGATTCATGCAATCTAGTCGAACCTCCATGAAAAGCATAGGCAAATATGTCTCGAAAATCCCCGGCGAGTGCGCGAGGGCGCAGCCCTTTCGGTGGGAAGGATTTCCGTCGTTGATGTCTTTTTGTTTGAGACGTGTTGAAGGGACGTGCGTGGCTCAGAAGTGGGTGTATTCTCGGCGAGAGCGGGCGAAGCGGTGGCGGCGGAAGGGGGGGAGGGAGACGCCGTTGGATTGGTGCTTGAGGTCGGGGACGAGGCGGTCGGCGTCGGGGTCGAGGCGTCGGAGGGCGCGGGCGAGGGGGGCTCGGTCGTGGGGGGAGGCCGTGGACCAGCTCCCGACGAGGCGCCCGAGGACGCGGGACCGGTCGGGCGTGGTGCGGGCGATCTCGGCGAGGGCCTCGGCGAGGAGGCCGCGGGGCTCGGCCACCCCGGCGGGAGGGGGCTCGTACAGGGCGAGGAGCCTCGGCAGGGCCTTCGACGCGCCCGGGCCCATCATGCCGAGCGACCAGATGGACCCTTGGATTCGGCGGTCGAGCCGGGTCTTCGCGGCGAGGGCGTCGAGGCTCGCGCCTTCGATCGACTTCGGGCCGGCCCGGTGGGCGTCGGCGTCGAGGCTCGCGACGGCCTGCTCGAGGATCCGGACGAGAAGGTCGACGGCCTCGGCGGGGGCGTCCCCCTCGGGCCGGATCTGGCCGATGGCGTCGGCGGCCGTGCCGAGGATGTCCGTGGTGTCGTCGCGCCGGGCGGGGCGAGGGCGCTCGAGCTCGCGGCGGATCAGGGCGAGCATGGCCGAGAGCGCGGGGGCGGCGTCGGGGCCCATGCGGTCGATCGCCGCCGCGCAGTTCAGGCAGATCTCCGGGTCTTCCTGCGATAATCCGTCGAGCAGCCGCGGCAGGGTCGAGGGCGCGAGCCGGGAGTTGCGGAAGACCTCGCCGAAGGCCTTGCGGACGGCCGGGCCCTCGGCCGCGAATCGCCGGAGGGCGACGGGGACGATCCGCTCGGGGCCGTGGATGTAGTCGATCAGGGTCGTCGCCGCGGCGATCCTCACGTCGGCCTCCTCGTCGTCGAGGCAGGCGACGAGCCGGGCCGGCGGCTCCTCGAGGTCGCCGCGGAGCCGCCACGTTCGCCAGCGACCGCGCCGAGGCCTCGCGGACCCGGGGCGAGGGGTCGTCGAGGAGCGGCTCGAGCGCCTCCTCGGCGTCGGAGCAGAGGTCCGAGCCCGAGGCCTCCTCCGCCGCCGCGAGCAGGCCCGTCCACCCCCAGCGCGCGATCAGCTCGCCGACGATCGCGGCCGCCGCGAACCGGACCGGCTCGGCGTCGTCCCCCATGACGTCGAGCACCCTGGGGAAGGCCCGGACGATCTTCCTCGAATCCCAGGTGCCCGAGAGCAGGTTGTGCGTGGCCTTCGCGAGGGTGTCGGAGTCCCCCCCGCGATGGTCGAGCGCCGCGAGGAAGTCGTCGACGGGGGAGGTGAGGGGCAGGGACGGGGCCGCCTTGCTCGACTCGACGTGGTACACCCGCGCCCCGAACCCCGCGATCGCGAGCAGGCCCGCGGCCATCCAGAGCCTGCCCGTCCGCTTGCCGACTTCAGGGGCGTCCGACATCGTGCGACCTCCGTCCCCTTCCTTCGCCGGGCCCTCATCGCCTCCGGCCGACGGCTCGCCTGCCCCGCCGGACGCGGCCGCGCGGCCCGGCGAAGCGACCCACCTCGCAGGCCCGTCGCAGGATCGACTCTACACCATCCCGAAGCGCATCAACACCCCCGATAAAGGCAAACCAATGGCGGCCGCCGATGCATCCCTGAAGGGCGTAACTCGCCTCCCGCCGCGCCGCGGCACTCCGATAGGGCTGGCCTCCCTCCTCGGGTGGCCGCAATTGGGTAATCGGGCACGCGCAGCGACGCGAGGCCAACCGCAATAGGCCCCGGCCGAGGCGAGGCGCCGACCGCCCTTATCACGTGGCCTCTTGATATTTAAGGGTGGCCCAGGTTGGCACAACCTGGGTCGCGCAGCGACGCGAGGCCAACTGGAATTTCCACGGCCGAATGGCGAGGGGCCGACCACGGGTGGCCCAGGTTGGCACAACCTGGGTCGCGCAGCGACAAGAGGTCCTTCGCGATGTCCCCGGCCGAATGGAGAGGCCGTTCACCGTTTTCCGCCGATCCGCAGGCTCGGGAATCGCCGAGGAAACGCCCGAAAACCTCGGCCGATTTACCATATTTCGGGTGGCCCAGGTTGGCACAACCTGGGTCGCGCAGCGACAAGAGGTCCTTCGCGATGTCCCCGGCCCTCACCAGAGGCCGATCGCGGCTTTTCGGCCGAGTCGAGAGGCTATCCTGAATCTGCCAGGGTCGAATCGTTACCCTCGAAAACGACGCGTGATCGCCCCACTTTTTCATCCCTCGTTCCTCTCACAGGGGCCGCGATTGGGGCAATAGGGGCCACCCGAAAACGAAGAATCGGACTGGGTTCGCGACCGGCAACTCGTCATTTCAAGGCGCCGCGATGTGACCGAGAAGGACGCAAATGGCCTCCGGTCTCGGCCGAGGTCTATTGCGGTTGGCCTCTCGTCGCTGCACGACCCAGCTTGTACCAACCTGGGCGACCCGGAATTTGTTAAATCGGCCGAGGTTTTCGGGCGTTTCCCGAGCCTGCGGATCGGCGGAAAACGGTGAACGGCCTCTCCATTCGGCCGAGGTCTACTGCGGTTGACCTCTCGTCGCTGCGCGACCCAGGTTGTGCCAACCTGGGCCACCCTTAAATATCAAGAGGCCGCGTGATAAGAGCGGTCGGCGCCTCGCCTCGGCCGGAGTCTATTGCGGTTGGCCTCGCGTCGCTGCGCGACCCAGGTTGTGCCAACCTGGGCCACCCTTAAATATCAAGAGGCCGCGTGATAAGAGCGGTCGGCGCCTCGCCTCGGCCGGGGCCTATTGCGGTTGGCCTCGCGTCGCTGCGCGACCCAGGTTGTGCCAACCTGGGCCACCCTTGAATATGAAGATACCACGTGATAAGAGCGGTCGGAGCCTCGCCTCGCCTCGCCTCGGCCGGGGCCTATTGCGGTTGACCTCTCGTCGCTGCGCGACCCAGGTTGTACCAACCTGGGCCACCCTTAGATATCAAGAGGCCACGTGATAAGGGCGGTCGGAGCCTTGGCCGGGGAAACTCCGGTTTGCCTCTCGTCGCTGCGTGTCTACGATTGCCCAATCGCGGCCTCCCGGAATCCCCATCCAAGTGCCGTGGCGCGGGGGAGGCGAGTTACACCCATCCGAAAATCAAAGGCGGGATCCGTCCTCGGGGATCGCTCGCCGGGGATGCTCGGCAAGCGACGGATTCAGGCCGAATCTCGGCGGGACGCGAATCGATGACCCAAAATCGCCCCGATGAGCCCGCACGCGAACGCGACGAACGCGTGGCCGGCCCTCTCGAATTCGTACCAGGTGTAGCGGACCAGGGCGGGATTCGGCGGCACGAAATATCGCCGCCCGTCGGTATCGAAGATAGCGCCGGGGGGAGGTGTGCCCCCCATGATCCCATGCAAATCTTTCAACAGATGCGAGGTGAAGAGATGCGGCCGGATCTCCGTCGCGAACCAGGGGCCGAAGCTCAGCGTCAGGTAGCAGAATCCGAAGAAGGCGAACCCCGCCCAACTCGCCCGCGTGCCTCCCGTGCTATACACCGCCTTCAGCGCGGCGATCGCGAGCAGGGCCAGCACGATCGTCAGCATGAGGTCGGCGAGCACCGGGCTCCCCGTGCGTAGCGCCGCCAGCGCCAGCGCGAGGAACGCGATGACGCCCATCTGCTTCGCGATCGAGACCCTTGGCATGACCCGAGCCCTCCGATTTCCGCGGATTTACAAGCACAAGGGGGGATCGACCGAAACATCGTACCCGATCGCGAGGCGGCCCGGCGCCTCCCGATCTCCCCGGCTCGCGATCAGGCCTGGGGACGCTGGGAGGCCTGCTCGCGGAGGGATTCGTAGAGCCGCGCGGGGCCGAGGAGGACGTCCTTGATACCCCGGCGCACGGACTCGGAGCCCAGGGCCTGGGTGCTCATCGCGGTGTGGGCGTCCAGGGCGCTCATGATCGCGTTGAGGAGCTCATTCTTCAGGTCGGGCGAGTTGGCGAACTGCTCCTTGGTGTTGTTCGTCGCCTGCTGCTGGAGCGTCTCGGATTCGAGGAGCTTGCCCATGATCACGTTATTCACATACACGAGCTTGTCCTGGTCGGTGAGCTCCCCCTCGAAGAGGTCGTTGACCCGCTTGATGATCTCGTTGAAGAGGGCCTTCTGTTTCTCCTGGACGCTGCCGCTCCCTGCCTCGGTGATCGGGTCGAGCGGCCGGGTCTCGCCGGCCGCCAGCGACATCGCCCGCTTGCCCTGGCTCCTCAGGTTGTGGTGGGTCAGGACCACACGAGAGAGGTCGATCCCCTCGCGCTCGCGGCCGAACTCCAGGAGCCGCAGCACCTGCTTGTAGAAGATCGAGCGCTTCTCGATGGCGGTGTTGCCGTAATCGAAGATCTGCGACAGGAACGTGTAGATGCGCTGGAAGGTCCCCATGTCGGCCTGGAATTGGAGCAGGGCATCCATCTCCTCCTTGGCGGCCTTGGCCTCCCCCTCGTCCTGCCGCTCCTCGGCGAGCTTCCTGGCCTCCCGCGCGGCCTTGTAGCGCCTCGTGAGCCGGTCGACCACCGGCTCGACCGCGGCGGCCAGCTCCCCTTGCCGGGCGTTCGGCTTCATCTCGATGGCGACGACGCGCTCCACCTCGAAGTCGTCATAGTGCCCGGCGGCGTCGAGCTTGGCCCGGAGGTTGTAGACGAGGTTCGGGTCGCTGACGTCCGCCAGCTCGGCCGTGGTGTAGTAGGTCTTGAAGGCGGCCAGAACCTCCTCGGGCTCGTTGGCGAAGTCCAGGACGTACGTCGTGTCCTTGCCGGGATGGGCGCGGTTGAGCCGGGAGAGGGTCTGCACGGCCTGGATGCCCGCGAGCCGCTTGTCCACGTACATGCCGCAGAGCAAAGGCTGGTCGAAGCCGGTCTGGAACTTGTTGGCGACGAGGAGGATCTGGAACTCGTCGGTGTTGAAGGCCTCGCGGATGTCGCGCCCGCGCAGGTTGGGGTTCAGGGCCTGGCTCGTCTCGGCGACCGGGTCGGGCCCGGCCTCGTCGTCCTTGACCTCGCCGGAGAAGGCCACGAGCGCGCCGAGCTTGTAGCCCCGATCCTTGATGTACCTGTCGATGGCGAGCTTCCAGCGCACCGCCTCCTGGCGGCTGCCGACCACCACCATCGCCTTGGCCTTGCCGGAGAGCAGCGGGGCGACGTACTCGCGATAGTGCTCGACGATGATCTGGACCTTCTGCGCGATGTTGTAGGGGTGGAGCTTCACCCACCCCATGATCCCGCGCATCGCGGCGCTCTTCTCCACCTCGCGCTCGTCGACCTCCTTGCCCTGGTGGGCGAGCCGGAAGGCGAGCTTGTAGGTGGTGTAATTGCGGAGCACGTCCAGGATGAACTTCTCCTCGATGGCCTGACGCATCGAGTAGACGTGGAACGGGGCGGGGAGGTTGGTCGCCGAGGCCGGGCGGGTCGGGTCGGGACGCCTGCCGAACAACTCCATCGTCTTGGCCTTGGGCGTGGCCGTGAACGCAACGTAGGTGAGCTCCGAACTGGCCCGCGCCGCGGTCTCGGCGGCGAGGATGTCCTCAATGCTGACCTCGCCGCCGTCTTTCAGAGCCTCCATCTCCTCGACGGAGAGCACGGCCTTGAGCTTCTTGGCGGCGTCGCCGGTCTGCGAGCTGTGCGCCTCGTCAGCGATCACGGCGAACCGCTTCCCCTGCGTCGCCGCGAGCTGGCGGACCCTCTCCAGGGCGAACGGGAACGTCTGGATCGTGCAGACCACGATCTTCTTGTCTCCCGAGAGCGCGTCCTTGAGCTCCTCGCTCTTGCTCGAGCCCTCCCCCTTGATGCTGGCGACCACCCCGGTGGTCCGCTCGAAGTCGAAGATGGCCTCCTGCAACTGCGTGTCGATCACGTTGCGGTCGGAGACGACGAGGACCGAGTCGAACAGCTTCCTGTGGTTGGCGTCGTGGAGGTCGGAGAGGAAGTGGGCCGCCCAGGCGATGGAGTTCGTCTTGCCCGAGCCGGCCGAGTGCTGGATCAGGTACTTGCCGCCGGGCCCTTCCTCCAGGGCCGCCGCCTGGAGCTTGCGCGTGACGTCGAGCTGGTGATAGCGCGGGAAGATCAGGCGGTCGATCTGCCGCTTCTTGTTCTTGCGGGCGACGAGGTATCGCCCCAGGATCTCGAGCCAGCCGTGACGCTCCCAGACCTCCTCCCAGAGATAGGCGGTGCGGTGCCCCCCCCTGGGGTTCACGGGGTTCCCCGCGCCGCCGTTGTCCCCCTTGTTGAACGGGAGGAAGACGGAGCTGGAGCCGTCGAGCCGGGTCGTCATGTAGACTTCGCGGTTGCTGACGGCGAAGTGGACCAGGGCCCCGCCGGGGAACGAGAGCAGGGGTTCGGCGGCCTGGCCCTTCGACCTCGGGAGGCGGTCGAGCCGATACTGGTCGATCGCGTCGCCGACGGACTGCGTGAAGTCGGTCTTGAGCTCGGCGGTGGCCACCGGCAGGCCGTTGAGGAAGAGGACGAGGTCGATGCAATTCTCGCCGTGGAGCGAGTACCGCACCTGCCTCACGACCCGGAGCCGGTTGGCCTCATACCGCGCCATGATCTCGGGGTTGAGGGCCAGCGCCGGCTTGAACTGAGCCAGCGTCAGCTTGTCGCGGAGCCCGAGCATCTCGATCCCGTGCCGCAGCACGTCGAGCGTGCCGCGCTGGTCGATCTGGTCGCGGAGCCGGTTCAGCAGGGTGTCTTCGGCCTGCGTCCCGTGGTTCTTCTCGATCGCCTCCCAGGCCTTCGGCTGCGTGGCCTTCACCCAGGCGAGCACGTCTCCGGGGAACAGCGCCCTGGCCCGGTCGTACTTCGCCGCATCCCCCTCGGCGTAGAGCCACCCGCTGGCGGCGAGCCGCTCGCAGATCTCGACCTCGAAGTTGATCTCCGTGTGCAGGCTCATGCCGCCTCCTCCTCGTCATTCACGAGGCCCCGCACGTCGATCTTGCCTGTGACGGCTGCGGAAATCAACGCCGTGCGGCGTTCCTGGAGGAGGTCGATGGCGCGTTGGGCTTCGGCGGTGAGGGTGTCAATCTTTGTGGTTTCGTTATTGATGTGAACTATGATTTGTTTCTGCTCAGAAATAGGCGGCCTGCATATGAGGAATTCGCGAATCGTTTCCTGGCCAATCTTCTTCATCGACGCACTTGTGCCCGTCGCGTCCCGTTCGATTTGATACCGCAGATACGCGGAGCGTAATGAGTGAACAAGAAATTCTGGAATGACGAATTCTGGTCTCGCGTGGAATCTGTAAAGCAGGTCACACAAGAGAAGTTTCGGCCGCACTTGCTTGACCAGGGTGGCCATACCGACCAGATCGCGAGTATTACCCCTGCTCATGAGGATATCACCAGGGCGGATCTCATATTCGACGAGCGGTGACACCTCTATTGGTAGTGCTTTTTGTTCATTCGGGTCGAATTCATTGCGATTGCCACAGCCGACTTTCAGAACTCCCCATTCGCCTTCCAAAGCAGGTTCATTATCGCATTGCGGTGACCACCCCTGTTCAATCCGTGTTATGCAATGCTTCAATTGCTCGACTTTCCAATCCTCGGGTAGATCTCCAAGCCATTCGATGCCGGAAGGTTTCATCGGGGCATCGGGATTCAGTCCCTTGGTGACGGCGTGGGAGATGACGGCCTGACGCTTTTCCTTCAGCAACTCAATCAATCGCCGCTGCTCTGCCACCAACGCATCGATCTTAGCCGTCTCTCGACCTAGAAAGATGGAGATTGCAAATTGCTCTCTGACTGCTGGGCATGCGAAAGATACGGCTTTTAACGATTCTCGATTAATCTTTGGCATGGCGACGCGCTCGGATTCGAGCACAGCAAATGCTGAGAATTCCTCAGTTAACATCAGCCAATAAAGAAAAGAATTGGTCAAACCTGAATGTGATCGCAGGGGATACATGTCTGCGCTGCAAAGGCAATCTTGAGGTGCAATGCAGACTTTGCGAAGTGATGGGCGAATCTTGCTGTAGACCACATCGCCGGCCCTACATAAATATTTGCCGCTTTCCGCGCTCTGATCGGAGGCAGTTTCGAGGTATAGCAGCCTTCCTGTGTTTGATTCTATGTGGTTTGGAGTAATGAGAAGCATGTTAGAATATTCGTTGTCCTCGGGATCTACTTGCCCTTCTGCTATGCTGACGCACCTTTGAAATCGCAGTATTGTCCAATGTGAGGGAATCGAATCTAACCATTCTACGCCACTGGCTTTGGACTTCGCGTATTTCGGAAAGCTCATTTCGTCAGCCCTCCAATCATCTTCAAGATCCGATCCGTAACACCCTTCAACTCGGCGTCGATCTCCGCGAGCGGGCGGGGGGGCTTGAAGACGTAGAAATGCCGGTTGAAGGGGATCTCATAGCCGACCTTCGTCTTCTCGTGGTCGATCCAGGCGTCGGGGGCGTGCGGCTTGACCTCGCGTTCGAAGTAGGCCTCGACGTCCTCATCGAGCGGGACGTTCTCGGTGTCGCGGAGGCTGGAATCGGGCTGGAGCTTGCCCTTCTGCTTGCCCTTGGTGCCGACGACGGCCTTGCCGGCCTCGTCGCGGAGCGGGCGTTCGACGGTGATCGTCCGGTAGCCGAAGTCGGTGTTCTTGAAGATCCGGCTGATCGGCACGCCGTCGCGGGTGACCTCCCGGCATTCGCCGAACAGGCGGGTGATGTCGTCGATGTGCTCGGGGCTCAGCTCCTTGCGCTTGCTCCCCAGGCTCTTGCGCATCTTCTGCCAGAAGGAGCTTGCGTCGATCAGTTGCAGCTTGCCCTTGCGAGGCTCGGGCTTGCGGTTGCTGACGATCCAGACATAGGTGCTGATGCCCGTGTTATAGAACATATCCGTGGGCAGGCCGATGATGGCCTCGACGAGGTCGTTCTCGAGCAGGTAGCGGCGGATCTCGCTCTCGCCCGAGCCGGCCCCGCCGGTGAAGAGGGGGGAGCCGTTCAGGACGATGCCGAACCGGCTCCCCCCTGGGCGGCCGGCTGCATCTTGGAGAGCAGGTGGAGCAGGAAGAGGAGCGAGCCGTCGCTGATGCGCGGCAGGCCGGGGCCGAATCGGCCGTTGTAGCCCTGCTGCTCGTGCTCCTTGCGGATCTCCTTCTCGATCTTCTTCCACTCGACCCCGAACGGGGGGTTGGAGAGCATGTAGTCGAACCGCTTGCCGGGCAGGCCGTCGTTCGAGAGGGTGTTCCCGAAGATGATGTTGGCGATGTCCTGCCCCTTGATGAGCATGTCGGCCTTGCAGATGGCGTAAGACTCGGGGTTCAGCTCCTGCCCGTACATGACGAGCCGGGCCCCCGCGTTCATGCTGGCCAGGTGCTCGCCCCCCTCGGAGAGCATGCCGCCGGTGCCGGCCGTGGGGTCGTAGAGCGAGCGCACCACCCCCGGCTTGGTCAGCGCGGCGTCGTCCTCGATGAAGATCAGGTTGACCATGAGCCTGATGACTTCGCGGGGCGTGAAGTGCTCCCCGGCCGTCTCGTTGGAGAGCTCGGCGAACTTGCGGATCAGCTCCTCGAAGACCGCCCCCATCTGGGCGTTGCTGACGACCTCGGGATGCAGGTCGATGTTCGCGAACTTCTCGGCCACGAGGTAGAGCAGCCCCGCCCGCGAGAGCCGGTCGATCTGCGTGTGGAAGTCGAAGGATTCGAAGATGTTCCGCACCGAGGGGGAGAACGCCTGGATGTAGGCGAAGAGGTTCTCCTTGATGTGGTCGGCGTCCCCCATCAGCCGCTTCATGTCGAGCGGCGAGGCGTTGTAGAAGAGCTGCCCCGACTTCCGCAGCAGGAATTGCTCGGGATCCAGCCCCGCCTTCTCCCTGAGCGCCAGCTCGGCGAGGACGGCGGCCTTGGTCGTCTCGAGCACGCAGTCGAGCCGCCGGAGCACGGTGAAGGGGAGGATCACCTTGCCGTATTCCGACTGCTTGTAGTCGCCCCGGAGCAGGTCGGCGACGGACCAGATGAACGACGAAAGATTGGTTTCGGCCATGAATCGATCGGGGGTCACCGTGAACTCAGGGTGCCATTGCTTGACGCTTGTTGGATCAATGGCGGGGGTAACGCGGCTGGGGCGGGCCTCGTCGAAGCCCGCATGATAGCAACCCGATGGGATGGCGATAAGGGGCAAGGCCGACGGGCGGGGGGGATTCGGGGGCGTCGCGGAGTCCGCCGGAGCCCGGCCGAACTCGCCACGAGATCAGGACTTATGGCTTCGGGGCGGGGGACAGCCTCGCCTGGTCGCGGGCCGAGTTTCGGGCCTTGCCGGGGTCCTCGCGTCGTGCCTCGGGGATCGGGGCGACTCGCCCGGGGCACGCCCGGTTCCCCGGACGGTTGGCGGCGGCCCTGGCGCCGGGGCGCGAAGGGATCGCCGGGAGGGACTTGCAAACACATGCACCCATTGTCGATGCTGTAGAATAGGAGATGGCTGATGGATCGGCGGCCCGACTCGCCGCCCCGGCTTCCCAAGGAGACTCCACCATGTATCGGCCCGCACTCTTGAGCCTGGCCCTGGTATTCGGCCTCGGCTCGAACGGCTATTCCCAGGCCCACGGCCATGGTTCCGGCCATGCCCAGGGGCACAATGCTCATCATAATGGGGGCTTCGGCCTCGGCGCCGTTAGCGGGAGCATCATCGGCGGCAGCGGCTACGGATCCTACGGGGTTGGCGTCTCGCCTTACGGCGGGATCGGCACGGGCGGCTTCGGCTACTCGGGCTTAGGTTACGGCGGCGGCTATGGTTATGGTTATGGAGCCGGCTACGGATCGGGCAATGGTTATGGCTACGGCGGCTCCTACGGCGCGGGCTATGGCGGCTACTCGGGCTACGGCGGCTACTCGGGCTACGGCGGCTACGGGCAGACGTACGGTGGCGTGGGTCCGCTCATGAATTCGATCATGGGCTCCACCGGCGGTTGGTGAGACGCCCGGGGATGGCCGCTCGGACTTCGGCTTGCGCCGGCGCCTCGTTGACCGCGATCATCCGGTCTGCGAGGCTCGTCATCGTCCTTGCGTCAGCGTGAGAGAATCATGTGGAGATGACGAGATCGAGAACATCGCCATGTCGAGGCCTCCCGAGGTTCTGATCGCGGCCATCCGGGACTTCGAACCGGACGACGGCAACTGGCTTGCTCTGAACGGTCTCCTGGACGAGTTGACCCGATCCGAGGCCGGCGGTCGGGGGATCGAGGCCATGCTCTCGCTCCTCGAGAAGTATCCCGCGGACGACGGGACGGGCGTCTTCTGGTCCATCGTCCATGGGGTCGAGTCGCTCGCGGGATACGAGCCCGCCCTGGTCGAATCCGTGCGGCGGACCCCGGCCGAGTTCTCGGTCTTGATGGTCGGGCGGATGCTCAACGCCGGGGAAGTCGAGGTCGGCGGCGTCCGGCTCCTGCCGCTCATCCGAGGGGTGGCGGAGATGCCGGAGATCGCCCCGACCATTCGGCGCATGGCCCGGAGGTTCACCGACGCGCATGCGAGTTCCGATTCGTCCGGCGCCGGCTGACGGGGCGGGCGCCCGCGGGCCCTCCGGCTCCGGTTCATCGGCGACGGATAGGAAGACTCTGCCCCGTCCGGCGCCCGGGCCGAAGTCGTCCTCCCCGCAGGATCAGCGGAAGCCGCCGCCCATTCCTCCCATGCCGACTCCCGTGCTCTGCAACGATCCGACTTCCTCCTGATTGACCTTGAGGCGCTTGCCGAGGTCGATGAACCGCGACTTGATCTTGTCCAGCTTTTTGCGGGCCTCCTCGGCTTGAGGGCGCTTGGCCTCGTCGTCGGCCGCGGCCTGCTCGGCGGCGGCCACCGCGTTGATGCTGTCGTTCAGCGGGTCCTGCAGGAGCCCGATCTGGGCCTGGAGGAGTTGGACCTCCACCTGGGCCTTCTCCAACTTCTCGATCTGCTCCTCGCGGTCGACCTTCGGGGCCGAGGCCGCCGCCTGGGCCCTGTTGACGCCCGCCTTGAGGGCCTCGGCGCGGATCTTCTTCAGCTCGGCGTCGCGTTCGGTGATCGTCTTCTTCAGCTCGGCGATGTAGGCCGCGAGTTCCTTCTTCTCATTCTCCTCCCGCCTCGGCGACCGGCCGCCCCCCAGGAACTGATGCATGGCGTCCTTGCGCTGCATCGTCAACGCCTCCTTCAGGGAGGCCTTGTCGACCTCCTGCTCGATCTCTAGCAACTCCTGATCGATGGGCTTGTTCTGCATGCCGCCCATGCCTCCTCCCATGCCGCCCATGCCTCCTCCCATGCCCCCCATGCCTCCTCCCATGCCCCCCATCTGGGCCGAGGCCGGGCCGCAGGCGAAGAGGACCAACGCGAACGTGGCCAGGTACTTGAGCATCTCGCAACTCCCTCGGGGATGTGTGGAAGTCCCAATCTTATCAGGGCCGTTCGTCGGACGTCAGCGACCGCCTGCCCGAAAATTCCCGTGAGATCGACACGATCGGACGTGTTGAGCACTTGTTGATCAAACGAACCGCACTTCCCGCCCCCGGCCGATCCCTGTATCCTCCGAAGGCACTCGGAGCCTCGTCCTTAACCAACATATGACGGTTTGGGGCCGACGTTGTGACTGGGGAGGATCTCGACATGCTCTCGACTCTCGTCGCGCTGACGCTCGCCATACCGTCCTTCGCGGACGACGCGAGGCCGAGCAAGGCCGTCCCCGTCGGCCTGACCGCCTTCATCCCCAGGCCCCACACCAAGGCCGTCCCACGCGCGGGGGACCTCAAGGCATCGCCTTTCCCCGGCTTCCAGCGCCTCCTGGACCGCCCCGACGCGCCGGTCCACACCCGGATCGTCGCGGCGAAGTCGCTCGCCCAGCTCGGCGATCCGCGAGGCCTCCGCATCCTCTTCGAGCACGCCACGTCGAACGTCGCCTCCGACCGCCTCCTGGCGAACGCCGGCCTGAAGGCCGCCACCGGCAAGGACCTCGCCGACTTCGGCGGCCACGACTTCGGCGAGCGGTACTATAGGCTCGGCGTCGGAGCCCACACGTTCCGGTTCACCGAAGAGCCCGTCGTCCTCGCCGAGAACCGGGTCAAGCGCCACGCCTCCGCCGCCGCCTTCGCCCGCTGGCTCAAGTCCGACCGCCCCGCACTCTACCAGGTCCTCGCAAATGACGATTGATGATACCAGCAATCGATGACGTGTCGAGGGGGTCGCGGAGCCGAGGCCTCGGTCGGACGAGGGCCATCGGACCGAATTCGAAATCATGAGGGAATCCATGTCCGATCAGGCGAACCCGTCCTTGAGGCCGAAGGTCACGATCCAGCAGTGGATGACCATCCTGGCGGTGATCGCCGTGGCCAACTACCTGGCGAGTCAGCTCGTGAAGCTGATCCTGGCGAACCAACTGGCGGCGGACGAGGTCCGCTCGCATACGGCCTCCGCCCTCCTTGTTATCAACGGATTCGTGGTCGTCTACGGGGTCGGCTATCTGACGCTGGACTGGTGGTCGAAGGTTTACCACCACGAGCGGGGTTTGCCCGATCGCCCGCGTCGTTTCATCGTCTGGGAAGGGGAGAGGGGCCTGGTCCTCGGGCTCTTCCTCATCATCCTCCACATCGGCCTCGAGTGCGCCCAGGTCGGGGGGCCACCTCGCCCGAACCCCTTCCTGTCCGCCTCATGGTGGCTGATGTTTGGCGCCAGCGGGGGCCTGTCCGCATGGATCATGTCGAAGCGAGCCCGAGAGGCCGCGGAGCCGACCCGGGCCGTTACCGAGCCCCCGGAAGGCGAGTCATCCCACCCGAATATCGTGACGCGTTCGACTTGAGAGATTTTGGTTCTCGGCAAAGATCCGGGTCTAGAGAGAGGGAAATGAAGCCACTCGGCCTCCACCGGGCCTCGTCGAGGACTCGGAGATCGCCGCGAATCATCGCCTGTATGTTGAATGCATCAGGTCGCGGGAAGTCCAGTCCGGTGACGACCGGCCCCTTTGGCGCGTTGACGGAATCTCAGAGGTGCCCCCGATGACAGTCGGCGCTGACGGCTCGAACGGCTACGAAGAGCGGGCTGAGGAGTTCATCGCCGGGCGGTCCCGGTCGCTCGTCGGGGTCCCGTACGTCCGGGACTGGGCCCGACTGCTCCCGCCGGGTGCCGCCATCCTCGACCTCGGCTGCGGGTCCGGCATCCCCATCTCCCGGGCCCTCATCGCCGACGGCTACTCGGTATCCGGCGTCGATGCGTCCGCCTCCATGACGGCCGCCTTCCGGGACCACTTCCCGCACGCCCCGGTCGCCTGCGAGCCGGTCGAGCGGTCCCGGTTCTTCGACCGCACGTTCGACGGCGTGGTGTCGTGGGACCTGATGTTCCTGCTCTCGGCCGAGACCCAACCGGCGGTCATCCGCCGCGTGGGGGCGGTATTGAAGCCGGGCGGCCGATTCCTGTTCACGTCGCCGGAGCAAGTGTGCACATGGACCGACATTCTCACCGGCCGACGGTCGATGTCGCTCGGGTCCGCGGCCTACGAGGCGGCCCTGCAAGAGGCGGGCCTGACATTGATCGACACGCACCGGGACGTCGATGAGAATTTCTATTACAGCGCCATCAAAGCAGACAGAGGAGAGCGGTCCAACCGGACCGGGCGCTGAAACGGCCCCGTCCGGCCTGGAGGAAGCCAACGCGATGAAAGGCCGCCTCGTGGACGCCGCCGCACACTTCCCCGGGTGGACTGCCGAGGTCCCATCTGCTTGAATGAACATGAACTGCGGAGAGGGTCGAATCCGCGAAGTCCCGGCAAGTCCGGATCCAGGGTCGAGGACTTGGGAGGGGCTTTCCATACGCTGAGTTCAGGACGGATGGAACACCGCCTCGGGCCGGCGGGTTAACGACCTCGGCCCTTGTCGAGTCGCCTCAGGGCGTTGCGAGCGGCCATGCTGTCGAGCCCCCGGTTCGTGCCGGCGAGCCGACGCAGCGCGGGGAGGCTCTTCTCGGTGCCGATCTGCTCGAGGATCTTGCAGGCGTCCGCCCGCGTGAAGCCGTCGCTGTGCTCGAGGCATCGGAGCACGGCGTCCTCGGCGGGGGGGCCGATGGCCTTGAGCGCCTCGACGGCCCGGCCCCGGTCGTTGCTGCTCATGAGGTAGTCGGCCAGCGCGTCCGCGGATTCCGGGTCCTTGATCGCCTTGAGCGCATCCAAGGCCGCCCAGCGCACGTGGAATTCCGGATCCTTCAGGCCTTCGAGCAGGGCGGGGGTGTTCTCCGGCCCTCCCCACACCGCCAGGGCCTTCGCGGCGTCGGACCGCGTGAACGCGTCGGAGTCCTTGAGCATGGGCTCGACGGCCTTCGCGACCTCCTGGCGGTCCTCGCCGGGCGTCGACCTCATCAAGCGGGCCAACGCCCCCTTGCGCCTCGGCTGGTCGGGAGACTCGAGATCGAGACGGACTTGCCCCGCGTCCTCCGCGGCCAGGGGAGCCGCCGCGGCGGGGGGCGCGGTGCGAGGAGAGGGTGGGATGTTCGGTTGGAGAGCGGGGCGTCGTTCGGGGGCCGGTTCCTGATCGCTGTTCGGGAGGGGGACTTGCGCGGGCTGTCCCGCCGCGACCTGTTCATTCTTCACGGGGGCACGCTCGGCGTCGTCCCTGGCCTTGGTCAACCCGGGGACGAACATCACGAGCCCGAGCGCCATCCCGAACCCCCCCATCGCGATGAGGAAGGGTTTCTCCATCGCATCCCAACGGGAAAAGAGATAGTAGATCTGATAGAAGGGGAACAAGACGTAGAACACGCCGCAGAGGAAGCTCTCGCGGAACGGGACCACCACGCAGCCGATGCTGCCGACCACGATGAGCACCATCGCGACGGTCAACGCCGCCATCAAGGCGGCATGCTTCGTCGCGTCCGCGCCCTGCGTCAGGTAGAACGCCAGCCCCACGACCAATGCGATGCCCGGGAGCAGGTAACCCCAGCCGGGTAGACCCCCGATCGAGATCGGCCCCGATCGTGAGGGTCGGCGGGCCTTGGCGGGCTTCATCGCCGCCCGCCGGGGCATCACGTCTTCGAAATCCTCGTCTGGCTCCGCGCGAGGCGGCGAGGCGACCGGCTCATCGAAGCCGTACGGGTCGTGGTCCCAAGGCGGCGGATCGGCCCGTCGAGCGGGGGAGGGCGTCGCCCTCTGGGGGCTCCGAGGCCTCCCGTCCGCCGAGCTCGCCCCGGGGATGATGAAGATCAGCCCGCATTGCTTGCACTTGCCGCGCTTGCCCGCCAGGGCCTCGTCGACGTCGAATCTCTTGCCGCACGACTCGCAATGGAAGCTGATGGCCATGCTTTCCCCAAAGCCCGGATGTCCTGGCGTGGGCCCCCGGATCTCGCCGCCATGGGCCCCGATCGTGTAAGCTTAGCATAAGATGTGCGAAACATCTCTAGCTATCAACCCGCGTAAGTCGCCCATGCTGAGCAGGAGCGTTGACGGACTCCCTCGTCCAATTCTTCTCCGACTCTCGGGAAAGCTGGAGGCGGATCAAGGAGGATCCCGAGCGTTGTTTCTCCATGGGAGACGAACTCGCCGCCGCCGACGAGCCCACAGCCGGTCTGCGGCCGATGGCCTCGAGGCCGTCTCCGCCGAGGATCAGGGGCGTTTCGTGATCACGACGGCCTCGTCGCGGACGACGTACGCGAGCCCGGCCGGGGCGAGGAGCGACTCGAGGGCCTTGCCCAGGGGCTCGCCGGCATCGCCGCCGGTAACGGTCGTGGCCAGGGTCGCCACGCCCTCCTTCAAGGCGGAGGGGGCGACGAGGAATGTCTCCTTCGTCTGCGCGACGAGGTGGGCGATGACCTTCTTCAACGGGGCCTCGCGGAAGTCGAACGGGACCGACGCCTTGAGCGCATCGGCGACCCGGGCGTTCGACTTCTCCTGGGCCGCCGACGGGCGGGAGAGGCCGTCATTCTCGGGGGTCTTGCGGACGACCTTGAGTCCGCGGTCGCCGGGGATATACGTCAGGCCGAGGGGCTCGAGGCTCAGGTTGAGGCAGGATCGCAGGGTCAGGCGGCCTTCGGCCTCCAACGGCACGACCGTATCCTTGCCGATGCCCGCGGCTTTCAGCTCCTCCGGGTCGAGCTCGATCTTGACGCGGGCCATCGAGTGGAGGAAGCCCATGAGGTTTTCGAGCCGGGCGCCCCCGACGTTGAAAAGGATCTCCCTGTCGAGGGCGCGGGCGAGTTTCCTGTCGAGGGGCGTCGGCGGGAGGTGGGCATCGAGGTACTCCTCGTGCTCGTTGTCTTTCACCTTGACGAGCTTGCCTTCCGGGTCGATCAGGACGGCGGTCGGCCACGACGAGATGCCGTAGTCCTTGACGGTCTCGCCCGTGGTGTCGAGCACGATCGGCAACGGCAAGGGCTTGCCTTGCCAGTGCTCCTTGATGATCGGCTTGAGCCGCTCGTCGAGCATGGCGAAGTCGGTCGCCTGCGGGTCGTGGACGGCCAGGATGACGAACTTGTCGCGGTCGTCGGCATGCTCCTCGGCGAAGTCGACCCAGTTCGGGATCCCTCGCGCCACGCAAGGGCCGCACCAGAAGCCCCAGAATTCGAGGACGACCCACTTCCCCTTGAAGTCGGAGAGCTTCACGTCCTTGCCGACGCCCCGCGCGTCGGTGACCTTCAGCGGGGGCGGTTCCTTGCCGTAGAGCTTCGCCAGCGGCTTGAGCTTGAGGTCGATCGCCCCGAGGTCCACGACGGGCGTCCCCGCCTTGACCTCGAGGTCGCGTTGGTCGTCGGTGTAGTCGGTCGGGTCGCCGTAACCCCAGAAGCTGTACGACCCGGGCGGGACCTTGAGTCGGAACTTCGACTCGCGGGATGCGCACGAGGCGAATCGAATCCGGCCGGGCTTCAGGAAGAGGTACACGTTGGACCAGCCGGGCGTGCTCCCCTGCTCGGTGCAGGTGAAGTGCCCCTTGACCTCGACGAGCGGCCCCGCCTTGATCTCGATCGGCTTCCCCGCCGCCCCGGGAGCCACCACGGCGAGCCCGCCCCGGTCCCCCCGGATAGCCATCACGACCTGGTCGCGGCCGTAGAACTCGACGTCGAGCCTGAACCGGCCGTCGGCCCCCGTCTTGACCCCCTGATAGGGAAACATCGGCCGATTCTCATCGGAGCTCCAGAACGTCCCCACCTCGGCCCCCGCCACGGCCTTCCCGCCCTCGTCCACGACCCGTCCCTCGACTTTCACCTCATCCGCCCGCCCCCTCGCCGCGAACGCGAGCAGCACGGCGAAGGCCACAACCCTAGTCCGTTTCATGAGACCCTCCTCTACAGGCGTAGACGCTCAAGCCGATTTCTGACATCTGTCAGAAATCGGAGGATAACGAAACGGTTCGGGGAAGTCTATGCGGTTGAGATCGTGACGAGTCCTTTGGATCATCATGATCCTGGGAGGCAACAGGTGCTTACTCCATGTCATACCGGCAGGTCGAACCGCCTTGAAGCGGAGGCCCGAATCTCCCCTTAGATAACCCCGGGCGAGACCCTCGCGGATTCGCTTGCGTAGGTGCGCATCATGCCACGCCGGAAGTGAGCATCGACACGGTTACGATCGAATAGTCCCACGCGTGAGAATCCATCGACTCGCCGACCATCAGTCGGGTGCAGGCCGGTCTTAAGCTCACATGGCGCGCCGGTTACGATCGCCGGATCTGCCTAATCGTTCGTTGCATAGAGCTCGACGCGCCCGCACTCGACGCAACGAAACGAGACGATGGGGATCGGTTGATCAACGGGTTCTTGGCGCAGACCTTGTTGAAAGGCGACGATCGGGTTCGGCGATGTCGGGGTTCCAGGGCGAACGAAAGAGAATTCCGAGCCGACGCGAAAGCTCTCCCTGGAGGAATTCTTCAGCATATCCGCCGGCTGGGCGTGGAGAGTACCCCGCTCCACGGCGCCACCACAGGAAGAACATTGCTTGCTTCGCATGGATTCCTTCCTCCGCGATCCAACAACACCACCCAGTACACCCATTGATCGAGTCGCCCAGGATTGTAACAGAAAAGAGCCAGTGCCGCGTGACGACGGACGAGCTTAACGAGAGCCCAACGGCGAGATCAACCAACTCCATCACACCAGATGCACATCTTAGTAACGAACAGCCTTCGGAGTTCGCCCGTCGCGAAGAGACGAGAGGTCAAATGCCTATCCCCGGCCGAGACCGGGGGCCGTCTGCAACTTCCCCGGTCGAACCGCGGCCTGCTGTAGACCAGAGAGGCCGAATCTAATCCTCCGTGCCGAACACTCGGGTCGTCACGACTGGGATCGTCGGTATTCATGAAGATATCGAAGGATCCCGACAGACCACTCTTCGTTTACGGGCAGCGCGGATCGGCCTGGCAAAGCGTAGACACCCTCGGCTCACGGCCGGGCTATTGGGCGAAAAACCTCGTGTCGCTTCGCGACCCAGGTTCTGCGAACCTGGGCCACCCAAGAAAGAGCGAGCCGGCCGGGGTTTGGGACGGGCCGCTGATCATTTCCGAGGCCCGCGAATCGGCCGGGGTTTTGGGGCCGGCCGCACGTCGTCTCCGGGGCCAGGGATCGTCCGAGGCTTGCGGAAGCCATTCTCCGAGGCCGGGCGCCTGTCGGTTCGCGCCTCGTCGCGGCGCGACCCCGATCGTCCCAGACAGGCCTACCCGGAAGGGGCGAAACCGCCGAACGCACCGCGATAGGCATGTCATGTCTTTGCGAGATCGGAGGTGCCATCGGCTGCCAAACGTGTCGCGGGAGGTGAGCCACGCCCGATCGACCTGGCCCTCGAAAGTCCACCTAATCCACGCATTTTAAGGTATTTTAAATCTAGGCATGTCATTTAGTGTAGATGATAGAATTTGGATTTGTGCGATGGAGTGGCGGAGCCGGGATCGGCCGCCGGGGCCGATCATTTGCCGGCCTCGCCCTGGAAACGGCAGCTCAAGCGCGAGACGAATCCATGGACGAATTAGGGGAGCTTCGGAGTCGGCTTTCCGAGAGGAAATATATTTATTTGCGAGTTTATATAGCCGGACTCGTTCGCGGTGAGAATCCAGGTCTTCCCCTTGAGCGAGCCGCGGTTCTCGTAAGTCGGCATCACGTCCTTGCCTTCATTCGTCGTGACGCTGATGAGATGGATGTCGAATTCGATCGGCTTGGCCGGTTTCTTGCCGTCCACGAGGTTCACGTTGAATCGCAAACCCCCGTCCTCGGTCTCGTAATTCGGATAATCCCACGTCCCCTCAATCTTCACGTCCGTGCGTAGCGGGACACCAAGTCGCCCGATGAGCTTCACCTTGCCGCTGCTGATGTCCTCGACCTTGACCGACACGACCGCGTCGTCCTCCTTGGAAAGACTGGGCAGGCAGGCGATCAGCAAGAGGAGCGCGAAGATGACGTTACACTTCAGCCCAGGGGATAATCTCAGGGTCATGTCATCACCTATTCCGAAAGCTAGAAACCTCGGCCAGGAACATCGGCCCTTTGGAATCGAGAACGACTCGAATCCCAGTCTTGACTGCGCCAAAGGCCCTGCGTGAAACGTGCGTTCGATCGTCTGTATTGACGCTGGACGCGGATTCGAGGAAAGCCGAAGATCCCTCCGAAGCGGCTCAGAAGCAGGTGCCCTTGCGGATCTCCCACTCCTGGGCGTTCGTGGCGGTCGAGTGGAGGAGGAGGAGGGAGAAGGGGATCCCCTGGGCCTCGGCGCGGGCCAGGGCGTGGGCGAGGCGTCGGAGGTCGGCGATCGTCTCGGGCAGGTCGGGCCAGCGGAGGTGGTCGGCCTCGGCCTCGGCCTCGAGGCGAGCGAGCAGGGGGGTGACGGTGGCGAGGCCCGCGGAGGCCTCGTGCCAGGCGAGGGGTTCCCCCTCCATGTCGTCGTTCCAGCCGAAGGACGAGAGGGGGGCGAGGCCGAGCCCCTCGGCGATCGCGTCGAGCCGGGCGACGTGGCGAGCCAGGCTCTGGCCCCGGGCATAGGTCTCGATCTCGCCGACCCTTCGCGGGAAGTAGGGGACGACCGAGGCGTGTCGCAGCACGTCGTTCATGCCGAAGACCGTGGCGGCCGAGGCGTAGAGGAAGATCGCGTCGGCCAGGGCCGCGATGACGGTGGCCCCGTCCAGCAGGCGGTCGGGGATCACCCCCTGGCCGAAGATCGCGAACGCGGTCAGGCCCGAGGCCGAGGCCAGCAGCAGCAGGTCGGCCCGCATCGTCTCCCGGAACGCCCGGCGCACGAACCACCAGTGCCTCGCCGGATAGTCGGGCGACCTGCGGACCTCGGCCGTCGACAGCACGACGCACCGCATCACCCCGAACAGCACCAGCCCCGCCAGCGTCGAGATCAGGAGGCCGCTGGCCAGCTCCCCGTGCGAGATCGGCATCGTCAGGCCGAGGGCCATGATCATCGGCCCGACCAGGATCACCGGGATGGCGAGCGCGACCGCCACCGAGGAGGTGGCCGCCGCCCAGAGGATCGTGGCCCGCATGGCCACGCGGTAGTCTGCGCGAGCGCCGTCGATCGACATGGCCACGCCCCGTCGCTTGATGAAGAAAGGCGAACCCCCCTCCCGCGTCCCTGGCCGCACGGCCCCAAATAGGCCGATGGCTATTCTCGCAGCGCGCCCCCGCCTCTCGCCAGCGTCCCCCGCCGTTCTCGCGATTTGACAACGCCGAGGCCGGAGGCGACAGTGTGTCGGCCTCGCGTCGGTTCGACTTTCGAAAGGATTCCTGGGAACGAAGGATATGGTTCCGAAGCGTATTCTCGTGCTGGGGGGCGGGTTCGCGGGGCTCTGGGCGACGCTCGGGGTCGAGACGAGGGCGGGGGCCGACGTCGTCTCGCTGGGGCGCGAGGGGCTCCGGCTCGGATCCGGCGAGGAGATCCCCGCGGTGGCCGTCGTCCAGGCTCCGCTCGCGACTTACGGCGAGAGCGGCTCTTGAAGTTCCTGATCGCATATAGTTGGCGTAAATTTTGAGTTATTGCGTAAAATGCGGCGTAGCGGGTGGCTTGTTGTGGCCATTCGATGGATTTCAGGTGGGCTCATGGTGTGTTCAGTTCGAGTTTGCCATGCGGATCCGTGAAGATCGGTAGTCGTGAGACGAAGATCCAGGTGGCGGGGCCACGACCGCCGAGCGCAGAATCGACGTGGCCTCCGAGGCCGGGGATAACCGGGAGTGGACCTGATGAGCACGATCGCGCCCGATGAGACGGGGCAGAGGACACGCAAACGGCGACGCAGGCGCCTCATCGCGGGGGTCCTGGGGTTGCTCGTACTCGGCGGCGGTGGGCTGGGCTGGTGGCTCTCGCGGCCCGCGCCGGACCTGCCGGCCCGGATGGTCATGGACGGGGGCGAGGGGGATGCGGAGGTCTGGGACCTCGCCTATTCCCCCGACGGCTCGATGCTCGCGATCGCCACGGCACGAGGGCTCGCGCTCCGCGACTCGTCCGACGGGAGGCTGATCCGGACCCTGCCGGCCTCGCCGAGATTCGCGACGATTGCGTTCTCGCCGGATGGGAGCAAGGTGGCGGTCGGCGGGGCCGGGACCGACGACGCCACGGCCTGGGATGTCGCGACCGGGCGGCAACTCGCGACATTCGCATCGACGAATCAACTGGTGGCGATGAGGTTCTCGCCGGACGGCCAGACCCTGAATCTCGTCGTCTTGCGCGAGATGGGGAAGGGGGTCGAGATCGTGCTCTGGGATGCGGCCGCCTGGGTGGAGCGATCGCGGACGGAGCTGCCGGGAG
Source organism: Singulisphaera chitinilytica (assembly GCF_049331405.1). Taxonomy (NCBI): domain Bacteria; kingdom Pseudomonadati; phylum Planctomycetota; class Planctomycetia; order Isosphaerales; family Isosphaeraceae; genus Singulisphaera; species Singulisphaera chitinilytica. The sequence continues at coordinate 1,701,592 of NZ_CP186274.1, forward strand.
CGGGAGTGACGTATCAGAAGGCCGTGGCGCTCTCGGCCGACGGCGCGACGCTGGCCCTCGCCCCGGCCAACGAGAAGAATGCCGTCACGCTCTGGGACGTGGGCAGCGGCCGGCCGCGGGGTACGCTGCACGCGGGGCCCGGCCTTCATTGGCCGAACTTCACCTCGCTCGCTTTCAGCCCCGATGGGAAGTCGCTGGCGTCGACGAGGGAGGACGGCTCGATCCTGGTCCTGGACCTCGCCACGAGCCGCCCGAGGGCGAGGCTCATGCCCCACACCCGGGGCGTCAACCCCGGGGGGCTGGAGTTCACGCCGGATGGGCGGGCGCTCGTCACCGTCGCGTCGGGCTGGCCTCGGTCGGGCATGCAACTGCCGTCGCTCCCCTTCGGCGTCGAGCGACTGCTGAGCAAGGAAACGGTGTCGGCCGATCTCAAGCAGGAATTCATGCTCTGGCATGTGGATCGGGGTATGCTGGGGATGGCCTCCGAGACGGAGGTCATGCGCGAGGTTGCCGGGACGACCATGCGTAGGGGCCCGGCCCACGCCTTCGCCATCTCGCCAGACGGCAAGACCCTCGCGACCGCCCACGGCGACGGCAAGATCCGGCTCCGCGACATCGGCAAGGGGCGTTGAGCCGACCCCGTCGATTGGCCCAAGTGATGAGTTGGGGAGCGTCCGAGGTGGCTATCAAGGTCCTGGCACTCGACCTGGAGCGGACGCTGATCGACGACGCCCTGAGCGCCCTCGCGCGGCCGGGGTTGCTCGCGTTCCTCGAGTTTTGCCGGGAGCGTTTCGGCCGAGTCGCCGTGTTCAGCACCGTCGAGGAGGCCGACGCCCGCGAGGTCCTGGAGGGCCTCGGCCGTCGCGGGCTGGTCCCTCCCGATCTCATGGATCGCCTGGAGTATGTGGATTGGAGCGGCGAATATAACGACCTCGGGTTCGTCCCCGGCGTGGCGGCTTCCGAGGTGCTCCTGATCGACGACGACGCCGGGTGGATCCGGCCGGATCAGAGAGGCAGCTGGATCCCCATCGCCCCCTGGGATGGCGGGCCTGACGAGGAACTCCCGCGCGTCCGATCGCTCCTGGAAAGCCGGCTCGCGGGCCGCTCCTCGGGGTAGCCGCCCGCCATCGCGACGGGCCGCACGCAACTCCCGAGGCTCAATCCGCGGCGACGGTCGCGTGGCGAACCACCTCGAGGACGCGACCCGGGTCGCATCCATAGATGCCGGAACTCCAGGCCATGTTGGGTTCGACGACGGCCCAGCCGCGACGTGGGATGACGCCGACGTCGAGCACGCCTGCGCGGGGGAACTCGACCCGGTCATCGGCGAGGACGCCGCGGATGAAGGATTCGGCCTCGGCGAGTTCGTCGGCGTTGGCGGCGTATCCGGTGGCCGATTGGGGCTCGTTGTGCCTCAGATAGACGGAGGTCGCCAGCGGCTCGCGGTCGAGCACGAACGAGCGGAACTCCTTCTCCCAGGCGACGACCTCGGCGATGAGCACGGGGGCGTCGTCGTAATCTCGCGGCAAGCTGGCGTTGGTGTAGACGGTGGCGCGGAAGCTTTTGTCGTTCGGCGGCTTGACGAACGCCGCTCCCTCGAGCGCGCGGGCCTGCCGCATGGTGCCGAGCGAGACCTTCCGCTTGCGATAGCACTCGGGCAGCCTTGGCAGCCAGTCGAGTGGCGGCTCGAGGAGCCTCAGCCCCAGGAATTCGGCGAGGCTCGGCGCGAAGAGGCCCTCGAGGTATAGAACCGGCTCTGCGATCTCTCGCAGTTCGTCGGTCAGCCGCCAGGATCCGAGCCGCTCGACGCCCCAGCCGAGCCGCAGGGCCGCCCGCCACAACGCCCGGGAATCCTCCGTGAATCGCGGTGCCAGGATGAGCGTTTTCATGGAGTTTGGTCTGTATTTAAAGGATAAGATTTATAAAAAATTTAAAAATGATATCGTTTGTATTTATTTGATTGGTTCGCTGGTGGGACCAATTGGCCTCACCTCGAGGAGCCCCCGGAGACGGCGGCGATCCCGCGACCGAAGCGGGACCAATTGGTCCCGCTTCGGTCGCGATCGAGACGCATCGCACATCGTGCTCTCGCTCGCATCGTGTGGCGGCCTCCCGCTTTTCGGAGGATCTCAACACCTGTGGACGGCACTGGCACCACGGAAGTTCGCTTATCGTCAGCCCAGGGTGGCGACGCCAGCACCGGGCGTGACTCTTGCCGGATCGGAGCCCGAGACCACCCCCATCCGACATGAGGATGTCGACCGTCGCCCGGAGACTGGTAGCCCTATTATGGGCGTAACTCGCCTGCCTCGACACCCGCGGCCACCGTTTCACCCCCGCGTGTCGTAAACCGACGAAATGCCGGCCGCAGTTCCCCCTGCGTTCTCGACTTCCAATAGCGGCCACCCGAGGAGGGAGACCAGGCCCACCGTGGTGGCGTAATGCAGTCGAAGGCGAGTTACGACCAATTGTTATGCGACCTTCGTCGCGAGCGAGCACTACTCTGAGGAGAAAAGGCCGCAAGGGGGGAGTCGGATATGGCGGGCCATGCGTCGGATCACCTGCTTCCGCAGGTCAACCGGATCTTCAACCTGGGTGCGGTCGGGACGTTGACCGATGCGCAGCTGCTGGATTGGTTCGTCTCGCGACGCGATGGGGCGGCGGAGGCCGCGTTCGAAGAGCTGATGAACCGGCACGGGCCGATGGTGTCGCGCGTCTGTCGGAGCGTCCTCCAGGATGGGCATGATGCCGAAGATGCCTTGCAGGCCACCTTCCTGGTCCTGGCCCATCGGGCCGGCGCAATCCGCCGTGGCGAGTCGGTCGCGAGCTGGTTGTTCGGCGTGGCCCACCGGGTCTCCTCGCGCGCCAGGAAGCGAGCCGCCCGCCAGCGGGCACTTGATCAGAAGGCTGCGGGATCGACCCCCGAGGCGAGCTCTCCGGCCGCGGCTGATACGGATTGGGAAGCCTTGCACCAGGAGGTCGACCGATTGCCGGAACGGCTGCGGGCCCCGGTGGTGCTCTGCTACCTCGAGGGGCTGACTTATGCCGCGGCGGCGGGCCGGCTCAATCTCTCGGAGGGGAGTTTCCGGGGCCGGATGGCCCAGGCTCGCGAGCGGCTCCGGCGGCGGTTGACCGAGCGGGGAATGGCCGTCCCGGCCGGCCTGCTCCTCGCCGGCACCTTGGCCCAGTCGCCGGCCAATGCCGCGGTCCCCGCGGCGCTGGTACGTTCCACAACTCGCATCGCGCTCGGATTCCTGGCGGGCAGCAGGGCCGCCGTCCTGGCGAGGGGAGTCCTAAGATCCATGCTCCTGAATCAGATCCGGATCGCCGCGATCCTCGCGTTCGTGGGGTTGGCGAGCGGCTATGGCCTCTGGCATGCCTACGGGGCCGGCGTGGGCGAACAGGAGCCGAGAGCCGTCGGCTCGGTCCGGGCCGCCGGCAAGGGCGCGACGCCACCACCCGTGCCGCAGCCGAAGGCGTCGGTCTTCGCCGGCCGATTCACGGGCTCGGTGACGGTCGAGGGGACCGGCCAGGCGGTCGCGGGTGCCAGGCTGCAACTCTCCGTCGGATTCGTCATGGGGGCCGGGAGCCGGGAAGAGCGCATCGTCGAGTCCGGGGCCGACGGCCGATTCGCCGTCGATCTGCCCGCCGGCGACACACGAGTCTGGGTCAGCGATCTCCCCGCCGGCTATCTGTTCACGAGCACCCGGGATGCCATGGAGAACCTGGAGGTCTCGCCCGACAAGCCGGAGATCCACCGGGATTTCCGCGTTCGGAAGGGGACCGTCTGGGATTTCCAGTTCGTGCGAGGCTCCGATCCGAGGCCGTTCCGCGGCCACGTGATGACGATTTCCACCCCGAAGACCCCAGCCTTATCGACTCAGTCACAGGCACAAGCGGACGAGCGGGGACGGGCACGTCTGACCCTCTCCACCGAGGAGAGTCGGGTCGAGCTCTATTTACGGGAGCATGGCCCCATCACATCGAGCGATCTCGATACGGGCATCCTCCCGATGGCACTGGAGTGGGAGTCCGGGTTCCGACCCGATCGCCTGGAGGAAGTCTCGCGTCTGGAGGGGAAGGATCGCCGTTTCCGCCTCGTGGACGCCGATGGGAAATCAGCCGTCCTCGACGCCCCGGAGCCGGTCGAACCCATCAACGAGAATAGCAAGCTGCTACTCAGGGTGACGGTCTCGCATCGCGATGCCAGGGACTTCGCCGCCCTGACCGGCGAGGTCCTCGACGAGCAAGGGCGCGCGATTTCCGGGGCCCACGTCGCCGTGACGATCATGGGCCGCGAGCCCGCGCCGGGCGAGCTGCGGTATCGGTCCACGACCGACCGCCAGGGCCGCTATCGCCTCCGCGATATCCCGCGTTGGGCGATCGACGGCAAGCCGCTGGAGCCGCGACTCTCGGTGAGGAAGGAGGGGTATGGCGGCGTCCAGATCCCCGTGCCCAGCCTGGCGGACGGCGATCCCGATCCGCCGATCGTCGTCGAGCCCATCCGCCTGGAGCGCGGCGTGTCGATCGGCGGGACCGTGGTCGATCATCTCGGACGACCCGCGGCCGGGGCTTCGGTCCAGTCGATCCAGCTACCCGCCCACTTGAGCGGAGTTCCTCAGGGCACGCGGACCGATGAGAACGGAAAGTTCCTCATCGATGGCCTGCATCGGGGCGTGACGGCACTCCATGTGTTCCACGGGAAGGTCCGCAAGACTGGCGTCTATCTCGTCGACGGCTCGGTTGACCCTATTCGCATCGTTCTCCCCGAACACGTCGAGGGGCCTCCCGGCAATCCCGCCGCACTCCTCGCGGCTCCGCCGGGGCCGGCGGCCCTGGGGGAACCCGCCCCGGATTGGCAGGTCAGCCCCTGGTCGGATGGCCGCGTCCATCAACTGGCCGATGAGCGCGGCAAGGTCGTTGTCCTCTACTTCTGGGGGGTCAGCTTCTGGCAGAGCGTCAGCATCTTGCCGGCTCTGGGGGAGCTTCGGGCCCGGTTTGAGCCCAGAGGCGTGGATTTCCTGGCGATCCACAATGCCGAAAAGGACGAGGAGCTCGGCCGGGAACAAGGGCGGAAGGTGCTTGCCTTCAAGGGGGCTCCCCTCACCATGGCGATCGATCAGAGCCGGATCCCCGGCCACGCGCGAGGCAAGACGCTCCAGAGTTACGGCGGACAGGGCTTTCCGCTGCCGGTCATCGTCATCATCGACCGCGCGGGTCGGCTCGCCTATCGGAGCGACACCGGTACCGGCGAAAGCAACCTGTCTGAAGTGTTCATGCAAATGGCCCAGAATCCCAGGAGCATGACCGAGCCGAAGGCCTTCGAACGGGTCGAGGGGATCCTGGCCGACGAGATTGGGAAGGCCCTCAAGGAGTAAGACGGTTCGAACCCCGGGGTGGGACCAATTGGTCCCACTTCGAGGAGCCACCGAAGACGCGCAGAGGTCAAGTCTAACCGGCGGGACCAATTGGTCCCGTTCGATCTCGAGATCGCAAGATGTCCGCAATGAATTATATTTGTCGAGATATGAAAAAGATTAACGAATATTGCGATGACGACGAAGACATGCCGGTAGACGTAGGGAGAGCCGGACGGCCCGGGGCCGGGTTATGATGCACGCCGGTCCCATGGACGTGCGGCCCGTACCGCTTCGTCGGGGTGTCGTCCGGCGCGAGGGTCAGGCTCTCGGCCCCTCCGATCAGCGGCGTGACCACCTCGGCCAGGAGCTGCCTGGCGATGCGATCGGACCACTTCCCGGCGGCGGCGACGGCGGTGTAGCAGGATGGAAACCGAGCGCCGAGCTTGGCTGACCTGATCCGGCTCGTGACGGTGCGGCGGCCCCGGGCCAGGACGGCGCCGAGGAGCGGCCCGGCGGTCGAGGGCCGCGGCGAGTTGGGAGAACCACCGCATGGTGCAGGGAGCGGAGGCGAGGATGTCATGGCTGGCTCCGTCGGGGACGATCGGCAGGGTTGGTAACCACCATCGTCCCGGAGGGGCCGGCCCTCGGCCAATCCGCGCGACGCAGCGTCGTGCAGGAAGCGCTGCCGCCGAGTGCGTTCAGCCCGCTCCCGAGGTACGCCCCATCGCCACCAAGAGCCGCTGAAGGGTGTCCAGATAGCCGGCGAGGGCCGATCTTCCCTTGCTGGTCAGAAGGTAAGTCGTCTTCGGGCGACGGCCGACGAAGGACTTTTCGGACCTGACGTATGCGGCTTCTTCCAGCTTCTGGAGTTGCAGTCCCAGGCTGCCATCGGCCGCGCCCAACCTCTTCTTCAGGGCGGTGAAGTCGTGAGGCCCATCGAGTTGGAGTGCCGTCAGCACACCCAGCCGCAACGGGCCATGGACGGTGGTATCGAGCCCGTTGAAGTCAATCGGCTGCATGGCTCGCCACCGCCTCCCGCAGTTGGGCCGCCTGGATCGCAACGCCCGCCAGGTAGCCGACGGCCATCAAGCCATGAGCGAGGGGATAGCTGTAATGCCGGTCGAGGACCGGGAGCAGCATCCCGGCCAGCAGCGTCGAGACGGCAAGGCCGAGGCAGTAGTGCCGCTGCCTGCTCCTGAACGCCGAACGGACCAGGAGGAAGGAGAAGACCAGGAGCAACCCGACGCTGGATGCGTGCAGCGCCGCCGTCCGGGACGGCTCCAGGGAGGGGCCGGCGATGCCCGCGATCAGATATCCGCATGCGGCGACCCAGACGACGCCATAGATGCAGATCGAGACGGCAACCTGGTTCACGACCTCGGGGTCGAGGCCGGGGGGGCGCCGGGATCGCAGGAACAGCCCGATCAGCCCCGCGACAATCACCGCGGCCGGCAAGGCCTGTTGCAATGAGTCCCGCTCGACGAGCAGGCTGACGACCGCCGCGAGGGCCGCCGTGGCCGTCAGGGAGATGCCGACCGCCAACACACCCTTGCCGAAGGGCACGTGCAGCCCCATCGCACCCCGCATCACAGCGAGATCACCTTTGAGGCGACCGAGTTCGTCGTCCGACATGGCTTGCCCCCAACGCGAACCTTGTTGCTCAAGTACCGTGAGAACTCAACAATCTTGAGTATATGGCCGGCCGCGGGGGTGTCAAGAGCGTCACGTCATCGTCCCGACCAGGCCGGACTGAGTCGACGCGATCCTCGGCGGCTCAAGTCGAGGAAGTTGCGAAAGTGTAGTTTCGAAAAGAAGACGGGAAGAAAGTAAGCCCTGCGGCGTTTTCGTGAGAGAGGGAAGATTCTCGAGACACTCGGTTGGAGATTTCATGAAATTCAGGTTTGTCGAAGAACTCCAACTCTTTCGAGTTCTTGACTCTTTCTCTTGTCGTGAAAGAACGCTATGATGAGATCTTGCACGATTGTGCCGATCTCGAAGTCGAGACGTCGCAGCCGTGCCTCCCCCCCCATCGGTTCTGCTCTCCATGGCCGTGGCCTTGCGCTCGGGGCGAACGCCCTGAGCCGAGATCCATGCGCGACCGGCCCGTCACGCTCGTTAAGACCGGTAATTGCTCCCCCTCCGTGAAAATAAGGATGAAGACGATGAATTGCGCCCGGGAGGCCTGGCGGCTTTTGGCGTTATCTTTAGGCATGCTGTTCGGGGCGATGAGCCAGACGCACGCCGACGAGCCCGACCTCAGCTTCGATACGAAGGTCGCGCAGCCGGCATATCGCGATCGGCATCCTTCCGTGCTGCTGGACGGTGCCCACTGGAATTATCACGCCCTCGGCGGGGCGGCCAACCGGTTCAAGCCGTTCGCGAACCTGGTCATCAGCGATGGATACCGGGTGACCCCCAACCGCCAGAAGTTCACCAAGGCCGTGCTCGGCCCCTATGAAATCCTCGTGATCGGCAACGCCATGGGGGGCGCCCAGCGCCTCACGGCCGAGGCGGCCAGGCCGGCCCTGACCGCCGAGGAGTGCAATGCGGTCCGCGACTGGGTCCAGGGCGGCGGGTCGTTGCTCCTGGTGGCCGAGCAGCATCCGTTCGGCGCGGCGGCTCGAGAGCTGGCCAGGCGGTTCAACGTCGAGATGAGCGACGGCACGGTGTCGGACACGGTGAACTCCGACGCCGACGATTTCTCCGACCTCATCTTCACGCGTGAGAATGGCTTGCTGGGTGATCACCCGATCACCCGGGGGACGAAGAAAGAAGAGAGCCTCTCGCAGGTCCTCAGCTTCACCGGCCAGTCGCTCAAGGGCCCGGCCGGGAGCGAGGCGTTCCTCAAGCTCTCGGACACGGCCGTCGACCAGCAAATAGGCGGGGTCACCGGACAGGAGAAGCCCGCGAAGGGGCGGGCCCAGGGGCTCGCCTTGACGCTGGGGCAAGGGCGCGTGGTGGTCCTCGGCGACGCCTCGCTCATCACGGCCGTCGTGGATGGGAAGCCCGGCAAACCCGAAGGCATGAACGTCAGCGGCAATGACGATCGTCAGCTCGCCCTGAACATCATGCACTGGCTGTCCCGCCTGCCCGCGAGCGAGGTCGTGGCGACGAAGCCCGATGCGTCGGCCCCGGCCACGGCGTCCGCGCCGGCTCCCGCCGCAGGCGAGACGCGATCGGCGGCGGAGATCGCGCAGGAATCGGAGCCCTCGATCGCCCTGGTGAAGGGGCGGGGCTCGTTCGGGACGGGGTTCCTCGTCGCCAAGGGGATCCTGGCGACGAACGCCCACGTGATTGAAGATGAATTCATCTCGGAAATCGCCGTGCATTTCCCCTCGGCCGAGGCCAGCAAGAAGGGCCCCTTCAAGGCCGAGCTGCTCTACGAGGATGAGAAGCGCGACCTGGCCATCCTCGCGGTGAAGACGGACCTGCCGCCGGTCCGGGTGGCCCCCTCGTACACGTTCCGCAAGGGGGAGGATGTCACGGCCATCGGCAACCCGGGCCTGGGGGAAGAGGCCGTACTCGAGAACGCCATCAGCCGGGGCCTGATGAGCACGAAGACGACCCTGGAGGGGCAGAAGTTCTATCAGCTCGGGATCTCGGTCAACCCCGGGAATTCCGGCGGCCCTGTCTTCGACTCGCAAGGCCAGGTGATCGGGGTCGTGACCCTGAAGAGTGCCAAGCAAGAGGGCGTGGCCTTCTCGATCCCCGTGGAGGACCTGAACGAGGCCATCGAGAAGCAGGCGAAGCAACCCACGTCCGAGGCCGGCCGCGCGGGCTCGCAGCATCGGAGCCGGGTCGCCGTGAGGGTCCTGGGCTCTCTCGGGGCCCTCTACTGCCTGGGGATCGACGTGAAGCGAGTGGCCAACTCGCCGCTCGGCAGGGGCGACGCCAGCATCAGGGAGGCCGCGGCCAAGTTCGACGAGGTGCTCGCCACGATCAAGAAAGAGGTGGTGCCGGTCCTAGACAAGCAGGTCGCCGGCCTGGGCAAGGATCAGCTCGTGGCCCCCTCGGTCCGCGACAAGGTCGGCAAGCTCTCGATCAGCTTCAACAAGCTCAAGGCGACGTACGATGGCAACGGCTCGGGCTTCACGCCCGCCGCCTTCAAGCAGATGAAGACGACGCATCGACAGTTGATGACCGACCTCTACAACCGCCTCAAGCTCACCCTCCCCGACAAGCTGATGGTGGCCTTCGAGGACCGTCCCCTGCCGCAGCCGAGCGTAATCCTGAGCGTCGTGCCCCCGTCTCGCGCCAGCACGCTCCGCCAGCGGGTCCAGGAGCGTCGCGATGCCATGGAAGAACGCCGCGACGCCCTCCGCGGTTCCGCCTCGAGCCGCCTGAGGTCGCGCCCCGGCATCAACCGCCCGCCATTCCCCGGGCGTTGACCCGGCCAGGGCCAGGCTCGACGTCGTTGGCCGGCCATCGCCCCAGGTTGAGTCGTTTTCGAGGCCGGGGTGGGACCAATTGGTCCCACCCCGGCCTCCATGGTTTGCAAGCATGAAATGTTGAAAGCATGAGCATGAAGTGTCGTCAGGCCTTCTTGTTCTTGAGGACCGCGGCGATCCAGGCGGGGGCGTAGAAGGGGGTGCAGCCCTTGGGGACGGGACGGTCGTCGATCAGGCCCCAGCGCGTGCCGATTTCGATGGCGCGCTCGCGGTGCTCGGGGAAACGCACGCCGATCTCCACCAGGCATCGCATCATCGACTCGGCCTTCTTCACGGGGGCGGCCTTGCCGCCGGCGTCGATGGTGGCGAGGATCTCTGCGCATTCGCCGGTCGCCAGGGTCTTGGCCATGAGCCTCGCCACGAGCAGGTTCCAGCCGGCGCGCCCGGTCAAGTCCCGGTCGGAGGCCAGCCACTTCCGGCAGAGCTCGTCGGCGGAGGGGGACTCGGCGATGACCTTGTAGGTCAGCTCGTCGAGGATCTGCACGTCGTCCGTCGAGGCGAGCAGCGACTCGGCCTCGGCGGCGGTGAGCCGATCGGGGGCCATCGCCATCGTGGCGAGGAGTCTGGCGTCGGTCCGACCCGTCTCCCAGAGCCCGAGCGCGAGGTCGTGGTCGGTCTTGATCGCCTTGCCCAGCGCCCGCAGCGGCCCCATCATCACGCGGGTCTTCCCCACCATCTGGGCGTCGAGCTGCCCCAGCACCTCCGCAAGCTTCATCGGGGGTCCTCCCTTCCGCGGCCGGCGTCCTCGAAACGCACCACCGGCGCGCGGAGTCGATCGAGCGGAGGGAGTGCCCCGCCGCCTCGAATCGCCCCGCAATGGTGTCGCCGGGTGAACCGCGGAGCATACCGCAACTCGCCGAGACGTACTAGCGCGATCCATATTGGTGTAAGATGCCCGGCACGCCGGTGAATCCGGACTTCTATCATAATGTTCGAGTTCGATGATAGATTGGTGCGGACGCAATCGCCCGGCGAATCACCCATCGGACGCTCGCGAGGGACGACCCATGAACGAGCCGGACTGATGCTCGACCGCTGGAAGGCCCTGGCCGGGGACACGTCATCACTGCCTCTGGCCGCTCTATCGTCGGGCCTCGGGGGTCGAGGAGCCGTTCCGACCCTACGTCGAGCTCTGGAAACGGGGCCCGGGCCATCGCTTCGTCGAAGAGGCATGCGTTCGCGTGTATGTCCCCGGGGGGAAGCTGAGGCCTTGATGTCGGGTAGGATGGGGCCATACTCGGGCGGGACCAATTGGTCTCGCCCTGGCCTCGCTCGGATTCGAACGCGAGTGATGACGGCGGGACCAATCGGTCCCGCGTGGTGCCCGGGCAACATTTCGTCCAAGATCCCGGCAATTCGCGACTTGCAGCCAGTTTCACGAGGGCGGCCGGATCCGTAGAATGTGACCCGAGACGTGAGCGAGCAGTCGACGTTTGTCTGAGGCCTGCGGGGTGAGTCGGGCCCGGGCGATGGCGAGAGGGTCGACCGGGCGTCTCGGCGTGGGGGAAGGTCGGAGGGCGTGGCCCCGGGGATAGCCCGGGGTCGACGCATCAAATCTAACTCGGAATCGTGATTTCGATGATTTTATATGATAGGAATCGTTGGTTCAACGCCGTCTTCTCGTGGCGGGGGACGTCGTTCCGCCGGGCGAAGTGGCGCGTCCTGTCGATGACGCTCTACGCCGCGTTCATCCAGCTCGCGTTCGCGCTCGAGCTCTCGATGGGCAAGATCCAGGCCCGCCACTTCTTCGGGCTGAACCCGACGCAGCACGCGGTGCTGGGCTCGTTGCTGGGGTTCCTGATCGTCTTCCGCATGAACGCCTCGAACAACCGCTACTGGGAAGGGCGGACCTGCTGGGGCCAGATCATCAACGCATGCCGGAATATCGTGAGGGTCGGCGTCACGTACACGGAGCGCGGGGCCGAGCTGGCCGACCTCGTCGCGGGCTATGCCGAGTGCCTGCGGCACTCGCTGCAGGGCAACAAGGACATGGCGGAGATCGCCATCTACCTGCCCAGGGACCTGACCCAGCAGGTCCTGCGCTACGGCAACCCGCCGTCCTGCGTGGCGATGGCGATCTCGGCCTGGATCGATCGCGAGTACCGCGAGAATCAGCTCGACCCCGAGCTCGTCCGGCAGCTCGAGGACCAGATGGCCGCCCTCGTGAACGCCCAGGGGGCCTGCGAGCGGATCCTCAAGACCCCCTTGCCATTCGTCTATGTGGTCATGATCAAGCAGCTGATTATCGTGTATCTGCTCTCTCTCCCGTTCGCGGTCGCGGGCCAGAGCGGCTGGTGGTCTCCGGTCCTGATGGCGATCATCGCCCTCGGCCTCTACGGGATCGAGGAGGCGTCGGTCGAGACCGAGGACCCGTTCGGCAAGGATGAGAACTGCCTCGACATGGAGACGTTCACCATGGGCATCGCCCGCGACGCCGGCCAGATGGCCTCGTCCAAGCGTGCCATCGCCGCGATCTGCGTCACCGAAGGTTGACACCCGACTCTCGGGGGGCTTGCCGACGCTCCGCCCTCCGCATCCTGGCCCAGGCCCCTCGCATCGCCCCCGCCGCCCTGACCTCCGCGGATCATGGCGGCGGGTTCCTGCTCCGACCCGATGCCCTCGTAAATCATCCTCGCCAGCCCGGCATTCGTAAACGAAGTCGAGACCTGCGACGGATGGGCCGGACCGTGCGGCCTTCGTGGGAGACCCGGCGATGCTCTCGTTAGGCCCGATGCCGGAATCGGTCCGCAAGGTCGTAAGGCGGCTCATCGCCGAGAACCGCCCCGAGAACCCCGCCACTGACGAGCGACTCAATGGGTTGCTCCTGTCGGGCGGGCCTACTGGTTGCTGCTATCTGGATGCCAATGGTCGTGCCTGGAACTGTGATTTCTGGGCGGGGACGATCGAGTTGGTCCCTGACGGGCCGATGAAAGTCGGCATGGTCGTTATCGCCGCCGCGCGTCACCCGGAGTTTGCCGCGTGGCTCCCGCCCCGGCCGGCGGGCGCGACGGATTGCCGTCCATGTCGAGGCTCCGGCTGGCCCTTCCCGCGGCTCCAATGCCCGGAGTGCCATGGCATGGGCTGGGTGGCATAGCCAGGCGTGTCGGGCTGACTGGCACGTGTGGCCCGGGTTCGCAGAACTTGGGTCTCGAAGCGACAAGCGGTCCATCGCATAGGCCCTCGCCAAGACCCGAGGCCCTCCGCGACTTCCCCGGCCGATCCATAGTCCGTGGGAGTCGTGAGAGGCCGAATCCAATGAAGCCATGATCATCGCGGCCGTGACCGGCCGGGGCCGTCGAGATGGATGAAGACGCCGGGAGGATTCCGGCAGACCACCCTTCGAAGCAAGGCCGCGCGAAACGTCGGGGCAGAATGCAAACGCCCTCGGCCCATAGCCGGGCGATGGGGCGAGAAACCTCTCGTCGCTTCGCGACCCAGATTCTCCGAACCTGGGCCACCCAAAACAGGATCAATCGGCCGAGGCTTTAGTCGGAGGGCGAGTTGCTCTCAACGCCTTGAAAATCGGGGTGTCGGAGATCTCGGAATATTTTCCCGAATTCGCGCCGGAATCGGGTTCGGCCGGGGTACTAGATCATGGCGGGTGGTGAAAACTTGAACATCGGCGACATGATGACGGAGGGTTCGGAGGAGACAGACGCACGCGAGTGGTTCGATCGCCGTGACCTCGATGCCCCCTTCGAGGGATCACGCACAAGACGTTGCCGGCTCAACCCGGCGCAGACAGCTTGGGGGTCGTCGGGCCTGGTGGATCAAGGATGGTCCAACCTCGTCCCTTCGTGGTGGCGATGGAGATGCATCGGCCCCGGCCGGTCTCCTCGCTCGCAACAATAAAGAGCGCGCATCGGGAAGAAACACCCCTACGTGTCGAAGTGGCAGGCCACGCCGTGGGTTCAATCCCCGCATCGACAACTCTTTCTTTCCTTTGCTTTTATTGGTTGGTGACTTCCTGAGTTTTCCTTTCCTTTCTTTCTGGGGATTGGGCGGGGCCGAGGACCCGAGGCCTCGCGCCGGGGCGAATCCCGAGCCCTCCGGGCGCAGAGAAAGCCCGGGATCGCTCGAAGTCGATCCGAAGGGGAGACGAGAGGAGGAGGCCGGAGGGGAAGGAAAGCCCCTCGGAGCCGCAGGCAGGCCTGGCCGAGGCCCTCCCTCACCCGCAGAGGTCTTCCCGGCTCGACTCTCAGGTCGAGCCCCTCGCTCGGCCCTCTCGGGGGCCGAGCCAGCCGAGGCCATCGCCTCGCCCTAAGCGGGTTTGAGTGCGTAAGCCCGCGGAGCCGAGCGTACTCGAGGCCAGCAGGGTGCTATACCGGCTCGACTCTCGGGTCGAGCCCCTCGCTCGGCCCTCTCGAGGGCCGAGCCAGGAGAAGATGGATGCCGAGTTCTCGATCGAATGCGGGCCGAGACGGCAGTGTCAGCCGTGAAACGCGGCGTTCAGTCGCTCGTTGACCGTTTTGAACCGTAAAGAGCCTGACAGGCTCCGGGGCTGCGGCGGGTGGCGAGACTCTGCCTTGCGCGCGATACTCGACCCTGATCTTTGAGAGGTCGGCAACTTGGCCCGATGATACGTGTTGGGCCAGTGCTTCGACAGAACTCGCGTCTCCAGGGCCGAGGTCGAACTCAAATGGGCAATCCTGAAGACAAACGATCGGTCGAGACGGCCTTTCAGTACAAGAGGCTGCAACGAAGGATGAATCGCTTGAGCCTCGCCGCGCTTGGGTTCATCGTGGTGTTCTTCTCATCGATGCAGTTCGTCGAACGCCCTAATTTTTTTAGCGTACCTTATGACGTGGCCCTAATTTCGTTGATCTCAGTTATGGGTTGTGGGGTCATGTTCCAGGGAGCGAAGATGGCGCGTTTCAACCTTCGATGCCCATTCTGCGGAGGGCGATACATTCCTAAGAGCATCCTTAACCCAACATCGGCGAAGTGTTGGGATTGTAACAGGCCGCTTGGATCTACGGGCTTGTACTGAACGACGGATTAGCACGCTCTCGGGCGAGAAGTGAGATGAGATGGCTCGACGCCCGAGCTCGTAATTTGACGGGGAATCAGAGCCTTGCCCGAGGTTTCCAAGTGGAGGTCAGGGGATGAGAGAGCGTCAAATCGCCATCGCTATCAGGAAGGGCCTGACCATCATCCGCAGGGCCTTCATCGGGGCCGTGGCGGGGCTGGCCCTGGTCGGATATGCCATCTTCTTCGGGCTCCTCTCGTTCAGCCCGTCCGCCGCCGGTGAGACATCGAAGGTGGTGGTCGTCGCGACCTGGGCGATCGGGTTCGCCATCATCGCGGCGGTTCACGGGGATACGACCATCCCCGGGCGGCTCGGCTCGATGATCCAGGGGGCGTTGCTCGGTACACTCGTCGGCTTGATGATCGGGGACGCGGTCTTCAAGCTGGACTGGTTCAAAGCGGCGGGTAAGTTCGTGGATTTCGCGGGGATCCTGCTCGGTGCCGTGATGGGTGCGGTCGTGGGCGGCATCCTCGGATCATACCTGTTCTCGCCGATGAAGGACGAGGCCTCTGAGAAGGCCGGAAAGCCTCACCCCAAAGATTGGGCTGGGACTCTCGAGAAATAGGCCGCAAGTTAATCCTGTTGTGCGATCCACTGTCAGAAACTCGATAGAAACGAGCCTGACTCCGCACGAACCACCGGGCTCGATGATCACCTCTGGTGTGTGTACGGACGCTTTCCACGGTCGCACACGTGATGTTGCCATCATTATCGAACGTGCGATAAAATCAAGAGGTGTAGGCCCGGCGATGTGGCCGGGCCGAGGCCCTCGCGTCGCGGCGGGGGCGGCTTAACGCATCAACGATCGCAAACTCTTCCCCGCCGGGAATTTTTCTTGTCCTTGCGTGCGTTGGGTTTGCGACGCGGGTTGAGAGGTCGGCTTCCCCGGTCCCGCCTTGGAGGGTAGACGGGGGAAGACGACTCGAACCCGAGACTTCGCGAAGGGCGCGACGATGCGAGTGAGGACCCTTCGAGGCGACGCCGCCTACGCCGAGATGCCGGGGCGGAGCCCGAGGCTCAAGGCCTCCGAGGCCAAGATGCGCCGCAATGCGCTCTGGCTGCACGCCGTCGACTCCGGCATGTACGACCCGATCCTCGGGCGCGTGCGGAGGTACGAGGTCCGCGAGCTCTCCGCCCTCTGGGAACTGACCCCGCGAGCCGTCCGCGACGGGATTCACGAGGCTCGCAAGGAACTCGAACGGATCGACATGTGCCATGGCGCGAATTGATGGATACATCGCCGAGCCCAGCATCATCCTGCTCGGCTGCCGGGCCTGGGACAACTCCCCGTATAAGAACTGCCCCGTCTGTCACGGTTGCGTGGGGGACGACGGCGGCCGGGTCTACTGCGCCCGCTGCGACGCCATGAGCCCCGCCATCGAGTCGAAATGCCGATCGTCCAGGATCGCCTCCGAGGTCCGCAAGCGTAGCGAGGCCGCCGCCCGCGACTACGCCGCCGCCCTCGCGAAGAAGCAGCGGGGCTCGGCCAGGCTCACCGAGATCGAGCGCCGGCAGATCGCCAACGGATACACGCGTGAAGGGATCGGATCCCGAGACGCCGACGTGGTCAACCGCGCGGCGGTCGGCCGCGACTGGCTCAGGTCGATCGGCCAGGAGCCCGACTACGACCTGATCCTCGACAAGCGGGGCAACGTCATCGGCCGGCACAGCGAACCCCAGCAGGCCCAGGGCGCCTGACGAATCAACGCAGTCCTCTCCGTCAGCCACACTCCGTCGAGGGATTCATGAGCGACGAGATCAAGCAAGCCCTCTCGGCCCTGCGGGATGCCGAGAAGGCCGATGCCGACGCGATCGGCGCCAAGAAAGCGTCCGAGTCTCGGATCGCCAGCATCAAGAACCAATACGAGGCCGAGAAGAAGACGTACGTCGATGCCGACGCCGCCACCAAGGCGACCGCCTCGAAGGTGAAGTCGGCCCAGGACGCCGTCGCGAAGCTGCTCGAGCCGGGCGTCCCCTGGACCGAGGCCGGCTCGACCATCTTCATGGTCGACCCCGACGGTGCGCTCCGGGAACTCGCCCTCAACTACCTCGACGGGAGGACCAAGTAATGCCTGTCGAGAAGTCGCTTTTCACGCCCAAACCGACGCCCGTGCCGACGCCGACTCCGGCTCCGGTGACTCAGCCGACGCCGGTTGTCGCTCCGGCTGGCGCCGCGAGGCTCACGGGTTCCATCGCCGGTTGGATCCTCGCCGGGGCCCTGGGGATCGGAGGGATCGGCTACCTCGCCTATGAGCATAGCTGGATTTCGCGATCCGTCGAACCGGCGGCCGTTGACTCCGAGGCGTACAAGGCGGGGCGAGAGTTCGCCCCTCTCCTGGATGACTCGCTGGCCCAGGGCTTCGACGCCTTCGCCGCGAAGATCGACTCCGGGGCGAAGGTCGAGGACGCCAACGCCGCCCTGAAGCAGCAGTTCCTCTCGGCCCGCGAGAAGGCGTTCGCCGACAAGGCCTCGGCCGGGTTCGCCGCGATCGTGCCCTCGGGCACTGACCCCAAGGACGCCGCCGCCCGCAAGGCCTACTCCGCCTATTCCCGCGACTTCGCCAAGGGGCTGAGGGGGACCAAATGAGCAACGCATCCAGTTATGCTCTCGGTTGGGATCACGTCCGAGCCCCGCTCGCCAGGCAGGCGATGCTGACTTCAAGGCGCTACGCCACGGTCATCCAGGGGGCGCAGTATCCCGACGCTCTCTCTCTGACGCAGCACCGGCACCGCCAGCTCGAGCAGGGGCAGGCCGGGACCTGCTGGGTCCACGGCCCGACGTTCCTCGCCGAGACCTCGATGGTCGCCAAGGGATACGAGGCCTTCGACATATGCCGACGCCTCGTCGGATGGCTGGGCAAGCAGCTCGAAGGGGGCGGCAACCCGAGCAATGGAGGGGCCCCGACCGACGCCATCCTCACGATGACGCAGGAGAAGGGGGCCGGCATCGCTCATGAGAGCCTGCTGCCTTATTCCGACGACTCGCGGGCCCTGGGCACGAAGCCCCCGCAAGCCGTCTTCGACGACGCCAAGGCGGCACGCATCTCGGTCCCCGTCGACGTCCGCTCGGATGATGATGCCCGCACCTTGATCGCCAGCAACACGCCCGTCGCCAACGGGATCTGGTGGCCCTACGGTTGGGACAATCAGCAGACGTTCATGACCTCGATCGGATCCGGCACGTATGGGCATGCGTTGACCGAGGTCGGCTACGTGATGCCGGGCGTCTGGGATACCTACGACTGGTGGCAGCTCGAGAACTGGCACGGCCTGCTCTATCCGCCGCTCCCCGCCGACATGGCGGCCAAGGTGCCGGGCTACAAGCCGGTGACGGCGACGAAGACCTCGGATTTCTGGGTCCGCGGCGACGTGTATCGAACCGTGCAGGGATACGGATACTTCGTGCGGGTCTCGGCCACGGATCTGAGCGGGATCGGCAAGGTCGTCAAGTGGTCCTACGATAACTTCATCTGATGAATATCACACTCGCCATCGCCGCGATCGGCCTGGGGATCGGTGAACCTTCGCCTTCGGTCGGGCCCAGGCTCCTGAGCGACCCGGAGCCCACGAAGGTCGCTGCCCCCATCGTCATTCGCTTCCATGAGGATGCGGCGACGAAAGAGGATGTCGCAAGGGCCGTGGAGTCGATCCGCAAGGCCCTCGACTCCAGGGCCGAACCTCCCGCCGCCGTCGCGAAGACGGCGGCCTCGCCGACGCCGGCCGCCCCGGGGCCGGCGTCGGCCCCGACCTGGCCGAGGCCGTCGACCGCTGGGTCCCGTTCGCGAGGAACCCCGCCTACGAGGTCTTCGGCCGCGTCCACCCGGACGGCGTCTTCCGCTACACCCGAGCCAGGAAGGTGAAATGATGCCGATCTCCGACGTCGCGAGGAAGCTCGCCGCCGCGATCTCGCCGATCCTGCAGTCGTACCTCGAGCTGCGGAAGGGGGACATCCTCGCCGCCGCCGGCCTCATCCTCCGACCCGCGATCAAGCTCGCGTTCCCGGTGGCGCTGCGTCAGATCCCCGCCGTCACCGAGGCCGGCACCAACGCCCTGCTCGATAAGTTCGCCGATATGTCGATCGGTGATCTGGCTTCGAAGCTGGTTCAGCACGCCGAGCAGACCGGCCGCAAGGCCCATCCCACTCTCATCGCCCTGAGGCCCAAGCCATGAGCATCGTCGCCACCCTCATCTCCGCGATCGTGACCTACCTGAAGGGGAGCCTCCTGGCGCAGCTCGACGGGTACAAGACGTACATGGGCGTCGCCGGCCTCGTGCTGCTCGCCGCCTGGGAGTTGTACGCGGGGGACTTCACGCTCTTCGCCGCACTGGCGCTCAACAGCTTCACCCTCTTCGGGATCCGCCACGCGATCGACAAGCTCACGCCCCCGGCGAGCTCCTGAGATATGCTCAAAGCCTTACTCTTGAAGCTGAAGTCGGGCTTCGGCTCGCTCGCGTTCGCGGCCGGCAAGTTCCTCGCCCCGCCCGCCAACGCGATCCAGCGCGAGCTCTCCAGGGACGACGTCAAGCGCGTTCTGACCCGCGCCGCGATCGGCTTCGCGACCGGCACCGGCTTCACCTGGGATCGGATCCAGGCCGCCTTCTTGCGAGACGCGGAGGTCATCTCGACCTTCTGGATCCCGCTCGGCTTCGCGATCGCCTCGTCGATCCCCGAGGCCCTCAGCCTCTATGCGTACGGCTCCGCGAGGCCGCCCGAAGGCCGGGGGGATCAGCCTTGAGCCTCGACGACGAACACCTCGGCGAGCCGACCTGGGCGGACCTGCGACGAACGGCGATCGCCGTGGCCGGGCTCCTGATCGGGGTCGCCACGCTGGTCTATCTCATCGCGTCCACGCCCTGAAGGCAACGCAACACGGCACCCGGGTCGACCCCACTTGTTCCAAAGGGGAAGGTATGCCCACGAATTCACATCGACTTGTCATCAGGATCGAGGGGGCGGGGGGGCAGTGGTCGGCGGCGATCACGGAGGTGGAGGAGACGCGTACCGGGGTCTCGGGGCCGCTCGAATGCGTGCTCAGGGCGGTGAATGAGCATGCGAGGGAGTTCGAGGGGCGTCGCGGCGGGAAGGAGCCGGGGCGCGAGGCGGTGGGGATCGGGGTCGTGACGGGGAGGATGCCGGGGATGATCGCGAAATCGACCTGATGCAACACATCGCAGCGGCCGTCGCGGCCGGGATCCTCGGGTTCCTGGCCTTACGGACATGCCTTCAATTCTTGATCGGACACGCGACCGACATCGCAAGGCGCCGACGCAATGGATGACCTCCACACGATGCCCATGTCACACCAGGTCCAAACGCTCTTCGCGTCCACCTCGTTCTGCAGCCTCTGGGGCGCGGGCGTCTGGGTCGTGCACTGGGGCCTCACTTGGGAGGTCATCCCGCCGATCCTGATCGGGCTCGCGTCGGCGATCCAGGCGACGCGGGGTTTTCTCAACGATCAGCAGGTGCGACGTCACAAAGAGGCCCTGCACCAGGCCGAGCTCGAACGACTGAGGAAAGGGGATCATCCATGAGTAAGCTGAACCTGTTCATCCGTTTCGGCGGGGCCGTGGACGTGACCAACGTCGCCAACGGCGAGACGCTCCAGATCGTCGCCCAGCCGTCGGAATCCGGCAACGGCGTGATGCTCGCGTTCATCGAGCCGAACACGGTTAATTATGAGCATAAGTTTCAGATCGATCGCCCCGAACGGCGAAAACCCGAGGCTTCTGCGGTGATCGCGGCCTCTCTGGACGCTACGGAATCGGCCTTCGCCGAGCCGATCGAGCGGGGCTGACCGCTCCACGACAGGCCCAGGGGTGGGACCAATTGGTCCCACCCAGGTCGAACCCGAAAGACGCCGAAATGGGTCGCGCCCGCATGTCCGATCCCGACCTCGTCATCACGGGCCTTTGCCTCGCCGGGGGGATGGCTGTCGTCCTCATGGCGCTCGGTGCGTCGAGGGTGCGGAGGCCGTCGCGTCAGGTGCGGCTCGACGACGACGATTTCGCGAGGCGGTATCCGAGGCTTTGGCGACGGATGCGGGCCGCCGGACTCGGGTCGGATGAGGGGCCCTGGCGGCTGAGAGGCTAAGCGATGCCCGAGACGAATGAGTGGCTCCCGGCCAGGGGGCTCGAGCCCCGCAGGCAGGCCGTGGTCGAGGCGCTCCGGCTGGGGTCGACGCTCGAGGAGGCGGCGGCGAAGGCCGGCGTCAGCTCGAGGACCCTGCGGCGTTGGCGCGCCGACGACCCCGAGCTCGAGCAGCTCGTGGAGGAGGCCATGTCCAGGGCCGACGACATGGTCGAGGCGGTGACCCTGCGGAACTGCCTGGACCCCGACCCCTCGCATAATGCGCTCCGCATGTTCTGGCTCAAGTCGCGACGGCCCGAGGTCTATCGCGACGCCGCCAGGTCGGACAACCAGGCCTCGACGACCGTCATCGTGATCCATGCCGACGAAAGCAAGAGCCAATCCGAAGGCTGAGTACCACGTCTATGGCGCGGCGGCCGACCTCTTCTCGGCGGCCCGGGGCGAGGTGATCCTCTCGGGCCCCGCCGGCACCGGCAAGAGCCGCGCCTGCCTGCAATACCTGCACTACCTCGCCACGAATCACCCGGGGATGCGCGGGCTGATCGCCCGCAAGACCCGCGAGTCGCTCACGCAGACGGCCCTCGTCACCTTCGAGGAGAAGGTCCTCACGCGGGCCGAATACGAGGTCATCGCCGCTGGGACCAAGCGCAGCGGGCGGCAGTCGTATCGATATCCGAATGGCTCGGAGCTGGTCGTCGGCGGGCTCGACAGGCCGACGAAGATCATGTCGACGGAGTTCGACGTGGCCTACGTGCAGGAGGCCATCGAGCTTCTCGAGGACGACTGGGAGTCGATCACGACCAGGCTCCGCAACGGCGTGACGCCCAGGCAGCAGATCATCGCCGACACGAACCCCGACGGGCCGCAGCACTGGATCAAGCGGCGGGCGGACGCGGGGAGGTTACTCATGCTCGAGTCACGGCATGAAGATAACCCGATGCTCTGGGATCGCGAGTCGTCGGGCTGGACGAAGGCGGGCCTCGCCTACATCGGCAAGCTCGACGGCCTCACGGGCGTGCGCAAGCCCAGGCTCCGCTACGGCAAGTGGGTCCAGGCCGAGGGGGCCGTGTATGAAGAGTGGGACAGGGCCGTTCACATCGTCGACCGCTTCGACATCCCCCGGAGTTGGCGGCGGATCCGGTCGATCGACTTCGGTTACACGAACCCGTTCGTCTGCCTCTGGATCGCCATCGACCATGACGGTCGCATGTATGTTTACCGCGAGATGTATAAGACCCGTCGGACGGTGAAGGTCCACGCGGGGGAGATCCGCAGGCTCTCGGGGGACGAGCGGTACGAGTTCACCGTGGCCGACCACGACGCCGAGGACCGGGCGACGCTGCTCGAGAACGGGATCCCGACGCGGGCGGCCAACAAGGCCGTGACCCGCGGGATCGAGGCCGTGCAGGAGCGGCTCAAGGTCGCCGGCGACGGCAGGCCGAGGCTCTTCTACTTGCGGGACAGCCTGGTCGAGCGAGACGAGGGGCTCGTGGAGGCCAAGAAGCCTTGCGGCCTCACCGAGGAGATCGACGGCTACGCCTGGTCGAAGGGGGACGACGGCCGCACCCTCGGCGAGGAGCCGGTCAAGCTCAACGACCACGCCGTGGACGCCTTGAGATATGCCGCGATGGCCATCGATCGCGGGGTCGGCAGGATCGAGCCGGCCGAGGTCGTCGAGGCCAGGGAGCGGGCCGAGGCCGAGGAGGCCGAGCGGCTCTATCGCGACATCAACGCCGATCACTGGTGGCGCTGACGTGAGGGTTTGAAGGCCCGGAATCGAAGGGGATCGATGCTTCCTCGCGGCATCGGCCCGGGCCCCGTCACGCCCCGAGTTGACCCAATTCATCCCAAGGTCCGAGGTCGCTGTTCATGGCTCTGTCCGCCGAGTCGAAGAAAGACGTCCACGCCCTGATCGATACCAAGATCGAGGCGTTTGCCGGGAAGGTCGGGGCCCTCGTCGAGGGCAAGGTCGAGGCCCTCGCGGCGGTGATCGCCGAGCGGGTCAAGGGGGAGATGGCCGCGTCGGGCGTCGTCCGCGGAGGGCTAGAAGGGGATTCGGCCCTCGCGATCACTCCCACTCTGAGGGAGAAGGCCCTGGAGTTAGCTCCGACGCTATACGCCTCGGACGAGGCGGCGGCGGGAGATGAAGCCGCCCAGGACGCGGAATCCGGGGCGTACAAGAACTTCCGCATCGTGGGAGACGAGATCCACGCCGACTCGGGCCGCAAGAACAGGCCGGGCAGGTGGCTCGTCTCCCGCGTGCTGGCCGACGCGGGGATTCGCTGAGCCGATCCGCCGGGTGCTCCTCGCTGCAAATTCATCCGTTCTCGCTGAGTCCTTCAGCGTCCACCTCCCGCAGGCCATCAACGCCGGGCAGCCCAACTCATGCCTCCAAGCCGCAACTCCGTCCGTCGTCGCCTCTCCGACCGCGACGCGAAGGGCCCGCCCAGCGGCTCGTTCGTGTACTCGTACGGCGGGGGGCCGATCTGGTCCGACTCGTGGAAGTTCCGCCGGGGGCCGACCCCTTACGAGCTCGTCGAGGCGTACAAGTCGCTGATCTACGCGTGCGTGAACCTCAATGCGAGGGCGGTCGCGCGGCTTCCCTTGCGTCTCTTCGCCGCGACGAGGGACGGGCAGCACCGGCCCAAGTGCGCGACGAAGTCGATCGGCCGGGCGACGCGTGATCGGCTCAAGGGGCTCGAGTACGCGAGGAAGGCGGTCGCCGCCGCCGACGAGGTGGACGAGGTCACCGAGCACCCCTTGCTCGACGCCGTGATGAAGGTCAATGACGACCTCGACCACACGCAGCTCATCACCTACACCGTGATGTCGCTGGACATCGCGGGCTCGGGCTACTGGTGGCCGAACTTCGGCGTGATCGCCGGGCGCAAGGGGCTGCCCGAGGAGATCTGGGCCCTGCCGCCGCACCTGGTGTATCCCGTCTTCACGTCGGGGACGATGGTGCCGGATGAGTATACGTTCGGCGGGATCAACTACCCCAAGTCCGACCTCGTCCGGTTCCGCCACCTCTCGGCGAAGAACCCTTACGGCCAGGGCTACGGCCCGACGCAGGCGGCCATCGAATACGCCCGGCTCGAGGACACGTTCGTCTCGATCCAGGACAACATGCTCTCGAATGGCCCTCGGCCGTCGCTCCTCGTGAGCCTGAAGGACGACAAGGCCGGCGGCTCGTTCGGCGAGGCCGAGCGGCGTCGCCTCGAGCACCGGATGGACCAGCAGGGCCGCGGCGGCCGATCGGGGGGCGTCTTCACGGTGGACGCGGCGGTGTCGGTGACGCCGCTCTCGTACACGCCGACGGACCTCGGGAGCCTGGAGATCAGCTCGTACGACATGGATCGGATCGCCAATTGCTTCGATGTTCCGATCTCGATGCTGAAGACCGACGACGTCAACCGCGCCAACGCCGACGCCGGCCTTGAGCAGCACGCCCGCAACGCCGTCGAGCCCCGCTGCAAGGCCATCGCCTCGACCCTGACGCGCTGGACGCACTCGCTCGACCCCTACGGCAAGCTCGGCTACGACCGCCTCTTCTGGGCCTTCGACCCCGCCGTCCTGGCCGACAAGCAGGCCGAAGCCGCCCTGAACCAGACCTACATCGACCTGGGCGTCATCACCCGCAACGAGGTCCGTTTGGAGCTCGGCTACGACGCCGTCGAGGGAGGCGACGAGGTCCTCGTCAATGGGTCGCTCGCGACGCTCCAGGGGGTCGTGGAGAAGGCCCAGGAGTCTTCATCCCCAGATCCCACCGCTCCGGCCGCCGTTGCTAGCAGCACGACTCCGAGGGGGATCGGGTTCAATCGATTCGGCCGCACGGAGCCTCACCAATTCGCCAGGGACGACGGATTTGAGGAGAGGCGGAAGGCCATCACATCTTTGGTTCGGGACACTCTCCAGGCTTTAAAAGATCGCATAGGTTCTCCAAGAAATCTCACATGATCATTGAAGAACTCAATTTGCTGAAGGCGATCTTCGAGGCCCGAGGCGCGTTGGATTCCCGCCGGAATGACCTTGATGAGTTCGCTCAAGTCGTTCTGAGTCTGGGACAAGCATGGCTCGCGTATGAGTCAAAGAACTGTGGGACCGGTGCTGGAGGCTTTCAGCCTGGCAACACATGCGGTCGAAGACGTAGGCGTCGGAAGTCGGGTAACGATGCTCGTCGGCGGAGGCGACGAAAGGTAAAGGGTCCGAGGTCGGTAAGGCATGCGGAACTACTGCAGCGTCATGAGCGCGAGCGTCGAGAGTTGGCGGTCTCGATCAAAAACAGGCGTAAGAGCCTACGTGATCACCATGCAAAGATCCATTCAGAAGCAAAAGGGCGAATCAGCCGTGAAGAGCTAAGAGAACTTGAGAAAGGGCAAAGCAAGGAGCGCAAAGCTGAGAACGAGCAGCATAGCTCGGACGCGGACGCTCTGCGTGATATACATCGTGGACAAGATATCGAACTCGCTTCACAGGAGCGAAAGGAACGGTCTTCCAGTCGTAGCACGCGTCGCCATCCTAACGGATCGAGTCCTGCAGGGCATGATCCTAGTTTACGCCCGGATGATCTAAGTTCCGTAACGCATCCTGTGACTGGATCGCAATTGTATCTAGATTATATCGATAGATACGGGTTCCAGAATGTTGAATGGTCGCGAATTCCGGACTATACTGGTGGAAAGACGTCTGGGGTTCTCACTCTACCTTTTGGGGATTTCTTCATAAAGAGTGGTTATAGCGGCCCAACGGACGGAGTGCCTAAGAAAGTCATCCCGGGTATGAACAACATTCTAAAAGCTCATGTCGAGGCTCACTCCGCTGTTCTAATGCGGAAACTGGATTTAAACTACGCTGTCTTGATTCTCAATCGGGTTCCTTGTATTCAAGGGCAGGCCAAGAAATCTGGCTGCCATTTCATGCTGCCACGAATGCTGGGTGCTGGACGCGTGCTCCGAGTCATCGTGCCGCAGGTGTTGGATAGAAATTACGATGGGATCAATCTATGAATTGGATTCTACAGACTGCCACTTCTGAGATTTATATTGTGGAAGCAGCACAGTTGGAGCGTGAACTGTGGCAACTTCAATCAATTTGTTATGCTTCTCCCGAGATCGTTACGCTCAATGCCCCGGATGGGGCCTTCCTCTGCATCGGATTGGGGTACGATCTTGTGCCTTTAACCTGGATCGCAAGCGAGGGGTGGCCATCCAAACATTTGTTTGGTGATGTCGATATTAATAAATTGCAGTCTTTTATGATGGGCGGCCACTATACGGAGACGCCGGAGGCCCAAACAGTCCCCTTCGAGCGGGCGATTGCCGTTGCGATCGAGTTTTTCGAAACACAGACGCTGAGCGAGAGCGTCGAATGGGAGGATGACTGAGGGGTCGGGAGCGAATCGTCGGAGGACAATCCTGGTCTATCCATCTGGCGAGGACGTTCCATCCATGTCGGCCGGCGGCGGTAGTGTCAATTGGTTCGGGGATCGGGTGCAGAAGCACCTGATCGAGGCGATCGGCGAGAAGATGCGGCGGGCGGGGGAGGCGGCGGCGCAGGAGGCCCGGTCGCTGGCCCCGGCCAGGACCGGGACGCTGCAATCGAGCATCGGATATAGCTATGATGAGTCGAGCCGGACGCTCAGGGTCAGCGTCGAGGCTCCTTATGCGGCCTATGTCGAGCTCGGGACGCGAAACATGCCCGCGAGGCCCTTCTTGAGGCCCGCGCTCGAGGCGATCGCCCGCGAGTTCGGCGGGAGTGTCGCGGTGGATCTCGGTTCGTCGCCTCAGGTGGGAGGGGGCTTGAAGGGGGCTCGGAAGAGAGGCCGAGGCAGGGGGCGCCGGGGGAGGTGATGCCGTGGGCGGTTGGCGTCGGCCTGTCGAGAATTGTCTGAAGCGATGGCCCGCGGTGGCGATGAGGCCCGGCCATTAGGCGGTCACCGTTCTTATTCTGGGTGGTCGCGGGTGCCACTTCCGCGGCATCCGGAACCATCGAGATCCGACCACATTTTGGGGCTCGGCGTTCGTTGATTCCAGGGTCTGTGGATCGGCCATGAGACGGAGAAAGGCCACTGGCTTCGGTCGGGGCAGCTTGCAGTTGGCCTCTTGTCGCTGCGCGACCCCGATTGTTCCAATCGCGGCCACCCTTCATGAGTGACGCACCTGTAGGTTTTGCCGATTGGTGAAGGCCGGCTCTTAGGCGAGCTTCTCGGCGGTGGGAAGGCCCGAGTGGTGACGCTGGAAGGCGAGCGCTTGCGACGGGAGATCTAGCAGGTGGAAGGTGTCCGGCATCGAGCCGCCTGGCGAGATTCGGGGCGGTGGGGTCGGCCTAGTCGCGACGATGGTGTGCGACTCGATACGTCCGAGCGTTCCGACTCCGTAAATTTCTTCGGATTGGAAGCACAGACTCGGCCAGGGGGTTGAGGCTTTCGCGCTCGCGTTGCGAGGGGGGAGGGCCGGCCCGGGCGAAATGAAAATGTCTGCAGACTCTTTCGATCGAGGCCGAGTTGCTCGATGAGGCGGCGGCACGCCGAGGTCGGGGATGGGTCGGGATGATCCCCGAGGCTCGCGGGGCCGATCCGCCAAGTAGCCAACCCTTCGTTCCACGAGACGTTCCGTTGATTCCCAGAACCGAACGCGGCTCGCTCCGCGCCAACACGCGGAGAGTGCGAATATGACGATGACCGCAAGTTTCCAGAACAACCTGGCGTCGCCGCTGCTCGCGGATCCGGAGTGCGACACGTTCAAGTTCCACTCGGCGACGATCGGGAAGAATGTCGACCCGGCGTCGAAGAATGTGGATTGCGTCGCTTATATGACGACGGATTCGGTGGATGAGGACGACGAGATCGTCCTGCCGTCGGGGTGCGACATGTCGCGGTTCCAGAAGAATCGCGTGCTGATGCTCTGCCACTCGCTGGGGCAGCCGGGGACGTATTACCCCTTGCCGGTGGGGACGGTCGTCGACACGAAGATCCGCGAGCGGGGGATCCTCGCGTATATCAAGTTCGCCCGGTCGTCGGCCATGGGGCAGGAGATCAAGGGGCTCTTTGATGAGGACATGCTGCGATCGTTCTCGATCGGGTTCCGCTCGGTCGAGTCGTCGCCGCTGACGAGGCAGGAGGCGGAGACCCGGCCGGATTGGGCGGCGGCGTTCGAGAGGACGAGGGGGAAGATCCTGGTGCATCGGAGGTGGAGGCTCATCGAGCTCTCGGTGGCCCCGATCCCATGCAATGAGGACGCGCTGCGGGTCGCTTACAAGTCGAAGGGGGTTGCGATCCCCCGGTGGATCGTCACCCAGGGCGGGCTTAATATGGATAAATGTGCAAAGCCTCACGATGATGACGAGGGCGCTTCGGCCGTGAAGCCGGGCATGCATGTCAAGTGCGCCGGCGGTGAGAAGGGGGGCTGCGGGATCGTCGAGGAGATCCAGACCAAGTGCGGGAGGTCGGGGAAAGGGGAACTCGGCGATGAATCGTCCGAGGGCCGTGATGTCGTCAAGGTGAGGATGCACGACTCGCGGTGTCGCTGGAATGGCGAGCATAAGTCGTTCGCCCTGGATGATCTCAGCCCCCACGAGATCGAGGCCAAGGATCTGGGCGAGGGGTCGGGGGCAACCGGCGGGCATGTCGTCGAGCCGGAGGTCAAGATCGGGAAGCCGTTCGTTGTGGGTAAGGCGAAGCCTTCGCAGGTGGACGACGCCGAGGACGAAGACGACGAGGACAAGGATCTCGATGAGGACGACGAGGACAAGGATCTCGATGAGGACGATGAAGACCTCGACGACGAGGATGAAGGCGATGACGAGGAGGATGACGAGGACCTGGACGACGACGACGAAGAAGACCTCGACGATGAAGACGAGGATGACGACGACGACGATTCCGACATCAAGGCGAATGATCATGTCGCGATCAAGGCGCCGCACTACAAAGGCTTCGGCGTGGTGAAGTCGGTCCACCGCCGGGGGCATGTGCCGGATGTCGAAGAGAATATCAAGGCCTCGCCCGGGGCGCCGGCGGCGCGGGTGGCTTGTTACAAGGCGTCCGGGGACGGGCACGTTGCGACGGGGGATCATGTCGGGGCGAAGGTCGCTCATTTGAGCAAGTGCTCGCCGCTGAGGGCTCCCTCGAAGTGGTCGACATCTTCGGGGTCGAAGCCCAGGGCTAGCGGGAAGGGGTGGAGCCC
Organism: Singulisphaera chitinilytica; assembly: GCF_049331405.1. Classification (NCBI taxonomy): domain Bacteria; kingdom Pseudomonadati; phylum Planctomycetota; class Planctomycetia; order Isosphaerales; family Isosphaeraceae; genus Singulisphaera; species Singulisphaera chitinilytica. The sequence continues at coordinate 1,730,700 of NZ_CP186274.1, forward strand.
TCGGGCGGGTATTGACGACCTGCCCAGGCTCGAGCCCATCGACCACGACGCGGAGGCCCGCCAGGCCCTCGACCGACTGCACGCGTTCCTCGACCCCGAGAACCTCGAGGCGATGCTGGCCGACTATGTCGATCGGAAGTTCGGCGTGATCTGAGATCGCGCGGGATCGGGTTCAGGTCGGATCTGCAGGCGGCAGGAGGAGAGGGGCGCGCGACGCCGCGGGCCCGAAGATGCGAGTGAGAAGACCGATTTGGGTGGCCGGGCCGAGCCGGAACGCATCGTCGCAGATGGTGCGGAGCCGGACCGCCGGGCGTCCGTTCGTAGCTATCCACCTTCGCGGATGTTTTCGAGCACCATCAAGAAGCACAACATCCCATCGAAGGGAAATTCTATGCGTATCAAGTTCCTGTTCGACGTGCCCGCCAAGCAAGGCGGGTACAAGAAGGATTCGGTCATCGCCGTCGAGGACTCCAAGGGTCAGGCCTGGATCGACGCGGGCTATGCCAGGAAGGCGTCCGAAGGGGGCGTCGAGGAGAACCTCAAGACGATCGTCGAGGCCGCAGTCGGCGCGGCGATCGAGTCGAAGGGGTATGGCGGGCATCGCTCTCATGCGGCCCCGATCCACCCGGCCCGCGTGCGGATCACGCCCGGCGAGCAGCAGGAGGACCGCACGAAGGGGTTCGCCGATCAGGTCAAGCTGATCACCGTGGCCATGTGCCCGAACACGTTCCCGGGCAAGCAGGGGGAGGCCCGCGAGCTGCTCGAGAACAAGTATGGATCGCAGTATCGCGAATTCGAGAAGAAGGACCTGGCCGAGGGTTCGGGCGTGACCGGCGGTTACACCGTCAAGCCGGATTACGGCACCGAGCTGCTCCGCCTGGCCGACGAGGAATCCATCGTCCGCCCGTACAGCAACAACAAGCAGTTGCCGGCGCGGGAGGCGTACTACCCCATGCTCAACCAGACGTTCGTGCCGGGCGGCGGGGCCTCCGCCTACTACGGCGGCGTGAACATGACCTGGCTGGGCGAGGCGCAGCCGGGGACGCTCACCGAGCCGAACTTCAAGCAGGTTCATATCAAGACGAACGAGCTTCAAGGCTTGACGAAGCTCTCACGCTTCCTCGTCAACGACTCGTTCCTCGCGATCGAGGCGGAGCTGAAGGCGATCTTCTCGGGGGCGATCGCTTATGCCGAGGATATGGCCTTCCTCAACGGCGACGGCAACGCCAAGCCGAAGGGGATCCTCCAGAGCCCCGCGCTGCTGACGGTGGCCCGCGCCACGTCGAGCCAGTTCAAGCTGGCCGACGCCGCCAAGATGATGGGCTCGATGCTGCCGCAGAGCCGGCCGAAGGCCGTCTGGGTGCTCACGAACACGCTCTTCGAGTACCTCGTGCAGCTCGCGGACTCGAGCGGGCGGGTGACGTACCTGCCGAACGTCGGGACCGGGTACAACGACGCCAAGCTGGCGATGGGCTCGCTGCTCCTGTTCGGCCGGCCGGTGGTCTTCACCGAGCGGCTGCCGGCCCTCGGGTCGACGGGGGACGTGCTGCTCGCCGACTTCTCGAAGTACATCACGGCCGACACCGGGACCCTCGAGATTGCGGCGTCGGATCAGTACGCGTTCAACACCAACCAGATCACGTACCGGGTCATCGCCCGGGTCGACGGGGCCCCGCAGATCGACGCCCCCGTCACCCAGCAGGACGGCACGACCAAGATCTCGCCGTTCGTGGCGCTCCACTCGTGATCGGCCCCGGGCGGCGTGGGGCCTTGAGCGGTTCTTCGCCGCCCGGGCCTCGGCGCCGGCAATCCTCCTCGACGCACTCACATTCGCAAGGGATATTTCATGTCCACCACTCAGTTGCTCACTGAAGCGCTGGCCGTCGCCGCGGACGGCCTGCATGCCTCGGCCGTCTCCGTCGGGACGGGGACGACCGGGGCGATCGACCTCGGCACGTTCGGCCAGGTCCTCTTCGTCATCGATACGGGGACGCTCGGCGCGAGCGCCACGGTCGACTTCGCGGTCGTCGGCTCGAGCACGTCGGGCGGCTCGTACTCGGCGATCAGCGGGACGTCCATCACGCAGATCAATGCGTCGGGCAAATATGCCCTCGTGCTCGTGACCGCGGAGAAAATCCAGTCGCTCGGCACGGGGATTCGTTATATCAAGGGGCAGGTCACCGTCGGCACGGCGACGTCGACCGTCTCGATCCTGGCGCTCGGCGTCCTCACCGACTACGAGCCGGCGAGCGCCAACAATCCGGCCGCCGTCGTGCAGACGGTCAACCTCTGGCGTTGAGCCCGACCTCGGGGGCGCGGGCCGAGGCTCGCGCCCGCGTCGGAGCACGTCCTTCCCGCCGGGCCGAACCCTTCGAGGACACAGGTACATAGCACCATGCCAACGTTCGTACCACCGCCCACCCAGCGGCTGACGACCAGCCAGCGCACGTCCCAGGTGTGGCCATCCAACTCGCTGATCGTCGACAGGACCAACGGGGTCCTGTACTCGGGCGACGGGACGACTCAGGGAGCCGTCGGGGTGGGTTGGACGCCCCTGCGGATGCTGCTGGAGCGCCTGCGCAGGGCGGCCTCGGCGGCGAGGAACAACAACGTCATCGACAATGCGGCGATGGCGTCGCCCCCCACGGTCACGTCGGCCGCGAACGACACGCAGACCAACTCGTACTACCTGTCGAACGGCGGGGTGCTGAGCAACCAGGACAAATACATCGCGGTCGGCGGGGTGCTGTTCTCCAACACCGTCAGCCCCTACAACGGCAATTACATCAACGTCAAGTCGGTCTCCTCCACGTCGGGCTCCAACATCGGCCCGCCGGGGGTCTATCAGAACGGCTGGTATGTCGAGACCATGACGGACAGCCCGAACGTCTCGTTCGGCTATTATCGCACCGCCCAGGGCGGGGTGATGGTCGCCGTGTCAGAGAACGGCGGGCCGATGCAGTACACCTCGTTCACGCCCACGACGATGTACAACAACGGCTCGGCGTGCGGGTCGAATACGGGGTCCGTGACGGTGGCGTTCGGCTCGTCGAAGGTCCGCCGGGTCCGGCTCGAGCTGGGCAATCAGCGGACGGACGAGGCCTGCGGCGGCGCCGGGGGGGTCGCGTTCCTCCGCAGGATCGCCGTCGACCCGAGCTACTCCATCTGGAAGCCGAAGGATGTGGATGTCATCAATGCCGCATTCGTCGGGGACAGCTATACGGTCGGGGCCCCGCGCGACGCGGGCATGCAGACGGTGAACTGGGCCAGGACCTGTGCGGCGAAGCTCGGATGGCGGGCCGTCTGCATGGCGCAGGGGGGGACGGGCTTCTCGAGGGCCAACGGGGCCCTGCCGGCGGCGAGCGACCCCCTGAGGCTTGCGGACCTCTCGGCGCAGCCTTACGACGTGTTCGTGTTCGCCCTGGGTACGAACGACGTCTCGGGGAACGACAACACGGCCGCGGCCCTGCCGGACCTCCAGGCGAAGGCCCTGGCCTGCTTCCAGGCGGCCCGCGCGGCGAACTCGATCTCGCCGATCATAGTGGTCAGCCCCTGGCCGAGGACGTCCTTCCCGGCCCAGACGCAGGCGGACCTGGCCTCGGCGGTCCTTGCGGCGTTCAACCAATTCGGCGATGCCAACAGCCTATACATCCCCATCTATGACGATACCTCCGGCAACTGGATGGCGGGGACGTCGTACCAGGGGAACATCGTCAATGCCTCGGATATCTCGGGGCGTTATATCTGGACGGATAAGATCCATCCCGTCCTGGCCGGCCACTACTACTACGGCGAGCGGGTCGCCCACGCGATCCGCGACTGGCTGCAAGCCGTCCAGTAACCACTCGGTTGAGCACTCGAGGGCATATTCAAGATATGGCAACCGCCAACGTACCCCGCACGGTCACGTTCGGGCCGCTCTACTCGGGGCAGGCCTCGAACCTCGTCTATACGGTCCTGGACAGCGCCGGGACCGCCAGGATCGGCCCGACGACGGGCACGGGCGTCGCGGAGATGACCGACGCCCTCGGCAATGCGACGACCGGGTCTTACGCCGTCACCCTCGCCATCGACCCGGCCTGGCTCCCCTGCACGGAGAAGTACGCGATCGTGGGGAAGGCGGGGGTCGGCGTCCAGGGGACGTTCGGCCTCGAGGCGATGCCCACGTCGATCGACAGCAGCGGCAAGGTCGCCCTTCAGGATGCGTCGATCGCCACGGCGACGTTCGCGACGAATGCCACGATCCCGGCCGTCGCCTCCGTCGTGGATAGGGCGAATTTTACGCTTTCTACGTCCGAGCATGAGGCTATCCGCTCGGACATGGACGCGGCGACCACGGCCTTCTGGTCGGCTCCGGCGACGTTCGAGAACCAGGACGACGTGACCGCGCCGACGCGCGAGGATTGCCTCGCCGGTGCCTGGACGGTTGCCTATGCCGCGTGGGTCGACAACAGCACGTCGACCCCGCCTCAGCTCGTGCAATACAAGCCGGGGGGCGTCGGTTCCGGCACGGTGCGCGTCTACAACCTGACGAACAACACGAACGGCCAGCCGGTCGCCAGGAGCTGAGCGTCTATGCCGGGCTTGGTGACAATCGGTTATGGCACGGGCGGGGTCGTCGGCTCGCCCGGCATCGTCACGATGGGGCTCGGCTCCAACGCGCCGATCGCCGCCGACGCGTTCAACCTCATCACGGTCGAATACACCGCGAACATCCTGGAAGCCGCGGGGGTCGTCATGACCCAGGCGCAGCGGGACGTCCTGCCTGCGCTGATCACCGCGGCGAGCAAGGAGATCGAGCGGTTCTGCAACCGGCCGTTCGTGCTCCTGAATTACGACGAGATCGCGACGCCCGAAGGGGGGCGGCAGGATCGGGGGGAGCCGGCGAGCTTCATGCTCTCGAGGCATCCGGTCAAGTCGATCGCCAGGGTCCACACCGGCCGCGCGACCGCCCTGCGGATCCGCAACACGGATCAAGGTTTGAACCAGTATGCGACCGTCCAGTTCGCGGCGGTTGGGGACGTGGATTACCTGGACCTGCAATACACCGGGATCTTGCTGAACCGGGTGTCGTCGGGGACGCAGACGAGCCGGATCCTGACGTTCGCCGAGTACGGCACGGTGCAACTCCTGGCCGACGCGATCAACGGCCTCGGATACGGCTGGGAGGCGACCGTCACGGCGGCGGGCCTGGCGTCGAACGTCGGGCGATTCCCGTCGGCGGACCTCGTCGGTCTCCGCGAGCCCAAGAACGCCCTGGGCGATGGGGCGGGGGTCGACCTGTTCATGAAGGCGGCCTCGCAGTTCGACATCGATCGGGCCACGGGGATCGTTCGGGTCTACGGCTGGGACGGCTTCTCCATCGGCTTCGGCGGCGGCTGGGGCGATCCCTTCGGCGCCTCGTGGGACGGCCTGGCCGACTACGGCGGCGGCCAACTCGGCTGGGGCCAGTTCCGCGTCAGCTACCAGGCGGGTTATTCGGTCATCCCCGAGCCGATCCAGTTCATCTGTGCAGAGCTCGTCAAGGTTGCATTCGATCGCATGAAGATCAACCCCTACGTCGCCTCCGAGACCCTGGCCGGCGCCGAGCATTCGATCTCATTCCGCGAGATCGCCACGGGGATGACCGAGGAAATGCGTCAGCAGCTCACCAAATACAAGGACTATCACGTCTGATGGCCAAGCAGCTCATCATGCTCCCCGACACGGGGAGGTCGATCGTCTACGCGGCGATCGTCGCGCACCTGAAGTCCGACCCCTTGCTCAAGTCGGTCCGGCCGGCGATCCAGTGGCAGACATTCATCGACGACGGCCCGTCGAACCAGACGGCGGTCGAGAACACCGGACTCCCCTCGATCAACATCACGCCCGTCGCGATGCCGGCGAACCAGGAGGCGCAGACCCTGCAGAACAGCCCGCTGGGGATGAGACTCATCATCACCACGCCGGGCCTTGATGCGAGGGACGCGCTCAACCTCTGGGGGGCGATCGAGCGGGCACTCTTCCCGGGCGACGGCAGCAAGACCTTGAATAACAGCATCCGCGAGGCCCTCCACGCGGGCTCCGTGCAGCAGGGCAAGCCCCTCGGCTCGCTCCAGACGATCAATCTCTCGCAGCCCGGCGTCTTCAGCGGCGCCAACAATCCCCAGTCGGGCCTCCCGTCCTGCATCACCGCCGACGGATATATCGTCGCGTTGATGACCGTCCCCAAGTAACTTTCTCCGAGGCAATCACACAATGGCCAGACAGTTCCTGCGTATCACCCCGGAGACGAGCTACGGGGTCTTCAATTCGAGCGGCGTGAAGACGATCATCCAGATCGACCAGGCCAACCCCTTCTCGATGCGGCCGACGCCGATCAAGTGGGCGATCCGGTCGGCCGGCGGCTACAACAAGCGGATCCAGACCGGGTCGTCGAAGGTTTCGTACAACGGCACGCTCAACACGCTGATGTACGGCAGCCAGATGGCCCAGATCTTCCCGCTGATCGCCGAGACGAACCCGACGACCCTCTCGTCGTTCACGGTCGATCATTGCCTCCTAATGGACGATAACTCCAACACCAAGGTCTACCGCCGATACCTCGGCGTGATGACCCAGCAGGCGCAGATATCGGCGAGCGAGTCGAATCAACTCATGCGGCTGCAACTCCAGCTCATCGCCCAGAAGGACGCTGCGATCACCGCGAGCGACTTCCCCGAGCCCGCGGTGGGGGCCTATCCGTACGACGCCCCTTACGTCTTCGAGATGTCGTCGGGCACGTTCACTCTGGGGTCGTCGCGGGTCGAGTTCGAGGAGTTCAACCTGACGATCCAGAATATTCTGGACCCGAGGTTCTTCGCCTCGCAGTACCTGACGCGCTGCAAGTACTGCGGCCGAGACGTGAACTTCTCGACGAGGTTCCCTTATGTGACGACGGTGGACCGGGCCAACTTCGAGTCGGTCTCGTCCGTCGCCGCGTCGATCACGTTCGCCAACGGCGCACACTCGATCGGCATCAATTTGCAGTCGAACAACTTCTACGCGAACGTGCAGGACGACCTGGCGCTCGACAAGGTGCACCTCCAGTCGATCGACATGGAAGCCTACCTCGACGTCACCGCCGGCACCGACGCCACGTTCACCGTGAGCTGACGCCGGCCCTACTCTTATCAGGAGTTGAGTAACGATGTCCGAATCTGAAACCCACGTCGCGCCCGGCGATCCCAACGCCGGCGCGGCGATCGTCCTCCGCATGCTCCAAGGCGCCCACCCGGAGGATGCCCGCGCCGTGAGGGACTGGTTCACCTCGATCCCCGGTCGACTCGAGGAGTTGACGCACGAGCGGGACGAGTGGAAGGAGCAGGCCCTGGGCCTACTCTTCGGCCATGAAGAATTGCTCGCGGATCTGCGCGAGAAGACCAATTACGTGAACAAGCTGATCGCGGACCAGGAGCGAAAGGGGGAGCTGATGGGCGAGCGGCTCCGGTCATTCGCGAAGGCCCTCGAGTCGGTCGTCCAGCACCACGTCCCCCGCATCCTTGCCGAAACCGTCGACCTGCAAACTGCTTGATCGGGTAACCCATGGCGAATCCGCTAGTCATTGCGAGCGCGATCCTCGAGGTCGGGACGAATGGCATCCCCAATGCGCAACAGCAGTTGGGGGACCTCAAGCAGAACCTCGACGATCTCAGGAAAGCCCAGGACGCCGGCACGATTTCGATGGGGGATTACCTCCGCGGGGCTGCCGCGCTCTCGGGCCAGATCGGCGAGATGGAGAGGGGCGTCCAGCTCGCGGAGAAGGCTGTGAGGAAATATGGATCGGCCACCGAGGCCGCGACGGTTATGGGGAAGAAGGCGAAGGAATCCACCGATGGCTTGAAGTCGGGATTCGGTTCCTTCGCCATGACAGCGATGTCGGTCTCCCAGGCCGTTGATGACATCCAGTACGGATTCAAGGGGGTCATCAACAATATCCCGCAGATCGCGTCGGGATTCGCCAGCATCGCCGGACTGAGCCCCGGGGTGGGCATGCTCGTCGGCGCCGTGGCGCAGGTCGGCGGCGTGATCCTCGAGAAGGCCTTGCCCGCGCTCGAGGACATGGCCGTCAAATACGGCCTGATCGAGGACGCCTCCCAGAAGGCGATCGACGAGGCCGTCGGCGATCTCGATACGCTCGAGGCCCGGATCAAGGCCGTCAACGACAAGCCCATCAAACTCGCCGTCGACAAGCTCGAGCTCGAAGCGGCTCAGAAGCAGCTCAAGGGGTTCAAGGATGGTCTGAACTCCTTCGAGAGCACGTCTAACCTACGGTCGTCGCACCAGCAGGAGGCCGGCCGCGAGGCGAAGAAGGCCCTCTCCGAGACGGGGAGGGCCGATGAGATTATGCGGAAACTTCGTGCGGAGGAGTTCAAGAAGCTCGAAGCCCAGGTCAAAGAATCAAAGCAAAATGAGATTGATGAGGTTAGTCGCGAATACGACAAACACTATGAACAATTCATAAAAGATCCCGATGGCAACGTTCTGCTTAACGAGAAACTGAACCAGCTCGCAGAGCGAAAGAAGGAATTGGAGGACGCGCGACCAGAAGCCTTGCGTCAGGCCAGTCTCGCGAACGAGAAGCAGGCCGAATCCTTTATCGGCGACCTGGCCAAGAGGACCTTCGAGGGCAATGACGCGACCGCCAGGGAACAACTCGCGGCGAAGCTCGATGCGATTGGGGAGAAGGCTCCTGCCAAGACAATCCGCGAGACGACCCCGGAGACGGTGAAGACCAACGCGGAGCAGAAGGAAGCGGATCGCACCGGGGCGGCAGCCTTCCGCGACAGGATCCAGGACCAGTTGGCAGACCATGATGCTATGGCCCCTTGGGCCGAGAAGCTCGTGGCTGCGCGCAAGGCCGGGGGCATGCAGGTCGACGGAAAATTCCAGGATATGAACCTAGCCCAGATCCAGGAGCGTTTCAAGACCCTCATCTCGAACGTCTGGGAAGAGGGACTCAGCGAGCAAGATAAGAAGAACAAAAAGCTACATGAAGAGATGAGGGGACTTGCCAACAACTATGTGAAGGCGTTGGATTCCATGGCGAAGGGGCTCGAGCAGACGGCCAACAGAAAGGCCAAGGAGGATGTCCAGAGCCCGCTCGAAGGTTTCATCAGGGGCAATCGACTCGAGGAGAAGGCGACCGCCGACATGAAGGCGAAGATCGCCAAGGGCATGGCCCCCGAGCAGGCCTACAACGAGACAGCGGCCGGCCTCGAGGACACTCTCAATGAGTTCACCAAGAAGAGGGGCAAGGATTCGGCGGCCGTCCGGGATCAGAACCGTGAACGTGCTAGAGCGATCGCGAATCGCGCGGACGGCAATCTCACCGAGGAGTCGGCCGGGGCCAAGCGGAAGGACACGAAGTATGGTGAGGAGCTTTTCGGCATCTCAGCCGACACCCTGGGGACCGATCAGCAAATCGGCATGATGATCGCCCAGCTCAACACCAGGGCCGAGCAGATGCAGGCCCATGGTATGAAAGCGCCTGATGAGGAGCAGATCAAGCAGCACATCCTGGCCACCATCAAGCAGTGGCTCCACCGACGGACCGGGGAGAACGGCCGGGTCATCAAGGACAGGTCCGGCAAGGTCTTCGACCCGAATCCGAGGATGGATGAACAGGCCACGAACGAGACGGCCGAAGCCCTCTACGAACGCGCCAACAAGAATCTGGACAAGCAATACTACGGCATCACAAACCATATGCTGAATAACAGCCAGCGGCTCATCCAAATCAACAACTCGATGGCATCTCAATGGAACACGATGCTGCAGGAGGCCTTCAACCAGAGTTCGCAGATCGGCAACTTAGACGCCCGGGTGCGGAGACAAAGCTTGTCCACTAAATCCAGGGGTACTCGGACTGGCCGATCTGGATAATATCAGTATTTAAGCGTACCAATAACAGTTGAACGCGAAATGTTTTACAACCACGTCATCGACGAGAGTCAATGATCCCCTCCCATGAGCGACACCTTCACGATCGCCGGCGTCCCGGTCGACCTCAATGCCGAGTTTGCCGACCCGATCCGGTTCTCGGAGAAGTTCGGGGCGATCCCCTCGCTGACGATCCAGAAGCGGGGGGTGGCGCTGCCGGGCGTCGACCCCTGGGTCGGCAAGGAGATCACATGGACGAACAATGGGACGCTCCGATTCGTCGGCGACGTCGTCAGCGTCACACCGAGCTTCTCGGGCGTCGGTTGGGTGCTGACGTATCAATGTCTCGGACTGAGGAATCGGCTCGACTGGTTCCCCCACACGGATAGCAACACGGGGGTCGACTCCAGCCAGTTCAACCTCATGGCGGAGAACTCGCTCTACGACCCAGTGAGGGCGGGGCGGACCGTGGGCCAGATCCTCGGCGCCGTGCTCACGATGCCGACGAACGCGGCCTGGTGCAACCTCTGCGGCATCGGCAATTACACGGGGCTGCCGACCGCGCCGGTGCTCCCGAGCGTCACCACGGCCGATCTCGCCGCGATGAACGTCATCCCGCCCCACGAGATCAACGTCAACGGCGAGAAGTTCGGGGCGGCCCTCGACGGCTTCGTCCAGCAGTGGGCCCCGAACTACCGGATGTGGATCGACCCCGGCGGCAACTTCCGTTTCAAGGACCTCCGCACGTTCCCCGCCACGACCTTCACGATGGGCTCCGACCCCGTCGAGCCCACCGACCTCTCGCGCGACGTCGGCGAGTGCTTCCAGCGCGTCGTCGTGCGGGGGCAGCCGATCGCCGTGCTCGCCGTCCTCAAGCTCTCCGACGGCGACATCACCGAGAATTTCGCACATGATGGCCTGACCAACGCCCAGGCCAAGGCCGCCTGGACCCCCGCCGATTTCCAGCAGCCGGGCAAGGCGCAGGACACCGGCTCATGCACCTGCACGACGACCACGACGATCGTCGTCACGAGCTCGGTCGGCTCGACCTTCTGGGGGGCGAACTACTGGGACCAGTCGCATCAGCAGGGGTGGATCAACGTCTCGTCGTCGACGCTGCCGGGGTACACGCAATACTGGTCGGCCCGGATCGTCGCCTGCTCGGCGCTCTCGCCCGGCGGTTCGTCCACGATCACGATCGATACCCCCTTGCCGGATACGTCGTATAACAAGTACACGATCACCGGACTGGCGACCGGCGGGTCTGTGGTCTGGACGCAGTATCAGATCACGAACACGAATCTATGGCCTCGGGTGACGAGGCAGACGACGTATCCGCAGCCTCTCGTGAGCCCGGGGGGCGGCAGCGTCTCTCTCACGTCGTCGGCCGTGGGGATCATCCTCTGGTCTCTGAACGGCAGCCCTCCTTATATGTCGTTCCCGAGCTGGTTCACGTTCAACAGCACGACGGGGAACGTCCGCTTCTCGTCGCCGACGTGGATGATCGCGAACAACGCGCCTCCGGCCGACGTCTGGGTGGCCTTGCCGATCCAGACGAATCCGAACACGGCGATCGAGCCCCCCGACGTCGGCTCCGTCCCGCAGTTCGAGGGTACCTCACACACCGTCGACGGCCTCTCCAAGACCCTGACGGTGACCCAGGACGACTGGCGCGACCCGGCCTCGCTGCCCCAGGTCCAGGCGTATGCATCCGACTTGCTCGACACAATCAAGGATGCGGTGATCGAGGGCTCGGTCGTGTATTACGGCCTCTACGCCCCGGCCCTGACGTTCGGCATGGGCGTGAACGTCGCGGGGGCCGACGGCGGAGTCCTGACCTACACCACCGGCTGGGAGGCCGCGAATCTGCCCGTGACGGGCGTCGACCTGGACTGGACGCAGGGGGAGGGCATGCTTTATCGCACAACCCTTCATTGCTCCAACCGTAAAGATCACTGTACTGCCGAGATGTTCATGCACCCCCAGCGCACGGGCCTGCGGATCGGCACCGAGAGCGAGGTCTGGAACCCCTACAACATCCCCCAGCCCGGCTCCGACAAGGGCAAGCACAAGGACGACGAGCCCCGCGGCCAGCGTGAAGACGGCGATCACGACGCGGAGAAGGAGGGCGACGATCTCGCCAACGCCGGCATGGGAGGCGATGGCCTCTTCCAAACGGATCTCGGCGCGTACATGCAGAGCATCGGAGCGGATCCGGCCTCGTATGGCCTCGACTTCGGCCCGAGCAGTTACGCGGGTATTCCCGGCCGCGGCAGGAAGAAGGACGTGACGCAGCAAGGCAAAGCCAAGGACGCGGCGGCGCCGAAGGCTCCCGATCAGCCCAAGCCCGACGCCAACGCCAAGGCTCCTGACAACGCGGCGGCCAATCCCGATGGGAAGGCCAAGGCCGCCGATCAGGCCAAACCCGCCGATGGAGCCAAGAAGGACGAGAAGGCCAAGAAGGACGAGAAGGACGAGAAGGCCAAGAAGGACGAGAAATCGCAGGACGACGCGAAGAAGAAGCAGAACGGACTTCGCCCCAGCCCCGAATTTCAGAAGCGGAAGGACCGCGAAGATGCGGCCAGGAAGAAGGAGAACACCGATCACTACGCGGCGGCCAGGAAGAAGCTCGATGATGAGAAGCGGGGCAACAACCTATCCGATCCAAACCTTCGCGATAAGGCCTCCGATGTCGCGGCCGGTCATATCACCGAGGACGAGGCCAGGAACGAACTCAAACCTGAAGAGCAGAAAGCCTTTGACAAATACCTGGCTCATGCGAAGAAGTACAAGCCCACCGACGATCTCCAGGCCGACAGAGTCAAGGCCCGCGAAAACATGACGGACGCCGCCGCGCCCGAGTTGGAGAGGAAGGCCGGCGTTCGGGACGAACTCCAGCGCTCTTTCGGCAATATGAGCGTGGACGAGTCCAATCGACGTGCGCGGGAACGCGAAGACTTCATGGACCACGGCCCGCAGGCCAAGCAGCGAGCCGCCAGAGAGGAGGCGATCAAGGCGGGTCAGAAGGATGCCGCCGAGCGCAGGGCCATCTCCTCGCCGTACGACAAAATCCTCGCCAACACCCCCAGCGGCCCGGCTCGAGACGAGGCCATCCGCGAGCGAGATGATCGGCTCCAGCACTTCGACGCGAAGCACAATGCGGACCCGTCAGCCCTGGGCGATTACTGGGATCGGAAGATCGAGAACGCCCCCGACAGCGAGAAGCGCATGAGTTACGAGAGGTCTCGCGATGACGACCTGAAGAAGCGAGCCGCGCAGCCCCCAGAGCATCCAACCCGCACGGCCGCGAGGAACCAGCAGATCGAGCGTGACCAGCGCGAGGCCGCCAACAAGCAGCGTGCGAACGAGCAAGCGACTCGCCAGAACGACATGATCCAGGCCGCCGACAAGAAGAAGTCTACCGGAGCCGCAGAATGACCAAGAGCCAGCAACCTCACGACGTCTGCATCCGCGCGCACCTCACGTCCTGGACGGGCTACGGCCGGATCGCGGCCTGGCTCGGGAGGGGGCTGGAGGCGCTCGGGGTCCGCGTCGCTTATGAGGATATGGGGGCGGATACGACCTATTTCGACAGGAGCGATTACGTCAACGAGCGGGTGATCAAGAAGTCGGGGCTCCCCTGGGTGCTGCACCTGGCGACGCCGATGACGCCGCCGTTCGACGATCGCAAGCGTGTTCTTTTTACCATGTGGGAATCTTCGAGGCTCTCCCCGAGGTCGGTGGCGGCATGCAACCGCTCCGAGGCCGTGGTGGTCCCCTGCGGGGCGAACGCCGACTGGTTCAGGGCGTCGGGGGTCTCGAGGCCGATCCGCGTCGTGCCGCTGGGGATCTCGGCCGAGGAGGGGTATGGAGACGACGGGACGCCGCCGCCCGCCGATGTCTTCCGGTTCGGCATGGCCGCGAGGATGAGCCACGGGGGGATCCGCAAGGGGCTCAACGAAGGGGCCTCGGCATTCGTGGATGCCTTCCCCCGCGAGGTCGAGGACGTGCGGCTCGAGGTCAAGGTCTGGGAGGACTGCCTCCCCGCCTTGCACCTGCCCGACGACCCCCGCATCCGCGTCGTCACCAGGCCGATGGAGCCGGCTGAGATGGCCGCCTGGTACCGTTCGCTGAACTGCCTGCTCGTCCCAAGCAAGGGGGAGGGCTGGGGCATGCACACCCACGAGGCCATGGCCTGCGGACGGCCGGTCATCGCCGCACGCTGGGGGGGCACCGCGCATTTCTGGGACGGGCGGTTCGGCTGGGAGCTCCCGCACATGCTCCGCGACGCCGGCGAATTCTACTCCGGCCAGGGCCGGTGGTGCGTCCCCTCGCACTACGGCATGGTCGACGCTTTGAGGTCGGCTCATGCGAGCCGCGCCGAATGCGTCGCGAGGGGCCGCGCCGCCGCGTCGAGGGCGGCCGAGTTCACCTGGGACCGGACGGCCCGCGAACTCCTCGCCGTCCTCGAAACCATGGACCTCCTCCGCCCCGCCACCCCCGAGGCCGCCTGACCATGGGCTCCGACTTCAACTCGACCACCGAACTCCGCATCTGCCGCCTCGAGGACGCCGTCAACGCCCTCTCCCTGAAGCTCTCCCAGGTCGCCCGCGACATCTCCGCCCTCCAGCAATCCTTCATGCAGATGGCGGGCTCGTTCGGCTCGCAGAACGGCGGGGCCGCGACGGGCGCCAGGCCCGCTCGAACCGGCTCGGGCGGCATCTCCGCCGCCAGCGGCGTGACCCCCGGCTCCGGGACCGTCACCCTCTACCGCATCGACAGGAGCACCGGCAACCTCACGAGCCTCGGCACGGCCACCTGCTACTCGTGGTTCACCACCGTCACCGGCTCCGGCGCCAAGAATATCATGGTGACCCGCGACCCCGAGGGTAACTACTGGGTCTTTTCGGAGGACTGCTGAGCATGGCCATCAAGCGAAGTCCGGGCTGCAACTGCTGCGAGTGCTCTGAAGGGGGCTCGCTCTGTGTGACACTGTACTTTCCGTGAGAATGTATATGTCATGCTGCCAGGCTGAGCAGCCTGGCAGCGACGGCCTGAATCTCCTCCTCGGTGGCCCCCGGGCGTAGAACCGCGCGGATTTCCTCGCCCAGCAGCGCATGACGCCACGCCCGGCGGCTTATCCGCGTGGCTCGGGCGACGCGACGGGCTGTCCCACGGCGAGGCCGAGCGGTCTACCAACTCCCCATCCTCCCTCGACCACGCCCACGCCTCGGTCAGGGTGAACGTCCACAGGCAGATGTGGAACGACCCGACGTTCGCACGGATCAACCGCACCTGCTGTTGCCCGGCCCCGACGACCTGCTTGCAGTCGCGGAAGGCGATCTCCAGGCTGAAGCGATCGGCCACCATCCCCAGGATCTCCGCCACGCTCGCCCGCGTGTCGGTGCAGAAGTACGCCCTCCATCCCTTCGGCTCGTCCACCAGGACCACCCGGATCGCGCCCCCGGCCGGCCTCCAGGTCGCCGTGAACGTCTTGTAGCGCTTGACCACATCTTCCCCGTAGAGCTCGAACGTGCCGGTGGACCAGCCACGACGCTGGCCGGCCCGCTTGGCCAGGTCGATCGCATCCGGGCCGTAGGTCGGGGCCGGGCCGCGTCGGCCCGGCGGCTTCGGCCCGGGCAGGGTCCGCAGGGCCGCATCCCTGCGGAGCCGGCTCACGACCGTCATACCCAGGGACTTCGCCGGCTTGAGGAACCCCTCTTGGCATAGGCTCCGTCGGCAACCACCCAGATCGGCAGGCCCAGCAGGTCGAGCCAGGACTGGGCCCATCGGAGCAGCTCGACGGCCATCTGCAGCTTGGTGCGGAACTCGGGCCGGTGCCGGGGGTCGATGGCCGGCAGGTCCGCCTTGCGGACGTAGAGTCGGGACAGCAGGGGCAGGGCCACGACGCCCCTGGCCGGGTGCGTCGCCAGGAGCCCGAGTACGACGAAGACGTGGCCGTAGACGTAGGGGGAGCCGGCCGGGCCGGGGTGGGGTTGTGATGGACGCCGGCCCCCTGGACGTGCGGGCCGTGCCGCTTCGTCGGGGTGTCATCCAGGGCGAGGACCAGCCGGGTGGACCCCGGAGCAGCGGCCTGACCGCCGCGATGAGCAGGCGTGCGGCGATGCGATCGGCCTCCTTGCCGGCGGCGGCCGCGGCGGTGTAGCAGGAGCGGAACTCGTCGCCGAGGCCGGCGGCGCGGATCCAGGCGGTGACGGTGCGTCGGCCGCGGGCGAGGACGGCGCCGAGGAGCAGGAGCGCGAGCCTCGGTGCGGTCCGGCGATCGAGGACGTCGGCGAGCCATGCGAACCACTGGCAAGGGGCGGGCGTCGGATGCGAGGATGTCATGGGGGCCGGCTCCGCTCGGGGTGTCAGGCAGTGTGGTAACCGCCATCGTCCCGCCCGGGCCGGCCCCCGTCTACTCGCCACATCTCAACCCTACGCATACTTCAAGTCGCGGAAAGTACAGTGTGACAGCCACGACGGGTTGTTCGGCCCCGAACGACAAGGTCAATGCCTCGGTCATTCTTCAGACCAAGGACGCAACACCCGTAACCGTGGCGAACTGCACCACGACCGGGCAACTGATATCGGTCACACGCACTGCGACAGGTTCAGGTTATACCGACGGGACAGGCTATGCTCTCGGCATCTCCGGCGGGGGCGGCTCAGGCGCGACAGGCACGTTCGATGTCGTCGCGGGCCGAGTGACCAATATTCAGGTGACTAATGGGGGATCAGGATACACGTCGAATCCGACAATCAGTTTCCCAGGAGCCGGAGGAGCCAATGCCGCCGCGTCGGCGTCGACCTCCAGCCGATGCTGCTTGAATAGTATCCCGGTGGGAACCTACACGCTCTCCGTCGGGATCCCTGGCTCGACGAAGACCCAGGACGTCACGATCCTGTGCAAGCAGACGACGAACGCGACGACGAGTTTCGCCTCGCCGTCTCCGGGCGTGGGCACGCTCTGCGCCACTTATTTCAAGTGCGCCTCTGCAGTGGGTGGGCAGCAGATCGTACCAGGTACCGGCTCGGTGACGTTCTCGGGTCCCGGCGGCATCGTCGCATCCGGGTCGTTCGACGGGGCGGGGAAATTCTGTGCGGTCGTGGCGGCCGGAACCTACACAATCATGATTACGGGGTCGACGGGGGCCACGTTCAGCAAGACGACCAGCGTTTCCGCATGCTCGTCGGGTGGATGGAACTTGGTCACGATCGACCAATTTTGCGCCGCGGTCCTAATCCAGACTGATCCGCATACCCTGGGTTGCACAGGTCATGTCACAGTCTCCTATGACGATGGGACCTTCCTCGGAGAATGCGACATCACACTTACCGAAGAAGTTTTTGCGCAAGGGGTTTGCTGCATCGACATCCCCGAGACACCGATGCCGAACTTCGCGAAGAATTTCGTCGTTCAGGTCGACTTCCCCGAGTATTCGACCGGGCCCAACACTTTCAACATGCTCCAATGCTACCCCGAGACCGACGCCGCGCTCTTCATTCTCGGCGACTGGGCAATACCTCTTTGCTGAGGCATCAATGACAGAGACCTTGCCGAACCGACCTACTGTTGTGTTCCCGCCCGAAACCTGGGAGCGACGCTACGGCGAGGAGAGGGAAACGATCTTTGTCCCGATCGCGGCCACCGCGCAGGCTCGCAACCTCTTGGCCGAGCGATTGGCATTAGTCAACGCGTGCGACTATCGCACTGATTCTCTCAAGGAATGCTCATGCAAGGGGCGGAAACACTGCGGACTCGGCCGGGGACAATTTCCGGCCGAGCCCTGGGCAGTGACGTTGGCGGATTGCTTGCGATGCGTCGAGGCGGAATAGGCTATTTAGCTGACTGCATGCCGAGTTGGGCATCAAGGAACGGCGCCATCGCGTTGAACGGCAACGTCCCAGACGCATCGAAATTCTCGATGGTATCGCTGGTGATAAGTCCACTCTTCAGGAAGACCGAGATGAGTCGCCTGTCGCCGGTGAGCTTTAACCCAGAGGTGTCGCCTGCGGCCGGGTAGCTCGGCGACCCAGCGGGCATCGGGAGTGTGTACGGGACATTTGAGTTCACCGTTGGCGAAAAGACGTCAGTGCTCGAAGTCAACCAGAGATGATAGAAAGGTTCGCTGAACGCGGTGGGCGTCGAGTAGATCGTCTGCGGGAGGACCTGGCCATCGGCGTTGACCATGAAGTCCACGTAAAGCGAATAGGGATCGACGTGGAACCGCGATCGCTCCTGCGTGGTGTTCCACGTGGTCGCGTCGATGACGATGCCGCCTGGGATTTTGGTCTCGCGAGCACCGCGGGTCGGCACGGGCCTCCGCTTGATGGTGTAGGCGAGGTCTTGCGTCGCTTTCTGGCTATTAAGTCCAACCCACGTGAAGGACGGAGTATCGGTGGACATGCCGTCGGGATCGGCGAGGATCACGTTCTCCAGGGTCCCCTTCCACTTTTCGGACTCCCACTCGCTGATATTCGGCGAGGTTCCGGAGACGACCTGATCGGCGACGGTATCCGGGACGATGTTGTAATCCTGGTTGAATCCATCGAAGCCTTCGTCGATGTATCCGTCGCCATCGTCGTCGGTGCCATTCACCAGGAATAGGAATTCCGGGTTATGGGTGCCCATCTTGTTGCCACCTGCTAATGTGTCGTAATATGTGCGAGCGACGGGGGGGGCCGTCCCGGGAGGGCCGATATTGACGAAGAGCTCGGGGTTCTGGCCGTTAACCGTGATCGGATTGACGGTGCATGGCCCGACTACCGTGTAAGAAATGCCGGAGTTATTGATCTTCAGCTTGTCGCCGATCCGGATGTTCCAATACCACGAGGTCGGCGAATTGGGGATCGCGGTCGTGCCCACCAAGTAGCCGCCTACGTAGGGCGCTTCCTCGATCATCAGAACTTGCTGGAGGCCTGAGTTCTGATCCGGATAAGGATAGTAGCCATTGTTCACGTTGGGGTAGATGGTCGGGAAAGTACCAGGGGGCGTAACGCCGCCACCAAGCATCGGGGCAATCGAAACCTTGCCTTCCGCGTAATCCGCCGCCGGCTCAATCTCGATCATGCGGTCGTAGGCGAGCTGCTGCGTCCCGGGGGCGCTGCCGCTGCCCATCGCTGGTAAGGTCAGTGTCACTGAGGGGAGTAGTCGAACCCCGCTAGGCTGGTTGGTCCGGATCGCCCTGTCGCCCGCGCCAACGAAAGCCGCTTGCACGATGCGGGCCGCTTCCGTGATCTTGTTCTGGTTTACCGAGTTCACGACGGTCGGGATGGTGGCCACCGTCAAGAGGAGGATGATCGCTATCACGACCAGAAGTTCAACGAGTGTGAATCCCCTTCGCTTCCTTAACTTGCCGATCGGAGAACGCCTCGTTTCAGTCGCATTGGATCTCGCGGATCGATTTGTCATTCTCGGTCTCCGGGCCAAGCCGCTCCCACAGGAAGTCTATGCATATTTCCAGTGTCGGCCACGATAATCGATCTCGAAGTATTAGCATTTGGCCTTTATGGCCTATCTGGACACTGCTGAGATCGGGGCGTTCTCGTTTAGGTTGGCGATGTCGTCGCTTGCGGCCTGCTCAATGAACGTCGTGGTGTCGTTCCGGTAGCCAGCTCCAGTCGGAGCAAAATAGGGACTAGGACGATTGGGGTCGAGTCTCCCTGCCGCGCCCTCGATGTTGAGGAGATTGCCCGAGGTTACCGGCAGTGCGGTTTTCCCAGTTAAGTCGCGAAACTTGAACTTGACGGTGGTACCGTCAGGCAGGGGGATATCCGTACGATCCTCCATGGTATAGTAGTTCGTGTTTAGCATCCCCACGCCCGGGATCCCGTCGGGTCCGCCCGAGAGGATCAGCGGCCTGGAGTAGTAGGCCCTTCTCGGATGTAGGTTGGATGCCGAACGATCCCAGAAGAACGTCGGATTTCCCCCAGTCTCGGAGGCGGCCAGCGGCTCCAGCAATAACGGGCCGAAGTAATTCATGAACAGGGCCGCGTTCTCGCTATAAGGTGTCGACGCGTTGGCTCCCGACGGGCCGTAGTTGATCCCCATGCCGCCGGCGGCTTTGCCGAGCCACCAGGCTGGCGCCATCAGGGTATTGTTCGGGTCGAGCGGATTGATTTCTCGTGTATCGTAGACCGAGTCGTAGGGCCCGGGGGAGTTCTTGGCGGCCACGAACTCCTGGATCTTGGTCGAGTCAGGATAGCCCTTGATCGTGTCGCACTTGTAGAGGATCGGCCAGCGGAAGAACTGGAGCGGGTGCCCCCATGCGTCGACGAACTCGGGCAGGCCGTCGTTGTCCGTGTCCTGGACTTCCTTGTTCGTGAAGTCGTCCTTGTTGAGCGAGCTGCCCAGCGCCCCACCTGCCTCGACCAAGATTGCGTAGAGCATCTCGGCACGAGCGGTCTCCGGATGGAGCCTGTGGTTGGCTATGCGGGTGACGATCAGGGCCTGGTCGGCGGCCGAAAGGCCGGTGACCCCTTCGTGCCAATCGTCGGTGACGCCATCGTGGTTATTGTCGATCCCGTCGTAGCCCTGCGGCGCATATCCGAGGTTCTTGTAGATCGCCCCGGCAACCTCGAAGGCCGCCCCGTAGGCACCTGTTTGCGGTACCGCTGGGTGATTCACGAGGCCGGACACGCTGGGCAGGTCGCAGCCCAGGGGCAATTCGAAGTTGGTGCTGTTAGGCCGCCTAAGGGCATTTGCGCAGAAGGTGAAAGGGTAGCTTGCCGTTCCCCCTGGTGTCGTACCCGAGGTGATGGAAAACGAGTCGGGCAATTGCGCTTTGATGTAATCGAACATCGCGATGCTTTGCGCCCGGGCCTCGCTAAGCATGTAGTAACTTTTTGACTGGGACGGATCCCAGAATGGCCAAATCGGATAGGCCGCCGGGACGAAGATCTTCGTCGGGTCGATGTATGGCGCTTCGTTATACTGCCAGACCCCATCCGAGCCGAGGTAGATCGCGGCGAGTTGGCGGTGGTAATACGTCGGCGTAACGCGCTGGGTCATGAGGGCGTCGAGGCGGTCGGACATCGCGGCGTCGAGCTTGGTGATCAGGGACTGAGTCGCGGCCCGTTCGGCGGATCGGGAGGCACCCAGGAAGGCCTGGAGGATGAAGGCGAGCAGGATGCCAATGATGGACATCACGACAAGCAATTCAATGAGCGTGAACCCTTTGCGTCTCATTGGCTGTTCCTTTGAAGGCCCGACGTGATCCGCAGGTAGGTCTTTGAACCGTAGGTATGACGATCGAGCCAAAGCAGGGCGGCGGCAACTCGCCCGTTGCGCGGCGGCCCGTGCTCGGCGACGTATTTGGCGACGGACAAATGGAAGAAGACTAGGCCGACTGCGATGAAGCTCGACAGCACGAGGTAGTCGATGAAGCTGCCTCGCTTGCCGTCGACGAACGGGATCCGCGATTCCTTGGCCACGGATGCCTCCGCCGGAAACTTAGACGCCTCGCACCGGGTCGTGACTCCCTTCGCGAGGCGAATTTCCCCGAAGGAATCGAGGTGTTCCGAATTTGTGCGGTCACGAGCGCACCGTGGCTCAAAGAGTTACGTTAGGGTAGCTCATTTGTGACGCTTCGGCAAGTTAAGCGGACGGGCGAGAGGCGGGTTTTGAGCCCGAGGCTTTCACGCTCATGTCAGGGGGAGAAACGCCGGGCCCGGTCGGGGATGTTTCCCGACCGGGCCTTGGTTCGTTACGTCCACGAGGTGCCCACTCGGCATCTCGATCGACCCCGAGGCGAGCGGTCAGTCGAGCTTGCCGGTCGAGAAGTTGGTGAGGTTGTCGGCCTCACGCTGTCGCACTTGCATGTCGAGGGTGACGCCGGTCACATCGGAATTCGCCTCGACGGTCTGGAACGTGTTGGGGCCCACGCCGCTCATCCAGGGGACCCGGCTCCCGTTGGACTTCCCGGAGATGTACTGGCCGCCGATCCCGTACAGGCGGTCGAAGCCGGGGGAGATGATCTGGAACGAGTTCGGGTTCTGCCAGACTCGCGTCTTGCCGATCGACGTGTCGAGGTGGCCGGTCCCGAGGGTCGGGACGGGGACGTCGTTGACGTACGGATTCGGCGGCGCGGAGGCGATGACGTTGTTGGTCCCCGTGATCGCCGTGTTCGTGGCGAAGTTGTTCGTCATGAACGCGCCGATCAGGTTCGTATTATTGGCATCCGTCTCGGCCACGAACGAGCCCGCGGTCACGATATTGTAGTCATCCGGGTCGTAGCCGCTGCCCGCGTAGGCAGAGAAGTAGGCATAGAAGGGGGGCGGCAGCGTGATATCGCCCGCCGGCAGTGAGTCGACGTAACCGGGGATGCCGTGGTCATTCGCGGGATCCGCCACCAGCCTGGAGTTGTTGAATTCGAAGAGCGGCTGGGAGCGGTTCGAGGACGCATCCGAATTCTTGAATGGGTTCTGGGGCGACTTGGCGAACCCCGTCATGCCGTATCCGGCCACTCCGCCGCTGTTGGTGTGCTGGGGGATGCCGCCGAGGAAGAAGACGAGACATTGGTGCCCCGAGAGGATGTAGGACGACCCGTCGGGAGTGCCACCAGTGCCGTTGAAGTCGTAGAAGCTTCCATTCGGCGCATTCGCAGCGAAGACCGGACCCGAGGTCGAGAAGACGGCCCGGGGGAACACCTTGCGGAAGAACGCCAGCGTCCGGGTCTCGAGCCCCGTATTCGTGGAGTAGTCTCCCCGCTCATTCAGGATGATCCGGCTGGGCGGGAAGTCCCCATACTGGGACTTGAAGTCGTTCAGGGCTTGGGAGAGGGAGTTGATCTCGGCGATGGAGGCGGCTTCCTGGGCGGTGCGGCGGGCGGCGTTGATCGCCGGGAGCAAGAGGGCCGCCAGCAAGGCCAGCACGATGATGACGACCAGCAGTTCGACCAGCGTGAAACCGCGGGGGGCGGTTGGGTTCCGCCGTCTCGAACCCTTGGCGGAACTCCCGGATCTTCCGATCATTCTCGGTCTCCAGTCCGAAGATGGTGCGTGCGGAGTCGACGGTTTCTGATCACGATGCTCGCCGAGGGCCGGGCCTGAGTCTTCCCACGGCTGGCTATCAGTTCGAGCAGGCGGAAGGGAACAGTGGAAGCATGCGACGTTGACCGGATCGAGCTGCCGAGTGGGCAAGGCTGCATTCGCCCCAGGCAGCGGCCACGGCCGAGGCACCCCGATCGTTAGACGCCTCGACGACGGGCCTTGACTCCCGACGCGAGGTGGATTGTCCCGAATTTTGTCATTGGCTTTGGGGGCGTTCGCGATCGTTCCGGTGCCGTCGCGAAGACCGTGGCTCTTTGAATTACGACAGCATAACCCATTCGTGACGCCGCGTCCATTCTTGCCCAGATTGACACAGGGCCTGTTCAGCAGGACACTTCGGGCAACGAATCCGTTCCCCATAGGCTTGCCGTTGAGTGAATTCGGCCTCGGGCCGGATCTCGGGCCGCCCGGCCTCGAGGCTCCGAACATCACGCAGATCCGGGGGCAGGGTTGCCGGGGCCGGCGTCGAGCCGGTCAT
Organism: Singulisphaera chitinilytica; assembly: GCF_049331405.1. Classification (NCBI taxonomy): domain Bacteria; kingdom Pseudomonadati; phylum Planctomycetota; class Planctomycetia; order Isosphaerales; family Isosphaeraceae; genus Singulisphaera; species Singulisphaera chitinilytica. The sequence continues at coordinate 1,754,131 of NZ_CP186274.1, forward strand.
CTCGGGGGAGTTGGGGAGGCGGGGGCGTGATGGGCTGTCCGACCGCGTGCGTCGTCGAGCCTCGCCCGAGGGAGGTCTCGCTCGACGATCCTGTGTGCGAGAGGGAGTCGAGAGTCTCTGAATGCGCCGAGCCTTCATCCGAGGGGCTCGGCGTCCTTTTTTGCGCCGGCCCTTCGGACCTAAACCCTGGCCGGACAGACAGTTTCGATCGCTTCCTTCCTTCTCGGCAGGGGCCTCCGTTCGGAGGCGAGGCCTCGGTCGACGCGCCAGGCCTGGGGGCGTCGCGAAGGCTCGTGGTTCGCGTCGGGTTGGCCGAAGGCGGCGAAGCGTTGGAGGTGGGACCAGAAGGGGTCGGCGACGGCCCTGGCGATCGCTTCGACCCCCTTGGCCTCGAAGTAGCAGCCGATCCCCTCGCAGATCAGGTCTGCCGCTTCGTCGAGGTCGCGGCAGGCCACGATCGTGCCGTCCAGGTCGCAGAGCTCCACCAGCAAGGCCGGGCCTTCCAGCTGCATCGCCCACGCCACGAGCCATTTGGACTCGGGAGACTCGCTCACGAAAAGTTTGCCTCCGCGAATCACGACGCCCACGTTCGGTTGTCGGTCGACAATTCTGGCCCTGAGCCACTCGAGGATCATGCGCGAAGCTCCTCACCCAACTCGAATTCGACCTGGATATTCGTCCACCTGTTCAGGCGATCGGAGTATAGCTTACGTATCGGGTGTACAGGTAGAGAAATCCTCCGGAAATCCGAAACGGATCGAGCCGGAGCACATCCGGATGCCGCATCGAATTACGGAGGAATGACTTGGGGCGGACTGTCCCCGAAGGGCGACGCGCGAAGTGTCCCAGGTTCTCCGAGATCGGAGCCTGGCAGGAGGTGGCCGGAGGCATCTCGCTTGGCGCTCATACCGGCCTTTTCTCGGTGCGCAGGATTTTGCGCGAGCAACTCGTGATCCCTGGGGCGAAATTGCAGGAGTGTGCGGATCACATCGGCGAGCATGGATTCGTGAAGCATGCACGCCTGGAGATCGCTTTATTGATCGTCGGCAAGCGGATTCGAGCTTATGAAGCTGCTCGCATGGCCTGATCCGGCGGGTTGGTCGGTCGGGAGTTCGGCCGGGGGTTGGCGTGGGGGTGGGGCGATGGGCGGGTCGGTCGGGTCAGTCGTTCGAGTTGCTCGTGCGGATGGCGGAGCAAGTGGGGCAGATCCGGTAGACGATCTGGAGGTTGGCGCAGTGGGGCCCCCATAGGTTGCGGGCCTCGGCGCGGGCTTCGCGGAAGATGGCGAATGTCCGCAGCGACGAGGCCTCGTGGTGGCTCGGGCATTCGGGGTCGGGGCAGTCCTCGGCCGGAGGGGCCTGGTCGAAGGGGTGGGCGAAGTCGTCGCCCGCGTAAGCCTCGGCGATGTCTTGCCCGAAGATGTCCTGCGCTTCCTGGCGCTCGATGGGTCGGGTCGGTGCGGCGTGCTCGCCGGCCGAGAGGGCATCGAGGCCGAAGACGCCGGCGTAGAAGAAGGCGTGCTCGGGGTCGCTCGGGTCGAACTCCCATTCCGCCAGCGTCAGGGGGGCGGCGAGGATGTGCCCGGGGTAGCCCTCATAGGGGAAGTCCTCCCAGGCTTTCGACTCGGCCTGGTGGAGGATCTTGACCTCGCGGTCGGAGACGACCCGATAGCCGAGGTCGCAGGCCCCGTAGCGGATCGCGCAGAGGAGAGGGAGCCAGCGGACGCCCGGGATCGAGACGCCGACCGCCGGGTCGTCGGTGTTCAGGCGGAGGAGCAGGTGGACCGGCGGCTGATCCGGGGCCGCCGACAGGCCCTCGTAGTCGGCCGATCCGCCGAACGTGTGGCCGAAGAGGGAGTCGTGCCCACGCTTGTCGCGCCTGCCTCGAAATACCCGCATGCTGGCCTGGTGGAAGAATTCCAGGTACATCGCGATCTCCCGTAGGGCAGGAAATGCCGCGGCTTCGACCAAGCGATCTAGCCTAACTCAAAAGTGGGGCGTCGTCAGCCTCGCATCGAGCGGTGTGCCCGAGATCGCTATACAGCCGGGCTCGCTCCCATCCAGGGACCGGGCGAGTGCGAGGCGACCGCCCGGCGCCGCGGTCGAGAGGGCCCGCCCGGGGCGACGAGATGAGGGTCAGTCCGCGCGGTTCGAGTCGGCCGGGATGCCCTCGCTTCGCCATTCGACGATGAACGAGCCGGGCTCCCCCGCCTCGATCCGACGGAGCCGGATGGGGAGCGAGAAGGCGTCGTCGATGGTCAGGCGATAGGGCTCATCCAGGCGCAGCAGTTGGAAGCCCTCGACGTCGTCCGTGGCCTCGACGCGGAGCGTGCCGGCGTAGGAGCGGGAGTCGGGCGAGGTTGAGGCCGTCGTGGTCACGGTCGCTATCGGCGTCGGAGGCAGGCTGACGGGTTGGTCGTACTCCGTCCAGGCCTCCATGTCGACGTAGATGCCGGACCCTCTCGCGAGGACCTCACCCGCGAACGTCGAGATCCGTCCCGAATACGGCTTGAGGGGCACTGCGCAGGCCTCCACCTCGGGGGATGCCCGCGGCGTCTCGAAGTCGCGGCGACGTTCATCCGGCCGAGGTCACGGCAGGGTTGGGGGGGGGAATCGGCGCGCCGCGAAGGTGTCTCGGGGATTCGCTCGATCCGTCGTTACCGACGCGGTTCGAGGTCCCGGTCCCGTGGCGGCGTCGCGCACGCCCGCATTTTGCCAGGAGGCCGTCTTCGCGTAAACTCCAAGCGGAAGGAGATGCTGCCGGGCCGGCCCTCGAAACCATCCGCTCGATGCGCCGCCACGATCGCCATCGGGACGTCCGAGGGGGCCAGGCCCATAAGATTTGGTGGCGGGCCGCGAAGGACTACCCGAGACACCCCGATCGGCGCAAAGGGCGATTGGGCGTCGGCGGAATGGAGGTTTCACCGATGGGGAATACGGGGTCTGACCATGGATGACCAGACGAGCAGGCGGATCGGAATGATCATCCTGTATGGATACATGACGATCTGGTTTGGGCTCGGCATGCAGGGCTCATCATCGGTCCGAGGGGCGACCTGGCGGCGACGAGACGTAACCAGGCCCCCGGGGTCATCCTGACCAACGCCTCGTTCGTCATCGTCATGGTGACGACGAGTTGGCTGGTGTCCGGCTCCTGGAAGGCTATGCAGGTCCTGTGTCTTATGGTTCTTCCGGTCTCTCTCATTTCTTACGTGAATATCAAGTACGTCAAGCTGTGTATTGTGTGCGGGCACTTCTCGTACGATAACGCCTGGACCGGTTGCATGACGAGCTGTCGTAAATGCGGCGCCAAGTTGGACGTCGACAAGCCCGATCGAGGCGATTCATCGCTCGAGTGACTCGAGGCCGAGGTCTTCGTGGACTTACGACTGATTCAGGCGGATTCGGGATATCAGGGCCGTTTGGATCGGTCGAGAAAGGCTTCCGGGTCAGGTGTGATTGAGCGTCATATAAATAAAATTTTTAGATTTCTTATTTATAGACGCGGTTGACGTAAATCTCGGCGCCGGGGAGGGAGCAATGCAGACGCAGGATCGCCTCGTCGCCGAGCCTCGCGGCATTGCCTTCGGGCATGGGAAGTTCGGCTTGGTCCTGGCATGGGGTGCATGATGCGGAATGCTGCAATGCGACCATCGCGCCGATGGTCGCCTCGTCGGCTCAGGCTCAGCGTCCGAGGCCTCATGCTCTTCGCCTGCATGGTCGGCGGGGGCGTCGGCTGGATCGGGCATCGGGGCTACGTGCGGCGACACGCCGCCGAAGCGGTCGTCCGACGCGGGGGTCAGGTCTTATATGATCATCCTGACGCATGGTCACGGAATCCTCGCCGCCGATTCCCGGGTTCCGCGTTGTTCCGGAGCTTCTACGACGGCCGCTCCGAGAGCGTCTCCGGCATCTGGTTTCCCAGGGACATGAGAGTGGATCGGCGTGCGCGCCTCGAGGCCCTCACGAACCTCACTCGGCTGCGGGTGCTGCATGCGCCGGGGGTCGAGTTGACGGACGGCGAGCTGATCGCCATCTCCGACCTGGGACGTCTCAGCGACCTCGACCTCGAAGGGACCGGGATCGACGATTCAGGCCTCGCTCGCCTGGCCGGCCTCGTCCAGCTTCGCAGCTTGAACCTGGCGGGGGCGGACGTCACCGACGCCGGGCTCGTCCATCTCGGCCGGCTCAAACGGCTCGCCGTGCTGGATCTCTCGGGGACGCATGTGACCGACGCTGGGCTGATCATCCTTGCCAGGCTGCCCTGCCTGAGGTCGTTGACCCTGCATTCGACCGACGTTTCCTTCGAGGGCTTGCGATCGCTCGGCCGATTCCCGAGCCTGCGCTCCTTGGAAATCCATTCCGGGAATCTCGGGGAGGAGGAGGTCGCCAGGCTCAGGATGGCCTTCCCGTCGCTCGAGATCAACGCGAGTCCTCTGTTCTAAAAAGCTCTGACAAAACCTCTGATTGGCATCGGATTAACGCCGTGGCTCTGGACAACGCCAGCCGGCTCGCCTAATCTTGGCTCATCCTCGGACTGTCGTCAGACCTCAGAGAGACTACCATGATCCGGCTCATGCGACGCGCGGTATGGATGCTGGCGATTCTGGTTTCGCCCTCACTCTGCGCGGCGGTGGATGATCGGCCGGAAGAGACGTTGGCTTCGCTCAAGAAGGATCTGGTTGCGGCGTCGGAAGAGCTGGAGAGTCGGCGAAAGCCGGGGACGAACGAGGCCGAGCAGAAAAAGGCCCTCGATCGCTTCTACGAGACGGCCGCCGACCTCGGTCGCCGCGCCATGGTCATCGTCAAGAGACGTCCTGATGCGCCCGACGCCGTCGAGGCCTTGATATGGGCCCGTAAGGTGGGGGCGGAGGGCAATGCAGAGTTCGCTGGCGTTGTTTATGACTTTGTGGCCGAGAATTATCTCGACTCCGAGGCGATCCCGCCATTCTTCCGCCTCGCCTGGGTCGATGCCGTCAAGAGCCCCCAGGTCGAGACTTGTCTCCGCGCCGCGGTCGAGCGAAGCAAGAACGCCAAGGTGCGTGCTCTTTGCTGCTTCAGTCTGGGTCGGTGCTATCAGGAGCTTGCCTCGACCGCGCGAGATCTCAACGATCCCGTCCGTCGCGTGATCCGCGAAGGGATTCTCGACCGCTTCGGGATGGTCGTGATCCGGCGACTCCGCTCCCTCAATCCCGAGAAGCTCACTCGCGAGGCCGAGGCGTGTTTCGATCGCACGATCAAGGAGTTCGGCGATCAGCGACCCTTGGGCTCGTTCTTCCCGCCGCTGGGAGAGCAGGCCGAGGGGATGCTTTTCCTGCTGCATCACCTCGGCATCGGCTGCACCGCGCCCGAGATCGAGGGGGAGGACATCGACGGCAAGCCGATGAAACTCTCCGACTACCGGGGCAAAGTCGTCATGGTCTCGTTCTGGGCGACCTGGTGCATTCCGTGCATGGAACAAGTGCCTCACGAGAAAGCCCTGGTCGAGAGGATGAAGGGCCGGCCGTTTGTCCTGATCGGCGTCAACGGCGACAACGACCGCGAGCAAGCGAAAACGTTCTCCGTCAGGGAGGGTGTCAACTGGCGATCCTTCTGGCCCGGCGGCTCGAAGCAAGGAATACCCCTGGAGTGGGGCATCAGCCTCTGGCCAACCTTCTACGTGATCGACGCCAACGGGGTGATTCGCGACGACGGCCTTGTTTACTTCGATGAAATCTATGGGCGTAAGACACCCGACAAGATGATCGAGGGCCTGGTTGCGGAAGTGGAAAAGGCAGCGAAGCGGTAAAAGCTTGGCTTCCGGGTGAACCGAATTCACGCCGTTCGGGCTCGAGAGGGGAACCGTGGACGCAGCGAGTTTTCATTCTTGGAAACTGGAGCGCCTAGCGTTCTGATTGCTTACAGGCAATGATAGAATCATAATTTTTATATGAAATCTTGGTAGAGCATACGGAAGCAAATCACACCGGCTGCCAGCGTCGTCCAGGCATCGATGATGACGCCGAGCCGATCGAATGAATCGAAATCAGACGCGAGGTAGGCGTTGCGATGAAACAGCAAGCTCTCGATCGACTCGACACGTTCGTGACGACGGCGTTCGTCCTGACGTGGATCGCCCTGATGATTGGTACGGTCGTCGCCAATAGGACGATGGGCGTGGAGGCGAAGCGAAGGTGGTTCCCCCGGTATGTCATCCTGGGGAGTGTGCTGTTCGTCTTTTTCGCCACGACCTTGTCCGTGATCAATCGGCCATCCTGGTCGACCCTGAGCATCTTGCTCTTCCTGGTCCCGGCCTGCAGCCTGATCGCCTACCTGAACCTCAAATTGACGAGATTCTGCGAGGGATGTGGGGCAACGGTTTTCAATCAGAACGGATTCGTGCCGCTGAATTTCTGCCCGAAGTGCGGGGCCAAGCTCGTCGGCCCCAAGGTCCTTGAGGGAGACAACTCGCTCGAATGAGGACCCGGGCGCGCCCCACACGGGTGCGCATCGACCCCGCCGAGGCTCCTCGAGAATCGCGACGATCCGCATTGACGGATCCGGCCGGATCGCTAGATTTGCCCTACCAAATTTGGGGGACCAAATCTGGCGAGGCCGAACACGACGGATGCCGCAAGGACGCGACGCACGACGAGCCGACAGGAGGTCGACGATGGAGAAGCCGCCGGCGAGGGACCTCACCGAGCGAGAGCTCGAGGTCATGCACCAGTTCTGGACGCACGGGCCGGCGACCGCCGCCGAGGCCCGCGACAGGCTCGCGGCGGCGGGGGTCGACCTCGCCTACGTGACGATCGCCAACGTCGCCAGGGGACTGCTGGAGAAGGGGTTCCTGCGGCAGACGAACGCCGAACGCCCCTTCGTCTACGAGGCCGTCCGCACCTTCGAGGACGTCTCCGGCCGGCTCCTGGGCGACCTCATCAGGCGCGTCTTCCGGGGCTCGCGGTCGGAGCTGCTCTGCCGGCTCGCCGATCAGCGCAGGCTCTCGGACGAGGAGCGGGCGGTGCTCGAGCACATCCTCCAGGAGGCCGGGGCATGAACGACCTCGGACTCGCCCTGGCCTGGCTCGCCTTCCGGGTCGCCTGCCTGCTTGCGCCCGCCCTCTTGCTGCAAGGCCTGGCCTCGCGTCGAGGGCCCGCCTGCGGCGCCAGGGTCGCGACCTGGAGCCTGACATTGGCGGCGGGCCTCGGCGTCGTCGCCTGCTTCGGGGGGCTCGACCCGGGCCGATGGACGACGCGTCGGGAGCCCCGACGGGCCCCGGTCGTCGCGACGAATCAGCGAGCCGTCAAGACTGTCGATTCGGGACGTGCTCACGAAACAAAGGGTTGGTCGATGGCCCTCGGGTTGCCGAAGGCCTGGGAGCGGATCGGCCGCGCGAGGGCGCCGGTGGTGATTGCCGGGCGCTGGGGCAGGGGGCTCGCCCTCGCGGCGCTCGCCTGCATCGGGCTCGGGCTCTCGCGGCTCGCGCTCGGTCTCTGGGCGATCCGGGTCTGCCGGATCCGCGGGGGAGGCGTCGACGACCCGGCCCTGCTGCGACTCGTCGAGGAGCTTCGCGGTGCGATGGGATGCCGACGCCCCGTGCGGGTGCTCGAGGTCCCGGACCTCGCGACGCCGGCGACCGCGGGATGGCTCCGGCCGTTGCTGCTGCTGCCGCCGGGCTGGAGGGGCTGGGCACCCTCGGAGCGGCGGGCGGTGGTCGCGCATGAATTAGCTCATGTGATCAGGAATGACTATGCGGCGGGCCTGATGGCGAAATTCGCCGTGGCCCTGAACTGCCAGCACCCGCTGGTCCGCCGGATGGCGGCCCGGCTGCACATGGAGCAGGAGTTGGCGGCCGACGCCCTCGGGGCGCGGTTCGCCGGCGGGCGTGCGAGCTACCTGCTCGCCCTCTCGAGGCTCGCCCTCGAGCAGGACGCACGCCCGACGATCTGGCCGGCGAGGGCATTCCTCCCGGCGCGAGGCACACTGATCAGGAGGATCGCGATGCTGAAGGACACGACCGTGACGGACGGGATCGCGCGGGACTGGTCGAGGGCGAGGCGTTACGCGGCGGCCCTGGGCCTGCTCGCCCTCGCGGCCTGCCTGGCCTGCTGGAAGGCCCCCGCGAGGGCCGCGGACACCGCGACCGGCTCCGCCCCCGCGAAGTCGCTGCTCCAGCCGCTTGAATTGCGGTTCCTCCCCCCCAAATCCACGGGCGTCGTCGCCGTCCGCCCCGCCGCCCTCGCGGGTCGCAAGGGGATGGAGACGCTGACCTCCATGCTCATCGCTCTCAACGCTAACGATTTGGATCATCTCATCAAGGAATTGAAGATCGACACGGCGAATCCCGGCTATGTCGAGATCCGCTGCGAGGATATCGAGTCGGTCGTCGCGGCCTTCGATATCGGTGTCGCGGCCGGAGGCCAGAAGCGGCCCGACGGCCAGAAGCTGCACACGATGATCTTCGGCGGCGTGACCGTGCGGGCGGTCAAGCCGTTCGACTGGCCCGACTTCTTCGCCCAGCGCAACCTCGACCTCGACGAGATCAAGGTCCCCGGCGGCTCATATTACAAGATCCGGGATCCGAAGAAGTCCGAGTTGTTCATGGGTTGTTGCCTCTACCTGCCCGACGATCGCACTCTCGTCTTCGAGGACGAGGAGACCATCCGCGGCTGGGTCGGTCGCGACGACTTGCCCGTTCCCGACTATGTGCGCGGCGACGATTGGAAGCGGGCCTCTCGCGGCGTGTTCGCCGTCGCGCTGGACAACCGCGAAGATTCGCTGGCGAAGGACTTCGACCTCGGCCGACCCGACGATGCGATGGTCCTCCCGATGTTCCGCGGGGTCGACCGCTGGGTCCTGAGCGTCCCCGCGACCGACGACATCTCGCCGCACGCCGAGGCCGTCGTCCGCGACGCCCGCTCGGCGGTCCTCCTCGTCCGCGAGGTCGAGCACCTCGTCAAGATCGGTCGCACGGCGCTGGCCCTGACCACCCCCCTCATCGGCGAGCGGGCCCGGGCCAGCCGCTTCGCCGATCGCATCCTGGAGAACCTGAAGATCGTCCGGGCCAACCGCACGATCCTCCTCGACTCCCCCCAGTCGGGCACCTTCGCCGAGGTCGGCGCCATGCTCTCCCACGTCGTCGCCGACGCCACCGCCAGGGCCAAGGCCCAGACCGCCTCCGCCTCCCCCAAGGCCGAGCGGCGATAACTCGCTTGAGGGCCTGGATTCGGCCCGCCGCGTCAACCTCCCCCCCATCATTCGCGGGTGAGTCGGCTCCTCGGGGAGCAGGAGCCGACGCCCAATCGTCCTGCCGGCTCGATTCGCCGTGGACCTGGGATAGGAGGAGTAGCAAGGCTATGAATACGCGTGGTTGGGAAAGGGTGACGCAGTGCTGGTCGGGTCGGATACGAATCGCGGCGTCGGGATTCATGGCACTCGCCATGATCTCGATCGGCGGTTCAGCCCCGGTGAGGGCGGCCGATCCGACGGCCCAAAGCATAACGCCGAAGGCAGATGCAGAGATAAAGCCCTTCGAATTGCGCTATCTTCCTCGCGTGTCCGCGGGAATGATTGCCGCTCGCCCGGCGGCGATCGTCAAGCGCATGGGGAAGGACGCGATCACGCCGGTGCTTCGCGCCTACGCTTTCATGGACGTACGATTCATAAACATCACGGATTGGCTCCGAGGCGAGCCGCCCCGGTCGGGCTTCGTGACGCTCCGCTGCGAGGACATCGAGTCGGTCGTCGCGGGGTTCTGGTTGGGTGAAACCAAGTCGAAGAGCCCCGAAGGCGGAACATTCTACAAGTATAAAATCTGTGGCATGACCGTACGAGCTGTCGGGCCGTTCAACTGGCGGAACCTCTTCTCGCAATGGAACCTCGACCTCGTCGAGATCAAAGGGCTTCGAGGCTCTTATTACAAGTTGAAGGATCCGAAAAAGGCGGAATTCTTCAAGCTCTGGGCCATTTTTCTGCCGGACGACCGGACCCTGGTCTTCGACCTCGAGGAAACCATCAAAGGGTGGGTCGCCGGCGACCCCCAGACGGCTCCCGACTATCTCATGGTTGCCGACTGGCAGCGAGCCAGCCGGAGCGTGCTGGCCCTCGCGATCGATAATCGCGACGCCGGCATCTCAAGGTGGATCGCCCTGGCCCTATTCGATGATGCCTCCATGATACCTCTCCTTCGCGGGGTCGATCGCTGGATCATCTCGCTCGACGACACCGACGACCTGACGCTCCGGGCCGACGCTTCCGCTCACGACCCTCAGTCCTCGGCAGCCTTGATGAATCAAGCCAGGGGCCTCGCCAAACGCGGGCGGGCCGCCCTGGCCAACTCCGCGCAGCAGCCAGGGGGCGTGGGCAGGATGAGCCGCCTCGCCAGTGACTGTCTCGAGAATTTCTCGATCAGCCAGTCTGACCATTCTTTGACTTTCAAATCGAAGGGCTTCGGCACCTTCGCCGATCTCGCCTCGATCCTCCTCGCGTTGTTCGCCAAGGACGACGGCATCCCCAGGCAGGCTTCCTCGAGCAAGCCCGAGCGTCGACCTGGGGATTGATCCGTGGTCCATTATGTGCAACGCCAATGACGCGAGTCATGGGCGAATCGCTCGATGATGATTCTGACAGGCCTTCTTATGATGACGTCTCGAAAGCGAGAGTATCGAGAGAGGGTGCGAGTTGCACGAGCCACTGGCACGGCGTCGGGAACGGATGCGAGGATGTCATGGGGATTGGCCCCGCTCGGGGTGTCTGGCCGGCTTGGTAGACGCCAACGTCCAGGCCGGGCCGGTCCTCGTCGCCCCCTCGATCGTTAGGCGTAGGGACTCTCCGCGTGGGCATTGCCGAACATGATCCACGTCGCTGGGATCGGCCGGGTTCGTGGGCCGTCGAGTCGCGGGATGCCGCTCTCGCGAGGCTCCCCGAGTTCGGGCGTCGTTTCTTCCAGGCGGTCATCGCCGAATTCGAAGAGGCGGTCGGAGCCCACTTTCTGCGGTGGTCAGAGCAGCCGGGCGATGTTTACGCCCTATTCGAACTGCCGGGAGGAGGCGCCGGGGTCCAGATCGATCCCGATCTGGGATACATCATCGTGTATGGGCCGACGGGCAAGCGGAGTACGGGGACTGGGGCGCCGATCAGGTGCCGCCTGCGGTCGCTCATCTCCGCCGTCTTATAAGCCGTGGTCGCGCCGGCCCAGGAGGTGGCTAGAAGGCCGAATGAGCCGATCACCATGCAGCGCGAATGAAGCAAAGCCCCGGAAAGTGCGGTAAAAGTTTTCAGTAAGTGGTGATATAATGATGATATAAGAATGGATGCCTTGCAGGACTGCCTCGATGTCGAGAATATCTCGGATGCAGACGACCGCGGATTGGCCGGGCTTTCTTGCGGTTGGCCTCTTGTCGCTGCGCGACCCCGATTGTTCCAATCGCGGCTACCCAAATTCGATCACCAGGTGGGGTCTGAGGAGTGCTTTTCGCGATTTCCGGGGCCCGCGCAGGGGCTCAGGAGAGCTGAAATCGACCTCGGCCGGTCGATGGCTAGATTTCGTCGAAGCGCTCCTTTTTCGCTTCGACCTCATCCATGTCGATGTCGATCGATCCATCGTGATTCACCAGGAACCACGCACGTTGAGCCCCGCCTTTGCCCGGCTCGATCACCGACCTGAAAGTCACATAGTATACGTAGTGTAGGCTATTCGGCATGGACCACTTAGACAATTTGGAAAAGGACCATTGATGCAGCGGAAATGTCCGCAATTTATGCTTGATCGAAATGTCTTCGAAATCTTGATCCTTCAGTAGTTGCTTGATCAGGTTCGCATCCCGTTTATAACGCATAAAAGTTGTCATGAATATTATGGTTACTGATGATGCGGCGACGAAGAAAAGGCACACATATTTTATGAACCATTCTGTAGTCGGCATCGCGCGCCCCTCGTATGCATTGTCCGGGGCGAGATCGGCGGGAGGAAATCTGGCGTGAGCTGCCTGGAATGTTCGACCGCCGATCCCGACCAGATTCTTTATATTCCACCCAGGATTACATCCGCAAGCCGATCCGCTTTGACGGGCCTCAGAGCGTCAAGCCTATGAGTCGAGGGCCTTCCGGGCGGGACGATTATTGATTGCCTCGGTGAGGCTGGGGGGCGTCGCGCTCGATGAGCAGGCGGGCCTGCATCATCGCGGAGAGGAGGAGGCGGGCGATGTCGTCGCGGCGCTCGGCGTACTTGGCGGCTTCGAAGGGGCTGCCGTCGTAGAGCTTGGGGTCGAGGTAGGGCATCGAGATCCGTTTCGAGGCCCCCTTGACGATCGGGCAGCCGGCGTCGGCCTCGCTGCAGACCATCAGGGCGGCGAAGCCTTTCTGCGGGTTGGCGGGGTCGGCGTAGTGCTTCGAAAACTCGATGGCCTCCATCGGCGACTCGGCCGAGGGGGTTCCCCAGCGGACGCGGTGGCGAGGATTCGCGGTGTGGGGCTCGCCGCGAGGGGCCTCGTCGCCGGTCGGCTCGATCTCGACGCCGATCGAACGAAGGGCCTCGATGGTCCGGGGGTTGAAGGCCGTCGGCGCGGTGCCGCCGCTGTGGAAGCGGACCTCGGGAAGGCCGTAGTAGGCGGCGGCGACGTTGCCCATCGTCGAGCCGAGGATGCTACGCCGGGAGTTGCCCGTGCAGACGACCGTGATGTCCAGGGCCTGGCCGGGGCGGTAGGAGCGGGCGATCCAGGCGGCGAGGTCGCCCCCCGCCTCGCGGTGGGCCTCGCCGATCATGTCGTACGACGTCGTCAGCGCGTCGAGGTGGCGTCGGATCGACGGATGAAGATGGCGGCGACTCTCGGGCTCGGCGGACTTCAACGCGCCGGCGATCTCGCCGGGGGAGAGCCGGCGGTCGCCTCCCGCCAGGGATTGGAACACGTCATCGCTCATGAGGCCTCCCAGTTCGTCGAGGGTGATGACTCCGTCCTTGCCCAGGGCTTTGAAGAGCGTGGCCTTGAGCCGGAGGTCATTCGCCGGCGTGGCGGCCGAGGCCTTGCCGTGGGCTTGCAGGCACCAGAGCGCCCGAACGAAGGGCCCGGCGTCGTCGGTCGGGGCGGGCGCCGCGGCCAGGATGCAGGCGGCGATCCAGGGGATTGGCATCTGTCGAGATCCTCATTCATTTGATGGCGGTGATGTTGACGCTGAGGAGATGCTCGACGCCGGCGGGGGGCGTCGCGCCCGAGATCTCGAGCATCTTGCGGGCGGCCTCGGGGTGCGTCTCCACGGCGATGGAGGTGAAGCCGGCCCGTTCCAGCCTCGCGACGTAATCGTCCAGCACGAGGGCACCTCCGATGCAGCCGACGAGGGCCTCCATGTCCTGGCGGACCGTCGCCTCGGGCTCGCGTCCCCAGGCCATGTCGGAGACCGCCAGCCGGCCGCCGGGCTTCAAGACGCGATGGATTTCGCGGAAGGCCCGGTCCTTGTCCGGCACCAGATTCAACACGCAGTTGCTGATCGTCACGTCGATGGAGGCGTCGTCGACCGGGAGCGACTCGATCTCCCCCTTGCGGAACTCGACGTTCGTCAGCCCCCCCCTCTCGGCGTTGCCCCGGGCCTTCTCGAGCATCGCGTCGGTCATGTCGACGCCGATCACTCGGCCGGTCGGGCCGACCTTCCTGGCCGCGAGGAAGCAGTCGAAGCCGGCGCCGCTGCCGAGGTCGAGCACGCTCTGCCCGGCCTTCAGGGCCGCGATCTCCTGCGGGTTCCCGCACGAGAGGCCGAGGTTCGCCCCCTCGGGCAGGGCGGCCAGTTCCTCCGGCGAGTAGCCGAAGCCGATGGCCAGGCCCTCGGCGTTGTCCGTGCAGCCGCAGAGCGAGCCGCAGGCACCCTCCCCCTTGGCGACCTTGCCGTATTGATCGCGGACCGTGGCCTTGATGGCCTCGGCGTCGTCCAGCATCTCCAGCGGGTTCGTTCCCATGGTCGTCTGTCCTTTGTATCCGCCTGGGCGGATATATTGGGTCAAAAAAATGCCGCGGCGTTCATTCGCCGCAGTAGGTCAACCCCGCGAGGCGCCGGCGGTCGCGGTCGACCCGGTCGGAGTCCTTGCAGGCGTCGATGCAGGTGAGGAGGCATTTGTGCAGGTCGCCGGCGGGCCGGGCGAGTCGGTAGTGGACCCAGAGGCCCTCCTTGCGGCCGACGACCAGGCCCCTGACGCGCAGGTAGGCGAGGTGCCGCGAGACCGTCGACTGCGGGAGCTCCAGGGCCTCGTGCAGGTGGCAGACGCACACCTCGCCCCCGGCCAGCAGGCTCAGGAGCCGCAGGCGTACCGGGTCGGCGAACGCCTTGAAAAGCTCGGTGCTGGCATCCAGGCTGTCGGCCGTCGGGTCGTTCATCCGCATAGCCGAATATAGTCGGGAGGCGGAGGGCTCGTCAACCCCCATCGATCCGGGGCCGAGGTCGATTCAGGGCCGTGTCCGGGCATCGTCCTGGTAAGGGGCGCAAGGATGTCCGGAAAACATTTACTTGGGAAGTTGACGTGGTGTGTGTTATAGATAATTTGGGTAAGTCGTGTTTATTAGGCAGATAGCCGATGCATGACTGTCCAGTCAGGGTCGTCCGAGGCTCGACGCGGCGAAGACTCGACGGGAGCCGACAACCTTCGGCCATCAGGCGGGGTTGGCGGATCGCGGTGCGCCCGCAGGTCCTTGCGGGGGTGCACGAGCGAGGTTCGGCGGCGTTGTGAAGGCCGACACCGAATTCTGAGGGGCGAGGCTACGACCATGGCGTTCCGACCGAAGGCTCTTTCCTTGTTCCACCTTGCGAAATCCGGGGCCAGAGCCGGGAGGCGGCAGGCGTCGCGACCCCGGCTGAATGCCGTCGAGACGCTGGAAGATCGGGAGCTGTTGTCGACGTTCGCGGTGACGAGCCTCGGGGATAACGGGGCGGGGACCCTGCGCCGGGCGATCCTCCAGGCGAACGCCACGCCGGGGCCGGATACGATCAGCTTCGACGTTGCCGGCACGATCCGGATAAGTCGGACCTCGCTCCCCGCGATCACCGACAGGGTGGCGATCGACGGGACGACGGCCCCAGGGTTCTCGGGGACGCCCGTCGTCGGCGTGAACTTCAGCGGGACGCTGGGGCTGAGGTTCAACCAGGGGTCGGACGGCTCGAGCCTCACGTCGCTCTCGCTGGTGCGTGCGAAGCAGGCCGGGGTGACGCTGAACGCCTCGCACATCGTCGTGCAGGGGAATTACATCGGGCTCATGACCAACGGCGTGACCGTGGCCGGGAACCGGGGCGACGGCATCCGCATCAACGCCGGGTCGCACGACAACCTGATCGGCCGCAAGGATCCGGTCAGCAGCGTCCAGTATTTCAACGCCTCGTCCGTCTCCATGCAGCCGGTCTCGGCCTGGCAGGGGATCCGCGAGAACCCCAACGCGAGCGGCCAGTACCTCATCGTCGGCACGTCGGGCAACAACGGCCTGCTCTACGAAGGGCCGATCAGCGGCGTCGGCGGGACGAGCTTCTCGGTGAACGTCCCGAACGCCAACTCGACCAGCGTCTACGGGCCGAACGTCGTCAAGGACGGCCTGATCCAGCTCGTCGGCAGTTACAAGGATGGTAACGACAAGGTCAACGGCTTCCTCTTCCAGGGGACGACGAGCGACCTCTCCAATCCCGGCGCGTATCGGACGATCGACTACCCGGGCGCGAAATACACGTACGTCCACAGCACGATGGGAGGCCTCGCCGTCGGCAACGCCGACGGGCCCGAGGGCAACGCCCCGCTCGGCACCGGCCACGCCTTCCTCTACGACGTCAACCAGGACAAGATCCTGACGGACATCGTCTATCCCGGCTCGACGACGACCACGGCCTACGGCATCTGGCAGAACGACACGCCGGGCGGCACGAGCTACACCATCTGCGGCGGCTACTCGGCCCCCGGCGACAAGGCCGACGGCCTCGCGCATGGATACCTCGTCGACTACGACTCGGCCACCGGCAAGTTCAGCAACTGGGCCTCGTTCCAGTACCCCAACGGCGCGGCGGGCAAGGACTTCATCAGCCACTTCGAGGGGATCAGCGGCGACCAGAAGGGGGTGTACACCCTCAACGCCGACTCGCTGCTCCTCGGCTCGAACGGCGGCGTCCAGGGCTCGTTCGTCACCGTCAGGCGCAACACCGACGGCTCATTCGGGCCGAGCACCTGGGTCGACCTGAACTACCCGGGAATCGACGGCGCCTTCAGCTCCAACTCGGTGGCGGGGAATCAGGTGGTGGGGGTCGTCGCGGGCAACGGCGGCGTCTTCTCGGCCCAGGCGAGCATCAACACCGGCTTCCAGCTCTCGAACGTCATCAGCGGCAACCAGGGCAACGGGATCGGGATCTACGGGGCCTCGGATAATCAGGTCGCGATGAATTACATCGGCACGGATCCGACCGGCAACGCCCGCCTCGGGAACGGGCAGAACGGGATCCTCGTGACGGCCGGGGCGACGAGGAACCTCATCGGCGGCGAGGCGACCGGCGGCAACGACCCGACGAAAGGGGTCTTCGTCAGGCCGCCGCAGGGGAACCTGATCTCGGGCAACCGCGGCAACGGCGTGCTGATCATCCACGGGGCGAATCACAACGTCCTGGCCGGCAACTTCGTCGGCACGACGGCCTCGGGCAACGCCGCGCTCGGGAACCGCCAGGACGGCGTGGCGATCGACAGGGCCGACAACAACCAGCTCCTCGGCTGCACCTTCCAGCAGGATCCGTTCGTCTTCTACAACGTGATCAGCGGCAACGGCGGCAACGGGGTCCGCGTCACCGACTCCAACGACACGACCATCCAGGCCAACTTCATGGGGGTCGGGGCCAACAACGCCACGCTCGTCCCCAACGGCGGCGACGGCCTCCTGGTCTCGGGCAGTTCGAGCGGGATCCAGGTCGGCGGCGTCATCCCGCTGGGCAACGTCATCTCGGGCAACCGCCGCAACGGCATCGAGGTGAAGGACCGGGCCACCGGGTTCGTCTCCTTCAACACCTTCGCGGGCCTCTATGCCTTCGGGGGCGCAGCTCCGAACGGCCAGAACGGGATCCTGATCACCTCGAGCGGCGGCAACAACCTGATCCGCACGAGCATCGTCTCGGGCAACGTCGGCAACGGCATCGTGCTGAGCGGGAACGCGACGGGGGTCCAGGTCACCGAGTCGGGCATCGGCACCAACACCGTGCTGACCCAGGAACTCCCCAACGGCGGCGACGGCATCCTGATCTCGGGCAAGGCGCATGACAACGCCATCGGCGGGTTCCAGGCCTCGATCGTGCCCCAGGTGACGATCTCGGCGAATGGCGGCTACGGCATCCGGGTCGTCGGCTCGGCCCGCAATAATCAGGTCGTGAACACGTTCATCGGCACGAGCGCGAAGGCGACCAAGAACCTGGCCAACCACCTGGGCGGGATCTACCTGGGACGGGGCACGTCGGGCACGACGATCGGCGGCACCGACCCGAACGACCGCAACGACATCCTCTTCAACGACGGCAACGGCGTGACGATCGCGTCGTCGACGGGCAACGTGCTGCTCGGCAACAACATCGGCTCGAATACGGGGTCGGGGGTCTTCGTGCAGGCCGGGCGCGGAACCGTGATCGGCTCGGCGACGGCGGGCAACTCGATCACCGGCAACGGCGTCGACGGCGTCTACCTCGCGTCGGACCTGACCGGCTCGAGGGTCGAGGGCAACGGCATCAGCGGCAACGTCGGCAACGGCGTGACCCTGGCCGGCACCCGTCGCGTCGTCATCGGCGGCAGCTCCCCCGGCGCCGGCAATCGGATCGACAAGAACCAGGGGTTCGGCCTCGCCGCCTTCGGCATCTGCACCGACACCGTCGTCCAGCAGAATGTGATCGTCGACAACACGCAAGGTAACGTCGATCTCTCCAAGTCGACCGGCGTGACCTACCTCAGCTAAGTCGACCGGGTCGACCAATCTCATTCGAGAAAAAGGCGGCTTCCTCGCGGCAACCTTCGCATAGGTATGCACGCGAGGAAGCCGCCGCCGTTTGATCGTCGGGGTCTTCCTGAGCGTTATCCCCGCCTGGCTGGATTTTGGCCGATTTCCTGGCTGTTTGAGCCAGGGGCTGGCTGCGCGTTCTCAGTCGTCGCCTGGTCCGTACTCCTCGATGATGGCGTCCGTCGAGAGGGTCAACCATCGCTCTTTTTCATCCAGGAGGTCCTTCGATTTGTGGCCGGTGGGATCGCGTTGGGGATACTCCCGGATGAGGGCTTGCTTCGCCTTGATGACCGCCAGAGCCGCGAGGCGCAGATTCTCCGCGGCCTTGGAAATGTGGTGCGAGTTTTCCTTGCGTTTGACCACGCCGCGAAGCCGGCCGAGTTTCCGATCGTAGTAATCCAACTTCCTGTCCGGTTGCGAGTGCTCATTGACTGACCAGCCCATTCTTCGCAATCGCCTCCGCTCAAGGTTGGGTTGAGGAACGGCATCCTCGGATAGACACGACGCGGCCGATCGGGTTCGCGTCAGGACGCCTGGCGAGGCTGGCGATGGGTCGTCTCGGGCGGACGCACGGGGCTCGCTTGAGGAGATTTCGCCGATATCATAAGATTTCAGCGCAGGGCATTACGTAGATGTTTAAGGATTGAGGCAATTCGCATGCGGAAATGGAACCGCCGTCGGATCGTGCGATGGCTGGCGATCGCGGCGGGATTCTGGGTTCTGCTCTTCGTCGTCTGGCCGCTGGGCGTCGGCTGGAACCGGAAAACGACGCTGCTCTCCGCGATGCGATCGGCCAGCAGCGTCATCGTCGAGGAGTTCAGCGACGTCGACGGCCGGGTGCTCGGCGGGCTCGAACTGGATGCGGCGCGGCGAGCGGAACTCCTGCGAATCCTGCCCAGGGCCATGCCGCGAGGCTTCGGATATACGTTCAAGCTTTGCTTCGTGCCGCATCACCGGATCGTCGCCCGAACCCCCGGCAAACCTGACTTCGTGATGACGATCTGCTTCTTCTGCGACCAGGCGACGAACGATGGTTTTTGGATCTATGACATGCGGCCCTCGGGAAGTAAGGCCTTGAGCGATTTCCTCCGGGCGAACGGCATCCGCGTCCAGACCCTCGAGGAATACGGGAATGACTATTCGCAGTGAGGCCATGCTTCGGGGAGTCATTGTTTCCATCAGGGAATTCGCGCGGCACCCGAACCATCCGTAAGCCGCCGAGGGATGAGGGAGGAGCTTCGCGAGCGGAATGAGCCTCGACGCAACTCGTGACAGTGACGCGATGAAGTGCGGGGACAACGTCGCGACGGCCTCCCCTCCGGGCGGATATGCTCCAAGAGAGGTCGGCCGCCTCCCCGAGAAATACCGGACGTCGTCGGTCGGGTTGAGCCGGGGGCCGGGTTGATCTGAGCCGCGCCGGGATTCGTCGAGGCATGCGTTGCGGAATGACGACGGCCGAGGTCTCCGCCTCGGCCGTCGTGGCAGGCTCCGTCATTGCCTCGGCCGGGGCGCGGGGGATGGGTCGGAGCCCGCTTTGTCACCACATCATCACGGCGAATTCGCCCGAATCGAAGCTGGAATAGAGGCGGATCCGCAGGACGTAGCGCCGGCCCGAGACGAGACGCGTGCGGATCTCGGCGTTGCGATCGGTGCCGCTGTCGTCGTCGCCGTCGACGTAGCGGAGGTCGCCGTTGACGTCTTCGAAGAGGACCATCACCGTGTCGGCCCCGCCGAAGGTCCGCAACGTGTAGGTGCGCGAGGCGGGGGGACTGATGTTGAAATTCGCCTGCTGGGCGGGGTTCAACCTCAGGCTTTGCGAGCCGAACGGCTTCAGCTCGGGGTTGCCCGAATCCTCGAGGGCCGGATAGAAGACCTTGGCCTGGGAGAGGTCGTGCGGCGACAAGCCGCCGTGGGGCCGGAGGCCCTGGCGATACTGGTCGGGTTCCTGGATCAGGCCGGGCTCGAAGGCATAATGCATGATCGAGTCGGGATCCCACTGCGTACCCTGGACCTCGGACGTCGAGAGCTTGCGCAAGATGTTGTATTCGGTGACCTGATGCGTCCAGTTATTCGGCGGCCCGCCGAAGTAGCGGTAGACGGCCTCCTCGTCCCAGACGATCCCCGAGAACGGGTTCTGGTGCTCGTGGGGGAACCCGAGCGTGTGGCCGATCTCGTGGACCGGCACGTCGACCCCGCGCGGGTCGGTCCGCAGGTCCCAGCCGAAGTTCATCGTGCGTTCATTCTGGCCGGCCACGTCGATCACGTCGCGGCCGATGTACGACCAGGCGCCATCCCCCTGGACGAAGCCGATCCGGACCTCGGCCGAGCCGGGATCCTTCACCTCCTCGAATCGGATCCCGATCCCGATATTCTTCCAGACATCGAAGCCTCGCCTGACGAAGTCCTTCTGCTCGTCGCCCCCGGCCGACGTGCCGCCGAGGAAGCAGTACCGCAGCTTGGTGCCATTCACCCACTTCTTGCTGATGACCTGGATGAGGCCTTGCCGGTCGAGCGAGACCTCGGGCCCGAACGTCCGCGGCTGCGTGGGGGGCACCGCGCAGTAGCCGAGCCGGGCCGTCTCCTGCTCCGGCTCCTGCTCGGGCTCATAGGCCCCGTCGCCATTGCCGATCTTCAGGAGCCGCCGCTCCAGCTCGTTGATCCGCTTCTCGAGGTCGGTCGCCGTCGCCTGGCGAACCGGATTGGCCGCGGCCCGCGGGGCCGCCGCCGCCGTCGCCGCGGGCCCGGCCCCCTGCAGCAACGACTCGAGGCGTTCGATCCGGCCCGCCAGGTCGTCGCGCTTGCCCGCCCTAACCCTGGTTGCATCGACCATTTCGTGATCCTTTCATTTCAACGATCGGTCCACCCGTCCCGAATCTATCCGGAATACCTGTGGTGTCAAAACATATTTCGGAAGAATTGATGCGATTTGGGCGCCGCCCGCACCAGTTCGGCGACGAGTAAGCCGGGGTAGGCCCGCATCGAATGACGATGGCGACCGTGCTACTGCAAATTCATGCTTGGTATCAATGCTCCTCGCCTTCGGCGTCGTCGCCTCGGCCTGCGCCATCAGGAACCTCCGCCGACGCAAGGCTGCTGGGCGATGAGACAAGGGCGGGCCGTCGCCCGATCCATTCCGGCGGGCTCCGCCTTCGGGTAGGATCCGGGAAAGGAGCTCGCCCATGCGTCTTCTGGCTGAGAGAGAGGATGTGTCGCGGACGAGCACGAGCGGTCACATGGGCGGGCGTCTCGAAAGTAGGTAGGAAGACTCATCCGGCCTTCTGGCGCGTGGCCCAGTAGGCGGCCCATTGGTGGTTCCCGCGGAGATTATTCCATGCCTCGGAACTCTCTGCCGCCGGCATGACTTTCCCGACGATCCCTTATCTTGCGTCCCAGCCGCCGAATCCTAGAGTTGAACCTCGTCGGTCCAGCCCGTTCGATGCCCGCTCGCCGCCGGAGATACGGACAATCATGAGCCTGAAGCAGAAGGTGACGCAGCTCGTCGCCTGCTACGGTGCCCCCACCAAGTTCGCCGTGGAAACGATCCTGTCGGCGGTCCTGCCGGGGAGTCCGGCCGTCGTGAACCTGGTGCTCAAGTTCATCGATTGCGCCCGAGAGACCTCCAAGGACATCATCGACTACGATCCGGGCCAGGAGCCGGCCACCACGCCGGCCGACCTGGAACGGGTCGAGCAGATGCTTGAGTTGCTCACCGACGACCTCCATCGGCTCGTGGCGCAGGTCGCCGCCCTCGCGGACCTGCCCGAAGCGGCCCGCCGCCTGCTCGACGTGGCCCTGCGGACGGACGAGCACAGCCGGAAGGCCCTCGATCGCCTGGCCGCTCTCGCCAGGCGCTTCGACCGCCTCGAAGAGCAGAACCGGCGCCTCCTCGAAGGCCAGGGCTACATGGCCGGGATGCTCGAAGATCTCCTGCCCACGATGAACCGGCTGGCCGGGATGATGGATTTCGTCGAGGACCTGATCGCCCTCGGTGTCTCCCCCCAATCCTTCCAATCGGGCCTCCATCGCTACCGCCTCGCCGCGCAGGCCGTGAGCCGGGGTCAAGCCGCCGAGGCGGTCGGCACCCTCCGCACCCTCTGCGACGAACAGCCCAGATCCTCGGCCGCCTTCGTCGGCGTCGCCGCCTCGTACGCCGCCGGTATGGACCCGGTCTCGGCCCAAGGTTCCCTCAAGGTCGCCATGGATCTTCGGCCCGATGATCCGGAACTCCTCGAGCTGGACCGTCGGATCACCCGAGCCGTCACCCGCCTCACCAGAGTCCAGGCTTCCGATCCGCCGGCACCGGGCACGTCCACGGGCCTTCCCAAGGTCGGCGATTCGCTCGACGGCTGGCAGCTCGACGCCCTCCTCGGGCAAGGGGGCATGGGCCTGGTCTTCCGCGCGACCCGCAACGGCCAGGTCGCGGCGCTGAAGATCCTGAACGCCCAGCTCTCGGGCCACCCCGACTTCATCGATCGTTTCAAGCGCGAGATCAAGGCCCTCATCCGCCTCGGCGGCCACCCGAACATCGTCGACATCGGGACCTTCGGCTACGCCCCCGATCGCGGCTGCTGGTACATCGTCATGAAGTGGGTGGACGGCCTCTCCCTCGAGCATCACCTCGCGCGTCACGGCGGCCTCACCCCCGACCGGGCCCGCGACCTGTTCCTCGCCCTGGCCGACGGCCTGGTCGCCGCCCATCGCCAGGGGATCGTTCATCGCGACGTCAAGCCGGACAACATCCTCCTCCCCGACGAAGGTCCCCCCGTCCTCGTCGATTTCGGCCTGGCGACGATCCAGGGCGACCTCGCCGTCACGAGACCCAACTTCACCCCCGGCCACACCGCCGCCTTCGCCGCCCCCGAGCAAATCCGCAAAGGACAGGCCGACACGCGCAGCGACGTCTATTCCCTGGCCGCCTCGCTGTATTACGCCCTCGCCTACGCCGATCGCCGGCGCCGAGAGCCCGACCTGTACGACGCCGACCTCGTCCCGCCCGAGTTGCAACCCTTGCTGACGAAAGCGATGCACCGCGACCCCGAGCATCGCTACCGCAACGCCGCCGAGTTTCGAGAAGCCCTCGATGCCGCCTGCAGACCACGTCTCCTCGAGATCAAGATCCCCGGAACCTGGTCCTCTCGTCCCGCCGACGAAGCCTCGTCAGAATGGGTCAAAATCACGCAAACCCCAGCAACTGTCGAGATCTTATCCAATTACAAATATTCATTCAGGCTTGAGAATTCTGCCGACGCGGAAAGTCGTCAACTGTCGGGCCTGGCGATTTTCTCGGCCGTCCCTGAATTTCAGGAACTGACCCTGAGCGATAATCAAGCGGTGACCGATGCCGGGTTGGCATACTTGCGGAGCCTTACCCGGCTTCACACGCTGACCTTGCACAACTGTGGGCAAGTGACCGATGCCGGGCTCGCATACCTACAAAGTCTTGCCCGGCTTCACACGCTGAACCTGACCTGGAGCGGAAAGGTGACCGATGCCGGGCTCACACACTTGCGGGGCCTCACCCGGCTTCACACGCTGAACCTGTCCGGCTGCAAGCAAGTCACCGACGACGGGCTCGCACACCTGCGGAGCCTCACCCAGCTTCACACGCTATACCTCACTTTATGTAAGCAATTGACCGATGCCGGCCTGGAACACTTGCAAAGCCTCACCCAGCTTCGCACGCTGATCCTGTCAGACTGCAGGCAAGTCACCGACACCGGGCTCGCACATTTGCGTGGCCTTACCCAGCTTGACACATTGTATCTGTCCTTCTGTAAGCCAGTGACCGACGCCGGGCTGGCACACCTGCGAAGTCTCACCCGGCTTCAAACGCTGGACCTGTCCGGCTGTGAGCAAGTGACCGACGCCGGGCTGGCACACCTGCGGGGCCTCACCCAGCTTCACACGCTGAGCCTCTACAACTGCGAGCAAGTGACCGATGCCGGGCTGGCACACCTGCGGGGCCTCACTCGGCTTCGCAAGCTGGACCTGTCCGGCTGCAAGCAAGTCACCGACGCAGAAAGGGCCTATTGGGAGCGGTCGCGTTGATGACTCGGAAAAGCCAGGAACAGGTTTCTAAGGTTTTACGATCGCTTGATTGATGCGAATCTCCGACTGCATGGCGGATCCGCTCAGCGCCCCATCTCGCGGGCGTGCCAGCCGATGGCGTAGAGGTGGTCGAGGTGGAGGGGGTTGAGGCTGTGGGGCACGGCCACCGTGCGGAGGCTCGGGTTGATCGGGTCGAAGGGGCGGGCCCCGACCGTGTAGTTCACCAGCATCCCGGAGGACGGGTCGCCCCCCCTCACGACGATCTTCACGCTGAGGTCCGGACCGGCCTGACCCAGGATCGAGGCCGCAAGGAGTGTGGCAAGAGAGATCATGTCGGCTCGGTGGTGCCTGACCTGGTTGTCGTGATTGACCCTCGGTGGTCGACCCCCATTCCGTCGCGCAATTCTAAAGCGCGGCCGACACGCTCGCGGCGATTAATCGGATCGTCCGGACCCCAAGCGGCGAAAGATTTTGGGATGAGCCGATGGACGTCGACGATCTCTCAACCTGGACGGCGAACGGCTTGTACGACCCCGTTGGACAGGGAGAGAAGTCAAATAGGCATAAATCCGAAACTTGCATGACGCACGCCGGATCGCCAGGGCCCGCGGGATCACGCCCGAGGACGCCATGGCGGTCGATCCTGTTCTCTCGTCATACTCGTCCTCTGGGAAGAATGACCCCACGCCGAGGCGCCTGGCATCGGCGTTGAACCGCTTCGGGCTTCCGAGGCCGAAGTCGGATCGGGCCCTTCTTCTCGGATCGTCGGCGACGAGCCTTGTCGCAGATTCATACCCGCGTCGTCGCATCAATGCGATCGTCCTCAATCATGGGATCAGCCCCGACGAGCGGAAGCCGGCGATGATCGCATCATAGAGCGCGAGATCCGAGCGGCTCCTCGCCATCAGTTGCGCACCGACGACGGCGGCGTAGATCGCGCGGGCGCGGGCCTCGGCCGCCCTCGGGGCCACCACGGATGCGGCGATCAGGTTCTTGCGGAGCCAGGCTATGTTCACGTCGGCGAAGGTCTGCACTTCGACCTTCAACGCTTCCGGCAGGTCGTCGTACTCGGCGGCCATGAAGCTGCAGAGGCACATGCGATTCTCGTTCGCGAGCGCCCGGCGGAAGGTCTCCGGATAGCGCTTCAGGCCGGAGAGCGGATCGGAGGCCGATAACGCCTCGAGCTCCGCCGACGATTCCTCCCAGTAGCGCCGGGCGATCGCCACGCCGAGATCCTCCTTGCTCGGGAAGTGGTGGTAAAGGCTCGCCGCCTTGATGCCCACCTTCTCCGCGATGTCCCGGAAATTCAGCCCGCCGTAGCCGCGCGCCTGGGCGATCTCCCTCCCGGCCGCCATGATCTTCTCGCGAGAGTCCGTGCTCATTTCAATATCCCCCGCCGGATCGACCTCGGATCGGAATCCGGGTATTGACCCCACATCGTTCGACCCCTACAGTTAGTCTACCAACCACTTGGTAGGGAGGAAACCGATGACTGCCGAAATCGTCCGATTCGACGCAACGAAGCTGGCGGAGATGATCCGGGGCCGCGAGGTCTCGCCGGTCGAGGTCGTGCGGGCGCACCTCGATCGCATCGAGGCCGTCGACCCGAAGATCAACGCGATCGTCACGGTCGCCGAGGGGGCGCTCGAGGCCGCGAGGGCGGCCGAGGCGGCGGTCCTGGCGGGGGAGGAACTCGGGCCCTTGCACGGGGTCCCGTTCACCGCGAAGGACTCGATCGACACCGCCGGGGTGCTCACCCAGCGCGGCTCGCCGATCTTCAGGGGGCGGATCCCCGAGGCCGACGCCACGAGCGTCGCGCGCCTGAAGGCGGCGGGGGGGATCCTGCTCGCGAAGACGAACCTGCCGGAGTTCTCTTATTCGACGGAGACCGACAACCTGCTCACCGGCCGGACGAACAACCCCTGGAACCTCGACCGGACGCCCGGCGGTTCGAGCGGCGGGGAGTCGGCGGCGATCGCGGCGGGGATGTCGCCGCTGGGGCTCGGCTCCGACCTCGCCATCTCCGTGCGAGGCCCCGCCGCGCACACGGGGATCGCCGCACTCAAGGCCACGCATGGGCGGATCCCGATGACCGGGCTCTGGCCCAGGGCCCCGCGTCGGTTCTGGCACGTCGGCCCGATGGCAAGGACCGTCCGCGACCTCGCGCTGGCCTACTCGCTCCTCGCCGGCCCCGACGGCTCCGACGGCCTATCGTCGAGCCCCCTCGCGCTGGACACGGGGGCCCCGCCCGATCGACCCCTCCGCGTCGGCTGGCTCGTCGAGCCCGGCTTCGGCCCGATCGACGCCGAGGTCGCCGCGACCGTCCGTGCGGCGGCCGACGCCCTCAAGACCGCGGGCGTCCACGTCGAGCCGGCGCGGATCCCGGGCCTCGAGCGCGACGACGCCCTCGACGTCTTCTATCGCCTGCATGTGATGGAGGTGAAGCCCGCCTTCGCCGAGGCCACCGCCGGCCACGAGCATGAGATGTTCGCCATTTCCAGGGGGATGCTCGCGACCCCCGATACCTCCATCGAGGATTACGTCCAGGCGGAACTGGCGGCCGAGCGCCTGAAGGACGGCTTCGCCGCGTATTTCCGGCGGTTCGACGCCTTGCTATGCCCGGTGCTGCCGATCCCCGCGCACGAGCATGGGCTTTCGGAGTTCGTCATCAACGGCCAGGTCGTGCCCGCGAAGCACATCCAGGGCGCGACCGTGCCGTTCAACGTGACGGGGCTCCCGGCCCTCTCGATGCGGTTCGGGACGAGCCGCGAGGGCCTCCCGATCGGCGTCCAGCTCGTCGCAAACTGGCTGGCCGAGTCGACGGTTTTGCGCCTGGCCTCGACCCTCGAATCGATCAGCCCCGACCGCGACCTCCGCCCGATTGTCTAAGGCGAGGATATGAAAACCTCGACATGGTCGCACGCGGAGGCCGAGCCGCCCCGCGTGCCCGTGTGCGGGATGCGCCGGGCCCCGGGGGGCTCGGCAAGATCCTGGAGTGATCCGAGGCCGGAGGCCATGGCCTGGGAGGGCCCATCCTCGGGGCGGTTGTTTACGGGCGACGGGCGAGCGACATCCATCAACGCGTCGACGTCAATTGCGGGTGAAGTCGGGCCGGGGCCGGTGTCGGGGTTCGAACCCTTTGCGGCTCGGCAGCGGCTCGGGCCCGCCTTGGATCTTCCGACGGCGAGACTGCATCGCGAACCGGATGATCAGGCAAGACGACTCGAATTGCTTCCGTGCGAAGACCATGTCCCTCGTGTCGAATTCATTCGTGTCCACGTTTCGCCCCCGTGGTCGTCAACCGTGGAGATTGTGTCTTGAGATGATCGATCCATGAAACGAACTCGCCGCGACGATGTCAAGAGTTGCCCACTCCGAAAATGTCGGGGAAAATCCCTCGACTGGAGTCGAGCCTCAACCCCTCTCCGATGTCGTGGGCGATTGCAGGATGACGGGCGGCGGCTTACGATAAAGCGATTGTCCAAGGTTGAGGTGAGATTGATGCGACGATGGGGCGTCTTGACCTGTATCGCGATCGCCCTGGCGGGGCCCATGCTCAGCCAGGCGAAGCTCGCGTACGGCCTGACGCTTTCGGTCGCCGAGATCGGCCGGCTCCTGATGGAGTCGGCGGAGGAGCAGGGGGACGAGGCCTACGACGGCTCCGAGGTCGTCGCGCTCGTCGCGAACCCCGAGACCGGCCTGGAGGCGCCGAGGGCCTCGACGGCTCCCTTCGACCTGACGATGAACCCGCCGGCAGCATCGACCCTCCTCCTGGCGAGCGAGGCCGCCCGGCCTCGCCGCGAGCGCCGGCGCTGGCCTCCGTCGGCGCCGACGCGCCAGGCCTGGCTGCAAATCTACCGATTCTGAGCCGGCTCGATCGGGCTCCGACGTCGCGCGGCGGGAATCCGCCGGCGTCGACGTCACGACGAAACCCCGTTGCGTCGCCCGCCGATCGGGCTGCGCATCCATCGAGCCGAATCCATCAGAACCGGAGATTCATCGTAATGCGTCGATTCAAGTCCGCGCGTCGACAGGGCGGCTTCACGCTCATCGAATTGCTCGTGGTCATCGCCATCATCGCCGCCCTGATCGCCTTGCTCCTCCCCGCGGTGCAGGCGGCCCGCGAGGCGGCCAGGCGTGCCCAGTGCACGAACAACCTGAAGCAGATCGGCCTGGCGATGCACAACTATCACTCGGCGGTCGACACCTTCCCCCCCGGCTACGTGAGCCGGCTGCAGGGCACCGCGTCGACGGCCCCCGAGCTCGGCCCCGGCTGGGCCTGGGGGGCGATGATCCTCGACCGCCTCGAACAGGCCCCGCTCTATCAGGGTTTGAACTTCAGCCTCGCGATCACCGACCCCGGCTCGAGGACGGTCCGCACCACCGGGCTCTCGGCGTA
Organism: Singulisphaera chitinilytica; assembly: GCF_049331405.1. NCBI lineage: Bacteria > Pseudomonadati > Planctomycetota > Planctomycetia > Isosphaerales > Isosphaeraceae > Singulisphaera > Singulisphaera chitinilytica. The sequence goes on from NZ_CP186274.1 coordinate 1,782,537, forward strand.
CCTCTGCCCGAGTTCCGTCGGCAGCGGGCCGGTCTCGGTGCTCGACGACTCTGGGGCCTCGCTCGCGAGCGACCTCTCTCCGAGCCAGTACATCGCCTGCGCGGGGCAGTTCGAGGTCGGCGACTCGCCGGCCGATAACAACGGCCTCTTCTTCCGAAACAGCCGGGTCGGCCTGCGCGATATCCGCGACGGCTCGAGCCAGACCTTGATGGCCGGCGAGCGCTCGCGGAACGTCGCCGACGCCACCTGGCTGGGCGCGCTCCCCTCCGGCCGGTTCTGCACCAGGCCGACCTTCCGGCCGACGACCGAGTGCGAGCCCTCGTGCGCGATGGTCCTCGGCCACACGGGCCCCGACCCGACCGGCACCTGGGTCGACACGCCCAATTACAAGGGTGCCGGCGCCGACGACTTCTGGAGCCTCCACCCCGGCGGCGCCAACTTCCTTTTTTGCGACGGCTCCGTCCGATTCATCAAGGAGAGCGTGAATCCGCAAATCTTCAGCTACCTCTCGACCCGCGCCGGCGGCGAGGTCATCAGCTCCGACCAGTATTGATCGAGGTATATCCTGCTGCTGACGTGCCGGGCGTCGGCCATAGTTCTCCCCGAAGCCCCCGGCAATGATCCCGCCGGCGGCTTCGCCGGCCCATTTTTTCTCCCAGTGAAGCGATTCTACAGGAATTGCCTGGCCCCTACAGTTGTGGTAGGATTGGTCTTGTGCGAGGGATTCGAGGCAGATTGGTGCGATCCTGAGATGAACCGAAGTCTCCCCGGACGATTCCTTTCGCGACAAGTCACGTCGGAGCAAGAACCCCATCATGCCGCGCATATCGGCGAGCCATCGTCCTGGCCTCACGCTCATCGAGTTGATGGTCATCATCGCGATCATCGCACTATTGATCATGTTGTTGCTGCCCGCGGTGAGGACGAGCGGCGAGGCTGCGCGACGGTCCCAATGCGTGGCCAACCTCAGGCAGATCGGCCTTGCGATACACGCCTATCATCAGGTCCACGGCAGCCTGCCGCCGGGCTACGTGAGCCGAACGAGAGGCGACATGCAAACGTCGGAGGAACTCGGCCCCGGCTGGGGTTGGGGAGCCCTGATCCTGAGCCAAATGAATCAGCCGGAACTCTTCCACGCCTGGAACCTGAGCCTGCCCATCACCGACCCCGGCTCGTCGACCGTCCGTGAGGCCAGGATGCTGTCTTATCTGTGCCCCAGCGATCGGAATGCCGCGAATCGGGCGGAAATCGTCGACACCTCGGGGCGCTCGCTCGCCTCGGACGTTTCTCCCGGCAGTTACGTCGCCTCGGCCGGGCAGCTCGACCCCGCGACGTCGCCGGGCGACAACAACGGCCTCTTCTTTCGCAACAGCCGGATTCGCTTCGATGACATCAAGGACGGCATCGACAGGACGCTGATGCTTGGCGAACGCACCTCGCCTGTCCCCGACACAACGTGGGTGGGTGCCATCCCCGCGGGCCTCATCTGCACCGGGACGGGCTCACCTTCGAAGCGAGATTGTCGCCCCTCGAACGTGATGGTGCTCGGATTCTCGGGGCCCGACTCGAAGGGAGGCCGCATCCATACGCCCAAGTCCAAGGATGCCGGCATCTACTCAAGTCAGCACCCCGGAGGCGGCAATTTCGCCTTCGCCGACGGCTCCGTGAGATTCTTCAAGACGAGCATCGACCCCAAGGTTTTCAGCCAGATCGCGACTCGCGCGGGCGGCGCGAACGTCGATCCCGACGGCTATTGAGCGCCTCGGCCGCCTCGTCCTATCTCCAGCCCGAAGCCCCGCCGTCGTCGGCCCTCGGGAGGTCGGAGCCGGGTGTCAGCATCGCGACCGCATCCATCTCGCGATCCCAGATGATGGGCAGCATCTCCGAGCCGGTCTCCTCGCTCGTGGCCTCCGACATCCCCTGGCATGCCCTCGTCAGCCACTCGAGGCCCTGATGACAGAGGAAGATGAGATTCGTCGCCGCCAACGCGATGAGGACCGCGCCCACGGCCATCGCCGCGAATATCGCGAGGGGACCAGCCCAGGTATCACCGGCCATGAGTTGAGCCTCCACTTCGTTTGCCCGAGCGGATATTCTCTTGAGCATATCCGCCCGGACGCCGGATCGCGATATGTCAAGCGGGTTCGCGCCGGTTGAGGGCGTCTACGTCACAAGATGACATGGGAACTCAAGAGCGTTGATGCTAAAGTGTTCAAAATCGAAGCAAGCGTAGGACCGTTAAGAAAAGATTGGCCGGGGTTTAAGTGCTATGGATGCCGACGACGCCCATCGCGAGCCAACCGTCTCGGACCTGGGCGAAGCGATGGAGCCTGCGGGGTCGCCTGATCTCGAAACTCCCCAAAATCTGAGCGTGGGGCGAGCGACCTGGCTCGGGGCGAAAATCGGACTGAAATATGTGTCCTACATGTTGTGTGGGATTACGATCGCGTCCATGTGCTTGTTTGGGTTGCCGACGTTCGTGGGCCTGGGTGCCGGCCGTGGCTTCTGGGTCCATTCGATGATCGTAGGGATCTTCCGATCGGATGTGTTCGCGGCGGTCATCGCGCTGATCCTCGGCGCTGCGTCGGGATTCATCCTCTCGTTCGGCGGTCGACGTTGGCCGGATAGTCGTCTCGGACGGGCCTGGGTACAGACGAGGGCCTCGCTTGAACGGCTGCGACGGCAATGGTTGAAGCCTGAGGAAGTCGCCAGACGTCGCTTCGCACGCCGGCTCCTGATCGGGTGGGTCCTGGTCCCCGCGATCGGAATGGCTCTCGCCGCATTGGGGTTCGGATACTACCTCGGTCGAGAGGCCGATCGTCGGATCGCCGCCGCGATCTCCGAGGCCAACCGCGACGATCCCTCCTGGCGCTTCGACGACCTGACCGGGAGTCGGCGTCGGGTCCCGGACGAACGAACTCGTCGCCATCGCGCGAGGCCCGGACACCGAGTGGCTCCCGCGATTGAGGGCCTGGCAGGATAATGCTAATCGAATCAAGAATGCATGGTATATGTGCTTCTATCCGAATATACCGGCGATGCTCTTGCCCGATGTCTCCATGATTGCCGATAAGTGCGTTCGATATCGGTGCGACCTGGGGACGACGGAGATCCTCCTGGCGGCCGAACGCCATCGCCGCAAGACGGGGCACTGGCCGAACTCGCTCGACGCGATCGATCCTCGGTTCCTCGCGAAACCACAGGTGGATCTCTATGCCCTTCAAGCGTTCCACTTCGAACATCGCGAGGGGCAATTACTCGTCTACTCCCCGGGACCTAACCACCTGGATGACCAAGGCCCCTCGAAGTCCGGCTGGAAGAGGCCGAATGATCCCGACGACGTCGGGACGATCGGCTGGGATCTCTCCCTGAGACGGCAGCCGGCCTCGGCTTCGACCACGAACGAGACGGACGCGAAGTGAAGCTGCCCCTCCTGGCACGCAGACTCGGTCGAAGGCTCGATCGGTCCGGACGGAATTCCGATCGTAGGGGCCGGGCCGCGGGAGTCGCCGGTTGACCCGACCGGCTCCCCCTCGCGACCTCGACGCTTTGGCCTTAGCTGAAGGTCTTGCCGATGTGGATGACAGGGCTCGGGACCGGGCCGCTGGCGTGCGGGGCGCTGTAGGTGTAGGTGACGGATCGGCCGACGTAGGGATAGCTCGGGCCGGATTCGTAGGAGACGGTGAGCGAGGGATTCTTGCCGGACGTCGACGCGACGTCGCCCGGCGTGAAGGTGATGCCGATCACCGTGGGAGTGGCGCCGTAGGAGATCGCCACGGGGTTGCCGATCGTCAGCGTGGTCGACGAGGGCTGCCCGGTCGCGGCGGACTCGGCGATGAGCTGCTTGACCGTCAGCTTCGCCAGGAGGTGCCCGCCCCCCGCGAGCCCGAAGTTGCGCGGCCCGACGAAGAACTGCGAGTCCTGCGACTGGCGGACGGCCGACCTGCCGTAGGTTGCGAGCTGGTCGGTGTTGCCGAAGAGGGTGGCCCCCGTCAGGGCCGGCGCCATCGTCGAAAGCAGGCCGCGTCCTTCCAGGACCTCGAGGCTGGGCTTCGTCTTCATCGGGGCATGTCTCAAGGGCGCCCGAGGATCGACGGCCGGGCCAGCCGTGGACCGAACGGCCCGGCCTCCTCAGGCCCATGGAGCCTTCGACCCTGATGTCGTTCACAAACTAATTTAGCGATCCTGGATGATACCGGCAACGCATTTTGCCTATTCCTCCTAGATTTTCAGCTTTGCCAGGATTGTCGACCTGGGCGCAGGAGTCCTCCTTGCGCCGCGGATGAATTGGCGATCGCTTCGGGCTTCGGGTTGCTTGCGCGACCCCCGATCGTTTCAATCGGGGCTGCAGTGCCAGGCGCGGGCGCTAGACGTAGTCGAAGAACCGGAACCACCAGGTCGAGCCCGCGAAACCGGGGTGCCGGCCCGTGTAGGGAGCGTCGAGGTCGGCCGGCGGGATGTAGCGGAACCCGCGACGCGAGACCGTCGCCACCAGTTCCTCGACGACCTCGGGCGGAAGCTGTTCGACCTCGCAAAGGCTCCAGGTGGTGAAGAGTAGCCCGAACCCCGAGAACCGGATCGCGAAGACCGTGTCGATCCAGTTCGGCTCCTGCCCCGGTCGCTGGATGGCCAGCTCGGTGAAGAAGCTGGCGTCCTGGACGTAGAGATCCTGGGCGAATGCCCGCCCCGCGACACGCTCCAACTCCGGCAGGAGGTCGGCGACGCCGGCGTGGATCGCGGGCCAGTCGAGGGTCGGATCCCCCTCGTCGTGAACCGGGTCGTCCGACGCTTCCAAGAGCTCGAGCACAGCCGGATCCATCACAACCTCCGCTCGGCCGGGGAGAAATGCACGAACGACACGCCCGTTCGTCCGCGATTCGACGGATACCCCCCATCACCTCTCGGCGAGTTTCGTCGAAATCCTTAAAATAGATCGGCGACGAATCATCCTCCAGGGGTATCGAGACGGTGATGGACGAGAAGGCCGCGGAAGACTCGGTGTTCGCCTGCTGCTCGGCCGGGATCGGGCGCTGGATGTGGGTCGCCTGGGAGAGCGAGGCCGACGCCAAGGACCTCGCGCCCGCCTTGAAGACGGGGTTCGCGAAGAACGCCGCCGAGGCCGAGAAGAAGGCCCTCGAGACGCTCGGCCCCGCCGCGAAACGCCTGCCGACGAAGTGGGCCTCTGCCTACAAGAAGGGGGGATCCTCGTCGGCCAGGAACCGGCAGGAGCCCTCGGACGATGGGGAGCCGACCGCCCCGGCCCGGCCCAAAAGTCGCCTGAGCCGGCAGATCGGCTCAGGCAGGAAGGGGCCCGCGCCGGCGAGGCTCGCGTTCCTGTACTCGGCATCCGAGAGCACGCAGCCGGGCGAGGTCGTGGTGGCCAGGCATCGGATCGTCCGGCAGAACCCCCGCAAGATCCTCGTCGAGTTCGAGCCGTTCCGCGAGGAGGAGTGGGCCGCTCGCGAGGAGGCCGGGTCCGAGGCGTCGAAGGTCCGCACGGTGAACGTCGACCGCACCACCCTGAGGGCCGAAGGGCGGTTCCGCACCGGGCGGACCCATCGCGAGCTGACCTTTTATGCGACCGAGGACGACGGCATCCGCGACATCGAGGCGGACCTCACCGCGAGGAACCCCTGGTGCGCCGACCTCGGCGTGCGGTTCCCGTGCTCGAAGGAGTCGATCAAGGCCGCGTACCGGCGCCTCGCCAGGCTCTCGCACCCGGACGTCGGCGGAGACCCCGCGCAGTTCCGGATCATCGAGCAGGCCTACCGCGCGGGCCTCGCCTTCTTCGGCGAGCGTTGACGCTCACCGAATCGAGGGGCTCCGACGTCGATTTGGAAGGATCGTGCCGGGCCCGTTGCACGCGTTGCGGCTGAATTTTAAGCTCGAACCTGAGCCGTCCGAGTCGACCTTCGATTCGCGGCCCTTGGAGGCTCGGCTCGCACGAGGAGAAATTCATGACATATCAACTCGTCCTGTCCATCGTCATGATTTTGAGTGTCGGGATTCTCGTCGCGATCGCGATGAGGCGCGAACGCGTCGCGTTCGAGGTGAAGTTCCCGCCGATCTCGGACGAGGAGTTCCTCGCGCGTTGCGCCCCCGGGACGAATCCAGAGATCGCCCTGAAGGTGAGGAGGATCGTGTCCAATTCGCTCGGCGTCGACTACGAGCGTATCCACCCGGAATGCCGCTTCGTGGACGATCTCGGTGCGGATTGAGCGAGGATGGTGCCGCGGCACAGCGTCAGGCGGCTCGGCGTTGCCTGACGATGTAGCGAATGGCATCCGCCACGGTTTCGATCCTCGCCGCGACCTCATCGGGGATGGCCACGCCGAACTCCTCCTCCATTTCGAGGATCAGTTCGGCGTGGCCGAGCGATAGGGCTGCCTTTCGGGGGTCCGCGAAGAAATGATCACGCGATTCCTCCTCCGATGGACCATCATAAATCGATTCGAGGACGCCCACGCGGCCGAAGCCTGATTGACCCGGCGGGGCTTACTTCCTGGGCTCCGGTTCGTCGATCTCGACCTTGTTGCCATCCTCGACCTTCCTGATCCCATCCACGATGATCGTGTCGCCCGCCTGGAGGCCGCCCTTGACGACGAAGCTGTCTCCCGTCTCCGCCTCGACCTCGACCTGGCGACGATGCGCGACGTGGTCCTTGTCGACGACGAAGACGTACGGCCGGGGGTAACGCTCGAAGGTCGCCCTCTGGGGGATGAGGATGACGTCCTTCATGGCCTGGCTGATTGACACCGAGCAGGATTGCCCGTGGCGCAGCAGACCTTCCGGGTTGGGGAAGTCCGCGCGGAAGGCGATGCCGGCGGCCTTGGCATCGAAGTCGGCGTCGATCGCGCCGATCTTGCCGAGGTGCGGATACTTGTTGCCGTCCGACAAGGTCAGCTCGATCGACAGATCTTCCTTATGGGGATTGGCCATGTAATCGAGATAAGGCTTCTCGGCCACGTTGAAGTAGACGCGGACGAGGCTGTTGTCGGACAACGTCGTCAGCGTCTCCCCTTTCAGGACGAAACTCCCCTGCTGGCGTTGCATCCGGCCGACCAGGCCGCTGAAAGGCGCCTTGTACTGGGCGAAGTCCAGCTCGACGCTCGCCGCCTTCGCATCGGCCGTCGCTTTCGCCAGCCTCGCCGCGAGTAGTTGCAACTCGTCGTTCGAGACCGTCTTCCTCTCGACCAGCTTCTGGGTCATGTCGTACTGCAACCGCGCGTATTGGACGTCCGCCTTCCTGGAGTCGAGCATCGCCTGCTCGAGGACCGGATTGAAGCCGAACAACAGGTCCCCCTCCTTGACCGGTTGACCCTCCTTGACGGAGATCACCCTGACATATCCGTCCGCGCGGGCCCGGACCTCGATGCGCCGCTGCGATTGGACATGCCCGTTATATCGCTGGACGACGGTGGTCGACCCCGGCTGGACGGTGGCGACGGAGACCCTGGGCACCTTGCCCTCGGGTGCCTGCCCGAATGCCTCGCACGCCAGGCCGAGAGGGCTCCACAGGATGACGAGCATCCGGCACCATGAGGCTTTCATCGCATCTCCCCCTTATGTACGGCTCGATCCACCCGTAAGTCCACCTTCAGCATCCTTGAAGGTTTCGACCTATCCCGATCACACCGACGAATCGCCGGCCCTCCGGCTCTCGTTCTTCGGCAACGCGCCGCCCGGACTCCGTCCGACGGCCGCTGGACGACGCCCGCAGGTCCGGGGCCTCGACGGAGGGGAGGTGGTCGAGGCGTCGGCTTCGTCGAGGCTCGCGAACCCAACTCAGGTAGGCCGACGGGCTTCCGCCGTTCGCATTCCCGGCCGGGGTTCCTCGCGGCATTTCTACATGAATCGGGTTTCGCGACTCATCGAATCGATCATCCCCGAGCGGCCCGCGAATGACAAGGGGATCAACATCATTCATGCCGCGTTGCCGGCGTCTGGACTCGAAGATGGACGGCGCTGCATAGTGAAGGCGGTTTCTGATATGATGGCCCCGTCGTCGGGAGATTTCGTAAGTCGGGCGGGCGAGGATGATGAGGGGCGTGCTTGGGCCGAACGATGTCGCGCCCCGCCAACCGCAGAATCGCGCGACGGCGGCGTCGAAGCTGAGGCGCAGCAAGCGGATCCGCCAAGACTCACTACGATGGAGCGGGAGTTCCGATGGGTACATGGGGTGTCCTGGCCTTCGATAACGACTCGGCCAACGATTGGGCGTACCGGCTCGATGAGATCAACGACCTCTCGCTCGTGGAATCGGCGCTGGATGAGGTCGTCGCCAGGGGGGAGGATGACCTCGACTCCGACTTCGCGGTCGAGGCGCTGGCGGCATGCGAGCTCCTGGCTCGGCTCAGGGGGAATCCCGGCTACACGAACGCGTTCACCGAGAAGGTCGATCGGTGGGCCGCCGCGCACAAGGATCGGCTCATCCCCTCGGCAAGCCTCTTGCAACGTGCGTCGGCCGCGATCGACCGCATCATCGGGGACGATTCGGAACTGCGTGAGATGTGGGAGGATGTCGACGCGGACAAATGGCTCGCGGCGGTCGAGGACCTCAGGCGGAGGATGCTCGCCCAGGCGGACTTGAAGAATGACTTCGGATGAAGCCCCTCCGGATGCCCATGATTTTGCCGCTCCGGCAACTCGCCGACCTGAGGACGACCCGCCGGGGATTGCAAGATCGCTTCGGCGAGCCGCACACGTCGAGGCCTCCGAACGCCGCCCGAACCGGGGCCGCTGCTCCCGGTCCTCGCCTCAACGGCCCGGCGAGGCAGGGGCCCGCGCCGCATCTTTAGGGATCGGATTAAGGCGGGGTCAACGCCTGAGCACCGAGTCGTTCAGGATCTTCTCGGCGGCGTCGGCCCAGGCGTCCTGCTCGGTCGGGCCCTTGCCGAAGAGGACGTCGCCGGCCTCGCCGGATCGATAGATGGCCCAATGGCCTTCGGAGTTTCCGTCGCCATCGGCGGCCGGATTCCACTGCGCCTTGGCTTGCGAGTGCGCCACCATAACCGTTCGTCTTGCATCGAGCATGGGAGGCGCTGCCTTCGCGGTGCTTCGTCACCATCGTGACGAGAAGTTATCCTATCTTAGCTACGCCGGCCAGGGGGGAAAGGGACGCCGGTGTGTCGTCGTTGCCGGATAAAAGAGCCCGGACGAGCTTGGATGGCCTGCATCGGACTCACTCCTCATGCGAGCCGAGGGCGTGATGTGCGGAGCCAGTCGTGCGCGATTCTCCCTCACGTTTGTCGGGGCCGTCGTGCTTGAGAGGGTCGGGTTTCGCCCGGCAAGGTTGAGTTCGGAGCGATGTCTAACTTCTATTGGCTCCGGCTTGGGAATTGCGTAAGTTGCAGGCGATCGCGTCGGTTGCGATCTCGATCTGGATGGACATCACGAACAAGTCACGTCGTTCGTAACCGTCCCAAACCCTTCTTAGTACTACAGTTGTATTTAATCAAGGAGGTCGCGCCCCGCGTTTCCTGTAGTGACACTCCTTGGCGTGCTGCTGGTGTGCCCTCCGCCAGTCCGACCACGCCAGCGCACGCTCGGCCGGTTCCAGCCGGCCCCACACCACCCGGAGCAGGAGGATCCTGACCTCGGGCACCGTCAGCGGGATCAGCCGCGGGCCCCCTTTCGCGCGGCGACGGCCGGGCCGACGACCGCGACCGGATCACCGCCAGCATCGCCAGCGCGAACATCGACAGCGTCACATGCCGATGCCAGCCGGGCCACGACCGCACCTCGTAGTCGGCCAGCCCGCAATCCCCCTTGGCCCGCTCGAAGCACTCCTCCACCGCCCACCTCGAGCCCGCGACCCGGGCCAGCTCCGCCCTCGGCGTGCCCGCCGGCCCGCGGCACAGGTAGTAGGCCCGCTCCTCCGGCCGGTCGCGGCTCCTGCGGACCAGCAGCCGGAGCTGCCAACCCCGGCCGTCGACCTCGCCGAACGGCTCGGCCGCCCAGTCGTACCACCGCGGCCCCTTCGACCCGACCCCGGCGCTCGCCCGGCGCCACGCGCGGGCCGGCAGCCGGTCGGCGATCGCGTCGACCCGATCTCGAGTCCGGCCGTCGTAGAGCCTCAGGTCGCTCCTGACCGCCAGCACGTACGGCTGGCCGGCCGCCTCCAACGCCCGACGGAGGCGTACGTCGCCGCCGTAGACCGCGTCGCCGGTCACCCAGGCCGCCACCACCCCGGCCCGCCGCGCCCGCTCGAGCATCCGCTCGGCCAGCCGCGGCTTGGTGGCGAATCCCTCCTCGGGCGGGATGTGGGCCGCCTTGCGGCGGTCGGGGTCGTCGGCCCACTCCTTCGGCAGGTACAACTCGCGGTCGATGAGCCGCCTGCCCTCGGCGGCCGGCGAAGGCCAGGAAGACCCCGATCTGGCAGTTCTCGATCCGGCCGGCGGTGCCGGAATACTGCCGCTGCACGCCCGCGGATTTCGTGCCCTTCTTGAGGAAGCCGGTCTCGTCGACGATCAGCACGCCCCGGGGGTCGGCCAGATGTTCCCGGGCGTAGGCGACCAGGTCGTCGCGGACGCGGTCGGCGTCCCAGTCGGCGCGGCCGAGGAGGTGCTGGACGCCATAGGGGGACTCGTCGCCGGCCTCCTCGGCGAGCTGCCAGCCGTTCTTGCGCCGGGCGTCGGAGAGGAGCCCCCGGAGATACGCGATGGCGCGGCGACGGGGCTCGGAACGGGGGAAGAAGCGGGCCAGGCGCCCGCCGATGGAGTCCATCTCGCGGGCCCAGCCGCGGATGTCCACGGCCGCAGGTTGTGCTTGCATAGCTCGGCCTCCGTGCGCAACATCCTACGGGGCCAGGCTTTCAAATACAACTGTAGTATTAGGCGAGGGTAAAGAGGGGGGGAAGCCGTTGTGCGCATGGGCGAAAATCTGCTGCGGCTGCTTCTGGAGCAAGCGACCGACTCCGCGATCGTCTGTATGGATATCGACTTATGCGTCAACCGCTGGAGCCCCGCAGCCCGGGACATGTTCGGATACGAGGAGTCGGAGATCCTGGGCCGGCGCTACGAGATCCTCTTCACCCCCGAGGATCGCGAGGCGGGGGCTCCGTCCGACGAGGCGAGCCGGGCCAGGCATGAAGGCCGGGCCGAGGGCGAGCGCTGGCACCAGCGCAAGGACGGCTTGCGGTTCTACGCGTCGGGCGTCCTGACGTGGGTGGGGGAGGGGGCCTCGGTCGCCTACGTCAAGGCCGCCCGCGAGCTGCCGCCCCGCGAGCGCTCGGGAGACGAGCCCGGGCTTCCTTGCGATGGCCTCGAATGGCGCAACACCCCGCACACGGCCGGCCGGACTTCCGACGATGGGGTTCTCCACGAACCGATCGACAATCGCCACGACCTGCTCCGCAGGCTGGTCAATGCTCAGGAGGGGGAGCGGCGTCGGATCGCCCGCGACCTGCACGATGGCCTCGGCCAGGAGCTGACGGCCCTGATGCTCGGGCTCGGGAATTTGAGGGAGGAGTTGCCGCGCGGCTCGACGCCCTGGGTGAGCGTCGGACGGCTCGAGGAGATCGCCTCGAGGATCGGCCGCGAGGCGCGATCCCTGGTGACCGAGCTGAGGCCCCCCTCGCTGGACGACTTCGGCCTCTATCCTGCGCTCCGGTCTTATATCGCGGGCTGGTCGGAACGCACGGGCGTCGAAGCGACCTTCCGCATCATCGGCACCGACGACCCGCTATCGCCCGACGTCGAGACGATGACCTATCGGATCGTCCAGGAATCCCTCAACAACGTCGCCAGGCACGCCGAGGCGCGACACGTCTGCGTGATCCTCGATCACGGCGCGGAGGTCCTGACCGCCCTGATCGAGGACGATGGCCGAGGCTTCGACCCTGACGGCGTCGCCGATCATCCCCCCGGCCGAGCCCGGCCCCTCGGCCTGATCGGCATGCGCGATCGCGTCGCCCTCCTCGGGGGCGACCTCGTCATCGAATCCGCCGAGGGCGAAGGCACCACCATCCGCGCCCGCATCCCGCTCGACTGACGCGGCGGAGCCCGGGACGGGGCGCGTGGGTTCGTTGCGAGGACCATCACGCGATGTCGCGCCCTCCTCTTGGCGTTTGTAGGGAAAGGCGGACGCCTTATCTGTGGATGATTGCCCGGAATTGGGCAGCGTGATTCCCGTCACGGCGCAAATGGGTCGACGTGTCCTCCATATCCCTACATGAACCTAGCCAGATACGCGACTGTCGCCATCGGGTCCGAAGCCTTTCCCGACGCTCGCGGGGGCCGGTCGGGTCGAACCGTTCGTTGAAATCTCGCCAATCGCCGGGCGTAGATCCCGGCTTGTCGAATCGTTCCCGGAGAGGCTCGACGGGCTGCCGATATCCTACGCGGGGATATCCCTGACGACCTCCGTCAGCTCTCCGGAATCGATATCGTAGAAGTAACCGAAGAGTTTGACATGCTTCGGAACCCCGGGGCTCGAGCGCAGCAGCTCGATGTCATACTTGAGCGACGCGTCGTAGTCCATGATCGACAGGCTTTCATGGTCGTATAATGCCGATATGTCCTTTCCGTGGTCATGCCGGAAGGTGTCGATCAGGACTTCGGGGGTGAACCCCGTCGCCCCGCAGAACGAGTGGTGGACCACGACGACGTTTTGAAGGTTGAAGAGATACTCCATCGTCGAGATCGATTGCAGGGCGGAGATGGCCCGCCCGCCAGCGTTGGTCACGGTGAACAGCGTCCTCGTGGAGCCGACCCGGTTGCCGGCGTCGTTGAGGATGTTCTCGCCGGGGTAGACCTCGTCCCCCAGGCGTTCGGCGACGGCTTTCGGGATCTCCGCCGCGCGAGGGTCGAAGCAGTAAATCACGATGGTCTTCATCGGGATGACCGAACGCACAAACCCCTGGATTTCGTCCTGTTTGAACCAGGGCTGGGTCCTGAACTGATATTCCTTGAAGTTCGCCATTGTCTCACTCCGAGGGTCGACCTTGAACCGGGACGAAGATGCTGCGTGGGGGGATCGGGGCGCTATCGATGCGTTGGATTCGTGGAGCCCATAACACGTCCCGAGTGCCGGAGAGGCGTGCGGCTCGCTCAGATCCCCAGGGCGGATGGCAGGCCCTTCATGCGTCGCCATGACGCGAGTTGGCCGAGGTGCAGGCTCGGGTGGGTCGTCATCAGGTGCGCGACGAGGTCCCCGACGGTCGGGAAGTCTTCGAGGTAAAATGGCCCGGGCTGGGGTCGCGAGAGCAGATCCGGCGTCGCTCGCCGGGCCGCTTCGACCGTGCGATGATAGCCCGCCTCGACAGCCGCCAGGAGCTCCACTTTGCTCGGGTAAATCCGGCGATCGGCCAGGACGGACGAACTCGGCCAGAATAGTTGGTGCCAGGAGGGGGGATATCCATGCGTGCCGCCGAGCAGGGTGACGGCGAAGCTGGAGGCGACTGTCAGATGCCCGAGTATCCATGCCGGGTGAGTCACGCCTTCAATCGGCTGGTCGGCGAGTTCGACGTCGGGTACATCATCGATCAGGAGGCGACAATATCGAAGGGTGAAGGCATAGAGGGTGCATTCACGTTCAAGCATCCCGGAATCCCTCGAGTTGAACCCATAGGTCGGCAATCCCGCGAGCGGGCACAGGTACGATCCCCGACTCCACGCCGGCAGGAGATCCGTTCATTCATCGAACGGGGCCGTGCCCAGTATGATCGGCGCGTCGGCGATCGCGATCGGGGACCGATTGTGGGCGATACGCGTGCAGATGTGGAAGAAGTGGGGATAAGGCTGCTTGATGTCAACCTCATGATTGAGCATCTCGTTGAAGCCGCGTTTGAAGTCGAGCCGCGGATAACGACGGACCACCTCCGAGACGTCGGCCGGGTCCAGGTTCGCGCCGGCGACGCCCACGACGTCGTACGCCAGGCCGAGCTGCATCAGGCGGCTGGTATCGTCCCTATAGTAGTTAATGTCCCAGGTGTGCAATGCGATGTTGTCCCAGACCTTCTGGGCCCGGTCGGGCGGCACGCCTTGCCCGAGCAGGAACTCGCGAGCCGCGCCCGCCCCCTCGATTTCGAAGCGATGCGGCCCGCCGGCATGAGCGGTCAGGCCCAGGTCGTGAAGCACCGCGGAGAGGAAGATCATCTCGCGATCGACCTCGGCACCTTCCCTCTGCGCGAAGAGCTCGGCGAACCAGTAGCAACGCATCACATGGTTGAAGAGCATGTCGCTGGAATAGGCCCGCGCGAGCTCCTCGGCCCGTCGTGCGATGCTGCTATCCGGCGCCTTGATATTTGAGATCATGAGAATGTCCTGTCCAGATGCCCGTCCGGCCCACTCATACACATGGTAGGAGCGTCCCGGCTTGGCAGCAATGACAAGATCCCCTCGTATCCTGCCAGGGATGCCGCGAAGTATGCGGTCAACGAGGCTGTCGGCCGAAGCGGCTCCGATAATCTTGAGGGGAGACGCCGTAGGACCTCAGGAAGGCTCGCCGCATCCGCTCATCATCCCCGAAGCCGGCCCGATGCGCGATGCGTTGGATGGTCTCGGAGGTCGACTCGAGCCATCGTATGGCGGCTTCCACTCTCATCCGTTCGACGGCAGCCGCGGGGCTCACGCCGGTCTCGCGTTGATAGACCCGGGCGAAGTTGCGGGGGCTCATATGTGCGACGGACGCCAGGGCGGAGACGGACAGATCGTCGTCGAGATTCTCGCGAATCCAGGAGTGGAGGTCGTCGAATCGTCCGCGGGCATCCTGCGTCTGACGCCTCAACTCGACGCTGAACTGCGATTGGCCGCCGGGCCGTTTCAGGAATAAGACCAGGAACCTGGCGAGAGTCAGCGCCGCGGCGTGACCGAGATCATCCTCCACCATGGCCAGGGCCATGTCGATCCCGGCCGATATGCCGGCGGACGTCCAGATCCCCCCTTCGGCGATGAATATGGCATCGGGCCGGACGCGCACCGACGGGAATTCGCGTTGGAGCTGTTCGCAGACTTGCCAATGCGTCGTCGCCTCGTGCCCATCCAGGACCCCGAGATCTGCCAGCATGAACGCGCCGACGCAAATGGATCCCAGCCTGCGGGGCCGCCCGATCGACCTGGTCAGGCTCGCGTGCATCGCTTTCGAGAGCTTCGGCAGCGATGTGGAGTCACCGCCGGTCAAGAGCAATGTGTCGACCTCGCCGTTCAAGGCCTCCTCAAGCCGTTCGGAGGCCAACACGATCCCGGAGTCGGTGGTGACGGGACCGCCTCCCTCGGATGCCAGGATCACATCATAGGCGTTTCGACCATCCTCATGTCGAGCATCGGTGAATACCTGGAGCGGTCCGGCGATATCAAGAAGCTTGGGCTGCCCGACGACCGCCATCACCACCTTGCGACGCCCTGGAGATGCGATCGGCGCGGCGGGTTTCTTAGCCATGATGCCATGCTAGAGTTGAAACATGTTCGGATAAGGTTGGATTTCGACTCCGGATTGGAGTGCGGTATCCGGCTCTCCGTGGAATGAATCGGCACCTTCGCTCCCGGTCCGTCCCCGAACGAGGTACGACGGACCAGGGCTGGTGCAGGGATGGGATGAGGGTGACACCCGTCAATCCGCCCCCGGTGCCGGCTCTCCCCAGAGGATTCGGGCCGAGAACACGGCGCCTTTCGCACCACGTCGGCGGGCGTCGTCATCCCAGATGCCCTCGGCGACGGTGACCCACGACTCGCGGTCGGTGATGCTCGACGCGCCGAAGTTCCCCAACTCGGCCCCGCGCTCGGGGACGAGCACCCGCTCGGTGGCGCGGATGACGCGGAGCCGCTCGGGATCGACCTGGGCGATGAAGAGCGGTGCGCGGTGGCGAGGGATGTGGTCGTTGCCCGCGCCTCGGCGGGTGTAGACGAGGAAAAGGCCCTGCGCGTGGGTCAGCCAGTGCTGCTGCGTGTTGTAGCTCCCCAGGTCCTCGCCGTCGTCGAACGTCCAGGCCTTCGCGGGGCGGAAGTGAAGGCCGTCGCCGCTTGATGTGACATACCCCTTGAGGTCGTTGCGGATCGTCAGGAAATATCGATCGCCGAGGCGCACGAGCGACGGCTCGTAGAACCCGCGCGCAACGTCCAGGGCGAGGACGTCGCCGTGCTCGCGATACGTCAGCGCGTCGCCGTCGAAGGCGCAGCGGACGACCGTGACGCGGTAGGGGACGTCGGCCGACTTCGCGACGTAGAACGGCAGGAGCACCGAACCGTCGGGTTCGACGACGAACTGGGCGCAGGCGCTGCGGGCGAAGTTGAAGGACTCGTCGGCCGGCATCTCGACCCGCCGCCAGGGCGTCCAGCGCCCCGACTTCGGGTCGAACACCGCGTAGGCCGTCTGGTTGGAGCGGGGCCGGTCCTCGAGCTGCTCCCCCTTTGAGCTGTAGCGGACCTGGGCGCCCACGGCGAGCACCTTCCCCGAGCGCGGGTGCAACATGGGGGTGACGTCGGCGACCGCCACGTCCACCCCGCCCGGCTCATGGGTCCAATCCAGCTCGGCCACGGGGCGGGGGCCTGCCCAGGTCTTCCCCAGGTCGTTGCTGCTCAATAGGCTCATGCCCGAATAATGATCCGATGTCCTCAGGTGCTTCTGGAGCGTGATGAGGACCCCCGGGCTCGCGGGGTCGGCGCCCGGGATGGCCGTCGCCCTCGGGTGGTACCAGAGGAATTGACCGTCGTCGTGCTCGAGGATCGTCCTCAGCTCGGTCGTGAACCGGACGGGCGCGGGCGAGGGGCCGAGGCTGGTTCGGAGCACCGGCAGCAGGGTCTCGGCGAGCACTCGGTGACCCTTCGGATCGGGATGGCAGCCATCGGTGGTCCAGGCGTGCAGGTCCTGGCCATTCGCGCGGGCCTCGGTCCATCGGGCGAAGTGGTCTACCAGCGGGACGCAGCACTCGGCGGCGACCTCGCGGCATGCCTCCATGTAGGGGGCGAGGCGGACGTTAGGGGCTTCGCCGAGCCCGTTGGCCGAGGCCTTGTCGGACCAGCGCGGCTCGGTCATGAGGATCGGCTCGATGCCGCGGAGGAGCAGGCCCGCGACGATCGCCCGGAGGTTCGCCTTGTACTCCTCGCGCGAGATCCGGCTCGAGGACGCCCCCTGATCGACATAACTGTCGTTCGTCCCGTACATCACGGTCACGACCCGCGGCCGGAGTTCGCCCACGGCGTCGAGCCGTTTCAGGGCCTGGTCGGTCCGCTCGCCGCCGATGCCGAGGTTGACGACCTCGGCGTCGATCCCGTCGGCCCTCAGGGCACGCTCCGCCAGCGCCGCGAACGTCTCCTCGGGAAGGACGCCCGGCCGCACCCCCTTCGTGATCGAGTCCCCGAGGACAACCACGCGCACAGCCCGCGCCTCGGGAGCGTCGGCCGAGACGGTCGATGGCATGCCGATCAGTCCCAGGCCGACGAGCAGACACTTGAGGCCGATCGCCGATGTCGAGAAACGCGCCATGGTTCGCCTCCGCCTCCTGCGTGCATTCGAGGTCCGCGATCCCAAACTCATAGCCCGTCGACGTCCGTCGTCGCATCATGCGGGCCCGACTCGCGTATTGCGCCTGTGGATAGGTTAACTGGGATCGGCGATGGAATCGAGCGGCTCGAGACCGACGCCTGAAGGCGTGCGGCGGGAGTCCGCGTTGAATCCGGTGCAGGGTGTGGACTCGCATGCCGGATTGCACGAGATGCTTGCAATCAAGCGGCGTACAGGCTAAAGTCGTGTTGATGGTAGATACGGATTCCGGGGCGAGGGCGTCGACGACGGCAGCCCGCCTCGGATTTTCGCGTTCGAGCCGGCCTCGATCTCGGTGCGTTCGCGACCACTGGCTTCGGAGTCGTCGATGGGTGAAGACGGGCGCCAGAAAGGACGACTCGCCAGGCTCGCGCTGAGGGTGGGGACCGTCGCGGGCGCGGCGGCGGCACTGCTCGCGGAGAACGCGGCGGCCGGGCAGGGGGGCGATGGGACGCCGCTTCCGGCGGCTCGGCCCGAGCCGATTGCAGGCGTCGCCAGGCCGGTCGAGGCCTCGGAGTCGCAAACCCCGCCGCCGCTGGTGCTCAGGCCGAGCCGGCTCGGGGCCAGGCTGATCCTGACCGGGCACAGGTCGCATCGGTCGCATTCCTCGCACTCGTCTCACGTCTCGGGGTCGTCCAGTTACTCGAGGCATTCCTCGCACACGTCGCACGTGTCGGGGGCGTCCAATTTCTCGACGCACCAGTCGCACTCGTCGCACTATTCCAGCTCGACGAGGTCGTTTGGCTCCGGCTCCTCGTCGACCTCCACGGCGCCTTCGATCGCCCCGTCGGCCCCGGCCTTCCGCCCGCCCGCGAGGCCCGTCGGCCCGCCGGCCGATGGGGACGCGATGAACCCGGCGCCCGCGATGGACCCGGGCGCGGCCGAGGCGAACGTCGCCGCGCCCGCCCCGGCCGAGGCGGCCAGGCCGGCCATCGACCTCAATGACCCGAAGAACCGCTTCCAACTGATCACCGTCAGCCGCGTCAACGGCGTGCAGAAGGCCTTCATCAAGGACCTCCTCCGCGACTACCGCAAGCTGATGAGGGTCGGCGAGACCATCGGCGACTGCAAGCTCACCTCGATCTCGAAGGACGGGCAGTGGGTCCGCATGAAGCCGCCGAAGGGCGACTACTTCACCGTCGAGCGGACGTACTGACGACGCGGGCCGCGCCCGGAGCCGGGGCCGGCAGGCCGCACGACCCGGATGCCATCCCGCCTTTACTGATCCTCAGGGTTTCATATGAGCATGCCCGACGTCACCGTCATCGTCGACCCGCGCATCCATCGGCTGTCGGCCGTGAAGAAGGCGGCCTACCGGGTCGGCGACCGCTGCTTCGTGAAGCTCGAGGCCCTCGCCGACGGCGGCATGCGCGTCGGCCTGACGGCGAAGTCGAGAGACTTCGACCCCGCCGCACTCGAGGGGGACTTCCTCAACGAGCTGCTCGACCAGGACCTCCGCGAGGCGATTGCCGAGGAGACCCAGGGCGTCCGCAACCTCCTGATGGCCCAGGCCTTCTCCGGCCTCGCCGGCGAGGCGGACACCGCCGACTTCCGCGACGACCCGCTCGACATCGGCCGGTCGCAAGGCCCCGTCCGCTGACCCCCAGACACCCGTCCCGCGACCCCTGGACCCGACCCCTTGCAGCTCCCCGTCCTCAACGACCGCTTTCGAAGCCCCGACCACTTCCGCGCCCGGGCGGGGCGGACGTATGCCCTGCTGCCGATGCGCCTCGTCGCACTCGACGCCGACCGATACGTCCTGACCAACTTCGCGGGGGAGTACGTCGTCCTGCCCAAGGAGACTGCCGCGAAGTTCGTCCGCCACGAGCTGGACGTCGACTCGGACGCCTTCCAGGACCTCGCGGCGCGGCACTTCGCGATGGCGGGCGACTCCGACGTGGCGCTCGACCTGCTCGCGGTGAAGTACCGCACCAAGCAATCGCTGCTGGCGAACTTCACGTCGCTGTTCATGTTCGTGGTCTCGCTGCGGTGCGACCATAGCTGCCCCTACTGCCAGGTCTCGCGGCAGTCGCTCGACCGCCAGGCGTACGACATGACCCCCGAGGCGGCCGACCGCGCCATCGACTTCCTCTTCCAGAGCCCCGCGCCCGCCATCAAGGTCGAGTTCCAGGGGGGCGAGTCGCTCCTGAACTTCCCCCTGATAAGCCGGGTCGTGGAAGGGGTCGAGGCCAGGAATCGGGCCGAGGGCCGCGACATCCAGTTCGTCATCGCCACGAACCTCTCGCCGATCACCGACGAGATGCTCGAATACTGCCGGGAGCACGGCATCTTCCTCTCCACGAGCCTCGACGGCCCCAAAGCCCTCCACAACCAGAACCGGCCGAGGCCCGGCGGCGATAGCCACGAGCTCGCCGAGAGCGGGATCCACCGCGCCCGCGAATTCCTCGGCCACGACGGCGTCGCAGCCCTGATGACGACGACCGCCGCGAGCCTCGCCTATCCCAAGGAGATCGTCGACGAGTACGTCCGGCTCGGCTTCTCCAGCATCTTCCTCCGCCCTCTGAGCCCTTACGGGTTCGCGGTGAAGACGGGGCTCGTCCGCAAGTACACCGTCGACGAGTGGCTCGCCTTCTATCGCACGACCCTCGACTACATCATCGAGCTTAACCATCGCGGCGTCCCCTTCCGCGAGGAATATTCGAGCCTGATCCTCCGCAAGATGCTCACCCCCTATCCGGCCGCGTATGTCGACCTGCAGTCGCCGGCGGGCATCGGCATCTCGGGGCTGATCTTCAATTATGACGGCGACATCTATGCCTCCGACGAGGCCAGGATGCTCGCCGAGACCGGCGACCGCCGCTTCCGGCTCGGGAACCTGATGACGGACAGCTTCGACGACGTGATGCTCTCCGACACGCTCCTGGACGTCCTCTCCGGGACGATGACCGAGGGGATGCCGATGTGCGTCGACTGCGGCTTCCAGCCCTACTGCGGCAGCGACCCCGTCTACCACCACGCGACCCAGGGGGACGCCGTCGGGTTCAAGCCGTCGAGCGGCTTCTGCCGCAAGAATATGGGCGTCATGCGACACCTGATCCGCCTCATCGAGGACGACGGGCGCGCGGCCGCGGTCCTCAAGGCCTGGATCTGACCAGGAAGGGAAGAGGGACGCCCGACCGATGATCAAGCTCCACGCCCGACTCCCCCGCCGCATCGACGCCGAGCCCTTCGTCGCCAGGGTCTCGCGCGGCGACTCGGGCCGCCCGCCGGATCCGAGCCGCGAGGTCCACTTCATCGATGAGGGAGGCCGCGCGAAACCCGGTTACCTCGGCCATCTCCACGCCGAGGGCTCCGAGCCCCCCACGCCCGACGCCTGGGCGATCCCGGGGCCCTTGCAATACCTCGACGACGGCGACATCATCCGGATCAGCCCCCGCTCGGGGGACCTCTGGGTCATGTACCGGCGCAACGCCAACAGCAACGCCATGCTGCTGACCGAGCGCTGCAATAGCTATTGCGTGATGTGCTCGCAGCCCCCCAAGGCGGCCCTCGACGACCACCTCGTCGACGCCTATCTCGAGGCGATCCCCCTGATGTCCCCCGAGACGAGGGAGCTGGGGATCACCGGCGGCGAGCCGACCCTGCTGGGCGACGGCCTGCTCGAGATCCTCCGCTCCTGCCGCGATTGGCTGCCCGACACCTCGGTGCACATGCTCTCGAACGGGCGGCTGTTCAACTACCTCTCGCTCGCGCGCGAGGTCGCCGCGATCGGGCATCCCGACCTGATGATCGGCATCCCGCTCTATTCCGACGTCCCCCACCGGCACGACCTCGTGGTGCAGGCCGAGGGGGCGTTCGACCAGACGATCCGGGGGATCATGAACCTCGGGCGCTGCGGGGTCCCGGTCGAGATCCGGGTCGTCTTGCACCGGCAGACCGTCGACCGCCTGCCGCAGCTCGCCCGGTTCATCGCCCGCAATCTCCCGTTCGTGGATCACGTCGCGCTGATGGGCCTGGAGATGATGGGCTTCGTGAAGATGAATCTGGAGGCCCTCTGGGTCGACCCCGTCGACTACCAGCCCCAACTCGTCGAGGCAGCTTCGCATCTCCAGCGAAACGGGATGCACGTGTCGATATACAACCACCAGCTCTGCGTGCTCGACCGGGTCCTCTGGCCGATCGCCCGCAAGAGCATCTCCGACTGGAAGAACGAGTACCTCGAGGAGTGCGGCCGTTGCGCCTTTCGCGACGACTGCGGCGGCTTCTTCGCCTCGTCGACGCTGCGCCGCTCGGCCCACATCCGTCCTTTCGCCGAAGCCCCGACCCTCATCAACCCTTGAGAGTGACTTCCCCCATGTGGATGAACCTCGCCTTCTCGGCCCTGTACGGCACGCTCGGAGTCCTGCTGAGCGCCTTCGGCTACAAGCTCTTCGACCTGATCGAGACCAAGGTGGATTTCGCCGAGGAGATCCGCAAGGGCAACATGGCCGTGGCGGTCGTCGTCGGGGCCTTCCTCATCGGCATCTGCTACATCATCGGCCGCACCGTCGGCGGCTGAGCCCGCCTGGCGGGATTCGAGCCGAGGCGCCGATCCTCGCCCCGATCGCCCCGAGGCCTGCCGACGAGCATTCTCGACGGGCTTCCGCCCGTGGGCCCGATGCCGCGAAGGCGAGCGGAGTGATGGGCGCCCCGGCCCGGCCAGAGAAGGGCCGGGCCGGGGTGCAGTTTCCCCGACACGGTCGTCAGGGTAAAGATGGAGGCATACCTGGCGAGTCACCTCGAGCGGCAACCCGACAGGTATTCCTAGGACAAGATTTCGGACACGTCAAGGCGATTCAGAATTTGTCATGAATGTTGCAACTCAAACCGTTTCGATCTGATGAATAATTGGCCACCGTCGTCGCGGACCTCGCCATACTTACCGCACTTCCGTCGCTAATCATTCGTGCTGCGACGGAGTCTCAGGATCATCGTCAGGCTTGCGACGCCACTCCCTTCGCGCCGATCCGGAGCGTCCGAATCTTATTGTTACCGTCGCCATGCAGGGACTATCGATTTTGTCGACGCGAGCCTCGGTTCGTCCTCCCGGCCGAATCGATGTAGCCCCGTGAACGAGGGCACCGGCCTCGAGCGTAGCCGGCCTGGGCGGTGATCCGCCTTTGCGGACCCAACCCAACTCGTGCGGAGACCTCACGCCTCCGGGGCTGAGGGTGTTGCAGATGACCGGCTTCCGTACATCCAGATTCCGCATGTCGAACGCCTGAGCATTTCCCGGCGCCGTCGAATAAGTTGACCATCGCCATAGTTAACATATCGACCATCATGGTCTGATCCTCGCCTCGTGCAATAGGGACGGCTTTCACGGTGACTGGAGGAGCCAGTGTGATAACACGGCTAGTGAATGTATACGGGCTCGGAACGATCGTTAGGCGTTAGACGGTCGAGGTTTCGCGGCATCTGGGTGTCGAGGGTTCCTCGAACTCGGGCTTCGAGGACCGGGCCGGGATGGATCACATCCGCGAACTCGTCAAAGCGATCGGGCGTCACTCGCCTCAGGCGACAAGGGTGGCAGCCGTCGGAACATCCGACTCGCAAAGCGACGCGTTGTCGACTGCTCTCTTTCCGGCGGTCACACCCTTCCCGGATCGCCCCGATCGTCACAATCGCGGCCGCCCGATGAGGGAGGCCCGTCCCCATCGAAGTACCGTGGCGCAACGGGAGGTGAGACCCGCCCGAATGATACCTCCGCCCGAACCAATCGCGGAGGAGTTCGTGCATACGGAGGAGATGGGGCAAATGGCCGTTGAAATTGAATCATAAAATTAAAAAATATTAATGTTCGAATTTATTGGGTGCTATTGATGCTGCTCTTTCCGTTTGTGATTCGATCGAGTAATGCAGGAAGTTGCGAAGCGTTTCATGGACCCCTCGGCAGGGGCGAACTGGAGCTTTTCTGAGCGTGCGGCACTATCGCGACGATAAGGGGGGCGGTAGTGTCGTCGAGGTTGCGTTGACGGTTTGAGAGACGCCGGAGTTCGAGGCATGCCGATGATGGATCGCAAGGATTGGCAAGACCTGGTCGAGCAACTACGTGGCCGCGATTTCGAGGCTGATTCTTTCGAGGAACAGGCACCACTTCAGCAGGTCGAGTTCGATGCGGGCATGTCCGATGGCGAGATCGTCGCGGCCGAACGCAGATTCGGTTTCCGATTCCCGCCCGACCTCCGCGATTTCCTCCAGACGGCGCTCCCGAAGGGGCCTGAATTCCCCGACTGGCGGTCGGGAGATGAGGCCGCGCTTCGAGAATGGCTCGACATCCCGCGATCCGGCGTCCTGTTCGACATCGAGCGAAACGGGTTCTGGTTGGACGAGTGGGGCCCGCGTCCCGCCACGATGGCCGAGGCACTTCGACGGGGCGAGGAAATCGTGCTGGCCGCCCCGAAACTGATCCCGATCTTCGCCCACCGCATGATGCCGGAGGAACCGCAGGAATCCGGGAACCCGGTCTTCTCCGTCCACCAGACGGATATCATCCATTACGGCTTCGACCTGGCCGACTACCTCCGCCACGAGTTCGACCTGCCCGGCCGCGAGGAGTGGCCCGACCGAGTGCGGCCGATCCGTTTCTGGGATATCGAGCGGTTCCAGGCCGTGCGCTGGGGGGCTGACGGCATTTACGACCTCGACGACAGCGAAGAGGAACTCCCCTGACGAGGGGCACTTGACCTGTCGCGACACTCGAGGCAGGAAGCGTCAACGATTGGAATTCGTGGCATTGGTTCACGCCGAGGCACGCCTTGCCCTGGGGAGAGTCCAACCCCCGGCCGATCTCAAGTTGACATGGTCCCAAGGAATTGCGACAAACTTTATCCCCCCCAATCAGTCTGAGACGGCACCCAATCTTGGAAGAGATGCACCGACTGGGAGATGGATCTCATGGGTTGGACAGGGATGCGCCGGGCGATTTTCTTCCTGGGATGGTTCGGGGGCGGGGTCTTCGCCGGGCCGGTTCTCCACGCGGACCCTATCACGTCCTGGAACGGCGGCAGCACCTCGGTCGAGTCGCTGGGCCAGACGTCCTCGGAGCAGGGGAGTCACTCCGAGTCAGCCGTCCGAGGCTCGACAACATTTTCCTACGCGAGCGTCTACGACCCGTTCCCCGGGGCCTACAAGGTCGACGCCGGAGGGACGGCCGACGCCCGGGTGAACGGCACGGCCGATAATCTCCTGCAGGTGAACGCGACGTACTCGGTCGGCAACCCCGGGACGTCGCCTTACGACTACCAGAGCCCCGTGCCCGCCCAGTCGATCGCCCAGGCCTCCTGGGACGGCGACCGGATTCACATCGGCCCCGACGCCAACGGGGTGATCCCGGATTCGATCCGACTCGGCGTCGGCATGGACCTGAGCCCGGTCTGGGGTTATACGCGAACCTTGTTTGATTCGCCGAGGGGAGGGACATTGGATGTCCAGATCGGGAATCAGCATATCCAGCTCAACGACCAGAGCACCTGGGGAGACCCGGCGTACCATTCCAGCGACATCTCGGCATGGTTCGTGAAGCAGGGGTTCGCCTCGGCCCAGAATGTGGTCAACTCGTCGAATCCTTGGTCCACGCCGATCTATCACGTCATGGCCTACCTGAACCTGCCGGTCGATGCGAATGGATGGACCTCGGCGTTCGACCTGGGCCTCAAGTCCACCATGGACGGCGGCTTCCCGCAGAGCAATTCCAGCATCGACATGGCCCCCGGGACTTTCTCGCTCTCGCTGGACGACATCACGCTGCCCGATGGCACCAGCGTCGTGGACGCGGGCCACGTCGTCACCTTCGAGTCGGGCCTGGCCTGGGCGACGCCCGTGCCCGAGCCGGGTTCGTTGGCGCTGGCGGCGTCGATGGTCCTCGGGGCGATCGGGCTTCGGAAGAGGCTGTTCCGGGACTGATTAGCGGAATCAAATTCAGGTGTGATTGCTCGTTGGGCCTTCATCCTCCTGGACGGGGTACTGCGAGAGCTCGATGCCCGGGCCAAGCTCGCCGGCGAGGCGGATCAGCGAGGGGGGGGAAGTAGTCGCACTGGACGTAGACATCTCGGCGGGCGATGCCGAAGTCGATGCACATCGACTCGATTCCGGGGTAAGTGCGGAGGCGGAGGAGGTCTTCCTTGTGGGCCCCAGGAAGGCCGTGGCCTCTTCGACCTGGCGAGGGAACTCGTCGAAGCCGGCGTCGCTCAGATCGAGGTTGATCCCGGAGAACTCTCGCACACACAACGTCGGGATGGCTCGCCCCGGCGGAAGGCTGCGCAGGGCTCGAGAGGGCTCCCGGAGCAGAAGCGATCCGGGGCGAAGTCTCTTCCTTGGGCTCGCAGAACCGCGGACATAATTCTCTCCGGGGATGGGGCAGGGGGCTCGGTGATCCGCCGTGGGACGGTGATGCGAACCCAAGACTCTCCCAGCGACGTCACCGGCACGCGTCGGTCATTTCTTGTAGACACGGATATAGTCGATATACATATCGGCCCGGCCGTCGTAGCGGGAGAGGTCGACGGGCCAGCCGCCGCCGGTGGCGAGGTCGACCATGAAGAAGAGCGGACGCTCCCGGCAGATCGGGAGCGTGTCGTGGCGCCCGACCTCGACGTCGTCGCAATAGTAGATGGTCACGTCTTCGAGGACCTTGCAGCCGTAGGTGTGGGGCGACTCGAACCAGGTCGAAGGCACGCCGAATTTCCGCATCCGGATGGGGTTGTTCATCCCCTTATAAGCCCGATCCTCGATCGCCTTGCCGGCGTCCCCCTGGTTCCAGCAATGGGGGGAGATCATGTAGCGATCGTCGGCGTTGGGCGAGCCGGGGCCGTCGCCGCCGTAGGCCTCGATGATGTCGAGCTCGTCGCAGGGAGTCTTGTCCCCCTTGAGCTTGTAGTCGCTCATGTAATCGGTCATCACCCAGAACCCGGGCCAGGCGCCGACGGCGTTCGGGCCGAGGAAGCGGGCCTCGAAGTAGCACGGCACGGAGACCTTCAGGCCGCTGGCGTCGTTCTTCATCGACGAGATCAGGCCCGCCGATCGCAGTCTATCGCTCGCGCGGATCCGGAGGTACGAATCGACCTGGAAAAACGGGTTTCCCGGGGCCTCGCGCCCGGTGAAGGCGTGGGCGCTGAAGTCCTGGGCGCCGTTCGGCGGCTTGTGGTCGTAGTACGTGGCCCTGGGGTCGGTGCTGGAGATCGAGAGCGGCCCCTGGAAGTCATCGGAGAAGGCCAGCGTCATCCCCCGCGCCGCGGGCGGCGGCCCCTCGGGGATGCCCTCGTTCCAGGAGATCCCGCCCTTGTTGTAGAGCTGGAGGTAGCAGGTGTCGTTGAGCGAGCCGCTCCGCCCGGAGATCCGCACGGCGATCGGCCCGTGCGGGTATCGGTCGGCGGGGAAGGTGAATGAGCCGGCGCCCTTGTCGTCCAGCTCGACGGCGGCGACCACGGAATCGGCGCCGAATTTCCCCCCCGGCTTCCACGACCGGGCCGTCAGCTCCTTGAAGCCCGGGGCCGAGACGGCAATGCGGACATTCCCCCGGACGTCGTCCCCATAGGCCGGTGAGCCGACGGCGATCCGGCTACCGAGCGTCTCATGTTCATTCGACTCGGAGTCCACGACCAGCGAGTCGATCGCGATCTCGCCCTTCGCGGCGAGGTTCTTCCCGCCCTCGGTCGGCTGGCCGATGTTGAAAATGACCTCGGTGATCGGGTAGTCGATCTTGCCGTTCTTGTCGCCGTCCCAGGTCTCGTGGCCGGCGTCGAGGTCGAAGGCGACTTCCTTCCACCCCTTGAAGTCGATGCGGCCCCCTTGCCCGGTGTTCGTCCCGTACTGGTGCGTCTCCCCTTTCGCGTCCAGGAGTCGGACGCCGTACGTGCAGCCGGAGCCGTCCCCGAGCAGCGCGAACCGGAGCTTGTGGACGGGCGCGAGGATGTTGACCTTATTGGTCAACCCCAGGTACTCGAACGGCCCCTCGGCGTTGAAGCGATAGCGGAGCCCGACGCATTGCTTCCCGCCGAACGGGGCCTCGGCCGAGAGCCTAACCTGCGCATTCTCATTCGGGATGTTGACCACCCAGATCGCAGGCAGCGCCGACGCCTTCTCGAAATCCTGGACCATGACCGGCGTCGTGCCCGCCGCATCCGCGACCTCCGCGTGGGCGAGCAAGGCCGAGAGCACCATCAATTTGAGCATGGGGCGCATCAGGTCGGTCCTCAACGATCCGGGAGGGAATCGGGAATGCCTACTTATCACGATTGTCGAGACGTCGACCTGGACGGGTCAAGCCTCGCCCGGCCGCCGATCGTCCGGATTCGGGCGAGACCCGGAAGAAGGCCCTTGGTCATCAAGCCCTTGGGGCAGAGGAGGGATCGCTTGGGTCGATGGGAAGGCTTATCGGTGGTGTCGCTGGGGTCGTGGCACGTTCTCTTTGCATTTCTACGTGACCCCGAGACCCGTTCGGGCTACTTATGGGCCAGTCACATAGGTTTCCGGGAGCCGCGAGGTTGCCAGGAGAATTGCAATGCGGGCGTCCGGCGATCGGCCGGGGTGGACTGCGGTGGGCCTCTTGTCGCTGCGCAACCCCGATTGTTCCAATCGCGACTACCCTATCGTGTGGCCTTGGCGACTTCGGATTTCATCCGCTTGACACACGATCCGAGGAGTCGTCTTCGGAAGGGAGTGACTCTTTTCGGCCCTATCGAAGGATCTCCACAAAAGCACGATCAATGTCGTCGATCACTGCGGGGCAACTTAATCCTTGCGTGGCCTGAGGAGTTTAAATCGAAGACTTCTTGCATATTGAATTATCAGAAAGTTCGCGATAACCACAAAAAGCTCAACCCCGACCCGATACGTTATTGGTATGTTCTGAGTGGAAAACAGGGCTGCAAAAGCCATGCTTGTCAGGTAGTCGAGAGGCGCATTCCTGTCGACTCTCGAGCGTTCCAGCGCAATCACAGTCACGGTAAGCACTGTCGATGAGATGAAAGCATGCAAAAACGGGGCATGATGTTTGTTGTAAAGCCCCAGGAGGACGCCTAAGACCAATGGTACGACGAAGATGACTGCTATCGTTTTTGCTCGCGTCGCCAACATGATTCTTGTTTATTTACCATGGATTTTGATTGGTCAGAACCGCCGCTCGCGGATCATTCAGAAAGTCTACATGAATCCGAGAGGTTACGCCATCGCTTGGTGGCTTGGGACGTTGACTTAACCAGGGTTTTCGGCCGGGCTGGTCGTGTGCAGCAGGGGTGATCGGTCGGCGGTTCGCGGGGCGTCCTCAATGTCACCGCGAAATCGAAGACAGGCGGTGAACCGCTCGGGGTTCGCCGCCTGCCGGGGATTACACGAACTGGGTCGCGTCGTTGGGTGAGGCCCGGTCAGGGTAGACCGGGCCGGGATGGCTAACTCTCTGAGGCTCACTTCTGCCCGGCCTGGGCGAGGGCCTTGGGGCCCTCGGTGAAGGCGGGGTCGAGGTCGTAGCGGTCGAGGTTCATCACCTTGGTCCAGGCGGCGACGAAGTCGTCGGTGAACTTGTCCTGGGCGTCGCTCGAGGCATAGGCCTCGGCGATGGCGCGGAGCTGCGAGTTGGAGCCGAAGACGAGGTCGACCCGCGTCGCGGTCCACTTCACCTTGCCCGACTGGCGGTCGCGGCCCTCGAAGACGTTGTCGTCGTCGGAGGCCTTCTTCCAGTCGGTGCCCATGTCGAGCAGGTTCACGAAGAAGTCGTTGGTCAGCGTGCCGGGACGCTCGGTGAAGACGCCGTGCTTGGAGTCGCCGGCGTTCGCGTCCAGGACCCGCAGGCCGGCGACGAGGACGGCGAGCTCGGGGCCCGAGAGGGTCAGGAGCTGGGCACGATCGATGAGGCGCTCCTCGGGCGGGCGGCCCTTGCCGTCGCCGAGATAGTTGCGGAAGCCGTCCGACATCGGCTCGAGGGCGGCGAACGACTTGACGTCGGTCTGATCCTGCGAGGCGTCGGTGCGGCCCGGGCTGAACGGAACGCGGACCTCGCGGCCCGCCTTCTTCGCGGCCTGCTCGACGCCCACGCCGCCGCCGAGGACGATCAGGTCGGCCAGCGAGACCTTCTTGCCGTCCTTCTGTGCGGCGTTGAAGTCGCCCTGGATCTTCTCATAGGCCTTGAGGACCTTGGCGAGGTCGGCCGGGTCGTTGACCTTCCAGTCTTTCTGCGGCTCGAGCCGGATCCGGCCGCCGTTGGCGCCGCCGCGATAGTCGGAGCCGCGGAAGGTCGACGCCGAGGCCCAGGCGGTCGAGACGAGCTCCGAGACGGACAGGCCGGAGTCGGCGATCCGACGCTTGAGCTGCGCGACGTCCTCGTCGGTGATCTTCGTACCCTTCGCGACGGGGATCGGATCCTGCCAGAGCTGCGCCTCGGGGACGTTGGAGCCGAGCAGGCGCTGGCGTGGTCCCATGTCGCGGTGGGTCAGCTTGTACCAGGCCTTGGCGAAGGCGAGGCGGAACTCCTCGGGGTGTTCGTGGAACCGCTTGGAGATCTTGCCGTACTCGGGGTCCAGCTTCAAGGCGAGGTCGGTCGTGAACATGATCGGGGCGTGCGACTTCTTCGGGTCGTGGGCGTCGGGGACGGAGCCGTCGCCCGCCTTGTCCTTCGGCTTCCACTGATAGGCGCCGGCGGGGCTCTTGGTCAGCTCCCACTCGTAGCCGAAGAGGTTGTCGAAGTAGTCGTTCGACCACTTCGTCGGGGTGGTCGACCACGCGCCTTCGAGGCCGCTGGTGATCGTGTCGTCCCCCTTGCCCTTGCCGAACGAGCTGAGCCAGCCGAGCCCCTGGGCGAGCAGCCCCGCGCCTTCGGGGGCGGGGCCGACGAACTTCTTCGGGTCGGCGGCGCCATGGGCCTTGCCGAACGTATGGCCGCCGGCGATCAGGGCGACGGTCTCCTCATCGGTCATGGCCATCCGGCCGAAGGTCAGGCGGATGCCGTGGGCCGCGGCGACGGGGTCTGGCTTGCCCTTGGGGCCCTCGGGGTTGACGTAGATCAGGCCCATCTGCGTGGCGCCGAGGGGCTTCTCCATGTCCTTGCCGTCGTAGCGTTCGCCGCCGAGCCATTCACGCTCGGGGCCCCAGTTGACGTCGAGCTGCGGCTCCCAGACGTCCTCGCGGCCCCCGGCGAAGCCGAAGGGCTTGAGCCCCATCGACTCCAGGGCGCAATTCCCCGTGAGGATCATGAGGTCGGCCCACGAGAGCTTGCGGCCGTACTTCTGCTTGATCGGCCAGAGGAGCCGGCGGGCCTTGTCGAGGTTCGCGTTGTCGGGCCAGCTATTGAGCGGGGCGAACCGCTGGGTGCCGTCCCCGGCGCCGCCGCGGCCGTCGCCGATCCGGTACGTCCCCGCGCTGTGCCATGCCATCCGGATGAAGAGGGGGCCGTAGTGGCCGTAGTCGGCCGGCCACCAGTCCTGCGAGGTCGTCAGGGCCTTGTGGATGTCCTTCTTGACGGCCTCGATGTCGAGGGTCTTGAACTCCTTGGCGTAGTTGAAGGTCTCGCCGAGCGGGTTGCTCCTCGGGGAGTTCTGGTGGAGGATCTGCAGGTTCAGCTCGTTGGGCCACCAGTCTCGGTTCGACATGGCCTTGGGGGCGGGGGCGTCGTAGGCCGGCGGGGCCTGGACGTCGCCTTTCGGCCCGTGCGCGGGGGCGGAGGCGGGGGCATCGGCCCTGGCGAGGCCGGTGAGGGCCCGGACGGCGCCCGTCACCGGGCACTTGGAGACGGGGGCCGCTTCCTGGCCCTCCGCTTCGGCGGGAGGCGAGTCGTGGGCGATCGCGGGCGCGGTGGCGCAGAGCACCGCGAGGCTCGTGAACGCATGGGCGAGGCGGGTAGTCGTCCTCATAGTCCCTCCCAGATGGCTGTTGAAGTTCGTTCTCTGCTGCCGGGACGGCTCGCCGACGGGTCGGGTCCGGCCGACCTCGCGTCTCTTCCGGGGCGCATCGTCGAAGGGCGACGACGGCCGGCGCGCGGCGACGATCATCCGGACGAGGAACCGGGCCAGACCCCTGGCTCGCTGAATCGTCGGCGACGCGTTGCAGTATCGCAAGAGGCTAATGGCTGGTCCAATGCGTCTCGCGGATCGGTATCATGCCTGGGGTGCATGATCACGGGCCTGGAGATTCGGGATGGAACTGGATCAGTTGCGGCACTTCCTCCGGGTCGCGAGCCGGGGTAACTTCACGAGGGCCGCCGAGGACCTGGAGGTCTCCCAGTCGACGCTCAGCCGTTCGATCCAGAGGCTCGAGGAGGAATTCGGCCTCCCGCTCTTCGAGCGCAAGACCCGATCCGTCGCCCTCACCGACGCCGGTCTCCTGCTCCAGAAGCGGGCCCAGCAGGTCCTCACGATCCTCGACGACACCCGCGCCGAGCTCACCGACGACGGCGAAACCGGCCGGATCCGCGTCGGGGCGATCCCCACGATCGCGCCCTATTTCCTGCCCGAACTCCTCGGCCAGTTCGCCGCAACGCACCCGAAGGCAACGGTCGTCGTGCAGGAGAACACCACCGACGCCCTCCTGAAGGCCTGCGCGCAAGGCGAGGTCGACCTGGCGATCGTCGCCTTGCCGGTTCGCGAGCGTTACCTCGAGGTCGAGCCCCTCTTCGAGGAGGAGCTCCTCCTCGTCCTCCCCCCCGACCATCCTTTAGCCTCCCGTCCGCAGATCCGCCTCGACGACGTGGAGCCATACCCCTTCGTCCTGCTGGACGAAGCCCATTGCCTCTCCGAGAACATCGTCTCCTTCTGCCGCCAGCGCTCGTTTCAGCCGGTGGCCGTCGAGCGCACGAGCCAGCTGGCGATGGTCCAGGAGCTCGTCTCCCTCTCCCACGGCGTCTCGATGATCCCCGCGATGGCCCGCCTCCGCGACCAGAGCGACCGCCGCATCTACCGCTCCCTCACCCGCCCCAGGCCCACGCGCACCATCGCCGTCGCCTGGAACCCCTACCGCTTCCAGAGCCGCCTCCTGCAAGCCTTCCGCGACCACCTGAAACGCGGCAGCATCGGCCGATGACGCCGCAGCCTTGTGCCTCTCGATCCCGTACGTAGGCTCCGAAAGACGAGTTTAAGCATGAAAACGTCTAATTTTATTATATGTTTTTTAATAATCGGGACGCAGCGACAGGAGGTTTGAGGCCGATTGCCCGGCCGGTTCGCGGTCCCCGGCGATCCTTCGCATCAGATCGAGGCTCGTCGCGGGATGGGCACATGTCCGAAAGATGGGAGGCCGAGATAAAGGCCACTTGCCCATGAAATTCCGGGTATGAACGTCAAGTTGGTCTGACCGGCTTATCAATCGGCCTGGCATCGTCGGTCTATCCACCCGTCCCGGACTCATCGCCGATCACGCCGGTCTTGCTTTCTTCCGGTCGGATCGCGGAGTGATCACCCGGTGGAACGGCCGCTTGCTCGCCCTGCGCCGCCGCTGATCCATCGGACTCGACCGAAGGGCTATCACTGCCAAGCATGGCATCCCCGTCCGAAGACTCGACCTGGGGCGCCAGGTCGGAACAAGCCCGGTCCGCTTGCGTGTCGTCGAACATGTGTTCCGCGGAGTATTGAAGGTCGAGCCGGGGTTCATCGAGAGGACCGAGGGCCTGGAGTACGTCGACGAAGTTGATGGTATCGACCACGTAATTCTCGACCTCAACGGCCGTATGCGACTCGGGTTTCGGCCCCGGATCCTTCGCGTGTCCGCTTCGGTGTCCTGGGGTAGGGATCAACCGGCAAAGCGATTCGACTTTCCCCAGGAGGGTGCCCCTCGCAATAACGGGGTCATCGGCATGCTCGGGGTCATCTCCTGGGGATTGCAGGAGCTGGCTGAATGCATTTCCGATGCATTCGCCGAGCTGGCGATAGGCCTCCACCCTCGCCTCGTCGTAAATCTGGTCGAGGTCGGTGTCGTGGGGGAAGTTGGAATTCTCGAGGAAATACTGGATCAGGGCCGTGTTGTCCGCCAGCTCCAGCGTGAGGGTCGGCTTGATGAGGATCAGTATCCCCTGGTTAGGGCCGACAGTGGAGGACTCGGTGTAGTCGACGCGGCCGACCAGGAAATTCTCGTTCGCCAGCCGGGCGCGGAGCGTCTTGGCCAGGGCCTCGGGGTCCTCGCTTCGGAAATGGAAGGGATCGAGCCGAGGGTCGGGATCCGGATGGGGATCGATCTTCGTGAGATTGAGCGTTTCGCGCACTCGGCTCATGGAGATCGAGGTGAACGTGATCCCCTTGAGGGCCGAGGCGCGACGGAATACGGCCACGAGGTCCTCGCATGAATATTTGGGATCATGCGAAACGTCGGACACGATCATCAGCCGACATCGACGCTGGAGCAACAGTTCGATACCCAGGTTGTCATAGTGGGCCCCATCCGAGAGGAAGCAGAAAGGATGGAGTTCCTTCACGATCGATGCTCTGGGCGAAGCCGTGGAATCCTCGTCGCAGGCTGTTGGGTGTTCCGGCGGGGACGCATCCACCTCCGACCCCCTTTGACGCGAGTCGCCTCCTTGTGAGAGGTGCGGACCAGATCCTCCATCGTCAGGCGATACACCCGGTCCAGCTCCCGACCCGGGCTTATCCCGGGTGTACTGAGGATGTCGCATGAGGAACGGCAGGAGCAGTTGGCGGTGCTCCCACAAGATCCGTCCGACCTTCGGCCTGGACGGGTACTTGTTCCGGTGTTCGGGGTCGGGGTTGGGATACCACTGGCCCAGCCTCATGTTGAGCACGAGCATGACGACGCGAGTCATGAGCGACTTGGCCTGCACCGGGCTGATCGCGGCCCCCGAGATCGCGACGGCGTCGGCCAGGTCTCCCCCGCCGAGATAGTGCTCGGTTCGGCAATATCCGGTCGGCTCCGAGCCGCAATAGAGTCGCGAAAAAATGAAGTTGTGCTGATGCTTCTTCCTCTCGTCCGTGGCGTGGAATTGGTTCAGGGTCGCCGCGATGATGTGCAGGGGGAATGCGACCCGACTCCCGTCCTGCTCGTGCAGCGGGATGTCGCGGCGGGGCTCGTTGGGGGACTCCGCGAAGTACGCCTCGTAGAGGCGGTCCCTGTAGAAGGTGTGGATCGACGTGCGGTTGAGGTCCACGACCGACGCCAGGAACGCGAACGTCAGGCCGCAGACCAGCAGGACCAGGAGCCTCACGATCTGGTCGTTCTCGATCAGGTAGGCCCGGGTCAGGAAAGGTGAGCCGGTGCAGAAGGCCAGGCGCGCGACTTGACGCGAGGTCCCACCGACGAGGGTATTCCCGGCCTCCGACCTGGAGCCGGACCATTGACCCCAGAGTGTCGGCACGAGCGTCGCCATGGACGATTCGACCGGAGATTTCTTGGAGGCCGGGTTGGGCGGGGCCGTTCCCGAGACATTCTCGCGAGCGAGGAAGGCGAAGGCGGAGAGCGGCAGCACGACGACGACCGAGCCGACGACCATCCGGAAAAGCCGGCCACGCGCGGGATCCTTCGGCTGCTCGGCACTCCGCATGAACTGGGCCCGCGAGACGATCGGGACCATCGCGAGCAGCGTCGTGAAGAGGGCCGGCACGGTGAAGATGATCGAGCGGAGGAAGGCGAGCGCGCCGGAAAGGGTCATTCGCGCGCCCGACACGGCACCGGTCACGGGATCGGCGATCGTCTGCACCCCGGGGACGCTCGGCATGAGATACTTGAGGAAGCCGATGTCGGTGTCGCCGTTGGTGAGCGTGAGGATGAATCCGAGGCCGGTGAGTATCCAGCAGAGCCCCCAGAGCTTCGAAATGACGTCGCCGGGGTGGCGCCCGCAGGCCTGGCCGATCTCCTTGTTCTGGATCAGGTGCCGGTAGGAGACCAGGCCGAGGTAACAGGTGCCGCATAAGACGGCCGGCAGCATCGCGCGAAGGAGGTCGGTGATGATCAAACCATTGATCTCGACGACACGCGCGAGGATGAGCCTCTCGGCCAGGACATTCTTCAGATCGAGATCATGGACGGATGGCTCTAGGGGGAGTTGATCTCCGGCTTGAACTTTGAGGTCGGAGAGGGACTTTTCGAAGTTCTCGATGGCCTTCGGGATGCTCTCCTTGACTTCCGCCTTCAGGCTCTCATCCGAGAGGTAGTCGTATTTCTTGCCATCTTGCTCGTCCAGGAGCTTGTCGAGCAGGGGGAGCGCAAATCGATATCGGTCCAGGTCTCCCGAAACGAGATAGAGCAGGATCTCGCCACGCCTGCCGGCCTCGTCGTTGAGCTTTACGAGTCGCGGCGAAACATAGATCTCGGAGCTGACGACCTGGGCCTGTGCAATGACCGTCTTGAGTCGATGGACCTCCTCGTCCCGCCTGTATTCTTCAACCGACTCGTCTTCGTCGGCTATCGGCCTTATGCAAACCTCATTGATGGCATCGAATCCTTCGTCAATCTCGGAATTCCTGGGCCAGTCGAGTAACTGTATCCCGCAGAGCGACAGCCAGAAAATAAAGTATGGCCACGGGATGGTCCCGGCGAATCGCATCAGGAAGTGGCGAGACCTCGGATGCCCAACGGAACGCATCAAGGCCGTCGTGGCCGATTGATTCAGCAGGCGCTCCCAGCGGCTTTTTAGATGCAGTAATATTATCGGAAATAAAACAATCAATAGGATAATTGATACTTTTGCGTTGAGGGACCAGCGACTCGCGCCGTCCTCGATGTAATCGAGATTCAGCCAGTGGAAGAAGAGTAGCACATTGCGGCTCAGGTATCGCATACCGAGGTCGACAGCGGGGTAGTCGATGACCCGGAAGGCGAAGGCTGCGAGCGCCGACAGCGTGATCAGCAGGCTCAGGAGGGTCAGCAGGTTGAGGATCGTGCCGGGTATCCACACGGACACGAACTGGGTCGATCGCTCGAGGTAATTGCCCTGGCTGAAGAAATCGAGGATCCTCTGGTGCTGCTTCCCTCCCTCACCCACGTGGTATGGGAACCAGTTGTCAACCCCGATGGATTCGCGATCGCTTTGGTCGCGCGCATCCGCCGTCGCCTGGAGCGTCGTCGCCTCGACGACCTCGGCCGGTCGGTGCGTCGTCGCCTGGTAAGTCGTCGGTTGGAGTGTCGGCACCTGGAGCGTCGACGCCTCGAAGGCTGAGGTCGGTTGGTGC
The DNA here is from genome assembly GCF_049331405.1 of Singulisphaera chitinilytica. Classification (NCBI taxonomy): domain Bacteria; kingdom Pseudomonadati; phylum Planctomycetota; class Planctomycetia; order Isosphaerales; family Isosphaeraceae; genus Singulisphaera; species Singulisphaera chitinilytica. Next base: position 1,819,112 of record NZ_CP186274.1, read on the forward strand.
GTCGTCGGCCGGAGCGCCGCCGCCTCAACCGCCTTCGTCGCGCCCGCGGGCCTGATCGATTCTTTTTCCACCTCGGCCGATTTTATCGCCGCCTGATGGGCGAGGTGCGAGCCTATGTATCCGCCGCCCGAAATCGTTATGAGATAGTCGATGTGCTTAAAGAATTTGTTCTTCTGCAATGCTTGAATCAGGCCCAAATTGAAGGTTGCCGAACGCAACCCACCCCCGGAGAGCGAGAGTCCGATGAGATCCTCGGCAATCTCGTGATCCTTGCCTTTATGGGAATAAGCGAACTCCCGTCGGATCCCGATCGCCTCACGTTCCTCTTTCAGTAGCGTTTGATCATCGGTGATGTGAGGCTCCTGTCCATTATCGGGGTCGGCTTGGTTCGACGGGTTCGGATCGCTCATGGTACTTACCTCCTTAAGGCGTCCAGCGGGGGTGATTCTCGGGGCCTGGCAACTCGAGGTAAGACTCGACTCCGAGGGCTTACAACTCATCGGATTACGTTGAACGATGGACGGGCAGGGCTCGGCCCATACGATTCGCGAGGATCCAGGTCGACACTCGATAAAGTGGCGACCACGATGCCCGGCTAGGTATAAGTCGAAGTCTAGGATTTCTTCGATTCAGAACGACGGCGACGATACGAAGACCGCACCCGATCCGATCGGGGATCGGATGGTGTGACCTGCTTTTGTGCGCGCAGGGAGCAGTCACGTCAGACGATAGGGCCAGCTCCCCGAGCGGAGCAAGAGAGGACGATGCCGCTCGCCCCGGGACCGAAGGCCGGCATTCGTCATCCCGCTTTAATACTGCGAGATTCACAATCGATACGTGAGCGAGCGAGTCAGACGCTGCCGGAGCATAATCAATGAATCGGCCCCCTGGGCCGCGGGCATCTTCGGCGAGGTCCAGGGTCGTGCGGGGCTACCGATTCCGTGGGAGCCCATTCGGCGCCTCCAAGCCTAGCCTGTTCCTGCTTGCAATACAAGCATGTGAAATTTATTAGCATCAAGAAGAAACGTTGTTTTACGGAATCATGAGGCCATAATGGTGTACAAAGAATCGTACGCGGTTCGTGCGTGATATGTCGTGTCTGACGACATCTCGCGATGCGGTAGGGCCATCGGATGTGCTGGGGCCTGCCGTGGCGGATCGATGCCGAGGGATTGCCCTCGCGGCGGCGCGATTCTTGTCGGTTCACGCAAGCATGTGAAATATGAGGCCCCGGCCGTGGGGCCCGGGGCTTTGCGATCCGAGGTGCGGCCTGTTTGATGGCCCGGGGGAGGTCAGAAGTCCCCGCGGTCGACGCGGAGCTCGGGGAGGGCTTTTTTCAGCTCCTCGATGCCGGCGTCGGTGGTCTTGGTCCAGGAGATGTTCAGGTAGCGGAGGCCGGTCAGGGGCTTGATGTGGACCAGGCCGGCGTCGGTGATCCGCTCGCCGGAGATGAAGAGCTGGCGGAGGTCGGGGAGATTCGTGAGGATCGAGAGCGAGGGGTCGTCGAGCTGGTTGTAATACAGGTTCAGCTTGTTGAGCTTGGTCAGGCCCCGGAGCTTCGCCAGGCCGATGCCGGTGATCTTGTTGTCGGGGAGCTGGAGCTGGTTCAGGTTCGTCAGGCCGGCCAGGTGGGCGACGCCCGCGTCGCTGACGTTCGCCTTGGTGATCATCAGGATCTCCAGCTCCTTGAGCGGGGAGAGCTGGGCCATCGCCGCCTCGTCGAGGTCGGAGTAGCCGAGGAAGAGGTACCTCAGCGCGGGCACGTCCTTCAGGTTCGCCAGGCCGGCGGCGGTCAGGGGGAGGGAATCGATCTCGAGCTGGCGCAGCCTGGGGAACGTCTTCAGGTGCGCGAGGCCGGCGTCGGTGACCTTCGTGTGCGAGACGTCGAGCAGGGCGAGCTGGGGCATCCCCTTGAGCCTCGCCAGGCCCTCGTCGCCGATCCCGAGGAAGGGCATGGAGAGGCTCTCGAGGTTCGGGATCTCGCGCAGCGAGGCCATGCCGGCGTCGGTGATCGGGCCGTCGACGTACGCGGGGTCTCGCCCCAGGGCCAGCGTCCGGAGCTTCGGGTGCCCCTTGAGCGCCGCCAGGCCGGGGTCGCCGACATCGGAGCCGACGAGCGTGAGGACTTCCAGGTTCGCGAGCTTGCGGATCGTGCGGAGGCCCTCGTCGGTGATCTGCGTCTGGTCGATGTTGAGCGTCATGAGGTCGGGGAGCCTGGCGACGACCTTGAGCCCGGCGTCGGTCGTGGGGGTGGCGATCAGGTCGAGGTCTCGGAGGTCGTCGAGCGCCCCGAGGTTCTCCAGGCCGGCGTCGCCGACGCGCGTGTTCCGCAGCTTGAGGGTCCGGAGCCGCTTCAGGCCCCGCAGGTGGACGGCGCCCTCGTCGTCGATCGGCTTGTCGGTGAGGTCGAGGCTCGTCGTCTCGGCGAAGTCGGCGAGGTCCGCGTCCCGGAATTCGCCGGTGAGCTTGCGGAGGTAGTCGAGGTCGGCCTTCGTCGGCCTCGCGGCGGCGAGGGCCCGCGGGCTGGGCCTGGTCAGCTTCGGCGCGGGGGGCGGCGGGGGGCTCGGGAAACCCTCGGGCTGGCCGACGGGCCTCGGCGCGGGCAGGGCCCCGGCATGGTTGAAGAGGGCCTGGGCGACCCCCTGCCGGCCGTCCTTCCTCGTGAAGCGGAAGAGGGAGGCGCACCAGCGCGAATGGCCGATCGCTTGCAGCGAGTAGACGAAGTAGAACCCCTTGGCGTCGCGCCTGACGTCGGAGACGCGGGTCTGCCCCTTGTCGAGGTGGCCCCAGTGGTCGCGGGCGTCGTTGCCCTCGCCCCAGGTCATCGCGAGGGTCATCTTCGTCCCCGACCAGTCGCCGGGGCCGAAGCGGAGCCTGTACGAGTCGTATTCGGGGACGTACCCCTCGTCGTCGGGCCCGAGCCTGCCGCCGAAGCCGAGGGCCTCGACCGTCTCCTGCGGGATCTTCGCCTTGCCGGCGTAGGGGATGATCGCGCCCGCGACGCCGTTGCGGCCGTCGCGCCGGGTGTAGCGGAAGTTGGCGACGACCCAGTCGGCCTTGTGCGTGGTCGCGAGCGAGTAGATGAAGTAGTCGCCGACATCGTCGCGGTAGACCTCGGAGGCGCGGACGTTGGAGCCGTCCGGCCAGTTCCAGTAGTACGCCGGATCCTTGTCGCCCCAGGCGCTCGTGATGATGATCCTGGTCCCCGACCAGTCGCCGGGGCTGTACCTGAGCCGGTACGACTCGAAGCCGGGGACGTAGCCAGGTTCCCTCGGCCCGACCTTGCCCCCGAACCCGAAGGCCACCGCCGAGCGCGGGATCGAGGGGTCGGCCGCCGAGGGCCTGAGAGTCGTCGCGGCCTTCGCCGTCGCGGCCCCTTGCCGGGGGTCGCGGCCTTCGCGGGCGCGGCTGTCTTCGGCGTCCCCGGGGGCCTCGCCGGCTTAGCGGCCGATTTGGTAGCGGATTTGGTGGCGCCGGCGGCGGGTTTCTTCGTCGCCTCGAGCGTTTGCGCCTCGATCCGTTCCAGGCCCGAGACCATCCCGATCGCGAAGGCCCAACACGCCGCCAACAGCCGAATTCGCCCGTCCATCCGTACGCCTCCCGTTGCTGAATCGTCCGCTTCGTGCCCGATGATACCAGGGGAGGCGGCTCGATCCATTCGGGAGCCTCGCCAAGGCCTGCCCCTGCCGACGGAACATCGAGGCCTCGGGGCGGCAGGACTCCCCGGGAAAAGGCCCGCCCGAGGGCCCATGCCCTCGCGGATATCGCTCGCAAGTGTGAGGCCGGGACGGGCCCCGAGCCATCGGGCTCGTGGGGCCCGTCGGCATTTCCGCCGGGGGCGAATCCCCACGGTTCATGGCCCCTTCCTGGGCGAAGGCCCCGATTCCCCCGCCACGCCGGCAACGTGGCCAGGGCCGAGGGCTTGCTCTCCGGCTCTCCGGGATATCGGCCGAAGCGAAGGCGGCGAACGGGAAGGGGCGTCGGCGTGGCCCCGCACGCCGATGTCGGCCTCAGGCATCGCTCGGATGCCGACCCCCTGATATGGGGGCGTAATCGGGCCGATCGCAAGATATTGCGTCGAGCAGGCTTGGGATACAGCGGAGTGATATATTTTAAAAAAATAAATTTACAAACAAAAAAGTTGTTTCATAGATGGTCGTTGCATATTAACAGGAGGGGGACGCCCGACGATGGGTCGTCGTATCCTCGGGCCTACATCCTCCAGATTGACGCGGCTCCCGAGCCATCCTCAGGCCATCCTCCGCGCGAGCGGGGACCGACGCGGTGGGCCCATCGCCGCAACGGGGCGAAACCGACGAAGGCTCGGGGGATCGCGGCGGATCGCCCGGCGACGAAGTCGCGTATCCGACCGGTCGGATCACTTCGAATGGCCGGGCGAATCATCCGGGAGTGATTTGATGGCGATATCGTATTTCATCATGGTCCGTCATGAGCCCGTGCAATTCCGATGGCTATGGAAGGCGATCTACTCGGAGGACGACGCGTTCTGCATCCACGTCGATGCGAAATCGCCCGACTCCTTCGCCTCGAAGATCCGCGCCATCGTGGGAGATGCCGGGAACGTTCGCTGGCTCCCTCGCCGCTCGCTCGTCGGGTCGCGCTGGTCCGTGGTGACCGCGGAACTCGAGGCGATGCGGCTCATGCTCTCGGAAGTCGGGGATTGGCAGCGCTGGATCAATCTCACCGGGCAGGACTATCCGATCAAGCCGATCGATCAGATCCGCGAATCCCTCGGGGCGAGCACGTCCAACCACATCCAATGCGCGTCGTTCGAGAGCCTCGCCGAGGAGGAGCGCGACAGCCCCCACCTCGGACGTCGGATCTACCTCGAATTCGGCGGCAAGGTCCACCGCACCCCGCTGCGGCTCCCGTTCCCGAGCGAGCTCAACCTGGAATGGAAAGGGTCGACCTGGCACATGCTGACGAGGTCGTTCTGCGAGTGGGCGACGACGACCCCGCTCAGCAGGGCCGTCGCGAAGTCCTTGCGGTTTTCCTTCTGCCCGGATGAGACGTTCTTCCAGGGACTCATCATGAACGGGCCCTTCGCCGAGACGGTGGACCAGCAATGCGGGCGACTCTCCCTCGGGCCGGGCCCGAAGACGTTGACGATCCGAGACCTCGACGAAATCAGGCGCTCGCCTTGCCTCTTCGGCCGGAAGTTCAACCATAAGGTCGACGGAGCGGTCTTGCATATGCTCGCATCCGAATGCTATCACGCGTCCCGGGCGTGATCCTGTCGCGTCGCGCGACGTCGGGTGCCGTCGGATCCCGGCCCGGCCCGATGTTCTCCCGCCTTTCATGGTCCCATCTCGCCTTGATTGCATCGGACCGCCGAGCCCCGACCGACGGCGACGGCCGGCGGGCTGCGATCGGCAACCGGGCGCCGATCGTCGTACGCGCGAGGCTCGGCGTGGGCCCTTTCGGGGCAACGCGAGGGTGTCGACCCGAAGCTGGCTCGAGGAGGCCAGCCCCTGGTCTCGCGGACCCAGGGCCGGGCGGTGGCGCCCGGATCGAATGGCTCGCCGTCCGGCCTGCCCGGGCTCGCCGCGGTTGGCATGCGACTCGGCGGGGCGGCTCGTCCGGTCGCACGCCGCCTCCTCTCCTGCGGAGGCAAGCCGGGGCCTGGCTGTCCGTATTCCTTCATAACGGCGAGCCGGCCGCGGCGCGTCGGCCAAAGAGGAGGGAAATTGGCGATCGGCATCGGTATTGCCTGAATGATCGGCGAGGCCGCCGGGAGTGGATGGGTTCGCCCTCGCTCGCAGCCGGATTCGGCCGGGGATCGGGCGTCATTCGGGGGTTACACGGGGGCGAATATGGCTGATCCCGAGGGTTCGGAGTCGAGGCCCGTCCGCATCCTCGCCCAGGGGAGGGACGGGCCGTTGACCTGCGATATCCTCGTCGCGGCGCGGATCGAGTGCGAGGTCGTCGCCACCGTCGAGGAACTTTGCTTCGCCCTGGAGGATGCCCAGGTGCTCGTCGTCGCCGAGGAGCGGCTCGAACTGCCGCACGCCGAGGTCCTCCGAAACGGCCTGGAAGGTCAGCCGGCCTGGTCGGACCTGCCCATCATCATCGTGGGGAAGCCGGGGGGTAAGCGGGTCCGGGCCGCCGAGCTCCTGGGCAACGTCACGGTGCTCGCCCGTCCGCTGAGCATCGAGGCGCTCGTCACGGCCGTGCGCTCGGGGATCCGCGCCCGCAGGCGGCAGTTCCAGGTCCGCGACCTGCTCGGCGAGCGCGACGACGCCGACCGCCGCAAGGACGAGTTCCTCGCGATGCTCGCCCACGAGCTGCGCAACCCGCTGGCCCCGATCCGCAACTCCGTCGGCCTGATGCGTCGGCTCAAGGCGGGAGACTCCGGCCTGGACGAGGTCCGCGACGTCCTCGACCGCCAGGTCGGGCACATGTCCCGGCTCATCGAGGACCTGCTTGACGTCGCCAGGATCACGCGGGGCCGGATCGAGCTGCGCACCGAGCCCGTCGAGCTCGTCGCGGCCGCTCGCGACGCTGCGCGTTCGGTCGTCCCCACGATGAAGGGAAGGGGGCAGTCGTTCCTCGCCGACCTGCCCGACTCCCCCCTCATGATCCGGGCCGACCCCACGCGGATCGAGCAGGTCGTGACGAACCTGCTCGCCAACGCGTCGAAGTACACCGAGCGCGGGGGGACGATCCGGCTCTCGGTCGAGCGGAGGCCCTCGGAGGCGGTCGTCCGGATCCGCGACGACGGCGTGGGCATCGACCCCCGGATCCTGCCCAGGATCTTCGACCTCTTCGCCCAGGCCGACCGCACGCTCGACCGCTCGCAAGGGGGGCTCGGCATCGGCCTGACGATCGTCAAGCGCCTGGTCGAGCTGCACGGCGGCACCGTCGAGGCCCTCAGCGAAGGCCCCGGCACCGGCACCGAGATGCTCATCCGGCTCCCGCTGGACGAGGCCTCGGCTTCGTTCACGCGTGAGGCCTCGGCCTCGGGTGGAGTTTCGACTTCATCGTCGGGTGAATCGTCCTCGTCGGCCTCGGGCACTCCCTCGACAGCCGCGACGGCCGGCGTCTCGCCGTCGCCCGACGTGATCGAGGCGCCCGATTCCCCGCCCCCGCCCCCACGATCGCTGCGGGTGCTCGTGGTCGAGGACAACCGCGACGCCGCCGACCTGATGGCCCAGATCCTCCGGCTCGATGGGCACGAGCTTCACGTCGCCTACGACGGCAAGACGGCCCTGGCGGACGCCCCGGATTTCCACCCCCAGGTGGTCTTCTCCGACATCGGCCTCCCCGGCCTCGACGGCTACGAGCTTGCCCGTCGCCTCCGCCGCGAGCCCGCCCTCGGCGGCGTGATGCTCGTCGCTGTCACCGGCTACGGCAGCGCCGACGACGTCCAGAGAGCCTATGACGCCGGCTTCGACCACCACCTCGTCAAGCCGATCAACTTCGAAGTCCTGACCGCCCTCATCTCCCAGGCCGCCTCCCACACGGCTTGAGAGAACCGACGGATCTGCGGCATGATTATGAGTCAAGGTGGAAGGCGATCCATTGGCTGGAGATCGTATTTCACGCTCTTCCAGCTCTCCCTGGCCGGCTACACGGATGGGGCCGTCAACGTCGTTTCGTCGGCGATGCGTCTTCTCGCCGAGTCGATGAAACTAGCTGGGCGAAGGTTCCCAATATGTTCGACTGATGCCTATTGTGGGCAGATTTGGAACAGGGTGTAACTCGCCTCCCGCTGCGCCGCGACACTTCGATGGGGATTGCGAGGGGCCGCGACTGGGCAAACGGGCTCGCGCAGCGACGCGAGGCCAACTGTAATAGGCACCGGCCGAATGGAGAGGTCGTTCACGGTTTTCTGCCGATCCGCAGGCTCGGGATACGCCGAGGGAATGCCCGAAAACCTCGGCCGAATTACCATGTTTCGGGTGGCCCAGGTTGGTACAACCTGGGTCGCGCAGCGACAAGAGGTTCTTCGTGATGACCCCGGCCCTCACCAGAGGCCGACCGCGGCTTTTCGGCCGAGTCGAGATGCCCGGTCGAATTGTTTCCTTCGAAAACGACGCGTGATCGCCCCCTCTTTTATTCATCCCTCCTTGCTCTCACAGAGGCCGCGACTGGGACAATCGGGGCCACCCGGAAACGAAGAATCGGACGGGGTTTGCGGTCGGCCACTCGTCGTTTCAAGTCGCCGCGATTTGACCGATAAGGACGCAAATGGCCTCCGGTTTCAGCCGGGGCTATTGCGGTTGACCTCTTGTCGCTGCGCGACCCAGGTTGTGCCAACCTGGGCCACCCTTAAATATGAAGAAGCCACGTGATAAGAGCGGTCGGCGCCTTGGCTCGGCCGGGGACGACGCGGACGGCCTCCGGTCTCGGCCGAGCAGACTCCAGTTGGCCTCGCGTCGCTGCGCGAGCCCGACTGCCCAGTCGCGGCCACCCGGCATTCCCATCGAAGTGTCGCGGCGCGGCGGGAGGCGAGTTGCGCCCTTTCGAATAAAATGATTTTGTTGATTGTTAAGATATAATTCGGATTAATATATCTTAAGATTTTTGGTATTAAGTGGTATTTGGAATGAAGGACTCGGGGTGCTTGGCGGGAGACGCACGGTCTTCATCGGCCAGGGGCAAGCGTAGCTCGAAGCGGCTGCCGTGGGCGGGGGTGCTGGTGGCGGTGAGGCGGCCGGCGTGGAGGGCGGCGATGCGGTGGGCGACGGCGAGGCCCACGCCCGAGTGGCCGAGCTTGCGGGCGGATTCGGAGCGGTAGAAGGGCTCGAAGATGCGCGGGAGGTCGGCGGCGGAGATACCGGTGCCGAGGTCCTCGACGGAGAGCGAAGCGGAGTCGGGAGAGGAACCGACGCGGACGACGATCGGGGTGCCGGGATCGATGTATTTGCAGGCGTTCTCCGGGAGGTTGCCGAGGAATTGGCCGAGGAGGGAGGGTGGGCCCGGATCAACGGAACACTGGCGTCGGCTGCCTCGGTGATGAAGCGGAGGTCGGGGCCCCGGTCGTGGGTCGACCAGGCGCGGAGGTGCTCGGAGGCCCATGAAGAGAGGTCGATGCGATCGAGAACAGGGTGGGCGGCATCGCCCTCGGCCGCGTGGTCGACGACGAAGCCCTCGTCGGTCAGGCCGTCGATCATCGACCTCGCCAGGCTCGCGTCGTCCTCCACGAGCAAGATATGCTTCCCCATGCCAGTACCTCGGCCGCTCGGCACCATACCCGGCATCATCGCCCGCAACCTTTGACGAGGGCGCCGCTTAACGACAACATGCCCGGCAGATCCGGGAGAAGTGCTTCCGCCGGAACACTCTCGAGCGACCGTCACTGGCCTCCCGTTCCGCGATTGACGCCTGTTGGTGCAGCCGACCAGGCTGTTCGTGATGACCTCTGTCGAATCGTGGCCCCGGAACCTCAAGGGGCTTGCCGCGAAGAATGGCGGGGGCGTCACCAACCGCCGACAGGCATCACCTCGGCTTGATCGCCCTCGTGGCGAGGAACGAGGGGATGTGCCGGCCGAGGACGTTGTCGGGGTCGACGTCCTCGTACAGGCCCGCGAGCAGGAACCCGGCCGCGAGCTGGCCGCCGATCTGGTCGTCGAGCGTGTGGCCGAACTCCCAGGGGGCGTCGTCGGCCTCGAGCTTCGCGCGGGCCTCGGCGTCCAGGCTCTCCAAATCGGAGTAGGGGATCCGGTGCGCGACGCGGAGATGACCCTTCTCCATCTCGAAGAAGTCGAAGAGGTAATGCACCGGGTTCATGAAGCCGGCGAGCATCGAGCCCCTCGGGCGTAGGACGCGGAAGGCCTCGCACCAGACGGGCTTCACGTCGGGGGCGAAGACGTTCGAGACGGGGTGGACGATGAGGTCGAAGCGGGCGTCGGGGAAGGCCGAGAGGTCGGCCATATCCCCCTGGACGGTCGCGATGTGTAGACCCTCGCGGTCGGCGACGCCCCTGTCCCGGGCGAGCTGGTTCGGGCTGTTGTCGAAGACCGTGACGTTCGCCCCGGCCGCCGCCAGGATCGGCCCCTGCTGCCCGCCGCCGCTGGCCAGGCAGAGCACGTCGAGGCCGGGCAGGGGGGGGAACCAGTCGTCGGGCACCTTCTTCGTCGGCGTCAGCACGACCTGCCAGTCGCCCTGCCTGGCTCGCTCGACCTCTTCAACCCCCACCGGCACCGTCCACCGATTCCCCCGCTCGACCTGGCGATCCCAGGCCTTCCTGTTGTACGTCACGATGTCGTCGGCGTCGCTCATGCGTCGGCTCGCTGCGTGTGTGTCGGATCGAGATGACGACCACCCTCGCAGACGCGAACGCGAGGGACCAGGCGTCGACAGACTGGACAGCTCTCACGTCTTCCAGGTTCGCCCGGACGCCGAGGCTGGGCGTCTTGATGCGTCCAGTGGGCGTAAAGCGGACGGAAGCCGGGATAACTGATAGTGGTGGTACCTCCCTACGTCTCCGCTTGCGACTTAGTGGCATCACGGCAGCAAACCGGCGATTCATCGCCTGATCGTCATCGCGATCGGACAGAGAGTGCTGTGTCAGCAGGAAGGTTTTACCGATGGAATTTGATCGAAATCATGCGAAGATGGGTCGTAGGTTGGATCGCGAAGGAGGACTTCCTAATCAGGGCGTTGAACTCACGAATGAGTAGAGACTGACAAAGGTTCGCGTTCCGAGTGGCTCGCCTGCATTCATCGAGCGAATGAGGAGAAGGATCTCATATGCGAGTACCCAGGTTGACGATCCGACGGATGATGTTCGTGGTCGCGGCGGTTGCGATGGCCATGTTCTTCGGGAGTATGATCCATCGCGCTCGAGTCTATCGAGAGAAGTCTCGATATCATCTCACCTGGCAAGAGAGCGACCTGCGGATCGCCGAGGAATGCCGCAGGGCCGCCGAGATCTATCGAGTTCATCCCGATGTCATCGTGATGGATTCAGCCATGCCGACTCCCGCCCACCGTGCTGCGCTCTCGCAGCAACTCGCGGCGGATATGGTCCGGGAGGCGGAATCTCGCGGGGCACGCGCCCTCTATCACCAATCCATGGCGTCCAAGTATTCTCACGCCATGTGGCGGCGCTGGAATAAGCCCAGAGAAACAGTTTCAAAAAACAATTAATGCAAACCTGATGATCGTCCAGGCGATCATCAGGTTTGCATGCGAGTGTAAAGGGGCCGTGCCTGCCAGGGGGCTATCGCATCACTCCGGGCCTGGCACGGCAAGTGGTTCAGGGGCTGGCGGGAGAGATCCGTCTACGTGACGCGTTCCCGAGGCCGACGGCCGCCACGACGCCTCCCCAGGCGAGGAACGTGGCCGGTTCCGGGACGGGGACCGCGGGCGATGGGTCGATCGACAGGCTGACATCCCAGTAAGCCTGAGCACCACCGCTGATGGCGCCACTCAGGTGAATTCGCTCGGGATGTCCCACCAGGTCGGCGAGGGCCAGGGGCAGGGGGGCGCTTGAGGAACTCGTGTAAGGATCGAGCGACACCGAGGTGATCGTCGTCGTGAACATGCCGGAATTCCGTATCGGCATGCCTCCAACATCATGCGTACCCGAGATCGTGCCTTGAACAAGAATGTCCTCTTGCCCGCTCACGAATGGATAGATGGTCCGGGAGGCGGAATCTCGCGGGGCACGCGCCCTCTATCACCAATCCATGGCGTCCAAGTATTCTCACGCCATGTGGCGGCGCTGGAATAAGCCCAGAGAAACAGTTTCAAAAAACAATTAATGCAAACCTGATGATCGTCCAGGCGATCATCAGGTTTGCATGCGAGTGTAAAGGGGCCGTGCCTGCCAGGGGGCTATCGCATCACTCCGGGCCTGGCACGGCAAGTGGTTCAGGGGCTGGCGGGAGAGATCCGTCTACGTGACGCGTTCCCGAGGCCGACGGCCGCCACGACGCCTCCCCAGGCGAGGAACGTGGCCGGTTCCGGGACGGGGACCGCGGGCGATGGGTCGATCGACAGGCTGACATCCCAGTAAGCCTGAGCACCACCGCTGATGGCGCCACTCAGGTGAATTCGCTCGGGATGTCCCACCAGGTCGGCGAGGGCCAGGGGCAGGGGGGCGCTTGAGGAACTCGTGTAAGGATCGAGCGACACCGAGGTGATCGTCGTCGTGAACATGCCGGAATTCCGTATCGGCATGCCTCCAACATCATGCGTACCCGAGATCGTGCCTTGAACAAGAATGTCCTCTTGCCCGCTCACGAATGGATAGAATGACGTGCCCGGTAAGGTTGGAGATGAAGGGGAGATGGGATTCAGGGTTGTTCCGGAGTTGGCGACGCCGAGATAGAAGGCGAAATGACCTTCCAGTGGAGTCGACGTCGAATAGTACGTCGAGCCTGGTGGCAGGGTGGCATAGGGCGGATAATTGCCGAAAAACTCCGTGGTATGAGGTCCCGTCGCAGACGAAGGGTCGGTGATCGGGATGACCTCGGAGTAATTGATCGGAGCCTCGGTCGAGGATAAGTCGCTGAAACTAAACTGGCCCGCGGCATAGTTGACCGGGTCGGCCTTTGATAGATGCGGCCATAATAACAAGACTGCGAGTGCGAGGCGACGTAGCATCTTGAGACTCCGTTCACTCTGGGATTTCAAACGCGCGGGCCATCCGAGGGCCACCCTGCCTGAAATCCGTCAGAAAGTCTGGTGAAGATGTAGCCTGATGGCTCCTCGAAGACCGACGACGTCAATCGAGTCTTGCATCGACCCGGGTCTGGCATGGCCCCGAGGTCCAGGCTTCGTAACGTGTGGCCCGCCGGCGCGAAGCCTTCGCGAGGCCCCCGAGCGATAGGACGAGTCCCCAGGCGAGGAACGTGGTTGGCTCGGGCACGGGAGCGGCGAGGGTGCCGGGGGCCTGGAGTCCGGACAGGAATGTGACGGAATCGCCGAGGGCGGAAAGGGGCATGCCATCGGGGAGCGTGACGCTTGTCAACGCCAGGTTGCCATAAAGGTCGACAGGATCGCCGGCGAGGGTGCCAAACCTGATTTCACTATTAGCTACCAGGGTCATCGCAGGTGTTAACTCGAGCTTGAGATTCAACGGGTCGCTCTGGCCCTTCGCATCGAGATGCAGGTCGACGTGGAAGGTGTCGGTCAGAAATGTGGGGCTGTCTCTGTTGTTAATCGTCGTCGAATCGATCGGTAATGGTAGTTTTGTGTAGCCATCTATGTTGTGCTGGAATTGCTGCGATGTGTAGCCAGTGACACCCGTATTGCTGACGGAATCCTGTTGGCCATTGTACGTCGCGCGAATACCGGACGGGGTAATTTCTCCGGGCGTAGCATAAGTTAATGTGAAATTGAGTCGTATGGAATCCGGCGGCGCTGATCCTGAAGAATTCGAGACCGTCACCACATCGTTTGACCAGGATGCAGATATGCTCGTCCTGTTGGTTGGTGGTTCGATACCATTCGACCAGAGCGAACCTGTGTATTCGGGGGCGTTGAGAGAAGCCGACACGTGGAGGAGGTGGGCCGGGTCGGCACTGGACGAGGCTTCGATCTTCCAGGAAGTGGGTACCGACCTGACGTATCCATAAGGAAGGTTGGGGTTCGCGACATTCGTGAGGGGCGTCGGATCCTGGCTGGATACAGATGACGAAGCCGTAGTACCTTGCTGGGAATCGCTTTTGTTTATTTGGTAGGACGAGAACGAAGTTGCGGTCGAGGCTCCCGACCAACTTTCGCCAATTTCGGAGGCCCGAATCAGGCCGACCTGGGCGATGAGAAATCCGAAAGAGATGAAGAGCCACCGTCCCTGATAGCCGTACATAGCGGGTGCTTTCCTGCGACGAGGGGGCATCGGCGCAATCGTCCGAGATCGCGCGAGGTCGAGGTGGGGGGGATGATCAGGATACCAATTCCGGCGCGATTGGCAAGGACGACTTTGTTCGTAGATATCTAGCAGGATGATCCATGATGCTCGCGGCGTCGTGAGGGATCCGCAGGAAAAATGCCGGAGGATGCGGCGGGGCCTCGCCTTGCGCGGCGGGGATTGGCAGGATGGGGGCATCCCGCCCGGATGCGAGGAGAGCGGCGAGGGGCTTGGCCGCGTTCGAGCCAGAGGGTGCGACGCCGCTCGGAGGCGGATCGGATCGGAACCGATCGGATCGGTCCGCATCGCATCAGGGACGAGGCGAGGTGAGAGGTAGAGATCGGCCGGAGGGCCGGCGAGGGGGTTGCCTCGCGATGACCCGAAGGCCAAGGGATCGAGGGATACACCATGGATCGACTGTCGAAGTTCTGCCTCGCGATGGGGCTGGCGGCGCTGATTGGCGGGGGGGATGCGAGGGCCCAGGAGTCGAAGACGGGGAATGCCGATGGCGCATCCCTCGTCATCCCCGTCTGGCCGGGGGATGCGCCGGGGTCGGAGGGGTGGACGCAGAAGGAACTCGAGTACAGGAACGAATGGGACAAGAAGGCGATGGTGCGGAACGTCGTCAGGCCGACGCTCACCGCGTATCTCCCCGACCCCGCGAAGGCGACGGGGGCGGCGGTGATCGTCTGCCCCGGCGGAGGGTTCAAGTTCCTCTCGTGGCAGAGCGAGGGGACGGAGGTCGCCGAGTGGCTCCGCGATCGCGGGGTCGCGGCGTTCGTGCTCCGGTATCGGCTCAACGAGACGCCGGCGGGCGAGGATGAGTTCCGCAAGGAGATGGTCGCCTTCATGGGCAGGATCGCCGCGCTCGGCGAGCGGCGCGCGGCGGCCGCCTCCTCCTCCAGGCCCGGCGAGGCGCCGCGGCCCCCCGAGCTGCCCGAGGAGATGAAGAAGATCGCCCCCCTGGCGATGGCCGACGGCAAGCAGGCCATCAAGGTCGTCCGCCAGCACGCCGACGAGTGGGGGATCAAGAAGGACCGCGTGGGGATCATCGGGTTCTCGGCCGGAGGGATGGTGACGATGATGACCGCCCTCGGCAAGGAGCCCGAGACCCGCCCCGACTTCGCCGCGCCCATCTACGGCGGCGACACCGGCGGCAACCCCGCCCCCGCCGACGCACCGCCGCTGTTCATCCTCTGCGCCTCCGATGATGACCTCGCGGCGGCCGGCAGCCTCCGCGTCTACGAGGCCTGGAAGGCCGCCAAACGCCCGGCCGAGCTGCATCTTTATGAAAAGGGGGGCCACGGCTTCGGCATGAACAAGCGGGGCCTGCCCGTCGACCGCTGGATCGAGCGCTACGGCGACTGGCTCTCCCAGCGCGGCCTGATCGTCGACCCGGCATCGATCAAGAAGTGAGTGGCCGGCTCCGGGTCCGAAGGAGGGCCCGGGGCCTTCCGATCGACACATTGACAGCCGAATCCCCGTCGCCCTCGAGGCCGGGGATGGATCGAGGGAGAATCCGATGACGATGAAAGCGATCCGCTGGCCTCTCGCCGGCCTCTTGCTGACGTGCGCCGGGATGGCCTTCGCCGAGACGCCCGCCGCGGCGCCTGCGAAGGAAATCCCGCTCTATCCGGGGGCGGCCCCCGGCTCGGAGTCGTGGGACTGGACCGAGCGGACGATCACGACCCCCTCGGGTATGCCGATCGCGATGGACGTGGTCAAGCCGGTGCTCCTGCACTATCCGGCCGATCGCGATAAGGCCGTGGGCGCGGCGATGATCGTCGCCCCGGGCGGCGGGTTCCAGGCCCTGATGATGAGCTATGAAGGTGTGGACATCGCCAAACGCCTCAATGCGATGGGGGTCGATGCCTTCGTCCTCAAGTACCGTCTGATCCGCAACACGAAGGACGCCAAGAAGGAGGATGACGCGTCGAAGAAAGGGCCGGGCCGCGAGGAGGTGATCAAGCTCGCCGGCGAAGACGGCCGGAACGCCGTGAAGCTCGTCCGCGAGCGTGCCAGCGAATTTGGCTACAAGGCCGATCGCGTCGGGATGATCGGATTCTCGGCCGGCGGGATGGTCACGTCCGACGCCCTCTTCGGCCCCGCCGAGACCCGCCCGGATTTCGCGGCGATCATCTACGGCGCCCGCGAGCCGAAGGAGATCCCGAGCCCCGCGCCGCCGCTTTTCCTGGCGGTCTCGGCCGACGACGCCGGTTCGGTCACACGCACGGTCGACCTCTTCGAGGCCTACCACAAGGCCAAGGGCCCGGCCGAGCTGCACGTCTTCCAGATCGGCGCGCATGGCTTCGTGAACAAAGGGGGCGGCGCCGATCACTTCATGGATCGTCTCGAGGAGTGGCTCTCGGCCAACAAGCTCCTGACGAAGCCCGCGAAGTGATCGGGGCTTGAGGTGCCCTTTGCTGCGCCGCGTCTCTTTCATGGAGCTTGGTCTATCGCCCCGAGCCGCCCCGATCGGGGGCGCGGGGCGACGACGGGTCAGACGGGGACATCGACTTTCGGCACGAGGACTTCGAGGAAGACCTCGACGACCCTGGGATCGAGGTGGGAGCCGGCGATCTCGCGGAGGTAGGCGTGGACCCGTTCATCCGGCCAGGCTTTGCGATAGGGGCGGTCGGAGCTGAGCGCGTCCCAGATGTCGACGGCCGCGAAGAGGCGGGCGGAGAGGGGGATCTGCTCCCCCTTGAGCCCACGGGGGTAGCCCGAGCCGTCCCACTTCTCGTGATGGCAGTAGGGGATCTCGATGGCCGCGCCGAGGAAGGAGATGGACGAGAGCATCTCGAACGCCAGGGTCGGATGCTTGCGCATCAATTCCGTCTCGGCGTCGTTGAGCGGGCCGGGCTTGAGCAGGATCGCGTCGGGGATCGCCATCTTGCCGATGTCGTGGAGCAGGGCACCGCGGCGTGCGTTGACGAGGTCGGCCCCCTTGAGCCCGTAAGCCCTGGCGAGCCGCATGGTCATCTCCGTGACGCGGACGCTGTGCCCCTGCGTCTCGCGGTCGCGGAGCTCGAGGGCGTGCGACCAGCCCTCGATCGTGGCCTCGTAGGCCGTCGCCAGCTCGAGGTTGGAGCGCTGGAGGTGGTCGAACATCGACGCGTTGTCGATGGCGATGGCCGTCGAGTTGGCCAGGGCATCGAGGAACTCGAGCCACTCCTCGTCCGGCTCCATCGGCTCGCGGTGGAAGAGCTCGAGCACGCCCACGACCTGCCCCTTGATCAGCAGGGGGACGGCGAAATGAACGCGGAACCCTTCGTCGTCCGGCCCGTCGACGCCGAGGGACGACATCTCGCCCGGGGCCGGCTCGGGATTCCGGATCATCCGGCGCTCGAACGCCGCGCGCCCCGCGGGCCCTTCCCCCAGCCGGATCGCCTTGCCCGCGGGACCGCCGCCGCGGAAGCCCCGGCCGTTGACGTACTCGAGCGCATACGAGTGCGGGTCGTAGAGCCGGACGCACGAGGCGTCCACCTGGAGGAGCCTGAGCGCCTGCTCGAGGATCACGCCGAGGGTCGGGCGCAGGGCCTTGCTGCCGGTGATCTCGAGGTCGATCTGCCGGAGCGCGGCCAGCTTCTCGACGCGGCGCGCGAGCAGGCCGTTGAGGACGTGGACCTGCTCCTCGGCTCGCCTGGGCGCGGTGACGTCCATCGCGATGACCCCGACGAGCCGCCGGCCCGACGCCTCGGTGATCGGGAACCGATAGCACTGGAGGAACCGCTCGGCCCCGCCCGGCTCGTCGATCGAGATCAATAGCTCGGCCGAGTTCCCGGTGCGGAAGATCTCGGCGTCGGCCTCACGGATCCGCCGCCAGGTCTCCTCGGGCAAGGCCGAGGCGTACTCGCCGGGGTGCGAGGCCCCGAGGGCGCGGAAGAGCTCCTCGCACTTCTTGTTGATGAAGAGATATTGGCCCTTCTCGACATCCTTGATGCAGGCATAGTGGATGCCGTTATTCATGAACGAGAAGAATCGATCCTCGCGCTCGCGCAACTCGTCCTCGATCCGCCGGCGCTCGGCGACCTCGGCCCTGAGCGCGGCGTTGGCGGCCTCGAGCTCGTAATGGGCCTGCTCGAGCGCATACTGCGACCGCTTGCGCCAGACGGCGTAGCGGAGGGAGCGCTCGAGCTGCCTCGCGTCGAACCGCCCCTTGGCGAGGAAGTCGGACGCCCCCGCCTTCATGGCGCGGACGTCGATGTCGGGGTCGGTCTGCCCGGTCAGGACGATCAGGGGGGCGTCGCAGCCCTCGGCGATCGCCTCCCGGATGATCTCGAGGCCGTCGCGGGCGCCGAGGCGGTAGTCGATGAGGATCGCGTCGTACCCTTCTCGGACGATCTCGCGAATGCCGGCCTCGGGGTCGTTGACCCACTCGAGGACGTAGGCCTCGCCGGGGATCTCCTGGAGCAACTCTCTGGTGAGCAGGTAGTCATCCTCGTCGTCGTCGACGAGGAGCACCCTGATCTCTCGTCCCTCGGCCGCGTTCATCTTAAGGGGTCCTCGGTCCCGGGGGGGAGCTCGACGATCTCGAACCAGTAGCGGCCGAGGTCTTTCATGATCTGGACCAGGCCGGAGAAGGAGACCGGCTTGGTGATGAAGGAGTTGGCCCCGAAGTCGTAGCTCCGGAAGATGTCCTCCTCGGCCTTGGAGGTCGTCAGGACGACCACCGGGATCTGACGCAACTCGACGTGATCCTTGAGGATCCGCAGCGCCTCGCGCCCGTCCATCCGGGGCATGTTGAGGTCGAGCAGGATGAGGTCGGGGCGGACCGTCGGATTCGCGCCCGTCCCCTCGCGCAGGAGGAACTCGAGCAGGGCCTCGCCGTCCTCGACGACGTGCAGCTCGTTCACGATCCGGGCCTGTTCCAGGGCCTCCCGAGCGAACTGGCAATCGTCCTCGTCGTCGTCCGCCATAACGATCGTGATCGGCTTTCCTTGCCTGGGCATGGGTTCATCCCCCTCGTTTGGAATTCAGGGTTGGGCGCGAGTTCTGGTGGCGGAACGGCAGGATCACGGTGAAGACGGCGCCTTCGCCTGGGGTGCTGGTCGCGGTGATCGAGCCCCGGTGCCGTTCGACGATCTTCCGGCCGATGGCCAGGCCGATGCCGTTCCCCTCGTAAGCCTTTTTGCCGTGCAGCCTTTCGAAGACCTGGAAGATCCGCGAGGCATACTTCGGGTCGAAGCCGATGCCATTGTCCTCGACCGTCAAGACGCAGACCTGCCGCGGGCCATGCTCGCCTTTCGACGACCCCTCGGAGACGACCCTGGCGCGGATCTTGACGACGGGGGGGACCCCCTGGCGGCGGAACTTGAGGGCGTTGCTGACCAGGTTCTGGAGGAGCTGGCCCATCTGCGTGCGGTCGGCCTCGACCGTCGGCAAGGGGTCGACCTCGACGATCCCCCCCGACTTCTCGACCTCGACCTCGAGCGCCCGGAGCACCTCCCGGGCGACGGAGCCGAGGTCCACCGGGAGGAACGGCCGCTCGTTCGCGCCGAGGCGGCTGTACGAGAGGAGGTCGTTGATGAGCGCCTGCATCCGCTCGGCCGACTCCCGCATCCGCGCGAGGTAGTCTCGCCCGCGGTCGTCGAGAGCCTCGCCGCAGGACGTCTGGAGCCGCTCGCCGAACGCGAGGATCTTGCGGAGCGGCTCCTGCAAGTCGTGCGAGGCGACCGAGGCGAATTCCTGGAGCTCGCGGTTGCTCCGCTCCAGCTCGATCGCCGCGGCCTCGGTGAGCCGCTCGGCCGTCCGGCCCGCCGTGCGGTCCTCGATCGCGAGGAGGGCGAGGTCGGTGAGCTCTCCACTCCCTTCGATCTTCGTCGCGCTGAGTAGCATGATCCGGAGGCCGATCGCCGGGAACTCGCGCTCGACCTCGTAGTCGTCGAAGGGCTCGCCGCCCCGGAGGACGTCCTTGAGCCGCTGCTCGAGGTCGGGGATGTCCCACAGGCCATCGCCGATCGCGGTGAAACTCCGCCCGACCGTATCCTCCGGCCGGGTGCGGAAGGTCCGGTAGAAGGCGTGGTTCGCCGACTGCACCGTCAGGTCCGGCCGGAGGACGAGGAGCGACTCGCGGATCGTCTGGAGGATGGCCCTGGCGAGGGGATGATTCTCGTACAAGGTCAGTCCCCCCGGCTCATGCACGCCGGCCTGGAGCCCCCGGGGAGACTTCGCGCGTGGTGCGGACGTCGGCAACCTCGCGCGGTCGTCGACGGCTCGCCTTGGGCCCGTGTTTCGGCTTCCGGCCCGGCGTCGGGCCACGTCGAGGACGCGGGGCCGCTCAGGACCACCGCAACGATTGTGCGCATTCCGGCCCGAGCTTTGGCTCGGCCCTTTCTTGGTGTGATTGAGGAGGTCGCCCCTGCTCGGGTTTTGCGGCACGTACGACGTCGGAGTGCCGCGATACCTGAGTCATGACGGGACAACATGCCCATTATGCATCATGATGCGATCTCATGCCATACCAAAGATTATTAAAGAATACGATTTCACTATCGCGGCCCGACTATCGGGGGCATTAAGACCCGATCATGCCCTCGCGGCATGGGCCGTTCGTTTGTCGGAACCCCTCTTCGGGACATGGGTTAGCGATGATTATGGCCCGCCGTCATGCCCGGCAGGTTCATCCTGCAAGACCCATGCGATAGAGCCCGATGTTTAACATTTCCGACGTCGTCGCCTCGGGAATGACACGGATTGGGGAATCGGCGGCTTCACGCAAGAACCCGTCGTCGGCTCAATCGGCGGGCATCGGCAAAGCCGGGGCGGGGAGCTTCCCCGTGCGTCCGAGGAGCTTGCAAGCGAGCCGCCGCCGCTCGCAACCATCGAATGTTAGATTTTTGATCAAATTCGGCGGCGTAGCCGGGTCGGGCGCGATGGCGATCAGGAAACCGGCCGAATCGGAGGCGAGAGCCTCGTTGTCATCGTCAAGGGCTCACATCAGGGTGTGGGTCGCGTCTTTGGCGTCATCACCCAGGCCGTTCAGCAACTTGAAGACTGTTTTACCGACCTTTTCCTCTCGATCCACCTCGGCCTCGAGGCTGTTCGCCTTCACGAGGGCGGCGGGGCGTCCCCACGCCTTCAGGGCCTCGATTGCGACGATGCGGATGTCCCGGAGGGCGTCCGACCTCGACACCTCCCAGGCGTCGGCAGACACTCCTCATCTCGCAGACCCCGCAACGCCTGATGAATGACCCGGGATTCTCGAGAAGCGGGAGGATTTCCTGGAGGATCGCTCGCGTTTGGAACTCGTCCGCAGGCGCCACCATCGCATCCCAGCTTGTAGGTTGTCTCGCTTCAAGTCGCCTCGCCCGGAGAAGAGAGGTTACAAAGCCAAGAATCCGGAGGTGATTCAATGGGTAATATGTAATCCTGTGCAGTAAAAATGGATGTGTTGGAATAAATTTGGAATTTATTTGCGCCTTATGCTTGAGGTTCGACTCTCGTGTTTTGCGATCCGGGCTCGTCGATCTCGAAGGGTTCGCAGGCAGGGCGGCCTGGCCGCAGCGGGGTCGGCCATCGCAGGCTTGTCGAAGTCCTCTGCTGATTTCGTCGGGGGAGATTTCGGAGGGCATGGCCCGAGAAGCGATGCGCCGCAAGGGTCGGTGACTTGTAGCTTTCCTCTCAATAAACGGCGAAAAACTTGGGGCTGATCGGGCCCTGGCCGGAATGGAGCAGGATCATGGTGTCGCGTTCGTTGACGGGAACGGGTGCGGGGTCGGCCCAGGGCCGTAGGGCGTCCCGTTCGTTCCGCGCGGCGATCCTGGCGAAGAGGTCCGCGACGATCCGCAAGAGGCCGGCGGCCTCGGCCTGGCTCCCCACGGGTTGACCGGTGAAGTCTCGCACGTAGAGATAAACCCCGCAGGATCGGCAGAAGCCGGGCGACGGCATCTCGACCCTGTGCGACTTGCCGCATGCCTCGTATCGGGCGATGTCCTCCCGGATTCGAGACTCGTACCAGCGGTATTCGCGGGCCCATCCCAGGCTCCGGGTTCGTTGCTTGCGCGCCCCCGAAAGCTCGAGTGCGGCGGCGAACACCAGGGCGAAGAGGGCCACGGCGACGATCGCGCCGCGGAGGCCGAACCTCAGGGGTGGGAATCGCATGGGGAGCTCCCGGATCCCGGCCCTTGCCGTTGGGAGGAAACCTCGCGCGGGGCGATCCCGCGTCGTCGCACGGCATCGATCGTATCAGAGATCTCGCCGGTGCTCACCGGGGCACTTTTTTGTTAGAGTGGCGGAAACGCCGGTGCCGCTCGCCCGAGGGCGAGCCCCGGCGATATCGACCCACGCAGAGGACTCGATTCGTGAACTCGTCGACACGCAGGGACTTCGCGGCGGAGCTGTCGGCGCTCGACGCCAGGGTCAATGCCTTCCTGCCCCCGCGCTATCAGCACTGCTACAGCGAGGTCGCGCCCACATCGATGGGTTCGGCCTCCTTGAAGTACGGGCCCGACGGCAAGGTGGCCTGGGATCAGGTCTGGACCACCTTCTGCGACCTCGCCCTGGCAGGCGGGCCCCCGCACCGGGGCAAGCTGATGGAGCCGGTCGCCGAGGCCGAGGTCCAGGCGCATCCCCGCCAGTACGCCGACGTCGTCGCGGAGCTGGATCGGGCGATCGGCCTGACCTCGGGCGTGCCCGTGAGCCAGGGTTATGCCCCCGGGTGGATCGGCATCCCATGCAAGACGCAGGCCGAGGCCGCCTGGCTCCAGTTCGCCGTGAACGCGGAGAACGTCTCGGCCAGGCGCCGGGGGAATGTGCTCCAACTCCCCGCCGGCCCCGCCTTCCGCGCCGAGAAGGAGATCAAAAACGTCGTCGTGGCCCTGGCCAAGGCGATCCACTACTGGGACGGCCACCTGACCGACGCCCAGCAGACCCTCGCCGGCCAGGGCGCCTGGGAGCCCCCCAGCCCCGCCGAGGCCGCCGCGAACCCAGCCGAATACGAAGCCGCGATGGGCGAGCTGGAGAACGCCCTGCGCGACGCCGGCATGACCGTCTCGCCCCGCCGCTACACCGGCTGGGTGGGCGTCGAGACCCCCGGCGAGGAAGAGGCCGTCTGGCTCCTCCGCGCCGTCCTGGTCGAGCCGGCCCTCGCCCGCCGCGAGGAGCACGTCCTCTACCTCCCCATCAACCTGAACCCCGAGCCCGGCCGCACCGTTCGGGTCGTGGCCGCGGTGACCCGGGCCTGGGAGCTCTGGCAGGCCTCGCGAACCGCCCGCCGCCCCACCTGGCGAGCCTCCGACCGCCCCCGCTGAGGTTCATCCGGCCGTATCCTGATTGAGCCGTCTTCGCGTCGAGGAAAGCCCACTGGAATTCCCTCGACGCGAGGCTTGTCATTCCTCTTGCTTTTCCACCTTGACGACGCCGCCGAGCTTTGCGGCGATCTTTTCCGCCACGGGGATGACCCTCTCATCTCCATCGAAGGTGATGCAGGGAGAGTCGTCCAGGGCCCACATCATCGACCCGACTTCCTCATCGTCGACCACGACCCTCATGGCATCGGGGATGATCTTGATCACCATGGGTTTCCGAGTGAACGGGTTGATCCCCCGCTGAGTCTTCGGCGTCGGGGCGACGAGGTTCGGATGGTTCTTCTTGAGCGTTTCCCAACGCTTCTTGTCGAGCGGCTTCGACTCATCCTTGCTGGTGATCTCGCCAACGTAATCCATCAACTCTCCCCAGGTTGGAGGTTTCCGATTCATCATCGGTCGACGCCAAACATGCGTCTCCCATCTTGCTTGTGTAGTGGAAATTTGTCAACCTTATTCCGTTGGGGATTCTCGGAGCCGCATGATCTGATCATGATCGAGAGTGTGCCTCCGCAGAGCTGGGCTGCAAGGGGATCTTGGGAGAGAGTGGGCGGCAACTATCTCTTGGGTAAGCACTAGCGGTTCTGTCTTGGTGCGTCAATCTGGAGCTGTGTTGATGAGCACTGATGGCCAGGAAGCACGAATGGGACGAGTCGCGATCACATTATTCCTCTTGGTGGCGTTCATTCTGATCCGAGGGCGGATATTCCCGCAGGAGGATCAGATGCAACGCCTCGTCGACGGACTGCCGCATTCCCAACTCGTCGAGCTGGACTTGTTGCTCGACACGAGGGATTGGCCGATACACTCGAAAATTGTAAAAATTAAAGATATCTCGACTCTCCAGTATGTAAATACGAGAATACTCAAGCAAGATGGGCGCGAGATCGTGAGCGAGCCCGAGGTGGTGAGTTACGGCTTCTCTCCGATCGACGCCGTTTTCGTGTTCAAGGATGGGAGCCGATACGATGCGATCGTCACCGTGCCCGACCGGGGCGAATGCCTGTACATCACGTATCCAATAGACTGGTTTGATACTGAAGCGTGTGATGATAAAAGATATTACGTTTGGATGAGCCGAACGGGGACGAAAAAAATCTACGATGTATTCGGCGATATGGGGTGGTTCGATCCGTATCCGTTGAAGCCCAAATAATTCTCCTGCAAATCACGCCGAACAACTTCTCGGGCATTGCTCCTCGACGGGTCTCTACTCTTCCTCGTCCGCCTCGAATCGGCAGCCCAGTCTCTTGGCGACGTCCTCCGCGATCGCGATGACTTCCCTGGTGTCGCCGAAGACGTCGATGACGTCCGAGCCATTCTCGGACCATCCGATGGTCCCCACCCGCTCGCCATCGATCACGACGCCCGCGACATCCTTGCGTGCCTTGAACACCATGGGCTCCTTCGTGAAGGGGTTGATCCCATGCTTCGGCTTCGGCGCGACGAGGTTGGGATGTTCCCGGACCACCTTGAGCCAGAGCTTCCGATCGATCGTTTCCAGGTCGCTCGAGATCTCGCCGAGGTAGTCCATCCATCCCTCCATTTCATGGCCGGTTCGAAAGCGACGCCGCCGATTTCCGGCCTGGCCGCCCGACTCATGGCCGATCCACCTCGGCACAAGGAGCCGTCGCCAGGCGGGCCCGCCGTCCGAGGTTGCGGTGTCACGAAACTCGAATCTGACTATAATAATGGCGGCGTGGACGAACGAGAATTGCCGAGGGGTCCGAGAATGTCGAGCCGCTTCCTCATCGCCGTGTTGATGATCGCCGCCGCGGGTGTGCCCGCGAGGGCCGAGGAGGCCGCGACGGTCGCCGAGGCGACGAAGGCCCTCGACCTCGCCACGTTCCCGCTCATGCCGGGGGCCGAGGCGAAGGAGGGGCGTCGCCTGGCCATCCTCGACTACACCGCCAAGGGGGATTGTCGAGGCGCCTACGCCTTCCAGAAGAAGCAACTTGAGCAGCGCGGCTGGAAGGAGGCCCCCAAGTCCAGCGTGAGCGACCAGTCGTGCAGCGGGGCCTTCCTCAAGGACGGCTTCACGGTCTCGGTCTCCACCAACCCCTCGTACGGCCCCGCAGGCGTCGGGATGGTGGACATCCGCCTGGCGAACCACGGCAACGTCGACGTGAGCAAGCTCCCGGTCCCCACGGGCGCGAAGCCGCTCTATGCCTTCGACACCGTCGCCGCCTACATCACCGAGGCCACCGTCAGGGAGACGACCGAGGCCCTCAAGGCGCTCTACGCGTCGAAGGGCTGGCAGCCTTACGGGAAGGCGGGAGACTCCCTCTTCTTCAAGCAGAACGCGGTCAAGCTCACCGCCTGGCCCTCGGCGGCTGCGGCGCAGAAGGGCAAGACCGTGATCCAGCTCTCGACCGAGCTGATGTCTGCCGACCTCCCCGCCCCCCCGAAGCTGGTCGAGGCCTCCTACGCCGACGCGACCAGGGCCCTCACCCTCGAGGCCGACATGAAGCCCGAGGACCTCGCGGCCTTCTACAAGGAGGCCCTGGGCAAGGCGGGCTGGAAGCCGACCACCGCCGACCCCGTCAAGGTCGACTTCCGAAGCATGCTCATCTTTCGCAATGATGCCAGGGACATCATCACCCTGAAGATGAACTCGAACAGCCTCCGCGGCACGCTGCGGGCGAGCCTCGAACAGGAATCGGCCGCCGAGTTCGAGGAGAAGGCCCGCCGGGCCGAGGCCCTCAGCGCCAAGCTCAAGTCTGCCTCGGCCGAGTACATGAAACGCGCCGCCGAGAAGGCGGACAGGGATCGCGTCAAGATCGCGATCGACCTCCCCGCCGGCGCGAGCAAGGTCTCGCGGTCCAGGGACCGCGTCGAATTCAAGCTCCCCAAGGGCAGGGCCAGGGCCGCCGTCGAGGACATCTACAACGCGCTCGTGAAGGCAGGCTGGAAGAGCAAGCCCCCCCAATTCGAACAGTTGACCGGCACCGTCACCCTGGACAAGGCCGCGGGCGTCAAGCTGGTGATCCTCTACGTCGACACCGGCTTCGCCGAGGCCAGCGTCATGCTCTCCGCCTTCGGCGCCGACATCGAGGAGCCGAAGGGGCCGTAGATTTATGCTGTAAAAATACCTTTTCATGGTTCCGCAGGTTTCTTTGCGGTTCGGCTGTGAGGCAAGGTCATGAGACTCGAGGAGGACGTCGAGATCGAGGCCGGGCCCGCCGCGCTCTTCCGGCTCTCGCAGGATTACGGCCGTCGCCTGGAGTGGGACCCGTTCCTGAAGTCGGCGAGCCTCGTCGGCGATGCCCGGGCGGCCGATGTCGGGGTCCGCGCCCTCTGCGTCTCGCGCAGCGGGTGGGCGATGGAGACGGAGTACGTCTCCTTCAATCCGCCTCGAACCACGGCCGTCAAGATGACGAAGGGGCCGTGGTTCCTCGAAAGCTTCGCGGGCTCGTGGCGGTTCGAGGAAGTCTCGCCGGGTCGGACCCGAGTCGGCTTCCGCTACAGCCTGCGGGCCCGGCCGAGGTCGCTCGCCTGGCTCCTCAACCCGATCCTCTCCATGGTGTTTTCCCGAGACACCCGCAACCGCCTTCGATGCTTGAAGGAGGCCGTCGAGCGTGGCGATCTCATGCCCGACGCAGGGCCAGACGCCTGAGCATTCCCTCTTGCAACGTCATGCCGCCATGAAATGAGCATCTTATTGTCAGATCGATCGAATGACATGGAGATCACTTGATGCGGATCTCATTCGATCTCGATGATACGCTGATCTGCTACCAGCCGGGCACTCCCTGCGAGCCTCGACCGCGCCGGGTTCGGTGGCTGCTGACCTCGCGCGAGCCGCTGCGGTCGGGGAGTCGCGAGTTGATGCTGGCGCTCGAGCGGCGAGGGTGGGAGGTCTGGATCTATACGACCTCGTACCGGACGCCATGGTCGGTCCGGCGATGGCTCAAGTCTTACGGGATACGCGTCGGGCGGGTCATCAATCAGAAGGGGCACGAGCGGCGGATCCGGCAAGCGACCCCTCCGCGGCCCCCGAGCAAGCATCCGGGGCTCTTCGACATCGACTTGCATGTGGACGACCTGGAGGGGGTCCGGATCGAAGGGGAATGGCATGGCTTCCGGGTCCTGGTCGTCGCCCCGGATGATGTCGAATGGGCGGAGAAGGTCCTTTCCGCGGCCGAGGCGATCCGAGCCGGATCCGACTTCGCGTCGTAGCCTTGGGCTTCGTAGAACGGGTTTCGAGGCGATCCCCACGCAAGGCGATCACCCCCGGCGGAGGTCGGTGCCGGGGCGTTTCAGGAGCTTGGGTGAGAGCTGGGTGCGGACGTAATCCTCGATGAATTCGAGGTCGATCCCGAGCTGCGCGAGTGAGAGGCGGGTGCGGACCATCTTCTGGGCGAGGGGGATGAGCTCGCGGACGTGGTCGCGGGCGTAGTCGATGATCGCCAGGGGGGAGCGGAGGGCCCCGGCGTGCTCGGGCGCGACGGGGACGCTGCGGTCGAACTTCGCCTTGATCGCGTCGTGCAGGCAGAGGTCGGGGTAGGCCTCCTGCAGGGCCCGCAACGCCAGGAAGCCGTTCGGAAATTGCTGGAAGAGGTTCGCGGCGTCGGTCGCGTTGATCTTCTCGATGCCGGTGTCTTCTTTGCGGTGGCGCGGGAGGTACGTCTCGCGCCAGTCGATCGGCTCGCGCACCCGGATCTCGCGACGCGACGAGGAATACGGCCGCGGCGAGGCCGGGCGAGGCTCCATCTCCTCGGGGATCGGCCGGTCGGTCGAGGGGCCGCGGAACCCGCCGAGGAAGTCGGCGATCAGGTCGTCGGCGTTGGCGGCGTCGAGGTCGCTGGGGAAGGCGTGGCGCGAGATCGCGGCCTGCACGAGGTTCCAGGCGTCCTCGATGCGATGGAACTCGGCGACGTCGCCCCCCTTGTCGGGGTGATGCTTGCGGGCTAGGCCTCGGAAGATGCGCTGGGCCTCCTCGAACGTGGCGTCGTTCGGGACCCCGAGGGTCGCGAATGCCTCGACCGTCTCGGCGTCGAAGTTCAGGCCGCGTGCCACCTTCTCGAGCTCGCCGGCCTCGGGGCCAGTCGCTCCGTCTTCGCGAGCCATGCGGGGGCTTCCTCAAGCATCAAAGCCGGTTTGACGTTTCAAAGGTGCAAGACCGTTGCACCTCTGCCTCGATGCTATCCTTCGGCCCATCGGCAATTCAAGAGCCTTCGTGGGTGAGGTGCGGCTTTGGAAGGCTCCTGGGGATCAAGGATGGTCTCAAAAGGACCCGATCGTGAAATATCCGATGGGGCTTCCGCGAGAATTCGCCAGGAGCAGGGCGATCGACGCGGCACAGAACCCCGCCGCCCCGCAGGCGCAGAGCCAGGCCCGACTGAGGACGGCCTGTCGAACTCCGAGGATGAACGGGACCAGCAATGCGGTGCTCGCGACGTTGCCGTGCATGAACGGCTCGGACATCATCAACGCGATCGCATAAATCGAGAGGGTGGTGGACGAGAAGGAGATCACGATCCGAAACGGATCCTGGCGAACTTCCATGAGCCGGACGATTGCCTCGACGATGAGCATGGCGACGGAGAGGAGGCTCACGACCGCGGGAATTCCCGAGTCGATCCCGAGCCGGTAGTGCCTCGGGCCGGCGAACTCGGCGAGGCTGGCGTAGCCGACTCCCAGGATGAGCGGAGCATACATAAATAAGATGTTGAGGCAAGTCCGAATCACGGCACGAGGGCTCCTCGCATCCCAGGTCGGTCGACATCCATTCTTCCGAGGGGCTTTCTCATCGCGGGAGACCATCCGGGGGTGTTGGCAACGGTTGGTCGGCCTGGGGACGCCGCTGCCTGGCGTGGGCGATCAGCAGGCCGAGGCTGAGCGCGATCGCCAGGGTTCCGCCCACCATGAATGTTAATTGGCCCATCGCCATGCCCATGCCTCGCCTCGGCTTGACGGGATGATCGCCATACCGGGCGATGAGGTCGCAGATGATGCCCGCGAGGATCGCCTGGACGACGGCCCCGATCACGGCTCCCGCGATCGCCGGGGGGAAGGGGGGCGTCATCCGCCACTTGCCGAGCCTGGCGCCGATCAACGGGCCGAAGACCGGGAAGAACAGGAGCACGAAGACCACCATCCCGATGCTCCCGAGCGCCCCGACGAGCGCGCAGCCGAGGGCACTGATCAGCACGAGGAGCATGATCATCCAGAGCCGTATCGTCGGCAACCGCCTGGCGGGTTCAAGCATGGCATCGGCCTCTCGTCCCGATCGAATCGATCTCGAAGGACCCCGGGCGGTCTGACGCTCTACGCCCCGTCTGTGTCGGCCCGGCGTGGCCGACGCAATTCGAACTCGGCGTCATGGCTCGGAGCCGGCCCAGGCCCGCGAGGTGCACCATGCCGGCGTCGGTCACGCGTGCGAATGGCGCGTGGCTGGCCGAAGACGCGTAGAGATATAACTCCTCGGGGTCGATAGGGGCGAAATGTTCCTCGAATTCACGAATCCGAACCGCTCGGGACCTCCGAGGCCCGCGGGCCGATGTTGACCCGGGTCAACACGCAGGGCGCGATGCGACTTCCTCGCCTTGACCCGGTCCTGAAATTTCCGTATTCCTCCGTTCATGCCTGGACACAAGGATACATATATCGGCCACCTGGACGCGGACTGCTTCTATGTCTCGGCGGAGAGGGTGCGCGACGAGTTCCTCATTAAAAAGCCGGTGGGGGTGCTCGGGAACCAGGGGGCATGCGTCATCGCCAAGAGCTATGAGATGAAGGCGGCGGGGGTGAAGACGGGGGAGCCCATCTGGGAGGCGCAGGTCAAGTGCCCGGAAGGGGTGTACATCAAGCGGGATTTTCGCTGGTACGAGGTGCTCAGCCGCAGGATGCTCGAGGTCGTCCGCGAGCTGTCGGGGAGGGCGGAATATTACTCGATCGACGAGTTCTTCTTCGACGCCACGCCGCCTCGCGGGGAGACGCCCGAGCGATATGCACGCCGGATCAAAGACCACGTCATGAAGACGGTGGGAGTGCCGGTCACGGTGGGGATCGCCAGGACCCGGTCGCTGGCCAAGCTCATCTCCGACTCGGCCAAGCCCGAAGGCGCCCGGGCCGTGCTCAACGCCGACGAGGAGGCGGAATTGCTGGCGAACCGGCCGGTGACGGAGATCACCGGCATCGCGGGACGTCGAGAGCGGAAGCTCCTGCCCTGGGGGATCCGGACCTGCCTCGACTTCGCCCGCGCCGACCGGCGATTGATCCGCGAGCTGCTCACGGCCACCGGCGAGAAGCTCTGGTGGGAACTGAACGGGGATCCGGTCGAGCGGATCGCCACGGAGCGACCCCCCCACAAGGCGATCAGCCGGGGCGGCAGCTTCGGCGAGGCCTCGGCGTCCCCCGTCGTGATCTACGCCTGGCTCGTGCGGAACATCGAGCGGCTCATCGAGGAGCTGGAATATTACGAGGTCCGCACCGGGCGGGTCACGGTCTGGGTCGGCTATCGCGACGGCCAGGCGGGCGAGGGGCACGCGACGCTCGAGGCCCCGACCGACCGCTTCGACGTCCTGCTCGACACCTTGCGCCCCTGCTTGCGGAAGGCCTGGATCCCGAGGGCCTCGGCCAATCGCATGCACCTGATCGCCGACGGGCTCGTGCCGAGGGCGAAGAGCCAGCTCGGCCTCTTCTCGCCCGCCGACCCGAGGTCGGAGGCCCTCGCCAGGCTCAAGCGCGAGGTCAACGCCCGCCACGGCCGGTTCATGCTCCGGAGCGCCGCCACGCTGCCGCTGCCGGGGGTCTATCGAGACCTCTCAAACGGCTACGACATCTGCGACGTCCACGGCAAGACCTGCTTCTGATCCCGACGAGGGGCGTGAAAAAAGACGAGGCCGGGCACGAAAACCGATTGGCACGGTCAGGAGCTTCGTTTCCGAGGTCGATCCATGGTTCTGGAGTATTCTTGACGGACTTCGAGTGTCATGAAATTGACTTATTCAATAACAGCTCCCCTTGGAAATTCTTCGAGTCCAAGTTTGATTGCACCGCGAGGATGATCGCGGAGCGAATCCATCGAGGCACGCCCAGGCGTCCTCTCAGCCCAATTCGAGGCGGAAGCGGGCGCGTTGGTTGGCGGCGACGGTCAAAATGCGGGCGAGGGCCTCGAGTTCGACCAGAACTTCGCCCTTCCATTCGAGCCCTTTGACGGCATCGGGCTTCGAGCGGATGTGCTTGGCGAGGGCCTGCATCGCGGCCTTGCCTGTATTCGGGTCGAACCATTCGGTGCTCTCGCCCATGAGCTTGATCAGCTCGTCGGGGTCGCCGCTGAAGTCGTCAGGGATCGGGCGATTGTCCACGAAGGTGGTCAGCGGGGTGAGCTTTGCCGCCTTCGCGATCTCCTCGAGCTCCTCCATCTCATAAGCGAGTGCCTCGCCGGTCGAGTCGAACTTGGTGCCGTTGAGTTTCGGCTCGAAGACCGGGTAGATGCCTAATCCCACGTCAATCCTCCGGTGCGGGTCGTTCGATACGCTTTCGCTCGGCTGAAACTCGTCGGGCCGTCCGGGATCGTGAAGTCCAACAAGCTTGGTCATTAACGGCTCGACTCGTCCCTGGGTTCGAAGGCGAGGTGGCGGCGGAAGAAGGGGAGGACGTCGGTGGCGATGCGGCCGGAATCGCCCCAGTTCGATTCTCCCCAGGCGCCGTTGTATTCCTCGGCCTCGTGGACGATGCCGAACTCGTTGAGCTTGTGCGTCAGGGCCCGGTTCGAGAAGACGTGGTCGTGGTTCGGGTCGCTGCGGTCCCAGTCGAACTTGAGCCCTCGCAGAGACTTCAGGTTATCGGCATATTGCGGGATCATCGACTCGAGGAAGAAGCTGTTGCGCAGGCGTTCGGTGAGCTTCGCGTCGATGACGAGCCGGCCGGCCGACTTGCGGGCGGGGAGGTCGATGAACAGCGGCGGCTTGTCCGGGTTCGGCAGGTGCGCCTGGAAGATCGTGGTGAAGATCCAGGAGACGCCCGAGGCCTTGAGGTCGTCCTTCGACTTCGCGTTCGCGAGCAGGTCCCAGTCGGGCAAGGAGTCCATGACCCGCACCCCGGAGCCGGTGCCGACCGGGTGCAACCCATAGACGGAGCCGAAGACGTCGGGATGCTTCATGCCGAAGCGGATCGCCCCGTAACCCCCCATGCCGACCCCGGCGACCCCCCTCGAGTCGCTCTTGGCCAGGGTCCGGAAGTTGGCGTCGATGTCGGGGACCAGCTCGTCGACCATGCAGTCTTCCCAGTCGCCGGTCACGGGCGAATTGACGTACCAGGAGCTGCCGAACGGCGTCCTCATGTCGACGCAGACGAGGATGAAGCCCTCGATGGAGCCGCTCGCGATCGCCCGGTCGAAGAGGCCCTGGGCGTCCTGCGTGTCGAACGCCGCGCGGAAGCTGCCGTCGAAATCGCTCGGCAGGAAATAGATCGTCGGATAACGCCTCGTCGAGCCGTCATAGCCGGGGGGCAGGTAGACGACCATCTTCCGCACCGGGCTGCTGCCGACCTTGTTGTGGTCGAAGTGCCTCGAGGTGAACTCCCGTTCGACGAGCCGGCCCTTCGCCGACTGCGCCTGCGACGGAGTCTCCCCCAGGGCCATGAACCCCAGGGCGAGCACCAGGCCTCGAACGACTGGCAAACATCTTCCGATCATCGGATCCAACTTCCCGTGCGGGGTCGAAAGTGCGACCAGGAGCGAGAGGAAGCTCGATCTTATCCCGCGGATCCGGGCCCGGCAACGGAGCGAATTTCACCATTCCTGATGCGTGAACGGCCAGGCTGGTTGTCGGACGACCACCCCGCGCAGGAAAACTCGCCGCCGACGCCGGGGGCATCGACAGCGAGCCGGTTGTCCGAAGGTGGTGGGCAAGACCTCTCGCGCGGACGCTCAGGGCTTGACCGTGTCGCCGTCCTGGATGAGCTGGACCCCGTCGACGACGATCTTGTCGCCCACGACGACCCCTTTCTTGATGACGAAGAGGTCGCCAACCTCGGTCTGGACCTCGATCTCGCGCCGATGCACGACGTTCTTGCTGTCGACCCTGTAGACGTAGCGCTTGTGGAGGTTCTCGAACGTCGCCTTCTGGGGGACGACGATGGCGTCTTTCAGGATGCTCTTGAGGACGATCGTGGCGCTCTGGCCGTGCCGAACCACGCCCTTCGGGTTCGGGAAGTCGGCGCGGAAGGCGATGTTGCCGGTCTCCGAGTTGAACTTGGCGGCGATGGCCCCGATCGTGCCGGGTTCGTCGAACTTGCGGAGGTCCGCCAGCTTCAGCTCGATCTCCGGGTCTTTCTTGTTCTGCTTCTTCTCGACCATGTATTCGAGGTAGCGAGCCTCGGGGACGTTGAAATAGGCCCAGATGACGCTGTTGTCGGACAGGGTCGTGACGGCCTCGCCCTTCTTGACGTTCGTCCCTTTCTGGATGAGGATCGGGCCGATCGCGCCGTCGAAGTCGGCCTTCACGTCGGTCACGTCCGGATCCTTGACGAGCTCCTCGGTCGCGTCGGTCTTGATCGGGATCATCCGGATGATCGGATCGCCCTTCTTGATGGACTGACCTTCCTTGACGAAGATGTCCTTGAGCTCGCCATTCAGGTGCGCGCGGATCTCGACGAATCGGTGAGATTTGACCTTGCAGACGTAAGTTTGCGAGAGCGTGACATCCTTGGCCTCGACGGTGCCGACCTTGGCCTTGCGGGCCTCGTCCAGCGGCCTGGCCCCGTACGACACGTTCTCCGAGGGGGGGAGAGACATCAGCAGAAGGGTGAGTGTCAGGCCCCTTGCGAGTTTCATCAAACCTCCACGTGTGGTTCCCTCGATACGCTTCCGCCCGGCTCGAACCGAGGTCCCTTGCAAGTATCTTGCCTCGCTGCCCGCAATCGCGAATGCGGGCGTCTCGACCTCACATTATTGGACCCGGATCAATTCCCCATGTCCAGGGGAGCATGGGCAAGGAATCTCCGGTGGGAAGTTGGCTTCCCGTTTTCGCGGGAGGTGCGGCATCATCCGACCCGGTGCCGAAGTGACGGCCCGCTCGTCCCGATCCCGAATTATCGGGCGAGGTGCCCTCGGCAACTCCTGGGCATTGCGATGGCCCCGGGATGGGAACCGGCCGGGTTGCCCGGTTGGATCAGGGCGTCGGACGGCAGCCCGAAGGCAAGGAGTCAAACCGAGATGCGAAAGCCCCGGATCACGATGCGCCGCCTGATGATCGCCGTGGCCGCGTGCGGCCTCCTGATCTGGGTCGGCGATCGGCTTTACGTGTACTGGGTCAGGCTCCCGCTCTATCGAGACCGCGTCCGCTTTCATGCGTTGCATGAAACCGCCAGGATCACGCGACTCCAGGACGCGACGCACACCGCCGGCCCCGAGGAATTGGTTCAACTCAATCGCGCGTGGGCCGCTTACCACGCGACCATGCGGCAGAAGTACGAGCGAGCCGTCGCCAGGCCCTGGATCACGGTACCTCCCGAGCCGCCGACGCCGAACTTCTTGAGCGACTCGAAGACCGGGCGTTCGGTCGACCTGCATTATCGTCGACCTGCATTATCAATGATCTCGCACGCGGAGGGTCCGTCGGGCATGCTCCTCAATTAAATCCTAGGTGTTCGGCTGTACAAGTTTCGCTGCCGCCGGTAACATGCCTCGGTCGAGAATAAGAGGTGTATTGCGCGATGATCGGAGACGCTCATTGCCATGAACCGTTGACGAGGGGGACCGATGTCGAGGCGAGAGAAGCCCTTCGGGCAAGAACGCTGGACCTGGGATGAGATCGACGCCGGCCGGCGTTTCACGAAGGCCGAGAAGCGCTGGAACCACATGGCGAAGCGGGGCGGCTGGGAGCGGGATCTCAACGGCAATTACGTCATGCCCGCCGCCGCGGCACCGCTTTTCATCGTCCTGTTACTAGGCGGGTTCGTGCTCGCCGTGCTGGAGCCCAAGGGGGTCGCTTACGGGAAGGGGCCACACCATGAGACGGCCTCGATGGTCCTCGTGGGGATGTGCCTCTTCTTCCTCGTCTATGTCGGGATCTGGCTATTGGTCCACACCTTGATGTCGCGGGCGAAGGAGCACGCGGCGAGCCAACCTCCGCCGCCGACCTCGACACCGCCGCCTACGCCCGTCTTGCCCGGCACGAACAGGGAGCTCAAACCCCTCTACGAGTACGTCGGCGACGCATTCCGATGGCTCACGCGCGATGCGTTGGAGCACCTCGGCGCCGCGGTCGTGGGGGCCTGGAATTCCGTCGGCCGGGGATTTCGCAGCCTCCCCGAATGGCTCGTGGCCATCCTTGGCGGGCTCGCCTTCGCCCTGCCTGTGGTCGGGCTCATGATCTACTTCCTGCGTTGAGAGTCCGAGGGCCGAGGCCGTTCGTCGGCGCGATGAAGATGGAGGAGCAGGGGGCATGGATCTCGCGAAGACCCTGGCGCTGCTGAAAGGCGGGCCCGCCGGGATCAAGGAGTGGAATGCGTATCGCCGGGCCGGGGGAAAGTGCCCCCATTTGCAAGACGTCGACCTCGCCGGGGCCGACCTGGCTGGGGCCAATCATGAGAGTCGATCTGCTCGATCTTCCTCCTCCACGACCCGGCCGACGAATCTTTCGCCCGACAACTCCACACGCGCATGTACGCCGATGGGTTCCGCGTCTGGTATGACGTGATTGAACATGAATCGGCCAGGGTCTTCACCGAACGGATTGAGGAAGCCTTGCGCATGCATTCGCGACTCCTGATCGTCGTGTCGGAGGCGAGCCGCAAGGCCGAGTGGCTGCGAACCGAGTTCGGCCGCGCGTTCCTGAAAGGCAAGAATGGGACGATCGCGATCGCGCACGCGATCAGCCTCCTGAGCCCCGACGACCTGCTCGAATGGAAGTGCTACGTCGCGTCCTGCTCTCGCGACCTTGCGGAAGTCCAGCGTCGTTCAGGGATTCCCGACTTCTCGCGCTGGGAGGATCCGGATAGCTTCGAACGGGCCTACGGGCAACTCGCGGAGGCCCTCACGAAATCTTGAGCCGTCGCGAAGGCGAAGCCTCGGGATCGAGCCCAGGGGCGAAACCTCAGCGCAGTCGCCGATGCTCCGAAGTCCGGCCGAGGAACCTCGAAGGATGAATATCCCGACCGAAGACGACTGGCGCAGCGAACCCTGGCATGAGGACCTCGCCTGGGCCTACAAGCACTTCCGCGGCAAGACCCTGGACGAGGCCGTGATGCTCTTCGAAGAGAATTCCCTCCTTTACCAGGATGCTGTCATGTACATGCCCCGTCGCGTCTTCGGCTATTACCTCGGGGCTTACCTCCGTTATCTCCTGTCCGACGCCGCCAGGGGTGACTCCGATGGCGCAAGCGGCTTCATCACCTTGATCCACCACAAGGCCGGGCATCAACGCGAGGACCTCGTCCCCGTCTGGAACGAGGTCGAGCCCGTCTTGAGGAGGCTCGCCGAGCACCAGGACGATTTCGGTGCCGAGTGGGCCATCTACGGCTGTTTCCGCACCCGGATCCGCGAGATCGTGAAGCTTGGCTTCGAAGTCTCGTTCGACACGTCGACCCCGGAGAAGGTCCCCGAATCCGTGACTCTGAGGGACATGGGCTTCGGAGATCGCTCGACGCCCTTCACGGTCGCGGCCCAGGTCTTCCGCAATTCGGGGCTCGGCCCCATCCCCGACGACGCGACCAGGGCCGACATCCTCCGCATCTTTGGGCCGCCGGTCGCCTCGGGCGGCGGCGAACACCCGAAGTACGGCCGCATCCCCGATTGGATCCGATACAATCGCCCCGACTGTCACCTCCGCTTCGAGTTCGACGGGGAACGGGTTACAGGCGTGATGTTCTCTTCACCGCATTATTCGATCGAATCCCCATCTCCTGCAAGTCCGAAACCTGATCAACCCTCCGCGGGAAATCGGCCCATCGAGACCTGGGACGATTTCATCAAGGCCTACCCGCCGAACGACGATTTTGACGAGGATACCGGCCTGCGTAACAACGGGCTTTAGTCGACCGGGAATAGACGTGAACATTCCATCAAGAATCAAAGAAATCGATTTCGCAAGCGTTCCACGAAATCAACTCGCTGATTTGGAGAGTTGATCTTACATTAGCTTGATTTCGGGTGATATTTGCCGGCCCGGCGAAATCTGCCGGGGCTATGTGAGAATCCCCCCCGAGCTAATCGATGACATATCGTCGCCGCTTATTGGATTCGCAGAATACTCCCAGGAATCAAGTTAAGCCCCGATCGAAGCGGACGATGTAGTTCGCCCCGGAATCGCTGGAAGATCGGCGTCTGCTGACGGCGGCCCGGTTCGCCTCGGGTTTGGAGCACGAGACGGCCCTGCCGGTCGAGACGTCCTTCAACCGGCAGGACTTCAACGACGGGCGGTTCCTCGGCTCGAAGGCGCGCGACGGCTCGCCGATCGACTTCAACAACGACGGCCGGGCGGACATGATCATGCTCGGCCTGGGCTACGTCGGCGATGGGACCGATCGCCTGCATCAATCGATCCGAACCCAGTCATCACCGAAGATCTCTAGCTCTTGGGGCGGCCGACGGCCCAATCTTCGAGCCTCGGCGACGGGGCGAGGCGTCCGAGCCCCGTTCGCCGGACGAGGCCCGCCCGAGCGGAGGCCTCGCCATGCTGCACTACCCCAAGATCTCCGGGAGCCGAGGCTGTCCCGACGGCCGCTGCCTCGCGTTCGAGAAGTACGACGGCACCAACCTGCACTGGGACTGGGACCGCGACTTCGGCTGGCACGCCTTCGGCACGCGTCGCGATGAATTCAACCTGACCGACGGCGGCATCGAGGCCTTCTCGGAGCGTCACGCCCATCTGCACGAGGCCCCCGGCGTCTTCCTCGCGAGCCTGGCCGAGGGTGTCGAGCGGGTCTTCCACGATGTCCCAGCCTACCGTGAGTTCCCCTCATTCAAGGTCTTCGCCGAGTTCCTCGGCCCCAACTCGTTCGCCGGCCTGCATCGGGCGGACGACCCGAAGGAATTGCGGATCTTCGACGTCCAGGCCGAGCCCTTCGGCCTCATCGGTCCTCGTCGATTCGTCGACGACTTCGGCCATCTCCCCATCGCCCGGGTCGTCTATGAGGGAAAGCTCACCGGCAAGTTCGCCGAGGAGGTCCGCACCGGCAAGCACGGCGTCGCCGAGGGCGTCGTCTGCAAGGGAGGCCACGGCGGCCCCGACCTCTGGATGGTCAAGATCAAGACCTATGCCTATCTGCAAAAGATCAAGGCCGCCTTCGCCGATCGCTGGGAGGATTACTGGGAATGACCGCCGAACGCTCCGGCGTATTTCTTCGAGCCGAGTCCCGTCTCTCGGTGGGCAATCGAATCGGCCTCGCCTCCGAGGGGCCGAGCTAATTCAGGGACGCGAAGCCCGAGCGATAGGCGCGGCGGGCGAGGTCGGCGTCGCGCCGGAGTTCGGCCGCCAGGCGGTCCGGACGGAACGCGCGAGGCGCGAGGGTCATCCTCGCGCCGAGTAGGCCGAGGTCGCGGATCGCGTCGTCGCGATCTGGGACGACGATCAGCGAGGTCAGGCCTTCCGGGACAGGGGAGGTGGTCGGCTCGTCGTCATTCGGCCGGGTCATGGTGTGTTCCTCTCGAAGGATGATGCCGCGGAGAACTGGAGCCTCGCTCGGTCCGATCCCAACAGGGACGACCGAAGGCCGGGCACGTCGCGAGTTGCATCATCGATCGATATGCCTCTTCGCGATATATCGTGCGCAGGCCCTCATCAAGGGGAGACCAGGATCGTACGACTCAGGGGCAGTCCAATCCCGAGATGCTTTTCAGGAATAGGTGACAAAAGTTCACTGCTAATCCAAATTACAACGCCCGCTCGTCCGGCGTCAACGGGGAAGATTCGTAATTCCATGGGCCGAGTGTGGTGCCGTCGGAGTGGCCTGCCGCCGGCGGCGAGGCCAGCAATCCGGAAGGAGGGAGTCTCGGGTTGCGGGGGGGGCACGTCCGGCGCCGCCGCTTGGGTCGTCACGAGGCTCGCACGCCTCCCGCCCGCCTGGCGCCTCGGTTCGGGGCCGGATCTGACCTTGCCGAAACCTGCGGGGCCTCGATCGGCCCGGTGGACTCGGCGGGATCGCCCCGAAGTTCATTGGGTTGATGAATTAAGGACATGAACAACCGATCGTAGCCTGGTCGTCGAGGCTCTCATGAAGGGCATGAGGAGCCGATCGAAGATCTCGCAACCGTCGTTTCAACTCTTGACATACGCCATCAATCCAAGCACACTCTCCGCTGACTTTCCCCCCCCCCCCGAGTGAATTCATAGAGCCAGGATCAGGAGAGCAGGATGCACCGAATTTCGGAATTCGATGCGCTCAGGGGTATAGCGGCCATCACGATCGTGGTCCACCACTTCTGGTTGCCGTCGTTCTCGCCGATGGCGACGGCGGTCAATCTGTTTTTCGTCATATCGGGATTCTTAATCACGGGTATCGTGCTGAAGAATCGCGGGGAGCGGGGGTTCCTCAAGACCTTTTACATAAGACGATCCTTGCGCATCTGGCCGATCTACTATCTGGGCCTGTTCGCGGTGGTGGCGTACAACCTCGCGTCGCCAACGCGCGAGCCGATGGATGGTCTGCCTTATTACTTGCTCTACCTCCAGAAGCTCCCCTGCTACTGGATGAGCCCCGAGCCTCCGTTCATCCACTCGTTCCTCCATACGTGGACGCTGGCGATCGAGGAACAGTTCTACATGTTCTGGCCGCTGCTGATCTGCCTCGCGGGCAGGAAGGCCGTCGTTCCGCTGGCGTTGGCCTTCGTCGCGCTCCCGGTCGCGACCAGGGTCGCGGGGTTCAGCCCCTGGATCCTGCTGACGCAGTGCGACGGCCTCGCCCTGGGGTGCCTGCTCGCGGGCCTGCTCGCCGGCCGATCGTGGTCCGAGGCCTCTCGCCGACGCTTCCACGCGGCCCTGCTCGGGCTCTGCATCGTCGGCATCCTCTTCACGGTCGCCGGCGCCCCCGCCCTCGGGCGCCTTGGGGAGGGCTGGCGGCCGATCGCCGCGAGCCTCAAGATCTCGTTTACGAACCTCTTCTACTTCGGCCTCGTCGGCCTGGTGGTCGGCCACTCCGGACACCCAGCTCTGGCGATCCTCAGGGCGCGCCCCCTCGTCTATCTCGGGACGATCAGCTACGGCCTTTATCTCTATCACTACATCATCATCATCACGGTCCAGCAGTTCTTCGCCCATCATGGCCTGACGCGACCGTGGTGGATCGATGTGCTGGCGTTCGTCGCGACGCTCGCCGTGTCCGCGCTCTCCTGGCGGTTCGTGGAGCGGCCGATCCTGGCGCTGAAGGATCGGTGGAACTACCGATCCGAGGCCCCCACGGCGGACCCGGCCGGGAAGCGGGAGCTGGCGATCTCCCTGGGCTCCTGACGTCGACCATGCCCCCCGAGAGGGTCTCCAGGCCGGCAATATGACAAACGTCGGAATTATGCCTCTCGGAGTCCTTCCAAGCCGGGCGGCTTCTGATAGGATCGACTCGGGTTCGCGGCGAGGGCGTCGCGAGTCTCGGGTCGAACGCCTGACGTGCGAGCGAGCCTTGATCGGGCTCGTCGAGGGGGGATTCCATGCGCCTGCCCAGGATGACCATCGAGCGGTGGCTGATCACTCTGGCCCTGCCAATCGTCACGGTGGCCGGTGCCTTGCGCATCCGTCACGGGATCGAACTCAGGCATCAAGATGCGTGCGTCACCAACCTGAAATACATCGGGCTGGCGCTCCACAATTATCACCTCGCTTATGGGCGGTTCCCGTCGGGTTCCCTGGGGGGGCCGAGCCTGCCGCCGGATCGTCGGCTGGGTTGGCCGGTCACGATCTTCGTCTTCATCACCCAGGGCCTGCAACTCGTCTATGACCCCCTCGAATCCTGGGACTCTCCCCCGAACGTGCGGCCGCAGTTCATGCATACGAGCACGGACGGCGAACCGCCCCCCTTCCTGACCTTGGCGAAGGATTCCAACGGATACCTGCGATGCCCTTCGGACCGCTCCAGGCCGAAGGCGGACGTAACCTGGCCGACCTCCTACATCGGGGTCGCGGGTCTCGGCAGGGACGCGGCGGCCTTGCCGTCGGGCCACCCACGCGCCGGGGTCTTCGGCGACGATCGGTCGACCAGGCTCGACGAGATCAAGGACGGGGCCTCGACGACGATGATGCTGGTGGAGACCACCACGGCCGTCGGCCCCTGGAACGCCGGCGGCCCCGCGTCTGTCCGGGGCCTCGACCCGGCTCGAAAGCCCTACATCGGCCCGGGTCGACAGTTTGGCGGCGCGCATCATGGGAAGGCCAACGTGATGTTCGCCGACGGTTCCGTGCGATTCATCTCCGCGACCATCAATACAGCCGTCTTCAGGGCCATGACGACCATCGCCGGGGGTGAAGACCCGAACCAGGCACGATCGCATGAGCGTTGACGCCGAGTATAACGGAACCATAGACATCTAACCCGGATGCAATGGCCGCAATCCGGAGAGGATACCGCATGGTCGGATGAGCCGCGCGATCCCGTGGGGAACACTGATGCGTCAAAGTCATCGATGCCTTGTCGCGATCACAATATCGGCGTTGATAACCCTCGGCCTGGGCCGGGCCTTCGGCGATGACGTGGATCCGAAGGAGGCCTTCCGGCGCGAGTATCTCGAGGCGGCGAAAGTCCTGGAGGCCCACTACCATGACATCAGCGTCGAGGTTCATACCCATACGCGCAAGCGTTCCGACGCCGGCGTCGAGGAAACCAACTCAAGGCAGTTCCTGAGCCGTTCGGGGCGCAACGCCTGCGTCATCTCCTCGACCATGGGTGAAAGGAATCTCCCCGCGCCTGCCAGGAAGAAGCTCGGCCCGGACATGAGTTCGCTCGTCATCGGCGCGGGTTCGCCGGAAAGGATCACGTTCTACAATTCGGAGCACGCGACGAGTTTGCTGCGCACCCCTCCTTCCAGGCTCTTCTCCATCATCTCATCCAACGCGGTTATCACCGGGACAAAGAGTAGAGTCGACAGATCTCTCGCCCTATCGATCGACTGCGGCACCCTCGCTGCCGGCGGAATTTCGATTGCCACCTTGTTGTCGGATAAAGGTTCCTTCCTCATCGAGAATATCGTGCGAGAAACGGGCCCTGACGGGACGGGTAGGCTGCGCGTTACGCTATGGCACCCCCGAAATCCAACGACCGAATTCCCGGAGAAGAATTCCAGATTTCTCCGGCAGGCGACATTCGTCTTCAATCCCGGGGAGCATTGGGTGCTCGACCGCTACGAAATGCGTTGGGGTTACCCGAGATTTCCACTGACTTTGTTCGAAGCCGGGACGGTCGAATATGAGGGTTCGGTGGGTGGGTTTCCGACGCCTAAGCGAATACACGTGCGTTCGTTCTCCGTCACGGACGAAGTCTACGGCGCCAGCAAATCCGAGGCGGCCCTCGCGGCACTGGCCTCCCGAAGCCGCGGGGGCTATGAGGAAACGCAGGAATTCCACAATTTGACGCTCGGCTCGAGCCCCGATTGGGAATTCACGACCGGGGCCTTTGGAGTCATGCGCGGCTCCCCGCCGGGCAAGCCGTCGAAAGCCGCCGGGATCCCGCCCTGGTTGCTGCCGGGGACGGGGCTCACGTTCCTGCTCGGTCTGATCTTCAAGTGTTACGAATCGAGACATCACCGAGTCTATACATTTCAGAAAATCTCTTGATCCTTCGCGGGGCCTGGCGGCGCGGCACGCCGGGAAACCGGGCATTTTCGCGCGGGATAGCTCGCGGTCCGGACCCGGAGTTCGCCCCCGTCGGCTGGAAGCGGATTGCCCGGGGGGCAGCACTTTGCGTCGGCCGGCCACGAGGCCGAGAGGGACGCGCATCGGATTGCATCACACGCGGGGCTTGCGGATGATAGACTCCTATCGAGTTCGAGCTTGTCGATATCAGGTGGTGTCAAGCTCGGGCCACCCGAGGCCGCCGGGCAGTCCTTGCCCGGCGGCCTTTTCGCGTTAGCGGTCGGTGGTATCCCTGGCAGATCTTAGCGCCAAGATGTGAGGTCGGAGCGGGGGCGATCGAGCCCTTCAAGTCGATCATCGAGCACGAGAGCCATGTTCGTTCAAACGATGACTCGCCTAAT
Source organism: Singulisphaera chitinilytica (assembly GCF_049331405.1). Taxonomy (NCBI): domain Bacteria; kingdom Pseudomonadati; phylum Planctomycetota; class Planctomycetia; order Isosphaerales; family Isosphaeraceae; genus Singulisphaera; species Singulisphaera chitinilytica. The sequence continues at coordinate 1,862,367 of NZ_CP186274.1, forward strand.
ACATCACGAAGACCACGAAGGGAAATCCCGCACCATCGACGCCGGCTCCCTCGACCACTTCCCGTCAAGGGCGTCCCGGCGGACGTGAGCACTTTGACACATGGCTCAACAAGCGATGCCCCAGAGGCGAGCGTCAAGCACGAGTGGCATTTCGGACGCAGGCTCGCAAGCATTGAGGCGGGACGTCATCACGGGATGCATGGATACGCTAGTCCCATTCTTGATAATCGGCCAGGCCCCTCGGGCAAATAGGTCTAATTAGGCTGCAAAGAGGCTTTCTTGCCCCGCAGACTTCGGGGCCGAAGGTGCGTCTCGGCGGCGCTTCCGAATGGTTTACTGCGCATCATCCATGCAATGAAGGAGATTCCTGAACCGCATGCAGGATAGGAGCCCACCTGCGTGTGGCCCGACCGAGCAGGTTTTCACCGGGATGGGCGGCTCGAGGGGTCAACGAGAGTCATGAATTTCAGTCCGAAATTATTAGAACATGCTCATTGCTGGGCAACCTGGTGCCTGCATCCGGGATTGGCCGATTTCTCGAGGGCCTGGGAATCGCCGTGGAGCCAAGAAATGCTCCCTTGCGCAAAAAATTTTCGACTGGATGATCCAGGCCTTGAACCTGCCATGACGTTTGGATCGTAGGCATGTCCCGATCATTAAATCGGCTAATTGACCTTCGAGGTCAACTTGTGAGCGTTCGCGCTGTCGCGATCGTAATGGCTGGATCTGGCACGACCGAATTCGTTGTGTGCGACTCTGTGGCTTGCGGAACTTGAGCGGGCTGGGTACTTTGGCATGAGATGCGCCTTACGCGTACATCAACGAATGACGTTAGCACCTGCCAGATCTATAATTCTTCGCAGGGGTGTCGCTGCGTCGTTTGCATCCCAACATGGGTCGAGCCGACTATAACTGTTGCATGCACGGGGCTACTCGAATGGCACCAGGGATCACCGTCCGTCGTCGCAATACTCAGTTCCGCCCCGGGTTCCAGCCGGAGGCCTTGGAGACCCGCGTCGTGCCGTCCGCCTCGCCCGGCGTCGCGGCGCACGTGGCCGTCGCCAATGGCGGTGCGCGAGCCCAGGTCCACGCCGCCGCGGATACGCCCGCCGTCTCCATCACGGACGGCACGGTCCTGCTGGGCCGGTCGGGCAAGGGCGCCACGGTGATGAGCTACGTCACGCTGTCGACCGCCTCCACGAACCGGATCGCCCTGCAGTACAACACCTCCGCGGTGACCGCCAACGACTCGGGGCCGCTGCGCGAGTTCGTCCCGAAGCAGGGGACCCTGATCATCCCCAAGAATTCGCTGTACGGCGTGATCCGGACGAAGGTCCTCCGCCCGGGCCCCGGCACCGACGTGGTCTACAACGTCAACCTGACCTCGGCCACCAACGCGACGCTCCAGAACGACGCGTCGGGGCACGCCCCCTTCTCCCGCATCGTGATCCGCGATAACCGGCTCCCGGTGACCGCCCGCCCGACGTTGAGCGTCTCGGGCTCGACCGTGACCGAGGGCAGCGCTGCGACCTTCACGCTGACCCTCTCGTCGGCCACGACCCGCGACGTCTCGGTCCGCTACACGACCGTCCCGGGCACGGCGTCGACCTCGCGCTACGTGGGAACGGCGGGTATCGCGACCATCCCGGCCGGCCAGACCTCGGCGACCATCTCGGTCCCGACCGTCAACGACCCGGCGGCCAGCGGAACCCAGACGTTCAGCATGTACATCTCCACGGCGGCCAACGCCTACCTGTCGACGTTCGTCGCGAACGCCAACATCAACGACACGGCCACGGCCTGATCAACGCGGCACCGGAACTCGATAAGCCAGCGGCCTCAGGAAGGGGGGCGATCCCCCGACCGAGGCCGTTTCGCGCGCCCATGCATTGATCTTCTCCACGTCAGGACCGGCAAGCGGGCGCGATGAACGTGGGGCGCCTCATCTCGTCGTCGTGCGGCATCAGAAAGCATACCTGATTTGGCAATAGGGTAGCTTCTCCTTCAGGAGGTCGCAGAACTCGGCGACCATCCGCCCCTTGAAGCCGTGCTTGTATCTCAGATTGATGCCGCCACGCTCCGAGACTTTCGGCTCCTGGTTGCGGGGCGTCCAGAGGAGCTCCTCGGCCTTCGGATGCCAGCCGAGGTTGATCTCGTGGAGCCCCTCGTTGTGCGTGAGGAAGATCACCTCGCAGGCGAGCTGCCGCCTGGCCCTCTCGCCGATCCCTGCGTCGACCAGCTCGAACAGCTCGGCATACTCCTCCTGCCAGCCTTCATAGATGACCACGGGCGAGAAGTTGAGCTGGACCTCATATCCGGCGGCGACGAAGTCGTCGATCGCCGCGATCCTGTCGGCGATCGGGGAGGTCCTCACGTCCAGCAACTTCGCCTTAGAAGCCGGCATCAGGCTGAACCGGATCCGCGTCTTCTCCTGCGGGTCGAGTTCGAGGAGTTCGCGGTTCACGTACTTCGTGGCGAAGCTCGCCTTGCCGTCGGGGATTCTCTTGAAAAGGTCGACGAGTGAAGACACGTTATCGCTGATCAGGGAGTCCACCGAGCAATCGCTGTTGCACCCGATGTCGTAGACCCAGCACGACTCGTCGACCTGATTCGGCTCCGTCTTCGGGCCGAGCTTCCTGGCATGTCGCGCGATGGCCCCGCAGATCGCGTCGATGTTGACGAAGACCGTGATGGGGTTCGCGTACCCCTTGTTCCTGGGCACGTAGCAATAGGCGCACGACATAACACAGCCGTTCGCCGTGCTCGGCGCGATGAAGTCGGCCGAGCGCCCGTTCCTGATGAACTCGAGCCCCTTCTTCAGGCCCAGCACGAGCACCGAGCTCTTGATCCGGTTCCAGCTCTCGACGTTCCCCTCGTTCCCGAACAGCCCCGGGATCTTCCAGTGCCCCTCGACGATCTCGACCCTGGCCTCGGGGAACCTCTCGAGTACGTCCCGCCCGACCTCGGACTCGACCGCCGCACGCTCGGCGTAAATCGTCCTGACATCCAGGAGCCCCGGGACCTTGACCGGTTTACTCGGGCCACCGCGGCCGAAGTCGAGCAGCCCTTGCATGGCCATGCCTCTCTTCCACACCAATGCAGCGGAGGTTCACACGATCCTTCCGGCAAGTTCAATCCCTGCGATCGCAGAGAACCCAAATTAAAAAGAATCGGCCGGAGATCGATCCAACACCAACCGAAAGAAAGATTCCCTGCAGTTTCAGGACCTTGTCGGTCCGATGCCACAAAGGATTCTGTAAACGTTGATTTGCGTCAACGATCTCAGCTCAAAACATTGGTTGGTGGGATCGTAACGAGTCGGTGGGAGGAGTTCGCGATCAGGCATAGAGACCGGCAGTGTATGGTGGACCCCGAAAACTGGACCATCTGTTAAGCTACTCAGACGGGTCTGAGGAGGAGGACGGATGGCGAGGAAGCGGCAAGTCCACACGGCGGCGTTCAAGGCTCAAGTCGCCCTGGCGGCCCTCAAGGGAGACCGCACGATCAACGAGTTGGCCGGCCACTATGGCGTCCATCCCACATCGATCCATGGCTGGAAGAAGCAGCTCATCAGCAGTGCCGAGGAGGTCTTCGGGAGTCCGGCCAAGGCGGCCTCGGCTGACGCCGAGGCACGCCAGGCCGAACTCTTCGAACAGATCGGGCGCCTCAAGATGGAACTCGAGTGGCTGAAAAAAAAAGTCGCCCCATTCAGTTGAGGACCGAAGGCCCTTGATCGAGCCGGATCATCCCCGGTTGAGCGTGCGCCGCCAGTGCGAGTTGCTGGGGCTGAGCCGATCGAGCCTCTACTACCGACCTGCGGGTGAGTCGCCCGAGGACCTGCGCCTGATGCGGTTGATCGACGAGCAATATACGGCATGCCCGTTCTACGGCAGCCGCAAGATGACCGCCTGGCTGGAACAACGAGGTGAGGAGGTCAATCGGAAGCGAGTACAGCGCCTGATGCGGAAGATGGGCCTGGAAGCGATCTATGCCAAGCCCAGGCTGAGTCAGGCCGGGAGAGGCCATAAGATCTACCCTTATCTCTTGCGAGGTGTCAAAGCCCGGCGAGCGGACCACGTGTGGAGCACGGACATCACTTATGTGCCGATGAGTGGAGGGTTCATGTACCTGGCGGCGGTGATCGACTGGTACAGCCGGTACGTGATCGGCTGGCGGCTGTCGAACACGCTGGACGGCTCCTTCTGCCTGGAGATGTTGGAAGATGCCTTGAGGTCGGGGAAGCCCGAGGTGTTCAACACGGACCAAGGGGTCCAGTTCACGGCCGAGGCGTTCACCGGGAGGCTTGAGGCGGCCGGGATAGCCGTGAGCATGGATGGACGCGGCAGGGCATTGGATAACGTGTTCGTCGAACGGCTCTGGAGGACCGTGAAATACGAAGATATTTACATCCAAGGCTACGAGACGGTGCCGGAGCTGCAGCGAGGGTTGAGGCGATACTTCGGCTTCTATAACGAGGATCGGCTCCACGAATCCCTGGGGTACCGGACTCCAGGGACGGTCTACCGAGCGGACAGAGCCACGACGGCCTGATTGGACAGTAGCGAAGGATCGCCGTTTTTTGGTCTAGACAATGGGGTCCACCTCACCGGCAGTGATCGTTCGGAAGAATGTGAAAAGTTCTTCGGAGAGTGGAACTTGTGAGCTGGCGGGTCGAATGCTAGATTAGTGTCCAGATGTGCGTCGGGGCACATCCTTCGGGATATCCTGGGCAAGATCCGTTCCAGCATTGACAGTCGAGAATTTGCCCTACATAGAAGAGATTTCGTCGATGAGGCCGAAAACAATGCGACTGAATGTGTTGGCAATTTTTGCATGCTTATTCTTGTCGGCATCGAGGGCGTTTGCAGGTGACACTGATAACTACTCCAAGGTTCAAGAGCTATGCAACCTCGGATGTCTTCGCGATGCAGTCGATCTGGCCCGAGGATCGGATGAACCATTGTGCAGATTATTTCTGGCGCGCCTCGTGAGTGCTGATTCCGTAGAATTCAGGCAATCGGGTGTGACCTCATTCGATCCTTCATTGAGGATGGGACTGGAAAAATCTGTAATCCCACAGATTAAGAGTCAGGCAGATAGGGATCCGATTTACGCCGTGGGATTGGGAGATGCTTATTCGTGGGGAACTGGTGTTAACGCGGATGACGATCTCGCTTTTTCATGGTACATGAAGGCGGCCAAGCAGAATTATGTGCCGGCTTTCTTTAAGGTCGCTGTATGCTACGAGGAGGGAAATGGGACCTCTAAAGACATGGAAAAGGCGTATTCTTGGTACAAGAAGGCCGCCGATGCTGGAGACCCTTTGGGCATGGTTGGGCTCGGTGACTGCTACCTTAAAGGGGTGCACGTGACGAAGGATCGCAAAGAGGCATCCCGACTCTATTTGAATGCAGCCAATGAAGGCTCTGTTGATGGAATGATGGCCTACAGCAGAGTTGCGTTAGAGCTTGAAAAAGACATTGTAGCAGAGTCGACTCTTTTGGACACGATCCAAATTGAACGGGCTCGCTTGGATTGTCTTCGCAAAGCGTTCAAGGCTGGCAATTTAGAGGCCGCCGGCGTCCTGGGCCTCGCAACGCGGCTTGAATCTATTCTTGGGACAAAGCCCGACGGAAAGGTTAGCTTTAACTATTGTAAGGAGGCGGCAAAGTCGGGATTGGCAATGCATCTGGTGCAGCTCGGTTGCTGCTATTTGAAGGGATGGGGATGCCAGCAAGATCCGGAGAAGGCTGACAGCCTGTTTCGAGATGCTATCAAGGCGGCACAACGAGATGGCATGAAGAATTTGGAGCACGTTGTCGACAATCTTGTCGCGGCCGAAACAGTCAAGCAGCGTCTTGCCATCATCGATGAGAAGTTAGGTTGGTCATTCACGCCCGTCCCCAAGATCGAGGACCCAGCGTCCGCGATGCCCAAGGTGGCCGAGCCGAAGAAAAAGAAGAAGGCCGTGGCGAAGGACGTTGGTGGGCAACTCACGCTGACGGACATCGTGCTGAAAGTGCCGGACTTCGGGAAATACTATAACCTCGACGGCCGGGTGAGGAACCTGAGCGATCAGCCTTACGAGACGATCAAGGTCACGGTCACCGTCGAGGACCGGGCCGGGAGGCTCGTCACCACCGAGGTCGGCCTCGTCACGCCCGACCCGCTCGAGCCGAATGCCGTGGGGACGTTCAGCATCCTCGGCAAGCAAGACCCGCGGTTCCACCACCTCAAGGTCGACTTCGCCACCATCGGCGGGCGTGCGATCCCTTGGAAGGACAAGTCCGGCGAAAACGTGCATCCGTGATGATGTGTTCGCCGGTTCGTCGATGGCTCGGCCGGGGTCGTGCCGCGGCGGGTCGATCGGACTCGTAGACTCACTCCGGCTCGCGAGCTGATGATGTGTGGCGAGTCATGACCGGACGGGGCAGGGAGGTCCCATCCGGAGCATCCTCCCCGAAGTTCGAGAGTCAGTCCAAAGCGGTCGGGATCGGATCGGCCGGGGCGATGCCTTCGGGCAGGGTCTCGAGGACCTTGCCGAGGAGTGCTCCGGCATCGGTCGGCGCAGTTCCTTGCTCGCGTAGATAGACCTCGGCGGCAAGGCGTATGATCAGGGCCGAGCGACGCCGACGCTCCTTGCCCAACGCTCCCCCGGCGGCCCAGAGCGGTTCGGCGGGTCTGTTCGCAGAGGCGAGCAGGAAGCTGAGATCGAGCCCATCGATGGCATCGGCCAGGGCTCGCGGGCTGATGGCGCGGGCGGAGGGGGGAGCCGTGGGGTCGTCGGCATGAATCCAGATCGGGGCCCGCGTCGCGAGCGGGGCCTGACGCGACGGAGGGCGGTCCGCCTGGGCGAGCCAGTTGGCGCAAAGCAGGCGGAAGACGCGGCGGCTCCGCTCCAACTCCCGACCGGCCTCGCGCCGGACCCGCTGGGCGGCGAGCCGAGGCCCACCCCAGGGGACGAGCCGATCGATTGCGCCGTCCTTACGTCCACCGAGGAGCGGCGGGCTCCGGCCGAAGGATCTGAGGATCGACTCGAAGCTCTTCGTGCTCGCCAGGGAATGCTCGCTCGCGAGTGCGTCGATCTTGACGGCCTCGGAGACGCGCGGGGTCAGGGCGTCGGCCTCCTGCACGTCGCGGAGGGCCTTGCGCAGCGGCACGGCCCCGAGGCTCTCGTCGGCCGCCCACCGCACGATGCGGTTTGAGGCGAACGCATGAATCCTCGCGCCGTGGTCGCGCTGGAGGAGGTTGCCGTGGCGGCCGACGAGTCGGCTGCAACGGAGTATCGCCCGGTACCAGTCCCAGGCCGCCTCACGCTCGCCGGCCTCCTCAAGCCTCGAGCCCTCGAGGGCCGCCAGCGCCGACATGACGACGGCATCCGGGATCAGGCTCATGGTCGAGTCGAACGTGAGGTCGCCCGGCTGGTGATAGAGCCCGTCGCGACGCCCGCTCCCGGCTCGCCAGATCGCCAAGGCTTCGCGGTTCGCCTCCACGTACCGGCGCAGTTCGTCGGGGGCCGACGACCAGGCCGGGGGCGACGGATTGCCTTCGACGACTGATACGAACATGCGAGTTCGTGTGGACTCGTGGGCCGGATCCTGGCTCAGCCTGGACGCCGCCTCGGCGTAGGCGACGAAGGCGTTGTCCTCGTCGGCGATGCGGATCGGCCCGCCCACCGCGGCCATGTCGAAGGGGACGCCGATGTCCGGCAGGTCGCCGAGGTCCCGTATACGCCAGGCCGCGACCCCGATATACGCCAGCCAGGCGACGATTAACGCGGCCAGCGCCCATCGTCGCCGCCTGCGCGGCCTGCGGATATCCCGAGGCTGCTCCGACTCCGAGGTCCCGGCCGCCATCTTCGGCTCGCCTCCGCAAGAGTTTTCCCGCCGCCTGCCCGGCTCCCTCGAACTCACGCCTTCAAGGAGCCGAAGGTGATCCCGGACGATCATGGCCCGGTCGTGATCAGCCTCAGATACCCGTCGAACAGGCACTTACGACACGCCGCGCTGCCGCCGGCGCACAGGGTCTCGATCTCCTCGCCGCTCGCCCAATTGTACGCGTTCGGGTTCATGTAGTGGAAGAAGTCGAATGCGATGAAGGCCTCGGCCAGGCCGTGCGCGTTATCGAACTGGCCGACGAGCCTCGGGGCGCGGCAGGGGAAGCCCGCCCCGTCGACGCCGCGGGTGAAGCATTCCAGGACGGCCCAGGGCTTCACCCCGCTCGCGCCGCAGGCATCCTTGTAGGCCTTGAAGTAGGCCTTGCAATCGCCGGCCGAGTGCCCGAACGCGCCGATCCCGTCCTGCGGCAGGATGATATCAACCTTGATGTCCTTGAGCACGTTGGCATACGTTGTCGCCGTCCTGGCCGGGTTCGCGTACTTCGAAACGTCGGGATTGAAGTAACACGAGAAGGCGACGGGCCTGTCGGCGACGTCCTTGCATTTACGGGCCAGGGGCGCGAGATAACAGTCGCGGATCCGTTGCGTCTCGGATCCCGTCTCCTTGAAGTTCCAGGTCTCGACGGGCAGATACCAGCCGCCGAATGACGCGTGCCGGGTGTAGGCCGGGTGCGCCTTGATCCTCTCGAGCAGGGCGGATGACCTCGCCTCGGCATCCTTCAGGAACGAGTCATCCGCGAAGGCCTCGTCGCTGAGGCCGGCCTCCCAGAGCCCGAGGAAGACGCTCATGCCTCGCCTGTCGGCCTCGGCCAGGATCGCCTCGGCGGCGTCGTCGGGCTCCCCGGGGCGGAGTACGTCGAACTCCTTATCGACCCCGTTGTCCTCCTGGCGATAGGCGAGGCGCTGGATGATCACGGTCGTCATCTCGGCCTTCCGCATGGCGGCGAGGACCTGCCCCCATTCCTTCTGCACGAGCCGCGAGCTCGGGTCATGAGCGTTGCTCATGTCGAGTTGGATGAATCCGCCGGCGAACCGATCGGGGATCGGCGCCGCCGCGACGACGGCCAGCGATGCAATGAGCGCGAACATGGCATCCACCTTCGTATGAAATGTTGTGCCGCGGAGGGGATGGCGCCATCATCTCCCGTTGCGAGGCCCTGGGCAAGGTCGGTCACCGGCCCAACCGCGGTCTTTCACATCGACGACTGCCTTGCCCATCCGTTTGATACGCCTTGGATGGCCACATGCAGACGTGTGACGCAGCCGCGTTGATCCACAAAAATTTGACATTTCGATACTTTATTGTCACGGACATTTTTTGATTGCAAAGCCCTGCTGGGCTGAGTTGTTATGAGCGACATCATCGCCGCGTTTCGAGGGGCCCTACGCACTCCGTCTCGCGACCCGCTTACGGGATTCGTTGCGAGGATCTCGGGATGGCCTTACTGGCATGGAGACGCGGAACAAGGTCCAGGGCATCAGCGTGGGACTATGTTGGTTCGATTCACTCTTCGATAAGGTGTCACGGAAATGGCTCATGAAATAAATCACAAGATCATCGAGTGGGTGGATTGGCTCCAGTGGGCGGCCGTGCTGCCGGTCCTGCTGTTTATCCTCTGGTTTTATTGGCAATTTCGGGCGGAGCTCTGGCGTTTCGTCGTCAATTACGTGGGCCTCACGCTCATCCTGGCGGCGCTCTTCCTCATGGTCTTCGGCCTGCTGGGGGCGGGGCTCGGCATCCCTTATCTGTTCTGGCATGACGACTTCCTGTCGCGGTCGTTCTCCTCGATGGGGGCGACGATGCTGCTCACCGTGGTGGGGATCATCGCGTATTACCTCGACCCGAGCCCATGGGCGACGGAGAGGAAGACCAAGGCATTCCTCGAGCCCGACGAGCAGATCAAGGCCCGGCTCGAAGGCTGGTACTCGAGGCGCCTGCCGGTCATCAAGGCCAGGCCCGTCGACCAGGCGCAGACGGGCAAACGCTTGCGTTGGTGGAATTATGTCAACTTCGGATTGAACCTCGTCTGGGATCCGATCTCGATCACGCCCCTCCAACCTTTCCTCGAGCCGAATCGGGAGAACTCGCAGAGGCTCCAGCGATTCCTCCGGGTGGCCCGAGGGCCGTTCCTGCTCCTACTCCTCACCCCCGCGCTCCTGCCCGCGGTCTTCAACGAGGTACCCCACGCGGCCCCGACCGGGAAGCTCGGGCTTGAGAAGCTCATGCACATCGAGCAACCGCCGACCTATGACGTCTCGCGCAACCTCGGGGGCTACTTGCTGGGCCTCGCCTCCTGGCTCCTGGGCATTCAGGCGGGTGTCCTCATCATCAAAGTCTTCATCCGTTGCAGCACCTTCCTCCATCGACCGGGGTGGGGCGAGGACCTGAGGGCGGGGCAGGCGGCGGCCTCGACGGTCCCGCCGGGGGCGGCCTGCCCGAACTCCGGGGCTGGGCGTTGCGACGGCCCGGGGTGCCTCCGCGGCGACCCGGACGGCTCGACCGCCAGGCTGGCCGATTGCCGGGCGAGGACCCTCCAGAGGCTCGAGGTGCTGGTCTTCGCGGCCATGTTCCTCGGGACGTTCGCCCTCTTCGGGCTCGCGCGGCACCTCCGGAGCACCGGGATCCTCGGCCCGGATTCCCCGCTGGGGTTCCAGGTGTTCGACCCTTCGCCGGCGTTCGCCATCTGCGCGCTGCTGGCGGTCCTGGCCATGGGCTACTCGGCGATCGCCTCGCAGCCGCGCTCGAGGCAGGCCGTCGCGATCCTGTCGCTCGTCGCCTGGTTCGGGATCGCGAATCATGATCCTTTCAAGAATCGATTCGAGAATCTCGGATATGACAAGGGCAACGTCGTCTCGTTGCGGAGCCGGGTCGCGTCGACGTACAACGGCCAGGTCGGCGGCCCCGGTACCGACCGGACCCCCGTGAAGCTGGTGTCCGACCTCGCCGCCCTCGACGCCTGGAAGGCGGGGAGCCGCGCCGGTGAGGCGGACGTCGATGCGAAGTCCCGCCCCAAGCTCGTCCTGGTCGTCGTCAGCGGCGGGGCCACGCGCTCGGCCTACTGGACGTCGGTGGTGCTCGACCAGCTCGAGCGGAGCCTCGGCAGCTTCGGGCGCCGCGTCCGGATCATCAGCGGGGCCTCGGGCGGGATGCTCGGCGCGGCCTGTTACGTGACGTACCGCCGGGGCGTGGCCGAGGGGAAGTCCACCGAGCGTAAGTCGTTGAATCCCTCGGATCCGTCGCTCCAGCCCAGCCCCTCGTCGCTCCTGCCGGACTGGATCCGCTTCGACCTGCCGCTGCGGAGCATGGATCCATTGGCCTGGGGCATCGCCGTCTCGGAGGTCTGGAAGGCCGCCTGGCCGGGCTTCGTGCCGGAGGACCGCGGGGTCATACTCGAGAAGGACTGGACCGTCCTGCGCTATCCCTTCGCCGAGCTCGCCCCGCTGGAGGAGCAGGGTAAGATCCCGTCGATCATCTTCTCGCCGATGATGGTCGAGGACGGCCGGCGTCTGCTCATCAGCAACCTGGACCTCAGCCTGAGCTACGAGCGCGACGGCAAGGCCTACGCCTCGTCGCCGCTGGCCGAGGCCGCGAGTCGGCAGATCAACCCCGACCAGTTCGCCACAGATAACGGCCGCGACGGGACGGAACGCAGCCGGACGTCGCTCTCGAGCCTGGAATACTTCCGGATCTTCCGCGAGCCGGAGCACCGGGACCTGTTCATATCGACGGCCGTACGCATGAGCGCGTCGTTCCCCTTCGTCTCTCCGGCGGTCAACCTGCCGACGGATCCCCCTCGGAGGATGGTCGACGCCGGCTATTACGACAACTACGGCGTGCAGGTCGCGGCCGCCTGGATCCACCGCAATCGCAACTGGCTGGCGCTGAACACCTCGGGCGTGCTGCTGGTCCAGATCCGCGACTCCTCGAGCGTCCGCGACCGGATGGACATCGACGACACGCCGCCGGGCATGGCGGAGTCGATCGGCCGGGGGTTCCAGTTCTTCACGAGCCCGGTCGACGCCTTCTCCAAGGCCCGCTACACCACGGCCTCGTTCCGCAACGACGGGGAGATCATGGGGCTCGACTCGTACAACTGGGACTTCGGCAAGGACGAGGCCGGGAAGCCGATCCGACCCGAGCATCCCGAGGCCTTCTTCACCACCGTCATCTTCGAGAACTCGGCGAGGGTCTCCCTCGACCCCGACGACTTCTGGTCCGAATTGAGCAACCTCGAGAGTGGGAAGCCGAACAATCGGCCCTTCCGCGAGGTCTCGATGTCGTGGTATCTGGCTCGCGCCGAGATGGAAGCGACCGCCCGCGCCATCCCCGGCGACCCGCCCAAGGGCTCGCGCTGGGCCGATCCCATCAACCGCCGCAACATGATCCAGACCCTCCACGGCCAGGTCTTCACCATGATGACCGACGACGCCAAATATCAGCAACTCGACGAGGCCAAGAAGGACGAGATGCGGAAAAAGGGCTATTTGTGCTATCCCCCGGGCCCCGAGCGCGACATCCGCCTGAAGCGATTGGAACAGCTTCGGAATTATGAGAGGATGATCAACCTCAAACGATGGTGGGAAAAGGATAAGTCCTAGGATTCGTCGCGCGTGACGATCTTCTCCATGTTCGCGATCATCCGTTGCGTCAGGCCGACGAGGAGCTCCTTCTCGGCGCCGTCGAAGCCTTCGAGGACCTCGCGGGCGAGGCCGGAGAGGGCGGCGCGCACGCGGGGGAGGCGCTCGATGGCCTCGGGGGTCAGGCTGACGAGGCTGCCGCGACGGTCGTCGGGGTCGGGGCGGCGGCGGATCAGGCCGTCGCGCTCCATCCTCGAGAGGGTGGCCGCCATCGTCGGCTGCTCCACCCGGGCGAACTGCACGAGAGCGGACTGAGACATCTCCGAGCCGTCCTGCAGCGCGACCAGGACCGGGATCTGTCCGCCCGCGACCCCGAGGGCCTTGAGCCTCGCGTCCGCCAGGCGCGTCAAGAGCCGCGCCGCGCGTCCGATCAGGTGGCCGGGCGTGTTGAGTGGGAGCCAGTTCATCTCGCGATTGTCCCAAACCCGGCCTTGACCGGCAAGTGCATAGCCGGCTATCTAATTGCATAGCGTGCTATGGAAATCGCGGTCGGGCTTCGGAGGGGAGGTGGCGACGTGGGGGCTATGCCACGCATTGCGATCGTCGGAGGCGGGCCGGGGGGGCTGATGCTCGCCCGGATCCTCGAGACGCGAGGGGTCGTCGCGGAGGTGTTCGAGCGGGAGGAGCATGCCCTCGCGAGGCCGCAAGGGGGGACGCTCGACATCCACGGCGATTCCGGGCAGATCGCCCTGGCGCGAGGTGGACTGACCGAGGAATTCCTGCGGGTCGCCCGCTATGAGGACCAGGGGACCAGGCTCCTCGACAAGCACGGGCGGGTCGTGTTCGAGGAGTCGGGCCAGGCGGGCGACCGCCCGGAGGTGGATAGGACGGCGCTTCGAGACATCCTGCTCGGGTCGCTCCCGGCCGACCGGGTTCGATGGAGCCACGCGCTGAAGGAGGTGCGGCCGAGAGACGACGGGACCTATGACCTGGCATTCGAACAGGGCGAGGCCGGGCCCTTCGACCTCGTCGTGGGCGCGGACGGGACCTGGTCGAGGGTGCGTCCGCTGGTCTCACCCTATCGGCCGCAATACACGGGCGTGACGTTCGTCGAGTTCGGCATCGACGACGTGGACTCTCGCCACCCGGGGCTGGCTCGGCTCGTCGGCCGCGGCAAGATGGACGCCCTCGGGGACGCCAAAGCCATCATCGCCCAGCGTAATGGGGATTCACACGTTCGAGTTTACGCGATCTTCCGCGTTCCCGAGGATTGGGCCGTCCGCAAATTCAACTTCTCGAGGCCTGCCGCCGTTCTCGCCGGGCTCCTGGAGCAATTCGAGGGCTGGTCCGATGAGATCCTGGATCTATTCCGGGCCGGGAACGATCATGTGGTCCCTCGCTCGCTCTATGCCCTGCCGGTCGGGCACCGCTGGGCGAATCGGGTGGGGGTGACGCTGCTCGGCGACGCCGCGCACGTGATGTCGCCGTTCGGCGGCGACGGCGTGAACAACGCCCTCTTCGACGCGGCGGAACTCGCCCGGCATCTCACGGAGGGGGAGGGGGACGACTGGCGCGAGGCGGTCAGGGCGTACGAGGCCGAGATGTTCGAGCGGGTCGTCGACTCGGCTCAACACGCGGCCGAGGCCGTGGCGACGGTCCTCTCGCACGACGACCTGGCCATCTCGCTCGAGCATGTCCGGCAGGTTATCGGCGGCGGCGACCTCGTCCCCAACATCGGCTCGCAGGAGGCCGGAGCCTGACGAGGCGCACCGGCCGATTGACGCGCCGGGGACGCCTCAGGAATCGCCCACGGCGAGCGCCGAGGCCCTCGCCTGCGCGGCACGTTCGAGGCTCCTGGCGAAGTTGGGGGTCTCCTCCCTGTTGTGGGAGTCGGAGGCCTGCTGGCGGGCGGCGGCGGCCTGCTCGAGGGTGGTGCCGTGGGCCTCGAGGAAATCGAGGAATTCCGGCGTTGCATAGGAATGGATGTGATTGGTGTATTCGCACGTCGACTCGTCGATGCGGCGGGCTTTCAGCTCCCAGACCACCTTCACGCGGGTGCGGCCGTTCTTCGTGATCGTGTCGGAGAGGGAGACGAGGCGGCAATGCAGCGGTTCGCGCCGTTCGTGGACGTAATGCTGCACGACCAGGGCTTCGCCGATCATCTCGACGTTGATCGACATCGGTTGGCCATCGTCCGACTTCGTGACGCCCGCGGCGATGTGGGCGGTCGAGCAGCGTTGATACTCGGCGTCGACGAGGTTATCGAGCCAGTCGGCGATGTCGACCCGCTCGGCGGGGGCGTGGATCGTGGCGGTCACGGTGGAGATGGACAGCGTCGGTGCGTCGTCGGGCATGGCTCGTCCTCGCGGCCTGGTCTTCGAAACGATTGGCGGGCTCGACGCGAGTCCGTCCCCGATCAAGGAGCGGCCGTCGCGAGGATCCCGCGTCCTCCCGGCGTAACTCCTAGGCGAGGCGAGGGGACACGGTCGCGCGTCGGATCTTTCGGCCCCGGCCATCGGCGCGGCCGATGGAGCCTCGTCCGCCGGAGGAACGGTCCGCCTGGCATCGCGGCACGTCAATCGGCAGAATACTCACGCGGGACCGATGCGGGGATCGACGTTTCGTCGCGAGGGCCTTCGAAGCATGGCGAAGATACCGATGGGGACCGAGCGGCTGCGGCCTTTCCTACCCACGCGCGATTTCGAGACGTCCAGACGCTTCTACGAAGCGATCGGCTTCGAGAAGGTGTCCGATGGGGAAGTCGCGATCTTCAACGTCGGGTCGGGCGGGTTCATCCTCCAGCGCTTCTATCAGGAAGACTGGGCCGGCAACACGATGATGAGCCTGATGGTGGACGACCTCGACGCGTGGTGGTCGCATCTCGAGTCGCTGGACCTCGCGGGGCGCTTCGGCGTCCAACCGCCGAGGCCTCCGGCCATGCAGCCCTGGGGGCTCCGCGTCGCGTATCTCTTCGACCCCGCGGGGGTCCTCTGGCACGTCGCCCAGCGTCGCGAGGGCGTGCCGCAAGATTCGTGAGGCATGGACATGAACTCGCTGGCCGTGGATACGTTCAGCACCTTCGGCGTGGGCGTCCTCTGCATCGCGCTCGCCATCATGTTGCTGACCCTCTTCTACAGGGTCCTGGCCTGGATCTCGAACCCTCGCGGCGAGCCCGAGCCGCTCACCGTCCGCGGCGTCTTGAAGGAGGATACCTGGGCGACGGTCTACATGACGGGAACCAAGACATTCGAGCGCGTCCGCTTCCTCGGCTACATGAGCTCGGAAAGCACCAAGTACCACCTGCCTCATGAGCTCAACGGCATGGTCATCCTCGAGGACGAGGCGGGGAGCCGATTCCTCGTCCGCGCGAAGGCGATCCGGATGATCGTCATCGCGCCGGAGTCCAAGGGGGCCGGGGTGAAAGAACTCTGAGGCAAGGTCCGCGGGCCCCTGCGGTTCGACGTCGGAGGGATCAGGCGTATGTCGCTCGACATCAGCTACCGGCTCTTTTTCCCGTTGGCCTCGGCCTCGGTCGTGCTCGACGGCCTGTCGAACATCCTCCTCGCCGATGGCGAGCACGCGGTGCGGATCGCCGCGCCCGATGGCAGGGTCGTCGTCATCCCGGCGGCCGATCCGAGGCCGGGGAACCCGAAGCAGGCCGAGGTCGTCGGGTTCGACTCCTCCCCGTCATTCGTCGCCCTCTTGTCGTACACGGTGCGGAAGAAGAAGAGGACGTCGAAACCTCGGATCAACAAGTGGGGAGAAGAGGAGTTCTTCAAGGTCATCAAGACGACGGATTTTCGCGCGGCGAATGTCTCGATCGACTGCGGGCGGGACTACTTCGAGGTGAACTTCGCGAACCTCTCCAACGACTTCGGCTTCTTCGAGTCGACGGCCGTGTTCTCGAAGCTCGCCGAGCTCTACGAGGAGGGGAGGGGGGTCGTCGCGGCGCGACTCGAGATGCTCGAGAACTGGCGGGCCTTCGCCCCCCTCGGCGATGACGACCCCGCCGAGGAGATCCAGCTCCCCGACGGCTTCGACGAGGGCGAGGCGGGGATCGACGGCCTGGTCGAGGCGCTCATCGGCCGGCTCGGGGGCGGCTCGACGCGATAGGTCGAGCCGCCTCATTGCGGCGACCTGACCGTCGGCTCGTCACCAGGCGCGGCGGGGCGTATAGCTCTCCAGCTCGGGCTGGGTGCTGCGGCGGTAGTAGTTGGCCGTGCCGAGGTAGCGGCGATCGAGGTAGCCCGTGTCCATGAGCGTGTTCGACTCCCAGACGAGCTGCCTGGTGGTCGCGTCGTAAGCGAAGAGGGCGAGCTTCACCACGGCGTCTTGCCGGTTCTTGCGGGTCAAGGCGCTCGTGTTCGCCCCGATCGAGGCGACGGGCAGGGGGACCAGGGGGTTCGACGGGATCGAGAGGGGGAGCGAGAACTGGCAGTCGACCTCGTCCGTGGCGTAGGCGGCGACCGACGCCTCGACGATCGTTTGCGCGTCCTTCTTCTCCGACTGGAGCAGGAGCCCTTGCCGGGCCATCTCGCGACGCAGGCTGAAGATGATCCAGGAGGCGTCCGGGGCGCTGACCTGCGAGGTGTCGAGGAAGACGCGCCGACCCGCCAGCGGCCCGAAACTGAGCGACGCGATGACCCTGTCGGCGACGCCGGTGAGTAGCAGTTCCTCGCTGCCGCTCCGCGACGTGCCCGTGATCTTGGTCGTGACGCTGGCGCAACCGTCCGCGGTCATCGCCAGCGCGAGAATCGCCAGGCTCGCCAACCGTCTCAAGGGACTCTCCCTCCCCGCCGCGACTACGAGTTCCTTCCCTATTATCGGTACAATCGGCCCTCGAGATTGAATGGCATTCCGTCACCGCGTCTGGTCCTGGCCATCCCTTGCAAGGCGGAGAGGGGCCGGGGCTCACCAGAAACTCTCGATCCTGGAGATCGAAAAGTCTTCGTGGCGGACGACCCGGTCTCGACCGAGGCGCTTCGCGGCGAACATGGCGTGGTCGGCCTGCTCGATCAGCATCGTGGACGTGTGGGTGTCGGGCGTCAGGGTCGAGAGGCCGAAGCTCGCGGTCACGGGCGTCCGGGGCCAGCGGTGCTCCAGCATCCTCGCCCGGAGGGTCTCGACCCAGCCCAGGCCGTCCCTGGCGTCGCCCCAGTGCAAGAGGGCGGCGAACTCCTCGCCGCCGTATCTCGCGACCACGTCGTCGGGACCGATCTGATGGCGGAGCAGGTTCGCCAGCTCGCGGAGGACCTCGTCTCCGGCCGAATGCCCGTGGCGGTCGTTGTACGCCTTGAACCCGTCCAGGTCGAACAGGATCAGGGTCAGGGGGCGTCCTTCCCGCACGCAGTCGTTGAAGCTCGACTGCAAGACCTGGTGGAAGTAGCGACGGTTCCTGAGGCCGGTCAGGCTGTCCGTGTTGACGAGCTCGGCGAGCCGGGAGTTCCGCCGCCAGAGCTCCAACTGGCCCGCGAGCCCGCGCTTTCTCGCGCGAGGAGGGCCTTCGGCCTGCGGCATAACTCGCGGCCGGACCTCGGGACTCCGGGCCGGGACCTTCGCGATGACCTCGGCGGTCTCGGGTCTCGCCGACGTCGCCGGGGTCTCGATCCGGGCCGAGCCGTCCTCGAGGACGCGCAGGAAGACCGCGACGACGGCCGGATCCAGGTGCGAGCCGGCCAGCGACCGCAGGTGACTGCGCACGCGTTCGTCGGTCCAGGCGGCCCGGTAGGGGCGGTCCGAGCGGAGCGCATCCCAGATGTCCACGGCGGCGAAGAGCCTGGCCGCGAGCGGGATCGCCTCGCCGGCGAGGCCTTCGGGATAGCCCGTGCCGTCCCACTTCTCGTGGTGGCTATACGGGATCTCGAGGGCCCGCCGCAGGACGGGGATGGACTCAAGCCAGTCGCGGGCATTGCTCGGGTGCCTCCGCATGATGGCCCACTCGTCCTCGGTCAACTCGCCCGCCTTGAGCAGGACCGCGTCCGGCACCCCGAGCTTGCCGATGTCGTGCAGCAGGGCCCCTCGCCTGATGTGGACCAGGTCCTGCCCGCCGATCCCCAGGGCGCGGGCCAGGCGGAGGCTCATCTCGGTGACGCGGCGGGTGTGCCCCTCGGTCTCCTTGTCGCGGAGGTCCAGGGCCTTGGCCCAGCCTTCGATGGTCGCGTCGTAGGCAATCTCCAGCTCGCGATTGAGCGATTGGATCTCCGCCTCGCGCACACGTGAAGCGCACGCCTCCCCCTCGGTGATCCTCGCCACGCGGGGCGCGAGCAGGGCGACGACCTGGCGCCCCAGGGCCTCGAGCATCTCGACCTGGCGAGGGTCCAGTTCCCGGGGCCTGAGGTCCATGACGCAGAGGGTCCCCAGCCGATGCCCCCCGGCATCGACGAGAGTGGCCCCGGCATAGAACCGGACACCCGGCTCGCCCGCCACCAGCGGATGGGCTTCGAACCGGGAGTCGACCCCGGCGTCGGGGACCATGAAGACTCCATCGCCGAGGATTGCCCGGGAGCAGAAGGAGCCCACGCGAGGCGTCTGCTCGATCCCCGATCCGTGTCGAGCCTTGAACCAGACGCGATCGCCGTC
This sequence comes from Singulisphaera chitinilytica, assembly GCF_049331405.1. NCBI lineage: Bacteria > Pseudomonadati > Planctomycetota > Planctomycetia > Isosphaerales > Isosphaeraceae > Singulisphaera > Singulisphaera chitinilytica. The sequence continues at coordinate 1,881,421 of NZ_CP186274.1, forward strand.
GACGAGGCTAATCATCGCTATCGGAGTATTGCAAAGATAAGCGGCGAGACGTCCTATGTCATCGAAGGCGGCTTCGGACTCGGTGTCGAGGACTCCATATCTTCGGAGCGCGGCCAGTCGCTCGAGCTCTTCGTCGGGGGATACCATCATTAGCATTCCTGCAGTGGGGGGAGGCAGCGAGATTCGTCGTGACGATATCAAGCGATGCTCCCGGCCCCGATGGCCGGGGATTGATTCGGCCCCGCATGAGCGACCGGAGCGAGAGACGGCCGGCGGAATGTCACCCCCAAGGCCGAATCCGTCGAGGACTGCATGGCCCGGGCCTGGACTCGGCCCAGAAACGATCATTCATGGCCGGGGATCGCGCTTTCATCCCCTCCGATGATGGCCTTCCGGGAAATCCTCAGCCCATGCAATTCTGGATTCCCGAGACTATCTTTATGCTTCCCGCAGTAGAGAAATCGGTGTCGCATGATGCGACATCCGGATTACAAGAGTGGGCTAGAGGACTGGAGAAGGCCGTTTTTCCACGATTTCACACCCTGATCCCCGTCTCCCCACCGGCAACCGAGCCTCGGCCCACCATCGGTCTCGGACTTTGGCGAGAGGAGGCATAGCCCTAAGGTTTGGAGAGGTTCCAACGCGGGGGCAATATGCTCGAGCCCGCTTTGTCGTCACTTAGTAGGAAGTTTAGATCGGATTCGTGACATGGGTTGATTCAAAATCCAAAATTTTTAGACATTTATCGCCTTCGGTCGGCACGAACGACCCTCGCCCGCTTCCTGCATGCCTCGGATCGCCAGTTCTATTCCTGTCCAATTCCTGCGGGCAAAGACTTTCTCGCGATTGTGGTTGCTAATTCCGCGCCGAGACGCTTCGACGGCAGCATGCCTGCGGTGAATACCCTGCCTGCCTGTGACACGCCAGTGTCATCATGGGAAAGGTGTGACACGATGATGTCATCGCGAAGCCAAAGCACGGATAATAGGCACTTCGCTGTTGGCGGTTGAGGGGTTTGTGTGCGGCGCAACGGGATCCCGTGTTTCAAGGGCGATCAGCATCACTCGAGGCGAGCCCGGCAGGGTCGCGGCACATCGCTGGCGATCGACGTGGATGGAGAGCACCCTAGTGGGAATCGAGCGAGTCGCCATAAGTTTCAGCTCATCAACGACATGCTGAGCGCAGACGCCGGAGAAATTGCGGATTTTGATCGGGTGAGGCGAGCCGGATGGCCGTTCCTCATCCGGCTTAAATTTGATGGTCACGAAGCCCGGTCGTCGCGTATTGACACGTGAGTGCGGCGGTCGGAACCGGGCAGACCGCGAATCCTACCGGAAAAACGAGGAACGGCCCGCGGCTTGCTTAATTCCTACGCATGAACTATTTGGCTTCTTAACTAACGCAATAAAGAAGGGCGACAATCTACCCGCGTGGCAGAGTCTCGGTACATCGCCCGCCGGATTGAGTCCACGGGGTCGGAGATGCCGCACCGGACAGACGGCGTCTCATGTCCTTACTTCGTCGTCGTCAACGCCAGTGTAATATCGGAGGGGCCTCACCATGAGTCCAGGAGTGCCTGACGTGGTGGTGGAGACGGATGCCGCCTATCATCGGATTCGAATCTCAGTGATCGCGGATCTCGCGGACATGCTGCCCAGGGACGGGACGCGGGGGGATCCCGGGGCCGTCTATCGCGAGGTGCTCAGGGGGATCGTGGAGGAATCGGTCGGAGGCGACGGCTTCGCCGCGGAGACCACCGTCGCGATCGCCCAGCGCACGGCGAGCCGCTACCTGCGGTCTTGGGCCGAGGCCTCGGAGGAGGGGCCGGGCTGCACCCCCAACGTGCTGGTCGACGAATCCAGATATCGAATTATCGAGAGATGTTTGCAGGCGGAAGTCAGGATCGCCCTGCTCGACGAGGACGCCCCCCCTGACCTCGACGTCGCGATCGACAGGTCGCTCTCCCTCGTCCTCGCCGACATCGTCGAAGATGCGCAACGCTACCCGACCGGCGTCGAGAGGGAGACCGCGATGGCCGTCGCCCTCCGGACCGCCGAGGCGTTGAGGATGGACTGAACCGGCCCGCCTCAGGAGGCTCCGGCCCTCAGGGCATGATCCTCGCCCCGACGGCCGTATTCAGGTCGAGCATGCTGCGCCTGTAGCGGAGCACGGCGTCCCGGTACATCCGCGAGGAGTCGGCGTCGTCCTTGAGGTGGTCGAGGTAGTCGCCGACCTCCAACTCCCCCGACTTCAGGCCCTCGAGCGCCCGCTTGCGCGCGTCGCGGGCCCGGCCCAGCACGGTCCGCTCCACGAGCTCGAGCGCCTGCTTCGCCGCGGCGAACTCGCGATAGGCCTGCCGGACCTCGGCCGCGACCCGACGCTCGAGCGCCGCGCATTCGACCTGCGACTGGGAGTGGTTCGACCTGGCCTTGGCGATGTTCCCCTGGTTGCGGTTGAATACCGGCAGGGGGACCGTCAGGCCCACGCCCCACGACTTGCCGCTGAGCGACTGGAACGGGTGATTGTCCTGATAGCTGAACGGGTCGTAGAATAAATACACGTCGTCGAGTCGGTTCGCCCTGGCCAGGCGGATCTCCGAGTCGGCGCGACGGATCCCGAGCCTCGCGGCGTTCAGGTCGGGGCGGTAGGCCTTGGCGTCTCTGATCAGCTCCTCGAGCGGGGGCAGGGGGGGCGCCGGCAGCCTCAGGCGCCCTTTGAGGTGCAGCCCGGCGACCTGCTCCTCGGGGAGGGACAGTAGGAGGGCGAGGGCCTCCTGGGCGTCGGCCAGGGCGTCGCGGGCGTCGTCGAGCCCGGCCCGGCTCTCCCCCAGCTCGATGATCAGGCGGTCGTCCTCATAAGGGGTCGGCTTCTTCGGCAGGCCTCTCCGGTGGATCCGCTCGAGCAACCGGTCCTCGCTCCCCACCATCCGCTCGAGGGCGAGCAGGCTGATCCGCGCCGACTGGAGGTCGACGAAGGCCCGATAGAGGTTGCTGATCTGGCGCCGGGCCACGTCCTGGAACTGGGCCTCGAGCACCCGCTTGGCCGCGCAGGCGACCTCGACCCTCGACTTCCGCTTGCGCGAGACGTCGAGAGGATAGGTGATGTTCACGTCATACTGCGTCGGCCCGCCGGGCCGCTGCTGGTTGAACGCGCCATAGGGGATGAACTGGGCGTCGCCGTAGATCAGGGGGTTGTTGCGGAGCCCCGCCGTGAGGATGTCGGCCTGGGCCTGAGGCAGCTCGTACTGGATCGCCAGGACGTCGAGGTTGGCGACGCGCATCCGCTCGATGGCCTGGTCGAGGCTCATGCCGTCGGCGGGCCCGTCATCATCCACGAGGTCGCCGACGTCCCCCGCGGGGGCGTCGTCCTTCTCGTTCGGGGGCGCGAGCCCAGGCAGCGGGTCGGGCAATGCCGCCGGCCCCTGGACGCCCGACCTGGAGAACCCGCGCGCCCCCGGCCTCGGGATCCTCCCGAGCCCCCTGCGGCTCCCGCCGATGATCCCCGTGCTGAGCGACGACGGCGCCTGCTGCAGCGCCCCCGGCGACGTCGGCATCACGGGGTCGAGCGACCCCGGCATCGGGCCCAAATCCGGCCGCTCGATCAACTTCCCCGACGAGGGCGTCCCCGGATCCTGCGCGGCCGTCGCCGTGGCGACCAGCAGGAGCCCTCCCAGCCCCGCCCAGCGAAGGTAGCAAGTCGTTCGCCCCACTCCACCCCCGCCGAATCCTTCGAGGATCATCCCGGATCGGCTCGTCCTGATGACGCTCCAGTCCCTATCCTCTTCTATCGGTCCGCGCCACCCCTCCAATCCAGCATAATCCCGAGGATCATCGCATCTGCGAGGGCCGGCTTCGTCGATAACTCCGATCGGAGACCGATCTCCACGTGAAGATAAACTCATGATCGTCGATCATTGTTTCGAAGAATGTTCCGACGTTGACTTCAGCCACTCCGGAAGATCGGCGAGAGATTCCGCCAATTCCTCATCGGTGACGAGGCCGCCGAGGACTTCTCGCAGCACGATGATGACGCCGCCATCGACCAGGGATTTCCACGCTTTGACGGCTTCGCGCAGCCTGACGACGTAGAGGTCATACTCGTCGGCCCACTGCCCGCCGGCGCGGGCCAGGTAGCGATCGAGGCGGCCGCGGTCTGGGAGGGCATAGGCGAAGACCTGGAAGCGATTGCCGTAGATCTGGAGCGGCCCCCGGCTCCCGGGAGGCGTCAGCCAACGGGTGTAAATATCACCCATCGACCACGGATCCGACCATTCGACGAAGTAGACGACCGGGGGCCGCACGGCGTTGGCGCGAAGCCGCTCGGCGAAGTCGTCGACCTGGAGCCGGATGTCGGCCGGCCACTGGTCGACGCCCCACTCGTCGGGGTCGTCGGTGTTGCGGGCCTCGGCCCAGGCTCGGAGGCGCGTCAGGGCGAAATCCGCCGCGATCCCGCCCATCTTCGTGATCGTCACTCGTTGCGAGGCCAAGGGACGTTGCCTCCGTCTGGGCCATCCAACTTCGGCGGTCAACCGCGCGGGGAGCCTCAGTGCGCTCGATCCCGGGCGCCGCACCGGCAGTCGAGGGCGAAGACTGCCCGTTCATCCCAGGCGGCGAGGCTTCCTGTTCTTGTAAAGCTTGAGCTGCTCCTCGCCATCTCGTCGATCGTCGGGGTCGTCGAAGAGGGCGTTCGCCTTTCGTTGAGACTCGATGGCCTTGGCGAAGTCTCCCGCCTCGGCGTGGGCCGCGGCGAGGACGCCGAGGGTCATGGGGTTGTCCCAACCCGTGAGTTCGCATGCGCGAGTGGCATGCTTCACGGCCGTCTTGCCGTCGCGGATCGTCTCGTCGGGAGAGCAGGCCAGGATCATGGCGAGATAGTAATACGGCATATATCCGTCCGGGTCCACCGCGATGGCCCGGCGATGATCGCCGATCGCCTCGCGGTAGTCCTTCTTGCGCTTGAATACGACGCCCCGGTTGACCAGCGCCTGGTAATGGTCGGGATCGAGCTTGAGAGCCTCGCTATAGCCGGCGATGGCCTTGTCATTGTCATGCTGCCGGAGCCAGACATTCGCGCGATTGTAATAGGCCTCGGGATCGTCGGGGTCGAGTTCGATCGCCCTGTTGAAGTCGGCGATGGACTTCTGGTCCTCGTGTTTCTCATACCAGGATATGGCTCGATCCATATAAAACGCGGGGTCATCTCCGTCGAGCCTGATGGCCTCGGAGTAATCCCGAATCGCCGCGTCGTGCTGCCCCTGATCCTGCCAGGCGCTCCCGCGTCCGTAATAGGCCCTCGATGACCAGGGGCGGAGGATGATGGCCACATTGAAGTCGGCGATAGCCTTGTCATATTCTCCTTTCTCTTTCCAGGCGTGCCCGCGGTTGACCCGGTCGACCACATTCCAGGGCTCCTTTCGGAGCCTCTCGGAGTATCGGAGGATCTGCCGGTCGAGCCGATCCGCCTCATCCGCACCCTGGGCCCAGGACGACGCGCAAGCCAGCCCGCATAACGATAAGGCCGCGACGAACACTGCCGATCGCAACATGGCTTCTTGATCCTTGAGTGGAGAGGCGTTTGCCGTGCGATCCTCGAATTACCTCGCAGCCGGGGCGAGGAGAATCATCATGAGCGAATCGGACGAATGAAAACCTCGGTCGACCGCGTGCTCACCCCGGCCGAACTCCGGATCGATGGTAAGCCGCGAACGCCGAGCGGGCAAGCTCTGCACGAGCCTGCTATGATGAAACCCGCCGCCACGTCGATTCCATCAATGTTTTTGCACGCAATCCCGAGCCGATTCGATGAAACCCATGAGTCCATTCCTTCGCGTACTGCTGGGCATCGTCGGCGTGGCCTGCGTCGCGGGTTCCTTGTCCCTGGTTTGGTATTCGATGACGGCCATGCGGATCGTGATCTATTGGATCGGGGAAGAGCGCGTGCTCGGGGCCAGGAACGTGTACGTCCAGCCGGACGGCAGCAAGCTGTTGACGAACCCGGCGGCGATGGCACGCGTCATGATGCTCATCTGGGCCCTCGGGGGCGTGCTCGCGGTCGCCGGCGGGATCCTGCTCCGGAAGTCCTCGAGGCGGAGGAGGAGTTGAGCCCGCTCCGCATCCCCACGCCACGAGCCACTCGATGTGCCTCGACACCAGGGCGGATTTTCCCCCAAGAAACAACACATGAATTCATGTCATCCAACCCTCTCAAGACGGCCTCGCGGAAGTCGCGGTTGCAACGAAGGCCGGAGAATAGTAGAAACGATAGAACCTTTGTAATCGGCATAATCTCACTTCCGCCGACATCTCCCTCCGGTTTTTCCTTTTTGTGCTTGCTTTCGAGTAGTGTTCGGCCGTACATTTAGTTTGTACATTGAAGAAACGTGTGGAACTTGCAGTTTCGAGGTGGCACGCGCGGCGAGATTGCGTCGTCGCGGCGACCGCAGGCCGCATCTCTCAGGAAGAGACGAATCCGATGCCGCACGACTCCAGGCGACGGGGTGACTGCCGATGTCTCTCGCGTGATTGCGGGCGGGTCGAGGCCCGGCTCGTCATGACCTCGCCGGGTGCTTTGCCATCAAAGTTCGCGGCGATGTTGCCGCGAGCCTCCTGATCGTTCCCATTGACCTTCTCAAACCTGATCGCGTGAGGTCGCGAGGCCGATGGCCACTGGCCCGGCTGCGCTCGCAATTTGCGTCCATCTGAAGTCTGTCGGAGATCCGGTGATGATCGGCGTAGGTCGCGCCCGCCTGGCTCGGTCGGCTCCCCAGCTTACCCTCTGCGGATTCCACCATGCGGAACCCCTCCATCGCGTCCTGCGATTCTTCCGGGCGGGCAGGGACCTGATCCAGTTCGTCTGCGAGACCTGGCGCGAGGAAGACGCCGGGCATTGCCCCTACCGCCGTTCCCCCGACTCGGGCATCGACGGGGCGATCGTCGCCAGGGCCGCATATGACATCAAGCGATGTGCCTACCTGAAAATGATAGGCACCGAGCCGCTGGCCGTGCGGGGCTCCGACGAGGGGATCGTCCCCTTGCCCGGCCCGTTCGCCCGCGACGCCGTGCTCTTCCTCCTGGGCGGCCGGGTCCTGCGATTCTCGAGCGAGCGTTGGCGGGAGCCGGAGCTCGCCTCGTGCCGATGCCCCTATTTCCTCGACGCCCCTCGGGGCTTCGCGATGACCGTGCAGGCCGAGTGGCTCGCCACCGGCAGAGTCATCCCGGACGTTTCTTCTTGCGAGGAATTTCGGCGGGTGGTTCGGGGTTGTCCGGCCTCGTCACCTCAAAGGGCGGCGGGGGTATAGCCCCTCGCCTCCGGCTCGGCCCCGGCCTGATCTCGGGGGCCGGACGCTCGGCGGTCGAGTCCACCTCCTCGGCCTCCCTGGCCATCGCCCCGATGGTCCTGGTGAACGTCAGCCCCTTCGTCAGCTTCAACTCGCGATAGACGCCGATCAGCGTCACCTCATCATTCGCCAGGTCCATCGGCCCCGGGCCCGACCGACGCTCGATCTCATCGACCGGGATCGACGCGTCGAGGAACCACTCCATCGGGATCTCCATCGCCCTCGAGATTCGGAAGAGCTCGTGGCAGTCGAGGCTGCGCTCGCGCTTGGTCACCTTGTTGACCTGCTGAGGCGTCAGCCCGACCGCGTCGGCCAGGCGCCTCTGCGTCCAGTCCCGTCGGCCCAGGGCGATCGTCAGGCGATCGGCGATGATGAGCTCCGTGTCGTCCATGGCAAAATTCTGTCGCGCAAATCCCGCTCCATCAATAGGTTCGAGCGACCAATCGGGATTAATCCCGATTTTAGGGATTACATCCCTTGACGAATCTCTAAAACGGGGATTAATGTAGTCGACGAAGTGATCGGATGTTCAGATTGAGTCAGGCCGTGCGAGAGGAGGCCCGCCATGGTTTGCGACCCGAAGTTCGAGGAGACGTTGCACGCCGGCCCGCGCCTGGGGTGGGGAACCCGTCCCTATCGACCGCCGTCCGAGAAGTCTTTCGAACACCGCGAAGGTTCCTGGAAACCCGAGCGAGAGATGAACACGACTCGAATCCAAGTTTTCCTGGACCTGGCGAATCGGGGTGCCCGCAAGGTGGCGCGACGACGCCAGGACGTCGACGACTACACGCAAGACGCCTATCTCGGAGTACGCAACGCCGTGAAGAATTTCGACCCCGACCGCGGGACCCCCTTCGAACACTACGCCGTCCACTGCGCCAGGTCCAGGGCCCGCAATGCCCTGAGGCGCGACTCTCGCTGGTATGACGCGATGCTCGCCTCGGCCCGGTTGAGGCGCGAGGCCGTCGACCAGGACGCGTCGATCCGCCTGGATGCCGAGGCCCTGTTGCGCGGGCTCGAGGGCAGGGCAGGGCGGATCGTGCGGCTCCGGTTCGGCTTCGAAGGGGGCGGCAAAGCCACCTGGGCCGAGATCGGCCGTGCGGTCGGCCTCTCGGAGCACTCGGCCCGCAAGCAGTTCAAGGAGGCCATCGAGGCCCTCCGCAAACGTCATCAACATCAGGGGGAATGAACGGATGTTCGGCGCGAGATCGGCGAGGCCGCGTCGTCTCGGGAGCATTTGACCATGATTACGCCCCACGAATTCCTCGGGTCGCTCTTCGACACCAGGACGCGGCTCGTCTCGGCCCTGGCGCTCGGCCTGGGCAGGGGGGCGGCCCTCTGGATCACGCGGAGCACGCCCGGGGCGATCGAGCTGGACCTCGAATCGGCCAGGGAACTGAGGACGATCCTCGATACGTTCATCCAGCGATGCGAAGGAGCATCCCCATGCGACGACAGCCCGAAGTGAGCGTCAAGCCCCCGCGTTGCTATTGTCTCCGCTGCGACCGGCCGATCCGGGACGACGAGCCGACCGTGCAGGTCGGATTCCGCGACAAGTGCATCGCCTGCGTCCTGCGGCCCAACGTCATGGTCAACGCCGCGATCCGCCTCCGCGACGAGAAGCTGCGTCAGGTCTCGGAACCCCTCGATCCGAACCCCGCACCCGCACCCGCACCCGCACCCGTCTCGCTTCGGCGCGACTGGCGAGCTGAGAAGCGGCGCCGCGCGGCCGAGCGGCTGGAGGACGAGCGGCGTTTCTGGCAGGTCGCGGCCGAGGGAACCTGCGGACCCGATAAGGTGTCAGGTTGATCGGGGGACATACTCACGTGTCGAGCGCGAATCCGAAGAATTCCCGGGAAACCTCGCCGGTTCTGTCCGGGAGCGGGGTACTACCTCAAGGGGTGCAAGACGCCCGGTCATCACGGCCGGGCGACGACCCCGGGAAAGGGGATCATATGTCTGCAACGGCGACGCGATCGAGGGACGGCGGGGCACTCGAAGGGGGCATCATCAACGGCGATTTGTCCGGCCTGACGGCCTCGCAGCGGCAGCGCCGGTACAGGGAGTGCTGCGAGGCGGCGGGGCTCGACCCCCGGTCGCGGCCGCTCGAGTACCTCCGGCTCGATAACAGGCTCATGCTCTACGCCAAGGCGTCGGCCGCGGATCAACTCATCAGCAATCGCAAGCTGACGGTGGAGATCGTCGATCGTCGGCTCGACCCGGGTCTCGGCATCTTCGAGGTCCGCTGCCGGGTCAAATTCCCCGACGGCCAGCACGTCGAGGACTTCGCGGCGCTCGACGTCGGCGGCCAGCAGGGGGAGCGACTCTGCCAGTCGCTCATGAAGACGATCACCAGGGCCAAGCGACGGGCGGTCCTCTCCGCCTGCGGCCTGGCGATGCTCGACGAGTCGGAACTCGCCTCGATCCCGGATGCGGTCCGCGTCGATCCCGACGCTGATGAGTCGAACTCGGCCACGCCGATCGGCCTCTCTTCCCTCGCCCGGGAGCCCGGCGCGGGCGAGGAGGAGGTCGAGAGCTATTCGCGGGCGATCCGCCGATTCGTCGAGTCTCGCAACGCCCACTGGCTCGAGGAGTGCGAGGCCGAGGGCGAGCCCCCGACCGACGGCGACCTCTTGCAGATCCCGCGGACGACCGGGCGGCTCCTCGTCTGGGGCCTGCGATCCGGCCGGCTCCGCCCGACCGACCTGGCCTACGACCCGCAGACGGGCCGACCCACCGAGCGGGTCTCGGTCGATAAGGCCACGCGGCTCGTGGCGAGCCTCTTCGCCCGCGAACCCGACGCCCTGCTCGCCGAGGCCGAGGCCTTCTCTCGCGAGGAAATCGCCAGGATGCGTCGACAGTGGCGACCGCCCGATCCCGAATCCCCCGGAGCCGACCCGGACGACCTCGAGCGGACCGAGGCCGGCGTCCGGGGCTGAGACCCATCGTCAGTGAAGGGCTCAGCCCCGAAGTGAGCGGCTCTCCGAGAAATAGAGAAAATAATAATATAAGTAAATGTTAGATAGTTTTTAAGCTAAAACATCTCGATATTTATTTTTCGTTCCGGCCCGATGGCCACGGCCGTGGATTGAACCCATCGCGGGGCAAGGAGGCCCCGCATTTCAACCAGCACCCGGCGAATCTTCGACTGGCGCGAACCAATGAACCTCGTGCTGGGTCTCTACTGAGCCGAAGGAGTCTCGATGCCTGAGAGGATTGCGTCAGCGTTCCGCGGGATGGATGATTTCTTATAACGCTGGTGCGGAATCCAACTCCTCACTTCAGATGACGTTTCGTCCGAACAATCGCGTTGGAAGGCTTCGATCATGACCCGGAAACGCAGGCATCGCGAGGCCGAGATTAGGCGCGAGCAGATCAGGCAAAGGGAGTTCGAGTGTCTCCGGGCGTCCGGCTTGCCCGTGGACCGTGCTCAGTTGGCTCCGTACAAGTCTTATGACCCTCCCGAATTCATCTTGCACGGCTTTTATCTCGATATACCGTTCACTTGCCTCTCGTGCGGATCGGAGGAAGTCTGGACGGCGGCCCAGCAGAAATGGTGGTAAGAGGAGGCGAAGGGCAGTATTTACTCCGGCGTCAAACACTGCCGGAAATGCCGCCAGGAGCTCCGTGCCCTGAAGGGCCTGGCTCAGCCCCGGAAGGACGCGACGTCGTCTTTCAAGGCGATTCGCGACGAGATCGAAACGATGCTCCACACCGACGGATGGCGTCGCGTGGTCAGAGATGACGATTCCTACTATGGTGCCAAGAGCTACATCCGGGGAGACGTGTCGATCAGGATCCGCTGGGATCATGTCGATTGGCGAATTCACTTCATCCTCGAACGAGGCGAGGTGCACGGCGCCCCGTTCGAAACACTCCTCCAGGTCGACTGCGAACACCGCAACAGGACGCTCTCCGAACTGCAACGCCGCCTCAATGGGCTGCCCCTGGCCATCAAGGAAGTGCTGAAGACGGATTCTGAGCCCGGACGCTGATCCTCTTCTTCATAGCTCAAACCTCGACCTTGTAATCCAGCGCAATCTCGTCCCCGGTGCGGCCGCGGAAGCCCCAGTTCTCGCGGGGCGTCTCGGTGATCGTCACCTCGACGTCGGCCGGCCCGATGCCGACCTCGCGCTCGATCCGTTCGAAGAGCAGTCGGATGAGCCCCTTGCGAGCCTCAACCGTTCGGCCGGCGAACATGCTGATCTCGATGATGAGATAACGCTCCGTCCGGCCCTGGCCCTCGGGGATGTAATAGTCGGCTCGATCCATCGGGAAGAACCGATGGGCTCGCTTACCGACGGGGAATTGCAGGGCATCCACGACGCACGAGTGGATCACGTCCGACAGCCTGGCCTTGACCGGGTCCAGGTGTTCGCGAATCCCATAGACTTTGATCTGAGACATCATGCCTCCGGGGTTCCATGTTCACCGCCACCCCTCGACGACCGCGGGCCTCCAACACTACCGCCCGGCCGGCGACCTGGAAAGGCCGACCTCGCGAGTCATCTCCGCCGAGCTTGTCATCATGACGATCTCTCAGGAATGATTGTCCACCACAGTGGCAGATCGATCACGTGTCCATGAAACCGCGGAGATTCGAGGCATCATCTCGTCAAGCTCGTACCAGTCGGTTCGTTGTTACGGCGAGACCCGAATCGTGACGTGCCATGACACGCTTGACGCGAATCTTGCCGCCGGGGAGGATCTCTGCTCGTTTCTCGAAGTGTTCACAGGTCGGCAATCCTCCGGAGCCAGGACGAAAGGGACGTGTCTAAGCGATGGTGAATTTCACCTGGCAAACGATCGCGAGCGGCGGAGATGGACCGGGGCCTCGCAGCAGGCATGGCCTGGTGTATGACCGCGAGGCCGGGTCGACTCTCCTCTTCGGCGGCGTTGTCTTTCGCGATGGTTGGGACATGCAATCGGATACATGGGAGTTGAAGGATGGACGTTGGTCGCCCGTCGATTGCATCGAACGACCGCCCGCGAGGCATCGAGGCGCGATGGTCTTCGACGAGGAACGCGGGGTCACGGTCCTGTTCGGGGGGCAGTCGCAGTTCATGTGGATGCTCGGAGATACATGGACGTTTGCTAATGGTTCCTGGCAACGGCTCCGGTTATCATGGTGGCGTCGGCCGGGCCCGCGCTGTGGTCACGCCATGGCATTCGACAAGACGACGCGACAGGTCGTGCTTTTCGGCGGGATCGGAACCTGGAAAGGAACCCTGGGCGACACCTGGACTTTTGACGGATCTTGCTGGACGAGGATCCGCGGCGAACACCCACCAGCCCGACGCTATGCCTCGTTCGCCTACGACCCTCGACTCCAGGGTTGTATCCTTCACGGGGGTGCCGTCGATGATCGAGGGGCCCAGAAATTCGGCGATACATGGCTCTTCCGCGATGGGAACTGGGAGCCCTTTCCCGAGACATTCGACACCGACACCCGCGACGACCACGGCCTGGCCTTTCACCGCTCCGCGAAGACGATGGTGATGCTCGAGGGCATTGGCGCTCCCCGAGGCCTCCTCGTGGCCTCTCCGAGCGGCTGGGAGCGCGCTCGTTGCGCCCCACTTCACCCTCAGCACCAATGCTCGCCCCTCGCCTGGGACGACAGCCTCAACGGCCTCGTCCTCCACGGCGGCGAACGATACCACGCCGGGCCGCAGTTCGACGCCACGATGGTCCTTCGCATCGCGTGAACGTTGGCAGGGGGATCAAGGCTATTGGCCGGGCCGCATGCGAGCATCAGATTCTATGATCATCTTGTACTCATCGGAAGTTCCCCAGAAGACACCGGGCCGGATCCGGCGACGATACTGGGCATAAGTCGCGATGAGTTCCCCGAGGTTCTGGATTCTCCTCCGGAAGTGTCGGATCCCTTCGTCGATCGCCCGTTCCTTCTCGACATCGCTTTTCAACAGGAACTCCTGTGACTTGCTGAGAAGTATAGCGACAAGGACGCGATTCCTGGCGATGAACTGGAGCTGATCCACTTCAAGGCGGAGTCTGGCTTCCCGACTCTTGACCGTCTCAATCTGCTCGAGATGCCATGCACTGCCCCGATACCATTCGCGGGCCGGACGGATCGACGCGAAGATCGTTGCAAGTACGACCGGTATCAGCATCATCGTCCTGAGGCGAAAGCGAGACATGGGAGGCATCCCCCTCAGCGATGGATGGGGCGGCGGAGATTCGCCAAAGCCGGAGGCACCTGATCCGGTAAAGTCGGCCGTTCCCGCGCTTTGGCTGAAGATCGCATGGAAGCGCTCGCCCGCGGCCCCAGAGCCGGGCGCGAGACCTTTTTCGGGCAGTCGCGGGTTACTCCGTGCCGACCGTTCTGGTTCAATCGCAACGGTGAGGTCCCTACCCCCGCGTAGTTACTCTACCGGAAATGCCCTACCGAGTCGTCTTCGACGTTAAAGCAGACGCGATCACCGCAGCTCAGAAGTTTGAGCCCTCGGAGCCGCGACGGCGAGGCGTTCCGAGTCGGGTGGAGTACGACCGTGAACCACTTTCCCCATCCCCCCACGCTCAATTCCCCGGAGGCGAGCGGAACACCGGGAGCGAGGCCACGACATGATGTTCGCGAAGCAATACCCGCAACGCCGGGTTCGTCTCGGATCCACGATGATGTCTCTCACACTGGCTTTCCTTTGTTTGTCGAACTACAAAATATCTGTGGCAGTAGGATCCGAGGATGGTGAGGCCCCGAAGCCCTCGCCCACATCGATCCGGCTGATCGGCGACAAGGAGGTCGAATTCCAACCTGAAACCATGCCGATCGCCGGCGTTCGCTTGCCGCGAGCCCTGGGAACGGCCGACTTCACGCTTGGCCTGTCGTTCAAGGCAGATGCGTCGGACGTGCGGGACCTCGGCGACCTCGCGAGCCTCTGGGATGCGAAGGGTCGGCAGGGATTCACCCTCGGCCTGCGCGACAACACGGGCGTGACGACCAGCCATGCGAACCATCGCCAACTCCAGTTCGGGATCGACTCGGGGACGACGCCGAGTTGGCGGGCCGAGGGTCGGCCGGGGGAGGCGTTGCTCGGGTTCTGCATCGCCGTGTTCGAGGGAAAGCTGTATGTCGGGACGTGCGAGCCGAAACTGCCCCATCGCGGGCAGGTCTATCGGTACGACGGGCCGGGGCGTTGGACGCCGCTCGGCTCGCCCGATGCGTCGAACTCGGTGACGGCCATGGCCGTCCACGACGGGCGGCTCTACGTGGGGACGGGTAAGTATCTGACGGCCGGTTCGGCGCTCCCCCCCTCGGACAACAATGAGCGTGGAGGTCGCGTCTTCCGGTTCGCCGGGCCCGGGAAATGGGAACCGGCGGGGGATCTGGACCCGACGTCTGCGGTCGCCGCGTTGGTGTCGTTCGACGGGCATCTCTACGCGTCGTCGCTGTACAAGCCTGCGGGCTTCTTCCGCCATGAAGGGGGCGAGCGCTGGACGTCGATCCCCACGCCGGGGGGGCGTCGCGTCCAGTCTCTGGGCGTCTTCGATGGGGCCCTCTATGCCAGCAGCTACGACGGTGCCACCGTCGTCCGCTTCGACGGCAAGGGCTGGACCGATCTCGGCCCCGTGGCCAAGGATGTCACCCAGACGTACTCATTCGCCGCCTACAACAATTCTCTATTCGTCGGCGCGTGGCCCACGGGCAAGGTTTACCGGATGGAGGAGGGCGGGGGCTGGGCCGACGCCGGCCGGCTCGGCGCCGAGACCGAGGTCATGGGCATGCTCGTCCACAACGGCGTCTTCTACGCCGGCTCGCTCCCCGGTGCCGAGGCGTACCGCTACGAAGGCGGCACCGCGTGGTCGTTGCTCAAGAAGCTCGACCCCACGCCCGACGTGAAGTACCGCCGAGCCTGGACCATGGCGACCTACCAGGGCCGCATGTTCGTCACCACGCTCCCCTCCGGCGAGGTCTGGTCGATGTCGGCGGGCAGCCTCGCCACGCACGACCGCGAGGTCTCCCCCGGCTGGCACGAGCTCGTCGCCCAGCGCGTCGCCGGCAAGCTCCGCCTCTACCTCGACGGCCAACTCGTCGCCCAGGCCGACGACGCCAACCTCGCCCTCGCCACCGAGGGCCTGGACCTCAAAATCGGCGACGGCCCCCGCGGCCGATTCGTCGGCTCGATGAAGAATGCCTGGTTCGATGCGGCTCCGTAAACCGTGAGTAAGCCCGAGGGATCGGCCGATCCCTCGGGCTTACTCTCATCAAGCAGCCCGCCCCTCCATTCTCCCGTCTCATCTCCCACCTTTCCGGCGTCCGAGACGCTCCATCCGATCTGCCCGCCAATTCGAAGCACGCGGGATCAATCTGAGAAAAATTCGGAAGTCGCGCCGGATCCGCCTTCGGCCGGGGTACTACTCTTTGGCGACACGAGGATCGAGCCTTCGAGCTGGGTGCAAACTCGGGGAAGGGGGTCGTCTCGCCGTCGCAAGCGAGGTGGGCGAAGGATCATCGACGCGGATGATCCCGGGCTATCTTGAATGATGCGGCGGCAAGGATTGCCGTCATTTTTCGCAGCGTGCCTCACGAGAAAGAAACGACGTCCAACTCACCCCTGGGGCAACGACGCATTTATGTCCAGTCATCGAGAGTAAAGCAGGGCCATCCAGACCGTTCAAGGTTCTCTGGTATTTTCAAAAGCGAGATGAGAAAGATACATGCGAGTCGGCATCAACGATGACGTTGAGCTCGTGCGGCAGTGGTCGCGGTTCTATCGGTCGCGAGGGTGGAACCCACTTCCGATGCGGCGGGATGGGAAGCGGCCGATGTGCCAGTTCGCCGGGTGGTGGGAGGCGCCGGCGCCTCCCGACCTGTTCGAGAAGTTCGAGACGACGGGGATCCAGGTGATGACGGGGCGGCACTGGCGGCTCCTCGTCATCGACGTGGACGGGCAGGAGGCGATGGATTGGTTCTATGCCGGGGGGAGACGGCACCCGCGGACCTGGGTCACGCACAGCGGCGGCGACGGGTTGCACGTCTGGTTCGTGCTGCCGGAGCGGCGGCTGGGCGAATTGCCCAAGGTCTTCTTGTGGAAGGGGGGCGGCGAGCATTCCGGGGTCGAGCGCTTATGTGACCGCTCGCTGATAGTGGTGCCTCCCACGATCCACCCCGAGACCGGGCGAAGGTATCGGTTCCGCAGCAAGGGAGAGAGCCCCGCGACGCTGGCCCTGCCGGCCGCCTGCCCCGAGTGGGTCCTGGCGCTGCCGGCAGTCGAGCGGCCGAGGCCCGCGCCTCCTCCGCCGCGTCTGTTGCCGCTCCGCAGGCGGGTCGTCGGATCGAGGGGACGATACCGAGCCGTTGATGTGTTGCTGTCGATCCCGGACAAGGTCGTGCTCGCCGAGTCCTGGGGCCTGAAGGTCTCGTCAAGACGTGCGAACCCGGCCGGCTGGTGTTCCTGCCACGCGATCTCGCGCGAGGACCGCAGGCCCTCGGCGTCGATCTCGGCCGCGACCGGGCGTTACTGGGAACCGGGCGAGCCGTCGATCGGCCTGTTCGACCTCGCCGTGCGGCTGGGCGTCTACGTCGACTGGCGCGAGGCCGTCGACGACCTCGGGGCTCGCTTCGGCGCGGAGGGCGTCGCCCGGGCCTGAGCCGGGAGATGGGAGTTGATCCATGGCAATCGGGAAATCCAAGAATCAAGTCATGAATGTTGAAGAGGCGAGGGCCACCTGCGACGCCATACGCCGCGGCCTCGAAGACCTCCGCTACCTCGCGCTCGACCTGCACGACCGCGAGGGCTGGAAGGCCCTCGGATACGCGAGCTGGTCCGAGTGCGCCTCGGGCGAGTTCGGCCTGAGCCGACGGCACATCAACCGGATGATCATGGCAGCCCTCATCGAGCGGGAGGTGGAGCCGAGGAGAAAGGCCCCGTGCATCCCCGAGAGCCAATTGCGCCCCCTCGCGGCAATCCCGAGCGACGAGCGTGCCGAGGTCTGGCAGGAGGCCCAGGCGACGGCCCCGCAAGGTAAGCTCACCGCCAGGCACGTCCGGGAGGTCGTGGAGCGCGTGGCCCCGCGTCGGCAGGTGAGTCCGCCGGCCTCGCCACCCGCCGGCACAGTGATCAACGGGATCCCCTCGCAGGATCCCCCCGACGTGAAGCGGGCGAGGACCTCCGGCCGGATCCCCCGCGACGCGGTCGTCGAGGTCTCCGAGCCGATGCCCACCAAGCCCGCTCCCAAGGTTGCGGCGACCCCCGTCGAGGTCCCGGCCGCCGCACACACCGATACCACCGCGGAATCCGACGACGACGCGTGGCTCTCAAAACTCCCCCTGAGTCGCGTGCTGACGGGCCGACAGTTGAAGCTCTTCCGCGCGGATGCGTTGGTGTATCGCCGGCTCGAAGGGCCGCGCAAGGCCTTCTCGCAGCAGGCTGGCCGGGCGATCCGGGGGGCGAAAGCGGAGTGCGTCTATGCGTATTTCGTGAGGCGGTTCCTGGCCCTGCCGCACCCCAGGCACTGGCTGGCCTGCCCGCCGCCCGAGGCCGGCGGCTGCGGGGCGCTCGGCGAGGTCATCGCCATCGGGACCTGCCCCCAGTGCCGGGGGCGGGGGTATCGGATCAACACCAGGGAGTCGCAGATATGAGCATCGTCTGCAAGCCCAGGCTCAACCCCAGTCGCGTCGTGCTGCGTCCGTATCAGGAGGACGCCATCGACGCCGCGCGCCGCGAGTTCCGGCGCGGCGTCCGGAGCACCCTCATCGTGCTCCCCACCGGGTTGGGGAAGACCGTCGTCTTCGGCGCGATCGCCCGCAAGGTCGTCGAGCGAGGCGGCCGCGTCCTGGTCCTCGCCCATCGCGACGAGCTGATCCAGCAGGCGGTCAACAAGCTGGAGCAGCTCGGCGTCGATTGCGGCATCGAGAAGGCCGCATCCTACGCCAGGGCGATCTTCGAGCCCGACGTGGTGGTCGCGACCGTGCAGACCATGCAACGCGATCGGCTCCAGTCCTGGCCCCGCGACCACTTCCGTCTCGTCGTCACGGACGAGGCCCACCACGCCACCAGCGACACTTATACGCGAGTCTATTCGCACTTCGAGACGGCCTTGCACCTCGGCGTGACGGCGACCTCCGACCGCTCGGATGAGACGGACCTCGGCAAGGTCTTCGAGTCGGTCGCCTACGAGGTCTCGCTCTGGGACGCGATGACGGCGCCTCCCCCCGGACCCTATCTGAGCCGGCTCCGGTTCGTGCAGTGCGACGTGGATATCGATCTCCGCGGCCTCCGCACGACGGTCGGCGACTTCAACCAGGCGGACCTCGAGGATCGCATCGCCCCCCTGATCGAGACGCTGGCCAACGCCATCCGGCAGGAGGTCGGGAACCGGCAGACCCTCGTCTTCACCCCCGACGTGACCTCGGCGCAGGCGATGGCCTCGGCCCTGCAGTCGCTCGGCCTCGTGGCCGACTGGGTCGCCGGCGACGACGCCGATCGCAGGCTCAAGATCGACCGCCTCCAGTCGGGCGACCTCCAGATCCTCTGCAATTGCGCCCTGCTCACCGAGGGGTTCGACAGCCCTTCCATCTCCGCGATCGCGCTCTGCCGCCCGACGCAGTCGCGGTCCCTCTTCGCCCAGATGGTCGGCCGGGGCACGCGGCTCGCCCGGGGCAAGGACGATTGCCTGCTCATCGACTTCAACTACCTGACCGCGAAGCACGACCTCGTCAAGGCGACCGCGCTGCTCGCCTCGCCCGGCACGGATGCCGAGGTGATCGAGATCGCCCAGAAGCTCGCCACCCGGCAGAAGGGCCTGGACCTCGTCGACGTCATCGAGCAGGCCAGGGAGGAACACTCCAGGCGTCAAATCATCAAGATCCATGCACAAAAGCGGGAGGTCGCGTATCGGAAGGTGAGCTACGACCCCGTCTCCGTCTTCGAGAACCTCGGGATGACCTGGCGCGGGAGCCGCGACAAGCCCGTCAACGGTGCGACGACGAAGCAGGTCGAGCACCTCAAGAAACTTGGGGTCGTCGGGGCCGAGTCCATCTCCAAGCAGCGGGCCAACACGCTGATCGGCGTCCTCCACGAGCGCAAGCGTCTGGGCCTCGCCACGCAGAAGCAGGTCGCCGTCCTGATCGCCCGCGGGATCGACCCCGAGACGGCTCGTTCCATGTCGATCTGCGACGCCTCGGCCGAGCTAGACCGCCTCATCGGCCAGCGGCCCTGACCCGGAGCCTCGATCTTTCTCATTGCGGAGCGATCCCCAATATGCCAATCCAGGATGTCCTCCTCCTGATCCCCATCGGCCACGGACAGGCCGTCAACGTCACCCGGAGCCGCTTCGAGCTGGCCACCTGCGCCCGTTGCCTCCGAAGTGCGTGGGCCCCCGCCGATTCCGGGCGGCTCGACGCCCATCGGATCTGCCTCAATTGCCTGGCGGAGCGACGGGGCCGTGCGTCGTCGGCTCCATGATGCGTCGACGAACCTCTCAACGGATCCGTTCCCATTCCCTTGCCCGAGGTCGAACCGTGAATAACCCCGATATCGACGCCACCCTCATCGCCGAGCGTGTGGTCGACCAACTCGAGATGGACGTCGCCGAGAATTACGAGGTCACGACCCGCGATGACGAACCGTGGCCCGTGCTGCAAATCACCTGGAGGCACGGCCATCGCGAGGTGACATTCCAGACGCAGACCCCCGCCTTCGGCACCCTCTTCATCCGCCGTCGCGAGCATTTCAGCACCGAGGTCCAATCATGCCAGGCTTCCCGCTGGCTCGACATGCTGCGCGTTGCGCTGCAATGGCTCGAGCAGGGCTGAACCGCATTGGGTCGAGAAATCATTATAAATTAAGCGGAATATTCCCGAAATCGCGCCGGAATCGTCGTCGAGCGGTGTATTGATCAGTAGGAGGTGCAACATGACAACGGCAACGATGACGAAGCAGCAGATCAGCATTCATCGCGAAACCCTGGACGAGGCCTTGCACTCGGTGGCGGGCGCGGCGGCGGCGAAGAGTATCAGGCCGATCATCCAGAACGTCCTGCTTCGCGTGGACGAGGCCGGGAATGCGAGCCTCTATGCGACCGACCTCGAGGCCTCCGTCTGGCGGAGTGTCGGGGCCATCGAGGGAGGCATGGGCATCGGCATCGCGATGGTGCTCAACCCGCAGCGGCTCGGGGCGATCCTCGCGACGACGCCCGACGAGAGCCTGTGTTTCGAGGCGGAGGACGACCGCGTCACGATCCGCGGCAAGGCCTGCTCGTTCACCCTCGCGAGCGAAGATCCCGCCCTGTTCCCGGTGCAGGGGGATGACGCGGCCGACTCATCCATGCGGCTCGACGCGGCCGAGCTGCGGCGGGCCCTGCGGAGGACGAGCTATGCCCTGGACGTCGAGAGTGCCCGCTACGCCCTCAACGGCGTGATCCTCGAGCGCGACGGCCCCGACTGGGTCCTCGTCGCCACCGATGGACGAAGGCTCTCGAGGCAGGTGATCCGCCCCGAGATCATCGGCGACGAGGCTCCATTCCTGGTCCGCCCCATCATACCGTCGAAGACCCTGAAACTGCTGGAGCGGACGCTCGACGAGGGGACGGTCGAGTTCTCGACGACCGGCACGACCTGCCGCTTCGACCTGGGCGAGACGCGGATCTGGTCCCGGCTGGCGGAGGGACGCTTCCCCAGGTGGCAGGACGCCATGCCGAGGTCGCACGCCACGCGCGTGCCCATGAAGGCCGACGAGTTGAGGAACGCCGTACAGCAGGCCGCGATCCTGGTGAGCCGCGAGTCGCGTGCGGTCGACTTCGCCGTCGACGCCGACCGGCTCCGGCTCTCCACCGAGTCGGCCGACGTGGGGGCGTCGAGGGTCGAGATGCCGATCGCCTCCGAGGGGCCGGACCAGCGCTTCGCCCTCGACCCTGGTTATGTCGTCGATGCCTTGAAGTCGCTCGAGGGGGGCGAAGTGCGCCTCGAGATCCTCGACGATCAGAACCCCATCGTGATCCGGACGGACGACGGCTTCACCGGAGTCTTCATGCCCATCACCCGCGAAAAGTGATGGCATCTTGTTCGTCGAAAAATTCGTGTATCTCGATGTTGAGGCTGTGCGGATGGCGAACAAGGTGACTCGCTCGCAGCTCAAGGAATGGGGTTTCGGCGCCCTGGTCGACGGGGCGCCGAAGAACCCTCGCACGAAGGCCGTCGACGCCGACGGCATGAATCGGACCGAACGCGCCTACGCCAATCACCTGGCGACCCTGAAACTCTGCGGCGAGATCCGCGACTGGAAGTTCGAGCCCTTCAAGTTCCGCCTCGCCGGCCGGACGTTCCTGACGATCGACTTCGTCGTCTGGCATCTCGACGGCTCGGTCGAATGCCACGACATCAAGGGCCACCTCGAGGACGACGCCGCCGTGAAGATCAAGACCGTCGCCGAGCAACAACCCTGGTTCCGCTTCTGGCTCGTCTACCGCGAGGGTGGACGCTGGACCTATCACCCCGTGACGCGACAGGGCATCGGCAAGCAAACCGAGTGGTCATGCGCCAGGGAAGACTCCTGCGGCAATGATTGATGCTACTAACGCTATGCTTGATGACGTTTGCAACGCGACTCGTGCAGCTTCGCCGTGGCCTATTAATAGGCCATTGGCTTGCTTCGTAATATCGTGCTGACGCGCAATCCGAAGCGAATTCAAGGCATGACAGGCGTCGAAGGAGCCATCGATGATGACCATGAAATCCACCAGACGAGCGTTCAAGTACCTCTGTTCGTGGTCGCCTCCTCCCGGCGTGAACTTCGCCACGCTGATCGATATGAGGGCCGGGATGATGCTGATTATCCTCGGGATCGATGACCGCGAGGAGATCGTCGAGGTCTTCGGCGACGAGACCGAGGAGGAGCTTCACTACGTCCTCGACGACGCCGTGCATCTCCTGACGACCGCCGTCCTGGGAACGAACGCTCCCGTCCATCGCTACAACCCCTCGCAGAATTGACCGGATCGCCAAGTTGCACGGCCCGAGCCTATCTTCAAACGCAGTCATGCCAGGGTCGAGAGGCCTCCCGACCTGGCTGCACTGGCCCGGCCGAGTTCGATGGGATAGACTGCCCTTATGTCCAGACTCTTCGCCATCGCCCTGATGTTCCTGACGATCCCCGCCTGCGCGCGGCCGGATTACGGCGCGCGGGTCGTGGGCGTCTCCGACGGCGACACCATCACCGTCCTGACCGCCAACAAGACGCGGCAACGCATCCGCCTCTACGGCGTCGACGCCCCCGAGACGCGCCAGGATTTCGGCTCGAAGGCCAAGCGCGTGGCCTCCGCGATGTGCTTCGGCAAGACCGTCACGATCCGCCCTCACGATAAGGATCGCTACGGCCGCGTCGTCGCCGAGGTCATCCTCCCCGACGGCCGCAACCTTGGCCGCGAGATGGTGAGCCAAGGCCTCGCCTGGTGGTACCGGCAATACGCCCCGAGCGATAACGACCTCTACCGCCGCCAGTCCTATGCCCGCAAGAAACGCCTCGGCCTCTGGAGCCAACGCAACCCGATTCCCCCCTGGGAATACCGCAAGGCCCGTCGTCCCCAAACCGCCAACCCGCGCACTGCCTCGCGATCCCGACGCTAACCGGCATTCCCTCGCACTGATTGATGCTCGATGGGAAGACTCTCTGTTGTAAGCTGGAACTTCGATGGCGAGACATCGAGGTGCCGTGTCGAGGGCGAAGTATGGAAGGCTACAGCCGCAGAGACTATCTGCAGATGGCTCTGATCGCGAGTTCCATGCTCTGGATCAAGCCGCTTTCCTTTTGGCTGGCGAACACGCCTTGGTGGATCGCTTCGCACCTCGGGATGGTAGGCCTGATGTTCGGTGTGGCGTCGTGGTTCTTGATCCCCTTCGCCCTGCCGATCATTCTACTTGGCCCGCTGTTTCTCTTTTTCCGATCGTATCGCAAGACGAGCCTGTACTGGCTCGTGGCCTCGTTACTCTTCGTGCCCGCGATGGTCGGGGGTGAATACCTATCGTTCCTCTACTGGAAACAGGGCCGTGAACGTCTACCCCGACAAAGCGAACCCCTCATTCGGGCCATCACCGCCTACGAGACCGCTCACGGACGACCGCCCTCGAAGTTGTCCGATCTGGTTCCCGACTCCCTGAGCGGAATTCCAAGCCCTCCGATCGGTAGTTACAGCTACCTCGTCGGCAAGAAGGCCCAGGATTACTCCGGCAATCCCTGGTGTCTCGTCGTGGACGTCCGATATTTTCCTCCTTTCCTATTCGGCACCTTCCGCTATTACCCCCGGCAAAATTATCCACCGGGTCGCGACGGCGCGAGCCCGCAAATGGCCGGCGACTGGGTCTGGGTGGGCTCAAATACGTCATGAATTAAAGACAAGTTGATTCGATCGCCTCCGTCGTCCCTTCGGACTCGATGCTCGGGGAATAGGCCTTCGTCGCGATGCGAACCCTATTCAGCCGGCACGTGTCCTGGACCGGGCGGATCACTCGCAAGGACTCGAAGTCCCTTGGTCTCTCGAAAATATGTATTCGATACTATGGATGTCAGCCCTGGACTGCATCTTTACTCCCTCTCGATGATCCGACGGATGAACGAACGGGCACGAGGATCGGCGATGGGCAAGCAATACGACGAGATCGACCCGAGGTTGTCTGATTTCATCGGGCAGTAGCGCACGTTCTTCGTGGGGACGGCGCCAGAAATCCGGAAGGTTGCATAAACGTTTGAGGATGGGTCTGGGCACGTTCCGCATCTTGGGGCCTCGCAAGGTGGCCTACCTCGACCTCGTTGGCAGCGGGACCGAGACGGTGGCCCACCTACGCGACAACGGGCGCATCACCCTCATGTTCTGCGCCTTCGAGGGCCGCCCTCTCATCCTCCACTTCTACTGCTGCGGCCGGGTCTTCGAACAGGAGACATCGAGTGGGAAACCTGCCCGCCGGCTCCCCCGAATAACCGGGAGCACGAGCCCTGATCGTCGTGGATGTCGAGCTCTTTGCCGACGCCTGCGGCTTCGAAGTACCCCCGTACGCGTACAAGCAGGATCGCTCCCAACTCATCGACTACGACCTCAACAACGGCCCCGACGGGCTCGAGGCTACAAGGCCCTGAAGAACGCCACGAGCCTCGACGGCCTCACCGGCCTCCGCGGCGGGGGCAGCAAGCCAATCCGACGGCGTGATCCGTCGAGCCTCGCGAGCGAGGGCGGCGCCGTTCGGGGCGCCTGACGATCCTCACTGAAGCCTGTCACGAACACCACCCTCCGGATTCGGCGACCTCCCAACCCGTCTCATCGCGCCGGAGGACGATCATAGACCCGCCCGTGCGCCCCCCTGTGGTGACCATGATCATTCCGTTCGGATGCAACGAGAGGCTCATCACCGCCTTGTCCGGGACCTTATCCGAGTTCTCGATGGCACGGAGCGCTTCGATCAAATCGGGAACGGGTAGGCCCTCATCCGGGGCATGATGAGGTCGCCTCATCTCGCTGAATAACGAAGGTGCGGCCTTGTCTCGCGCAATCCGGATCAACTTCTCTTCATGACACTTCGGGCAATACCATTGGCCCATCGTCCCCTGAATGAGGTCGAGATCGTGCCTGGCACAGAGATAGAGTGCCGCCCTGAGTTCCTCCATGGTCACGGCGGACTCAGGGCACGCGATGACGAAAGTCCTCCAGGCTTCCTCCTGCCAGAACCTCAACCGCTCCGTGGGATTATGGCCTTCGACGAACGTGTTATACCGATCCTTGCCCAGGAAATCCGAGAACGCCTTACGGATTGCTTGAGTATCCATGTTGAAGTGATCCGCGAATTTCGGAGAACCCGTTAGTACCTCATCATCGCCCGACTCCGGGAACGGTACTATAGTCTCCGATTCTTCGTGAAATCATTCGGAATGTCTGTGTGACCTCTCATCCGCGAGTACACTTTCCGCATGCAGGACGAAACCCCCGGAAACCGGTCAGATCCCTGGCCCGGAGATCGCCTGACCGAACTCGACTGCGCGGGACTGAGTCTCGGCGAGCCAACAATCCGGCGCCTGCGGCAAGTGCGGGAATATCAGATGGCCGAGCACCTGGCCGGCCGACCTCCGATCGTGTGCGAAATCTTCTACGAACGCGAGGTGGTCATGCTCCAGGTCTTCATGGGGCGAGCGTCGTTCCTCGATGTCGAGGGGCACGTCTGGTACGAGAATTTCGGGGAAGGAGACGACCCCAAAATCTTGCGGGATGCCCGCGACATCGCGTCGGAGATTGTGCGATGGTCGGGCGCAATCGGCCTGCCGGAGTTGATCGACATGCTACCCTCGCGGCCCGAAACCGCGGTCGTTTGCGGCATCTGCGGAGGCTCCAGATGGTTCCCGGCCTCCATGATGGTCTCACTCGAAGGAAAGCCACTCCGCTGCCTTCGATGCTACGGGCTAGGTTGGACCTTAGCTTGATGAGACCAAGGAAAATGATACGAGCGAGTCGAACGATCGTGGATCGTCTCGAACGCGCTCGTATTCGAGACTGCCTGCGAATCCTGAAGGATCCGCTTTCGGGGGCAATTCAGCGGGTCGCGGGGACGAGCACGCGGATTTGATGCGGGGCGAGCTTGATGCGTCCGGAAGAGAGGTCGCCGAGCGATTCTCCGCTGAAGGCATCACGCCAGGGGTGGGCGGGCAGGGGATTCGCGGCCGATAAGGTGGTCTCGACGGCCTCAGGGTTGAAGCTGATCAGGACGAGGGCCTTTTGGTCGCCGAAGGTCCGCTGGCAGGCAAAGACGCCGTTGGTGGCCTGGATGGAATCGTAGTCGGCCTGGCCGTCGCGGAGGGCGGGGAGGGATTTTCGAAGGGAATAGAGCCGACCGAGGAACTCGACGCTCGAGGGGCCTTTGCCGCCGTAGACGGCGGGGTCTTCGTCCCCTTGGTAGAGCATGGGGACCCCATCGATCAGGGCGCAGAGGCCGAGGAGGGCTCGCATGCGGTCGACGCCGTAGGCGTCAAGCGGACGCTTCTTCTGGAAGGTCCACGAGACCGTGTCGTGGTTGCTGATCCAGCGCATCTTCAAGGCGCCCGAGGGCAACGTCTGCTGCTGGTCGTGCAGGAACCGCTGGAAGGTTTTCGCCCATTCCGACGGCGAGGCCTTGCGGTCGAGCAGGTCGGTCATCAGGAAATAGAGCTGGGCATCGTAGGTGAGGTCGGAGACGCGGTAGTAGATATTCGCACCGGTGTATTCTTCCGGGAGGATGATCGTCTCGTCGTGGGCCTTGAGGAATCCCTCGCGGATCGCGCGGGTCATGCCCAGGCCGGCGCCGAGCGAGGAGCGCGAGGGGCGGTCGGTGATCGCGGGGTTCCAGTTCAAGGGGCCGCCGGCGGCGCAGTCGACCCGGGCTCCGATCGCGTTGAACCGGCTCGCGTCGAACCCGGCGACGCGGCGGAAGTAGTCCTGCCAGCCCGGATGTGCGTTGTCGAAGGCGAGTTGCTCCCAGGCATAGATCGGCTTGCCTTCGGGCGAGAGCGCGACATACTCGGGATGCTCCTTCGCCAGCGGCGAGACGTCGGGCGGGCCATGTGGGACGAGATCAAACATCAGCCGCATCTTGCGCCTGGCGGCGTCGGCCGAGAGCTTCAGCAGCTCGTCCTCCGATCCGTAAAGTGGGCTCACCTTGAAGTGGTCGAATGGCGAATAGAGGTTCCAGCGCAGGCCATCGCCGTGCTCCCAGATCGGCAGGAACCAGAGCACGTCCACCTTGAGCGATTCGAGCGTCGGGAGGTATGCCTCGACCGCGCGGAACCCGCCGTAATTGCGGTAGCCGAGCTCCGGAGGCCCCCCCGGATGGCCGCAATAGAGGACCATCGATCGCAGGTCGGCCGGCACGTGCCCGGGCGCCCTGAGGCCGATCTCGCGGTAGACCTCCCGGATCCCCGAGAGGGCCTCGGCTCGTGCCCCCTGAGATAACCAGAAATGTTCATCGCCGAGTTTGACCGAAGCCCCGGGCTTGAGCTTCACGATGACCTGCTGCGCGTGTCGGATACTCAGCCCGCCCCCCGACCTCGAGACGTTCACCGGGCTGAACTCGTCCTCTTCCACGAACCAGGATCCGAGGCCTCGACGGCTCGCGGCGTCCCAGAGGACGACGAGCGGCTCCTCGCTCCGCGGCCGGATGGAATCGCCGGGGGTGAGCTTCGACGCCGGCTGGTCGCCGACCGGCAGCGATCCCGGGAAGATGATCGACGGATCCTTGCCCAGGGCCAGCGGCGGCGTGTCGTACGTCCCGGTCTGGAAGGTCTGCTCGCGGTCCGAGCGGTTCGTGACGACGAGCCGACGGCGGAATCGGGCTGAGCCGGCGGGCAGGGTCCACTCGGCCCGGTACTCGTAGCCCTCGGAGGTCGCCGAGAGCGCCAGGGTGGCGGCCTCGCCGTCGCGGCCTCGCTCGGCTCGAACCGCCCTGGGCTCGTCGCCGTCGCGCACGACCGGGGCCAGCAACTCGGCCTTACCCAGCAGTAAGGGGCCGCCGATGCCGCCCTCGCCCGAGCCGTTCGTCACCTTGAGCATGAGGACGTTGGGGCGATCGCGATGCAAGAGGCTCGCGGGAAAGCGGTAGAGCCGGGGGGTCTCCCAGAAGTGCGGCGTGTCCTGGCCGGTGCGGCCGATCCTCGTGCCGTTGATGTAGGCGATGTCGAAGTCGTCGACCGCCCCGATCAGGAGCGCCATCTCATCATCGCCGTCGAGGGCTCCCTTCGGCACCTCGAACGTGCGGCGATACCAGAAGTCGCCCGTCCGATTCTTGAGGCGCTCATCGCCGATTCCCGCACGGCTGGGCACGGGCGTCGGCTCCCAGGTCGTCGCGTCGAAACGCCCGGCGATGAAGCCGGCTTCGGCCGTCGCGGCGGGGGGCTTCGGCGTGTAGAGCCATTCCCCCTCGAGGTCGATCCGGCCCGTGCCTTCGTACGTCTTCAGGCGCTCCGGATCGAGCACGCGACGGCGGGTCGGCACGAGCGTCGCGGCTCCGCCCTTGGCCACCAACTGGGCCCCGTCGCGGCGATCGACCAGGCCGATCCAACTGCCGGTCCTGGCGTCGAACTCGAGCCGGACCTTGTCGTTCTCGAGGACGACCGGAGCACCCGCCTCGGGCGGCTCCGCGAAGAAGGAGAGGCAACACGACAGCAGCAATGGAGCGATCGCCATCAGTTCGGAATCCCGGATCATGTATCAGGTAGGGCCTCGCGACCGGGCCAGTCTACCCGCTCCCGGCCCCGATTCGCGAGAGCGCCTGATTGGCGGGGAGGTCGCCATTGCCGTCGCGAGGGTGATTTGTCGTCCTTCAACATGTGGGCTAGATCGCGGCGCCTCGTGACGGAGAACGCCGCGATCTTCGTCGTCGGAGGTCAATCCTTGTGGGAGATGACCACCTGCTGGGTCGTGGGGGGGAGGGGGTGGAATTCGCTCCGGGAGAAGCCGTTGCGGGCGAATATACCTTCAAGTTCCTGGAAGGTGTAGGCGTCGCCGCGGGCGGTGGTGGCGAGCATGACGAGCGCGAAGCCGGCGGTCGGGGGCGGGGTGACGCGGTCGGGCTCGGGGATGAAGTCGAGGGTCAGCGCGCGACCGCCGCGGGCGAGGGCGGCGTGGGCCTTGGCCGCGAGCTTTTCGCAGGTCGGGACGTCGAAGTGATGCAGGAAATTGGTCAGGAGCACCACGTCGTAGGGGCCGCCCCAGTCGACGTCAAAAGCGCTGCCGGGCAGGAGGGCGTGGCGGTCGGCGACGCCGGCTCGGGCCGCATTTTCCTTCGCGACGGCGAGGACGTTCGGCCAGTCGAGCGCGGTGACGTGGGCCTCGGGGTAACGCGCGGCGAAGGCGATGCCGAAGAGCCCGTGGCCGGCGGCGACGTCGAGGACCCGCAGCGGCCTGCCGGCGAGGTCGCCGGTCAGGCCCGCCAGGAGCTGAGCTGGCATCTGCATCAGGGGGGCCATCGAGCGGGCGAACTCGACCCAGACCGGGTTGTCGTGCGAGACCGTCCCCTCGTCGGAGATCGCCGTGCCGCCTCGCCTGACGGCTTCAGTCAGTTGCTGGAAGCTCTCGCGCAAATCGGGCGAGAGCATGAACCGCGCCGCGTCTCCCACGAAGGCCGGCGACTTGCGATCGAGGAAGAGCCTGGAGTCCTCGGTCAGCTCGTAGCGGTCCCCCTTCTTGCGGAGGAACCCGAGGATCGTGAGGTAGTCCGCGAGGATGCGGACGCCTCGGGCGTCGGCCTTGCACGCCTCGCCCAGCTCGGCCGCGGTGCTCCCGCCCGCCGCGACGTGGGTGAAGACATCGAGCTCGATGGCCGCCCGCAGGGCCTCGGTGCGCTGATAGGCGCCAATCGTCTCGAAGAACAACGCGGGGGACGGTGCTTGTGTACTCATCGCGTATCCTTACTCCTCGTGGGATCCTCAATCTCAAGGGCTCATTCAACGTCCGAAGCACGACCATCGACGATTCACTTCGGCCCTGATGCCCGAAGAGTGTGCCGTCAGAGCATATGAAACGATTTCAGGTCGGACTTTTGAACCTGGGAGACGACTTATCGGGGGCCCGCCAGATTGGCGGCCTCGCCGCGACGATTCTCCCGCCTCGCCTCGCAACGGAGTGCGATGATCGCTCCGAGGACGCCGGCCGTCAACGTGTACAGGCAGTGGCCGATCGTCGAGAAGGCCTCGAAATTCGCGGACCCGGGAAAGAGGGCCTTCCATCGCGCGCTTGTGTCATTGGGTGCCGGGACCGGCACGGCCTGGAGCAAGGAGCTTTTGTTGCCCAGAGGCTCGGAAACAGGCATGCTTACGATTGTATACGTGTAAGTCGATTGGGTTTGATTGTTGAAAAAGCTCAGGAGCTGGCTCGTGGGCAGCATGGCCAATTTCGAATCGGAAAGTCCGAGGAATGCCAGGGCGAAGTATCCCCCGGCGAAGATCGCGAACCCCATCCGAGCCGCCCGGCGTGGCCCGTCGTGATACACGGCCCCGACCGTCGCGAGGCCAATCACCGCGGCCGTGGCCATTATCGCACCCCCCGCCCGGTGATCGTCGGCGTTCCTCAACGCCGCGAGCGCGAGGGCCAGGGAGACGACGACACCCATCAGCGCTCGGATCGAAACATGTCGCATGGAGGACCTCCGGCCGGCGATGGTACCAGCCGAGGTCCCGCAACGCGAGCATGGAGCGATCGGGGATGCCATCCAGGTCGTGGATTGGGTCGCAGGCACGACGCAAATGGCGATCTCGCGTCGAGATATGAACGGAGAGTGAGGGGCGAGGTTCCTCTATCGACCGGCGTCGGTCGACTCAGGACGGCTGCGACTCGGCCCAACCGATCCCACTCGCATATTTCAAGTTGTAGAAGGTGCGGCCTCCATCCGGGCGAGCGTCAATCTCTGGCGAGGCGTGAATCCTTCATGTGAGCGGAGTACCGCTCCAACAAAAAGGCTCCGATCGTTCGTAATTCATGCGGGATGGCTTTCTGCCTGATTACGTTGTTGACTCGATTCGCACGACTTCGAGACGACCCTGCAAGGTCGGAAAATTTTCTGGCGCCGCAGTATCGCGAATGGGCCGATCCGTTGCCCGCTACCCCGTCGGACTTCGCCGAGTGCCATGACGTCGCGGTGAGTTATGCGTGACGTGAGCTGATCCCTTCCCGTATGCTAGCCGCAGTCTTCGGACAGGCTCGGGCGACATTCGCATTGTGCAAATAATAAGGACAGCCTGTGAAAGGATTTGCGATGATCTATTTGCGATTCTCCGCGTTCCTCATCATCTTGAGCAGTAATGCCGTTTGCCTCGGCCAGGCGCAGGCCCCGGCGAATGTCAAGATTCGGCCCGAGGAGTCCATATCTGAAGAGATATTTATAAGAAGCCTCCTTGCACCTCTTAATGCGGAGATCGATGCTCGCGAATGGCTGGACGCCGAACTCGAGAGACGCATCAACGAACTCGAGCAAAAATATGGCTTGAGCCCTGATCAAATGGGGAACCTGCGATTGGCCGGCACGGGCGACATCAAGCTGTTTTTCGACAAGATCGAATCCATGCGTACTGAATTTCGGTCCGTCAGTTCGAGTCCCGCCAAGGTGATCAGGCTCATTCGAGACTTCTATGGCACTCGCCGATCGATGATCACGGAGCTGTTTGGCGAGGATTCGATTTTCTATAAAACGTTGAAAAACAGCTTGAACAATGACCAGTTCGCCACGCATTACGACGAAGTTCGCAAAGTGCGACGAAGGCGTTACTGGGGCCTGATCAATCAATATCTCAAAAAAGCTCGGCGAACGATGGCACTCACGAACTCTCAGACTGCGGAGTTCATGCATGCACTGCTGGAAGAAACGGAGCCTCCTGCAATCATCCCGTCGAGAGAGCTCGAAATAAGGTTCCTTCGCGAGGCTGCGCTCGCATCAAGTCATCAGCCAATTTCCGTTCGAACTTACGACGAAGAGGTCGTGCTCCTTCAAATATCGAAACTGCCGGAAGCGAGGCTCAGGGAAATCCTTGATGATGAGCAGCTCCGGTTGCTCGCCGAACGAATCAAGGGGATTCAAGAGAAGGAGCCAGTCATGAGAAAATCGGGGTATCTTAGGTAATCCATGTAGAAATATCATGGTTTCACAAGTCTATATGATACGTTAGGCTTTACGGATTTGACGAAATGAAATCCGAGGGTACTCCGGCCAATTCGCAGAGGTTGCCGCGAGTATCGGGCCTGCGATAGCCACGAAGTTCGCCTTCTTGTCGCCGGTACAATGGGCACGCCTCGCAACGGCATGCGGGTGCGAACCGGGTCAACGGATTGCCGGAGAGTTCGTCGACTTCTTGACGCATTCTGCGATCCGGCCCATGCTCGAACTGCAACGACAGGTGAGACTTCCGGGCGACGGTCATCGACGATTCACTCCGGCCTCGATGACCGGCAGGCGGACTTGAAGAAATTGCTGCCATCTCCGCTCAGGTGCCGTCAGGTCGAAATCTGAGCGGAGATGGCGGGGTTGGATCACAATTCAGGAGAGGGGGAAGTCGCTGCCCGTGTCGATCGACTCGGGGCCGCTGCCGGGGCGGACGACGTTGGCAAGGGCCTTGAAGATCTGCGTGGCGACGTTCACCGGCTGAGTCGAGTTCACGGAGACGGCGATCACCGAGCGCGTGACGGGGTCGAACATGATCGCGACCTGGGCGCCGATGCCGTCGCCCGTGTGGCCCCACCAGCCGTTAAGCTCGCCCATGCCCAGGCCGTAGCGGTCGTACTCGGGGCCGTCGGTGGCAGGTCGAGAGGTCTGTTCGCGAAGCTGCAAGAGCTGGGGGCCGATCAGTCGGCCGGTGCCAAGGGCTCGACCCCAGCGGAGCATGTCGGGGAGCGTCGAGACCATCGCGCCGGACGGGCCGAGGGCCGAGAGGTTGACCTTCGGGAGGACCTCCAACTCGCCGGTCTTCGGGTCGACCTCGTAGTTCGTCGGGGTGGGCGAGACGTCGGGGAGGCCGTCGATGTAGGCGGTCTTCGTGAGGCCGAGCGGCCGGAAGATGCGCGCGTTGAGCGTCTGGGCGAGCGGTCGTCCGGTCACTTTCTCCACGGCCATCCCCAGGAGGACGGTGTTCGTGTTGCTGTAGTTGTACTGGGCCCCGGGGGAGAAGACCGGCGAACTCGGGATCGTCAGGTCGACGATCTCCTGATTCGTCCACTCGGCCGCGAAGTCCGAGCCGAACTTCTGACGGAAGGCATCAACGTCGGTGTAATTCTTGATGCCGCTGGTCATGCCCGCGAGCTCGGCCAGCGTGATCCGGTCGCCGTTGGGGATGCCCGGCACGTACTTCGAAATCGGGTCGGACAGGGAGAGCCGCTGGGCCCGCGCGAGTTGCAGGACGAGCGTCACGGTGAAGGACTTGGTGGCGCTCCGGATCTGGACCCGATCCCGCAGCGACATCGGCTCGCCGCTGGCGACGTCCGCATAGCCCTGGGCCGATAACCAGAGTGGCTTGCCCGGAGTCCAGACTCCCGCGAGCGCGCCGGGGATGTGGTATTGATCCATCACCCGCTGGAGCGCCTGCGTCAGCGCCGCCGACCTCGTGGCCGCGGCCGCCAAGGAGGTCGCGGCGGCGGAGATGGCGGGCTGGTTGCCGGCCCGGACGTGGCCGATCAGGGCCGTCGGCACGGCACTCGTCGCGGAATGCTGGAGCGGAGCCACCGTCGAGAGCATCTCGCGTGTTTCCAGGGCCTCGCAGACGGAGAGGAGCGTCCTTCGCCTTCGCCGTCCTCCGCCACGAAGCTCCCCGGTCCCGCCTTCGCCACGCGCCATCGACTGACTCACGGTGTCGTCTCCATGCCAACCGAACGGACCGGCTCTTGATCTGAAATTGCCGGAATATTTTGCCTTGCTTATCTAGGTCCTGACCCCGGGGCCACTATACACACGCGACGACGCGAAAGCGACGGACCACTCTATAACGTGGCGAGAGTTTCGAGGCGTGTTGATTTGAGGGATCGTGACCAGTCGCTTCGGATGGCCTGGGTCGATCCATCCTCGGACGAGCCCATGATAAGGCGAGAGGGTATCAGTCTCGGTGGTCGACGTGTGAGTTTGCGACTACGGCATGGGAGTAGCACGAGGTCGATACGAGGTTCGGAACGTTCCGACATCGGGAAGGCGAGCCGTCAGTCGGACGTCCACAACATGAGAAATCGCAACGGGCTCGCGGCGCGAGCGTATTTCTGACTCCTCGCCCGGTAGAAGTTGGCCGCCGTGTTTTGCTTCCTGGACTGGTAGTACCTGGCGATCTGGCCCGCCCGTTCCGCCTCCGCGGAGAGCTTTCGGGATCTCTCGCTCTCCAACCGGGTCACGGGCATGGCCAGGGCGAAGACCGCGACCGCGATCATCCAGCGACGCGTGGACATTCGTGGTATCCGCATGGTCGTTCGCCCTCGCCGCGATCAAGAGATGCGTGGAGAACTATCCAATGTGGATCACTTCGCGATCGGCTGATAGGAGAACGCGTCGAAGAATTCGTTGGCATCGTGGCCGTTGATTCGTTTCTGACTGCCCGCCACGGAGAGCAGATAGACCCTGCGGCCGAGGACGATGGACTTGAACCGCATGTGGGTCGAAATCGGCCTGGTCGCATCGATGGAGAACTGTCGCGCGGGGCGGGCCGCGAGCATCGTCTCTCCCTGGTCGCGAGGCTCGCCGCCGAATTGCTTCGCGACCTCGTCGCGGGCGGCATCCAGGACAGCTTCCGGGCCCTTGTCCCGGAGGGAGTCGGGGATTTCGATCACCCGGAACTCATAAGTCATCCCCGCGGCGTCGCAACCCCAGGTCTGGTTCTCGCCCCCGAGAAGCCCGGGCTTTTGCCGGATGTCCACATGCTCAGGGGCCTGGATGTGCCACTCCCCTTCGTCGGTCTTGCTCTGGCGATAGTGCCAGCCCTTGAAGGAAAAACCTTTCGCCTTGTTCATGAGGATTTTCGCATTCTTCTCGCGAATCTCCTTCATCGTGGCGAGCGGGAGGTAGGGGATTTCGCTCCATTGCATGAGGCGATCCCCCAGGATCACGTACTGGACCTCGGCCTGGCGGTAATGTCCGCTCTCGTAGCAGAAGGTCGCGTACTTGCTCCGGGCGAGGTCGTCCGTCGGATGATGCTTCAGGTACTCGTCGTAGACGGACGAGATATCGGCCCAGACCTCGGGCATCGCCAGGTATTTGGACTTTTCGTTGCCGAGCATGGTGGAGAGCCGGTAATGCGCATCGGCGACCAGCAGCGTGATGCCGGTCCGCGAGTTCTTCGTGTCGCGGCAGGCACGGCCGAAGGCGATCATTTCCTCGGCGGTGCCGTGCCACTTGGGATCAAGCCAATCGAGCTTCGAGAAGCAGATCATCCGATCGTCGCCGTTGGCCTTGATCGCGCGGTCGAACCAGAGTTCCATCGTCTCCCGATCGCCGCCGACCCCCTTGTCGATCTCCATGAGACATTGCGGGACCTCGATCGAATCGGGCTCGACCTCCCAGGCCTCTTTGAGGGCCTTCTTGGCGATGGCAAGACGCTTCTCCATCGTTTCGAAGCCCCCCTTGGGGACGTCGGGGGCGAACGCGATCGTGCGGGCTTCCCATCCGAACGTGAGCCAGAACTTCCCGCGGAGGAGGAGCCTGAGGTACTTGGCGCCGGCGACCCGCTCGAGGCCGGCGTCGACGATGTTGTAGGCTTCCACCGGGGGGGCGCCGAGGGTTCGATGGCCCCTGATCAAATCCAGCAGCGTCGAGTCCCAGTTGGCCTCCCAGAACGCATTGTGCTCGTCCTTGGCCACGCTCTCTTCGATCAGGGCGAGAGCGGCGTCGAAGTCGCGACGGGCCGCTTCGCGGTTTTCTTCGCTCGGGTTCTGGCCGGCGAGGGCCATCTCGCCGCTGAAGCGCAGGGCCACGGCGCGGCGAAAGGCAGGATATTGGCTAGCCGCGAGCCCCTTGGCCGCGGCCTGGGCTCGACGAATCAACTCCTCTTCGCCGGGATAATTCTCCCCGACCGACGTCCTGGCATAGACATACGCCAGCAACGGGTCATCGCAGCCGGCATCCACGGCGGCCCTGGCCCCTTTGTAGATCTCGTCGTAAGTCACTTGCGGATCGACCGTCAGGCTGAAATGGCGGGCGGCCAGGTCGAAGGCCTTGCGCGCCGGCTCGTCCCAGCGAGGGTCCTTCTTGCCGACCTTTTCATAGGCCTCGCCGAGCGTCCTGCGGTTCCAGGCCAGCATGTCATCACGACGCTTCTTGATCGCCTCGGGATCCTGCGGGATCGGCGCCATGGGAGTCTTGTCCGCCTGCTGGAGGACCGAGAAACCGGCCTCGGACCTGGGCCAGGGTTTCGGGGCCCGGGGACTGACCGCGGGCTCATCCGGCTCGGCCGAAGTGTCGATGGGCTTTGCCGATGCGGCCGCCGCGGCCTGGAGGGATTCCACCTGCTGTAGCTGATGGCGAACGCCAAAGAGTACAGCGACCGAGGCCAGAACAATCAGGCCGTAGACCAGCACGCGTCGCATGGGGGGACGAACCTCCGGCGCGAGATATATCGAAGATCGGCGTTCAAGATTCAAGGGGGGAAGAGGGATTATTTTAGTACTACTCCTTTCATACTTTCAAGATAGGACTGGATTAGGAGCCTGCAAGATGGCACGACTCTCGAATTCTCGCGGGAGGCGTTTCCCTTATGAAATCATGAACACATGATTGTTTTACGACGGATCCGGATCTGGCCGGATCGAGGGTTTCGCGAGGCTCGGCGGCTCAATCTTGGGGCGCGATGGGATTCGCTTCTGTTTCTGATGAGGCTGATCCGGGAGACTCGGCGAGGCGTCACACGACGGGGCTGCCATCGGCAAGGGTCGCGACGAGCATCGGTACTGCGGGGGCGCCGTTTTCGCGCAGGGCTCGGATGGCGGGAAGGCTGATGAGCGGGTCGAGATTCCGCATTTCGGCGGAAAGATTGCCGACTCGCTGATGCCGGCTCCGGCGCGGGCCTGCATCGTAGACGGCCTCAATCTGCCCATCTTGAGCCGGCATGCCTCGCCGTCTTCTCGGCGCGACAATGCACAAATCGGCGCAAAACCATCATGTCATCAAACAGTTATGAATATTTATGTACAAGTCTGAAAAATCAATCGTTGAATTCGGTGGGACATGTTAATGGGCAATGTCGGGCCCATGATGCCCGGCGGCCAAACGCACCACAACGCTCCCGCGACCCGAGGATCGGAGCAGGGGAGTAGTTCCACGCCCCGGGGAGATGGGTCGGCTCTGCGGCATCTCGCGAGAACCGACGGAAATCCTCGAAAAAGACCCGATGGGAAGGCGACCGCCCCGCTCGAATTGCCCTGAGGGTATCCTCGAAGCGGTCTCACCGGCAACAGAGGTGATACCCCGCAACACGAACGGGAATTCCTTGAGGGATCGCTGGTTTGTCCATTGTTTTCCTGGTAGACCTGCCGCTAGTCTTAGACATCACTCTCGTTCATGAGACCTGGGCCGACCGATCCTCACGTCGAAGAGCTCGCGGTAGATGCCGCGAGCCGGACGGTGGTTCCGGGGATCATCGGGTCGGCCCGCCGGCTCCATCGCGTGTCCCCGACTCGAGGGGGCGACATGATGGATGCCGGATCTGGTTGAGGCTCGTCTTCCGCTCCGAATGAGGTCGTCAGTCGATCCGACGGGATGCGCCGCGAGGCGTCATCCGGCCGGGATGCCCGTCGCGGTCTCGCGCGCGGCCAGCCGGCCGAGTCACGGCACGAACCAGGATAGATACACCAATGGCATCGTCAACGCGTTCGATCGGAGGCGCGTCGCGCGCCCGGAAGTCTCGTCGGGGCAGCGGCCGGAGGTTCTTCCTCGAAGCGCTCGAGGATCGGGCGCTGCTCGCCACGGGGCCGTTCCCCGTCGGCGGGGATCCGGTCGTGAACCCGGCCGACTTCCGGGTCACGACCTTCGCCAGCGGCCTGAACTACCCGCACGGGATGATGAGCCTGTCGGACGGCTCGGTGCTCGTCGGCGTGAATAACCCCAACAACGGCGGCTCGTCGTTCTTCGACTCGACCGGAGAGCTCTTGCGCTTCACCGACGCGGACGGCGACGGCGTCGCCGACGGCCCGGGCACGAGCCTGTACAACGGCCTCGTCGGCGAGGTCACGGCCGTCCACCAGGCCGGGAATTACATCCTGGCGACGAGCAGCCTGGCGGGGAGCGAGCGGATCACGTTCCTCCGCGTCGGGGCCACGCCGGCCGACCCGCTCACGCTCGCCGGGAGCATCGACTTCGGCTTCCCGTCGAACTGGGAGCACACCACCTTCGCCAGCGCGGTGAGGGCGGTCCCCGGGAACCCGTTCGACTATGACGTCTTCTTCAACATCGGCTCGGAGTTCAACGGCGTCGTCATCGGCTCCGACGGCAAGGTCGTCCTCGACTCGAGCGGGAACCCGACCTACACGCCGACCGTCGACACGGTCTCGGCCAGCGGCCTGATCTCCGGGACCCTCAACGGCGACTCCATCTACAAGGTGACGCTGCACGACATCGGCGGGGGCCCCGCGCTCACCGGCCTGACCCAGATCGCCACCGGCCTGCGGAATGCCGCGAGCCTCACGATCGACCAGGCCACCGGCGACCTCTGGATCGCCGACAACGGGATCGACGGCAACGACGGGGGGAACGCGGCCTGGAGCACCGACGAGCTGAACATGATCCCGGCCGCGCAGATCGGCGGGGCCGTCGAGAACTTCGGGTTCCCGTACAGCTACACAAAGACCATCGACAAGCCGGGCGACCCGGTGACGGTCGTCAACCCCGGCCCGAACGTCATCCAGCCGATCGTCGCCTACCAGCCCCTGCCGGATTCGGCCCTGGGCTCGGATGGCTCGCAGAGCGAGGGGGCCTCGGGCCTCGCCCTCTCGCCGGCGCTCTTCCCGGCGGGCCTCAATCAGGGCGTCTTCGTCGGGTTCCACGGCTACTTCAACTCGGGCGGCGTGGACAACCCCGAGAACCCATTCGTCTTCGCCGACCCGAGCACCGGCCACTACTTCGACTTCATCTCGAACGAGGCGCCGAATATCGGCCACCTCGACGAGGCCATGTCGACGGCCGACTCGCTCTTCATCGCGGACATCTCCTCGACGGGCGACATCTTCGGCTCGACCGGGCCGGGCATGGGCGTCATCTACCAGATCAAGGCGATCAACCACGCGCCCTCGATCGCGTCGATCCCCAACCAGTCGGTGCAACGCGGCAAGACGCTGACCGTCCAGGTCGCCGGGTCCGACCCGGACACGACCCAGAGCCTGACGTACTCGCTCGGCGCCAATGCCCCCGCCGGCGCGACGATCGACCCGAGCACCGGCGTCTTCACCTGGACGCCCGACGCCTCGACGACGCTCGGCGACCATTCGATCACGGTCGACGTGACGGATAACGGCATCCCCGCTCAGGGCGCCAGCCGGACGTTCATCGTGACTGTCCAGCAGGCGGCGCCGGTGAACCATCCCCCGGTCATCACGCCGATTCCGGATCAGTCGATCCAGCGGGGTATGCTGCTGACGTTCCAGGTCCAGGCGAGCGACCCGGACCTCGGCCAGACCTTGAAATACTCGCTCGGAGCCGGTGCTCCGCTTGGCGCGAGGATCGACGCGAACACGGGCGTCTTCCTCTGGAGGCCGAGCAACGCGCAGAGCCTCGGGGCCAACCCGATCACGGTCATCGTGACGGATAACGGCAACCCCGTGCAGACCGCCAGCCGGACGTTCAACGTGACCGTCGTCGGCCAGGGGCCGGTCAATAACGCGCCGGTGATCGCGTCGATCCCGAATCAGTCGGTCGAGCAGGGGAAGACGTTGAGCCTCTCGATCGCCGGCTACACGACCGACGTCGACACGCCGCCGCAGACGATCCGCTACAGCCTCGGCTCCAACGCCCCCGTCACCGCGAGGATCGACGCGAACACGGGCCTCTTCACCTGGACCCCCGCGGCAAACCAGGCGATCGGCTCGTACTCGATCACCGTCAACGCGACCGACAACGGCACCCCCGCGAAGACCGGTCAGCAGACCTTCGTGGTCAACGTCATCGCCGCCTCGCAGCCCCCGGTGGTCAACTCGATGAAGGCGCATTCGACCTTCCGAGGCCTGAACATCACCCTCACGTTCTCGGAGCCGCTCGACGCCGCCACCGCGAACGACGCGAGCAACTACCAGTTGCGCGGCCAGGCTGGGATTCCCGGTTCGGGACTCGCGACGACAGGTCTCTCCCGCTGACGGCCTCTTACGACGCGTCGGATAACTCGGTCCGCCTGACGGCCCCGGCCCGCGCCAAGCTCATGCTCCTGCTCGCCCCGCTCCGACTGACGATCTTCGGCTCGTCCTCCGGCGACGTCACCGGCGCCAACGGCAAGCTCCTCGATGGCGACCACGACGGTCAGGCCGGCGGCGACTATGTCGCCTTGATCCGGCGTCGCGTCCTCTTCGCACTCGAGCCCGTCGGCGGCGCGATCTCCGGCCCCCTGACCCCTGCCGGCGGCCCCGTGGACGCGTCCATCGCCGTCGTATCCTCCGGTCCTGGATCCTTCTCCAAGCCCCGCCGCCCGGTCTGACGACACCCTCCCGGCGGCCCCGGCCCCAGCGCCGGGGCCGCTTCCCTCGCGGAGGCGCCTTTGAATCGGCTTCACGCGGCATTGAAGACGTGTTTTTGGGAGAAACCCGTTTCGCAGGAAGTCATTGAAGGAATACGAAAGTCATCGAGAGTATCGGCTCATCCGAGCCACGTTGGATTGAATCGGTTCTCAGGTCCTGGTTCGTATGCCGGTTGAAAGTTGGCGTTTGCGTGCGGGATCGGATCTCGCCAATGGACATCTCCGGGGGCGCTGAAAGAACTCCCAAACTCGCAAGGTTTTCGAGGGAGGCGCCCTACATGCCACGCACTCGAGGCCTTGGGGCATAAGTACATTGGCGATCGGCCTCTGCCCATCGGCGAGACTGTTGGCTTGGGCCACGACTTTCGGGACGATGCGACCCTCGAGATCCACCGAATCCGCGGCCCCGATGCCAGGTGTGGCTTCACGCCTTATCGCCCGTCGATCCAACCTTCCGCGTCCATCGACGCGATATGTACTCGCCTGGAAGCCTTCTCACCCCAGCTGCCCCGGCCTTGCCCTCGGGCAGAATTTCGCTCGTCGTTCGGCTCACATCCGAGGGCACATCATCCCGCGTTTACGGCGACTTGCGGAGATTCGCTCGCCCAGAGCGAACATGTATGGCTTTGATATTTCAACAGTTTGTACAGGAAGCGAGGGCGAAACAGTTCAAGTGGTATAACGCTTGCTTGACCTGAGCGAAATGAAGGACGAAGCTATTTGGTATAGTGGGCAATCCGGCGGTCCCGCAGTCGAGGTATGGGGAGGGCGGCGTGAAAGAGTTCCGCAAGCGAATCGACGAGTTGAAAAACCTCAAGGACGGCTGGAACGCCGGCGATGGGGTTGCCTTCGACCCCGAGGGGCTCGACTGGCTCGCCGAGATGATGAAGTCGGTCTGGGATTTCAAGATGCTGGCCCCTCGCGTCAGCCCGACCCCGGCAGGACACGTCCTGCTCGAGTGGACTTTCCACCGCGTCAACCTCTCCCTCGACCTCGACCTCTCCACGAAGGCAGGCGAGTGGTGTGCCATCGACCTCGACTCTCCCACCAACGCGGGAGACGCCGAAACGCTGGACCTCCGCAGCCGGATCCAGTGGGTCAGGTTGCAGGTCACGACCGTAGCCTGGATGGACCGCGCCGAGGAGGCGAACGCCGAACGCAAGGCCCAGGGGACGAAGTTGGCGGAATCACCCTCTAACGATATGAATGACGTTAAATGAGCGATGTGAAATTCGATCGCGATCGCCAGGCCGCTCTGCGACGACGTGCATCCAGGAAGCGTGGTGTTATCCTATTATGAAATATTCGGCAATTTTTTTGTGTGATGATCACGCCGTGGATTTGACCGAGAGATCACTCGAAACCATCCTATTGATCATTCTCGAAGCAAGATGAGCCTTCTACACTTCGGACGAAATATCGCCCACAACCATTGAGAATCTGTTTGACGTCGCCTCGTCATCCTTGGAAGGCCGAAACGTCCACGACACCAATCGCCTCGTTCCCCTCGGGTTCGCCGGCCAAAGGCCTTGGGCTCGCCCCGGTCGGTTCGGAAGATGTCGAGGGCAGGGCACCCGCCCGAGGTCCGTTCACGCCGCCGGGGTGGTTGCTCCGGGCGACAGGGTGAAGCCGCGTCTAGCCGGCCTCTGGCCCGAAGATTCGACCTGATACGCCGCAACGATTCCTTGACGCTCCCAACTCTCCCTCCTTCGACAATCCCTTCGACGTAAGCTCGCGTTTCCCCTCCCTTCAACGATCGGATCAGGAGGACAAGCGAGGGCGGCGAAACGTCGGCGCACAAGACGTAGGTCCAGGGTGACTTCCCATCTTGCCAGGTTTCGCCAGGGGTTCTGTCGGAGCCTATTATGCCGGCGCGATGGAACGGCCTTATCACCGACGCCACGGGCGGCATGGGCTTTGCATCAATATATCCATTGCGATTTTTCCTTGAAACGCCCGAACCGCGCCCTGTTCACCTGCCCGACGGTGGAGGCCTTCCCCTGACTGCGGCGGGGCGACCACACGCGGCGATGACGGTATCCGAAAGGACCGACCGATGAACATCGTGCAACAATCGGGATGGCGGAAGACCGATCCGGGTGGGGGCTCCGACTTGCGAGCCCTCGACCGCTTCGAGGATGAGGGCGGTCGCGGGCCGGAAGACACGCGCGACCAGAGACGAGCCGTTCCCCCGTCCGCAGCCCCGGTCGGGGACGTCGCCGATCCGGGACGGGTCAGCGTGACTCCGGGCTCCATGGCCGGAACGTTCCAGGTCCATCATGGCGACATCCCCGAGCTTCACGCCGAAGGGGCCACGCCGCGGGAGGCCGCCGTTAATCTGGCCCAGAACCTGGCCCGGGAGATCGAGGACATGGCGGATCACTACCATCGCGGACTGTTCGGGAGGATTCTCGCCGACGTCCGGGCCTTCGTCGAACGGAAGCCCTGACCGGCCACTTCGGGCGAGGCTCCACATAGCATCTCGGCCGCGGCGAGCACCACGGCGTATCCGGCCGTCACGACATCGTCTACATCCTGTGGCCGGGCGACCAGCGGCCGGACCCGATCGAGACGAATCGGGCGGGTCGCACGCCGGGGCGATCAAATGACGGATCAAGGCAGGCTGATCTCAGGGCAATCTGGGGGACAGGCGCAATGTCGGACAAATCAGGACTGATGCCCGGGGAATATATCGACAGGCCGGAACCACCCTTCGTGCAACTCAAGGTCAAGGACCTGGAGCCCGAGCACGGCGAGCGCTTCATCGGGGTCGGTGACGTCGCGGTGGACGTGGACCGGGTGTGCTGGGTCTGGCTCGACGCTCCGGTCTTCGGGAGCGACTTTCAGGACGTTGCCCCCATCATCCTCCGGCGGGCCCGAGACGCCGGATACGAGATTCAGATGGGAGGGCTACCGGAAGAGTCGAATTTCACGCTCATCCCGTCCCCGGACGTCTCCACCTGGGTTCGCGCCAGGGTGGTCTGAGTTCAGGGGGCGGAGGAGGGCCTTCGAGTCATGCAAGCCACCGCCGTCGACTGACGCACCTCACCGGATTGCTGCCTTCCCGCGGGATTCGGCCGGTGCTTCGCGACGGAATGGGGACCCGATCTCGGGATGATACCCATTTTTTGATGATCTGGACTGTTCGTTGCATTTCCGATTCTCGTCCCGCCAATGGAGTCCGCGATGGTCGTCCCCTGGGCCCCTGCGTCGCGTTTCACTCCCGCGGGTGATACACGCCGATGGGAGGACGACGTCGTCTATGCCATCATTATCGAGAAATTCTCCGATGGAGACGCTTCGAACAATGATATGAAAGAGTCTTATGGTGGCGATCGAGGCCGCTATGAGGGAGGTTACTGGG
This sequence comes from Singulisphaera chitinilytica, assembly GCF_049331405.1. NCBI lineage: Bacteria > Pseudomonadati > Planctomycetota > Planctomycetia > Isosphaerales > Isosphaeraceae > Singulisphaera > Singulisphaera chitinilytica. Next base: position 1,925,255 of record NZ_CP186274.1, read on the forward strand.
GGGGCGACCTCAAGGGCGTCATCGACAAGCTCGACGACCTGGCGGACCTGGGGATCACCGCGATCTTGCTCTATCCCGTCGTGCAGAACGATGAGAGGCCGATCGGGAAATTCTTGCCGACCGGCTATCGACCGAAAGACTATGAACACGTCGACAGGAACTTCGGCGATATCTCGACCCTGCGCTCGCTCGTCGACGCGGCCCACGCCCGCGGGTTGCGAGTGATCATCGACATGCCGATCACCCTGCCCGGGTTCGAGCATCCGTTCCTCGCCGACCCCGCCAAGAAAAGTTGGTTCGGCCCCCCGACCGAGTACGGAGTGCCTCGCTGGAAGGTCGAGAACCCGGAGGTCGCCGACTACCTGATCGGCGTCTGCAAGCGATGGAAGGAGCGATCGGGGTGCGATGGCTTTCGCATCGACTCGGCGCACCTCCAGCCGGTCTCCTTCTGGAAGCGTTTCGTCGCCGAGCTGAAGGCCGCCCCGCCGGAGGGGATGTTCCTGATTCTGCCGGAGCTCACGATCAACCCCCGGGAGATCGGCGTATTCGTGGCCGAGGCCGGCTTCGACGGGGCTTACGACTTCAGCGCCCTGAGGCTCCGCGAGGTCTTCGGCCAGGGCGAGGATGTGGGGCTGCTCTCGTTCATCGCCCGCGAGGCGAAGCAGTTCTATCCCGCGCCGCGCACCATGATGGCCGCGATCGACAATTACGAGAAGGCCTTTGCGTCGACGGCGAAGGTGCCGAAGGTGGCGCGGACTCGGCTCTCCCTCACGTACATCCTCACGATCGATCGCGTCCCGCTCCTCTACGCCGGCAACGAACTCGGGATCGCGTTCCGCGACGTGGGCAGGGCGTTTCCCGTCGATCGGCAGGATTCCCCCTTCTTGAAGGAAGTGAAAGCACTCATCTCGCTCCGCAAGCGCGAGCCCGCGTTGCGGCGAGGCGACTTCACCGAGTTGGTGGCCCGCGACTCGGTTTATGCGTTCCTACGGAGCTTGGACGAGCAGCGCATCCTCGTCGTGCTCAACAGCTCGGACCGACCACGTGAGTTCGCCATGCCGATCGGCGATCGCAAGTGGAGGGACTACCGGCTGGAGGATCCGATCGCCGGGGAGGTCGTCAAGTCTGACGGCAGCGAGGCGGCGATGACGCTGGAGCCCTTCGGATCGCGGATCGTGAAGATGGGGTGAAGTTGAGTCGAGCTCGGAGCAGGGCCGACGTCATTATCGGGAACGTCCTTGTATGCCGAGGGAGCAGGGGACACTCGCAGACGCTACCGTGCCGGACTTAGGGAGGGGCGAGGGTGGTCCGAAGTCCGCTCACGGGCCGGTGCCCGTCGGGGCGGCGGGTTCGAGGAGTCGTTGAATCTCGTCCCGGAGTCGTTCCGCCAGAATCCGGCGGACGGCCTGTGCGTCCCGGAGGTAATCCGGGATCGAGCGTCCGAGATCGATGGGCTCGCCGATCCGGATGAAGAGATCCCGCCCGGCCAGTTGCCGGGGCCGTTTGGTCCCGTACACTTCCCGCTCCAGCTTGATGACCGTCTCCGCCAGCCGCTCCTGAGACGGGTCTCCTTCCGTATATTGGGGCTGCCAGCCCGCCATCTTGGCCACACTCTCCGAACTGGCGAGGTCCGTGCGGGCCTGCTCCCGATCCTGGGCGCCGGAAGATCCACTCCGGGTCAGAAGGGCCCGCAGGCGGGAGCTGAGACGCCAGGCCCGATCCATCGTCAGGGCCTGGGGGCTGGCGGCGGCCCCGGCGTACCGCGCCTCGGCCTGCGAGAGGATGGCCTGGCGGACCTCCTGCACTCGCTCGCCCAGGTCGGTCAGTCGGTCGGCGGCGGGTCTCAGGTGATGGGCCAGTTCTTGGCGACGGAGCAGGTCCGCCATGATCTGGCTCAACCTTTGCTGGAGGGAGAGGCCTGCGATGCGAATGTCCAGGTATTGCTCCATGACGCGGGTCCGTCGCTCCAGGATGGGGATGATGGGTCTGCGATAGCGGTACTTGAAGGCCACGGGGACGAGGTAGGCCGTCCAGTCCGCCCGGGCCTTCCGCGCCTCGACCACGGCCTGCATTCCGATGTCGACGGCCCCGCTCTTGAACGGCTGCACCAGGTCGTTGAGGTAGTAGATCTCGCCTTCAGGGAAGATGACGAGCACCTCCCGCCCTCGCATCACCACCTCGACGGCATAGCGCTTCGCCTCCTCGTTGTGCGGCCCGCCGCGCTCCACGGAGAACGCCCCGAGCCGTTGGAGCCACCAGCCCGCGACCCCGTACCCCTCGTCGAAGGCCTCGCGGTTCATCATGAAGAGAAACCGACGGCCCGAGCGGCGGGCCAGATCCAGGCAAGCCTTGAAGTCGGTCTCGTCGGCGTGGTTGGGGGTGAGTACGATCCCCGCCCCCTGAGGCAGTGCCATAAGCACGGCCAGATCGTGAGGGTCGAGGTGGAGTCGATTGCGCCGCGCAAGATCGAATCGGAGGAAGGTCTGGACGGCCCGGATGACCCACCCCCAGGGCTTGGCCGGTCGAAAGCTCGGGCCCTCCGACATGGCTCCTCCAGATGCTCCTCGGCGTCAGACCCGCATCCAATGGTGCGGCGAGTCCCTCCTCGCGAGGGCCATCGTGGACGGACAATCCGGGATTTCAGGCCAGGATCGAGGAGCCCACCCGCGACGGACCTGACCGCCTTGACCCCACCATCCTGGGCGGCGATCAGGCCGACCGCCTGCCCGCACCTCTAACGCATCGAGAACACGGGCCGATGGCACAGTCCCGATTGATCAGATGCATATTGAATGCCCGAGACTTCATCATCCGTGATCGTCGCTCAGGGATGCAACAGAACGGGGAGCCGCACGCCGAAACCTTGAATCCGCGAGTGATCGTGGCCGACGCGCGGATTTCCCTCGGCTACATGCATAGCGGGAATCCGATCATGGGCCCGATCGACGCCAGCGTCAAAATCGCCCTGAATGAGGCCCGGCTTCGACAGGATGGCACCTGGGGACATTTCCACGAGATCGGCCACAACCATCAGCACGGCGACTGGACCTTCGACGGCATGGGGGGAGTGACCAACAACCTGATCGTACTCACCAACTTCGACGAGGTCCTCGGCCTCCGGTTCGACTCGGGCCACGAGAACATCCGCGATCGCGATCTGCGGAATCGGCGCATCCGCGAGTTCATGGGCAAGGGCTCTCCGTTCCAGGAATGGAAGTCCGACCCGTCCTCGCCCTGATGATGTGACGACGACATTCGCTTGTGGGATGATATCCGTGAATCGAAGTTGAATCGTGACTCGTGTCGCGAGGTGTCGGGCTATGGAACGCATGCCGTTCGAGTGGCCGAAGGCGAGGATACGCTCAGGGCTTCTTAAATATGGCTACCCGCGTTGTCCAAGAGCGCCGATCGGCGCTCTTGGACAACGCACCCGAACACGAAAGCATCGGGAGCGTCGGCTCGCATCGATCGGGAAGGGCTGGCCATCCGAAGGGGCGTGGAGAGAGGGACCTGATCCATCGCCCAATACAATGCAGAGACCTGGGACCGAACGAACTTGTCGCGGACGGGCGGAGGGTTGATGATAGGGCTCGGCGGCTCCCCACGGGTCAGAGAATCATCCATCCCAATACAGCGAAGCGCTCATGACGAACTCGACCGCGAAGGCAGGGGGCGATTCATCGGACCCTAAACCCACTTCCTGGTATCAGGTCACACTCGCCGCCATCGGGGACGCGGTCCTGACCACAGATCCCATCGGCCTCATCACCTACATGAACCCCGTCGCCGAGTCGCTCACGGGATGGTCGGCGACGGACGCCATCGGGAAGCCCCTTGAGGCCGTCTTCCGCATCGTCAACGAGGAGACACGCAGGCCCGCCGAACAGCCGGTGAGGAAGGTCATCGACACCGGGGTCGTCCGCGGGCTCGCCAATCACACGCTGCTCATCGCCAGGGACGGGAGCGAACTCCCCATCGACGACAGCGCCGCACCGGTCTGGGGCGAGGCGGGTGAGCTTGTCGGCGTCGTCATGATCTTCCGCGACATCACGGAACGCAGGCGGGGCGAGCACCTCGTCGCCCTGGCCAGGGAGTTCGCCGAGGGCATCGTGACCACGGTGCGGGAGCCGATGCTCGTCCTGAACGCCGACCTCCACGTCAGGTCGGCGAATCGCTCCTTCTACGAGACGTTCCAGGTCCAGCCCTCCCAGACCGAAGGGCGGTTCGTCTACGAACTCGGCGACGGCCAGTGGAACATCCCAGCCCTCAAGGTGTTGCTCGAGGAGATCGTCCCGAATAACAGCACCTTCGACGATTTCGAGGTCGAGCACGATTTCGAGTCGATCGGCCCCAGGACGATGTTGCTCAACGCCCGCCGCTTCCCGCCCGAGGGGAAGTGGGACCTGATCCTCCTGGCCATCGCGGACATCACCGAACGCAAGCGGTTCGAGATGGAGCGTGAAGGCCTCCTGCGAGATGCCAGGGAGGCACGAGCCTTGGCCGAGGCGGATGCGTCCAAGCTCGCCGAGGCCGACCGGCACAAGAACCAGTTCCTGACCATGCTCGCCCACGAGCTCAGGAACCCCCTCGCCGCCGTCCGGAACGCGGTGGAAGTCGCCACCCGCTCGGGGTCGAAGGAGGACCTCGAATGGAGCCGGGACGTCACGGCCCGCCAGGTCGGCAACTTCGCCCACCTCATCAATGACCTCCTGGACGTCGCGAGAGTCACCGAGGGCAAGATCCTGCTGCGCAAGGAACTCTTCGACCCGGCCCTGGTCATACGCCACGCCATCGAGGCGGTGAAGCCGATCGTCGCCCAGCGGAAGCACGAGCTGCTCCTCTCGTTCACGTCGCCCGACCTGAAGCTCGAGGCCGACTCGACGCGGCTCGAGCAGATCCTCGTCAACCTCCTCACGAACGCCGCGAAGTACACGCCGACCGGGGGCCGCATCCAGCTCATCGTCGGAGTCGAGGGGAAGGATGTTGTCTTCCGGGTCAGGGACAACGGACTCGGCATCCTGCCCGAACTGCTCCCGAGGATGTTCGACCTCTTCGCCCAGGGAGATCGCTCGCTCGACCGCTCCGAGGGAGGGCTCGGGATCGGGCTCACCCTCGTCCGCTCGCTGGCGGAACTCCACGGCGGCACCGTCACCGCGTCGAGCGACGGCCCGGGCAAGGGGAGCGAGTTCGTCGTCCGGCTCCCCGCCGCGGAGGCCCGGGCCGAGGCGGAAAACGCCGGGACGAAGGCGGCCGAGGCGACGACGCAAAGCCACCGGATCCTCGTCGTCGACGACAACGTGGACACGGCGACCGGTATGGCCCGACTCCTCAGGTTCTCAGGCCATGAGGTCTGGGTGGCCCACAGCGGCGAGGAGGCCCTCGAGGTCGCCCGCGAGCATCGGCCCGAAGTGATGCTCCTCGACCTCGGCCTGCCCGGCATGGACGGCTACGAGCTGGCCACGGCGATCCGGGGAGAGGGATGGAGCAAGGACTCGGTCCTGATCGCCGTCTCCGGCTATGGCGATGACCTGGCGCGAGACCGCTCGAGGGCGGCGGGGTTCCATCACCACCTCGTGAAGCCGGTCAACTTCGACACCATCCTCGCCATGATCGGCGGACCCTAAAACGTCTTGCCGGATTGCAAGGGGAAGAAAAGAACGGAGGAAGCTCAACAATCGGGGGCATGATCGGCGTCGTCTGGACAGCTGAAATGGACCATTGGTCACACTCATCAGGAAGAGTCGACATGGCGGGGAGGCGTTTCCAGATCACCCTGGCGGACTTGCAGGACGCCGAGCGTTGGTCACCGAACCTAAGTTGTTCGGGTATGCCTCAAGTTGTTAGAGGCGACGGACGCGCCGTCCGGGACGCCTCCGAGGATTGGGGATCACGCATGAACAGAAGGGCGAGAGGGTAGGACGGTGCCGCCTCACGCTCACGAGCAACGACGCCGATTACGCCGAGAGGCCCATCGCCTCTGAGATGGTCGACGTCTCGAGGGCATTCAGGCAGACCCACGGCGGCGATATTTACGACGTGGCCCAGACCATGTCCGACTGCCCGGACTTCATCTTCCGGCGTGAGTGGCTCGACCCGCGGGGCTGACTGCACATCCGGGCCATGCGGGCGGTGGGGATGCCGTAGGGAACGAGGTCGCGATGAGGTTTGTGGCTAGATTTCCCGCCCTGGGGCTGCCGCCGTATCGTGCTCATGCGACAGATCTTTCGCCCTTGACATCGAAGCTCCTGCCGCCTCCCCGACTCGACTTGACCGCAGAGCTGGGGACGACGACAATTGTCTTCTTGCATCTTGCCCGCCCCGCATTATTCCTCCCCCCCCGCTCCTCTGAGATGCTGGAGCTTCTCAGCCCGAGTTGACGACGTTGTCCTCGGACCTTCCCAGACGATAGTCCAGCCGGCGTGCCCACCATGGCCTCAGAACGACTCCGGTTCCTCCACGCGTTCCTGGCAGCCATCCTCGCCAAGCAAGTCAAGCCACATTTTCAGCCAATCGTCTCATTGCGCGATGCCACGCTCGTCGGCTTCGAGGTTCTGGCTCGGTGGGTCGACCCCGAGTTCGGCACCGTTAGCCCCTCTCGCTTCATCCCCATCGCAGAGAGCGAGGGAATCCTTTACGACCTCACCAAGTGCCTGATCCGCCAGGCATTCGCCGCCGCCGCTCGATGGCCCGAACGCCTGTTCCTCGCCGTCAACGTCTCGCCCGCCCAGTTGCAAGGCGACGAGCTCCCTCGCCTGATCTCCGACTCGGCCAACGAGCTCGGCTTCCCTCTCTCGCGACTCCATATCGAGATCACCGAGACCGCCGTCCTCAAGGACCCCGTCGCCGCACGCTCCATGGTCGATCGCTTCCTGGGATTCGGATGCCACATCGTCATGGACGATTTCGGCACCGGCTTCGCCAGCTTGACATGGCTCCAATCCCTCCCGTTCACCAAGATCAAGATCGACGCCAGCTTCGTCCGCTCCATGATCGAGCATCGCGAGAGTCGCAAGATCGTCGTCTCCGTCGTAGGACTCGGGCAGAGCCTGGGGCTGTCCGTCGTCGCCGAGGGCGTCGAGACCGAGGCCCAGGCCGACCTACTCCGGCAGATCGGATGCGAATTCGCACAAGGTTTCCTCTTCGGGGCCGCGGCCCCGGCCGAGGCCGTCCCCGCCCTCATCGAGGCGGCCACCACTTCGCCCGGATCTCTTGCCAGGAAACTCTCCCTCGAGCAGCGATCATGCCAGATCACCGCGATCTATAATGCCCCCGTGCTCGCGATCGGATTCATATCACCCGATCTCATCATCGTCGACGCCAACGAAATTTTCGCCAGGCGCCTCGCTTCCACACGCATGGGAGTCATCGGGAGCCACATCTGCGACGCCTTCCCGGATCGCGAACACTGCTTCGAATTCTACCGCCGCCAAATCTCGAGCTCGAACCCCATAAACACCTTTGAGCTGGACCTGCCCAGTGGTGGGACCGACCTGGTCGTGTTGCAAGGGGTGAATGATGAGGCGGGCGAATTTCTAGGGTATTCCTTCATCGGGATCGACGTCACGGAAAGCAAGCGAATGGGTGCCGCCCTCCGTGAGGCCGCCGGATACCCTCCCGGTACTTCCCCGCCCCCCGCCGGCCAGTAAGTCTCGTGAGTCGCCCGGCAATCCACATGCTGCCACCAGCAACGTGGCGGTGTCGGATGGTTCCACCGCCTTTCCTGGGAGTAGCGTTCATCGGGTCGAGAATTCCGTTCCTGCCAATATTAGGCCGAAGATTGTGAACCCGGATCTTTAAGCTGTACCCTCTCGGTTCCTGATTCCTGGGAAGGAGATTCCTGGTGGATCGTCATCATATCGCTGCTTTCGGCCGATAATGACACATCCTTCCCATGGTTTTCGTGAAACTGCCGTTCTCTTAATTTTCCCTAAGAAGGCCGCCGATGCGCACAACCTCTCTTCCAATCTACTAAAATATTGGCTAGCGTATTGGGCGGCCGGGCGACGTTGCCCGCCCGCGTGCTTCTCGTCGAGGAATCCCCCCTACCTCCGGGCCGCGAAAGGAAGTTCCGAGCTATTCAGCTGCGGAGGCCATAACCCGTGATCATCTACCTCGCCTATGCGATCCTGCTGGCGACCACTCTCGTCGTGGCATCGAGTGCCACTTCTCTCGCTAGTTCGCTCCTGTCCCGCAAACGCAGTTGTCCACGGTGTCGCCACTCACTGTCTCTGACCCGCAAGCCTCGCAATAAGTTCGATCGGCTCGTGGGGCGTTTCGTCGACTCCAGGCGATACAAATGCCTGGCGTGCCAATGGACCGGCCTGCTGAGGCATGAGGCCGGTGAAGTGCGTTCCGATTCCGGCACCACCTTGGAAATCGACAAGTCCTTGGCGACAGCCCTGTAGCCGTCAGTTGGCCTCGCGGCCGACGGGACGAATCCCGATCGCGTCCTGTCGGCTGCGGGCATGATCCGGCCGAACTCGCTGACGGATTCCGGATCGGCCCATCGGCATGCCCCTGCCGACGCAATCCGACTCGTCGATGCATCGAGGGCCGAGACTGGCCAGGGCGATCCCAGCCTCTTCCTTCAACTCTCTCGCCGCGTCGAACAGGCTACGGTCGACATCTTCCGTGTACTTCTCTTTGGGGATGGACCAGCGGACCCGGCCCGCCGCCGCGTCCTTGCGGCTGTGGACGAGGAGGATCTTGTCGCCCGTGGTGAGGCCGATCGGCGCAAGGGTTCGCTCGGCCATCCCTTCCCCTCGAACCTGCATATCATCTCGGGCAATCGCGGCCAGGTCGCACTCTACACGATGGTCGCCGAGGCCAGGCGGGCGGCATCCGCGACATCGAGTCGGTGAAACGGAAGACGCCTGCGAATCCTTTCTCCCGCTCCGGCGTCTTCTCGTACACGAACTCGCTGCAATCCTTCAGTGGGCCGACCATGTCGATGATCGGGACGGGTTCGACGACCAGGCCGAACCACTCCGGGTGATCGTCGAAACCGGACACCGCGGAGGTCACCATCCCACCTCGATCAAACCAGAGCGAGCACGGGACCTTCTTCATCCCGTCGAACTGGAGCACGCATCCGGCGAATGGCCCGTTCTCCATCAGGACTCGCATCGGCGCTGGATCGACGGCCGAGGCCTCCATCGCAACAACGGGCATCCGATCAACTGGCGGGCTTGACCCTTGGCGAGACGGAGGCTCAGGCCCCACGCTTATCGAGGTCGTGAGCTGAGCGTCGAATTGACCGCCCTCCGGGCGAGGAAGGCCAGGCGGTTCTTCGCGGACATCCGTGCTCGGCGGTTCCTGGATGGGACCTCTCGCCTCTGCTGCGAGTCGGCTCGAATCCTTGGCCAGGCCGCCCAGTCGGCCGATCTCGGCCATGTGCTCACGATCCCGGCTCACGGCACGCCCGCCGATCTTGCCGGCCTCGGAAGCCTCCTGCGAGTTGAATTTGTGGGCCCTACCGGCGATGTGGGCTAATCGCCCACCCTGGCTGGAGATCGCCCGCCGCTTGTCCGGGTCCATGCTCGCGAACCCTCGACGACTCTTTCCCTGCATGGTGCCTCTCCGCGATTAGATAGATATTTAGGCAGGACTCGCCGGCGATTCGAGCTGTCCAGGCCGCGATTCTCATCCGAACCGGTCCCGATCATCGAGGTCTGATTATCTCAGCGGACCTTCGCAGCAACCATTGGGACAAACGGGAAATAACCGGTGGGGCTTTCCCTGGCACCCGACGGCGGAGCCTGACTCTCGGGCATTCGATCTCCGAGCATTCTCGCCTCACGCACGCAGAATGTGCTTCAAAATCCGAGAGAGTCGATCGGCGATCTCGGATTCGCGCATTCTTTAAACAATAAAGTCATGTATAAGATGTATCGAAAATACTCAAGTTTCAATCATATGTATGTAATTGAAATTTGATAATTTATGTACTTCCATTACGATCACTGTGGATGCACGTGCAAATCAGGCTTTAGCATCGGGGGGTGACATGGCCGCGAGCACGGTGGAGCGACGCAGGCCGAGGATCGAGGGCGTGATCAACCTGCGATCGAGCCACGCCTTCCGCGACTGGCTGCCCGGGTTCGCCCGGTCCCGCAAGGCCACGATGCCGGACACCATCGCTCACGGAGTCGTCGCCCTGGCGAAGGCCGAGGGGTTCAAGCCCGAGGCCCCCGGGAGTTGACGGGCCCTCACATCGCACACGTTCAGGAGGTTGTCGGAAGTCGGGATCAGTCTTGAAATCGACGCCCGCGAAGCGGGTGGCGGCCGAGCTGGGCGATCCCTCGCTGGAGATTGACGGCGAGGAGATCATGCGTTCGGACGAGCGGTGCCGCCGCGGTGTCCGATACCACGTCTGGTATAGGCCGGGCCAGATCATCAACAAGCTCCAGGACGTCAGGAGGTCGCCGGTGTGGCGAGCCCACGTCGAGCGCGAGGCCTGCCGGTTCTTCCCGGCGTCCCGCTCGTGGCCCGGCGTCAACGCCATCTCCTTCGAGTCCGGGCGGGGGCTCCTCATGGGCCGCTACTCGATCAGGTGCGAGTTGAACCTCGAGGTGCTGACCCTCCTCGGTGGCGGGCCTTCTGCGAACCTGGCGCTCATCGACCACCCCGTCGGCGATGCGATCCTCGTCAGGCATTGTGCCTGACCGACGCGTCTGCGTACGCAGCAAAGGAGTCCCGATGTTTGACATGAATCAGGGCCATTTCTCCCGGAGCTTCATCGAAAACCAGGAGCGGCAACAGGCGATCCTCGCCGCAAGGAACAACCTGATCCAGAAGGCGAATCAGAAGCGGGTCGACGCCGATGACCGGCAGGGAGGCCATCTCCCAACTCGACCAGAAGCACGCGACGGACGTGTCGCTCCGCACGAAGGTCCAGCAGGCCAAGCTGGACGAGGCGAAGATCCCATCTGCAATGCCCCTTCAATATAACAAGGAGCTCGATCTCCAGGCCCAGACGCGGCTCCAGAAGCGCGGCGAGGGCAAGACTCTCCGGGTGCTGCGGCCGGCGACTGGTGGACCGGAACCCTGGCGACCGGCGGCGGCCTGTTCCTCCCGAGCGGCGTCAGTTCCGCTCAGCAGGGCCGACGCATCCGGATCGAGCAGGAGAAGCGTGCCATCCTCCAGGAGAAGGGCATGAGCCTGCCCGGCCGCCCCGAGGACACGTCGCTCCTGGGCGGGTATGACATGGGCTACCTGAGCTGGATCACGAATGGCAACCAGGGTGTCAAGCTGGAGGCCATCACGCTGGGAGGGGTCATCTTCACCTCCGTCGAGGCGCCCGAGCGATTCGTTCGAAGGCTCGACGGGGAGGATCCAAAGGTTGTCCCAAGAGGCGTCGGGAACTGAAGAAGCGGGAAGCGTTCGAGAAGGCCCGCCGGATGTTCGGCAGGTAAGTTACGCCCTGCTTCGTCGAAGCTCGCGGAATTCTGCAACACCAAGACGACCGCCGCAGCGGCCGGCCTTCAATGGTGGAAGGTGTCGACCCTGATCGAGGAGCATCGCATCCCCGTCCGCAAGACAGGCCGCATCACGATGGTCACGCCCGAGGGCCTGCCCAGACTCATCGAGGCGCTGAAGAAGCACCCAGGAATCTCCGAGCACTTCCTCCTGGAGAACTGACGAAGGCGTGAGTGATCGCGACATAATCACTCACGATTTCTTGCACTCGAAGTGCGCAATTTAACGAGTGCCTTCTGATACGATGTAATCGGGGCATGTCCTCTCGTTTCGGTTGATTGGACAGATCGGACACCATAGAAAGGAACGGAGTCATGGCGGGGCCGGACCCGTCCAGGAAGAGGCGGCGGCCGAAGGGGTGGAGGGGCAAGTTCATCGCGGGCCTATCCGAGCACGACATGCCGAGGGTGACGAAAGACACGGGGTAAGAAAGGAACAGACTGCACACATTTAAAAGAGGCGAGGCCGAGACACATGAGACACCCAAAAAAGAGGCAAGCCCTGGCCTTGGCATACGCCGCCTGGGTGCCCTTGCGGCAACGCCGGCTGCGATCGCTCCTCGGGGCAACTCGGGTCCGCCCTCGACGGCGAGGCGTGGGCCCTGGGCCTGCGCGATGGCCCTCGCCGGCCTGGCCGTTGCGGTAACCCACCCAGATCGAGACCCGGCCGGTGCGGAGCTCTCCTACACGGGCGTACGCCTCAATGAGGAGCCCGGGGTCGGAAGCGAACCGACCACCTCCGGGAGCGGGCTGGCTTTTCACGGCTTGGCGAAGTCAATCGCCCCGAGCCATTGGCCAGGCGTCTCGGCGAGCTACCTATGCATCTAGCCGGGCCCCTCACCTCCCATCCTGCTCGTCGTAGCCGCGGGTGCCCATAGACGACTTCTCCCCGAGCGACTATTGCGACAGAGCTGTTCAAATGGGACTCTCGTCCTTGGGTAACTCTTCCTCGAGCTGCGTCCCCTTCGGGCCCCGATCCTTCCAGCCGATGGTGACGGCGAGATTCGCCGACGTCGCGATCCTCGTCAGGACGAAATCGTCAGCCAGCCCGGGGAAGTCCGCTTGCTTCTCCAGCTCGACGGCGAGGGTGAAGTTGTCGTCCCCATTCAGGAGCGACAGGAAGGCCGGCTTGCCGATCTCAATCTTGATGTGCTCCATGAGCCCGGCATGATCGCTGGCATCCTTCAGACGGCCGATCTCCGTGCCATTGATGGAGACCCGGTGCCCCTGACGCTGGCCCCACGTCTCGATATCGTGGGTGGTGAAGTGGAACGCCATGACGTCCGATTTGTCGTCGATCCAGGAGATGCGGAGCGGCAAGACGAGTTGATGACCGATGTACGTGGCGTCCTGGAAAAGCCCAGGATTGTCGCCGAGGTGGTAATTACCGCTGATCACGAGGATCGGTTTCGCTGGCATGAATCTATCCTGGCCCTTGTCGTGCTCTCGGTGGTCGATCCGATTGATCGGCCGGGAGCAACCACTTTAACCGGGAAGTCGAACGAGAGTCGCCACAAAAGTGGGAGATGGCTCGGACCTTGCGCCACTCGCAGCCCCCACTTGCGCCGATCGAGGCCGGGACTTCCCCCATCCGTTGACCAAGGGGGGTGGCATACCGAAGTCGAGCCAGGACTTCGGTGCCAAGGCCAAGTGGGCCACGACCACGTGGCCTTCGGCAAGATGGTCCAGTCCCTGCCACCGGCCACGGGTCGCTACGGCAGGACCGTGGCCGAGGTCCGCGTGCCCGATGGGCGATAGCTCAACCGAGAGCTCGTTCGTGACGGCTGGGCCTGGTGGTATGACGCGTACGCCAAGTCCGACGGGGAGATGAAGAGACTCGAGGACGAGGCCAGGACCGCCAGGCGAGGGCTCTGGGCCGACAAGGCACCGATACCGCCGTGGGACTGGCGGAAGGGCGGGGCGGACGTCCAGGCGGCCGGGTTCATCGGGAACAGCAAGAGCCATCTCTACCACGCGGCGAACTGCAACGCAGTGGGGAAGATAACGGCGGCTCATCGGGTGACATTTCAGGACTTCGGCCGAAGCCGAGCAGGCGGGATACCGCAAGGCGAAGGATTGCCACTAAACCGAGTCTCCCAAAGGGTTCGCCTAGGGCAAGAGCGCCGATCGGCGCTCTTGGGATGTGTCCCCTCGAACCCTGCCACCACCTTTGCTCTTCCGCAAACATGGTCGGTGTGGTTGCTTCCAAGAATTAACAGGCCCCAAGTGGAGATCGGAGTCGACCGCGAGTCGCTGGAACTTTCCCCGGTCTGATACACGCGAAGAGCAATCCGGGCAGCGTGCGAGGGGAAGGGCATCCGGTCAGTTACGCAAGGGGTCCCGGTGGAGGGCCACTGCACGGAAAGGGATGGTATTCATAAGATTCGCTGTCAGCAGCAAGTTCGTGCCCTTGCATACACTCTCGCACTCGAAGCCTATGCCGGTGAATCGATCCTGGACGGCCGCCGAGAGTTGACGGATGCTGCGAGCGAAGGTCCGCAGTTCGCCCCCCACGGCCGATCGCTCGACCGCCAAATACCAGGCGTCGTGCACCGGCTTGAGCGCCGCGGACTGGACCGCATCGCCGTGCCCGATCACCCATGCGTCGATCATGACGACCAACTCGACCAGCTCATCCACATCGAGTGACCTCATCCCGCATGACCTCCGTGAACAGCGTCGGCCTCGAATGACCCCATCGGCCTATCTCACCAAGCACGTCTCCACCGCTACACAAACCTAGACCCAAGGCCTCATTTTCAAGGGCCGAGCCTTGGACCTTGCGAGATCCATCCCTGGGCCACTCTCCCTGATGCACCCGCCGCCGGCGAGACGGCTGCCGACCGTTGGTGGCTCACAGGTCGCAGATGTCGTCGGTTGCAGCCTGCCCGACCGTCGCGCTTGCCGGGTCCGACGCGAGCCCGGGACCGGGAGCATCCCGGCTCGCGAGAAGCCTCCGGGCCGGGATGCAGTTCCCCGACTGACGTCAGGGAAAGCAAGCCGGGATGTTCGGCTTGCATTGAATTTATAGGCAGGTGCCGGGAATATGTCAAACTTAAATAAACTGTTAAATGTTTTATTTGCTGACTTTTTATAATTCAGCAATATTAAGACGCGCGCCGGGTTCGACGGGGTGTCACCGCTTGCTCCTGTTCAGATGCTTGTCGATGACCTTCCCGGCAAACTCCACGCACTGGTCGGCGATGTCGGCGTCGAGCTGATAAAACGGCCTCTCGGCCGAGACGTGTTTCGCCTTCTCAACGAACCACGATGTACGCAGCGGGACCTGCACGTTCTTGGATCTCTGGAGGACCCGGCCTGCTGCTATCGACGTTGTGATAGCTTGGTCGAGAGCCGACGATCCGTACGGGCTACCTCCTACGAGATTCTCGTAATGGATCATCGAACAGCAATCCATGGCGAAGGCCAAGATCTCCTTCCTGGTCTCCTCGAGATCCCTCGAATAAACCCTCGTGGGGACGTTTTGCCCCTGAGCCAAGATCCCGATGAGGTCGATGAGCAGGCCTTTCCTCGTGCCTGCCCGGTTGCCGATGAGGACCGTCCCCGGCACAGGTCCGTTGAAGGCAGGCCGAGCGATGGCCGAGAGTAACGGCACCAGCCACACGGCCGCATCCTCTTCGGTGCGGAACGGGAAGTCTATGACCATTTCCCTCAGGCGGCCCTCGCGTCATTCTGCGTCGGCCTGTCCTTCACCTTGGGAATTGTGACTGTGGGCGCGTATAGCGTGCCCGTGTCGACGTCATAACCTGGTTCATCCATGAGCGATCCGTCGGGCCGAGGGAATGGACACCCAACGACTGCCATCAAGTTATGGAACCCGGGCCAATACGTTCGCTTGGTCACTCCCCTTACAAGGCATTCGGGAGGGCCGGTGGGATCCCTGTATTCATCGCCCGACCTCTTCTTCTTCATCGCGTAGAACAACGCGTTCTACGTCAGTTTGCAGCCGACGATAGCATGCTCCAATTCGATGACTCGGGGAGATCCCGCGATGGGATCGGCCACGCTCTCGGGTCTTCTCGAGACGACGTTGGAGCCTATCACCACTTCGACCAATGAGTCGCCGCGAGAGTAAAGGTCGGGGTCGGCCCATAGTGCCGCGAGGGTCTGATTGAGGACATCTTCTCGCCTCACCAGACCAAGATCTCGGGCAAAACAGACTCATGCTGTTCAGCAGGGCGATCTTTGAATGCTTGCGCTTCGGTGATTCTGAAAGATGATGGTTGCTTTTCAATCAATGCCAGCTTAAGGTCATTCATGACCTGTCCGGTCTCTCGTGAGCCTCCGAACCGCCCGCCGCTGGCCACGGCGGGCGGTTTCTTTTTGGTGTTCTCTGTCCGCGAGCAACGTTTGTGTTCGGGTGAGTGACTAAGAGCGCCGATTGGCGCTCTCAGATTCCGGGTCCGAAACCTGTGTACGGATCTTCCACGCAGGGCATGGCCGGCATGCCCGCCTCGGCGTCGGGTTGGGGCATGGCTAGACGCTCATCGCGTCGAGCTTTCGCTCGGCCGCCTCGTAGGCCTTGCGTCGTTGCGAGGCCGTTCGGCAGAGGCCCGCCTTGATCATCGCGGCCCTGACTGCCTTGAGCGCCAGAGGCCCGAACTGGGCGGCGGGGGTGTGGCCATAAAGCTTGCGGAGAGGCCTGACAGCGAAACGGATGTTGGCCGCCTGGCCGGTGGGTTGCCCGTCGGCCCGCCTGTAGTAGCCCTCGGCGAACTCGAGGTAGCCGACCATCAATTCGCTGACGGTGACGTCGGCGCTGCCCGAGGCCGGTCCCTTCGGCATGCGGCGGCCGTTGGCCATCCACTCGGCGAGGAGTCGGTCGTATTCGTCCCTGCTCTCGAGCGAGCCGAATTTTCCCAGATAGAAATCCCGGCCGTCCAGTGTGACGACGGCCTGGCCCGTGGGCTTGTGGAGCCGATACTGCGGGGTTCGAAATGCCAACGGAGCGGCCCTCCAATCCGGTAGTCTACCGGATTACTTGGAGATTGAGGCCGCTCCGCCGAATATTGACGGGTACGCTAAATCTGCGTTCGGCAAGAAGTTAGGAAAATCGGGGCGGCGGGATTTGAACCCACGACCTCTAGACCCCCAGTCTAGCGCGCTAGCCAAACTGCGCTACGCCCCGTTGTTGCCCGGCTCAAGGTTATTTCCTTGAAGGCGAGGTCATTGTAGAATTTCCGTCCGTCCTGTCAATGCAGACTTTGGGAGATTGGGCGACGTGAATTTTGCGGATCGGTTGAACCAGGCCATGGCTCGTGTCGGGAACCCGGTTTCGGTCGGGATCGACCCGAGGCCGGAGGACTTGCCCGCGGGGATGCTCGACGGGTTTGCGCCCGATCGCGCCGGGGTGGCGGAGGCTCTCCAGGTGTTCGGGAAGGGGGTCGTCGACGTCGTCGCCCCGCTCGTCCCGCTGGTGAAGTTCCAGGCGGCCTTCTATGAGGTCTATGGGCCCGAAGGCTTCGCGGCGCTCCACGCCACGGCGGCGTATGCCCGCGAGAAGGGGCTGCTCGTCATGATCGACGGGAAGCGGAATGATATCGGGTCGACGGCCGAGGCCTATGCCAGGGCCTATCTCGGGAAGGTGCCGGTCGGAGGCAAGTTCGAGGCCCCCTGGCAGGCGGATGCCCTCACCGTGAACGCGTATCTCGGGGGGGACGGGATCGCCCCCTTCATCAAGGTCGCCGCGCAGGAGGGGAAAGGGATCTTCGTCCTCGTGCGCACGAGCAACGCCTCGGCCGGCGATTTCCAGGACCTCATCGCCGACGGCAAGCCGATCTATCGCCACGTCGCCGAGAGATTGGCCGGCTGGGCGGCGCCTCATCGCGGGGAGTCGGGGTATAGCCTCGCGGGGGCTGTCGTCGGGGCGACGTATCCCGAGCAGCTCGCGGAGCTTCGCGAGGCCTTCCCGGGGATCATCTTCCTCGTCCCCGGATACGGGACGCAGGGGGGGAAGGCGGCCGACGTCGCCGCGGGGTTCGACGAGAACGGGTTCGGAGCCCTCATCAACAACTCGCGAGGGATCACGTTCGCCTACAACCGGCCCGCGGCGCTCTCGCAGTTCGGCAAGAACTGGCAGGGCGCCATCGAGCAGGCCGTCCATGACATGATCGAAGACCTGGCCGCCAATACCTCGGCCGGGAAGCTCCGCGACAAGCCGACATCTTGAGGGAATCGGGAGGGCGGAAGGGGGATCGACCCCCTTCCTTCGTCCTGCGGGATCGACTCAGGCCGGCAGGGATGCCAGGAGTTGGGGGAGGATCTCGCCCGACTTGCCCAGGAGGGCGTGATCGACGAACTGGCTCAACGCGGTCGTCTCGAGGTTGATCTCGATGACGGGGCAGCCGTGCTCGGCGGCGGTCAAGACCAGGCCGGCGGCGGGGTAGACGAGGGCGCTGGTGCCGACGACTAGGAGGGCGTCGGCCTGCTCGACGGCACGCTCGGCACGCTGCCAGACGTCCTGCGGGAGCGACTCGCCGAACCAGACG
Source organism: Singulisphaera chitinilytica (assembly GCF_049331405.1). Taxonomy (NCBI): domain Bacteria; kingdom Pseudomonadati; phylum Planctomycetota; class Planctomycetia; order Isosphaerales; family Isosphaeraceae; genus Singulisphaera; species Singulisphaera chitinilytica. Next base: position 1,943,241 of record NZ_CP186274.1, read on the forward strand.
ACCGCCGGGCGGAGGAGGGCTCCGCAATCGTCGCAGCGGGGCAAGGGGGGCAGCTCCACGCCATCGCGGTCGAACGTCTGGCGGCAACCGGTGCAGCGGACGTCAAAGAGGTTGCCGTGGAGCTCGAGGACGTCGACGCTCCCCGCACGCTGATGTAGGCGGTCGACGTTCTGGGTGATGAGCGTGAAGTTCGAAGAATAGCGGCGGCCCAGCTCGGCCAGGGCGAAGTGGCCCGGGTTCGGCTCAGACCTGGCGACGAGGTCTCGGCGGAACCGGTAGAACTCCCAGACGGTGGCGGGATCCGAGGCGAAGGCCTCGGGAGTCGCCAGGCTCATGGGGTCTCGGCCGTTCCACAGGCCGCCGAGGCCCCGGAAAGTCGGGATGCCGCTCTCGGCGGAGATCCCCGCGCCCGTCAGGACGGCGGTCCTCTTGGACCTGGAGAGGATCTCGGCGACGGTCTCGATGTCGGACATGGCTCACATCTCGGGGATGGCCCCGCGTTTCACGGCGCGGACGACCATGAAACTGCCCGTGCCCAGGAGGGCGAAGGGCATGGCCATCATGAACAGGACGCTCCAGTTATAGCCATCCTTGATCTCGCCGGCTTCGGCCGGCTGGGCCGCGACGGCTTCCTTGCAGTTGGGACAGGCCGACGCCGGGCGGATCGGGGCAACGAACAGCGCGGTCAGGAAGAGGGCCGATCGCCAATGCCGCATGGAACTTACCTCGGTCGGGTTCGTAGGAACGGACGGATGGACGGACTCGCGATGGCTCGCACTTCGGGCGGTTCAAACGGGCGGGAGACGCAGGAGGGTTGGAACGCCTGTAGGACGGAACAGACCCCTCGACGATATCTCTCGGCCCTTTTGGGGTCAACGCCGACGTCTTGCAGGTCGAAATTAGGTTATGCCGAGGCTCGGCCCGGACCCATTTCTCAAAGTTCTCCGCCCACCATCTTGAGTGGGAATAATGCGTGCGTCTCGGAATCCCGAGCCATCATGAACCGAATCGTGTCCGCTTCACGGATCCCTTTCGGATAATCCCGACGAATGAGTGACGATTCGTCGCAACAGTGACACGTCTGTCGCGTACTCCGTTCACGCCGGAAATTCTCGATAGATGATTTTCATCACCATTCCTGGGATAGTGTTCAAGATTCCGAAGCGGTATTCTTGACTATTGCAATAGACAAACTAAGTTATTGGTGTGGCTCGCGTGACAAGGACGTCGATATTCGATGGCGAAAGGAACAACGTCGAGCGACGAGCGGCAGAGTGACGGCCTACGAAGCGAGGTAGACTCCCATGACGGCGAAACTTTCTGCGAGCGTGTTGGTGCTGGGGCTGGTGGTGCTGGCGGCGGGGGCGGCCCCGATCGTCGACGGAGACCTGGCCAGGTTGCAGGGGCAGTGGGAGGCGAAGGTCGGCCAGAAGAAGGCCACCAAGGTCCGGCTCGAGATCAAGGGGCACACGGTCAACGCGACGTTCCTGACGCCGCACGGGATCAAGATCAAGGCCGAGGGCGAGGTCAACATCGACGAGTCGACGAGCCCCAAGGCGCTCGACTGGGTCAAGTTCACCACGCTCGACGGCGAAGAAGTCCCCGAAGTCCGCGCGATCTACCGGATCGAAGGCGATCGCCTGGTGATCCGCAGCGGCGGCTTCAACGACCAGCGCCCCAAGGAGTTCAACCCCGGCGAAGGCGTCTGGGCGGCCGTGCTCGTCTTCGAACGACCGATCCAGTGATCGCCCTGTCTTGAGCGCTTGAGGAGTGAGATTCGACGACGTCGTCGACTCGGTGTGGTTCGATCGGACGAAGCTGGGATTTGCCCGGCTCGCGATCGCCAAGAGGTAGGGAAGCTCGGCAATCTTTCCCGCATCGCGACCCGGGGCTGTTTCCCGGAACGTGCGGAGGGGCCGAGCCCCCGAATTGCTGCCGGCGTTCGAACGGGTCTCAGCCTGAGGCGAGCGGCATCTGGTAGAGCATCAGGTAGATCACGACGCCCGTGACCGAGACGTACATCCAGACGGGGAAGGTTACGCGGGCGATGCTCGCGTGGTGGTGCCACTGCTTGCGGATGGCCCGCAGGAGCGTCACCAGGATGAGCGGCACGATCACGACCGCCAGGACGACGTGCGAGAGCAGGATCGTGAAGTAGACGAGCCGGACCGGCCCCCGGCCCAGGAAGGGGACGCCGCCCCGGATCTGGAAGTGGTAGACGAGGTAGCAGCTCAGGAAGAGACCCGAGACCACCACGCTGGCGATCATGCAGACCTGGTGACCCCGGGCACGGCCGGTTCGGATCAGGAGCCAGCCGACGAGGAGCAGGATCGACGCGATGCCGTTGAGCGTCGCGTTGACGGCCGGGAGTTGGCGGACCCAGGCGGGGACGTCCTGGGTGCCCGGCGCGAGCTGCTTAGTCCGCTCGACGAGCTTGGTGATGGCCTCGGGGTCGTTCGAGTCGAAGTAGCCGATCACCTTGTTGTCGCGTCCCACGAGGGCGAGCCGGTCGCTGTGCGAGAAGGCCTCGGCGCCGGCGGCTTGCTGGTCGGGGCTGCTCGTGCTCAGCGCGAGCTTGAACTTGTCGACGATCAGGGCGTCGATCTCCGGCTTCGACCCGGTGAGGAACCACCAGCGGTCGGGGTCGGCCGAGAATTTCTTGGCGTAGGCGGAGAGGACCTCGGGGGTGTCGCGCTCGGGGTCGACCGAGATGCTGACGAGGAGCGCCGAGGAGTCCTTGAGCTTCTCCTGGAGCCCCTTCATGACGCTCGTGATCCGGGGGCAGGAGAGGGGACAATGCGTGAAGATGAACGAGGTGACCCAGACCCGGTCGGCGAGGTCGGCCTCGGTCACGGCCTTTCCCGAGCGTTCGGTCAGGTGGAAGGGGCCGAGCGGATAGGCGTTCTCGCCGAGGTCATGCCCCGCGCGCTGGTCCTTCGGGCGGATGGAGACGGCCGCCAGGCAGAGCCCGAGGGAGGCGAGCACGGTCCCGACGACGATGATCAGGCCAAGGCGATAGGAGCGATGCACGGTCGGCCAACCCGGGTGTGAGAGGAAGGTGCGGCTGGTTGCGGGCGAGGCGGGGCCTCTCCCTTCGGTTTTCGAATGGAGGTCGAGCCGGGCTCAGGAGCGGGCGTCGCCCTTGAGGATGCTGCGGTCCCAGGTCGCGGACGCGGCCGCGCCGGGCTGGACCGGGGTCGTCTCGATGTTCTCGAGGTCCGGGTTCTCCTCGGTCACGGGCTGGAAGGCCATGTCGGGGAGCAGCCCGGAGACGAGGGCGACCGCGAGGATCGCCGCCGGGATCAGGAACGCGTAGACCCAGCGCCCCTCGAACTTCAGGTGCATGAAGTAGAGCCCGACGAGCGCGGCCTTGGTGATCGCCATCGCCATCAGGCCGATCACGAGCATCAAGAAACTGAGCGGGAGGTAAGTCGCGTAGATGTACTCGGCCACCGTGAAGATGGCCAGGATGAAGAAGATCTTCATGTACGGCGCGTGCGACTCGACCTCCATCTCCTGGTCGTGGGTCAAGTTGGTCTCGGCCATGGGCGGAATCCCCTGAGGGTGGGCAGGGCCCTCGGTTCGAGAGGCCCCAGGCCCTTGGACGATCGGCTCGGATCGAATCGGATCAAACCAGATCAGATCAGGTAGACGACGGTGAACAGCAGGATCCAGACGAGGTCGACGAAGTGCCAGTAGAGGCCGACCAGCTCGACCGTGCTGTAGCTATTTCGAGTGTAGGCGCCGGTGAACCACGACCGCAACGTGATGAGGAAGAGCATGATCACGCCGGCGGCGACGTGGGCTCCGTGGAACCCGGTCATCGTGAAGAAGCACGAGGCGAAGATGCTCGAGTCGGGGCGGAAGTGCCCCGTGGCACTGATGCCGGGCGGGTAGTGGTGCCCGAACATTAACTGATAATACTCGTAGACCTGGACCCCCAGGAACGTGGCCCCGATCATGGTCGTCGCCGTGAGGTAGGTCGAGCCGAGGAATCGCTTGTTGTTCTGGAAGGCGCTCAGGGCCAGGACCATCGTCACGGAGGAACAGATCAGGATGAACGTGTTCACCATCGTGAGGTCGATGCTGAGCGGGTTCGTCATGAAGTCGTACGGCTTCGGCCAGTTGAACCCTGCGAGCGGCACGATGTTGGCCTCGGCCCCCGCGGCGGCGAGCCGGTCGTGGACCCCCTTCGCCTTGTCGGCAGGGACGCCGAAGAGGATTCCCGCCGGCAGGGAGTCGACGAGGTGCTCGGCCTGGTGCTTGCGGAAGGCCTTGGTGGCCTCGTCCTTGAGCTTCGCCGTCTCGTCGGCCTCGAGCTTCCGGTTCTCGATCGCGACGAGTTCCTTGTCGAGCTCACCCGCCTGCATGCGGTCGAGGACGGTGGCCTCCTCGACGATGGCGACGACCTTCTCGCGCGAGGAGCCGGCCGACTTGAGGATGAGCCCCTGGAGGCCCTTGGAGCTGGCGAGGTTGGTCGCCGGCGGGAAGAAGTTGCTGAACGAGTTCGGCGGGGTCCCCGCCCTGAGGACGATGTACGACCCGATCAGGCCCGTGAAGAACATGATCTCGGTGGCGAGGAAGAGCCACATCGCGACCTTTCCGGGGGTGACCGGAGGGTGCTGAATGGCGATCCTGGCCGCGGGCGTCACATGGCCGGCAAGGTCGGATCTCGACGACGGAGAATCGGAGACGTCTGCCATCTCTCATCCATTCTCGGGGAAAGGTGCCAACACGCAGGTCCGGAGGTTCGCGATGCGAGGGGGACGCGACCGTCGCGGTCAGGCCCCCCCGGCCGTGGACCTCGACGGACGCGAGGGTCCGTGGTCCGGCGTCTAATCAAGCGGGCATCGGGTTCAGCAGCAGGAGCAGGAGGATCATCGGCAAGTAGATGAATGACGCCTTCATCAGGCGACGGGCCGAGGCGTCGTCGGTCCTGGCCCAGAACCGCATCGCGCTCGCCAGGTAGTAGATTCCCAGCAGCAAGGCCCCGGCGAAGTAGACCGGGCCGGCCAGGCCGATGCTCGCGGGCAGGAGCCCCGCCGGGACGAGCGCCAGGGCGTAGACGGCCGCCTGACGGCCGGTGATCGCCCCTTCCGGGTCGACGGTCGGCAGCATCTTGTGCCCGGCCCTGGCGTAGTCGGCCCGGTAGATCCAGGCGATGGCCAGGAAGTGGGGGAACTGCCAGAGGAAGACGATCAGGAAGAGGGCCCAGGCCTCGATCCCGAGCCGCCCCGTCGCCCCCGCCCATCCGATCACCGGGGGCAGGGCACCGGGGATGGCGCCGATGGCCGTGTTCAGCGTGGTCCTCGGCTTGAGCGGGGTGTAGACGAACGCGTAGAGGAAGTACGTGACCGTCGCCACGATCGCCGAGAGGGTATTCACGCCGAGGGCCAGCATCAGGACGCCGAGGACCCCGGTGATGACGCCGAACCAGGCGGCCTCGGCCGGCGAGAGCCTGCCGGTCGGGAGCGGGCGGTTGGCCGTCCGCTTCATGAGCGGGTCGCGGAACCGCTCGAGGTACTGGTTCCAGGCGCTCGCGCCGGTGGCGACGAGGGCGGTGCCGAAGACGGTCAGGAGCAGCGTCGACGGGTGCGAGGCGCCTCGGGCGCCGAGCAGGAAGCCGGCGGCGACCGTCACGAGCACGAGGGTCGCCACGCGCAGCTTGGCCAGCTCGACATAAGCCGAGAACTTGGCGTTGAAGTCGGCCCAGGCCGACGAGTCGGGGGCCTCAACGATGGCCTGGCCGTTACCAAGGGACGCCGCCGTCTTCACGCCACTGCCTCCCAATCAAGAGCACCATTCGGTCGAGGGGCCTTCGACATCTCGCCCGAGGGGGCGAGGTGCCTGTAAGTCCGCAAGGTCAAGACGACGATCGCCGCCAGCAGCAAGGCGCCGTTGGTCTGGTGGCCGGTCCGCACCATCGCCTGCAGGAGGGTCACGGTCCTGGGGATGCCGTCGAACGGCCGTAGCATCCACCAGGCGGCGACGCCGAGCGCGAACTGGAGCGTCACCGAGATGCCCAGGGCCCTCGCCGACGGCAGGAGCGGCTTCAGCTCGTCCTTGCGACGCTCGATCCGGGTCGCGAGCATCCCCGCGTGGCTCCAGACGGCCAGTGCCACGAGCGCGTGCAGGTAGACGCCATGCTGGTGCGGGAAGTGCCGCAGCCAGGCCCCGATGGCGATCTGGACCGCCACCATGATGAGGGTCACGAGGGCCCGGCGCCGGAGGTGCCCGGTGTCGACCTGTCGCGACCTCGTCTCGATCCAGTCGCGACCCGTCAGCACGCAGAGGGCGACCATCAGGGCGAAGAAGGTCTGCCCCATGATCCCGTGCAGGGCGGCGAGGCCGGTCGAGTTCTGGGTGACGCGGGTCCCCCCCAGGATGCCCTGGGCGATGACCAGCACCAGGGCGAGCACGCCGAGGACCTTCATCCCCTTGCGCTTCTCGGCCACGAGGAACCAGACGGTCAGCACGATCGTCGCCAGGCCGACGGCCGAGCCGTAGAGCCGGTGCGTGTGCTCGACCTGGACGCCGAAGGGGGCGTGCCAGAAGTTGAACAGGAACATGTTGATGCCGAACGTCGTCGGCCAGTCGGGGACGGCCATGCCGACGCGATAGGTCGTCACCGAGCCCCCCACGAAGAGGAGAGGCAGGGTGAAGATCGCGCCGAAGATGGCGACCCAGTGCGGCCCTCGCTTGTACGAGGCCGTCGAGCCTGGGCTGCCAAGGGTCGGGTCGGGCGTCATTCGCGACTTCCCATCGTCGAAACCCGGGGGCCTCTTGCGTGAGGCCCGGCGGGTCGGTTTGCGTGTCGGAGAGGTAGAGTCGGCCTCCGGTTCTGGCCGCCTCCGGATTCATCGTCGTGTCGGTTCGGCCCGCGTCCTCGAAGGGGGTCGCGGGTCAGGCCATGATCGGGTCCATCGGCCCGGCCTCGACCGGCCTGGGTTGAGTCTGCGGGAGGAAGTCTTCGGGGGTCCCGGGAACGCTGTACTCGTAGGCCGGGTGGTAGACGGTCGGGATCGTCTCGAAGTTATAGTGCGGCGGCGGCGAGGCGGCGGCCCATTCCAGGGTGTTCGCCTTCCACGGGTTCGCCTCGGCCCTGGGCCCGAAGGCCAGGCTGTAGAAGAAGTTGATGGCGAACGGGATCTGCGCCAGGCCGAGGCCGAAGGCGCTGTAGGTCATCACCAGGTTCATCCAGGTCGTGCCCGAGCCCCTGAGGAACAGGTAGACCGACGGGTCGGCGATCCGGCGCGGGAAACCGTGCATCCCGATGATGTGCATCAGGAAGAAGGTCCCGTTGAAGAAGATGAACGAGAAGATGAAGTGGATCTTGCCCCAACGCTCGTTCATCATCCGGCCGAACATCTTGGGATACCAGTAGTAGATCGCCGCGAAGATGCCGAAGGTGCTGCCGCCGAAGAGGACGTAGTGGATATGCGCCACGATGAAATAGGTGTCGTGGATGTGGATATCCACGGGCGTCGCGGCCATGAAGATCCCCGAGAGCCCGCCGATGACGAACATGGCGACGAAGGCCATGGCGTTGAGCATCGCCGAGGTCAATTGGAGCCTGCCGCCCCACATCGTCCCCAGCCAGTTGAAGACCTTCACGGCCGAGGGGAGGGCGATCATCATCGTCGAGAGCATGAACGTGGCGCCTAGCTTCGGGTTCATGCCCGACTGGAACATGTGGTGCCCCCAGACGATGAACCCGAGCCCCGCGATCCCCGCGATGGCGAAGACCATCGGCTTGTAGCCGAAGAGGGGCTTGCGGGAGAAGGTCGAGACCACGTCGGAGACGAACCCCATCGCCGGCAGGATCATGATGTAGACGGCCGGGTGCGAGTAGAACCAGAAGAGGTGCTGCCACAGCAAGGGCTGCCCGCCCCCCACCACCGGCGGCGAGTTGGCCACCGACCAGTTGGCCGGGCTGAAGAAGTTCGTCCCGGCCGTGCGGTCGAGGAGCTGCATCACCAGCGCCGAGGTCAGCACCGGCAGGGCGAACGCCTGGAGGATCGCCGTGATGAAGAGGGCCCAGACCGACATCGGCATCCGGAAGAGGGTCATCCCCGGCGCCCGGAGCATGATGATGGTCGTGATGTAGTTGATCGAGCCCATCAGGGACGAGATGCCCGCGAAGAGGAGGGCGATCAGCCACCAGGTCTGCCCGTTGAGCGAGCCGGGGGTCGACCATCGCAGGTTCGCCAGCGTCGGATAGCTCGTCCAGCCGGCCTCGGGGGCTCCCCCTTCGACCACGAGCGAGTAGATGATCGCGACGAAGGCGAAGGGCATCGCCCAGTACGAGAGCATGTTCAGCTTCGGGAACGCCATGTCGCGCGCCCCGATCATGAGCGGGATCAAGAAGTTCCCGAACGCGCCCGTCAAGAGCGGGATGATCACGAAGAAGATCATGATCGTCGCGTGCAACGTGAACAGCTTGTTGTAGAACTCGGGGGGCATCCGGTATCCGAGCGCGGGGTCGGACCAGAGGGCGTTGCTCAGGATCGGCATCGGCGACCAGGGCCAGGCGAGCTGCCAGCGGATGGCCATCGCCAAAAGGCCGCCGATCACGAAGAAGATCAGGCCCGAGAAGAGGAACTGGATGCCGATCACCTTGTGGTCGGACGAGAAGACATAGCGCTGGAAGATGTTGCGATTGTCTTCGTGGACGTGGTGATCGTCGTGGCTGTGCGAGGACGCGGCGACGTCACCCTGGCTCGGCCCGTGGGCGGCATGTTCGGCGTTCATTGCGGTGTCATCTCCCCCTCGGAGCCGCTGGCCGCAGCGAGCTGACCGACGTTCTGGGATTCGAGAGCCTTTCGCATCCACTCGTCGAAATCCGCCTGCGACTCGTGGACCGTCACATTCCCGCGCATCTTGTAGTGGCCCCAGCCGCAGAGCTCCGCACAGACCAGCTCAAAGCTCCCGGCGGTGTCGGAGTCGAACCAGACGGGGATGGTCAGGCCTGGGACGGCGTCTTGCTTGATTCGCATCTGGGGCAGGAAGAACGAGTGGAGCACGTCCGCCGACTTCAGGTTGATCAGCGCCGGCTTGTCCTTGACGAAGTGGAGGTCGTTGACGCGGTGGAGGTCGTCGGTCGTGTTGAGCCGCCCGTCGGGACCCGGATACTTCATGACCCACTGGAACTGCCGCCCGGTGACCTCGGCGATCGGCTGGATCTTCGGGGCCGACGTCCGGAACTTGATCGCCGCCCAGGTCCCCATCTGGTAGAAGGCGATCGCCACCAGGATGGCCGCGGGGATGATCGTCCAGACCGCCTCGAGGAGCTGGCTCCCGTGGAAGTACGTGGCCGCACGCAGGGGTCTGCCCTCGGCGTCGACCTTGTCGACGTAGCGGAAGGCGACCCAGACGAGCGCGACCTGCGTCCCGATGAACGTGACGCCCGTGATCCCCAGGATGATGAAGAACAGGCTGTCGATCTCGCGACCGAAGGTCGAGACGACGTGGTACGGGTTACTGGCGTGGTTGGGCAGCCACCAGTCGGGTGAGAACGGGGAATAGAGGAACGCCGCTACGCAAGCGATGGCGGCCAAAGCGAAGAGCAAACTCCAGTAACGCACGGGATCGCTCCCTTAGTCGGTCTTCGTGTGCGAGAGGTCGGACGGCGGCGGAAGCGTCCGGGTCGTATCGTCGCGGTTCCACTTCTCAAGGGTGCTCGGTGGTCACACCCACCGGCCGTCATCGATTCGGTCTAATTTCGGTCTCGTCGGGATCCGGCTGAATTCGCTCGGGCAGGCCTCTCGGCAGCGCCCGTCGGTCCCACCCCCGCGGCGATCGTGCGTCGCGGAGGGGAAGGGCGGGCGGCCTCGGCTGCGGTCAACGCTCGGCGACGGCGGGGGCCGCCGGGTTGGGGAGGGTGACCCCTTCGAGCAGGGTCTTATCATACGGCAGGGCCAGCACGAAGTTGACGAGGTCCCAGACCTCATCGGCCTCGAGGGTCGGGTAGTGGGCGGGCATCTTCGCCCCCGTGATCCCCTTGGCGATCCGCCAGTAGAGGTCGATCGGCCGACGCCCCCCCTTGTACACGCCCACCCTCAGGTTGGCCGCCCGGATCGGGTCGCCCCAGTCATCGAGCGAGTTCTTCCAGAGCTCCCGGGTCTTCTCCGGATACTTCTCCAGGCGCTCGAGGCGGGTGCTGGGGTTCCCGGAGAAGTAGACGTCGTTGAACACGTCCTGCGAGACGAGGCTGGCGCCGTCGCCGTTGGCCTTGATCCCGTGGCAGCCGATGCAGTCGACCGAGTTCATGTTCTTCGACTTGTAGCCGAGGAAGAGGTTCCGACCCCGGAGGATGCTCTCCTTGGTCGCGGGCGTCCTGGGCACGGGCGGGTTGAAGACCTCGGCCTCGACGCTCGTCCACTTCTCGAAGACGGCGTTGGCCACGCCGTTGACGACCTCGTCGTTGAGCGCCTCGGGATCGTTCTCGTCGGAGACGGTGGCCTCCTCGATCAGGGCGAGCTCGGTCTCCCCCCGATAGCTGAGGAACATCACGTAGTCGACGACTTGGTCGACCTCGGCGGGGGTCATCAGGGCTTCGAACGCGGGCATCGACGTGCCGTGGAGGCCGTCGCTGATCGTCCGCCTGAGATCCTCTCGCGTCGGCTTGGCGCCGTTGGGCGTGGAGGTGAACTTGTACTTGCCGGGGCGATAGTCTCTCGGCCTCGGATAGAGGAAGTCGGCCGTCGGCCCGTTCCCGGCACCCGAGACCCCGTGGCAATGCAGGCAGTGCAGGCGATAGAGGGCATATCCCCCCTTCTGCGCCTCGGTGACGGCCGGCTCGCCGGGGGCCGGGGACGCTTGCACCATGATCCGCTCGCGCTTCGCGTCGGCACCTTCGCCGGTCCGCTTGAAGTTCGCCAGCCGGATGCCGCCGCCGGGCAAATTCGTGCCGGGCGGGACGTGGATCTCGCGGGGGTTTGGGCCGTAGAGGCGGGTCAGCCCTTTGCGGACGAGCTCTTGCAGCTTCGTCTTGCCGGCGAGGTTGGCCTTGGTCTTGTCGGCCGGTTCCTTGGTGAGCGCCTCGGCCTCTTCGTATCGCAAGGGTCCGGAGTTGTAGGAGTCGGTGCAGCCGGCCAGGACCATCGGGGCGACGGCGACGAGCAGAACGAGGCCAAACCGCGAAGTCACGCGCCTATCCTCCCATACGGGCAATATTCCAAGCCCGCCACGACCCCGGGACCGGCGGGCCCTCGGCACGGAGACGTCTCGATTCGGATGATTCGTAGGTGCCGGTTGTACATGGACAGCCGGCGGCATCCCATCGTACGGCGGGAAGCGAATACTTTAAGACAAACCGAGGGTTCTGTTCGTAAACCCGGCCCTCAGTTCATCTCAAGCAAAATGGCAGCTTAAGGCCACGGGCCTATGGTAGCCGCCAGGATGGAGGGGGACAAGATTCTATGCGATTTCGTTCTTTTCGGTTTTTACGAAAATTTCAGCAATTTCAAAAGTTTCAAAAACTTTGGAGAGACTTCAATCCGGGCCCATCTCCGGCCGATTTCTGATCCTGTGAAAACGAAGTCGAAACCGCGGACCCCACCCCCGGCCTCCAAGAAGTCCCGGCCTCGATTCGGCTACGACCACCGTTGGTGGGGCGAAGTCGTCGAGACCGAGAAGGAGCGCGTCTCTTACTGGGAAGCGACGCGCAGGCCCTTGCCGTGCCTGGCCTTCGTGGCCTTCCCGCTTTTCCTCTATGAGTTCGGCATCATCTACCTGGGCGGGGCGTCCTCCGAGGCCTATCGGACCGGGGCGGACGCCTGGATGCGGCAGGTCCTGGGGACGATCGGGCTCCGCGATCATTGGTTCCTGCCCCTCATACTGCTGGTCTCGCTCCTGATCTGGCACGCGGTCGACCAACGCGCATGGCGTTTCTCACCGGCAGCCCTCGTGGGAATGGTCGTCGAGAGCCTCGTGCTGGCCGTCGCCTTGATCGGACTGAGCCGCGTGGTCGACCTCGGGTTCACCCAGATGGACGCGATCTCGGCCGCGAGGCGGCCCCTGGCCGTCGAGTCCCCTCCCTCTGCGCATCCGTTGATACCCCTGATCGGGTTCCTCGGGGCGGGGGTCTACGAGGAGGCGCTCTTCCGCCTGGCCCTGGTCCCCTTGCTGTTCGGGTTCGCGAGGCTCTTGCAGGTCCCGGGGGTCCTGGCCAGCACGTTCGCGATGACCGTCTCGGCTTTATTGTTCTCGCTGGCGCACCACGCGGGGACGCCCGGTGAGGCGTTTACCTGGTTCGCGTTCATCTTCCGGTGGTTCGCCGGGGTCTACTTCGCCTGGGTCTTCGCGGCGAGGGGGTTCGCTATCGCGGTCGGCACGCATTGTGCTTACGATGTCATCGTGGGTTGGCTGGGATGGCACTTCTGATCCGACCGGATCACTCTCCGAACTCGCAACTCGTGGGACAACACGCTTGCGGATCATCCATCTGTCTGACATCCATGTCTGGCGCTACGAATTCAACCCGATCCACCTCCTGAACAAGCGGGCGGTCGGGGTCTTCTCGTTGTTAGCAGGCCGGGCCCGCAGGTTCCGGCTCGAGCGGATCGAGGAAGTCGTGGCGAAGGTCCAGAGCCGCGCGGCCGATCACATCCTGATCACCGGCGACCTGACGACCACCGCGCTCTCGGCCGAGTTCCGCGACGCCAGGGACGCCCTTTCCGAGCTTCTCGTCGACCCGACGAGGGTCACCGTGATCCCCGGGAACCACGACCGCTACACGACGGGCTCCGTCCGCTACCAGAACTTCGAGGCCTGGTTCGGCGCCTTCGCGCCCGACGTCACCTATCCGTGGCTCCGTCACCTCGACTCCGAGACGGCGATCCTCGGGCTCGATCCGACACGGTCGCACCTCTCTGCGCGTGGCCTCCTCCCCGCGATGCAGCTTGCCCAGGCGCGAGAAATGATGCGCGATCACCCCAAGCGGCTGATCGTCGCCTGCCATTATCCGGTCGAGGCCCCTCCGCTCTACGCCGAGGAACTGGCCCCGAAACGGATGAAGAACGCGCTCGAGGTCGGCGAGTGGCTCTCCGGGATCGGCCAGCATCTTTATTGCTGCGGCCACGTCCACGCGGCCTGGGGCTTTGTGCCGAGGGGCGTGCCGAACCAACTCTGCCTGAACTCGGGCGCCCCTCTCCTCCGCGATCCGACCGGAATGCGTCCCCCCGGCTTCCTCGAGATCGAACTGCAGGACGACGACGTGACGGTTACCCATCACGCCTGGACCGGGACCGAGTGGAGCGAACGGCCCTTTTACTCCGCGCCGAGCTTCTACGCCGCCGGCAGCCCCGCGACCTCGCACGCGACCTGAGTGCGGCGCCGCGGGGTGTGGACCTCATCGTCAGACGGTGGCCCAGGCGCAGTACTGAGGCGGACTCGTGAGCTGACTCTTGGCCTGCACGGCGGCATCCCTGAGGCGAGCCTCGAGGGTCCGGGTGTCGATCTCGCCCGGGGCGAGAGAGCCGAGATGCTCGAGTCGCGACATGACGCTCTCGAAGGTGTAGCTCACCCAGGCATAGAGATGAGAGTCGGGACCTCCGCCGACGAGCGACTCGCAGAAGATCGACGGCCGGGGAAGTCCCGCGTCCTGGAAGTGCTCGAGCAGTCGTCCGCCGGCATCACCGTTAGGAGCCGCGGATCGGAAGGCCTCCTGGATCAAGGCCCCGACCCGATCCCACTCGGCGACGACCGGCCTCGAGCGCGTGATCGGCTGACCGTCGAAGCAGAGCTCGTGCAGCGCGAGCACGCCGCCGTGCCGCAGATGACCCGAGGCCGAACGGATGAATGCGACGGGGTCGGGCTGGTGGATCAGGACGTATCGACCGATGACGAGGTCGAAAGGATCGGGATCGATGAACGACTCGACCGCGACGTCGTCGAAATCGACGTGGTGCAACCTCATGGACCGGCAGCGCTCTCGGGCGATCGCGATGGCCTGCGGGCTCCGGTCGATCCCGACCACCAGCCCGGACGGCCCGACGATTTCCGCCGCGAGCATCGACACGTCCCCCGCGCCGCATCCGAGGTCGAGGACCCGCATCCCCGGCTTCAGCCCCGCGCGGCGGAGCAGCCGCTCGGTGATCGGCCTCAGGATGCTCGCCTGGAGCATCAGGCGGCGGATCTCTCGATCCGAATGCCCGAGGATGTATTCCGTCACCGTCGCCTGTTGAGCCATCGTCGTCCCCCCTCCGGGATCGGTCGGGGCCACCGTTTGATTCGCCACCCCCCGCGGCGTATCGTGCGTAGGAGGCCGAGCCGCCCCACGAGGCCCCGAGGTTCCTGCGAGGAAGATTCGCAGAATCCTTCATGAGTTCCGCGATGGCACGCCGGTGATCATGCCCGGCCGACATCATCGCATGCGAGGACGCGAGTTCGTGAAGAGTCGAATCATGTCCCGTCGAAAACCTGAAGACATCGGCGATCGTTGCGCGGGAGACCTGGCATCTCGCGACGCGATCCGAGCCGAATCATCGAGAATGGGGAGGGTGCGGATGACCCGGACGCGAACGACCGCCCTCGCGGCGACCTTGCTGGCCCTCGGCCTGCTGCCCGGCCTCGCCAGGGCGGACTACGACATCAAGGACAACGACACCGTCGTCTTCTTCGGCGACAGCATCACGGCGGCGAGGACTTATGGCAAGATCATCGAGAACTACACCCTTCTGAGGTTCCCCGATCGCAAGGTCAGGTTCATCAACTCGGGCTGGGGGGGCGACACGGCCGAGCGCGGGCTCAAGCGGCTCGAGGCCGACGTCTTCGCCCACGGGGCCACCGTCCTGATCGTCGCGTTCGGCATCAACGACATCGGCTGGGGCACGAAGGCCGACGCGGAGCACGAGGCGCTCTTCCTGGACTCCACGCGGAGCATCATCGAGGCCTGCAAGGCCCGCGGCGTCCGCGTCTACATCTGCTCGGCCGCCGTCACCGCGACCGACCCCGATCAGTCGGAGAAGGGCTTCCTTCAGCTCATGTGCGACAAGGCGATGGCCATGTCGCGCGAGATGGGCGAGCGCTCCATCGACGTCCAACGCACCATGCGCAACATCCAGCGGCAGGTTCGCTCCGTCGCCGATCAGACCCGCGAGGTCAAGGACAAGCCCTCGCTTCATATGCATGACGGGGTCCACCTCAACGACCTCGGCCAGCTCGCGATGGCGTTCGCGATCCTCAAGGGGCTCGGAGCCCCCGCCGACGTCTCCTCGGTGACTGTCGACGCGACCAGGCAAGAAGTCGTCGCCTCGCAGGGCTGCCGCGTCTCGAACGTGAAGAGCGGGGCCCGCATCCTCGAATTCGACCGCCTGGATGAAGGCCTCCCGATCAACTTCGGCACCTTCGGCGCCCTGCAATTCCGGTTCATCCCCGTGCCCGAGCAGCTCAACCGCTATATGCTGACCGTGCATGGCCTTCCCGAAGGTCGCTACGAGATCAAGGTCGATGACCGCCCCCTCGGCACCTATCCGACCGATCAGCTCGAGGCGGGCGTCAACATCGCCTCGGCCACGGCCGACGGCTGGGAGCCCGGCGGTCCCTGGGACGCCCAGGCCTCGCTCCTGATCCGCCTCACCGACTCCCGCAGCGAGATCGCCCAGGCCCGCCTGATGACCGGCCGCTACTTGCCCTCGTATCCGGAACGCGAAGCCATCCGGAAGCAATACGACGACGCCGACGCCCGCATCGTGACCCTTCAGCGCACCCTGACCCGCCCCCGCCCCTTCCACTTCTCGATCCGCCCCGCAGACCCCAAGGCCAAGAATTGATTTCAGCTTACTTTCATATAATTTGATTCAAAACATGATGACTCTTATTTGAGGAGATCCCACGGAATGTCCGAGCGGCGAATCAAGATCGGCGGCTATTACCGTCACTTCAAGGGGGGCCTCTACCGCGTCCACATGCTCGCGATCGACTCGGAGGCCTCCAAGGAGGGCCGCGAAGAGAAGGTCGTCGTCTACGAGTGCCTCCCCGACCGGGGCTACTTCGTCCGCCCCTACAGCATGTTCATGGAGACCGTCGAGCGCGACGGCAAGACCATGCCTCGCTTCGCCGAGATCGAGGATCAGGATACGCTCGATCGAAGCGCGAAAGCCTGAGTCGATCGTGCGATGGCTCGGATGCCGGTCTCGAATCGCCAAGGGTATTCAACAGGGAGCGCCCTGTCTGTGAGCAGCAGACAGGGCGTTTGCGATACACTGGGCCATCTGCAAGTCGATGGCCATGACGCATCGTGAGCGTGAGGCCGAAGGCCGAGCACCGGCACGGCGATATGTGCCTGGCTTCACCTCTCATGACCGGCATCCTTCCGCCTTGCGTCGCTGACAACACCGACCAGCGTCATTGCCTCAGCCGCTTCTTCTTCATCGCTCGGTGTGCCGCCATCGCTTGGGATCGACGCCACAGGCCATGAAACGAATCGTTCTTCGACCTTCCCCGGCATCGCTTCTCATGATCGCCTCAACAAGGACTCCCACGCCTCAAGACCGCCGAGTTCGAGCGCCACGCCTTGGCCCGACTTAACGTCATCCTCATGCGAAATTCCTGAACCTCTTGTCTTATAAATTTCAACACATCCGAGAACGCTACAACTAACATTTGTCGACCCGTCTGCGGTCACTTGCCGCGAGGACCGCGGAATCGAACGCGCAAACTAATCTTTTGCAAAAGGTATTGACGAAACAGCAAAACTTGAAGGAAAATCCCACCCTCCTAACGGAGTCGTTGAGACATTTGACTCGTGCCTAAGGATGGGAGCGATCGATGCAAGTGATCCCACCACCTCGCCTACTCCTCTTATCGGTCGTTTTAGTTGCTGTACAAGGATTGAACGCAAGGGTTTACGCCGATCCACTTCCTGCCTATACGATCCAAGATCTCGGTGATGCCAATCTGGTGAACGGGCAATTCGTCGACCGGCTCATGATCGGGAACGACTACTTAGCTCGATTCGACGCATCAGGGAACGTGACACGTTATGTTGATAGGTTCAGTACGTTGCCGGACAGTTCAAATCCTGGAAACGCCATCAATTACACCGAGACGTATTTCTCGAGAAACAATAGTACGGGCGCGACGTGGCCGGACCAACAAACACAAATGAGTTCGGCTTATGTCACGATTGACGGGCAGCGGACCTTCATCGGCCACGACCTCAGCCCCTTCGGCGTCAATCAGCAGGGGACGGTCGTGGGGGCCACCGGCCAACCTACCGGATTCTCGACTCCGGGGTTCTCGCCGCAGGCCTTTGTTTATACGGCGTCTCAAGGGCTGCAAACGCTGGGGACGTTGGGAGGCGCATCGAGTTACGCCTATGCAATCAGCGACTCCAATCAGATCGTCGGATCGTCGGAGATCGCTTCCGTGTCTTCGAATGGTCTCCCGAACCGGGCCGCGTTCCTGATGGTCGATGGGGTGATGACGAACCTGAACACCCTCATCCCCTTGCCATCCGGCTGGAACCTGCTTTCCGCCAGCGACATCAACAGCAAGGGGCAGATCTTGGGGGAAGGAATCAACCCCTCGGGCCGGACCGATTACTTCCTCTTGACGCCCCTCAATACCCCCGAGCCGACGGCCCTCTTCGGCTTTGCGATCCCTTTCGCCTACGCGGCGATGCGCTGCCGACGTCGACTGGCACCGAAGAACTGAGACCGTTGAATCTGAAGAGCCACGCTCATCCCGGTGAGCGAACGCTTTGACTTCGAGGTCCCGGAAAGCTTCAGGAGGGGCGGACGTTTTAAAGGCGTCCGCCCCTTTCTTTTTCCCACGTTTCGATTAGCCTCAGTCGCCCAGGGCGCTTCGATTACGAACGACCTTTGGGGTGATTGGAAGGCCCCGAAAGCGTTTTTGGGACCGCTCCTTGGAGAAATTAGGGGCCACGACTTCTCCCTGAAAATAAGTTCGAGGGAGGTCGTAGGGGCCATCCCGGCCGACGGGATACCGCGAGACGTTCCCCAAACCTGGCATTGGTGGAATCACCGTAAAACATATGCCGTGCGTGCATGGCCGGAATATTTCTTGAACCCGCGAACCTGCGGCCAGAGGCGTCTGTCTGCCTTGACGTCCGGGTAGTGTAGCGGTAGCACGCTTGACACCGTGGACCAAATCCTTGCTCAGTCTGAGCCGACGGTTGATCGTTACCTCTCAAAAAGGAGAAGGCCAGGTTCGACTCCTGGTCCGGACGATCGTCGAGCCGAATCCGTACGGTTATCACTGAAAATGAACTTCCGTCCGGAGATTCCTTGCTCGGCGAAACACGGGTGGACCGCTTGGTGCGGAATGTCGATGTCGCCGATTTGCTCGGGAACGAGCCGATGGATGTCTATTCTCGTAGGTTCGATCCCTATTCCACCCACTGGGCCTCTGAATGTTCATTTTTTAAGAATGCTCACTCGAGGCATCACCCTCCTGATTCATGGGACGACTCCTATCAGAGGAGGGGGTCGGCCCGCATTGGGAGACTCTCGTGACCAGTAATTTGCTCAGTCCTGAGCCGAATGGGCACGATTATCTCGTCGCCGCGAAATCCTCGAGGATTCGCTCGCCTCCGGATGATTGAGGCGCAAGGCGCACGAGGTCCGTGCTCGCGGAGGGTACGCCCATGTCCGCTTACTCCAAGAACTACGGAACCCGACAGACCCCGCAGACCTCGCCGATCCCCGGCAAGGCGATGGTCGAGAACCACTCCGGCGGATACTCGTTCGCCGTCGATAAGTGGGCACGGCTACGGCGGTTCCTCGTGCTGGGGGCCGAGGGGGGCTCATACTACTGCGGGGAGAAGGAACTCGTCCTCGAGAACTGCGAGGCCGTCCGTGAGTGCATCGCCGAGGACGCCGCGCGCACCGTCCGCGAGATCGTCGAGATCAGCGACGGCGGCCGCGCCCCGAATTATGATCCGGCGATCTTTGCGCTGGCGATGGTGGCGGGGCTCGGGCATACCGACCTCGCGATGGAGGCCTTGCCCAGCGTCTGCCGGATCGGCACGCACCTCTTCGCGTTCGCCGAGGCCGTGCGCAAGTTCCGAGGGTGGGGCCGTCGGCTCGCCCGGGGCGTCGCGGCCTGGTACGAGGCGAAGTCGGCCGAGGACCTGGCGTTCCAGGTGGCGAAGTACCGGCAGCGCAACGGAATCTCGCAGCGCGACATGATCCGGTTCGCGCACCCGAAGTCGGACGACCTCGCCAAGCAGGCCGTCCTGCGTTGGGCCGCGACCGGGATGAGCGGCCTCGGCGAACGCGAGGTCAAGCGGCTCGATGCGGCTACACGCGAGTTGAAACGAGTGGATCGCTACCCGGACCTCCGCGAGCATCTGCCCCGGTTCCTCGCCGCCTTTGAGGAGGCGAAGGTCGCCGATCGCGGCCAGCTTATCCGGCTCATTCGCGAGGAGAACCTGCCGCGCGAGTGCGTCCCGACGGAGCACCTAAACTCGCCCGAGGTCTGGGAGGTCCTGCTCGAGACGATGCCGCTGACGGCGATGATCCGCAACCTCGGCAAGATGACCAGCGTGGGCCTCTTGCAGCCGCTCTCCGACGCGGCCAAAGTCGTGGCCGATCGTCTCGGCCAGGGCGAGTCCTTGCGGAAGTCGCGCGTCCATCCGTTGGCGATCCTGATCGCGGCGACGACGTACGCCTCGGGACGGGGGTTCAAGGGGCAACTCGCCTGGAGCCCGGTCTCCATCATCAACGACGCCCTCGACGCGGCGTTCTACGCGGCATTCGGTAACGTCGAGCCGGCGAACCGGCGGACGATGATCGCACTCGACGTCTCTGGTTCGATGTCGGCCGGCTCGATCGCCGGGACGATGCTGACTCCGCGCGAGGCCTCGGCGGCCTTCGCGCTGATCGCGGCGAAGACGGAGCCGGACTTCCAGATCGTCGCCTTCGCACACGAGTTGATCCCGCTCGATATCTCGAGGTGCTCGAGGCTCGCGGACGTGGTCAAGCTCACCGAGTCGTTGCCGTTCGGCGGGACCGACTGCGCCTTGCCCATGCTGATGGCGATCGAGAAGACGATGAACGTTGATACCTTCATCACCCTGACGGATAGCGAGTCGTGGGCGGGCAAGATACACGCGTCCCAGGCGCTCGTCCGGTACCGGCAGAAGTCGGGCCTTCCCGCCAGGGCGGTCTGCGTCGGCATGGTGGCGAATGATTACACCGTGCTCGACCCCAAAGATCCGGGCTCGCTCAACGTCGTCGGCTTCGACGCCGCCGCGCCGCAGCTCATCGCCGGCTATTCCGCCGGTCGGCTCTGATCCGGGATCGGCCCCTCGCCGGGCCCCTCAAGGCTCGGCGTTCGGGTCGATCCTCCGAACCCGCCCGTGCAAGGGGATGACGGTGCGCACGAAGGTCCCCTTGCCCTTGCTCGATTCGACGGTCAGGATCCCGCCGACGAGGCTGACCCGTTCGCGCATCCCGAGCAGGCCGAGTCCCCGACGGTCGTGGCTGGCTATGACCCGGTCGTTGGGGATGTCCCAGCTCCACGTCGCGATTGCCCCGGCCTCCAACGCCGTGTCGAGCCGGCCCAGGGCGTCGCTGAGCCTGTCTTCCGAATCCTCGAAGGACTTCGGTTCCTGAGCGTCTGGATGGCCGCCGAGGCAAACTTCGTCAGGTTTTTCAGCAGGGTGGCGTCGCGGCCGAGGAATCTGCCGCAAGGGCAGAGGTCTTCCGGCATGAGGCCTCCCAGGTAGGGGGCAAGCCTCCTGGCGACGCCTCGGCAACGGAACCCTTCCCGCCCCTCCTCGGATTCCTCGAGGCTGATGCCCGCCGAGCCGGCCCCGCAGAGTCCAATCGCCGCTTCTGCGAGCCTCTGAAGGATCGCGTCGCGCGAGCTGGCCATGACCTCGGCGAGCGAGATGAGCGCCCGGCTCTCGGCCTCGAAATCCGGGGGCCGGCTCGGCCGACGCTCCAACTCATCAGTGGTGATGATGGCGTCGATCGAAGACGATGGTTTATTTATGTCTTAAATGCCGATATCTTGGAGCATCAGGCGATCCTTGCACGCCGGGGAATACTGTCGGGAAAGGCTGATGATTCGCACGGGAGTCTCTCTAAACTAACGACATCCCGACTCGATTTCTAACGACGTCCCGACTCGATTGGAATTCCGATGGCTCGATCCGTGTCGAGGAGTTTCGCCGAGTCACCATGCACAAGGCGAATCGGCCAACGGCGACCCGACCAGGATGGCGCGGGCGATGGTCGAGTCCGTCGACCGGCACCCGGCGCCGAGGCGACTCGTCCTGGGCTCGGATATTTACGATCCATTAATTTCCACATATCATGAAAGAGCAAGGCCACTTGAGGCACAAAAAGACCTCGCCTTCTCGACGGATTCTTGAGGCCTGATCCGACGCAACTCACGATAGGCCAGGCCGCGCCATCCAGGTTGAGGGAGAATCGCCATGCCACGTCCCCGAATGACCGTCCGTCGTTGGATGTTCCTGGTCGCGGCTGCCGCCATCCTGCTGGAGGTGGCTCAACGTGCTTACCCAACGTGGGCGCTCTCGATCAAGGACGGCTCCATCGCCACGACCGTGGTCATGTGGTCGGATGGCTCGCGCTCGTCGTACTCCACCTCGACCACCAATCCGAGTCCCATCCCGGTCGCCCTGCGTCGCACCCGGTTGGCGAACGCCCTCGATTGGTCGGATGGCTCCGTCTCCTGGTATTTCAAGGCGTTCTGGGCCTGGGCCCAATCGAACGCCTGAGCCGGATTGAGGATCGGAGACCGTACGAAGTCGGATCAGGTTTCAAGGGTGCGGCGGGTTCGCGATGGGACTTCGAACCAGAGGGCTACGGCTCGCTCCTTCGCCCTGGCCTTGAGGGCGTCGATGAGCTTGCGGATGGTGGCGTCGGTCTCGCCTCGAATCTCGAGCGGGTCGCGTCCGTCTCGCAAGGATTGGAGCTGCGCGGCGAATTTGGCGGACCACGCCTGGCAACGTTCGACGAGCCAGGCGCGATCCTCGGGGGCGAGGGGCGTGTGCGGGGCGGAGATGAGGCGCGAGCAGCCCTGCTGGAGTTGCTCGATGCGGAGGATCAAACCGGCGCGGTCCTCGGGGCGGCGGCGGAACCAGTCCTCGGCCGAGTTGGCGAGCTGGTTGAGGTAGAGGTCGGGGCGATCGAGCTCGGCGAGGGCATCGGCCTTGTTCCAGCCCCAGGGAGGCGGCTCGGACTCGCGGCCGAACTGCTGGAAGACGAGCAGGGATACTGCGACCAGGGCCGCGGCCGCCGGCAGGAAATAGGCGGGGCGCCGCCACCAGGGGCGGTCGAGAATGATGAGGCCGGAGTCGGGGTCGTCTTCCTCGATCTCGAGCATGTCGCTCTGGCTGCGGAAGAGGGCGTCGACGCGGGACTTGCCCCGGCGCGTCAACGAGTCTCCCAGAGGGGTGGGCTCGGCGAGGCCGTCCCAGTACGAGCCGCCGGAGAGTAGGACCTCGTCCTGGAGCTCGAAGAGGAGACGGGGGCGTTGCAGGAACCGGCCGAGGGCCTGGTGAGGTAGGGCGGAGAGCCCCTGCTCGAGGACCTCGCCGCGTCGATGACCCAAAACATGATCGAGCGAGTCGGTGTCCGGGTCGAGATCGGGGTGGATGGCGGAAAGCTCGGCGACGAGTTCGGCCAGGTCGAGGCCGACGACGTAGCGGTCGAGCCAGGGGGCCAGCTCGGCGGGGTCGTCGGGGATCTCCGAGACGTGTGCGTTCATGCCAGGGCCGCTTCCACGCACGACTTGATCAGCTTCTTGGCCTGATGCTGGAGCTTCTGGGCCTTGTTCGGGGTCATCGAGCCGGCCCGGCAGATCTCGTCGTAGTCGAGGCCGCTCAGGCGGGCCCGGAAGACGCTGGCGACTTCCGGGGGCAGGCGATCGACGCAACGCGAGAGGATCTCCCGGCGCTCGCGTTCCAGCAGGTATTCCTCGGAGGAGACCGACTTGCGGTCGGCGATCGGCTCGTCGTCGACGAGGCGCTCGGGCTTCTTGCGGCGGTGCCGGTCGAGGATCAGGTTGCGGGCGATCTCGAAGATCCATGCCCGGAAATCCTTGCCGTCGAACCTGGTCGGCAACGCCTTCCAGGCCCTCAGCCAGACCTCCTGGTGGACGTCGTCGAGGTCGTGCTTCTCGACCCGGGAGGCGAGGAAGGCGAGGAGCCGGCTCGAATGACGATGGTAGAGCTGGTCATACGCGAACCTGGCCCTGGACATGGCGTCGCGAGACTCCTCGCGCAACGCGATCGTCGCCGCAAGCCGGGCGTCGTCGGGCTCGAATTCCTTCGTCGTCGTCACCATGCCTCGATTATCGAAGGGCGACTTCCCGGGATCAAGCCATCGTCCCCGGCGCGGGGGCTCCATCGGCAAGGAGGTGGCGGCCATCGGCGTCTCCGAAGGAACGACTGTGAGCCATACGCTCGACAGCCTGGAGAACGCCCAAGCCACCAGTTTCTTCCGGGGCGCCTGGCCTACGGAACAGGCCGGCGCATGAAAAGCCCCTCGGGAACGCCTGAGCGATCCCGAGGGGGCCTTGCTGAATCAGGCTCGCGTCAGGTCGCTCAGGCGTGGGCCTTGGCGACGTGGATCTGGGCGCGGGCGCGGTCGACGGCCTTGGCCTTCTCGGCCATCTCGAAGTCGCTGGTGGCCCGTCGGGCCTTGGCCTGGTCGAGCTCACGCTCGGCGGCCTCGACGTTCACCTTGTCGGACGGGATGGCCCGGTTGGTCAGGACCGTCACGACGTTGTCGCGGACCTGGACGAAGCCGCCGTCGACGAAGTAGCTCTTGGCGACGCCGGCTTCCTTGGTGCGGAGCTCGCCATAGCCGAGGCGGCCGATGAGCGGGCTGCGGCCGGGGAGGACGCCGAGTTCGCCGTCATACAGGGGGAGGGCGACGAAGTCGACGAGTTCGTCGAACAGGGTCCGCTCCGGCGTGACGACCACGCACTGGAGCCGGTCGCCCCCCTTCTTAGTCGAATGATCCGGCTCCACCGTATCGTGGCTTGCCATTGCGGGTGAGGCTCCTCGAAGAGTGTCGGCCAGGGTTCGTTACGCTCAGCGCGCCATCTTCTTGGCCTGTTCCTCGGCCTGCTCGATCGCACCGACATAGCGGAAGGCGCTGACGGGCAGGTGGTCCCACTTGCCATCGCAGAGTTCCTTGAAGCTCCGGATCGTGTCGGGCAGGGTCGTGTATTGACCTTCCTTGCCCGTGAAGACCTCGGCGACGAAGAACGGCTGCGAGAGGAAGACTTCGATGCGGCGAGCACGCTCGACGACGATCTTGTCCTCTTCGGAAAGCTCGTCGATGCCGAGAATCGCGATGATGTCGCGGAGCTCGCGGTAACGCTGGAGGATCGACTGGACGCGACGGGCGACCTCGTAGTGCTCTTCGCCGACGTACTGAGGGTCGAGAATACGGGAGGAGGAGCCGAGCGGGTCGACCGCCGGGTAAATCCCCTTCTCGGAGATCGAACGCGAGAGGACGATGAACGCGTCGAGGAAGCCGAAGGTCGTCGCCGGGGCCGGGTCGGTGAGGTCGTCGGCCGGGACGTACACGGCCTGCACCGAGGTGATGGCACCGTTGTTCGTCGACGTGATCCGCTCCTGGAGGGCACCCATCTCGGTGGCCAGGGTCGGCTGGTAGCCCACGTTCGAGGGCATACGGCCGAGCAACGCGGACACCTCGGAGCCGGCCTGGCTGAACCGGAAGATGTTGTCGATGAAGAGCAGGGTGTCGGCACCCGTCGAGTCGCGGAACCACTCGGCGTTGGTCAGGGCCGAGAGGGCGACGCGCAGGCGGGCACCCGGCGGCTCGTTCATCTGGCCGAAGAACATGACGGTGCTGTCGATGACCGACTTGCCGCTGGCGCCGACCTTGGTCTCCTGCATTTCGAGCCAGAGGTCGTTCCCCTCGCGGGTGCGCTCGCCGACGCCGGCGAACACGGCGTAGCCGCTGTGCACCTTGGCGATACGGGCGATGAGCTCCTGGAGGATGACCGTCTTGCCGAGGCCGGCACCGCCGAAGAGGCCGATCTTACCGCCGCGGACGAACGGCGTGAGGAGGTCGACGACCTTGATGCCCGTCTCGAAGACCTCGGTCTTCGGCGAGAGGCTGTCGAAGGCGGGGGGATCGCAGTGGATCGGGCGGGTTTCCTGGGCGGGGACGGCCCCTCGGCCGTCGATCGGCTGGCCGAGCAGGTTGAAGACGCGGCCCAGGGTCTCCTTGCCGACCGGGATCGTCACCGGGGCGCCGGTGTCGACCACGGACATCCCGCGGATGAGGCCGTCGGTCGATCCCAGGGCGACGCA
Organism: Singulisphaera chitinilytica; assembly: GCF_049331405.1. NCBI lineage: Bacteria > Pseudomonadati > Planctomycetota > Planctomycetia > Isosphaerales > Isosphaeraceae > Singulisphaera > Singulisphaera chitinilytica. Next base: position 1,968,532 of record NZ_CP186274.1, read on the forward strand.
ACGGACCCGGTTGCCGCCGAGCTGCTGCTGCACTTCGCCCGTCAGGTTGATCGCGACGCCCTTCTCGTGGGCGTTGATCGTCAGGGCGTTGTAGATATTCGGGAGGTGACCTTCGTCGAACTCGACGTCGAAGGTCGAGCCGATCACCTGAGCAATGCGTCCGGTCGCGGTGGCCATGGGAAAAACCTTGTTGGGAGGAAAAAATGCGGGATCGACCACAACGTCATGAATGTCACGAGGGTCGGCCGAGCGACTTTCGCATCCGTCGCGACTTCGTGCCGACGTCGCGGAATCTCATTCCAGGGCCGCGGCACCGCCGATGATCTCGGCCAGTTCGCGGGTGATTTGGGCCTGGCGGGCGCGGTTGTAGAGCCGCGTCAGGTTCTTGACCATGTCGTCGGCGTTCTCGGTCGCGCCCCGCATGGCGACCATCCGCGCGATCTGCTCGCTGACCGCCGCGTCGAGGAAGCACTTGAAGAGCCGGACCTTGAAGGAGACCGGCACGATCTCCTCGAGGATGCTCTTGGGATCGGGGACGAACTCGTAGGGGACCCGCTCCTTCTTGACTGGCGTGGCGACGTCCTCGGGGCCCTTCGCCTTCTTCTTCGCGGGGGTCGCGGCCTCGCCCACCTGCGCCGTGGTCATGGGCAGGAGCGTCTGGACGACCGCCTCCTGGCGGGCGGCGTTGATGAACCGGGTGTAGACGACGTCCAGCCGGTCGATCTCGCCACTGATGAACATGCTGATGTACTTGTTCGCCAGGACCTCGACCTCGTCGAACTGGGGCCGGTCCTCGAACTGCGTGTACGTGGTCGCGGCGGGGATGCCGCGGAACTTCATGAAGTTGATCCCGCGCTTGCCGGCGACCTCGAGCACCGGCGCGATGCCGTTCAGCTCGTAGTCCTGGTGGGTGCGGGTCGCGATCCGGACGATGTTGCCGTTGTACCCGCCGGCGAGTCCGCGGTTGCTCGAGAGGACGAGCAGGAGCGACTTCTTCACCGGGTCGCGGACTTCCAGGAGCGGATGCGAAACCTCGAGCGCCGTCGATCCGAGGTCGGCGACCAGCTCGGCGATCTTGCGGGTGTACGCCTCGGCCTCGGTGGCGCGGTCGAGCGCCTTCTTGAACCGGGCGGTGGCGATCAACTCCATCGTCCGGGTGATCTTCCGGATATTTTGCACCGACTTGCGGCGCTTGACGATCGCACGAGCCTTGGCCATCGCTGTGTCTCGCGAACGCGGGGGATTGATCCGCGAATTGTTCGAGGTGCTAGCTGATCGGCAGGCCTCGGGGCTCGGGAAGGGGACCTCGCGACTCGCGCGTCCCTGGCCCAGGCCCCCGAAATCCGCCGATCACTTCCACTTCACTTGTGTCGGTCGATTGACGTCGCCCCGGAGGCGGGGCCTCCGGGGCGGCTCGTTCCCTGCCGGGCTCAGACCGCGGCCGTCGCGGGGGCGGCGGTCGCCGCCTGCGAACGGTAGCGGGCCTTGAACTCATTGAGGGCCGTCTTGAGGTCGTTGACGATCGGGTCGGTCAGCTTCTTCTCGGCGAGGAGGCGGTCCCGGACGCCGGACTTGTGGTCGCGGACGAACTCCAGGAACTGCTTCTCCCAGCGCTGAACTTCCTTGACCGGCACGTCGTCGAGGAATCCTTCGGAGCCGGCGTAGATGCTCATGACCTGGTCGGCGAAGACCATCGGCTGGTACTGCGGCTGCTTCAGCAGTTCGACCATCCGGTAGCCGCGGTCGAGCTGGAGCTGCGTGGCCTTGTCCAGCTCGGTGCCGAGCTGGGCGAATGCCTCGAGCTCGCGGAAGGCGGCGAGGTCGAGCCGGAGTCCGCCGGCCACCTTCTTCATCGCCGCCGTCTGGGCCTTGCCACCCACGCGAGAGACGCTGATGCCGACGTCGACGGCGGGGCGGACGCCCGCGAAGAAGAGGTCGGGCTGGAGGTAGATCTGCCCGTCGGTGATCGAGATCACGTTCGTCGGGATGTAGGCCGAGACCTCACCCTCGAGCGTCTCGATCAGGGGGAGGGCCGTGAGCGAGCCGCCCGAGGCGGTCGTCTTCACGATCTTGTGCCCCGTCGGGTAGTTCGCCTTGAGGTCGTGGCTGGCCTCCTCGTGGCCCGGCACGCCCAGGTAGACCTTCTTGTTCACGCCCCAGTCTTCGGTCACGGTCTCCGTGTCGGTGGGCGCACCTTCGGGGACGATGACGTACTTGTTGGCGAGCTTCGCCGACCGCTCGAGCAGCCGGGAGTGCGCGTAGAAGATGTCGCCCGGGTAGGCCTCGCGGCCCGGCGGTCGGCGGAGCAAGAGGGACAGCTCGCGATAAGAGACGGCCTGCTTCGAGAGGTCGTCGTAGATGACCAGCGTCGCGCCGCCCTTCTCGTACATGAAGTACTCGGCCATCGCCGTGCCGGCGTAGGGCGCGATGTACTGGAGCGGGGCCGGGTCGCTGGCACCGGCGGCGACGACGATCGTGTAGTCGAGGGCCCCGTGCTTGCGTAGGACCTCGACGATCGCGGCCGTGGTCGATTCCTTCTGCGCGACGGCGACGTACACGCAGGTGACGCCCTGACCCTTCTGGTTCAGGATGGCGTCGATGGCGATGGCCGTCTTGCCCGTCTTGCGGTCGCCGATGATCAGCTCGCGCTGGCCGCGACCGATCGGGATCATGGCGTCGATGGCCTTGATGCCGGTCTGGAGCGGCTCGTCGACCGGCTGGCGGTCGGCGATGCCGGGGGCCGGCGACTCGACCAGGCGGGTCTGCTGCGTGTGGATCGGGCCTTTGTTGTCGATCGGCTGGCCGAGCGGATTGACGACGCGGCCGACGAGGGCCTCGCCGACCGGCACGCGGAGCAGCTCGCCGGTGGCGGTGACGGTCTCACCCTCGTGGATCGACGTGAAGTCGCCGAGGATGATGACGCCGACCGACGACTCTTCGAGGTTGAACGCGAGGCCGGTCACGCCGTTCTGGAACGCGACCATCTCGCCGGTCATGACGCCCGAAAGCCCGTGGACACGAGCGATACCGTCGCCCACCTCGAGCACTCGCCCGACTTCGGTCCGGGTGACCGCGGCCTGGAACTGCGCGATCTCATCCGTTATGACTGAAACGATCTCGTCGGCTTTGAATTTCATGGGTCTTCCCTTCGATCAGTCGTTGGCGAAGCTGTTCGAGTCGGTTGCGGGCCGAGGCGTCGTAGACGTCGTCGCCGACCTGGACGACCAGGCCCGCGATCAGCGAGGGGTCGACCACGAGTTGGAGGTTCGGTGTCGCGCCGAGCATTTTCGAGAGGCGGTCGCGGAGCCGGGACACCTGGCCCTCGTCCAGCGGGACGGCCGAGCGGACGGTCACCGGCCGCCGGTTCTGCCGCCGGTCCCAGAGGGCCCGCGCCGTGCGCGTGATGGGGACGAAGGACTCGAGCCGCCCGTGGCGGTTCAGGACCCTGAGGAAGCGGACGACCGTCGGCAGGGCCTTGCCGTCGAACGCCTTCTCCAGGATCGCGTCCTTGTCCTTCGGGGCGACCAGCGGCGACGTCAGGACGGCCGCGAACTGGGGATGGGCGTCGAGCACGTCCGCCTTGATCGAGTCGAGCTCGTCGAGGACGGCCTCGACGTCGTCTCCACCCTCTCGGCCCGCGGCGTTCAGGAGGGCCTCGGCGTAGGAGCGGGCGACCTCGGGGTCGGCACCCTCTCCCACAATGCCGGCCGTGGCGGAGTCGGCGCTCATGCGGCGTGTCCCCCCTGTCCGGAGGCGTTGGCGGCCGCGGGAGAGCTGGGCAACTGGTTGATCGCCGCCTCGATCAGGTGGCGGTGGTCGTCCTCACTCAGGTTCTTGTCGAGGACCTTGCCGGCGACCGTGACGGCCAGGTCGGCGGTCTTCGACCAGAGCTCGGAGAGGGCGTTGTCGCGGGCCGACTCGATGTCGCGGAGGGCCCGCTTGTGCTCGGCCTCGGCCTCGGCGCGGGCCTTGTTGACGATCTCCTCGGCGGTGGCGCGGGCCTGATGCCGGGCGTCGTCGATGAGGGCGCGGGCGCGATCCTCGGCTTCATCCATCTGCCTGCGGTGTTCGGCGAGGAGCCGCTCGCTCTCGTTGCGGGCCTTCTCGGTGTCGAGCAGGACGTGCTCGAGGTGTTCTTCCCGCTTGTGGAGCGCCTCGATCAGCGGGCCCCAGGCGAACTTGCCCAGGACGAAAAGCAGGCCCAGGAACACGATAATCGTGTAGAGGGCCAGCGGCGGCTCGGACTTGAGGATGTTCGGTTTGCCCTCGGCGCCATGGGCCGGGGCGGTACCTTCGTGGCTGGCATCCTTTTCGGCGGCGACGGCCACGTGGTGGCCTTTCTCTTCCGCCTCACCCTTGGCCGGGGGGGCCTCGGCGAAAGCCGACCGGGCCGGTGCTCCCAGGGCCAACACCAGGGCGAGGAGTCCGAATGCCGGGATCAATTGCCGGGGCATGGGATGAGGACCTCGTCTAAGGATGAGTTCCGTCCGCGACGCGGAGCGGCCGAACCGCCCGTCCGGCGGACCGTCGGCCCCAGGATAGTGGGTCCGACGGCCGCCCGAGACGCGTTCCCGGCGCCCGCTCTTCGCGTACGCTTTAGCTTTGGAGCATGATGATGATCAGCGCGAAGAACGTCACACCTTCGATCAGCGCGGCCGCGATGATCATGGCGGTCTGGATGTTCGCGGCGATCTCCGGCTGACGGGCCATGCTCTCGACCGCCGACTTGGTCAGGCCGCCGATGCCCAGCGCGGCACCCAGGATCACGATGCCCGCACCGATGCCACGCAGGTCGAACAGGGTCGAGCTGACAACCTTGGTTTCCGGGGCCTGGGCGTGGGCAGAACCCTGGGCGATCAGCATCAGGGCGAAGGCGATGACGGCGGACTTGACGAGTTTCATCGGACCATTGTCTCCAAGAGTGGGCCTATCCGAGGGGGGAAATCTGCGGGACCTTGACGATGGCCCGCCGCTTTGGGAACGAGGACCCCCGGCCTCGCCCTGGGTGTAACAACCACCCGAAACCGAATTCCAGCGCGGGATCAGTGCGGATGGACCGCCGACCCGATGAAGAGCGCCGAGAGGAACGTGAAGATGTAAGCTTGCAGGAACGCCACGAAGAGTTCCAGCAGGCTCAGCAAGATCAAGCCCACGACGCTCGCCCCCATGACAGGGTAGAAGGTCATCCCCTTCGCCATCAAAATGAACGAGAAGATCACCGCCAGCACCACGTGCCCCGCGAACATGTTCGCGAAGAGTCGCACGGCGAGCACGATGTGACGGATGAAGAGCCCGATCACCTCGATCACGAACATCAGGCCCCAGAGCGGCGGCTTCAGCCAGAAGGGAACGTCGAGATGCGGCACGATCCCCAGCCAGAAGCCGGCCGCGCCCATCTCCGCCATGCCCGCGCGGATCACCGTCACCAGGGTCAATATCGCCAGCACGGCCGTCACGTTGATGTTCCCGGTGGCCGACGCCATCCCCGGGATCAAGCCGAGCAGGTTGTTGAAGAGGATGAAGAAGAAGAGGGTCCAGAGGAACGGCAGGAACTTGTCCGCCCCGTGGCCGCCGATGGCGGGCCGGGCGACGTTATCTCGAATGAAGAGGAGCAGGGCCTCGAACATGTTCATGAACCAGCCGCGCGAGACCTGGTTCTTGCGGACGTGCAGCGCCAGGAGCGGCAGGATGATCAGCATCAACAGCCCGGCGATCAGTTCGGTCACCATGAACCGGGTTAGCTGGAGATCACCCCAACTCCCGAAGTTACGACTGGGCAGGTGGATCTCCCAGCTATACGGGTGCTGCCAGAAGGGCAACTCCAGCGTGGGGTGGTCCACGACGTGGCTGAGGGGGCTGTGGCCGTGCTCCGGCATGATGACGAAAGTCCTCGTAGACTCGGCAATCGCGTCGCCGCTCGGGCACGCGACCAGGGGGACGAAGGGCATACCCGGATCCCTCCCCATTCCCGACAGGAATGAGGAACCGGACCATCGACCCGTCGCTTGAACACGGACTTACTTTGGTTTGTTGGCGGTGGTCTGGCGAGCGAGTCGGAGTACGTGGATCATTCCCACGGCAAACCCGGCCACGGCGCCCAGCACCGTCGCCAGGGGCCTGAGTGACCAGTATCGATCCAAATAGGCACCGAGCAACGCCGGCAACGCGAACTCCAACCCAATCGTCGAGACTCTTGAGGCCCAGTCCATGCCGACTGAGAGCGTCGAGCGCGACTCAGGCTCGGCCATAAATGCCTCCATCGGCCTTCCCCAAAATCCGGGGAAGGACGGCGTGAGTAACTCGATCAAACAGGGAGCCTCGCGGTAGGGCGAACCACTCGCGATCCATTTATACCCGCACAAAACCCGCTGTCAACTACCACGAACTCATCTTCGAGAAATTTTTCACAAAGTCGCCGATCCGCCCCGACGGAAGGGGGTTCAGGCATCCCCCGGGCCCTCGCGCCAAGCCTTTGCGCACAGGGTTTTAAGTGCGAATCCGGGATCGACCACAAAAATCAACATAGATGTAACAAGTGAGATGAAATGCGGCGACATGGGCCCGAGTCCGACGGCGGGATCTTGGCGAAATTGACGCGTTTTTCCGAACGTTACAAAATGGCAAAGTTGTCCGGAGACGGACACAACAAGAGGATTTTTCGTTGACAGGTGAAATGGGATTTGATATGACCTAAGCAGCGACCTGGTATGCATCAAGCCTGGTTAACAACGAATCCGGCACGAGCCAAAATGGGGCCAGACCATGCCGTCTCCCATCCGCTCCCAGTCCGACAAATCCTCCGAGTAGGGCGGCCCTTCCCGCGATCAAGCGGGTCGGAGGCCGCCCTTGTCGTTTTGGGGGTTTCGGACATGAGTGCTGCGGTGAGGAGGGTTTAGTCGACCACATTCACGCCTTGGCTCAGATCTGCAGTCCGGGAGGCATGGAGTTTTCCGGATCGGCCTACTCAGGGAAGATCTCCCCGCGTTCCTTGTCCGACTCCGCGAAAAGGCGAATGTGCCGCGGATGAAGAGACGGAGTGGCCCCGCATGACCGTCGAAACGCTCAAGGACTGCAACAAGAAGTATCTGGCCCAATTGGCGAAAGATCAAGGGATCGTCGGGTGGCACGCGATGCGCAAGGATCAGCTGATCCGCGCGTTGTCCGTCCCCCCGCCTGCCGCTAAGAAGTCCACCAAAAAGACCGCGAGTACCGTCAAGCCCGTCGAAAAGCCCGAAACCGTATCCGCCGGTTCGCGCAAGGCCGCGGCGCCGGCCTCCCCCTCTCGCCCCTTGACGGTGGTCCCCCCCCGTGCCCTCGATCATGGTTGCGTCAAGGACCGAATCATCGCGATGGTCCGCGACCCGTACTGGCTCCATGCCTACTGGGAGCTGAGCCGTTCGACCCTGGCCCGGGCCCAGGCGGCCCTCGGCCAGGAATGGCACACCGCGCGTCCGATCCTCCGGGTCGTGGACGTGACGAGCGAAGACACCACGTCGGCCTCGGAGCGTCACGTCCGTGACATCGAGATCCACGGCGGCGTCAATAACTGGTACATCGACGTCGCGACCCCCCCGCGATCTTTCCGGATCGACATCGGTTACGTCGCCCGTCGCGGCAAGTTCTTCGTGCTCGCCCGCTCCAACGTCGTGAGCACCCCGAAGGCCGGCTCCTCGGACGTCCTCGACGAGAACTGGGCGAGCGTCCAGGAGCAGTTCCAGAAGATCTACAGCCAGTCCGGCGGCAACAGCAACGGGCAGGGGACGAACGACCTTCGCGACCTGTTCGAGGAGCGCCTCCGCCGCCCGATGCAGAGTCTCTCCTTGCAGAGCCTCGGCACCGGGGCCCTGGCCGCCCTCGGCCGCGAGTTCCACTTCGAGCTCGACGCCGAACTGATCGTCTACGGCACCACCGAGCCGAACGCCCGCGTCACCCTCTCGGGGGAACCGGTCCAGCTCCGGCCCGACGGCACCTTCACCGTCCGGTTCAGCCTCCCCGACTCGCGCCAGATCATCCCGGCCGTCGCCGCCAGCCCCGATGGGGTCGAGGAGCGCACGATCGTCCTGGCCGTCGAGCGGAACACGAAGGAGCTCGAGCCGATGATTCACGACGGCAACGAGCTGTAAGAAAGAACGAGCCAAGATCGCCCCGGCTCTCCCCGGGGTGCGGCAGCAAGTTTGCCCAGGCACCGCTCCTTTCCCCGGCTCCAAGAAGCTTGGGGAAGCGAGCGGTGCTTCGTTTTACGTCCTTTTGGCGTTGGCGTCGCGGCCGATTCCCTTCGCGTCTTTTTCGCATGGGCCGCGTGATGAGCCGACGAGCGAGCAGGGCCATTCGAGTCATTTCCGATGGGCCGATTGCGGTCGACTCTGAACAGGCACTACCCTCGCGGCGTACAATTCCAGGATGTCGCAGACTCCGAGACATCCGGACCCACGAGAAAACAACGAGGTCGAACCCTTGAGCAAGGATATTACGCCGATCCTGGATGGCTGGGAGTATGACCCCGACGACATCCAGGTCCGCATCATCACGGGAAACGACGGCCAGGATAAGATCCAGATGCGAAGCGACCTGGGCCTGATCCAGCTCGAGGTCACCGGTCGCCCGGACGGTCAGCGCCCGGCCGGCTTCGAGTCCTTGCTGGACGCCTATGAGGCTCGCGCCAAGAACGGCGACGAATTCACCCTCGACTCCTCGGCCTGCGTCGCCCTGATGCGGGAGGGGCTCCAGTACTATCACCGCTACCTCGCGGCCTTCCACCTCCAGAAGTACGACTGGGTCGTCCGCGACACCGCGAGGAACCTCAGGCTCTTCGCATTCGTGATCAAGCATGCGACCCGGCAGCGCGACAAGCTCCAGTTCGACCAGTACCGCCCCTACGTCACGATGATGAACACGAGGGCTGCGGCGTCGATCGTCCTGGCTCGCCACGAGTACGACCAGGCGCTCTCGCTGGTCGACGGCGGGATCGCGGCCATCCGCCAGTTCCTCGAGGAATACGACCGGGGCGATCAGGAGGCCGAGTGCATGGAGCTGGGCTTCCTGCTCCGCTGGCGCCGGGAGATCGAGAACGACCGCCCGCGAGGCCCCGTCGAGCGGCTCCAGCAGCAGCTCCAGCTCGCCGTCGCGATGGAAGACTACGAGGAGGCCGCCCGCATCCGCGACCAGCTCCAGCGGCTCCAGGGGGCCGAAGTCGCCGCGGATCAGGGGCCGTCCCTGAGCCTCGATTGACGCCATATTTGCATGATTGTTTTTCGATATGAGAAATCGGCCGATTCTTGCGGGGCAGGGCCTCGATCGCGCGATTCCGGCTTGATTTCGAGGCCTCCGGTGGTTAGATTATCCAGTGTCCGGTCTAGGCCGGGCTCACCTCTGCCATGTACGACACGGGGTGTACTTTTGGCGAACCAATGAAAACCCGTTGGGAGCCGATTTACGACCACTGGGCATGTCCCTTCAGGTCCAAGGCACCCACTTGAACAGCGGGTTCTCAAAAGCACTCTGAACGGCATTGCGGTGGAGGTGTTTTAATCGACCCGTCCTCTTCTCGGGAAACCGAGGGGATGACGGGTCGATTGCTTTTCTTTTCCTCTCGCATCCTCCCCCTCGACTTCATCGACATGACAGACCTCCCCGCAGAGAAGAAGGACCTGCGACGCAGCGTGGTCGATCGGATCCTCGCCATGCCCCCCGAAGTACGTGCGGGGCAGGAGCGCAGGCTGGTCGGGGCCCTGCCGCAACTCCCCGGCTATCGCGAGGCGGGGACGGTGATGCTCTACGCCTCGGCCTTCCCCGAGGAGTTCGACACGAGGCCCTTGCTCGAATCGGCCCTGGCCGAGGGCAAGCGTCTCGTGTGCCCGAGGGTCGATCGCAAGGCGGGCGTCCTGCGGCTCGCGCTCGTCAAGAGCCTGCGGGATGACCTCGTGCCGGGGATGTTGAAGATCCCCGAGCCCGCGAAACATTGCGAGATCCTCGAGCCGGGCGAGATCGACTGGATCCTCGTCCCGGGGATTGCATTCGACTCGCAGGGCTATCGGCTCGGCCGCGGGGCAGGGCACTACGACAAGCTCTTGCCCCAGCTCCGCCCCGAGGCCCCGCGCTGGGCGCTGGCTCTTGAAAGCCAGTGGCTCGAAGCCCTCCCCGTCGAGCCTCACGACGTCCCGCTCGACGGCGTCGTCTTCCCCGATCGACGCGTGGTCCGTGAACGGACTTCGGCCTGAGAGACAATCAACTGTCGGCTCACTTCATGTCTCGCGGTCACAAAAACCTGGAAACGAACCACGTTTTCAGATCTTCGAGGCTTTGATGCGCCTCGAGAGCGACGACGTGGCGACGAGGAGCCCGACGCCGAGGGCGTGGAAGACGATCCCCGCCGGCAACCCCTTCGGCCTGATCTCGAGGACGAGCCGGCCCTTGTCGTCGGCCATCGCGTCGAACGGCCTGTTCCACTCGGCGCATCGCCAGTCGCGGTACGGCTCCTGGCCGTTGACCGTCCACCACGAGCCGGGGTTGATGTTGAGGTGGACCTCCGCGTTCGGCTCGGTCCGGAAGACGATCCGATTGGGGCTCCACGACTCCGGCACGAGCGTCTTCTCGCCCGCCCAGGCTTCTCCCTTGTACTGCGGGTGTCCCACCCAGAGCCGGGCCGTCGGCAGGTTGCGGTCGTAGCCGAGCAGGGCTTCATGCGCGCGGACGACCCCATAGCCCCTCATCACGGCCGGGTAAGCGAGTGTGTCCTGGACGTTGACCACCGACCCCGTCTCGGGCCCCGGGAAACGATCCTCGGTGGGCGGGATCCGGAGTGAGACGGGGAGGATCTGATGGCCGTACGAGACGAAGTCGGCCGCGATGAGTAGCACGAAGACGACCGACAGGATCCGATGCAGTAGATGCCCATCGCGTCGCCAGGTGGCGATCAGCCCCGCGACCGAGAGCCCCACGCCGAGCATCTCCATGATCCGCCAGCGCGAGACGACGTGCATCGTGCTGAAAACCGGCAATTGCGAGAGCCAGTAGCTCGCCTGATGCGGTTGCACCGCGCCGAAGGTGAGCCAGAAGCAGATGAGCGTCAGCGTATGCCACCAGCGCCAGCCCTGGAACATGCTGGCGACGGCCAGCAGCACCACCAAGGGCCCGATATAGCAGGCCGACTCCCAGAAATAAGGGCTCGTCATCGTCCCCACCACCGAGGCGTCGGGCCGGAGCAGAAACCATCGCACCGCGCTGATGGGGTCGAGTTGCAGCATCGACTGCCATTCTCGGGGATAGTCGAGCATGACGAGCCCCGTCGTGGCGATTCGCCAGCCGGCCAGGGCGAGGATCACGCCGAGCCCCCCCAGCGAGTTGACCGCGAACGTCACGAGACGATCCCGAGGCTGCACCCGCAAGGCCCGCACCCAGACGAACGAGGACACGATGATGCCGTAAAGGCTGGGGTACTGGATCCCGCTCACGAGGTCGAAGGCGACCCAGAACCCGAGCGCCAGGCCGTTGGAAAACTTCCCGCCGACTCGGCCGGCGAAATAGATCATCCAGGGGGTCGAGCAGTAGCTCATCGGGATGTAATAGCCGGCGACCGCGTAGACGAGGACGCAGCCATTCATCCCGTAGATCAGGGCCGCCGCCGCGGCCGCCCAGGGCTCCCGGAGCCAGTGCCAGGCCAGGCGCCTCGCCCCCTCGACGGCGATCATCAGGCTCAGGACGGCCGCGAGGCGAAGCCCGACCCCCGTGCCGAACGCGAGGACGAGCGGCGTCGCCAGCGAGACCACGCCGCACTCGGGCTCGGACGCGAGCGGGAACCCGCCGCGGACCCAGGGGTTCCACCAGGGGAACTGGTGCCATCGCAGGATGATCCGGCGCACGGCCTCGAACATCTTGAAGAAGTGGTCCCAGTCGCCGAATCCCAAAGAGTCGGGGTTACGCAGCAGGGTCCAGGCGAAAGACGCCGGCGCGAGCTGCAAGGCCCAGGGGAGCCACCACGATCGCTCATCCTTCGCCGACGGATCCGGGTCGGGCTCGGGCCAGTGGTCGTTCGGCCTGACCGTCAGGAGCCGGGCGAGGAAGGCCGCGATGATCGCGAAGAAGATCGTCTGCCCCATCTTCTTGCGATACCACCAGGGGATCGCCATGAAATAGTCGAGGGCCAGCGGCACGACAACCAGGGCGAGGGCCGCTGCGCCCGCGACGGCGAAGAGCCATCGGGTGCGCCTGAAGAATTGCAGGGCGTTCGCCGTCGACATGGTTTTTGGGATCTCGCACCGAGGGATCGGGGCCTTCAGGAGGGAGATATTGTCACGAGTCTCACCTCTCGCCGCCAGGGTGGCGCTCGCCGATCCCTTTGCGGGGGGTCGGTCGCCTGGGTATGGTGGTGGTTCCGTGGCATGAGGCCGGGGCAACGGCCCGTTGCGCTGTTTTCGGGTCGAGACTTCGAGAGATCCTGAAACCATATGAAGATCGTAAAACGGGTGGTCCTGGGCCTGCTGCTCGCGACGGCCGCGACCCGGATGTTGCTCTATTTTTGCTATGCCCTCGACATCACCATCCCTTATGAGGCTTTCCACCTCGAGTCGAAGATGATCTTGCTCGCCTACCGGGTGCAGGCCGGCGACACGCTCTATCCCGACTGGCAGCATTACCCGCACGTCGCCAACTTCTTCGGCCCGGTCTACTTCGTGGTGGTCGGCCTGATCGGCCGGCTCGTCCACGCCGACCTGACGGGGCTCGTCGTCATCGGCCGTGCGGTCACCTTCTCCGCGGCGCTCATCACAACGATGCTTATCGCCATCTACGTGAAGCGGACCTGCGGCTGGTGGGCGGCGGTCGCCGCCGGCATGGTGACCCTCGGGGTCAGCCCGCTCTACGGATTCTCGGTCATGGCCAGGGCCGACCTCCTCGCCGAAACTATCGGCACGGCCGGGTTCCTGCTCGCGATCCAGAAGGGGCCGAGGCTGAGGTACTTGGGTTGCGTCGTCCTCGCCCTGGCGGTGCTGACGAAGCAGACATCCGCCGTCTTCATGCTCGGCGCCGCACTGGCCCATTTCTTCGACGGCGCGAGGCGCGAGGCGTTGACCGTCTTCGTCACGACCTCGGCGCTCGTCGTCCTCGCGATCGTACTGATCACGGCCCTGCGCGAGCCGAGGTTCGCGACCGACTTCCTCGGCGAGGGGAAGACCCCCTGGCTCTTCCCCGCCTGGCTCCAGCAGTTCAAGCGGATCCTCGTCGCCGCGCCCGACCTGCTGGCGATCCCCTTCATGGCCCTCCTGCTGGTCAGGCTGCGCGGCGGGCGGGAGCCGGCCTTGCTCGGCCTGACCCTGGTGGTGGCGACGTCGTGCCTCGTCCTCTCGGCCAAGCGAGGCGCCGACCTCAACTACTACCTCAACCTGCGCGTGTGCGAGGGCTTGGCGATGGGCATCCTCTGCAAGTACGCGCTGACCGCCACGGCGACCAAGTGGGACCTCAGCCTGTCGAACCTGGGGGTCCTGGTCGCGGCGGGCTGCCTGGTCCCCGGTACCGCCTTCGCGGTGATCCCGGCCCACTCGGCCTGGCAGAAGTACGAGTTCCGCAGAACCAGCTCGTTCCGTTCGCTCGTCCGGACCCACGACCGCCTCTTCGAGATGGCCGAGAACCCCAAGATCCGTTTGCTCACCGACTCCGGCCTGATCGATCTCCACCAGAGGGAACGCGCGGCGTTCGGCGACCAGTGGCTCTTCCGGATGCTTGTCGAGACGGGGCGGATCGAGCCGACGAAGATGAAGGAATGGATCGAGGCCGAGGATTACGACATCATCGTGACCACCAGCGACCTCCTCCTCCCCGGCTACAAGACCTACGAGTTCGGCCTGCCGATGGTCCTGGTCGAGAGCATCAAGAAACACTATGTGTCGGCTGGCACGCTCAATAGCTTCTTCATCTACAACCGGAAAGGGGCCGCCCGAGCCTCGCTCCCGAATGGGATCGGCTCGACGGCCCCTCGCGTCCCCTGATCGCTTCGTGTTCAGGCTTTACTTCGATTCGAGCGTGACCTTGGGGGGATGGGCGAAGCCTTCGAAGGCCTCGGCGAGATGGGCCGAGGCCGTCTCCCCTTCGTGCAGGATCACCCGGTAGCGGAAGGTCACCGACTGCCCGCGCGGCAGGACATACTCTCCCGTCTGCTCCTTGCCGAAGTCGTGCCAGCCGAACGGGTTGGCGGCGAAGAGGCCGTAGGTCCGGACGTGCCAGGTGGTCGGGTATCGGAAGCTCGACGGGTGGTTCAGGATGGCGATCCCGACCGTCTTGCCCTCGACCGGCCCGACGTAGTCGACCCAGGGGGACGGCTTGCCCCAGGCCTTGTCATCGACAAGCCCCTCGGCGTTGGTGATCTTGCCCCCCTTCTTGCGGGTCACGTCCATACTCGAGGCGACCCGGACGCCGAACATCCCCTCCTTGGTGTCGCCGAACGTCACGTCACCTTGCGACGCATGAATCGTGATCGCGAAGTCGATGATCCGGTTCGCGCCGGTGTCGAAGAAGCTGATGACGCGCTCGTCATCGCAGACCTTCTTCCCGTCGGGCCCGAGCCAGTCGTCGGTCGTCCGGATCAAGGCGACCGCGGCGCCGGCCACCTCGGGCTTGCGGCTGGTCTCCTTGATCGTGCCGTGCCCCTTGTTCTCCGACCAGAAGTCGACGCCGTTGACCTTGCCGTGGGTGAACCAGAACGAGCGTTGATGGGGGTGGTCCTTGTCCTCGCCGTCAATCATCCTCATCGGGTACGACCGCGTGTACTCCGATCCGTTCGGCCCGAGGATCGGGAAGAGGAAGGGCTTGGCCCCCTCGTCGTTCCGGTACGTGGTGAAGGGCTTCCCCTTGAAATCGAACGAGACGTTCGTCCCCTCCCGACGGAGCCCGAACCCTTCGGGGCCGACGGCCTTCTTCGGGGCAGGGTAGAGGGTGAAGATCTCGCTCGCCTGCGCGGGGATATGATCAAAGACCAGGGCGAGGCGGAGCCCCTGGTTGTCCTCGAAGACTTGCGCCGGGCCGGCCAACTCTCCCGAGGCTGTACGCAACGTGTAGTCGCCGACCGGGATCGAGGCGGGGGCGGCGACGACGACGGGGGTCGCCTTCAACTCGGCGCCTTGCCCCTCGACCTTGAGTCTCCAGGTCTGCGCGAAGGCCGGGCTCGTTGCGAGGCCGATCAGGCCCCAGGCGAGGAGGCATGTCGCTCGTTTCGGCAGCGGGGCGGTCATGGCGTTCTCCAAGAAACAGCGGGCAAGGGCGGGGATGAGGCGGGGCGGGAGTGATCGAGACACGTCCCGATCGATCAGCTAACGTCGTAATTCACCCGCGCCGCGGTTTCAAGGGTGCAGCCGTCGCCCGGATCTCGACTTCGAAGCGCATCGGTTTTGCGTTGAAGAGTCAAATCATCGTGTTTATACTACCGAGTGACAGCGATCTGAAAGCGCGATGGTTGAGAATCGGCCTTGACGTTCTGCGGCTCGACGAATCTGCGGGGCGGAGATCTTCACCTTGGTCGTTGCCCTTCTAGGTCGGCTCGAATGATGCTCGAGGTCTGCCCCATCTCGTTGGGTCTGTCTGTTCGCGTTGATGCGGGGGAGAGCCTGATCCAGGCGGATTGCGATGGCGAAACGGCTTTATGTGGGTAATCTGAGCTACCAGGCCACGTCGGAAGATCTTCAAGAGCTCTTCGAACAGTTCGGCCAGGTGAGCTCGGCTCAGGTACTGATCGATCGCGAGACGGGGCGAAGCCGCGGCTTCGGCTTTGTCGAGATGGACAACGACTCGGAAGCCGAAG
The DNA here is from genome assembly GCF_049331405.1 of Singulisphaera chitinilytica. Lineage (NCBI taxonomy): Bacteria > Pseudomonadati > Planctomycetota > Planctomycetia > Isosphaerales > Isosphaeraceae > Singulisphaera > Singulisphaera chitinilytica. The sequence goes on from NZ_CP186274.1 coordinate 1,984,316, forward strand.
CGGCGATCGAGCAACTCGACGGCAACGACCACCAGGGGCGTCGCCTGACGGTCAACGAGGCTCGTCCCAGGACCCCGGGTGGCGGCGGCGGCGGCGGTGGCGGTGGCCGTGGGGGCTACGGCGGCGGCGGATATGGTGGCGGTGGCGGCGGTCGTGGAGGCTACGGCGGCGGCGGTGGATATGGTGGCGGTGGCGGCGGCTACGGCGACAGCAACTACTGATCCCGGCTCCCCCTGTCCGGCAACGCCAACCCATCCGAAAATGAAGAGTTGAGAGCGGCCCTGTTCGAGGAGACCGCGCAGGGTCGTCGTCTCGACCTCGGATCCTTGAATCCAAACAGTCCGAGAGTGGCCCGACGCCCCTCGTCCCTTCAAGGATCACCCCGATGAGCGACGCGAACGCGGCCTCGACCGACCTCCGCGAGAAGGTCGAGGCCGCCCTCGAAGAGCATGTCCGCCCCGAGCTTCGCGCCGACGGCGGCGACGTCGAGTTCCTCGGCATCGACGAGGGAGACATCGTCCAGGTCCGGCTCCTCGGCACCTGCCAGGGCTGTTCCCCGTCGATCGTTTACACGATCACCATGGCGATCGAAGCGGCCCTCAAGGCTCACGTCCCCGAGGTCCGCCTGGTCGAGGCCTTGCCCTGATCGGCCGACTTCCGCGAAAATAGAGAGGCTACAGCGGGCGTCGATCTCGCCTTGTCGCGATCCTCGTCCCTTCGTTCGTGGTTTCGTCCCTCGGCGCCAAACCAACGCGCCTCGAGCCTCCTTGAATTGAGCGGGTGACCTGGCCATGTCCAATCCCTGGGTCTGGCCTCGAGCCGCCTATGTTCATATCCCCTTCTGCGCGCACAAGTGCGGCTACTGCGACTTCGCGTCGCTGGCCGGGGTGGATCACCTCGCCGACCGCTACCTCGAGGCCCTCGGGCGCGAGATGGCGATGATGAAGGAGCCGGCCGAGGTCGACACGATCTTCGTCGGCGGCGGGACCCCCACCCGGCTCGACGCCGACCAATTGCACCGACTCCTGGAAATGATCAGGCGTTGGTATCCCCTCGCGCCGGGCGGCGAGTGGACGGTCGAGGCGAACCCGGGGACCCTCGACGAGCGGAAGGTCGACGTCCTTGCGGCCGGCGGGGTCAATCGCGTGAGCCTCGGCGCGCAGTCGTTCCAGCCCGACCTCCTGCGCGTCCTCGAGCGGAACCACGCCCCCGAGGAAGTGCCCAAGGCCCTCGACTGGATCCGGCCGATGTTCGAACACTGGTCGTTCGACCTGATCTTCGGCGTCCCCGGCTCCAACCTCGGTCTGTGGCGTGACGACCTCGAGACGGCCCTGGCCCTGAAACCGTCGCACCTCTCCTGCTACGGCCTCGTCTACGAGAAGGGGACCGCGCTCTGGAAGCAGTGGAATGCCGGGCAGGTCCGCGAGGTCGACGAGGAGAGCGAGCGGGCCATGTACGCCCACACGATCGAGCGGCTCGGCCGCGAAGGGCTGGCCATGTACGAGATCTCCAACTTCGCCAGGCCCGGCCACGAGTCGCGGCATAACCTCGTCTACTGGGCGAACGACGCCTACTTCGGCGTGGGAGTCGGGGCGGCTCGATATGTCTCGGGCGTGCGCGAGGTCAACACGCGGGACCTCCACGCTTACCTCCGCCGGATCGAAGCGGATGAGCCCGCCACCGGGCCCACCGAGACCCTTGAGCCCGAGCCCCGGGCACGGGAGACGGCCGTCCTGATGCTCAGGCGCACGATCGTCGGCCTCGACCGGGAAGACTTTACGCGTCGTACGGGCTTTGATTTGGACACGCTCGCCGGCCCCACGATCGCCAAGTATGTGGAGAGCGGACTGCTCGAGGACGACGGCCGTCGGGTCCGGTTCACCCCCGACGGCATCTTCCTCGCCGACTCGGTCCTCTGCGACCTCGTCTGATCCAAAATTAGTAACGGCACGCCCCCGGGGATGACGACGAAAGAGACATTCGGCTTAGCGCCACTCCGGGAAACCTAGACACTCCGGGCCGAAACCGTGGCTTCACGAGGGGATGCGATCAAGACGATCGTAAGAGATTCCCTGCCATGATGTTGCGGCGAGACCTCGGGCAGGACGCGCCGGGGTCGTTGGATGCGATCGGGAGAGATCTCGGCCGGGTGCGATCAAGGAGCGAGGGAAACCACGATGCGACGGATCGCCGTTTTGAATCAGAAGGGTGGCGTCGGCAAGACCACCAGTACGGTCAACCTCGCCGCGGCCCTTGCGGCCGAGGGGCACAAGACGCTGGTCCTCGACCTCGACCCGCAGGCTCACGCCACGCTGCACCTGGGCCTCTTGCCGGGGCGCTCCGGGCCTTCGCTGTATGAAGTGCTCACCGAGGGCATGCCCCTGGAGAAGGTGCGGCGGGAAGTCGCGCCCAACCTGTTTATCTGCGGCAGCCACATCGACCTCGCCGGGGCCGAGCTGGAGCTGATCGGCACCGTCGGTCGCGAGGTCATCCTCCGCGACCAGCTCGAGGCGGACCCGCAGAAATTCGAATACATCCTGATGGACTGCCCGCCGTCGCTGTCCATCCTCACGCTGAATGCCCTCTGCGCGGCGCGAGAGGTCCTGATCCCGCTCCAGGCGCACTTCCTCGCCCTGCACGGGCTCTCGAAGCTGCTCGAGACGATCCACCTCGTCTCGAAGCGGGTCAACCGGGACCTCAAGGTCCTGGGCGTCTTGCTCTGCCTCTACGATGCCGGCACGAGGCTCGGCGGCGAGGTCATCGAGGATCTCGACCGGTTCTTCGAGGGCAAGCGGGCCCCGGCCATGCCCTGGTCCGACGCCCAGCTCTTCAAGACCCGGATCCGGCGCAACATCCGCCTGGCGGAGTGCCCGAGCTTCGGCCAGTCGATCTTCCAGTACGCCCCGAGCAGCCGAGGCGCCGAGGACTACGCGTCGCTCGCCGCCGAGGTCCAGGGACGCTCGCCGTCGCCCGTCTGGAGCGTCGAGGATGAGTCCGCTCCGGAATCGAGCACCCCTTCTCATGATTCGACCCCCGCTTCGGTGGTACAATCCTGAGTATCTGGAGAAGGTGCGAAAGGCCGATTCGGGTTCGAGCCGGCCTTCTCCCCCGCTCGGTCGGGTTCTGAACGCCGGGCCGGCTCCCTCGCCATAGCCGGGGACGCCGGCCGACGCTCGCCCTCTGACCCACGGTTCCCCCGCCGAGAAGGCAACGACGACTGATGCGCTGGGTCGGCATCGACGAGGCGGGGTATGGGCCGAACCTCGGCCCCCTGGTCATGACCGCGGTCGTGGCCGAGGGGCCGGATGACTGCGTGCTCGACCTCTGGAACGACCTGGCCGCCACCGTCTCCCGCGCCGGGCGCGACGACGGCCGACTCTGGGTCGACGACTCCAAGGCGATCCTCAAGGCGGGCAAGGGTCGCGACCGGCTCAACGCGGGCTGTCTCGCGGCGTTATGCGCCTCGGGCAAGACGGTCCCGGGCTCCTTCCTCGAACTCCTCGAGGGCGTGCGGGCCGGCTCGTTCGCCGACGTCGAGGTTGAACGCTGGGTCGAGGAGCCTCCCGCCTGGCCGGGACCCGAGACGCACGTCATCGCCGAGCGCTGCCGGGCCGCCGCATCGCTCCTCGGGGCCCCCTGGCGGGTCGTGGACGTCCACACGGTCGTCGTCGGGCCCGAGCGTTTCAATGAGGGCCTCTGCGCAAGCGGCTCCAAGGCCAAGGTCCACTTCGAGGCCTTCTCCCAACTCCTCGAAGCCGTCTGGGAGCGGGCCTCCGACGGCATGACCACCCGGGTCCGATCCGACAAGCACGGCGGCCGGCACTTCTACCTCGAGCCGTTGAGCGGCCTCTTCACCGACGCCTGGATCGACCGCGGGCCCGAAGGCCCCTTGCTCAGTCAATACACGGTGCGAGGCGACGGGCGTCGGCTCGAACTGAGCCTGCTCCCCCGCGCCGACGCCGAGGATGGCCTCGTGGCCCTGGCCTCGATCGTCAGCAAGGCGATCCGAGAGTCGTGGATGGACGTCTTCAACGCCTACTGGCTCGCCCGGATCCCCGACCTCCGGCCCACGGCGGGCTACCCCACGGATGCCCTCCGGTTCCGCAAGGCGATCGAGCCCTCGTGCGAGGCCGCAGGCCTGACCCCACACCAATGGTGGCGCCTCAAATGATTCAGCACGCCTCCCCCTCCGCCTCGGATTCGCTCCTGCCGGCCGATTCCCTGGTGCTCGTCACGGGGGCGGGAGGTTTCGTCGGCGGGCACGTCGCCAGGACACTCGCTTCTTCCGGCTACCGAGTCAGGGGCCTCTGCCGCCGTCTCCCGAAGCAGGAGCCGGGCGACCCGCCGATCGATTGGCTCGTCGGCGACATCCGCGACCCCGAGACCCGCCGTCGCGCGGTCGAAGGGGCCAAAGGGGTGATCCACACGGCCGGCTGGGTGAGTCTCGGCCCCGACCCCCGCAATGAGAGCCGCTCGATCAACGTCGAGGCGACCCGGGACTTGCTCGACAACGCCGAGCGCTCGGGCGTCGAGCGCTTCGTCCACACGTCGACCCTCTGGACGGTCGCCTCGGGCACGACCGCGACCCCCGCCGACGAGGCCTCGGCCTGGAACCTGGATCTGCTACGCTCCCCCTACTGCGACAGCAAGCGCGAGGCCGAGACGATCGTCCTGGAGCGGGCCCGCCCCGGCTTCGGCACGATGGTGATCAACCCAGGCCTGGTCATCGGCATCCGCGACGTCCGCCCGACCTCCACGCGGGTCATGCTGGAGATGTCGAAGGTCCCCGTCGCATTCCTGCCGAACGGGGGCATCCCCTTCGTCGACGCCCGCGTCCTCGCCCGCGCCCACATCCGGGCCATGGAGATGGCCGAACCCGGCCAGCGATACATCGTACTCGGCCGCTATCTGAGCTATCTCGAGATGGCGAGCATCGTCTCTCGCATCGCCGGCTGGCCCCGCAAGGTCGTCAGGATCCCCGACGGCTTCCAGTCGCCTTTGCGTTGGTCGGCCGACCTGATCAGCCGCCTCCGCCTGCGCCGGACCGGCGAGATCTCCGCCGCCGCCGTCTCCGGCGGCTTCGTCCAGCTCCACGTCAGCGGCGCCCGCGCCGACGCCATCTTCGGCCTCACCCACCCCTCGCCCGCCGCCTCAATCTTCGAAGCCCTCGACGACTCCCGCCGCGCCGGCCGCGCCCCCTGGCTCAAGTCGCTGCAGCCGATCCAGGAGTGAGGAAATCTGAGATGGTTGGCGCTAGAGCGAGAACGAAAGCCGACTCGCAGCCCTTTCACGGGAGGCCTTTCACGATTGTTTCAAGACCTGAGGGATCGTAAAGGCCTCAGATCAAGGCCGCAAATTGGCGAAGTCTCGATGCCGTCTTGCCAAGTCCCTGGGCTTCCAGTGTTGCCAGATACTCATCCACATTCTTCGGTGGATTTTTGAGGCTCATTCGGTTGCGTTTGGCCGCGAGACAGACCTTGTCCGACGCCAGTTCGAATTGATTGTCGAGGAGGTCGTCCGGATGCTGCGCCTCGATACCGTAAGGTTCCAGGGCCTTATCCGGAAAGTCTTTTAAATTCAATGTCACGTTGATGTCCGCCCGGGCCCAGATCGCGGCGGCGAGTACGTGTCGATCATCGGGGTCTGGCAGCTTCAATGTGCGGATTAAGCCTTCGTAGCCGGTGACGAGGCAATCCCGCACGCTGGCGTTCATCAAATTCCGCGTTCGAGTGAGCTGCTCAATCGAGAGGTCAGACCTATTTTTTAAGAGGTTGCGTATCCATTCCTCGTGGATCTGATCAGTCCATTTGGCGCGATACAGATCCGTCAGAGCAGCATGCATCAAGAAATCGCGTAGCGGCGCCGGATAGAGGACGCAGCCATCATAGACGACCGTCAAATCCGTCACATCAATAGCCCATGTCCAGTTCCTGGGCTTGGGCCGCAAGCTCAACGAGCGCTTTGAGACGGTCTCGGTCCATCGATTCCTTGTAGGCCATCACGTCCTTGCAAAGGATACGTCGATGCGTCCCCACCTGGCGGAAGGGGATCACGCCTTCCTGGAGCTGTTTGACCAGAAATGGTCGCGACACATTGAGCAGATCGGCGGCCTCTTGAGTGGTGAGTTCCGCATGGATCGGCACCAGGGTGACGGCATTCCCCTTGGCCATCTCCGTCAGAATGTCCTTCAAGTGCTGGTATGCGGCGTAAGGGATCGTAATGGTCTCTTCGCGCGTGCCCTCCGCCGTGATGCGGAGACTGAGCGGCCTCGCCGACTCCGAGACCTCAAACATGGAGAGTCGACGGCTGCCTTCCTCGGCAAGCCGTGCATCGGCTATCGAAGGAGGTTGGGTCGGTCGACTGGAGTCCGATGCGATTGCCATGGATATTCTCCTCCAGCCGTAAGCATACTCTTCAAACGAAATAAACGCAACGAACGAAATATCCGAAACAGATCGCCTGAAAGGCTCTTATCTACTGCCACAGTGATATGCCGAGATGAATCCGGCCCCTGAGGCCGATCCCTTGATCAGGGTTTCGGCGCGGGCTCCGTCGCGATCGCCGGGCGGGTGCTCCGGTTGTCATTGAGGCATTCCAGCTCGATCAGGCGCTCGATCCGGGCGATGACGAGGATCTCGTCGCCGGCCTCGAGAGTCACCCAATGCGAGGGGTTGACGTCCACCCCGTTCGGCCCGCGATGCATGACGACGTTGACCTTGTTCCCGGCCTGCAGCGAGCCCACGGTCACGCCGACGAGCTTGCCCATGGGGGAGACCGTCAGGTCGGTCAGGTGGACCTGCTCGTCGGCGAGTTGGAATTCCTGGTAGACCCTCCGGCCCGTGGCCGCGGCGATGAACGCGTGCGCGGAGACCTTGGCCGTCGAGATCGCGGGCATCGCGAAGGCCCCTTTCACCTTGATGGCCAGGGACTCGTCGAAGAGGCGGAGCACGATCCGGGCACCGGGGTTGAGGTCGCGTGCCGTCAGGCCGGCGTCGAGGTTCGTCAGGTCGTCGCTGGTGGCCAGGATCACCGCCTTCGCGTGCCGGACCCCGGCCTGCTCGAGCGACTTGATCGTCCGGCCATCGCCGCGGATCAGCGGCACGCCCAGGTCGAGGAGTTCGTCGATCAGGTTCGAGTCCGCATTCGGCCGCTCGACGGCGACGACGGGCTCGCGCAGGGCGAGGATCCCCTTGAGGATCTGGTAGCCGACTTTACCTATGCCGACGATCACGACATGGTCTCGATGGAGCGAGGCCGCCATGCGTTGCCACTCCGGTAAGTTATTCTTCTTGGTGAAGGTCAGGAACGCGAGCCTGACGAGCGAGTCGGCCACCGCCCCGAGCCCGATGATGGGCAGCAGGAAGAAGAAGGGTTGCAGGTACCATTCGGGGGGGAACTCGAGGGCCGATTCCAGGAAGATCAGGAGGAAGATGCCGTAGCAGGCCTTCGCGTACCCCATGCCCTGGCCGGTCGAGGTGTTGACCAGCACGAGGCCGCCTCCGAGGACGAGCGTCCAGAAGACTCCCAGAGGCCAGCGGAATTCCCAGAGGAGATAGAAGGCGTAGCGGACGTGGATCTTCAGCCAGTCTGACAACTTCATGATCCGCCCGATTCCATGCGGTGAAGGGGCCGCCGGATCTCCCGGCGCGGGAAACCTCCGACCCTAGCATCTCGGGCGACGGATCCGAAGCAAAAACCGGATCGTTCTCCACCCCCTCGGACATGACTCGGGCCGCATGGTTCACGAGATGTCCCGACGACAACATGATCCGCTCGCCGCCGACAAATTGAGATGTGTTGACCTTTCCTTGATTGAAAAGTCGTCCCGCGACACGGCCGAATCCTGTCTCGCCGACAGCGAAGCATCGTCGAACTTCGTCGGCGACGATCGCTCCTATTTTCGCGACGAAATCAACATGGCAACGCCGCCGGCCGACCCTGGTGGGGAGTGGCGAATGAGCAGGGGGGAGCCATCCGGCTCCCCCCCTGAGTGCTGAATCGTCGCGAGGCTTAAACCCAAGCCGGCTCAGACGACGCTGCGGAAGTATTCGAGGGTGCGACGGAGGCCGTCTGCGCGGTCGATGGTCGGGTTCCAGCCGAGGATCTGCTGGGCTCGGGTGATGTCGGGGCGGCGGCGTTTGGGGTCGTCCTGGGGGAGGTCCTTGTAGATGATCGTGCTCTTGGTGCCCGGGACCATCGCGATGATCTCCTTGGCCAATTCGAGCACCGTGATCTCGGACGGGTTGCCGATGTTGACCGGCTCGTTGAAGTCGGAGAGCAGGAGGCGGTAGATGCCGTCGACGAGGTCGGTGACGTAGCAGAAGCTGCGGGTCTGCTCCCCCTGGCCGAAGACGGTCATCGGCTCGTCGCGAAGGACCTGGCCCATGAAGGCGGGGAGCACGCGGCCGTCGTTGAGGCGCATGCGGGGACCATACGTGTTGAAGATCCGCACGATCCGGGTCTTGACCCCGTGGTAGCGGTAGTAGGCCATCGTGATCGCCTCGGCGAAGCGCTTGGCCTCGTCGTAGCAGCCGCGGGGGCCGATCGAGTTGACGTGGCCCCAGTAATCCTCGCGCTGGGGGTGGACCTCGGGGTCGCCGTAGATCTCCGACGTGCTGGCGAGCAGGAACCGGGCATCCTTCGCCTTGGCCAGTCCGAGGGCGTTGTGCGTGCCGAGCGAGCCCACCTTGAGGGTCGGGATCGGGTGGGCGAGGTAGTCGGCCGGGCTCGCGGGGCTGGCGAAGTGGAGGACGTTGTCGACGGCGCCGTCGATCTCAAGCGGCTCGGAGATGTTGTGCTCGATGAAGCGGAACTTGGGGTCGGAGAGCAGGTGGACGATGTTGCGGCGATGACCCGTCAGGAGGTTATCGACGCAGATGACCTCATGCCCTTCGGACAGGAATCGCTCGCAGAGATGCGAGCCCACGAAACCCGCCCCACCCGTCACTACCGTTCTCATGGCGCCTGTCCTTTCGTGTTTCGTCATGCCTCGATCGGCGAGGATATCGAAATGTCTTGCCCAACGAGAGGAAGATCCTCGGTCGACTTAACAAAGTTAAGGAGGACTTGAGATGGGCTCAAAAGTGTAATCTAGGTCACGCCCGCGGACTACGAATAGCTTCGGCCTCGCATTCACGCCCCTGCGGCGGGCCCGAGGGCCTTTCAATCGCTCGTCGGGCCGCGCTTGGACCTCTCGGGATCGATCAACGAGAGTCCCCGCCACCCAGCTTATTAAGGAAGCTGGCGATCCCCTTCACGACCTTATCAACCACGGTCTCGCTGCGGGCCTCGAGCGGCTGCGAGCGATACCAGGGGACAGCCGAGCCGAAGGAGCGTCCCTCGACGTAGAAGCCGGCCCCTTCCATCTGGTCGACCATCATCCTCGCGGCGTTCGGGTTGTGGCTGTGGACGTAGAACTTGGTCGGCTTCAGGTGCGGCCTGGGGAAGAGGCTGAGCCAGCGGACGATCTGCATCCCGCAGTCCTCGCGCGCGAAGTCGACGTAGCGCTCGCCGCCGAGGTCGTGGTCGAGGTGGACCTCGTCCCACTTGTTCTCGAGCTGGACGAGGCAGTCCTCGACGGTCTCGACCCAGATGGCCTCCGGGTTCATGTTCAGGAACGCGTGGGCCCGTTCGTGGTCGTCGTCGAGGAAGAGGATCCGTCGGACCTGGGGGGCCAGTCCGGGCTGGCCCGCGGCGGTGGGTTCGCTGGGACTCGACATGGTGCTCATTCCGTCCTGTGATGATGGGGACCGGGGCGGTCTGTCGAACCCGAGCGTGCGGGGGAGGGGGAGGGGCCCTCGGCGTCGCCGGGGCCTTGCCAGCGGGCCCGAACCTCGGGGAGCGGATATTCGTGGATGGGGACGTCCTGGCCGGCCAATTCGATCAGGCGGTCGAACCCTCGGGTGATCCGCCGTTCCTCCTCGGCCACGAACTCGGGGTCGAGCTCGGCCTTGGCGAACGGGCCCTCGACGACGACCGCCGGGAACCGCTCGGAGACGATGAACTGCGCCACCGTGGGATTGCAGCGCAGGTGTCGCTCCGGCTGGACGTGGAGCGTCTCGGGATCGACCTCGCCCAGGACGTAGCGCAGGTAGAGGTCGGAGTCCGTGATGTCTCCGACGTCCTCGCCGCAGACTTCGCAGAGGTAACCTTGCTCGCAGACGGCCATGGCGGGTCGATCCTCGGTCGAAGGTCGTTGGCGACGAGGCTCAGCCGAGCAGGTCGCTCATGGTGTAGACCCTCGCGGGCTTGCCGGCGAGGAACTTGGCGGCGTCGAGGGCCCCTCGGGCGAAGCCGTCGCGGTTGAGGGCCCGGTGCGAGAGCTCGAGGCATTCGCCCATCAGGCCGAAGACGACCGTGTGCTCCCCGGGGTTGTCTCCGGTGCGGAGGGCGTGGAGCCCGATCTCACCCCGAGGGCGCTCGCCGACCAGGCCGTGGCGGCCGTGCACGAGCTTCTCCGACTCGATCGCCTTCGCCACGATGTCGGCCAGGCGCAGGGCCGTCCCGCTCGGGGCGTCCTTCTTGAAGTGGTGGTGCCGCTCGACGATCTCGATGTCGGCCGAATCGCCCAGGGCGCGGGCGGCCTCGCCGACGAGCTTCATCAGCAGATTCACCGCGCGGCTCAGGTTGGGGGAGAGCAGCACGGGGATCTTGTCGCCGACGGCCTCGATCCGCTTCTTCTGCTCGGGCTCGAAGCCGGTGGTGCCGATCACGAGCGGGATCTTGCGGGCGACGCAGGTATCCAGCAGGGCGAGCGTGCCGTCGGGCAGCGAGAAGTCGATGATCACGTCGACGTCGCGGTCGAGCGTCGTGCTCAAGGGGACCCCGAGTTCGCCCACCCCGGCGACCACCCCGGCGTCCTGGCCGATCTGCTTGTGGCCCACGCGATCGATCGCGGCGCCCAGCTTCAGGGCGGGGTCGTTCTGGATGAGCTGGATGAGGCGGGTGCCCATCCGACCGGTGGCTCCGTGGATGCCGATGCTGAGGACGGGTGCGGACACGACGAGGTAGGCCTCTCTATGGGAAGTTGTATGCTCAAGGGTCCGAAGGCCCTCTATGATAGCCCCGCCTTCGGGCTTCCGCCAACTCCAAGATGGGATCGCCCCCACGCCGCCTTGACGCGGATACGGAGGCGCATTCGTGGATGTTGCGGGGTTTAGCGAGGGGCAAGGGGCGAGGTCCCTCGATCAGGCGTCCTTGCCGCCCTTCGCCTGCGCCTCGGAGTAGAGGGCAATCGTCCGGATGATGTCGTCCAGGTCGTTGGGGACGATGATGGGGCGGTTGGCGAAGCCCGCGCGTCGGACCCCTCGGCTCCCCAGCACCTTCTCGAAGTTCTCCTGGTCGGTGCCGTGATAGGCCACGGTCGCCGTCGGGTCCTTGAGCTGGTGGCCGGTGAGGATGCAGACGACGCGGTCGCTGGGGGCGATGATCCCTTCCTCGCGGAGTCGCTTCGCCCCGGCGACGCTCGCCGCGCTCGCCGGCTCGCAGCCGAGGCCCCCCGAGCCGACCCTCGCTTTGGCGTCCATGATCTCCTGGTCGCCGACCTGGCGGACCACGCCGTCGCAGAAGTCCAGGGCTCGCAGGCACTTCTTGAGGTTGACCGGCCGGTTGATCTCGATGGCCGAGGCGATGGTCGACGCCTTCAGGTTGTCGGCGTCGAGCTTGTCGTAATAGGCCTGGGTCAGGGTTGCGTCGGGGAGCCCGTTGCTCCAGGAAAGCCCCTGACCGACGAGCTGCTCGAGGGTCTTGGCCCCCGCGGCGTTGATGACCGCGAGGCGGGGGACCCGGTCGATCAGGCCGAGGTGCTTCAGCTCGATGAAGGCCTTGCCGAAGGCGCTCGAGTTCCCGAGGTTCCCGCCCGGCACGACGATCCAGTCCGGCGGCTCCCAGGCGAGGGCCTCCAAAACGCGGAACATGATCGTCTTCTGGCCCTCGAGCCGGAAGGGATTCACCGAGTTCATCAGATAGATGTTCAGGCGGTCGGCCACCTGGCGGACGCGCTGCATGGCGTCGTCGAAGTCCCCCACGATCTGGATCGTGAGCGCCCCGTGGTCGAGTGCCTGGGCGAGCTTGCCGTAGGCGATCTTGCCCGAGCCGATGAAGATGATCGCCTTGAAGCCGAAGTCCGTCGCCGAGCAGTAGACCGCGAGCGCCGCCGACGTGTTCCCCGTGCTGGCGCAGGCGACCCGATGGGCCCCCACCATCCTCGCGTGGGTGAATGCGGCGGTCATGCCGTTGTCCTTGAAGCTGCCGGAGGGGTTCATCCCCTCGTACTGGAGCTTCAGGTTCCCCGCGTTGAGGCCGACGTACTGGGCGACCTTGTCGGCCGTCTGGAGCAGGGTCTGCCCTTCGCCGACGGTGACGATCGACTCGTCGGGGGCGAACGGGAGCAGGTCCCGGAACCGCCAGACGCCGGAGAAGTTCAGGGGGTTGAGGCGATCGGACCACCTGGCTTCGATCTCGCTCAGCCGTTTAGGCACGGGCAGGCGGTCCCACTCGTAGACGACGTCGAGCAGGTCACCGCATTCCGGGCAGGCGAAGCACGTCTGGCCGACGGCGAAGGTCGCCCGGCAGGACGGGTTGATGCACTGCTGAAAAGCCAGGTCGGTCATCGCGGGGGTGATCACGGACATCAGTCACAGATCTCGGCGCAAGAGAACGCCGCCTTCGGCCTATGATCCCGACGGCGGCGACGGTTCTTCGGGGAATCCCCAGGCCCGCTAGGCCATCTACTCTAACGGCAAACGCGGGGGATCCACAAGCGCAATTGTCCCGCGTGCGCCCCTCGCCCCGCGCGATCAAAACCCGTTCAATCCTCACGATATCGAGGATGTGTCCCGCCTCGAGATGGTTTTCAACGAATTCTCACGGAGTCTTGGTCACGCGGGGTTGACCTCATAAGACAATATCCTATTATAAGAGAAAGCGAACCATAATCCCCCCCGATCCTATCCCGCAATCGAACACTTGGTTCGTTCACACTCTCTTGATTTGATATCTACGCGATTTCACACGGTTTGAGGAATTCCATGGCCCCTTCTTCGACCAAATCCCCCTCTCCGAAGGCCTCCGGCGCGTCTTCGAAGGCCTCCAAGGCGGCGGCCGCGGCAGCCCGACCCACGGCGGAGATTCGCCGTGTAGCCGACCTCCTCAAGCAGGTCTCCGACCCGACACGTCTCCAAGTTCTCATGCTCCTGAATGAAAAAGAGCGAAATGTGTCGGAACTTTGCGCCGACCTCGGCACGCAGAGCCAGCCGGCCGTCAGCCACCACCTCGCCCTCCTGCGCCACGGCCGCCTGATCGAGCCCAGGCGCTCGGGCAAGCACAATTTCTATGGCCTGACCGAGGCCGGCAAGGAACTCGCCCGCGTCGTCGACTCGGTCGTGAGCTGAGCCGAGGCCGGGTCGGCGGGGAACGAGGGGCCGAAGCCTCGATGACGAGAGGGCTCCGAGTTCCAGGGATCGCGATATCCTGGATATCAAGATCCCAATCGATCTGGTCGAAGTGCAAAAAAAGATGGCCCGCCCCAAGATCGGGGCGGGCCATCTTTTTTTGCAGGATTTTCAAGACGACGAGACATCTTCACGCAAACTTCAAGGTGGCCGTTTCGTCCCTGACGATCACTTAGGGTCGACGGAGACGGGGGCCGGGGCGTCGTTGATGGTGGTGGTCGGCGAGATCACGACCTTATCGACCACGCTAGTCACGCCCACAGTGTCGCGGGTAAGGTCGGCGGCCTTGGCCTTCAGCTTGGCGTCGGCGACCGTGCCGGTCAGCGTGGCGACGCCGTTCTTGGTGACGTCGACGTCGATCTTGGCGTCGGCGAGGGCTTTGTCCCAGTGGATCCGGCCGTAGATCCGGCCCGCGACGCCCATGTCATGAATGGATGTCCGCATCTTGTTGTACTGGCCGCGCACGGCGTCGCCGGCGTCCTTGGCGCCCCGCTCGATGCTCTGGACGGCGTTCTTGACCTTCTCGCCCACGATCTCGCTGGTGCTCTTGGTCTCTTCCTGCGGGACGTCCTTGGGGTCTTGTGCGAAAGCGTTGGTTGCCAGGGCCAACCCCAGAACGGCGGCACTCAGGCTTGCAAATTTCGGCGTCATGTGTCGTTCCCTCTGGTCGAATGGTCCGGGCGGGCGAAGAACCCCTCCGCGCCGCTCGAGAGTCTTCGATGAGCAAATCGAGGGCCGAACTCGTCGCCAATGCGCCCGAGAATTCCCAAGGGCCGTCGATGGGACGGCCCTTGGGAGGAGGATGTCATCCGAGGGTCATCAACCGGCGAGGCACTCGCGCAGGTAGTTGAGCCCGTGCTTCACGTCCTTGAACCGCCCGGCCTGGTCGCCGACCTCGCGCTCGACGACGAGCGGGCCGGTATATCCGACCTTCTTGAGGGTCTGGACGAAGGCCTTGATGTTGACCTCGCCCTCGCCGAGCGGCACTTCCTGGCCCCAGTTGCCCGGGATCGTGGGCCGCTTGGCGTCCTTGACGTGGACGCTGCGGATGTCTGGGGCGAGGATCTCGACCGCGCGGATCGGGTCCCCCATGTCGTAGAGCAGCATGTTGGCCGGGTCGAAGTTCACCTTGAGGTTCGGAGCCTTGAGGTCGTCGAGGGTCCTGCGGAGCAGGTCCGCCGTCTCCTGGCCGGTCTCGAAGGCGAGGGTGATCCCCTTCTCCTGCGCATATTGCCCGGCCTGGGCCAGGGTGTCGAGGAGTGAGGAGCGGTCGGGGTCGTCGACCTCGGGCAGGAACCCGGCGTGGAGCATCATGTCGGTCAGGCCGAGGGCCACGGTCCGGTCGAGCGCCCAGCGCAGGCGAGAGATCCGCTCGGGCCGATCGGCCGGGTCGCCGAATCCGCCGGTGGCCTTGATCGTCTGCGGGGTCGTGTAGTCCTCGCCGGGGAAGCCGAGCATCGTCCCGGTGAACTGGATGCCCGAGGCCAGGGCGACCTCCGGCATCGAGTCCCCTTCTTCCCAGCTGGCGTGGTGCGGGTCGCCGCAGGCCACCTGGGCGAGGTTGATCCCCAACTCGTCGAGGAACCGCTTCAATTCGGCGATGCTGCCGACTTGCAGGCTCCAACTGCAGACACCCAGGGCCAGCGGCGGGAGCGGAGTCTTGGCGGGTGAAGACACGGATTCACCTTCAATGGGTAGGAGGGGGAACCAAGTTCGGAACCAAACTTCCTCTATCTGAGAGTTGGCACGATCATAGCTACCGTTCTCCCCGGTTGGCGACCTCCTTTTTTCAAGCCCCCAGTTTTCCAGGCCCGGGAGAGGTTCCCTGGCTTTCTAGGACGGGACCCTCGACCC
The DNA here is from genome assembly GCF_049331405.1 of Singulisphaera chitinilytica. Classification (NCBI taxonomy): domain Bacteria; kingdom Pseudomonadati; phylum Planctomycetota; class Planctomycetia; order Isosphaerales; family Isosphaeraceae; genus Singulisphaera; species Singulisphaera chitinilytica. The sequence goes on from NZ_CP186274.1 coordinate 1,999,621, forward strand.
GGTCGGACACATCGCGGACATTCGCCCATGAAGATCCGAGACGTCCCGGCGAATCTCAACGGGACTTGTGGGTCGACCTCGAACTTTTTGGAAGTTGCGAGGGTCGCGCAAGGGATCGGAACTGGAGACAGGCTGAGGATCTTGGAGGCGAGCCCGGCATGAAGACGGTCGACAAGCTGGCCCTGGCGGCGAAGACGGACCGGACCTTCACGCTCAAGGGGGATCTCTGGGTGGGCAAGTGCCTGATCTGCAACGGGCCGATCGCCTTCGATGCCGGCACTGGCGAAGGGGCGACACTTGAACACATCCGGGCTCGTGGCCGGGGGGGCTCCGAGGAACTCGAGAACCTGGCGGTCGTCCACTGGGAATGCAACAACGAGAAGGGAAGGCGCTGGGATCCGAAACACCGTCGCGACGTTTCCGAATACGAGACCTTCATCGAGCGTTTGCTGGAGCGTCGCCGCCAGCGTTGGCGCGAGGTTTGAATGAGGAAAGAGGGGCCATCTGGTGACTCTCGCGATCCTCGGATCGACGTTATGATGATGGCCGAAGACGTTTAGCTGGGTTTTCGTCGAAGCCTCGGAGCCTGCTCAATGCCCCCGCAACCGCCGAAAGGGTCGAAGCGTCCCGAGCCAACTCCCCCGCCCGCGGCCGCCAAGCCCGCGCCGGCCAAGCCCGCCACTCCGAAGGCGGCGAGCCGCCCCGCACCCAACCGCCTGGCATCCGTCCCCTTGCCGGGTGCGCCTTCCGTCACGGCGAACCAGAACACCTCCGGCGATGTCGGCCTGGGCGTGGCCGTCCAGGCTGACGGCGGCGGAACGGTCACGGCGAGGAAGGCCGGCAGCCTCCGCGACATGGGGCTCCAGGTCGATCCCGAGACCATCGGCGTCAAGGGTGCCCTCCAGCACCTGGCCAAGGCCGTGAACATCGCCTTCCAGACCGACTACGGCGAGAACTACCTCGAGGCCGTCTACCAGGCGGCGATCGTCCGCAACGGCGAGGTCCAGATCATCCACAAGGAGTATTTCGGCTTCCGCGACACCTGGTTCGGCCAGCTCGGCAAGCTGATCCGCTCGATGCAACTGACCCTCGAAGGCCCCGACCCCGCTTCGCCCGAGGGGCAGAGGAAGATTGCGGAGAAGGGCCCCGCCACGATCCGAGGCCTCTTCAACCTCCTGGGTCGCAAGCTCGACCTCGTCACCGAGTATGAGGACCGGGTCCCCGCCTACGTCGAGCAGATGTTCGACCGCCTCGAGGCCTCCGGCATCATCATCGGGTGGGACCGCGACGACTGGGACATCCGCACGACCAGCATCGGCCTCGACATCAGGATCTCGCCGAGGGCGCAGGAGGCCTGACGCGCTCGTCTAACGCGAAAGGGCGAGTCGCCGGTCATCAGCCCGGCCGACTCGCCCTTTCGTTTCGTATCGCAGGAGCCGAAATCGGCGATCACTTGCCCTGGAGTGCCTTGATCCGGGCCGAGGCCGTCTTCGCCTGCGGGGTATCGGGGAAATCCTTGACAACCTGCTGGTAATACTTCAGCGCCGAGGCCGTCTTGCCGGATTTCTCCAGATTCTGTCCAAGCTTGAGCTGCGAGGCGGCCTTCGCGTCGGACTTGCCGGCGGCGGCATCCGCCTTCGGCTTCGCGGGCTCGCTGTTGGCCTTGGGCTTGGCGGTCGGGCTCGGCATCGCGGACTTCGTGGCGGGTTCTTCATCGTCGAGGCCGTCGAACGAGCCGTCATCCTTGCCGACCTTCGCCGCGGGCTTGGCGTCGGGCTTGCCGCCGTCGGCCGCGGCCATCTCGGCCGCCTTCTTGGCGTATTTCTCGGGGTTGTCGTTGAACTCGTCGCGGCAGCCCGAGCAGCAGATCGGGTACGACTTGCCCTGGTAGCTGACGGTCATCGTCGCCGCGCCGCCGGTGAGGATGCACTTGGGGAGGTCGGACGACGAGCCGCCGGCCGCGAACGATTCCCCCTCCTTCGTCAGGCCGACCTCGATGACCCGCTTGAACTGCGGGGCACCCGGCTCCTGGTGGTCGAATTCCAGGGTGTACCGGATCAGGTTGCTGTTGAGCCGGATCGTGAGCCGGTCCTTGCCCCCCTCGGTTGGATTGGCTCGGGTGAGGACGAGGGCCTTGCCCATCTTGTCCATCGCCCCCGCGAAGACGGCGGGCTTGTCGGAGGCATCGCTCCCTTCGAGGCGATACTGCTTCGCCTTCGGGTCATACGACAGGAACCCTTTCGCAAGGCCCTTGTCCCCCTTCCATTCCAGGGTCATCCCGGTGGGGGTGCCGTTGACGAACTTCCAGGCCCAGAGGTGCGTCTCGGGCCACCCTTTGATCTTGTTCGCCGTCGCGGCCCCAGTCCCCTTCCAGCTCCCCGCCATGTGCTCGAATCGGACGAACGGCTCGGGGATATCCGTGACGCCAGTCGGCTCCGCGGCGAAGGCCGACGCCCCCAGCGCCCCGACGAGCAAGGCTCCCCACACTGCCAACCAAAACGATCCGCGGGTCATGGTCGCTCTCCCTCGGCTCGAGGCTCTGTGTCGTGTCGTATTTCGTTCGATCCGGTTCGTCGCGCGTTCGTTCTCAACCATGCATCATTGTAGCGTACCGGGCCGGGGCCGACATCAGGGTTAACCCTTCCGCCGGGAAAGGTTATCGCCGCGAAGGACCATGCGGTTCGCATCGGCATGTTCGACACTTTGCTCAAACTGGGACGATTGCCGGTCGCTCAAGATCGCGGCTATTCTGACGAATGAGTCCAGGATCACGATCGATCTCGGATATCTCGAAGCCACGAGGAGGTCTCGTCCGATGCTTGGACTCTCGTTCGAATCCTTCGCCAGGAAGATCACCCGCCTGGTCCCGGCGCCGATGCAGCGATCCGGGAAGCGTGAGCACGCCTTGCAGAGCGGCGTCGGCGAATGCAGCGGGATCTGCCCGAAATGCGGCGAATTCGTCTCCGTCGACCTCCCGCTCGACGGGGCAGGAGCCCCGTGCCCCCGTTGCGGAGATCCCATCCGATCGGTGGAACCGCTCGGCTCCTGAGGAAGCCAGCCTGGCGATGCATCTTTGATCGCTTTCATGACAGTATTTGCCCTGAATTCACGAATTGACACGTGGATCAGATCGACGGGATTCGTCGCGGCGGGATGTCCGGCGTCGTCGCCGAGTAACAGAGACGTGGAAGATCGGCGAGGCGCCGCGAACCCGGCGCGCCGATCGATACGGAAAAACGAGGGGAAGGGCGTCGATGGATCTGCAACTGAAGGGGCAAACCGCGCTGGTGACCGGCTCGACGGGCGGGATCGGCGAGGCGATCGCCACGGCGCTCGCCGCCGAAGGGGCGAGGGTCATCGTCAACGGCCGGACCGCCGCCGGCGTGGGCAAGGCCGTCGGGGCCATCAAGGCGAAGGTGCCCGGCGCCGACCTCGTGCCGCTCGCGGCCGACAACGGCAACGCGGAAGGGGCCGCCGCGACCATCGCCGCCGTCCCTGATGTCGACATCCTCGTGAATAACCTCGGGATCTACGAGGCCGTCGGGTTCTTCGACGAGACGGACGAGGCCTGGCGGCGCCTCTTCGAGGTCAACATCATGAGCGGCGTGCGCCTGAGCCGTCACTATCTCGCGGGCATGATCCGGCGAGGGCGGGGGCGGATCATCTTCATCTCGAGCGAGTCGGGCGTCAGCCCCGCGCCGGAGATGGCGCACTACAGCGCGACGAAGACGATGCAGCTCTCGATCTCGAGGAGCCTCGCTGAACTGACGAAGGGGACGGCCGTCACCGTGAACACGGTCCTGCCCGGCTCGACGCTGACCGAGGGCGTGCAGAAGTTCATCGGCGACGTCTTCCCCGGCGCCTCGCCCGAGGAGGCCGAGCGCCGATTCATGCAGGAGAACCGCCCGACCTCGCTCATCCAGCGGCTCATCCGGCCGGGCGAGATCGCCGACGCCGTCGCCTTCATCGCCAGCCCGAGGGCCTCGGCCATCAATGGGGCGACGCTCCGGGTCGATGGGGGGCTCGTCCGCAACATCGTCTGACCCGACGATTTGTCGGATGGCTTTCTGTTGCTCCCCGTTCGCGTTGGGGATAGCCTCGATTTGAGTCGAGCACACTGGCGCGATCGGGGAGAGGGGCGATGAATCGAGGCGGAACCGAGGGCCGATCGTCGACGCTGAGCCTCGGCCAGATCATGGCGATGATCGGCGCCGTGGGCGGGGCCTGCGGGTTGGTCGCCACGGTCAACTCGATCAAGGGGGGGAGCGGCGAGGTCCAGTTCGTGGTGGCCTGGATCCTCTGCTATGCCCTCTATCTCGGGTTCATCCTGCTCCTTGTCGCGCGGTATTTCAGCAGGACGCAGGTCCTCCTGCTGCTGGCCTCGGCGGGGATCCTCTCGGCCCTCCTGATCCAGGTCGTGACGACGTCGAAGGGGGAGTGGGCGCTCGGCGCGATGCTCGTCTTCCCCGTCCTGCCGATCGCCCTGGGGCTCGTCATGATCCGGATGCGGTCCTCGACGCAGGATGACGACGAGATCGCCGCGGAGGAGACCGAAACCCTCTCGACCCTCGTGAAGAACAAGCGAGGCCGGGGGCTCGTACCGCAGGCAGGCCCCGACCCCGCGTTGGTCGAAGACATCGAGCGGGAGCAGGAGCGGCGTTTCTGGATCTCGGGCGCGCTGGCGGTGCTCGCCCTGGTGCTGGTCGTGGGCTACGCCTGGCGACACTCGAACTTCATGCGGCTCTCCTCCGAGCATTCGAAGCTCGAGTCGCGCTACTCGGAAGAGGCGCTCGCCTTCCGCGAGGCGATCGACGAGGCCGAGGCCCAGCTCGAGAAGGAGCCGTCCGACGAGCTTCGCGCCAAGGTCGCCGACCTCAAGCACAGGCTCGAGGAGAGCAACAGGAAGGCGGACTGGCACGCCAAGAAGAGCACCGAGTACGGCGAGCGCTGGTGAGCGATCAGCCCTGGCGACGATGGGTGCGCAGGGCCTCCAGGGTCATGGACATGTCCTGGGGCAGGGGGGCCGTCAGGTCGATGTCCTCCTGCGTGAGCGGATGCGGGAACCGGAGGCGATGGGCGTGCAGCGCCTGGCGGGCGATAAGGACCTGCTCCCCGTCGGCAGCCTGGGCCCCTGCGAGGTCCGCCAGGGTGATCCGCTCTCGCCCCGAATAGGCCTTGTCGGCCAGGATCGGGTGGCCGACGTGCGTGAGGTGGACGCGGATCTGGTGGGTCCGCCCGGTCGCCGGCTTGCACCGGACGAAGGCGTAGCCCTGGAAGCGCTCGAGGACCTCATAGAAGGTCGTGGCTTCCTTGCCGCCGTCTTCCGGCAGGCGGATCGCCATCTTCTCGCGGACGGTCGGGTGGAACCCGATGTGTCGCTCGACGTAGTCGCTGTCGCGCGTGGGGACGCCGTAGACGAGCGCGAGGTATTCCTTGTGGATCGTCCGCTGCTCGAAATAGCCCGAGAGCTTGCGATGGGCCAGGTCGTCCTTGGCGACGATCAGGAGCCCGGTCGTGTCGCGGTCGAGCCGGTGGACGATCCCCGGCCGGTTCTCGCCGGCGACGTTCGAAAGCGTGTCGTAGTGGAACTGGAGGGCGTTGACGAGGGTCCCGCTCCAGTTCCCCTTGGCCGGATGGACGACCATGTTCGGCGGCTTGTTGACGACCGTGAGGGCCTCGTCCTCGTAGATCACCTCGAGCGGGATGTCTTCCGGCTTCGGGGCGTCGTCGCCGAGCTCGGGTAGCCAGATGCGGACCTCATCATTGAGCCTGACCCGGTAAGAGGCCTTGGTCGGCTGGCCGTTGATGAGGACCGCCTGGGCGTCGATCAGTTTCTGGATGACGCTGCGGGAATAGTCGGTGTAGCGGCTCGCGAGGTACGCGTCGAGGCGCTTGCCCTCCATCCGAGCCTTGACCTGGAATTCGGATGGAGTGGTGGACAGCTCTGGCGGGGACATATCATCACCGAGCCGGGCATTGAGCCCGGGCTCGCTCAAGGCTTCTCGGCCTTCTCCTTCGCGTCCGGCGCCGGGGCGGGAGCGGGGGAAGGTGCGTCTTTGGGGGCGAACACGTCCGACGGCAGCTCGGGCTTGGCCGCGGGACTCTCTTTGGGCGTCTCGGCGGGAGCCGGGGCCGGGCTCGGCGCGGGGGCCGGCGTCTCGGCCTTCGGAGCGGGCTCGGTCGGAGCCGGCGTGGGAGCGGGCGCCGGGGCTGGCGTCTCAGCCTTGGGCGCGGGCTCAGTCGGAGCCGGGGCCGATGTGGGGGCCGGGGCGGGCATCTCGGCCGCGGGCTTGGCGGCCGGCTCGGCCGGGGCCGGGGCAGGCGTCGAGGCCGGTGGCGGCGGGGGCACGAACGGGTTCACCGGCAGTTCCGCATTGGCCGGCGCCTCGGGCTTGCCGCCGGTGGGCGGGGTCGGCGGCGGCGGGGGGAACATCAACTGCGAGCCGAGCGGGTTCGGGCCGCCGAGCGGGTTTACCCCGTCGAGAGGGCTCGGGCCGCCGAGCGGCAGGTTCAGGTTCCCTTCACCGAGGGGCGGCAGGACGGTCTCGGTCGCCTTGTACGCATAGAGTTCCTTGTAGAAGCTCACGCTGCCGGGCTTGCGGAGCAGCTCGGCCTGGCGGGTCGCCTGCTTCGCCTCATTCGTGCCGGCATACTCCTTGGCGACGAGGTCATACTGGGCGATGGCCTTGTCGATCTCGTTGCGGGCCTCGAGCGTCTGGGCCTTCCCGTACATCGCGGCGCGGGCCTGGGCCGAATCCTTGGGGGCCTTCTCGATGACCTTCTCGAAGAGGCCGAGGGCCTTCTTCAGGTCAGGCAGGGCGACGTCGCGGTTGGCGGGCAGGTCGCTGAAGCCCTTGTTGTAGAAGTCGGTCGCGGCCTGGAGCAGGGCCCACTGGCCGGCCGGGGTGTTCGGGAATTTCTCGGCGACCTTCTCGCGTTCGGCCCCGGTCTTCGCCGTCTGCAGCTCGACCCAGGCCTCGTCGGTCGTCGTGCTGCGGACCGAGATCCCGCTCGACAGGAACGTCAGGCCGACCACGAACGCCACGACGACGCCGAGGAAGGCGAAGAAGCGGCCGCGATCCTCGGTGACGTAACGCAGCCAACGCGCGAGCAGGGGCAGGTCGTCCTCGGGGTGGTGGATCACCGTCGGGATCTGGTGGTCGTACTGATGCTTCAGGGTGGCGTGCGTCTCTTCTTTCATCCTCGTTCCAATCCCTTCGTTTCCACCGTCGAGGCGAGGCCGGACCGGGGATGACCTCTAAATAATCAGGCACGAAACCCCATCCCCCACGGCATCTTACATGCCACCGCGGCGAACGGTCAAGCGAAGCCGACGCATCGTGGATTCCAGGTGTCCTTCAAGCGTGATCACCTGCTCAATCCAGGGGGGATTGGGCGGGGCCTTCCTGGGCGTCCTTGCCGCCGGGATGGGTCGGTTCCTCAGAGGTCGCAAGGCTGGCCGAAGTGCTCGCGATAGCAGAGGTCGCGGAGAGCGAGCCGGGGGGGCGGCGGTTCCGCCTCGAGCTCGTAGCCGAGCGCCACGAGGGCGCAAGGCGTGTGGTCGTCGGGGATTCCGAACGCCTTCGAGACCTTGGCCGGGTCGAATTCCTCGACCGGGGCCGAGGCCACCCCCAGCGATTCGGCGGCGATCAGCAGCGCCGACCCGGCGCGATGGGCGGCGAGTCCCGACCAGGCCTTGAGGTCGTCGACCCGCTCCATCTTCCGCCGGGTCATGATCCGGATGCGGGCGGCCTCGTCGGGGGTGATCTGCCCGAGCCCGAGCCGCTCGGCGAGGAAACGTTCGAGGTAGGTCTCGTGGGGGTAGAGGTATCCCAGGACGATCACAACGACCGGGGCGTCGACGATCTCGCGGCGGTCGAAGACGCAGGTCCGCAGCCGCCTCCGGTTCCGCTCGTCCCCCACGATGAGGAAGCGGGCGGGCTGGAGGTCGTTCCAGGACGGGGCCAGGGCCGCCAGGGAGAGGATCCGGGCGAGCAGGGGGTCGGGCAGGGGGCGGGCCGGGTCGAACCGGCGGCGTGATCGGAGCCCCGGCATGGTTTGATCGAGCGGAGAGGTCTGCGCCGGCATCGATGCGACTCGCGTCGAGAGGGAGGTTGTTCGCGAAAACTTGGGGTGCATCTCACCACTAACCCCTAGCCACTCGCCACGTTTCGAGTTTACATTCGCGATGCCAGGGGAGCGCACTCACATACTTCGAGTTCGATCGGCCGAGGGGCCGCGTCCTGGAATGCGTTCCGTCCAAGGTTCCACCAGCTACGTTGAGGATTTCACTCCATGAAGCGACTGATTCCAATCGCCTGCGGATTGGCCCTGGGGGTCATCTCGGTCGGCCTCGTCCGCGCCGAGGAGAAGTCGGAAGGCAAGTGGGTCTCGCTGTTCGACGGCAAGACGCTCGGCGGCTGGACGACCGCCGACGGCACGACCGGCCAGTGGAAGGTCGTCGACGGCGCCCTGCACGGCTCGGGCCCGGCCTCGCACCTGTTCAGCCCCCGCGGCGACTACAAGAATTTCCGCTACCGCTGCGAAGTCAAGATCGCCGATAAGGCGAACTCGGGCATGTACTTCCGCACGAAGAAGGAGCCCGGCTTCCCCCACGGGTACGAGGCGCAGGTCAACAGCTCGCACACCGACCCGCTCCGCACCGGCACGCTCTACAGCTTCGTCGCCGTCAAGGAGCAGCTCGTCCCCCCCGATACCTGGTTCACCCAGGAGATCGAGGCGGTCGGCAACCACATCACGATCAAGGTCAACGGCAAGAAGGTCGTCGACTTCGTCGACGAGAAGAACACGTACACCAAGGGCCACTTCGCCTTCCAGCAGCACGACCCGGGCAGCCAGGTCGACATCCGCAAGGTCGAAGTGCAGGAACTGCCCTGATTCGAGATCGCGAAGCCCACTTCGCGATGATCATGCCGGCTGGCGCCTGGCCCCGATCGGGCCGGCGCCCGGCCGCTTTGCGATTTTCCGATCCGATGCCAAGGCCAGGGTTACGCGACGCGAATCTCACGAGAGGCAATGATGTCGAATCTGTTTGCGAGGAAGTCGATCGCGGCCCTCAAGGCCGAGGCGGAAGCGAGCGATGAGGGGGGGCCGAAGCGAGCCCTGACGTCGTTCGACCTGACCATGCTTGGCATCGGCGCAATCATCGGTGCGGGTATCTTCGTGCTGACGGGGCACGCCGCGGCGTCGAATGCGGGCCCGGCCATCGCCCTCTCGTTCGTCCTGGGCGGCATCGCCTGCGCCTTCGCGGGCCTCTGCTACGCCGAGATGGCCTCGACCGTCCCCATCGCCGGCTCCGCCTACACGTATGCCTATGCGACCATGGGCGAATTCGTGGCCTGGCTGATCGGCTGGGACCTCATCCTGGAATACTCGCTGGGCGCGACGACCGTGGCCATCGGCTGGTCCGGCTACGTCGTCAGCTTCCTGCACACCTTCGGCATCGAGATCCCGCCCCACTTCGCCAATGCGCCGGGGACCGAGATGATCAACGTGCCGCAGGCGATCGCCGACAAGCTCCACCTGGCCTCCGGCTGGACGGCCCTCTCGGGCGTCAAGGAGCTGTTCGAGAAGCATTCGGTGGAATGGCAGGGATTCGCCCACTCCCAGGCCTACGTCAACTTGCCCGCGATGCTCATCGTCGCCTTGGTCACGGCCCTGCTGGTCGTGGGGATCAAGGAGTCGGCCCGCGTCAACAACGCGATCGTCGTCATCAAGGTCGTGATCGTCCTCCTGTTCATCGCCGCGGGGATCGGCTACGTCTCCACCGCCAACTGGGGCGGCTCGTTCATCCCGCCGAACGCGGGCGAGTTCGGGAAGTATGGGTATAGCGGCATCCTCCGAGGTGCGGGAGTCGTCTTCTTCGCCTTCATCGGGTTCGACGCGGTCTCGACGACGGCCCAGGAAGCGAAGAACCCCCAGCGCGACATGCCCATCGGCATCCTCGGGTCGCTGGTCATCTGCACGATCCTCTACATCCTGGTCGCCTTCGTGCTGACCGGGGTCGTGAACTACAAGCAGCTCGACGTCCCCGACCCCATCGCCGTCGGCATCGACGCCATCGGCCTGAAGTGGCTGGCCCCCATCATCAAGCTCGGCGCGATCGCGGGCCTCAGCTCGGTCGTACTGGTCATGCTCCTGAGCCAGCCCCGCATCTTCTATACTATGTCTCGCGACGGCCTGCTGCCCCCCATCGTCTCGAAGATCCACCCCAAGTTCGGCACCCCTTACATCACGACGATCATCACCGGGTTTGTCGTCATGATCTCCGCAGCCCTCCTGCCGATCAGCATCGTCGGCGAGTTGGTCTCGATCGGGACGCTGTTCGCCTTCGCCGTCGTCTGCATCGGCGTGCTGGTCCTCCGGATCACGCAGCCGGACGTCGCTCGTCCGTTCAAGACGCCGGCCGTGTGGGTCACCGCCCCGCTCGGGGCCATCTTCTCCTTCTTCCTGATGTCGGGCCTGCCACTCGATACCTGGGTCCGGCTCGTCGTCTGGATGGCCATCGGGCTCGTGATCTACTTCGTTTATGGCGCCCGCCACAGCGTCATCGGGCACAAGAAGCCCGAGGCAAGCCTGGTGGCCGACGAGATCGCCTGACGCCTCGGCTCGAGAGCTTGATGGTTCGAATGCGAAAACGACTCGCCCGGATACACATCCGGGCGAGTCGTTTTTCGTTGGCGGCTCGATCGTCCAAGCTCAGGAGGCGACCGGCTCGGTGGTCGGTTTGCGGGTCGAGGCCTGGATCCATTTGACCACCGCGGCGGTCAGGATCACGGCGACGCAGGTCAGGAGCATGACGGTCAGGCCGATGTTGAGCCAGCCTTGCAGGGCGGTCTCGCTCGACTTGACCATCTTCATGAACTTGCCGGTGATCTCGTAATAGCCGGCCGTCGTCGTCGTCGTGGCGACGAAGAGCATCGGCAATAGCGTGAACGGGGCGTAGCGACCCCGGCCCGAGTTGATCAGGGCCGTGGTGACGACGCAGAGGGCGATCACCGCGAGCAACTGGTTGGCCATGCCGAACATCGGCCAGATCGTCGCGACCGTTCCCGACCAGATGAAGTAGCCCCACCCTAAGACGACGAGGGCCGTCGCAAACATCGAGGCCGGCAATGAGTCGAGATTGCCCAGGGGCTTCCAGATCTTGCCGAGGAACTCTTGCACCAGGAACCGGCCGATGCGCGTCCCCGTGTCGATCGTGGTGAGGATGAACAGGGCCTCGAACATGATCGCGAAGTGATACCAGTACTTGATCAACCAATCGACGTTGGGGATCGCCTTGGAGAAGATCCGGGCCATGCCGACGGCCAACGTCACCGCGCCTCCGCTCCGCCCGTGCAGCGATTCCTGCACGTTCCTCTCCATGACGACCAGCTCGCTCTCCTCGCCGGCATGCCCGTCGTGGTCGGCCGCCATCGCCTTGAGCGCCTGCGTATATTGCGGGCGTTTGGCGAGGTCGATGTTGATGTCGTAATACATCGAATTGGGGAGCGCTGCCGCGGCGATCAGGGCGACGACGCCGACGAGGCCTTCCATCAGCATCGCGCCGTAGCCGATCATCCGGATCTGCCCTTCCTTGTCGACCATCTTGGGCGTCGTGCCCGACGAGACCAGGGCGTGGAAGCCCGAGATCGCGCCGCACATGATGCAGATGAAGACGTAAGGGAAGATCGGCCCGTCGAAATAAGGCCCGCCGCCGCTCTGGAACTGGTGGTTGATCGCGGGGGCTTCGAGGGCCGGGTTCGCCACGATCACGCCGAGGACCAGCACCGCGATCGTGCCGATCTTGAGGAAGCTCGAGATGTAGTCGCGCGGGCAGAGCAGGAGCCAGACGGGCAGGACCGAGGCGATGAAGCCGTAGGCCGCGATCACGCCGATCGTCCAGTCCCGGCTCAGCGAGAAATACTTCTCCAGCGGCGAGTGGGGGATCGAGGCCCCCGCGACGGTCGCCGCCAGCACCGCGATCGCCCCGATGATCGACGCCTCGACCACCTTCCCCTTGCGGAACCGGTACATGTACCAGCCCACGAACAGCGCGATGGGCACCGTGCAGGCGATGGTGAACATCCCCCATGAGCTGCCCGGGACGATCCGCGTCGCCCCCTTGGGCAGGACGAAGCCGGGCTTGTCGCCGTTCCCCTTGATGGCCGTGCCCGAGGGGACGGAGAGGCGGAACGACTCGTTGAATTCGAGGGTCTCGTCCTTCCCCTCGCCGAACTGGTACTTCGAGCCTTCGGGCACCGGATAGACCGTGGGAGCCCCCGGTCGGATGATCTTCTCGAGCGGGGCCCCCTCAGGATAGATCAGAACCGAGTTCGGCTTCATTGCGACCTGCTCGCCGCCGAGGGCCTTCACCACGACGATCCCCAGGCCCGCCAGGGCGATGATGATGATGTAGAGGATCGCGATCGTCGTCGCGATCCCCGCGATCGAGCCGAGTTCCTGCCTGGCGATGCCGGCGAGGCTCTGGCCCCCCCGTCGCACCGAGGCCGCCAGCACCATCATGTCCTGCACCGCGCCGGCGAGGCAGACGCCGACCACCAGCCAGATCAGGCCGGGGAGATAGCCGAACTGGATCGCCAGCACCGGGCCGATCAGCGGGCCCGCGCCCGAGATCGCGGCGAAGTGGTGCCCGAAGAGGACCCAGCGATTCGTCGGGTGGAAGTTCTGGCCGTCGTAGTTCGTGTGGGCGGGGGTCGGCCTCGAGTCGTCGAGCGCCGCGACCTTCGCGGCCAGGAAGGCGCTATAGTAGCGATAGGCGATGGCCAGTATGGCCAAGACGCCTAGCATCACGGGCATGGCTGTGACGTGATTGACTGCGGCGAGCATTGCAAATCTCGTGGATGGTATCGGTGATGAGGCCCGGACGACGCACGCCTCGCGGTCCTTCGGATCCGGACCAGTCTCGCGGGGGCCGTCGAGGGCGTCAAGAACGCCGGCCGGCCCCCTGATTCCTCTATTTCGAACATCAGCCCCGGCGCGTCTTGTAGCCGATGGCCTGCAAGGCCGACTCCGCCGTCGCCAGGTGATCCCCCTGAAGCTCGATCTGGCCGTCCTTGAGCGTCCCGCCGGTGCCGCACTTCGTCTTGAGCTTCGCGGCGAGGGCGTCGAGGTCATTGCCCTCGGGGGCGAGGTTCGCGACGACGGTCACGACCTTGCCCTTCGGCCGCTTCTCGACCTTGAGCCTGGCCGTCTGCTTCTCGGGGGGGATGCGTACGGGCTCGACCACCGGGGGAGGGCACTTGCACTCGGATTCGAGCAGGCCGCAACAATCGCAGGTGGGGGGACGGTCCCAGGGGGTTCCCGCAAAGAGGCGTTGCACGTTCGGTCCTCGGGGATCAGTCGGTGGAGTATCGGGGAAGTTGGGCGATGCCCAGGTTGGCCCGCTTGGCATACAGGAACCGGAGGTGATGGTCGACGTGGCCGACCATCTTGGCCACGACCTCGGCCAGGGTCAGGCGACTCCCCTCGCTGTGCTGGCCGGAGCGGGCGAAGTCCTCCTCCTTGCACTTCCTCAGGAGCCGGCTCATCCAGCGGTGGTTGGCGACGAACAGGTTGACCGCCTCCTCGACGGGCATCGACTTCGAGTCGAGCCGGCGGATCCAGGCGTTCTCGTCGAAGGCCTGGAGAACCGGGTTCTCCTCGGCGATCAGGCGCTTGGCCCGGTCGGAGAGGACGAGCTCGGTGTCGAGCATATGGGCCACGAGCTCGGCGATCGACCAGGCGCCGGGGCCGGGGGTCGCCTGTGCCTGCTCGGGCGTGAGGCCGTGGGTGGCATAGACCAGGATCGGCCCGACCTCATCGAAGCGGTCGAGCACCTTGGAGATAGCGAGCATCAAACTTCGTCCTCGACGCTATTGGGTTCGTCGGTCCTATGCCAGATGGCCAGTTGAGGGTTCCCGTATTCGAGGAACCAGATCTCCTCCTCGACGCCGATCTCGGCGGCGAACCGATGCGCCACGAGGTGGTTCACGACCTCCAGCGAGGCGGTCCAGGAGTCGGTCTTGGGGTCGGAGTCGTTCCCAGGGTTGTGGAAGATGAACCGGATCACCAGCACCCGCTCGTCGATCGGCCCGTTCGGCGAGAGGTAGCGCCCATCCATCTCGTAGATGGAGTAGCCCCTGGAGGCCCGGCAGAGGTTCTTGACCCAAGAATCCTCGTCGAACGCCTCATTACGCCTGCGGTTTTTCGCGATCGAATCCTTCACGAACGGGACCGAGCGGATCGCGGACTCGTCGAAGAGGCCCTCGAGGACCTCCTGGATCTTGCCGAAGTAACCCAGCTTCTTGGGCAGGATCACCTCGTACATGCGAGCCGGCTTCGGCCCTTCCAGCGCGTATTTGGACATATTCTAAAGCCCTGTCCAGCCGCCCCGGGCGGATCCGCCTCGAGCCCTTCGGTCGTAACCCCAACCCTAGATTAACGGATTCGCCCGGAAATGTCCCCACACTCAGGCCTGGCGGCGACCCGCCTGGCCTGGCGGCTCCAAGTCCTTGGCATGCGGGGATGGTATCGTACGTTCACCGAAAGTTGATTCCAGGGCCAAGTGCGGTTAGTATGGCATTTTTGACGATCTTCATGAGGTTACCGACCATTCGCCAGACAACGTCGTCTGGCGGCGGCGACGGCCTGGAGGTGGGGCGCGATGGATTCGAGTGGGAGCAGCGGGCCTAAGCCGAGCAAGGTCGAGGCGATCAAGATTGCCAGCCAGTATCTCCACACGTTCATCGCCAACGAGGCGAGGAACGGCGAGACCCACTTCACCGAAGACGCGGCCACCGTGCTCAAATTTCACGGCTCGTACCAGCAGGACGACCGCGACGTCCGCACGCAGATGAAGCGAGAGAACAAGGAGAAGGCGTACCAGTTCATGGTCCGCGTGCGCATGCCGGGCGGCAAGCTCACCTCCGACCAGTACCTCGCCATCGACAAGCTCGCGTTCGAGCTGGGCAACAAGACCCTCCGGATCACGACCCGGCAGGAATTCCAGCTCTACGGCATCCTCAAGCTGGACCTGCCGACCACCATGCGGCGGATCAACGAGACGTTGCTCTCGACCCTGGCCGCCTGCGGCGACGTCGAGCGTAACGTCCTGAGCTGCCCCGCGCCGATCCGGGACACGATCCGCGACGCCCTCCAGGAAGACGCCGACCGCTGGGCCTCCCACGCCGCCCCCAGGGCCTCGAGCTACTGGGATATCTGGCTCGACGGCGAGAAGATCGAGAACACGCTGCTGCCCCCGGCCGGCCCCATCGAGGTCCCCACGCCCGGCGACGACCCCGTCGAGCCGATCTACGGCAAGGCCTACCTCCCGCGCAAGTTCAAGACGGCCTTCGCCATCCCCGAGGACAACTGCACCGACATCCACGCCAACGACCTCGGCTACCTCGCCGTCGTCGAGACAGGCAAGCTCGTCGGCTACAACGTCCTGGTCGGCGGCGGCCTCGGCACGACCCCGAGCGCCCAGAAGACCTTCCCGTTCCTCTCGGTGCCCCTCTGCTTCGTGGCCCGCGACGAGATCCTCAAGATCGGCGAGGCCGTGCTGAAGGTCTTCCGCGACTTCGGCAACCGCTCCGACCGCAAGCGGGCCCGGCTCAAGTACATCATCCACGACTGGGGGATGCCCGCCTTCCGGGCCAAGATCGAGGAATACCTCGGCCACCCGCTCCAGGATCCCAAGCCCGTCTTCGTCACCGACGTCGACGACCACCTCGGCTGGCACGCCCAGGGAGACGGCAAGCTCTTCCTCGGCATCCCCGTCGAGAATGGCCGGATCAAGGATTACGGCACCTTCCGCCTGGCGAGCTGCCTCCGCGACCTGTTCACCAAGTACGAGATGGCCGCCCGGCTGACCTGCCAGCAGTCGATCCTGCTGACCAATCTCGACCCGACCTGGCGCCCCGAGATCGAGGCGGCCTTGCAGGAATACGGCATCGCGACCGTCGAGCAGGTCTCGACCGTCCGCCGATGGTCGATGGCCTGCCCGGCCCTTCCGACCTGCGGCCTCGCCGTGACCGAGTCGGAACGGGCCCTGCCGACCATCCTCGACCAGCTCGAGGGCGAGCTCGAGAAGCTCGGCCTGGCCGAGGAACGGTTCACCGTCCGGATGACCGGCTGCCCCAACGGCTGTGCCCGGCCCTACAACTCGGACATCGGCCTGGTCGGCCGCTCGGCGTCGAAGAACCCCGACGGCAGCCCCGGCCCCGGAACGTACACCATCTTCCTCGGCGGGCGGACCACCGGCGACCGACTCAACGTCGAGTTCAAGGATTACGTCCCGTTCGAGAAGGTCGTCGAGGAACTCGTGCCCGTCTTCAGCCGTTTCAAGTCCGAGCGGCAGGAGGCCGAGACCTTCGGCGACTTCTGCCACCGCCTCGGCGTCGAGGAACTCGCCGGGGCCTCGACCACGAGCTGAGCCCGCCCTGTCCATCGATGCGATGGATCGGTCGTTCGGGCGATCGATCCATCGAAAAGCGGCGCGTACTCCGTTTTCGACGCTGGTCAAGTGCGTGCCGATCGATTATTCTGGAGCGGTTCCGGAACGGGGATGACGTTGCTTCCTCGCGCTCGTTCAACGAAGCCTACGTCCAGTGCGTGGGCCCCGTTGCCCGAGATGGTATCGCCGCTCCGGAGAATTCGATCCCCCAGTGGCACGACCCCGAGGAGTCTCGGTCGTCTCAGGAGAACCGCGTGGCCAAAGAGGAACCGATCCGCACCGAGGGCCGTATCGTCGAGGCCCTGCCGAATACCCAGTTCATGGTGGAGTTGGAAAGCGGTCACCGCATTCTCGCTCACATCGCCGGCAAGATGCGCAAGAATTTCATCCGAATCGTGCCGGGCGACCGCGTCACGATCGAGATCACGCCGTATGACCTGACCAAGGGGCGAATCATCTACCGCGAGCGTTGATCGATTCCGCCCGCCCCTCGATCGTCCCGACGCGGCGATCGAAGCCCTCCTCCCGACGGCATCCCCCATCATCGGATCGAACCCTCCGTCGATCGGATCCGTCGGCCGGCCCGACCGCAAATGCCGGCGACCGCAGGGATTCCGTCAACCATGAGTCAAGCCTCTCCGGGTGACTTGGACAAGCGAGGCCGCTTGTCCTTGCTTCCCGGTTCTTTCTTTTCGAAGGCTTGGGACGAAGAATGTCGGACCGGGCGGTTCTCCGGGAACGAACGGTCATCCCGGATTTCGCGGATGTCCGGAGGTTTCGAGTAGACTGTCCTTCGCCGCCGAACGATGAAATGGTATAAGGTCGCGCCGGTGCTCCTTCGATACCACATCTCCTCTTGATCGCACCGCGTGCCGTTCCTCGACCACATCCGGGAGGATATTCTCCCGGCGGTAACGAATGGCCAAAGTCCGGCAATATCGCCTCGGCTCGGCCTCGGGAATTGGATTCCCAATGAGGCAGTTCCAGGCGGATTCTCCCCCGTGCTGGCGGGCAGCCGTCGCCCAGGATGAAGACGGCGCAACAAAGACCTATCCAGGAAGGAGGGGGCTTTGGGACCGACCGAACTCCCCTTGCAGCGCAAGAGCTCAGGATCGCGGACCGGACGCCATGCCGGGACAGACGCCGTCGGCGTGAACAACAGCGTGGGCGCCGGTGCTCGAATCGAGCAGGCTCCAACCGGCCACGGAGCCTGGTTCGAAGGCCTCCTCCGCGGGCTCCTCCGCGTTTTCAATCTCGGACACGCATCCACGGTGACGTCGGATCGAGGTGCTGCGCGCAGGAAACGCCTGGCCTCGTCCCGCCTGATGCCCGAATCCCTGGAGTTGCGCCTGGCCCTCTCGGCGACGCCCGCCGTGGTGATGGGGTCGGCGACAACGAAGGATTCCCACGGCGTCACGATCGACTACAACGTAACGACGCCACCCGACGCCCAGCATCCGTTGATGTTCAGCGTATATCGCTCGGCCGACGCGACGCTGAGCGCCGACGATACGCCCGTGGGCTCTGAGACCCTGGTGCTCCCCGGGCAGGGGACGGCAACCCTCGACGACTCGGGCCAGGTGGCCTCGGCGGTCGGACACCATCAGCTCACGATCCCGCTGCCCGACGGCCTGCCGCTCAACCCCGAGCATCCTTATGTCCTGGTGACGGCGAATGCCCCCCAGGCGCTGGAGTCGGGCGACACAAGCGCCACGGCCTCGTTCCGGGTCTACACCATTGGCGTCGTGACGCACGGGGGGATCCAGAACACGTCCTGGAAGAACGGCCCGCCGTGGCAGTTGCAGACGGCCTACTTGATGCAGACCGAGGGCTACGACGAGGTGCTGCCGTTCAACTGGGTCCAGTACAGCAACACCGCCGGCGATGCCGTGAAGCAGGTCCCCCGGTTGTATAGCCAGCTCATGAAGCTGGTCGACCGGTTCCCGTCCGATGCCGTGGTCGACCTGCACCTGATCGGCCACAGCGAGGGGACCATGATCAACAGCCAGCTCCTGCTGAAGCTGGGCAAGGACATGCCTTCGCAGTTGCAGACGGGCTGGATCGAGAACACGCTGCTCGATCCCCACTCGGCGAACACCGGCGGCCCCGGCACGCAATACAGCGTGGCCGGCAACCCGCTCGGCTGGATCGCGAAGGGCCTGCTCGACTCGTACCAGTCGAAGGCCAAGGATCCGCTCGTCGTCGTGCCGGACTTCGTCGACCAGGCGCAGGTCTTCTACCAGCAGACGCCGGCCTCGAAGGACCATGGCACGAATGGTCACATCTATAACCTCTGGGGCCAGGTGCCGGTCAAGGGGAAGGCCGACTACTTCAACCTGACGGCGGCCGGCGCCACGCATAGCGGCAAGACCGGCGTCTCCGTCTGGTACATGAAGAACGTCGCCCCCTATCTCGGCGACGGAGCCCCCGAGGTCCTCAAGGATGCGCTCCGCGGCCAGATCGACGCCAGCAGCGGCACCCCGCTGGACGGCGGCGGGTCGTACACGAACACGAGCACGCCGACCTTCAGCGGGACCTCGAGCCCCGGCTCGACCGTCTACTTCTTCGTCGCTCCGGCGAACAAGCCGACCGACCTTGTCCCCGCCGGCAAGGCCCTGACCGACGCCGACGGCCACTGGTCGATCACGACCCGGAACCTCCGCGACGCCAACTATCGGACCCTCGCGCTGGCCGCCTTGCCGCGCGTAGCTCACCCGCACTTCGTCCACCCTCGCCTGGCCGTCGTCCCAACCACGCCGATGGGCAAGCTCATCGTCGACGCGAACGCCCCTCGCGTTCGTCGCCGTTGAGCGTCGATTCGACCGACCGCGACGAATCCGCATGAAACGAGGCCCTGGCGAGGAACGTCCTCCTCCCCGGGGCCTCTTGACGATCAGGGGTTCAAATCCTCGTCCTCGGCGAGTTCGCGGATGTAGGCGAGGGCCTCGGCCATCTCGCAGACGATCGCGCCGGGTTGCCTGCCCCCAACGTCGCACTGGCGGAGGAGCATCAGGTCCTCGAAGTGCTCCGACTCCTGGAGCCGCATCCGCTTGCGACCGCCGAGCGTCCCCTGGCGATAGGCGTGGGCGTCCATGTGGAAGGCGATGAGGGTCTCCGTCCGCTCGGTGATCGTCCCCTCGAGCGCCTGGAGCCCGGCGAGGACATGGTCGGAGGGATCGATCGCCTTGCCGACGTCGTGGAGCAGGGCGGCGAGGAGGAATTCCTCGTCGTAGGCCCGCTCCTCGCGCGCCAGCTCGAAGACCTGGAGGCTGTGGTAAAGCGCGTCCCCCTCGGGGTGATACTTGGGGCTCTGCTTCACCCCTTCGAGGGGGAGGAGCAGGAGCCGGTAGACCTCGAAACGGTCGATGTGGTCCTCGACGCGCTCGACCTCCCGGTCGAGGTCGATGTCCGGATCCTCGGCCTTGAGGAAGGCCTCGAGCTCGGCGATCGAGGCCCGCTCAATCGCCTGGCCGGTAATAGAGCTCTTGAAGACGTAGTGCGCCTTGTCTTCCGGGTAGAGGGTCAGCTCGTAAGGGTAGCGATCGTCGATATGAATGTGCGTGAAGAGTCGTTCTTCCGAATGCTTGACGATCCGTTTGCGCTCGACCTCGTAGGGCAGGGCCAGCTCGTCGAGCGTGTTGGTGACGAGCGAGAGGCTGTCGCAGAAGAGGTGGATGTCGATGTCGGACCCCTGGCGGACGTGCCCGGTCCAGACGCTGCCGATGAGCCTCGGGCGGAACCGCGTGAGCTTCCGCATGAGGCGCAGGGCCTCGAGCCGCATGTCGAGCAGGTGGTCGAGCCTCTTTTCCCCCTCCTGCATCCGGGCCATGGCCTGGATCTGGTCGCGGATCTCGCGGTTGGAGGGGAGGTCGGCGGGTCGGTAGCGGTACTCGACGCCAAGCTGTTTCGCAGCCTTCCGCTTGGCGGTGAAGTACTCGGTCTCGAGGCGTTGGTACATCAATTGCGCGGCGATGAAGGCGATCTGCCGCCGGATTCGGACGTCTGGCATGAGGAGATGGTGCGCCGATTTGTGCCCATCGAAGCGGCGCCGGGCATGAAGGAGCGGAGAAGTCCGCATCCTTATCGGAGCATAGCGACGTCGAGTTGAGCCGTCAAAGCGAATTCGCGAGGCTTCGCGCGAGGAGATGCCCCGACTCCTCGGCGTATCGTTCCCGGCTCCTCGTCACTATCATGGAGGCAGTAGTGGTACGCGCCCGCCGCCGAGGATGGTCGCGGTTCATCCGAAAGGGATTGGCCCATGGCAGTGACGACGACCGAGCCGTTGAAGAAGTCGCCCCCCGGCCCCAAAGGGCACTGGTTCTTCGGGAGCGGGCGCGAGTTCCAGCGCGATCGGCTCGGGTTCCTGGAGGAATGCTCCCGGACCTACGGCGACGTGGTCTCGTTCCGCCTCGCCCACCACCCGATCATCGTGGTGAACCACCCGGACCAGATCGAGGAGGTGCTCGTCACCAACAACAAGCACTACATCAAGCACTTCGCCCTGCGGATGACCAAGTCCACGCTGGGCAACGGCCTCCTGACGAGCGAGGGGGAATTCTGGCGGCGACAGCGACGGCTCTCGCAGCCGGCCTTCCACCGCGAGCGGATCGCCGCGTCGGCCGACATGATGGTCGCCTTCACCGAGCGGATGCTCGAGGGCTGGCGCGACGGCCAGACCCGCGACATCCAGAACGACATGATGCAGGTGACCTTGCAGATCGTCGCCAAGGCCCTCTTCGACGCCGACGTCTCGGGCGAGTCGGCCGACGCGAGCGAGGCCATGGAGTTCGTCCTGCGCTGCTTCACCGCGAGGGTCGGCAAGATCATCCGTCTGCCGGAATTCATCCCGACCCCCGTCAATATCCGGCTCCGACGCGCGATCAAGAGTCTCGACTCGATCATCTTCCGGGTCATCGAGGAGCGCCGCGCGAGCGGAGCCGACCGCGGCGACCTGCTCTCGATGCTCCTCCAGGCCCACGACGAGGACGACGGCGGCGGCATGACCGACCGCCAGCTCCGCGACGAGCTGATGACCCTCTTCATGGCCGGCCACGAGACGACGGCCAACACCCTCGGCTGGGCCCTCTACCTCATCTCCCTCCACCCCGAGGTCGAGTCCCGCCTCCACGCCGAGCTCGACTCCGTCCTCGGCGACCGGCTCCCGACGCTCTCGGATTTACCGAAGCTTCCCTACACCGAGAATGTCATCAGCGAAACGTTACGCCTCTACCCGACCGTCTGGCTCCTCGGCCGCGAGGCGATCGTCCCCACCGAGGTCGGCGGCTACCCCGTCCCCGTCGGCACGACGATCTACATGAGCCAGTGGGTCCTCCACCGCGACCCCCGCTTCTTCGACGACCCCTTGAGCTATCGCCCCGAGCGCTGGGAGAACCAGTTGTCGAAGCGCATCCCCCGCTACGCCTACTTCCCCTTCGGCGGCGGCCCGAGGATCTGCATCGGCAACACCTTCGCCCTGATGGAATCCGCCCTGATCCTCGCCACCATCGCCCGCCGCTTCCGCCTGAGTTTATCCCCCGGCGCCAAGATCACCCCCCTCCCCACCATGACCCTCCGCGCCGACGGGGGCATCCCGATGGTGGTCGAGGCCAGGTGATGAGAATCAACCTTTGCGAGAGCCTCATCGCTGTTCATGTGCTGTCAATCGCCGATTATCATACCAGGCTTATCGTCGTCATCAATATAACACATTTTCGTTTCAAACACTTCTTTGTGATACCTTTTTTCTTTTCGTTTGCGCATTTCTTCAATAAAAACAGCATAAGCGAGGTAGATTAGAGCTGACCGCGCCAACTTCATGACGCGCACTGAGCGAGCGATCAATACTTGGCGCCCAATTGCAAAGTAGGCTCCATCCGGTAGTGTTGTCGGTGGGTTTCGATAGAATTCCAGTTCAGGCCATTTGTCATCGTGAATGGCCAGGAATTTATGTTCGGCGTGGTTCCGTGTAACGTCGAGCTCACGGGCATCCGGCTCCGTTGCGTCCTGGAATTCCGCACCGCTGTTGTGTAGATCCTTTGCCATCCAATACAAACCACGGAGTGCCCAATTGTTAGAACCCTCGATTTGGAGCTTCAGTGGCTTTTGGGCGTTTTCTGATTGATACCAGAAACGACGGAAGCTGATGTTGCGTGCTGGAATACCGAGCGAAAGATAATAATTAAGAAAGAATACCATCTTATCGAAAAGTGAATAGGCAGAGCGCAAAGCAAGTTTGATCTTCTCTCCAGCCAACCCAAAAATCGGGTAATCTTCTGTGTCGGCGAGAGAGACTCTGGAATCGGAGAAGTGCGGGCAACGCTGCGTAACTCCCTCGAAAAGAAGGTAGCGAGCAGAGACAAACTCTTGTTTGATTTGATTGAAAAAGCTCTCGAAGTATGGCCCTATGCCTAAGGAAACGGTGATTTGGGGTAGGTACAGTACATCAGCAGCAGCTGTAGTCACCGAACCGAGATCATTTAGCGGATTCAAGAATAGCCGATGGACCAATGCCCATTGCCTATATTCTCGTTCGGCATCACTACTTCCAAGATCAATTGAATCGAGATCGGCTAATTTTTCCTTCGTGGCCGTGTTCCTCTGGATCAATGCCTGGACATAGGTCTGAAAATTCTCGAACGAATTTCCTTCTAACTGCAATTGAAGCGCAGTCTGCAAACTATCTTCAGCTGCCTTTGAAAATGCGATGGTAGCACAAAGTCCAGGTGGATGTGGAATATGTGGAAGAACCTGAGAGTAATGGGTTAGGGCTATACCTCGATTTCCCCATGCCATACCAAATTTTGGTTCGATAGCCAATGCAAGGTCGAAGCATTCTATCGCTTCGCTAAATCGCCCAACGTGGTCGAGTAGGTTTCCTAAGTTGGTTAGGATCTGACAACGCCTGATAGGGTTGAGTTTCTCAAACCCTTCGCTATTCTTCGCGCGCCGTAGGCTTATTAACTCCTTTTCTTGGCATAAGGTCACCGGGCCAGCCCAGTGGAATGAAACAGATACCTCCTTCGCCCGTACCCTGGCCATAGCGTCCCAAGCGTTTGCTTCAAAGTAATACAGAGTAGCTGTTTTAACTGGATCCGAAATCCTTGCGAGGGTTGCGGTACACCACTCCATAGCAATTAGAAGTCCTTTCTCATTCGACATCTTGGCCGCTAAATCGATCAGCTTGCCAGTAAGCTCAATCGCTTGAGTATCATCAAGAGCGGTCAAATCGGTGGAGAGAATGGCAATGAGTTCTTCTGACATAACTGTCACTCCTCACTATTCGCCAATTTCCTTTGGCAACCAAAACAATCGTTTTCACCCCACATACGCCTTATGAGCTTTTTCGGTTCGTATCCGATTTCCAGCGAACCGACGCTCACAGCCTTGATGGACGTTCGTCTAAACTAATCAAACAGCTTCATCTGGTTCTCTCCTGGGCGGCGGAAGGCGTCGGCGGTCATGGAGGGGCGGTCGCCTTTGAGGCCGGCTTTGCGGCAGCCGGCGAGGAAGATTTGCTGGATCATCGAGGCGAACTGGCCCTGGCCTCGCATCCGGGAGCCGAAGCGGGGGTCGTTGAGCTTGCCGCCGCGGATCTCGCGGATCCGGTGCAGGACCTTTTCCTTGCGGTCGGGGGCGTGGCGGTCGAGCCAGTCTTCGAAAAGCGGGGCGACGGCCAGGGGGAGGCGGATCAGGGTATAGCTGGCGAACCTCGCGCCGGCCTGGACGGCGGATTCCAGGATCGCGGGGATCTCGTGGTCGTTCAGGCCGGGGATGATGGGGGCGGTCAGGACGCCGACGGGGACCCTGGCCGCGGCGAGGGCCTCGATCGCCGCGAGGCGGAGGGCAGGGGGGGACGTCCTCGGCTCGAGCTTCCTCGCGAAGGCGGGGTCGAGCGTCGTCACCGAGATGTAAACCGTCGCGGCCCGATGCTCGGCCAGTTCGGCCAGGACGTCGGCGTCGCGAGCGACGAGCCTGTTCTTGGTGACGATCCCCACCGGGTTGCGGAATTCGGCGAGGACCTCCAGGCAGCGTCGCGTCAGCCGCAGCTTGCGCTCGATCGGCTGATAGGCGTCGGTCACGCCGCTGATCGCCAGGGTTTTGGGCACCCACTTCGGCGAGGACAGGGCCGCGCGGAGAAGTTCGGGGGCCTCCTCCTTGACGAGGATCTTGGTTTCGAAGTCGAGGCCTGCCGATAACCCCAGATACTCGTGGGTCGGGCGGGCGTAGCAATAGATGCAGCCGTGTTCACATCCGCGATAGGGGTTGATGCTGGCGTCGAAACCGATGTCGGGGCTGTCGTTGGTGGCGATGATCGAGCGGGTCGAGTCGCGGATGAACTGTGTCCGCGGCGAGGGGGTCTCGTCGTCGTACGGATCGATCGAGTCCGGGTCGATCTCGTGCCAGGTCGATTCGAACCGATTGGGCGGGTTGTCGGCCGCGCCCCGGCCCTTGATGCTCTCCGGCTTGTGGCTCATCGTTGATCCTTCGCCTGGCGCTTCGTGTCGACGGACGGCGGGCGGCCCTCCGGCTCGACTCAGATTTGCTGGTTGATCAGCATGGGCATGCGCGGCGAGCGCGTCATGACCTGGTAGTAGTGGGTCGACGGCATGCAGACCACATACACGACGGCCTTACCGTGCTCGTCGGGTACGAGCAGGCCGCGGATCCCCTGGTGGATCCGGAACCAGACCGCCCGGTCGAGAACCAGCGTGGCCGGGATCTCCACCTCGACCGCGTCCGTGTTGCGCCAGATGCCCTCGTCGATCGACGATCGCCAGGTCCAGCCCGTGCGGGGCAGGAACCGGCTCTGGCCCCGGCCGTTCCCCCAGCGCACGAGTTGGATCCGGCCGTCGCGCAAGACCGGCAGCCTCGGCCGACGATCCCGGTAGAGGAACCGGAACTCCCGCTCGCCCCCTCGCTCATGGACGATGCGATCCAGCCCGTAGTGCCCGATCAAATCCATGGGCAACTCGCTCCATGCCAGCGCTATTCCAACACACATGGGTCTCCGGACGTGGTCCCCCGCCGGTCTCGTTCCGAGAACGATGAATATTCGTATCTTCGATTTTTCACAATTTTATTTATTTAAAATTCGATTTAACAGATATTATAATCCATTCTGCACTTGCGTTTAGAAGCAGAACTTGCCGCGGATGTCGCCGATGTCGTAGTCGCTGGCCGTGTCGTGGTAGATGTCGTTGATCGGCAAGGTGGCCGCGCTGCGGAGGATGAACCGGCCGTGGCGGGCGTTGACCTCGCGCTTGAGCCGCGAGAGGACCTTGCCACGCTCGTCGGGCGGGTCGAACAAGCCGAGCGGCGCGTGATGGGCCGGGGTCAGGTCGGCGGCGACGAGGTGCATATGTGTGGCGGTCGAGTGGGGCCTCCAGGCCCGGTCCAGGCAGGGGCCGAGGGCCTCCAGCAGGGTGTCGAACCGGTCGCTGGGGACGGCCAGGTTCGCATAGGACGACCCCGGCTGGCCGTCCCTGTAGCTCAGGAAGACGGTCACCTTGCCGGCGAGGACGCCATAATACTCGAGCTCCTCGACGAGCCGCTCGAGGTTGCGGACGAGCCAGGCGTGGAGGGTCTCCGGGTCGGTCGCGCTCCCACCGAGGCTCCCGCCCCTGGAGAGCATCTTGTGGGCCGGGCGCCGGGGCTGGATCGGCTCGACGGGGTCGCCGTTGAGCTCCCACCAGAGTTTCTCGCCGGTGGCCGTCAGCAGCTCGCGGATCAACCTCCGGTCGGCGCGGGCGAAGTCGAGGCAGGTCTGGATCCCCCACGCGGTCAGCTTCGCCGCGCGTCGGCCGGCGATCCCCGAGACCTCGGTGACCGGCAGGCTCGCCAGGAGCGTCTCCTCCCCCTCAGTGTCCATGACCACCTTCACGCCCGAGCGCTCGGTCGAGTCCGAGATCAGCTTGGCCAGGGCCCTCGTGCGCGCGATCCCGACCCGGACGGGGATCTCGGCCTCCTCGCGGATCCGGTCGCGGATCGACTCGGCCAGGGCTTCGAACGTCTGCCCGGGCCGGGGCGCCGCCAGGAAGAAGAACTCGTCGATCGAGTAGTACTCGACCCGGGGGGACAGCTCCCGGGTGATGTCGAGCATCCTCCGGCTCACGGCCTCGTACCAGTGGAAGTCTCGCTTGACGTAGATCCCTTCCGGGCATTTGACGACCGCCTCCCAGATCGGCTCGCCGGTCTTCACCCCCGCCGCCTTCATCTCGTAGCTCTTGGCGATGACGCAGGCCCCTTGATTGCCCAGCACCCCCACCGGCTTGCCTCGCAGAAACGGATCACGCACGCGTTCCGCCGACACATAGAAACACTCGGCGTCGAGATGTCCAACCGCTGTTGGTCCGTTCCTCATGAACGGAAATATAGAATGAACGAAAAAACAGGTCAAGGAAAAACCGGACCGCGATGGAAATTCGCGGAGGGTGGGCCTGGAGGCGTGCTCCGATTTTGACGATTGCGACGGATTTGCCTTCAAAGCGTGAGAGATGAGCCCGGGAGGTTTCCGACGATTGGAATAAGGGAAAGTGCGGCGGAGTGTAATTAGCGAGGGGGGGGCGATTGTAATAGCGAGGTGCGTGATGGAGTCCGTCCGGATCCGAGCTTCGGATGTCACGAGAGGCGGATGGCTTCCGCCGAGGAGGCCGGCCCGGCCGGGGCCGTCAGCTCTTTCCCGAGCGGAAGGGGCCGGTGGGGTCGCTGATGCGGAGGTGGCCGGCGATCGGCAGGGTCTCGGGCGCGGAGGGTTCGCGGGCCGGGGAGCGGTCGTCGAGGCGCCAGGTCAGCTCCTCGTAGCGGAGCTGGAGCCGCATCAGGTCGCGCAGGACGCTGTTGAGCATCGGGTTCATCTCGCGGATCAGGTCGCAGTCGTGCTGAATGGCCCGGATCGCGCGGATGGCCTCGGCCTGGTCGGCGAAGTCCTTGAGGGCGCCGGGGCTGCTGCTGATCTCGAGGAAGCGGTCCATCTTCTCGTTGAGCTGGTGCAACTCGGCGCGGGTCGGCTCGAGCGCGAGCTGGAAGACGTGGTTGACCCGGGCGTCGAACCGTCGGATCAGGGCGCGACGGAGCGGGGCCGAGAGTCGGGCGAAGGGGCGCAGGGCGAGTTTCAGCAGGCCGGCGATCAAGGGTCACCTCCACTTCGGATTCTTCAAGAGGCCCGGAGTAACCTGGCGTAGACGGCCTCGGCGTCGATGGCCGTCGCGGCTTCGCCCGGCGCTCTCGGCGACGCGACGAGGTGGATCGGCGCGGCCCGGTCGCTGTGGTTGTAGGTGTTAAGGTTGCTATAGAGCCATTCGGAGTGGCAGGCGATCCCCCGCGCAAGATGCACGAGCTGGATCAGGTCGAACTCGAGCCGGGGCTCGAGGTCCTCGGCCGAGTCCTGGCCTTGCACGAAGTCTCGCCAGCTCGCGATGCCAGGGTTGGTGAACGCCACGACGCCGGGGAACCGGCGCAGGTCGTCGAGGAGCGTCGTCAGGTCGTGCAGCGAGTCGACCATGTAGAGCAGGCTGGGGTTCCCGACGATGGGGCCGATCCTCGCCATGACCTTCTTGTCGTGCCAGGAATGCTGCATCGGGCAAGGGGGGAGCTCGGCCGCACGCTCGGCGTCGAAGAAGACGACCGGATCCCACGACTCGCAGAGCTGCTGGAAGAGCGCGGACGAGCGGGGGTCGAACCCGTCGCGGGCGGGAGACGGGTACGGGACGATCCCCCTCGGCGTGCGACCGACGGGAGCGGACTCGACCTCGGAGGCGGCCTCGACGGCGTCCCTGAGCCGACGCGCGGACGATTCCCAGGTGAACCGCGAGGCCTGCTCGAGGGCCGCCTTGCGCAGCTCGGCGAGCCGATCCGGATCGCGGAGGAGGCTCGTCACCTTTTCGGCCCAGTCGGCCGGGTCGCCCGTCTTCGCGAGCAGGCCGGCGGAGCCGACGACCTCGGGCTGCGACGAGTTGTCGGCGGCGACGACCGCCGCGCCGCAGCGCATCGCCTCGAGGATCGGGAGGCCGAAGCCTTCGTAAAACGACGGGCAGAGGAAGAGCTCGGCCCTTCGATAGAAGGCAAGGACAGCCTCGTCGCTCGCGGGGCCGGTCAGCACCACGCTCCCTTCCAGGCCGTAGTGCTCGATGCGCCCGCGCAACTGTTCGAGGTACCAGGCGTTATTCTGGCAGGTGAGCACGAGCTGATGCTTGCGCCTGAGGTCCGCCGGCAGGAGCGCGAAGACGTCGATGAGGCCGATGGTGTTCTTGCGCCAGTCGACGTTGCCCAGGTAATACAGGAACGGCTTCGTGATCCGGTGTCGGGCGAGCACGAGGTCGTCGTCCTCGGCCTCGTGAGAACCGGGAGCGGGCGGGCGGAAAAGCTCCGGGTCGGTCGCGGCCTGGATGTTGGCGATCCTGCGCTCGGGGACCGAGAAGATCCGCCGCGTGTCGCGCGACGTGGCCTCGGAGATGGCCAGCAAGAGGTCGTAAGTCTGGAGCCGACGGAGGTCGCGGAAGTACTCGTGCGAGACCCGCGGGTCGGCGAGATAGTGCCGGGGGAAGAGCGAGGGGATGAAGTCGTAGACGACCGACGCAAGCCGAGGGCCGTGCGGGACCGGCTCGGGGATCGCGAACCCTCGACGCTCGACGACCGGGTTCAGCTCGAGCAACCAGTCGAGCCCGTGGGGGTTGCGCTGGACGAGTTGCTGGAGCGTGCCGTCGACGTGGTCGTCAGGGTCGGGCTCGACCGCGACCCACTCCACGAACCGGGTGTCCTGGCTCTCGTCCCAGTCCAGGAGCAAGTCGGCGCGATAGTAGAAGACGAAATCCCAGCCCCTGGTCTCGTGCAACAAGGCGAGGAGCAGCGACTTCGCGTAGCGTCCGATCCCGCGCCCACGGCAGCTCGGCGCCTGGATGGCGTGCAGGTCGACTCCCAGCCGCATGATCGAAGACCCCTTGTTGACGTCCTTGCCGAGGGGAGCCCCACTCTGACCCTTGGCTCGCGGATTCCAGAAGGGTTTATCAGAAATCGCGGATCCCGAGAAGGCCGGTGCCGGTGGGGCCTGGCGGGTTGGTGCTGCGAGTTCGAATGCCGACGTCGGCCCCGGGCACGAGCGGGCTCAACGGCCCCGCGTGTCAGACTCGGTCCGACGCGGATTTTCGGCTGGCGACCTCTCGGGCTTCAATCGCGTGCGCAAATCAAGCTCGATCGGGAAGGTCACTGCTCGCAGCCTTGGCCGCCCAGTTGACTCGAGACCCATTTCACGACCAATATGATTAGGCTTCATGGCCGTGTGCAATTCATGACGTCCATATGAATCTTCAATTCAGAATATGATACCGGCCGGTCGAGCCGGCTTCGGATCGATCCCGGGCGCGACGATGTTGTCGAGAGGCCATAACCGTCCGAAAAGCCCGCGGACATCCCCGCGCATCGGTCTCGCCTATGCTAAACTGTAATGGTTTCGCTGCCTTTGTTGGATTTGGTGGAAATTTCGGTTTGTTGGCCTCTCTTTTGCAATGATTTCCCCCACAAAGGACGCGTGCGAGACTTCGTCACGGTCGACTCTTCCGCGAGATGTTTCTGCCATCAAGAAGATACACCTTCATCCTTGATCGCCACCGGTGCGCGCCTAGCCGGCCGCGACCCCGGCCCGGGGTCGTCGGGAGGTACCACGCCCATGATTTTCCTGAAGAAATCCGCCTCGAATCGACATCGAAGGACGAGGCCGCTGGCCCCATCGCTGGGCGATGGACGACGCCTGACATTCGAGGGGCTGGAAGACCGAGCCCTGATGGCCGTCCTGTACGTGGCTCCTTCGGGATCGGACTCGGGTCCTGGCTCGATCGCGAGCCCGTTCAAGAACATTCAGGAGGCCGTCACGGCGGCGAACTCGGGGGACCAGATCCGGGTGGCGTCGGGGGTCTACACGTATAGCTCGACCGCGGACAAGTTCGGGCCTCGGGGTCAGCAGAGCTACTCGGGGGTCCTGGGCACGACCGCGGTGATCGCGATGTTCGGCAAGCAGATCAGCATCCTGGGCGGGTATTCCACGAATAACTGGGACGTGGCCGATCCCAAGGACAATCCGACGGTCATCGATGGGCAAGGGAGGTATCGCGGGATCTTCGCGCTGGGGACGAGTTCCCTGACGAGCATGAACCTCGACGGCTTCATCATCCAGAACTGCGTGGCGACCGGCATCCCCAAGCGCGGGGGGCTCGACGCGACGTACGGGTTCGGCGGGGGGATCTTCGTCGACATGGGAGACCCCTCGGCGCAGAACCAGGTGGCCCCCTGGGCGTTCAGCAACCTCGTCTTCATCAACAACATCGCCATCGGCAGCCCGTCGGGAGCCTCCGAGGGGGCGAGGGGTGCGGGCGGGGCCATCGCCCTGCGGCACGTCGCCGGCAGCTTCTTCAATAACGACGTCTTCGTCGGCAACCAGGCGATCGGGGCGAACGGGTCGGTGGTCGGCGGCAACGCGCTCGGCGGCGCGGTCTTCGTCGACAACTCGAACGTGCTCGCGTCCAAGCTGATTTTCGCCAACAACGTCGCGAACGCCGGCGACGGCGCGGGGTCGGGCTCGCTGAATGGCGTGACGGCCGACGCGCTCGGCGGGGCCCTGTCGGCGATCAGCGACAGCGCGGTGGCACTCTTCGACACGACCGCGTACAACAACCTCGCCCTGGCGGGCAACGCCGCCAACACGGCCAACAGCCAGGGGGGCAGCGGCTACGGCGGCGCCTTCTACGGCGAGGGGGCCGACGTGATCCTGAGCTTCACGGGCTCGTACATCAATAACAACCAGGCCTGGGGCGGCAACGGCGGCACCGGCGGGATGGGCGCGGGCGGGGCCATCGAGACCAACAGTGCGGCCTTCCTGATGCGGCAGTCGTACGTCGTCGGCAACGCCGCGGCCACGGGCAGCTCGACCACGAACGGCTCGGCCGGCGGCGGAGGCGGCGGCGGGATCTACCTGACCCGATACACGGGGAGTGCCATCAGCAACGTGACGAACTCGGTCATCGCGGGCAACACGGTGGTCGTGGGCGCCGGCGGCAACGCCAACCTCGGCGGCGGCGGCGGCGGGATCTGGGTCCAGGGAGTCCCGCTCGTCCTGAACCAGGACACGATCGGCAACAACAGCATCGACCCCAGGCTTGAGTTCGGCCAGGCGTTGATCGCGGTCGACTACGGCGTGCCGACCCCTTCGGTCGTCAACATCATCGATAGCATCATCTCCGATGAAAACGGCAGCCGGGGCGGGGCCATTGAGGTCTTGCAAGGCTCCAGCCAGGTGAACCTGAGCCGGGTCCTCTCCTGGAACAACAAGAGCCTCACCGGCGTCACGCGGAACGGCGTCAACGGGCTCAACACCGTGATCACGGCGAACCCGTCGAGCACCACGCCGAGCATCTTCCAGGCGCCTTACGCACCCAATTACAACTATCACCTCGTCACCACCACGCCCAATCCGGCCATCAACGGGGCGAGGGGATCGTCGAACACGGTCGACATCGACGACAACCCGCGCGACGGCGTGCCCGATCTCGGTGCCGCCGAGGCGACCATCCCCAACGTCGAGTTCTCCGGCTCGTTGGTCGTCAGGGCGGGGGCTCCCTCCGTGATCAACCTCGTCCGCCACGGCGACCTGACGAGCGCGGCGAGCGTGCTCGTCTCGCTCGCGGCCGGCGGGACGGCGCGATCGGGTGTGGACTTCGCCCCCTTCGGCAATGGCAACATCGCCACCGTGGATTTCGCCGCCAACGCCGCGACAGCCACCCTGGTGATCCCCACCATCCTCAACAGCTCGTTCGGCTCGTTCCGGACCCTGAACCTCATCCTGAGCGTGCTCCCCAATGGCGGGAGCAAGGCCAGGATCGGCGTGACGAGCGGGATCACCGTGACGATGGTCAACAACAGTTGACTGTTGTACTGACGTAATCCCCTTGGCTAATGCCATGCAACAAGGGCCTGCCGCTTCAGGCGAAGCGGCAGGCCCTTGTATCGTTCACGTTTTGATTGGAGCGAACCGAAGCTCAGGCCGCTCTCGAACTATCCTTCGCGGGTGCATCGGTGGCGGCGGGCTCGGCGAAACGCGTGCCTTGCCAGCGGGCGATGACTTCGCGGTAGAAGAGTTCCGAGCGCCTCGCGAACTCATCGACGGTGAAGTGGGCGAGGAAACGCTCGCGGCCGCTGACTCCCATCCGGGAGCGGAGGACCGGGCTGCCGCCGAGAGTCGTGATGGCTCTGCCGAGCTCGACGGAATCGCCGGGCGTGACGAGCAGGCCCGTGTCGCCGTCGAGGACGATCTCGGGGATGCCGCCGGTCTTCGTGCCGATGACCGGCTTGCCCAGCCGCATGGCCTCGAGGAAGACGATGCCGAAGGACTCGTAGAGCGAAGGGGCGACGAAGATGTCGCATTGCTCGATCAACGACGTCTTCATCCCGTCCGAGACGCGACCCAGGAACCGGACTCGCTTCGAGAGCTCGGGGCCCCAGAGTTCCTTGAGGGTCTCGACGTACGTCTTGCCGGCCCGGCCCTTGTGCCCGTCGGAGTCGCTGTTGTCGGAGCCGGCGAGCCAGAGGACGAGGCCGGCATCCCGCTGAGCCGCCTGGGCGAAGGCCCGGCCTAATTCCAGGATCCCCTTGCGCGCCTCGAGCCGGCCGACGTAGAGCATCCTCACGCAATGCGGGTCGAGGGGCTCGAGCGGCTCGCGGGGAAGCTCGTCGGCGTCGGGGAGGCCGATCGGGATGACGGTGGACTGCCTCGCGTGGTTGTCGAGCTTGGCGTCGTAGACATCCTCGATGGTCTTCGCGATCGCCCGGCTGATGGCGATGACGCCCGACGCGTAGCTCAACTCGAGCCGTTCGGCCGCGATCCCGCCGACCATGCCGGCGTCGAGCGGCAGGCCGGAGATCTGGCGGATGACCTCCGATGGGGTCTCGAGCCTTACAACCAACGGGGCGAACCCACTCACGCCGACCGCTGCCCCTTCGCCGTTCCAGAGGGGAGCCTCGACCACATCGAATTGCATCTGATCCTGCACGGAACGCAGCCAGCGCAGGACCGAGAGGGAGAAGGGCTTGTCGGAGTCGTGCGGGATGCCGACGACCTGATAGTCGCTCGGCTTCGTGTTCCCGGGGCCATAGCCGCCGCGAAGCACCACGACCTCGTGACCCTGCCGCGCCAGGCCTTCCGCGAGATACTCGGTGTAAACGGCGATCCCACCAGGAGAGGAGCCGCCGAACTCGCCGCAGATCAGGGCGATTTTGAGGCCTCGGCCTTCGGTGGAGGCGGGAGCCTGCCAGGTCGGCATAGACCGGAGGTTGAGGAATTCTCGCGTCGGTGCGGCCTGGAGCGGGGCCTGCTCGATCTTGCCGCTGCGATAACGCCAGCCGAGCCGGAGGCCCTTGGAGTAGCCATCGAGCCACTGCTTGAGGAACCGGGCGGCGTCCCAGGGCTTGATCTTGAAGGTCAGGGTCCAGATGACGAACCACTTCCAGTAGGCCACGAGCGAGCGGAAGACGCGTGCCGACGTGTAGAGGTACGACGTCTTTGTATGCTTGATGGCAAAATACGTGTAACTGCGGAGGATATTGAAATAACTGATGTCGTAGCCGTTCTTGCGGAAATGGCTCGACGCGGGGAAGTGGTCGACGTAGGCCCTGGGGTGATGCACGATCCGATAGCCGGCGCGGATCATCCGGACGCAGAGGTCGGTCTCTTCGTGCTGGTAGATGAAGTTGGCGTCGAACCCGCCTATCGCCTCGATGGCGGTGCGGCGGAAGGCCATGTTGCAGCCGTGGAGCCGGTTGAACCAGGGGCCTTCGGGCGAGTTCTGGTCGCCGGGCTCGAGGCGGACGTGGTTGTGCGCATCCCCCGTCTCGCTGACGATCGCGTTGCGGTTCTGCATCAGAGGCGCGGGCTGGGCGTTCGCGTGGATCGTCGAGCCGCCGACCCCGCCGCAGGAGGGCCCCTCGCGCTCGAAGGCCTCGACCAGCTCGTGGAGCCAGAGGTAGCTCGGTTCGGCGTCGTCGTCGATGAACGCGAGGATCTCGCCCGAGGCCATGCCGATGCCGACGTTGCGCGAATACGCAAGGTTCAGCTCGGGGATGTGCCGGACCTTGACGTCGGCCAGGCCGTCGGCGAACTCCTTCATGTCGGCCGGGCAGGGGCCCAGGACGAGGACGAGTTCGAGGGGCCGATACGACTGGTCACGGAGCCGCTGGAAGAGCCGCTGGACGTAGGGTGCCGGGCGATTGGCCGTGCTGACGATGACCGAGACCAGGGGGCGTTGTCCGTGCGGATCGGTCGGCATGGTCGGGGGCTTCCTCACGCGTCGTTCGTTGGGGCGATTCCTGTCCGGGCGGAACGGGGCGTCCGCCCGACGCACCTGCCCTTTTATTGAGGGTCGGTCCGCCTCTGGCATTGGGTCGAAGGAGGGGCTGGTCTGCCTCGGGCTCAGTCGGATTCCGAGCGACGGGCCTCGGCCTCACGCCTCAGCTCCGCGAGCGAGAACTCGACCCGGCCGAGGACCTCGGCGAGCAGGAGGTTGTAGCGGATCTGCGGGCGGAAGAAGGGCTGCCCCAGCCTGGCGATCAGGCGCTTGACCCGGCTCAATCGGCCGGTCTGCACCCGTTCCCAGTAGTCCCCTTGCTCCCGAAGGACGCGCACCAGATCACCCACGGAACCGGCCAGGGAATAGGCCGACTGCTCATGGTCCCATGCGCGGGTCTGTTGGTCGAGCTTGACGGCCGCATCGTGCGTGGTCGTCAAATGCCCTCTCTCGAGGGAAATCATCCGCCGGCCTCCCTGCCAGTAGGACGAAGGTACGAGTACTCGGGCCGACACTTTAACGGTCGGTCGGATGCTGTCAACCCGATCCGGACTTGTGAGCGGGTCGAGAGTTCGGGCATCGTCGCCCATTGCCCCCGGCTTTCGGGGAGTTTCTTCCCCTCGGTTTCAGGCTGTGTGCATTCGTTCTTGGCAAATCTCAAAGGGGGCCGCGTGGTCAGGGATAGGTCTTCGGGAGGCCGGTGAGCTTCAGCTTCGAGTCTTGAATCGGGCCGGGGATCGGCTGTCGCCAGGCCGTGAGGATCCGCTCCTCGCCGCGAGCCAGGCGGAAGGCCTCGGTGTAGAGGATCTCCTCGCCGCGATACATGGTGAGCCGGTGGTCCCCGGCGGGCAGGTCGAAGGCGATGGGAGTATCCGTGACGTCCGCGAGGTACGAGACCTTGCCGTCGAGGTTCAGCGCGACGCCCGGCTCGGTCACGTGGATCAGCACGTTGCCGGTCTGCGGCCCGACGTGGGCCACGACCCACCAGAGCCAGAGGATCGCGACCATGGAGCCGATGGCCCCGCCCGTGAGCTTGCTCAGGACGATCCTGACGCCGAACGAGCCGAAGGATGAGCGCAGCAACATAGCTTGACCTCAAGCAAAATGAGGGACGGACGTTCCCCGCTCCCGCCGAGCCGAGGGCATGGCGGAGTTCACTCGCGACGATTTCTTGGCAGGCTGGGTTGTCGCCCTAACACGGCGACGACCCTGCGGATCAGCCTGGTTTTGCCCTCGTTCCCGCCGGGCCCTTCATCGCGGCCCGGTGAAGATCAGGTCTCCCAGGAGTTCGGCGTTGGCCCCCTTGAATCCTCCCCCGCAAGGAGCCCAGCAGGTGTAGCTCGGGAGCAGGTCGTCGTCCGGGGGCGTTCGCCTCGGCTGGAGATCGGGGAGGTTCTGGTCGAGGACGGCGACGTCGAACCCGATCCTCGTTCCCGGTTCCAGCTTCGTGGGCTCGTCGGGGTACCGGTCGAACGCCTGGATGGCCCACTCATAGGTGATGACGCCGTCGGCACGGGTCCATGCCATGGCGGTCCTCGTCTTGTGGATATCCCCGTAGAAGAGGGCAGGGTTGTCGTTTTCCCCTTTGTAGCCATAGACCGAGCCGAGGTCGGGGATGCCGCCGTATTGCATGGCCGGCATCGTCGCCGCCTGGAGGTCGAAGAACCCGTCCTTCCCCAGCACGAGGGGAACATGCCTCATGGTGCGGGGACCGTCCAGGAAGACCTCGACGGCGTCGGTACACCAGGGGTCGGTGTGACCGACGACCGGGATCTCGTCGCGCACGACCACGGCGAGGTAGATCCGCTGATCGTCGGGGTTGTACCCAACGTTGAAATAGGCGGTCTGCTCGCTCCCGAGCTTGTCGAAGGCGATCGCCTGGTTCCTGCCCCCCTGGCCGTTGGATTGGGTGATGGGGTATCGGGTCATCCCCTTCGGCCAGTCGTCGAGCTTGCCGTCGAGGACGATACGGTTCATCGGTGCCGCGAAGGCCGTCGGCTCGCGGTCCTGATCCACCGGCGGAGGCGAGGGAATCGACGTGGGGGCCTGGACCGTCGCATTTGCGAATGTCGAGGCCTCAGGGATCGATTTCAGGAGCCTTGTCGGTCGCTCACCGTTGTCGCGTCGATCTCGCTCCTGGTTCGCGTGAGTGGGGAGATTCTGGGCGACCTTCGCGGCAGAGGTCCCGACGATCCCGATCCCGCAGGCAATCGCGGCCACTTTGAACCAGGTGGCGTACGTGAGGACTCGCACGGTCCCATCGACGAGGGCGGCGACCGTCGCCGAGGCCGCTCCAGTTCCGGCCTTGCCCGAGGCGGCGAGCAGTGCGGATCGCGTCGTCGCATTCAACAGGGCGGGGGGCACGACCGCCGCCGACGCCCCCCTGGCCGTCTCTCCCGCCGCGATCGCCCCGGCCGAGAACGCCACGCCTCGACGCATGAGGCGGGTCCGCAGTTGCTCGCGGGCCCGGGAGAGCCGGCCCCGGAGAGTCCCCGAGGGCCAGCCGAGCAGCACCGCGGCCTGGTCTTGCGAGAGCCCTTCAAGATAGCAGAGGACGATGGCCGCGCGATGCTTTTCAGGCAGTCCTCGGATCTCCTCGTCCAGCGCCAGGGGGTCGGCGAGGAGCCCGAGGTCGAGGCGGCCGAGGTCGTCTCCCTGCGACTCCTTCACCATCGCCGCGACCCGGCGCTCGTGGGACTTCCGCCTCGCCGCATCTTCCCTCGCCTTGAGGGCGACCCGGTGGGCCACGCCGTGCAGCCAGCTTGCGACCGAAGACCGGTTCCTCACTGTTTGAGCCTTCCGTACCAGGACCAGGAACGTCGCCTGGAAGGCATCCTGGGCGTCGTGTTCGTCGTTCAGGACGTTGCGACAGACGCGCAGGACCATAGGCCCGTGTCGCCCCACCAGCGCCGTGAAGGCTGCCTCGGCGGCCGCCCCTTCGCCGCAACGGAACTGGTCCAGTAAGTGCCCGTCGGTCTCGGGGGCCGTCCCCCCGAGGTCGAAGAGCGTCCGCAGGTCCTGAACCACGCTATTCGACGGTCTCAACCCCATGCCTTCACCCCTCTCGCCTCGTCATCCGAAAGGTAGTGCCCCGGCCCTGTCAATTTGCTACGAATTTTTTCGATTTCTCCCACAACCGTCAGATTTGAACTGTGATGAGAGGCATTACATGGGGTGATGGTTCAGATCGAAATCGTCGCAAGTTATTTGGAATTCAAGGGAAAAGAGGGTCCGTTGCGACATTGCAGGATGCCCGAGGTCGGATCCCGCGATGAAATCATCCTCCAAGCGATGGGCGGCTCGGTCAGATCTCAGTCGAACGCCGGAACATCGAGGTGGAGAGAGGGCCCGGAACGCCAGCATCGCTCGCGCGACTCGTGAATCAAGAGAGATGACAGATAGCCTTGCCACGGATCAATGTTTCGAATCGAAGTTCCGTCAGTATGAAACGGCCGCAGGGTGCTAGACGTGGTCTAACAGCTCTTGATATCCAGGATATTCATTCTTCCAATCGCCATAGGAGCCGGTAATACCGCATTCCGGACAGCGGCAACCGATGTAAATCCATCGCACATCTTCGATATCTTCATGCAATGCAACTCCTACCGTGATCTCGAAGACTCTCCCACCACAGAGGCAATCACACTCTCCAAGTGTGGCTTCCTCCAGGTATTCCTCGCTGTCGCCGACGGGGTGTTCGTGGCCGCAGGCGGGGCAAGTCCTGACCGCGGCGCCCTCGTCGTCATCCAGGCTCAGCTTGAATAGCTTCCCGCCGCAGACGCAAGTGGCATCTTTGAAGTGGGTAGCCGGGTAGCCATTCTTCGTGCTGTACCCGACGAGAACGTCGCGGATCTCGGGTTGAGAATCCGCGTACCAAAACCTCCCCTTCTTCCTGACAGTCATCGCGGGGCTCCAATGACTCGTTTCGCCAGTTTACAAGCGTAGGAAAAGAACAAGGGGTTTGAACCGGCGGAAACCGGGTCAAACCCCTTGAACGATTCAGGTTCTCACCGAAAGCCGTCGCCGGCCTCGGCGGGATGGCCGTTCATTACTTGATGAACAGCATTTCCTGGTAGGTCGGCAGCGGCCAGAGGTCGTCGGCGACGATGCCTTCGAGCTTGTCGCCGGCGGCGCGGACGGCCAGCATCGCGGGGATGAGGCCGTCGCGGGAGTGCTTGGCGTGGGCCAGGGTGTCGCCGTCGACGTGCCCTTCCTGGGTCTTGATCAGATCCAGGGTCTTCGTCCGCAGCTCGTCGATCGTCCCCGAGAGCTCGGTGAGCAGGTCGACCTGGGCCTTGGGCGCGGCGATGCCGGCGGCCTTCAGGTTGGCGATCGACTCGGCGATCTGCGACTGGTAACGCAGGGCGGCCGGCAGGATCTGCCGGTTCGAGATCTGCGCGGTGAGCTGGGCCTCGATCGAGATCGTCTTGATGTAGTTCTCGAGGAAGATCTCGTAGCGGGAGTGCAGCTCACGCTCTGAGAAGACGCCGTACTTGCCGAAGAGGGCGATCGACTTGGGGCCGATGAGGTCGGGGATGCTGTCGACCGTGTTCTTGCGGTTCGGCAATCCGCGCTTCTCGGCTTCCTTGTGCCAGGCCTCGCTGTAGCCGTCGCCGTTGAAGATGACGGCCTTGCTCTCGGCGATGAGCTTGGGCAGGAGGGCCTGGATCTCGGCATTCAGGTCCTTGCCGGCGGCCACCGCGGCCTCGAGGGTCGTGGCGATCTCATCGACGGCCTCGGCGACGACCGTGTTCAGCACGATGTTCGGGCCGGCGATCGACTGGCTCGAGCCGACGGCGCGGTACTCGAACTTGTTGCCGGTGAAGGCGAACGGGCTGGTGCGGTTGCGGTCGCCCGCGTCACGCGGGAGCGGCGGGAGGACGGTGACGCCGATGGTCATCGTGCCGCCCTGCTTGGTGCTCTTGGCGCCGCCCTTCTCGATCTGCTCGACGATGTCCTGGAGCTGGTCGCCGAGGAAGACCGAGATGATGGCCGGCGGGGCCTCGTTGGCACCCAGGCGGTGGTCGTTCGCGGCGGTCGCCACGGCGACGCGGAGCAGCTCGGCGTGCTTGTGGACGGCCTTGAGGACGGCGGCGAGGAAGATGAGGAACTGGGCGTTCTCGTGCGGCGTGTCGCCCGGCTTCAGCAGGTTGTTGCCGAGGTCGTCCGACATCGACCAGTTCACGTGCTTGCCCGAGCCGTTGACGCCGGCGAAAGGCTTCTCGTGCAGCAGGAGCTGGAGGCCGTAGCGCCCGGCGACACGCTTCATGGTCTCCATGATGAGCATGTTGTGGTCGGTCGCGATGTTCGCGTTCTCGAACATCGGCGCGATTTCATACTGAGCCGGGGCGACCTCGTTGTGGCGGGTCTTGACCGGGACGCCCAGCTTGTACAGCTCGGTCTCGGTCTCGAGCATGCAGGCCAGGACGCGCTCGGGGATGGTGCCGAAGTAGTGGTCTTCCATCTCCTGCCCCTTGGGGGGCTTGGCGCCGAAGAGCGTGCGGCCGGCGTTGAGGAGGTCGGGTCGGTTGAAGTAGAAGTTCTGGTCGATCAGGAAGTATTCCTGCTCGGGGCCGGCGGTCGTGTAGACGCTGGTGGCCTCGGAGCCGAAGAGCTTCAGGATGCGGAGGGCCTGCTTCGACAGCGCCTCGATCGAGCGGAGCAGCGGGGTCTTCTTGTCGAGCGCCTCGCCGGTCCACGAGCAGAAGGCCGTGGGGATGCAGAGGGTCGTCCCGTTGGGGTTCTCGAGGATGAAGGCGGGGCTGGTCGGATCCCAGGCCGTGTAGCCGCGAGCTTCGAAGGTGGCGCGGATGCCGCCCGAGGGGAAGCTCGAGGCGTCCGGCTCGCCGCGGACGAGTTCCTTGCCGCTGAACTCGGCGATGGCGCTGCCGGCTTCGGTGGGCGAGAGGAACGAGTCGTGCTTCTCGGCGGTCAGGCCGGTGAGGGGCTGGAACCAGTGGGTGTAGTGGGTGGCACCCTTCTCGATCGCCCACTCCTTCATCACCGTCGCGACGATGTCGGCCACGCCCGGGTCGAGGGCCAGGCCCTTCTTGATCGTCTTGCGGATGGCCTTGTAGACGTGCTCCGGCAGCCGAGCCCGCATCACGTCGTCGGAGAAGACATTCACGCCGAACAGGGAGCGAGCCGGCGTTTCCTTGAAGTTGAGGCGAGTGCCGTTCGACGACCAGCCGGTGACGGCGGATATGGCGCTTTGGCGGGCGGAAGACTCTTGCATCGAAATAAGGCTCCAACGAGAACGATGTCAGGCTGCGAAACGCGCCGAACCCCAACCCGGGCGGCCCGCGTGACGGGACGGCCGGGTCGAACCGGGACGAGCGAGCGCGTGCCCCGGACGTCGGGGGGCGGGGCACGTTCTGCGCACAGAGGGCGGATCCTGGGAGCACCTAGTCCAAGAGAAAAGCCGGGCCATCGACCATGGATCGCCGGCCCCCTGGCTCTACACGAACGACCGCCCCGTCGGGACGACGAGCCGGCTGGTCTGATCAGGGGGACTGAGGATTAGGGGATGGAAACGACTTGCGGATCAGGTTCCGTCTCGGCCTCGAGACCTCACGAACCTCGAATCAGGAAGGTTGTCAGGCCATCAATGACGCGCCACCGAACCGATCACCGCCTCAGCGGGAGAGACGCCGGTCCTGCATTTCGGTCGGAGACCGCCTTCTTGACAAGTCGGTCTCAACTTCCCATTCTCGCTTCGCAAGTGATTGTAATGGAACGCCGGTCGCTCCGCCAGACCCCGTCGGAAACCGATTTCTTCGGACTCGGGTTTTATCGGGAAGATCCGCAAACCCAAGGGCGATCGATGGCCGACGAGGCCGTATGCGTGCGTCGCTCTTGATGCCACCCCTCGAACTTTTCTCATCGAAAATGTTGAGAAGCCGCAATGTGATTACGGGTCACTTCTGATTCAACTTGGCGACGACCGCCTTCGGGTCGCTCTTCACTTCCTTCTCGCAAGATCCGCAGCAGATCATGAAGGACTTGCCCTCGGCGCTGACCTTGATCGGGGCGCCCATGGAGCCGAGGTGCTCGCCCGAGACCGGGCAGACGACCTGCTTCAGGGCGACCACCTTGTCCTCGGCCGGCAGCTTCTCGAGCTCGGCGACCTCGTCGGCGCTCAGGGCCTTCGACTCGGCCGCGTCGGCCTTCTTTTCCTCGGCGCCTTCCTTCTTCTCCTCACCGGCGGGAGCCGGGGACGGGGCGGCCGCCGGGCCTTCGACCTTCGGGGGTTCTTCCTTGGGGGTCTCGGCCTTGGGAGTCTCGGCCTTGTCGGCCGGCTTCTCGGCGGCGGGGCTGGTGGCAGGGGTCTCGGTCGTCGCCGGTTCGTCGCCGGCGCAGCCCACGAATGCGGCGAGCAGGGCGGTCGCCCACCAGGCTTTGCGGATCGTCAGCATGGGTGTCGTCTCTCGATGGATCGACTCGGGAGGATTTCACCCCCGGCCAGGTCTCCCTCGCGCCGGGGAACCCCGGCATTGTAAGGGGTCATGCGCGGGCCGCCAAGCAGATCGTTGCGGCCCCTGGGGATCTTCCGTCCGCAAAAGCCGCCTGGGAAAAGCGGGAGGCCGGCGGCCTTTGGTCGGGTGGGAGTCGTCAAGTGCAGGGGCGTTTGATGTGAGTCGTCGGACGAGGGTGAGGGCGTCGACGGGGCACGACGCCCTGCCTGGCCGCCTTCGAAGCGATCCGCCCCTCGCCGTCATCCCGGGCGCAGGGGCGGTCGAGGGCCCGTTCGAATTCAGATGGATTCATGCCGATCTTCGTCGATGGGAACTTCGCGGGGGATCCCCTTGTAGAGCCGACGATTCTCGAGCGCGTAGACCTTGTCGGTGAACTCGCCCTCGGTCGTCGACCGCAGTCGTTCGCGAGCGACGATGTTCATCTTGGCGTCGAGGTCGTCGATGAAGGAGACGAGGAGCGCCTCGATCGTCTGAGGCACGACCGGGGCGCCGAAGTCTCGCTTGCCGTGGTGCGAGAGGATCGCATGCTCGAGGAGGAGCAGGGTCTCCTCGGGGAAGCCGTCGATCTTGCGGGCGGTCTCGCGGACGAGGTCGCGCCCCATCAGGACGTGCCCGATCAGGCAGCCTTCCTTGGTGTACTTGGCCTCGACGGGGTGATAGTCCAGCTCGCGGAGCTTGCCGATGTCGTGCAGGATCGCCGAGGCGACGATCACCCCCTTGTTCAAGGGCGGGTTGAGCTGCTGGTAGTAATTCGCATAGTGATCGGCCAGGAACCCGGCGATCCTCGTCATGCTCCAGACGTGCTCGAGCAGCCCCGCGGTGTAGCTGTGGTGGAAGCTCGACGCCGCGGGCATCTTCTTGAAGAGGTCCGAGTTCTCGCTCAGGATCGTGCGGACGAGCTCCTTGAGGTACGGGTCGTCGATGCATTTATTGATCCGGTCGTGGATCGACTTGAGCAGGTCCTCGGGGTTGAAGTCGGAGCTATCGACGAGGTCGGCGAAGTCGTAGCCGTCGATCGCGTCGTCGTCGGTGGCGACGCGCAGCTCGATCACCTCGAGCTGGAAGCCGTAGCGGACCTTCCAGTCCCCCTTGACCCTGAGCCGGTAACCCAGCCCTTCCGTCAGGGTCTCCGCAAGCTCCCTGAGCGCATTACCCGACCAGAAGGGCGCGACCATGGTGACGCGGCGGTCGCGGAAGTGGCATTTGACGAACGGCTTGCCGTGCTTGTCGACGCCGATGTCCTTCTTCACGAGCGCAGCGAAGCAGGTCGCCTCCTGGCCGTGGGTCAGGTCCGAGAGCCTAATCACTGCCGTGTCTGTGCCGGCCATGGGCCATCGCCCCTTTTCTTCTACAAGGTCAAATGCGGGCTGAGGTGTGGTTCGCGTCGCGATCACGTCATCCGTCTCTTATCGGCACGGCGGGGGCCTTTTCTCCAGTAATCATCTGACTACTACGATTCAAGGAGATAGCATGTCCAACTGTACCCCTGCAATAGTGAACGTCAGTTCTCTTATGGTAGAGGGCCGGTCCTGCGGGAAATGATGAAGGGACGAAGACTCCGTCGTTCTTGGAATCAGGTGGCAGGATCAGACCATGTCGACATCACGAAGCGGGCAGGGTGCGGGCGAGACGCTGGGGATCCTCCCCCTCCCCGCCCCGATCGGCG
The DNA here is from genome assembly GCF_049331405.1 of Singulisphaera chitinilytica. Taxonomy (NCBI): domain Bacteria; kingdom Pseudomonadati; phylum Planctomycetota; class Planctomycetia; order Isosphaerales; family Isosphaeraceae; genus Singulisphaera; species Singulisphaera chitinilytica. Next base: position 2,043,544 of record NZ_CP186274.1, read on the forward strand.
ATCTGGCGGCGAGCCGTTGGGATGTCATCGTGGTGGGCGCGGGGCACAACGGCCTGACCTGCGCGGCCTATCTCGCCAGGGCCGGCAAGCGAGTCCTCGTGCTGGAGTCGCGGAGGCGGATCGGCGGGGCCTGCACGATCGACGAGGTCTGGCCCGGCTATCGGATCTCGCCGTGCGCCTACCTCGTCGGCCTGCTGCACCCGCTCGTGACGGAGGAGCTCGACCTCGCCGGCCACGGCTTCGAGTGGTTCCCCGCCAGCGCGGGCATGTTCGTCCCCTTCGACGACGGCTCGAGCATCCAGCTCTGGGACGACGACGAGGCCTGCGACGCCGAGGTTTACAAGCTCGCCCCCGGCGACCTCGAAGGTTGGCGGGCGATGGGGGACGTGAAGCGGCGGCTCCGCGACGCGATCCGCCCCGCCGGCTCGCAAGACCTCTGGATCGGCCCGGCTCCCACCCGCGAGCAGCTCGAGGACCGGATCGGCAACGATGCCGAGGCGAAGAAACTCCTCTTCGAATGGTCGATGGTGGAGTTCGTCGAGCATTACTTGAAGGACGAGCGGCTCCAGACCGCCTTGCTGGGGCAGGGGGTGATCGGCACCAACGCCAGCCCCCACGACCCCGGCACGGCCTCGATCCACTTCCACCACGCCTCGGGCCGACTGGGCGGCTCGCCGGGCCTCTGGGGCTACGTCAAGGGGGGCATGGGGACCGTCTCCTTCATCCTCTGCGACATCGCGCGTGAGGCGGGAGCCGTCGTCGCCGCGGGCGTCCCCGTCGCACGGATCATCCCCGGACAGGGGGTCGAGCTGGAAGGGGGCGAGCGCATCGACGCCCCGATCGTCGTCTCGAACGCCGACCCGATCGTGACCCTGCGCCTTCTGGGCGACGCCGCCGACCCCGCCTGGCGATCGAAGGTCGAGTCGGTCCCGATCCGGGGCTGTACCGTCAAACTCAACGTGGCCCTCAAGGAGCTCCCGAACTTCCGCGCGCGTCCCGGCACGAAGCAGCCGCACCATCTCGGCCAGATCAACACCCCCCTGAGCAAGGAAGAGTGGCGTACGGCCCCGCAGATCGCCCGCGAGGGACGCTTGCCCGAGCGGCTCTGGACCGAGCTCTACTTCCACACCGCGCACGACAAGAGCGTCGCCCCGGACGGCGTCCACACGATGAGCGTCTTCTCGCAGTACGTCCCCTACGAATTCGCCGAGGGCACCTGGGACACGCGCCGGGACGAGGTCCGCGCCCTCGCCCTGAAGTCAATCGCCCGCTACTGCGACAACATGCCGGATGCCGTGATCGACGTCCAGGTCCTCGGCCCTCCCGACATCGAGCAGGCCGTCGGCCTGACCGGCGGCCACATCTTCCAGGGCGAATGCTTGCCGCCCTACATGTGGGACCGGCGCCTCACCCCGCGCACGCCGATGCCGGGCGTCTACCTCTGCGGCGCCTGCACCCACCCCGGCGGCAGCGTCATCGCCATCAACGGCCGCAACGCCGCGATGGAAGTCCTCCGGGACAATCCGGGCGTCTGATTCGGAAATCTCGGCCTGTGCAATGCGAAAAGGCCGGGGCGGCTTCCACCGCACCGGCCCGTCCTTAATTGAGTTTGATCCGTCGATCAGTCGGACGCGACGGCCTGAAGGTTGATGGTCGATTCGGCCAGGTCGGATAACGACGCGTCGGTGTCCTTCTCCTCGACGAGCGTCGCTTCGAGCAGCTTGACGACGGCCTTCTCCCCGAGCAGCCTCGCGTAAGCCCGGACCGATCCGTAGCCGGCCATCTCGTAATGCTCGACGCGCTGGGCGGCCGCGATGAGGGCGGCGTCCTTGACCTCGGGCTCGGCGTCCTCCTTGATCGTCTCTTCCCCCTCCTCGATCAGGCCCTGGATGGCCTTGCACGTCTTCTTCTTCGCCTTCACGCCGAGTTGTTCGAAGGCCTCCTCGAGTCGCGTGACGTGTCCCTCGGTCTCCTTCAAATGCTTCTGGAAAGCCTCCTTGAGGTCGGTCGAGGTCGCCGCCTTGGCCATCTTGGGGAGGGCCTTGGTGATGCGATGCTCGGCATCGTAGAGATCCTGAAGCTGCTCGATGAGCAGGTCGCGCAGAGTTTCGAGCTTCATGGGTTCGCCTCTCGGGTGACATTGCAATGCTGCTATGAGATCCCAACGGCCACCGATGGGATTCGGTATGGATTAGAGACTTACTTACTTTATCAATCTTAAGGCTGTAGCCGCCCCCGTCGAATTCGCGTGCGACCGTCTTAACGTCTCAGGAGACTTCATCCGTTCGCTCCTTCCCTTGCGTCACTCGGAACCCGGGATCTCCTATCCGCCCAGCGGTCTGCTCGGCAGTGCGAATCCTATGCCCTCGTGGGAGAGGTGGACCTGGAGGTGGAGCAGGGCGGCGACCGCTGCGGTCGCCGCCCTGCTAGCATCAACGGTTCTTGTGACTCTGACGGCCGGCCTTGGCGTGCTGCTCGGAGTTGCCGCCTCGGGTTTCCGAGCCGCCGTCTTCGTCGAGGTCGTCTTCGTCCTGGTCTTCGGCCAGCGATCCGCGCTCGTTAGCATTCTTCGCCGAAGATCGATTGGACGAGCGTCCGTTCCGCTTGTTAGTGCGCGATGAGCCGCTCACGTCGAAGTCGACATCGGCTTCATCGTTACCCTCGTCATCGTCCTCGTCCTGTTCGGCCTGACGTCCCCGGCCGCCGTGCGAGGCCAGGCCGCCCTTGCGGGCGATCTCGCGCTGTTCCTCGGGATCCATCGCCGCGAAGCCGCGTCGGCTGTGCTCGTGGGCCGCGGTGCTGTGGCTGTGGGCGACGCGAGTGTGGCGATCCGCCTCCTCGGTGTTGCCGGCCGCGTGATGGTGAGCGGCCTGGCGGTGGTGATGTGCGGCCGACTCATGATGGAAGGCGGCATTCCCGTGATGGGACGCCCGGCCCCCCTTACGGCCGGCCGCGGCGGCCTCTTCCGAGTCGAATTCGTGGGCCGTCCCGCGGCGATGCGCCGCCAGGCCTCCTTGCCTGGCGATCTCGCGCTGTTCTTCCGGATCCATGGCCGCAAAACCATGTCGGCTTCGTTCTACCATGATAGGTTCTCCCTAGATGTCCCGGCTGATCGACACCCCGCAACTTCGACCACTTTCGCCAAGACTGGACGAAAGAGAGGGGGGAATTGGGCGGTTACTCGATCGAACCATCCTCATGTGCCAACGCTGGCATCCAGAAGCAACCACGGTGCCGATCGGGACGACTCGCGATGTCGACGAAGTCGGGACGACCTGACTCGCGGGTCGTAGGGGGGAGGTGTCGACATGGTCCGCGGAATTAACCCCAAGGCAATCCCGCCTTTAACAAATCAAATTATCGAAATACATAGTGAAATAAAATCGTCCGGGCCAGCCTCATCCCTTGCTGCCGGTTCGCGACCCGGTCTTGAGGATTTCCATCAACCGAGAATCGTCTTGCTCTGTCATGTTGATGACTTAACAAGCTCGAGCGGGCGCCTGCAAATCCGGGCATTTCGTCATTCGTCGAGGCTGCTGAATGGCCTGATCCTGACAGCCATTTGTCCTTGTGTGCGGCAGCGGACAGACGGGCCGGACCGCTTCTTCTATCCTGAGAGTTTTACGCGGCTGTTCACGGATTCTTGGAAAATGCTGCACATGTTGGGATCGAGCGAGACTCTGGTGGACAAGGGTAGGCGAACTCAAGCGGGAGATTGAGCGATTCCGGGGTAAGTCATCAACTCCATCGCTCACGTTGGCGGTACAATTGCGTATTCGTGCCAAGTGGATGCGAGGGGTGAGGCGAGCGGATCAGTCCGCCCGGCGGGCATTCCGCCAAGCGTTGGTCGTAGAAACTCAAGGCTGGAGTTTACCGAGCGGTCGCGATGACGAAGAGCCAAAATCTGCACGGCAATGCGCCAGACAAGTCCAGCGTGGCGCTGGTCCTGATCGACACGATCAATGACCTGGAGTTCCCCGAAGGGGATCAGATCCTCCGGCCGGCCCTGGCGATGGCCAAACGCCTGGTCGAGCTGAAGAGGCGGGCGAAGGCGGCGGGGATCCCCGTGATCTACGTCAATGACAACTTCGGACGCTGGCGTTCGAACTTCCACGCGCAGATCGAGCACTGCCTCAAGGATGGCGTCCGGGGCAAGGAGCTCGTCGAGATTTTGAGGCCGGATGAGGACGACTACTTCGTCCTGAAGCCCAAGCACTCCGCCTTCTTCTCCACGACACTCGACATCCTGCTCGACTACCTGGGCACACAGACGCTGATCCTGACCGGGCTCGCCGGGAACATCTGCGTCCTCTTCACGGCGAACGACGCTTATATGAGGGACATCGGCCTCTACGTGCCCTCCGACTGCACGGCGTCGAACACCGAGGAGATCAACGCGATCGCGTTGGCCCAGATGGAAGAGGTCCTCAAGGCCGACATCCGCCCTTCGACGGAGATCGACCTCGACGCCCTCCTGGAGCATCCGCCCGCGCCGGCTTCGAAGCCGAAAAGGCGGAAGCAATGACGCCTCCGCGTCGCGAGAGATTTTCGGGGCCGACGACGCAAGAGTCGCGAAGCCGAGGCCTTTGAACGAGCCATCCATTCCCCCCCCAAGGTCGGTTAACAGCGATCCATCGGGAATCCATCGATACCGGCGGGCGGCCGCTCGCCGATAGGGGAACGGGACGTGTTAAAGTTGCGCACGGCTCATCACTTGGAGTCGCTCGCGGGGCGGGCGGCGGATTTCGCCAGCGGGCCCTGGGGCACTCACGCGGGATTCGGACTCCTGGCTTTCTGGCTCGGTGCCGCCGTCGTCGTCGGGTGGTCCGAGGCGTATCAGTACGTGGATGAGGTCGTGACGATGAGCTCGTTCATGCTCCTCTTCCTGCTCCAGCGAGCCCAGGCGAAGGACACGCTGGCGATGCAGGTGAAGCTGAACGAGCTACTCGCAGCCTTGAACAAGGCGAGTGACACGCTGATCAACCTCGAGGATCGGCCGGAGGAAGAAGTACAGGCGATCCACGACTTGTTCGACAAGGTCCACCAGCGCGACAACGCGTCGTCATCCATCGACGAGGTGCTCCGGGGGGAAGGTCGTCGAGAAAACCTCCTGAACGACGTTTCCGTCGCCAACGTCCTCCCCCTGGACAGGGGACCGTCACAACGCGCTCGGGGCGACTATTCCGCTTTCCACCAGGCCACGGCTCGTGCGGACCGCCCCGAGTGCCTCTCCGGCGGTGAAGAGGGACACTCCCAGCAGGACGAGGTCCTTGAGCAGAAATTGCCCAGGCATGGCCGACAGGCCGGGGAAGCCTCCCAGGCTCGGCTCCCAGCCCGGGGTGGTGACGAGGAAGCTCAGGGTCGTAAGGAACATGCCGACGGCGAGCCCGCTCCCAACGGCCGAGCCGAGAGGCCACGCCGGTCGGAGGGCGATCAGGAGCCCGATCACGATCTCGACAACGCCCAGGAATGACGAGAATCCCCGGACGCTCATCACCTGATAGACCCAGCTCATCGGCGGGCTATTCGTCACCAAGGGCTTGATACCCTCGGCCTCGTAGGCGGTGAATTTCATGCCGCCGATCCAGAGAAGGACGATCACCAATCCGTAACGACAGACGTGTAGCCCGATCGACTTCAAGCGTTCGCTCATGAGTCACTGACTCTCCTTCTACGCGGTTTGTACGAAGCAGCCCCCGGACGGGGATCCTAGCCACAACGCGGACACACGGATGTCATCTGCATGACAAATCCGCGATAACTTGAGCCTCAAGCCGTCGCGATCCGGTCGAGGCCCGCGAGGTCGTCCACACAGAAATAGCAACGGGTGTATTCGAGCAGGCCCTCGCGCTTCATCCTGGCAACCTCGGCGCTGATGACCGGCCTCGACGCGCCGACGAGCTCGGAGAGATCCTGGTGGCTCAGCCTGACGTCGATGGTGTGGCCGTGCTTGCATCGCTGGCCTTCGTAGCAGATCAGGTCCCGCAACGTGGCGGCGATGCGTGCCCGGATTGGGGTCGTGAACTGCCAGAGGAGCCGCCGCTCGAGGAACTGAGTTCGGCTCGTCATCGATTCGAGAAGCATGGACGCGAAGACGGCATCGCCGCGCGAGGCGACCTCCAACTCGCCCCGTTCCATCTCGATGATCTCGGCGTGGCCGTGAGCGATGGACTGTTCCTGCTGCGGTGAAATGAATCCGCGAAACGACGCCAGCCCGAAAGGGCGATCGCCGAACAGGCCTCCCCGCCCGAGGATCAGCCGGATCGAGCGACTTCCATCGAGGCGTGGGTCGAGGACCTTGACGTAACCGACCGCGACCGCCCAGCACCTTCCTTCCGGAGCCGAGGAATAGATCACCTCGCCGGACGCCACCGTTCGTCGACGCGCTGATTTGAGCCTCTCGCAGGCCTTGATGAAGCGTTCGGACCATTCGGGTGTCAGGAGCATCATTCTCCTCGCGGTTCGCCGGGCACCGGAGCCCTTCGTTTCGCCCGGGTTAATCGCAACGGCACGCCCCGATCCCGGCTCTGTTTCGCCTCCATCGGCACGGATCTCCGGCCGGCATCTCGTCGTGTCCCGCCGCGACTTCCACCGTGTGAGGATGCTACTCTAACCATCAAGGCGGCGGGAGGCGTCAACCTGCCATTAGCGACAAACGTTCCGACCGCGATCGTCCTCGCCGTATCGAATCTTCCACGGATCTCGAATCGATGAAGAATGGCATGCATGAGATGGCCACGCTACGGTTCAGGTTGCTGATGATGTGAAAAATCCGCGATTTGACGCCCTGGCCCGAATCGTTCCGATGCGGCATCGGGTTTGCGATTGAGTTCTCCCAACGTCGAGTCGAACCTGAATCGACGATCTTCAACGACACTTCACCAGGGAGAGCACCATGTCGGATATCAAGCGAGACCGAGCCCATTCGAACGATCCGAATCCCGACCCCATCACCGGCGAGCCGGGCTCTCACCCCATCGGCACGGGACTTGGCGCGGCGGCGGGCGGTGCCGTGACGGGGCTGGCCGCGGGTGCGGTCGCGGGGCCGATTGGTGCCGCGGTCGGTGCGGCCGTCGGGGCCGTCGCGGGCGGCCTGGCGGGCAAGGAAGTCACGGAATATTTCGATCCGACGGCGGAAGATGCCTACTGGCGCGATCAGTATGCGTCGAGGCCCTATTATGATCCGGCCCTGAGCTACGACGACTATCGCCCGGCCTACGAGCACGGCTGGGCAAGCCGCACTCGATATCCCGAATCGTCCTTCGAGAAGGCCGAGGACAGCCTCAAGCGGGATTGGGAATCGACCAAGCATCATGCCGACCTGACCTGGGAACGGGCCAAGCTCGCGAGCCGAGACGCCTGGGAACACGTCGATGACGCCGTCCATGGCCGGCATCACACCGTCAAATCCTGATCCCTCGAGGATCAGGAACCTGATCTCATCCTGAATTCACGACATATGCAAGCCAGGGTCCACATCCCTCACACCTGAGGGCGTGGACCCTGGCTTTTTATCGTCGATCGGGATGGCGCATCGATCTTTCGGAATCGACGGTTAGGAGACACTTAGGACTGCCCGCGGGCGGGAACCCATTTTCTTATTCATGCCGATATTTAATGATCCACGGATCCTTGGTTTCTTGCTGCCAACGCCTGAGCTGAGAGCGGAGGTCGGCCAGGACCTTGGCATTGCCGGGATCGGTGGCAACATTCTTGAACTCGCCGGGGTCGGCTTCCAGGTCGTAGAGTTCCTCGAGCGGGCGATGGACATACTGCTCGACCGAGCGCAGGCCGTATTGCGTATCGCCGCGGCGGACGGCCCCTTGCCAGGTCTTCGAGTCGTGGAGATCCGAGGCGAAGGGGAAATCGAGTGCGTGGGCGAGGTTGAGGATGTACTTGTATCGTCGCGTCCGGATCGATCGCATCGGATAGTAGTTCGTGATCTCGTGGAAGACGAACGAGCCGTAAACGGTATCCCAGCCCTGGGGATTGGACTGCTCGAGAATGGGCAAGAGGGAGCGGCCGGGCAGGGAATATGAGGTTTTGGATTTGGTCCATTCCAGGGCGGTGGGGACGATGTCAACCCAGCTCACCATGGCCTGGCTCGTGACCCCGCGACTCTTCTGATCGGGAGAGGCAACGATCAAAGGGAGGCGGACGCCGGCATCGTAGAGGGTCGTCTTGGCCCCGGGGAAGGGGATGCCGTTGTCGCTGACGAAGATGACGAGGGTGTCATCGTCACGCCCGGATTTCTTCAGGGCGTCGAGGACCTCGCCGGTCCCGCGATCGAGGCGGCTCACGGCCTGGTAATATTCGGCCAGTTCCTGGCGGACTTCCGGGCTGTCGGGGAGGAATGGGGGAACCTTGACATCCTCGGGTTTGTAGATGACTTCGGCAGGATCCTTTGTGGGTTTCCCTTCGTTGCCGAAGCCCGCGGCGGATCGATGCGGGTCGTGGAACCCGACGACGAGCAGGAACGGCTGATCCCGGCTCGCATCAAGGAACCGCTCTGCCGACTTGCCTAAGGCGACGACGTCGCGGGGGTGGCTGCCGCCGGGGTCGTCGCTCTCGGGCTGGGCGTCGAACGGGTAGACCTCGGGCGGCAGGACGTGGACCTTGCCGATGATCCCCGTCCTGTAGCCCCGGTCCTTGAGGACGCGCGGCAGGCTCTCGACCCAGGCGTGCGTGTGCAGGTTGGCCGGGGGATGGGCGTGGCCAAACTGCCCGTTCGTGTGCGTGTAGAGGCCCGAGTAGATCACCGCGCGGCTCGCGCTGCAGGACGCGACGGTGGCGAAGGCGTTGTCGAAACGGACGCCACGCCCGGCCAGTTGATCGAGCCGGGGGGTCTTGACCTGGGCATTGCCGTAGCAGCCGAGGTCGCGCCCCAGGTCGTCGGCGACGATCAGGAGGACGTTACGCCGGGGTCCAACCTGGGCCAAAGCCGGGACGGCCTGGACCAGGAGAATCGCGAGGAATCCAAAGGTGAGAAGCCCATAACGTGTCGATCGCATGTCGAAGGTGCTCAAGGCCCTTGGGGCGTGTCGTGGCATCGTGGGAGATTTGCCGATGTTTGTTATGGTTATCCCGTTCGCCCATGCAAGTCGAGGGGGTTTCTCGCCCCGGTTCGATTTGCCTGGCGCGTCGCTCCGCCTAGAATGGGGAGATCGTACATCAGGTACTCTCCCCCGCCGCATCGAATGTTATCTGGACCGGGGAGAGGATCGTCGCGGAGGCCGTCGATGGGAGTGCACCTAGATCAAGCCGATCCTGAGACCCAGCAGATACTCGACTGGCGCAAGCGGCTCGACGTGATCGTCGACACGATGAGGGAGATGAGCCGGCAGACCGACCCGCAGGCGATGGTCCGCGCCTACGGTTCCAAAATCCGCGAGATCTATCCGGCCAACAACTTCCTGGCGCTCAGCAGGCGCGACCTCTCGGAGCCGCAATTCCGCATCACGAGGTCAAGCCGCTGGACGGAAGAAATCAATCCCTGGAAGGAGAAGCATCGCCTGCCGCTCCTCGAAGGGGGAATCCTGACCGAGCTGCTCTATGGAGAGGTCCCGCGCCTGATCGACGACCTCGAGTTCTCGCCCGACGACCCGGCGGCCGAGTATCTCGCCGGCCAGCGGTCGCTCATGGCGATCCCGCACTATCACGATGGCAGCGCCAAGAACATGACGATCCTGATGCGGGAAGCGCCCTTCGCGTTCGATCGCGAGACGTTCCCCGAGCAGGTCTGGATGAGCAACCTCTTCGGCAGGGCCACGCACAACCTCGTCCTGGCCGAGGAATTGAAGAAGGCGTACAACATCGTCGACCGCGAGTTGCGGGTCGTCGCCGACATCCAGCGCTCCTTGCTCCCCAAGACCATCCCGCAGATCCCCGGGCTCGGCCTGGCCGCGCACTACCAGACCTCGCAATGGGCGGGGGGGGACTATTACGACTTCTTCCCGCTCCCCGACGGCCGCTGGGGCATCCTCATCGCCGACGTGAGCGGCCACGGGACGCCCGCCGCGGTCATGATGGCCATCACGCACAGCATCGCCCATGCCGTGCCGGGCCCGCCCGACCCGCCGGCCAACCTGCTCAACCATGTGAATCGCCAGCTCGCGACGCTCTACACGACGCGGAACGAGGCGTTCGTGACGGCCTTCTACGGGACGTATGACCCGAAGAAGCGCGAGCTGACCTACGCCAGCGCCGGGCACAACCCGCCCCGACTGAAACGATGCGAGGATGGGACCATCATCTCGCTCGACAACGTGGGCAACTTGCCGCTGGGAGTCTTCGCGGATCAGGAGTATGAGCAGGTGACCCAGGTCCTCCGCCCGGGGGACCAGATCATCTTCTATACCGACGGGATCACCGAGGCGACGAATCCGGCGGGGAAGATGTTCGGCGTGAACCGGCTCGACCAGGTCCTCGAGAACTGTCACCTCACCGCCGACGGCCTGATTGAGGAAGTGCTCTCCGCCCTTCAGGATTTCACCGCCGGCCAGCCCGCGGCCGACGACCAGACCATCCTCGTGGCCAAGGTTTCCTGAAACTCGCCCGCTCTGATTGAACAGGGAACGCCCTCGGCGGATCGCCTCGATCCGCCGAGGGCGTTGTTCATGGATTCGGCAAGCCTTCCGTCGCCCCCAGGCGAATTACTCGGCGGCGAATTGACGCGCCAGGGCGTTGAAGTTCTCGACCGTGGCCCTGGGGACGTCGGGGAAATTATCCCAGAGGAAGGCCTTGAAGGCCGCGTCCCCCGTCCTGTCGAAGAACTGGAACGAGTAGGTGGGGTGGTTCGTGTCGTGCCCCCACTTCTCGACGGAGAAGATCGAGCCGATCTCGTCGTGGAAAATGTGCATGTCGAGGGTGTCGGTCTGGACGTTGGTGAACGGCCCCGTGACCGAGAGCCCTCCGAAATGCCCGACCGACTCGATGACGGCCCCCTTGCTCCTGACAAAGACCCGCATCAGGCCGAGCGAGGGGAGGGCCTCGATCAATTCGGCGAAGGCGCCGTCGCGGAGCTTCACGATCGGCCATTCGCCGACGAGGGTTTCGACTACAGCCTGCTCGGAGACCTCGAACTTGCGCGAGGCCATCATGGTCATCCGAGACCGGTCCTCGCGGAAGTAATCCCGGATCGCCTCGCGCTTCTCGGCCGCGAGTGGAGGTGCAGCATCCATAAGCCGGACGACTCTCAGGGGTGGTTGCAAAGCTGGGCCGACCTTCGAATTGACGCCGACCGTCCGTTGCGGCCCGATGACGTCGGGCCTCGGATTAGGTTACTGCCGAGTGTTCACCGGAGTCCAGGTTGATGGACAACCGGCGCGGGTCGGCTTCTCGCTCAGTCGGCCGGGCCAGATGGCCGTTTCGGGCCACCCAGGGTCGGCAGACCGTCGCGAGCCGCCTGGTAGAACTCGGGCGGGAAGGGCTGGCGGAACTCGACCCGGACGGCATGCTCCTCGGGCGTCCGCTGCGACGACTCGACGACGATCGCCTGGACGTCGTCGATCGGCGCCGGGCCTTCGAGCCGGAGCCAGACCGTCGCGCCTTTCTCGGGCGGCATGTCGATGAGCAGCAGGGCGCCGGTCTCGCTGATGTTGACCAGCCCCGCACCCGTCACCTGGAACGACCCATCCTGCGGCCAGCCGACCCAGAGGCGGGTCTCGCTCGGCTCGTGTCGCGGAGCGCCCCGACGTTCCCATCGGATCGGCCCGGGAGGGTTGACCTGGCCAAAGTTCGGTGGAGTTGCGCCTTGGTTCATATTGGGCTGTCATCGGGTTGAAGGTTGAGGCCTCATGCGAAAGGCTCTCTACCCCTCTAGCTTACCGGCTCGACCAGCCCATGAGTAGGGAACCTGCAACCGAGCGCTTCGACTGAAGTGATCCGCGGGACAACAGAACGGGAGCCGACCGGCTCTCACGAAATTCCCTCAACCCGCCTTGGATTCGGCGGCGCGGCCTCGCCCCTTGATCCGCTCGATCCTCGCCATGTTCTCGAATCCCCACTCGCAGAGCGGAAGCAGGTTCTCGACGAGCGTGACCCCGAACGGGGTCAGCGAGTATTCCACCCGGGGCGGGATCGCATCGAAGTCCTTGCGCGCGATGACCTCGTCGGCCTCGAGCTCCCGCAAATGCTGGATGAGGACCTTGTCGCTGATGCCGGCCACCGTCCTCCGCACCACGCCGTAACGCACGGGGGACTCGCGCAACGCCCTGAGGATCAGCGGCTTCCACTTGCCGTTCACGACGTCCAACGCCGCCTCGAGTCCGCAGGTATAGCCATTGTGTTTCATCGGATGATATCTCGACGACTCGACGAACTCTCAGAATGGCTGGCCATGATTCTAAGCGGAAGCCAGGATCACCAGGCCGGCGGGCCCGCGGGAAAGGGTCGGCGTCGGCCCGAGATGGGGCTTCGGGACGGGGCATGCCACCTGGATATCGAGGCGGTCGGGCAGGACAGCCCGAGCCGACGCTTGCGACTCCTCGGCGAGCGACCCGAGGCCTTGCGCAGGCCTTGGTCTCAATTCTCCTCGTCGAGCGGGTCGAGGTCCTGGACGGCGATGAGCCGGGCGCGGAGTTCCTCGTCGTAGCGGGTGCTGCCGCGGACGCCGACGCGTCGGGTGACGAACGGGGCCGGATCAAGCCCGGCAGGGATGTTCAGGTAGGCGACGGTCGTCCCCTCCGACCCGATCAAGGCGTAGACGCGCTGGCCGTCGACCTGCCTCGACGAGGCCTGCACCATCCCCTCGGCGGCGTAAGGTTTGTGGCGAGGCCCGGCCGCCTTCGCCAGCTTGCGCATCTCGGAGGCGAGGATCGCATCGCGACGCCGGCTCCTGGCCAGGATCGCGTCGAGCTTGCGGACCGAGTCGGCCGTCTCCTGGTGCTTCGAGGCCACCTTGATCCGATCCTTGATCGCCGCGATGGCGTCGGGGTCGGTCGTGCGTTTCAGGAGCGCCTCGTAGCGGTCGACGATCGGCGAGAGCTGCCATTGCTCGACCGAGCCGAGCAGGATGGCGCGATGGCTCGACTCGATCCGGGCGACCTCGCCGGCGATCTCCGGGGGCAGGTTCTGCGTCGGGGTCGCTTCGCTGACGAACGCGGCGCGAGTCTCCGCGGGGGCCTCGGAGGCGTCGGCCGTCCTGGTCTTCCCCTTCGGGAGCCAGATGACCCCATCGAGCCGAATCCGCCGATTCTCGCCGGGCAGGGGGGCGATGGCCCTCCAGGTCTGCTTGCGCTGACCGCGACCCAGGACGAGCGGAGGTTGGTCGAGCAGCCGGACCTCAGTCCCCTTGGTAAGCGTGCCTCGTCGGGCTCCGGGGAAGGCCGTGCCGGGATGCCCCGCGCGCACGGAAGTCTTGTCGACGACGACCTTCGCCAGGCCGCTGTCCCCCTCCTTCCGGATCGCGCGTTGGTCGATCCAGCGGAAGGAACCGGGGGGCGGCTCGATCGTGAGCCAGCCGTCGTCGGCCACCTGCTGGACGAGGACGTGATCCCCCTTGCCGAGGGTCCCGGAAGAGACCGAGCGTTCGTCGGGCTCGTCGAAGACGTCGAGTGATTCGACCGTAACCTCGGCCGGTGCCGGCAATTCGGACGGCGAACCCGAAGGCCCGACGAGCCCCAGCACCAGCACCAGCGCAATGATTCGCGGGTCGAATCGCGACAACAGCCGAACCTCCCGACTCCGTTCGGGGACGATGGCGATCGTTTGAGATATGCCCGAGCGGGTAAATAGCCGAGAATGGGCAAGAGGTCAAGCCAAAGCTCCGCGGACTCGACGCCCGAACGGCGCCCGCGTTAAGCTGAAGTGACCCGGAAATGACCCCGCCGAGGCCTGCCTCCGCACCGCGGGAAGCCCGCTCGGAATCCATCGCCATGACCTTCCAGCCCGCCGTCGGCTATCCGATCCACCGTCCTCGTCGTCTCCGCACCCATCCTCGGCTCCGAGACATGGTGCGCGAGAATCACCTGACGCTCGACGACCTGGTCTACCCCCTGTTCGTCTATCACGGGACCGACCTCCGTCGGGAAATCTCGTCGATGCCCGGCCAGTACCAGCTCTCTCTCGACCGGCTCGGCGAGGCCGTGGCCGAGGTCGTGGATCTGGGCATTCCCTCCGTCCTCCTCTTCGGGATCCCCGAGCACAAGGACGCGAGGGGGACCTCCGCCCTCCAGGACGACGGGATCGTGCAGCAGGCCCTCCGGCTCATCAAGAAGCAGGCCCCGCAACTGCTCGTCATGGCCGACGTCTGCTTCTGCGAGTATACCGACCACGGCCATTGCGGCCCCTTGCGGGAGACCAACGGGGTCGTCGACGTCGACAACGACGCGACGCTCCCGCTCCTCGCCGAGCAATCGGCCAGCCTCGCCCGAGCGGGGGCCGACATCATCGCCCCCTCGGGGATGATGGACGGCATGGTCAGGGCGATCCGCCGGGGGCTGGATGAGGGAGGGTTCCACACGATCCCGATCCTCTCCTATGCGGCCAAGTTCGCCAGCGGCTACTACGGCCCCTTCCGAGAGGCGGCCGAGAGCATGCCGTCGTTCGGCGACCGCCGGACCTATCAGATGGATCCGGCCAACGGCGACGAATCCATGCGAGAGGTCGCCCTCGATCTGGCGGAAGGGGCCGACATGGTGATCGTCAAGCCGGCCCTCGCCTACATGGACATCGTCAGGCGCGTGAAGGAGAACTTCGGCGTGCCGGTCGCCGTCTACAACGTCTCGGGCGAGTACGCGATGGTCAAGGCCGCCGCCGCCAACGGCTGGATCGACGAGCGCCGGGTGGTCCTCGAGACCATGACCGGATTCAAGCGCGCGGGTGCCGACATGATCATCACCTACCACGCCCCCGACATCGCTCGCTGGATCCGCGACGGCTTGCATCGCTGACCCGAGCCGAACCGAGCCGCATCCCTCCCGATCCGCAACGAGAAACCCCGACCCATGGCCAATGGAGGCGCGGGCCCCGATCGATCGAGGCGCCCGCGTCCCGGCCTCTTCCCGACCAGAACCCGAAGCGAGCCCCCTTGCGATGGAAGCGACGACCCCCGCGAAGTCCCGGCCCAACTACCAGCTCCCCCGCAGCCACGAGGCCTTCGTCCGGGCCAATCGGGTGATCCCCGGCGGCGTGAACAGCCCCGCCAGGGCCTTCGGCGCGGTCGGGGGCGAACCGCCGTTCATGGCCAGGGCGGAGGGGCAGTACCTCTACGACATCGACGGCCACCAGTACATCGACTACATCGGCTCGTGGGGCCCGATGATCCTCGGCCACGGCCATCCCGAGGTCCGCTCGGCCGTCGCCGCCGCGCTCGAGACCGGCACGAGCTTCGGGGCTCCCACGCTCCGCGAGGTCGAGATCGCCGAGGCCGTCGCGGCGGCGGTCCCCTCGATCGACAAGGTCCGCTTCGTCTCCTCGGGGACCGAGGCGACGATGTCGGCCATCCGCGTGGCGCGCGGGGTCACGGGGCGGAACAAGATCATCAAGATGACCGGGCACTACCACGGCCACGTCGACGCCCTGCTCGTGCAGGCGGGGTCGGCCGCGACCACCCTGGGAACCCCCAACAGCCCCGGCGTGACCCCGGGGGCCACCGAGGACACCATCCTCTGCCCGTTCAACGACGCCGCGGCGATTGCCTCGGCCTTCCAGAAATACCCGGGGGAGATCGCCGCGGTCCTGCTCGAGCCGGTCGCCGGCAACATGGGGCTCGTCCCGCCCAAGGAGCATTACCTGGAGAGCCTCCGCGAGATGACCTCCAAGAATGGAGCCATGCTCGTCTTCGACGAGGTGATGACGGGATTCCGCCTCGCCCTCGGCGGGGCCCAGGAGCGGTATGGGATCAAGCCGGACATGACGGCGCTGGGGAAGATCATCGGCGGCGGGCTCCCGGCGGCGGCGTATGGAGCCTCGACCGGGATCATGGACTTCGTCTCGCCGGCGGGCCCCGTCTACCAGGCCGGGACACTCTCGGGCAACCCCTTGGCGATGGCCGCGGGGCTCACGACGGTGCGACTCCTCCGCGTCGAACCCCCTTACGAAAAGCTCGAGGCCCTCACCGCCAGGCTCGAAGAAGGATTGAACCGCGCGGCCAGCGACGCCAAGGTCCCGCACGTCGTCCAGCGCGTCGGCAGCATGATCACGCTCTTCTTCAATCAAGCACCCGTGCATGACTACGAGGACGCCAAGCGGAGCGACACGGCGCTCTTCGGCCGGTTCTTCTGGGAGATGCTGGCGAGGGGCGTCTATCTGCCTTGCAGCCAGTTCGAGGCCGCCTTCGTCTCGGCGGCCCACACCGAGGCCGACATCGATCACACCATCCAGGCGGCGGCCGAATCGCTCCGCGCCATCGTGGGCTGATGACCCTGCCGCGGCGACCCCAAGGGCCGTCATCGACGGCCCTGGACGTCACCACGAATACGCCCAAACGCCCTGATTTTGCCGGGCCCGAGAGACTCATGACGACCCTGAGAAATCGACTCAAGTCCGCTCACACGAATACCGACGGACCGAGTTGACAGCCTGGCGGGTTCCGGCTACATTTCCGCCGCACGTCGCGACCACCGCGACTTGACGCTGCAAAGACGGACCTCCGAGAGCCTTCATCCTTCGATTGTTGCTGCGGCGCCCGGTTCGTTGGTGGCCAGGGCACGTGCTCGGGCGATCCCAAGGACGGGGACGCATTCCGGCACGTGTCCACATTTTGACGGGCGAGGGTGGATCATGGACGATGTCCCCGCCGGTCCGGCGAGCCCGGGGCCGCGGAGGCCGCTGCTTTCGGTCGTGATCCCCGTTTATAACGGGGGTCGAGACTTCGAGCACTGCCTCCGGCGGCTTCGAGAGTCGGATCAAGATGGCGTTGAATTAATCGTGGTGGATGACGGCTCGACGGATGGTTCGGCGGCGCTTGCCGAATCGTTCGGGGCGAGCGTTGTCCGGCACCAGATACCGTTGGGGCCCGCGGCTGCCCGAAACCTCGGGGCCCGCGCCGCGACGGCGTCCCTGGTATTCTTCCTCGACGCCGACGTCGCGGTTCATCCCCAGACGCTCTCCAGGGCGGTCAAAAGGTTCTCGGACAACCCGTCGCTCGGGGCGCTCTTCGGTTCGTATGACGCGAACCCGTCGGCCCCGGGACTGACGAGCCGGTTCCGCAACCTCCTCCATCACTACGTACACCAGCAAGGCGACTTCGTGGCGGATGCCCGGCCGGCCAGGACCTTCTGGACCGGCTGCGGGGCGATCCGCCGCCAGGCATTCCTCGACCTCGGCGGCTTCGACCCCAGGCTCTATCGCCGGCCCGCCATCGAGGACATCGAGTTCGGCTACCGGCTGACACGCGCGGGGGTCCCCGTGATCCTCGCCAGGGACATCCAGGCGACCCACCTCAAGCGGTGGACCCTCCACGGCATGGTGAAGACCGACATCTTCCAGCGCGGCGTCCCCTGGATGCTGCTCATGAAGCGGTCGGGCATCGTCGAGACCGACCTGAACGTGCGGAACGACCAGAAGGTCTGCGTGGCGATGGCGGGGCTCATGTCCCTGGCCCTCCTCGCCGCCCCACTCTGGCCGGCGTCGCTCCTCATGGTCCCCGTAGCTCTCGCGATGATCGTGGCCCTGAACTTCGGCTTCTATCGGTTCCTCGCGAAGGAGAAGGGGCTCGCCTTCTCTGTCGCATCGATCCCGCTACATTACGTCTATTACTGCAGTTGCGGCGTCTCGGTGATCATCGCGCTGGGGCTCTGGAAGCTCTCGGGCAAGAGCCTCGCCAGCGCCGTGGCCGAGCCCTCGCTCAACTCGACCGGGGAAGTTCGCAAGGATCCGGCGAACGAGACGTCCGTCCCCCAACCCAAAACCTCTTGGGCGTGGAGGCCCTCGCGATGGATAAGGCGGTAAAGGTAGCCGTCGTCCGTTCCGACAACCGCCGGGGCGCGGTGGCCGAGGCCCTGGCCCTGGTCGCCGACGACATCCGCGCATGCGTGACGCCCGACGTCCTCATCAAGCCGAACCTCGTCAGCCACCGCGTCCAGCTCCCCTCGACGCACGCGGATACCCTCTCGGCCGCCCTCGACGCCGTCCTCTCCGCCGGCGCGAAGCAGGTGACGATCGCCGAAGGGGCCTCCGACGCCACCGCGGGGTTTGCTCAGTTCGGCTACCATCGCGAGACCTACGGCCGGCCCGTCCGGTTCGTCGACCTCAACCGCGACGAAACCGAGTGGCGATCCCTCGAACTCGTCGGCGTCGACGGCTCCACCCGGGTCGCCCGCCTCTCCGAGACCATCGCCGGCGCGACCTGCCGCGTCTCGCTCGCGCTGGCCAAGACCCACGTCAACGCGATCGTGACGCTCAGCCTCAAGAACATGCTCTCGAGCGTGCATAAGTCCGACCGGATCATGATGCACGGGTATGCCGGGGGCGGGAACGGCTATCAGGGTTGGAAGAAGCCCATCATCGAGTTCCTCAAGGGGGACAACCTCGCCGTCAACTGGCTCACCCGGCTCATGGGGCGGGTCAAGAACGTGCGGTCGAGCCTGAAGTCGATCCTCGGCAAGGATTCGTACGAGTCCCTCTCGCCGGCCGACCTCAACTTCCTGAAGTCCCTCGGCGCGATGAACCGCAACCTCGTGGCCCTCAACCGGCAGGTCAAGCCGCACATCAGCGTCGTGGACGGCTTCCAGGCCATGCACCGCGAAGGCCCGAGGCACGGGACCCCCTGCAAGCTCGGGACAGTGATCGCCGGAACCGACGCCGTGGCCGTCGACGCCGTCGCCGCCGCGATCATGGGGTATCACCCACAGGACATCGGCTACCTCCACTACGCCGGCCAGGCCGGCCTCGGGGTCGTCGACCTCGACGCCATCATGATCGTCGGCGACCCGATCGAGAAGGTCCGACGCAAGCTCGTGCCCCACTCGAATTACATCGTCCAGCGCCACTGGAAGAGCCTGACCGCCCCGATCTATCGCGGGCCGCACGCGGCGGCGGTCGTCGCCGAAGGGGTCGCCCACTCATGAGCCCGACCTCGGCCTCCTCAACAGCCCGGCTCGCGGCGGGTCGACCGACCCCGCAGGCGCCCGAGATCGACTTCGAGACCGCGCGCGTCAGCGTCATACTCGCGTCGATCGACGCCCGCGAGACGATCCGTCAGAGCGTCGCCGCGTTCCTCGAGGAAGTCGGGGACCGCGGCGAGGTGATCGTGGTCGACGCCTCGCGCGACGGATCGGCCGACGAGGTCGAGCGGCTCTTCCCTGAGGTCAAGGTCCTCCGGCGCGACCCGGGCCAGCTCGCCCCCGTACTCTGGCGAGACGGTCTGCTCGAGGCCAATTCGCCACTCGTCGCCTTCTCGACGGCGCAGATGGTCCCGTCGCCCGGCTGGCTTGACGGGCACCTCCGCTGCATGGCAGACACGGGCGCGGCGGGTGTTGGTGGGCCGATTGAGGCATCTTACCCACTTCCCCCCGTCGATCGGGCCATCTATCTCCTGCGATACGTCAATTATGGCTATCCGATGGCCAGGTCGGACAAGGCCGAGCCCCCCGGTGATAACGCATTCTATCGCCGAGAGGCCTTGTTAGGTGTCGCGGAAACTTGGTCAAATGGATTCTGGGAAGTTGAGGTGCATCGTGGCCTCCGTTCTCAGGGCTCGAGGCTTGAGCTGACCGACGACGCCACCGTCGAATTCCGAGGGGGTTCGCGGTTGTCCGGCCTGATCCGGCAACGCGGGCTCCATGCACGCTATTATGGCGCGTCTCGTGCCGGGCAGATGGGCCCGGCTCAACGCCTACTCCGCATCCTGACGGCACCGGCGGTCCCATTGGTCTTGCTCCGCAGGATCGCCTCTGCCTTGAACGTTCGCAAGCGATCGCTCGTCCCATGGCTCCCGGCCTTGCCGTCGCTCGGGATCCTCCTGACGGCCTGGACGTCGGGCGAGGTTATGGGGACGATGTTCGGTGCCCCAACCTCGACCCCCGCGTGCCGAGACGCGGTCGGTTTCTTGGAAGGTTGACGCTCACATCGAGGAGGAGGCGCACATGGTCGCCGACGGACTAGGAGTTGGTTTCCTGGTGGTGGGCGCGGGTTTCCTCGGGAAGCAGCGGGCCGCCGCCGTCATGGCGAGCCGCGGGTGCCGACTCGTCGCCGTCCACGACAGTAACATCGAGGCCGCGCGGGCCCTCGCCAGCAAGCATGGGGCGAAGGTCGTCGACGACTACAACGTCGCGCTCGAGAGCGATGATGTCGACGCCGTCATCGTCGCCACCCCCCACGCCGACCACTACGAGCAGGTCCGCCTCGCCCTCGAGGCCGGCAAGCACGTCCTCTGCGAGAAGCCGCTGACCGTGACGCCGAGCCAGGCCCGGCACCTCGCGATCCGTGCCGACGAATTGAAGCTCCGGCTCGCGACCGGCTTCAACCACCGCTTCTACCCCCCGATCCAGAAGGCCCTGGCCCTCGTCGGCGACTGGGCGATCGGCAAGATCGTCTCGGTCAAGGCGGTCATCGGCCACAAGGCCACCCCCGAGTTCCTCCAGAGCTGGCACACCCAGGTCGAGCGGTCGGGGGGCGGGACCCTGATGGACAACGGCCCGCACGCCTGCGACCTGATGCGTCGGTTCCTCGGCGAGGTCGTCTCGGCCCAGGGCACCGTGAAGAACACCCTCGACCTGCCCTCCGGCTGCGAGTCGGAGGCCACGGCCACCTTCAAAGGGAACGACCGGGGTCAGGGACAGATCCATTCTTCGTGGACCCTCGCCACTGGCTACCTGACCATCGACATCGAGGGGACCGAAGGGAAGCTGCACGTCGAGACGGCTCCCTGGAAGCTCAACGGCGTCCTGGCAAACGGCCGACGCCTGAGACGCTACTACCTCGGCGAGCGGTTCTCCGAGCGTCGGTTCCGCGGCCTCTACGGCTGCGAGCGTTCGTTCGTCCGCGAGCTCGAGTCGTTCGTCGCCAAGCCGAACACCCCGGCCGCCGTGCTCGGCGCCACGGGCTGGGACGGACACCGGACCACCGAGATGATCGACGCCGTCTATCGCTCGGCCGCTGAAGGTGGGGTCGAGGTTGCCCTCCAGCCGAACCTGCTCCAATTCCCCGCCGAGATGGACGTGCAGGCGTCCTCGGGAGACTGGGCATGACGAAGGCCGGCCTCCCGGTCCTCACCTACCACGCGATCGACCGCCGCGGCTCCGTCACCTCGACGGAGCCGACCCGGTTCGACGAAACCTTGCATGCCTTCGATGAGGCCGGGTTTCGCTGCGTGGACCTGGAGGGCTGGATCGCCGCCGGCCGGCCCGCGCTCGATCGGGCCTACGCGATCACTTTCGACGACGGTCTCAGCTCTATGGCCCATGCGGCGGAGTCGCTCGCTCGCTATCGGGCGACGGCCACCGTCTTCCTCGTCACCGGCCGGATCGGCGAGGACAATGACTGGCCGGGGCAACCGGGCTGGGTCCCTCGTGAGCGGTTGCTCGACTGGTCCGAGATCGAGTCGCTCCGGGCTTATGGCTTTCGCTTCGCGGCCCACGGCGAATCGCATGCGAAGCTCGACGACCTCGACGATGCCACATTAGTTGATGAAATCAGCCGCAGCCGCCTGGCCCTTGAGGACCACCTCGGCGCACCTTGCCGGCTCTTTGCTTATCCCTACGGTGCGGCCTCGGCTCGCGTACGACGCGCCGTCGCGGAACACTTCGAGGCCGCCTTCACGACGCGGCTCGACCTGGCCAGGGCCGCAGAGTCGCCGCATCGGATCTCGCGGATCGATGCCTTCTATCTCCGCGACGACGCCGTTGTAAACCGAATCATCGCGGGACGCTGCCAGGCCTGGCTCGATGGCCGCCGGGCGTTGCGCGAGTTCCGACACCTCGTGACTCACCCCTTCGCGAAGCTCGCCGATACCCTGGCGAACCACGCCCGGCAGGACGCCGGACTGGCCCTACGCCGATCGGCCTAGGCTTCGCTCCTGAGTTTGCACACATCTACAGCGATTTCACACCTCGACGCCTCGATCGGTCCCATCACCGCGACGTGTTGTCCATTTGTTTGATCGTTGGAACCATGAAAACAGAGACAATGGCCGTAAGGGATTGCGCCTGCGTCTGCCCGGCCTGCCACGCCGGGCTCGCGGCCGGGGACGATTGCCTCGTCTGCTTCTCCTGCGACCGGACCTATCGCGACGTCGCGGGCATGCCCGACCTCCGGCTCGGCTCGGACCGGTATTTGAGCCTCGAGGCCGAGCGGGCCAAGGCCGAGCGGCTCCACGCGATCGGGGCCGACACCGACCTCCGAGGCGCGGCCGAGGCCTACTACGCGATGACCGACGACGTCGTCGACGCCCGTCGCGACCGCTTCCTCCGCCACATCGGCATGGCCGAATTCCGGGGCGAGGCCTTGTACTCGCTCCTGCCTCAAAAGGGTCGGATCCTCGAGGTCGGCTGCGGCACCGGCGGCCTGCTCGTGCCCGCGCTCCGAGGCGGGCGCTCAATCGTCGGCGTCGACATCGCCTCGCGCTGGCTGGTCGTCGCCCGCAGGCGGTTGCGCGACCACGGCCTGGATACGGAACTCGTCGCCGCCTCGGCCGAGACCTTGCCCTGGCCCGATGCCTCGTTCGACGTGATCGTGGCCGACAGCCTGCTCGAGCACGTGGACAACCCGATCCTCGCGCTCAGGGAGTGGAGGCGCGTCCTGAAGCCTGGCGGATCCCTGATCGTCTGGTCGCCGAACCGACGTACCCTGACCGTCGACCCGCACGTCGGCCTCTGGGGAATCGGCTGGCTGCCGCGATCTCTGGTACCGGGCTATCTCCGCCTCCGGGGCAAGGACGTCTGGCCGCCGCACACCCTTTCCGCCCGAGAAGCGGGGGGACTGGCGAGGGCCGCCGGCCTAGATGCGGTCCGCGTCGGCCCGGCGACGATCCCCGACGACTGGTCGCGACGCCTGCCGAAGCGGCTTAGCCAGGCCTGCCGGGTCTATTCCACGATGCGGGCGAACGTGCTCACGCGGGGCCTCTTGCAGGAGATCGGCCCGCTCTGGGAGTTGCGTGCAGCGAAGTCCAGGCCCGGGCTCGAAGGGGATTCGGAATGAGCCTGGCCCCTCTCCGGGTGTCCGCGCCGGCAGTCCGGCGTGAGGCGGATCCGGCCCTGGCCTCGCCGCGCTCGATGGGCCTGCGGTGGGTCATGGCGGCCGAGATGTTCGCCAGCGCCCTGGGGTTCGGGGTGATGGTCCAGATGGCGCGCAGGCTTGGGCCCGAGAGCTTCGCCCGGGTCGAGTACGCCTCGGCGGTCGCCGCCTGGCTGCTGGTGATCGTCAGGGGGGGCGTCGACGTGATCGTCGCCCGCGAGGCCGCGCGCAGACCACGGCTGATCGCCCCGCTGACCGACGCCCTGATCGGGCTCCGCTGCCTGGCGGCGCTCCTCGGCTACCTCATCGTCCTGGTCTTCGCGGCGATTGCAGGGCAGGGGAGGGGCACGGCGCTGGCCATGGTGGGGCTCATGCTCTTCCCGTCGGCCTGGGTCGCCGACGTGGGCCTCCGCGCGCTCGGGCATCTCAGGCTGGTCGCCCTGGCGCAGGCAGTTCGCGTGACCGGCTATGCCGCGGCCGTCGCCTGCCTCGTCCGAGGTCCCGGCGACACACTGGCCGCCGCCTGCTGCATGGTCGCCGCCGAGGTCTTCGGCTCGCTCGTGCCGCTGGCCTGGCATGCCCGTCAGTACGGCTTCCCCCACCCCCGATTCCGCCGCCGGGCCTGGACGATCCTGGCACATCGAGGCGCGATCGCGGGCCTGATCCGCTTCGGCCGGGTCACGCTCTACGGCGCCGACTTGCTGGCCCTTGGCTGGTGGGCGGGGGCCGAGCTTGGTCCCTATGCCGCCGGGCGTCGGATCGTCTTCGGGCTCGTGGGGCTCGGCCTGGTCATTCCTGCTTCGCTCGCCCCGGCGATCGCGAGGCGCTGGGCGTGCGGGTCGGAACTTGCCAGGGAACTCGTCGAGGACGCGATCGCCAAGGTCTGGGCGTTCAGCATCCCCGCCGCGGCGGCGCTCATGCTCACGGCCGGATACTGGATGCCCCTGATCTTCGGCGACGGCTATCGCGAAGGGGGGCCTTACCTCGCCCTGATCGCGGCCAGGCTCCCGTTCCTGCTGACCGCGAGCCTGATCCAGTCGGCGATCGTCTCCTGCCGCCGCGAGACCTGGGTGCTCGATCAGATGATCGGCCTGCTCGTCCTGGCGATCGTCTTCGTGCCGCTGGCCGTCGCCTGGGGCGGCCCCTGGGGGGTCGGCTGGGTCTCCCTGATCCTCGAGGTCATCGCGGCGCTCGGGAGTTATCGGATGCTGGGATGCCTCGGGCTTTCCCCGCGCTGGAAAGAGTGGCAAGGACGTCGGGAGGTCGCACGATGACGTTGGGACTCGCCATCGAGGATCCTGCCTACTTCGACCGCCTCGCGCAGGTCGAGGTCGAGCACTGGTGGTCGCGCGGGATGTGGCGGCTCGGGGCCTACTGGCTCGATCAGACCCTGGCACACCGGAACGGCCTCGACGCCCTCGACGTCGGCTGCGGCACGGGCTTCACCATGCTCCGTCTCCGCGACCGGCCCGAGATCCGGGAGGTCTTCGGCCTCGACCCGAGTATCGACGCCCTCGAGCACGCTCGTCGTCTCCACGACATGCCCCTGCATCGGGGGTCCGCCCTGGATTTGCCTTTTGAAGACGACTCGTTCGACGTCGTCACCTCATTCGACGTGCTCCAGCACCTCCCCGATGGCGGGGATCGCCGGGCGGTCGACGAGATGCGCCGGGTGCTCAGGCCGGGGGGGATCGCCCTGATCCGCTCCAATGGCCGCGCCCCCTGGAATTCGAGGCCGACGAAGGATCCGAGCTACCGGCTCCGCGACCTGACCGACCTCTTCGCCGAAGCCGGATTCCGGGTCCGGCACGCGAGCTACGCCAATTGCCTGCCGGCCCTGGCGCAGGAGTTACGAGGGCACCTGCCGCGGCTCTCGCGAGGTCGTCCCGGCCATCCTTCGGGGGGAGGCCTGCAAATTCGTCTTCCCCATCCCGGCATAAACCGGATGATGGGCGCCGTCTCGGGCATGGAAGCCTGGGTCGCCGGGGCCTGCGGGGTCCCACTCCCCTACGGACACAGCACGATGCTGCTCGCCGAGCTTGATTCCAGGACGAATCTTCAGGAAACTCCCGAGCCTACCAGTGCTACTGGGAGGCTCGGCTGATGCGGATCGGCATCGACGGGAGCTGCCTGGCGAATCGCCGAGGCTTCGGCCGCTTCGCCCGCCAGACGCTCGAGGCCCTGGCCCGCACTCCGAGCGCGCACGAGTTCGTCGTCTTCATCGACGGGCCGTCCGCCCCGCACGTCTCGGTCCCGGATCGGTTCGAGACGGTGGTGGTCGACGTGGGCGAGGCCCCGACCGCGGCCGCCTCCGCCGCGGGGCGACGCCGACTCCGCGACATGCTGGCCATGGGCCGCGCCGTCGCCGGGGCGGGTCTCGACCTCGTCTACTTCCCGGCGACCTACAGCTTCTTCCCGGTCTGGAACGTCAAGCACGTCGTCGTCACGATGCACGACACCCTGGCTCTCGCCCACCCCGACCTCGTCTTCCCGAGCCGGGCCGGGCGCATCGCCTGGGCGCTCAAGGAGCACGCCGCGGGCCTCTGGGCGGACAGGATCGTCACCGTCTCCGAGTCGGCTCGCCGCGACCTGCGCGACTGGTTCCGCTGGGAGGCCGACCGCATCGATGTCGTCACCGAGGGGCCCGACGCCGTCTTCCGTCCCGCACCATCGGATGCGGAATCGGACAGGGTCCTCGCAAAGTACGGCATCGAGCCGGGCACGCCGTACCTGCTCTATGTCGGCGGCCTGAGCCCGCACAAGAACTTGCCGAGGCTGATCGAGGCCTTCGCCGCGGGGGCTCCCGAGTCGTTCCGCCTCGTGCTGGTCGGCGACATCAGCGACGTCTTCCACACGCACATCCCCGTGCTGAGGGCAACCGTGGCGCGCCTCGGTCTCGAGGGTCGGGTCCACTTCCCGGGGTTCGTCCCCGACGAGCCGCTGGTGCATCTCTACAGCCGGGCGTACGCGCTGGCGCAGCCGTCTCTGATGGAAGGCTTCGGCCTGCCCCCCGTCGAGGCGATGGCCTGCGGGACGCCGATCCTGAGCAGCACGGCCGGATCCTTGCCGGAGGTCGTCGGCGAGGCCGGCGTCTTCTTCGACCCGCTCGACCTCGACGCGATGACCCGCGTCCTCCGCGACTTCTGCGCGAACCCGGCGGCACGAGATCGTCTGGCTGCGGTTGCGCTCGAGAGGTCGAATCGCTTCACCTGGGACGCCGCCGCGGCGTCTCTCCTGAAGACATTCGGGTCATTCGAACCGAAACACCCGGCTCGTATCCATCGCGCACATCATGCAACGCCCATTCATGCGGGAACGCCCGCGAAGATTCCCGATCGGGCCGGGGCCTCCCCGGCCTGAGTGACAGGACCGCTATCCCTGCTTGTCGATGGCCATTGGTGGCACCTATTCCAGGAAGGTTGCGAGTGCGAGTCATGCGTGCTAACACTGCCCGCGAAGTACGCGCGATCGCAAACGCCTGCATTTTTCCGACGCGACTGGGGAAGTCGGCATGAAATTCTGCATGCTCACGACGTTTTTCGGCACGCACAGCTTCGGGGGCGACGCGGCGTTCGTCGATCGCCTCTCGCGTGCCCTGGCGCGTCAGGGCCATGAGGTGCACGTGATCCACTGTCGCGACGCATTCGAAGCGTCGCGCGGCGATCAGACCCCCAGGCCGTACGAGCCCCCCCCGGGCGTCGTGATCCACCCGCTGGAGAGCCGCGTCGGCACGCTCTCGCCGCTGGCTACGCACCAGACCGGCTACCCCTTCTTCAAGGCCCAGGCGATCAAGAAGATCCTGCGCCGGGTCCAGCCGGACGTGGTCCACTTCCACAACCTCTCGCTGATCGGCGGCCCAGGCCTGCTGAAGATGCCGATTCCCGGCGCGGTCAAATTCATGACGGCCCACGAACATTGGCTGGTCTGCCCGCAACACGTCCTCTGGAAGTTCGACGAGCGGATCTGCGA
This sequence comes from Singulisphaera chitinilytica, assembly GCF_049331405.1. Classification (NCBI taxonomy): domain Bacteria; kingdom Pseudomonadati; phylum Planctomycetota; class Planctomycetia; order Isosphaerales; family Isosphaeraceae; genus Singulisphaera; species Singulisphaera chitinilytica. The sequence continues at coordinate 2,070,628 of NZ_CP186274.1, forward strand.
GCGCGAGGAGTGCATCAAGTGCTGCGCCCAGGCCAAGCGGCCTCCGCAGCTCTGGCGCAGGACATCCCTGATGCGACGCTCACTCGCGGCCCTCGACGCCCTGATCTGTCCGAGCCAATCGACGCTCGAGGAGCACGCCCGGCGCGGCATCGTGGCCCCGATGACGCACCTGCCGTACTTCCTGCCCCACGACTACACGGGGCTGCCCCAGGCCCCGACGCTCCGCCCGTCTCGCCCCTACATCGCGGCGGCGGGCCGGCTCGAGAAGATCAAGGGGTTCCAGGACGTCATCGACGTCATGAAGCAGCTCCCGGGCCTCGACCTCCGGATCGCCGGCTCCGGCCAGTACGAGGACGCCCTCCGCTACCGGGCCAGGGGCCTCGACAACGTCCGCTTCGAGGGCCGGCTCGACGCCGCCCGCGTCGCGGCCCTCTTCCGAGGGGCCCGCGCCGTGGTCGTGCCCTCGCTCGTCTTCGAGACTTTTGGCTACGTCGTCCTCGAGGCCTTCGCCGAGCGCTGCCCGGTGATCGTCCGCGACCTCGGGGCCTTGCCCGGCCTCGTGGAAGAGAGCGACGGCGGCCTCGTGTTCAACTCCCCCGAGAGCCTCGTCGCCTCCATCAAGCGCCTGGCCGATGACGACCGCCTCCGTCGGATCATGGGGGAGAACGGCCACAAATCCCGCCTGGGAATCTGGTCCGAGGAGGAGCACCTCGACCGCTACTTCGCCCTCATCGAAGAGCACCAAGGACGCAAACGGGTCCGCCTGGATCGGCCGCACTCGCCGTTCCGACGACGGTCCCGCCCCCTGTCGAAGGAGACGGCCTCGTCGCAGGATCATGAGATCCTGGCCGAGGCCTGAGCCACATCCCGGATCTCCGCCTTCACCTCGCTCGCGTAGCGGGCCCGGCTGAAGTTCGCGACATGGGCGAGGCCGCGCTCGACATGCCCGGCTCGCCGCGTCGGATCTTCGAAGAGGCCTTTCGTTGCCGAAGCGATCGCATCGGGGCTCGGCGCGTCGAGATACCAGGGAGCGTCGCCGCCCGCCTCGGTCAGGGCGCTCGTGCGCAGGGTGACGACCGGGCAGGCGCTGGCCATGGCCTCGACGACGGGGAGCCCGAAGCCCTCGTAGTCGGACGGATAGAGCAGGGCGACCGCACTCGCGAGCAACCCACGCAGGACGGGCTCTGAGACGTGCCCGGCGCGGATGACTCCCTCGGCGGGACCCGGCAAATCGCCCGGGTCATCCGGCCCGGCGAAGACGAGTCGGTGCGTCGGATTCACGGCTCGATGCCGAGCAAATCCCTCGAGGATCGCGGGGATGTTCCTCCTCTTCGAGCGCTTACCGACGAAGAGAAAAAACGGCGAGTCCCCCAATCCAACCAGCTTCCGGGCCTCCACGACCTCGGGCGAATCCCCATTCAGAGGCCGGAATTCGGGCTCGGGGCAGAGGTAAATCACCCGGATCCGATCCTCGGGAACCCCATGCACTCGCATGACGTCGGCGGCCGTCGATTGCGAGGGGACCAGGATTCGCGTCGCCTTACGAGCCGCCGAGCGATAGCGACCGCTGAACCGAATCCGGACGTGCCAGGGGAAGCTTTCCGGCACGACCCAGGGCAGGGTGTCATAGATCACGAGCACGGTCTTGCCGCGCCAGGGGATCGGGACGAGATTCGCCGGGGCGAATAAGACATCGTCGGACCGAAGCTCGCGCGCCAGCCCGAACGTCTCCCAGATCAGGCCCGGCCAGTTCGGGCCGATGACCTTGGCCGAGACGCCGGGAATCTTCGGGATGCGTTCCAGGGCACCAGGCTCGCGCAGCACGATCAGGGTCTCGGGGAGCGGGAAACCAGCGACCTGCCACTCGGCCAGGAGGCTCTCCAGGCAACGGCCCACCCCGGTCCGCCCGGCGGTGAGCCTCTGGCCATCGATCACCAACCGCATCGCGAAGCCTCCTTGAACTTCCCGGCCATTCTACACGCTCGAGCCGATCGACCGGACGGAACTTCCCAGGCGTCTCGACCGTCAATACAAAGAAGACCATCAGGTCCCGAGTCTCCGCGGGCTCGGGCCGCTTTGACTTGGGGCTTCGGGCGGGGGTATATTATTACCGGCCCTGGAGGTTTCTCCCGGGTCTACCCCGGATGCTGCGCCCCGTGGCGTCCACCAGCTCCGCCCCCCGTCTCTGGCGTGGAGATTGGCCCGACATGTCGCGATCCGCAACCTCGCTCGTCCTGCTCGCCACGCTCAATCTCGGCGTACTCCTCGGAGTCGTCCTGGACCGCGGCGGCCGATTCGTCTCGGCCCAGGCCACGCCAGGCAACCGCTCCGGGGCCGCCCGGATCGTCGCCATCCCCGCCGCCTCCCGCGAAGCCGTCCAGACCAAGGCCGGCGACGAGGGAGACCTGTACAAGAAGCTCGAACGCCAGTACGAACAGTTCGAACAGGTGAATCGGACGTTCGAACTGGTCTCCGAGGCCGTCTCGCCCGCCGTCGTCCACATCGTCGCCCAGAAGACCGGCCGCAACGAAGAAGTGCCCCATATGAGGCGCTACGAGGAGACCGGCTCCGGAGTCATCGTGCGTAGCGATCGCGGACGCCAGCTCTACGTGCTGACGAATAACCACGTGATCGAAGGGGCCAAGCCAGAGAAGATCAACATCTTCCTCAAGGACGGCCGCGCAATCCGCCCCGAACGGGCCTGGCTCGACGCCAAGGCCGACATCGCCGTGCTGAGCCTGGGTCGCGAAGACCTGCCCGCCGCGCGACTCGGCGACAGCGACGCCGTCAACGTCGGGAGCTGGGTCCTCGCCCTCGGCAGCCCCTTCGGGCTCATGCACTCGGTCAGCCAGGGGATCATCAGCGCCCGCGGCCGTCACATGGACGAGCTCCAGGACGTCGAGAACCAGGACTTCCTCCAGACCGACGCCGCCATCAACCCGGGCAACTCGGGCGGGCCGCTGGTGAACATGAAGGGGGAAGTGATCGGGATCAATAACTCGATCGCCTCCAACGGCGGCGGCAACGAAGGGGTCGGCTTCAGCATCCCGATCAACCTCGCACGCTGGATCATGAACCAGCTCTTGCACAACGGCCGGGTGACGCGAGGGGCGCTGGGCATCGACCTGCATCCCGAGTTCCGCCCTGAGGACGCCCTCGCCCGAGGCCTCGACCGCCCCCGAGGCGCCTGGGTCGACGTGGTCCGACCGTTCATGCCCGCCGCGCAGGCAGGGATGCACGACGGCGACGTCATCGTCCAGTTCCGAGGCGTCGAGGTCCAGGATCTCAACCACTTAATCAACCTCGTCTCGATGGCGACCGTCGGCGAGAGTGTCGACGTCATCGTCCTCCGCGACAAGAAGCGCTTGACCCTCCGCGTCACGGTCGGGGATCGCGACCGCACGGTCGTCCAGTCGGGCCCCGCCGAGGAGGCCGCACAACACGCCGACCGGGACGGCCGGCGGCGGGCTCCTGCGTCGACCGGATCGCCCCGCGAGCACCTCGTCGTATGCGATGGGCCTCGAGTTGACCACGCTCGATGAGGCCACCTCGCGAAAGATCGGGCTCCCAGCCAAGGAGCACGGGGCGGTCGTCGCCAAGGTCGTCCCCGACAGCCCGGTGGCCGCCTACCTCAAGCCGAACGACGTGATCTACAACATCGACGGCCGCTCGGTGGCCTCGGCCGAAGAGGCGGTCAAGGTCCTGAATGCTCCTCCCGCACACCCGCCGCTCGTCCTCGAATTCCTGAGGGTCGCCCGAGGCGCCCTCGAACGCCGATCGGTCCAACTTCCATGACGAGCCCCCTGACCGACGCGCTGGCCTCCCTGGGAGCCGGCCGCGACCTGACCGTCGAGCAGACCTCCGAAGCAGTCCGCACGATCATGGCCGGCGAGGCCTCGGAGGTCGAAATCTCGGCCTTCCTGACGGGCCTGAAGGTGAAGGGGGAGACCGCGGAGGAACTGACCGGCGCCGTCCGCACCGTCCGCGAGCATGCGACCCACTGGGATCCGACGGGACTGCCCTCGCCGCTCGTCGACACATGCGGGACGGGAGGCGACGGGGCGAACACCGTCAACGTCTCCACAGCCACAGCGATCGTGCTCGCCTCATGCGGCGTCGCCGTCGCCAAGCATGGGAATCGCTCGGCCTCGGGCAACTCCGGCAGCGCTGAGGTGCTCCAGGAACTCGGCGTGAACGTCGAGGGGCAGCCCGAAAGCGTCAGGCGCTGCCTGGCCGACCTCGGCCTCACGTTCCTCTTCGCCCCGAACTTCCACCCGGCTTTGCGGTTTGCCGGCCCCGTCCGCCGCAAGCTCCCCTTCCGGACTCTGTTCAACCTCGTCGGCCCGCTCGCCAACCCCGCGAAGCCCTCGCTGCAACTCGTCGGCGTCGCCGGCGAGCGCCAGGCGGACCTCGTCGCCGAGGCCCTCTCCCGGCTCGTCGAGACGGAACGAGCGGCGGTCGTGACCGGCTCCGACGGGCTCGATGAGATCACGCTCGACGGCCCCACGCAGGTCCGCTGGGTCGAGTCGAGCACGGTGACCCGTCAGACCTGGACCCGCGACGACTTCGGCCTGCCCGAGGTCAAGGCGAACGAGCTTCGGGTCTCGGGGGCCTTGGAGAGCGCAGGTTTGCTCCGCAAGCTCCTGGCCGGCAATCCCGGACCGACTCGCTCGATCGTGCTGGCCAACTGCGCCGCGGCCCTCTTCGTCGCCGGGCGCGTCCCTTCGCTCAAGGGCGGGGTCGACCTGGCCTCGCAGGCGATCGACTCGGGAGCGTCGGCCAGTCTGCTCGAGCGCTGGCGGGAACTTAGCCACGCCTGATCGCGGCACGTCGCGCCCGCCCGATTGCCGGCTCGCATTCACAAGAAAAAGCTCGATCATCGAGCCAAAGAGAAAGGCCCCTCGACCCGGCGAAAGCCGGGTCGAGGGGCCTTGGGTTTTGGCGAGGGGTAAACCCCTCCGGCTCAGCTCAGGCCTTCGGCCGGATCCTTGCCGTTGACCCAGTCACCTTCCAGCTTCATGTAGGCCGGGGGCTCGAGGAGCGAGCCTTCGGTGCCGGCCTTCCAGCCGATGACCTGGTTGGGCTTGCCGCGGAGCTTGCTGCGCTCTTCCCAGCGAGCGGCCCAGGACTTGTCGGCCTCGGTGATCGCGCCGGTGTCCTTGTCGAAGAAGAGGGCCTTGCCTTCGCGGTAAGACTGGACGCCCATGTTGACGGTCGCGATCGCGGCGTAGCCGAGGTCGGCCGGGCAGAGGGTCTCCGGGTTCCGCGAGCGGACGCACTCGATGTAGTGGTCCCACAGGGCGCGGGTGTCGTCGCGGGGGGCGTCGACCTTGACGTGCTCGACGCCTTCTTCGGTCTTGTTGGCACCCGGAGGAGCGGGACGGTTCGACAGCTTCTCCTGCTTCACGTCGAAGCCATCGGGGCGGAACATGATCGAGGCCGTGTGGCCGTGGATGACCTCGGGGATGGCGTACTGCTCGGAGCACATCGAGGCCGTGACGATGACCTGCAGGCCTTCCTCGTAGTCGGCCACGACCGTGGCGACGTCCGGCACGTCACGACCATCATACTCGAGGTACAGGCCGCCGCCGCCGACGACCCGGCGCGGGAAGCGGACGCCCACCGCCTGGATCAGGTGGGTGAGCTGGTGGACGAAGAGGTCGGTGTACATGCCGCCGCCGAACTCCCAGTAACAACGCCACTGGGCGAACTTGGCGCGGTTGAACGGCATGTCCGGGGCGAGGCCGAACTCGGTGCCGAGGAACATCTTCCAGTCGACCGTGTTCGGGGTCATGTCCTTGCTCAGCGGGTAGTAACGCCACTGGCCGACCGAACCGTTGCGGTAGTACTGGGTCTGGGCCTGCATCACGTGGCCGATCTTGCCCGACGTGATGAGCTCGTTGGCCTGCTTCCACTTCGGATCCGAGGTCGACTGCACGCCGACCGTCATGATCTGGCGGGTCTTCTTGACCGTCTCGGCCACGCGACGGGCCTCGTCGATCGTGTGCGTCATCGGCTTTTCGCAATAGACGTCCTTGCCCGCCTCCATGGCGTCGATGGACATCTTGGCGTGCCAGTGGTCGGGGGTGGCGATGACCACCGCGTCGACATCCTTGTTCTCGAGCACCTTGCGGTAGTCGACCTCGGCCTGCTTGGCCTTGGTCTTCTCCTGGGCTCGCTGGCGGTTCTTCTCGTACACGTCGCAGACCGCAACGATGTCGACCGGCTTGCCCTCTTCCTTCATCGAAAGGAGGACGTTGATGTGCGCCTGGGCGCGACCGCCCGGACCGAGGATCGCGAAGTTGAGCCGGTCGTTGGCCCCCTTCACCTTGCCAATGGCGGGATGCGCGAAGGTCCCGGCGGCCACGACAGCCCCCGTGGCCACGCCCGCGCTCTCCATGAAGCCTCGACGAGTCACCACTTTTTTGTCAGTCATTCCGGTTCGCTCCGGCCAAGGGGAAGGGAAACAGACGTCGCCCAACTGGCTTGTTTTTTGCTTGAGCCCGAGAAACAGAACGTCACCTTAACGACGTAACGAACGCGAGGTCAAGCGATTGGCCCCCCTCCGCCCGGATTCCGCGATCAATCTTTGTTGGAACCATTTCCGGAGCCGGGGTGTCTACATCCTGAAGGCCCCCTCTTCGTGAAAATTCCCGAAAATGCAAGCATGCGTGACAGATGATCGTTGACAATCGTCGGGGTTTAATCCAGACTCTCATTTAGAATAAGTGCCGTGCTCGTACGTTGTTCTCTACGGGACGTCCCACAGGGACGCCGGATCGAAGCCGTCCAGGCCCGTATTGATCGTGGCGAGGTGGTCATGTGTTTCGTGGCGGAGTCGCGAATCGACGCTCAAATTCGAGCGGCTGCATCTCAAGGATGTGAGCCTCACCATGTCGCAAGGCCCGGTACTCACGAAGTCTCGCCACCGCCCTGCCGGCTCTACGCTGGCACCGTCTCCGGGCGGATGTGCAGCAAGAGGGTGAGCCAGGGCGGCTCAATGCGGATCGAGCCGAGCAAGATCCACTGGAGACTCGGAAACAACCTCACGGAATCCGAATTCACGGTCCAATCGTCAGAGCCCTTCGCGGCGAGATCGCGTCATTCGAATCCGGGACGCGCACGCAGACTCGCGATCGGATAAATACCGTCGTGGAATCGTGCGCATCATCGTTGATCCGGCGGCGAATCGGCGATGGACTTCGAAAATAAGGCCCCGCGTCCCGTATTGGTTGGCCAGGGGCCTTGTCTGCGGGAGACGAGCGGCCGGGCAGAAGGTTGGCAGGAGTCGGTCGGGAATCGCGATGAATCTTTCGAGAAATCGCACTTTCCCGGAACGCGTCGCAGAGGTCGCGGGTTATACGTTTGATGAGAGCCCTGATTCGATTTCGTACTTTTTCCCAATGAACCCGCACCCGCGGCGAACGACTCTCCAGCCTGCTGAAGACGCTTGTCGGTATAACTTAATAAACCTCTAATGGTAATGATCACATGCCCAAGACCATCCAATGCCACGAGTGCGGGATCGTCCTGAATCTCCCACCGCAATCGTCGGGCAAGCGGCTGAAGTGTCCCAAGTGCGGGTGCCGGTTCCAGGTCGACTCGGATACCTCGACGTATCCGTCGACCATGGTCAGCGCCCATGACGCACGCCCGTCGTCGTCGCAGACGATCCCCCAGGGGCAAACGACAGCGTCCCGCGGGCAAGATGATCTTCTGCTCCCGACCGCCTCGACCGACCTTCGCGAGGCGTTCGACCTCCCCTTGCTGACCGACCTCGCGGCCCCCTCGTCGACGCCCTCGGCCGGCACCGCCACGAAGGCCCAGGCGGGAGATGCCCTGGCACTCTTCCAGGAAGAGAAGAAGCCCGCCCGTCGCCCCAACGCCGCGGAGGCACGCTCCCAGGCCAGGCGATGCCCGACCTGCAGCAACGTCGTCCCGGTCGGGATGTCGATCTGCTCGAGGTGCAACCTCGACCTCGAGTCCGGCGCGCGCATCGACCTCGATGACGACCTCATGCCCGAGGCGCCCGTACGTGCGTCCGGGCCCCCGCTGCCCGTGACCGTCATCGCGCTGATCGCGCTGCTCGGCTGCGTCCTCTCGGCCGCCTACTCGACCGTGCAGTGGAAGCGGGGCGTCGACGGCTGGCTCTACTTCATCCCCATCTGCCTCTTCGGGGCGTTCGCGGCCGTGCACCTGCTGCGAGGCCACACCGCCAAGCTCCTGATCGTGGCGCTCAGCCTGGCCGCCATGATCAACGTCGTCGCCTTCATCGCGATGCCGATCTACCTCGCCGCCGAGGAGACTCAGATCGAGCAGAATTCCCTGCCGATCGACGACGAGAACACGGAGAGCGTCGCGATCCAGCCCATGACCGACCGACTCGACATGAATCGGTTGAGCCTGGGAGTCGTCAACCTGATCCTCTACGCCGGCGTCGCCGTCTACCTGTCCTCGGCGAGCGTACGCAGGCATTACGCGCGGACCTGAGCAAGGTCCGACATGCTCCGATTCGTGCCTTCCCTCATTCGATCGATGGCTTGCGACGGCCCTGAGACTCTCAGGCCGTCGCACTATCCAGAGGGCTGCGCCAGACGGGACGGAGCGGGAAGAGGACTCGAGCCGCATCGATGGCCGTGCCGGTGGAGGTCTCGAAGCCTTCCTCGAGCGCGGCCTGATCGATGTCGATGTGGCCCAGCATGAGCCGGGCGAAGGTGGCCGTCGAGAGCGTCAGGTGGCGGCGGCTCAGCTTGTCGTGCTCGATCCTCGAGCCTTTCTCTTCGATGTGGATCAGCCAGCGTCGGTCTCCCACCGTGAGCCCCAGTTCGAGGGGCAGGGAGGTGCCGGCTTCCGTCGCGCGCCGGGTCAACTCGGGCAGGACGGCCTCGAGGAACTTGTCGACGTCCGGGATGTGATACATCGACGACGTGCCGTCGTACTCGTCCTGATCGACGACCTTGCCCGAGGCCGTTCGGAAGGCCTCGAGCACCGGGTGATCCGACGGGGCATGCACGATGACTTCGGGATAGGCCCGCTCGAGGGCCTCGGCCCTGACGCGTCCCAGAAGCGCCTTGAGGGCCTGCGGGTAGGCGGTGTTGTAGGCGATCTCGAGGATCTTGTGATCCTTGACGAACGCATATCCGCGCACGGCCTCGCCCTGACAGGCAACCCAGATTACGTGGGCATATTTCCGCCCGATCATCCATCGCCAGTAATCTTCGGACCGGACGATGGTGCCGTTCGTCCGGGCGTACTGCTCTTCATAGAGCGACATGAGGTCGTTGAGCTCGACCTGCCGCCAGGGGCGGACGTGCCAGAATCCGCCACGCCCTTCGACGACCCCGTCGCTGGCCTGGGGGAGGTTGCGGCTCAAGGTCTGGCCGAAGCTCTGCCGGCCGCAGACGCCCCAGCCGAGCGGGCGGTAGAACTGGGGCATGCCCGTGGTGAGGGCCTGCACGACGGAGCCGGTCTCGCGAGCCCGGTCGTCGGAGAGCCGCATGAGGTTCTGCGCGAATCCGAGGCCGCGGTATTCGGGCAGCGTGCCGACCCACATCACGCCGTTGAGCGCGATCTGCGAGGCGCCATACCTGACCTTGCGCTCGGTCAGGTGGACGTGACTGACCACCCGGCCGTCGACCTTGACCAGGAGCCGTTGCTCGGGCCTGTAGGCCGGGTCGTTGAGGGCGCCGAGGAATGAGTCGCGATCGGGGCCGTGGAAGACATGGAGCAGGGTTTGGTAGACCGCCTCGTGGTCTGCCTCGGTGCCGAGGCAGAACTCGACGGATCCTCGACGAAACGGGAGCCGGATGGCCGGCGCGGGAGCTTTCATCGGGACGAACACCTTGGCGACACGTCGCTTGCGGTTCAGTGACGGGCGAAAAAACCGCGCCTCCAAACCAAGGGCGGCGGCTTCACGAGTTCCTCTCTATCGTCGATCGTTCTGAAAACATTCTAAGGCGAAAGGTGATGGTTCGCCGCAAGCATCACGCGCGATTCGCCCGATTTTTTTCCGGAGGGGTCAGCCAGGCCACACATCCCCTTCGGCCAGAGCATCCCGCAGCCTGGACTCGGAGTGGAGCACGAGGGAGTATTCCCGGTTCCTGGCCAACGCGTTGCGACGCAGCCCCTGGCGGACCTCGGCCTGTTCCTCGGTCAACTGCTGACGTGTATCGACCATCAGGGGCTGGAGCGCCTCGTTGCAGCGCCTGATTTCGAGGAAACGGGCCTTCCTCTCCTGCGGCGTGACCTGCGGGGCGAGGATCGCCCGCCGCTTGGCCTCCACCCAGCCCAGGGCCTCGCTCGAAGGTGCCCCATTGAGATATCGGTCGGGGTTGTACGTGAGGTCTCGCAGCGTCCGGTCGACCCGATGGAGCTGATCCGGGGTCGACGGGTCGTTGCCCAGGCCGAGCCAGAGGGTCATCGAGAGGGTCAGGTACGAAGGGGGCTCGATCCGGAAGAACTGGCGGACAATCTCGTCGCCGAGTTCGTCATACTTCGCCCCGCCGATCCCGTGGATGAAGATGTTGCCCAGCAGGAGGCGGGAGAACATCGTCGTCGTCAGGGCCCGGCTCCGCAGTCGAATCCGGCGAGCCGGCAGCGTCAGGAGTTGATCGACGGCGCAGCAGGCTTCGCGATCGGGGCCGAGCGGGATCTCCATCAACGGCTCGTCCTCGCCGTCGATCCGGAGCTCCATGGACCTGGGTAGCTGCCGGGCAAGCAGCGGCCTGCGTCTCGGCTCGTCGGCCCTCCAGATCCAGAAGGGGGCCTCGAGCCAACCGTCTCGGCGTGTCAACGCCGGGACGGGGTGGTGCTTGCTGCGGATGCCATACATGGCCCGATAGCGGGCGAGGGCGCTGTTGTGGATGGCCTGGAACCGGGGCAAATTCGCAAGAATATGCGACGTGAACCAGTGGAAGGCCTCGGTCTCGCACATGGCGCTCAGCGGGACTTCCAGGTTGTGCATGCCCCAGGAGGCCTCGAGCGAGCGCCTGGCCGCGGCGAAGCGGAGCCCGATCCGGCGGGTGCTGCGTTTCTGCTCCATCGCCCGAGGCCAGAAGTCGTCGATGATCGGGTCGGCGACGCTCTTGCCGAGCACCTCGCGGACGTTCCCGGCGAACTGGGCGAACCTCTCCTCGTCGACGACGTTCAGGTCCTCGTAGGGGGTCTCTCCCCCCCACGAGTCGAAGTCGACGCGCTGAGTCCGGAGGTGTTCGCGATCGAGCACGGGGACGCGGACCGAGGTGGCCTTGGGCAGGTCGTTGTCGACGATCAGGTTCAACGCGGAGCCGCCCGCCTTCTTCGCGAGGGCGGCCGCGCCGAAGTTCTTGATCCAGACGCCCGGGTGGAACAGTTCCGGCTGGTGCCCGGTGACGATCAGGGGGACGGACGGGTCGGGCAGGGCGGGGACGTCGAGTCCGACCGACGTCAGGTAGTCGACCGACTTCTCGAGGATCTGACGCCAGGCCATGAGCCGCAGGCGGCCGACGACCCGACCCTGGAAGTCGTAGTCCCAGCGTTTGAGCCGCTCGGTGTTGTCCGCCAGCAGCGGCAGGGCATCCGGGATCGGGGGATCCGCCAGCACGGCGCCGTCGCGCGAGGGGGCCCGCAAGCGGTGGGGGTTCATCAACGACAGCCCCCCGCGACTTCGAGCCCGGCGGTCTTGAGCGCGGCCTGGAAGACGTTGCGATAGTGGTTCAACCGATACTCGGCGTTGTCGAGCGCCCCGCCGAAGGCCCGGTTCTCGTCGAGGTAGATCAGGGGGACCGCGACCTCGACCGTTGAGAGGCCGTGCTGGACCATCTGGACCCAGACCTGCAGGGGCATCGCATAGCCGAAGTCGGTGATGTCGAACTTCTCGACCGCCGAGGCGCGATAGGCCTTGAACCCGCAGAAGGCGTCGGTCACATTCAGGCCGAGGCAATCGACCAGCCAGCGCGTCACCTCGACGTTGATCCGCCTGCGTGCCTCGGGGGGCACCTGCGAGGGGTCGAAGATCTTGAGGTACCGGCTGCCCGAGACGACGTCCGCCTCGGCGAGATGCGAGCAGATCTCGGGGATCATCGAGGGCTCGTGCTGCCCGTCGCAATCGAGGGTGACGAGGCCGTCGTAGCCCCCTTCGAGGGTCCTGGCGAAGGCGCTCTGGAGGCCGGCGCCGTAGCCTCGGTTCTGGGGATGGCGGATCACCTGGACGTTCGGGAACCCCTTGAGGAGCTCGGGGGTCCGATCGGTCGAACCGTCATCGATCACCAGCACGTCGCCCGCGAAGCGGAGGACTTCGGTCAGGACGGGTTCGAGGTGCGCCTCCTCGTTGTGGACCGGGATGGCGGTGAGCACTCTCATCGTAAGGCCTGACCCTGATACCTGTTTTAACGAAAGTTTCGCCCTCTGATTGCGAGACCTTCGCATTCTAGTTGGGCCTATCCAGAAGTCAACGTGCCGACTTCTCGGGACCGCCACCGCCCCCTTGACCGCATCGTGGAGATGCACCTAGCATAGAGGCGTCCTTCCTAATAGGCCGTGGGCGCGAGCGCCAAATCTTATCTCGATCCATCATCCATCCGCGATCCCTGAGATGACCGAACCTGAATCGCACGATTTGCATCCGGAGTCGTCGTCTGCGGCGGTATCAACCCCCGTGGGTGAGGTCACCAACGAGGCCCCCGAGCCCGCGCCCCAGCCCTGGACGGCGGAGCGTGTGTCGGAGTGGAACTCATACTACGATATCTACGTCGTGCTGGGGGTGCTGCTCCTGGCCTTCGTCGCCTCGGCGAACAAGGTGTCCTACTCGGGGATCTGGCACCAGCTCAAGGTGGGCGAGCTGATCGCGGCCAAATCCCAGCCCATCACGACCGACGTCTTCTCCTACACCGAAGCCAACAAGCCCTGGGTGAACATCCCCTGGCTGCTCGAGTGGGGCCAGTCTCTGCTGTTCAAGGCGGCACGCGGCGTCGTCCCGGTCGACGTCAACGACCCGACGGCGTCGGCCCCCAAGGCCGACCAGTTCGCGGTCGGCGTGCTCGTCGCCATCAACGCCCTGATCCGGGTCCTGACCGTGGGCGTGATCCTCAGGATCCGCCGACAAGGCCCGGGCCTCTGGTGGACGGCCTTCTGCGCGATGATCGCCCTGGCTGCGGTCTACAGCCCGCTCGGCGTCCTGATCGGGGGCGTCGCCGGCCCGGCCAAGGTCGACCCGGAGACCTGGGGACAACTCTTCCTCGCGCTCGAACTTCTCCTACTGCACAGGACGCTCAACCTCGGCAAGACGGGCTCGATCTGGGGCCTCTTGCCCCTCTTCCTGCTCTGGGCGAACGTCGACGAGTCGTTCCTGATCGGGCTGCTCGTCCTGACCGCGACCATCGTCGGCCGGATCGTCAAGCCGAGCGAGATCGAGGCCGCGAGCCTCCCGGCAGGTCAGGCGATCGCCGCGCTCGTCGGCTCGTTCGCCGTCTGCCTGGCAAATCCGTCGCTCTATCGGATCTATCCGACCGCCCTCGAGCCGATCTTCCAGCTCTTCAAGCCGACCGCGGGCACGCTGACGATCCAGCAGCTCTCTTACTTCGGCAAGGAACTCTGGGAGAACGAGCAGACCACGTCGCGGACCATCCGAAGCTACCTGCTCGCCTACTATTTCCTGGCCGTCGGCCTGGGACTGGGCTCCTTCTTCCTCAATCGCCGGAACTTCTCGCTCGCCAGGTTCCTGAGCTTCGCCTTGCTGGCGGTCCTCTGGGGGGCCTTGCTCCGCTATAACGGCCTCTTCGCCGTGCTGATGGCCCCCGTCCTGGCGCTCAACGGCCAGGAATGGTATCAGGACACGTTCGGCACCAAGGGTAAGCTCGGCCGAAGCTGGGCGCTCTGGTCGACGGGAGGCCGCTTCGTCACGATCCTCATCGTCTTCGCCTTCGTGGCCCAGTGCCTCACCGGCTATGGGCGCTCGATGGGCGAGGCCCGGTTCGGCTTCGGCTTCGATCCCGACGAGTTCGAGTTCGAGGCGGCCGAATACCTCCGATCCGCCAAGATCGAGGGGAACATCCTCAACACGACCGTCCGGCAGGGCGACGCCCTCATCTGGAAGGCATACCCCAACCGCAAGACCTACATCGACGGCCGCAGCCACGTCTTCGAGCCCGAGGTCCAGCGCGACCTCCAGGCCGTCCGCGTGGCACTCCGCGAAGATCAGGTTGAGGTCTGGAAGCCGATCCTCGATCGGTATGAGATCAGCGCGGTGATGATCGAGGAGCCCACGGCCCCCATCACCTATCAGCGCCTGATGCAGAGCCTGAACTGGATCCCGTTCTATGACGACGGCAGCGTCATCCTGTTCGGGCGGGCCGACGCCAAGGCGAACGATCTCGCATACTTCAAGTCGAACCGGCTCGATGCCGAGACCCTGGCCTATCGCACGACCAGGACGGTGCCGAGCACCGATCGGCCGCCGACCGCGGTGACGAAGATCGACTCCATCTTCGTGAACCGGCTCCTCGAGAATGCGCAGCCTCACACCGAGTCGTCGCGGCGCTGGCTCATGGGACCGGCCTACGACCCGAACAACCCAATCCTGCCTAGCCCGGCACGCTGCATCCTCGGCATCCGCGAGGCGAGGACTGCACTCGCCAAGAAGCCGGACGACCCCAGGGCCTATCGCCTCCTCGCCGCGGCCTATCGCGACCTGATGGTCCAGGAGAGCGCCCTGCTCGCCGGCCTCACGCTCACTCCCAAGGATCAGGCGAGGGTTCGGCAGGTCGCCCCGCGCAACGACCTCCTGATGAATCGGTTCCGCCAGCGTGCGACCGCCCTCAACTTCGCGATCCAGACGACCCTGCCTCCCACCACCGTGGAGCAGCGGAGCGAGCTCTTTCAGCAGAACCTCGAGCTCTACCAGCTCTACCTCGGCGCCAACTTCATCGACCTCGCCCGCGATCGGCTGCAGGTGATGATGAACCTCGTCAAGCCCGGCGATATGCAGGAGGAATTGCGGACCCGCTTCGCCCAGGAGCTTGAGCGGCTTCAGGAGCAGGTCAAGAGGGTCGAGGAAGGCATGAGCGACATGGTCGCCGAGCAGCAGGTGGGCCCGATGCAGCGTGCCGACTTCGCCCTGCGACAGGGGGCCGCCGGCCTGGCGAGCCAGGAGCTCGACGAGGCCATCCAGATCAACGTCAGCCCCGCGCTCGTCACGCCCCGCCTGCTCGACCTCTACTGCGACACCGGCCAGCCCGAGAAGGCCGTCGACCTGCTGACCAAGAGCAGCAATGTCGACGACCCGACCTTCGGCACGGAGCCCGGCACGTCGGCCCTGCGTCAGGGGCGGGTCTGGTTCCTGCTCGGCAACTACGAGTACGCGGCCACCCTCTGGCAGCGGAATGCGATCTCGGCCCTGCGATTCGAGCGGAGCGTCAAGTCGCTCGGCGCCGCCCGTGCGTTGCTCCTCGGCGAGGCCAAGGAGGCGACCTCGAACTTCGAGTCGATCCCCTCGAAGATCACCACGCAGGCCATCTGGGAGTACGACCTGGCCTGCTGCCGCCTCGAAGCCGGCCAGCCGGAGCTCGCGGCCGAGGCCTTCACCGAGGCCTTGAAGCTCGCGCCGGAACTCCCCCAGCGCCCGATCGCCGTCTATTACCTCGAGAAGCTCGGCAAACCGGTCCCCCCCAAGCCCGAAGAAGCCTCCGCCGAGCCCGAGGCCGCCGAAAAGCCCGCGACCCCGGCCGCTCCCGCAACTCCGGCGGCTCCGCCCGCCGCCGAGACCCCCACGCCGGCTCCCGCTCCGACACCGGCACCGGCCGTTCCTGCCCCCAAGCCGGAAGAGAAGCCGGCTCCCAAGCCGGAGGCGCCCGCAGAGCCGAAGGACAAGGACAAGTCACCCGCCCCGGCTCCCACTCCCGAGCCCGCGGCATCGGCGCCGCCCTCCGCGCCTGCGACTCCGGCCGAGCCCAAGGAGAAAGCCCCCGAACCCGCGGCCCCGGCTCCGGCCCCCACGCCCGAACCGAAGCCGGAGGCGGGCGCCGAGAAGAAGTGAGCTTTCGAGAGCCCTGCGAACTTCTCCCGCTATCGGTGTGACCAATAAGATCGCCGCTCGATTCCTCGCGAATCGAGCGGCGATCTTTTCTTGCGCCCGGGGTGGAGGTGGGATTTCCATCGAACATGTTTGAACCTTCAACTTATTGCATCACACGCACTTTTTGGTATCTGTGATCGCTCGGACGGTCCGCCGCAAGCTCGGCCGCAGCCGCCGAAGGCTTGGCCGAAGATGTCATCGAGGCCAGGCTTCACTTCACAGATATTGCAATCGTCGGCCTGACTCCGAACTTCAACTCCAGGGTGCCTCAACACGATGTCCGCATCACATCGCCTGCTTGAGTTGATCGAAGAGTGCTTGATCGAGCATGGGGGCGACCTCGGCGGCTGGACTAACCTCGCCGATGACGCGCTGCAGGTCTTCGATGGGCGGGTGACGCTCCGGGCCGAGTCGAGGGATCCGGGGCCCTCGCCCCGAGAGGGCATCGTCCACGCCCACGTCTTCATGAAATTGCATGAACACGAGGACGAAATCCTGGATGCGTGCCTGTTCGGGATCGGCGACGATCGCGAGGCTGCGTTGAAGCAGGCCGCCGGCGTCTGGATGGTCAGGGTGGCCGGGCCGCTCAAGTCGTTCATCGACAACAAGCCGGTCTGCATGACATGCCAGGCGGGCGTGCAAGGGGGCGATCCTTCGAAGGGCTACGCCGAGAGCGATTATGGCCTGCCCGGCCTCCGCGCCTACGTCGGCCCCGCCGTCTCGCGAGGGTTTACCGACGACCGGATCAGCTCGGCCATCGACGACTCCAAACCCTGGTTCCGATACGCCTCCGAGTCCGCGGCGCCACGGAGAGTCCACCTGGCGAAGGCCTCGATCTCCGCGAAGGGGAAGGAAGGCTGGCGCAGGGACCTGGAAATCGACGGGCACGACGTCTCGCACGTCGACCCCGACTGGCCGGCCGGGATCAAGGCCCCCGAGTTCGGATACGTGACGCGGTTCGCGGTCTTCGAGTTCCCGCGCAACTCGAAGGTGATTTCCCGGCGATCCGAGCTGGAACGGACCATCCGCCACTTCGCCGAGAACTATGCGAAACATGAGTCGGTCGACCAGCTCATGGAGGAGATGGTCGGCCAGGGATTCGATCCCGACCTCGTCCACGAGACCGAATCCATCTCGACGATCGCATTCGGCCGCGCCCTCTTCGAACCGGCGGGAGTCCAATATTCCCCGACCATCATCCGTGCCCGCCGCGACGGCCGGGTCGAGGCCGAGGTCCCGTTGATGTCGATCCCGGCCTTCTCGCGTGCCAGGGCGATCGCCGCGCAGTTGCGCGAAACGATGTCGCAAGATGACTTCCAGTCACTCTGCTGCTACAACGCGGAATCGAATGCGATCCTCCAGGCCCTCAACGCCTCCGGCGACGAACTGGACCTGTCCTCCTTGCAGATGTTCCCTTCCGTCGTGCCCGATCGCGGGGTGAGCGATCAAACGATGCAGCAAGCCGTGGCGACGATGAACGCCCTCGTCGAGCGAAGACGCCAGGGGAGGAAGAAACCCTGGTGGAAGTTCTGGTGATCGGGACGTGGAGCCTCGACCGGCCGCGACGGAGGCGGATCCGGCCGATATCGGGCCGATCGAATCCACAAATAAAAGTCATGTGCGATCCTCAATTCAAAGACGCGGTATTTGAAGAGGATCGCCCATGACTTCCAGAGGGACTCAGGGCTTCGAGCCCGGATCCGTCCCCTTGACGACGGGGGTTTCCTCGGCGTTGCCCCAGTCGGACCAGCCCAGGTAGTAGTTGCGGGCGGGGATGCCGAGGCGCCGGAGGACGAATGCGTCGACCGAGGCGCGGCCGCCCCCCTGGCAGTGAGTGATCGCAGGGGCGGTCCCTTCGAGTCCGAGCCCGGCGAGCTTGGAACGGAGCGTCGATTCGTCCAGGAATCGACCGTCCTTGTCGACGAGGTCCGTCCACTCGACGCGGCAGGCCGTGGGGACGTGGCCCCCCTTCCTGGACTTGGCGTCCTCGCCGGTGTACTCGGCAGTCGTGCGGGCGTCGACCACGCGGGCGGAGCCGTCCTTGATCGCGGTCAGGACGTCGTCCTTGGTCGCAAGCCAGTCGGGACGAAAGCTCACGGGGAAGGCATGCGGCTTGACCTTGGGGACGTCGGTCGACACCGGTCGATGGCCGGCGACCCAGAGCGGGTAAGCACCGTTGACCAGGCCGACGTTCTCGACCCCCAGATGACGCAGGAGCCACCAGAGCCTCGCGGCGTCGAGTTGTCGCTTGCCGTCGACGACGATGACCTGCGTCTCCGGCTCGATCCCCAGCGGGGTGATCCAGGCCTGCCAGGCGGTCTTATCCGTCAGGCCGCCGGGGCGTGAGGCCAGCGTGGAAACCGGCTTGGTATCAACCCAGACGGCCCCGGGGATGTGGCCCTTGTCATACTCGGCCTTCGGGCGCGGATCGAGAATCCGGAGCTTCGGCTCCGACAGTTTCTTCTCGAGGTCGGCCTGCTCGAGGAGGAGGGGCGGCTTGACCTTGTCGTCGGCCCCTCGCGCCAGCCCGGCGGAAACTCCCAGTGCGAGGCAGATCGTCAGTCGCAGTCCCTGCCTGAGTCGACTCGTTCGCATCATGGTACCTCCTGGTCGTGTCGGGGCCTGATGGCAAGCCCTCGACTGGGATGCTCAGGTCCCCGATCGGCTTGATCCCGCGAGGATCGCAAATCGCCGCGACGCCGGTTCTAACACAATTCCCGCCGCCCCGCATCTTCCCAGGAGCCTGGCGAGAGCGACGGGCAATCGTGAGAGAATGTTAAGATCGACCCATCAAGACGCGATAAGGAAAGTAGAAGCTCCGCGATCACGTCGCATCGGGAGCCTAACCAAGATTCATCGGGAGGGGTTGTCGCATGAAAACTCTCCGAGACTCTTCGGTCGCCTCGGACCTCGGGGCGGAACTCAGCGAGAACGTGCAGCGGGCGGCCGAGAGCCGCTTGCGGGAGAGCTCCTACCTGGCGCTCTGCACGGTGGGATGCCGCCATCGCAAAGGCATCCTGTCCCTCTGGGGCGCGGTGCCCACGGAGTACCTCCGGCAACTCGCCCAGGCCCTCGTGGCGGACCTCGAGGGCGTGGCGGAGGTCGAGAACTCGATCCGGGTCTGGGCCGACCCGAGCCGCGACCAGCCGGAATCCCGCAGCCTCATGGCCGCGGGCCAGGCCAGGGATTGACGGGGCAGGGGGACGCCCCTCATCCTTCATCATGGAGCCTCAGGGACGAATCGCGGGCTTCCCCGCGTCGTCGACGAGGATCACGTTATCGACCCGGCAGACGA
Source organism: Singulisphaera chitinilytica (assembly GCF_049331405.1). Lineage (NCBI taxonomy): Bacteria > Pseudomonadati > Planctomycetota > Planctomycetia > Isosphaerales > Isosphaeraceae > Singulisphaera > Singulisphaera chitinilytica. The sequence goes on from NZ_CP186274.1 coordinate 2,089,971, forward strand.
CGTCCTGGAAGTCGTCGTTCGTCGAATATTCCCAGCCGATGATGAGGCTGTTGGGGATCGTCTTCCCCGTGGCCTTGTCGCGGTTGGGATAGATCATGACTTTATACGGTTGCGCGGCGAGTCGGCGATTGATCGCGGCGACGAGGGCGGGCTGCGTGAAGACGCCACCGTCGTTGAACTCGTCGTTGCCGATCGTCAGGCCGAACGGCTTGTCGCCCGGGTCGAAGCTCGTCTTCGAGCCCTCATTCAGCGACGGCGGCAGGTTTTTGCCGGTCTCGAGGTCCTCGGCCGTGTTCCGGATCTTGTATGACCAGAGGGGCTGTGACTTCGGGGCGCCGCCGTTTTCGCCGGGCAGATACCAGCCGCCCCGGGTCGTGTTCGCCAGGCCCAGGGCGATGACCGGGGTGTACGTGACGGGCCCCTCGCCCGCCTTCTTGAAGAGGCCGGGGACGGCCGTCGCGGCGGTCTCGACGGGGTTCAGCAGGTCGGCGAACATCGCGAGGCCGTAGCGATCCTTGAGGATGACGACCCAATCCGGCTCGCTCGGGCCGGGGGCGACCTTCGGTTGCTTCGGCGTCTGGGCCTGCGCGAGCGTCGCCAGCGCCAGGGCGCCGGCCACGAGCAGAGTCAGGTAGCGTCTCATCGTGTCGTCTCTCGAGGGTCATGAAAGAGCAAAACGCAGCAGGATGTCGGGACGAGGCGTCAGGTCGCGAGCGGCTTCGAGACCGGCCATCGGAGGCAGGCGACCATCAGCAACGCGAAGACCGCCAGCGAGGCGATGGAGATGATGCTCCCCCGGCGGAAGGTGTCGGGCTCGTATGTGTAGACGAGCGTATGCTTACCCGAAGGCACCGCCGCGCCTCGCATCATGCGGTTGGCGCGGTAGATCGTAGCGGGCTTGCCATCGATGGTGAGCCGCCAGCCCGGATAAAAGATGTCGGCCAGTACGACGACCCCGGGCTTCTGGAGGTCCGCCTCCATCTCCACGCGCTGGGGACCATAGTGCTTGATGATGACCTTCTCGTCATCGGTCGGGGCCGAGTTGGGCAAGTACGGCGATAGCTCGGTGGCCCTGTCCTCGTCGAGCCAGGCGAGGACCGAGGGGTCATAGGCTCGCAGGTTGGGATCGTTCCAGAAGGGGTCGTTCGCATAGAGGATCTCCTCCATCGGCTTTTCCCGATCCGAGCGATCCATCCGGGTGATCGGCTTGGTGTAGCGGGCCTGGTGGACGACCCAGGCGCGGGGCCGGGCGACCTTGTTGCGGTAGATCCGAAAGTCTTCTCGCTCGATCCATTCCCGCTCGCGCTTCTCGTCCCTCGGTTCCTTGAAGAACTCGGGCGGCGGATAGATCTGCTCGGAGTCGGGGAGGAAGGCGGCGAAGCCCCGGTCCTCGTCGGTAAAGCCATTGGGATAGCCGGGGACGACGAAGTAGCGCGTGTTCCAGAGGTCGAACGCGCGTCTTGGGTAGTAGATCACCTTATCGCGAGGCTTGGCACCCAGCCACTTGGCCGTCGCGGCGTCGATCTCGCGAGGGAAGCCGCCGAAGAACCAGTCGTAGTCCCAGAGCTCGGCCACGCCCAGCGTCCAGGTATAGTGGATGTCATACGCGAGTCCATACTTCGGCTGGATCGTGTCTCGCTCCCAGACGACGAAATCCTTGACCCGATCGTCCGCCTTCTCCGTGATCCAGCTCACCGGGTTCCAGATCGGCATGCGATGGACCCGGTACGGGCCATCCGAAGGCTTGGCCTTCTCGGCCGCCTCGAGCAGTTCGACCACCCTGGGTTTCTTCTCCATCACCGACTGGTCGACGGTGAAGACATATCGGGAGTTGGCGAGCGCCAGGTCTCCCGTCATCGCCAGCAACGCGATGGCGCCGGCCGCGATCGGGGCGCGGCTCCCTCGCAGGATCAACGCGAAGCCGAGCAGGGCGATCGCGCTCGCCTGGGCGAACGACCAGCGCAGCTCGGAGTAAGCTCCGAAGGTATCGAAAGGGCCGAAGGGGGAGGTCATCGTCTCCGTGGCCGACTTCATCCACGAGAGGATCCCCCCCTGGCCCCCGATCGTCACGAGGAGCGCGATCAGGCTCGATCCGAGCACGACCGACGTGACCGCCAGCGTCCGTTTCTTGCGAACCCCACGCATCAAGTCATCCCAGCCAAGCCCGGCGAGCCCGGCCAGAGCGAGCACCGTGAAGCTCAACAGCTTGCTCGGGAAGCGGAACTGGCGGAAGCCGGGGAGGACGGTGGCGAGGAGCCAGTAGAAGCTGCCGTCGCCATCGCGGAGGAGTCGGTCCTGCCGGAGCGCCGTCGACTGCATCGGGTCGTGCGGCCCGATCCTGGCCTCCAGCGCCGGGGACCATCGCGCCCACCAGATGGGGCTCGAGAACTCGCCGATGCTCGCGAGCAGGCTCAGCAACGCGATCGCCGAGAGCCAGGCCCGCCACGGAGATCCGTTCCGGAAGCCGAGAGCCCCGAACGCCAGGAGCGTCGTGAGCCCCCCGAGGTAAAGCGACGGGACCCAGATTTTCGGGTGGGCCGACCGGGGCGGGACCGCGCTCAGCCACGAACGATTCCCCTCGAAGTTGGTCCCGAACACGTTGGGCCAGAAGAACTCGACGACCCGCAAGGGCTCGAGGCTGAACGGGTAGATGTCGTGCGGGCTGCCGCCGACCGCCCGGCCGCTCTGCCCAGTGAACTCGACCACCGGCAGGAGTTGGACCGCCGACAAGGCCCCCGAGAGCGCGGCGGCCCCCGTCAGGCCGACGAACATCGGCACCAGCACGTTCTTGCGACCCGAGCGGAACCAGTACCAGAGCAGGCCGAGCCCTCCCAGGCCCCAAGCCGCGAGCACAGCCGTCGGGACGTACGCCATCCACGGCAAAGGGAGGGGAACCTTGTGCCGAGGTCGGAACTGCGGCATGACCTCGGCCAGCATGATGGTGACGACGAACCAGGCGACGAGCGCCCCGGCCGCCATCGCAATCCTCAACCCTGTGCGCGACGCGGAGGGCGCACGCCTCGGCTTCCGCATCCAGGCGAGGCCCACGGCGTAGCCCCCCGCACAGATCCCGATGATATACGACGACTCCGGGTCGCCGCCGAGGGTCTGCATCGTCAGCACGACGGCCAGTTCGAGCAGTGCCCAGTGCTTCCCCAGCCGCAGCCAGCGATCCACGGCGCGGAAGCCGAGCGGCGTCCAGGCGGCCCCGACGAGGTAGATGATGTTGCAGTATTGGAAGAGGATCGGCGCTGCGAAGGCGTACGAGAGGGCGGCGAGGGTCGAACCCGTCCAGCTCGTCTTCCACGACCGGCAAAGGGCCAGCATCCCCGCGAAGGCGAGGATCGTGTGCGCCACGACGTAGAGCCGGGCGCCGACGGCGTAGGGGAACATCCGATAGATCAGCTTGCCCGGGTAGAAGACGGCCGCGGTCGGGTTGCCCAGCAGGGGCATCCCGGCGTTCTCCTCGGTCTCCCAGAGGGGCCAGCGGTGCGCATCCCACTCGCGCTCGACGAGCTGATAAAGCGGATAATAGAAGTGGGCCGCGTCCCGGTATGCGAACTGCTTGCCGCGGATGAGGACGTTGCCGTAGCAGGCGGAGAGCAGGGCGAACAAACAGCCCGCGATCAACGCGGGTGTCACGAACCGTCGCATCGTTTCGAAACTCCAGGGGATACAACCACGCGACAAGGCGATGAGCACGCGCGATGAAGGATGAAGGACGCCCCTCGCGCAGGGTCAGCACCAATCCTAACACGTCGGGGCGTTCGCCTGGATGGGGCGAGTCGGGACGGGCCCTCGGGAGAGTCCGTCCGTCGTTGATACGTACATGCGAAACATCCGGCGCATCCGGAACGGCCGAAAAAATGCGGGCGCAGGACGCTTCGAGGTGATATGATGTCGTTGAGTGCACCCTTGATTCGCACCGATATTGTGGTAAGTGTAGGAAATGCCTAGGTTCCGGCCTCGGTCTGCAGGTCCGTACCCATCCGGCCCTGGCCCAGACACGCTCGCCTGGGGAACCGGCGTAGAGTCGCTTGTCCACATCTCCTCTGTGGTGTGCGGTTCCGATCCTGGACAGGAGTCTGTTCGATGTCGCAAGCCTCGCGTCGTCATCTTCGCTTGGAAACGATCGATGGGGTTACCGTCGTAAGCTTCGTGGATACGAAGATCGTCACCGAGGAGAATATTCAAGAGGTCGGCGATCAGCTCTACAGCCTGGTCGAAGACGAAGGGCATACCAAGCTCTTGCTGAACTTCGGCAATGTGCAGTACCTGTCGAGCGCCGCACTCGGCAAGCTGATCAACCTCAAGAAGAAGGTGGGCGCGGTCAAGGGCAAGCTGAAGCTCTGCTGCATCCACCCCGACCTGCTTGAAGTCTTCCGGATCACCCGCCTCGACCAGGTCTTCGAGATCTACGCCGAGGAACAGGCCGCCCTCGACAAGTTCTGAGCGAATCAGGACCTACTCGACGCGACCCGGCTTTGCTACGCTACGCCGCGATTCGTCCCGACCCGACCTGATCTCGGTACCGACTCACAAACCGTTTTCGGTTCGAATCGACCTCCTCTCGCGGATGGATCGAGCGCCTCACGCATTGACACCTTGGACTTATTCGATGCATCAAAGAGAGCGGCCGGGACGGCCGCCGACGTCTCCGCCGGGCGCGGGGCGACGGCCGTCCCGGCCGCTCGACCGTCGGTAGGAAACCGTCTGATTCGATTATCCAACACCTCGCGCAGCCCTCGGCGAAACCCATGAGCGAGCCTGCCCTGACCCCGATGATGCAGCAGTACCGCGAGCTCAAGGCTCGAGACCCGGACGCGCTGCTGCTCTTCCGCATGGGCGACTTCTACGAGATGTTCGGCGAGGACGCCGAACGCGCGGCCGCCCTGCTAGGCCTGGCGCTGACGACCCGCGACAAGGGGCCGAACGCCGTGCCGATGGCCGGCTTCCCCCATCCCGCGCTCGAGACGTACCTCGCCAAGCTCGTCCAGGCCGGTCAGCGCGCGGCGGTCTGCGAGCAGGTCGAGGACGCCAAGCTCGCCAAGGGGCTCGTGCGCCGGGATGTGGTCCGCGTCGTCACCCCCGGGACCCTGACCGACGACGGCATGCTCGACCCCAAGACCGCGAACTACCTCGCGGCCGTGGTCGACGTCGGCGGCAAGCTCGGCCTGGCCTGGGTCGAGATCTCCACGGGGCGGTTCTCGCTCACGGGCGTCTCGCGCACCGAACTCGCCGACGAGATGGCCCGGCTGAACCCGGCCGAGACCCTCGTCTCCGAGACCAGCATTGACGCCCCCTGGCTCCGCGCCTTGCGCGGGCAGTCCTTCACGACGATCACCTCGCGGCCGTCCTGGGATTTCGTCGGCGAGCAGGCCCGCAACGCCCTCTACCAGCACTTCGGCACGAAGACCCTCGCCGGCTTCGGCATCGACGACCAGGCCCCCGAGGTCCAGGCAGCGGGTGCGCTGATCGCCTACCTGCGCGACACGCAAAAAGGGTCGATCGGCCACATGACGCGGCTGACCCCCTATCGCCGGGGGGACGTCCTCGCGCTCGACGAGATGACGCGCCGGAGCCTGGAACTCACGCGGACCCTGCGCGACGGCAAGCGCGAAGGCTCCTTGCTCCAGGTCATCGACCGCACCTGCACGCCGATGGGGGCTCGGCTCCTGGCCGACTGGCTCACATCGCCGCTCACCCGCGCCGAGCCGATCATCGAGCGTCACGAGGCCGTCGCCGAGTTGCTCAAGGACTCGTCGCTACGGACCGACCTCCGCAGCTCATTGGGCGAGGCCTATGACCTCGAGCGGCTGGCGGCTCGTGTCGGCACGGGCCGTGCGACCCCGCGCGACCTCGTCGCGTTGGCCAGGACCCTCGCGCTACTGCCCAAGATCCGGGCGAGGCTGACCGCCCGGTCCTCCAAGCGGCTCAACGAGCTGGAGTCGGCGCTCGAGCTCTGCCCGGAAGTCCGCTCGGCCATCGAGTCGGCCATCGCCGACGACCCGCCGCTCGCCTTGAAGGAGGGGGGGCTCATCCGCCCCGGATACCACCCCGACCTCGACGAGCTCCGCGAGATCGCCCGCGGCGGCAAGACCTGGATTGCCAGGTTCCAGGCCGAGCAGATCCGGCAGACGGGGATCAACAACCTCAAGGTCGGCTTCAACAAGGTCTTCGGCTACTACATCGAGATCACCAACTCGCACGGCTCGAAGGTCCCCGCCGACTACATCCGCAAGCAGACGGTCAAGAACGCCGAGCGCTACATCACGCCCGAGCTCAAGGAGTATGAGGACAAGGTCCTCCGCGCCGAGGATCGGGCGTGTGAGCTGGAATATGAGCTGTTCACAACCTTGCGCGACCGCGTTGCGGCCGAGGCCCCGCGCCTGATCCAGGCGGGGGCCGTGCTGGCTCAGGTCGATGTGCTTTCCGCCCTGGCGGAACTCGCGGCGATGCAGGGATATTGCCGCCCGGAGATCCTCGCCGAGCCGGTCCTCGAGATCGACGGCGGTCGCCATCCGGTGCTGGACGTCCTGATGCCCCCCGGGCACTTCGTCCCGAACGACACGAAGCTCGGCCCCGACTCGGGCTCGATCGTCGTCATCACCGGGCCGAACATGGCGGGCAAGAGCACGTACATCCGGCAGGTCGCGCTCAACGCCATCCTCGCGCAGATCGGCAGCTATATCCCGGCGAAGTCGGCGAAGATCGGGCTGGTCGATCGCCTCTTCGCCCGCGTCGGTGCCACGGATGAGTTGGGGCGAGGGCAGAGCACATTCATGGTCGAGATGACCGAGACGGCGAACATCCTCAATAATGCGACCTCGCAGAGCCTCGTCATCCTCGACGAGATCGGCCGCGGCACGAGCACGTTCGACGGCATCTCGCTCGCCTGGGCGATCACCGAGCATATCCACGACAACCTCGGCAGCCGCACGCTCTTCGCGACGCACTACCACGAACTTGTGGAGTTGGAGAAGACCAAGCCCCGGCTCCGCAACGCGAACGTGGCGGTGCGCGAGAGCGAGGGAGAGGTCGTCTTCCTGCACCGGATCGTCCCCGGAGGCGCGGATCAGAGCTACGGCATCCACGTCGCGAGGCTGGCCGGCGTGCCGAGCCCCGTCCTGGCGCGGGCCCGCGAGATCCTCGCGTTCCTGGAGAAGCAGCACGGGCCAGACCCCGGGCCGTCGCAGTCGGCCGGGCCGATCCGCAAGGTGAAGTCGGGGCGGGCCTTGCAGAACAGCCTCTTCGCCGCCTTGCCCGACCCTCTGGTCGACGAGCTGCGGCAGGTCGACCCGGCGCAGCTCTCCCCCGAGCAGGCCCTGGAGCTGATTCGCAGGCTGCAGGAGCTCGCCGACGCCTGACGCCCGCTCCCGGCATTTCGCGAGAAAGTCGGAACAGTCCTGCCGACGCCCGCCTCATTCCCTACAGTAGAACCCTCCACATCACGCGGGAGTTGTTCGCATGGGGAAGATATCTGGGGCAGGGGAGCTCGTCCTGGAGGATCTCCGGACGCTCTATACGTTGGGCAACGCGGGAGGCCGGACGGATGGCCAACTCGTCTCCGCGTTCCTCGCGGGGGATACGCACGCCTCGGAGGAAGCCTTCGGGGTCCTCGTCGGGCGGCATGGGTCGATGGTCATGGGGGTCTGCCGCCGGATCCTGATGGATCGCCACGCGGCCGAGGATGCCTTCCAGGCCACGTTCCTGGTCCTGGCCAGGCGGGCCCGATCCATCAGGCGTTCCGAATCCATCGGCGGCTGGCTGCACCGGGTCGCCCGGCGCATCGCCGTCCGCGCCGGCAAACGTGCCGGCCGCAATCGCCCGACGCAGCAAGACCTCGTGATCCACGCCGAGTCCCTCGTCGCCGAGCAACCCTCGCCGGGCGAAGCCGTCGACCGCGCCGAGCTTCGCTCTCTCCTGGACGGCGAGATCGATCGCCTCGACCCCGCCCAGCGCCAGATCGTCGTCCTCTGCGACCTCGAAGAACTCACGTATGAACAAGCGGCCGAGCGACTCCACTGGCCCGTCGGGACGGTCAAGAGCCGCCTCTCTCGCGGCCGCATCCAGCTCCGCGAACGCCTGATCCGCCGGGGCCTGGCGCCCGCCCTCGTGGCCGGCACGGGCGCCGTCTGCGGTGGCGATGCCCTGGCATCCCTCTCCGCCCCCCTTGTTCAGCAGGTGATCCGCACCGCGATGATCACCCTCTCCGGCTCGCCGTCGGTCCCCGCCGCGGTGTCATCCCTGGCTGTCGAGGAGCTAAAATCATCTGCGGTTTCGAGGCTCCTGAAATGGACGGTTGCTGCGCTCTTGATGGGCGGCGGATCGGTCGCCGCGTGGATCGTGGCCACAGGATCGGATCGGCCCAGGGACATGACCAAGTCCCCCTCGCCAGTCCAGGTGGCCCTCGCGCAGGATCCCAAACCGGATGATGTGCCTACCCTGAAGTTGTCGGCGCGAGGCCAGGTCGTAGACGCTCAGGGCCGACCGGTGTCGAACGCTCGCGTCTACATACGCGAATGGGCCATCAACCGGACGGGTGGTGCAAACAAGGCCCAGCACGAGGAGATGATGCGGACGGGGATGCTGCCCGACATCCTCGCGCAGGCGAAGACCGACGCGGAGGGCCGATTTCAACTCGAGGACGTGAATGCCACCGGATTCCCCGGCCGGGAAGATAATCGCGTCCTAGGCAAGTCCTGGTTCCCCTGGGATCTCGTGGTGCTGGCGGAAGGGCACGGGGTCGCCTGGGCCCGGCTGACCCCGCAGAATCAACGCGAGCCCTTGAAAATCTCGCTTCCCGCGGAGGCCACGCTCCGCGGGAAAATCCAGGGAACGGACGGCAAGCCGATCCCGGGGGCAAAGCTCCGGGTTGTCGACGTGGCCGCCTTGAATGACGATGTGCGTGGTGACCTCCAGACCACCAACGACCGACTTTCCCTCCACTGGTCCTCCGTCCCGCTCGAGGCGGTCGCCGACCAGGATGGATGGTTCGTGCTGAGGAACCTGCTCGCGGATCGACGCATCAGCCTCTTTGCCCTGTCCGATGGGTTTCAACAGCAAAGCATCTATGCGGCGACAACCCCGGGGGCGCAGCCGGATCTCGAGGATCGGACGTTCCATTTCAGCCGTGAGGTGAAGACCAGGCATCCGGTCCAGACCGGCGAGTTGAGCGTGATCCTCACGAAGCTGGATCACCAACTATCGGGACGACTCGCCTTCGAGGGGACCGACGAGCCGGCCGCCGGAACCATGGTGTGGTTCCACCAGATGAAGCAGATCAAGACCGATCGCGACGGGCGTTTCCTCTTCAAGGACCTGCCGGCAGGGACTGTCGAGATCCATGCCTGGGCCAGCGATAAAGAATGGGCACCGCTGGATGTGATGGTCGAGATCCCCAAGGATCCCAAGATCCTCGAACGGACGTTCCGCTTGCCTCGGGGCATCGCCGCCTCGGGTCAGGTCGTTGATAGTCGTGGGGCGGGCATCGCGGCAGTCACGCTTCGCTACGAAACCACGCCGGAAGGTGAAGGCCTCCCTACTCAGTTCCTCATCGAGGCGACGACCGACGCCAAGGGAGTTTTCCAGCTCCACGTCCCTGCGGGACCAGGCAAGATCGTCATCAGCAAGGTCCCCGATGGATTCACCGGGCCGGGCGGCCGATTCGTCGGCGCAAAGCCCGATGACCAGTTCTCGCTATCCGTCGCAGGGCCGTCGGGGACGACGCTCGACAACCTGACGATCGCCCTCGAGCAAGCGGGGCGCGTCACGATCCAGGCTATCGACGCGAACGACCAGCCCCTGGGCGAAGTCGAAGCCCGCCGGTATGGGATCGGGTTGCCCGATAAAACTCCGCAAACCACCGACGCAAAGGGATTCGTCGAGATCGTCGGCCTCGAGCAAGAAGGGGCTTATACCATCGACCTGATCCATGCAGGCAAGTCGATCGGCGCCCGCGTCGAGGTCTCGGCGAAGGACGCCCTTGAGGCGAAGGGGCCGGTCAGGGTCAAGCTCTCCGCGCTCGGCGTTCTCGAAGGCCGCGTGCTGGATGAGGCGGGGAAACCGCTCCTCGGCCCGGTGCTCTGGCTCCGGACCAACGCCAAGAGCCCCCGGATGATCGGGGCTCCCGTCGAGGGCAAGAACGAGGTCAAGGAGGACGGCTCATTCCGGTTCGACGGCCTGATCCCGGGGGGCTCGTACTACGTCGACGTCCAGGTCGCCGGGCATGCTGGTCAGAACAGCAAATATGTCGTCGTGAAGTCGGGCGCGTCGGAAACCCTCGAGCCGTTCCGCCTGCCGATCACGAATCGGAACTTGCGTGGCATCGTCGTCGATCCCCGCGGCCAGCCCGTGGCGAATGCCACGGTGAGCTACGACCAGCGCCGGGGGAATTATTACACCAACGCAAGCGGCCGATGGTTCATGAATACGGACGCGTCGGGCCACTTCGAGCTGACTGGGCTCCCGCTCCGCGGGCTCGCGGTCATGGCCTATCGTTCGCCGACCGGTCCCGACCGCTCGATTCGGAACCTGATCCGCCAGGACGTCGCCGACGACCAGGCCGAGGTCCGCGTCGTCCTGCCCGATGCGCGTCGCAAACTCCAAGGGATCGAAGATTAAGGAGAGGACACCATGTTGAGCCTGTTTCTGAATCTCGCGATCCCGCTGGCGATGGTCGCCGGACCGGGAGGGTCGGACCTCAAGGGCGTGGTCGTCTCCGAGGCCGGCACACCGATCGCCGGGGTCGACGTCTTCATCGCAACTGCCGCGCCCAGGAGCGGCACCAGCCCGCTCTGCCCGTCCTGCTACGCCGATTGCGCCAAGCGTGCGAAGACGGACGCGGCCGGGGCCTTCGAGATCAAGGGGCTCGACCCCTCGCTGCTGTTCCAGGTCCTCTTCGTGGCGAAGGGGCACAAGGCCAGGTATGCCCAGAAGGTCGACCCGGCCGCAAAGGCCCTGAGTGTGACGCTCGCGAAGCTGGACCTGTCGACCGTGCCCACCGACAGGGTGATCCACGGGCGGATCCTCAACCCCGAAGGGTCGCCGGTGGTCGGGGCGACGGTCGAGCCCTCGATGTTCGAGACCGAAGCCTTCAGCGGCTACAGCCCGGATATCTTCGACCCGATCGCCGTGACGGATGCCTCGGGCGAGTTCTGGCTCACGGCCAGATCCCCCATCCGGACCCTGGCGGTGAAGGTCGAGGCCCGCGGCCTCGCTCGGCGGATCGTCCCCGAACTCAAGCCGGGTAGGGTGGCGTCCCTGTCATTGCTCCGGGGCGTCCAGGTCTCCGGCCGACTGGTCCGCGACGGTAAGGCCGTCGAAGGGGCCGTCGTCGGGCTCGTCCAGGTCCGGCGCGGGATGGGCGAGTTTGTCGGGACGCACGAGATCGCGACCGACTCGCAAGGACGCTTCGTCCTGTCGAACATCGCTCCTCAGGATGACTACTACCTCTATGGCAAGATGGCAAGCTTGAACAAGGATAGTGCCTTGACATGTCGAGAGATCAAGGTGGGTCGCGACGGCACGAGCCAGGATCTCGGCGAGATCAACATGCAGCCCGCCCACAGCGTCGCCGGCCGGGTCGTGCTCTCCGACGGCAAACCGATCCCCCCAGGGACGAGGCTCATGCTCTCGAGGGAAGAGGCCTGGGACTGGCAGTCGGCCACGCTCGACCCCGAAGGCAAGTTCTCGATCGAGGGAGTCCCGGCGGATGAGATCCACGTGAACGTGCGGCTGAAGGGCTATCACCTCTCGCCGAAGAACAAGACCCGGGATGGCAACAACCCGTCGACCCTGAGCGGCTTCGTCGAGGAGGATATCCGGGGGCTGACCATTTTGCTCGAGCCCGGCGAAGACTGATGGCCCGGCAAAAGCGTCCCGGAATCGACGACTCCCGTGGTGGCCCTCGGCGCCCTGGGGATAGAATGAGGGTCGGCGATTTCAGGTTCGGCTCGAAGGGCACGCCCGCCGATGGTCGAGAAGACGACGGACAACGATTGGACTCTCCGCGAGCAATACTGGCGGCGGAGGCTGGGAAGGATCCGGCTGGGCGCTGAGCCGGTGGAGGAGCAGGTGGCGAAGTATCGCAGGGCCACCTGGCTGGTGACCGGCGTTTCCCTGGGATTGGCGGCGATCTTTGTCGCCCTGTTCTCGGCGTTCAGGAGGCCGGACATTGGGCTGATCCTGGCGGGAATCCTCTTCCTGCCGGTCGTGGCCCTGGCCTGGCTCGATGATGCGATGACGAAGGTCCGCGTGGCGCGTTATCTCGCCGAGGAACGCGCGCACCGTGACCAGCAAGCGGCCTCGGGACGAACCTGACGTTCGCCCCGAGGGGCCGCTCACCAAGAGTTGAAGCCGGTGCTCCCGGCCCCCACCAGCTCGGCATCCTCGTCCTCCTCGAGTGGCCCTTCGGACCACTCGTCGGAGGCGCTGACGCTCGTCTCGAGCTCGACCTTGAGCCGCTTGCGGGCGGTGTGGAGCCGACGCTTCACGGTGCCGACCGGGGTCTCGAGCTCTTCGGCGATCTCGATCAGGGACTTCCCCTGGATGTAGAAGGCGACCAGGACCTCGCGGTCGATGGTCTTGAGCCGGTCGAGGGCCCCCCAGAGGTGATGGGCCCGCTCGCGGGAGATCATCTCCTCAAGCGGCCCGTCGTTTCGCTCGGTGCAGGCCCCTTCGAGCACGACCGCCTCCACGGTGGGAGGGGCGTTGCGTCGGGTGGCGCGATTGATCGCCATGCGGACGGCGACCTGCCGGAGCCAGCCGGCGAAGCGTTCGGGCTCGCGGAGCTGATCGAGCCGACGCAAGACGTGCAGGAACACCTCCTGGGTCATCTCGAGGGCTTCGCTCGGGTTGCCGAGGCGCCGGAGGCAGATGGCGTGGACGGTCCGCTGGAATTGCTCCACCAGCTCGCCGAACGCCTCGCGGTCGCCAGCCTGGGCCTGTCGGACCAGGATCGCCAGGTCAGTCCAAGTCTCTTCCCGAACCGCAGTCTCACGCTGAGTGGCCAACACGTGTGGTCGCTCCCCCCGATCCTCGGGGATTCAGCCCGGCCGTGACTGACTCGCGGGTATGGCGAGGCACGGCGGGGGCTGCTTTTGCAGTCCTCGAACAGGCGCCTGCGGTCTCGGTACGAGCGTCGAACGAGGGTACTTCCCGGGTCGAAGCGAGGGCGTACGTACGAGGACGACGCGCTTCGACGGAGAAGTGCTCGAGACGACGCGCCGAGGCGCGGCGGCCGACGGTGACGGCTGGGGCGCGGTGACCATTTGCGGGTAAGGGCAAAGGTCGTCCGCACGAAGCCGACCGCCAACTCAACTGGGTGTTGGGGTCAATCCGGGCGCGTCCAACCGACACAATCGGGCGCGTTCAGGGACTTGCCAACGAGTATGAGCCGGGGTTCGGCGCTCACCCTCCCGCGGCGGCCTTGACGGCGGCGGCGGGAGCTAAGGTCGCTGCGAGTGCGAGACGTTCTCCGAGGTCATTGCCGAGGAGCTGCAGCCAGCCACGCTTTATGGCCCGGCTACCGCGTTTCGAACCTTCATGGCCCTGCCACGAAAGTTCCGGCGAATGACCCCTGACATCTCGATACCGACAGGTCCTGCCGGAATCGGTGTCGGAGTCCGTAAACGGCACGTCGGCGTCGACCCTCGTCCGTACTACCGGGGAACTTGGTGTCACCGGCGGTAGAACGGGCGATGAGCTCGAAATCGGGATGATCACCTCATGTCCAATGGTGATTGGCATGGGTTGATACCCCTGCATTTCGTCGCGCTTGACGACACGATGGACGTGGCGGGTGCGCAGGGTCGAGGCGCCGTTGTTGAGGCCCGCCAAGGTGGCGAGCGACCGCGTGCCGAGGTTCAGCCCATTCAGATTGGCCGACAGCGTCCGGTTCGTGCGGTTCAACATAGCGAGACCCTCACATCCGCCAACTTGGGGCGGGCTTACGAAGTGAGGCGACTAAGAGCGCGGCGACCAAGGTCGCCGGTCGGACCATCCCTCATCTCGAAGGACGGCCGTCGCAGTGGGGACTTAGATGCGTCCCCGGGCATTAACGAGTCTGGGAGAACGGTTAAGGCTCTCTTTACCTCGTGACCCCCGGGACACACGCCCGGAGGTCGTTTATCACACGGGGCGATGACCGTATGAGAGTCATCCCCCGTGTTGCGAGCATAGACATCCTATCCTTGCTGGTGGTTCGCGCGAATTCAAAAATTATTTCGGTCGTTCCACCGGGCGACCTTGGGGACTTTGCAAAGGCCCCCAGGCATGAGGCGGATTTCGCGATGCAACTTCAAAGCGAGACGGGGTTTCGGGGAGCCTCGCCGAGCAGGATCCGGCGGATTTCCTGGGCCGCCTTGGTCCGCAGTTCGACGAATCCCTCGACGCTGTAGAAGGCGGAATGCGCCGTGAGCAGGACCTTGGGGTGGGTCCGGAGCCGGTCATTATCCAGCGGCTCGCGCTCGACCACGTCGAGCCCCGCGCCGGCGACCTGGCCCGAGTCTAGCGCCTCGAGCAACGCTTCCTGGTCGACGATCGGGCCCCTCGCCGTGTTGATCAGGTAGGCCCCCGGGCGCATGGCCGCGAGGGTCTTCGCGTTGATCAGGTGGCGGGTCGAGTCGTCGAGGTAGCAGTGGAGGCTCACGAAGTGGCTCTGCTCGAGGAGTTCCTCGAGCTGGTAAACGCGCCGGATGCCGAGGGCCTTATCGAGGCCCTGGCCTGCGTACGGATCGTAGAAGACGACGTCGAGACCGAACGCCTTGGCCCGGAGCGCCGTGGCCGTGCCGATGCGCCCGCAGCCGATCAGGCCGATGGTCTTGCCGCGGAGCCTGGGGGTGCCGGTGGCCGTCCGGTAGTCCCAGCCGCCCGCCCTGATGTCGAGGTGGCAGGGGACGAGACGCCTGGCCATGGCAAGCAGGAACGTGATGGCGTGGTCGGCCACCTCCTCGGTGCCGTAGTCCGGGACGTTGCAGACGACGATCCCGTGGCGGGCGGCCGAGACGCGGTCGACATTGTTGTAGCCGACACCCGCCCGCACGATCCCCTTGCAACGCGGGGCCTGCGAGAAGGTCGCCTCGCCGATGAGGGGCAGCTCGTGGAAGGTGAGGATGGCATCGGCCTCGCTCACGCGTCCGACCATATCTTCTTCCCGGGACGCGCCGAGCAACTCGATCCGCGCGATGTCGGCGAGGATCGGGCCCTCGACGGTGGTCTCATCGAGGAAGTCGGTCACGATCACCGTGAACGGAGAGGGCATGGCAAACTCCTACCTAGTCCTGGATCTTGGGTCAGGATCGGACGGCGTGCGCGACCTTGGCCTGCGAGGGCTTCAGCCATTGCGAGACGGAATGAGGCTCGGGGACCGCGAAAACGGCGGGCGAATCGTCGGCGACCCTGACGACGACCCGATCCGGCCAGTTCTTGATGTATCCCCAGGCGGCCTTGAGGCCGGGTTCAAGTTCAACATCCCGGGGCGAGACAAGCAAGCAGGACCAGGCCTCGACCTCGAATGCGCGAGGGAAAAACCAGACCTTCTGATTCGTCCGGACCAGCAGGCCCGGGATCCACAGCCACCCCTTCTTCCAACGCGCGGGGCTCGCCTCGATGACCCACTCGCTCGGCGCGAGGTGGAACGCCCCTTGCGCGTCGTCGACGACCGGCCGGAGCCAGCGATCCACCAGCGGGCGGATCAGGATCCGGACCAAGAGGGCCGCGGCCAGGGTCATCAGGCCGGCCGTCAGGAGGGCGGGGAACATGGCCATCGGGATCGTGAACAGGGCGAGCAGGATCCGCTGCCCGAGCTGCCCGTGATGGGGGAAATGGAGCCAGATGAGGAGTTGGGCCAGGAAAAAGTTAATGGCCAGCATCTGGAAGAAGAAGGTCCGGACGTCGAGATCCAGCTCATTTCGGGTCATGGCGCGATCTGCCTCGTTGCGCGCGGGCGACGGTTCCGAAGATGAATCTTCTTGGTGCCGACCGCCAGACCGTTTAGGTTCAACCGCTGGGGGTCGGGATTGGCGAAGGCCCAGGGACGCGGGTTATTTGTCCGGGGCCGGCCATCCTGAGTGCATTCACAGAATCATTGTGAGCCATTCGCCGTCCTGGGGGAAGGCATATGCCGAAGATCAAAGAACTTTTGTCCGAAGGGAAGCTCGTCCGCCTGTTCGGCCTCGGGCAACTGCTGAGCCCGAAGCTGATCGAGGTCCTCGGCGAGCATGGCGAGATCGACGGCCTCTGGCTCGACGCGGAACACGCCGGGATCGGCATGAAGGACATCGAGGTCGCCACGCTCGCGGCGAAAGCCGTGGGCCTGGACAACTTCGTCCGCCTGCCGGCGACCGACTACGCCTCGATCATGCGGCCGCTCGAGGCCGGGGCCGGCGGCGTCATGGTGAGCATGGTACGCGGCCCCGCCGACGCCGAGCAGGCCGTGCGCTGGGCCAAGTTCTATCCGAGGGGCGAGCGGGGGATGAACGGGGGCAACCGCGACGGCCGGTTCGGCCTGATGCCCATGACCGAGTACGTCGAGAAGGCGAATCGCGAGACCTTCGTCGGGGTCCAGATCGAGACCGCGAGCGCCATCGCCTCCATCTCCGAAATCGCCTCGATCCGCGACATCGACGTCATCTTCGTCGGACCGGCCGACATCAGCCAGGTGCTCGGCGTCCCCGGCGACTTCGACAACCCCCGCTGCCACGAGGCCATTGAGGGCATCGCCAGGGCGTGCAGGGATGCGGGCAGGCCCTGGGGCATCGTCCCCCGAGGCCCCGAATACGCGGCGAAGATGCGGGATTGGGGCTGCCAGATGTTCGTCGTCGGCTTCGACATCCACGCCTTCCACGCGGGCATCAGGGCGATGAAATCGCGTTATACTCAATTCTTCCCGCAATCTTGAGCAGAGGTTCGAAAAGGCAAGGGCCCCGATGGGCGAGCGGTTGGCTCGGCCATCGGGGCCCTGTTGCGTTCGTTGCGGGAGGGGGCGTTTCTTTACTCGCCGGTCCCGGCGCCTCGGTTGGTCGAGAGGTCGCGGTTGCGGTTCTGCTCGACGGCCTGGAGGACGCCGAAGCGGACGCGTCGGATCAGGGCCGGCTGATGATCCTGGGGCACTTCCTTCTGGATCCAGGCGAGGGCCGATTCGGCGGCGCCTCGGAATCCTTGCGATTCGGCGATCGAGCCGAGGGCCTTGTACTGGCGGTACTCGTCCTTGTAGAGGGAGACCGTACTGCGGGCGTCCTCGAAGCGGCCGACCGAGATCAGGTTGTCGATCAGCACGCCCGTGAGGACCGCGCGGGGGTCTTCGAGCGGGATCGATGCGACGGCCTCGGCCGCGAGTTGGTACGTGCGGGTCGCGCCGGCGTCCTTGGCCCGAGCCTGGGCCTCGGCGATTCGGACGAGGGCGTCGGTCCGCACCTCCGGCTGCGGGATCCGCATGGCGATCTCGACCCCACGGGGGAACTGCCGTGAGAGGGCGGCCGCGTGGGCGACGGCGACCAGGGCCCGGTCGCGCCAGACGGGTCGCTTGATCGTCGCGGCGATCTCCGCCGCCTTGACGAGCAGCTCGTCGGCCCGCTTCAGCACGGCCTGGCTGGAGGAGGGCTTGCCGTCCTTCGGGGCGCCTTCCGCGGCGTCGTCGCGGGGAAACTCGTTGACGACGCTCTGGCTCCCGAACGACTGGCTGTCGACGACCCGATACAGCATTTCATTGCTGTACGTGGGGTTGCTCATCCTCGAGGCCAGGTAAGCGGCCCGTCGCCATTCGACCTCGGCCCGGTTGATGAGGGTGACGCGATCGGTGGCGCCGGGGGTCGGCGTCGGGATCGGCACGGGGGGCTCGTCACCCTGGGGGGGGGGCGGCGTGGCCTGGTCGGCCTTGCCTTCGCGGAGGTGCGCCTCGCTGAGGTGGTCGAGGGTGTAGATGATGGACATGATCCGGAGGTCGCGGATCAGGGGGTCGGGGATCTGGAAGGCCGAGTCGGCGGCCAGGCCGAGCGCCTGGTGGGCGATCCCGAGCTGATTCGTGAAGATCGAGACCGCGCCGATGCGCTGATAGGTCAGCGTCTTTTCGGCCGGGTCGTTGATCTGGGCGACGCGCTCGAGGTCCTTGGCGGTGATCCTGGCGAGCTCGCTGGGATACTTGGCCGAGGCCCCTTCAGTCTCGGGGACGAACGGGAAGAGCGTCGTGTCGTCCGGGAACCGCGTGTCGACGCCGGGGCCGAACGGGACGCTGAAGCCCGGGGGTAGCGAGTTCATATCGCCGGGGCGGAGGCGAGGGATCCCCTCGATCGAGCCGGGCCTGGATGCTGGCCCGGGGCCGACACCGGAGACCGAGCCGGAGGTGTTATTCTGGACCCCGGAGGAATAGCCGGTGCCCGTGCCCGAGCCGCTGCCCGAGGAGAGGCCCGGCCCGACCTGGGCCGAGGCCGAAATTGGTATCGCGATGGCGAACCCCAGGCCCAGGGTTGCGCGAACAGCCGTCTTGAAACGCGTTCGAGTCATGGGTGCCAGCCCTAGGGGTGGGGACCTGTATTAGAGTTCCCCGAATCCCGAGAAAGAACCGGTCCGGCCGAATCGCGACGGCGCGCGGGCTCGGACACGCTCATGCTGAATCATGACCCGCGTTCCCCGGCCGGTCAAATCGGAGGACGCTTTTCCGTCCCCTCGCGACTGAATATCCGGCGCGGGTTGTCGAGCAGGACCAGGCGCGCCAGTTCCAGGGCCCGGTCGATCGACCATCCCTGGCCTCGGACGCCCTCCTGGGCCAGCGTGCCGGCCAGCACTCGCCGGTACATATTGAATTTCGGCAGGACGAATTCGAGCTTGTAGGCGTCGGAATAGTATCCCACCTGCTTCGTCTTCGGGACCGCCTGGAGCCGAGCTTTCAGGTCGTCGGCGATGAACGCGGGGATGTTCGAGTACCACCAGTGCCCGTTCGGCACGACGTTCGGGAAGATCCAGGCGTAGGCGACCAACTCCGCCCCGGCGTCGGGGGAGAGGGTCGAGACCGGGAACGTCACGTTCGAGAAATGGTTGAACAGCTCCCGATAGTCGGCCAGGCTCACCCTCCGGTCGAACAGGTCGCGCCCCCCGGCCACGCCGGCCGGGTAGATATTGCGGATCGGCCCGATCATCAGGTCGAATGGCAGCTTGTAGTCGGCGCAGAACTCGGCAATCGTCCAGAAGACGACCTTGCGGATCTCGTCATGTTCGTCGGGACGGATATCGAGGTGGTGCAGGGCACGCCGGATCGGCGTCACCGCTCGCTTGGGGGACGCCTTCTGCGGGATGAAGTCGGGGGGCAGGCTGATCGCGCAGGCCCGGACCCCGCGTTCCACGAACCGCTCGAACACCTGGCCGATCGCCAGTCGGAGCGACGTGTAGTCGACGACGTCGACGCCCGACGTCTTCCGCAGACGCTCGAGGGTGGTCGGCTCATGCAGCTTGAGCACGAGGTCGTCGGTCCGGAGGCAGGGGACGTAGGCCCTGGTGTCCCAGCCTTCGAGGGGGTCGTCGAACTCGTTGGTGAGGAAGACGGCCTCGAGGTTGGTCTTGCTCCAAACCTCTTTATCCCAGGAGGCGCCCTGGGCCGACCGCTCGGCCCGGTCGTAGAGTTCGCCGATATTCTGCGGGGTGATCCGCTCGTGCGGGAAGTCGTGGAAGGTCTTGGCGATCTCGAGCAGCCAGGAGTACTGGACGGTGTTGTCGATCCGGTCCAGGAACTCGGAAAGGTTGCGCGATCGCGTTTTCGGGTCCAGGTCGGCCGAGACCCGGTCGATCGGCATCCCCGCCGAGTGGGCGAGTTCGGTATAGTAGTGGTAGCCGAGCACCTCGTCCAAATTTCGAGCCGCCGGGCGATGGGGATCGATGTGCGAGTGCGGGTCGAAGATCGGCCAGCTCGCGATTTCCTCGAAGAGTTCGCGGGCGGTGGAGTCGTGCGGGATGGTGGTCGGCATCGGTTTGCGATTCGTCGGTGGCGTTTGACGGAAGAGAAAAAAGGCGGACCTGGCCAATCAATGGTTGGACCCAGGTCAACCTAGCCGCCGGGGTAGGATCACGCAAGAGAGGAGAATCGGCCGGGATGAACGTGGTGGTGACCGGCGGCGGGACGATCGCGCCGATTGACGACGTCCGCTCGATCACGAATGTGTCCTCGGGCCGTTTCTCCGCGATGATCAGCGAGGCCTGGCTGCGCCTGGGGGCCGACGTCTGGCACATCCACGCGCCCTCGGCCCTCCTGCCCTATCAACGCTCGGCCCGCTTCGACCTGGAGACTCCCGACCCTGAGGCCGAGATGGCCCGCCTCGAGAGGCTCCGCGACGAATACCAGGGGGTCAGGTCGCGGCTCCATCGGGTCCCGCTCCGGGTCGGGACGGTGGCCGAGTACGCGAACACCCTGCGCCATGTGCTGCAAACCCAGTCGATCGACGTGGCGATGCTCGCGATGGCCGTCTCCGACTTCGAGCCGGAGCCGTTCCTCGGCAAGATCGACTCCGACGCCGAGACCCTGCTCATCCAGGGGCGGCACGTCCCCAAGGTGATCCGCTCGGTGCGCGATTGGGCCCCGAACGTCTATCTCGTCGGGTTCAAGCTCCTCTCGGGGGTGAGCCAGGCGGAGCTCATGCGCGAGGCCGAGGACGCCTGCCTCGTCAATCGCGCCGACGCGACGGTCGCCAACGACCTCCAGACCCTCAGGGCCGGCCAGCACACCGTGCATGTCGTCAGGCCGGGGCAGGCCCCAGAGACCCTCGGCCCCGGGGACGACCTCGGCGACCGCCTCGTCGATCGCCTCGCCCGCTGGATCAAGGCCGAGGGGCGCGAGCCCGCCACTCCCGAGCCTTCTGGCCTCTGAACCGCCGCGACCATGCGTCGGTTCCGTCAATCGGGATGCGAAAAATGATGCGAATTCGCTCGCGCGTCCCGCCGGGCGAGTTCGGCCTTGATTCCGGTGCTCGTCTTGTCGGTGCAAGCCGGAGCGTGTTACGAAGGAGGGAATCCCATCATTTCCACGGCGTAATCGCTGCGCTCGATCGAACCCGCGGATCCAGCCCGATGAACGTACCTTTCGACACGGCTTCGTCGAATCCGTCAGGCCGGCTCACCCTGGAAGCACAGGGTTTCAGGGGCCTGAAGGAACAGCACTGGAACGGATTGCAGGCAACCCTGGTCGAGCAGGCAGCCCGGCTCGGCGAGGGGGAATTCTCGGACCAGGGGGCCCTGGTCTTCAGGACCGGGAAGTACACCGGCCGATCCCCCAAGGACAAGTTCATCGTCCGCGAGGGGTCGTGCTCGGCGGAGGTCGACTGGGGAGACGTCAACCAGCCGTTCGACCCCGAGTTGTTCGACCGGCTGCATGAGCGAGTCCTGGCCTATCTCCAGGGGAAGAACGTCTGGGTGCAGGACCTCTTCGCGGGCGCCGACCCCGCCTATCGACTCCCGATCCGGGTCGTCTGCGAGCGGGCCTATCACGCCCTCTTCTCCCGACAGCTCTTCATCAGGCCGACCCCCGAGGAACTCGCGTCCCATCACCCCGAGTTCACGATCGTGGCGGCACCGGGCTTCCTCGCGGTCCCCGAGCGTGACGGGACCCGCAGCGAGGTCTTCATCATCATCAACTTCGCGAGGAAGATCGTCCTCGTAGGGGGGACCGAGTACGCGGGGGAGATCAAGAAGTCGATCTTCTCGATCCTGAACTACCTCCTGCCGCTCCGAGGCGTGCTATCGATGCACTGCTCGGCGAATGTCGGGGACGACGGCGACGTGGCGCTCTTTTTCGGCCTCTCGGGTACGGGGAAGACCACGCTCTCGGCAGACCCTCTCCGCGCCCTGATCGGCGATGACGAGCACGGTTGGAGCGACGACGGCGTCTTCAACTTCGAAGGGGGTTGCTACGCCAAGTGCATCAGGCTCGATCGCCTGAACGAGCCCGAGATCTTCGACGCGATCCGGTTCGGCACCGTGCTCGAGAACGTCGTCCTCGACCCGGTTACCCGGATTCCCGACTTCGCCGACGCCTCGCTCACCGAGAATACGCGAGCGGCCTATCCGCTCGAGGCCATCCCGCACCACGTTCCCGGCGGTTGCGGGTCTCACCCGAAGCAGATCATCTTCCTGACCTGCGACGCCTTCGGCGTTCTGCCGCCCGTCTCTCGGCTCACCCCGGAGCAGGCGATGTACCACTTCCTCTCGGGTTATACGGCGAAGGTGGCGGGGACAGAACGCGACCTCGGCAGCGAACCGGCGGCCACGTTCAGCACCTGCTTCGGCGCCCCGTTCATGACCCTCCCACCCCGACGTTACGCCGACCTTCTCGGGGCCAAGATGCGGAAGCACAACGTCCCGGCCTGGCTCCTAAACACGGGCTGGACCGGCGGAGGAGGGGGGCGAGGCCGCCGGATCGCGCTGCCGTACACCCGGGCCCTCGTCGACGCGATCCTCGGCGGCGTCCTGCTAGAGGCCGATCACGCGGTCGACCCGATCTTCGGGCTCGACTTCCCCAGGACCTGCCCGGGCGTACCCCCGGAGATCCTCGACCCGAGGCGTGCCTGGTCGAACCCCGCCGACTACGACGTCCAGGCGGTCCGGCTCGCGCAGAGGTTCGTCTCCAACTTCGCCCGATTCCAGAACGTCGAGCCTGCGATCCGCGAGGCGGGCCCCAGGAAGATCGAGGCCTGAAACCCCCTGCCACGAGTGGCAAGGAACGCAAAAAGGGGATCGTCGCCAGTGCTGGCGACGATCCCCTCGAATGACTTCACGATGGCCTCAGCCCGAAATCAACCGCGGCCGACGCCCTGCGTCTCGCGATCCCGACGGCGACGGAGGCCCGGGTGCGACGGGCCGCCACGCTTGGGATAGCGACCGGGACGGCCGGGGCCACCGGGGCGGAACCCCTGGCGAGACTGAGGACGGAAGACCGGACGCGGCAGGGTCGGGACACCCTCGACCTCGTCACGCTCGAGCGCCCGGGAGATGTTCCGCTCGATCTGGTCGAGCAGCTTGCCCTGATCCGGGAGGATGAGCGAGAAGGCGACGCCGTCGACACCCATCCGGCCCGTTCGGCCGATGCGGTGGACGTAGTGCGTGGGGTCTTCGGGAAGGTCGAAGTTCACGACGTGCGAGACGCCGCGGACGTCGATGCCTCGGCCCACGACATCGGTGGCGACGAGGGTCGTCAGCCGGCCGCCGCGGAAGCCCTGGAGGACGCGGTTACGCTGAGCCTGGCTGAGGTTGCCGTGCATCGTATCGGCCGAGATACCCTCGGCGCGGAGCAGGGTGCCCACGCGATCCGCCCCGCGCTTGGTGCGGCAGAAGACGATCGCCCGAGGTGCCTGCTCGCGACGGAGCAGCTTGACCAGCAACTCAAACTTGCGCTCGGCCGACACCATGATGTACGACTGCTTGATGGCCGGGATGGTCGCGTCTTCATTGTCCCGGATCAGGCGGACATCGACCGGATCATTGAGATAGGTGCCGGCGAGATCGCGGACTTCGCGTGGCATCGTGGCCGAGAGGAGCAAGGTCTGCCGCGTCTCGGGCACCGCCTTGAGGATCGTCTCGACGGCCGGCCGGAAGCCGATGTCGAGCATCTGGTCGGCCTCGTCGAGGACGACCATGCGGACCTTGTCGAGCCGGATGGCATGACGGGCCATCAGGTCCATCAAGCGTCCCGGGGTGGCCACCACGAGCTGGCAGCCGGCACCCAGCAACTGCTGCTGGCGATAGATGGACTCGCCGCCGACGACCGCCACCGCTCGCAGCCGGCGCCCGAACGAGAGCTTCTCGAACTCGCGGCAGATCTGGATCACGAGCTCGCGGGTCGGAGCCAGGATCAGGGCCTGGGGCCGTCGCTCACGCTCGTCGGTACGCTCGAGGATCGGAACCAGGAACGAGGCCGTCTTGCCAGTCCCCGTCGGCGCATTGCCCAGGCAGTCGCGGCCGGCGATGGCCGGGGCAATCATCTGGCTCTGAATCGGACTCGGATCTTTGAACCCGCTGCGGGCCAATGCTTTCAGAGTCACCGCACTCACGCCCAGGCTTTCAAAGCTCACAGAACCTTCGGAAACCTGGCACTCGGAATCTTGGGAATCATTCGTCGTCGTCTGCAAACTCAGCTCCTTGGTTACCCCGACTTGCGGCGCGGACGGTACAACCCGAACGGTCGTCCGTTGATGCGGACGCGGCTTGCGTGAGTCGGCCTTGTCGCGCCAAGGGGTCCGCATCCGGGAACCGGACGCGGAAAAAGAAGCAAGCGCAAAGAGACCAACGGGCAGGTGGCTCGCGAGGTAGGATCTCGGCCTCAAGCCGGTAGGGTAGAACCCTCCTATATTTTCAACGGGTTCATTCTATCACAAGGACAGAAAAAAGCGAACCGGAATTCCTTCGACATGTGGTTTCCTCACTCGATGACCCAGGCTCGCCAGGCTTTCCGACCCATCCGCCTCTTGAGATCTCCTCATCTTCTCACAATGGAATGTTTGCGAAAAAAAATCGGGCTCGGATCCGTAACCATGCGAACGGCAGGCATTATCACAGATTCGGCATTCGCAACAGGAACCCATGAAATGGAAATACAAAGTCTCACCACAGATCCCATTCCACCTGCTTTTACACCAATTCTGAGGTCTATGGGTTAGCAAGGTTTCGTGCCGGTATTCGAGAGGAACCACAACGCGCCAGGGGGGAGTCCTCTTTCACGAACGAGAAGAAGCCGACAGAGATCCGCATCTCCTGGGAAGCGATTGGTCACGTCGGGCAATTAACGGCCAGAAACGCGTCTCAGTTTGATGACGTCGTTCTCAGTTTGAGAATCGAGAGTAAGTTCGGCCCCTTGCACATCAACGAGGACATGGGCGAAATGATCTGGCCTCGGAAAAAAGAGAAAGGCCGTCGGAATGTTTCCGACGGCCTTCGCGGTTCCAGGAGGATGGACCGAATGGACGGGCTGGATTAGCGGCCCGACTCGCTCAGGTCCATCTCGAAATCGCTGAGATTGATCTCGGAGTCGTGGTCATGATCGTCGCTGGGCTTGTCATAGATCTTGGCCCAGCGATGGTCGTCGACCCCGGAACCGAAGGCCTGGCCGTTCCGCTCGTTCTCGCGTTGGCAATCGATGCAGCTATTGGTGTAGGGCAGCGCATTCAGGCGAGCCTCTGCGATCTTACCGTTGCAATATTCGCATTTACCGTAATTCCCTTCGACGATACGCTGAAGGGCGTGCTCGATCTGGCCAAGTTCGCGGCTTTCAATCTCGACGAGCTGCGAAGAGATCTCATCGTTGGCGGTATCGACGGCAGCGTCGACGTTATCGCCGACGGTATTGAGTTTGGCGAACTCCCGGAAACTATCCATGTCCCCGTTGAGGGCTTTGCGGAGCGCATCGCGACGGGCGACCAGTCGCGAGTGAAGGCGGAGTAGGGAATCTTTGCGGGCCATGTTACACCTCCAGGTGTACGTCGAAGCGGATCAACGGTTCCCGAGATCGGACCGACGGACCCGCGGTTTTCGAAAGCGTTGTGACAAACCCAGTCTCGATTGGATAGTCACTCTTCAAATAGGATCCGGGATCAAACAATGATTGACCGGGTCGTCACCAACACCCCCAAAGGTCTTGGCGGAATCACAACCACCTCTTGGAGATCGTCAAACAGCGGTGGTTCGCGTCAAGTCTTCTAGCACATTATGCGCCACGAGCAAGAGGCTCACCGCTTTTCAGCGCTCTCCAGGGATAATACGTCGAACCGGGACAAAGGTTTGCCAGAAACAAAACGTTTTCGTCCCTCTTATCCCGATGACGCTTCCATCCGGACAATTCGACAAGAAAACCTGCCAAATTTGAACCCGATGGTTCCAGGAATGTCCCTTCTTTCCTGGAGTCATGCCCCCAACGATCCAAGCACTCTTGTATGGACTCCGGGTATTCTCGGGACGCATCGATCTGCAAATTGGACAAATTGACGATCGAAAAGTTCCCAAGGAATTCGTGGCGACTCAGGATTTTCCGTCCGCCCTTCACTCCGATCGCGATACCACCACTTGGACATGCTTCATGGACTTCAACAAGTTTATCCAGGCCACCTAGTCTTCCTTAATTCTCATCAGTTGCACTTTCATTTCTCAGGTTTCTCAAATCGTATCGTCGCCTGCCATCGGCTCGACGTGGCAGCCAGGGCCCTTGGCTATGAACCGACCATTCTGAGCGGTCACCTTATCCGCAATTCTCGGTGACCCCCAACCTCGCGGTATGGGTGGTAATGCCACGACTCTACACCACGAGGCGTGACGCTGCGTCACGCTCTGGTAAAGGACGCTCGTTCGCACACAAGACACGCCGAAGCCTCAGGGGCGGATGCTCGTACTCGACTTGGCCAGCGAGGTGTGGCTGATCACGGTGGGGAGGGTGTCCGAGCCCGAGCGTACGAAGTTGACGTACTGGCTCAGATTGCCGGAGGCATACACCCACTGCTCGATGAGCTGTCCCTGCGAGGCGGAGAAGATGATCCTGTTCGGCTTGCCGAGCAACGAGCGGACCTCCTGGGCGGTCTTCCCCTTGAGGGGCTGACGCCTGGGGGAGGCGACGACGGCGGGGGCCTCCTCGGTCGTCGCGGCGGACTTCGAGGCCGTCGCGTCCTTGGGGTTCGCGACCCACTCGTCGTTGACCTTGCGGAAGCCGCGACGGCGGAAGGCGTCGGCAGTCTCGCTCGATTGCGGGTCGATCTTCCAGGCGGCCTGGAGCAGTTCGATCGCGGTTGCCCGGTCTCCGACGAGGCTCTCGTACTGGCTCGCCAGCCCGACCCTCCCTTCGGCATCGGTAGGGCTCAGCTTGTGGTTGCGCTGGTCGTCGAGCCAGTCGCGCAGGAGGGCCTTGCCACGCTCGGGTTGGCGGAGCCGATCACTGTAGAGCTTGGCCAGAGTCTCGACCTCGCCGAGCCGGAGCGTGCCGAGCCCGGTGGAGGCCTCCTTGATGCCGACCTCGAGCAGTTGCTCGGCGATGGCCGGGCGGTCGGGGAGTTGCTTGGCCGCTTCCTCGGCGAGCGTAATGGCCTCCTTGGGGTCGGCCGCAGCCTGGCGGACAAGCAGCTCCTGCATGGTATCCGCCCAGAGACGGTGGTCGAACACGCCGCGAGCGGCGGAGGGGGCGGTGCGATAGCCTTCGGCGGGGTTCGTGCCGTACGTGGCCTCCCAGCGGCTCACGTCGACGTTATGGCCGGAGTTCGGCAGCGAAGCCTTGGGCAGCATTTCCTCGACGTCGGTGCGAAGCGACCTGAGGTCGTCCACCGACTTGGCGTCGCGCAGGCGGCGGCGGAAAGCCCTGTGGGCGAGGGCGGATGGCTCGGGCTCGGGAATTTCCCGGCTCCGGGCGCGTCGGGCCAGTTCGAGCCACTGCTTCGCGGGATCGGCCAGGGGTCGATCGGCCTCGATCCGGATTGCGTCCTGGAGCAGGGCGCGGCCTCGGGTCAGCAGTTCCTTGTCCTGGAAGTCGTGCCCACGCTTCTCCGCCCAGTTGGCCCAGGAGTTGCGCCTTTCGAAGTCGCCGGGGGAGAGGACGGCCACCCCCTGGTTCAGGCGGTCGATGTCCTTGGGCATCAGCTCGACGTTGGTCACGTCGCAGGCCCAGAGGTCCCCTTCTTTTTTGAGGACCCCCTGGAGCTTGACCGCCGGCGCGCCGGGCGATTGCTGGAAGCGAAGCTTGGGAGGCAGGCGGAAGGGCATCGCCGCGCGCTTCAGCCAGATCTCGTCGAATCCCTTGCCGGGATGGATCTGGAACCGCGCGACGCGGTCGTCGACGATGACCTCGCGGCCGATGAGCTCCGGGCGCTGGGTGAGCTCGCCAGGCTCGACGACGACGGGAGCCGCAGCCTGGACCCGGGACGAGGCGACCAATCCAAGCACGATGAGGGCGGTGGAGGCGAGCTTCCGGGTCATCGCGCATCCTCCTCGACGTCGACCTGCGTCTCGCCCGGCCAGCCGAACGACTCGAGCGCCTTGGAATGGGTCATGTAGACGCCGCTGTCGGGGTCGACGCCGAACAGCCAGTCGTTCCCGACGCTGTCCAGGCTCAACGAGCTGAGACGAGCCCCGAAGATGACGTGATCTCCCACCTTGCGTTTCGAATCCTCGAACAGGTGGAAGTGCGAGAGATCGAGACGACCCACTCGCTTCGACCCTTCCGATGTGGGGATGATCCGGTAATCGACCTCGTAGCGCCCCTCCTTGTCTTCTGGGGTGGCGACGATCACGGCGTCGATGATGATCGACCGCCCCTGATAGAGCGTGCCGAACTTGGAGTCGCGATCCTTCGGGTCGGCCGAGGCGTCGGCGAGGATTGATTCGAGCGAGTCGGGGACGAGGTTCGTGTATATAGCGGCCTCGCGAGCGCCCTGGCGGATGTCATCCGCACCCTCGACCTGGCCTCCCAGGGAATCGACGGCCCGGCTCGCTTCCGAGAGGTATTGCTGGGCCGAGTCGAACTGACCGGCGTCGAGAGCGGGGAGGCCTTGCAGCCGCCCTTCCTCGGCAATCCGGGGCAATTCCTGGAACCGCGAACGCCCCATCCGATAGGCGACGGTGCTCATGACGATGAGACAGACCGAGACCACGAGCAGCGGCAGTCGGTTGCGGAACGCCCAGGCCTTCAGGCGGACCGAGGCCGGTTCCACGACCTCGACCAGTTCCTCGGGCTCCGGTTGTCTTGGTCGACTCGGCCGGGCCTTGGCCGGAGCGGCGGCGGCAGCCGCGGGACGCTGCGCGGGGGCCCTGGGCTTCTCGACCGGCTGGGGAGCGGCGGGTTTCGGGGCCTTCGCAGCAGGCTTGGGTCGGGGATCGGCCGTCTCGGGGGCCAGGGCGTCGTCGAACTCGGGCTCGAAGGGAACCGGCAGGACGTCGGCGGTCTGGCTGGGCTGGCCGCCGCTCGAGGTTCCCGGCTCGTCGAGCCATTCGATCTCGCCGATGTCCTCGACGTCCACGCGGCTCGAGGCCGGCGGCGGGTCATTGAGGGTGATCGGGCCCTCGTCCACGCTCGGCCTGATGACGGTCGCGGCCTTCGGCATGCGCTGGTCGCCGGCGGCCAGGACCGGGGCGGGCAGGGGGCTCCGAGGCAGGACGAAGATCCCGGAGCCGCAAGTCGGGCACCGCAGGGCCTGATAGCCTTCCGTCCGCTCCCCGCGCAGGCGATGACCCTCGGGGCAGGCGACGTTGTAATACTGGACCTTCGCGACCGGTGCCGGCGCAAACCCTTGCAACAGACGCCGCGTGCGTTCGAGGAGGTTAGCCAAGCCTTGCCCTTCCCAAAACCTGGGTTTTGCTACGCCAGTGGCCGTTCCCGAGCGACTTGCGGCCATCGCGTTCCGACGAGATGACAACTGTCATGAATTATGGGGCAATCGCCCGAGATGGTCAACCGGCGCGGCTCGCAGCGCAACTTGACCCGCGCCGGAACCTCGCCCTATCATGACCGCAGCGGAAATTCTTCCCGTGGAACCGGATCGAATCCAACCAGGCAGCGGAAGGCAGCGATCATCGCCATGCAGCAGGTCTCAGTCTATTTCCAGGATGAGCGACTGGACCTGGACGTTCCCGAAGACAAGCTCGTGACGGACTGGAAGGGCCCCGGCGGGGTCGAGACGTCCGAATACCGGCGCAAGTTGCTCGAGGCCCTCGAATCGCCTCGCGACTACCCCGCGCTCCGGCTGGCCGTGGTCCCCGGCGACCGCGTCGCGATCGCCCTCGACCCGGAGATCCCCGAGGTCGAGGCCACGCTCGAAGTCGTCACCCGGATCCTGCGCGAGGCCGGGGTCGAGACCGGCGACATCAACGTCGTCGTCCCCCAGGATGCCAAAGGCAGAATCGCCCCGCTGGTCCCCGAGGGAGTCGTCTTGACCCCGCACGACCCCGACGACCGCGAAGGGCTCGCCTACCTCTCGGCCACGTCGAATGAGCGACGCGTGTACCTGAATAGGATCGTGACGGACGCCGATTTTGTGCTCCCGATCGGACGCCTGGGTTATGACCGAGTCTTCGGATACCGGGGCCCCTGGAGCGCGCTCTCGCCGGGCCTGAGCGACACCGACGCCATCAAGCGTTACCGCGCGATCGTCCACGACGAGCCGTCAACCCCGGAAAAGCCCAGGCCGCAACTCGCCGAGGCGGCCGAGGTTAGCTGGCTCCTCGGCAGCCAGTTCCACGTCGGGATCGTCCCGGCGGCCACCGGGGCGCTCGACGTCGTCGCCGGCCTCGAGTCGGCGGTCAGGGAGCAGGGCTCCCGCGCCGTGGATTCAGCCTGGCGATTGGAGGTCCCCGAGCAGGCGGACCTCGTCGTCGTCGGGATCGGAGCCCCCGGCCAGGCGGCCGACCTCGATCAACTCGCGGATGGGCTCGCCACCGCCGCCCGCCTCGTCCAGCGCGGCGGCAAGATCGCGGTACTCTCGAAGGCCCGTGGCGACATCGGCCCCGCCCTGAAACGCCTGATCGACGCCGACGACCCCAGGGTCGGCATCTCGGCACTCCGGGGCCGCGAGGCGGATCCCGACTATCCGGCGGCCGTCCGCCTGGCCAAGGCCCTCGCCTGGGCCGACGTCTTCCTCCACAGCGGCCTCGACCGTGACGTCGCCGAGGACCTGTCCATGATCCCGATCGACCGCCCCGAAGAGGTCAAGCGCCTCGTGGCCACGAGCGCCTCGTGCCTCTTCGTGAGCCAGGCCGACCAGGTCGAGGCCTCCGTCGACGACGAAAACGCTTGAGCTTGAACTTGAGCCCGACTCCGCCCACGCACTGAAACGCAAGGCTCCGAATATGACCGCGACCGCGACGTATCAGGCGCTCCTGAACGGCTATGGCATCGTCGATCGCTCCGACCGGGGACGGCTCGCCGTCTCAGGCCCCGACCGCGCGAAGTACCTCCACAACGTCACCACCAACGACGTGAAGAAACTCGCCGTCGGCCAGGGTCACGAGGCCTTCGTCACCAGCCTACAAGGCAAGACCCTCGGCTTCGTGACCCTGCTGGCCGAGGAGTCGCGAATCCTCCTCCGCACCGACCCGAACGCCCTCGCCGCGTTCTTGCCCCACCTCCGCAAGTATGGCGTCTTCGACGAGGTCGAGATCGACGACATCTCGGGAGAAACCTACGAACTCCACGTTTTGGGTTCGGGAGCCGAGTCCGCGTTGATCCATGCGGGCATCGAGGTTCCCCCGGCGGGCGAAGGTTCGCACGTCGCCGCGACGATCGGCGACGCCAGGATTCTGGTGGTCCGAGAGTCGCCCACGCGCCTGCCCGGCTTCACGCTGATCGGGCCCGCCGCCGAGGCGTCGGCTTTGATATCGAAGCTCCGCGATGCGGGGGAAGGGCTGGTGGAGGTCTTCGACGACGTCTTCGAGGGACTACGCATCGAGGCGGGGACGCCCCTCTTCGGCAAGGACCTGACGGCCGACAACCTGCCGCAGGAGCTCGGCCGCGACAGTCGCGCGATCAGCTTCGTGAAGGGGTGCTACCTGGGGCAGGAGACCGTGGCGCGCATCGACGCCCTCGGGCACGTCAACAAGAACCTGAAGGGCTTGAGGTTCGTCGATACCCAGGAGCCGGCGCCCGCGGGTTCGGAAATCCAGATCGACGGCAAGAAGGTCGGCACGATCACGTCGTCGACCGTCTCGCCGTCGACGGGTTGGCCCATCGCTCTGGGCTATGTCAGGGCGACCCACGCCCTGGAGGGGACCGAGGTCAACGTGGTGAGCCCTTCGGGGAATGTCGCGGCGGTCGTCCTCGACCTACCGATGCAGCTGGCGGAAAACGCCTGATCCCAGTCCTTGGCTTTCGCCTCGGTCCGGGATTATTCGAGCGGACGGAGGCCGTCCGGGGGGATGTTGGCGATCTGGAGGATCGTCTCGGGCGCGGTGGTCAGCCCCATGCCGGTCAGGACGAGGACCCCGTAAGGGGAGCCGCCGTCTCGACGGTTCTGCACGTCGCTGTCGGACCGCGTCAGTCGACCTCGGAAGGTCGTGCCGCCGTAGTCGACACGGACGAGGGGGCGGGGGGTGCCTTGCTCTTTGCGGATGGCAGTCAGGGTTGCGTGGCACTCTTCGAACGTCATCGGTATTCCTCCTGAAAACCGAAGATTGAGACCGCGGGCGAAGGCCGGCGTGGCCTTCCCTGTTCATCGCGGGTTGACCCAGGCGACCCCGTCGAGCGAGGGGTCGCATGCGACAAGCCCGATCATGGCCCGCCCGTGCCGATGGGTCAAGCCGGATTGGGCCAACGCACACTCGCCCCTATCGTATCTTGTTACGAAAGGGCCACTTGTGCATCTGATGATTTTTAGCCCCGCCACACGTATCGATCCGCAACGAAAAAACTCGTCGAATCCGGCCGCCGGGTTTGCGATTTCCGATACGCCGGGACGCGAAGAGGCCGACGCCCAAACGGGCGTCCGTTGACCTGGAACGAAGCCCGAACTCCCTGGTAAATCCAGGTTTAGACTCACTTCGCCTCGGCGAGGATCTCGTCCATGGTGACGACCCGACGCTCGTCGACGGCCTTCCGCACGAGGAGGGCGGTCAGGGTGGCGTCGCGGGCCTCCTTGAGGGAAATCGGCCCGGAGGTCACGCCCTTGGTCCGGATACCCTGAAAGAAGTCGGTGAGGGCGAGCCTCGTATCGGACTGATTGCCGGGGAAGAGGGACTGCCGGGGGCGGGCCTTGTCGCGGAAGGTGAGGGCCCCGCTGCCGAAGTCGAAGCCTCCGGCCGTCCCCATCACCTGGAGCGAGACGCCGGTGAAGTGGTCGTCGGCCGGGGCGACCCAGCTATGCAGGAACGAGACCTGGAACCCCTCGGGCCACTCGAGCTGGACGCTGTAGTGGTCGGTCACGTCGCGGCCCGGCTGCTGGCCGGCGAAGAGATCCCGGCGCCCCTGGCCATACGCCTTGAGCGGCAGGCCGCCGGCGATCCAGTTGAAGACGTCCCAGACGTGGACGGCCTGCTCGACCATCCAGTCGCCCGAGCGGTCGCGGCGGGCGAGCCAGTCGTCGTGCCCGTTCATCGGCCCGTTGCTGCTGACCCAGGCCGCACGCCCCTCGACGAGCGGTCCGAGGTCGCCGCGACGGATCAGGTCGACACCCGCGCGGAATCTCGGGTTCGACCGCCGCTGGAACCCGACCTGGACGAGGACCTCGGGGAAGCTCTCCGAAGCGGCGATCAACTGGTCGCAGCATTCGGCCGTGAGGGCGAGCGGCTTCTCGGCGTACAGGTGCTTGCCCGCGCGAATCGTCTCGCCATAGACCTCGGTGTGGAGATCGCAGGGTAGGGCGGCGAGGACGGCGTCGACGTCGGGTCGTTCGAGGACCTGCGACGGCCTCTCGAACGCCTCGGGACGCTGCCCCTTGGCCTTCTCAACGATTCCCTGGCCGCGATGGCGATGCCTGGATTCGGCGTCGCAGATCGCAAAGATCTGGGTGTTGGGGAGTTCGAGCGCGGTGCGGAGGAGGCTCGTCCCCCTCGTCCCGAGGCCGATGACGCCGAGGCGGATCGGGGACGAGTCGGCGAGGGCTTCCCCCGCCATCCCCTGGGTCAGGGCCAGACCTGCCGCGGCCGAACATCCGAGAAATCGACGGCGGTTCAAGGTAATGGGCGGCATTGCGGCCTTGGCTTCCTCGGTCCACGTTTCCGGAGAACGGATCGGGTCGAACCCCTCAGTATTGTAGACAGGTTCGGGGATTTTCGACAAGCGACCATGCTATACTGGGGCGGGCGTCGATCGCTGCGTCGCGATGACAGAGAGAGTGGGCAGGAAACACGATGGCGAAGCATATTTTCGTGACGGGCGGTGTGGTCAGCTCCCTGGGCAAAGGACTCACTTGCGCCTCGATTGGCATGTTGTTGGAACATCGCAATTTGCGGGTTCGGCTCCAGAAGTTCGACCCCTACATCAACGTCGACCCGGGGACGATGAGCCCCTACCAGCATGGCGAAGTCTACGTTTTGGATGACGGTTCCGAGACCGACCTCGACCTCGGGCACTACGAGCGGTTCACGAATGCTCCCCTGACCCGCGAATGCAACTACACGACCGGCAAGATCTACCTCTCCGTCATCCAGAAGGAACGCGAGGGGAAATACTACGAAGGCCGGACCGTCCAGGTCATCCCGCACGTCACCGATGAGATCAAGGCGGCCGTGCTCCGCCTGGCCGACGACGACGTCGACGTGGTCATCACCGAGATCGGCGGGACCGTCGGCGACATCGAGAGCCTCCCGTTCCTCGAAGCCATCCGCCAGTTCGCCCTCGAGGTCGGCCGCGAGAACTGCCTCTACATCCACCTGACGCTCGTCCCTTACCTCAAGGCGGCCGCCGAGCTCAAGACGAAGCCGACCCAGCACTCCGTCGGCGCCCTCCGGCAGATCGGCATCCAGCCCGACATCCTCATCTGCCGGACCGAGCACCCGATCAGCAGCGAAGACAAGGACAAGATGGCGCTCTTCTGCAACGTCGACCGCAAGGCGGTCATCGAGGAGCGCGACAAGGAATACAGCATTTATGAAGTCCCGCTGAGCCTCGTCAGCAACGGGCTCGACGAGATCCTCGTCAAGCGTCTCGGCCTCAAGAGCGCGGCGCTCGACATCACCGACTGGCGTGACCTCGTCGACCGCGTCCGCCACCCGGACCACGAGGTGACCATCGCCGTCGTCGGCAAGTACATGAAGCACCGCGACGCGTACAAGTCGGTGTACGAGTCGCTCGACCACGCCGGGATCGCCAACAAGTCCCGCGTGGTCGTGCGTCGGATCGAGGCCGAGGAGGTCACCGGCGGCGGTGCCGACGCGATCCTCGGCGGGGTCGACGGCATCCTCGTGCCGGGCGGCTTCGGCATGCGAGGCGTCGAGGGGAAGATCGAGGCCATCCGCTACGCCAGGAAGAAGAACATCCCGTTCTTCGGGATCTGCCTCGGGATGCAGTGCGCGACGGTCGAATTCGCCCGCAGCATGCTCAACCTCGACGACGCGAACAGTACCGAGTTCGACAAGTCGACCCAGAGCCCGGTCATCTCCTTGATGGAGGATCAGGCTTACGTCAACCAGCGCGGCGGCACGATGCGGCTGGGCTCGTGGCCCTGCAACCTGACCCCCGGCAGCCTCGCGCACAAGGCCTACGGCGCCGACCTCATCCACGAGAGGCATCGCCACCGCTACGAGTTCAACAACTCCTATCGGAAGGCCTTCGAGGAGAACGGCTTCCGCCTGACCGGCATGAGCCCCGATGGTTCGCTCGTCGAGATCATCGAGTGGCCCAACCACCCCTGGTTCCTCGCCGTCCAGTTCCACCCCGAGTTCAAGTCGAAGCCCACGAAGTCGCACCCTTTGTTCCGCGACTTCATCGCCGCCGCGCTCGAGCGTCGCGAGGGGAACCGCGCCGAAGCCGATTCCCGCTGATCCGAGTTCCTCGTCTTCATCCCCGCGGCATCTGATTGGAAATGATCGGGCCCACCGGGCGGCGTCGTCGACGCCCCCGTTGGGCCGGAGAGAACGTTGATGGACTTGGTCGCACGTCATTTTGCAACAGGGCGCTGGACGCGGTTCGAACTCGATGACGAGTGGATCGCGGCCGTCGAGGAACTCGAAGGCGCCGAGGATTTCGGACCGGACGACGATTGGGTGGCCCCCGCCTTCTGGGACATCCAGACGAACGGCCGCTGGGGCATCTCGTTCTCGTCGCCGGAACTCACCAGGGACCAGGTGGTCAAGATCGTCCGGGCCCAGGCCGAACTCGGGACCGCCCGGCTCTGCCCGACCCTCATCACCGCGCCGGTCGACGCCACCAAGCAGGCTCTGGAGACGATCGCCGTCGCGTGCGCCTCGGCCCCCGACGTCGCCGCCAAGGTGGTGGGCATCCACCTCGAAGGCCCCTTCCTCTCCGAGTTGGACGGCTATCGCGGGGCCCATCCCCGGGACGCGATCCTCGACCCGGACTGGGACCTCTTCCGCGAGTTCCAGGACGCCGCCGACGGCCGGATCGTCCTGACGACCATCGCCCCCGAACGTCCCGGATCGATCGAGTTCATCGAGCGTGCGGTCTCCGAGGGGATCGTCGTCGCGCTGGGCCACACCGCGGCCGACGGCCCGACCCTGCGCGCGGCCGTCGACGCCGGGGCCCGGCTAAGCACCCACCTCGGCAATGGCATCGTGGCGCAGTTGCCCCGCCACCCGAACCCGATCTGGGAACAGGCCGCGATCGACGGACTCTCCGCCTCGTTCATCGCCGATGGTCATCACCTCGACCCTTCGACGCTCCGCATCCTGACCCGGGCCAAGACCCCCGGTCGCACGATCCTCGTCAGCGACGCCAGCCCCCTGGCCGGCTTGCCGCCGGGACTCTACGGCGAGTGGGCCGTGGATGACTCGGGCAAGGTCGTCGTCTCGGGCACCCCCTATCTCGCCGGCGCATATCCGGGGCTCGAGGCGGGCCTCGAGATGCTGTTGAAGTCCACCGATTTCAGCCTGGCCGAGGCCATCGCCACCGTCACCGAGAACCCCGCCCGTTTGCTCGGCCGGACCGAACCGACCCTCGTCAACGGCGCGATGGCGAATCTCGTGGTCTTCAAGCACGACCCGAACGGAGGCTCCCCCTTCCGCCTCACCCGCTCCTACATCGATGGCCGCTGGGCCCTCCCCGGCAGTTCGAGTCAGCAAGGGAATCCGGCGCTGGATTGATGACCTTGGCAAATGATCAGTCCTTGCCGGTGACCTTCCGCACCTCCGCGGCGACGAGGGCACCCATCAAGGCATTCCCATAGCTGGAAGGATGGATCGCCGCCGGCCACGCGGTTCCGCTGAAGCCAGCTTCGCTCGCGATCGTTCCATCCAATTCAGTTCATGTGGATTCGATTTATCGAATGAAGATGCCTCATTCGAAGGTTCCGGAGTGATCGATCAAAGCCCGTCACTCAGTGGGGATGGGCTTCTTGCGATCGTTGCCCATGACGATCGTCGTCTTGGGCTCCTTCGCCTTCCAGTCGCTCCAGGGCAACGGCTTGGCCTTCAGGTAGGGAGCGGCCTGCTGCCCCTTGAGGGGCCCATTCACGCACTTGAGGCCATCGTCGCCGAGAAGCCAGAGGCTCTTGGTCTTCCGGTCATAGAGCAGGGGGCGATTTTCGCAGGAATACCCCGTGGTCCCGAAGGTGATCGCCGAGTGATCGATGGTGCGGTCGAACGCGATGGCCGACTGGGTCTTGCGGTCGTAAACGACGAGGATCGGCATCGAGCCATCCACATCATTGACCAGTTCGATCTTGGTGAGCAGGTCTTCGGGATAGGCCCTCGGCCCGTCCTTGAGGGAGAATCCGATCACCGCCTGACGACCCCGGAGCGTCCGCCCCTTCGAGGACTCTGGGGTGTCGATGATCGGGTAGTCGATGCCAGGGATCGAGTCGCGGCCGAAGCCTCCCTGGAGGCACTGGGTATCGAAGGCCGCGTCGGTGACGTCATAAGTGTCGACCTTCCCGTCCTCCCCCTTGGCGGCGAAGAGCGTCTTGCGGCCGTCCACGACGTCGTGGAAGTGGAGGGGCCGGTCGTTGTAGCTCCGGCGATAGTTCAGCCCCACGTAGCCGACCGGCACGGAGTCTTCCGACGCGATCGACTCGGATTGGAGCTTCTGGTACTCGGTCAGCAAATTCTTGCCGACCGCGAACCAGAGTGCGGCGCCCGCGCCGACGATCACGATCCCATAAACGGCGAAGCGTACGGGCGACCGGCGAGCCGGGGGCGCAGGGGCTGTGGACGGAGTGGGTTCGGTCATGGCTTGCGATCCAGATTGGTCAGGAGGCTTGTAGGCGCCGGACGAAAGGGGATGACGGAGGCGCCGCCGTCGTCTTGTCGGAGCGTGATGCGCGAGTCGGCCGGGAGGCCTTCGAAGCTGCTCGTCTTCCCGCCGGGCCAGTGGACGATCACCTTGTCGATGTGCGTGGCGTCCTTCAAACCGAAGTGCAGGGCCGCATCGGGCGCGGCGAGGAAGTTCCCTCCGCGTTTGACCTGGGCGTGCAGAGTCCGCCCCCCCGCCTGGAGTTCGACGCGGGCCCCGAGAGCCTCGACGTTAGGCCTTGGGCCGACGAGGCGGATCTCGGCCGAGTGTCGGGTGCGATTCCCCTCGTTGATGAGAACGCGGAGCGGCCCGTCCATCGTGGTCACGACGAGGTCGAGGTCGCCGTCGCCGTCGAGGTCGCCGGCCGCGGCCGATCGGCCTCCGCAGGCCGACGCCAGTTGCGGGCCCCAGGCACTCGTGGCGGGTTCGAAACGGCCGCCCCCCTTGTTCCTGAGGAAGACGGGGGGCTGGGCATAGTCGGAGTCGGGGACCTTGGGATAGACGTGGCCGTTGGCCTGGAAGATGTCAGGATGGCCGTCGTCGTCGAAGTCGGCGAGGATCACCGACCAGCCGACGAACCTGAGCGTGTTGACATTCACGTATGACCCGGACGAGACATCCTTGAACGAGCCATTGCCCAGGTTTTGATGGAGCCGCGACCCTTCGTGGCGGAAGTTGGCGTGGAGGAGGTCGAGCCGGCCATCGCCGTCGAAGTCGGCCGCGTCGATGCCCATGCTCCCCTCGGCGACTCCCATGCCGTTGACCGCGACCCCCGCCTCGAGCCCTTCCTCGCGGAATTTGCCACCGCCGAGGCCCCGGAAGAAGTGGTTCGGCTGGGTGTCGTTGGTCACATAAAGATCGGCGTTTCCGTCATTGTCGAAGTCGGCGAAGAGCGCGGCCATCCCCTTGCCGTCGGGCTTATCGAGGCCGGCGGAACTGGTGCCATCCTCGAAGGTGCCGTCCCCCTTGTTGCGCCAGAGGATATCGGGCTGGCCGGGCAGGGCTGTGGGGCCTCGGAAGACGTGGACGCCGGGGAGGTACTCGAGGGGCGGGGCAGGGTGGAGCGGGTCGGCTTGCAGGTAATTCGTGACGTAGAGGTCGGGCCAGCCATCGCCGTCGGCATCGCCCCAGGTGGTTCCGACACCCCAGTATGCGTCGCAGATCCCTGCATGTTTGGAGACGTCGATGAATCGGCCGTCCCCCTGGTTCTGCCAGAGGACGTCGGGGCCTTGCTGGGCGACGAAGACGTCGAGGTCGCCGTCGGCGTCGTAATCGGCCACGGCCACCGCCTGCGACCAGCCGGTGTACGTCAGGCCCGCGTCTCGGGTCTTATCCACCCAGCGCCCGGGCCCTTCATTGCGAAAGAGCCAGGGGCCCGCGGCCTGCCGCACAACACCATCGACGACCTTGCTGCAAGCGGTGACGAAGATGTCGAGGTCGTCGTCGTTGTCGAAGTCGAACAGGGCGACCCCTGAGCCGAGCGAGTCGTGGATCGACTCCTTCCCGGGGCTCCCGCAAGGGGTCACGATGTCGAGCCCGTAGTCGCGGGCCCGGTCGACGAACCAGGGGCCGCTCGCCGGCTTGGGGCGGCTCGAGGCCGGTTTGGTCCCCACGGCGTCGGCCTGACCCGAGCCGCAACCCAAGCCGCAAAGGCCCAGCATCACCACGCCCAGCCAGGCCAGTGCGGCGGGATGGTCGAGCCCAGGGAGCGGCCTCGCCTGGCCTTCGTGGCGCTCGGAGCGTGTCATGCCAAAGGCTCCGCGTGGACCCGACCCGGTGATTACTTCTTGCCCTTCTTCTTGGGAGCGTTCCCCTTCTCGAACGACTTGGCCCCGTATTCTCTCATGATGATTTTCTCGCGTTCCCCCTTCACGGCCTTGAATTCTTCCTGATTCAACTGGGGAGGAGCCGACTCGCCGCAGCCCTGGCTCGTGATCGCGATCAGGGAGGCCGCGATGAGCGAAGGCGCCGAGAGGTAGGCGGAGGCTTGGGAGAGGCGTGGGCGAATCAGTCTCATGCCGATATCCTTCCGGGACAGACGAGTCATGGCCTGGCAGACGGGCGCAAGGGCCCGACCGGCCGGGGCGACGGCTCGCCCATTGCGGCCGGACCGGGCTTTTCAGGAGGACCTCAGTACGAGTCGGCGGAAATGACCTCGCCTCCGGCCCTGGTGCCGAGGGCGAGCCAGACCGTCTGGTTGACCGACTCCTTGAAGAACTTGACGCTGCCGTCGCAGAGCACGGCGTTGGCGCCGCCGGGGTGGTAGCTCGACGCCGGCTTCATGATGTACCACCAGCTGATGCCGTCCATCGTGCAGCAGGTCTTGTTCGGGGTCCGGATGGTATTGAACCAGTTCCGCCACATGCTGCCTTCCATCCAGGGGTAGCCCTTGTAGCGCCAGCCGCCGTCCCAGGGGATCGGGCCGGTCGTCCAGCTGATCGCGTTGCACTGCTGGATGACCTGGTTCATCTGGTCGGCCGTCGCGCCCGAAGGCCCGGGGGTGATGCCGCTTATCGTGTAGCAGTCGGACACGCGGGTCCTCTGCGCGCCGGTGTTGCCCATCGGCCCGAGCGCGACCTCGGCGTTCAGCAGGGTGTTGCTGGATCCGTCGGTGATCGCCGCCATCGAGATGGTCGTGGCGCGGAAGGGGGAGACGGTCGAGTCATCATCATAGGTACGACCGACCACGCCGTCCCACGACGCGAACCGGGGCCACCACGAGCCGGCATTCCATGCGTAGCTCGCGCCCCAGAAGTTGTAGCCGTCGTTGTTGTTCTCGGTGTAGATCTCGGACGGGCAGACGTAGGGGCCCACGCGGGTGCGGCCCGCCGTCAGGGTCGACGAGTCGGTCCAGATCCAGCGATTGGGGTTGTTGAAGTTGATCGCGTTGTAGATCGGGTTCTGCTCCATGAAGGGCAGGATCGCCGTATTCGGGTTGAGGGCGCCCGAGTTCTCGCCCGGCGGGATCACGTTCCACGTGTCCATATAATTGTGCGTGGCCAGCCCGATCTGCTTGAGGTTGTTGACGCACTGGGTGCGCCTGGCCGCTTCGCGCGCCGACTGCACGGCGGGGAGCAGCAGCGCGATCAGGACCGCGATGATCGCGATCACGACGAGGAGCTCGATGAGCGTGAACCCTTTCGGCCGGAATCTTGCTCGCATGATGATACAACGCTCCAATCGGAGAAGGGCGATTTGGCCGTCCCGGGGGGACGACGCGGGGAGGGGGAGAGGTGGTGTGGCGACGAGGTCTGCCATGGAACCTTGCTTTCTGCAATGGGGCCGTGACCATCCCTCGATATGGCAACCGGGCCGGGGCTCCGCCCGGGCCGCTCGCATTCGAAATCGATCGTCCGGATCCGTCGGCCGACGTACCCGGCAGGCATGAACGTGCGTGCGAACCTCCAACGACAAGGTCAGCGACCTCGGGGCGTGGAGCAATTCAGACTCACGAATGAACTCGTCTTGGATGCGACTGCGAAAACGCGATCGTGATCGGATCTCCCGGTGAGGTACGCCCAAGATGGGCGGGGAGAGTAACCGATGGGTGGAAGAAATCATCCAATTCCAGGGCCGCCAAGCCCGAGGAGGGGCCCGGCCCAAGGTCGGCGTGGATGGGTCGCGAATGTGGCCAGCCGCGACTCACCCCCGTCGGCTTTGTTTATCCGAGGGATTATATCCAATGTCAAGAGAGCAGGCGGGCGCCTTCTCGAAATTTCGTCATCCCATCATGAAGTAAGGGGGATTGAATTCGAGTGCAACATCCATCGGTGACGAGAGATCCCCGGACGAAGGTATTAGAATCGGGGATCGATCTTCTAATGATTTAGGGTTCACAATTTCAGCATATGACTCGTGGATGCCTCGCGTCGAGATCGACGCAGGACCCGATGTCCGCTAATCGGCAGGCCCTCCCCATCGACCCTGTCGGGCCGGTCCTCCGGGCACAGGCATGCTCTCCGGCGTGACTCTCGCTTGCCGGCGAAGCCGGCCGGGGATTTCACTTTGACTGGGGGCTATTCTTGTTCTAAGAACTCGCTGGAGAACTACCCACATCACGAGGCCGCGACCTCCGGATGAGGATGGCGGCCCATTCGCATTCAATTGCTCGATTCCATCGATCGATGGGGATTTTCTGGTTGCAACGATTCGCCATTGTGTGCTTGTATGGGTATGAAGTTGTAGGTTTCGCGCGAGGTCCTGAATTATCGATCAGACTCGCCGGACCGTCCCAACGGACCGTCCCAATAGGATGAGATTCGTTATTTCGACGATCATCACGCCTGTTATGGC
Organism: Singulisphaera chitinilytica; assembly: GCF_049331405.1. Lineage (NCBI taxonomy): Bacteria > Pseudomonadati > Planctomycetota > Planctomycetia > Isosphaerales > Isosphaeraceae > Singulisphaera > Singulisphaera chitinilytica. The sequence goes on from NZ_CP186274.1 coordinate 2,132,101, forward strand.
TAGTTCATTCGTGCGAAATCGAAGAATCGTCCCGGGGCGGCTCGGATAGGTCTTTGAAACTTGTCGCAGACGCCTACTGGATCGTAGCGGTTGCCAGGCGTTAAACTCTTCCTGTACCCTTTTCGGCCCCGACACGGCCAATCTCGAAAGTCGAGTTGTTTCGGCAAAGGCATCTCGCGACAACTCTCTCGAGGCGCATGCCGGTCCGAGATGCCTCGATGGGTGCAGTCGATCCTCCTGGATTCCAGCTACATCACCGATTTCGCCGCCCCAGCCTCCTCACGAGTTCGATCGAATTCACTAGCCGCGACCCCAATCGTCACTCCGGTAGAATCCGGTAGAAGTGGCCCGTCCTTGACCTCGAAAAGTGCAAACACAACCCGTTCGGATTCGGCAAGACTTCGGATCATCGTCGAAGAGAAGCATTGAACGTGGCTCATGGAACCGAGCAAAGGCATTGAACTGATACTGAGGCGTTTCGCCCTCCGCAGGGCCCGCCGAGGAGTTTCATCGCGATGCTGACGTCGGACGAGGCCTCGCAAGGTAAGGCCCTGGGTAAGACCGATACGGAAATCGATCGGGATTGTCAGAGCCTGCTCGAACGCTATCGACGCCAGATCCGCGGCATGGTCGTCGCGCGGCTCGATCGCCGCCTGGCCTCGCGCGTCGATGCCTCGGACGTGGTCCAGGATGTCTTCGCCGACGCCTATCGAGGGTTCTCCGACTACGCCCGGACCCGCCCGATCCGGTTCTATCCCTGGCTCCAGCAATTCGCGAAGCAACGCCTCAGCAAACTCCACCGCGATCACCTGCGTTCCGCCAAGCGGAGTCTCCTACGCGAGCAGGCCCCCCTCGACCCGGGTGCGGCGACCGGAGAACCGGCCGCCTTCGCCATGCCCGTCGATCCGGGGACGAGCCCCAGCCAACACGCCGAGAAGAATGAGGAACGCAGCCGGATCCTCTCCGTGCTCCAGGGCCTCCCCCCCTCGGATCGCGAAGTCCTCGAGCTGCGGTACGTCCACGGGCTCTCGTTCCCGGAGATCGCCCTCAAGCTGGGCCTGGGCGTGAGCGCGGTGAAGATGCGCCATTTCCGCGCCTTGAATCAGATCTCCACGCGACTCGACCCTTCTTCGGACGCGCCAATGTCATGAACGGGCTGGATGGCGGCGACCTGATCTCGCTCGACGCCCTCTCCAACGCGGAGTGGGTCGCCGACCTGGTCGACCGCTTGCAGCGGTCGGAGCAGGTCGATTTCGAACGATATATCGCCGAGAATCCGGACCGAGGGACGACCCTGCGTCGGATCCTCCCGGCCCTGCAAATGCTGACGCGCCTGGCCGACGACGAGGATGGATCGGCGAATCCCCGGGAAGTTGCGGAGTCGATCGTCCGAGTGGGAGACTACCAGACGATCCGGGTCCTGGGCCGCGGCGGCATGGGGATCGTCTACGAGGCGCTCCAGATCTCGCTGAACCGTCGCGTCGCCCTGAAGATCCTGCCGACCATCTCGGCGGCCGACCCTCGCCGCCTGAGGAGGTTCCACATCGAGGCCCAGGCCGCGGCCTGCCTCCAGCACCCCCACATCGTCCCCGTCTATAATGTCGGCTTCGACTCGGGGATCCACTACTTCGCCATGCAGTTGATCGACGGCCGGACGCTCGCCGAATTGATCCGCGGCCAGGGCGCGGACGGGGTCGACCCGGGCGCCAACTCGGCCTTCAAGTTCGCGCTCGACAAGACGCTGATCAACTTCTCGTCCGACCCGTCGATCCCGAGCCCAAGGGACGACTCGCCCGGGGCGGACCTCGACGACACCGGGCTCGGCCGGACCAGGACGACGCTCCTGAAACTGAAGCAGTCGAGCCGCACGAGGTCCTCGTTCCGCGCGATGGCGGAACTGGGGCGTCAGGCGGCCGAGGCGCTCCAGTTCGCCCACGAGCAGGGGATCCTGCACCGGGACGTGAAGCCATCCAACATCCTGATCGACGACTCGGGTTGGCTCTGGATCGCCGACTTCGGCCTGGCTCGGATCCCCGGGGATGCGGAGCTGACCGCCTCGGGAGACATGCTGGGCACCCTCCGCTACATGAGCCCCGAGCAAGTCCTGAACCCCAAAGGGGTGATCGACCATCGCACGGACGTCTATTCGCTGGGTGCGACCCTCTACGAGATGATCACGAGGCGACCGGCCTTCGCGGAGGATGACCGCCTCCAGTTGATCCGCCGGATCGTCGAGGACGAGCCGAAGCCCCCGCGCCACATCGACCCGGCGATCCCGCGCGACCTCGAGACGATCGTCCTGAAGGCGATGTCCAAGGATCGGGCCGAGCGGTATCCGACCGCCAACGCCCTGGCGGCCGACCTGCTGCGGTTCGTGGAACGTCGTGCCATCCTCGCACGCCCACCCCGCCTCCGAGACCGCCTGGTCAAGTGGGGCTGGCGGCACCAGACGGCCGCGATGATGATGATCACGGCCGTGCTGATCGGTGGCGCGTTGCTGGGCGCCGCGATCTCGTGGCGGTATCGCCTGCTCCGCCAGCACACCCGCGAGGTGGAATTCGCCCTGAGGTTGGCCGAGAAGCACGCCCAGGCCGCCAATGAGGAGCGCCTCAAGGCCCAGCATCACGAGTGGTCGACGCGACGATTCCTCTACGGCTCGCAGATGAGGCGCGCCCAGGAAGAGGCCTCGTCCGGCCGCCTCGAGTTCGCCCAGGAGATCCTCGAGGGACTCCGGTCACGCCCCGGCGAGGCCGATGCCCGCGGGTTCGAGTGGAACTACCTCCACCGGCTCTGCCACCGGAAACTCTCGACCCTCTTCGGCCACGCCTCGCCGGTCTACTGCATGGCGCTTTCTCCCAACGGCAAGATCCTCGCCTCGGGAGATTACGACGGCACCCTCATCCTCTGGGACCTCCCCAACTGGAGACAGCTCTCGAACGAACGCGCGCATCGGACATCCATCGCGGGCGTGGCCTTCTCGCATGATGGCTCCTCCGTCGTCTCCTGGACTTCGGGGGCGACCTCCGGTGATCAGGCTGCGTTCTGGGACGTGAAGACCGGGGATAAAAGGCTCGAGTTGCCTGAGATAGAGGGAGGAATCATCTCCATCGCCTTCGCACCCGGCGACTCCGAGCTCGCCATGGTGGTCGGCAAGGGGGGTGAGTCGAAGGGCGAGCTGCGCTTCTGGGACCTGAGCCACGGCCTCGACGCGATCCGGCTCAAACCGGGCGGCATCGCCGTCGATGCCATCGCCTACTCGCCGGATGGGCGTTGGCTCATCTCGGCCACGGAGAAGGGCATCATCGAGCAGCGGGACGCCCACACCCACGAGATCGTCCGCACCTTGGGTCCGTCCATTTCGAGCCGCGGCAAGGGCCTTCGCGCCATCACCTTCACCCCGGACAGCGAGTCCATCCTGACGGCCACGGCGCAAGGGATCACGCGCTGGGAGGCCGAGACGGGACGGGAGATGGCCTTACTGCCGATCGCGAACGCCGTCTCGATCGCCGCCTCGCGAGGGACGAACGTCGGTGAGAAGAAGCAGGCCGCGGGCGGCATGTCGAGCCCGGACCAGCCAGGCGAGCTCCGGCCCTGGCACCTCTCGAACCAGGGGAGTCCCGGGAACTTCGGGTTCGCCTCGCCCTCGGGTCGGGGAGGGTTGCTGGCCGTCCGTCGCCTCGATGTCCCGCTGACGCTCTGGGAACTGGCGACCGGTAGCAAGGCGGACCAATTCCCGGATCGGCTGCGCGATCGCGGGAACGTTCTCTTCGACCGCACCGAGAGGTCCGTCTTCTTCGGCGGCGACGACGGGCGGATCCGCAGCTGGCACATCATCGAACGGCCCGAGCCGTCATTGGCACTCCCGGGACACTCGGGGGAGGTCTGGGGCCTGGCTTACTCGGATGACGGCAATACCCTCCTCTCCTCGGGCGACGATGCATTGATCCGGCTCTGGAACCCTCGGACCGGCAAGGCCATGGGGGTCTTGCGCGGGCATGATTCCCTCGTCAGCTCGGTGGCCGTTGCGCGGGGGGGGCAGATCGTGGCGAGCGCGGGGTTCGACAATACGGTCAGGCTCTGGAGACTCCCCGAGGGGGACCAGATCGCCGAATTGAAGGGGCATGAGGATCGAATCCGGGCCGTGACCTTCTCGCCCGATGGCCGTTACGTGGCCTCAGCCGGCTCCGACAACAGCGTGCGAGTCTGGGAGGTTAACAGCCTGGAGCAGCACTGGATCCACAACAGACACACCCAGGCCGTCCGGGCCCTTGCTTTCGACCGTTCGGGCTCGCTGCTTGTCTCCTCGGGCGACGATCGCACGATCCGGGTGACGCGACTCATCGGGGGAAGCGAGGTGAAGTCGATCCCTTGCCCGAACCGGCATACCGCGCTCTCGTTCTCGCCCAACGGCAAGTTCCTCGCCTCGGGGGACGACCGCGGATATATCACCCTCTGGGACACGGAGAAGTGGGAGCAGGAGAAGTCGTTCAAGGGGGCCGACGCCGAGATCTTCGGCATCGCCTACTCGCCCGACGGCCAGACCCTCGCCACCGGCTGCGGCGACACCAAGGTCCGCCTCTGCGACCCGTCGACCGGGCTCGTCACCTTGCTCCTCTCCGGCCACTCCCAGCGCGTGAACGCCGTGGCCTTCTCCCCCTCGGGAGACAGCCTGGCGACCAGCGACCATGAAGGGATCATCCGCCTCTGGCTCGGACCGAAGGGCGAGGAATCGCCGTTCGAATGAGCCTTGAGGAAAGAGCACGATCCGATCAGGCCCGGCTCGAATCCTCGGATGACGCCTTCGAGCGCTCGAGCCAGAGCTCTTCGTAAACGTGATAGCCGCCGGGCCGCATCCCGAGCGCCGCGTAGGTCGACTGGGCTCGTTGGTTCTCAACCTCGACATAGAGGCGAAGGCCGATGACGTCGTCCGACGCCAGGGCGATCTCGCGGATGTGCCGGTAGAGGGCCCGGAAAACGCCTTGAGAGCGATAGTCGGCATGGACGTAGACGCTCTGGAACCACCAGAGCCAGCCGTTCCGCCAGTCGCTCCACTCGAGACTGATCGCGGCCTGGCCGACGACCGGGCCCCCCTCGCCGATCTCCGCCACCCAGTATCGGAGCCGGTTCGGCTCGTTCAGGGCAACGGTGACTCCACGCGTGAGAATATCGATGTCCAGCCGCTTCCCCTCGGTCTCCTCGGCGAGCCTGGAGTTGAACGAGACGATGGTCTCGCAGTCTCCGGGCCGCGCGTCTCGGATCAAAAGCGGGCCCGTGGGAGGAGGGCTCAAATCCGATCACTCCGACGGTTCTGGGCGCGTCGGCTGGCCTCTTGCAGGAAGCGGTTCTCTTCCTCGGTGAGCTTGCCCCGACCTTCGCGAGCGATCTTGGCCAGGACCTCATCAAGTCTGGCGTCGAGCTGTTCCTCGGTGACGACCGCCGTACCCGAAGGCTTCGACGCCGTCGCGGGGTCGGGCGACCAGGTCGGCCCGGATTGACGGACCGAGGGCTTTTCACGAGGCTCGGGCATAATCACCCGGAGCTTCGGGCGCCCAACGCGACCGCTGATTAGTCGCGTCCAGCGGAGGTCGAAATGTTTGTAGAGGTAGCCGTACGTAGCACCCGTGAGATGTGCAGCGACAGCAGTTCCAGGACCGCCCATCGAACCGCGGGTCAAGAATTCCCAGGCATCACGAGACAGGAAGAGAACAACAACTAGCCACGTCTGAACAGGTAAAACGAAAAAGAGGAGCATTTCCCGATGCGGATAATAAAGAGCATACAGGACGACGATTGACATCACCGCCCCTGATGCCCCAACCATTGGGAAATGTTGGACATAATGAGAGATGAGAAAATAATCAGCTATCGCCCATCCCAGGGTGCTGATTATTCCTGCGCTAAGATAAAGCGCGGTGAAATTGATGGTGCCGTAGAAGGATTCCATCTCGCGGCCCACGAACCAGAGGAACAGCATGTTCCAAAGGATGTGAGAGAAGTTGGCGTGCAAGAATGTTGCGGTGAGGAGTTGCCAAACATGACCCTGGCGAAAAATCTCAAAGCTTCTCGCTTCGAGCATTCTCTCAAGGGGAGAATGGGCATTTGAGTTGGTCAGAAGAAAAACGATGACGTTGATCAGGATGATGGTTTTGCATGCCGGCGCGACGCCGGAGAACCAGCCCGATCCACTCGTCTCGTCTCGATAGTATTCGCGGTCAGAGATACCCATGCTCGCTCCAGCGAACATTGCGCTCCGCGATGATAGGCAGAGAGGGCCCGCTCAATACGGCTCCTATCCTCATCATCGAACACGCACTCGGCACTGTCAACGGGTAGTGAATGCGTATTTGCGGGACGAGACGCGGAGAGACGGCCACGCGAGCTTGGGCGTTCCACTTCGTCGAGCAACGAGGTCGACCCGGGCCACCCGTCCGCGGGACCCGATCGACCGAGCTTCATTGATGAATCGGTCAATCCGCCAGCAGCGCTTCCATGGCTTCCCCGCGCGAGGAATAGATCGGCCAGACGATATCGAGCGATGTCACCCGCAAGAGTTCTCGGGCATGAGCCGAGACCCCGGCGAGGGCCATCATCCCGCCTCGTGCCTGGACGAGCTTCCAGCACCGCAAGAGCAGCGCCAGGAACATCGACCCGAAGTAATCGACCCGGCTGAGGTCGAAAACGACGAGGGGATTATCCTGGTGGCGAAGGGGTTCCATGATCAGGGCGGCCGCCTGCTCCTCGAGCCCGAATTCCAGCCGCTCGAGCGCGGGCGTTGCCGAGATCAGCGTCAACTCACCGTGGATTTCGATGGTGAACGCGTCTTGAGCGTGCGGGGTGTTCATCAGCGATGGTCCGAGAGCCCCTGGCCGCTCGAACGGCGGCAGGTTTCGACCCCGCCTAGGGTAGAACCTGAGCGGGTCGCCAACAAGGTCAATCTCCCGGAATCGCCATGGTCGGAGCCCTTCCCGGCAGCTTCGACCGGGACGGGCTTGCCAAATCAGGCCGAAGGACGGCAGTTCGAGAAGGCCCGAATGACTTCGTAAAGGTCTTTGGTGACCAGGAGTTGGTCTTCCTCGAAGTCGCGCAGCCAGACGTAATTGTCGCGATAGGCTTGCGCGAGCAGAGGATACAGATCCACGAGCCGGATCGGAATGGCGGGGACGTGCTCTTCCTCGTGGGCGTCTTCTTCCGGGCGAGGGAACACGCGCAGTCGTGCGGTGGCCATTCGGATTTCCTCCTCCGTGCGCTCTGGTCGCGGGCCGCTCGGAAACCCGACGAGAGGGGTTTGTCCGAGGCCGCGGCCTGATTTGAGGCGATCGAGAACGGGCGTGGGGGCTCGATGCGAGGGTTCCGCGCTTGCTCCGTCTTATCCCCCAACGTAGGGATCGGCCGGGAAGGGGGCGGGGCATTACTGATTTCTTCGAGACTTTCTCGCGCCGGGCGAGACCACACGTTTCGGCCTGCCTTCAGGCGAGAGCGAGGCCCGTGGGGGAGAAGGGAAAGAATCGATCCGACCAGGGCGTTGCGTTACGGGAATCCGACGGAAACAATTGGCGGCCGGCGCATATTCCGACATCCTGGAACACTCGGATTCCGTCTGTGCCCCGGCCCTAACTATTATCGTACACAAACGATGGAATTCATGAACGAGGCCTTCACGGTTCTCGAGAACTCGTCCTTCGCGGATCGACGGCGATCCGCGACTCATTCATTAATGAATGTCGAGGCTGTCGGGTCGAGGGAGACCCGGCGCCTCGATTGATCGACCCGCGTAAAATTCCACCGTTCGGGTTGTCAGCGGGCATCCCCCGGCTCGTTGCAAGGCGTCCGATCGCTTTTCGGAGTCCCTCTCGATGCCCCTTCCTCGCCTCCACGGAATCGTCCCTCCGCTGCCGACCCCCCTCCTGGCCGGGGAGGCGATCGACACGGAGTCTCTCGCCAGGCTCGTCGAGTTCCAGATCGAGGGCGGAGTCCACGGGCTCTGGGTCCTCGGCACCACCGCCCGGTTCGAGATGATCCCCGTCGACCGCCAGCGCCAGGTTGCGGAGATCGTGGCGACGAAGGCCGCCGGCCGGCTCCCGCTCGTCCTGAACGTCTCCGAGCAGGGGGTCGAGCGGACCCTCGAGCACGCCCGACGGTTCGACGACCTCCCTTATGACTACTACGCGGCGTTGCCCCCCTGGTACCAGCCGATGGCCGTCGCCGAGGTGGTCGACTACTTCCAGCAGATCGCGGATAGGCTCTCCAAGCCGCTCGTCATCTACAACGCCCCCTGGGTCTGCAACCAACTCGGGTTCCCGCAGCTGCGCCAGCTCGCCGACCACCCCAGGATCGTGGGCTGCAAGGACGTTTGGACCGGCATCAACCGCTCGATCGACTGGCCGGTCGAGGAACGCAGGCGCCAGAACTACAGCTACCTCCACGGCAACGACCTCGTCGGCCTCTCCACCGAGCTCGGTTCCGACGGCTTCGTCATCAGCCTCGCGAATGCCTTCCCCGAGATCGCGGTGGCGCTCTGGGATGCCGCCAGGGCAGGGGACGCCGAGCGGGCCTTCCGGCTCCAGTCTCAGTTCGCCCGCCTGGCGAGGGCGACCGGCCTCGGGCCGATGCTCGCCTGCCTCGAGGTCATGTGCCGACACCGAGGGCTCCTCGACCGGATGCTCCCCGCCCCCTTGCGCTCGCTCGACGCCGACGCCGCCAGCCGGGTGATCGAAGCCATCGAGGCCGTCGGCATGCTTCCCGAATCCTCGGCGAAGTCGAACGGGCGTCGCGCGGATCTCGAGACTTCGACGCGGGCCTGATCCGAGATTTCGGATCAAGTCCGAAGCCAGGCCTCGCGAAGATCATTAGGCATGTTCGGGTTCTCCTGCTTGAAACGGCCGATCTCGAAATCGTGACAATCGGGGAGGACACGATTTTAAGGATTTGCTAAAGTCCGCCGCCGCTCGAGCCGAGCCGACAGGTCCTTCGTGACCAGTTGAGGCGAGGGCGGCGCCGATGGATGCACCGGGGGGGTGCCGGGATGGCCCTTCCCCTTTCTCCGAAATCGCTGCGCACGGAGGAGCTGAGAGCATGGAGGCTCGTCGCGTTCGCCCCGCGCCCGCACGTTGGTGCCTGGCCGGGCTTACCCTGGCGCTGTTGCCAATCCTGACGGGTGCCTCGCACCGGACCGCGAACTTCGTGGTCGAGGCCCAGACCGCCGAGGTGGCCAAGCGTGTCGCCGATCACGCCGAGGCCTGCCGCTCGTCCATCGCCAGGGAGTGGCTGGGGAAGGAACTGCCGGCCTGGTCGACCCCGTGCCCGATCAAAGTCAAGCTGACGCGAGGCGAGGCCGGCGGCCTGACCTCGTTCGGATTCCACCGGGGACGTGTCTCGGACCAGGACATGACCGTCGAGGGGCGGCTGGACCGAATCCTCGCCTCCGCGCTCCCGCACGAGGTCACGCACACGATCTTCGCCGCCTACTTCGGCGGCCCGATGCCGCGCTGGGCCGACGAGGGGGCCTCGCTCCTGAGCGAAGACCTCCGCGAGCGGCAGCGGCATGACCAGATCGCCGAAAATCTCCTGGCCAAGCGCGGCGACATGCCCTTGTCCCGCCTCTTCCGGGTCGAGGAGTATCCGAGCGACCTCATGGGCTTCTACGGCCAGGGTTACTCGATCTCCCGATTCCTCATCGAGATGGGGGGCCGCCCCAGATTCCTCAAGTTCGTCAAGGACGGCCTGAAGAGTGGCTGGGACGTGGCGACCCGGGCGAATTACGGCCTCGCCGACGTCCGCGAGCTTGACCGGGCCTGGCATTCCTGGCACAAAGTGGTGGCCAGCGCGAGCCCGAAATCGGATCGCGTCGTGGTCCGGGCTCAGTCGTCTTCCGACTCGGAATGATTGACGGACGCCACTCGTTCGAGTATACGCGATGGCGATCCTTGCCATGCGGGGGTCGCTTCGATTAAAATGCTTCGATCTTGTGCAGGCCTCGGGTCCGTCCCGAGGTCGTTGCTTTTTCTCGGCTCGTCGAGTTTGGGGAAGGTCAGGGAGAGTTTCGATGGCGAAAGATGCGGCCACGGCCACCACGACTGAAGCGAATGCGGAGCCCGCGACCGAGGTCCGCAAGCCCGCCGATCCTCGCCTCAAGGTCCTCAAGAAATTCCACGGCAAGTTCCTGCCGAAGGGCGTCCTCCGCGAGCGCCACAAGGCGATCATGGACCGCTGGAATTCGGGCGACGACCACGGCAACGTCACCGTCGAAGAGCTCAAGAAGCTGCTCGACGACTGGCGCGGCACCCGCGAGAAGCCCCCTCGTCTCCCGAAGGCCTGATTTTCAGCCTTCGCCGCTGACTGCCGCCGGAACTCCGCGACCCGAGACGAGATGAGGGTCGGCTTCCTCCTCGAGGCCGACCCATCCTCGCTCGCCCCGCCGGAGAATCGGCCCTCTCCGCGTCAATTCTCGACCCCGGCTCCCGGCGAGCCCGGGGTCGTTTTGACTTGGACGGGCCGAATTTTTCGAAGGCGTCGGCTTCTCTTGCATCGCCCGACCGGCTCTGATCGAATGAAGGGCCGTCGATGGGTGGATCCGTCGAGAGTTGCCGATAGGTTGACCCCGGCCGAGAATGGATTCGGTTCCTTCGGCCCGAATTTCCCAGGGATCGAGGCTCATGGCCCGGTCCCCGTTGACGTTCGGGTCGTGTCGGATCGAATTCGAACGTCCGTACGGCTCCGGCCTTGTTGGAATTGGGAACCTTTCTGATCAGAGCACGAGCGGATCGCGCGAAGGGCAGGCGCCGGAGCCTCGAGGAGTGAAGCCGATGATCGTTGGGGTCCCCAAAGAGGTTAAGGGCGACGAGTACAGGGTCTCCCTGCTCCCCGTCGGCGCCGAGGAGCTAACCGCGGCGGGACACAAGGTTCTGGTCGAGGCGAATGCCGGGCATGGGAGCGGCATCCCGGATTCCGCCTACATCGCGGCAGGGGCCGAGATCGTGGCGGACGCCGCCGGGATCTGGTCCCAGGCCGACATGATCGTGAAGGTGAAGGAGCCGCAGAAGTCCGAATGGCCGCTGCTCAAGGACGGCCAGATCGTCTTCACCTACTTCCACTTCGCGGCCGACGAGGCGCTGACCCGCGCCATCGTCAACAGCGGGATCACCGCGATCGCCTATGAGACGATCCGCGACGCGAAGGGGACGCTCCCCCTCCTCACCCCCATGAGCGAGGTGGCGGGGCGGATGAGCATCCAGGAAGGGGCCAAGTATCTTGAACGCCCCCAGGAAGGGCGCGGGATCTTGCTGGCGGGGGTGCCGGGCGTCGCGCCGGCGGAGGTCGCCATCCTCGGCGGCGGCGTCGTGGGGGCGAACGCGGCGAAGGTCGCGGCGGGCCTCGGGGCGAACGTCCGGCTTCTCGACGTCAACCTCGACCGGCTCCGCTACCTCGACGACATCATGCCCCCCAACGTGACGACGCTCTATTCCGATCGTCACATGATCCTGGAGTCGGTCGAGCGGGCCGACCTCGTCGTCGGCGCGGTGCTCGTCACCGGGGCGAGGGCCCCTCGGCTGGTCCGTCGCGAGGACCTCGGCCGGATGAAGCCGGGCGCGGTGATCGTGGACGTGGCGATCGACCAGGGGGGCTGCATCGAGACGAGCCGCCCCACCACCCACCGCGAGCCGACCTACGTCGTCGACGGCGTGGTCCACTACTGCGTGACGAACATGCCGGGGGCCGTGGGACGCACCAGCACCTACGCCCTCTGCAACGTCACCCTGCCTTACGTGATGCAGATGGCCAAGCATGGCTGGCGCCAGGTGGCCGCCAGCTCGCCGGGCGTGGCCGAGGGGGTCAACGTCCATCAAGGGCGCGTGACGAATGAGGCGGTGGCCTCGACGTTCGGGCTCCCGTTTACCCCCTGGAATGCTTAGGCTGGATGAAACAGGCGGCCCCGGCGCGGGAAACGATCCCGACGCCGGGGCATCGCCGCCGAAGTCGTAACGAAACCGGGACCGACGGGTCCTTAGCCCTGGAGGAGACAGACGATGAGCGAGAGCGAGCTGGACAACGGCCACGATCACGACCACTCCCACGAAGTCGAGGAGGCGCTCGAAGAGGCCCTCGAGCTCGACACCCAGAGCCAGATCTTCCTGGAGATGCGACGCCAGAACGTCGAGCTCCTGAAGGTCGCGACCGAAGTCGCCGGCTTCTCGGGCCAGCATCCCCCGGTCAAGCCGGGTGACCTGAAGCACGCGATCCGCAGCATCTGGGAGATCTACTCGGAGTTCTACACCTGGGTCGATCCCGAAGAGTCGGATGCCGACGAAGAAGACGAAGAGGATGACGACCTGTGAGTCCAAGCAGCGACACGTCGTCGTTGGAAACCCTGAACTGGGTCGGCGGTGCGGAGGAAGGATTCCTCCGCCTGATCGATCAGACGCGCCTGCCGACCGAGTTCCTCCGCATCGATTGCCATGACGTCCCGACCGTCTGGGAGGCCATCCGCTCCCTGCGCGTCCGGGGCGCCCCGGCCATCGGCATCGCCGCCGGCTACGGCGCCGTACTCGGCGCCCAGAAGGCGAAGGGCCAGCCTGCGACCGAGATCCGGCAGGCCATCGGCGAAGCCACGGCCTACCTCCGCACCAGCCGCCCGACCGCGGTGAACCTCTTCTGGGCCTGCGACCGGATTGACCGGGTCGTCGAGGCCTCGAAGGATATTTCGTCAGCGGATCTGCTCGAACGAGTCCTCGCCGAGGCCCACGAGATCGCGGCCGAGGATAAGGCCATGTGCCGTTCGATCGGACGCTTCGGCGCCGAGCTCGTCACATCGGGCAACGGCATCCTCACGCATTGCAACGCCGGCGGCCTGGCCACGGCCGACTACGGCACCGCGCTCGCCGTGATCTTCGCGGCCGACGAGGCCGGCAAGCAGGTCCACGTTTTTGCCGACGAGACCCGGCCCTTGCTCCAGGGGGCTCGCCTGACCGCCTGGGAGCTGCAACGCCGAGGGGTCTCCGTGACCTTGATCTGCGACAACATGGCCGCCCAGGTCATGAAGGAAGGCAAGATCCAGATGGTGGTCGTCGGCGCTGACCGCATCGCCGCCAACGGCGACACGGCCAACAAGATCGGGACTTACGGCGTGGCCCTGCTCGCGAAGGCCCACGGAATTCCCTTCTACGTCGCCGCCCCGTCGAGCACGTTCGACCTGGCCCTCGCCGACGGCTCGGGGATCCCGATCGAGCAGCGCGACCCGAGCGAGGTGACGCACGGCATGGGCCGGCAGACCGCGCCCTCGGGGGTCTCGGTCTACAACCCGGCCTTCGACGTCACGCCGGCCGAGCTGATCGCCGGGATCATCACCGAGCGCGGCATCGTCCAGCCGGTGAATGCCCGGACGATCCGCGACACGGTGGGGGCCGCGTTCGAGAACTCTCCCAACGCAGGCTGAGAGGTCGAGGGTCGACGATGGATCCGAAGCACCTCGAGGAGTTGATCGCCGTCGAGCGCGGCTACTGGTGGCACGTCGCCAAGCGCGAGCTCGTCCTCGAGCTACTGCGTCGCTATTTCCCCCCGTCGGCCCGCCTCGTCGAAGGGGGCGTCGGCGGAGGGGCGAATCTGCTGGCCTATCGAGAGCTCGGCTACGACGTCTCCGGCTTCGACCTGATGCCCGAGGCCGTCGCGCACTGCAAGCACCTCGGCATCGACGACGTCCAGACCCACGACCTCGAGCAGCCCTGGCCCGTGAAGAACGGGCCCGCCCGCGTCGTCGTCCTGCTCGATGTGATTGAGCATGTCGCCGATCCGGTCAAGGTGCTCAAGAACGCGTCAGACATCCTCGACGAGAAGGGGGGGATCCTCGTGACCGTCCCCGCGATCCCGGCGCTCCTCGGCCCCTGGGATCGGATGCTCGGGCACTACCGCCGCTACTCGCGCAAACTCCTCCGCGAGCACGCCGGGGCCGCGGGACTTCGGGTCACCTGGCTCTCGTCCTGGAATGCGTTCACACTGCCGCCGGCGATCGTCGTGCGAACCCTCGAGCGAATGGGGCGGGCGAGGGGGTCGGCCGAGTTCCCCAAGGTCTCCCCGGCGGTGAACCACACGCTGATCAACCTGGCGAGGATCGAGCGGGGCCTCATCCGGACCACCGGCCTGCCGGTCGGGCTCTCGCTGGTCGGAGTGCTCAAGCGATGAGCCACGGGTCGAGCCCAGGGCGAGGACGCATCCCTTCGCTGATCTCGATCGTGCTGCCGGTCTACAATGAGAAGGATGTCCTCGACACCCTCACGCGTGAGATCGAGTCGGCCGTCTCCGACAGCGGCTCCCCCGCCGAGTTGATCTTCGTCGACGACGGCTCCCGCGACGGCAGCGGCGCCATCCTCGACCGGCTCGCCTCGGCGAATCCTCGAATCCGTGTCCTGCACCTCTCGCGCAACTTCGGCCACCAGGCGGCACTCCAGGCGGGGCTCTCGCATGCGGCCGGGAATGTCGTCATCGTCATGGACTCCGACCTCCAGGACGACCCGAGGGCGATCCTCCGGTTCCTCGAGAAGTGGGAAGAGGGCTTCGACGTCGTCTACGCGATCCGGACCGCCCGCAAGGAGAGCCCGCCCAAACGCCTGCTCTTCCACCTCTTCTACCGACTCCTGAACCTGATCGCCCGGATCCCGATGCCATCCGACGCCGGCAACTTCGGCTTGATGGATCGCCGGGTCGCCGACGAGATCGTCCGCCTGCTCGACCGCGACCGCTACTTCGCCGGCCTGCGGAGCTGGGTCGGCTTCCGTCAGACCGGCGTGGAGGTCGCACGAGGCCAGCGCTACGACGACCGGCCTCGGGTGTCGTTGTTCGGGCTCGTCCGCCTGGCGAAGAGTGCGATCTTCTCGTTCTCGACCTTCCCGCTGATGGTCTTCTACGCGATCGGCTCGCTGTCGATGGCCGTCTTCCTCGGGCTCGCGACCTTCACGCTCTACCACAAGCTGTTTACGGGGCTGGCGATCCCGGGTTGGACCTCGATCACGATGGTCTCGAGCTTCTTCGGGGCGATGAATGCCCTGGGGATCGCGGTGCTCGGCGAATACGTGATCCGCATTTATGAACAGGTCCGATCCCGGCCGCTCTACCTCGTCGAGCGCAAGGTGAATTTCGAGCCCAACCCGGAGAATCCGGGCGATTTCTGATCGCGGGCCGAGACTTCCGGCACCGTCTGGGCTGTGTTAGCATTTTGGGCCGAGGCCCGATCGCAGGCTGTTCGCCAGTAACCGAGAGATTTGAGCATGCTCGCGCATAACGTGTACTTCACCTTGAAAGATGCCTCCGAAGCCAGCATCGAGAAGATGGTCACCGCGTGCAAGACCTACCTCGCCGACCATCCCGGCGTGGTCTTCTTCGCGTGCGGCACGCTCGAGCCGGAGCTGAACCGGCCGGTGAACGTGGTCGATTACCACGTCGCCCTGCACGTCGTCTTCGACTCCCGGGCGTCGCACGACCTCTACCAGGAGGCCCCGCTGCACAAGAAGTTCATCGAAGAAAACCGCGACAACTGGGGCACCGTCCGCGTGTTCGACTCGATCGTCGCGTCGGCCTGAGATCTGGATTTCCATCGCAGAAATGAACCGAGGCCGGGGGACCCAACAGTCCCCCGGCCTCGGCTGTTTTCGTCAGTAGCCTTCGTCTTGCCTCAGCCCGAGATGTGGCCGTGGGGCAGGATGTATCCCAGGGACAGCAGGGCATCGATGATCTTATCGACGCACTCCTGCACCCCTTGCCGGCTCGTGTCGAGGGTGACCTCGGGGTTGAGCGGAGGCTCGTAGGGATCATCGACGCCCGTGAATCCCTTGATCTCGCCGGCTCGGGCCTTGGCGTAGAGGCCCTTCACGTCGCGCTGCTCGCAGACGGCGATCGGCGTGTCGCAGAAGACCTCGACGAAGTTCCCCTTCGACATCCTGCGGGCGTTGTCGCGGGTCTCGCGATAGGGGCTTATGACCGAGCAGAGCGTCGTCCCGCCGTGCTGCGCGACCAACCCCGCAACATACCCGACGCGGTTGATGTTGGCGTCGCGGTCTTCCTTGCTGAAGCTCAACCCCTTGGAGAGATGCGTGCGGATCTCGTCGCCATCGAGCAGCGAGACATTCCGCCCGAACTCGGCCAGGCGCTCGACCAGGGCATGGGCCACGGTGCTCTTGCCCGAGCCCGAGAGCCCCGTGAACCAGAGGGTCATGCCCTGGCGGAACTTCGGCGGGTGGGTCTCGTTGAGGATCTCGGCCACCGCAGGACGGGTGAACCACTCGGGGAGTTGGAGCCCCTTCGAGAGATAATCGTCCACAGCCTGGGCACCGTGGATCTCGGCCGTCGCGGCACCGGGCGGAACCTCTTCGATCGGTGTGTAGCGGCCCTCGTCGGGCAGGTAGACCAGCCTCTGGGCCTCGACCATCATCACGCCGATCTCATCGGCATTCGCGGCCAAGACTTCCTGTGCGGCGTCGTGGGCATAGAACGGTTTGCCGCCGCTATCGACGCCGGCTCCCGCATGGTCGTGCCCGACGATCAGGTGCGAGCAGCCGTAGTTGCGACGGATGATCGCGTGCAGGAGCACCTCGCGCGGCCCCGCCAGGCGCGTGGCCATCGGCAGGAGGCTCAGGACGGCCGAGTTCTTCTCGTAGTAGTTATCCACAAGGGCCCGATAGCAGCGAACCCGGGTGAAGTGGTCGACGTCGCCGGGCCTCGTCATGCCGACGACCGGGTGGATCAGGAGCCCGCCGCCGACCTGCTCGGCCGCGCGCTTGGTGAGTTCTTCCTGGGCGCGGTGCAGGGGGTTGCGGATGTGGAAGGCGACGACCTTCGACCAGCCGAGCCCTTTGAATCGCTCGCGAAGTTCCCGGGGCGTCTTGCGGAGGTCGACGAAATCAAAGTGGGGAGGCGTGCGGAGGACTTCCAGCCGCCCGGCGGCATAATGACTCGCCTGCCGCTCCAACTGGGCGACGGAGGGATGCCTGGCGTCGGTCGAGCCATAGGCTCCCCTCGCCTCGGCCTGCTTGTCGTAGGCGAAGATCTCCTCGACGTGGAGAAACGCGAGGAGGTTGCCGTAGACGTCCCGCAGGGCGATCGGCCGGCCTTCCTCGACGCCGTCACCGGGCGTGACGTGCAAGGTGATGGGCAGGGGCCAGAGGGTGCCGTCGACGAGCCGACCTTCGGCCACGACGCGGTCATAGTCCGCCTTGCCCAGGAACCCCTTGAGCGGCGAGAAGCTGCCAACCGCCAGCAATTCGAGGTCGCAGAGTCCACGCTCGTCCAGGGTCAGGCTCGCGAAGTCCTTCGACGTGGCCTTCATCTCGGCGGCACGCGTCTCGTCGACGATCAGATCGACCAGCGAACCGCCATAAGGGCTGTTGAGTCCGGCGGCGTCGGGAGAGTTCGAAGCGGCGATCGTCGGACTCCTTTCGAGGTGGAAGAACCCTGACCGGGCGAAGGGCTGCCCGCCTTTATCTCTAGGTGGGATAGCCCGCCGGTTCTTGTTCGCGAGCCGATCAGCAAGAAGGCAACCACCGACGGCGCGTCAGATCACCCATTCATCGGGCGAGGTGCGATCGGCGAGTTGGGCGATGGTCGTGCGGTCGAGCACGGAGCGTTCGGCGGCTCGGACGTCTTCCCAGACGTTGGCCAGGACCCGGGCCGCCGGCTCGAGGGCGGTCCTCGGCGGTCCTTCCGGCCCGTCGATCGCGGTCAGGACCTCGCCCAGGGAGATTCCCGACGCCTCGCGGGCCAGCCGATAGCCTCCCGCCGCGCCCCGGGTGCTCGTCACCAGGCCGGCCCCCTTGAGCTGGAGGAGGATCTGCACGAGATAGCGTTCGGGGATGCCGTGCGACTCGGAGATCTCGCGGATCCGGATCGGGGGGTCGCTGGGCCGTTGCCTCGCCAGGGCCAGGACCGCCAGACAGGCATACTCGGCCTTCGCGGAGACTTTCATGGCATATGGTCCCGGCCAGCTTGCGCCGGCCTCGGGAATCATCCCCCGGGGTTAAGTCGACAGTTCCTCGCCCGGGCCGCTCTCGGCCTCATCTCCGAGGCTAGCGACCAGGAGGGCGAGGTGGACTTCGGTCGACCCAAATCGATCGACCGACCCCAAGAGGATATCAGAGTTGGCTGCTGTCGAGCGAGTGCAGACCGCACTCGGTCTTGGCCTGGCCCGCCCAGCGGCCCGCGCGTTCGTCCGACTCGCCGGGGCGGACGGCCCGGGTGCAGGGCCAGCAACCGATGGAGGGATAGCCCTGGTCGTGCAGCGGGTTGTAGGGGATGTTGTTCGAGACCACATACGCCCAGACGTCGCGGTGGGTCCACGAGAGGAGCGGGTTGACCTTCACCAGGCCAAACTTGCCGTCCCAACCCACCACGTCGGCCTTGGCCCGATGCGCCGACTGATCGGCACGGATCGAGGAGATCCAGGCGTCATACCCGGCAACCGCACGCCGCAGGGGGATGATCTTGCGGTCGAAGCAGCACTGATCCGGCTGATTGACGTAGAGCGGCCCCTGGTTCTTGGCCTCGTACTCGGCGACCGTCATGTCGGGCTGGACCAGCTCGACCTCGATCCCGTAGGCCTCGGCGATGCGGTCGCGAAGCCGGAGGGTCTCGGGGAACTGGTACCCGGTGTCGAGGTTGAAGACCCGGACGCGGGGCTCGATCTCCGAGAGCATGTGCAGGATCGCACAGCCTTCGGGGCCGAAGGCCGTCGCCATCGTCAGCTTGGGGAAGAACGTCTCGACCGCCCACTCCAGGATCTGATGAGGAGTAGCTTTCTTGAGACGCAGGTTCGTTTCAGTCCAGTCAGGGCGGGTCAACGTCTCGGCAGAGGACATGGCGACTGTATTTCCCCTTTCCAGTTGAATCCGACCTATCTTACAGAGAATGGTGAACTAAGTCAACTTCGCAGGGATTCCTCGACACGCAAGCTGCGAATATAGGTCGGTTTAAGTTCATGGAAGGAAGTTTGGTGCGAACGAGTCGAGGCGTGCCGCTCGCCGGGATGAGTCAATGGCAATCGAGGAGAGCCACCTGAACTTCGGCGGCTGGGATGTAGTCGGGAGTGTGTTCAGGGTTCCAGAAACGTTCGACGCCCCAATGATAGCGAAGCGTGAAGGCGAGGTGAAAGGGGACGCTCCGCAACCTTCGAAAAGCGGAACCCCGAGGCATCTTCACTGGCCTCGGGGCGTTTCATATCAGCTCGAACCTATCTCGTCCACGCCCAAGGAGAAGGGACTCTCCGGGGAGGGATCACCTGGCCGATCCTGGCCAAGTAGGAATGCCGACGAAGTCACGACTCAACGTTAATTCCAGCCTCAAGGCTTCGGGCGGGGCTTCAGGAACATGGTGACGATCGTGCCTCGGGGCGGGATCTTTTCGGTGTTCGCCACGAACGAGCGGTCGGCGTCGTTGGCCGAGCTGGGGAAGGGGAGGTCGAGAATGGCGTTGGCGAAGTTCGCCACCGTGATGAGGTCGCCGTCGTCGGCGGTGTAGATGACCTTCTTCGACACCGGGTCGTTCACGAGTTCGCTGCCGGCGAAGACCCAGTCGATCGCCAGGGGTTTCTTGGTCTTCTCGTTGCGGACCCAGGTCCGCGCGTCGGCCGTGAGGACCTTGTCATCCTCCTTCCACTGCACCTCGATGGCGATGGGAGAGCCGGACGGCGGGGTGAATTTGGGCACGAAGCGGACGGGCTGGCCCGACTCGGCTCCGGTCAGGAGCAGGCCGGCGTGGATCTGCCGGGGGACGGCGTCGGTGGCGAGGACCGCCTCGTGTTCCTTGGTACCCTTGAGGCAGAGGAGGTGCTCCAGCGGCCCTTCTCGCAGGGCGATGCGGGCCCTGATCACGAGTTGCTTGGTCTTGGGGTCGAACCAGAGATGGGGTCCGAGGGGCTTCCAGGTCGGGTCGGCTTGGAAGGCTTCGGCCGGCTGCGCCGCGGACTTCTCATCGGGCGGTGCCGAGAGGACGAAGGAGGCGAGGAGCGTCAGGGGGACGAACATGGTGTGATTGGCTCCCTTCGATGTCGATCGCGGCTGTCGTAACCCTACCGAGGACCGTCTCACGTCGATCGATCCGACTGTGAGAGACTGGCGTGGCCCGGTTCTCCCGGTGCGAGGCCTCAAGTAGAAACCAAAACGTCCGCCGAGGAAACGGTGTTCCTCGGCGGACGGTCGCGTGAGAGGCAGGGAAGTTACTGCGACTTCGGATTACTGGGCCACCGTCGGGATGCCCAGCCGCTCCTCCTCCTCTTCGAGGATGATGATCCGCGGGGTGACCATCAACATGAGGCTGGAGGTCGTGCGGCCGATGCCGATGTTGCGGAAGAGGCGGTTCAACATCGGGGCCTTCGACAGGACCGGCACGCCGAACTCGCGGCGTTCCTCATTGAGCCGCTTCACGCCGCCCAGGAGGACCGTACCACCGTCCGGCACCGTCACGGTCGTCTGCACCGTGGTGAAGTTGAACTGCGGGAGCTGGATGGTGCCGTTGATCGACGACGACTGGCCACCCAGACCGCTACCACCGACGGCCGCAGGCACGCTGATCGTGTTGAAGCCTTCGATGACGGTGAAGAATGGGCTGAGGGTCATTCGGACGTAGCGGCGGTCTGCCGAGACGACCGGGGTGACCGACAGATTGACGCCGTTCGGGAACGACTGGACGCTCGGGAAGAAGGCGACCGATCCCGGCCCGACGATCGGGAGCAGCGACTCGACGAAGTTGATCTGCTCGGTGTTCTGGATGAACGCCGGGGCACCGTTGAAGGTCGTGACCTTCGGGGCCTGCAGGATGTTCGTACGAGTGTCGCCCTGGGCGGCGGTGAGGAACAGGTAGACTTCGAGGTCGCTGAGGAACGCCAGGCCGAACGTGGCACCCGCACCCGGGGTCGCATTCGACGGTGCGATCAGGTCAGCTGAGCCCTGCGTGAACGGGATGGCCAGGTTGTTCGAGAAGCTGCCGATACCGCCAGCACTCGTACCGACCACCAGCGGGAGGACGTTGCCGAGCGAGAAGTCTCGAGCACCACTGACCGTGTAGACCGGGTTGGTGTTGCCCGTGGTACCGCCGCCCGTCGTTCCGCCGCTGCCGCCACCCACGCTGCCGCCGCCGCCGCCGAGGCCGCCGAGGCCGCCCGCGTTCTGGCCGCCGAGGCCGCCCGAGGAGCCGCCGAGGCCGCCCGAAGAACCGCCGCCGGTCGTTCCACCCGAGGAGCCGCCGGTCGTGCCGCCGGTCGTGCCGCCGGTCGTGCCGCCCGTGGTGCCGCCGGTGTTACCCGTCGTGCCGGTGTTGCCCGTGGTCGGGAAGAGCGAGGAGCTCTGCACCGCGAAGGTGCTCTTCTTGCCCACGGTCTTCGAGAGGATGTCGAAGTCGAAGTCGACGCCGATCTGCTCGAAGAAGCTGTCGCTCAAGGTGATGAACCTCACCTCGATCGACACCTGCAAGTCCTGGAGCCGACGCAGCTGGCGGAGCAGGTCCGCGATCTGGTCGTGGATCTCCGCCGTGTGGCGGATGATCAGGCTGATGCTGAGGAAGAACGGGGTGATCGACCCGATCGGCCGGGCCGTGTCGAGGCCGTCGCCGCCGCCGCCGAGGCCGCCGCCGAGGCCATAGGCCGCGGAGTTGTCGGAGCCGGAGGGGTCGACGACCTGCCAGGTGCCGGGGGCGATGGTCGCCGTGATCAACTGGACCAGGGGGGTCATGTCAACCCGCGGGCGGTTGCCCTTCTGCCACTGACCGTTGCCGGAGACCGTCGGGCTGCCGCCGGCCGTGGGCAGAGACTGCAACTGCTGCTGGTACTGCTGCTGCGGATCCAGCGAGGCCGACTCCTCGGAGGGGTCGCCGTTCTTGAGCTTCAACGGGTCGAGCGGAGTCTTGTGCGTCGGCGGCAGGATCAGGTCGCCGACATAGTAAGGCTTGGCATACGTCGAGCTCAGCGAGGCCTGGGGGCTCGTGATCATGAGCACCTCGTCCTCGACCTTGTAGTTCAAGCCCAGCGGCTGGAGCAGGAGCTTCAGCGCGGTCTTGAGCTTCACGTTCGAGACGTTGAGGGTCACCGGCGAGGCGGTGCTCAGGTCGACGTCGCTGAGGGCCTTCGGGTCGAGGACGATGTTCAGGCCCGTGTAGTTGGCCAGGAACGCGATCGCTTCGCCCAGGGGCTGGTTCTCCATGTTGAGGGAGACCGGGTCCTTGAGCTTGGCCTCGATCAGGAGGGTGCTCGGGTCCTTCTTGATCTCGAGCCGGGCGTTCATCTTCAAGCGTTCACGCGTGAGGTCCCCAAAGTTCTTGGGCATCACGATGCTCTTGCTGATGAGCTCGGGATCCATGATGGACGCCGTGTCGACATCCTGGAGGGCCGCGAGGGCGCCCTCTTCCTTCGCACTCTTGTTCTCGAGGTCCTTCTTGTAGTGCCGCTCGGTGCGGGCCTTGAAGGCGATGATGGTGGCGGCGACCTCGTTAGGATCGACCTCCTGGGCCATCTTGGCGAACTTCTCGGCCTCCTCGTACTTGTTCTCGGCCATCGCCGTGGTGGCGCGGTCCATGAGGTACTTCATGCGGTCCTTCTTGGCCTTGTCGGCCTCGAAGATCCGGAGGCGCTTGTTCTCGATCTCCGCCTTGATGGTGGTGTCCTTCATCTTGAGGTCGAAGGCCACCTTGTCCTTCTTGGCGAGCTCGATGGCGACCTCGAGGCGTCGGATCATGGTCCGGGAGATCCCTTCGGGGAGCTCGGCGGCCTTGATCTTCACGGCCTTGAGGGTCGTCTCATAGATGGCGATCGCCTTGTCGGGGTCGACTTCCTGGACCCTGCGAGCCTCGGCGATCTTGGTGCCGACCTCGTTATTGAGCTTCTGGGCGGCGAGGGTCTCGGCGTCCTGGGCGATCGGGGCCCCGGTGCTGGCCTTGCCCGTCGGGTCCTGCGGAAGCTTGGCGAGCAGATCCTGCACCTTCTGCATCGTCGAATCGTCGAGCTGGGCGTTCGAGGCCTCGGTCAAGAGGGCTCGAGCACGGCCCGCGTCGTTCTTGCGGAGGGCGTCGAGTGCCGACTCATACAGGCTGAGGGCACCGCCCTGTTCGGCCAGGGCGATCTGGGCCAGGACGTCCTCGGCTTTCGCCTCGACGCCAGTGCCACTCCCCTTGGCGTCGGTGGCCATCTGACGGGCCGCACCGTAGTTGCCGTCGTTGAGGAGCTTCTGGGCCTCGGCGAGGAGCTGCTCGCCGCGGTTTGCGGGGGCAGCGGCCGGGGCCGGTTCGGCAGCGGCAACCTGGGCCGGGGCGGCTTCAGGGGCCTGGGCCGGCATCAGTTCGAGAGCGGCGCCGTTCGCCGGGGCGGCGGCGGCCGGGGCGGGCTCAGCGGCGGGCAGCCCCTGAATCTCCCCGGCGGTGGCCTGGGCCTGGAGGACGCGACCATCGACCTTGCCGGTCGGGGCAGCCATGGCCGCCATGCTCGCGGCAACCTGGGTCTGCTCCTGCGACTTGAGCCGTTCGGCCTCGGAGAACTTCGCGGCGGCCGCGACGTTCTCGCCGCGGGCGAGGAGCTCGTTCGCCTGACGCTCGACGATCGTGCTCGCCGGCTCGCCAGGAGTCGCGGTCACGACGTCCTTGCGGTTCGGGTCGAACGGAGGCGGCACCTGGCCGGCCTTGACCATGGAGATGTCGTGCATCACGGCCTCGGCACGGTCGGCCGTGAGCGACGGCACGACGTTCATGCGGAGGGCACGCTTCGCCTTCGCCTCGGCCTGATCGATCTGGCCGTTGGCGAGCAGTTCGCGAGATTCCTGCACGAGCGAGTCGTACACGCCCTGGCTCGGGGCTTCCTTCGTCCCGCCCTTGCGGAGCGAGTCGCGACGTCGGAGGGCCCGCGCGGCGGCGGCGACCTTGTCCGGCGTGTCGTCGAACATCGTGTAGTAGAGGTTCCACGACTTCACGGTCAGGGCGAGGGCTTCGGCCTGCTCGAACTGATCTTTCTCGATCATCGCCCGAGCTTCCTTCAGCTTCGCCTTGGCCGTGCGACGGTCGTGCTGCTCGCCGACGGCCACGCTCGCGGCGACGGTCTTCGGGCGATTCTTCTCGATCGCCTCCGAGACCTTGTCCGGCGTGTCGTCGAAGAGGCCCCACTTCACGTCGAGCGCCCGGGCCTCTGCGACGAGCTTCGCAGCCCCGTCGTAGTTGCCGACCCGGAGTTGCTCGCGTGCCGACTGGAGCTTCCAGCGGGCCGTCTGCTTGCCGTCGGCGCTCGCCCCTCGCGGAGCGGCCGACTGCGGGGCCGACGGGTCGGAAGCCACCACCCGGCCGGAGGCGGGCACGGCCTCGGCGGTCGTCGCGGCGGGTGCCACGGCCGCGTCGGTCGCGGGCTGGGCCTTGGCCAGCGCGGCGAGGTAGGCGTCGAGGACGGTCTGCTCGCTGGCGGAGAGCTGGTCACGATACGCCTGAGCGGCGTTCAGATACTTCGTAGCCATCGGGAGCTGGCCGCTGTTGAACAGCTTGGCTCCGGCTTCGAGATAACGGCTGGGGGGCACCGGCGTGGCGGGTTTCGCTGCGGTCGCCGTGCCTGCGCTCTCACTCGGGGGGGCACCGATCGAAGTCGTTCCCCAAGCCCCGAGGATCAATAGGGTGGTGACGGTTCCAAGCCTTCCCAACGCGACCTCCTTTCGCCACTCGCGGAGACGACCGCCGACTTCCCTGGCGACGGTCTCTGACATGCCTCCGCGGCGGGAGACGTAAATCCGGTGCATTCGCTTCAGCACGACATGAATCGTGGTCCGCGACTGCTTCACCCGCACTCGGGTAACGCGAGATTCAAGATGTGGTCACAATTGATGGCGCGGCCGAGAACGGTGAGAAGACGAGGCGGTGTAGTATCCGGAACGATGATTCCGGTCAAGCCGGTTTCGCAAGATTTTTCGACGATGACCACTGAAGCCCACTCTCGCGATTGAAACGATTAAACCGCAAGCCGGACATGCGTGAGATCCCCGTCACTCTTGCAGCCTTTCGCCGCGATAACGCATCGCAACAAACCGGCACACACACTGGATCCATCATAATCGGAATAAATTAACGGAAGGTTGAACGGATGACCGGAATATCCGTCAAAATCCGATCATCCCGACCCTATTTTTCATCAATCCCCTCGGATCGCCTCATCTTTCCCGAAGCATCCTCGTGGACATCCAGCCTCTCGATCCAGATGCGGGGGTCGTCGCCAAGATCCCGACCTGTCTTCGCCTTCAGGGAGGCGATGATCTCCCGGACTGCGCTCTGCCGCGCCCGCTCGACGATCCGATCGAGCCGCGATCCCTTGGCCTGTTTGGAGCCCGATGGGTAATAGTCCAGGACGCCTCGGAGGTACGACACGTCCGCGGGCCCCGGCGCGGCCGCCTTCAGCCTCATCTCCTCGAAGATCTCCGTCTGGCCCTCGGCGAATGCGACGAGGATGACGTTCCAAGAATAATCCACAAGAATGCACAAAAATATAAACAAAGCACTAATTCTTGTAATCCATAAACAACAGCGTTTGGGATCGAAAGATGCCATGATCGTGCCCCCCCGATTCTTCCGTGCCCTGCCACACACCCGGGGCCCCGATCGCGAGCGAGGGCCCTTGAAGCGGGGCATTCGACCGACGTTGATGCGTATGTCGGCGGATGTTGTCCGGACGTCGCGAGGTCCCTGCGTCGAGCGGCCGAGTACCCCAGATTGGCATTCCAGGCGCTCGGCCTTCGAAAGCGGACCGCCCCTCGAAGTGGAACCTCGAGGGGCGGTCCAATCAATCGGCCTGGGTGCAAGGGCGCGGCTGCCGGAGGATCGCTCTCAGCGACCGCGACGACCACCACCGCCGCCGCCGCCCATCATCATCATCATGCTGCGGGAACCGCCGCCGCTCCCCAGCGAATTCTCTCGCTTCTTGCCGCTCTCATCGAGCTCCCGCTTGTAATTATCCGAGATGGTCTTGCGGACGTCATCCTGGAGGTCGTTCGACTGCTTCCGGAGGACGACAGTGCCGTCGGGTTGGAACAGGAGGGAGAGGGCCGGCTCGTCGATGCGGCCGGCCACGTTCAGGTCCTTCGGGATGGGGAGGCTGCCCCCCGTGGTGTCGAGGACGAGGGAGCGGCTGTCGAAGTCGAGCGACTTGGCCTTCTCCTTGGTCCCGTCGGTAGACGGGATGCGGGCCGAGGTGGTCTCGCCGATGAAGTCGCCGGGGCCGGCGTCGAATGCCTTGACCACGGTGAACCCGTCCGTCGGATCCCAGCGCGTGACCTGGAACTGGACCGCCTCGCCGCGACGCCCAGGGCCCTGGGTCTTGTGCATCGCATAGGTGGCGATGTCGGCCGGCATCCGGACGTCATTGGTGGGCTCGCTCCAGGGTCCCGTGAGCGTGGGGCTCGTCGTGTCGACGCCCGGGCTGACATCCTGGCGATTCCGGTTCGGATTGTAGACCACGAGCCGGAGACGGAAGCGGTAGGTATGGTCGGGGTCGATCGTGAAGTCGAGGGAGCGGACCATCAAGGTATCCGCCTGCTTGGTCTCGAAGTCGATCGTCTCGGTGGCACCACCTCCCATACCCATGCCCCCCATGGCCATGCCCATGCCCCCCATCGGGCCCATCGCACCCATCTCACCCATCGGGCCCATGCCGGCCATCGCCCCGCCCATGCGGTTGCCCATGGCTCCCATGGGGCCCATCATGTTTTCCATGTCGCCGGCCATGTTCGGCCGCTCGATTTTCTTCTTCTCTTCGGGGACCAGGCTGGCGACGTGGACTCGCTCCCAGAAACCGGCCTTGAGGAAGGGCAGGGGATCGACCAGTGCGCCGATGCGCACGTCAGCGGGGGTCAGCTCTTCTTCTTCCTCGGGGAGGTTGTTGACGATCTCGGCGTTCTTGTTGCTGTCGACCGACTCCCAGGCGGACCAGTTGCCGTCCGCTTCGAGGACCTGGCGCTCGACCTCCAGCCCCTTGAAGTGGGGGTAAGCGATCTCGTTTCGCTTGAGAGCCTTGACATAGTTGTCGCGCAAGGTCTTGTAGTCGAGTACGCCCGTGATGGCGACCCAGCGGAGGCCCTTGCTGACTTCCTTCCAGGGGCCTTCTTTACCCAGGGCTTCCTCTTCCTTCTCGGCGGGCTTCTCCTCCGTGGCGCCCTTCTTGCCCGCGTCGACGAGTTGACGTTCCTTGCGCTTCTTCTCGAGCTGGTAAGCCTTCTCCTCCTCGGCCTCGATCTGCGCGGCACTCTTCTTGGAGCGGCGCCGGCCTCCACCGCCCACGCCCCCCATCGGGCCCATGCCCATGCCCATGCCGGGCATCATCCCCGCCATCGTACGCTGGCGGCTGCGCTGACGCTGCGGGGTGTTCTCTTCCTTGGTGGCGTCCGTCTCCTCGTCGAGGATGCGCTCGCCATTCTCGTCGAGCTCGTACACCAGGGCACGGCCGCGGCCGGGGAAGGCGTAGAGGTCGGACAGGGCGATGAGTTCCGGCGTGTCGCGGATGAGGCCCGCGCCCGGCTCATTGGTCACCCATGGGTTGGCAACCTTGTAGTTGTCGGCGACGAGGACGTTCTTGGTCTGCTCGTCGACCATCTTCTCGAAGTTGGGGTTCTTGATCTGCGCCTCTTCCAACTTCTGGAGGATGTCATCGGGATTCTGAGTGGTATTCAGGTTCCGATTCGCATCCTCGGCGGCCTTCGAGATCGCTTCCGGAGTCGTCTCGATCGTGGGGCGAGATATCGCGAGGAAGAGGAGCAGGACGCAGGTGACCGAGGCGAGCGCCATGACCACCTTCTCGCCATGGCGTAACGCCATGAGCTTGAGTTTTTCCGCAGACGCGTTGGCCATCGAGACAACTCCTCATCAAGAACGATGACTAGACGACTCGGGTCGTATCTTGGTGCGCCAGGGCGCTCTTGACCGAGAATTCAACGAAAAGGTCGAAGGGTTTGAATCATCAGCGCGACTCACAAATCGATGACTTGATGAGTCGCGAATAGCCGGGGCGGATCGCCGAGGGATCGTGCCTCGGCTGGTCCTTGCGACCCCGGAGGCCGTTGGCCGCCGGAGTCGCCCGCACCGATATGGTGCCTCGACCGTCCTCAACGAGGGTCGTCGTGTCGCTCTCGCGACGGGCGACCCCAGGCCGACCCGGGAGGGCCTGGCCCGATTTCAAGGCTTGGCCGCAGGGGCGGCCGGAGTTGCAGGAGTTGCCGGGGCTGGTGCGGCTTCAGCCTTCGGGACCTCGTCCTTCTTCGCCGACTCGGCGGGAGCGGCCTCGGCCTTCGGGGCCTCATCCTTCTTCGCCGGGGTTTCGCCCTCGGCCTTGGGCGCTTCGGCCTTGGCTTCGTCAGGCTTGGCTTCCTCGGCTTTAGGTTCGTCCTTCTTGGCTTCGTCAGGCTTGGCCTCTTCAGCCTTGGGTTCGTCCTTCTTGGCTTCCTCGGGTTTGGGCTCTTCAGCCTTGGCCTCTTCGGTCATCGCCCCGTCCGCCTGGCTCTCTTCCACGGTGGGCGGCGGGGGCGGCGGGTTGTAGAAGCGGGCCTGGCCGTAAACCGTCAACTGCACGAGGTAGTAGTAGGGGTCGTGGATCGACTGGGCGAGGGCCCTGGCGGCTTCCTCTTTCTTCCTTTCTTCTTCCTTCTTATCCTTGCCACGGTCGGTCGCACGTTTGTCGACGCCCTTGCGCTCGGCGACGGTGCCACCGCCCATCCCGTAGGCTCCCATGGGGCCGCCCATCATGCCTTCCATCATGCGGTTGCCCATCATCGACATCGGGCCGCCGTAGCCGGCCATGGGGCCCATCCGACCCCCCATCATACCTTCCATCCGACCACGGCCACCCATCATACCCATCATGCCTCGCATACCCATCATGCCCATGCCGCCACCGAACGTCATATTGGTGCCCTTCTCGGGCTTGACGACTCGGGCAGTGGGGCGGGCCATCTCGAACTCGACGACCTGAATGGTCATCGGGGAATTCTCGAGGGCGACGAGCAGGTCCTGGATGTGATCCTGGTGGATGAGCACCGAGAGATTGACGGGGATAGTCTTGTACTGATCATTTCCCCCTTCGCCGGCACCCTTGATGAAGTAGACGTCCTCGACGTCTTCGGGCTTGCCCGCACCGCCGCCCATGCGGCCCATCATCCCTTCCATCATCCCGGCCATCGGGCCGCTGGCCGACGATTCTTCGGCCTCGGGCTCGGGGGCACCCGGCGCCCGGATTTCCTCGGCCTTCTCGAGCTCTTCACCCTTGCCGATCGAGACCTGGTCCTGGGCGGTGGGGTTGCCCACCTCGAGCGTGTCGATCTGGCGGATGATCGCCGAGTCCCAGTCCTTGGCGGCCTTATTGACCTCGCTGACGACGTCGAGCATGGTGCGCTGGACCCAGAGTTTTTCCTGGGCGGCCCAGACCTTGCCGAGTTCGGGCGGGGCGTCTTCCTTGAACGCGGCCGGCTTCAGCAGCATCATCTCCGGGGGCGATGCGACGACGCCGGTCCCTTCGATGGGGTCGAACGGCCTGAACGACAGGTAGACGCTCGTCACATACTTCGGATACTCGGTGACGTAGTCGATGACCGCCAGCCGGACGGCGCTCGGGTCGACGTTCTCCGGCCACTTGCGGCCCCAGGCCTGGAACCGATCGGCCACGTTCTCGGGCCAGGTCAGCAGGCCCTTCTGGCGGTCGTAGAGCTTGCGCCAGGAGGCGTTGACGTCCAGGGTCAGGACGTTCGTCTGCTTGTCGACGAGCGGCTTGTATTGCTTGTTAGGGAGGACCCCGTTGGTGTACGCCTTGACGCCGGTCTCGGCTTGCTTGATCTCGTCGGTCTTCTTCTTGCTCGCCTCCTGGACGGGCCCCGAGCCCAGGGCATACGCGACCACGGGCAGGAGCGCCGAGATTCCGACGGCGATCCAGAAGCGATATTTGATCAGTTGCTTGAGGATTTCCTTCACTTGGTCCATGGTCGCGGCTGCCTTTGTAGGATGTTGAGCGAGTCCGGGGGAGGACCGGCCGGCGAGCGACACGATCGCCGGCGTGAACCGATTGAGGTCGGGTGAGTATCGCCTGGAGTCGACTCGTCCCGGGAAAGCACAGGCGCCTCCCCGAGCCGGAACCGCAACGACTGCCTTATTTGGGCGTTCCGGGTGCGGCCGGTGCGGCGGTCCCAGGAGCAGCAGCTGGAGCGGGAGTGGCCCCGGGTGCCCCGGGTGCGGCCTTGCCCGGAGTCGCCGCCGCGCCGCCGGCCCCAGGCATGGCGGAGACCGCACCCTGGAAGGCCTTCGTCAGGTCGTCCGACTGCTTGGTCGAGGCCTTCTCCAGGGCCTTCTCGACATCCGCCTCCTTGGTGGCGGCGGGCGAGTCGCCGTCCGCCTTGGCGGACTCTTTCAACTTCGCGGCCATATCATCGAGCCACTTCTTCTTCTCCTCCTCATCCTTCGGAGCTTCCTCGGCGCTGAGGGGCTGCCAGATGAACTGGATGAGGAAGTCGGTCCGGGAATGGGTCACCATGTTCTTGGTGAGGTCATTCTTGCCCATGCCGGGCATCATCCCCATGCCCATCATGCCCTCGCCCATCATCCCGGCCATGCCCATGGGTCCGCCCATCATGCCGGCGCGGCCCATCGGACCACCCATCCCGCCCATCTCTCCGGCGCGGCCGCCCCCTTGCTTCCGCATCATGTCCATCATCCCGGCCATCGGGCCCATGCCTTCGCCGCCCCCTTCCGCACCCGCGGGGGCCGTGGCGCGATCGAGCAGCGGGACGGTCTTGCTGGCGAGGCCGTTGGTGACGCTCCCCTTCTGGTTGCTCCAGGAGGTGTCGATCGAGATCCAGCCGAGGGTGACGTTCCTGATGCCGTAGAGGCGCATCTCGGGGGTCTGCAGCTTGGGCAGGACCTTGTTTGTCAGATAGCCATATGGCCCGTAAGCAATCTTGGGAGCCCTGGGATCTTGGATCGCCTTCTTCAGCTCCTCGGCGTTAGGCCGGGGATTGTAGTGGTGGCCGACGACCTGGATGATCCAGCCCTCGCCCTTGGGCTTTTCATCGCGGTCATACTTGAGCATCAGGTCCTTCGCGATCGCGCTCGGGCCCGTCGAATCCTCGGTGCTGAACCACTCGGCATCCACGTCGGCCCGCCAGACCGGCTTGATCGCGTCGATGTGGACGCGGAGCTTGTCGAGGATCGGCTGATTCTCGGGCTTGCTGGGGTCGAGGTTGTATTCCTTGACCGGGTCGGGCAGGTTGGCGTTGAGCGTCTTGAGGAAGGTCGGCCACTTGGCGCGGTCGGTCGCCCCGGCGACCAGCGACTTGCCCTGGTCATAGGTCTTGGTCCACTCCCCCTTGGCGGCATCGAACTCGTTCTTGTACTGGGTGCCGAGCTTGGTCGCCGAGGTGGCCGAGGAGACCGCGTTGGCAAACTGCGTGGTGTTGACCTTGGCCAGCACCCGGTAGTCGCCCAGGAAGAGGGCCGAGAACCCGAGCATCAGGAGCGCCGAGGCCGCGAGGGCCCAGGGCTTCTTGGCGCGGATCAGGCGGACCTGCTCGATCTCGGGGGGCAGCAGGTTCGTGTAGACCCCGCTCTTGCCCAGCCCCTGCACGGCGAGGCCGTAGGCGACGCCGAACGACGGCAGGTTCTCCTGGAACTGCGGCGCCAACTTGACGTCGTCGCCGACCATCCGGTGGAAGTTCTCGAGCTTCTCGATCTCGTGGCTGAGATTCTGCTGGAGGAACTTCTGGAGGCCGGGCAGCTTGAACCCGTTGCCGAGGCCGACGACCTTGATGATCTTCGCGTTGCGGTTCACGCTCGAGTAGAAGCCGATCGAGCGGTTGACCTCGCTGGCGAAGTCGTTGAAGACCCCGCGCATCGCGGTGAAGATCGACCTGGGGTCCGGCGCCTTGGTGGCGTTGCGCTTGAGGTGCTCGGCCTTGGCGAAGGTGAGCTTCAGCTCCTTCGTCAGGGCGCGGGTGAAGTGGTTGCCGCCGATCGGCACGTTGCGCTGCCAGATCCGGATGCCATCGGTGATGATCAGGTCGGTGTTATCGGCACCGATGTCGATCAGGACGACCGAGCCCTTTTCGCCCTTGGCCGGGGCCTTCGCCTGGCCTGCGTCGGTG
Source organism: Singulisphaera chitinilytica (assembly GCF_049331405.1). Lineage (NCBI taxonomy): Bacteria > Pseudomonadati > Planctomycetota > Planctomycetia > Isosphaerales > Isosphaeraceae > Singulisphaera > Singulisphaera chitinilytica. The sequence goes on from NZ_CP186274.1 coordinate 2,164,194, forward strand.
TCGGCATCGGCGACACCTTCACCGACGGGCGCGGGCGGGCCTTCCTTGAGCTGATCGAAAGTGATGTAGTTATAAAGGGCGATCGGGCCCATCTGCACGATGTCGACCTCGATCCCCGCCACGCGGAAGGGATGGATGGCGCGGTTGATCTGATCGCGCTTCATCGCGAACAGGCCGACCTCCGCCATCGCGAAGTCGTCGTCGCCCTCCTCCTCATCCTCCTCGCCGATCTGCTGGTAGGCCCAGACGACCTCTTCGAGGGCGAACGGGATCTGCTGCCGCGCCTCGAACTTGACGATGTCCGGGATCCGCTTCTTCTCGACCGGCGGGAGCTTGATGAACTTCACCAGGCCGGCCTGGCCCGGCACCGCGATCGCCACCTTGCAACCCTTGAGCTCGTTGCGCTCGAGGAAGGTTTCGAGGGCCTCGCGGACCAGTTGCTCGGGATCGGCATCCGGCTGGCTGAGGATCTTGGGATATTCGATGTAGTCGAAGGCTTCGGCCACGACCTGGTCGGGCGTGTCGCCCGGCAGGAGCTTCAGAGCCTTGACGGCGGCTTGGCCAACGTCGAGTGCCCACACGGGCTGGATCTTCGCCATGCGGTCAGTCTCCCGAGGCGCCCAAGAGGTAGCAGCGCCCTGTCGCCGTGAATCTCATCTCATCGAACGTAGCGGTATGCGGAGCGATTTCTGCCAACTATCGGAGCATTTGCGGTCGAAAGCCCGGCCCGAGCAGAACGCCGGGCCTCTCAGATCGGAAGTCGAATCACGCTAGCACAGCGACCGATTCTGAGTCAACGCGACGGGACGTCCCTCCCGCCGACGTCGCCGAACGGCGTAAGGGTCGGGGCGGGAGGAGGATCCACGATTGTGTTGAGATTCCGAATCTTCTCAAACTATTCGACGTTGCAGGTCCCGGAAAAGTTCCGCCGGCCGGATGAATTCCCGACTCGACGCCTCTCATCCGGGATTTCTTGCCCGTCCCGAGTTCTTGGCCAGATCGTTGAAGTTTAACACACGGCCCTGGGCGAGGCGCGGATTACCTCGAGACGGGGGCTCGCCCGCCTGGTGCCGGTCGAAACGCGCTTGACGATTGCGGCCCCTCGACGGCATCTTTAGTACTCGCCCGTCCCCGGCCGCTGCTCGCCCTCCCCGTTCATTAGACATGGGCAATACGGCGAAACCTGCGGAATCGGACGGTCGCGAAGTCGACGAGGCATGGAGGATTATCCCCATTCTTGACTGCTGAGCGGCCTGTGACGACTCCGGCCCCAGCCACGACGGGCGCCAGGGATGCAAAACCGGTTGACGTTCGTTATCATGTCAACTGGGAATTACTCATGAAGGAGGTGATTATCGATGGCCTTTGACACGGAACGAGCCGCCTACAACGCGAACCTGGACGAACTCCTGGCCCACGAGGGGAAGTTCGTCGTCATCCGCGGCGAGACGATCGCCGGCACCCGCGACACTTACGAACAGGTGATTGAGCTGGGCTATGAGCGTTTCGGCGCCGTCCCTTTCCTGGTGAAGAAGATCCGCCCCACCGAAGAACGGGCCTTCGCGACCGGCATGGCTTGATCGAAACCGGCCATCCCACGATCAGCGTCCGCGAACGGCTAGAGTGTTTGCCACAGAACGCTTGGCTTGACACGTTGGCATGATTGCTTGTCACTACGCCGAAGGAGTGACGGCCTGGCAACATGCGCATGAGCTTCGAAGCGGAGGCTCTTTGCGGTTGAATCTCGAACGATTGTAAACCACAAAGAAATGTCGAAATGCTAACAGGCCGATCCGACGGCGCCCTCGCCGTCGGGGCGGGCCACCCGGGCCCGGCGACGCGGCGCAGGCCGCACGCCGGGCGCCCCATCCGGGTCCCGAGGCGTGGGTTCCTATTCCTCCTGCGCGACGGCCAGTCCCCCTTGTCAATAATTGGGCATGGGGCTAAGTTGAGCGAGTCGGTTGGCGTCAACCCACCCTGTCGGATTCTCGTATCCAACGGTCCCTGCGCCTTATGCTTACGAGTTCCGGTCGGTCTTCGGGCCTCGCGACGAGCGTCCGGGGGGCGATCCTCAGAACGGCCAAGCTCCGTTCCGATAAGCGAATCATCCTCTTTGCCAAGCTGGCCATCGGCCTGCTCGTGCTCCTGACCGTGAGCCGGCACGCCGCCAAGACCTGGCAGGATATGCGCGCGAGTGGCGGCACGATCCGGGTCGATCCGAAATGGATTGCCCTGGGCATCCTCCTGTATATCGCCGGCCTGTTTGTCTACGGGATCTACTTCTGGCGGGTCCTGCGCGACAGCCCGACGCCGGTCGGCGTCCTGCCGGCCATGCGGGCCTATGCGATCAGCCACCTCGGCAAGTACATGCCGGGGAAGGCCCTGGTGGTCGTGATGCGAGTGGGGCTCGTCGTCCCGTATCGAGCCGGGACCGTGACCGCCGCCTTCGCCACGCTTTATGAAACCTTGGTGATGATGGCATCGGGCGGCCTGATCGCCGCCGTCGGATTCATCGTCGCGCCCACCGAACCCTGGCGGAACCTCTACGGGGCGGACTTCGAGGCCGCCTTACGCGGGGCCTGGCCGATGCTGCTGTCGGCCGGACTCGGGGTCGCGTTGCTGGGGGTGGTCTTGCCCCCCATCTTCCCGAGGATCTCGAGGATGATCAGCGCCCCGCTTCGAGGGGTCGACGCCTCCGCCTTCCCACGGATGTCGAATCGGCTCCTGCTCTCCGGGATCGGCTGGTCGTCGCTCGGGTGGTGCCTGCTCGGTCTGAGCCAGGTCGCCGTCGTCTGGGCGGTCTCCCCGGCGGGGATCGCGGCCGAGCGGTGGCCGATGGTAATCGGCAGCGTCGCCCTGGCGACCGTCGCCGGGTTCGTCGTCGCCGTGCTCCCGGGAGGGCTCGGCGTGCGCGAGGGTGTCCTGATGGCGACCCTCGCGCCGGCCGTCGGGAAAGACACTGCGGTCCTCGCCGCTCTCATGCTGAGGCTGACCTGGGTCGCCGGCGAATGCCTCGCGGCGTTGGTCCTCTATTTCGTCCGCCCCCCCGTCCCGTCCTTGCCCATGTCCTTGCCCTTGCCCGAGGCCCCCGCGTCATGATCAGCGTCGTCGTGCCGGTTCGTAACGAGCAAGAGAGCCTGGCCACGCTCCATTCCGAGCTCGCCGCCGTCGCGTCGGATCGCGGGTTCGCCGAGGCCGAATGGATCTTCATCGACGATGGGAGCACCGACGGCTCCTGGCGAGAGATCCGGAGGCTCGCCGAACACGACAGCCGCGTCCGCGCCATCAAGTTCCGGCGCAACTTCGGCAAGGCCGCCGCCCTGACCGCGGGGTTTCAGGCCGCCCGGGGCGAGATCGTCTTCACCCTCGACGGCGACCTTCAGGACGACCCCAAGGAGATGCCTCGCTTCCTCGAACGCCTCGACGAAGGCTACGACCTCGTCAGCGGCTGGAAGCGGACCCGCCACGACCCCTGGCACAAGGTCTTCCCCAGCCGGGTCTTCAACGCGATGGTCAGCGCAGTGACCGGCTGCAAGCTCCACGACCACAACTGCGGCTACAAGGCCTACCGCCGCGACGTGACCCACGAGGTCCGGATCTACGGCGAGTTGCACCGGTTCGTGCCGGCCCTGGCCCATGCCCGAGGGTTCCGCGTCGCCGAGATCGAGGTCCACCACCGGGCTCGCCGCTTCGGATACTCGAAGTATGGCGTGGCGAGATTCCTAAAAGGATTCCTCGACCTCCTCAGCACCCGGTTCCTCACCGTCTATTCGCAACGCCCTGCCCACATCCTGGGGGGCCTGGGGCTTGGGCTTTCGGTCCTGGGCAAGCTCGGTCTGCTCGCCGTGGTCTTGAAATGGCTCATCGGCGGGATGACGATGGGGACGCTCGCGTTCCTGGTCTTCTCCTCGATGCTGGTCGTCGTGGGGGTCCAGATCTTCTGCGCGGGCCTCCTTGCCGAGTTGACCACCTCCTACCTGCTCCGGCCCCGCGAGACGTTCAGCGTCTCCGAACGGATCGAAGTTGACGGCCTGCTCCCCGTCGAGAACCTGGAGACGAGTGAATGACGACCGATCCGATCGCGAACGAACCGAGGCCGGGACGTTCGCAGGCCCGCCAGTTCTTCGCCCTGATCGTCATCGGTGCGGCAACCGCGCAAACGCTCGGCCTCACCCTGAAGCTCCAGACCCAGATCGGCGCCAACGACATCTCGCGCTGGGCGACCGTCTGGAGCCTCCTCGAACGCGGCACCTACGCGATCGACGACTGCCCCTGGCAGGAGAAGACCCAGGACAAGGTCAAGAAACCGAACAAGCTCAGCGCCCCGCCGGCCGGCGCCGATCCCGTCCGCAAGTTCGAGTACGCGATCGCCCCCAAGTCCTGGCGGGAAGGGGAGGTGGTCGAGCACTTCTACTCGAGCAAGCCGCCGCTCCTCCCCACGATGATCGCCGGGGTCCTCTATCCCTTCCGCAAGCTCACGGGCGTGCCGCTGGAACGGAACATCCCGCAGGAGCGACTGCCTCGCTACGTGCAGAAGCCCGGGGTCGAGAAACCCGTCCTCGAGACGCCCAAGGAGCCGGTCAACTGGCCGGTCTACGTCCTCTATTTCAAGCCGATCGTGGTACTGCTGAACGTGGTGCCGCTCTGGCTGGTCCTGCTCGGCTACGCCAGGTTCCTCGACCGCCACGCACCCAATGACTGGGCCTGGTTCCTGAGCCTGGCGGGTGCAGCCTGGGGCACGCTCCTCATCGTCTTCGACCCGACACTGAATAATCACACGATCGCCGCCTCGTGCGCCTTCTTCACCCTGGCCGGGTTCATCCGGATCTGGGACGAGGGAGAGAGTTCGTCGCGGGGCTTGTTCGCCCTCACCGGGTTCTTCGCCGCCTTCACGGCCTGCAACGAACTGCCGGCGGCGCTCTTCGGGATCATCCTCTTCCTGATGCTGCTGGTGCGCTTCCCGAAGCCGACGCTCCAGGCCTTCGTGCCGGCGGCGATCGTCCCCTGTGCGGCGTTCCTGGTCACGCAGTTCCTGGCGTTCGGCCAGTTCAAGCCCGTCTACGAGGAGTTCGGCACCAAGAGCTACCAGTACGAGGGTAGCTACTGGAACACGCCGCTCGAGATGGACTGGTTCAACGTCCATCCCGAGTCGCACGCCACGTATCTCTTCCACATGACGTTCGGCCACCACGGCGTCTTCTCGCTGACGCCGATCTTCCTCTTCTCGATCTATGGTGCCTTCAGGCTGCTCTGGCGTCCCCAGAAGCTGCGTGGGCTCGCCTGGATCACGATCATCCTCACCGTCGCGATGCTCGCCTTCTACACCTGGAACCCGAAGGCCCGCAACTACGGCGGCTCGACCCAGGGCCTGCGCTGGCTCTTCTGGCTGATCCCGTTCTGGCTCTTCTTCCTGCCCAAGGGGGTCGAGGCCGGCCAGACCCGGAAATGGGTCCGCTCCGCATCACTCGTCGCCCTGATGGTCTCCGTGATGACCGTCGGCTACGGCCTGCGGATGCCCTGGAGCCACCCCTGGCTGCTCGACGCCATGGAACACCTCAACCTCTACCTGCTCAAGCGCTGAGCCCCGAGGTTCGATCCTATCCTCGCCTGAGACCGTCCCCCACCCCCACGCGGGGACGGTCGCGGCGCGTCCCATGCCTTCGCATCGGGTCGCGAGCGAGAAGGGTGATTCGAAAAGCAAAAGGCAGCGAAGGCGTGGGTCATCGCCTTCGCTGCCTTGTGTCGACTGACTCGAGGTCGAGTGGAAGAGGGAAGTGATCGGAGAACATCTGCCCGGCGTGTGGGTCAGCACCCGGACAGATATTCTCCGACGTGTGGCGAGAGTATGGAAGGTAATCGGAGGTGATGAGGGCGGGGCGAGTCAGCGGTGAGAATCGAGTGAATTTTCCTAAGTTTGATCGCCTGATCTCATTATCGTGCGAGACTTTGAATCACGCGTGTCGAAACGAAGAAATTCGGATATAGGGAGCAAATTTCGAGAAATTTCAAAAAGTCTTCACCGAGGCCTTGCAGAGGCATCATCGGAGCGATAGTATCAAGATCTCTCTTACGGAAAGGAACTCCCGGCCGGTCTCGTCTGACCGGGAGCTCCCATAACCTAGGGCTTCTTCAAGCCCGGTTTCCGCATTTGTAGGAAGGGAGAGTGGGAGGGGTCGTGCGAGGCTACCCACTCTCCCCTTGGCGGTTAGAAAGTTCAACGCGAGGCTGAACTTACCGTCGCCAGTAGGGTGGTTCGTTAGTGTTCACATAAGGCACTGGAAAGTTTCTTGTCCCAAGGAAGCTTTTCGGTGTTTCCCATCATCGTTGGTTCTTGTCGTCGTTCGTCTCGACGCCAAGAGTAAAAGGCAAGTGCAGTGCCAGAACGCACCACAATTTGCCAGCTTTCCCGATCGATCCAATTTAAGTCCTATCCAAGCCTCGAGTTCCGGAAGAATATTTTTTCCCCGGCCTCACCAACTCCCCTGTCACATTCGTATGCATACCTTCGCGGCTATCGACATCTCGACCAAAATCTAAGCACCCTCGGCCCAGCGATCGTGCAACGGGTTCGGGCACGTCACCTCAGGGTCCAATTGGCTCGCGATTGAGCCATGCCCTCATCGCATCAAGGACGGTTCGACCTCGGCCACTCAGCCTGGTGGCATGCTGACAACATCACTGCATGATGGATTTAGGTTCGCGGTATTAGTGCCTGCGCGGGGATTCCGGGATGAGTTGAGATTGTCGAGATGAGAGGACAAATCCCGCGGCAAACTCCGGGGCCTGATCTCGAGTCCTTCGATCGAGAACGATATATCAACGACACGGCAGCACATTTTTATCAAATATCGAATGTCTGCCTGCGACTTCGAAATGAAGGAGGCCGTCCGCCCCATGCGAAACAGCGTGGGGAGGACGGCCGCTCAGATGTCACGACCTCGATAGTCGTTGAGGCTCAGACGTCGCAAAGGGTCACGGCCTGCTCGAGGCCTGCGAGGGGGTCGCGGGTGGGGATGAATTCCTGGCCCACGTAGCCCTGGTAGCCGATCTCGAGGAGCGCCTCCATGATGGCGGGGAAGGCGATCTCCTGGTGGGCGTCGAGCTCGCCGCGGCCTGGGTTGCCCGCGGTGTGGACGTGACCGATGTAATCCTTGTGCTCGCGGAGGCGGCGGATTACGTCGCCGTCCATGATCTGCACGTGGTAGATGTCGAACAGGAGCTTCAGGTTGGGAGACCCGACGCGCTTGATGATGTCGATGCAATACTCGGTGTGATCCCCCTGATAGCCGGGGTGCCCCTTCATCGGGTGCGAGCGGTCGCGGGTGTTGAGCATCTCCAGGCAGAGGGTGACTTTCTTCTTCTCGGCGTGGCCGATGATCTGCTTGAAGCCCTCGACGCAGTTAGCCGCGCCGACGTCATCGGCGATGTCTTCCTTCATGCCCGTGAAGCAGATCACATTCTTGAAGCCATACTCGGCGCAGGCGTCGATCGCGTCGCGCGTGGCCTTGAAGACCTTGTCGCGATATTTGGGATTATTGAACCCCTTCACGAACGGCGGTTCCGGGCTCATGTCGATCGTGGCGATCGCGCACTCGAGCCCGGCTTCCTTCAGTAACGGGAAGTACTTGGGGTCGATGAGCTCGATGCTGGTGCAGCCGAGCTGCTTGGTGATCTTGATAAACGTGGGAACATCCCAGTATTTCTCGAAGCACCAGTGGACGATCGACTGCTTGATGCGTCCCTTGGTGATCCGCTTGGCCGAGCCCGCCGGCTCGGCGGCCGAGGCGACGGAGCCGCCGACGGCCGACAGCCCAAGGGCCATCGCGCCCGCCGCGGTCTCCAGCACTCGCCGGCGATTGGGCTGATTGTTCTCTTCGCGCTCGATCTCCGGTTTCATCGCGTCGTCCCCAATGGGTTGAATCGTTCGGGATCGGGTAGGACCAGGAGTGACAGGTCCCTCACCATACGCCGAAGCCACGCCGATTTCGAGGAGCGAACGCCCTTTTTTGGCCCCAGGAGGGACGGCCCCATTTCAGCCGATCCCGTAGTTCCTCAGCTTCTGCCGGAGCGTCGCCCGGTGGATGCCGAGCCGCTGAGCCGCCGCCGCGCGATTGCCGCCGCATTGCTCCAAAACCGTCTTGATGAGCGGGGCTTCCGTCAACTCAAGGAAACGCTCGTGGAGCGAGTGTTCTTCGGGCAGGGCGGGGGCCTCGCGCAGTTCCTGGCTCGTCCACTGCACGATCCGATCCTGGACTTCCTGGTCGGGGCGAGTCGCCTGGCCCGTGGAGCCGGGGGTCGAGGGCGGCGGTAGGTGGGTGACGCGGATCTCTCGCCCTCGCGAGACGATGGCCGCGTGCTCGATCGTGTTTCGCAGCTCGCGGACGTTCCCGACCCAGGGGCGAGACTGCAACTCGCGGAGGGTCTCGTCGCTCAGGACGATGCTGCCATCCTCGACGCCTCGGGCCTGCCGCAGGAAGTGCCCGGCGATTACCGGGATGTCCTCCCGGCGCTCGCGGAGCGGCGGGACCTGGATCTGGAAGACGCTGAGCCGGAAGAAGAGGTCCTCGCGGAACTCGCCCGACGCCATGAGGTCGGAGAGAGGCCGATTCGTGGCCGCGACGATGCGTATGTCGGTGATCCTAGGCCGGGCGTCGCCGACGGGGGTGACCTCGCGGTGCTCGATCGCCCGCAACAGCTTCACCTGGAGGGAAGGGGGGACGTCGCCGATCTCGTCGAGCAGGACCGTACCCCCCGTCGCCAGCTCGAGGAGCCCCTTGCGGTCCTCCCCCGCGCCCGTGAAAGAACCCCGGAGGTGGCCGAAGAGCTCTCGTTCGACCAGGCTCGGGCTCAGGGCGGCCAGGCAGACGGGGAGGAACGGCCCGCGATGCCTCCGACTGTGGCGATGGATCGCGCGGGCGACGAGTTCCTTACCGGTCCCGCTCTCGCCGGTGATCAGCACGGGGACATCTGCAGGCGCGACGAGGGCGATCTTCTTGAAGAGATCCTGCATGACGGGCGACGAGCCGAGGAGCGACCCCGCGTCATCGAGCGCGAGAGCCTGCGTCGGGCGGTCCGCCGGCTTACTCTTCTCCAGTGCCCGCGTCAGGATCGAGGAGGCCTGGTCGAGGTCGAACGGCTTGACGAGGTAGTCGAAGGCCCCGCCTTCCATCGCGCGGACGGCCGTCTCGAGGTTCCCGAAGGCCGTGACGACGACGATCGGGGCCCCGCCGATCAGGTCGCGGAACGAACGCATGGCGGTGAGGCCGTCGATGCCGGGGAGCCGGACGTCGAGCACGAGGGCGTCGGGCTTCTTCGCCGCCGCGACCTTGAGCCCTTCCTCGGCCGACGCCGCCACGTCCACGACGTGCCCCTCGTCGGTGAGGAACTCGCTGAACGCCCAGCAAATGCTCGCCTCGTCGTCGACGATCAGGATCCGGCTCATGGCTTGGACACCTCTAGATTGGCGACGCTTCTCGGGATCGCCAGGCGGAACCGCGTCGTTTCGCCGACCCTGGCCCAGGACAGTCGGCCGCCGTGCTCGACGGCCACCTGATGCGCAATCGCGAGGCCCAGCCCGACCCCTTCGGGCTTGCTCGTCACGAACGGCTCGGTGAGTCGATCCATCAGGTCCTCGGGCGGGCCGGGGCCGGTGTCGCTCACCTCGAGCACCACGGAATCTCCCTCGGGCTCCGACGAGAGCTGCACCTCGCCGCCGGCCCCCGCTGCTTCCACCGCATTCAGCGTCAGGTTCAGGACCGCCGCGCGGAGGCTCGCCACATCCGCCTCGACCATCAACTTGCCCGTCACCTCAGGGACCACGAGCGCGACCTTGGAATGCTCGCAGGAAGGCCCCACGAGCAGGGCGACGTCCGTCATCAGCGAGGGGACGTCGCATGGGGTCGGAGCCCGCTGCTCGAGCCTCCCCAGCGAGAGGAGGCCTCGGACCTGCTCCTCGGTGATCGCGAGCTGACGCAGGGCGACTTCGAGGCTGCGGTCGTTCGTCGGAGGCGGATAGCGCTTGGCGTGCAGCTGCACGCTCATCCTCGCGCCGGTCAGGGAATTGCGGAGCTGATGCGCCAGGCCGGCCGCGAGCTGGGCGAGGATCTGGGTCCGTTCCGACCTCCGGATCGTCCGGCTCATCTCGCGGAGTTGCGTACACATCCGGTTCACCGATCGCGAAAGATCCTGGATCTCGTCGCGATCTCCTTCTTCGTCGAGCGTGGTGAAGTCGCCCGCGGCGATCCGGGCGACCTGCGTCTGCACGACCCGAAGACGCTGACTGATCCGGTGGGCGAGCCAGCTCGTCACGGCGACCATCGTCACCAGTGTCCCCACGCCCAGGGCGAGCGGGGGCAGGGCGGCCTCCCAGCGCGCCTGTCGCCAGTTGGCCTCGGGGTAGAGGACCAGTAACGTCGTCCCGCGTGGGTTGGAGACGGGTCGCAGCCGGACGGCGAAGTAGCGAGCCGGCCCGATCGGCACCACGGCGGCATGGCTGAGGCCCTCGAGGCGGGGCGTCGAGGGGATCGTCGGCAGCGGACGGGGTAGGTCCTCACGATCCTTGAGGGTCGACTCCTCGATCCGGCCCGCGCGGTCGTAGGCGACGAAGTGGGCGCCGGAGAGCCCTCTCATCTGGGCGAGGACCCCTTCGGTATAAGGGAATGTGGCGTGACCGAGCACCTCGACCACGCCGTCGAGCCGGTCGATGATCTGCCGCTCGGCCCGACGCGCGGCGAGGGCGGCGGCCGTCAGGGTGATCGTACCCGCGGCGATGACCTGGATCGTGATCAGCGGGAGCAAGATTTGATTCCGGATCGACCAGCGCATGCTGGGCGACCCGTTCGGCGACGACGATGCTGGCTCGGCGGGGTTCGAGATCATGATCCCATCAGACGTTGCCGTGGACATCCCCGGCAAGAGAAGTTCGGGAGGAATGGCCGGCGGCCTATCATCCCCGCGCGCCAGGTTCTTCAGCAGGGAACCTCGCATGCATCTTTCGCCCGGATCGCCTGGTAAAACGGGGTGAGGCCGATGCGTCGATCGGCACGGACGTCATGCCTGGCGAAAACTTCGCCGTCGGCGGCTAAACTCTGTCCACGCCCAGCGTCGCCCGGCATGCGGGAATCACTGCAAATCCAGGCGTGGGCGAGGGCTCGACCGCCTGCCGGGGGAGGCACCCGCTTTGCTAACGTGGGAATTCGGTGCCAGCCATCGTGACGTCCAGAGTCTTGTCCGCACCGTGTCGCATTTGGGAGACGAACCGTGCAATTCAAGTCCAGCTCTCGTCGGGTATTCCTCGGCCGAAGTATCCAGGCCGCCAGCCTCCTTGGCCTGGGTTTGAGGCCGGGTCGGAGTTCGGCCGCCGCGGCGGCCACCCCGGCGGAGATGACGGCCAAGGCCGTGGCCTTCCTGCGCCCGCGCCAGGCCGAGGATGGTAGCTGGTCGGGTGAGCGCAAGGAGCCGGGGATCACGGCACTCGTCGTGACCGGCCTGTTGCGCTCCAAGGTCGTCACGGCCAATGAGCCGGTCGTCGCCAAGGGGCTCGCCTACCTCGAGAAGTTCATCGGCCCCAAGGGCGGGTTCTCCGAGGCCGCCCACGCCAACTACACGACGGCCATCTCGCTCCTGGCGTTCAAGGAGGCGAATGCGAGCTTCAAGTACGACACCCTGCTCCGCCAGGGGCAGGAGTTCCTCAAGACGATGCAGTGGGACGAGGGTGAAGGTAAGGATCCGAACAACGCCTTCTACGGCGGTGCCGGCTACGGCGGCGCGAACAGCCGACCCGACCTCTCGAACACGACCTTCATGATCGACGCCCTGCGAGAGACGGGCGTGCCGGCGAGCGACCCCGCACTCAAGCGGGCCCTGGTCTTCGTCTCGCGCTGCCAGAACCTCAAGAGCGAGTTCAACGACCAGCCCTGGGCCGACAAGGTCAACGACGGCGGCTTCGTCTACACGGCGGCCAACGGCGGGTCGAGCGTCGCCGGCAACAACGCAGACGGCGGCCTCCGCTCCTATGCCTCCATGACCTACGCCGGCCTCAAGAGCATGATCTACGCCGGCCTCACCAAGGACGACCCACGCGTGAAGGCGGCCCACGCCTACATCGCCAAGCACTACACCCTGGAAGAGAACCCGGGCCTCGACCAGCGCGGGCTCTATTACTACTACCAGACATTCGCCAAGACCCTCGCCTTGCTCGGCGAGTCGACCTTCCTCGACTCCGACGGCAAGGGGCACGACTGGCGGGCCGACCTCACCGCCGCCCTCGCCAAGCGGCAGGCCGCGAATGGGAGCTGGGTCAACGGCGCCGACCGCTTCATGGAAGGCGACGCCAATCTCGTGACGGCGTACGGCCTCCTCGCCCTGGCCTACGCTCGACCGACGTCGGCCTAAGCGTCGGGGTTCCAGATTAAGGCTGGCTGAAACTCCGGCGTCGGCTCGACCGGCGCCTGCGGTTGATCCGAAGGCACGTCCTCCGCCGAAGGGGCGTGCCTTTCGTCATTTTGTGGATCCGCGGGGACTTCCAGGAGGAGAGGCAGGCACACCTCAAAGGTTGTCCCCGAACCTTCCTGGCTCGTGAACGCGATCGTCCCGCCGTGCGACTCGGCAATCCACTTGGTGATGGCGAGCCCGAGGCCCGAACCGCCGATCTCCCGGGAGCGAACCGGATCGGCGCGGTAGAACCGCTCGAAGATGTTGAGCTGGTCCCTCGGCGCGATGCCGATGCCCGTGTCGATCACCGAGAGTCGCCCGATGTTCCCCTCGCGGGCCAGGCGGATCGTCACCGATCCGCCGAAGCGGTTGTACCGGATCGCGTTGGTCACGAGGTTCAACACGAGCTCCCGGAGCCGTTCCCGGTCGCCGAGGATCGCGAGGGGCTCGGCCTCGACCTTGATCGAGACTTCCTCGGGACCCGCCAAGGGCTCGAGCATGGCGACGGATTCCTCGACGATCTCCCCGAGTTGCACGGGCTCGCGCACGAGGTTCTGCACAGAGGCGTCGGCCCTGGCCAGGGTCAGCAACCCTTCCACGATGCTCCGCATCCGCCGGGCGGCCTTGAGCGAGGTCTCGAAGAAGCCGCGGTACTCGGCCGCCGTGCGTTCCTTGCGCAGGGCGAGCTCGCAGTGCGACATCACGACGGCTAGCGGCGTGCGCAGCTCGTGCGAGGCGTCGGCGGTGAACTGCTTCTGGCGGACGAATGAGGCCTCGAGCCGAGTGAACGTGTGGTTGAGGATCTGCGCGAGCCTGCCGAGTTCGCTCTCGGTCCGGGTCACGTCGATCCGCTTCGAGAGGTTCGTGGCCGAGATGCTCGAGGCGGCCTCGCTGATCCGGCTGATCGGCGCGAGGGTCCACTCGGCGAGGAACCAGCCGCCGAGTATCGCCAGGGAGAACGCCGCGGCGCTGGCCGCGAGCATCGTCATGAGGAACTCGCGCAGATGCCGGCGATCCTCCTCGTCGTTCTGCCCGACCAGCACCGTGGAGCCGACAGAACCCCGGACGATCACCTCGCGCCAGGGCCCGCTCGTGCGCGAGACGGGGGTCTTGAGCAAGTCCCCGACGGGCGGGATGAACTCCCTCGGCGGGCGCCTGAGGAATGGCCTCATTCGACGGTTCGCGTGGTCGGGATGCTCCTTCGCCAGCGACATTTCCTCCTTCGAGGGTGGGCCGACCTCCTCCAGGGGCGTGGGCCGGGGCGGTGCCGGTGGGCGTCGCGGCGGCTCCGGAAGCCGGAACTCCTCGGGAAAGGTGACATTCAACCCGGGCCTCGAGGACGCGACGACCTTGCCGAAGATGTTCCAGACGACGTAATAGGGCGCGTCGTCGGCGGGCGACTCCAAGGCGCGGGCGTAAGGGTCCGGCAGGATCACGCGATGGCGCTCGCCGTGTCGTTCGTTGTAGCCGCGCGCGACCGCCTGGGCCCACTCGCGGAGCCTCGTGTCGCGCACCTTGCGCATGGAGGTGCCGAGGTGGAGATAGAGCGTGGCCCCGAACCCGGCGATCACCAGGAGCAGGATCAGGCCATACCAGAAGAGCAATGTCCAGCGGATCGACCTAAACATCGACGATGTATCCCTGGCCCCGGCGCGTCGTGATGAATTCTTTGCCTAGCTTCCTGCGCAGGTTCGAGACGTAGACGTCGAGGACGTTGGAAAGCGTCTCGTCATCGTCCGCATAAATATGCTCATAGATCGTGGAACGGCTCATGAGCTTGCCACGGTTCCTCGCGAGGAACTCGACCAGGGCATACTCCTTGGCCGTGAGGTCGACGGCCTGGCCGTTCTTCCTCACGATCCCGGCGACCGTATCCACCACCACGTCCCCGAGCCGGAGCCTTGGTGTAGGCTGGCCCGCCGCGCGTCGGATCAGGGCGCGGAGCCTGGCAAGCAACTCCTCAATCTCGAAGGGCTTGGTGAGGTAGTCGTCGGCCCCTTCGTCCAGGCCTCGCACCCGGTCGGCCACCGAGTCCCGCGCGGTGAGCATGAGCACGGGAGTCTTGGCCTCGTCCTCTCGGAGGTTCCTGAGCACGCTCCAGCCGTCGAGCCTGGGCAGCATCAGGTCGAGCACCATCGCGTCGTAGCTGCCGTTCCGGGCCTGGTGGAGCGCCGTCTCCCCATCGCGGACGAGGTCGACCGAGTACCCGTCCTCCTCGAGCGCCAGCCACAAGCCCCGCCCGAGATCGACTTCATCCTCGACGATCAGCACCTTCATCGCACGCCCCCGACCTAAAGCCCGGGTCGACCATCCATCCCGATCCTAGTTAAGAGCGACAAGCCGCGCGGGGAAGCCTGGGGAATTTGGCAAAACGGATCGAAACCGCACGCTCCCGGAGATCCATGCCGACTGGATCGGCCCCCCTGGGTTTCCCTCGACGTCCGCATGGGATGTAACGGGAAATGGCCTCTGGCCGGGACTCTTCAACTCGTCGAGGCCGTTCGATGAGGTGGCGAACCCGGTCGGGATGGTTGGTGTGGGACGTCCCTGAACCGAAAAAGCATGAAATGGGTTCTGCCTCTTATCCACGCGAAAAGAGCCGGCCGCTCGAATGACTCCGAGGGCCGGCTCCTGAGTGATCGTCCGAGGGTTCAACCAGTTTGGTCGAGCCTGGGATCAATCTCGGTCGTGGCCCCGGTGATGGCGCTCGCCGTGGCCTTCGTGGTGGTGCGACTTGTGGTGGCCTTCACCGTGGCCCTTGTGACGGTGCGAGCCGTGATGGCCTTCACCGTAACCATGGCCGTGGTGGTGCCCCTCGCCCTTGCAGTGCTCGCGGTGGCTCGCCTTGTGGTGCTTGTGAGACCCCTTGTGATGAGCCTTGCCATGTCCACCGCGATGGCCTTCGTGCTTCGCACTGTGCGAGGTCTTCTCGAATCGCGGGTGGTGCGGCCGGGCATGGTGCTCCTTCTTCGCGTGCTCGCCGCGGAAGGCGTGGCGGTG
Source organism: Singulisphaera chitinilytica (assembly GCF_049331405.1). NCBI lineage: Bacteria > Pseudomonadati > Planctomycetota > Planctomycetia > Isosphaerales > Isosphaeraceae > Singulisphaera > Singulisphaera chitinilytica. The sequence continues at coordinate 2,179,626 of NZ_CP186274.1, forward strand.
CTCGCCGGGCTTGCCTTCCTTCGAGGCGAAGCGGGCATGGGAGCCCTTGCGGGAACCCTCATGGCTCCATCTGCCGGGCTTGCCTTCGTGACGGTGCGACGCCTCGCGGGCCTCGTGCTTCGGGCCCTCGCCGCGACGATGACCGGCGAAGTGCTTCGCGCCCTCGCCTTCGTGACGCTTCGGCCCAGGACCGGCGTGATGCCGCGGTCCTTCGCCCGGGTGATGGGGGCGGGCGTGTTCCTTCTCGCCCTCGCCCTTCCCGTCATGCATCGGGGGCTCGGGGCGGGCGTGCTCGCCACGAGAGTGCTCGCGTTCGGCCCGCGGGCCTCGACCTTCGCCGCGATGCCCGCGGGGGCCTTCGCCCCAGGGACGACGACCCTTTCGCGGGGCATCCTTGGTCCCTTCCTCCTTCTTCGTGGGCTCGTCCTTCTTGGCTTCGCCCTTCTTGGGCTCGTCCTTCCGGGCGTCGGCTTCAGCGTGGTGCTTCGGGGCGTCGTCGTAGAACGAAGCCAGGGCCAGTTCCATCGCCTTATCGGCCTGGGCGCCGACCAGGGCGACGGAGGCGTTGTCGACGGGAGTCATGCCGTCGAGGGAGGACAGGGTTTCATTGCCTCGCGAAAGGGTCGCGGGCAACAACAGGAGCGGCACAGCCAGGATCGACCTGATCATCGCGTAGTCTCCCTGATCGTTCACTTGAGTCGAGAGTATCGACGCCGACTTCCGTCGGCCCAGGGACCAACCTACGATAGCGCACCTTAAGCCAAGATGAAGCGCGAATAAATTCGGATAAATTTCCCGAGATCGCCAGAAAGATCTAACCCAACTCCCGAATGGGCCTGAACTTCAGTCATTCCGAAGTTTCGAAGCCTCGGAGAGCGAACGGGAACTGGCATAGACGCGGCGTATGACCAGGTCGAGCTCCGAGGGCTTCACCGGCTTGCTCAGATAGTCCTGCATCCCCTGGGCGAGGAACCGCTCTCGATCCCCCTTCATGGCGTGCGCGGTGAGGGCGATGATCGGGATCTGTTTCGACGTACCTTCTTCGCGCTCGCGGATCGCCCTGGTTGTGTCGATCCCGTCCATCTCGGGCATCTGGACGTCCATAAAGATCATGTCGAAGTCCTCGGTCTCGAGGATCTCGAGCGCCTGCATCCCCGAACGCGCCGAGACCACGGCATGGCCGAGTTTCTCGATCATGTACGTCAGGACCCGGATGTTCATCGGGTGGTCGTCGACGAGCAGGACCCGCAGGGCGAGTTTCTCGCTTCCAGTCGCGGGGGCCTGCGGCTTGGCCGCGGCGTGGTCGGGTCGCAAGGGGAGGGCCTGCCGGATCGCCCGATGCAGCTCCGCCGGGATCACCGGCTTGGTCAGGCACGCCCCGAATCCGAGCTTGCGCAGTTCGTCGAGATGGGCGGGGCGGTCGGCCGACGACAGCAAGATGCAGCGAGGGGCCCTCCCTTCGCACTCCCTGGTGAGCCTTGAGGCGAGCTCCAGGCCGTCGATCTCGGGCATCTGGAGGTCGATCAGCGCCAGGGGGATCGGGGCCCCGGCTTCGATGCGACTCGCGACGATCGCCATCGCCTGCATGGCCCCACCCGCGACGATCGGGACGAGCCCCCATCGCATCAGCATCTCCTTGAGGATCCGGCTATTCGTGGAGTTGTCGTCCACGATCAGGGCCGAGAGCCCCTTCAAGTTCGCGAGGTCGGGGTCGGCCTCGAAGGACTCGGAGGAGCCCACGCCGACCCTCGCCGTGAATGCGAAGGTGCTGCCCGCCCCCACGTCGCTCTCGACCGAGATTTTCCCCTCCATCATCTCGACGAGCCGGGCGCAAATGGCGAGGCCGAGCCCCGTCCCCCCGTAGCGACGGGTCGTCGACCCGTCGGCCTGGACGAAAGGGTCGAAAATCGCGCCGAGGCGATCGGGGGCAATCCCGATCCCGGTGTCCCGCACGGCCACTTTCAGGAGGATCTCGCCGTCGTCGACCGGCATCGAGGTGATCCGGATGTGGACCTCCCCGGCCTCGGTGAACTTGATCGCGTTGGCGATGAAGTTCATGAGGATCTGCCGGAGCCGGAGCCAGTCACCCAGGAGCACGTCGGGCACGCTCGGGGAGACTTCCTGCACGAGTTCGAGCTTCTTGGTATGCGCCCGCACGGCGAGCGATCGCAGGAGGTCGCCGAACCGCTCGCGGAGTCGGAATTCCCCTCGCTCGAGCCGGAGCTGGCCCGCCTCGACCTTGGAGAAGTCGAGGATATCCTCGAGCACGGCGAGCAGGTCCTCGCCCGACGAGTGGAGGATCTCCACGAACTCGCGCTGGGTCTCGCTCAAAGGGGTCCCGAGCAGGATCGAGGCCATCCCGAGCACGCCGTTCATGGGCGTCCGGATCTCGTGGCTCATGTTGGCCAGGAACTGGCTCTTGGCCTGATTCGCCGACTCGGCGGCGTCGCGGGCCTGGCGCAACTCCTTCTCGATCCGCTTCTGGTCGCTGATGTCCTCGACGACGACGTTCACGCCGATCACGTTCGACCCCGCCCCCTGCAGCGGGTGGAGCGCGACGACCCAGGTGGGCCCGATCCCCTCGTCCGTCGCCCGCCTCGACCGGCTCGTGAACTCGAGCCCCGTCACCGGCTCGCCCGTCTCGATCACCCTGCGGGCGATGGGGACGAACCACTGCGACATCTCGGGGACGAGCTCGGCGAACGAACGGCCGAGGTGCTCGGCCACCGGCTTCCGGTTCATGGCCGCGAGCCGCTCGTTGACGCGGAGGAAGCGGAGGTCCCTATCGATGCAGCAGAGCCCCACCGGCGCGGTCTGATAGATGGCCTCGATCTCGGCGAATCGCTCCTGGAGCTGCTGCCCGCGGATCCTTAGATCTTCCTCCGCCTGCTTGCGCCTGGTGATGTCGGCGCTGAAGAGCAAGAGGCCCCCGACCTCACCTTCGTCATTGAACCAGGGACGCACCTCCCAGGTCAGCCACATGACGCTGCCGTCGTCCCTGACGAACTGGTCCTCGTCGCGACGAACGACCGCACCGGCCAGGCAGCTCTTGTGGATGGCCCTCCAATCCTCGCTGATCTCGGGGAAGATGTCGTAGTGGTGCCTCCCGGTCAGGTCACGTTCCATGATCCCGTAGTCGATCAGCCAGCGACGGCTCGCCGCGATGTAGCGCAGGTCGTGGTCGACCATCGCGATCGACGTCGGGGCCTGCTCGATGAAGAGGCGGAGCCGGGCGCGGCTGGTCCGGATGGTGTCCTCGGCGAGCTTCTGCCGGGAAACGTCCCGCGCGATGATGAGGGCAAGCGGTTCGGGGGCAAGATGGAGCCGGCTCACGCTCAACTGAACGATCCTTCGCGTCTCGCCGACCTGGAGGGTCAGGTAATGCGCCCCCCGGGTCCAGACGGTCGTCTGGCAGGAATGGGTGAGCTCGGCCTCGATCGACCGATCCTTGGGGTCGAGGAGCTCGATGAACGAGAGTTGCTGCAAACGCTTCTGGGGCAGGCCGCTCAGTCGTTGCGCGGCGGGATTGGCCTCGATGATATGGAGGGTCGTCGGATTGACCAGGAAGAACGCGTCGTTCGCCTCCCGAAACAAGTAAGGACCGATCGAGTTTTCCAGCTCGGCCTTCATTCCTTCGTCTCCGCGGCCGCTTTTTGCTCGAGATCCTGGATGAGCCTTTGAAGCTGGGCCCTCTGCGACGCCGGCGCGATCTCGTACGCGCGGCGATACTCCTGCAAACCGAGATCCCATGACCGATTCGCGGCATGGGCCCTGCCCAAAGTCGCCAGGGCCAACCAGGATCGGCCCTGAGTCAGCTCCTTGGCCCGGGTCGCGAGCTTGAGCGCCAGGGCATCGTTGCGGGGCTGCCCCTCGGGCAGGTCGAGCAAGAATGCCGACGCCTGCATGTGCAAATCGGGGTCGTTGGGCTTCAGGTTGAATGCCTGCACATAGTCATCATACGCGTCCTGATATCGCCCGACCTTATTTCGGAACGTCGCGCGAAAGACATAGGCCTGAGAATCCTCGGGAGCGAGCTGGATTGCGCGGTCGACATCCGCCAGGGCCTGTCCATGGTGCCCAACTTGGGAATGGAGCCAGGCCCGTTGTAGATAGTACCGAGGCTGATTGGGATCGAGCTCGATCGCCCTCGAGTAGTCGGCGATCCCCTTCTCGGGCTCGTTAAGGCTCGCGTGGGCAACAGCCCTCAGTAGGACGAACTCGGCCACGCTCGGCGCGAGGCGAACCGCGGTGTCCAGGTCGTCTCGCATCTTTTCGAACGCGCCGAGCGCCTGCTGGCATTGCGCACGTCGGTAATAGAGGTGGGCCTCCGCCGGTTCTCGCCCGATCGCCCGCGAGAGGTCCGCGAGCATCGACTCGACGGTGGTCTTGTCGAATGCCTCGAACGCCTTCTCGACCGGGACGCCGGGCGTCGGTCCCTTTGAAGGCTCGCTCGTGGACGGCCCCTGCCGCTTCGACGCGATCCCTCCACCGCGTTCGAGGCGGCCCCTCCCGGACAGGAGGCCGAGCACGAGCCACGCGACGGCGAAGATCAGGGTTACCATGCCCGAGGCCACGACGAGGCGACGATGACGCCTCGGCTTCACCTCCGACAGCACCCGAACGAGCGCCTCGCCGAATGCGGAGATTGTCGGGAAACGATCCTCGGGGTCGGACTCGAGGGCGCGGGCGAGGGGCCGGTCGATCGCGGGATCGAGGCGAGGGTTCAGCTTGGCAACCGACCGGTACGACCCGACTGGCACGAGTCCCGTGAGCATTTCATACACGATGACGGCGAGCGAATACTGGTCGGCCCGCGCATCGACCTCGAAGCCGATGCGCTGCTCGGGCGCCATGTAGTCCGGCGTGCCGAGGATTTGAGTCGTCTGCGTCAGTGTCCCGATCCGGTCGATCGCCACGGCGATGCCGAAGTCGGTCAGGTGGGCTCGGCCGTCGCCATCGAGCAGCACGTTCTCGGGCTTGAGATCGCGATGCACGATCCCCGCCCTGTGCAGGTGCTCGAGGGCCGCGACGAGCTCGGCGATCACCCGACGCACCAGTTCCACGCCGACGGGCCTCCGATGGGGGAGGATGGAGCGCAGGTTCGTCCCCTCGATGAACTCCATGATCGTGTACGACTGGCCGGAGATGAAGCCCCGGTCGAAGATCGTCACGATGTTGGCGTGCCGGACCTCGGCCATCAGCCTGGCCTCGCGGGCGAGGCGGTCGGTGTCGAGCGCGGAGGGGGTCGGGGCCTCGCTCCTGCCGATGGGCTCGAGCTCATCGAGCGGGCTCGGGGGCAACGGACGCTGGATCTTGATGGCGACGACGCGGTGGAGCGAGAGCTGACGGGCCTTGTATACGTCGCCCATGCCGCCGCTGCCGATCCAGGCGATCAATTCATAACCGGGAATCAGCCCCACCGGGGGCGTCTCCCTCGGCTGGCCTGGCCTGGCTTCGAGTGGCACGGATGCGTGTTCCGTCATCACCGCATTTCCTCGCCGTCGCCAGGACACAACGCCCGGAGGGACCACGAGCTACACCAACGATCCGCCTCGCCGCCCTCGCTGCCTCCTTCAATCCCGTTCATATTAGCGTCGGTGCAGGGCGGTCATTCCGGCGCAGTCCCGCTACTATAGCTTGAGGCTACTTCTCTTTAAGCAGCAAGTACTTTTGTCGACTTCTTGCATCCATTCTGCGGATTCTACCGGGTGAAATTCGCCTGATTTGACGCCTATCAAAAGCCGCCCCGCTTTATCAACGTCAGGATAACCCGCCCCACCCTCCAATTCACCCCGAAGATCCCACGCAATCAAGGATTTGAATTCGGGTAAGCATGCTCAACCGGATCTTAAATCTCTCAAAGGGGCATGAGCTATGGCCACCGACATCCCAGGCTTGAAGTGCGAATGCTTTGGCCGTATATTCGTCGACGGATATTATGAGACGGAGTATTCGAGATGCCGAAGTCGAGCGAGTCGTCGAACCCCCTGGCGCTGGCGGTCCTGGTGCTCCTCTTCGAGCGCCCGATGCATCCGTACGAGATCGCGGCGACGCTACGAGCCCGGCACAAGGAGAAGAGCATCAAGCTCAAGTACGGCTCGCTCTACACCGTCGTGGAGCAACTCCAGCGCGACGGTCTCATCGTGCCGAGGGAGACGGTGAAGGAGGGTCGTCGACCCGAGCGGACGATCTACGCCCTGACCGAGCCGGGCCTCGCGAGGATGCGGGCCTGGCTGGGCGAACTGCTCGCCGTCCCGTCGAAGGAGTTCCCCCGGTTCGAGGCGGGGCTCTCGCTCATCGCCGCGTTACCGCCGGCCGAGGCACTGACCCTCTTGAAGCAGCGAGGCGAGACGCTCGGCCAGCTCTCGGAGGAGATGCAGGCCGGCTACGAGATCGCCCTCAAGATGGGCGTGGAACCGCTCTACCTCGTGGAGGCCGAGTTCCGCCGCGAGATGCTGCTGGCCGAGCGCGACTTCGTCGCAATGCTTATCGAGCGCATCGAGACCGACCGCGGCTACACGCGCGTCTGGTCCGAATTCCACGAGCAGAAACGCCCCGGAGGAGGGGAGTCCTCGTCCGAAACAACGACGTGAAGACGTCAGCAAATCAGGAAGTATCCCTGTTGAGGTGGTGACGCACCCCAACAGGGACGTTGACCTGAAGCCCGGCCCCGAAGGACGAAACCTGGCCCCAAGCGTGCCCTTGAAAGGTACCAGGTGAAGCTCCCTCGGGCAAGCCGCGCCGCGGGCCGGGCGCGTCCGGATGCCCCGTAACTCGAAGAGCAGGAGCTTCGCCCATGTCCATTTCGAGGAAGTCGCCACACGTCTTGATCGTGGGAGGGGGGATCGGTGGGCTCTGCCTGGCGCAGGCACTCAGGAAGTCGGGAGTGAGCACCGCAGTATTCGAACGCGATCGCAGCCGGACCGACAGGCTCCAGGGCTATCGGATCCATATCGACCCGCAAGGCAGCCAGGCCCTCCACGAGTGCTTGCCCGACACCCTGTTCAAAACCTTCGACGCCACCTGCGGCGGTGCGAGTCACGCATTCAACTATGTGACCGAGAACCTCGAACCGCTCCTACGGCTCGACCTCTCGGCCGCGAACGAGGCAACGGATCCGATCGCCAGGCATCGGTCGCTGAGCCGGATCACGCTGCGTCGCATTCTGCTCGAAGGGCTCGACGACGCCGTCCATTTCGACAAGCGGTTCTCCCGCTATGAGACCTCGCCCGACGGTCGCGTGGTCGCCTACTTCGACGACGGGACCGCCGCCGCGGGGGACCTGCTCATCGGCGCAGATGGCGGAAATTCTCAGGTCCGCAAGCAACTCTTGCCGCGCGCCGAGCGACGGGACACGGGGATCGTTGGGGTCGCCGGAAAGGTACCCCTGACCCCCGAAACGCGAGAGTGGATCCCCCGGCCGCTCCTGGAAGGCCCAATGTTCGTGAAGGCCCCGCACGGCCGTGCCATGTTCTCGGCTCCCCTCATCTATCCGGGCGCCGAGCGGGCAGCGATCCGTGAGTTCTTCGGCGACGAAGCCTTGCCCGCAGGGCCCGAGGGCTCGCTCTGGGACAACCTCAGCGACTACGTATTCTGGTCCTTCTCCACCCGCAATGAGTCGTTTCCACCGGGCCGCAGGCCGGGGGAGGTCCAGGGGGAAGACCTCCGTGCCGAAGTCCTGGAGATGGTCGCCGCCTGGCACCCCAACCTCCGTCGCCTGATTCGCGAAGCGGTCCCCGATACCATTCTATCACTGCCCATCCGGACCTCGGTGCGGGTCGAGCCCTGGGAGTCGAGCCGCGTCACGCTCCTCGGCGACGCGATCCACAGCATGACTCCCTATCGCGGGATCGGCGCCAATATCGCGCTCCGCGACGCCGCCTTGCTCGGCCGCAATCTGGCCGCCGCGCATCGAGGTGAGATCCCGATGGAACGGGCCGTCCACGAGTACGAAGCGCAAATGCTCGACTACGGCTTCGAAGCCGTGGAGAGTTCACTCAGGGCGATGGAGCAGGTCCATGCCGAGGGCGTCTTCGCCGAGGCCGTCGGCAAGACCGTACTCAGGGCCATCAACGCGGTGCCTATGCTCAAGCGTCGGATGCTCCGCAGCCCGACATAAGTAACGAGGCCGGGGCCCATCTGTCATAGGCCCCGGCCTCGTCATAATCCGGCGAGAGTTCTGGGACGGGGAGGATCAGTCGTCTTCCTTCTTGGTGGTCTCGGCGACCTCGGCGGGCGTCAGTTTCCGCACGGTGATCTTGCGGATCGCCGAGGATGCCTCCCAGGTGGCGAAGCCGAGTGGCTGATTCGAGCGCGTCTCGAGCCGGGTGCTGACCGGGCGATGCTTGTAATTGACCGCGACCACCTGGCGGTCGTCGATCCAGCAACGGATCGTGTCGGCCGTCACGCGGACGCGGAAGCGATACCACGTCTTATTTTGATACTTGATATAGAGACTCGTATCATTCTCCGAGGCGTCCGCGCCGTTGAGGCACGACAGCCCGGTGACGCTGCCCCCCCAGCCTCCGTTGACGAAGGTGATGAACGCGTCCTGGACGGGGAAGGTGGCCGCGGCGAAGAAGTCGCTGCCGGTGAGGCGCTGGGCCTCGTACGTCAACTCGAAATCGACCTTCGGCAGGTCCGTCCGGGTGATCGTGACGCCGGACATGGGCTTGCCAGGGGCGATGAGGATCGCCCCATCATCGACCTGCACGGCCCCGGCCTTGAAGAAGTCGGTCTTCTTCCAGCCGTCGAGCGACTTGCCGTCGAAAAGGGCGATCGCCTCCGGCGGCTTCTCCGCCTTGCCCTCTCCCTCTGAGCCTGCTCCGGCGAGCAGGCCGACGAAGGAGGCGGCCAATAGGGGGGCGAAGACCTTGCGATCCCGGCGAATATTCGGCGCAGAGACGATTCGCGACACAAACATCGTGAACGGGTCCTGGATGAGTCGAGGTAGGGGTCGGCTCGATTCCCTCGGGGAATCCGCGGCCGACCTCACGTTCCGTTATCGAGTCGAGAGGCCCAAAAGGCAAGGACTTCCCGCCGGGGAACGCAAGGACCGGAAAGCCATTTGCGCGGATCCTCGCGTTCCCGAACTCGATCGATGCAGACCCAAAACGACTTGGACATACCACACCCGATCGAAGGCTCAGATCGAAATCTTCACGAGCTTTTCCGGCCAGGCGGCCTCATTGTTGCTGGTCAAGAGTATGATTCCGGCGCCGATCCCATCCATAAGATCTGGATCACACAACACCGAGGTCGAATTCGCATTATCTTGATTCGATCGGCTACGGCCCTGGAATTCTCGACGGAATACTCGGGCACGTTCGCGGTTCGTCCGGAGTGACCTCGGGATCGATCCTCCTGCCGTCCTGCTAGAATTAGCGGGGCGATCGTCCTCATACGCCTTCGCAAGAAGTAGCCCACCGGAAGCACAATGTTGCTTCTCCGAATCAAGGAAGTCGGGATGATGCGCCTCGACGCTGGCCAACAGGCACCAACTTGACCTAGAGATACTGAAGTGTTCGTCGTCCCCTGCGCGAATGATCTGACCACGCCATCGGCCCCCGGCCGAGGCTTGACGACGCGATCGCGGAGGGCGAAACGATCGGGCCTCACGGTTCCACCTCGAGGACTTCCCCCATGCGACGCATCAGGAGCTTTCGCCTCGCCAGGACCATTCTCGCCGTCGACGTGCTGGAAACGCGCGAGCTGTTGGCGGTCAACCTCGTGATCGACTATTCGCTCGACAAGGGAAATTACTTCAACACGGCCACCAAGCGCGACCTCCTCCAGAACACGCTCAACGCGATCGTCTCGCGATTCGGCGACACGCTCGCCGCAACGCCCTCGATCACCACGTCAATCCCTTACGGCGACTCGAATACGTCGCAGACGGTCACCACTTCGACCCCGGCGAATACGCTCAAAATCTATGCCTTCGGCGCCCCCCTGAGCGGCGGGGCGGTCGGAACCGGTGGCCCGGTCTTCAGCTCGACGGCTCCGTATCGAGGGCAGGGGGCGAACGACTTCGCGCCCGACTTCTCGTACATCATGTTCGACAACGACGGGAGCACGAACTGGTTCTACGGCGCGACCACGTCGGGGCTGACGAGCAACCAGACCGACTTTGTCTCGGTTGCCCGGCATGAGTTCCTGCATTCGATCGGCCTGGTCGAGCAGCCCACTTTCACCCGCCTCGTGGCCAACGACCAGTTCACCGGCCCCGCCGCGAAGGCGGCGAACGGCGGGCAGAACGTCCAGCTCAACGCCGACGGTGTCCATATCGCGGGGAACAACGACGTCTTCAGCGCGGTGACGCTCCAGGGTACCCGTCACGACCTCACCGCGGTCGAATACGGCATGCTCGATGACATCGGCTGGGACGTGCGGCCGAGCGCGGTGGCTAACACAAGCGGCCCTCAAGTCGGGGTGTACCTCCCCACGTCCGACGTCTTCGCGATTGCCCAGTTGAACACGAACCCGGCCCCGGGTGTTCCGCTGGTCGGCCAGTCGGTCTTCAATTACGGCTTCCACGTCGGCGGGGTCTCGTCCATCCCGCTGACGGGGGACTTCAACGGCGACGGAATCCTCGACGCGGGGATCTACGTCCCGTCGCGCGACCTCTTCGCCCTCAACTTCCTGAGCGCGAGCGGAACCTCGATCGGCCAGAACGTCTTCAGCTACGGCTTCCACACCGGGGGCGTCTTCTCGATCCCCGTCGTCGGGGACTTCAACGGCGACGGCACTTCGGACGTGGGGATCTATCTCCCGAGCCGAGACATGTTCGCACTTGCGTTCGTTAATCCGAATCCGACGGCGAGTACCCCGATCACGGGCCAGAACGTCTTCAATTATGGCGCCCATCCCGCCGGGACCTTCAACGTACCGATCACCGGGGATTTCAACGGCGACGGCACCACGGACGTCGGCATTTATTTGCCGGTCTCCGACCTCTTCGCGCTCGCCTTCCTCAACCCGTCGCCGACGCCCACCACCCAGCTCAAGGGGCAGAGCGTCTTCGCCTACGGCGGCCACGTGCCGGGGGTCTTCTCCGTCCCCGTGACGGGCGACTTCAACGGCGACGGCCAGGACGACGTGGGGATCTATGCCCCGGCGTCCGACCTCTTCGCGCTCGCCTTCCTCAACGCCAAGACGTCGCCGGGTTCGCCACTCATCGGCCAGAACGTCTATCCTTACGGCGGCCACGCGCCCGGCGTCTTCTCGATCCCCGTCACGGGCGACTTCAATGACGACGGGGTCGACGACGTCGGCATCTACGCCCCCGTCTCCGACCTCTTCGCCCTGGCCTACCTGAACCCGAAGCCGACCGCGACTTCCAAGTTCACCGGCCAGAACGTCTTCACTTACGGATTCCACACCGGCGGCGTCTTCTCGACCCCGATCTCATCGGGATCGGGCACATCCGCCGCGTCCGGCGGAACGATCCAGGGTGCATCCCTGGCCGGCGACGTTGCCTCGGCAACGAGTTCGGTCGTTGCCCAGGCAATTCCAGCCCCCTCCACCTCGTCGACTATCAGCTCCCAGGCCGCGTCGTTCGTCGGGATGTCTCTCTCCGACGTACACGACCTCGTCCTCGACTGGTTCGGCCGAGAACCTCGCACCCGCCGCCGGGCGATCTGACTACGAAAGGGCGAGGCGGTTTCGTCTGCGAGACCGCCTCGCCCCTCAGATTACGACATGCCTCCGTGGCGAGTCATCGCGGGCCATGAACACGACGCCGATGCCGCCATCCCAGGAAGCTGAGCCCCGCCGCAAAGACACCATGGCCGAGGGCTCGGGGATTTTCACCGAGAGGGCCTCGGCTTGAATGTCCTTCTCGCGAGTCGTGATGTTCCCCCAACCATCGGTCGGGATCACGAGCAAGAGGCTGGTGCCCAAGAATTTCAAGTCGGCCAGGGGGATCGGAAAATCGTAGTTCTTGATGGTGTTCCCCGGGAGGGAAGGTCCGCCGCCCAACGAGACCGAGTCGATGCTCGCAGACAGGCCGTTGGGATTCGTGAGAGAGAGGCTGCCGTTCAGTTTCCCTTGAATGAGGATGCTATGAATCGTCGCCGTCGCCGGGTCGCCCGGCGATCCGCCAGGAGTGATCTGGTCAAGGTCGGGAGTCCGCATCTCGATGATGAAAGGCAGTTCATTGAACGTCGAAGGCGGTCCCGCCGGCGGAGCATCGACACTGAAGGTCCCAAGCGAGAACGGGGTGTCCGCAACGAACGTGCCCGAAGTTCCCTCGAATTGGATCAGCGACGGATTTTCAGAAGGGTCATAAGGGCCGATCTGCCCCGAAGCCTCATATCGGATGGGCTCCGACTTCGCCTCGTTGACTAGCCCAACTTCAGTGCCTATAGCGAGAATTAATCCAAGGGCATGACAACGAGGCATCTGCGATAGTGAGAATCGCATCGGTGGCCATCCATGTCAGAAACGTTGTATTTAGGGACCTCCTAAAATCCTCGATGTGACAGGATAGCGGCACTGATCACTGATCAATTCAGTAAATAGTTGTCCGTCGTTCAACGAAAAAATTCGGACTCAACAACCGACTGGCTTTGCACTAGATGTTTGATTTGTCTAGACTTGCTAAACTTTAAAATACTCGATTCCAGGTAGGAACAAGCACCCTCAGAAGTTGATCCGCCAGTCGGAATCAATCCTACAAATTCACCATAATACCAATCATGACAAAACAATTCGTCTCCATGCGGTCGTAGATCTGGCATCCTGGCGAATCGTCGGCCGTCAGAAACGTGTTCAAGAAATGCCCGGCTCTGATGCTTCGGGCCCATCAACGGTGGTCCCTGGTGTGACGGCTTCGCGGCCATCGAGCCGATCCAGCTCGGCGAGGTACCTGGCGCCGACGACTGGGTCGGCCATGTGGATGTAGGCGGCCCAGCCGATGAGGTTCGAGAGGGATTCGCCCTCGGGAGAGGGCTTGCCCTGGAGCCGGTTGTGGATCGCGGCGCGGAGGCGTCGCTTGAAGTCGCGAGGAACGCGAGGAGGAGCATTGCCGTTGACGACGAGGCCGGTGATGCGCTGACAGCCTCCGCTCCGAGAGACGGCGGTCTTGTCCGGATGAACCTTGAAGCCTTCGCCCTCGACGATGCGACGGATCGAGCCGAGGAGCTTGCCGACATTGGGCGGCCCGGAGTGGCCGACGGGGAGGCTAAAGGTGAGGTCGTCAGCATATCGCGTGTAGCGCCAGCCCAACTTTCGCGCCAGACCCGCGAGGCGTCGGTCCATCCTCAGGCCAAGGGTGTTTGTCAATGCGGGGCTCGTCGGTGCTCCTTGCGGCAGGCAGCGCGGGCCGAGGGCGACGAAGAAGGTCTTGCCGTCGTGCTGGACAACCTCGCGCGGAGATTCGGTGCAGAGCAGGGCGAGGAGCGTGGCGACCTCCTCGCGATAGCCGGCCTTGCGGAAGACCCCCTTGACCCTCGGCAGGGTGACGGTTGGGAAGAAGTCCTTGATGTCAACCTTCACGACGAGGTCCGGGTTCTTGTGCGCCGCGGCATTGGTGTACGTCGAGCGACCGGCGAGGAACCCGTGGACGGAGCCGTGGACGAGCAGCTTCTCGACGATGTTCCGCAAGATCCAGCGTTGGGCCTCTTTCAGCTTCGGCATCGGGGCCCAGATCGCCCGCTCCGAGCCGTCACGCTTGGGGATCGTGAACCGGGCGTAGTGGATCATCGAGGCCACGTCGCGGTGATACGTCAGCCAGCGCAGCTCGGCCACGGTCATGCCGAGGGCCTCGGCGAGTTGCCCGACGGAGCCGAGCGGCGGCAGCTCATTCTCGGCGGCGCGGGCCTCGGCCTCGGGCAGGTCCCACTTGTCGGGGCCTCGCCCATCGGCCCAGAAGACCCCTTCTCCGAGGTGGACAATATGCGTGGCCTTGTGGGCCTCCCAGGCCTTGCGGCTCAGCTTGCGGCGCTCGTCGGCCTCGGCCTTCAATGACTTCTTGTACGCGTCCTTCTCGCGATCGGACATCTTGTCCACGTCGCGGCGCTGGACAACGAACCCACGCTCGACGAGCTGGGCCTGGACATAGGGTTGAACGCCGCCCGCTTGCTCCACGGCGCGCCAGAGGTCGATCAGGTCGGATTGCCGAATTCGAGCCATGCAAGACACCCCGTAAATCAACCCGTCCGTCCATCCATCTCAGCCGGCCGTCGCGTCGAGGAACCCTCGCGACTTCAACTCGTCGATCCTCGCGAAATAGGCGGCGCTCGCCGCCTCATTGCTGTCGAAGGCGAAGGTTTGCAGGCGAGACGACTGGTCGTCGAGCCCCCAACGGATCTTGAGCCGGCGACGCTCGAGCGAAAGCAGGTAAACTTCCTCGCCGCCATCCCCACGCCTCGAGAACGACCGCGTCTCGACCGTGATGACCCGCTGCGTGTCGAGTCCCTGGAGCCGCCTGGCCTCCTGCGCCGCGTAGGCGAGCCGCAGGGCGATCAGGTGGACGCAAGGTCCGGCCTTGAGCCCCTGCTTGCGGAAGAAGGCACAGGTGCATTCGGCCCTCGCCGCCATACCCTCGTCGGTCAGAAGCATTAACGGCCGATACTCGCGCTTGTCCTCGGCCACGACCACCTGGCCGGTCAGTTCGAGGCCCGACCCCGGGATCCGGTTCTCGGAGACGATCTTCACGGCGTCGCGGCGGACAAGCAGGTCGAACGCCGTGCGCTCGCGGCGGTCGCGGAACTCCATGCGAGTCGGGTCGATCGGCTCATCGGTGAGGGGTCTGAGCCGGTAGACGTCATTGGCGAGGTCGTACATCAGCCGACCTTGCTGGCAACCGAGTTGTAGTGCCTCGAGGAGGGCAGGCCAGGCAAGCCCTGTTTCCTTGGCGAGTTCGCCGGGGCCGGCCGCCCAGCGCTTCTTGAGGTGGGCGATCACCGCGTCGAGTGGCTTGGTCGTCGCCTCGGCCTTGCGGGGCAGAAGCATGTCGAAGTTCAACGCCTGCGACCAGTTGGCGGCCGTGAAGCCCGTGAGGCCGAGCGTCAGCGACATCCCCTGGCTCCGCAGGATCCAGAAGCTCGGCAGGCCGCTCCCGAGCAGATGGACCTCGACCTCCTCCGTGAACGGCAGGAACCGTTGCAGGAGCGAGAGCCGACGACGCCCCCAGAGCCGGACGACGCGGCCGCCTTTGCCCTGATAATTCCCGCCCGTCGCGGGGATGACCTCGTTCCAGGGCTCGAGCACGAGCCTCGGCGGTTCGCCCGGGATGAGTTCCACCCTGAGGCCACGCCGTTGGCCCTTGCGATCGGCGTGCATCCGGAGATGCCGCAAGGCGTTGTAGAGATCGATGGGGGCGAGGGTGCATCGCTCACGCGGGAGCGCGGCCGAGGACTGAACCTGGAGGAAGCCGCGGAGCCACGAGTCGGGGACGCGGATCTGTTTCTCGAGGACCTCGCCCGCCACGTTCGTGGCAAACTTGACCCCCTCCTGGTTGATCGTCAGCCGGGTCTCGCGGTAGCTCCGCATCTGCTGGAGCCCCTGGAAGAGGGCCTGGCTGAAGTCGATATTGGTCGTGCCGAAGGTGGGATCCCCGGCATGCTCGAAGGCGTCGAGGTCGATTCCGAGCTTGGCGTACGCCCCCTCATCCTTGCTGAAGACCTCGAACAGGACCTGATCGGGATGGACGGTGATGACCGGGTCGAGGACGACAAATGAGGTCGGGTCATTCCGCAGGAGCCACGAGAAATACTCGCGCTGGGCCTGCCAGGTATTGAGGGTGGACGACTCGCGCTTCATCCGCTGATAAGCGAGGTACGCGGTCCGGTCCTTGGGGATGTAGCGGAAGTCGCTGGCGACGATCGCATAAAGGGTCGCCATCGCCTCGCGGAACCGGAGCGGGTCCTTGATCGTGGCGTCGAATCGCACGGGGTCGCGTCGGAGGTTGGCCGCGAGGGCCAGCCGCGACGTCCCCTCGGAGGTGACGAGCGAGCTGACGCCCGCGTAGGACAGGTGAATCTCAGTCGCCTCGGGGGGCGAGGGCTCCGAGGACTCGTCGCGAGGCTCATCACCGGTGCTCATAATTTCACCTCAGCCTTTGCGTTCGCGTCGGCCTTCGCCTTGATCGGCTTCGCCCTCGCCCGCTTCGAGCGGCGGAGCGATCGCCAGGCGGCCTTGCGAATGTCCTCGTCTTCTTTCTCGTCGGACCCTACCTTCCGCAGGACCGCCTCGGCCGCCTCGAGCGCCATCGCCCCGAGCCCTTCGAGCGCCCCCTGTCGGGCGGCCTCGGAGAGCGTCTTGTCTTCGAGGACCGAGGTCAGCGTCGCGACCTCCCCGCGATCGATCAACGAGGGCAGCACGACCCCCTGGTAATGGGCCTGCTTCGCGGCCGCACGCAAGACGGGCTCGACGACCACCTTGGCGTCGAGGGTGAGCCGGCGGAACCCGACCGCGTCTGTCAGCAGTTTTTCCGCCAGCGATTCGGCCTTCGCCGGGGCGAGTCGTCCCACCGCCTGCGCGGCGATTGCGCGAGTCTCGGCATCGCCCACGAGGCTGGCCGCTTCGAGGGCCTTGATTGCGGGTGCTCCCGCCCCCTTCTTCGCCAAGGCGAGCACGGCCTCGCGGCGGATCGGTCGATACTCGGCCACTTCCGGTCGGGTCAAGGAGACGGTTTCTAGGACCTTCTCCGAGCCTCCGACCCGGCCCGCAGCCCAGACGAGGCCGCGGAGGCAAGGGGTGAGCAAGTTGGTCAGTTGATGGCTGGCGGGGGCATTCCGCTGGTGGTCGCCGGAGAGCGAGGCCCATTTCTCGTCCCAGGCCTCCTGCCAGCGGCCGATGGCCGCGGCGATCGTCGATGCGGCGCCGGAGGCCCTGTCGCCGGCGCGGCCGAGCACGAGGGCCGCGAGGGTCGCGGTGGATGCGTCGGGGCTCTCGAGCGCATCCTTCGCCTCGGCGATCGGCAGGTCGGCCCGGTTCAGGAGGCAGCCGCGCAGGTCGTCTCGAATCTGGTCCGTGCATCTGGGCAGGATCTTGAAAATCCTCGATGGCTGGCCATCCCTGCGGACCCTCTCCAAAATCTGGTCCAGGCCCTGGACGAATTGGATGTATTGGATGTTCGGGTTCTGGAGGATCGCATAATCTGGCTCGAGCGAGTCCGGGCCGAAGACCTGTCGCGCCCCCTCGAGCACGCTCACGGCGGTCGCCTTCGAATCCCAGCCCCAGGCCGGCGCCACGGCGAGGCGTTTGAGGAAAAGGTCGCGTGTGGCCGGGTCGTCGTTGAAGCGAAGAAGCCAGAGGGCCTCGCCCTGGAATGAGCAGTCGTCATCATCCGCCTTGGCTCGGATGAGTTGCCAGCCGGCCCGGTTGTTGAGCCAGCGGAGCCCCCTGATCGCCGCCAGGGCGACACCGTCATCGCCGCGGGCCTGACGCTCCAGCAGCTCGAAGATCCTCTCGGCGTGGGCCGATTTCCCGAGGTGCCCGATCGCCTCGGCGGCCGGCTCCTGGAGCGCATGGCCGGCTTCGCCCGCGAGTTTGAGGAGCGTCTCGAGCGCCCGTTCGTCGGCCAGTTCGCCGATCGCGAGGACCGCCCGCCGACGATCGTCCAGATCTGTCGCGAAGTCGATGCTCGCCAATAGGACGTTGAGACCGTCGGGCAGTCGGGCGAGGGCCAGCCCCTCGGCCGCGATGAATTGCGACGCCGGGTCCCGATGTCCGAGCGCCTTGCGGAGAGGTTCGGCATCACCGCCACGCTTGCGAAGCCGCCAGGAGAGGGCCTCAAGCACGTCGCGTCGGACATCGTCATTGGGGTGGATCGCCAGGGCCGCCAGCGGGGCATCGACGACCGTCCCTTTGGCCCAGCGTGCCCCGCCAATTAACTGCAGAACAAGCTTGGCGTCGCCCGGTGCCGAGAGGCGGTCGAGCATCCGGGCAAGGACGGCATCCTTGCGAGGATGCTGATGGCGCAGCCATTGGTCGTCGACGGATTCGTCCTCGGGGTCACCGATATGTTGATCATAACCGCTGACCATCACCAGCGCCGTGAAGGCGACATCGCGACGCTTGGGATCCTTCTCCACGAGCGTCAGCAACCGCTCGGCGATCCCCTCGGCGCGGAACCGGCCGGCGGCCCGGATCAGGTCATCGGCGAGGGCCGTCCCGGCGGGGTCGTTGGCGACGCGGTCGAGCAGGGCGTCGGCCCCTCGAGGATCCCCCAGGGACTCGATCGCCTGGATCACCCGGCGTTGGGCCTTCGGTTCGTTCGCCGAGGTGAGCAGAGTGACGAGAGCATCATAGGCGACGGGATCCTTCTTCGTCGCCAGCTCATACGCTGCCGCCTCCCGGATCGCCCCGTAACGCGACTCGAGGGCCTGCCGGAGTGCCTTCTGCGCGGCCGGATCGTTGTCATATCCGGCGGCGAGCCAGTTGACCCCCTCGAGGCGAAGCTGGTTGTTGACCGCCTCGAGCGCCTTGATTCCGACGGCCACCGGCCCGAGCCTCGCGGCGAGGAGCCTGGCCGCCTCCAACGCCAGGTCGTCCTTGCGGGTGAGCATCGCCTGCTCGAGGACGGCCTGGCCCTCGGCCTCCGAAGCCCCGCCTGTGAGCAACTCGAGGCCCTTGATGCCGAGGTCGACGTGCCCGGAGGCCAGAGCCTCGGCCGCGAGCGCCGAGGGGGACATTCCCAGCGCCTTCGCCTGCTCGAAGGCCTGGAACCGCACGGCCTGATTGGGGTCGCCGAGGGCCTGGACGAAGACGGGGAGGGCACTCCTGGCATGTCGAGCATCGACCCAGGCCAGAGTCAGGAGGTGAGCCAGGGCCGATTGCCGGACCTTGATCGCCTGCTGGTCCGGCGTGCCGGCCTGCCCCTTTCCCTTCGGCGACGCCTGCTCCCGAACCAGCCCCACATAGGCTCCGAATGAGAGGTCCTGGAATTGCCCGCTGTCGTACTGCAGCGGGACTTTTTTTCGCGTCTTCGATTGGTCGCGCAGGCCGGTAAGTTCCTTGGCGAACCGACCTTCGTGGACCTTCCAGGCCTGGTTGAATTCGTCCTGCTCGTCGGCGTCGAGGTGGCGTAAGAGCCTGGCCGTCCGGACCTGGAGCCGATGATCGCCGTGAATGAGCATCTCGGCCAGGGCATCGACGGTCCCCTCCGTGACCTTCCACGCCGGCCTGTCGCCCCTGTCGTTCACGAGGCCCGCCACGAAGCTCGCGAAGGTGTTCGTATCGGCAAGAGCCTCGATCGCCCTGGCGGCGACCAGTCGAAGGCGGGGCGGGCGGCTGGAGAGGCAGGCCAGCGCCCTGGTCGCCGCGCCATTGGGGTCCTTCCACTCCCGCATCAGCATCAATAGCAGGGCACGATTGCGGACCTTTTCATTGGTGTCGTCGAGGAAGACGATGAGCCGATCCTCGCCGGCCTTGCCGAGCGACAATGCCGCGGCGATCTGCCCGCCGACCGAGATGATCTTGCCCCCGGCGTCGGAGAAGACGAGGGACGCCACGGACGCATCGCCCAGGCAGGCCATCCCGTACGCCGCCCTATAGCGGACCTCCGGATCCGAGTGCTGCAAGGCCTGACGCAGGCTATCCGTCCGATCCGGCGTTGAGACCCTCGCCAGCGCCAGGGCCGACTCCTTGCGCAAGCCGGCGTGGGGACTGTCGAGCGCCGGGATCAAATGGGGCAAGGCGGCCGGATCACCAAGCTCTCCGAGCCCATCGAAGGCCGACTCGGCCAGTTTGAGCCAGTCGGCCTGGCGTTCCTTCTCCTCGGGCTCGGGGGCCGTCACCAGGGCGAGGAGTGGCCCGAAGGCTCGGGAGTCGCCGTGCCTCGCGAAAGCTTTTGCCGCGCGCAGTCGGACGTCGGGGTGGGCGTTGGCGAGGGCCTCCGTCAGAGCCGGCAAGGCATCGGCGTCGACCAATGAGTCCAACGCGGCACGCCGGACGGCCTTGTCCTCATCGTCGAGCGCCCGGACGAGCAGCGCCTGGGCGGCGGCCGTCCGCTTCTTGATGAGGCCCTCGACCGCCTTCATCCGGAGATCGGGGTAGCGGGAGCCGAGGGCGGCGTCGAGGAATTCCAGCCCCTTGGTCTTCTTGAGCGAGAAGGCGAACGCCTCGCCTCGGAGACCGGGATCGGCGTCGTTGAAGAACTCCAGAAGCAGATCCAGGCCCCAGGGCTCGGCGACCTGGGCGATGACTTCGTTGAGGACCTCGCGCCTGACGTCCGAGTGGATGCTCTGCTTCACGAACCGCAAGGTGCCCGCCGCGCCGCCGGCGAGTTGCAGCCCGAGGATCGACTTGAAGGCCTCGGTTCGGATGGCCGGGAAGCTATCGTTGAGGACGCGGGCGAGGAGTTGCGTCGCGACGTCTCCCCCCGGAGTCTTGCGGACCTCCGCGACGAGCGCCTGCAAGCCTCGACGGCGGATGTCTTCATGCGTGGCATTCAGCCCCGACTCGGCGGCGAGGAGCGGCGTATCGCGATGGAGCCGGGCGAGCGCCGTGAAGGCCGCGTCGCGGACCTCGGCGTCCTTGTCATGGAGCAGGGACTTGAGCCGCTCGACGGCCCGAGGGTCGTCGAGGGCGGCCATGGCCCGGCAAACCTCCGCCCTCGCCGATTTGTCGTCCTCACGGCTGAGTTGGAGCAGGAGCCCGAATGCCCGAGGATCTCCCACGGTCGCGAGGCCGCGTGCACCCCGCAAGCATGTATCCAACGATTGCGCCGCGGAGGCCTGGAGCAGTGGCTCGACATCGGCTCCCTCGAGCGCGATATCGGCAGCCTTTCCTTTCGACTTCTTCGCGTCCTTCTCGGCCGGAGCCGAGGCCGGGGTCGCGGTCGTCCCTTCCAATTCCGCCAGCTGGCGTTGCAACTCGGGATCGCGAGTGCGGAGGGCCTGGAGCAGTCGCGGCCTCGTGTGCAGTGCGAGGAGGAACGCCGCCTGCCGGAGGCCGGGGTCGGCATCGTCGGAGGCCCGCCGGAGGGCCGATTGGACGGACGAGTCCTCGATCAGGCCACGTCGGAAGAGACGCACGAGGGCACCCCGGCGGACGTCGGCATACTTCGAACCGAGTGCAATCAGGTTCGCCTCGGGAGACTTCGAATCGTAGGCCGATTCGAGGGCATTCAGCGCAGCGATCCGAACCTCGGAGGTCTTCGAGTCAAGCGCCTTGATCAGCCGGGAGAGAGCCTGATCGTCCTTCTTCGCCAGCGGCTCGAGGGCGGCGATGGCGAGCTTGCCGACGTCGGCCTTCTCGACTTTCAGTGCGAGGTCGATCGGCCTGAGGTTGGTCTCTCCCAGGTGGCGGCGGAGCCCCTTGAAGCTCGCGACCCGCACGGCCTCGTCGTAGTAGCCGAGCGTGCCTTCGAGGAGCGCCGGCACCCTGGGATGGTCCGAGGCCGCGAGCAACTCGGCCGCCATGAGGCGGAGCGCGTGATCGGAGTCGGCCGTCTGTGCGGCGATCAACTCGATGGCCTGAGCATCGCCGAAGCCGGCGAGGGCTTTTAGCTCGGCCTCACGCCGAGGCGCCTCCGGCTGCGAGAGCTCGTGCTTGGCGCGGGCGTAGGCGTCATAGATCCGTTGGGTACATTCGCCGATCTTGCCCGAGGCATCGAGCGGGAAGACGCGCAGGGTGTTGTCGTCGCAGGCGGCGACAAGCCTCGGGCGCTCGTGGACGGTGGCGATCGCCAGGGCCACGACCCGGCCGACGCCGTCCTTGATCGTGGCCGGCTTGACGCCACCGACCCTCGGCCAGGACTTGATCGTGCCGTCGCGGCTGCCGGAATAAAGCCGCTCGCCCGGCCCCCAGATCAGGGCCGAGATCATGTCCGTGTGGTTGTTGCCGCGGCCCTTGTCCTCGGGCTCGAGCTTACCCCGGGCGTGAGTCGAGAGCAGCTTCTGGTCGGCCCCGCACGAGAAGAATCGGAGGTCGTCCGGCTCGAAGAGGATGGCGGTCACCGCCCCCTCGTGCAGCTTCCCCTGGGCGCTGAGGAGGAACTCGTCCTTGCCCTCGGCGTCGAAGACGGCCACGTTCCCCTTGCTCGTGCCGGCGGCGAGCCAGCGACCCGCCGGGGCGACGGCCAGGCAGGTCCCCGGCTCTCCCAGATCAAGGCTCTGGAGCGTCTTGCCGTCCTTCTTCGACAGGATGAGCACCTGCGAACCGACGAGTGCGGCCAGCCGGCCGTCGGCCAGTGGCGCGAGGGCCTGGACCGTTTCCTGAAGCTGAGGGCCTCTCGGTTTCGGCGTCCCGGAAACGACCTCGTAGACCTGATGTTCGCCCCCGGACAGCCAGAGGCCTTCGCCGTCGGCGACGAGCGCGGTGCCACCTTTGGGGAGCGTCTCGACGGAGAGGGCCAGCGTATCCGCATCGAGGCGGTAGAAGCCGCCGGCCTGGCCCTCGGGGTGCGTGGTGACGAAGGCGAGCGAGCCGCCGACGCCGACCAGGGCCCGGATCTCACCTCGGTAGGTGAGGTACTTCTCGGTGGCGCTCAAGACTCACCCCCTCGCTCGATCCGTTTCAGTTCGGGGTGGAGATGCCGGAGCCGGGTTACGGCCACGAGGCAGGCGTCGCGCTCGCTCCGACCTCGGGACACCATGAACTCCTCGACCAGCGGCAGCACCCCCCGGGCGAAGTCGACATCCTCGATCGCCAGGTCGCGCATCGTGTCGATCAACGCGAGCTTGGCCTTGCGGGCGGCGAGCGGCTTGATGCGTTCGCTCGCGCCTTCGCCGCTATCCTGACGCTTCTCGGGCCTCGGCGGCGGGAGCTCGAAGAGGGTCCTACGGAGGAAGTACCAGAGGTCCTGCGAAGCCGCCGGCCGACTTTCGGGCCTGGCCGGAGGACCGGTGCCCAGCACCTCGGCCCGAGCCGCCGCCTTCTTGGCCGCGGCCGCGATGGAAGGCGCCGGGGGAATGTACGGCTTCCAATCGTCGGTGATCCCTCGATCGCGGTAGAGGGACCAGAGGGTCCGGATCACGAACGCTCGCACGCGACGGTCGGGGCTCTCCGTCAGGCGGAAGAGTTCCTCGGGGAGCCGGAACCGCGGCGATCGCTCGATGAGTCGGATCCCCAGGGCGCGAGTCGACTCGTCGGCCGACTCGCAGAAGCGGAAGACGGCAGCCGGACCGAGCTTCTCGGGATCGATGCGGAACCTTCGATTCTCGGGGAGGTTCTCGGCGAGCAGGGCCTCGGCCACGAAGCCGCGGACGTCCGCGAAAGGGCTCTCGGCCAGGCGGACCAGATCCTCCGAGGAGGGAGCCCACCGCGCCAATTCCCATCGACCCAGTTCGAGCGCCAGGTCCCGGAGGGGTTTGCGGGTCTCCCGGAAGAGGGGCTCGACCCGTTCGAAGGTCAGGAATTCGGCGGGAATCTCCGAGCCAGGATCGACCGGGCGATCGGTCTCGGCCAGGGCGATGTCGGGGTGGTGGCGGCGGATGTACTTGATCGCGAACTGGGAGAGAGGAGCGTCCGACGGGCCTCCGGCTCCGGCCATCTCCCAGAGCCGCAGGGCACCGTCGAGCGACGAGCCCTCGGTCGCCTGGGTTGTCTGCCCGGCGAGCATCTTCAGGAACGCGGTCTCTGAAATGATCTTGATGTTCGCACCGGCCGCGTTCAGTTCCTCCCCTTTGACCTGCTTCGACCCCTTCTTGCCGTGGCCGTAGAGGGAGGAACCCTCATCGCCGATGACGAGATAGTGCAGCTTGTTGGTCACGCCCGAGGCCACCGCACCGCCGAGCTTGCGGACGTTGTCCTCCGCCTCCTTGCGCTGCATGGTGGCCATCTTACCCGTGAACAGGAACGAGGCCCCGCCGAGGTTCACCGCGGCGGCAGGCGCCACGGAGGTCGAAGAGGCCGCGGCCGGCTCGGGGGACTTCGGCGCGAAGTCGGCGGGGCTGAACCCCTTGATCATCGTGTCGACGGCGAAATTGTGGTATCGAGACTCGGATCGGCTGGCCAGCTTGAGGAGCCATTCGAACCCGAGTTCGGCCGGCGAGAATCGGCGGACGTCGCGCAACCAGCCCAGGACCTTCTCCGAGAAATCCTCGTCGAATGACAGGGTCCGAGCCCAGTTGGGCCCCTCGTGCCGAAGTGACGCGAGCCAGGGGTCCGCATCCCAGTCGGGGTGATAGGCGAGGGCCCTGAGGAACTCGAGTCCGAGGCCCTGTGCCTTGAGCCGCCCCTCCTCGATCCAGCCGACGACGTAGGGGCGCGTCAGGGGTCGAAGGACCATCGTCCTGAGCGCATTCTGGCCGATCGACCCGAGGTCGAACTTCACGAGTTGGGTCGAAGCAAAGTCGATGACCTGCGGGGTGAAGTGCCCCTGGCGTCGGTCGGCTTCGTCGATCAAGTCGATGAAGTATTGGGAGCCGAGGGTGGCGACGGGGTGGGTCTGGAGCAGGAGCGTCTGGATGAACTGGAACGCCCCAGGATTCACCGCGTAGAGCCGATCCGCGAACCAGGCCGGCGTGAGTTCCTTCGTGCCGAAGTGCTTCCGGAGGATTGTTCCGGCGAGGTCATAGCCGTGGTTCGACTCGAGCAGGCGCCCCCAGGCCTCGAGTCCCACCTCTTTTCGGGCGTCGCGCGACTGGAGGAGGTCCGACGCGAGTTTGCGGACGTCCGCCTCACGGTTGTCAGCCAGGCGGATCAATTCCTCGATGGAGAGGTCGCGGGCGTGAGTGCGGGCGTAGTCGGCGGCATAAGTTCGGGCGGCGGTTGAGGGCGAATCGAACAACCTCAGCACGGCGTCATGGAGCCCGAGCGAGCGGAAGGCCGCCTGCTCGAAGCGTGGGACGTTGTTCAGGACCCAGATGACGAATTCGTCGACGGGGCCGCTGCCGACGCCGATCAGGCGGGCCACCCAGCCCGGCTCGACCTCGCGAAGCGAGGCGCGGAAATCCGACTTCAACGCATCGGCCGCGAACCGCCGAACCTGATCCGACTTCGCGCGTTCGAGCAGGTCGAAGAGGGGGCGCGGGGTCCGCTTCCAGAGGTCGGCGTAGGCCCGATACTTCAGGAGGTCCGACGTGGATTTGGTGAGGTGGAAGTTGGAGCGGTCGTATTCGCCCGTCTCGTGGAAGAAAATATGATTGGCGACGAGAGTCTGCTTCCAGGACGTCGAATCGTCATAGCGAGCAAGCACATCGGCACAAGCGTCGGCGTAGCAGGCGGGGCGAAGCCTCGCGATCCGCCGGAGGTTACGCCAGGCCCGCCTTCTTAGATAAGAGAGGGTGAGGTCGCCGACCTCGCAGCCGGCATACCGGCTCGCCATGGCCGAGTCGATTCGAGAGGCCAGCGCCCCGAAGACCTCGGTATCGTCGCGAGCCTCGGCGTCCTTGAAGACCCGCTTCAAGGCCCGCCAGGGGCCGTAGTTGAGCGGGACGGTGGCGATGATCTCGAGCAGGCAAGTCCGGGCGAAAGGCCCGTTATCCTCCCAGAGGATGCCGACGATCTCGTGGAGACGGAGCCGCTCGGGCAGAGGAACCTCGGCGTCCGGGGATTCGAGCGACTTCAACTGCTCGACGCGAAAGTGTCGTTGTTCGTCGGGGGTCTTCGTCCTGAAGAACGTCTTGCTGCGGATCTCCGCGAGGAATTTCTGGAAGGTAGGAGCCCCTTCGCGAGGAGGCGTCTTGGGCTCCTCGAGGCTCTGCCCGGCGAGTTGTTGGACGAGGGTGGGCAGGCCCGGGTCGTTCGATTCCCAGGCGCGACGGACGTCATCCAGGCGAAGGCGAGTCGACACGACGCATTGCCTCGTTACGGGAGATTCTTTGCCGCCGAGGGAGAACGATCCGCGACCGAAGATTCAAGAGCAGGCTGGCCCAAGACCTTGAGCCAGCCTGCTCTCATAGACCTGGGAGGGTCATCTACCACGAGACCTGGGACATCGAAGGCTCTCCGGCCCGCCGCCCGGGAGGCCCCCGGTAAATTACCGGAACCCCGATCGGCGGGGTTGTTCCAGGCCCGGCAATTTACCGGGGGCCTCCCGGACGATAGCGGGCCTGAAACAGCCTTCGTTGTGATGCATGAACAGCCGAACGCTCAGGCGGCGCAACGCCGCCCCGGTGCAGAGCACCAAGCTAGACCTGTCCTCCCAGGAATACCGCTGACAATCGCAACCAACGAGAGTTTTGTACACCACGCGGGCGAGCGATGCAAGGCCTCAGCTCGAGGCTTTCCAGTCGACCCTCAGCACGTGATTGGATGACCCTCGTGTTGAACCCAATCGTCGTTGCGAGTCTCTGGGGAAAGAGTGGGGAGGCCGAGACGAAGCGAACCCGCTCGGCCTCCCCTTTGATCGCATCTCCGTGGGATCATCTACCACGAGACCTGGGACATCGAAGGCTCTCCGGCCCGCCGCCCGGGAGTGCCCTGGCGCATTCGAGGAACCCCGATCGGCGGGGTTGTTCCAGGCCCTCGAATGCGCCAGGGCACTCCCGGGCGATAGCGGGCCTGAAACAGCCTTCGTTGTGACGCATGAACAGCCGAACGCTCAGGCGGCGCAACGCCGCCCCGGTGCAGAGCACCAAGCTAGACCTGTCCCCTCGGAATTACGATCAAACTCGCAATAACCGCATTCCTTGTACAGCAACGCAAGGCCCGATGCAACGCCCCAATAACATCTTGCCTTCAGCTCAGCGCTCAGCCTGGCCAGCGTCATCGCCCCCACAACATTCATCGTCGGCGGGAGATCAATTTGATCGACGGGTCGAGGCTATCAAATCCAATGCGCAGATCCATTAAATCCATATTTCAACACAATTATATTAATAAATTATCAAATAATATAATATCATGATATTGCATTAATTGTCTTTTTCATTGCTGAAACGAACGACAGCTTTTGGTGTCGCTCCCAATCGCCTCCTTTGCAGATGCATCTTGGCCCCGGGGATATATGGGACGATCGGGAGCCGTTAGCTGTCGGCGATATTGACAAAGGAGGGCTCGCGTTTCAGCCAACAGGCTACGGCAAGCCCATCCTTTTGGAAGGACTAACGAAATTCGACCTTCCCTTAAGTGTGATGCCCAACTCGTGCAGCCAACCGCAAAAGGGGCGTAAGTTCGCAGCACGGATCCTCCGACCTGCGCCAGACTCAATTCTGCTTATTGAGGCTAATCAGGGCATGGATGATCCAAATCGGCAGCCACAATCCGCACGTAAAAAGAGTCAGTACCAGGTGGAGCACGTGCGGGAATTGATACTTCGACCCCTGGACTACGACAGTCTGCGTCACGTTTGACGGTGACGAGACCGCCTTGGCTGCAACCGCAGCTTGGGCCCTGAGGGATGGGTCGAGGAATTCATTGCAGTGGCGGCATTTTACCGCAGCGATGGCGATGGGTTCGGCGCAGAACGGACAGTCCCGAGTTGCCGACTGGATAGGGGCAACCGGAAGAGGAGGCATCGCAACGACCGGTGTCGGGCGTACCGCTTCGATGGTCGGTTGGAGGGCTGGAGCCGAGATGGCGTCTTGGGGTTTCGGGGTGGGGAACTTGGTGGAGCACTGAGGGCACTTAATTACTGGCGCAGCGTAGTTGTCGGGAAGCCTTCCGGCCTTCCCGCAGGACGGGCATTCAACCCTGATCGTCGCGTCACCCTCTATCCTACCTGGCAATTGGCCAGAATTCTTCTTATGCCTTCACTTCATCGTGTCGGCGGTTGCCTGCTGAACCCTGGCATCAAACGGTATTTGGCCGGAGCCTTATCCATGACAATGGTGCTCGACATTCGCCAGTGGTCCGTCAGCTTGGAGAGTCATAAGAATCTCTCTTCGAAGCCGGGAGCGGAAATCACCTTGCGATCGTTCGGACGCATAGGCTTGTCCTAGTTCCGCTTGGTGGTTGCCATTCTTTCGAATACCGGTGTCACTTTGGGGCTTTTGCGATAGAGAGTATACGGACGTTACGGGGATTCATAAAGTCTAGTCCGATAGATGCTTGAAAGAGCCTCTCAATCATCTAACTCCTTTGATAGCCATGTTTGTCCGAGGGAAATAAATTCATAGAACAAATGAGCACAAACCAAGAAAGCCTCCCGAATATTCGGGAGGCTTTCTTGGTTGGCTAATACCGTCACAATTCGGTAGCGGAGGAGGTGGGATTCGAACCCACGATAGGCTTGCACCTATTCCGGTTTTCGAGACCGGCCCTTTCAACCACTCAGGCACCCCTCCGGGTGTTTCTGTTTTCAGCTCACTATCGAATCAGGAGTCGTGCGGCCGACGCTCTCGAAAGAAATCGGAAAGCAAGGCCCCGCATTCATCCGCCAGAATTCCGGACACCAAAGAGGCCCGATGGTTCAGTCGAGGATCGTCGAGAAGGCGATAGAGGCTTGAACAGGCCCCGGCCTTCAAGTCGGACGCCCCATAAACCACGCGAGGGATTCGGCTTTGAAGGATGGCTCCGGCACACATCGGGCAGGGCTCGAGCGTGACGTACAATGTACACCCATCGAGCCGCCAGGTTCCCAATAAACGGCCGGCCTCAGTCAGAGCCAATCGTTCGGCGTGGGCTGTCGGATCACTCAGGACTTCGCGTCGATTGTAGGCTTGAGAGAGGATCCGCCCATCCCGCACAACGAGGGCCCCGACGGGAACTTCCCCGACACCCATCGCTTCCCGGGCGAGCCCGAGGGCAATTCGCATCATCGCAAGATCGTCGAATTCCGATCCCACGATTGACTCGAATGATTGAACGGCGGCTCTTACTAAACCTCAATCTTGCGAAGCGATGTGCCGCCCCAAACCAGTACACCAAAGAGGATTCAAACCTCCAACCTCGGGACCGTGGACCGAAGCAGATGCACTGATCTTTCCAAAGCGGTCTCCACAACTCCTTCCCTGAAAACAACTAACGTTAATCAGAAGTTTCAGGTACAGGTAGATAATACCACGGAAATTATTCGAAAACAAGTCATGGAACTCCGGTTTGAACGCAAAAATCTCCTTCGATTGATTGTCATAGAAATCCGGTCTCGGTCGCTGGTCCGGTGCTCGTTATACCTGCTGGCTCCCATGGAGTAGTCTCGACCTTTTTCCGTGAGAAGATGGACGCTATAACAAACGCTGTAAATACTTACGACGTATGACTGCCCAAGAATTTCACCTCCTCTCACATGGTAGCTAGTAGCGATGTCCGCTCGGGCTGCTGCCGCTCGCCGTGAGGGCGACCTGAATGACCTCGACGATGACACGACCGACTTCGGGTCTTATACGGAATCTTCTGGATCAGAAACGTTACAATGGAGGGGTGATCCACGACTGGAGGGTATCACCATGGCCCGGACACGTCTGCCGATCGCCCCTCACCTGACTCACGACGAGATCTCACTTCGCTACCGCTCCTGCCGCTCGGGATTGGAGAAGACCCACTGGCAGGTCCTCTGGCTCCTAACCGGGCCCGACTCCCCCACGCCGGAGCGCGTCGCAGGCGTCGTCGGCCTCTCGCCCGGCTGGGTCCGGAAGGTCCTCAAGCGCTGGAATGCCGACGGGCCGGATGGCCTGGCGGATCGCCGCGCCCGGACCAACGGAGGCCGGCCCAAGCTCACCGACGACCAGCAGATCGACCTCTGGGATGCCCTTCAGCATGCGCCGCCCGACGGCGGCCTCTGGAGCGGGCCCAAGGTCGCCGCCTACGTGCAGCAGCGTTGGGGGGTCGTCGTCTGCAAGCAGACCGGCTGGGCCTGGCTGCGAGGCCTGGGGATGTCGCTTCAGGTCCCTCGACCCGTCCACACGGAGGCCGCCACGCCCGCCCGTCGGCGGGCGTGGAAAAGACGCGCTGGGGGACCGGCTCGAGGGCCTGCGGCGGGACCACCCCGATAAGGTGGTCGAGCTCCGGGCCGAGGACGAGGCGAGGCTGGGCCTGAAGCCGATCACACGCCGGGTCTGGTCGACGATCGGCCGTCGGCCGGACGCCCCGGGCCGGACGAGGTACGAGTGGCTCTACGCCTACGGCTTCGTGCACCCGGCCAGCGGCCGCAACCTCGAGCTGCTGCTGCCGTCGGCGAACGCGGACTGGATGGGTTTGGCCCTGGAGGAGTTCGCCCGCTGGGCGGACCCCTCGGGCGAGAAGCTGCCGGCCGTGCTGGTGGACAACGCGGGGTGGCACGTGGCGAAGCGTCTGGTGGTCCCGGCGAACGTGGTGATGCACCGGTTGCCGGCCTACACGCCGGAGCTGCAGCCGGCGGAGCCGCTATGGCCCCTGTTGCGCGAGGCGGTGGCGAACCAGGCGTTCGGCGACCTGGACACCCTGCAGGGGACCCTGGTGGAACGCTGCCGCTGGCTGATCGACCACCCCGAGGTCGTACGCGGGGCGGTCGGCTTCCGGTGGGCCGCCGCCCTCAATGGTAAGTTATGTACAAGATTCTGTATTATGCACAATTTCATCAATAACGAGAGTGCCCAAGGAGAGATTCTCATGGTGATCAAGCATACCCGGCCGGGAGAGGTGGCCGACGTCCGCCCGCTCGGACAGGCGCTGGCCTCCGCGAGGACGACCTCCCTGGTCAAGACCGAGGGCCTGGAGGTCATCAGGCTCGTCATTCCCCGTGCAAAGGCGATCCCCACCCATTCGACCCGTGGGGCGATTACAGTCCAAGGCCTCGAAGACCGCGTCGCCTTTACGGCCGCCGGCGTCACCCGCGAGCTGGAGCCCGGTCACTTGTTGTATCTGGACGGAGGTCAGCCCCACTCCGTCCTGGGGATCGACGACGCCTCGCTCGTGGTGACGATCACCCTTCCCAACGCCCCAACGGCAGTGGAAATGCCGTCCACCCCTTGACCGGCAGCCGCTAGAGGAGTGTCGTAGCAGGACGGTTGCGAGCGCTCGGGTTGCGAGATCGGGTCGGTCCCGCGTCAATTCCGGCCGGCCCCGCGGGTACACTCCCACTCGAAGAGGATCACTTGCATGTCTAATCGTCGCCCGATGACGGTGTCACCGCTCTGGTTGCAAGGGTCGATCCTGACATTCATCATAGGCTTCGCCTTACTGTCATTCTCGGCGCTGCGGATTTATCAAGACTCGGCGCCGGTCCCGGACCGTATCGTGGACGAGGCGGGCAGCGTGCTTTTCACGAGGCAGCAGATCCTCGAGGGCCAGGAGCAGTTCCTTACCTACGGCCTCATGCAGTTCGGCACCGTGTACGGCCACGGGGCCTACCTCGGCCCCGACTTCACCGCCGACTACCTGCATCGCATGGCCTTGCACATGAACAAACTTTACGGTGGCGACGAGGCGGCGGGGGCACGGACGCGGCGCGAGTTGCAGACCAACCGCTACGACCCTGCCACAGGTACTCTCACCTGGACCGCCGGGCAGGTCTCGGCCTTCGAGGAGATTCACAACCATTTCGGCGACATGGTGTATGGCCGGAAGGTGAGCGGCGAGGGTCTCAAGCCGGAAATGATCAAGAACCCCGAAGACACCCGCACCATCACGTCGTTCATCGCCTGGACGGCGTGGACGAGCGTCGCGCGCCGGTCCGGGAAGACCTATTCGTACACGAACAACTGGCCCCCCGAAGAGTTGGTGGGCAACACGGTCACCGGCGACGCGATCATGTGGAGCGCGCTGTCGCTGGTCACGCTACTGGGAGGGAGCGGGCTGGCCCTTGGCGTCTACGGCCGTTATTCGCGGGTTGTCGGCTGGCACGAGACCGAGGAGAGGCAGGTCCGCTTCGTGCCCCCGTCCGATGTCGCCCTGACCCCCGCCCAGCGCGTGACCGCGTGGTTCTTCCTGGTCGTCGCGTTGCTCTTCTTGCTCCAGAATCTGGTCGGAGGCGCGACCGTGCACTACATGGTCGAGGCCGGTGGCTTCTTCGGCATCGACCTGCCGCGATGGCTCCCTTACAACCTGACCCGAACCTGGCACCTTCAGTTGGCGATCTTCTTCGTGGCCACGGCGTATCTTGCCGCCGGAATCTTCCTGGCGCCTCTGATCGCCGGGCGCGAGCCGCGCGGGCAGGGCCTGCTGTCTGCCATGCTACTCGGCGCCCTGGCGGTGGTCGTCTTCGGCAGTCTCGGCGGCGAGTACCTGAGCTACCACGATCTCCTGCCCCGCGGGCAGCGGGCGTTCTTCGGCGCGCAGGGGTGGGAGTACCTCGACCTGGGCCGGTTCTGGATGTACCTGCTCATCGCAGGGATGACGCTCTGGGTGGCGATCATCTATCGGGGTCTGAGCCCCCGCCTGGCCGTCGAGAGCCGTGGCAACCTGCCCTGGCTCTTCCTTTACAGCTCACTGTCGATCCCAGCCTTTTACGCGGTCGGCCTCCTGACCCACACCCAGTCCACGTTTGCGATCGGCGACTTCTGGCGGTTCTGGGTAGTGCACCTGTGGGTCGAGGATTTTCTCGAGCTGTTCACGACGATGCTGGTAGCCTTGATCTTCGTGCTGATGGGGATCGTCTCGGAGCGGTTCGCCACCCGCCTGATCTACTTCGATGTGATGCTTTACTCGGTCGGCGGCGTGGTCGGAACGCTCCATCACTGCTATTTTAGCGGCGGCCCGGCCGTGGAGATGGCGCTCGGGGCGTTCTTCTCGGCCGCCGAGGTCATTCCATTGACCCTCCTGACGGTCGAGGCGTGGTCGTTCCTCCAACTCGGGAACCGTCAACAGGCCGGTGGTGCGGCGGCCTTCCCGCACCGATGGGCCGTACTGTTTCTGGCCTCCGTGGGCTTCTGGAACTTCCTCGGCGCAGGGGTGTTCGGGTTCCTGATCAACTTACCGGTCGTGAGCTACTACGAGATCGGCACGATCCTGACCTCGAACCACGGCCACGCGGCCTTCATGGGGGTGTACGGCATGCTGGCCCTGGCCTTGCTGGTCTTCTGCACGCGTTACCTGGCCCGCCCCGAGGACTGGAGCGAGGGGATCGTGAGGTTCTCGTTCTGGGCGACGAACGTTGGCCTGATGCTGATGATCCTCGGGCACCTGTTCCCGCTCGGTGTGCTCCAACTCGGCGACGTGGTGACCAACGGCTACTGGCATGCCCGGACCGAGTGGTTCAAGAACTACCCGTGGCTCTCGTGGGCGCGAATGCCGGGCGACCTTGTATTCATGGCCGGCTCGGCCCCGCTCGTCTGGCTGACCCTCAAAGTCGCCTTACGGACGCGAAAGACCATGACCCCGGTAGAGCAGACGGGGAAACTCCTCGAAGCCGCTCTTTATACTGAGGTTACTCCGGCCGGGGCCGTCGCCAAGCACTGAGCCCGGATCGCCCGACCCTGGGGGTCACTCTGATGTTGCCAACGCTGACCGTGTTTGGCCTCACACTCGACCTCGGGCTAGTCCTCCTGCTGGCGTACATGCTTGTGCTCTGGGTCGGGGGCTGGGCACTGGAGTCTCTGGCCAGGGCCCACTTCCATCGCGCCCAGCGGTACGCCCATGACGGCTTCGCCTACGACGTGGAGCTCGACCGCTACGAGTGTCCGCAGGGGCAGTTGCTCACCCTGGACACGTTCGACGGCCGCAATAGACTGGCCATTTACAAGGCACCGGCCTCAACTTGCAGCGAGTGCGTGCTCAAGGAATTCTGCACTCCGCACGACCATGGCCGTCGCGTCTACCGTTCGCTCGCCGCGTTCCACGAGAGCGACGTCGGCCGGTTCCACCGCTTGCTTTCCCTGATGATCCTCGGAGTGGCCCTGGCGTTCTCGGTGGGAGGCATGATCGCGTGGTGGAACAAGCCGGGCGAGTGGCTCCTCGTGATCGCGGCCGGACTTAGTCTCATCTTCCTCTGGCTCGACGTCCGCGATATCCCGGAGGAGGTTGACGCCGAGGCCGAGGTTTCCCTCAAGACGAGATGATGGCACGGTGACCGGAGCGGCCCCGCGATCCCGATCCGATCGCTCAGACGCCGGGAAGTAGCGGGTACGGCCCGGCCTTGGTTCGTGTCGACGTCCGGCGGGCGGGGCCTGGCGACGGATGCCGCGGCACAATCCGATAATTCCCACTATGTTCAATCAATCATTTTATGATGTCTATACCGATTATCAACGATGTCCTTCGCGACCTCAGATCAACCCTATGGAGGGGTGCGATTCACAATGGAAATGGAGGCGAGGCTTAGCGTACGTTTCTGTTCCAAGGGTTGTGGGCCCCCTATGCCAGAGAGTCAACCCGCACTGGCCCAGGCCGATTTGCCGGAATGCTCACCATCGAGGATGCGATCCTCGTAACTCGTATCTCGGTTCTCGAGCAGCCTGACGCGAGTGCCCGCAGGGACTTTGAAGACTTCTTTGGCCACGAGCAGTTCGGCCGCTCCCGGATCGTCACATGTCTATGGAGCTGGCGATCTTCGAGGATCGTCTCAAATCAGAATTGCGCGGGCTGCTCCTCCATAGACTTGGTTGAACATGGAGACTCCTGACGGAGCCTTCGGAAAGGTACACCTCGGCTCGTCGAAGTTGATATCGAGATTCGCCACGGTGTCCGTCCTGTGCTGGATATCGCTTCAGGCAGACATCGGAACAAGTCGGGCCGGTGCTGAAAAGGCGTTCGAACGACCAAGATCCCGACACCAAATAAATCCACATGTGAGCAAATTTGAAATTTCAATGACAAAGGGGGTAGATGAGTAGCGGAGAGGGTCCGATCGATCATCGGATCGCGTGGACGAGCTTGTCCCGGCCCAGCGACTTGGCGAGGTACAAAGCCTTGTCCGCTTGCTCGAGCACCTGGGCGGCCGTGACGTCCTCGTCCGGGACGGTCGTCGCGAGCCCGGCGCTCACGGTGAGGATGCCCCCGCCGACGGGCGAGGCCGGGTGCGGGAGTTGCAACTCACGAACCTTCATCTGGATGTCTCGAACGACCCTCGCCGCCGGGTCCACCCCCCTGTGCGGCAGGATGAGCGCGAACTCTTCGCCCCCATAGCGACAGGCGAAGTGCTCCTCGCCGTTCAAACTGGACGCGATGACCTGGGCGATCAGGCGGAGGCAGTCGTCGCCGGCCAGATGCCCCTCGCGGTCGTTGAATTGCTTGAAGAAGTCGATGTCGAGGATGGCGACCGAGAGGAAGCTGCGGGCCCGGAGGTGGGCCGACCATTCCCTCCCGAAGGTATTGTCGAACGCACGTCGATTGGGGATCCCCGTCAGGCCGTCGTGATTCGCCTGGAACTCCAGGGAGCGATTCATGTCCATGACCATGAGCTCGCTCAGCTTCCTCCGCGTGATGTTGTCGTGGCAGACGACCACATATACCTCGCCGTCCATCGCGAATCGCGAGGCCCTGACGGTGAACCACCTGCGCTCGCTCGGGGAATGGCAGGGATACTCGAGCTCGAAATCGGGAACCCTCCCCGCCAACACGTCCCGGATGCCCTCCGCCGCCTGTGCACCCTCCTCGGCGTCGTTGCCCGAGGCCTCGTCGCATGTCCTGAGGTAATCGACGCCCGGACCACACCGGTCCGCGTCCAGCCCGTTGGCGAATGCGAATTGGTCCCATGCCCGGTTCACGGAGACGATGACGCCCTCGCGGTCGAGGATCGCGATGTGCCCCAAGAGGGAATCGATCGTCTTCTGGAAGAACTCTCGCGAGTCCGAGGGCGGGAGCACAGTGCGGTCTGCCATTGGCATGATCGTCGGCTTCGTGCAGAGCGATCCTCGATGGCCGAGACCACCCCCCACCGCAAACATAGACGCCTCGCGAGGGTCGTAACTCCCATGGCGAGGCGAAATACCTTGATCTTCACCAAGGTATCTTGGTTCGGTGCGGTCACGAAAGCGCCGTGGGTCAACGAGTTACGTTAGAGTAGCTCGTTTGTGACATTTCAGCAAGTTGCACCGACCATGAGGTGACAGAAGCAAGGGCCGGTGCCCATGGGCACCACCCTTGAGGCGACGGTCTTCGTCAGCCCGGTTGCTACCAGGGCGACGCATCCGCCAGAAGCTCCAGCTACCAGTCCCTGCCGGGGTAGGCTGGCCCGGCGTCGCAGCTCGTGCACGACGGCCTTCAACTCCTGATCGTAGAGAGAGACCCGGACAGCCGCCCATCCTGCTCCATGACCTCTCTCAGGAGACCATGGACGAACTCCCAGGCTATCCCGCGGGTCTCCCTCTTCGGGACGTTCAGGGCCTTGCGGAGCTCCTCGGCCCGCCCTGGATCAGGCCGCGGCCCTTCCCGCCTGGAGCAGCTTCAGGGGCTCCGCCCTGCCGGTCCGGTAGGCCGGCCACAGCGAGGCGAGGAAGCAGAGGCCGAGCGTGATCGCGAAGCCGACCGCGAGCTTCGACCAGGGGATGATCAGGGGCGTGTGCTGGCCGCCACGTATGTTGATGTAACGGGTGACTCCCGTCCCGCAGTAGCCGGCCATCGCCCCGAAGCCCAGGCTCAGGACGCAGACGACCACTCCGATCAGGAAGGTCTCCGCCACGATCAGCTTGAAGAGCCCCAGGCGAGTCACGCCGAGCGCCCGCAGCACTCCCATGTCCCAGCGTCGGGCCCGGATCGAGGACAGGACGGTGTTCACCAGGCCGAGCGAGGTGACCAGGAGCGTAATCAGAGGGAGTTCGCTCAGAGCCCAGATAATGTTGTCGGCACGCTGGCGGATCTGGGTCCTGACGCCCTCCGCGGACCGGAGCGTGACCGATGCCGCGGGCATCCTCCGGGGCCCCGGGGGTTGCCGCATGCCCTCCGGTGTCGGCTCCGCCGCCGCCCTATGATCGGAGCCGCTCTTCGCGATGACTTCGAGGTTTGCCTTGATCTGGTCCTCCGAGCGGGCCCCGGACGTGTCCCCCCAGAACATGGAGATCCGGTCGACCTTGAAGTCGGACTTGATCCTCTCGTACGGTGCGAACATCAGCCCCGCCGCCCGGCCCCGGCGAAAGCCGACCTTCGTCATCCAGTGCCATCCGGGCATCGAGACCACGCCGGCGATCTCGTACTCGAGGGGGTGGGCGGGGCCGCCCGGGGGGATCACCCCGAACTTATCCCCGAGGTGCAGGCCCGACTCCCTCGCGAAGTGATCCGGCACGAGGCAGGCCCGGCCGCCCCGCTTGAGGCGGGCGATGGCATCGGCACGAGTCCCTTCGGCGTATCCGAAGTCGAACACGGGATCGTCGCCCCCGAAGGCCGCCTCGGGATCCACCCCGATCATCACGCAGTTGTCCTGGCGGGTGGACGAGGCTCGAACCTTGTAGCCCGTCGGATCCCCCTCGAACTTCGCCTGCTTGACGGCCAGGGGGAGGAACCGCTCGGGGACCAGCCCCGGGACGTGCCGGACCGCGTCGACTTCCGACTCGGGGACGCCGGCCGGGCCCATCGAGACCACGAGATCGGGCGACCAGTCTCCCGGGGTGAAGGGGGCGAGCATGGAATAGCCCCAGGTCTGCATGGCGACGAAGAGGCCCAGGCCGATCGTCATGGCGACGGCGGTGCCGACTGTCCTGCCCATGTTCGACGAGAGCTGCGTGGCGAGGAGCCGACCGTTCAGGCCGAGGCACCTCGCCAGGATCGGGCCCAGGAGCCGCTCGGTGGCCGCGACGACAGATGGGGCCAGCATCACGAAGCCGATCGCCATGGCCGTGCAGCCGACCGCGGCCGAGATCCCGTACCGCGCCGTGTCCGGCATCGGCACGAAGAAGACGACGAGCGGATTGACCGCGATCAGCAGGAGGCCCGCGGCGGCGAGCAGGGCCGAGAGCCGCCGGGAGGCGAGGGCCGGACGGGGGACCATCGCCTCGAGCGGCGCCACGCGGGTCGCCCGCCATGCGGGCAGGATGGAGGCCGCTAGCGATCCCCCCAGTGCGCACGCCCCGGAGAGCAGGACGCTCCAGGTCCCCAGGGTCGCCCCCTCGGAGACGGACTCCGGCCGAATCCTGGCCATCGCGACGATCAGCCCCCGGCCGGCGAGTAGGCCGCCCCCCCAGCCGACCAGGCCCAGCATGACCCCTTCGAGGACGACCATCAGCGCGACCTGGCCCCTCGAAAGGGCCACGGCCCGGAGCATGGCGAATTGCCTGATCCGCTCGTCGACCCCCATGCTCAGGGTCGTGAAGATGATGAACAGCGCGGCCAGCAGCGAGATCCCCATGGCCGAGTAGGCCTGGATGCGTAGAGTCTCGAACGTCGTGCTGTCGTCGACCTCGCTGTCGACGCTCTGCGGCGTCCGGATCTGCATCGAGGGCTCCCGCTTCGCGAGGGGGATGCCCCAACGGGCGA
Organism: Singulisphaera chitinilytica; assembly: GCF_049331405.1. NCBI lineage: Bacteria > Pseudomonadati > Planctomycetota > Planctomycetia > Isosphaerales > Isosphaeraceae > Singulisphaera > Singulisphaera chitinilytica. Next base: position 2,217,723 of record NZ_CP186274.1, read on the forward strand.
GGAAATCATCGGCCTTGGCCCCGGACCTGAGCACAATACCCGCATAGCTCGGCCGGAGCGGCGCGACCGAGGCCGCCCTGGCGACCTCCTTGGGCACGTAGAGGGCATGACTCGCCGGTCCACCCTGGAGCGCACCCTCACGCGACGGGGGCAGACCGACCATGAACTTGGGCCCGGGCAGCCGCTTGGGCTGCTCGACGATCCCGACGACCTTGATCTTGAGCGGGCCCGCCCCCCTCGCAGCGCCGAACCCGCCCGCACCGGCCGAGACCTCCTCCCCGACCTTGATCCCCAGCTGATCGGCCGAGTCCCTGGTGATCGCGCCCTCCTTGAGCCCCGGGGAGGCGGGGTCGAACCAGCGCCCTTCGAGCACGCGGTGGAGCGGCTCCTTGGAGTCGGTGCCGACGAGGATCGGCGACCGGGCGAGCGTCCTGAGCTGGGACTTGCCCCCCATGATGATCGGGCCGGACGCGGGCGGGGCCCCGGCGTCAGCTGTGGCGGGAGGTCCGGCAAGCCGTCTGCCAGCCCCGATCGGGTCGGCGGCGAGCCCGGCTTCGAAACCCTCGACGGGGTCTCGAAGACGGGGTCGACCAGCGCGACTGCGGGGTCGCGGCGGATCTCCTCGAGCAGTTCGTCCTGGATGCGGGGCACAGGCCGCCCTTCCGCGAAGCTTTGGGCGTCGCGTGCTGGGACCAGGAGCATCTCGTAGCGGCCGACGTATTCCTCGCCGAGGTTGCCGAATTCCCCGACCATGGCGTCATAGCCGCTGACGACCCAGACCACGATGCAGGCCGCCGCGATCGTGGAGAGGCTCGTGAGCAGGACGCGGCCGGGATGCCTGGTCGCCTGTGCCAGGGCCAGCTTGGCGACGATCCGGAGTTCGTCTCGGGTCATGGTCGGTCAGGCCTCCGCCTTGGTCGGTGCATTGACGACATCCTGGTAATGGGCGGCCAGGGATTGGGCATCCTTGAAGTCGGCCGTGCGGAACTCGGAGAGGACATGGCCATCCTTCATGACCACCACGCGCTCGGCCCAGACGGCCACGCTCGGCTCGTGGGTCACGACTGCGATCGTGCGGTTCTGCTCCTCGGAGAGCTCGCGCAGCAGCCTGCAGATATTCTGTCCGGACATGGAGTCGAGGCTGCCGGTCGGCTCGTCGGCGAGGACCAGGGCCGGGTCGGCGATCAGCGCCCGGGCGATGGCCGTACGCTGCTGCTCGCCGCCGCTGAGGGCGTCGGGCCGGTGGCGACGCCTGTGCATGAGACCGAGGCGTTCGAGGAGCGGTCCCAGTTGCTGGGCGGCGAGGTCGCGCCGGCCCTCGGTCAGGAGCGTCAGTGTGATGTTCTCCTCGGCGGTCAAGGTCGGGATCAGGTTGAAGGCCTGGAAGACCAGGCCGATCCTGCGCCGTCGGAAATGCGTGAGCCTGGAATCGGACAGCGTGGCGAGGTCGACCCCGTCGATCTCGACGCGGCCGGCCTCCGGCCGGGTCAGCCCGGCCATCACGTGGAGGAGCGTGCTCTTGCCCGAGCCGCTCGCGCCCATGATGGCGACGAACTCGCCTTGCCCGATCGTCAGGCTGACGTCCTTGATGGCCTCGACCTGGGAATCCCCCTGGCGGAATCGCTTCGTCACCCCCTCGACGCGTACCGGGGTGATGGTCGCCGCTTCGCGTGCGGGCGCCGGGGATAGGGGCGATGTCGACATGGTGCTCGTCATTCTGGTCGTCCCGTTGGTGTCCGTCGGATCTCAACGCCTGGTCTTGAGCTGGAGCGTGGGGATCTCGTTCTCCCCCTCCTTGATCGTTGCCCTGAGGCCCGAGTTCTGCGGATTGCTGTAGCCGCCGCGCAGGCGATCGGGGCCGTCGACTTCCTCGCCGTGGTCCACCGTGATGGCCGGCCAGATGACCGACAGCGAATACTCGCCCGCGGGCGCTCCGTCCTCGGCGAAGAGCGTCGTCGGCCGGAACGTCCCGTCGTCGCCCGAGACCGCGTAAGGGGCGGATGAGCCGCCCGCGGATCTCGACGGATGGAAGGAGATGCGGGCCTTGGCGGCGGGCTTGCCGTCGACGAGGACCTTGCCAGAGACCGGGTAGACCGCCGGCCCGGCCTCATCCGGCCCTCCGCACCCGGGGGCGAGGGCCAGGATCGCGGCGACCATGGCCGTGCGCGAGACATCGGGAATCATCGAGTTCGACCCTCCTCGGGTTGATCGGGTGAGGCCGTTCGGCTCAATAATCGGAAGCAGAGAGGGGCTCGCCGCCGTCCCTGGTGGCCAGGGCGAAGACGATCCGCACCGCCGCCGTCTCCTTGAGGAACCGGACGCTCCCGTCGCAAAAGCCGACGTTGGCACCCCCCGGATGGAACCCATAGATCCCCTGGCCGTTGTTGCAGTTGACGGCGCAGGCCCAGCCGGCGGACTTGCCGTCGGCCGCGTAACCCTGATAGGTGAAGTGGGAATAGGACGCCCAGCAGTCCCACCAGTAGACGTTGGTCAGCCCGGTGACGTTGGGCTGCTTCTTCCACCCTTTCAGATACCAGTCGGGGCGGCCCGCCTGCTCGTGGACGATGGTCGTCTGCGAGGTCCCGTCGGTGATCGCGGCGATCGGTTGATACTGACCCGCCCGCAGCAGGACGGGATTGCCCGCCGCGCCATTGACCTGATACTGCGTGTTGAGCAGGTGGTTCGCCTTGTAGTCGCCTACGGTCCCCCTCGTGCCATACGAGGTCGAACCCAGGGCCAGGGCGACGTCGTGGATGCCCAGCGGCCCGGACGGGCAGGAGAAGACCTGGAGCCCGCAGTGCGAGACCGTCTGGTTGTCGAAGTCGTAGAAGTTCCTGTTGAGGTTGAAGGCGTTGAAGAGGACCTGCTGCTCGAGGAACGGTATCAGGTTGACGCACCAGCCATAGTTCGGCGTCTCGGTGCGGACGGGCGGGAACCCGTTGTAGTTGTTGTGGTGGTTGTGGAATGACAGGAGAATCTGCTTGATGTTGTTTGTGCACTGGGTGCGGCGGGCGGCCTCTCTGGCGGCCTGCACGGCGGGCAGGAGCAGACCGATCAGCACGGCGATGATCGCGATGACGACGAGCAGCTCGATCAGCGTGAAGGCTTTGCGGCGGCCGGCTCCAAATCCGGTAAGTTGGAGAATCATGGAGGGAGGCATCCTTGGTTGGCGGAGTGAACTCGCGGAGCTGGCCGTGCTCCCAAGCAATTCGCGAACCAAGTCGCGTAGCTGACTCAAGTGCCGACTATGGAATCCTTTACAGCCTCCTGGGGCGTTAATAATGTGAAGGATATGGACAGTTCTTAGCCAGATCTGGACACAAGCTGTCCGGCGACGCGATCCTGATGTCTTCGAAGGTCAGCAAGCCTAAAGCCACAAACCAGGCGATCCTCGACGGCGCCGATTATCGGCGAGTCGAGCATCGAAAAGGCGTGGGGCGAGCCAGGACTTCCGGACCTTGCTCATGCATTAATTCAAAGTTAATCGATCTTATACAAGTGGGCGAGTTTGGACGAACAAGACATGAGTCTTCCTCTCGCCTCGCATGGAAAGGCCCCCGAATTAATGGAGAGGGCCGAGGCAGGTTGCAGCAGGATAAATGGTACTCAGGCCTCGCGGTTCAGTCTCTTCCGCGCGAGCAGGAGGTCCACGCCGGCCGCGCAGTCGAAGGCGAACGGCGGCGGTTCGGGAACCGGGGTGAGTTTGGCGAGGAATTTCGCGTCGTTATTCGGGGCTCACAACTGGAAGTAGCCACGATAGCTCGTGGCGAATTGGCAATTGCCGTAACAGCGAGAGGTGGGAGTGAGGGCGAAATCGCTCTCCAAGTCTTGGCCGCTGAAGCAGGGCGCAAAATCTCGAAAAGAACGAATCTGAGGACGCGGGTATGTCTCGGCTGAAACCGATGTGGCTAAGCCTAATCGTCCCGGGGTAGCGAGGTCTTGCCGACTCCCGCGACGCTGACGCTCATCGATGCGATATTCGCGAGCTTGGAATTGACCGTGGTGACGTTGTCGGTGTCGCCCGTGCCCGCGAGCGTGATCAGGGAGTTGCTAAACGGCGTACCGAAGAGGACGCCCGAACTCGACCCTGTACAGACGCACATGACGAGAGCCCTCCTTGAATGCCCGACTCGACTTCGGAGGCGAATCATGGGGACACGTGCTCGCGGACGTAAAGCCAGTGGAATACTGACGTGAAAAAGAAAAAAACCACTCAACACCAGTGCGGAGATCGCTCGAAACTCCACAATCGATCGGGATCCCTGGGCCTCATTGCATTAACCAGGTTTGATAGAATGTTGCCCATGGCCAACCACGCATCAGCGATCACTTGTTGAATTCGGCATGCCGCTTGCGAATGAAGGCGGGGACATCCTACAACTCGGAAAACCCAACCTATCAGCGAGCTCATCACCCATGCCTTCGTCCCGGAAGCTATCGTCTTCCGCCGATCCCTTTCGGCTGACATTCTTGATCTTCGCGATCATCGCCTTCATGTACTTCACCGGCGAGGTACTGAAGCCGCTGGCCCTCTCGGTGCTCCTCTGCTTCGCCCTGACTCCGGCCGTCCGATTGCTGCAACGCATCGGGCTGCCCCGCGCCCTCTCGGTCGTGCTCACGGTCGTCCTCACACTGGGCCTGCTCGGCGGGATCGGCTACGTCGTGGGCAACCAGCTGACCTCGCTCGCGAACCGCCTGCCCAACTACCAGGATAATATCGAGGCCAAGGTCAGGCGGCTCATCAAGCCGGGCCAGCAGACTGCGGCCGACAAGCTCGCCAACCTGGCCGACAAGGTGACCGCCAAGATCGAGAAGCCGCCCGCCGAAGGGTCCGACGAGGCGGTCCCCATCCAGAAGGTCCAGGTGGTCTCCCAACCTTCCTTCCAGGAACGCCTCCGGGCGGCCACCGGCCCGTACCTCGAGGCCCTCGGCGTGGGGAGCTTCGTGCTGATCCTGGTCCTGTTCATGCTCATGGGGCACAAGGACATCAGCGACCGGATTGTCGGCCTCTTCGGCCGGCGTCAGGTGAACCTGACCACGAAGACGATGGAGGAGATCGGCCAGCGGATCAGCCGCTACCTGGCGACCTTCGCGCTGGTCAACTCCGGCTTCGGTTTGGTGATCGGCCTAGGGCTGGCCGCGATCGGGGTACCCTATGCCTTGCTCTGGGGCTGCCTGGCCGCGATGCTCCGGTTCGTGCCCTACGTCGGGCCGGCCATCGCCTTTATCCTGCCGGTGGTCTTCTCGTTCGCCCACTTCCCCGGATGGACCCAGGTGCTCGAGGTGCTGGCCCTCTTCGGCGTCGTCGAGGTCGCGCTCAACAGCTTCCTGGAGCCGATCATCTACGGCAAGACCACGGGAGTCTCGGCGCTTGGCCTTCTCGTCGCGGCGATGTTCTGGACCTGGCTCTGGGGCACGACGGGGCTGCTCCTGTCGACGCCCTTGACCGTCTTCCTGGCCGTCCTCGGCAAATACGTACCGAGTCTCCGCTTCTTCGCGACCTTGCTGGGCGAGGAGGTCGAGCTCGAGCCCCACCTCCGGCTCTACCAGAGGCTCGTGGCTTCGGACCAGCCGGGGGCCGTCGAGGTGGTCGATGCGGCACTCAAGGAGATGTCGCGTGAGGAGCTCTACGACCGGATCCTCATCCCGACCCTGATCCGCGCCGAGTTGGACGCTGCCCGCGACGAGCTTGACGACGAGGGGCAGGAGTTCGTGTGGGACGTGATCGGCGAGATCCTTGACGGATTCGACGAGGCACCCGAGGACGCGACGGCCGCGGCAGACGGGAAGGCCAGGCCGGCCCCGAAGCCCAAGGTCCCCAAGTCGATCGCGGTCGTCGGCCTCGCTGCCCAGGACACCTCAGATTCCCTGGCCCTGAAGATGCTCGGCCAGGTGCTGGAGCCCCTGGGCTGCTCGATGCAGATCATCGAGCCCGCCGACTCTCCCCAGCAGGCCGTCGAGAGCGTCGCCGGGCTAGCCCCGGGGCTGATCGTCGTCTCGCACATCCCCCCGGAAGGCTTGTCGACGGCCCGCGTCCTGGTGAGGCAATTGCGGACCCGGTTCCCGGACACCCCGCTCGTCGTGGGACGCTGGGGCGAGACGGGCGGGGCCGCGTCGGCCGCCGAGCGTCTCGTGAGCCTCGGCGCCACCCGGGTCGATTTTAGCATGGCCGACGCCCGCGAGGGCATCGCCCGGCTGACGAAACCCTCGCGCCGGAAGGCCTCGCGGCGAGGCCGGTGACGCGATCTTCGTGGAGGACTTCCGCCCGCCAAAGGCCTGAACCAATCCCTGGCGAGGTCCGCTCGTCGGACTTCGCCAGGTGTCCAAGGGCACCGGCCTCATCGCCTCGTAGCGGATTCATCGAGGAGCCTCCGGACGGCGGCCGACCAGGCGTCGTCCTCCGTCTGCCCCGAGCCCAACGACGCTGCTGCCGCGTCGCCCGACGGATGGATGGTCCACCGGGCCATCCCGGCCCCGCTCGAGCTATCGCTCCTGGCCTGGGCCGCCGGATACACCATCAGGACGTCCGCCTTATCACTCTGCATGGGATTTGTCCCGTGTCGCGGTCGTGCCTGCGTGGGACGGCCCGCACCCTTGGGCCGACATCTCGGCCCGTCGAGGGAAGACGACGCAGTCTCTGAATACTTAGGTGCGCTCACTTCGGACTCTTAAACCAGGCGAGTGGTAATTTCTCGAGGCTCAATACGATTCCCGGGGTGTTGGGGCGTTCGGCATACGGATCCGCTAGGATCGAGGGCCTCGGGCATCTTTGATCGCTGCTGCCGCGAATGGACCTGCGAGGCCCCATCATGGTGAATATCCAGGACCTCTTCAACGACGCCAAGTGCTTCCAAACCGTCCGCGATATGCGGTGACCCGATGGCGTCGCCTGCCCCTCCTGCGAATCGGCCTCGGTCGTCAGGAATGGCCGCGACGAAACCAAGCCCGAGCGTCGGCTCGATGAGTGCCGCGGCTCCCGCAAGCGGTTCGACGACCTCACCGGCACCGTCTTCGCGGGCCATCACCGGCCGTTGCGGGCCTGGATCGCCTGCTTACAACTCAGGGGCTGAACCTCCCGGGATTGCAGGTCGCCCGCGAGCTCGGCATCGGCAATTCCGACGCCCGGGATGATGATCACGACCCTCCGCCAGGGAATCCGCCGCCCGTGCTTCGGGCCACTGAGAACATAGGGAGATCGGGGGCGCTAACAATATGTCCGCCAACTCGTTCGGGCGCAAGGACATCGACGACCGCCTGTGGAAGGCCAAGCAGTTCTGGTGGGATCGCTCGCAGGCACAGCAGCCCCTCGACACGAATGTTCTACCGGGCAAGGCCCCGCTGCAAGGCGCTGTCCGCTGCCCGGTAGCCAGTCGGCCGCGACCGTCGACTCATGCTGGTAGACGGCGGGAAGTGCTGAAAATCTAGCGGGCCGACACCAAGGGGTCATCGACCCCGAGGTCCGGGCTGGCGATCAACGGGGCAGGCTGACGTCGCAGCAAGCCCGCCCACCGGCACACCAAGCATTTGTATCGCCTGGAGTCGACGAATCGCCCGATGAATCGATCGAACCTGTTGCGGGGCTCGCGCTTGAGCGACAGCGAATTGTGGCAGCGCGGACAGCAGTGGTCCCGAGAGAGGAGGGATCTGGTCAAGGAGAGAACGCTAGATACCGAGACCAGGAGGGCAGCCATCAAGGCCGCGTAGACGAGGTAGATAATCATAGGTTGAGGCCTCCATAGCCGAATACTCGGGACGTCCTGTAACCCGGAGGTGGGGAGACCCCCGACGGGTAGGAAAGGCAGAGGCAGCGCCGTCCTTAACTCCTGGACTTTAGTAACCGTGACACGTCTTTGAAAGCCAAATCTTCTAACGCCAGGGGGATTCCTCTGGAAATGCCGTGGGCCGAAGGCACTCCATGCGTGGCAAGGGCCTCGCCACACTCCGACTCCCGGCCGCGGGAGGCCGCCCCGGAGGGGATGACGCGTCCCTATCCCTTCACAAGGCGGCCTATTCTTTAGCGACCGTCCCCGAACACAGCAGTACCGACGGCGGGTCAGGGCTTCAGCCCAGGGATCTTCTCCATCACCTTCGTCATGGTCCCCAGCTTCTCGTTCATCTCGGTCATCAGGGCGTTGCTGCGAGCGACGTTCTTGTTCATCTCGGTCATCAGCTCGATCGTCGCCTTCATGTTCTTGTTCGTGTCGTCCATCTTCTCATTGGATGAAACCACTTTCTCGATCATGCTCGTCATGTTCCGGTTTGACTCGTCGATCTTGGCGTTGGACTCGACGACCTTGGAGATGCTGATCGCCACCTGACGGCTCGATTCGACGATCAGCCGATTCGACTCGACCATCAAGGCCCGCGTGTCCGTCATCTGCTGATTCATGACGGACATCTGGCCGTTCGTGCCGGAAAGCAGCGAATTCGCCTTATCGAGTTCGGCGATGGTCGTGTCGACGCGTTTCAAGATGCTGCACCCCGTCAGGTGGAGGCAGGCGAGCGCAAGGATGATGAGGCGGCCCATCCCACATTCCTTTTCATGGAGCAATGATTCCGGTGGCTCTCCCGAAGATCGTCGCCCGGAGCCGATTGCCATCGGCCAATCCGCGGAATTGCGCCCAAGGAACGCGGAGATGTATCGATTGGGTCGGAGGAGCCTGGAGATCAGTTGCGCCGGACATTAGGCCAGGGCGTGGATCGCCCGAACCTGATGCTCTTGTCGAGGTCGAGCCAGGACTCCAACTCCGAGTCCGACGATACGACGAAGAGGCCGACGTCCAGGCACGGGAACCGATCTCAGATCGAGGCCTTGAGCCGATCGACAGTCGCGGTGAACATTCCGGCGGGTCGCCCGAGTCGGGTCGCTTGACGACGAACTGCCAGCCACCGAACGAAGGCCCGATCGAGGCGATGTTGACCGCATCGCCCTAATCCACGACCCAGGCGGCGAGGAAGCCGATGAGCCGGGGATATCGTGATCGTCAAATCTGGTCATCGAGCCATCTCGGCGAATACGTTTCACGCTCGCCACTCGGCTTATAGGACTGCCCTGAGCCTACCACCCCATCTCCCTGACGCGAGCTAAGCAGCCTTAAGGCGCGGGCTAAGGGGCTGTGCTGAGGATGTCTTCCAGCTCGTGCCAACTGACCTCGATGAACCACGGACTGCCCGAACCGATTTCCAATTGGATGGTCGACGGGATAGCCCATATTTGACACGGCTTATTTTGGTCAGTGCGCCCCAGATTTCCTGGGGCGGGCCCGTAAAGCTGGCCTCGATTTGGATCTATCCTGGCTCTGAGATCTCGCAGCGGCAACACGATCGCTTCTTGCGGCCTGCTCGCTCTTGGATCATCCCTAATGCTAAGGTGAACATTTTCTCCTATAATGTCGACATCCAGATAGCGATCTACCCATTTCTTGCCGTTCCTGCCCCCGGATTTGCCTGTAAGCCTCGGCATTGGAATCTTGCTCAAGGATTCGGTGGTCGTGTCAGAACAAAATGATTCTGGCAATGATCACCTGTCCATAGCGTCGTTGTAAATGCCAAGTTTCTCATGGCACCCCGGCAGCAAAGCACTTCCATCCTTCAAGCAGTCAGTAGGCGTGAGCGTGACCGCTTTGCGGATTGCGCGTCTTCTCCTCGGCCGCATCGGCAGTCCAAAGATTTCGGGATGTTTCCTCGTTGACCTTGCCGAGGAAGCACATGCACGTTGCCACTGCAGTGTCCAGGAATACCCTATCGCTCGAATTTCTTGCGGAAAGGGCCCCTCCATTGGTCGTGCGAATCTACTCGGCTCCCGTCGGCAGCCTGCACCTGACACTGCCGAAGTGCCATCGGTTGATCGCGATAGTGGAGGCTCCAGAGGGCTCCCGCGCCGAGCACACAAAGACGATCGGCAGCATGCACTATGTGCCATTGCCGGAAGACAAAAGTCAGCTCCTGGCCTTGAGGCCCAAGCAGATCCAGTAAGCTGCCCGCAGCAAGTCGCAGGGATTCAAGCTCGCCTGACCCACACCTCACCGTTCCTCCCCCTCAACTGACCGATTCATGGGGGCGAGGATGGCCTTTTTCACACCCAGGTTCGAGCGCAAGAGCACGACGGTGCCGGGACCGAAGGACGTGCCGCTGACCTGCGAGATCATCCGCGGTACGACGCGGCGATGGAGGCGGTCCTACGAGGCGAGGGAGGAGCCGGGGAGGTGGTCGGTGCATCGCATCGGGCCGCGAGTGATCGCGACCATGTGATCGACGGGCTGAGTGGGCTCCGGCTGCCGATCAGGGCCGCGTCCGTCGAGGAGCTTTGCGAAAGCCCGACGGATGATGAGTGGTTCAGCTAAAATCACTGGACAGGCTTGCCAGCAGGGTCGAACGGCCGTAGGTTGAGCTTAGGACTCTTGCAACATCCAATTGAATGACGATGGGACGGAATGGCATGCCATTGCTGGAATGGGCGAGGTCGCGATTGAGGAGGGACGGGCTGCTCATCTGCACGGCGGCTGCGGTCCTGGCGATCGGCCTGGGCGTGTGGATGCGGAAGCCTAGAGCACCGGAGTCCAACCGCATCGCCGACGCCCTGGGCCTCCCCAGCGAGGCGAAGGACATCAAGCTACTGGGCAACGACTGGTACTCGTTCTCGCTCGAGGTCGGCGGGAAGAGACGCCAGTTCCTGCGTCACAACGTCGTCGGGCTCGCCTCGTCGGCCGAGTCCATCGTGGAGTTGGCGCCCTAAGCACCTGAACTCGGTTTCCCCATGATTCCGTTATGATCCGCATATACCTCGAAGACCGCATCCGCGAGGGGCTCAACACGCTGCGACGCAAGTCGTTGCCACCCAAGGTCCGCGGCCGCATCGAGATGCTCACGCTCGCCGACGCCGGGTGGTCGGCACCCAGGATCGCCGCCCACCTCGGCCGCTAGGGCCAGGCCGTCCGCGACCTGCTCAAGGACTTCCTCGATCGGGGGACCGCCGCGCTCTACCCGCGCCGCACCGGCCCCGCGCCCGACGCCGCCAGTCGCGAGCGCGTGGCCGCGGAGTTGAAGGGATTCATGGCCGAGGACCGGACCTGGTCCAGCCGCCAGCTCGCCGAGGCCCTCGCCGAGCGATGAAGGCCCGGTATCGCCGCACCGCCTCCACGCTCGGGAACAATGCAGAACCCGACCTCGTCACGCTCCCCGATGGGCGGCATGGTGTAGACCTCCGTGGCCCTGCCTTTGGCACCAGGCTCGCTGATGTTGGCGTACCAGCGACGATGGGTCGATTTTCAGCGAGTTTTCGCTACGCTCGAAATTTATGGACGCTTGTACAGAAATAACCCAAACCTCACAACTGTACCTGTAGCATCTATATCGATGCCAGTCGGCCGGTTTTGAACGCCGGATAGAACGTAATAGAAGAGCGTCTACGGCGACGCCTAGGGAAGGAGCCGGATTCGGCCGGCGCAACAAAAAACCCTTGGCATCCCAAGGGTTTCCGTCTTCAGTACACCCGAGAGGATTCGAACCTCTAACCTTCGGTTCCGTAGACCGATGCTCTATCCAATTGAGCTACGGGTGCAAGTGGCTTGGGTCAACCCCACGGACGATATCCTAACGAGGGCAGGGGGGCTGAGAAAACCCCAAAGTCTCCAATTTTTAAGAACTCGTGCCACAGCCCTGTTTTACACTGGTCCAAGTTGCGAGATGCAGGCCGGGCCTTTGTATCTATACCCACCACCTCAGCCATGGCTCGAACCGGGGAAGATGGGGACCACGATGGTGCGCCGTTCATCGGCAGACTCGTAGGCGGCCCAGACGATGTCCATGGTCTTGAGCGTGTCGAGGGCCGAGGTCTCGTGCGGGGTGCCCGCGATCAGGCCCGAGATGAAGTGATGTTGGGTCGCCGCGTATGCGGAGAGGTAAACCTGATCCGCCGGGGGAAGGTCGACCGGGGCAGAGGATCGCTCTCCCTGAAGACCATGCCATTCCAGGGAGCCGTCGGCCAGGACTCGCAGAGAGCCGAGCGTCCCCTCGACGACCGTCTCGTTCAGAGCCCACTCGGGGCGAGCGGTCTCGGCAGGGGCGCACCAGTTCATGTCAAGGAGCCCGACGGCGCCGCTGGCGAAGTCGAGGTCGAGGGTGGCCATGTCCTCTCCGATGTGGTCGGAGCCGAAACGACGGGTCGTCGCCGTGACCGCGACGACCTCGCCTAGGAGGAAACGGGCCGTGTCGATGAGGTGACAACCCATCTCGAAGAGGATCAGGCGGGGCATCTGGGCAAAATAGGGCTGATCCGAAAAACCGTCGGCACGAAGGGCCAGGGTGTCGCGATGGGCGAGGCGGAGCCGCAAGGGACGCCCGATCAAGCCCGTGGCGATCTGAGCGAGCATGGCACGATACCAGGGGCGGAAACGCCAGTTCTCGTGAATCATCAGCCGGATGCCGGCTACATCACTGGCCGCGATCATCGCGAGCAGCGATTCCCGATCGATCGCGGCGGGTTTCTGGCAGAGGACGTGGGCCTTGTGCGCGGCTGCGAGGTCCACGAGGGCGGGGTGGGAGTCGGGACGCGTGCAGATCTCGACGAAGTCGAGCATTTCGGCGCGGAACATCGCCCCGGCGTCGGCGTAGAGGCGGGCCTCGGGGGCCTGCTCGGCGGCCTTCTGGAGCCGGATCGGGTCGAGGTCGCAGAGGGCGACCAGGGTGGCGTCGGGGACCGATTTCCAGGCCGCGATGTGGTGCTGGGAGACGAATCCGCAGCCAATCAGGCCACCGCGTAGCTTCGATGAGTGCATCGGTCGATCCTATGCTCCCATGTGCTCGACAAGCAGGGTCGTTGCCATGAAGACGAGGTTGCGCGTAATCTCGGAGAATGGGACGAACGGAACCGCCTCGACGGCCTCGACGTCGCCACGATGTGGACCGTCTCGAGGGTACGCGAGAGGGCGTGCGCGAACCACCCCGGGGTTCCCTGCGTAGCACGAATCGGAGCCTCAGCCCGAAGTTGTGGCGGCTGAGGTTTCGCCCGGCGTTCTGAAGAAGGTGCGGAGAGCCCGGCGGGTTCGCTGGGAAGGGTCGCGCTGCATGATCGGTGGGCGAATCGTCTTGCACGGAAGGGTAGATCGCGATCCGAATGGCTTCAGGGAGGCAGGCCGTGCCGGTTGCGTCGCGCCTGGGGGGTCGGCATAATGTGCCCAATTGACGCTCCGCGGTCGACGCAGTTGAGGCGGCGGAGCGGTGATCTTCGGCTCGGTCCTGGTCGGGCGGCGGGTCCAAGCGGCTCGAACGCGTTCGAACACCCATGGCACTCGCCCGAGTGGTCTTTTGAGGATAAAGGTGGGTATGTCCACTCCGCTGATGATCGAAGCTCAAGGGCTTTCCAAACAATACGGGACGTTCCTCGCAGTCCGGGATGTCTCCTTCTCCATTCCTAAAGGACAGGTGGTCGCCTTCCTCGGCCCCAACGGCGCGGGGAAGACCACGACGATGCGGCTGCTGACCGGGTTCGTGGCGCCTACACGAGGCACCTCTCGAATCGCCGGCATCAACGTGCAGGATGATCGCATCGAGGCGGCCAGGCACCTCGGATACCTCCCCGAGAACGGCCCGCTCTACCCGGACATGACCCCGCACAGCCTGCTCGTCTTCTTCGGCGAGGCACGGGGGCTCTCCGGCAGTTACCTCCGGCAGCGGATCGAGGCGGTCCTGAGCCAGTGCTCGCTCGAGTCGGTCGCTTACAAGCCGGTCGGCAAGCTCTCGAAGGGGTATCGGCAGCGCGTGTCGATGTCGCAGGCGCTCCTGCATGATCCCGAAGTCCTGATCATGGACGAGCCGACGAGCGGCCTCGACCCGAACCAGATCCGGGGGGTCCGCAAGCTGATCCGAGAGCTGGGTCAGTCGAAGACCGTGCTGGTCTCGACGCACATCCTCCAGGAAGTCGAGCCGGTCGCCGACCGCGTGCTCTTCATCCACGACGGCAAGATCGTGTTCGATGGCGAGCCGGGCGGCCTCCGCAAGGAAGGTCAGACCCTCGAAGAGCAGTTCCACCGTCTCACGGCGCAGCCGGTCTGAGTCTGGCCCCGTGCCCCGGCCGATGTCGACGCCGATAGGACCTCCCCTCGAAACATTCCGGATTCAGGACTGATACGGTGACCACCGCTAAAGAGAAACCCACCAGCCCCGCCCCCGCCAGCCGGAGCACCAAGGCCGGCGGAGGCTTGCCGTTCCGCCCCGAGGTGGTCAAGGCCATCGCCAAGCGGAACCTCTCGAGCTATTTCAGCAACCCGGCCGGATACGTCTTCATCACCCTGTTCGTCTTCGTCAGCGCGTGGGTCGCGTTCTGGCAGCCCATCTTCTTCGCCAACAACCTGGCCAACCTTGCGCCGCTGAACGACTGGATGCCGTACCTGCTGCTCTTCTTCATCCCGGCCATCACGATGAGCACCTGGGCCGAGGAACGCAGGCTTGGGACCGATGAGCTGCTCTTCACCCTGCCGGCGCATGACGTCGACGTCGTGCTGGGCAAGTTCCTCGCGGCCGTCGGTATTTACACGGTTGCGCTGCTCTTCTCGCTGACCCAGGTCTTCATCCTGCGGTGGCTCGGCCAACCGGATTTCGGGATCATCGCCTCGACCTATCTCGGCTACTGGCTGATGGGCGTCATGCTCATCGCGCTGGGGATGGTCGCCTCGCTGCTGTCGTCGAACGTGACGGTGGCCTTCATCCTCGGTGCGGTCTTCGGAGCCATCCCCGTGTTCCTGGGGATCGTCGGCTCGCCGTTCGGGGGCTCGTTCAAGCGGTCTCTCGAGGATCTCGCGGTCCCGGCCCAGTTCCAGGACTTCGGCACGGGGGTCGTCCCGATCGCCGGGGTCTTCTACTTCCTCTCGCTGGCCGCCTGCTTCCTCTACGTGAACATGGTCCTGCTGGGCCGGCGCAACTGGAAGGGGGGCGAGCAGAGCCAGAGCCGCTGGGTCCACTCGATCGTGCGGATCGCAGCGGTCATCGTCGCCTTGGCGAGCCTCAACGCCCTCGTCGGACGCGTCGGCCTGCGGGCGGACACCAGCGTCGAACGCCTGCACACGCTCTCGGCCGAGACGATCGCGACAATCAACCAGATCCCCAAGGATCGACCCGTCTTCATTCAGGCTTATGTCAGCCCCGAGGTCCCTCGCGAGTTCGTGGCGACCAAGGCGGATCTCGTCGGCCTGCTCAAGGAGTATGCCGCGAAGGGCGGGGACCGCATCCGGCTCAACCTCGTCGAGGCCGAGCTCTACTCCGACGAGGCCCGCAAGGCCGAGAAGCAGTTCGGCATCGAGCCGCGTCGGGTCATGACGGCCGACGACGCCCGCCAGACCTCGGCCGAGTTCTACCTCGGCGTGGCCTTCAACTCGGGGCTTGAAGAGGTCGTGATCCCGTTCTTCGACCGCGGCTTGCCGGTCGAGTACGAGCTGACCCGGTCGATCCGCGTCGTCTCCCGGACCGCGCGCAAGAAGGTCGGGATCCTGAACACCGACGCCAAGCTGATGGGGAATTTCGACTTCCGCTCGATGGGGCAGAGCCCCGAGTGGTCGATCGTCTCGGAGCTGAAGAAGCAGTACGAGGTCAGTTCGGTCTCGCCCGACACGCCGATCCCGTCGGACCTCGACGCCCTGCTCGTGGCGCAGCCGTCCTCGCTGACGCAGAAACAAATCGATACCCTCACCGACTACGCCCGCAAGGGTGGGCCCGTGCTGCTCTTCCTGGATCCGTTCCCGTTCGAGAACCCGCAGATCGCCCCCGAGGTCCCTCGGATGCCGCCCGGCGGCCCGTTTGGCGGCGGTCAGCCTCCCGAGCCGAAGGGGGACCTCCGGCCCTTGCTGGAGCTCCTTGGGATCGACTGGCCGGCGAGCGACATCGTCTGGAACCCGTATAACCCGCACCCGAATCTCGCCGACCTGCCGCCGGAAGTCGTGTTCGTGGGCAAGGGGAGCGGCGCCGAGAATCCGTTCAACCCGGATCAGAACATCAGCGCCGGGCTTCAGGAAGTCGTGCTGATCTTCCCTGGCCTGCTGCGACAGCGGGGGGGGGCGGGGCTCGACTTCACACCGTTGCTCCGCACGAATGACTCGGGCGGCACGCTCGCGTTCAGTGAGGTGTCCCAGCAAAGCTTCATGGGCCCGTCGGGCCTGAACCCGAACCGACGCCATTTCCCCTCGGGTACGGCGTACACCCTGGCCGCCCGCATCCAGGGGCGTCCCGCGGCCGAGAAGGCCAAGGACGATGCTGCCAAGAAGGATGAAGCCGCCAAGAAGGACGAGGCGAAGCCGGCCGAGATCAACGCGATCGCCATCGCCGACCTCGACATCATCTCCGAGCAGTTCTTCATGCTGCGTCGGCAGAAGGCCGAGAACCTCGAGCTCGATAACGTCACGTTCGTCCTGAACTGCGTCGACATCCTGGCGGGCGACGACGCCTTCGTCGCGCTCCGCAAGCGAAGGCCGGAACACCGCACTCTGACCAAGCTCGAGAGCACCAACAAGGAGTTCATCGAGAAGCGTCAGGATGAGACGAAGAAGGCGGAAGAGGACGCCCGCAAGCAGCTCGACGAGCTCCAGAAGCGGCTCGACAAGGAGGTCGAGGAAGTCCGGGCCAGCAAGGACCTGGACGAGCGGACGAAGGAGATCCGGATGCTCCAGCTCCAGGAGCGGGCGACCCGGAGGCTCGAGGTCGACAAGGCGAACATCGAGGACCAGAAGCGCAAGAAGATCCTCGACATCAAGGCCGACGCCGAGCAGGAGATCCGGCGCACGCAGAACAGCGTCCGCGCGGTGGCCATCATCTTGCCCCCGCTGCCCCCGTTGATCCTCGGCCTCTTCGTGTTCGGCACCCGGCTCCGTCGCGAGAACCAGGGGGCGAACCCGAATCGCCTCGCCTGATGGAGCGATCCCCTGTCGGCACGAGATCCGAGGGAGCGGGAGGCAGGGGAGAGGATCGCCGGCCTCCCGATTCCTGCTCGATCCGCGGTCGAGCAGGGGATCCAACTCGTCCGCGAGATGTCGTCAACGTCGATGCGTCGGGCTTTCTCCATGAAGCGAAGATAGAGCAAGCGATTCGCCCGGGTTCCTCCTCGATCAGGAGGAATCTTGCATCCGAAGCGGGCGGTCGCTTTTCGAGGAATCATCCATGAAAGAAACTACGAAGACATTTGTATTCGTCACGGTGGCCATATTGCTGACGGGGGCGGCCTTCTTCCGGATCCCGGACCGGTCGAGGCAGGACATCGCCTTCAACGACCAGGGGCAGCCGTTCTTCCCCGACTTCAAGGATCCGTTCGCCTGCACCGACCTCCAGGTCGTCGATTACGACGAGTCGACCGCGAAGATCTCGGAGTTCCAGGTCAAGTTCAAGGATGGCAAGTGGGTCATCCCGTCGCACTATGACTACCCGGCCGACGCCAAGGACCGCCTGGCGAAGACGGCCTCGGGCGTCATGGACCTGCTCAAGGACACGGTTCGCTCGGACAATGTCGAAGACCAGGAAAAGATGGGAGTGGGCGACCCCCTGGATACCAAGTCGACCGGCCTGAAAGGCCGGGGCAAGCGGATCACCCTGCGAGACGCGTCCGAGAAGATCCTCGCCGATTTCATCATCGGCAAGGAGATCCGCGATGACAAAACCGGCCAGCGCTACGTGCGAGTCCCCGGGCAGAAGCGGGTGTACGGCGTGAACCTGAAGGTCGACCTCTCGACCAAGTTCGCCGACTGGATCGAGACGAATCTGCTCAAGGTCGAAGCGGGCAAGATCCGCAAGGTGACCTTCGACGGGCACAAGGTGAACCCCGAGGAAGGGACGATCACCCCCGGCGAGTTGCTCACGATCGAGCGAAAAGACTCGGCCGGCCCTTGGAGCATGGAAGGGCTCCCCGAGGACAAGGAGCTGAACACCGAGAAGCTCAACGCCCTCACGTCGGCCCTGGGCGACCTGAAGATTGCGGGCGTCCGCCCCAAGCCCGAAGGCCTCACCAAAGAATTGAAGGTCCTCGAAGGGGGAGACGTCAAGCCGACGACTCGCGCGGCGCTCAACTCGCTCGTGAGCCGCGGGTTCTATCCGACGAAGAAGGGGCTGATGTCGAACCAGGGTGATGTGCTCGTCACCACCGAGGAAGGGGTCGTCTACACGCTCCGATTCGGCGAGATCGTGGTCGCCAGCGGCCTGGAATTGTCGGCAGGTGAAGACCCCGAGGAGGCCGGCAAGAAGGCCGCCGATCCGGAGAAGTCGAAGAAGACCGCCGCGGGCGCTCCCGAGAGCCGCTACCTGTTCGTCACCGCCTCGTTCGACCCGAGCGTCATCCCGCCTCCGAAGGGGCCCGAGTCTTCGGATCCCCCCAAGTTCCCCTCGGATCCGTTCCAGAAGGCGCCGGATGATCCCAAGCGGATCGCCGAGGAGAAGGAGATCAAGGACAAGTCCGACAAGGCGAAGGCCGAGTACGACAAGAAGATCGCCGATGGCGAGAAGCGCGTGAAGGATCTGAACGACCGCTTCGCCGCCTGGTACTACGTCACGCCGGGCGAGAGCTTCAAGTCGATCTCCCTCGACCGTAAGGGGCTCGTCCAGGCGAAGGGTGAGAAGCCGGCCGGCAACCCGGGGATGCCCGCGGGATTGCCCCCGGGCTTCCCTCAGTCGGGCCTGCCCGGCTTCCCGGGGCAGTGATCAAGAGTCAGTCTGAGGCCAACGCCCCAGGCTTGATGTCTCCAATTCGCCGGGGTCGATCACCGATCGACCCCGGTTCGTTTTCGAATCTTGGTTCTGGAGGATTCGGGGTACGCTGAGGTCTCCGAGCGAACTCAAGAGGCTTCTTCGCTGTCTGAACCGCGACGCGTCGGGGATGGGTCGCGACTATCCAACCCCCGAGGCCGAGACTGACGCCCGGAAATTCCTCCGTCGCACGGCGAGGTTCGATCGACCGACGGGGTCGCGAAATCGCGGGGGATGGGCCGGCTCGGCGACGTCGCGAGCCCCTCGAATCTTCGAGAGGAGCCTGGCGCCCTCTTGCCGAGGCGAGGGCTCAAACTTACGATGTTGAATTCCTCCGTTCGCCGGCCCCGTTGTGCGAGGGAGGGGCGAACGCTTTTGGGAGGGTGGGATCGGCGATGGCGACAGCTTCGGCGAATGCTGGTGGATCTGCGGCGACGGCGAAACAGACGGGTCGGATGAGGCATGTCCTCTCGGCCCTGGTACAAAATCAGCCCGGCGTGCTCGCGCATGTCTCGGGGATGTTCGCCTCGCGCGGATTTAACATCGACAGCCTCGCCGTCGGGGAGACGGACGATCCCCAACTGTCGCGGATCACGGTCGTCGTCGTCGGCGATGACCGCCTCCTCGAGCAGGTCCGAAAGCAGCTCGAGAAGATCGTCACGGTCGTCAAGGTGCACGACATCTCTCGCGAAGACTATGTCGAACGCGACCTGATGCTGATCAAGATCAACTCGTCCCCCGAACAGCTCGCCGCGATCAAGGCGCTGGTGGAGATCTACCGAGGGCGGATCGTGGACGTCGCTCCCGACCAGCTCATGATCGAGATCTCCGGCCAGGAGCGGAAGATCGAGGCCTTCATCGACTCCGTCCGCCCCTACGGCATCCGGGAGCTGGCGCGGACGGGGCGGATCGCCCTGGTCCGAGGCGTCGGAC
This sequence comes from Singulisphaera chitinilytica, assembly GCF_049331405.1. Taxonomy (NCBI): domain Bacteria; kingdom Pseudomonadati; phylum Planctomycetota; class Planctomycetia; order Isosphaerales; family Isosphaeraceae; genus Singulisphaera; species Singulisphaera chitinilytica. The sequence continues at coordinate 2,237,370 of NZ_CP186274.1, forward strand.
CGGAGGCCTCCGAGGACCTGCCGCAGTCCGACGCGGATGCGACCGACGCAACTCCTGCAGTCGTGGGACACTCCAACCTGTAAGTTCTCCGTTCGATTCAACGATAGAGTCGCATAGCGAGGGGCCGGGCTGCCTATCGCTCGGCTTTGCGAGGCGGCCGAACTTACGTGCGAGCGATGAGGCGGGTGGCCCGCCGATTCACGGCGGTTTTGCCGAGAGGCCCGCTCATCGCTTTCGGCTTCGAGCCTCAAGAGCCCGAGACGGCGCCTTCCCAAACGGCCCTGAGCCTGTTTCCGAGAGGATTTGACGATGCCGGCCACGATGTTTTACGACCAGGACGCCGACCTGAGTCTGCTCAAGGGTAAGAAGATCGCCATCATCGGCTACGGCAGCCAAGGCCACGCCCAGGCTCAGAACCTGCGCGACTCGGGCTGCGACGTCGTGGTAGGTCAGCGCCCCGGTTCGGCCAACTATGATCTCGCCGTCGAGCACGGCTTCAAGCCCGTCTCCGCGGCCGAAGCCGCCGAGGCCGGCGACCTCGTCAACATCCTGCTCCCGGACGAAGTCCAGGGCGGCATCTTCGCCCGCGACATCAAGCCCAACCTCCGCCCGGGCAACCTGCTCCTCTGCTCGCACGGCTTCAACGTCCACTTCGGCCAGGTCGTCCCGCCCGAAGGCGTCGACAGCGCACTGGTCGCCCCCAAGGGCCCCGGCCACCTCGTCCGCAGCGAGTTCGTCAAGGGGGGCGGCGTCCCCTGCTTGATCGCGACCGCCGATAACTGCACCGCGGCCGGCAAGGCCCTGGCCCTCGCCTACGCCAAGGGCGTCGGCGGCACCCGCGGCGGCGTGCTCCAGACCACCTTCGCGGAAGAGACCGAGACGGATCTCTTCGGCGAGCAGGTCGTCCTCTGCGGCGGCGTCAGCGCCCTCGTGAAGATGGGCTTCGAGACCCTCATCGAGGCCGGGTACCAGCCCGAGAGCGCCTACTTCGAGTGCCTCCACGAGCTCAAGCTCATCGTCGACCTGATCTATCAGGGCGGCCTGAACTACATGCGGTACAGCATCTCGAACACCGCCGAGTTCGGCGACTACACCCGCGGCCCCCGCATCATCAATGAGCAGACCCGCGAAGAGATGCGGAAGATCCTCAAGGAGATCCAGAGCGGCCAGTTCGCCCGCGAGTGGATCCTCGAGAACCAGGCCGGCCGCCCCGGCTTCAGCGCCACCAAGCGTCGCGAGCGCGAGCATCCGATCGAGCAGGTCGGCAAGCGCCTCCGCGGCCTGATGTCCTGGATCGACGCCAAGACCGTCTGATCCAACCCGAGATCGTCTTCCATCAGCATCGATGGATTCGAACCAACGGCCTGCCTCGACCCGTTCGAGCGCGGGCCGTTTCTCTTTCTCCCGCGGCCAACAACAGGCCGCGTCACCTACCATGGCCGACAAGTCGCAGAAAGTCGCCGAGAATCTCCCCGGTCGCTATTACGTCGACGTGACCTGCATCGACTGCGACCTCTGCCGCGAGACCGCCCCCGCGAACTTCCTGCGCGAGGATTCCGAGGGGCACAGCTACGTCACCCGCCAGCCCAGCACCGAGGCCGAGGAAGACGCCTGCCGCGCCGCGATGGAGGAATGCCCCGTCGAGGCGATCGGCGACGACGGCGAGGATTGAGGCCGTGGACGAATCGGAGAGTGTGGCCTCGCAGCAGCCTTCGAAATAATTGGAGGGCGCGGACGGCCCAGGTTCCGAACCGGGTTGGTGTCCACGCCCTCAGCATTTCGCACGATGATTCGGGCAAGTCTGGATGGACGGTCGGAGAAACGTCTGCTTGACCGTCGACACCAGGCAAGGCCGGCGAGACGGCGAAAAAGGCCCTTCTCTGACTGTCCACTCATGCCGAAGGCCATCATCGCAGGAGGGAGAGAGCTCCCACGAGACGGCCTTTGATTCGTTGGGGGTGTTTCACACGCCCACACTTCAATCTTAGTTCACGGAAGCCTGGCCGACTAGGGCCAACTCGACGTCGTGAGGCTGAACCGGCTCGAGGGCCGGGGCCGAGTCGACGAATCGCAACACTTCCGCCACGACGTCGTCGATCTCCTTGGGCTGGATCACGAGCAGGTCGCCCGGCTCCAGCGAGCGGAGAGCCAGTTCGATGGCCGTCGGCTCGTCGGGAGTCTCGAACGTCTCGACGATCCGAGAGCCAGAGGCGAGCCCTTCCTTCATCAGGCTCATGATCTCGCCGGTCTTGCGACCACGGAGGTCGGGATACTCGTACAGCACGACGGTGTCGAAAGACTCGCCGAGGATCCCGGTCTGACGGGTGATGTCCCCGTCACGTCGATCCCCTTCGCACGAGAAGACGATCGACCGGCGCTTCTGCGGGAACATCTCGATCGCATCGACGAGGGCCGAGACCGCCGAGGGGTTGTGGCCATAATCGAGGATGATCGTCGCACCCTTGGCCTCGAGGACATTGAACCGGCCGGGGGTCTGCTGGGCGCTACTCGAGAAGGTCGCGAGCCCCTGGCGGATCTGGTCGAACGGGATGTTGAGCGACCAAGCTGCGCCGATCGCGGCCAACACGTTCTCGACCTGGAAGCCGACCCGACCGTGATAGGTCAGCGGCACCCTCGAAAGCGAGATGAAGACCGTCTCCTGCTGACCTTCGGCGATGATGACGTGATCGTCGCGCACGAAGACCACTCGGCCGCCGTTCTCTCGGGCCGTCTTCATCACTTCATGGTCGCCGTCGCGGCTGAAGAAGATGACCGAGCCGGGGCACTTGGGAGCCATCTGGGCGACCCAGGGATCGTCGGCCTTGAGGACGGCGTTGCCCGTAGGTAGCACCACGTCGACGATCGTCCGCTTGACGATGGCGAGCTTCTCGAGGGTCTCGATGCCGGAGAGCCCGAGGTGATCCCCCTCGCCGATGTTCGTGACGACCGCCACGTCGCAGCGGTCGAAGCCGAGGCCTTCCCGGAGGATGCCGCCGCGGGCGGTCTCGAAGACGGCCATCTCTACCTTGGGATTCACCAGGATCGACCGGGCGCTCTGGGGGCCGCTGCAGTCGCCGGCCTCGATGCGGCGGGTGCCGACATAGACGCCGTCGCTGTTGGTCATCCCGATCGTCTTGCCGGTGCCGCGGAGGATGTGGGCGATGAGTCGGGTCGTGGTCGTCTTGCCGTTGACCCCGGTGACGGCGGCGATGGGGATGCGGCCGTTCTCGCCTTCGGGGAACATCATATCAATGATCGCCTCGCCGACCTGGCGGGGCTGGCCGACGGAGGGCTCCAGGTGCATCCTGAGGCCGGGGCCGGCATTGACCTCGACGACCACGCCCCCTTGTTCCTCCATTGGGCGGCGGATATCGAGGGCCACGATGTCGATGCCGGCGATGTCGAGCCCGATGACGCGGGCGGCGTCGATCGAGCGTGCGGCGACGTCGGGGTGGACTTCGTCGGTGACGTCGGTCGCGGTCCCGCCGGTGCTGAGATTCGCATTACGCCTGATCAGCACGAGCGTCCCGGCGGCCGGGATCGAGTCGGGTCTGTAGCCTTGTTCTTCCAGGACGCCTAGCGAGATCGGGCAGAGGACGATCTTGCTGAGGGCCGTGGCGTGGTGATCGTTACGCCTCGGATCCTTGTTGATCTCGGCAACGAGCTGCTCGATCGTGCTCTTGCCGTCGCCCACCACTTGCGCGGGGTCACGCCTGGAGGCGGCGACGACCTTGCCGCCGACGACGAGGACGCGGTAGTCGAAGCCCGGGGCATAACGCTCGACGACGACCTCGTCCCCCTGCTCGAGGGCGTTGGCAAAGGCCTTCTCGACCTGCTCGCGGGTCGTCAAGTTGGTGGCGACGCCACGCCCCTGGTTGCCGAAGCGGGGCTTCACCACGACCGCCGCGCCGATCTCCTGGGCGGCTTCCCAGGCGTCTTCGGCGTCGCGGACGGGGCGTCCGTCGGGGACGGGAACGCCGACCGCCCTCAGCAGCGACCTGGTCAGGTCCTTGTCCTGGGCGATCGATTCGGCGATGGCACCCGTGCGGTCGGTCTCGGCCGTGAGGATCCTTCGCTGCTTGTTCCCGTAGCCGAGTTGCACGAGGCTGCCGGTGTTCATCCGCCTGGAGGGGATATTGCGGGCCTTGGCCGCGTTGACGATCGAGGCCGTGCTCGGCCCGAGGGCAACCTGGTGGGCGAGGTCGCGGAGCTTCTGGACCTCGGCATCGACGTCGAACGGACGGTCGTCCATAGCGGCCAGGACGAGCTCTCGGGCCGTCACGAGGCACGCGCGGCCCACTTCCTCGACGCGGTACTGGACCACGACCTTATAAACGCTCGAGTCTTCTTTCATCTCGCGGGCTCGGCCGTACTTGACGGGCATCCCGAGCAGTTCCTGGAGCTCCAGCGTGACGTGCTCGAGGATGTGGGCGGGGTACGTCCCCTCGCGGAGCCGCTGGAAGAAGCCGCCGCGGACCCCTTCGCTGCATTGATGCTCGATCATCGTGGGCAGCCAGCTCATCAACCGGTCGTTGAAACCGGGGATCGAGGTCGAGGGGGAATCCTTGAGGACCCCGAGATCGACCCAAGCCTCCAGCACCGGGAAGTTTGCCCACATGTTCGGCCCGCGAAGGGCCAAGACCTTCAGGAACTGCATAACCGTCGAACCTCCCAGACTGGAATGGCTTCTCGACTTCGGATGTTGGGGTACCGCAGTGTGCGCACTCTCGCCGATCTGCTCCGTGCTCATGTGGGCGCAGACATGCACACCACACGAGGAAGGATCGTTCCCGCGGGGACACTACCCAGCCTCATCGACGGGAGACGAGCGACAGGAACGAACGCCGTCCGACCCCTCGGCCGCTATCGCACTCGCCGGGGATTCCCAGCTGCGGCCTCGAACACGTTCGACTATCGCACTAGTACGGAGATTTCGTTCGTATCGTTGGAACCCTCTTCGAAGTCTCCGCCCCTTCGCGAAAAAATCATCGGTGGGCGGGGACCTCAAGCAAAACCGAGGCCAAGGCTAGGCGAGTGGCACGTCGGACGCACCCCCGCCGGCCCTTCGGACCGAGGGAAAACAACGCGGACGACCCTGACGTGACGATTGACGCGGACGACCCGCACGATCGAGAGAAGTGAGCTGGAGAGCGGAGCATACGGAGCGATAGACGCTCGTAGACTTCGGAGCCACTGTACCCCCAATTGTCCCGGGTGGGACAACGCCAAAAAACCGACTCCGTCCTACCGAACATGCACGACTACAGGTGCCGACCCTAGAATATGAGGTGCTTTAATTTATGGCGCTGCCACTCGAAAATCAACCGGTTCATTCCAAAGTTCTCATAATCCACTTGATTAACAATTTGATAACAAGCCTTGGAAGATGGCGTTAAACCGGGCTCGTAGAGACTTCGAAAAAAGAGTCTTACGCCCCGCCAGGACCTCATCGGAATTTCTCCCGATCTTGCGCAAGATTTCGCGCTCAAATCCGGATAACCCGAGACTTTCCACCTTTTTCGCATTTCGTGCTTGTCATATTTGCAATCGGGAAGCGGACGCCGCATGCTCTCTTGCTGGTCTCGCCACGAATGGCCGAGCCCGGCCGCGGCGATTGGTCCGCGATTTCCATGCGATCGGCGGGCGGCGCGCAAAAGACGGTTCGACATCGGCGGAGGAACTCGCGTACTAATAATAGACCCGGGTCGGCGAGGTCGGGTACGGCTGCATCCTATGCACCCAGGCGTTGAACAGCGAGAAGCATCTGTTCACGCTTCGAGCTTGCAGTAAGGCTCACGAAAGTTAACTTGTCTTGAGGGAAGGTCTCGTCACGTGTCGACCGAGAATGATGGAAGATCCGAGACTCGTGACATCCTCCCTTCGCCCTGGCGAGAGCAGGCCGAGTCTCGGCTGGCCCCGGAAGAGCGTATCCTCGCCTGGTTCCTGCCGAACCTCGATGAGTCGATGCATTTCTCCGAGAGCCTGATCGTCCTGACCAATACCCGCCTCCTCCATCTCGACGCCGATCGACCGGCCTCGGCCTCCGGCGCTGGACCAGGACAAGACGAAGTCTGGCGCCTGCACCGAGGGCTCGAGCTGAAAATCAAGGATCGCGCTGGAGTAGGGACCCTCGAACTTTTCGACGAAGACGGCCGCCTCGGCGTCTGGCGCTACACGATCGCGCGCAACGCCGCGGCCCATCGGCTCCTCGACCACTTCGACCTCATCCTCAACAACCAGCACGAGGAACCCGAGGCCGCCGGCGAGGTCGTCTGCCCCTCCTGCGGCGCAATCCTGGCCGCGAGCGACGCGGCGTGCCCGACCTGCGCACCGTCGAAGGCCTCCAAAGTGACCTCGTCCCTCGTGCGGCTCACGAGGTTCGCCAGGCCCCGCGCCCCCATGATCCTGCTGGGGTTCATCCTCACGCTGGTCAGTACGGCGGCGAGTCTTATCCCGGCTGCCCTGACCGCACCACTGGTCGATAACGTCCTCATCCCGTTCGAAAAAGGGCAGGGGGGACACTTCGGCCTGGTGTCCTGGTACCTCGGGATGATGACGCTGGCCTCGATCGTGGCGTGGCTTCTCGGCTGGGCCAAGACTTACGTCCTGGCCTGGGTCAGCGAGCGGGTGAGCGCCGACCTCCGGAACCAGACCTATTCGCACCTCCAGCGGCTCTCGCTCGAGTTCTTCGGCGGCAAGCGGACGGGCGACCTGATGTCGCGCCTGACCAGCGATACCGACCGGATCTGCAACTTCCTCTCGATCAACCTGCTCGACTTCGCCACCGACGTGATCATGATCGCGATGACGGTCGCGATCCTCGCCCACACGGACGTCTGGCTTGCGGCCGCGGCCCTGGTACCGTTCCCGCTCATCATGTGGCTCGTGCAATTCGTCCGCTATCGGATGCTCCGGGTTCTCCAGCAAGGGAGCCGGGCCTGGGCGGCGATGTCGAGCGTCCTGGCCGACACGATCCCGGGCATCCGCGTCGTCAAGGCGTTCGCCCAGGAGCGCCGCGAGGTCGAGCGGTTCCGAACGAGCAATGACCACGTCCTGGCGGTGAACGACCGGGTCAACACGATCTGGTCGTTCTTCGGCCCGATGACGACGTTCCTGACCCAGCTCGGCATGCTAATCGTCTGGGGCGTCGGGGCCTGGCTCGTCTTCCATCGCGGGCTGACGGTGGGTGTCCTGACCATGTTCCTGACCTACATCGCCCGCTTCTACATGAGGCTTGAGTCGATGCTGCGGATGGTCCAGGCCACCCAGAGGGCCGGCGTGAGCGCCCAGCGCATCTTCGAGATCCTCGACCGCGTGCCCAGCGTCGCCGAGCCGGTGCGGCCGATCCACCCCGACCACCTCGAAGGGGAGATCTCGCTGCATCAGGTCTCGTTCCGCCACGGCAGCCGCCAGATTCTCAGCGGGCTCGACCTCTCGATCCGGCCCGGCGAGATGATCGGCCTGGTCGGGGCCAGTGGTGCGGGCAAGAGCACGCTCGTCAACCTCGTCTGCCGGTTCTACGACGTCAGCGAGGGGTCGATCCTGGTCGACGGCACCGATATCCGCTCGTTCGCGGTCCCCGAGTACCGCCGGCACATCGGCATCGTCCTGCAAGAGCCCTTCCTCTTCTACGGCACGGTCGCCGAGAACATCGCCTATGGCCGTCCGGATGCCTCGCGCGAAGACATCATCGAGGCCGCCCGCGCCGCTCGAGCCCACGACTTCATCCTGAGACTCCAGGACGGCTACGACTCGGTCGTCGGCGAGCGAGGCCAGGGCCTCTCCGGCGGCGAACGCCAGCGGATCTCGATCGCCCGGGCGATCCTCATCGACCCGAAGATCCTGATCCTCGACGAGGCGACTTCCTCCGTCGACACCGAGACCGAGCGCGAGATCCAGGAGGCCCTGGATAACCTGATCCGGGGGCGGACGACCATCGCGATCGCCCACCGACTCAGCACGCTTCGCAAGGCCGACCGGCTCGTGGTGCTCGAGCATGGCAAGATCGTCGAGGTCGGGCCTCCCGGCGACCTCCTGAAGCGCTCCGGTGCCTATTCCCGGCTCCACCAGGCGCAGATGGAGCTGGCGGCCGGGCTCAGCGTCCCCTGACCTCGGCCCGCCGCCTTGCAGACCCTCGAATACTCGTCTATCGACATCGAAACGCGAAGGAATTCCCGTGTCCTCGTCTCAACGGAATCACCTCGGCTCCAGAACAGCGACGGCATCGGCGTCGATCCAACTCCTCCGCGATGACTGGGACCGGCTCGTCCTGACGGATGAACTTGGCCGCGATCACGTCGGGGTCGAGCCGGTCCGCGCCTTCCCCCTGTCCGACCCGGAGCGCTGGATCTCCCTCTGCGATGGGCACGGCCGCGAGCTGGTCCGCTTCGAGACGCTCGAAGGGCTCGAGCCGGACCTCCGACGGCTGGTCGAGGAAGAGCTCTCGGTCCGGGAATTCGTCCCCACGATCACACGGATCGTCCGCGTCTCGGGCGAAACGTCCCCCTCCGACTGGGACGTCGAGACTGACAGGGGCCGCACCCGATTCACCCTCGACAGCGAGGACGACGTCCGACGCCTCGGCCCGCATCGGATCCTCATCACCGACGCCCTGCGACTGCGATATCACATCCCCGATATGCGTAACCTCGACCACGCGAGCCGACGCACCCTCGATCGCTATCTTTGAGCCGAGTTCGAACCGAGACCCCATCGACGGTGTTTGGCTATAATGCCTCCCACGGCCGCAGGTGCCAGGGCTCGGATGGTTCAGCCTGGTATATCAACCAAGGCCTGATCCTTGCGCGTCTCGCCCATCCCTGCGACCGGGGCATTCACGAGACCTTGACCGGGGAATCGCTGTGGCGATTGAACATCCCGACCCACGTCCCTGGGACGTGCTGTCGTCGAGCTTCCTCTACCGCAAGCCCTGGATGACGTTGCGGTCCGACCGGGTCCGACTCTCCAACGGGACGATCATCGACGATTTCAACATCCTCGAGTATCCCGATTGGGTGAACGTCGTGGCCGTCACCGGGGAGTGCGAGGTCGTCCTGGTCCGTCAGTATCGCCACGGCATCCGCGACGTCTTCTATGAGTTGCCCGCCGGGGTCTGCGACGCCGAAGACCCCGGCCACGAGGAGTCGGCGCGGCGAGAATTGCTGGAAGAAACGGGTTACGGCGGCGGGGTCTGGTCCCCCTTGATGACCCTCTCCGCGAACCCGAGCACCCATTCCAACCGCAACTACAGCTTCCTGGCGGTCGGCGTCGAACGGCTCCAGGAGCCGCAGCTCGAGGACACGGAGGAGATCCACGTCCACCCCGTCAGCCTCGACGAGTTGCGACGGATCCTCGACGCTGGCGAGATCATGCAGGCCCTCCACGTCGCCCCTCTGCTGCGATTCCTGTCCTCCCCCAATTCATGACGTAATTGGGTCGGCCAACAACATGCTCCAGCTTCACGTCGAGCCGCAGATGGGCGGCAGCGTCTCATTACGCGCGCCCCCGGGGAGTCCCTCGTTCAAGCCTATCTCGATGGCATGAAGTAGTCTCAACTTGAGAAAGACATCTGAATCGCTTTAGGGGAACCGAAGTTGACTCTGATGAGCAGACAAAATCGAAGACTTGACCTGTGGAACAGCCCAGATTTCAAAACGATTTGGAAAGCGTCCCGTATCTGGTCTTGAAATAAAGACTTGGGTCGAACGCTGGGATCGTGCCTGTTACGCCCGAAGCGATTGCGTGTGACATGGCCCTGGATTTGCGTAAGGCTCTATCTTGCTCCTTATATTCCCTCTCATGCATGCGGCGGAGAGCTGCATGGCCTTCGATTTGGAGCATGATCAGACTTTACGGCGGTTCCTTCCATGCGTCTGCTGCTTGTTGAAGACCATGAAGATTCGCGACGCCTCCTGGCACGATTCCTGCGCGGCCTGGGCTTTACCGTGCTCGAGGCGGCGGATGGCTTCGAGGCCCTAGAATTGGTCAGCGGGTTCGACCCTGAACTCGTCGTGACCGACATACGGATGCCGGATATGGACGGCCTGGAGATGATCCGCAGGATGCGCCAGATACCTTCGATGATGGAGGTGCCGGTCATCGTCTGCACGTCGGAGCCGTCGGACGCGACCGAGCGCCGCGTCCACGAGGCCCACGCGACGGACTTCATCTCCAAGCCCGTGGACATCAACTGCCTGGCCGAGCGCCTGGGCCGTTGGCTCATCCAGGGAGAATCGCAGGACGAGACGGAGGCGCCGAGGGACTCGGCCGCCTCGGCCGGCAATTCTCCAACCGCGGCTTACGGGTGAAGGGCTCGAGATCGCCCGCAATAGTGATCGAGGTAGGCGGTCCGCGAAGTCAGACTTTGCAACCCCCGCATGACCTCACAACAAAACCTCAAGCCATCATAACAACGATGTGCGCCCAGTACCTTCGACCAGTTCGTCTTCGAAACAAATCTTTTACTGATGTCCTCAAGTAAAATTTCGACTTCGAAAGCCCATCGCTTCGAGCTCTACCATTCGCCGGAAATGAAGCCCGCCTCGCCGACAGGACAGGCCTCAAATTGAACCAGTTCCTGTTCAAATCATGTTCACAAAGACCATTTTTTAGAGCACGACATTTTCAAGCGGAAGGCAGACATTGATAATATTCGACGTGATGGGCTAGGCCTTGCGGGACGGCGACGAACTTGGCATGCTGTCGATTAATGTAGGCGTGTCCCTTGGTCAGGGGGGGATTGGCACCGACGCCTTCGGTTCGCACGCCGGCCGACGCGGCCGAGGAAGAATCGCGTAGTCCCCTGACCCATTGAATCACGTGTCGGAAACAGCCCCAGCTTCAACCGGGATTGATTTCAACAAACTTCGACCGATTAAACCCCGGGCGACCGCGATCACTTGGCGGGACTGACCTGGATGTCGAGGTAAACGAGCCGGTGGTCGGAGCTGGCGACCGGCCTCATGCGAACGAGCCTCGAGAGTGCGTCGGATTCCGCCGGCCAGAAGACGCCGCCGTCGAGGACCTTGAGGTCCATCGAGGGCAGGACGTAATCGACCCGGAGATTGCCGACCGACTCGTCGGCGAAGTCGGCCGTGTCGTTCTCGGCGGCACCTTGGTGCTTCGCGTTCATCTTGCCCTGCAGCCGGGCAGCCTCGGCCGCGCCGGGAGAGCGGGGGATGATGCTTGCATTGATCTTAGGATGTTTGAGGAGCTGATCGATGGCGCCCGGGACGCTGCCGCCGTCGAGCGGGTCGGCGTTCAGGTCGCCCATCAGTACGAACGTCTCGGGCGGATTCAGGCCCCCCACACCCGGCGATTCGCCTAGATATTTGGACGAGCCGTCGTTTCGGAGGTAGTCTGCCCAGAGGCGGATCTCGTCATGGTTGCGCTTGCCGTTGCGGTCTTCGGGGCCGTCGAAGGCGGGCGGGGTGGGATGGCTCACGAGCAGGTGGACGGGACGCCCCTCGACCTGGATCGGGAGATCCCAATGCGACTTGGACGAGAGCCGGAAGACGGCCAGCGCCTCGGGCGAATACCACGACTTGCCGCCCGGCCTGGTCGGCAGCAGGGCTGCGGGCATGTCTTTCCACAAGAAGTTCGTGAAACGACGGACGGTATCCTTGTCGATGGGGTACTTCGAGTAGACAACCATGCCGTACTGGCCGGGGAACTGGCCGAAGCCGAAGGCGTCGTTGCCGTAGCCGCGGCTCCCCGGCTCCTTGACGACCTTCCCGTCGCCATCGAGGTCGTGGCCGCTGGGGACGCCCGTGTTGACTTCCGAGGTGTAGCGATAGGCGTACGTCAGCGCCGGGGCCCCGTTCTGGGAACGCGCGAGGTAGTTCTCCTGGAAGAGCGAGGCGGCTCGACCTTCGGCATCATAGTCGAATTCGTTGATGAGCAGGACATCCGGGGCAACGCGCTGGATGATCTCGGCGACGTTGCGGGCCTGGGTATTGTCGGTCGTCGAGAGGTCGCGGGCGAGCGCGCCTTGCGTGTCGCGATTGAGGGAGGCGTTGAAGGTCGCGAACCGCACGGCCCCGGGCGGCCTGGATTCCTGACCGAGTGCGAGGCTTCCGACGAAGAGTAGCGCGGAAACGACCGTCATCCGCCACATGGTGGGTCTCTCGTGCGTGGACCGAGGTTCATGCCAGTATCCGTGGCCTCCAACATTACGGAGGCGCCTTGCCCGGATCCAGGCCCCCAGGGCGGTTTATCGGGCCAATCATCGAATTCTCATCGAAAGTTCATTCGATTCCCTCTCCGCTCGATTGCGATGTGCGGACGAGGTTGACGCCGGGCTCTCGGCGCCCCTCGCCCCGGTCCTCAGTGAGCGAAAGAGGGGGAACAAGGATGCGTCGCAGCGTCTTCGCGGGACTCGCGCAGTCCCTCGGCGTCATCGTCGTCGGTTTGTCGCTGGTCGGCGGCGGGCGGGCCCAGCAACCGCCCCCCGACGGGGAATGGACGGCGGACGCGGTCGTCGCCGAGGCCCGCGCCGTGACCGACAACACCCTCGGGGCCGCGCAAGGCGTGGCGGTCCGCGAGGGCAAGATCTATGCCTACGGGGATGTGCATACCGTCACGCCTCGGGTCGGTGTGATCCGGGAGTTCGGCATGGATCTCGCGCCGACCGGACGCGTCGTCTGGCTGCGTCGAGGCGGGTCCCCCTTCATCATCCACCCCACGGGCCTGACCTGGGACCCGCACTTCGGCACGTTCCTGGGCGATACGATCAAGTCGCCGGAAGACCCGCGCAGGACGAAGGCGAAGATCTACCGGCTCGACTGGGAGCGGGCCTGGGCGGACGGGCACCTCGACAACTCGGTCATCGACGCGCTCGACGACGACGCGGCCGTCAACGGCTGCCGGCCCACGTTCGTGAAGGTCGCGGGCAGGACCCTGCTCGCCACCGCCGATTATGGCTCGATCCGCCCGGAGATCCGCCTCTACGACCCCGAGTTGTTCCTCGACGCGAAGCGCAGCAGCGCCCCGGGCGTGGTGGTGCATCGGATCCTGAGCGGCCCCTATAACCAGAACCTGCACTGGGATGCCGAGCTTGGACGCCTGACGTGCGTCCAGAACGTGATCGAGGGCCGGGGATGGAGGCTCGAGGTACTCGACCTCGCCAGAGGCGTCGCCGACGGTCGGGTCAGCGGCCCCGGCGTCCGCGTCCAGAGCTTCACCTTCGTCCCGCACGACGAGCTCGAAGGCTACTGGCCGATCGATCGCCAGAAGTCGATCCTCATCACCTCGAGCCGCCGCGACAACATGGTCGTCGGGACGATCCGACCCACGGACCCGCGGATCTCACCGCCCGTCCCCCCCTCTGCCGAAACCAACTGATGCATTGATTCCAGCATTCCTCGCGACCGAGCCGGGTGAGAAACGGGGACGCCAGGGCGTCCCCGTTTTCGTTGGACCTTCGTTGCCCCATCCGACGCGTTGAGATCGTCCCGCCGGCACAATTCCTGTCCGACCCGTCTCTTTCCCCTGATAAAACCCTCGGGGAGGAGGGTCGCCACGGAGGCAGTCAGGGCGATCGCCAACGATGCCATCACCGGGTCATTCCTGCTCGCCGCGGAAATTTGAAATGATGAAGGTGATGAGAAATGTCAACGATAGGCCTCCTCATTGCCGGGAGACCTATCCGCTCGAAAGTACCACGACAATGATGCTCCAACATTCGAGTTGAACGGAGCGAAGAACTTCGTCAAAGACAGGGCTGGCAACACATCGACAAAAGCCTTTCCGAGCCAACCATGAACGATTAGGCATTCTCAATTGGATGCCTCGTTCGGGTTCCCGGAGCAGGCTCAGGCAGATAACTGCCTCAAAATGAGAGGCCTCAAGGCCGAGGATTGGGCCGAAAAACGAGATTCGGAAGCCGGGAACGGACCATGGAAGCGACGGCTTGCAGGCACATTCAATTCGAGCCAGGATCGAGTGGCCGATGATGGCCGAAGCCAATCCGTCCGCGGGATCTATGGCTGACGCATCGATGGCAACAAACGCGACAACGAGAGTGACGGAAGCGACGTTTTTGCCGTTTGGAAGGTTGAAGACCGACAAGCTCGGCCGAAACCGCGGAGGTGAGTTGGGCTTAAGGTATTCAAATTGCTCATAGAGTCACCAACAGGTTGATTCTGAGTCCGCCGAATCCGACCTCGACATTTGGTCGTTCTGTTATAATTCGATGAACGGCCTCGGTTTCCGGAGAAATCCGGCGCCCGGGTCATTATCGAAGCCAAGACGGCTCTTCACGTTGCGAGCCCTCTCGATCGATCCATCGCACCGGAATTTGGGTGAGAGCTTGAATGACCCGTTCTTCTCGCGCGACCCCAAGATCTCCAGAGGAATTTCGAGTTCCTCTCGAAAAGAGACAGTAGTTCTCCAAGTCTGTGTGATCGAACCCCATCGAGGCGTTCGATATTCCATGAAGGGTTCGTGCGTGCAATAAGTCGGTAACGTGAACATCCGGACTCGACTGGACGTAATAAAACCAGTCTCGGGGTGGTAGTTCATCAGATTCGCCCCGCCCCGGGGGAGGGGTCCGGACGGAGCCGTCCGACAGTCCTGGCGTTCTTCCAACGACCCGTTCGCGGGCCGGGGGATCGTCGTCCCACATGATGCGGGGAGCCAACTCCCATGAGTATGAGGACAATCGTCGCCATGGCGGCACTGATCCTGGTCGGTGCGACTGCCGCGACCGCGAGCCCGAACGCACTCGGGCCCAGCGACCGTGACCTCCTCTCCACCTACGCCCGCGACACCTGGCATTCCATCGATGCCATGTTCGCGCAAGGCGAGCTCCCCACCGACGAGATGCGCCGACAGGGAGATGGCTGGACCCAATCCGAATTGACCTCGCCCACGAACATCGCCGCCTACCTCTGGAGCGTGATCGCGGCCGAGGATCTGCACATCATCTCCCGGGAGGATGCGGGCAAGCGGCTCGAGCGCGTCCTGCAAACGCTCGACAAGATCGAGCGATCGCACGGCTTCTACTTCAACTGGTACGACGCCTCGAGCGGCAGGCGTGCCCGGGTTTGGCCCGGAGGAGTCGCCCTCCGCCCTTTCCTCTCATCCGTGGACAACGGCTGGCTGGCCGTTGCCCTCATCGTCGTGGGTAATGCCAGGCCCGACCTGCGCGACACAACCGATGCGCTCTTGAAGGACATGAACTTCGGATTCTTCTACGACCCTTATGATCCGAACGACCCCATCGCGCATCCGGGGCTGCTCCGCGGCGGATACTTCACCGACAGCAACACGTACACGGATTTCCATTACGGCACGCTCAACACGGAGCCTCGCATCGCCAGCTACGTGGCGATTGCGCGAGGACAGATCCCTGTCGAGCATTATTACCGGATGATCCGCGCCCACAACCTCGGCCGCGACGGGCGCCCCGCGCCGACGAGGACGTACGCCGGCGTCCCGGTCGTCGAGGGCAACCGCCACTACCGGAACATGAACTTCGTCCCGAGCTGGGACGGGACCATGTTTGAGGCCCTGATGGTCCCCCTGTTCGTCCCCGAGGCCGAGTGGGCCCCGGGTAGTTGGGGGGCCAATCACCCGCTCTACGTCCGGGCGCAGATCGAATACGGACTCCGCGACGCCAGGCTCGGCTACTGGGGGATCTCCGCATCCACCGACCCCGGCGGCGGCTATCGTGCCTACGGAGTTGCCGAGTTGGGGAGCCGCGACGTCGATTCCTCTCGCAAGCACGAGAGCATCATCACGCCGCACGCGACCTTCCTCGCGATGCAGTATAGCCCGGTGGAAGCGGTCGCGAACCTCCGGACCCTGACGCAGAACTTCCCGCTCTACGGGCCTTACGGGTTCTACGACTCGGTCGACGTCCACACCGGTCAGGTTGCCGAACGCGTGCTCATCCTCGACCAAGGGATGATCATGGCCTCGCTCTCCAACGTGATTGGCGGCGACGTCCTCCGTCGCGGGTTCTGCAGCGGCCCGATGGAGGCTGTGATCCGGCCGCTGATCGCCCCCGAGCGTTTCGAAGTGGGCGAGGTCAAGCCGCGGGAACCGGAGCAGGTGGTCTCTCGCGAGGAGCCGAAGCCGACCCTGGACTCCAACTGGCGCATCGACGAGCCGGACCTCTCGCTCCCGTCGCCGGCGCTCGGCGAGATTCCCGAGACCATCGCGATCATCTCGCCGGTCCGCGACATGGAGGCGAGCCCGCGACTCGGCCTCTCGGCCACAATCACCGACATCCTCCAGAACGTCGGACCGAATCGACCGCTCGCCGCGCCCAATGGCGGCAACGAACGCAAGGGGCGTCGGAAGCGGTCGAACTCCACGAATGCGGCTCCCCCTTGATCCTGGGACCGCACGCTCCGACGCGATGGCCAACTCCCTCTAAACACACGACCCGTCGACGCCAAGTCGACGGGTCGCTTTCGTTTGATGGGACGCGGATTTCAGCGAGGCTGACTCCGCAGTAACCTTGATCAAATCGAGGAGAACGGGCTCTGACCCTGCGCTCCGCTTAGTGAACTGACCGGAGTCTTACAGCCCAGGTCGAGACGCTCGGCGACGCATCGGAGTGGACATTCATGGCGGAGACGCATTCCTACCTGACGTCGGAAGGGCACGGCCTTCCGCACGATCCTTTCAAGGCCATCGTGGCTCCCCGGCCGATCGGCTGGATCTCCACTCGAGACGCGCAAGGGCGCGTGAACCTCGCGCCTTACAGTTTCTTCAACGCCTTCAGCGACGCCCCTCCCATCGTCGGGTTCAGCAGCAACGGGCGCAAGGACAGTTTGAGGAATGCGGAGGAGACCGGCGAATTCGTCGCCAATCTCGCCACGCGGACGCTCGCGGAGGCCATGAATCGCACCTCGGCGACGCTCCCCCACGGCGTCGACGAGATGACGCTGGCGGGCCTCACCCCGGCACCTTGCCGGGTCGTCGCACCGCCTCGAGTGGCCGAGGCCCCGGCCGCGCTCGAATGCAAGTTGCTCGGCATCAATCGGCTTGTCGACCTCGATGGCAACCCGACGGATTATTACCTCGTCCTCGGCCAGGTCGTCGCGGTCCACATCAGCACCGCCTGCCTCAAGGACGGACTCTTCGACATGACCGCGGCCGGGACGATCGCCCGCTGCGGCTATCGGGGCGACTATGCCGAGGTCGATCACCTCTTCGAGATGATCAGGCCGAGTGACGCCTGACTCACCGAAGACCCGTTTGGATCACCGCCTCGTCATCCGATCAAATCTCGGCTCCACCTTTATGATAGGGGAAATCGATGTACCCGCGATGATCGCCGCCGTGGGAGGTGGAACGGTCGTAGGCGTTCAGGGGTAGGCCGAGCTTGATCCGTCGGGGCAGGTCTGGGTTGGCGCTGAAATGACGGCCGAAGGCGACGAGGTCGGCGTCGCCGCGGGCGAGGATGTCGGCGGCCGTCTCGGGCTCGAACCCCCCGGCCGCGATGATCGTGCCCGCGAAGTGCTTGCGCAGCAGTTCCGAGGCGACGGGCGGGAGCCCCTCTGTGATGGACTTATTCCCGGAGCTCCTTGGCTCGATGATATGCAGGTAGGCGATCCCGAACTCGTCCAGGCGATCGGCGACGTGGCAGAAGAGGACGCCAGAATTGCTGTCCGACATCCCGTTGAAGATGGTGCTCGGCGAGATCCGGACCCCGACCCTCGCCCGGCCCCAGACGCAAGCGACCGCGCGGACGACCTCGAACAGAAGGCGGGCGCGATTCTCGACCGAGCCGCCATAGGCGTCGGTCCGTTTGTTGGAGCCATCCTGGAGGAACTGGTCGAGGAGGTAGCCGTTGCCCGCGTGGATCTCGACGCCGTCGAACCTCGCCGCCCTGGCTCGCTTCGCGGCCGAGCGGTACTCGTCGACGATCCCCGGGATGTCCTGCAGCGCGATCGCCCGATGCGGCGAGGCCGGTACCCAGCCTTCCGCGGTGTAGGCGATGCCCTGGAACGGCACCACCGAGGGGGCCAGAGGCGCAACACCCCCGGTCATGTCGACGTGGCCGACTCGTCCCACATGCAAGAGTTGGAGGACGATCCGGCCTCCCTTCGCATGCACGGCATCGACGACCTTGGGCCAGCCGACGACCTGGGCGTCGGAATAGATCCCCGGTGCCCCGAGGTATCCGCGTCCCCTCATCGAGACCGTCGTCGCCTCACTGATAATGAGGCCCCCTTCGGAGGCTCGCTGCCGGTAGTATTCGGCCATCAAGGGCCCCGGTATATCACCCGGGACTTCGGCCCGTAGGAGAGTCAGCGGGGACATCACGACGCGGTGCGAGAGTGGGATGGGGCCGACCTGGGTCGGTTCGAAAAGCTTTCGGGACGTGGCCACGGCCATGATGAACTCCTGCCCGGGCGACGCTGCATCATCGCGTCGCGGAAGAGATGAGGTGGAGGCTCGCAGCGTCAATTCGGGTCGCGGAGCAGGGGGGACAACGATTTGAGAGGCTGGAGGAGTGTCTCGAAGGCCTCGAGACGCCGGGGATCGGCCGTTCGATCCGCCTGCCGCACCCTCGTTGGGCGCAACGGGTGGACAGCGAGTCCTAACTTTCGCAGTGAAAGAATTCGAACTCCGGATTTTGAAGAGTGGAGATCCACACAACTTGCCGTAGAATCAACCCGTTATGGAAGAGAACCGAACGACAATCGTGGTCCAGCAGTATCTGAACGAACTAGCCGAGGCCCAGGGCAAATCCGACGCCGAGCCCGTGATCTCGGCATTGTTGGCCCGTTCGGCACAGCGGCTCCAGATCCTCTGCGCCTCGCTCCTGTACCGGAGTTATCCCAGGCTGGCACGCCCGCCGCTGGGGCTCGAGGCCGAGGAGATGCTGGGTGCCGTCGTCGAGCGGTTGCTCCGCGCCCTGAGGGAAACGAGGCCCGTCACGGTCCGAGGGTTCTTCGCCCTCGCCGGCCAGCACATGCGCTGGGAGCTGAATGACCTGGCACGCCGCCTAGATGAGCAGGGCATGGCGTTCGACGTCCATCAGATGGATGTCGCCGAGCCGGCCAGCAGCGAATCGGGCCTGAGGCCGTCGGCGCGTCGGATGCTCGACGCCATCGAGAGCCTCCCGGAGAACGAACGCGAGGCCCTCAACCTCGTCCGCATCCACGGCATGACGCAACTCGAAGCGGCGGACATCCTTGGCATCTCGGTGAAGACCGTCCAGCGCCGCCTGAACCGCGCCGTGATCCTGCTCACGGCCGAGCTCGACGACCTCCGGCCCGGCCCGGACTCGTCCGACGGCGACGACTGAGCGACGACGTCACTTCGACCCCTCGACGACCCGGCCAGTCAACCAACCCCCAGGTGGATACTCGGCCATGTCCGACCAAATCCGCGTCCTCGAGCTCCTGGAGGAGGCCATCACCTCCGGCAAGCCCGCCGAGGTCGTCTGCGCCGACACCCCCGAGTTGCTCCTCGAAGTCCAAAGCCGGCTGGCGAGGATGGCCCACGTCCGACAGAAGCTCGACTACCTCTTCCCCGAGCCCGGGGAATCCTCGGCGGCAAGGCCTGCGCCCCGGGCTTCCGGCCCCTTGCCGCACATCCCGGGGCACGAGGTGGAAGCCATCATAGGGCGGGGCGGCATGGGGGTCGTCTACAAGGCGAGGAACCTGCGGCTGAACCGGCCGGTCGCCGTGAAGATGCTCC
Source organism: Singulisphaera chitinilytica (assembly GCF_049331405.1). Taxonomy (NCBI): domain Bacteria; kingdom Pseudomonadati; phylum Planctomycetota; class Planctomycetia; order Isosphaerales; family Isosphaeraceae; genus Singulisphaera; species Singulisphaera chitinilytica. The sequence continues at coordinate 2,257,032 of NZ_CP186274.1, forward strand.
TCGTCGGGGCCCACGCCGGGACGATGCAGCTCGCCCGCTTTCGGCGCGAAGCCAAGGCCATCGCCGCCCTGCGTCACCAGCATATCGTGCAGGTCTACGAGGTCGGGGATCTCGACGGGAACCCGTACTTCACGATGGAGCTGGTCGAGGGGGGTAACCTCGCGGATTACCTGACGAGGATCCCCATCTCAGGCCGCCAGGCCGCCGCATTCCTGCTGCCGGTCGCGAGGGCCGTTCAGTTCGCCCACGAGACCGGCGTGATCCACCGCGACCTCAAGCCGGCCAATATCCTGCTCCAGGCCGGGGGGCCTTCGCGCGTGGCCAGGCGAGAGTCGCCCGAGCTCGACGCCTTGCTCGTCCCCAAGATCACCGACTTCGGCCTCGCGAAACTCGAGACGCGAGCGGACGCGACCCTGGACTCGGTCACGTGGTCCGGCGCGATCCTGGGCACCCCCGCCTACGTGGCTCCCGAACTGGCGAGGGGGCAGGGGGGCGAGGTCGGGCCACCGGTCGACATCTACGCCCTCGGCGTGATCCTCTATGAGATGCTCACGGGCCGGCCTCCGTTCCAGGGGGAAGGGGCGGTCGAGACCCTGATGCAGGCGACCGAGCTCGATGCGGTCCCTCCCGCCCGGCTCGTGCCTCGCGTGCCGATCGACGTGCAGACGATCTGCCTCAAGTGCCTGGAGAAGGATCCTCGCAAGCGCTACCCGTCCGCCGAGGCCCTCGCCGACGACCTCGAGCGTTTCCTCAACAACGAGCCGATCTGGGCGAGGCCCGGCGGACGCCTCGGCTTCGCCCTGCGCTGGGTGCGCCGCCACAAGGCCGTCTCGTCGGCCATGGCCGTGGCGGCCGCGATGTTCGCGATCCTCGTGATCGGCTCCATCGTCGCCGCGGTCCACTTCCGCAACCTCGGCGAGGAGCAGCGCAAGCTCGCCCTTGAGAAGGGGAAGCTCTTTTCCGAGAAGGAGGCCGAGCGCGTCAAGGCCGTGGCGGCCAGGCTGAGCGAGACCTTGCAGAGGGGCGTGGTCGAGAAGCAGAAGGAGATGCTTCGGCGGAACCTCTACATCGCCGAGATGAACCTGGCGAGCCAGGCCATGACCTTCCCGAGCGGCCTCGGTCGCGTCGCCGAGCGACTGGCGGACTGGGAGCAGAACACGCCCGACCTCCGGGACAGGGAGTGGTACTACCTCAAGCGGCTCTGTCACCGCGACATCGCCACCTACCAGGGACATCACGATGGCGTCTTCCACGTGGCCTGGAGCCCCGACGGCAAGCGATTCGCCACGGGGGGCGCCGATGGCCTGGTCGGGATCTGGGATGAGTCCGACACCGACAGCCCGAAATGGCTCCGGGGCCACGCGGGTGTCGTCGCCTCGGTCGCCTGGAGCCCCGACGGCACACGCCTGGCCACCGCCGGCTGGGATAGCAAGCTCAAGGTCTGGGACACGGTCGAGGGGCGGGATCTCTTCACGCTCAAAGGCCACGAAGGGGGCCTCCACGCCGTGGCCTGGAACGGGAACGGCACCCGGCTCGCGACCGGCAGCGAGGATCGGACGGTCCGGATCTGGGATGCCTCCCCCGGCGCCTCGCCGAGAACCCTCCGGGGACATCTCCAGAGCGTGGCGGGGGTCGCCTGGAGCCCCGACGGTAAGACCGTGGCCTCGGCCGGGCGAGACTCGATCATCCGACTCTGGGACGCCGACTCGGGGGACGAGTCCCGGGTCCTGGTCGGTCACAAAAACTGGGTCACGCGCGTTGCCTGGAACGCCTCGGGCGATCGACTCGTGTCGGCCGGCAACGACAGCACCCTCAGGATCTGGGATCCGGGATCGGGCAAGCCGATCCTGGCCCTCCGCGCGCATCACCTGCCGATCCTGACCGTGGCCTGGAGCCCCGACGGCACCCGGCTGGTGACAGGGAGCGACGACCAGACCGTCAAGGTCTGGCGGGCCTCCGATGGCACCGAGGTGGCGAACCTCCGCGGGCATACGGCGAGCGTCACCTCCGCCGCATGGTCGCCCGACGGCACGCGCCTGATCACGTCGAGCCACGACAGGACCGTCAAGGTCTGGGACGGCAACACCTCGCCAGAAGTCATCGGCCTCCACGACCACGACGCCGACGTCCTCACCCTCTCATGGAGCCGGAGCGAGCGGCGTCGGCTCGCCTCCGCGAGCGCGGACGGCATGCTCAAGATCTGGGATCCCGCCCGAGGCGGCGAGCGGCCCACGCTCCGTGTCAACGATCAGCCCGTCGACGCCATCGACTGGCACCCGGACGGGAATCGGCTCGCCTCCGCGAGTCGCGACGGAATTGTCAGGATCTGGGACGTCGACAAGGGGGTCGTCTCTGCCTCGCTCGCCAGGCACGACGGCGATATCTACGCGGTGCGCTGGAGCCCCGATGGAACCAAACTGGCATCGGCCGGTGTGGATCAAGCGATACGCATCTGGGACGTGGAGAGCGGCACGCTCCTCCACTCACTGACCGGGCACAACCACGTCGTCCACGGGCTCTGCTGGAGCCCCGACGGGAAACGCCTCGCGACCTGTTCCGGGGACCGGAGCGTGAGGGTCTGGGACGTCGACTCGGGGCGCGAGGCCTGGGCCATGCGCGAGCACGAGGCCGAGGTCATGTGTATCTCGTGGAGCCCCGATGGCCGCTGGCTGGTCTCCGGAGGCTGCGACCAGAGCATCAAGCTCACCGACGCCACCAAGGGCACCGCCGAGCGGACCTTCCGAGGTCACACGATGACCATCTATGCCCTGGGCTGGAACCCGTCGGGGACCCGCATCGCCTCAACCGGGAACGACCGCACCGTCAAGGTCTGGGACGTGGCCACGGGCAAGGAGACGATGACCCTCGCCAGCCACGCCGAGCGCGTCAACGCGCTCCAATGGAGCCCGGACGGCCACTCCATCGCCTCCGCCAGCAACGACAAGTCGATCCTGATCTACGACGCCTCGGCCGGCTACGCCCACAAGCGCCAACCTTTGGCCGGCCGGTAGATATATCAGACTCCGCCAGTTTGCCTGGCGGCGGTAAGTCTCATCAGGTCATTCTCCTTTTTGGAGCCTCGGCGGGGCGACCGATGCCACATGTCGGACAGACTCACCACGGCCATTTCAGCAAGTGAATCTTCAAGCCCTATTACACGGCTCAGAAAGTAAGCCTCGGTTTACCGAGAGCTTACGTTTTGACGCAACGTTCAACTCAACCACCAGTTAAGTCCTCGCTTTGTCATTTCGATTGTGCGCAATCCCTTTCCCGAAAGCCCACAACCCGGAATCCCTGGACAAAGTGCATCAAAATGATCGATATTGTGACTATGACCTTGATTGCCACTTAGGAAATCGGAATAATCGACTTTCGATCGTAGCCCATACCTCCCGTGACGGAGAAGGCCCGCGTGTATCGCTGAGGCCAATCCCACACCCTGGCTCTTTCGAGGTGGGCTCCTCGAGGAAAAGGGCGTCGAAAAGACGGACCCTCGATCGGATTCAAGTCGCCGACCCGGAAACGGGAGGCATGCACTTTTCGCAAACCTGAAGCGGCTGACCGAGACGCGCGGAGGCCCTCAGAGCTGTGGGATCCACCCATGTCCACCCGACGATGTTCGATCCGCACCGATCGAGCCTCCATCGGCTCTCGCCCCGCATCCTCACGGCCCTCGGCGTCGAACTCGATGCACGGATGTATAAGCATCGCACTGACTTCGGTCGACACGCCCCGCTCGTGTCCGATGCCGATGTCGTGTAAGGGCCTTGCCCCCCGCTGAGCCGGTCTTACCCAGCCAACTTCGTCTACGGCTCCGGCCGCTTGGTCCCGGCGCTCCCCTCGATCCTGGGGCGTCCAGGCCGAACGACCCGGTCGAGCCGACTCAATCCATCTCGTCGGACAGTTTTGGCCCAGGGGTGGCGCAGGATCGAGCCCGACCCGGCTCGACCCGCCAGCCTTCAGATAAGGAAAGAGCGTCCATGTCGGCGAGTCCAAGACTACTGGTCACGAGTTTGATGTCCTTCGCCGTGCTCGGCGGGGTGGCCTTCAGCGAGACGGCGCCCCGAGACGATGCGGCCGTCGAGTTCTTCGAAAGCAAGGTCCGACCGATCCTGGTCGGCAACTGCTACGCCTGCCACTCGGCCGACACGAAGCCCGCGGGCGGCCTGCGCGTCGACGACCGCAAGGGATTGCTCGAGGGGGGCGACACCGGCCCGGGCGTCGTGCCCCACGACCCGGAGAAGAGCCTGATCCTCCGGCGGATCAAGCAGGCCGACGCCAAGCGCCGGATGCCCCGAGAAGCCGAGGCCCTGAGCCCCGAGCAGGTGGCCATCCTGACCCAGTGGATCAAGGATGGAGCCGCCTGGCCCGCCGTGAAGGTGCCGGCCTCGCTCGGCAAGCCGAACCCCACGTACGATGCGCTCAAGAAGGAGCACTGGGCCTGGCAGCCGCTCCGCGACCCGAAGGCCCCGGCCGTCAAGGACGAGACCTGGGCTCGCGACGACATCGACCGGTTCCTCCTCGCCAGGCTCGAGTCGGAGAAGCTCGCACCGGTCGCCGACGCCGACAAGGTGACCCTGCTGCGCCGGGTGACCTTCGACCTGATCGGCCTGCCGCCGACCCCGGCCGAGATCGAAGCCTTCGTGGCGGATTCGAGCCCCGACGCCTTCACCAAGGTCGTCGACCGCCTGCTCGCCTCGTCACAGTTCGGCGAGCGTTGGGGTCGCCACTGGCTCGACGTCGCCCGCTACGGCGAGTCGACCGGCCCATCGCGGAATATCCCGTATCCGTTCGCCTGGAAGTATCGCGATTACGTGATCAACTCGGTGAATGCCGACATCCCGTTCGATCGGTTCATCCTCGAGCAGGTCGCGGGCGACTTGCTCCCCTCGACGAGCAATGACGAACGCAACCGGCTCGTGACCGCGACCGGCTTCCTTGGGCTCGGCGTGAAGGACGTGAACCAGCGGTTCAAGGTCCGCTTCGTGATGGACAACGTCGACGAGCAGATCGACGTCGTGAGCCGATCCTTCCTCGGCCTCACCGTCAGTTGCGCCCGCTGCCACGACCACAAGTTCGACCCGATCCCGACGACGGATTACTACGCCCTCGCCGGCATCTTCACCAGCACCGACAACCGCGCCGGGGTCAAGAACCGGATGGGCGGCGCGGGGCTCGACTACTATGTCCCCTCGATGCTCGTCACGCTCGCTGGCGAACTGGCCCCGCCCCCCGCGGATAAGGTCAAGGACCTCGAGGCGAAGGTCGCCGAGGCCAAGAAGGCCTGGGATGGAATCCGGGGTACCCCGGAGGGACTCGCCAAGGGGGCGAACGGCCAGCCCAAGCAGCGTCCATACCGGCTCAAATATGAGCGGTTGCAGGCCGAATTTCTCGAGCTGACGGACCCCGCCGCTCGCGGCCACGCCGTCCACGGCGTCAGCGACTCCAAGGTCGTCGCCGACACCGAGGTCCGCCTCCGCGGCGAGGCCGAACGGCTCGGCCCGGTCGTCCCTCGCGGCTTCCTGACCGCCTTCGAGGTCAAGGACGCCCCGGCGGTCAACCCGCAGCAGAGCGGCCGACTCGAGCTGGCCCGCTGGCTCTCGAGCCCGAACAACCCGCTCGTCCCCAGGGTCGTCGCGAACCGGGTCTGGAAGCACCTCTTCGGCCAGGGGATCGTCTCAACCGTCGACAACTTCGGCGTGAACGGCGACCTGCCCTCGCATCCGGAACTGCTCGACCACCTCGCGAGCCGTCTCGTCCGCGAGAACTGGTCGCTCAAGCGGCTGGTCCGTGCGGTCGTCCTGACCCGGGCCTATCAGCTCTCGTCCTCGTCGACCCCGGCGCACGTCGCGGCCGACCCGGCCAATCACCTGGTCTGGCGGCACGCCCCGCGTCGGCTCGACGCCGAAGAACTGCGTGACGCGATCCTGGCATCGTCGGGCAAGCTCGACCCGAACAAGCCGGCCAAGGCGGTCGTCCAGGACTTCAAGATGATCGAGATCCGGGACAACGGCCCGGAGGCCAAGCATGTCCGCGACCAGGCCGAGGCCAGCACGGCCCGCAGCGTGTACCTGCCGCTCTTGCGAGGCATCACGCCGCAGTCGCTCGAGGCGTTCGACCCGGTCGACCAGACGCTCGTCTCCGGCCAGCGCGACGCCACGACGGTCCCCAGCCAGGCCCTCTTCCTGCTGAACTCGTCCTTCGTCCGCAAGTACTCCCTGGCGCTCGCCGAGAAGCTGCTGGCCGACGATTCGAGCGAGACGAATCGGGTCGCCGCGGCGTATCGCCTCGTGCTCGGCCGCGAGCCGGCCTCGGCTGAAGTCGCCCGCGCCGAGTCATTCCTCAGCACCATCGAGTCGGAGAACCGCGACCTGATCGTGAAGCCGACGCCCGCATCGACCCCGGCGGTGACCGTCGCCGCGAACAAGTCCAAGGGCGTGCCCACCTCGGAGCAGCTCGCGAACCCCGACGAGGCCGACCAGACCGGCGAGGCCGTCGTCGAGGAGGTCGTGCAGCCGAAGGACGCCCGATCGGCCGCCTGGCTGGCGTTCGTCCAGGCCCTCTACGGTTCCGCCGAATTCCGGTTCCTCCGCTGATCCATCCATACAAGATCATTCATTCCGAGGAGTCTACGATGTCGGATCAATACTTGCCCGGCAACCCCCTCTCGCGGCGGCAGATCTTGCGATCGGCGGGGGCTGGATTCGGATACGTCGCCTTGCAGGGCATCCTGGGGCAGAACCTGGCCAAGGCTGCGAAGGTCTCGGACGCGCCCCCGCTAGCCCCCAGGGCGCCTCACTTCCCGACGAAGGTCTCGCGGGTCATCTTCCTGTTCATGCAGGGGGCGATCTCGCAGGTGGACACGTTCGACTACAAGCCGAAGCTCCAGGCCAACGGCGGCAAGGTCGGGCCGGGGGGCGGCACGCTGACCTCCTCCCTGTTCAAGTTCAAGCAGTACGGCGAGACCGGCTCGTGGTTCTCCGAACTGCTGCCGAACATGGCCACGCACGCCGACAAGCTCTGCTGGCTCCGCGGCCTGCACACCGACACCCCGGCCCACCCGCAGGCGGTCGTCCAGCTCCACACCGGCAGCGCCAACGCCGCTCTGACGCGGCCGAGCATGGGGGCCTGGCTGCTCTATGGCCTGGGGACTGAGAACCAGGACCTGCCCGGCTACATCACGATCAACCCGCCGCCCAACTTCGGCGGCGCCGTGAATTACGGCAGCGCGTTCCTGCCCGCCCACTACCAGGGGACTCGCATCAACGACCAGGGATATTTCCCCAACCTGAAGGCGCAGGTCAGGTCGTCCCAGCAGCAGAAGCAGCTCGACCTGATCCAGTCGATGAACCGCGAGCTCGCCGGCACGCCCGGGGCGCCCGACCAGGTCGACGGCGTCATCGAGTCCTATGAGCTGGCCTTCCGCATGCAGGGGAAGGTCCCCGAACTCCTCGACATCTCCAAGGAGCCCCAGCGCGTCCAGGAGGCCTACGGCGTGAAGGCCGGGCCTCGCGGCTCGTTCGCCCGCCAATGCCTCATGGCCCGCCGCCTGAGCGAGGCGGGCGTCCGCTTCGTCGAGGTCTGCCAGCCCGGCTGGGACCACCACAACAACCTGCACCAGGGCCTGATCGACCGCTGTGCCGACATCGATCAGCCGGTCGCGGCCCTGCTCACCGACCTCGAGCAGCGCGGCCTGCTGGACGAGACGCTCGTCCTCTTCGGCAGCGAGTTCGGCCGCCAGCCGACCTCGCAAGGCGCCGACGGCCGCGACCACAACATCACCGGCTACTCGATGTGGCTGACCGGCGCGGGGGTCAAGCAAGGCTACACGTACGGCGGCACCGACGAGTACGGCATCAAGGCCGAGGAAGGCCGGATGCACACCAACGACCTGCACGCGACCCTTCTCGCGTTGATGGGCCTGGATCACACCCAGCTCACCTACCCCTACGCCGGACGAGACTTCCGCCTCACCGACGTCGCCGGCAACCCGGTCCGCGAGATCTTCGCCTGATTTCTGGTTAGGTGGATGAAGTTTGATGCGACTCGGCCGCCGGTCGATCGGAGGCATCCCCTCCGATCGACCAGCGGCCTTGCTGTTTCAGGCCGAGGGTGGACGACGCGTGAGCCCTTTCCAGGGGATGAACGCGGCGATCAGACCTCCGAGGATCGCCGCGACCAATTCCGGCAGGAAATACACGACCACCAGGAACAGATTCCAGTTGGCCTCGAGCGAGTCTTCCCACGAGGCCGCGACGTGCGCATACGCCAGGTTCGACACGAAATCCGTGTACAAGATCACGACTCGATTCCCCATCGAAGACGGCTGATATTCGCACCAAATCAGGTAGATGATGGACGCGACTCCCGCCGCTTCGAAGCCTGCCCAGAAACGTCGCCATCGCCCTCGGCTCTTGAGAAAGAGCCAGACGCCGACTTGGAGGAGGGCCATCAGGATGATCGCGCCGATGAACATCTCGTGGAGGAAGAACGACCTCAACAAGCTGGCGTTCAGCCCGATGATGGCGATCATCACGAGGCCCTGTTTCAGCGGGAAGCGAAGCCCTCTCATCCGCGTCACCCTCTCTCATAAAAACAACTCCTGCCGAGGGACCTTTTCCGTCCCTCGGCAGGAGTTGTATTCAACATCGAGACCTTTCGCGAGGCGGATCTCACCGCGGCGTTACTTGGCCTCCGCCAACTTACGGAACTCGTCCTGAGCCTTGCGGAAGAGGGCCTCGACCTTGGCTCGGTCCTCGGGCTTCTCGTAGCGATTGCGCGTGGCGACGATCTCGAGCATCCCGTCGATCCATTCGACGAAGTATTTGGCGTCCTCCTGGCTCCCGATCTCCGCGCCGGCGACCTTGACGTAGACGGGGCTCGTGTGGGCCCACACCGGGCCGTCGAAGATCAAGGGGTTGTCGGCGCCTCGGACCCGGAGCGCAATCCAACTGCTCCGCTCGATGGGCAACTCGATATTGAAGCGAGTGACCCTGGCCCCCGGCTTGGGATCCCCCTCGACCTTCTCGGTCGTCGCGACCTTGCCGTTGACGAGGATTTCCAGCGTGTCGAACGGGACGTAGCTCTCCACCGTCGCGGAGACGCGCACGCTCCCCGGCGCCGCCAGTTCATGAGACTCGCCGGGCCCCTTTCGGCCGACCTCGAGCGTGGTGATCGGCCCATTCGTGACGAACGTCCGGCCGTTCTTCAATCCCTCGAGCCAGCTCGCCATGGTTAAGGGCCCATTGACCTTCACATAAACACGATCGCCGCCGAGCGGCTCGGTCGAGCGGTCGAGCAGGGCGTCGGTGCCGACGCACGCCGAGAGCTTGAACCCGCAGTTGAGCAGCTTGTACCAGAGTTCGGCCGAGAGAGGCTCGTCGCAGTTGTACGACATCAGGTCGACGGCCTGAACCTTGCCGAGGATGGCGTCAATCGGCAGTTCGCGAGCGGCCCCGTGGCTCTTGGCCGAGTCCTTGCCGAACGGGTATGGCTGGCCGGCGAACATGGGATGGCCATAGGTCACGACGCCCCCTTGACGGACGGCCTCGACCGCCATGTCGAAGTTTGCGGGGAAGTCGTTCCGGTTCGGCGTGTCGTCGAAGCCCGTGTACTGCGGCTCGACGAGTTTGTTGATCCCGAAGAACTGCATGTGGCCGTAAATCGTGCTCCGCATCTCCTCGCCGAAGACGAGCAGATGCTTATCCGTCGAGACCTCATCCGGCTTGCCGCTGATCAGACCTGCGTCGCGGATATCGTCGCCGAAGTTATTCGAGACGCAGAGATTGACGTAGTTAACCCCTTCCGCCTTGGCCGCGACGAGGGCCTCGGCCGGCCCCACGCTGATCGGCCCGCCGGTATGTAGGTGGACGTGCGAGTCGCCCGAATACCAGCCCCGCGAGGCCATGTCGATCCACGATTTCAGCTCGACCCGCATCTCGGTGGACTTCCCGCCGTCGATGGTCAGCGTCTGCGGGATCGTCTCGATGCCTCCCCGGAGTTCGATCTTCGCCTGGCCCTCGGGAAGCTTCACCTCGAAGGACCCATCCGCATAAAAATACGACTCGTTTCGTTTCGTCTGACGAACCGCCGCGCCTTCGGGGGCATGGGACTTGCCATCCCCCCCGACGATGCTGACTCGCGCCGCGGCCGGGGCATTCGACCGGACCAGGCTCACATTGACGTTCGACTGCGGCTCGGCCTCGAAGCTGGAGTCGGCGAGGGCCAGCCGGAAGATGTTCCCCTCATATCCGACCATGAGCAACTCGCCATCATGATCGACGCCGAACGACGAGATCCGCTCGGGCGACTCTCCGATCTGCCGAACCTTGACGAGTTGCCGGTCTTTCTGCGTCAGAGCGAAGATTCGCTTCGATTCGAAGTCTCCGAAAATGCAAGCCCCTTCATACGACTTGTTTTGCTTGCCCCGATAGACAAAGCCCCCCGTCACCGAGGACCCATACTTGCGTCGATAAGCCAGGACCGGGGGCGTGTACGTCTCACCGTCGCGGCGGTAGCGATCCGAGAACTTGAGGAACCCTTCATGCACGTTCCAGCCGTGGTTCTCGCCGGCCCTGGCGATGGTGACTTCCTCGAAGAGATCCTGACCCACGTCCCCGACCCAGAGGTCACCCCCGACCGGGTCGAAGCTGAACCGCCAGGGCATCCGGAACCCGGAGGCCCAGATCTCCGGACGCGAGGCCGCGCTCGCGTTGCGGAACGGGTTCGACTCGGGGATTGCGTAAGGCTTGTCCCCTTCCTGACGATCGACGTCGATCCGCAGGATGGCCCCGGTCAGGACGCCTAAATCCTGGCCATGCCCCTCGGGATCTTCCTGCGGCCCGGCATCGCCGGCCCCGATATACAAGTAGCCGTCGGGTCCGAACGCGAGCATGCCGCCCCAGTGCAGGTCGGTGTCCTGCGGGATCTGGAGTAGCCGGCGAGAAGGCTTGCCCGAGTCGCGGCGATAGTCGGGGGCGGCCTGCCGCTCGACGATCACCGGCGAGAACACGCACCCCTGATTCCGGACGTGATAGTTCACGTAATATTTGCGGTTCTCGAGAAACTTCGGGTGGAAGGCCAGGCAGACGACCCCTTCGAAGTCGCCCGTCGACGCCTCCTCGCTGAAGTCGGCGAAAAGCTCGCGCTTGCCCTCGGAGTCAGCCTCGTCGACGCGCCAGATTTTGCGCGTCATCTGCTCAACGACGAGGTACTCGCTCTTCGTCCCCGGCAGCGGGATCACCCAGACCGGATGGTCGTATTTGAGCCCCTTCTTGAAGAGGGGGACGAGCCCAATCGGTCTGGCGATGGCCGGGATCTCGCCGGGCATCCCATTGAACTGCGATCCGTCTTCTTGGCTTTTCTGCGTCTCGAGGTACGCGATCAGGTCTGCGAATGGCTCGGGCTTGATCGTCTTGTGCACCCCCGTCGGCATCAAGGATGTGCCGGGGCGTTGCTCCTGCTCGATCTCGGCGAGCGGCAGGCGCACCGGCTTGCCCTCGGCGTCGAGCAGTTGCAGTTCGTCCTTGGTCCGACGCAGCAGGACGCCGGAGTGCGACTTGCCGTCCGTCGTCACGGCGACGATCGTTCCGTAATCCGGATGGATCCGGAAGTTCGGATCCAGCACCGAGACGATCAGTTGCTCGCGTGCGAACTTGTCGCCGACGTTCCCGAGGTTCGGACCGGCGCGACGCTCCTCCCCCTTCAAGGCGTGGCATTTCTTGCAGCCGAGGGTATCCGACTCGAATAGGGACTGGCCGCGTTTCGCGTCGCCCCCCGCGAGGGCTGCCTGTCGAAACGGGGCGATCTCATCCTGATCCACTTGCTGGCCGACGGTTCGATCCGTCAGGCCGGCCAGCATCAATCCGCAGAAGCCAAGCGAGAGAGTGCTTCGGTGCATGGGTCGTTTCCTGGGCGATGCAAGTCACGCACAAGAGAAGGGGCGAAGCCGTCTACTTTACAGATCCACGGCCCGGGGCATAGGGCCTAACGCCCTCGCGCTCCGACGACTGCCGTTAGGACAAACCTCATTGCGTACGGGCTCATTGCCCTCAGAGACTTCACGCAGGATGCTCATGTCGGAATGACTCTTTGGTCGATACAACCGGCAAGAGCCTCCAATGTACGCGTATCGGAATTGCCATGCGCCTTGCCTGGGTGATCCTCGTGGCCAGTCTCGCCTTCGCGACCGGCTGCACGTCGGTCCGTCTCAGGCAACGTACGATCAACCAGGCCGCGACGCTGCCCGAGTTGCAATTCCAGCAGGTCCTCGACAACCTCGCCCAGTTCGCCGTCAATCCGTCGACGCTCCCCTATCATGTCAATCTGAAGGATGGGACGTCGCAGGTCACCGACTCGGTCTCGGGCGGGGCGCTCGTCGACATCGGCCCGCCGGCCTCGACCCAGCCGCAGATCTTCGGCTCGCGGACGGTCGTCGCCCAGTGGGGCATGGAGCCGGTGATCGACGCGACGGAACTCAGGTTACTTCGGATCGCCTACCGACGTGCCCACGGCTCGCCCGAGATGCCCGACCCCGAGTTCCTCAACGACCTGGCCCACGACATCAAGGATCAGCTCGCCTCGAACTCGGACATGCGCGACGAGACGAACGTCTTCTATCAATACCATGCCCAATCAAGCGGGAACTCGCGGGACTTCGACTCGAAGATCGTCACCACCAACGACGATCAGTTCTTCGCCGCCCCGTATCCGGACCGGTCGCCGCTGGCGAAGAACGTCTCCCGGAAGATCGAATCCATCCAGCGCGACCTGGCGAAGATCCAGCCCGGCTGGTTCCATGTCGGCCGCAAGAAAGACGTCCCCAAGGACGCCTGCTACGTCGGCCAGTCGGGCGCCTGCTATGTCTGGGTGAACGCCGACGGCCGCGAAGCCCTGAGCGAATTCACACTCACCGTCCTCGGCTTCTCGGCCCTCATCAAAGAACCGCAAACCCCGAGCAGCCCCGGCACAGTGAAGTTCTCGCCCGGCGATCGCGGCGGATAAGTGATGTGGCCGATCGCCATCTCGTGAGAGCTGAAGTCTCACTTCATTTCGAGTCGGGCTGAATCCTCCTGAGCCTGGCAAAGCACCTCCCTGGCCCTCGCCCACGGATCGGCAGGCCCGTGCCTGTGGACATCCTGCAGGGTTTGCTTCTCGCGCGAGTCGATCGTCGCGAATGCCAGGTCGTGTCCCACCACCGACGACACGTTGTCGATCAGATCCGCGGGCTTGATCGTGGCCCCTTCAGATGACGACGAGGAGAGGGATTCGCGATCAAGCCGCATCCGTTCCTCGCGATCTCCATTCTCAGGCCGGCAACGTTGCCGACTCCCGTCACGAGCCGGGTTACTCGCTCTCCGACGATGCTCGCCATTTCGTCCGGGATGACATCTGTATCCTCCAAGACATCGTGGACCACGGCCGCCGTCACGATCTCCTCGTCATGCGTATACTCCGCAACGTGGTTCGCCGCTCTTGCGCAACAATTTGCGTAAGGCTCGCGCGAATACTTGCGGATCTGCCGGAGATGAGCACACCGAGCGAATCCATACGCCAACGAAGGATCAGGCTCGTGCCTCATCCAAAAATCGTCCCTTACCGCTCGTCACTCCGTCCTGCAGAGTTTGTGAGGCTCCAACCCTAAATCCGTCGGACGAGAGGAAGACCGCTTCCTTAGCGCAAGACTCTTCTCGAAGACTTTGGGATTACCTCGATTTTTCGATGAACGACAATCGAAAACGACTGCACCACAACGAATCGGGTTGGAGCCGCCTGGATTCGATCGGGTTAAGGATGATGAATCGGGCTTCCGAAGTCGGGCAACGCCTGCTATCGAGGTCCTGTGGCCAGGAAAGGCCAATCGCAAGCACATCGAGTGAGATGGAGGAGAGGATAACGCGGCGAGTGATCCAGACAAGTGACGGCCAATCACAAATTACATGCATACGATAAAGCCAATAATGTTATCAAAGCCGCGATATTCTCCTATCAATAAATACGACCGCCCCTCGGCCAAAGGCCGAGGGGCGGTCGTTGTGTTCTGACTCGGAGAAGTGTTCCGCGTATCACTTTCCGAAAAGCTTGGCGACAAAGAAGACTCCGACGGCCCCGAGGACTCCGCCACCGCAGAGCAGGTAGGCCAGCGAGTAACGATAGGCGGCGACGGCGAGCGGCATCATTTCGACGTATTGCATGGTCGTTTCCTTGTCATTGGGTTGAGTGGAGCCAACGCCCCTTCTGAGCGTTCGGCTCATGACAAGAGTGATATCGCAAACAGGATGCCAAGACGTGTCGCGGCCACGGCAAGTCGAGGATTCCGCCAACGACGGAGGGGGGGATTCGAAGCGGTTCGGTAAGATGAGCCCGCCAGCAAAGGTGACGGAATGGCTCAGAAGAACCCGGCCCCGATATTCACCGTGAGGGCCAGGATCGTGGTATTGAAGAAGAACGCGACGATGCAGTGGGGCATCGTGATCCGGCGCATCCGCTTGTTCGTGATGTTCACGTCCGCCGTGGCGCAGGCGGTGCCGATGATGAACGAGTAATACATGAAGTCCCAGTAATCGGGCGAGTCGTCCTGAGGGAAGTCGAGCCCCGGCTTGTCCCCGGCGTAGTACTCGTGGGCGTAATGCACGGCGAACATGGTGTGCAGGAAGCTCCACGAGAGCACCACCGTGAGGCCGGCCAGGGCGATGTGCCGCCATCCACCCTGGGTCTGCAAGGACTTCGCCGCAGCGAGCTCGGCCATGATCCCGGCCAGGCTGACGACCGCCGTGATCGTCGTCAGCGCGAGGATCACCATCGAGCCCTCGTCGTGCAGCGTGGCCCGGACCTTGATGTTCTCGATGTTCGACCGGACCATCATGGTGAAGGCCAGGATCAGATAAAGCAGCGTCGAACCGTCCCAGGCGGCCAGGAGCCGCGTCCCGGTACGCCCCGGCAGGACGAAGCTCAAGATCAGGCCAAGGATGATCGCCGCGATCAACCGAGGCTGGGCCTGCATGACCCTGACGATTCCAATTCTCATCCCGAAGCACCCCCGAATCCGCCTTCCAAGATCCAGCCCCCCCGGGCTTTCCGGAACGCGAATCTACGCTCCACCTCCGAGAGACTCAATCCCCGGCCGTATTCCCAGTCCGACTCGAGACTTCAAAGATCGGGGCCGACCTCCTCGTTCCTAGGATCGACGAGACCTCTCTCTTGGTCCTCCGAAGGCGGATTTTCCGATCCCGACGCGTCGGACGACTCGCGATCGGCCTCCTGGTTGGAGCCTGGGAAGAGCCCCTCGGGCGCGGGGTGGATGGCCCTGGGGTCTTCCAATCCCCTGGCCGGATCTGAGGAAGAATCCTGGGACTCGTCCGGGTCATTGGGTCCTGAGTGTCGGCTCATGATGGTCCCTTTCGATGCGGGTGAAGAGACAACGTTGATTTCGAGATGGTGGCCCTCGCTCAATCGTCGCTGATCTCGACGCCGTGCGCCTTGGCGGCCTGCTTGATGCGTCTCTTCATCGTCTGGACCTCGGCCTTGGAGTACTTGGCCGCGTTGTCCTCGTGGTTGATGTAACTCCACGCCGCCCGGACGTGCTTCGCGCTGTCGATCGGATACTTCTTGTTGACCGGGTCGGCGAACGTCACGTCGCCGTATTCGTGCTCGCCGCGTTCGGGATTTACGTCGTCGCGTCGCTTGATGCGATCGGTCATGGCTGGCTCCTTCTTCGCGTCGCAGTTCTGGACTCGATGATTCTTCGATGTCTTAAACCTTTGAGTGCAGATGGCTCTCGTTTCCTCAGTGTGTCGGCAGCCCCTGGGGCAGGTCGAGGATGAGGAACGGGGGGCTCTCGGGACGCGTCTTGCGCATCAGGGGGAGCGACACGTTGTAGACCGGGATGTTGGCCGTGGTCCGCCCTTCGAATCGCCCGTTGTGGGCGTGGCCATGCACGACGGCCGTCACCGGGTAGCGGTTGATGGGCTCTTCGAGCCGACCGCAGCCGAGGAAGGGGAAGATCTCCACGGGCTCGTTCTCGACGGTCGCCTGGATCGGGGCATAGTGGAGGACGGCGACGCGGCTCTCGGTCCTCAGCTTGGCCAGGGCAGCCTCGAGCTTGAGGGCCTCGTCGATGGCCTCCTGGACGAAGGCCTTGATGATCTTCTCCCCCCAGGTGCCGAGGGTGCCTCGGCCAAATCCCCCCGCGAAGCCTTTCACCCCCGCGAAGCCGATCCCATTGACCTCGATGGCGTCGCCGTCGAGCATCTGGATGCCGGCATCGACGAGGATCTTGCGCACCTCGTCCTCGTGGCCCGACTCGTAGTCGTGGTTCCCGAGCACGGCGACCTTCGGCAGATTTGACACGGACAACTCTGCGGCGAGGATGTGCGCTTCTTCGGGGAGGCCGTAATCGGTCAGGTCGCCGCAGAGGACCAGGATGTCGGCGAATTCCTCGCAGTTCTCGAAGATCGGCCGGATCAGCCCCTGCGAATTCTTGCTGCAATGCAGGTCGCCCACCGCCGCGACCCGGACTACCGACCTGGACTCGGGCATCATCCCCTCCCCACGCCCCTCATCAGAGTGGCGAACTCGATCCTCGTTGCGTTGAAGCGTCAATCCCATCCAAGTCGGCAAAGTGCATGCCCAGACGGCATCGACTTTGCGAACGATTATGAACGATGAAAGTCCTGACGGAGTCGATCCTTAGGAGGCCCGTGTCCATGGAATTTGCGCCCGTCGAGATGGATCCGGAGGTCCGCGACTTCTATCGGAAGACGCTGGCCGTGCTCAACGAGGCGAGGGCTCCGTTCCTCGTGGGGGGCGCCTACGCGCTGGCCGTGCACGCCGGGATCGAGCGACACACGAAAGACCTGGATATTTTCATCTATCGAAAGGATTGCGACTCGGTCCTGGCGAAGCTCCGCGAGGCCGGTTATCGCACCGAGGTCCCGTTCCCTCACTGGCTGGCCAAGGCGCACGGCGACGCGGGATTCATCGACGTGATCTATGGATCGGGCAACGGCGTGTCCGAGGTCGATGAAGGCTGGTTCGACCACGCGGCAGAAGCGGAGTTGCTAGGGATCCAGGTGAAGCTCTGCCCGGCCGAGGAGATGATCTGGACCAAGGCCTTCGTCCAGGAACGCGAGCGTTTCGACGGCGCCGACGTCGCCCACCTGATCCGTTCCCGCGCCCACGACCTGGACTGGGAACGGCTCCTACAGCGATTCGGCGATCATTGGCGCATCCTCTACAGCCACCTGATCACCTTCGGCTTCATCTACCCCGCCGAGCGTGCCAAGATCCCGGCCCGGATTCTTGAGGAACTCGCGGACCGCCTCCGACATGATTCGGAAGTCCCCAATGCCACCGGGCAACTCTGCCAGGGGACCCTCCTGTCGAGGGAGCAGTACCTCCCGGACATCGGAACCCGAGGCTATCACGATGCCCGCCTGAAGCCCGTTGGCCGGCTTTCGGCCGAGGAAATTGCGCACTGGACTGCCGCAATCGCCTGCTCCAAGCCTTGACCGCGGGCAACCCTTTTCTCGCCGGCAACAAGAGAATTCAAGACGGGTGAGAGGGTCCTTTTTCGAAATCTCGTTCCGTCTCGTTCTCCCCTGGGCACCCTGTCTAATATTGCCCGCCCTGTGGCTAGTCGCCTGGTTGTTCCAATTCCCAAAAGGGCAAGACTCCTCCACATCCATGACTTGGTTTTCCTATCTGTCGGATGAATCGGGCCGATTCATATCGATTGGGTGGCTCCTTCCGTCGGCGGCTTAAGGGTGAAGTCTGAAGTTAACTTACGCAATCTCGATCCGCACTTAAACCTTATCCATAAAACATCTTATGGCATTGATCGAATCAACGGGGGGGGCCTCAAAAGCCTTTTGAACCGCTCATCCGGCGAGCGTGAACCGAACCCAGGAATTTTGATGGAGTTGCCACCCACACGTCATTTTTCCGTCCTATGCTTGGTCGTCCAAACTTCTGCCGACTGCATTGAGCTTAACCCGTAATCAATGGCCAAAGCCGTTTGCAGACGAAGATCAAGTTTGTTGAATAACCGCTTCGCCGTGATAGACTAGGGCGATTAAAAAATTTGGGATAATTACAGGAAAAACGCAAGATACAACAACTTCCCCCTTCGCAGGTTATCGCCTAGTTAACATCGAATGACTCCGCCGCCGTCTGCCGGAGGATTGCCCCATGCGAGTGCGCCCAAAGTTCACGATTAGAAATGTCCTTGGCCTCGCCTACCTCGAGTCCATCTCGATGAGGAGGGGCAGGGTAGAGTGGTTCGCTTCTGAGCATGCTCCTGCTGGATCACCCGCGTGATCCAGTGGGCTGAATCCATCGAGATGAAGTCGAAATCGGTGACGAGGACGTCGCCTATCCATAATCCTTGACGATGCGGTCCGACTGCCGATGACCGATGCCTGCGCGCCTCCATACGGGCCAGACTTCCGACTGTAAACCACACATGCGTGCGCGATTGCGCATCCGGTCGCGATTTCGAAGCAGTTCGGGATCGATGCGAGATCTTCCGTATTCCACCCTGAGATATCACCGGGAGTCGTGCGATGTTCCCGTTTTCCAATTCCGGCTCGTGGTTCGGCTCGAAGGGCCGGAAGAAGCAGCGCCGAGAGGCTGGTAAGGCCCTGACCCGAAGGCGCCGGGACGAGCAGCTCCGCTACCAGTTGGAATCACTCGAGGTCCTCGAGGAGCGGACCGTCCTCAGCGTGAGCTTCACGACGGGGTCGAACTCGATCGCATTCACCACCGACACCGGTGCCGACGACCTCTACCTCAAGGTGGCCAACGGGATCCTGGAGTACAGCACGCCCGGGCCGAGCACGTACGAGAGCACGGGCCTCGCCATCGGCGCGGGCACGTCCGTCACCTACCAAGGAGCCACCGGGGTCGAGGTCGTCGGCACGTTGTTCATGGCCGGGATGGATCAAGGGGGCGGCATCTATTCAACCTCGGGGCCCCTCGAGATCAACGCGAGCCTGAGCACCCAGGGGAACCCTCTCAACCTCAGCGGGGGCAATATCACGGTCGATGACGCCCCGCTCGTCACCGGGTTCGCGGGGACACTCCAGACGAGCCAGGGCAGCTCCTTCAACATCACGGGGGGCGCTCCGAACACCGGTCGCTTGACCGTCGCTGGCCTGAGCGGCGCGGGGCTCCACGAAGGCGAGTTGGTCACCTTCGCGGGCTCGGTTTCCGGCAGCCTCCTGCCGGGTACGCAATACGCAGTCCACCTGCCCGACCCGAGCGATCAGGGGACGATCCAGCTCTTCCTCCCCATCGCGATCTCGACGTCCTCTCCTTCGGGGACGGCCGGCGCCCTCGCCCTGAACGCGCCCACGATCTCGGTCGGTTCGTTCGACCAACTCGCCGCCCAGGGGAGCAACGCCTCGGGTAACGGTCCCATAACGCTCTCGGCGACGGATTCAAATGCCCAGGTCAAATCACTCCTTAATTCATCCGGCAACCTCCTGGGTGCGAGCTTCGCCGCGTCGATCTCGATCGGGACGGGTGCCTTCCTCTCGGGCTCCGACGTCTCGCTGACTTCGATCGCCGGAAACACGAAGCCCGCGACACTCGCGGTGGGTTCGACGAGCGGCGCTGGCCTTCTCGCCGGGATTTCGGGCGTCGAGCAGCGGGTCGCGGATTACCTGGGACAATTCGGCTCGGTTCCTGTCACCGTCCTCGTCACGTCGGCCTCGGCGACGACGAAGGTGGGGGCCTACGCCAGCATCACGAGCTCGGGCTCGGTGACGGTCTCCGGATCGGCAACGGCCAATTCGACCAGCGACGCGATCTCGTGGAGCGGGACATCGCCTGGCGCGGTGTCTGGGAGCTTCTCCCTCAACGAGGCCTTCACCGACGCCGAGGCGACGATCGACGCCCACGCCACGATCACGGCGATCGCCGGCGTGTCGATCACCTCGACGACGAAGACGACCGCGTCGGGCTCGTCGCTGGTGGCCCAGAACGCGGGGAGTGCCCCGATCCTGCCGAACGACCTCGGGATCTCGGGGGCGTACAACAACCTCGCGACGACCTCGCTCGCCACCGTCGCGCAAGGAGCCCTGATCAGTTCGCCGAGCGGCAACGTCAACGTCGCGGCGACGGCCACGAATAACAACGTCGTCAACGTGCAGACGGCCTCATATCAGGACGGCCGTGTGGGCCTGGCCGGTGCCGGGACCAACGTCAACGCCAACGTCAAGGCCTATGTCGATGGGACCATCGTCGCGGGAGGCAGGCTCACCGGCAGCCAGGAGACGATCAACCCTTTCCTGAGCACCTCGTTCGCGGCCGGAAATGGCTCCTTCGGCGCCAGCAATCAGGTCGACTACGAGAACAGCCGATTCGTCTTCATGGCGAACCCCGGCTACACGACGGGCGAGGCGCTCTCATACAGCAGTGGGCTCGGTGGCCCGATCCTCGGGCTGACGAGCGGCCAGGTCTATTACGCGATCGTCGGCAGCGATGGCACCCACACTTACATCCAACTCGCCCAAACCGCGGAAGACGCCCGCGCCGGCAGAGCGATCGGGTTCGGCCAGTACCCCACGATCGCTGGCCTGCCCATCTCCGACGTGGACGCGTCGAACGATCAAATCCTGTTCAACTTCAATCCCGGCTTCACCGAAGGCCAGGCGGTGAATTTCGCCCCCGCGGCAGGGCAATTCCTCGGCTACGACAACGATCAGGGGGAGATCGTCGGCCCCCTGTCGGGGACGTATCGAGTCCACCTCGTCAACAGCTCCGTCGCGGGGCAGTACGCCATTCAACTCCTGGGCGCGGATGGCAAGGCCGTCGCTCTTGATGCCAGCCCGACGCTCACGACGAATTCAGGCCAGGTCGTCCGGGTCGTCGGGTTCAACACCAACGCCAATCTGCTCGTCCTCAACCCGTCCGACCTCGCGAAGGTCAGCCTGGCGAACGGAGACGCCCTCACCTACACCTCGGGCCTGGGGACGAACGTCACGGGCTTGACCGATGGGGCAACCTATTACGCCGTCGTCGACCCGGCCGCCATTGCGAGTTCTCCTTCGGGAAGTCCTCGCACCCTGCAACTCGCCGCCACCCGCAACGACGCCGAGGCGGCCGATCCCACCCGACAACTCCCGAGGCTGACCTGGACCGACGCCCAGGGCAACGCCCAGACTACTGCGATCCCCCGGGCAATGACCTCCGATGGCACCGGCGAGGGCAATGCGCTGGTCTTCCCGGGAATGACCTCGCCGATCCCCGACGGTACGACCGTCATCTATCACAGCAGCAGCCCCGGCACAACCATAGGCGGGCTCGTCGACGGAGCCGCCTACCGCGTCTCCGTCGTTCCTGGCTCGGCGGACGGTGTCACGCTCGTCCACTTGATTCCGGTCGGCCAGGGTGCGAATGGCAAACCCGTTTCCCTCAGCCTCGATGAGACCCTGCGAACGAGCGATGGGCGGACGTTCCTGATCGTGGGCATTGACGCGATTCAGCACACTCTCACGGTCGTTCCGCAGGGGAATGGCACCGCTCTGGTTCATGGTGAAGCCCTGACTTATACCGGGGCGTTAGGTGCTTCAACCGGAAGCCTCGTCGATGGGCGGGTCTATGACGTCCGGCTCCCGAATCCCTCGAACCCGAACCTCATCCAACTCGCGGACACCAATGGGAACCTCCTCGATTTTCAGAAGGCCGTGCCGCTCGAAACCCTCGACCACTCTTATATGTCCGGAGTGGCCCAGTCCCTGACACCAGTGGTCTCCCAGGGCATCAGCATCACCTCGACCCTCACGAGCCGCGAGACCCTGGGCGTGGCTGCCGGGATTGGTGGCGAACCGCCCATCAAGTATCGCCTCCTCGATGATCTGCCAACCGGGAGCATGCCCGTCTCGACGTCCACTTCCGGCGACCCGGTGAAGGAAACCTTCGCCTCACTCGCCGCGCAGGGGATGGCCGATGCCTCGCTCCGCGCCTTCCTCGCCGGGCTTGTCGACCTCCTCTCGGTCACCGGCTCGTTCCTGGTCGAGAGCGTGACGAATTCGTCCGTCGCCGAGGTCGGCTCCAACGCCATCCTGAAATCGAGCGGCAACGTCACGGTGTCGGCGAAGATCGTGGAAGCCAATAAGGCCGGCGTCGATGCGACGTTGACGCAGGAGCAGGCCCAACCCGCCTCGACGGCCCCACGGCTCTCAGTAGCGACCGCCATCCTCGTCAGTAGCCTGAACAACTCCGCGAAAGCGCTCATCGACGGCGGAAGCCAAATTGACGCGGCCGACGCCCTCAACGTGACCTCGGACGTCTCCTATCCCTGGGCCGGCCAGATCAACAATCCGAACGGCTTTGATGCAAAATCCGCGCTCGGCTCTAACCTGCTGACGGACACCTTCAAGTTCCTGAAATCGACCCTGGGGCTCGAGGGTGCTCTCGTCAATAACTGGGCCGACGCCGCGGCCACGTCGTCGCAGCAACCCGCGGACCTCTCGGGTTCGATCAACTGGACGAATTATGTCAACGACTCCGAGGCCACCATCGGCGCCGGGGCCCTGATCAACCAGGATCCGGCGTACCGCTTCGGCCCGCAAGCTATTGATGTCGCTGCGAACACCACGTTTCAGGTCGTCAACTACGCGGGGAACACTGGCTTCGACTTCCTGCCCGTGAACCTCGTCCAGGGCTATGACGACGCCGGCTGGGGCGGCGTCGCAAACACGATCCTGCCCGACGGCGCCGGCGAGGTCGTGGGGGTCGGGGCATCGTTGAATATCATCGTCCTGAGCGACACGACACTCGCCACGTTGGGAGGAGCGGGGACAAGGATCAACTTCGGGCAGGGCGGTTTCAACGTCGAGGCCAACCAGGAGGTCGTGGACGTCACCATCGGCACGGCCGGGGGCCTGAACAGTGGCGGCTTCGGCTCGGGGGGTGTTTACGGCACCAACGGCACCTTCGCCTATTTCAACGCCAACACCACGACGAACGCCCAGGTCGCCGGAGGGACGACGCTGAGCAGCAACGCGTCTACAAATGGTGCGGTGAATATCGATGCGAATGATACTCTCGACCTGATCACCGTCTCCGGCTCCGCATTCAAGGGTTCCAACTTCGGCATCGGCACGAGCGGCGTCCTGAATGAGCTGTCGAGGACGACCCAGGCTATCGTCGGCGACGAAACGAGCTCCTCGAACACCTCCGGCTCTTCGACCTGGAATATCGCGGGCCCGGTCTCGATCGCCGCCAGCACGAATGGGACCCAGGTCAATTTCGCGCTCGCCGGCTCTCACCTGACGGCCTCCGCACCGAGTTCCCCCGGCACTCAGCCGACGGGCCTGAACATCGCGCCGTCTTCGTGGGGTATCGGGATTTCCGGCGATGCGGCTTACAGCCGGGAGATCAGCAATACACTCGCCTCCATCAACGATAAGGGAAATTTTGCAACCGGCCCGTTGACGATTGTCGCGGAAGATGACTCCATACTCGTCGCCTTAGTCGGCGGGTATGCCGCGGCGGGTTCTGGGGTCAACGGGAGTGCAGGAATCGCCGGATCCTACGGTGAAGTCGAATTCGGCGGCATGACGTCGGCCTCGGCTCAGGAAGCACAACTGACCGTGACCGGCCCACTCGTCATGAAGGCGACGCGAAACAATAACCTGGGGGCGATGACCCTCGGCGGTTCGGGGGCTTCGGTCGGCACGAGCTCGGCGGTGGCCGCTTCGGCATCGCTGATCTTTTATACGGGGGAAACCGAGGCTTACCTTTCCGACCTCGCCCTCAGCAGCGTATCCGGCGACGTGACTGTGACGGCCCAGGACAACACGATCTTCGTGGCGATTGGCGGCGCGACTGGCGTGGCGAGCATGGGAGGCATCGGCGTCTCCTTCGGATACATCTCGATCAGCCCAACAATCTCAGCCTACGTCAGCGCTTCAAGCCTGAACGTTCAGGGGGATCTGTCGATCCAGGCCACGTCGAGCGCCAACGTCGGCTCGCTCGGCCTGGCCCCGGGTTATGCAAGCGGCGCGACGAGTGTCTCGGGGGCCGCCAGCGCGACGGTGAACCGGGTGACGATGACCATCGAGGCGTCGATCGACGAAAGTTCCAACCTCGTCGTCGGCGGTTCCGCGGACGTCGAGGCGACCGACGACTCATATCTCGTCTCGGCCTCGGGCAACCTCGCCTCGACCGGCTCCACGACTGCTGCCGCCGGTGTCGCAAATAGTGAGAACTTGATTCGCAACACGATCACCGCGAATGTGGATGATACCACGATGCAAGTGATCGGCGACCTCAGGATCGCGGCGACATCGAAGCCGACGTTGATTTCACTCGCCGCCGGAGGAAGCCTCGGAAGCGACCTGGGGGTTGACGGTTCGGTCGCTGCGAACTCAGTGATCAACACTGTCTCAGCCTTCATCGCGGGGGGCTCCGACGTCTCGGTCGGCGGCGATCTCGTCATAACCGCCTTCGAGTCGGCGCTTGAGGTCGCGGTGGCCGGAGCCTTCGGTGCGGCCGGGGCACTCGGCGTCGGAGCGGCTGTCGCCTACAACGAGATAGGCAAGCGAGACAAGTCGGACGATCCAGATGGCGACGATTCGGAACCCGCACCCGGCTCGACTTCGGCTTATATCGACGCCTCGCGGGTCAATGTCGTCGGCGACATCCTCGTCTCCGCCGGGTTGCAGTTCCAGGGGGCTTTGCCGCAGATCTCGACCGCCAACATCAGCGACTTCGCGGGCATCGGTGCCAGCCTGTCCATGCCGACGACGGTCGATAGCATGCTCGTCGCCGTTGCCATCGGCAGCGGTTCGGTGACGTCGAGTTCGGTCAACCAGCAGATTTCGGCGGTCATCGCGAATGGCTCCCAGGTGACGGCCGGCGGCAGCATCGTCGTGACCGCCGTTGATGCGCCGACGATCGGGAATGGGGCGGGGGGAGTTGGCCTCGGCACGGCAACTCCTCTGGGCGGGGCCGTCGCCCGCAACGCGGTCAGCAACACGATCACGGCCGAGGTTTCGAACTCGACGGTCACGTCCTCGGCTGGTGTGATCTCAGTCATCAGCCAGGAAGCAGCGACGATCACGAGCCTGGCGGTCTCGGGATCGAACGGGAGCGCCGCCCAACCGGGGGGCTCGCGGGTCGACAACGCCATCCAGAACAACATCGCGGCGACAATCACCGGTTCGACGATCCAAGCCGCGACTGGGGTTCTCGTCACCAGCATCGACGGGTCTCAGGTCAACGCGGGGGCGGGGCAAGTCGGCATCGCCACGAGTGCCAGTGCGGCGGGTTCGGCGACGGCGAACAACTCGATCAATGGTAGCAACGCGAGCCTCATCGACGCGTCGAACGTCGTGACGACTCGAGGAGCTATTGCCGTCGTCGCCGATTCTCATTCGCGGATCACGGCCGTTGCAACGGGGGGCAGCGGTGCTGGCTCGGCGAGCCAGGCGGGCTCAGTGGTCAGCAACGCCGTCAGCAGAGCGACGACAGCGACGATCTTGAACAGCCCGGCGATCACGGCCCCGATCGTGAAGGTCGCAAGCAGCAATACCTCAACGATCGAGGTGGGCTCCGGCCAGGTCGCGATCGCGTCCAGCGGGAACGCCGTCGGCGCGGCGACGGCGTCCAGCACGATCCAGAGCACCGTCGTCGCCAGCATCAGTAATTCGACGGTGAATGCATCGGGAACCGTGTCTGTCACCGCGCTCTCAGATTCGCCCGTAACGGTCGTCGCGGCGGGGGGCAGCGGCGGATCGACCTCGGCCCAGGCGGGTTCGACCGTCAACAACTCGATCACGGGAACGGTTCGGGCTGGCATTGTTAGTCGCTCGAGAGTCTCGGCATCGGGTGTGAACGTCACGAGCACTGATGCTTCGTCGATCGGCGTCGGCGCGGGGCAGGTCTCGATCGCGACGAGCGGTTCGGCCGTCGGGAACGCCTCGGCGACCAATTCGATCGCCAACACGGTGCTGGCCGCCATCGCCGATTCCTCGGTCACGACTACGGCGGGCGACCTATCGCTTCAGGCCAATTCGACGGCGCAAATCATCGCGGTGGCGGCGGGAGGTAGCGGTGCGGATACCTCGGCCCAGGGGGGATCGATCGTCGCCAATACGATCGATAACGACGTCGCCGCGAGCATTGATGGGAGCCGCGTCAACTCGACCGGTGGGGTGAGTGTGTTGGCTGGCGATGCTTCGACCATCGGGGCGGGAGCAGGGCAAGTCAGCATCGCCACGAGCGGCTCGGCAGTCGGCTCGGCGAGCGTCACGAACTCCATCAATAATTCTGTCAGTGCAGGAATCGACACGTCCTCGATTGATTCTGCCGACGCATTGAGCCTCTCGGCGACATCCAACGAGACGATCACCGCCGTGGCCGCCGGAGGTGCCGTTGGCGCGACCTCGGCGCAGAGCGGTTCGACGGTCGTCAACACGATCGAGGATCCCACCACGGCGAGCATTTCGGGCTCCCCGAAAATCGCGGTGGCAAGCCTGAATGTCTCGAGCATCAACTCATCGACCATCAATGTCGGCTCGGGAGAGTTCTCGATCGGGACCGGCGGTTCGACTCAGGGGACGGGCGTCGGAGCGGCCTCGACGACGAGTTCGATCACCGATAACACCAAGGCGTTTATTGAAACGTCCCACGTCGCGACCGATGGCAATGTCAAAGTCGAGGCGACCACCTCGGCGTCGATCACGGCAGTTGCCGTTGGAGCGGCAGGGGGCTCGGCGTCGTCGCAGGTTAGTTCGACGATCGCCAACACCATCGCGGGCAGCACCACCGCGGGGATTACCGGGCACTCGCTTGTCGAGGCCGGTTCCTTGTCGCTGACGAGTGGTAACAGCTCGGCTATCAACGTGGGCTCGGGACAGGTCGCGATCGCGACGAGCGGAAGTGCGGCAGGTTCCGCGACGTTGACGAACACGATCACGTCCACCGTCGAAAGTGGTATCGACGATTCCAGAGTATCGGTCGGCCCGGGGGCGATTCAGGTCGAGGCGACCTCGAATGCCTCCATCCTGGCCGTGGCGGCGGGGGGCAGCGGAGGGTCGACGTCGCAGGCCGGTTCGACGGTGACGAACTCGATCGCCGATACGACGACGGCCGAGATCTCGCAGGGATCGGTGGTTAGTGCGGGGAGCATTGGGCTAGCGGCCGCGGATAACTCTGCGATCAATGTGGGGGCGGGGCAGGTCTCGATCGCGACGAGCGGATCGGCGGCGGGGAGTGCCTCGACGACTAATACCATCACGAACGCGGTGCTGGCGTCGGCCTCGGGCGCATCGCTGACGACGACGTCAGGGGGGCTCACGCTCGCGGCCACATCGGGGGCCGACATCATCGCGGTGGCGGCGGGAGGGAGCGGAGGTTCAACTTCCTCGCAGGACGGTTCGACGGTCAAGAATACAATTACGAATCAGACGACGGCCTCGGTCGCGAACGGCAGCCAGGTGGTTTCGGCGGCAGGGATGGGGATTGCGGCGAAGGATGAGTCCAGGATCGAGACGGGATCGGGGCAGGTCAGCATCGCGACCGGGGCGGGGGCGGTGGGCTCGGCCTCGGCGACGAATACGATCAATAACACGGTCGTTGCGACCATTGATGGCTCGACATTGACCGTCGCTGGGGCCCTGGGCGTGGGGGCCAGTTCCGACGAGACCATCACGGCCGTGACGGCGGGAGGGAGCGGGGCCTCGTCCTCGGCCGAGGGAGGGGCGACGGCCACGAACTCAATCAAGGATCCGACGACCGCGTCGATCTCCGGGAGTCAAGTGACGACGACCGGCGGCGTGGTCGTGGCGAGCGCAAATTCGTCGACCGTCAACGTCGGTGCTGGGAACGTGTCGATCGCGATGGGAGGGTCGGCACCGACGGGCGGGACGACCTCCAATGCGTCGGCATCGACGCCGGGCGGCACGACCTTGCCCGGCGCGGAGGGCTCGGCCAAGGCCATCAGCACGATCGCAAATGACACGGAGGCGTTCATCGAAGATTCGTCGGTGTCGACGGGAACCGGCGCCACGGCAGGCATCGTCGTCGACGCCAGCTCGACCGCGAAGATGACCGCGGTGGCGGCGGGAGGGACCGGCGCGGCGACCTCGGCCAAGGGGGGCTCGACGGTCGTCAACACGATCGAAGATACGACGAAAGCTTATATCAGCGGTAGCCAGGAGATCGCATCGCCGACGATCGACGTCGGCGCCGAGGACGCCTCGACCATCAACGTCGGCTCCGGCCAGGTCTCGGTCGCCACAAGCGGCACCGCCGAGGGGGCCGCAGAGATCTCCAACACGATCAAGGATACGGTTCAGGCGGGGGTCGACGGCTCCAACCTGAATGCGACGGGCGCGGTGAAGGTGCAGGCCAAGACGTCGGCCGAGAACATCGCGGTGGCGGCCGGCGGGGTTGGAGCCGAGACGTCGGCCAAGGCCGGGGCGATCGTCACCAACACCGTCACCGACACGACCGAGGCGGCGATCCTCAACGGCTCGGACGTGCAGGCCGGGAACCTGACGATCTCCAGCGATGATGCGACGCAAATCGACGCCGGCGCGGGTCAGGTCGCGATCGCCACGGGTGGGTCGTCCAGCGGCAATTCGTCGGGCGACGGTTCGGGCAGTGGCTCCACCAAGAGCAGCGCCAAGGGGGCGGCGAAGCTCACGAATACGATTACAAATATGAACGCGGCATACATCGACGCCTCGACCATCGGCGTCCAGGGAGACCTGCACATCCTCGCGGACACGTCGGCCGAGATCATCGCGGTGGCGGCCGGAGGAGAGGGGGCGGAGAAGTCGGCGGAGGGAGGTTCGATCGTCACCAGCACGATCACCGACGCAACGAGTGCTTACATCGCGGCCAGTCCGAATATCTCGGCCGGCGCAGCGAAGATTTCGAGCAGCAATACTGCCACGATCAAGGTGGGGGCGGGGCAGGTCTCCGTCGCGACGAGCGGGACGTCGGTCGGGGCGGCGCTCGTCACCAGCACGGTCAAGGACTCGGCGTCGGCTTACATCGACGGCTCCAGTGTCACGACCGCGGCGAGCCTGGAGGTGTCCGCACACACCGACTCCCCGATCACGACCGCGGCGGCGGGAGGCGCGGGGGCCTCGACCTTCGCAGCCGGGGGATCGATCGTCAACAATGCTATTGCCGATACGTCCAGTGCGTCCATTTCCGGGGTCTCGAACATCGTCGCGGCCGGGGTAAGCGTCGCGGCCGACGATACCTCAACGATCAATACCGGGGCGGGGCAGGTCTCCATCGCGACGGGGGTCGGCGCGGTGGGGGCGGCGATCGCGTCGAGCAAGATCGACAACGCTGTGAGCGCCCTCATCAACGGCTCGACTCTGAATTCAAGCCGAGGAGTTAGCGTCGCGGCGACCTCGGACGAGACGATCCTGAGCGTCGTGGCGGGGGTCGGCGGCAGCGTGTCGAGCCAAGTGCTCGGGGGTGCGCTCGTCGGATCGGGCGTCGTGAATAAGATCACGGATACGACGGAGGCCTTGATCGAGGCGGGGAGTTCGGTCAGCACCTCGTCGGGCGACGTCGATGTCGAGGCCAAGGACACGTCGACGATCACCGCGGGGGCAGGGGCCCTGTCGTTCCAGTACACGTCGGGGTTGCCGACGGTCTCGGTCGCGATCGGGGCCTCCATCGCCGTCAACACGATCGGGACGCCGAAGGCGGCGGACACCGTGCAGGCGGCCGTCATCGGCTCAACCATTGCGTCGGCGGGCAGCGTGAATGTGAAGGCCCACGCCGCCCCGAGCATCGAGGCGATCACGGCGGCGGGCTCGGGGTCGTTCACGAGCGGCACGGGGGTCGCGACGGTTGGGCTCGATGGCGCGGGCTCGGGATCGATTAATACGACGAGCATCACGGTCGAGGCCCTCATCTCGGGCGATAGCCAGGTCAGCACGACCAACGGCGGGGGCGTGACACTCTCGGCGACAGGTGCGTCCAGCATCGAGGCGATCGCGGGGGGCATCTCGCTCGCCGGGTCCAACGCAACGAACCTCGCTGGGGTCCAGGTCACCGTGGGCGCGGCGGCGGCGATTAATACGATCGTCGACACGACCGTGGCGAGCATTCAGGGGTCGACGGTCCATTCCACGGGCGAAGTGAACCTGGATGCGACCAATAATGAGAATATCCAGTCATTTGCCGTGGGAGTCGCCGGTGCGATCTCGACGGGCTCGTCGCTGGCGGGCTTGCAATTCGCCGGGGCAGGCTCGGGGTCGCACAACACCGTCAACGACCGCACGAAGGCCATCATCACGGCCTCGACGGCCAATGGCGTCACGACGCCGAGCGTGGTCACGAGCGGACGAGCCACGTCGAGCAACCCGCAGGGGAGCGACATCAACCTGAATGCCGTCGAAAACGTGACGATCCTCGCGGCGGCGGGCTCGGCGGTCTTCGGGATCTCGACCGGCTCGCAGGTCAGCGCGACGGCCGCGGTTGGGGTCTCGGCGGCGACGAACAAGATCACCGACACGATCGAATCGAATATCAATGGCTCGATCGTCAACGCGGGAGGGAGCCTCAATCTGGACGCGAGCACCCAGCACGCGCCGGATAAGTTCTCGATCCAGAGCATCACCGTGGCGGGGGGCGTAGGCGTCGGCAACAGCGGGATCGTCGACCTCGACCTGATCGGCGCCGGGGCGTATTCGAAGAATACGATCGACAACACGGTGACCTCCTCGATCACCGGATCCACGGGGACCGATGCGGCGGGGAATGCGATCGGAGTCAACGCGACCGACGGAGTGAGCCTGTCCGCCACGGACGACTCTACGATCCAGTCCGATGGCGGCGGCGCGAGCCTGACGGTCAGCAGCTCGGCCTTGCCCGCCTCGATCGCGATCGCCGGCGGGGCCTCGCTCAATACGATCACGAATCATATCAGCGCGTTCATTTCTTCATCCGATGTCACGTCCGGGGGCAACTTCGCCCTTGACGCGAAGTCGACCGCCACGATCCAGTCGCTGGCCCTGGGGGTTTCCGTCACGGCGGCAGTCGGGAGCGTAGCCGCGGGCGCGGCATCGGGGTCGGGGGCGGCTTCGTATAACACCATCAAGGACACGATCGCCGCCTATATCGACTCGAACAGTAACGTCTCGTCTCAGAGCACCTCAAGCGACGCCATCCGCCTGACGGCCAAGGACGCTTCCCAGACGCTCTCCAACGCGGGAGCCGGGAGTGTGGCGATCTCGGCGGGCACGGCGGCCCTGAGCCTGGCGGCGGGGGCGACCCTCGCGGACAACACGATCAGCAACACGGTCACCGCATACGTGGGGAGCCCAACGTCCGGCGGCGCGGACGCAACGCAGGTGAACTCGGCGGGGGGCGTGAGCCTCCTGGCGGACTCGAGCGCCGTGGTGAATGCGACGAGCGTCGCCGTGGCCGCGGCGGCAGCGGCTTCCGAGGCCGGCGCGGCGCTCGCGGCCTCCGGTGCGGCCTCGAAGAACACGATTGCCAACACGATCACCGCGGCGGTGCAGGGGGGTGCTACGGTCACCGCCAACGGTACGGCGTCCGGCCCCATCGTGAACATCATCGCCAGCGACCGGACGACGATCCGGTTTGACATCGGCAGCGGCGACCTCTCCGTGGGCGTGGTCGGGGCCTCCGCGGGGGCTTCGAGGGCGGTCAACACGGTGACGGATAGCGTCAACGCCTTCATCGTCGGCGGGACCGTCAACACGAGCGGGCAGGGGTTCAATGTCTCGGCGCTCTCGACGAACGTGATCACGGGCAAGGCCGTCGCGACGGCCGTGGCCATCGCCATCGGGGGAGCCGCCGCGGGGGCGGAGGCCCTCTCGACGGACAATACGGCGACCTCGGCTTACGTCGGTTCCGGGGCGGTCGTGAACACCGGGCTGAATATCAGCAACCCATCGAGTTATGGGGCGCTGAATATCAACGCAACGTCCAATGACGTGGTGACCGCCGAGACGTATGGCGGCTCCGTCGGCCTGGCGTCGATCGGGGCCTTCTACTCTTCGGTCGATGTCGGCGGGTCGACGAGCGCCTACCTGGCCGGAGGCGCGATCCTCAACATCGGCGATCTCTCGGTGACGGCAACGGCCAGTCACGACGTCGAGGCGGACGCGGTTGGCGTGGTCGTCGGGGTGGCCGCGGGATCGGGCACGAATGCGGTGACGTTGATCCATAACAGTGTCTCGGCGTATATCGGCACGGCGTCGAATGCCCCCGCGGCGACTTCGCCGACAAGCTATGTGACGAATGGGGCCGTCAACGTCTCGGCCACCGCGAACGAGACGGGGATGTCGAAGGCGACGAACGGGGCGATCGGCCTGGCGGGGGGGATCAGCGGGAACTTCGCCCATACCGTGATCGGGCCGACGGTCGAGGCCTATGTCAGCGACGCCATCAACCTCTCGGCCCCGATCCTGAACATCACGGCTAATGCGACGAACTCGGCGAACATCAAGATCATCGGTGTTGCACTCGAGACGGTCGGCGTAGGTGTTGCGGACGGTCGCTCGGCGATCTCCGCCACGGTGAACGCCTACCTCGGCAGCGGGACGTTCAAAATCGGCGGGAATCTGACCGTCTCGGCGACGAGCCTCGATTACGCGACGACTTATACCGAGGCCTCGGCGGGTTCGATCGTGGCCTCGGGCGGGGCGGCGCTGGCGGTGGCTTCGATCCTCTCCGACGTCCAGGCCTACACGGGCGGTTCCAACATTGTTGCAACGGGCACCGCGCTGATCTCGGCCCAGGAGACGCCGGTCGCCAGCGCGACGGCGCTGGGCATTCAGGCGAGCCTCGGCTTGGCCGTTGGCTCGGTGCGGAGCTCGGCCACGGTCAACACGAATACCGCGAGCTACCTCGGCGACGGGACCTCCGTCTCGGCCTCGAACCTGATTGTCAGGGCGACACGGCTCCTCGATGCGAGCAAGGACGCCACGGCCTCGGCGGCCTCGCAGGCGGGCTCGGGGGGCGTCCTGGCCGGGTTGGTGGCGACCGGGAGCGAGGTGGTGACGGGGGGGAGCATCGAGGCTTATACAGGCACGTCGGTGACGCTCCCGAACGGCGACGTCTCGATCCTCGCGGGCAACACGACGAGGCAACTGGCGTCCTCGACGGGCGTGGCCGTGGGCGGATTCTTCGCCGCGGGGAGCAACAACGCAACGGCCACCTCGCAGGCGACTACCCTCGCGTCGCTGGGCGCGGACCCGGTGATGAGCCGCAAGCGTGCGGGCTCCTTGTCGGTGGTCGCGGCCGGGTTCGATGGGAACGAGGCGAAGGTCACGGCGGGCAGCGGCGGGCTCGTCGCCGGCAACGCGGCCGAGGGCAAGACGAACGACTCTTCAACGGTCACGGCCGAACTCGTCGGGGGAACGATTTATGGGAAGGGCGTGACCGTCGCCTCGGTCAATCAGAGCGAGTATGCCCCGAATGTCAGCTCGGTGAATGCGTCGGCGGTCGGGGCGAGCGGCGCGATGGCATCCAACCAGATCAATACATCGGCAACCATAAATATCGGCGACGGCACGACCATCAACGCAGCGGGACTTGTGAGCCTCTCCGCGCAGGACCGCTTCACCGAGGTCTTGCCGAGTGGCGGTAGCGCCGCGAGTGCGGCGGCCGGGGGCGGGGCGACGGCCACGGCGGTCCAGTCGGAGACGATGCTGACGGGCAACGCGAATGTCACTCTCGGCGATTCAGTCACGATCCGGTCGGTGAATGATCCCGTGCCGCAGTCGGGTTCCTCCGCGTCTCCGCAGGTCGGGATCGTCCTGCTTGCCTCGTCAATTTTGAATGCGAATGACGTGGTGACGCTCTCCACCGGGGGCCTGATCCAGGCGGCGGGGGTGAATTCACTGCTCTTCGCGACGCTGAACAACAACGTCACGGTCGGGCAGGGGAATACGCTCGAGAGCGACGGGAACATCGGCGCCGGGACGTATAGCTCCGTCAACGCCGATACCAGCGCGAGTGTCAGCACCGGCGGCCTGGCCGCGGCCGGGGATGCCCAGGCAACGATGTCGGTGACGAGCAACCAGTCGGTGACCGTCGAGACCGGCTCCAGGCTGACCGCCTTCGGCAACGTCAACCTGACGCCGGGGAACGACCCCACCGGCTCGGCCAGCACGCTGATGACGGGCAATTCCGTCGCCCAGGGATTTGTCTATGGGTTGATCGCGATCCCCACGGCGACCGCGACCACCACCTTCGCCAGCAACACCCAGCTC
The DNA here is from genome assembly GCF_049331405.1 of Singulisphaera chitinilytica. Classification (NCBI taxonomy): domain Bacteria; kingdom Pseudomonadati; phylum Planctomycetota; class Planctomycetia; order Isosphaerales; family Isosphaeraceae; genus Singulisphaera; species Singulisphaera chitinilytica. Next base: position 2,291,258 of record NZ_CP186274.1, read on the forward strand.
GACATCGAAGGGGCCACGGCTAGCGACGCCAACCCGTCACAGACGCTCGCGGCCGTGGCGATCGGCAGCGGAGAGAACGTGACCATCGGGGCCTATCCGGGCACGCCAGTCGTCGCGGCGACCGGGACCGCCAAGGGCTATGAGATCGGGTTCATCCCGATCACCGTCAACGACAGCACACCTACCAGCAGCACCTCATCAAGTGTGACCCAGGACGGGGTCATCGCGGCGGGGATCTACCACGAGCTCACGATCGTCATCCCCAATGACCAGGACGGAGGGTACACATCGACCGTCCAGATCAACACCGATGGCTCGCCGCACGCCCCCGTCCATTCGAGCTATAACCCCTCGTTCGATCCATTGACGTATGTCTCGGACAATTTTCCGGACAATACGCCGGGTCAGGGACTGCTGCAGATCAGTGTGGCCGATACGAACGTCGGCGCGATCACGCTCGGGCCTCTCTTCGCGGCCGGGGGAACGGTCACGCTGAATGCCGACACGATCGCCGGGAGCGGCTCGATCACCGCGTATGGTGCGCCCAGCATCTCGGTCACGAACAACAGCCCCGACTATCTCTTAATTGGCCCGATCGTCATCCCGAACTTGCCCGGCGGACAGGCCCTCTTCACCGGTTCGGTCAATCTCTCGGACGTCCAGGGGGCCGGAATCGGCGTCACTCAGGTGAACCCGACGAACACGCCGAGCGGCTCGAACCTTCCCAGCGTGACGATCAGCCAGACGTATAACGGTTCCGAGCCATCCGGGTCCGGCGACGGCCCGGCTCTGTTCCTCACCGGTAGCATCGAGAACCTCGGGGGACCGATCACCATCACCAACGCGGCGGGATCGATCGGGCAGGAGCAGACGATCGTCGGGGCGTCGCTGAGCATGTCCGCGCCGAACGGCTCGGTCGTCATCGACGTGCCGCCGCCGGGCGTCGCGTATGTGAATGGCAATCCGTACTCGCAGTGGAATAGTGCGATGATCTGGCCCGGCGGGAACCCCAGCACCCAGGGGGCTCCGTCCGCCAACGAGGCCGTCGTTTACGTCGCAAATGCTGTTTATAACTCCGACGGTTTCTACTCGGCGTCCAACTTCGGTGGGGATCAGAACGCCGCCAACGCCTTTACGAACCTCCTCGACAATCACTGGCAAATCAACACCGACGACCAGTACTCCGGCGGCACGAGCTTCGTCTTCCTCGGGGACAGCGTGCCTTATGCGTCGGCCGCGTTCGTCGACGGGAACAAGAAGGGTGGGAACATCTACGGCGGCGACGACTCGTACGGCACGAACAGCAGCCTGACCACGTCGGGCTCGGGCGGCACGGTGTCGGGCGCCTACCAGATGGAGTACGAAGGGTCGTCCGACGGACCTTACGGGATGCTCCCCTACATCGCGACGGTCTCGCTCTTGACGACCCAATCCTACTCGAGCGCCAACCTGCCCCCGGCGACGGCGGCCGTGCAGGCTCGCAACGTCTCGATCCAGGCGCAGACCATCGACATCAACGGGCAGATCCAGACGACCGGCCAGCCGAAGAACCAGTCGGTGTCGCTGCCGGCCTCGCTCGTCCCGACGCTCCAGGCGTTCCAGCAGAGTTTCCAGGACGGGACCTCGGCGAGCGCCATCTTCAGCATCCCCGTCACGACGGTGAACTCGGGGGATCAGCCGATCAATGCCTCATATAATGCCCAGACCAATCAAATCACGATCGAGGACATCCAGGACGCGACCACCGGGGGATTCGTCTCGCTGAATGGGGCGATCATCAGTTCCACGACGATGGGCGCCATCGACATGAGCGGCGGCGTGGGGCAGGTCACCGTGCAGAACGACACGGGGATCCCGGTGGTCGTGCAGAATATCCAGGCGGGGGGGAACGTCGGCCTGAGTGCGGTCTCGATCACCGATACGATCCGGCCGGCGGCCTCGCAGCAGACCTTGTACGTGTACCAGCCGGGACAATCGATCGCTGTCTACACCGGGGCAGCCGGCGCGAACCTGCTGAATAGCTTGCCCAGCTCCACGACCTCGGGCACGAGCGTGAGCTACAGCCCAGAGGCCGGCCTGCGCTGGCAATGGACCGAGGTGGCGAGCCTGAGTCGCACCGCCAGCGATGTCAACGGCCCGAATTTCTCGATGAGCGATTGGGCGTTCAATGGCTCGCAGAACAACCCATGGCTCTACAACGATCCGTCGAACGGCTCGACGACCTCGACGCCCGTCGGCCAGATCGTCTCGGTCCCGCAACTCGAGGGGATCGACTTCGCGCAGAGCATCACCGGCTCGGTGACGAACTCGGTCACGGTCAACGCGAGCTATATCAAGCACCAAGCGAGTAATAATAATTTCACCTGGAACTTCGTCTATCCGACCGACGTCTCGCTGAGCATGACGAGCTCGGTCAAGGCGGATAACCCGATCGCCATCAATTTCGGGAGCGTGACCGACGCACCGTTCCAGATCAATTCGAATGCCCCGGTGATCCTCACGGGGACCATCACGCACGTCTCCGACGACACGACCATCATCGCCAGCGGAGGGATCACGGCCGCGCCCGGGGCGTCGATTACCGCCGAGAACCTCACGTTGAGCACGATCGGCGGGAGCCTCGGCGCCGTGGGTCGGCCACTCGCGATCACCATGACCTCCGGCGGCATCCTCGATGCCAGCACGACCGGCGGCGGGATCTATCTCGACGTCGATTCCGGCGTGATCCTCGGGCAGATCGCGGCGGGGAGCCAGGCCGACGGCTACGGCGACGTCGTGCTCCACGCCTCCGGAAACGTCGAACCGCAGGCGGGTCAGGCGTCGGGGACGGTGAACATCGCCGGCAACAACCTCGCCCTCGCCAGCTCCAGTGGTGCGCTCGGCTCGTCGGGCACGCCGCTGGTGATCCAGGCCGTGAGCACGGCCGCGGCCGATGGCGGCGTCAGGGGCGGGACGCTCAAGGCGAACGCCCAGGGAGATATCGGCCTCGAGCAGGCCTCGGGGAACCTCGTCGTCCGGAGCATTCAGTCGACGAGCGGCGACGTCTACCTCGCCGTCCGCGATGGCAGCATCCTCGACGGCCGGACCTGGGAATCCAACGGCCTGACCCTCGCCGAGGCCCAGCAGGTCTGGCAGGACCTGCACCTCGACGACGAGTCGTATGCCCAGACTCAGCTCGCCAACCTGATCAGCGCGATCGATACCGACTATCAGCAGTACTGGCAACTCGTCCAGAACGGCACGGTGAGCGATGGCGTCCTCACCCTGAGCGCCACGGGCCTGGCCATGTATCAAGGTCAGGCGGGCGCGTCGCTCGGGTTAACCGACCCCACGAATGATCAAATCTCGAACTACGCGAATGGGCTCTATCAGCAGCTCGTCAATCTGTTCAACATCTACTTGCCCGCCGACTGGAGCACACTTCCGGATTTCCAGGCGTATGACGCGGACTTCCAGTTTACTCCGACGGTCGCGATGGCGAAGAACCTGGCGGCGAATACACTCTGGACCCAGGATCAACTCACGTACTCGCTCGACAAGAGCGCCCTGAGCACGAGGCCCACCACAGGGTCTTCGGGCACGTCCGACGAGCCCAACGTCGTCGGCTCGACCATCACGCTCGTCGCCAGCGGTGCGGTCGGGAACTTCGTCGTCTCGGCGGATGTCAGCTCCGCCGACCTCACCAACGCGACGCTCGTCGCGACCCAGCAGGCGGCCATCGTCCAGGCCAAGACGCCCGGAGCCGCCACGACAACGTCCCAAGGAGTGCAGATTGGCGTCACGCAGCCTCTGCGGATCCAGCTCAATGGTTCCTCAGGGGGCGGCCTGAATGTGATCGCGGGGACGGGTGTGACGATCGCCGAGACGACGGGGAACCTCGTCGTGAACCAGATCACGACGGCCTCTGGCTCGGTCAACCTGGATGCCCCCGGCAGCGTCCTCGCGGGGACGAGCGAGACCGTCGGCGACCCCGTTGTCTCGAGCCCGAACCTCGACGAGAACCAGGGCGAAATCTACATCAATCAGCAACCCTTCAGCGGCGAGGACACGCCGACCTCGTTCTCCTTCTACGCCCCCGCGACGGGCAATTACGTCACGCCGATGCTCTTCTCGGTCAAGGACGGCGTCTACACATTGGCCGCCGTCTATCAGTCGATCCTGGCCGCGAGTGTCGGCGTGAATACGGCGCCACTGGTGCTCGCTGAGGGCTCGCTCGATCCCGCGGCGACTTATGTTTTCGGCTACTCCGACCGCAACATGAGCGCCGACCAGAATGGCGAGCTGAACACGATCTCGGCCACGGCGGGCACGATCAATTATGCGAATTCAGCCTCGGGCGACTGGCTCTACACGACCGAAGGGACGGGGATCTCGTCGAGCACGAACCTCTCCCTGGGCATGACGTTCGGCCTGACCGGCGCGAGCAACGCGCTCGACTCCGGACGCGTCTATTCCGCATCGATCGGCCTCGCGGTTCCGAGTTCGATCATCGCCCAGCAGATCAACCTGATCGCCCAGGCCGGCAGCATCGGCTCCCCATCGACCGCCTTGAAGACGAATATGACCGGCGCCAAGCAGGGCTCCTTCAACGCGACGGCCCCTCAAGGCGTCTTCGTCGAGGATACGTCCAGCAACCTGAATGTCGGGGCAGTGCAATCCTCGAGCGGGCCCGTCAGCCTCTCGGCGCAGGGGAACATCTTCAAGGGGGCGACGCAGTCGGTCGGGGATCCCACCGTCTCGAGGCCGAACACCGACACGTTCACCGGCCAGGTTTACATCAACAATCAAACGTTCAGCGGCGCGAACGCCCCCGATTCGTTCTCTTTTTATGCGTCGGAGCTGACCTATGTGACGCCGCTCCTCTTCACGATCGGCGGCGGGTCGTACAACCTGGCGGCGGTCTACCAGTCGATCCTGCCCACCAGCCTCGGACTGAACTCGGCACCGATGGTCCTCCTGCAAGGCAGCCTCGACCCGAGTCAGACATACGTCTTCGGCTTCAGCGAACGCCAGGTGACGAAGGCGTCGGACGGGCAGATCACCACCAAGTCGATCAATGGCGGGCCGGTGACTTATGACAACAACAGCTCGGGCGATTGGCTCGCCACGACGACCATCGCCGCGGGCGAGACCCCGACGCTCAACCAGGCCTTCTCGCAGAACCCGGGCCCGGGAGTCGTCCCGCTGCAGAGCGGCCGGGTCTACTCCGCCTTCGTCTCGATCCCGATCTCACGCGACACCCAGGCCGGCCTGATCTCCAGCCCGCTGATCGATCTGAGGGCGGGAGGGAGCGTCGGCACGCCCAACGACCCGATCCTCACGGCGGGCATCGGCTCGACCGCGGACATCGTCAACGCCTCGGCCCAAACAGGCGTCTCGATCCGCCAGACCAGCGGCGACCTGCACATCGGCGAGATCTCGAGCCCCGACGGCGCGATCAACCTGACGGCCCCGGGCAACATCGTGACCCTCAACCAGGCGGGGACCGCCGGATTCGGCGGGGACGGCTCGGGCTGGACGCTCAATACCAACGGGACCGAACCGACCATCGCCGGCAACGTCCTCACGCTGACCGACGGCAACGGCGGCGAGGCCCGGAGCGCCTGGTGCAACACCCCTGTCTCGGCCGGCAGCTTCACGACGAGCTTCGTGTACACCGGCAACGGCTCGGCCGACGGCGTGGCGTTCGTCCTGCAAACGAGCCCATCGGGCCTCAACGCCCTCGGCGGCAGCGGCGGTTCGCTCGGCTATGCCGGAGGGATCAGCCCCGGTGTTGCTTATGAGATCAACATCTATAATCAGCACGTCCAGGGGACCAACTTCGTCACGAACGGGTCGTCGGGGATCTACAACCCGATGGGCTCCGTCAATGTAGCGAGCGGCGACCCGATCCGCGTGACCCTCGAATACGACGCGATCGCCGGCACGCTCACCGAGACGCTGGTCGACACGACGAACCCTAGCCAGACCTTCACGCAGACGTACACGGGGATCGACCTGAAGGCCGTCCTCGGGCTGTCGACCGCCTACCTCGGCTTCACCGGGGGCGACGGCGGGGGGACCTCGATCCAGACGATCAGCGACTTCGTCTTCACCCCCGTCTCGAGGATCGTCTCCGGGCAGACCATCAACCTGACGGCCGGCGGGAGCGTCGGCATGCCGAGTTCGCCACTCCGACTCGAGATGAACGGCTCGACCGACAACGACCTCAACGCGACGGCCCCCGCGGGCGTCTACATCGTCGCCCCGAAGGGGGACCTCTACGCGGGCCAGATCGAGAGCACGAGCGGTCCTGTGAGCCTGACCGCGACCGGGAGCATCCTGAGGCCGATCGCCGCGTCGGTCGGCGACCCCGTGGTCTCGCAGCCTAACGTCGACACCAACGAGGGACAGGTCTATATCAACACCCAAACCTTCAGCGGCAGGGATCGCCCGGCCTCGTTCTCCTTCTATACGACCTCGCCCGGGCACTACGTCACGCCGATGGTGTTCCAGGTTCAGAACGGGGTCTACACGCTGGCCGCGGTCTATCAGTCGATCCTCGCGAGCCAGGCTGGGCCGAACACCGGCGCCCTCTCGTTACTGCAAGGGCACCTCGATCCCAATGAAACCTATGCCTTCGGATACAGCGATCGCGACGTCGCCCTGAGCGGCGGGGCGATCAACGCCACGTCGATCTCCACGGGCACCGTCGTCTTCTCCAGCGTCTCCTCCGGCGACTGGCTCTACACGACCGAGGGGACGGGATTCTCGATCGGCACGAACCCGCAAATCGACCAGACGTTCGCGGTGACCGGCGGCGATTATTCGCTCAATAGCGGGCGGATCTACTCGGCCTCGATGACGCTATCCGTGTCCGGACTCATCGGCGCGGGGCAGACCAACCTGAGGGCAGGGGGGAGCATCGGGCTTGCGTCCTCGGGCATCCAGATCGGCACGATCGACGGCCTGCCCAACGTGGTCACGGCGATCGGGCAGGAAGGGGTCTCGATCGTCCAGACCGACGGCGACCTCACCATCGGCAAGATCCGAGGCGCCTACGGGCCGGCGAATCTCACGGCGGTCGGCTCGATCGTGCAGGCGAACAACGGCGAGGCAATCAGCGTCGCGGCTCCCACGATCAACCTCGTCGCCGGGACCATCATCGGGACGGAGGCCACCCCGATCACGGTCGGCACGCCCAACGGGGCCCAGGATCTCGTCGACGCGAGGGCCGTCGGGTCGATCAACATCGTCCAGCCGGTGGGCAGCATGCAGGTCGGCCAGGTTTCGAGTGCGTTGGGGACCGTCAACCTGACGGCGGCCGGGGACATCAGCCAGCCAACCGAGGCCTCGGTGGGCAACCCCGCGGTCTCGCAACCGGAGATCGACAGCGACCAGGGGCAGGTCTACCTGAGCGATCAGATCTTCAGCGGGCAGAATTTCCCGACCTCGTTCTCCTTCTACGCTCCGGGTACCGGCCATTACGTCACACCATTGCTCTTTTCCGTCGAAAATGAAACGTACACGCTCGCCGCAGTTTATCAGTCGATCTACGTCGCCGTGGCCGGAGCGAATACGGCTCCCTTGACGCTCTTGATCGGCAGCCTTGCCCCGGGCTCCTCCTACGTCTTCGGTTACAGCGACCAGCAGGTGAGCCCGAGCGGCAGCGTGGCGGCAACGGCCTCGATCACGAGCGGCACGATCCCTTATGAAAACACAAATTCAAGCAACTGGCTGAACACGGAGCTGCAAACGAGCGTCACCCTCCGGCTCGGGACGACTTTCTCCACCTCGCAAGGATCGGCGAATGTCCAGCTCTATACGGGTCGCAGCTATGCCGCCTCGATATCGCTCTCCGTCCTGAGCCCGATCAGCGGCCGCGAGATCAACCTCAGGGCGAATGGCAGCGTCGGGATCGCCTCCGCCCCGATCCTGACCGAGCTTCGCGGCCCCAACCCCGGCGTGCTGAGTGGCTTCGGCGTCGGCGGCTTCTACATCACCGACGTCGCGGGGGACCTCAACATCGGGCAGGTCTCGAGCAATCAGGGCAACATCGTCCAGGCGACGCTCAACCCGTCGCAAGACCTGATCGTCGGGAGCACCTCCGTCATCAGCGCACCGGCGGGGACCATCCTCCTGCAAGGCGGAAACACGACGACCCTCGCCGCCGGGAGCGTCGTCAGCGGACAAGCCGTCACGGTCCAGAACCTGAGCGGCACGACCGAACTCACTCCCACGAGCCTTTCCGCCTCGAACACTTCAGCCATCAGCGCGGCCGCGATGGGTGGGCGGGCCTCGATCACACTGGCAGGGACCATCAACGCGAACAGCGTTCTGGTCCTCGGGAATCGGGGCGATGATGACCTCTACGTCTTCCTGGCCGGCCTGAAGGCGGACCTCCAGTTCCTCGGCGGTGCCGGCCAGAACCAGATGCTGGTGCAGGGGGCGGCGGGCGACAATCAGTTCCTGCTCGACGGCGGCAAGATCCTGGTCAACGGCTCCCGTGAGATCACGAGCCAGGACGTCGCCCAGGCCCAGATCCACAGCACGGCGAGCAACACAAACTTCGCCGTGAACAGCACGTTGAGCGGCACCGAGACGTACCTCTTCGGCGGCGGCGGTTCCAATCAGTACTGGATCGGCTCGGATGGTGTCTCGGTTGGGGGGGACCTCGACAGGCTCCTCGGCGTGGTCCACGTGACCGGCTCTCCGCTCGGCACGAACCAGATCAACGTCGACGACCGAGCTTCCCGCGACGCCTCGGGGCGGCTTCGCACCGCCGGCTACATCGTGACGCCCGACGCGATCGCGAATAACCCGGCCCCCGCGTTGCCCCCGCGCCCGACTTTCGCCGGGGTGACGTACGACCCGACGATCCAGACGCTTCACGTCCTCGGAGCCCAGGGACCCCGGGGGATCTTCCTCGTCACGCCGAGCCCCTACACGAGCTTCATCCTCGATGGCGACCGGCAGAGGGCCGTCCCCGGCGGCGCCGGCGATTCCCTCGTCCTGAACGTCCCCGCGGGCCTGCGGAGCCGACTCAATCGCAATGGCTCGGGCGCGGGGACATACTCGTTCTTCGATGCGTATCGCGACGTCCATTTCAGCGGGATGGACCTCGGGGGCCGTGCGAGCCAGAAGGCCACGATCCGGGGGAGGAACGTGACGAGGGCCTCGGCGAATGCCGCAACTTTCACGGTCGCCTATCAGGGCTTCACGGCCCTCGATCGCGAAGGCCTCGTCGACGACTCCAATGCCGTGACCGTCGTCGGTCCTCGCGGATATCGCCAGGCGGCCGTGATGCTCGGAGTCACCTCCTCGGCCAACGGCAACACGCAGTTCGTCACCTACGGCGTGACGGGGGCCGGCGGGTTCTGGGATCGAACCGACAACGGGCTCTACTCGATCCTGCTCTCCGCCAACGCGATCCAGTCCAGCACCGGCGCCACGATCCCCGCAGGCGTTCCGGGGAACTTCCGGGTCAGCATCAATCGGGCGAACGCTTTCCTCGAAGGGGATCGTTTGATCGTCGCCGGCACTTCGGGAGCCGACGTCATCCAGGTTGCCGAGACCCAAGGCCAGATCAGGGCGAGGGTCAACGACCGGGCCTGGAGCTTCGCGAGCGATGAGGTCGCACAGATCCAGGCATTCGGATACGAAGGGAACGACGTCGTCTTAACGAGCACGCTGAACGACAGCCTTCGATCCGTGCTCATCGGCGACGCCGGCAACGACCTGCTCTGGGCGGGAGCCGGGGCGGACGTCCTGCTCGGCGGCCCCGGCAATGACTTCCTGATCGGCGGGCGATCGGCCGATGATCTGTATGGCGATGCAGGCAACGACGTCCTCGTCGCCGGGCAGATCTTGCAGGACTCGACGCTGAACAATCCGGTCGTGCTCGCGGGACTCGCCCGGGCCTGGGCCGCACCCGTCCCGGCCCCGAGGTTCCGCGCCGCCCTCGATCAGATCCTCTACGGGGTCATGCAGGACGACGGCGCCCGCGATCAGTTGTGGGGAGGCCTCGGCCGCAACCTCTTCATCAAGGGGCGCAACAGCGTCGTCGGCGATATATCGACGGAATCCTCGACCCCGCGGGTTGCCCTTCCCAGCGGCTCGCAGCCAACGAGCCGACGAAGCGAAGGGCAGGCATTCGCCGATCTCCGCGTCCAGATGCAGCCGTCGAGGACTGCTGACGATGCGCCCAAGGCGCACAGGCCGACGCCTCGGGGCGTGGACCTCTTTCTGAGCTCCCGCGAGTCCAGCACGATCGACGGGATGAGCCTCCCGCCCGATCGTACCAGTCGAATTGCCCGAGAGATTCGTGGCGGCGAATCTCCGAACGCATCCAGCAACGCGAGGACATCGTAGGTTTCCCCTTCGCCTCGATCGCACTCGTTCGTCGGCCACGACTTGCGGCTTTCCGGGTTTTTTCGGCGAAGGGTGATTGGGTGTCAATTCTTCGCGAAAAGCCATGCCCCGAAGGTGCATCGCCGCTGCCGATGTGCGGGAGGCTTGCCTCCGAGGGCGAGGTCATGCGCCATCTTGCCGCTCCACTTGTTACAATGCCGCTCTTGCCCGGCCGGGGCAGATGACAACGAGATGATGGAGGCGAGATTGGAACCGAAAACCGACCGCAAGAACTTGGTCACCCAGCAGAAGGCCTTGGCCATCAATCTGAATTCGCGCAAGTATGGAACCTTCGCCGAGATCGGAGCCGGACAGGAAGTCGTCCGATGGTTCTTCCAGGTCGGAGGCGCCGCGGGGACGATCGCCAAGAGCATCTCCGCGTACGACATGACCGTCAGCGACGCCATCTACGGCCCCTCGCCGCGCTACGTCTCGCGCGAGCGGCTCGAGACGATGCTCGACTACGAGTACGAACTGCTCCAGGATCGGCTCCGCCCCAAGCGCGGGGACGACACCGACTTCTTCGTCTTCGCCAACACCGTCTCCGCCCGCAACTTCCACGGGACCAACGAATGCCACGGCTGGATGGGCATCAAGTACCAGGCCACGCCGGGTGCCGAGCCCAGCCAGATCGTGCTGCATGTCCGCATGCTCGACAAGGATAACGTCTCGCAGCAGCAGGCGTTGGGCATCATCGGCGTCAACCTGATTCACGGCGCATTCTTCAGCTACGCGAATCCCGACGAGCTGATGAACTCCCTGATCGACGACCTCTCCGCCGAGCGGATCGAGGTCGACATGATCAAGTTCTCGGGCCCCGAGTTCCAGGGGATCGACCATCGCCTGATGAGCCTGAAGCTCGTCCAGCTCGAGCTCAGCGACGCCGCGATGTTCTCGGCCTCCGGCGAGGTCTTGCAGCCGTCGGAGGTCCTCTACAAGAAGCCGATCCTCGTCGAGCGCGGGTCGTTCCGGCCGGTGACGCATGTCAACATCGACATGCAACAATCCGCACGCCTGCAGTTCGCCCAGCACGTCTCGTCGCGGACGGAAGGCAAGGCCGAGCCGGAGATCGTCTCCCTGATGGAGCTGACGATGCGCAACCTGCGCTCGACGGCCGGGGAGCACGGCGACATCGACTACAATGACTTCCTCGCCCGAGCCGACGTCCTGGCCGCAACCGGGTCCACGGTCCTCATCTCGGACTACTTCGAGTACTACCGCCTCGCCGCCTACCTCCGGCGCTACACCAAGATGCCGATCGGCATCACGATGGGGATCCCGAGCCTGATCGACCTCTTCGACGAGAAGTATTACGACCACCTCGAGGGTGGCATCCTCGAGTCGTTCGGCCGGCTCTTCCGCAACGACCTCCGCCTCTACGTCTACCCGCTCCTCGACTCGGCCACGCGACACCTGATCACCGTGCAGAAGCTCAAGGTCTCCCCCAGCCTCCAGGGCCTCTACGAGCACCTCGCCGAGAATGGCTACATCGAGAGCATCGACTTCTACAACAAGGATTACTTGCGCATCTTCTCCCGGGACGTCCTCGTGAAGATCCGCGACAACGACCCCACCTGGGAGACGATGGTCCCGCCCGGCGTCGCCAAGCTCATCAAGGAACGCCACTTCTTCGGCTACCGGCCTCCTGAAGGCCGCGAGACCGAGGTGAATGCTCTCAACTGATCCCCGGCCACCCTCGAAGTCGCGGGCGCCGCGTCCCGACTTGAACCTCGAGAGCGTCCGGGGATCGCATCACCTCGCAATCCGAACAAACGATACAAAACAAACCTAAAAATCATTTTTTACAAGTCAATTTATTGCATCCCGCCGGACCTCGTACCGGCCGCCAGGCCTATGACTGACCGGCGCGTGAATCGCGTTAAGTAGGCGGCAGTAAAATGATGGGATGGATACGACTCCCCCCATCCCGCATGAATGTCGCGAATGGTGGAGGTTCCGCACGCTGTGCCTCAAGGGCCGGCATCAGCGTGGCATCGCCAAGGCCTTCGACGTCGCCGAGGTCTCCGTCGGCCACTGGTCGGCCGAGGCCCGAGGCGCCCCGGGCTCGCCTCGCACCTGATGCCTTGCCGAAGCTCTCTGCCGGGCAGAAGCAGCCGATCCCCGAACTTCTTTGGCATGGGCCTGAGCCCTATGGCTTCCGAGGTCGGGTCTGGTCCTGAGCCCGCGTCGCCAAGGTCATCGAGTGGGAGTTTGGCGTCCACTCCCACAAGAGCCACATCGGCCGCCTCCTCAAGGAACTGGATTGGACCCCGCAGCAACCGATCCGGCGGGACGAGGACGCCATTCGGCGGCGGCTCGAGGACGTCTGGCCGGAATTAAGGCGACGTGCCCCTCGGGAGCGTCGGGCCCTTGTTTGCGAGGTTGAGCATTCCTCCGTGGCCTGTGGGGGCAGCCGGGTGGGCTGCACGCGTTCGCCACCGAGGTCTGGGCGGCCCCCCAGCGGGACGAGTTTCGGGAGGAGCCGGCCGATGTCCGCCGGCTCGGGGTGATCGGCTGGATCCCCGTCCACGACGTACCGCAGTGGGAGGGCTCGGCTGACGACTCCTGTCCCAGCCGAAGCCCTGAAGGAGCAGGGCATCGGAGGTCCCTCGTTGCCACGAATGGCGGCCAGGCGACGTCGAGCACTACTGGCTCTGCGCGGGGTGAACCGAACACGGCCGGCGTCAGGACCTGCATGCGGCCCCTGGGCAAATCATAGCCCGAAGGCGGTAGCGGCCGGGGCGATTCAGGACCGCGCTGTCCTGCCCCTGACAGCCGCCTCGAGCGCCTCGGGTTTATATGCCCACATGCCTGGTCAAATAAGCCTCCGCCTCTGGCGTTGGGCCTCCATCGTAGGCAGCTTGACATTCCATGCGAGGCCAAGGCGGGCGAGCATCCAGATGACCCAGTAGCTCATGTCGATTTGCCACCATCTGAGCCCGTGTCGGGCGGATGTCGGGAAGGCGTGATGCGTATTGTGCCATCCCTCGCCCATCGCCAGGACGCCGAACACGACGTTATTCCGGCTCTCGTCATTGCTCCGATAGGGCCGCATGCCCCACAGATGGCACGCCGAATTGACGCTCCACGTCACGTGATGGACGAGGAAAATGCGGACCAACCCGCCCCAGATCAGCCCGGTCCAGAAGCCCGACCACGTGCCCGTCAATAGGCCGCCAAGGCTGGCCGGGATCGCCAATCCGAGTATGATCCAGGCAGGGAATAGGACGCTCGCCGCGCGAAGGGTGGGGCTTCGGCTCAGGTCCTGCACATAGCGATCGAGTCCCGGCGGCTCGGGATCGAACATCCAGCCGATGTGGGCGTGCCAGAGGCCACGGAAGACTCCAAGGATTCCCTTATCGGGGCCGTGGGGGGAATGAGGGTCTTCCGCGGTATCGGCGTGCTGGTGATGGCGGCGATGCATGGCCGCCCATTTCAGTAGGGGCCCTTGCACGGCCATCGAACCGAGGACGGCCAAGACGAATTTCACCACCATATTCGTCTCGAATGAACGATGGACGAACAATCGATGATAACCGACCGTGATGCCAAGGACGGTCAAGGCATACAAACTCAGCAAGAGCCCGAGATCCGTCCAGCGAAATCCCCAGCCCCAGACCATGGCCGGGGCGGCCATCACGCCAAGCAAGGGGACGAGGATGACCATGAGCACCGTCAAACGCACCGCCAGCGAAATCTGCTCGGGCGGTGCGCTCGCGGTTGGAAGTTCAGCGTCGGGATTGGCGACCGGGAATTCTGTCGTCTCGATCGGCTCGCTCATGCCGATGCTCCTCAAACTGATGGCGTGCCGATGCCGGAAGGACTAGGCGACCTTCGCCTTGGCACGACTCCATAAATTCATGATTATCAAAATACACGCAAAATCCAAGCCGGATGCACAGCCCGACCGCCGATTTAGCCGAAAGCATAAATAGAGGCCGCCGACGTAAGGCTCGTGGTCATAAGACGTGTGGGGGATCAGATTCATTTCCTCGTGAACGCGTTTGCCGAAGGACGAGTTAGATCCAACAGGCCCCGATGACTTCAACTGGCCGTTGAGCCCTGGTCCCCGGCTGTGCGAACTGATAGCGAGGTTTCGCGTGGGTCGGACCGCCGACCTGGGCCTTGATCTAGTTCTTATCGGTCGAACCTCCCTCGAACCGCGAGAGGGCCGGGCCTATCTCGTCGAGCGGCAGCGCGTAATCGAAGCAACCCGTCTCGTTGGCGACCTTGGGCATGCTCGAGGCCTGGGTGGTCTCCGGTTCCTGCACGATCACCTTAACGCTCATGCGGTGGACGACCCTGTCCGATCCCCGTCGTGCTGGCCCGCGAACATCCCGGGCCCATCAACGGCTGGCCCGTGGTCCGGCCGTCGCCCGCGACGGCCGGACCACGGGCCTGATCCAACTCGCGGACAAATACGAGGGTGATTTCACCGTCACGAACGACGACATTCTCACGCAGCCCGCCCGGCTCGCCTCTATCGCCAATAGAGAACGTGTCGCACCATCAGGAGCTCAAGAGCAACGACGCGAGGAAGTACCAATTCCTCGCGTTGCTCGCCCACGAGATGGTCCGGCATTTAACCCTCCTCATCGACGAGCTGCTCAACGTCTCCAGGCTCGCTCAGGATAAGATCGAGTTGAGGGGATCGGAGGTCATCCTCGACGACATGTGCGCCCGGGCCATCACACCGGCTCGATCGCAGGTTGAAGAGAAACAACATGAGTTGACCGTCTCGTTGCCCAAACGCCCCGTCAACTTCTCCGCCGACGCCACCTGCGTCGAGCAGATTCTGAGCAACCTCCTCACGAACGTCGCCAACTATTCGGAGACTGGGAAGTCCATACGGCTCTCTACCGAAATCGTCGGCGAGGAGATCGTCTTCCGGGTACGCGACCAGGGCTTTGGGATCACGGAGGAGATGCTGCCGAAGAGCATCGGCTTGTTACGCAGGTCGACGCGACAGTCCATCGTGCCCGCGACGGCCTGGGCATCGGGCTCTCGCTGGTGCGTATCCTCGCCGAGATGCGAGGGACGGCATCGCGGCGATCAGCGGCGGGAGGGACGCGGGCTCGGAGTTCACCCGCCGCCTGCCGATCCTGCGGGCCGAAGGGCGTTCCCCTGCACGAAGAGGCCCGGGAGCCGGAAGAAGGCATGTATGGGGACGAGTGCTCGTCGTTGGCGACAATGCGGAAACGGCGAGGCTGATCGCCAGGCTCTTCGAATGCTCAGGTGTTTCGAGGTGGCGATCGCCCACGACGGGCGGGAAAGCATCGAGCTCGCCCGTGAATTCAATCCGCAAGTGATCCTGCTGGACCTCGGACTGCCCGGGATGAACGGCTATGAGGTAGCCGCGTCGCTGCGCCAGGATGACCGGTGCAAGTCGGCCATCCTCGCCATCTGGGGCTATGGCGACGAGGGAGCCCGGGAAAGAGCGAGGGGCGCGGGCTTCGGCCACCACCAAGCCCTTCGACTTCCGAAAGTTGCCATCAATCATCTTCGGAGGTAGAGATTAATTGAATCTCGGGCGCGGAGTGGATTGTGAGCCAGGACCTCGAGTTCTTCCGCATGCGACGTCAGCGGCCTAAGATGTGCAATACAAAATAATGGCAATGTACCACGCATTCCAACCCGACGGACCTCAGGCATTACGTTGCCTGCACGCCGGACTTTGGCCTGCCTGGCCGGCGTAATCCTGAAGCCCTCGGGAGTCTCCATGCAAGATTTCATAGACCTCATCGCAAAGACGGCCACTCGGCTCGGCCGCGGCAGCCTCAGGATCTTGATCGCGGAGGACTACTCCGACCTGGCCCGGATCATGGTCATGTACCTGAAGCACATGGGGTTCGATGTGCAGTCGGTTGCGACGGGCCCCCAGGTCCTGCCCAAGGTCCGGAGATTCCTCCCCCACCTCGTGCTGCTGGACATCGGGCTCCCCGGGATGAGCGGCTACGAGGTGGCGGCCGCGATCCGGGCCGATCCCACGCTCGCCAGGACCGCGATCATCGCGATCTCGGCCTATGACCTCGAGACCGGCACGGAGCCATACCTTGCAGCCCGCTTCAACCACTACTGCACCAAGCCCGTCAACCTCGACAACCTCGTCCCGATGATGCTGTCCTGCTGGAACTGAGAAGGACACCGAGTCAGGCTTGCCACCACGATCTACCCGCCCACCAAGGCACGAATACTTCGCCACCTTAAGAATAAGCATTTAACTACCTGCCGAACTCTTCCCGAGGCGGCCTATGCCTCATGTGCGAGTCGACCGAGAGGCTGTGGCCGGGCGATTCATCCGTTCGTTTTCAAATGTGCTGCGGTTGCACGCCGTTGCGAATCGCCCTGGCTCGCCCCGATTCCATAGCGGGGGACGTTTATCCCAATTCTTATCCTCCGGACCGATCCTCGAGGTTGATGCGTGCCGCTTGCCTCGTTGACGGAGGCCAGCGACTCTTTCACCTTCATCTGCAATGTCAGGTACCTTTCGCCTGACCTCGCCGGAATAGGAGAAGTAGAGGAGACGAACTCGTCTTCATCAGTTCGGCGATGCCCTGGTACGCCAAGGGCAATCCGCCGATCGATGCTTACCGCCCTTGGTCGCATCGTCGAGGAGGTCGAGCTGCGGGAGATCGCCCGCACTCAGGTAGATCGGCTGGCCGTCTCATCCGACAATGTGCAGACTTGTCGAGTAATACAACTCGAGCCTACCGGCACAAACCTCGAAAGAGAGAGCTACCCCAAATGCGTAGCACACTCCCGGCCGGTAATCGGCCCGCGAAAATCTTCAAGATGTGGGGAGCCGGTGTGGTCCACTCCGGATAGGGGATTCGCTAGTTGGCCCCTTCGGCGATGGGGTCAAGCCTGGGCGATGGACTCGAGGGCCGGAGTCCACGGACACTTCGAATACATTCGCGCGGCCCCGCACGGCGATATGGCGAACGGCATCACGAGCGGGGACGCAAAAGCTACCGAGGAGGCATCGAGATGTAGACATTTAGCACTCTTCGCGGTAGTCGACCAGCCTCCGCCTCTCTTCTTCGACGTAGTGTCGGACCAGGCCGAGCAACTCCTCGGCGGAGGCCGCATCGACGATCGCGACCTGCCGCTCGGCGCATGGGGTTCCGCTTGGATTGTAAGTGACCCGGAACGCCTCATCACGTTCCGCCGCACCGATGACGATGGCGAAGAAAGGCCGCTTCTCGTCGCCCGCATGCCTCTCGCTTCGAATCCTCAGGGTGACGTCCTGGCCTTCTGCCTTCAGAGCGAGTCCGATGCCGGCCTCCTCCTTCAAGCTATCCCTCAGCGTGGAGAACAGGTCGAGGAAAACCGCTTCGGTCCGATCCATGATTTTACATCCCTTCGGCCTCGCCCCGCAGGATGGGCGGCGACGAACGGCCAGCGTCCCCATCGCTTCGACGGCGATTCGTCCGCCGAGTGCAGGCTGGGCCACACTGACTGGCGCAGCCCCCATCCCTGTGTCCGACGCGGCTTGACGTCATTCTATCCGCTATCCGGCCCGCGGAGGAGAGGAAGCATTCGCGATGGCCGAAACGAAATATTAGAGAAGAATAACGAGATTTCCCTGTTAATTTTTTCAAATGTTTGTTATCTTCCAATCGGTTGGTCTGACGAACGAGCAGCATCGCCGGTTCTCCCGAACCTGTCGCCGCTACCCTCCCTCGCCTCTCCCGCCCGATGGGCTCACTACGAGCCCTCCTTTCTCCTCGACCCGGGAAGAATCATGCGGGACGCCGCCATTTCGCTGCGGAGCTGAATTTGTCCAAGAAGCTGTACGTCGGGAATCTCACTTACAACGTCAACGAGTCCGACCTCGAGGCGATGTTCACCCCATTCGGGATGGTCCAGAGTGCCCAGGTCATCGTGGATCGGGACACCAACCGCTCGAAGGGCTTCGCCTTCGTGGAGATGTGCTCGGATGCCGAGGCCCAGGCAGCCATCCAGGCCCTCAATGGCCGTGATCATGATGGCCGGAACCTGACGGTCAACGAGGCCAAGCCCCGTGAAAGCCGCCCAGGCGGTGGGTCCGGCGGCGACAGGCGTAGCGGCGGCTATGGCGGCGACCGTCGTAGCGGTGGATACGGTGGCGGTGGCGGTGGCGGACGTTATTGATCGCGGCGGCATCCGGTGGTGCTAACCGACCCCGCGGGGAGCCTCGACTTGGCCCTCTGCGGGACACCACCACGGGGGGCCTACGCCGTCGATCTCGTCGACCTGGGATCATACCTTGTCCCGGTGATGGTCGCGGCGCCCCCTATCATCCCATCCCATCCCATCCCAAGCCGAGGCGGTCGCCGCTCGACTGCCGTCGGGCCATCCCACGGCCGCCGACTCATGCTCGGCGTCGGATCATACCCGGCGGGATTCCACCATTGGGAATATAATAATGCATATCTACCCGGTTGACGAGCGGCGGATCTCGGAAATCGAGCGAGGGCGCAGTTGCGAGGCGGTCGTCCCTTTACCCTCCGGCGGGTCGCTCCTGATCGGGGATACCGTCCTGTTCGCCCTCTCGTCGTCTCGATCCGGGCTGGATCCGACCTACGTCAAGGGGGGGGACTCTATTGTCGTCTCGATCACCGGGGTCACTGACCTCGGGGCCATCGACCCCGCCACCGGCCGGGCATTGATACAACTCACCTGGAAACCGCTCGGCCAGGAGGAGTCGTCGGCTTCCACGCTCGGTCGAGCCCGGAAGCCGAATCGCACTCATGATGGTACCTGACCGGGCCAACTTGCAGCTCGGCTTTTCCAGAGAATCACGGCTTACGCGAGGGTCGCGGCGCTCACCGGCCATAATCGATGGAAGCGGCGCGTCTTACCGAGGCGCGACGCCGATTGCGGGATGTCCTGCGAATCGGATTATCCGAGAGTGCCACTTGAGTCGCGATGCAATGGCCGGACCCCGATTCCGATCCACCGGCGAATGGCCTGCCTGCTGATTCTGCCGGCACTACCGCAGCATCGCGGGACATCTGCTGGGGCGGGTGATTCCGGCCCATGTAGGCGCACTTCAACTTCATCCACGGCAAGTCGTCGGATCCACCAGCAAGCGTATTACGCATTTCATTGCCACCCGATCCGATGATGGTGGTCGAGCCGGTAGAGGCCCGCGACCTGACCCATCAATGACCCCGCGTACGCCGCGGGATTCCCTCGCACCCGCATTGCTCCCCGCAAGACGGCCGCCAGGCCGTTGGGTAGCGAGACCACTCGCAAGGCCCTGACGATATCGTCCTCGGCCTCAATCAGGGCCGCCCGGATGGCGGCTGAGTCGCCGGCCCACGGCGAGATAACAGGCGGCGGGTTTACCTCCGATGGCTACAGGCGTCGCCAGTGGAAGGGAGCCGCGTGGGTCCAGGGTATCGTCTCCCCGAAACGCGAGCAGACGGTGATCCGGTCCTCGTCGATGACCAGTGCCAGATCCAACAGGCCGGAAGTCAGATCCGCCACCTGCGAGGCCGATACACCGCTGACGAAGAGATCCAGGCAGTGCTCCCCCTCGTCGAAGGAGTAGATGGTGCCGGGAGACCACCGGGCCTGGCCCGCAGTATGAGGATATCCTACCCTGAGTTGCGTCACGCACCATGACCTCCCGTCGAGACCATCACAAATCACATCCAGTATCATACTATAATCATTTTTATAGTATCAACATTATAAAAACGTCCTACAAAAGCTTTCCTTCAAAAATTCCAAAATTTTTGTTCTCCCTATATCTTTGTCTCACGAATGTGTATCCTGGCCCGAGGCCCTATGGAATCGCGGCCCGGATCCGCCACGCGTGCTGACCGGCGTCGAGTGGCCCGATTAAACTCGCCCTTCTCGAGGTTCTCCTGTCAAGCAAGGCGAAAGGATCCACATGCGAGACATCCGGTCGGCCGGAGATCGTCCCCTCTCGACGAACCCGACACCGCCGCAGATTCGACCCCCCACTGAGGGGGTCGTCATCGACGACTCGGGGGCACAACCCACTTACAGCAACTTCTGCCGGGTCATCGCCACCGCGGAAGAGGCACTCTTCGACTTCGCCCTGAATCCCCAGCTTGTCACGACGAGTGCTCGGACCATCACGTCGGACCTCCGCATCGTCACGACCTTCTATACGGCCAAGCGTCTCATGGTGGCCCTGGCCGCGACGATCCAGCATTACGAGCAATCCTTCGGCACCATCGAGGTCGACATCGGGAGACGCGTCGAGCCCAAGCATCCCTTCGAGCAATGAATTCCCAATTGTTGAGCGGCCGGCTTCCGGCCCGAGGGTCAGGCCGGGGTGGCGGCCCTCGCCATCTCGTCCTACGTCCGAGCGCGGTTCAAGGCTCGTGGTGCAAGAGGCGGCATCCACCACGAGCCTGGGCGTGAGAGCAATGCCCAGGGCCTTGATCCCGGACAGTGATCGGGATCTCCTCCCCCACGGGCTGTCGCGGGGGAGGACCGACCTGCGCCAGTTGTTCAGGCATGCGACGGGCGCGTTTCGCGGCGGCGGACGCCGAGTATCGGGACGGGCTGGAGCACCTCGCCCGAACCGACGAGGGATCCGAAGATCACCGCCGCCATGGAGGTGAAGACCCCGAGCAAGGTCCACCAGGTGGCCCGCCGGGTCCCTTCCACCATATTGGTGCCGGCCTGCTGGACGTCGGGGCGGCTGGCGATATCACGCGCCACATCGGGCGCAGCGGCCGGGTCATCGATGACTCTCCCGATGGATCTCTTGAATTCGGCCTGGGCCGTCCGAGCCTGCTCGTCGCTCAGGCCGGCCTTCTTCAAATCGGCGACGAATCGCTCGCCGCCGAGCTCCGTGTCATATCGACGGCGGAGTTGCTCGACGATGCCGCGGGCGGCCGGAGCGTCCGCACCGTCGGCCTCCGCGAATGCGGAGTAAGCCCCCGAAGAAAGGCCGAGCATGGCGCCGAAGCCCGTACGGATTCCCGTGTTGAACAGCCAGATGAGACCGAGGAAGAGCGTCCCCCAGAGGATGACGCCGTAGAGGATGGATTCCAGCTTGCTCTCGCCGACCGCGAGGCGACTGGTGGACCACCCGCCCAGGAACATCGCCAGCAGCAGCGTGACGATCGAGTAGACCGCGGCCCCGGCGCCGAGATGGGCGGTCGCGCCCCGAACGGCGATCTCGAGCCCGAGAGCGACCCCGAGGAGGGTCAGGAGGAAATAGACAGCCGTGGCGATCATGGCTCCGGCGGCGATCGCGGGCCAACTCACACGGCTGCGGACGGCCAGCAAGTCGCTGGCCTTGGGATAGGATGTTTCCATGGCGTTTCTCCCCATCAGTAGAGGCGACGTCCTCGGCGACGCGTCTCCATGGACGCTCGCTTCGATTCCGCCCGGCCTCAATGGTCTTGGATCAGGATGCGTGACGCGTCGCCCGGACGGACGACGGGCTCGAACAACGAGGGCGAGTCAGCGGGAGACCTGCCCCGCGACCCTTGCCTTCGAGAGAGTGGCCGAGGCCGGAGTATTCTCAAGCAAAGATCACGCCGGGAATCCACTGGGCCCACGATTCCGGCGAATACACAGAATTATTCTAGTGGAAAGATCACGATTTTATTTAAAAACAATTATTTGATTTACCCTATTTTCATAATGAGGCTTCTTTGATTGGCTCATGCCGGCTAATAGCCCCCACCACTTACCCCGCATGAGCCGATCCCCGACATGTGCTTCTCGCTCCTGGCGGGTCGCTCGGGGGCAAGCGAGAGCGTGGCGGCGGCGTCTTCGCCGGACCGGCGGTGCTCGCCGGCGGCATTATCGCCGCGACGTACCTCGTCTCGACGCGGCCGCCATCGCCGCCGCCGGTCGCGGCTGCACCTCCCCCGCCGGTGACGTTCAACGTACCGGAGTTCAAATTGCCCGAATTCAAGGTCCCGGAATTCAGGATGCCGGAGATCAAGCTGCCCGAGGTCAATCTCCCCGAGGTCGACCCGGCAGAGCTGGCCAGGAGGGAGGCCGAGCGGCTCGCGGCGCTCCAGAAGCTCGCGGAGGACGCCAAGGCCGCCCTCGTCCACGAGGAGACGCCCGAGGATGCGGAGGGGAAGAGGAGGGCGGCCATCCGGGCCCATAACGCCCGCGCCTCGCAGATGATGGATGCCTACATGTCGGGTGTCATGAACGAGGAGGTGAATCGCTGGGAAATGGAGGAGCAACAGATCCAGGACTACGGCAACTCACTCATGCGGCCGCGCCATTACACCCTCCCCCCCGGGGTCGCACATGGTCCGCTGACCGGCGTCGGGCGCGGGGACGGATTCCCTCGCCTGTCGTGGCCGCGAACATCGGAGCAAAATAACATAAACAAATTCATTTTCCACAATTCCAGGCGAGGTCACGAGGCCGAGTTCGCCGCGGAGATACTCAACCTCCACGTCGACCCGGGGCCAAACCAAGGCGATCCAGTTCGGGGGCGTCATGTTCGCGATCCACCTCGCGATGTGCCGCGCGGACCACGAATTGAACGCCCTCCGCCTAGCCCCGTCGAGGAACTGAATCGGGAACATACATGCAACTGCGAGAATACATCGGGAGTATCGACCCGCGAGGATACCTCGCGCATCTATCGCGCATCGCGACCCGCGAGGATCTGCATTACCCCTGATCGTCGCCGTCGCGGGGGCGGCGATCTTGTCGGGGAGGCGGCTGCTGGCCGGCGGGCCGGGCGGCAGGAAGGCCGACGCCCTGGCGTCCCTCTCGCTCGCCGTCATGGTCCCCTCGTTCGGCGAGCTTACCTGACGCGGCCCGAGCGGGTGGTCGAGAAGGAGGTCGTCCGAACGGTCGTGGAGGAGAGGCCCATGATCGTCGCCACTTTCGACGCCGCCGCGGAGGCGATGCAGGCCCGCCAGCTCGAACGGATGTCGGGCCAGCCACATGACTTGAAGGGGCGACTCGGCCGCGATGAGTCCCCGCGGAAGCGCAAGGAGGCCGAGACCGCGAGCTTGGCCGACCGGCTGCAGCGGATGACGCCGGACACGTCGGCCTCGTTCGTCGCGGCGCTAGAGAAACAGGAGACGCGGTGGGATTCCCTCCAAGACGACCGGGCGGGCCACGACGCCACGAGGTATGCGTACACCTTCGAGGCCTTCTACCGGTTCTTCCGCGAGTACATCCACGTGCGTCCGAACATCGGGACGCAATTCGAGGGCAAGCGGGGCACCGTCTGGTATCAGCCTCGCTGCGCACAATGCGAGGCGAACCTGGCGATCAGGCGCCGGATGGACGAGGTCTTCGGCAATTATGAGGAGGCGAAGGCGAATGGCCGTTGATGATATCCCGGTCGGTGAAGAGTTGAGGCGATCGGAAGGCCGCCCGCCGGGGCCCGTCGCGGTGATCTCATGCCCCGGGTGCCTGAGGCAGTCTCGGACCGACCCTTCGCTGGACGGGAGGTTGGGGAGATGCTCGGAGTGCGACGCGCATTTCGCGATCAGCGTGCCGACCCTGCTGCCCGGCGGCGCGGTCCACACCTACGACGCGCCGCTCGAGGTCCGCTACGAGTTCTTCGAGGGCGCGTGCCGCGAGCAGTCTTCGAGATCTCGGGAGGTATTGAGGCTCGCCGGCCGGCCCGTCACCGCAGGCGACCTCATCGGCATCATCCGCTCGCTGCCGCAGGACCGATCGGCGATAAGGGACGCATCCTGGCGGGCGGGCCTCCTCTACGAGGCGATGGGGCCGCATACGACAGGCTGCGCGAGACCTGGGGATGATCGCAGGTTGTGGGCCGTCTCGGCCTATTTCTGCGAGCGAGTCCCGTCCATGTCCCGATCCGCCCTCGGGACGCTCGAGGCGGCGGCCTCAGGCCTGCTCGAAGGGCTGGGAGAGGAGGGGGATTGAGCGACGCCCGATCGACGGACGGGCCCGCTGGAACGATTCGCCGCCCGGATGGGCTGGTGAGATTGACGCCCATGGATGGGGATTTTATTTCGGGCGACAGGCACGGCGCCGTCTTGAAATGGCCGAGGGAATGGCGATGCGGGGAGTCGAGGAGGATGCGATCCCGATCCCTATCGCGGGGTGGCACGTGGCGAAGCGTCTGGTGATCCCGGCGAACGTGGTGATGCACCGGCTGCCGGCCTACACGCCGGAGCTGCAGCCGGCGGAGCCGCTATGGCCCCTGTTGCGCGAGGCGGTGGCGAACCAGGCGTTCGACGACCTGGATTCTCTGCAAGGGACCATGGTGGAGCGATGCCGCTGGCTGATCGACCACCCCGAGGTCGTACGCGGGGCTGTCGGGTTCCGGTGGGCCGCTGCCCTCAATAGTCTGTGATCCACAAGATTCGGTATGAGCAGGGGGGGCTGGACGAGTCGAGCTCCCAGATTGAGGACGCCACCTCGATATTTCACCTCGGCGAGCGAATGCCCTGCGGACCACCACGTGGCATGGGGTTATGACGATGAGCGTCGGGACCAACTCAGCCGCCATTGCCGCGGCCGCCATGGCGGAATTGATGAGGCAAGAGGAAGAAGAGATGACCCCCTATAGCGATAAAGACTTGGCCGAGGGCTGGGAATTCAAGATCGTGCGAGGGGCCATGGGGGCGTTCAGCAGGCCCGAACGGCTCCGCGCCGTGCTCGATGAGGAGAAGAAAGGCGGATGGGTCCTGGTCGAGAAATTCGATGATTGCCGCATCCGCCTGAAGAGACGCGCCGGTACTAAGATCTTGGATGGGGATTTCGCTGAAGGTTACGACCCTTATCGGACTTCCTTACCTGTCTCGGAGAAAACTCGGGCGATCCTTATCGGCGTCATTGGTGCTCTACTCCTTGGTTTCATCCTCATCGGAATCATTGCTGCAATTATGTCGTCGTTTTAGATTCGTATGCCCGAGCAGGAGGCGCTGCCCCTGGACTAACTCCTACGAGTCTGGTTCCAACCGCGACAAAATTTGATATCCTAGCGGATTTCGCGAGGTGGGCTCCCTGCATATCATTTATTGTCGGCCTTTTTGGCTTTCTTCCTCGCGGCCTTGCGGGCGACCTTGGCCGGATTGCGGGCCTTGGACGCTTGCTCGGCGTCCCAGGCGTCCCATCGGGCTTTAAGCTCCTTCACCTGGTCGGGCTTTGCGGCCGCCAAGTCGTGCTGCTCGCGGAGGTCGGCGGCCAGGTCGAACAGCTCTGGGGCGTCGTCTCCGGGCCCGCCGTGCACCAGCTTCCAGTCGCCGTGGCGGATCGCCCACTTGCCGTCGATCTTCCAGAATAGCGTCTGATGCGGCCGATCGAGGTTTGCGCCCGACAGATACGGCAGCAGGTCCACGCCGTCGAGCTTCCAGGACGGCTCGACCTTCGCTCCGGCCGCCGCGAGGAACGTCGGCATCATGTCGAGCTGCACGACGGGCTTGTCGTAGACGACGCCGGCCGGCAGGTGGCCAGGCCACCGGATCATGAACGGGATGCGGATGCCACCCTCCCAGGCGGTGTTCTTGCGGCCGCGGAGCGGGTCGTTGCCGTCGGGGTGGTTGGGCGCCCCGTTGTCGCTGATGAAGACGACGATCGTGCGGTCATCTTGCCCTAGCTCGCGGACCTTGGCAAGCACCGCGCCCACGGCGTCGTCCATCGCCGCCGTCATGGCGAACAGGGTCCGGTCGGCCTTATTGGGGACGTCCGCGAAACGCCGGAGATACTTGTCGGGCGCGTCGCGCGGCGCGTGGACCGCGTTGAACGGCAGGTAGAGGAACCACGGGCCATCCTTGTGCCGCTCGATCCAGTCGACGCTGCGGGCCGCGAATGCGTCGGTGGTGTAGAACTCGGGGTCGCCAACAGGACGGACGGACGTCGCGAGCCGCGAGTCGATGAAGCCGTTCGGCTTGAAGTATGAGCCGGGATTGCCGATCACCCCATAGTATTCTCCGAAGCCCCTGGCGGTGGGCAGGCGGTCGGGGGCGTGCCCCAGATGCCACTTGCCGACCATCCCGGTGGCGTAGCCCAGCGCCTTCATGCGGTCGGCCATCGTGACTTCCGTCAGTGGCAGGCCACCCGGGGCCATCTCGTTGTTCTCGTGGCCGTAACGCGTGGGGTAGCGTCCGGTCATCAGGCCCGCTCGCGAGGGCGAGCAGAGTGGGGCCGACACGTAGCCCTGCGTGCACCGCACGCCGCGGGCCGCGATCGAGTCGATGTTGGGCGTCGGCACGTGCTTGCCGCCATAGCAGCTCAGCTCGTTGTAACCGAGGTCGTCGGCGTAGATCAGCAGGACGTTGGGCCGGTCGGCGGCCGCGGTGAGTTTTGCAGGACCGAGCACCACGCTCAAGGCAAGGACCGTCGGAACGAGCGTCTTCATCGCGTCTCCCGATCTCACTAGGGCATCGAATCCTCACCCGGTCCCTGCAGACCGGGAGGGCATCGCACATTTCCTAGCAAATACCGCCAGGGAAGGCAACGATATCGGGAGGCGTGCGCGGTTCTCCGGACTTCGTCCGATCCACCGATCGGAAGGCGAGTGACCGGTTGTTAAAATCATCACATCCTGTCCATAGCAATGGCCTCTGGCAAGTTCGGGATTCCGAAGCCAGGTAGTCATTCCCTATCCGGCTTTCGTCCTTTCCGGCGTTCAATGGCCCGCATCCGTCTCTCGCAGGTCACGATAAACCGCGGCGACATTCACGGTCTTGTGCGCCCACTCGAAGAGGCTGTATTCGCCGTACTCGGTCATGGAGGCGGCACCGAGCGTGTCCTCGACCGATCGACCCTCGTCGATCGCTGCATGAACGGCGTCGTCCAGCTCCAGGAGGTAACGGAGGGGGAACTCGATATCGGCGCGGCGCATCGGCCGGCCATGTCCGGGGATTATAGTCGCATCCTCCGGCAGGAAGTCCCGCACCCGGCCCAGGGTCGCGATCGTCTCTCTGTGCCGCCCCTCGAGGAGCCAGGGCAGGGCGGGCGATGGTGCCTGGATCATGTTGCCCACCCAGAGCACCCTCGCAACGGGCTCCCACACGACGAGGTCGCCCGGCGTCTGCGCGAACCCGAAGTGCCGCACCTCGACGGTCCTGCCTCCGAGATCGACGCTGAGCATCTCGGGCACGGCGATGTCGGCGGTGCGCGGTTGCACTCGCTCGATGCCTTTACCCTGGCCCATGAGGCCGATCATGAATCGGCGATCTTCCTCGAAATTCTCATCCATGTATCTCTTGGTCGCCGGATGCTGGATCACGACGGCGGCCTCCGGGAAGAGGAAGTTCCCGTAGGCATGGTCGCCGTGGTAGCTCGTGTTGACAAGATAACGGATCGGCTTCGATGTCGCCTGGCGCACGAGCCCGATGAGCTGCGAGGCGAGGTCCCCGTTCAGCATCGATTCGACGACGAGGACGCCCCGCTCGCCAATCACGAAACCCGCCGTGGTCCCGACATGGTCCTTGGCGAGCACGTCGTCCGGCAGGACCGCGAACACGCCGGGTGCGAGCTCTTTCGAGGTGAGGTTGACCCTCGCGGCATCCCAGGGTGGCGGCGCTTCACCATTCGGCATCATGATCGCCTCCTTCAGCCGTTCGGCACGGACGAGAAAAGCTCGGCGAGTCCCTCGGCCATCGTCGGGTGGGTCAGGACGGCATCGCTCAGGGCCGTGTACGGCAGGCCCGCCAGCATCGCGACCTGGACGACGGCCATGACTTCCCCCGCCTCCGGGCCGAACGCGGTGAAACCCAGGATGCGGTTGCCTTCCGCCTCGACGAGCGCCTTGTAGAAGCCCCGAGTCTCGGAGAGCGTGTGTGCTCTCAGGACGCCCGGCATCGGAAGCTTGGCCAGGCGGTATTTCACGCCGCCATCCTTGGCCTCCCTCTCGCTCAGGCCAACCCGGGCCAGCTCTGGGTCGGTGAACAGGCAGTAGGGCACCTGCCGCCCGGTCGTCACGCGGTCCCCGCCGGTGAGGTTGGCCAGGAGCACCCGGAAATCGTCCTCGCCGATATGCGTGAAGTGGGGACTCCCCGCGCAGTCTCCCGCCGCCCACACGCCCTCGGCCGTCGTCCGCAGCCGCTCATCGACCTTGACGTGACCCCGCCCGTCAGTCTCCACCCCTACCGATTCCAGCCCGATGCCGTCGGTGTTCGGCGTCCTGCCCCCTGCGACGAGCAGGTGCGTCCCTTCAATTACGCCCCCCGCCGTATGCAGGCGCACGGACTCGCCGGACTTCCCCTCGACGCGATCGGCGGCCGTGCCGGTCCGGATTGCGATCCCCTCGTCGCGCAGGAGCTGCTCGACGGCCTCGGTTACGTCCGGGTCTTCGCGGTGGATAAGGGCATTGTTGCGTTCGACGACGGTGACGCGACTGCCAAAGCGGCGGAAGGCTTGCGCCAGCTCAAGCCCCACATAGCCGCCGCCCAAGACGATCAGGTGTTCTGGCAACCGATCCAGCTCCAGGGCCTCGATATGCGTGAGGGGGCCGGATTCCGAGAGGCCGGGCGTGTCGTCGAGCCGGGCCCGCGAGCCGGTGTTGATGACGACATTTCGTCCGCGAAGGGTCCGCGTGCCCCCTTCGTTGAGCGCGACCTCGATGCTTTTGGGCGCGATGAAACGCCCGCTCCCCATGATGAGCTCCGCGCCGCTGCCTCGGTATTTTTCGAGGTGCATCTCGACCAGCCCATCCACCATATTCCGCTTGCGGTCACGGACGGCGGCCATGTCGACCTTCCAGCCGTCGTGGGACACCCCGTACTCGGCACTGGTCTGGACGAAGTGGGCCACCTTGGCGCCGTGGATCACGTTCTTGCTGGGAAGGCAGGCGATGTTCGGGCAGGAGCCGCCCACGTAGCGCCGCTCGACGACAACTACCTTCTGTCCGCGCGAGGCCAGCGT
This sequence comes from Singulisphaera chitinilytica, assembly GCF_049331405.1. Taxonomy (NCBI): domain Bacteria; kingdom Pseudomonadati; phylum Planctomycetota; class Planctomycetia; order Isosphaerales; family Isosphaeraceae; genus Singulisphaera; species Singulisphaera chitinilytica. Next base: position 2,320,454 of record NZ_CP186274.1, read on the forward strand.
CCAGGCGATTAGTTTGCCGGGGGCACCGCTTCCGAGGACGATCAGATCGTAATCTTCGGGCTGAGACATGGATGGTTCCTCCGAACGGTGATAATTACTCGGCGATCCCCAGTGCCTTCCTTTTCTCGACGACGAACGCCAGGTGGTGTTCCACATGCCCGGTAATCCCGGTCAGGAGTTGCCCCACCGTCTTCGTCACCTCCTCCCCCGTGACCTTGACCAGGATCAGTTTCCTATCGAGGGCGGATTCGGGGAAGGACCCGACGATCCGGGCCGTCTGGTTGCGGATGGCCTCGAAAATGGTCAGCTCCTCCTCCACGTCCCGGGCTTCCACGGCGAGCTTCGCAGTCAATTCCTCGGCGGTCGCTGCCGGCAGCCTGAGCGTGTCTCGCTGAAGAGATGCACGGATGCGCGTCGCCGTCATCAGATCGGTGTCCGCGAGGTGGCAGAGCACTTCCATTGCGCTCCACTTCCCCTCGACGGGGTGTGCGTTGAGCTGGTCCCTGGTCATGCCGTCATAAGCATCACGCAGCGCGGTCGTCCCCGCCAGATAATCTTCGAGAATGCCCATTACCCCTCCGGATCAAGCTGGCCGCCCCTGCTCGAGGCGGCGCGACCTCTTCTTTGTCCCCGGGCCTCAACGGGCCTTCTTCAAGCCCTTGAGGGCGGACACCACGTTCGAGGGCTCCGCCCTCTTGCGATAGTCGCCATCGACGAACGCGTAGCGGATGACCCCGCCCTTGTCGATCACGTAGGTCGCGCCCAAGGGCAGCTCGTCGGGGGAGTCACCGTTGAACTTGCTCAGGTCCAGGCGGCCCTTCATCTGCTCGGCGACCACGGCGGGCACTTTGTAGGCCACCCCGAAGGCGTGGGCGGCCTTGTTGCCCTTGTCGCTGAGCACTTCGAAGCCGAGGCCTCCCTTCTCGACCGTCGTCAGCGAATTGTCGGGCGTCTGGGGGGAGATGGCGACGAGGCTCGCCCCCTCGGCCTTGATCTCGGGCAGGACCTTCTGGAATCCCCTGAGGGCGATGTTGCAGTACGGGCACCAGCCCCCGCGATACCAGGTGACGACGACCGGACCGTTCTCGAGCAGGGAGGAGAGCTTGACTACCTTCCCCGACGCGTTCGGGAGTTCGAAGTCCGGCGCCTTGTCGCCGACCTTCAAGGCTTTCTCGAGCACCCCCGACTTCTTGACCTGCTCGATCCCCTCCTCATAGGCCTTGAGCCGTTCCGCCGGGGCCTTCGAGGCGATATCCTTCTGGAAGGCCTCGAGCTCGCGCTTGACGGGCCCGTCTTTCGCGAGCTCTTGCGCCGGGAGCGGGGCCGCGTGAAGCGCCAAGATGGCGACCGCCAGCGAGAGGATGCGTTCCGGGAAGCGGGCCATGATCGATCCCCCGAGATTGTGGCGCCCGGAATCCGGGCGCGGAGAGTTTGGCTTTCTGTACCCGACGGTACAATGAACTATAGCGGCCCATCAAGGGCCGCCCCCCCCCCCATTTCCCGGAGCCTGGAACCGCCATGCCCTCAGGGCGCGCCCGTCAATTCGACACCGACGAGGCCCTCGACCGGGCCCTGGAAGTCTTCTGGAATCGCGGCTACGAGGGGGCGACGCTCCCGGAACTGACCCGGGCCATGGGCATCAACAAGCCGAGCCTGTACGCCGCCTTTGGTAACAAGGAGCAGTTATTCCACAAGACCCTGGACCGCTACAGGGACGGTCCTCAAGCGTTCCTCTTCGAAGCCTTCGGGAAACCGACCGCACGAGAGGTCGTCGAGGCGATCTTCTCCGGCTTCATCCGCATGCAGCGGGGCGGATCCCGCGGGTGCCTGGTCATCTCGGGGGCGTTGGCCTGCGGCGAGGGATCGGAACCGGTCCGGCAGGAATTGGTCCGACTGCGGAAGGAGACGGTCGCCGCGTTTCAATCGAGGTTCGAGCGGGCCAAGAGGGATGGCGACCTGCCGGCGGATACCGATTGCCCCACTCTCGCGCGGTTCATCACCACGGTCCTGAACGGGCTCGCCGTCCAGGCCGCGAGCGAGGCGACCGAGGAGGAGATGAAACTCGTCGCGGAGTTGGCGATGCGGGCATGGCCGTATGCGGATACCGGCGATGCCCGTCCCCCGAAGCGAAGCAGAGGTTCAAAAAAAGCGAGTCAGCATGGCGATGATCAATGACATAGGAGTTACACAGTAGTTACCGGGAGTTCACGTCTCCCCAAGCTCCCCGTCGTAGTACGATGAGCCCATGTGCCTCGCCAAATGCCGCGACACCGACTACATCGACTTCCTGATCGCTACCCCACGCGCCGTCACCTGCACGGAGGCCGCCAAGGTGCAGCCCGACGCCCCACAGCCACCCGCACACGATGCCTTCACGCGCCTGCTCCGCCGGCTCGAGCCCGACCCGGAAACCCTCTGGCAGGAGGCCCGGCCCATGGTCCACACCAAGGGGGGCGTCCTGGTCGTCGACGACTCCACCCTGGACAAGCCCTACGCCGAGAAGATCGAGCTGGTCAACCGGCACTGGTCGGGCAAGCACAAGGCCGTCGTCTGGGGCATCAACCTCATCACCATGGTCTGGACCGACGGCGATCGGATCACCCCGGTCGACTATCGCATCTACGATAAGGTGCACGACGGCCTCACCAAGAACGACCACTTCCTGGCCATGCTACACGCGGCCAAGGGGCGGGGCTTCGAGCCGAGCTGCGTGGCCTTCGACAGCTGGTACTCGAGCCTGGAGAACCTCAAGGCGGTGCGCGAGCTGGGCTGGACGTTCCTGACCCAGCTGAAGGTCAATCGCAAGGTCGACGTGGCGAGGGCCGGCACCCGCGCCGTGGGCGAGGCGGCGATCGAAGTGTCGGGTACGTTGGCGCATCTGCCGGGGTTCGGCGCGATCCGGGTGTTCAGGGTGGTCTCCCGAGACGGGGACGTTGAATACTGGGCGACGAACGACCTGGCGATGGACGAGCTGGCACGCTTGACGGTCGCCGAGCGGAGCTGGTCGATCGAGACGTATCATCGGGTGCTGAAGCAATGCTGCGGGGTGGAGCGTGCCCAGGTGCGCTCGGCGAGGGGTCAGCGGAACCACATCGGGATGTCGATCCGCGCGTTCCTGCGCCTGGAGCGGAACTTCTTCAGGACGGGGGTCAGCTGGTACGAGGCCAAGGCCCGGATCATCCGCGAAGCCGTGCGCGCCTACATCGCGCAGCCCCTGTACAAGCTGACATGACCGCGTAACTCCTATGACATATGAATCGAGCACATCAGTACCCGACCAGCAGTAGATGGCTCCCCAGCGGGGAGTCTTCGAGCATCCCTTCCCGAGTCGAATCCAACGGGCGACGATCCTCGACCGGGCACAGCCACACCGCGTCCTCCAGGGCTCTCTCTTATTTTTCAATAGCTCCATAAGGCCATTTATATCGCCCCCACGTCACAAACACACAGAGAGCCAGCAGGAAGAAGTTGAAAGGCGTCGATGCCAACTCGCCTCGCGAGGCATGGAAGCCGATCGCCAATATTTGGACCACGGTGCAGCCGAAGGCCGCGAGGACGCCTAAGCCTCGTAGTATGCGAGTCGCCGCCGGTAGCAGGATGCCGATCCCTCCGGCGAAGTCCACCAAAGCTATGAACCGCAGGAAGCCTTCCGATACCTGCCTAGTACTACAGTTGTATTTGAAAGCCTGGCCCCGTAGGATGTTGCGCACGGAGGCCGAGCTATGCAAGCACAACCTGCGGCCGTGGACATCCGCGGCTGGGCCCGCGAGATGGACTCCATCGGCGGGCGCCTGGCCCGCTTCTTCCCCGTTCCGAGCCCCGTCGCCGCGCCATCGCGTATCTCCGGGGGCTCCTCTCCGACGCCCGGCGCAAGAACGGCTGGCAGCTCGCCGAGGAGGCCGGCGACGAGTCCCCCTATGGCGTCCAGCACCTCCTCGGCCGCGCCGACTGGGACGCCGACCGCGTCCGCGACGACCTGGTCGCCTACGCCCGGGAACATCTGGCCGACCCCCGGGGCGTGCTGATCGTCGACGAGACCGGCTTCCTCAAGAAGGGCACGAAATCCGCGGGCGTGCAGCGGCAGTATTCCGGCACCGCCGGCCGGATCGAGAACTGCCAGATCGGGGTCTTCCTGGCCTTCGCCGGCCGCCGAGGGCAGGCGCTCATCGACCGCGAGTTGTACCTGCCGAAGGAGTGGGCCGACGACCCCGACCGCCGCAAGGCGGCCCACATCCCGCCCGAGGAGGGATTCGCCACCAAGCCGCGGCTGGCCGAGCGGATGCTCGAGCGGGCGCGGCGGGCCGGGGTGGTGGCGGCCTGGGTGACCGGCGACGCGGTCTACGGCGGCGACGTACGCCTCCGTCGGGCGTTGGAGGCGGCCGGCCAGCCGTACGTGCTGGCGGTCAGGAGCGACCTGAGGCTCTACGACGGCCGGACTCGAGATCGGGTCGACGCGATCGCCGACCGGCTGCCGGCCCGCGCGTGGCGCCGGGCGAGCGCCGGGGTCGGGTCGAAGGGGCCGCGGTGGTACGACTGGGCGGCCGAGCCGTTCGGCGAGGTCGACGGCCGGGGTTGGCAGCTCCGGCTGCTGGTCCGCAGGAGCCGCGACCGGCCGGAGGAGCGGGCCTACTACCTGTGCCGCGGGCCGGCGGGCACGCCGAGGGCGGAGCTGGCCCGGGTCGCGGGCTCGAGGTGGGCGGTGGAGGAGTGCTTCGAGCGGGCCAAGGGGGATTGCGGGCTGGCCGACTACGAGGTGCGGTCGTGGCCCGGCTGGCATCGGCATGTGACGCTGTCGATGTTCGCGCTGGCGATGCTGGCGGTGATCCGGTCGCGGTCGTCGGCCCGGCCGTCGCCGCGCGAAAAGGGGGCCCGCGGCTGATCCCGCTGACGGTGCCCGAGGTCAGGATCCTCCTGCTCCGGGTGGTGTGGGGCCGGCTGGAACCGGCCGAGCGTGCGCTGGCGTGGTCGGACTGGCGGAGGGCACACCAGCAGCACGCCAAGGAGTGTCACTACAGGAAACGCGGGGCGCGACCTCCGTGATTAAATACAACTGTAGTACTAGTCCACGGCCACATCCTCGAGATGTCGACCACCGGCATGGTCAGCTTCATGTAGCCGGCGATGCAAAAGAGCACACAGATCGCAACTTGAGCGATCCAAAGGGAAATGCTGAGGCCCCTGCTGGGGGCGACGCGCGAAAGACCGGTTGAATCTGTCATCGGGGTTTTCTCGCCTGGGTTCTAAATCTCCGCCTGGTTGTAAAAAGGAACTTGGTATATTTCAAGAACGCACAAACTCCTTACCTAGTTACCAAAAGGTAGCCGTTCACAGGGTGGGATAGGTGAAATCAGGGGACGTTCGATTCAGGCGTGTGGATCGGCAAGAGGGAGGGGGGCGCTTGGCCGCGACGGTCCGCTTCAAAGCAGGTCGTCAGGTAATCCAGCACGTTGCGACCCTGCTGACGACAGGTCGCCACGACCGTCAGCATCCGCTCCACGAACCGACTCCCGTCTACGCTGTCGGTCCCGCCACTGATCCGTCGCCAGATCACCGCGTGTCGCAACGCCCGCTCGACCACGTTGTTCGTCGGCTCGACTCCCTGACTCGCGCGAACGTCCACAGGCCTTCTTCCACCTTCAGGATCTCGAAGCAGGTCGCCGCGGTCTTCGCGCACGAGCACCGCGATCCCTTCTCAAGGGCCTCCTTGACCTCGCTCGCAACCGTCGCATTCGCTCATGGAATTGCCCCCAAGGCACGGTCCCATCGCGCACTCGGTGCCAATGGTGAAACAACCGGTCCGACAACGAGAGCAACGGCCTCCCGATCCGCTCATCATCGCCGCCTCGGTCGATCATGGCCTGGAAGTCGCGCCGCAGATGGGCCCAGCAGGCCTGTCGCCCGAATGCCTTGATCCATTCATACGCGCTGTAGCGGTCGCTCCCGACCGCCTTGTCGCCCTGGCTCCCCAAGAGGGCACGGGCGACCTCGCCGCTGCGGTTCTTGGCGATGGTGAAGGCGGTGCAGGACGAGGTCACCGTCGCCCACAACCAGACCTTGACACGACCCTGACGCCACGACGTCTCGTCGATGTTCACCACGTCGGCATCGTGGACCGAAGTCGCCAGTTCGTTGTATGGGGCCTCCAGGGCCACGGTCGACTGCCGTTCCAGCTTGGAGATCATGCCGGTGGAGATCGACAGGGTGAACAGATCCCTGACCATCTGCTGGATCTGTCGCTTGCTGAGGCGATAGGCCCCGGCGAGTACGGCCAGCACGGCTTGGAGGTAGGGGCCGAAGCAACCGGCAGGGACCCCCGCGGGCAAGGTGCCACACGTCGTCTCGCCGCAACCGAGGCAGATCAAGCGATGGAGCCGATACTCGTCGACGAGCGGCTCGATCTTGGGTAATTCCGCGACTTGATGAATCAGGGGCTCGGGGTCATCGCCCGAGAGCCCTTCACCGCATCGGCGGCAGACGGTCGGCTTGCACTCAGTCGTCGCGCGAATCAGCTCGGGCGGGGCCAACGCGCGGTGAGCCTTGCGATGTCCCGATTGGCCGCCCCGTTTCTTCCCCGTGGAGGGAGTGGGAGGCTTGCGCTTCATCCCGATCGGATCAGAGGAGGGAGGTTTGGACGAATTGGTCGAGTTGAGCTTCAGCCGATTTTCAAGATCCTTGACGCGCGCTTCCAGTTGGGCGAGGCGTTCGTCATAGAACGCGGCGAGCGCGAGGACCGCCGCTTGGACCTCTGGCGAAGCCGTTTCCCACAACGATTCTGGAAGCGGAGGCGTTGGGGCCATGCTGGAAAGATAGTCACGCCATTCGGAAACAACAATCCCAGGCTGTGAACGGCTACACCAAAAGGTAAGTCATAGGAGTTACGCAGTCATGTCAGCTTGTATAGGGGCTGCGCGATGTAGGCCCGCACGGCTCCGCGGATGATCTGGGCCTTAGCCTCGTACCAGCTGACTCCCGTCCTGAAGAAGTTCCGCTCCAGGCGCAGGAACGCGCGGATCGACAGCCCGATGTGATTCCGCTGGCCCCTCGCCGACCGCACCTGGGCTCGCTCCACACCGCAGCATTGCTTCAACACTCGGTGATAGGTCTCCATGCTCCAACTCCGCTCCGACACCGTCAATCGCGCCAGCTCATCCATCCCCAGGTCGTTCGTCGCCCAGTATTCAACGTCCCCGTCTCGGGAGACCACCCTGAACACCCGGATCGCGCCGAACCCCGGCAGATGCGCCAACGTACCCGACACTTCGATCGCCGCCTCGCCCACGGCGCGGGTGCCGGCCCTCGCCACGTCGACCTTGCGATTGACCTTCAGCTGGGTCAGGAACGTCCAGCCCAGCTCGCGCACCGCCTTGAGGTTCTCCAGGCTCGAGTACCAGCTGTCGAAGGCCACGCAGCTCGGCTCGAAGCCCCGCCCCTTGGCCGCGTGTAGCATGGCCAGGAAGTGGTCGTTCTTGGTGAGGCCGTCGTGCACCTTATCGTAGATGCGATAGTCGACCGGGGTGATCCGATCGCCGTCGGTCCAGACCATGGTGATGAGGTTGATGCCCCAGACGACGGCCTTGTGCTTGCCCGACCAGTGCCGGTTGACCAGCTCGATCTTCTCGGCGTAGGGCTTGTCCAGGGTGGAGTCGTCGACGACCAGGACGCCCCCCTTGGTGTGGACCATGGGCCGGGCCTCCTGCCAGAGGGTTTCCGGGTCGGGCTCGAGCCGGCGGAGCAGGCGCGTGAAGGCATCGTGTGCGGGTGGCTGTGGGGCGTCGGGCTGCACCTTGGCGGCCTCCGTGCAGGTGACGGCGCGTGGGGTAGCGATCAGGAAGTCGATGTAGTCGGTGTCGCGGCATTTGGCGAGGCACATGGGCTCATCGTACTACGACGGGGAGCTTGGGGAGACGTGGACGCCCGACAACTACTGCGTAACTCCTAAGTCATGAAAAAATCCAAAGAGAATCTGCCGGAGCCGCTCGACTCCGTCCCTTGGGAATCGGCGGCACGCCACTGCCCCGTCCGCGATCTGCTGGCACACCTGGGCGACAAGTGGAGCATGCTGGTCCTGGTCGCGTTGGCGCGACATCCGGAAAGCAAACTCCGCTTTTCAGAACTCAAGAAGAGTGTGGACGGCATCTCGCAGCGGATGCTGTCGACCACTCTTCGCTACCTGGAGCGTGATGGCATCTTGACGCGGCGACCATACCCAGAGGTCCCGCCGCGTGTGGAATATACGCTGAGCGAGCGGGGCCGTCGCCTTTTGGTGCCGGTCGAGGCGATCGTCACTTGGGTGCAGGATGAATGGCCGGCAATTGAGAAGTCTCGCAACGAATATGACAACAGATGTGAAACACATAAGGACAATCAACCGGCGACTGACTGAGGGCGGAGAGACATGAGCACGCTCGGCGGCAGCTTCTCAGGGCTGTCTCAAACCGGTGAGGCCAGAAAACGAAGAGCGCCCGAGATCCATCTCGGAAGGCTCATCGTGGGATGAGGTCGCCTGTGATGAAGGACGACGTGGGAAGGGTAGCAAGTTGTTAGCCACGACGATAGCCGCCCAGGCGTTGATCGTCGGCCGTGGCGACGCGTAAATTTTCTTCGATAGATTGCTTTCCCGAATCGGTGAAATAACGTCTCGGGGCATTTCCGGGATTCAGAGTATCTCCTCAAGGTTGTCGTCGGCCGGTCCTCCACACATCTGGGAATTTTGCATCGAGCTTGGCGATGGTCTCTTCGTCTGCCCCCCAGATCGCCAAGGCCGACGGGATCGAGGAGGTGGACGGCAAGTGGGAATTCAAGCCTGCGGATGCACTATCCGTCACGTTCCCCGACGCCAAGCCGCGGGAAATCCTGCCGGGGGAATTCATCGCGGCGCCGGGGGCGAGGACGTATCGGATCGAGGGATGCGACGAAGGCATCCTGAGGATCCGGAAGAAGGCCGCCGATAAATCGCCACGCCGATCGCCATGACCCGGTCCGCGTTGCGTGGGATATTCCGGGTGCTAGACTGGCTGTAATTCGCGATGATCGACCGCCGAACAATCCATGCGCACCCGAGATATATCACCATGGCCGCCGCCAAGAAGCCGAAACCCCGCAAGCCCCCCGAGCAGGTCGCCATCGAGGCCACGACGACCGAGAAGACCTTCCCGCCCGTCTCCAAGGCCGAAGCCGTCCGTCGGGCGGTCGCCGCGGGCAACGAGCGCCCCGCCGAGGGCGTGGACTACGTCCTCGACGAGTTCGGCATCGAGATGGACAACAAGACGTTCAGCCTGAACAAGGCCCAGCAGAAGTCGCGCGACGCCAGGAAGGCCGAGTCGGCCCCGAGGGTCGAGGGCGGCCGCCCCATCGATGGCATCCTGGCACCTCCGCCGAGGAAGGCCCCGTCGGGCGGGGGCGACCTGATCGACGTGATGGAGCGGATGAAGCCGTTGGTCGCGCAGCACGGCGCGGAGCAGGTGAAGCGGCTGGCCGACTTGCTGGGGTGATGCCCGATCGCAAGCCCGGACTCGACGAGTCCGGGTCATATTTACTCGCGGCCCTCCCGGGCTCGCGAACGCTTGCGCGAGGCCCCCGGATCCATTATCCTCGCCCGCGATGACAGACGATCCCGATACCCCCGGCATGATCGGCCCTTCGCCCTCCGAGCGCGGCCTGCCCGCCGTGCCCGCCGACGCGGCGTGGCACGCGGTGCAAACCACCAGGGAGTGGCGGGAAGTGGCCGCGTCCTACGTCGAGCGGCGGATGGGGGAACTCGGCATCCCCTGCGGCAAGATCGGCGCGGATGACCCCCGGGCCGGCAAGCCTTGGGGTGTCTTCGATCCCGAGGAGAAGACGGGGGGCAGCATCTCCACCGGCATCGTCATCGATTCCGGCGTGCTGAACCCCGACCTCCTCGGAGGGAAGAAGGGCGGCAGGCTTTGGTGGGCGGCGAATCTCCGCGACGGGATCGACGCGATCATCGCCCACGAATGGGCGGAAGACCGGACCTTGGGCCATGACGCGGCACTGGAAGAAGCGGCCCGGACCGCGCTGCCGGTCACCGAGGGGGCGCGGCGGATCCTGAAGGTGATGGCGCGATAGCCCGCCCCAGGCCCCGCGCGTAATCCCATCCCTCCCGCGTGAACCGATAGAACTGCTCGCGGCCGCCGCTGAACGTATGGACGGCGACCATGAGGCCGGCGCGGGCCAGCGCGCGATGCGGCTCGCGGTTGGCATCATCCACCGGGAGCTCGCCCTGCTCGACGTGGCGCAGGAGCAGGGCGGCGGCCTGGGACAGCGTGATCTGTTCGAGCATGGGATCCTCCTCGCCCGATTCTACGCCGTCGCGTCGGGGCCGTAAATGCGGACGGATTGGCGCGGGCGGGGGATGATCGGCCGGGAGGAGGCGGGTCGGTTCGCCGTACCAAACCGGATGCCGCGCCTTCATCCGCGGGACGCCCGTCCTGATTGGTGCAGGGATTGGTACAGGGCCGATTGGTGCAAGAAAAAGGCCAGGATCGCGTGGCCGATGGCGCGACGCAAATCCTGGCCTTGTAAGCACTTGCAAGCGGAGAGGGAGGGATTCGAACCCTCGGTACGTGTTACCGTACACGGCATTTCCAGTGCCGCACCTTCGGCCTCTCGGTCACCTCTCCAGGCCTAACTAACTCTAGTCCATCGGACGGGTTGCGTCAATCTCGTTTCGGCAGGATTTTGGCAACACCGGCCTTGGCAACGGTTTTGGCAACGATCGGGGCGTTGCCACCGTGCTATCAGGTTAACCTGGGATGCGGCACTTTGGCAATCCCCTCCCGGTCGGGGCCGATCGCACACGCGAGCGACCTCTCCCGGACGCTGGGTTGGCAACGGATTTGGAAACGGCGGGTCCGGTCTTCAGTGTCCGGCGATCGGCAGAGGGGCAGGGCCGAGGGGGGCGGTTTTCGGCACGTCCCCGTCCCCCGCGACCCGGGCCTCGCGAAATCCCTCGAGCCGGCCCCGCAAGGCCTCCTCGAGCAGGAGGCAGAGGATGATCCTGGCGATTTCCGCCGACCGCAGGTCGAGATACGGGGCCAGCTCGCAGGCATCGTCGTCCTCCTCCTCGAATCCGATCATGGGCCTCCCCCGTCGGCGGACGCCACTCCTTGGTCCATGATCGCGCCGGCCTCATGCCGTCGCATCGGGATGATCCGCGTCCACGGCCCCGGCGCAAGCACCCCGGGGCCCTCGGAACCTCTAGTGGGGCTTACACCCGGGCTGCGGGCAGGGGGGGGATGAAGGCGCAGCCCTTGAGCACGCCGTCGAGCGAGGGGTCGGCCGCGTACCGCTGCAGTCTTCTCGGGCCTGAGATCACGCCCGTCATCGCCTCGTTTCCTGATTCAGCATGGTTCATCGCTCGGTCCCCTCGTCATGTCCTTGCGCCGGGGGCTCGCGGACGCGTCGTGCATCCGGTCGTACCTGACGCCGTCGTCGTGCAGGATCTGCTGCGCGGCGTCATCCCGCCATACGCGGAAGATCCTCTCCTGCACATCCTCCGCATGACCTTGCCGCTCCGTTCCGGCGACCTGGCCGACGGGCTCCCGCCCCGCCGCGACGGAAGCCATCCAGGTATTGCGATCCTCGCCATCGAGGACGCGCTCCTCGACAACCCGCCTCTCGGCTTGCGTGAAGCCTTCCCAGTCGACCTGCCGGTCGAGGAGGGTTCTCCGCCGGGCCCGATCCAGTTCGGGCCACGCGTCCCACCCTACGGTGATGCCGTCAATATGGGGCGGCGGGGCCGCGTCGCCCGGCCGGGGCATGGCGGGGTAGGGCTCCCCATGCCGGTCGTAACGCGCCCCGGTCAGATGCCCGACCTGGGCGACGACGGAGGCCACTTGTTCTTTCGTGGGCATGATTAATTCCTCGAAGGCGTCTGCCTCGACTCGGCGAGCTCCTCCTCGGCGAGGTTCATCGCGTCCAGCACGATGAAGAGGATCCTCCCGAAGAGGATGTGCTTGGGCATGTCGCCGCCCGCCAGCGTGTTGCAAATCTGGGCGGCGGCGGCCGCCGCCCAGTCGTATCGGGGCCCGTTTTCCATCCGATGCTCGCTTTCCGCCACGGGGGCATCCGGCCTCGCGCGGATCAGCGCACCATCCGCGACCCCGGCGGCAGGACCACCGGCGGCGCCGGCGTGTTCACGCCATCGAGGAATCGCCCCAAATCACGCTGCCGCATCTCCTCCTGCAGCTCGATCCGCTGCCATTCGCTCGCCATGTACATATCCATCTCCCGCTGGGCATTGATATTCCTCATCCTGATCTCTCGCTTGCGGGCCAGCGCCCTGGCCTTGGCCTCGGCGGCCTTGCGCGCCTCCTCGGCCTCCAGCCTCGCCTCCTCGGCCCGCCGCGCCTCGTCGGGGTCGATCTCCTTGGGCGCGGGCAGGTCGATCTTGGGCAGGAGCTTGGACAGGTCGGGCAGCTTGAGCCCCGAGAGGTCGGGCAGCTTGAACCTGGGCAGCTTCATAGGCTCGCTCGCGACCGCGACCGGCGGCGGCGGCGCGGGGGGCGCCTCGAAGAAGGCCATCCTGGAGGCGACGTAAATCAACAGCCCCGCGGGCAGCAGTGCCAGGGCGGCGACATATCCCATCCGGGCCTGCTGGCTCTTGAGCTTCAGGGGCATCGACAGGACGTCGAGCAGGATGGTGGGCAAATTCACGATCAGCGACAGCGAGAAGATGCCCGCGATGATGACGACCGCCCACTGCGACCAGCTCATCATGCCGGCGATGTTCCAGAACAGGCTCTTCAAGGCGCCCATCACGATGCTTTCCACGTCGGTTCCTCCTAGGGATTAAAGGGTCAGGGGTGGGGGTTGAGATCACGCCGCGAGTGCCGATCGTCCCGGTGCGGCCCCGGTGCGAGGGCGGTGTGGCCGAGCAACGCCTGCCCGATCGCGTCGCGGGCCGATCCCGGCGCCTCGCAGGCGGAGGCCCAGATCAGCCTGATCCCCGCGCCCATCAAATAGGCCGAGACGAGGAATTGGATGGGGATGTACATCGCCGCGATGCCGCAGACGACGAAGAGCGTCCCGCGGATCGGCCGCAGCCAGATCCAACGCGGGATGCTGGGCTGCAGCGACGAGAAGCCGTAGGCGAGCGCCAGGGCGGAGAAGAGCGCGACCTGCCCGCGGATCAGCCAACCCGGCGGGCCGACCCCCCACAGCCACAGGCACAAGCTGCCCGCGGCCAGCGACAGGACGCTCACGAGGCATGACAGCGTAAACACTTTCATGGAAGCTCCTCCGTAATAATTACGCAAACTACCGCAGAAAATTCTGATTTTACGCCCGATTACCGCTCTACCCCCTGATCCTGCTCCCGGCCATAGACGCTGCCCCGCGCGGCCTGGGCATCGAGCAGCTGGTCGTAGCCCTGAGCCTGGTTCTGGGCCTGTCCTTGGCCCGTCCCCCGCAGCTCATCCGTGGTGATCTGCGGCGTGGGATTCATGGGCGAGCCCATCTCGGCCGCGTGCTCGCCCTGGCCGAAATAGGACTCATTCATGGTCTGGCGGATGTCCTTGACCGCCTCGCGGAACATCGCGTCGAACTGGGCCCCGAATGACGGGCCCTGCCGCGCCGGCTCGGGGGCCTCCCGGCCGGGCGGCTCCGCTGCGGGCTGCTGGAGATTGGCCATGTCGGCGCGTGCGTGCCGGACGACCGCATCCTGGATCTCGGGATCTGCCATCGCATCATCCTCCTCGAGTTATCACCATTCGTTGTGCCTGAAACGTTCCGCCATCGCCTCCTGCTCGATCGCGGCGTCGTGCATCCTGCGGACCCTGCGGCTCATGGCCGCCAGGTCGCTCAAGTGGACGAAGACCAGGGAGATGAAGCCGCAGGCCACGAAGAGCCCCAGCGGCTCCGAGGCGTGCCGCAGGGTGAGGCCGACCCACAGGACCAGGAATGGCTCGACGAGGAAGGCCATGCGCCGGTCCCTCACCCTCAGGAAACGCATCACCAGGGCCGGGTCGCCCTGATACAGGGAATGCACCGACCGGTCCGAGCGGGTCCGCTGGAAGATGACCGCGAAGAGCCAGGCGGCCATGTAGGCCAGCATGTCGGTGCATTTCGCGAAGCCCGCGAAGCAGAACATCGCGACCAGCCCGATCGGACCGCCGAAGGCGTAGGCGCGGACGCCGACGCCGCGGCGCATGAATGGCAGGATGCAGATGGCATGGACGGCCATCAGCGTGTACAACGCATCGAATCCCTCCGTGAACTTCACTTTGTCCGATGGCTTCGGCTCATTGCTCTCTCGCATGTTCACTCCTGCTTGAAGGCGACCCTCAGGTAGTTGTCCCCCGTCGAGAACGGCTCGCCCGTCCTGATGACGATGCCGTCGACCGCCTTCCCGGCCCCGCCCGAGCGCAGGCCCGAGAGGAAGACGCCGGGCTGGAGCACGGGCTGGTAGTTCTGGCTGAAGCTGCCCCGGAAGCCGCCGTCCCCGAAGAGCTCGTCGCCCATGCCCTTGTAGCCGCCGTCCGAACCGCCGGGCATCGCCTCGAGCCGCTTGCCCAGCAGGGACGAGAAATATTCGGCCGACTCGGAGTCTCCCAGAGTATGGATGATCTTATGTCCGAAATTGGTCATCAAAGCGTTGGCCTGGTGCTGGCCGGCGCGTCCGCCCACGGACTCGTACATGCTGTGGATGCTCTGGGTGAGCACGACCATGCAGCCGAGATGGCTGCGGCATTCGGCCAGGAACGCCGCGTCGTAGCTGTTGGCGACCTTCTGAAACTCGTCGCACCAGATGACGAGCGTCGCGCCGTCGGGCGAGGCCTTGCGGCGCAGGATCTGCCGCTGCACGACGTACTTGATCCCGCAATTCACGACGGTCGCCGAGGCGTCGCCCGCGACAATCGGCATGTTGACCAGGATCCATTTGCGGTCCGCCATGACCGACGGGCTCAGGTTTGTCGTCGAGGCGATGAGGTCGCGCACCACCCCGGTGTTGAAGACGTGCAGCAGGCCCATGACGCCCGCGTTGATGCTGCTCCTGGTGCGGTCGTTGAGCCGCGGGATCTCGCCCGTCCAGTACTGGGTGGCGAGCTCGCAGTCGTGCTGCTCGATAGCCGACTTGCTGCGGCCGTAGGCCGCCCGGCTGAGCCGGGCGTGGAACCCGCCGCGCCAGGCCGCGTCCGCCATCTCCTCCACCGTGCTGGCGGCGCCCCCGATAAACCTCTGGACGTCCCAGGGGTCGCACCTGCCGGTCGCAGCCTTGACGATCTCGATGGCGTTGAAGATCTGCCGCCGGTTCTGCTCCTTCCAGAACGGGTCCTGGCCATCGCCCGAGGCGCGGCCCAGCGTCTCCTGGATCGTGACCATGCATTGGGTGAGCTGGCGCGTGTCGGCGCCGTTCTTCAGCTCCTCATCGAGGATATTGCAGCGATATTCCCCCGCCGGCTCGATGACGTAGAGGTCGCCGGACCTGCCGGCGCCCGAGAAGATCCTCTCGATGTCATCCTTGTCCTCGGGCTTGGAGGCGATGAAGAGGCCCCCCGTATTGGGATGGCCCACGATGGCACGCATCAGGGCCTTGCCGCTGCCCGACGACTTGCCGCTGCCGGTCTGGCCGCCGATGAAGACCGAACGCACGAGGTCGCGCACGACGAATGCGTCTTTCTTGCTCCAATGCAGCAGCGCCGACTCGAGCGGATCGGCCTGCCTCCTCCGGCGGAACATGGCGAGATGTCTCCCCATAGGACGTTTCCTTTCATGATGGCACGTTCACGGGACCTGCCGAGGCGATCGGCGGGCGCGCCGGGGCCCGGGCCCGCGGCACGAGGCGGCGGGCGTACATGCCGGGCACGTATGCGACGGGACGGGGGGGAAAGGGAGTAAGCGGATGCGGGCGGGCGTTTCCGCGTCGATAGATCGCAGGGGCTCAGCTGGCCCGGGCGATATCCTTCATCGCCGACTGGAAGCTCTTGGCCGTGATCCCCTTCTTCACCGCCTCGCGCATGGCCTTCATGGCCTCGTTCAGCAGCTCGATGGCCTCCTCGAGGCTGACCTCGGCCCCCGAGACGGTGATCACCTGCCCGGAGGGCAGGGGGCAGCGGATCTTGGCGGCCTTGACGGCCTGCCCGCCGCCTCGCCCCCGGCCGGCACGCTTCAGCTCCTTGAGCGTGCCGCCGTTCAAGCGCGTCTGGAGGGCCACGAGCTGGTCATCCTCGGCCAGCTTGGCCAATTCGTTGCAGTCCGAGAGCGTGATCCGCCCAGCCTTGAGGGCCTCCTGGGCGGCCCTGCAGCATCTCGAGGGCGACAGGATGTGGGTCACGCCCGAGGGGTCGATCTGCAGCCTGCCTGCGATGTCCTTGAGCAGCAGCGAGGAGTCGGACGTATGGAGGCCAAGGACCGCCTGCCATTGCTCGTAGCCCGAGAGCCCCCTGCGGTGGAAGGCCGTCACCAGACCGGCCTCCAGCAGCTCGCCGTCGGTGAGGTCGTCCTCGGTGACGAAGACGTCGACCTCGGTCTCGCCGAGCAGCCCCAGGCCCTCCGTGCGGCGATGCCCGTCGACCAAGGTCATGTCGGGCCGGCAGACGATGGGGTGGATGGCACGCGCCAGCCACGACCTGGCGAGCGCCTTGAGCTCCTCTTCGCCGCCCGGGTGGCGACGCAGCGAGTAACGGCGCAGGGAGGACAGCGGGACGCGGACGTGCTTGCCCTTCATCGATGTCTCCTCGGAGGTGTTCTGAACCAATGTGGATACGGACGGGGGACGGGCCGGCGTGGGGGGACGCCGGTGATGCGACTGTCGGCTCGTCTTCAGGGGGGGTCAGATGAGGCCGATCGAGCGGTCTTCGCGACGCCAATGCGCCCGGTTGCAGATGAGATACGCCCGGACCGTGAGCCGGCTTATGTCGTAGGACACGCGGTCCTTCCAGATCCGACTGCCGCCGTCCTTGTGATGGCCCAGCATCATCATCGGGTTGGGGGTGTCCTTCATGCAGGCGCCGGTGGGTTTGTAGCCGTGCTTACGCAGCAACTCGCCATAATAAGCACAGCAGCAGGGCGAGAGCGACATCGGCCGCAGCGGCCGCGCGTTGCGCACATAATAGGCGACCTGGTAGAAGACCGACCTCGCCTGGGCCAAAGTCTTATCGTGATTGGCGATGTCGACGCGCTCGGCGTCGCTCATGCCATGCATGTAGATGAAGCGGGAGGAGGGCAGCAGGTCGTCCTGCGTGAGATCGCTGTCGAACAGCTCGCCGGCAGCCATGGCCCGCCACGCCCGCTCCTTGAGCGGCAGGGCCACCGAGATGCCGATCCGCTCCTCGCCCCTCAAGTAGAACATCACGGTGCGGAACATCCCGTCGAGGCGAGTGACCTCGCGCATCCAGCGGGCGTATTCCTGCCGGGTCCTGCGCATGAACCGCTCGCCGCGGGCGATGCAGGAATCGACATCCATCGGCTCGCCCGGGCCCGCCAGCTTCCAGCCGACGGTGTCGAGCTCCATCCCGGCCGCCAGCAGCGAATCCTTGACGGGGTTGTGCAGGTACATCAGGTCGTTGTCCTGCAGCCGCTCGGCCAGCGCGTCGAGCGTCTTGTTGGGGGTGTCCCAGACCCCAAGCGAGGGCGAATTGGTCGCATCAACCAGGGCCTCAGCCGCCTCGATCTCGAGCAGGCCGAGCACCTCGCGCAGATACTCCACGAACGCCTCGCCGATGACGCGATCGACGGGCCTGCCGGCCCGCAGCGCGGGGAATTTGCGCTCGACCTCGCCGCGATGTCCCTTGACGTCGCGGAAGAATCGCTTGAACTGGCGCACCTTGGGCCACAGGCGAGGGTTGGCGTCGAACCGCCGCCTCGTCTCGTCGGAGAGCCGCACATATTTACTCGTCATAGTTTTGTATCTCTCATCGCGTCTTCGCGGATCGCAATGTGATTATTCTGGCCTTACCAAGATCGGTCAAGATAAGGCGTGCCTGAAATTTAAGGCCAGTTGCTGCGCAGCGCCGGGGCGTTGCGCGCAACGCTCCCGGACTTCCACTTGACAGGCGAGGAGATCAGTGCGAACGGTTATGGGTAACCATGTCGCGGTTTCAATATGGCAAAGCCAGCACCAGCGGGATCTCGCCCAGGGGCGAGGCCACTAGGGGTTTCGCGTGGCGAGCAAAACGGCGCCGCTCGGATTGCGCGTCGTCTGAACGCTGAGAGTCACGCTTGGGCCTAATGTGTTGAGTCACGCTCTCCGCAAGCGTCCAGTTAGGAGAGCTTATACAGCTTTGCTTCGATTTCTCGAGCGAACCACCCGCGGAATGGAAGCGGCCTCTCGCCGACCAGGGGTTCGATCGCATGGAAGTGAGTGCCCGCTGGGTCTCGCACCTCTCGCAGGTGCAGGTCGACGCCGCGTTTCGCCTCACCGGTGAATTTTCGGGCAAGTCGAGGTAATAGGATTTAGAGGCCCTAACAGAATTGGTTTTGAGGCACGGCATATGCGGAGCATTGGGGTGGTCGTAACGATCCACCTGGAACCCTTTATCATGGCCAAGCCCCTGTTGCCAGATGCGTTGAGGGACCGGATCAAACCACTGCTGCCTCCTCCCCCGAAGCCCAAGCGGCCCGACCGTCCCGGACGCCATCGCCTCGGCGACCGCAGGGCCATGATCGGCATCCTCTTCGTGCTCAAGACCGGCATCAACTGGGAAGACCTGCCGATGGAGATGGGCTGCGGCAGCGGCATGACCTGCTGGCGACGCCTGGACGAGTGGACCCGGGCCGGCGTCTGGTCGAAGTTGCACGAGCTCCTCCTGGCCGAGCTGGAGTATGCCCACAAGATCGACTGGTCGAGGGCGGCGGTGGACAGCTCGCACGCCCGGGCCCGGGGCGGCGGCGAGAGGACCGGCCCCAGCCCGGTGGATCGGCGCAAGAGGGGGAGCAAGCACCACATTGTCGTCGACGGCAAGGGGACGCCGCTGGCGGCGACCGTAACGGCGGGCAACTACCCCGACGTGAAGGAGTTGGAGGCGGTGGTCGATGCGGTGCCGCCGGTGCGTGGCAAGGCGGGCCGACCCAGGCGTCGGCCTCTGGTGCTCTACGCCGACCGGGCCTATGACTCGAAGCGGCACCGCCAGCAGATGAGGCGGCGTGGGATCAAGCCGAAGTTTGCCAGGCGGAAGACCGAGCACGGCAGCGGGCTGGGGGTGTATCGCTGTGTCAGCGAGCGGACATTGTCCTGGCTGCACGGTATGGGGCGGCTGCGGGTGAGGAAAGACCGGAAGGCGGCGATCCATCAGGAATTCCTCGCCATCGGTTGCTCTATCATCTGTTTCAGTCAGCTAGCCCAGAACCAACTTTGTTAGGGCCTCTTATAACTGCGACACAACCATCTCGCGCAAACCCAGAGGGCGCTTCGGGTAACTCTGATTGAGATTGCGTCTCCGGAGCGACGTAGGCCTGGCCGAACATAAACTTAGCGGAGATCGAGCCTTCGGCGGCGGCGAGGCAACGGGCCCGAGCCCGGTGGATCGCGATCGGCGTGGCACCAAGCACGCGGTGATGGTCAACAAGTCGGGGGGAGCAGTTCCCGCCGGTGATCCTCGACTTCCCGAAGGTCGGTGGGACGCTGGGCCCGCCCAAGGAACTGCCCGACGAGGCCTACGCCGGCCAGGGCTAGACAGCGGGCCGTTGAGACCGTTGCTCCACCTGCTGGGGATCGAGCCGCGCATCGTCTAGCGGAGGAGGGAGAATGGCAGCGGCCTGGGCACGGTCCGATGGGTGGTGGAGGCGGACGATTAGTTGGTTCAAGGGACTGCATCGGCTGCGGGTGAGGTATGACAGGCTTGGCGTGATCATGGACGCCTGGGCGACGCTGGCCGCCAGCATGATCTGCTTCCGCATATAGTCGGATCCGGAGCAACCGGGGCTCGTAAGTCGCTGCCCAACTCAAGTCATGAGGGCGACGACCCATAATACGACTCGACCGGAACGAAAGACGACGAAACCTTCAATCCCGGCCATGGGTGCCCAGTTCCATCTCGGGGTACGCAGTCGCCGAAATTCGTCGTCAGGTTAAATGATCACGCTCGAATTCCTGCTAGTGCCCTTGCTCAGGGCAAGCTGAACCTCGTCGTCAGGGACACGTTCACCAAGGAGATCCAATGGACTCACCCCGGCGATCGGGATCTCCTCGGATAGGATCGGTTCCGGAAGTAACCGCAATCGCATCGGAAGACTCGGGGCAGACTAACTAGCTATGAAATCTCGCCGACGGCTCCCCATATCATTAAATTTTCAAGGCGGTTTTGTCGGAGAAGATTAGAAGAGGATTAGACACCACGTTGATTTGGAAAATATCCGATCAGCTCTCCGATGTGCTTCTCGTAATTCTTCCAACGCTTGACCGATCTCGTATAGACAGGGGATTTGACCTGGAACGTGCTCGCGGTATGAACCACTCGCTCAGTGCGATGGAACTCGAGACAATTGGTATCCCAGGAAAGTCCACAGAACCTAAGAAGTTCCCGAATATGACGTTCGGGCGACGCCACCAAATCCTCGTAATCAATCTGATGAATACTCTCTGCCATAACCTCTTTCCAATGTGCCATGATCCGGGAGTGCTGAATATAGACAGAAGCGAGCTTCGAGAAATCGCTTGCAAAAGCAATATCGGCGAAGTTCTGAAAATAACACGACAGACATGTATCTATTGGGTCACGCTTGCAATAGATAAACCGCGCATTCGGAAAAATAATACTGATGAAACCGGCCTCCAAGAAATTCATTGGCAATTTGTCAGTGAAGGCAATTTTTCCCGTGCCTTTGATCCTAATAAAATCCAAATAATCATTCGCGAGCTTGTCGATCTCATCGGAATCGAGGTGAGCAACACAATTTGGATATCCGGCTCCCGATCGATGCGTTTCATCAAGGTAGTTGGTCATGTTTGGAATCGCAATGCATTCCCCGATCGCGAGTACGCCCGGATGGCTGGCCAGAATCTGCTCGACGAGAGTGGTGCCGGACCGCGGCATACCGATGATAAAGACCGGAGTCGGATCCATTCGATCGCCGGTGCTCCTGCGCTTCAGTTCGAGCATTTTTCTATCGTAAAACCGCATCCGAACATCAGTTTCTCTCTCACGCTCGGCCGTATCGAACTTCATCCCATTAAGTCGATTGCCCTCCGCAAAATGAAGAAATGCACGATCATAATCCTTAACGGAATCATAAGCCTGTCCTAGAAACATGTGGAAGTTACGACGCAAAAAAATAGAATGGGGCTTCTTCGAGAGTATCGCCTCGACATGCTGAAAATGGGGATGGTTTCTCTCACGGTAAAATCGCAAGCCAGCAAGCTGAACATAGGCGAACGGACTCGAGGGGGCGACACGCGTCGCCTCTAGAAGAATGGAAATAGCTTCATCTTTTCGGCCCTGATCGGAAAGGTTATGAGCAAGGCACATCAATGCACCGTAGAGCTTCGCGTCCTTTGCAACCGCGCTTCTAAGTAATTCATTTGATTCCTCGAGTTTGTTCTCGTAGCGAAGAAGAACTCCTTTGAAAAACTCTATGTGTTCTTGTGACTTACAGATGCGTTCATAACGCTCGATGTAGATCAACGCGGCATTCACTTCCTTTCGTCGGAGGAGCATGTCTATCAGCTCAAGGTATCCCAACACCTCGTCCTGGTGCTCCTCCACCCACTTCGCGACGAGGTCCATCGCGCGATCGAAGTAGCCAATATGCCAGCAAAGCCCTTTGAGGCCGCTCATCGCATCGCGATCCGTCGGATCCAGTTCCAAGATGAGCATAAAGATAATCACAGCGTTCTCGTGGCGACCCGACAGGCCATGGGACAAGGCGATCTTGTGGAGCTTGGCGACTACGCGGCCTTTAATGGCGGCATTCGAGCAAGTTGCTTTAGCCAATCGTGTCAGGAACGAAACCAACCTCAACCTCGCCACCCCAACACTTTCTCGCAATCGTATGCTCATACAGACTCCGTTTACCTTCTGGCAATCTCATAGCCGGCGTAAAAGTGAAGAAAATCTTCCCGGGAAAATGCCTTAGGCTCGTGGAAAATCGAGAAAGTTGGACGACAAGAAACCCAACGAGGCCAACATTTCATGCTGGGAATGACGATATATCATTGGAAAATAATCATTTTCGAAGACGTGACGTCCTTAGGAGTTACGCAGTAGTGGCCTTGCGTCCATGGAGGGTCGGGCGGCCTCGGCTGGTATGATGGGATTTATGAAAAACGATGTTAAATGTCAGGATACGAACTACATCGACTTCCTCATCGCCAGCCCCAAGTCCTTCTCCTGCACGGAGGCCGCCAAGGTGCAACCCGAGTCGCAGGACGCCCCCGCACACGATGCCTTCACCCGGCTCCTCCGCCGCCTCGAGCCCGATCCCGAGACCTTGTGGGCCGAGGCTCGCCCCCTGGTCTCCCTCGAGGGAGGCCTCCTCGTCCTCGACGATTCCACCCTCGATAAGCCCTACGCCCATAAGATCGACCTGGTCAGCCGACACTGGTCCGGGAAGCACCACGCCGTCGTCCGCGGCATCAACCTCACCACCCTGCTGTGGACCGACGGCGACCGCCATATCCCCTGCGACTACCGGATTTACGACCACGAGCACGACGGGCTGACCAAGAACGACCATTTCCGCAACATGCTCCGGGCGGCTAAGTCGCGGGGTCTCGCCCCCGACTGTGTCGCCTTCGACGGCTGGTACAGTGCCCTGGAGAATCTGAAGCTGATCCGCGGCTTGAACTGGCATTGGCTGACGCGGCTGAAGATCAATCGCCGGGTTAATCTCGACCGGCAGGGCAACAAGGCCGTCGGCGAGACGGCGATCGAGGCCGCCGGCACGATCGTCCATCTGGAAGGTTACGGCCTGATTCGTGTCTTCAGGATCGTCTCCCGAGACGGAGACACTGAGCACTGGGCGACCGACGACCTGGCGATGGACGAGCTGACGCGGTTGGTGCTGGCCGAGCGGACGTGGGCGATTGAGAACTATCACCGGGGCCTGAAGCAGTGCTGCGGGGTCGAGCGATGCCAGGCCCGGGTAGGTCGGGCGCAGCGCAACCACATCGGGATGGCGATCCGGGCCTTCCTGCGGCTGGAGCGTCATTTCTATGCCACCGGGGTGAGTTGGTACGAGGCCAAGGCACGAATCATCCGGGGAGCCGTCAGGGCTTATATCGCTCAACCCTTGTACAAACTTCCATGACCGCGTAACTCCTAGTCCTTTTCAAATCCGTCGGACAATCCACGAGTCTACAAGGCAAATACCTCACAGAAAAATCAGACTATCTAGGCCTATGGCTTCTTGACAAGATCAATCGGGCAACTTAGACTTTCCCCGCCTAGACATTTCGCTCTTCGCGTCAGACCTCAGCAAAGAGAGGTAAGTATGCGTCGCATTTTGCTGGTCGATTGTTTAGCCGGCGCGTTGGCTGTCTTGTGGGCAGGGGCGGTGACTAACGCTGCGCTTCCTGTCTTCGAGAGAGTCGTCCACGCCGGGCCCTTACCCGGGAACCTGTGCGCGCCTGGTAATCCCATTGTAAAGGCATGCCCAGCGACAGTGTCTAACTGTTCAAGCTGCACCGGCCGAAATTGGAGTTGTCAAGCTGCAAGACCCTCTGACAGCTGCACGACAGGTCGCAAATGCATAGGCTCAACATCTTCTTCCGGACTGCCTTGTACGTGCAACGTGTTCGCATGCTGATCCACGGGGCTTCTCACGAACACGATTTTACGAAACGATGCCGTAACCTGTATGTGATATCCAACGGCGCGTTTCGTCGATTCCACGGGAAATGAATGACGTATTTCGTCCGATTTTCGTCATCCGGCGAACTCGGATGGAAATGTTGTCATAAGATTAGTGATTTCTTCTCGCACCAGCCACCAATAAGCTTCAACTGATTCCCCCATCTAGGGGAAGTCAGCCTAGGCTTTGATCTCGTTAACATCCCCCCTCACCGTTTTTCGATCTGTCACTCACATTCCATGCGCGGACACAGGCTGCATTCTTCCAGCTTCTGCTTGGGATTGCAGGACCGACTTCGAAGTCGCCTTTGAGCGTCGCCTCGAATTCCAAACCATCCCGAAGGGTTGCGCCTTGGGTGGCCGCTGACATGCGGCGTCGATTTTGATGGCTTCCCGTAGAGCCCCTGTGCCCGCGCTCTTGATATTATAGGACAGTCGCATGTTCAATTTTATTTTGCTTACAGGCGTCATCGGATTTCAGGCCAGTGACCCCGACGCAATCATCCGTCGGCACGAACAATCTTTGCAGCAAATCCATTCATTGAAATTAAACATTCGGTTTAAGGTTTCGCAGGATAAGGGAAAGACGTGGTCACCCGTCTATGAATCATCTATAGTGAAGAGCGGCTCAAGTGAACGCATTCACACACGTACTGATGGCCACGTGACGGATGGGGAGTGGGCAGAGGACCATGATTCTCGACATGTCGACTTTGGATATTATTCCGGCTACTCGCACGCCCTTTATAACTACGATCCGGAAAATCCACCCAAAATCCCGATAAAGGATACTCGCATCAGCGGTAATATCAGGCCATCGATGGCGGTAGGACCTTATGGCAGGAAGTTGCTGTGGAGCCGCAGCCTTTTGTTCATTCCAGACAAGAAATATTCGCTGAAGGAACTCTACAAATCGGCTCAGAAGAAAACTGTTACGGCAAGGAGGGAGGAGGATGGGATGCTCGCCTGGGACTTCGACCTAGCAATGCCTAACGGCAAAACGTCTTATATTTTAACAGTATCTCAAAAACATAACTACTTGATCACTAAAAAGAACGTTGTGGCTCCTCGCCTTAAAGGGGCTGGTCTACGAAGGTCAACATCTGAGGTTGTAGACTTCTATGACAATATTACTCCAGGCATATCGATCCCAAAGCTGATCCGTGGAAGCTCCGATGTTCAGCCAGATAGGTCTGTAGAGTTGACAATCAGTGACGTTGAAGTCAATAAGCCGATCTCCGAGGCCGAACTTTCGCTCAATTTCCCTACCGGTGCAATCGTGACGGACGAGACTAAGAAGGTATTTTACGTCTGGGGCAAAGAAGAATCAGGCAAAGCTTATTCACATAAACAAATTCTTGGATATCTGAATGATCTACGAAGAGGACACTCCAGCACAACACAAAGCCGTGGGAATCTCGTAAGCCTCCTCGTCATCCTGGGTTTGACCGCCGCCCTCCTGGGTGTGATCGCTGCGAGGAGACGAATGTCGCCAGCTTGAAAGCGTCGAAAGTTCTAATTTAGCATCCGTCTCCAGTACATCGGTCTTCGACAACGTGATCCAAACATTTCTTGCCTCGTGGTCCGTCTCGGAGTGACAATCCAATGGAAATCGTGAGCCCCAAACTAGACAAAGTGCGCCGTCCTATCCTCAAATCATGCATGATAGCAATTTCATACCTGGTGATCGCCTGCTCGACGATTCTTGTTGTGAACTCTTTATGGAAGCATCCCAAGGCGACTCTGAATATCGAACGAATAGAGCCTCGGTCGTTGGATCAAATCTTTGAAGTGAACCACATGATTAATGTGAAATATCGGATGCATAATCCCACCGACACACCGTTATCTGTCAAATCTATACGTACCTCCTGCTCTTGCGCCGTCGTTCAGACCGACAAAAGGGTTTTCCCGCTAACGATCGCGCCAGGCCAATCTGCGCTCTTCACGCTTCAGGCCAGCACCAGGCCCGATGGCCCTGCACAGACTTTCTCAATGCTCATCGATGTGGCAAGGCCCGGCCAAGCACCCACATCGCTCCGTGAGGATTTGACCTTGCGCGTTCATGACAGGCTTAAGGCAAATCCAAGTGAGATCGTCGTCTTAGAGGCCACTCCCGGGCAAAAAGTTAATCACAAGGTAGCTCTATTCACGCACTCCTCGCCAAATCCCATCACGCACCCTACCCTGCGAGTCTCCGATCCCGATCGGATCTCCGCAAAATTTCTCCCGACGGTCTCTGATGATTCCAAGCGGATACTCGAAGATTTTAAGGCTCATTTCGAGATCGCGGTGACCATAACCCCTCCTCCTCATAGTCAGAACTATCAAGGTCGCGTAGATGTTCTAAACGGTAATGAAATTGAGGTCTCAATCCCCCTGAAAGTGAGCCAAGCTCAAAATTTTCGACTCTCCCAGGATCAACTCGAAATTGACACACTGCCCGGTGAGCTTTTATCGAGACGCCTCTTTTACGAGGGAATCAATCCGGGATGGCAGGATCTCAAACTCACCGAAACACCGGATTGGGCCTCTGTAACCATTGGCCAATTTGATGCCCGTTCTAAAACCCTCGACATCACCATCCGTACGCCTGACGCTTCCAAGCGAATTGACACGTCGCTCATCCTTTCTGCCGGTGAATCATCACACATCGTGAAAATCCCTCTCATTTTTAGGGATTAACCAGTAATGACGAGACTTTCTTGTTTGAAACCCATGGCCAATTCGCACCGTGGCATCGGTCGTGGGTTCACGCTGGTCGAGTTGTTGGTCGTGCTGAGCATTATTGGGATCCTGGCGGGATTATTGATTCCCGCCGTGCAGTCTGCCCGCGAGTCTTCCCGGCGACTGCAATGTACTAATAATCTGAAGCAGATCGGCCTGGGGCTCTCCTCTTATCACGACAGCAACAACTGCCTACCGATTGGCCGAATGCCGACTTACGATCGTCGGTTTGCTGGTAACAATCCTCCGTGCACTTCGGGTATGCTCGATAAGAGCTATCAAATTCAGATCCTGCCGTTCATCGAGCAAGCGTCGTTGTACTCTGCCATCAACCAGACGCTTACTATATTTGGGCGTGAGAATAGATCTGCCTTTTCCGTCTCTGTCAGTAGTTTTGCATGTCCTTCCGATGTCGATTCCGGCCATCCGCGAGCCATGAACATGGAACAGCTTCGTCAACATAGTTTAGCTGCTTCCGAGGAGCAGCTTGAAGCAGTATTCACGAGCTACCCTGCTTGTTTTGGATCACTTCCCCTGTTGGCGATACCCTCTTCACTTAACAACTGCCACGTGGATCGTCATGCGTACGCTCAAGTAAACGGGTCTATTAACGATCTCTCCCCTATTACGCTGGCAATGATTTCCGATGGTTTATCGCATACGGTATTCGCCGCTGAGCGTGCGACGACCTATCTTCGCAATCGAAATGATTCTTCCCACGACCTCTGGGGTTGGTATTTCAGCGGCAATATCGGTGATACTTTATTCACCGCTTTCCAGCCGCCAAACACAAACAAATCGAACGGCCTCCCGTCAAGTGGTTGCGCATCGAGTTTTCATCCCAATGGCGTGAATATTTTGCTAGGGGATGGATCAGTTCATTTTCTCAAAGACACAGTCCAAAGTTGGGGTTACGACGCAGAGAAGGGGGGTCCTCCAAGCGCCAATCTAAACATTAATGGTTGGTGGGAAAATCTGCCTCCCGCTGGAGTCTGGCAATCGCTCTGTACTCGCTCTCAAGGCGAGGCTATCCAGGCAACCGAGTATTAGCCCCCTGCGCTTGAGCTTGGTATGGCGTCCTGGCCCGCGGCCGCAGGACCACCATCACATGGATCCGAGCCGCTGGGCTCAGAGACCACTTCGAGATTTGTGACATGGCCGTCGCGGCCGCCTGGAAGCAGTCGGAGACCATCGCCGCATACCTCATGCTGACCGCGGCCACCCCGCTGCCGAGCGGCCGAACCACGTCTGGAGCTATGACTTCGTGCACGCCCAGACGGCCGACGGCAGGGTGCTGAAGATCCTGCCGGTGGTCGACGAATTCACGCGGGAATGCCTGGCGGTCGAGGTGGAGCGGAACCTGAAGGCGGGGGATGTGATATCGACCCTGGAGTACCTCTTCGAGGTGCGGGGAGAGCCGGAGTTCATCCGGAGTGACAACGGTCCTGAGTTCATGGCCGAGTCGGTGAGGTCCTGGCTGGCCCGGCGCGGGTCGAGTGCGTTGTACATCGCCCCTGGCAGCCTCTGGGAGAACGCCTACAGCGAGACATTCAACGGTCGGCTGAGGGACGAGTTGCTGGACAGTGAGGAGTTCGAGACGCTGAAGGAGGCGAAGGTGCTGCTGGAGGACCATCGCCAGGACTACAACCACCGTAGGCCGCACAGCTCGCTGGGGTATCGGACCCCGGCGGAGTTCGCGGCATCGCAGAAGGGTCCGGGGGTCGCTTCCCTCCCCACGGCCGAGTCCGAGACGACCCCGGAACCGATACTCTCATAACGCCTGGAACAGGAATGCCATTCAGTTAAGCCGCATCCGCCTGGTCGAGGAGCCGCTTACGCAGGACCGATCTGGGCAAGATCATAAAAGGATAATTCTTACCCCGACGTTTCTGGCATCGCGGCTCGACGCGGTCGGGCCGGAGCGGATTGACGATCAGCCTGGAGAGCGGCGTCCCCGGCGGCGACGTTGCCAGCCACCGCAACGCATCCACGAAGCTGACCCGCCCGGGCGCCACCCCCTGCCGTCGCCCCGCCTCGAGCATCACCAGACGCACCAGGTTATACGCCACCGCGTAGAGCGTCAGCTCCTTGAGCACGCCCTCGGGCGTCTTGCATCGCAGGATATCCATCCCCAGCGTCGTCTTCAAATGGCGGAGGTTGACCTCCTTCTTCCAGCCATAATGCCTCCATTGTCACAATCGATATTAGCCCTCGGCCATCGGCTCCGCAGCCTGGGCAAAGGGCCGAACGGTTATCTCATGACTCGCGAGGGGGAGGTGGGTCTTCCGTGAGGATACGGTTCGTCCGATCACGTTTGACGAATCCCCGGAACCACGGTTTTCCGGCGGTTGAGATCACCTCTCGGGGTAGGGCCGGGGCGTGGTGAGTTCCGCCGGGTACGGCTCATCCGACCAGCCACGCGGGCATGCCCGAAGGTGACGAAGACGATCCAGTTCCGGCTCGTCGGCCCAGACGATCCAACGTCCCATCTTTCCCCCCGGTAGCTTGCGGCCGTTCACCCAGCCGCGGCTCAGCAAACTATGCAAGGTGATCTGAGGCATACCGAGTTCCATGGCCAGTTGGTTCAACCACCATTCATCGGCACCGAGCACACCGCCATCGGCACGCGACCGACTCCAACTCGAATGGCCGCTTCGCGCCAGCAGTTGTCGGACCATCGCCTTATTGTACGTCGCGCGACGCTTGGGCGGGACGAATCCCTCTTGGTTCAGTGTCGCGGCGATCTGAGGCGCCGACCGGCCCTGCTCGCGCAACGATACCACCCGCTCCATCAACTGGGCATGATTGCTTAATTGATCATGGCGTGCGACCGGACGACGCACACGATGGACGCTCGCGAAGCCTCCTGACCAATGGATTGTTACATCCACATGTTCGCTTGATCCTTGCGCCTGCACAATGATTTGCCGAACCAGGAGTCGGATGATCACCTGGCGATCCGCCGCCGTCGTCGTCTCCGCTCCCCAGAGCCGAGGCAGGTCACTCGCCAGGGACCGGATCAGGTCTCGATCACTTTCACTCAACTCGCGGGGCCGATCGCGCACGAAGCGGTCGTGCTCCTCCTGGAGCGCACATTCGCTACGCAACGCCTGCTCCCAGCGACGCTCCAGCTCCACGGCCACGAGGCGATTCCCCGGGTCGACCACGTGATACTGCCGTGCGGCTCGCTCCACCTCGTCGCGGGCCTGCTTCCGCCGCCGCTGCCAGTCCCTTTCCAGACGCTCACGCTCCTGTTGCAGCCCGGCGATGGCCTGGAGGCTGAGTTCCAACGCCGCCGGCTCCATCGCGTGCAGCACCTGCCGGCTCACCAGTTCGTCCAGGACCCGGCCCGCCATCGTCTGACACGTCGGCCCGGAGTATTCGATACGCTGGCGCTGACAGCTGTAGGTCAGCCGGGATTGGGCGCCGTTATAGGCCACCATCATCCGGCAGCCGCACCGGCCGCAGACCAGCAAGCCCCCGAGCAGTGACGACCCCTCGCGTGGTGCCCCCATGGCAAACGCCCGGCTCCGATTGGCAGCCAATCGCTCGACGTTGGCCAGATAGCGCTCCCAGAAGTAGCAGACGGACTCCCACCGAAGTCACACCTCGCGGACCATCCTCGGACCTGCCCATAATCGGGCTCGCGGCGCTGCTCAGTCTCGTCGAATGGATCGAAGGGCGCCGGATCAAGTCCCGACAGGGAGGCCCCTCATGCGACGATCATCGGGCGAAAGTGTCCCCCCGCGCCGGACAGGGCCGAGGGCGTTCCCGCCGCCGGGCCGGCTCTGGCTGGCCCTGACCGACGACCGGCGGCAGCGGACGCTCCGGGCGCTCAGCCGCGTCATGGCCCATCAACTCGCGGCACCGCCGGCCGGAAGAGAGGTGGCACATGATGAGCCATGACCCGTCCGCCGGTGCCCCGGGCGGCCTGCCTGCGGCCGCCCGGGGTCGGCGATCGCCCAAGATCCGAGACCGGCATCTGGACCTCCTGGCGGTCATCTACATCCGCCAGTCCAGCCCGCAGCAGGTGCTCGACCATAAGGAGTCGCGAGAGAGACAATATGAGCTGGTCGGCCAGGCACTGGCCCTGGGGTGGCCCGCCGATCGGGTCCTGGTCATCGATGACGACCAGGGTCGGAGCCGCCAGGGAGCCCGACCGACGGCGCGGATTCCAACGGCTGCTCGCCGAGGTCACGATGGATCACGTCGGCCTGGTCCTGGGCCTGGAGATGAGCCGCCTCTCCCGGACGTCCAGGGAGTGGCACCACCTGCTCGAGGTCTGCGCCCTCTTCGGGACGCTCCTGGCCGATCAGGACGGCGTCTATGACGCCAACGACACCAACGACAGGCTCCTGCTCGGCCTGAAGGGGACCATCAGCGAATTCGAGCTCATTACCATGAGGAATCGATTGGATCGAGGCCGGCTCCATAAGGCCGAGCGCGGAGAGCTGTTCTCCAAGGTCCCTTGCGGGTACGTCAAGCTGCCATCCGGCGAGCTGGCCTTCGACCCCGACGAGCAGGCCCGCGACGTCGTGCGCCTGATCTTCGACAAGTTCGATGAAATCGGTTCGATCTATGGCGTGTTCCATTATCTGGTCCGGAACGGCATCCGCCTGGGGATGCGAGCTCAGGGAGGGGCACTCCGCGGCCAATTGACCTGGCGTCGTCCCGTGCTGCCGACGCTGAACCAGATGTTGCACAACCCGACCTACGCCGGGGCCTATGCCTACGGGCGTCGCCGGGACGAGCCGAGGGCGAAGGCGGCGGGCGGCCACGGACGAGGGCAACGGTGGCTGCCGATCTCGGAGTGGAAGGTGTTACTGAAGGACCGCCTCCCGGCGTACATCGGCTGGGATCGATACCTGGCGAACCTCCGACGCCTCGAGCAGAACCGCTCGGTCGCCGGCTCGCCGGGCGCGCGCGCGGGGGCGTTGCTCTGCTGGCGGGGCTGGTGGCCTGCGGCACCTGCGGCCACCGGATGCACTCCGCCTATCCGAGCAAGTCCGCCGCATATTATTCGTGCGAACAACACCTGAAGGTGGGCACGGGGCCGAGGTGCCACGGCCTGAGGACGACGCCGGTCGATGACCTCGTGGCGCGCCAGGTCCTTCGCGCCCTGGAGCCCGCGGCGCTGGAGCTGAGCCTCCAGGCGGCCCGGGACGTCCGTCAGGAACGCGACCGCCTCCACCGCCACTGGGTGCAACAACTGGAGCGGGCGCGTTATGAATCGGGGCGTGCCGAGCGGCAGTACCACGCGGTCGAGCCGGAGAACCGCCTCGTCGCCCGGACGTTGGAGCGTCGCTGGGAGGAGGCATTGAGCGATCAACGTCGGCTCGAAGAAGAATATGACCGATACCGACGGGACCGGCCTGCCGAGCTGAGCGGCGACGAGCTCGCCCGGATCGCCGCGTTGTCCCGCGACATCCCGTCGCTGTGGGAGGCCCCGTCGACGACGCCCGCCGAGCGGAAGGAGATCGTCCGCCTGCTGGTCGAGCGGGTCGTCGTCCATGTCCGCAAAGACAGCGAATATGTAAACGTGGAAATAGAATGGAATGGCGGCTCCAAGAGTCGCCACGAGGTCATCCGCCCGGTCCAGCTCCACGAGCACCTTCGCGACCACGCCCGATTATTCGAGCGGCTCGCCCGGTTGCGCCGCGAGGGATTCACGGCGGGCCAGATCGCGGCCCGGCTCAATGAGGAAGGCCTCCGGCCGCCGAAGGCGGCCGGGGGCTACACGGCGATGTCCGTGAGGAAGCTGATGTCGCGCCGCGGGTTGAGCGACGGCGGGAAGGACGAGGGGCGACTGGGGAAGGACGAATGGTGGGTGTCCGGCCTGGCGCGAGAGCTCGGCGTGTCGGGCGGGAAGCTTCGCGACTGGGCGGGCCGGGGTTGGTTACATGCCCGGCGAGTCTCGGCCCACGGGCCGTGGATCATCCGGGCCGATCGGAGGGAGAGGGAGCGACTGCGGAAGCTCATGGCCCACTCGAGACGCGGGGCGGTCGCCTACCCCGCTGCGATGACCGGGCCGATCTCGAAGGGAAAGCGGCGATGATTCGCCGGATTGGACACCACGGCCCTCCGCCGAGGAGGGTCGACGACGCGTGAAGATGGAGGCATTATGGCTGCAACATCCAGGTGATGTACGCGGGCAAATGATCTTTGATCAGGACCTCCCATTGGAGAAGCTTGACCGTCGTCCGCCCGGTGGCCGGTCGTCCCGGGATCTTGCGCCGAGGATCGACGGGACGCCTCCCGTGGACGTACGCCCCGGCATAGATCGGGTTGTGATAGAGGTTTTGCAGGGTGGGCCGACACGGTCGATGCCATTCGAGCTGGCCCCGGTTGGGGCCGAAGTGAGGCCGTACCCCCAACGCGACTCCGTTGCGGACCAGATACCGGAGCACGGCGGTGACGGTCCCCAATTCCTCGAACTTGTCGAAAAGCAGGCGGAGCGTTTCCCGGACCCGAGGGTCGGGATCGAGGGCGAACTCGCCTGCGGGCGTACGGACGTAGCCAATGGGGGGATGGTAGTAGACCTCGCCCCGGCGGGCCTTGTTGAGCCGTCCCTGATACATCCGCGCGCGGAGGATGTGCAGTTCCGCCTCGCTCATCGTGGCCTTCAATCCCAGCAGAAGTCGGTCGTTGTAATTTGATGGATCGTAGACCCCATCCGGGTCGGCGAGGAGCGTGTCAAATAGAGCACACTTCTCCATGAGGTGATACCAGTCTCGACACGACCGGGCCAGCCGGCTCATCTCGATTCCCAGGATGATCCCGACATGGTCGAGATCCACCTCCTCAAGAAGGCGATGGTACCCGGAACGATGCACCGCCGTCCGACCCGACGTTGCCTGATCGTCGTCGATGACGAGGACGCGCTCGAGCGGCCAACCCAGGTCGACCGCGAGGAGGCGTAGGTCGTACTGGAGGGCCGTCGATTCGCGGTGGTGGAGGACCTGCTGCGGGCTGGATTGTCGCACGTAGACGACGGCCAGCCGTCGGAGGTGTTGCGCCTGGACTTTGGCCGAGCGCGACAGCCGAGGGCGATCGGCCGACAGATCAATCGCCTGAGCATGGTCGGTCTCGATGATCGATATCGGCCGGGCACTCGGACCTTTCGCTTCAACGGGACTCATCCGCGGCCTCCTGCCGTGCCGGCGGCTGGAGTGCCTGAGCCAGGATTCGAGCCATGGCATGGATCACTTGCCGTTGCAGGCCGAGCGGCACGTGGACCCAATCGAGTTTTTCTATGAGCACTTTCCCGCCCGTCGTCAGGGACGGGGGGGACCGCGGCGGATTCGGTCATCGAACATGAAGGTCCTCCGTGGGTCAGATCACGCGGCTTGCGACACCAAAGTGCCAGCTCCAACAGCGCAGACACACCCACAATAGGCCGATCGCTCGACTTGATAAAGGGTGTTGTTTCGATCGCACTGAGAACGGGAGATCTCCACCTGCCACCGACTCAGGTACATCCCCGCCAGTTCCTCGGCGGGATAGGCCTCGGCGTCCAGGAGGGTCGTCGCCAGCGTGACCACCTCGACGCGGAACCCCGGACGGTCGACCCTGTATCTCAACTCGCGGACCGGCAGCGAGAGCGGCAGGGCGGCATGGTCCTCCTTCGACATCCACTCGGCCCGCGGGTAGGGGCGATACCACTCCACGACCTGGTCCTCCGGGCCGAGGGACCGGACCCAGGTCGACCGGGGCTTGCCGGAGAGCTTCTTCCGCCGCCAGCGGGGAGGGGAGTCCCGGCCGGGGGTGAAGTCGACCACGCGCTTCTGGTGCATGCGGAAGAGGCCGTGAAGGCCGCGGCCTGCCAGCACGGCCAGATGGGCGAACGACCCGTAGGCTCGGTCGCCGATGAGGATGTCGCCGGGGCGCATCTCGGGGTGGATCAGCGGGACCTGGGACAGGTCGTGCGCCCCCAGCGGGGCGGTGTGCAGGGCGCGGAGCATGCCCGACGCCGAGTCGAAGAGGGCCAGGACCTTGGCCACGGGGAAGCCGCACCCGGGCCGCTGGGCCGCGGGCTGCCCGTAGGCCCGCTGCAGGGCGGGCGTGTCGGGCATGCTCACGCCGGTGCCGTCGACCAGCCAGGTGCGATGGCCCGCCCGCTCGGGCCATGCGGTGTCGGCGAGGCGACGCAGCAGGGCCTGACAAACTCGGAGCGGCAGGCGTGCGCGAGCCTGGCAGTAGGCGGAGGCGGTGAACAAGCGGCCGGCGATCCGCGGGATGTGGGCGCAGGCGGTGTTGCGGTGGAGGATCTGGGCGAGGAACAGGTGGATGGTGGTGACCGGGTCGAGGAGGCGTTCGCGCCAGGTCATGCCCTCGCCCCGGCAGAGCTCGCGCAAGGACGCCTCATCCAGCAAGCCGGCGAGATCCTCGCGGACCCGCCCCAGGGCGACCGTCAGACGTACGTAGACCATGTTCTCCCCCGATCCGAAGAAGGATGTCCCGAATCATTGTTCGGGCTTGGCGTGTCTCAGGCCAGGGAGAGGGAACGGTTTACGGCAAAGGATCGCGGCTTAACTGAATGGCATTCGCCTGGAACAGATTCCGGGGGCAGGTCACGTCCGGTGGAGCAACGAGGAGGAAATAGACGCCGCGGCACAACGACTTCTGAGCCCGGCCACATAGCATCCACTAAGTCTATGAAAGTACAGGACTTACCTATTCATCGATCAAACTTAGAGGGGAGGGGCGATGATAATGGCGACGGTCGGCGTCGGTCGTCTGGCATCGTCGCCAAGACCTTTGTCGGCTCGGTCAGAACACGAGCAGACGGGGGATCGGGCCTGTTAAGTCGCTGTGGCGTTTGTCGGCGAGAGGTCACAGGATCCCACGCCACGACTCTTTGATGCACGTTTGCCCAGTTCGACTTTCCGAAGTCGCGAATGTAGCCGTGGCCTATTGATCCCACGATAAACGGCGCGCAAGCTCTAAACGGGGCCTGCGTCGAGCCTCTGCAAGCCAAGCATGTCCAATGGCTGACGCCTCGGCGGCTCCGAGTGCATTGACGCCAAAAAACCTCGGAAAAAAGGTTGTAAATATCTTTGCGATTACGATGCCATGCGGCAAGATGAGGAGCCGTTCCATGATTTTAATCAGCACCGCTTGTCGAGTCTCAGGCAATGGCGCTTCCTTATAAACCGCCAGAAGCATCGAAGCAGCGAGAACAAGGATCAGGTCCGGCGACATCGTCGCGTTAACGAAACGTTCAAGCACCTTGTTCAGTGGCCATTTTACGGGATCCCATTTCGACAGTGAGCCCGCTTTGGCCAGCACAAAGGGATTGAATGTGGTGGCCTGATAGTCCAAAGCCATAAGCTTTGCGCTCACAACCAAATATTCCTCAGGATCGACGAAGCCTTGCTTGACCGCATGCTCGACGACGACCTGTGTCCAAACCCGGCGTACCGAAAACTCATTGCTTCCAATGAACGCAACCGCAAGATCATCGGACCAGAGCACATGCCCTGGCTGCCTGGCGAGCAGCATGCTTTCGACACCATGCTGGCCGAACCCGGAGATGAGTTGATCGCGCATTACTGGGTCTAGGGATGCTAGATCCGGACAACCTCGTACCTCGCACACAGAAAGAACGGACCGAACAAGCGTGGCGAGCGCGTCGGCCTCGGCTTTCATCGTTTCTTCGGAGTACCGTTCGAAGTAATAACCTTGTCCTGTCCTACCAAAGTGGCCGCTTCCCTGCCGTTTCGTGGTGACGTTCTCTAGTGCGGACCGTAGTTCATGAGCCGTGCTCTGCGAGATGACGAGTTTCCCCCGCCACCTGGCCAGCAAGCCCGCCGACTCCAACAGGGAAATGGAGCCAATCGCCGTGAGATCCAGCACGAGCGTGTTGCACGACGCCAGAGCCTCCAGCGCGAGATCGTGCTCATCCTCCCTTCCCTGAGTGCAGCGAACCGGAAGATCGGGCTGCAATACCACGTGGTAGAGTACCTGAAACGGATCGGCTCCCACGATCTCAGCGAGCAGGTGTAAAGGGATGAGCTGAGTTCTGTAGATCTTCTCCGCGTCGTGAATTCGCTCGTAGCGAAGGTCAGCCACCATCTTCATATCGGTCAAATCGGGGATTTCTTGACCCGTCCTTTCGTCCTTAGAAAGCACGCGAAACAGTTGGATGAACGGCTGATCCGGAAACCGGACTTGCCAGCTCTCCATGATCTCATGAAGCCTATAGAGGTATTTGCTCTTGATTTCTTTAATCGTCGCAGTGCGGTCCCTGGCGCTCGTCTTGCTGAGCACAACGCTCTCGCCGACACACTTTCCTTCGAAGCTTTTGGCGAGAGGGTGAATTGGGGAGTATTCGTTTAATTCAGGCCGTGGATTTGGCGAATCCTCTATGACCACCCAGCGGTCTCTGCCGCCATCTTCCGTGTAACAGACGGCCACGCCGGGGCCGGCTTGGGACGGCTCCTTAATCTCCAGAACCTGCGAGGCTGGCGAGAAAAAGACCATGATCAGCGCGGCGTTCGCATCGGGATGGTCGAAATGGCGACGGACCAGCTCATAAGCGTAGTTCAAGGCTGCGTTAGGATCCCCTCGCAGACGCAAAATTTCAACCGCAATGGCGCCGCCTGTTGCCGTTACTTCATCCAAGGTAGGAAGAGCATCCGGTCTCGCGTCGATCAAATCCGGCCGATGCCACTTCAGCCCGAGGTGCGAGAGCCTGAGTCGCGCATCCCTGTCGTCGGGGTTGTTTTTAAGATGTGACCGCAGTAACGCCACGGCCCCATCAAGATCGAACATGCCCAGCACCTCGGCTTCTTTGAAGAGCAACCAAGTGTCCTGGATTCCTCCTTCTCGCGCGTCCCTGGCCACGTTCAGGATGATGTCGTACTGTTGGACTCGTTCGGCACATCGCACGAGGTGACGCACATCGTTGCCGTATGCGGTGTTTCGCGTGATCCTCTGCCAGAGGGGTAGGGCGTCCTTGTGCTTCTCCAACCTACCTAGCTGGAGTGCGAGGGCTCGAATTGACAGTTCGTGGGTGCTACTATCAACTTTCTTCAATGCGTCGTCGGCGGCCGTCACCGAGCCCTGGAAGTCATCCCGTGCCAGATGCAACTGCGACCAAGCGGCAAGCAAGCTTACATCGCTGAAATGGCCGGAAGAGGCGCGATTAAAGAATGTCTCGGCCTCGTCTAACCGCGATGCATCAATAGAGTCAGTAATTGCTGAATGAAAGGCCGCAATCCGTAACGCTTTGAGATCATCGGGGCTAGATTCGGATTCATCCTCCGCGAATACTCGATCGTCGGCGAGAGACAGGCGCACATTGATTTCAATTGCCTCGGCGCGGTCTCCGGGCTTGTCTCTCTCCGCGAGCAAGTCTGCCAGGAGAGATTCGGCAACCGGGGCGGAGCCCACACGGACGGCTTTACGCAATTCTCCGATAGCTTCATCAATCCTATTTCGATTGAACAGATAGACGGCATATCTTCGATGCACATGCCTGTCCTCCGGCGATGTCCGCGTTGCTTCGCTGAAGTCCTGATCTGCCGCATCATCCTGGCCGCGCAGGGCATTCGCTAAGGCACGGATGAGGAAGCACCGGGAGAGCAAGTGGTTGGCCTGATTTTTCTTCGCAAGAGCAGCGGCCTCATCGATGGCAGCTATGGCCTCGACCAACCTTGCCTGAACAAGCGGATCGGATCCCGCACGAAAATTTCGGCCCAGCTTGATGGATTCCGCGTTGTACAACGCCTGACCGAGGATGAATTTTGATCCGAACCAATCTGGGCCTGCCGCTACTGCCATCCTGGCGTAATAAACAGCCTCCGAAAAACGCTGGTGGCCCATCGCCCTTATGGCCAGGGCCATGGACACATCGGCATCTTTTTCGAGGATTGGCGATACCATCGCCTGCATATCTTCGAGGCTTTTCGAAGCCGGTGAGGTCCGGATTTGGATGGCGAGTAACTTGCCAGAGGTATGATATTGTTCGCGAAGCCGAGTAGAGAGCGCGTGTGCTTCTTCTTTGCGGCCAACCAATTCCAGACCGAGCGCCTCGTTGATTTGGGCCCGCTCGCTCTCTGGGCAGAGTCCCTTTGCCTCTAGCAATAGCCTACCCGCTTCCCGTTCATCTCCTCGGACGTGCGCGACGTTGGAGAAAGCCGCCTTGACCCGATATTGCTGCAGCGGGGTGAGTTCCTCCCAATGGCGTTGCTTTAGCCTTTCGAGCAGGATATGGGCTCGTTGCGGATCCGAATTTTTAAGGCAACTCTCGGCCTCATCAATCTCACCGTCGCGTGCCGTCCGGCCTTGCACCGAGATAACTTCTTCTACCTGTGTCCTCACCGCCGAGAAACCTTGCCTAAGTCTCTCATCCAACGCGGCGATTTGCGCGCTCGTAATTTTGGTCAGCAGGTCGGCGACTTCCGGGTATTCATCGAGAAGGTCTTCGATTTTCTCCCACCAGAGCAGCTCAACGAGGAAAAGACCTTTGGAGCGGTGGTCGCGGTTGATCTCGATAATCTTCTTGGCTCATGTCGTTTAACTGGTGGAGCCCTTAACACCGAGTAGAGCCCGGATGAACTCCCCGGACACCCGCTTGATGTTGTAACTCCACTGGTAGATCGCCACGTACTGTCGAAGATACTCCTTGTTGACCCCGCGGAACGGCCGCAGGAAGTTCCTCAGCCCCGTCCAGTTCCCCTCCAGCGTGTTGCAGTGCACCTCGCGCACCCCGTCACCGTCGTCGTCGCGCGCCCACTCCCCGCGGCCGTGGCAGACCGACGAGCGGGAGCGGCCCATCTCCGGCAGACGATCGTAGCCCTTCCACTCGTCCGTGTAGAATCGCGTCATCGGCCAGCTCGCACGCAACGCCACGCGCCGCAAGGTCTCCCCGTCGGAATGCCGGGCCACCGTCAGGCGGATCTCACCGCTTCGGCGCCCCACCACCCCGCAGATCGGCAGCCGGTCCGTGTCCCAGCTCCCGTGCCCCGGCCGCTTGTTGCCGCGACGCCGCGGCGGGTCATCGGGGTCGCGGTGCGGTCGCCCTTTTTTCCCCCGCGTTCTGGTACATCTCGTCGGCCTCGAGCTCGGAGTCTTCCAGGGGATCCCGGTGCCGCCCCGAGTGGGCGGCGCCCTGGAGGCGGTGCCTGAGCTCGAGCAGCTGGGAGCGATCGCAGTCCAGCTCGCGTGCCAGCCTGGCAGTAGGCGTGCCCTGGGCGATGCCGCGGACGATCAGGAGCAGCTCGGCGGCCCGGCGGCGGTTGCCGTGGAGCGCGGTGCCGGTGAAGGCGTTGAAGACCCTCCTGCAGCGGCCGCAGCGGTAGTCGAGGATCGGTGCGCGATGGCGCCTGTGGACGTGGAGGTCGTCGCCGTCCCCGCATCGCGGGCATGCGAGGCCCGCTGGGTGGAGCCAGGCGAGGAGCTCGGCATAGCTGGCCTCGTCATCCATCAGGTCGAGGATGGGGAAATCCATGGCAACCTCCGCGCGGCCGAGGTAAGAGTCCCCTCCATTTCAACCATACCCCGCGTCACTACGATAGGCCCCACCAGTTACCCGGCATGAGCCATCTTCTTCTGCGCATGGGTCGTAGCACGACCTGATGTGATTATGGCGTAACGGTCGAGCGGCGGGTCGAATGCTAACGCCTTGGCCACTTCAGCTTCGATTTCGGAAGGGGGAATGGTGAGCATCGGCTCATGGTGCTTGCACTGTGCCGCCCTGAAGGGCGCGGAAAACATAGGATCGATGATATCAACACCACACTGTTCCTCTCCCCGCCTCCCGTATAGCTCGAGGTGGGGATTATTCCAGTGACGCTGGAGGAGCTTCACGCTGAACTTCTCGAAGCTTCTTTCGTTATCGGGATGCGGATAGCGAAAATTCATAAAGTCAACCACGCATGCTTGACGCCATGTTCGGCCAGTGTCCCAGCTTTCTATAACTGTACACCGGGATAGAGATGCACGCCAGTAGAGCCCAGACAATCCATATGGAACGTGGAAAAAGCTCGATCGCGTGGCCAAATGAATTCTATGACATCAAAGTGTCTCGTAATGCCCCCGCAATAAACCGCTGACGATGCCCTCAAGCGTCCATTCTTCGGGCTCAAATCCACTCGAGATGACCTTCAAATCCCGATGCGCTCGACCTCGTCGAGCGTGACCTGGTCGTCGGTGCGGTCATAGAGCTTGGTGGTCTTGATGTCGGCATGGGCGGCCATCTGCTGGGCCTTGACGATGTCGCCGCCGTTCTCCAGGTAGGCGGTGATGCCGGTGCCTCGGAAGGAATGGTTGCATAGCCTGTTCGTCAATCCTGCCGCCTTGGCGCGCCGCTTGACCATGTCCCAGGCATTCCGCCTGTCGAGCGGCAGGGCGGTCATGTTGCCTGTGCGGGCCGGGATGGAGCGGAACAGGGGGGATTTTCGCTCCTCGGAGATGCCCGCTGCCTGAATGTAGGCGTCGAGGTAGGCCTCGGCATTGTGATGGGCGGGCATCTCGTGGAACTTGCCACCCTTCTCGTGGAGGCGGAGCCACCATCGTTTGCCGTTGGGATAGTAATCCTCGACCTTCATGCCGACGACGGCGGAGATGCGGGCGAAGCTGTAGACCATGACGGCGATCAGGGCCCGGTCGCGGAGGTCGATGAGACGGGCGTTGCCTTCGTCGGGGACGATGCTGTCGAGAAGGGCCCGGGCGTCGTCGGCGGTGAGGACGGGCGTCTTGCCTTTCTTGACGACATGCTTAGGCCCGCGCACCGAGCTGGCGGGATTGAAGGCGACGACCTGGCCGGTGACGAGGTGGTCGAAGAGCATCTTGATCGCCGCGAGATGCTGCTTGACGGTGGGGGCCGAGCGTCGGGCGGTCAGAGCCTCGATATAGGTAGCCACATGCAACGGCTCGATGTCGGCCAGGGCAAGGTGGTGTTGCTGGCACCAGGCGAAGAAGTCGCGGCAGGCGCGGGAATAGGCCCCGCGCGTGTTGGGGTTGCGGATGGTGGCGGTGAAGAATTCGAGGAAGCGGCGCGCCGCCCGGTCCCCCGCGTCTGCGATAAGGGCCGGGACGCGTAACTCGACAATTGGAAGTGGTACCGCAAGAGCTCCATTTGGCCTATGGGGACCGGGTAGCATCAATTGGCCTCGCAGCCCGGCAGGAGCGTCATCCGCGAGAAATGCGGCATTGCCCGCTCATGAAAGACCCGATCCGCCGTCACGAGCGACGCGTCGAGCCGCTTTGCCAGGGCCAGATACAGGCAATCTTGGAGGTTATGCGGGATGCCGAGTGAGAGCCCGAGTGCTTCCTCGATGATTTCGCGATCGGATACGAGAGAAATCGCGCCCGCGTCCAGATGGCGCCGCCAGATGCTGCAACGCCTCCGGGTTTCCTCCGTTTTGGCCTCGCCGGTGCGGACGCGGCGGGCTAAGGCGGCCAGGACCTCGATGCGCACCAGCTCCGGCGCGTAGAGCAGATGGGGGCCGGCGAGGAGCCCGAGGGCGGCGTCGCTGCCCACCTCGGGTAAATACCACTTGGCGGCGACGCTGGCATCGACGACGATCACCCGCGGGTATCCCTGTCCTCGCGGATCAGCCTGGCGCTGTCCGCAAAGACCCGGCCTTGCGACCGGAACTCATCGAGTCCGTCGCGCAGCTCGGCGGCGAGCGCGCGCTTACCGGCCAGTGCGCTATCGGTCAGGATCTGCCGCAATTCACCCTCGAGAGTCTTGCCTTCGCGCTTGGCTTGCGTGCGGAGCCATTCAACGACCCAATCATCGACGTTACGTATACGGACTTCTTTCATGATAATGTTCTCAATTGTGGAATTCTCCTAATCTTGCCAGAGCTCTCTCCTTGTGTCAATCATTTCGTCTGTGCGTTGTTAGAAATTCATGCGACACTCACGTCGTCTCCAATCAGCACGACTTTGCAATGTTAGTATGACATAACGCCCTTTATGTCATGGAAGCTGCCGCTGGTGGCAAGGGGCCGATTAAGGGCAATGGAATGGCTCCTGCCACGCCAGCTCATCCCGTCAGTCTTTCGTTGATTGACATCATAATTCAAATGTGACAAAATCAATATTATATAATAATTAATAACTG
Source organism: Singulisphaera chitinilytica (assembly GCF_049331405.1). Taxonomy (NCBI): domain Bacteria; kingdom Pseudomonadati; phylum Planctomycetota; class Planctomycetia; order Isosphaerales; family Isosphaeraceae; genus Singulisphaera; species Singulisphaera chitinilytica. The sequence continues at coordinate 2,363,003 of NZ_CP186274.1, forward strand.
ATACTTAAGACATGGATTCCGCCATTCATACCAAGCTGAGCGACGCCCGCAGGATTGCCATCCCGGCCGAGCTATGCCAGCGATACGGGCTGACCCCGGGCGACCCGGTGGTGCTCGAACCCGTCGAGGGCGGCATCGTCATGCGACCGCTCGAGGCGGTCATCCGCGAGGTCCAGGCGTTCTTCGCCGGCATCCGGCCCCATGACGGGCTAATGTCGGAGGAATTGATCCGGGAGCGCCGCGAGGAAGCGGCGCGTGAAGACCTTGAGTGAGGCCGTCCTCGACGCCTCGGCCATGATCGCGTTCGTGAGGAACGAGCCCGGTGCCGACAAGGTTGCGGCCGTGCTCCCGCAGGCATGCATCTCCGCGGTCAACCTCTCCGAGACCCTCGCGAAGCTGGTCGAGTACGGCATGCCGCTCGACGCAGTGGCGTTCCAGATCGACCGACTCCGGATCCCCGTCGTCACCTTCGACGCCGAGCAGGCCAGGATCGTTGCCTCGCTCTGCACGCCAACGCGACGCGCGGGACTTTCGCTGGGCGATCGAGCATGTCTTGCCCTGGGGCTGAAACGGCAGATCTCCGTCCTGACGGCCGACCGGAGCTGGGCTAAGGTCGATGTTGGCCTTGAAATCCGGTTCATTCGTTAGTCGAGCGGCACACCGACAAACGCCGCCAGGCTACGGCCGAGGGCGAGTCGCACGACATGCCAATCTAAGAGGCCAAAACAGAATTGACGATGAACAGCCAAAATTAAGGCACGTTGCTCAATTCTGTTTTGGCCTCTAAGCACCTGGCCTGGGTTCGCCTACAATAAGGTTATGATCCGCATCCAACTCGATACGACCACACGCGACGAGCTCCAGGCGATGAGGCGGCAACACCTCCCGGCCAAGGTCCGCGATCGCCTGGAGATGATCCTCCTGGCCGATACAGGCTGGGACGCCACCCGCATCGCGGGCCACCTCGGCTGCAACTACCGCACCGCGCTCAACCTCCTCAACGACTTCCTCGGGTGCGGCCGCGATGCCCTCTTCCCGCGACGCCCAGGCCCGGCTCCCGATGCCGCCCGACGAGGCCGTGTCGCCGATCGCCTCCGCGACCTGCTCGCCGAGGACAGGACCTGGACCTCTGCCCAGCTCGCCGAGGCCCTCCGGGCCAAGGGCATCGCCCTCTCGGCACGCCACGTCCGCCGCCACCTGCACGGCATCGAGGCCGGCTACCGCCGCACCGCCAGCACCCTCGAGCACAAGCAGGACCCCGCCAAGGCCGGGCGTGCCCGCACGGTCCTGGGCCACCTCATCGACCGGGCCGAGTCCGGCATGGCGGAGCTCTTCTACCTCGACGAATGCGGCTTCGCCCCCTCGCTGCCGACCGGCTACAGCTGGTCCCTGCCGGGCCGGCGCAAGCGAGTCCGATACGAGTACCCGCAAGGCCGGCGGATCAACGTGCTGGCGAGCTACAACCCGTTCGGCCCGGCGCCGAGGCTGGCCTCCGCGGTTTTCGAGCGGACGTTGACCTCGGACGACCTGTTGGAATACCTGCGGTCCCTGCCGCCGGCGAGGGTGCCGCGGGTGGTGGTCCTGGACAACGCCGGGATGCACACCGGCAAGGCGTTCAAGGCGAGGCGGCCGGAGCTGGCCCGGCAGGGGATCTACCTGTACTACCTGCCGGCGTATAGCCCGGAGTTGAACCGAATCGAGCCCCTGTTCAAGCAGATCAAGCACCACGAGATCCCCCGGCGGAGCCATCAGTCGAGGGCCGAGCTGCGGGCCTCGGTCGAGAGCGGATTCGAGTCCTAAGGCCGGAAGCTCGGCCCGAAAACTGTAACGGGACTCAGGCCGGCTGCTTAGTACTAGGCTATGTCGGAAAACTCTGACCAGCCCCATAGCGATTGACCTGCCTGCCAGAATTGTGTGTACGGACACACACACCGAGAAGGGCATCGCAGGATGGTAAGGCATCGACTCACCGACCCTCAATGGGAACTCGTCGAAGACCTCTTCCCACCGCCCGCCCGCACGGGCCGCCCCGTTCCGCAAGGGCCCGCCCAAGCCCGACCCGAAGACGCACGGCCGCAAGTCGGGCGACGCCCACGGCACCCACGGCCACCGTCCGCCACCCCCACCCGAACAGGTCGCCGAGTGCCACGATGCGCACCTGCCCGACGCCTGCCCGCACTGCCGGGGCAACATCGTCGAGACCGGCACGGCCGACCAGTTCCAGACCGATATCCCCCGAAAGCCATTGATCCGCAAGTTCCGCATCCACTTCGGGCGCTGCGAGGCGTGCGGCAAAAGGACCCAGGGGCGTCACCCGCTCCAGACGTCCGACGCCTTGGGCGCGGCCGCCAGCCAGATCGGCCCCGACGCCCAGGCCGCGGCCGCGGTCCTGCACACCCAGATGGGCCTGTCGTACGGCAAGGTCGCGTCCGTCTTCCGGGCCCTGTTCGGCATCACCCCGACCCGCGGGGCCAGCGCCCAAATCGGCCTGCGGGCCGCAACCCGCCTGGAAGCGGACTACCAACTGATCCTCGGCGAGGTGCGGTCGTCCGAGCGGATCGGGCCGGACATTATGGCGATGGGCGAGCCATACGACCCACTAGTGGCCTAGGAGAATCGACATGTCGGAGTAGCGTGCCAACCTCAAAGCAAATGCCGCGGACCGTATCTGTGCCCGAGCTATCCGAAACAACCGAATCAGCGAATAGATCTTGCTGGCCTTGGTCTGGGCGATGGAACTTCGTTGATGCATCTCGATCATTCGTCTTGGCAATCAGAGTCATCGAAATTCAGCCAGAATCTATGCAGCCTTGCGAGAATCTGTCAGAATGTGGAGGTAAACGCATCGCCGGGCGATACCGCTCCTGTCGACGGCGTCCTCGAAGTAGGTCATCAGGAGAATGCGGAAGACGATACCAGGCAAGATTCTGGAGTTAACTCGCATCTCATGCTGATAATAATTCCATTCGAATACGTGCCTCGACCGGACCATCGAAGTCGGCCTCAAGAAGGAATGGGTTGAGGGCGAGGCAGAAGAGTTGGTCGGCGGACGGGAGAAAGGCCTGGTAGGATATAAAGAGAGCCACCTGTCGCTTTTGCAACAGACTGCTCAACATCATCTGATCGCCCGACACACTGGACGTTCAATCACCTAATCAATCTGTTTTGCCAGTAGAGAGGGGTTATTTTAACAGGCTGATAGGGTTTAGTCTGGCGAAGACGTGGCCTAGAATTGTAATCACGCAATTCAATTCAGCAACATCACAGATGATAAAATAAAGGTTGTTCTTCCAAGCCTTTGCCAGCCTTCATTGAAACTTCATAGCCGAATCCCCTTGCGAAGGCCTTGTACGGCAGTTCTACTTTTATTATTGCACCAGTGAACGAGACTCAATCAAAAACCAGGACTACAATGGATATCGCTTTTCTAAACAGCTTGATTGGAAGCAACACGACAGCGGAAATCTTGTCGCATCTGTTCGATATGGCAAAGAAAAAATCGATACCTATTAAATCGATACGTTACTATAGGCATCGAGTTCGTCATGGCGAAGATCAGCTTGTGAGTGTAGACTGTTATGGCCATGACGATTACACTTCCACTCAAATACGCCTGGGACGCATAAAGAAAAAACGATCACCATTTGAGCATTATCAAGTAAATGGATATTTTGACGTAGTTGACGAGCCAACAGCGCATTTCATCGTTTTCCAAATCGATCAATTAGCCGATGTTTCTGCTCAACATTCAAAACATGATGACCAGGTTTGGTTTCGCATACTTACAGATGATGGGTGCGATGCATATCTAGGGCGCGGCGTCGAACGTTCGCCTTGGGTGGATGTTCCTCTTCGCATGGCGAGCCGCGCACTTGGCAAATTATCTTGCTCTCTCAGTATAAATCGGCTGAAAGCAAACGAGGCATTGCCCTCGGTCCTGCACGAAAAGTTGATGGAATTCCAGCTGTTGGCTAATGTGGCGACCCCTTATCTAGAGAGTCTTAGATCTCTGGATGTAAACAGCCCGCTCGAAGAGGCCGGAAGAGCCATTTTTTCGTGCTCATCATACGAGCATTTGTATGATTATTGCACAAATCATCTAAGGACACTTTTGCCATTTGATTATGAAGCGTCTGACATTTTTATTGTTTCGAGAGACACTCTGAAGTTCTATTCCTCTACGGAGATCCGCGAAGATGGGGAATTCCTCATTCTTCGGGGCTCTTCTCACAACAGCAAGGACGTCAATAAAGAGTTTTATCGAAAGAGAATTCAGCCGAGACCGTGGTCCGCAGAGCCTTCGGAAGACGGCAGGGGGCTTACTCCTTGGGTTTGGCGGACGAGAAATCCGCTAAGACTTAGCTTTGACACCCATGATCCAACCTTTGCACGGCAACTGCGAGCTTACGAGGAAGACCCGAACAAACTCTCATGGGCAAAAAAAATAACTCCACTTGATCAGATTCGGTCGCTTCTAATTGTCCCTATTCACAAGCCAATTGTACACGCGGCAAATGAAAGCCACGGAGATCCTCGTGTTATTGGCGTGATTAGATTTATTAACAAGCAAGGCGACGAGATAATTGGCCCTCGCGAGGAAGTGCTGTTGTCGAGAATCGCTGACCGTTGCATCGGGCCAAAAATCATTTCTCTTAAACATGAAATTATATCAAAAAAGTTGGTCAAAGATCTCGAGAAAGTTACGATCTTTCGTCTTGATTCGCCACCACCCTTGGCCGATGAACGTACGGCACCCGACTTTAAGAAAATCTTGAATGAGACCATAGAGGCATTTTTTCCGAACGAGGGCAAAGTATTTGTCCTTAACCTATTCAGTGTCACGACGCAGGGCGCATATAGCCCTCTTCCTGTTCGGTTTCGTAGCGAAGTGATTCGGAACAACATACGCCCCTCTTTGGAGTTACCCGGCGAGCTTGAGATTGGCGGTTCGTTAACAAATTTCATACTCCATTGCGAGCGAGATTATGTGTTTATTAATGATCTAGATTATGCCGAACGTAGTGACGCGTATCACCGGCTCGGTTCAGAGATAAAATGCGCTTTGGGGAGCCGCATACAGTATGCCGGCAACACTTACGGAGCTTTCGTAATTCTTTCGGACCGCTACGATATAATTCCGGCTGTCTATGGAAAACTCGTTCACGTGCTTGCTACTCAAATAGGCATGTTGTTTGCGCGACGTGAGATGCTAGATTTTTCGACCTGTATTAACGGCCTCAAGCACGATGGGATCAGTGCGCTCAACAGGATCCGAGCAGGACTCGTAGATGTTGAAAAGTTCGTAAGTAATGATATGTATTTGCATTATAATAATATAATTGATTTTTGGGGGCACACAATCAGTGTTCATTGCCGAACAGGTCCCCCTACTCTAGATGAGGTATTCCATCAGAGCAAGCAACTCATCGGAATACATCGGTGTGCCAGATTGTCGATAGATCAAGCGTGGGCTGAAGTACGCGGTGATGGCTCAGCAGACGATGAGATAGTTGTCAATATCTCCGAAGAACTCGAAGCAGCTGTCTGGGAATCGTGCCTGACCGTCTGTTTATTCAATCTTTTAAAAAATGCTTGGGAAAATTCCTCGGCTGGAACTAAAGTTATTGTTAGCTCTTTGATAGATAAGCGAAACTTGGTTGTTAGCGTTACGAATTGGATTCTAGCAAGCGACGCAGATAGGCTTATCAAGGTTGAACGTTCTCTTGGAAGCGGTCTCCCAATGAATCATCCTGTGCCGTGGCGACAAACCGAATCTACAGGAATAGGGCTCCGACTTGTCAGACGTTTAGCCGATTGGCACCGAGTTCCGTGCGAAGTATCGCCAAATGGATACCGAAAGGGTAATTTGGTAGGGTCCTCGCATGCTGTCGAAAGCGATGAGCGATACTTGGCAATCGAGTTCACTCTTTACTTACCCTGCTGCCAGCAGTGAAAGGTTACGAGCCATGGCCTCGAATGAGCGGCGAATTTTAATCGTTGAGGATGACCCGTCGACGCCAAAGTTCCTTCGCAACTGGTTGGAGGAAGCAGTCGCCGCTTCTAATCCACCCGTCTCACTTCGGATCACAAATGTGGTGAAGTGTCATCTCGACGAATTTCAGGACTGGTTCGACCATGTCTATTTAAAAGGCAGAACCCCGGAAAAGTTCTTCCATATTCTAATTCTTGATGTTATGTTCAAAGCTAAAGATGGCGTCAAGCAGACTGAGGGAGGCTTCGACTTGTATCAATGGCTTAGGGAAAGGGGTATCAATGATGATTTTGACCAAGTCGTCGTCATCTCGAACGGGCATGAAGCTGCGTCGCTGTTCGCGCCTTTCCAAAGTGAGGTCCGTGTTATCTCGAAAAGCCACGGTAGGTTTGTCGAATTGTTCAAGCGTCTGCTGTAAATTTAATCGATTCTACAAGTAGGTTTATGACAGTAGAGAAGAAATACGAACTTACGAATGACCACATTACATTGCCGGACGAAAGCCGAGTCTATCGCATACGTGCCTTAATAACCTTTGGCTGTGGCGATAATCTTGTGCGAGCGGGTGATTACGGTGGTTATATTCTCAAAGAGTCCAATTTGTCTCATTTTGGTGCCTGCTGGGTCAGCGGAAACGCTATTGTTTGTGGAAATGCTAAAGTAGTCGAGGATGCTGTGGTCGATGGTGACGTTATGATTGGCGGCCATACAGTTGTTGGGGCGAGAGTTGGAACAATGTGTGATGGTGGTGAATTCGCCCCAGTGGCGCCCGAAGCAAAAACTCCTTCTAAAGGTTATGCACCGAGGATGTTCCGGCGAGATAGTTCAAAGCCAGAGACCGGATTTAGAAAGTGATCTTGCTGGCCATCTTTCCTTTAACAGTACATTGAACTGAATAACCATAAGCTGAAACTTTGTAGGTTCGACAGTTGGCCGGAAGCCCAACCGCTCGGCTAATCAGACTCCTCGACTCAAAAGTGGTCTCCGGTTTTCGATATCGCCTGCATCTTGTCGTACTTTATGAGCAAATGGCCGCTTGAGTTGCTCAAATTGCGATCACGTCGACCCGGATCTCTGTGATGACCGGCTGGTCGTTCGGCCCTCCATCAGCAGCGAAGAAATCTCGATCGGCTAGGCGAATCCAGGGGATTTTGTGCAGCTGGATCTGGTCGCAGATGCGCAGCAAGTTCCTCCCGCGCACGGTGATCAGCACCGGCGCCAGGCCGGCGAAGCGTAGCGTGAAGTACTGGCCGTCCTTGGAGAAGCCGAATTCGGAGTCCGAATCCAGATGGACATACTGGAAGAAACGGTACGCCTTGCCCCCCGTCTGGAATCCCTCCTTGCCCATGACGCAGGCCAGCCGCGTGAGCGAGCCTTTGAAGGGCGATCCGGCCGCCTTATACGGGTCAGATTGGGATGGCAGGAGCGCGTCCTGCTCGGCCCCTTGATGCCTCCCCTCGCCTTCCGTGGCAGGCACCGCCGGTCGACGCGTACGATCCAGAACGTCTTCCCAGGACTCAGCGGGCATGGGCCGTCTCCTTCCAGCGGATGGGCTCGCTTATAGCCTCGGCCGCCTTGTTGCGCAAGTAGCGATATGTGCCAGTAACGCGTTTGATAAACGTAGCCAGTTTCGTTTGGCGTATTTTGGGGGGCTCGACAGGCACTTCCCGGGAGGAGAACAGGGCATAGGCCGATTTGCGCTCGTTCATGCGGATGGCCGCGGCGATGAAATCGGCGAGCGGCATGTCGGTGAAGATCCTCCCCTCCTCGCGGCCGCGCGACGCCGAAACCAGCGCCTGCTCGGCGCCGATGGCCCCGGCCGAGCGGCGATTCATAGCGACGAGCACGACGTCCTCGGACTTGCTCTGCGTCGAGGGGCTGGTGTGGACCCAGGCATGCCTGAAATGCCCGAACTGCCGGTCGATGATGCGCCCGCCCGTCAGCCGCAAATCACCGCCCTCGGTGAATCCGTCGATCTTGAATATGAAACCGTTGTCGAATCGCCGCTTGCTCCCCTTGAAGACGCCGCCCGCCGTCGCCCGCACGGCGTCGCCTACGGCGAATAGTCGATCCTGGCGTATATAGACCCCGAAATGTTCGGGCTTGCAGCGGAAATTCGCCGCCCGCAGCTCCTCGATCGACACACGGCTGCCCTTGCGAAACGCCCCGGAATTCTGGTGAAACTGGATGACCTCGCTGCCGTCGTAGCGCCCCCAGTCGCCGCGCTCGGCCGGGGTCCAGTCGGCCGACTTCAGCGTCCCCAAGGCCACATCCTCGCCCGAGATGAGGCCGCGTTCCTTGAGGCGCCGCCGCAGGCCCGCGGTGAGTTCGTCGCCCTCGGCATGGGTGGGGCAGATGACGAGCACGGATTTGGGCTTGCCGTCGGCCCGCTTCTCGTCGATCGCCTCGAGATAGCGGTCGATCAGCGGGGCATGGCCGTCCGCCTGGGTGAGCCAGCCCAGGCCGTCGAACGTCTCGCAGGCCGCGCCGAAATCACCCCGCTCGATCTGCGACACTCCCCGATTGTAACCCTCATGCGTCTGACGATAGATCCTGGTGAGTTGGGGCACGGGAAGGCCCGCGAACGTCTCCAGGTCGTGGAGCACCGTCCCCCGCTCGACGCTGCCGTGCTGCTTGCGGTCGCCCACGAGGATGACGCGGGCATTGAGCCTGGCCGCCTTGCGGAAGATGCCGTCGGCCTGCGGGCTGGAGACCATGCCCGCCTCGTCGACCACGACGTATCCGTCGCGGGCCTTCTCGGCGAAGCCGTCGTCGATCAGGAAGCGGGCGACGGTATCCGCCTCTTCGAAGCCTTCCTTGCGCAGCGTGGAGCGAGACGCGTCGGCCGAAGGGGCGATCAGTATGCCCGGCTTGCCGATGCCGGCCAGCGCGGGGCGTAGGGTCCGGGTCTTGCCCGTCCCGGGCGCGCCGCGTACCAGGATGACCTGGTCGCGCGATTCCCAGATGTGACGGACCACGGCCGCCTGCTCGTCCGAGAGGCCCGCCAGCAAGGCCGAGCGATCGGCGTCAGGGTCGCCCAGGGGCTTCCAGCAGCCGCGCGATTGGCGGGCGAACCCCACGATCCGCTCGGACTCGGCCAACACCTCTCTCGTGGTGGTATCATCCCCCTTGACGAGCAGCCCTTGCCGCACGGCCGCGGGCATGATGTCATCGGCCCGCCCCGCCCCCATGCAGCGTTCCATCGCGGCGACGGCGAAGTCGTGACGGTCGACCACGCTCCTGCGATTGAACACATGGTCGATGGCGTATTGCACCGATGTCCCTACCCTCGCCAGCGGCCTGGGGTTCAGGCCCCGCGACGCCTGTATGATCGTGTTGCCGATGGCGTCCTTCTCCTGCGGCGTGAGGCGTGAAAGCCAGTAGCTGCGGTAATCTCCCAGCGACAGGTCCTTGCGCTTGTGGAGCCTGGAGGTACCGCCGAGCTTGTCCTTCGCCACGGCGCTGAGCGTCGCGGGGGCGTCCGGATCGCGCCGCCTGATCTCGCCCACGATCTCCGACTCCAGCGCGTCGATCTCCTGAGTACGCCGCGAGAAACGCTCGATCACCTCGCCCGGTATCCCCTTGATGTCCCAGCCCTGGTAGCTCCTGCCGCCCTTGCCGTCGGACTTCCAGCAGGTTTCGATCTCATAGCCCAGGTCGGCCACGCCTTGCGAGAAATGCAGGTTGAACCGACGGTCGAAATACTTGCGCAGGTCCATGATCGGCCGGAATTTGACCGCCTTCCACTCGCCCTCCACCTCGTCCCTGCACAGGTTGAATATGACGAGATGCAGATGCCGATGCCAATCGGGCATGCGGTCATCCTTGGTCGGCCGCGTCTCGTAATGCGCCAGTCCGAAGCCCACCAGGTTGCCGACGCGCCGGTCTTCCTGGCGGTTATCCTTGCGCACGCGCGTCGTGGCGTAGGCCTCCATGTCGGCGATCGTGGCCTCCGCCGCCGCCCACAGGGCGGTCGCGATGCGCGTGTCGCCGCACTCCGCCGCGGTCGTCACCCCCTTGGGGCAGTGCACATTGACGTCCCAGCCGGCGAGCCGATCCTCGTTCAGGCGGGCGGTGAGCTGCTCGCCGGTATGCGGGTCGAGGCCATGCAGCAGCCGCTTGAATTGCTCGAAGTCCGGGCCATCGGCCAGGCCCAATTCCTTGGCGCCCTTGCCTAACCAGCGGCGGTCGACATCCTCGGGCTTGAGGTAATAGCCGCCGTCCGAGTGTGCGTAATAGGATTCGGCATCTTTGGCGCTGGCGATGGGCTGGATGCGAAGCATGCGTGATTATTCGGGCAATGATCCTTGTCGTCAATCATTACGTGTTATTTTTTGCAAATCTGCTACCGGTCTATTCGATTGACCGGCTTCCGGATGCAGCCGCGGAGCATTCGGCGCACCGGTTCGCGCAAGCCCCTCGTCATAACTGGCATGCCACCTCCCTGCGAAGTCCGCCGCCCACCGATACCGCGGGTGAGGACCGGGCTGTCTGATCCCTGCCGGGCGATTCTGGGCCTTCCTTGTCCCGCCGAATCCGCCCCGCCCACGGCCTAACTCACGCGAACCTACGGCCGCATCCGCCCGCCGCAACGGGAAAAACGGCTTTCACGAAAATTTGTTCTCAGGGGTGTGAACCTTCCGTTTTTCCCATTGCATCGGGCACCGGCCCCGCGATGGGGCCGGTGGGCTAGGGCCCGTCTTGAGCGGCCGATGGATCGCTCCCGTAAGGCCCGATGGTCGGGCCCAAATTCAAGGAAAGGAATATCACTATGTCATCACCGGCACATAAGATCCGCTTCGGCAACCTCTCGGTCACCATCTGGCGCAACAGCAGCGAGAAGGGCGTCTGGTACTCCGTGAACCCCAGCCGCTCGTACAAGAAGGGCGACGAGACCTGGAAGGAGACCGACAGCCTGGGCTTCGATGACCTCCTGCCGATGGCCAAATTGCTCGACCAGGCCCATAGCTGGATCGGCAAGCAGATGCAGGCCGATGCCAAGTCCCGCAAGGCCCGGCAGGAAGCCAACAGCGACGACGCCTAAGGCCCGCGGGCGGGCCTCGGCCCGCCCGCAATTCGTATCAACGTCTCATCGAAAGAATGTTTATGGAAGCTCTTATCATCGCATTAAGCCTCGCGAAATTCTCCCCCGGCGAGATCGTCATTACCGCCAATGCCCACGCCCAGCTCGACCCGGTGGACGTGCAGCAGGGCCTGAGCCGTCACGTCCAAGGCGACTGGGGCGACATCTGCCGGGAAGACAGCGAGGAGAACGAATTGTCCCTGAGGGAAGGATTCCGGCTGCTGTCGGTCTATCGCTCGGGCGACAAGCGGTTTTGGATCATCACCGAAGCCGACCGCTCGGTCACCACGGTGCTCATGCCCATGGACTACTGAGCAAACCGGGGCGGGTGCCGCCCGCCCCGAACTCAAATCAAACCAAAAGGAGATTGTTTATGAAAAATACAATGCTTGAAGTCAACCGGCTCGACCCCTCCCCGCGAAATGCGAGGCGGACCGTGGCCAGGGCCGCCACGGAGGACTTGAAAGCCTCCATCGAATCGCACGGCCTGATGCACAACCTGGTCGTCACCGAGGCGGGGAAGGGCCGGTATCGCGTCATCGCCGGGGGCCGACGTCTGGCCGCGCTGCGGGCCTTGCAGCGGGAGGGCAAGCTCCCGGCGGATCACGCCGTCCCTTGCCGGATCGCCGGAGACGAGCACGCACTGGAGCTGAGCCTGGCCGAGAACACGGTCCGGCTGGCCATGCACCCGGCCGACGAGTTCGAGGCGTTCGCCAGGCTGATCGACGGCGGTGCGAGCGTCGAGCTGGTCGCCGAGCGTTTCGGCGTCACCTCCCGGCATGTCGAGCAGCGGCTCAGGCTCGGCAAGCTGTCGCCCAAGCTGCTCAAGGTCTACCGCGACGGCGGCCTGACGCTCGACTGCCTGATGGCGTTCGCCATCACCGATGACCGCAAGAAGCAATGGGAGGTCTACCGGTCGCTGGAGCCGTGGCAGCGGCCCGATGCCGCGCAGATTCGGGCGGCGCTCACCGGCGAGATGGCCGAGGCCAATAGCAAGCTCGCCGTCTTCGTCGGGCCGGATGCCTACCATGACGCCGGCGGCACCTCGCGGGGCGACCTGTTCGGCGAGCGTGTCTATCTCGAGGACGCACAACTTCTGCACCGCCTGGCTATAGCGAAGCTCGAAGCCGCCCGCCTGCAGCTGGAAACCGAAGGCTGGAAATGGGCCGAGGCCAGCATCGACTGCGATTGGAGCGTCATTCACCGTTGCGGACGCATCTATCCGCAGCCGGTGGGCGTGCCGGCGGAGCTGCTGGCCCTGAAATCGCAGGCGGAGGCCGAGCTGTCGGAGATCGAGCAGGCCCTCGAGGAGACGGGATCGGACACGCCGACCGATGCCCTGGATGCCGCCGGGTCGAAGCTCTTCGGCATCGAAGAGCGGATAGCGTCGCACGTGGCCTACGACCCGCAGGAGATGCGGGCCGCCGGCTGCTATGTCTCGATCCGCTTCGATGGCACGCTGGCCGTCGAGAGGGGGCTGGTCAGGCGGGAGGACCGCAGGCTGCTGGCCGCCGGCGATGAGCGTCCAACGAAAGCCGCGGGTACCCCGGGGGCACTCACGCGTCATCTCGAAGCCTGCCGCCTCGAAGCGTCCCAGCTGGCGGTCGCCAGGCACCGTCTGATTGCCCTCGATCTGCTGGCCTTCACCGTCACCCGTTCGGTGTTTGACCGGGGGTGCTCCCACCCGCTGGACTTGCAACTGCGAATGCATCGCCCCGGCGTCGAGGAGCCGACGCGAGCCGCAGAGGAATTGGAAACCGTCAAGGCGGGCTTGCCGCTGGGGTGGCTGAAGCCAAGGACGGAAGCCGAACAGTTCCAGGCGTTCATCGGACTCGCGGAAGGCGACAAGCTCGACCTGCTGGCTTATGGCGTGGCCCTGGGCCTGAAGCCGCAGCTGGCCACCGGCAACGAGGCCTCCGCGTGCGAGCTGGCATTGTCGCTGACCGATGCGCGCATGGAAACCTACTGGCGGCCGACCACGGCGAACTATCTCGGCCGCATCACCCGCGAGCAGCTTCTGGCGCTCGGTCGTGAGATCTTCGGCGACCCGTGGGCGCATTCCAGGGCGAAGGATAAGAAGGCCGAGCTTGCCGAGCAGCTCGAGCGGGCCTTCGCCGACCCCACGTCATACGGGCGGACGCCGGAGCAGGCCGAGAAGCTCAAGAAATGGTTGCCCGCCGGGATGCAACTCGGCGGATCCGAGCAGGAGCCGAAGCCGGCCGGGGCCAGGAAGTCCCGGAAGGCCGCATGATCAACCGGGGGAGGGCCACAGCGCCCTCCCCTCACCTGAAAGGATCTCCTGATCCTTTGCCGCGTTCACCGCCATCTCGGAGACCGATTACCTCATGTCGGAGCGTCCGGGGTCGACGCCGGATTCGGCGTCCCCCAGCATCGAAAGCAGCAGGATCGCCGCGACATAGAGTCGGTCAGGGACGCATCCCGTGGACTCCAGCGCGGCGCCAACCCCGCGGGCCCAATCCGAGATATCGGGGACCGCCCCCCGCAGCCGCTCGGCCGAGAAGTCGATGGACACGGCTCGCTCGAACGCATCATCCCCGGCCTCGCCAATTAATGCGGCTAGATTCTCGCCGCCGCACTCCTCGATGGCCACGGCCTCGCCGGCGGACATGCGCCGGGCGATCGCTGCGGCGGACTGGGGCGTCTCGGCCTCGATGCCCTCGAAGGTGATCCGCATTTCGCGGTAGAGATGGACGTGGTATAGCGTCATGGTCTGATTCCTTTCAGTGGTTCGGAGCGCTCGGCGAGGACCTTCCGGTTGTCGTTTCCAGCAGCGCCAGCGGTACCCATCACCGCGATTTGTTCGCCGGGACCTCCCCTCGGCACTCGATTCCCTGGTAGTCCATGGGCTGATCTTGCCGACGCGAGGCGTAACTGGTTAAGCTCTAATGCAGGATAAAGGACATTATCCGTAGCAGATTGCCCATGTCTGCATCTCAAATCGAAATCCTCCTCACCTCCTTCATCATGCTCTTTTCACGGCGGCGATCGTAGAGCTTCGTCGTCTTGATGTCCTCGTGGGCGGCGAGTTCCTGCGCCCGTTCGAGCCTGCCGCCGTTGTTCAGGTACATCGTGATCCCCGTGGCGCGAAAGGTGTGATTGCAGGTCGTCCTCGGGAGCGCCGCGGCCCTGGCGCGGCGCTTGATCATCTTGAGAGAGTCGTTCGACGCCATCGCCCTCGGCGTCAGCACATGGTCTCGGCCGACCGTGCGGAACAGGGGGCCCTTCCAGTCGTCCCCCATCCCGGCGGCGGCGAGGTAGGCGTCCATGTAAACCGCGGCCATGGGATGCGCCGGCACGCAATGGAGCTTGCCTCCCTTCTCATGCAGCCGGAACCAGACTTCCCCCGCCTCGACGAAGTAATCCTCCATCCGCATGCCCAGCACGGCGCCGATGCGGGCGAAGCTGAAGGCCATCACCGCGATCAGGGCACGGTCGCGCAATCCGATGATCGTGGTCGTCTCGATGCTGTCGAGCAGTCGCCGCGCCTCGCCGGCCGTCAGGACCGGCGTCAGGCCTCTCCTGATCGCGTACCGGGGCCCTCGCACGGAGGCCGCCGGGTTGAACGGCATGATCTGGCCCGTCACCAGCCAGTCGAACAGCATGCGGATCGCCGACAGGCACTGCTTCACGCTGGGTTTCGAGCCCGGATGCTGCTCGACATAGGCCGCCACCGTGACGGGCTCGACTTCGCGAAGCTCGAGGCCGCGATCCTCGCACCAAGTGAAGAACTTCCCCACCGCTCGCGCGTAGGCCCGACGCGTGTTCGCGTTCCGGATATTGGCGGTGAAGAATTCCACGAATCGCCTGCCCGCCTTCTCCCCGGCCCTCGTGACGATGGTCGGGAGCCAGCAGCTATTCCCCTGCTGTTTGGCCGGGTCGACTTCCCCTCCCTTCGTCTCAAGCATCTCGCACATCCGCAGGCCCCCCCTCCGATACAGGATAATGTCCTTTATCCTGCATAAGATCATGTCACGATATCGCGGTGTTGTGCAAGCGAAAAGACGTCATCGAACGCCCATTCGATGCCCCGCCCCTCGACAACCGTCACCCGAGGCGTCGTTGCCCGGGATCAGTCCATGGACTCTCGCTTACCGAAGAAGGTGGGACGATGAAATCGCAGGACCAATGCCCGGAGAGAGCGGCCGGTAGCCGGATCCCGGCGGCCGGAGGGAGCCGAAGGCGGCTGAAACGCAATAGGGCTCTAGCCCTCGAATCGCTGGAAGGGCGGATCGCCTGCGCGGCGGGCGATCTCGACCTCATCTTCAACGGGACGGGCAAGGAAGCCATCCAGGTCGGCTCGGTCGGGACCGGCGGCGCGCCCACGAACGATGTCGCGCACGCGGTTGCCGTGCAATCCGACGGCAAGATCGTCCTCGCCGGGACGGCCACCGTTGGCTCCGAAACCGTTTTCGCCGTGGCTCGCCTGGATTCGGATGGGACGCTCGATCCGGGGTTCGGCCAGGGCGGCATCGCGACCGTCCCGGTCGCCTACGGCGGCCAGTCCCAGTCCGCTGCCGACGCCGAGAGCGTCCTGGTCCAGGCCGACGGGCGGATCGTCGTGGCGGGGTCGGCCGCCGGAGATTTCGGGCAGTCGGCGTTCGCCGCGGTGCGCCTGCTGGCAAATGGGCAACTCGATGCGAGCTTCGGCAATGGCGGCCGGCAGACCATCGCCTTTCCGGGCAATGCCAGGGCTTATGCGGCCGCCCTTCAGCCCGACGGCAAGATCGTCCTGGCAGGCGAGGCGCAGACTGGTTCAGGGTCGGGAGGCACCCTGTTCGCGGTGGCCAGGCTCACATCGGCCGGCGTGCCCGATCCCGGATTCGGCCAGGACGGCGAGCAAACCGTGGGCCTTGCCTCCGGCCCCGCGCAGGACGTGGCGCATGCCGTGGCCATTCAAGCCGACGGCGCCATCGTGCTGGCCGGGGCGCACGCGACGGGGCTCGGCAGCAGCGTCTTCGCCCTGGCGAGGATTAACGCACAAGGCATGCTGGATGCGAGCTTCGGCAATGCAGGCGTCCAGACCGTCGCGCTCAGTGCCGGTTCTCAGCCGGCCGATGCCGCCAATGCCATGACCCTGCAACCGAACGGGGCGATCGTCGTGGCCGGCTCGGCGGGCAACGGTTACGGGGTGGCACGGCTGACTCCCTCGGGCGATCTCGATATGTCCTTCAATCAGACCGGCAAGTACGTGCTGCAATTCCCGGCCTCGTTAGGGTTCCTGAGGGCGGGGGCCAATGGCGTGGTCATCGCGTCGGACGGCAAGATCCTCGTGGCGGGGCAGGTGGGTGCGCCGCATGCCGATTTCGGCGTGATCCGCCTCGATGCGGACGGGTCGCTCGACGCGGGCTTCGCGGATCGGGGCGAGAGGATGATCCCCTTCGATTTGGGGACGTCGAGCTTGTCCGACGATGACGATGAGGCGAATGCCGTCGCCCTGTCCCCCGACGGCAAGCTCGTCGTGGCAGGATATGCGTCGCTCTCGGGGGGAGGCATCCAGGCCTCGGCGAGATTCGCGGTGGCGCGCCTGCTAACGGCGGATCCCGGTAATTCCACGCCGCCATCCTCCCCGCCTTCCACGCCCGCTCCGCCCACCGCACCGACCTCGCCGACGGCCCAGCCATCCACGCCCGTGGCGCCGTCGAAGCCGGTCAGGCCGGTGACGCCGGCCCCGGCGGCACCTCCTTGCCGCCCGGCTTTGCGCGGACGCCGCCGCAGATCGTCGGAGTACGCGTGCTGCGGGCTCGCAACGGCGCGATTCGCATCGTGCTGATGCTCGACCAGCGCATCGTGGCCAGGCCGGCGCGGCTTCGATCGGCCATCTCCGTGGCGGGGCAGGGGGTTGACGGCTCCTACAACCAACCCGGCCGGATCCTCGGGGAAGCCTACAACCCGCGGACGCGTAGCATCACTCTGGTCCTGGCCCGCCGCCCACGACTGTCGGGCAGCGTGCGCCTCTCCGTCCACGCGATTGGCATCGTCAACCTCCTCGGCCAGGCGCTCGACGGTGCGGGCGCGGGCGCCGGGGGTAGTGATTTCCTCTCTACCCTCAACTTGCCCTGATCGTGACACGCCGGAGGCCCGGGAGGAGGGAGACGCCTCGCCTCCTCCGGGTCGGCAGGTCGCGGCGCTCGCCGCAACGGATCACCAACTTGTCGAATGTCCTCTCGGTGGGGCGGCGTAGCCCCGCTGCGTTAGCCTCCACGCGACCGGCAGGGCGGCAGCGAGGAGGATCGAGCCTCGGCCACGACGTCGTGCTGTCCGGTAAGGATTTCGGTGCCCCATGGCCATCCGCCCGCAGAAGGTGATTCATGGCGTCATGCTCGGCGTCTACGTTGTGTTCATCGCTGGCAAGCTCGCGGATCGGGAGGAGATGGCTCGGCTCGCGCTGGCCGTGGGAACGATGTTCTGCATGTGCTGGCTCCTGGCGTTCGCCGTGATTTACGCCCGTGCGATCTCCTCCCGGAGGGCGAGGCTGAAACGCACTCCGCGCGAGTCAAGCTCGGCGGCTCCATTGCATCGCTGCAATAATTCCTTTCCTGGCGGAGGTGGAGGAACGCCTCCCGAACCGCAGTTGACCCGGGCCGAACTCGACTGATTCGGCATTGGGAGGGGCCACTCGGCGGTAGTAAGAGGCATTGCACTCGCACTCCCGGCTACCAGGCGAGGGCCCTTCGGTGATTCGACCCAGCAAAGCCCGGCCGCCTCTCGAGGCCCTCACCCGTTCTTCAGCCCACCAACCCTCGCCCGATCCGTCGCGTTCTTCGAAACAGCCACACCCTGCCCCGGACATCGTACCCTCGGCAATTATTAGCTTCGCACCGCATCTTTACGAGCAAATGATGTGGCTTGCGGTCGACTCACCGCCATTTGGAGGGGGCGTCGCCCCCTTCCCGCTGCAAGCCCCTCGCTTCGCTCGCCTCCGGCTAAACACGGGGTGTCCCCGGCCTTCCTGCGTTTCACTGCGTGCAGGCCGGGTGATCCCCCTCCCCATGCTCCGAGGCTTTCCGCTCCCACTCCCATGCTTCGCCAGCCGGGCAGCAGGCCAGGATGAGGTCCTGATCTTCATGACTCACTGACGGAGAACACGATGCAGAATCATTACCGATATTCAAAAGGCTCCGATGGATGCGACGAGACCTTCGACATCTACGCCATCGGCTCGCCGGCCCCGAGCCTCGTCATCCCCTTCTGGGATGACGAGGCAGTAGCAGAAGCCACCGCTCGCCTCGTGGTCGCCGCCCTTAACGCCTATCGGAGAGACAAGAAGCGTCGGGGTTGCCTTCGTCCGGAGGGGGGCCTTTCGTGACGCTCTTTCGCATGCATCTATACCGCGAGATGCGACCGACGTTCGAGGGTATCGAGGCGGACACGCCCCAGCAAGCCATTCTGGGCGACGAGCCTGCGTGGGTGCTTCCCCTAACACGGGCGGATGACTCGACGCTCGTGAGCCGATTCGGAAGAGGTTCGGGACATCCGGATTGACTGGATTGCTGGCTCATGTTCCACAGGAGATAGGCCGAGGTGCTTGATGCAGGAGGATAATTTCCTGTGGAACATGTCTGCAAACCCCAGGAGCATCCATCATGCGTGACAGAGTTCGTATCTATGCGGTGATCGAGCAGATCGCCTCGCTCACCGCGTCGAGCTATGTGCGAGGAGCCGGGGCCGCTCCCGAGATTGCCGCCACGTCGTCCGACGTCAAATGGCCGGACCTGTCGCGGGAGGAGAAGCGATCGCTCCTCGGCACGAAAGTGGATTGGAGTGGATTCGACGATCGGCACAGGACGATTACTGAGGATAATGTCCTCGCCGGCGCAGACCAAGTATGCTGGATGAAGCCGTTTTATACGCCCTATGAGGACTTCGCCTTCCCCCTGACCGAAGGAGAGAACGCCCAGTACTTGGAGGACATTGCAGATAGCTATGGAATCAGCGTCGACCAACTCGACGATTACTACGAGAAGCAGGCGGGAGAGCTGGCGGATCCGGTCGAATCCGACGACTACGACAGCGTGCTCGACAAGTCCGCAGGGCGGGGCAAATATCGTTCATCGGATCGCGATTCGGATCTTGAACGATAGAGCATATCCCGTCGAACCGGCCGTCATCGGTGATCACGCAATAGTCCAGACATCAGGGGCCGTGGCGTGAGACATCGAGCCTCCACGATCCACCCGCCGGCGTGAGGCAATCTCGCTCAGTTCGAGACCGAAGACGGCGAGCCCGCGCCGGCGCGGGCTCATCTCCCCACTCGCCTCATCCAGTCGCCTGACTCAACCGCTGGGATATGGTGCGGATGCCGCCCGGGGAGTACGCATCGGCCTTGGTTTGCCTGTCTCAAGCAATGCCGCAGGATTACGCCTCGGTAGGGCGGCTCCATGGGTCGACCACCATCATCCCGGCCGCCTCGAAATGCGCCGTGTTGCGCGTGGCCACGTGCAGCTCGTGCCGCAGTGCCGACGCGGCGATCAGCCCGTCCGCGGCGGGCAGTACGACCCCGCGTCGCCGTGCGGCCGCCGTTCCCTCGCCCCAGATTTCCGCCGCCTCCCGGTCGATCGGCAGGATGCGATCCGCGAATGCCGCGCAGAGACCGAGGTGCCAATTCCCGATCTGCCGTTTTCGGCGACCTTCCGCCAGCAGTGCGATCCCCTTGACGATCTCCCCCAGCGTGATGACGCTCACGAACAGCCGATCCTCGGGCAACAACGAAAGTAGCGAGACCACCGCGGGCGAGGCCTCGGGCCTCTGCAGCTCGGAGAGCACGCAGGTGTCGAGCAGGAGCTTCACAACTCGATGTTGCGCATCGGGCTCTGGTCCCGGACCAGGCCCAGTTCGTCCAGGCCCGGCCCCTGCATCAGGAATTCCATGAACCCATGCCGCTTGCCGACGGCCCGCTCGTAGCCCACTTCCTTCATCAGGACGTAGACTTCGTCGCGACGCCGCACGCGTTGCGGCCCCTGGCTCGATGCCCGGTTCAGCATCTCACTAAACCGATTCTTCGCGTCCGACATTTGCCATTCCATGGCCGACCTCCCGGCTAGATCATCTGGATTATTGTACTCTGGTGCATGCGTCTGCGCAACGCATTAATGGACGCCGGGGGCAACTGCCCATGCTGCGAGCGGATCCTTGGCGATGGCCCCTCCCCCCCCCCCGGATCGAGGCCGAATCCCGCGGCTTTTCCGGCTGCTGCTGCGGTTGGCGGATCTACAGACTGATGCCCTTCGGCGTGCCGAAGGCGACTTGAGCCGCTCAATCACCCGGATTGAAGGCCAGCCTGAAAGCAGGAAAACATGCTGACTTTCAGGCTTGAAAGCCATATTGCTGTCCGGATGGCTTGCCGGATTTCCGGCTTGCCTGTCATCTGGTTTGCCGCCAGGGTCGGGCTGCCGCAACGAGAACGGCTCGCCGATACCATTGCGCTTGGGTTCCTGGCCTGCCGGCTTTCAAGCCTGAAAGCCGGCTTGCTGTCCGGATGGCTTGCTGGCTTTCTGGCAGGCCTGACATCTTGCAAGCCGAATGGAAGGGTACTCACCGCCGGGCGGACGAATCTTGGGAATGACCATGCTGCCTTGACAGCTTTCTTTCATGCTTGCGCAACAGCAGGCTTTCTTTCTAGACGGCTTTCATGCCTGAAAGCCGTCTGGCCGGATGGCCGGAAGTCTTTCCAGCCATCCTTCCGTCAGTCACGCCGGATGGCCTTCCGTCAATCTGCCTGTCTGCAAATATGTCTTGCATGATGGCAAGATTTCCTCTAACGGTCTTCTCATGATCATTGCAATCGCCAATTCGAAGGGCGGGGTCGGGAAATCCACGCTCGCCGTACACCTGGCCGCCTGGCTGCACAAGCAGGGCCATCGCGTCACCCTCGCCGATTGCGACACCCAGCATTCGAGCTCGGAATGGGTCTCCGAATCCGCCCCCGGCGTCAAGGCGGTGCGGCTCGGCAACCCGGATCACATCCTCAACGAACTCCCCTCGCTCAAGCAGGAGGCCGATTACGTGGTCGCCGACGGCCCGGGCAGCAACACCGAGACCAGCCGGGCCCTGCTGCTCAGGGCCGACCTGGCGATCGTGCCGTGCAAGGCGAGCATGCTTGAGGTCCGAGCCCTGGCCAAGGCCACCGAGGTGCTCCGCCAGGCCCAGGACATCCGGCAAGGCCGCCCGGAAGCCGTGATCGTGCTTAGCATGGTCGGCAAGAACTACCGCCTGACCAAGGACATGAAGGAGGCGGCCGCCATGCTCAGCCTGCCGCTGGCCGAGACGCCGCTCATCTTGCGGCAGGTCTACGCCGATGCCCCGGGGCAGGGGGCGGTCGTCTGGGCATTGGGCACCCGCGCCAAGGAGGCGTCGGACGAGATACAACAGCTCTTCCGCGAGCTATTGCCGGACGCCGCCCGCGGCCGGCAACGCAAGCAGGCTCGCGTCCTGGAAGCGCTCGAGACGGGGGGGAAGGATGGCTGAACGACGTGCGCTCGCCGACGGCCTCAAGGCCGCCGATCCGATCAAGGCGAAGGAGGAGGAATTCGTCTACGGTGCCCGCGGGGCTGCCGCGCAGGAGACTGCGCCGGCCACGCCCCCGCTGCCCGCGGCCCCGCCCGTGCAGGGGAGGGTGCCGATCAGTACGCGCATGCGTGCCGACTTGGCCACCGCCCTCAAGCGCGCATCGCTCGAACGCCAGCTCGCGGGCGTCGAGCCGAATACCTTGCAGGACATCCTGGAGGAAGCCATCGAACCCTGGCTGCGCGCGAACGGATACCTGGCCTGAGCGGGCCTTCGCATCGAAGGCGGCCCCCTGCTGGACACCTCCTGCCATCGATTCACGTTTCCCTTGAATGATGAGGGCGGGAGGTCTAAGGTCGGCGGGAGCCCGAGCATCCCGCCCGCGTCGGCATCCTGCGAGGGGCGGGGGCATGGCTCCTGAGCCAATCAACGAAGAAGCATACCATGTCGAGACGTCTTCCGCCCCGGGGCGATCACCAGCCCGACCTATTCGCCGCGAGCTTCGCGGACATACCGATCCGAGACCAGCGCGACACGATGGAGCGTCCCTTCTTCAGCCTGGCCAAGAAGACGCGTTATGCCCCGATCGAATACCATGTCGGGGATGTGTGGGTCGAGGTGAGCGCCAATCCGAAATTCGGCCTGGCGACCATCTGGGACGCCGACATCCTCATCTGGGCCTCCACCCAGATCACCGAGGCGCTCGATCGCGGGCTCTCGCCCAGCCGGACGCTGCACTTCCACCCGCACAACCTCCTGAAATCGATCCGCAGGCCGACCGGCGGTGAGCATTATAAGCGGCTGCGCGCGGCGCTCGAACGCCTCACGCACACGGCGGTGCGGACCAATATCCGCGCCGAGGGCCGCAAGAACAAGACCGCCTCCTTCCACTGGCTGGAGAGCTGGACCGAGGTCAACGACGACCAGACCGGGGACACGATGGGGATGACCCTGACCCTGCCCGACTGGCTCTTCAACGGCATCGTCATGAAGGGCGGGGTGCTCACCATCCACGAGGACTATTTCCTGATCACCGGGGGCATCGAGCGCTGGCTCTACCGCGTGGCCCGCAAGCATGCCGGTCACCAGGAGATGGGCTGGCAGTTCACCATGCGCCAGCTCTACGAGAAGTCCGGATCCGCCTCGCGTTTTTCCGACTTCGCCATCGACGTGCGCAAGGTCGTCGAGTCGAACGCCCTGCCCGAATATGCCTGCCTGACCCACAAGAACGAGGAGGGGGAGGAAGTCCTGCATTTCGTCCGCCGCGACACGCTGCTGACGACCGATCCGCATTACGAGAGCCCCCGGCCTCGTCGGCGCCGTACCGGGGAAGGGATCGTAGCGAAATCCTTGAAATTCAGCGCCTTGACCGATTAGCGATTCGGCCTATTGGGCGCAAATCGGGCCTTTTTCGCCGCGCCCGCGTGACCAGGCGTGGGCCCACGCTGCGCCTGCCGCCCGGCAAGGTCCTGAATTTGATCATAAATCGCGCAAGGATCGGCCGAGAGCGCCCCCCCAGGGCGCCTGCCGGCCCGGCACGGCCTATTAGGCGCAGGTTTCCGGCGGCGATGAGGGCAGGGGGCTCGTCCTCCCGCCTGTGAATTAGCACGGCCTATTGGGCGCAACCGACTCGGCCTATTGGGCGCAATCCGGCACGGCCCATTGGGCGCAAGAGCACGGCCTATTAGGCGCACGGATCGGCGATTTGCCGAATGTTATCAACGAGATATCGGACGCCTAACTGTTTAACTTAAATATATTTATAACCTACTTAACGCGTCCTGCCTGTGGATATCCCTCGCCGCGGTCATCGCATCTTGCGTGCGTGGGCCTCAAGCGTCGGGCCATTTAACGGGCGAGCCGGGGAGGGCAGGGAGATAGGCCTCGCATTTAGCGATTGCGCAACACCTCCAATCGTCGTATGCAGCTAGAAACAGCGCCCCGGCCCGCATGTCCTACCCCTTCGACCGTTCGTCCGATCACCTTCGACGCAGGCGCCAATCCCGGCCCGCCCGCGGTCAAGGATTCTTCGACTTCACGCCCCGGCCTGCCGAAACATCTCCGATCGATCCGAAAGTGGTGGACTCCCTCGGACCGCCCGCCGCGACTGTGCCGCGTAACCCTCCCGGCATCGTCTCCGGCGAGAAGGCCAAAGCATGCGACATCCTCGCCGCCATCCGCACCTTGAGGGACATCGAGCGCGAGGGCCGGGGGGTCACGGCCGAGCAGGGGGCCGTCCTCGCTCGCTTCCGCGGTTTCGGCGGGGTCGCGCTCTGCCTCTTCCCCGATCCGATCACCGGCGAATACAAGGAGGGCTTCCGCGGGCTCGCCGAGGAGCTGCGCGCTCTCCTGAGACAGGAGGAGTATGACGGCGCGAGGCGGGCAACATTTTCCCAGTTCTTCACCAGCCAGGAGGTCATGTCGGCCATGCATGGGGCACTCACTCGCCTGGGCATACGCGAGGGAGCGCTCGTCCTCGAACCCGGATGCGGGGCCGGTCATTTCATGGCGGCAGGGCCGGCAGGCAGGCGTTACATCGGGGTCGAACTCGACTCCGTCTCGGGTCGCATCGCCCGCGCCCTCCATCCCGATCACGACATCCGCATCGAGAATTTTCGCGACACCAGGCTGCCGCCGCTCGACGCCGTCATCGGCAACGTCCCCTTCGCCGACATCAAGCTCGATTTCCGAGGGCGACGCCTTTCCCTGCATGATTTCTTCATCGCCAAGTCGGCGGAGGCGCTGAAGCCGGGCGGCGTGCTGGCCGTGGTGACCAGCCATTTCACGCTCGACAAGCAGAATGCCGGGGCCCGCGAGCTCCTGGCAGGCCAGGCCGATTTCCTGGGCGCCGTCCGCCTGCCATCGGACGCCTTCCAACGGGAAGGAACGAGCGTCGTTGCCGATATCCTCTTCCTGAGGAAGCGCGGGCCTGGCCAGGAACCGGCGCATGCCGGCGATTGGATCGGGACCGGCTCGCTCGCGCTCGATGGCCTAGCCGTGCCCGTCAACTCCTACTTCCTGGCCCACCCCGAAATGGTCCTGGGCCGATGGAGCCGCAAGGATACGCTCTATGGCGGCGAGGGCTTCAGCGTGAAGGGCGAAGGAGACCTCTCCGCCCGGCTCGAAGAGGCGATCGGGCGGCTCCCGCGGGCAAGCCTCGGCGTGCCCGAGAGGGCGCATCTGCAGCCGGGTGTGCCAGGCGCTCCACCCAGGTCCTTGCCTCCCGATCGGCCATTCGTCGCCCCGCCGCCGCTCCTGCACGTCACCGAGGGCAGTTTCTTCGTGGGCGATGACCGCGTCATCCGCCAGCTCGAAGACGGCAACGCCCGGCAGGTTGTCTATTGCGGCACCACCCTGCGGACGGACGGCACCCCGCAGGCCCGCAAGGTCGGCTCGCTCATCAGGCTGCGCGACCTCGCCAGGCGCGTCCTCCAATCCCAGAACGAGGGCTGGCCCGAGGAGCACAGGCACGCGGCTCGACGCGACCTCAACACCGCCTATGACCGCTTCGTGGCCGGGCACGGCCCGATCAACAAGACCAGCTTCACCACCACCAAGGCCGGCGGGACGGTCCGCCGCATGCCCAACCTCGTGAAATTCCGGGAGGATCCGGATGCCATGCTGGTCATGGCGCTCGAAGAATACGACGAATCCACCGGGGAGGCCCGCAAGGCCCCGATCCTGCTGCGCGACGTGGTGGGCCCGCGGCCGCCCATAACCCGCGTGCGAACCGCCGAGGAGGGGCTGCTGGCCTCCCTCGACCGCACCGGCGGCATCGATCTTCGCTATATCTCCGGCCTGTACGGCAAGCCGGAGGGCAGGATTGCCGCCGAGCTCGAAGACCTGATCTATCTCGATCCCAAGACAAAGGTCTGGCAGACGGCCGATGCGTATCTGTCCGGCGACGTCCGCGAGAAGCTCCGCATCGCCGAGGCCGCCGGGCCCAACTATGCGAGGAACGCCGAGGCGCTGAAGTCGGTGCAGCCCGAGGACGTGCTCCCGGGCGACATCGACGCCAATCTCGGAGCGCCGTGGGTGCCCGAGGCGGACATCCAGGCCTTCGCCGCGGAGCTCTTCAACGTGCCCGCCGAGGCCGTCAGGATCAGCCATCTCGCCAAGGATGCCGTCTGGTCGGTCGAGCCCGACTACCGCGCGGTCGGTTCCGTGGCCGCGACCTCCGATTACGGCACCGGCCGGATCAACGGCACGTCGCTCTTGGACCTCGCGCTCAACGCCAAGACTCCCGCCATCTATGACACGGTGCGAGGCCCCGACGGCGACGAACGCGTCCTCAATCCCGATGAGACGCAGGCGGCGAGAGAGAAGCAACGGCTGATCAAGCAGCGTTTCAAGTCGTGGATCTTCTCCGATCACGGCCGCACGGAACGGCTGGTGCGGGCCTATAACGACACGTACAACAACCTCCGCCCCCGGATATTCGACGGCTCGCACCTCGCATTCCCCGGCATGAGCCGGGCGATCGCGCTCAAAGCCCACCAGGTCGATGCCGTCTGGCGCTGCATGACCGGCGGCAACACGCTCCTGGCCCACGCGGTCGGCGCCGGCAAGACCTACGAGATGGCCGCCGCCGGCATGAAGATGAAGCAGGCCGGGCTGGTGCAGAAGCCGCTCTACGCGGTCCCCAATCACATGCTGGAGCAGTTCTCCCGCGAGTTCATGCAGCTCTACCCCGACGCCAAGCTGCTGCTTGCGTCCAAGGACGATTTCACGAGGGGGCGGCGCAAGGCGCTGACCGCGAAGATCGCCGCAAACGATTGGGACGGCATCGTCACCACTCACGGCGGCTTCGAGCGGATCGCGATGAGCCGCGAGTATCAGGAGCGGTTCCTGCGCGATCAGATCAGGGAATACGAGCGCCTGCTGATCGACAAATCGTCGGCGGGCCGCAACATCATCAAGGCCATCGAGAAGCAGAAGGCCGCCAGGCAGGAGCGGTTGAAGGAGTTGCAGGCGGCACACAAGAAGGATGACGGGCTCGTCTTCGACGAGCTCGGGGTCGATCAGCTCTTCATCGACGAGGCGCATTATTTCAAGAACCTCGAGACCCCCACCAAAATGGACCGCGTCGCGGGCATCCAGACGGGCGGATCGGAGCGTGCCTTCGACCTCTACATGAAGGCACGCTACCTGGGCGAGCGGCATCGCGGCCGCGGCGTCACCTTCGCCACCGGCACCCCCATGTCCAACACCATGGTCGAGCTCTATACCCTGCAGCGATTCCTCGACCCCGAGGGGCTCACGTCCCGCGGCATCGAGCATTTCGACGCGTGGGCCGCGACCTTCGGCGAGGTCATAGACACCATGGAAATCTCGCCCGACGGGGCGACGCTCAAGCCGCGTTCCCGCTTCGCCAGCTTCGTGAACCTTCCCGAACTCATCCAGATGTTCCGGGCCTTCGCCGACGTGCAGACCGCCGATAAGCTCGACCTGCCCAGGCCGAAGCTCGAGGGGGGCAAGCCGCTGACGATCGCCTGCGCGATGTCGCCCGAGCAGGCCGAGCTGCAGGCGGGCCTCGTGAGGCGTTACGAGCGGATCAGGAATGCGAAGGTCGATCCCCGCGAGGACAACGCCCTGGCGATCACGACGGACGGCCGCAAGCTGGCCCTCGACAGCCGGATGCTCGCGGGGACGGACGATTTCCCGGGCTCGAAGATCAATGCCCTCGCGGCGAATGCCTTCAAGGTCTGGCGGAGGACGGAGGCGATCCGCGGGACGCAGCTGGTTTTCTGCGACCTGGGCGTCAACCCGAGCCCATTCTCGGCCTACGACGCCCTTGCCGAGAAGCTCATGGCGCTCGGCATCCCGCGCCATCAGATCGCGGCGATCGGCGACGCCGACACCGACGCCAAGAAGGCCGCCCTGTTCGAGAAGGTCCGGGCGGGGGCGGTGCGTATCCTCATCGGCTCGACGCAGAAGATGGGGACAGGCACCAACGTCCAGAAGCGGCTCGTGGCGCTGCACCACCTGGACGCCCCCTGGAAGCCCGCCGAGGTCGAGCAGCGCGAGGGCAGGATCCTCCGGCAGGGCAATCAGAATGAGGAGGTGGCCATCTACCGCTACGTGACCGAGGGGTCGTTCGACGCCTTCATGTGGCAGGCCCTAGAGACCAAGGCCCGCTTCATCGCCCAGGTCATGTCCGGGGAGTCCGCCGTGCGGAAGGCCGCGGACGTCTGCGATCAGGAGCTCTCCTACGCCGAGGTGAAGGCCATCGCCTCGGGCAACCCGGCCGTGCTCACGCTCGCCGAGGCGGATGCCCAGCTAATGCGGCTGGCGATCCTGGCGAAGAACCACCGCGACGAGCAGTATCTCGCCCGAAAGAATCTGCGCGAATTGCCGGATGCAATCCGCCGATACCAGCAGCGAATCGAGGCCCTGGTCGCCGACATGGCCGCACTCGATGACGGCCCCTTGCCTTCGGAGGAAGTACTTGGCCGCAGGCTCGGCCTACTGCCGGAGGGCGTGCTGGGAATACGGCGCAATCCGCTGGGTAAATATCGGGGCCTCGACTTCGGCATCGTCACGCACCCAACCGGCGTGCCGGAGGCCTACCTCGAGGGTGCCACGACACGGCAAATAGCGATGGCCAAGGGCCATCCCGGCCCGCGTGCCGTCCTCAACACGTTGGAGCGTCTCGCCCGCGGCTATGAGTCCGAAGCGAAGGATGTACGGAGAGACTTGGTCGTCGCGGAAGGGCAGCTCAAAGACTATGAGGAGCGACTCGGCAGGCCCTTCGCCCATGAGCCCTTCCTACGCGAGTTGGGCGGGCTGCGAGATCAGCTCAAGGCCGCATTGTCGGAGCATCCGCCGGAAGATGGCGCGCCGGCGGCGGAACTCGCCGCGAAGATTCGGTCATTGAGGGAGGCCAATAAGGTGGAAGGGATGCCAGGGAGGGCGGTGGACCGTGAGACGATCATGGCGACGAAGCCGGTCACGGCGCGGGTTCGAGAGAGGCTCGTCCGGCAGCGGCTTAACAGATTGGAAGGAGAACAGGTCTCGGCTGGAGCCGAGCAGGAGCACAAAACGGAAATCGAATCCGCAACGATGACCAGGACCGAGCCCGGTGTGGCCGATCGCTGGCGGGGTGTGGCCTCTGATAGGCCGAAAGGAGCCGTACAACGGCGTTGGTTCTGATATGATCCATCGGAAAATAAGGGCATATCTCCTGCCCGCGGGCAGTTAAGTCAGGGCCGCCGACCCGGGAATTGTCCCGCCCTCCCGGAGAGCTCGCCGGCTTGGCGGCGAGCTTCCGGTGCGAGGGATCAGTAGGAATCGGCGGAAATAACCTCACCGCCGTTGCGGGTCGAGAGGGCACGCCAGGCGGTCACGCTGACCGAGTCCTTGGCGAAGCCGACATGCCCGTCGCAGAAGAGGGTGTTGACCCCGCCGGGATGATTGCTGCGGGCGGCCTTCCACGCCGGGTTGTGGGGCGGGCTGGACTGCCAGCAGTCAAACAGCCTGGAATTCGGAGTGAGGTAGTGATTGTAGAGGGTCGTACGATAGTCGCCGTCCCACCAGCCGAATCCCTTGTCGAGACGCCAGCCCGTCGGCGACGCACATCCAGCATCGGAGAGCGGAGTCGACCCGATCGCCGCGGCACGTCGGACCTCGCGAGGAAGTGCCGCGCCCGATTGGGTCGAGGCTCCGCCCCCTGCTGTGCCGAGCAACTGCTCGGAGCCCGCGATGGTGTTGCTCGAGCCGTCGGTGATCGTCGCGATGGACTGCGGTTTCCCGAGCACGAACGCGCCATTGGCCGGGACGGTCAGGCCGGCATCCCCCGGATTTGCCGAGCCGGGCGAGCCGTCGCCGGTCGAGAACTGGTAGTTGCTCGGCCCTGACGTGATCCCGCCGGGCATCGTCGTCGGCGGCGGGGTGGCGTCGCTGGGGCAGAGGAAGAAATTCACCTTGGCCCCGGTGACGGTCGTGTTTTCCATGAACGCCGTCCACGGGCCGACACCGTAGACGCCGGCCGGGCCGGCGGCCAGCGGGAAGTTCATGTTCAACGCGTTGTAGACGTTGGTCTGTTCCAGGTACGGGGTCATCTGGGCCAGGACCGACCATCGGTAGTGCAACGCCGGCACGGGCAAGCCCGTCGTGTTCTGCGGATAGAGGAATCCGACGGGAAAACAGTTATTCGACGAATGATAGTTGTGCATAGCAATGCCCAACTGTTTCAGGTTGTTGGTGCATTGGGCTCGGCGCGCGGCCTCGCGTGCCGCCTGGACGGCGGGCAAGAGCAGTGCGATGAGCACTGCGATGATCGCGATCACCACCAGCAATTCGATCAGCGTGAAAGCTCGGCGACGCATCTGAAGAATCCCCATGTATGGACGCGGTGCGTGATGCCACCCAGGCTGACAGCCGACCGGCTGCCGCTGGAGTGGAGAGGAGGGAGCACACGACGTAGCTAGACCTTCGCTGGCGACGCTCGGGCGCCGAGCGAACGGGTCACGGCCGCGCGATGATGCAAGCCTGAGATCAGGCGAGGGATGGGGAATCGGGGGGATCGTCGAGCCGGGAGGCGAGCGGCTCCGGCGCGAGGTCGGCCGGGTCGACCGCAGGGAGTCGGCATGAGGCGTCGGAGCCGAGGGCAATGCCCACGACCAACTCGGCAGCCTTGCTCATCGGGTTGGAGGAGGGGACGTTCGGGAGGCCCGGATCGCCGCAAGGTGCGGCACCCATGCAGGGCCCGTCCGGAGTCTCGGACGGTACCGCCGGACGATCCGCGGACTGCTTTCGAGCCTCGGAGTTACGAGGGCCGCAGCAGCATGTCTTACCGCGACACGTGCCGCACTTGCAGTAGTGGGCATGGGACTCGGGATCAAGGCCCGTTCCCAGGGTCGCGGGAGAGGCGTCCGCCGTCCCCGACCACCACAGGAAAATGCCGAACGCGACCGCCGGGATCATCCGGCAGAGCCTTCGGATCAACCAGGGAGTCTGCGGGCAGTCACGCACGAAGCGACTTTCAAACGAGGAGGCGGGGCAGGATATCGGCCATCGACGCCGATAGGGCCATGTTCTTGATCAAAGAGCTTGCGGTCAAGGGGGAACCGGTGAAATGTGTCTTCAAACCGATCGGTTCGAAGACAGCCCTCAGCAGGTCCAAGGGCCCGCGATTTTTCTGCCAGGTATTCCATTTGCCAAGAGATCTTGAAACAATGACCACCCCTTACATTTGTAAGCCGATTTAGCACCACGAGGCCCTATCATGTCCACTCGTCGACAGCGTGGCTTCACACTGATCGAACTCCTGGTGGTGATCGCGATCATCGCCGTCCTGATCGGCCTCCTCCTCCCCGCCGTCCAGGCGGCCCGCGAGGCTGCGAGGCGCATCCAGTGCACGAACAACCTGAAGCAGCTTGGCCTCGGCATGATGAATTACGAGACCGTCAACGGGGCCTTCCCGCCGAAGTCGATCCAGACCGGCATCGGCACGAACATCCCGGCGACGGCGTTCGACTGGGGCACGAGCGCCCGCCTGCTGCCGTTCATGGAGCAGGGGGCGATGTTCAACACGATCAACTTCAGCTTCAAGTATCTCGCCCCGGCCGAGGCGACGGTCGGCTCCATGACGCTCAACGTGCTCCTCTGCCCGAGCGAGCCCCGGCGACAGCCGATCCTCTTCCGCGGCTATTATTACGGCGTGAACAGCTATGCCTGGTGCGTCGGCGACTGGTACGTCTACGGCGGGATGAACGGGCCGCCCACCCGGAGTGCCTTCGCCACGAACGTGAGCCGGAGGATCGCCGATATCACCGACGGCGGGAGTCAGACCGTGTTCGCCGCGGAGGTGAAGACCTATCAGCCGCAGCTCCGGCATTGCTTCGGCGACGGCAGCGGCGGGACCTTCCCGAGCCTCAACAGCCCCTCCAGCACGCTCGACCCTGCGGCATCGCTCGCCCTCATCACGTCCCCCACGACGTTCGGCCAGTGCCAGATGATCGCCGAAGGGCACACACGATGGGTCAAGGGTGACAGCTACCACGGCGGCTTCACCACCGCCCTGCCGCCGAACACCAAGGTCATCGGCCCCCAGGGGCTCGACCTGGACCTCGCCTCGATCGACGAGGACGATGGCGGCCCGACGTATGCTGCGATCACCTCGCGCAGCTATCACCCCGGCGGCGTCAACGCCCTCTTCGGCGACGGCCACATCCAGTTCATCAAGGCCACCGTCAACTTCCATACCTGGCGGGCCCTCGGCACTATCGGCGGCGGCGAGGTCGTCAGCGGCGATAGCTTCTAACGGGATCGATCTTGAGGGAGAACAGCCACAACGACAAGAGTGCGGAGTCGCAACGAGGAAGTCGAGGTAGACGAACTTGGTGTAACGAGGCGCGCCCAGGGCTCATGAATTCTGCGAATCACGCCTTGGGCGCTACCTCTCGAGTCCCTCACCCACGGCCTAACCCAATACTGGCCAGGGGGTCAGAACTCGCCAAGGACCTCTCCACCCGCACGGGTCGACAGGGCACGCCAAATCTTGAGGTCGATGCTGTCCTTCACGAATTGGACCCTGCCGTCGCAAAGCGCGATATTCACACCGCCGACGTGTGCACTCCTGGCGCTCGTGAGGAACCAGCCTCGAGAACTGGAGTGGCAGTCGGGAGATTTTGAGTTCGGCCCGTAATAGTGGTTATAGAGCGTGTTCGCGTGCCAGACCCACTTTTCGCCCCGCCCGCCCGTCCAATCCGAACCGGCGGCGCAATTCGTGGGGGTCGTCTGTGCCCCTCCGCCCAGCTGGATCACCCGACGGCGATAGTCGTTGCTCGTCGGAGCGGTATCGACACCATCGCCGAGCAGTTGCTCGCCGAAGACGACGGTATTGCTGAGGCCATCGGTGATCTCCGCGAATCGGGTGCATCGTCGGGAAACGATGACCCCGTCCGCTCCATCTCTGGGTCGCCCGAAATTCGGGTCATTTTCACTCGCGGTCCCGTTGATTGCAGAGCCGAAGCATGCGGGATAGCTGATGCCACCATATTGGGAACCCGGGACTCGATTGCTGCTGTCACTCGGGCAGAGCATCACGCTGAGGCTTATCCTGGCGGCGCTGTCATTGCGTGCGATCGCTGCCGGATCGTATCCCGGTCCGGCTGTAACCGACGTCAACGGAGGGACGGAGAAGTCCAGTAGGTTCTGAAGGCTGGCTTGCTCCAGGTACGGCAGCAGTCTCGCCTGCGCGGAAAACACGAGCGGATTTGCAAGACTGCCCGGCGGCAGCGCTGAAAAAGTCGACTCATAGTTATGGAGTGCCAGCCCCAGTTGCTTCAAATTGTTCGTGCATTGAGCTCGCCTGGCCGCCTCGCGGGCGGCCTGGACGGCCGGGAGTAGTAGGGCGATGAGCACCGCGATGATCGCGATGACGACCAACAATTCAATCAGCGTGAAAGCTCGGCGACGCATCGGAATAATCCCACATATGAACGCGGTGCGTGGTGCCACCCGGGCTGACGACCGATTGGCCGCCGCCGGCGTATAGAGGCTGGAGGAAACTACGTAGCTGGACCTTTCCCGTAGGCGCTCGGGCGCCGAGCGAACGGGTCACGGCCGCGATGATGAAAGCCCGAGATCAGGCGAGGGATGGGGATTCCGGGGGATCGTCGAGGCGAGAAGCACGCGGTTCCGGCGCCAGATCGGCCGGGTCGACCGAGGGGAGTCGGTGTGAAAGGCTAGGAGCGAGAGCCTTACCCTCCACGAGCTGAGCCGCTTTGCTCATCGGGTCGGAGGAAGGGACGTTCGGTAGGCCAGGGTCGCCGCAGGGTGCGGCCCCCATGCAGGGCCCATCCGGCGTCGCGGGCGGATCTGGCGTATCCGCCGGCTGCGGGCGGGCCTCGCGTTCCCGAGGTCCGCAGCAGCAGGATGCGCCGCGGCATGTACCACATTTGCAGTAGTGGGCATGCGATCCCGAGTCCGTCCCTTTCCGCGACGTCACCGTCGATGCCGAGCCCCCGGACGTCCACGCCAGGCAAAAGGCGAACACCAACGCCGGCAATAGCCGTCGAAGAGATCGAATTGCCCGAGGAGTTCGGAGGGCTTCAGGCACGAGGCGACTTTCCCTTGGGGCGATCAGGCGGGTTCAGTCTGGCATGACTCGCGGCATCATGTTCGAGTTCAATCGACTTGCGGTCAAGGGGGAATCGTCATGAGCTTTCGAGCCAGGGAGCGGACCTGGCGCCTTTTGCCAAGAATTCAAACGACAGTCGTATCACTCCGGGATCGTGCTCAGGCAGGACTTGCACGGTCGATCGTGTCGAGCGGGGAGATTCGCGGGCTGATCACGTCATCCGCCGATCTTTTCGATCGCCTTCGTCGCAACCTCACGCGTGGCCGGCTGTCCTTTCAGCGATTCCAGGGCGGTCAGGGCGCTTTTCGCCTCCGGCCCGATCTGGCCCAGCGAATAGGCGGAGGCGGCTCGCACGCCCGCGTCCCGGTCCTTGAGAGCCGCAGTGAGGGCCCGCACGGCCTCCTTGGCGGCCGGCCCCATCCTGCCGATCGTGATGGCGCAGCGGGAGCGGGCCGCGGCATCTCGCAGCTTGAGGCCCCGGATCAGGTCGGCCAGGGCGGTATTGTCCACCCCGGCCTCCGTCGGCACCGTGGCAGGCCGGTCGCACCCGGCAGCCAGGGCGATGGCAAGCAGCGTCGTCGCGACCATCGGCCATGTTCTCGAGCGGATCATGCTTCACTCTTCCCCGCTCAGAACGAGTCGGCCGAGACGACTTCGCCACCGGCGCGGGTCCCGAGAGCCCGCCAGGTCGGCGCGTTGACGGAATCCTTGATGAAGGCGATATGCCCGTCGACGAACGCGGCGTTGACGCCCCCGGGGTGGTTGCTCCGGGCCGATTTCCAGGGGGCAGCCGAGCTGTGGAAGGTGCAGTCCATGGTCCTCGTATTCGGGGGCAGGGCGGTATTCCCCATGTTGCCGTCCTCGTAGTTCCCGGCGAACCAGGCCCCCATCTTGATCGCGCTCTGGGCGATCGGGGCGTTGCAGTCGCCGCCGCTGCCCGAGCCCATGCCCGCGTTGTTGAGGAAACGCTTCACGTCGATCGACGTGCCGGCCGCGACCTCGTAGTTCCCGGGGCTGCCCGGCCCTCGGAGGCTCTCGGAGAAGACGACCGTATTCGAGGATCCGTCGGTGATGGCCGACAGCCTGATGAACGAGTTGGTGAAGAGCACTCCGGTGGCTTTCGTCCCATTGCCGGGGATGCCGTCAACCGTCTCCCCCGCGCCGCTGATCATCATGTAACTGCCCGCCTTGAAGGGCGTGGTCGAGGACGATAGAACCCCCTCGGGGTATCCGTCGCTGGGGCAGAGCAGGAAGCTCAGGCTCGTCGAGTACGAGGTCATGTTCTGGGGCCAGTACGCGTACCCCTGGCCCGGCCCGCCCAGCAGGCCGATGGTGAAGTTGATGCTGTTATAGACCGGCGAGCCTTCCAGGAATGGTTGGATGATCGCGAAGGCCCCCCAGCCCATGTGCTCCTCGGGGATGGTGGGGTCGAGCGGGTTCGGCCACACGCATTTCCCGTTCGGCAATGAGCCCTGGGAGCTCTCGTAGTTCATCGTCGCGAGCATGACTTGCTTGAGGTTGTTCGTGCATTGCATCCGCCTCGCCGCCTCCCTCGCCGATTGCACGGCCGGCAAGAGCAGGGCTATCAGGACGGCAATGATCGCGATGACGACCAACAGCTCGATCAATGTGAATCCGCGGCGATTTCGCATTCTTCTACCCTAATAGGATCAGGGGGGTGTGGGCACGAAGTGTGTCGATCCGACAGATTGGTATTATGAATTACTAATTCGTAACACCAGCGTCTCGACGCGATCCTACCGGGCGCGTTGGCCATAAGCAATGGGATGGACCCCGCCGCTCGCACTCCTTCGCCGGGCACGCAGACCAATGAGTCTGGCACCATTCACCGTCCAATGTTACGATTTCACGATTCGTAACACTGACCGGCTTGCCCCTTGCAAGCTACCCCGTGCCTGCCGCGGGCGGGTGCAGGCGCGGCGGACCTTGGTGGATTTCCAATCATGAACACTCTTAAATTCATCCTCGAGAATTTCAAGAACTTCAACGCGCGGGCCACCAGGGACGCGACCCTCGCGTACTGGCGGCACGTCGAGTCGGGGGGGAGGATGTTCTGGGCGGTCGCGGGCGCCATGTCCTCGGCGCAGCTCGGGATCACGATTGCTCCGGCGATCCGGGCGGGGCTGATCCACGGGATGTCGGTCACAGGAGCCAACCTCGAGGAATCCCTTTTCCGCCTGGTCGCCCACCGGAGCTACAAGGACTTCCCCGACTATCGCTACTTCACCAAGGCCGACGACTCCCGGATCCTCGGGCAGCGGATGCGACGGGTGACCGACACGAGCATCCCCGAGGACGAGGCCTTCCGGGCGGTCGAGAAGATCCTCGTGCCGATGTGGAAGCAGGCCACGTCCAGCGGCACCCGCAGGTTCTGGCACGAATACTTCTATGACCTCGTGCTTGCCATCGGCGAGGACCACCTGTACGAGGGCGACCCCGAGCAGTGCTGGCTCCTGGCCGCGGCACGCGCGAAGTTGCCGCTGGTCGTACCCGGCTACGAGGACTCGACCTTCGGCAACATCTTCGCCTCGCACGTCAAGTTCGGCGAGTGCGACGCGAGCATCGCGAAGTCGGGCATCGAGTACATGGCCGACTTCTATGACCGATACCAAGAACTCTCGGCGGGCGAAGGGGTCGGGTTCTTCCAGGTGGGAGGCGGCATCGCCGGCGACTTCCCGATCTGCGTCGTCCCGTCGATCAAGTACGACCTCGAGCAGGCGGCGAAGCCGTGGGCCTACTTCTGCCAGATCTCCGACTCGACGACCTCCTACGGCTCCTACTCGGGCGCGACCCCGAACGAGAAGATCACCTGGGACAAATTGACCGAGGACACGCCGATGTTCGTCATCGAATCCGACGCGACCATCGTCGTGCCTCTGGTGCTCACGGCGCTCCTGGAGTGTTCCGCCCGCCCTGAGGAAGCAAGGGGGCTGATCGATGCCTCGATCGGCAAGGATGAGGAAGGCTGAGGCCTGAGGGGTTGACCCTGATCGGACGCGCCGACGGGAAGCCTCACGTTTCGCCGGGAGCATCCCGCTCGACGAAACGATAGTCGTCGGCCTTCATCAGCAAGAGTGTCATCTTCCCCTGCGTCGCGGGCATGTCGATCGTCTCGGCCAGGTCCGGGTGGCCGCTTTCCTCGAATCGGAGGGATAAGACCTCGCGAGGAAAGACGGTCACCGTGATCGGCTCGATGCTGTCGCTGGCGATGCGACGGCGAATCACCGCACCTTCCAGCAAGCTCCTATAGGCCTCCTCGCCGTCGAAGGCGGCCGATTTCTCCGCCGCTGTTCGGCCGTCGGAGGTCGCGACGAGGATGACGGGATCGGAAACCCCGATTCGCTTGGCCTGAAGATAGAGGAACTCGGAGTTTTCGAAACTAATTGACATGAGTTTATGCAATTCGTCCAGCTCGCCTTGACCGGCCTTCTCGATGGACACGAAGCTTTCCTCGTTGTGAGTACGAAACTTCGTTGTCAATCAGCCTCGGCACGGATCACCGAACGGTCTACCTGGAAGGCCTGGCCCTCTCTCCTGGAGATGTCGCCGGTCGTCCGAAGAGTCGGAGACGACGACCGGCCCATCCCATCGATCAACCCTTTAATTCAATTGGCCTTCGACACGGATTCCTTCACGACGAACATCGACGCGTCGGGCATTTCGGCAACCCGTCGAGCCTCCGCCTCGAATCGATCGGGCGGGATATCGCGGATCGATTCGGCGAATTCGGGCAGCAGGACGAACGTCAGGGATCGTTGGCTCTTCCGATCCTCGACGACCGTCTTCAAGTCCTGGATCGTGGCTTCCTCGACCTTCAGGTTGAGCTTGCCGGGACTGGCCCCCGTCGAGGCCTGGAGTCCGTCGGCGATGCACGAATACTGCACCTTGGGCGGGCAATGGTGGACGACCCGCAACGAGAGGCTGTGGCGGGACAGCCCGAGCTCCTTGAGGGCACGCTCACCGATCCGATAACCGACGACGGCCCAGGGGCCCGCACCGCCGTGGATTTCCTTCACGCGAGCGAGGCGCTCGGCCGTGGATGGGCCGACCTGGGCGATACCGGCGTCGGCCTCGACCGTCAGCGTCGCCTTGTACCGGACATGACTGTAGCCCTTGCCGTCACGCTTACCGGGCGTTTCATCCCTGAGCGCCGCGAGGAGCGATACCGGGTGCTTGGTCACGTCCGGGCAATCGATCTGGCCGCGGTCGTCGGTCCGGACTTCCCGCGGCGGCCCGCCCTCGAAGATTTGGAGGGTCGCACCGACGGCGGGCTTCCCCCTCCAGGTGGCACGGATCGCGGCCCGCCCGGAATCGTCGGTTACGAGCAAGAGCCTGACTTGATCGTCATCCAGGCCGAGTCCAGGTACGGCGCCTGCCTTGATCGGGCGCGACTGGGAATAGGCGGCCAGCCTGATGACGAAGGAGTCGCCCATGTAGTCGACGATCCCGCGATCCGCATAGGCGCTCAACACGCTTGCTCGCGGCGAAGTGAGGCGAGCCTCCAGGCCGTCGGGCAGACGCTTGACCTCCAGCGGCTGACCGTCGCCCCAAACCCTGGTATGGGCGATCTCGGCGGCCCGCTCCGCTTCGCCGGGTGCGGGGGTGTCGGCGAATGTGAGCCGTACGACGCCCGCATGGACTCCCGCCGGCTGGAACCACAACTCGTGGGCATGTACGCCCTCGGCCGAAAGGCCGACGATCAACGCTGCGAGATGCAAGGTTGTCAGGCGCATCTTCATTGATCCCGTTAATAAGAATCCGAGCTCACGACCTCGCCGCCCGCGACCGTGGCGATGGCCTGCCATGCGGCGAGGTTCACCGAGTTCTTGAGGAAGTGGACGCTCCCGTCGGCGAAGAGGGAGTTCACGCCGCCGGGGTGCCGGCTCCTGGCCGTCCGCCAGCCGTGTTGCGGGCCGCGAAGGCAGTCGTAGAGCGGGCTGTTGGGCGCCATGTAGTGGTCGTACATGGTGTGGCGGTAGTCGCCGTCGATCCAGTTGGTGTGGCGGTCGTAACGATAGTTGGTCGAGGCCTGGCAGTCGGCCGGGACGAGCGGGGCGTAGTTGAAGATGTCGGCGGGCGACGAGAGTGTCAGCGTGAGCTGGACCATCACTTCTTGCGGGTTCGGCGAGGTCGCGGAGTTGGGCCCGACGAGGCTCTCGCTCATCATGGCCGTCTGGCTCGTCCCATCGGTGACGTTCGCCATACTGGTCGTCGAGTTGAGGTAGAGGATCCCGTTGGGCTTGCCGAAGGAGCCCGGCAACCCGTCGCCCCCAGGCAGGCCGTTACCCGAGCACGCCGCATAGTTACACGGTGCCTCGTTGCCGTTGCGCTGGCTCCGGACGTCGCTCGGGCAGAGGAACGAGGTCACCTGCATCTGATACACGGTCGTGTTCTGCGGCATGTCGACGCCGTCGATGTCGTACAGCGGGAGCTGAAAGTTCATCGAATTCGAAGCCGCGCCCTGCTCGAGATAGGGCAGGAGCTGGAGCAGCGAAGAGTACCGGAAATGCCCGGGCGCCGTCAGATTGTTCGCCACCCACCAGTTGTTCATCGGCGCCACCCACCCGGCCGACGGGAAGGCGCCGATCGTCGAGTGATAATTGTGCAACGCCAGCCCGAGTTGCTTCAGGTTGTTGGTGCATTGCATCCGCCGCGCGGCCTCGCGTGCCGCCTGGACGGCGGGAAGCAGCAGGGCGATGAGCACGGCGATGATCGCGATCACCACCAAGAGTTCGATCAATGTGAATCCACGGCGCTCTTTCATAGCCATCCCAACATCAAGTGCGACCTAAAGTCCTCGACTACATCCCTGTCCGGTGGGGGGACCAGCTCGGTATTACGAAACCGAAATCCGTAACACCGGCCGCTACGGGATCCTACCGATGGCATTCGCAGCAGGCAAGGGTTCGGCGTCCATGTGAGGAATCATGGCGTGTCGGCGCTCATCAGGCCGAGGATACGGGTAAGCCCACCTTCCGATGAGATGTGCTCGGCAGCCTGAATGAGATCGCGATCGCATAAGCGATCCCGGACTAAACGGGTTTACCCTGAGGTTGAACTCCCCCGGGCCGAATCACGACGAGATCGCCATGATTTGATTTGATGTTTCTATGTAAGCCCGTGTTCTTGTGATTTTTCTCTTCATCCGGCCCCTTGACCCGGGCCGCGACAGATTGAAAGATGGGAACCTGAGCTAGAATCGAGATAGTTGGCCCACTCCGCCTCGAAACGCCGCATGAACCACCCCTACCTACATCGTGGGTTGCAGACTTGCCTCCGCAGGCTATTGCCGGCGGTCGTGCTCGTCCTCGCCTGCGGATGGGGCTCGGAGTCCATCGCGGCCTCGATCTCGAAGGCTTCGCGCGGCGACGAGGGGCACAGCCGCTATTGCCGATGCGGCAATCGATGTCGCGAAGCTTCATGCTGCTGCGCGCGGCGGGCGGAAGCATCGAGCCGCCCCGGCTCGAAGCCCGCCGCCCCGAACCCCTTCGATCCGAATCCCTGCATCAAGGACGCCCCCTGCGGCGATCCGGCCGTGCCCGGGGTCGCCACATCGGGGCCGCTCGGCAAGGCCGTGACTTTCACCCTCTGCGGGCTTCTGGCCGCCCCCGTCGCGGGCCGGTTCCTGCCGTCCGACTCCCGCTGCCTCCTCCCTCCCCGCATCCTCTCCCGGATCGATGACCCTCCGGAACGCGGGACCGTCGGCTAAATCCATGCCGTCTTATGCTTGATGCCGGACCGGGCCCGCCCCTGCGCGGTGCTCCTGGATCGCGCCACCTTGACGCATGACGATGCTTGGCTTTCGTACACCCGCGTCCCTCGGGCCGCTGGCTTCACGCCAGTCCACGTCCCGAACTTGGCATATACGTCTATCAGAGGTCATCAGATGTTCCGTCGTCGAGGATTCACGCTCATCGAGCTCCTGGTGGTGATCGCGATCATCGCGGTCCTGATCGCCCTGCTCCTACCCGCCGTCCAGGCGGCACGCGAGGCGGCCAGGCGTATGCAATGCACCAACAACCTGAAGCAGATCGCCTTGGCCACCCACAACTATCACGACACCCACAACCGCATCCCGCCCGGCTACATGATCTTCGCCAGTCCCGCCGCCTTCAGCGGCATCGCCATCGAGGGGCCGCTCACGATGATGCTCCCGGCGATGGAGCAGCGGGCACTCTACAGCGGCTATAATTTCGGCGGCGGTTACTTCGCCCAGGCCAACCAGACGGTCGTCCTCACCCAGATAAACACCTTCGTATGCCCCTCCGCGCCCGGGGCATACCGGACCGCCCCGGGGATGAACATCGTCGCCGGCTGGGTCGGCCTCAAC
This sequence comes from Singulisphaera chitinilytica, assembly GCF_049331405.1. Classification (NCBI taxonomy): domain Bacteria; kingdom Pseudomonadati; phylum Planctomycetota; class Planctomycetia; order Isosphaerales; family Isosphaeraceae; genus Singulisphaera; species Singulisphaera chitinilytica. The sequence continues at coordinate 2,404,038 of NZ_CP186274.1, forward strand.
ACCATCCCGCCCTGGAACCCGACTGCGGCCGTGTCGGACTACAACGGCGTCACCTACGCGGCGGGGCCGCTGCCGGCCGGTTCGACGGATATGCCCTACGTCACCGGCCTCTTCAACGCCTTCGCCGACTCGGCTACTTACGGCATGGGTGTCAATTCTACGCTCGGCTTCGCCTCGATCACCGACGGCCTCTCCAACACGATGCTGTACACGGAGCAGGCCGGGCGGCCGACCCGATACTCGCACGGTGGCCGCGCCGGCACGACGATGACCGCGGCCGACCCCGACAACGCCCAACTCCAGCAGGCGATCTGGGCCGGGCTCGTCGGCTCGGGATTCAACCCGTGCTCGGGCGACGGGCTGACCCCCTATTACGCTGACCCGCGTCCGCAGAACGCCACTTGCCGGATCAATTGCAGCAACATCCAGTCTCCCTTCAGCTTTCACCCCGGCGGGGTGAACATCGCCCTCACCGACGGTTCGGTCCGCTTCCTCAAGGAGTCCGTCAATCAGTCCACCTTCGCCGCCCTGTGTAGCTACAACGGCGGCGAGATCGTGGGGGACTATTGAGAATCCAATCGACGCGATGCGTCACCACACTCGCGCTGCTCCTTCTGTCCGCGGGCTGCGATCGGGGGCCGGTTGGCCCCATTCTGCATCCCGCTACGGGGCGAGTCCGGATGGGCGACAAGCCGGCCGCCGGCGTGCGGGTGCGCTTCCACGCCCTGGGATTGCCGACGATCACACCGAACCCGCACGCCACGACCGGAACGGATGGCGGCTTCGTCCTCGAGACCTCCGGCCGGCCTGGAGCCCCCGAGGGGCGTTACGCCGTGATACTGACCTGGCCGCCGCCGACGGGATTCGGCCCCCCCGGGAAGCTTAAAGCCGACCGCTTCGCCGGCCGCTACGCCAGCGTGGACCGGCCGTTTTGCGAAGCGGTCATTCGATCCGGTGCCAACGACCTCGGCACGTTCGACGTGCCCAGGTCCGCCCAACCATTTGCACCCGAATACAACAAGAAAAGGCCTCAACCATGAAGACCCGACGCGAGATGATTCTGGGCACACTGGCCGCCGCCGTCGTGTCCGCCCGCAATGCCGATGGGGACGACAGCGCGAGCCGGGCCAAGGCCCATGCCGAGAAATCAGCCCACGATCGTGCCGATTGGATGGGCGACGAGACGATCGCCATGCTCCTCTACCCCGGATTCACGGCCCTGGACCTGTTCGGGCCCCAGCATATGTTCGGAAGCCTGATGGGGGCCAAGGTCCTGCTGGTCGCCGAGGAGGCCGACCCGGTCCCCTCCCACTCGGGGGTGAAGGTCGTCCCCACCACGACCTTCGCCGATTGCCCCGAGAAGCTCTCGATCCTGTTCGTTCCGGGCGGCTCCGAAGCGACCCTGGACGCGGCGGAGAACCCGGCCGTCCGGCGCTTCGTCAAGTCTCGCGGCGAGAAGGCCGAGTGGGTGACCAGCGTCTGCACCGGTTCGATCATCCTCGGGGCCGCCGGCCTGCTCGACGGCTACCGGGCCACCTCGCACTGGGCCACCCGGTCGCAGCTCGCACTCTTCGGCGCCAGGCCGGTGGACGAGCGCGTGGTGATCGACCGCAACCGCGTCACCGGCGCGGGGGTGACCTCGGGCATCGACTTCGGCCTGACGCTCGTCCAGAAACTCCGGGGGACCGAATACGCCCAGGTCACCCAATTCCTCTCCGAGTACGACCCCCGGCCGCCGCTGGATGCGGGCTGCGAGGCGAAAGCGCCCGAGGAGGTCGTCTCGATGACGCGCGACATGTTCCGCGACTACAACGCCCGGGTCGAGCAGATCGCGAAGAGAGTGAACCCGCGCGGAAGGGAAGGAGTGAGATGAGGCCGAGAGCGGAAAACGCATGGATCGAGGCCCATACGGGCAACCGCCCCGTCGGGAATTCATCCGATCAGGCCTGAGACAAAGCATTATGAAGAAATATAGGCAGATTTATCATGTAGGCGATATTTTCAACAAAATCCAATCTGCACTTCCTCGCCCCGTCGGGAGGGGGTGGATTGCCGTGCTGTCTATCGCCACGCTCACGGCGGCAGTCGCTCGGGCGCAGGAAAACACGCCCGGGCCCTCGGCCGAGGTTGCCCGCGCCGCCGAGGAATTCTTCCAGGCGCTGGATCGACTGGACGCCGACGCCCTCGGACGACTCATGACGGAGGGCTGTGTCTCGGTGATCCCGGCGCCCGGGGGCGTCGCCTCGATTTCCAGGTCGGACTATCTGGCCCGCGTCCGGGCCCGGAAAGCCAGCCGGCCGGCGGCTGCAACGCCACGAGCCTGGCGCGATCAGGATGTTCGAGTCGACGGCGATTCCGCGGTGATGACCGGGTTCACCGGGCCGGCGGGCCCGGACGGGAAACTCATCGAAGAGGCGTTCGTCAGCACGTTCTGGATTCGTCAGGGCGGACACTGGCGGATCGCCCATTCCCAGAGGGCGCCAGCGGGCGTCGCGGGCGAGGCCGCGCGATGGAACGACGTCTTCCGCCGCAACGCCGGGTTCAACCCGGCGCCCAATGCTTTGCTCGCGGACGCAGTCCGGGGACGGATGCCAGGCAAGGCCCTGGATGTGGGGATGGGCCAGGGGCGAAATGCCGTCTACCTGGCCGAACTCGGCTGGGACGTGACGGGGATGGATACCTCCGAGGTGGGGCTGGCCATCGCGAGGCGATCGGCCTTGCAGTCCAAGGTCCGCATCACGCCCGTCCTCCAGACCGCCCAAGAGTTCGACTGGGGCGCGGGCCGCTGGGACTTAGTCGCGGTCATCTATATGGACCCCCGGGGCCTGGAAGGGCGAATTGGCGCGGCGCTGAAGCCCGGGGGCCTGCTCGTGATCGAGGGTTTCCATCGGGACGCCACGAAGACCGGCCCGATCGGCGACGGGGTTGTGTTCGACACCGACGAGTTGAAGAAGCTGTTCGCCGATCTCGAGATCATCCGGTACGAGGAACCCGTCGCGATTGCCGACTACGGGCAGCAGGCACTCCGCCTCGTCCGACTGATCGCGCGGAAGAAGCACCGACCGAACGCGACGCCCATCAGGGCCGCGTTGAACCTCGGGCGCCCCCGCGCGGGGAGCCCTCTCGCGTTGTTTCCCTTTGCCAACACCGAGGAGTCATCACGATGAACGCTCGCATCACACGGCGGTCCGCCCTCGCCGGGGCAACGGGCCTGCTCGGCACGACCGGCTTCATGCCGGCCACCGCCTCCGCCCAGGGGCAGGCAGTGGGGCACGGGGTCGTCCCCGACGGGGGGCCGATCCAGAAGACGCTGGCCGCCTCCGCAGGTCATGGCGGCGAGTACGTGCTGCCGCCGTTGCCCTATGGATACGACGCGTTGGAGCCTTCGATCGACGCCGAGACGATGAAGCTCCACCACGACAAGCACCACGCCGCCTACGTCAAGGGGGCGAACGATGCGCTGGCGAAGCTGGCCGAGATCCGCGAGGGCAAGATCGATCCGGCCGCCGTCTCCGAATGGTCGGAGAAGCTCGCATTCAACGTCAGCGGTCACACCCTTCACTCGATCTTCTGGGGAGGTCTGGGCCCGAAGGGAGGGAAGCCCGAAGGCTCGCTCGCCGCGGACATCGACGCGCATTTCGGCTCCCTCGACAAGCTCAAGTCCCACTTCTCCGCCGCCGCCACCCAGGTCCAGGGCAACGGCTGGGGCGTCCTGGCGTTCGAGCCGGTCGCCCGCCGGCTGGTCGTCCTCCAGGTGCGCAACCACCAGTTGAATGTCGCCTGGGGGGCGATCCCGCTGCTCGTGCTCGACGTCTGGGAGCATGCTTACTATTTGAAGTACAAGAACGTCAGGGCCGACTACGTGAAGGCCTTCTGGAGCATCGTCAACTGGTCCGCAGTGGACCAGTGGTATGCCCTGGTACAGGCCAAGCATCACGGCCCGCAACATCATGGGCACTGAGGCGGAGGATCCTTCCCTGTCGAGTGGGCGGGCCTCGTGCCAGCAGTCCGGCGATGCTCGCGGCCTTCCGGCCCCGGCGCAAGGAGTTCGAGGTGATCACCCGGGAGCCGTAGCCCCGGGCGAAGTCCGCAAGAGTTCCCTTTCCTAGTACCTCTGGAAGTTGGAGTGCAGAGATGAAACGATTGATGAGCGTGCCAGGTACCATCGCGATCCTGATGGCGTCCGGGATGGTCGTGGCCGAAGACGAGAAGACGGCAACGATCAAGGAAGTGATGCAGAAGTTGCACAAAGGTTCCAACTCTCCCTTGGCCAAGCTCAAGACCGCATTCAAGTCGGACGCGCCCGACTGGAAGTCGGTGCAGGACGTGACCAAGGATTTCGTGATCCTGGGCGCCGCGATGGCCAAGAACGACCCGCCCAAGGGCGAAAAGGCCGAGTTCAAGAAGCTAGCCGACGCCTACTACGATGCGTCGAAGGCGATGGACGACGCCGCCAAGAAGGAGGACAAGGAGGAGGCAAGCAAGGCGTTCACGAAGGTCTCGACATCCTGCATGGCCTGCCACAAGGCCCACAAGGGTTGATCGAACGGCCCTGATCGGGCAGGCTCCGGGCCGGGTCCTGACCCGATGCCCCGGGGCCTGCCGAGATCGGAGCATGGCTCATTCCTGCAAGAGCGATCAAGCGGCGATCGCCGATCATTACTCGCGAAAACCATTTAAATGGTTGCCTTTAGCTATGTTTTTAAAAAAATTTAAGTTCAAGTTTGACATGTGCGTTATTTTCGAAAACTTCGTCGCCGATGAAACGAGACATGGGATTGACGCAGGGCGTCCGCAAATAGGAAAATAGCTTGCCGTGCATGCCCGCTTAGACCCTGATTTTCCCGCAAGATGAGCCCTCTGCAAATGCTCCCTCGCCCGCGCATATTCGAGGTCAACGATCTCGCCCGCCGGCTTTTGCCGGCGGTCGTCCTCGTCCTCGGTATGTTCTCGCAGGGAGAGGCGACAGCTTCGTCGGTCACGTCGGCCACCACCTCGGCGGAGGAGCTCGATGACCATGCGCGGTTCTGCCATTGCAGGGGTTGCAACGGGGCCTCCTGTTGCTGCGGGCCGCGGACGGCGAAAACCCCATCAACCTCGACTCATGAGCGCAAGGCGTCATCGAAGCCCTCATTCGGCCCCTGCTTGAACTCGGCACCCTGCGACGATCCTGGCCTGCCCAATTCGATATCGAGCGACCCATTAGGGAAGTTCATCGCCCTGATGGCTTGTCGCGGCCTCTTGCCGGCCATGACCGATCTCCTCCCGCCACCGGATCCCGCGTGCGTCATGCCGGCACGACGGGCTTCTCGCCTCGATGAGCCACCGGAAGTCGCGGACATCGCCTGAGCCCAGGCCCTCGCCCTAGACGTCACACCGACTGCGCGCGGCATTGCGCAAGGCGTCCGGGCATCGTCCGTCCTTTGATCATCGACATTCCCCATGTTCCGCGGCCTGATGGGTCGTTGGCTTCACGCCAATCCCCGCCCTGAGCATCAGCACATTCCAGGAGTCGTCCGAATGCTTCGCCGTCGAGGCTTTACATTGATTGAATTGCTGGTAGTGATCGCGATCATCGCCGTCCTCATCGCGCTGCTACTTCCGGCCGTCCAGGCCGCCCGCGAGGCGGCCAGGCGTATGCAATGCACGAACAACCTCAAGCAACTCGGGTTGGCGCTGCACAACTATGAAGGGGCGCAGGCGGTCCTACCGGCCGGCCGCTTCGGCTATCCCTATTTGTGGTCTTCGCTCGCGTCGATGCTCAACTACATCGAGGCGGCAAACATGTACAATGCGATCAACTTCTCCTTCCCATCGCTCGTGAGCCAGGCGCCACACCCTGCCAACATCACCGCTCAGTCGGTCGTCGTCCAAACGTTCCTCTGCCCTAGCGACGGGCAGCTTCGAGTAGATCCGTCGATCTTCGGCGCGACGAACTACGTGTCGAACTCGGGTAGCGGGACGGTCAATAATGGCAGCTTCAACGTGCAGTCCGGCAAGTCCCTGCCCGACGGGCCGTTCTATAACACGAGTGCCGTGCGGTTGTCCGCGATCACCGACGGGCTGAGCGGCACGGCCGCGTTCAGCGAGACGATCCTGGGGAACAACATCGCCACCTCGCCGGGCAGTTCGCGGCCCGCGGATCCGCGGAGGCAATTCGCGGTATTCAACACCTCCGGAGCCCTCGCGGCCCTGCCCGCTGCGCTATTCCTGCCCCCGAGCATCTCGATACCGCCCTGCAACACGCCCGACCAATGGGCCGGAGATAGGGGACGCGAGTGGTCGCGAGGCAGTTTCATCATGACCTCGTATAACCACTTTTACACGCCGAACAATCGGGCGCCCGACTGCACGGACACCGGCCGCGCCGCGGCGGTCACCGCGCCCCGGAGCTTCCACCCGGGAGGGGTGAATTTGCTGTTCCTCGACGGCCATGTCCAGTTCGTCAAGGACAGCGTGAATCAGGCGACCTTCCGTTCGATCTCCACACGGGCCGGCGGGGAAGTGGTCTCCTCGGATGCCCTCTAAACGATATCCGGCCTGGGAGCCCTCACCATGAATGAAACGGAACATCCCGCCCGCGCCAGGCGATGGCCCGACTATCGGGCCGTCTGGCGTTGGCACTTTTACGCCGGTGTCTTCTGCATCCCGTTCGTCGTCGTCCTCTCGATCAGCGGCTCGATCTACCTCTTCAAGCAGGAGATCGAAGCCTGGATCGACCGGCCGTACGACGGCCTGGCGATCCGGGGGCCGGTCTCGCCAGCGTCGAGGCAGGTCGCCGCGGCCCTCGCCGCAGTGCCGGGCTCGTCACTCCACGCGTACGAACTGCCCCGTTCCGACGACCAATCGGCGAGGGTCATCGTCCGCAAGGATGGGATGGCGATGCGGGTCTACGTCCACCCCGAGAGCCTCGCGATCCTCCATACGGTCGCCGAGGAAGACCGCCTGATGAAGTGGCTGTTCCGACTCCACGGCGAGCTACTCCTGGGCAATCGAGGATCGGCGCTCGTGGAGTTGGCGTCCTCCTGGGCGATCATCATGATCGCCACCGGACTCTATCTCTGGTGGCCGAAGGGGGCATCGCGGCTGGGCGGTGTCCTCTATCCTCGCCTCAAACGGGGGTCCCGGATCTTCTGGCGAGATATCCACGGCGTGACGGGGCTCTGGGTCTCGGGATTCGCGCTCGTCCTGCTGCTCACCGGCTTGCCCTGGGCCAAGTTCTGGGGGGACTACCTCCGCAACGTCCGTCGGCTGACCGGGACCGCCGTCGCCCGCCAGGACTGGACGAACGGTGCCATGCAGAGGGTCGTCGCCGAGCCGAGCGGCGGCCACTCCGAACACGGGGCTTCTCGCCGAGGTCGGAATTCGGCGGTCACGTCTCCGGCCGACCTGGCCGCAGTCGACCGGATCGTGGCCGCGGTCAGGCCGCTCCATCTGCCGCCCCCGGTGGTGATCGCCCCGCCCGGTCCTCGGCCCCCATCGGGGAGCGGGCCCGAAAAGTCGCCCGACTGGACGGCGAAGTCCATGACGGCCAATCGGCCGTATCGCGTCGACCTGGTCGTGGACGGGGCGACGGGCGAGATCAAGAGCCGCAAGGATTTCCGGGACCGCCACCCGATCGACCGACTCGTCGGCACCGGGATCGCGCTGCACGAAGGCCGCCTATTCGGCTGGCCCAACCAGCTCATCGGCCTCGTCACCGCGGCCGGCCTGGTCCTGCTCTCCGTCAGCTCGGTGGTGCTCTGGTGGCGACGTCGCGAGCCAGGGGTCCTGGGGGCGCCGAAGCCGCTGACCAGCCCATCGTTCTCGCCGGCCTTCGTGCTTCTCGTGCTCGCTTTTTGCATTTACCTGCCGCTGTTCGGCCTGTCGCTGATCGCCGTCCTTGTGGCCGAGAAGGCGATCCTCGGCCGCGTGCCCGCGGTGAGCGACTGGCTCGGCCTGCGGGCCTCACGCGCATGACGGGGCGTGATTCACCTCTCCTGCAAGCGAAAGGGTTGCCATGAAGACATCATCGGTTCTCTTGTTCGCGATACCGGTCTCGGCGTGCGGGATCGCCTATGCCCTCGCCAGGCTCGTCTCCGCGGACACGGCGTCAACTCCCTCGGAGGATCAGACGGTCATCATCACGTCAGGGACGAAGCACGCGGCGACCCCAGAGATGATAGCCGGGACTCGCGCATTGGAAAGTCGGCCCGCGCCAACGTTCCAGGCCGGGTCGGCCGACGGCAAGAGCTACTCGCTCCAGGATCTCTCGAGGCAAGGCCCATTAGCCCTGATCTTCATCAAGGATGGCTGCCCTTGCAGCGTCGCGGCCGAGCCTTACTACAATCGCCTCCACGACGCCTACGGATCGGACGTCAAATTCTTCGGGATCATCGACGGCGATCGCGAGGTCGCGCAGAAATGGGCCAGGGAGAATCAGGTCGAATTCCCCGTGCTCTGCGACCCCGACCTGAAGATCGTCCGCGAGTACAAGGCCGAGAATTCGGCCTACTTCGCACTCGTGGCGCCGGGCGGGAAGATCGAAAAGTATTGGCCCGGCTACTCGGTCAATATGCTCAAGGAGGCCAATGAACGGCTCGCCCGGATCTCCGGCCGCGAGATGAAGCCCGTTTACGTGACGGACGCCCCGGACGAGCTCTATTCCGGTTGCCCGTACTGATCGCGACCCGACAAACATCCCCGCGCCGTCGGGCTCGCGATCGCCGGGAACCGGCCGTGCGACCGACGGCGTGTTTAACACAGGTAAGGAGGATCTGAATGCGGATCTGTCGGATGGGTGTCATGACCATCTTGGCCTGGGGCTTGGTAGTCCCCATCGCCGCATCTTCGGAGCCGGCAGACCGGGTCACCATCCTCTTCGACGCATTCGGCGAACGGTCCGAATTGAAGAAGGACTGGGGTTTCTCGGCCCTGATCGAGTCCGGGGGCAAGCGAGTCCTATTCGACGCCGGCAACGATTCCGCCGCGTTCGAGCACAACCTGAAAGCGCTCGGCGTGAGCCTCAAATCCCTCGACGGCGTGGTCATCTCGCATCGTCACGGGGATCACACCAACGGCATGCATCACCTCCTCAAGGTCAATCCGGGCGTCGCGATCTACGTCCCGGCCGACGAGCATTTCGGCGGGCCGACCCCGGATCGGTTCTACAAGAGGGGCGTCGAGGCCCTCCCGAAACGCCTGCGCTATTTCGACGGCTCTCCGCCAAATTCGGTCCCGCACGGCACGGCCTGGCAAAACTCGAACCTCATCCGGGTCACCGAGTCCCGCGAGATCCTGCCGGGCGTGCGGGCGATCGCCACGGTCTCGCGCACGACCGGGACATTGGAGATGCCCGAGCTCTCCCTATCCCTGAAAGTGAAGGACGGCCAGATCCTCGTCGTGGGCTGCTCGCACACCGGCATCGAGCCGATCCTCGAGGCCGCGGGCGCGGCGAAGGTCCCGGTCCGCCTGCTCATCGGCGGCCTCCACCTCGTGACGGCACCCGAGGCCGACATCGTGCGGGTCGCCAGGTCTCTCCGCGACACCTGGAAGGTCGCCGAGGTCGCCCCGGGCCACTGCACCGGCGAGCCGGGCTTCGCCGCGCTCATGGAGGCATTCGGGGATCGATTCGTCTACGCTGGGCTCGGCACGCGCATCCCACTTCCTTGAACCCTACCGGAGTTGGCATCAATGACCAGCATCAACCGTTTGGCTGCTTCGCTCGCCATCGTATTGGCCTTTGGACAGCCCGGGCAGGCCGCCGATGAGAAGGCGGCCAAGCCCAATTCCCCCGTCGCGTTGAAGGGGCTCGACCCGATCTCGCTCGCCGAGGGCCGGCAGGAGAAGGGTAACGCGGACCTCGCGACGGCGCACGGCCGATTCCGCTACCTCTTCACCACAGCCGAGCACAAGAACCTGTTCGAGAAGGCACCCGACCTGCACGCCCTCCAGCGGGACGGCATGTGCACCGCGATGCCGAATGTCCCGGCCTCGCCCGACATCTTCCTCGTCCACGACGGGAAGATCTATGGGTTCGGCTCTCCGAGCTGCCGGGCCCGCTTCAAGGCCGATCCCCAGGCCTTCCTCAAGCCCCGGAAGAATGTCGCGATCCTCATCTACGAAGGCGTGGAGTTGCTCGACTTCGCGGGCCCCGGCGAGGTCCTCTCGCGGGCCGGGCAGGGCCAGGCCTTCAACCTCTACACCGTCGCCGCATCCTCCTCGCCGATCACGAGCCAGGGATTCGTCGCCATCACGCCGCGATACACGCTTGCCGACTGCCCCAAGCCTGACATCATCGTCGTCCCCGGCGGGGCGACCCGTATCCCCGAATCCGATCCGGCCGTGACGGACTGGCTCGTCGCGAAGTCGCGAGACGCCGAGATCACGCTCTCGGTGTGCACCGGCGCATTCCTGCTCGCCCGCGCCGGGCTCCTGGACGACCTCGACGCGACCACCCATCACGAATCCCTCGAGCGCCTCAAGGATGCGGCGCCGAGGGCGCGGGTCCTTGAAGGTCGACGGTATGTCGACAATGGCAAGGTCGTGACCGCGGCCGGCATCTCGGCAGGCATCGATGCCACGTTCCACGTCGTGGCTCGCCTGCTGGGCCAACAGGCGGCGAGCGATGTCGCCGGGACGATGGAATACCGATGGGAGCCCGAGCCGCGGCCGAAGTCGGAGTGAACGTGCCTTTCCCGTTCCCTCGAACCGAAGGATGACAGCGATCAATTGGAAGTTCGGAGCGACGAGCGTCGTTGCCGTGTTGATGGCGTCCGCGTTGGTCGTGGCCGAGGACAAGGAGGAGACGCCAATGATCAGGGTCGTCATGCAGGAGTTCCAGAAGGGGCCAAGTCCCCATGGCGAAGCTGAAGGAGGCATCCGACGAAGACTCGCCCGACTGGAAGTCGGTGCAGGACCTGACCAAGGCCTTCGTGATACTGGGCGCGGCAATAGCGAAGAACGCCCCCAAGGGCGATAAGGCCGAGTTCACGAAGTCAGCCGGCGCCTATTGCGACGCGTCGAAGGCGATGGACGACGCCGCCAAGAAGGAAGACAAGAAGGAGCGAAGAAGGAATTCAAGAAGGTGTCGACCTCTTGCACGGCTTGCCACCAGGCCCACAAGGGTTGAGACCCAGACTATGCTTTCAGGCGTCCCGCTGCGCGGCCGGGTGCTTCCAGGCTCCGCTCCGCTGCGGTCCCTGCGGGACGGCCTTCGGCCCTTTGCGCCCCCTGACGCAGGGTCGGCGACGGGCCATCGGGCCGCCAGGCATCCCTGCCGGTCATCCCGATGGACGATCCGTCGCCTGGAGGCGGGTCGCTCCGCTCCCTCACGCGATCCGTTCCGGCCGGTTCCACCCCGATCCGGATAGGGGGGTGGAACGCGGCCGGGTTGCTTCGAGCGGAGGGTCGCTTGCGCGCCCGTTTCGCGATTATCCCCTCCCGTCCCCGGCGGGGAGCGGGGAGTCGAAGGAGAGAGAAGGGTACGCCAGGTGGCAAATCTCGTCGTTACAAGGCAATGTAGCGATAGTTTACGATCAATCTCTGTCTACCTAAAGGGCAATTAACCCTCTTGGCTCATGTTACCGCTTGACAGCCACCTGCAAGCATACATGATTACAAAATGGGATAAAATCACAAAAGTTGAATGTCTATGGAAAAGGTTAGGGTCAAACTCGAAGGACAGAATGGTAATGCATTTCACTTATTAGGTGCATTCGTGGCGGGAGCCAGACGGCAAGGGTGGAGTGATCAAGCGATCGAGGCCGTGCGTCACGAGGCGATGGGCGGAGATTATGATCACCTGCTTCAAACGCTAATAGCCCACACCGAACCGCCAGAGGAATCGGATGGGTGATTTCCAATACGACAGAAGCCGGTTCGCGCTGAGGTTCCAGGAGGAGGGCGATAAAAGCCGGGAAATACCGGTTCGGCACGAACTGGAAGGCTTTATCCGGGCGTATCTGAACGTGGCGAGGATTGCCGGGGAAGCTAAGGATCGTCCGCTGTTTCGCTCGACGTTGCGGCGAATAGGATAGTTGATAGGCAACCCGATTACCGGCAAATCAATTTGCGAGCGAGTCAAGCGGCTCAAGGATGCGAGTTTGCCAGATCGATTGTCACCGCACAGCTTCCCTGCAACGACAGCGACAGACATGGTTGATTAAGGCGTGCCGATAGAGGATACGCAATATCTCCTCGGCCATGCAAAGCCAAAAACGACGGCCCTTTACCACCGACGGGAGAAGAAGAACTCATTCGGAGATCAAGCCGCGTCGACGTACTTCGGCCAATAAATCGGCATCGGGAATACTTCCAAGGGCATCCTCCACCACACTTCCAAGCATCTCAATAAGATGACGGTCCTCTCGTGGCTCAGCATCTCTCTTCAGGCGGCTCATTTCTTCGGGCGTACAAGGGCGAACGGCCCAGCGACGGAATACGGGGCGGATGCACCTGCCCCGAGTACTCAAAGGCTCTCCAGTAGTCAATAAATAATCGCTGTAAAATACATATTTGCCATCAATTTGGACAATCTCTCGTGCAAATGTAGCGTTGTAGTTTGTGTAGACGCCGCCCTCTGCGATCTCGATTCCCATCAAACTTCCTCCGAGAGAAATGGACAAAGGTGGCTGCTTGCCCTCAGCCGAGATTGTTGCCTTCGGCCTGGCCAGGATTGGACACGGGGGTTTGCCCATGTCGGTGGTGGGCGCGAGGTCGCCCGGCGAGCGGTGCTGCCGCAGCAGGGCGAGGGTCTCGGGCCAGAGACGGTAGGTGACGACCGGGCCGCCCCGCTCGCGGGAGGTTTCGGACCCTTGCGGACTTCGCGTCATGCCAGAAAGGGCCGGGGGTCGCTTCGCTCCCCCCGCCCAGACCGAGACGACCGTGGAACCGATACTCTCATAATGCCCACACCAGAATCCGGGGGAAGCTCAGCCGTGCTTGCGCTCCATCGGGTTGGACTAAGGAGCGGCAAGGCGGTGCGACTCCGCAGGTTTGGGATCAGGAGTTTCCTGCGATCTTCAGCGGCGTGGCGGCGGCAGGTTGGTTCCCGTTGTGAATTGCGCGGATTCTCTGCAGGAGACTCCTGGTGTCCTCGATGTCCCGGGCCAATTCTGCCGGATCGGGAACGGGGCGATCTTTGCCCGCCGCCTCATCATGGGCGCCGGTGACGTCGCTGCAACGGTCGAACAGCCTCCGAATCTCGTCATACTCCTGCTGTCCGAACGCCACGACCTTCGCCAGGGATTTGAGATCTATATAATCACGGTACCTGAAGACTACGTTCGCAAGGGCCTCCCTCTCTACGATGCGTTCAACGGTAGCCCTGAGCAAGCTGTATGCCTCCCTCATGCCGGCGGCGTTGGCTTCGCTCGGTATCGGCTCCCATTTTTTGGCCAATTCGGACTTGAGCTTCCCAAGTTTATCGAGCCTGTCCTGCGGGCTCTTCATGTCCCACGGCAGGCCTTCGCAGCAGCTACCGGGCCTGCCGCCATTCCATTCGATATGCCTGCATTCACAGGGGATTTTTAGCCTCTTGGCGAGCGATACGATGTCGTTGAGGAAGACGGTATCGTGTGTAAATACGATCACCTGACGCAGCTGGGCCTCCGAGACCAACCGTCTGGCGATCCTCTCCCGGTGCCGGTGATCCACCGAGGAAACCGGGTCGTCGAAGACAAGGGCCGAGGCATGCGTGGCCTGCGAAAGCTCGGCGAGGAATATCGCCAGGGCGATGCATCGCTGCTCGCCTTCACTGGCGATATCGCGGAGCCTTGGCATTTTCGATTCGGCGAGGCGAACGCCAAAATTGCTGTGGCCCTTCCGGCCAGAGATGTCGTTCATGGCGAGCGACAGCGTCCGCAAGCCGAGGCCGGACACCTCCTCGGCGAACCGGGCGCGGAACGCTGTCGTCACGATCGCTGCGGTGAGTTCCGAATTCTTGTCGGTGATCGCCTTGGTCCTGGTATCGCTTTTGCACTTTTCCAGCGCCGCCCGCCGTTTCATGCGTGCCAGTTGTTCCTGCACCTCTTCCAGGTGATCGGAGAGCCAGGCGCGGCCGAGCAGCTCATCGCGTTCGCCGGACATCTCCGCCAGTTCCGCCGGATCCTCGGCCGATTCCTCAACAGTCGCCCGCTCCTCCAACTTCCCGGCCAATGCGGCCAAGGCCAGCTTGGGAGGCGAGGGCAGGGGGGGAGGCGCGGCCCATTTTCGCGTCGCCAGGCTCGCATTAAGGGCGGACAGCCTCAGGTCATGGGCCGCCACGAAAGACTCGATCGCCTCCCTATCCGGCTGCCCCAACGGGGAAAGGTCCGCATCTATGGATGTCAATTCGCCCCTGAGCGAGAGCAACCTGGCGATCCGATTCTCGGCTTCGCGCAGCGCGATTGCCATCTCCTCCGCCTGTCGCAGGCTCCGATTTCTGCAATAGTCGTCGAAGGCGGCGAGGCGATCCAATGCCTGAGTAGCCATGGGCTGCTGGCAGAGCACGCATCTCGCCCCCTCCTCGGCGGGCGGATAGGCCTGACCAGCCGGCGCGTGATCCGCCGCAAAGGACCTGGCCGCGTCCCACAGGATGCGCCAGGCATCGCCACCGGTGCCGGGCAAGTAGCTCGCGTCGAACGCCCCGGACGTGAAAGCCTCCGCCGCTAGCGATGTCGCGGCCGCGGCTTCCAGCAAGGTGCGCAGGGCCAAGCACCGCTCGTCACCGAGGTCCCTTGCGGCGTCCTGCATCCGGGAGGCGAAATCGCGGATGCGACCTGCGGCGGCCCGCAGCGTCTTCGCATGGTGCCTCGCGTCGGGGCGCAGTGCCTCATTTAATTGGACCAGCCTTGAATCGTCGTCGGCCCCCTTCCTGGCCAGGCCCTCCACGGCCGAAGGATCGGTAGTCGCCGCCAGGTTGGCGAGCAATCCGGGCACCTGCTTCCCGGGGACGGGCTTCCATGAGGCAAAGCAGGCGGATATCTGGGCGTCGAGCCGGCGGATCTCATCGCCGATATTAGCGGCGATCGCGTCGGCGACACTCCCCAGCGTGGGCAAGATCTCGAGCCCGCGCGGGGTGAAGGAGGTAGGGCCATCCTCGTCGAGATAATGCCTCGCGGCTTGCGTGTCGAACACGAAAACATTCGCCAAATGCGCATCGGGATCAGCCCCGTCCAGCCATGTCACGGCTCGCTCGGCACCGTCGACGCGATAACGGATCGAGGCGGAGGCTTGGGAAGTACTCCCATCAAGTAAGGCGTTCGGACGGATCGCCGCGCGGCCCCCCCGCGTCTTGCAGGCATTCTTGATGACGCGTGCGTATCCCGATTTACCGACGCCATTCTCGCCGTAGATGACGGTGATTCCGGGCCCCTCCCCGAATGACAGGCATTGGTCCGACGGGAGGCGGTTGACGTTCTCAAGCTTCTCGAGCGAGACCAAGGTCACGTCCGAAGTCGAGGCGGATGTGAGGGGGAGGTGGTCGGCCGATAGATGCTCGCAGGCCGGCGCAGATGCGCCTACCTCGTTGATCCCGTGCCTGGCCAAGCAGATCGCTTCGAGCTGCGTGATGTCGGCATGGGCGATCGCGCCGTTGACGATGATCCGACGCAAGGCGTCCCGCTGCCAAGGCGGACGGGAGGAGGACCAATCGAGGATATGATGCAAAAGCGTTGCGTGATTAAGTATCTTAATCGTCGACATTCTCGCGATCTCGCGTATGCCCTCGGGGGCACCATGGCCTGGCCGTCGCGTCGGACTGTGGTCGAATCCATCCTTCGCTACGGGATACATCTCCTTGGACGAGCACATCCTAGCGAATCAGCTCTACCTCGCAAGCTCATCTCATGGGGGCGGGGCCTAGCAACGATTTGGCTGCGGGCGAGGAGATTGGGAGATTGGGTCAGGAGGATCGAGCCAAGGTATCCCGAGGAAGATGACCACCGGTTCGAAGCCTCCACGGTTAATCATGGCACAAAGCCGATGGGGCGTACATTTGATCCTGGGAGCCCCATAAGTCCCTGGTCCACCGCCGTGAGTTCCGCTCGGCCTGGCGAGATCCGAGTCCCTGCACGTTCAGCCCACGGGCCAAGCTAGACTTCCGCGGCAATCTCCGCGCGGCTGGCGATCTGTGCCTCGACGGCGCCGTAGACGTCGACGTCCGCGTCGCCTTCCAGGGTGATGATGAGGGAATATCTCGCGGCTTTGTCGAAACAGCCTCGGCCCGGCCTCTCGCGCCACCATCCGGTGACGGGGTGGACAGCAATGAACCCCGAGGCGGCAAGCTCGGCGGCGGTGCCCTTCCAGCAATCGGAGTGGATCGAACCCTTCGTGCGCAGGTCGTCGCCCAGCACCCAATTCCTGGAGTCCTTGACGGAGCCGGCGGGGCGTTCCCCGCCGTCCCAGGCGTCGCGGGTGAGCCGCTGGCGGAATTGTGACATGTCCTCCTGGGGCCGCTTGACGTCGAATCTCAGGCCGTGCGACTGGTAGCGATGCTTCACATTCCAGCCCCGGCGCCCCGGGCTCGGCTCGACGAAATAGGAGAGTGTGACACGCATCTTAAGTTGCGCCTCGCCGAGGTCACGCAGCGTTTCGACGGGCCAGGGCAGCGCATGCAGGTGCATCTGATTAGTCCGGGTCCCCCGCTTCTCCTCATCCCAGCAGAATGGATGGAGCGAGTCCTGGATGATCATGGTGGCCCGGTTCGACGCACATTGCCGCGCAACCTGCAGGTTGGGCACCCCGAATCCGTAGCAGCGGAGGCGTTCGTGGCGGAGGTTATGCGGGAACTCCTCGATCATCGACCGCGTCCAGCGCGCCGAATGGATCATGAGGCCCCGTACCGACTCCGGCCACAATTGCGGATAATCGTGCTGGAGGATCGCCGCATACCGGGAGGCCAATGCCGTGGCGGCGCTGGTGTCGCGCATGGTGGTGAGCAACGCGCCGTCGCGCGAGATAACCGTGGTCAGCAGCGATAGGTCGTCGACGTCGGTCACATAGCCGTCCCGATCGGCGGCGTAATTGCCGCCTTCCATGACGATCTCGGGCTTGAGGGGCCATTCTCGCCTCTCCCAGCCGTAGGAGGTGGTGCTCCTGGGGCACAGGCCGCCCTTCGGGGCCAGCGGATCGTACCCGCGGAAGTCCGGATGCTCGATCATGACCTTGTCGGTGTAGGCCCCGACGGTGAGGACGTTCCAAGCCTGGGCCGGGTCTTGGACGCTCGCCTCGCGGTTGGCCTTGGGATAGTCGCCGGCCGCGAGTTCGTCCCGGTAGTTGCCCGCCGAGACGACCATCAGGCGACGGGCCTCATCCTGGGCGCCCGCACACATCTGGTCGAGCGCGGCCGACCACAGGGTGGGCAGCCATCGTTCCTTGTCGTCGGCGGTGACTGCCATGCAGATGACGCGGGACCGCTCGGGCGACTCTATCTCCATCTTGGCCACCGAGCCCACGGTGATCGGCCCGTAATCCGGAGGGCTGTTCTCCCCCACGTCGGGCAGTATTTTCACCGCCTCGAGGCGGTGTTGCAGCTGGACCTGCTTGCCCGAGAGGAGCAGCTCCCCAAGATCGGCTCCATAGAGGGCCAGCCCTGCCATCTCCGTGCCGTGGCCGTGCCGATCCGCGGCGGTCCACTCGTCGTCCCATGCCAGATTATGACTCTCGTCCAACGCATGCTCGAGGAGAGGATGGCCGCGGTTGACGCCGCAATCCAGGATGCAGACCGCCGGGGCGTCGACTCCGGCGAAGCTCGTCCGCTCCAGCATGGACTGGATGAATTCGGCCTGGCCGGCCGGGGTCAGCTCGAGATACTCGCTCGCCACGATACTAGCCCGGCGGAATTCGGCGAGGTGGCGCAGCAGCCCGGTGAAGCGGCCCAATACCGCCATAGAGGTGTAGGCGAGGACCACCACGTAATCGGGGAAGCGGACCTGCTGGTCGCTCACCCGGATGCCCAGGGCCCGAGCATCGGCCCGGAATACGACCTCGACGCCGACCGCCCGCCCGTCCGGCAGCCACTGTTCCTCCTCATCGCGGAGCCAGACCTCCCACCAGAACTCCTCGTCGGGCGAGGGCAGCGGCCCGGAGTCGGTCCAGTAGTCGCCCTCGCGCAGCATCGCCAGGCGGAGCTCCTCGATGCTCGCGGCCATCTTCAGATTGGGCGGCTTGCCGAACCGGTTCGTGGTGTGGGCATAGTCCTCGAATTTCTTGGCGAACTTGGGCACGTTGTCCGTCGGGATGTGGATGGTCGCCCTCTGGCTGCCATCCTCCTCCGTGCGAACATTGATGAGCTCCAAGCCGAGGGTCTGATTATCGAGGCTGTCGAGCCACAGCTTGAAATGAGGGTCGCTACGCACCGCAATCGGCACGAAGGGCAAGCCTTCGGCGGGCGGCTCCGGTTTCGACCGCGCCTCGGCGGCCGCTTCCCTGACTTTGCCCGCCAGGCGGTCGCCATGGGCGGGCCGCCGGTCGCGCGGCGGCGTGCTGAACTCTCCCGCGCCCCGGGCCGTCGATATGTAATTCTGGGACTGGGCGGTGCCCCGGATCACGAAGTGGCGGAGACGCGCCATAGCTCTTATCGTCCCTCGGCCTTGAATGCCAGGCGGCTCTTCCTGCGGCAAATGGCTTCCTCGAGGGCGTCAAATTCTATCGTCTGGATCTCGTCGAGGATAGCGCCCTTCGCCGCATCGTCGCAGGATTGGCAGATGTCGGCATAGCTCAGGCCTGCGGCAGCCTCTGAAGCACGTTGCAGGTCGCGCGCATCGAGGCCGAATCGCGAGAGCCGGTTGCGGATCAAGTCCCGGGCCTCGTCGTCGGTGGGCTTCTCGTAGCGGATCACCTCGTCGAAGCGGCGGAACAAGGCCTCGTCGAGCATGGAGGCCATATTCGTGGCGGCCACGATGATGCTGTCCGAATCGTCCTGCTCGAGGAACTGCAGAAAAGAATTGAGCACGCGGCGGATCTCGCCAACGTCGTTGGCCGCGGCCCGCTCGGACCCGATCGCGTCGAACTCGTCGAAGAGGTAGACGCCCCGCGTCTTGGGCATCAGCTCGAAGATGGAATGGAGCTTCGCGGCCGTCTCGCCCAGGAATTTCGTGATGAGCCCGTGGAACTGGACGGTCAAGTGCGGCAGCTTCAATTCGCCGGCCAGGGCGCGCGAGGTCATCGTCTTGCCGCACCCCGGCGGCCCTACCAGGAGCAGTTTGCGCTGCGGGGTGAGACCATGCTCGCGCAGCCGAGACTTCTGCCGGTACTCGCGGATGACCTTCTGGAGCTGCTTCTTGATCGAGGGCGCCAACACCATCTCGCCCAGTCGAACAGCCGGATAGGTGACGGTCAGGAGCCTCGCGAGATCGCCATTGGGCTGCACGATCGGCACGGCACCGCCGATCTTCTGGGTCGACTGCCTGCGCCTGACATCCTGGACCAGGCCTTTCAGCTCTTCGGCCAGCTTGGCCTTGCCGGTGCGGGCGGCATGCGCGGCGATCTGCAGGGAAACGGACAGAAATTGCTCCCCGTCGGCCTCGCTGTAGCTCCGCAGGAGAGCTTTGAGTTGCTCGGCGGTAGCCATGCCTTACTCCATAATGTTTTTCCTATTTTACCCATATCCACCAAAATAGCAAATCAACAAGCAGACAAGACACTTCCCTGCCGTATTCTTATGTACAGTGTACAGCCCAGCGATCCGCTTTGCGAGGCGCACTTGGGAACGAGTGCAATCGCAGGTACCCCCACAGTGGCAGGTTTCGAAGACGCGGGAAAGTATCTGATGCCGCGCTGAAGTGGAAGACGAATAGGCTAGTCGGCGAGTGATCCAAGCGAGGGAGTCGATCATGACCACCGAATGCCGGAACTCTTAATGAGCTATTTGGAGAGACTGCGGTTGCACAGGCGGCTCTCAATGTCGGAGGTGGGGGAGGGGGACAAGCACTGAGTTGGGTAATGAGCTAGGCAAGATGGCCCACCGATGCCCTACGTCGCGGGTTTACAAGCCCGAGAAGATCGGCAGCCTCTTCGACGGGGTTACGCCCTACGACTCGGCGTTTGCATTGGGCGGACGCACAGGGTCGTCAATGTGGATCCAAGGAACGGCGGATTCGATTCGATGGCCGAGCTAGCCGAGGAGTTCGTCTGCCTGCCCCCGATGGAGACATCTCGGAAAGCCAACGAAGGCCTTCACATCCTCATTCGGCACCTCGAAACCCATCCGTACCCGGCTCAACTTCCAGCTCGGGATCGATATCCTCGGGGTCAATTCCCTCATGACCGTGCCGCCGAGCCGCCAGGCCGGTTACTGACAGCTTTACGAGTAATACTTCCGGCGTGAGGTGGGGTTTGCCCTCCTCTCCGGCTGGTTCGCGTGCTTGGTGAATGGGAACGCGCGGTTCCAAACTCGGGGTGTTAGTCAGCCGAAGGGTACCCTTTCCTCGGGCCGTGCAGCGAGCTTTTAGATCCATTGGCAGGCGAACGCCGGACTTGTTGTGAATCTCCTGGCTTCAGCCCTTGGGCATGGTCAGGATCGGACTCATGCAGCCGCCCTGCCGGCTTGCAACAGCTTAAGGGGTTCGGCCCTGCCGGTCCGGTAGGCCGGCCACAGGGAGGCGAGGAAGCAGAGGCCGAGCGTGATCGCGAAGCCGACGGAGAGCTTCGACCAGGGGATGATCAGGGGCGTGTACTGGCCGCCCCGTATGTTGATGTAGCGGGTCACGCCCGTTCCGCAGTAGCCGGCCATCGCCCCGAAGCCCAGGCTCAGGACGCAGACGACCACCCCGATCAGGAATGCCTCCGCCACGATCAGTTTGAAGAGTCCCAGTCGGGTCACCCCAAGGGCACGCAGGACGCCCATGTCCCATCGTCGGGCCCGGATCGAGGACAGCACCGTGTTGACCAGGCCGAGCGAGGTGACCAGCAGAGTGATCAGGGGGAGCTCGCTCAAGGCCCAGATGATGTTGTCGGCCCGCTGGCGGATCTGGGTCCTGACGCTCTCGGCGGACCGCAGCGTGACCGAGGCTGCGGGAGCCCTCCTCGGTCCAGTCAGTTGTCTCATCCCCTCCGGAACCGGCATCGCCGCGGCTGCCTTCGGGTCGGAGCCGCGTTTCGCGATGACCTCGAGGTCCGCCTTGATCCGATCCTCCGAACGGGAGCCGGACGTGTCCCCCCAGAACATGGAGATCCGGTCGACCTTGAAGTCGGACTTGATCCTCTCGTACGGGGCGAACATCAGGCCCGCCGCCCGCCCCCGCCGGAAGCCGACCTTCGTCATCCAGTGCCAGCCGGGCATCGAGACCACTCCGGCGATCTCGTATTCGAGGGGCTGGGCGGGGTCGCCCGGGGGGATCACCTTGAACCTATCCCCGAGGTGCAGGCCCGACTCCCTCGCGAAGTGATCCGGCACGAGGCAGGTCCGGTCGCCCCTCTTGAGCCGCGCGATGGCATCGGCCCGGGTCCCCTCGGCGTAGCCGAAACCGAAGACGGGGTCGTCGCCCCCGAAGGCCGCCTCGGGATCCAGGCCGATCATCACGCAGTTGTCCTGCCTCGTGGACGACGAGCGTACCTTGAAGCCGGTCGGGTCGCCCTCGAACTTCACCTGCTTCACGGCCAGGGGGAGAAACCGCTCGGGGATGAGCCCGGGGACATGCCGGATCGCGTCGACTTGCGACTCTGGGACGCCGGCCGGTGCCATCGAGACGACGAGGTCGGGCGACCAATCGCCCGGGGTGAAGGGGGCGAGCATGGAATAGCCCCAGGTCTGCATGGCGACGAAGAGGCCCAGGCCGATCGTCATGGCGACGGTGGTCCCCACCGTCCTGCCCATGTTCGCCGAGAGCTGGGTGGCGAGGAGCCGCCCGTTGAGCCCGAGGCACCTCGCCAGGACCGGCCCGAGGAGCCGCTCGGTCGCCGCGATGATTGACGGGGCGAGCATCATGAACCCGATCGCCATGGCCGTGCACCCGACCGCGGCGGAGATCCCGTATCGCGCCGTGTCCGGCATCGGGATGAAGAACACGACGAGAGGATTGACCGCGATCAGCAGGAGTCCCGCGACGGCGAGTAGGGCCGAGAGTCGCCCCGAGGCGAGGGCGGGACGCGGGACCATCGCCTCGAGCGGAGCCACGCGGGTCGCCCGCCAGGCGGGGAGGACGGAGGCCGCCAGCGATCCCCCCAGCGCGCATGCCCCGGAGAGCAGGACGCTCCAGGTGCCCAGGGTCGCCCCCTCGGAGACGGACTCGGGACGGAGCCTGGCCATCGCGGCGATAAGCCCCCAGCCCGCGAGCAGTCCACCGGCCCACCCGATCAGGCCCAGCATGACCCCTTCCATGACGACCATCAGCGCGACCTGGCCCCTCGAGAGGGCCACCGCCCGGAGCATGGCGAATTGCCTGATCCGCTCGTCGACCCCCATGCTCAGGGTCGTGAAGATGATGAAGAGCGCGGCCAGCAGCGAGATCCCCATGGCCGAGTAGGCCTGGGCCCGCACGGTCTCGAACGTGGTGCTGTCGTCGACCTCGCCGTCGACGCTCTGGGGGGTCCTGATCTGCACCGACGGCTCCCCCTTCGCGAGGGGGATGGCCCAGCGGGCGAGGAAGTCATCGGCCTTGTTGCCCGGCTTGAGTACGACCCCGGCATAGCTCACCCGGAGCGGCGCGACCGCGGCCCCCCCGGCGACCTCCCTGGGCACGTAGAGGGCATGACTCGCGGGGCCCCCCTGCAGAGCACCCTCACGCGACGGGGGAAGCCCGACCATGAACTTGGGCCCCGGCAATCGCTTGGGCTGCTCGACGATCCCGACGACCTTGATCTTCAGCGGGCCGGACCCGCGAGGGGGGCCGAACCCGCCCGCGTTGGCCGAGACCTCGTCCCCGACCTTGATCCCCAGCTGATCGGCCGAATCCCTGGTGATCGCCCCCTCCTTGAGGCCGGGGGAGGCGGGGTCGAACCAGCGTCCCTCGACGATGCGGTGGAGTGGCTCCCGGGAATCCGTCCCCACCAGGATCGGCGAACGGGCGAGGTTCCTCATCTGCGACTTGCCCCCCATGATGATCGGGCCGGATGCCGGCGGGGCCCCGGGGGCCGGCTGTGGCGGGAGCTCGAAGAGTCCGTCCCCAGGCCCAGTCCTGGCCGGCGATGAGCCGGGCTTCGAAACCCTCGCGGTAGTTTCGAAGACGGGGTCGACCAACGCGACTGCGGGGTCGCGGCGGATCTCGCCGAGCAGGGCGTCCTGGATTCGGGGGGCCGACCGTGCTTCCGCGAGTTCCTGGGCGTCGCCGCGCGTGGGGACGAGGAGCATCTCGTATCGGCCGACGTATTCCTCGCCGAGGTTGCCGAACTCGCCGACCATGGCGTCATAGCCGCTGACCACCCAGACGACGATGCAGGCCGCCGCGATCGTCGAGAGGCTCGTGAGCAGGACGCGGCCGGGATGCCTCCTCGCCTGGGCCATGGCCAGCTTGCCGACGATCTTGAGTTCGTCTCGCGTCATGGTCGTTCAGGCCTCCGCCTCGGTAGGTGCGTTGACAATATCCTGGTAATGGGCGGCCAGGGACTGGGCGTCCTTGAAGTCGGCCGTGCGGAATTCGGTGAGGATATGCCCATCCTTCATGACCACCACGCGCTCGGCCCAGACGGCCACGCTCGGCTCGTGGGTCACGACGGCGATCGTGCGGTCCTGCTCCTCGGAGAGCTCGCGGAGGAGCCTGCAGATGTTCTGGCCCGACACGGAGTCGAGGCTCCCGGTCGGCTCGTCGGCGAGGACCAGGGCCGGGTCGGCGATCAGTGCCCGCGCGATGGCCGTGCGCTGCTGCTCGCCGCCGCTGAGGGCGTCCGGCCTATGGCCACGCCTGTGCGTGAGCCCGAGGCGTTCGAGGAGCGGCCCCAGCTGCTCGGCTGCGAGGTCGCGGCGCCCCTCGGTCAGGAGGGTCAGCGTGATGTTCTCCTCGGCGGTCAGGGTCGGGATCAGGTTGAAGGCCTGGAAGACCAGGCCGATCCTGCGCCGCCGGAAGTGGGTGAGCCTGGAATCCGACAGGGTGGCAAGGTCGACGCCGTCGATCGCGACGCGGCCCGCCTCCGGCCGGGTCAGGCCGGCCATCACGTGGAGGAGCGTGCTCTTGCCCGAGCCGCTCGCGCCCATGATGGCCACGAACTCGCCGTGCTCGATCGTCAGCGAGACGTCCTTGATGGCCTCGACCTGGGAATCCCCCTGCCGGAATCGCTTCGTCACCCCCTCGATGCGTACGGGGGGCCCGCTCGCGGACGATGGGGATGGGGTGGGCGTCGACATGGTGCTCGTCATTGCGTTCGTCCCGGTAATGTCCGTCGGATCTCAACGTCTGGTCTTGAGCTCGAGCGGGGGGAGCTCGTTCGCCCCCTCCTTGATCGTGGCCTTGAGGCCCGAGGTCTGGGGGTTGTTGTAGGCGCCTCGCAGGCGATCCGGGCCGTCGACCTCCTCGCCATGGTCAACCGTGACCGCGGGCCAGATGACCGACAGCGAATACTCGCCCGCGGGCGCTCCGTCCTCGGCGAGGATCGTCGTCGGCCGGAAGGACCCGTCTTGGCCGGAGACCGCGTACGGGGTGGATGGGCCGACGGCGGCTCCCGAGGCATGGAAGGAGATGCGGGCCTTGTCGGCCGGCTTGCCGTCGATCAGGACCTTGCCCGAGACGGGGTAGACTCTCGGCCCGGCCTCGCCCGGTCCGCCACACCCCGAGAAGCTGGCCAGGGTCGCGGCGGCCAGGGCCGTCCTCGAAAAATATTCGATCATGGTAGGCGATCCTCTCGAGTCGATTGGGCGGGTCCGTCCGGCTCAGTAATCGGAAGCCGAGAGGGGCTCGCCGCCGTCCCTGGTCGCCAGGGCGAAGACGATCCGCACCGCAGTCGTCTCCTTGAGGAACCGCACGCTCCCGTCGCAGAAGCCGACGTTGGCGCCGCCGGGGTGGAAGCCGTAGATGCCCTGGCCGTTGTTGCAATTGACGCCGCAGGCCCAGCCGGCGGACTTGCCGTCGGCCGCATAGCCCTGGTAGGTGAAGTGGGAGTACGAGGCCCAGCAGTCCCACCAGTAGACATTAGTCAGGCCGGTGACGTTGGGTTGCTTCTTCCAGCCTTTCAGATACCAGTCGGGGCGGCCCGCCTGCTCGTGGACGATCGTCGTCTGCGAGGTCCCGTCGGTTATCGCGGCGATCGGCTGATACTGGCCCGCCCGCAGGAGGACGGGATTGCCCGCCGCCCCGTTGACCTGATACTGCGCGTTGAGCAGGTGGTTGGCCTTGTAGTCGCCGACTGTCCCCCTCGTACCATACGAGGTCGAGCCCAGCGCTAACGCGACGTCGTGGATCCCAAGCGGCCCCGACGGGCAGGAGAAGACCTGGAGCCCACAGTGCGAGACCGTCTGGTTGTCGAAGTCGTAGAAGTTCTTGTTGAGGTTGAAGGCGTTGAAGAGGACCTGCTGTTCGAGGAACGGGATCAGGTTGACGCACCACCCGTAGTTCGGCGTCTCGGTGCGGACGGGCGGGAACCCGTTGTAGTTGTTGTGGTGATTGTGGAAGGACAGCAAGATCTGCTTGATGTTGTTCGTGCATTGGGCTCGGCGTGCCGCCTGCACGGCCGG
Organism: Singulisphaera chitinilytica; assembly: GCF_049331405.1. Classification (NCBI taxonomy): domain Bacteria; kingdom Pseudomonadati; phylum Planctomycetota; class Planctomycetia; order Isosphaerales; family Isosphaeraceae; genus Singulisphaera; species Singulisphaera chitinilytica. The sequence goes on from NZ_CP186274.1 coordinate 2,429,599, forward strand.
CAGGAGCAGGCCGACGAGAACGGCGATGATCGCGATGACGACGAGGAGCTCGATCAGGGTGAAGGCACTACGGCGGCCGGGCCTGTTGCCGGCGAGGTGAGGGATCATGAGGCGGGACATCCTCGGTTGTTGGAATGTGCTCAGAGAGGTGGCCTACCCCTAGCAATCCGCGAACCAAGCAATCTCGATGACACAAGTGTCGACTCTGGAATTCTTTACAATTTATGAGTTGACGAAATCGTTAACAGCGGACGGCATTTTTTCGCCAAAGGCGGACATAAATTGTCCAAAGTCGGACAACTTCAAGTGATAGCAAGTTTGAGAATGGAGACCTAGTAACCGGAAATTGGAGACCCAACGAAAATGCGGGGTGATCTGTAGGTATAACAGGGGTGTAGAGGTGGCTGGTCTTTCAAGTACGCAACGTGCTCGATGAGCATGACATCGTACTCCCAAAGCCGGACGACCAGCACGAAGACCGCCCAATCTCCGGCCATTCGTCGAGATTCAGCGTATCGATATCGCACCCCAGCCTGTCGCTCGGGCCAACGAGCAGCTCGAGCTCGTGCACCTTCGGATGTGCATCCTCCATCCGGAACCGTCAAGAGTCGGGCCCAACACATGCCGTAAGCGGCGACGGCGGGCGGCTATCCCTCTGTATAGGCGTCGACCCCGGGCCCTGTCATGCAGCAGTGTTAGCCAGAGTATTGGGAAGGGGAGGACGCCGGTTAAGCCGCAACGGGCTTCCTTGTATCCAGGGAAAACGAAGTAAAGACCGCTGTTTCGCTCGACGCTGAGGCGAACCGGGCAGCTGACCGGCAACGCCATGACCAGCAAGGCGATCTGCGAGCTGGTCAAGCGGCGGCTCAAGGATGCTCGGCTGCCGGAGCGGTTGTCGCCGCATAGTTTCCGGACGACGACGGCGACCGATCTGCTGGAGCAGGGTGTGCCGATGGAGGATGTGCAATATCTTCTCGGGCATGCAGAGCCGCGGACGACGGCTCTTTACGACCGGCGGAAGAAGAAGGTGACGCGGAATATCGTTAAAAGAATTACAAGTCAAAAGGGATGTCTATTGACAATAAATCGTGGTAGCTAATTAAAAGTGCTAACAAACTTAAAATTATGATAACTGTTGAATTTTTTCAAAACTATATCCTGATTTTCTGGCTACTCTTAATTAGCCCTTGCTCGGCTTTGGAAGCTAAAGAAATACAGGATGTCCCAAGTACATGTTTGAATAAATCTGGAGATTACCAGAGAGTGAGCATACCAGAAAAATTGGCTCGCGAGCTTGCGAGTCAAGATTACAAGAGAGGACTTTTCCTTAGTCCTGAGTGGATAATCTATAAGCCTACAGTATTTTATAAATCTTCGCTTGTTAAATTGTCAGATAGTGTGGTTGGGTTGATTGTGACCGATGCGGACGACATTCCTGATGATAGCAAAGGAAATTTAATACGACCTATCGGCGGCCAAAACAGAGAGGTTAGAATTTTTAAAAAGAACGATTTGTCCTCGCCAATATTTGATGGGTATGCACAGGATGGCGAATATGGACTTGTTATATCAAAACATAAAACAAACAATGTATTTGATATATGCACCGTTGAGCATTCATCGGGGTCGATTCAAGTTATTCGCCTCTACCAATTTCGAAGTACATACATTATGTCTCGCTGTTGGATTGATGAGATTGGTGAAATTAGGCATTGCGGTTCCGCCCTGAACTAACAACTCACTATCTCGTTCTCGCGTTTCTGTCCGGCCCAAATCGAGGATCGTACCCCCAAAAATCCTTTAGCACAGAGTAAGCCGTATCGCTGTATCTAACTCTTTCGGGCTCGCCGTTTGGAATTTGCGTGCTTCCTAAATCCCCAATTTGAACACCTCTGCCAATTGTAAGGATGTTCCAGTTGTCTGCAAATCTATTGAGGTTTGAGCCAGTGGCTTTGCCCCAGTACCAACCGGAAGCTCTAGCACCAAGGGCAGGATTGCTAGCCAGTAAGCCGGGATCGAGAATCAATAAGTTTCCAAGCCCAAGCGCGGTGCTGGCATAGAGATAATTACGTCGTCCAGTGATATCTAAAAATCCCCGTCCATACGAAAATGGAGTAGCTGGTTTCTTGTATTGCTGAAACTGCGTCAAAGACATTAGACCAGCTGTTTCTACAGCAACTTGTCCGATAAATGCCGATCTACGCACAAATGTTGTTAGATGATAAGTGTTTACAGCTTCGTTTGAGTTAAGGTACTCAGCCAAGGATTGCGAGTTTTGTTTATAACTATTTTGCAAGTAGTTGACATTTGGTGCAAACTTATGCCGAACGATGCTTTCGGCATACTGATATTTAAAAGGGACGATCTTATCGATTTGATCGACAGTTATCGGAACAATTAGAGGCATAGATATCGTCGAAGTCGTATTGTTGTAAGTTAATTCCAATAACAGAAATGTTGCATCGCTGTAATGACGTCTAGCGCCTACAAAATCTGTTGCAGGAATGTAAATTGGGCCATGAGAACCGGCTATTTTCTCGCCTTGACTGTTTATAGCGTAAACATAAGCTGGTCCAGCGTCGAGGCGATCGGTTGCGTCAGGGCCATTCGCCCAATAGAAAAAGATAGACGCGTCTTGTAAAATACTTCCAAAAACCAAATATGAAATATTCACGCCTGGATCCGCTGCCATGGATGAAGGCGCACGACTCAAAAGCGTGGGGACAATCGAAGAAGCTAACAGTATCGAAGTGGCATTATTCCATTCGTTCAACTCTTTAATCGAATTCGCGGGATCGGCCACCACGACCAGGTAAGGACGCGAGAGATCGGACGGGTAGGACGTCAGGTTGAACGATTCTTCATTGACAGGTGAGGCTCCGCTTACTTCTTTTTGAGTGGTCAGGTATTTGAGTGTTGCAGGATCGGGCTGCGGTGTGGGGGAGAGAAAGAACGCTACGTCGAATTTGGCGGGGTTGCCCGTTGTTTGATACCGATACTCTACCGTCGTCCCATTCAAGACTGCCGAAAGCATCTGGATATCAGGAAGAGAAACCGGCGGCGGGGGCGGTGTCACTGGCGGCGGCGGAGGAGGAGGCGGGGGTTCGTAGTGAGTGGATGCAACGTTGTTTTTCTCATTCGATTCCAAGATGGCGTTCGCCGGATCGGCAACCACTAGCAAGTAAGGATACGCTCGCGAGGGGGAAGCCGTCAGGTTGAAAAATCCGCTGCCGGATGCGACAGAGGTAGCGTCAATGGTTTGCGTCGATATCGATTTATCCAAAGGATTGAATACCGGCGTTGCAGACCGATATAAGCCAACCGTGACCTTACCAGGTTTGCCGATCGTTTGGTAATCGAAATTGACTTTCGAGCCGACGAACGTTGCGGATGTCATCCCAATGTCAGGTAGATTTGCCGGATCGTAAGAAACGCTGGTGACGTTGTTGGTTTCATCAGATTCCTGAATGACATTTATCGGTCGGGCAACGAGCAGTAGGTATGGCTGAGCGACGTTGGGCGGAACATTCGCCAAGCTGAAAGCGCCTTTTCCATTTGTCTGGGGGTTAGTTACGGTTTGCGTGCCGACCAGGGTTGCCGTCGACGCATCGAACGTTGGCGTGGCGGACTGATACAGGTCGACGGTGAAGTTTCCGGGATTGTCGGTTGTTTGGTAGTCGTAATCGACGTTCGATCCATTAAGGCTCGCATTGCTGACCGCAATGTCCGGGAGAGTCGGTTGCGTAGTTCCCGTAGATTCAATGTCGATGTTAACAGCATAATTCGATGTTACAGGAATGGTGGAATCGCTGGCGGTGTTTTCAACAAAAATGTTAAAACTAACGTGTGATAAATCGGTATTAAAATCAGGAGTGGATGCAAATTCGACCGGAGCCGTGGTGTATGGATTGGTGTCGCCGGACATGAATCCATGAAATGGGGTGATGGTCCTCCCTGGAACATTAACGCCAGGACCAGCGCCAATATCCAGTAAAACTGAAATGGATTGACCTGTGCTTGAGTCAAGAGAGACTGACACGGTGATAGGTGTTTTAGGTATGTTTATCCCAAGCTGCCATTCCTCGGCTGGAATCGACGTAGACGCCGTGGAAGCCGTAAGGGTGCCTGTCAGGCTGTATTGTCCGGTTTGGTTCAGCTTGAGGAGATCGGTGGGGAGGGAGAGAACAGGATCTGGTTGAAAAGGGATGACGGTGGTCAACAACGACCGGCTTTCCAAGCCTTCGATGCGGGGATGAAGTGACGCTGCCCGCCGCCGCCTTTCGCCATGTGCGATTGAGAATCTCGGTTGAAAACCGAATTCAGACTGCCCAAGATGCGACGCATGGCGGTCTTCGCTCTCGGATGAAAAATCATCACTTCCGATAAGTCTAATAGCGTTGTTAGGAAGACGTCAAACGGGATTCAGGGGATTTCCCCATTGTTTCACAAGAGCCGACACTCAAGCCCCCAGCCCGGCCATAGTCGCGACCGCAACTGGATGCCATACCTCGTTCCTTTCGTATGATCAAAATCCTGGCGTGAGGATTCTTGCACGTGAGCGGGCTAGGCTTTTGGTTTTCCCAAAGCGTAACGCTTGGGAGAGATGTCTGAAAACCTTCGCGCATCCAAAACACCCTGCGCCACCGCCATCACTCGGATCCCAGGATCTTCCCCCGCAGCCATCCGAGCGCCTCAAAGAATTCCTCGTCTGACGGCACCATGTAGTGCTTGGCCGCCATGCCGCTGGGCGAATCCGCCAGGAAGTGGTTGCCGTAGAATTTATAGTGGGCGTGCTGGCCCAGGATGGTGGCCGAGGTCTTGCGCAGGTGCTTCATGCCTAGGCGGATCTTGCGGCCCATCTTGGTCGCCAGACGCGACCAGGCCGACTGGATCGCGTCGTAGCGCCGCATAGACTCGCCCTCGATCCAGTATTTGACGAGCGGGTTGCCCTCGTCCGTGGTGAGGGCGAGGTCGCCCGGGGAGCGGTGCTGCCGGAGCAGGGCGAAGGTCTCGGGCCAGAGCCGGTAGGTGACGACCGGGCCGCCCCGCTCGCGGGTCTTGCTGCGGGCGCGCGTCAGCGTCCCCGCCGACCAATCGACCTCGTCCGCCCTGAGCTCGGCGATGTCGTTCTGGTACATGCCGCAATTGAGCATGAGCAGGATGTAGAGCCGGGTGCGCTCCGAGAAGCCGTCACAGGCCGTCAGGATGTCGCGGACCTCGCCGACGGTGAATGTCTCGATCTTGGCGGCAACCGAGTGGTTGAACCGGAATCGGCGCGACCGGATGTTGCCGGGCAGGGGGATGAGCCGCAGTTCGGCCAGGCGGGAGATGAATTGCTTGGCCGTCATCAGCAACTCGTGCGCAGTCGACGGCGAGTAGACGCCGGACCCGACCTTCTCGGAGAGATGATTGTAGTATGCCTCGAGCCTGGCCTCGTCGATGACATCGATGGAAGAGCCCGGGCCGATCCAGGCCGCGAAGGGGCGGATCTTGCGGCAGTAGGCGTCGAATCGGCCCTCGGAAATCTGGCCCGAGCGGCAGGCCGAGCGGAGCAGCCCCTTCCAGGCCTCGACCTGGGCGGCCACCGCCCGGCCCGGGGCGGGGGCATCCATGCCGGCGAGCATGGAGTCAGCGCGGGCCTTCAAGTCGTCATAGGCACCTTGGCCCAGGAGGGTCTCGACCGCCTCGCGGCGTGCGTCGTCGTCGAGGCTGGAGAAGTCGCGGACGAGCCGGGCGAGAGTCGCGGCCCGATCGACCCGGTCATCCGGCGATGGGGCCTCGGGAGAGGCGAGCTGGCGTTCCCACCATTCATTGGCGGCGCGCCAGGAAGCCTCCTTGGTTTCGGGGACGCCTAGCTGCTTGCAGGAGACCGTGTATGACCTACCCTTGTGATGCTTCCGCCAGCGGCGGCCGGCGGGGATCCAGGTCATGTGGAAGGCCTTGGGCATGCGACGCCCCCGTTGCCAAAACCGTTGCCAAAATGCCGCACACGAATCGTACGGGCGTGCGGCCGAAGATCAAGGATCTCCTTGGCAACGAATTTGGCAACGAATGGGGAGGCAAACGGGGAGATTGGCAACAACCGTCGTTATTCTATGTCGCAGGAAGTCGTTTGCAGGAGGGAATTTGCGAGATGTGCAGATATGCGGAGTAGCGATTCGGTGACATTTCCAGTGCCGCACCTTCGGCCTCTCGGTCACCTCTCCAGGCCGTTGATGATGGAGTCGCCCTCAGCTTGCGTCGGATCGAAGCAAGGGAGAGTTCCTCGGCAGATTTGCAGGTGGCCCGCATTCGGAGCACCAAAATCTGTATCCCGACAGTTTACGGAGGGAACAGCTTGCTGGCAATGTGGATTAGCTCGGAGCGAGAACATTCTCAAAAGGGAGGCAGCAAATTGATTAACTTTGCTTTAAATAGAGAGTTAGGATGAGTTGACAGCATCATTAACAAGGGCACAGTCGGGTCGAGGATGTGGATTCCCCCTGGGATTTTTGGATAGAGGGAGCGAAAGAGCGTTTGCGTCTGACAGGGTTCAGGTTGGGCCAGGGGAGGGAGAGTGATGAGCACGAGGCAGAGGATGCGGCGGTCGTAGATGGAGTCGCGAGTCTGCGAAGTCGCTTCAACGCAGGTAGGAATCTCGCTCAGCCGGGACTTGATTGTGGCGAGGCTGATTGGGGATCTGGGTATGGATAGCCTCGGTTTGGTCGAATTGCTCATGACGATCGAGGAGACGTTCGACGTGGCCCTGCCGGAGCCCAGATCGAAGGATCCGGTTTACAAGAGGTGTTCACGTGGCCCGGGATTCGGGTGGCGGATCTTGCAGAGGTGGTCTACCTGGGGCAGGGACTTGAACGGGAAGTGTCGTCGCTCTCGTTTCGTCGAACGAGAGAGACGACAACGGAGATCGCCCAGGTCGAGCCGTTCACGCGACTCGATGGGCGGTGGATGGACCGAGAATTGAAGGAGGAGGCGCTCTTCGAAGCCGTGGGCGAGAAGGGCGGGCCGACGTTTCGCAGGTTGAGTGATGGGATGAGGTGCGTGAGACTCCCGTCAGTCAGCGTCGAGATCGGGGATGGGGTTGGATGATGAGAGGCTGGGGCATCTCGTCGAGATCGATTCGTTCCTCATCGATGCCGAGCCCGTTTCAATGACGGTGTTTTGACGGTTCTTGAACTCCGTCGAGGAGGGTGATCCGAAGGTGCTCCGAGATTGGCTCTTGCTGGAGCCCGCCGACAATCGCGAGGTGCATCGCTTGATTCATGACGTGGGCGGGGAATGGCGGCCGTTGGCTGAGACGCGATGCTGGCCGATGATTCTGATCTCCTGGTTCGGGGCAAACGCGTACCAGGTCTGGGCGAACGGGGCGGGAGTTGGATCGGCTCACCTGCGCTCTGCCGGGGTCATATCGCCGAGGGCGGCCTCCGTTGGCACGGGGCCGCTGCCTCGGATCTCGATACACTAGTTATACCTAATTAAAGACTCATTCACTATTTTAATTATTTTCTGCCTGAACTCGCTGTGGATTATGGAGGGAGAGGGCCGGTTCCTTGATTCTTCGAGGCGGGATGGAATCCTCATGATGGGTCACCTTCAGGAAGGTTCCGGGGCCTCATGACCGACCGCAAGAGGCGAAGTCATCAAGGGGTCGCCGTCTTGGGAGCATCCTTGGCGATCCGCACGGCATGGGAGCCGCGACGGGTCTCGGCGGCAAGTTGGCGGCGCTCGTGGAGGCGCTGTTTTTGCAAATCCGTCAGGACGCCCTCGCACTCGGCGAGCATCGAGGCCTGGAGCCGGGTAATTTCCTGCTGAAGTTCGTTGATTTTGGCGTAATGTTTGCCACGTATCTCGTAGACCGCCTCCTTCTGCTCGGGCGTCAGGCCGAGTTGGCCGAAGTAGTCCGGGACGCGCCGGGCAGGGTTATAGGTCCGCTTGGGGATGGGCGCGGATGCAGCCGGCGGCTGGCTGGCGGTGCCGCCGCTTCCCTTCACAACGGCCTCTTGAGCCGACAATGACAGGGTTCCGATCAAGACGATGAGGACCGATCGGAGGCCCAGCGACTGAAATCGGGCGAGTCTCATCACATGGCTCCCATTAACATGGCTACCGAACCAGGAATCGCGAACTCGAGAGCAAATCTACTCATCAACTGTCCACGTGTCCAGATGATTACCAGGAAAATTGTCGGCAGGGAGGATCCGGACTGCGAGAGTTGAGATGCGCATTTCCGGCGGCGAGCCTCGAAATGAAGTGGCCTCGCGGGCGAAGACCTAGTAACTCGGGGCGTCGCGACGCGAAGGCTTGAAGCGGATCCCCTTGGGGTAGGTCACTTTACCGAGGGTTTCCCACTCGTTACCATGCCCACACCGGATGTCCCTGTCGCAGCGATTTTCGACGCGGCGCGTCGCCGTCGTAGAGACCCTTGACGTTACCGATTGTCCGGTCCCGGAGAATTTCTGACATGGCCTCGGACCCGAAGACGACCACCGCGCCCGTCGCGCAGCCGGTCAAGAATCGCGACCACGGCATTCGCATCTTCACGTATCCCAAACTGATCTTCATGTTCCCGACGATGCTGGCCGCGCTGATCTGCGGGATCGGGATGACGCTCATCGGGGACGTGACGGCCGACCCCATCAAGACCGAGAAGCAAGCCCTGATCCAGCAGGCCAAGGAGCACAACGAGCCGCCGCCGGCCAAGGTGACGGCGACGACGCTCAAGCACGAGCGATTCATGCAGGCGCAGAACCTCCTGGGCGTGCTATTCCTCGGGATCTTCGCCTTCAACCTCCTGATCCTCGCCATCGACTTCCCGAGATTCACCGTCATCGCCATCGTGCTGGTGGCGCTGCTGGTGCTCTTCGTCCTGCTATGGATCGGGGCCTATTTTGATTATGACTTGATGAAACCCGCCCGGGTCCTCTTCGGGTCGATCTACACCGTGGCGAACTCCGGGTTCTACTACTGGTTCACGGCCATCATGGTGTTGATGTTCGTGGTGATCTACATCACCCGATACCTCGACTACTGGGAGATCCTGCCGAACGAGATCCTCCACCACCACGGCCCGCTCAGCGACCTCGAGCGGTACCCGACGATGAACCTGAAGTTCGACAAGGAGATCCCCGACGTCTTCGAGTTCCTCTTCCTGGGCGCCGGACGACTCGTCCTTCACGTGACCACCGAGCGCAAGGCGATCGTCCTCGACAACGTGCTGTTCATCAACAGGAAAGAAGAAGGCCTCAAGCGCCTGATGAGCCGGCTCGAGGTTCGCGTCACCACCGACCAGGAAGTTGAGGAGCAGACCCCGCCGGCGGCGCTCTGAGCATCTGCCCGAGGCCGACACCGACCGCGGCGAGGGCCGGAGGCCTCCTACTCCTATCCTCGCCTCCGGCGATCCCAGCAAAAAACCCGCCCTCGATCCAGGATCGAGGGCGGGTTTGGCTTTTCTACCTGAGACCGCGTTATCTGACGATGGACTCGCGATCGCAGGGTCATCAGGGGGAGAGGTGTCCTTCGTCTGTGCGGGTCGTGACGGTCCTTGTCGGGCCGGCATCTCCATTGCGCTGGGAATGAGGCGTGCCGCTGGCTTTTTGCCCCACTCCGGTGACTTTCGGGGTATCGGCCGGGTCGGACGACTCCTCCGCCTCGGCCTCGCCGTTGAGGAGGGCGTCGAGCACCACCGTGTTCATCATGGTCTCGATGTCGCGGAGTCGACGTGCGACGTAAGCACCATCGAGCACGCGATGGTCGTAGATCAGCTTCACGACCACCTTGCCGGTCGGCGAGATCGGCCCGAACGTCAGGGTGGTGGTCAGCGGGGAGATCGGGTGCAGCGATTCCGCACCGAGGGCCCCGTAACTCGTGAGGCCGAACGTGCCGAACCGTTTCGCCCGCTTGAAGCCCGAGACGTTCAAGGTCGCCCACCAGAAGAGGCGACGGATCGGCCTGGGCACGCGGCTGAACTTGAGGGCACGACGGTAAACACCAACGCGCTCGAGCGGTTGGTTCTTGTAAAATTGGAGAGCTTCCTGAAGTTGAGAGATCGTCTGCTGCTCAGGCGCCCGGAATAAACCAACGAAGACTCCCTGGTCTCCCTGGAACTGCCGCTCGATCGCCAGGGCGCAGTTCATCCACGGATGTTCGTAGATTCGCGGCCATGGGAATTCGAGCAACGCCCGCCGTAGCGGGGGATGTTCCGTGCCCACCAGCGAGTAGGCCTTCATGAACAGGATTGCCCATGAAGGTCGCAACGGATGGTTGACGCGCGGCTCCATGAGCGCGGAGACGTCGACCGTCCGGCTGACGGGTGTTGAGGGGACCATACGGGCGAAATGTACCAGATCGATGATGAATCGTCTGGGGCCCGAGATTGGTAGAATCCTTCCCTTCGGCTCGTGCATCCATGCACCTCGCCCAGGCTGAACCGCCGACCCAGATCCACGTGCGGACCGGATGGGAGATCGGATCGGGTTGAGGCCGGAACACTAACGGAAATCCCCAAACGTGGGAAGGCGAAGGTCTGGGATTGTTAAGAGGATCTTTTCAAAAGGGGGGCCGACGTTGTGAACGCGGGGGGATTGGCGAATCCGGCCTCCCCAAGCGACGGGTCGCCATGCCATAATCTCCTGGAATTGCCGACGTGGAAACAACGCGCCCGAGGGGTGATTACTGATGCCCGAGACTGGCCTGCCGGCGGTATTCGTGCATTTGCTGCCCGGCCTGATCCCGAGCGGGTCGCTCAAAGGTGGGGTGGCCGTGGTGCTCGACGTGCTTCGAGCCACCACCGTCATGGTGCAGGCGCTCGCCTCGGGGGCCTCGGCCGTGATCCCCTGCGGCGAGATCGAGGAGGCCCGGGACATCGCCGCAGGCCTCCCCGCCGGGAAAGCCATCCTGGCGGGGGAACGCCAGGGGCTGCCGATCGACGGGTTCGACTTCGGGAATTCGCCCGGGTCCTTCACGCCGGAGGTCTGCCGGGGGAAATCCCTGGTCATGACCACGACGAACGGGACGAAGGCGATCCTGGCGAGCCTCGACGCCGACCGCGTGATCGTCGGGGCTTTCCCCAACTTCGCGGCCACGATGCTGACGCTCCATCACGCGACCGAACGCCACATCCATATCGTGTGCGCCGGGACCGATGGGCGGATCAGCTTCGAGGATGCCTTGCTCGCCGGGGCGTTCGCCCAGCATTTGAAGGACCTGGGTTCGCCCCTCGAGAACGACGAGGCCGAGATCGCCGCGGGTGCCTGGAGCAAGATCCATAACTCGCTCTGGTTCAAGAGCGGGGACCCGGACGTTGAGAACAATCCCCTCGTCCGTTACCTTTCGCGAGGGCGAGGCGGGCGACGCGTGACGGAGATCGGGCTAGCCGCCGACATTGCGGCCGCGGGGCGATTGAACGACCCCCGGCAGCAACTCACCGCGGAACTCAAGCGGGATCCCTTGCGTATCGTCGCCGTTTCCAAAGCCGTCGAGCCATCTCGACGCTGATCCGTTTCCGAGAAGAGAGACTGCCTAGCCGGGGTGTTTGCCCGCATGCAACCCCTGAATTTCCGAGGAAGTTGCCGCGATGGACATGGATAAGCTGGTTTCGCTCTGCAAGCGCCGAGGATTCATTTTTCCGTCGAGCGAGATCTACGGCGGCATCAATGGATTTTGGGACTACGGGCCGCTCGGCGTCGAGTTGAAGCGGAACATCAAGGACGCCTGGTGGCGCGACATCGTCCAGGGGCGCGACGACGTCGTCGGCCTCGACTGCTCGATCATCATGCATCCCAAGGTCTGGGAAGCCTCCGGCCACGTCGGCGGCTTCAACGACCCGATGGTCGACTGCAAGGCGACCCAGCAGCGTTATCGCGCGGATCAGCTCTACGTCTTCGGTCTCTCGGCCAAGAATCAGCCTCCGACCGACTTCGAGGTCGTCGGGGGCACCCGAAAGCTCGGCGACTGGGCCGACTTCTGGGTCTCGGCCGTCGGCGCCTCGCCGGCCGATGCCTGGGAGACGGCGTGTCCACGTGCGGCCAAGCTGCTCAAGACCAAGCCCAACCGGCTCGAGGCTCCCGCACTCGCCGCGACGGCACTCTACATGGAGATCGCCGCCGAGGATCGGATCAAGATCCTGGCCCCCAACGCGGATGAGCCGGGCACCTTGACCGCCCCTCGCCAGTTCAACCTGATGTTCAAGACGAGCGTGGGAGCCCTGGAAGACGCGTCGAGCGTGGCCTACCTCCGGCCCGAGACGGCGCAGGGAATCTTCGCCAACTTCAAGAACGTGGTGGACACCGGGCGCGTGAAGATGCCCTTCGGCATCGCCCAGGTGGGCAAGAGCTTCCGCAACGAGATCACCCCGCGCAACTTCACCTTCCGCTCGCGAGAATTCGAGCAGATGGAACTCGAGTTCTTCTGCCACCCGGAAGAGGCGGCCGAGTGGTACGCTTACTGGCGAAAGGCCCGATTCCAGTGGTACGTCGACCACGGACTCAAGAGCGACAAACTCCGGCTCCGCGACCACGCCAGCGACGAACTCGCCTTCTACTCGACCGGTACCGCCGACATCGAGTACGAATTCCCGTTCGGCGTGAGCGAGCTCGAAGGGATCGCGCACCGAGGCGAGTACGACCTCGGCCAGCACCAGAAGTTCAGCGGCAAGGACCTCAGCTACTTCGATGAGGAGCGCTGGGAACGCGATAAGGCGGGCCTGGGCCATAACTCCTTCAAAGAGTATTTGAAGACGCGGGAAGGGAAACCCAACCCGGGCTATCCCTACCAATACATCCCCAACGTCATCGAGCCCTCGGCGGGTGCCGACCGGGCGACCCTGGCTTTCCTCTGCGAGGCGTATAAAGAGGACGAGGTCGCCGGCGAGACCCGCACGGTCCTGAAGTTCCACCCCCGCTTCGCCCCGATCAAGGCGGCCGTCTTCCCCCTCGTCAAGAAGGACGGGATGCCGGAGAAGGCTGACGCGATCTACCGCGACTTGAGGAAGCATTTCGCCGTCTTCTATGACGAGAAGGGGGCCATCGGCCGCCGCTATCGTCGGCAGGATGAGGCGGGGACCCCGTTCGGAATCACCGTGGATGGCCAGACCCTCACCGACGGCACGGTCACCTTCCGCGACCGCGACACTTGCCGTCAGTGGCGGATCCCTGCCGATGGCGTGGTCCAGGCCCTGCGTGACCTCCTCGAAGGGGGAGCGATCCCCGGCGGCGAAGGCTCCTGAGCCAGAAGGCCCATGATGAAACCTTGCATCAGTCAGGCCACGACCCTGAGCACGAGCTTCGAGAAAGACCTCGTCGCCTACTCCCGCTCGGGGTTCTCGGCCATCGAGATCTGGCTCACGAAGCTCGAGACGTTCCTCGAGACCCACACGATCGCCGAGGTCCAGGCGCTCCTCGATGAGCACCGGATCTCGGCCGTCGCGGCGGCCTCTCAGGGGGGGCTCCTGCTCTCGAGGGGGGCCGAGCGAGAGGCGCATTGGGACCACTTCCGGCGCCGCCTCGAGATCCTGAGGGAGCTGAAGGTCCCGACGTTGGTCGTGGCCGCCGACTTCGTGCGCGAGATGGCCCCGGAAGATTACGGGAGGGCCGGCGAGGCCCTCGCCGAGGCGGGGGCCCTGGCGATCGAGTCGGGCGTCAAGCTCGCGCTCGAGTTCCAGAAGTCCGCGACCTTCTGCGCCAGCCTCGACACGACACTGGCCCTGATCGCCCAGAGCGGGGCGCAGGGGGTCGGGGTCTGCCTCGACCTCTTCCACTATTACACCGGCCCCAGCAAGTTCGAAGACCTTGCCTACCTGACCCCGGACGTCGTCGGCCTGGTCCAGGTCTGCGACATGAGCGGCACGCCTCGGGAACTGGCCCAGGACGGCGACCGCATCTTGCCGGGCGAGGGGGACTTCCAGATCGCGCCTATCCTCGACTTCCTGGGCGAGATGGGATACGACGGATACGTGTCTCTCGAGGTGCTGAACCCGCATCTGTGGCAGATCCCGGCCGACCGCGTGGCCGACGTGGCGTATCAGGCGATGTGCCGAGTCCTCGGGCGATGGCACCAGGCCGAACTCTCGGGAGGGTCGTGAGCGTGGCCTTGGTGGCAATCCAACCCGTCGTCGTCTATCGCGAGGAGCAGAACTTCGACTGGCGCGTCTACGCCCTACTCGCCTCCGCGGAAGTCCTCGTCTGGCTCGGCCTCATCTGGTGGCACAAGTCGCCGGTGCAGGGGGTCGGGCCCGACCAATTCGGCCGGGTCGAGGCGGCCGTCGGGTTCGTGGTCGGCCTCATCCTGCCGGCCCTGATCGTGATCGGCCTCCTGCGCATGACGACCGAGGTCGGCCCCACCGACCTCCGCGTCTGGTTCGGCTGGATCCCCACGTACCGCCGGATCGTGCCCCTCGGCACGATCCAGCGGCTCGAGGTCGTCAACTACCGGCCGCTGGCCGACTACGGCGGTTGGGGCATCAGGCTGGGGCGGGATGGTGTACGAGTCCTCAGCGCCAAGGGGGATCGAGGCGTCCGGCTCGAGCTCACCGATGGCACCAGACTGCTCATCGGAAGCCAGCAGCCCGAAGACCTCGCCCGCGCCATTGAACGCACGATCAGGCCCGGCATTTGAATCCATGAGCATCCGGGCATTTTCGTCGCCCGGCCGTCCCGTTTTTCGAGGGGCTTGGCCGAGAACCAAGGCAATGAAAGCGGGCTCTCGTCGACAATCCACGACCACCTTTCGGGCCAGAAACGACGGAAGTTGAACGGGTTGACATGGAAGGTGGCTGGCTTAGACTAAGCAGTTACAACGTCTTGCGCGGGAATGTCGGGACGGGCGTCGGATGGGCCCGCGAGATTTGTTGACGAGAGACTCGAACACTCCGGCGCGGCGGTACGTACCCATGATGAAGGCACTTGGCACCGATGCGACCGAGCCAGAGCACCTCAATCAGGACTCTGACGAAGAACTGCTCAGTCGCTATCGTGACTCGGGCCAGACGAAAGATTTCGACGAGCTGGTTCACCGTTATGAGCACGAACTCTACCGCTATCTTGCTCGCTATCTCGGCGACAAGGTCCTGGCCGAGGACGTGTTTCAGAACACCTTCTTGCAAGTCCATCTGAAGCGAGGGCTGTACGAGGACGGTCGTCCCGTCCGCCCTTGGCTGTATGCGATTGCGACCCACCAGGCCGTCGATACCCTTCGTAAAGTAGGCCGCCACCCCACTGTCAGCCTGGATCAGCGTGTCAGTGCCAACGAAACCGACGCGGGAAGCTTGGTCGACCTCCTGGTGAGCGATCAATCGGGTCCATTGGCCGAGCTTCAAGGGCAAGAGCGGGCGGACTGGGTGCGCGAGAGCGTGGCCAAGCTGCCCGAGACGCTCCGGCAGACATTGATATTGGCTTACAATCAAGACCTGAAATACCGTGAAATCGCTGAAATCTTGAAGATCCCCGTTGGGACTGTCAAGTCAAGGCTCCATGCCGCACTCGCCAAGCTTCAACAGATGGCCCGCGCGGCGAATCGAGATGGAAACGGCTGATCCCATGAACGCCACCAACATGATCGATTACGCCCTCGGCAAGCTCGACGACCCCGACCGCGAGCAGCTCGAAGGCGAGGCCTCATCCGACCCGCAGCTCGCCGAGTCGCTCGAGCGATTGACGAGGGCCGTCCAGAGCCTGATCGACGATGGCGACCCACTCGAGCCTCCACCAGATCTCGCCCGTCGCACTGTCGACTACGTCTCGCAGAACCTCCATCAGCACACGATCCTCGAACTCATGCCCCGCTCCGTCCCTTTTCGTTGGACGGACTTCGCCGTCGCGGCGAGCATCTTCTTCGCGAGTCTACTGACGCTCGCCCCGGCCTTAAAGAAGTCGCAGGAGCGGATGGACCAGGCGGGTTGCGGATTCAACCTCCAGCAACTCGGGCTGAGCCTCGCCCAGTACGCCGGCCGTCACGGGCACTACCCCTACGCCCCTCCCGGGCACCCGAATGAGGCGACCGGCTCCTTCGCCCTCACCCTCCACGACTCCGAGCTCCTGCCGGACACGGCGATGCTCGACTGCCCGTGCAACGGGACCCGCCACCACAGCGAGCCCTTGCCCCGGCTCGAGACTCTCCGCGAGCTGCGGACCCAATCCCCGGATCGCTATCAGAACCTGGTGAAGTGGGATTATGCCTACCACGCCGGATATCGCCAGGATTCGGGCAAGGTCGGCCCGGTGCCAGCGAGCCTCTCTTCTCGCGTGCCCCTCCTCGCCGACCAGCCTCCGCACGAGGCCGGCGTGATCCTCGACGGCAACAGTCCGAATCATGGTCAACGCGGGCAGAACGTCCTCTTCAACGACGGACACGCCGCCTGGCATGTGACGCGCCGTGTGAGCCCCCTGGATTCGGACCTCTTCCTGAACGAGGCCCATCAGGCCAGGCCCGGACTCGATTCCCGCGACGCCGCCCTCGTCCCGAGCATTTGCCCCTTCACCGGCTGGTGATCGGCGCTAAAATAGAAGCAGACTCCGAGGAATCTGCGAAGAATCAGTCAGCTTCGCTCCGTGGATGAAATCGCCGGCGACCCGCCCCTGGGTGGATCGCCGGCGATTTCGCTTTCGAATGTTGATACAAGATGCGAAAGCGAACAGGCTCGAAGCTCAGGCCCGGTCCCTCAGCCTGTCGCAGATCATGATCGCCAGCATCGACTTGGCGTCCTGGATGCGACCGTCCTGGACCATCTGCAAGGCCTCGGCCCAGGGGACGACGACGGGCTCGAGGTTCTCGTCGGGCTGATGCGAGGTCGGGCCGGGCGTGAGCCCTTCGCAGAGGTAGAGGAACATCCGCTCGTTCATGACGCCCGGCGAGACGAACCACTCGGCGATCTTCTCGATGCGCTCGGCGACGTAGCCGGTCTCCTCGGTCAGCTCCCTGGGGGCGGTCTCGTCGGGAGACTCCCCTTCGTCGATCGTCCCCGCGGGGACTTCCAGAAGAGTCTGGTTGACCGCGTAGCGGAGGTTCTTGACGAGACAGACGTGGTCGGCGTCCACCATCGGGACGAGCGCCACGGCCCCTCGATGGAGGACGACCTCGCGATCGGCCGTGGTGCCGTCGGACAGGGTGATCGACTGGAGCGCCAGGTCGATCTTGCGTCCCTGGAAGATGACCCGACGTGTAGGTTCAGGTTGGCTCAAAGGAGGCGTCCTCGGGTGATTGGTCGGCGAGGCCGGCGGCCGATCGGTAGAGGAAGGGCCAGGGTTGTCTCGACGTTCCGGGTTGGGTTGCCTGGTCCTGGCCTGAGCAGATCCACCGAAGCTCAGGAGCTTTCTCGATCCCGGATCGTCAGCACGGGGCAAGGGCATTCGCGCACGATCCGCTCGGCCACCGAGCCGAGTAGGACGTGTTCCAGGCCCGTGCGGCCGTGCGTGGCGATGACGACGAGGTCCACCCCCTTGTCCCTGGCCTCGCTGACGATCTCCTCGGCCGTGTCCCCCCAGCGCACCGTCTTGGTCACCGAGGCGGGCTTACCCCAGGAGGGATCGAGGGCCTTATCCAGTGTGGCCAGCGATTGGGTCTCGCTCTCGGTGTAGTAGTCGGGGGGCAGGACGGGGGTCAGCAAAGGGTCGGGCCCGGCCGGGACGAAGTCGCTCAGCACATGGAGCAGGTGGATCTCGGCATTGAACCGCTCGGCCAGGCCGCAGGCGTATTTCAGGGCCTTGACCGAGTGGACGCTGAAGTCGGTCGGAGCGAGGATGGTCCGGATCTCAAGCACGTTGGTAGCTCCGAAGGATCGGGGTATCGGGAGAGAGGCGTGCCCTCGCCGCGACCGATGGTCCAAATCGCAATCGAGCCTTGCCGAGAAGGCCTTCAATGGCTCCTCGCGCCCACCTGATCGCGTTTAGGACCGAGGCGGCTTCCAGGCCCGACATCCTTCGAGTCTATCCGCCGCCGGCGGGAACTCGAAGGGGCATGGTCCCTCGGCGCAAAGAAGTCGCCGACCGCCCTGGAACCGGGGAACGATCGGCGAGCGTGTCTTGCGTGCGATTCTGGGAGGGAGTCGGCCGCGAAGGACTCAGCTGGCCTCGCGGACGAGCGTGTGGAACCGCTTGAGGAGGTCCTTGGTGATGGGGCCAGGCTTGCCGGTCCCGATCGGGCGGCCGTCGCACTCGACGACGGGGATCACCTCGGCCGCGGTGCCGGTCAGGAAGACCTCGTCGGCGATGTAAACGTCGTGACGATCCATCGAGCGCTCGACCACCTTGTAGCCCGCCTCTCGGGCGAGCTCGATGACGGCGTCGCGGGTAATCCCCTCGAGGATCCCCGCATCGACGCCCGGCGTGTGGACCTCGCCCTTGCGGATCACGAAGATGTTGTCGCCGGTGCATTCGGCGATCTCACCCTTGTGGTTCAGCATCAGGGCTTCGAGGCAGCCGGCGTTGGTCCCCTCGATCTTGGCGAGGATGTTGTTCAGATAGTTGAGCGACTTGATCCGGGGGTTGAGCGCGGCCGGATGGTTGCGCTGGGTGCCCGCGGTGATGATCTTCAGGCCGTGTTCGTAGAGCTCGGCCGGGTAGAGACTGATGGCGTCGGCGATGACGATGATCTGGGGATCGGTCGTCTTGCGGGGGTCGAGCCCGAGGCTACCCGCGCCACGGGTGACGACGACGCGGACATATGCGTCCACCAGGTTGTTGACGGCGAGCGTGCCGGTGATGGCCTTGGCCATCTCCTCTCGCGAGATCGGGATCTCCAGATGGATCGAGCGAGCGGACTCGTAGAGTCGATCGACGTGCTGCTGCAGGCGGAAGACACGGCCCGAGTAGGCGCGAATGCCTTCGAACACGCCGTCGCCATAGAGCAGACCGTGGTCGTAGACGCTAATCTTCGCGTCGGCCTTGTCGTAGTACTTACCGCCGATATAGATCTTCAGGCTCATCCGGGTCCAACTCCGCCGAATCGGGTCGAGTGTTGCGCCGCCCCGTCCCGGGGCGGAAGGCCCCCGCCAACGGCCGTCGATCAGGTCAGGGCGGGGGCCCACTCCTCGATCCGCCCCTCGGCGAGCCGAACGACCCTGTCGGCCTGCTGGGCGATGTGGGCGTCGTGTGTCACCATGATCATAGTGAGTCCGCGCTCCCGGTTCAAGTCGCGCAGGAGCTCCAGGACCCCCTGTCCGGTCGTGGAGTCGAGGTTCCCCGTGGGCTCGTCCGCGAGCAGGACCGAAGGGCTGCCGGCCAGGGCCCGGGCGATCGCCGCCCGCTGCATCTCGCCCCCCGAGAGCTCCGAGGGGAGGTGCTGGAGCCGGTGGCTCAGGCCGACGCGCTCAAGGAGCGCCGTGGCCTCCTTGCGGAACCGCCCCTTCTGGGACTGGTAGCTCCAGAAGCCGTGGCGGATCAGGTTCGGCATCATCACGTTCTCGAGCGCGGTGAGCTCGGGAAGCAGGTGGTAGAACTGGAAGATGAAGCCGAAGGTCCGGTTCCGCATCGTGTCGCGTTCGCGGTCGGGACGGTCGTCGACACGATCGCCGTCGACGTACACGGAGCCGGCGTCGGGCTCATCGAGCAGGCCGAGGACGTGCAGGAGCGTGCTCTTGCCCGAGCCGCTGGACCCGACGATCGCGACGTGCTCGCCGTGCTCGATCTCGAAGTCGACTCCCCGGAGCACCGGCACCGGGTTCTTCCCCTTGTGGTAGCTCTTCTCCAGCCCGACCGCCGAGACGTGGATCGACATGAGATTATCCCTACCTAGAGAAAAGGTATGAACCTGTGAGCCCGTTGCGAGACGGCAAGGCCCTCCCTGGCCGCCGAGAGTTGGCCGGGAGGGACGCCTTGCCCGCAACCTTGGGGATTACTCGAAGCGCAGGGCGCGGACGGGGTGGAGCTTGGCGGCCCGCTGGGCCGGCCAGACGCTGGCGGCCGCCGCGATGAACAGGGCGCCGGCGACGACCCAGGCCACCGTCCAGGGCTCGACCAGGGTCGGGATCTCATTGAAGTAGTAGATCGAGTCGTCGAAGACCTTGCGCCCCGTGAGCCAGCTCAGCCCCTTCTCGATGACGTTGATGTAGCGGACGAAGAGCAGGCCCCCGACCATACCGACGCCGCTCCCCACCGTCCCGAGCAACAGGCCATAGCCGAGGAAGATCCCGCGCACCCCGGACGTCGAGGCCCCCAGCGCCTTCAGCACACCGATATCCCGGGTCTTCTCCACGACGATCATCGAGAAGATCGCCAGGATGCCGAACCCCGCCACGGCGATGATGAAGAAGAGCAGGATGTTGAGGATGCTCTGCTCGACCGCGACGGCCGAGAGCAAGGGCCCCTGCTTCTCCTCCCAGGTCCGGACCTGGAAGTAGTAGGGGCGGAAGCCTTCGAGGGAGTGCTGGAGCCTGGCGCGGAGCTGATCCAGGTCGACCCCAGGCCGGACCTTGAGCTGGACCTGGTTGACGGCCCCACGCTTAGTCGGCTCGTCGAAGAGCAGGCGCATCTTTTGGAGCCGTTCGATCGGGACGTAGACGTGGGTCGAGTCGTTCTCGCTCATCCCGCTCTTGAAGTAGCCGACGACCGTGTAGTCGTCGATGCCGGGCTCGGGGCGGGTCGAGGCCCTGGCGAATGTCAGGCCGATCTTGCTGCCGGGCGGGATGATGATTCGATCCTGCCCCTGGTAGTGGTGGGTCGCGGCCGCCCAGCCGATGATCGCGCCGAAGTCGGGGACCTCGGTCCTCGCATGTCTCTCCATCTCGGCCCGCATCGGGTCATCGGGGGCGAGATCATCGAGAACATTGCCGGCCGCCGACATCTTGCGCCTGAGGCTCTCAGGTACATTGAAGGAGGGCTCGATCCGCTTCCCCTTGGCGTCGACGCAGTATTCGGCGAAGTCGCCGACGGACGCACGCTGCTTGGGGTCGACGCCGATGATGATGACCTGATGCGGATACCACTTGGGACCGACTTTGAACTTCATCAGCCCCATGGTTTCCATGGCCGGGGCCATGGCCAGGACATCATCGCCCGCCACCTTCTTGACCCGCGCCATGACCTCTTCGGAGTCGTAGAAGCCCTCGGTGTCGTAGGGGGATTCGACGACGATGTCGGCCAGGACCCCGTGGAGCCTGTCGCGCATCTTGTACGAGAACCCGGCCATGACCGAGTTCACCACGATCATCGTGGCGACGCCGAGCATGACGCTGATGACGCTCGCAAGCGCGATGTAGCGCGTGCGGAGATACCGCCAGCAAAGCAGATACTTATACATATCAGGCGCCTCCGTTCGCCTCGACACGTTCGTGCCCTGTGCCGGCGTGATCCCCACGCCGAGAATCCTCGTCGACTTGACTTGCCTTGGCTACGACTGCGGCCGCATGAGCGGGAAGAGGACGACGTCCCGGATGCTCGACCTGTTCAGGAGGAGCATGCAGAGGCGATCCATACCGATCCCGAGCCCGCCGGCCGGCGGCATGCCGTGCTTGAGGGCGCGGACGAAGTCGTCGTCCATCTTCGCCATCGAGTCCTCTTCCTTCTGGCCAGCGAGCTGGTTCCTGAAGAGGTCCTCCTGCAGCATCGGGTCATTCAGCTCGGTGTACGCGTTAGCCAGCTCCATGCCGCGGACGAAGAGCTCGAACCGCTCGGCCACGGCCGGGTTGCTCGCCTTGCGCTTGGTGAGCGGGCAGATCGCCGCCGGGTAGTCGATCACGAAGATCGGGCCGATCAGGCTATCCTCGACGACCTCCTCGAAGACGTCGCTGATGACGACGTCCGGATCCTTGCCGGCCGTCTTGATGCCCAGGCTCTCGGCCTTGGCGAAGAGGGCCTCGTGGTCGGTCGGGTCGACCCCCGCGTGCTCGCGAAAGAGGTCGTAATAAGTCTTGCGAGGCCAGGGGGGGGTGAAGTCGACGGTCACGTCGCCCCAGGGACGCTCGTAGCCGCCGCCGATCGCGTCGATGGCGCCGCAGATGAGGGCCTCGGTCAGGTCCATCATCGAGTGATAGTCACCGTAGGCCTGATAGGCCTCCATCATCGTGAATTCCGGGTTGTGCTTGGGGCTGATCCCCTCATTCCGGAACACGCGGGCGATTTCGAAGACCCGCTCCATACCCCCGACCAGCAGTCGCTTGAGGTACAGTTCGGGGGCGATCCTCATGAAGAGGTCGATGTCGAGCGTGTTGTGATGCGTGACGAACGGCCGGGCCGCCGCGCCCCCGGCGATGGACTGCATCGTCGGCGTCTCGACCTCAACGAATCCCTTCTCCCCCATGATCTTGCGGAAGGCCGCGAGGATCTTGGAGCGGCTCAGGAAGGTCTCGAGCGACTCGGGATTGCTGTAGAGGTCGACGTAGCGCTGGCGATATCGCTGTTCGAGATCGGTGAGCCCGTGCCACTTCTCGGGCGGGGGCGCGAGGCTCTTGCCCAGGAACGTCAGGCTCGTGGCGAAGACGGTCAGCTCGCCCGTCTTGGTGAAGCCGAGGGTCCCGTCGACGCCGATCCGGTCGCCGTAATCGAGCTCACTCGCGAGCGCCCAGCCGGCCTCTCCGACCTGATTCTTGCCGACGAAGATCTGGATGCGGCCGGTCCAGTCTCGGAGTTCGATGAAGTGGACCTTGCCCTGGCCACGCTTGAGCATGATCCGCCCGGCGACCCTGACGGCCGGGCCGGGCGCGGGCGTTTCCCCTTCGGGGGTCTCGGGCATGGGCAAACCACGGACGTCGGCGATCGGTTTATGATCGTCGAACCGCTGACCCCAGGGGTCGAGGCCCAACGACTCGATCTTCCGCAGTTTCTCCAACCGGACCGATTCCAGCCCCTCGAGGGATTCTTCCGACATCACAGACCTTCAATCAATGTTGGAGCCCGGGTTCCGACGCTAACTTGAGCCAAATTTTAGAGAAGTCTCAACTTTGGTCAACGTCAAGCCGTCTCGCCCCGGTTTCAAGGCAGGCCCCTGGCTGGCGGATTGCCCCGATTGACTCCCGAATCACTCGGGAATCGGGGCGTTCGACCCTCCTCGAATCAATGGGCGGCCGAGCGGCCAAGCCATTCCGCGAAATGAGTTGCGCCGAGCCGGGGATTGGCCCCGGGCCTCAGGCTCTGGTCGTCAACCTTGATGCCGAAGTAGAGGGCGTCGGCGTCAGCGACCACCGATCGTCCATCCTTCGTCTCGGCCAGGAAGCGTCGGACGAGGTCATCCATCGGGAACGACTCGGGCCCGGCGACCTCGATCATCCCGCCGACAGGCTCCCCGACCGCGACATCCGCCAGGGCGGCGGCGACGTCGTCCGAGACGATCGGCTGGAAGAGGGCGTGGGGCAGGCGAATCGTATCCCCCTCGGAGGCCGACTGGGCGATCCCCGCCGTGAACTCGAAGAACTGGGTCGCCCGGACGATGGTGTAGGGGATCGGCGAGGCCTTGATCAGCTCTTCCTGAGCCAGCTTGGCGCGGAAGTATCCGCTCGTGAGCAGTTTCTCGGTGCCGACGACCGAGAGGGCGACGTGATGCCGGACGCCCGCCTTCGCCTCAGCACCCAGGAGGTTCTTGCCGGACTTCTCGAAGAACTCCATCGCCGCCTTGTCCTCGAACGTCGGCGAGTTCGCCACGTCCACGACGACCTGGGCGCCCGCCAGGGCCTCGTCCAGGCCTTCGCCGGTCACGGCGTTCACCCCGGTTGAGGGGGACGCCGCCACGACCTCATGCCCGCGCTGGCGGAGGTTGTTCACGAGCTTCGAACCGATGAGGCCGCTGCCACCGATCACGACGATCTTCATGTCATTCCCCTGTCTCTGTTGATGTATGATCTTGAATGTCCTCAGCCGCTGAGGGCTCGAAGGCCCTCGACGCCCGTCAGTCGACCTCGGCCAACGACCAGCGCGTCAGCTTGTCCGGATTCACGGTGATGTAGACCGCCTTGACCCCCTCTTCCACGCTGAGGGACACGATGTCGATCACCTTCCCCTCGTGGAGGAAGAGGAACCCCGGCTCGCCGTTGACCTCGGTCGGACGGAATTCGCAGTACTTGAGTCGCTTGCGGAAGACCCCGGCGAGGAATCTGGCGGAGTGGTCTCGGCCCACCAGCACCCTTCGCGCGGCGGAAGCCTTGCCGCCGCCATCGGAGTGGACCGTGACATCCTCGGTCATCATCGCCTCGATCGACCTCAGATCCCCGGTCCGACACGCCGCGACAAACCGCTCGGCGAGCCCTTCGGCCTGGTTCGACCTGGCCCTCAAGGGCCTGTCATCTTCGAGGTCGAGCCGCCTCCGGGCCCGGCTGACGAGTTGTCGGACGGCCGCCTCGGATTTGCCGACGACCTCGCCGATCTCGGCATATTCGTAGTCGAACACAGTCCGGAGCAGGAACGCCGCCCGCTCGCCCGGCGAGAGCCGCTCCAGGAGCATGAGGAAGGCCCGGGAGAGCGAGTCGGCCAGGGCCGATTCCCGCCCCTTGGTGTCGACCGGCTCAGGGAGCCAGGGGCCGACGTACTCGGCACGCTTCCTCGACCGGAGACGGTCGATGCAGAGTCGGGTCGTGGTCCGGATCAGGAACCCCTCGGGCGAGGTCACGTTCTCGGCCGTCTGGAGCCGGACGAAGGCATCCTGCACGGCATCCTCGGCATCGGCCACGCTGCCCAGCATCCGGTAGGCGACGGACATCATCCGAGGCCGGAACCCGTCGAGATCGTTCATGGTCCCCTCGCAAGGTCGCCGATCCCGACCCGTCTGCGTGTCGTTGAATCGCGGCGAACGCGCCGATTGTTACTTGCGAGGCTCCGGGATCGCAATCTCGTCGGTGTCTTGCGGATGCAGCACCACGGCCAGGAGGCGGGCCCTGTGCTGTTTCGACGCATTCCGCGAGACCCGATGCAGGCAGCCCGTCGGCTCGTAGAAGGTATCCCCCGCCTTGAGGACCTTGACCGGCTGCTGGTCGATGGCCCACTCGTACTCGCCTTCGAGGATGTAGCCGAACCCGGGGCCGGGGTGCCGGTGGGCGTCCCCCGCCTGGCCGGGCTCGATCGTCACCTCGACGAACGAGGCCTTCGTCGCCTTGCCGTCGAGCTTCTCGACGATGTTCGGCTGGTCGATGACTCTGACCTTCTCCCCCTCGTCGTGGACCATCGCCAGGCCGATGGACCCGATCCCGATGCCGACCACAAATGCGCAAATCGTTCGGATCATGACTCCTCTCCTCCCGAAAAGATGTCCCCTGGGACGGCGCCAGCGTGGCGGTCGTCCCGTTCGGGAGCAAGGACGATCGGAGAGGGTCGATTTGTGACAGGCTTCGAAAAATCCCTGGGCCGTCGGAATCTCGACGCGAAGTTGATCCCGCGACCACCCTGTCATCTCAGGGTGTGAGCGCCTGGCGCAGCTCCCTCGCCGCACGACGCATGGCCTTCTTGGCGTGGCCGGATCGGGTGTAGTAGCCGACCACGTCGAGCGGGCCGCCCCCCGAGGCGCACGAGATGGCGGCGATCTGCCGGCTGTCGGGGGTGAGGACCTCGGCCTCGACGCAGGCCCCGCCGAAGAAGGTCGGGCCGATGGGGACGAAGGGGAAGGCGATGCCCGCCGCCGTGAGCGCCGCGTTCGTGAAGGGGCGGGAGAGCCTGGCGTCGGTGATGACGGCGCGGACCCGGGCACTATGCGGCCCCGGCTGGTCGACGACCGGCCGGAGCATCCCGAGTTGCTGGCGGAAGGCCGCGTCCAGGGCCTCGGTCAAAACCACGCGACGGGTCGGGTCGCGGCCGGCGCGGCTCTCCGCGTCGACGACCCAGGTGATCGACTCGATGTAGAACGAATCGACCTCCCCGACCTCCTCGCACGTGGCATTGCGTGAATAGTTGCGCTGGATGCCGAGTCCGTAGTTGACGTGGAACCGATCCTTGCTCATCCCGGAATAGTCGGTGAGCAGGCCGCTCTGGGTCGGGTTGTAGTGCGAGAGGGCCGAGCATCCCGAGCTCGCCAGAGCCAGCGATGCCAGGAGCATCGCCAGGATTCGACTGGCGAGAGACATCGACGTCCGGGCCCTCGTCGCGAGCGTCGGGCTCAGGCTCATGGGACTGCCCGCCTCGTGTGAAATGGACCTGCCGCGCGGGGATCGGCACACGTCGAGGGGTTGGCATGCAACGATGCCCCGTGGCCGCCCGTTTCGAAGGAATTCGTGGCGCGGGGATGCTAGTCCCGATGGCCCCGACGGTCAAGGCGAGACCTCACGCCCCGCCGACGGGCTCGGGAGGGTGGACGCGGCCGTGGGATCGAGTAAACTCGTTGACCGTCAAGCGCTTATCCCTCCCGCCCGAAGCTTGATCCAGCCCGCCGAGAAGATTACGGCTCGTGCCTTCGAGGAGATTTCGATGCATCTCGTGCTCGCACTCTGGCTTTCCAGCCTGGGGCAGACTCCCGCCCCGGTTGAGAACGTCTCATCCTTCCCTCCTCGGTCCGCGTTCGAAGAGCGCAAGGCGCTCCACGTGCCCGAGGGGTTCGAGGTCCAGCTCGTCGCCGCCGAGCCGGCCATCCAGAAACCGATGAACATCGCGTTCGACGACCGAGGCCGACTCTGGGTCACCGGCACGGTCGAATACCCCTATGCCGTCGCGGCGGGCAAGACCGGGCGAGACACCGTCAAGATCCTTGAGGATTTCCAGCCCGACGGCCGCGCGGGGAAGATCACGACGTTCGCCGAGGGGCTGAACATCCCGATCGGACTCCTGCCGCTGCCGGGAGGGCAGGGGGCGCTCATCTATAGCATCCCGACCATCGACCGCTTCCTCGACACCGACGGCGACGGCAAGGCGGACAAGCGCGAGCCGCTCTACAAGGCTTACGGCTACCGCGACACCCACGGCATGACCGGCTCTTTCTCCTGGGGCTTCGATGGCTGGCTCTACGCCTGCCACGGCTTCGCCAACGAGTCCCAGGTCGAAGGGGCGGACAAGTCCCCGATCAAGATGAGCTCCGGCAACACGTACCGGATGAAGGTCGACGGCTCCCACGCCGAGTACTTCACCCACGGGCAGGTCAACCCGTTCGGCCTGACCTTCGACCCGCTCGGGAACCTCTACTCGTCCGACTGCCACTCCAAGCCCATCTACCTGCTCCTGCGCGGGGGATATTACCCGAGCTTCGGCAAGCCCGACGACGGCCTCGGCTTCGCGCCCGACATGATCGCCCACGACCACGGCTCGACGGCCATCGACGGCGCCACCTTCTACGCGGCCGACCAGTATCCCGAGCGTTATCGCGGCTCGGTCTTCATCGGCAACGTGGTGACGAACCGGGTGAACCACGACCTGCTCGAGTGGCACGGGTCGAGCCCCAAGGCGATCGAGCAGACCGACTTCGTCTGGAGCGAGGACAACTGGTTCCGCCCCGTCGACATCGAGCTCGGCCCCGACGGTGCGCTCTACATCGCCGACTTCTACAACAAGATCATCGGCCACTACGAAGTCCCGCTCACCCACCCCGACCGCGACCACGACCATGGCCGGATCTGGCGGATCGTCTACAAGGGGGCCGACGGCAAAGGGAAGGCCGTCCAGCCCCGCGCCGACTGGGCCAAGGCCACGGTCGCCGAGCTGATCGAGGACCTGGGCCACCCCAACCTCGTCGTCAGGACGTATGCGGCGAATCAGCTCGTCTTGCGTCAGGACGCGGCGATCGACTCGCAACTCACCGAGCTCGTGACCTCGCCGGCCGACGTCTGGCGCCGGGTGCATGGCCTCTGGGTCCTCCAGCGCCGGGGCAAGCTCGGCTCGCCAACCCTCGAGAAGGTCGCGACCGACACCGCCTACGAGGTCCGCGTCCACGCCATGCGGATGGTCGGCGAGCGTGAGGCCGAGCCCGAAGCCCTCAATCGGCTCGCTCGCGCAGGTTTGAATGACACCAACGCCTTCGTCAAGCGCTCGGCCGCCGACGCCCTCGGCCGGCACCCCGAGATCGAGAACGTCCGCCCGCTCCTCGACGCCCGGCAGGCGGCCCCCGCCGACGACACGCACCTGATCCACGTCGCCCGCATGGCCCTTCGCGACCAGCTCCTGCAGGCCTCGGCCTGGAAGGCCCTGGACAAGCTCTCGCTCAACGAGCGCGACCGCCGCGACATCGCCGACGTGGCCAACGGCGTCCCGACCGCCGACGCCGCCGCCTTCCTGCTGAACCACATCGAGACGGCCAAGGAGTCGAGCGAGAACCAGGCCCGCTACGTCCACCACATCGCCCGCAACGGCTCCCCCGAGACGACCAAGCCGCTCGTCGCCTTCGTCCAGGCCCACGCTGGCGAGGGCCTCGTGCGGCAGTCGGAACTCCTCAAGGCGATCCAGCAAGGGTTGCAGGAGCGAGGTGCACCGCTGACCCCGGAGATCAGCGCGCTCGCGGTGGACCTTACCCGTTCGCTGCTCGACTCGGCCAAGGACAGCGAGAAGTTGCTCGGCATCAGCCTCGCCAGTTCGTTCCAGCTCCGCGACCTCAGTGAGCGGCTCGAAGCCCTGGCGAAGGATGGGAAGCTCACCGAGAACGCCCGGACCGAATCCCTCACGGCGCTCGTGGGCATGGATCCGAAGAAGGCCATCGGCGTCCTCGGCGTGGTGCTGGTCGACGCCTCGTCCCCGATCGTGCTTCGTGAGCGGGCGGCCACATCCCTCGCGGCGATCGACCAGGCCGAGTCGCGCGGTGAGCTGCTCAAGGCCCTGCCGACGGCCCCGGATCGGCTCCAGACGACCATCGCCGCGGGCCTCGCCGCTCGCAAGGCCGGGGCCGAGGCGTTGCTCGAGACCGTGACCTCGGGCAAGGCCTCGGCTCGACTCCTCCAGGAGCAGCGCGTCGCCGGCCCGCTGGCCAATGCCGGCATCCCCATGCTCAAGGAGAAGCTGGACACCTTGCTTCAGGGTTTGCCCCCCGCCGACCAGCGGCTCAAGGAACTCCTGGAAAAGCGTCGGGCCGCGTTCGTCAAGGCGCCCGGCAACGTGGAGGAAGGGGCCAAGATTTTCGAGAAGAACTGCGCCGCCTGCCACCAGATCGGCGGCAAGGGGGCCCGCGTCGGCCCGCAACTCGATGGCGTCGGCAACCGGGGCGTCGAACGGCTCCTCGAGGACGTGCTGGATCCGAGCCGCAACGTCGACCAGGCCTTCCGCGTGACCAACCTCGCGCTCAGCGATGGCCGCGTCGTCACGGGGCTCCTGCTCAAGGAGGAAGGGGCCGTCCTCGTCCTGGCCGACTCCCAGGGCAAGGAGGTCCGCATCCCGACGAATCTGGTCGAGGAACGCTCCACCGCCCAGTCGTCGCCGATGCCCGCCAACTTCGTCGACCAGATCACCGAGGCCCAGTTCTACGACCTGCTCGCTTACTTGCTCTCGCAAAAGCAGGAGCCGAAGGCCGCGAGCCGGGAGTTGAACGGGTTCCTCTCGAGGTAATCGCGTCGCGAACGCCTGCCGCCATTGAGAACGCCCCGGTCGAGCGGCGACCGGGGCCTTCTCGTTGGATGGCGTTGAAGTCAGTCATGCAACTCAGGGCAGGATCGCGATGATGCGGGTCGGCCCGCCGCTCCCCCCTTTGATCTTCATGGGCAGGGCGATCAGCGTGGCCCCCGAGGCGGGAACCTTCTCCAGGCTGGCGACGTTCTCCAGCCCATAAATCCCCGCGCCGTTCAGGACCTGGTGGGCGAGAAAGTCACGAGACGGCCCGTGATCGAGGCTCGCCGTATCGATCCCCACTCCCGAAACCTTGCGCTGCGAGGCCAGCCACTTCGCCGCCCCTTCCGAGATGCCGGGGAAATGAAGATGGGCCGTGTCGCCTGGGGTGGTGCTCCCCATGTATCTGGCCTTATCCGGCCAGAACTTGCCCCAGCCGGTGTGGACGAGGACGATCGCCCCGTCGGGGATCTTGCCGTGGGACTTCTCCCAGGCGAGGAGGTCCGCTTGTTCCAAGAGATAGTCGCGATTCTTGGTGCAGGCTCCGCTCACATCCACGACCACGGCCGGCCCGATCAGGCGGGAGATCGGGAGTTGGTCGGCCGTCTGCCGGTCCTTGCCGAAGTGGATGGGGGCGTCGAGGTGGGTGCCGCCGTGCTCGCTGGCCGCATACGTCGCCGAAGCGTACCAGTGCCCCTTCTCGTTGTCGCCCCAGTGCGACTTCTCCCAGCGGAAGGTCTTGTCGGTGGGCCAGTAGATCGTCTGCTCGTCGAAGGCATAGGTCAGGTCGACCGCCTTCGCCTGCAAGAGCCGGCTGGCGTGCCCATCCGCCAACCCGGAGGCTTCGGGCTGGGTCTGCGCCTGGGACGTGACGAGCTTCCCCACGATGAAGGCCGCTCCGATCATCGCGGCCACGCGTATCTCTCGACGCATCGATCGCCCTCCCAACCCTTTGCGGATGTGTAGAACCGAAGACCAGGACACTCCTCGACGCTGAGGATAGGGCCGACGGAGCCGCGGCGGCAAGGGACCGGCGGTTCGCCATGCCGAGGTTGCCCGAAATCGCAACCCGGCATATCCTTGGGCCATCGACGCGAAACTGTGTCGGGCAGGCTGGGGGAGTAGGTTCCGTGCGATTGCCGTTCTCGACGAGCCCGGAGTTCCGCAAACTCCTCACCCGTGAGGAGCCGACCGACCTCATGCGGATCGCCCTTGAGATCGCGCAGGACGCGTACCCCCACCTCGACACCGAGGATTACCTCGGGAAAGTCGACGCCCTGACGACCCGGATCCGCGAGCGTTGCCCGGCCAATTCCAAGCCGCGAGGGGTGCTCGGCCAGATCAACTGGGTCCTCTTCGTCGAGGAAGGGTATCGAGGCAACGGCGAGGACTATTACGACCCGAGGAACAGCTACCTGAACGAGGTCCTCGACCGCAAACTCGGGATCCCCATCTCATTGTCCGCGCTCTACTGGACGCTCGCCGGGCGCCTGGGGCTTGCGATGTCGGGGGTGAGCCTGCCGGCCCACTTCCTCCTGAAGGTGGGCGAGGACGACTCGACCCTGTTCGTCGACCCCTATCACGGCGGGGCGATCCTCGATCAACGCGGTTGCGAGATGCGCGTCTCGGAGATCGTGGGCGAGCCCGTCCGCCTGACCGAGGCGCAGCTCGCCTCGTGCGACCATGCCACGGTCGCCGCGCGGATGCTCCGCAACCTCAAGGCGATCTACCTGCGGAACCAGGACTTCTTCCTGGCGCTCCCCGTGATGCGGCGGCTCGCCGCGCTCCGGGTCGACGACCACGAGGAGCAACGCGACCTGGGGCTCCTCTGCCTCCAACTCGAGCGGCCGGCCGAGGCGATCGTCCCGCTCCAGGCCTATCTGGACGCTTCGCCCAAGGCGGAAGACGTCGATCAGGTTCGCACGCTCTTGAGCGTCGCCAGGCGAGAAGTCGCAACCTGGAATTGACGGCTCAGCCTCAATCACGTCTGATGCAGACCGAGCGGAAGATTCGAATGTGACCGAGGGGAATGGGCCTCCGGGAAAAATCCCGGTGCGAGCGATAAATTTCCTCAAGTCGCTCACGTGGGATGTCGAAACCTGAAGATGTGGCGTTCGCGAGCAATCGAGGAGCGCCCTCGGCAGTAGCTTCAAAAACCCCGAGAGAAAACCTGCACAGGTCCGGATGGATCTCGACCTGTCGCAACGTTTGGGGAGCCTGTAAGCGTCTGCAAGGTAAGATCGGTTAACAGGAGGAGGAACTGAAGACATGCCCACATTGCGATCGGCGACTTTGATCCTCATCCTCCCGGCGTTCTTCACCGGCTGCGCGACCACCGCGGGGGTCTCGCCCAACATCCGGACCGTGGCCTCCGTCGGGGACAAGACCCTGCCGGTCGTCACCGGAGAGCCGGGTTCCTCGGTCAGAACCGAGGTCGCCACCCCCGATCGCCCCCGACGCAACCAGAGTCGGATCTCGGGACGCGTGGTCGATGACCAGGGCGAGCCGATGGCGAACGTCAAGGTCCGCGTGGCCGTCGACAACTCCGCGGCCGGCAAGCTGATCAGCACCAAGACCGACGCGACCGGCGGATTCACGCTCCAGAACGTGAAGGCCGGCAAGAGCTATACGATCATCGCCGAGGACGATACCGAAGGCCTCGTCGGTCGCGCCGAGGCCGAGGCGTCTGACACCGACGTCCGCATCAACCTCTTCGCCGCCGGTTCCAAGAAGGTGGCCAAGAAGTCCGGCGTCAGCCCGATCTCGGATCGCGAGCCGCTCGAGGACGAGGAAGAGCCCGCCGCCCCGGTTCGTACCAAGAAGTCGAAGATCAACCTCGAAGACATCGACGCCCCCCCCGCCGTCGAAGCGGAGGCCCTGAACGACGATCCGGCCGAGAAGCCCCGCAACTCGATGGCCCGAACCAACGATCAGGCCGTGAGCCGGACGACCGCCCGCTGGCGAGCCGCGCCCGCCAAGGGCTCGGGCACAACGAAGCCCGAAGCCAACGCGGGGGAGGAGGAACCAACCGGCGACGTGAACGAGGAGCCGTCGGGGGAGGCTCCGGAAAAATCGGCGTCGAGCCAGGACGAGCCGCTCGATGACGACGGGGTCGACCCGCTCCCACCCGCCCGGGAGCCTAAAAAATCTCGCGGAGGGTCGAGCCCACCCGACGAGGGTGAGCCGCAGGCCTCGGCCGTCGAGAAGGCGGCACCAGTCGCCGCGGTCGAACCGAGCCCCGCTCAAGAACCAGCCCCCGGCAACACCGGGGGCCAACTCGTTTCCGCTCCCCCCGAAGAAATGCCACTTCCGCCGGCCGAGGGGACCCCGGAAACCCCGGTCGCCGACTCGGGGCTCCTGCCGAACGTCCAGGAGGCGCTCCCCTCCGCGGTTGTCGCTGCGCCCGCCTTGACCGAGGCCCAACCGCTGCCCGAGGTGAACGGCAAGGCGAAGCCGCTCGTCATCAACCCGGCCGGTTCATCCATCGATGACCTCGAGAAGCTGGTCGAAGCCGCCCCGGCGGCGCCCGCTCCCGACGCCCCGGCAGGGGATGCGCAGGCTCCCGCGGTGGCATCGGCGGCTCCCGCTCCAGCGGAGGCGGACCCATTCGAGACCGCCCAGCCCGCCGAGGGGGATTCCCAGTTCGCGCCCGCCGCCGCAGCCGAGGCTGTCGCCGATTCCGGAGCCGCAGCCGACGCGATGAAGGAGAGCCCGACCGACGCGCTGAAAGACGCCGAGGATCCGGCGGCCAAGCCTCGCAAGCGTGCAACCTGGGGGCAGATCACCGCCTCGGCCCCGAAACCCAAGCCCACCAGCGGCACCATGACCCTGGTCAGTTCCGGCGAGGGACGACCGCGTCTCTCCACGCTGCCGACCTATGGCGGCCGGTCGATCAATCAGTTGCGGTCGACGGCCCCGGCCCAGCCGCAAACCCAGGCAGCGGCCTCCGCCCCGGCCCAGACCGAGGCCCAGCCAACGGCCACGACCGACGCCCGCACCTACTGCGACTGGGATCCCAAGCAGCGCAGGCTGAAAGACTTCCGCCTCCCCAACCTGGAGGGCAGGCTCGTTCGTTTCCAGGATATCGACACGGACCTCGTCCTGCTCGACTTCTGGGGGACCTGGTGCAAGCCCTGCATCCGCACGGTGCCCAAGCTCGTCGAGATCCAGACCAAACTCGGCGGGAAGCGCCTGACGGTGGTCGGGATCGCCTGCGAGCAAGGTGCACCGCAGGATCAGGTGCAGAAGGTGGCCAAGGAGGCGAAGCGGCTCGGGATCAACTACCCGATCCTGATGAGCGGCCTGGACGGCCCTTGCCCCTTGCAGGAGGCTTTGGACATCACCGCGCTGCCCACCCTGATCGTCGTCGACCGCCAGGGGCGGATCGTCTGGCGTGACCAGGGGGCCACGCCGAACACCCTCACCCGGCTCACTCGCTTCCTCTCCCCCGAGATCCAGGCCAGCAACGCCATCCGCCGTTATTGAGCGGACGGCGGGAGTTGCCTGGCGATTGCCTCGGCCTCGGCATAAGGGAAGACCCAGACGAGCGGCACGCCCAGCTTCTTGACGACGTATGCCGGATTTCCCTTCTCGACCAGGGCCCGGTCGATCGGCCTGAAGGCTCCCGGGCGATTCTGGAGCACGTACCAGGCCCACCTCGCCCCGGCCCGAGGCCGGACCTCGAAACGCATCTTGCCATGGGCCTGGAGATAGAACCACGAGGTCGGGTTGGTCGCGAACATGACCTGCTGATCCCGGGTCGTGTGCTGGTTGAGCCAGGCCAGGGCGTCGTCGGACAGGCTATCCCAGAAATAGGTCGGCTCCATCCCGAGCGCCGCGGCTCCC
Source organism: Singulisphaera chitinilytica (assembly GCF_049331405.1). Classification (NCBI taxonomy): domain Bacteria; kingdom Pseudomonadati; phylum Planctomycetota; class Planctomycetia; order Isosphaerales; family Isosphaeraceae; genus Singulisphaera; species Singulisphaera chitinilytica. The sequence continues at coordinate 2,463,795 of NZ_CP186274.1, forward strand.
GGCAAACCGCCCACGATCGGGCTGAAGTAGGAGAGCGGCACGGGCATCATCAGGGCAAGCCCAACAGCCCCCTCGACGGCCGCCCCTCCGATCAGCCATCGCCCCACCTTGCGAGAGCGATCCAGCAGGGACGCCGCGCCAAGCCCCGCCATCAGCGCGAGGAGGCCGAAGGCCGGCAGCATCTGGCGGACGCCGTCATGTCCCGGCGTGTGCGGCATCGCGCGGAGGAGCAGCAGGAACGCCCAGTGGCCCAGGATGAGGATCCCGATCGGCTCCGCCTTCCACTTCCGGAAGACGCGGACCACCCCGGTCAGCGCCAGGGCGAGGAAGCCGACCGGCGTGACGAGGACCGTCCAGGCCAGCGTGTTGTACCAGGGGAGCGACTGATTCGGGGTCTGGTAGATCTGGCCGAGGAAGAGGACGGGGATCGGGATCGTCTTGCCTCGCGTCAGGTTCGAGACAAAGAAACGCCGGACGCCGTCGATCGGGTCGTTCCACCAACAAGGGTTGAAGGCATAGAGGACCCCGACGGCAACGACCCCGCCGACGAGCAGCGTCAGGAACCCGCGACGACTCCGCTCGATGAGGGTCCAGACGATCATCGGCAAGGGCAGGAACCAGCCCGTCAGCTTGGTATCCGCCGCCCAGCCGGCCAGGATCCCGAAGGCGATGACCCAGAGCCACCTCGGGTTCCGTCGCGTGTCGTCGACCTTGCGATCGACGGCCTGGGCGAATGCGATCAGGCCGAGCAGCCAGAGGCTGGAGAGCAGGCCATCGAGCGTGGCGTAATGGCCGTTGGCGAAGAGGTTCGGCTGCACGATCCACGCGATCGCGGCGAGCGCCCCCGCCCAGGCTCCCCAGCGCCTCGATACGAAAACGAAAAGTGCCCCGGCCGTCAGGCTGAAGAAGAACATCGGGCCGAGCCGTGCCCTTGGCAAGGTCGCGAACTTCGGGGCGATGGTGTCGCCGAGCAGCCCGACGATCGCATAGAAGGGGGGATGCCCGTGAGGTTCCTCGCGCGCGAACGGCCAGAACCACCTGATGACGTCGGCCGAGAACAGCTTCTCCCGGGTGTCGATATCCTCCCGGCGCGGGGGGAGCTGGCCATCCTGCTGGACGAGCTCGACCTCGGGCGATGGGGGATACCAGGCGCTGGCGAACCCCGGTGGGTTGGCCAGCGCCTCGAACCACATGCGGATCCGGGCCTCTCGGCCGAGGGTGAAGCCCTCGTCCCAGACGATCGCCAGGAATGGCTCCGTCGCCATCATCCCGAGGAACGTGGCGGCGACGACCACCAGGCCCCAGACGCGGAGCACCCAACGACTCGGTTCGGAAGCGGCTGTCACGACGCCCTCGTCAATGGTTGTAGCCGTGGTGGGAAATCGAGAGGTCTATAAACAGGCCGAACGTGGGTTCCCTTCCGGGAGCGCCACGTTCGACTCGATTGGACTCGTGATGTCGCCCGGTCAGGCGGAGACGGCTTCGAGCGAGTTTCCGACTGTCGACCACTCGGGGTCGACGGAACGGATCAGGGCGTTCTCATTGCAATTCGGGAAGAGCGGACACCGCACGCACTCGTTCCAGATCTTGTGCGGCAGGTCGGCCTTCTCGATGCGATGATACCCACACTTCTCGAAGAACTCGGCCACATACGTCAGCGTGAAGACCGACGGGATCTCGAGCGCCTGGGCTGCGTCCCAGCAGGCGTCGACCAGCATCCTTCCCACTCCGCGGCCCTGGGCCTCCTTGGAGACGGCCAGGCACTTCAGCTCGGCGAGGTCTTCCCAGAACACATGAAGGGCGGCACATCCGATGATCCTTCCGTCGTCTTCGGTGACGACGAGGAACTCGCGGATGGATTCGTAGAGCTCACCCAAAGACCTTCGGATCATCAACTTTTGATCCGCGAAGGTCCGGATCAGTTCCTGGATGGCGTTGACGTCGCCGACGCGAGCGGGGCGTATGTCCAATCGAGGGATCCCCCAAACCCCGGCTTTGAACCCGGGTGTTCTTGCCAGTGCCCAAATTTTTCGAATGCGCAGGCCTCTCTGCGGCATCCGTGGGCGAACGGATTATTGTATGACAGCCAACCCCTGAATCAAGGGAATTACGACTTGAGGCGAACGAATTCGGGATGCGTGTCGACGCACCCCGTCTCGCCCGAGAAATCAGACGCCTTCAAACCTCGCGTCGGCTCAGGCCGACGCGGCCGAAATCTGCGTCGGGGGGGGCGTCGCACCCGGCGCGGACTTCTGCAAGCTCTCCCGGTATGGCAGGACGCGTTCGACGTAGAACGACTCCATGTGCCGGTAGTCGGGGCCCTTCGAGACCTTCACCAGGCCGAAGGTCCTGGAGATCTCATCGGCCGATTGCTCGAGCGACCATCCGCAATACTTCGTCCTGTACGCCATCTGGACCATCGACGTGCGATTGATCCCGTGGTGGCAGTGGAAGTAGAGCGGGTAATTCTTCGGATCCGCGAGCAGGGCCGCCGCCTCGTCGAGGTGGTCGGAGATCACGTTCCAATCGCCGGTGCCGCGCTCGTCGACGATGGGGATGTGGACCCAGCGGTATCCGAGTTCCTTGGCCATCCCCTTCTCTTGAGCCACCAGGGGGTGGTTCGGCGGATGGGCGAGGGCGACGACCGTCTTGATCTTGTAGTTGTGGACGACCCGTCGCATCGGCCAGACGTGGAGCCAGGCGCCCCGGTAAAGCTTTCCGGGCTCGACCTCGGCGAATTTGTCGGCGAAGACGTAGTCGTGGCCATGCCGCCAGAGCTGTTCGCCCGCCAGGACGCCGAGACCGGTCACCAATCCCCTGCGGATCCAGACGCGTCGCGTGCTCATTTGAGATTAAAACTCCGAGACTACGGGGCGAATCCCTGCCCGAATCCGGGGCGCGGGATGGTAGCAGAGGGTCGGAAATGCAGCAAGACCGACCATTTGCAACGCCCAGTACCGGTAACGGAAGATCGACCGAAACCGGGCTCCGAGTTGAATTCGGAGGCGAGGCTTCTTGAAAGTTTGCTGTCGCAGGATGTCAGCAGGGCGTATAAGATTGCCGCCAACCCTCGGCGACGAGGCCTGGCACCATTGAGGAATGTCAAGGATGACACCACGTTACGCCCTTTTCCTGCTGATCCTGATCTCGACGCTCCTCCGCCTCCTCTGGGCCGGCGCCGTCGGCCTCGGCAATGACGAGGCGTACCACTACCTCTTCACCCAGCACCCCGACTGGAGCTACTTCGACCACCCGCCCCTCCTGGCGTTGGTCGAGCGCCTGGGGATCCTGCTGGCAGGGGGTGAGGCCACCGCGTTCAGCGTCAGGCTCGGCTTCATCGCCCTCTTCGCCGGCTCGACCTGGCTGATGGCCCGGCTCTCGACCCAGCTCTACGGCGAGCCAGCCGGCTTCTTCGCCGCCCTCGCCTTGAACCTGACCGCCTACCACAGCGTCGCCGCGGGGACGTTCGCCCTCCCCGATGGGCCGCTCCTCTTCTTCTGGCTCCTCACCCTCGATCGCCTGATCGCAGCGATGGAGACGCCCGAGCGCCTCGGTCCCTGGATGTTGGTGGGCCTGGCGTGGGGCGGGGCCTTGCTCAGCAAATATCACGCGGTCTTCCTGCCGATCGCGACCTTCCTCTATTTCCTCAACGAACCCTCAGCCAGGATGTTCCTGAAGCGGCCTGGGCCTTATGTCGCCGTCCTGATTGGCTCTTTACTCTTCGCGCCGGTCATCTTCTGGAATGCCCAGCACGACTGGGTCTCGTTCGTCTTCCAGGGAGGTAGGGCGGTCGGGGAGTTGCGGTTCCGGCCGGACATCCTCGCCGGCGCGGTCCTGGGGCAGATGCTCTACCTCTTCCCCTGGATCTGGCTCTCGCTGGTCGTGATCCTCGTCCAGATCGCTCGCGGACTCTTCCGCCGAGATGAGGGGGTGGCGATCGAAAGGTTCCTGGTCCTCCAGTCGCTCGTGCCCCTGGCGACATTCATGGTCGTCGCCTGCACCCGCGCGGTGCTGCCGCACTGGACGCTCGTCGGGTTCCTACCTCTCTTCCCGATGCTCGGGCGAGCCTGGGCCGCCAAGCCGCTGGGATTCTCGAAACGGCTCCGCTTCCTCTCCTTCCTCATGCCGGCGATCGCCGCCGTCGTCTGGGTCCAGTGTGTGACGGGGATTCTGCAGCAAGGGGGGAGCGGGACGCTCGGCCTGCTCAAGGTCTCGCGAGACCCGACCCTTGATCTCTACGGCTGGGACGTCGTCGGACGCGAGCTGCGTTCCCGAGGGTTGCTCGACCGGCCTGACACCTTCGTCTTCACGAGCTCGTGGTATTACAGCGGACACGTCGGGCACGCGATCCGGCACTCGAAGACGCCCGTCCTCTGCTACAACTCGTGGAATGCCAGGAGTTTCCGCTTCTGGAGTCGGCCCGACGAATGGCTGGGGAAGGAGGGGATCCTGGTCTCGCTCAACAATCATTCGGCCGAACCGCACTGCTATGACCGCTATTTCGAGCGTATTGAACTCATCGGTGAATTCGCCGTGGAGCGAGCAGGGGCCCCTGTGCGGAAGGTTCGGCTCTATCGCTGCGGACGCCAGATCAAGGCTTTCCCGTTCGATGGGTTCGAGAAGACCGACCCCGATCGGAAAATTGCAAAATCGATCGGGAAAGCGAAGCCAGCGGTGATGACAACGGATAGTCGCACTCGGTAACTTTGCCCTTCCCCCTACAATTCACACAATGGGCGCATGCACGGTGGCGAGCGTCGCGATAGCGGTCCGACAGTGTGCCCGCCTCGAATCGAGGTAGGCCTTTTAGAGGTGGATCGTTCCAAGGTCGAATCGGGCAGGGTCTGGGGAGGAGAGGGATGGAAGTGAATGCGATGACCTTGGCAGACCGACCCATGGGGCCCATCTCCAAGGTTGTTGGCCTTTATCAGACGCTCCTCAGGCGAAGCCTGGAACACTTCTTCCCCGACGGAGTGCTCGAGGCCGAGGGGGATCGCAGCTTCATCAACTGGGATGGCCTGCCGGTCGAGGAGCACTTCCGCGTCCGCGACGACCCGGATGGGCTCGGGGTCCAGATCGACTGGTTCCGCTCGCACTATACCTTCCTGCCCGGCAGCCCGGCGCCGTTCCTCCCCGCCGAGCGCCGCCTGATCCGGATGATCCTGCGGGCGCTCGACCTCCGCTTCCGCAGCCTGTTCGACCTCGACGTGGCGCACAGGATCGAGCGGTTCCAGTATCTCCAAGAAGACCTGATCATCTCCGACTACCTCAACTTCGAGGATAACTTCCGGATCCCGGCCGCTCTCGAGGCCCTCCGCGTCGCAGCGCTCTCGACTTACGAGAACCGCCGCGTCTCCCTCGGGGCCCTGCTGCTCGGGACGCCGACCGACCCGGCCGTCCCCGACTGGGTGAACCCGGAAGGGGCCCCCCGGTTCAACATCAGGCTCACCGCCATCAAGGGGTTCCACCGGCTCTGCGACGGCGTGAAGACCCTCTTCGTCGTCGACCAGGCCGGCGATCTGACCCGCGTCGTCGACATCCGCAAGTGGGCCGAGGCCTGCCAGGGGGATGAGCCCCTCGAGAACCCCTGCCCGCGCGACTATGTCGGGCACGCCAGGGCGACGCTCAACGGCCGGCACGTCTGCCTCGTCCTGACCCCCTCGCAGGAGATCAAGGTCTTCGCCGACGGGACCCTGGCCTTCGCCTTCAGCGACGCACGCTGGCGCCTGCTCGACATCCCGACGAAGTACGCGGCCTGGTGCAAGGCTGTCGGCAAGGGATGCTCGAGCGACCTGGCACACCGGATCTTCCAGGCGGGCCTGAACCTGAGCGAGGACCGCCGAGGCGCCCTGTTCGTCGTCCTCCGCGACCCGGCCGATTCGATCCCCAAGCTGATCGCCCCCACCGACCGGATCGCCGACGAGGTCGCGTTCGACGACCCGCAGGATCCCGACAACCTCTCGCCGCGCCTGGCCAAGCAGGCCCTCCACCACGTCGTCCGCGGTCGCTCCCTGATCGACCTCGACGCCACCGTACTCGAAGCCATCGCGGGGATCGATGGCGCGGTCGTCACCGACCTCGAAGGCCGGCTCATCACCTTCGGCGCGATCCTCCGGATCAATTCCGAGTCGCAACGTGTCGCGAGGGCCGTCGAGGGGGCACGCACCCTGGCGGCCCTCGCCGCCTCGTATCACGGCCCCGTCCTCAAGGTGAGCGAGGACGGGTTCCTGACCATGTTCCTGGGCGGGAGACGCGTCTGGGAGCTCTGAGCCAGAGGCCGGAAATCGCGGGTCGTTGAGGTCTCTGGGGCGCAAAGGCGTGGTCGTTCGGCCACGCTTATTCCATGCGCGCACGCCTCACCGCTATAATGACCACCCACGAGATCCGCACGCCTGGCTTTCTCTGCGACCAATATGCCTATCAATACGTTACGCCAATGGCTCCGCAGCCGTCCATGGTGGCTGGCCTTCCGCGAAATCGGCCGAGAGGGCTACGGGAATGCCGCGAGACGGATCTATTACTCGCGCCGGATCCTGAGCTCGCCGCCATTGCGGACGAGCAAGACGGGGCCGGTCGAGGTCCGCGTCCTCACCTGGCGTCGCGATTGGCTTAACCTGCTCTGGGCTCTCAAGAGCTTCTACCACTTCGCCGAGGTGGACTACCCGCTCTACATCCACGACGGAGGCCTGCTGCCGCACCAGGCCGAGAAGCTCCGGGAGCACTTCCCGGACGCCACGTTCGTCCCCACGGCCGAGGCCTCGAAGCGCATCGCCGAGGAGTTCGAGCGGCAGGGCCTCAAGCGTTGCCTCGAGTATCGCAAGGTCAATGTGAGCACATGCAAACTCTTTGACTTTTTCTCGTTCTCGACCGCCGACTACCTCATCGTCATCGACTCGGATATCGTCTTTTTCAAGCGACCCGACCTCCTGCTCGTGCCCCCCGAAGGTCTCCCGGTCAACCGCTACAACCGCGACGTGGCCCCCTGGTACAGCATGACGCCCGACGAGCTCGACGAGGCGTTCGGCATCCGGCCCCCGGAGAAGGTCAACAGCGGGCTCGCGGTCATCAAGCGTGACTCGATCGACTTCGAGGCCATCGACAAGTGGCTCGAACACCCGAAGATGTATGAGAACAAGTGGGTGACCGAGCAGACGCTGCACGCCCTCTGCTCGACCATCCACGGCATCGAGTTGTTGCCGGATACGTACAAGGTCGACGTCGATCCGGGGCTCTCGCCGGACCTCGTCTGCAAGCACTACCCGGGCTTCTTCCGGATCTGGCTCTATCGCGAGGGGATGGGGCACCTGCTCAGGACCGGCTTCCTCAAGGCCCTGCGCCGGAACGCGGCGCGGTCCGCGACCCCGGCCCCCGCGACCCAGCCGAGTTGAACGCGAGGCCCCGACATCACGGGGCCTTGTCGCCGCTCCGCTTGAAGAACTGCGTCTGCAAGGGGGCGTCTTCCCGGAACGAGGTCGGGTTGACGTCGTAGAAGCCGGCGTTGATCAGCGTGTCGTACAGGTCTCGCGTCGAGCTTCCGGCTGCTTCCAGATAATAAGCGTTGAACTCGCAGAGGATCGCCTTGATCCGACCGGAGGCGAGAGCGTGGCTGGCCCCTCGAAAGATGGTCGGCTCATATCCTTCCACGTCGATCTTCATCACGTCGATCGTGTCGATACCCCACTCCTCGATCATCGCGTCGAGCGTGCGGACGGGAACCTCGATCGAGGTCGACTCCCCCTCGTTCCACGAGATCATACTCGGCGTGTGGTTGCGATCCTCGGCGCGGGGGATGTGCAGGACCGACGTCCCCGGCTGATCGCTCAGCCCCATCCGCTCGATCCGGACGTTCTTGATCCCGTTGGCCTGAACGGACTCGGCGAGGCGGGTGGAGCAGGCCGGGCTCGGCTCGACGGAGAAGATCCGCCCCGAAGGGCCGACGATCGAGGCGGCGAGCAGGGTGAAGTAGCCGATGTTGGCCCCCACGTCCAGGAAGTTCATCCCCGGCTTGAGGTGCTCGCGGAGCAGGGCCGTCTCCTCGGGCTCATAGCAGCCGAGGTAGATCCAGCGGTGGATGTCGTCCGCCAGGTCGAGCTTGACGTTATATCCAAATATCCGCGCGGTCTTCTCGCCCGACCTGGGCACGAAGGCCCCCAGGAGGCGGAGCTTGCCGCGGAAAGGGACGTCTCGCACCAAATTCAACGCATGGTGAATCATGGCAAGGGTCTTATTACCGTGGATCCGGAGAAATCTCAGTGGGAGCAGGACTTGGAAAAAGCCCGCTCATCTCCACGACTCTAGCTCAAGGCTCCGAGGCCCCATCGACTCGCGCTCGGCGAACCGACGGCCGGCGCAATCCTTCGGGCAGCTCCGGGATAGCCTCGGCAGGAGAATGTCATCAGTCTGTGGGGATATATAGGACGGAAACAGGCTCGCCGAATTCGAAGGGCGGTTCAATAGGGCAGTCCCGACGGAAGGACTCCGGATGAGCGCACGATTTCGAGCGGATTCGTACAGATTCCCTCTTATGCTCTCGCGAACGAGTTGTGCATACAACGGCATCTGTCATCTTGCATGGGATGACAAATCTCGATCGGATCAGGCCGGGACCTACGGGCGAGGGGAGGCTTGACGGCCCTATCGTACAATCATGTGCACGCCGGCCGGTCAAAACGTAAAAAACCGAAGGCCCGGCGGCTACGAATTGTTTGAGGCAATTCGCGGCGTGGCGGCAGCGACGAGTTGACGTAACCTACTTTAAAGGACTATATTTAGGCAAATACGCGTCGGCAGCTGCGTTGTGACTCCCCGGCTTGTGATTCTCCTGTCCGCAAACGACGGGACTTGCTCTTGATCCATTCGGAATGAAAAATAAGAGGTGAGGACCGGGTTCCGTTGCTCAACCCCCCCCGGGGCTACGAATCCCAAGAGGTGGACATTTGGTCTCGCGGCTTCCGATTTCGAGCCAGGGTTACGACACTTCAACATCGGCCACGAAGGGTAGCGGCGCCACCACTTCTCCCCTCCGCTCCTCCCGCTTCTCGCTCTCGGCAAGAGCCTCGGACGACTCCCTGGATCAGGGACCGGGTTGGCCGGGCCGAACCTCGAAACACACTCTCCCCGGTCGCGCGAGAGGCTCTCTGGCCTTGCGCCCGGAATCCCTCTTCATTCGAGCTTGGATCCGCTGACGACGGATCGACGCTTCGAAGACCCATCCCATTTCTCCCTCATTGATCTGCGCGAAGAATAGGTCCGGAGTATTCCATGAGCGAAGCGACCGAGGCGGTGGGACGAATTCAACCTGTCAAAGGTAAAGCTTCCTCATGGAAGAGCGCCGTGCAGCTGGGGGCAGCGGCCCTGGTGGGAGGGGGCGTGGTCGCGGTGGGGGCGATCTGGTACGTCAATCGCCTCGAGAAGGATAAGCCGGAGCCGGCCCCGTCCTCCGAACTGATGGCCCAGTCCAAGGCAGCCCCCGAGCCCCCGCCGGCCGCCGAGGTCAAGGTCGAGCCGGTGCAGCTTAACCCAGAGCAGCAGAAGGCGATCGGCCTGATGACGGCCAAGGCGTCCCTCGGCGTCTCCTACGACGTCCTCGCCGCCCCCGGCCGGGTCGCCCCGAATGAGTCGCAGTACGCCTTCATCACGCCGAGGGCTTCGGGCGTCGTGCGCTCGGTGACGGCCAGGGTCGGGCAGGACGTGAAGGCCGGCGACCTCCTGGCGACGATCGACAGCCCCGAGGTCGGCACGGCGAGGCTCGACCTCTACACCAAGCAGCAGTCGCTCGACATCGCCAAGGCCCAGGCCGGCTGGCAGGAGCGGATCCACGCCACGACCCTGGAGTTGATCCGCCGCCTCCAGAAGGGGGAGACCCCCGAGCAGATCCACAACGCCTTCTCCGAACGCCCCGTCGGCGAGAACCGCGAGAAGCTGATGACCGCCTATGCCCAGTATCGCCTGGGCATCGCGACCATGGACCGCAACAAGGACCTCTTCGCCCAGAAGCTGATCACGCCCAAGCAGTTCGATCAGGTGAAGGCCGACTACGAGGTTGCCCAGGCCGGCTACCAGAGCCTGATGGACCAGATGGGCTACGAGACCATGCTCGCCAACACCAGGGCCAAGCAGGCCCTGCAGCAGGCCGAGACCGCCGTCCGGGCCGCTCGCGAGCGACTCCGGATCCTGGGCGTGAAGCCCGACGGATCCGAACCCCAGATCGCCGGCGGCAAGATCGTGGGCCTCGCCAAGGACGGTGCGCTCCCCGACTCGGCCGCGGACGACCAACCCGAGTCGGACAAGTCCGGGGCCATCCTCCCGTCCCAGCGTGAATTCGGGGCGCTCGCCGGCGCCCCGCCGAGCGTCCCGGGCACCGACCCGAGCACCAAGGATGCCCCGGTGAGCACCTACTGCATCTGGGCCCCGTTCGACGGAACCGTCCTCGACCGTGAGATGATCGTCCCCGGCGTCGCCGTCGACACGACGCACCGCATCTTCACCATGGCCAACCTCAAGACGGTCTGGGTCGAGGCGAACGTCCACGAAGGGGACTTCAACATGCTCGTCCGCAGCAAGAAGGGCAAGGTCCGCTTCCGCTCCCCCGCCTATCCCAACCACACCTTCGACGGCGAGGTCATCTACACCGGCGACCTCGTCGAGGAGCAGAGCCGCTCGCTCAAGCTGCTCGCCAGGGCGAGCAACCCCGAACGCCTGCTCAAGCCGGGCATGTTCGTCGAGGTCGAGGTCCTGATCCCGCGAGAGAGCACCGCCGTCAACATCCCCGCCTCGGCGCTCCTGACCGAGGGGAACCGCTCCTTCGTCTACGTCCAGATCGGCCCCGATCGCTTCGAGCGGCGCGAGGTCGGGGCCGAGGCGCCGCGGGGCGACATGGTCCTGATCCACGACGGCCTCAAGGTCGGCGATCAGGTCGTGACCGAGGGGGGTTACAAGCTCAAGTCCATGGCCGTCCAGATCGCCAGCTCCGCCAACTAATCCCCCCACGCCGTCGGGAGAGGCTTCGTTGTTCGATTATATCATCAAGTATTCGCTCAAGAGCCGCGGCTTCGTCCTGCTGGTGCTCGTGGGCCTGGCCGCGTCGGGCATCTACTCGCTGCTGAGCCTCCCGATCGACGCGGTCCCCGACATCACCAACGTCCAGGTCATGGCCCTCACGAGCGCCCCGGCGCTCGGCCCGGAGGAAGTCGAGCAGTTCATCACGATCCCCGTCGAGAACGCGATGAACGGGATCCCCAAGATCAAGGAGGTCCGCTCGTTCTCGCAATTCGGCATCTCGGGCGTGACGATCATCTTCGAGGACGGGACCGACATCTACTGGGCCCGCCAGCAGGTCGGCGAGCGCCTCGACCAGGCCAAGTCCGACATCCCCGATGAGTTCGGCGAGCCCGAGATGGGCCCGATCGCCACCGGCCTGGGCGAGATCTATCAGTTCGAGATCCGCAACGCGGAGAAGGCCCCGAATCCCCGCTCGCCGATGGAGCTGCGCACCATCCTCGACTGGGAGGTGGCGCGCCGGCTCAAGAGCGTGCCGGGGGTCGTCGAGGTCAACGCGCTCGGGGGCGAGCTGAAGACGTTCGAGGTCGAGCTCGACCCCAACCGGCTCCAGGCCCGCGGGATCGCCATGAACCAGGTGTTCGAGGCGATCCGTCGCAACAACGCGAACGCCGGCGGCGGCTACATCCAGCGCAACGGCGAGCTCCGCGTCATCCGGGGCGTCGCGCTCATCGAGAGCCTCAAGGACCTCGAGGAGGTCATCCTCAGCACGACCAAGGGGGGCACCCCGATCTACGTCCGCGACGTGGGGACGGTGCGACTCGCCCCCATGATCCGCCAGGGGGCGGCGACTCGCGACGGCCGCGGCGAGGCCGTCACCGCCATCGTCTATCTCCTCGCCGGCGAGAACGGCCGCGTTGTCGTCGACCGCATCAAGAAGAAGGTTGCGGAGATCCAGAAGGACCTCCCCGAAGGGGTCGTCATCGACCCGTACTACGACCGCAGCACGCTCATCGAGAAGACGATCGGCACAGTCGTCCACAATCTGGCCGAGGGCGGCGTGCTCGTCGTCGTCGTCCTGCTCATCCTGCTCGGGAACCTCCGCGCGGGCTTGATCGTCGCGCTGGCGATCCCCCTCTCGATGCTCTTCGCCGGGAATCTGATGGTCTACTTCGGCGTGGCCGGGAGCCTGATGAGCCTGGGTGCGATCGACTTCGGCCTCATCGTCGATAGCGCGGTGATCGTCATCGAGAACTGCGTCAGCCGCCTGGCACACGCCAGTCCGACCGATAATGGCCGCGAGGTGATCCGGCACGCGACCCTGGAGGTCCGCCGGCCGGTGGTCTTCGGCGTGGCGATCATCACGATGGTCCACCTCCCGCTCCTCGCCCTGCAGGGCGTGGAAGGGAAGATGTTCCAGCCCATGGCCCTGACGGTGATCTTCGCGCTCACGGGTTCGCTGCTGCTCTCCCTGACGGCCACGCCCGTGCTGGCGTCGTTCTTCCTCAAGCCGGGGAGGTCGGAGCGCGACACGTTCCCGATCCGCTTCGCGAAGTGGGTCTATGAGCCCGTCCTCCGCCGGGTTCTGAAGCACCCGATCGCGGTGGCGCTCGCCGCCGTCGTCGGCTTCTCGGTCTGCATCCCGGTCGCGATGCGTCTCGGCGGCGAGTTCATCCCGCAGCTCGACGAAGGGGACCTCATCATCACCCAGATCCGGCCGCCGAGCGCCTCGCTGAAAGAGGCGATCGGCGACTCGACCCGCCTCGAGGCGGCCCTCCGCAAGGAGTTCCCTCAGGAGATCCGGACCGTGGTGAGCCGGATCGGCCGGCCAGAGATCGGGCTCGAGGCCGGCGGCGTGAACCTGACGGATACCTGGGTGCTCCTGAACGAGACGGAGCACTGGACCAAGGCTCGCGACAAGGAAGAACTCGTCACCAAGATCGAGGCCATCTGCAAGCGCGAGATCCCCGGCACCTTCTTCGGGTTCAGCCAGCCCATCGAGCTTCGCTTCAACGAGCTGCTCTCGGGCGTGCGATCCGACCTCGGCATCGGGATCTACGGCGACAACCTGGAGACCCTCCAGCAGAAGGCCGACGCCATCGCGGGAGTCCTGCGTTCGATCAAGGGCTCGACCGGCGTGAAGGCGCAGGCCCTGGGCGGCTTGCCCTTCCTGCGGATCGACGTCGATCGCGACCGGATCTCACGCTACGGGATCAACGCGGCCGACGTGCTCGACGCCATCACGGCGCTCGGCGGCAAGATCGTCGGCCAGGTCGTCGAAGGCCAGCGTCGGTTCGACATCCAGGTCCGCTTCGGGGCCCAGTACCGCAACGACATCGAGACCATCAAGGCGCTCAAGATCGCCGACCCCCAGGGCCGCATGATCCCGCTGGAGGATCTCTCCGAGATCCACCTCGAGGAGGACACGTATGAGATCTGGCGCAAGGACCGCCAGCGCCGGATCATGATCCAGTCGAACGTGAGGGGACGTGACCTCGCCGGATTCGTCGCCGAGGCGCAGCGGCGAGTGACGTCGGAGGTTTCCCTCCCTCGCGGCTATACTCTGGAGTGGGGCGGGACGTTCGAGAACCTCCAGTCGGCGACCAGGCGGCTCACGATCGTGGTGCCGGTGGCCCTGGTGATGATCTTCCTGCTGCTCTACTCCACGTTCCACTCGATCAGGCTGGGCGGCCTGATCTTCCTGTCGGTGCCGCTGGGCGCGATCGGGGGGATTTTGGCCCTCTGGCTCCGTGGCCTGAACTTCAGCATCTCGGCGGGCGTCGGCTTCATCGCGCTGTCGGGCGTGGCCGTGCTCGACGGCCTGGTGCTGGTGTCGGCGATCCGGCAGCTCATCGAGGAGGGGACCGAGACGCACGAGGCCGTCCACAATGCGTCGATGTCGCGGCTCCGCCCGATCCTCATGACGGGCCTCGTCGCGAGCCTCGGGTTCGTCCCGATGGCTTTCTCCACCGGCGCCGGGGCCGAGGTCCAGAAGCCGCTGGCGACCGTCGTCATCGGCGGCCTCTTGACGAGCATGCTCCTGAAGCTGATCGTCCTGCCGGCGATCTACCCCTGGTTCGATCCGGGCCCGATGCACCACGAGACCGGCGACTACGAAGAGCTCGCCACCGAGCCGACTCCCGCCCACTGATCGGGCAGGGCACTCGGATCGAGCCGGCCAACACAAAGGCGACGCCGGCGGTCCATGACCGCCGGCGTCGCCTTTTCTTCGTTCCCGGAGCTCTTCAGGGGAGGAGTCGCATACCGATCGCCGTGTTGAGCCGGAGCATGCTGCGGCGGTGGCGGAGTAGCATGTCGCGGTACTGTCGAGAGGCCTCGTTGTACTCGCGCTGGGCGTTCAGGTAGACGATCGCCTCTTCCTCACCCTGGATGAACAGGCGGTAGGCGTCTTCGCGGACGCGGGACGCGGCCGGGATCAGCTTGGACTCGATCCGCTTCACCGCGGCGCGGGTCAGGACGTATTCCCGCTCGGACCTGCGCACATCATTCGCCACTTCCTGCTCGCGCTCGGCCAGCTCGACTTGAGACTGGCTAACATTGAACCGGGCCCGCTGGATATTGCCCTGGTTGCGGTTGTAGATCGGCAGGGGGACCGTGACGCCGAGCGCCCAGGACGTCGCACTCTTCTGGTTGAAGGGTGCGTTGTTCTGGAAGGTGTATGGCTGCCAGAGGACGTAGACGTCGGAGAGCCGGTTCGCCACGGCGAGCTTCACCTCGGCCTCGGCGCGGGAGATCCCGAGGCGGAAGGCGTTGACGTCGGGCCTCGACGCCATCGCGAGCCGGATCAGTTCGTCGGCCGGAGGAGGCTCGGAGGCCGTGTCGTGGATCGATCCGCGAACATGGAGCACCTCGGCCTCGGGGCCGGGGATGTTGAGCAGGGTGCCGAGGTTCCGCTTGGTGCCCCGGAGGGTTTCCTCGGCGTCCATCACCTCGACCTCGGCCGCCTCGTAGAGCGCCTCGATCCGGCTGACCTCGGCGGGCGTGCGCGACCCCTTGGCCTGCATCCGCTGCGTCCGGTCGAGCAGGACCCGGAGGCCCTCGCGGGCCGCCGATGCGAACCGGATGGTCTCGCGAGCCCCGAGGACGTCGCTATAGGCCGTGTACAGGTTGTCGATCTGGATCCGGACGGCATCCTGATACTGCGCCTGGAGCACGCTCTTGGCCCGGCAGGCGACGACCGTTCGGGCCTTGCGCTTGCCGGTCACGTCCACCGGATAGGTGATGTTGATGTCGTACTGGACGGGACCGCCAGGCCGCTGGCTCGAGTAGTTGCCGTAGGGGATGAGCTGGCTGTCCGCATAGATCAAGGGGTTTGCCCTGAGGCCCGCGGTGAGGATGTCGGCGTCGGCCTGGGGCAGCTCGAACGAACGGGCCTGGAGCCCGAGGTTCTGGTGGACGAGGCGCTCGATCGCCGCCTCGATCGTCAGCCCGTCCGCCGGGCCTTCATCTTCCTTGTTCTCGGGGAGCGAGAGCGGCCCGAGCAGCGGCACCTGGGCGAGCGGCAGGCTCGAGGGGGCCTTGATCCCTTCCTCCTCAGGCACGCGAGCCCGGCGCATGCCCGGGGTCGTGATCGACGAGGGGACGCGAGGGACCGAGGGGCCCGGCCTCCCGCCCAGCGTCTCTTCGGCGCCTCCCGGGTTGAGGTCGCCGCTGGGGGTCGAGGCCCCGATCGGCGGCCCGAGGGACGATCGCTCGCTGCCCGGCTCCGGCATGCCATCGGACGGAAGCGTCGGGCTCTGGGCGACCGCCCGAGTCCCTAGGGATATGAGCAGTCCGAAACCAATGGCAAATAACGGGGGGAAGATTTTTCCCATGGTTTTGTCCCCTCCCTGGGACGGTCCATCACTGACCTGTCGATCGGCGGCGCCTTTGCGACGGTATGGGCGCAGGCGCATCGCCTGATGCGACGATTTCCACGAATATCATCGGGAGGGAGGGATTCTCGTCTGTGCCCTCGGACACGCATTCTCCGATCGCTTCACCCTACAGTTGGAATGACCGGATCATTGGGTGCGACCGGCAGTTGAGCCGAATTTCGGCAGACGAAGTGCATCGGAGTATCGGGGTTTCTCGCCATTTGGATGTGATCGAAGCTGTTGTCCAAGAAGGCAATTGAGTCGACCTTCGGGGCACGACGCCGAAATCATTCGCGCAGCATCGACGGGCATTATCAACGAGACATGAATTCACAATTCGTCACCAACAAGACCCGCGGAACAAAGTTGAGAAGCCACTCACCAAACAACAAACATTCGTAGATACTAGCAGGGGTTCCCCTGCATTCCTCCGTTTCGAGTCAATGCCGAACGCCCCCTCACTCGCCGATATATCGCCGACTCCTCCGTCGCCCGAATGCCCGTACGAATCCTCAGTCCCCACGAAGGATCGGGCACTCTCGAGGCATCGAGAGATGCAAAGCCCACGATGAGGCAACTCCGATCGCATCGGGGCTCGTGGTCCGCGAGGCGAGAGCGCAAGCGGATTCGACGGATGGGAGTGGAATCAGCAGCGTTCGAAAAAAATGACGGCCGCGGTCAAAGACGCCGCGGCCGTATGAGGAAAGTCTGTCGGACGTTTGAGGCTCAGGAAAGGCCCTTGGAGACGGAGCGGAAGCGGGCTCGCGTGATTCCCTTGTGGACGGTCACGACGCCTGGCGTGGGGGAAGCGGCGCGTGGGGCGGTTGGGCTACGCTTCTCCTCGTGGGAGATGTTCAGGAATTCGCGGGCGGCTTGGAGGTCCGAGGCTTCGATTTCAGGAAGTGAGTTCTTTTGCATAGCAGCGAAGGTCTGAGATCCCAGGGTGGGGATGAGCGGCCCGGAGACACCATGTCCTCGGGCCTTGTCGAGTCAGCGAATCGAGAGATGTGAGGCATGGCAGAAGCAAAAGGCTTGCCAAACCCCCGGTCTTTTGCCCATTCGCCTTGGACGCGAACGGGCCACGAGCGACCTTCACGGCGACTCGCACATTTGGCTTCGTTGGGATGGAGGAGATACCGTCGTCACGCCCAGCGTGCGGGAGGTCGGTGTGACATCAGGGGAGGTTCATCTGTCGTGAAAGGCTCTTGGGACGTTTATCGGTTGGACTCACCCCACACGTTCGACTCTTTCGAGAGAGGGTCGCTTTTCTTCCCGGGGTGATCCTTGTCGAAACACGGCCGGAAACGCGACAATGCGTGAGATACTTTCAATTGCCTTATAGACGGTCCAAAGCCCGAGAGCAAGAGCAATCGGCGATCCCCGAAATCCGCCGAAGAAACCGCCGGGCGAGGCCACCTCGACGGCCCGCCTTCGAATCGATTCGGGATGGCGCCCAAGCCTCTGACCGGCCTCGTGATTCGTCCGTTCTTGCGATGGGATGCCCGTGTTGTCGACGACCGAGACGAGGGGTTTGTTGCACAGATCGGTCTACCTGACGGGGGCGACCGCCTCCGGGAAGACCGCAGTGGGTGTTGCCCTGGCACAACACCTCGACGCCGAGGTCATCGCGCTCGACTCGATGACCCTCTACCGAGGGATGGACATCGGCACGGCCAAGCCGACGCTCGACGAGCGTGAGGGCGTCCCGCATCATTTGATCGACGTCCTCGACCCCTGGCAGTCGGCAAGCGTCGCCGACTATCGGGGCTGGGCCCTCCAGACGGCCGCCGAGATCGAGGGGCGGGGAAAACGGATCCTCTTCGTGGGAGGGACCGCTCTCTATTTGAAGGCCTTGCTCCGCGGCCTTTTCGAAGGGCCGGCGGCAGACACTGCCCTGCGCCAGGAATTGGAGGCCGAGGCCGACCGTCGGGGCCCCGAGGCGCTCCACGCACGCCTCGAGACGCTCGACCCGCGCTCCGCCGCCCGTTTGCATCCCAATGACCGCAGGCGCCTGGTCCGCGCCCTCGAGGTGCTCGCCCTGACGGGCCGACGCCTCAGCGACCTCCAGACCGAGCACGAACAACCCGCCCCCGACGACGTCGCCGTCTTTGCGCTCCAGCGGCCCCGCCCGGAGATGCACGACCGGATCAACCGCCGCGTCGTCGCGATGTTCCGCGAAGGATTCGTAGAGGAGGTGCGACGGCTCCGGGAATCCGACCCGCCCATCAGCCCGGTCGCCGCGCAGGGAGTCGGTTACCTCGAGGTCCTCGAGCACCTCGAAACCGGCATCCCCCTGGAGAGAACGATCTCGCTCATCCAGGCGAGGACCCGTCAATTCGCCAAGCGTCAGGAGACTTGGTTCCGCGGCCTCTCTGAGGTAAAGCCCTGGCCCGTCGCGACATCGGAGCCCCCCGGAGTCACCGCCAGGGCACTCGCGGACCGGATCTCCTCGGGAAACTGACCTTCCTCGATGGGAAGAGTTCTGTTATTTACCGAGGAGATCTTTCGGCCGAGTTGAATTGAATGCGCAAAGTATTCGGCCGAGATTTGTGCCCGTCTGCTCCGACAGTCCGCATGCGGCATCGTTCGGGGCCGTTCCCAAGGAGGGGATCGATTCCCATGGGCCGTCGACTCATTTTTCTCGTCGCGATGGCCTCGGCCGTCGTCATCTGGGTTCGGCCCGCCCGACCGCAGTCCAACCCTGCGCTACCCCCTCTGCCGGAAACGGTCGGCTCGTCCGAAGGCGACGCGAGTGTCATGCTGCCGCCGGTCGAGCCCGCGCCTGCCGCGAGCCCGACCCAAACCACCCCGACGACGAAGCGGGCCGGGACGACTGCCGCCATATCCAAGACCAATCCAACGGCGTCGCCCCCCCAGGTTCGGCAGGCCAAGAAAGTCCCACCTCCCGTCCCCAAGACGGTCGAGGAGGCCAAGCCCGAGCCCACCGCCGGCGCACCGACACCCGGCGGCCCCATCGAAGAACCCGCCAAGCTCGGCGAGCCCGCGATTCCCGGTGATGAGAAAGGGATGGGGCTGCCTCCCGCAGACCTTTCGGCTCCCCCCGCACTTCCGGCCCCGGCTGCTGAGGACGCGAATGCGGCTCCGGGTGACGTCGCCAATACGCCCAAGCTCGACGAGGATGTGAAGCCGGCGCAGGCTCCTCCGGCCAACCCCGCGGCCCCGGCCGCGGGAGCTCCGGTCGTCCCTCCCCCCGAAGGTGGGAACCCGCTGCCGCCCGCCAAGGGGTCAACGGCCGGAGCCGCTCCGGGTTCGGCCGCGGCCGACGCCGAGCATTTCGTCCTGCCCGCCGACCGCCTCCTCAAAGGGAGGCAGTCCGTCGAGGTAAGCGTCGAGGTGGTCGGGCCGGAGACGATGAACCTGCATAAAGAGGGCAAGTTCAAGATTATCGTCAAGAACACGGGGAATGCCGACGCCATGGGCGTCATCGTCCGGGACGAGCTCCCCCCCTCGCTCGAACTCCTCTCGAGCCAGCCGAACCAGGAACCGTCTTCGGGTTCGTTGCTGGTCTGGAAGCTCGGTACCGTCCCGGCCAGGTCCGAACGCCTGATCACGCTCAACGTCAAGGCGATCCAGCCTGGCGAGTTGAATCACGCCGCCTCGATCACGCTGCTCGGCGGCAGCAAGGTACACACGATCATCCGCGAGCCTCGGCTCAAGGTCGAGCAGCGTGCAACGACCGGCAAGGTCGTGAAGGGCAAGCCCGTCGACTTCATCATCACGGTGTCGAACATCGGCGACGGCCCCGCTCGCAACGTGAACATCCGCGCCACCCTCAGCCCCGGACTGAAAGTGATGGCCGAGGATGGGCAGGACACGAACATCCTCGAATACGTCTTCAAAGAAGACCTGCCGGCAGGCCGCACGCTCGAACTCGACCCGATCGAGGCGGATACGACGATGGGAGGGGAGCAATCGTGCCAGGTGGTGGCCGATAGCCCCGACGTCGAGCCGAACGCGGATATCGCGAAGAGCGTCAAGACCGTGACCGTTATCGAGCCCAAGCTCAAGCTCAGGCTTGCCGGCGACACCAAGAAATTCACCGACACCCTGTCGAGCTATCAGCTTTCGCTCGAGAATCCCGGCACCGCCACCACGAAGAACGTCCAGGTGAGCGTCATCCTCAACAACAACGGCAAGCCGCAGTTGCCCATCCCGGCGGGGGGCAAGTGGGATCCGAGCTATCGACGTATCTCGTGGAACATCGCGCAGATCGAGCCGGGCGAATCCGAGAAGCTGACCCTCCCCTTCAATGTCATGATGGGCAGCCCGGGCACATTCCAGGTCACCGCGGAAGCGAAAGCCCAGCTCAATCTTTACGACAAGACGAACCTGACGACGACCATCGATGGCATCCCGCTCGTCGACCTCCAGGTCGATCAGGGGAAGACTCGCCTCATCGATGTGAAGGTCCCGATCTATTACAGGATCCGGATCCGCAACACGGGGACGAAGGAAGCCACCAACATCCTCGTGAAAGCCTTCCCCTCGGCCAACCTGAGGGTCCTCCAAACCCGGGGCACCGAACAGCAGGCCCAGTACAGCGCGAGCGAGAAAGTCCTGATCTGGCCCGTCATCCCACGCCTGGAGCCCGGCAAGGAGATGACTCTCGGGATCCAGCTGGAAGGCATCAAACCGGGGCAGGGGAGCTGCAAGGTCCACCTGACCCACGACAATGATGCCGAGAATCAGGTCGAGGACGCCGCCTTCACCAGGATCACGGGCACCGGCACGCTTCAGCGCTGAGACGTGCCCGATCAACTCGAGCCTTCGGAACCGGAGGGCGCACGCGTCGCCCTCCGGAACCCCGGCAAGTCCCACCCACGTCCCGGACGGGGTTCACGAACTTTGACGATCGCGGCGACCTTCGGGGGCGGCAGCCGGTTGGCTTCGAGAGCCTCGTGACGTAGAATCGGGCCTCACGGAAGGCCGACCTCGGCCAGCGTCTCCGAGGCAACCTGGGACGAAGGACGTCGCGATGCAACGGTGCCGCTCCTTGCCGATCTCCGCGGGCATTTGCTGGGGATTCGCGCTCGCGTTGACCCTCCAGGCGACGGTGGTCAAGGCCGAGCCCGACCCCAAGCCCACCACGAATCGCCTGGCGAAAGAGACGAGCCCGTACCTCCTCCTCCACGCCCACAACCCGGTTGACTGGTATCCCTGGGGCCCCGAGGCGTTCGCCAGGGCCAAGGCCGAGAAGAAGCCGATCTTCCTCTCCATCGGCTACAGCTCGTGCTACTGGTGCCACGTCATGGAGCGCGAGTGCTTCATGGATCCGTCGATCGCCGCCGCGCTCAATAACCACTTCGTCTGCATCAAGGTGGATCGCGAGGAGCGGCCCGACGTCGATCAGGTCTACATGGCCGCGCTCCAGGCCTTCTCCAGCGGCGGCTGGCCGATGTCGATGTTCCTTACCTCGGACGGCAAGCCCTTCTTCGGCGGGACCTACTTCCCCCCCAAGGATCGGGAAGGGATCCGAGGCTTCCCCACCATCCTCAAAGGGGTCGCCGAGGCCTGGCGCGACGACCGGGCCCAGGTCGAGGAGTCGGCCGATCGCCTCGCCAGGTTCGTGAAACTCTCGCTCTCAGGCATGGGCGTACAGAAGGCTCTGGCCCCCTCGCGACAATGGATCGCCGACGGGCGAGCCCAGCTCGTCGACCAATTCGACCCAGAGTACGGCGGCTTCGGCTTCAACGCCGAGAACGCCCGCCGTCCCAAGTTCCCCGAGCCGGTCAACCTCGTCTTCCTGCTCGACCAGCATCGGCGCGACAAGGCCCAGAGCAAGGAGACGTCCGACCCGAAGTCGGTGCCGCTGGCGATGGTCCTCAAGACGATGGACCACATGGCCCGCGGCGGCATCCGCGACCACCTCGCCGGGGGCTATCACCGCTACGCGACCAGCCGCTACTGGATCGTCCCCCACTTCGAGAAGATGCTCTACGACAACGCCCAGCTCGCATCGGCACATCTCCTCGCTTATGAGGCGACGAAGGACGTGCGATGGCGGAAGGAAGCCGAGTCCACCTTCGCCTTCGTCGCGAGGACGATGACGTCGCCCGAGGGGGGCTTCTACTCGGCCCTCGACGCCGAGACGAAGGGGGAAGAGGGCAAGTACTACGTCTGGACCCGCGAGGAGGTCGAGCAAGTCCTGGGCGCAGGGCCGGGGCTCGATGCCTTCATGCAAGTCTACGGGATGAAGCGCGAGCCCAACTTCGAGAAGGATCGCTACGTCTTGCTCGAGCCCCGCTCGCGCGAGGAGCAGGCGACGACCCTGAAGGACACCCCGCAAGGGCTCGAGACCCGGCTCGCCCCCATGAGAGCCAAGCTCCTGGCCGCGCGCGACCTCCGGCCCTCCCCGCTCCGCGACGACAAGATCCTGACCTCGTGGAACGGCCTCATGATCGCGGCCTATGCCGACGGCTTCCGCGTACTCAAGGACTCGAAATACCGCGAGGCGGCGGAGAAGGCGGCCGACTTCCTGCTCGCCAGGCTCCGGACCCCCGACGGCCGACTCCTCCGCACTTATCGCGCGGGCCAGGCCAAGCTCCCGGCCTATCTCGAAGACTACGCCTATCTCGCAGAGGGCCTCCTCCGGCTCCACGCCGCGACCGGCGACGAGAAGCGGCTCGCCCAGGCGAAGCAGCTCATCGATCGCATGATCGCCGACTTCGAGGACACGAAGCAGGGGGGCTTCTTCTTCACCGCGGCCGACCACGAGGAACTGCTTGCTCGTCCCAAGGATCCGGTCGACGGCGTCGTCCCCAGCGGCAACAGCGTCGCGATCCTCTGCCTCGTCCGCCTGGCCAAAGCCACCGGCGAAACCCGCTACCTCGACACCGCCGGCAGGACGCTAGGAGCCTTCGGCTCCCGGCTCTCGCAGTCCCCCGGCACCATCCCCATGATGCTCGTGGGCCTTGCCGAGTACCTCGACGCTCGTGATGCGAGCGGAATCAAGGAGCCCGCGAGCGATCCGAATGCAGTCGTCTCCGCGACCGGCTCGATCGCCCCGGCGGGAGAGGCCAAGCCCGGCGCCGAGTTCGTGGGGCAGCTCGCCATCAACATCAAGGCGGGTTGGCATATCTACGCGCACGACCCGGGCGTGGCGAACCTCAAGCCGACGAACGTGCGGCTCGCCCCCGACCAGGCCGCCACGCTCGTCCAGCTCGACTACCCCAGGGGGGAGTCGCGAGTCCTGGCCTCGAGTGGCGCGGAGAAGGTCACGCTCTACGAAGGGGCAACCAAGCTCCCCGTCCGCATCAAGCTCGACGAGAAGGCCACGAAAGTCCCCGCCCAGTTCGTCTTCCAGGTCGACTTCCAGGCCTGCAACGATCGAGCCTGCCTGGCCCCCGCCACCCTGACGGTGACGGTGCCGACCACAAAGGGGCAGTAAGCGCGTGAACCGCGCGAGGCTCAGGGCATCGCCATCCCCGAAGGACCGCCGAGGCTCGGGGGCATCCGGAACGGGTATCCGAAACCAGGGCCGGGCATCCCGCGTTGGGCCGTTCCCATCCTCGACGAGCCGCCTCCCATGCCCATGCCGAGCCCTCCCTCGTAGCCGAACGGGACGAACGACCGGGGCGCAGAGTTCGTCGACATGGCCGAGCCGGATCGCGACGCCGAGCCCATCCCCGATGAGAAGGAGCCCCCGCCAATCGGCGTGCTCGACATCAGGCTCCCGCCGATGTTCGACTCCGGCAGCCGTCGGGAGATGGGAGAGGTGGAGCCCCCCAGGCCCGAGCCCGGTCTCGAGCCGACGAACCCCAGGCCGTTGCCGTTGTAGGGGAGCGATGCTCCGCTCCCCGTGCTGTAATAGGAGCCGATCGTCGACGCCCCGTAACCGCCCAGCGACCGTCCGCCCCCCGACATCCCCATCTGAGCGTGGGACCGCGAGGGCGAGGACGCGAATGCGACGGCCAGCCCGAAGATCATCAGGATAAAACGTGTTCGCATTATCATAAACATCTTCCTCGCCGCAATGGAGATCGGCCCGCCGTCTCGCCCCTTCGGAACCCGTCGCGTCTGGTGGCTCTCGTGCGGGGCTCAATACGCAACGAAAGGCCAGCCGAGGCTTCGCCCGAAGGGGCGAGACGGCGCGTCGATCTCCTCCTGAATAAATCGCTGAGCGCCGATTCCCGTTCTTGACACCTCAAGAGGCCAGCGCCGCCTGCGAGGCCCTCCCGGCCGGGACATGCGGATTGGCCGCCTGGCCGCCCGGATGCAGCTTCCGCCAGCGACGCTTCTGGATCGCGAAAAAGAGCACGGGCAAGAATACGTCGATTACTTCGTCGGCGACGAGCAGGCCACCGAGCACGGGGGCGGCCATCGGCCGGATGACCTCGGATCCGACGCCGGTGGCCCAGAGCATCGGGGCGATCGAGATGATCGCCGCCCCTTCGGTCAGGAGCTTGGGTCTGAGCCGATGCACCGCGCCTTCGAGGATCGCCTGCCGCAACTCGGCGATCGAGCCGATCCCTTCCAACCCTCCACGCTCGTCGATGGCCTCGCGGAGATAGACGAGCATCACCACGCCCGTCTCCACCGCCATGCCGAAGCAGGCGATGTAGCCGACCTGCACGGCCACGCTGAACCGGAACCCGAACAACCACTGGAAGATCGCGCCCCCGGCGAGGGCCCCGACCACGCTCGTCATCATCAAGAAGGCATCCGTCCAACTCTTGTGCGTCAGGTAGAGGATCAGCATGATCGTCGCGAGAACGGCGGGGAAAACGATCCGCAAGGTCTTCTGCGCACGGACCTGGTGCTCGAACGTCCCCGACCATTCGAGGTACATCCCCGACGGCAGCTTCACCTTCTCCTGGACGACCCTCTGCGCTTCCTCGACGAACCCCACCTCGTCGCGTCCTCGCACGTTGAGCTGGATATACGCCCTCAGCAAACCATTCTCGCTCTTGATCATCGAGGGGCCCTCGACGACCTTGATCTCGGCCAACTCGGCAAGCGGGATCTGCACGGGCTTGTCGCCTCCACTCGGCGCCGAGGCCGGCGGCTGGTTCATCCCCATCGAGCCGCTGCCGCTCCCGCCCATGCCTTCGGGCGAGCCCATGCCCTGGCCGGTGACGAGGATACGCCTCAGCGAATCGATGTCGTCGCGGAAGGCGCGTGCATAGCGGACGCGGACAGGGTAGCGCTCGCGCCCCTCGACGGTCATCGTCAAGGGCCGGCCCCCCATGGCCACCTCGACGACGTCCTGGATGTCGCCGACCTTGATGCCGTAGCGAGCGGCCTTATCTCGCTGAATGTGGATTTCGACATAACCTTTGCCGGTGATCTGATCGGGGAAGACGTCGGCCGCGCCTCGGATCCCCCGCAAAATACCGGCGATCTCCTGGCTGACCCGCTGGATCTCGTCGAGGTTTGAGCCGAAGACCTTCACCGCGACGGGCAGGCGCACGCCGGTCGAGAGCATCTCGATCCGGTTCGCGATCGGCTGCGTAAAGCTGTTGCCCCAGCCCGGGACCTGGAGCGCCGTGCTCATTTCTTCCACGAGATCATTCTTGGATTTTTTCCAGAGCAGGAGGCTGTCGGAGAACGGCTTGTCGAGTGACGTCGCGAGTGAATCGAGCGCGTGGCGTCCAGGCGTATTGAGCTGCAACTTTCGCTCCTCGGCCAAGCGTGCGATCTCGTCGACAGCCGTCGCGTTGACGACGCTGACGGCCCGGTCGAACAACTCCCAGTTGAGGGTCTTCGTCCGATCCAGCATCCTGCGATCATGGGCCGATTCGACCTGATGGGCGATTCGCGTGAAGAGCGTCGGCTTGGAAAATCCCAGAACGTCCCTCGCGGCCTCCGTCACCTGCTCGGTCGGGGTCGGGGCCGGGTTCAGCAGGTCGGGCCGATCCTTCAGGACGCCGAGGGCGACCAGCTTGCGGGCCGACTCGCGGATCACTTCGCCTACGTCGTCGGGGAGGATGCTGATGGCGAATCGTTCGCCGTATCGCGGCAGGAATTCGATGATCAGGCCGATGCGCTCGTCCTGGGTCAACTTGCGGGCGATGGCGGAAGGGGAAACTCGGGCGAGCAGGGCGTCGATCGTCTCGCCTATGAGGAGCCGGCCCAGCTCGGGGCGGAACTCGTCGATGCGGGTACTCGCCAGGTCACGCAGGGTCTCGTCGATGCGAGAGGACACCGTCATCGCCACCTCGTTGACGAGCCCCGCACGCTCGTCGCTCGATTCGATGCGGCGGACGATGCCAGCCTTCTCCATCGCGTCGAGGGCCACCCGGGTCTGCGCCAGGGCGTCGTCGAAGTTGAGCTTGCGCTTGGACCAGAGCGAGCGATCGCGCAGGTTGATCATGGTCTCGACCATGTCGAGGGGAGCCGGGTCGGTCGGGGTCTCGGCGCGGCCGGACTTGCCCACGACCTGCCAGACTTCGGGGAATCCTCGTAGCACCTTGTCGCGCAACCGGAGGTCGTCGCCCGTCTGCGTCACGGAGGCCCGGGGCACGGTCGTCGGCATCTCCATCATGCTCTGCTCGTCGAGGTCTGGCATGAACTCGCGGCCGAGCCGGGTCGAGGCGACGTAGCCGAGCCCCACGATGATCGCGAAGAGCCAGCAGACCAGGGTCGTGCGATCCATCAGCCAGGAGAGCATCGGCTTGAAGATCTCGATCATGGTCCTGACGAGCCAGTTCTCTTCTTCCGACTTGATCCGCCCCTTGAGGAAGATCGGGATAAGGGCCGGGACGAGCGTGATCGAGAGCAGGGCGACCCCGATCAATGCAAACGTCTTGGTATAAGCGAGCGGATGGAAGAGTTTCCCCTCGCGACCGGTGAGCGCGAAGACGGGGAGGAACGAGAGGATCGTGATCAGCACGGAGAAGAAGATCGGCCGGCCCACCGTCCGGCAGGCGTGGATGACGATCTCGGTCGTATCCCCCGTGATCCGCCTGCCGCCGAAATGCCGTGTCAAATGGTGCGCGGCGTTCTCCCCCATCACGACCGCCTGGTCGATCAGAATGCCGACGCTGATCGAGATCCCCGCCAGGCTCATGATGTTGGACGAGATGCCGAAGAGGCTCATCATCAGGAAGCTGAAGAGGATCGCCATCGGCAGCGTCACGGCGACGACGAAGGCATTCCCCACGTGCCCCATCACGAGCAGGATGGCGATCGAGCAGACGATCAATTCTTCCTTGACGGTGCCGCTGACCGTCTCGAGCGCCTTGTTGATCAGCGGGGTCCGGTCATAGAAGGGGACGATCCGCACGCCTTGATCGCGCAAACCAGCTTGGAGAGCGGTGATCTTATCCTTGATCCGCTGGGTGACCGCGAGCGGGTTCTCGCCGTAGCGCATCAGGACGACGCCGCCGACGGCCTCCTTGCCGTCCTTCTCGAGGATGCTGCGCCGGAACCCCTGGCCGACCTGGACCACGCCCAGGTTCTTGACGAAGATCGGCGTGCCCGAGCGCTCAGTGACGACGATGTCCTCGATGTCGCGGAGGTTCTTGATCCAGCCGACGGAACGGATCAAGTATTCGGCATTGCCTTGATGGATCACGCGCCCGCCGACGGATGAGTTGGAGCGCGAAACCGCCGAATAAACGTCCCCCAATCCGATCCCGAAGGCACGGAGCTTATTCGGGTCGACGTCGATCTGATACTCGCGAGGCGCGCCGCCGACCGAGGCCACCTCGGCGACGCCGGGGACGCTGTTGAGCTGGTAGCGGACGTACCAATCCTGGAGCGAACGCAGGGCCCCGAGGTCCTTGCCCTCACCCTCGACCGTGTACCAGAAGATCTGCCCGAGCGCGGTGGCATCGGGCGCCATGTAGGGGGTCACCGAGGGGGGGAGGAAGGTCGTCGCGATGGCGAGCTTTTCCTGCACGCGCTGGCGGGCAAAATAGTAATCCGTATCATCGTTGAAGATGATCGTGATCATGGAAAAGTTGAACTCGCTCGACGAGCGCACGACCTTCACGCCGGCCAGCCCCTGGAGGTTGACCGAGAGGGGGTAGGTCACCTGGTCCTCGATCTCCTGGGGGCTCCGGCCCATCCAGTCGGTGAAGACAATGACCTGGTTCTCGGACAGATCCGGGATCGCGTCCACCGGCATCGTCATCAGGGCGCGGAACCCCGCCACCCCCAGCGCCAGCGACGCGAGGATGACGAGAAACCGGTTCCGGATCGACCACTCGATGATCCCTTCGATCATGGCTCCCTCGCCTCCTGCTGGATCAGTGGTGCGAGTGCGGCACGGCGCCGCCGGCGGTCCGACCCGAGGGAGGGGCCGAAGGCGTTGCGGGCGTCTCCAGCGGGGTGCTCATGCCCGAGCTCCGGCTCGGCGGATTGAGGCGGCTCTCGGCATCGACGAGGAAGGCCCCTTGCGCCACGACGCGCTCGCCCGGCGCGAGTCCTTCGAGGACCGGAAACCGATCCCCCGACCTCGGCCCCAGCACGACCTTGCGCCCTTCATAAATACCCGGCTCGGTCTCGATGTAGACCATCTTGAGCCGGCCCGTGTCGATGACCGCGAGTTCGGGGACGCTCAGGACGCCATCCGAAGGGGCCGGGGCCAGTCGCGCGAGGTAGCGTTTGGGGTCGGCTTTGAGCTTGGGAGGGCACGCGGCGCAGCAAGTCAGGATCGTGCGGCCCTCGATCGCGACGGCGATCGGATCCCCCATCGAGCCGAGCTTCGCCCCCGTCACCGGGCAGATCGTCTGCGCGGCGGAGGCCGCCATGTGGACCTCGGGCGTCGCGCTCCGGGCGACCTTGGTCAGGTACTTCGCGGCGTCGGTTTGGACCTTGGGAGGGCAGGCGTCGCAGCAGGTCCAGAACTTCTGCCCCTTCGCCTCGACGGGGATCGGTGCGCCCATCGAGCCGAGCGCGGCGTCTGTCACCGGGCAGACCTTCTGCTCCTCAACGCTATAGCTCGTCCTGTGGATCGAGGCCGGGGTCGTCGCCGGCTGCGAGGCGGCGATCTTCTCGCGGAAGATCGGGGTCTCCGACACCGGCGTCCGGAGAGTCACGGTGGCGAACATGCCCGGGTGGAGCTTCTGCTGCGGGTTCGCGAGGTCGAACCGGACCTCGATCGTGCGGGTATTCGTATCAAGATGCGGCTGGATGAACGCCACCTTGCCGACGAAGGTCTCGCCCGGATAGGCCTCGACGGTCGCCTCGATCGCCTGACCGAGCTTCACGAGCCCGATCTGATCTTCATAGACTTGCGCCTTGACCCAGACCTGCGAGAGGTCGGCGATCTCGAACATCGCCTGGCCTTCGGGGACGTACTGCCCTTCGACGATGTTCTTCTTGAGCACATGACCACTGATCGGCGAGATGATGGGAACCTTGTAGTCGCTCTTGCCGTCCTTGAGGATTGCGTCTACCTGGGCCTGCGTCATCCCCCAGAGCTTGAGCTTGTCGGCCGAGAGGCGCGTGAGCTCCATCGGGTCGACGGCCAGGGATCGACCCAGGGTGGACTGGAGCTTCGGGGCCTCCATCGCCGACTTCCGCGCCAGGAGGAGTTCCTGGATCGCCTGGAAGAGCTCGGGGCTGTACAGCTCGGCCAGGGTCTCCCCCTTCATGACGCCGACGCCCGTGAAGTTCACGTAGAGCTTCTCGACCCGCGACATCCCGCGGACTTTCGAGGCGATGTGCGCCTGCCGACGCTCGTCGAACTCGATGCTCCCCACCGTCGTCAGGGTCTCGGCCATCGGGCTGTACGAGACCTCGGTCGTCTCGATCCGCCCTTGCTGGATGCGGAACGGGGCGAGCTGGACCCTGGCGAGGACGCCGTCGGGCAACGTCGGCTTCTCCCCCTTCTTCCGCTTCGTCAAGGGCATGCCGCAGATGGGGCAGCTCCCCGGCTCGTCGCGGACGACGCTCGGGTGCATCGGACAGTAGAACTCGATGTGGCTGGCCGCAACCGTCTTCTCCTGGGGAGGCCGCTGCCACTTGTCGATCCGGTTCCAGATCGTGTCCCAGTACGCGAACGTGAGCGCGGTGATCGCCATGAGGGCGATGAACCGGAGCCGGAGCTCGACGACCTTGACCACGAGTCGGAACTTCTGCCAGCGTGTCATCTCGGGCTCGTTCGATATCGAGTCCCTGCGCACACCGACATCGGTCGTGCCGGGATGGCCGTTTGCGGACATGACGTAACCTCCCACCTCGGCCCTGCCGGAAAAGTCGGCGGCGGACCCTGACCAGTGCGATGGCTGTACGAAGGCGCGGGGGTGTTGTTAGGGATCGGCGAAGCGCGGGCTCGAGATCAAAGGCAAAGCGCGCACGTCGTCGAACTGGGGCGGCTTTGCCCCGTTCCAGGCGCGAAGGGGCCTTTATATGAGCAGGCGCGTGCTGCGGAGGTGGAGATTGGCCCCGGGCAGGCGTCGCCCGAGATCGTAGGCGCTAGCATTCGACCGGATCGATCGGGTCGGGGCAACCCCGAGGATGATCGACGAAGGATCATGGCCGGGGTCGTTCCGCTCGTCCTGGACCCGAGCCTTCGGGCGTTCAGTAGGAGCTGGCGGGGATGAGGAACGGCAAAGGCAATGCGTCCCGCCGGTCAGGATCGCGACTGGAGCCGCGCTCGCATTCGACGGAGTCAGTGTGGACTTGGCATCCGGCGTCGATGGGACAGAGCTGGTACAGCAACAGCTCGCAATGGGCGAGCTCGATCCGCAGCAACTCTGAACCTGAGAGGCCTCGGCCTCGCCGCAACCGGCGACGGCCTGCGTCCCCCCGCCCGAGGCAAACAGGATCGCACCGAACGCCGCGAGGGCGATCAGGCAGGATCGGATTTGCGAGGACGGGGGTTTCATGACCATCACACTCTTGAATATGAGTCGGAATTTCTTACCGATCCGATCTCAGACCATAGGCCCTTCTCTGATTGATTAACTATAGGCAGGAACTTTCCAACAGACAAGCGGATTCGATGCGGCCCGGCCTGGCGTCAATTCTCCGCTGCAAATCACCTCAGTCGTTGTCAAAATAGCTGACATCACTCACGACGGAAATCACTTCCAGTTCTTGAGATACACCCATGAGGCCTCCCGATCTCTCCGTCGCCAGCCATCGCGATCCGCTACTAGAGGCAACGCCCATAGTGCGCCACGAGATTTCGACCACGGTGAGGGCCCTCGAAGTCAAGGAACGACTCGATCCAGACATCGAGATTATCGATAAACGAACCCGATTGGCGGGAAATCACTCTGGAGTCATCGGGTCGTCCTGCCCGCAAAATCCCCCGAATGCTCGATTCTTTTCGCGAGCGGCAAGCACGCAAGCAGAGTGAGCACCGGTTCTTGCGAAATCCGACATTTTATCCGAATTTCTCTTGACGAGGTGGTCTTCCATACCCTTTAGTATTACAAATTCCAATATCACCCTGGTGCAGTATCGAGTATTGCCGAAAGGTCAGCGAGACGGCATGCAGTTGGAGTCCCTCAAAATCTTCTGTGACGTCGTCCGGTGGGCGAGCTTCTCGCGGGGTGCTGCGGAGAATGACATCTCCCAGTCGTCGGCGAGCCAGGCCGTCCATCAGCTCGAGGTACGGCTCGGGGTGAAGTTGATCGACCGTTCCAAGCGGCCGCTGGTGCTCACGCCGCACGGGAAGGTCTATTATGAAGGTTGCAAGGAGCTGGTCGGCCGGTACTTCGAGATCGAGAACCGGGTCAAGTCGCTCGAGAACGATCGCAACGTGGTGGGTACGGTGCGGGTGGCCTCGATCTATTCGGTCGGGCTGCACCACATGACCCAGTACGTGCGGACGTTCGCCTCGCTCTATCCGGGGGCCGACGTCCAGCTCGAATATCTGCACCCGACGCGGGTGATCGAAAGCGTCAGTGAAGGGGGCGCCGACCTCGGCCTGATCTCCTATCCGCGCAAGTGGCCGGAGCTTTCCGTGACCCCCTGGCGCGAGGAGGAGATGATCCTGGCGGTGCACCCGTCGCACCGCTTCGCGGGCCTCAGCAGCGTCCCCGTCAGCAAGCTCGACGGCGAGACCTTCGTGAGCTTCGACCCGGACCTGTCGATCCGTCGTGCGATCGATCGGTTCCTCAGGCAGCACGAGGTGCAGGTGCGCGTCACGCTCGAGTTCGACAACATCGAGAACATCAAGCGTGCCGTCGAAATCCCGGCCGGCGCGGCGATCCTGCCCGCGCCCACGGTCGTGCGTGAAGTCGAAGCCGGGATGCTCGTCGCCGTGCGGATCGAGGGGCAGGACCCCACGCCCCGCCTGACCAGGCCATTGGCCATCGTGCGAAGGCGGAGCCATCAACTGGGCGTGACGGCGTCGCGGTTCTTGAAACTGCTGACGTCGGACGAGGCCGCAGCGGCCTCGACGGCCGGCTCCAATGGCCACGCTCACGCTAAATCTTGATTCTGAACGGTTTCGGCCTGATCCCTTAGCGAGGACCCGGCCTCCCACTGGCGGCCGAGGTAACGGGGATCTTGCAAGGCCCTCGTGCCCGCCCGAATCCCTTGTCCGTGATGCTCGTACCCACGGGAAAGCCGTGAGGGGTAAGTTGATGATGAGTCCAGGACTTCCCAAAGCACAGGGCCTCTACGATCCTCAATTCGAGCACGATAGCTGCGGCGTCGGTTTCGTCGTGGATCTCAAAGGGCGGAAATCGCATCGGTTGGTCCACGACGGCCTCACGGCCCTGAGGAACCTGAACCATCGCGGAGCATGCGGCTGCGAGGATAATACGGGCGACGGCGCGGGCATCCTCATCCAGATTCCGCACGAGTTCATGGCCGCCCGCTGCAAGGACGAGCTCGGCATCGACCTCCCCGCCTTCGAGCAGTACGGCGTGGGCGCCCTCTTCGCCTCCCCCGACGCCGAGCAGCAGGCCTACGGCAAGGCGATCTTCGAGAAGATCGTCGCCGAGGAAGGGCTGGAATTCCTCGGCTGGCGCAAGCTGAAGACGGACAACTCGCTCCTCGGCAACGGCGCCAAGTCGGTCGAGCCGGCCATGTACCACGCATACGTCGGCCGCGGCAAGGCCCTCGCCGGCGCGGACGCCGACCGCTTCGAGCGCAAGCTGTTCGTGCTCCACAAGGTCTTCGAGACCCGGATCGAGCAGTCGGGCCTCGACGACCACAAGTTCTTCTACTTCTCGAGCCTCTCTTGCCGCACGGTGGTCTACAAGGGGATGCTCACCCCAGACCAGCTCGGCGAGTATTTCGCCGACGACCTCGGCGACTCCAGGCTCACCAGCGCCATCTGCCTCTTCCACTCGCGGTTCAGCACGAACACGTTCCCGAGCTGGGAGCTGGCCCACCCCTACCGCATGATCTCGCACAACGGCGAGATCAACACGCTCCGCGGCAACATCAACTGGATGCGTGCCCGCGAGGCCCTCTTCGCCTCGGGCCTGTACGAGGAAGGGGACGTCGCCAAGCTCCTGCCGATCATCCGCGAGGGCTTGAGCGACACCGCCTGCCTCGACAACGCGGTCGAGCTCCTCGTCCGCTCCGGCTACAGCCTGCCGCACGCGATGATGATGCTCATCCCGGAGGCCTGGGAAAATCATGAGACCATGTCCCAGGTCAAGAAGGACTTTTATGCTTATCATAGCTGCCTGATGGAGCCCTGGGACGGCCCCGCGTCCATCGGCTTCACCGACGGCCGGAATATCGGCGCCGTGCTCGACCGCAACGGCCTGCGGCCCAGCCGCTATGTCGTCACCAAGCAAGGGCTGGTGATCATGGCCTCCGAGGTCGGGGCGCTCGACATCGCCCCCGAGGACGTGCTCTACAAGGGCCGCCTCGAGCCCGGCAAGATGTTCCTCGTGAACCTCGAGGAAGGCCGGATCGTCGACGATGAGGAGTTGAAACACGCGATCGCCTCGGCCAAGCCCTACGGCAAGTGGCTCCGCGAGTACATGGTGCCCCTCGCCGAGGTGCCCCCCGCGCCCCACGTCCCGGGCCCCGACCATGACACCTTGCTGCACCGTCAGCTCGCCTTCGGCTACACGCTGGAAGACCTCAAGTACATCCTCGCGCCGATGGGGAGCAACGGGGAAGAGGCCCTCGGCTCGATGGGGACGGATACCCCCTTGGCCGTG
Source organism: Singulisphaera chitinilytica (assembly GCF_049331405.1). Lineage (NCBI taxonomy): Bacteria > Pseudomonadati > Planctomycetota > Planctomycetia > Isosphaerales > Isosphaeraceae > Singulisphaera > Singulisphaera chitinilytica. The sequence goes on from NZ_CP186274.1 coordinate 2,497,720, forward strand.
CTCTCCGAGCGGCCCCAGCCCCTCTTCGGCTACTTCAAGCAGCTCTTCGCCCAGGTGACGAACCCGCCGCTCGACGCGATCCGCGAAGAGCTGGTGACGTCCGTCCTCACCGGGGCCGGCGGCGAGGAGAACCTCCTCGAGCCCAAGCCCGAGAGCTGCCGCCAGATCGCCCTCGACATCCCGGTGCTCGACAACGACGACCTCGCCAAGCTCAAGCAGCTCGACGGCTGGCGCGGGTTCAAGTCGGCCACCTTGCAGACGATCTTCCCCGCCTCCGAGGGCGCGGCCGGGCTCGAGAAGGCCCTTGAGCGGATCTTCGAGGAGGCCAGCGCGGCCATCGACGACGGGGCGAACCTGCTGATCCTCTCCGACAGGGGCGTCGACGCCGACAACGCGCCGATCCCGTCGCTCCTCGCCTGCGCCGGGCTGCACCACCACCTCGTGCGTAAGGGGCAGCGGACCCGCGCCGGGCTGGTGATCGAGTGCGGCGACGCCCGCGAGATCCACCACTTCGCCTTGCTGCTCGGATATGGCGCCGGGTCGATCAACCCGTACGTCGCGTTCGAGACGCTCGACGACATGATCAACCAGGGCCTCATCAAGGGGGACATCGACCACGCCGAGGCCGTCTATCGCTATCGCAAGGCGATCAAGAAGGGCGTCGTCAAGGTGATGTCCAAGATGGGGATCAGCACGATCCAGAGCTACCGAGGCGCCCAGATCTTCGAGGCCATCGGCCTCAACCAGGGCTTCGTCGACCGCTACTTCGACAAGACCGCGACGCGGATCGAAGGGATCGGCCTCGAGGAGATCGCCCACGAGACGCTGGTCCACCACCGACGCGCGTACAACAAGCGCGAGGTGGGCCCGGTCCTGCTCGAAGAGGGCGGGCAGTACCAGTGGCGCCGCGACGGTGAGTTCCACCTGTTCAACCCCGAGACGGTCTTCCGGCTCCAGCACGCCACCAAATCGGGCCGCTACGAGATCTTCAAGAAGTACACGAACCTGATCGACGAGCAGAACGAGCGGCTCTGCACGCTCCGAGGCCTGTTCACGTTCAAGTTCGACGATTGCAAGTCGATCCCCATCGAAGAGGTGGAGTCGATCGAGTCGATCGTGAAGCGGTTCGCCACCGGGGCCATGTCGTATGGCTCGATCAGCGGCGAGTCTCACGAGACCCTCGCGATCGCGATGAACCGGCTCGGCGGCAAGAGCAACACCGGGGAAGGCGGGGAAGACCCGGCCCGGTTCAAGCCCCTGCCGAACGGGGATAGCAAGCGGAGCGCGATCAAGCAGGTGGCCTCGGGCCGCTTCGGCGTCACCAGCGAATACCTGGTCAACGCCGACGAGATCCAGATCAAGATGGCGCAGGGGGCCAAGCCCGGCGAAGGGGGCCAGTTGCCCGGCCACAAGGTCTGGCCGTGGGTCGCCAAGGTCCGGCACTCGACCCCGGGCGTGGGCCTCATCAGCCCGCCGCCGCACCACGACATCTACTCGATCGAGGACCTCGCGCAGTTGATCCACGACCTCAAGAACTCGAACCCGAGGGCGCGGATCAGCGTCAAGCTCGTCTCCGAGGTCGGCGTGGGCACGGTCGCCGCGGGCGTCGCCAAGGCGCACAGCGACGTGGTGCTCATCAGCGGCTTCGACGGCGGCACCGGGGCCAGCCCCTTGACGTCGCTCAAACACGCGGGCATCCCCTGGGAGCTCGGCCTGGCCGAGACCCAGCAGACCCTCGTCCTGAACCGGCTCCGCGACCGCATCGTCGTCCAGGCCGACGGCCAGATGAAGACCGGCCGCGACGTGGTCATCGCCGCCCTGCTCGGCGCCGAGGAATACGGCTTCGCCACCGCGCCGCTGGTGGTGATGGGCTGCATCATGATGCGGGTCTGCCACCTCGACACCTGCCCGGTCGGAATCGCCACGCAGAACCCGAAGCTCCGCGAAAAGTTCGCGGGGCGTGCCGAGCACGTCGTCAACTTCTTCCGGTTCATCGCCCAGGAAGTCCGCGAGCTGATGGCCCAGCTCGGCTTCCGGACGATCGACGAGATGGTCGGGCGCAGCGACCTGCTGGATATGAACAAGGCTATCGGGCATTACAAGTCCCAGGGCCTTGATTTCAGCAAGATCTTCTATCGCCCCGACGTCGGCCCCGATGTCGCCGTCCGCCGGATCATCGAGCAGGATCACGGGCTCGACAAGGCGCTCGACCAGCAGCTCCTGGTCCTGGCCGCCCCCGCGCTCGAGCGTGGCGAGCCGGTCGAGATCAACCTGCCGATCCAGAACGTCAACCGGACCGTCGGCACGATCCTCGGCAGCGAGGTCACCCGGAAGTACGGCGGGGCGGGCCTGCCCGACGACACCATCAAGATCAAGTTCAACGGCTCGGCCGGCCAGAGCCTCGGCGCCTTCGTCCCGAAGGGGATGACGATCACGCTCGAAGGGGACGCCAACGACTACGTCGGCAAGGGGCTATCCGGCGGCAAAATCATCGTCTACCCGCCGAAGGTGGCGACGTTCGTCCCCGAGGATAACGTCATCATCGGCAACGTCGCGCTCTATGGCGCCACGGGGGGGCGGGCCTTCTTCCGGGGCCGTGCGGGCGAACGCTTCTCGGTCCGGAACAGCGGCGCCCTCGCCGTCGTCGAGGGGACCGGCGACCACGGCTGCGAGTACATGACCGGCGGCGTCGCGGTCGTCATCGGCCAGACCGGCCGGAACTTCGCGGCGGGCATGAGCGGCGGCTCGGCCTTCATCTTCGATGAGGCGGGCGACTTCCCCCAACGCTGCAACCTGGAGATGGTCGACCTCGAGCCGCTCCGCGAGCCCGAGGACCTCGACCTCGTCCGCGACCTCCTGATCCAGCACGCCGGCTACACGGGCAGCACCGTCGCCGCCCGCATCCTCGGCGACTGGGACTGGGCCGTCACCAAGTTCGTCAAGGTCATGCCGGTCGACTACCGCCGCGTCCTCGCCGAGCAGAAGAAGCTGGCCGAGGCCAAGAGTCACGAGGCCACGATGGAAGAGCCCATCTCTCGATGATAAACCGGTCGTCAAAAGTTATTTGTGAACATTCCAGGTTGCTGAGCGAGAGCCAGGTGGAGGTGAGAGGTGGGTAAGCCGACCGGCTTCATGGAGATTCCCCGCGAGACGCCAACCCGGCGGCCGATCCCGGAGCGAGTCAACGACTATCTCGAGGTCTACAACCCGTTCCCCGAGGACAAGCTCCGGGCCCAGGGGGCCCGTTGCATGGACTGCGGCATCCCGTTCTGCCATCAGGGGTGCCCGCTCGGCAACCTGATCCCGGACTGGAACGACCTCGTCTATCGCGATCAGTGGCGTACGGCGCTCGAGCGCCTGCACGCGACCAACAACTTCCCCGAGTTCACCGGCAAGCTCTGCCCGGCGCCCTGCGAGGCGTCGTGCGTGCTCGGGATCAACAGCGACCCGGTCACGATCAAGCAGGTCGAGGCCAGCATCATCGACAAGGCCTGGGAAGAAGGCTGGGTCACCCCCGAGCCTCCCAAGATGCTGACGGGCAAGACGGTCGCCGTCGTCGGCTCCGGCCCCGCCGGCCTCGCCGTCGCCCAGCAGCTCGCCAGGGCCGGGCATTCGGTGACCGTCTTCGAGCGAGATGACCGTATCGGGGGGCTCCTCCGCTACGGCATCCCCGACTTCAAGATGGAGAAGCGACACCTCGACCGACGCCTCCAGCAGATGGAGGCCGAGGGGGTCGTCTTCCGCGCCGGCGTGAATATCGGCAAGGACATCAGCGCCGAGCAACTCCTCAAGGACTTCGACGCGATCTGCCTCTGCGGCGGGGCGACCCAGGCCCGCGACCTCCCGATCCCCGGGCGTGAGCTGGCCGGCGTCCACTTCGCGATGGAGCTCCTGCCGCTTCAGAACAAGCGCGTGGCCGGCGATACCATCGCCGACGACGCCTTCATCTCGGCCAAGGGGAAGGATGTCATCATCATCGGCGGCGGCGACACGGGCGCCGACTGCCTGGGGACGGTCCTCCGCCACGGCTGCAAGAGCGTGCATCAGTTCGAGATCGTGCCCAGGCCGCCCGACGCCCGCGCCGAGCACAACCCCTGGCCGCAATGGTCGAACGTCTTCCGCGTCTCCTCCGCCCACGAAGAAGGCGGCGGACGCGAATATGCCATCAACACTCGCTGCTTCCACGGCGAGGACGGGCGAGTGACGGCCCTCGAGACCGTCCGCGTCGAGCTGAAGTTCGAGGAAGGCCGATCCAAGTTCGTCGAGATCCCGGGCACCGAGAAGGTCTATCCGGCCGACCTCGTCCTGCTCGCAATGGGTTTCGTCGGCCCCGAACGCAAGGGCATGCTCGAGCAGTTCGGCGTCGAGCTCGACCGCATGGGGAACGTCAAGGCCGACCCCGACAAGCGGACGAGCGTCGCCAAGGTCTTCACCGCGGGCGACATGACCCGAGGTCAGAGCCTGATCGTATGGGCGATCGCCGAAGGCCGCCACGCGGCCTACTCGATCGACGAGTACCTCATGGGCTCGTCCGACCTCCCGCGCCCGCTCGAGTACGGCAACCACATGCGTCCCTTCGCCTGAGCCAGGCGGCCCTCAGCCTGCGAATTTCGAGGCCCAATGGGACACCCCCATCGGGCCTCTTTCATTTCGAATGCTTTCGGTTCGGGCACGCCCTGACTTCCAAGAGGGCAGGGGGCCGACGACGCACGCTGGCGAATTGTCTCGCTCCGAGACGGCAACCGACGGGCCCACGGATCGACGCCAATAACATCCGCACAGGGCCGTCTCAAATCGCGACGCCACGCGCCTCAAACTGAGAAAAGCGGACTCGGCTTTGACTCATTTCGATTTGAGTAAATGTCGACACTCTCGGTCGCGACGCCGTCGTTTGGCCTCGCTCAGGCCCGTTGGTCCGACCAGGAGCGCACGGTCTCGGCGATGACCGCGACCTCGGCCATGGCGCCGATGCCTATGTCGCCGCAGGCCAGCCGCTTGGACTGGGGCGGGACGAGCACGATCCGGGGCGCATGACACGCATAGACCTCGGCAGCCTGGTCCAGGCTCCAGGTTTGAGGCTGCCGGCCGTCGCCGCGGTCCTCGAGGATCTGGCGCAAGTGACGCTGCGTCACCGGGCTCTGCCACATGAGCGTATTCATGGCAGGGGCCAGGATCAGGGGCTTCTCGAAGTCCCAGGCGCGGAAGATACAGGTCAGGAAGTTATCGGAGAGGCCGACCGCGAATTTCGCCAGGGTGTTGGCGTCGAGGGGGGCGACGATGAAGAGGTCTGCCCAGTTGCGGAAGGTGATGTGCAGGACGGGGTCGTCGCGGCGGTAGAGCGAGCCGGACCATTCGTCGGAGTCGCGGAAAAGGGGCCCGCCGTCGGGGTCGGTCGGCTCGCGAGGGAGGTCGGCCGGATCGAAGAAATGGAGCGCGGGCTCGGTCGCCACCACGCGCACGCTGTGTCCGGCCTGGCGTAAGAGTTCGTAAAGCAGTGGCGTCTTGAGGGCGGCCACGGAGCCCGTCACTCCCAGGATGATTCGCAAGCTCGAGTTGGTCGGCATTCTCGGGAACGACTTGCGAGTTCGCCTCGGGTGGCATCCATCGACATCGACCGCTCGATCATTGATCCGTCAATGAGAGGTTGGGTTAGAAGGCACGATAGCCGCCAAAATTAGCGACGATCGGCGGAGAGGGGCTCGACGGCTTCGTTGACGGCCTGAGCCAGGCTGTTCCAGAGTCGGCGACGGAGCTGTTGCGTCTCGCGCCGGGTGAGAAGGAGTCGCTCGTTCGCCCGTTGCGTCAGGGCGGTGACGACGGCCTTCATGTCGATTTGGACCATGCCCGCTAAGTCCTCGAACTCCTGGGGCAAGTCGAGGGATAAATAGGGGGACTCTTGCTTGCAGGTAGCCATCAAACACCCTCCTTGGCTGAGGGAAACCCTCAAGGTTGCGGGGTCCTCCTTGGCTGGGCCAAGGCTAAACCCGGCGTGTACCCTCAGTCAAGTCAATTCCGAGTTGCTCCGCAGAGATACCATCGCGGAGGGAGTCGAGAGCAGCATCGGCTCCCGCTTATCTGGCAATGCAACTGATGCGCCAATTCTACTGCCTACGAACAATCATGTGACACAATGCCAAGCCTGCGTGATTGTCAATTCATCGATCGCAAGCTCAGACACGTCAGAACCACGCGGGTTCGGGCTCTCGATGGGCCCCCGGGCCGATCGCGTCCTGGACGAGCTCGACGAGGCGAGGGCCGTCCACAAGCTCGATCGGGTGCGAGGCCACGAACTTCTCCGCAGCAAGGGAGAAGGTCCGGGTGGTCACGAAATAGCCTTTGTGGCTCTTCGTGTGGTGGATCGTGCCCAGGAACTTCTGGAGCTCGGGGGAACCCACGACGCCTCGGCTGTGATACTTGCACTGGACGACCGCACGGACGCCGTCGCGAGAGAGACGGAGGTCGGCCCCTTCGTCGCCGGTGCCGCCGACCTGCTCGACCTCGTAGCCGAGCGCCTCGAAGACCTCGGCCACGAATTCCTCGAAGCCTTCGGGGGTCAGCGTCGAGAGTTGGGCGAGCTTCAGGTCGGCGCGTTTCGCCTGGCGCCTGAGGGTCTCGCTCCGCTCCCTCGACTCGTGGATCCCGTCGCGGATGGCGCCGAGTTCCCGCTCGACCCGCGTGCGTTCGTCCCCATCGAGCCGGGCCGCGTAGCGCTCGATCTTGTAGAGGGTATTCTTGATGGTGTTGTCGAGCCGGGCCCGCTCGGCTCGGGTCAATTGATTCTGATATCGGCGAAAGACCGAGTATTCCAGGTGCTCGAAGGCCCCGGCCAGTTCCCCCGCAGAGCGGATCATCGCCGCGTCATCCTGGTAGGCGGCGCTGGTCCAGAGCAGGCCCTGCTTGCTCGTCGCCGTCGAGGGATTCGCGATCGCCGCGGTGTTCGTCGTGGCGACGCCCCCCGCACGCTCCTTGAACCATTCGAGCAGCATGGACGCGCACCGAGGTCCCATACACTCCATCGTTGCTGCGCTCCTCACTCCAATCGGACCGCCCCTCTGGCGGCGGCCGCACCAACTGAACTTCTGACTCTCAGCATGGTCGGCCTCGAGGGTCGCGGCAAGTAAAATCCCTAGGCGGGGTCCGATTCAACCGGACGCATCCGGCGTTGACTTCGACTCGCATCCGACTCCACAATCAGGACCTTAAATTCTAGAAGTCGTGCGACAATACGGTTCGCAAGGAGCCGCCCGATGGGCCAATTTGCAGTCATATTGCCCGCCGCCGGGCGTTCGACGCGGTTCGGCGACCCTAAGCAGAAAAAGATCTTCGCCGAGCTCGAAGGACGCGCCGTCTGGCTCCGGGCGATCGAGCCGTTCGTCAACCGGGACGACGTGTCCCAGACGATCGTGGTGATCGCCCCCGAGGATCGCGAACTCTTCGAGCGACGATTCCGCCCTAGCGTCGCGTTCATGAATATCAAGGTGATCGACGGCGGCGAGGAACGCTCGGATTCCATCGCCAGGGCACTCGAGGTCGTCGACCCCGAGTGCGAGTACATCGCCGTGCATGACGCCGCGCGTCCCTGCCTCACCACAGAGCAGGTCGACGCCGTCTTCGCGGCGGCCAAGGAGCACGGCGCGGCCCTGCTGGCGATCCCCGTGGCCGACACCATCAAGCGGGTGGACGCCGACCAGTTCACGACCGAGACGGTCTCGAGGAAAGACCTGTACCTGGCCCAGACGCCCCAGGTCTTCCGCCGCGATCTGCTGCTGAAAGCCTACGCGAACCGAGAGGCCCTCGGGGCTGCCGTCACCGACGACACTCAACTCGTCGAGGCGCTGGGGCACCCTTGCGCCGTCGTGGAGGGGTCGTCGATGAACCTCAAGATCACGACGAGCAACGATCTCCGCCTGGCGGGGGCGGTGCTCCAGGCCTTGCCCAAGACGAAGCGAGAGGCCGCCTCCCACCCATTCGCCGACGAGCAGGCGATGTGGGGCGACCTCCCCAAGCCGAAGCCGCACGAACTCTTCTGAGCGAGAGCGTGAGGCCTCGCCTCACTTCTTCGCAAAGAGCAGCCGATCGGCCGTGCGATGGAGCAGCCATTCCTTGTCTTCCGGGGTCAGGAAGTCGAGGTGCTTGCGGATCAGGTCGAGGCTCTGCCCGTACTTGTCGGTGACGACCTGGAACGGGCAGTCGCTCTCCCACATGCACCGATCCGCCCCGTAGGCCTGCAAGACCTGGCGGATCAAAGGACCGAGGTCAGTATAGGGGGGGGTCTTCTTGCCCAGTGCGTAGTAGGCCCCGACCTTGATGGAGAGCTTAGGGTGCTTCGCCAGTGCGCAGAGAGCCTGGACATCAGCCGGGGCGATCTTGCCGTCGACGCCGATCCGACCGAGGTGGTCGATGATGACCGGCGTCTTCGGGAACCGCGTGCACATGCGGTCGACCTCGGCGAACGAGTCGGGGCCGATCAGGCAGCTCAGGACCTGCCCCGTCTCCGCGGCCGCCGCGAACATGGCCTCGTAGCCCCTGGGCTCCAGCCACTTCGCCGGCGGTTGTTTGCTGTAATTCGGCGCGATCCGGAAGGCCCGAACCCCCTTCGGCAGGAGTCCCCGCATCGCCTCGTCGGGATGTGCCGCGAGCGGGTCGACGATGGCCGTGCCGACAAATCGGTCGGGATAGAGCTTGATCATGTCGAGCATGTACGAATTATCGAATTCGTAGTAGCTCATCTGGATCAGGTTGACCCGCCCGACGCCCTCGGGCCGGCAGATGGCGAGCAGTTCCTCCGCCGTGAACGACGGGGGCTGCATGTCGGCCACCGTGAACCCCGAAGCCAGGGGGTAGTGGGCGACGTCGGGCGTCCAGATGTGGGAGTGGGCGTCGATGTAGGGTTCGAGGGCCACGGGCGTGCCTCGCTCGGGTCTAACTTTGGAATCGAAGGGGATGCCTCGCCTCGGATCCGCGCTCGACGAGCCCTCGGGTTAGGCGATCACTTCCTGGACCACCTCGCCGTCGGGGATCAAGGCGAGCGGACGCCCCTGGCGGTCGGTCAGCATCGTGTTGATGTCGATGCCGAGGAGGTGATAGATCGTCGCCAGGATATCCTTGGGGGACACCCTGCGCTCCACCGGGTCGCTGGCGATCTTGTCGGATCGGCCGACCACCCGCCCCCTGGCGATGCCGCCCCCCGCCATCAGGACCGAGTAGCAGCGTGACCAGTGGTCGCGGCCGCCGCCCTGGCCCAGGCTGAGTTGCGGGGTACGACCGTGCTCGCTCAGGCAGACGACCAAGGTCTCATCGAGCAGGCCGCGGTTGTCGAGGTCGAGCAGGAGCCCGGTGAGGGTCTGATCCAGGCCCGGCAGGAGTTCGTCCTTCATCCGGGGGAAGTGGTCCCAGTGCGTATCCCAGCCGGTCCCCGCGAGGCCGTATTCATCCCAGAAGGCGGTGACGAAGCGGCCGCCGGCCTCGACGAGGCGCCTTGCGGTGAGGGCCGCCTGGCCGAAGAGGGTCATCCCGTACATCTCGCGCGTCTGGGACGTCTCGTCGTCGAGGTCGAACGCACGTCGAAGCTTCTCCGAACCGAGGAGCGAGTACGCCATAGCGCGGTGTCGGTCGACTCCGGACCTCTCGGCTCCTCGGTCCATCTCGCGACGGGCCGCCTCGAACTGCTCGAGCAGGTCGCGACGGCGATCGAGGCGGTCGAAGGTGAGGTCAGGCCCGAGGTTGGAGACGCCGCCGAGTTGGAACCGGCTGTCTGGCGTGACGCCGCGATAGGGCTCGAGGTCGTTCCAGGTCTTGCCGGCGAGCGTCTTCGTGGCCTTTTTGGTGGCCTTGCCGATGAACTCGGTGCAGATCGGGTCGTAAGCCTGGCCGAGGAAGCCGGCATACGGGCCGGCGCGGGCGACCTCGCCCACGCGCTGGCTGCTGAAAGGGAAGGGGAGGAGCAGGTTCCGCGGGACCTCGGGGCGGGCGTTGCCGCTCTGCTGCGAGTCGATGTAGTCGACCACCGAGCCGATGAACGGGTACTGTCCCGGATCCTTCGGATTCAGCTCGAGCGCGACGTCGATCCTCGGGACCCCCGTCGTCGCATAGGCGACGCCGTGGAGCGGATACGGGTGCGAGACCGACCGGATCACGGTGACCTTGTCCATCACCGTCGAGAGCTTCGGCAGGAGCTCACAGACGTCGAGGCCGGAGATGTTCGACTGGATCGACTTCAGCTCGCCCCGGATCTGCTCGGGGGCATCGGGCTTGGGGTCGAACGTCTCGAGCTGGCTGGGGGAACCATACAGGAAGAGGAAGATGCACGACTTGGCCTTGCCGAAGCCCCCGCCGACGGGCAGGGGCGTCGCGGGCTCGGCCGAGGCCTGCCGGAAGCTCGAAGGGTCGGACATGCCCAGGCCGAGCATGCTGAGCGAGCCGACGTGCAACAAGTCGCGTCGTGTCAACCCGTCGCAAAGCCGCTTCGGGCTTCCCAGGACACGAATCAAGGGTCACCTCGTGGCAAGGTGGGTGCGGGGGGAGGCGGCGCGACCGGAGTGGGTCGATACGCCGCCCGAATGCCATGACCCACCGAGCCTATGCCATATTTAAAGACTGTTCAACAACAAAATCTCGCGAATGCCAGCGACGCGTCCGGTCGCTCAGCGTACGAGGGCCTCGAAGGAGACATAGCCTTCGGATCCGGGGGCCAGGGCACCCGGCAGGTCCCAGCGCAGCTCGGTCGAGCCGACGCGGTTCTCCTCGGCGGTGAAGATCGAGCCCTTCGGCCCCTTCGCGCTCCTGGCAACGTACTGGAGCCGGGGCAGGAGGCTGTCGACGACCGAGACCGAGGTGATCGGGGTGTTGCCCATGTTGCGGTACTGGATCACGAAGGTCAGGGTGTCTCCCTGCTCGGCCTCTGAGGCGCTGACGCGCTTGATGACGGCCAGGCCGGGCTTCTTGGGGGGCTCCTCGACGCCGACGGTCTCGCGAGCCGGCCAGGTCATGACGGCCTGACCCGCCCCTTGCACGATCCCAGTGATGACGGCGCTCTCGGCGGTCTTGATCGTCAGGGGCGGGAGGGTCTCCTGGATCCCGTCCGCCTTCTGGCGGTTCTTGACCTTCTGGGCGACGTCCACCTGCACGCGCCCGGCGATGTGGGTGAGCGTGTCATAGCCGTTGAGCACGCGGAGCTCGACGTGCGTCCCCGCGAAGGCCCGCCCCTTCATGCCCGAGGGCCGGACCCGTTCCCGCTGGGCCTGGGCCGCCTGGTTCTGGACGAGCCGGGTGATCCGCTGCTTGGTCTCGAGGGCGATCTGACCCTCGATCTTCTCAGTCCGTCGCGGCCCGAGGACGGTCAGGGCCTCGTTCGGGCCGACGCTCGAACGAACGGTGGCGAACCGGGGGGCGTACACGCAGACCAAGTTGGTCGGCAGGATCCGGGCGCGTCGTGTGTCGTCGAACTGGACGACCGCGTCGCGGGGGTCGATCCCGAGAAGGCCGCCGTCGCCGCCGAAGTGAGCGGCCTCGGCGTGGTCGCCGCCGTCGCAGAGGTATTCATCCTTAGGCACCCAGGGGCGACCCGGGGGCGGGGGCGTCCCGCGGACCGGGCCGCAGGGGAGGCCGCAGGGCTCGCCGCCCGAAGTGGTGAACGGGCACTTGAGCGAGCCCGGGGGCACCTCGTAGATCACCGAGCCGTTCAGCTCCTCGGGCATCGGCTTGCGTCCGCCGATCCGGATGATCGCCATGACGCGGCCCAGCGCCGCACCGACCTTGAGAGGTTCCTCGGCCGGGTTGAGCGTGACGATCGGGATCTCCCCCTTCGGCAACGCGATGGGCATGGCCTGCTCGGGGTCCTCGACGTAGGTCACGTGCGTGACGAGCCGACCGTGGTCGGCGGCGTCGATGAAGTCATCCTCGTTGAGCACGATCCGGATCGGGAACTTGCTCACGTCGAGCCCTTCCGGCCGGTGCAGGTGGCCGACCACCTGGATCACCGGGTAGAGCTCGGCCTCGGGCCTGCCGGGGATCTGCGAGATCTTGAGCCGATACCCGACGCCGACCTTCAGGCCGACCAGCTCCGGCTGATCTCCGGCGCCGAGCGGGGAGGGGACGGGCTCGGGCGGGGGCCCGAGGATCTCGACCTTGGCCCCCTCGGGAGCCTGGAAGCGGACGACCTGGACGTTGTGCGGGAGCGTGGACGCCGGGATCGGGCCGACCACCGCAGTGCCGGGAGCCGCCGGCCCTGGCTGCGGGGCAACCGCGGGACCATCGGCGGGGGTCGGGACGGGCGTCGGCGCCGGGACCGGGGCGAAGACCGGCGGCGCTTGCGACCAGGCGGCGGCGGGCAGGGCCGTCGTCAAGATGGCCGCCGCCAACGACCAGGCGAGGCGCTCCGCGCGGCGGACGAATCCTGGCTCTTTCATATCCATGAACCCTTTGACATTCAGGGTGTTGAGAATATCATCCTGACAAGTCGCGCTGGATGCCGTCCGGCCGGTGCGCAAGGCCAGGGGTCGTCGATGCGTCCCCGGGGCCGTCACGGCGGTGCGCCATCGGATGGCGGGGGAAGGGTCTCCGAACGGTCGAGTCGGAGGAAGACCCGTCCCCGGCCACCCGCGAGCGGAGGGCTTGGCCGCCCCCCCCGATCCTCGGGAGGGAGGCCCGACCGGGCCGAGTTCGTCCCGATCGGTTGCGGCAAAGCCCCGGCGGATCGCGTCTGAATCCGCGGATCCGCCGGGGCGTGGGGCAAGGACATCAGTTGCCGATCAAGTTCTAGCCCGACCTCAGAACTTCGGTTCGGCCGCCTCGGGGGCGGGAGCCGGGGCTGGTTCCTGGGTCGGGGCGGCTTCCGGAGCCGGAGCGGGGGCCGCTTCGGGAGCCGGGGCCGGGGCCGCTTCAGGGGCCGGGGCGCTCGGCGCCGGGGTCGGGGGGACCGTCGGGGCCGGGGTCACCGGGGCTTCGGTGGTCGGGGCCGCGGGGGCGGCATCGACCGGCACGCTCTCGGTGATCGTCGGCTGCGAGACGACGCCCGGGGGCAGGGTCCCCGGCGGCAGGACGGTGCCCGGCGGGGGCGACGCGATCACACCGTTGGCGGGGGCCGAGACGCCGCTGGCCGGCATCTCGAGGTCGATCGCACCGAGGCGGACGATCAGGAGGATGGTGCCCCGCTTATCCGCTTCGAGGATCGGGTCGACGCCCGGCTCGAGGCGGGTGGAGACGAGGGTCTCAACCCCGGCGATCGCCAGCTCCTGGTACTTGGGATCGGGCAGGTAGATCACCTTGGTGACGAAGTTGCCGCCGTCGACAACCTGGTCGAAGTCTTCCGCCGTGAACTGGACGGGGATCGGGTTGTGCGTCAGGTAGGCGTCCGTCGCGGGGGTCGACGGGGCGACCTCGATCGTCGGGTAGAGCTGGGCGCCGGGGCGACCCGGGATCTCACTCAGCTTGAGACGATAGATGTAGCCCTGGTTGAAGTTGTAACGGGCGGGCACCGTGAGCTGACCGGGGATGTAAACCCGCTCGCCGCCGGTGGCCCCGGACTGCCAGCCGATGCGCATCCCGTCCGGATCCAGGAAGTAGATCTGGCTCCGGGTGTTGGCGAAGCGCCGGCCCGCTTCGGGGCCGCCCGGCCCCATGGGTCCGCCAGGACCACCGGGACCGCCAGGACCACCGGGGCCGGGCATGATCGGACCGCCCGGCGGGGGCGGGCCGTGCTGGACAACGTGCGGGCGCAGGAGTTTCTTCAACCCAACGCCAGGCTTGCTATATCCAAAACCGTCCCCAGCGGTCGCCGCCGCCAGGAGCAGCACACCGATCGTCGTATGCATGGGAATCCTCCACCACCCGCGACCGTAGCCGGCCTTCATCAAGGCGAGGGCGAACGTCGATCGGGGAAATCCTTTCCACCGTTGACCCAGACCACCGCGACCATCTCGGCCTCGGTCATCGGCCGGGCCGACCTCAGAGACCTGCCTGCCTTACAACTAAGGTTGTGACGCCTTCGGCCGGCCTCCGCGCGGCCCGAGCCGCACTTGCGTCCTAAGACGCCTAACGATATGATCGGGCAATCCTTTCCTACCCTTGAGGAAAAGCCCTACATCCCTACCATGCCCAAAATTCGGATCATCTCCGCGATCCTGATCGCGACCGTAAGTCTCGGCGTGACGACGAGGTCGGGCAGGTCCCAGGGGCCAGTCCCTCCCGCAGCCGCACCAGGGGCTAATTCCGGCGGAACGCTCGGCGCCAATGCTGCCGGACCGCTCGGCACCAATCCCAATGCGCCGATGGGCTCCAATCCCAACGCGCAGCCGGCCGCCAACGAGCCGCCGACCGAGGCCGAGCTCTTCCTCGACGACGTCATCAAGAAGGTCGCCGCCATCAGCTCTGTCTCGGCCGACCTCGTCGAGAAGGTCAACATGCTCGGGCAGAAGTTCACGATCGAAGGGCGCTACTTGAAGGCGCCCAACGATCGCTTCTACATCAAGCTGACCGTGCTCGGCCTGCCCGATGCCAAGGGTGTGATGCAACAGGTTTGCGATGGCGTCACCTTCTGGGACTTCCAGCAGTTCTTCGACAGCCAGTACTTTCGTCGGCTCGAAGCCAAGCCCATCCTCGAGAAAATTCGCACGGCGGACATCGGGGATGACCTGCGAGAAAAGGTCATGGAGCAGATGGGCTTCGCCGGCCCGGACGTCTTCCTGGCCGGACTCCGCAAGGCCGTGAGGTTCAACCAGAAGGAAAAGGGAGACCTCGACGGCAAGCCGGTCTGGATCTTGACCGGGACCTGGACCAGCCGAGAAGGCCTGCTCGGCCCGAATTCCCAACCTTTGCCCGCCTTCGCAAGGCTCCCATCCTACATCCCCAGCCTGGTGAAGATTTACCTCGGCCAGGAAGATAACTGGCCTTACAAGGTGCTCCTCACCGGCCAGCAGTCATCGATCGTGATGGAAGACACGCGACCGATCGGGCCCGACGGGCGTCGGATCGGTTCTCAGGCCCTGATCCAGAAGCCGCTACTGACCACGATCGAGTTGAACTACACCAACGTGAAGCTCAACGGCACGATCGCTGACCAGGAGTTCGCCTTCCAGGCGCCCCCGGGCGCCCAGGTCGAGGACGAGACCAAGCGCATCCTCGAGGGCCTGGAGCAGGCCGCCACCATGCGTGCCGCCCAGAAGAAGGGGGGGGACACTGGCAAGGGTGACGACTCGGTCATCCCCGGGGCCATCGACATCCAAAAGCCCCCGGCGATCGAGGGCGAGCCCCCGGCCGCGGTCCCGGTGACCCCCGCGGCCCCGAAGTAAATCGGGACGACGCGGTCATACGATCCTGAATCGACTTCGAGCGGGCGAGGCGCGTGACAACGAGCCTCAGCCCGCTTCGTCGCTTTCCCCATCATCGCCCTCGTACCCATCCGGCTCGATGGGCCCACCTGGGGGCAGCAGCGGCTTCAAGGGGCAGCGCTGGCATTTCGCCACCTTCGCCTTGCAGTAGTCGTGTCCGAGCCGTTGCATGGCGAGCGAGAGGCCCTGCAGGGCGCTCGCGTCTCCCTGGCCGGGCGATTCGAGCACCGACTGGGCCTCGGCATACTCAGCCGTGCCGTCGATCCATCCATGCCGGGCGAGGATCCGATACGAGGCTCGATCAACCGGGTAGGCGGGGCGATCCAGCCCGAAGAGGAGGATCGCGTCGGCCGTCGCCAGGCCGATCCCATTCACCGATCCGAGGCTCTCGCGGAGTTGCTCGGTCGAGGCCGTGATATCATCGGGGGCATCCACGCCCGTCCCGAGTTCGTCGACGTACCAACGAGCCAGGCGCATGAGGGCCCCGACGAGTCGACCCGGCAGGGGGACCCGCGACGCCTTCAGCGTTTCGTTGACTTCGATGGCCTCGGACTCGGAGAGCGCGCGGGGCTCGATCAGGCCGGACTCCGCCAGCGCATCGAGGATCTTGGCGGCCTTGAGCGGCTCGACCGAACGACCTAGCAGGGCCACAGCGAGGCTGCGGAAAAGGTCATGGCCTTCGGACGAAGTGCGGGAGGGGACGAGGCGACCGTACTGTCGGAAAAGGGCGGCCTCGATGGAGGGGAAGGACTCGTCGAACGTCGGCATCGCCGAGCCCTTCGCTCCCGATACTTGACCTGGACGGGATCAACCCTTGGCCTTGGCCACGGCCGCTTTGTAGTCGCGGGCGAGCTTGCTCTTGCGACGAGCGGCGGTGTTCGGGTGGAGGACCCGGCGCACGCCCGCCTTGTCGATCTTGGCGGTGGTGAGGCGGAAGTCCGCCTCGGCCTTGTCGAACTCCTTCTCGGCGATGGCCGCGAGGGTCCGCTTCGTGTAGGTCTTGATGATCTTCTTGGTGATTCGGTTGTGCAGCCTGCGCTTCGCGCTCTGCTTGAGACGTTTGATGGCGGACGGCGTATTCGGCATAGCAGGGTCCAGAGATCTCGGTCGGGTCGTGTGCCGGCTTCCGATGACGGCCCGGCCGCGAATCCAGTCAAGTTTCGTCGAAACGACGACTATAGCATTTAGAACGAGGCGCGTTCAAGTTCACAAATTGCGGAGTCTTTCGGCGACGTCGAGGTAGTTGTAGTCGTTGGCGGCGACCTCGTTGTAATGATCCTCGGCCTCGACCGTGTTCCCCTGGGCCTCGGAGACCCGGCCGAGCCAGTAATGCAGGGCGTTGGTCAGCGCGATGTCCTTGGCGTCGGCGAGCTTGAGAGCCTCCTGCAAAGTTCTCTCGGCGAGCTTGTGGTTCCCCTTGTCGTAGAAGCACAGGCCCAACCTGTGGAGGGCCTGGACTTTCAGAGGGGGACTATTCTGGCTCACCTGCTGGAAGGCACCGATGGCCTCGTCGTAACGCTTGGCGTTCACGAGGCGCAGGCCAAGCTGGAACTGGAGATTCATATCCGACGGCTCGAGCGTGAGACGTCTCTTGAATTCCTGGATCTCGTAGTCGTTGAGTTTTTGCTGGATTTCCTCGAGCTTAGACTTGGCCGTCGCGTCGTCGGGGCGATCCTTGAGCCTGGCATTGCACTGGTCGATCCCGGACTTGAAGAGCGCGATGTGGACTTCGGCGGTGGCGTGCTGGAGGTCGGTATTCCCCGGCACGGCCTTTCGCCCCCTGGCCAGGAGCTCCGAGGCCTCCTTGAGCTTGCCGCGATTTTTGTAGATTTCGGAGAGCTGGAGGTAAGGATAGACCTTGGTCGGGTCTTCCTTGATCTCAATCATGTAACGTTCTTCGGGAGTCTGCCGCTGAATGCGGAGCTCTTCCATCTCGGCGGCGGGGTCGGGCTTGGCATCACGCTCGTCGATGGCGTCGCCGATCCCCGACTTGTGGATCGTTTCGCCGGCCGAGAGGGCGTTGATCTCGCGGTTGGCGATCTGGTTGTTGGGGTCGAGCTTCTTGACCTTCTCCCAGCACTGGATGGCCTTGGGGAAGCTCTTGTTCGCGCGATGGATGCCCGCGGCGAAGATGAAGAAGTCGACGTCCTTCGCCTGGGCCTGGACCGACTCGACATACCACTGGGCCAGGAGCAAATAGCCGAGTTGTTCGGAAGCCTCGGCGGCCTCCTTGGCGGCGTCGACGTCCCAGGGGTTGTTGAGGAACGCCTCCTCGCAGATCTCGAGGGTCTCGGTCCACTTGGACTTCGACTTGGCCATGCGGGCCCGCATCCGGATCGGCTGGTTCTTCATGCCGACCAAGCGGCCGACCTTGGCGGGGTCGCCCTGGAACTTCTTCTTCTGCGCCGCGCGGAGCGTCTGCCGGTAGAGTAAGTTGCCCGGGTCGAGCTTGCACGACCTGACGTACATCTCGATGGCGTAGTCCCAGTTCTGCTTCATCGCGGCGTCGTTGCCGGTCTGGAAGAAGACTTGGGCTTTGCTGGGCTGTTCTGACGACGAAGACATCTGGGCGAACCCTCCGCTCCGCAACCGCGACCAACCGCGGCGGGGACCGCGACGTGAACGCAAACGACCAGACCTCGCTCGTGACGACGCGAGGTTCCTCTAGAGCCATTCTAGTGAAACCTCCCCCAAAGTGACATGCAAGACCGAACTCCGGACTCTCCGGGAACCCCGGCCGAGATTCGGGCGGAAGTCTCATCATTCGGCCGCAGCGATCGTTATGATGATCGTCGCTCGACTCCGATCCTCGCCGGACTCGGCGACCGAGGGATCGGCGACACTCGGTCGAGACGGAGCCGCCAGGGCTCGTCGGGACCGAGATAGGCTGCCATGCTCGTCCGTATCGATGGCACGATCGCCTCGAGTCATCGGGGCCTTCCAGATAAGCTACAGGGGGCGCACGTGAATCCGTTCTTGAGAGACGCGGGGATTTCCGGACTGGTCGAAGGGACGCTCGAGACCCTGGCCGAGGGATTCGTCTTCACCGAAGGGCCGCTCTGGCTACCGGATGGCTCCCTGCTTTTCCAGGATATCAAGGCCGAGCGCACCTATCGCCGCGATCCGAGCGGCCAGGTCAGCGTCCTGCGCGACAAGACCGAGGCGGCGAACGGCCAGACCTTCGGGCCCGATGGCCGGATCTACTTCTGCGAACAGAACGGCCGCCGGATCTCCGCCATGAACCCCGACGGCTCGGGCTTCGCCGTCGTTACCGAGAACTGGTCGGGCAAACGACTCAATAGCCCCAACGACATCGTAGGCCGCTCGGATGGCCTCCTCTACTTCACCGACCCGGCCTACGGCGTGGCGCCCCCGGATCGCTCGCTGCACTTCCAGGGGGTCTACGCCCTCGGCAAGGACGCGCAGCCGAGGCTCGTCGTCGACGACTTCGAGAAGCCGAACGGGCTCGCCCTCTCCCCCGACGAGCGGACGCTCTACATCTGCGACACCGGCCGCTACCACGTCAGGGCCTTCGACGTCGAGCCCTCGGGCGAGCTCAAAGTCGGCTCCGGCCGCATCTTCTGCCGCCTCGACCCCGAAGAAGCCGGCGGGCCCGACGGCATGAAGGTCGACACCGAGGGGCGCGTCTACGTGGCGGTCGCCCAGGGGGTCTGGGTCTTCGAGCCCGGCGGCAAGCTGCTCGGCATTATCGGGGTTCCCAAGCGGCCGTCCAACCTCGCCTGGTGCGGACCCGACTCGAAGACGCTGGCGATCACCGCCGTCGACGCCGTCCACCAGATCCGGCTCAGCACCCCGGGCGTCCGGCCCCCGATGGAGCCGAAGTAAGTCAGGGGCAGGCCGTCAGGAAATCCAAAGACGCGAGGCCCGGGACCGTCGGGATTTTCCCAGGGACGGCCAGGGCCTCGCGTCTTTTCGTATCGTGCGCATCTCGGAGGTTAACTCAAGCCGAGATCAGGCTTTGCGGAGCTGGTCGGCGCGGGCGGCGAGCTTGATGACGGCCGTCTGGAAGAGGCCGCGGGCGTTGCCGCTGGCCGCGCGGTAGGCGTCGATGAACCCGTCGGCCTGCGACCAGGTGATCACTTCCATGATCTGCTTGGTCATCAGCGAGAGCATCTCGTCGATCGTCGGCGCGGCGGCCGGAACGGGGTCGGATAGGGCCACGGCCTTCGAGTCTTCGACCTCCCAGGGAGGGGTCATCCCCTGGGCGATCGGCTCGTGAGAGACGGCCGGCATCGGGGTGACGGTGTCATCCCAGGGCGGCGCGTCGCTCTCGCGGCCGCCGCGGTCGCGAGGGTCGTCCTGCTGGGCGATCGGCTTGCCCGTCGGGGCCTTCTCGTTGTTCGGATCCTTGGGTAGGCCGGCCGACGAGTACGTCTTGCCATCCGCGCCGATCCGGCCGGGCGTGTTCGGGATCTGGCCCGCCTCGACGAGGTTGCGACGGGTCTTGGCCACGAGTTCCCGGCTCACGCCGAGTTCCTCGGCCATCCGGCGATCCGACCAGTCGTGGTGGAGCCGGAGCTTCACGTCCACCGCGCGTCGGCGCTCGGTCCGGGTCAGCGGGAGGCCGTGGAAGAGGTTGACGCTGGCGACGAAGTCAAGCGCCTCCTCGAACGAGCCCTCGACGACCTCGGCCTGGATGGCCCGTTTGCCCAGCATCACGGCCGCCGCATGGCGATGGAAGCCGTCGGCCAGCAGCCACTTGCCCTCGACCTGGAAGACCGTGATCGGCGGAAGTCGTTGCCAGGACTCGGCGTAACGCTCGACCGTGAATTCATCGAGCCGGTCGCGCAGGTGAAGGTTGGGATCGAGGATCAAGTCCTCCAATTGCAGCTCATGAATGTTCATCTCGGCCACTCCCTTCCCAGTCCATCCCGTCGCCGTTGCTGGAAACCTATTTCCCCGATCCACGTGTCGTCCTATGATCGGCTGCCTCCTCTCTTAGCTTGCGGCGAATTCTTCGAATGCGAAGTCTGCGTGGTTGGGGGAAAACAGGAAATGCGGGTTGTTTTAACGGGAGCGAGTGGGCAACTCGGTGCTTATGTGATCGAGGCGCTACGTTCTGCGGGTCATGAGGTGCGCGCCTGGAGCGGAAAGGCCGGTGGCGAGCGTTGCGAGGTCCCGCTCGTGCCCGTCGAACTGACCGATCCCGAAGCGGTGACCCGAGCGTTGGAACAGGATGATCCCGACGCGATCTTGCACGCCGCCGCCATCAGCGCCGCGGACGCAGTCCGGCTCGACCCGGGTCTAGGCCACGCGGTCA
Source organism: Singulisphaera chitinilytica (assembly GCF_049331405.1). Taxonomy (NCBI): domain Bacteria; kingdom Pseudomonadati; phylum Planctomycetota; class Planctomycetia; order Isosphaerales; family Isosphaeraceae; genus Singulisphaera; species Singulisphaera chitinilytica. Next base: position 2,518,327 of record NZ_CP186274.1, read on the forward strand.
ACGTCGAGGCCACCGCAAGGCTCGCCGCCTGGTGTGCGCAGAACGATCGCCGGATCGTGTTCACGTCGACGGATCTCGTCTTCGACGGCGGCAAGGCCTGGAACCGCGAGGAAGATCCAGCCGAGCCGATCATGGCCTACGGCCGGACCAAGCGCGAGGCCGAGCCGCTGGTCACGGCCGTCCCGAGGGGCCTGGCCGCCCGCATGAGCCTGCTCTTCGGTCCCTCGCGTTGCGGACGGCCGAGTTATTTCGACCTCGTCATGGGCAAGCTCAAGCAGGGGGAGGTCCAGACCCTCTTCGAGGACGAGTTCCGCACCCCGCTCGACCTCAAGACGGCGGCCAATGCCCTGACGCGCCTCGTCGAGTCCGACCTCACGGGTCTGATCCATGTCGCAGGACGCGAGCGTGTGAGCCGCTACGAGCTGATGAGGCGTACGGCCGCGGCCTTCGGCGCCGACCCCGGGCTCGTGCGCTCCAATCGCCGGTCTGACGTGACCCTGGCCGAGCCGCGCCCCGCCGATGCCTCGATGGATACGACACAGCTCCAGCAGGCCTTCCCGGACATCCCATTCCCCCCAATCGAGGAGGCCGTCGCGGGACTTATTCGGGTCGATTGAAACCAGGGCGGCCGTCGGCACGTACTCTGATCTGACGACGCTTCGGCTCCGTTCTGACGAGCCGCTCGATGACCCGGGGGATGTCCATGTTGCGGTTGAGGAACGGCGGGGTATTCGCCTTCGTGCTCGGAGGCCTCGGGATAGGGCAGGCGGGGGCGGCGTCGCCTTCGACGGCCCCGACCTATCACAAGGACATCGTCCCGATCCTCCAGAAGTCGTGCCAGGACTGCCAGCGGCCCGGCCAGGTCGCGCCCTTCTCTCTCCTGACGTATGAACAAGTCCGCAAGAGGGCCGGCGACATCGCGAGTGTGGCCGAGCACCGCACCATGCCCCCCTGGCCGGTGTCGGCAAAGGAGGGGGGGCCGTTCCGCGGCGCCCGGGTTCTTTCCGAAGGAGAGCTCACCACTCTATCCGCCTGGGCGGAGTCGGGAGCCCCGGAAGGCAACGCGGCCGATGCGCCACCGGCTCGGACTTGGGCCTCCTCCTGGGCTCTGGGAGAGCCCGACCTCGTGCTCAAGCCCGACAAGGCTTATACGCTCGAGGCGCACGGCGACGACGAGATGCGCGTGTTCGTCATCCCCTCGGGCCTGACGGAGGACAAGTGGGTCGCGGCCGTCGACTTCCAGCCGGGCAACCCGAAGGTCGTCCACCACATCCTCGGCGCGTTCGACATCCGGGGCGCGGCGAAGAAGCTGGACGAGGCCGACCCGGCGCCCGGTTACAAGTCGTTCGGCGGATTCACGATCATCCCCGCGGGCGGGCTCTCCGGGTGGGCCCCCGGCAAGACCCCAATCCGTTACGATGACGGCATCGGACGTTACCTGCCCGCGAATTCCGACGTCCTGATCCAGGTCCATTACCACCGCAGCGGCAAGGCCGAGACCGACGCCACCGCGATCGGCCTCTACTTCAGCAAGGCGCCGGTCGACAAGCAGTTGCGCAACGGGATCGTGCTCCCGCCCCGGGTGGGGATCCTCAGGCGGCCCAGGCTGCAGATCCCGGCGGGCGACGCGAACCACGAGGTCGTCGGCACGATGACGGTGGCCCAGGATGCGCACCTCCTGGCGATCACGCCGCACATGCACTGGCTCGGCAAGGACTTCGTGCTCAAGGCCACCAAGCCCGACGGCTCGGAGTCGACGCTGATCCGGATCGACGACTGGAATTTCAACTGGCAAGGCGCCTACGACTTCGTCACCCCGATCCCCCTGCCCAAGGGGACGAGGATCGACATGAAAGCGCATTTCGACAACTCGACCGGCAATCCCGCGAACCCGAATTCGCCGCCGGCCGTCGTCGGCTGGGGCGAGCGGACCACCGACGAGATGTGCATCGGCTTCCTGCAGATGACCTACGACGACGAGCACCTCAACAACGAGCCGCCGCCCCGGTTCGCGGCCAAGCCCTCGGCCGAAACCCTGCCGGCGAAGCCCTGATCCACAGCCTCCGCCCCCGCGACATCAAGCCCGTCGCCATCCATTCGGATTCGACGGGCCTCCTCTTGATACTCTCATATCCGATACCTATCGAATTATTTCACTTCCGGATGAACCTTGTGCCAACTCGTCGCGCTCTGGAAAGCGTTGGCGAGAGAAAGCAGTCGGTTCTCGGAGTAGGCTCGGCCGTCGAGTTGGATGGCGGTCGGTAGGCCGTCCTGAGCCAGCCCGATCGGCATGACGAGGGCGGGAGTTCCGCAGATGTTGCCGGGGCCGCCCAGCGTCTTGGCCTGGTGAGGATACTCGAAGTGTCCGTTCGCCGTCGGCGCGGTGCTGGCCGTGGGGACGGTGATGACCGCATCGAACGGGGCGAACCAGGCGTCGAGGGCGCGACAGAGCTTGCCCCGGATGCGCTGGGCACGGAGGTAATCGGTGGCCAGGATCGCCTGGTCGGCGAAGCCTCCGATGCGATCTTCCGGCGCGGTCAGCTTGAAGACGTCCCCCGACTCCACCATCTCCTCGAACGCCGAGGCCGCCTCAGCCGAGAGGACCGTCGAGGCCACCGGGTTGAAGGGGAGGTCGGGGATCTCGATCTCCGTCAGGGAGCCGAGCGTCTTGAAGACTTCTAACGCCCGATGGAAGTGTTCCTTGACTTCGGGGTGGGCCTTCTCGACTCCGTCCTTGAGGATCGCGAAGGCGAAGGGGCGGTCGGGGCGGTCGTCGGGCGGGTAGCGATAGGGCCTCTCGCTGGCGGAGGGGTCATCCGGGTCGACCCGGGCGATCGCGTCGAGGATCAGGCCGCAGTCGTGCGAAGAGTGGGCCATGGGTCCGATCTTGTCGAGCGTCCAGCTCAGGGCCATCGCGCCGGCCCTGGAGACGCGGCCGTAGGTCGGACGCAGGCCTGTGAGGCCGCAGTAGCTGCTCGGCGTGGTGATGCTCCCCCAAGTCTCGGTCCCGATCGCGAACGGTACGAGCCCCGCGGCGACCGCTGAACCGGATCCTGACGAGCTGCCGCCGCTCCACTGCGAGGGCTTCCAGGGGTTGAGCCCGGGGCCGGTCAGGCTCGCGTTCGCCTGGCGATACCCCATGCCCCCCGCGAGCTCCACCATGCTCAACTTCGCCGCCAGGACCGCCCCGGCCTCGCGGAGGAGCCGGACCACCGTCGCATCCCGGTCGATAATCCGATCCTTGTACTGCGAACATCCCCAGGTCGTGGGGATCCCCTTCGTCGCGAGCAGGTCCTTGGCCCCGTAAGGGATGCCGTGCAAGGGGCCTCGGTCTCGCCCCGCCTTGAGCTCGGCGTCGGCCTTCGCGGCTTCCGAGAGGGCACGCTCGCGAGTGACCGTCACCACGCAATGATAGTTCGGCCCGTACTTCTCGAGCCGGTCGAGGAAGTAGCGGGTCAGCTCCACCGACGAGATCTCGCCCGATCGCAGGCGGCCCCCGAGATCGGTCAGCGAGGCGAAGGCGGCGTCGGAATCACTCATGAAAACATCCTGATTCGGAAAGACCGGCTTCGAACCATCAGGGATGCTCGCCCAGGGGGGCCCGATAGGGTGTGAACACGGGGAAGGGACCGTCGCCGTTGTCGAGCTCGAATTTCCTGAGCCGCTCGGCCCGCTGGACGATCGCCTCGACCTCGAGCCGGACGTTCCCCCGCGCGTCGGCGTCGAGGTGCTCGCCGAAGCGGGCGAGCAGGAGTTCCATCCGGGCTTCGGCCTCGGTCGGCGGAGATTTGGGCTCCTTCTTCGGCTCGTCTTTCTTTTCGGGCTCGTCGGCCGCGGCGACCTCCCCGGTTGCGGCGATCGAGGTCGCCGCCGCGCCCAGGGTCAGATTCCGTACGAAGTCACGCCTGTTCGTCGTCGGCATGTGTCAGGGCCTTTCCTCGGTGACGGGTCAGACCTCGGCGGGGACCATCTTTGCGGAGTCCCTGAGCTTGCGGCTGAACACCCAGTACGCGGGCAAGCCAAGTGCAATGATCGCGAGGCCGGCGAACGACTCGGCCGGGGTCTGAAGCAGCATGTTCCCCAGCAGAGTGACGGCAGCGATCACGTACACCAGCGGGGTGATCGGATAGCCCCAGGTCCGATAAGGACGATGGAGTTGGGGGAGCTTGTACCGGAGCACAAACACCGACGCGATCGCCAGGAGGTAGAAAAGGTTCGCCCCGAAAATCACATAGGTATAGAGCACCGTGTAGAGCGGGGTCTGATTCAGCTTCGTCCAGGCCGCGAAGATGGGCCCGGGCAGGCTGCTGTTGACGGAAGGCGCCGGGGCAATGATCAGGGCGGTGCCGATGATCGTGAGCGCGACGGCCCAGGCCCCCTGGGTGAAGACGGCGTTGGCCGGGGTCTGGAACCGAGGATGGACCCGGCAAATCCTCGCGGGGAAGAGGCCGTCGCGGGCCATCGCGAAGTAGGCCCGGGGACCTGTCAGGGCGTTGCCGTTGAGCGAGATGAACGTCGAGGCCATCACCACCAGGGAGATCGCCATGACCCCCTTCGCACCCAGAAGTTGGCTGCAATACGTGGCCGCCACCGCCTTGTCGGCGGCCTTCTCCGCCCCGAGGGCCGCGATCTCGGGCAGGGGGAGGACCCAGTGATAGGCGAGGGTCATCGAGATGTAGAGCACGATGAGCACCCCCATCCCGAAGATCAGCGCGCGAGGGATGTTCTTCTCGGGCTCCCGGACTTCCTCGGCGAGCGGCGTCACGTTGATCCAGCCATCGTACGCCCAGAGGATGCCGACCATCGCCGCCATCATCCCGCTCATCAGCTTCGGCTCGAACGCGGTCGGCCAGACCGGGGACAGGTGCGACGAGTCGCCGCCCCCGACGATCCAAGGGAGGGCGATCAGGGCCAGGACACCCCCCATCTTGAGCGCAGTCCCAGCGACTTGCAGCTTCCCGCCCAGCTTGGTGCTGAGGATGTTGATGAGGGTGACCACGCTGATGGCGATCACGGCCGCGGCGGCCTGCCAGACTTCGTTGCGGATCGACCCGGGGGCGGGGACGAGCTGGACGAAGTAGCGAGCGAAGGCCGCGGCGAGCGTCGCCATCGAGCCGGCGCGCACGATCAGGAACTCGGTCCACCCGAACAGGAAGGCCGGCAGCGGCCCGTACGCCTCACGCAGGTAGACGTAGGGTCCGCCCGCCCTCGGCAGCATCGCCCCCAGCTCGGCGAGTGTCAGGGCACCCGCCGCGCTGAAGATCCCGCCGATGACCCAGGTGAGGACGATCGGACCCAGGAACGGGACGTCGCGGGCGACCTCCGCCGGCACGATGAAGATCCCCGATCCGATGACCGACCCGACCACCACGCAGAAGGCCTCGACGGGGCCCAGGACCCTGGGCAGCGACGCTTTGTTGGATGGCGTCTCGGAACTCATTGGCAAAACCGTCCTTCGTTCGTTCTCGCGTCGTCTCCCACCGCGGCTGTTCGGTTTCTCTCGGCTGGCTGGCAATAGAGGCGAAAGCGGCGCGTCAAACCCTTCGCCTCATCAAACTTGATGCGGATGCGTTCCGACTATTTGGCGGCCTTGAGGGCCGCGTCCATGGCGTCGGTCGCGGCCTTGATCCGGTCGATGAGGGCGGGGACCTGCTTCGCAAGCATCTCGTTATTGCCCTCGAGGATGGCCTGCCGGACCCCGGGGAGCGGCCACGAGGCATAGCCCGTCGTGAGCCCCGGAGCATACACGGCGTGCTTGAACCAGGGGCGACCCGGCAGCCCTTCGGCCATGAGGAAGGCCCGCTCGATGCGGTTCAAGGCGGAGTTGACCCGCACGAGCCGATCCTTCGACGGTTCCTCCCCCTCCGTGAGCCCCTTCGTCGCCTTTTCGAGTTCCCCTGCCTTCTCCTGGAACGCCTTGATCGAGGCGATAAGAGGGCGGAGCCCCTCGAAGACGATGCCGTCCTTGGGGAACTCCTTATCGGTCGACTTGATCCTGCGTTCGACGATCCGCCGGAGGTCGTCGACCTCGTCGCGGAAGGCCTCGCCGTAGGGCACGAACGAGAACGGCAAGACTTCCGCCGCCGCGGCCCGCATCATGAGCACGGTGTAGAGCCGAGCGGCCATCGTGTGCGTGAGGAACTCGGGATCGCCGAACTTCTCCATCCAGGTGAAGTCGTCGTAGATGGAGTGATAGACCCCGTAACGCCCGCTGAACCCGGCGTCGACGCAGGGGATGCCCAGGTGGTCGAGGAACGCCGTGTAGTCGGATCCCGACCCGAGTGCATCGAGCTTTGGGGTGAACTTGGAAGGACGGCCCTTGTCCTTCTCATCCCAGAGCGGGTCGGGCAGGTCGAGCGACGCCTGGCCCGCCCATTGGGCCCGACGCTTCTCCAGGAAGATCTGCTTGAGCGAACGCCCCGAGCGGACGTCGGTGATCGTCCCCAGGGCATCGAGGAACCAGTCGCGAAGCGAGGGGACGCCATCGACGTCGAGGTCCATGCCGCCGACGGCCACGTCGACGTTGAGGACGAGCGTGGCCTTCTCGTCGAGCTCCTTGGCATGCTCCTCGGCCCATTCCGTCGAGCCGACGAGGCCGTATTCCTCGGCGTCCCAGCTCGCGTAGACGAGGGTACGCCTGGGCTTCCAGCCGTGCTTGACGGCGTCGCCGATCGCGCGGCAGGTCTCCATCGTCGCAGCCGTCCCGCTCCCCGGGTCGACCGCGCCGTAGACCCAGGCATCGCGGTGGTTGCTGAGCAGGACCCAGCGATCCGGCTCGACGTCCCCCTTGATGGTCGCGATGACGTTCCAGATCGTCCTCAGCTTGTAGTCCATCTGAGTCGAGAAGCTAACCTCAGCAGGTCCCGGCCCGATGTGATACGCGAACGGCAAGCCCCCTTGCCAACCCGAGGGTACGACCGGACCGCTCAGGGCCTCGAGGATCGGCCGTGCGGATTCATAGCTGATCGGCAGGGAGGGGATCTCGGCGAAGTAGTCACCTCGGACGATCCCCGCCTTCTTCTCCCAGTCGGGCGGGACTGCGGAATGTGACCCGCCCCCCAACCCAAAGTTCATCGCTTGCAACTTCTCAGGGGGCAAGGGGAGGCCGAATAGGGGATCGATCGGGAGCCTGTCCGCCCCTTTCACCGACGGGCCGAACGGCGTGGAGGGATCGCCGGGGCCGAGGGAGAGGAACTGGACGCTGCCGCGCTGGACGGCCGAGGGTGCGCGATAGGGTCCATCGGGATAGATATCTCCCTTGGCATAGCCATCATCCCCCGGGTCGGAATAGATCAGGATCCCCCTGGCCCCGTGCTTCTGGGCGTTGCGGACCTTGAGCCCACGGAAGATCTCACCGTAGCGTGTGAGGAGGATCTTATCGCGAACGTCGATGCCGAGCCGCTCGAGGGCGGAGAAATCTTCGAGACGCCCGTAGTTGGCGTAGACGACCTGCCCCAGGGCATTGCCCGAGATCCCGTAGCCGTGGAAGGCGGGGAAGGCCGTCCGGCTCGCGGAATCCTTGTCCGACGCAATCGCGTCTTCAGTGATGCCGAGCTTTTTACGGGTCGGCTGGATCAACTCGAGGGATGGACTCAGCGGGACTCCGTCGGGATTACCAAACGCCATGGCGGGGTAATTGAGCAATACCTCGTATTCAACAAGCTTGGCATCCCAGCCCCAGTCCCGGAGCTTGTCGCGGACGAAGACGGCCGTCTTGTAGTCGCCGGGGGTCCCCGCGACGTGGGGCTCCTCGGTCAGGGTGCGGAGCCAGGCCCGGGCCTTGTCGGGGGCCGGCACGGCGAGCGCCCGCGATTCGGCCTTGAGCTCTTCGGCTCCGGTACTCGAGAAGAAACCGAGGGGAGGCTTTGAGGGGGGATCTTCCGCAAATCCAGGCGAGCCCAACAAAACCACCAGCGCCGCACAGGCGAGCGGCGCCTTTAACCAGGGTTTCCTCATGAAAGGCCGCCTTCTGAAATGAAATCGGATGCTTGACAGGGCCAATGCGCGGGGCCACACTCAGGCGCTGGAGATCGATGCTGGTCAGCGAAGATACGGCGCATCGGTCCCCGATTCCAGACCCAATCGTTTCGTTCCCCAATCCAGCCCGATGCGGATCGAGGCGGCCATTTGTCGAACGCATTGATGCGTCTCTCGACATGCATGTCCCCGGCACGGCCGCGCATCGATCCCGGCGTCACCCGCGTTCATTTGGAATCGAACATGGCCCCTTACCTGGATCTTTGAGCGCTCGACCCGGGGCGGGGATGTGTCGCCGTCCGGCCGCGCATCCCGAGTGTGCTTGAAAGACGAGTCGGTTGATACATTTTGTCCCGTCCCCCGCGAGCACCTCGGCCCGTATCAACGCTCGCGGGGCCGTCGTCGTCGCAGTGAGAAGGCAAAGCGGGATTTTCCTCGCAAGGGATGACGGACGGAGCCGCTTGCGTTCGTGCGAGGCCCCGGGCCTGGTTTCAAGCTTGGCGTCGAAGGTGCGATGACTTCCAAGGAGAAGTTCCATGGGTTTGTCTTTCACTGTGGGCGGCACCAGGGGGACGTTCGACGAGGGTTTCGCGACGGAGGTAGCCGGGCTCCTGGACAATGCCTTCGGCGCCGAGGGGGATTGGGAAGGGACTCCCCCCAGCCATTTCGGTGAGCTCGCCGACAGCGGTTGGAGCGACCTGCAACGAAGGGCCGCCGAGGAACTCGGGGCCGACGCCCTTCCGAACCTGCTGGCCCTGGGGGACGACGGCCGCGGGGTCTACCTGCCCGCGCACGTCCAGGCCGTGTCGTTGCCCCTGTCCGCGGGGGGCCCGCTGCAATGCGCCAGCCTCCCCGGCCTGAGGGAAGAGCTCGAGGACCTGGCGAGCCGCTGGGACCTCGGCCTTGACGACGACGCGTTGAAGGACCTGCTCGTCGTGCATCTCGACCCGGACGATGGCTGGGTGGCCGACTCGCCAGAGCTCATCGCCTTCGCCCGGCTCGCCCTCGCCGCGAACGAGGCCGTCCGGCGCGACTGCCCCCTCTGGCTCGTCGGGAATCGCCCCTGAATCTCTAAGGGAATGCTCCCCGGGTCGTAGATAGGGAGGAACCACCCGTCCCCGACCTTCGTCAAAGGGAGGGGTGGATTCCACACGTCTTCCAAGGAGCTTTCGCATGCGATTCGCACGAACACCCGGCTGGGGTTGGTCGGCCCTCGCCTCCGTGGCAATCTCGGCCAGCTTTTCCGGCTGCGGCGAGGAAGGCAAGTTCAACGCCAGGAACATGGATTCGAGGATCGTCGTGGAGACCCCGTCAGGCGCCACCGCGCCGACGCCCGCTGCGGCCCCAGCCCGACTCGGCCAGGCGACCGCGGCGAAGTCGGAATCCCCCCCAATGGCCGGCATGATGTCCGGTCCTGACTCGGTCGTGGACGGCAATGCCAAGGAGGCCCCCGTCCCCGATGCGGAAGGCTATAGCCGGATCGTCGAGAACCCGTTCATCCGGGTGGCCAACGAGCCGCTCTCGACCTTCTCGATCGACGTGGACACGGCCAGCTACTCGAACGTGCGTCGGTTCCTCACCCAGAACCAGATGCCCCCGAGGGACTCCGTCCGCCTCGAGGAGTTGCTGAACTACTTCCCCTATGATGACCCCGCGCCGACGGACGGCGAGCCGTTCTCGGTCAACGTCGAGGTGGCGGGCTGCCCCTGGAACGCGGAGCACCGGCTCGCCCGGATCGGCCTGAGGGGCAAGCCCATACTCGATGGGAAGCGACCCATCAGCAACCTCGTGTTCCTGCTCGACGTCTCCGGCTCGATGGACACCCCTAACAAGTTGCCGCTCCTGAAGGCCTCGCTGGCGCGGATGGTGAACGAGCTCGGCGAGAATGATCGTGTCGCGATCGTCGTCTACGCGGGTGCCTCCGGGATGGTGCTCGACTCCACGTCCTGCATGAACAAGCCCGAGATCCTGTCGGCGCTCGATCAGCTCCACGCCGGAGGCTCGACCAACGGCGGCGCGGGGATCCAGCTCGCGTACGACATCGCGACGAAACACTTCATCAAGGGCGGCACGAACCGGGTCATCCTGGCCACCGACGGCGACTTCAACGTCGGCGCCACGAGCGAGGACGACCTGATCCGCCTGATCGAGGCCAAGGCCAAGAGCCATGTCTTCCTGAGCGTCCTCGGCTTCGGCATGGGCAACCTCAAGGACGGCAACCTCGAGAAGCTCGCCGACAAGGGCAACGGCCACTACGCCTACATCGACACGATGCAGGAGGCCGCCAAGGTGCTCGTCGAAGAACTCGGCTCGACCCTGGTCACGGTGGCCAAGGACGTCAAGATCCAGGTCGAGTTCAACCCCACCAAGGTCGGCGCCTACCGGCTGCTCGGCTACGAGAACCGGCTCCTCGCCAAGGAAGACTTCAACGACGACGCCAAGGACGCCGGCGAGATCGGCGCGGGGCACCACGTCACCGCCCTCTATGAGCTGATCCCGCCGGGCAAGGAGAAGGACCTGCCCCAGGTCGACCCGCTCAAGTACCAGAACCAGCCGAAGCAAAGCGGGACGGAAGTCGCCAGCCCCGAGACCCTCACGGTGAAGCTCCGCTACAAGGCCCCCGAGGGGGATAAGAGCAAGCTCATCGAGCGCGGGGTCGAGGACAAGGGGACCGACCTGGGCCACGCCTCGAACGACTTCAAGTTCGCGACCGCCGTGGCCGGCTTCGCGATGCTTCTGCGCGGCTCGGCGGAGAAAGGCTCGCTGACCTACGGCGGCGTGCTCGAACTGGCCGGCTCCGCCCTCGGCGATGACAAGCCGGGCTATCGCAAGGAGTTCCTGGAACTGGTCAAGAAGGCCGAGTCGCTCTCCAAGCATTGATCGCCGGTCCGCATCGGCGAAAGCTCCCGACCACCCGGCCGGCATCGTGTGACGAGGCACGATGCCGGCCTTCGTCGTTGATGGGTACAAACGCCATCGAATCTGGTCGATCCCGCAGGGGGTGACGATTTCGCGAGGAACTTGGAAAGAATCTCCGGGACCGTGCAAGGTAAGGGTAGATCACCAGGGCCCAGGGGTTTCCCGCCATGTTCGAGAGCGAATCGCCCGGCGTTCTGCGCGATGTCAGGACCCTCTTCGGGGTGGGAACCCTCGCCGCCGCTTCTGACGATCAACTCCTCGAGCGCTTCCGCAATCGGGATGACGACTCGGCCGAGGCCGCCTTCGAGGCCATCGTCAGGCGCCACGGCCCGATGGTCTGGGGCGTCTGCCGCCGATATTTGAACGACCCCAACGACGTCGCCGATGCCTTTCAGGCGACGTTCCTGATTCTCGCGAACCGGGCCGACTCGATACGAGGTTGCAATCACCTCTCTCGCTGGCTCTACGGCGTGAGCCGAAAGGTCGCGACGCGTGCCCGGCGAATGTCGGCCCGGCGGCTCGCCCGGGAATCCCAGGCCCTGGGAAATTTCGCCGCCCCTCGACCCGATCCCGACCGGGCCGAATGGTTCGAAATGCTCGACCTGGAGATCAGCCGACTCCCCGCTCGCTACAAGGATGTCGTGGTGCTCTGCGACCTCGGGGGCCTCACACACGAGGAGGCGGCTCATCGGCTCGGTTGCGCCGTGGGGACGATCGGCAGTCGGGTCTCCAGGGCCAGAGAGCGGCTCCGAGCCGGCCTGACGCGCCGCGGGTTCACGCTCTCGGCCGGGGCCCTCGCGGCAGGGCTCGAATCCGAGTCCATCGCGGCGATCCCGCCCGCACTCGCGGCCTTGACGGTTCGTACGGCCGTCCTGTCGTCGCAGACTCCCGCAGTCCTGGGCACGTCCGCCGTCGCGAACCTGATGCGAGGCGTCATGACATCCATGTTCATCGCCCGCTTGAAGCCGATCGCCCTGGGATTCCTGATGGTCGTCGTCGCGGCGGGCGTCGGCCAGATCGTCGTCTTCGGCCGGCAAAAACCCCGAGGACAAGCCATCGACCGGGCTATCGGTTCCCAGAGGGGCGTTAGAAAGCCCGAGGCGAGGCCCTCGCTCGCGCGGGCGGATGCCCCCACACAGACCAACGCCAAATCCGATCTCGACCCGAAGGTTCTGGCCGCGACCAACCTGGCCCGCTCGATCCACACCCAGGCCTCGGCCATCGACCGACTGCCTCGCTTCAGCTATCAGGTTCGTTACCGATATGGGCCGGTGGATTCGATGCGAACCGTGGATGGGACACTTGAACAATTCCGCCAGAGCCTCGAAGCCCCGGTGAAGGCCAAGGACTGGTTCGGCGCGTACCTGATGAGCTTCTCCTGGGACGAGGAACGGTTCATGTACGAAATGCTCCCGGGCGAGGCCGACCTCAATTTCGATCAGCGATTCTGGACGAGGAAGGACGGCTGGGAACGCCACGAAGCCCGCGACAAATCGTCGGTGAATTACGTGCGGACGGCCGGCCCATCGCCGCTCTGGAAACATCTGACCTACTTCGAATACAGCTACCTCCGGCTGACCCCGCACACATTCTGGTGGGGACGGAATGCCGAGTGGAATGGACAAACCATGCACCTGATCCCCCCCGAAAGGGTGACCTGGAGGAAACTCGAGGCCAATCATTTCGGGGGCGAGATGTGCGATGTCGTGGATTCGATCCGCAGGAAAGAACGGCTCTGGATCGGTCAAGGATCCAAGCGACTGCGCGCAGTCCTCTCCTATGGCGTCAATCAAGGACCAGCCAAATCCATCAAGTTCTACGAGACCGACGCCATTCGGCGGATCGCCGGCAAGTCATTCGGATCGCAGAGGGATTACAGTAACTGGAGCCTTGGCGAGGCGACCGAACAGCAGTCGATCGACATAGCCCTTGCCTGGGCAGAGTATGAGGGCGACCCGATCGACCCCAAGATCGAACCGAACGAACTGGCGATGTTTGACGATTATCGCGAGGTCGCGCCGGGGGTCTGGCTACCGTTCGAGGAGGTTCGCGTCTTCAGGCACGCCTCGGACGAGGTGCCGCACAAGCATAAGCTGCTACGATCCGAATTGCATGTGGAACAGGTCCGGACCGATCAGGTCCTCGCAGATCGGTTCTCGTCTCTCCTGCCGAAGGACGGGGATCAAATCCAGGACCAGCGGTTCCAGGTCCCGGTCGACTTCGAGTTCCGAGCCGACCGGAGCGACGACGAGATCCGCAAGCGTGCCGAGGCCGAGTACACCAAACGTCTCGAGGGGCAGGAGATCGTCAAGCGGCTGGTGCAGCCGATCCAGGATCTCGTCGGCAAGCCCGCTTCGCCTCTGCCCGCCGAAGGCTGGGTCGGCGAGCCGGCCGATGACCTGGCGGGAAAGCCTTACCTGCTGCACTTCTGGGCGACGTGGTGCGGCCCCTGCAAAAATGACCTGCCGATGCTCAGGTCCTTGCACGAGCGAGGCGTCAAGATCGTCGGCATGCACCCCTCCGGCACGACAGCCGCGGAGGTCGAGAAGGCCATGCGCGACAACCGGTTCATCCACCCGACATTTCTCGAATCGGCCAACGCGGGTGACTCCTTTCGACCCAGGATCGCCGCCTATCCGACGGGCATCTACCCCTATTACATCCTCGTCGATGCCAGGGGGATGGTCGCCGGGCATGGGCATCTGATGGAACTCATGAAGCGGTTCGGCATGGGGAGCCTGATCGGCGAAAAGAGCGAGAAGCCGGCGTCGCGATGAATCCCGACGACTCGGCTCGCGGCCAGGGACAGGAACGAGGTCGGATTGGCGAGAGTTCGCGAGGAATTCGGTTGCCCACTTACACGAGGCGACCGGGGCGGTATCTTCTAAAGGCATGCAAACCCGCCCGCCGGTCCGCCGGTGTTGTCCCTCCTATTAGCCTCGCCGACTCTCAGGAAGCTGCCGTATGCGACCCTACCCGATCCTGCTGACCTCGCTCCTCCTCGCAACTTGGCCTCAACAGGGCAAGGCCGAGGAGCCCGACCTCGCCAAGGAACTGCCGCGGATCAAGGCGACGGAGGTCAATCAGGCACGCGCGACCTTCAAGCTCCACCCCGGCTTCCAGCTCGACCTCATCGGCTCCGAGCCTCTCGTGCGGAGCCCCGTGGCGGCCTGCTACGACGCCGATGGCCGGCTCTACGTCGTCGAGATGCGCGGATACCCCTATCCCGAGGCGCGTCCGACCGGCGGCGTCAGCCGGCTCGAAGACACCGACGGCGACGGCCACTTCGACAAGCGGACCGAGTTCGTCACCGGCCTCTCCTGGCCGACGGGGATCACGGCGTATGACGGCGGCGTCTTCATCACCGAGGCCCCCAATATCTTCTATGCCAAGGACACCGACGGCGACGGCATCGCCGACGTCAACGAGAAGCGGTACACGGGCTTCGGCACCCAGAACGTCCAGGGGCTGCTCAACGGCCTGCTCTGGGGCACCGACGGATGGATCTACGGCTCGGCCGGGACGAACGGCGGGGACATCGAGGATCTCAAGCGGCCCGGCTCGAAGCCCGTCTCGGTCCGGGGCCGCGACTTCCGGTTCAAGCCGGACGGCTCGGCCTTCGAGGCGATCTCGGGGGGTGGTCAGTTCGGCCACACCGTCGACGACTGGGGCCACCGGTTCGTCTGCAGCAACAGCAATCACATCCGCCAGGTCGTCTTGCCCGCGCGTGAGGTCGACCGGAACCCGGCGCTGACCGTCCCGGCCGTGACCACCGACATCGCCGTGGAAGGGGGTGCAGGACCGGTCTTCCGGATCAGCCCCCCCGAACCCTGGCGGATCGTCCGCACGAGGCAGCGCGTGGCCGACCCGGCGTTCGTGAAGCGCTCGGCCCCGTCGGAGTTGCACGCCAGCGGCTTCTTCACGTCGGCCACCGGCGTGACGATCTACCGGGGCACCGCCTATGCCCCCGAATACCGCGGCAACGCCTTCGTCGGCGACGTCGGCGGCAACCTCGTCCATCGCAAGACGGTCGCGGAGCAGGGCTCGATCTTCGTCTCGAAGCGCGCCGACGAGGGGATGGAGTTCCTGGCCTCGAGCGACAACTGGTTCCGCCCCGTCAACTTCGTCAACACGCCCGGCGGGACGCTGCTCATCCTCGACATGTACCGCGAGACCATCGAGCACCCGATCTCGATCCCCGAGCCGATCAAGAAGCACCTCGACCTCACCAGCGGCCGGGACCGGGGCCGACTCTACGAGATCCTGGCCGTCGGTTCCAAACGTCGCGTAGGCAAGCCCGCCCTGAGCAAGGCCACCACCGCCCAGCTCGTCGCGACGCTCGCCGACCCCGACGCCTGGTGGCGAGAGACAGCCCAGCGCCTGCTCATCGAGCGGCGCGACGCGAGTGCGATCCCGCTCCTCAAGGAGGTCGTGAAGACTCGCCCCTCGGCCCTGGGCAGGACGCACGCGCTCTGGACGTTGGATGTCCTCGGTGGGATGGACGAGGCCTCGAGCATCGCCTGCCTTAAGGACGAGGAGCCCCGCGTCCGCGAGCAAGGAGCCAGGCTTGCCGGAGCAATCGCGAAGTCGAGCCCGGCCGTCCTCGAAGCGCTGCTGGTCCTCGCC
This sequence comes from Singulisphaera chitinilytica, assembly GCF_049331405.1. Taxonomy (NCBI): domain Bacteria; kingdom Pseudomonadati; phylum Planctomycetota; class Planctomycetia; order Isosphaerales; family Isosphaeraceae; genus Singulisphaera; species Singulisphaera chitinilytica. The sequence goes on from NZ_CP186274.1 coordinate 2,533,849, forward strand.
TCCGACGCCAACCCGATGGTGCGATTCCAGACGGCGTTGACCCTGGGGGATGTCGCGGATTCCAGGGCCATCGATGCCCTCGCCACGATCGCCGCGAGCGACGCATCCGACCGCTGGACCCGGGCCGCCGTGCTCAGCTCCGTCGCCAAGCGAAGCCGATTGCTCATCGAAGCCCTGGGCTCAAAGCCAGGATTCTTCGACGGAGCCAACGGCCGCGAGTGGCTCGCGGAGCTTGCCACGATGGTCGGGGTCGAGAATCAGGCCAACGACATTCAAGCCCTCCTGGATCGGTTCGCGAAGCCAGGGACCGACACGAGCCTCGCCCTCAACATGATCCTGGGCCTGGGCGAAGGCCTGAAGCGTTCGGGAGGCTCCCTCAAGGCCGCCCTGCAAGGCCCGGCCGCCGCGAGGATCGCGCCGCTGTTCGAGAACGCCGCGAAGGTCGCCGAGTCGGCTGAGGCCACGCCGGCCGCCCGCATCGACGCGATCCGACTCCTGGCCCTGGGCTCGTCCGACTCCGCGTTGAAGATCCTGCCGAACTTCCTCGATGCGAGAGAAGAGGCCGCAATCCAGGTCACCTCGATCCAGGCCCTGGCCGATCTCGCCGATCGTGGCGTCGGCGAGGCGATCGTCGGCCGCTGGAAGGCGATGAGCCCGGCCGTCAGGCGCGAGGCGGCCGAGGCCCTCTTCGCCAGGCCCGACCGCGTCGCCGCCCTGCTCGACGCCGTCGAGGCCAGGACCATCGCCGCGACGGAGTTGGATCCGGCGCGTCAGAAGGTGCTCATGACGAGCGGCGACCCGAAGCTCCGCGAACGCGCGATCAAGCTGCTCGGGAACGATTCGAGGCCCAACCGCGCGGCGACGCTCGCGCAGGCTCGCAAGGCGCTCGAACTGGCCGGGAACCGCGAGCAGGGCAAGGCCGTCTTCACCAAGACCTGCGCCACCTGCCACAAGGCCGAGGGGCAGGGGGCCGCCGTCGGCCCCGACCTGGCGACGGTCGCCGGCCGCACGCCCGAGGATCTCATCGTCCACATCCTCGACCCGAACCGGGAAGTCGCGGCCAACTACGTCAATTACGTGGTCGTGACCAGGGATGGCCGGAGCCTGACGGGGATCATCGCCGAGGAGACCGCCGGGGCCGTGATCCTGAAACGCGCCGAGGGGGCCACCGACACCATCGCACGCGGTCAGATCGAGGAGATCAACTCGCTCGGCCTCTCCCTCATGCCCGAGGGGCTCGAGCAGAGCCTCGACCCGAAGGCGCTCGCGGACCTCATCGCCTTCATCCGCTCGCTCCAGCCCACGGCCAACCCGCCGGCCCGTTGATCGTCGCAACCTGATCCAGGTCAACGGTCCCGCCTCCTCGCGATCCGACGCGGAGAGGCGGGGCCTTTCGTTTCGAAGGCCCCCTCCGATCCGCCGGCCCCCTTCCTGACCGACCAGCACCTGCCTATGATTTGGCCATCCGATCGGCGTCGCCCCGGGCCTTCGATCTTCGAGGCCGCCCATGTCCTGGGGGCGATCGCCTGGTATCGAGGTCCGAGGTCTCGCCCATGCTCTCGATCTGCGCCGCGCTTGCCTGCCTCGTGGTCGGGGCCGAGCCGATCATCCCCGAGGACTTGAAGACCGTCGCCGAGAAGAGCCGGTACCGGGCCACGGCTCGTTATGACGATGTTGTCGCGCTGGGCCGAAATCTCGCCGCAAGCTCTCAACTGGTGACGCTCTCCGAGTTGGGGAAGACCTGGGAAAACCGCTCGATCCCCCTCTGGATCGTGGCCGATCCGCCGGTCTCCACGCCCGAGCAGGCGGCGGACTCGAACAGGCTCGTGGTCCTGCTGGTCGGGAACATCCACGCGGGCGAGGTCTGCGGCAAGGAGGCCCTGCCGATGCTCGTGCGCGAACTGACCGCCAGGCCGGGGCATCCTCTATTGAAGGATCTGATCCTGGCCGTCGTGCCGATCTACAACGCCGACGGCAACGAGCGAGTCTCGAAGGACAATCGGCCGGGCCAGCACGGGCCGGAGCAGGGGATGGGCATCCGGACCAATGCCAGGGGGCTCGACCTCAACCGCGACTTCATGAAACTCGAGGCCCCCGAGAGCCGCGCCCTCGTGCAGTTCCTCACGGAGTGGGATCCCGCCCTCGTCGTCGATACGCATACCACCAACGGCTCCTTCCACCGCTTCATCCTGACTTACGAAGGGGCCAAGAACCCGGCCGGCGACGAGAGGCTCATCCGCTTCACGCGCGACGCCATGTTCCCCGAACTGACGAAGGCCTATGAGGCGAAGTCGGGCCTCCGCACCTTCTTCTACGGCAACTTTGAGCACGACCATGCCGAGTGGACGAGCTATCCCGGCGTCCCCCGGTTCGGCACGACCTACGTCGGCCTGAGAAACCGCCTCTCGATCCTCACCGAGGCGTACGCCTATGCCTCTTACGCCGACCGCATCGCGGCGACGCTCGATTTCGTCCGCTGTACGCTCGAATACGCCACCAGGCATCGCGCCGAGATCCAGCCGATGCTCGCGCAGGCCCGTGCGAAGACCATCGCGTCGGGCGAAGATCCCAGGGGGGACGACCTCGTCGCCATCCGCTCCCAGCCTCATGCCTTCCCCGAGTCGGTCATCGTGCCGGGCTTCGTGGAAGAGCAACGGGACGGCAAGGCCTCTCCCACCGCCACGCCTCGCGACTACCGCGTCTCGCTCGTGCAGGACTTCCGGGCTTCCGCGACCGTGCGACGCCCCTACGCCTATCTCATCCCCTCGGCGCACCGGAACGTCATCGACACCCTAAGGGCGCATGGGATCCGACTCGAACGACTCGGCGATGAGGCGGACCTGGAAGTCGAACGCTATCGGGTCGACTCCAGCACCAAGTCGACTCGGCTGTTCGAAGGTCACAACACGATGGACGTCGCCGTTACGGCTCGCGCTCAGGTCGAGCACGTCCCATCAGGGACCATCGTCGTACGGACGGCGCAGCCGCTCGGGAGCCTGGCGGTTTACTTGCTCGAGCCGCACTCCGACGACGGCCTCACGACCTGGAATTTCTTCGACGTTGCTCTGGCCGTCGGGAAGGACTTCCCCGTCCTCCGCATCCCAGCCAAGCGGGAGTTGACGACCCGGCCTTTCGCCCCCGCGGGCTCCTGAGGCTCATCAAAATCGCGTGGTCAGGCCGGACGAACACGAGATCGAATCATGCCCGAATCTCTGCTGGATAATGTGATCTGGTCCGCGCTGACGACCCGGCAAAGCTACATGGCGATCGGCGGCGCGAGGGCGAGACGCTATCCCGCCGACATCGCCCCATTCATGGCCCTGGACGCGAACGCCCCGGACGCCTTCGTCGAGATGGCGAACCTGGCCCAACCTGGCGAGACGCTCTACCTCCTGAACGCGACGCCGCCCATTCCCGGCCCCTGGGAGATCGAGCATGAAACGAGCGTGGTCCAGATGCTCTACACGCACCCCAAGCCGACCGCGGCGACCGATGCGGAAGCTGTCATCCTGGGGGCCGATGACGTCGCGGATATGCTCGAACTGACGGCCATCGCCTTCCCGGAATTCTTCCGCCCCGGGACGATCGAGATGGGGACGTACGCGGGGATCCGCAAGGACGGCAGGCTCGTCGCCATGGCGGGCGAGCGTTTGTATCTGGACGGCTTCCGCGAAATCAGCGGGATCTGCACCCATCCCGACTACCGAGGTCGCGGCTATGCCCAGCAATTGACCTCGTTCATGATCGAAGGAATCCTGCGTCAGGGCCTGACGCCATTCCTCCACGTCGGTGCCGAGAACTATGGGGCGAGGCGTGTCTATGAAAAGCTCGGATTCGTCGAGCGTCAAGCCTCGCCGACGCTTCGCCTCAAGCGGACCTGAGAGGCGTCAGCTCGCCCAGAGAACCGGCCAATGCGTTCCCGCGTGCAGGTCTCATCTATTTATCATGGCATGTTTTACGTGAAACGCTGAGATCGATTCGATTCACCCACATTGGCTCAGGACGCCATCTTGTTGGCTTCGGACGTGGGCCGGGGAGTGGAAGCTGGCAGGCTCGCCTTCGCCTCATCGTCCGAGCGGCCTTCGGTGGCCATCCCGCTGGCCGTGGGCTCTCCAGGCCGCGGGAAGGGCAAGGTCTCGACCCGAGAGGTTCCAGGACGAGTGCAACGCAGCTGGGTTCCGCTTCGCGTAGAACGCCAGGGGATCCAGGAGAGAGACCGCAACGAAGACGTGGTCGTCCCGGAGAGATGAGACCGGGCTATCTCGTCCGATCCGCGATGCACCCTGATGCTGGTAGGGCCGAGGCCACGCACGAGCGCGGCGGGGATGGGGACGAGGACGATGAGGCCCCCCGCGGCATCGAGGATGGCGGGCGCAGACCAGGGGCCGTCGAGGCCTCGGGCGGCGGGCATCCGGGCGACGACCTCGCCCCGCGTCGGGTCGTAGGTGACGGCCACGGCGAGCATCGGGTGGTCGGGAGCCACCTTGCGAGCCTCGGCGCGAGTTCGGAAGAGGCGAGAGCGGGTCATTCTCGGGATCAATGGGGATCCGGGGGACCAGTCCGCGCACGCAACGGCATAGAGCATTCCAGATCGCTCCGAGATGTCGTGGGGGGTGGGGGTCCGAATCGCGAGCCGATTTGACGTCGGGCTGACGCTTCCCACCCTTTCGCAGCATGTATGCCAATCCAACACCAAGGCCGCCGACGAATATAAGGCTCGACGCAGACCCGCTTATTGTGGCCATATTTCCAATAGGCCCGATCAATGGGGATCTACCAATAAAGCAGACAGTCTCTCGCTTGAGTGTGTATTTTCAACGCGTTTCATCTTGCCTAGCTGAAACAAGCCGAGGCCCATCGTGGATTGATTCAGAGAGCAAGCTCGAACGTCCATCCGGGAGAAATTTCAAGGAGTCGCTGGTCCTCTTGGACCTTTCTCCCCGGGATCGGGCCATGGCTTGTAATTCTTACCGACCCCCTTCTTAAAAAAACTGCATATGCCTTTCCTCGGAAGACCTGGGCAAGAGATTTCCCTTGGCTCGACGGCCAGCAAATGTTAAACTTTTCGAGATGAATGGTTGTCAGTCGGCCCGGTTTTGATCCGACCTGGGTCACCGAACCTGGAGACGAGCGATGAACCAACGGGGACGAGACAGGGGAACGGAAGGTCTGCTCAAGCGCCGGTCGTTCCTCCAGGTGGGGTACTCGGGGCTGCTCGGTATGAGCCTGCCGGGGGTACTGGCCGGCAAGGCGGCGGTCGCGGCCTCGCCGACGACGGGTCGGGCCAAGTCGGTCATCGTAATCCTGCTGAGCGGCGGACTCGGGCAGCATGACTCGTTCGACATGAAGCCGGAGGCCCCCGACGGGATCCGGGGCGAGTTCAAGCCCATCGACACGGCCGTCCCCGGGATCCGGTTCTGCGAGCATCTGCCCGGCCTGGCCGCCCGCTCCGATAAGCTGGCGGTCGTGCGGTCGATGTCGCATCCCGAGGGGAACCACCTCGTCGCGGTTCACCATGTCCTGACGGGGCATCCCAGCACCCCTCGAGGCGCCAGCGACCTCGACCGCGTGGCTTCGCGCGATGACTTCCCGTGCTACTCGGCGGTCGTTGACCTCCTGAACCGCCGGCGAGACGGCATCCCCAACGGCGTGGCCCTGCCGACGCGATTGGTGGAAGGGCCGCTCACCTGGCCAGGCCAGGATGCGGGGTTCCTCGGGCCGAGGCACGACCCCTGGCAGCTCCGGCTCGACCCGAATCGCCCCGAGGCCCGCGACGACAGCCTCTCGCTCCCCGAAGGGCTCGACTCGGAACGGCTCCATCGCCGACGCCACCTGATGAGCCAGGCCGCCGTCCCGGTCCCCGGCGACGCGTTCGTGGATCAGCAGGATTCGGCCCTCGCGCTTTTGACAAGCGGGAAGGTCGGCAAGGCCCTCGACCTCGATAAAGAGGATCCGAGGATGCTCGACCGCTATGGTCGTCACCTCTTCGGCCGATCCCTGCTCATGGCCAGGCGGCTGGTCGAGGTCGGCGTCCCGATCGTGCAGGCGGCGATGGGGATCGTGCAGACCTGGGACACGCACGTCGCCAATTTCCCCCGGCTGAAGGACGAGCTGCTCCCGCCTCTCGACCGCGCCGTCTCGGCCTTGCTGGACGACCTGAGCGTCCGCGGGCTCCTCGACGAGACCCTGGTCGTGATGCTGGGCGAGTTCGGCCGCACCCCGAGGATCGCCCCCTTGACCCCGGATGCCGTCCCCGGCCGAGACCACTGGCCGGCCGTCTTCCCCGCCGTGTTTGCGGGGGCGGGGGTCGTGGGAGGCCAGCTCATCGGCAAGTCGGACCGGCTCGGGGCCTACCCGATCTCGAGGACCTTCGGCCCGCCCGACCTCGCCGCGACGATCTACCATGCCCTCGGCATCGACCCCGGCACCGAGATCCGCGACCGCCTGGGCCGACCCCTCACGCTCTGCAAGGGGGAGCTGATGTCCCCGCTCTACACGACCGCCGCGATTTGAGCCTCGAAGACAAGTCGAGCGTCCGACGCAACGCCTCCTGCAACCGCCGGGGGCGTTGTTCGTTTCGCGTCCGGCGATTCTGTGCGCCCCCATGATGAGCGGCTTCTACAATGCGATCCTTGCGTTGCGGAGGAGATGCGTGGTCTGATCCTGGCTCCGTGCGTGCGTATCGTGCCCCCCGTCGCAAAGCCGAATGTCCCGAGGTCGGCGAGGCGCTCGCTCGGGTCCCTTTCGACCCGCCCAGGGATGGGGAAAGGGGGCTTTGGATTTTTTTCTAAGAAGCCGGCGGGTCGAGCGTTGACTGGATGTACTCGACATCGTTCCTCTCCGAGCAAGCCGCATGGCAAGGCTTACGAACTCCGCTGACAACGGTCCGTGGGTCTTGGCGGCCGTTTCCCGGTTCGAGGGGCCGCTGACGCTCTACGCCGCGAAGCTGCTGGGCGATGCCGAGGCTGCGCGTGACGTCGTTCAGGAGACGTTCTTGCGTCTCTGTTCCCAAGATCAGGCGACCATCGAATCCCGGCTGGCCGAATGGCTGTTCACGGTCTGCCGGAACCGGGCGTTCGATGTCTTGAGGAAGGAAAGTCGCATGACCCGGCTGAGCGACGATCAGGTCCTCCACCACACCAGCCCCGATCCTTCCCCGACCGAAGTCGTCGAACGCCGCGACTCCGCCGAGCGGGTCCTCGACCTCCTGGAAACCCTCCCCCCCAACCAGCGTGAAGTGATCCGCCTGAAGTTCCAGAACGGCTTCTCCTACCAGGAGATCAGCCGGATCAGCGGGCACAGCGTCACCAACGTCGGCTACCTGCTCCACGTCGGGCTCAAATCCCTCCGCCAACAACTGCTCGACGGCCGGCCGGCCGAAGCGACCTCGTGAATCGAAGGAGATGCGTGATGACTTTCGACGCCAGTGATCCCCGGCTGACCGCCTACGTGCTGGGCGAGCTCGCCGGAGCCGAGCAGGCGGAAGTCGAAGCGTTGCTCGCCGAAGACGGGGACGCCCGGCAGTTCGTCGACGAGATCCGGGAGACGGTCTCCCTGCTCACCGATCAGCTCAAGCGCGAGCCGAGCCCGGGCCTCTCCCCCTCGCATCGCGAGAGCATCGCCTCGGTCTTCATGCTGCCGACGGTCGAGGCCCCGAGGCCCTCGAGCCGTCGGCCGGGCCGGATCTGGAGGCCGCTCGCCATCGCCGCCAGCCTGCTCGTCGCCGGCACCGCCGCCTGGCTCGCCAGCCCCTTCGGGCGCCTCGGACGGGATGGACAGGAAGCGTCCGGCCGCGTGATGGCCAAGGCGCCCGCTCCGATTCTCGCCAATCGCGATGCAGAGCGGAAGCCCCTCGGATCCATCGAGGAGATGGCGCCCGGCATGCCCGGGCTCGCGGCCAGGGATCGCGTGACCCGCGCCGAGCCGACGCTCCTGGCCCAGGCCCCGGCCCCTTCATCGGCACCGGCGGATGCCGTCAACGAGCCGAGGGTCCTCTACGATCGGAAGCCCGAAGCCGACGCGCAGGAGCCTGTCGTCTTCGCCGAGGCCGAGAAGGGCCCCGATCGCGATGAGCTCTCGGCGCGGCTGCGGTCGAAGAGCTTGGCCGAGACCAAGCTGGTACCGCAGGAAGAGCGGCAGGCCCGCAAGACGCTGGCGATGGACACTCGCAACCTGCCGGTGGGGGGCGACAAGGTCATCCCAACTTACGACGCCAAGGAACCAGCTCCCGGGGATGGTGTTCCGAGGTCACGACAAGCTTACGACCCCGGCTATCCGTATGCGGCGGGCCCCATGCGGGGCATGAGCGCGGGCCAGAAGTCCGAGGAACCGCAGCTCTCGGCCTCGCGTGGAGCCGGACGCGTGTCCAACATGGGAGGCATGAGCGCGGCGGCCGCGCCGGCCGTCAGGATGCGGGGAGGTGACCCCATACCTCCCCCTCCCGCGGAGGCCCCAGCACCGGCTCCGGTGGCGGCTCCCCTCTCCTCGCCCGCGATGGACAGGAGCCATTCCCCCAGCCAGTTCACCGAGATGCGCAAGGCTCCACCCGCGAAATCGGCCCTCGCGCGATCGCAAAAGCCGGGGTCTCAGGACAAGAAGTCGTCGGAGGTTCAAGACAGGGAGGGCGAGAAGAGTTCTGGCGCCATGGCCGACCTCCAGGACGCCGCGAACAGCTCGCAACCCGGCGACAAAGCCCCCGTGCCGACCCAGAAGCAGAAGGGTGATTCAGGGATGTCGGTCCAGAACGCCCGGGCGTTCGCCGGGGGCGAGCAACAACGAGATGGGAAGGCCGAACCCGCGCCAAACGCTCCCAGCTCGGGCTCGAAGAATCAGGCCCAGGACTATCGGCAGCTCGCCCGATTTCAGAGCGGGGAGTCGGCTGGCCAGGATGCGTCCAAGAGCCCGAAGATGTCCATGCCCAGCAACGCCCCCCAGGGGCCGCAGGGCAATACTTCGAATTTTTACAGGAAGGCGAACCCAAAAGCCGGAGAGCAGCCCATCTCCCAGAAGGAGGAGGGAGCCAGGCGTGAACTGGCGGACGAGGCCAAGCAGCAGATTCAGAACATGGGAGCGGAGGCCCTGTCCCAGCTCAACGGGGAGGCCGTCCGCAACAATCAGCAGGAGGTCTTCGCCCCGATCGTCGACAACCCGTTCGTCCCGACGGCGGCCGAGCCCCTCTCCACCTTCTCGATCGACGTCGACACGGCGAGCTACTCGAACATGCGGCGTTACTTGAGCCAGGGGCAGTTGCCCCCGCCCAACGCCGTCAGGATCGAAGAGTTGCTCAATTACTTCCCCTACAACGACCCGCCGCCGACCGGCAACGACCCATTCTCGGTCCGCGTCGAGATCGCCGGCTGCCCCTGGAATGGGGATCACCGGCTGGCCCGCATCGGCCTCCAGGGTCGGCCGATCGCCCAGGACAAGCGCCCCGCCAGCAACCTCGTGTTCCTTGTCGACGTCTCCGGTTCGATGGAGGCGGAGAACAAGCTGCCCTTGCTGAAGGCCTCCTTGCGGAAGCTTGTGGAGAACCTCGGCGAGAATGACCGCGTGGCGATCGTAAAGTACGCCGGGGAGTCGGGCCTGCACCTCCGCTCGACCTCCTGCCTGCACAAGGCCGAGATCCTCTCCTCCATCGACCAGCTCTTTGCGGGGGGCTCGACCAACGGCGGGGCGGGGATCCGACTTGCCTATCAGACGGCCAGGGCGAACTTCATCAAGGGGGGGACGAACCGGGTCATCCTCGCCACCGACGGCGACTTCAACGTCGGCGTCACCGACGACACCGAGCTCACGACCTTGATCCAGAACGAGGCAAAGACGCAGGTCTTCCTCAGCGTCCTCGGCTTCGGCAAGGGGAACCTCAAGGACGCCAAGCTCGAGACGCTGGCGGACAAGGGGAACGGCCACTACGCCTACATCGACGACCTCGCCGAGGCCCAGAAGCAGCTCGTCGAGGAGATGGGGGCGACCCTCGTCACCATCGCCAAGGACGTCAAGATCCAGGTCGAGTTCAACCCGCTCAAGGTCGGGGCCTATCGCCTGATCGGCTATGAGAACCGGATGCTCAACAAGGTCGACTTCAACGACGACGCCAAGGACGCCGGCGACATCGGCGCGGGGCACCACGTCACCGCCCTCTACGAGGTCGTGCCCGCCGGCAAGGAGAACGAGAAGGAGCCCGCCGCCGTCGACAGGCTCGAGCTCCAGAAGGCCCCCGTCCCCGACCCGCTGCGGCAGGAGTCGCTCCTGGTCAAGCTGCGGTACAAGGAGCCGGACGGCGATGTGAGCAAGCTGCTCCGCTTCCCGCTGGTCGACGGGGGCACCGACTACGCCAATGCCTCCGAGGACCTGAAGTTCGCCAGCTCCGTCGCCGGGTTCGGCATGCTGCTGAGGAACTCGCCGTACAAGGGGACCCTGACTTACGCCGGCGTCCTCGAGCTTGCCAACGCCTGCGTCGGCAAGGATCCGTCGGGCTATCGTCGCGAGTTCCTGAACCTGGTCCGTCGGGCGGAAGAACTCGGCCGTCAGTTGATGCGTTGAGAGACGCGGACTGACGGCCGTCGAAGGCTCACTCGCGGATCTGGCCGTCGCCGTAGACGACCCACTTAGTGCTCGTCAGCTCGCGGAGACCGCAAGGGCCTCGGGCGTGGAACTTATCGGTGCTGATGCCGATCTCGGCGCCGAGGCCCAGCTCGAACCCGTCGTTGAAGCGGGTGCTGGCGTTGACCATCACGGCCGAGCTGTCGACCTCCGCCACGAACCGGCGGGCCGACCCGAGGTCACGGGTCAGGATCGCCTCGGTGTGCCCCGACGTGTGCCGGGTGATGTGGGCGACCGCGGCGTCGAGCGAGTCGACGACCCCCACGGCCAGGATCTTGTCGAGGAACTCGGTATCCCAGTCGCTCGCCGTCGCGGGGACCATGCTCGGGACGAGCGCCCGGCTCGGCTCGTCGCCACGAAGCTCGACCCCCAGGCCGTTCAGGGTCTCGGCGGCCTTGGGCAGGAATTCGGCGGCGACCTTGCGATGGACGAGCAAGGTCTCGGCGGCGTTGCAGACGCCCGGGCGCTGGACCTTCGCGTTGACGATGATCTTGATGGCCGCATCCTGGTCGACGTCGGCATCGACGTAGATGTGGCAATTGCCCTGATAGTGCTTCAGGACGGGCATCTGGGCTTCCTGCGCGACCCGGCGGATCAGGCCTTCGCCCCCGCGGGGGATCGCCAGGTCGATGCGCTCGGGCATCCGGAGCAGGTGGCCGACGGCCTCGCGGTCGGTCGTCTGGACGAGCTGCACGGCGTCGGCGGGGAGCCCCGCGCGCTCGAGCTCATCGGCCAGGATCCGATGCAGGATGCGGTTGGAGTGGATCGCCTCCTTGCCGCCTCGGAGGATGGCCGCGTTGCCGCTCTTGACGCAGAGCGCGGCGGCGTCGAGCGTGACGTTGGGGCGGCTCTCGTAGATCATGAAGACCACGCCGAGCGGGACCCGGATCTGAGTCACCTCGAGGCCGTTGGGGCGGCGGCTCGACTGGAGCACCTCGCCCAGGGGATCCGGCAGGGCCGCGACTTCCAGCAACCCGGCGCCCATCTGGGCGATCCGCTTGGGATTCAGAGTGAGCCGGTCGATGGCGGCGGCGTTCAGGCCGAGGCCCGGGGCGGCCTCGACGTCGAGGGCGTTGGCCTCGAGGATCTCGGCGGCCCGCTCCTCGAGCGCCCGGGCCGAACGCGTCAGCCAGGCGTTCTTGGCCTTGCCCGGGGCGACGGCCATCGCCCTCGAGGCGACCTTGGCGCGGTCCGCGAGGTCTCGGCATTCGGTCAGTAGATCGTTGGCCTCAAGCACCTGGCTCATGACGTTTTGTCCCAGCCCTGGGTCGCGTTCCAGACTTTGATGGCATCGACCATGGCCGCGACGTCGTGGACCCTCACGACGTTCGCCCCTTGCACGGCCGCCGCCAGCGATGACACCACCGAGGCGGTCGCACGTTCGCGGACCTCCCGGCCCGTCAGTAGGCCGAGGAAATTCTTGCGCGAGGTCCCCACCAGGATGCTGCATCCCAAGGTGGCAAACTGATCGAGGTTACGCAAGATCAAGAGGTTGTGCTCGGCCGTCTTGCCGAACCCGATCCCCGGATCGATCGCGACCCGATTCCTGGCGATCCCGAGCGCCTCGATCGCGTCGACGCGCCTGGCCAGGTAGTCGCGGACCTCGCGGACGACGTTCTCGTAGTGAGGGTTGACCTGCATCGTGCGGGGAGTCCCCGCCATGTGCATGACCACGACCCCCGCGCCCGTCTCGGCTACGACACGAGCCAGGGCCGGGTCGCCGGTCAGCCCGGTGATGTCGTTGATGATCGTCGCGCCGGCCTCGACGGCCTTGCGGGCGACCTCCGCTTTAGTCGTATCGACCGAGATCGGCACCGAGACCAGTTTGCTCAGGCGCTCGACGACGGGGATCACCCGTCTTAACTCCTCCTCGACCCCGACCGCCTCGGCCCCGGGTCGGCTCGACTCACCCCCGACGTCGAGGATATCCGCCCCCTGGGAGACGAGTTCCTGCGCATTCGTCAGGGCGTCGTCGAGGGCCAGGCTCCTGCCGCCGTCGGAGAAGCTGTCCGGGGTGACGTTGACGATCCCCATGACTTTGGGGACGCGATCCCCCACGACAATCCGACCGCAAGCCTCCCAGACCCTCATCGTTTCTCGACCTCGACGATGCGATTGTGATCCGCTCCAACCTTGCCTTATCTTATACCCCAGCCCAAGAGGATGCCCACGGAGTCTCAACGCCGCCATGTCTCACGACCTCATCGTTTCCACCGACTGGCTAGAGGAACACCTCCACGACCCCGACCTCCGCGTCGTCGACATGCGCGGCTACGTGACCACGCGCCCGGTCTCGCCGGGCGTCGACGAGGCCACGTACCGGGGGGCGCTCGAGGAGTATCGGGCCGGCCACATCCCTGGGGCGGTCTACATCGACTGGACCAGGGACATCGTCGACCTCAACGACCCGGTCCCCGCGCAGATCTCCGACCCCGAGGCCTTCGCCGAGGCGATGGCCATCCGCGGGATCGGCGACAAGACGCGGGTCATCGCCGTCGACCACGCCGGCGGCCAGTTCGCCACGAGGCTCTGGTGGGCCTTGACCTACTACGGGCACGACAACGTCAGCGTCCTCGACGGCGGTTGGAACCGCTGGCTCGAGGAAGACCGCGAGGTCGAGGAAGGGGACGTCCAGGTGCCGAGGGCTGAGTTCCATCCCAAGCCTCGGCCCGAGTGGCGCTCGACGGCCTCCGAGGTCCTCGCCAGGCTCGGCGAACCCGAGCTCCAGTTGCTCGACGCCCGCGACCGGGGCCAGTACACGGGCGAACGGCGCCGAGGCCTGCGAGGGGGTCACATCCCAGGGGCCTTGCACCTACCTCGGGAGCTCTTCTTCGCCGAAGGAGGCGGGTTCCTCCCAGCGGAGGAGGCCAAGCGTCGGCTGGACGAGAAGCAGATCCAGGCCAACCGCCCCATCATCGCCTACTGCAACGGCGGTGTGGCGGCGACCGTGCTCCTCTTCAACCTCCACAGGCTCGGGTACGCCAACCTCTCCAACTACGACGGCTCCTGGAACGAATGGGGAGAGCGGGCCGACCTTCCCATCGAGCCCTGACGGCTCCGCAAACGTTGCCCTGAAAATCGCCTCCGACCCCAGTCCCAGGTCGTCCAGGACCCAATTCGCAAACTCTTGCCATTAGCTAAGCTTCGACGAATTCGGCGACCGGTTGGACCTTGTCAATCGGCGCCCCTCCGGGGATAGTGCAACGTGACCGATCCGATCGGGAGGGAACCTCCGGGACCGATCGGATCCGGGACGAGACGTTGCCACGATCCTGGGAGAAGCGCCCGATGTCAGAACACGAACCGAAACCCAAGGGGTCACCGGGCGGGCCGAGCCGCCGCGACTTTCTGCGGGGCTCGGGCCTGGCGGCGGCCTCGGCCGTCCTGACCGCCCCGGCGACAGCCGCCCTCGACGAGGCGAAGGCCGCCGAGTCGGCCCCGAAGGTCCTCGCCGGCGAGGTCGAGATCAAGCTCCAGGTCAACGGCGAGGCCAAGACCTGCACGGTCGAGCCCCGGAGCACGCTCCTCGACACGCTCCGTCACCGCCTGGACGTCACCGGGCCGAAGCGGGTCTGCGACCGCGCGAGCTGCGGCGCCTGCACGACGATCGTCGACGGCGCCCCGATCTACGCCTGCACAACCCTCGCCGTCTCCTGCCAGGGCAAGACGATCGAGACGCTCGAGAGCTTCGACACCGGAGAGAACGGCGTCCCCCACGCCTTCCACCAGAACGACGGCCTGATGTGCGGCTACTGCACGCCGGGCTTCGTCACGGCCTGCAAGGCCTACCTCGACCAGAACAAGGGCAAGGAGCCGACCCTGGAAGAGATCAAGCGCGGACTCGACGGGAATATTTGCCGCTGCGGCACGTACGTCGGCGTCTTCCAGTCGGCACTCGCCGCCGCCAAAGCCATGAAGGGAGCCTGATCCATGGCATCGTGGCCCGAAAATCCCCGCCTGATCGGCTCGCGCATCACCCGCCTCGACGGCCTGGCCAAGGCCTCGGGACGTGCCAAGTATCCGTCGGATATCAAGCCCGAGGGGCTCCTCTTCGGGATCATCCTCTATAGCCCCCACGCCCACGCCAAGATCAAGTCGATCGACGTCTCGGCGGCCGAGAAAGTGCCGGGGGTCAAGGCGATCCACCTGATCGCCAAGGAAGGGGCGACCCTCCGCTATCACGGCGACGACATCGCCGCCATCGCGGCCGAGACCGAGGAGCAGGCCCGAGACGGCGCCCGCGCCATCAAGGTCGAGTATGAGATCCTGCCCCACGTCGTGACCGAGCCCCAGGCCATGGCCAAGGGCGCCCCCCTGATCGTGAAGCCCAGCAACATCCGCGCGGGGCGGGCCATCATCAAGGGGAAGCCGGATGAGGCGATGGCGACGGCCGCGGCCAATGTCGAGGCCACGTATTCGTTGCCGGTGATCACGCACGTCTGCCTCGAGTCCCACGGCCTGACGGCGAAGTGGGATGGGGAGGATAAGATCGTCGCCTGGGCGAGCACGCAGGCCGTCGGCGCCACCGCGAACGAGCTGGCGCAGTCGTTCGAGCTCCCCGCCGGCAACGTGACGGTCTTGACCGAGGTCATGGGGGGCGGCTTCGGCTCGAAGTTCGGCCCGGACGTCTGGGGCATCGCCGCGGCCCATCTCTCGAAGAAGGCCGGGGGCCGGCCCGTGAAGATGTTCCTCGACCGCGCCCAGGAGCACCTGGCCGGCGGCAATCGCCCGAGCGCGACGGCCAAGCTCAAGCTCGGCGCGTCGAAGGACGGCAAGCTCGTCTCGATGATCGCCGAGACCCACGGGACCGGCGGCAGCCGGGGCGGCTCGCAGTTCCCCTTGCCGTATGTGTACGATGTCCCGGCGTCGTCCAGGAGCCATGCCGAGGTCTTCGTCAACGGCGGCGGCGCCCGCGCCATGCGTGCCCCGGGCCACCCGCAAGGGTGCGCGATCATGGAAGCGGCCATGGACGACCTGGCCGACAAGCTGGGGATCGACCCGCTCGAGATCCGGCTCAAGAACCTGCCGCCGGGCGACCCGCGAACCCCGGTCTACGAGGCCGAGGTCAAGCTCGGCGCCGACCTGATCGGCTGGGCCGAGAAATGGAAGCCGCGAGGGCAGGGGGGCAAGGGGCCGATCAAGCGCGGCCTCGGCGTCGCGTTGCACCAGTGGGGCGGCGGCGGCCAGGACGACAAAGAGGTTGATTGCATCATCAACCCCGATGGCTCGGTCGAGCTGCGGACCGCCACGCAGGACATCGGCACCGGCGCAAGGACCATCCTGGCGATCATCGCGGCCGAGATCCTCGGGTTGAAGGTGACGGACATCAGGTCGAATATCGGGAACTCGACGTTCCCGGTCGGCCAGCCCTCGGGCGGCTCGA
The DNA here is from genome assembly GCF_049331405.1 of Singulisphaera chitinilytica. Classification (NCBI taxonomy): domain Bacteria; kingdom Pseudomonadati; phylum Planctomycetota; class Planctomycetia; order Isosphaerales; family Isosphaeraceae; genus Singulisphaera; species Singulisphaera chitinilytica. The sequence continues at coordinate 2,549,834 of NZ_CP186274.1, forward strand.
CGACGACCCCGTCGATGAGCCCGCCGGCCTACAGCGCAGTCACCCAGGCCCGCGACGCCTTCTTCAAGAAGATCGCCCCCGCGCTCAAGGTCGAGGCGGATGACCTCTCGCTCGCCGACGGCCAGGTCCTCGTGAAAGGTGAGCCGAAGCTCTCCTGGAAGGACGCCTGCCGCAAGCTGGGGATGATGCCGATCTCAGAGCGGGGCAAGCACCAGCCCGGCCTCGCCTCGACGGGCGTCGGCGGCTGCCAGTTCGCCGAGGTGACGGTCGACACCGAGACCGGCGTCGTCCGCGTCAAGAAGATCGTCGCGATCCAGGACTCGGGCCTGATCCTCGACAAGCTGACCTGGGAGAGCCAGGTCTACGGCGGCGTGATCGGCGGCCTGAACTACGGCCTGTTCGAGGAGCGGATCATGGACCCGATCACGGGCGTGATGCTGAACCCGGACATGGAGCTGTACAAGCTCGCCGGGGCGTCCGATATCCCCGAGATCGTCGTCCAGGCCTACGAGCCCCCCGAGCAGAAGAAGCGCGGGGTGATCGGCGTGGGCGAGCCCCCGACGATCTCGACCGCCGCCGCCATCGGCAACGCCGTGGCCAACGCGATCGGCGTCCGCGTCCCCGAGTGGCCCATGTCCCCGCGCAACGTGCTCAACGCCCTGGCCAGCCAGGCCAACAAGAATGGGGAGGCGTGACCGATGAAAGCCTTTGAATACGCCGGCCCATCGAGCGTCGACGACGCCCTGAAGCTCCTCGACGTCCCGCACAGCGCGGCGCTGTCGGGGGGGACCGACCTGCTCAGCCGGATCAAGGACGACGTGGCCCATCCCGCCCGCGTCGTCTACCTGAAGGAGATCAAGGCCCTGGCCGGGATCTCGGGCGATCCCGCGAGCGGCCTGACGATCGGTGCATCGACCCTGCTCGCCGACATCGTCGGCAACAAGGCCGTCCGCGACGCCTATCCTGCCCTCTGGCAGGCGGCGCTCGAGGTCGGCACGCCGCAGCTCCGCAACATGGCGACCATCGGCGGCAACCTGCTCCAGCGCCCCCGCTGCTGGTACTACCGCGCGGGCAATGGCCTGCTGTCCGTCAAGGACGGCAAGAGCATCGTCCGCGAGGGGGACAACCGCTACCACGCCATCTTCCTCACCGACGGCGACGCCCTCTTCGTCAACCCGTCGAGCCTGGCCGTCCCCCTGATCGCGCTCGGTGCCAAGGCCACGATCGTCGGGCCCAAGGGGGAGCGCACGGTCAAGGTCGAGGAGTTGTATCAGGTCCCCAAGGCCAGCGGCGATCGCGAGCTGACCCTCGCCCACGGCGAGCTCGTCACCAAGATCAGCGTGCCGGCCGCGAAGGGGAAGAACGGCTCGTATGAGGCGAGGCAGAAGCAGGCGCACGACTGGCCCCTGGTGATCGCCTCGGTCAACCTCGTCCTGGATGGGGACAAGGTGAGCCAGGCCAGCGTGATTCTAGGGAGCGTCGCGCCGATCCCCTGGAAGAGCGAGGCGGCCGAGAAGGCGATCGTCGGCAAGGCCGTCACGCTCGAGACGGCCGCCGCCGCGGGAGAGGCCGCCGCGAGCGACGCCAAGCCGCTCTCGATGAACGGGTACAAGGTGGCCCTGACCAAGACCGTCGTCAAGCGGGCCCTGCTCGCCGCGGTGGGGAACCGATACTGGGAGGAGGCCTGATCACCATGTCGGACGATTTCGCGGACGACCTCCCGGTCGTCGAACTCTCCGAGCCTTGCCGCCACCTGCGGAGCAAGGGCATGTACGTCTACACCGACGGGAGCGGCTCCGGCTCCGACTCCCACCCCGACTACGACAACACCATCTACTGGTGCCTGAAGACCATGAAGAGCTTCGGCCCCGACGATGAGTTCGTGGCCGGGGAGGATTGCCGGCATTCCGACCGGACCTGCTACGAGCCGATCTGACGGGTCGGCTCCGAGTTTGATAAAAGACGGCCGCGACGAGGGTACCCGCCCTCGTCGCGGCCTCTGTCGTTTCCCCGCGGAGGTGTTGCGAGGTCATAGCCCGCGCCGTAGCCTTCTCCGATCGACGTGGATCAGGACGAAGCCACACAACCAGGGGTTTTCTTGATGACGGCATCCGCGAAGGTTCGCAACACCTGGCTTTTCCTCGCGCTCATCGGCTCCTTTGCGACGGGCCTGACCTGGGGCGAGTCGGCGAACGCCGGCCCGATCGACCTGACGAAGGCCAGTGTCGTCGTGCCCAAGGATTTGACCGGCCCGGAGAAGAAGGCCATCGACCTTCTGGTGGAAGAGGTCCAGAAGCGGACCCAGATACGCTGGGAGGTGACGGTCTCCAGGCCCACCGATCGCGTGAGCATCATCGTCGGCCGAGTGTCGGAGTTGGAGAAGCTCGGGATCTCCCCGCAAGGCGAGCCGGGCCTCCCAGGCGTGGCCGAGAGCTATTGGATCCGCACCATCGACGGGGGAAAGGCCGTCGTCGTGGCCGGTCGCGACGAGCGGGGCGTCCTCTTCGGTGTCGGCCGGCTCCTGCGCTCGCTCCGCATGTCGCGAAGTCATGTGGAACTGCCGAACGAGCTGCAATTGGCCTCGTCGCCGGAGTCGCGGCTCCGGGGGCATCAACTTGGCTACCGGCCCAAGACCAACTCCTACGACGCCTGGGATCTGCCCCAGTGGGAGCAGTACATCCGCGACCTCGCCGTCTTCGGCACGAACGCGATCGAACTGCTGCCGCCGAGGACCGACGACGACCTCGACAGCCCCCACTTCCCGCGCCCGCCGCTCGAGATGATGGTCGGCATGGATAAGATCATCGACGCCTACGGGCTCGACGTCTGGATCTGGAACCCCGCCCTCGACGCCGACTACTCCGACCCCGCCGTCGTGCAGAAGACCCTGGAAGAGTGGCGCGTCATCTTCGAGGCCTTGCCCCGGATCGACGCCATCTTCGTGCCCGGGGGCGATCCCGGCCGGACGCCTCCCAAGGTGCTGATGGCCCTGCTGGAGAAGAAGGCGGAGCTGCTCCACCGCTCGCACCCCAAAGCGGAGATGTGGGTCTCGGCGCAGGGTTTCGACAAGGTCTGGCTCGACGAGTTCTACGCCCTCGTCCGCGAGGAGCCGGCCTGGCTCACGGGCTTCGTCTACGGCCCGCACACGAGGGACAGCCTCCACGCGGCCCGCCTGGCCATCCCCAAACGCTACCCGATCCGCCACTACCCGGACATCACGCACACGCGAGAGTGCCAGTTTCCCGTCCCCGACTGGGACCTCGCCTACGCCTCCACCGAGGCCCGCGAGCCGATCAACCCCAGGCCCACGCAGTTCGCCGCGATCTACCGCGCCATGCAGCCCGAGACGATCGGCTTCCTGACCTACTCGGAGGGCTGTAATGATGACGTGAACAAGTTCGTCTGGACCGGACTCGGCTGGGATTCGAGTGCGGACGTCACCGACATCCTGCGCGACTACGCCCGCTACTTCATCGGCGACCGCCACGCCGAGGCCTTCGCCCAGGGCCTGCTGGGACTGGAGCGGAACTGGGATGGCTCACTCCTCACCAACGCCTCCGTCGAACCGACCCTGCACCTGTTCCAGGATCTGGAGCGTGAGGCGCCCCCCGCGGAGTTGCTCAACTGGCGGTTCCAGCAGGCCCTCTATCGCGCCTATTACGACGCGTTCGTCAAGGAGCGGCTCGAGTACGAGACGGGCCTCGAATCGAAGGCTCGCGAGGAGTTGCGTAGGGCCAAATCCTTGGGCTCATTGACCGCCATCGCAGAGGCCGAAGCCACCCTCGGCCGATCCGTTAAGGAAGGCGTCGGCGCCGACCTCCGCGCCCGGGTCTTCGAGCTTGGAGAGGCCCTCTATCAGAGCATCCGGATGCAGTTGAGCGTGTCGCGTTACCGCGCCATCGGCGTCGACCGCGGCGCCAATCTCGACACCATCGACGCCCCCCTCAACGATCGGATTTATCTCACGCAGCAACTCGAGGCCATCCGCCGTCTCGAGAAGGAACCGGAGCGACTCCAGGCGATCGAGGCCCTCTTGCGACGGACCGACCCCGGCCCGGGCGGCTTCTACGATGACCTCGGCGACCCGGACCGGCAGCCGCACCTCGTCAAGAACGCCGGGCTCACAGCCGACCCGATGCAGTGGGAAAACCGCGTCGGTTTCGGCTCGAGGCCCGGCTGGCCCCTCGCCTGGTGCCAGAATGCCGAGAGCCTCTATGACCAGCCGCTAAAGATGCGGTACGAGCACCTCGACCCGAACGCCCGCTACAAGTTGCGCGTGGTCTATTCGGGGAGCGCGTTCGTCTCGCGGATCGGGCTCGATGCCGACGGCCTCGAGGTCCACCCATTGTTGAAGAAGCCGGACCCGCCAGGACCGCTCGAATTCGGCATCCCGATTGAGGCGACGAAAGATGGGACGCTCGTGCTGACCTGGCGGTCGGATCCGGGGCGAGGACGGAACGGACGAGGCTGTCAGGTGGGAGAGGTCTGGCTGATCAAGACGTCCCGCTGAGAAGAATCCTTCCGTCCGCCCGGATCCGACCCATGGCCGAGAAAAAATCTCGCGTCTACTCTTGAAGTCCGCCGCCGAAATCGCCAACCTTGAAAGGGAGTCGACCGCCTCACTTCTCGACCCGGCTCGACTCCCTTCACTTCCGGCTCCTTCCCATCTCGTCGAAAAAGGAGAGCTGTCAATGGGCGACAAGGCACCCAAGGACAAGGCGAAGCAGAAGAAGATCGGCGACAAGAAGAAGGTCGCCTCGGCGAAGCCCGCCGACGACAAGTCGACGAAGAAATGAAATGAGCATGGGTTATGCCCATGCTCATGGCTGATTGGCATTTCTCTCGGATCGGGGAAGGGCCGATTCTGCCGTCAACCTCGCGAATTGCGCGGCCGCCTGGGGTCGAGTCCCCCTCGGAGATTGGCCTGGGCGGCCCGCAGGCTTCGCGTCGTCAACGCCACCGCGAACGGGTGGGCGGGCACCGCATGCTGCGGCTCCGACAATTGCACGGCCAAGGCCAGCGCGGCATGGCCGAGGTCGTCGGCCTCCGACGCCTGCCAGAACAAGGCCATCCAGAAGAGCATGCGCCGATACGTTTCGAACTCGCCGATGAGCCGGTGTTCGAACAGGTAGCGGTACGCCCCCACGTCGCGCCTGGGGTCGGGGATCGAGTTCCCCTCGCGGAGGTCGATCTCCTCGGCGATCTCGTAGGTGAGCGGCGACGTGTCGAGCCAGCTCGGGCAGGCGTTCAGCACGGCCTCGACGGCCTTGCCGATCTCTTCCATCGAGAGCCCGGTCGGATCCCAGCCGATGTAGGGCGTGGGGAAGGGCATCGCCTGGAAGCCGGGGTGGATCGCCTCTTCGAGCCAGTAGCGGAGCGCGGGGGAGGTCTCGGCGCCGCAGAGCAGGACGCTGCCGCTCAGGAGCCGGAGCGCCAGCTCGTGCGAGTCCTCGATGATCTCGAGTTCGTTCGCGGCGGCGAAGTCCTCGAAGGTCGCATCGGCCAGGGCCTGGTCCGGGTCGATCTGCCCGAAGACGTCGCGCACCCCCCGCTTGAGGTCGCAGAGGAAGGCCGCGGTGACCCGCCCTTCGCTGTGTCGCGACGAGATCACGATGGTCGCTTGCCCCTGGCCGTTTACCGACGTCACAAGCGAACGGGCGGTCTGGGTGCTGAGCTCGGTCCCGGGCCTGGATCCGGCCGAGGCCGGGACGATCTCGCGGGAATGGGACGCTTCCGGCTCCGATTCCGCGGAAACCTCGCTCAGCCAGGCCTGGGCGGCGGCGACGACCTCGTCATGCGGGTTGTCCGCCACGATCGACTCCCAGGCCGCGATCAGCTCGGCGTTGTCATACTCCGGGCGGGTCATCGCGCTCAGGGCCGCCTCGCGCGTCGCCGGGTCGTGGGCGAAGCTGAGGAGCCGGAGGAACTCGATGAGCCCTTTTTTGAGGGGGACGCGAGCAAGCCCCAGGATGATCTGGGTCCGGACCTCGGGCTCGACGACTCCCAGCCCCTGGAGTGCGAGCCAGGTCCCTTCCGGGCTCCCTTCGAGCTGATCCGCCAGCTCGTCCAGCGAGGCTTCCTCGTCGAGGCTGTCCTCGATCTCCGCACGGAATTCGAGCAAGTCGGGGTAGTCCGCGAGGATGCCGGCCTCTTCGAGCAGCATCGTCGCATCCATGAAGCGCTCGGGGGGCAGATCCGGCTGGTCGAGGAGCGACCCGGCGAGGCTGCGAAGTAACTCGGGGGTCGCATAGGCCTCGAGCAATCGGAGCGCGGCCTCGCCGTCCTCGCCGCTCAGGTCCGAGAGCCGCCCGGCGAGCACTCCCTGGAGCCGCTCGCCCGAGAACGAGACGATCAGGCGTTCGAGTTGTCGGGCCCTTTCTTCCGCCGTCCATTCCGGGTGCAGGCGGAAGGCGTCGAGCATCCGCTCCGGGGACTCGTCGTGGGGGTTGGGCAGCGGGTCGGACCCTGTCGAATTCATTTCAACTCTCATGGCGCTCCGTCGAGGTTCTCAGGATCAATAGGCTGCCAGACGCTGCCGTCCACGGCAAGATGAATTGGCCCGGACCACTGTCACGGGCAACATCGACGAAGGGGTACACGAGGCCCTCGGCTAACGCCATGATTGGATGGGTCTTACGAAGCGAGGTCGTTCCCCGAAGTGTCGGACGTGGGGGCGCGGAGGAGGGCGTCGAAGTCGGACTCGGCCTCGAGGACGGCGGGCTCGTAGAGGGAGGAGTCGACCTCGGTCAGGAACCGGCTCGGGGTGGTCAGGACGCTCGGGCCGCGGCCTCCTCGGGAGACGAGCAGCGGATACGTCAGGAAGAGCTCGTCCATGGCGCGGGTGATGGCGACGTAGAAGATCCGCCGCTCCTCGTCCTCGCCACCAACCTCGTCGAGTGAGCGCCGGTTCGGGAAGCCGTCCTCGATCAACCGGGGGACGAAGACCCGCGACCATTCGAGCCCCTTGGCCTGATGGATCGTACTGAGGACGAGCAGGTCGGGGGATGCGCCCCCGTCCTCGACGGTGTCCAGGCCGTAGACGTCGCCGGCGAGCAGGAGGTCGGCGATGAGCCGCTCCAGGCTCTCGTACTTGGCGGCGAGGACGGCGAGCTGGTCGATGTCGGCGAGCCGATTCTCGGGGCGGTCGTACTTCATCCGGAGCGTGGCCGGGTATCCCCCATGGACGATGGCCGAGATCGCCGAGGCCGGCTGAGTCTGGGGCTCGGCGTCGCGGATCTTGTGGACGTCGGCGACGAACCCCGCGAAGAACCCCTTGCTCTTGGCCGGGATCAACTTCATCGTCTCGGCCGTCATGATCGCGTCGAGCGGGCTCGATGTGCTCGCCAGGTGTTGCCAGACTGCCGCGCCCTTTGCAGGACCGATCCCCGGCAGCAGCAAGAGGAGCCGACGCCAGGCAGGCTCATCCCTCGGGTTGACGATGATCCGGAGGTACGCCAGCACGTCCTTGATGTGTGCCTGCTCGAAGAACCGCTGGCCGCTCCGCACGCTGTACGGGATGCCCCTCGCCACGAGGTCGGCCTGGAGCAGGATGCTATCGTGGTGGTTGCGATAGAGCACGGCCATCCGGCTCAGCGGGATCCCCTGCTCGTGGAACTCGAGGATCTGCTGGCAGATGAACTCCGACTCCTCGTAAGCATCCGCGGCGGGAACCACGACCGGACGATAGCCCGAGGCCCTCGCGGAGGTGAGCTCTTTGGCGAAGCCCCCGTGGTTGTGCGCGATCGAGGCGTTGGTGAACGCGACGATCTCGGGGGTCGAGCGGTAGTTGGTCTCGAGCTTGAAGATCTTCGTGTGCGGGTGCCGCTCGGGGAACTTCAGGATGTTGTCGTAGTTGGCGCCCCGGAATCGGTAGATCGACTGGGCGTCGTCCCCGACGGCGGTCAGGTTTCCGGGGCCGGCGTTGGCGATCGACTCGACCAGGTTGACCTGCACGAGGTTCGTGTCCTGCATCTCGTCGATGAGGATGTGGCGGAAGAGGCGCCCCTGGGCCTCGCGCTGATCGGGGAAGTCGTTGACGAGCCTGGCCCACTGGCCGAGCAGGTCGTCGTAATCCATGCTGTTCGCCTCGCGCTTCTTGCGGGCGTAGGCCTCGGCGACTCTCCCCAGTTCATCGGTCCAGGCGACGAGGTCGGGGTGCCGGTCGGCGACGACCTCATCAATCGGCCGGCTCACGTTGAAGGCGAAGCTGATGAGGTGTTGGACGGTCGCCGGCTTGGGGCTCATCTTCCCCGTGCCGAACATCCCGGCCTCTTCCATCGCGAGCCGGACGAGGTCGAGCTGATCCTCGCTATCCAGGATCGTGAAGTTCGGCCCGTAGCCGAGCGTCTGGGCATTACGTCGCAGGATGCGATTGCCGATATGATGGAACGTCCCCGCCCAGACCAAGGACGCCTGCGAGCCGATCAGCTCCTCGAGCCGCCCGATCATCTCGCGTGCGGCCCTGCGGGTGAACGTGACCAGCAGGATCGACTCGGGGGCCACCCCCTTGGCTATCAGGTACGCCACGCGATAGGTGATGACCCGCGTCTTGCCCGACCCCGGCCCCGCGAGGATTAGGTTGTACCCGTCGGGCGCCGAGGCCGCCGCCAGTTGAGACGCATTGAGATCGCGGCCGAACTGCTGCGAGAGCTGCTCGTGGACGGACTTCTTGAGCGGGATTCTTCGCATGCCGGCCCGTGCGTCGGAGATGGGGAACGAGAGGCCCTCGGCCTCTGCTCTACTCCCCACTATATCCCGCAGCGCGGGGGCGATTCAAAGCGCGGCGACGCGGCAATCCGGTCGGTGTGTGGCTGGGCAACGGTTGGCGTTCGTAAAGAAGGAATCTCAAAGAATGCGGATTATTCTCATCAGCCGCCCATGACTCGTCCTCGGAGAGCTTCCACTCGGGTGCGATGAAGACCTCAAGCGGAAAATGGACGTCTCCCTGAAACTCACCATCGACCAGCGTCAAATGGACGCGCTGGGCGAGGGGCAAAGCCAGAAGAAATACCTCGGCTCCGCCAATGACAAATGCTTCATTCGACGCCCCCTCTTGAGGAGCGTGTTCGGCGACCTCGAACGCCTCCTCGAGAGATGCCACCGCGACAATGCCCTCAGGCTGAAAATCAGCATTTCGGCTGAGAACGATATTTGTGCGGCCGGGAAGGGGGCGGCCCAAGGAGTCAAATGTGCGTCGCCCCATGATGATGGGCTTGCCCCAAGTCAAACTCCGGAACCGCTTCAGGTCACGCGGCAAACGCCAAGGTAATCCGCCTCGATCGCCGATCAAGCCATGGCGATCGGCAGCCATGATGAGCGAGATAAGCATGACATGGCTCTCAGAAGCTCCGCGTGCGAAACTTCGGCAAGTTGTATGACCGCAACGCACTTCAGTTCTTATGCGTTCTTGCGATCTTTAATCACGAGCATAACTCAGACCGCGACTTCACCTCGAATACTCGGGTGATATCGATAATCCAGGAGCTCTATGTGGGCGCGCTCGACGTTTCGAAGGTCGGTCAGAGCGTCGGAGATCTTGAGCTGCGGCAACGGATAGGGCTCGCGCGTCAGTTGCTCGTCGACCTGCTCGAGGTGGTTCGTATAAATGTGGACGTCGCCAAACGTGTGGATGAAATCCCCGACACCCAGCCCCGTGACGTGCGCCACGAGATGGGTCAGAAGCGCATAGCTGGCGATGTTGAAGGGGACGCCGAGCAGGAGGTCGGCGGATCGCTGGTAGAGCTGGCAGGAGAGGCGATCCTGCGTGACCGAGAACTGGAAGAGCAGATGGCAGGGGGGCAACGCCATCTTAGGCAGGTCGACCGGGTTCCAGGCCGAGACGATCAGGCGGCGGCCGACCGAGGCGGTCGGGTCGCGCTTGACGGCCTCGATCCCCTCCACAAGGCGGGCGATCTGGTCGATGGTCTCGCCGTTGGGGGCCTCCCACGATCGCCACTGCTTGCCATAGACGGGGCCGAGTTCTCCCGCCTCGTCGGCCCATTCATCCCAGATCGTCACCTTGTTCTCGCGGAGGTAGGCGATGTTCGTCTCCCCTCGCAGGAACCAGATGAGTTCGTGGATCAGCGGATTGATCGCCAGGCGCTTGGTGGTGACGGCCGGGAACCCTTCGGAGAGGTCGAAGCGCATCTGGTAGCCGAAGAGGCTGAGCGCATCGACCTTTTCGCCCGTGGAGCGCAAGACGGCGCGGGTCGGTTTCCTCAGGCCCGTTGTGCGGACGTGTCGCAGGAGGTCGAGGTACTGCCGCATGCCACCACCCTCGGGAAATCTGAGGCGACCCGGAATCGGATGTCCGGGCCCGACCGCGGATTCCGGATCCTCTTAATGACGGTCGTCTGATGCAAGGTCATCTGCTGGTCGCCGGATCACCGACCGCAATGATCCTTGGACGAAGTAGTTCGGTCGCCGGGGTTGGGCGGCTGAATCGGATTCGAGGCCATCCTCAACGACCTGGCCGGGTCGAGCACTTTACGACGACTATTCCATGATGAGCCCTTGAGATTTTACTCGAATTAACAAGGGTCGCAGTAGCAACGTCAGGTCGTGTGGGGGCGGAACCCTCGCCCGGGATTCTTCATAGATCGAAGGGACGTCCGATCATAAATCGTTTGAATGTTCCAAGACCTAGAAATTTGGGCTTCGGCATGGACGGCAGCGAGGCGCCTGGTTAAGTTGAAAGAAGTTGGGGTCCTCTCCAGTGCTCGCCCTGACCAGCTCTTCCGTGCCGCGGGGTTTCGCCGATGGCGAAACGATGCACCGCCGGTTTCTCTCCCTGCTGAGCTTTTGGCGATCGACGGGACGGCTGGTCCAAGTGGTATCCCCTTGCCTCGATGATCGCGGGCCCTCGGGCTTGGCGAACGGCTATTCGTGAGCCCCTACCGAGACGCGACTCGTGCTCTGGCACGTTTCCTGCCGTCGTCGTGAGCCCTTTCCCTCTCGCCGAGCAACTTCCCATGAGTACGGCCGACCTGAGCTGTTCGGGTGTTCTGGAGATCCATCCCAGAGGGCATGGTTATCTCCGCAGCCTCGCGCGGAATTTTAAGGCAATGACCGGGGACGCCCAGGTGCGGGCCGACCTCCTGTCCAAGTTCCGCCTGCGCCCCGGCGTCCACCTCGAAGGCCTGGCCCAGCCGGCCGGGAGGGGAGAAGGCCCTCGGCTCGTCGAGATCGTCTCCATCGAGGGGAGGCCCCCGGAGGAGTACCTGGGGCTCGGCAGCTTCGACGACCTCACCGCCATCGACCCGCACGACCGGATCCGGCTCGAGGTCGGCCCCGAGCCCATCAGCATGCGCGTCATGGACCTCCTCACCCCCATCGGCAAAGGTCAGCGCGGGCTGATCGTCGCGCCCCCTCGCAGCGGCAAGACGATCATCCTCCAGCAGCTCGCCGCCTCGATCGCCCAGAACCACCCCGAGATCACGCTCTTCGTCCTCCTCGTGGATGAACGCCCCGAGGAGGTCACCGACATGCGCCGGAGCGTGAAGGGGGAGGTCATCGCCTCGTCCTCCGACCACGCCCCGGAAGAGCACATCCGCCTGGCCCAGCTCACGGTCGATCGCGCCAAGCGGATCGCCGAGACGGGCGGCCAGGTCCTGATCCTCATGGATAGCTTGACCCGACTTGCGCGTGCCTACAACAAGGGCTCCAACTCGGGCCGGACGATGTCGGGCGGCATGGACATCAAGGCCATGGACGTCCCCAAGCGACTCTTCGGCGCGGCCCGCACGTTCGACGAGGGGGGGTCGCTCACCGTCATTGCCACCGCGCTGGTGGAGACGGGGAGCCGGATGGACGAGCTGATCTTCCAGGAGTTCAAGGGGACGGGCAACATGGAGGTCGTGCTCGACCGACGCCTCGCCGAGCGCCGGACCTGGCCGGCCATCGACATCCAGCAGTCGGGGACCCGCAAGGAAGAACGCCTGCTCGACCCCGAGACATTTTCACGCGTCACCCTCCTGCGACGCACCCTCTCAAGCATGAAGCCGCAGGAGGCGATGGAGTCATTGATCAAGCAGCTCGGCAAATGCTCAAGCAATCGAGAGTTCCTGGAGAAGATCGGCCAGTTCCAGAAGGACCACTGAGCCACGATCTCAACCCGGGCTCAATCGAACGTCCGAATCTTGAGGTTGCGGAACCGGATCGGGCTCCCCTCGGATTGCCAGCCGAGGTGGCCGCGGTCGGGGACGGCTCCTTCCCCGCGGCTGACCTCGGTCCCATTGATCGAGCAGGTGATCTTGCCGTCGCGGCAGGCGACGACCTGCCGGTTCCATTCCCCCACGGGCTTCGCGGCCTTCCTGCGGGCCGCCGGATCGTCCTGGACCTCGAGCCTGGCCCCGTGGATCGCGAAGAGGTGCCCCGCGTCCGGGTGGAAGAGTTGGGCTTCGATCGACTTCGGCCAGATCTTGTGCGGGGCCTCGGCGTGGATCAAGAGGCCGCTGTTGCCGTGGAAGGCCGCATCGCTCGCCAGGCCCTCGGGCCGGTCATAACGCCATTCAAACTCCAGCATATAGTTGTGATAGGATTTTTTGGTGGCGAAGTATCCGTGGGGCCGGCCGGCGAGGGAGACCTCGCCGTTTCGGATCTTAACGTCCTCGGGGGCAAGGCCCACCAGTTCGAACTGGCGAGGGTCGTCCCCGTCGAGGATCGACCGGGGCCCGTCGCCGGACGCCAACGCGAGGAGGCCCAGGGAAAATCCAAGCGTCACGCAGAGTCGGCGTCGAGCGTACATTCGGAAGGCCCTCGTTAAATATCTTGAAGAAAGAATGTCGCCTTCCCGGGTCCTTTGGCGATCGAAAATTGAGAGAGTCGTCGGGGATTCGCCTCACTCTAGCGGACACTAACCCTCAGAACGAGACGTCGGTTCCTGACTCGTGTGCGCCCTCGAGGCCGCAAGAGCTCTGGCCGCCCACGCCGGGCCCGGCGAGTTGGCGGGGGGATGACGGGTCCGGTAAGATAGAGTGAGGCCGGAACGATCGATGTAGGTTTCGCCAGCCATAGGGAACGGCCGTCGCTCGGGAGAGTTTGCATGTCTGAGCCCCTCGATCCTCGACGACCCATGAAGACCGGCAACGTCGGCGATGAGGACATTTACGACCTCGCCGATTCCGAAACCGATTCCGATTTCGACGAGGTCTCTTCGGGTTCCGAGCCCTCCCCTCTCGACGTGGAAACCGCGCTCGATCGGACCTCCCAGCCGAAGCCCGCATCCGGCCCCGCCGCCCCCTTGCCTCGCCTCTGGAAAGCCGAATCCGAGGAACCCGAGGAGCCTGCCTCGCGATCGCAGAAGGGGGCCGCATCGGGGACGGGCACGCCGAGCAAGACGAGCGGCGGCGAGTCCCGGCCTCGCGAGAAGGCGAAGTCGACGACCCCGGCGGGGGGCATCGAGCGTTCGGGGACGGTCAAGCGGCAGGGCGAGAAGGCCTCGGCCCCTAAGGCCGAGAAGTCGCGCCGACGCTCGAGCGACGAGAAGGCGGGGAAGGAAGGGAGCTCGGGAGTCCTGCTGGAAGAGACGCCCAACCTCGACACCTACGCCGCCCGGAAAACCGCCCGCGTCATCTTCGGCGTTGTGGGCCTCGGCGTGATCGCCCTCGTCGGGTTCGTGGTCGTCCGCAGCTTCATCCCGAGCGGCACCCCCGCGGACAACCCGCCGACGACGGAAACGGCCGCCGCCCCGCCGCCCAACGCCGCGGCCGGCCAGGAGCGCGAGGCCGAGGCCCGCGTGATGTACGGCAGGGCCGAGTCGCTCGCCAAGAACGAGAAGATCGAGCTGGCGATGGAGACCTTGACGAAGGTCACGAAGAACTATTCGGGGACCAAGGCCGCTCGCGACGCGCAGGAGGCCCTCGACAGGCCCAAGAAAAACCTCCCGCTCTTCCTCGAAGGCCCCGCGGTCCTCGCCAGCAAGGCCGAGGCTAAGGCGAAAGCCACGTCCGAAACCCCGGCCCCCGCGCCGGCCCCAGCACCTGTTGCCACCGCAACCCCGACGACCGTAGCGACCACCGCAACGCCGACGAATCCGGTCGCGCCCCGGGTCGACCCGGCGATGCCCGCACAATCGGCGGTTCCTTCGGCCACGGTCGTCTCGCCGGGCGCAGCGACTCCCGAACCTTCCGTCGGGCTCCCCTTGCCCAAGGGGTTCCGGTCGAAGCCAGGCACCCAGGTCGATCCCTCCGGCTGGCCGATCGAGATCGTTGGCGATCGCGACGACTCCACGATGCTGCTCATCCCCGGCACCAGCTTCGTCATGGGGCGGGACGAAGGGGAGACGAACGAGCGCCCCGCGCATCCGGTCAAGGTCTCGACCTTCTACATCGACCAGCACGAGGTGACGGTCCGCCAGTTCGAGCACTTCCAGAAGCTCGCCGGCCGTCGAGCCGAACGCGACAGCGCACTCGCTCGCGAGTCCGGCCTGCCCGCCGCTGCGGACGACGCCCCCGTGGTCATGGTGAGCGCCAAGGACGCCCGGGATTACGCCGGCTGGGCGCACAAGAAGTTGCCCACCGAAGCCCAATGGGAATTAGCCGCCCGAGGCCCGGAGAGCCGGATCTATCCCTGGGGTCTCGCGCCCCCGGACTGGGGTAAGAATCGGGAGGCGCGCAAGATCACCCCGGTGATGTCGTACAACTCCGACGTCTCCCCTTACGGCGTCTACGACATGGCGGGCAACGCCGCGGAGTGGACCAAGGACTGGTACGACCCCCGGTTCTACCAGCTCGTGAAGGGGCGGCCTCAGGACGATCCCGCGGGACCGTCGAAGATGCCCGCCTCGCAGGAGTTGGTCGTCAAGGGGGGTTCCAAGAACTGGTTCAGCTCGAGCCGGGAAGGCCTGCGTCACGACAAGCGGATGAAGTTCATGGGCTTCCGCTGCGTCCTGGCCGTCGAGGGCCCCGATAGCGCCTTCGAGGCCGAGAAGCCCAAGGTACCTGCCGCGGCTCCCTTCGAGGGTGGCGGCAACGGCTTGCCCGCGGGCGCCCCGCCGTTCTGATCCCTGCGGCTGGCTCATCAACAAGGAGCACTTCGGCGCATTTGCCGGAGTGCCCCTTTCTCCGACGCGACATCCGTGGCAATCTCCATCTAATGGAGTCGGGATCAATCACTCCCGACCGGCCGGACGGATGCCCACGCACGTCGAGACGGAGTGAGACGCATGAAGGCCCGGCGGATCGCCTTGCTCATACTGGTCGCCTCGTCCTGCCAAGTCGCTCGCGCCGAGGATGCGACGTTCTCCCGGGGTTTGCCGCGAGGGGCGGGGGACTTCCCGATCGCCGTCTGGCTTCAAGACACGAAGAACGCCGGGAAGTACAGCGGCCTCGGGATCAACACCTACGTCGGACTCTGGAAAGGCCCCACCGAGGCGCAACTCGACGACCTTGACCAAGACGGCATCAAGCTCATCTGCCACCAAAGCGAGCGATCCTTGCGATTCAAGGATCGAGCCACGATCGTCGCCTGGATGCACGGAGATGAGCCCGACAACGCCCAGACGCTCGGCGAAGGGAAGGGGTACGGCCCTCCGATCCTGCCGGCGAAGATCGTCGAGGGCTACGAGCGGATCCGCAACGTCGACCCCGACCGCCCGGTGCTGCTCAACCTGGGGCAGGGGGTCGCCTGGGACGGCTGGTACGGGCGGGGCGAAAGGACGAATCATCCCGAGGACTATCGCGAGTACCTCAAGGGCTGCGACATCGCCTCGTTCGACATCTATCCCGCGAGCCACGAGAAAGAAGAGATCGCCGGGAACCTCTGGTACGTGCCGCTCGGGGTCGACCGCCTCAAGCAGTGGTCGGACGGTCGCAAGCCCGTCTGGTGCTGCATCGAGACGACCCGCATCGACAATCTGAAACGCAAGCCGACGCCCCAGCAGGTCCGCTCCGAAGTCTGGATGGCCCTGATCCACGGCGCGAAGGGCATCATCTACTTCTCGCACCAGTTCAAGCCGAGGTTCATCGAGGCCGGCCTCCTCGCCGACGAGGAGATGGCCCGCGAGGTCAAGGCTGTGAACCGGCAGATCCGCGAACTCGCCCCGATCCTCAACAGCCCGGACGTCGTGCGCGGGGCCGTCGTGAACTCGACGGCCGAAGGTGTCCCCGTCGACTTCGTGGTCAAGGAGCAAGGGGGCATGCGATACCTCTTCGCCGTCTCCATGAGGGGCGGCAAGACCTCGGCGACCTTCCAATGGCCCGAGAAAATCGACGGCAAGGTCGAGGTCCTCAGCGACGGCCGGACGATCCCCGTGGTCGGAGGGACGTGGGAGGATCGGTTCGACGGCTATGAGGTCCACCTCTACAAATTCACGCCGAGCCCGAAGCCCTGATTTGAGGAACCCCCGGCCGGAGGCCGACGATAGTGCGGTTGGAGATCACTTTCGTCGGGGTTGAGTCATGGACGAGATGATTTTTGCACCAGGCCCGAGCCCGAATACGGTGAGGGCCTCGGATGGCTCGGTGCGGACCGTACCCGAAGGCTGGATCCTGCTCCCGCCCGGCGACGCGGGGCTGACCCGCCGGGTCAAGGCGGCGGGAGAGTTCTGGGTCGTCCAGGAGAAGAAGGGGCGCAGGGCCTTCTCCAGGGGGCTCTGGGCTCCCGAGGCGACGATCGAACGGATCCGCGCCGACCTCGACTCCGAGCGCTCGACCGAGTCCTACGCGAAGAAGAAGGCCGCCGACGCCCGCCGACGCGACGAGGCCCAGGGACAATACGTCGAAGACTTCCTCGGCGCCGTCGTGCAGTTCCTCGCCTTCCACCCGCTCCACGCCGAGGTCGCCGACAGGCTAGCAAAAGCGGTCACCGAGCATGCGACGCCCGTCGGCAGCGGCACCGTCGCCCGCACGAAGCGGATCCCGATCGAGCAGCGGGCTGAGGCCGCCGTCATCGCCTGGATGCGACACCAGACGACCGGCTATGACAACATGGTGATCCCTCGGGTCAAAGGCAAGCGCCGCGAGGTCCGCCGGATGCTGGCGAAGCGGTCCCAGGAACTGCTCCAGCGCTATCGACGCGGCGAGCAACCCTCGGAGGCCTGCCCCCTGATGGCGGCCCTGCAGGAACAGGTTTCGCAAAAACGCTTGCTGGCATGAGCGTGTCTTCGCTTTTCACACAAATTCACATCTTCGACGCAATGAGTTGGGCCTCGGGCGATGTCCCCCGCGATGCAGGAGGATTCGTCCGAGGCCCCTGGATTTTCACGAACCGATCAACCGAACCTTACGGCTCGTTGGACTCGATGCCGGCGTCGAGGACCTTGGCGATCCGGTGCTTGCTCTCCTCGAGGTGGGCCCGGGTCGTGTCGTCGATCGTCAGCTCCTTGCGGGCGAGCGTGGCGTCGATCCGGTTGCCGATGTCCTTGAGGTGCAATCGGGCCAGGCTCTTGGCGTCGGCCGGGTAGGAGGCGCCGCCGCTCGAGAACAGGATGTACGCATAAGCGTCTCCGGCGCTCGCCCGGCGGTTGCCGAGGACGATCGTGCAGAGCTTGCGGAGATGCTCGCGCTGGAGGTTGCGGCGGATGGTCGAGAGGGTCAAGTTTGCCCCCTTCTCATCCGGCTTGCCGGCCGCGACCTCGGACCAGACGCCGTCGGTCAGGGTGCGGAAGACCTCGGCGATCTTGAGCGCCTCGCCCGAGCCTTCGGTCTGGAGCTCCTGGTTCAGGAGCCTCGAGAGGACCTCGGGGGCGAGGCACTCGCTGATGACGATGGACTGGATCCGCAGGACGCGCTCGTGGAGCGGGAACTCGGTGCCGACGGCCCCGGCGCTCAGGGAGTCGTCACCCCAGTGCGACCAGCGCTCGGTGGTCACGCGACGCATCAAGGCCGGCGAGAACTTGAAGGCCCGATCGCTGAGGATCTGCTCGACGAGGAAGGCGAGCGCCTCGCGCTGCTTGGCCCCCTTGACGGGGATCATCGGGTCGCGTTCCCCCTTGGTCCCCTTATGATCGCGGGAGACCGACTGCCCGCCGATGTGCGAGGCGGCCATGAAGGCGGCATTGCCCCACTGCTGGAGCAGGATCGAGAACGCCTCGCGGGCGCGGGACCAGGACTCGCCGTCCTTCACGACCTTGTCATCCAGCCCCTTGAGGAGCTCGGCGGCGAGGAGGATCCGGTCCTTCGAGAACCGGAGCGTGTCGGAAGAGAGGTCGTATGTATTCACATACGGGTCGTTGTTGAGGTACATGTCCTCGTCGGTGCCGAAGACGAGGTCGGCCTCGGGGGACCGCGCGGCGATCTTCTTCAACTCGGAGGCCTCGTCGCCATCGATGGGCTTGTAGGCGTACTCGATGGCCCAGTAGTCATAGGGGCCGAGGGTCGTGGTGACGTAGTCCCCCTGCTTCTGGCCCTTGGGGACGATGTTGATGGGGTTGTAATCCATCACGCTGCCGCTCTGCCCCTTGACCCGGGTGATCGCCGTGTCGTTGATCTGGTCGGGGTTGAGCATCGTGCTCGCCTTGAAGTTGTGGCGCAGGCCGAGGGAGTGCCCGACCTCGTGCATCACGACTTCCTTGATCATCTGGCCGAGGAACTCCTCGGGCAGCTTGGGTTCTTCATCCTTCTCCTTGTCCTTGTCCTTCGCGTCCCCTTCCTTCTCGGCCAGGGCGATCGCGGCGAGGCCCATCTCGGGCCTCATCCCGACGCTGTACTGGCAGGAGGAGAAGAGGCCGGAGGCCTGACGCTTGCGGAGCTGGACCTGGAGCCCGTTCCACTCGGCGGGGATGGCCTCGGGGGCCTGGCCGGTCGTCGGGTTGATGTCGGCCGCTGCCCGGCGATTCGGGAGTTGGAAGGGGAGGCCGAAACCTTGCTTGGCCGCCATCATCGGGCTGATGA
The DNA here is from genome assembly GCF_049331405.1 of Singulisphaera chitinilytica. NCBI lineage: Bacteria > Pseudomonadati > Planctomycetota > Planctomycetia > Isosphaerales > Isosphaeraceae > Singulisphaera > Singulisphaera chitinilytica. The sequence continues at coordinate 2,568,664 of NZ_CP186274.1, forward strand.
CCTGGCCGATGGCGAGGGGGACGGTCTTCGAGTCCTGCGCCGCGACGGGCAGGGAGCCGGTCAGGAACGCATACTGTTCCTTCCAGTACTTGATCCAGCTCGCATCGAAGATCACGTCGCCGTCGATCATCTCGCCCGTGAGCGGGTTGGCCCGGAGGGCGGACATGGCGAACGTGTTGCCGGTCGTGATCCAGCGGAAGGTGCAGTAGTTGATGTCTTCGGGGTCGAAGTCATCGCGCCCTTCTTCCTGCCAGCGGACGGCCAGGGCGTTGCGGATCCCGATCTTCTCGAAGGCCTTGTTCCACTCGAGGATCCCCGCCTCGACGAACGGGCGATATTCGAGCGGGACGTTGGACTCGACGTACCAGATCAACTGCTTCTTGGGCGGGGACAGCTTGGCCTTGGAGTCGGACTTCTCAATCCTCCAGCGGTTGATCTGGCGGACGAACGAGGTGTCAGGGTTGGTCAGGCCGAAGTCCTTCACCGCGCTCAGGAAGTGGCCGACGCGGTCGTCGGCATAGCGAGCGTGGTAGCCGGATTCGGGGAGCTTGGCCAGGCTGTAGTGGATCACGATGGTCCGGCCGCGGCTGTCGATCACGCCGTCGTCGCCGAAGTAGGACATGTAACGGCCGTTACCGCCGCCGAAGGTGGTCTCGACCTCGAGCTCCAGGTTGTTGGCGAAGCCCTTGATCTTGTGCCAGTTCGTCCGGCTCCGATCGACGAAGCCGAAGCCGAGGTCGGCGAAGTCGGTGAAGAAGATATCGGACAGGTTGATCAGGACAGAGCCCGACCTCGGGTGGACGCTCTGCACGGGCAGGCCCATCAGGACCGAGTCGGTGTAGTTCTGCTTGACCGCACGCTCCAGGGGAGAGCCGGAGGGGGCCTTGTAGTGGATGTTGCGGCGGATGAGCTGGACCCGGTCGCCGACCCGCTTGAAGAGCAGGACCCACTCGTCGCCGAAGTTCAGCGGCTGGCCGGCCATCGCCATGCCCCTCGCGATGGCGATGGGGGCGAGCATCGGCTGCTCGAACTGGTGGGTTTTGATCTCGGCGTAGAGGTTGTCGTCCTTGTGATAGAGGGTGAAGAGCCCGTCGATGTGCTCGGCGCCCTTGATCACGTCGTCGAAGTCGCGGTATTTCTTCTCGCCGTCGCCGCCACCGGGGCCGGACGGCCGACCCTTGGCCGCATGCGTCTCATGGTCGCCCTCGACCGTCTTGTCATCGGCGATGGCCCGGAGGAGGCCTACTGGACCGATCGCGAGTGCCAAGGCCGCGATCGAAGTCATCGTCAGGATTCGTCTCATGCGGTCCCTCATCTCTAGGTGTCGAGGCAGGATTTGCGGTGCCGCTTCGGGAAAGATGTGTTCCCGCCCGTCTGGCAAGGGCAGGGTGCGTTCTCGGGCCTTCCGGCAGGTCGACGCGCGGGAGGCCGCCGCCGCCGATTACCTAACCCATTAATTTTATCATGCCCAAAGACGGCACGACCGACAAGACCCAGGACACGCATTCGGAGATGATAGTGAGTTCGACGTGTCCGGTTGTAGCGATGTTGCTGCGTGAAGCCGGCCTGTCAGGGCTCAGGAAGAGACCGAGGCGATCGGGATTCCTGCCCGGCTCGTCTCGCGGTCGAGGAACCATCGCACGGCTCGGTCGATGCTCTCGCCGTAGGAATAAGCGGGCTTCCAGCCGAGCATCCTCGCGGCCTTCTCGGTGCTGTACTCGAGCTGTCGCCCCATGAGCCAGGTGGCATATCGGCTGATGAGGGGCGGCTCCTTCTTGCGCCTGAGGCGTCCCTGGGCCTCGAGCAGGAACGAGGCACCGAAGACGAGGCGATAGGGGAGGCTGCGTCGCATCGGGGGCACGCCGCAGGCGGCCGCGAAGAGATTCAGGAACTCTTCCTGGGTGATCGGCCCTTGATTGGTGATGTTATACGCCTCGCCCACCGACCCGGGATGCTCGGCGGCGAGGATCGCGGCGTCGGCGACGGTCCCCGCATAGACGGCGCTGAGGGGATTGCCGCCGGGGCCGATCAGGCGGACCTGGCCGCGGCGCAACCGGTTGATCAGGCGTTGCGTGGTCGTGCGATCGCGCTCGCCGTAGAGCCAGCTCGGGCGGATCACCGTGAGCGGCAGGTGGTCGCGCCCGGCGACCCTCCACAGCATCCGCTCGCACTCGACCTTGCTCCAGGTGTAGTAGTCCCAGGGCCACCAGACGTTCTGGCCGAGGCTGGCGTCCTCGGCGATGGGCGGGCCCCCTTCGGTGGGATGGCCGTAGGCGCTGGTGGAGCTGATGTGGAGGAATCGCAGGACTCCGGCCGAGGCGGCGGCGCCGGCGAGGTTCTCGGTCGCGTCGATGCAGCCGGCCTGGAACTCGGCCCAGGTCCCCCAGTCGCCGACCTTGGCCGCGGAGTGATAGAGGATGGCGCAGCCATCCAGGGCGCGGCTCAACTTGTCGCTGTCGTCGGCGAGGTCGCCCCGGACGAGTTCGACGCCGAGCGACTCGAGGAAACGCGTATCACTCCCCGGGCGCACCAGGGCGCGTACATTTCGCCCTCGCGCAACCAGGCGCTCGGCGAGATGACTGCCGAGCAGTCCCGTTCCACCGGTCACAAAGTCGCACTCGGCCACCGCCGTTCCATTCCTTTCGCAAAACGCTCATTTTATCACTGTCACTCTTTTCTCGACAAGAACGGGTTGGTTTCGGTAGCAGACATTGTGGATAAGCGGGGACTTTGGGGGGTGTCGGCCCCTATTCTCGGTCTGCTCGGGGCGAAGAAAAAAATCCGTAAGGAAGATCGCCCGACCACTTGTCCGGTTGCAGGTGTGCCGTATACCCCGCGCCAGGACTCCCTGGCGATCGATTCGAGGACGCGGGTGTTGGCTGGTCAGTCGACTCAGACCTTGGCGCCCAATGGCGGGAACCACCATGCCGGAAGAAACCATTGATCCAGGTCTGCTCGAGCAGACAAAGAACCAGATCCGCAAGCTGGTGGCGGAGATCGCCGATCTCGCCGAGTCGGACATCCAGCCGACCGAGTTCTACGTGGAGTTCCTGAATCGCGCCGTGGCGGCCGTCGCCGCATCCGGCGGCGCCTTCTGGCTCCTCGACGGCCGCGGCAGCATCAAGCTGCAACACCAGCTCGAATTCAGGCTGACTGGCCTCCTCGACGGTCGGGTCAAGACGCAGCCCCACGATGCCTTGTTGGGCTGCATGATCCAGGCCTCCCAGCCGCAAATCATCCCCCCGGGCGCGACGATCGAGGGGGTGCCCAACGCCGGCAACCCGACCGCGTTCTCCCTGATCCTCGCCCCGCTCATGGTCGACAAGCAGGTCGTCGGCCTGATCGAGATCCTCATGGATCCGACCCGACGGGCCGCCACGCAGAAGAGCACGCTCCGCTTCGTGAGCGACCTCTGCGACCTCGCCGGCAACTACCTCAAGAACCGCCAGATGCGACAGATGATGTCGCAGCAGCGGCTCTGGAACCAGCTCGAAGGCTTCACGCACCAGATCCACGGGTCGCTCGACCTGCGAGAGACCTCCTATGCCGTGGCCAACGACGGCAAGCGCCTCGTCGGCTGCGACCGACTGAGCGTCGCGCTGAAGCTCGGCGGCCGCGTGATGGTCGAGGCCGTCAGCGGGCAGGAAGTCGTCGAGCAGCGGGCCAACCTGATCCGCGAGCTGACCAGGCTCTGCAAGGCCGTGATCCGCTCGGGCGAAGACCTCGTCTACACGGGCAACACCGAAGGGTTCTCGCCCGACATCCGCGACGCCCTGGAAATGTACGTCGACGAGTCGGGCTCGAAGGCCGTCATCGTCACGATCCTGCACAAGCCCGAGACCGAGCCGAACAAGGAGCGGGTCGCCTTCGGCTGCCTCGTGGCCGAGCAGATCGGAGACGAGCTCGCCCCGACCGACGCCCACGCCCGCACCGAGGTCGTCTCGAGGCACTCCTCGACCGCCCTCTGGAACGCCCGCGAGCACGACCGCATCTTCCTCCTCCCGGCGCTCAAGGCGATCGGCTCCCCCTGGCGGTTCTTCCGCGGCCGGATGCTCGCGAAGATCGTCGCCGTGCTCTTGCTCATCGTCGGCATCGTCGCCGCCCTGGCACTCGTGCCCTGGAAGCTGACGATCGAAGGCCGCGGCTCGCTGCTGCCCGAGCAGCGTCGGATCACATATGCCCCGTATCAGGGGATCGTCGTCGACGTGCCGGTCGTCCACGGCGCCCGCGTCAAGGCCGGCGACCTCCTCGCTCGCCTCGAGAGCAAGGAGCTCGAGAAGGAGCTGAAGCAGCGGATGGCCGAGCATGAGAAGGCCATGTCGCAGGAGAATCACCTCCGCGCCCAGGTGAATGTCGCCTTGAAGGGCCGCCCCGAAGAGGTGATCCAGCTCCGCGGCCAGGAGCAAGAGGCCAGGATCACGGCCAGGAGCACCAAGGAGCAGATCGAGATCATCAACCAGCAGCTCGAGACGCTGAAGATCCTCGCGCCTCAGGACGGCATCGTCACGACCTGGGAAGTGAAGAAGAACCTGCTCGGCCGGCCCGTCGAGATCGGCCAGGAGCTCGTCACCGTCGCGGCCACCGACGGAGACTGGGTGCTCGAGGTCGAGGTCCCCGACGACGACATGGGCCCGATCCTGGCCGCCCAGAGCCAGCTCCAGAAGGACATCAAGGCGGGCAAGAAGCCGGTCGGCACCCGCCTCTCCGCCTACTTCGTGACCGCGACCGACCCCGAGCACCGCTACCCGGGGTACGTGACCCGGATCGCGTCGAAGGCCGAGCTCGTCGAGACCAAGCACGTCGTCAAGGTGACCGTGGGCTTCAGCAAGGAGGTCCAGCAGGACTTCCTCTCCCACAAGGTCGAGTTGCGGAACGGGGCCGAGGTCCGGGCCCGCGTGAACTGCGGCGAGGCCCGACTCGCCTACGTGTTGCTCCGAGACGTCGTCCACGTCTTCTACGAGACGGTCCTCTTCCGCTGGCCATTCCTGCAGTGAGTCTTGGTGATCGACGTGTCGATGGGGGCGGGGCGCCCGCGAGACTCGCCGGGGGCGAGTCTCCCGCCCCGGCGACCGGCCCGCTCCGTCTTCGCAACTGCTGTCAGGCTCCAATTTACACGCATGAGTCCCGGAGGCTCGCCATGTTCTTCCCGAAGAGATCCGCAGCCCTGGCTGTGGGCTTCGTGACTACTCTGTCCCTCGCGACACTCGGCCAGAACCCGGCCCCGGCGGCTCGTGGCGGGGAAACCCTGGTCGTCGACGACGCCCAGATCGAGTGGGTCGAGAAGTCCGACGTCGCCGCCCTCCGCGAGGGCGTCATCGAACGCATCGAGCTCGACCACGGCATGGTCGTAGCCAAGGGGAAGCCGATCGGCTACCTCCACCACGAGACCGCCGACCTGACGGTCGAGAAGGCGGTCCAGATCTACAAGAGCACCGCCGCCGAGGAGAAGGCCCTGGCCCAGCGTGAGCTCGCCCTGTCCGTCCTGGCGACGAGCGTCCGGCTCAACCAGCGCAACAAGGACATGGTCTCCAAGGAGGAGATGCAGAAGGCCGAGGCCGAGGTCAAGGTGGCCGAGGCCATGCGGCACGAGGCCATCGAGAAGCGGAAGATCGACGCCGCCGACCTCGCCCTCGCCAAGCAGGCGGTCGAGGAGCACACCATCCGAGCCCCGTTCGACGGGATCGTCCTCGAGCGGCTCAAGTCCCCGGGCGAGAGCATCCGGGCCAATGAGGCCGTCGTCCGCCTCGGCAACATGGACAAGCTCCGCTGCTTCGCCTACGTCCCGCTCGAATACGCCTACCGCGTCAAGGAAGGGCAGATCATCGAGGTCCAGCCCCGCCTCGTCGACGTCCGCGGCGGCGCCCCGAACCCCATCGAGCAGAAGAAGTTCCGGGGCAAGATCACGTTCGTCGACCCCCAGATCCAGGCCGTCGCCGAATCCGCCGTGCGCGTCTTCGCCGAGGTCGAGAACAAGGATCACGAGCTCCGCCCTGGCCTCAAGGCCGTGATGACCATCTATCTCTCCGACGAGGTGCCGACGAGGACCGCCGGCGCCCGGACGAACCCTTGATCGGCCCGCTGGGCCGGTCGACCCGACCGTCGGCCGAGGCCTCTCCCATCACGGGGGCGGCCTCGGCGAGCCGGAGCGGTCTCGGGGGCGCGATCCGCAAGCATCCGCCCGACCTCGTCCCGACCAATTGTCCGGCCCAAGCCTTGACCCGTGATGATCTGACGTTCGCCTTCCGAACTGAGCCGAGGGCTGCCGACCGATGAGTTCCGCCCCAACCATGTCGCCCGGGGCCCCGATGGGGCAAGCCGCCGAGCACCTCAAGGTGAAGCTCCGGCCCGATCTCATTGTGCAGCCGCAGTTCTACGAAGGGATGACGCACTACGTCATCAAGGACCCCATCGCGCTCAAATACTTTCGATTCAAGATCGAAGAGTATTTCCTGCTCCAGCAGCTCGACGGCAAGAACACCCTCCAGGACGTCAAGCGGGCGTTCGAGCGCAAGTACCGCCCGCAGACCATCTCCATCGACGACCTCACTCGCTTCACCGCTCAGTTGCACGAGGCCGGGCTCGCCCTCATCGACAGCCCCGAGCAGGCCAAGGTCCTCATCCGCCGCCGTCGCAAGAACCGGTGGAAGAAGGTCTGGCAGTTCCTCGCCAACATCCTCTACATCAAGATCCCCGTCATCGACCCCGAGAAGATGCTGACGGGGATGTATCCCTACTTCCGCTGGCTCTTCACGCCGTTCTTCGTCACGTTCAGCGTCGGCATGATGCTCGCCGCATTGACGCTGGTGGTCAGCCAGTGGACGACCTTCAGCGCCAAGCTGCCGGAATTCCAGAGCTTCTTCAACTGGCGCACGATCTTCTACTTCTGGATCAGTCTGGCGATCATCAAGATCATCCACGAGTTCGGGCACGGGCTCACCGCCAAGCACTTCGGCGGCGAGGTGCACGAGATGGGGATGCTCTTCCTGGTCCTCACGCCGGCCCTCTATTGCGACGTGACCGATAGCTGGCTGCTGCCCAACAAGTGGAAGCGCATCTGGATCTCGGCGGCCGGCATCTATGTCGAATGCTTCCTCGCCAGCCTCGCCACGTTCGTCTGGTGGAATACCGAGCAGGGGCTCTTGAACAGCCTCTGCCTGGCGACCATGTTCATCTGCTCGGTCAACACCATCCTCTTCAACGCCAACCCGCTGCTGCGTTATGACGGCTACTACGTCATGGCCGACTGGCTCGAGATCCCGAACCTGCGGATCAAGAGCGCCCAGTTCTTCACCTACCTCTTCCAGGAGAAGGTGCTCGGGCTCGAGGTGCCGGTCCAGAGCTACATGCCGAGGGCCCGGCGGGCCCTGTTCGTCTTCTACGCGATCGCCAGCTACATCTACCGCTGGGTCGTGACCTTCAGCATCCTGTTCTTCCTCTACAAGTTCCTCCAGCCCTACAAGCTGGGCTCCATCAGCGCCATCATGGCGGTCGGCTCGCTGGTCCCGCTCATCGGGATGCCGCTTTACCAGTCCATCAAGTTCATCCGCACCCCAGGGAGGATGCGTAAGGTGAAAAAGGCAAGGGCCGCGGCCTTCGCGGCGATCGCCGTGGCCTCATTGGCCGGAATCCTCCTGATCCCGACGCCGCTCCGGGTCCAGGGGACGTTGGTGCTGACCGCGGCCAAACCCGATGAAGTGTACGCCGAGTCCCCGGGACGTCTCGTCGAGTTGAACGTCCGGGACGGCGAATGGGTCAAGAAGGATACCGTCATCGCGAAGCTCTCCAACCCGGAGAAGATCCGCGAACGTATCCAGCTCCAGGAGCAGCAGATGGCCAGCTCGGCGAAGGCCCGCTGGTTCCTCACCAGCTCCAACAACGACCACCGCGCCATCGGCAAGCAGCACGAGGTGATGGCCGATGACCTCGAGCCGGCAATCGAGAAGGTCATCGAGCAGATCAGCAAGCTCACCCTGGTCGCCCAGCGCGACGGCATGGTCATGGGCGTGCCCCATCCCGAGACCATCGGCCAGTGGGTCAAGCCGGGCAAGCCCTTCTGCGAGGTGGCCGACCCCCACAAGCTCGAAGCCCATCTCCTCCTCGACCAGTCGGACGTCGACCTCATCCGCCTCGACCGCAAGGCCTGGCTGAAGATCTACGGCGACTCCGAGATGACCTTGAGGAGCAAGGTCGGCGAGATCGCACAGAAGACCCAGGACGAGATCCCGCCCGAACTCTCGAACCTCGCCGGCGGCGAAATCGCCACGAAGCAGGATCCCAAGACGAACGCCGCCAAGCCGCTGAACGCCGTCTTCGAGATCATCATCCCGGTCGAGAACGAGGACCTCGCCCTCCAGCCCGGCCTCCGCGGCTTCGCCAAGATCGACGGGGGGACCTCGACCCTCGGCTGGTGGCTCTGGCGACTCGTCGCCAAGACCTTCCACTTCACCCTCTAAGGCCGGCCGGGGCGTCTCCTATGAATTAGGACGCCCTCAGGCTAAAGACAGCCGCACATTCCGGCCCGCCCGGCGACTCGCAAGTGTCGCCGGGCGGGCCTTCCCATTTCCCTCCAGGTCGGCGAATCCTGAATTCCTCACGGAGAATTCCCTGCTGGCCCCTTGAAAGTGCCTCCCGGGCGTTGGCATACTGACCAACCACTGAGACTGACACTCAATGTCATTTGACGACATGCAACCTTGAGATCTGAGTGGTTCTCACATCCTGCCAAAGGCAAGGTCCCGCCTGAGACGCCCGGGTCGATTGCAGACCGGGGGCGTCATTCCCCCCGAAAGTCGAAAGAGTTTTCAACCATGATTCTCCAACGAGTGGCCCTGCTAGGTCGGCGAGCGGCGTTCACGCTCATCGAGTTGCTGGTGGTGATCGCCATCATTGCCGTGCTCATCAGCCTCCTGCTCCCGGCGGTCCAAGCCGCGCGCGAGGCAGCTCGACGAGCCCAGTGCTCGAACAACCTCAAGCAGTTGGCCCTCGCCACGCACAATTATGTCGACGTGAATAGCACGTTCTGCCTCGGCCAGTTCGTGGTAACGTTCCCGAGGGGGCAGGTCAACATCTCGAGCTGGACGCTGGGGCTCGCACCGTTCATGGAGCAGCAACCCCTCTTCAATAGCTGGAACTTCGGCTTCAATTTCACCGAGCCGCAGAACACGACGGTCTCTCAGACGTCCGTGAAGGCGTTCCGCTGCCCGTCGTCGCTCGCGGGGGACGTCGAGGACTTCACCGCCAGCTATGCGATGGCGAACATCGCGGCCGGCGGGACCTTCCGCTCGGCCACCGTCGACTATGCCGTGAGCGCCAACTCGTTTGTCAACACGGACCTCTCCGGGAACGCTGCGCAGGGGGTCATCGCCTACTCCGGCTCGATGCCGGTCCGGCCCGCGTCGGTCACGGACGGGCTGTCGAACACGCTCCTGTTCATGGATATGACGGGTGGCGCCAAGCTCTACGGCCCCAAGGGGACGCCGATCACCGTCGCGGGGCTCCCCTGGACGGCGATGGGGCACATGGGCGGCCTGAACCGGCTCTCGCTCCGGGGCTGGAGCTATGACGGCCTGATCCAATTCGGCGGCAACTGCGTGGTGAATTGCAACAACGGAGGCGGCAACGTCTACAGCTTCCACGCCGGGGGCTCGAACATCGCGATGGCCGACGGCAGCGTCCGCTTCCTCAAGAAGACGATCGCCGCCGTCGTACTCCATCAGCTCGTCTCGCGCGACCAGGGTGAGGTGCTCAGTGCCGACCAGTACTGAGGCCCTGGCGCGGCGTGTTGCCGTCGCCCTCATCGCGCTCTTATCAGTCGCCGGCTGCGGCGAGGAGTCGGACGGGCTCGAGAAGTACCCGGTCCGGGGCTCGGTACTGGTCAACGGCAAGCCGGCCGAGATGATGGCCGTGACCTTCCACAACTCCGACGCGAACGCCCCCGGTAATGCCTCCAGGCCCGTCGCCGTGACCGATGCCGAGGGGCGTTTCACGCTCTCGACCAACGCCGACAAGGACGGGGCCATCCCCGGCGAGTACCTGGTCACCTTCTTCTGGTCGTCGGAGAACGGCCCCTCGGCCTACGACCGCCTCGGGGGTCGTTTCCAGAACCCGAAGGCGTCGACGTTCAAGGTCCAGGTCGGGCGCAAGGAGAACGACCTCGAGCCGTTCAAGCTCGACGTCGATTCCAAGGCGCCCAAGCCGGCTCGCAAGATCCAGGCTTTGCCCCAGTAGGCCTTCTCTCCCCCCGGGCGAACTCCGAAGGAGGCGGCGATCGTGATGAAACGATTCCTCAAATGGAGGCGTCTGACCAACCGGATCCACCTGGTCCTGGGCCTGATCGCGGCGCTCCCGGTGATCCTCCTGGGGCTCACCGGCGCCGTGCTCGTCTTCGAGCCCGAGCTGGACCGTTGGCTCGACCCTCACCTCTGGATCGTCAAGCCCGGCGAGGCACGCAAGCCCTATCAGGATCTGCTCGAATCCACCAGGGCGGCCTTCCCCGGTCATCAGATGATCAGCATGTTCTTGCCTTTCCTCCCGGATCAGGCCGGCCTCCTCTACGCCCGCGATACCGCGTCGAAGTCGGCGCGGCCGCTCGAGATCTTCGTCGATCCGTATACGGGAAAGGTCCTCGGCTCCCGTCCGTCCGCCTCGTCGTTGATCGGAACCCTCCGATATCTCCATACGAACTTCCTGCTGACGTGGGGGGGCTACATCGGCGGCACGGCGTCGGCGATCCTGCTGACCTTGCTCGCGAGCGGGCTCGTGCTCTGGTGGCCGACGGGCAAGGACAAGGGGGCCGGCTTCAAGGTCCGCCTCAAGCGTCACTGGCGCACGATCAACTACGACGCCCACCGCGCGGTCGGCTTCTACGCGACGCCGATCCTCTGCGTGATCGCCCTGACGGGGTGCGTGTTCACCTTCCACACAGTGCTACACCCGTTGATCTACAAGCTGACCTTCACCAAGCCCTTGCCGAGGCTGGTGAAGGCCAGGCCGATCGCCGGGGTGCCCCCCATGAATCTCGACAGGATCATCGCCCGATCCAACGAGGCCATGCCGGAGACGTTCCCGACCTTCGTCGTCTTCCCGGCCAAGCCCGGTGAGCCGATCCGGCTCACGAAGCGTCGGCCGACGGGAGAGCCCCGCGACATCGGGCGGTCTTTCGTCTCGCTCCACCCGCAGACGGGGGACCTGCTGCTCGAGCACAGCTACAGGACCCGCTCCTTCGGCGACGACGTGGTCTCCTGGAATCGACATATGCACATCGGTGCCTGGGGCGTCTATTTCAACCGGACGTTCGGGCTCATCATCAAGTCGGTCTGGCTCCTCGTCAGCCTCGTCCCCGCGGGCCTCGCCGTCACGGGGATCGTCATCTGGTGGAAGCCCAGGGCGAAGCGAACTCCCAAGGCGGCCGGCGATGAGGCGAAGGGCGCAACAACCCCGAGGAAACGAGCCCTCGCGCTCGCGACGAACTCAGGGGCCGTCGAACCTGAGCCTGAGCCTGAAGGGTTCGCGGACATCTCGACACATTGAGGCGTGCCAGAAAGGCGCGGGCCCCGGCGCCGTCAGCGAACTGACGACGCCGGGGCCTCAGGAGGACTGCTCCGCGGCGGATGTGCGCCGGCATCCGCTTGATCTCGGATCCGCAAGGTGGCCTGGTGATCAGGCTTCCTCGACGGACCAGGCGACTTCCATCATGTCGACGATCTGGGTCGCCAGGTTCTGGCACGTGTTGTAGAAGGCGGTCATCGAGGTCTCGCCGACTTCGGGTGCGAAGTTCACCGTCTCGGCGACGACCGTCGGGGCCCGGTTCTTCTCGTAGTCAAGCGGCGGGTTGTGGACCCAGTTGACCGAGGCATTCACCATCGCGGTGAGCTGACGAGGCATGTTGTCCGGGTTCTCGACGACCGTGTTCTTGTCGGCGTAGTTGATGGTCCCCTCGAGGATCGTATCTCCCTGCTCCAGCGTGCCGACCACCTTGTAAGGGGTCCGTTTTTCGATCTCCTTGATCGTGAGTTCCGTGAGCTGGAGCTGGATCTCGCGACGGAACGTGAGCGACCGGAAGACCGGGACGTACACCGTGCGGATGCTGGTGTCGTAGGGGGGCCGGATCGAGTAGCCGCAGCCGGCCTCGGCGACGAGGAAGAGGCCGGCAAGCCGAAGCAGGTCTCGTCGCGTGGGTTGTTCGATCTGACGTCGTCGGGAACTCATCCGGACCCTCCTTGGAGATCGGAATTGTCGCTGGCGGACGGACAACTCGCGATCAATTCATGCCACCAGGCCCCATCCCCATACCACCCATACCGCCGCCACCCATGCCACCCATGCCGCCGCTACCCATGCCACCCATGCCGCCGCTGAACGGATCCGAGCTCGCGGGCTGGCTCATGATCTTGCTCGGGGCGAATTCCTTACGGGGCAGTTTGGCCAGCGAGGCGAGTTCCGTCTTGGACTTCTCGGCCCAAGAGCTCTTGGGCCAACGTTGCCGGACCTTGCCGAAGTAGAATTCGGCCGAGGTGATCTTGTTGGTGCGCTTGTAATACTCGGCGACCTTGAATGTACGTTCTGCCTCGGCGTCGTTGATGATGTCGAGGGTGTGGTAGAGCTTCTCGTTCTGCCCGGGTCGGTCCGGGAAGGACGCCATCGTCTGCTTGATCAGCTCCCGCGACTTCTCAAGGCCGCTGCCGTCGTACTCGGGTCCGAGGTAGGACTTGATCCGAGAGTCGATGCTCGCGAGCTGGGCCTCCTGGACGTACTCGCTCTTGGGATGGTCGGTGGTGAGCTGGTCGTAGTGCATGGCGGCCATCTCGTAGTCGCCATCCTTGATGTATTGATGGGCGATCCGCATCACGGCGTCGTCGGCCAGGGGGCCGGTCGGGTCATGGTGCCGGACGTGCTCGAGCGCCTGAAGGCCATCGCCATGCGGGTCGAGCATCGGCTGCTGGCCGTTGAAGCGGGAGTACCAGGGGAGCTTCTTCTGGGCGGGCGTCTTGGGATCGCTCTGGGCGAGCCAGGTCTCGCCGATCGCGTACTCGCGACTGACGAGCTTGTCGATGTATTCGGTACCCGGATAGTCGGCGAAGAGCTGTTCGAAGCTCGTGTGCGCGGCGACGAGGTTCCCGCGCTGATACTGGCTCTCGGCGACGTAGAACTGGGCCTGCTCGCCCCAGGGGGAGCCCTTGCGGTTCTTGGCGATCAACTTGAAGGCGGTCTCGGCCTCGGCGAGTTTCCCTTGCTGGAAGAGCTTCTCGGCCGCCTGGAACTCGGCATCGGCCTCGGGGTTCGACTGGGTCTTGATCGGGCTCCAGCCGTCGGAGCCGAGGACGAGGGTCGACCTCTGCTCGGCCTTGCCGTAGGGGCTCGCCTTGGGGCTGAGCCAGCGGGCCATCAGGTTGCGGTCGTCGCCGACCTCCTCCTTGGTCGGGGCCTTGGACAGCGACGAGTCGCGCCCCATGCGCCAGGCAGTCAGGGTGCTCCCGCTGCTAAGGCAACCGGTAGACGAGGCCGTCCCCAGGAGGACGAGGGCAGCGCCCAGCCATTGCCGCGTTCGTCGGCCTTGGCCAGGTTCGGGATGCCGGTTCGCCAGGTCCATCGATCAGACTCCCAGAAAAGGCAAGAGACGTGGCCGGTGACCCATGAGGTGGCTGACGATGCTCCCCAGGGTCGTCCGCACCGGTTGCAAGGCCGAAGGGCTCGGATCCAGGTCGCGCCAATCGTTGCCGGGGCTGGCCAGGATCCGGATCGCGTCCAGGGTCCGCCCCGTGAGCGTCGCGACGTGAGGCTGGCCCGGTCGACACTCGGGGCAGAGGACTCCGCCCGTCGCCAGGCCGAACGCGAAGGTATCCCCTCGCGCCTCGACGTACTGGCCGCAGTGTGCGCAGGCATCCAGCATCGGCATCGAGCCCAACTCCCTCAGGCAAGCCAACTCGAACCGGAGCACTCGCCTCGACCGCAAGAGCGGGTCGCCCAGTTGCCGCAAGGTGATCGCGGCCGCGTCGAACAGTCTGGGGTGCGGATCGTTGAAGTCGGTCAGGTCCGACAGCAGCTCGGCGATGTAGTAGCCGGCATAAAGGGCCGCCAGATCGCGGCGAAGTGAGCCAAAGCGTTCGAGGGCCACGGCCTCGGTTACCAGGTCGAGCGCCTCGGTCGCCTTGTGGAGCAACACGATATCGGAAACATCCAGGAGGTCAAGGCCACCCTGGAGCGGCGACTTGAGCCGCCGCGCCCCCTTGGCCAGCGCGGAGACCTTGCCGATCTCGCGCGTGAAGATCGTGACGACGGAACTCGTCTCGAACACGTCGGTCGACCGCACCACGATCCCGAGCGTACGAACGCTGGCCACGAAGCCACTCCCACCCGCCGAGCGAAGAGTTGATGAAGGTCGGCCGAGCCCGGAATATCGACGATGTGGCCGAATCGTAGAAGACCAAACGGCCGAGACGACGGTAGTCCAACGTACGCCTTGGCTTGGGCACGTCGAACTGCCGTCGTTTCGGGAATTGTTTGGGAAGCGGCCAGGCGCCGCGGCGCGGGCTGGGCCTCAGTTGCTCGAGCTGCTCACCGTGGAAGGTTGGAGGTCGACGAGCACGCGCCGGATCGTGTGGTCGGCGACTTCGAGGATCGTGAACTCGACGCCGTATTGCCGGAACGAGGCCCCGCGCTCGGGCAGGCGGCCGAGCGCGTGGAAGGCCAGGCCCCCGAGCGTGAGGAAGTCCTCATCCGTCGGCAGGTGGAGGCGCAGCCGCTCGTTGAGGTGTTCGAGCGAGAGGGTCGCGTCGACCTCGTAGCGCCCGGGGCCTACCGGGATGATCACGTCGGCCGGCGTGGGCGGGTCGTGCTCGTCGTCGATCACGCCGACGAGCTGTTCCAGGAGATCCTCGAGGGTGATCAGCCCGGAGACGCCGCCGTACTCGTCGAGCACGATGGCGATCTGGGTCCGCTTCGAGCGGAACTCGTTCAGGAGCTCGAAGGCGTTCTTCGTCTCGGGGATGCAATACGCGGGGCGGACCAGCTTGCGCGGGACGACCGTGTCGGGATCCGACGCCTCGGTCATCCTGGGGAAGAGGTCTTTGGCGTAGAGGATCCCGACGATGTCGTCGCGGTTCTCGCCGAAGATCGGGATCCGGCTCAGCCCCGTCTCGCTGAAAGTCGCCGCGGCCCCCCGGGAGGAGATCGACGAGGGCAACGAGACGATCGAGGACCTCGGCGTGATGATCTCGGAGATATCCTGGCGTGTCAGTTCGATCGCGTGCTGGAGCATCTGGCGAGCGGACTCGGGCAGGTCGGCCTCGAGGTCTTCGGCCTCGCCCCCTTCAGCTGGCACCTCGACCTCGACGCTGGCGGGCCTGGGCGAGACGTCGTAGGAGCGGGAAAGCTGTCGAGCCAGCCGTTCCACGAGCGTCCAGCCGAGCGTCAACGGCGTGGTCGCGGTTCGGAGCATCGGGCTGGCCGGCCAGAGCGTATAGATCACGTTCTCGGCGTAGATGCGCCCGCCGACGCCGGCCAGGACGTAACCAAGGGCCCCGATCATCAACGCGATGGCGATGATTGCCTCATTCGCGAGGTGTGGCGCCGTGCGATCGACCGTGACGCCCAGGAGCGCCGCCAGGGTGAGCCCGGTGACCACGGCAAGGGTCTCGGCGCTAAGCTCCGTGCGTACGTCCTGATGGGCGATTTCGTCCGCTCGGGCCTCATTCCCTCGGGCGAGGCAGAGGGCCTCCAGGCGGCTCCTCGAATAGGTTCGTAGCGCCTTGGCCAACATGACCGAAACGAGGTGCGCTGCCAGGACGAGGAGTCCCAGGATCAACGTCGCTCCCCAATTTAGAGCGGCCACCGCGTGCTCTCCCGTCCTGGAGTATCGGTCTCGGCGAGCCCGATGAGAGGAAACGTGTTGGTCAGACCTTCGCCCGCCAGGATCGCGTCTTCGCGACTGCGCATCGCTTCCCGGTCTTCGGCGGAATGGTCATCATAGCCACAAAGGTGGAGCAAACCATGGACCACATAAAGCGCAAGCTCGGCCCAGGGGTCAACCCCGGCTCGCTTTGCGGTCGTCGCCGCCATCTCGGTCGAGACGACGAGTTCCCCCGCGAGCACCGGCTCATCCGGGTCTGAAAGCGGGAATGTGATCACGTCCGTGGGCCAATCATGCTCGAGGTGGCGACGATTGACCTCATGAATGGTCGCGTCATCGACCAGGGCCAGCGAAATCGAGGCCTGTTCGATCTTCTCGTGCCCGAGCGTGCGTCGGACGAGGCCGATGAGCGCCTCGCGATCGACGTCGAGGAAACGTTGATTGTCGCTGATCTCGACCTCGATGGCGCTCTCGGTAGTCGCCTTGTTGTCCATCACGCGGTCCGCTGCTCGGGATATTTGACTCGACCGTGGTAGATGCCGATCAACGACTTGATCAGGCTTTCTCGGATTTCGCCGATCTCGCGGAGCGTCAGCCCGCATTCGTCGAACTGGCCATCGCGTAAACGCTTCTCGATCAGGTCGCGGACGAGGCCCTCGATGCGGGCGGGGGTCGGCTCCGAGAGTGTCCGGCTGGCGCTCTCCACGGCGTCGGCCACCATCAGGATGCCCGCCTCCTTCGACTGGGGCTTGGGCCCCGGGTAGCGGAAGGCCCGCTCCTGGATCGCGGCCGCGTCGGGGTTGCCGTCATTCCGACGGTTCGCCTCGTGATAGAAATATTCGACTAGGGTCGTCCCGTGGTGCTGCTCGATCAGGTCGATGATCTGCTCGGGCAGGTGGTGCTGTCGGCCCAGGTCGACCCCGTCCTTCACGTGTCCGATGATGATGAGCGTGCTCATTGCTGGGGCGAGATTAGCGTGGCGGTTCGCGGCACCCGCGAGATTTTCCACGAAATAATGGGGCTTGAGCATCTTGCCGATGTCGTGGAAATAGGCCCCGATGCGAACCAAGACGGCATTGGCACCGATCCTCTCGGCCGCGCTTTCGGAGATCGCACCGACCGTGATCGAATGGTTGTGAGTGCCCGGGGCGCGTCGGACGAGCTCCTGGAGCAATGGGTGCGTGATGTCGCCGAGCTCGAGCAAACTAATGCCTGTCACGATGCCGAAGGCGTTTTCCACGAACGGCAAGCTGCCGCCCAGGAAGAATCCGGCCATCAGTCCCCAGCCGGCACGCCAGAGGCTGTCGCTCAGGATCAAGCTGAGCGGCTGATCCTGCCAGAGCCCCGTGGCCCAGGTGAGGAGGAAGTAGGCAACCGCAGCGGTCGCCCCGACCTTGATCAGCTTGGTTCGAGTGCGCACCTCGGTGAGCGTCAAGGCCCCGGCAGCCGTCCCTCCCATGAGGACGAGGAAATGGGCAATCCCCGTCCCAAGTGCAAACGTCGTGAGCAGGGACAGCGCGAAGGTGACCATCAGCGCGAAGTGCGGGTTGTAGGCGATGGCCAGGATCATCGTCGCGCTGGCGACCGGGATGAGCTCGGCATCCCACGGCTGGAGCGAGACGAGGCGGACGAGCGCGATCGAGACCACGACGAGGCCGCAAAGGGCGGCGATCCGCTTGAGGTCGAAGGCGATCTGGGGTTCGTGGCGGACCACGTAGAAACCCGTGAGCGTAAAGAGGGCGGAGACGATCAAGATGATCGAGCCGGCCCGGCGCACCCGGTCGCCGACCGTGAGCAGGCGCTTGGCGGCATCGTTCTCGAGGCGGAGGAGGATGAGCTGCTCTTCCTCGATCTTCTGCCCCTGCTCGACGAGGACATCCCCCTGATGATAGGTGTCGTAGACCTTGTTCACCTTCTCCCAGGCGATCTCACGCTGACGGCTTGTGTAATGCTCGTCGTAGGTGAGGGTCGGCGTCCCGGCGAGCTTTTCAGCGATCAACCGGAAGAGGGTGGTGCCGAGCTTCTCGGAGGTGAAGGCCTTGACGAACTCGCGGCTGACCGTCCCCTCGGGCTTGGCGACCCGTTCCGGCACGACGCGCTCGCGGGTGACGTCATGGGCTTCCTCGGGGCTCTGGCCCAGGGTGCGGACCGAGAGGGTCCGGCTCGACTCCTCGTGGCGAGGTAGCGTGTCATAGCCGAGGACGCCGTCGCGGAGCAGGGGGGCGAACGCCTCCATGAGTTGGCGATGGACAGCCTCGCGCTCCTCCTGGGTCTCGGTTTCGGCCCGGATCGTGTCGAAGGCTTCGGCGTTGAGCTTCCAGGTCGCTCGCAGGTTCCCGGGCAGGGAGTCGAGGGCGGGGGCCTTGGTAATCGCGACGATGAGGTCGTCGAGGCGCTCGGAGAGGTCGCGGAGGGGCGTGGGGTCGTTGATCATGGCCAGGGGGACCTGGTCGACCTCGGCCTGACGCTCGGAGTTGGTCTTCTTCTGATTCTGGCGCTTGAATTCCGGCACGTTGACGCGGATCTCTCGATCCGGGCGCTGGCCGAGCCGGTAGGTGAAGGGGGGGCCGGACCCATGCACGATGGCGGCCGTGACCAGCACCGTGACACCGACGATAGCCAAGCGTGCCAGCCGGCTTCGCTGCCGGGCCTGACGACCTTGTTGGAGGGCGATCGGATTGGTGGGCCTCAGTTGGGCCCGGGTAAGTTTGGAACGACGTTTACCAAAGCTCATGGATGCATCTCAGGCATGCGTGGTCAACAGGGTCGATCCCCGTCCCACGCCGGGATGCACCGGGCCGACTCCGGCTCGGCTCCGGCGAGGTGATTCCCCCCTCGCCCCGCCTCATCCCGAGGCGGAAGGTCCGGCCTTGGGAGACGGATCGGGCGCGACGACGCTCGTCATGCCAAGGTCCGGATCCTTGACCGGCTCACTGTTTTCGTAAGCGTTGACGATGGCCTGGACCAGCGGGTGCCTCACGATATCCTTCTGATCGAGCCAGACGATCCCGACGCCCGGGACGTCGCGGAGTCGCTCGACCGCGTCGGCCAGGCCACTCTGCGTGGCCGGCGGCAGGTCGACCTGCGTCACGTCGCCCGTCACCACGATCCGGGCATTCTGCCCCATGCGCGTCAGGAACATCTTCATCTGCGGCACGGTGGCGTTCTGCCCCTCGTCGAGGATGATCACGGCGTCGTTCAAGGTCCGCCCACGCATGTAGGCGAGCGGAGCGATCTCGATCAGGTCGTTGCCCATGTAGCGACGGATCTGGTTGTAATCCATCAAATCATGCAAGGCATCGAGAAGCGGGCGTAGATAAGGATTGATTTTGGCTTCGAGGTCGCCGGGAAGGAAGCCCAGATGCTCCCCGGCCTCGACGGCTGGGCGGACGAGGACGATCTTCTTGATCTTGCCCCGGCGGATCTCCGAGACGGCCATGGCGACGGCAAGATAGGTCTTGCCCGTGCCGGCAGGGCCCACGCAGAAGACCAGTTCATGCTCGCGCAAGGCCCTGAGGTAACGGGCCTGGCCGTCGGTGCGGGGCCTGACCAGGCGGCTCCCTTCGCGGATTTCGACGTTCTCTAACCGGTCGGGGTCGTTCGAGCGTTGCATCGACTCGATGAGGTCGGCGACCTCTTCGGAGGAGATGACGCGTTTCTTGCGGTGACGAGCCCGGAGTTCCTCGAAGACCAGGCGAGCCTGTTCGACTCGGTCTTGTTCCCCTTCGACGCGGACCTCGCCATGGCGGGCGAGCACCTTGACGCCCAGCGAGTCGCGAATCTGCCGGAGGAATTGGTCGCGACTGCCGAAGACAGCCAGTTCTTCGTCCTGACCCTCGAGACTGATCGTAGCTTCCGACATGCCTCGCCTTTCGCCGACCTGAACCCTGACGGCCCGGTGATTCACATCCGTGAGACTGAGCAGAGCACCGAGTCGTCGGCCGGCAAGTTACTATTATGGAGCAGCGTGGCCGAAAAAGGCAATGTCCTCTCGCCTGACGAATCCACACACTGATCCGCAAATCCCACACCAATCCTTCATGGGGTTAGGGCCGACGGGTGCATCGGGCCTCGTCCCACACCGAAGAATTGAAGACACGTTCGCCGGGCGCAAGGTTCTCATCACGTCGAGGACGCCGGCTGAGGTCACATCACGACCGAGGCGAGACTCAGGGGCCGAAGGCCAGCCAGTAGGTGAAGGCGACTGGGGCGGCGAAAAGTAAGGAGTCGAGCACGTCGAGGACCCCGCCGAACCCGGGGACGGCGGAGGACGCATCCTTCTGGGCGCAATCCCGCTTGATCATCGACTCCATGAGGTCGCCGAGTTGGGCGGCCGTGCTCACGAGGAAGCCGAAGCCCGCCGCGGCCTGCCAGCTCAAGGTGGGGACCTGCAAAAGGTAGCGCGCAACCGCGGCGACGATCAGCGAGGCCCCGATCCCGGCGAAGAGTCCGCCGATCGCCCCCTCGATCGTCTTATTCGGGCTGATCTCGGGCCAGAGCTTGTGCCGACCCGCGATGCGGCCCACCGTGTAGGCGCCTGTGTCCGTCCCCTTGGCCGTGGCGATCATATAGGCGAGCGGGATGATCCCGTGATACTGGCCGTCGAACCAGCGCATCTGGATGATGAAGCTGCCGAGAATCCCCACATACGACACCGACAGGATGCTCCCCGCGATCGACGTCATCGTGCTGCCCGGCTTGCGGAACTGGACGCTCTGGATCAGAAATGCACCCATGATCACTCCTGCGTACGTAAGCAGCGGCCAGCCGATCGCGTTGATGGGCGTGAGCGGGTCGAACGTCAGCGGGGCGGGGAGTCGCGCGGGGTGGGTGAGTTGATGGGCGAGGTGAGGGGCCCAGTTCGCGATGATCAGGGCCATGATCCCGCCGAAGACCGTGTTCCCCGACGACCGCATCTCCGAGTTCGCCAGGAGCGCCACGAGCTCGAGCGAGGCGAGCCCGAGCGCGACGATCGCCAGCAGGAACCAGGCGGGATACCAGGGGAAGAACCACTCGTCGACGCAAAGGATGAAGAGGATCGCCCCGACCATGGTGAGGCCGATCGTCAGACGAGTGCTAAGCATGGTGGAGTGGCTCTTGGACGGAGGGGGACGCGTAATTGATGGTCGAGGCGGTTCGGCTCTGCGTCGAGGTCGTGTACATCTCCGGCGACCCGTCCATCAGACAGACAGCCTGCCTGACCGGCCGCCACTCGTTCGACATCCGAAGTCGTCCGCCAGTCGTCTTCGAGACTCAGTCGGACTGGGCCGTCAGCGAGGTCGCGGCGGCGGGCAGCCCTCCGAACTTGCGCTCTCGAGCCGCGAACGCCTGGCACCCCGCGAGCAGGTCGTCCCCCCGGAAGTCGGGCCAGAGGACGTCCGTCACCCAGATCTCGGAGTAGGAGACCTGCCAGAGGAGGAAGTTACTCAGTCTCATTTCGCTGGCGGTGCGGATCAAGAGGTCGGGATCCGACTGCCCGGCGGTCGACAGGTAAGAGGCGAAGAGGCTCTCGTCGACCGAGTCCGGCTGGACGACACCCGAGCGCACGTCCTCGGCAAGCTTGCGGGCGGCGTCGGCGATCTCCGTCCGGCCGCCATAATTGACGGCGAGGCAAAGGCACATCCCGGTGTTCCGGGACGTCTCGGCGGCCGTGCGATCGAACTCCTCGAGCACGTCCGGCGGCAGCCCCTCGCGCCGGCCGATCATGGTGAGGCGGACGTTCTGCTCCATGAGCTCCTGGCGTTCCACCACGAGGAAGTGGCGGAAGAGGCGGAGCAGGAACTTGAGCTCGCGCGGGGGCCGCTTCCAGTTCTCGACCGAGAGGCAGTAGAGCGTCAGTTGCTCGAGGCCGAGCCGGCAGCCTTCCTCGACCACCGCGCGGACGCTCTGGATCCCGCGACGATGGCCCACGATCCGGGGGAACCCTCGGTTCTGGGCCCAGCGGCCGTTCCCGTCCATGATGATGGCGACGTGCCTGGGCAGTTGCTCGGCCTTCAAACCGAGCGCAGCGATCCTCGCGCGACCTTCTTCGGTGATGGAGGCGTTCGTCATGGGCTCTCTGTCTATCCGTCGAAGAGGATTGGGCGGGGAATCGCCACACTTCGGGAAGGATCAGGTCACTTGCCGTCGCCTTCCTTCAGCACGATCGTCTGGCTCCGTTCCGGGCCGACGGAGACGATCGAGACCGGCACGCCGATCTGCTTGCCGAGGAACTTGACGTAGTTGCGGGCCGCTTCGGGCAAGTCCGACCACGAGCGGACGCCCGTCAGGTCGTCGTCCCAGCCGGGCATCGTCTCGAAGACCGGGCGGCAGCGCTCGAGGTTGGCGAGCTGGCCCGGCATGTCGTTGACGGCCTTGCCGTTCTCGTCCTCGTAGGCGACGGCCACGCGGACTTCTTTCAGGCCGCTGAGGACATCGAGCAGCATCACGGCGATCTCGGTCGAGCCGCTGACCCTGGCCGAGTAACGCGCCGCGACGGAGTCGAACCAGCCGCAACGGCGAGGACGCCCGGTCACGGTGCCGTACTCGCGGCCGATCCGCCGGATCCGCTCGCCGATTTCGTCATGCAGCTCGGTCGGGAAGGGCCCCCCGCCGACGCGAGTCGTGTAGGCCTTGACGATCCCGATCCAGCGGTCGATGTGGCGTGTCGGGATGCCCGAGCCGGCCGCGATCCCCGCCGCGCTGCTGTTCGAGCTGGTCACGTATGGATAGCTGCCGTGGTCGATGTCGAGGAGCGACCCCTGGGCCCCCTCGAAAAGCAGCCTTCGGTTGCTCTGGACCGCGTTGTGCAGCCAGCTCGTCGCGTCGCAGACATAAGGACGGAGCCGCTCGGCGTAGTCGAGATACTCATCCGCGACTGCATTCGCGTCCAACGGCTCGAAGTCGGGGAGCATCGCGGTGAGCAGGCGATTCTTGAACTCGACGATCCGCTCGAGGTGCTCGCGGAACTGGCGGGGATGGTAGAGGTCGCCGACCCTGACACCGTGGACCCGTCCCACCTTGTCGCGGTAGCAAGGCCCGATGCCGCGACGGGTCGTGCCGAGATGGTCCGCCGCCGAGGCCGACTCTTCCGTCAGACGTTCCTCGGCCAGGTGCCAGGGCATGATGACGTGGGCGCGGTCGCTGACGTGGAGCCGGTCGCCGAAGTCGACCCCTTGCTTCGACAGCGTCTCGACCTCGCGGAGCAGGGCGGGCGGATGAATGACCACGCCGTTGCCGATTACGCACGCGATGCCCGGCCGGAGGATCCCCGTAGGGATCAGCGAGAGCTTGTAGGTGATGGCGTCGACGACGACCGTATGGCCGGCGTTCGCGCCCCCCTGGTATCGAACCACGGTGTCATGCTGGTCACAGAGCAAGTCGACGATTTTGCCCTTGGCCTCGTCTCCCCATTGCAGTCCTACCACGCAAGTCGAAGCCACGGCGAGTCATCTCCAGGTCCGGGAACACGGCCGCGCTGACGACCGCTTTGGATTGCAAACTCAAAGTAACGAGCGATCAGGGCACCGTCAATCAGCGTGAAAGCTGAGACCCTGGGAAAAATGTAGCGACAATCAACCTAATAAACTTTGGTTGATCACTTCGAATCGAACCAACTTCACGGCGAGCAGAGTCGAGCAATGGAGCAAAAATAAGCCCGCTCCATCGCCAACGGCACGACCGACTTACGCCTCCGGACGGCTCTCAACCCATCAGGTTGCGGAACTCCTCGAAGAGGTAGTGGCTGTCATGCGGGCCCGCCGAAGCTTCCGGGTGATACTGCACGCTGAAAACAGGCAGCTTCGAGTGGCGGAGTCCTTCGAGCGTGTGGTCGTTCAGGTTCACGTGGCTCGCCACGACGTCACCGGGCAGGGTCGACGGATCGACGGCGAACCCGTGATTCTGCGTGGTGATCTCGACCCGACCACTCTGCTCGTTGCGGACCGGATGATTTGCGCCACGATGCCCGAACTTCAGCTTGAAAGTCTTGGCCCCGAAGGCCTGGCCAAGCAACTGGTGCCCCAGGCAGATGCCGAAGATGGGGGTCCCGTCCTTCTCTGCCGCCGACTTGATGAGGTGTCGGAGCGTCTCGGTTGCCTCGGCGAGTGCGCCGGGGTCGCCGGGGCCATTGGAGATGAAGATCCCGTCGGGATTGTGCTCGAGGATCGCTGCTGCAGGCGCGGAGCCCGGCATGACGGTGACCCGGCAGCCTTGGTCGACCAGGTGGCGCGGGATGTTCCACTTCATGCCGAAGTCGAGGGCCACGACGTGCGGAATCTTCTTGCCCTCGGCGGCCGTACGCCCCTTCGCGCTCTCGGGCGCGATGGCGTAGGTGACCTCGAGGCCCGGCTCCCAGGACTTCGATTCTTGCGGCATCACCTCGCGGGCGAGGTCGCGGCCGACAAGCCCAGGGCTCGCCTTGGCCTTGGCGACGAGGCTGGCGTCGTCGAGGTCCTTCGTCGACAGGATCCCCTTAAGGGCCCCGCGCTCACGCGTCAAGAGGACGAGCGCCCGGGTATCGATCCCCTCGATGCCGATGATCCCGTGTTCCTTGAGGTAGGACTGGAGCGAGGCCTGCGACCGATAGTTGCTCACCACTCGGCTCAGCTCTCGGATGACGAAGCCACGGACCCAGGGGTGGCTGCTCTCGGCATCCTCTGAGTTAACCCCGTAATTGCCGATCTGAGGGTAAGTCATGGCGACGATCTGACCGTGGTACGAAGGGTCTGTCAGGATCTCCTGATACCCGGTCATGCTCGTGTTGAAGACGACCTCGCCATCGATTTCACCCTTGGCCCCGAAGGCCCTGCCCGTAAAGACAGTGCCGTCTTCCAACGCAAGCTTCGCAAGTTCCATGGATGCGTCCAATTCTCCCCGGTGCAGAAGTCGAAATCGAAAGTGAGCCAGGATCGTCCTTTTTCAGGCGCAAAGCGCGCACGCCGAAACCCCTCGAATCTGCCTCTACTAGTATAGAGGAATACGAAGACGCGAAACTAGATTAGATCGAGGCCGAAGACCAAGTGAACGTGAAGAAATTCCCTACAAAGAGCCTCATAGGTGGATGCAAAAACTCCTACGAGATTCCGGGGAAGAGCGATAGAGGAAGCTCAGCGACCTTAATGCAAAGAAACAAAAAAAGCCGCCCCGGGTCACCTTTGGGGGTGACCGGGGCGGCTTGTGGGATTCCGGCGATGACCGACTTTCGCGCCAGGGGCACTATCATGGGCCTGACGGGCTTAACGGC
This sequence comes from Singulisphaera chitinilytica, assembly GCF_049331405.1. Lineage (NCBI taxonomy): Bacteria > Pseudomonadati > Planctomycetota > Planctomycetia > Isosphaerales > Isosphaeraceae > Singulisphaera > Singulisphaera chitinilytica. Next base: position 2,593,734 of record NZ_CP186274.1, read on the forward strand.
CGTGTTCGGGATGGGAACGGGTGGGACCCCGTCAGTATGGTCGCCGGAAATTCATCCGCCCGGCGATGAAGCCGGACGGACGCGTTTCGGTGGATCGGGTCACGCGTCGAATGACTCGCAGCGGGCGGGCACACCCGAGGACCTCGACCACAGCGGATCCTTATAGATCCGTATGTCACATGGTCCGGGTGATGTGTGAAACACACTCCGGATCTCATCCTTCGCCTCCGACGCTCAACGTCGGGGGAGGCGGACGGATCGGGGTGGTCAAGCGGTCGGCTGTTAGGACCGGTCGGCTGCGGCGATCGCTCGCCGTGCACTCCCGGCCTATCGACCTGGTCGTCTTCCAGGAGCCTTCGCACTTTCGTGCCGGAAACCTCGTCTTGGAGGGGCTTCGCGCTTAGATGCCTTCAGCGCTTATCCGGTCCCGACCTGGCTACCCGGCGATGCCCCGAGCGGGACAGCCGGCACACCAGAGGTCGGTCCTCCCCAATCCTCTCGTACTAGGGGAGACGCTCCGCAAGTTTCCTACGCCCACGGCAGATAGGGACCGACCTGTCTCACGACGGTCTGAACCCAGCTCGCGTACCGCTTTCATTGGCGAACAGCCAAACCCTTGGGACCTTCTCCAGCCCCAGGATGCGATGAGCCGACATCGAGGTGCCAAACCTCCCCGCCGCTAGGGACGCTCGGGGGAGATCAGCCTGTTATCCCCGGAGTACCTTTTATCTGTTGAGCGACGGCCTTTCCATCCAGCACCGCCGGATCACTAACGCCGACTTTCGTCCCTGCTCGACTGATGGGTCTCGCAGTCAGGCACCCTTCTACGTTTGCGCTCGCGTTGCCCGATTGCCGACCGGGCCGAGGGTACCATTGCACTCCTCCGTTACTCTTTGGGAGGAGACCGCCCCAGTCAAACTGCCCGATGAGCATGGTCCCGGCCCGGGCTACGGACCGGTGAGGATCAGGGTCATTTCAGGGTGGTATTTCACCGATGGCTCACCGACGGCTGGCGCCGCCGTGTCGCAGCCTCCCACCTATGCTACACAGAAAGGACACTGACCCAATGCCAACCTGCAGTAAAGGTTCACGGGGTCTTTCCGTCTGACCGCGGGTACGTGGCATCTTCACCACGGCTACAGTTTCACCGGGTCCCTCGTGGAGACAGTGCTCCAGTCGTTACGCCATTCATGCAGGTCGGAACTTACCCGACAAGGAACTTCGCTACCTTAGGACCGTCATAGTTACGGCCGCCGTTTATCGGGGCTTCGGTCGGCAGCTTCGCTCTCGCTGACCGCCTTCCTCAACCTACCGACACCGAGCAGGCGTCAGACTCTATACGTCCTCTTGCGAGTTGGCAGAGTCCTGTGTTTTTGATAAACAGTCGCTAGAGCCGATTCTCTGCGGCTCACCTTGCGGTGAGCACCCCTTATACCGAAGGTACGGGGTCATTTTGCCGAGTTCCTTCACGAGGGTTCTCCCGAACGCCTTCGGATGCTCGCCTAGCACACCTGTGTCGGATTGCGGTACGGGCCGGTCATGTCGTCCCCGCGGGGCTTTTCGTGGCCGGGAATTCAAAGAGCTTCCAGATCGAATGCTGTCGGCCTTGCGGCACGGGGGTATCTAGCGCCCCGACTCTCCTCGTCCCGGCGTCCTCCGCGGCTCAACCTTCATGACGGGTGGCGGAATATTAACCGCCTGTCCATCGGCTACGCCCTTGGGCCTCGCCTTAGGTCCCGACTGACCCTGGGCGGATTGACCTTCCCCAGGAAACCTTGTGCTTTCGGCGGATGGGCTTCCCACCCATCTTATCGTTACTCGTTCCGGCATTCGCACTTGCCCGCGCTCCACCGGTCGTTTCCATCCGGCTTCGCGGCGGCGGGCAACGCTCTCCTACCATCGTTTCCGATCCGCGACTGCGGCGCGACGCTTAGTCCCCGTCATTTTCGGCGCGGGATGGCTCGACCGGTAAGCTGTTACGCACTTTTGAAATGGTGGCTGCTTCTAAGCCAACATCCCGGCTGTCACCGCGATCCCACTTCCTTTGCCACTGAGCGTCGACTTGGGGGCCTTGGTCGGCGGTCTGGGTTGTTTCCCTCTCGAACGTGAAGCTTATCCCCCACGTTCTGACTCCCGGGGTCCGCCCTGCGGTATTCGGAGTTGGGTTTCGGCGGGTAGGCGGGAAGCCCCCCGACCGAATTCCGTCGCTCTACCCCCGCAGGGTATGTCCCGAGGCTGGCCCTAAAGCCATTTCGGAGAGAACGAGCTATCTCCAGGTTTGATAAGACTTTGACTCCTCCCCACGGGTCCTCCCCCAGTTTTTCAACACTGGTGGGTTCGGTCCTCCACGGCCGGTTAGGGCCGCTTCAACCTGCCCATGGGTAGTTCACCTGGTTTCGCGTCTACTGCACTCGACTATGGCGCCCGATGAAGACTCGCTTTCGCTGCGGCTCCTCCCCTGAAGGGATTAACCTGGGGCCGAATACAGTAACTCGCCGGATCATTATGCAAAAGGCACGCGGTCAGGCTGGCCGAGGCCAATGCCCTCCCACCGCTCGTAGGCACGGGGTTTCAGGTTCAGTCTCCTCCCCTCATCGGGGTTCTTCCCACCGTTCGGTCGCCCTACTGGGTTCGCTATCGGTCGTCATCGAGTGCTTAGCCTTGCGGGATGGTCCCCGCCGATTCAGGCCGGGTTTCACGTGCCCGACCCTACTCGGGTACCGGATAGGGGAACTCGCATCGTCGCCTACGGGACTCTCACCCGCTACGGTGTCCAGTTCCAAGGAACTTCGGCTGACGCTCATTCATCCCACGACTCCGGCCCCACGACCCCGGGTGGTGTCCCACCCGGTTTAGGCTGGTCCCCGTTCGCTCGCCGCTACTGAGGGAGTCTCGGTTGATTTCCTTTCCTCCGGGTACTGAGATGTTTCAGTTCCCCGGGTCTCCTCGGGCATTCCGGGATCGACGCTCGTTCGGCAGCTCCCCCGGACATTTCGCAGCCTTCCACGCCCGAATCTCTGATGACGCCTAGGCATCCCCCCCGTGCCCTTAGGAGCTTGACCACGCCGATCCGGCCGCCGCACGGGTGCGACAGTCGATCCGGCATGGGTCACGTTCCCGCTTGGTGAGTCGGCGTCTCGCGACGCGGCTTCACCACCGTGTAACGATACTTGCGAGACCTGTCCGCCTCTCGGCGTGTCAGTCTCGCGATCCGTAAGGGTTCCACTGTTGTGGAGATACTTGGTATGCCACTACCATTGCTACGGTATTCTTGCGTGACCAAATCACCGAATTGTCAAGGAGCGATCGGCGCCCGGCAACCCGGGGCCTACCTGGCCGCTGGCCAGGGGGCGAAGCTGTCTGATGACAGCACCGCCCCGCACCCAGCGGGACTTCTGAATAAGCGATAGAGCAGAGGTGGGATGATCGCTCATCCCACCGTCACCCCATCAGATTTTCATCTGAGACGGTCGATCGTTCGTGGTGTTGCGTTACGGACCCGCGTGGGAAGCCGGCGTCAAGCGTCGAGAACTAGGGACGGTGCCGATGCGGCCTTTCCGACCGGACGACGCGAGATAACTCGCACCGCTTTGGCCCGGTCTCGGGCCGAGATTTTCCAAGGAAATCCTTAGAAAGGAGGTGATCCAACCGCAGGTTCCCCTACGGTTACCTTGTTACGACTTAGTCCCCATCACGGGTTTCATCTTCGGCGCTCGCCTTGCGGCTCCGGCGACTTCGGATGCCCCCCGCTTTGGTGGCTTGACGGGCGGTGTGTACAAGGCTCAGGAACACATTCACCGCGGCATGCTGATCCGCGATTACTAGCGATTCCAGCTTCATGCGGGCGGGTTGCAGCCCGCAATCCGAACTGAGGGGCGGTTTTTGCGATTAGCTTGTCCTTGCGAACTTGCGACGCTCTGTCCGCCCCATTGTAGTACGTGTGCAGCCCCAAGCATAAGGGCCATGAGGACTTGACGTCATCCCCGCCTTCCTCCGGCTTAACGCCGGCGGTCTGTCTAGAGTTCCCGCCATGACGCGCTGGCAACTAGACACAGGGGTTTCGCTCGTTAGGGGACTTAACCCAACACCTCACGGCACGAGCTGACGACAGCCATGCAGCACCTGTGCACGTTGTACCTTGCGGCCTCACCGGCGTTTCCGCCGGCTAATCCGTGCATGTCAAGCCTGGGATAAGGTTTTGCGCGTAGCCTCGAATTAAGCCACATACTCCACCGCTTGTGTGAGCCCCCGTCAATTCCTTTGAGTTTCAGCCTTGCGACCATACTCCCCAGGCGGGGCACTTCACGGTTTCCCTACGGCAGGGAGCCCATCGGCGAGCCCCCTACCCAGTGCCCATCGTTTACGGCCAGGACTACCGGGGTATCTAATCCCGTTCGCTCCCCTGGCTTTCGCGTCTCAGCGTCAGTAAACGTCCAGGACCTCGCTTTCGCCACGGGCGTTCCTTCCGATCTCAACGCATTTCACCGCTCCACCGGAAGTTCCAGGTCCCCCTACGTTCCTCCAGAAGAGTCGTATCCGCGCCCGTTCCACGGTTGAGCCGTGGGATTTCAGCGACGGACGTGCCCTCCCGCCTACACGCGCTTTAAGCCCAGTGATTCCGAATAACGTTCGCACGGTTCGTCTTACCGCGGCTGCTGGCACGAACTTAGCCCGTGCTTCCTCCAGGGTTCAGTCAACCTTTCGGCTTCTTCCCCCTCGACAGGAGTTTACAACCCGAAGGCCTTCGTCCTCCACGCGGCGTCGCTCGGTCAGGCTTGCGCCCATTGCCGAAGATTCTCGACTGCAGCCTCCCGTAGGAGTCTGGGCAGTGTCTCAGTCCCAGTGTGCCGGGCCACGCTCGCACGCCCGGTAGGCATCGCAGGCTTGGTGGGCCGTTACCCCGCCAACTACCTAATACCACGACGGCCCGTCCCGGAACGCCGGAGCTTTGGCGAGGCCTCGATGCCGAGTCCTCGCGTCGCTGGGGATTACCCGCAGTTTCCCGCGGCTATACCCATTTCCGGGGTTGGTTACCGTCGCCTTACTCACCCTGCGCCACTGGCCTTGCGGCCCGTACGACTTGCATGCCTAATCCACGCCGCCAACGTTCATTCTGAGCCAGGATCAAACCCTTCAAAATTGGTCCGATTCACCATCCGAAGATGGCGTCTCGATCCTCTCCCTTCGGGTCGAGGAAATAACTGACTGGTCGCAGACGATCCTCATTGGGATTTGCATCCCGGAATCGTATGCCGGTTGGTGCTGCCGTCCCTGCCGTACTCCTCCCCAACCGGGAGGGGACGACCCCGACGGCTTCACGCCGGCTTCCCTCGAGGGTCCACAACGATCCACCACGATCGACCGAATTGTCAAAGAGAGCCCCGACGATGTCAGCGGCCGGAGCGACCTGCCTCTTGGGGCGAGTCATTCCGGCCGAACACCAACGCAGGGATACGCGACCCACAGTTCAGTATCGATTGTCCGTTACCGTCCTGTCGGCCGGTCGTCGTCACCCGTGTTGTCACAGGCGACAGGGGTAATAGTACCGGGAAATCGTCCGGGGTCAACAGGCTACTAGGGAATTGGATGAGTTTTTTGCGAAGCCTCGATGTGGGGCGCTAATTCTTAACAGTGTGGATGCTCCACAAAGCCCTGTCATTTTCACTCGACTTGGTCGCCCAACTCTTCATCATTTTCGACTATAAGTCACCCCAGAGATTGATCTGCACATCGATCGGCTCTTCGATCCATGCTGCCACGGTTATTCGCGATCCCATTCATACCGCTGACCACTGGGAGGAGCGGCGAGGGGCGATTGGCCGGTGGAGCGGGCCTTGATGCTTCCCCGCTTGTTGTAAATCTGCTCCCTATTGGAATGCTTGCGATTCAATAGTGTTGTTATTGTTCCCTGCGACCTGAAAATGACCGAGCGTTCACCCGTCTCCGCGTCACGTCCTTCTTACTGACGCCACGAATACGGGTGAACGCTCGAGTTAACCGCCGATCATCCGACGCTGCCCGGATCAGTCTCGCCGCGAAATCCTGAGGACCTCAGCTCAGGCGAGGTCGAACAGCAGGACAGCCGAAGATTCCAGGCCCTCGACCTCGACGAGTTCCGTATCGCTGATCGCGAGGCCGTCACCCGCCTTCAACTCGACTCCGACCGCCTTCACCGATCCGGAGACAACCTGCAACCAAGCATGTCTCTCCTGACCCAACTCGTAACTGACCACTTCCGACGGATCCAGGAATGTCTGCGAGAGACTCGCGTCTTGGTGGATCGTCAGCGAGCCGTCACGAGCATCCCTTGAGGCGAGAGTCTGCCAACGGCCGCGAGCCTGCGTGCGGTCGAACTCCTTCTGCTCGTAGCTCGGAGTGATTCCCGCGCGGTCCGGGAAGATCCAGATCTGGAGCAGGTGGATCGGGTCCGTCTCCGAGGCGTTCGCCTCGCTGTGCAGGATGCCGGACCCGGCCGTCATCCTTTGCAGTTCGCCGGGACGGATCGTCGAGCCGTTCCCGAGGCTGTCCTGATGCTTCAGTTCCCCTTCGATCACGTAGGTGAGGATCTCCATGTCGCGATGGCCGTGCCTGGGGAATCCACCACCACCGGCGATGCGGTCCTCGTTGATAACTCGCAGCGATCGGAAACCCATGTGCCGCGGGTCGTGATACTCACTGAACGAGAACGTGTAGTGGGTATCCAGCCACTCATAGCGGGCATGACCACGTTCGGCCGACCTTCGGATGGCAAGCATCGGACATTCCTTTCAACTCGATCGCCTGAGGGGGCTTTCCCAATCGAGAAGGCACCTCGGACCCGTCACGCCGAGAGCAAGAGAAAGGGCTGATCGCCGTGTGATCGTCCTTACACCCTCGACTGAGATCATTGTAAGTCACAACGATTATTGTTGCAACAGGCAATCTACGAGATCTCGAAGGCGAATGTTCGTCGGCTTTCGGGTCCGACCGACGATCCCAACCTGGGGCCGGACGAATCATTCCCCAGACTCGACCTCGACATCGCCCGAGTGTGCTCGCCCGTGGGGTGGAAAACCAACGGGTCGGCGAACCAGTCGGAAATCCAAAATGAACCTGACTGCCCAGGTCATCTCATGAAAAATGAAGTCGATCAGAATGAAAATTCACATCTTTGATGCTGAGCAGCATGTTGCGATCATTTTTTCACCGAATGTGGCCATTCTTTCGACACTCGCCTGGTTGTTCATCCCTCACGGAAGTCTGCTCAAGGATCCGATGGTGGTTCGACATAAGTCATCGCATGATCAATCGGAATGAATCTTGCATTGAGGGGTGCGTCGCGCACTGCGGCCGACGATCCTGACTCCCGCTGCCGGGTCGTCGCGCGGAGGCTCGAACCTCTCCCGAACCGCGACGCTCGCGGCGTCCGCTTACGTCAGACTGGAAGCCGAGGCCGAGGCCCGGGTTCAATTCCCCCCCAAGAAACGAGTGTGACGATGTCGAGTCGACGACGTGGATTCACCCTGATCGAACTGCTGGTAGTCATCGCGATTATCGCCGTCCTGATTGCGCTCCTGCTGCCCGCCGTGCAGGCGGCTCGTGAAGCGGCCCGACGCATCCAGTGCACCAACAACATGAAGCAGTTGGGGCTCGCGATCCACAGCTACGAGCAGACGATCAACACGCTGCCGCCGCAGTTGCTCCTGACTGGCACGGGGACGACCGTGACCTGGTCGAACGGTTACGGGGCGCACGCCCGGATCATCCCGTTCGCGGAGCAGGGGCCGCTCTTCAACACCATCAACTTCGACGTGGACATGCAGACGCCCCCCAACACGTCGGTCGCCGCGGCGCTCATCGGCTTCCTCGTCTGCCCGAGCGAGGTGAAGCCGAGCACGCGAGCCCTGACCGATGGGACGCGCTACGGGATCGCCTCCTACGGCTTCGTCACGGGCGACTGGTTCGTCTGGGGCGGACTCGGCAGCAATCTGAAGGGGCGTTCGGCGTTCGGCCCGAATCTTTCCCGTCGCCTCTCCGAGTTCACCGACGGCCTCAGCAACACCCTCTTGATGTCAGAGGGCAAGGCCTTCGTGACCTACTACCGCGATTGTCCGACCCTCGCCAACATCCAAGATGCGTCGAACGTTCCCCCGCCCAACGCCGACCCCCACACGGTCGCGCCAGAGTACCTCGGAGGATGCGCCCTTCGCGTCGACGAGGGTCGCACACAGTGGTTCGAATCAGGCTCGCACCACACGGGGATCACGACCGCCTGGCCGCCGAACAAGCGGACCTCGGGAGGCCCCAACAAGCTGTACAGCGATGTCGACCTCACGAGCAGCCGCGAGAAGCTCGGCCGCCCGACCTTCGCGGCCGCCACGGCACGGAGCTACCACCCCGGCGGCGTCAACGCGCTGCTCGGCGACGGCTCCGTGCGGTTCATCAAGGATTCCATCAACGGCCTGAACTGGCGGGCGATCGGCACGGTGGCCGGCGGCGAAGTTCTGAGCTCGGACTCTTTCTGATCCGAGGCGGAAACTGGCTCGAAGAGGTGGGTTGGTCCACTCGATCGCTTCGGCCTGGATTGCGTCCCCATCCAGGCCGGAGTTCAAAGCCTCACTTCCTTGAGTCGCGGATCTGGTTGAGCGTCAGAAGGGCATAGGTGGTGATCATCACGGGGGAGGAGTGGGCCTGCTCGGGCGATTCCTGGGGATTCACCCAGCTGCCGTCTCCCTGCTGCCTGTCGGACAGCCTGAGGGCCAGTTCCTCGCGCCAGTCGTGTAGGACGCCCTGATCATCGCGGAAGTGATCAAGACCGAGCATCCTCATCAGCCTGGCGAATTCATAGTAATAGCGGTAGAGCCCCTGGTTCGTCGTGCTCATGCCGGGATGGACGTCGAGGCTGTAGTGACGCCTCAGCCATCCCAGCGCCCGCTGTATGCGCACGTCCTCGACGGCGACGCCCGAGCCAAGGAGGCTCGTCAGGCCCATGCAAGTGGCCACGCCATTCGGCTTCGTCTTCGTTGCTACCTCGCCCCGACCGGAAGCCTCTTTCAGAGCGGGCTCGACCAGGAATCCGCCCTCTTCCGGGTCATCATGCTTGGTCGACGCGTCGGGAGAGGAGGACTGGGATACTTTCTGGCAACGTGCGACGAACGTGATGGCCTTCTGCGCATAGGGATCGTCGGCGGGCAATCCGGCGGAGAGCAATACCTGGAGTGACTGCGCCGTGTGCAGCAGATCCGGGGCGGATCGTCCATCCTTGCCCGTCCCACCGAAGTAGCGATGCGAGTTGACGCAGCCTCGCGACTCGTTCCATTGCGACTCCCGCAGGATCGTCATGGTCTGCGACAGCCCCGGCTTATGACCTCCGGCCTGCGTGGGTTCGCCGATCGACAGCGCCATGCGGTGGACAGCGTCATCGGCTTCGCCACCATCTGTCGAACCGACGAAGGCCGCGGCCGATGGATCGGACTGAGGGGATCCGCCACACCCTGTGACAATCAAGGCGATGAGAAAGACGAGACTGGCGGACCGAGGCTGCCTTGGCGGAACGTCGCGCGTCATATCCATTGTCTCGTCTCCAGGCTTGAGCATCCCGAGGCCCAGCGAATCGGGCAACATGGCGGAATCGCTGGCTCTGCCTGAATTGACGACGGCGTGTCTTCCTATGCACCGCGAGCCAATGGGGGCAAAGCGGTCGCATCCCTATGCGAACGCCGTTCCCCGACTATTATCAAGGCGGATATCATTGGCAATAAGCAACTTACATCCAGGCGGCCTGGCCCGAAATGGACGTACTCGACGGCCAAAGAATCGTCGACCACGGACAATTTTCCGCCAACATGGGGTTATATCGAATGGCAGCACGGAGAGAGGGTTGTAGGGGGCTTTTTATCGCAACAATGATTTAGCTGTCGCCATGATAGCTTCAACCCGATCCGCACCCAGGCCAAACTAAACGGGATCGAGCACAAAAAAAAAGAGGACGGGAACAGAATCCCATCCTCCCAAAAACGCTCGGACAAGCCGACGAATTCACGGGCTCGTATCGGCGAAATCGCCCGTCGAGCCGTCGTTCTACCTCGATTGGGTAGAGTATGAATGAGAACAAATGCAATCATCAAGATGTGATGGCGTCGGAACACCTGGATCGGCGGTAGTAGACGCCTGCGGCGACGAACGCCATTCCGATGAGGATGGACGAAGGTTCCGGGACCGTATTCCCGTAGAAGCTGATCTCGTCGATGCTGAGGGTCGCCCCGCCCGTGAGCCCTCCGATGGGGGTGATCTTCACCGACGAGACAGGCGTGTTGGTGAAGGCCGAGAAGGACGAGAGATCGGACGCTCGGATGACCGAGTTGTCGGGGAGCGTCACGGGGGCCGGCACGATGTCGGCGGTCGCGATCAAGCTACCGGACTTGTCGAAGCCCTGGGCCTCGAACGCGCCGGAATTCGAGGCGGGAAGGTCCCCGTAGGAACCGTGAATCGGGAAGGTCATCGTCAGCCCGAGGGAAGGCTCGGCGAATTTGATCGTGATCGATTCCGTGGGGTCGATCGTCCCGCCGGTCCCGTCCATGCCGGGCAGTCCGCCGACCACGCTGAGCCCATTCTTTAAATCGAGGTTCAACGTTCCCGAGCCGGTGATGGTCGCCCCGTCGATACTGAGCGAGGAGACCTGCTCATTACCACGCGAGCTCAGGAACGTGTCAAACGCCGCAGCTTGTGCCTGCTCCGCCGTCCCGGCCAGGAGGATGAAGCCCGTAACGGCCAGCCACCTACGCCAATCCTTGGCCTTTTCATCCATGGAGAGTTTCAATCCTGAAGATCAATTTGTATGCAAGAGACGTACGAAATGGAGGTCAAACCTTAACGCGAGAAATCCTCGTCGTAAAGCGCAATCCTCAAACTCGAAATTTTCGGTTGTTCAATCGCAGTAACACGTTCGGATCGAGACGTGCCGATTACTCCGGGACCGAAGGGATGACAGGCGGCGAGGTGTGAACCTGGAGAATTGAGGATCGGATTGCAATCCCTCGGACTTGCGTGTTGAAGCATGAAAACCATGGTCGCAAGTCTTCATTTTGATCAGAGACCTGATCCGCGACGATCAAAATACGATCGATGCGAAAGCCCGAACGTCGGGTTGGTATTTCACAAGGAATCAATGAAGGTCGAGCACATTTCGAGCGGTTTGGAGTAGATATGGCGCAACGTCCGATCGAGCAGGTCAGAGATCTGGAAAAACCTCTACCTTAGCAAGGAGTCAAAGCCCTAAAAGTTGGCTGGAAGCAGTAGGGTATCAGAAGAAATGTCAATGGACGATCGAAGTGCATCAACGCAAAAAGCCCTGACGAATCAGGGCTTTACGTCGTTCAGAGGCGCCGCCCGGATTCGAACCGGGGGTGGAGGTTTTGCAGACCTCTGCCTTACCACTTGGCTACGGCGCCGATTGGAGAGGGGACGATACTACCGGGTAGGGACTTCCCAAGCAAGAGGGATTTCTCATTTCCTTCGGAGGACGGTCGGATATCGCGAAGACGCGATGAAAGACCCGGGAATGACGAAAAATGACTGAAGGCGACTCATGACATCGAGCCGTCACCAACCGGACACAGCAGCGGCGGGAACTTGGGTTCGAGTTTTTCTGAAATTTATGTCTTGCAAACGGGCTCGATCGGCTGATAATACTGTCGTCTGTGGTCGAGATTGACCTTATCTTGGCTCGAAGTGTATTCGACATGGCGTCATTCCTCCATCTCATCTCCTGTATCGCCTTGCTGCTGCCCAGCATGGGTACGTGGGGAATGGACGCGCCTTTGAATTCGCACCCGAGCGAGTTACGTCTCTCTTCATCCCCGACTGGGGGTGAGCTCCTCTACTGTCCTGTCGAATATCCTTCACCTTCCACTCCGTTCGTCAAATCGATCGACGAGACGGCGTTTGAAGGGGAAGATACGGACGGAGAAGAGGATTCGACGCGCTTCGGTAGCTCGGCTCTCCTGTCCTGCAATTTCTCGGCTTTCCCGCTCTTCGTCACCAGTCCCACCTTTGTTCCGACCTCTCTCGGAACAGCCTCTCTGCAGCGGATCAATTCGCCTATTCTCCGCTGCTGAGTTTCCCTCCGACATCGATGCCCGCTTTCCCCTAGCATTCCCTCAGGTTATCCTGAGAATGCCATGAGGGTTGGCCGGGTACTCACCGTCTCACGCACAAGCGTGTCGGGGATGATCTCATCCGCTCTCGATGTATCGGCACTTGCTGGAGTCATCGAACTGTGATCGGTCGATCTCCAACTCGATACTCCTGTGCGCCAAGACGATCGATGACGTCGTTGTCGTCACGAATGGAATATTCGCGACGCGTGTCGGCTTCCGCATGGCGACCTGAGGATCCCAGCCTAGGTGTAGACCCATGTTCCCGGGGGGGAAGGCATTGGCCTACTTTAGGTTGGGATCCCCGGGCCGCCGGGGAAGATCGGCAGAGGGAGTTTCTTCGCGATGATCGCGGGGTCCGAGGATCCCGGCCTACTGTTCGCTTTGTGTTCCCGGGGGGGAAGACACGATTCAAACGTAGGCCGGGATCCCCGGATCTCGCGAAGGGCGAAGTCCTGATTAAGCTCGCTGGAGCCTGGAATATGGGGTGTCAGCGGTCTGAGGAACCCGGCCTGCGGAGGGTCGATGTTCCCGGGGGGGAAGACATCGTCCCTCTGCGGGGTGGGTTCCCCGGATCGCTCCACCCGGATGGGAGGGTCGCCGACTGATGTCCCGGTTCAAGTCGGTCCGAGGACCCCGGCCCAAGGTAAGTTCCACGCCCCCGGGGGGGAAGGCGTGGGGTTTGTCTGGGCCGGGGTCCCCGGGCCGCGGAGGACCGGCATCCGTCGAGGCCTTGGAGCTAGAGGATGGCTCGAGGACCCCAACCTGAGTGAAGGTTGATGTCCCCGGGGGGGAAGGCACCAGTCTTCTCTCGGGTGGGGGTCCCCGGGCCATCCTCGAACAATCCGCTCGGCTCCGACACCGTCGAGGTCGCTGAAGCTTTGCGGCCCGAGGTTCCCGGCCTACATGTAGGTTCATGTCCCCGGGGGGGAAGGCATGAATCAACTGTAGGCCGGGAGCCCCGGGCCGCTCTGTTTCACATCCTGAGACGAACCGATCACAGCCGACATGAAAACAATTTCATATCGTTGCTGAACACGGAAGTCACGCCTCAACACATGGAGCTGTTCCAGCTCCCGATCGTGGCGTCGTTATTCCCAGACTCCCTCATAGAGGGGTCGGTTCGTGCGGTCGGACTTCTCGAGGTGGAGGGCCTTGAGGAGGGCGGCGTGGGCGCGGGCGTCTTCGTGGGGGTCCAACTCCATGTCAAGGTCGTCGGAGGCTTCGCGACCGCCGATGAGGACTAACTCGGCGCCTTCGTAGTCGAGGAATTCGGGGGGCTCGGCCGGGGTCCAGCGTCGGTCGCCGAACCGTTCGAGTAGTTCCTCGGGGAAATCGGCTCGACGGCTGTCCTCCAACCCGGAGCCGGAAGGGGAGTCGGCGGCGGGATTCTTGACCGAGATCACGAACTGACCCTCGCGTTCGACGTGGAAGGCATGCTGGACCTCGCCCATCTCCTTGGGCAGGTCGAGGGCATAGGCGAGAACCGTGCTCCGGCCGTGTCGGGCGAGGGCGTAGATCCCCTCCCCGACGGGCCTAGCCCGGGGGAGCTGACGCTCGCCGAGGGTCTCGGTCTCATATCTGGCGCCGTCGAGAGTGTCGCGCAATTCGTCGGGCGAGTGGAAGACTCGCTCCACGAAGGCCCAATAGCTGCGGCCTTCCTCGGCGGCCTCGGGGAGTTGCTTCCGCCCGACGGTGATCAGCCTGAGGATATCCTTACCCTCGGGACGAAGGACCAGATGAAAGCGCCTGACATCGAGCAGTCCCTCGGGCGAGGTCTCGTCGACGTCCGGACGATAGAAGAAGAGGAGGTCGCCGCGTTCTAGCACGGTGGAGGTTCTTTCCTCCACGCTTCGAGCCTGAAGACTCGGCTTACTCGCCTTCTTCACCTTGGGTTTGGGGGCGGCTTGCTTCTTTCGGCCCTGCGGGGATCGGGTCGCCATGACGGCCTCGCTCCTGGTGAGTGACACATGGATTCGCAAGGATACTGAACTTTTGTATCCAGCAAGTCGCGTGCCCGGATTGCAGGATGCGAGGCATCGAATTCAGGCGGGGCAGAGTTGGGGAGGGACAGATGCGGGAGGCGTTGCGTTAACAGAGAGGGACACGTTCATCTGCCAAGGGATGGCGTGAGCGGGGTTGGAGAGGAAAAGACGGCGTCACTCGCCTTCGGCTTCGAGGGCCTCGACGGCTTCGCGCAATCCGTCGTTGTAAGGCTGGAGGCGGAGGGCGCGGCGGAAGGTCTTGAGGGCTTCGGGACGATGACCGAGGCGGAGCTGGCACTGGGCGAGGCCGGAGAGGGCGCCGAAGTGATACGGGTTGTGCTCAAGGACCAGGCGACAATCCTCCGCGCTCTCCTCGTAGCGTTCCTGGGCGAAGTGGGCGATCGCCCGCTGATTGTAGGCCTCGGCGAACTTGGGCGCCTTCTCCAGGAGCTTGGTGGCGAGTTCGACGGCCTGTGCATGACGCTGGCGGCCGATGAGCTGGCTTACTTCCTCAAGGACCTTGTTGTTCTCGGGGCTGTCGGCGCGGAACCAGATGGCCCAGAGGGCGTCGCCCGCGAGGCGGCGGACGGTCAGGTCGGTGTCCCGGAGGCCCTTCGCGACGGAGGCGTTGACCTCATACGAGCCGAAGAGGCCCAGGGCGAGGACGGCCGCGCGGCGGGCCTGCGTGTTGCCCGATTCGATCAGGCGGGCGAGGGTCCCCTCCGTGTAGCGGGCCGAGACGTGCTGCCGGAAGCTATCGATGTCCTGATCTCGGAGGAATGCCTCGTAGTAGTCGACGAGTAAGGACCCGGTGTGAGGTTCCAGCATGCCGGGGGCTCCGAAGCGGGGGGCGACGAGGGAGGTGCCTGCCTCGGCCGGATGATTGGTGGCCGCGGCCAGGCAAAGGACTAGGGGCAGGGTTCGGGCAAGTCTTCGGGAACGGATCGCGCCTCGCAGGGACCGAGACGCATGCGTGGAAGCAGTCAACTCGGCCTTGCCAGCCAGGGATCTCCGGACCGAGAGGCGATCCATGGGTTGGTCTCCGAAAGCAGGCGGGATGACCCCTCTGGCCCTGGAATCTGCGCCTTGGCGGAGCCCGGCAGAGGTGTCATTTCTGAGGCGAGTCTATCAGGAGCCAGGCGCGGAGGACAACAGTTTCGTCCGCATCTTGTTCGAATCTACCTCGAACGCTCGAACGAATAAACGCGATGGTCGTCGCCGAGGGCCAACTCTGCGGTTCATCCCCGAGTTTGATGGATCTGAACGGGCCGGGCGAGCCGCGTTCAGGCGGGGGGTGCGACGGCGTCGGGAGCCTGGCCGGCGAGCGCGTCGTCCTTGACGGCGAGGGAGAGGATCCGCTCACCGGGGAGCCGGATCGGCCCCGACGGGGAGTCGAGGGTGGCCCCAACCAGGAGGTCGAGGTCTTCGAGCCGGCCTTCGAATGTGCCGTCGGTGGTGTTCGCCCGGACGAGCCGGCCGAGGTGCTCGCTGCGATCGCGCCAGGGGCGGTTCAACGTCTCGGGCCCGGATTCGAGGCCGAGGCCGTACCAGTGATCCATGCGTCGGATCAGGTCGCGGGCGACCTCCGAACGATCGACAGTGCCGTTCGCGAGGATCCGGATCGAGGTGGCCGTGGTTTGCAAATCGAGGGGAAGATCCGAGGCGGCGAGGTTGACGTTGAGGCCGATCCCCACGACCGCGCCGAGGTTCCGCTCGACGAGGATCCCGGCGATCTTGCGGCCCGAGACGCGGACGTCGTTCGGCCACTTGATCTGCGCGGCCTGCCCCGTCCACTTCGCGACGACCTCGGCCGTCGCCACGGCGCCGAGTGCGGTCAGCCAGCCGGTCTCCGCGAGGCGAGCCGGAGGGAAGAGGAGGAACGAGATCAGGAGCGAGGTCGAAGGGGGGGCCGTCCAGACTCGGCCACGGCTCCCGCGCCCGGCCGTCTGCTCCTCGGCCATGATGACGAGCCCCTCGTTGGCCGTAGACGAGGCCGCCCGTGCGGCGAGGTCGTTGGTGCTCCCCACGCGGTTCCAGACCGTGATCCTGCGGCCGATGTGCACAGTCCCGAGTTCGTGCTCGATCTGGTCGGGGCAGAGCCGCCAGGCCGGCCCCCGATAGGCGACGCCTCGATAAGGGTGATGCTCCAGCGCGAAGCCGAAGCCCTCGAGTTCGGCCAACTCCTTGCGGACGAGGCCCACGTCGGCGCCGAGGGCTTCGAGCGGGACGAAATCCCCCTCGGCGGAACGGAGACGATGGAGCAGGCCAATATTCATCGTTGGGATGCTGGATCGACCTCGGGATGGGACTCGACGCGTCCTGAACTGGACCGTCCCGCTGAGAGATCGGTTCAGGCCGAATCGTCGCCGTAATCCAGACCAATGTCGAGCGCGGGGGCCGAGTGGGTCAAGGCGCCGACGCTGATTCGGTCGACGCCCGTCAGCGCGAGGGCCCCGACCGTCGCCAGCGTGATGCCCCCCGAGGCTTCGAGCAAGAGGCCCGGGCGCCGATCATTCCGACGCCGGACGGCCTCGGCCAGAACGTCGGGGCCCAGGTTGTCGACGAGGATGACGTCGGGGGCGCATTCGAGGGCCCGGTCGAACTGCTCGAGCGAGTCGACCTCGAGCACGACCATTGTGCCGGCCGGGGAGTGCTTGCGGGCCGCCTCGACCGCCACGCCGATCGGGTCGTGGCCCGAGGCGAGCCAGGCCAGGTGGTTGTCCTTGATCATGATCGCGTCGTAGAGCCCGAAGCGATGGTTGCGGCCGCCGCCGCAGCGCACGGCGTACTTCTCGAGGGAGCGCCAGCCGGGGGTCGTCTTCCTCGTGTCGAGGATCGCCGCGCGGGTCCCCGCGACGGCCTGGACGTAGCGCGAGGTCAAGGTCGCCACGCCGCTGAGGCGTTGGAGGAAGTTCAGGGCCGTCCGCTCCATCGCCAGGAGGGCCCGCATGGAGCCCTCGACCCGGGCGATCTCCGACTTCGGTTCCAGGCGATCGCCGTCGTGGAGCAGGCCTCGCCAGCCGCTGTGGAGGCCGAAGTGATGGGCGAGCAGCTCCACAACGGGCAGGCCGGCGAGGACCCCTTGCGACCTCGCGACGAAGCGGACCTTGCCCCGCGCCGACTCGGGGATCGTGGCGTTCCCCGTGAGGTCGCCGATCGTCCCCAGGTCCTCGTCCAGGGCCATGCGGATCAGGGCCTGGGCGTTGCCGATTTCAGCCGATCCGAATCCATGTGTTTGCATGAGTCTCGGTCACAGTCTCGCGGGTCGTGATGCGATGAGCGGCTTGCTTTGTCGAGTACGGCGGATCAGTTCGGCTTGGGGCGTCTCTGGCCTTTCTTCCCTCCGCCGGCCTTGGCCTTGTCGCGGGCGCTGGTGGCCTGCGGGCTCGCGGGGCCCCGGGCCTTGCCCCCGCCGGCGCCGGAACGCAACTGCATGATCCGGTCGCGGAGGGCGGCGGCACGCTCGAATTCGAGGTTCTCGGCGGCGACGAGCATCTCGGCCTCGAGTTCGTTGAGGTATTCCTCCGAGGCGTCGGTCTCCTCGTCGCGGCCGACGGCCTTGCGGGCCTCGGATTTGGCCTGGACCTCCTCCTCGATGCCGCGGCGGATCGCCTTCACGACCGACTCGGGCGTGATGTTATGTTCCTGGTTGTAGGCGAGCTGGAGGGCCCGTCGACGCAGGGTCTCGTCGAGCGCCTTCTGCATCGACTTCGTGACGTTGTCGGCATAGAGCACGACCTGGGCGTTGACGTGCCTCGCCGCGCGGCCGATCGTCTGGATCAGCGAGGTCTCGCTCCGCAGGAAGCCTTCCTTGTCGGCATCGAGGATGCAAACCATCGAGACTTCGGGCAGGTCGAGCCCTTCACGCAGGAGGTTCACGCCGACGAGTGCGTCGAACAAGCCTTCGCGAAGCTCTCGCAGGATCGTCACGCGCTCGATGGCATCGAGTTCGGAGTGGAGCCACTTGCAGCGTAGCCCTTGCTCCTTGAGGAACCGCGAGAGGTCCTCGGCCAGCCGCTTGGTCAGGGTGGTGATGAGGACGCGCTCGCCGATCTCGGCCCGCTTCCTCACCTCGGCGAGGAGCGCGGGGACCTGGCCCCGGGCCGGCTCGATGCGGACCTCGGGGTCGAGGAGGCCGGTCGGCCGGATGACCTGCTCGACGACCTCGCCCCCCGACATCTCGACCTCGTAGTCGCTGGGGGTCGCCGAGACGTAGAGCCGCTGGCCGAGCTTCTTCTCCCACTCGTCGAACCGCAGGGGGCGATTGTCGAGGGCACTCGGGAGGCGGAACCCGTGCTCGACCAGGGTGCTCTTGCGGCTGAAGTCCCCCGCGAACATCCCGCGCACCTGCGGGATCGAGACGTGCGACTCGTCGATGAAGAGCAGGCTCTTGGCCGGGAAGAAGTCGAGCAGGGTGTTCGGCGTCTCGCCGGGCTTCCGCCCCGAGAGGTGGCGGCTGTAGTTCTCGATCCCCGAGCAGTAGCCGGCCTCGAGCAGCATCTCGATGTCGTATCGGGTTCGGGCCTGGAGCCGCTGGGCCTCGAGCAATTTCCCCTGATCCTTGAGGGTCTTGAGCCGCTCGTCCAGCTCCTCCTGGATCGACTCGACCGCCCCCTTGATGCGCTCCTCCGGCAGGACGAAGTGCTTCGCCGGATAAATATACATATCCAGCTTCTTCTCGAGGACGGAGCCGGTCAGCGGGTCGATGACGGCGAGGGTCTCGATCTCGTCGCCGAAGAGCTCGATCCGGTAGGCGACTTCCTCGTAGGCCGCCCAGACCTCGACCACGTCGCCGCGGACCCGGAACTTCCCGCGCTCGAAGGCGACGTCGTTGCGGTCGTACTGGATGTCGACGAGCTTGAGCAGCATCTCGTCGCGGTCGATCGACTCCCCCACCTTGAGGGGGACCATCATCTTCTTGTAGTCCTCGGGCGAGCCGAGGCCGTAGATGCTCGACACGCTGGAGACCACGATGACGTCGTTGCGGCTGACCAGGGCGCTCGTCGTGGCGAGGCGGAGGCGCTCGATCTCGTCGTTGATCGACGCATCCTTCTCGATGTAGATGTCACGCTGGGGGATGTAGGCCTCGGGCTGGTAGTAGTCGTAATAGCTGACGAAGTAGCGGACGGCGTTGTGCGGGAAGAACTCCTTGAACTCCCCGTAGAGCTGGGCGGCGAGGGTCTTGTTGTGCGACATCACCAGCGTCGGCCGGTTGAGCCGGGCGATGACGTTGGCCATCGTGAAGGTCTTGCCCGAGCCGGTGACGCCGAGGAGCGTCTGATGGGGCCGCCCTTCGCGCAGGGCCTCGGTGAGTTGCTCGATGGCCTTGGGCTGATCGCCGGCCGGTTCGTACGGGGCTACCAATTGAAAGTCGGGCATATTCGAGCGGTCCGCTCAGCCTTCGTTCGGAGTCTCGCCGGGAGGGGTGGGGCCGGACGCAGGCTCCCTCTCCCCCTCGACGGTGTCGATCCGCAGATATGGGCGTAGTGTCTCGAGGGTCGCCGGCCCGATCCCTCGGACCCTCCCCTCGAGTTCGTCGACCGATCGGAACGGGCTTTCCTCGCGCGCCTCGAGGATTCTGGCCACGAGCGCGGGCCCGACCTTGGGCAGGGCACCGAGCACCTCGGGCCGCGCCGTGTTCGGATCCAGGACGAGGCCGCTCGGCAACTCCGCCGGAGGCTCGTCCCTCGGCGCGAGCGTCAACAATGCCAGGGTCCCGGACGCCGCCAGGACGATCAGGACGCCCCTGACGGCCGAGGTCCACCCCCAGTGGGAATGGGGCGAGATCGAGGGCATTGAAGTCCTCCCTGACACCCGGATTTGGGAGTCACGTGTTCACTCTAACCTCTAGGATAACCCAGCCCCGCCACCCCACTCAAGTGCGCAACCGCGATACCCGCCACCGCCATTCGGGGAGAAATTAGGCAAATTACATCAACTCGTTCTAGAGTTGGGTGCTGCTCATCCAGGACAAGGTACGAGGAAATCTCTGCGCGAATTTGCATTATTCTGATAAATTAGGTAATTTAGAGGACTGTTACGGCGGTATGTGACGAGTGAGTTCGTGCCGAAGGCGATAGCATCCGGATCAAGAATCCCGAGTGTTTCACGAACCTGGATGCGTAAAGATAAGCAAGGGGCCGATCTCGGCAGCCTGGCGAGCCTGCCCGTAACGTGGTGGTTCGAGGAGCGCATCGATGAAGCGGCTTGGGATGTGGATCATCGGTGGCCTCCTCCTGATCGGGGCCATCGGCTTCTTGCTCAAGAATTTCTCGGGGACGGGGAAGCCGATCGTCGTCGGCATCCTGCACTCGCAGACCGGCCCGATGGAGATCAGTGAGAAGTCGATGATCGACGCCGAGGTGATGGCGCTCGAGGAGATCAACGCCCAGGGGGGGCTCCTCGGGCGCAAGG
The DNA here is from genome assembly GCF_049331405.1 of Singulisphaera chitinilytica. Lineage (NCBI taxonomy): Bacteria > Pseudomonadati > Planctomycetota > Planctomycetia > Isosphaerales > Isosphaeraceae > Singulisphaera > Singulisphaera chitinilytica. The sequence continues at coordinate 2,614,267 of NZ_CP186274.1, forward strand.
TCGAGTGGGTCATCGCCGACGGGCGTTCGGACTGGCAGTACTACGCCCAGCAGGCCGAGAGGCTGATCAAGGAAGACCACGTGGCGGTGATCTTCGGCTGCTGGACCTCGGCCAGCCGGAAGATGGTGATGCCGGTGGTCGAGGCGAACAACCACCTCCTGATGTATCCGATGGCATACGAAGGGCTGGAGCAATCCCCCAACATCGTCTACACCGGCGCCGCCCCGAATCAGCAGATCATCCCGACGGTGAAGTGGAGCTACGACACGCTGAAGGCCAGGAAATTCTTCCTGGTCGGCTCCGACTACGTCTGGCCGCGCGCGGTGAACGCCATCGTCAAGGACCAGCTCAAGGCCCTGGGGGCAGAGCTCGTCGGCGAGGAATACATCTTCTTCGGCAGTTCCGACGTCGACGACGTCATCGCCAAGATCAAGGCGGCCAAGCCCGACGTGATCCTGAGCGCGGTGGTGGGCGAGACGAACCTGCCTTTCTATGACCACCTCCGACGCGCCGGCATCCGGCCCGAGCAGACCCCGGTGATCTCCTTCAGCATGGCCGAGGATGAGCTCCGGAAGATGTCGAAGAAGGACATGGTCGGGAACTACTCGGCCTGGAACTACTTCCAGAGCATCGAACGCAAGGAGAATCAGGAGTTCGTCAAGCGGTTCCAGAAGCGATATGGCGCCGACCGCGTGACGAGCGACGTGATCACGGCCGCCTACAATAGCGTGCTCCTCTGGGCCCAGGCCGTGCGAGAGGCGGAGACGGACGACATCAAGACCGTGCGTCGTTTCATCCTCCGCCAGAGCCTGAACGCCCCCGAGGGGGTCGTCTCAGTGGACCCCGAGACTCAGCACACCTGGCGGCCGGTCTACATCGCCAGGATCGGCTCCGACGGCCAGTTCGAGATCGTCTGGACCTCGGAGAAGCCGGTCCGCCCGATCCCCTATCCGATCTCCCGCTCGAAGTCGGAGTGGGAGCAGTTCCTGAACGACATGCATAAGGAATGGGGCGGTTGGGCCAACCCCAAGAAGTCTGTGAGCCCCTTGCCGGGTTCGACCCCAGCCCCGGCCTCGACGCCCCCGGCTACCTCGACTCCGCCCGCTCCGACGCCGGCGCCTGCCGGCTGATCGATCGGTTCACCATCGACCGCTCCAGACCCAGAACGACCCCCATGCTCTCGATGCGGTGGAACGAACACCCATGATGACTCCGCGGCAGTGGCTCACCCATCGTACGATCGTCGGCCGGCTCCTTTTCTGGTTCCTGGCGATCGCCCTGGTCCCCTGCGGCATCCTGACAGGGGTGCTCACCTGGCTCTCCAGCGGAGTGCTGGAACGCTCGATCCGCCGGGAACTCATGGTGATCTCCGAGGCGAGGGCCGCGTCCCTCGAGAGCTTCGCCGTCGAGCGGATCCGGGGCGTGACGGCGCTGGCCCGCTCGAGGACGATGCTCCTGGCGAGCACCGACTTCGCCGAGGCGATCAAGGGTGGGGTCAATTCCCCGGCCTATCAGAAGGTCGAGGCCGAATACCGGCCGGTCCTGACCTATATGGCTGATGCCTTCGAATATCCCAACTTCTACCTCTTCACCCCCGACGGCGACCTGCTCTTCCGGCTCCACGAGGACCTGGACGTCGGCCAGTCGCTCCGCACGGGCCCCTTGAAGGATACCGAGTTCGCCGCGGTCTTCGACCGCTCCCGGACCCTGCTCCAGTCGGACATGTCCGACTATCAGCAGTATCCCGGCCTGAAGGATCCGGCCATCTTCATCGCGAGCCCGGTGCTGGATCCTTCCGGCAAGGTCCTCGGTGTGATCGTCTATCAGATCAACAACGAGCAGATCTACCAGACGATGGATGACTACACCGGCCTGGGAGAGACCGGGGAATGCGTGGTCGCCACGCGGGCCGATAACGCGGTGACGATCGCCACACCGACCCGCTTCGACCGGGGCGCGGCCTTCCATCGAACCATCATCATGGGGGACGAAAAGTCCCAGGGCCTCCAGCTGGGGTCGCAAGGGCAGAGGGGCTACGGCCTCTCCATCGATTACCGGGGGGTCGAGACCGTGGCCGTCTGGACCTATATCCCCTCCTTCCGCTGGGGGATGGTCGTCAAGCAGGACCTGAGCGAGGCCTATCAGCCGATCGCCCGCCAGCGCGGGGCGGGGATCGCGCTGCTGATCATCGGCGGGCTCACGGTCATCTTCGTGGCCAGGTCCGTGGCCAGGACGCTCTCGAGGCCCGTCCAGGACGCCGCCCAGGTGGCGATCCGGGTCGCGGCCGGCGACCTGACCGCCCAGATCAGCGAGAAGGCCACGGGCGAGCCGGGGCAATTGCTCGAGGCCATCGACACCATGACCGAGTACCTGCGTTCGCTGATCGGCCGGATCCAGAAGTCGAGCGTAGGCCTGATGTCGACCGCGACCGAAATCGCGGCGACGTCGAGGCAGCAGGAGCAGACCGTCAACGAGTATGGCGCCTCGATGCACCAGGCGGTGGCGGCCGTCCGGCAGATCTCGGCGACGAGCCAGGAGCTGCTCAAGACGATGAACGCCGTCAGCTCGGTCGCCGAGCAAACCGCGGGGATGGCCTCTTCCGGCCAGGAAAGCCTATCCGGCATGGACAGGACGATGCGGAACCTCGCCGACTCGACCAGCTCGATCGGATCGAAGCTCTCGGTCATCAGCGAGCGGGCCGGGAACATCAACCTGGTGGTGACCACGATCACCAAGGTGGCCGACCAGACGAACCTCCTCTCCATCAATGCGGCGATCGAGGCCGAGAAGGCCGGCGAATATGGCCTAGGCTTCCTTGTCGTCGCCCGAGAAATCCGACGCCTGGCCGACCAGACGGCCGTCGCAACGCTCGACATCGAGCGTATGGTCAAGGAGATGCAGTACAGCGTCTCGGCCGGCGTGATGGAGATGGACAAGTTCAGCGAGCAGGTCCGGCAAGGCGTGGGAGAGGTGCATCACATCAGCGAGCAGCTCGGCCAGATCATTACGGCCGTCCAGGCGCTCACCTCCCGGTTCGACCAGGTGAACGAAGGGATGAGAGCCCAGTCGCAGGGGGCCGAGCAGATCCGCGAGGCGATGGTCCGCCTCAGCGAAGGTGCCAACCAGACCGCCAGCTCGCTCCGCGAGTTCAACGAGGCGAACGCGCATTTGCGGGAGGCGGTCCACGGTTTGAAAGAAGAAGTCTCCGGCTTCACGCTCCCCTCGAACGATTCCGGCCGGCCGTACGGGGACGAGAGCTGATCCGAGGATGAGCAGGGCAGGGCGGAGTGGTTACAAAGCCGCCGGACCGATCGGGATCGTCTTCATCGCGAGGATTGCATGCTCTTGCTGACCTTCCGAGTCGCCAAAGACGCCTACGCCGTCGACGCCTCGCAGGTCGTCGAGGTCGTGCCCAGGGTGAGCCTGCGGGCCGTACCGCATTCGCCCCCGTACCTCGCGGGCATGTTCCACTATCGAGACACGATCGCGCCGGTGGTCGACCTGAGCGTGCTCATGGGGGCGGGGCGTTGCTCCAACCGCCTGAGCACGCGGATCATCCTCGTCCAGGCCCCCGTGGCCGGGCGGGCCCAGGCACTGCTCGGCCTGATGGCAGAGCGGGTCGACGACCTGAGGTCGGTCACGAAGGAGCAGGCCGTCTTCCCGGCGATGCCCATGCCCGACGCCCCTTACCTCGGGCCGATCATCCAGTCGGACGACCTGCTCGTCCAGATGATTGCCGTCGATCGCGTCATCCCCGATACCCTTCGCAATGCGCTCGTCGTCGAGACGTCGGAGGCACGATGATGTGGCAGGAAGACTTCGAGGGGGTGTTGCGCGACGCGATCGGGCTAGACCCCGAGACCGTGGGCGCCGGCGTCATCCGCAAGGCGTATGAGACGCGGATGGCCGACCTGGGCCTCAAGGACGTCGGCAGCTACCTCACCCTCGTCCGACAGCCCGGGGATGAGCTCCAGGCCCTGATCGAGGAGGTAGTCATACCCGAGAGCTGGTTCTTCCGCGACAGCCAGCCATTCTCGCTCCTCCAGCGCCTCGCCAGGGAGCGCTGGCTCCATACACCGAACGCGGCGACCCTCCGGGTCCTCAGCCTCCCATGCGCGCGAGGGGAGGAACCCTACTCGGTCGCGATGGCCCTGCTCGAGATCGGGATGGAGCCGGGACGCTTCGAGATCGACGCCGTCGACGTCAGCCAGCGCAGCGTCGATCGCGCCCGACGCGGGATTTATGGGGTCAACGCCTTCCGGGGGAACGACCAGCCGTTCCGCAAGCGTTATTTCCGCCCGCTCGGCACAGGCTTCGAGATCGATCCAGCGGTCAAGGCGGCCGTCCGGTTCCACTGCGGCAACCTCGTCGATCCGCTGCTCCTGGGCGGCTGCGTCCCTTACGACTTCATCTTCTTCCGCAACCTCCTGATCTATCTCGACGTCCCGACCCGGAAGCAGGCGATCCGGACGCTCGACCGCCTGCTCGGGGCCTCGGGGATCCTCTTCTCGGGGCACGCCGAGTCCCTGTCCGGTTACTGGCCGGCGCTCGTCCCCATGGCCGACGTCGGGACGTTCGCCTATCGACGCATGACCGAGCAGGATCGCGTCGTCCCTTTCCATGACCTGCTCGATCCCCCTCGGATCAAGGCCATCCCCGCCCCGGCAAGGCCCCGAGAGATCCGCTTCACCCCGGGCCCGGCCCCCGTGGCGCCGCCGGCCGCCTTGACGTCGAGGCCGCACGTCGCGATCACGACCACCGCCCCACCAACCCCGGCCCGGCGGACGACCCCCGCGCCTTGCCCGCTCCTGGAGCGGGCGTCGGAGCTCGCCAATCAGAGGCAATACGACGCGGCGATCTCGCTCTGCGAGCGCGCCCAGCGTGAGTCGGGGCAGACGGCCGATTCTTACTACCTGATGGGCATGATCCAGCAGGCGGCGAGCCGTCCGGCCCTGGCAGAGGTCGCCTTCAACAAGGCGGTCTATCTCGACGGCCAGCACGACGAGGCGCTCCTGGCCCTGGCGCTGCTGGCCCAGCGCCGGGGGGATGTCGCCGCGGCCGAGGGCCTGCGCAAGCGGGCTGATCGCGCCTCGCAGAGGAAGGGCAAGTCATGAGCACGGCCAACGCCAACTCCCTGACCTCGCTGCCGATGGCGGACGACTGCTGGCGCAAGATCGGGATCAGCGGCGATCGATCATGCCCCGAGCTCCAGACCTACATCCACTGCCGGAGCTGCCCCGTCTATTCCAGGGCGGCGCGGACGTTCTTCGATCGCGAGGCCCCCGAGGGCTACCTCGAGGAGTGGACGCGCCTGCTCTCCCGCGAGAAGCAGGTCGTCGATTCCGACTCGCTATCCGTCCTGATCTTCCGGCTCTCGGGGGAATGGCTGGCGCTGCCGACTCGCCTGATGTCGGAGGTGACGCACCCCCGGCCCGTCCATCGGGTCCCGCATCGGAGCAACGAGAGCCTGCTCGGCCTGGTTAGCATCCGGGGCCAGTTGCAGCTCTGCGTCTCGATGCACGGCATGCTCGGCGTGGCCCCGCTTGCCGGCAATGAGGCCGACGCCTTGCCGGGCGACGTTACGGGCAAGATGATCCACCCCAGGCTGATCGTGCTCGAAAGAAAAGGACAGCGGTGGGTCTTCCCGGCCGATGATGTTCGTGGGGTCGCGAGGATCCCTCGCGGCGAGTTCCAGACCGTCCCGTCGACCCTGACCAGGGTGAGCAGCTTCAGTCAGGCCGTCTTCCCCTGGAACACGCATATCGTGGGCCTGCTGGACGACGAACGAGTCCTCTTGGCCCTCCGGAGCCTGGGATTGTGAGCGACGACCTCTCCGGCTTCTCGATGATGGAGCTGTTCCGAGCCGAGGTTGAAGGGCAGGCGTCCGTCCTATCGTCGGGCCTGCTCGCCCTCGAGAGCGGGGACAGCACCCCCTCGAACCTCGAAGGGATGATGCGCGCCGCCCACTCGATCAAGGGGGCCGCGCGGATCGTCGGGCTCGAGGCCGGCGTGCGCGTGGCCCACGTCCTCGAGGATTGCTTCGTCGCCGCCCAGAAGAGCAAGATCACGATCCTGCCGACGCACATCGACATCCTCCTCCGCGGCGTCGACCTGCTCGTGCGAAGCTCGGAGGTCTCCGAGTCGGAGGCGGAGGACTGGCTCCTCGCCAACGAATCCGAGATCGCCGCCCTCGTCGACGACATCAACGGGATCATCAGCGGGGAGACCCCCGTCCCGAAGGCCGAGGTCGTCGAGGCCAACGCCGCAGAGCCGGAAGCCGTCGTGATCCAGCCCTCGACCCCCGAGCCGGTCGGGGTGCCGACGCCCGCCCCGGAACCCGAGCCGGTTCCAGAGCCCGAGCCGGAACCGACGCCAAGAGCCGTTCCCGTTCCCGTCGCGAGCCAACCCGAGCCGCCGAAGCCCTCGCAGCCACCGGTTCCCCCGGCCGCCGTCGCGGACGTGTCGGAGCAGGTCGAGCGCGTGGTCCGGGTCACGGCCGACAGCCTGACGCAACTGATGGGCCTGGCCGGCGAGTCGCTCGTCGAGGCCAGGCGGTTCCGCCCCTTCCTCGACTCTCTGCTGGCGCTCAAGAAGAATCAGACGATGCTCTGGGAGAGCCTCCAGGCGATCGAGGACCGCTGGGGCGAGGCCCGCTCCGAGGTCTCGGCCCGAGAGCGAGAGGGGATCGTCCAGGCCAAGCAGCAGGCCGGGCGCTGCCGCCAGTTATTGAGCGACAAGCTCGAAGAGCTGGAAGACTTCGGCCGTCGGATCGAGGACCTCTCGGGACGCCTGCACCACGAGGTGCTCGCCAGCCGCGTCCGGCCACTGGCCGACGGGATGGCCGGGTTCCCCAGGCTGGTCCGCGACATCTCCAGGCAGCTCGGCAAGAAGGTCCGCTACGAGCTCCGCGGGGAGAAGACGGGGGTCGACCGCGACATCCTCGAGAAGCTCGAGGCCCCGATCAACCACCTGATCCGTAACTCGCTCGACCACGGCCTCGAGATGCCCGACGACCGGATCGCGGCGGGTAAGCCCGCGACGGGGACGATCCGGCTCGAAGGCCGACACCGGGCGGGCCGATTGCAGATCATGGTCTGGGACGACGGCCGCGGCATCAACCCCGACCGCGTCAAGCGCAGGATCGTCGAGCGAGGGCTCGTCACCGAGGCCATCGCCGAGCAGCTCAGCGAGGCCGAGATCCTCGAGTTTTTGTTCCTCCCCGGCTTCTCGACCAAGGACGAGGTGACCGACCTCTCCGGCCGGGGCGTCGGGCTGGACGTGGTGCAGAGCATGGTCCGCGAGGTCGGGGGCTCGGTGCGGGTCACGTCCCAACCCGGCCGCGAGACCTGCTTCATCCTCCACCTGCCGATCACCATGTCGGTGATCCGCGCCCTGCTCGTGCGGATCAGCGGCGAGCCCTACGCCTTCCCGCTGACCCGGATCGACCGCATCCTGATCCTCCATCGCTCGAATATCCAGGTGCTCGAAGGGAGGGAGCATTTCCTGCTCGACGGCCAGCCGGTGGGCCTGGTTTCGGCGAGCCAGGTCCTCGAACTCCCCTCGGATCGGAAGGAAGAATCGGAGGTCCCCGTCGTCGTCGTAAGCGACCGCGGCCAGCGGTTCGGCATGGTCGTCGACGAGTTCCTGGGAGAGCGTGACCTCCAGGTCCGGCCGCTCGACGCGAGGCTCGGCAAGGTCCCCGACGTCAGCAGCGCCTCGGTCCTGGAAGACGGCTGGCCGGTCCTCATCATCGACGTCGAGGATCTGGTGCGATCCATCGATAACCTCCTGGCGGGCAGGCGGCTCAAGCGTCTCGAGGCCGCGGGTACGAACGTCAAGCAGAAGGTCGTGAAGCGGATCCTCGTCGTCGACGACTCGATCACCGTCCGGGAGCTCGAGCGCCAGTTGCTCGAGAGCCGAGGCTACATGGTCGACACGGCCGTCGACGGCATGGATGGCTGGAATACCGTCCGCGCCGGGCGCTACGAGCTGATCGTGAGTGATGTGGACATGCCTCGCATGGATGGCATCGAATTCGTTCGACGCATCAAGCAGGACCCCTTGCTACGCGCCGTCCCCGTGGTCATCATCTCGTATAAGGATCGTGAAGAAGATCGAATGAGAGGCCTCGACGCCGGGGCGAACGCCTACCTCACCAAGAGTAGCTTCCACGATCAGACGTTCCTCACGACGGTTGTCGACCTGATCGGTGAGGCAGTGGAATGAGGATCGGGATCGTCAATGACATGCCGATGGCCCGGGAAGCCCTCCGCCGCGTGGTGGAAGCGGTCCCGGACAACCGGGTCTGCTGGATGGCCCGCGACGGCGAGGAAGCCGTCGCGCTCGCGCGGACCGACCCGGCCGACGTCATCCTGATGGACCTCATCATGCCGGGGACGGACGGCGCCGAGGCCACGCGCCGGATCATGAACGAGAGCCCCTGCGCGATCCTCGTCGTGACGGCCACCGTCAGCGGCCACATGAGCAAGGTGTATGAGGCCATGGGCCACGGGGCGCTCGACGCCGTCGACACCCCCGCGCTCGGCCCCAAAGGCCAGCTCAAGGGGGGCAACGCCCTCCTCGACAAGATCGCCACGATCAGCAAGCTGATCAGCAAGTCGAGCGGGTCCACTCGCGTCGCCCCTCCCGCGCCGAAGGAGGCCCCGCCGAGCAGCCCCGCGGGCAACCTCGTCCTCCTCGGCGCCTCGACCGGCGGCCCCAAGGCCCTGGCCGACATCCTGAGCGGCCTGCCGAAGAACTGGGAGGCGAGCGTCATCATCGTCCAGCACGTCGACGTGGCCTTCGCCCCGAGCATGGGCCACTGGCTGGGCGAACACACCGGCCTGAAGGTCGGCCTGATCCGGGAAGGGCAGAAGCCCGAGCCGGGGCAAGTCCTCCTCGCCGCCACGAATGATCTCTTGATCATGTCGGCCGACGGCAAGCTCCATTACACGGCCGAGCCTCGCGAGATCAATTACCGGCCCTCGCTCGACGTCTTCTACACGAGCGTCGCCGCGCACTGGCCAGACCGCGGGGTCGCCGTCCTGCTGACCGGCATGGGTCGCGACGGCGCCGAGGGGCTGCTCAGGCTCCGCCGCGCCGGCTGGCACACCATCGCCCAGGACGAGCGGACGAGCGTGGTCTGGGGGATGCCCAGGGTCGCCGCCGAGATCGGCGCGGCGGTCCGGGTCCTGCCCATCGGTCGAATTGCCGAGGAAATCACACGTCACGTCTCCGGGCCGGGTGGCCCGTTGAGGAGATCCGTCGGATGAGCACGCAGCCTGAATTGACCGAGCACAAGATCACGGTCCTCCTCATCGACGACCAGCCGATGATCGGCGAGGCCGTGAGGCGGATGCTCCTGGGAGAGACGGATCTCACCTTCCACTACTGCAGGGACGCGGCGAAGGCGGTCGAGACGGCGAACAACCTCGCCCCCACCGTCATCCTGCAAGACCTGGTCATGCCCGAGATCGACGGGCTCGACCTCGTCAATCACTTCCGGGCCAACGAAGCGACGAAAGAGACCCCCCTGATCGTCCTCTCCACCAAGGAAGAGCCGACGACCAAGGCCGAGGCCTTCTCCCGCGGAGCCAACGACTACCTCGTCAAGCTCCCCGATAAGCTCGAACTCGTCGCGCGTATCCGCTATCACTCCAAGGGCTATATCAACTTACTCCAGCGTAATGAAGCCTATCGGGCCCTCAAGGAAAGTCAGAGGGTCCTGGCCGAGGACGTAGCGCAGGCCGCGAAATATCTGCAATCGTTGCTCCCCGAAAAGCTCAAACGGGGTCCCGTCCGGGCCGACTGGCGGTTCATCCCGTCGGCGGCGCTCGGCGGCGACTGCTTCGGCTACCATGCCCTCGACGATGAGCACTTCGTCCTCTACCTGCTCGACGTCTGCGGCCACGGGGTCGGTGCGGCCCTGCTGTCCGTCTCGGCGCTCAACGCCCTGCGGTCGCAGTCCTTGCCGCAGACCGATTTCCGGAAGCCGGATCAGGTGCTCAACGCCCTGAACCGGGCCTTCCCGATGGAACAGCAGAACGGTAAGTTCTTCACGATTTGGTATGGAGTTTACAATACCAAGACCCGACAGCTCGACCACGCCGGCGGCGGCCACCCACCCGTCCTGCTCGTCAGCGGTCCGGCTGAAGACCAGCTCGAGGTGAAGCAACTCGAATCCCAGGGGCCGATGATCGGCGCCGTGGAAGACCTCGAGTTCCGCTCGGAGACGATCCAGGTTGGGCCCTGCGCCAAGCTCTTTCTCTATAGCGACGGCATCTACGAGATTGAGCAGAAGGACGGCCGGATGTGGCCGTTCGATGACTTCGTCAAGGTCTTGGGGGAAGGGGCCAGGCCCGGCACCTCCGACCTGGACCGATTCGTCGCCCAGGTCCGTTCAATCGGAGGTCGCGACGACTTCGTGGATGACTTCTCGATCGTCGAGTTCGACTTCCCCACGTCGAACTGAATTCGGTCGCTGACGACCTTCGAAACTCGAACGAGCGAGCCCGCGGAATACGCGTGGTCGCTCGTTCGTTTGGAATCTCGATCGAAATCTCGCGTCAGGCGATCACCACCACCGGGCACCTCGGCCACCATACCAACCCCGGTAGGGGCCGTACGGACGAGGTCCGTAGCCGAAGCCACCGTAACCGTAAGCGGGCCGGTAAACCGAGTAAGGCCTCACAACGGGGTAAGCCGGAACCACGGGGGCATATCCATAAGCAGGCGCATAACCGGGGAGCACTCCGTAGCCGTAGCTCGGGTAGAGACCGACCCCCGGAACACCGATGCCCACGGTGGTCCCCGGAGTACTCACAACGAGCTGAGCCTGGGCCTTGTTGGTCTCGGACAGGAAAAGAGTGACCGTCAGGGCGGCACCCACGAACGCCAATGTCCTCATTCTCGGTCGCATGGTTCAGTTCTTCCTTCTGCCTTTGCCCGCGGTCTCGATGGTTGGGACGCAACCTTGAGGGCTGGCCGGGCCGTATCGTGCTGGGCTCTCATCGAATGACGCTTCGCAATGGCGAGGGTTCCCGGCGTCCCGAGACGACCTTTCGGAAGTGTCCCCAGGCCAAAGCCTCTGGTTTCCTTACATGCGAAGACTGTGCCACGCGACGAGTTTCCCGATTCAACCCTGATGCGCATCCTCTTCCCGAAACTACGCGACAAGGCTGCCGACTGTTTGAACTTACCGAGAAACGCCTCGCCCAAGGTCGCATGAATGGGGGCTCGCCTGCTCGAGCGGGCCTCGGCGAGATGCACTCATGGTTGTCGACCCTAATCCAGTCGATGTCAGGGACTTGGCACGCCGACCGGCCGGAGGCTATAGTGGGATGACAGGAGTCGTAACGACTCTGACGAGCCAGGACCGACGATGGATTGAGGATGCCGACACGGAAGGGGGCATGGCAATGCGTAACACGAACCGGAATCGAGCCGCCTTGCTCTGCTCGGCTCTCGTGTTGTGCGGCTTCGGTGCGGCCTCGGCCTTCGCACAGACCGAGGCGGAATCCCTCTCCACGAGCTTCCGGACGGCCGCCAGGCGTGTCCTGCCCGGCGTGGTCAGCGTCCGGACGGTCGGGGGGCTCCGGGGCTTCGACGCCCCTCCCGTCATCAGGCCGTTCGGCTTCGGCAACCGCGACTTCAATCCCTCCGAGATGATGCCGAAGGCACCGCAATCGAGCGGCTCCGGTTTCGTCATCAATGCCTCCAAGGGGTTCATCCTGACCAACGACCACGTGGTCCAGGATGCGGCCCGCGTCGTGGTCGTGCTTCACGATGGGCGAGAGCGGCCGGTCTCGCAGATCAGGCGCGACCCCAAGAGCGACCTCGCCCTGCTGATCATCGACCCCAAGGGGCTCACGCAGGTCGACTGGGGCGATTCGAACGCCCTGGACACCGGCGACTGGGTCCTGGCGATCGGCCAGCCTTTCGGCCTCTCCGGCACGGTCACGGCCGGGATCGTCAGCGGCAAGGGACGCGAGATCGGCATGGCCATGTACGAGGACCTGATCCAGACCGACGCCGCCATCAACCCGGGGAACTCGGGCGGTCCGCTCGTGAACCTCAAGGGGGAGGTCGTCGGGATCAACACGGCCATGAAGTCGACCAAGGGGGGGAACGAGGGGATCGGCTTCGCCATCCCCGCCGCCCGCGCCCAGAGGGTCATGGCCGACCTCGCCGAGTCCGGCTCGGTCCGTCGCTCCTACATCGGCGTGAACATCGGGCCCCTCGATCGCCAGAGCGAGGGCCGGGTCGACCAGCCCGGCGCGGTGATGGTGACCGGCCTGAGCGAGAATAGCCCCGCCACGGAAGCCGGCCTGCGCGTCGGCGACATCCTGCTCCAGCTCGACGGCAAGCCGATCGAGGGCTCGAACTGGCTCCAGAGCACCATCGAGATCACGCCGGTCGGGCAGCCCGTGACATTGAGCATCGACCGCGGCGGCGAACGCCTCGACGTGAAGGTCGTCCCCAAGGCCCAGCCCGAATTCTTCGGCCTCCCCAACCGCGAGCCGTTCCCGGGGTTCCGGCCCTTCCGGGACGGCCGCCAGATCCTCCCGCCGGGCATGCCCAGGCAGCCCGCCCCGCCCGACGAACCCGCCCTCGAATCCACGGAGAACTTGCGAGAGACCTCGCTCCGGACGACGGATGTCTGGTTCCCGCAACTCGGCCTGAGGCTTAGTGAGCCCTCTCAGGGGCTCGCCCGACGTTTCAAGCTCGGCCGCACCACGCCAGGTCTGGTCGTCGTGGGGATCGACCCCGAGGGGCCGGCCGACAAGGCCCGGATCAAGATCGGCATGGTCGTCACCGACGTCGACCAGCGTCACGTCGAGACGCTCGACGGGTTCCGCGAGGCCGTGGCGCATTGCCCCACGGATCGCGACCTCGTGGTGCGTGTGATGAAGGACTCTCACGCGGAATTCTTGACCATTTCCAAACCCAGGCAGGATCAGGAAAGCCAGGAATCATCGAAGAAGGCTTCGGAAGGGCCCGCGCAGGAATCGACGCGGCCCGTGGAACCGAAGTGATCGTTGACGTGGGGCAAGCGCCGTAGTCGAGCTCTCGAAATCATCGGCCCCCGTCCAAGGAATGGACCACGACCTCAAGATGAGCAACGATGGAAGGGCCCGATCGATGAAGCGCCGTATTTTGGTAGTGGATGACACGCCGCTCATCCGCGAGCACTTGCGGGTCATCCTGGAGATGGACGGCTACGAGGTGGAGACGGCCAACGACGGCCGCTCGGCCCTGGCCGCGGTCCGCGAGCGTCTCTTCCACCTGGTCATCACCGACTTGCGCATGCCGGACATGAGCGGCATCGAGCTGCTCCAATCCGTCCGCGCCGAGAAACTGCCGTTCGGCGTCATCGTCCTGACCGGGCACGGCGACACCCAGGTCGCCCTCGACGTGATGAAGGCCGGGGCCGACGACTTCGTCACCAAGCCTTATGAGCCCGATCACCTCCGCTTCCTCGTCCAGCGCATCCTCGAGCGCCGCCGCCTGATCGACGAGCTCCAGCAGCTCCAGAAGCAGATGAGCGAGGATTACAGCTTCCACAACATCGTCTCGAAGAGCCCGAAGATGCGCCGGATCTTCGACCTCATCGAGCAGATCGGGCCGATCGGCTCGACGGTCCTCATCTTCGGGGAGACGGGCACCGGCAAGGAGCTCGTCGCCCACGCGATCCATGCGGCCGACAGCCAGAGGAAAGGCCCGTTCATCGCCCTGAACTGCGCCGCGCTCCACGAGTCCCTGCTCGAGAGCGAGCTCTTCGGCCACGAGAAGGGGGCGTTCACGGGGGCCGACCGCCGCAAGAAGGGGCGGTTCGAACTCGCCGACGGCGGTACCTTCTTCCTCGACGAGGTGGGCGACGTCTCGCCGGCGATGCAGGCCAAGCTGCTGCGCGTCCTCCAATCGGGCACCTTCGAGCGGGTCGGCGGGACCGAGACGCTCAAGGTCGACGTCCGGATCGTCGCCGCGAGCAACAAGCGTCTCGAGGACGAGGTGAAGGCCGGGCGATTCCGCTCCGACCTCTTCTACCGCCTCAACGTGATCCGGATCGACCTGCCTCCGCTCCGGGACCGTGCAGAGGACGTCCCGCTCCTGGCCATGCACTTCATCGAGAAGTTCAAGCCGATGAGCACGCCCCCCGTCACCGAGATCGACCCCGACGCGATGCAGGCGCTCATCGACCACACCTGGCCGGGGCACATCCGCGAGCTCGAGAACGCGATCAAGGCGGCCGTCGCCATGGCCGAGGGCTCGGTCATCCACCGCGACGCGCTGCCGGCCACCGTCGCGCCTCGGGCCCGCAAGGCCGCGACCTCGTCTACGCTGATCGATATCGAGCGACCGTTGCCCGACCTGACCACCGACCTGATCGGGCGCGTCGAGCGCGACTACTTCACACGGCTCCTCGCCCAGTACAAGGGGAACGTCGCCCGTTGTGCCAAGCACAGCGGCCTCTCGCGCCGGAGCGTGACGCAGAAGCTCCAGAAGTACGAGCTCGACCGCACCCGCTTCAAGGACGCCGCCTTCGTCGACCCTTCCGAGGGTTGAGCACTCACTCAAACGAACCAAGGTCCCACCCCCCGATGTTCGTCGAGGGGCAGGGGCCTCGCCTGCATCAGGGGAGCGGCACGTCCTTGAACTCGAACTCGAGCGGGATGGTCAGCACCTTGCTCGGGGTCTCGTAGACGAGCTGGTAATCCTCGGGCTTGCCGGGGGCGTCGACGAAGAGGTACTCGAAGCCGAGTTTGCCCTGATCCGACGACGTGTTCGAGAACCCGCCGTTGTGCTCGAACCGGGAGCCGTCCTTCTTCTGGAGCCAGATCCGGTTGTTGAAGAGGCCCTGGCGATAACTCTCGAAGGCCTCGCCGCCTCCGGGGTATTCCAGGACGACGTTGACCTTCCAGACCTGCTCGTCGACCTCGGTCCCTTCCAGCGTCATGCTGATGTCGCCGGCCTTCATGGTCACGTTCTCCTTCGCGAGGCTCGGGAACCGGAAGGTCTTGAGCCCGGCGGGGACGGTGACATCGGCCTTCACCTTCAAGGAGGCGAGATTCTTCGCCGTGCGCTCGGGGGCGACGAGGTTCACGTTCATCTCGGCGGCCGGGTTCTCGGGCCGGAGGACGACGTCGGTCGACTCCATCATCACCTGTGGCTCGACCTTCCTCCCCTGGTCGTCGACGATCTTCAGCTCATCGGCCTTCAAGGCCAGGAGCATGGGACGCAAACGAGGCTCCCAGGCCACCTCGAACTGGGTATTCGCCGTGCTCGTACCCGCCTGGAGGTCGCGGACCGAGCTGACCTGCTTGAAGGCGATACGGAAGGGCCCCGCGTACTGGACGAGCCCCTTCTCGGGCGGCTTGCCCGCCATCAGGCCGACCGAGCCGTCGCCGGTGTAATAGTTGGGGGTCACTTCCGCCTGCCTGGCGACCTCGTCGAGGGCCTGGAAGAAGGGGACGTCCTGGAGGTCGAGGTCGAGCCCCGGGTTCGTCACCTCGGAGCCTTCCGACTCCCGGAGGTCGGAGATCATGTTGCCCGACTGGCTCTGCAGCTTCTGCAGGACCTCGGTGAGCCGGATTCCCTTGCCCTGGAGGGTGATCTTCGATGCGCCCAGGTTCGTCTGGTCGAGGGCCTCGCGGAGCGCCTCGCGGATCCGCTCGATCTGCTTCTCCTTCTCGCCGTCCCCCCCCTTCGACTCGGGCAGCAAGGGGAGGATGCGCGGGCCGAGCTTGATGAGGGCATCCTCGGCCGACTTCCTCGCCTCGGGCTTGGGGGCCTCGAGCTTGGTCAGCAACTGATCGACGCGATCGCGCAGGGCGGCGTCGGTCGCCTGGCCCCTCGCCGTCCCGACCATCGTCAAAGCGGCGAGCATCGCGACGAGCGCCAACCTCTCAACGTTTCGCATGGCGAGACCTCCCGTGGACCATTGAGCCTTCATACTTTCATAAAATTCGGACGTGATTCGACGCGGGCCGGCCGCTCTTGGCGACTTCGACCCGCCCTCGAGCTTCGAAGAATCAGGGGACGAGCCAGCGGCCGTCCTCCATGACGACGCGTCCGTCGGCCGTGATCCGGCCCCCGCGCCTGGTGTCGACGATCAGGTCCCAGTGCAGGGCCGACTCGTTGGTCCCCCCCGTCTCCGGGTAGCTCTGCCCGAGCGCGAGGTGGACTGTCCCGCCGATCTTCTCATCATAGAGGATGCTGCCGGTGAACCGGTCGATCCCGAGGTTCAATCCGATGCCGAGCTCGCCGAGCCGACGCGCACCGGCGTCGAGGTCGAGCATGGCCTTGAGGTACTCCTCCCCCTCGTCTGCCTTCGCGTCGACCACGACCCCGTCTCGGAATTCGAGCTCGATGCCGACGACCTCGCGGCCCCCCCGGCAGACCGGGAACCCGCAGCGCAGCCGGCCGTTGACGCTCGTCTCGACTGGCCCGGTGAAGATCTCGCCCGAGGGCATGTTGCGCCGGCCGTCGGAGTTGATCCAGGTCCTCCCGGCCACGGAGAGGGTCAGGTCGGTCCCTTCCGCCTCGATGCGGAGGTCCCTGGCCGTCGTCATGTACCCGACGAGCCCGGCCTGATGCTTCCCGAGGTCCTGCCAGGCCGCCACCGGATCCTCGCGGTCGAGGAACATGGCCGAGGCGACGTAGGCGGTGTAGTCGTCGATGGCCATCTTGGCGTCGTCGGCATAGGCCTGCGTCGGGTACTGCGTGAGCACCCAGCGCTTCTTGCTCGCGGCCTTGCGGATCGGCTCGCTCGCCCGGCTCAACCTCGCCTGCCGCGCGGGGTCGACCTTCTTCATCGACCTCGTGTCGCTCTCGGCCGAGATCCGGATCCGCCCGTCGACGGTCTCGGCCTCGAAGAGCGCGACCGGCGGCACGTGGGAAAGCTGGGCCTCGGTGGCATTCTGGACGTAGAACTCGCTCAGGCCCGGCAGCTCCAGGCGGACGATCGGATGCGCCCCGCGCAGGACGACGGCCCGGTAACAGGCCTCGACCAATGGCCGGCCTTCCCACTCCGAGGCGATCAGGATCGTCTCCCCCGCCTGGACGCGGAGGCAGTAGTCCACCAGCAAGTCGGCCCAACGCCCGATGAGTTCATCCGTCACGAGTTTCGACCTTCATTCCGTTGTGAGGACAACTGTCAAACACCGAGAGAATTCAGCTTAACCCGCCCCCGACCCGCTGGCAATTCTGGGCCTCCCAGAAACGGAGTTTCCGGGATTTCCCGGAGCTGGGATTCCGGCGACGACGCCCGGATCCTGGCCTCGCTCCGCCAAGTTGAGCAGAGTCGCCGACCATCGTCAAACACAACGGGCGACCCCCGGCAGACTTTCGGCGTCGGCCGAAGTTCGAGCATCGCCGGAGTCCAAGAGCGACGGATCATTGACCGCGACGGGCCAGGGCTCGAGGGCAGGGCACGCTGTCGCCGGGAGCCACCTTGCCGCTGCACGGGGGCCCGAATCCGGGGGAATCCCGGGCCTTCGCATGAACGAATGCCTCGACAAAAAGCCATCGAAGTGAAGGGGTGCATCTTGCGGGTGCGGGGTATCGGGCGTAAAATTCCCTGTGAGAAGGAAATCGGAGTCGCCAATGTGCCATCGTGCGACGACGACCGTGTTTCGAGCGGATTTGGGCCGGGTCCAGCCTCGGCCCCGACCGTCGAACTTCCCGCCTCGATGAGCATGGGCGAGGGGCCTTCTCCGGATGGGAAAACGCGGAGCCCCCGGCTCGACCTGCATCCTCGCGGCGCCGAATGCCGAGGGGACCCGGACGCGGCGTTGTTTCGAGGCACGGCCCAGGACCGAAAGCCAACGACGAAGGTTCTCTTGATTTAACGACATCCACGTTCTCGAAGGCCGTGGATGGGTTAACCTCCTTGAGTGCTCGAGGAAACCGAAGAGACCCTTCATGCACGCGTTCTACCTGGCCGTCGCGATCCTCTCCGAGGTCCTCGCGACGGTGGCCCTGAAGGCATCCGAGTCGTTCACCAAGCCGCTGCCGAGCCTGGTCGTCCTGGCGGGTTATGGTTCGGCCTTCTACTTCCTGTCCCTCTGCCTGAGGAAGATCAGCCTGGGGACGGCCTACGCGGTTTGGTCCGGAGTCGGTATCGTTCTGATCTCGGTCGCGGGTGCGGTCGTCTACAAGCAGCACCTGGACCGGGCCGCCGTCCTGGGGATCTCATTGATCGTGGCCGGCGTGCTGGTGCTCAACCTGTTCTCCAAGGGCGCCGCGCACTGACCCCTCCCTCGATAATCATGACGATGCCCGCCTGATAACTACTTCCCCCGAAATCCTCCCGGTCAGCTTGGCCATGCCCGGCCTGGAACCGTCCACATGCAAAATGCAGCTCGCCTCTCCCTCGGGTTCGGATTCAAGTTCGAGGATCTCTACAGTCGCGCAGGCATCGTCGCGCTCGACACGACCTTCCTGAAGCGCCTGGCCGAACGCTCGCCAGACCTCCACGCGCAGCTCGAGGCCGCGAGGCGAGAGCCCGGGGCGGCCCCCCGCAAGCAAGAATCCGAGCTGATCGTCGAGCTCGCCCCCCATGTGGAAGACTTCGTCGCCGAGCTGTTCGGCATCGAGGCCGAGCTCCGCTCGCTCCAGGCCGATCACTCGGCCCTGGCGCCGCTCTACACGGTCAAGCGCAAATTCGTCCAGCGCAAGCTGACCGGCAAGACGGTCGAGCAGGCCCTGGCGATCGACGCGACGGCCGTCGTCGCCGAGCTCGAGTCGCTCTTCCACGCCCCCTTGACCGAGATGGTCTACGCGACCCACGTCGCCAACTGGCTCGAGTCCGAGGCCGACAACTCCCTGCCGCTCCAGCTCGCGACCGACTACGCCATCTGGGCGGTCCTCTCTCCCGAGGGGAAGAAGAAGCACCACGCGGGGGTCCTCTTCCGGCTCCCCGAGAAGCTCGTGATGGAGCACCTCGTGCCGATCGAGGTGCTCCAGATCCACGGGATCGACCAGATCACGCTCGGGGGCGAGCACCATCGGCATCGCGAGGGGTTCCACCTCACGGATCCGGGGACGGACCTCACCGGGGCGCTCGAGCAGACGAACTACTGCATCAAGTGCCACAACCAGGGGAAGGATTCCTGCTCGACCGGCCTCCGTGAAAAGACGGGGGCCTTCAAGTCGAGCCACTTCGGCGTCCCTCTCGCCGGCTGCCCGCTCGACGAGAAGATCTCGGAGATGAACCTGGTGAAGGGACAGGGGAACCCGATCGGGGCCCTGGCCGTCATCACCGTCGACAACCCCATGGCCGCCGCCACCGGGCACCGCATCTGCAACGACTGCATGAAGTCATGCATCTACCAGAAGCAGAGCCCGGTCGACATCCCGCAGGCCGAGACCCGCTCGCTCAAGGACGTGCTCGAGCTCCCCTGGGGCTTCGAGATCTACAGCCTGCTGACGCGATGGAACCCGCTCAACCTCTCGAGGCCCGTGCCTCGCGAGTCGACCGGCAAGAAGGTCCTTGTCGTCGGCCTCGGCCCGGCCGGGTTCACGCTCTCGCACCACCTCATGAATGACGGTCACACCGTCATCGGGGTCGACGGGCTCAAGATCGAACCGCTGCCCGAGTCGCTCTCCGGCGTCGATGCCTACGGCAAGCGGCACGCCTTCGAACCTTTGCGCGACATCGCGGAGATCTACGAACGGCTCGACGCCCGCGTCATGGCCGGGTTCGGCGGCGTGGCCGAGTACGGTATCACCGCCCGATGGAACAAGAACTTCCTCAAGGTGATCCGGCTCCTGCTCGAGCGCCGCAACGAGTTCTCGATGTTCGGCGGCGTGCGGTTCGGCGGCACGATCACGGTCGATAGCGCCTTCGAGATGGGCTTCGACCACATCGCCCTCTGCATGGGGGCGGGCCGGCCGACGGTCATCCCGATGAAGAACGGGCTGTCTCGCGGCGTCCGCCAGGCGTCCGACTTCCTCATGGCCCTCCAGCTCACCGGCGCGGCCAAGGCCGAGTCGCTGGCCAATCTTCAGGTGCGCATGCCGATCGTCGTGGTCGGCGGCGGCCTCACGGCCATCGACACCGCCACGGAGTCACTCGCCTACTACGTCGTGCAGGTCGAGAAGTTCCTCCGCCGGTATGAGGATCTCGTCCAGGCCGACGGAGAGGCCTCGGTCCACTCGCACTGGAACCCCGAAGAGGCCGAGATCGCCGAGGAATTCCTCGCCCACGCCAGGGCCATCCGGGCCGAGCGAGAGCTCGCGGCCAGGGAAGGGCGGCCCCCTCGCCTCGTCGACCTGCTGAACGAGTGGGGGGGCGTGACCGTCGCCTACCGCCGCCGCTTCATCGATGCGCCGAGCTACACGCTCAACCACGAGGAAGTCCTCAAGGCCCTCGAGGAAGGCATCCGGTTCGCCGAGTGCCTCACCCCCGTCGAGGTCGAGGTCGACACCTGGGGCGCGGCGAAGGCCCTCAAGCTCGACATCCAGAAGATGGACGAGGCCAGCGGCAAGCTCGTCCACACGGGCGAGTCGGTCGTCCTCCCCGCCCGCTCGATCCTGATCGCGGCCGGCACGCAGCCGAATACGGTGCTCGCCCGCGAGGACGAGCATAACGTCAAGATCGACGGCCGATTCTTCCAGGCGATCGACGAGGCCGGCGAGCCCGTCAAGCCGGACCGGATCGCCAAGCCGAGCGCGGTGCATGTCCTGATGTCGAGGCGTCCCGACGGCAAGGCCATCAGCTTCTTCGGCGACCTCCACCCGTCATTCGCCGGCAACGTCGTCAAGGCGATGGCGAGCGCCAAGAAGGGGTATCCCACCGTCACGCGCGTCCTCGCCGAAGCCGAGCCGTCGAGCCCGCCGGCCGAGGAGTTCGTGGAGAAGCTCAACGACGAGCTTCGATCGGTCGTCCACGACATCATCCGCCTGACCCCCAATATCGTCGAGGTGGTCGTCCGGGCCCCGATCGCCGCCAGGGCCTTCCAGCCCGGCCAGTTCTACCGGCTCCAGAACTTCGAGACCCTGGCCCGCCAGTCGTGCGGCACGAACCTCACGATGGAAGGCCTCGCGTTGACGGGGGCCTCGGTCGACGTGGAGCGCGGCCTGCTCTCGACGATCGTGCTCGAGATGGGGGGGTCGTCGAACCTCTGCGCCCTCCTCAAGCCGGGCGAGCCGGTGAGCCTGATGGGCCCGACCGGGACCCCCACCGAGATCCCCAGCCAGGAGACGGTGCTGCTCGTCGGCGGCGGCCTCGGCAACGCGGTGCTCTTCTCGATCGGCCAGAAGCTCCGGGCCCAGGGCTCCCGTGTCCTCTACTTCGCCGGCTACAAGAAGCTCATCGACCGCTACAAGGTCGAGGAGATCGAGAAGGCCGCCGACGTCGTGACCTGGTGCTGCGACGAGGCCCCCGGCTTCACCCCGAGCCGCGTGCAGGACTGCTCGTTCGTCGGCAACATCGTCGAGGCCATGGCCGCTTACGGCCGGGGCGAGCTCGGCGAGGTGACGCTCCCCCTGAGCGCGGCGAACCGGATCGTGGTGATCGGCTCCGACGGCATGATGCGAGGGGTCCAGCAGGCCCGAAGCGGCATCCTCCGGCCGTACCTCGACCCGGGGCACCACGCGATCGGCAGCATCAACTCGCCGATGCAGTGCATGATGAAGGAGATCTGCGCCCAGTGCCTGCAGCTCCACGTCGACCCCGTGACGGGCAAGGAGTCGGTGGTCTTCTCCTGCTTCAACCAGGACCAGCACCTCGACCACGTCAAGTTCGACAACCTCCGCAGCCGCCTCTCTCAGAACGGCACGCAGGAGAAGTTGACGAAGCTCTGGATCCAGAAATGCTTGCAGAGTCTCGACGAGGAGCCCGCCGAGCTGGCCTCGGTCTGATTCGTCAGGTCGGATCTCGAGGGTCGCCGAGCCGGGCTCGCTTCCGACTCACAGGGGTCAACGCCGAAGACCGCGACCCCGCCAGCCGGACCCAGGCTGGCGGAGTCCGAGCGAGGTACCTGATCATCGGCGTCCGTTCCTGGTGTCGCCGATCGGCCGGCCCCTCGAGACCCATCGCATGCAGATCCCCGGACAGGAAAGCCTCTTCATCGCCTCCCTGTTCACGGCGCTCGACATCATCGTCAGCGTCGTGGCCTCCGGGCACGTCCTCCTCCACAAGCGTGACACGCGCGCCTCGATCGGGTGGATCGGCCTGATCTGGCTCTCCCCCATGCTGGGTTCGGTCTTGTATGTCCTGCTCGGCGTGAATCGCATCCACCGCAAGGCGAAGAGACTGAGCCGGGAGCGTCCGAGGATCGAGACGGGCCCGCCGCTGGTCTGCGACGTCGGGGGCTTTGAGAACGCCATCGGCCCCGACCACGAGAACTTCAAGGCGATCGCCAGACTCGGCGACCACGTCTCCCCCTGGCCGCTCATGCCGGGCAACGACATCCTGCCATTGTTCGGTGGTGACGAGGCCTACCCGGCAATGCTCCGGGCCATCGACGAGGCCAGGGAGACCATTTCGCTCGGGACCTACATCTTCGACCGCGATCGCGTGGGGCTCCTCTTCATGGACGCCCTCGAGAAGGCGAAGGCCCGAGGGGTCGAGGTCCGGGTCCTGATCGATGACTTCGGCTCGAGACACACCTGGCGCCCGGTGATCCGCCCCTTGCGTAAAGCCGGAATCGCCGTGGCCAGCTATCACCCGACCCTGGCGCCCGGCTGGCTCCCGTACCTCAACCTGCGGAACCACCGGAAGATCCTGGTCATCGACGGCGTCGTCGGGTTCACGGGGGGGCTCAACATCCTCGAGGACTATTCCTGGGCGACGTCGCCCGCCTCGCCCAAGATGGACGTCCACTTCCAGCTCAGGGGGTCGGTCGTCGCCCACCTCCAGGAGGTCTTCGCCGACGACTGGTTCGTCTGCTCGGGGGAGATCCTCGAGGGCGATCCCTGGTTCCCGACCATCCCGGGAGACGGCGAGATCCTGGCCAGGGGGATCGTCGACGGCCCCGACGACGATCAGGATCACTTGCTCCGGGTCATCCTGGGGGCGATCGCCTGCGCCGACTCGACCGTGGCCGTCGTCAACCCGTATTTCCTGCCCGATTCCCGCCTGATCTCGGCGCTCGAGGTTGCCGCCCTGCGCGGGGTCCAGGTCGATATCCTGCTCCCCAGCGAGAACAACCATATCCTGATCCAGTGGGCGTCGATGGCGCTCCTGCGCGAGCTCATCGAGAGCGGCTGCCGTATCTGGTTCTCGCCGCCGCCGTTCGACCACACGAAGCTCATGGTCGTCGACAGCGCCTGGTCGTTCATCGGCTCGGCCAACCTCGACCCGCGCAGCCTCCGGCTCAACTTCGAGTTCAATGTCGAGTGCTATGGGAAGGACCTCGCGATCCAGCTCGATGAATACATCGACCAGCGAATCGCGAATGCCTCGCCGGTGACGACGGCCTTCCTCGATCGCCGGAGCCTCGCGGTTAAGCTGCGCGACGGCGCCGCGAGGCTGCTCTCGCCCTATTTGTGATCCCAGTCGCCCTCATCGCCGAACTCCAGGAACCCGCGGCTTGACGGGGGTGGAGCGAGGCCCGAAAATCGTCGTTTTGACGGCGAGGGAGTAGGACCGCGACCGGGCGATTCCGCGTCCTGAGATTCCCCGGTCCTCGAGTATCAGAAGGAATACCGGCATGCGTCTATGCGAACGTTGGGGAGGGCTGCGGGGAGGCCTGCCGCTGGCCCTCGCGGCCTGGTCGAGCCTGGCCGGTTTCGCCCGCGCCGAGGAGTACGTCCCGGGCCCGGCGGAGGTCCGGATTCGCGGAGACGTGTCGTTCCTGGCCGATGACAAGCGCGCCGGTCGCGCCCCCGGAACAGACGGGATCGAGGCGGCCGCCGACTACATCGCGACGGCCTTCAAGGACCTCGGCCTCAAGCCCGCGCCCGGCGCCCAGGGCTACTTCCAGCCGTTCACGATCAGCGGCTTCCCGTCGCTCGGCCCGACCCAGGAACTGGCCCTCTCCGGGCCCGACGGCAAGAGCCTCGGCGGAGAGGTCCGCAAGGACTTCACCCCCCTGGCGATCGGCGTCTCGGGCAGCTTCGAGAACGCCCCGATCGTCTTCGCCGGCTACGGCATCACGGCCTCGGATCCTTCGAAGAAGCTCGACTACGACGACTACGCCGGAGTCGACGTGAAGGGCAAAGTCGTCCTGCTCCTCCGCAGGGAGCCGCAGCAGGACAAGGACGACAGCCCCTTCGACGGCAAGCGCAACTCCCCCTTCGCCGCCTTCCGCCACAAGGCCACCAACGCCTTCCAGCACGGCGCCGCGGCGATCCTGCTCGTCAACGACCATTACGGGCTCCAGGGCAAGACCGACACCCTGCTGAAGGTCGGCGAGGCGGGGGACGAGGCCAACTCGACCATCCCGTTCATCTCGGTGACGCGGGCCTTCGCCGACAAGCTCCTCGCCGACGCGGGGGAGCCGAACCTGGAACAGCTCGAGTCGCAAATCGACGCCCAGCTCAAGCCGAAGACGCGCGAGCTCAAAGGGTGGACGGCCAAAGGTAAGGTCGAGATCCAGCGCAAGGCGATCGAGACCAAGAACGTCATCGGCGTCCTCGAAGGCTCGGGGCCGCTCGCCGACGAGACCATCGTCATCGGCGCCCATTATGACCACCTCGGCCACGGCGGCCTGATGTCCGGCTCGCTCGCCTTCCTCTCGACCGACATCCACAACGGGGCCGACGACAACGCCTCGGGCACCGCGATGGTCGTCGAGATGGCCAGGCGCCTCAGCAAGCGGGCCGACCCCCTTCCGCGCCGGGTCGTCTTCATGGCCTTCTCGGGCGAGGAACGCGGGCTCCTCGGCTCGAAATACTACGTCGAGCACCCGCTCATCCCGCTCTCGTCGACGGTCATGATGGTCAACTTCGACATGGTCGGCCGGCTCAATGAGAAGCAGGAGCTGACGGTCTACGGCACCGGAACAACCCCCGGGATCGACGCCCTGGTCGACGCCCTGGGCAAGTCCTCCGGCTTCACGATCAAGAAGATTGCCGAAGGCCTCGGGCCGAGCGACCAGCAGTCGTTCTACCTCAAGAACATCCCGGTCCTCTTCGCCTTCACCGGCACCCATCGCGACTACCACCGACCGAGCGATGACACCGAGCGGATCAACTTCGCCGGGATGTCGCGCATCGCCGACTTCGCCGAGCTCGTCCTCCTCGACATCGTCAGGCGTCCCCAGCGCCCCGAGTTCACCAAGGTCGTCCGCCAGGGGAGTAGCGGCGGTCACGGCGATTCCGACCCGGGACGCGTCTCCATCTCCGCTTATCTCGGCTCCATCCCCGACTACGACGACAGCGTCAAGGGCGTGAAGCTCTCGGGCGTCCGCGAGGGGAGCCCGGCCGAGAAGGGGGGCCTCAAGGGGGGCGACATTGTCATCGGGTTCGGCGGCAAGCCGGTCGCGACGATCTACGACTACACCGAGAGCCTCGGCCGCTACAAGCCCGGCGACGTCGTCGACGTGGTCGTCCAGCGCGACGGCAAGGAGACGACCCTCAAGATCACCCTCGGCTCTCGCCCCAGCGAGACCCCTTGAGGATCATCGCCCCGGGGCCACGCGATTCCCTCGGTCCTCGAGACGCGGAGGCGTCGTTCCAGCACGGTGGCGCGGGCGGGCTTTCCCGCTCGCGCCGCCCCTTTTCGTCGAGCACGGTCGTGGCCGAGGATCGCCGATCTCTCCGGTATAACAACGTGAAAGCCCTCTCAAGACATCAACTGTGGTTGCTTTGCGCCCTGGCCTTCGTCCCCATCGGGGTCGCCGGCTGCTCCAGGTCGTCGGGGCGCGACGAGGGGTTGGTCATCGCCACCCCCTGGGACGAGCCGAGGCGTGCGGAGCTCCTCGACGAGTTCGGGCGATGGATGGCCGCGAAGCATGAGCCCGAGCCGACTCCCAAGGGGGGGTGGATCCGCTGGGTGACGATCCCGCCGAACTCCGACCTCGCCTTCCTCGAGAAGTCGTACCCCCGCCTCTTCAGCCCGGGGACGGGACGCGTCGACGTCGTGATCGGCGTCGACAACCGGCACCTGTCCGCGCTCGAGGGCAAGGGGTGGCTCTTCCTCGACGAGGAGTCGGGGCATTCCCCCTGGTTCATCGTCCGCAGGCTCCCGGTCGGCCTGGCGGTCCTCGCCCCCGGGAGTCTGTCGGCCAAGGTCGGCCGCAAGGCGGCTGAGAAACCGTCTGCGACGACGGCTTCGGATCGACGCAGGCTCGCGTTCGACGACCCCCGCCACGACGCCCTGGCCCTGGCCTGGGCGAAGCAGGCCCTGCAAGAAACAACCTGGGCCGACGGGTATGCCCGACTCGTGCGCGACGCGGGCGAGGCCTGCCGTGTCGGCCGGCGCTCGGGCTCGGCGCTGGCCGCCGTCCTCCAGGGCGAGGCCCAAAGCACCCCGGCGACGGGCGAGAGCATCGCGAACGCCGGCAAGGCCGTTCGGCTCGAGCCTCCCCAGGGGTCGGGCCCCGGTACCTACGGAGAGAGCGGGGCCATCATCGAAGGGACGTCCAGGCTCCGCCTCGCCCGCTTCTTCCGGGAATTCCTCCGCGAGAAGGACGAAGCCAATCGCTTCGTCTCGACTGACGAGGACGCCGACGACCTCCTGTGCGACCTCCTCGGCGCGACGCTCGTCGACGCCCAGGACGAGCTCTGGGACGCCTGGAACATGCTCGAGCGTTCGGGACATCCCAAACGCCCGTCGATGTGGATGTCCCTCGCCCCGCCCTGGCCACCGGCCTCGATCACCAAGCTCTCGGAGAAGGATCCGTCGGGCTCGTTGGTGCAGACGCTCGCCGCCGAGATCGCACCCGACCCCGACATCAGGGCCTGGCTCCTGCGCGACTGGCTCGGCCCGCCCAGGCTGATCGACGAGCACGTGCTGGCCCAGATCGCCACCGCCGTCGACGGCCGCCTCTTCCGGGAGCCGAGGTTCCGGGCCTGGCTCCGGGCCGAGTGGACGGCATGGGCCCGCCAGCGGTATCGTCGCGTGGCGAGGATGGCCAAGGAATGGACGGAATCATGACGAGTTCACGCGCCCCCTTTCGAAGACCCCAGACTCAGGTTCGACTCCCGCTCGCACGGCTCGGGGGGTGCGAGCGATGATCCGCGTCACGCTCGATGGCCTCGTCAAGCGCTTCGACCGCGAGTCGGTCGTCGACGGGGCCTCGCTCGAGATCCCCCCCGGCGAGTTGACCTTCCTCCTCGGCCCATCGGGCGCGGGGAAGACCGTGCTGGCCCGCCTGATCGCGGGCCTGGATCGGCTCGACGCCGGCGAGATCTACTTCGACCAGCGCCTCGTCCACAACCTGCCCCCGGCCTCGAGACGCGTGGGGCTCGTCTTCCAGGACGACGCCCTCTGGCCCCTGATGACGGTGGCCGACAACGTCGCGTACCCGCTGCGTTTGCTGGGTCAGACCCGGCTCGAACGGCGCGACCGGGTCGCCGAGATGCTGAGCGTCATGCGAATCGACAGCCTGGCCGCGAAGCTGCCGGGGCAATTGTCCCCCCTACAACGCCAGCGCGTGGCCCTGGCCCGCGCCCTCGTCACCAGGCCGGAGTTGCTGATCCTCGACGAACCCCTCGGACGCCTCGAGAACCGGGTCCGCGACGAGTTCCGCGAGGAGATCCGCCGGGTCCACGCCGAGGAGGACATCTCGACCCTCGTCCTGACCAACGACGCCCGCGAGGCCCTCGGCCTGGCCGAGCGCCTGGCCGTGATGGACCTCGGGCGGATCGTGCAGGTCGGCACGCCGCAGGAGGTCTACAACCGGCCGCTCGACGCCTTCGTCGCCCGCTTCCTCGGCCAGACGAACCTGCTGCAAGGGCACGTGGAGTCGGCCGACTCGAAGGGGGAGATGGTCGTGCGGACCCCCTTCGGGCGCATGGTGGGCCAGGCCGTGCACGGCGCGATCGCTCCAGGAGCCCCGGTGACGGTGGCGATCCGGCCGGAGTCGATCGCCCTCGGCCCGGGACTCCCCGCCAACGCGAACCGGTTCGCCGCGACGATCGAGCGGCTCGTCTTCCAGGGAGAGGTCCGGCAGATCCACCTCAGGGGCCCCGGCGACTGGCCGGTCATCGCCACGGCGCTCCAGAGTCAGTCGAACCAGTTGCGCGAGGGGCAGAGCCTCACGATCGGGATCCCCCCGTCGCTCGTCGTCATCCTGGTGGGGAAGTACGCGATGCCGAAGAGCTGAGGCCGACGCCGACGCCGCCCCGCGATATGATACGATGCCTGCGACAACGGCTCCGACGATGAGGTGGATGGGCATGGGGTTCTTCCGACGACTGGGGCGCTGGGCCGGGGTAGGGCTCTGGCTGGGGGTCCCCCTGATCGCGTTCGCCTTGCTGCCGGCCGCCGTGCTCGACCGCGGGCCGGCGGGGGAGGTCAGGCCGACCCTCTTCCCGGTCGCGCTCGTGACGCTCGACCCGTTCCTCTGGGCCTGCGCGCAGAACAGCTTCGTCGTGGCCTCGCTCGTCACGCTCATCTCGCTGGTGCTGGGCCTGGCGATGGCCCATCTCGTGACACACCGACGCTTCTGGGGCCGGCCGCTCCTCGTGGCGTTGGGCGTCGCCCCCCTGGTCGTCCCGCCTGTCGTCGGGGCCCTCGGACTCAGGTTGATGCTCGGCCCCTGGCTCGACACCTGGGCCTCGAGCGGCAACGGCCGCTGGTTCGGCTGGTCGTGCTGGGCCTGGGTCGCATCCGCGGTCGGGACGCCGGTCGTCGGCCTGGCCACAGCCTCGGCACTCGCGAGGCTCGAACCGGGCTGGGCCGACGCCGCACGCCTCGCCGGGGCGAGTCGCATCCGCGCCTGGCGGAAGATGGTCTGGCCGTTCATCCGGCCCTCGGTGGCGAGCGCGGCGGCGACCGTCTTCACCCTCACGCTCTTGGAGCCGGGAGCCCCGATCCTCCTCGGCCTGCGACGGACCCTCGCGTATCAGGCGATCGAGGCACTCGGCTCCGACGCCCCGTTCCCGCGCGCGGCGATCCTCGCGTTGATGTCGGTGGCCCTCGCGATGATCGCCCGGCTCCTCCTCCGCTGGTGGGGAGGCCCTGGGGTGGCCTTGCCGCCTCCGAGGCAGGAGGGGCATGCCGAGACGTTATCCTGGAGCCTGGCCATCCCCGCGATGGCGGTCCTCGCAGTCGCGGTCGCGCTCTCCTGGCTCCCGGCCCTGGCGGTCCTGGCCTTCACGCTCCGCCCCTCGGCGGCGGGCCGCGTCGACGGCCTCGAAGTCCCCCGCGCCCTCGCCGCCTACGAGGCCTGGCACATGGTGGGCAAGTCGATCGCGGTCGGGCTCACGGTCGTCGCCCTGCAGTTGCTCATGGTCGCCGGCCTGGCCGCGAATCGGGGGAGCCCCCGACGCCTGCCCCGATACTTCGTCAACTGGCCCGAGGCCTTCCCACCCCTGGCCCTGGGCATCGGTGCCCTGTCGCTTCCCTGGCTCCTGCGGCTCGCCGTGGCGACGCTCCAGGGCCGCGGTCAGATCGGCGTCCTCGGCCGGCTCCTGCGCTGGCTCGAGTTCGTGCTGACGCCGAGCGGTTACGTCGAGATCCTGTTGGCCGTCGCCGTCGCCGTCTCGCTGCAACCCTTGCTCGCCGGTGCGCTGGGCGTGGGCCGGGGCGGGTTCGATCCCACGCTTTATCAGGTAGCACTGAGCCACGGAGCGACCCGTCGCCGGGCGCGTCGGCTTGCGACGGGCCTGGCCTTCGCCAATTCCCCGGGCCTGATCTGCCTGGTCTTCAGCCTGGCCGCCACCAACCTCGCCCCGGCGCTCGTGCTGACCTCGAGGTCCACGAGTCGGACGATCGGCCCCGGCCTGATCGACCTCGTGGATCAACCGGGTGGCGGCTGGGTCGCGGCCTCTCGGCTCGGGACCCTGATCCTGATCGCCAACATCTCCACGCTCGCCTTCGCCATCCGCGGCTGGCACCGATCGGCTGGCCGTTGGCTTCGCCCTGCACCCTAGCGGAAGACGTCGATCGGGCAGGATGCCAATGCAAATGCGGGATGGCCTCGAGCAACTCGACGCCATCCCGCATGCTCATATCGCGACCGGATCGGGCTCGATCAGGAAATCGGGCAGGGCTCCATGAGCGGCGTGCTGCTGTCTTCCCCGAGGGTCGTTCCCATCTGGATCGGGCTCGGGGACGAGGCGACCGGCTTGGGATACTTCAGGTTATACGCCAGGCCGAAGGAGGAAAGGCATCGGATGACCATGTAAGTCATATCGACTTCCCATTTCTTCAGGCCGTGCCGCACCGAGGTCTGGAAGGCGTGGTGGTTGTTGTGCCACCCCTCGCCGAAGGTGAGTAGGGCGACCCACCAGAGGTTGGTCGAGCGATCACGCGTCTGGTACGTGCGATAGCCCCACATATGCGCGGCCGAGTTGACCAGCCAGGTCGTGTGCA
This sequence comes from Singulisphaera chitinilytica, assembly GCF_049331405.1. Classification (NCBI taxonomy): domain Bacteria; kingdom Pseudomonadati; phylum Planctomycetota; class Planctomycetia; order Isosphaerales; family Isosphaeraceae; genus Singulisphaera; species Singulisphaera chitinilytica. Next base: position 2,644,697 of record NZ_CP186274.1, read on the forward strand.
AGACCAGGACGGTCCGCACGAACCCGCCCCAGATCAGCCAGGGGAGCCCGCCGATCGCGTAGAGGCCGACCATCAGGAGGATGGGAAACACCAGGTGATAGTTGTCGAGGAAGCGCTGGACGGGGTCCCGATAGAGGTCGGGCGCCCATCTCTTGAGATATTCGGGGGTATGCTCGGTCCAGTCGTCTGGCTTCACCCACCACATGAGATGGGCCCAGAGCATGCCCCTGACCGGGCTATGGACGTCCCACTCGCTATCCGAATGCGCGTGGTGATTGCGATGGTCGGCGACCCATCCGACCGGCCCACCCTCCGACGCGCAGCAACCGATAATCGTCAGCGGATACTCGAGCCACCTCGGGCGAAGGGCGAAGCTCCGATGGGTCAGGAGGCGATGGTAGGTCATGCAGATCCCCACCCCCGCCGTGGCGGCGTGGAGGATGAGCGCGACCAGCACGGCTCCCCACGAGAAATAAGCAGGATTGAACGCAAAGAGTGCCCCGACGTGAAGTCCCCCAATCCAGATCAGGGACTTCCAGGCGATCGGGTTGGATCGGTACGAAGGGATCGCGTCCGCTTGCATTGTTGACCCGTTGGACCTGCGAATCATTACGATTCGGATGCTTGAGAATCCGCGCCTCGCCCCATGAGGCCGAGATCCGTGCGCGGCCCGTCTCAACAGAAAATCAAATTATTTACGTTAGTAGCGGAGCGATGACCGGGTGCCAGGCTGGAGGAGTGGAGCTGGCTCGCCGGGGATCTAGGACGATCGGGGCTATCCGCATCCTCGCCCTTCCCGGCGCACGGGTGGAGGTTAGTGATTCGCATCGCGACGATCAAGGATGCTGTCCCGATGCTTCGTCACCGACCGATCTCTCGGCGAAGGCCGCGACAACGTCGTCTCGACCAGTTCGCTTCGATATCCGCAGTCATCTCAGATTTTCGAAGCGATCCCCATTGCCCGCGTCCGACACCAACCCCGGAGGATTGCACAGGAACTCAATGGAGCAGATTTCAATCATTGCCATTGACGGCGGGCAGTTCATTGGGCTGGACGCCCGGCTTCTGCGACTCCGCCTGCCGCAGGGCACATTGGGGGTGGATCCCCGACCTCGAGTAGACCGCCTCCAGGCAGACCGGACATCGCGCCCGCGACGAGGGGGCCGAGATCGGATTCCGTCGATGGTTGCTGCTCATGGATTCGCCTTGGAGTTCGGGGACGCCAGCCACATCCCGGCGGGACTTCCGGGAGCGGGGCGGGACCCTCGACTTGCCTCGGGCTATCGGCGCGAGGAAACTCATGCCGGGATGAACGACGGCTATCGCCGTCGATCCGGCCCTAATTCACTCGGAATCCTCGCACAGGGCGTGAGGCCAGGAGGCTTCCCAGCCCCTCGGCCCGTCGCGAACGAGCGGGGATCGCCCGCGGCCAGGTCGAACGGATTCAACCCGGCCCGTAGATCACTCGATCAGGCGACCGGACGATCCGCTCAATAACGGCCATATCCGCCGCGGCTGCCGCCGCCATAACCGCCGCCACCCGAACGGGGTTCGCGGGGCTTGGCTTCGTTGACCGTCAGGTTGCGACCGTTGTGCTCGGTGCCGTTGAGCCCTTCGATGGCTGCATCCACTTCCGCGTCGGAGCTCATCTCCACGAAGCCGAAGCCCTTGGAGCGATTGGTATCTCGGTCGATGATGATTTGCGCGCTCTGGACGACGCCGAACTGGCTGAAGAGGGCCTCGAGGTCGGACTCGTTCACGCTGTAAGTCAGGTTGCCGACATAAATCTTCTTGGCCACGGTCAAACTCCGACTCGGAGGGGATACATCGCCCGGGGGGTCCGCCCGGAACCGAGGCGAAATGTATCCATAAAACGGATCTTAAGGGAAGGAGAGGCGAGGGAGGGGAGCAGAGACCGGAGTAGGACTCGGCCAGCTACGCAACTCGGTCGACAGACCTAACCTTCGCCAATGTAACCCACATGGAGGGGAAATGATAGGAAAAACCGTATTATTTTTACGCATCCGACGAGGCCTGAAACGGGACATTCCGACGCGAGGCGGGCGGGGTTTCTGCCCGCGGACGGACGCCATTTTCATCATGAATTCTTAACAATTCACGTCTCAAGGCCACACAAACAAATCCCAATATTCTAAAAACATGAACACCATTAATAAGCTGATACAAGGCGCCAAACCCTGCAGAACTCAGGGGGATTCCGCGGCCCCGACGCGTCATCGACGCGACGATAAACCCTCCCGCTCCCGCCCGATTTCGGGCCGGACCCTCGAACAATCGGATCGGGGCTTGTGGACAAGCGGGTACGGACACGTGTATAGTATCAGGCTCGTCGGCCCTTTCGGTAAAGACATGGGATTGACGCTGCCTTGAGGAACAACCAAGGATGGCCACGACGGACATCGTGATCCGAGGTGCCCGCGAACACAACCTGCGGGACGTCTCGCTCAATCTACCGCGCGGCGCTTTGATCTGCTTCACGGGTGTCTCGGGTTCGGGGAAGAGCTCGCTCGCGTTCGACACCCTATATGCCGAGGGACAACGACGTTACGTCGAGAGCCTCTCGAGCTACGCACGCCAATTCCTGGGCCAGATGCCCAAACCCGAGGTCGACCGGATCGACGGGCTGAGCCCCTCCATCTCGATCCAGCAGAAGACCGGCGGCCGCAATCCGCGGAGCACCGTCGGCACGATCACCGAGATCAATGACTATCTCCGCGTCCTCTTCGCCCGAGTCGGCCAGGGGCACTGCCCCAAATGCGACCGTCCCGTCGCCGCCCAGACCCGCGAGCAGATCCTGGCACGCGTGCATGAACTGCCCGAAGGAACGGCGTTCAGCATCCTCGCGCCGGTGATCCGCGGCCAGAAGGGGGAATACAAGGACCTCTTCAGCGAACTCTCCCGCGCCGGTTATGTCCGGGCCCGCGTCAACGGGCAGGTCTTCAACCTGACCGACAACCTCGCGCTCGACCGCCAGACGAAGCACAACATCGAGGTCGTCATCGACCGGCTCAAGGCGAGCGCCTCGATCCGTTCGCGGCTCGCCGAGGCGATCGAGGCGGCCCTGCGCCTGGGCGAAGGCTCGGTCATCATCGCGCGAGAAGGGCAGCCCGACCTGCTCCTCTCATCCCACTATGCCTGCACCCACTGCGGCCTCAGTTTCGACCCGCCCAGCCCCCAGCTCTTCAGCTTTAATAGCCCCCAGGGGATGTGCCCGTCCTGCGACGGCCTGGGCGTCCGCCACGACTTCGACCCGAGCCTCCTGATCCCCGACCCTTCGAAATCCGTCTGGAAGGGTGCGATCGAGGCGCTGGGGCCGGTCTCGGACATGGGACGCTGGCGCAGGCATATTTTCGAGGGCGTGGCCGCGAACGTGGAGGCCGACAAGGACGGCCCGGCCAAGGGGACGATGCTCAAGGGACCCTGGCGTGACCTCGATCCCAAGTGGCAGAATGCCTGGCTGTACGGCCTCGGCGAGCGGGTGATCGTCCACAACTGGAAGAGCCGCGGCAAACGCTGGTCGCATGCCGAGACCTGGCCCGGGGTCGCCACCGAACTGCTCGCCAAGTTCCGCGAGACCGCGAGCGGGCCGCATCGGGCCAAGCTCGAGCCTTACATGCGGAGCATGACCTGCCCCGAGTGCTCCGGCGCCCGCCTCAACGCAAGGGCCCGAGCGGTCCGCGTGGGGGGCAGGACCCTCGTCGAGCTCGGTGGCATGCCGATCGGCAAGGCGGCGACGTTCTTCGATGCCCTGGCCAGCACCGAGCGCGACGCCTCGGTCGTCCCGCTCGATCCGCTCTCGAGGATGATCGCCGAGGAACTGCTCAAGGAGATCCGGGGTCGGCTAGGGTTCCTCACGAACGTCGGCCTGCATTACCTGACGCTCGACCGCTCCGCCCCGACCCTCTCCGGCGGCGAGGCCCAGCGCATCCGGCTGGCCAGCCAGGTCGGCGCAGGGCTCGTGGGCGTCCTCTATATCCTGGACGAACCCTCGATCGGGCTCCACCCTCGCGACAACGACCGGCTGATCGCCACACTCGAGCGGCTCCGCGACGCGGGGAACACCGTGATCGTCGTCGAGCACGACGAGGATACGATGAGGGCCTCCGACCACCTCGTCGACTTCGGCCCCGGGCCGGGGGTCAAGGGGGGCGAGGTCGTTGCGCAAGGGACGCTCGCCAAGGTCTCGGGGGCGTCGGAAAGCCTCACCGGGCAGTACCTCTCCGGCCGCAAGTCGATCGCCGTGCCCCAGCAGCGCAGGCCGCGGGGCGATAAGAAACTCAAGATCGTCGGGGCCAGGCAGAACAACCTCAAGGGGGTCGATGTCGAGGTCCCCCTGGGAGTCTTCGTCTGCGTGACCGGGGTGAGCGGCTCGGGCAAGAGCTCCCTGATCAGCGACATCCTCCGCGACGTCCTGGCGAGGGACCTGAACGGGGCGATCACCGAGCCGGGCCTGCACGATCGGATCGAGGGGATCGAACATCTCGATAAAATCATCGACATCGACCAGTCCCCGATCGGCAGGACCCCGCGGTCGAATCCGTCGACGTATATCAAGCTCTTCGACCTGATCCGGGACCTGTACACGAAGTTGCCGGAGGCGAAGTCGCGCGGGTACAAGGCCGGGCGCTTCAGCTTCAACGTGTCGGGCGGACGGTGCGAGGCCTGCGAGGGGAACGGCTCGAACCGGCTCGAGATGGACTTCCTGGCCGACGTCTGGGTCACCTGCCCGGTCTGCGAGGGGAAGCGCTTCAACCGTGAGACCCTGCACGTCCGGTTCAAGGGGAAGAGCATCAGCGACGTCCTCGAGATGGACGTGCAGGAGGCGCTCGAGCACTTCGCGAACGTCCCCAAGATCGCGGGGATGCTCCAGACCCTGCACGACGTCGGCCTCGACTATCTCAAGCTCGGCCAGGCCTCGCCGACGCTCTCGGGGGGTGAGGCGCAGCGGATCAAGCTGGCCCGCGAGCTCGTGAAGCGAGGGACGGGGCGGACCCTCTACCTGCTCGATGAGCCAACGACGGGGCTCCACTTCGACGACGTGCGCAAGCTCCTCGAGGTCCTGCACGGGTTCACCGCGCTCGGCAACTCGGTCGTCGTGATCGAGCACAACCTCGACGTGGTGAAGACGGCCGACTGGCTCCTCGACCTCGGCCCCGAAGGGGGCGAAGGAGGGGGGCAGGTCATCGCCGAGGGGACGCCGGAAGACGTGGCGAAGGTCGCCGAGAGCCACACCGGCGCCGCACTGCGCCGGCTCTTCCAGGGAGCCGCACCCAAGAAGGCCAAGGCGAAGGCAGGCCGCAAGGGCAAGCGGAAGTCGTCGGAGGAGGGGATCGACTCGATCGTCATCCGGGGCGCTCAACAGCATAACCTCAAGGGTGTGGATGTCGACATCCCCCGGCACAAGATGACGGTCTGCAGCGGGCCGAGCGGATCCGGCAAGACCTCGCTCGCGATCGATACGCTCTATGCCGAGGGGCAGCGGCGGTACGTCGAGAGCCTCTCGAGCTACGCCAGGCAGTTCCTCGCCCCCTTGCAGAAGCCCAAGGTCGAGCGCATCAGCGGCCTCTCGCCGGCCATCTGCATCGAGCAGAAGACGACGAGCAAGAGCCCGCGCTCGACGGTAGGGACCGTCACGGAGATCCATGATTATCTCCGCATCCTCTTCGCCAGGCTCGGCCAGCCGTATTGCCCGAGCTGCGGACTGGCGATCGGCACGCAGACGGCCGACGAGATCGTCGAGAAGATCCTGCACCTGCCCGAGGGGTCCAAGGTCTTCGTCATGGCCCCCGTCGATCGCCGCGACAATGACTCCTATGACGCCCTCTGGGACGACCTTCGGGGATCGGGCTTCACCAGGGTCCGGGTCGACGGCGTCTCGGTCAGTCTGGACAAGCCCCCCAAGCTGAGCCATCGCCGCAAGCACAGGGTCGAGGTCGTCATCGACCGCGCGGTCGTGAGGCGCTCGACCCGCTCTCGCCTGGCCGACTCGATCGAGGCGGCGCTCGACCTGGGCAAGGGGGTCGTGCTCGTCGCCAGGGTCGGTGACGAGGCGAACGAGGCCCACTGGCCCGTCGACCGCTACAGCCAGCATCGCTCGTGCGACGGCTGCGGTCGCAGCTTCGAGGAACTCTCGCCGCACAACTTCTCATTCAACAGCCCGCTCGGCTGGTGCCCGGTCTGCGAGGGGCTCGGCACCCAGCACGGGGCGAACCCGGCCATCCTCATCCCCGACGGCTCCAGGAGCCTGCGCCAAGGGGCCGTGGCCGTCTGGCCCGGCTTCGACGAGAACCCCTTCTTCGGGCGCATGATCTCGAGCATGGCCGAGGCCCGCGGGATCGACCTGGATATGCCCTTCGACGAGCTCGAAGGCCGCCACCGACGGTCGATCCTCCACGGCACAGGCGACTCCTGGTTCCAGGTCCCCGCCGGCAAGGGAACTGCCCCGTACTCGTTCCAGTACAAGGGGCTCTTCCCCGCCATCGAAGAAGCGGCACGCGTCTCATTTATTTATCGGTTCAAACTTCAGGGGATGGTCGACGACGTCCCTTGTGCGGCGTGCATGGGGGGGAGGCTCCGGGACGACTCGGCGGCCGTCCGGTTCCGCGACTTCACGATCGACCAGGTCGGCCAGTGGCCCCTGGGCCGTGCCCTCGACTTCTTCCAGGGGCTGAAGCTCGGCGGCGACGAGAAGCACATCGCGGGGGACCTCATCCGCGAGATCCGCGACCGGCTCAAGTTCCTGGTCGACGTCGGGCTCGATTATTTGACCCTTACCCGCGGCACCCCCACGCTCTCCGGCGGCGAGAGCCAGCGCATCCGGCTGGCCAGCCAGATCGGCAGCGGCCTGACGGGGGTGCTCTACGTCCTCGACGAGCCGACGATCGGGCTCCACCCTCGCGATAATACGCGACTCCTCGGGGCGCTCGAGCACCTGCGGAATCTCGGGAATTCGCTGGTGATCGTCGAGCACGACCGCGAGGTCATCGAGGCGGCGGACCACCTGATCGACTTCGGGCCCGGCTCGGGTCAGGGGGGCGGACAGGTCACCGCGGCGGGGACGCCGGCCAAGGTGAAGTTGAACAAGAAGTCGCTCACCGGGCAGTATCTCAGCGGCAAGGCCGCGATCCCCGTCCCCACCAACCGCCGACCCTGCGATGGGCCGGCGATCAAGGTCATCGGCGCCCGGCACCACAACCTCAAGAACATCGATGTGTCGTTCCCGCTCGGCGCCGTGACCGTCGTGACCGGGGTGAGCGGCTCGGGCAAGAGTTCCTTGATCGAGGACATCCTCTGGAAGTCGGCGGCCAGGGCCTTGCACCGGGCTCAGGTCACGCCGGGGGCCCACGACGAGATCGAGGGGTTGGAGCAGGTCGACAAGGTCATCAGCGTGGATCAGACCCCGCTTGGTAGCACGCCGACCTCCACGCCGGGGACCTATTCCGGCGTCTTCGACCTGATTCGCGAGTTGTACGCCAAGCTGCCCGAGTCCAAGGTCCGCGGGTACACCTCCAGGCGGTTCAGCTTCAATCAGGCGGGGGGGCGCTGCGAGGCCTGCGAGGGGGCCGGGCAGAAACGCATCGAGATGCACTTCCTGCCCGATGTGTGGGTCACGTGCGAAGCCTGCGAGGGTTCGCGTTACACGAAGGAGACCCTGGCGGTCAAGTTCCGCGGTCGGTCGATCGCCGACGTGCTCGCGATGACGATCGACGGGGCCCTCGAGCTCTTCGCGGGCGTGGCCCGGATCCGCAAGATTCTCCAGACCTTGCACGACGTGGGCCTCGGGTATCTCTCGCTCGGCCAGGCGGCGCCGACCCTCTCCGGCGGCGAGGCCCAGCGCGTCAAGCTCGCGGCCGAGTTGGCTCGGCCCGACACGGGGCGCACCCTGTACATCCTCGACGAGCCGACGACGGGCCTCCACCTGGACGACGTCCGCAAGCTGCTCGAGGTGGTCCATCGCCTGGCCGACCTCGGGAACACGGTCGTGATCATCGAGCACAACCTCGAGGTCATCAAGACGGCCGACTGGCTGGTGGACCTCGGGCCCGAGGCGGGCGGGGCAGGTGGGGAGATCGTCGCCCTGGGGACGCCCGAGACGATCGCGGCCACCAAGCGGAGCCTGACCGGGGCCATCTTGAAGGACGTGCTCGCCGCCGGGCCGTACCTCGAACGCCCCAAGTTCGACCGCAAGGCGGCAGCCCGCAAGGCGCTCGCCGAGGTGAAGAAGGCCAACGTCGAGGAACTCACCAACGGCGTCAAGCCTCCCTGGGAGCTCGACGGCCGGCGCTGGCATACCCGCGACCGGATCAGCCGCAACGGCAAGGCCGCCCGCTGGGAAGGCCGGCTCCTGGAGAACGTGGTCGACCGGATCCAGGATCTCGGCGAGTTCGCGGAGACCGATTGGACCCAGCGCGCCACCGTGAAGATCGCCGGGGCCGGGAAGGAGGCACCCGTCTTCTTCCAGGCACTGACCGGCCACGAGTGGATCGTGACACTCAAGTTCAACGTCGCCCGCAACGCCTTCAAGACGGCGACGCTCTCCGAGAAGCTCAAGCTCACCCCGTTCCATGAGAGTTCGCCGCCGATCCTCAGCGACTCCAATCGGGTCGAGGTCTCGAACGGGAAGGGAGGGGTCCAGGAAGTGACGGTGACCTGCCACTCCGCCGCGGACCTCGAGACGCCCGCATTCGAGTCCTTCCTGGGCGAGGCTATCGTGGCTTACCAGCGGATTGGTAAGACCGGGGCCCTGGTGAAGGGGAGTAAGCTCCAGAAGGTGAACTGATCTGAGCGTCGACTTTCGAGCGCAATATTTAACCCTCCGCACTGGTCATCTTTCTCCTGAAGACCAGTGCGGAGGGCTCTTTTTTCTTTACGTTTCAGGTAGTTTTCGTGGCGAACTGACGGCGATCTCGCTTCTTAGTCAAGTAATATTGCGATACATCAAGACTTCATAAAAGATTACAAATATCGTGATTTGACGTCGGGAGCGCGCCCACGACACGCCCCGACGAAAAACCACAGCGAGACCTCTTTCGGAAGGCTTTTCTCTAATTACTCTAGGGGTCTCAAGGTTGTTCGTCGTCATCGATTACTGACATACCAACCCCGAGCTCGCCTTACTTATTTATCCGAACAAGCGTTACTTATCTAATAATATCCGAATCCGGCCAGCCTAATCTATTTACCCATAACGGCGGTGATCGCTGACATATCGGATTTAATCCCTAACCTACCTAATTTAATCAACGACCGGATTACCACCCTCTTATTGACCCGCGGCAGCATTGCCCGCGGGTCACAGTCCTCTTCCAGGGGAAGCCAGGCCACGATTCATGGGAGATAACCTCCAAGAATCACCGGCCTCGATTCTCCCCTACACCTACTTAAGTGCGAGTCGGGCTCGGATCTAAACCTGGGATCTCGAGATTTTTGCAGGCGGCAGCATTCATGTTGCCTTTTTGCAACACCCTTGGCCTGCCAGATTTCTGGAAAGCGTTACCTCAAAGCACTTAAGGGTGATTGCCCTGGTTGATGCATGGCTCAAGTCCTTCTCGCATGAGATCACAATTTTCAGACACAAGATGGGGGTTGGAATTCCCGTGATAACCATGCTGCTGGTGGATCGAGCCGTTCGCACTGGCGGCCTGGAAGGCTTGGGATTTCGCATCTTGGCGGGATTTCGTATGATTTTCTCGTGACGATTTCCGAAGTACCGACGCGGCCTGACGAAGTTCGACGGGGTCGAACCGACGTTGGGTCGCGGGCTTTGTAGGCAGCCATGACCCGACGCACTCGAGGACGAGAGATCGCGCTCCAGGTCCTCTATCAGACCGAGCAGAATGCAGGACTCGCCCGCGCCGAGATCCGCAGGTTCGTCGAGCGACGACTCCGGGGCGATCGTAAGCTCTGCGAATTCGCCGAGGCGCTCATCGCCGGAGTTCAGGAGCACCAGGCCCGCATCGACGCCCTGATCTCGGGAGTGGCCGAGAACTGGCGGCTCGACCGCATGGCGGCCATCGACCGCAACATCTTGCGGCTCGGGGCCTATGAGATGCTCTTCAGCCCCGACGTCCCCGCCAAGGTCGCCATCAACGAATCGCTCGAGCTCGCCAAGCGTTACAGCACCGCGCAGTCCAGCCGGTTCGTCAACGGGATCCTGGATCGGCTCCAGGCGGCGGAGGTCAACGCGACGACCTCGGAAACGCCCGCCGGGTCGACCGAGGGCCCCAAGACCGCGGACGCCGGACCCACCGAGGCCGTCCCCCAGGCCGAGGAAGGCCCGGAATCGACCCCCTCAGCCCCCGAGGATGGGGACTGATCTCTCTGCAGAGTTCCCGGCGTCCATTGATTCGGACCCTGTTCGCCGCCGCAAAGGAGTACGGCCGTGAATTGGAATGGGAAGTTGAGCGGAATCTTGGCGATGAGCGTCGTCCTGTTCGGGGCCCATGCCCGGGCGGAGGACGACCAGAAAACAGTCCAGGGGACGTGGGTCCTTGTCGCCAGCGAACGCGACGGCCAGTCCACCCCCGCCGAGCAGTTGAAAGCTCGCGACGTCCGGATGATCTTCGAGGACGACCGCTTGCTCGCCAAGATGGCGGACAAGTCGGTGGGCCTGGGGACGTTCACCCTCGACCCCACGGCGTCGCCGAAGACCTACGACCGGATCTATCCCGACGGCAGCAAGCGTCTGGGGATCTACAAAATCGAAGGGAAGAACCTGACCATATGCGTGGCCGACCTCAAGAAAGAACGTCCCAAGGACTTCGGGACGGCCAAGGGGGATGGCCGCACACAGGTTGTCTATCAGCGTGAAGACTAGGAAGCGTTCGAGGCCGGGCGGAGAGCGACGGGACAAGCCCCGCCCGGCGGCGGTGCGAGTCCCCAGGGCCGACCTCCACATCCACACGACGCATTCCGACGGCGTCTGCTCGCCCTGCGAGGTCGTCGTCGCCGCCGAGCGCGTCGGGCTCTCGGCCCTGGCGATCACCGACCATGACACGATCACCGCGATCCCCGTCGCCCGGCCCGAGGCCGAGCGATTGGGGATCGAGCTCGTTTCCGGGGTCGAGCTGACCACCGAGATGGGGGGTCGCGAATACCACGTCCTCGGCCATTTCATCGACGAGACGAACCCCGAGTTGGCGTCGACCCTCGACGCCATGCGCCTCGGTCGCGCCGAGCGGCTCGCGGCGATGGTCGAAAAGCTGCGAGAGTTCGGCCTCTCGGTCGACCTGAAGGCGCTCCGCACCGCGTTCCCGAGGGCGACATTAGGTCGACGCCATCTCGCCGACTGGCTGACGAGGACGGGGCAGGTCTCCGGGACCCGCGAGGTCTTCACCCGCTTCCTCGGCGATCAGGGCCCTGTCCAGGTCCCCAAGCCCCGGCTGGCCCTGGGCTTCGCGATAGGGCTCGTGAGGCGAGCGGGCGGGGTTGCTGGCCTTGCTCACCCCCCCTATGATCTCCGAGAATCGACGTTGCGCGAGATGGTCGACGCCGGCCTGGGGGCGATCGAGGTCGCCGGCCCGGCGGTGGACTCCACGCGAGGCCGCCGCTGGAAGGAATGGGCCGAATTGTTCGGGCTCGTCCCGATCGCGGGATCCGACTTCCACGCGTCGGACCGCCCGGGGCGCTGGATCGGCTCGACGACGGTCGAAGGGGCCGAGTTGGAACGACTGAGGGCACGGCGCGGGACCTGAATTCCCGAAGGCTGCGAGCGGATCGATCGAAACGATACCCAGCCGACTGACACCGAGCGACGGGCTATCTGGGGAGACTCATGGCGATTAAGGACTTGTTGGGCCGGCTCCGCAAGGGGCTTTCCAAGACGGCCCAGCTCTTGAACATTCGATCCTGGTTCAACCGCAAAGTCGACCAGTCGTTCCTGGACGAGCTCGAGTCCCGCTTGATCCAGGCCGACGTCGGGGTCAAGGCGACCCAGCGGATCATCGACCGCGTCCGCGAGGCCTACGGCGACAAGACGGTCGACGAGGACCTCCTCCAGTTCGTCAAAGGCGAGTTGAAGGCGCTGCTCAAGGATCCGAGGCCGGGGACCCTGGCCGTCTCGCCGACGCGGCCGACCGTCTACCTGATCGCCGGCGTGAACGGCTCGGGCAAGACCACGTCGATCGCCAAGCTCTCGCAGCACCTGAAGGACGAGGGGAAGACCCTGCTCCTCGCCGCGTGCGACACCTTCCGCGCCGCGGCGGCCGACCAACTGAGCGTCTGGGCGACCCGCGCCGGGGCCGACCTCGTCCGCGGGGCCCAGGGAGCCGACCCGGCAAGCGTCGCGCATGACGCCTGCGACCGCGCGCTCGCGAGGAACGTCGACGTCCTCATCGTCGACACGGCCGGCCGCCTCCACACCCAGACCCATCTGATGCGCGAGCTGGAGAAGGTCCGCAGCGTCATCCAGCGCAAGATCCCGGGGGCTCCCCACGAAGTCCTGCTCGTGCTCGACGCGACGAACGGCCAGAACGCGATCCGGCAGGCCGAGGTCTTCACCAAGTCCATCGGCTGCACGGGGGTGATCCTGACGAAGCTCGACGGCACGGCGAAGGGGGGCGTGGTCGTCGCCATCCGCCAGACGATCGACCTGCCCGTCAAGTTCATCGGCGTAGGCGAGGGGATCGAGGATCTCCAGGCGTTCGACCCGGATACGTTCGTGGAATCGCTGTTCATCGCCTAGTCGCGTCGGTGGTCGGGGCTCCTTGGGTGTGAGTGTGGAAGGTGGGAGTGGCGACTTGCTTCGGCAGGGCGGTTCGCGTTAAGGTCAAGTTCCTGCCCGCGAGCACGATAATGCTGGCCCACCTTGCGACTCCCATAGGAGCCACCCAATGATGTTGTCGACCCTCCGAACCTCGCTGGTCCTCGTCGTGACGGGCCTGCTCGCCCACGTCCAGGCCGCGCCTGCCGTCGCCGGGCCCTTCCCGGACAAGAACCTCGAGGCCGCCGTCCGGGCCGTCCTGAAGCACGAGCCGAACGTCGAGCTGACCGATGAGAAACTGCTCAACGTCTACGTGCTCGAGGCCGTCGGTAAGGAGATCAAGGACCTCTCGGGCCTCGAGAAATGCAAGAACCTCGCCCTGATCCGGCTCACCAAGAATGAGGTCGTCGACCTCAAGCCGCTCAAGGACCTGAAGAACCTGCAGTCGCTCGACCTCGCCGATAACAAGATCGTCGACCTCAAGCCGCTCGCCGAGCTCAAGAACCTCCAGTATCTGGAGCTGAGCAACAACCAGGTCGCGGACATCGCCCCGCTCGCCGGCCTCACGAGCCTCTCCGCGCTCTATCTCAACGGCAACAAGATCGTCGACATCGCGCCCGTCGCCGGCCTGACGAAGCTGGCCTCGCTCTGCCTGGGCAAGAACCAGGTCAAGGACCTTGCCCCGTTGAGCAAGGTCACGAAGCTGTCGATGCTCGAGCTCCAGGACAACCAGATCGAGGACATCAGCCCGCTGGCCGGCCAGACCGAGGTCCGGATCCTGATCCTCGAGCGGAACAAGATCGCCGACCTCGCACCGCTCGTGAAGTCCTGCAAGGAAGACGCGGCCGGCCAGAAGCGGTTTGCCCCGTATCTGCGTCTCTACCTCTCGGGCAACCCGCTCTCCGACGACGCGAAGTCGAACCAGACCCCGGCGCTGAAAGAGGCGGGCGTCCGGATCGAGGGCTGAGACTCCCTCGGGGAAAGCTCAGGGGTCGGGCTGGCTCTCCTGGAAAACCTTCTTCGCGAGGGCCAACCCTTCCCAGCAGGCCGGGAAGCCGGCATAAGGTGCGATCTGGAGCAGGGTCTCGACGATCTCCTGGCGTGTCGCGCCGTTGTTGATCGCCATCCGGAGATTCAGCTCGAGGCCGAGGGGCCTCCCCATCGCCACCAACGTCGCGATGGTGACGAGGCTCTTGGTCCTCAGGTCGAGCTGGGGACGGCTCCAGATCTCCCCCGAGAGGAACTCGACGACATAGGCCTCGAACTCGGGGCAGATCTCTCGCCAGGCCTGGCGGGTCCGATCGGCCCCTTCCGGGCCCAGCATACGCTTTAATAGCTCCTCACCTCGCCCGATCCTCGCATTCAGATCCACGTCTCGACCCTCGTTTTACCGGGCGGCACCGCTCGATTCGACCTCGGTGCGCGCCCGCGGATTGTTCTCAAATCGAGCTGCCACGTTCTCATTTCGAGGCGCCCGAGCAAAGGGCTTGCCCCCGACTCGGATGTCGATCCGTGGAATTCCTCGGGCTTAGTCTCCGCATTTCCTCGCGATCCAGGCTTTTGCGAAGCAAACCGACAAGCTCGACCGTTGCAAGCTGGGGAAAAGGCTCGAGACTCCGATCGCACCCGATGCGCCGATGGTCCGCTTTATGCTTTGGCTAGGAAGTGGCGGGATTAGACCGAAAGCTCGATCCCGTTTCGGCGTACTAAAAACAACGATTCCGGGAAGCTGTCCGGCTGCGTGCTAAGATTAGGACAATGCAGCTTGTGTGGCTTCTTGAGTAGGGCGGATCGGGGAAGGGACTCTCGGATCTCGCCCGACGCTGATCCAAGGTTCAAGTCGTGCAGCAACCCGGTCGAGATATCCTGATCTTCGAAGTCGGCGGGCGACGCTTCGGCCTGCCGGCGGCCAACGTGCGGGAACTGGTGCGTGCCGTCGCCTTGATCTCCCTGCCGGGGGGCCCGGCCAACGTCGAGGGGGTCTTCGATTTCCGGGGGAGCGTGATCCCGGTCCTGGACATCCGCCAGCGTCTCGGGATTCCGGCCAAGCCGATCGGGCTCGGGGATCAAATCATCATCGGCGAGGCCCGACGCCGGCTCGTCGCCATCAGAGTCGACCGCGCGCTGCAGCTCGTCGGGGCGGGGGCCTCGGCGACGAACGGCGACGCGAACGGCTCCGACCATCAGAACTCGCAAGGCTCGGCCGAACGCATCACGAAGCTCGACGAAGGGCTCGCTCCGATCCTCGACCTCGCCTATCTCTTCAACGAGAGTGAAGCGGATTCACTCAGCCACTATCTGCCGAAGTCCTGGGCCGACTCGGAGGGAGCCCGATGAACACGTCATGGTCGGACCCCGACTTCGACCTCGTGGTCAGGGTCGTGAGCAACCATGCCGGCCTGGATTTCATGCCCGAGCGTCGCGCGAGCGTCGAGGTCGGCATCCGCCGCTCGATGGCGCGGGCCCGGATCGAGAAACTGTCGGAATACTCCCGCCGCATCGCGAGAGACGGCGGCCTCCTCAGGGACCTGATGGATGAGTTGACGGTCGGGGAGACTTACTTCTTCCGCGAGCCCTCCCACTTCCAGTTCATTCGCGAGGTCTTGATCCCGGAGCTGCGTCGGCCGGCGAACCTCGAGAAGAAGTTCCGGATCTGGAGCGCGGCCTGTTCTTCGGGGGAAGAGCCGTACTCCCTGGCGATGCTGTTCGAAGAGGAACAGATGGCCGACCGACTCTTCCTGATGGCGACCGACCTCTCCTCGGCGGCCCTCGAGAAGGCGAAGCGTGCGACCTACGGCGACTGGTCCTTCCGGGGCGAGTCCGGCCAGCTGGCCAGGCGCCACATGGGGCGGTCCGATAAGAACTACGTGGTCCTCGAGTCCATCCGTCGCCGGGTGAATTTCTCCCACCTGAACCTCGCGAGCACGTCGTACCCGTCGCTCGTGGGGGGCCCCTGGGAGATGGACCTCATCTTCTGCCGGAACGTGCTGATCTACTTCGACCGCAAGACGGTGCGAGAGGTCGCGAACCGGATGTACGACTCCCTCGCCCCCGGGGGATGGCTGATCACCGCGTCTTGCGACCCGACGCTGTCCGAACTGGCCCCCTTCGAGGCCGTCGTCACCAGCTACGGCGTCTTCTACCACCGCAGGGCCACGCCGGCGATGGTCCTGCCGAGCTTCGGCGGCGTCCAAACCTCGGCGATCAATATCGCGCTCGCGACTCGACCTTTCTCGCCGACACCCGTCCCGACCGCGAATGCCGAGCACCGCCGGCCATCGCCCGCATCGGAACTTGTCAACGCGGCCGGGGGGAACGTGGCGAAGTCGAAGGCGGAGCAGGACCGAGAGCGGCTCCTCGTCAAGGCCCGGGACGAGCTCGATCGGGGGAACTACGAGAGGGTGATCTCCCTCGTCGGCCCGCACCGGGACGACGCCGGGGCCTGCGCCTTGCACGTGCGGGCATTGGCCAACATCGACGTGAAGCGGGCCGAGCAGGTCTGCGCCGAGAGCCAGGCGAAGCATCCTCTCTCGAGCGAGCTGAGCTACCTGCGATCGGTCCTGCTCGCGGACCTCGGCCGGATCGAGGACGCCTGTGCGGCGGCGAAGAAGACATTGTATCTGGATCGGACGCTAGCAATCGTGCATTTCTTCATGGGAGGGCTCCTGAAGCGGCGGGGGGATCGCGAAGGGGCCCGACGCGCCTATCGCAATGCCCATGAGCTGTGCTCGGGCCGTCCCAGCCAGGAGGAAGTCCCTTTATCCGACGGCGAACTTGCGGGTGCCCTCGCCGAGGCGGCCCGCTTGCAGATGGAGCGGCTCGCCTTGTCTCCTGAGCCGGAGGTCCCATGAGCCCGGGGTCGAGTCGAACGAGCGGGAAGGTCGCGGAAATCTCGCCCGGGGAAGGGTCGGTCCCGGGCGTGGCGGGCTTCGACGAACCCGAGAACTTCAGCGCCGAGAAGGTGAAGGCGATCCTCGAAGGCCGGGCCCGCGTCCTCGCGACCGTCCCTCCGAAGGCCCCCCTCGCCTCCGAGGTCCTGAACCTCGCGGTCTTCGAGCTGGCGGGGGAGCGCTACGCCCTCGAGACCCGCTTCGTCAGGCGGATCGGCCGGCTCGGTCACTACACGCCCGTGCCGGGTGCGCCGAGCCTCCTGCTCGGCGTGTTCAACTCCGGGGGCGAGATCATCCCGCTGATCGACCTGGCCGTGCTCTTCGGGGTCGGCGGTGACGGCCCGACCTCATCGAGCCTGCTCGTCGTCCTGGGCGAGGATCACGAGGAGTTCGGCCTGCTCGTCGACAAAACCGACGAGGTCCTCGTGATCCGGCTCGAAGAGATCCTCCCGCCGACGGCCGTCGGCGAGACCGAGGGCCGATCCCTGATCCGAGGCGTGACCGAGGATGCCCTCATCGTCATCGACGGCGAGCAACTCCTGGCCGACCCGAGACTCATGATCGACCAGGGGCTCGACGCCTGATCGGCTGACCGACGCGGGCAACAACCGGCGCCTGCCCCCGGCCTCCCTGCGAATTGCCTTCCTCGAGCTCGTATCCAGATCCGAACGATCCTCCATCCTTCTCGAACACTGACGCGACCGAACATCACTCGTCATCGCTAGCGAGACATCCATGAGAATCCGTTGGAAGCTCCTGATCGGCTTCGGAGTCACCGTCCTCTTGATGATCGCGATCGGCTGGGTGTCGTACAACGGTACGTACAGGCTCATCGATACGAGCCATCGGATCACGCGTGCCCACGAGATCCTCCAGGGGATCGAATCCGTCCTCTCCGCGATCAAGGACGCCGAGACCGGCCAGCGTGGCTACCTGTTGACGGAGAAAGCCGAGTACCTCGAGCCCTATAGCAACGGGATCAATCAGAACGACCAGGCCATCGCAACCCTCAAGAGGCTGACCAGCGGCGAGAAGGAACAGGCCTCTCGGATCGAGAATCTCGAGGACTTCACCAAGCAGAAGTTCTCCGAGTTGGCGAAGACGATCGAGCTCACCAAGGCCGGCAAGAAGCCCGAGGCCCTGGAGCTAGTGAAGTCGGACCAGGGCAAGCAATTCATGGACGAGATCCGCAAGATCGTGGACCAGATGAGGTCGGATGAGCGCACGATCCTCAAGGAACGCGACCTGGAAGCCACGGCCACGGCGAGCTTCACGACGCTTTGCATCGTGTTCGGGACCATCGCCGCGCTCGTCGTGACGAGCATCACCGGCTTAGTCGTCGCCCGCAGCATCACCAAACCGCTGCATGCCCTGGTCAGCGCCGCGGCGAGGATCGGGCAGGGTGACCTGCAGTCGGCCATCAACGTCCGCTCGCGTGACGAGGTGGGCGACCTCGCCGAGGCCATCCGCAAGATGACCGGCGACCTGCGGTCGAGCATGGTCAACGTCGAGGTCGAGAAGGCCAGCCGCGAACGCGTCGAGAACCTGCTCGGCT
Source organism: Singulisphaera chitinilytica (assembly GCF_049331405.1). NCBI lineage: Bacteria > Pseudomonadati > Planctomycetota > Planctomycetia > Isosphaerales > Isosphaeraceae > Singulisphaera > Singulisphaera chitinilytica. Next base: position 2,662,863 of record NZ_CP186274.1, read on the forward strand.
CGATCCGAGAGGCCGTCGCCCGCCTGACCTCGGCCACGACCGAGATCCTCGCGAGCACCAGCCAGCAGGCCTCGGGAGCCCAGGAGCAGGCGGCGGCGATCACCGAGACGGTCTCCACCGTCGACGAGATCACCCAGACGGCCGCCCAGGCCGCCGAGCGGGCCAAGGGGGTCGGCGACTCGGTCCAGCGCACGATCCAGATCGGCAAGGCCGGGCGAGACGCCGTCGAGTCGTCGATCACGGCCATGAATCAACTCAAAGAACGGGTTGAATCCACGGCCGAGAACATCCTGATGCTGGCCGAGCAGGCCCAGGCGATCGGCGAGATCATCAGCACGGTCAACGACATCGCCGACCAGACCAATATCCTGGCCCTCAACGCCGCCATCGAGGCCTCCCGGGCGGGCGAGCACGGCAAGGGGTTCGCCGTCGTTGCGGGTGAGGTCAAGGCCCTCGCGGACCAGTCGAAGCGGGCGACCCAGCAGGTCCGCCAGATCCTCGGAGAGATCCAGAAGGCCACGAACACCGCCGTGCTCTCGACCGAGGAGGTCACCAAGGGCGTGGCGTCGGCGATCAAGATGGGTGCCGAGTCGGGCGTGACGATCAACTCGCTGGCCGACACGCTGACCGACGTCTCGCAGGCCTCCGCCCAGATCGTCGCATCGGCGGGTCAGCAGGCCACGGGTATGTCTCAGATCAACCTCGCTATGAAAAATCTCGATCAAGTCGCACGTCAATATCTGGTGGCGACGCGTCAGGTCGAGCAAGCGGCACAGAACTTGAACTCTCTCGGCACGCAACTCGCCGGGCTGACTCGATAACGCAGATAGGCGGCGCACCATGGACCGTGGCAAGTTGATCGAACGGTTGATGGCGACCTATCTCGGGGAGCTCGTCGACCACGTCCGCTCGCTCAATGAAGGCCTGCTCGCGCTGGAGAAGGACCCGTCGCCTGCCGACCGGACCGAGCGTTTCCATTCGCTCTTCCGGGCAGTCCATAGCCTGAAAGGGGCCTCGCGCTCGGTCGGCGTGATCGTGATCGAGCAATCTTGCCATTGGCTCGAAGAACTCCTGGCCGCGGCCAGGGACGGTCGCCTGAACCCGGGCGACGACGTCTACTCGGTCCTCTTCGCCTCGGTCGACGCCATCGAAGAAGCGGGGATGCGGCTCCGCGAGCAGCGAGACCTCACCGAATCGCCGCTCGCAGAGCTCCTCCCCAAGCTCGAGGCCCTTGCCGTCAACCTGGCCGAAGGGGAAGCCGACCCCCAGGCTTGGGCAAGCACGGCGCCCAGCAAACCTCCCATCGAAGCCCCGCGCCCGAAGGCCCCCGAGCCGGGGCCTGCTCCGATGCCAGCTCCAGAGCCCGTGGCTCAGGCCCCGGCCAGCAAAACCGCCCCGGTCGTCGCCGAGGAGTCCGCCGCAGAGCCCGCCTCCTCATCGGCCTCGAGCTCGTCATCCTCCTCGGCGGCCGACGCCGATCGATCGCTCAACTCCTCATTCGTGAGGCTCCCCGCCGAGAAGCTGGACGTGATGCTCGCCAGGAGCGGCGAGTTGCACGTGGCGCGTCGGCGGGTCGAGTCTCATTACGACGACCTGGCCGACCTCCGCGACTCGTTCCGCCAGTGGATGAACGAGTGGCAATCGGCCGTCAAACCCCTGCGCAAGACGCTCGCCAGGGGAACCGACAAGTCCGACCACGCGTACCTGCCGGTGCGGACCTTGCAGGCCTTCGTGAGGGCCGGGGATCACCTCGCCCAGTTCGAGAAGCAACTGGAGTCGCTCGGCTCGAAGATGGCCGGGGACCGCCGCCATCTGGCCCAAGCCGCCGGGCAGCTCGATGAGGAAGTGCGCCGGGTCCGCATGCTCCCGTTCAGCGATGCCTGCCAGGGGCTTGACCGCACGGTCCGCGACCTCGCCCGGGTCGCGGGCAAGGAAGTGCGGCTCGTCATCGAAGGGGGGCAGGTCGAGCTCGACCGCTCCGTGCTCGAATGGCTGAGGGATCCGCTCCTCCACCTCGTCAGGAACGCGGTCGACCACGGCATCGAGCCCCCCGAGAGGCGCCGGATGGCCGGGAAGCCGGCCAAGGGGCTGCTCACGGTGAAGGCCTCGCTGCGTGGCGACCTCGTCGAGGTCGTCGTCTCCGACGACGGCGAGGGGATCGACCACGAGTCGCTGCGTGAGGCGGCCCGACGTCGGGGGATCCCCGAGCCGGCCGACACCCGAGACCTCACCGAGCTGATCTTCAAGCCGGGGTTCTCGACCTCGACGATCATCACGAACATCTCGGGCCGAGGGGTCGGGCTCGACGTGGTGAAGAACCGCCTCGAGGCGCTCCACGGCTCGGTCGAGATGTCGTCGGAGCCGGGGAAGGGGACGCGGTTCACGCTGACGGTCCCGCTCACGCTGACGACCCTGCGAGCTCTGCTCGTGCAGGCGGGGGGGCATACCTTCGCCCTGGCGAGCGCCAACGTCCATCGGCTCGTGCGGATCGACTGGTCGCACCTGCGGACGGTCGAGGGGCGGCCGATGTTGATTTTGGGAGGCCCCCCCGTGCCGGTGGCTCCGCTCTCGGCGGTCCTGGGGATGCCGCAGCAGGAGTCGCAGCTTAAGGGGAAGCTCCCCGCGATCATCGTCACCTGGCGCGACCGCAAGATCGCCCTCGTGGTCGACGAGTTGATCGCCGAGCAGGAGGTGATCGTCAAGAGCCTGGGCGATCGCATCAGGCGGGTCCGGCTCGTCTCGGGCGCGACGATTCTCTCTTCGGGGCGGATCGCGTTGGTGCTGAACACGTCGGGCCTGGTGCGCGGGGGCATGACCCGCCGAGTGGCCTTGCCGACGGTGGCACCCACTCCGACCCCGGATGCCGCCATGCGAAAGCGCCTGATCGTCGTCGACGACTCGGTCACGACCCGGACCCTCGAGAAGAGCATCCTCGAGGCGGCCGGCTACGACGTCTCCACGGCCGTGGACGGCGAGGCCGGCTGGGAACTCCTGCAGGAGCAGGGGGCCGACCTGCTCATCTCCGATATCGAGATGCCGAGGCTCGACGGGTTCTCGCTCACGGCGAAGATCCGGGCCTCGCAGCGGTTCGAAGCCCTGCCCGTGATCCTGATCAGCTCACGCTCGAGCGACCAGGATAAGGCCAGGGGGGTCGAGGTCGGTGCCGATGCGTACATCGTGAAGGGGGCATTCGACCAGAACGACCTCGTCGCCACGGTCCAGCAATTGCTCTGATCGATGCCTCTGCGGGCGATGCCGCGTGAACATCCGCAGATTGAAAGGAGATTATTCAGGAAGTGGGGTCATGACCCTGGCAGATCCCCCGAGGTGACTTATGATGGGATGAGGGTCAGGTCGAAGTCCCGCGGCGACATCTGTCGTCGCGGCCCCGGGAGTTCCGGGGATAGACGCATCGTCATAGCCCATGTCCGACATGGGTTTGCTTGCCCTTGATCGTCGCCGAAACTTTTGGGCCGATTCCTTGGCCGCGGGTCGCTGCGACCGAACGGTCGGCCCGGCCACCCGCATGATGCCAACCCGGCGCGGGTCGTGCCTGGGTCCTCGTAGAAGGGATGAGCGAGTGATTCGCGTGCTCGTGGTCGACGACTCACCGACGGTCCGAACGCTGCTCATGCAGGTCCTGGGCGGCGACCCCGAGATCCAGGTCGTCGGCGAGGCGAAGGACGGCCTCGAGGCGATCCAACTCACCGAGTCGCTCAAGCCAGACCTGGTGACGATGGATATCTTCATGCCCAACATGGATGGGCTTGAAGCGACCAAGGAGATCATGTTCCGTTTCCCGACGCCGATCATCCTCGTCACGTCGAGCCAGAGGGCCCGCGAGGTCGAGTCGTCCTTGGCATCGCTGGGCAACGGGGCCCTCGACATCATCGAGAAGCCCATCGGCCCCTTCGCCCCCAAGTTCCAGGACTCGTCCACGCGCCTGATCGCGACCGTCAAAGCGATGTCCAAGGTCAAGGTGATCCGGCACTGGCGCAATCCGAATGCTGCGCCGCCATTGAAGCCGGCCGACGCCCGGTCCTCCCTCAAGTCCGGCGACTTCCAGACTTCGAGGAGCGTCCGCCCCAAGATCCTGGCGATCGCCGCGTCGACGGGGGGCCCGGCGGCGCTCCAGGCCTTGCTCTCGCAGCTCCCGCAAGAGTTCCCGCTGCCGGTGCTCATCGTCCAGCACATCACCCAGGGGTTCACCGAGGGATTGGCCTCCTGGCTGGGGACCTCGTCCAGGCTCGAGGTGAAGGTCGGGAAGCAGGGCGAGGCCCTGATGCCGGGGCGAGTCTACGTGGCGCCGGACAACCTCCACATGGGGGTGACGGAGCTGGGGAGCATCTCCCTCTCCAGTATCGACGCCATCCGGGGCTTCAGGCCCTCCGGCACCTTCCTATTCGAATCCGTGGCGAGGGCCTTCGGGCCCGCCACCCTCGCCGTGATCCTGACCGGGATGGGGGAGGACGGCCTCACGGGGCTGCACGCCGTCCGCAGGTCGGGCGGGCGGATCATCGCCCAGGATCAATCCACCTCGGTCATCTTCGGCATGCCGGGCGCGGCGGTCGCCGCGGGCATCGTGGACGTGGTCTTGCCCCTCGGCGACATCGCGGGCAAGATCATCAGCCTCGTCCCAATGACGTGAACGCGTTTTGAATCCACGCAATTTCACGCTTCCTGAAATCGATCACATATTCAGAAATGGGACCGGCAGCAGGAAGGCGTGCTGCTCGTAGAGGCTCCAGATCCCCCGCCAGGCCGTGTACTGGGTGAGGAAGACGATCACCGCGTAGATCAGGCCGACCGGGAGCATGATCAGCCTGCCCGTCCAGCGGAAGAACCAGTGCCTCATGGCCTCGCGTCGCTCCGACCGGGAGTAGGCCCAGGCGGTGAGCGTGCGAGCGGGGAGGCTGAACGCGAGGAAGATCAGGCTGGGGAGCCAGGCGACCTCGCGCGGGATCATCTCGATCTTGAGCAGGTAGAGCGGCACGGCGAACGTCAGCGTCATGAACGCGGCGACGGCGAAGGCCCAGGGTGCGCGGCGGAACCGCTCGCGGATGGCCCGGTACTCGAGGAAGGCCCGGAAGCGATCCTCGGCGGCGAACCGGATCTGGAGGAACGGGAGCGCCAGGGAGACGATCGCCAGCATCAGGCCCCCCACGAAGCCGACCGGCGGGAACCGCCTCCCGGCCGCGATCAGGCTGACGGGGATGATGAGCCAGCACGCCGTGCCCACGAACCCCAACGCGCCGATGCGGAAGTAGTACGGAAGCCGGAGCGCCGTCACGAAATCCCAGACGGCGTCGCGGGCCGTGACGAAGAGTCGCCCGCGTCTCCACTGCCTCAGGAACCAGCCGGGCGTCCCGAATGGCCAGAAGAAGTAGCGGAGCTTCCCGCCCCGGGCGCAGGCGGCCAGCATGTGCCCGACGATCAGGACGGTCAGCACGATGAGCCCGATCCGCCAGCGCCTGGCCACCGGCCCGTGCGGGTCGATGATCTCGGCGGACCTGGCCAGTGACGCCAGCAAACCGAGCGGCAGGAGCATGAGCCAGCAGCCGATCGCCATGCTCCCGAGCCTGGCGGCGAGCCGGACCCCGATGAAGGCATTGCGGAAACGCCCCGACCGCGCCACGCGCCCCGCCGACTCCAGCAGGTAGCCGAAGCTCAGCAGTTGCAGCAAGGGCAGGGTCGACAGGAGCGCGAGCCCCACGAAGATCGCCAGCGCGCCGAACATCCACTCCGACGCCGAGGCGATCGCGGACCCCAGCCTTCGCAGGCGCCGCCGGATCGAGTGAGGGGGCGGCGCCGGAACTGGGACCGGCTCGGATATCGGGGCAACCTCCGGCGACTCGGCCGGGATCGGCTCGAATTCGATCGGGGCGACCGGCATCGAGAGTGTGTCGGTGAGGGTGGCGTCATTCATGCCCGGTACTACAACCGTCGCCATTCGCAGGTTTCAGGAAACTCGAGGCCGCACGTGCGACCGTCGTCATGATCAGTCGTCATCATTGAACGATGATCGCCGAGGGGTCGAAATCCAGGCCCGGGAGAATTGGTTGAAACGCGGGCCCCCTCCCGTTGGTAACCAGGGCCGAGATTCCTCTGGGGAGGTCCTGACGATGTGGAGCCGTAATTTACTGTTCATCAGCCTGATCCTCGCCGGATTCGTGGCGTTGCGTTCGCGGCTCTTCGTCTCGAACGCGGCGGTGCGCGATCAATCCAATCCGGCTCTGGCCGCCAACCTGAAACCATTGCCCATCGACGACGACCTGAACCGGCAGTTCCGCAAGGAGTGGTCGGAGCAGGGGATCAAGCCCGCCGCCAAGGCATCCGAACTCGCGATCCTCCGCCGGGCCTCCCTGGCACTCACGGGTGCGATCCCATCGCTCCAGGAGATCCGACGCTTCGAGGCGTTACCGGAGGGCTCCAGGGTCGCTCGATGGCTGGCGGAGATCCTCGACGACCGCCGCTTCTCCGACTACTTCGCCGAGCGCTTCGCCAGGGCCTTCGTCGGCACCGAGGACGGCCCGTTCATCCGGTTCCGCCGCCGGCGTTTCGTCAACTGGCTGAGCGACGCCTTCGTCGCAAATCGACGATATGACCAGGTCGTCGGCGAGATGATCGCGAGCCGGGGGATCTGGACGGATCGGCCCTCCACCAACTTCGTCTCCGTCACGTTCGACCCCGACCGCAAGATCTTCGACCCCGAGCGTCTCGCGGCGAGGTCGGCCCGGGCCTTCCTGGGAGTTCGGATCGACTGCGCCCAGTGTCACGACCATCCATTCCAGTCCTGGAAGCAGAAGGATTTCCAGGGGCTCGCCGCCTTCTTCGGACAGGTCGAGCCGGGATTCACCGGGGTCCTCGACGGCCAGGGGAAATTCGAGATCAATGACCGCAAGACGGGCAAGCCGTCGACCATCGAGCCGGCCGTCCCCTTCCTGCCGGAACTCTGGACGAAAGAGGGGACCCGCCGCGAGCAGTTCGCCCGCTGGGTCGTGGACCCCAAGAACGCGAACATGCCCCGCGTCACGGTGAACCGGACCTGGGCCCTGATGTTCGGCAAGCCGCTCGTCGACCCGGTCGATGACATCCCGAACACCGGCGACCTCCCGAAACAGCTCGAGATCCTCGCCGACGACTTCACCGCGAACGGCTACGACCTCAAGCGCCTGATCCGCACGATCGTCTCCAGCGAGGCCTTCCAGCTCGAGAGCGCGACGACCGGCGAGGAGAGCGACTCGCAGACTCGCTCATGGGCCGTCTTCCCGATGACCCGACTCCGCCCCGAGCAGGTCGCGGGGAGCCTCTTCCAGGCCGGCTCGATCGAGACCATCAACCAGGACTCCCACATCCTCGTGAGGCTGACCCGATTCTTCGGCCAGCAGGAATTCGTCAAGCGCTACGGCGACACCGGCCAGGACGAGTTCTCCGAGGGCTCCGGGACCATCCCGCAGCGGCTGCTGATGATGAACGGCGAGCTCGTCCGCGAGAAGACGAAGGATGGCCTTTTTAATGCGTCGCAGCGGATCGGGATGCTCGCCCCCGACGACATGTCGGCCGTCGAGACGGCCTATCTCACCGTCCTGACCCGCCGGCCGACGCACGACGAGAACCGTCACTTCGTCGAGCGCCTCGGGAAATCGAAGGGGGATGACCGCCGGGCCAAGATGGCCGACCTCTTCTGGACGCTCATGAACGCGACCGAGTTCTCCTGGAACCATTGACTCGAGGCCGCCGAGGAATCACCCTTCTCGGTGGTGAGCCTACGCCATTGGATTCCGGGAGCCGACATGCCTCCGACCCTGCTCGCGATGGGAGCCCATTACGATGATTGCGTCTTCGGCGTCCCGGGCATCCTCCTCCAGGCGTTGAGAAAGGGGTACCGCGTCGTCATCCTCGCGATGATCGGCGACTACACCAACTGGCCGCCGGTCCGGGGACGCGAGCCGAAGCTCATCGAGGGGACGATCGAGATCTGCCGGGAGCTTGGCGCGGAGCTGCGTTACCTCGACTTCAAGTCGCATTGCTTCGACGTGGACATGGAGCACAAGCTGGCCGTCGCGAGGGTCGTCGCCGAGGTCCGGCCCGACATCGCGCTCATGCTCTGGCCGGGCGACAAGCACGACGACCACCGGGTCGCCTCGCAACTCTGCGAGATCGCCCTGCGCTACGCCGGGATCCTCGTCGAGGACCCGACGTACAAGCCGCCGCAGCGGATCTTCGCCTACGACAACGGCCCGCGTCACACCATCGGCTTCGAGCCGGACACCTATGTCGATGTGACCGAAGACTGGGAGGCCGCGATCCACTGGCTCGGCCGCTTCATGGCCCTCGTCCGCGACGAGCCCTATCAGCCGACCTCCAGGGACTACAACCAGCGGAAGAAGCAGGCGCTGGCCCTCTATCGGGGCGTCGCCTGCGGCAGGCAGTATGCCGAGGCGCTCCGCGCCGTCGACCCCTATCCTCAGGACATCCTCGACCTGGACGCCTGAGGCCCCGCGAGCCATCGACAAAATCTTATTGATATTTGCGAGTCAATCGCGCTTCAAAAAGGGCGAGCCTGAAACCGGGGGCCTTTGAACTCGGGTAGACGTTGTCGAACGCGAGGCCGAAGGTTGGCCGGCGTCGGGTGAGTCTCGGAACACGACCATGGATCTGGCCGCAATCCGGAGAAGGAGATTTCCCTTGGAACCGCACGACGGTCAGGTCCCGGCGCATGGGCATGGGCATGGGCATCGCCATCGGCTCGACGAGAGCCTCATCTACCCGAACCGCCGCGGCTTCCTCAAGCTGGCCGGCCTGAGCTGGCTGACGCCGGTCGGTCAACTCCTCGCCGCCCAGGCCGAGAAGACGAAGACCCCGGCGCAGTCGATCATACTCATCTGGCTCGACGGCGGCGCCAGCCAACTCGAGACGTTCGACCCGCACCCGAACACGATGTCGGCCGGCGGGACCAAGGCGATCGCGACGGCAATCAAGGGGGTCCAGCTCGCGGACACGTACCCGAGGCTGGCCGAGATGATGGGGTCGGTCTCCCTCGTCCGTTCGCTCGTGAGCAAGGAGGGGGACCATGAGCGAGGGAGCTATTACATCAGGACCGGATATCGTCCCGACCCGACCGTGGAGCACCCGTCCGTCGGGGCGATCTGCTGCCACGAGCTGCCGCCGGGGGACACGGGCATCCCGCGTCACATCTCGATCCTGCCGGGGCAGTGGCCGTCGCGAGGAGGCTTCCTCGGCAGCGAGTACGACGCCTTCAAGACGGACGACCCGCTCTCCAAGTTGCCGGACGTCACCGCGCACGTCCCCGGCGATCGCGATCAGCGGCGGGTGAGCGACCTCGACGTCGTCGAGCGTGCGTTCGCACGGGGCAGGGCGAAGCGGATCGACGCGACCTTGCATCGGGATACGATCCGGAGGGCCCGGACGATGATGAGCTCCGAGCAGCTCAAGGCGTTCGACATCGCCCAGGAGCCCAAGGCCCTCCGCGATTCCTACGGCAACACGCCCTTCGGGCGGGCATGCCTCGCGGCGAGGCGGCTGACTGAGGTCGGCGTGCGTTGCGTCGAGGTGACGCTCGGCGGCTGGGATGCCCACGTCAACAACCACGTCATCCACCGCAATCGCGCGGCGGAGCTGGACCCGGCCCTGAGCGCCTTGATCAAGGACCTCAAGGATCGGGGGAACCTGGAGAAGACGGTCGTCCTCTGCACCGGGGAGTTCGGGCGGACGCCCAAGGTCAACCTGGCGGGGGGGCGGGACCACTGGCCGAACGGGTTCAGCCTGGCGATCGCGGGGGGCGGGATCCGGGGCGGGGCGGTGATCGGGGCGACGGATCCCCAGGGGATCAAAGGGCCGGAGAATCCGCTGACGATCTCGGACGTCCACGCGACGATCCTGACCGCGGTGGGCTTGAATCCTCGCAAGGAGAACGTCTCGCCGGTCGGCCGTCCCATCGCCCTGAGCGACGGGAAGGCCATCGCCTCTCTCCTGGCTTAAGAGGAGAGAGGCTCTCGGCCCTCGATCAAGGCTCGGGCGCAGGCAGCGGGGGGTCGACCGGGGGAGGTGCGACCTGGCTGGGGGAGACGTCCAGAGACCCGGCCTCGGGGGGCAGTGGGGGCAGTGACGCCTCATCCACCGGCGCCGGAGCGGCCGGCTGGGGGCTCAAGGCGTGGGGGGGCAGGACGGCGACTCGGGGCGCCATCGGCTCCTCGCCGGGGGCGGAGCCGAGGGGGGACTCGGCCTCGGGCATGGGCTCGACCACGGCCACGGGCGCCGCGGCCTCCATGCTCGGCGCAGCGGCGACGGCGGTGTCAGGTGCCTCGGTCTCGGCCTCCTGGGCCGGCTCGGCGGCCTCGGCGACGACGGGCTCGTGATGCTCCGGCGGCGCGGGGGCGGCACCTTCGGCCGAGGCGACCGCGCGAGGCGGTGCGATCCCGGTCTCCTGCGCGGCCTTGGCCAGCGCGGCGTTCTTCGTCGCCTTCGTCTCCCAGGCCCACATGGAGGGCCGGGCACCCATCCGCCCCTCGGGATCCTGCGAGAGGATCGGCCGATACGGCGTCGGGAAAAGGCTGGCCACCTCCTGGTTGTAGTCCAACCCGCCGACTTGCGACGCGTTGAGGACCGAAGGGGGGATGAGCTGACCCGACTCAGTCGCCGGGACCCTCATCACTTCGGAGCTACAGCCGACCCCGGCGCCAAACGGTAGGAGCGCCAGGGCCGTCGAACGTATAAGGCGATACCGGCGTGACGCCGGTTGGACATCGTGGCGTTTCATGGTCATCCTCTCGACCTTCGCAGCCCGGTGCGCGCGGACGACCGGGACCGCTCCCTGGCGGTTTCCAACCGACATGGCCGCGATCCATCGACGACCACGGCCGGAGCCGATGCGAAGCCTGACGATTCCGCTCAGCCCTAGATATCGGTTGTCGCGAGAAGACGGATTGAGCCCGATCGAGCGATTTCAACAGTCTCGCCAGGTTCGCCATTGCGCTCAAAGAATCCCCAGACCCCCCAGAAACCGGCACAGGCTTCATTTCAACGAAACCCTCGACGAGCCAAAAATCCTTCGACGGCAATGACTTACAACTAGTATCGGCCTCGCTTGCACCTTTCGAGGGCTGCCGTTAGGATCAGGGGTGGAAAGCGGGGTTCGGCCACGAACCTCGTTCCTGCCTTCTTCATCGATCGGATGAGGAGAAGGCCGGCGCATCGCTCTCCCCGTGCGATTCCGACGAGGACCCGACCATGGATCGAATGAGTTTCCATTACCAGGCCACCTGCACGGCCCCCGGCTGCAACCGTGCGGCCACATATAAAGTGGCCGCCCCCTGGACCAACGCCCTCAGCCAGGAGCTCAAGAACTACGGGCTCGCCTGCGAGGAGCATCGTGATTCGCAGTTGCAGGTCGCCCGAGAGCACCGCGACTCGCTCAACGTGGCCGAGGAAGAGAGCGTCGGCCCGGTCGAGCTCTATCGGCTCGTCCCCGGCCGTCGCGACGTCGAGCTGAGCCAGATCGGCTGAACCGGGGCTCGCGCCCACGTCATTTGATGATCGATGGGGCGGGTTCTTGTCGTGCGGCCGAGTGAAGAGTCTTCGACGCACGCGATCGCAAGCCAACGCTCGCGACTCATAACGAGAGGGATGGATCCCTTGACCATGCGGAACTGGCGTGGGACGACCCGTTGGGCCCGGACCGGAGCCTGGGCGCTGACGATGCTGATGGCCTGGTCCGTCGGTGCGATGGCGGCCGAGCCCCAGGCCCGGAACCTGTTCGCGCAGTTCGATCTTCCGGATGCCTGGGAGAGTCGGTTCTGGCGCGATCCCGCCGTGGAAGCCTTGCTCGCGCTCGAGCCCAAAGCGATCGCCGACATGGTCCCGATCCAGGCGGGCGTCCGGTACTGCCGGTGCCCCGCCTGCGACGCGACCGAGGCCGAGGATCCGCTCGGCTGGTCGGTCGCCAAGCCCACGATCCTCACCTGCAGGCGCTGCGGCATCGCCGTCCCCAACGACAAGTTCCCCGCCCCCGACAAGGACAAGAAGATCCCCGAGGAAGCCGTCGAGGTCCTTCCCCGGATCATCCACAAGTATCCGTATCACGCGGTCGAGCCGGAGAAGCAGCGCTATCCCGACGAGCGGCTCTACCTCGCCGCCAAGCGTGACTACGAGGTCCGCCAGTTCCTGACCAAGGCCGCCTTCTATGCGGCAGTCCGTTATCACAAGGCCCCGGCCGGCAAGAAGGACCCGAAGCTCGCCCGGTTCGCCTCCGCGGTGATCCTCCGCTTCGCCCAGGTGTATCCGGCCTACGCCACGCACTTCGACCAGCCCGAGAATCCCAAGGTCTTCCAGCAGGCGGATCTGACCCCTCCCTATCGTCGAGGCTACAAGACCGGGAAGTGGGACTGGACGGCCAGCCTGAACGTCCCGCTCAATCTCGTCATCGCCTACGCCCTCCTGCGCGACGACCCCGCCCTCGTCGAGGCGGCGAAGGCCCTCGACGACCCCCACCCAAGGAAGACGATCGAGCGCGACTTCTTCCGTGCCTCGGCCGAGTTCGTGAAGATCCAGCCCGAGGAGTACAGCGAGATGTCGCTCCAGGCCTATCGAGGGCTCCTCGCGGTCGGGCGACTCCTCGACGATCCGACGCTCGTCCACGAGGCCCTCGGGCGACTCGACGGCTTCGCCGAGCGTGGGTTCTATCACGACGGGCTCTGGCGTCAGGGGGATGTCTCCGCCCACCGGCGGGTCATGTCGCTGATCGACGGCTGGATCGACAGGCTCCTCGCCGGCTACTCGGATCCGCCCGACTATCGCGAGCGTGAGCGAGAGCCCCGGCTCGACAAGATCGCGGGCGTCTCGCAGATCCCCGTCCTGATGCTCGCGAGGAACGCGGGGTCGCTGGCCCTGAGCGAGCCGCCGACTCCGGAGATCCAGCAGGCGGCCTGGCCGGTGGTGGCCCGACCCGCCAACCCGAGGCATCCCGCCTTGCTCGGCGGCGCGGGACTCGCCCGCCTGGCCGTGGGGGAAGGGCCGGGGGCCCTCGACCTCGAGGTCCGCGGGCAAGACAACTTCGGCGGCCTCCACTTCCAGCGCCTGGCGTTCCGCCTCTCCGTCGCCGGGAAGTCGGTGATGGGCGACCTCGACGAGCTGGCGGCGACCCCCACGGGCTGGGAACGCTCCACGGCGAGCCACAACACGGTCGTTGTCGACGGCCTGAACCAGCGCGAGTCGCTGGCCAAGGCGTCCATCCCCGCGCTCGGGAGCAACTTCCTCTACTTCGCCGCCGACCCCGATTTCCAGGTGGCCAGCCTCGACGACCCCCGCGCCTATCCCCTCTCCACGACCCGATATCGCCACACCATGATCGCAAGCTCGAATGAGAATGCGAATTATGCCGTCGGCGTCTTCGAGGTCCATGGCGGCCTGCAGCACGACCAGATCTTCCACGGCTCGGCCGGCTCGACGGCCCGCTGGGAAGTCGGGGTGCCGACGTTCGCGGGGCCTTCGTCGTTGCTCCCGTCGACCATCCCGTTCGTCCCCAACGCCAGGGCCGAGGACGGGCGCTGGTTCGTCCAGGCCTACGGCGAGTTCACCCCGCTGGCCCAGGCCCGATTCAAGAAGCCGACCACCGCCAGCCTCCGTCGACCGGACGGCTCGGGCCTCCGGCTCCACATCCTCGGCGACATGCCCGCGGCCGTCGTCACGGCGACCAGCCCGGATCCGACCATCGAGGTCAACACCAAGGCCGGGGAAGAGCCGGGACGCGGCAGCCTGATCCTGCGCCGGCGCTCGGGCAACGGCTCGACCCTGAAGACCACGTTCATCACCGTCTTCGAGCCCACCCTCGGCGAGAACAAGGGCCTGCTGAGGGTCGGACGCGTCGGCTCGCCTGAGGGGACTATCGTCCTCTATGTCGAGACCTCCGCGGGGCCGGAGAACATCGTCATCAACCTGCAACCGGGCACCGAGGTCGACGTCGCCCTCGCCGACGGGAACCGCGTGCGGACCGACGGCCTGGCGGTCCGGATCGTCGGGCAGGAAGTCGTGCTCGCCGGAGGGACGTTCGCGGAGACCGGCGGGCAGAGGGTCGTGCAGAGCGAGGCTGAGGGTCGGATCACGGGCACGATGCGTCATACATCCGAGGAGGAGCGAGGGTGGTTCACCACCGACGTCTCGCTCCCCGACCCGGCCACGCTCGTGGGACGGACCCTGCTCGTCCGCCACGGCGACGGCACCACCCACGGCTGGACCCTGAGGGCCGTCGAGAATACGAGCGAAGGCGCACGCCTGCACGTCCTCGAGGAGCCCGGCTTCGAGGTAGGTCGCCGGCGCGACGACCCCGCCCAGTATTATCAGTTCCCGAGGAACTCGGCCCCGGGCCCGCACAAGTTCCGCATCTCGAAAATGAGTCGTTCGATCGCACCGAGAAGTTGACGTGAGGGTTTCGTGTCGAATTTTCGCGTCGCGATATTGACTCTGCGAGCGAAGCGGATATCCTACCCGTGTCGCTCGTGAAGCTTCATCCACAACAGCCTCTCCGAGCGGCCGAGGCATCTGCCTCGATCATATGGCATTGTACTTATCATAGCCCCGTCGATCCGTATATCCCACGGATCGACGGGGTTTTTTCGATGGCCTCGATTTCAAAGCGACGAGGGCTGGAATGTCGCGAAGCTGGGACGGAGACGGGCCGGAGCTCATTATTCCCTGGGGAGGGCGGACGTGGACCCTCAAGGTCGACGATCCCCAGCCTGGCTTGCGGCTCCCCGCCGAAGGCATCGGGCCACTCCTCGGCCTCGAAGGCCTATCGGCGAAGGGGCGCACGGCGACCGACGTCTTCACGTTCAAGACCCTGGTCTCCTGGGAACGTCGCGCTGATCGCGTCGAGGCCCTCTACACCATCGAAGGCTGGGGCGGCCTCACGGTCCGAGCCGTCTGGAGCCTCTGGGAAGAGGACGGGATCGATCTCGAGGTCCAGGTGAACGCCAGCTCGGTCGACGAGCTGAAGGCCCTGGAAGTCCGGCTCATCAGCACCTTGCCCGACGACACCGACGGCAGCCGCCCGAGGCGGTGGGTCGAGCCTCGCGACGCGCGATCGGCCGGCCTGAGCTATGACGGCCGCGAGACGGATGTCCGCAACCTGACGACCCTCCCCCCCTCGGACGAATCCAACCCGATCGCCCCTCGCGTCCTGCCCGGCCCCTGGAAGGACGGCTGGTCGTACGCCGAGATGGTCCTGCCGCACGACGTCGCCCGGCGGATCACCGAGGCGGGCAAGCCGTCGAGCCTCGGCCACACGACGCGCTACGGTCTCTTCGGCCACGACCTGGAGAAGGGGGTCGTCCTGCGTGCCAGGCTCCGCGCCCTCTGGTCCAAGGCCAAGGACCCGAGGCAGGAGGCCCTGACGCTCGACGAGAAGTTCCGCAAGGAGCCGCCCCCGCTCGGCCCCTGAGACTCTCGTCGACCAGGGTCGGTTCGGGCTTTCGATCGGGCGCGGGACTTACTACCTTCCGTAGAATGCCCGAGCCGTCCGCGATCACCGATCGAGCCTAGAGAACCAGGGTAACGACATGCCGAAAGCCTTCCGCATCACCGAGACTGGCGGTCCCGAGGTCCTGAAGTGGGAAGACGTTGAGGTCGGAGAACCGGGCGAGGGCCAGGCTCGGATCCGGCACACGGCCATTGGCGTCAACTACATCGACACCTACCACCGCTCCGGCCTCTACCCGCTCCCCTTGCCGACGGGCCTTGGCAGCGAGGCGGCCGGGGTCGTCGAGGCCGTCGGCCCCGGGGTGACGGTGGTCAAGCCGGGGGACCGCGTCGCCTATGCCGGTGGCCCTCCCGGCTCATACGCCGAGGCCCGCTTGATCCCCGCGCAGCTCCTGGTCAAGATCCCAGGCGGGGTCTCCGACGAGATCGCCGCCGCCGTGATGCTCAAGGGGATGACCTCGCAGTACCTCATCAAGCGGACCTACCCGGTGAAGGCCGGCGAGACGGTCCTCTTCCACGCCGCGGCCGGCGGCGTCGGCCTGATCGCCTGTCAGTGGCTCAAGGCGCTGGGCGCGACCGTCATCGGCACCGTCGGCTCGGACGAGAAGGCGAAGATCGCCCTGGCGCATGGCTGCGATCACGTGATCATCTCCACCAGGGAGGACGTCGCCAAGCGCGTCCGCGAACTCACCGAGGGCGTTGGCGTGCCGGTCTCGTTCGACTCGGTCGGCAAGGACTCCTTCCTGTCGTCGATCGACTCCTTGAAGCCGCTCGGGATGTTCGTCAGCTTCGGCAACTCATCGGGCAAGGTGACGCCGTTCGACATCGGCCTGCTCACGCAGAAGGGGTCGCTCTATATGACCCGTCCCTCGCTGGCGACCTACACGGCGTCGAGGTCGGATCTGGAAGCGACCGCCGCCGACGTCTTCGACGTGATCCAGTCGGGCAAGGTCAAGGTCGAGATCCGGCACACCTATCCGCTCGCCGAGGCGGCACAGGTCCACCGCGACCTTGAGGGCCGTCGCACGGTCGGCTCGATCGTCATGACCCCTTGATCGACGCGTCGAGCCGCAACACATTCAGGCTACGCCTTGTCGCCCTCCCGCAAAGGAGTGCGACAAGGCGTAGTCTTCTTGGTTCGAACCAGTCGTGTTCACGTCTGCAATCGACAAGATGCGCCGGGATGACTCTTGAAGAGGTCATCCGGCATCAACCCCACTGCCAGGTCCAGGACGATTCGCCCGCGGGGAGCTCGACGTTCCAGGCGAGCCGGCAACTGCGACGGTCGTAGGGGGGGGCGGGGATTTCCGGGACGGATTGCCAGGGGCCGAGCTCGGTGAGGCCCGGGCAGCTCAGGACGACCTCGAGCATGACCGGCTCCTGGAGCCTGGCGTTGATGCTGAGGTGGTGCACGGCGCCACCGATCGGGCGCTCCAGCCGGTATGTCACCTCGCCGCAGGCGAAGGTCTGGCTCAGGCCGATATGCGGCCAGGAGCTGGGGAGGGCCGGCTTGAGCATCAATCGACGGTCGACCGCGTCGTAGTCGAGGCCGGCGAACTCGAGCATCGTGTCGGCGAGCATGGCGTGCAGGCCCCAGACCCCGGCGGCGGCACCGCCGCTGTGCTTGGGCCCGTCGGACACTCGCAGGGACGAACGCAGGAGCAGGCCGAGCGGGAGAAGCCTGGCCAGGATGCCGTCGAGCATGGCCACGGCGCGGTTCCAGTGCCGGACCTGGCCCGTCTCGCGTCCCAGATCGAGCAGGTAGCGAGCCATCCAGAGGGTGGCGAGGCTCGAGATGTCGTGGCTGTGCGACTCGCTCGGGGCGACGCTCTGGTCCGGACTCTTCGGATCCGTCGACCATCGCGAGAGCATGTTCGGGTCGCCGCTGACCGCGTTGTGCCGCAGGATGGCCTCGGCCGTCCGGATCAGGCGGGGATCCGATGCCGGCAGCAGGCCGAACGGGACGACCAGGCCGAGCTGGCTGATGTCGAGGGCCCTCGAGCGGTTGAGGAGCATCTCGGGCCGGTCGGTCCAGAGACTCCTGACGGTCGAGAGCCGGCGGGCGTCGAGGAAGCGGCCGGTCTCGATGTCGACGAGGCCGGGGCCGTCGCTCCCCGGGGCCGTGCCGGTGCCGAGGATCCCCACGTTCCAGATCTCGTCGGCGAGTTCCCGCCAGCGGGCCGCCGGCCCGGTATGCTCGAGCAACTCGGCGAGCCGGGCCGCGGCCCTCAGTCCGGCGACCACGCAGGCGTTGGAATAGAGGAAGGCCCCGTAGTGTTGATCCCAGAGGCCGGCCGATGAGATCAGCTTCAGTTCATCGACCCAACGCAGGCCCGGGTGCCCCGACTCCCCGCTACAAACAAGCGCGGCCTGCTCGATCATCGGCCAGACGGAGGCGACGAACTCGCGGTCGGCGGTGCGGCGATAGTGGCGTTCGATCCCCCAGGGGATCATGGCCGTCTGGTCGACGGCGGGGGTCTCCCACTCGGGGCCGCCGTCGATCGTGTACTTCTGGAACCAGTACGAATAAGGGCGATTCAGGCCTCGGACGCGCGAGAGCCACTGGAAGACGCCCCGGCCCGAGGACGTGTGCCCGAGACGGTCCATCGTCCCGGCGACCCAGATCGCGTCACGCGGCCAGCAATAGGCGCTCAGGCCGCGGTCGAAGCCTGAGGCGATGGCCCCCCACTGCGCGTCGGCGTGAACCGCGGTAGCCAGGGCCGAGCGTCGGAGGCTGACCGCATACGTGGGCTTGGCGAAGTGGAGGCTCGGCAGCGGCTCGACGAACGAATCCCACTCCTGGCCGGTGGACTGCTCGACCTGGTCGAGGTCGGCCGAGCGGAACCAGGCGAGGGCGGGGCGAAGCCAATGCTCGAAGGTACCGGGATCGCCGCGCCAGCCCGTGAAGGCCCCGCTCACGAGCAGGTCGACCGTCACGGTCTCGCCGGCGGAGAGGTCGAGCCAGCGCAGGAGGATCGCCTCGTTGGGCCCCGTCGGCTCGCAATGGACCTCACCGCGGTCGTCGAGCGCGACGGCGAATTCGACCGTGGCATCGCGAGCAAGCTTGCGGTTGGCGTGGGCGTGGCCCCGGTTCGTCGCCAGGAGGGTCCGATCGCCATCCTGCCAGCTCAGGCCGGGCTCGCCGATCCCGCCGTTCACCTCGGCGTGGATGTAGACCCCGAGCAGGGCCCTGCGTGCCTCGGACCCCTCATTCTTGATCCGGAAACGCTTGATGTACTGCCCGGGAGACTCGGTCCCGCCGGCCGTCCTCGGGAGGCTACTCCCCATGGCGATGAAGTCGGTAATGAGGACCCGGATCGGCCCCCCTCGCCACGAGAGCTCGGTCATCAGCAGGTTCGTCGCGCCGAGGTAATGCTGGAAGGGCTCCCAGCTCAATCGCTCGGTGAACCAGTCGAGCCTTCTCCCGACCGCCAGGCCTCCCACGATCGCCCGGAAATGCGATCGGCTCTGGGGGCGGTCCCCCTCGGCCGGCCTGACGTCGGAGTGCAAGCCCACGGTCGGGAAGTAGATGTCGTAGGTCGACCCTCGTGAGTCCACCCTGGCCGTCATCTGGCGGTTGCCGACGAGGCCCTCGGGGCTGATCCCCACGATCTCGGATGTTTCGCTGCGGTCGGGGAGATTCGGCCGGACGATCGTGTCCTGGGGCGGGCTAGACGCCACCTCGGAGTTCCGGCAGCGCACGGCCGATCGGTAATGGAGCCGGACCCCGACGGGCTGAGGTGGGATCGGGACGTGCCAGAGGCTATTGACGCCCTTATTCTCGATCCAGAACGCCGGCAAAGGGCCGAGCGGGACGTCGTCCGCCGACACTTCGAGCCAGACGATCTGGTCGGCCTCGATGGGATGGGTGCCGACCACCACGGCCGACCAAACCCCGGCGCGCACCGGTCCGCCATGCCGCCCCTTCGCCGCCGCCTCGATCCAGGTCGACACCATATCTCATATCGCCCCGCGCCCGCGTCGCGCCCGCCCAGGCCCGAACGTCCCGCCGAGAATGCAGCGGGCCGTGATACGACCCGGGCGTTCGATTGTGAAGGCTTGCCTGGACCGCGCCAAGGCCCGTGTTCACATGACGACCCGCTTTGTACCATTGCCCGAGCCGTTTGCCCGAAGAATGATAGGAAGCCCTACAAGGCGCGTGTCCGGAGTCTAGATTGCCCGACAATTCGACGCGTGTCCAAGATTCCCGCGCGGAATCGCCCGCGATTCGAGGCAATCGCCCGGACGACCCTCACCCAACCCGTCCCATCGAGCCTCATCCTTCATGTATACGAGTTTCAACGCGAGGGCCCTCGGCCTCAATATGTCGACCGAAAGGACGCTCGAGCTCGCCAGCCTCGCCGGTTTCGAGGGGGTCGACCTGCTCGTGCGCGACCTGCTGGAACGCAATGAGGACCCCAGGGAAATCCGCTCGCGCATGGACGACCTGGGACTGCTCGGGGGCGCCTTCCCCCTGCCGGTCGACTGGAAGGACGATCCCCAACGCTTCGAGGCCGACCTCGGGCGCCTGCCCAGATACGCCGAGGCCGCGGCCGAGCTCGGCCTGTTGAGGACGGGGACGTGGGTCCTCCCCGAGACCCCCTCTCGGCCGGAATCGGAAGCGAAGTTACCAGCTTATCTCGCCTCCGTCGCGGCCTGGCACGTGGACCGGCTCGGGAAGATGGCACGCGTGCTCGAGCCCTACGGGGTCATGCTAGGGCTCGAGGTGATCGGGGTCGAGAGGTTCCGCAAGGGTACGGGCGTCCCCTTCGTCGCCTGCATGGCCGACCTCGACCGTCGCCTGCCGGCGATCTGGGACGAGGCCAACAACCTCGGGATCCTCTTCGACTCGTACCACCTCTATGCGGCGGGAGAGCCGGCCGAGGCCGGGCTCGCATGGGGGATTGAGCGCGTAGTCTGGACGCACGTCTCGGACCTGGATCGCGATGCGCCTGACGATCGCACGGCGATCACGGACGGAGATCGGGCCCTGCCCGGACATCGTGGTGTGGTGGACTGCAAGGGCCACCTCCAGCGTCTGTGGGCGCAGGGATACAAAGGGCCGGTCACGGCCGAACCCTTAGCGGGATGTCGAATGCTGCAAGGACTCGATGACGAAACCGTGGCCCGCAACGTCGCGGGGGCTCTACGCTCGGTCTGGCCGAGCCCGTCGAGACTGACCTAACCTAACCACCGAGGCGAGACGACTGCCGGTTCAACGGAGAACCGGCACGTCTTCGGTCGCCTTGAGGGAACGGTTCGGGGAGATCTCTTCACGGTAGACGGGAACTTCGTGAGGAGCTTCGATCCCGATCCGGATCTGGTTGCGGTCAATTTTGACAACCGTCACGACGATGTTATCACCGATGACGATCTTTTCGCCTAGCTTCCTGCTCAAAACCAGCATGGTCAACTCCCTCTCTTGGTGATTACCCCGTTGTCGAATCTCCGCCACCGTTACAGGTTGGCTCAAGGTTCTGCACTATTTATAAAGCACATCGAGTGCCAAAGGGAAGTGGCAACAGGAAGAATATTCCCTAACCAATCCCCAAATTTAAAGTTAGATCCTCATTCGACTGCAAACGGATTGGGTGTTACCCCTCGAGCACTTGTCAACATTGCCGCCAGTTCTTCGTCCGCTATTGTAAAAATGGGAGGCTGAGTTGCCACACGCTTGGTGACGACCAAGGGTTGAGAGCCCCGATTGTCAATCTCTCACCCCCACGGCCTGTCGCAAAGTTGCCGCGACCCGACCAGTCGATGGCGTAAGTCCGAGCTTGTCGGCCTTGCCGGCGCCAATCTCCAGGGAATCCCTTCAACTTCCTTTCACGCCGAGAATCAAGCGAATTCGCAGCCCTCGCCCCGTGACAATCCACGGTCAATCCGCCACGGCAACCCCGCCTGATGCGGGATTCGATCAGACTTTCATTTGTCGATCTTTTCGCCGCCAACGATTCGTGCCGCGGGTAGCCCGGTTTACAACCGACATTCTCCCGGCTTTGTTCCGACCGAGGTTTGTGCCTCGCCAACCCGCGAATTTGTACTCCAAACGCAACCAACCCGATGATTCCGCGACGCCGAACACATTGTGCGCAAAGGCGCCGGTCGTAAGTCTTTGATCCCGATGAAATTCGGACTCCCGTTTTGATCTCCGGACAGGTGTCAAGGCTCCGGCACCGGGAAGTCAGAGCGCATCTGACAGGAGTCAAATGCGTGTCGTCATCTGACGGAGAGGGGGATCCGGAGGGGCCGGAAACCGAGGGCGTCGGCGGCGACGCAGTAGTAACGCGTGCCCTGGACCATCCCCTGCGTGGCGAGCGACCACTGCGCCTGGATGTGCAGGTGGCCGTAGAGGCAGATCGAGACCCGGGAGGCCTGGAACCGGGAGACGCAGGGGCCGGGACGTCGGTGGGCGTCGAACGGAGGGTAGTGCCAGAGGACGATGAGAGGTTCACTTCCCACTCTCAAAGTGGCCCCTTCGGCCAGGGACGCGTCGAGGGCCGCGAGCTCGCGATCCTCGACTTCGCGCTGCTGGGCCTCGGGCTCTTCGGCGAGGACGGCCGTGCCCATCGCCCCGCAGACGATGATGTTGTTGACTTTGACGGCATTGCCTCCGACCGCCAGGATCGACTTGCGCAGGATGCGCTGGACGTTCTCGACGCCGTTCCACCAGTGGTCGTGATTGCCCGCCGAGAGGACCTTGGTGCCGGGGAGGCTGTGGAGCCAATCCAGGTCGGGTTGGAGGTCGCGATGGTTCCTGGCCATCGAGACGTCGCCGGGGAGGAGGACGAGGTCATCCGCACGCACGACGGCCCGCCACTCGCGCTCGAGCTTGTTAGCGTGGTCGCGCCAGCGCTCTGCGTAGCGTTCTCTCCGGTCGGGGCGAGCGAAGGAGAGGTGGAGATCCGAGATCGACCAAACGTTCATGACCGACCTATGCCATGGAGCCCGGCCTGGTCGCCGACGAACGGGTTCGAGCGACGCTCGGCGGCAACAGTCGTCTCCGGGCCGTGCCCCGGCAGGACGCGCGTATCGCCGGGCAGGTTGAAGAGCTTGGACCGGATTCCGGAGAAAAGCAGGGGGGCATTGCCGCCCAGGTCCGTCCGGCCGACCGAGCCCAGGAAGAGGACGTCACCGCCGAAGACGATCACGGGCTCGAACCGATCGCAGACGAGGACGATCGAGCCGGGGCTATGGCCGGGGATCTCCCGGACCTCCATCTCGATCCCGGCGAACTCGACCCGCTCCCCCTCGTCGAGCAGGCGGTCGGCCTCGGGGCTGACGATCGGGAAGCCATAGAGGCCGCTGAGATTGGCCTGGGGGTCGGTGAGGAGGTGGGCCTCATTCCTGCCGATGACCAGCGGAGCCTCGGGGAACTCGGCCTTCATCGCGCCGTTGCCCGCGATGTGGTCGACGTGGCCGTGGGTATTGAGGATCGCGGCCAGGCGCAGTCCGTTGGATTGTAACGTCTGGAGGATCGATTGGGCGTCGAACCCGGGGTCGATCACGAATGCGTCCGAACGCCCCTTGAGCCAGACGACGTAGGACATCTCGCCGAACGGGTCCGACTCGATCGCCACGATCTCGATCTCTTGACTATTCATGACACACTCCATGAGGCCGGGCCGATTTCATTCGCCCCTGGTTGTAATTTCGCGGCCGCAATTGCAATAATAACAACATCATTTTCTCGACGAGCCTCGTCGCCCGCACGAGCAATCGTCAATATCGGAACCTCTTGAATCGACTTCTTCGAGTTCCTCGTACTTTTCCCGTGGCCCCGGAATTGCAGGGTAGAGTTTCCC
The DNA here is from genome assembly GCF_049331405.1 of Singulisphaera chitinilytica. Classification (NCBI taxonomy): domain Bacteria; kingdom Pseudomonadati; phylum Planctomycetota; class Planctomycetia; order Isosphaerales; family Isosphaeraceae; genus Singulisphaera; species Singulisphaera chitinilytica. The sequence goes on from NZ_CP186274.1 coordinate 2,686,160, forward strand.
TTTGAAGGAAGCAACTCCGCCGCAACCGGCCCGCGATGTCTTCTGCGCGCGATTACGCGACCGGGCTTCGCTCCTTCGGCACCATCTCCAGCGGAAAGACTGAGATTCACACCCGCCATCCGCCGGTCGACTGGCCGGTACGAAGGATAGAGTATGAACATCGATTTGAGGTCACGGGTTGTCGGTTTCGATCCGGACCGGCGATGGATCGTCCGGGGGCTGGTTGCTTGCGCGGTGATAGGAGCGGTGGGGATCGCGGCGGCGCCCGCCGGCAGGGGGGGCGAGCCGACGTCTCCTTCGAGCTCGAAGTCGTCATCATACTCGACGCCCGGGGGGGCCGGAAGCGTGGGCGGTTCCGGGGCCCTCACCGTCTCGCTCCGGGAAGCTTCGATCCCCTCGCCCGACATCGAGGGGACCCTCGACACCGGCCTGCGTCGCGCCGGGACCGACAGCAAGGAAGCCGCCTCGGAGACCTCGAAGCGGAAAGGCGACGAGTCGGCCGACCGGGTCGCCACCACGCTCGGGCGTAACTCGCCCTCGAGCCTGCCGAAGGCCGTCGCGACCTTCCATCCGACGAGCACGGAGTTGGACTCGTCCCCCGAGGCCATCGCCCTGGCGCTCCAGACGATCGCCGAATGCAAGTCGCGTTATGCCGAGATCAACGACTACACCTGCACCTTCTATAAGAGGGAGCGGATCGATGGCAAGCTCCATCACCCGCACGTGATGTCGATGAAGTCGAGGACGAAGCCCTCGAGCATCTACTTCAAGTTCGTCACCCCCAATAAAGGGCGCGAGGCGATCTTCGTGACGGGCAAGCACAAGGGCAAGATCGTCTGCCACGACGTGGGCCTCGGTAAGTTCTTCGCCGGCACCATGCACCTCGACCCCAAGGGGACGATGGCCATGGGCGAGAACCGCCACCCGATCACCGAGGCCGGCATCGGCCAGCTCATCGAGACCGTCTCGCACCGCTGGAATGCCGAGCTGAAGCCCGAGGACTCGGCCGTCGCGTTCCACCCGAACATGCACGTCGGCGACCACGCCTGCCGGATGATCGAGTCGGTCCACCCCGAGAAGCGCCCCGAGTTCCTCTTCCACAAGGTGAAGCTCTTCATCAGCCACGAGACCGGCCTGCCCATCCGCTTCGAGGCCTACGACTGGCCCCGGCACGCCGGCCACGCCCCCGAACTGATCGAGGAATACACCTACATGAACGTACGCGTGAATGTAGGCCTGCGCGACACCGACTTCGACCCGGCCAGCCCCCAGTACTCCTTCGGCCGGTTCTGAACCCGGACGTCGAAGGCCCGATATCGCTCGACCAACATGGAACGAGGTTGAGGCCGGCTTCATCCCGGCGTCAACCTCGTTCCCGCGCGCCGTCTGCGCGCGGCTCGCACGCGCATCAGCTTGCCGATTCGGGCCAACCAATGTAATTCCGGTTATGCCGAAAACGCCGAAAACCTCGACCCGAGTTCGCGTTTCTCACGAAATGCTTATGTGTTCACCGAGGCCTCAGGAAGGTTTGCGGGACAGAGCGAGATTAATCCGCACAATCCTCACGTGACTCGATCGGGCCGGCCGATAGATAGACTCGGCTGGAGGGAAACGGAGACTGGGTCGTTCCCCCAACCAGGCCGCGAGTCGACCCCGGTCGGCTCGCGAATTCAAGGTGCGGATTCGCCAGGGGAATGGGCCTGGAAGCGGCCTTGGCAGGTCGTAGGGCCTTCGCTAGAATCCGCCTCGCCTCGGGGACGTCAGTTTAAATCCCTGGATTCCCGGGGATCAACACCCCCCACGGCCGAGGCGTCACTTCCAGCCTGGCGATTCGCGCCGATGTCGATGCGGGTCTGATTTTGCCGACCGCCCTCAAGATGAGGGATGGTCTCCGTCCGTCCGATCCATGGAAGGAGGCTCGATGAGCACGGTCCCGACCGCCAAGGCTCAGGTCCGCGTCCATATACGCTGGATGATTCGCCGCGACATGCCCGAAGTCCTGGCCATCGAGCACGCCAGCTTCGAGTATCCCTGGTGTGAAGAGGAATTCCTCCGGGTGCTCCGCCAGCGCAATTGCATCGGCATGGTCGCCGAGTACGGCGAGCGGGTCGTCGGGTTCATGATCTATGAACTCCACAAGAACCGGCTCCACGTCCTCGACTTCGCGACCCATCCGGAGTTCCGCCGCCAGGCCGTCGGCCAGCAGATGGTGGCCAAGCTCATCGGGAAGCTCTCGAATCATCGCCGGACCCGCATCGTGCTGAGCGTCCGCGAGACGAACCTGTCGGCGCAGCTCTTCTTCCGCATCCAGGGGTTCCGGGCGATGGAAGTCGTCCGCGAGCACTACCAGGACACCGGCGAAGACGCCTACGTCATGCAGTACCTGCTGGACGAGTCGCTCATCGAGAGCCCGGCGCCCGCCAACCGGATCGCCAAGCAGCTCGAGAGCTGATCGAGCCTGAGGTCGGATCGAGTCAGGCCAGGGATCGAACCTTCCGGACGAGCCAGCGAGCCATGAGCGGACCGCGTCGGCAGGCCAACCAGCCTGCCGACGCGGTCCGCTCGCTTGTTACCACTGGCTATCGAAGACCCGCGATCGCCGAGCCAACTGGCCTCGGCCATCCCCGGCGACGATAATGGGGAGGTCAGGAGCGCCAGCAACACGATCCCTCACCCTTCCCGGGCGACCATGACCGACCTCGTCGACACCGAATTGCAAGCCCCGCCAACCGACCTCCGCGCCCCCCACGTCGGATTGCCCGAACGGGCCTCCCCGGCATTCAAGCGGGGCCTCATCGCCCTCGGCCTGCTCATCGGCCTGGGTAAGGCCCTTACCCAGCTCGCACAGAGATCCGACCTCCTGCTGATCCTCGCGGCACTCTGCGAGGTGCTCGCCTACGGCCTCGTCTTCGGCGGCCTGGCCGCGCTGATCGACCCGCTGCTGACCCTGACCTCATGGCTCATGACTCGCAGGTCGCGACGGGTTGAGAATAGCGTGCTTCGCGAAGAACGCTTGCTCGAGATTCTCGCGAGGATCGCCGAGCAGCGGCCTGCCTTCGCGCCCCCGCCGGCTCCGATGACACAAGCCGGGCCCCGGACCCAGCCAAGCCCGCCGACTCCCCAGGTCGAGCTAGACGAGGAAGTCCGCCGGGCGATCAGGGAAGGGCACTGGCAGGAGGCGTCGAGCCGGCTCCAGGCCTTTGCGTCCGAGGCCCCCGACGATCCTCGGGTCGCCTCCCTCTCGGCCGAGTTGGAGCAGGCGAAAGGCTCGATCGTCGAGTCGATCCGGGCGAAGGTCGCCGCCGCTCGCGGGGTGAACGACTCCGATCGAGTCTTCGAGCTCCACGACGAGATCGCCGGCCTCCTCGACCACGAGGCGAAGGACGCCTGGGACAAGGACCTCGTCCGCTGGTTCATGGTCGTGATCCAGAAGCGCCTCCGCTCCGGGACGGTCGGCCCGGACGTGGCGACGATCGCCGCCAAGGTCGCGGAGCGATTCGACACCACATCGGAAGGCGCAAGCCTCCGCGCGGCGCTGCCGACCCTGAGGCGAAGCGCCGGCCTCTGCGCCCGCTGCGGCGAGCCTTACAAGGGGCTCGCCGACGCCTGCCCCAAATGCCTGGGTGCCGCCTACGTCGAGCCCGAGATCAACATCGAGCCCGTCGAGGAGGAGGAGGAATCCGAGACCTACCGCGAGTTCCCATTCGGCGAAATCTGAGGTTCGGGAAGCCTCTGAGTCTTATTCCGGAAGGCCGGTCGGGTCGTCCAGAGGATGCCTCGAGATAACCGGCAACTTCGACAGAGACATTTCCCGAAATTTCCCTCGTCGGAAGATTTCTTGGATTTCCCGAGAGTTCCTCACCTGCCCAACTTGACGTGACGCCAGTCGTCGGATAGGGATTGATTGAGGACTTCTTTCCACGAAGACCAACATCAAGCTTTCGCAACCGAAGCGGAAAGGAGCGGGCCGATGTCCCGCCAAACGATACTGGGATGGGTCGTGGTGGCCTTCCTGAGTGCCACCGCACAGGCTCAAATGCCATTCCCTCGGGACCTGGTCCCGACGCGCTCGGCCCTGGGCCGGTTGGGCTTGGAGCGGCAGTGGATGACGGCCGTGCCGTTGACGGGCACGGAGCGTCTCACCGAGATCAGCATGGCGGACACCATGGTGTTCGCCCAGACCGACTACGCCAACTTCTACGCCTACGACTCCGAGACCGGGCGCATGCTCTGGGGCACGAACCTCGGCATCCGCACCGGCGACATCTATCCGGCCGACGCCAACTCCAAGCTCGTCTTCCTCACGAACTCCAACTATCTTTATGCGTTGGATCGTGGGACCGGCCGCACGGTCTGGACCGCGAATCTCGGGAGCCTGCCGACCAGCCCGGTCGCCTGCGACGAAGACTACGTCGTTGTGGGCCTGAACACGGGGCTCGTCAAGGGGTTCGACCTTCGCGAGCACGACCATGAAGGCAAGATCATCCGCGATGAGGACGGCAAGACGAAGCTGGCGACCCGCGCCATCCCCGTCTGGAACTGGCAGACGAACGGCTCGTTCACCTCTCGCCCGCTCCTCGCCGGCAAGCTCGTCGCCTTCGGTGCCCACGACGGCAAGCTCTACGTCGCCCTGACCGAAGCCAACACGCTCCTCTACCGGTTCGCATCAGGCGGCCAGATCACCGCGTCGATGGGTTCCTTCGGCACCCGGACGATGATCATCCCGTCTCAGGACCGCAACGTCTACTCGGTCGACCTGTTCACCGGCACCGTGAACTGGACGTCGCCGACAGGCTCTTCGATCGTGCAGCAGCCGCTCGTCTCCGGCGATGAGGTTTTCGTAGTCAACTCCGGCGGGATGCTGATGGCGATCGACATCCACGGCGGCAAGACGCTTTGGTCGGTCTCGACGCACGGCGGCCGGCTCCTCTCCGTCAGCGCCGGCAAGGTGTACCTCGAGACGCACGACGATGACCTCTTCATCGTGGACCGGACGACGGGCAAGACGATCGCCGAGCCCCGGGCCACCTACCAGCGGGCCGGCCTCAACCTCCGCCCGTACGAACTCGCGGTCGTCAATGAGCGGAATGACCGGCTCTATCTCGGCACGAAGTCGGGGCTGGTCATCGGGCTCAGGGAGATCGGCCAGTCGACGCCGCACCTCCACCGCGACCCGAAGGAGAAGCCCTTCGGCTACATCCCGCCCGAAGGCCTGCCCGACACCCAGACGCCCCCGATCCCGCCGACGGTCGACCAGCCGATCACCGACGAGGAGGTGGCGCCGAAGGAAGCGGATGAGGCCAAGCCCCTCGAGCAGCCCGCGATGGAAAACGAAGAGCCCAAGTAAGTGAAGAGGATCTCGGGCCCTTGCCGGGGCCTAAGACCAACTCCGGGCGGCGCTTCTTCACAGGGGAGCGCCGCCCGGTCGTACTTTCGAAGCCAGCGATTCAACGCGGCCCCCACGAGCGCAGGTGGACAGAAAAACCGTGAGGGAAAAGCCGCGGGGATAATTATCCTGGAAGTGTTGCAGGTTCCATTGCCCGTCTCGTCGGTGAGGAAGCGAGGAGCGAATGTCGGATCTCGTCCCGGTGCGCCGGGCTCTCTTGAGCGTGAGTGATAAACGTGGGCTGATCGAGCTGGCCAAGGTCCTCGTCGAGAACGGGGCCCAGTTGCTGGCCAGCGGCGGAACTCGGACGGCCATCGCCGATGCGGGCCTGCCGGTGACCGAGGTGTCGGCCTACACGGGGCAGCCCGAGATCCTCGGCGGCCGTGTGAAGACCCTGCACCCCAAGCTGCACGGGGGGATCCTCGCCCGGCGCGAGATCCCGGAGGATCTCGCCGCGCTCGAGGCCCAGGGGATGGAGCCGATCGACCTCGTCGTGGTGAACCTCTACCCGTTCGAGGCAACCGTCGCGAAGCCGGGCGTCTCGATCGACGAGGCCATCGAGAACATCGACATCGGCGGCCCCAGCCTGATCCGAGGCGCCGCCAAGAACCACGCCCACGTCGCCGTCCTGACCGACCCCGATCAGTACGAGCAGGTCGCCAAGCTCCTGCGAGATGAAGGGGGCACCACCCTCGAGACCCGCCGGGCCCTCGCGCTGGCGGCCTACACCAAGACGGCCCAATACGATCGCGCCATCTCCGAGTACCTCGGCGAGGTCTGGGGTCAGGTCGAGAAGTCCAAGGAAGACTTCCCCGCCACCTACTCCCCCCAGTTCGAGCGCCGGAACGTCCTCCGCTACGGCGAGAATCCCCACCAGCGTGCCGCCTTCTACGTCGAGCCGGAGACGAAGGGCCCCAACCTTGCCACCGCGAAGGTGCTGCACGGCAAGGAACTCTCGTACAACAACCTGCTCGACCTCGACAGCGCCCTGCGCCTGATCCGCAACTTCGCCGAGCCCGCGGCGACGATCCTCAAGCACAACAACCCCTGCGGCGCCGCGATCGCCGAGAACCTGGCCGAGGCCTTCGAGCTCGCCTACGAGGGGGATCCGGTCAGTGCCTTCGGCGGCATCGTCGGCGTGAACCGCCGGGTCGACCGGGCGACGGCCGAACGCCTCTGCGTCCCCGGGCGTTTCATCGAGGCGATCGTCGCCCCCGGCTATGACGAGGACGCCCTCAAGCTCCTAACGACCAAGCCGACCTGGAAGAATAGCGTCCGACTCCTCGACCTCGGCGCCGAGCTCGGGCCGGGCTCGCCCGCGCCGGGCGGATTCGACATCAGGCGCGTCGAAGGGGGGCTCCTCGTCCAGGATTGGGACGCGACCGAGGCAGACCCCGCGTCGGGCACCGTCGCCACCAAGCGGGCCCCGACCGACGCCGAGCGCCTCGCGCTCGGGTTCGCCTGGCGGGTCTGCCAGGCGGTGAAGTCGAACGCGATCGTGCTGACCCAGGGCTGCCAGCTCGTCGGCGTCGGGGCCGGACAGATGAGCCGGCTCGACTCGGTCCGGATCGCCGTGAACAAGGCGGGGGCGAAAGCCAAGGGCGCTGTGCTCGCCTCCGACGCCTTCTTTCCGTTCCGCGACGGCCCGGATGTCGCTGCGGCGGCAGGGGTCACCGCCCTGATCCAGCCCGGCGGCTCCAAGCGCGACGACGAAACGCTTGCCGCCTGCGACGAGCACGGCATGGCCATGATCCTGACCGGCCGGCGGCACTTCCGCCATTGATCCGACGCGGTCGAGCGTCCTCTCATTCACACCTGGCCCAAAAAAACGCCCCGGCCCGAGATCACCTCGGGCCGGGGCATTGTCGTTATCAAAGGGAACAAGGCCTTTGGTCGGGCTCAACGGTGACCGCCACCGCCGTGGCCACCGCCACCACCATGGCCCATCCCGCCGCCGCCGAAGCCACCACCCATATGCCCGCCCCCCATGTGGCCTCCGCTGAAGCCGCCCATGTGGCCTCCGCCCATGCCACCGACGTGCCCGCCGCTGAACCCACCGACGTGCCCGCCACTGTAGCCGCCGAGGTGCCCACCTCCCATGCCGCCGAGGTAGTTACCCCCGCCCATGTGGTGGTTGGCGACCCCGCCGTTGAAGTTGCCGAGGGCGTGCTGCTGGAAGCCTCCCGGATTACCGCCGAGGTGATGGGTCGGCATCCCGCCCAGGCCCGCGCCGACACCTCCCGCGAGGTGGTTCGGCCTCATCCCGCCGAGCTGGTTGCCCATGCCGGCCCCGCCCAGATGATTACCGCCGACGCCACCGAGATGGTTCAGGCCGTTCGCGCCCAGGGCGTGGTTCGCACCCAGGCCGGGGCCTCCGGCGCCGTGGTGCGTGGTGTTCGCGGCGCCAAGGCCGCCGAGGCCACCGGCGCCGTTGCCTCGGAACGCACCGGCCGCGCCGTTGTGCAGGCCGCCATTAGCACCGAGCCCGCCGAGATTTCGATTGAGCCCGCCCGCGGCTCCGCCGTGGGCCAAGCCCTGGTGGTTGATCGCGTTGCCGCCCAATCCGCCGCGGTTGATCCCGTTCGCACCCAGGCCGCCATGATTGAGCCCGTTGGCACCGAGCCCGCCATGGTTAATCCCGTTCGCACCGAGGCCGCCGTGATGAACTGCCGGCCCATTCGCGCCGAGGCCGTGGTTGAACTGGTTGATGTTGTGCGACAACCCGCCCTGATGGTTCAGGCCGTTGCCGGCAAAGTTAGGTCGAGCGGCCGTGTGCGAGATCGGGGTATGATGCACGCCATTGAAGCCGGCTCCCCAGTTCGACCCGCCGCCCATCCCGGATCCCCGATGCGTCAGCGACGCATTGCGGAAGGGGTTGCCGAACGGGTGCGACGAGGGAGGGGCGCTGACGCCATGACGAGCGCCTCCCGCGACGAGCGAGGCGTGTCGGACCGCCGCGCCGTTCCCGAGGCCGCCGGCATGGTTGGCGAACCCGCCCCGACCCGCGTTCAGACCGGGGTGATGACCCGCGACGCCCGCCCAGCGATTCCCGGCGCCGAACGCCCCGCCACGATTGACCCAATGGTTGTTACCGCCGTGGTTGCCACCGGGATAGAAGGGGTAGTGACCGCGGCCGCCGCCGTGACCTCCCCAGTTCCCGTTGCCGCCTCGGCCCCAGCCCCAACCGCCGCCGCGATGGGCCCAGCCACCGCCACCCCAACCACCTCGATTCCAACCCCATCCGCCTCGGTTCCAACCCCATCCGCCCCAGCCACCTCCCCATCCCCAGCCGCCGAAATAGGGATTCCCGAAGCCCCAACCGAAGGCCGACCCGAGGCCATAGCCGAACGGGAAGCCGAAGCCGCCATAGCCGAGGTACGGATACCCCAGGCCATAACCGAAGGGATAGCCGAAGCCCGCGCCGAGGTATGGATAGCCGAAGCCGTAACCGTAATAAGGAGACCCGAGGCCGAAGCCGAGGCCATATCCCAGGCCGAACCCAAACGAACGGGCCAGGGCGCCGCCGAAGAGACCGAGGTTGTTGTAGCCATATCCGCCGTAACCATATCCGCCGTAGCCATAGCCGAATGTGTTCGGCATCGCGTAGCCGTAGGTCGCGTACGGATAGCCGAGGGTGCCGTAATAGGGGTAGTCGAGGTAGCCGTAGTACGGGCTGATGGTGCCGTACTGGGCATAGCCGTAGTACTGGCCGTTCGGGTCGTAGTAGCACCCGGGATAGCCATCGTAGTACGAGTTCGGCCGGCCGAAGGCTCCATAAAGGAGGCCATAGCTCTGCGGCGAGATCTGGGTGTACGGCTGATAGACCGTGCCGGGAGTCCTGGCCGCCTCATCGACCTGGGCCGGGGCGAACAGGGTCCCGCGATCCTCGAGGACGCGATCCCAGTAGCCTTCCTGGAACGTCCAGCCTTCGGGCTGGTGGACCCACTGCGCGGGGACCCACGACCAGCCTTCCTGGCTCTTCGACCAGAAGCCGGGCTTCCAGACGACGCCGTCGCCATCGGGGACGTACGTGCCCGGGACATAGAAATAATCGTTGCCGGGAGCCGCGCCGGGCTCATCCTCCGGGTGATCGGCCGGGGGGCCATTCTTGCGGAAGTCGATCCGGTCGGTCTTGCGGTCGCTCCAAAAGCCGGGGACACGATACCAGCCGGTGTCGTCACGCTTCCAGTAGCCGTTGACCCAGAAGCGCCCCGGAGGCGCCACGCGCCAGGTCCCGGTCACCCAGACGAAGTCCTTCCGGCCTTCATCCCAGGACCAGTAACCTTCGATCCACTGGGCCGACGGGTTCGGCGCGTCGACGCCAGGTCGCTCGACGATCGGCGGCGGAGGAGCCTTCTCGACGCGAGCCGGATCGCGATCCTTGGCAGGGGAGAGGAAGGCCTCGTGCAGGGGACCATCGTTCAAGGCCTTGACGGGCCCCTTGTCCTCGGTCGTAGCCGGTGGCGTATTGCTGGCCTCGGGCGACGGAGCCGGCTCGTTCGCATTGCCCGCGTTGGGCTCGGCGATGGCCGGAGCGTCGGCGGGCGCCTGGCCCGGATTCGGATTGGCGAATGGGGATTTGTTATCGTCGGCCGCGGGTGCCGGAGGGTTCACCTGCGGTTGTTCGAGCGGTGGTGCGTTATCTTGCCCGACGGAAACGCCGGGGCTCAGGAGCGACGCCGAGAACAGCGTCCCTAGCCAAAGGCCCAACCCGAGGACAGATCGGGAAAACATGGTGAACACTCCGGCTGGCGGTTTAGACCCCACAGAAGATTCGGACTCGAGGCTCTCGACTTACTACGAACTCAAGTTCATAGCTGATCGACAAATCTGCCGAATTCCGCTTGGAACGTGAACGGACAAGGACGAAGTGGGGGGAGATGTTATTCCGGAGGCGCATGCGAAAGGTGCACGTCTCGGATCGTCGCACCCCAAACAGTAACACGCCCGATTCTCAGAAAGAGAAAGACACTCTGGTTTCTTGCCGCTAAATCCTCGTTACAAGCCGCCCCACGTTCACAAATGGATTTAGTAGCAAGTCGAATGCCGCCCTGGATCGAGGCTTACGCACGTAGGCGACTGTCAATTCCCAACGAGGCTGTATGCGTGGATCTGCGGGCCAACGGCCTCATCGTCAACCCTCCGAATTTCTAGATCACCCGACAATCCTTACCAATTCGCCAATCGAAACCACCCCTAAAATCTACTGGATTTCCGCTCTTTCCCCATTATTACAAGGCTTGAGAAAAGGAAATTGGCCGCGACTTCGGGAAAATCACGACTCGACAAATCCCATCATAGCGTGCATGATATCGTTAGTGTATGTTGTGCCAGATTATCGCTCGGGGTACAATACGTCAATGTGTTGCCGACGCAGGCGGGCGTAATCGTCAACACACGACTCGATCATCGCGAAGGGATCGCCCCATGAAAGCCGAGCTGGTCCCCGAGAACGGGGACGCGCCGATTCCGATCGATAAGGACATGACGATCGTGGGCCGTCGAGGCTATTGCGACGTCGTCGTCGACCACGCCAGCCTGTCGAAGCGGCATTGCGTCCTGGTGAAGACGGACGGCCTGCTCGTCATCAGGGACCTGGCGAGCACGAACGGGACCAAGGTCAAGGGGCAGAAGATCCGCTGGGCGGCCCTCTTGCCGGACGACCGGGTGACCTTCGGCAGCTACAAGGTCCGGATCTACCTCGGGCCCGACGACGCGCCCGCCCCTTCGGAGAAGTGGCAGAAGCGCAAGACGAGCGTGGCCGCCGCGAGGCCTGCGGCGAGGGCGGATGCGGCGTCGCCGCTCCAGGCGGGGGAGTTCCCATCCCCGACGCCTCTGGGGATGCCGATGGTCAGTTCGGCCTCCTCGTGGCCTCCGGACCTCGGCCAGGACACGGACGACTCGGGCTGGCGGAACATGATCGGCGACAAGGATAAAGACGACGACGACATCATCATCGAGCTGGACTGACGTCGGGTCGCGTCCGGACGATGGGGTCCGCGGCCGAGGCAGGCCGAGAATTGGCGCGAAGCGGGCCCCTCGGGAAAGCAAGAACCGGGCGGTGCTTCCGAAGGAGGAAGCACGCCCGGTCGGTTGCGACTCAGGTTGTCGGGGTGAGGGGCCCTGGCGAGCCAGGCCCCCTGCCGATCAACGCGTCCTCAATCAAAGATCGTCAGTCCGAGGGCGACGGATGTCGCGCCGGAGCGGCGGATTGAGGTGCTCGAGCTGGCGGGCGTCCTGGGGATCCAGTCGGCTCGCCTGCCGATTTTCGCGCTGAATGGCCTCGTACACCTCCTGGCGGTGTACGGAGATTTCGATGGGGGCCGCGATCCCCAATCGGACCTTATCACCCCGGATATCCACCACGGTGATGACGATGTCATCTCCGATGATGATGCTTTCGTCGCGGTGTCGGGACAGGACCAGCATTTCAGGCTCCTTCCTCCTGCCAACGAGACCCGTGACCGTCCCTGATCACGTTGCCCGGGCTCTCGGTTACCACGACGGGGCTGATGACGAGGGATGTTACGTCGTTGGATGTGATGCCCCTGACCAACCGGTCAAGCCGTCGCTCGAAGCGCGGACGGACCGGGGAGCAGGGTGGGTGCCGGGGCCTGATTGGGTTCGAGCGGGAACCGTACCGCGTAGCGACTGGAGGTCAGCACGAGTTGCCGGCCGAGCCGACGAACCGGGTTGATCACCAGGGGCCCCTGGAGGTTGGCCGTGAGGCCGCCCCCCTCGCCGCGATTGAGGATCACGTAGATGAGCGCCGATCGCTCTTCTTCCAGCTCCAGCGCCGCCCGATCTCCTGGGCGAAGCTCGATCCGATAGTCGCTGACCGCCAGGGGGGGGGCGATCAGGCCGAAGGCCAGCTCGGGCGAGGTTACGCTCTGCAACCACGTCAGGCCAGCTACCACCGGGTCTGTGAAGTGGACGAATTGAGTGAACGAACGGAACCCGACCAGACCTTCCGGAATGCGGATGAGATCCGCTTCCGAGGCTGGAATCAGGCCGAAGCGGGTCGTGACGATGTTCACTTCCTGTTTACCTCCTTGAACGTCGGGCTGGCACGTCGCCACAGCCCAACGCAACACCTGGCGTCCCCGGCTGAAGCTGGCCGACCTACCTATGGGGGTCAAATCAGCGATCATCCATAGACGGGTCGTTGGCTTCTTCGGTATCACCGAACTCGGCCACGACGCATCCCGCGGACACTCCTCGCCCCGTCCCTGCGGCTCCCACCGAGGGCTACGAGGCAGGTTTGACCGACCGTAATATCGTCGCGAAATTGCGCCGGGTCTGAGCCCCGGACGCCCGAAATGACACCCCGCCGGCCTGTTGCGATAGCTGCGCCAGTCGTTCCGTTCGTAGCGACAACAACCGGCGTTCAACACTTCGCGTCGCACGCGTCGTGACGACCCTGCAAGGCCACCCGAAGTGCGCCGAAGGGCTTGTTCTTCCTGCCGTTAGGAATAGGCCAACGAATCGGGACGTGTCGGGTTCGAGGAGGGGACGCGTCGGCGCCAAACCCGGCGTGATGCCGGTCCGGATACAACGGTCGATCCGGTCGGGGGCCTGTCGCGAGGGGATCGGACGATCCGGGCGAGGGAAGGGCTCAAGTCTCAATCGATTCAGGGGTCGCCGGAGGCCGGAGAGGTGCGGCGGGACCTCCGTCGAAGCCTGTATCCAGTGGCTCTCTCATTCGGTACGCGGCTCAGGACCGATAATTCTCTTCCAAGCCCCAGAGGCGCTGGAGCTGCCGGTCGCGCTTGCCCTGCTCGTAGCGATAGATCGCGATCTCCTCGATCGACTCGCCGCTCGAAGGGACATAGCTCGCCTTCCGCCCCTCGGCCTCGCGGAAAACCGCGCCGAGGTGATCGGGACAGGAGAAGCCGAACGTCTTCAGCTCGGCGAAGCTGCCCCCGCTCCAGAGCGCGGCGATCTTGTAGACCGCGGGCTCGTTGCAACCCCGGAGCGAGCACTGAACCTCGGTGGTCGGCATCTTTGGCGTCCTCAACATCGCGCTGGGTTCGAGGCGAAATGCGACGGGAGACCGGCGATCCTCAACGGCGCCGCCTCCGCACGGGGCGGGCCTGGTGAAGCCGTCCGATAGGATACGTCGCCCGGACCTCGTTGAGAAGCAATCGGCCTCGAAATAGACCCGAACCGATCGGCCCGACGACGGACGCAAGTCGGTCGATCGAATGAGCCTGTGTCGAACCACCATTGGGAAGTCGGGGACGAGAACGATCGGGGCGATGGATCGCGCAATGACCCAGGAGGATTTGCGTATTCAAGCTATCTGATCAATTCGCCAATTGCTTGGCCCAAGCACGTGCCCCCCTCAAGGGCGATTGGGCGACGCCTTGAATCGCGTCGCCTTCGATGGCTGAGAGGAGCCCCGATGGCCCCAGAGGTCGAAGTGCTTCGTGCGCTCGCGCTCCTCGTAAGTTCTCGACGATGAGCCGGTAGAACGCGTCGGCGAAAAGCGGCAGCTTGCGCGGCGGGATCTCGAGCCAGTCGTAGAGGGAGTACTTCGAGAAGGGGTGGTCGCCCGAGGGGACGAGCCACATCGGGGTCGCTCCGTCGCTGATGCAAATCGATGGAGCCGAGTCGGCGCATGCAAGCCTGGCCGGACGAAATCCATACCTGGCTCGATCGCAAACATGCAGGGTCCGCGGCCGAATGAGGTCCGGATTTCTTCCGTCAAGGGTGGCAAAGAAGGGACGACATCCTGAACGTATTCCCCGCCGGGGGAGAGAAAAACCGTGACCGAGATGCGCGATTAAGTCCAATGAAACGAAGGAATTGCAGTTTTTGCAACGAATCCTTAATGGTGGTCAATTATCAACGTGGGTTTAAAGAGCAGTAATGCATCTCTCGCCGACGCCCCTGCTACCTTCGCGGGGCTTTTGGGCTCGTGTTTGTGACCCGTGTAGAGATGGCTCAAGCAGCATATTCTGTTGGCGCGAAGCACTCGCTTCAACCATCAACCCATATTCAACAAATAGATTACCGAGGGCTGCACACCCGAATCCCAATCATAAAATCAAGACACCACAAAATATAGCATCCGACTGAGACGCAGAGGAAGGGGAGTCGATGATCGCCTCCGCGAGGAAACTTGGAGGCGATCACCATCGTGCCGAGGGGAGATTGGGGCGGGGCCGAACCGCAAACTCAAGGATCAAGAAACCCTCGAAACTCGCGACTCATCGATCCAAAGGATCTCAATAGCGATGGAAGGCGTAATCCGGGTTCGCCGGGTCGAAGTCGAGTACGGTGAGCGTGGCTTCGGTATTCACATTCTCATAGGAGTACCGCTCCGCCAGCAGGAGGTCGCCCGTGTGCCCGGCCTCGGGCCAGTCGTAGCTGCTGATCTGGAACGGGATCCGGGTGTCTGGGTGGTAGAGGACCTCGACGCGCGCGAAGGGGCGCTCGGGCGTCTTGTGGACGTGGAAGTGGGTCGAGCGGAGGCAGGGCTTGCCCGCCAGGTCGGTCGCGCGGTCGAGGATCGTCGTGGCCGAGGCGTCCTTGATATCCTTGTGCCGGAAGCCCACGAGCCGGTCGATCAGGTGGCTGAGCCCCGCCTCGGTCACCGGATGGCGCGAGTCGGCCAGGGCCAGGGGATGGTCGGGCGGCACCATCAGCCTGGGGACGAGCAGGCGCGAGACCCCCGTCGAGTGGGCGATCACCTTGTTGTCGCGCTGGCCCTCGGCATACACGACTTCCTTGCCCGGGTTGGGCGCGAGAAACTTGAAGTAGACCGCGAAGGGGCGCTCGCGCACCTTCATCGCCAGGGTCTGCTCCGGCCCGAGCTTGCCCCGCAGCCGCTCCTGCTTATGGAAGGTGGCCGTGTAGCCCTCGACCTTCGCGAAACGCTCCTGGACGCGTTCCAGGGTCGTCAGGAGCAGTTCCTTGGCGGGCATCCCATCCAGACGCCCGACGGGCCACTCGGGCATCACCGCCTCCTTGGGAGGCGCCGAGGCCTCGTCGGCCGACTCGGCCTTCGACTTCGCCGTGGCGGAGATCGCGTCGGCGACCGGGCTCGGCTCCAGGGGTGCCGTCAGCCACCAGCTCGCCCCGACGACGGAGGCGACCGGTAAGGCCACGAGCAGCAAGACGAGCCGACGCCCCTTGGGTGTCGCGAATGGATTGCGCGTGAAGTACGCCGCCATGCTCACAAACTCCAGGATCGGTAGGTCCGCTACCTGAGGTGGGGGGGGATGTTTGACCGGGAGAGCGGAGGAGGGCGTCGCCGACCGGGGCTCATCGAGGGGTAATCGAACCTCGGATGAGGACGATCCGTCATCCCTCGGGCACCGCTCGAAGGTTTCCTTCTCGCTCGCGATCGAGCTGCCAAGAGCGACGTGGCAGGTTGGCTCGCAGACGCGACCGATTACCGCCCCGGAGTCTGTTTGGCGTCGATACCGAAAGATATCGAACGAAACTCACCCTCTCAACAACGAAAGTCGGATCGTTGACGCGAGCAGCAACGCTCGGGGCGCAAGTTCGGCGAACTCGCGGTTCTCGCGGAAAGACGGGCTGTGACACTCGGGGAGGAAAGGTCCATCGTGAGCCTTGATTTGGAGGCTCCGGTCGCGGCAAGAGGCCGGGAGAACTCCTGCGGGCTGGCATCGGCATCCGGGACGATCGTCGATGGTTCCTCGTCTGCCCAGTGCTCATTGACATGCCCGTTTCCGGTCTCGCCGGGAAGCGGATTGCCAGCACCCGAGGGCAGTTCCCGGTGTAGCGACGCCGCGCCCCGATTTCGAAGGAGATCCTCCCCACCTCGTGGTTTGCGTAAGCCCCGATCGTGAGAATTGACCGATCCGGGTCGTGCCGTCTACGATGGGGCTTTGGCCAGGTTTCGACGCCCAGTGCAAGAGCCGGGGTCGTCCGTCGCCGTGATCCCGAGGGGCAACGTCCAAGCCCCTCGGCGGAGGATAGAGATCAGATGACTCAGATTGAACAGGCGCGTCAGGGAACCGTCACGCCCGAGATGGCCTTCGTGGCCCAGCGCGAGCGGATCGAGCCGGAGCAGGTCCGGGCGGAAGTCGCCCGCGGCCGCATGGTGATCCCGGCCAACGTCGAGCACCTCAGGCTCGGCCTCCAGCCGATGGGCATCGGCATCAAGGCCTGCTGCAAGATCAATGCGAACATCGGCAACTCGGCCGTGACCTCGGATATCGACAACGAGCTCGCCAAGCTCAAGATGGCCGTCGACCTCGGCGCCGACACGGTCATGGATCTGTCGACCGGCGGCAACATCGACGCCATCCGCCAGGCCATCATCGCGGCCAGCCCCGTCCCGATCGGCACCGTGCCGATGTACCAGGCCATCCAGAAGGTCAAGAAGGTCGAGGACCTCACCGAGCAGGATCTCCTCGACATCGTCGAGCACCAGGCGAAGCAGGGGGTCGACTACATGACCCTGCACGCCGGCATCCTCCGCGACTACATCCAGCTCACCGCCCACCGGATCACCGGCATCGTCTCGCGAGGCGGGGCCCTGATGGCCCAGTGGATGATCGCCCACAAGAAAGAGAACCCGCTCTACACCCGGTTCGACGACCTCTGTGACATCATGCGGCAGTACGACGTGACCTGGAGCCTCGGCGACAGCCTCCGCCCCGGCTCGATCGCCGACGCCTCCGACGCCGCCCAGTTCGCCGAGCTCAAGACCCTGGGCGAGCTGACCCGGCGGGCCTGGGAGCGCGGCTGCCAGGTCATGGTCGAGGGCCCCGGCCACGTGCCGATGGACCAGATCGCCATGAACATGGAGAAGCAGGCCGTCGAGTGCAGCGAGGCCCCCTTCTACGTCCTCGGGCCGCTCGTCACCGACATCGCGCCGGGCTATGACCATATCACGTCGGCCATCGGCGCGGCCATCGCCGGCTGGCACGGCGCGAGCATGCTTTGCTACGTCACGCCCAAGGAGCACCTGGGCCTCCCCGAGGTCGAGGACGTCCGCCAGGGGGTGATCGCCTACAAGATCGCCGCCCACGCAGCCGACCTCGCCCGGCACCGCCCGGGTGCCCGCGAC
This sequence comes from Singulisphaera chitinilytica, assembly GCF_049331405.1. NCBI lineage: Bacteria > Pseudomonadati > Planctomycetota > Planctomycetia > Isosphaerales > Isosphaeraceae > Singulisphaera > Singulisphaera chitinilytica. Next base: position 2,703,592 of record NZ_CP186274.1, read on the forward strand.
CGCGACGACGCCCTCAGCCGTGCCCGCTACGCGTTCGACTGGGAGAAGCAGTTCGAGCTCTCGCTCGACCCCGAGACCGCCCGCCGCATGCACGACGAGACCCTGCCGCAGGACGCCTTCAAGACGGCGGCCTTCTGCAGCATGTGCGGACCCAAGTTCTGCTCGATGCGGATCTCCGAAGACCTCCGCAAGCACGCCGCCGAAGCCGCCGCCCTGATCCAGATCGGCGAGCCCCAGGCCGCGGGCGCCTGATAGATCGCGAGGATGAGCCGCTAACTCAAGAGGCCGGGTTGCCGACCGAATCGGGTCGACAACCCGGCCTCGTCGTTCTCAGTGGTTTCCGAGGCGTCGTCATGTCTCAGACCGAGCCCGATTACACCCGATCCTCGACCGGGGACCTGCTCGATGTCGAGCGTCACCTCGACCGCGAAGCCCATCCCGACCGCTGGGAACGGCTCCAGGTCGAGCTCGATAAGCGGCGATCCGAGGCCAGGCGAGCCGGGCCCTCGGACGAGGCATTCCCCAGGTATCGCCTGATCGCCGGCTTCCAGTGGTGGACCGCCTTCTACGTGCTCGTCGCACTCGCAGGGCCGAACCACGACACTCGCCGGATGCTCGTTTCGCTGCTGGTGAGCGGCTGGGGGATCCTCGCCGGTTACCTGCTCTGGCGGGGGGATTGGAGGGGCCGCCTCGCGGCGATCCCGTTCCTGCTGATCCAGATTCCGATCGTCCAGCTCCGGGGCACCGCTTACGGGATCATGCCGGGACTGGTCGTCCTCGCCGGCAAGTTCACCACCCCCGATCAACGCTCGGGGTACATGGCTACCTTCAATTTCACCGCCCAGGTCCTCCTGGGCGACGCCATCGACCCCCGTCTCCCCGGCGTCTTGGCGGTCAGCGTCTTGCCCGTGGTCGCCCTCGCCTGGTTGCTCATCAGGGTCCGCCCGGCATCGGCCCTCGAGGCCTGATCGGCGGGAGTCGCCCGGCACAATCGGACCCGCCCCTTTACCGCTCGTTAGAATTCAGAAGGTCTTCGGACTCGTCGCCCGGCAGGCTGGCGTCCTCAAGGCTCTCGCACCCATCGCGGCCGTGGCAGCGGCTGATTCGCTCCATGTGCTCGTGGCCCCAGGTGCAGAGCGGGTCGAGGACTTCCTTGAGGGAGACGCCGAACTCGGTGAGGGAATACTCCACCCTCGGCGGGATCTCGTGGAAGACCTCGCGGCGGATGATCCCGTCCGCCTCCATCTGCCGCAGTTGCTGGATGAGCATTTTCTCCGTGATCCCGGTCGCCAGCCGCTTCAACTCGCCGAAACGGCGGGGTTGAGGCAGCAGGACCCACAAGATCACGACCTTCCACTTTCCACCGATGACGTCGAAGGCCGCCTCGATGCCGCTGCTGTAGGCTCGCTTGGACTTCATGGCAATTTGTTCATGGCTAACTTTTTGGTAAGCACCCTACTTTAAGGTAGGTACTTTACCAAAGTAAAGAATCCCCTAGCATGCTTCCAGATTGAAATCGTCATGGGTATCGCGGTCGCCCGGGACGCAAATTTGTCCCGACGATCTCATGAGACGTCCGCGAGTGGGATGTGCTCGCCCTGAGATGAGTCGATCCCGAAAAACCGAAAGGTTCCGTCTCACACCGTCCGAGCCCGCGCCAGCCCGAGAGATGTAGTCCGGGTGCAGGCGACAGTCCGGGGTCGCCGCCCAACGCGGCCGGCCCTATTTCGATCCAACCTCGCGGAAAAAGGGCGATCGCATCGACCGCCCGGTCGTTCGCGATCCTCGAAGCCTTCGACGGCGGCGAGGACGTGCATCGTGCGCGCGAACTCAATGGCCGGGATGAACGGCCACCTTGGAATCAAGAGTGAGGTATCCGACCTTGAAACGTGCTCAAGAAAAGACTTCGGTTCTGCTAGGAACGGCAGGTTTCTTCGTATTCCTCACGATCGCCGGCTGCGGGCAAGAGAACTCGTATGTCCCGCCGGAACCGCCCGAGGTCACGGTGAGCGCCCCCGTCCAGAGGTCCGTGACCAACTACCTCGAATACACGGGGACGACCAAGGCGCTCGAGACCGTCGACCTCCGGGCCAGGGTCAAGGGGTTCCTCAAGGAGCGGCACTTCGACGAGCGGACACCGGTCAAGAAGGGGCAACTCCTCTTCGTGATCGACGAGGAGCCGTTCCAGGTGAGCCTCGCCATGGCGAAGGCCCGCCTGACCGAGGCCGAGGCCGCCCTCAAGCGCGCCGAGCAGTCGAAGGCCAAGGAGGTCGCCGCCGCCCAGTATGACCTCGACCAGGCCTCGCTCGTGCTCGCCCGCCTCGACGAGCGGCGCAACAAGAACCTGCTCGATCGCAACGCGGGGACCCGCGAGGCCCTCGACCAGTCGGAGGCGTCCCTGCGCAAGGCCGAGGCCCAGGTGAAGGCGGACAAGGCGAGCCTCGACCAGGCCATCGCCGACTACCAGACCAACATCCTCTCGGCCAAGGGGACCGTCGATGCCGCGCGGTCCGAGGTGCGGAACGCCGAGATCAACCTCGGCTATTGCCGGATCACCGCCCCCTACGACGGCCGGATCTCGCGCCGGTATTACGACGTGGGCAACCTCGTCGGCGACGGCCAGGCCACCGTGCTGGCGACGATCTACCGCGACGATCATATCTACGCCTACATCAACATGAGCGAGAGCGACCTCCTCCGGTTCCGCCAGATGGTCCGAGAAGGCCGGCGTAAGGACCTCGAGCACGGCGACCAGATCCCCGTCGACCTGGGCCTGGCCAACGAGGTCGGGTTCCCGCACAAGGGGACGATCGACTACTCCGACCCGGCCGTCGACCCGGCGAGCGGCACCGTCCTCTCGCGAGGGCTCTTCATCAATAAGGACCGGCAGATCGTGCCCGGCCTGTTCGCGAGGATCCGCGTCGCGCTCGAGGAGCGGCCCAATGCCCTGCTCGTCCCCGAGAAGGCCCTCGGCACCGATCAGGAGGGGCGGTTCCTGATGATCGTAGGGGACAAGGACGTCGTCGAGAAGCGCAAGGTCCGCGTCGGCGCCCTCGAGGGGAACTACCGGGTCATCGAGGAGAACCTCAAGTCGGGCGAGCTCGTCATCGTCAACGGCCTCCAGAAGGCCAGGCCGGAGTCGAAGGTGAAGCCGAAGAAGCAGGAGCAGGGCGACCAGGCCATCGCCACCGCGTCCGTCGGCAAATCCCCCCAACAATAACGAACGAAGGGCGCGCGAGTCTCGACTTATGTTCACGAAATTCTTCATCGAGCGTCCGATCTTCGCGAACGTCCTCGCGATCGTCACGATGCTGATCGGCGCGGTCACGATCTTCGTGCTGCCGATCGAGCAGTATCCGGAGATCACCCCCCCGACGGTCCAGGTCACGACGACCTACCCGGGGGCCGACTCCAAGACCCTGTCCGACACCGTGGCCTCTCCCATCGAGCAGGAGGTCAACGGCGTGCAGGGGATGCTCTACATGTCGTCCACCTGCGCCTCGGACGGCTCGTACAACCTGACGGTGACCTTCGAGGTCGGCACGAACCTGGACATGGCCCAGGTCCTCGTGCAGAACCGGGTCGCGGTCGCCCAGCCGAGGCTCCCGCAGGAGGTCCAGCGGCAGGGCATCACGACCAAGAAGAAGTCCACAGCCATCATCCTCGTCGTGGCCCTGACGTCCAAGAAGGACAGCAAGGTCCAGTACGACAGCCTCTTCCTGAGCAACTACGCCACGCTCCGGGTGAAGGACGTTCTGAGCCGGATCTACGGCGTAGGCGACATCCAGATCTTCGGCTCCAGCAACTACGGCATGCGGATCTGGCTCGACCCCGAGAAGCTGAAGGCCCGCAACCTGACGACGATCGACGTCCTGACCGCGATCCAGGAGCAGAACATCCAGGTCGCCGCGGGGCAGGTGGGGGCGCCACCGACGCCGGGCAACCAGGACTTCCAGTACAGCGTGAGGACTCAGGGGCGGCTCAAGGATCCCGACGAGTTCGGCAACATCATCATCAAGACCAGCTCCGCCCCGGGCAATGAGGGCCTCGGCGCCCGCCTGACGCGCGTCAAAGACGTGGCCAGGGTCGAACTCGGTGCCCAGGTCTACGACCAGTGGTGCGACGTCTCGGGCAGGGCCGCCGCGGGGGTCGCGGTCTTCCAGCTCCCGGGGGCCAATGCTCTGGACGTGGCCGACAAGGTCATCCAGGCCATGGACGAGCTCAAGAAGACCTTCCCCGAAGGCATGGAGTATTCCACACCTTACGATACGACAATCTTCGTCCGCGAGTCGATCCACGAGGTCTACAAGACCTTGTTCGAGGCGGGCGTCCTCGTGCTGATCGTGATCCTGCTCTTCCTCCAGGACTGGCGGGCGACGCTCGTGCCGGCCACGACCGTCCCCGTGACGATCATCGGGGCGTTTGCCGCGATGTTCGCCCTCGGGTTCACGGTGAACCTGCTCACGCTCTTCGGCCTGATCCTGGCGATCGGGATCGTGGTCGACGACGCCATCGTGATCGTCGAGAACGCCGCGCACCACATCGACCACGACAAGCTCCCGGCCAAGGAAGCCACCATCCTGGCGATGGGCGAGGTCATCGGGCCGGTCATCGGGATCACGCTCGTCTTGATGGCTGTGTTCCTCCCGACCGCCTTCCTGGGCGGGATCACCGGGCAACTCTATCGCCAGTTCGCGCTCACGATCGCGGCGACCGCGGTGATCAGCGCCATCAATGCCGTGACGCTCAAGCCGGCGCAGTGCTCGACGTACCTCCGCCCCACGCCCGCGAGGAAGAACGCCTTCTACCGGGCCTTCAACGCCGTCTACGACCGCTGCGAGCGCATCTATGTGGCGATTATCACAAGGCTCGTGCGACATACGGCCATCATGATGCTCGCCTTCGTGGGCCTGACGGTCTTTACGGGCTGGTGGTTCACTCGCCTACCGACGGGCTTCCTGCCGGTCGAGGACCAGGGGTATGCGATCGTCGGGATCCAGCTCCCGGACGCATCCTCGCAGGACCGCACCCGCGCGGTGGTCACGCAGGTCGAGGAGATCTTCAAGAAGACGGAAGGGGTCTCGCACTGGGTGATGATCGGCGGCCAGTCGGTCCTGGATCAGACCGTTGCCTCGAACGCTGCGACGATCTACGTCTGCTGGAAGCCTTATGAGGAGCGGACGACCCCCGAGACGAGCCAGGACGCGATCATCGGCCGGCTCCGCGGCGAGTTCGCCAAGATCGAGGAGGCGATGGTCTTCGCCTTCCCCCCCCCCGCGATCATGGGGCTCGGCGTGGCCGGCGGCTTCCAGATCCAGATCGAGGACCGCGGCAACGTCGGCCTCAAGGACCTCCAGGACCTGACCGACGACATGATCGTCGCGGGCAACGGCCAGAAGGGAGCCGGCGGCCGGGCCAAGCTCCGCTCGCTGAATTCCACCTTCCGCGCGGGGGTGCCGCAGCTCTACGCCGACATCGACCGCGTGAAGGCGAAGAGCCTCGACGTGCCGCTCGAGACCGTCTTCAACACGCTGCAATCCTCGATGGGATCGGCGTATGTGAACGACTTCAACCTCTTCGGCCGGACGTTCCAGGTCCGCGTGCAGGCCGACGACAAGTTCCGGCTCGAGCCGAACGACATCCGCAGGCTCGAGGTCCGCAACCGGACGGGGGCGATGCTCCCGATCGGGACGCTCGCCAGCATCCGCGAGGAGCCCGGGCCGCAGATCATCACGAGGTACAACCTCTACCCGTCCGCGTCGATCTCCGGTGAGGCGGGGGAGGGCTTCAGCTCCGGCCAGGCGTTGACCTTGATGGAGCAGATCGCCGAGGAGAAATTCCCGAGCGGCGTCGGCTACGAGTGGACGGCGATGTCGTACCAGGAGAAGCGCGTGGGCTCCCAGGCGATCTTCATCTTCGCCCTGGCCGTCCTGCTCGTCTATCTCGTGCTGGCCGCCCAGTACGAGAGCTGGTACACGCCGGCGGCGGTGATCCTGGTCGTCCCCCTGGCTCTATTGGGGACGGTGGCGGCGGTGGCCTATCGGGGGATGGATAACAATATCTACACCCAGATCGGCATCGTGCTCATCATCTCATTGGCGAGCAAGAACGCGATCCTGATCGTCGAGTTCGCCCGGGAACTGAGGGCCAAGGGGATGAGCATCGTCGAATCGGCCGTGCAGGCGTCGAGGCTCCGGTTCCGGCCGATCCTCATGACCTCGTTCGCGTTCATCCTCGGGATCGTCCCCCTGGTGAACGCCCACGGCGCGGGGGCTGCCAGCCGCCAGGCGCTGGGGACCGCCGTCTTCGGCGGCATGCTCGCGGCGACGCTGCTCGCCGTCTTCTTCGTGCCGGTCTTCTACGTCGTGATCCAGCGGTTCAGCGAGTACCGGAAGAAGACGAGCTGACCCCGGATCGGATCGAGGGCCTTTGACACCGGGGACGTTGCGGGGCTGCCGAGCTTGCTCGGCCCCGCAGCGACCCGCGTCAAAGGTCGTTCGATGCGCCTATCGGATCAATCGATCTTGAATCGCAAATAGGCGAGTATGAGGAGGGCCGCCGAGGCCGGGATCCTTCCCGGTTCCGGCGGACTTCATCACGGGATGGCATTTCGAAATGCCGATGGGTTTCACATCGACGCCCCCCTTGCATCGTTGGCAAGGGGCGGGCGTCGGGTTGTGAAATCCTGGGCATGTTCAGCTCGCCTTGGCCAGCGTGAGGGCGGGCTTGGCCGAGTTGGCGTAGTTCAGCGAGGCGGCGGTGAAGGCCTCGATGAGCTGCATGTCGAGGGAGATGTTCCCCTCGTTCTCGGGGTGCCACTGCACGCCGACGACCCACCAGTTCGCGTCCTTGCCTTCGTAGGCCTCGATCAGTCCGTCCGGGGCGAGGGCGCCCACGCGGAAGTTCGGGGCGAGCTTGCGGATGCCCTGGTGGTGGTAGCTGTTGACCCGGATCTCTCCCGGGCCGTAGATCTCCTCCATCCGCGTGCCCGGCTCCATGATGACGGTGTGCCGGTGGGCGCCGCCTTGCGGGTCGCGGTGGGGGATCGAGCGCGGGAGGTCTTCGGGCAGGTGGAGGTAGATGCCGCCGCCGTTGACGACGTTCAACTCCTGCATGCCCAGGCCGATTCCGAGGACGGGCATCCGCCGCTGCTGGATCAGCTTGCAGAGGAGGCGGTCGGCCGTCTCGCGACGCTCGGGCATCACGGTGACCGACGGGTGGGGCGACAGGCCCATCTTCTTGGGATCCAGGTCGTCGCCTCCGGTCAGCATCACGCCGTCGAGGCGGTCGAGGATCGGGGCGAGGTCGTGCTCCTTGATCAAGGGGGGCAGCATGACCGGCAAGGCATTCGCCGAGAGGATGGCGTCGAAGTATCCGCTGTGCATATAGCTATGCGGAGTGCGGCCCTTGGTGGTGGCGCGATAGTCAGTGTTGATACCGATCAGGGGTCGGTCCTTCATGGCGGGCTTCCTTCCTTGCGTTGGCTTCAGCGAAATCCGTTCGTTGACCGACCTGCCAGATACCCTCGGAGACATCCATGAACTCCGAAGTGGGATGTATCAGGCCAAGCCGGCGGCCAAGTGCGCGACGATGCACATCCGGATCGCCGCGTCCGCAACTTCCCGGGATCTCCAACCGCAACTTCCGCGACAATCAAGCCGCGACCGATGCGAGAAGACCGAACCGAATTTTTTTCTCGAGAGGCGTGACGCTAGAGTGGGGACAAATCCGTTTGTTCTTATGGCCTCCTTACCGAAGCAGCGGCCTAAGTCTAGCCAGCCGAGAATGGCGGCTCAAGGAAATTCACCCGCATTTTCGGCTGTTTTCTCAAGGTTTTCGAAGAGTTGGCCGAGAGGGAAGGCGGGGTGTCAGAGTGGCGGCGGCTGATGTGACAGCCAGTGTTCAGCCGCCCACCACGAGGGGCCTGAAGGTGACGAAGGCTGCCCATTTTTTTGAGAACGTGGGGATACACCGAGAGGCCAGGGACACACTTCGCGTCGATTTGAGCTAATCGTGAGCAAGGTCGGATCGGCGTCAAGGCCGATGCAATGTCGGGCACTCCGCCAATGACAACGCCCTCCCGGTCACGAATGGGCCGGGAGGGCGTTTGGTTCTCTTGGGTCTGGAGGCCGTCGGGGGACGGGCCCCGGATCACTTCGCGGGGGTGACGGGCTTGACCGCGACTTCCTCGGTGGGTTCTTCCGCCTTCTTGGAGTTGGGCGCCCCGACGTAATCATCCTTCAGGAAGCGGATGATCATCGTCGTGTCGTTTTCGCTGAGCTGATCGACGGTGAAGGCGGGCATCCGATCCTTCTCCTCGATGTAGCCGTAGAGCTCGGAAGCCCCCGGCTTGTGGATCATGCGCCTGATCCAGCGGGTCGAGCCCCAGGCGAAGAGGTTCGGGGAGTCCTTCAGGCCCCCTTCGGTCAGCCCTTCGACGACGTGGCACTTGCCGCAGTCCTCGGTGAACGGCTTGTAGCCGGGGTGATCGACGATACCTGGCTGGCTGAGCCATTCCTCGGGCGTCGTATCCGGGCCGATCTCGGCGAAGCTCGCCACGAACTTGGCGACGTCGTCGAGCTCCTTGGACGTGAGCTTGGTGCTCTTCTTCCACTCGGCCATGCCGTCGCAGCCCTTGGCCTTGCCGAAGTAGAGGTCGGACTTCGGATTCTCGAGCATCCCCCGGAGCCAGGCGTAGGAGCCGAACCCCTTGAGGTCCGAGGCCACCTGCGGGCTATACACGTCCTTGCCGTCGATCTTGGAGAGGATCTGCCCCTTGCCCGCGAAATAGTGGCAGCTCAGGCACTTGCTTTCGAGGACGGCGTTCCCATGCGTGAACGGATCTCGGACCAAAACATACGTCGCCCCGTCGGGCGGGACGCCGACGTTGGGGTCGTTCGCGAGCTGGATGGCACGCTGCCTGGAGAGGTCGGCCCGCTGGCGATCGGCCTGGAAGCCCTCGTCGGCCAGGTCCTCGCGGACCGCCTGGATCGAGAGGAAGACCACGCCCCCCATCAGGCCGAAGATGAACCCGCAGGCGAGAAAGTGGGCCAGCCTCCTGGGGAAGATCCGGTCGAGCAAGGGCAGGAGCGCCAGGACGGTCACGATCGACGCGGGGATCACGACGGTGGCGATCATCTCGAGCCGACCGGGGAAGACCTTCAGGAGCTGGAAGAGCGAGAGGAAGTACCACTCGGGCCTTGCCGGGTAGTCGGAGCTCGACGGGTCGGCCGGGGCGTCGAGATTGGCCCCGTGCTGGCTCAGCACGATGGTCAGCAGGATCCCGAATACCAGGGCGCCCGCCACGGCGTTCATGAAGAACTGCTCGGGCCAGTTCTTGCCCACCGGGAGATGCTCGGAGTTCCTCGCGGGCGTCAGGCCGTGCCGGCGGGCGAGGGCGATGTGCGCGGTGAGGGTCAGGAACGTCAGCACCGGCAGGAGGCCGACGTGGAGCCCGTAGAACCGCGTGATCGTCTGATTCCCGTAGTCGGGGCCGCCGATGACGATCTTCTGGATGTAGGGGCCGAGGACGGGGACGCCCCCCATGATGCCCGTGGCGACGCGCGTGGCCCAGAAGCCCTTCTGATCCCAGGGCAGCAGGTAACCCGTGAGGCTGAACCCGAGGACCAGGAACATGAGCCCCATGCCGAACCACCAGTTGGCCTCGCGAGGGCGGCGATAGGCGCCGGCGGCGACCACCTGGATCAGGTGCAGCGCCAGCAAGCTCATCATCGCGCCCGAGCCGAAGTGGTGCAGGCCGCGGATGACCCATCCGAGGGTCATTTTCTCATTGATATAAAAGACACTTCCCCACGCCGTGGACGACGATGGGGAATACGACAGCATCAGGAGCAGGCCGGTCGCGAGCTGCAGCAGGAAGGTCGTCGACAGGGCCGCCCCGAACACGTACCTGACGCGGGCCCCGCCCTGGATCGGCTCTTCGAGGATCGACTTCAGGGCGTCGCGATAGCCGGTGCGGTCGTTGATCCAATCGGACAGTGAATTAGTCAAGGGAGATCTTCTCCTCGCTCTGGCAGCGGAATCGCGCGAACTTGACCATCACGACGGGGTCGGGGTCGGGCGAGACCTTGACTTCGAGGGTGTCCATGGGGCGGGGGGGGACGTCGTTCATCGGCTTCCCCGAGAATTCGAAGCGGCTGGAGTGGCAGGCGCAGTAGAACGTGGTGCGATCGCCCGAGAGGTTGATCGCGCAGCCGAGATGCGGGCAGGTCGAGCTGAAGGCGACGACCGGCTCCTTGGCGTCGTCCGGCTGACGGACGAGCCAGACGGCCCCGATCGGCTCCTTGGGGTACTTCACCCAGGCGTCCAGGCGTTCCTCGACGACCGGCACGGCGACGGGCACGCCCACCTTGAGCTCGTTGAGCTTGGCCATCGGCTGGAAGGCCCCGGCCTTCGACTTCTTGCCCAGCGGGTCGAGCAGGTAGGCAACTCCTGGAATCGCGAGCGCCATCGCGGCGAGATTGCCCAGCAGTATCGTGCCGTAGCGGTAGAGATTGCGGCGATTCATCGAGGAATCTCCAGTGACTGTCGGGCAGGGAGGACTGACGTCGTCATGGCGGGAAGAACGAATCGCAATCGATGTCGGCGAGCTAGCTGGCGGGGGATCCAAAGGCCCAGGGCTGCGGGATTGCGGGCCCGCATTCGCACGTTCGGGGGGATTGTCGACGAGGCCCGCGTGTGCGGGCCTCGTGTCTACCTCTTACGATACGGCAAAACCGCCGCGGTTCGCGAATGATTATTGGGCCGCGACCGACGAATCTTGGGCGAGCAGGGCTTCCTCGACGGCCGCGAGCACGTCCTTGATGCACTGCGAGAGGGGCTCGGGCAGGCTCGCCCCGGCCGCCGCGCGGTGCCCGCCGCCGCCGAATTTGCCCGCGAGCTTCGAGCAGTCGAGCCCCTTGCGGGAGCGGGCGCTGAGCTTGATCCCCCCTCGGGCCTGCTCGAGGAAGAGGAGCCCGACCTCGACGCCGACGATGCTGACCGTGAAGTCGACGAGGTCCTCGGTATCCTGCGGGATCGCCCCCGTCCGCTCGATGGCCTCGCGCGTCACGGTGGCGTAGGCGACCCGCCCGTCCATCGCCGTCTTGAGGTTCGACAGGGTCTCCCCCATCAGGCGGAGCCGCCCCAGGGTACTGCGTTCGAAGAGGGACCGGTAGATATCGTCGATCGGGGCCCCCGCCTCGAGGAGGTCGGCGACGTTTCGCAAGGTCTGCGGGCTCGTCGACGGATGGCGGAACCAGCCGGTGTCCATGGCGATGGCGGTCAAGAGCCCCGTCGCGATCTCGGGCGTGAAGGAACCGCCGAGGCTCCGGATCAGCCGCACGATCAGGGTGCCGGTTGCCTCGGCCGTCGTATCCTTGAGGAAGGTCGCCCCCAGGTCGTCCTGGCTGACGTGATGGTCGATCACGACGCGAGGCCCCGGAAATTGGCGCATGTACCCGGCCATGTCGCCGAGTTGGCTCCAGGCCGAGAGGTCGAGGATCACCGCCACCTCGCGATCGGCGAGATCTTCCGGCTGCACCGTCGTCCCGAAGTGCTCGAAGAAGTCCCCCTTCGGGTCGAGGAAGTCGTAACGGGGCGGGGTCCGGCTGGTGTTCACGACCCGGACGTCCTTGCCCTTCTGACGGAGGAAGCCCGCCATCCCGACCTCGGAACCGAGCGCATCGCCGTCAGGGCGGACGTGGGAGGTCACGAGGAAGCGGTCGTGCTTCTCGAGCAGGTCGGCGAGCGGCGTCCAGTCAATGGGCATGTCACGACTCGATCGAAAGTGACGAAAAGATTCAAAATAACGAATTCGCGAGAGGCTTCGCAACCCGGTCTTCATGATCGGCCAGCCGCGCAATCCCCCTCCACGCCGCCTGAATTACTGCCAAATCGACCGACTTAATGAGGTACAAGTCGACTATCCCGCAGGAGATAGTGTCGATGGAAATTCGTTCGTGGATTTGTCGATCCGGCTTGAAAGAGGGAGTCGATTTCGGTGCAATGAAGTTGAAGATTCAATGAAGGACTTCGCGTGTCCTTCACACGGTCAACGACACATCTGACCGGGGCAGATCTCAGATGAAGCATCACATCGCAAACGCATTGGTTTGGGTGTTTCTGGTGTCTGGCATGTATGGCGTCGTCGCTTTCCATGCGGGCATGAAGGCCAGGGACGAGGCCTCGGCGAGTGGCATGGGTCGGGCGCAACACGACCCGAACTGCCATGTCTGCCAGCATTCCAGCAAGGGGCTGCCCGATGAGATCGGGTCCGAGAACGTCCAGACGTTCATGCCCCAACTGGCGGAATCCAACTGACCCGACTTGGCCGCCCGACCTTCGCCGACGCGACGGGTCAGGTCGTGTAGGTGTCGACGCGGTAGTCGTTGATGTTCTCGCGGACCCAGGCGATCGTCTCGTCGATCGCCTCTTCCATCGAGTAGCGCGGGGCCCATCCCCAGAGTTCCTGGGCGAGCTTGGTCCCGGCAAGGAGCCGGCCCACCTCGCTCGCGGCCGGCCTCAGGCGGTCCGTATCGGTCTGGACGGTGATCGGCTTGCCCAGCCTGGCTCCGATCAGCTCCACCAGCTCACCAATCGTCAGGTCGTCGCCGCGCCCGATATTCACGGTGCGGCCGATGGCGGCGTCGCAGCCGGCGATCGAGAGGAAGCCGGAGACGGTGTCCTTGACGTAGGTGAGGTCGCGCCTCGGGTCGAGGCTACCCAGCTTGACGACCGGCCTCGTCAGGGCCTGGCTGATGATGGTGGGGATGATCGCCCTGGCCGATTGCCTCGGGCCGAACGTGTTGAACGGGCGGAGGACCGAGACGGGGAGCCCAAACGCCCGGTGATAGCTCTCGCCCAGCGCATCGGCCCCGATCTTCGTGGCGGAGTAGGGGGATTGCCCGCGCAGGGGGTGCTTCTCGTCGATCGGGACGTATTGCGCGGTCCCGTAGACCTCGGATGTCGAGGTGAGGACCACGCGCTCGAGCGTGTCGCTCATCCGGCAGGCGTCGAGGACGTGGGCGGTCCCGTTGACGTTCGTCTGCACGACGTCATAGGGGTTCTGATACGAGTAGGGGATCGCGATCAGGGCGCCGAGGTGGAGGACCCACTCTCGCCCCTGGACGGCGCGTCGGACCGTGTCGGGATCCTTGAGGTCGCCGCGGTAGGTTTCGAAGGCCGACTGCACGTCGGAGTCGAGTCGGTCGAGGTGCCCCCGATCGTCCCTGCCGTTGTAGCGGACGAAGGCGCGGACCTCATACCCATCGCGAACCAGGCGCTCCGTGAGGTGGCTGCCGATGAAGCCGGCGGCTCCCGTCACCAGGACCTTCTTACCCATCCTCGGCCACTCCCTTGGCGGACTGATGCGCGAGGGGACGATCCCGGATGCTAATTGCCCCGGGCTCCGCTCCGACCTACGCAGACGCACCTCGAACGAAGCCCGGCCCTGCCGATGGCCGCGACTCGAGGCCCATCCTACGGTTTTTCACGCCCCTGGCAACGCGAAAGAGCCGCGTCAGGGGATAGTCGCCAGGAGATCCGGCATCGAGGCCGGGGAAGGTTCGGTCCCGTCGGACTACCCACGATTCCATCCGACCTCGAGACTCGCGTCCCCCGTCTTGACGGTCACCGTTTCCGTTTCCAAATGAGGCTCCTCGGCCGGAGGCCGAGGTATCAGGAAGGCCCCCCGAGGGGGCCCGATACGTGAGGAAGCCCCCGTTGGGGGCGATGACTTGAGTCGCTCCGTCGGAGCCCGGTACATGCGGTAGCCCCCGCGGGGGCGTAAGGCCAGGAAGGCCCCCTCGGGGCCTACGGGGTTACTCCAGGTTCAACTCGCCCTGCCGACGATCCAGCTCATCCTGCTCGCGGATGTACTGCCGCACCCGGGCCTCATCAAGGCCCACCGTGCTCACGCAATAACCCGTCGCCCAGAAATGCAGGCCCGTCATCCGGCGCTCCTTCAACAGCTCACGATGGATCCGGACGGCGCTCTTGCCCTTCAGGAACCCGATCGTGTTCGCCACGCTATACTTGGGCGGTATGCTCAAGCACAGGTGGATGTGGTCGGGCATCGCGTGCCCTTCCAACAGATCGATCCCGCGTTGACGGCACAATTCCCGAAGGATCGGGCCGATCTGATGCCGAAGCCTTCCGTAGAAGACTTTGCGGCGGTACTTCGGTATGATCACGACGTGGTACTTGCATTCCCACCGGACATGGGAAAGGCTCTGCCATTCGTGCATAGGCTCCTCCTTCCTGCCCCTCGGGGCCTTCCTGGAAGGAGGAGCCTATTTCATTGCACGTCGGATCGCTCGAAGCTCTTCGGGTCGCACGGCCAGAGGCCGTGGATTTATGACGTATTAAACCCGAAGAGGAGAAGCCCCACAGTCCAGGCCAAATAAAACGACCTCTAAGCCATTAGTTCCCGCTTCTTAAAGCGATTACGAATGGGATTTCCGGTATCCGAGCTTCGAGGCGACGCCAAGGATCTCGTTGGAAGTGGGGTGTACGCGACCGGATTGGCTCTTGAATCGCTGCATGGCGTTCATGAACTCAATCTCGTCGTCGGTGTACTGCTTCTCGAAAGTCGTGGGATCGACGCGTCGTCGTCGCCCGGGTTTCGGGGCCTTGGCGGTAGCCTTCTCGGCGATGGTGTCGACCGAGATTTCCGCGCAGCAATCGGCTTCGGTGATGTCGGCTTCGACCTGCATGGGATGCTCTTGGATCAGAAGTTTCTCGGGTGGAACAACGCGATCGAATTTTGAACCCTTGGGATTCGTCTCTTCGGGAGACGCCATGGAGTTCTCCAGGTCAGGGAACCAACGCCGCTCGGTCATTGGGGGCGGGGTTCCGACGCTTCAATTGCGGGCCGGGAGGCGAGCTTCCGATGTCTGCACCTCGTCGACGTTGGTGACGTGCCGGTTCCCTTGGCTCGTTGTTCTAACTTTGCTTAGGACACGGAGCCTAATCTGTCAAACCGGTATAACGCGATCGCCAGGCGTCGAGGCGCCGAAGCTCAGGCCTTCTATCCGGTTCAGTGCGATGCCCGGTGCGACGATTCCGGAGTTTGGCTCACGTCCGATCCGTGTGGCATAATGAAAAAGACAGCGTGGATCGATCGCGGTCCACGCCTCCTCGGTGCGTATCGATCGCGAATGCGTCGCCTCATGGCTATTGGTTCCGTTGCGCGTTTTGCGGCGCCCAGTTCAACCGGAGAAACGTCGCGCGGAATGGGGAGATCGGTACTCGTCCGTTTCGATCCGATCACCTTGTGAACCTGCCACCTGTGGCGTAGATTTGAGATAACTCAGCCAAGCGCCCGTTCCGGTCCGAAAGCCGGTCTCCTTTCTTGAGAGGAACTTACATGTCCCGAACCGCGCGAATGTGGAAAGGCGTCGGGCCGTTGACGCTGGGCGGCCTGGTCCTATCCGGCGCCCTCTGCGGGGCCGCCGAACCCGCGTCGCTGCCCGACCAGTTGAACATGCTGGGTCGCCAGGCCCTCGCCCAGGGCGAGAAGGATCACGCGGCGACGTTCTTCCGTAAAGCCCTCGCCCTCGACCCGGCGAACACCGAGGCCCGCAAGGCCCTCGCCCGTGTCGGCAAGGTCGAGAGAGTCGCCCTCCAGGATCCCGCTCCCGAAGCACCTCCCGCCGACGCGACGGTGGCCCCGGCTCCCGCACCCGCGGATGAGCCCGTCCCCGCCTCGCCCCCGCTCGAGAACGCTCCGGTTCTTGGCAATGCCCATCGGCCCCAGGCCACCATCGAAGAGGCCGAGCGCACCGCGGAAGTGATGCGGCAGCAGTTGACCGCCGACATCCGGCAGCGCGAGCAGGTCGCCCGCGATCAGGTCACGGCCGGCCAGCCCGAAGCCGCCCTCAACACCCTCCGGCTCGCCCAGACGGTGATCCGGTCCTCGACCGACGTCGCCGAGACGACCCGGAACGCCCTCGATCGCGAAGTCCAGGCCCAGATCCTCTCGACCGTCAGGGCCGAGGAACAGATCGTCCAGGATCGCGCCGAGAAGCTCCGCGTCGAGGCCGCGGCCGAGCAACAGGTCCGCGCCCTGGATCTGCTGACCCGCAACCACGACACGGTCAGCACCATGATGATCCAGTTCGACAGCCTCATGGCGCAGGGCCAGTACAACGTGCTGTTCAACGGCGGCACCGGCGACATCATCGCCACGACGGCCCCGTTCTACGAGGCTCGTCTGCTCGCCCAGAAGGCCCGAGCCCTGGTGCCGAACGACCCGACCCCCCGGGCCGGCGTGTTCGTCTCCTCGACGACCGGCTTCCTCGCCCAGGAGATGGCCTACGAGCAGTTGAAAGAGTTCCGGTTCATGCTGTCCATGCAGGACGCGGAGCGAGCCGCCGTTCCGTTCCCGGACACGATCACGATCGAGTACCCCGACGCCGAGATCTGGCGGACTATCTCGGAGAAGCGGATCAAGCGCTACGGCAAGGCCGTCGACCTGCTCGACCGCGACCCGAAGACGAAGAACATCATCGAGAAGCTCAATGAGCCCATCACGATGTCCTTCCCCAACGAGACGCCGTTCGAGGAAGTCCTCAAGTACATCAAAACGGCGACGACCGGGGCCAATGACTCGGGCATCCCGATCTACGTCGATCCCGTCGGCCTGCAAGAGGCCGAGAAGACGATGTCCTCGCCGGTCACGCTCGACCTCGAAGGCGTCCCCCTCAAGACGACCCTGCGGCTGATCCTCAAGCAGCTCACCCTCACCTACACGGTGAAGGACGGCATGCTGACGATCACCTCGGAGAACGCTGAGGACACTCCGACCGAGATCCGCGTCTACCCGGTCGCCGACCTCGCCATCATCCCAATCTCCCTCATCCGCGGCGGTGGCGGTGGTGGTATGGGCGGCATGGGCGGCGGTATGGGCGGTGGCATGGGCGGCGGTGGTATGGGTGGCATGGGCGGCGGTGGTATGGGCGGCATGGGCGGCGGCATGGGTGGTGGCGGCGGCATGGGGATGATGTCCGTCCCGCCTCGCGACCCGAATGCGGCCGATGAAGCGTCCACGCCCCCAAGCACCTCCAGCTTCGCGGAAAAAAAAAGCAGCTAGAGGCGGCCAAGGCCAAATCTGCGGGTAATACGGCTTCTAAACAAGCCAAGAAACAGGGTCAGCGGGGGTCAACCTCCGCTGATCCTGTTTCCGTTTCCCCATCCCCCAAGTCGCGCAAACCCGGCCAGAACGACCCGCTCATGGTCGTGCCGGCGAAGCCAGGCTCCAGCAACTCGGGTCTCCTCGAGATCAAACCGGGTGCGGGCACTGCCACTCATAAGGCCGCCAGCAAGAATGCCGCCGCGACCGATCAGTATTGGCTTAACTATTACAAGACCCACGAAGAAGAGCCGAAGGACCTGAGGGAGAAGGTCTCGCTCCTGAATGTGAACAAGAAAACACAGGATGTCGAAGGCGCCCTCAAGGGGTATCTCACCTATCATTCCAAGAATGCCGAGCCCTGGATGTATGAGGCCCTCGCCCTCGCCATCAAGATGAACAAGGGGAAGGATTCCGACATCCAGTCCGCGCTCGGCCATGCGGCCGACCTGGCCGAGGCGAGCCAGAACCCCAACTACCTCGTCAGCGTAGCCGACCTGATGTTCATCCACGGCTACGACCAGCGCGTGGGCAAGCTCCTCGACCAGGCGATGGACAAGATCCCCCATCGCGGCGAGCCGATGATCATGTCGATCAACCTCGCCCAGCGGACGAAGGACCCGAAGCGCATGGCGACCTCGGTCGACCGGCTCCTCTCGCTCGGCTGGCCTGGCATCGACGACCAGATCCGTCGCGACGCGAGGCAACAGGTCGAGACCCTCGCCAAGTCCCTCCGCGACGAGGGGCAAAACGAGGAAGCGGACGCCATGACCCAGCGCCTGACCGACTCGGAGACGCGAGATCTCTTCGTGCGGCTGAGCTGGTCGGGAGACGCCGACCTAGACCTCGCCGTCGACGAGCCCCTCGGAGCCACCGCGCACTACCAAACGCCCCGCACGGTCTTCGGCGGCTCGATCGTCCGGAACGGCTACGGCAAGCACCCCGAAGAGGTCTACGTCTGCCCCAGAGCCTTCGACGGCCAGTACACGATCCGGGTCGAGACGATCTACAACAACCCGGAAAAGCCGGCGCTCCAGGCGACGATCGAGGTCTTCACTCACGAAGGCGCGAGCGACGAGAAGAAGGAGACGAAGACGATCAACATCGGCAGCAAGTCGCCCGCCCCGCTCGTCGTCACGCTGAAGGGGGGCCGCCGCAAGGAGGTCCTGCCGTTCCTGGCTCCGACCCCCATCCCGACGCCCGTCATCGCCTCGCAAAAGAAGGCCGATGTCGCCAAGGCGCAGACGAAGACCCCCGCCACTCCCAAGGCCGGCAAGCCCGATCAGGGCAAGGCCAAGCCTCGTTGATGACGAGGGTCGGTTTGATTCTCGGGACGAACCGCCGCGGGGGCCTCGATCAGAG
The DNA here is from genome assembly GCF_049331405.1 of Singulisphaera chitinilytica. NCBI lineage: Bacteria > Pseudomonadati > Planctomycetota > Planctomycetia > Isosphaerales > Isosphaeraceae > Singulisphaera > Singulisphaera chitinilytica. The sequence goes on from NZ_CP186274.1 coordinate 2,722,085, forward strand.
GACCCCAGCGGTGATCTCCGAGAGGGCGGCGATGAAGGTCTCGATCTCCTCGACCGTCGTGAACGGCCCAGGGCTGAGACGCAAGGTCCCGTCCGGGAACGTCCCCAGGGCCTGGTGGGCGTAGGGCGAACAGTGCAGGCCGGGCCGGACGGCGATCTCGAAGCTCGCGTCGAGGATCGAGCCGAGGTCCTGCGGCGTGAGCGTGTCGGGGACGATCAGGGAGAGGGCCCCGACGTGCGTGGCCGGATCCCAGCGCCCGGCGATGCTCCAACCTTCGGCGGCCTCCGCCCAGGCGACCACGCGCTCGAGCAGCGAGACCTCGTGGAGCCGGAGCGAGTCGACCCCGCGCTCGGCGACCCAGGCGATGCCGGCGGCCAGGCCGGCGACCCCCAGCACGTTGGGAGTCCCCCCCTCGTAGTAGTACGGCAGGAGCGTCGGCTGCGTCTCGCTCGACGAGTCGCCGCCGGTGCCCCCTTCGCGCCAGGTGCGGAGCTTGGCCGCGCGAGGCCCGACATACAGCGCCCCGGTCCCCGTGGGACCGTAGAGGCACTTGTGGCCGGGGAAGGCGAGCAGGTCGATCGGAGTGGCCTTCAGGTCAATCGGCACGACCCCGGCTGACTGGGCGGCGTCGACGAGGAACAAGGCGCCCGACTCCCGGACGATCGGCGCGATCGCCTCGATCGGCTGGACGGTCCCGAGCACGTTGGAGGCATGCGTCAGGGCGACGAGCGTCGTCTTCGGCGTGAGTGCAGCCTTGATCGTCTCGGGGTTGAGGTAACCTCGCTCCGAGGCGACTCGCGTCAGGGTGATGACGCCGGCCTTCTCCAGCGCCCGCAGTGGGCGGCTCACCGAGTTGTGCTCGAGGTCCGACGTGATGACATGGTCGCCGGGGTTCACGCTCCCCTTGATCGCCATGTTCAGGCCGTCGGTGCAGTTGAGCGTGAAGATCCAGCGCTCGGGGGTCTCACCTCGGAAGAACTGGTTGAGCGCGTGTCGCGTGTCGTCGAGCGTACGCTCGGCCGAGACCGCCATGCGGTGCCCTGCGCGTCCGGGGTTCGCCAGGCTCGTGCGGGCGAACTTATCCAGGGCCTGATAGACCGGCTCGGGCTTGGGGAAACTGGTCGCGGCGTTGTCGAGATAGATCATGGCAAAGAACCCCGTGAGAGCGATCCGCGGTCGAGTCGAACTCGTCTCGGCCTGGGCCCGGAGGCTCTCCCCATTCAAGGGGGGATGGCCGGGCCCGGCGCGATCCGACCTGTTCAACCCGGCCGGCTCAGCTCCCCACAAACTGGGCGTAGAGCGTCCGGGCCTTGGTGATGTCGTTGGTTCCCTTGATGATCGCGCGACCGTCGGGGAAGACCGTGAACTCGTGGCCTTCCGCCGCGAAGCGGAGCATGAAGTTGTTGTGCCGCACTTCGCCCAGGGGGGACAACCGGGTCGCGAGTTCGGGGAAGTTGAGCGGCTCGGCGCGTCGGGTGGCGATCTGGACCGCGTTGCGGCCGCAGAGCGTGGTCGTGTGGGAGCCGAGAGCCCCGTCGAGCCACTCGAACTTGCGCTGACGACAGCAAGGGCAGTCCACCTTGCCGAGCAGGCCGGCCACCTTGAGACGGCGGAAGCTCCACTCCCAGATGTCGACCATGATCAGCTCGTTGTTCAGGGCGTCGGTCGCGCCGCTGAGGAGCTTGATGGCCTCGATGGCCTCGAACGAGGCGATGACCGAGACCGCGGGGCCGAGCACGCCGGCCGTCTCGCAGGTGGGGGTCATGCCCGGCGGCGGGCTCGTCTCGATCAGGCAGCGGATGCAGGGGGTCTTGCCCGGGATGATGGTCATCGTCTGACCTTCGCTCCCGATGACGCCGCCGAAGATCCAGGGCTTGTCGAGCTTCACCGCCGCGTCGTTGATGAGGTAGCGGGTCTCGAAGTTGTCGGTGCCGTCGAGGATCAGGTCGGCGTCCGAGACGAGGTCGAGGATGTTCGTGTGGTCGATGTCGGTCACGACCGACTCGATCGACACCGCGCTGTTGATCAGGCGGAGCTTGCGTGCGGCGGCCTCGGCCTTCGGGAGATTGTCCGCGACGTCCGTCTCGTCGAAGAGGATCTGGCGCTGGAGGTTGTGCGTCTCGATGAAGTCGCGGTCGACGATCCGGATGTGGCCGACGCCCGCGCGGACCAGGTGATTGGCGAGGACCGTGCCCAGGGCGCCGCAGCCGCAGATCGTGACGCGGCTCTGCATCAACTTGCGCTGACCTGCTTCTCCGAGAGCCGGGAAACGGACCTGGCGGCTGTACCGATCGAGCGGGTCTGGCGAGGCGGCGGACATGAGCGATTCCCTGGGCTTTGGGCCTTGCTAAGAGTCGATTCGGGTCGTTCGTATCAAATCAAATCAAGATCACTGGACTCGAAAGGCATCAACAGGAGGTCGACGGCCGATCTCAGCCGCCGGCGACGGCCGGGATGATGTCGACGACGTCGCGGTCGGCGACGGGCGTCTCGAGGTCTTCGAGGAAGCGGATGTCTTCGCTGTTCACGTAAACATTCACGTACTGCTGGAGCTCTCCGCTCGCGCTGAAGATCCGCTTGTGGAACTCGGGGTAGCGGGTGCCGAGGTCGCTGAGGATCGCGCCCACGGTGGCCCCCTGGGCCTCGACGCGGGTCTGCCCATCGGTGTGGGGGCGGAGCGGGGTGGGGATGGTGACGACGGGCATGTTGCTGAACCTTCTGGCTAGCCAGGCTAGGAAACGTTGGGGGCGAAGGAAGAGGAGAGGGGTCCGCCCTCGGACCGGCCTCGCCTTGGCCATCTCATTCATTTTATTGTACGGCAGGACCCAGCCGCTTCGGGGCGGGTCCTGCCCGTGGATGTTGCCCGTTCGCGGCGACGGGGCATCCCGACGACGCCGGGGCTGGGCTCGCGCCCTCGCCGGTTTGGCTGCCGGCGTCGGGCGGCCTCGCTCAGGCTCAGGCCGTCGTGGCCGTGAGCTCGTTGGCTTCGACCCCGACCAGGGCCTCGAACTCGTCGAGCGACGGCTTGATGACGACCGGCTTGGCGATCTTGCCCAGCAAGGCCTCCTGCGTCTTCAGGCCGTTGCCCGTGATGCAGAGGACGGTCGAGCCGTCGCGATCGATCTTGCCCTGGGCGATCAACTTCTGGGCAACCGCGACGGTCACGCCGCCGGCGGTCTCGGCCCAGATCCCTTCGGTCTCGGCCAGCAGTCGCATCGCGGAGACGATCGCGTCGTCGTCCACGTCCTCGCTCCAGCCGCCCGTGTCTCGGATCAGCTTGGAGGCGAAGTAGCCGTCGGCGGGATCGCCGATGGCGAGGCTCTTGGCGATCGTGTTCGGGTTCCGGACCGGCTTGACCTTCAGGGCGTCGGTCTTGACCGTGTTCGAGATCGGGTTGCAGCCGGTGGCCTGGGCACCGTACATCTTGGTGTTGACGGGCCCTTCGATCAGGCCGAGGAGCTCCAGCTCCTTGAACGACTTGTGCAGCTTGCCGATCAGGCTGCCGCCGGCCATCGGGGCGACGACGTGGTCGGGGATCTTCCAGCCGAGGTCTTCGGCAATCTCGAAGCCCATCGACTTCGAACCTTCGGCGTAGAAGGGGCGGAGGTTGACGTTCACGAAGCCCCAGCCGAACCGGAAGGCGATCTGCGAGCAGAGCCGGTTGACGTGGTCGTAGTTCCCCTCGATGGCGATGACCTTCGCGCCATAGATGGTCGCCCCCAGCACCTTGCCCTGCTCGAGGCCGTCGGGGATCAGGACGTAGGCCTTCAGGCCGGCCGCGGCGGCGTTGGCCGCCACGCTGCCGGCGAGGTTGCCGGTCGAGGCGCAACCGACCGTCTCGAACCCGAGCTCGACCGCCTTGGACAGCGCCACGGCGACGACACGATCCTTGAACGAGAGCGACGGGTGGCTGACGGCGTCATTCTTGACGTAGAGCTCGCGGACGCCCAGCGCCTCGGCGAGGCGGTCCGCCTTGATCAAGGGGGTGCAGCCGACGTGCTTGCCGACGGTCGGCTCGCCGTCAAGCGGCAGGAGCTCGCGATACCGCCACATCGTCCGGGGTCGGGCTTCGATCGCCTTGCGGGTGAAGGATCTGGCGACCGCCTCGTAGTCGTATGCGACTTCGAGAGGGCCGAAGTCCTCCGTGCAGAAGTTCAACGCTTCTTTGGGGTACAACTTGCCGCAGAGGCGACACTTCAAGCCTTGGACGAGATCTCCAGACACCGGCAATTCTCCTGTGGTCCTCTCCGCAACCGTGGGCAGACGGCCGCGAGGCGGGACGGTGAGATAGAACGATTACCCCGAGGGATAAACGCCCCGATGCGCGATGATCCAGAACTCATGAGGGGAGACGAATGGAATGGATGAGGTAGGCCGAAGGCGAGCCGTTTTGCGATGAAAACGAAGATTCGCCGGAGGCCATCTTATCTATCCCATCGGCACATCGAGCGTTTCAGCGTCGATGCACTGGGCAGGAGTTAGCACCAGCATTCACCCGATGGTGAACCGGTTGCTGTGGCGTCGCAGGGCCCGTCCCTCAGCCACTCTGGATAAGATGCGCACCAAATTGTGATCGAGTTACTGTATGCCGATGGGCGACCATCCGTCAAGTCCCCGCGATGCGGGACCGCCGAATTTCAACGCTCATACACAAGCCCAAAACGAGCACGGCGGCCATGTTGAGGCCGCCGCACCCGGTCATCTCGGATGATGTTTCAAGCCGGCTTGGGCTCAACCCTGGAGCTTGGCCTTGACGTGGGCGAGGGCCTTCTCGAGGGCCTCGGCGACCTTGCTCGGATCTTTGCCGCCGGCCTGGGCGAGGTCGGGCCGGCCACCGCCGCCGCCCCCCACCACCGGGGCCACGTCCTTGAGCCAGTGGCCGGCGTTCAGGACCTTACTCTCGACGATGTCGGGGGTCAGGCCCGCGGCCAGGTTCACCTTGCCGTCGACCACCGAGGCCAGCAGGACGGCCAGGCCCGTGCCCACCTTACGCCTGAGGACGTCAATCAACTGGCGGAGGTCGTCGGGCGAGACGTTCTCGAGGGCGTGTGCGATGACCTTCAAGTCATTCACGGCCGTCGCCGAGGCGAGCAGCTCGTCGGGGGACGCCTTGGTGGACGGCCCCTCGGCTTTCCGCTGCTTGGCCTCTTTCTTGAGGGTCTTGATCTCCTCGAGGATCGTGTTGACGCGATCGACGACCATCGCCGGCGAGACCTTGAGGCTCTGGGCGACCTCGGAGAGGATCTCCTCCTCCTGGCGGACATAGTCGATCGCCGCCTGACCCGTCAGCGCCGTGATGCGCCTGACACCCGCCGAGACCGATTCCTCGGAGACGATCTTGAACAGGCCGACCTGGCCGACGTTGTCCAGGTGTGTGCCGCCGCAGAGCTCGCGAGAGAACTCGCCCATCTTCACGACGCGGACGATATCCGGGTACTTCTCGCCGAAGAGGGCCATCGCGCCGAGCGACCGGGCCTCTTCGATCGGCATCGTCGACCAGGAGACGTCCTCGCCCAGGAGCACGCGTTGATTGACCGTCTCCTCGACCAGTCGCAAGCGATCGCGGCCGACCGCCTCCGGATTCGAGAAGTCGAAGCGGAGCCGGTCCGGCTCGACCTTGCTCCCCGCCTGCTGCGCGTGCTTGCCGAGGTGCGTGTGGAGCGCGTGGTGGAGCACGTGGGTCGCCGAGTGGGCGCGGCGGATCGCCTGACGCCTCGTCGGGTCGACCACGGCCTTGGCGCGATTCCCCACCGCAACCTTGCCCTCGACGACGTTGCCGATGTGGATCGTGAAGTCGTTATCTTTCTTCGTATCGATGACCTGGAAGACGAAGCCCTCGCCCCGGATCTCGCCGAGGTCGCCGACCTGCCCGCCGCTCTCGCCATAGAAGGGCGTGCGATCCAGGATCAGGGCCACGGGCGTGGTCCCGCCGACCTGGGCCGAATCGGCGAGGTTCTTCTGCTCGATGATCCCGATCACCTCCGAATCCGATTCGGTGGTCTCGTAACCGAGGAACTCGCTGCCCCGGTGGTAGGACTTCTTGAGCGTATCGAGCGGCCCCGTCGCGAAGACGGCGGCCGCCTCGGTCGTGCCTCGCGAGATGGCCCCGTGCTTGTCAGACGCCTCCTCGAAGGCCTTCATGTCGACGCGGAGGTTCTGGTCGTTCGCCAGGCTCTCGGTGACCTCGATGGGAATACCGTAGGTCGAGTGCAGCACGAACGCCTCGGCACCCGAGAAGGTGTCCGAGCCGGCGGCCTTCGTCTTGCTGAAGGTGTCGTTGAGGCGCTTGAGCCCGTTCTCCAGGTTATTGAGGAACTGCTCTTCTTCCTCCCGCACGACGGTCTGGATGCGCTTGACGCTCTCCTGAAGCTCCGGATAGGGGCGCTTCATCACGTCGGCAACCGTCGGGATGATCTGGTAGAGGAACGGCTCGCGATATCCCATCTGGTAGGCGTCGAGCACCGCGCGACGCAGCAGACGCCGGATCACATATCCCTGCTTCTGCTTGTCGGGCTTGACGTTCTCGTGGATGCAGAAGGTCAAGGCGCGGGAGTGATCCGCCATCCGGCGGATCCGGATGCCGTCGAGGCTGCTCGCGTCATACTTGACGCTCAACTGGTCGGAGACCGCGGCGACGATCGGCTTGAAGATGTCGGTCGCGAAGACGGTCGGCACCCCCTGCAAGCAGGCCGCCGCGCGCTCAAGGCCCATGCCCGTGTCGATGTTCTTGCTGGGCAGGGGCTCGAGCTGCCCGGGCCCGACGCGGTTGAACTGGGTGAAGACGAGGTTCCAGATCTCGACTTCCTTGGGGCCGTTGCCGTGATAGAAGATCTCGGAGCAGGGGCCGCAGACCCCGTCGGGGCCGTGCGTCGGCGCGCCCGCCGGCCAGAAGTTGTCGTCCTCTCCCATGCGGGTGATCCGCGAGGCGGGGACCTTGATCTCGTCGTGCCAGATGTTGAACGCTTCGTCGTCGTCGAGGTAGACCGTGATCGTGAGCCGCTCGCGGTCCATCTTGAGGACCTTGGTGAGGAACTCCCAGGCCCAGTGGATCGCCTCGCGCTTGAAGTAGTCGCCGAAGCTGAAGTTCCCGAGCATTTCGAAGAATGTCTCGTGGAACGACGTCTTGCCGACGTTCTCGATGTCGCCGGTGCGGATGCACTTCTGGCACGTCGTCGCGCGGGTGAAGTTCGGGTCTCCGAGGCCCATGAACTCCCGCTTGAACTGGTTCATGCCTGCCGGCGTGAACAACACGGTCGGGTCGTTCGGGACCAGCACGTCGCTGGGACGGCGGACGCAGCCCTTGGAGACGAAGAAGTCGAGATATGCTTCGCGAAGTTCGTCGGTAGTCATGGGAAAAGTCGTTTACTTGAGTCCTAGGGCTGGGTCACGCACAAGAGACAGACGATTCGGGAGCGGCCTCATCTCGGCCCCTCCGTCGGGGCCGGTCCTCAACGCTCGGGGACCTACCTCCACGGAGAACCTTAATCGGAAACCGGGTTCGGACGCCTGGCGGATTCGCAACGGATTCTACGCCCTGAGCGCCGACAATGCGATAATGGCGAGTCCGGGATGGACCGCCTGGCCGACCCGAGGCCTATAAACCTCGGGGCCGGCAGCTTTCCGGCCCTATTTGACCGTGACGGGGCCGATATCGGTCAACACAGTGACGGGGCCGTCGCGACCGGCGATCGCCTTCGAGAATTCCGCCGGGCTGCGGACGGGCTTGCCCTCGACGGATCGGATCAACTGCCCCTGCTTGAGCCCGGCCTTCTCGGCGGGAGAGCCCGTCTCGACCTCGACGATGACCACTCCCCCCATGGAGAGGGCGCCGACGAAGTCGCCGCCGAGCATCCGCGTGGGCAGCGTGCTTGTAAAGTCGACCCGGGCGCCTCGCCAGGGCAGGGGACGGTTCGTGGCGATCACCTCGCCGTCGACCCTGAACTTGGCCAGCTCCACCGTGCGCTCGATCGTCTCGTTGCGGCGGCGGATCTTGAGCGGAATCTGAGTGCCGACCGGCACCGAGTTGATCGCCAGCACGAGGTCGTCGACGTCGTGCAGTTCCCTGTCGCCGACGGAGAGGATCTGGTCATCGAGCAGGATGCCCCCCATCGCCGCGGGCGAACCCGGCTGGGCCTGGGTCACGCGGGTCGTCCTGGTCTGACGATCGAGGCCGATGCCGAGGTAGCCGTACTCGACTTCCTTCCCCTCGCGGAGCGCGTTGATGGCCCGCCGCCCCATGGCGTCGATCGGGATCGCGTAGCCGGCCAGGGCGTCGAACCCGGCGGCGTTGGCGCTGCTCGATGTCAGGCCGACCAGCTCTCCCTTCAGGTTGACGACCGCGCCGCCGCTCATGCCGAGGTTGAGCTTGGAGTCGAGCTGCAGGAGCGTCGGGTAATTCTTGAGCGAGAGGGGCTGCGTCTCGTCGAGCTGCTCGATCCGGCGTGCGATGTTCGAGAGGATCCCCCAACTCGCCGAGGGTCGCCCATCCCGGATCGCCGCGTTGAACGGGTTCCCGAGCGCCACGAGGAACGAGCCCTTGCGGAGCTTGGTGGCATCGCCGAGCGAAATCGGCGTGAACTTGAGGGCGCGGGCCGTCCTGACCTCGCGGGGCATGACCACCGCCAGGTCGCTCCTGGGGTCGGCGGCGATGATCTCGGCCTCGAATTCGGGGTTGCCGATCGAGCGGATGTGGATCCGGCTCGCCCCCTTGACCACGTGGAAGGCCGTGAGGATCTCTCCCTTGTCCCCGATCACCACGCCGGAGCCATAATCGAAGGTGAGCGTGTCGGGCCCGAACGGGTCGGACGGAGGCGCGGGATTCTTGCCGCGGATGGCCGTGGTCACGTCGTTCTCGGCCCGCTCCCGGGCGATCGCGACGACCGAGGGCTCCGCCTTGGCGATGGCGTCGGCCAGGGCCGTCTCCAGGGCCGTCGCGACGTCGATCGCCGCCGGTGGGGGGCTGGGTGCGGGGGCAGGTGCGGGATTGTCGGCCCCGAGGACGAGGAGGCAGGCCAACGGGAGTATGTTCGGCATCAACGATCACCTCGCCCGGAGTCCGAGAGGCTCGACATTTCGAATGGAGAGCCCACTTCCTCTTGGGCATCCTCTAATTTATCTTTTCGAGTTCTCGGCGGTTGAGCAACCCAGGATTGCCCGAACCACGACCATTGTCGATGCCTCGGGCATGAGAAATCCCCCCCTGCAATGGTCGGTTGCAAAAGCGTCGAGCGGCAGTTGACTTCCCCAAGCCTCCATCGGATAGTGGATGCATTGGGTCATCGAGAAAGAGCTTCCGTGCTGCGATCGCGAGGCTTTTGATGCCGCTTTGGGGCTCGCATCGGCGGTAGCACTCCGCTCGGCGCAAGACGCGGCCCATGAGCGAGTCAGTCACCGTTCATTGGTTCAAGCCAACACATCACATGACGGCGATTTCACCCTCCAGGGAGATACCGGCGATGCCGACGTTGCCCCAATCGATGGTCCTTGGGAGCGGACGGGCGAAGGCGTGGATCCTGTTCGTGGTGGGGGTCCTGTTCACCCTGTCCCTGATGCCGGCACCGGCCGCCCGGGCGCAAGAGCCCGCCAAGGACGAGGCGGCGAAGGCCGCCGCTGCGCCCGCCCCCGCCGCGGCGGGGAGCACAAGCGACGTCGCCCCCCCCAAGACCAAGTCGATGCTCCGCTGGGCGCTCGAGGCGTCGGGCCCCATCGGCGTCTTCCTGCTCTGCCTCTCGGTCTACTTCACCTCGGTCGTCATCAAGCTCTTCCTGGAGATGCGGGTGAGCGAGAACGTCCCGCCTGCGCTCGTCGAGAAGATGGAGGCGGCGATCCGCGACCGCAAGTTCCAGGAGCTCTACGACGCCTGCCGCGACAACGAATCGTTCCTGGCCAAGGTCGTCCGCACGGGCGTCGCCAACCTGCCCAACGGCCGCCCCGAGGCCAAGGAAGCCATGAACGCCGTGACCGACGAGATCGTCACCGGCATGGAATCCAAGATCAGCTACCTCGCCATCATCGGGCAGCTCGGGCCGATGATCGGGCTGGTCGGCACGATCTGGGGCATGATCATGAGCTTCCAGGAAATCGCCACCGCCGCCGGCTCTCAGCCCAAGCCCGAGAAGGTGGCCGAGGGGATCTCGACGGCCCTCTTCATCACGCTCGAAGGGGTGGCCCTGGCCGTCCCGGCGATCTTCTTCTTCTCCTTCTTCCGGAACCGGATCGCGACGATCGCCATGGAGGTCACCAAGGTGGCCGACCGCACGATCGCCTCGCTGGTCCAGGCCGCCAAGCAGTCCAAGACCGTCTGATCGGACCGGATCCGGACGGGCACAACGAGCAGGAAGTGGAGAGGAGACGCGACCATGTCCGCCTCGATGAGTTCCGAGATGTCGGCGGAGCCCAATCTCACCCCCTTGCTGGACGTCGTCTTCCAGTTGATCACGTTCTTCATGCTCGTGATCAACTTCAGCAACGAGAACTACGACCAGCGCATCAAGCTGCCGGTGGCGGGCTCGGCCCAGCCCACCGAAGATGGGCAGAAGGGGGTCGACGAAGACCGGCTGGTCCTCAACATCAGCAACCAGGGGCACCTCCTGGTCAACGGCAAGGACCTGCCGTCCGATAAGGCCGGCGCGGAGATCCGGCACCTGGCGGACCTCACCCGCCGCAACCTGGACGCGGCCGGGGTCAAGAAGTCTGCCGACCTGCCCACGACGATCATCCTCCGGGCCGACAAGGGCACCGAGTTCTCCGACCTGTACGCCCTGATCACGCAGTGCCAGGCCAATGGCTTCCGCAAATTCGCCCTCAAGGCGATGAGCGGAGAATAATGACGCCGATCGGTTCCTCCCAGCGGATCCATTCAGCTTTGCGGGGGTTATTCTCTTGAGCCAGAATCGTGGCCGGAAGAAGAAAGCTCACACGAGCCTGGAAATCCCCGTCACGCCCATGCTCGACATGGCCTTCCAGTTGCTCACCTTCTTCATCCTGACCTATCACCCGATGCCGTCCGAGGTCCAGTTCGTCATGAACCTGATGCCGGCGGCCCCCGCCACCGACATCAACGCCCAGCAGCCCGAGGCGGCCGAGGCCAATCCCGACCTCCCCGCCTCGCTCAAGACCCTGGAGACCACCTTGCGGGCCGGGGAAGGGGGCTCGCTCGGCCGGATCATCCTCGGTGAGAATGAGATCCAGGGGGGCCTCGACGCCCTGAAACGCGAGCTCGACGCCAACTTGACCGACCCGACCCTCCCCTTCGAGCAGACCCTGCTGAAGGTCGACCCCGAGCTCAAGTACGACGCCTTGATGAAGGTGATCGACGTCTTCTCCAAGGCCTTCTCAGACGCGAAGAAGGAGCCCAAGGTCGCCTTCGCCGAGCTGAGCGCCGAGGAGAAGGCCGCGCAGTGATCGCCCGGCAACCCTGCGGGATCGGGCCCTCGGGGCGTCGGGCAACGCCAACACGGAGCGTCCGGGGAAGAGGGCCGTCATGAGCCAGTCGAACACGTTCTTCCGCGGGTCGGAGTTCCCGAGGCTCCTCGTCCTGCTCGCGATCCTCGTCGGCGGCTCGGCCCTGCTCTACGCCTACCTCTACGACCGCGACAAGGGGATCGACGGCGGCCCCGTGGCCACCGTCCCCCTCACGCCGATCGTGCCGGACAGGTCGACCGAGTTCGAGACGGTCGAGGATAAGACCTCGATCGGCCTCCGCGACATGGCGGCCTACAAGAAGCTCCTGCAGCAGGCCGAGAAGCGCACGCCGGTCGAGCTCGACAAGGAGAGCCGACGCGACGTCCTCTCGATCCAGATCTGGGAGCATCCCAACAGCTACCGAGGCGTGCCCATCCACATCCTCGGCACCGTCCTCCGCGTCATGACCTACGAGAGCAAGCTCGTCCCCTCGGGCCGCCTGTACGAGGCCTGGATGGTGACCTCCGACAGCCAGCGCAACTTCTATGTCTGCGTCTTCGAGGACGCGCCGAAAGGGTTCCCGGTCGGCGACAACATCTCGGAGCGGGTGGTCTTCAACGGCTACTTCCTCAAGCTGATGAAGTACCAGTCGGGCAAGGACCTGGGCTACTACTCCTCGCCCGTCCTGATCGGCCGGATCGGCTGGAACGCCCCCACCAAGGCTCCCGCCGACAAAACGCCCGGCCCGGTGAAGTGGATGGCCGTCGCCGTGGCCCTGATGTTCGTCCTCTCATTCTTCCGCTGGCTAGGGGGCCTGCGCAAGTCCTTCGCCCCGAGGTCGATCGCTTCGACCCTCCGCGAGCGCCCCACCGAAGAGATCTCGCCCGAGGACCTCGCCGCCTGGGTCCAGAGCGTCCCGCAAGAGGAAGCCGAGATCGGCGAGGACGAGCCGCCTCGCCACGACGGCAAGGCCTGATCGCCCGGCTTCCGCCCATCGAACCGCAAGCATTCCTTCCTGCATCGAACTTCGATCGACCGTAGACAGCTCGTTCGCGTCCCACAAATAACACACATGTCGAACAAAAATATCATCAATTCTATCCATAAAGTCATAATTCTTTACGAACCGAAGTATTCAGCGATCTCCGGTATGACTTGGTCGCGCACTCCCTTCAAAGTCTGTGGATTTAATCCCAAGGATCGAATGCGAGGGTTTGGAAAAGCGGGGCGTTTCGCGGAGGCTTGACAGTGCGAGTGATCGGCCTTATGGTCGAGTTTTCTTTGTCTCGCCCGCCGCGAACGATTCCCACCGCCTGGGGCTAACGGGATGCACCGCGAATATCATCCCGCCGACATGCACCGACTGCGTGCGCACGCCTTCGAGGGAGAAGGCGGAGGGGAACCCGGCCGTCGCGAGGATCATCGGGGCCTCTATGCCCTGACGACCATCCTGGGGTTGCTGATCGGCGGGGACATCCTCTTCGCGTACCTCGGCCTGGAGTCCTGGAGGGCCCCGGCGGGCATCTCGCTGGTCAAGGCCGCCGCGATCCTGGGGGGGATCCGCATCGTCTACGGGGCCCTTGAGGCCCTCGCCCAGAAGCGCATCGGCGCCGATCTCGCGCTGGCCCAGGCGTGCATCGCCGCGTTGGTGATCGGCCAGCCGTTCGTCGCCGCCGAGGTCGTCTTCATCGCGTTGGTGGGGGAGGTCCTTGAGGCCCTCACCTTCGAGCGGACCCAACGCGCGATCCATCGCCTGCTCGATCAGGCCCCGCGCACGGCTCGAATACGCCGCGACGGCCGGGAGCACGAGATCGAGGCCCGGTATGTCGCCGAGGGGGACACGGTCATCGTCCGGCCCGGCGAGCGGATCCCGGTGGACGGGCCGGTCCTCGTCGGGCGATCCTCCGTGGACCAGGCGGCGCTCACGGGGGAGTCGCACCCGGTCGACAAGGGGGTCGGAGACCCGGCCTTCTCGGGCACGATCAACCAGTTCGGCGTCCTGGAGATCCGGGCGGAGAAGGTCGGCCACGAAACGACCCTGGGCCAGGTGTTGCGCCTGGTAGCCGAGGCGCAGCAGCGCAAGGCTCCGATCCAGAAGACGGCCGACCGGCTCGCCGGCTACTTCCTCCCGGTCGTCGAGAGTGTCGCCGCCCTGACGCTAATTTTCGGGTACCTCCTGCGCTGGCCCGACGTCTGGATGAGGACGGTCGCCGTGCTGGTGGTGGCCTGCCCGTGTGCCCTGGTCCTGGCCACGCCGGCCGCCATCCTCGCGAGCATGGCCTGGCTGGCGCGGCATGGCATCCTCATCAAGGGGGGCGAGGCGCTCGAACGGCTGGCCGCCTGCGACACGTTCGCGTTCGACAAGACCGGCACCCTGACACTGGGCCGGCCCGAGGTCACGAGCCTCGTCCCGCTCGACGGCTGGACCGAGGCCGAGATCCTGACCCTCGCCGCGATCGCCGAGTCGTCGAACCCGCATCCGCTGGCCGTGGCGATCGTCGAGGAAGCCCGTCGGCGCGGCCTGAAACCGGGGACCGCCACCGAGGTCCTCGCCCAGCCCGGGGCGGGGGTCTCGTCCCGCTGCCAGCTCGACGCCGGGGGCTCGATCGCGGTCCTCGTGGGCAATCAGCGGCTCTTGAATGAACATGCGATCGAGATTTCAAACGAGGCGGCCGACGCCCTCCAGGCCCTCGACGCCCGCGGCGATACACCGCTTTTGGTCGCGGTCGAGGGGAAGCTCGCGGGCATCCTCGGGGCGCGCGACCGGATCCGCCCCGAGGCCCAGGGGGTCGTCTCCGAGCTGAAAGCCCTGGGCTTCCGCGAGGTCGCCATCCTGACCGGCGACCGCGCCGCGGCGGCCGAGGTCGTCGCCAGGAAGACGCAGGCCACGAGCGTCGAGGCGGGCCTGCTCCCCGCCGACAAGGCGCACTGGGTCCAGGAACGTCAATCGGCCGGCAAGCGCGTGGCGATGGTCGGGGATGGGATCAACGACGCCCCGGCGCTCGCGGGGGCCCACGTCGGGATCGCCCTCGGCGGGATCGGGGCCGACCTCGCGGCCGAGGCCGGCGACTTCGTCGTGCTCGGCGAACCCCTGGCCTGGCTCCCGGAACTCGTGCAGCTCTCGCGATCGACGGTCGCCGTCATCCGCCAGAACATCCTCATCTTTGCATTCACATTGAACGCTGTTGCGATGGGGCTGGCCGCCCTGGGGATCCTGGGGCCGGTGCCGGCGGCGATCCTGCACCAGGCGGGGTCGCTGCTCGTCCTGCTGAACGCCATGAGGCTCCTGGCGTTCGGGGAATGGAGACGACTCAGGCCCTTCCATCGGATCAACTCGCTCCTCGAATGGATGGCAAGGATCGACGACCGCCTCGATCCGACGGATTACCTGGGTCGCCTGCTCTCGCACTGGCGAGGTTTCGTCGCCCTGATGGTTGCAGTGCTAATCGCCCTGGGCCTGACCTCGGGCTGGACGGCCATAGGCCCTGGCGAGGTGGGGCTCGTCCAGCGGCAGGGGCGTTACTTGCGGGCGCTGGAGCCGGGACTCCACCTGCGCTGGCCCCCGCCGTTCGAGCGCGTGGTCCGGCTCCGGCCCGATCGGCTGAGGAGCCTCGAACTCGGCTTCCGCTCGAACGAAGGAGGCGACTCGGGGCCGGTGCGGTGGGAGTCGCGGCACGACCGAGGCGCCGTCGCCCGAGCCGAGGACGAGTCCCTCCTGCTCACGGGCGATGGCCAGCTCGTCGAGCTCGCCGCGACGGCGCAGTACCGGCTCGATACATCAAAGCCCGAGTCGCTGCGATCCTACGCCTTCGCCATCGCCGAGCCCGACCGCGCATTGCGTCCTCTCGGCGAATCGGCGATCCGCGCGGTCGTGGGGCGTCTGACGCTCAACGATTTGCTGACCACGGGGCGACAATCCGCCGAGAAATCGGCCGTGAGCTTGCTCCAGGAGCGGGCGGATCGCTACGGCATGGGGCTGTTCATCGCGGGGGTCGAATTCCAGGATGTTCATCCCCCGCTGCCGGTGGTGGACGCCTACCGCGACGTCTCCCGGGCCGAGAGCGAACGGGCCAAGCGCGACAACGACGGCAAGGCCTACGAGGCCAAGGTCGTCGCCGAGGCCCAAGGCCGTGCCGACGCACTCCGCAACCAGGCCCTCGCCGCGATGTCTTCGCGTGTGACCCGTGCAGACGCGGAGTCGAGCACCTTCCTCGACCTGCTCTCCGCTCGTTCGACGGCCCCCGCGCTGACCGACCTCCGGCTCTATTGGGAGCGGATCGAGGAGTCGCTCGCTGGCAAGTCGAAGGTCGTCACGGAGCCCGACTCCACCGGCCGACGGATCCGGATGATCCCCGACCTCCCCTTCGAGGGCCGGGCCCTCGCCCCCGAGCCTAATCCCACCCCCGACCCCTCGGCTCGGAGAACGCCATGAACGCGATCGCCCCGGCCATCCGCCTGCGATTCACCCTGGCCCAGTTGCTGTCCCTGGTCATCCTGAGCACCCTCTGCATGGCCCCGCTGATGGCCTCGCTCAAGTCGGGGAAGGGAATGCTCATCCTCGCGGCCGTCACGCTCGACGTCTTCATCGCCCCGATGATCGAGACGGTCATCGTGATGGCCTATGTCCGCTCGCCCGAGCGTCGCGATTGGATCGTCCGAGCAATCTGGGTGATCCCCGCGCTGTTCGTGGGGGCCTTCCTGACCGTCCTGGTTCCGATCCTGCTGTTCGTCAACGACCCGTTCTCGCGCTGAGGTTTGCCTCGCGAGCCGCAACAGAATCTGTCGAGCTTCCCCGAGACCTCCGCAATGACACGCCCCTTCCGCTGGCTGACTGCCCTCATCGTGCTCGGCCTCGTCGCGCTCTTCGGTTTCCGAGGTTGGGTCATCGTCGACGAGACCGAGTACGCGGTGATCACCGACTTCGGCCGGATCGTGAAGGTCTACGGGGCGGAGCCGGGGTTGCACGCCAAATGGCCCTGGCAGTCGGTGGAGACCATCGACCGCCGACTCCAGGTGTTCGACCCGCCCCCTCGCGAGATGATCACGGGGGATAAGCGGAACCTCGAGGTCTCCAGCTACGTCGTCTGGCGCGTGGCCGACGCCGTCCGCTTCCTACGCTCGGCGGCGACCCTCGAGACGGCGGAAGCCCGCCTCAACGAGCGGGTGACCGCCGCACTGAGTCATGCGGTAGGGAGCCGCGAACTCCGGACGCTCGCCTCCACCGATCCAAAGGTCTGGAAGCTCGACGCGATCACCGAGGAGGTCCGCACGAGCATCGCCCCGGGCGCCCGCGAGGAACTCGGGGTCGAGGTCGTCGACGTGAGGCTCCGTCGCTTCAACCATCCGACGGAAGTCCGGCCCGCGATCTTCGAGCTGATCAGGAGCGAGCGGAAGCAGGTCGCGGCGAGCCTCCGGGCCGAGGGCGAGGCCCGCTACCTCTCCCTCACGAGCCAGGCCGACCGCCAGCGCGACACCATCCTCGCCGAGGCCGAGGCGGAGGCCGAGCGGATCAGGGGCCAGGCCGAATCCGAGTCGACCCGGATCTACAACAAGGCCCACTCCCAGGACCCGAAGTTCTACGAGTTCGTGCGGACGCTCGAGTCGTACCGGGCCTTACTCGACGAAAAGGCTACCGTCGTCCTCTCGTCCGCGAGTCCGCTGCTCCGGCTCCTGACTCAAGGGCCCTCCGAGGACCTACTCCGGGGTCCCGCCCGCGATAAGGCGGCGGTGACGCCCTCGCCGACTGAGACAAAGCCATGAGCCGGAACGTATTCCGCTGGCTCCTCGCGTCATTCGTCCTGGCGGCGATCGCCTACGGGCTGTCGGGGGTCGTCGTGGTCGCCCCCGGCGAGGTGGCCGTGGTCCGCAGGTTCGGCCGGGCGCTGGCGAGGCCCTTGCCGCCGGGTCCGCACTGGTTGCTCCCCGCGTGGATCGACCGGATCACGCGAGTCCGCACCGACACCGTGCGACGGCTCGAAGTCGGGCTCGTCGGCACGCCGGGGCCCGACGCCCTCGCCGACGACGGAGAATACATCACCGGCGACCTGAACATGCTGCGTGCGTCTGGCGTCGTGCAGTACCGGGTATCCGACCCCATCGCGTTCACCCTCCGAGCCAAAGAGCTCGAACCGATCCTCACGCGGTTGATCGAATCGACCTTGAGCCGATCCCTGGCGCGAGTGTCCATCGACCTCGCGCTCCGGTCGGGCCGGGCCGAGATCGCCCGCGAGATGGAAGGGGAGCTCTCCCAGGCCGCCGCACGCTATGGCCTGGGGATCTCGATCCTGGGCGTGAGCCTCACCGAGGCCCGGCCCCCCGTCGAGGTCGCGCCCGACTTCGCCTCGGCCCAAGCCGCCCAGAGCGAACGCGACGGCCGGATCCGCGAGGCCCAGACTTACGAGGCGACGGCTTTGACAGGTGCCAGGGCCTCGGCCCTGGCCACGAAGGAGAAGGCCAAATCACGGGCCGACCGCTCGCTCGCACTGGCGAAGGCCCGCGCAGCCCGTTTCGAGACGCTGCTGGCCGAGGCCTCGGGCTGGAGGCGATTGACGATCCGTCGGCTCTACCTCGACACCTTGCGAGAGCTCTGGCCGAAGGCCAAGCGCAAGATCATCACGAGCCCCGACGAGCCGGTCGACCTCAGCATCCTCGACGACACTCGTCAGTAAGGCTCAGCGCCCGCCTCGAGGGCGCTGACCGCCCCCCGATGGACGCGACCGCGGCTGGGACGATCCCGACTCTTCCCAGGCATCGAGGTCGCACCAGGGGCCTCGGCTCCGGAACGTGGGTAGCGGGAGGCTGTTGGCGGCGTTGAGGGCCTCGGAGCGGGTGAGGCCGTCGCGACGGATCGCCGTGCCCCGGAAGATGCGGAGGCCCCGGCTGCGCGCCAGGATCTCGCGCCGGGAGCGGCCCTCGGGGGCGTCGGGCCAGGGGTCGGGATGTTCCGCAAACTCGAAGAAGACCGGGATGACCTTCTTGATGAATTCCCAGTAGTCGGGGTTATCCGTCTGGATGACGAAGAGCCCGCCGGGCGCGAGGCCCCTGTGGAGGTCGGCGAGGAATTTCGGGGCGACCAGGCGCAGGTGGGCGCGGCGAGGGTCGTGGTAGGGTTGCGGGTGATAGAGGTGGGCCTCGGCCAGGCTCCCCTCGGGCACGTATTCGGAGACGAAGGACTGGCCGTCCCTGACGGCGAACCGGACGTGATGGAGGCCTCGCTGATTCCCGCGCCGGGTCGCGTAGCGGATCACGACGGGGAGCAGGTCGATGCCGATGTGGTCGCACTCGGGGCGATTGAGGGCACTCAGGAGGGTATAGCGGCCGTTGCCGCAGCCGAGTTCGAGGACGACGGGGGCCTTCCTGCCGAAGATACCTTCCCAGTCGAGCGGGCCCGAGGGGGGCAGGTGCTTGATGGCCGTCCTGGCCCACTGGTCTTCGGGGAGGATCTGCCCGGGGATGGGGACGCCGAACTCCGTCTCGATTTCGCCGGGGACTGGCATAACTCGTCGTCCTCTCTCGCGGTCGGCCGATGATCCGTCGGGGCTCGCCTCGGATGGCGGGGACTTTATCGCCCCCGTCCCGAAGGTCGCGTGCCGGTCCGACCCCCGAGATCAGGATAAAGCTGAGCCCGGGGGCCAGGATCGACTCGATCATACGACCTGCTTGGAGGAGACATCCAGATCGACCCTGTGGGTTTGCTTCCGCTTCCGCTCGACCCGATCCTCGCGGCACCTCCAGAGCTGCCAGATCCCGATCACGACGCCGAGCGAGAGGGCGGGCCTGGCGGCCTTCGTCGCCTCGGGGTCCTCGCCGCTCGACGGGGCCGGGGGCGGGACCTCCATCGGCTGATCGGGGGTGGCCGGGAGCGTCCCGGGCGCCTGTCCCGCCTCGGGGACGACGGGGGCCTTGTCCCGCTTGGAGTCGAGAGTCTGCCCGGCCTTCAGGTCGGCCTTGCCGGGGTCGGCCTTGCCGGGGTCGGCCTTCGGGGTCGCGGCCTTCGCGTGGGCGTTCGTCCCCGTCGTCGCCTGCGTGCGGTCCGCCTTGCGACGGTTCACGACCGACCGGGCGAGCGGCTGGTCCTCGGTGGCCGACCGGAGGAAGAGCGTCCCGCGCGGCTCGGGGAGCGACTGCCCGAGCGAGGCGCCCGCGATGGTCGACTCCGACGTGCTGGTCGCCGAGGCGGTCGTCGTGCTGGTGCTCGTGCTGGAGTTCGTCTCAGTGGTCGAGGTGGGGACCACCGTGAAGACCGCCGTGGACTGGCTCGCGGTCGTGGTGGTGGTTGTGGTCGTCGTGGTCGTGCTGGTCGAGGTCGAGGTCGAGGTCGGCGTCGTGAACTGGCGGGGGCCGGGGCCGTGAGGCCCGCTATGGGGCGGAGGCTGCGTCGGGCCGTCGTGCGTCGAGCCCGAGCTGCCAGAGCTACCGGAAGACGTCGTGCCGGTGGTCGTGGTGGTCGTCGTGGTGGCGGAGGCCAGGAACGTGGCAAGGCTGCTGGCCTTGGGACTGCCAAGGCCGGTGACGAGGTCGTAGCCGCGGCCGGCCTGGTAGTACGCGTTGTAGCCGGTGGTGATGTCGTTGAAGTAGGTCGACGGGGTCGACTGATACTCGGTCGCGGCCTTGCTGTAGAGCAGGCTCAGCGTGTCCTGCGAGTCGAGCGAGGAGAGCCCGGAGAGGGACCGACCCTGGTCGGCGATCGCGACGAGGGCCGACCATTGCGGGGCCCCGGCGCTGGTGCCGCCGACCTCGAACCAGCCCGACTGGCCGGACACGCCCAGCGAGTCATACACGGCGTAGCCGTTGGTGGCGCTGGCGTCGTACGAGACGTCGGGGGTCGAACGCGCCGGGAGTTGGTTGCCGAAGACCGACGTCTGATAGCTCGGGGTCGACTCGTACTGACTGAGCCCGCCGCCGCTGCCTTGCGAGTAGTAGCCGCTCCAGGCGGTCTCACCCTGGTAGGTGCCGGTGGTCGAGGCGGAGAGCGTGGTGCCGCCGACGCTGACGACGTTGGGCGAGGCCGCGGGCCACTCGGCCCCCGAGATGCCCCCCGAGTCGCCCGAGGAGGCCACGAAGGTGACGCCGGGGACGTTGAAAAGGGAGTCGAGCGAGGTCTCGCCCAAGAATTCGCCGGTTCCCCAGCTCATCGAGACGACGTTCGCCTGGGTGGAGGCGTACTTCACCGCGGCCGTCAGGTCGCTCAGGCTGCTGGAATTCGCCTCGACGAGCAGGATCTTGGCGCCAGGGGCCATCGCGTGGGCCCACTCGACGTCGAGCGAGATTTCCAGGGCCCAGCCGGCGTCGGTGGCCGGGAGCGAGGTCGTGCTGCCGGACTGGTTCACGACGGTCAGGCTGGCGGAGGGGAGGTTGTACTGGCTGTCGAACTTCGCGAGGTCGGCGGCGATGTTCGGGTCGTTGTAGGCGTCGACGATGGCGATGGTCTCGCCGGTGCCGTCCCCCTTGACCGATTTCGTTCCCGAGTTGAATACGATCTGGCTGAAGCCGTATGCTTGGCTCACCTGGCTCGGGGTCAGGCTCCCGGCGACCGGGCTCGAGACGACCGTCGTCCCCGTGGAGCCGAGGCCGCTGCGGTCGGCCGCGACCGACGGGGCCACCACGATATCGCTGAGGGATGTGAGGAGATGACGAGACTCCATCGACTCGACCCGAGGAACGTTCCCCCTCCGTGTCCGCGTGCGGACGGAGGCGCACCCGCGCCCTCCCTGCGTCTTCGTTCGGCGCATGGCAGACCCTTGTTGTCGTTCTGGTGATGCGTGACTCGGCGGCCGGACACCGCGAATCGCATTCGCGGCTGCTAATCCGACCGAAGGCCAGCCGATCCTCGCGACGGGGGGGGGTCGAGGAAACGGTGCGACATGAATGCACCCATACGTCGGGTGCATTCCAAGGTTAGCCCGCTCTCGAAGGTTATTCAAGGAGAAGTTCGGGGTGGCTATGACGAATGCCGTAAAGTTTCCTTAACCCCGAGAGCGGTCACGAGTGCCGATATAGGCCCCCATCGATGAACGTCCAACGGGACCCTTGACATCCAATTTCGAGGACATGATCTGATGTCGAATCCTTCCATGATTCATGCGTTGATGGCCCTCATCGCCGAGCGCAAGGCGAACCCCCCGGCCGAGCGTTCCTACGTCGTCTCGCTGATCCAGTCGGGCGACGCCAAGATCCTGGGCAAGATCGCCGAGGAGACCGCCGAGGTCATCGAGGCCGCCGCCGAACCTGGCGAAGAAGGGCGGGCCCACCTCGTCAAGGAGGCCGCCGACCTGATCTTCCACGCCCTCGTCCTACTGGGCCGACACGACGTGGCCTGGGGCGACGTGGAGGCCGAGCTGGCCCGCCGATTCGGGATCAGCGGGATCGTGGAGAAGGAGTCGCGCGCCTCGAAGTGAGCCCGCCCCAGGCTCGGCGCGGGCCGGCGGGCGCAAAGGTCCTGTTGTGGCTCGTCGGCTCGAACGTGTACGATGGTGCGGTGAACCAAGTTCGGGCCTCCTTGATTTCGGGAACGCGGGCGCATGGGTAGTCGGGTCGTCCTGGCGATGAGTGGCGGAGTCGACAGTTCCGTCGCGGCGCACCTGCTCAAGGAGCAGGGGCATGAGGTGATCGGCCTCTTCATGCGCACGGGTGCTCATGAAGGGGGACTCGAGCGCCGGGCGAAGACCTGCTGCAGCGCCACTGACGCCGTCGACGCCCAGAACGTGGCGGACCGGCTCGACATCCCCTTCTACGCCCTCGACTTCGAGCGAGACTTCAGCCGAATCATGGACCAGTTCGCCGACGAGTATGCCGCCGGCCGGACGCCCAACCCCTGCGTGATGTGCAACATCTGGCTCAAGTTCGGCAAGCTCTGGTCGTACGGAAAGCAGGTCGGCGCCGACTTCGTGGCGACAGGGCACTACGCCGGGATCGTGAACGACGCCGACTCGGCACCGAGGATCGCCCGCGCCCAGGATCGCTCCAAGGATCAGTCCTACGTCCTGTTCGGGCTGCGCCGCGAGTTGCTGCCGCACGTCCTCTTCCCGGTCGGGCACCTGCCCAAGTCCGAGATCCGGGAACTGGCGAAGGACCTCGGCCTCCCCGTTCACGACAAGCCCGATAGCCAGGAGATCTGCTTCGTCCCCGACGACGACTACCTCGAGTTCGTCCGCAACCGCCGCCCCGACCTCGACACGAAGGGGGATATCGTGGACGAGGATGGCAAGGTCGTCGGCAGCCACGCGGGGATCGAGGGGTTCACGATCGGCCAGCGCCGGGGGCTCGGCATCGCCGTGGGCGCCCCGCGTTACGTCGTCGAGATCGAGCCGATGAGCCGGACGGTCACGATCGGCGGCAGGGGCTCGCTCGAGAAGCGCGTCCTGGAGGCCTCGAGGTTCAACTGGCAAGGGCCCATGCCCGACGGCCCGATCACCTGCGACGCCCAGATCCGGGCCAGGCACACTGCTGCGCCCGCGACGGTCCATCCGGTCGGCTCCGACAAGGTTCGTGTTGTTTTCGAGCAACCTCAGTCCGCGATCACCCCCGGCCAGGTCGTCGCCCTCTACCAGGGGGATATGGTCCTCGGCGGCGGTTGGATCGACCGCGCCCTCGACGAACTCCCCCCCGGCTGAGTCCTGCCCGCCAGCCTGAGCCTGCTGCGTCCCTACTTTCCCAGCCTCGACGACGGTGTCATTGGAGTTGCCACGATGCTAACCGTGGGCATGTATTACGACGTGCTGCCAGACAAGGTGGACCTTTTCACCACGAAGTTCCAGGATGTTTTGAGATTACTCGAGACAATTCCCGGGCATTCGACCAGCTTCCTCTATCAGCGCGTGGACGACCCGCTCTCGTACGCGATCCTCAGCGAGTGGAGCGACGAGAAGGCCTTCCGCGACTTCATCCGCTCGGCCGCCTTCCACCAGGTCACGTCCTGGGGCAAGGAGCAGGTCCTCCGCTCGGCCCCTCGCCACAAGGTCTACCCCCGGACCGAGGACGTCGGCCGCCCTTCCTGAACTCGGATTGCCAAGTTTGCGTGTAGGAAATAGGATTTCCTCACCGTGCCGCAGGGAAGAGCCCGCAGATATGCCAAACTGTTCAATTTCCCTGGCTTACGGCCTAGACATCCTCAATTCCACATCCCGAGTCCCGAGGCCGCAACGCGAGGGACGACGAAAGGGAGCCTGGGGCGATCAATGGCTCAGCTTAGCCTTATACTTCCGGTGACCCCGCGTGTATCCCCGGCGGTTGAGCCGATCCGTGATCTCTGCTCGAACCTGAACGCCCTGGGGCATACGGTCGACTGCATCATCTCCCTCGACCCTGGCGCGGTCTCGGACCCAAAATTTGCGGATACGGGATGGAGCGTCTGCACGGCCAAGAATCCGGGGCTGTCCGCGGCGGCCGTCGCGGGGCTGGCGCAGGCGCAAGGTGACGTCCTGCTGCTCCTCGATGGCACCAGGAATTACTCGATCGAGGATCTCAAACGGGTCATCGAGCCGGTCGTCCAGAATGAGGCCGACCTCGTCATCTCGAGCCCGAGGGTCGAAGGCGGGAAGGGGACTCGCTGGCCTCTCCAGAAGCCGGTCGGCACCCTGTCTCGACGCCTGCTCGGCACGTCTGACCCGCTCTCGGGGCTCGTCGCGATCTCGCCGAAGCTGCTGGCGACCACCGAGTTCTTCCCGATCGGCTCCCTCTTCGCGCTGGAACTAGCGATCCGGGTCGATGCCCGGCGCCTCGACGTACCGCTCTCGAGGGCGGTCGGCTCCCCGCACCGGCACTGGTCGATCGACGACCTCCGGTTCGCCAAGCGCTTGTCGGAGGAGCGTTTCGGCAACTTCTCGCGGCTGATCCAGTTCTGCCTCGTGGGCGCCTCGGGGATGATCGTCGACCTGAGCTGCTACGCCCTCTTCCAGTGGCTCCTGTCGAAGACCTCGCTGGCCTCGGCGCAGATGCCCCTGATCGGCGGGCCGCTGACGCTGGCCGTGGCGGCCGCCCTGGCGATCGGGATCGCCCTGACCTGGAACTTCTCGCTCAATCGCCGGCTCACATTCAGTTATGCCCGGGGCGAGTCGATCCTCAAGCAATTCTTCGCTTATGCGTTGAGCAACGCCCTCGGGATCGTCCTGAGCTACTCGCTGCGGCTGCTCCTGCCCCGGCACGTCGGCTACTTCCAGCGCCACAAGCTCGCCGCCGCGCTGGTCGGCATCGTCTGCGCGACGGGCATCAGCTTCTCGATGGCCCGCTGGTTCGTCTTCGCCAGGCGGCACAACTCGGACATGCCCGAGGCCACCGGGGTCGTCGAGGCCAAGGTCGTCGAGGCGGTCCCCGCTTCTCGAGAAGCCGGCGATTCGACTTCCAGTTACACCTCGCCCCGCAACCTGTCGGCCTCGGCGCTCGAGGCGCTCTGACCCTCGGAGTCCGTCGAGGTCGTTCCCTCCGGCGCGAGGAACTGCAACGGTTCGTCTCGGGTCGGGGGGGCCGGGCGTCGTCGAGGGCGGCGGGCGTACTGATTGAACATGACGGCGACGAACACGACCAGCGCGCCCAGGGCGATCGCCCAGTCGAGCTGGTTCGATCGTTTCCGGGGAGCCGGCGCGGCGGGACTTTGCGCGCCGGCCTTCGGCGGTTGGCTCCCCACGATGAGCGGGGCACCCCGCACGGCGTCGCCCCCTTCGTAGCGGACCTTCTTGAGGTACATCCCCGCGAATTGGAGCGTGCCGGTCTTCGGCAGGTCGATTCCCTTCTCATCGGGGAAGACGACGCAGAAGGGGTCTCCCGCCGGCGAAATGAGCCAGGCCTCGGTCAGCGAGGGGAAGGTGCCGAACGGCGGCTGATGGAAGCGGCGGGCGAGCCGGCCTTCCACCTGCACGAATTTGCCCTCGAATTCAGCGCCGCGGAACCAGAGGTCGCGGAAGGTGACCCGACTCGGGGGCGTCTTCGGCCGGTTCGACTCCGTGAGTGCCGCGCGGTACGCGGGCAAGTCGACGAGTTCGAGTTTGGAATCGGCGAGGAGCCGGGCGGCGGCGAGGTTCGAGATCGCCAGGGCGAGGCTCGCGATCGCCTTGCGTCGGGTCATGGTATGGTCTTCGTCGCGGGAGAGTCGGGCTGAAACTCGCTCGAAGGATTGGCGAGGCGGATCGTGGTCGCCCCCGCGCTCGAGATCGCGGCGACGAGGCGCGCGGCCTCTTCATAGCGTAAGGCGTCGTCGGCCGCGAGCCTGACGCGGAGCGGACGGCCTTCGAGGACCTTGACGTAGCGCTGGAGCCGTTCGCCCAGCGTCGAGACGTCGGGGATGGCGAGTTCGCCCAGGCGAAGACCCTTCAGGTCGCCGAGCTCATTGGCCTCGGCCCTGACGAAGAGGTCGTTCTCGAGGTCGGTATCCACCCGCCTGGCCGGGTTGGGCCGGGCCGTCCCCTTCGTCTCGCCCGGCAGGGCCAGGGGTGTGGCGGGGAGGTCGAGGTCGATGTGGGTTTCGAGCGAGGGGGACTGGAAGGTCAGCACGAAGAAGGCCAGGAGCTGGAAGGCCATGTCGAGCATCGGCGTGACGGGGAACTGGACCCCCTCGTCGGGCTTGTGCCGGACCTTCGGCTTACCATGCGGGTAACTCATCGCTCTTGGCCTCGCATGACGACCAGCGTGAAGTGGGCGAATCCGCGTTCCTGGGCGATCGCGAGCGTCCGGCGGACCTTCCCATAAGGGACGTCGCGGTCGGCCCTGATGATGACGACCGTCTGGATCTCGAGCGTCGGACCTCCGAGCGTCTCCTGGCCGGCGACCCGACGCTTGCCTTGTTCGGCCCACCAGGCGTCGGCAGCGTCGCCGTCGATCGCGCCCGAGTCGAGCAGGATCTTCCCCTCGCGATCCATGAGCACGACCAGGCGGTCGAGGCTCAGGTCCTTGCCCGGCAGCGCCGCGGGCGCGATCGGGAGCCGGATGTCCTTCGTCGCCCCCTCGAGCTTCGAGCCGAAGTGGATCAGCATCATGAAGAACGTGATGAGCTGGAGCACGACGTCGAGCAACGGCGTCAAATTCAGGTTGAAGACCTCTTCGCCACGGTTCCAGGGTTTGCGGGGCATGGCGAATTCTCGCAGGGCCTCTCGGCCGTTGTCTTCGGGCGACTTGACGCGTTGAGGGGCGTGGACGACGAGGAACCGGGACAACCTCCGCAACCGCATCTTCAGGGATCGAAGCGGTCCGCGCGGGCGATCACTTCTCGTAAGGGGGCAGGGCGGTGGTCGGCCTGGGCGCCGCGACGACCGGCGCGGTCGAGGCGGAGGCCAGCGGGTGCAGCGACCGGATGCCGGGGGCGAACTGCTCCAGGAGCGTCTCTGAGGTCAGGGCCACCTCGAGCGAGATCCGGGCGATCCGGTTCCGGAAGAGCGAGTGGAAGTAGATCGCGGGGATCGACAGCGCGATCCCTTCCAGCGTGGCGAAGAGTGCCGTCGAGATCCCCTCGGCGAGCTGACTCGCCTGGGGCGAACCGCCGGCCGTCGCGATCACGCGAAAGCTCATGATCATGCCATAGACCGTCCCCACCAGCCCGATCATGGGGCCGAGGGTGCCGACCGTCGCCAGGTAGGTCGTCTGGTGCTCGAGCTCCATGGTGGCGTCTTCGTTGGCCATCTCCATCGAGCGTTGCGCGGGGCCGGCCCCCGACGGCAGCTTGCGGACGCCGGCGCCCAGGACCCTGGCCAGGAACGACGTGTTCACGACGAGCCGCTGGTAGGCCTCCTCATACAGCTTCTGGCCGAGGAGGTTGCTCAGTTCGTTGAGCAGCGACGCGGGGATGGCCACCGATCGCCGGCACTGGAAGGCCATCCAGGCGACGAGGGCGATCAGGTAGAAGGACATCACCGCGATGATGAGGCCCATCGGCCACGAGGCGCGCATCATCCAGTGGAGGAAGGACTCGGAGCCTTCGGCCTGGGCCGCCGCGGCCGCGGCAGCCTCCGGGGCCTGGGCCGCTTCCTGCGCGAAGGCCGGGGCGAAGACGCCCAGGCCCATCAAGATGGCGATGGCGATCAGCGTGTGTCGGAAAGTCGAAGACATGGGACGACGAACTCCCCGGCCGGCATGAGCAAGCGCACACGCGAGGCACCAAGGTCTTAATCGGCAGGTCCGATCCCGGGCAACGGGCTCAGCTTAGCCGATACCCCCATCGTCGACAACTCCACCAATCCATCCCACCGTCCCATAAATACGGCTCTCCTATGCGAGCAGGAAAGACGGGTAAGTGAGAGCGCCGCGCGGGGCGTATCACCGGCCGCTCCTCGACACTTGCGACGGCCCATTGGGACTGCTCTAATCCTTCTCCGTCCGTTCTTCCCGCCTTCTCATCCTCCCGCCGGAGTTCGTCATGCCGAGACGCCGGACGTCCATTCTCAGGGGTGCAGGGCTCGCCGCCCTCCTCCTCGGATCCCAGGGCTCCCTCCCCGCCGCCGAGCCGAAGCCGATCGAGGCTTCCGTCGCCAAGGCCCTCGCCAAGGAAGTCATCGGCCCCCGCCAGACCCAGGCCGAGGTCGCCGACTATTGCGAGACGGCCATCCCCGCGATGCCTCGCCTCACGACCGTCGCCGACTGGGAGGCCTACGCCCGGGAGGTCCGGTCGAAGGTCTTCGACCAGGTCATCTTCCGGGGCGAGGCCGAGCGCTGGCGCGACGCCAAGGGGCGCGTCGAGTGGTTCGAGACCCTCAAGGGGGGCCCCGGCTATCGGATCAAGAGGCTCCGCTACGAGGCGCTCCCCGGGCTCTGGATCCCGGCCCTGCTGTACGAGCCGGAGAAGCTCGAGGGGAAGGTCCCCGTCGTCCTCGACGTCAACGGCCACGAGAAGGTCGGGAAGTCGGCCGACTACAAACAGGCGATCTGCATCAACCAGGCCAAGCGCGGGATGCTCGCCCTGAACATCGAGTGGTTCGAGATGGGCCAGCTCACGGGGGGCTATCGACATGACCTCATCAACCACATCGACCTCACCGGGACGTCCGGCATCGCCGCCCACTATCTCGCGATGACCCGGGGGATCGACGTCCTCCTCGCCCACGAGCACGCCGACCCGACCCGCGTCGCGGTGACGGGGCTCTCCGGCGGCGGCTGGCAGACCATCTTCGTGAGCGCCTTCGACACCAGAGTGACGCTGGCCGACCCCGTCGCCGGCTATTCGAGCTTCCGGACCCGCGCCCGCGTCCTGAGCGACCTGGGCGACTCGGAGCAGACCCCCTGCGACCTCGCGACGGTGACCGACTACGCGACGATGACGGCGATGCTCGCCCCCAGGGCCGCCCTCCTCACCTTCAACGCGACGGACAACTGCTGCTTCGCGGCAGGCCACGCCCTCCCGCCGCTCCTGGAAGCCGCCAAGCCCGTCTATCAGCTCTACAACAAGGCGGACCGCCTCCGCTCGCACGTGAACACCGACCCCGGCACGCACAACTACCTCGTCGACAACCGCCAGGCCTTCTACCGGATGGCCGGCGACCAGTTCTACAAGGGGGACAGCAGCTACGACCCGAAGGAGATCCCGTCCGACTCCGAGCTGAAGTCGGCCGAGGAGCTCTCCGTCCCCCTGCCCAAGGACAACGCCACCTTCCACAGCCTCGCGCTCAGCCTGAGCGAGAAGACCCCGGCCATCGCGAACCTCCCGAAGGATGACGACGGCGCCCAGGCCTGGGGCGACTCGCATCGCGCCAAGCTCCGCGACCTCGTCCGGTTCAAGAGCTACAAGGTCCAGGTCGTGTCCAAGTCCGAAGCCGAGGAGGCGGGCATCCGCACGACCCACTGGCGCCTGAAGGTCGGGGAATGGTCGGTGCCGGCCGTCGAGTTCGTGAAGGGCAAGCCCGAAGGGGCGACGGTCATCCTCGGCGACTCCGGTCGCAAGGGGCTCTCGAAGGAGATCGCGAGCCGTCTCGAGAAGGCCGAGGCCGCCCGCTTCGTGGCGATCGACCCGTTCTACCTCGGCGAGGCGAGCGTGAACGATCACGGCTACCTCTACGCCCTCTTGCTGAGCGCGGTGGGAGACCGGCCGCTCGGGTTGCAGGCGAGCGAGGTCATCGCCGTCGCGGGCTGGATCAAGGAGGCCCGGGGGCTCAACTCGATCGACATCGAGGCGTTCGGTCCCCGGACGAGCCTCATCGCCCTCGTCGCAGGAGCCCTGGGAGTCGACGAGATCGCCAAGGTGACGCTCACCGACTCGCTCGGCAGCCTCCGCGAGCCGATCGAGTCGAACATGGTCTACAACGACGCCCCCGAGATCTTCTGCTTCGGCCTTTTGAGGCAGTTCGACATCCCGACCCTCGCGGCGCTCGTGGCCCCTCGCCCCGTGACCTTCGAGCATCAGTCCGACCGCCTGAAGACGACGATCAAGGATCTGGCCGCCTGGTACGCCCACTGGGACTCGAAGTCCAAGCCCTGATCCCGGCGCAACCCACTCTCACGCCCGAGAACGCGACGGAGGCAGTGCACGCCGGGAAACCGGCCTGCCTGCCTCCGCGTTCGTTTCGCGTTCGTCCTCGGTGCTGATCAGACGGCGGCGCCGCTGAAGAGTGGGGCGATGACCTGGCCTCGGTTCAGCTCAAGGGGTCGGCCCAGGGGATCCATGACCATGCTCGACGGGTCGACACCGAGGACGCTGTAGATCGTCGCGCCGAGGTCGGACGGATAGAAGCCCCGGGTCGCCGGATAGGCGCCGATCTTGTCCGACTTGCCGATGAACTGGCCGCCCCGAACCCCCGCGCCGGCGAAGAGGGCGGAGAAGACCCCCGACCAGTGGTCGCGGCCGACCTTCGCCGGGTTCGTGCTGCCGACGTTGGGAACGAGCTTCGGCGTGCGGCCGAACTCGCCCACCATCACGACAAGCGTGTCGTCGATGAGGCCGGTGGCGTTCAGGTCGTCGAGTAAGGCCGAGACGGCCTGGTCGAGCGGGGGCAGGAGCCTGGTCTTGAGCTGCTCGCAGTTGTCGTTGTGCGTGTCCCAGTTGTTCATCGAGCCCATGTTGGCCTGGATGATCGGGACCCCGGCCTGCACGAGCCTCCTGGACAGCAGCAACGACTGGCCGAAGAGGTGTCGCCCATAGCGGTCGCGGACCCGCGGATCCTCGCGCTCGAGGGCGAAGGCCCGCTTGACCTTGCCCGAGGTCAGCATGGTGAATGCCTTGTCCTGCAGGCCGCCGAACTCGTTCCTCGACGACATGCCGTCGATCCGGGCGTGCTGGCCGTCGATCTCCTGCAGGAGCGCCCGGCGATTCCCGAGCTGGTCGGCGGTCAGGCCGACGGGGAGCGTCAGGGACTCGATCTGGAAATTGGCCGCGCTCGGGTCCTGGGTGATGTGCCAGGGGTCGAACTTCGACCCGAGCAGCCCGGCGTTCTGGCCCGAGAAGCCGTAGCCGTTATTCAGGTACGTCGGCAGCATGACCCCGTTGGGGATCCCGTCGTTGCGGGGCCGGACGAAGTCGAGCCCCGACGCATAGCAGGGCCAGTCCGACCTCGACGCCATGTGGGTCGAGCCCGGCGGCATCTTGTCGATGCCGGTCAGCACCATGTGGGTCCCGTGCTCGTGGCTCGGGATCTCGTGCGTCATCGACCGGATCACCGCGTATTGATCGGCGCGCGAGGCGAGTTGGGGGAGATGCTCGCAGATCGAGACCCCCGGCAGTTTGGTCGGGATCGGCTGGAAGCCACCCCGGACCTCGGCGGGCGCCTCAGGCTTCATGTCGAACGTGTCTATGTGGCTCGGTGCGCCGGTCAGGAAGATCAGGATGACCGACTTCCCCCGACGCGGCATGACCTCCGCATTCGCCCTCGCCTGCCCGCCGAGCAGGCTGGGCAGACCCATCCCCATGAGCCCCGAGAAACCGACCTGGAGCAATTCGCGGCGATGGAAACCGATGGAATGCGAATGTCCACGCACGGAGAGTCTTCGATCCACGGTTCACCTCGCGATCACGGACGGCGGGATACTGCGGAGACCCTCCTTTATGCCCCATAAAGCCGATTTGTTCAACAGAAATCAAATTCGGTTCTTTGCGCGTCGGGAGGCTGGAGGAAACAGGCAACTACGGACCTGGAGTTCGGCGTACCGACCGACTCAACCCTGCGGTCTCATTGCCGACATCTCCGGGTTCGGAACGGGTTCGGGCGGCTCAGTGACCCGACTGCGGCGCGACGAGGACCTTGCCGGCGGCCTCGGCACCGAGGGCGACCGTGCGGTTCTCGAGCCGGATGACCAGCGCGCCGGACTCGGGCCGGTTCTCGGCGAGCTCTCCCGAGGCGTTCAGGTCGAGGCCGCACTCGGTCAGATACCGGAGAAAGGCGGGGTCCTGGTCGACGACCCGGACGACCCGGAAGGACTGCCCACGGGGGAGCTTGGCCAGGGGGGTCCCCTCGATCTCGGCGAGCGAGCCGTCCGCCGTGGGGATTGGGTCGCCGTGCGGGTCGACCGCCGGATGCCCGAGGAAAGCGTCGATCCGGTCGATCAGGCGCTCGGAGGCCGCATGCTCCATGTGCTCGGCCTCCTCGTGGACCTCATCCCAGGGCATGTCCAGCGTCTTGACCAGGAAGAGCTCCAGGAGGCGATGGCGGCGGATGACCTTCATCGCCAGGCGCTGGCCGGACTCGGTGAGGCGGGCCCCTTCATAGGGGGTGTATGTGGCGAGACTCGCCTCGGAGAGGGTCTTGAGCATCCCGGTCACGGTCCCGGGAGAGACCCCCAAGGCGTGCGCGAGGACCCCCGTCGCCACCGCGGAATGCCCCCCGTCGCGGGCGGCGATCTGGGCGATGGCCTTCACGTAGTTCTCGACGGTCAAACTCGCCACGAAGAACCGCCTCCTCCAGGGGAAGGTCGTCGTCCGCCGACGGACGACCTATTTCTCGCTCCGGCTTGCACCCATGGTACGCAAGAGCCGGGTGGGTGGGGAAGGAACCAACGCCGAGATCGTCCTAAATCTCGAATTGCACGCAAGTTCGGCTCACAAGAGAGGGGCTCGATCGGCCTACCTACGCTCGATCCCGGACTCGACGCCCGGGCCCTGGAGCCGGACTTGTGTGCATACGATGCAAGCATCCCGCCCCGCGAGACGCATGTCAGCTCGACCCATTCGAGGCGGGGTCGGGCGTCAATCGAAGTCCTCGGGCTCTCCCTCGTCTTCGCCCTCATTATTCTCGAGGGTCTCGATCGTGGTCAGGCCGGTGGGCTCGCCGATCCGGAGCCAGATCGCCTTGAGGTAGGACCCTTCGAGGGCTTCCAGGCCGATCGGGTGATCGGGAGAGGCCCCGGTCACGTTCAGGACCTGGACCGAGCGCCTGGCCTTCCTCGCGGCGGCCCGCAGGAGGATCAGGAACTCCTCGGCGGAGAGCAGGCCGGAGCAGGAGCAGGTCAGGAGCAGGCCCCCGGGCTCGACCAGGGACATGGCGAGGACGTTGAGGTCGAAGTACTTGCGCTTGCCGGCCGAGATGTCGAGCCGGCCGGGGATCAGCTTGGGAGGGTCGAGCACCACGACGCCGTACGAGCGGCCGTTGACCACCATCTGCCGCATGTAGCTGAAGGCGTCGGCATGCACGAAGGTCGGCCGGACCTGGTTCAGGTTGCCGTTGTCGCGGGCCCAGCCGATGGCCTTCTCGTCGAGGTCGACGCAGGTGACCTCGCTGGCCTTGCCCCGGGCGAGCGCCGCGACGCCGAAGCCGCCGGAGTAGCAGCAGAGGTCGAGCACCGTGCGGCCGGGGGTGAACCGGGTCAGGGCGAGCCGGTTCTCGCGCTGATCGCAGAAGAAGCCGGTCTTGTGGCTCCCCTCGAAGTTCACCCGGTAGCGGACGCCGTTCTCGTGGATCGTGACCCGAGGGGGGAGCTTGGGGCTGATCACCGGCCTGCCGGGGAAGTCCTCGGCAAGGGCGATCCGCTCGTCGACCTGGACCCGGAAGTGCTTCGTCCCCAGGCGTTCCGAGAAGATCTCGAGGATCGGCCCGATCCGCTGATACATCCCCAGACTGAAGATTTCGACCGAGAGCACGTCGTCGAACCGGTCCATGATGAGGCCCGAGAGGCCGTCCCCTTCGGCGTGGACGACCCGATAGGCGTTCGTCACCTCGTCGAGGCCGAGGGCCTCGCGGCGGAGCGAGATCGCCCGCTCGGCCCGATGGACCCAGAAGTCGGCGCCAGGCGCATCGACCCCCTGGGCCAGGAGCCGGATATTGATCTGGGATCGGCTGTTCCAGAGCCCGAAGCCGACCGGGAGCCGGTCGCGGTCGACGACGCGGACGAGGTCGCCGTCGGAGGGGCGCAGGTGGCCGACCGTGCTGACCACCATCTTGCGGTAGACGAAAGGATGATGCCCGGCGGCGCGGATGGAGACGATCGGCAGGTCCCCGTCGACGTCGAGCGGGCGGTCGGGGACCCCCGCGAGGAAGTTGGACGGCTCGTTCTGGCGGTACGGGGGTCCGCCCTGGTCGTATCCCCCGCGTCGAGGCGGCTGGTTGGGTCTCGGGTGGTCGGGTCTTGGCAAGGGACGCCTCGGGTCGTCTCGGGAAAATAGGCGGATCGTCGGGGGATCTATCGTCGCTATCCACAGAGCATCGCGGCTGATTTCCCCCTCGTAACCGCGGGAAAATCAGCCGTGCAAGGTCTCGGGAAAATTCCCCGGACCGGGATCGTGTCATGAGATCGACGGGGCGAGGGCCTCGCGAGCCCCGGCGTCAATTCTCGTCGAATTCCTCGCCATCATCGTCATCGTCGGGGCCGACCGTGCCGGTGCGCTCGAGTCGTCGCAGGCGGACGAGCAGGGCGGTGGCGTAGCGTTGCACGGCGAGCTGCTTCGTCATCACCGCCTCGTTGGCGGCCTCGAGGGGGATCGTCGCCAGGATCCGGTGGGACGCGAGCAGACTCTCCCAGCCGATCTTGAGGGTTCCTCGGGCCGCCTGAGGGTTCTCCCTGGACAACCGAAGCGCCTGCCTCGCCTTCTTCATTCCCGCCTGCGCCTGCTGGAGTTGACGAAGCGCGGTGCCTGGGCTCATCTCGGGCATGGAAACTCCTCGGAACCATCGTGAGAAAACATTGCCAATTGGCGGGCAAGAGAACACGATATCGTAGTCCAGACCCGGTTCGTCCTTCAATTCGGATTCGGAATTCCTCGATGAATGAAGAGCTTCCCCTCGAGCCCGACGCCGCAGAAACGGTGGTCACGACCCAGTCCGCCCCCCGGGCCGAGGAAGTCGTGGAGACGAAGACGCGGCGGCAGCCGCCGTACAATGTCATCGTCCTGAACGACGAGGATCACACGTTCGAATATGTCATCGGGATGCTCATGAAATTATTCGGCCACTCGATGGCGACGTCGGAGGAGCTGGCCCACCGCATCGACAAGGAAGGCCGCGCCATCGTCTACACGACCCATCTCGAGAAGGCCGAGCTGAAATGCGACCAGGTCATCACCTACGGCCCCGACCCCCGCAACGAGAAGCCGCACGGCCCGCTCGGCTGCTACATCGAGCCCGCGCCCGGCGCCTGACCCGAGTCACCGGAGGGCGTCGGCGAGCCCGGTGGTGATATCCGGATAGATCAAGTCCACCCCGAGCCCTTGCCGGAGCCGACGGTTGGAGATCCGCTTGTTCGAGGCGTCACGCCTGGCCTCGGGGCTCCCCGGGGCCGGGGTCTCGAACCTCGGAGGCGGGGCGTCGAGCAGACTCGCGGCGAGCCCGTAATACTCGCCACGGTGCACGGGGCGATCGTCGCAGACGAGGTAGCAAGCCTCGGGCTGCTGCGCATCGAGTGCGGCGACGACGGCCTGCGCCGCATCGTCGATGTGGACGAGGTTGAGGAACTTCTCGGGATCCCCCGCGATCGGCTCCCCGCCGCAGAGCGCCGCCCGCCTGACGATCCGCCCTGGTCCGTACAGGCCGGCGAAGCGGAGGACGACGGCCGAATGACTCGCGTCGGCCTGGGCCCGGATGAGTTTCTCGGCATCGAGGCAGACCTGCCCCGATTCGTGGGTCGGTTCCGCCGGCGAGTCCTCCGTCACCCAACTCCCGTCAGACTGGCCGTAGACCCCCGTCGAGCTCGCGTAGACGAGCCGCTCGTATCGGCCGACCCTCGCGTCGAGGAACGCCCGCAGGCCGTCGACGTAGACCGACCGCATCGAGGCGCCGGCCTTGCGGTCGAAGCCGACGCAGTAGACGATCCGCTCGGCATCCGGGATCGCCTGGAGCGACTCGGCCGAGAGCACATCCGCGATTTGCGGCTCGATCCCGAGTTCGGCGAGTTGGGCCGCACGCTCGGGGGATCGGACCGTCCCCAGGACCCGTTCGCCCGAGGCGATCAGCCGGCGGCCGACGACCTGGCCCAGGTAGCCGCAGCCCACGATCAGGGTGGTCAACTCAGGGGTTCTCCTCGGCGTCGGCATCAGAGTCGGATTCGGCCTCGACCGGGTCTGCGAGGGGTGCCGCGGGGGCTTCCTCCTCGGGACAGCCGGCGTCGAGGTAGTTCTGGAGCAGGATCCGGGCCGCGAGCATGTCGCGGAGCCCTTTCCGCTTCTTACGCTTGAAACCGACGTCCATGAGGCTCTCTTCCGCCTCCGACGTCGTGTAACGCTCGTCGTAGAAGGTGACGGGCAGGTTCGTCTTCTCGGCGAGCCAGGCCCCGAACTTCCTGGCGAGGATCGCCGACGACCCCTCGCGCCCCCCCGTGTGCAGCGGGAGCCCGATGACGATGCGCTCGACCTCGTGCTCGACGACGAGCTTCTGGTAATGGGCGGCGTCGCGCACGGGGACGATCCGCTCGTAGACTTCGAGCGGGGTCGCGATGACGCCGCGGGGGTCGCTGATGGCCGCCCCCACGCGACGCGTCCCGAAATCGAGGCCGAGGATCCTGGGCATCAGTCGTTTCCTCGTTCGCAGGAGGCGTCGGCGGCGTCCGGGTCTTGCATGGGGTCAGAGTGTCGAGCCGAAGCCCGCCTTGTCGAGGCCTTCCACGAGGGCCTTGAGCTTGTCGAGCTGGTCCTTCTTCGCGACGAGCGTCGCGCCGCCGGCCTGGACGATGACGAGGTCGTCGACGCTGAGGGTCGCGATCAGGCCGCCGTCGTCGGAGACGATGATGGAGTTCGTCGTCTCTTTGGCGAGCACACTCCCCTGGGTCGTGTTCCCCTGGGCGTCGGCCGCGACGAGGGCGGTCAGGGCCCGCCAGTCTCCCACGTCATTCCAGTCGTAGACGACCTCGAGGACGTAGATGTTCTCGGCTTTCTCCATCACGGCCTTGTCGATGGGGACCTTCTCCATCGCCGGGTATTCGCGGGCGATGGTCTCGGCCTCGGAGGGGGTGCCGAGGGTCTTGCCGACGCGGTCGAGCGCCTCGGCGAGGCCGGGCCGGTGCAGCTTGAGGGCGTCGAGGATCGCGCGGGCGCGCCAGACGAAGATGCCCGAATTCCAGGAGAAGCGGCCTTCGGCGAGGAACCTCTCGGCCGTCGCCAGGTCGGGCTTCTCGCGGAACTGGGCGACGCGGTTCACGGCGATGCCGTCGATCGCCGGCGACTCCTCCCCGCGCTCGATGTAGCCGTATCCGGTCTCGGGGCGGGTCGGCTTGATGCCGAAGGTGATGAACGCGGTCGGATCCTTGTCGAGGATCGAGACGGCGGCGTTCACGGTGCGCTGGAATTTCTCGGGGGGCTCGATGACGTGATCGGCGGGCATCACGATCATCGTCCCTTCGGGGTCGCGCCTGGCGACGATCTCGGCGGCGAGGCCCACGCAGGCGGCCGTGTCACGCGGGCAAGGTTCGGCGACGACGTTCTCGGCCGGCAGCTCGGGCAACTGGGCCCGGACG
Organism: Singulisphaera chitinilytica; assembly: GCF_049331405.1. Classification (NCBI taxonomy): domain Bacteria; kingdom Pseudomonadati; phylum Planctomycetota; class Planctomycetia; order Isosphaerales; family Isosphaeraceae; genus Singulisphaera; species Singulisphaera chitinilytica. The sequence continues at coordinate 2,759,267 of NZ_CP186274.1, forward strand.
GCCTCGGCCTGGTCGGCGCCGGTGATGATCAGGACGCGCTCGTGGCTGACCAGCGGCGCGATGCGCGCGACCGTCTGCTGGAGCATCGTCGCGTCGCCGTAGAGCTTCAGCAACTGCTTCGGCTTGTTCCGGCGGCTCTTGGGCCAGAAGCGGGTTCCACTTCCACCGGCCATGACGACGGCGTAAAGCATGACTCTTTCCGTTTACCTTGTCCGAGTGAAAGGCCTCGAGATCGACGACCTCGAGGCAGGAAGGGGTGGACCGGCCTCCACCGGATGGTCAAAGGCCGAGGAGAAGGCCCGATCCGCCCGTCGAATCTCGGGCGGGCCCGGCCTCCTCGCTTCGTCCAAACCCTTGGCTAGTCTCAGGTAACCTAGAACAAGATCCTCCAGGGTACCCGGATGGCTCGCGGCACCACAAGGACGCCGCGGCCTCACTCACCGGTCAACGCAGGTAGGTCGCCTTGTCGACGACGAGGCCGGGCTCGAGCTTGTGCTTGAGCTCTTCGGCGTCGAGGGCGAGGAGCGGGCTGATCTCGATGCCGAAGGGGACCGAACCGTCGGGCAGCCGGTTCACCACGGCCCCGGCTCGTTCGAGCCAGTTCGCGTAGAGCTCGGTCATGCGCTTGCGGACGCTCTCGGGAGAGTCGGAGCCCGTCGCGTTCTTGAGCGGCTCGAACTCGATCGCCCGGTCGGTCTCGACCATCGTCGAGTTCTCGGCCATGGGGAGGGCATCGAAGATGAACCGTTCGAACTTGATCGCGTTCGGCTCTTTCGGAGAGACGAAGTTCCCCGACTCGTCGACGTAGGGGACCTTCTTGACGGCGCGATGGAAGGGGAGCCTGAGTCCTTCCAGGAGCCGCTCGATGAAGCCTCGCTCGATGATGTGGACGGCGATGCTGCCGGCCCAGAGCTGCAACGTCCCTTCCGGCTCGCGACGCTCGGCGAGCTCGCTGGGGAGGTCGGAGTATTCGATCACCTGCGGCTTGCCGTCGACGCGGACGACGAGGCCCACCTTCTCATCCGGGGTGAGCTTCTCGATGACCTTGAACGACATCTCGGCGTCGGCCTGGCGATGCAGGCCGATGAACGCCGGGTCGGCGATCTTGACCATCGGGTTGTCGACCTGGAAATAGAAGAGGGTGCGAACGCCGAGTTCGCGCATCTCATCAAGGCAGCTCGGCTTGCCGTCGAGGCCGGGGACGGCGAGGGCGGCGAGGGTCCCGCCGTGGCCGTCGGGGCTGAGGGCGAGCCGACCCTTGTCGGCGAGGAGGACCTTGCCCGTCTCGCGGTCGATGGCCGGCATCTGCCCCTGGACGAAGAAGCGGACGTGCTCCAGGCCGAAGTTCTTGTTCTCGGCGAAGAAGGCGACCGTCGTGTCGTTGTTCTCGGGGCTGGTCATCACGTAGAGGGGCACGGTCTTGCCGTGCCTCCGCCCCAGCGCGACGATCTTTTCGGCGTGGATCTGGAAGAGGCTCGCGCCCGAGACGGGCCCGATCGGGTACGTCCCCTTGGGTCCTTCGAACCCGAGGCGGGTGCCCGAGCCCCCCGCGACCAGGATCACGCCCACCTCGCCGGCGGCCAGGGCGGCATTGCCGACCTCGGTGATGTGGCGACGCGCGACTCGCTCCCCGTCCGTCTTGGGCAGGCGGAACACCTCGATCGGCTCCACCTTGTCCCAGGCGGCCGGCTCGTCACCCGAATCGCCCTTCAGCATCTTGGCGACGAGCTGGTCGAGCTGATCCAGGTCGAGGGCCTCGACCTCTCGCGCGAGCCGGACTTGCTGGCCCTCGTCGAGTTCGGACCACCACCGGAGGAGGTGTTCCTGACCGTGCTGCGTTAACCGCTCCAAAAGTTCGCGGTCGGGGGGCATGCAATGCGACTCCCAACGTTCACCGCCATGGGGCTCGAGGGAGGTTGCCTCCCCCGGCCGCCTGCGCGGCATCGAAAGTAAGAATTTCAAAATTCCAGGGCGAGGCCATCGTAGGCCAGGGCAACTTGGGGGGGCAAGGTCGACTCGGTCGGGCCGTGGTCGAAACTGTGCGAGAGATGCGTGAAGAAGGTTCGTCGGGGCTTGAGCCGCTCGACGACCTCGAGGGCCTGTTCCAGGTTAAAGTGGGTCGGGTGCGGCTCGAACCGGAGGGCGTCGAGGATCAGGGTGTCGAGGCCTTCCAGGAGCGGCCAGCTCGCGTCGGGGATCTTGCGGACGTCGGTGCAATAGGCGAGGTCGCCGATCCGGAAGCCCACGACATTGAATCGGCCATGCTCGAGCCTGATGGGCAGGATTCGTTCGCCGAGGACTTCGAATGGCACGGCGGGGGCGATCGACTCGAACCGGAGCTTGGGCAGGTGGCCCGGCGGCAGGTTCATGCCGAGCTCGTTGAAGGCGTAGTGGAAGACGCTCCGGATCGTCGCCTCGGTCTCGGGCTCGCAATAGATCGGGACCGGCCCCCCCAGGAACTTGGGGAAGAGCCGGGCGTCGTCGAGCCCGAACAGGTGGTCGGCGTGGTTGTGCGTGTAGGCGATGGCGTGGACGAGCTTGATCCGCTCGCGCAGGAGTTGGATGCGCATCTCCGGCGTGGTGTCGATCAGGAGGTTCCCCTGCGGGAACTGCAGGAGGACGCTCGGCCTGGTGCGCGAATTCCGAGGGTCGGTCGAAGAGCAGACGGCGCAATCGCAACCGAAGACGGGCACGCCCGTGGACGTGCCGGTGCCGAGGAACAAGAGCCGCCTGCTGCGGGTGGTTGCAATCATTTCCGGCAAGCCACTGACCTCCGATGCCGCGATGCGAACCGAGCCGACGGCGCGTCGTCCCCCCTCTTCCGGCCCTGCCTAGAATCGGGACGGGATATTGTACGACCTTGCCGCGGGATCTTCGACGGCAACTTGATCGCGACGGAACGAGCCGGGCGAAGTTTACGCAGGTCATTGTCCCATGAAGGTTAGAGTGCGGCGTCTCGGGACGGGTCTCACCCCGCCATTCCGCTTGACGGAGGGTCGCCGGCAGTTGTAAGATCGCTGCTACAATCGACTTATTCCGACTACAATGCTCTTCGGGGCAGGGCGAATTCGGCAATGGAACTGCTTAGCGAAATTTGGGATAAGACGAACGACGCGTTCTCTGCGATGTCTGAGGGGGTCTCCGAAGGGCTGATCCGCCTCTTCGGGAACTCGAACGAACGTCAGATCCGCCGAATGCGGCCGATCGTGGCTCGAATCAACGAACTCGAGCCGTCGATGCAAAGCCTGACCGATGACCAGCTCTACGCCAAGACGGAGGAGTTCCGGTCTCGGCTGGCGAAGGGCGAAACCCTGGACGCCCTGCTGCCCGAAGCCTTCGCCGCCTGCCGCGAGTCGGGCCGGCGGTTCCTCAAGATGCGGCACTACGACGTCCAACTCATGGGCGCCATGGTGCTCCACGGCGGCAACATCGCCGAGATGGTCACCGGCGAAGGCAAGACCCTCGTCGCCACCCTCGCCGCCTACCTCAATGCCCTCACCGGCAAGGGCGTCCATGTCGTCACGGTGAACGACTACCTCGCCCGCCGCGACGCCGAGTGGATGAGCCCGCTCTTCAGCGGCCTGGGCATGACCGTCGGCGCCATCCAGTCCGAGATGGACTCGGAAGAGCGTAGGGAAGTCTACTCCCGCGACGTCACCTACGGCACGAACAACGAGTTCGGCTTCGATTATCTCCGCGATAACATGAAGCCGACCAAGGACCTGCAGGCGCAGGGGCCGCTCAACTACGCCATCATCGACGAGGTCGACAGCATCCTCATCGACGAGGCGAGGACGCCGCTCATCATCTCGGGCCCGGCCTTCGACGACGTCCGCAAGTATGCCGAGGCGGACCGGATCGCACGCCTCCTCCGCAGGGACGTCCACTTCGAGGTCAAGGAAAAAGAGCGGACCTGCCACCTCAACGACGAGGGCATCCGCGAGGCCGAGAAGATCGCCGGGATCGAGAGCTTCTACACGCCCGGCAACATGGAATGGCCGCACCTCATCGACAACTCGCTGAAGGCGCACCACCTCTACAAGCGCGACCGCGATTACGTCGAGATGAACGGCGAGATCGTCATCGTCGACGAGTTCACGGGTCGCCTCATGACCGGCCGGCAGTGGTCGGACGGGCTCCACCAGGCGGTCGAGGCCAAGGAACGCGTCAAGATCAAGGAAGAGAACCAGACGCTCGCCACCATCACCCTCCAGAACTTCTTCAAGCTCTACAAGAAGCTCTCGGGGATGACCGGCACGGCCATGACCGAGGCCAACGAGTTCTACAAGGTCTACCACCTCGACGTCGTCGCCATCCCGACGAACCGGACCCTGACCCGGCAGAGCTACGCCGACGTGATCTATCGCTCGGATCGGGAGAAGTTCAACTCGATCCTGAAGGAGATCCAGGAGGTCCACGCGACCGGGCGGCCGATCCTCGTCGGCACGACCTCGATCGAGAAGTCGGAAGAGATCGCCGACCTGCTCAAGCGGCACGGCATCCCGCACCAGGTGCTGAACGCCAAGTACCACGAGCGCGAGGCCGAGATCGTCGCCCAGGCCGGCCGGAAGGGGGCCGTGACGATCGCCACCAACATGGCCGGCCGCGGCACCGACATCATCCTCGGCGGCAACCCCGAGTTCATGGCCTGGGCCGACCTGAAGCGCCTCACGAACGAGGACGGCCGGCCCCTCTATCCGACCCGGCTCGAAGTACCGCCCCAGGTCTGGGTCGCGGCGGTCGAGAAGTACGCGCCCGAGATGAAGGCCGAGGGACGCGAGGTCGCCGAGGCCGGCGGCCTGCACATCATCGGCACCGAGCGCCACGAAAGCCGCCGGATCGACAACCAGCTCCGCGGTCGCGCCGGCCGTCAGGGGGACCCGGGAACGTCCCGATTCTTCCTCTCGCTCGAAGACGACCTGATGCGGAAGTTCGCCGGGGAGTGGGTCTCGAACGTGCTCACCCGCCTCGGCATGGAAGAGAACGAGGCCATCGAGAGCAAGCTCGTCTCGCGCCGGATCGAAGGGGCCCAGAAGAAGGTCGAAGAGCGCAACTTCGACTCTCGTAAGAACCTGCTCGAATACGACGAGGTCATGGACGAGCAGCGGAAGCGGATCTACTCCTTCCGGCAGCGGCTCCTGGACGGGTACCCGGCCAAGGACTCGATCCTCGACATGATCGACGAGCAGGTCAAGGGCGCGGCCGACCGCTTCCTGGCCGACGACTATGGGACCGCCAGCTTCGCCGAATGGGCCGGCCAGCGGCTCGGCGTCGAGCTTGCGGCCAGGGACTTCCGCGGATCCGAGTTCCAGGACGCCGAGGAAGAGGCCAAGCGCCAGGCCGAGCGGCAAGCCAACGACCAGGTCCGCGAGGCGATCGAGGAGAACCTGCCCCCCGACGCCGACCCGTCGGAGTGGACCTGGCAGTCGCTGGCGTCCTGGGCCAACACCCGCTACAGCCTCAACCTCAAGGACAAGGACCTTCGCAAGTTCGGGAGCTACGAGGGGGGCGAGTTCGAGCTCGACCGAAACGGCCTCGAAGACTTCCTGGTCCAGAAGGCCAACCACACGATCACGACCGTCGACCTCGCCCCGTCCCAGGAGTTCCTCAAGGGCGACTGGGGCCGGCGCTCGCTGGCGGGCTGGGTCCACCACAAGTTCGGGCTCGCGATCGACCCGGCCGAATGGGAGCAGCTCTCCAAGGCCGAGATCGTCCGCAAGATCCAAACTCAGACCCGAGAGCTCTACGCCCGCAAGGAGGCCGAGTTCCCGGTCCAGGTCGGCCTGACCAAGTTCCTGGCCGAGCGTTCCCAGAACCAGAGCCCCCGGTACGACCGCGACGGCCTGGCCCTCTGGGCCTCGGAGCGGTTCCGCACGGCCGTCGACCCCGAGGAACTCCGGCCGCTCCTGCGTCCCGAGATCGAGGCCTTGCTCCTCGAAGTCGCCCGCAAGCACTATCGAGGCGCCAAGCTCGCCGAGGAGCTCGAGCGTCGGATCGACGCCGCCTACGGGCCCAGGCCCGAGGAGACCCGATTCGGCCCCGCCCCCTCCCCGGCCCCCGACGCCAAGAAATTGGCCGAGCTGGTGGCCTGGGCTCGCGCCGAGCTCGGCGTCGACGCGAACGTCGAGGAGATGACCGACGAGGGTCGCGAAGAGGCCCGACTCGAACTCTTCAACGCGCTCGACTCGCAGCATCGGCCCGAGATGCGCGAGATGGAGAAGGTGCTCGTCCTCCAGATCCTCGACTCGAGCTGGATGGAGCACCTCCGGGCGATGGACCACCTCCGGAGCTCGGTCGGCCTGCAAGGGTACGCCCAGATCGACCCGAAGGTCGAATACAAGCGCGAGGGCATGCGGATCTTCTCGGAGATGTGGACCGGCGTCTCCGACAAGGTGACCGACCTGATCTTCCGCGTCGAGCAGTTCGATCCGGAGTTCCTCTCCTACCTGGGGAGCCGCTGGCAGCTCGACCGCGCCCAGACGATCCACCAGGCCCCGGCCTCCGAGCTTTCCGCCGCCAGCCCCGCCTCCGGCATCCGCGCCCAGCAGGAAGCTGCGATCGCCTCGAGCCAGCAGTCGACCGAGAAGAAGGCCGAGCCGGTCCGGAACCTCGGGAAAAAAGTGGGTCGAAATGACCCCTGCCCCTGCGGATCCGGTAAAAAATTCAAAGCTTGCTGCATGAGGAAAGAGGCCGCGGCCGATTCTTTCTGAATGGCGACGCGAACTCATGAGGGTTCATACCCTCGCTGACACGAGCATGCCGAGCCTAGCCGCTCGGCATGTTCGTTTCCCGGCGGATACAACATTGTGCCGCATCTCATTCAAGAGGCCGGAGTTAGGTTCGACGGGCGGCGAACGCTCGTCGGATCGACGCAGATCGTAGGCTGAGTTCTTCCGACTCATCCCGGGCAAGGGCCCGGGATGGGGGGTGTTGCACGCGGATACCGAGGTGAATCGGGCACACGAGTTGCTTTAACGGGTGACTGTTCCGGTTACGCCGGAGTACGCGATGCTGGTCCGGGAAAGGATTCCCCATGCCGTTGCTGTTGAATCTCGTCTATCTCGCCCTTTTGACGGCGTGTGCTCCCCTCCTCATCATCAGGGGGCTGCGAACGGGTCGATACCGCGAGGGATGGCCTGAGAAGTTCCTCGGCCGGGCCCCGATCCGGATCTCCGACCGTCCCTGCCTCTGGTTCCACGCGGTGAGCGTCGGCGAGGTGCATTTATTGCAACCACTGGTCCAGGAGCTCGCCCGCAGGCGGCCCCGCTGGGACGTGGTGATCTCGACGACGACGACCACCGGGCTGGCCTTCGCGAGACAGACTTTCCCCGACCTCGTCACCTTCTACGCCCCGCTCGACTTCAGCTGGGCCACCCAGCACGCGATCAGCCGGGTCCGGCCGACCGTCCTGGCCCTCGTCGAGCTCGAGCTCTGGCCCAACCTCGTCTGGGCCGCGAAGCAGGCCGGGGCGCGGGTCGCGATCGTCAACGGGCGACTAAGCCATCGGAGCCACCGCGGCTATCGCAGGCTCCGGGGCCCTCTCGGCTCGACCCTGCGTCGGATCGACGCGGTGACGGCCCAGACCGACGAGTACGCCGCGCGTTTCATCGACCTCGGGGTGCCGAGCCAGCGGGTCCGCGTCACCGGCTCCATCAAGTATGATGGCCTGGAGTGCGACCGAGCGAACCCGAGGACCCTCGCCATGCGTCGGGCGCTCGGCCTCTCGGCCTCCGACCTCATCTTCGTGGCGGGGAGCACCATGGAAGGGGAAGAGGCCGCGGCCCTCGCCGCCTTCCACGCCGCGAGAACCAGGCACCCGAAGCTGCGGCTCGTCCTGGTCCCCCGGCACCAGGATCGGTTTGAAAAAGTTGCAGAGTGGCTCCGCTCGAAGGGTGAAACCTTCGTCCGCAGGAGCGAGGGGCTCGAATCCCCCTCGATCCGGAACCCGGCGCCGATTATCCTGGTGGATAGCATCGGCGAGCTCTCGGCGGTCTGGGGCCTGGCCGACGTGGCGTTCGTCGGCGGCAGCCTTCTGCCTGGGCGTGGCGGCCAGAACATGATGGAGCCGGCCGCCTTCGGCGCCTCGGTCATGTTCGGGCCTTACACCGAGAACTTCCGCGAGACGGTCGAGCAACTGCTCTCGAGGCGAGGCGCGCGTCGGGTCTCCAGCGCCGACGAGCTGACCCATGCCCTGATCGCCGACCTGGACGATCCCGAGGCCGCCGCCGAGCGTGGCGAGTCGGGTCGTGCCTACGTCCTGGCCCAGCACGGGGCCTCGCACCGGACCCTCGCCGAGCTCGACCGCCTGGTCGACGCCACTCCGGCACTGGCCAATTGACAGGCCCCTCGACCGCCCGCGATACTCTCGAAAGCGTCCCGGGCGGTTCCGCGGGAAGGCCTGAGCCGGCCGGCATCTCGAAGCACGAAGTCCCGGCTTGCCCGCGAGTCGAAGGCGGATCCTTCGGCCCGTGGGCTTACTGGTTAATCGCCTCTCGCGGAGCAAATCGCCCCGCCGTGCGGCTTTGGAATCGCCCTAGAGGTAACTCCGGGCGGTTGTGAGGTCTCAAGCGGGTGTGGTACGCTCGGCTCCCATCGCCGCTATGGCGCCGGGAGAAGTGATAATAGGGAGATCGAAATGAGCGAACTAGAGAATCCTGAATCCGCGGCGGGCTCGCAGCACCATCCGATCCAGCAGCAGACGACGGAAGTCGTCGTCGACGATTCGGGGACGGTGCCCTCGTACTCGAATTTCTGCCGGGTGACGGCGACGCCCGAGGAAGTGATCCTCGACTTCGGCCTGAATCCCCAGCCGTTCGCCACGGGTCGCCAGGAGGTCAAGGCGAACCAGCGGATCGTCATGAACTTCTACACGGCCAAGCGGTTGCTGACCGCCCTGGGCATGACCATCCAGCGCCATGAGCAGACGTTCGGCTCGATCGAGCTCGACGTCCGTCGTCGCGCGGGCACCGCCCAGCAGCAGTTCCCGCAGCCGACCGCCGGCCGCCCCACCGGCCCCAAGGGCGTCGTCGAATAATCACGCCCCGACCGAGACAAGGCGGCCCGGACCGGCCCTCGCCTCGACGGGCCGGCCTCGCCGTCGGAATCCTCGCCCTCATCTCGCCCCAGGCATCCTCGCCGTCGTCAGGCACGACGAGCCTCGGACGCCACTCCGGCAGGTGAGGGTTCTTCGCGCGCGGCCGGTTCAACTCGGTTCGCTTCATCCCGCCTCGGTTCACTTCCGAATCCCTCCTCGCTTCTCCTCGGGTCGCTTATCCACGGTCCCGGCGTGATCCACAACACCTCGTATCCGGTGTCGGACGTGGCGATTTTGCGGGTTCCACCCGATCTTTCGTTGATGTCAAGGCGGCGATCAGCCGATTCTTCTCAGCAGAATGGTCCGCGCACGCCGGTCGTGCCGGTTCTCTTGGATCGCCGCCTATTCCGACTGATCCGCGAGAACTAGCCGCGCCGATACCGTAGATTGCCGGGCAACGCCTCGGTCCTGGAAGGACCCGTCGATCCTAAGGAGAGAATGGAATGTCTCACCCAACCCGACCGCAGGCACAGGGCCCAGCGCGGCGGCGTCGTCGTGATCTTCGGATCGAGCCCGTTCAAGCCCTCGAACAGCGCTCATTGCTCGCTCCCTTCGTGGCGACGGGTCCGATCACGGCCTCGTTCGCCACGGCGACGGGCACGCCGACCAATGCTAACCTGGGCACGGTCACGATCACGTCCGGCATCACCACGGGCAGCAGCACCACGTTCCCGACGGCGGCCCCGACGACGTCGGTTGCGATGCTGACCCCGGCCTCCTCCTTCGGCGGCGACATCGTCCGGATCAAGGCCGGCCCCGGCGGCGTCTTCGGCAACGTGCTCTACGCGGTGGACCGCGGTGCCGGCGGGAACTCCAGCGCCGCCAACCACCCGGGCGTGATCTATCGCGTCGACCCGGCCACGGGCAAGGCGAGCGTCTTCTTCGACCTGAACTCGGTCATCAACCAGCTCGAGCCGGGCGGCAACGCCAGCAACTCGGTCGGGGCCTCGACCGGCTTCGTCAACTGGTATGACATCGCGTTCGACCCCGAAGGGACGTTCAACGGCACCCCGTCGATGTTCGTCAGCAGCGTCGACCGGACCGACCCGAACAAGAACATCATCTACCAGATCAGCCCGCAGGGGACCTTGCTCGGCACGTTCGTGAGCCTGACGGACGGGCAGTCGGCCCTCAAGTTCAACATCAACCCGACGGCCATCCTGGTCCCGCCCGTCCAGGATCAGAGCTTCCTCCGGGGCCTGATCGCGGGCACCGGCACCGGCTCGACCACCAGTTCCAGCTCCGGGACCACGTTCGCCGCGCTCTACTTCAACGCGAACGCCTACTCCCCGGGCCAGAACATCAGCACGAGCACGCTGCCGACCGGCGTCTCCCAGACGAACCTCGACCTCGGCCCGCAGGTCGGCCTGACGGCGGCCAACCAGGATTACCTCTCCCAGGTGTACTCGGCCTACACCGACTTCGGCACGCCCGCCAGCGACAGCGGCGGCATCCCCGCCAGCCCGGGCCTCTCCGGCGTGCAAGGGCTGAATGGCGAGGACCTCATCGGGCTCTTCGGCACGACCTCCACGAGCCTCACCCCCGACCAGACGTCGGAGATCTCGACCACCTTCCGCCGCTTCCAGGACATCGCGTTCGACCAGTACGGCTACTTCTCCCAGGGCTTCCCGCTCAGCACCACCACGTCGACCAGTTCGGGGACGGGCAGCACGGGGAGCGGGACGACCACGTCCTCGGCCTCGCTGGGGACCCCGGTCTCGGCGGGTAACCTGTTCGTGGCCGACCTCGCGACGGGCCTGAGCGTCAGCGTCACCCCGCTCGCGCCGCTGGCGACGACCGCGATCCAAGTCCCGATCCAGGGCCCCGGCACCATCGGCGTCACGACCGACGCCTCCGGCAACGTGGTGCCGATCGTCACCAACGGCAACACGACCGATGGCAGCAACATCGGCGGCCGCATCGTCCGGATCACGCCCGACGGCACGGTGACGACCTTCGCGGCCGGCTTCAACACCTCGGGCGCCCAGGATTCGACGAGCTTCCTCGACTCGAGCCTGAGCATCTCGTTCTCGGCCGACGGTACGACCCTGTACGCCTCGGACGACGACGGCATCTGGCAGTTCAAGACGACGACCAGCCTCGCCACCTCGACGACCGGCTCGTTGATCGGCCTCAACGACCTCCGCACGTTGGGCGTCCCCTACGACGGCAACGGCAGCGCAGTCGCGATCGTCGATACGGGCGTCGATGCCACCTCCCCGCCGTTCCGCGGCCGCGTGGCCGGCGGTACGAATGTGGTGACGGGCGGCCTGGGCAACACCGACACCGCGACGTCCGTCTCGAGCTCCGGCGGCAGCACGGGCTCGACGGGCGGGACGGGCGGTAGCACCGGCGGCTCGGGCTCGAGCAGCGGCGGGAACTCGATCACCGCGGTCTCGGTCGACGGCCACGGTACGCTCGTCGCGGGCGTCGTGGCCCAGTTCGTGCCCCAGGCGACCCTCAATCCGGTCAACGTCTTCTATCCGTTCCTCTCCGCTTCGTCCACCACTTCCTCCGGTTCGGGCAGCGGCACGGGTGGAGGAACCGGCGGCGGCACGGGCGGAGGAACCGGCGGCAACACCGGGGGCAACAACGGCGGGACGACCATCACCGCCAACTCGAACGCCTTGACCACCACCAACGCCGTCTACCAGGGGACGGCTTACGTGGCCTCCCACCCGTATGTGAATGACCCGGTCCGGCCCAACAAGGTCAACCGCGTGATCGCATCGGTGTACGGGTTCGGCTCGACGGAGACGTTCGACACCGAAGGGACCGCGTACCGCCGGTATCCGCAGATCGTCATCGCGTTCAAGAACCAGCTCAGGAAGTTCCGTGCCCTGGGCATCGCCCCGGTCGCGGCGGCCGGGCAGTTCGGCGCCCCGTTCGCGGCCGGCTCAAGCTCCAACAGCACCAGCGTCGGCGGCGGCACGGGCGGCAGCGGCGGGACCAGCGGTGCCACGATCGGTGCGACCGGCACCAACAACGCGAACAACTCCAATGACGGCGACGTCAACGGCATGGCCTTCCCGGCCGTGCTGAACGAGATGGTGTCGGTCACGGGCACGATCCCGTTCCCGTACTCCAGCTCCCCCTCGAGTGCCCCGACGGACCCGACGATCGGCGTCCTCCAGACCAACATCAACAATGTCCCCGCCCAGATCCTCTACGAAGGGGTCGCGGTCGGAGGCATCCAGCTCGCCACGGGCACCAGCGGGACGGGCACAGGCTCCGGGACGACGTCCGGCAGCTCGGACCCGATCAGCCAGCTCACGCAGGGCAACCTCGCGATCTACAGCGACCGGGTCCTCGCGTCGGCCAACCGCAGCGCGACGACCGACTTCGCCGCCCCGGCCATCGACGTGCCGACCTTCCGCCGTCGGTTCACCCAGACCACGAGCAGCACATCGACGGGCACCAGCGGGACCTCTTCGTCCACCAGCACCCTGACGGGCGACTCGACCGACCCGAACGATCACCTGACGTTCATCCAGGGCGGTACCTCGCTGTCGGCCGCCATCGTCGGCGGGTCGTTCGCGATGGTCTCCTCGGCCCTGAACTACTGGTCGACGATCAACCAGACGGGCGTAACGTCCGATGCGTACCTGACCACCCCCGTCCAGGCGATGACCCTGAACTTCGGCGGTGCGGGTGCGCTCAAAGACCTCTCGATGTACAACAACCCGGACGGGATCAACGCGATCCTCCAGTGGACCGCCGTCCCCGTCACGGATGCGAACGACGGGCTCAGCACCGCGAGCCCGCCGTACCTCACGGGGAGCACCGACTTCCGCTCCTACTCCCGCATCGACGTGGGGAACGCCATCGCGGCCGTGGAAGGCACGATCGCCATCCAGTACCTCTTGCAGCACAACGACTTCCCGCTGATCGACGAGAACAACGACGGGAGCATCACGGCCCAGGAAATCCAGGACTTCGTCGACAACGCGCCGAAGACCGGGCAGTACGAAGCCGCCGCGATGGCCCGCCTGCTGGGCGGAACGTCACGCATCCCGAGCGACAGCACCACGCTCTTCGGCGAGCAGCCTGACCAGCCGGACGTGCTGCAACGCCGGTTCAACTTCTTCGACGCGGCCGCGGACGGGCAGCTCAACGGCTCGATCAGCATGGCGCAGCTCCGCATGCTGTCGAAGACGCTGCTGCCGTCCCCCACGGCCTTCACCATCACGAACCGGCAGAAGTCGGCGAACGCCGGGTATCTGCTCGACCCCAGCGTGACCCGCAACTACCACGACTTGCAGCACCTCCAGCCCAGGTACACGCTGGTGCCGAAGAGTGCCCTGGTCAAGTACCGCAACATCTCTCCGGATCGCTTCAAGGTGAACCGGCTGGTGGGCACCGACTCGATCGCGGGCCAGTTCCCGTTCTACACGCTCTTCGCGGGCGGTAAGACGACCAGGACCGTGGTTCAGAACTCGGTGAAGCCGGCCAGCGTCACCACGAGTTCGACGACCCCGACGGTCGGATCCTCGACGCACACCACGACCGGCACCGGGACCGCCGGCGGCAGCACGACCACAGCCCAGACCACGACGGGCACGGGCTCCGGATCGACCTCGACGACCGGGACCGGGACCGGCACGAGTGCGGCCCAGTCCGCCGCCACGGCCCAGGGGCTGATCGACTACGCCAAGCAGCTCGCCAGCGGCTCCGGCACGACGACCCCGACGACCACCGCCTCCACCACGACCACCACGGGGACAGGTTCGGGAACGGGGTCGACGGGCAACACGAGTTCGAGCACCAGCACGAGCAGTACGGCGTCGAACAGCAGCACGGCCTCGTCGCTCCCCTCCATCTTCGGATCGGATACGAGCACGACGACTGCCTCGAACCCGCCGGCCCAGACCGACCCGACCAAGAAGACCAGCTGAGGTCTTCCCGCAAATCGGGTCCCCTGAAGTCACGAAGGACCGACCGGCTTCCGAAAGGAGGCCGGCCGGTCCCTTTTCATTGCCCGGCCGAGAGCCCCGATCAACATCAAGAATGCTTGATTCGATACCACGTTGATGGTTCGAGGTGAAACGGGAAGACGCAGACGGCCGACGCAGCCGGCCTGATCTCGGGACAGGGGAATGCCTCGGCGATCGGACTCACGAGGGCGATGCAAGCCTCGAGGCCCAGGCCGAGGAGATGCTTGATCCCCCGCGAATGCACCGACTCGAAGTGGCCGACCGCCCCCGCCGCGTGGTGACTCATGCCGCGTCGAGTCCCTTCGCGGACCTTGACACCCGCCGCCGCGAGCCTGATCAACCCCTGGAGCACGACCGCCTCGGCCCCTTTGCGTCCGTGCGCATGCCAGAGCGCCTCCCAGTATTCGTGCGACTCCCAGTAATATCCCGCGTTGAAGAGTTCGAAGGCCCGGAGATAACAGGCCGAGACCTCCCAGCGATCGTCCACGATCGGCTCGGCGACCAGCCGGGGCCTGGCGAAGGAATGGCCGGCCTCCGAGCGGACGGGATGAGGCCAGGGGCCCTTCGGGAAGTAGGTGTAGGGGGGGAGGGGGTCGTCGGGTCCGATTTTCATCTCGAACTTCCTGGCCTGGGCGTGCGAAGATGGCGACTCGGCCGGACCTGCCTGTTCGATCATGGACGAGAGGGCCCGGGGACGGCAAGATTCGTCGGCCGGCGCGGAGGGATCCCCGGCCGATCGCCCACCCTCTGACGCGGGATCCTTCCTTTGCTAGCAACCGCCCCCCTGGTCCTCATCAACGCGGTCGGCCTGACGGGCCGGCTGCTGCCCCATGCCCCCAGGCTCAAGGCCCTCGCGGACTCGGGGTGGTCGAAGCCGCTCCGCGAGGTCCTGCCCGCCGTCACCTGCACGGCACAGGCCAGCATCCTGACGGGAAAGCCCCCTTCGGGACACGGGATCGTGGGCAACGGCTGGCTCTTCCGCGAGACGGGCGAGGTCCGGTTCTGGCAGCAGTCGAACCGCCTGATCCAGGGCGAGCCCCTCTACGAGACCGCCCGCAAGCGTGCCGAGGCCCAGGGGCGGACCTTCCGGACGGCCAAGCTCTTCTGGTGGTTCAACCAGGGGGCGGCCGTCGACCTGAGCGTGACCCCCAAGCCCTATTACGGCTCCGACGGCAACAAGGTCTTCGGGATCACCGGGTTCCCCGACGGGCTCTGCGAGCGCCTGGAGTCGGAACTGGGGACGTTCCCGTTCCGGACCTTCTGGGGGCCGGGTGCGGGCTTGCCTTGCACAACCTGGATCGCCAACTCGGCGGCCAAGGTGCTCGAGACCGAGCGGCCCAACCTCAGCCTCGTCTACCTGCCGCACCTCGATTACGACCCCCAGCGCCTCGGGCCTTCGAAGTCGGACATGCCCAGGCTCGTCGGCGAACTCGACTCGGCCTGCGAACGCTTGTTCGAGGCCTGCAAGCGCCTCGGCGCCCGCGTCTGGGTCGTCAGCGAATACGGCCACTGCGACGTCTCCCGCCCGGTTTACCTGAACCAGGTCCTGAGGCGCGAGGGGTTCCTCGTCGCGAGGGACGGGCCGTTCGGCGAGGTCCTCGAGACCTTCCAGAGCCGGGCCTTCGCCGTCTGCGACCATCAGCTGGCCCACGTCTACGTGCGGGATCCGGAAGACCTGGCCCGCGTGGGGGACATCCTCGCCGGGGTCCCCGGCGTCGCGCGAGTGCTCGCGGGAGAGGCCCGCGAGGACGTGGGGCTCGACCATCCGCGCTCGGGGGAACTCGTCGTCCTCTCCGACCCCGACGCCTGGTTCGCCTACCCGTACTGGCTCGACGACAAGAAAGCCCCCGATTTCGCCAGGACGGTCGACATCCACCGCAAGCCCGGCTACGACCCCTGCGAGCTCTTCTTCGACCCGAAGCTGCCGTGGGCCAAGGGGCGCGCGATGCGCAGGCTGATCCAGAAGAAGCTCGGATTCAGGACCCTCTTCGACGTCATCCCGCTCGATGCGGGCCTGGTGAAGGGGAGCCACGGGCTCTACGCGCAGGCTGACGAGGATCGGCCCATCCTGATCGGCGACGGGCCGGAGCCGACCTGCGAGGGCCTGCTCGACATGACGGCCATCCACGGGATGCTGCTCAACTCGCTCGTGCCGGAGTGAGGCGTCGGCACCTCTCGAAGCCAAACGATGTTCCACATGAAAACGCCTCCCGAATGATCGAGAGGCGTTTTCATTAACATTAATTCATGTCAGGCCACGGCCGCCTGGACGAACGGCTTCGGTTGGAAGTTGGGGGTCCAGGTCGGGAGGTCGCAGAGGCCGCCGCCGCAGAAGATGTGGTGCCAGAGCTGGGTCGAGACGACGCAGGTCAGGCCGACGTCGAAGACGAACCGACGCGCGGTGATCCTGGGCATGTGGGTCTGGAAGAACCGCTCGCGGGCGATGACCTTCGGGTCGAAGTAGCCCGTCTTGCTGAGCGACTCGGGGCTGAGGAGCTGGTCGACCCAGGCCGGGCGCTTCGGCCCGAGGAACGTCTGCGAGAGGCTGGCCCGGAACATCGTCTTCGGCCGATTGGCGATCTGCGCGGGGAGGGTCTTGGCCGCGACCTGGCGCAAGATCCATTTCTCGGTCCGGCCGTGCAGCTTGTAGTTCGGGTCGATGCCCGCGCAGAACTTGATCACGTCATCATCGAGGAACGGGTAGCGGGCCTCCACCGACGAGTGCATGGCGATGCGATCCCCCTTGGAGATCATCAGCAGCCCGGCGAGCATCACCTTGTAGCCGACGTAGAGCGACTGGTTCAGCGGGTGCCAGCTCCCGATGCGGTCGTTGGTGATGCTGAGGTCGCCATACGGGTTGTGATCCCCGAGCTTGCTCCACATCCCGGGCGTGTAGAGGATCGAACGGGCCTGCCCGATGAGCTCGTACATATCTTGCTGGGCTGTTCTAACACCGCCGATTGCACGCTCGGAGGGCCGGTGGGCCGAGCCGCCGCCGATCGCCGTGAGCAGGAACTTGCGGGTCAGGCGGGGCAGGAACGGCCCCACGCTGTTGATGACCGAGTCCCGCGCCTTCTGAGTCTTGAACCAGACGTAACCGGCGAGCGCCTCGTCGGCCCCTTCGCCGGTCAAGACCACCTTATATCCTTGCCCGTGAACGGCCTGGGCGAGCCGCATGAGCGCCGCGCACGAGGTGTCGAGGACCGGGCCTTCGGCCGCCACGGTGAGCTCGGGGAAGGCGTTGGCGATCTTGTCCTTGTCCATCGTCACCATCGTCAGCTTCGAGCCGAGCACGTCGGCAGCCTCGGTCGCCTCCGAGCGCTCGTCGGGGCCGGCGTTGTCGAGTCCGATGGTGAACGAGGGGACCGCCTCGCCCCGCTGCCTGCTGCTCATGCCGAGGACGACGGTGGAGTCGAGCCCGCCGCTGATGTAGCTGACGACCGGCACGTCGCTGCGGAGCCGGCGCTCGACCGACCGGCGGAGCACTTCTTCGAATTCGTCGACCAGGGGCCTCGGGTCGTCGAGACGACGCTCGTCGCCGGCGTCGGGGAAGTCGAGATCCCAGTACTTCTTGACCTCGACGCGCCCATCCTTGATCTTGAGGTAGTGGCCGGGGGCGAGGGACTTGATCCCGTCGAAGAACGTCCGCGTGGTCCCCGCGCAGAAGAACGAGAAGAGGTGGTCGATCCCCTTGTGGTCGGGGCGGGCCTCGACCATGCCCGAGGAGAGCAGGGCCTTGATCTCCGAGCCCCAGAGGAGCCAGCCGTCGCGCTCGGTGTAATAGAGCGGGCAGATCCCGACGCGGTCTCGGCCGAGGATCAGGGTGCGGTTTTCGCGGTCCCAGAGCGAGACGGCGAACTGGCCGCGAGCCTTCTCGAACATCCCCTCGCCGAGGTCCTCGTAGAGGTGGACCCAGGCCTCGGTGTCGCAATGGGTGGAGAGCCGGTGCCCTCGGCCAAGGAGCTCCTCGCGGAGCTCGGGGTACTCGAAGAGCTCGCCGTTGAAGGCGACCCAGATGTCGCCGCGCTCGTTGGGGATCGGCTGACGCCCGCCCGCGAGGTCGATGATCGACAGCCGGCGTGCGCCCAGCATGACGCCGGGCTCGCTATGGAATTGCTCGTCGTCCGGCCCTCGGTGTGCGATCGCCCCGGTCATGGCGAGGAGTCGTTGCACGGGGAACTCTCGGGTGCCGGTCAAGTCCAAGGCTCCGGCGATTCCACACATCGTCGATCCCTCTTCCAGGTGGTCTCTCGGGAATCAAGCCGCCGCGACGCCTGGTCCGCCTTGGCGAGCGGCACGCCCGGCCGACTTGCCGTGTGTCCGCGATCTTACTACCGCAAAGGCCGACGAGACTCGTGGAGCCTTCCCGATCTGGAGGCGAAGGCCCGCGACGGGATGGGCACGACTCGCCTCGGCTGGCGCCGGCGCATCGGCTTCGGGGGGATTGAGGCCGCGAATGGGTCCGCGTCAGGGTCCGACGGGTTGCGAGACCCTTGCGTCATCTTGCAAGGATCCGGCCGTCGCCGTCAATCTCCGATCGGCAGGAGGTCGCCTTCGCCCAGGTCGAAATTCAGGATCACGGGGACGATGCTCAGGGTCCGGCGACGGCTGGCGCGCCAGTAGACGACACCGCCGAAGACCGTGATCAGGAGAGTTCCGACCTGGAAGCAAATTCCGCGGAAGCCGAGGGGGACGTAGAACGCCATGTCTTCAGTCCTCGCTGGGGATGGATGGTGATGGATGAAATCAGGACTTCTTCCTCGACCCCCGCGATCATCATCGGCCCGTGTCGGCCGTCGCTGATGCTGCTGAGGCCCGCGAAACGATCGGCGATCTTCGTCGTGAGGACCGGGATCACGGTCTGCGTGTGCCCGCACTGGTTCGCGAAGATCACGGGGATGCCCAGGTCGCTGGCCACCTTCCCCGGGATCGCGCCCGAGAGCGGGCCTACGTGACCGAAAAGCCAGTGCTTGCGACCGGTCTCGCGATCGGCGAAGTCGGGCCAGGCCGCCGAGACAATGGCCAGGTCGATCCGGTCCCGATAGTCCCGCCAAACCTTCCGGTAGATCATGTCCGCGCAGATGGCGAAGCCGATCCGACCCCAGGGGGAGTTGACGATCAACGGCTTGCGACCGGGCGCGAAGCGGAACCTCTCCCAGAAGACGAGGTTGCGCTTGCGGTAGATCTGCGTGTCGCCGTCGGGCATGACGAAGGCGAGCGAGTCGTAGAGGTGCCGGCCTTCGCGCTCGACGAAGCCCGCGGCGATCCCCATCTTCCAGCGCCTGCTACGCTCGCGGAGGTGGGCCAGCGTCGGCCCATCGCGATCCTCGGCGTAAGGCGTATAGTCGGGACAGAGCCCATAGCCCGTGTTGAACAGTTCGGGCAGGACGACGAGCTCGGCGCCGGCATCCCGGGCCTCTTTGATTCGGGCGTCCGCCCGGCCGATATTGGCCGCGACGCTGAGTGGTTCACACGAGAGCTGGATGGCTGCGGCGGCGATCTTCACGTCGGTTCACCCCCATCCCTGAGGATGGCGAACGGATGTGGCGGTGCGTCACTTGGAATTTGGGGAACGGGATCGAGCCGGGGCTCGACGCAGGCTCGGACTAGCGAGGCGACTCTCTCTTTATCGGGCCGGCTCGAGGTCAATCCATGACCCGTTTGCCGGCCGATTCGGGGGGCCAGTCGGTCAACAACTGCAAAACCAGCGCAATCCGCACTCTCTCACAGGCTTCGGCGGACTGCCCTTTCGTCTCAGTCGGGGCCAACCACCGTGTCGAGGCCGGGTTGCGGATTCTCCAATAACCCATTTCGAAAAAGGCGGGTAGATCAACTCAACTTTTCCAGTACGGATTCCGAGGGACCGGCTTGGAACACTCCTCAAGCTTGATGCCCTCGTCGCCATTCGAGTATTCTTTCGGTAGAGACTGTTTGGGCAGACCGAACGGAATTTACCGTGACATTGACTCCTGCTGCACAGAAATTCGTCCTCCACTGGGGCGAGATGGGCCAGGCCTGGGGGATCAACCGTACCATGGCCCAGGTCCACGCCCTGCTGTTCGTCTCGCCGCAGGCGCTCGACGCGGAGGAGATCAGCAAGCTGCTCGACGTCAGCCGCTCCAACGTCTCGACGAGCCTGCGCGAGCTGATCACCTGGGGTGTGGTCAAGCGCGTCCACATCATCGGCGACCGCCGAGACCGGTTCGAAGCGCTCAAGGACGTGATGGAGACCTTCCGGGTCATCATGGCCGAGCGCAAGCGCCGGGAGATGGATCCGACGATCGCGCTCCTGGAGCATTGCGTCCGGGAGGCGAAGGCCGGCGGCCCCGCCGAGCAGTACACGCGGGAGCAGCTCGAGAAGATGCTCGAGTTCACGAGCATGGTCACGGCCTGGTACAGCCAGATCGACCGCCTCTCGACGCCGGCCCTCCAGCGCCTCTTCCGGGGCGGGGCTAAGCTCGCCAACCTCTTCAGCCTGGGCAGCCCGGCACAGGAAGAGCCCGAGCCCCCCAGCGCGAACCCGGCCTGAGCCGGGGGAGGGCGTTGATTGTCGACATTGCTCAGCGCTTCTTCGTCGCCTTGGACTTCGCCTTCGCCTTCTCGGCCTCCTCTTCCTTGGCACGCTCGAGCGCCTCGGTGTAGGCCTTGACCACCTCGTCGTCGAGGTAGCGGTCGATCAGGGCCTGGAGGTCGGAGAGCTGGGCCTGGGCGGTCTTGGTCAGGATCGCCGCCTTCGTCCTGGCCTGCTCGACCGTCGCGTCCTCCTTGAGCTTGGCGAGGCGGTCCGCGTACTTCGCGCGGGGCGGGAGCGAGGCGAACTCCTTGAGCGCCTCGGCGACCCCCGTCCAGTCCTCGCCTTCGGACCGGGCCTTGAGCCTCGACTCGAGTCGGGACCGCCTGGCGACGAGGTCGAGCACGGCGTCCCGGAGCGAGTCGAGCTGGGTCTCGAGAGCGACGGTCTCGGGCCTCGGGTCGAAGGGGATGACCCGCTCGTCGGTCCCCTCGCCGAGCATGAGGGGGACCTCCACCATCGGCTCGACGTTGCCGGCGAGGAGCCGCAGGATCACGAGGCCGTCGGTGATCCCCGGCTGGAGCACGACGCGGCCGTCGCGGTCGGTGGTGCCCACGTCCTGGGGAGCGCCGTCGGGGACCGAGCGGGCGGTGAGGGTGTACCCGGCCGCCGGGGCCTTGTCCGCGCGGGTGACGAACCGGAGCCGCGTCGGCAGGTCGCCCGGCTTGATCCCGAGTGCGTAGATCGTGTTCTTGCGGGCGATCCGCTTCGTCAAGGGGTCGCGCAGGGCGCTCACGATGGCGCAATGGGCGCCCGGACTGCTCAACGTCTCGGCGCGCAAATACGTGAACGGAATTTTGAGGATCCGGTTGCTGCCGTCGGGCTGATAAACCAGGCGCAGCGGCTCGAAGACGGTGCCCGTCTTGACCACCTGCCCCGTGGGGCTCGCCGGGGGAATCGACGAGCCGTGGACGGTGACCGAGACCCCGCCCCCCGCTGGCTCGCCGATCTCCGCGATCGGGTTGAAGACGTCGAGCGAGAGCCGCAGCAGCTCGCGAGGGAGATCCGAGGGGAACTCGACCACGCGATGCCGGAGCGGCCCCAGGCGCCTGAGGAAGACGTCGTACTCGCGGCCGACCAGGGCGAGCCGGCCCCCCTGCATCTGGAGCTGGAGGATCCAGACCTTGTCGAAGCCGCTCCCCGCCTTCGCGAGGGGCTCCGTCGTGACCGTGCCCAGCTCGAGCAGCCCGATCGGGTCGTCCCCCTCGACGATCTTCAAATCCCAGGGGGGGCCGACGAACCGATCGACCAGCCGGGTCCACGCGACCTGGATCAGCTCGAGCCGCCTGGCGTCGATCCGGGCGGCGGGATCGACGCCGAAGTGGACCTCGATCCGGTAAGGCCGGCGGTCGATGGGGACGGTTTCCGCGGGGCTCGGCGACGGCGCGGTGGCCGGGGTCGGGGCCGCCGCTGTCGGGGCCGAGGCTGGTGGCGGCACGGCCGCGGGGGTCGGCTCCGCCCCGATTAAGGGCAGCGTCGACAGGCCCAGGGCCAGGCAGAGCGAGGCCAGGCTCACCAGGGGTCCTTGGCGTACCACGGTTGGATCTCCCAGGTTTCGATCCCTTGATAGAGCGTGTCGGCGACCTCGGGCGGGCCTTGCAGGCGGGTCCGCCAGGCGTAGTGATCCTCGAGCTGCCAGAGGGGGATCACCGGCAGTTCGTCGCGCGTCTCGGCGTCGATCTGCGTGGCGATCCCCTTCGCGGTCGGCCACTCGGGGGCGCGTTCGAGCTGGAGCAGGAGCTGCAGGATCCTCGGGCTCGCGACGGAGGCGAGGGCATCGCCGCTCGACGGCGCGTCATACCCGGGGCAGAGCATCCGGCCGGCCTCGAGGACCGGCTCTTCCGGCCTGGAGGCGCGATAGGCCAGGTCGAAGCGTCGGCCGCTCCGCAACTCGGCCTCGAGCTGCGACTCGGGCCATTCCTTCGTCGTGATCTCCAGGCCGATGACCTTGAGGACCTCGACGATCTTGGGGATGACGGCCTGCGCCTCGGGGAGGGCGGGGTATTCCAGCGTGAGCTTGATCGGGTTCCCCCCCATCTCCTTCCTGGCCGCGGCGACGAGCATCTTGGCGAGGTAGGGGTCGAACGTGAACGGCTCGATCCCGACCGCATCGGCATAGCTCCCCTTGGCGAACGGGCCGTCGGAGACGAGGTTCGCGGCGTCGGGCGGGTGCTTCAGCAAGGTCTCTTCCAGCAGGGTCCGGCGGTCGACGGCGTACGAGATCCCGCGCCTCAGGGCGCGATTGCGCAGGGCGGGGGTCCTGCCGTCGAGGGCGATCCGATGCAACGAGGGCCTCGAGTAGCGGCCGATTTTGATGTCGGCCTGCGAGGCCAGGCTCGCGACCCGGTACGAGGGGACGTGCTCGAGCAGGCTGATGTCGCCCCGCACGAGCGAACCGATGCAGGCCTCGGCGCTCGGGAGGACCAGCTCACGGATCCGCCGGATCTTCATCCCCTTGGCCCCCCGGAGGACCATCGACGTCTCGTTCGAGGCGCTCCACTGATAGGGGCCGTCGCCGACGACCACGCGGCTCTGGTCCCCCATCACGACCCGGCCGTCGAACCCCGCGTGCGCCGGGCCGACCGGCATGATCAGCCAGGAGGCCGGCTTCAGGAGCGCCCGGGCGAGCTGGATCTCGACCTTGGAGTCGTCGGGGGTCTCGACCTGCTTGAGGTTCTCGGCCCAGCGCGCGTTGAAGGCGGGCGACGTCGGGCTCGCCCGGTCGATGAAGGCGCGGGCGACGTCGGCCGAGGAGACGGGGCGCGAGCCGTCCGACCACGGGATCGACTTGCGGATCGAGACCACGAGCTTGCGGCCGAGGTCCCCCGACTCGAGCCCCGAGGCGAGCTGCCCGTGGGCCTTCCCCTGGATCGAATCCTCGTCGTCGTGGGCGAAGAGGGGCAGGAAGAGGAGCCTGTTGATCCGCTCGTCGGCCGGGGTCTCGATCCAGGGCCCGATCGGGTGCGGGACGTCGGTGACGGCCACGTCCAGCGTCGTCTCCTCGCGGAAGGAGGTCGCGTAGCGGTCGCCCAGGCCTTCCAGGGTCGGCCAGACCCGCAGGCCCTCGACGAGCATGTCGAGCCGACGGTCGCCGCTGGCCTTCCCGGCGTCCTCGGCGAGCTTTTGCGCCCTGGTGATGAAGCGGGACTGGACCTCGCGCAGGGTCGGGTGATTCGGGGCCAGGGGCTCGAGTTCGTGGAGGATCCGCCGCCCCTTGGCGTAGAGCCCGAGGTCGAACGCACGCGAGGCGCGGGTGCCGTAGGCGGTGGCGAGCTTGTCGGAGACGCCGGGGTACTTGGGCTTCCTCGCGAAGAGCTCCCGGAGCAGCCGGACGCCCCGCTCGCCGTCGCCGTCCCGGAGCGCGGCCGAGCCTTCTTCGAAGAGGAGCTGATTCACATGATCATCGAGCCCCGGCCAGTTCCCCTGCCGGTTCTGCACCCGGAGGTACGATTCGAAGGCCTTGGCGAAGTCTCCGGCGCGGACGAGGCGCTCGCCGTCGGCGAGCAGCAAATCCTCGAAGTATTCGACCTTCTTGATGAGTCCTCGCTTGATCTTGTAGTCGCGGATCTCCCCCTGGAGCAGGTGGAGGGGAATCTCCACCTGGCTGGGGGGGACCTGCTTCTCCTCCTCTTCCTTCGGCAGGCCGAGCTTCTCGCGCTCGCCGGGGATGAATACGTTGCCCACCTTGCTCGCCTCGGGGCGAGACTTCTCCTTCAAGGGGTCGAACGGCGGCAACGGGCGGGGGCTGATCGGGTCGACCAGGAGCACCTTGCCGTCATTCAGCGTGACGCGGTCGAAGGGGGTCGCCCGCAGGAGGTCCTTGGGGATCGGGTCGTCGCTCCCCTGGCCGAGCGCGGGCATCGGCATCTCGAGAGCCAGACCGAGCGCCAGGGAGAGGCCGAGGAGCGCAAATAAAGGCTTGCACAGAAATTTCATTCGTAAAATATGGTCACGCGAATCCGCATATTGCTTGTTCATGGCTTGGCTCCCTCGGACTGGGAGGTGCCCGGGCTCGAGAGGACGCGGAGCGACCCGGCGGCGACCGGGATGAGGAGCTGGGAGCCGGATCCGACGAGGTCCCCGCCGGGGGTCGAGCCCAGGGGGATCTGGTCGAGCAGGACGCCGTCGTTGAGCGAGCGTGACTCGACGGTGCCGTTCTTGCAGAGGAAGTAGGCCGTCTCCTCGCGCAAGACTGGGGGCCCGAGCGGCGTGCCATTCTTGAGGGTGATCGACCAGAGCCGCTGGCCGTCGGGGGCCAGGGCGAGGACCTTGCCATCGCGCGTCGCGATGAATGCCCGACCGTCGATCGCGAGCGGCGGCTGGGCGAGGGGGGCCGAGAGCGGCCAGGCCCCGACCGGGCTGAAGTCGCGGGCGGCGAGGCTCCGGACCCGGTTATCCACCGTGGTGATGACCACCGCGCCTCCCGTCGAGACAGGATCCTTCGAGAGCGGCTCCTTGAGGTTCACCTCCGAGTTGACGACGAGCCGCGGGCGTCCCTCCGCATGGAGCGTCAGGCGGCGGAGCCGGCCCGATTCGTCGACGAGGGCGATCGTGTCATCTTCGAGTCGGAGGGCGCCTCGCCAGAGGGTCGGGTGCTCGCGATCGAAGGGGGGGACGTACGGTTCCGCCCGCGACTGGCCGGTCCTGGGGTCGATCAGGTAGACGCGGCCATCCTCGCCGGGCAGGAGCAGGCCCTTCTGCCAGACGATGGGGGTCGCGGCCAGGGCGACGGGGAGCTCGACCCAGCGGAAGGGCTCCTGCGGGCCTCCCAGCAGGAGCGATCGCGGTTTGTCGCCGGCCAGGAGGATGGTGAAGTTGTCGCCGTCGAGACGCCGCAAGGGGCCTGGGGGCAGGCTGAACTCTCCGGGCCGAGGCAGGAGGGTCTCGATGAACCCGCCCGCCTTGAGTTGGTCGGGCTCCAGGGCGATCGTCTGGCCGTCGATCCCCAGGGTGGTCAGGGATTTCGAGGGGTTCGCGTCGGTCGGCTGCACGACCCAGGGGGAACCAAGGACGGTCCGCCAGCGCACCGTGCCTTTCTGGGGCTCGACCCCGCAGACGAGGACTCCCGGCCGTTCCGAGATCTGCTGCGTCAGCACGGCCAGGGGCCCGGCGAGTTGGATCGGTGCGAGAGCAGGGCCGGCCTCGGCGATCGACCAGGTCGGTCGGATCTGGCCGGTCTCCGGGTTCAGGTCGTAGCGCCCGCTCCGGCTCGAACTCAGCCAGACCTCGGTCTCGGAGCGGGCGAGGGCGTAGGTCGGGCCGGTGGGCTTGGCCTCGTGGACGAGCTTCGCGATCGGCCGCAAGGGGGTCTTGGCCTCGTAGGCCCCCACGGCATAGGCCGAGAGCCCTCCGCGATCGCCCGAGGTCCAGAGGACCGAGCCGAAGGCCCCCGGGGCGCTCCAGGTCCAGCCGGGGACCTCGATCTGCTGCACGGGCCGGATCTTGGCCCCCTCGGCGTCCAGCACGAAGATCCGCCAACGACTGTTCAACAGCGTATCATTCTCGGGGATGATCAGATATCGCCCCTGTCGCGAGGGGGGGCTCAACACCGAGCCGATCGGGTGCCCGAGGTATTCCACCGAGGCACAGGCGAGGGGGTCGCGCGTCAGGATGAAGAGGCAGTCGCGCTCGGCGAGGACGTAGAGGAATTGCCCGGCCTCGTCGCTGACCGGCGTCCTGCCGAGGGGGAGCCCCAGGTTCAAGGTCCCGCGGATCTCTCCCGAGTTCAGGTCGAGGAAGAGGAGCTTGCCGCTCGGCGTCGCCTGGATCACCTGATTCCCCAGGACCAGGGGAGGGTCGGTGATCGGCTCCTCGGTCCCTTGCCTCCAGACGAGCGCGCCGGTCCTGGCGTCGAGCCGCACGAGCTCCTGATGGATCCCGTCGAAGACCAGCGCGGTCGAGCCCCCCGGGATCGCCTGGGGCGGGAACGCGGAGGAGAGGCCGACCGGGTACTGCCAGAGCGGCGCCCCGCTGCCCCCGTCGAGCCCGTACGCGATCCCGTCGGCGATCGCGAAGACGCGCGACGTGGACGGGCTCGTCGGCTTCGCCAGGTTCGGCCAGCGCATCACGAGCGAGGTCAGGGGGCCGAGCTTGTCGTCGTGCGGCTCCTTCTCCGCGGGGCGTCTCGAAGGGTCCAGCTTCACCGCCTTGCGGACGAGTTCGTTGGCCTGCTTGAGCCTGGCGACGAGGTCGCGGTCCTCGGCGAGGTCGGCGTACTGATGCACGAGCGTGTCGCGGGCCTCGTAGACCCCGGCCGAGGATCCGGCCGTGATCGCCGCATCCATCGCGGCCAGGGCCTTCGTGCGGATCCCCGCCTTGACGACCGCCGCGCGGGCCTCGGCGAGCTTCGGCAGGTACTTGGAGTGCTTCAGCAGTTCCTCGGCCACCGAGCCGGTGATCCTGGCGTGGAGCGCCCTCGCCGACTCTGCCTCGGCCAGGACCTTGGGATCGCCCGAGATCTTCGCCCGATCGGCGAGGGCCTCGCCCGCCTTGATGACCTGGTCGTCGAGGTCGGTGCTCGAGTCGACATAGGCGGGCTCGTCGCTCACCGTGTCGATCATCTCGCGGGCGGCGTCGAGGGCGTTGGACCAGGAGGCGCCCGAGGCGGTCGTGAACTGGCGGACGTTCGCCAGGGCCCGGAAGACCCTGGCCTTGCTCACATTCTTGGCGTCCTTCGGCTTCCGCTCGAGGTATTCCTCGAATCGGAGGATGGCGTTGCGATAGTCGCCGTCGTCGAGGCTCTCCACCCCGCGCTGGAAGAGCCTGGTGGTGATGGTCCGGGAGATCACCCCCTGGAGGAAGATGCCGGCCACGATCAGGACGGCCAGCGAGCCCACGAGGCCGATGATCAGCGGGGAGTTCAGGATCGTCTCTTCGCCGGGGGCCGACTGCCGGCCCGAGAAGAAACGCTTGAGGGCGTTGGGGTGCTGCCCTTTGGACTTGGCGTTCGCCGCGTCGGTGATCGCCTGCTCGGCCCTGGCCTCTTTCTTGGAGCTTCGCGCGAAGCCGAGGGCGTCTTCCGCGGCGAAGCCCGACTCCCGCTTCTTACTCTCCTCTTTCTTCGGCTTTACCTTCTCCTCCTTGCGCTCGACCGGCAGGGCGGGCCTGGGGCGGGAGGAGGCGGCCGGGGGGTTGCTCGCCGAGGGGTTCAGGAGGATGGGGGTCGCCATCACCCGGGTCGCATCGTCGCGCGGCAGGTCCTCGTCGGCGTAGATCATGAAGATCCGGCAGGGGCCGACGGTGATCTCGTCCCCCTCGCGGACGCTGGCCGAGGTCATCCGCCGGCCGTTGACCTCCAGGAACTCGGCGGCGGGGAAGGCGTCGACCTTGTACCGTTCGGTCCGCCAGCGCATCCGGCCATGGAACGGGAGCACGCCCTCGCCGGTCAGGACGATGTCGCACTTCGGGCTCGAGCCGAAGAGCACCGTCTGATCCCGCGAGATCTCGACGCGATGCACCTGCCCCTGTCCATTATGAACTTCGAGTGTGGCCATGCAGCTTGGTCAACCCCGCGGATCGGAACGTTGGAGACGGCCCTCTCGTATGGGCCAGCCTGTCGCGAAAGGTGGACGATTCGATGGGACTGCAAAGACTTCGATTCGAACGTTGAGCCTGCGTTTAACGGAGCGTCTCCTGCGCCAGCACGACGAACCCATAGCTGTCCCCGTCGGGGACGACGCTGAAGCGAGTGACGCGGATCTCCGCGGGATCCCTGCCCTTGAACCGCTTCTCGAGCTGGGCGAGCTCGTTCTCGACCTTCTGGGGATAGAACTGGATGACGACCCCCTCGCCGACGTC
This sequence comes from Singulisphaera chitinilytica, assembly GCF_049331405.1. Taxonomy (NCBI): domain Bacteria; kingdom Pseudomonadati; phylum Planctomycetota; class Planctomycetia; order Isosphaerales; family Isosphaeraceae; genus Singulisphaera; species Singulisphaera chitinilytica. The sequence goes on from NZ_CP186274.1 coordinate 2,787,663, forward strand.
GATGCCCGCCTTGCTCAGCAGGGCGATGTCCGACGCCTTGCGCCCGCGCCCCTGCCAGAGGAAATAGAGCCGGCTATCTCCCTGCCCGCTGCCCGATCGCTTGTGGGGCGTGTCCTCGGAGAAGTGGGAGACGTATGTGAGCTGATTGCCCGAGACGACGGCCAGCTCGACCCCGAGCGCGTCGAGCTGCCGGGCGTACTCGTCGGCCGTCTGGCCGGGGTTGTAGACGATGCTCCAGCGCTGCTCGCGAGGGACGCCGCCATCCCCCGGGCCGAATCCGAGGCCGGGGCCTCCGGTGCCGAACTTGGAGGCTCGTCGGCCGGTGGCGACCGACCCGCCGCTGGGCATCACGGCTCCGAGGTCGACCTCGGCGAGGTTCTGGCCCGCCTCGGCCACGGCCTCGAGCATGGCGGCCGGGGTCTGCTGCACGGATGGCTCTTCGAACGCGCCCGGGGCCTCTTCATTGTTCGAGGCCTGGGCGGCCACGTCCGCGCCGGCGATGTCGACCTTCTCGGTCGAGCCGGGGGTCCCGTCGGGGCTCCCTCCGCCGCCGCCGAAGACCTCCACGATCTCCAGGGGCGCGGTGACTCGCGAGGCATAGGCCTGGTTCGTCTGGTAGATCAGCCAGAGCCATCCCACGACCAGGGTCGCCCCGACGACCAGGGCCATCAGGAACGAGCTGACGCGGTCGTAGAGCGACTCCCCGCGTACCTGGGGTTGCATCGGGTCTGGGGCAGGGGGTGTCGTCGTGTTCAATGGTTCCTGGCTCATCTCGGGCTCCGGGGGGATGAACCGGTCGATGTCGGGAGCGTCGGGGAGGTGCCCACGGTCCCCGTCTCCTCCTGCCCTTCCAGGTCGAGCGGCCTGATGGCGGCGTACCACTCGCGCCAGCGCTTCGCGGCCTGCTGGCGTTCGTCGGGCGTCGAGGGGGTCGAGGGCCCGAGCCCCGCGATCTTGCGGCTGAGGATCTGGAGCCCGAGTTTGGCCTCGGAGACCACCTCCTCGTCGGGGTCGGTGATCATGTCGATCAGGCTGGGGACCACGTCCATGTCTCCCGTCCGGCCGAGGGCCCAGGCGCCGACCCGGCGGACCCCCGGATCCCTGTCCTTGAGCATCTTGCGGAACCGGTCCTTCTGGGGACGCAGGACGTTCGGCCCCTGCGTCTGGTAGCGCCCGACCAGTCCGGCGAGCGCGGCCTCCGTGTCCTGGGCCCGCGGATCCTCGATCACGGCGAGCATCCCTTCCACCGCGCCATTCATCGGGCGCGAGACCACGCGGCCGCCGGCGACCGTCATGCTCGAGAGGTCCTTCGGCAGTCCGCGACCGCCGAGCAGCGTCCCCGCGCCCAGCCGCTTGACCTCGACGCGACGGAGGGACTTGGCCGTCGACCTCGTGAGGAAGAGGATCGCCCAGACCGTGTTCATCTGCACGCCGTGGGTCCCGGTCCAGGATCCGTCCTGCCCCTGGCTCGAATTGATGTAGCCCCGGCCCTGTTCGAACCAGTTGACGCGCCCCAGCGACTCGCGCTCGGCCAGGGCCCCGATGCGCTCGATGCCGTAGAGGCCGTAATAGGTCGAGGGGCCGAAGACTCCCGTGTTCGCCAGCGGGAAGTTGTTCGAGATCCATCCGATGCCCGCGCGGACGGCCTGATCGATCCGGGCGGTGGACGTCTGCACGTCGTAATGGGCGGGCGACCCCTGGGGGCTGAGCGCGACGAGCAGGGTGCTCGGGGCATCAGGTGCCTTGCGCAGGGGCGCGAGCTGCCGGCGGCAGATCAGGAGGCTGCCCACGCCCGCGGCCGTCATGGAGATGGTCTCGCGATACGCACCGTCGCCCGGGTGATACGACCATCCCCCTTGGGGCGACTGCACCGACAGGAACCACTGGGCCGCCCGATCCCAGACGCCCGGCGGGATGGTGGCGCCGGCGTTCTCGGCCTCCCAGAGGCCGAGGACGGCGTATTGCGAGATCGAGGTATCCCCCTGGGTCCGATTGTCGTAATCCCAGGAGCCGTTGGCCTTTTGCTTGCTGATCAAATACTGGGCGAGGGATTCGACAGCGTTGCGCTGACCGCCATCGAGGTTCGAGAGCAGCATCGTGGCCACGGCCGCCTCGTAGACGTCGTGGCCACCCCGTCGCTCGGGCACGTACCCGCCCGAGAAGCGTTGCAAGACCTTCGCGGCGCAGGCGGCGACGACCGGATCCGTCGCCGGGACCTCGGCCTTGAGCAGCGCGAGGCCGATCAAGGCCGATTCGCCCACCTGCTGATTCGCGACGTGGGAACGGAGATAGGCAACGCCTCGGGCCGCCGCGGGATCGACCTCGGCGCGAACGCTCCCCTCGACGCCCCAGGAGAGGCAGACGAGGGTCAGAACGATCCGTCGGAGGACGTCACTGCGTGCGGCCATCGGGCTCGATCCCCAACGACTACGGATGTAGCACATGCATCATATTGTAGCGTGGATGCAACGAGGTGCAAATCTCCCACGAGAACGATATCGAAGGACGCCGATAAGTCGAGAGGGCGACTTGAGCCGATGCCCGGACAGCCCGGCTCGGTCGGGGCGGCGTCAGGGCAGCAGGGGACGCACTTCGATCTTGCGGAAGAAGATCTCGGCGGCCTCCGACTGGAACTGGATCTTGCCCTTGGTGAGGCTCGAGCCGGTCCCGACGTTGACGACGTAGCCGTTCATGATATTCGTGATCGTGTCCCCCTTGCAGATCACCTCGAGCCGGTTCCACTCGCCATGCGGCTTCTCGACGCCGTACTCGTCCTGGAAGCCGATCGTGTCGGTCCACTTGAGGTTCCGGCCCCACCAGTTGTAGCGGCCGGCGTTCTTCGTGACCTTCTCGCCCCCCTTGGAGTAATAGAGCTGCTTGTCGGCCTTGACGACGGTCTCGCAGGAGAGCGTCGGCTTGCCCTTGCCCGCGACCATCAGGAGGTCGCCGCAGCCCCCTTCGATGATCTGGCACTCCTGCGACTCCATCCAGTGCCCCCCCGCGGCGCCATCGGGGCCGACGCAGTGGAGCAGGATGCCCGAGTCGCGGGCGGCCTTCGTGCGGGGCTCCCAGGTCTTGTCGCCCCAGCGCCACTCGGCGATCAGGTGATAGTCGGAGTATTCCTCGCGAGTGGCGAACCCGCCGAATTCCTCGCCCGAGACGCGGATGATGCCGTCGTTCACCGTGAAGACCTTCAGCGGGTCTTCGTAGTGGTGATCATGGGTGTAGACATAAAAGCCCGAGAGGTCCTTGCCGTTGAACGCGAGGATCGGCTCGCCCGACTTGACCTGCGGGAGCTCCCTGGCGAACGAGGGGATCGGATCCTTCGCGGCGCCCGCCGAGAGGGCGACAGCAACCAGTGGCAGTGCGGCGGCGACGAGGATCCGCCGGAGGGTCTTGGCTTTCTTCATGGAGGTGGGCCTCGGGGGTAGGGGTGCGGGGCTGAGGGGGAAGAAAAACTCGCTCGGGCCGATGCCGATCAGGAGCCACGGCGATGGATGGCCGCCCCTTGCTGGCGGCAGACCTGTTCGACCCGGCCCATCATCGTCTCGTCGAGGCAGGCGACCGAGAGGATCATGCCCTGGCCCCCCTCGATGCACTCGGGGGGCGTGACCCCCAGGCGATCGTTGGGGACGCCGATGGCGGTGAGGAGTTGGATGGCCGCGTTCCCCTGCGCACTGTTGTAGAAGAAGGCGACGACGCGCGGCAGGGGTTCGGTGTGCTCGACCTTTCCCGGCCGGACCTGCGGCATTTCCATGGGACGTTTCTCGAGCCTCGAAGAGTCGGGGGCCGTCTCGATTTCGTCGCATTGCGACGCGTTCCGAGAGTATCGCGTCAGTCCCGCACTTGCGAGCGATGTCCAGGCCCGCCCCGGCAAGTTTTCGACGACTCACTGCGAGCGCGGACGTGTCTCGGTGGCCAAAGGGCCGGACGCTCTGCTAGGATCGGTAAGCCCGGTCACCCAGAGAGGCGATTCGCGATGATGTCGAGCCTGATCCTGCTGTTCGTACTCTTCAAGGGGGATGCGCCGAGTGCGCTCGAACCGCTCGGCAAGCTCGATCATCGGCCGATCAAGGAGGCGTCGGGGATCGTCGAGAGCCGTCGATTCCCCGGGATTTTCTGGGTCCACAACGACTCGGGCAACGCCCCGAGCCTCTATGCCGTGAAGCGAGACGGCACGCTCGTCCGGGAGTACGCGGTCGCGATCCCCAACATCGACTGGGAAGACATCGCGATCGACGACGCCGGGCACCTCTACATCGGCGAGATCGGCAACAACGGCACGAAGCTCCCCCTGAGGGTGATTTACCAAGTCGACGAGCCCGACCCCTCCAAGGCGAGCGCCGGGCCCCTCAAGGTGCTCAAAACGAGCTTCTACCAGTTCGCCGATAAGGACTCTCGCTTCGACGCGGAGAGCCTCTTCATCGACCGCGGGCGGACGCTCGTCATTTCCAAGCATCGCGACGAGAAGGTCGCGGAACTCTTCAACGTCCCGTTCGACCCCCCGGGGAAGCTGCTCAGCCCGGTGATCCCCGAGAGCTTGGGCAAGCTCCCAGGCTTCCGCGAGCCGGCCACTGGCGCCGACCTGACGCCTGACGGTAAGCGTCTGGCGGTCTGCTCGTATCAGGTGAGCCGGGTCTACGAGCGCGGTGAAGGGGACACCTGGAAGCTCGTGGGAACGTTGCGGTATCCGCAGGAGGCCATCGAGGCGATCTGCTGGTCGGGGAACGACCTGATCCTCGCCTCGGAGAGCCGGCGGATGTTCCGCATCTCGGAAAAGGCCTGGCGCCTGGCGCCTGCCGACGACAAGGCACACCCCGGTCGAGGCAAGTCGCCCGGGAAATAAGCGGAAGATTCGACCCAAGATGTCCATGAATTCGACTGATATCGTCGTGATCGGCGGCGGGGTGATCGGGCTGTCGATCGCCTACGTGCTCGGCCGGGAAGGGATCCGGACCACGGTCCTCGACCGCCGCGAGCTGGGCCGTGAGGCCTCCTGGGCCGGCGCGGGCCTGATCCCGCCCGAAGGCGTCAGGCCGGGCGGGCACCCGCTGGGAGAGTTGCGGTCCTGGAGTTCAAAGCTCTATCCCGAGTGGTCGGCCCGCCTGCTCGAGGAGACGGGGATCGACAACGGCTATCGCCTGACGGGGGGCGTCGACGTCGCCTTCACCGATGACGAGGAACTGGCCCTCAAGACGGCCGCGGGGCGCTGGCGGACGGAGGGGATCACGTTCGAAAGGCTCCTACCGAACGAGTTCGACCGCGTCGAGCCGGCCTTGAGCCGCGACCTGCGCGTCGCCTACTTCCTGGCCGACCGGGGCCAGATCCGCAACCCCCGGCACCTCCGCGCCCTGGCGGCGGCGGTCTCGAAGCAAGGGGGGCTGCTCCAGCCCGGCCGGGAAGTCATCGGGTTCGAATTCGCCGACGGCAAGGTCACGGCACTCCACACCGAGGAGGGGAGCATCCCCTGCGGCGGCGCGATCATCGCCGCGGGCGCCTGGTCATCCTCCGTGCTGAAGACGCTCGGCGTCGACGCGCCCACGCCACCGTTGAAGGGTCAGATCGTGCTCCTCAAGAGCGATCGGATGCTCCTGAGGCGCATCGTCGAGCACGGCAAGAACTACCTCGTGCCGCGCGACGACGGCCGGATTCTCGTCGGGGCCACCGAGGAGGACGCCGGCTTCGACACCAGGACGACCAGCCTCGGCGTGCGGACCCTCCTGGACGAGGCCATCCAGCTCTGCCCCTGCCTGGCCGAGGCGGAGGTCGAGAAGGCCTGGGCGGGGCTCCGGCCCGGCAGCATCGACACCCGGCCTTACATCGGGGCCGTGCCCGGCTTCGAGAACCTCTTCCTCGCCTCCGGCCACAAGCGGTCGGGGCTCCAGCTCTCGCCGGGAACGGCCGAGGTGATCGCCGACCTCGTGCTGGGCCGAACCCCTCGGGTCGACCTCAGAGACTTCCGCCCCGATCGCGAGCCGGCCGAGGCCGGCGCCGGCGAAGACGCCTTCCGCTCCTAACGCATCTCAGCGGAGGACCTTGCCCTTCACGTCAAGGACCCGCGCGACGGCGAGGCTGTTGCCGAACGTGCGGAAGTCCTTGAAGGTCCAGACGACCTTCTTGGCCTCGTCGACCTCGATGAGCTGGGGGTTCTCGGGGCCTGCGTGGCAGTTGCCGATGATGACATGGCCGTTGGGCAGGACCTGGAGCGTGGTGACCCAGGCGAGCCGGATGTTGGGCAGCTCGTCGTGGCCGACCTCCCAGACGATCTTGCCCTCAGGGGTGACCTCGATCACGCGGTTGCCATTGCCGGCGGCAATCAAGGTGTTCTTATTCGGGAGCCGCAGGGCGCCGAAGACCTCGGTCCCGTGCCCTTCAGGTCCATGCCCGTCGGATCGGGGACGGCCGGCCAGGTCGAGCGTGTAGCTCCAGACGACCTTGCCCGAGCCGTCGTACTCTCGAACCGCCGAGTCCCCCTCGTGGCAGACGAGGTAGTGGCCGTCGTCGAGCTTGCGGACCATCCGCGTATCCCGGTGCGGGTCGGGATGGTCGAGGACGAGCGGGATCTCGCGGACGATCTTGCCGTCCTTGTCGACCTCCACGAGCCGGCCGTTGCCGCTCTCGGCGACGAGGGTCAAGCCGTCCTCGAGGCGCAGGAAGGCGTGGACCTCGATCCGCCCCTTGTAGCCGGCCTTCGGCTTCGCGGTGTACTGCCAGACGATCTCTTTCTTCGGCGTGACCTCGACGATGGTGGTCGCGTCCTTCGGCAGCAGGATGTTGCCGTTGGGGAGCTGGGCGAGGTCGTGGGGCGTCCCCTGGACGGGGTACTCCCACTCCACCTCGCCGCTGGCGCCGACGATGGCGACCCGATCTCGATCCGAGCCCAGCACGCGATACGGTGGACCGCCCCGCTCCTCGCCCAGGGCCGAGGCCCCGGCGCCGCCCAGGACAATCAGCACGGCGGTCGAAAACACCCTGGCAATGCTCATCGTGGTCGTCTCTCGGAGGGCTTGGGGTCGGACTCAGATCAGGTTTTAAACATCAACCGACGCCTCGGATCAGATGATCGAGGCGATCGGCTCGGCCCCTTCGACCCCGACGAGCTTCTGGTCGAGGCCGTTGTAGAAGTACGAGAGGCGGTTGGGGTCGACGCCGAGCTGGTTCAGGACGGTCGCGTGCAGGTTCTTGACGTGCAGGCGGTCGCTGATGGCCTCGCCGCCGAGCTCGTCGGTCTCGCCGACGCTGACGCCCCCCTTGATGCCGCCGCCGGCCATCCACATGGTGAAGCCATAGGCGTTGTGGTCGCGGCCGGTCCCCATCGCGTACTCGGCGGTCGGCTGGCGGCCGAACTCGCCCCCCCAGATGACCAGGGTCTCGTCGAGCATCCCGCGACGCTTGAGGTCCTTCAGGAGCGCGGCGATCGGCTTGTCGGTGCGGCCGGCGTGGTAGTTGTGGTTATCTTCGAGGTCGCCGTGGGCGTCCCAGTTGCTGTCGTTGTGCGCCCCGCCGGCGTAGAGCTGGACGAAGCGGACCCCGCGCTCGACGAGGCGCCGGGCGAGCAGGCAGCGGCGGCCGAAATCCTCGGTCTTCTTGTCATTGAGACCGTAGAGCTCCTGCGTCTCCTTGGTCTCGCTGGCCAGGTTGACAGCCTCGGGGGCGTGCCGCTGCATCGAGTAGGCCATCTCGTAGCTGGCGATCCGCGCCGAGAGGTTCGTGTTGTCGACGCGGGGGCCGAGGTGGTCGTTGTTGTACGCGTGCAAGGTGTCGAGCAGGTGACGCTGGCGCGACTCCGAGACCCCCTCGCCGCGGTTGAGGTCGAGCACCGGCACGCCGGCCGAGCGGAGGATCGTCCCCTGGTACGAGGCGGGCATGTAGCCGCTCGACCAGTTCTTGGCGCCGCTGATCGGCCCGCCGGTGGGGTCGAGCATGACGACGAAGCCGGGGAGGTCCTCATTCACGCTGCCGAGGCCGTAGTTGACCCACGAGCCGAGGCAGGGGCTCCCCGAGAGGATCTTGCCCGTATTCATCTGGAGCATGGCCGAGCCGTGGATCGGCGAGTCGGCCGTCATCGAGTGCAGGAAGGCGATGTCGTCGACGCAGGTCGCGAGGTTGGGGAAGAGGGTGCTGACCCACTTGCCGCACTCGCCGTACTGGTGGAACTTCCACTTCGGCCCGACGACGCGCCCCTCGTTCTTCTTGCCGCCTCGGCCGAACGTCTTGATGGTGATGGTCTTGCCATCGAGCGCGTACAGCTTGGGCTTGTAGTCGAACGTGTCCATGTGGCTCGGGCCGCCGTACATGAACAGGAAGATCACGCTCTTGGCCTTGGGGGCGAACTGCGGCGGCTTGGGGGCCAGCGGGTTGGCCTGCCGCCCCTGCACGAGGCTGGCCGCCTGGGCCGCCTTGGAGAAGAAGCCGTCGCCGGAGAGCATGCCGGTGAGCGCGAGCCCGGTGAAGCCGGCCCCGGCCTCCCAGAGGAACTCGCGGCGGGTCCGGTTGCAGAAGTTCCCAGCGGGCTGCTGACCGTCGTGACTGGGCTGGTTCATCGCTTGGACTCCGTCGTCGGGTTCAGTCGAGGTACACGAATTCGTTGAGGTTGAGCGCCAGGAGGCAGAAGGAGTCGACCGCGTTCTTCGCCGAGGCCCCCTCCTGCTTCTCGAGGTACTCCACGAGGGCGAGCCCCCGGTTGATTTCCGCCTGGGTCGGCACGCGGGTCGTCACCAGCTTGAGGGCGAGGGCGACCTGATCCTCAACCTTCTCCCCCGCCTCGCGCCTGACGCGCTCTCCCATCCTCGCGGCCTGCTGGTTCAGGAAGGCCCCGTTGAGCATGGCGAGGGCCTGGGTCGGCTGCGTGGTGGCGAACCGCACGGGGGTCGAGCGGTCGGTCTCGGCGAGGTCGAAGCTCTCCAGGATCGGCGTCAGGAGCGACCGCTTCACGTGGATGTAGATGCTCCGGCGGACCTGCTCCTCGGGGGGCGACTTGCCCCAGCCCGCGCCCGGGACCGACTGCCCGGCCATGACCTCGGCGGGGATCTCGGGATAGATCCCGGGCCCGTACATCTTGAGGTTCAGGGACCCGGTGGCGGCGAGGATCGAGTCGCGGATCTCCTCGGCGCTCAGGCGCCTCATGTCGAACCGCCACATCAGGTCGTTGATCGGGTCCTGGGCGAGGGCCTCGGCGTTGGCCTTCGAGGACATCCGATACGTGTTCGAGGTCATGATCGTCCGGTGCAAGGACTTGAGATGCCAGCCTTGCTTGAGGAACTCGGCGGCCAGCCAGTCGAGCAGCTCGGGGTGGGTCGGCCTGTCCCCCTGCATGCCGAAGTTGCTGGACGACCGCACGATCCCCCGGCCGAAGTGGTACTGCCAGACCCGGTTCGCCATCACGCGGGCCGTGAGCGGGTTCTCGGCCGAGACCATCCAGTCGGCCAAGACCGAACGCCGGCCGCTGGTGGTCGCCCCTTGCGGCGGCTGCGGGATGACCGGCGTGGCATTTCCGAGGACCTCGAGGAAGGCCGGCTCGACCTTGTCTCCCTGGACGTGGGCGTTGCCACGCAGCAGGACGAAGGTATCCGGGGCGGTGGTCCCCGACTCGGTGACGCAGAGGGCCCGCTCGGGGGCGGCCGTCTCCTGGCTCAAGGACTTGAGCTCGCGCCTCAACGTCTGGTAGCGGGCCATCCGGTCGGCGCCAAGGAGACGCTTCCCTTCGGATCGCATGAGCTGGACGACGTCATCCCCCTCGGCCTGGGCCACCTTCGGGGCCGACAGCGAGCGGCGCTCGAAGCCAGGGCCCGACCAGGCGACCGAGAGCCCCATCGCGTTCGACTTCTGGAAGTATTCGAGCTGGATCGGCAGGCGGCCTTGCGAGAGGGTCACGGTCCCCTTCTGCTCGCGGCCGACCTCGTGGAGCCCGTCATGCTCGACGACGGTCTTGCCCGCGACCTTGAGCCTGGAGCCGTCGTCGGAGTCGAGGAAGAAGGTGTACTCGCCGTCCTTGGGGACGATCAAGACCCCTTCGAAGACGAAGCCGAAGGCGTCGTCGCGGGTCCGGGGGCCCAGGTCGAAATAAGGCTTCGGCATCGTCCCGACGTCTTCGGGCTTGAGCGTGGCGAAGTCGGGGAGCTTTTCCCAGGTGTCCCGGTAGTAGCGGAAGTGGAGGTCGTCGAGGTCGACCGTCGCGATGGCCTTGGCCTTCTCCTGCTGATACGCGGTGCGGAAGGCCTGCTCGATGCCGGCGACCTCGACCTGCATGGCGTCGCGCCTGGCCTGGGTCTCCTTGACGCTCGCCTCGAACTGCTCGCGGGCGGCCTGGTTCGCGAAGATCGCCACCTCATCCGTCGGCCCGCCGTTGCGGTATGGCTGGACGTTGTGGAAGAACGAGAGGAGCCGGTAGTAGTCCTTCTGCGGGATCGGGTCGAGCTTGTGGTCGTGGCAGCGGGCGCAGTCGATGGTCAGGCCCAGGAAGACCTGCCCTGTCGTGGCCACGACGTCGTCGAGACTGTCGTAGCGGGCCTGGACGCGGTCGGTTGGCTCGTCGTCCCAGATGCCGAGGCGGTAGTAGCCCGTCGCGATCAGGGCGTCGTTGGTGCGGTCGGGGAGCTCGTCGCCGGCGATCTGCTCCTTGACGAAGCGGTCATAGGGCTTGTCGTCGTTGAACGACCGGATGACGTAGTCGCGATAGCGCCAGGCGTTGGGCTTGGGATTGTCGCGCTCGTAGCTGTTCGTCTCGGCGTAGCGGACGAGGTCGAGCCAGTAGCGGCCCCACTTCTCCCCGTAGCGGGCCGACGACAGGAGGCGGTCGATCAGGTCCTCATAGGCCCTGGGGGACTGATCCGCCTCGAACGCGGCGACTTCCTCGGGGGTCGGCGGCAGGCCGGTGAGATCGTAATAGGCCCGGCGGATCAGCTCGCGGCGGCTGGCCGGGGCGTTGGGCTTGAGATCCTTGGCCTCGAGCTTGGCCAGGACGAAGGCGTCGATCGGGTTGGCCACCCAGGCAGCGTCCTTGACGGCGGGCAAGGGGGGCGAATGGATCGGCTGGAAGGCCCAGTGGGCCCGCTCCTTGTCGCCGATCTTGAACTCGGCCTTGCGGGGCGCGGCGGCCGCGCCGTGGTCGCCGGGCCAGGGGGCCCCGATCTTGATCCACTGCGTCAGGTCGGCGATATCCCGGGCCGCCAGCTTCTTGGACGGGGGCATCTTCGGGCCGTCGTCGCCGTGGTTGATGGCCCCGACGAGCAGGCTCTCCTCGGGGTTGCCGGGGACGATCGCCGCCCCGGAGTCTCCCCCCTCGATCATCGCGGTCCGGGAGTCGACCCGCAGGCCCCCCTTCTGCTTCTCCTCGCCGTGGCACTTGGTGCAGTGGGTGACCAGGGTCGGCCGGATCCGGCTCTCGAAGAACTGGACCTGTTCCGGAGAAGGAGCGGGAGCAGGCGCAGCCTCCTGGCCGAAGGCAGACCCCGAGCCGGCACTCGCGCAATAGGCGCCGAGGCATAAGACCAGATTGCGGAGCGGGGTACGCGTCATCGCGGCACCTTGGTGCTTCGGAGGAGGGCCTGGAGAATCAGGGCCCGGGGAGGGAGCGTACGCTGGCTTCTCGAGCTCGAAGACGGCCGGGAGAGGTAACGCATCAATTGTGCCACGAAGCCTCAAACTCCGGGAGCAGAATTCCCCGGCAATTTCTGCGTTGTTTCCGCCTGAATTCACCGGAAATCCTCGATAAAGCCCGGAGTGGAGCAGGGCACGAGAGAGGAACGGTTGCCGGACCTGTCACCGGATTGTAACCTGGATGGAGAACAAAGAAACAGCAGGGTGACAGGCCTCACGTTGTAAGTCATGCCATCGATGGAAGTTCCCCCCGCACGCCGCGTCTGGACACGCAAGCCGAGTGGCCCCCTGATCGGAGTCGTGGCGGATTCGGGGCAATTGGCCCGGGTTGCCTCGACGGCCGGCATCGATTTCCTGATGGGCCTGAGCGCCGGGATTTACCGGAATCATGGGGCGTCGGTGCTGGGCGGGTGCCTCCCGTTCGTGAACAGCAACGACATGACGGAGGCCTGGGTCTGCGAGCGGATCGTCCCGGCGGCCGGCTCGACCCCCGTCTTCGCCGGGCTCCTCGTCGGCGATCCTACGTGCCCGATCGAGGAGCGGTTCGAAAGGCTCCGGGCCCGGGGGGTCTCCGGGATCGTCAATTACCCGTCGCTTTCCTTGCTCGACGGGACCTTGCGGCAGATCTACGAGGCCAACGGCTGCACCGTCGAGGCCGAGGTCGAGTTGATGGCCCTGGCCCGCTCGTTCGGCTTCACCACGTTCGGGTTCGTGGGGGCGGAGCGCGAGGTCGCCACGCGGTTCGTCGACTCGGGGATCGACCTCCTGATCATGACCCCCGGCCTGACCCGGATGCTCGAGGACATCCACGAGCGTCGCGACCGCCTGCAGCACGATATTTTGCGGCTCAACGAGGTGCTCGAGGAGGTCCGGCGGCGGAGCCCGCAGCTCCCTTGCCTCGTCTACGGCGGGCCGATCACGTCGCCCGAGGACCTGGAGCAGGTCTATCGCCAGACGACGTTCGACGGCTTCGTCGGCGGCTCGGTCTACGGGCGATACCCGGTCGAGTCGGGGCTCTCGACGGCGATCCGGCGGTTCCAGAGCGTCGGCATCCACCCCGAGGGGGAGCGCCAATCCGGGCTCGGCCCGATGATCGGCGCGACGCCGCCGATGCGGGAGCTCTTCCGCCTGATCCGGAGGGCCGCGGCCTGCGACCTCAACGTCTGCGCCGAGGGGGAATCGGGCGTCGGCAAAGAACTGGTCGCCACGTCGATCCACCGGCTCAGTTCACGCTCGCAAGGGGCCCTGGTGACGCTCAACTGCGGCGCGATCCCCGAGTCGCTGCTCGAGAGCGAACTCTTCGGCCACGAGCGCGGGGCCTTCACCGGCGCCGATCGCCGACGCCTCGGCAAGTTCGAGCTGGCCAACAACGGCACGCTCTTCCTGGACGAGGTCGGGGACCTGAGCCTCCGCGCCCAGGTCGCCTTGCTCCGCGCGATCCAGCAGCGCGAGATCACCCGGGTCGGCGGAAACGTCTCGATCCCGGTCAATGTCCGCATCGTCGCGGCGACCAACCAGCCCCTCGCCAGCCTGGTCGACCAGGGGAAATTCCGCGCCGACCTCTACTACCGGCTCAACAACCTGACGCTCGAAGTCCCGCCGCTCCGCGACCGCCTCGACGACATCCCACTCCTGGTCGAGCCGATCCTGGCCAACCTCCGCGTGCAGATGAGTCGAGAATTCCTCGACCTCTCCCCACCCTTCCACGAGAAGTTGCGCAAGCATGCCTGGCCCGGGAACCTCCGGGAATTGCAGCACGTCATCGCCCAGGCCGCGCTTCTGGAAGACGGGGCTTTGTTGACGGGTCGCCACTTCGTCCCGAGCGCCGGCGAGGCCTCTCGATTCCAGGCCAATGGCAAAGCCGCCGCGCGAACGCTGGCGGAGGACGTCGGCGCCGACCTCCGCGAGAGCCGCCGCGGCCGGATCCGCCAGGCCCTCCACGAGGCCGAGGGGAACAAGAGCCAGGCCGCCGAGATCCTCGGCGTGAGCCGGAAGACCTTGTACGCCTGGCTTCGAGAATTGAACGAATCCGAATAACCTCAGGCCAGCAGCGGCTTGACGATCTCGCCCGAGACGTCGGTCAGGCGGAAGTCGCGCCCCTGGAACTTGTACGTCAGCTTCGTGTGGTCGAAGCCGAGCAGGTGCAGGAGCGTGGCGTGGAGGTCGTGGACGTGCACCTTGTCCTTGACGACCTGGAAGCCGAAGTCGTCGCTCTCCCCCAGGGTGACGCCCGGCTTGATGCCGCCGCCGGCCATCCACATCGTGAAGGCGTTCGGGTGGTGGTCGCGCCCGTCATTGCCCCCCTGGACCATCGGGGTGCGGCCGAACTCGCCCCCCCAGACGACGAGGGTGTCGTCGAGGAGCCCGCGCTGCTTGAGGTCCTTGACGAGCGCCGCCGAGGCCTGGTCGGTGTTCTTGCAGTTCTTCTTGAGGTCGCCGACGAGGTTCCCGTGCTGGTCCCAGGCCTCGTGGAAGAGCTCGACGAACCGCACGCCGTTCTCGATCAAGCGGCGCGCCAGCAGGCAGTTGTTGGCGAATGACGGCTTGCCCGGCTCGGCCCCGTACATCTCGAGGACGTGCTTGGGCTCGCGCGAGATGTCCATGACCTCGGGCGCCGTGCTCTGCATCCGGAAGGCCATCTCGAACGAGCTAATCCGCGTGGCGATTTCGGGGTCGCCGACCGTGTCGAGCCGCATCTGGTTCAGGTCGCGGACGGCGTCGAGCGAGTCGCGCTGGAGGTCGCGATCGACCCCTTGCGGGTTCGAGAGGTAGAGCACCGGGTCGCCGCTGCTGCGGAACTGGACGCCCTGGTGGACGGTCGGCAGGAAGCCGTTGCCCCAGTTCGAATTCCCGCCGCTCGGCCCCTTGGAGCCGGAGGAGAAGACGACGAAGCCGGGCAGATCCTTGGACTCGCTCCCGAGCCCGTACGTCGCCCACGAGCCGATGCTCGGGCGGCCGAACTGCTGCGACCCCGTGTTCATCATGATCTGGGCCGGAGCATGATTGAACGCGTCGGTGGTCATCGACTTGACGATGGCGATGTCGTCGACGATCTCCGCGAGATGCGGCAGCAGCTCCGAGATCTCGGCCCCCGACTGCCCGTGCTTCGCGAACTTGAACTTCGGCCCGAGCAGGGTCGAGCTCGGGTTGATGAACGCCGCGCGGTACCCTTTGATCAGCTCCGGCGGGGGGAGCGTCCCGTCGAACTTGGCGAGCTGCGGCTTGTTGTCAAACAGTTCGAGATGGCTCGGCGCACCTGCCATGAACAGGAAGATGACCCGCTTGGCCTTGGCGGCGTAGTGCGGGGCCTTGGGGGCTAGCGGGTCGGCGGGCAGAGAGGCCGTCGAGTTCGAGGCCGCGTAGCCTTGCTCACGCAGGAGGTTGCCGAGGGCCATGGAACCGAGGCCCACCCCGCACTGCTGGAAGAACCAGCGGCGGGCCACCAGCCTCGGGTCGGCATGGCGATAGTAGTGATCCTGACAGTTCATGGCTGGCCTCACTCCTTGCAAATCGTTTCGTCGAGGTTCAGCAAGACGCGCGAGACGGCCGTCCAGGCGGCGAGGTCGGCCGGGGTCTTCCCCTCGGGCAGGGTCGGCGGCTTCTCGGGATTGGCCGCGGCCAGATCCCAGGGCTTGAGGTTCCCCGCCTTGAACCGCTCGGCCTGCTTCTCGAGGAGCCCGAGCAAGACCGTCATCTCCCGCTCCGTCGGCGGCCTCGACACGCAGCGCCTGAAGGCGAAGGTCAGGCGGTCGTGGTCGCAGCAGGCCTCCTCCTGGAGCGTCTTCAGTGCCAGGGTCCTGGCGCACTCGAGGAAGAGGGGCTCGTTCAGGGTCGTGAGCGCCTGCAAGGGCGTGTTGGACCGGGAACGCCGGACGCACGAGAAGTCGCCGTTAGGGGCGTCGAAGCTCTGCAGGGCCGGGTAGGGGACCGAGCGATAGCGGAACGTGTAGAGGGCGCGCCGATAGCGTTCCTCCCCCTTGGCCTCGCTCCAGACCTTCGGGCCATAGCTCACGGGAGGCTGGAAGAGGAACTCGGGGGCGGGCGGATAGACGCTCGGGCCGCCGACCTTCTCGTTGAGCAGGCCGCTCGCGGCGAGGGCGATGTCCCGGACCACCTCGGCGTCGACCCGGAACCGAGGCCCACGGGCCAGGAGCCGGTTATAGGGGTCGCGGGCCGCCAGCTCGGGCGTGACGCGCGACGACTGGCGATAGGTGGCCGAGTTCACGATCAGGCGCTGGAGGCTCTTGACGCTCCAGCCTTGATCCATGAATTCGACCGCGAGCCAGTCGAGCAGCTCGGGGTGCGAGGGACTCTCGGCCTGAGAGCCGAGGTCCTCGCTCGTGCTGACGAGCCCGGTGCCGAAATACGACTGCCAGACCCGGTTCACGAACGAGCGTGCGGTCGTCGGCGCCTTGCGGTCGACGAGCCACTCGGCGAAACCGAGCCGATTCTGGGGGGCGTCGGCGGGAAGCGGGTTCAGGAACGAGGGGACGCCAGCCCCGATCTTCTGCTCGGGCTTTAGGAAGTCGCCCCGCTTGAGCAGGTGGGTCTCCCTGTGCATCTGGCGGGCCTGGAGCACGAGCTGCGTCGTCCCCTGGGGATGCCCCTTCCAGAGTCCGTCGATTTTCGCGTTGGCGTCCTTCCATTCGGGGACCGTCGTCCGCCAGTAGCTGAAGATCGCGTTGGTCTGAGCCTGGGAGCGCCGGGCGGCGGGGATCGCCAGGATCTCCCGGACCTTCTGCGGCAGGGGGTCGGCCTCGGCCTTGTCCGCCGCGGTGATCGAGAGGCGGAACCGGCCGAGGTTGTAGCTCTGGTTGTCGTCGGAGTTCCAGCCGCCGTGGTTCTGCTTGACGTAGAACGTCAGGATCGTGCCGGACGGGAAATTCAGGGGCTTCTCGGCGACGAAGACCGCCTTGCGAGGCTGGTTGCTCCGACCGGGGCCGATGTCGATCCCCCAGGCCGTCTCGTCCTTGCCGTCGATCGCGAAGTCGACGGGCCCGGTCACCCTGCGACGCTCGCTCTTGTCGTCGAAGATGGCGGGGATCTCAGTCTCGGGAGGATTCACGTCGGCGGTCGCCCGCACGAGCTTCACCGGCGTCACCTTGCCCGGAGTATCGGCGGGGGCGGCGTGGATCTCGAGGTCGGTGAGTGCCGCCAGGCCGTTCGGCGACCGCCCGGGGCCTGCCTGGGGCAGGTCGGGGTCGTTGAGGAGTTCGAGGCGGAACGCGCGGATGTCCTTGAGGTCGGTCTTGGCGGTGAGCTTCAGGGTGTGCTTCGTCGGGGCGTATCCCTGGGCGAGGAGCGAGTCGTCCTCGCGGAACTGCATCTTCTCGCCGCCGGTCGAGATGTCGTCGACCTCGGGGCGGACGACCGTCCAGGCCGGCTGGTCGTGGGCGACCTTCGCCTCCCAGTCGGCCATCTGCTTCTCCCAGTCGGGCTGGCGATGGCGGAGGTCGGCCTCGATCTCCGCGACCTGGCGGAAGATGTCGGCACGCTTCGATTCCTGCTCGGGCGTGTAGACGGCGATGTTCGATTCATGCGTGTCATTCAAGAACGCGAACATCTTGTAGTAATCTTCTTGCGTCAGCGGGTCATATTTGTGGCTGTGGCACTGGGCGCACTGGATGGTGAGGCCCAGCATCCCCTTGCCGATGGCGTCCATCCGGTCGAACATCGCCTCCATGCGGAACTGCTCGGGGTCGACGCCCCCTTCCTCGTTGATCATCGAGTTCCGCAGGAAGCCCGTCGCCACGACCTGGTCCTGCGAGGCCCCCGGCTTGAGGTCCCCCGCGAGCTGGTCGACGATGAACTGGTTGTACGGCATGTCGTGGTTGAACGCGCGGATGACCCAGTCGCGATAGAACCAGACCTGCCGCGACTTGTCCTTCTCGTACCCGTCCGAGTCGGCATACCGGGCGGCGTCGAGCCAGATCCGCGCCCAGCGCTCGCCGTAATGGGGCGAGTCGAGCAGGCGGTTGACCTGCTTCTGGTAGGCGTCGGGGCTCGTGTCGGCGAGGAAGGCGTCGACCTCGGCGACGGTCGGCGGCAGGCCGATCAGGTCGAGGCTCAGCCGACGCAGGAGGGTCGTCCTGTCGGCCTCGGGCGAGGGCTTGAGCGACTCCTTGGCCAGCTTCGCGTCGATGAAGTCATCGATCGCGTTGCGGCGCCAGGCAGCGTCGCGAACCTTCGGGGGCTCGGGCTTCGTCGGCGCGATGAAGGCCCAGTGGGCGCGGTAATCCGCCCCTTGCTCGATCCAGGCCTTGATGAGGGCGACCTCGGCCGCGGTCAGCGGCTTGCCGTCCTTGATCGGCGGCATGTGCTCGGAGTCATCCTCCGAGATGATCCGCTGGTACATCTCGCTCTCGTCGAGCTTCCCGGGCACGACCGCGTGGTTGCCGGTCTTCGACTCGCCGAAGGTGCTCTCGGGGGTGTCGAGCCGGAGCCCCCCCTTGCGCCTGGGCTCATCGGGGCCGTGGCAGGTGAAGCATTTGCCCGAGAGGATCGGCCGGATGTCGCGATTGAAGTCGACCCGATCCGCCGCATTCGCGACGCCGAGGGGCGCCCCGAAGACGAGGCCCGCGAGGAGCCCGAAGGCCGCGAGTCGGGTGCGAGATCGCCCCGGGTCACCGCAGACCATCCCATGGAGACCTCCGACCATGCGTCCTCTCCCTTCGCTTCGCTGGTGCGCGCCAATGCCACGGGTGGTCACAAGGATCTTGTGAATGACCAAGTCGGCGAGTTCATCTGGCTGGAAGGAGTGCTGAGGCCCGCCTGACCCAGGCGTAACCCCTCGACACAAGCTCATGATATCCGCATTCGCCCGGCGTTGGCAATGTTTGCGCACGTGACAATTGTCGGCGCCGGGCGTGCGTTCGTCACGTTTTCGGGCGTCGGCCGGGCCGGGGAAGCTCCCGGCCCCGGCTCGCGAAGGTGGACTTACTCGGCGGGCTTGGCGAGGGTGCAGTCGGATGAAGTCGGGTCGAGGGACAGGGTCTCGCGCATGGACTGCGTCGACTGCGACTGCGAGATGGTCAGGCGAGCGATCGCCTTGCGCATCAGGGACCAGTCGATCTCGTGGACGTCGACGGGCATGCCCACCCCCTTGAGCATTGTCAGGGTGAGCCGCCCGCCCAGGTGCTGGCGGAATTCTTCGAGGCCCCGATAAAGGCTCTCGCTGTCGGCCAGGACCGCGTGCCCCAGCGGGAAGCCGAGGTCGATCAGGCACTGCATGACCTGGTCGGCGACCTCCTGCGGCAGGCCGAGCGCCATGGCCGAATAGAGGCAGTCGATGGCCACGCCGATAGCCACGGCCTCGCCGTGGCGGACCTGGAAGTCGGTCATGCTCTCGAGCTTGTGAGCCGACCAGTGGCCGAAGTCGAGCGGCCTGGCCTCGAGCGACTCGAACGGATCACCCCCCTGGGTGATGTGCCGGCGGTGCCACTCGGCCGAGGCCCTGATGATCGGCAACGCCACCGAGTTATCCCGCTCCCGGATGCGGGACGCACCCCGGCAAATCTCGGCGAACATGGCCGGATCCTTCAGGAGCGAGACCTTCACCGCCTCGGAGAATCCGCAGATGAAGTCGCGGTCGGGCAGGGTGGCGAGCAAGGACGAGTCGTTGATGACGGCCCAGGGGACCGCGAACGAGCCGAGCCAGTTCTTCTTGCCGAACAGGTTGACCCCGTTCTTGACGCCGACGCCCGAGTCGGCCTGGGCGAGGGTCGTGGTCGGGAGCCTGACGAGCCTGATCCCCCGGTGGGCGATCGCCGCCGCGAACCCGACGGCGTCGAGCACGGCCCCGCCGCCGATCACGACGACGTAGCTCCTGCGGTCGAGCTTCGCCGCGTGGAAGACCTTGAGCATCCGCTCGAGGATGTGGATGTCGTTCTTGACCGCCTCCCCCCCGGGGACGATCTGGAGGTTGCCCGCGAGCTCGAGCCGGCCGGCGTTCCGGGTCGCGAACGTCTTCAACGACGCCCGGAGGTCCGGCATGGCGTCGGCGACGTGCTGGTCGGCCCAGAACTGGACCCGAGCCTTGAGCCCTTCCGTCTGCTCGAGGACTTCGGCGAGGACGTGCTGGTCGGCGCCGAAAATATCGTCGGTGAATCGCAACCGATGCACGAACGCGGGGGCGAACGGCACCTCGGCTGGGATGGAATTCGTCTCGATTGTCATCGGCGCGAGGCTTCCAGGTTTCGTGGGGCGGGTCACCTCTGACCGGGCCTTTGAGATTGGCCGGCGGGGGCGGTCGAATACCTTACTATACGGCCCGCTTCCGGCCGGGTCGAGTCGTCAATCGCCCCGACCGGAAAATCTTTGGGAGGGTCCCCTCGATCCTGCCGGCACCCTCGCTCAGGGCTTCGGGACCTCCCAGATGGTCCCCCCCAGGAACCGGGTCGGGCCGCTCCGATCGTGATAGTAGTAGACCGAGACCATCTTGCCATCCGGCCGGATCACCGAGCGCACGTAGCCGACGTCGCGGCCCCCGCCGTCGTCGCGGAGACGAATCGGCTCGCTCCAGGTCTTCCCCGTGTCAGAGCTCAAGCGGGCCCTGATCCCATAAGGCTTGGCGCGCAACCCATAGATCAGGCAGAGCCGGCCATCCTCGAGCCGGAGCAGGCTCGGCGGATTCCCCTCGCCGGCCTCGGGCTCGGGCTTCGAGAGCAACGACCACGAGGCCCCGTCGTCGCTGGAACCATAAGCGTCGATGCAGCTCTCCGACGGGTCGAGGCGCCTGATCGTCGTGACGAGGCTCGAAGGGGAGACCCGGACCGTCGAGGGCATGATCGCGTAGCCGGCCGGCTCGGGGCCGATGAACGATAGGAACTTCCAGGTCAGGCCGCCGTCGTTGGTCCTCGCGGCGAAGGGGCGTCCTTCCTTGCCGTTCGACTTCGATGCGGTGAGGATCAGGTGGCAGTCGTGCGGCCCGTTGACGACGTAGTCGGTGCGCCCCATGACCCCCTTCTGCCCGAAGAGGGGCAGGCGATAGGGGCCTCGCCACGACTTGCCCCGGTCGTACGAGTAAAAGAGCCGCGAGACCCCGTTATTCGTATTCTCCATCCGGACCGTCATGGCGAAGTCGGGATGGGTGAAGTCGATCTTCTCGACGAGATCCTGGAGCGGCCTCTCGACGGCCCCCGGCGGCATCTGCCCGTGCCTCATGCCGGGTGTGCCCACGAGGATCCCCTTCGGCTCGGGCTCCTCGAGCTTCCAGGTCTTGCCGCCGTCCTTGCTCCTCGCGAAGGCGAACTCCTCCGCCTTGCTCTTGTCGATATGATGAAAGTCGCCCCGGTCCTTGTAATAACCGCGGCTGAATCCGACGAGAATCTCGTCCCCCCAGATCCAGATCCCGTGGTTGGCCGGCCAGCCCGCGAACCGCCCTTCCTCGCGGTAGACGACCACGTGCTCGACCTTCTGAGCCGGGACCTCGGCGGCCTCGATTCCGCAAGTGCCCCGGCACCCAAGGGCGACCAGCCAAAGGCGCAGCGCGAACACCCAACCTCGAGCCCGGCGACAGACCATCGGACGATCTCCTTCGATCGGCTTCCTGGAATGGAGAATCAGACGGCGATTCTGCCCGCGAACGACCGATCTCCATCGATCTTCCCACCTTGAGCGTCGGGCGTTGTCCCGTCAAGGAGGCAATCGTTCGCCTGATCATCTTCGGGCGGATCCTGGGTTGGATCCGCCGTGCGCAAAAGTTCTTCGAAATCTCGGAATCAGCAAAGTTCGAAGGCTTCGGCAAACTCGCAGGGGGTTGCCGATCAATGGGCAGAGGGGTGGACCATGCCGAGGCTCTCGTAGGGGCAGTCCCGACCGACGTCCTCGAGCGCGAACTGAGGGGTCATCGGCTTGGGCAGGAACCCGTCGGGCTTGAGCCGGATCATGGCCTCGAGCTTGTCCAGATCCGTCGTGCCCGTGGAGACGAGGACCTTCGTCTTCAGGTTCAGGTTACGGATCTTGTCGAGCACCTCATCCCCCGTCCCGTCCGGCAATTCCACGTCGAGGATGAGACAGCAGGGGGCCGGCTCGGAGTCGAGCAACGCCAGGGCTTCCCCCACCGTCGCGGCCGCGTCGACCTGCCAGCCCATCTTCAGGAAGCGTGATCGCAGGACGTTCCGAGTCATGTCATGATCTTCGACGACGAGTAGTCGGCACATCGCTCTGCACCCCTTAGCCTTACACGACAGTCACTTCCTCATTGATGTGAGAACATTCGCACGCGAATCGAGCGATGAGACGTCCGAGTACCTCCTGTCATCGAACCGGCTCCGGAGAAACCCTTAATGCAAGACGTGTTCCATTCATCCCCAATTCTGGATGAGATTTCAATTTCGCGGCGCCGAGGCATCATGCATCCGTCGCATGGCGTGAACAGGCCTACAATGCTGTTCGTAGTATCATCGCACGCGATGCAACGGCCTTGATCGTTACAAGGATTATCCAGCTCGCAATCGCCTCAAACCCGGAGGCCAGGCTACTCGGGCCGGTGGATGCCCATGGCCTTTATCCGAGAGGTCAACGTCGTCGGCTTGATGCCAAGGATCTCCGCGGCCCCCCCCTCGCCGGAGACCTTCCAACGCGCCTTGCGGAGGGCCGCGAGGACGCTCTCGCGTTCCAGACGTTCGAGATCGGCGTAGTTGAGTATGTCCATCTGCGACGCTGACCCGACCTCGCCGGATGTCGAACGGTCGGGGCTCCTAACAGCGATATTGGCAGGCTTCGTCAATTCGAAACGCAAGGGCCCCGTCAGCGAGAGGATGGCGGCACGCTCGATCACATTCTGAAGCTCTCGAATGTTCCCATGCCACGCATGAGCTTGCAATTCCGCGACCTGCTCGCGGGTGAGGGGCTGATCCCGGATCCCCATCCGTCGGCAGCTCAGCCGCATGAAGTGGGCGGCGAGCAGGGGGATATCCTCGCGCCTCTCGCGGAGGGGCGGCACGACGATCGGGAAGACGCTCAGGCGGTAGTATAGATCCTGGCGGAACCGCTTGGCCTCAGCCTCATCCTTCAGGTTCCGGTTGGTCGCGGCGATGAGCCGAACGTCGGCCGACCTCGGCTTATCCTCGCCGATCCGCTCGAAGGTCCGCTCCTGGATCACGCGGAGGAGCTTGCCTTGCATGTCGAGCGGGATCTCCCCGACTTCGTCGAGGAAGAGCGTCCCGCCGCTCGCCAGCTCGAACCGCCCGATCCGGTCGCGGATCGCCCCCGTGAAGGCCCCTTTGACGTGCCCGAAGAACTCGCTCTCGAAGAGTTCCCGAGGGATCGAGGCGCAGTTCACCTTGATCATCGGCCCGTCGCGGCGACGGCTCCGGTCGTGGATCGCCCGCGCGATGAGCTCCTTGCCCGTCCCCGACTCTCCCAGGATCAGCACATTCGCATCCGTCGGCCCGACGAGCTCGACCTGCTGGAGGACCGCCTCGAGCGCCGGGCTCTTGCCGACGATCTCGCCGAACGCGTTGGCCGCCTTGACCTCATCGCGCAAGTACCTGTTCTCGAATTCGAGCCGCCGCTTGAGCTGCTCGATCTCCTCGAAGGCCCGCGCATTCGCGATCGCCGCCGCCGCGTGGTCGGCGATCATGCGGAGCCAGACCATCAACTCCGGGTCGAGCCTCGCCCGCAGGAAGAGCCCGAGCACGCCGAGCACCTGCCCGCGATGCATCAAGGGCTGCCCCGCGAACCCTCGGATCTGCTCGCGCCCCGCCCAGGCCGCGTCGGCGAGCCAAGTCCCGTCTTCCTGGATGTCGACGACCTCGATCGCCTCGGCGCACGCCGCGATCTGCCCGACCTTGTACACCCCGACGGGGAACCGACGAAACCGCCCGTCGATGCCCGACCAGTTGTCCCCCTCGCCAAGCGGCCTCCCCGCGCTTGCCACCAGATGCAGGCAGGCCGTCCGATCGGGGCAGGCCGCCGCCGCCCGGCAAACCCCGCAGATATCCCCCGGCCGCAACAGCCAGATTCTCGCCAGCGCCGCATCCGGCAACCCCGCCAGCCGCTCGACAATCAGTTGCAGCAGCGTCTCCGCCGAGCGCTCCTGCGCCATATCGAGCAGGAGCCGACGATACGGGCCGAGCTCCTGGGCGGCCTGGGTGGGAGGGGGCATGTTCGCTTTCGATTCTGCCTTGAGACTTCAAATGGTCGACTCTCACATCTTACGAGATTTCGCAAACGAGTGGCGAAATCTCGCAAATTCACGAATTTCCGTCAGCAGGTCAGATCAAAGCAATGAATCGCAAGTCACCTTCAAAATTAGACTTGCGACCAATTCGAGGGCTTGGCCCAATTCGTGCTTTAGATGAGTTGTGTGGTCGACACGAAGCATTCGGGAACAGCCGAGGGGAGCGAGCGATACCAATGGCCGACAGGGAATATCACACGGTCGCTCGCCTTGGAGAGATCGCCGAGGGCTCGGCCCGGTCATACTGGATTGAGGGCAAGCGCGTCGTCATCTTCCACTGCGATGACACATACTATGCGATGGCCGATGCCTGCCCGCACCAGGGGCGGAAGCTCAGCCAGGGCCAAATGGAATGCGGCGTGGTCCAATGCAGCGGGCATGGCTGGCGATTTCGCCTGGCCGATGGTCGGGAGGTCGACCGCCCGCAGGTCCGGGTCCGGACGTACGGCGTGAGGATCCGGGGAGACGAGATCCAAGTCGCCTTCGATACGCAGGAACGCCCCGTCGAGGCCTACCCCTCGATACCTCTGGCCGGCGAGAAGGCCATAGGATTGCTAACATGAGTGAAATCCGTCGACAATCTATTCTGGAATCCAGGCATTCTTTCACTCATACGTCGCGAGTCTCGCCATGTTGACCTCACCGCATCGATTCAGCGTCAGGGCCTTGCTGGGCCAGCGATGCTCGGAATGCGGGGCAGGGCGGGTCTTCCGGGGCAGGTTCGCGATGAACGAGTTCTGCCCGGCCTGCGGCTACAAGTTCGAGCGTGGTCCCGGCTATTTCACCGGGGCCATGTACTTCAGCTACGCCCTGGGGATCCCCCTGATGGTCGCGGGCACGGTCGCGGGCAAATACTGGGCCGTGCCGTCATGGCCGCTCCACCGGATCCTGCTCGCGGTCTGGGTCATCACCCTGCCGCTCGCCCCGGCGGTCTTCCGATATTCACGCGTCCTGTTCATCCACTTCGATCGCTACTTCGACCCCTTGGGGACAGGCGACGAGATGCGGGAGCCGGGCCCTCGCCAGGCGGCACCCCCGGTATCAGAGGGCGTCGAATACGCCCAGCCGCAAACGAATCCAAACTTCTGAACTCCAAGCAAGTTCAGTCCGATCGAGATTCCCCTCGCATTCTTCTACGGATAGGTGGTGTCTCATGGATCCCGTGACCTATTTCGGAACCGTCTTCTTCCTCTTCATCATCTGCCTGCTCGCCGCGGGGATCCTGGGCCGGGGTTGGTTCCTCTGGGCCTCCGAGGACCGCAACGGCAAGCCACGGGACGCGTCCTGATTTGATCATGCCGGCATATAACAGACATCGATCCCGGAGGAGTCATGAGAGTCCGCGCGGCCGTGGTGCAGGCGGCCCCTTTGGTCTTTGACCTCGACGGTACTTTGGAGCGGGCCCAGGAGCGGGCGAGGCGTGCGGCCGAGACGGGGGCGCAGATCGTCGTCTTCCCCGAGGCCTTCGTCTCCGGCTATCCCCGAGGCCAGGACTTCGGCGTCAAGGTCGGCTCGCGCACGCCCGAAGGCCGCGAGCTCTACCACCGTTACTGGGCCAGCTCAATCGAGGTCCCCGGCCCCGCCACGGCCCTCCTCGGCGACCTGGCCAGGGAGACGGGCACGTACCTCGTCATGGGCGTGATCGAGCGAGAAGGGGGCACGCTCTACTGCACGATCCTCTACTTCGACGCGCACGGGAGCCTCCAGGGCAAGCACCGCAAGCTGATGCCGACCGCCGCCGAGCGGCTCGTCTGGGGCTGCGGCGACGGCTCGACGATGCCCGTGCTCGATACCCCCCTGGGCCGGGTCGGCGGGGCCATCTGCTGGGAGAATTACATGCCGATGTTGCGCATGCACCTCTACGCGCAGGGGGTCCAGATCTACTGCGCCCCGACGGCCGATGAGCGCGAAACCTGGCTGGCGACGATCCGGCACATCGCCCTCGAGGGTCGGTGTTTCGTCCTCTCCTGCAACCAGTTCGCCCGGCGATCCGACTACCCGGCCGACTACCCCGGCATGCTCGACGCCGAGCCCGATCGGGTCATCTGCCGGGGGGGCTCCTGCATCGTCGACCCGCTGGGTAAGGTCCTGGCCGGCCCCCTCTTCGACGAGCCCGGGATCCTCGCCGCCGACCTCGACCTGGACGAGATCATCCGCGGCAAGTTCGACTTCGACGCGGTGGGCCACTACGCCCGCCCCGACATCTTCCAGCTCCGCGTCAACACGGCGCCCACCCCGGCCGTCACCACCCGGCCCGGCCCCTCGCCGCGCTGATCCACCCCGAGGACGACCAGCAGCCATCCGGGGCCGACCGGCCCCTCGAGGAGACACGTCATGTCCGATCCAAAAATGAACACGACTTCATTAAAATCTTCCGAGACCCCCAAGCCTCCCAGCAAGGTCGAGGCCGTCAAGCTGGCCAGCGAATACCTCAAAGTTCAGGTCGTCGACGAGCTGACGAACGGCCAGAGCCACTTCAGCGAGGAGGCGATGAACGTCCTCAAGTTCCATGGCTCGTACCAGCAGGACGACCGCGACCTGAGGACGGGCCTGAAGCGCGAGGGGAAGGAGAAGGCCTATCAGTTCATGGTCCGGGTCCGCATGCCCGGCGGCAAGCTCGCCACAGCGGATCAATACCTATCCGTCGCCTCGCTGGCCGAGACGGTCGGCAACGGCACCTTGCGGATCACGACGCGGCAGGAGTTCCAGATCCACGGCGTCCTCAAGCGCGACCTCCCCGCGACGGTCCGGACGATCAACGAGGTCCTCCTCTCGACCCTGGCCGCCTGCGGCGACGTGGAGCGCAACGTCCTCTGCTGCCCCGCGCCGATCCAGGACTCGATCCGCGACGCCATGCAGGCCGATTCTTCGCTCTGGGCCTCGCACGTCGCCCCGCGATCCTCGAGCTACTGGGATATCTGGCTCGACGGCGAGAAGCTCGACAACCCGCTCCTCCCCGTGGCCGGCCCGATCCGCGTCCCGACCCCTGGGGACGACGCCGTGGAGCCGATCTACGGCAAAGCCTACCTCCCGCGCAAGTTCAAGACGGCGTTCGCGCTTCCCGAGGACAATTGCACCGACGTTCATGCGAACGACCTCGGCTTCCTGGGGATCGTCGAGGGGGGCGTCCTCGTCGGCTACAACGTCCTCGTCGGCGGCGGCCTGGGCACAACCCCGAGCGCCGACAAGACCTTCCCCTACCTCGCGGTGCCCCTCGGCTACGTGGATCGATCGGAGATCCTGGATGTCTCCGAGGCCGTCGTGAAGGTCTTCCGCGACCACGGCAACCGCTCCGACCGCAAGCGGGCCCGGCTCAAGTACCTCGTCCACGACTGGGGGATCGCCGCCTTCCGCGCCAAGGTCGAGGAGTACCTCGGGCAACCCTTGCTCGATCCCAGGAATGTGCATGTCTCCGACGTCGACGACCACCTCGGCTGGCACGAGCAGGGGGACGGCAAGCTCTTCCTCGGCATCCCCGTCGAGAACGGCCGGATCAAGGATGAGGGCTCGTTCCGCCTCTTCAGCGGCCTGAAGGCCTTCTTCGAGCGGTATCGGACCCCCGCGCGGCTCACCTGCCAGCAGTCGATCCTGCTCACCGGCCTCGACCCCTCGTGGCGCCCCGAGATCGAGGCCTGGCTCGAGTCGCACGGCATTGCCACGGTCGAGCGCATGAGCACCGTCCGTCGCTGGTCGATGGCCTGCCCGGCCTTCCCGACCTGCGGCCTCGCGGTGACCGAATCCGAGCGGGCGCTCCCCACGATCATGGACGAGCTCGAGGCCGAGCTGCCCGGTCTCGGCCTGGCCGATGAGCGGTTCACCGTGCGGATGACCGGCTGCCCCAACGGCTGCGCCCGCCCTTATAACGCCGACATCGGCCTCGTCGGTCGCTCCGCCACGCGCGACGCCAATGGCCTCCCCGGCCCCGGCACCTACACGATCTTCCTCGGCGGCCGCACCACCGGCGACCGGCTCAACGTCGTCTATAAGGACTACGTCCCCTTCGACAAGGTCGTCCCCGAGTTGATCCCCCTCTTCACCCGCTTCCGCGACGAGCGCCACCCCGGCGAGACCTTCGGCGACTTCTGCGACCGGCTCGGCGTCGAGAACCTCGCCGCCACCGTCACCGCATGACCCTCCGGGCGGGAGGCCCCTTTCGAGCCTCCCGCCCGGCAGTTCGCCATCGAGTCAGGACTTCCGCTCCAATTTCTCGACCTTGGATTGCTCGCGCTTCCAGATCTCTTCCTTGACCGTTTCCTCATGAAGAGCTTTGCTGATATCAC
The DNA here is from genome assembly GCF_049331405.1 of Singulisphaera chitinilytica. NCBI lineage: Bacteria > Pseudomonadati > Planctomycetota > Planctomycetia > Isosphaerales > Isosphaeraceae > Singulisphaera > Singulisphaera chitinilytica. The sequence continues at coordinate 2,815,725 of NZ_CP186274.1, forward strand.
TCTTCAAGGCCTTCGTGTTCTTATCCAGGCTGTACTCGATGAGGACCTTTTGCTTGGCACCGGCCTGCTCGCGTGCAAATTGCGCCGCCTTATTGCTTGCCTCGCGCGCCACCTTCTGCGCCTTGGACAGGTAGCCCTTCTTGAACATCTTCTCGGCCCAGTCGAGCGTGTCTTTCGAGCGGGTTTCCTCGGCCTCGGCGAGCTTGAGGTGGGATTGGGCCACGGCCAGATCGCGCGGGTAGGAGACCTCCAGGAATTCCTCGAGGGCAATCTCGGCGAGTTCGCGATTGAGCCTGGCGATCTCGTAAGCGGCCTTGGCCTTGCGCGTCGCCAGGCGTTGGGCATTCCGCTGTATCGGGTCCTCGGCGGGCTCCTCGACTTTCGAGCCCCGGCCCATCGGCTCTTTCTCGGGCGAATCTCCGCGACCGACCTGGGCGACCAACCGGCCCGCCCGCGCCGGCTCGTCGGATCCTCCGCCTACGAAAGTCGCCCCTCCGGTCGCGATCCCGATGGCCATCGCGGCCAGGACGAGATGGCGTAGCGAGACCATCCCCATCCAATTTGAAACATACTCAAAAACCCATATGAGTTCGCAACCAACTATGGATGATATCACGGGACGAGTCGCCATTTTCATCGCCGCGTCGACGGCATTCCTGGCGATCCTATCGGGAATGGCCGCGACGGCGTCCTTCCGCCAGGCGTCGAAGAACGACGAGGCCACCGCCACACCGACGCCTCGCCGCAGCAATCGCTCGCGGAGCAGTTTCCGCCCTTGCGCCTGCCGGCTCTTGATCGTGCCGACGGGCCAGCCTAGGAATCGTGCAGCCTCCTGATGCGTCCGGCCTTCCAGGTCGCAGAGCAGGAGGGGCCTCCGATACTTCTCGGGCAATCGGTTCAGTTCCTCGTGTACTGCCTCGTCGCGCAAGGGGTCACATGCGGGTTGCCCGTCGAAGATTCGGGCCGAGCCCTGCGTCGCGAATCGTTGCTCGTTCTTGAGGCGACGCACGAGCCTCGACCGATGAAAGGCCGCGGTCCGGCAGGCGACCTGGTGCAGCCAGGGCCCGAGCGAGTCTCGCACCCAGAGCGAGCGGGCCTTGCGGACCAGCACGAGGAAAGTGGCCTGGAAGGCGTCTTCCGCCACGTGCTCATCGCGCACGATCGCCAGGCAGGTGCGCCAGACGAGCGACTCGTGGCGCTCGACCAGCGCCGAGAAGGCGAGCTCGGCGACCTCGATCCCGTCGGTGGCGAACCGTTCCAGCAATTGGCCGTCGGTCATGTCCCGGACGGCCCCGATGTTGTAGAGGATCTGGATCTGTCGAAAGAGGGCGCGATCGCGTTGCTTGGCTCTCACGAGATTTCCCCCCACCAGGCGGGCCGCCTTCGCAAGCCCGCCGTGCCCGAGTCGGTCCTTTCCCAATAATGTCGCGGGCCGCCCGGCTGGTTCTCGAATTCGTGAGGCTCGGAATTTCTCGCCCTCTGCCTTCTTCGAGCGAGGTATCACCCTCGATCGGATGGATCTCAGGCCAGGCCCTGGCGGGCCCTCCAGGTGAGCTCACTCCCATGAGGGCATTTGCAGCGCCAGAGGCCCGCCTTGGGCCTCCGGGTTCGGAGGTGCAGGCGATCGCAGCCGGCACAGCGCGCTTCCCAGCGTGCCGATTCCTCGAGGGTCTGAGGCACCAGCGGCTCGAGCGCCGGGTCCCCCTTGAACTCGAAGACGAGCGGAGATCGCCCCTTGCATCGGCAGCGATACCCATTCAGGCTCGTCGGACGCCTGTAACGGTGGAACGTATGATGACACGTCGGGCACGTGGCCTGCCACTGGCCGGGCGAGAGAACCGTCTCTCGCGAGTTGTCGCATGCGCGAGGCTTCGCGCCCAACCTCAGCGCCACCGCCTTCCACACCGGCCCATGCCTCGCAGCCGGCCCGGCGATGGCGTGGGCGATCTCGTGCCGGAGCGTGTCGAGCACCACGGAAGCCGGGTTGTTGCTCGCGTGGAACTCGGAGATCTCGATCCGCTTCGACTGATATTTGCAAACCCCCAGGCGTCGCTTCGTGTTCGCCAGGGCGAACGTCCAGCCCCGCAAGCCATGCGACTTGATCTCCGAGCCGGCGATGTCGACCAATTCCTTCAAGTCCATGACCAACTCCCTGGGCCCGCCTCCTAACCCGACCGAACCGCCCCATTTCAAGTCGCGACCGGCGAACCCGCCGGCCCACAATTGTATGGCGACCGCGGTGCCAATCGACCTCCATTTACGATCGATTTAGCCCTCATGACTTCGGAGATCCTTCCTCAGTCCCCACGATTGAGGGGATGGATTGTGCGAAATCTCGCTTTGCTGGTGAGGAATTGACACACGAGGTCTCAACTTCCATAATCTCAGGCGTCAGAAAGTTCGATGCCGTCCACGAAGGGAACCCGGTCGTGGGCACGCAAAGGCAGGGCAACGGACGGCGCAACGTCAAGCGCCGGTGCGGTGCCCTCGTTTTTTGTTTGCTCCTCACGAATCCGGAGACGATCCGATGGCTGCATCAAACCTGGTCGAGCAATTCATCAACGACGACGACGCCTACCTGGCCTGGCTCGCAAAACACCCGAGCGGCTACGTCGTCAACTCGAACCGCGAACCCGACGCTTCGTATCTCGTCTTGCATCGGGCTTCGTGTGAGACCATCAATACGGGATCCAGGAACAACTGGACCACCACGGGTTTCATCAAGACCTGCTCCGACGATGTCGCGGCGCTGGAGGCCTGGGCCTGGCAGGCGGCATCCGGACATCTCAGTCCGTGCGGCAGATGCAATCCTAAGCTCACTAGGCCTCAGACGAATCTCTTCATCAAGGTAAAGTCGGGCACTCCTCCCAAACTGCCCCCCGACCTCCCGAAGTCGGCTCCCACTCCAGCGACTCCGCCGCCGCTCTCAGCGAAGAGTGCAGCGGCGCCTCCGCCTCTCGGTTCGAGGGGCGTGCCGGAGTCGATCTCGACGGGGTGCCCCGAACTCGACCGGGCCTGGGCGAGCTATGCGGCCTGGATCATGAACCGGCCGGAGGTCCCGATCCCCGACACCGAGGATGACCTCAACTGGCATGCCTTCCTGGGCCACAGCATCGACATGCAAGGCTTCCGCGCGGCCGAGTTCGCCGGCGTCGATGCGTTGACCAGGCAGGCGCCCGAATTCGTGCCGCTGCGGAAGCGGGGGATCGGCATCCCCGATCTGGCCGCGCTCTGGGAAGTGCCGGAGATTCGCCAGCACCTGCTGGGCGTGCGCGATGACATGCCGCTCGAGGCGTCGCTCAAGGTCCTCGAAGCCCACGGCGGCGCGGTCGGCAAGTCGCTCGCCGAGGCCTTCCGCCACTTCCCCTGGCGCAAGTTCCACTGGTCGGTCCGCGCCCTGCTCCAGAATTCGTCGGCGCTCAAGCCGTTCGACTACTCGTTCCGGAAGTGGCTCGAGAACGAGTGCAGCCGCCTGGGGGCCTCGCAGTTCCCCCCGGTGGATTTTCGTCAGCCGGTGACGCGGGATGGCGCGAGCCTCACGCTGGAGCAGGCCCTCAAGCTGAGCCTGGCGCAGGCCTTCTACATGGTCGGCCCCGCGATGTCGGCTTATATGATCTGCGACTGGCAGCTCGGCCTCTGGAAGTCGGGCCGGACCGCCGTCTTCGCCAACATCAAGCTGGACTCGTTCCACGAGGCCTTCGTCAAGTCGTTCGGCCGGGGCATCATCCCCAGCAGCGAAGCCGGCTTCGCGAAGTGGTGGCTCGGCCTCTATCCGGAACTGCCCCCGCGCCTCGCGAATGAGTGCATCTGGCTGTCCATCGAGAACAAGCAGGTCAATCCCTGGTGATCTGATCGGGATATGCCGGGGTCGGGATGCATCATCTTGCATCCCGACGTTGCTCATCGATAAATCCGAGTCATCTTCTCAAGCTTGATCCTCGTCAGACTCGCGTCAGGTAGCCCGGCGGGACGGCGTCGGTCAGCCAGACGTCGTTGGCGGAGACATAGAAGGCGTGGCCGTCGGCTTGCATGCGGCCGGAGGCGACGAGGAGGATGACGGGCTTGCCTCGCCTCGAGCCGACTCGCCGGGCGGTTTCCACGTCTTTGGACAGGTGGACGTGGTGACGCTTGCCTCGGATCAGGCCCTGTTCGAGGATCGAGGATAGGAAGCGGTCGACCGTGCCGTGGTAGAGGGTCTCGGGCGGGTCGGCCGGGGAGAGCTGGAGGTCGACCTCGACGCTGTGCCCCTGATTGGCGCGGATCAGGTCGCCGGTGTCGTCGAACGAGAAGCGGCGCTTGTCATTGATCTCGACGACCTCGACGAGGTCGTCATAAGGGATCGTGAATCCGTGCTTCGCGGCGGCGGCGAGCAGGTCATCGACCGAGACCCAGCCGCCGGGCTGGAGCTCGAGGCCGAGGTCTTGCGGCGCGTGCCTCAGGTATTTGGCGAGGTATTTACTTATGGTTACGAGCCGCTTTTCCACTTGAAGAGTCTCCCATTATCCGGAGATTCGCGGAGAGTTCGATCGGGCCTTATCAAAGGGGCGACCGTCGATTCCCGGTTCCATCGACGAAACCCCGTTGAGAAATAGACTATCCACGCCGAGAAAGGTTCGGCAGTCGCGGGCCGCACCGGTCTCTCACACCAGGACGGTGAGAGTACGGATTCGGGTCACACTTTGGGCTCCTTCGAGTGTGGCGACGACACGACGATCCGGGGTATTCCGAACGGAGTCGGAACCCTGGCCAACCACATCTACGCGTTCTCTCGAGGTCGATCGCCGGGAGATTGGCCTCAGGGTTGGGGCACGCGTCGCCCGGCGCGGAAGGCTCCGGCTAATCCCGTCTTGATCGCAGGTTGAACGGATCGCGGGGGACATCCTCCCGAGGACGGCTCGACCCGAGGGTCTTCACCCTGTCGACACTGGAGGGGAACTGCGACCCCACTCGTTCGCCTGGCGTCGGGCGGCGACGCCTGCCTTGGCGTGGGGTAGGCAGGGGGAGCCGATGGCCTCGGGGCGACTCCCCGATGGCGCGAGAGTCCGGTGATGCTGCCCGCAGCTTGGCTGGCGGAACGAGAGGGGGGCTGGGCGACGGGTCGCATGGAACGGGCCAGCATGTTGGCCATGCCCCTCGGGCTCGACGAACCCGTCGGCGCGGGAGGGGCAGGCAGTTCCGACTTCGTCGCGGCGGGCGAAACGGGAGTGCGAGGCACGATCCGGTCACGCGAGGGACGTCGCAGCGTCGAACGCAGGCCGCGGGGGATCGGGCCGACGGCCGATGCGATCGCCTCGTCGGTCCAGCCTTCCTTCACGAGGGCGGCACGGCCGAACTGGGCGAGGACGGGGCAGGAGCCCTTGGCCATCTCGATCGCTTGATCGGGCGTCAGCACCGGCTCGGGCGTCGGTTCCTGCATTTGCATTTTCGTCTCCCCGGTCGGTCCGGTCGGCCGCTCCCGAGCTGGACCGACCGACCGGGGTTTTTCTGATTTGGACTCTTTTCTTTCTGTCTTAATACAGGGGGCCGCCGATTCCGACCGATCTACCTGTCGAGGACGACCGAGTTGGGAGTCGAATCTGGACGTTTCGTTCGTCGCAGATGGCGATGGCTCTACGCGGGCTATGCCAGCGTAGGAAAACGTAAAGGCGATCCGACGATTCCTGCCACCCTGGTCTCGGACGATCCATCCCGTGTTCGTAAGTTCGCGCAGGGCCCTGGAGATGGCCGAGAGGCTCTTGCCCGTGGCGAAGGCGATTTCGTCGTCCGTCGCGTAGCAAAGTCCTTTACGAGCAAGGCTTTCGATCGCGACGAGTACCCGGAAGGCCGAGTCGCTGATGTCGGCCGCGAGGGCCGGCCGAGGGGTCCGGCACCAGTAGAGGGGGGCCGCGAACGTCAGCGGCGAGCGATCGGCCGAATTTTTCGCTTCAGGATTGCATTCAGAAGTTCGGCGCGTACAATCTACGTTGTGCACTGGGTTACCTCCGAGTGCGCCCAATGAGTGGCAGGTTGGCGCCTGACCCACTCGATATCAAAATCTAAAGGCCTCACAGCAGTTGGCGCTGCTGTGAGGCCTTTCTTTTTACCTCCCGCACACATCCGAAGCAACGCAGGTTCCCAGGCCTCCCGGGATTTTTGATCGACGCAACTTCGCCCTGGTGGCTGATTTCCGCCAAGGCCGACATGGTCATTTCCGGCCAGGTGGGGCCCCTGGCGGCTTGTGAGCAACCCGGTCTTTTGGTTGCCCAGGGAGAGGTTTAGCCAACCTCTGAGAAGGATTTCACCATCGAATTGTTAGAACTTCAGCACGAGCCCCGTCGCCCTGTGACGAGGCAGCCAAGCTCCCCTTGCAGCTTCCTGTGATGGCCGACAGGCTGCCCTACTGCGCTACTGGCCCTGGCCGGGCTCTCGAGTGGGTTGCGAGGACGCAAAGTCGGTCATTGCGAACGTGAGAACGGGCCTGTCGCTGCAAGTTGGGGTTTCCGTTGAAGTTGGATCTTTGCCCTGGCTGGAACGTAAAGCTAAAGGCTTGATAAGAGAGTTTTATAGAGTGACAAACGAATACTATAGCAAAGCCATAAAATCGGTGTTCATGGAAAAAATTGCCGCATCCTGCGTAGTGTGCTCCGCGTGGCAACTCATCCCAGGAGCTTCTCCGGGTGAAGGGGGTCCGCTCCTGACTCCGACGACCAATCCTCTCGCTCACATGGGCGCTCCCGGTCGCATGCCGAGTCGGTCTTCCCATGATGCGAGAGGGACGACGATGAATTTCGGCTTGTGCGCAACCTCGCACAACCTGGATGGAACTGGCTCGAGCAGGTCATGCCGCCCGGCTTGTCGCCTCGGAGCACGGCATAATGGGAGATGTGCGAATCAGGTATGGGTCAGGAAGGCGGGCGTGGTCGCCAGGGATCGAGAGCCGCGCGAACTCGTCCGACGGAGCGCCGAGAGATTCTGGCCACGTATTCCCCGGATGAAATGAGTGGGTGGCGGATCTCGGCCACCTCGAAATATGGCGGGGTTGGAGGTCTGGCCCGCTACCGGGATGATGCCTGAGGACCGGGCCGAACTTTCCCGGGTCCATGCTCGGAGGACGGCCGGGCGAGGCGCCGGCGGGTCGCTCGCCAGGAGGCGTTGTCGAGGGTGGAGATGGCGCCCTGGCTGGCGTCGAGCCTCAGGCCGGTGAGGACTTCGAGGCGGCTCATCATCAGGTCGGGGGCGTCGAGGGGCGTGCGAGGGACCTCGTAAACCCGCGCGACGCTGTGCGTGTCGCCCGTCAGGATGGACTTGCCGTCGGGGGCGAAGGCGACGTTCCAGAGCTGGGCAGGGTGGGGGAAGGGGGGGCCGATCGGCTGGCCGGTGGCGGCGTGCCAGATCCGGACGGTCTTGTCGCGGCTCCCGGAGAGGACCGACTTGCCGTCGGGGCTGAACGCGACCGCGAAGACCCAGGCCTGATGCGGCAAGGGGGGGACGACCTGCGTCCCCGAACTCGGATCCCAGATCCGGACCATGCCGTCCTCGCAGCCGGAGACGACTGTCTTGCCGTCGGGGCTGAAGGCCAGGGCACTGACCGCGCCCGGGTGGGGCATCGCCGGGCCGACCGGCCTCCGGGTCGCCAGGCTCCAGACCTGGGCCGAGCCGCCGTCGAGCCCCGAGACGACGGCCTTGCCGTCGGGGCTGAAGGCCAGGGAGTCGACCGAGCCCGAGTGCTCGATGGGTTCTCCCAGGGGCTCGGCGTCGCGGGCGTCCCAGAAGCGGACCGTGCGGTCGGCGCCTCCGGTCGCGACGACCTCGCCGTTGGGGCTGAAGGCGACGACGGAGGCTCCGCTAGGATGCCAGAGGAAGCGGACGGAGGTGGCCTCGCTCGAAGGATTCCAGAGCCGGGCGGGGCTCCCGCCGACGAGGAGGGCTTTGCCGTCGGGGCCGCAGGCGACGCTCGTCACGAGTCCGCGCCCCGGGAGGATCCCCCCTTCGGGAGTCCCGGTCTCCAGGCTCCAGACCTGGGCGTCTCCGCTCCGCCTGGCCCCGAGGAAAGAATGCCCGTCGGGGCTGAACGCCAACGACTGCCCGCCCCCCTGGATCGTCATCAAAGGTCTGGCATAGAGGCAAGACTCGGCCTCCCAGACGCGCACGGTCCGGTCGCTCCCCGCGGTGAGGAACGCCTTGCCGTCGCCGCGAAAGGCCACGGTCGAGATCGGGCCGAGGTGATACAGCGGGGGCCCGAGGGGCTCGTTCGTCCTCGAGTCCCAGAGGCGTGCCGACTTGTCCTCGCCCCCGGTGAGATACATCCTGCCGTCGGGGCTGAAGGCGATCGCCCGGATGTTGCCCCGGAGCGCCTTGAGGTCGACGGCGGTCGGCCTGTGCGTCGTCATATCCCAGGCCTGCACCCAGCCCCCCCAACTGCTCGTGAAGAGGGTCTTGCCGTCGGGGCTGAAGGCCAGGGCGAGGATCATGTTGCTGTTCTTGACGGGCGAGCCGATCAGGCGGCCGTCGTGGGCGTCGAGGAGGTCGACCGAGCCGTTCCCGATCCCGACGGCGACAATGTCCCGGCCGGGCTGAAAGGCGATGGCCATCACCTTCCCCCGGCTCTGATGCGAAATGCCGACCGGCCTGCCGTCGCGGGCGTCCCAGAGGCGGGCCTTGCCGTCGGCGCCCCCGGTGACGATCACATTGCCGTCGGGGCTGAAGGCGAGGGCGGAGATGTCCGCCCCGTGCGGCAGGACGGGCCCGAGCGCCCGGAGGGTCCCGGCCTCCCAGAGCCTGGCATTGCCGTCGCTGCCCCCCGTCAGGAGTCGCTTGCCGTCGGGGCTGAAGGCGACGCACGAGACGATGCCCGGGTGGGCGATCGGCCGGTCGATCGGCTCGGCGGTGCCGGCCTCCCAGAGGATGGCCTTGCCGTCGTCGCCGCCGGTGACGATCGTCCTGCCGTCGGGGCTGAAGCGGGCCGCGTTGATCGAGCCCTCGTGGGAGAGGAGCCCCTTGAGGCGCGGGAGGTGATCGCCCCAGGCCGAGACGTTGGCGAGCGCCACGTCCCGCCAGGCGAGGTCCCCCGCCGCCGTCGCCGAGCGCCAGGTCTCCATCATCCAGAGGAGGCCGACGCCGACCTGCTCCTTCTCGAAGGCCGTCTGCCCCCGCTCGAAGTCGCGCATGGCCAGGAGCCGCTGCGACTCGGCGAGCGAGACCCGCAGGTCCCCGCGCTCCTTGGCGAGCTGCTTCGCGAGCTTCCCGACCTCGTCGGCGGCCTTCGCCTTCTCGTTCGCGTGGTTCATCGACACGGCCACGGCGAGGCTAAGCGTCGCGACCACCGTGACGGCCGCGCCGGCCTCGATGGGGCTGCGCCGACCCCAGCGCCAGGCACGCTCGAAGAGGTTCGAGCGCCTGGCCTCGATCGGCCTCCCCTCCACGAACCGGCGGAGGTCGTCGGCGAGGTGCCCGGCCGTCGTGTAACGCTCGCTCGAGCTGTTGGAGAGGGCCTTGAGGACGATCGTCTCGAGGTCGCGGGGGAAGCGGTGGTCGAGCTGCCGGAGCGGGGTAGGCCCGCCGTGGAGCAGGCGATCCACCAGCTTGATCCGGTCGGTCTCGTCGAAGGCCGGGCGGAAGGCGAAGAGCTCATAGAGCGTGGCCCCGAGCGCGAAGACGTCGCTCCTCGGGTCGGACCAGCCGTTGAACCGCTCCGGGGCCATGTAGCGGAGGGTGCCCACGATGTCGCCGGTGCGCGTCAGGTCGTCGCAGTCCTGCGTCTTCGCCAGCCCGAAGTCGGCCACCCAGACGTGGCCGTTGGCGTCGAGCAGCAGGTTCGACGGCTTGATGTCGCGATGGAGCACCCCCTGCTTGTGGGCGTAGTCGAGGGCCTCGGCCACCTGCGCCCCGAGCCAGGCGGCGCTCCGGAGGTAGTGCGACCCGGCCTCACGCGTCGATCCCGACCGCGTCGCGCCGCCCGAGGCGAGTGCCGTCGTCGACGACCTGGAGAATCCCGAAGCGGCCGCCCCCTGCGGGAGATAGTTCCCCCGGCGCAATCCGAGCGCCAGGTGGGTGGAAAGGGTTCTCGGATCTTCAACACCGAAATCATGGATATCGGGATCGCCTTGCGGGTCGGACTTGAGCCGACCGGCCTCGCGGAGCACGAAGTCGAGGCTGCGCCCCTCGATGAACTGCATGGTATAGAAGTGCCGCCCCTCGTGCTCGCCGAGGCCGAAGACGGGGACGATGTGCGGATGCTGGAGCCTCGCGGCGGCCAGGGCCTCGCGTCGAAACCGCTCGAGCCGGTTGGCGTCGTCGGGGTGGGGCGAGGGGATCGTCTTCAACGCGACGTGGCGGCCGAGCGACTCCTGGATCGCCTCATACACGGTCCCCATCCCGCCGAAGCCGAGCGGTCGGATCAGTAGATAATCCCCCAGGCGCTCGGGCATCTTGCCGACGAGGCCGGGGTGGCCGGCGCCGGACCTGGGATCGCTCGGGTCGCCGAGTTTCTCCATCGCCAGCATCGCGGGGATCAGGGAGCGGAGCCTGTCGGCGTGCTCGGGATGCTCCTGGGCGAGGCTCTGGATCGACGGCCGTTCGCCCCGGCGATAGCGGTCGAGGAAGGCGTCGATCAGGAGGTCGACGGGGTCGAATTCGGAGTCGGAATCGGAGCCTGAGTCGGGATCGGACTTCGTGTCGATCAAGGGAAGAGGCCCTCCCGATCGCCCTCGAAGGGGTCGAGGAGTTGCTTGAGCTTCTCGAGGGCGCGGAGGTAGCGCTTGCCCGCGGCGGCCTCTGTGACGCCGAGCACGATGGCGATCTCGGAGCGGCTCAGTTGCTCGAAGTGGCGGAGGGCCAGGGCCTCGCGGTCGAGCGGGGGTAACTGATCCAGGGCCTGCCGGAGCCGTTCGTTCCTCTCGGCGCGGACGGCGGCCTCGCTGGGCCGCGTCCCCTGGTCGAGCAGGTCGGCCGCGATCGCCGCCGACGACGCCTGGGGGAACATCCCGCAGGCGAGCGCGACCTCCTGGCCGGCGCCCCGCATCTGGACCCCGATGTGCTTCCGGTGCAGAGTGATGATCTTCTGCGCCGTGAGGAACCGGAGCCAGAGGAAGAACGGCATCTTCGGCTCGCGGAGATAGGCCGGGAGCCGGACCGAGGCCTCCAGATACGCCTCCTGGATCACGTCGGAGGGGTCGATCCGCTTGCTCAGGCGCTGGTCGAGCCGGGCGACGACCATCCTGCGCAGCCGCTGACGGTGCCGCATCAGGATCGTCTCGATCGCGGCCGGATCCCCCAGCGACGCCTGTTCCAGCAGCCGCGTCGTTTCGGTCGATTCGCTCGTCATGGAATCTCGGCGCCGAGGGGTCGGGCCGACGTGGACCACCCATTTCTGAGGGGGAAATTCCCCCTCGCGCAAGCCCGATCCCTACCTTAACCGCGCCAACATCGGTTGACAGGACACTCATCCGAAAATTTTTGTCGACGATTTTTCCCACGATGGGGCCACGGGTCTTGACTCCGAAAATTGCTCAATGACAGTTGTCTCGTTTCGCGACCCCGGCGCGGTCTAAGGAATGAGGACTTGTGGCCCATTCCCAACGCCTTCGGAGTCTCGCGATGTCCCCCAAGCACGATCAAGCCATGCGCGGCCCGTCTTCGACCCCGACCCCGCCCTCGCGACGATTCCGCCTCATCCCCGAAACGGTCGGCACGACGCTCGGCCGGGCGGGTCAGGCCGGGTTCGACACCTTCGGCCTGGCGGCCGTGCTCGCCCTGATGATCGCCGTCTTGATCTACGCCAACGCCCGCACGCTCGGCCCGGCCGATGGCTCTGAGCCGGAAAAAGAGCAGGGGGCCGGTGGGTCGGGGATCGTCGTGAGGTCGGAGGTCGTCGACCTCTGGCTCCCCGGCGAGTTGATCGAATTGGCCGATGCCCCGTCCCCCATCGCCAAGAATCACGACGACCTGCGTCGCGTCCTCGACGACCGGAAGTTGCAGGCTCTCCGCTACGGCCTGACGATCCGTGGCCATCAGATCAACGGCGGATACTCCGACATCACCTACATCCGCCACCCCTACGATGAGCCCCTCCATTGCCAGGAGCTCCTCGATATCCTCGCGGAGATGAACGCCGCCGCCGATCGCGACGTCGAGTCGAAATTCCCTTCGGCCAGGATCCACACCGTCACCGAGGCCTTCCTCAATGCAATTGCGCCTTGATGTAGTGAAAAGGTAGAGTGACTATCCGGCGACTTAATTGTAATCTCGATATGAATGGCCAAGAGAAATGGGAAGACGTGACAAGTCAATCAAGCCAACTCTTGAATCGGGTCGCCGTCGGCCAGGATGGGGAAGGGGCGGCCGGTCTGGTCCTGGAACTCGGAGCGGAAGTTGATGCCGAGATGCCGGTAGATCGTGGCGAGGAGGTCCTTCGGGGTGAGCGGGCGTTCGGAGGGGTACTCGCCGCGGCGGTCGGTCGAGCCGACAACCTGGCCCACGCGGAGGCCGCCGCCGCTGATCAGGGCTGATTGAGATGCGGGCCAGTGGTCGCGGCCGATGAGGCCGTCGGCGAGGGCGAGCTTGGGGGTGCGGCCGAACTCGCCGGCAGCCACGATCATCACCTTGCGGTCGAGGCCCCGGGCGTAGACGTCCTCAATCAGGGCCGTGAGGGCCTGGTCCATGAACGGGGCCCGGTAGCGCATCGCGTCGCGGAGATCCCAGCGGGTCTGCACGTTGATGTGGTCGTCCCAACTGAAATAGCGGTCGGAGAGGGTCGGGGCGAGGGCGTCGATGGTGATGACGGACGTGCCCGCCTCGGCCAGCCGACGGGCGAGCAGGCAACTCTGCCCCCAGAGGTGGCGGCCGTAGCGGTCCCTGAGCTTAGGATCCTCGCGCGAGAGGTCGAAGGCCGACGCGACCCTCGGGCTCGTGAGCATCTGGAAGGCCGCGTCGCGGAAGGGGTCGCCGCCGACCTCTCGGCCGAGCCCGTCCAGGCTCCGGCGGAGGTTGTCGAACTGACCCTGGAGGCCGCGACGATCCTCGAGCCGCTTGCCGTCCACGCCCGCGGCGATGGCCAGGCCGGGGGGCTGGAAATTGGGGATCGACGGGTCGCCGGTCGGGAAGGCCGAGTGCGCCACGCCCAGGTAGTTGGTCCGGGTCATGAACGGCTGCTTGGGGATCCCGACATACTGGGGGATCCCGTCGGCCCGGACCCCGCGCATCCGGCTGGCGACCATGCCGAAGTCGGGGTGGTCGGAGAGCGCCGTGGAGGTCGGATCGGGTCGTGCGGGGGTCTTGCCGGTGAGCAGTTCGATCGAGCCGTCGTTGTGCGCCGACATCTCGTGGTGCAGCGAGCGGATCAGGGTGATCTTGTCGGCGATCCCGGCTTGGAGCGGGAAGACCTCGCAGAAGTCCATGCCCGGGACCTTGCTCTGGATCGGGCGGAAGGGGCCTCGGATCGAGTCGGGGGCGTCGGGCTTGGGGTCATATGTCTCGAACTGGCTGGGCCCGCCCCACATCCAGAAGAGGATGACGGACGTATCCGGGTCGGGCCTCGCCGCCGCGGCCCTGGCCGCCAGCAGGTCGGATAGCCCCAGGCCGCCGAGGGCGAGGGTGCCGAGCCGGAGGAACTCCCGGCGGCGGAGCGGTCCATAGCAGGGCATCAGCAGCATGGCTTGGCTCTCTCTGGGCGTGCTCAACATTGGTTGAATCTTATCGCCCGAGGCCCGATCCTGGCAATGCAGAAGGAGTTTCCCCCAGGATCGGCTCGATCCTTGTTATCGGGTTTGTGCATTCAGGGAGTTGCGAATAGGGGCCGGCGTGCGGAAATGTCGCGAAAGGCGGGGGAGTCGCTTCGAGCCTTCAGGCGCGGGGATATCGCCAGTTGTAGCGGGTGAAGCCTCGGAGCCAGGATTCGTCGAGGAAGTCGAAGGTCCCGGCCCCGTCCTGCCAGGTCAGCAGGCCGACGGAGCCGGCCTCGGCGGAGGCGCCGGCGCGTTTCAACTCGAGGCCGGCCAGGTGGAAGACCTGCGTGGTTTCGTCGGGGCCGGAGACCCGGCCGAAGCGGCTGCCGTAGTGCCCGAAGAAGGCGAACGCCGGGCGGGCGATGGAGATCAGGGCGTCGAGCCCTTCGCTGCCGGCTCCGGGCAGGACCGCGTCCCTCGGGCCTTCGTGCGAGAGCAGGACGTCGAAACTTGCGCCGGCCAGTGCGGTCAGGCTGCGATCCTTGATCCGGCCGCGGTCGGGCGTCTTGCGCCTGGCGTTCGGGGCCTTGTCGTCGATCCCCCAGACGGCCCCCACGCGGAGTGGCCCCGGGAGATCCTCGACCATCCCATCCCTGATCCCGCGCACGAAGCCGTAGGCGTCCACCGCGAAGCTGCCGGATCGTCGGTTCCCGGCCGACTCGAGCCTTGCCAGGGCGTCGAAGTCCTCATGGTTCCCCGCCGTGAACCAGAGTGACGGCGGCGACCCCCCGACGCCGTGGAAGATGGCGTCGGCCTCCACGCTCGGCTCGGCGACGAGGCATGCGCCCAGTTCCAGCGGGTCGTCCGCGGCGTGTCGGGCCGTCGCCTTATCGAGCCGCCCCGGGTCGGGGAAGAAGCCGAGGTCCCCGACCTGGAGCAGGCCGTCGAGCCTGACCTCATGGTCACGCTCCCAGGCCAGCGCCAGACGAAATGCCGGCAGGATCCTGCCGTGGAGGTCGCCGAAGATCAGGTAGTGGCTTGTATCCATGAACGGTTCATTTGAACTCAAGGCCATGATCAATCAGACTATTCTGATCAAATGTGAGGCCTGGACTGGACACGCGGCGGGATGTCGAGGTTCGGCGCCCTCCGTTGAGATCTCATGGGATTTTAGGACACTTCTCGCTGATCCCGACAGTCCTTGGCCCTCGCGTCACGCCACTCGCCCCCTGGGCACCGCCTTTGGTGAGCATCCATCATCTCCGCTCGGCCCCGGATCGCCATGCCACCGACTTCGTATCGCCCTCTCGCGCTTGTAGCGACGGTCCATGAGCAGGACCAGGAACCGCACGATCGTCCGACGCTCCCGCCACTTGTACCGCGCTTTCTCCTCATGCCGGAGCTGCCGGTTGACGCGCTCGACATGATTGTTCGTCCGCACCCGGCGGCACGCCGGGTCCTTCAGGAACGCGATCATCTTGGCGAACTTCTCGTCGGGGAGCATCCCCATCGCCGACGACAGCTCGGGGACCTTCTGGAAGCGGGGATTCCCCAGGAGCTGCCGCATGCCGGCCCCGGGCCAGCTCCTCCGTCTGCCCCTCCTCGAATAGCATCGTGAGACGGTCCACGAAGTCCCGCAACGTCTTCAGCTCCGGCAGATAGCTCAGCATCGTCTCCAGGTCCGCCCGCTCCCCGGCGCTCATCCCCTCGCGGCGCTTCACGATCAGCCAGCGATGCTTGAAGACGAAGGCCGATTTCTCCTTGTTCGTCAGGCGCCGCCGCGACCGGCGCCGGGGCCGGCCCGGCTTCCGCTTGCGGCCTCGGTTGCCGCGGCGGGAGAGCCCCCGCCGCATCCGACGCACCGCGTCCAGGACGCGCTGATGCAGGTCCTTCAGGACGTGGAAGACGCACAACTGATGGCGGGCCGCCGGCCAGAGTTCCGCCAGCAGGGTCGGATAGAGGTTTGAGCCGTCGGTCACCACCACCTGCGGCAACAGCCCCCACCACTTGAGGTCCTTGAGGAACCGCCGCATGTGGTCGCGATCGTCGCCGGCGACGACGGCGAAGGCCACGGGCAGGTCCTGGAGCGGGTCGGTGGCCAGCAGGAGCGTCGATCGGCCCAGGTGGAGCTCGTCGACGCAGAGCGTACCGCTGAACCGGGTCAGGATCCAGCGGCGATGCTCGGCCATGTCGAGGCCGCGGACCCTGCGGTCGAGGCAGTCGTAGACAAAGCCGTCGGAGAGGTCCAGGAGGAAGTCGCGGCGCATCGAGGCGATGACGCGCTCGACGCTCATGCCGTCGTCGAGGATCCGGTCGAGGACCGCCTCTCGGACCTTGTGGTCGTAGGCGGCCTTAGGTTCGACGCCCGGGGGGCAGGTGCGGAAGGTGCTGCAGCAGCCGCAGCGGGCGCGATACTCGCCGTAAGTGATGTCGAGGAAGACGACCTGCTTGTAGGCGAGGGTCCGGACGAGGCGCCGGAGGACCTGCTTGAGCGCCCCCGCTTGCCGCACGTGGGGCATGGAGCCTGGCTCGGGGCGCAACTCAGGGGTATGGTACGGACGTGGGGCCTTCGGGTCGCCATGACCTGCGTGCTCCTGTGGGACGGGTAATCACCCACAAGCACGCAGGCCCTATCTCCTCTTGTCAAGAGCCTCTTACGGCGACCGGACTCCTGTCGGGATCAGCGAGAAGTCTCGATTTTAGGGGATGATTCGCTGCCCGCAGTGCCTCATCTCCCCCAATCACATGGGGTCTCGTCTCCTGTCCCAAGTCGTCCCGATCAGGGCAATTTTGGCCGCTCGTTGAGAAGGGGCCAAGTGCCGTTCACCCCGGAGATGACGCGGTACCTGGTTTCTCGTTCTGGGTGGCCCCGGTTGGAACAACCGGGGTCGCGCAGCGACAAGAGGTTCTTCGCACTGCGCCCCGGCCGAACCCCGAGGCCGTCCCCGTTTCCCCGGCAAGTTCACAAACCCCGGCAACCGCAAGTCGCCCACTCAATACCCCGGCCGGGACGAGCCGCCTTCCGCTTTAATTGTGTCGCACCTTCATATTTAAGGATATCACCGATTGGAACTATCGGGGTCGCGCAGCGACAAGAGGGTTCGAGCAGATCCCCGAGGCCGAGACCAGAGGCCGTCTGCGAACTCCCCGGTCGTCTCGCGTCCTCTCTGAGGATCGACGAGTGCCCGAACGGGTCGTCTGCGAGCCTTCGCCGGCGAGGTCACTTCCCGGAAATACACGGAGGGTCTTCGTGCTCGGCCGATGCTGTTTGGTAACGGGCCTCTTGTCGCTACGCGACCCCGACGGTTCCAATCGGGGCTACCCAATGAGGGTGGGTCGGCCGGGTTTTGGCGTGAGTCCTGGACGATGTCGAGGGGCCTTAACGTCGCCGAGGAAGACGGAGAGGGCCTCCGGAAATGCGTTGCCGAATGGCCAGAAATCTCTTGTCGCTGTGCGACCCTGGTTGTACCAACCACGGCCACCCAAAAGTATGAAAAATTGAAGACGTTAGGCCGAGGCTATCCGAAGATATGGAAGGCCGGGGATGGGGATTGCGGGGGGGCTTTGCTCATAGGCAGGGAAGATTGCAGAATGGCTCTCGTCCCGGCCGGAGCCAACGATTGTTGGGATCTCGTCGCTTTGAGAACCCAGGCCTGCCGATCCGGGCGATCCGGAGAGGACTCGGGGAAGGCCGGGGTTTACGCGTGGCGATCCGAACCCTGGCCGATCCCGGAGGGTCTTCCCCCGCGGGAAGCCACTCAGAAATGGGGAACGACCTTGGAATCGAGCGGAGGTCTGATGGAGCCGAAGCAGGTGATCGTGATGCGGCGAGACTTGAACATGCGTCGTGGAAAGGAGATCGCGCAAGGGGCCCATGCGGCGATGATCTGGCTGGCTCTTCGAATCCGACGGCCAGGCTATGTCTTCACCGAGGCCGAGCGCCGCTGGCTCGAAGGGGGCTTTACCAAGATCTGCGTCAAGGCGGAATCGGAGGCGGAGCTACTGCAACTCGTGGAGAAGGCCCGCGCGGCGGGGGTCGAGGCGCAGCTCTGCGTCGACGCCGGGCGGACCGAATTTCACGGCGTCCCCACCCCGACCTGCTGCGCCATCGGCCCCGACTTCCCCGACAAGATCGACGCGATCACCGGGCACCTGAAATTGCTCTGAGAGAATTGAACATGATTGCGAGGGCTTACATCCAGCGGGACGGCCCCGGGCGGTTCGGGCCCGAGGAGCGGGACCTGCTGCGAGGATTCGAGAGCCTTGGCATCACCACCGAGCTATTCACCCGCAAGCAGGTCGAACGCAGGCGATTGGCGCTCGACAAGTCCACGTTCGTCGCCGGGGACCTCCCCTCCGTGCTCGGCGCCCTGGCGCAGCTCAGGATCGAGGCTCCTCGGCCGAACGACTATCCGGCCTGCCTCGAATCTCTGCTATTCAGGCGGGTCTGGCCGAGCACGGTGCGGCAGCTCAAGGAGGCCATCTACCACGAGAGAGGGCCCCTCATCTTCGCCAAGCCCTCGGCCCGCAAGAAGCGTTTCAACGGACGGCTGTTCGCCCACCCGGAGGATCTGTATCACCTCGAAGGGGCTTCGGGCTCCACCGCGATCCTCTGTTCCGAGCCCGTGCGCTGGGCGTCCGAGTTCCGCGTGTTCGTCATCCGCGGCCGAGTCGTCGGCATTCGCCATTATGCGGGCGACCCCGCCATGAACCTCGATGAAGGTGTGATGTCGGAAGCCGTCCACAGACTCGAACGCTCCGGCGAGGCGACGGCCGGGTATGGCCTCGACCTCGGCGTCCTCGAGGATGGCCGGACGGCCCTGGTCGAGTGGAACGACGGTTACGCGCTCGGCTCGTACGGCCTCGACCCCGGGCTTTATACCGAACTTGTCATCGCCCGTTGGTGCGAATTATTAAACCAGGCAAAGCCTGGTGAATAACACTCATCACCGACGATATACGATACCCAAGGAGCTTATCATCAAGGCTGCATCGAATAGATCACGATATTGGTCGCGATCTTGACGGCGCTCTCATGGACATAGCCGCGGCAGTCGGGGCCGGCCTGTCGCTGGAGGGCGCAGCCGAGGTCGTGGGGGGAGTAGATCACGGCCCAGCGGCCTTCGACCTTGATGCCCTCGAGCTGCGGGGGAGCGTCGCCGCCGCCGGAGGCCTTGGTGTAGCGGACGCGGGAGAGGTCGTAGCCAAGCTTGTCGGAGAAGAGGTCGTCGTTGTGAGGGATCGGGACGAGGGGCGACTCGGGGAGGACGGCGGCCATGAGGCGGCGGAAGGAAGCGTCGAAGGCTCGGCTGCCGCAGGCGGCGTCGGCGAAGAGGACGCCGCCGCCGGGGTCGAAATGCCGACGAAGGGCGTCAAGCTCGCTCGCCGAGAAGGACACGCCCGACTTGCCGTGGAGGTAGATGAGCGGGTAATTCGCCAGGTTCGGGTCGTCGAGGGTCAGCTCCTTGTGGTCGATCACCACGTCGAGGCCCAGCGTCTTCCGCAGCGAATTCGTCAGGTTCGGGATGGCCAGGGGGGCGATGTTCCAGTCGCCGTCGTGGCGGAGCTTGGCGATGTGCAAGGCCCCGCGCTTGGGGGCCTCGGATCGGAACTCGTACACCTCTCGCGCGGCGAGCTTATCAGCCGGCCGCTCGCGACCGGTGGCGTAGTCGACGATGTTCTGGCCGATCCGCTTCGCCAGGATCACCCGAGGATGCGAGGGCCGCGCCTCCATCTGGTTCCAGAAGCAGGAGAGGTCGGCCGGAGAATAGACGATCGCGGTCCGGCAGCCGAGCTCGATCCCCCAGAGCGGATGCAGGTCGGGGCTCAAGTTGTGGTGGGAACGCCAGATCGCGTGGCCCTCGTCCAGGGGGTGGAGCTGATGCTCCTCCTCGGGGAAGAGCTCTTTCATGAGTGAGCGGAAGCCCTGGTCGAATCGAGTATCGCCGCAGCAGGCCTCGGCGACGAGGAAGCCTCCTTGGTCGACGAAGTCGCGTAGGGTCTTCCTCGCCTGGGCGGAGAAGGCGGGGGCCTCGTGGCCGTTGAAGTAGGCGATCGGGGCCTGGAGCAGGGCCTCGACCGAGGCCGAGTCCGGGTCGACAACCTGCCAGGTCATCAGGTGCTTCCAGTCGGTCGAGACGAGGCCGACGAGGTTGCGGACGTCGTCGAGGTCGTTGTTCCAGTCGTCGCCGGGGCCGTGCCTCAGCTTGTTCACCAAGACCGGCGATCGCCCGGTCGCCAGGAAGAGTACCGCGAAGCTCGTGGAGAGGATCGCCTCGCGCTCGATCGCGACCCCCGTCCATGAGCCGATGACGACGTCCTGGGTGGCGACGAGTTCCTCGGCCCCCTCGCGATACCAGTCGTGGTTGCCGATGTACCTCAGCCCCGCGAACCGCCCGACGCGCTCCATGCCGTAGAGGTAATAGTGCTTCCACTGGCGAAAGAACCACGAGCCCGGGTTCTCGCTGACGGAGAAGTGCTTGGAGAGCCAGTCCAGGCCCCGCTCAATGCCGGGGTTGACCTTCGCCCCGCCGCAGTCGTGGATCGCGTCCCCGTCGAGCCGCTCCTGATTCTGGAAGAGTCGCAGGCCCGTGATGATCGTCCCGGCGACCCCCGCGCAGGTCATGCTCGCCGAGCTGGCCATGGTCGAGATGTTGGGATAATACGACCAGCCCCCGTCGAACTTCTGGGCCTGCGTAAGGAACTTCCTCGCGAACGTCCAGACCTCCGGCCTGACCGGGATCCCCGCCTGAGCGGCTGCGTTCAGCCCGAGGAGGGCGAACTGCGTGCTCGAGCTATCCCCCCGCCGCGTCTTGTCGGAGGCGTGGGCCCAGCTCCCGGGCCAGCCCGGGTTGTTGTCCCCCTCGCGGATCTGGTTTTTCTCGAGCCACTCGACGTTCGCGGCAATCTTCACGGCGTAGCGTGCGGGGTCGGTCTCGCCGTAGACGATCGTCTGCATGGCGATCGCATAGGTGCCGTCGACCTCGTCGGGCGGGAACTTCTCCAGGTACTCGAGCGCCCGCTTGACCGCCGGCGAGTCCACCGGCTCCCCCGCCGTTAACAAGGCGTGCGTCACCAGGCTCGTGGGCCCGACGGTGTGCTGGTGGTGGTAGCCGGGGTTCGGCCACGAGCCGTCGGCTTGCTGCTGCCCCTTGAGGTAGACGAGGCCGTTCCGGATCGCCTGCTCGACCTTCGCCGCCGTGACGGGCACGCGAGGCTCGCGGGCCTTCGCCCGACCCGGGAAGACGCACGAGATCGCGACGGGGACGGCCGCCTGAAACAGCATTCGCAGGCGAGACACGTGTGCGGCGAGCGACGCTCGAAGGATCACACGCCGGTTGCTGCGGAGCATATCGTCGAGACTCCCGGGACTTTCGGCGGGTCGCGAGGCCCGTGTATCGGGACCGCGTCTGGGCGTCATTCAGGGAGGATCCGTCGGCCTGAAGCGATAGACCTCTACGCCTCTCCGGACGATGCGAAGTGATTCGAACGAGGCCGACGGTCTCTCTACACTCGTAATAGCGAGTTGCGAAACCCGCACGTCAAAATATCTACGCTCGCCTCGTGGAGCCGACCTTGGCGACGCGCGTTGATGTCTTGGGTGGCTTGACGGTGGCGAGCTCGACCAGCTTGACGATCGTTCGAGCCTCTTCCCGGGAGACCCTTCGACCTTGCAGGAGTGCCGCGACGAAGGCCTCGAGCGAGCCGCCGAATACGGTGTCCTCCAGCCGTCGAACCATGCCGCCGAGGGTCGGATCCTTCGGGAGGGTGGCCCGATAGTAGAAGGCCCGGCCCTCCTCGCGACGATCGAGCCAGCCTTTCTCTTCCAGGCGGGTCAGCATCGTGAGGACCGTGGTGCGCGAGAGCTTGCGCCGGGCCGAGAGGACCCTCAGGACATCGGCGACGGTGGCCTCCCCAAACTCCCAGACAACATCCAGGATCTCCATCTGGGCTTCTGACAGGAATTTCAAGGGGGCCGGCCTGGGCATTGTGCTTGCTCCTGGAAGAGACATCTTGCGAGCGTGCCATCGCCGTGGGGAAGACTCGTTCAGCTCAGACTCGAGGGGGTCGTCAACGTGCGGCCTGGCGCCAACGGACTTTGCTCGTCGAGGCGGTTCCCGATCCGATCCGCCACCGAAGGCAAACGCTATACCATCTGGTTTTCCGCCTGGTTCAAGGCAATTGGCCTCCGGCGCCTGGGAGAGGCCTCGTCGCGGAGAGCGAATATTTCATCGCTCGCGGCGACAATTTGTCCTTCGAGGTTCTCTGCATCGAATCCGCCGTCACCCCGCATCCGCGGCGCGGAAGTGATTGTGAGACGATCCGTTCCACTGGGTGTCGGCGGCGTCGACGGGGGTCGCCTTGACCAGCCGCTTGAGGATGTCGTCGGGCTTGAGGCCTTCCCCCTCGGCGTTGAAGTTGGTGACGACCCGGTGGCGGAGGACCGGCCCCACCACCGCGCGGATGTCTTCGACTGAGACGTAGAAGTTCCCGTGCAAGATCGCGCGGGCCTTGGCCGCCAGCACGAGGTACTGGCTGGCCCGCGGGCCTGCGCCCCAGCTCACGTAGTCTCGGATGAAGTCGGGGGCCTCGGGCTTCTTCGGGCGCGTCGCACGCGCGAGCCTCACGGCGTAGCGGGCGACGTGATCGGCCACCGGCACGCGCCGCACGATGTCCTGCAACTCGAGGATCTCGTTCGCCGCGAGGACCTTCGTAACCATCGCCTTGACCGTCGAGGTCGTCCTCCGCACGATCTCCAGCTCCTCGTCCTCCTCGGGGTAGCCGACCATGATGTTCAGCATGAAGCGGTCGAGCTGGGCCTCGGGCAAGGGGTAGGTGCCTTCCTGCTCGATCGGGTTCTGGGTCGCGAGGACGAAGAAGGGGTCGGGGAGCCGGTGACGTTCGCCGCCGACGGTGACCTGCCGCTCCTGCATGGCCTCGAGCAGCGACGCCTGGGTCTTGGGAGGAGTCCGGTTGATCTCGTCGGCCAGGACGATGTTCGCGAAGATCGGCCCGCGGAGGAACTTGAACTGGCGGATCCCCGTGGCCTTCTCCTCCTGGATCACCTCGGTGCCGGTGATGTCGGAGGGCATCAGATCGGGGGTGAATTGCACCCGGTTGAAGGAGAGGTTCAGCGCCTCGGAGAGGGTCTGGATCGTCAGCGTCTTGGCCAGGCCCGGTACGCCGACCAGGAGGCAATGCCATCGCGAGAAGATCGCGATGAGCAGCTCCTCGAGCACGGCCTGCTGGCCCACGATCACCTTGCCGATTTCGGCCTGGAGCCGGGCGAAGGCGTCCTTCAATCGCCCGACGGCGACGACCTCGTCATCATTGAGTCCTGGCGGAGACATCTCGTCGGGCACTCCGAATCTCCTTTCGCCGGCGCGTCGATCGGCGGAGGAAGATCCGCCGACGACACTCTCGTCATTCCACTCGTCCACCGAGGCGGCCACCCTCTTTGCAATCGCCGTTCCAACCCCCGAAGGTTGTCCTAAGTCGTTTCTCGGCCGGGCTCAACCCGCCTGGCAACGATCCTCGTCCCCTTGTGGAGTTGGACAGAGAATGTCCACGCGAGGTCGATTTGCCGACCCGACGGCGAGGTGGAGTTGAGTCGTGTGATCTTGTCCAACGATTGGGTCCGGCGAACGTTTCCCGGCGATTTGCTGTCCATGGCTGGCGGTTATTCCACCGCTGACAGATCCACTCGCGACGCATCGGTCGTGGTGCCGCTATTGCACACAATTGGGGAGTTGTGAACCGGACGACGTGGGTTGTGTCGAGTGAAACCGATCACACGAGTGTAATAACGTCATCCCCTCAGAGCAGGTCGCATCGCTTCCCTTCAATCCCGGCCCGTGAGCCTGGACAATGCGCGACGACAACGGCCACGATAGGGTCGGCCGACGACCCTTGGTCTTATCGTCCCGAGCCCTGGCACGATGCCGGCTCAAGAATGAAGACGATTAAGACCGTGGATTTGTCTGAGGGACGACGCAGCATCTGGATCTGGTCAGCGAGCGCCGGTCAAGGAGCTGGACAATGCACGTCATCACGAGGTGGGGGGGCGATCGAGGGCTTCGGGGCCTGCTGGCGGTCGGCCTGACGCTGGCCTGGATATTCGGGGTGGAGCCTCGCGAGGCGTCGGCCTCGGCGCTCGAGGCCTTCCTGATTCAGGCCGAGGTCGCGCAGCTCGACGGGCCCCGCAAGCGCGTCTTGCCCGCGGCGAGCGCCGAGCAATTAACCCCGGAGGCCGAGCAGGCCATCGCGAAGGGCCTGACCTGGCTGGCCGAGCATCAGCTCGACAATGGCTCTTATGGCAGCGGCTCGTATCGCGGGAACCTCGCGGTGACGAGCCTCTGCGCGTTGGGCTTCATGGCCTCGGGGTCGAGCCCCGGGCGCGGGCCTTATGGCACGCAGCTCGACAAGGCGCTGATGTACGTCATGGACAACACGTCACCTTCGGGCCTCGTCGCGGTCCCCGACGCATCGAGTTATGGGCCGATGTACTCGCACGGCTGGGGCACGCTCTTCCTGGCCGAGGCCTACGGGATGACCCGCCGCCCCGAGATCCGCGAGAAGCTCCAGAAGGCGGTGCGCCTCATCATCGACACCCAGAACGACGAGGGGGGCTGGCGCTATCAGCCGATCCGCCGCGACGCGGATCTCTCGGTCACGATCTGCCAGATCAATGCCTTGCGCGCGGCGAGGAACGCGGGCCTGTACGTCCCCAAGACCACCGTCGACGCCTGCATCCAGTATGTGAGGCGCTCGCAGAACCCCGACGGCGGATTCCGCTACATGATCCAGGGGGGGCCGAGCGCCTTCCCGCGATCCGCCGCCGGCGTCGTCGCGCTTTACAGCGCCGCCGTGTATGATTCCACGGAGGTCGACCGGGGCATCGACTACATCAAGCAGTTCAAGCCCAACGGCCGCACCTTGACCAGCTACGCCCACTACTTCTATGCCCATTACTACGCGATCCAGGCCATGTGGATCCGAGGCGGCGAGGACTGGGACGCCTGGTACTCCGCCATCCGTGACGACCTGATCCGCCTCCAACGCCCCGACGGCTCCTGGCCCGACAGCGTCGGCCCCGAGTACGGCACCGCCATGGCGCTCATCATCCTCCAGATGCCGAACAGCCTCCTGCCGATCTTCCAACGGTGAAACGACTCCTCCGGAACCTTGAACTCCGAAGTGTGGCTTTTTGCCGGGTGAATGGTTGAATCGGAGGAGGCTTCGGCCGCGGAAGAAGGGCCGGTCGGTTCGCAACGAAAAAGCCGACGCCTCGGGATGAATCCCGAGGCGTCGGCGAAGGTCGTGGGCGATTCATTAGCGTCGAGCACCGCTACCGACATGGCTGCGGGCAAAGCTGCCGCCGTAGCCACCGTTCCCGCCATATCCGCCGCCCTGGTTCCAGACGGGGCCTGGGTTCGACGGATAGCCGCCGCTGGGATAGCCGTTACCGGGGTAGCCGCCGGTCGGCTTGGGATAGCAACCACCCGTCGACGGGGGAGGATAGCAGTTCCCGGTCGGGCGGGGGTAGCATCCGCCGGTCGAGGGCGGGTAGCTGGGCGGATAGCTCGGGGGGCAGCTCGGTCGCGGGTACGGGTAAGTGTTCGTGGTGCAGGGAGTCGGGGTGCAGTGCGGGGGAGGCGTCGGCTTGCACTGTGGGTAGCCCCAGGGTTGGCCGCTCGAACCATATCCGCCGTAGGAGCCGTGGTCGGCCTTCGCCACCGAGGAAACTCCCATCATCACCAGGCCCGCCACAACCAGCTTCAGCATCGCGGTCTTCATCGCTGTCTCGCTTTCGTTGCCGTCGTCTTGGATTCGTTGGTTCGTTTGCGAGTCGTCGTGCAACCCGCTACACCAAGTCATCCGCAAACGGCGCGAAGACCGTGTCTGACTTCGCCAGGATTTTTTTCGAGGGGGGAGGGAGCCGAACAGGATTTCCACCGCTCAGCTCGCTCCGTCTGCTCCCGGATGACGGTCGCTGGTCACCAACCCGGGCGGGTTCGCGATCGGCTCGGCCACGACGATCGGCATGAAGCTGATGATGTCGCTGTCCGGCAACTGGACGAGCTTGTGGATCACGGATTCGACCCGGCAGATGCGACCCTCTTCCGTCTCGATGCGCTCGCCCGCTCGCGGTAGGAAATGGGCGAATACGATGGAGTGATCTCCCGCACGATCCCATGGCCGTGTCCGCTCTCGCAGGCAGACGAATCGGAGGGGTTTGAGGCCGATCTTCCCGGCCGACTCGTAAGTCTCGGTGGTCACGGTTCGGTCGTTGTCGCCGTCGTAGCTCGAGCTCATCCCGATCGCCTCGTCATCCAGGTTGGAGTGGGTCGTGTCTTGAAATGCGACTCGCCGAGCGGACACTGCCGATCGTCGAGATCCGCATACACGTGCCCAGGAATGCAGGCCGGATGCCATCGGCTCGGCGAGGCCGCATGTATTTCGGGTCAAAGGATTTGAGGCGACGATCTTCCGGATTCAATCGGCGAGTCGCCATCATCCGCCGTGCAAGTTGCACAACGATTCTTGGAGAATGCACGGCGGAGGATGTTGCCCGACAAATCCGCCCGGATGACGCCCTCCTTGACGTGGAGAATCGAAAAATATAGATATATTGATGTTATTGATTGCGTTGGCGTCGGATTTGGATGGGCGAAGCAGAGGCACGGGATTCGGGGACTCCAAAGTCGCCGGAGCGTGCCCGGTGGTCGTCAGCGTCGGCCGTTCGAGGGACGTCTCCATGAAAGTGTCGAGAGTCTTGAGAGGACACGTTCGACGCCGATGATCGGCCTGGCGACTCGATCTCCGACGAAGGTGCGTCGGAGCCTGGCACAGAGAATGATCCTTAACGTTCCGGCCGGCACCACGTAAGGCGAGGTGTCTCGCATCCGCAGGGATCATACGGAATCCTTTGGATCACAAGCGTTACCATAAGGGGTGATCCACGTATGGGGGGTACCACCATGGCCCGACCGCGTCTGACGATCGCCCCTCACCTGACGCACGACGAGATCTCCCTTCGCGATCGCGCCTGCCGCTCGGGACTGGAGAAGACCCGCTGGCAGGTCCACTCCCGACCGGCTCCGATCGACCTGCGGCACGCGCCGCCCGACGGCGGGCTCTGGAGCGGGCCCAAGGTTGCCGCCTACGTCCGCGACCGCTGCGGAGCCGTCATCTGCAAGACGACCTTGATCGTGAACATCCCGATCCCGATGCTCGGGAGCGAGGGCTCGAGATCAAGCCTCGTCGACGCCCCGCTGCGCGAGATGGTTCCTAGGGTTGATGCGAGCCTTCTCTCGCCGAACGTGGAAGGGTTCGACGAGGCGACGGGTGAGCATGCCGGTTCAAGGGGAGGGGTATCGCGAGGATGGGCTCTTATACGAACTACAGGGGTAGAGGCTCCCGAGGCATCGCGATCGGAGCCCCTCCTCCGTTCCCGGAACTCTCAGCGTCGAGCGATCGCCGCTATGGCTTCTCGCAGCCTCTGCTCCTCCAGGGTGACGGCGAGTCGGCTTTGCAACTCGATGACCGCCAGGAATTCATCCCGTGGCAGGTCCGCCCAGGGGACCCGGACGAAGACTATCCCGTCCGACAGGCGGCTGACGATGGCATACTCGCCGGTGTCGTCGGCCCCCCTGGATATCGAAAATTGTCGCATCGGCATCGGTCCGATGATCCTCAAGGGGCTTGACGAACGTCCATCGTGCGACTCCTGGGCGCGTGCCGACGCGAGGCCACAGCCCAAGACTATCAGGACGAACCGCCCCTGTCCTCCCTTGTTTTCAGCGAGCGGACATGAATTGATGGCTTCGCATCCGCATCTGCCAACGCGATGGCCCCTCGGCAACGCTTCGGTCGCCGAGGGGTCGGCCATGCCCGGTCGGATTGAAAGATTGCTTCGGCAATCCGCCAATTTGGATCGATTCGAGGTCAGGGCCTTCGGTTTTCGGGGGCTCTTGAATTGTAAAGTGTAAATGTGTCACTAATTATGTTTGGGTTCGCGATATCGCAGCCGCTGGGATTTTCGGTCGAGTTCAACGGGTCGACGGCGTGGCGGCATTGGCGGGCGTGACGGTGAAGAAACCCCGGATTTCGAGGGGCCTGGGTCCAATGCCGACCGTGAACCGGAAGTTGACGGCCTTGCCGTTGAGGTCGCTGGCATCGGCGGGCGTCAGGCTCGTGCCTGCGCCCTCAGGGCGGTCGGCTCTCGCGTTCGAGGCGATCGGTGATTCGTGCTGTGCAAGACGTGTTGCATCGTCGCGCCGGGAGGTGGCCGCGGGTTTCGACGTCGCGGCGTCAGCGATTGTGAACCCATAATGATCCAGCAGCGTCCCCTTCGCCTCCTCGAGCGCGACGATGGAGATGTTGTAGGCACTCTGGGCCTGGGCTTCGGCCGCAACGGCTTCGGCATGGGTGCTGATCGCGTCGAGGTAGCCGTTGAGGGTGGTGCCGTCGCATCGGCCTTCCTCGAAGGCCTCACGCAGGTGGGAAAGCCGGGACTCTCGGGCGGCCCTGACGTTGGCCGCCGTCTTGAACTGGTTGTAGTCGGCTTCGATTTCATGGAAGAACCGCGAGAGTGTTTGCGTCGTCCGGTCGCGAACCTGGGAGATCAGCGCCTCATGGCGTTGTCGGCTTCGTGTTTTGGCGTCATCGCCCTGATCCAACTCATCCAGTCGTGCCTGCTGCTGCACATTATCCGGCTGATTCTCCTTCATCGCGTGCAGGCATTGGGACCAGTCGGGGCTGAAGTGTTTCGCCGTCGGCTCGGTGACGGGGATGATCCGGCGATTATCAACGAGTGAGATCCCGATGATATTTCGAAGCCTCAGCTCGCCCGCCTTGATCTCATAAGATTTGTTCAAATAAATGAATTGACGTTGGGAGAGCTGCTGCTTCGCGTCCTTGACGTCGGCCTCCTTCGCCCGGCCGGCCTTGAACTCGGCCTCCGCTCGCGTCAATGCGGCTTCGGTGAGCTCCACCGCCTTCCTGTCCGCCTCCAGGGTCATTCGCTCTCCCGCGAGGCTCCAGTAGAGTTGTTCGACCGACCGCAGGTGCGCCATCATCTCGGCGCGGAACGTCTGGAGCTCGCGATCGCCCTTGATCCGGGTGATCGCGTATCCTTCTCCGGGCGGCTTCGTCGGATCGGGCTTGACCCCCTGGATGATCTCCGAGTTCTGCAAGGACGTCAGCAGGGCCTCCCGGAGTGAAAGTTCCCAGCGTTCGCCCGACTCGCCGGCAGGAGCGACGGCCGCGCGAACCTGCGCGTTACTGGGCGGTCCGGCCTTTCCCTTCGGGTCGTCCGCGGCGACGCGGGCGATCGAGCCGAGGCCTGAGGTGACGATGCCCAGTGCGAGGACGGCCGTCATTATATGTCGAATCTTGCCGAAAATCATGGTCATCAAGACTCCCTTCATCAGCGTCTGAACCGCCGTCGAGAACGTCCCGGAGGCCATCCTTGCCGCCAGAGACTCGGGGACCGCCCCCCTCGCCGCGTCCGCCGCGATCACGAGCCCTATCGCCGCCGACGGGGCGAGCCCGCGCCGGAGCAGGCGTTCGCGGAGCCGTTCGCGACCTCGGGCCCGCCAGCTCTTGACCGTCCCCACGGGCCGGCCCAACAATCTCGCCACCTGCTCGCAGGACTGCCCTTCGAGGTCGCAGAGCACGATCGGCACGCGGTAACGCTCGGGGAGCCGGTGGATCTCCTCGTGGAGCAACGGCCCGAGGTCGGCGTCTTGCTCCTCGCGACGATCGACCGACTCCGCCCTCGCCGCCTGTTCCTCGCGGCTCCGACGCTTCGCGGCCATCGAGCGGGCGCGCCTCGAGGTCCGCAAGGCGACCTGATGGAGCCAGGGGCCGAGCGAGTCCCGGACCCAGAGCGACTCGGCCTTCCTGAGGAGGATCAGGAACGTGGCCTGGAAGGCGTCGTGGGCGTCGTTGACGTCCCCCAGCCCGGCATGGCAGACCCGCATCACCATCGCCCCGTGGCGTTCGACCAGGGCGGCGAAGGCGAGTTCGGCGACCTCGCCGTGCCCCGTCGAGAACCGCTCCAGCAATTGTCCATCCGTCAGATCGCGGAACGCTCCGAGGTTGAAGAGCGTCTGGAACTGGCGGTGGACGGCTCCATCCTTGTGGTTCGTCACGAGTCTCATCCTCGGCCCGGGTTGGCGTCTCCGTACGGCAAGTAATGACCGCGAGACGGGGCTCGGTTGCAAGTTTCCCCGAAATGACGGAGTTTCGCGAGGCTTCTCCGGGCGTTCGATCCACGCAAAAGGCGAGGACGCCTTGATGACGCCCTCGCCTCGATGGGTGTTACGCTGAGGTTGGGAACCGGGGGATCCGATCAGGGATTGCCGAGGGCCGAGGCGTCGGGAATCCTGGCCCCCTGGTCGTCGCGGGTCCTGGAGACGAAGATCCGACCCTCCAGCGAGTAGACGATCACCAGGGCCTTGTGGACGCCGAAGAGGGGGTCGGGCAGGTCGTCCATCGTCACCTCGACCTTGCCGTCGACGACCTTCTTGCGCAGGACTTCCGTGACGTCGACCCAGGTGGCGTCGTCGCCGTAGGAGGCCGCGAGGACGGCGAAGCCCCTCGGCGGGACCTCGGCGAGCTTGGCGGGGTCGACATCCTTGGGTGGGAGTTCGACCTCGGCCCCCTCGCCCGATAGGGAGAGCCCGACCTTGCCGTTCAAGGAGTAGGCGATCATCAGGGCCTTGCGGCGGAACGGATACGAGTCCTGCAGGCCCCCCGTGGAGAATTTCAGGTGCTCGCCGGCCACCGAGAGCTTGGCCCGCTCCGTCTCGTCGCCCCAGCGATCCTCGGCGCCGTAGGCGACCGCCAGGACGGCGAACCCTTTGGGCGGCGGGGCGCCGGTCTTGTGCTCGCCGTGGACTCGATCGGCCGTCGCCGCCCTCGCCTGCTTCAGCCATTTGTAGTCGCTGAAGATCGGCCCGGTGGTGAGGTTGGGTCCGAGCTTCTCGAACTGGGCGTGCGCCTCTTCGAACCGGCTGCAGAGGTAGCCGAACGCGGCATACTCGCTGCGAGCGATGTGGTTCTCGGGCTCGGCCTTGAGGCACTCCTCGAAGAGGCCGCGCACGTCCTTCCAGAGTTCGTCCTGCTTGTAGAACTTGACCTGGGTGGTGGTCGGGAATTGCTCGCCGAGGCGGTGGTAGACCTCGGCGGGCATGAGGGCGATGCCCGATCGCCAGTTCTTCGACTCGCGGCAGGCCCTGGAGAAGCTGATCATCTCCTGGAGCGAGCCGTGCCACTTCGGTTCGAGCCAGAGGAGCTTCCTCCAGCAGGCGTCGAAATCGTCGCCGTCGGCGTCCATCGCGCGCTCGAACCACTTCTCCATCTCGCCCCGATCGCCATGGCCCGTCGCCATCTCGACGGTGATCATGTGGGTGGCGGCGTAGCTGTCGCCCGGGCTGAGCTTCCAGGACTCCTCGAGCATCTTGCGGGCTTCGTCGATCCGCTCGGAGAACTTCCGCCAACCCTCCTCGGTGACGTTGGGGGCCGTGGATGCGGTCCTCGCCTCCCAGCCGTAGTCGATATAGAACTCACCGCGAAGGGCGAGCCGGATCGGCCTGACTTCGGGTATCTTCGCGAGGACCCCGTCGATGCGGTCGAAGGCCGTCCTGAGGTCACCGTCGAGCTTCGACAGGTTGCCCATCAACTTCGATAGTTCCTTCTTCCAGAGCCTCCTCGTGAGGTGCGAGAGGCCGTCGACCTTGACGCTCTCGGGCAGGAGGTTCAGCACCGTCTGGAAGCAGTTGCGGGCATCGTCCCTGGTGGATTGCTCGCGATAGTAGGTCTTGAACTCGCCCGCCCGCCTGCGAGCGTTGGCCTTGTAATAGGGCGAATATTGGCTCGAGGCCAGCGCGATGGCCGCGGTGTCGAATCGGCGATAATGCTCGACGAATCCCGGGTTATTCCCGGCCTCGGAGGATCGTGCATAGATGTAAAGCACGATCGGGTCGTTGCAACCCGCGTCGATGGCCTTCTTCGCGGCCTGGAAGACCTCGTTCTCGCTGGAGACATACTCCGACTGGCTCAAATAAGGCACGGCCACTTTCATCAGGTCGCGGACGAGGCCGTCCCAGCGTACATCTTTTTTGCCGACCTTCTCGTAGGCCTCGGCGACCGCCTTCTGGTTCCACTCCAACGCCTTGCGCCTGTTTTCCTCGATCTTCGCCGCATTCTGCGGGATCGGCCATTCTCCCCTCGCCGCGAGACTCCATGTGCCGATGATTAAACCGACGATCGCTAACAAGCAGGATTTACGCATCGACAGACCTCTTTAGGTATCCGAATACGGTCGATGTCTCACGCCCGAGAGAGCTTCGCGATCGTAGCGAGGCTTTCCCGGACTCGTCAACTGAAACGATGCCATTCGGTCCCGTCGATGCTGCTCCTCAACGTGGAGCTTCGAAACGGTGCGGATGCGGGGATTTGCAACGAATCGCGGCGGTCTAGAGATCGGCTTGATCCCGAACTCCCGGGTCGCACGGCGATTTGAATGCGCACAATATTTTGGTGGATTCGACACGTCGAGCGTGTGACTTCAAGACGTTTCGCTTGCGTATTTCGAGCCCATGAAGGCCCCTACGCAACCGAAGGTCAGCAGGCCGATCATCCCGCCCCCCGCGACGTACGGGACTCCCCGCGACAGGTTGTCTTCCGCCGCGGCGACCTGGCCCCCCTCGTCTCCCCTCGAAGTGAGGGAGGGGACCGGAGCCTTGGGAGCGATGAGCATGCCGACGACCGCCCCGATGAGAACGCCGGCGATGCCACCGAGCAACCCGCCGAGGAAGCCGCCGATCGGCCTCTGCCGCCTGGAGATCGTGTCCATGGTTGAACCCAATCGAGTTGCAGACCCTGACGGCCCCGAAACTCACCCCTGGAATCTTCGGGCCGCCTACATCCAAAAATGTAAGGCAACGCCGGTGCCAGATGCGTCTGAATGTGTGTTTGCCATCGGATTCGCACGGCCAAACTTCTTGATCCTTCAACGCTTAAGACTGTCTCGAAGTCTAAGGTCGGGTCTTCGTCGACCCGCCTTTGAGCAATCCAATGCCGCCTTTCACCCGGCTCCGCCCGGAGTTGCATGCAAGAAGGCGAAGCGCAGGGGCGCGATTGACATCACCTGATATCCACAATTCCTCGGTCGAATCTGGACGATCGGGGTCTTCGCGCTTCCATCAGGCGATACTGGCGCATTCTTTGCTGGTGAGAGTCGATCGAACCAGGCACTCCGGGGCAGGGCGGGAAGCCTCGCACGTCGATCGGGAGTGCTTCGAATCGCGGACTTTCGCATCAGGAGCCTCATTCATGGAGTACCGAACCAAGCCTTGGTTCAAGGGACTCGTGGCGGCGTCGGCCGTATTCCCTTGCGGCCTCGCCCTGGCGCAGGGGCTGGCCAGCACAGACCCGCCGGGCCCGCCGGTGGATGCGCCTCGGGCCGAGAAGATTGCCCAGTCGCCCAGCCCTGGGAGTCGCGCCCTGATCGTCCACGCACTCACCATGGCCATCGAGGGGAGCACCCTCCAAGGCCTTTCACAGCAGGCGTTGGACCTCGCCGACCGCCCCGTAGCACGCGACGTCCGAGGCATGCGGATGGACACTCGGGCCGCCGAATCCAACCGCACCACGAGGACGCCGGAAGGCTTGAACAACGCCACAGCCCCGAACACCGGCGACGCGGGGACGGGCACGACCGGAAGCCCCGCCGGAGACGCGGGGTCGGGGGGCAACACCTACGGCCGAGACCCTCGCCGCCCGTGGTCCGGACGCCGGTCAACGCGGGGCAGCCGGTGACCGACGCCGGCGTGGTCCCCGTCGAACGACGCTTCGCGAACCGGACCATGAGGTCTCCGAACGAGATCCGGCAGCACGCCCGCAACGCCTTCGCGGCCAGCGATCGCCTGCTCCGCCAGGCGGCCGATGACCCCTCGGTCGAGCGATTCTACCGGGCCGCGAACCGCTACATCGCGACCTTGAAGACCCTGAGCGAGCCGGCGTTCCGGGCCGGGGAGAGCGGCGACGTTGTCCCGACCGCTCCCAACCCCGCGGATATCATCTCGATTGGCCTCATCAATCACGGCGTCAAGGAGGCCCTGGACGCCCTGGCTCTCAAGCAGTTGGTCTTGCTGATGAAGGCGGATACGCCCGAGGGGCGCACCTTGCTGGACCACGCCCAGAAGATGGACGCGGAGAGTCGCCAGGCCATCGACTCCGTCGACCGGCTCGAGGCTGTCACCGACCTGAATCCCGCGGGCCGGGCCTTGCCGGCCGGGAACCAACTCGGTGTCGTGGTGACGAACACCGGCGGGAGCAATGGGGCCGGCGTGCGCATGCTGGCCGACCAGTCGCGCGAACTTCTGCAAACGATCCGGGAACTCGGCCGAGGCACGACGGTCGAACGGCAACGGTAGTCATCCTCTGGGTCCATCGAGGTGAGCGGATGAGTTCAGATTCTTCGCCACACCCCGTCCGTGTACAGTTCGCAACACCACCGGAGCCCGGCCGAGATCGCTCGCGGCCGGGCTCATCGCATTGATACAGGGTTTTCGCCAGAGGGGGCACCGGGTCGGATTGTCGAGCAGGCCATGCGCAACAGGTGTCGAAAAGCTTGTGCCTCATCGCCCGACTGGCGCGGGCCCTATTCTGTTTGAGATCACGCGTATCCGCACCGGTTCACGAGGGAAGTTCAAAAAGGCTGAGACCCAAATCGGATGAGAAAATGTGATTAAATCGGATTATGGTGTTTGTAATAGTTGTGAAACGCGATCAAGTCTTTGGAGATAAATAATTTGATTTGTATGTATCCGGGTCAGAAGTGACATGGCTGAAGCAGCCGGAGGAGAACCGCGAACGTCAACGCTCTCGAGGGCGCCAGGACGGCGGTCTAGGATGGCCCGACCGTGAGGGGGCGTAGAACGAAAAACCTGCCGCGGGAACGCCCGGCGAGATGAGCCGCTACGACGGAGCCGGGCAGGGGATTCTCTCGTGGGTAGAACGGAAGTTGCGGCGGCTATGGCGATTCGGCAACTGCGAGAGGGAAAGGGTCGATCGTCCAGGATCCGCCTGACCCTCCTCAGGTTGACATAATCTTAAGGAATTGCGACAAACGTTCGTCTCCAAGGTGAGGATACACCCAATCGATGAACGGACACACCATCGGAGGAGAAGGAACTCATGGACCGGAACAAGATATGCCGGGTTCTCATGTTTCACGGGTTGCTCGCGGGGACGATCTTATCATGCCCTGCACTATTGGCCGAACCTATAACCCCCTGGAATGGCGGTAGCTCCTCGGTCGAGGCGGTCGGCCAGACGTCGTCGCAGCAGGGTTCTCTGGCAAGCGCCTCCGCCCAGGGTTCGACGGATCTCTACTACAGCTCTATCTATAATTCCGACCCGAATGCCTTCCACGTGAAGGCTCAAGGGTCGGCCAATGCGAACGTGAGCGGCACCGCCAGCAACCTCTTGCAGGTCGACGCAACATATTCGGTGGGCAACCCAGGCACGCGGCCTTATGGCTTCCACAGCGACGTCAACGCCAGCTCAACCGCGGAGGCGTCGTGGACCGGCGACAGGATCCACATTGGCCCTGACTCCAGTGGATCCATCCCCGACTCGATCCGGCTCGGCGTCACCGTGGATCTGACCAACGCATGGGGCCAATTCCCCTATATCGTTATGCCGAAGGGGGGGACGCTCGATATTCAGGTCGGAAATCAGCACATTCAGCTCAGTGACAGCAATGCCATGGTTGCGAACGGGTTGAACAATCTGGGCGACATCTCGGACTGGCTCCTGAATCGGGGATTCGCCTCGGTCCAGAAGGAGATCAGCCCGTCCGGCATGCCCCTCTACCATGCCAAGGCCTTCCTGGATCTGCCGGTGGACGCGAACGGATGGACCGCGCCGTTCGACCTGAGCCTCAAGGCTACCCTCTCGGGCGTGCCGCAAAGCAATATGAACTTGTGGATGGAAGCCGGGGCGTTTTCTCTGTCCCTCGATGACATCACCCAGTCCGACGGGACCAACGTCGTCGATGCGGGCCATGTCGTCACCTTCGAGTCGGGGCTCGCCTGGGCCACACCCGTCCCAGAGCCCGGCTCCTTCGCGCTGGCGGCCTCGATGGCCCTGGGAGCGATCGGCCTCCGCAGGAGGCTCCTCTATTGAGAATTGCTCTGAAGATTTTTGGATAGCGTGATTGCTGTCACGATGCGACGCGGTCGGAGGCTGGGCGGCGTCGCAGCTCCGCGCGAGTGATCGCCGGCGGATTGTATTTCGCTTCGTCGTGCCCGACGTCCGTCCCGGGCGGGACGATCTGATCGATCCGGTCGAGGATGCCGTCATCGAGACGGCCCTCGGCGCCGGCCAGCAGGTCGTCGAGATGCTCCATCGTGCGAGGGCCGAGGATGGCCGACGTGACGCCGGGATGGGCCATCACGAATGCCATCGCCATGTGGATGAGCGACAGCCCCGCCTCTGCCGCCAGAGGGATGAGTTGTTCGACAACGTCGAGCTTGCGTTCGTCGGACATCTGCCTGGGGAAATACCTGGCGCGCACGGTGTCGGGCCGCTCGGCACCCTTGCGGTATCGGCCGGTGAGCATGCCCTTCGCCAGTGGGCTCCACACCAGCACCCCCATCCCATATCGCTCGCAGGCGGGGAGCACTTCGCGCTCGATGCCGCGATCCAGGATCGAATAAGGCGGCTGCTCGGCGCGGAAGCGAGCGAGCCCTCGCCGCTCCGCGACCCACTGCGCCTCGATGATCTCGGAGACCGGGAAGGTCGAAGAGCCGATCGCGCGAACCTTGCCCGCACGCATGAGGTCGGTTAGCGCGGAGAGGGTTTCCTCGACGTCGGTCTCCGGCGAAGGGCGGTGAATCTGGTAGATGTCGAGATAGTCCGTCCCGAGGCGTCGCAGCGAGTCTTCGACGGCGCGATGGAGCCAGCGTCGCGAATTGCCCCGCATGTTCGGGTCGTCGCCCATGGGATGATGGGCCTTGGTGGCCAGGACGATGCCATCGCGACGACCCTTGATCGCCTTGCCGACGATCTCTTCAGATTCCCCTTTGCTATAAGCATCAGCGGTGTCGATGAAATTGATTCCGGCTCCCAACGCCTTGTGGATGATCCGGATCGAATCTTCGTGGTCGGGGTTGCCGATCTTGCCGAACATCATGGCACCGAGGCAGTAGGGGCTCACCTTGATGCCGGTTTTACCGAGCGTGCGATATCGCATGGCCTGTCCTCCCCGTCGTCGAATTGTGACCGACGCCTTGCTCTGCTCAAGAGAGTTCAATCGGAACATTGTTCCGTTAATATTTGGAACACGGTTCCGTTTGTCAAGGGGTCCGTTTTCTACAAGGACGATGGGCGAGGCGAGATTCAGGAATCTCTAAAATTTTATAAAATAAGCATGTTATCTTGTTTGGGTGTTGCGTGTTTGGGATGTGGCCCTATTGGAACCGGTGAGGTTGACCATCAGGCCCCTCTCATCGTCCGGGAGCTCATCCTGGTTCCGCAGCCGGTCGGTCGGCGAGTTCGGCCAGGAGTTCGTCCTCGTAGTCCGGCAGGCCGAAGCCTTGGAGGGACGCCGGCGGATTGGCTCGCTCCCAGGCGATCGTCCGCTCCAGCGCCTTGCCCGGGGGCACGGGCCCGACGTAGCCCAGCTCCCTCCGGATACGATCCGAGTTCATACTGATGTTTTGTGACATCCGGTAGGGCAAGGGGATTCGGCCGCTCAACGCGGTCACGACCCGACCTTGCCAGCCTTCGGCCCTGACGATCCGGCGGACCCATTCGGCCTCATCGACGAGATACCGATCCGCGACGTTGTAGATCCGGCCCGCCCCTCTCTCGTCCACGATCGCGAGGGCGACGGCCTTCGCGACGTCCTCGACGAGTAAAGCCTGAATGATCGAGCCCGACCGATGCTCTTACCAAACGACCTACCTCGATCGCAACCGCTCCGATGGTCGGGCGAGCGGCTCCGAGGCATCCAACTGCGACCGTCGCGCCTCATCGAGGAGGATGACGCGGCCTTCGGCCAGCCCCGCTGGCGACCCCCAGAAATTCCGGCGGGCTTCGATGCGGGCCTTTCCCGCGGCGATGGCGATCTCGGAGGTGCCGTTATCCCGGATCGCGTTGTCGTGTAGCAAGACCTCATATTGCCCCCCATCAGGCGCGACCTTGAAATTCGAGCCATCGTTGCCGATGGTGATGCCTCCCTTGACGGCCCCTTCCACGACCGAGTCGCGGATCGCGAGGCGATAATGCCCTTTGGCGAACGGCCCTTCGGCGAGCATCGACGGAGCGAGCCAGACGTTCTGGGCCTCGCCCCGAAATCCGTCCACGAACCCGGCATCCCGGATCACACTCCCCACCACGTCGATTGAAACGAGGCTCTCGTGGGCCCGCTCGGGATCGGACGGAGTCAGGTTGAGGATCGTCCCCTCGAGATTCATCTGGCCCGCCTTCTCGAGCGTGGAGTCGCGGATCTCGACCTCGACCGTGGCGGGGACCATCGTTGCCACCCCGACGATGCCGTCCTGCCCGCATTCGCCCGATCTCGATCGCTCGACGCGAGCCTTGACCTTCGCGCCTGCTGCGGCCATGACGAGGAGATTGCGACCTTGCTGACTCATACGTGAAGCGATGACGCTATCCGTAATCTCCAGGTCAGACTCCGAGCCCTTTCCATCGGCGAACGCCGCCACCCCCATGTCGAACAGCGGAGGAATCAGGGCCCCGCCTTCCGAACGACTGTCGCCGATGATCAGGCGCGTCCGTGCCCCCTTCAGTGAGAAGGACCCGATTCCGATGCCGGCGGCCTTGTTGACGCGACAACGCAGGAGGCGATTCTCGGTCACCTTCTCCTTTCGTGTCGTCAGAAATAGGATGCCTGCGTGCGAGACCCGCCCGAGCAGGCTCACCTCGGTCGTGGTGAGGCCAGCGGAGAGGTTGGCGTCCTCGACCTCGACGCCGATCAAGCATGTCCCGGAGACGTCGACCCCGAGAATTCCGCTTGCCTCCGTTCGCTCGACCCGGACATCGACGACCTTGCAACCCTCGCCCAGGACGACCCCGTTCCCGCCGTTGCGGTCGCGATTCGAATTCGTGATCGCGGGCTTGCGACCGGCCTCGGCCTGGCCGATGAGCGTCTGATCCGCCTTGAGCGTCAGGCCGCCGTCGAGCGGCTCATCGCTCGCCAGCAGGATAATGATGTCGCCCGGCCTGGTGACCGCATCCAGCCCGATTGTCGAGCCGATCGGGCTGGACGGGCTCGAACCATCTCCCGATGCCTTCGCCCGGGTAAACCAAACGACGGCGCTTGCGGGAGCCGGCGATGATAAAACGACGGCGCATGCCAGCAGCGAGACGCGAAGGGCGAAGTCGGCTCCCGACGGCCTGCCGGACTGGCCGTCGCCACCCTTGTGAAGAAGGCCGCCACCGATGAGTTGGGTCGACATATCGATCTCCTGCGAAGCATCGAGCGTCTGGGCTGGCCATTGGCCCATGTTCGAGGGCGAAAGTCAATTCACGCCAAATGACGAACTTCCGCCCATCCCAGGAGTTGCCCGTCCCCATCGCGGTGTATCGCATCCGATGACCGGGAGCCGTAACCGATGGTGTGACTCCCGGACGATGGTATTATTCGACCTTCTTGCCCGCATCATCGGTTCGATCGAGGATGTGATGGGGGTATTCCCATCGTCCGACGTGGTCGCGGACCCACTCGAAGAAGAACCGGGCGCCTCGGTCGGACGGGCCGGTGCCGTAACCGCCCAATTCGGGGTTGGGGCCGGTGCCCGCGGAGTTGGTCACGCCTTCGATGTGCGAGCTGTGGAAGACCATCACGAGGCGGGGCTGGCCCAGGTAGCGTTCCCAGTCCTTCCGCATCGATTCGCGATGGAATCGGTTGAAGATGCCTTCATTCCCCGGCTCGTCGTTGTCGTGGGTCTCGGTGTTGACGGCGAATCCGGTCGAGGGGATCGGCATCTCCTCCTGGTAGAACCTCACCTCCATCCCAGGATACGAGTCGGCCGAGCCGGACTGGTGGTTCGGGCAGACCCCGGCCTCGATGTCCGGAGCGACGGCCTTGAACCAGGCCGTGAGCCTGGCCTTCTTGGCCGCGCCGTCGGGCTCGCGGAGGAGCTCGTGGTCGGCACGCACCGGATGGCTGAACTCGTGCATGAGGTTGACGAAGACGTTCTTGAGCTTGCGTTCGGTGAGGAACCGGCCGGTCTCCTCGATGGCCCGCTTGACCGCGGCCTCGTCCTTGAGTTCCTGATCCTTGCGGGGCTGGAGGACGTAGATCCCGACGACCATGCCCCGCTTGTCGGCCTCGCGGATGATCCATTCCAGGCGTTTGCCGAAGTCGGCACGCAGGGCACCCGTCGGCAGGAAGGCGTTGGGGCCGGCGTCGACGCTCGGGAAGCTGCCGTTCGTTCCCTGGAGGCCCACGGTGAGGAGGTTGATCCCGTGGGCGACGACCGTGTCGAGGCAGCGGACGTGACGCTCGGTGACGGCCGGGCTCATCAGCGCATTGTTCCAGCGGATGCCCCAGAGCTTCACCGGATTGCCATCGAGGTGCGGGATGTCGCCGACGATCGAGAACTCCCGGGTCGCGACCGGGGCCGCAACTTTCTCGGGCTCCCTGGCCACGGCCGCGGCGAGCGGCCAGGCGAGGGAGACGAAGGCCACGCAGGCGGGTATGTTCAGGCGTTGACGCATGCGACGGGCTCCGTTATGCGGGAGGGGAGGAAGCGGCGACGTTTCACTGGGAGTCGGACGAGATGACCTCGCCGCCGCTCCTCGTCGCGATGGCCCGCCAGGTCACGACCGAGACGGAATTTTTGTAG
Organism: Singulisphaera chitinilytica; assembly: GCF_049331405.1. Lineage (NCBI taxonomy): Bacteria > Pseudomonadati > Planctomycetota > Planctomycetia > Isosphaerales > Isosphaeraceae > Singulisphaera > Singulisphaera chitinilytica. Next base: position 2,856,259 of record NZ_CP186274.1, read on the forward strand.
AATTGAACATGACCATCGGTCATGAGCACGTTGACACCGCCGGGGTGCTGGCTCCTCGCCGAGAGTCGCCCTATGGCGTATTGCGAGAGGCAGTCGGGCAGGGCGTTGTTGGGGGTCAGATAGTGGTTGGACGTGGCGAACGTCAGGCTGCCGCGGGCCCACTCCTGGCCGCGCTCGCCGATCCAACTCGTCCGCGATGAGCAGAAGGCGTCGCTCATGGCCGTGCCCCCCGGCCCTTGAGCGAACTGGAGCCGAGGGTTGAGCGGCGTCGGGCCGGTCGAGTCGACCCCCGACCCCTTGAGGGTCTCGCTGAAGGCCGCGGTGTTCGAGAGGCCGTCGGTGACCTCGGCGAACCGGACCGCCGAGAGGTCGTAGAAGAGGCCGTCGGGGACGCCCGTGAAGTCGATCTTGCGGATGCTCCCGCCGTTGGTCGTGCCGCTCCCCGCGTTGGCCACGTAATTGTTGGGCGCGAGGGTCGGCTGGAAGCCGTCGGTCCGGGGGTCGCTGGGGCAGAGATAGGCGTTGATCTTCGTGGCGACGGCCGTCACATTGGCGCTGCCCAGCGGTGACGCCGCGGTCGGGGGCAGCTCGGGCAGGTTGAAGTTGATCGCGTTGTAGAGGGCGCCCCCCTCCAGATTCGGCAGGACCTGCGCCAGGGCCGACCAGAGCATGGGCGAGCCGGTCCTCGCCGACGGCATGACCCCGTTAGTCCCCTCGTAGTTGTGGAGCGCCAGGCCGATCTGCTTGAGGTTGTTCGAGCACTGCATGCGGCGGGCGGCCTCGCGGGCGGCCTGGACGGCCGGGAGCAGCAGCGAGATCAGGACCGCGATGATCGCGATCACCACCAGGAGTTCGATGAGGGTGAAGCCGCGGCGGCGATGGGTGGACATAGGGACGACTCCGGGGGGGAATGGCTTCAATGGACGCCGACCGGTTGGGGACCGCAACCAATCGGGTTACTTGGATTCCTTGATGTGCCGGGGGAATTCCCAGCGCCCTGCGTGTTCGCGGACCCAATCGAAATAGAAGCGGATGCCCCGGTCTCCCGGCCCGGTGCCATCGCCCCCCATCTCGGGGTGCGGGCCCGTGCCGCTGAAACTCGTGATCCCTTGCGTGTAGGCGCTGTGGAGCATCATCGCGGCGTTCTCGGCCTCCGCGAACCGCTCGCAGTCCGCGAGGATGTACTCGCGGCAACCGTCGTTGAACCAGCCGTCGTTCTCGTAGCTGTCCTGGCGCAGGGTCTCGACGTTCACGACGAAGCCCTCGGACGAGATCGGGGCATCCTTCTGGATCAGCTTCAGGTCCATGCTCGGGAACGTGTCGGACGCCGGCGACTTCGACGCGAGGCAGGCTCCGACCTCGATGCCGGGCGCGACGGCCTTGAACCAACCCGCCATCTTCGCCCGCTTCGCGATCCCGTCGGGCTCGCGGAGGATCGGCTGGTCGATCCTCTCGGCGTGGTCGAAGGTGTGGATCAAATCCACGAAGACGTTGCGGAGCCCTTTGGCGGCCAGGAAGCGCCCGGCCTCCTCGATGGCCCGCTTGACGGCCGCCTCGTCGTAGAAGTCCTGATCCTTGCGGGCCGAGAGGATCTGGACGCCGACGACCATGCCTCGCTTGTCGGCCTCGCGGACCAGCCGCTCGAGCCTCGCTGCCACGTCGGGCTTGAGGGCCCCGTCGCGGCGGAAGCCGTTGAGCCCCGCGTCGGGGTCGGGCCAGCCGCCGACGCACCCCTGGATCGAGACCCCGATCAGGTTGATGCCGTGGGCCGTCATGTTGTTGAAGTTGTTGATATGGCGATCGGTGACCGTCGGGCTATACAGCGCGTTGCCGCAGCGGAGGCCCCAGAGCTTGACGGGCTGGCCATCCAGGAAGGACCGCCTGCCCTTCACCTCGAACTCGCGCGTCGGGGCTGCTGTGTTGGAAGCGACGGCCTTGTCATCGGAGCGAGCGGGCCGAAGAGTAACGCTCGCCAGGATCAGCGTCAACGCGGCATAAGTCGTAATCCGAGGTCTCATGATGCTCAGCACCTATCGCCCCACTCGATTATCTGTGTCATTTGTCAGAGATTAGGCCTTGACCCCGATCGGGTCAAGGCCCCTTCGACTTCTCGGAACCCGCCCCGACGCGGGAGGCATGCGACCATTCGAATTGTAGAATGATTGTGTAATTGGCATTAGATATTGTATTGCGGGCCGAGTCGGAACGATATTGACCACCAATGCGGATGAATTTATGGGTAAGAGTTTGCGGTAGAATCGCGGGTTCTCGGAATTCCTTCGTTGAGGCGATTGCGGCACCCGGACTCTTGTCGTACGATCGTCCGCGGGTCGATCTTCCGGAGGTTAAACGATGATGAAACGTTTGCAGATGTGGGCCATGGGCATGGCCGTCGCCGTCTGGTTTTCGAGCGACCTCGTCATCCGCGAGGCCTCGGCCGCCGATCCGGTCGTGGTCTACACGGCGCTCGATCGCGAGTTCTCCGAGCCGCTCCTCAATGCCTACGCGAGGCGGGCGGGCGTCCGCGTCCTGCCCAAGTTCGATATCGAGAGCACCAAGACCGTCGGCCTGACGAACCTGATCGTCGCCGAGTCGTCGCGTCCGCGTTGCGACGTCTTCTGGAACAACGAGATCGTCAACACGATCCGCCTCAAGGAGAAGGGGCTGCTCGTCCCCTTCCGCCCTTCGCGCGTCGACGAGATCCCTGCGACCTTCCGCGCCAAGGACGGCACCTGGTACGGCTTCGCCGCGCGGGCCCGGATCCTGATCGTGAATACGAAGCTCGTCGCCGAGGCCGATCGCCCAAGCAGCATCAAGGACCTCCTGGATCCGAAGTGGAAGGGCAAGATCGGCATGGCCAAACCCCTCTTCGGCACGACGGCCACGCACGCGGCCTGCCTCTTCACCGCCTGGGGGGATGAGAAGGGCAAGGACTACTTCAAGGCCCTGAAGGCCAACGGCGTCCAGGTCCTCTCGGGCAACAAGCAGGTGGCCCAGGCTGTGGGCTCGGGACAACTCGCCTTCGGGATGACGGACACCGACGACGCGATGGGGGAGATCGACGCGGGCAACCCCGTGACGATCGTCTATCCCGACCGCAAGGAAGGGGAGATCGGCACCCTCTTCATCCCCAACACCCTGGCGATCCTCAAGGGGGCTCCGCATCGGAAGGCGGCCGAGGCCCTGGCCAATCACCTGCTCAGCCCCGAGATCGAGTCGGCCCTGGCGAAGGGGCCGAGCGCCCAGATCCCGCTCCTCAAGAGCACCGAGGTCAAGGCACGCGTCGAGACCCCGAAGACCGTCCACGCGATGGAGGTCGACTTCGAGGCCGCCGCGAAAGTTTGGGACAAGGTCGCCGCATTCCTGGTCTCCGAGTTCGGGAGCTGAACCCGTTTCCGGGACGGACGCCCTCGATCTGCTCGGGCGACATTGGGAGTGAGCATATCCGATGAGGTTTCAGACAATGTTGCATGTCATCAAACTTTTGCCAGTGGTTGCGATGGTCTTCGCGGCCGGATGCTCCGGGGAGAAGGAGCAGGGAGGGCCGCCGAAGCCGGCGACGTTCGATTACGAATCGGGCGAGGTCGGCAAGCTCCCGGCGGGTTTCGTGACGGATCTCACGGGCGGCGGAGGCGCCGTGGCCTGGGTCGTGCGAGAGGATCCGTCGGCGCCGAGCGGCAAGAAGACACTGGTGCAGGAGAGCGCGGACGACACGAGCTATCGCTTCCCGCTCTGCATCTACCAGGACGCCGTCGCCAAAGACGTGGCCGTGGAGGTCAAATACAAAGCGATCTCCGGCGTGGTCGACCAGGCGGGGGGGATCGTCCTGCGGTACACCCCGGAGAATTATTACGTCGCCCGGGCCAATGCGCTCGAGGATAATATCAACCTCTTCAAGACCCAGGACGGCAAGCGGGTGAAGATCGAGGAGGTCACGGCCAAGGTGACGCCCGGCGAGTGGCACACGTTCCGCTTCGAGGCGAAGGGGAAGCATCTCAAGGTCATCTTCGACGGCCAGACCGTGATCGAGAAGGATGACGAGACCTTCACCGGGCCCGGCAAGGTCGGGCTCTGGACCAAGGCGGACAGCGTCTCGGCGTTCGACGACTTCAAGATCGAACCCGTCAAGTGACGCGCCGGGGTGACCTCCAGGGATTGCTGGGCTCGGATCGCATGAGAAATCGCAGGAATGTCTTCGCATCGGTGGGGCAAGGCCTGATGAACGAGCAGGGGCGTCTGCGGCTTGGTGTCGCCTCCTTCGCGATCCTGACCCTCCTCGGCGGCTGCGGGCCTCAACCCGAGGCCCCGCCCGCCGCGTCGGTGCCCGTGGCAACCGCCGCCACGCCGGATCTCGACGCCGAACTCGCCCGCGCGGCCGAGCTCAAGCGGCCGGCGTTCGTGCTGATCGCGGAGTCGGGGAAGAGCGGCGATGACGACTCGGCCCGGGGGCTCCTGGACGCTTCGAGCCTCGGGGCGCAAGCGGATCAGGTCGTGCCGATCCTGCTCGACCTCAAGGCCTCGCGGAACCGCGCGACGGCGGCACGCTTCCGCGCCCTCGAGACCCCGGTGCTCTTCAGCATCTCCCCGCGCGGCGTGATCATCAGCCGGGACGAGAAGCCGATCGCGAAAAACCTGGTCCTGAAGCGGATCACCGAGGCCGGCCCGAAGGGGCAGGAACTCGACGCCAGGCTCGCCGTGCTCGAGGAGCCGGTCAAGAAGGACGCCAACGACGTGAAGTCTCGGCTCGCCCTCGCCGACTTCTTCCAGGGCCAGAAGAACATGCGCGAGGCGATCCCGCACCTGGCCGCGGTCGCCCACTCCGAGGCCGTGGAGACCCCCTTGCGGATCAGGGCCTGGGTCGACCTGGCCCTGGCGCACCTCTGGGTCACCGAGCCCGAGAAGGGCCGCCACGAGGCCAGGGCCTTGATCGCCGCATGGGGGGAGAAGATCCCCGAGGCAAAGGCCGGCGGCAACCTCGCGCTCGGTACCCAGGACGCGAAGGCGAATCGCGTCTCAAGGGCTCGCGAGGAGTTCGAGGCCTCAATCGGCGCGGCGCCAGATTCGGACTATGCGAAGCGGTCCAGGGAAGGGCTAGCCAGGCTGCCGAAGGAAGGGAAGTAGGCATGGCCAGGCGCAACCCGATCCTCGGGGGGGCGATCATGCTCCTCGCCCTCATCCCCATCCTGGCCGTGACCGTCTTCCGCGTCGGCCGGCAGGACGAGCCGAAAGGGTCGACCTCCTCCCAGGCCCGACCCAGAGTCGTCCTCTACTGTGCAACGGACCGCGAGACCGCCCAGGAGCTCCTCGACCGCTTCGAGAAGGAGACGGGGATCCGCGTCGAGGCCAAGTACGACACCGAGGCCGCGAAGGCCGTCGGGCTCGTCCAGGCGATCCGCCAGGAGAAGGGCAACCCGCGTTGCGACGTCCTCTGGGGGGGCGGGGCCTTCTTCCACGCGATGCTCGCCGAAGAAGGCTGCCTGGCCCCGGCGCCGGACGACCTGATCAAGGCCCACGGCAACGCGCCGCGCGACGAGAAGGGGCGCTGGCTCGGCTTCGCGGCCGCCTACCGCGTCCTGATCCTCAACACCGAGATGTTCGGCAAGGAACCCCGGCCGCACTCGTTCCGCAACCTCGCCGACCCGCGCTACAAGGGGCATGTGGGGATCGCCAACCCCCTCTTCGGCGGCATGGCGGCCCACGTCGCGGCGCTCTTCAACGTGCTGGGTTCGGAGCAAGCCCGACGTTGGCTCGCCGACCTCAAGGCCAACGACGTCGCCCTCTGCGGCGGCATGGCCGACGTGACGAAGCGAGTGGCCTCGGGCGAGCTCTGGTTCGGGATCACCAGCTCCATCGATGCTCACGTCGCCGTCGACGGCGGCAAGCCGGTGGCCATCGTCTTCCCCGACCAGGAGCCGGGGGAGATCGGCTGCATGGAGGGCTTCAGCACGGTCGCCCTCATCGCGAACGGCCCGAATCCGAAGGAGGCGGAGAAGCTCCTGCGGTTCCTCATGAGCAAGAGCACGGAGGAGGTCCTCGCCGCGGGGCATGGTCAGACCGTCGGAATGCTGCCCGAGAGCGTGGCCGGGGATGTCCGCCCGCGCTGGATCCCGAAGGGGGTTCGGAGCATGAACGTAGATTGGACCGCGGCGGCGAAGGCCTACGCGGAGTCGACGAAGGCCGTCAAGGAGGTCCTGCTGGACCGATGAGTGAACCGCCTCGATCCGTGGTCGCCGGGGCGATCCTGCTGGCGGTCGCCGTCGTCCTCTCGCCGCTGTTTGCTGCCCTCTTCGGCTCCGGCTTGCAGGTGCGGGCGATGGCGGCGGCGTTCGACGGCATCGCCGGGCGGCTTGGGGAATCCACGGGTTCCGCCCTGGTGAGCGCGTTGACTACGCTGGTGCTTGGGGTCCCCTTCGCTCTGCTCGTCGACCGCACGCGGGCCGGGTTCAGGCGCGTGGCCTGGCCGCTCGGTCTGCTGTCCCTCATGGTCCCGCCCTACATTGTGGGCGAGGCGGCGATCGTCCTCCTCGGGCCCGCGGGCATGGTCTCGCGGCCGGTAGCCATGCTCCTCGGGTTCGGCCCGAAGACGAGCGACCCGATCGAGGCCGCACGCTTCACGATCCCCGGGTTCGTCTACTCGTGGCCGGCGGCCGGCGTGGTGATGGGAAGCTGCCTCTTCCCGCTGGTGGCGTTGGCCGTGGCGAGCGCCTTCCGTCGCACCGACCACCGGATCTTCGAGTCGGCCCGGCTTGCGCAGGGGAGGCGTGGTGTCATCAGGATCGGGGCGGGCGTCCTCGTCCCGCCGGCCCTCGGAGCGGCCTTGCTGGTCTTCGCGCTGACGCTCACCGAGTTCGCCGTGCCGCAACTCCTGCGTTTGCGGACGATCGGCGAGGCGATCTACGAGCGGATCCAGGAGGGAGACCTGGCCTCGGCCGCGGCGCTCACCCTGCCGTCGCTGCCGATCGTCGTCATGGCGGGGGCCCTCGGAGCGTTCATCCTGATGCGCAGCCGGGTCGCGAGCCTGGCCGGCCTCGAGGGGGAGGTCTCCAGGTTCGACGGCCGGAGTTTGGGCAGGGCGGGGCACCTGCTGGCCGGCGTCACGACGCTGCTGGCGATCACACCCCCCTTGATCCTGCCGTGCGTGTCGCTGGGCAGGCTCACCGCCACGGCGAGGATCAATCCGATCGCCGCGGCGGGTTCACATAGAGTCATGCGGTCGTCCAGTTTCTTCAGCTCCCTCCGGGGGACGTGGGATCTCGCGCACGATGACGCCATCCGCACGGTGGTGCTCGCGGGGGCGACCGCGACGCTCGCCACGGTGCTGGCAACCGGCCTGGCGAGGCTCGCATCCCGGGCCGGCTGGGGGCCGGCCCTGGGAGTGCTCGGAGCCGGCGTGGCGGTGCCGGCCCCGATCGTCGGGCTGGGCCTGGTCACGCTCTGGAACCGAGACGCCACGGCCGCCGTCTACGAGGGCTCGGCGATCGTTTTGCTCGCGTGGTTCGCGCGGTTCTTCCCCTTCGCCGTCTTCCTGGCTCAAGGGGCGCTCGCCCGCGTCCCTCGAGAGCTGGAAGAGGCCGCGGCGCTGGCGGGCAGGGGGCCACTCGGGCGGCTCCTCGCGGTGGTGATCCCCTGCGCGGCGCCTGGCCTGGTGGTGGCCTGGCTGGCGATCTACGTGCTGTCGGCCACCGAGTACGGTGCATCGGTTTTGATCGCCCCACCCGGCAAGCCGCTCCTGGCTCCATCGGTCGTGACACTCATGAGGCGCGGCCAGGACCCGGAGATTGCGGCCTGCCAGTTCCTCCTGCTTGGGGTCATCGCTCTGCCAGTGGCCGTCATCGCGCTGGTGATGCTGATGCGTGTTCGTCTCGGGCTGGTTGCGAAAGGAACGAAGTGAGCGAAGTCCTCCGCGTCAGTTCCCTGGGCCGGGCCTTCGGCGAGGCAAACGTGCTCGAAGGCGTGAGCTTCTCGCTGGCTCAGGGTGAGCGCCTCGCCGTCCTCGGCCGATCGGGGAGCGGCAAGACTACGCTCCTGCGCCTGATCGCGGGGCTCGAGTCGCCGACGGAGGGTGACGTCGCCATCGCGGGGAAGCCCGCGTCGCGCGCCGGCCGGGTCTTGATCCCGCCCGAGCGTCGCGAGGTGGCCCTGGTCTTCCAGGGGCTCGCGCTCTTCCCGAACCTCCGGGCGCTCGACCAGATCGCGTTCGCTACGAGAGGCCGAGGCGGCGTCGAGCGGGCCAAAGGCCTGCTCGAGCGCGTGGGCCTTCTGCACCGGGCCGACGCGAGGCTCGACGAGCTCTCGGGGGGCGAGCGCCAACGCATCGCGCTGGCCAGGGCATTGGCCCAGGAACCCAGGCTCCTCCTCATGGACGAGCCCTTCGCGAGCCTCGACGATGAGAAGCGGGCCGAGATGCGCGACCTGCTGCGCTCGCTCCTCGACGGCACCTGGACGACACTCATCCTCGTGACGCATTCGCGCGACGATGCCTTCGACCTCGCCCGCCGGGTCATCGTCCTCGACCATGGCCGGGCCGTGGCCGACGACTCGCTCGAGTCGCTCTCGCTCCGCCCGCGTCACGCGTCCGCCGTCCGCGCCCTCGGATTGGGAGAACTGATACCTGGCGTGGTCACCGCCCAGGGAGAGGCCGAGACCGCGTTTGGGATGGTCCCCACGCCTCATGGGACCAATCCTGGACCTGCGCTGCTCCTGGTGCGACCCGATCAGCCGCGGCTAACCGCGGACGGCACAGGCGTCGAGGCCGAGGTCACGTCGCTCGAGCTGCGTCCGCCGGAAGGGCGCGAGGTCAGGCGTGTCGCCGTCGTTCGCGTCGCGGGGAACGTCCTCCGCGTGTTCGCGTGTGATCGCGCCTTATCCCCAGGCACGCGCGTCCGCGTGCGGATCGATGGCGAGTGCGATCCGATCCAGGGGTCATGAATTTAGTGATGCTTCTGTGTCGGCTGTCTCGTGCGAAGACATCCGATCGGGGTTCGTCGAGTTCTTGATCGGCGAGGGCATGGCCCAACACTACAACGGCAACGATCGACGCCGGATGGAAGAATCCAACCTCCCGGCCGGCCGTGAACTTTCCGAGGGCCGTCCGGAAGCCCCCCGTCGAGCAGACTTCGCGACGCGGCCGAGTTGCCGAGGGCCCGGGCTAGCCGCTTCGTGGACGGCGCGTGCTATGGAGAGTTGGAGAAATGCTGCGATAAAATCGAACAGCTGTGAGCTGGTTCAGAAGAAATCCTAAAAAATGACGGTCATCGGAATCTCGATTGGCCTCGCCGGCATGGGGACGCTTGAGGACGGCGGCAAGTTGTAAGATTTGTGATAGCATTGGTTTGCGCGAATTTTTATTTGCCAGCGTTCGAGGTGTCCTGTCTCTCCGCCTAGTATTCTAAATTAGGGGCGGTCAGGTCGAAATCCGATCGAACTCAGGCTCGATCGAGGTGAGATCGTTTTTGGGGCTGAAGTCGCTGAAGCTCATGTAGCGTGAACTGCGCAATGTGCGCGGCGATGGGTACGCTGCGCACAGCGGTTGCGAGGGGCGGCCCGCGTGAAAATTGCGACGGGGCGGGCGACGATGGAAGGCGTAAGGATCCATTGGCTCAGATATGAGGTGATTCAATAGATTGTTTCACTTTGAAATGGATCCTTTCCCGACATGAGCAGGAAATCACGAAACTGATTCTTGTTCTTTCGGCGATGACCAGATAGTGTTGGGGTACTCTTGCCATTTTCTCCAGGAAACGGGGCGGCCTCCGCGAGCGAATCCGGTCGCGGGGATCCAGTTTTCGCACATTGTTAGGATACACGTATGCCTCTCCTTCGTTCTTTCGACGTTGTGCGCCCGAGGTCCGCGCTGGTCGTGGGGATCTCGCTCCTCGCCATCGGGTGCGGGGATTCCAACTCCGGCCAGTCGGGCAAGACGGTCTACTCGAGCCCCGAGGAGATCAGCGCCAAGGATCAGGGGCTCAAGGACGCCATGCAGGGCGGGGCGTATGGCTCGGCGGGCAGGAAGGCCGCGAAACACGTGGGCGCCCACTGAGCGTGGAGGGATCGCGGCCTGGGGGCTGGGATCGAAGCAAAGACGTATCACCTGATGGCCTGTTTATTTCTCGATTTGATCTTGCCTCGGGTGATCGCCAGGGGTTGTCGGTCGTTGTGTGTCGCGCATCCTGCGCCGGTGCATTCTTCTTCCCAATCGTAGCGAGGTAACTCAACGTGCGATCTCGTCGAGGATTTACGCTCATCGAACTGCTGGTGGTCATCGCCATCATCGCCGTGCTCATCGCCCTCCTCCTGCCCGCCGTGCAGGCCGCCCGAGAGGCCGCCAGGCGCTCGCAGTGCGTCAACAACCTCAAGCAGCTCGGCCTGGCCGCGCACAATTACCACAGCGCCCTCGGCTGCTTCCCGGTCGCCGGCGGCAAGAACGCCTTCAACAGCCCCTCCGAGTTCCACCCCTGGGGCGGCTGGAGCGCCCACGGGATGATGCTCGGCTATCTCGAGCAGACCCCGCTCTACAACGCCGCCAACTTCAGCTGGTCGCCCACCAACGGCAGCTTCGGCTACGCCCTGAACTCGACGGTCACCAACGCCGTCATCAACTCGTTCCTCTGCCCCTCCGACGGCTACGCCGGCAAGTCCAACACCAACAGCTATTACGCCTGCTATGGCACGACCGTCGAGCTCGGCGGCTGGGAGTCCTTGCTGGGCGCGAATCCCCCGGTGCAGCCGGCGAGCACCGGCGTCTATTGCCAGTACACGAGCTACAGCGTGGCCGACTGCACCGACGGCACTTCGAACACCGTGGCCTTCGGCGAAGCCCTTTCCGGCGACAACGCGGGCTCGACCAGCGCCTACCGCGGCAACATGAACCTGGGGGCCAGCGGCAACCTCGTCAATAGCTTCTTGCTCAGCGCTCAGAACAACGCGGCGAACGTCATCACCGACCTGCAGACCTGCGCCAAGGGCATGAGCACTACCAACGGCAGCATCTCCAGCTCCCGCGGCTATCGCTGGGCTTTCTCCGCGGTCGGCTACTCGATGTTCAACGTCCTCCAGACGCCCAACGAGCTCAAAGTGAACGGCTGCCGCTTCGGCTGCAACGGCGGTTGCGACCCGAGCTACGGCTACTCCTACCCGGCCTCGAGCAACCACTCGGGCGGCGTGAACGTGGCCTTCGCCGACGGCAGCGTCCGGTTTATCAAGGACTCGATCAACCGCACCACCTGGTGGGCGATCGGGACCAGGAACGGCGGCGAAGTCGTCAGCGCCGATGCCTACTGATCCGAGAACCGGGCATAGACCAGCACCCGAATCGCCCTCCCGGCCCTATTTCAAAGGGTCGCGAGGGCGACTTGTATTCTCGGATCCGGTATCTTTGATATCTAGTCAAACAAGGATGAAGTTCGAATCCACGTACCTATGAGTCTCGATCGAGAAGGCCCGCGGGACATCGACCTTGCGGCGGACGTGCCCCGAGGGAGCACCGCGGGGCAAGCGGGGTGCACGTAGAGTTGCATGGTTCTGTAAGTATCATTACGATCTTGTGTAACAGACGCTCAACAGACCGATTTCGGCACGTTCGACGCCCGAGGTGAGAGGGTTGTGATCGACGGGAACGACGCTGGCCGGCCCGACCGGAGCCGCTCGCTCTCGTCGCCCGCATCCGAATCCGATCCGCCCCAGAACGTGCGCGAGGCTGCGATGCCCGACGATCCCCGCGTCGAGGAACTGCTCGACGAGCTCCTCGACCAGGATTCCACCCCCGAGGAGGTCTGCGGCGCGAGCCCGGAACTCCTGCCCATCGTCCGCGAGCGCTGGCGCAAGGTCCGCCGGGCGCGCGCCGAGCTCGACGCATTGCTCCCGGTCTGGCCGGATGCGGAACCGTTGACGAAGTCCCGGGAGTATCTCCCCATCCCGCAGGTCCCCGGCTACGACGTCGAGTCGGTGCTCGGGCAGGGCGGGATGGGGGTCGTCTTCCGGGCTCGGCACCTCCGGCTCGGCCGGCTCGTCGCCATCAAGATGACGCTGGCGGGCTCGTACGCCGGCCATCACGAGCGCGAGCGGTTCCGGCGCGAGGCCGAGGCGGTCGCCGCCCTCCGCCACCCCAACGTCGTGCAGATTTACGACATCGGCGACTGGGCGGGCCGCCCTTATTTCACCATGGAATTGATCGAGGGGGGGAGCCTCGCCCAGAAGCTGACGGGCACGCCGCAGCCGGCCCATCAGGCCGCGGCGCTGATGGAAACGCTGGCCAGGGCGATGCACGCCGCACACCAGGGCGGGATCGTTCATCGCGACCTCAAGCCCGCCAATATCATGTTCACGCCCGACGGCACGCCGAAGGTCACCGATTTCGGGCTCGCCAGGCGCCTCGACGGCGGCGAGGGGCTCACCCTCAGCGGGGTCCTGGTCGGCACGCCGAGCTACATGGCGCCGGAGCAGGCCCAGGGCCATTCGCGGTCGATCGGGCCGGCCGTCGACATCTACTCTCTCGGGGCGATCCTGTACGAACTCGTGACGGGCCGGCCTCCCTTCTGCGCCGAGACGCAGACGGAGACGGTCCTGCAGGTCGTCGAGCAGGAGCCGGTCCCGCCGTCGAGGCTGAACGCCAAGGTACCTCGCGACCTGGAGACCATCTGCCTGAAATGCCTGAGGAAGGAGCCGCACGGCCGCTATGCCAGCGCCGAGGCGCTCGCCGACGACCTGACCAGCTTCGTGGAAGGGCGGCCGATCCGGGCCCGGCGCCTGAGCGTGATGGCGCGGTCGTGGCGATGGGGGAGACGGAACCCGGCGTTGCTGGCGCTGATGGCGACGGTCATGGCCCTGATCGGGCTTGCGATCGGCGGCGGGGCCAGGCTGGAGTGGGAGCGGGCCGAGCGACGTACGGAATTGGCAAGGCAGGACGAGCGAGAGAAGCAGGCCGTCGAGGCCGCGCTCGAGCAGGCCTCGGCCCTGGGGAGGCAAGGGCATTGGCCGGATGCCCGAGCGGTGCTCGAGGGCATCCCGAGCCTGCTCGGCAATTCAGCCCCCGCCGGCCTTCGAGAGCGCCTGACGCAGTCCCGCAGGGACGCCAGGGCGGCCGTCGAACTCGAGCGGATCCGGCTCCGGCTCTCGACCGATCCCGCCGTCACCCGCGGCAGCGCCGCCACGCTCTATGAGGCGGCCTTCCGGAATTACGGCATCGACCTGCCGACCATGGGGGCCGAGTCTGCGGCGAGGAGCGTGGGCCATTCTGCCATCCGAGACACCCTGCTGGCCTACCTCCATGACTGGTTCTATTGGGAGCCCGAGGCGCATGGGGGCATACTCCGGGCTGTGCTGGATCGGGCGGACGACGATCATTGGAGGCGAGAGTTCCGGGAGGCGGCTTCGGCCAGGGAGCCCGGTACGGCCAGGGATCTGAAGAAGCTGGTGGAGTTGGCGGCGTCGCCCGAGGCGTCGTCCCAGCCGCCGTTGCTGCTCTCAGGGCTTGGGGGCCTCCTGCTTTTCGACGGCAAGCGGGACGATACGCTCCCCTTGCTGAGGGAGGCCCAGCAGCATTATCCCGACGACTTCTGGCTCAACTACCTCCTGGGCCACTTCTGGGAGAAGGAAAACCCCGAGAAGGCGGTCGGCTTCCTACGCGCGGCGGTGGCCGTCCGGCCCGGCAGCGAGGAAGCCTATGCGAAGCTGGGCAGGGCTCTGCTCGAGTGCAAGGATCAGGCGGGGGCTCTCGCCGCCTTCCGTAAAGGCCTCCTCATCGATCCCAAGGCTTCCATCGTCCGGGATCTGGCCAGGGCTTTGGCCCTGAGCAACCAACTCGAGGAGGCGCGCGGGATCTGGGAAAAGATCCTGGAACACGACCCGCCGGATCACGAGTCCTGGTATGGCTACGCCGAGCTATGCCTGTTCCTCGGCGACGAGGAGGCTTATCGCCGGGCTCGCAAAGCCCTTCTCGACCGATTCGGCGACACCACAAATGACTGGGTCGTCGCCGAGCGGAGCAGTCTGGCCTGCCTGCTGCTTCCATCATCCGACGATGAACTGAAGCGTTCGATCGCGCTGGTGGACAGGGCGTTGACCGCCGGAAATGCGGATCCCGACAACGCCTACCTCAAACTCCTCCAAGGGCTGTCGGAGTTTCGCCAGGGTCGACCCGGCCGGGCGATCCCCTTGCTGGAGGAGGCGGCGAGACAGCTCCCCAACCGCCCGGGCCCGCGGCTCTTGCTGTCCATGGCCCGATTCCAGTCGGGCTCCGCCAGGGAAGCACGCGAGTCGCTGGCGGCCGCCGTAAGCTCCTACAACTGGAGTGTGTCTCGGGCCGATCACACCACCAAGTGGGTGAGCCATGCCCTCCGTCGGGAGGCTGAAGCCATGATCCTTCCGGGTCTGGCCGCGTTCCGGCTGGGAGACTGGCAGCCGAGGGACAACGACGAGCGCATAGCACTGCTAGGGATGTGCGAATCCGAAGGGCTCTACGCCTCCGCCAGTCGCCTGTGGGCGGCCGCCTTCGTGGCCGATGAGCATCTGGCCAGTGCCTTGACTATACGATGCCTTGGCCTCGCGGGTCAAGAATCGGATAAATCGAACCGGATCGAGATCCTGAGCTCCGCGTGCCGTTACCGCGCCGCCTGCTGTGCAGCGTTGGCGGGCTGCGGGATCGGCAAGGATTCCGCCAGGCTCGACGCGGCCGAGAAAGCGCGCTGGCGGAGGAAGGCTATCGAGTGGTTGCGGGCCGACATGATCTTGCTATCCGAGACGCTGGAGAGTGGCGTTCGGGCACACCGCAACAGTGCGAAGGAACTGCTGCAACTATGGCAGGGCGAGCCTGACTTGGCCGGGTTGCGTGAGCCAGCCAGGTTGGAGGCGCTCGCGGCGGACGAGCGGGAGGGCTGCCTCGACTTGTGGGCCGATGTGGGGGGCCTCATTGTTCGCTGTGGGAATGATCAATGAATTTAAAAATAATGAATTTATATATGTAAAATGTGTCGATTGTTTTCGCGGATCGATCCCGCTCCATTCCACTCGGGCATGCCAGTCGAGCGCTCGTAATGTTCGGCAAGGCCCCGACCGCACTCCTTCGGTTCTGCGGTTGTATTAATTAATGTTCACATGTAATTTTTTGTAATTATACTTGTATGTTTTGACCTGTCAACGTCGCACTGGCGGGGACGCCAGCCATTCGGGGATCGACCAGACATGATCCGACAGCCCGGCCGCAATCGCCGGGCTCCTCTCCTGCCAATGCCCCTCCTCGTCACGGAGCCGCAGCGTCCTCACCGGCCAGCAGAAGTTGTAAATGTACATGGTCAGATAGGTGGCCGTCTCGTGGTGCGGCCAGTCCTTGCTGAACCGGTACGTCTTGCGAGCCTTCCGGGCGTTGCGGTGCCGGTCTGTGCCGTTCTGACGCTCCGCGAACGACGTGCTGATCGACCGGCTCACCTTCGACATCCCCAGGGCCGCGATCACGGCGGCCATCGTGCCGAAGACCGCCCGCGTCGCGATCGACCTTGCAGGGCCGGCCGGTCTGGCGGACGCCGCACCCCTCGGCGATGTGCTCCTGGACCGATCCGGCCTTCTCCGCCGGTAGTCGCGAGTCGAACAGCGGGGTCCCCTTGCGCTCGGAGGAGCGGGCCTTGCAGGCGGAGCAGCGGAGCATGCGCCGCTCCTTGCGGGCGCCATAGCGGCTGGTCAGGGTCAGATTTCCCGCACCTCGCTTGCCATGCTCGGGGCAGGCGGAATTCAGGCAGCAGAAGCGGGCCAGGTCATCCATCGTGCGGCTCCGACGTTGAGATCCTCAGGCCGGGAGGCGATGACACCATCCCCCTGGAATACTCCGTCGGAGCGAGAGTGTGCAATAGAGTCGAGCCACGGGGCGAACTCCTCGTCGGAATGAAATGCATGTGGAATCGTGGATGACGTCCCGCTATGCCCCCCGTTTCCCCCGAGACGGACGGATCTCCTGCTCGTCTGGCCCGAAAACGAAGCCGGCTCGCTCGATGAGGCTCGTCAGAACCCCCGGATGACCACGTCGGGGTTGGACACCTTGAGCGAGGCCAGGAAGGACCGGAAATCCGGGAAGTTGTTGATCAGTCTCACGGAGCCGTCCCCGTGGCGGACCCTCGCCTCGAAACGATTCCCACCCGTCTCGACCGAGCGGATCTCCCCGGCGGGTATGGCCTCCGTGCGAAGCCAACTGCGGAAGGTGACGGTCCCGTCCTCGGCGAGCGAGATCTCGACGGGGGTCGCCAGTATGTGCCGGATCGCGAAGGCGAACCCGAGGGAGACGACCACGGCGCCGAGGCATATGAGGGGGAACACCTCCGGCACCTGCCCCCGTTGAAGGCCCCAGGCCAGGACGAGGGCGGTGTTGACCGCCATGACGATCGGGACGATCGAGAAGACCAGGCAGATGCCGACGAGGATGACCCGCTGGGACACAGGGAGCTTCCACGTCCTCACCGGGCCGGGGTCGTCGGAGGTGGCCGGGCGTCCGAACCCGCCATCCGGCCTTCCCCCGACCGATGGGGCCGGGGCGGCGAAATGGGCCTCTCCGAGCGCCCGCCGTAGCAGGGCCTCGACCTCCCGGACCCGCTCGATCCCCAGGAACCCGACGGGGCGGGCCTGGCCGGTCCAGGTCTTGCGGTTCTCGAAGACGAGGTCGCCCGAGCCGCCGGCCTGCTCGTCGCATTGAACCAGGGCAAGATCCTCGGGCCGGAACGACTTGGCCCGGTGTCCGGCGATGATCATCGCCCTCCGGTCGGTCAGGGCGTAGGTGGTCCCCCCGGCCCGCCGCCACGCCAGTAACGGCCAGGTGAGCATGTACAGGCCGGGCGGGAGCATCCAGAGGCCAGCGAGAGCGGCAATCCTGACGTTGTGCGGGGCGAACGGGGCGACGGCCTTCCCCCCGTCCCAGTTGTTGTTTTTGCCCTGGACCGCGCCGGCTATCCACAGCAGGGTGAAGGCCACGAAACCGAGGCCGGCGAGCGACCTCGGGATCATCCGGCGGGCGACAGTGCCCGGGTCCGGCCTCCCCGACCAGAGGACCGCCTCGCCGGGGGCGAGGTGGAGTGCCAGCAGGGCCTCCGATTGGGCCGAGGGTCGCAGATCGTTGCCGCCGTCCCTGGATGACTCACCCATTGACATAACCCCCTTGAGCCGAGACTTCCCGGATGAGCGTTGACCTCGTTGTCCAGGATCTCGCCTGGCTCTCCTGAACGCACATTAGACATCCGGCGCATTCCTGGGTCCAAGAAAAACAGCGAGATTCGGGGCGGCCGGCAAGCCGAATGCGTGACCGGACGCCCCAACGGCCCTCTTCGGTTCGTCCCTCAACCCATCTACCTCGCGGCAGCCCATCTCATCCTCCTCGGCTCGATGCCATCCGATCCGCCCACGACGACCGTCACCCGGGGCTCGGCGCCGCACGCAGTCGACCGATCCGCCCTAGGATCGGTCGAACTGGGTGAAGACAAACAGGGGAGGCTCAAGATGGATTCCGGGGTGATGAGGCGTTCGGATTCGCCAGGATCGAAGGTCTCGGACGACCTTGACCGCCATCGCGATCGGTGCCGCGAGCCGCTCCATCATGGTGAACATACAGAACCTTTTCGACGACGCCAAGTGCTTCCAGACCGTCCGCGACATGCGGTGGCCCAACGGCGTCGTCTGTCCTTCGTGCGGTTCGACTTCGGTCGTCAAGAGCGGAGCATGCGCCGCTCCTTGCGGGGTCCGTAGCGGCTGGTCAGGGTCAGATTTCCCGCACCTCGCTTGCCATGCTCGGGGCAGGCGGAATTCAGGCAGCAGAAGCGGGCCAGGTCATCCATCGTGCGGCTCCGACGTTGAGATCCTCAGGCCGGGAGGCGATGACGCCATACCCCTGGAATACTCCGACGGAGCGAGAGTGTGCAATAGAGTCGGGCCACCAGGAGAGATTCTGTACGCTCACGAATCCCATGGTCCCGGGCGACGGCTCATCGCTGTCATAGGGGATGTGCGAGAACTCGTAATTCTGCTTGGAATTGAGGAAGGACGGCTGGGCTTTGGAACCGACTACCGGCCGCCCTTCCGAATTCAGGATCCGGCCCTCGATCGCGATGTCGTCCCTGGCCAGTCGAAGCGTCAGGCGGTCGGCGGGTTGTACACCCGGGAGCGACGGCGTGGCCGCGCTCATCCACACGGGCCCGAAGCCGTCGGCGGTGGCGACCACGGAGGCATACGCCCAGGGATTATCCTGCCGCGACTTGTCGAACGCCCTCGCGAGTTCGAAGCGGAATCTCTCGTCGGGCCTGCTCGTGCCGCCTCGCACGAACGCGAATTGATCGGACGTCGGTGTGCTGACGAAGAGCTTCGCGCCGGCGAGGGGCTTCCCTCGATCGTCGAGCATGACACCCGCGTAGACCAGCGGAGCCCGACAATTCCGCGGCCTTCCGCTCGCTCGCATGGCGTAGGACGGCATCGCGATTCGCCTCGACGGCAACACGATGGGCGACCCGGTGCAGCCACGCCCCTAGCGGCCCCTCCGCGCGGACCGATCGCGCCTTGCTTACCAGGACCAGGAACGTCGCCTGGAAGGCGTCTTCGGCGTCGGCGGGATCGGAGAGGACGTGTCGGCAGACTGCCATGACCATCGGCCCGTGTGCCGCCACCAGTGCGGCGAATGCCGCCTCGTCGCGGCTGGCGACGAAACACCCGAGCAACTGGGCATCAGCCAGGCCCGCGGCCGTCCCCACGCCGAACAGGCGCCGCATATCCTGGAGGGTTGTTTTGGATCGTTCGTTCGCCATCTCCCTTCCGCTCCCTACCACGTGATCTCATATTACTGAGAGGGGGCCGCGGCCCATACTTGCTCAGGAAAATGTCGTTCGCCCGATGAATTCCAATGTGCGATGCTCCGACTCGGTCAACCGGGAGCGATCGCAATCCAACGCGAGAGTGCCGCGCGGCGGCTATATCCTGGCCGGGGCGCGGTGCATGCCTGCGAGCTTCGAGAGACCGTCCTCACCGCGATTTTTCGGCCAGGGTTGGAACCGAGCGTCCGTCCGTGGCCATTACCCTCAGGGTAGGCCATCAACGACAGAGGTCGCGAACAGCGGGGTGCGCGGATGCCTGGACAGGAGAGCGGGATACTCGATGACGTCCGGACGATCTTCGCGTCGGGGGCCATCGGCGGGCTGACCGATGCCCAACTGCTGACGCGCTTCGCGGCGAGGGCAGGGGAGGGGTCCGAGGCCGCCTTCGCGACGCTGGTGCGTCGGCACGGGCCGATGGTGCTCAGGGTCTGCAGGGGACTCCTCCGCGACGAGCACGCCGCGCACGACGCCTTCCAGGCCACCTTCCTCATCCTGGCCCGCAAGGCGTCCCGACTCTGGATCCACGACTCGCTTGGCCCCTGGCTGCACGGGGTCGCCTGCCGGGTCGCCGGGGACGCCCGCAAGGCCGATTTGCGGCGTCGGGCCCGCGAGCGCAAGGTCGCCGGGATGGCCGTGCAGGCCTCTTTCGACGACGTGCGTAGGCTCGAAGAGGCCGACCTTGCGGCCGTGCTCCACGAGGAGATCGGCCGGCTGGCCGCCGCGCATCGCGAGGTGGTCGTGCTTTGCGACCTCGAGGGCCACACCCACGAGAGCGCCGCCAGGGAGCTCGGCTGCCCGGTGGGGACGGTCAAGAGCCGGAGCGCCCGGGCCCGCGACCATCTCCGGGCCCGCCTCTCCGCCCGAGGCCTGGCCTCTGCCGTCGGCCTGGTGGCGGCGACCCTGGCCTCCGAGGCGAAGGCGGAGCCGGCCGAGAGCCTCGTGGCCGCGACGGTCGGGACGGCCCTGGAAGCCCTCGAAAGCCGATCGGCGGCGGCGATGACCCTGGCGGCCCACGCCGGGTTGCGTCGATGGCTCGGGCGTATCCTGGCCCCGGCCGGGCTCCGCACCCTCGCGACCGCCTCGCTAGCCGCGGCAGTCGCGGCCGTCGGGCTCGTCTACGGCACCCGCCAAGATGGCGAAGCGCCTCACCGCGAGGCCGCCAAGAATACCCGGCCCCCCGCCCAGGGCCCCCGCCAGGTCGCCGCCCGCCCCGCGCTCGACTCCCAGGGCAACCCGCTGCCCCCGGGCGTGAGATTGCGGTTGGGGACGATCCAGGCCCGGCAGCGCTCGAGGATCGTTGATATCGCCTTCACCCCCGACGGCAAGGCTTTGGTTTCCGCCTCCGGGGATGGAACCATTGCGATCCGGGACCCGGCCAACGGGCGGCTTCTCAGACAGTTCGACGCCGCCGTGGATACCCTCCGCGCCGCGGTGCTCTCCCGCGACGGCAAGGCCCTGGCGACGCTTGGCTTCAGCTTCGACCCCGTCCGCCGTCAGACCTTCCATAAGTGGTCGATCTTCGACTTCGCCACGGGCCGGCGGTCGGCACATGCCGAGTGGGGCGACGACCGGGGCGACGTCTGGTCCCTGGCGCTGTCGCCCGACGAAAAGGCCCTGGCGACCGGGAGCGATGAGGGGATCGTGCGGATCTGGGACATCGCCACCGGCCTCGTCCGGTCCAAGCTCAAAATCGGCGAGGATGATGCCCACGCCGTCGCGTTCTCGCCCGACGGCAACACGCTCGCCGCGAGCAGCCGCGACTCGAGCGGTCACAACAATCGCATCCATCTCATCGACATGACCGGAAATAGCGAGACTCGCGTCCTGGGTGGGCATGAACGACCGATCCGCGCCCTCGCCTTTTCTCCCGACGGCAACGTGCTGGCCTCCGGAGCCGATGACCCGACGATCATCCTCTGGGATGTGGCCACAGGCCGCGAGCGGCACCGACTCAAAGGGGACGACTCGTATCATCCCGGGCTGGCGTTCTCGCCCGACGGCAAGACGCTCGCCGCCCAGAGCGGAAATGGCAGCTTGATGACCTGGGATGCGACCACCTGGCGGATCACCCGCAAGTTCGAGTCGGGGGCCTCCTGGTATGGCAGGATCGCCTTCTCGCCCGATGGCAAGGCCATCGCCTGCGACAGCACTCATGTGCTCCACCTCTGGGATCTCGCGACTAGCCTCGATCGCTTCGCGGTCCCCGACGCCCACGAGCAGAGCGTGACCCAACTCCTCTTCGCCGAAGGGGGGAAGACGCTGATCACCGGGAGCGACGATCACACGGCGCGCGTCTGGGACCTGACGACCGGCCGGCAGCGTTCGGTCTTGCGGCATAAGGGGTGGGTCCGTTCGCTCGACCTGTCCTCGGATGGGCGTTTCTTGGCCAGCGGGCTCGAGTATCCGGGCATCGTCACTCTCTGGGACTTCGCCACCGGTCTCGAGCTCTGGTCGTGGTCGGCCCCGAGCCCCTTCGACCCTATGGTAGACATCAAGTTTACAAATGATAATAAAAAAATACTGAGCGTCTGGCGTGACGGCTCGGCGCGAGGGTTCGATGTGTTGACCGGTCGCGTCTCCGACGCGGTCTTGCCCCAACTCTCGATCGAGAAGGAATCGGCGTTCGCCGACGAACTCTTCCACGCGGCCGAATACTCCAGGGACGGGACGAAGCTGGCCATATCCGGGCCGGGGGGTGATGGGGTCTACGTCGTCGAGGCCGCGACGGGCAAGCCGTTATTCCAGGAGAAGGCGAGGACTTTCCATTTCTCGCCCGACGGCAAGACGCTCCTGTTGACGTCGAACGCCCGGACTATGGTCAGGCTGGTCGATGGCCGTAGTCGAGCCAGCGTGGCGGATGGGGTCGCCCGCCTGCTCGACGCGTCGAACGGTCAATCGAGGCTCGAATTCAAGCGTCCCGGCTCGATGTTCGGTCACGGCGCGATCTCGCCCGACGGGACACTCGTGGCCATCGCGATGACGGTGGGCAAGCAGCCGATGATTGGCCTCTTCGACGCCACTGTTGGCCGCGAGCGTGCCATCCTCCGCGGCCTCGATTCTCAGGTCACCAGCCTGGCCTTCACCCCCGACGGCCGTGGCCTGGTCTCCGGCTTGACCGACACGACCGTCCTCGTCTGGGATGTACCTGCCACGCGCTGATGCTTCGAGTTGAGCGGATCCTCAACCCGCTATCGTTAACATCCCGTTGAACTACTGACCGGCGAGTAAATCGCGTTAAGTGGACAGCAGTAAGATGATGGGATCGATACGACTCACCCCCATGGGTGTCGCGAATGGCGGAGTTTCCGGGCGCTGTGCCTCAAGGGCCGGGGCCGGCATCAGCGTGGCATCGTTGAGGCCCTCGACGTCTCCGAGGTCTCCGTCGGCCGCTGGTCGGCCGAGGCCCGAGGCGCCGACTCGCCCTGGTCGCGTCTCGCACCTGGTGCCTTGCCGAAGTTCTCGGCCGGGCAGAAGCAGCCGATCCCCGAACTTCTTTGGCATGGGCCTGAGCCCTATGGCTTACGAAGTCTGGACCTGCGCCCGCCTCGCCAAGGTCATCGAGTGGGAGTTCGGCGTCCACTCCCACAAGAGCCATGTCGGCCGCCTCCTCAAGGATCTGGATTGGGCCCCGCAGCAACCGATCCGGCGGGACGAGGACGCCATTCGGCGGCGGCTCGAGGACGTCTGGCCGGAATCAAGACGTCGTGCCCGTCGGGAGCGTCGTGCCCTGGTTTCCGAGGGCGAATCGGGCGTCTCTCCGCTCCCGGGGGGTGGTCAAGACATATCCCCGGAGGGCCTCACCCCGGTGCCCCGCGAGAAGCAACCGCGCGACCACCTCTCGGTCATGGGCGGGTGGTCTGGTCGTGCAGGTTCCACACCCGCCCGATCGGGTTTCAATCCGGGCTGTACGACGGCTGGAAGTGGAGGTCGATCCGCTCGCGGTGCTCGTGCAGGTGCACCGCCACCTCATTGCTGGTGTGACACTTCGCGTTATCGCAAATGACGTGGATCTTGCGGTAACGCCTCAGCCGGCCTCGAAGCTCATCGAGGTGCTTCAAGAATATCGCCGTGTTCCTCACCTACTTCGGCGCCCCCTCCATCAGGAAGACCTGCCCGGTCCGCCAGTGGATCGACCCGCTCAGGTATCGTTTCTCGTTGTTGCCGGGTGTCTCGACCTTCGCCTGGCGGCCCTTGACCATCCACATCGAGCCGATCTTCGGGCTGGTGTTGATATCGACGTCATGCTGGAAGACGGCCGTCTCGTCGTCGGGCAGTTTGGCCAGGACCCGGCGCAGGGCGGTGAGCTTGGTCGCCCTTCTCATCCTTCGGCCCCAGCGGCGGACAGTCTCGCCGCTGACTTTGATCTCGTACTCTCGGAGCATCCTCCGCGTGACGGCTTCACAGCACCACCGGCCGCGGAGAATCCCGAAGTGCCGCGGGGCGCACTTGGTGACGCACTTGACGACAACGGCGATCCAGGCGGTGGAGAATCGAAAGGGCCGGCCGGGCTTATACCCGGTCAGCCCCAAATCCCTTCCTGATAGAACGTCCTGACCCAGCGATCGATGGCCCGGAGCTACAGGACAGGAGGGTGGCGACAGCGGCCCGGGAGTGGCCGTCATCCAGGAGGGATGCGGAGCTTTTCAGCTATCACCAACGATCCCTCTCGTTTCGTCGACAAATAAATACGAGCATAAATCGATGTGACCATTTCTTGCATCTTCGAGGGTCGAGTATCGCCTCATTTTTTCATGGTTGGATCCGCCGAAGAACTTACTTTTGTATGAAATGGCGTTAAACTTATGGAATTCCATTATATGATGGATGAGTACGGTCGAGAGATAGACCGTGCGTCCGGTCTCAGGATCGTGGATCTCGGTGAATGCCAGCCTGCGATGGCGCCTATGCTGCGAGTCGAAGGTCGACCGGACGGTTTCGACTCTGATCCAAGGATTCTGGTCCACACCCATGTCGAACTCCGATGAATGGAGGAGTGCCTGGCCCGCTATTGGCTTAGCACTTGACGGCACACCATCCGATCGTCAATTCCGATGCGGCGTCCCCAGGGTGGGCGGGGTCCCGATGCCTGTATCGCGTCCCATCAATGCTCCTGGTCCCCACCCCGATTATTGGCGGAGCGGCCGCCTAGGCGGAGAAATCCGCGTTGGGATACGTTGCGCAGGACGTTGCTAGCCACCCCGAGGAGTTCGTGGACCTTCCGCTGCACGAACAGCTTCGGGGACACGTCGTCGCGAGCATCCGAGATAACCGATTCCATGGCCTGCACCGAGTCCCGATGAAGTGAGGGCTCACGACGCCCGCGGAGCTCCGAAGCACGACCGAGGGTTCCATTCTCAGTCCACCCGGATTCGCTCGTCGCTTGGAGCTCGGGGGGATCACCGTCGGCGTGAGGTTGAGCGCAGTCAACTTCTTGACGTTGGCTGTCGTCCTCCGGTCGGGCCGGGCCGGGAGCGTGACCGCTGACATGAATCGGGGATGTGTTCAAATCTTTCGACGGTTCCATTGTTTTCCTGTGCCCAGCAAAGTGCCTTCGTTCGGTCATTCAAAATCTGCGAAGGGACGACTCGCCTCGGATGAAGCCGGTAATTGCACCTGTAGCATTACGCGTAGTGCCAAATGCAAGAATGAGGGCATGCGCCAACCCCGTCGCTCTGTGGAGATTTCCTTCAGCATGAGACCCTTTGCCGATTCTTGAAATTTGCCCGGATCGATGCTTACACAAATTTTATTTCAGTGCGAATCTCAAGCCAATGGTTCGTGATTCTCTCACGATGCCGGGGACACCCTCCGCAGGCGTCCAGGATAGCATCATGGCGGGGTGACGAAACTCAAAAAATCAAATTTTACTGACTTTTTGAATTTGACAAGCGCGTTTGTTGTTAGAATGAAATGCAGGTTCCCCGATATCGCGATTCGATCGCGTCCTCGTCGCGAGCATTTGGGATATTTCGGCACGGTTCCCATCCTCAAGGGTTGGGTAGCGGCCCTCCATCGGATCGACTACTAGGCACGGATCGCCTTGCATTGAAATGCGGAGAACGACGCTTGCAGGAATCGAGAATGTGAAATGAGCGCCTCGACTCTCTCGCCTTGCCTCAGGATGAAGTCCGCTTACTTGGCCAGAGAAAACCCGTGCTTCCGGATGTCCCATGGGGCGGCAGCCCGAGCATGCGGGGTCAGGCCGCGGATTATCCTCTGGTGGATCGAGACCGGGGTGTGGCCCTTACCTCGCGACACGCGGGGCTCTCTCAGATATTTCAACTCTCAGGACATTTTCTCCTGGATCGAAAAGGGTGAGTGGCCGAATGGCTCGCTCTTTCGTCGCCCTGGCAGGACGGGCAGCCACCGTTCGACGACCGGCCTGAGTTGACATCGCATGAAGATTTAAGTTGATGGCACGGTAGTGGTCCAGGTCATGCCTGGGGCGGTGCAATCTGCTTCGAAATGTCGTGCCCATAAATCAGGCTCTTGAAGGATTTGGTCCAGTCGAGTTGATCTCGGCTTGATGCTCCTCGCGGGCCCACTCCACGTCCATCCTTTATTTCGCGATCGGAAGTTCGTTGACAAATTGCCTTGATCCGTCCCAGGATCAGGTCGGCATTCGCCGTCCACACGAACGGGCGAGGATTGCTATTATGATCCTCCAGGTACTCCTTGATCGCTCGCTCCAGCGACGCCACGCTTCGGAACGACCCCGGCTGATCCGCTTTTCGGTGATCTCGGCGAAGAACCGCTCCCCCTGATTCAGCCACGAGCCGCTCGTCGGCGTGAAGTGCATCCGGTACTCGGGATGCCGCAGGAACCACCGCCTCAGCGCCGGGGCCTTGTGCGTCCCGTAGTTGTCCATCACCAGGTGGATCTCCACCCCCGGCACCTTGGGGACGTTGGCGTCGATCTCGTCGAGGAACTTGAGGAACTCCTGATGCCGGTGCCTGCGGAGGCAGCGCCCGATCACTTCGCCCGTGGCCACGTTCAGGGCCGCGAATAGCGACGTCGTGCCGTGCCTGGCGTAGTCGTGGGTCCGTCGCTCGGTCTGGGCCGGTCGCATCGGCAGCAGGGGCTGGGTGCGGTCCAACGCCTGGATCTGGCTCTTCTCGCCGACGCAGAGGACGATGGCGCGGTCGGGCGGGGCCATGTAGAGGCCGACGACGTCGCGGACCTTCTCGATGAAGTAGGGGCCGCCGGAGAGCTTGAAGGTGTCGCAGCGGTGGGGCTTCAGGCCGAAGGCACGCCAGACGCGACTGACGGTCGACTGCGAGAGTCCGGTGGCCTTGGCCATCCCGCGGGTGCTCCAGTGCGTCGCCAACTTGGGCTTAGTCTCGAGGGTCCTGGTGATGACCTCCTCGACATCCTCATCGGTGACGGTCCTGGGGGCGCCCGGCCGTTCCTGGTCGGCGAGGCCGTCGAGGCGGCGGTCGAGGAATCGCCCGCGCCATTTGCCGACGGTCTGTGTGGTGACGCCGAGCTCGTCGGCGACCACCAGGTTGGCTTGGCCTTCGGCGCAGGCCAGGACGATGCGGGCCCGCTGGGCGAGTTGCTGCGAGCTCTTGGCCCGCGAGGCCCAGGTCATCAGCTGCCGTTTCTCCTCATCGGTGAGGATCAGTTCGACCTTGGGTCTTCCGCGGGGCATGGCGAGTCTCCTTCGGGGAGACTCTAACCCAATGGTCAGTAACTGTGATTAGCCCTGATCAGGAGCTGGAATTGGCGGAGAGTTCGCGTTTCAGGCTCACGACCAAGTAGAGGACGATCGCCACGTTGATGGAAAGGACAAGGATTTTCATCCAGTTGGCGTGGTGGAAGATCTCATAGATTTCGACGGGGAGGAGCGAGCTGGTGATGATGACGGTGACGTAGCCGGCCCAGCGACGGCGGAGGAGGAGGCCGGTGCCTTCGATCAAATGGAGGATCGCATAGAGAAATGTGCCGAAGCCAATGAGCTTCAGTTGGTGCGGCTCGATGCCTGAAACCACGGAGATCACGGCGTGGATCTGGCGGTTCTCGGGATCGAGCCTGAGGCGGAGGATATAGTATTCGAGCTCTTCGCCGAGGTTCTCGTTCACCAGGCGGAAAATGCCAACGCCAGCCGCGATCAGGAAGATGGCGCTGAGGAGCTTGAAAATCCCGATGAGCTGGAAGCCTTTTGGCTCCCGGCCCCTATATTTGGCGGGAGCGGCTTCCATGTGGGATGACTTCCTCATGCTCTTTGGAATCTGTCAAGATTCTGGATCGCAATCGCGATGCCCGAATCAGACATACAGGATAATGCGCCATAGAATCGATGAACCGGCACGTTCATGAATTCGATGATCGATAAGTCTGTTGGTAGTCGGTTTTTGGATGTTATTAACGTAGTTTCGCCATGTTGAGTGGTTTTATAGCACTCGATCAGAACGAAAGTCAGTTACAGCAGAGATCGCGGAGGAAGGTCTAGAAATGAGAAAGCATGCAAACGTGGGGACGAAGGCAGGTTTAGGAGTGAGTGACAAACCCGCCTGGAATGAAGGAGAAAATGGGCAGAGCCGGGATCGAACCGGCGACACCAGGATTTTCAGTCCTGTGCTCTACCAGCTGAGCTATCTGCCCGAGCCATGAACGAATGTGAAGATAGCGAGTGAGGGCCCCAATGTCAACAGGTCACTGAAATATGACGGGGACAATTCTCGAGTTTCGAGGTTGGAGGGCTTTCTCAAGCGGGGTTCGTGCGGTACGGGTCCTCGGATATCAGGGATAGCAGCCCGTTGGTGCGTCAGGAGAAGCCTGGATGATCTAGGGGTGTAACCGGATTTTCTGGTGGTGAGTCATGAGCCCTGGCAGAATGGGGCGACTGATCATCGTACACCTTGAGGAGCCGGGTCATGGCACGGAAGACCATTAGCTTCGAGATCGACTCCGAGGACGAGGATCTCGTCCGGCAATACGTCGGCTTCCTCCAGGAGATGAAGGACCTGGCGGCCACCGCCCCCGACGGCTCAGTCCTGGAGGTCTGCGAGGACGCCGTCGTCGAGCGGGGCCGCGAGCAACAGCGTCGCGTCCTCAGCCGCGCCGTCCAGGCGAGGATCGACGACCTCGAAAAAAGGCTCTCCGGCAGAATCTGTGGGTGATGTTGGCGGAGGGCGAGAGTAGTAATCGGCCTTCGAGGGAAAGGGTCGCATCCTGAGGCAATCCGCGGAGATGATGGAGTTACCAGGCTTCATCACGACCGGGAGTGCCCCAGGATGCGTATCCAGACGATCCTCAATCGCGTCGAGAAGTTCAAGTCCTTCGTCTATGCCTCGGCGTCCTGGGGGCGGCACAAAGGGGAGCTCGCCCTGGTGATCAGGGTGCGGCCGCGGAAGAACTCGCGACCTCACTGCTCCGGCTGCGGTCGCCCCGGCACGGCCTACGATCGCATCGACGACCGCCTCTTCGAGTTCGTGCCGCTGTGGGGGATCGCGGTCCTGCTGGCCTATCGCATGCGCCGGGTGGACTGCCGGCGGTGCGGGGTCACCGTCGAGATGGTCCCCTGGTGCGACGGCAAGAATCGGCTGACCACGACCTACCGCTGGTTCCTGGCGAGGTGGGCCAGGCGGCTGAGCTGGAGCGAGGTGGCCTCGATCTTCCCCACCTCGTGGGACAGCGTGTGCCGGGCGGTGGAATTCGCCGTGGGGTGGGGCCTGGCCCATCGCGACCTAAGCCGGCTGACCGCGGTGGGGGTGGACGAGGTCGCCCGGGGTCGCGGGCATCGCTATCTCACGCTGGTCTACGACATCGGCGAGGCGAGGCGGCTCCTGGCCGTATGCGAGGAGCGGACCGAGGCGAGCCTGCCCTCGTGCCTGGATGGCCTGGGCGAGGCCGCCTGCCGGCGGGTGCAGTATGTCTGCAGCGACATGTGGAGGCCTTACCTCAACGTGATCGCCGAGAGGCTGGGCGGGGCGGTCCACGTGCTGGATCGGTTCAACGTCATGCAGAAGTTCGGCAAGGCGCTGGAAGAGATCCGCGCGGAGGAGTCGAAGCGACTGCGGCGAGACGGCTATGAGCCCGTATTGAAGCGGTCGCGGTGGTGCTTCCTGAAGCGCCCGGCGAACCTGAGCGAGAAGCAGACGGTGAAGCTCTCGGAGCTGCTGAGGTACAACCTGCGCACGGTGCGGGCGTACCTGCTGCGCGAGGGGTTCCAGAGGCTCTGGGAGTACAGGAACCCGGCCTGGGCGGGGAGGTTCCTGGACGAGTGGACGAGGCGTGTGATGCGCTCCCGGCTGGAGCCGATGAAGAAGGTGGCGCGGACGATCCGGGCGCATCGGCCGCTGATCTTGAACTGGTTCCGCGCCCGCGGCGAGATCTCCTCGGGTGCCGTGGAGGGGCTGAACAACAAGGTTAGGAGTTACGCGGTCATGGAAGTTTGTACAAGGGTTGAGCGATATAAGCCCTGACGGCTCCCCGGATGATTTGTGCCTTGGCCTCGTACCAACTCACCCCGGTGGCATAGAAATGACGCTCCAGCCGCAGGAAGGCCCGGATCGCCATCCCGATGTGGTTGCGCTGCGCCCGACCTACCCGGGCCTGGCATCGCTCGACCCCGCAGCACTGCTCCAGGCCCCGGTGATAGTTCTCAATCGCCCACGTCCGCTCGGCCAGCACCAACCGCGTCAGCTCGTCCATCGCCAGGTCGTCGGTCGCCCAGTGCTCAGTGTCTCCGTCTCGGGAGACGATCCTGAAGACACGAATCAGGCCGTAACCTTCCAGATGGACGATCGTGCCGGCGGCCTCGATCGCCGTCTCGTCGACGGCCTTGTTGCCCTGCCGGTTGAGGTTAACCCGGCGATTGATCTTCAGCCGCGTCAGCCAATGCCAGTTCAAGCCGCGGATCAGCTTCAGATTCTCCAGGGCACTGTACCAGCCGTCGAAGGCGACACAGTCGGGGGCGAGACCCCGCGACTTAGCCGCCCGGAGCATGTTGCGGAAATGGTCGTTCTTGGTCAGCCCGTCGTGCTCGTGGTCGTAAATCCGGTAGTCGCAGGGGATATGGCGGTCGCCGTCGGTCCACAGCAGGGTGGTGAGGTTGATGCCGCGGACGACGGCGTGGTGCTTCCCGGACCAGTGTCGGCTGACCAGGTCGATCTTATGGGCGTAGGGCTTATCGAGGGTGGAATCGTCGAGGACGAGGAGGCCTCCCTTGAGGGAGACCAGGGGGCGAGCCTCGGCCCACAAGGTCTCGGGATCGGGCTCGAGGCGGCGGAGGAGCCGGGTGAAGGCATCGTGTGCGGGGGCGTCCTGCGACTCGGGTTGCACCTTGGCGGCCTCCGTGCAGGAGAAGGACTTGGGGCTGGCGATGAGGAAGTCGATGTAGTTCGTATCCTGACATTTAACATCGTTTTTCATAAATCCCATCATACCAGCCGAGGCCGCCCGACCCTCCATGGACGCAAGGCCACTACTGCGTAACTCCTAAAGCTTTTAAAACTCGTAGCCCAACGAATCTCGGACGGGCGAGTGCTCCGGCTCATCGAGCGCATGCTCAAAGCCGGCGTCCTGTCCGAGGGCCAACGCCTCCCGACTGAGCAGGGTACACCTCAGGGCGGGATCGTTTCCCCCTTGTTGAGTAACATCCTTTTGACTCCGTTTGACCGCGAGATGCGTCGCTGAGGTTTTCGGCTGACGCGCTACGCTGATGATTGGGTGGTCACGTGTCACACTCGGGCGGAAGCGTGCCGGGTCCTGGCCGAGGCCACCAAGATCCTGGATGCTTTGGGCGTGACGCTCAACGTCGAGAAGACGCGGATCGTTCACGTCACGACCGGCTTCGAGTTCCTGGGTTACAAGATCAAGCGCGGTCGCCAGCAACTGAAGTTGGCACCGGGCCGGATCCGTACAGGCTGCCGTCAAGGGAACCTTTACGCGTACCCTCGGCAGAAGTCGATCGAGCACTTCAAGGACCAGATCCGTCAGCGGACCCGGCGCAAAGCCCCGGTGAGTACCCGGGAATTGATCGCCGAATTAAATCCGGTCATCCGCGGTTGGGGCCAATATTTCTGCAAGGCCCACATCCGCAAGCTCTTCGCCCAACTCGACCGCTGGATCTTGCGACGGATTTGGTCGCAACGATTCAAGAGATGGCGTTGTCGTGGCTGGAAGCAGCTTCCGGAACGTCAACTGTACGGCGAGCTGGGACTCGTGCGCCTGATCCACCTGATTCCTTCCCTGAACCTGCGTTGCTGACGCGCCCTTGTAAAAGCTGGATGCGGGAAAACTGCACGTCCAGTTTGAGCGGCGGACGGAGGCCAGCGCTTCGGCGCGCCTCCTCCGACCCGACAGCGTCGAGGCCGGGTAACTCCGGCGGAGCGAAGGGGCCCTGCCGAGGATTTGCTTCACCAAGAGAGAGAGACCCGCTTGGACATCAGTCCCACTACGGACCACGCGACAGGCCGCGATGCCGATCGACCGCCGGACCACCCGGAGGTCAAGTCGGGCGTGACCCTGCCGTTGGCCGTCTCTCGACTGCGGTGGAAGCTGGGCCGCAAGGCCGAGCGAGAGCCGAGATTTCGGTTCTACGCCCTGTACGACCGGGTCTATCGGCACGACGTGCTGACGGCCGCCTGGTGGTTGGTGTTGAAGAACGACGGCGCTG
The DNA here is from genome assembly GCF_049331405.1 of Singulisphaera chitinilytica. NCBI lineage: Bacteria > Pseudomonadati > Planctomycetota > Planctomycetia > Isosphaerales > Isosphaeraceae > Singulisphaera > Singulisphaera chitinilytica. The sequence continues at coordinate 2,887,711 of NZ_CP186274.1, forward strand.
CTGGTGTGGATGGCCGATCGTGTCAGGACATCATCGATGGCCCGGGCGCGGCGGCATTCCTCCTGGAGTTGCACGAAGAACTTCGCACCGGCCGTTATCGGCCGCAGCCGGTCAAACGCGTATACATCCCCAAGCCCGACGGGCGGCAGCGGCCCCTGGGCATTCCGACCGTTAAGGATCGGATCGTGCAGGCGGCGGTGCTACTGGTGTTGGAGCCGATCTTCGAGGCGGACTTCGTCGACAGCTCGTACGGCTTCCGTCCGGGCCGGTCGGCGCGGGATGCCCTCGCCGAGATCCGGCAACACCTCCAGGCCGGACGGCGAGAGGTGTACGACGCGGACCTGCAGGGTTACTTCGACACGATCCCTCACGATCAGTTACTCAAGTGCCTGCGGATGCGGATGGTGGATCGTTCGGTCCTGGCCCTGATCCGGGCCTGGCTCCGGGCGCCCATCATCGAAGCTGACGGAGCGGGCGGCAAGAAGGTCTCTCGACCCGAGCGGGGAACGCCGCAAGGCGGGGTGATCACGCCCCCAACAATGTTGCGAAGAACCTTGTTGGGGGACTCCTTCAAAAGGGGATGGACTGACTCGATAGACGATGCGAATCTCCTGGTCGTCGATCTCGACTTTCTTCACCAAGGCCCGGACTACCTCCCGTCGCGTGGTCCAGTCTGGCTCTTGCAGCCCTTGCGAAACGCGACTCGCAAACTCCTCCAACCGACCGATCACCAGCCGTAATTCGGCTTCTTGGGCGGCCTCGACGAGCCGCTGTCGTTGCTCCTCCTCCAATCTCGAGAGCCGCGTCTTCGCCGCCGAAATCCGGGGTTCAAACTCCGACTTGTCGAGCAGCCCCTCGCTGTAAATATCGATCAATCGAGAAATCATCTTCTTTACATTGCCGATCAGTTTGCCGAAATGTTCCACCTCCTGATTCGGCCCGCCCTGCGTCCCTTGGAGCCGCCGCTCATATTCCAACCGGACCCGATCCGGCTCGGCCAAGAGACCCCGTACGTCCTCCCAGACGGCGGAGTCGAGCATGTCGGTGCGGATCTGCTTGTTCCAGCAGAGGCGTTGCCCGCCGAAACGATAGGCGTCGGAGCCCGTGCAGCGGTAGTAGGCGTAGGGGATCCGGCCCTCGCCTTCGGACGCAGCCCGGCTCGTCGGCTTGCCGTAACAGCCGTAGCCGCAGCGTTTGCAGACGACCAGGCCCTGGAGCAGATACCGGCCTCCACCGGGCCGGTCGCGACGGCGTCGCCGGTTCTCCTCGAGCTGGTCCTCGACCTCCATAAACATGTCTTCGCTTACCAGCCTGGGAACTTCGATAAAGATTTGCTCTTCCGAAGACGTGTCAACCCGTGAGACCGGACGCCTGGAGTGTTCGGGGCGGCCTCGTTGAGGGCGAAGCCGCTGTGGCTTGAACTCACCCGAGCGTGTCTTGCCGAAGGCCGCAGTCCCCTTGTATGCGGGGTTCTTGAGGATCATCCAGACCGTCGCGCGATCCCAGGACGATTTGCCGGTCCGTGTCGGTATGCCGTCCTGCCGGAGCCGTCGGCATACCTCGCCGATCGAGCAGCGTTCCTGGCCCACCCATGCGAAGATCTGCCGCACGACCCGAGCCTCTTCCACAAGGACCTGATAACGAGCCTCGCCATCTCCTTCGTGCTTGCCGATGTAACGATAGCCATACGGTGCACCGCTAAGGACATTGACCGAGCCGCGGCGGGCGGCGTGCTGCTTGCCCCTGCGGCAACGCTCCATGATCTTGGCACGCTCGTATTCGGAGATCATCCCTTGGACCTGAAGCAGCAAGTCGGCTTCAGGACCGCGGCCGACGGGATTGCGCAAGAAGATGACCTCGACACCGCACTGAGTCAATTCTTCGAGGATCAAGACCTGATAGGCATACTTGCGGGAGAGCCGGTCCGGGTCGAGCACATAAAGACGGTCGACGGCCCCGGCGGCGGCTTGATCGCGGAGTCGTTCGAGACCGGGGCGTGCGAGGATGCTCCCGCTATAGCCGTCATCCACGAAACGCAGCTCGGGGTCGCATTCCAGCGCATCGCCGGCGATTCGCTGCATCACCGCTCTCAATTGGCTATCGATCGTATCCTCCTTGGCCTGTTGTTCCCCCGAGACCCGGACATAAAGCGCCACGCGGAGATCGCGGTTTGCCATGGCTGGTCAAACTCCCCCGGCCTTCGATCGGAGATCCCGCGACGCCATCCTGTCGGGCACACCATCATGGCTTCGAGGCTGTAGTCGCTCCAAAGGCCGAGAGACGATCGGAATGATCGTCTCATATGCACGCACGATGATCTGGTCTTGGAGCCGGCTGGACACGAAATGGCGGGTGACCGTGAGCCTAAGGGTCGGTCTTCGTGATGTCCTCATGTTGACCCCTCCTCGCCGAGACCGCGGCCGTCAGTCTGCCTTGCATAGGGATCGGATCGGGGCTGCCATCCCTGCCCGTACTTCGGTCGGAGCCGTGATCTGGAAATGACAGCGTCAGGAATCAGGGACAATTTTGCAACATTGTTGGGGGCGTGGTTTCACCCTTGCTGGCGAACCTCTTCATGCATTACGCGTTCGATCTCTGGATGAGCCGGACCTATCCGGACATCCGGTTCGAGCGCTATGCCGACGATGTGATCATTCACGCCAAGAGCCGGGTTCAAGCGGAGCACGTGCTCGAAGCGGTCCGGGAGCGTCTGAAGGAGTGCCGCCTTGAGCTTCACCCTGAGAAGACCAAGATCGTGTACTGCCAGGACGATGACCGGAGGGGCCAGCATGAGCATATCAAGTTCGACTTCCTCGGCTACACCTTTCGGCCCCGGCGGGCCAAGAATCGATGGGGGAAGTACTTCGTGAGCTTCATCCCGGCGATCAACGACAAGGCCGCCGATGCGATCCGGGAGACGATCCGCGAGTGGCGGCTGGCCGCCACCCGGAACAATCAATCCCTGGAGGAGATCGCGGGGCTTGTGAATCCTTCGGTACGGGGGTGGGCGAACTACTACGGCCGGTTCTACCGGTCGGCGCTCACCCCGGTCCTCAGGCACCTGGAACGCGCCCTGGTCAGATGGTCGCAGCGGAAATACAAAGGTTGAGGCGTCACTCCATCAACGCAGCCCACTGGCTGGGTCAGGTGGCGCGACGAGACCCCAATCTGCTGGTCCTCTGGCAGATCGGGATTCGACCGGCGACTGGATCATAAGAGCCGGATGAGGCGAGTGCCTCCCGTCCGGATCCGAGAGGGCCTGGGGGTGAAACTCCCCCGGGCCACTCGACTCGTCATCTTGGCTCCGCGGATCAGCCGGATGCTAATCGATTGGGTGGAATCGCAGTTGGAAGGGCGCTTTCGCCTGACCATCAACCGATCGAAGACGCGGACGGTCGATCTGAAGCGGCCGTCGGAGAGTGTGGATTTCCTGGGGTATACGTTTCGCTTCGACCGCGACCTCTTCGGTCGCGGTGGGCGATACCTCAACGTATTCCCTATCGAAGCGTTCGCTGGGCCGTTTCCGCGATCGTGTGCGGGAACTGACCGCCAGCAGCCGGGGTCTGGTGCCGGTCGATGACCTGGTACGAGACATGAGCAGGTACTTGGCGGGTTGGGGCCGCTACTTTGCATATGGCTATCCACGGCGGATTTTCAACCGCGCGGATAGTTATGTGCTGGGGCGGTTGGTCCGACACCTGCAGCGTCGGAGTCAGCGGCCCTTCCGGCCTGCGGAAGGGAAGTCGTTCCTGGTCCATCTGCAATCCCTGGGATTGCAGCTTCTGGAACCGACTCTGGGGCAACGCCGCACACATCCGTGTGCAAGGCCGCGTCCCTGATCCGTGGACGACTCGTGCATGCCTTGGGCTGATCGTTCTCGGATAAGCCGGATGCGGGAAATCCGCCCGTCCGGTTTGATGAGGGGCGGGGCTTCGGCCCCGCCTACTCTACTAAGAGCGTTCGAACAAAATGAGAACCAAGGTCTTTGGCCGAGCGAAGGATGGTTAGTGGAGCGTGTTCCTTCTCGATGTACCAGCCATAATGCCTTCCAAGTGAGCGGTAGGGCGGCCCGGCTCGTGGTGAGCCGGGCCGCCGCTAGTCTACCGCCCCGGACGGCCCTTGGGCTTGGACAATTCCGACAGCCGATCCTTGGTCGCCCAGGTCCTCGCCAGGGCGAGGAGTTCTCGGAGGCGGTCCAACTCGGGCGCGTCGGCCCAGATCACGTGATGCCCCCGGGCGTCGCGGCTCGAGGTCACCCAGCCGGCTCGGATCCACCTCCGCACCGTATCCCGGCCGATCTCCAACCGACGCGCCAGTGCCCCGGGCCGATACTCGTCAGGGCCCAGGCCCGTCGGGCTCCCGTGGGGCTTGCGATGGGTCAGTTCGAGGCGGCATAGGAGCCGTTGCACCATCCCGCGGTTGAAGCGATCGGCCCGCTTCGGGGGCCGGAAGCCTTCCTCGTTGAGGCGATCGGCGATCTCCGCGGTGCTCAGCCCCTCGGAGCACCAGGCCCGCATCCTCCCGATCATCCGGGGATAGTCGGACCGGAGGTCGTAACGCCTCACCGGCCGGGATAGGGCATGCGACTCGACCGGCCCGCCGGCCCAATGCAACTCGACGTCCACCCGCTCGCTGGCCTTGTCGACGACGACGCTCACCCGCTCGATCAGGAGCCGGGCGATCCGCTGCCTCTCGGCCGGCATGGTCGTGGCCGCCCGCCACACCGCAGGCAGATCGCCCGCGAGGCTGCGGATCACCCGCTCGTCGTCGGGCGAGAGCCGACCGGGGCCGTCCGTCGCCATCGCTCGTACTCGTCCCCGAGACGCCTCCGCTCCTTCAGCGATCCCTCCCAGCGACGCTCCAGCTCGCGCCCGACCAGGCGATTCTCCGGCTCGCAGGCCTGATACTGACGGGCCGCTCGATCGACCTCATAATCGGCCCGCTCTCGGCGCAGTTGCCAGTGCCGGGCCAGTTCGGCCCGCTCTCGTTCCACGGCGGTCACCGCCGCCAGGCTCGCCTCCAACGCCGCCGGCTCGACGGCCGCCAGGACCCGGCCGGCCACCAGTTCGTCGAGCACCGGGCCGGGGAGGCCCTGGCAGAGCGGCTCCCCATAGCCCGTGGGGCCACGAGTACAGGTGTAAGCGTGAAGATCCTTCGGTCCCGAGTAGAGCACGATCATCCGCCGCCCGCATCGCCCGCATCGCAGCAACCCGGCGAGCAGCGAGTGCCCTTGTCGCGGCGCGCCCGGTCGGCCCTGGCGTGCCCGATTGGCCTCGAGCCGCTCCTGATTGGCCCGGAATCGATCCCAGAAGTAGCAGACGGACTCCCACCGAAGTCACACCTCGCGGACCATCCTCGGACCTGCCCATAATCGGGCTCGCGGCGCTGCTCAGTCTCGTCGAATGGATCGAAGGGCGCCGGATCAAGTCCCGACAGGGAGGCCCCTCATGCGACGATCATCGGGCGAAAGTGTCCCCCCGCGCCGGACAGGGCCGAGGGCGTTCCCGCCGCCGGGCCGGCTCTGGCTGGCCCTGACCGACGACCGGCGGCAGCGGACGCTCCGGGCGGCTCAGCCGCGTCATGGCCCATCAACTCGCGGCACCGCCGGCCGGAAGAGAGGTGGCACATGATGAGCCATGACCCGTCCGCCGGTGCCCCGGGCGGCCTGCCTGCGGCCGCCCGGGGTCGGCGATCGCCCAAGATCCGAGACCGGCATCTGGACCTCCTGGCGGTCATCTACATCCGCCAGTCCAGCCCGCAGCAGGTGCTCGACCATAAGGAGTCGCGAGAGAGACAATATGAGCTGGTCGGCCAGGCACTGGCCCTGGGGTGGCCCGCCGATCGGGTCCTGGTCATCGATGACGACCAGGGTCGGAGCGCCAGGGAGCCCGACCGACGGCGCGGATTCCAACGGCTGCTCGCCGAGGTCACGATGGATCACGTCGGCCTGGTCCTGGGCCTGGAGATGAGCCGCCTCTCCCGGACGTCCAGGGAGTGGCACCACCTGCTCGAGGTCTGCGCCCTCTTCGGGACGCTCCTGGCCGATCAGGACGGCGTCTATGACGCCAACGACACCAACGACAGGCTCCTGCTCGGCCTGAAGGGGACCATCAGCGAATTCGAGCTCATTACCGCGAGGAATCGATTGGATCGAGGCCGGCTCCATAAGGCCGAGCGCGGAGAGCTGTTCTCCAAGGTCCCTTGCGGGTACGTCAAGCTGCCATCCGGCGAGCTGGCCTTCGACCCCGACGAGCAGGCCCGCGACGTCGTGCGCCTGATCTTCGACAAGTTCGATGAAATCGGTTCGATCTATGGCGTGTTCCATTATCTGGTCCGGAACGGCATCCGCCTGGGGATGCGAGCTCAGGGAGGGGCACTCCGCGGCCAATTGACCTGGCGTCGTCCCGTGCTGCCGACGCTGAACCAGATGTTGCACAACCCGACCTACGCCGGGGCCTATGCCTACGGGCGTCGCCGGGACGAGCCGAGGGCGAAGGCGGCGGGCGGCCACGGACGAGGGCAACGGTGGCTGCCGATCTCGGAGTGGAAGGTGTTACTGAAGGACCGCCTCCCGGCGTACATCGGCTGGGATCGATACCTGGCGAACCTCCGACGCCTCGAGCAGAACCGCTCGGTCGCCGGCTCGCCGGGCGCGCCGCGCGGGGGCGTTGCTCTGCTGGCGGGGCTGGTGGCCTGCGGCACCTGCGGCCACCGGATGCACTCCACCTATCCGAGCAAGTCCGCCGCATATTATTCGTGCGAACAACACCTGAAGGTGGGCACGGGGCCGAGGTGCCACGGCCTGAGGACGACGCCGGTCGATGACCTCGTGGCGCGCCAGGTCCTTCGCGCCCTGGAGCCCGCGGCGCTGGAGCTGAGCCTCCAGGCGGCCCGGGACGTCCGTCAGGAACGCGACCGCCTCCACCGCCACTGGGTGCAACAACTGGAGCGGGCGCGTTATGAATCGGGGCGTGCCGAGCGGCAGTACCACGCGGTCGAGCCGGAGAACCGCCTCGTCGCCCGGACGTTGGAGCGTCGCTGGGAGGAGGCATTGAGCGATCAACGTCGGCTCGAAGAAGAATATGACCGATACCGACGGGACCGGCCTGCCGAGCTGAGCGGCGACGAGCTCGCCCGGATCGCCGCGTTGTCCCGCGACATCCCGTCGCTGTGGGAGGCCCCGTCGACGACGCCCGCCGAGCGGAAGGAGATCGTCCGCCTGCTGGTCGAGCGGGTCGTCGTCCATGTCCGCAAAGACAGCGAATATGTAAACGTGGAAATAGAATGGAATGGCGGCTCCAAGAGTCGCCACGAGGTCATCCGCCCGGTCCAGCTCCACGAGCACCTTCGCGACCACGCCCGATTATTCGAGCGGCTCGCCCGGTTGCGCCGCGAGGGATTCACGGCGGGCCAGATCGCGGCCCGGCTCAATGAGGAAGGCCTCCGGCCGCCGAAGGCGGCCGGGGCTACACGGCGATGTCCGTGAGGAAGCTGATGTCGCGCCGCGGGTTGAGCGACGGCGGGAAGGACGAGGGGCGACTGGGGAAGGACGAATGGTGGGTGTCCGGCCTGGCGCGAGAGCTCGGCGTGTCGGGCGGGAAGCTTCGCGACTGGGCGGGCCGGGGTTGGTTACATGCCCGGCGAGTCTCGGCCCACGGGCCGTGGATCATCCGGGCCGATCGGAGGGAGAGGGAGCGACTGCGGAAGCTCATGGCCCACTCGAGACGCGGGGCGGTCGCCTACCCCGCTGCGATGACCGGGCCGATCTCGAAGGGAAAGCGGCGATGATTCGCCGGATTGGACACCACGGCCCTCCGCCGAGGAGGGTCGACGACGCGTGAAGATGGAGGCATTATGGCTGCAACATCCAGGCGATGTAGGCCGGCAGTCGGTCGCGGATCAGCACCAGGCACTCCTCCGGCCGGCGGTTCTTCCTGCCGGTGGCCGGCCGGCCCGGCCGCTTGTGCCGCGGGTCGACCTGCCGGTGGCCGAACCGGTAAGCCCCGGCGTAGCTCGGGTGATGCATCAGGTTCGAGAGCGTCGTCCGGTTCGGTCGCCGCCATTCGAGTTCGCCCCGGTTCGGGCCGGAATTGGACCGTACCGGGATGCGGATCCCGTGACGGACCAGGTAGCGGAGCAGGCCGTGCAGGGTCGCCTCCCGATCGAATCGGTCGAAGATCAGCCGGACGGTGGCCTGCACCCGCTCGTCGGGGTCGATGGCCCACTCGCCCGTGGCGAGCCGGACGTAGCCGAGCGGGGGCACGCCCATCAGCGCCCCGCGGCGGGCCTTGTTGAGCTTGCCCTGATACATGCGTTCCTTGAGCACGTGAAGCTCCGCCTCGCTCATCATGCCGTGCAGGCCGAGCAGGAGCCTGTCGTTGTGGTCGGCCGGGTCGTAGACCGCCTCGGCGTCGGCCAGCAGCACGCGGAAGCGGGCGCAGAGCTCCAGGAGCTGGTGCCAGTCCCGGTTGGAGCGGGCCAGGCGGCTCATCTCCAGGCCGAGGATCAGCCCGACGTGATCGAGGGCGACCTCGGCCAGGAGCCGCTGGAATCCTGGGCGCCCCTCGATCGACTGGCCGCTCTTGCCCAGGTCTTCGTCGATGATGGTGATGCGATCGGCCGCCCATCCGAGGTGTGCTGCCCTGTCGGCGAGGGCGTACTGACGCGCGGTGGACTCCTGATGGTCGCTCACCTGCTGGGGCGTGGATTGGCGGACGTAGACGAATGCCGAGCGGTCGAGGTGCCAGGGCCTGAGCTTGGGCGAGCGGAGAGGATCATTCATGACCGGCCTCCTCGCCGCGAGTGGCCGCCAGGAGCCTGGCCAGGAGCTGCCCGAGTAGGTCTCGGAGCTGTCGCTGCCGCTCCTCCGGCAGTCGGGCCCAGACGGTCGGCGTGATCGCCGGCGGGCAAGGGGCGGTCGTCAGGGGCGGGGGGGAACGATGCGTCGGGCGGCGGCGGCCATGTCATCCCTCCGGGGGTCTCGGCCAGGTGCTGTCGGCACCACGCGGCCAGCTCAAGCAACCGGGCGAAGTCGATGGTAACCGGCGTCGGTGGCCGCGCACCACCCGTCGCTTGAGGTGGAGTCTGCCTGGTCCTTCTCGGAGGTGCTCTCATGGCCAAGTCACTCGTCTCCGATGAACTCTGGAAGCGAATCGAGCCCCTAATCCCACCCCCCAGGCCCCGACGTTTCCGCTTCCCGGGCCGCAAGCCCTTGAAGCCGCGGAAGGTCCTGACCGGCATCATCTTCGTCTTGAAGACGGGCATAGCCTGGGAGGACTTGCCGACCGAATGTGGTTGGGGATGCGGCCAGACCTGCAAGCGCTATCTCCGACGCTGGCAATGTCAAAACATCTGGCAGAGGTTGCACGAAGTCCTCCTGGCCGAGTTGAACGGCGCAGACCGGATCGATTGGTCCCGAGCGCTGATCGACAGTGCGAGCGTCCGAGCCCCCTGCGGAGGCCCTGAGACGGGACCGAGCCCTACGGACCGCAGGAAGTTGGGGAGTAAGCACCATGTCCTGACCGACGCCCGAGGCATCCCCCTGGCGATGACACTGACGGGGGCGAATCGCCATGACGTGACTCAACTCCTGCCCCTGGTCGACGCCGTGCCCGCGGTGCGTGGCAAGCGGGGCCATCCGCGGCGCCGCTCCCGCCGTGTCCAGGGGGATCGTGCCTACGACTCGGGACCGCACCGGCGCGAGTTGCGGCGCCGTGGGATCAGGCCGGTCCTGGCGAGGCGTCGGACCGAGCACGGCAGCGGTCTGGGGAAATCCCGGTGGTTCGTCGAGCGGACGCTGTCCTGGACTCACCAGTTCGGCCGACTCCGATTGCGCCGGGACCGACTGCCGTCGATCCACAAAGCGTTCATGGCCATCGCTTGCTCGCTAATTTGTATGACGTTCCTTGCATGAGCCTCATTTTGTTCGAACGCTCTAAATATAGGAGTTACGCAGTAGTTGCCGGGCGTTCACGTCTCCCCAAGCTCTCTGTCGTAGTACGATACGGCCATGTGCCTCGCCAAATGCCGCGACACCGACTACATCGACTTCCTGATCGCTACCCCACGCGCCGTCACCTGCACGGAGGCCGCCAAGGTGCAGCCCGACGCCCCCCAGCCAGCCGCACACGATGCCTTCACGCGCCTGCTCCGCCGGCTCGAGCCCGACCCGGAAACCCTCTGGCAGGAGGCCCGGCCCATGGTCCACACCAAGGGGGGCGTCCTGGTCGTCGACGACTCCACCCTGGACAAGCCCTACGCCGAGAAGATCGAGCTGGTCAACCGGCACTGGTCGGGCAAGCACAAGGCCGTCGTCTGGGGCATCAACCTCATCACCATGGTCTGGACCCGACGGCGATCGGATCACCCCGGTCGACTGTCGCATCTACGATAAGGTGCACGACGGCCTCACCAAGAACGACCACTTCCTGGCCATGCTACACGCGGCCAAGGGGCGGGGCTTCGAGCCGAGCTGCGTGGCCTTCGACAGCTGGTACTCGAGCCTGGAGAACCTCAAGGCGGTGCGCGAGCTGGGCTGGACGTTCCTGACCCAGCTGAAGGTCAATCGCAAGGTCGACGTGACGAGGGCCGGCACCCGCGCCGTGGGCGAGGCGGCGATCGAAGTGTCGGGTACGTTGGCGCATCTGCCGGGGTTCGGCGCGATCCGGGTGTTCAGGGTGGTCTCCCGAGACGGGGACGTTGAATACTGGGCGACGAACGACCTGGGGATGGACGAGCTGGCACGCTTGACGGTCGCCGAGCGGAGCTGGTCGATCGAGACGTATCATCGGGTGCTGAAGCAATGCTGCGGGGTGGAGCGTGCCCAGGTGCGCTCGGCGAGGGGTCAGCGGAACCATATCGGGATGTCGATCCGCGCGTTCCTGCGCCTGGAGCGGAACTTCTTCAGGACGGGGGTCAGCTGGTACGAGGCCAAGGCCCGGATCATCCGCGAAGCCGTGCGCGCCTACATCGCGCAGCCCCTGTACAAGCTAGCATGACCGCGTAACTCCTATAAATATTAGATTTTGGGCAGAACGACACTGAAAAACCCGGGGATTTTACGGGTCTCCTTGGGCCAAAAAGAATATTTCAACGGGCTGATAGGGCCCGATTACCACAGTATTGGGGCCGAGGAGGAGGGATCGATCTCGATGGGGCCGAGGAGGAGGGATCGATCTCGATTTGGCTCTTGGCCGATGAATATGGCGACAATGCGATATCCGAGTGATGACGTGTTGCTGGACGCTCCCGGCGCGGACGTTTCCCGCCCTCTGAGCTCGACTGAAGCCGATTTCGCGGGCCCGCCTCGGCGGTAACCTGAGGGGTTGCTGACGCACCTCAAGGCTACCGACCGAGGACGGGCCCATCATGATCCTATCACCCGAGGCTCTGCCGCTGCTCGAGGCCTTCCAGCCGCTCTTCACCCTCCCCACCTATCGACGCTTCGTCGTCCTGCTCCTGGCCGCCATCCTCACCCAGGGCCGCCACACCGTCGCCAACCCGCTGCGGACCGTCGGCGAACTCGCGCCGGGCATCGCACCGATCACCAACGCGTCCTCTCGCGCGCACCGTGGTCGGGCCTGAGGCCCGGCTGCACCCTCGCCCGCCTGATCCTCGATCGCCTCTACCCGCGCGGGCCCGTATTCCTCGTCGGCGACGACACCGTCGACGGCCACCCAGGCCGGTGCCTCTACGGCAAGGCCCGACACCGCGACCCGGTCCGCTCCTCCCACGCCTATACCGCCCGGGAATACGGCCACCGCCGGGTCATCCTGGCGGTCCTCGTCCGATTGCCCGGCACGAGCCGCCCCTGGGCGTTGCCGGTGCTCGTGGACCTGTATCGCTCCGAGGAGGACGACCGCCGACGCGGCCGGCCGCACCGCACGCCGGCCCGGCTCATGTGCCGGCTGCTGCGGGCCCTGATGATGGAGTTCCCCGGCCGACGCTCCGTCTTCGTCGGCGACTCGGGCTACGGCTCGCAGGAGTTCGCGCGCCTCTGCCATCGCCATAGGTCCCGGCTGTCGCCGGTGAGCGAGCTCCACCCCGAGGCCAACCTCTTCGAGCCTCCGCCTCCCTACGGCGGCTTGGGCCGGCCGCGGGCCAAGGGGGCCGCCGGCCCAAGCCCCGCGAGGGGGTGGAGGCCGCGCGGAGGCGCCGCCGGATCACCGCGGGCCGGTACGGCGGCGGCAGCCGGCGGGTCGAGGTGGTCACGGGGGCCGGCCACTGGTCCAAGGCGGGGGACGGGCTGGTGCCGATCCGCCGGGTGTTCGTCCACGACCGGGAGGGGACGCACCGCGACGAGTATTTCTACACGACCGACCCGGCGATGGGGTCCGGCGAGGTCGTGACCCGATATGCGGGCCGCCGGGACCTGGAATGCACGTTCCAGGAGGGCCGTGCCCATCTCCACTCGGAGAGCACCCGGGGATGGAGCCGGCGGACGGTGCTGCACACCACCCCGTGCCTGCTCGGACTGTATTCGGTCGTGACGCTGCTCTACGACGCCCTGCCGGCGCCGGCCCGGGTCGGCGGCATCGACCGGCCGGGAAAGGAGTCCGTGACGTTCTCGGATGCCCTGTGCGCCGTGCGGCTGAGGTTGTGGTCCGAGGGATTATTTCGAGAGGCCGGGTTCGACTCGGGCCTGGAGAAACTCCCCACACCTCTACGCGAGTTGCTCTGCCGGGCCCTCGCCCCGGCGGCGTAGAGCTCAGATTTCGGCATCAGTCGAGCTGAGCGTGAGCTCGAAAAGTTATGGGACTAGGCAGTTGACTTGGGGAATTTCGCCATTACAATACGTCTCGTGAGTCGAAGGTTACGGGCGCATAGCTCAGTTGGCTAGAGCGCACCCCTGATAAGGGTGAGGTCCCATGTTCGAATCATGGTGCGCCCACTGACGTTAGAATCTCATGATTCCCGCGTCGACATACAAACACTCCATTGTCGTGAACTCCGGTTCATGGTAAGATGGAGCAAGTTTGACGGAGCAAGCCTTTCGCGGGGCTCTCGAGCGCTACTTTCTCAGGGTGAGAGCTCGAGAGCCCCTTTGCATTGGCAAATGAAGCAAGCCTTTCGCGGGGTCCTCGGGTACTACTTTGCAGGTTGGGGCCCGAGGACCCCTTTTAGCTCACGTCAGGAAGCACATACTCGGGACGTGTAATCTCGAAGTCCTCTCTTCCAGGGCGGAGGCTTCGCGGATTCGAGAGGGATATCCGAGGCCAACTTTCCACGGCCGGACTCGGATAGGCCCAGCTAAAGGGACTGAGACTCTTCGAACGAGCTTGCCCGGTAACGACTTATGACAGTCGTTGCCGGGTATTTTCATGCGCCTGCCGGAGCGCCAGAATGCGAGAAATGGAGCGCCAAAATGCAGGCCGTTTTTTGAATTTTGGCGCTCATCTGGCCCTTATGCCGCAACGACTTATGGAGCGCCAAAATTGCCCGAAGGGGTACGCGTACGCGTGCGTACGTGCGCGCACGCGTACCCTTTTGCCCCATTTTGGCGCTCCATAAGTCGTTGGCAGGTAAGAAAAAAATGAGCGCCAAAATTGCCGAAAGGCCGGCAATTCTGGCGCTCCAAACGCCGCATTTTGGCGCTCACCCCCGGGGAAGGGGTTTAGACGGGAGGGCGGTTACTCGGCTGCGGGATCCGCGGTCGTCTCGGGCGGGGCCTTGTCCGCGAGCTTCAGCCAGATTCGGGTATCTCCCTCCTGGTAAAATTGCAGGATGAGGCCTTCCTCGATCAGCTCCTCGACGATACGTCTGAAGGTCGACGGAGTGATCTGCGGCTTGGCTCCCGCCTGCATCGCCGACTGGAGCGTCGGCCCCTCCTTCTTCAGGTACCCGAGGACGAAATCGCGCCCTTCGAGTCCTTTCGACGGCTTGCGCCCCTTCGCCTTGACCTCCTCGCCCTTCGCGTCCACCGTCCGATCCTTGCCGAGCTGGTCGAGGAGCATGCGGGCGACGTCGTCGGCGTTCCACTCGACCGGCTCCGGATCCCACTGGTGCTTGCCCTTGAAGTAGCCATAGGTCAGCGCTTTGGGATCGCCGTCGGTCAGGTTGCCTTTGACGAACGACATGACGCGTCGGGCCCGATTCTTGGGATGCCTCGACACGTACCATATCATCCGGGCGGCGGCGCCGAAGGCGATCGAGCCCGAGATCCGGCTGAGGATGTTGGTCGAGGTCCCCTTGTTCATGTGGGCGACCAGGACGACGGCGAGGTGATGCTTCTCGGCCAGAGCGAACATGGGATCCATGATCTCCCGGATCTCCGCGTTCTTGTTCTCATCGGACCCGCCGAGGTAAGAGCCGATCGGGTCGATGATGACGAGGCGCAGGCCCGGATAGGTCTCGATCGCCTTCTCGAGCATGGGCATATCCCGGGCGAGGTTGAAGGGCTGCATCGTCCCGTCCGGTTCCTTGACCTTCGTGAGGACGTGGACCTTGTCGAGGTCGGCCCCTTCGTCCTCGAGTCGCTTGGTGACGATCGTGGCGAGGCCCATCTCGGCCTGTAGGATGAGGACCTCGCCGGCCTCGGTCGGATCGCCTGGGTTATCGGGCCAGCTCCGTCCGCTCGAGACGATCGACGCCAGCAAGAGCGCGAGCGAGCTCTTGCCGTCGCCGGGATTGCCCACCAGCATCGACACCGTGTCCAACGGGATGTGGTCGGGCCAGAGCCAATTCGTCTCTTCGCGTTCGACGTTCGACATGGTCACCAGTACCGGCTCCCGGGGCGGGAGCGCGTCCTTTTTCGAGCCAGTGAGACGGAGGGTAGGGGCGCCGATGGCAGTCGTGTAGGACACGTTCCCGGAAGGCTCCGGGGCGGGTGGCCTGTCGTCCGGGATTATCTTGTGGACGATCAGCCATTCCTTGGACGCGGCCCATTTGAACTTGTCGAGCTTCTTGCCCTTCTTGTCCTGATAAATCGCGAGATGAGCGGCGACCACTTCGGGGTCCACCCCCACGGCCGGCGGGTTGATGATGGCCTCGCTCATTCGTCACCCCCTTCGACGCTCAGCTTCGCTTCGGCGACCAACTTGAGGAGTTCAAGCGACACGGACGGCCTGGAGTCGCTCGGATCACCCACGATCATCGAGACGGGTTCATCCGGCACGGGATCGGACCAGTGCCAACGCGGCAGTTCGCGGACGACATCCGACATCCTGACGATCACCAGCTCCCGCTTCGGAAGGCTTTCGATGGGCTCGCTCATGCCTCACCGCCTTTCCGTCGCTCGAACAGCGGCCCGGCGGGCGGACGCTTCGCGTCCTCTTGCCGTTCAGCCTCGGCCTTCAACGCGGCCTGATAGGAGAGATCCGGGAATCCCTCCCTTGGGACATGGCGCGGCGGCGCCTGCGAGGACGTTGCGTCCTCGCGAACGATCTTGGACATCTGAATTCCGACCTTTCGCTAGGCGGCGGCACCCGGGCACTAACTTGCAGGTTGGGGCCCGAACGTCGACGCGATACCAGGGAACATCAAGGGAGCAGTGAGAAACCTTCGCCGGAGCGTGCTACCCACTATCCGCCGGCGAAGGCCCTTCGGCGATACCACGTACCGCCGATGACACGAACGCAAGACCGACTGATCGATCTCGAGGGTAGGATAGCACTCGGCCCATTCAAGCTATCCTGATCTTGGGCGGCCTTCAATGGCATTGATTGATTGATGTCGGGAGATACAGTAGACTCCCGAACATCGGCGTGACCATCACCACGCGACAAACCGAACCGGGGCGACCCCCCGATTCCCTGCGCCCTCGGTGGACTGTGATGGGTCTGCCGAGGGCGTTCCCATTCCAGGACCTTGTCATGGCGAAACGCAGCTCGGGAAAGGCCGAGGCGACCGACCAGGCCGGAGTATGGATCAAGCACGGCCCTCCGAAACCCATGCACCCGAAGTGGCGAAAGTGGATGGAGAGCTCGTGGGTGAGCCCCGAAGGTGATGTCTTCATACCCGCCAACTTCGGCGGGTCGCACGCCGTCATGAGCGCCTTGGCCGACAGCGTTCCGATGATGACGGATAGCAAGGGCGTGACGTATCTCCCGATCGATTGGATGATCGACGAGGAGAAGGACGCGGAGAACCTCCAAATCCTCGTGAATATGAGGAATCGAATCCGCGAGATGGCAAGGCTCGCCTGAGGAAAGGAACCAGCCAATGCAAGACAGCGACGCGCAGGATGACGATGAGGTCGGCGCCGACATTTTGACCGTCCAGGAATGTTCGGCGGTCGTGATGGCGGCGCTCCTCGCCGCACCCGGAGGAGCCATGCCGGAGGATGACGCAAGGCAGATTGCCGACTGGGCTGCCAATACCAGGAGAAATGCGACCATGCTCGACTTGGTCCTCGAAGGACGGGTCGAGGTCAAGATCGCTGATGGCATGCTCGCCTTCCACAAGACGGACGACGACGAGGCCGAGCGGCGCGGCCGCATCCTCGCCGATATCCTCTCCGGCGAAACATCCGATGGCCTGTAACTCGACTTTCTTGCCACTGCTCGAACTCCTCTCATACAGCGTGCGCACCACCGCGACTTAATCCGAACCGGGGCCAGCCCCCGATACCTCGCCCCCACCGGAGTGATGCCTCCGGTGGGGGTTATTACTTGATAGGTAAGCGACTATGGATTTCTTGGCGATCGACGTTGAGACCGCGAATGCTTCCTTCGCGAGCATTTGTCAGATTGGGATTGTTGGATTTAAGGACGGGGTGGCCGTGCATAGGTGGAAGACGTACGTGGATCCGCGCGAGCCATTCGACGGCATGAACATCCAGGTCCACGGAATAACCGAAGAACATGTCTCGGGAGCTCCTGTCATGGGGGCGTTGCTTGAAGAAATAACCGGCCATTTATCCGGGCGAATCGTGGTCTGTCACACTTCATTCGATCGCACCTCGATGACGCTGGTTGCGGAGAAGCATGCCCATCCCGGATGGGGATGTCGCTGGCTCGACTCGGCCCGCGTGGTGCGTCGAGTCTGGACCCAGTTCGCCCAGAGGGGATACGGGCTCCGTCCGGTGTCCCAACACTTGGGGATCGAATTCAAGCATCACGACGCGGAGGAGGATGCCTACGCGGCCGGCATGATCCTCGTCCACGCGATCCGCGAATCGGGCAAGTCGGCCGAGGAGTGGCTCGAGCACTCGATGAAGCGGTTCGGCACGTCGAGCGTGGCCCAGGCCGGCGACCCCGACGGCCCCTTGTCCGGGGAGACGATCGTATTCACCGGCGCCCTCTCGGTGCCGAGGAAGCAGGCGGCGGAGCTGGCCGCGCGAGCCGGCTGCGACGTCACCGATACGGTCAACAAGGACACGACGTTGCTCGTGGTCGGGGACCAGGATATCCGCGTGCTTGCGGGCCACCCCAAGAGCTCGAAGCATCGCAAGGCGGAAAGCTTGATCGCCAAGGGCCAGGATATCAGGATCATCGCCGAGGGCGACTTCCAGAGGCTGATCAGTATCGCTTCGTGATTGGTCCTCGAGCCTTGACCCCTCGACTCGCGTCGTCGAGAATCGAGCCTCCCAGCCAGCGCACACGTCAGCCGCTCGAGGACCGTCCTCGAGCGGTTTTTTCATTTCGAACGCCAGGCCTTGAGCTCGACCGGCTTCCGAGCGACCACGTAGCCGAAGGCGATGAGTCGTTCGACGACCACATCCCAAGGCCCCTCGAGCTCCGTCCGCAAGCCGTTCGCGTCGAGACAGACCACCCGCATCCGTTTCGCCGGTTGAAACACCAGCTCGACGAACGGAGTGCGCCGGAAGTCGAAGCCGTATTCTTGCGGCTCGAGCGATATCGTGAGCATAGGCTTTTCCATGATGCGGCTCCATCAAAGGCCGACCTCCGTCCTGTGATCCTCGATCCAAGCGTTTGCTTTGGCGAGCTTGCTCTCGCTCGCCTTGAGGCATGCTCGGGCGTCGGCGATCTCGCGGCCGAGGACCGCGAGCCAGGCGTCGGCGGCTTCGTCATAGGTCGGATGGTAAGAGCCGAATTGGTTTCGGCGATTGACGCGTTGAGTCGTCTTGCCTTCCTTCAACTCGGCGTAGCACTTCGAGCTCGAGACGACCGTCACTCGCTCGATGCGATGCGAGAGCAGGTTGCAATAGAACCAGGTCTGTTCAGCTCCCATTCTCGGCCTTCCATTTCATGAGGACCTGATAGAGCGAGCCGGCCATGAGATGATCTCGAATCGCATCGTCCCGAAGCGGACACCAGTCGGGCGTATCCCATCGGGTATCGCCGACGCGTTTCTTGCCGCCGCATTGGGGATGCGTGCAATAGACGTCGCTCCCCGAGTCGCCTTGGACTCGGTAGCTCTCGGAAGTCTCATGCTTGCAGTTGAAGCATGAGAGGACGATGCGAACCGAAGGCCCGTTCGTCTGGCTCAACCTTCACCCCCCTCGACGCCGACCAGGTCGACGCGCATTTGAATTGAGATCCTCTCCCGGATGCACGTCTTGACCAGGTACTTCCAGCCGGGCGAGCCGTGCGACACGGAGACGGGTACGTTGCCGAGGCCGATCGCCTCGAGCAACTTGGCATCGACCTTCCGGCGAGGCACGTACCTCGGCGGAAGGCCCCGGCGGATGGGCGGTACCAGGGCGAGCGAGAGTTGCCGGCGAGGCTCGTCGGAGAGGTCATGAGTCACACGGTCGACCTTATGACGTTTGGCCATCGCTCTCGACCTCCACCTTGAACGGCTCGACGTTGGCGAGGACATACACGATTTTGTTTTCGGGCCCGGCGTAGCGGGTCTGACGCCATGCGTCCTCGAAGTCGAAGACGCCGGCCAGGTCCTCGCTCCTCGCGTACCCCTTGCCTTCGGGCGCCCACCACAACTCATGACGTCCCGACCAGATTCGGACCTGCCTACCCTCCAAGTGACGTCGCATCGAAGGCACGAGATTGACTGAGTTGAGAGCGATCCTCACGATTCCTGCCTCCAATCACGGATAGGGTTCAGGCCTTGCCGGCTTTCAGGTCCCGCCTGTAGGCCTCGAGCTCGGACCACAGAGCGGTCAGGCGGGTGGCTTCGTCTTCCGTGTTCAAGTCGGCTCGACTGATCTCATCGAGCATCGAGATAGCGGCGATCGCCCCCGCGTAGAAGGCCCGACGCATCTCGGTGATTTGAGCCCGCTCGGCATCGTGCGGGATGACTTGATGGGAGAACGAGAGCCATTCGGTCCTGAGAGAGCGACTCATGATTGTTCCTTTCCGCCTTCTTTGAACCCGTAATCGAACAGCATGGGTTGGTCGATGATCGCGGCGCATTCGAGGTCGACCCTCCGCTCGATGCGCCTGGACGTCTCGAGGTCCTCCGGCTTCCGGCTCCGGTAGTACCTGTTCTGAGCCTGGCGCATCTGACGCACCAGCAAGGCGAGCTCCCTCCGTTCCATCTCAAGCCCCCCTCATGAGCTCTTGCAGGGCGGTCAATTCCCCGGGCTCGCAATCGAGCTCGATCATGGTCAGCAGGCTCGAGGCGGATCGGTCGTGGATCCGCCGGCGACGGCAGAACGTGAGGGCGATGAGGCCGATGGCCAAGGCGACCTCGCCGGCTTCATAGGTCGCTTGGATGAGGCAGTCGAACGAACGGTCGAGCGACTCCTCGCGGTTCGCGACCTCTTCCGAGGCGAGGTAGCGCTCGACGAACTCGGCTTGCTTGGGCGCGTGCAGCACATGCCGAGTCGTCGGTATTGGCTTGTCCGACATGGCTCAGTTCCTTTCCGGCTTGTGGAGCATGAGCTTCGAGGCCTGGCCGAATGAGAGGCCCGACGCTCGGAGCTTCCAAATCGCTCGGGACGTCCCCCGAACCGAGAGCTTGAGGCATCGGGTATGGACGTAGCCCGACGCCTTGAAGGGCTGGACCTTGCCTTTCTTGCCGATGAGGTCCCCGAGTTGGATCTCGCGTCCGCAGAAACAGCATCTCTCGCCTTGGAAATCGACAGACATCAAATACCCCTTAATGACGTGGTACCGGGGTTTCTTCGACGTTCTTTCAACCCCGATCTTGCCCCAACTTATCCCACGGGGTATAAAGTGTCAACCGAGTTTGACCCCAAGTTGACCCTTTTGAGGTACTCTTTAGGAGGTTCCATGACGTCAGTAGCTATGAGGCCGAAGACGATGGCGAAGAAAAGAGCGACCGGCGACGACGTCGCGAATGGCGGCGAGGGAAAGGACGGAGGGGACGTGTCAGTTAAAATCTTCCTCTCGCCGGCCACCTTCGAAGAGGTCCGGGCGGCGGCGGAAAAGCGATGCCTTCCCGTCGCGTCGTTCGTCCGGATGGCGGCGGTGAAGGAAGCCGAGCGCGTCAAGCAGGGGAGGGATTGACCGATGGCCACGCGAAAGGAAATACGGGCGGCGGCGGCCGAGGGCGGCGCCCGAGAGTGGACGGCCGAGATCCTCAAGGATGGGATGACGCTCTATGCGTGGATGGCCTACAACCGGGCATACGACACGTACGCGACCGACCGTCTCGAGCATGCTCGGCTGTTCCGCTCCGAGGCCGAGGTCGACGCGTGGGCGGTGCGCCTCGGCGTGCCCAATGCCAGGCCTATCCGTCTTCGGGGCGAGGCGCCCGCGAAGCCGGCACTCTCGAGAGCGAGGAAGAAATGAGCCAGACCCCTCATCCAACGTCGCGCACGCTCGAACTCGCGGCCGTGCATGCCCTGGACGTGGCCGATCAAATCCTCAGCACTTCGTTCACGAGTGATCCGGTCCGCTCCGTTGGATCACTCTTGATGAGTTTGCATGTGTATTGCCTCGCTCGCGCGGGCGGTACAGGCGAGGTATGGGCCGACGCTCTGGCCGAGCTCCGACGGCTCGAGCTCGAGCTCGAGGCCTCGACGGAATGACTTCCATCGCCGAGAAATGACTTCCAACCAGGGACCGAGGCGAAGGCCTCCGGTCCCTTTTTTCATGCGCGTCGGTTGCCCTCGGCGGCGAGGTCCTCGAGCTCGACCAGGTCGAGCGCTAGGCGGAAGTCGCTGCGAGGGAATTGGCGAAGGTACCTTTGCACGAGCTCGCGGATGAATTCCTTGCCCATCAGATTCCAGATGGGATCTCCCCATCGGTAGTGGGAATTACCGACGAGCTTGGCGATGTGAGCCAAGGCCTCCCATTCGACCGAGAGACGTCGATCGACCTCGGCATGGATGACGTACGATGTGCGGCCCGACGCGACGTGGAACGTCGCGCGTTGCTTCCCGCGACCGAGGGATAGCTCGGGAGGCCTCGCCACGAATTCGAACGTCAGATTGCCGAGGAAGGCCTCGCCGTAAATCTGATAGGTCGCCAGGCAATACTTGAATTTGTCGATCGAAACGAATTCATCTCGATACGCCATCGGATCGTACGCCCTCGACTCGATCTCATCGACGTCGAGACGCGGCAGCGCGATGCGGGGAAGCCCCTCGATCGCGAGCGAGATATCGTCCCCATCCTGCCAGTTGAATTCCCGTCTCAT
The DNA here is from genome assembly GCF_049331405.1 of Singulisphaera chitinilytica. Classification (NCBI taxonomy): domain Bacteria; kingdom Pseudomonadati; phylum Planctomycetota; class Planctomycetia; order Isosphaerales; family Isosphaeraceae; genus Singulisphaera; species Singulisphaera chitinilytica. Next base: position 2,909,176 of record NZ_CP186274.1, read on the forward strand.
TCGGCCCTCGAGCCTGTGAAGCGACGTCCGACCCAATCCAGCATCGCGGCCAGCCTGGAAGGATTGGCGCAGCTCGGCCGCACGCGATCGGGCCAGCGATACCAGAGGTAATTCCCAAAGAACCCGCGAATGCGTTTGCTCTCTCGATACCTAAGTCTGAGCTCTCGCGTGAAGCGTTCCCCCTCGAGCTCCCAGATATCATCGACGGCCCGGCCGAATTCCTCGCGCTCGTCTCGGCCGAGGGTTAGGCTCGAGCGAATGGCCAAGGCCTTCCAATCGGCGAAGCGACGCGCATTGACCTCGATATCATGGAAGGTACTCGCCTTGACGTTGCGTGCCCCGAGATAGCTCGGCAGGAGAAAGGAAGCCTTGGCGGGTCGGTACTCTTGAACGATACCGATCCTCGCGCGGATCCACCCTTTCGGCGTGGGGAGCTCGCGCGGCGAGAGGCGGTAGTGGACCGACGCATTCCCGATCTGCAACGTACCGTCATATCGCGTCCTCTCGATGATGCGGAACGGCTCATCGGACCCGCTCGGAGTCGGCTCGGCATAGACGAAGGTCCGTTCGATCGCCTTGACCTGGTCGACGGCAATGCGAGCCTTGACCCCTTTGATTTCGAGCCATGCGCTCGAGTATCCCTCAAACATCGTTACCCTTCGCGTTGGCGGCGACTTGATTGAAACAGAGTCGATCGACCTCATCACACACGCGAGAACCCGGCTCGAGCCTCGCCTCGAATTCCCTCGCCAGGGCGATCGCGGCCCCGGCCGGCAAGGTCCCGTCATCCACCCACAAGGCATGCTCGACGTTGCCGAGGCGGTCGAGGAGCCGCACGCCGAGGACCTTGACCGAGAGCTCGGTAACGGTCGCCCCTTCGGCCGGATAGCAGCTCTCCGGCGGTCCCGATCGCCGGCCGGGATCGTACGGTTCGACCTCGCACTCGACCTCGAGCGCGAGCCATCGCCGGGCGACTGGATCCCAATGCGAGGCATTGAAAGTAATCACCCCGGCGAGGCCTCGAGCCTTCGCATGAAAGCGTCGAATTCGTCGTCTTCGACGATGAGGCAGATGAGAAGTAACTCGGTAGCTGGCATCCTGCGCGGCTCGGCCAGGTCCTCGAGCTGGTCGAGGTCCTCGACGTCGTCGACCAGGTCCTCGAACTCGACCGGGTCGATAACGTCGACCAGGTCCTCGAGCTGGTCGAGGTCCTCGAGATAGGCGAGGCCTTTGGGAGTGATCTCGAAGTCACCCCGGCAGCCGCAAGGGCAGCCGTCGACCAGGCCCCGGCGGATGAGCATGGCTAGTTTCGCTCTGACGAGCTTCTCGGGAGTGGCGGGCGGGAAGGCCCCGAGCTCGACGAGATCCCATCGGCTTATCACCGGATGGGGATACTTGGGATTGCGAGCGACCTCGGCCCGATACTTCGCGGCGAGCGTCCGCAGGATGGGGAGCTCGGGAAGGTCTTTGCATTGAAGGCGGTTGTTCTTCATCTCACCTCGTCTCGGGCTCGACGGGCGTCGTCGGCCCCTTGCACCTTTGCTTATGCTCGGCTTCCTCGCCGAAGCGAACGTAAATCCCGCAGTCGTTGCAGGGATGGCAACAGGCGGTGAAATGCAACACGCCGCGGCGCCTGTGGCAAAAACACTGGCATTCGTAAACCCGTTGGCTCATCGGCCGGATCGCCTCCGCGCGGCGGTTAGGGGAGCGACCCCGAGCGCGTCGGCGAGACGGTCGGCGGTCTCGAGCTTCAGGTCACGAGTGCCGTTCATGAAACGGCGGATGACTTCCTCGGCGACGTCGCTGAGTTGGGAGAGCGAGTAGGCGGTATGTCCGCTATCGCGGATGATCTCGCGGAGCTGGTCCCCCATCTTCACCCGCTCTTGAGAGGCCCGGTTGGGCCCTCGCGTTGCTTTCATGGTCCCTCGTCTGGGTTAGCTCTTGCCGTTGGAGATGGCGACCAGCTCGCCGGCGAGGCGAGAGAGCCTCTCGCGGTCGATCAGAAGTCGGCGGTACTCGTCGGCCGGCATGATGACGGCGTGCGTTACCGGCCTTTGGCCCATCATCGCGCCCTCGTAAGAGCAGATCGCGAACGACTTCCGGCCGAGAATCACCCGGTCGAGGATCTTCGCAGCGTTCTCGCGGATTTCGCCGGGCGAAGTGTTCTCGAGGAATTCGCACGGGTCGCGACGAGCTTCCATGAGCTCGCTCTCGTGAAGGGTCCTGTTGTCGGCGGCGGTCTTCATCGGTGTCGTCCAAACCTCTTGAAGTGCGGAGTGATAGGCCTCGAAAGCGAGGCGGCAAGTTGCTTGCTCGAATCTTCGGGTAATCGTCGTCTGGAATTGCTTGACGGCGAAGTTCATGAGTTCGGCGTAACGAACGCCGGCGACGGCGGTGAACACGCCGCGAGGCTGGGTCGTGCCGTTGCCGGTAATCCTGGCGGGAAGCGGCTCGAGGCCTTCACGCTCGCGGAGCTGGTTGACGCTCAAGAGTCCTCCGGTTCATGGGGAGCGATCCTCACCACGGCCGACAATGGGGGCGGCTCGACGATCGGGAATGGTAGGTACTCGAAACGTCGCTCGCGTTCGTCCAGCAGGTCGAGCTTGTGGAGCTCGGCCAGATACCCGGCGGCGAGGACCTGGTTTCGGGAGTTCCGCTCTCGCTCGGCCCGATCTCGCGAGGCCCTCCAACCGCTCAGCATCAGGTACAACCTGGCTTGCCAATCGAGCAGCTTCCCGAACAGGGCCTTACCGAATTCGTCGAGACGGAGCGACTCCATTGCCTCCGAGATCGAGACGTTCTTGAACGAAGCGACGTCGGCGGCGAGTCGGTCGAGGCACCGCGGATCCCAAGTGACCTCGAGCTCGACCGTCCTATCCGGCTCGTCGCCGGCGAGGTCGACCCCCATCCATCGCCGGCCTTGCTCGGCGCCGGCCTGGTCGTCGTTGACGAGTGTCAACAGGACCTCGGCCCGGCCGACCGGCTCATCGTCGATGAACAGCTCGACCGGCCCGGCCGAGCTCAAGCGGCCTTCCATGCGAGGATTCTCCGAATCGCTTCGGCGCTCCATTTGGTGAGCCCCTCTTTGGTTTTGATGCCGTTCTTCTCGAGGACCTCGGCAATCGCGCGGAGCGACTCGCCGTCTTCTCTTAGCGCCTTCATCATGGCGATCGCGGCTTGCTCCTCCGGGTTCTCGACCAGGCGAGCGACCCCGCCCCGCTTGTTGACCGGCCCGGTTAGGTCGAGGTCGAAGCCGTAGCGGACGTTCCCGCAACGCTCATTGAGCTCGCGTTTCTTCCTGAGCCCATCAGCGGTGCGCTCCGAGATGGTCTCTCGCTCCCATTGAGCGATTGTCACAATAATGTTCAACATCATGCGGCCGGTCGCGTTCGACGTGTCGACGTGGTCGTTGACCGAGTGGAGCTTGCATCCCCCCTTGTCGGAAAAGTAATCGTCGATGAGGGTCGACCAGTCTTTGAGCCGGCGTGTGAGCCGGTCGAGCTTGGCGATGAGCAGGCCCTCGGCCTGGCGGTTCCGCAGGACCTCGAGCGCCTTGGCGATCCCCGGCCGCTTGAGCGTCTTGGCCGAGGCCCCCTCATCGGCGATGACGTCGATGAGGTTCAGCTCGTGAAGATCGGCGTACTTTCGAAGCTTGGACTCCTGGTCGAGCAGGGAGAACCCCCCTCGCGCCTGTTCTTCGGTCGAGACCCGGATGTAACCGATCGCTCGAGGCATTCCGACAAGTGTAATGCTCATCGTCTCATCCCTACGGGGACCTTGCGAAACGAATAATTACCCGCCGATCGGTGGGCCACCGGACGGCGGGCAAACCCCTCCGGACGGTGGGCACTTGAACACCTCGAGAACGATCTTGTCAACCGACGACCTCGCCGTGACGAAGGCGAAGGTCGAGGAGCTCTCCGCGATGAGTGACAACCTCTTCGCCGATGGCACCGTGAGCGACCCGGCCCCCAGCGTGGACGGCTTCAAGATCGCCGCGCCGGCCGGCAAGACGCTACCGATCGACAAGCGATACGAAGGCCTCAGCCTCATGTTCACCGGCGCCTCGAAGCTCGCGCCGGCTAAGAAGGTCATCGAGTCTTACCGCCGGATCACCTCGACGACCGCCGAGCTCACCTTCCTCGAGCCTTTCAGCGACATCCCCGACGACGGGGATGAGTACCAAATCGGCTAACGCATGCCGCTACCACCGATCGCCGTAATCATCCGCCGGGGGCAACCGCCGGCGCCGATCCCGCGCGTACCCGGCCCCCTGCCGGCCTTCTTGCTGGCGTTGCGGCGGCGGATCGCGGCCAACATCCCGACCATCTATCCGACGTTCCTCGACGCGTTGGTTGCCACGCTCGAGCGCGATCCGGAGCTCTCGGCGATCGTCGGCCGGCGGATCTTCCCGGACTTCGTCCCCCAGGGTCAGCCATACCCGGCGCTCGTCTATCAAATCATCTCCGACGTCCCCGGCTCGAACCTCGACGGCCGGGATAAGACGTTCCGGAGTCGCGTCCAGTTCAAGTCCTACGCACGTTCCCGGTCGGCTTGCACCGAGCTTTTCCTCGCCCTCGAGCGGCGATTCAACGGCTTCCAAGGCCGTCTCGGTGGCATCGGCGGAATCGAAGTCACCGAGGCCATCATCCCCGATGCCTCGAGCAACTACACGCCGCAAGTCGACGGGTCGGATCAGGGAACTTTCATGGTTCCCGCCGACATCTTTTTCAGCTACAGGAGTCGCTTCTAAGTGGCCAAGAATCCCGGTCTCGGGACCAAGCTAAAGCACGGCGTCGCGGGTACCCCGCCCGTCTACAGCGAAATCGCGCAGGTCTCCAAAATCTCCGGCCCCGGCGGCGAGGTCGGCACCCGCGAAACGACCGACCTCGACTCGACGGCGAAGGAATACGAGCCGACCCTCTACGACGGCGGCGAGATTTCCTTCACGGTCTATTACGATCCCGTCATGCACGCCTTGCTATTCACCCTCTGGACCACGCCGAGCAAGGAGCTCTGGCAGCTCGTGTTCAACGACTCGGTCCACACGACGTTCAGCTTCAAGGCGATCCTGACGAAGTTCAGCCCGACCGGCATGGAAGTCGAGGGCAACCTCGAAGCCGAAATCACGATCAAGATCAGCGGCCCGGTCACTTCCGCCGCCGGCTCGTAATCCCGCCCCCCCGCGCCCGAGGTCCTCGGGCGCGATCACCCAAGCCCCGCGCGCTCGAGGTCCTCGACGCGATCAACTCCCACGAACGAAAGCATCAGCGAATCCCTATGTTCCTCAAGCGAGATCAGATCCTCTCGGCCCCCGACCTGGCCCACGAAATCGTCGACGTCCCCGAGTGGGGCGGTAAGGTCATGGTCCGTTGCATGACGGGCGCCGAGCGGGAGAAGTTCGAGGCCTCTTACCTCGAGCTCGGCATGAAGGAATTCCGCGCCCGGCTGGCGGCGGCGACCATCTGCGATGAGAACCTCAATCGCATCTTCACTTACGAGGATATCGAGCTCCTGCAGACCAAGTCGGCCCTGGCCCTCGAGCGCGTCATGAACGTCTCGCTCCGGCTCTCGAAGCTCCGCAAGCAGGACATGGAGCAGGCCGAGGGAAACTCCGGCGCCAGCCCTTCCGCCGATTCCTCTTCAAGCTCGCCGACCGCTGGGGATGCTCCGTCCGCGAGCTCCTCGAGCGAGTCCCTTCCGACGAGCTGACGGATTGGCTGGCATACAACCGGCTCGGCCTGCTCCCGGATTCCCAGCTCGAGACGGGGATTATCACATCCGCGATCGTCAATGGGTCGATCAACGCACCCAAGCGGACCGCCCACCCCACCGACTTCATGCCCTCGCTCGATGAGACATTCCCCCGGCGGGTACCGGCCCGCGATCAGTCCGCCGATGAAGGCCTCGCGATGATGAATGCCTTCATGGCTCGGCACAACAAAGCAATCGGCATTGATCCATGAGTAACCAGATCGACGTCGGGATGAGCGCCGACGCCAAGGGCTTCGTCCGCGACATCAATGAGGCCATCCGCGCGCTCGACGAATTCAAGGCCGCGGCGGAAGGCACCCAGGCAGCCGTCAGCAATATCGACTTCTCCGGCAAGGGCGGCGGCGGCTCCGGCGGCGGCGGCTCCCCGATGGAGTCGATGGTTGCCGACTCCGCGCAGCTCGCGCTCCAAATCCAGACGAGCTTGCGAGCGGCCTTCGCCCCCATCAACGATTTCGCGTCCATGTTCGCCGGCCAATTCAACCTGGTCGGCGGCACCATCGTCGAGCTCGCCCGCCGCATCGACAGCGCGATGAAGATGCCCCAGGTCGACGCCTCGCTCGAGAAGATGCAACAGAAGATCCGGTCGACGATGGAAGCCGGCGCCGAGGACACCGAGAAGGCATCCACCAAGATGCAAGCGGCTATCCGGAAGATCGGGCCGGTTGCCGACAAGGCCATCGGGGCATTCCGGAAATTCCTCTCCGTCAAGGATTGGATGGGCTCCATCGGCGACGTCGCCAAGCCCCTACAGCGAATCAGCTCGATCAGCTTCGGTTCCGCCAGCTCGAGCATTGGCGCGATGAACGGCGGGCTCGGGAAGACGAACGCGATCGTCCAGACGGCGACCACGTCCTTCCGGCGGATGGGCGCCGAGATCGCCCTCGCGCTCGGCGCCTTCGGCATGGTCTACAAGGCGGTCGGCTTCATCAAGTCGGGGGTCACCGAGGCCTCGAACCTCAATGAGACGGTCTCGAAGACGGATGCGATCCTCGGCGAGGCCTCGCCGGCGGTGAAGGCCTACGCCGACACCATGGCCAGCCAGTTCGGCATGGTGAAGCGCGAGACGCTCGACGCGGCCTCGGCCTTCGGCGGCCTCGGCAAGGGCCTCGCCGGATTGAGCGGCGACACGCTCTCGCAATTCAGCATCCAATTCACCCAGCTCGCGGCCGACCTCTCCTCGTTCGCGAACATGGACATGTCGACGGCCACGAAGGCCCTCCAGACCGGCCTCGCCGGCAATCAATCCGACGTCCTCAAGAATCTCGGCGTCGTGCTCCTCGACGACACCGTGAAGGCCTATGCCTACGCCCACGGCATGGCCAAGGCCGGCGAGGAGCTCGACGAGTCCCAGAAGGTGACGGCCCGAGCGGGCCTCATCATGGAGCAGCTCGCCGACGCGCAAGGCGACCTCGCGCGGACGGCGGACAGCCCCGCGAACGCGATGCGTCGCGCGACCGGCTCTCTCACGAACATCAGCGCCGAGATCGGCCAGACCCTCTTGCCGATCCTCCAGAAAGGCCTCGGCCTGGTCGGCGAGTTCGGCGGCTTCCTCACTGGGATGTTTCAGAGCAGCAAGGGCTCGATGGAAGGGTTCGTCGAAGGCGTCGTCGGCGGAATCGACACCGTCGCGAGCTACTTCCGCAACTTCTCCGAGACGTGGGAAATCGTGAAGCTCACGTTCCGCCAGGGCGTCAATTACGTCATCGAGACTCTCGCGGTACTCCCCGAGAATTTCGGATTGGTCCTCGAGTGGATGCTCAAGAATGCGCCGCTCGTCTTCCACGACGTTTTCTTCGGCGCGGCCAACCTCATCAAGAATCTCGGCGAGAACGTCTGGCGCCTCGGCGAGGCGATCCGCGATGCGCTCTCCGGGAAGGGTTTCCATTTCGAGTTCAAAGACCTGTTGGAAGGCTTTGAACCGATGATGGAGAAGCTCCCCGAGATGGTGCAACCGCACCTGGTCAGCCTCCAAGGCGAGATCGACAAGCACGTTGCAAACATCGCCGAGCAGGAGGCGGCGAGGAAGGCGGCCATCAAGCCGGCGGTCGCCGGGCCGAAGGTCGCCATCGAGAAGCTCGCGGCCCCGACCGATGCCGAGATCAAGGCGCAAAGAAGCTCGCCGAGAAGGCGAAGGAAGTCTTCAAAGATACGCGGAAGCCGATGGAAGCGTATCAGATCAAGCTCGCCGAGCTCGACAAGATGTTCAAGGGAGGCCTGATCGATCAGGACACCCTGACGCGAGGCCAGAAGCAGGCCAAGGCCGAATTCGAGAAGAAATCCAACCCCGACAACCGCTATGCGGCGGCGATGGAGATGGGATCGGCCGAGGCCCGGACCACACTCCTGAATTACCGGGGCGTCGACTCCCAGAGCGACCCGCAAAAGGACGTCGCCAAGACGAACCGCGAGCAAGTCGTGCTCCAATCCAAGATGCTCGAGGCCCTCAACAAACTGCTCCAGCAAGGCGCGTCCGCAGTCACCGGCGCGGTCGCCGATTCCGCCCTCGCCGTCTTCGACTTCCAGTAACCCCCACGATGATCGTCACGAAAATACGAGAGATCCGCACCGGGCGCGAGAGCGTCCAGGGCAAGGATTGGAAACGCACATACAAGCGAACGTTCAAGGTCGAGACCGACGATCCTTACGTCGGCGGCAAGACCGTGCGCGAGTCGCTCCCCCTCGCGATCGGCATGCCCTACCAGTTCGGCGCCGAGGTCGACATGGGCGCATGGGTCACGAACATCAGCGCCACATGCGACACGGACGACGGCAAGCAATGGACGTGCGTCGTCGATTACGGCCCGTACGACGCGAACCAGCAGCCCCAGGACCCGACGCAGTGGGTTCCCAACATATCCTGGGGCAACGCCGCGTTTCAGAAGATCATCGAGAAGGATAAGGACGACAACGAGGTCAAGAATTCGGCCGGGGTGCCGTTCAACCCCGCACTCCAGGCCGACGACTCGCGTTCCGTCCTCTCGATCACCTGGAACATGAAGCACTTCGAGGATACGTGGTCGGACACGTATAAAGACAAGATCAACCAATCGACCTTCTGGGGCCGGGCCCCGAAGACGGTCAAATGCACCCCCATCAACGGGGTCCGCAAATACAACCCGGATTACGGCTGGTATTGGGAGGTGAGCTTCGAGTTCCACGTCAAGGAAGAGACGTGGGTATTCAAGCCCCTCGACGCCGGCATGTACAAGATCAAGGATGACGGCACCGACATCGAGGCCATCACCAAGAATGGAGTCCCCATCACCGAACCCGTCCCCCTCGACGGCAGCGGCAAGCCGATGCCGAAGGACGGCACACCGACCTATCTCGAGATCGAGTATTACAAGGAAATCGACTTCGGCGTGTTCGGCCTCGACGGGTTCTACCAGGCGTTGCAGAGCTACGTACCGCCGATCCCCGGAGGCGGTACCTAATGGCGGATCAACAATCGGTCGGCTTCACCTACGAAGCGGCCAAGCGGATCGGGCGGGTCGTGCAGCAGGTCGAGCCGCTCGCCGCGCTTCCCGGTCGACACCGACAGGGGTTACAAGCGCGGATGGAGCGGGACCAAGATCGCGAAGACGAAGGTCGGCGGCATCGCCAAGATGACGGGTACCACACCCGGTACCGCCGACGTCGTCCTCTACACCTTCGATCCCGAGAGCGGCCAGCTCGTCGCCGGCGAGACGGTCAAGGCCTTCAACTGTTGTCGAACCGTCGTCGCGGCCACCACATGGATTCTCGTCGACCTGATCGACAATCAATGGTTCGTCTCGGCCGAGGATTGCTAAATGCCGAAGCGAACCCGTTGCCGTTGCTGTTGCGAGTGGATCCTGACGGTCAAGGATTGCTTCGGCAATCCGCTCGACGGCTTCACGGTCACGATCTCCCAGGGCGGCGACGTCATCGACACCGCCGTCAGCTCGGACGGTAGCGACGGCCTCAACCCCGGACAGGTCAGGTTCAAACCCGAGTCGGGTACCTACACCGTCACCACCACGCCGCCGGACGGCTCGCCGCATCTCCCCGTGACGCAAACGGTCCTTTATACATGCTGACCAACATCACTTCGGGCATCTTCCCTTGCGGTTGCTACCCGAGGCCCGAGAGCCTCTCCTGGACGACGGGTCTCACCTACGGTTGCGGCCTGCCGTCCCTGGTCTCGGTGAGCCACGTCGACACGTTGCCGTTCCCGTTCGGGGGACCGCTCGCCGTATTCACCGGCTCCCAATTCCTCCCCTTCACGATGCCGGGGTCGACCTATTGGTATGTGTCCGAGGCCTATCCCGTCGTCGGCGCCGGCTGCGACACCCGCACCAGCCGGATATGGGCGGTCGGCCAGAGCGGCTCTTGCGGATGCACCGTGACGGCCGTGCTGGCGACGTTCATGAATGACGGCTCCGATTGGAACGGCTTCGGGTTCTTCCCGAAGATCAAGGGCCTCATCGGCGAGGCGCCCATTTCCTACATCCGCCCCGACTATCCCGCCAACTCGTGCGACCCCTTCACGGTGACCCAGGGATGGTATCGCGGCACGAACCCTTGTCCAGCTTGCTCCCTCACCGGTTAATTCAACGTGTGCCAGAATTTCCCCCGCCTCGCCGAGCTCAACCTGCTCCCGTACCTGGTCGACACCTATTGCGAGTGGGCGGCGGACGAGAGCAACCGGGCGTTCCTCGAGCGAGTCCTCGACGAGAACGAACCCTTCCCCGACTTCCTCCGCACGAACCGGGTCGACCAGCTCGGCGACGACCAGGCCGGCGCCGAGGCCCTCGAGCTCGCGGCGCCCTCAACCCTCGACGTCGACGCCAGCCAACGCGCGAAGTCCTGCCCGTTCCGCTCGTGCTCATGCCGAGAGGCGACGTGCGGCGACGGCGGCAAGCGGCCCGGCGACACGGTCAGTCTCGCCGATTGCGCGGCGTGCATCCGATCGCAGGATGAGGCCTCGGCGGCGGACGTCCCGAGCCTCGGCCGGAAGGCCTTGAACTTCGGCCGGGCGGTCGTCGCGCACATCGCGAGCGGGATGCAATCCGTCGACGATGAGGCGTACGAGGCGAGGCTCGCCATCTGCCGGGCGTGCGACAGGTACCAGGCCGATGGCTCGTGCGGGGCGTGCGGTTGCGTGCTGAGCGTCAAGGCCCGATGGGCGGACCAGGCTTGCCCGCTCTCGAAGTGGTCGGCGAGTTAAGCGGCCAGCTCGATCAGGTCCTCGGCGGCGGACTCAGACCCCTCCCCTTCCCCGATGGGATCGCCGAACGCTACGCGGCCAAGCCCGTAGCGTTTCAGCCATTTGGAAAGGATCTCCTCGACGATCGCGGTCTGATCGACCCCCGAAAGGGCGGCATGCACCCCCAGCCGCTTGACCGTCTCCTCGCTCAGCGTGAATTGCTGGCGTACCGACTTGCCCTTCGGCCTCTTGCTCGGCTTCGAGGCCTTGAGCGTCCTCGCGTTCGCTGCGTTGCCGTTGGATCGGCTCGCACCACCGCCGACCGGCCGACTTGATGGCATGGCGACAGACCTCCGTTGCGGCGATGCGGCATGTCGGCCGGTCGGCGTAACGACACGCCGACCGGCCGACTCGCACCGACGTCTACAGCATCGGCCTAACGGCCAGCGGCCTTGATCCGATACGTGAGCGTATTTTCACTCCCGGGCGCATCCTGAACTTTGGGAGGGATCTAGGATCCTTAGCGCCCTCGGCATAGTCGAAATCGCGTACCGACTTGCAGAGGTTCACGACGTCGGGATGGACGTAGTGTCGCTGAGTCTTGACGGTCGTATGCCGTAGGATGAGCTGGATTTGCTTTTCCTTCAAACCCCACCAACCGGCGAGATGCGTGGCCAAGCTATGTCGCAAGGATTGGGGAGTGAACCCCTCGACGCCGGCTTCCTTCCCGGCAGCCTTGAGGCGATCGCCGGGACGACACCCGGCCTTCCCGTGCATCCAAGGCCGGTCCCTCTTGCGGACGCAAGGGAACACCCATTCCGACCCGCAACGTGACAGCCAGTTGCATAGGATCTTCCCCAGGGCGGCGGGGCAGGGAACCGGGGCCCTCGATTTCTTCGTCTTGAGCCGGCCCCCATTCGGCCTTACGAAGATCACCCCTTGGACAAGGTCGACGTCCTCGACGCGGAGCCGGAGCGCCTCATTCCGGCGCAGTCCGGTGAAGGCATACACCGCCGCGAGCGCGTGCAGCCGACCGGCCGACCAGTTCTTCTTTGACCTCGAGCGCAGGAGCTCGAGCACTCGGCAAATGTCCTCGCGGCTATGGTGCTTGCCCCTCGGCTCGTCGTCGTCGGTCTTTCGCCAGACGATCCGACTAACCTCGGCCGGATGGATCCGGCCCTTATCCGCACCGATCCGGAACGCGGCCCGTAACGAGGCGAGTAACCCGTTCGTCGTCGAACACCGACCCGGCCTCTCCGAGAAACGCTCTATAAGCCCCGGAGAGAGGTCCGAAGTCATTGCCGTATGATTTGACGTCTCGGCCAGCGCAAGCAGCTCTCGGAAGGCCTGAGCCATCCTGTTGCGTGTGTTGCGATGTTTCGATCGATAGGTCTCGAGAATCTCGTCCCGGAATTCGGCCATCGGTATAGGGTGAACCTCCCGGCCGAGATAATGGGTCAGCTCAGCCAGAAGGGCGGAAACTTTATCGGAATGGAGAGTTGCGTTCATGGGGAGCACAATCCATAGCTCAGAGGTTGGCGGGTTCCCCTGCGGGGGGTCAACTTTCGTACGTGAACAATGTAACTCAAAATTTATCTAGACGTAACATTTTGCCAGCTTTGCCCATTTTGGATCACAACCCTGATAAGGGTGAGGTCCCATGTTCGAATCATGGTGCGCCCACTGACGTTAGAATCTCATGATTCTCGCGTCGACATACAAACACTCCATTGTCGTGAACTCCGGTTCATGGTAAGATGGAGCAAGTTTGACGGAGCAAGCCTTTCGCGGGGCTCTCGAGCGCTACTTTCTCAGGGTGAGAGCTCGAGAGCCCCTTTGCATTGGCAAATGAAGCAAGCCTTTCGCGAGGCCCTCGAGCGCTACTTTCCTAGGGTTGGGGCTCGAGGGCCTCTTTGCGTTTGTGCTCATGGTCGCCAAACCCGGACCCGGTACCGGGGTTTTTCATGCGCCAAAGTTGTGGCTCGTCGTTAGCGCCAAGTTTCTCGAGCCATCTCGCATGAACCCGATTTCAGACCCTTTCTCAACATGCAAATCGCGCCGGATTCTGTGGCAACCGGATCGAAGGATCTTGGGCCAGGTTTGACCTAAGTCGCAACTGCTTCGGCAGATAGGCTGAATGGCATGTGGATCGATGGGGCGGGAGTTAGCGCCAAGTTTCCGGAAACTTGGCGCTAATCTAAACGCATAACCCCCAACAACTTAGAAACGACAATGAGTTAGCGCCAAGTTTCTATCCCCCCGCGTGCGCGTGCGCACGTGCGGGGGGGGTCAAAACTTGGCGCTAACTCAGTTATGGACGTAAGTCGTTGTCAGATAAGGCCGGAGATTAGCGCCAAGTTTCGAGAAACTTGGCGCTAACGTTTTCACGGATTGGCGGACGATTCGCCGGCCCCCGGGGGCGTGGCCTCGGCTTCCGCGAGGAGCAGCCACAACTGCTTCCGACGCTTGGGACGCGAGCCGTCGGGCATGGCCTCGACCTCACGCATTTCCTTCCGGACCTTGCCTTTCTTGAGGAGCCCTTTCAGCGTCCTCCGGAACGTCGAATCCTGGATCCCGAGGTTGAGGGCCTGGTCGGCGGCGGATGAAAGCGGGCATGGGCCCTTGCCCAGGATCTTGAGGATGACCTCGAAGGCCTCTTCTTTCTTGACCGGCACCGGGCCTCTCTCGGCATTCCATTTGTCGCGGGCATCCTTGCCGTTCATCAGGCGCTCGGCGAGCAGGAAGGCCACGTCGTCCGCCACCCAGTTGACGGGATGCTCATCCCAGGCATGGCGACCGCCCGCATACCTGTAGGACATGCCGGGCGGGATGTCGTCGGCCTCGTTGCCCTTCACGTAGGAAAGCACTCGTCGCTCTCGATCGCCGGGGTAGAACGACACGAACCAGATCATCCGGGCCGTGGCACCGAAGGCCAGCGACCCGGCGATCCGGCTGAGCACGTTCGTCGACGAGCTCTTATTCAGGTGCGCGACGATCAGGACCGCAACCTTGTGCTTCTCCGCGAACGGGCGAAGGGGATCGATGAGGGCCTTCACGTCGCCCATCCTGTTCTCGTCGACCCCGTTCAGGTAGGAGCCCATCGGGTCGATGATGACTAGGCGGACGTCACCGATGCTCTGAATCAGCGACTCGAGCTTCCTCATGTCGCGGGCGAGGGAGAATCCACGCTCCTCGCCGTCGATCGTGTCCTCCAAACCCATCACGATATGCACCTTACTCACGTCCGCCCCCGACTCCTCGAGCCGCTTGGCGATGGTCGTGTCAGGGGTCATCTCGGATTGCAGGTAGAGCACGGAACCTTTCGGGGTCGGCTCCCCGGGATGGTCGGGCCAGCATCCCCCGGTCGTCACGGTGGCGGCGATCGAGAGGGCGAGCGAGCTCTTCCCGCTCCCCGGATCGCCGACGATCATGCTCATCAGGCCGAGTGGGAACCGATTGGGCCAGAGCCAATCGGTCTCCTTGCGTTTGACGTCGGCCATGCACACGACGCGCAGCTTCCAGCGGTCGGGGTCCGATTTCTTCATCTCCTTGGGATTGCCCTGAGAGTAGGGCTTGGCGGTCGGTCGTTGTAGTGCGGCCTTCCCGGCCGGGGCCGGCTCGAAGGCCGAGAGCTGGCCCCGCCTGACCAGCTCGGCGATGGCCTCGTGTCGCGCCAGGGCGCCTTTGGTCAGGTCATTGGGATCGCGGGAGTTGGCGAGCTCGAGTAGCAGCTCGTCGTTCACACCGGCGAAATGATCCTTGATCCCGCCCTTCGCCTTCGCCCGTTCCTTCCTCAAAGGGCACCCCCTTTCTTCGCGAAGAGGGGTCCGGCCGGGGGCGGCTCGGGCCAGCTCGAACGCGAATCGGACGGGTCGCCGACGACCATCCGCAGCCCTTCGGGCGGGATCTCGCCGGGCAGATCCCATACCCATTCGGTCTCGTCGGCCTTTGCGGCGTCGGCCTTCAACGCGGCCTGGAAGGAAAGATCCGGGAATGCCTCGCGACGGGAATGGCGCGGCGACGCCTGAGGGGACGGTGCGTCCCCTCGGACAGATTCCGACATCTGATACCGACCTTTCGCTAGGCGGCGGCAACCGGGCGCTAACGTTCTCAGGGTGAGAGCCCGGACGACGACGCGGAACTAAGAAAGAACCTAGGGAGCAGGGAGAAACCTTCGCCGGAGCGTGCTACCCGCTATCCGCCGGCGAAGGCACTTCGGCGATGCCACGCACCGCCGATGACACAAGCGCGAGACCGACTGGCGACGGTCGAGGTTAGGATGGCACTCGGCCCATTCAACCTATCCCGAATCGTGACAACCTTCAATGGCACGGATTGCCTACTGTCTACCCGCGTTGTAGACTCCCGTTCATCAGCGTGAGCATCACCACGCTGCCGAACTAATCGGGGTAACTCCCCGATTCCGCGCCCCCATCGGAGTGTGATGCCTCCGGTGGGGGCGTCCCCATTTCCGGAGGGCAGGCCCGATGAAGATCGAGTATGACCCCATTACCGGCTCGTGCATGCACGACCATGTTGAGGATAAGAAGCCTGCCGAGTATCGCGAGAGCGCCTACCGCCGTGGCGTGCAACAGGGTTGGTTCACGGTCATCCAAATACTCGAGGCGGGGGGCGGGCTCGACGAAGTGAGGGAGCACTACAAGCGAATCACCGACTGGCGATTCCGCATGGGCAAGTATCGCTCGAAGGATCGAGCAAAGATCGTCTGGCCTCCCATCCCCGATCTCGAAGCGATTCGCAAGAAGCCCTCGCTCAGTGCCCGTCCGGCCCGGCCGAAGACGGCCCGGCCGAAGGCTGTTCGCCGTTCTCCGAAGGTTTGATGATCCGACTTCCTTCATCCCCTTTCTCTCGCGAGGAGGAATGTAGCGATGGTGAAGACGAAGCAAGAGACGGTCTGGGACCTGTGCAAGAAACGTGGCAAGATCCGCGACGGCCTGCGCGGGTTGAGGATGAAGCATCTCCCCTCCGGGATCGAGTTCGTTTGCGAAGTGACCGAGTGGTCGGACGCTTCGGAATCTCAATACCTGGTCATCATCCCCGCCACGTTGAATGGCCTCGACGAAGCCCTTTCCCATCGGCGAGTGCCGTTGGAAAAGCCGAGACTCGGGGTCAAGCGAGAAGCCGTCTGGCAACGCCTGTCGGATGTGGAACGCGAGGCGGTCGAGACCAGGCTCAAGGCCTCGCAGTGCATCTTGCTTGAACCCTGGCCCCGTTGACTTGTAAGCTGGATCCGCAACCCGTGTAGCCACCGCCCGTCCGGTCCCCAGGGATCGGGCGGTTTTTTTCATTTCGAACGCCAGGCCTTGAGCTCGACCGGCTTCCGAGCGACCACGTAGCCGAAGGCGATGAGTCGTTCGACGACCACATCCCAAGGCCCCTCGAGCTCCGTCCGCAAGCCGTTCTCGTCGAGACAGACCACCCGCATCCGTTTCGCCGGTTGAAACACCAGCTCGACGAACGGAGTGCGCCGGAAGTCGAAGCCGTATTCTTGCGGCTCGAGCGAAATCGTGAGCATAGGCTTGTCCATCGAGAGCCTTCTTCCCCTCGCCGGTCATACGTTGCATATCTAGATCAGTGCTTTGCATGGCGCTCACCTCGCGTCCAATCGAAGGCCTTGCAATCCAAGTGAAAGTTGAACGGTTGCGGCGAGAACCCTTGCATCCGGCATGTGGGCAATTTCTGCCTGACGTAGTTCCTCTGGAAGACGTTCAGATTGAATAACGTCCATCCGTGTGGATATTCCCACACGGTCACCAGGTCGCGACAGCGGAGACAGCTCGCGAGGCGAACCGGGTAGGCGATCCCCTCAGTCCGGCGAGACATGGCCGACCTCCGTCCTGTGATCCTCAATCCAGGCGTTCGCCTTGGCGAGCTTGCTCTCGCTCGCGTTGAGGCAGGCCCGGGCGTCGGCGATCTCTCGGCCGAGGACCGCGAGCCAGGCCTCGGCGGCTTCGGCATAGGTCGGATGGTAAGAGCCGAGCTGGCCATTGCGGTTGGCCCGATACCTCGTCTTGCCTTCCTCGACCTCGACATAAGACTTCGTGAATGAGACGACCTTCACGCGCTCGATGATGCCGAGCGGGTACCGGCAACGAAACCAGGTCTGTTCAGCCCCCATGATTGCCCCCCTCGACGCCGACCAGGTCGACGCGCATTTGAATTGAGATCCTCTCGCGGATGCACGTCTTGACCAGGTACTTCCAGCCGGGCGAGCCGTGCGACACGGAGACGGGTACGTTGCCGAGGCCGATCGCCTCGAGCAACTTGGCATCGACCTTCCGGCGAGGCACGTACCTCGGCGGAAGGCCCCGGCGGATGGGCGGTACCAGGGCGAGCGAGAGTTGCCGGCGAGGCTCGTCGGAAAGGTCATGAGTGACCCGGTCGACCTTATGACGTTTGGCCATCGCTCTCGACCTCCACCTTGAACGGCTCGACGTTGGCGAGGACATACACGATTTTGTTTTCGGGCCCGGCGTAGCGGGTCTGACGCCATGCGTCCTCGAAGTCGAAGACGCCGGCGAGGTCCTCGCTCCTCGCGTACCCCTTGCCTTCGGGCGCCCACCACAACTCATGACGTCCCGACCAGATTCGGACCTGCCTACCCTCCAAATGACGTCGCATCGAAGGCACGAGATTGATTGAGTTGAGAGCGATCCTCACGATTCCTGCCTCCATTCACGGATAGGGTTCAGGCCTTGCCGTCTTTGAGCGCTTGGCCGAAGGCCTCGAGCTCGCAGCCGAGCGAGTCCAGCCGGGCACCCTCTTCGGCCTCGCTCAAGTCGCCTCGGCTGATCTGACAGAGGATGCCGAACGCGGCGGCGGAACCCGCGTAGAAGGCCCGGCGCATCTCGACGAGCTGGATCATGGGGGCGTCGGCCGGGATAACCTGGCGCCTGTACGACTCCCATTCGGAGCGGAGCGAGAGCGAAGTCTTCATGACTGGTCCTTTCTGTCTTCCCGGGACTCGTTACCGAACAGCAATGGTTGATCGATGATCGCGCCGCATTCGAGGTCGACCTTCCGCTCGAGTCGCTTGGACGTCTCGAGGTCCTCCGGCCTCCGGGTGCGGTAGAACGTGTTCTGGGCCTGGCGCATCTTGCGGACGAGCAAGGCGAGCTCGCGTCTCTCCACGTCTCTAGCCTCCGTGCGGTTACTGGTCCCGACCGAGGAAAGGCTTGCTCTCCCCTGGCTTGCAATTGAGCTCGACCAGCGAGAGGAGATTCCCGGCCGCATGAGCATGGAGCTCTCGGTTGCGGCAGGCCATGAGGCCTATCAGGGCGACCGCGAGGGTGATTTCGCCGAGCTCATACGCCTCTTGGACGAGGCAATCGAAGGAACGTTGGAGCGACTGAGCTCGATCGGCGACGGCCTCGGAGGCGAGGAAGGCCTCGACGAACTTGCGCTGTTGCTCGCCGCTGAAATTCATCTCGACCACGTTGAACGAAGGCGTGTTCACGGGAGTCAGTTCCTTTCCGGCTTGTGGTTCATGAGCTTCGACGCTTGCCGATCGGTGAGCCCCTTCGCTTGGAGCTTCTGGAAGATCCGGAACATCCGGGACACGCCTCGCATGCAGACCTTGACGCACCGGGTATGGACGAACCCCGAGTCCCCGTAGGGCTCGACCTTGCCTTTCTTCCCGATGAAGTCCCCGAGCTGGATTTCCTTGCCGCAGAAACGGCATCTCTCATTCTCGAATCCGGCAGACATTGGCAGCCCCCTATAGGCACCTTAGAAGTACAAGAAAGGAACATTAAATGTACCTGTCTTGTGCTACCTTATCCCATAGGTTATATCTAGTCAACGGCGGTTATGTACCGAATCGGTCCAAATGAGGTATCTTTTAGGGGGCAAGACATGGCTCAAGCGGTATTGAGGTCGAGGAAGATGGCGAAGAAAAAGAGCTCCGACGACGACGCGACCAAGGCCGATGGCGGCGAGGACCTGACGCAAGTCCGGATCTTCCTCAATCCCGAGGAGCTGAAGCGCGTGAAGGCCTCGGCCGACAAGCGAGGCCTCAAGCTCGCGACCTTCGCGAAGATGGCGACCGTCAAGGAAGCCGAGCGCGTCGAACAGGGGAGGGATTGACCGATGGCCACGCGGAAGGAAATCCGGGCGGCGGCTGCGGCCGAGGGCGGCGCCCGCGAGTGGACGGCCGAGATCCTCAAGGATGGGATGACGCTTTATGCGTGGATGGCCTACAACCGGGCATACGACACGTACGCGACCGACCGTCTCGAGCATGCTCGGCTGTTCCGCTCCGAGGCCGAGGTCGACGCATGGGCGGTGCGCCTCGGCGTGCCCAATGCCAGGCCTATCCGTCTTCGGGGCGAGGCGCCCGCGAAGTCGGCACTCTCGAGAGCGAGGACCAAATGACCCATCTCACGCACCCGACAGCGGCCAGCTATGAGCTCGTGGCCTCGCAGGCCCTCGCCACGGCCGAGGCGATCCTCGGCGAAGGCCTTCGGAACGACCCCGCCAAGGCGATCGCGGCCGTCTTGATGGGCTTGAAGATCTATAGCATCAAGAGTTCGGGCGGTTCCCTCGAGCTCTTGAACGACGCGATGAACGAATACCATCGGCTTCAAGCCGAGGTCGAGGTCGAGGCCTCGACGGGATGACTTCCACGCCGGCGAAATGACTTCCAAACCAGGGACCGAGGCGAAAGCCTTCGGTCCCTTTTTCATGCGCGGTGGTTGCGCTCGGCGGCGAGGTCCTCGAGCTCGACCAGGTCGAGCGCTAGGCGGAAGTCGCTGCGTATGGCGCAGCACATCCACCCGACAAAAGCGAGCCTCGAGCGTGCGGCGTAATGGGCCTTGGGAACTTGGCCAAATCACCTGTTAAGCCGTTGTCTGTTTTGCGATGATCTGGCGAATGAGGGGTTGCCGTTATGGAGGCGGGAACTTTTGAAATGGCTCAACGTCGTCGTCGAAATGGAAGCAGTGTCGTTGAGTCGAGGCGGGGCAAGGAGGACGGAATAATGCCCGAGAATGACGAATCCGTCGATATTCGCTACCATGCTTTGAAGCATCTTGCCATTACCATACTGGTTCCAATCTCCCTTGTGCTGGGCATTTATCTTTTCAGGCCGGTCCTAATTTTCGTCCTAGTTTTCATGGCCCTCGTCTTATCGCCGTCGACCGATAGTCGCCTGGAAGATGGCCACGAGGTCATCACGCTCGAAGGCTTTCGGGCGCCACTAGCGGACGAGGTTGTTCACAAAGAAATCAAAATACATCATACGCCAAAATATTGGTTCGACTCCGACTACTCTGCGAAGGGTAAGCTCGACGTTTCCAAGGGCACATCGGGTATCGTGAAGCTCGATAGCAAGACTGATGATGACGACACCAACCCATTGCGCCCTGTCGCCATCACCCTGAGCGACGGTAGACACAAGGGTTTGACGGTCGCCATCCCTCGCGATCATTTACGCTACAAATAAGCCTCCCAGGTGCTATTTTCGGTCACTAATTGAGATCGACAAATGGCAAAGAATTATTGCAGACGACGTGTCCTGATTCTCCTCTGCATCGTCCTCGGCCTGGCCGCCATCCCGTTCACGCCAATAGCAATCCTCTTGGGCATCGAGCCTCTTATCGAAGGGTACCACTATGAAACTCCCTGTGGTGACTGAGGTGGACCCCATTGTCTAGACCAAAAAACGGCGATCCTTCGCTACTGTCCAATCAGGCCGTCGTGGCTCTGTCCGCTCGGTAGACCGTCCCTGGAGTCCGGTACCCCAGGGATTCGTGGAGCCGATCCTCGTTATAGAAGCCGAAGTATCGCCTCAACCCTCGCTGCAGCTCCGGCACCGTCTCGTAGCCTTGGATGTAAATATCTTCGTATTTCACGGTCCTCCAGAGCCGTTCGACGAACACGTTATCCAATGCCCTGCCGCGTCCATCCATGCTCACGGCTATCCCGGCCGCCTCAAGCCTCCCGGTGAACGCCTCGGCCGTGAACTGGACCCCTTGGTCCGTGTTGAACACCTCGGGCTTCCCCGACCTCAAGGCATCTTCCAACATCTCCAGGCAGAAGGAGCCGTCCAGCGTGTTCGACAGCCGCCAGCCGATCACGTACCGGCTGTACCAGTCGATCACCGCCGCCAGGTACATGAACCCTCCACTCATCGGCACATAAGTGATGTCCGTGCTCCACACGTGGTCCGCTCGCCGGGCTTTGACACCTCGCAAGAGATAAGGGTAGATCTTATGGCCTCTCCCGGCCTGACTCAGCCTGGGCTTGGCATAGATCGCTTCCAGGCCCATCTTCCGCATCAGGCGCTGTACTCGCTTCCGATTGACCTCCTCACCTCGTTGTTCCAGCCAGGCGGTCATCTTGCGGCTGCCGTAGAACGGGCATGCCGTATATTGCTCGTCGATCAACCGCATCAGGCGCAGGTCCTCGGGCGACTCACCCGCAGGTCGGTAGTAGAGGCTCGATCGGCTCAGCCCCAGCAACTCGCACTGGCGGCGCACGCTCAACCGGGGATGATCCGGCTCGATCAAGGGCCTTCGGTCCTCAACTGAATGGGGCGACTTTTTTCAGCCACTCGAGTTCCATCTTGAGGCGCCCGATCTGTTCGAAGAGTTCGGCCTGGCGTGCCTCGGCGTCAGCCGAGGCCGCCTTGGCCGGACTCCCGAAGACCTCCTCGGCACTGCTGATGAGCTGCTTCTTCCAGCCATGGATCGATGTGGGATGGACGCCATAGTGGCCGGCCAACTCGTTGATCGTGCGGTCTCCCTTGAGGGCCGCCAGGGCGACTTGAGCCTTGAACGCCGCCGTGTGGACTTGCCGCTTCCTCGCCATCCGTCCTCCTCCTCAGACCCGTCTGAGTAGCTTAACAGATGGTCCAGTTTTCGGGGTCCACCATAGTTTGTGGCACACTCGTGCCGAATCCGCTCAGTGACATGGTAGCTTGAGATGTTTCCCAAGCGTGAATTGCCAGGGCAGGTGCGGAGCGTGAGGCTTTCATGGTACTGGCCAAGACCCGACTCAAGGCTTTGTGGACCCCCGTCGAATTTGCCGCGTACGTCGCGCTAATTGTGGTTTGCCTGATCGTCTTCTGGTTCACCTATCTCCCCGTGATCTGCTTCTTTCTCTGGTTCGGATTGGGTTATTTCTACATATTCAAGAATTGGGCGGCTAATTTTGTGGTGTTGGGCATAATCTGCGGCACACCTTGCGTCGGATTGTCGTGGCGGATACTGCCCCTCTCTGCGTCGAAGAGGAAAGGCATCTACTCCCCCATTGGCCGAATCATCCTGGCTTGGTCGTTGGCCGTCGCAGGTAACGCGATCGCATGGTGGCTTGTCGCACCAGCAAACCTCATGGGACAGGCCGCCGTGAACGTCCCGGGGGCCTATAAATTTTTCCTCGTGGTCGTCATTCCTTATTTCCTGATGTGTTTCGCAATCCTCATCAAGGCACATTACGACGCATTCCGCCCCTGCAACCCGCCGCGCGAGTCCTTCTTACGCTCCCTCCTCATATCGGCCGGCCATGCCTTCCCGTTCTTGGCGGTTGTCCAACTCCTCTGGTTCGTCTTGGGCGGTTACATTTAATTAAATCTTGCTAGAACCTCCGCAAAATCGGCAAGTCTGGAATATCTTTGCATTGCAGGCGGTTTGTCTTCATGCCTCGCGGCCATCATCGGCCGGATCGCCTCCGCGCGGCGGTGAGAGGTGCGACCCCGAGCGCCTCGGCGAGGCGGTCGGCGGTCTCGAGCTTCAGGTCACGAGTGCCGTTCATGAAACGGCGGATGACTTCCTCAGCGACGTCGCTGAGCTGGGAGAGCGAGTAGGCGGTATGTCCGCTCTCGCAGATGATCTCGCGGAGCTGGTCTCCCATCTTCACTCGCTCTTGAGAGGCCCGATTAGGCCCTCGCGTTGCTTTCATGATCCCTCGTCTGGGTTAGCTCTTGATGCCGAAGAGAGCGGCCATCGCTTTGGCGTTTTCGATCAGCTCGCCGGCGATACGAGTGAGCGTCGCGAGGTTGCCGGTCAACCGGCGGTACTCCTCGGCCGGCATGATGACGGCGTGCGGTACCTGCTTGTGGCCTGACATCGTCCCTTCGAAAGAGCAGATCGCAAACGTCTGCTTGCCGAGTATGACCCGGTCGAGGATCCTTGCAGGGTTCTCGCGGATCTCACCGGGCGCAGTGACGTCGAGTCGGTCGATAGGCTCGACCACAACCGGATGCGTGATCGTATTTCGGACCTGTGAAGCGGTACTCATCGGCGTCCATCCTCCAAATTGCGGGGAGTGAAAGGCCTCGGCTGAGAGGCGGAACGTTGCCTGCTCGAATCTTCGGGTAATCGTCGTCTGGAATTGCTTGATGGCGAGGTTCATGAGCTCGGCATAGCGGACGGCTTGCATAGGCCGGTGATCGCCGGCGAGGGGAAGCGGCTCGAGGCCTTCGCGTGCGCTGAGCTGGTTGACGGTCAAGATTCCTCCGGCTCGTGAGGAGCGATCCTCACCACCGCCGACAGCGGGGGCGGTTCGACGATCGGGAAGGGTAGGTACTCGAAACGTCGCTCGCGTTCGTCCAGTAGGTCGAGCTTGTTGAGCTCGGCCAGATACCCGGCGGCGAGGACCTGGTTTCGAGAGTTCCGGTCTCGCTCGGCCCGATCTCGCGAGGCCCAACAAACGCTCAGCATCAGGAGCAACCTGGCTTGCCAATCGTAAAGCTTCCCGAGCAGGCTCTTACCGAAGTCGTCGAGACGGAGTGACTCCATCGCCTTCGAGATCGGGAGATTCTTGAACGAAGCGAGGTCGCCGGCGAGCTGGTCGAGCGGCCGCGGATCCCAAGTGACTTCGAGCTCGACCGTCCTATCCGGCTCGTCGCCGGCGAGGTCGACCCCCAGCCATCGCCGGCCTTGCTCGGCGCGGGCCTCACGGCTAATCACAGTTAGAAGATGCCCAGCGTGGCGAAGAGATCGCTGATGCGGCTGGCATTCCTTCGCATCGCCCCGGCGATGTTGGTGCTCCCCGTCGATCGTATCAAGCCGAGGGCCAGGTTCCGTAACGCCGCAAAGACCTCGGGGCCGAAGCCTTTGCGAATCCGGCTGGCATCTTCTCCCAGGCTCACGTCTCGCACATGGTGCGAGCGGTTCTCGATGGTCCAATGGCCGCGCGACCAGCGCAGGAGTTCCTCGGCACCGGCCATCGAACGCGGCACGCTGGTGATGAAGTGGCGGGTCTCCGTGGTGCGCTTGCCGTCGCGCAGCACGACCGAGTCGATTCGGCCGACCTGGCCCACTCCGGGCCAGTCCAGATAGCCGTTCAGGGCCGTCGTGGCCGTCGACGTGCGACGCTCGGTGCGGCCATGTCCTTTCTCCAAGGTGGTCGCTGTGTCGATGGCCTCAAGCCAGAGCGCCGCTGCCGGGGGAAAGAGCCTCTACGGCTCCCGGGGCGAAGGCCGCTCGGATGTCGGCCGGGAGTGCGGGCTGATTGTCCTTGACCACCCAGAGGTAATGGCCGCCGCTGTCGACGATCTGACGGCTCAGGTCGCGTTGACAGAAGATGGCATCGCCGGTGATGAGACGGCCCTCGAGGACCAACCCCGAGAGGAGCTGGAGGGCGGCCTTATGTTCATTCGTCTTGTCCTTGGCGCCGTCGGGCACCTTGGCCTGGGCCACGGTCAGCCCGGATCGGTGGGCGACCAGCGAGAGCAGATGAACGGCTTTGTTCAGGCCATCGAAGCTGCCGCGAACCGACTTACCGTCCAGGGCGAAGGGGGCAAGGAGGCCTTCGTCCTCCGCGGGGATTTGGCCGAGCAGGGCCTCGGCCCAGCGGGTCAAGGCCGCCTCCAGTGCGGCCGGCGAGAGGGCCATGAGGACCTTGCGAATGCCGCCGGACTTGGGAGGACGCCTAGTGAATCCGAGGCGATGCATGAACGCGATGTCCTGGTCGTGGGCCCATTGGCCGATGGCGGCATAACTGCGGGAGCCACACATGATGGCGCAGCAGGCCAAGGCGAGGACGGCCGATAGGGGATGCTGGCGGCCGTGTCGACTGCGAGGGTCGAGGACCTCATCGAGGAAATGGAGCAAGCCGAGATTTGAGGGTGCGTCCATGCCAAGGATCTCGAAAGGGGTCGTTCTAAGCCGAAGACGCTTCTCTAACCTCCCCACAATGAATCCGTCAATAGCCCTGCCCTCCTGATTCCTCCTCTTGCACTCTCTCTCGCTGCGTGATAAGATCACAGTCATCGCAAAGATTGATTCAAATATAGGTTTTTGCATTACAGCGGTCATTTGCGGGCGTAATTCAGTGGTAGAATGCCAGCTTCCCAAGCTGGACGTCAGGGGTTCGAATCCCCTCGCCCGCTCTCACTAAACCCCTCCGCCGAAAGCATTTACGCTTACCTGCCGGCGGTCGGCAGAGCGGCCTGGAAGTCCGAATTGGTAGTACCCGGTACTACTTAATTCCTTCGGACAACAGGAGCTCACCCTTGGCCGACCGGAAAAACTCCCCTCCCGCGTACCGGCATTACAAGCCGAAGAATCTCGCCGTCGTCCGGATCAACGGGCGTGATCACTACCTCGGACGCTTCGGCTCGCCCGAGAGTCGAGAGAAATACGGCAAGCTGATCGCCGAGTGGTATGCCACGGGCAGGGTGGGCTCGATCGCCCAGCAAGGGGAAGGGGGGCAAGCGTCCCACGGTAATCCCGCCCCCAACCACGGCGTCACGATCAGCGAATTGATCGTCGCTTACCTCCGGCACTGCGAGACGTACTACCGCGAACCGTCCGGCGAACGCTCGCTCGAGATCGCGAACATCAAATACGCCCTCGTCCCGCTCCGCGAGCTCTACGGCTCCACGCCCGCCGCGGCGTTCGGGCCGCTCGCACTCCAGGCGGTGCGGGATCACATGATCCGCTCGGGCCTGGCCAGGCCGACGGTCAACGCGAGGATCCACCGCGTCCGCCGGGCCTTCCGCTGGGCGGCCTCGCTCGAGATGGTGCCCGGCTCGGTCGTCCACGCCCTGGGCACGGTCGCCTCGCTCAAGCAGGGGCGGACGGCGGCACCGGAGCCCGAGGACGTCACCCCCGCCCCCATCGAGCACGTCGAAGCCGTCCTCCCGCTGCTCTCCCGGCCGGTCGCCGCGATGGTCAAGGTCCAGCTCCTGACCGGTTGCCGCGTCGGGGAGGTGCTCGCCATGCGCCGGCGTGACATCGTCATCGGGCCGGAGAACTGGGAGTACCGACCCGGCCGGCACAAGAACTCCTGGCGGGGACAGAAACGGGTCATCCCCATCGGCCCGAAGGCCCAGGCGGTGTTGGCCGAGTTCCTCCAGCGTGGCCCGGACGAGTTCCTGTTCGTCCCGAGGGAGGCGGTTGCCGCCCACCAGGCCGAGCGTGCGGCGACCCGCAAGACGAAACCCACGCCGTCCGAGCTCGCCCGCCGGGCCGCGGCTCCGGGCAGGAACCACGCCCCCCGCTACAATCGCCGGACGTACCGACAGGCGGTGGTCCGGGCGTGTGCAAAGGCGGGCATACCGGAATGGTCGCCGCTCCAGCTCCGGCACACGGCGGCCACGCTGGTGCGTGCGAAGTACGGGCTGGAAGCCGCATCCAACGTCCTGGGGCACTCCAAGCCGGACACGACGCTGATCTATGCGGAACGGGACCTGGCCAAGGCCCATGCGATCGCCGCGGAGATCGGGTGAGGCCATCAGGTTGGCGGCCGGGAATCATTGGGATCGGACACTATCGGATTGGCGGGGCGAACTGGACGAAATCAGCCAGGTCCCCCGCTGCGGGGAGAGTGGGTCATGGGCCAGTCGGATCTAGCGGAAGCCAAGCAAGAGATCCTGAAGGTGGGTCGGCACGTACTGCGGATAACGTCGATGAGAGACGGATTGTTCCCGATAGGTGATCGCAGCAATCTCTTGCTCAGTTCCATATCGAAGTTGATCGGGTCAATCGAAAGGTACATGGAGCTTGAGTCCGGGCCACCCGTGGAGCGACCTGCCGTGCAGGATGCGGAAGACTTCATCATCCCGGATGCGATTTACAGGCCATCCGGGGACAGCCCACTACTCCTGCTCTGCCTCTTGCAGCATGTTCGAGAGAGGATTGCCAAGGAATGGGATGAATACTGGAAGTCGGTCGAGGATTTCTATGGAATGGCAAAAGCCGACGAAGATGGCAACCTCATCGAAGGCCACCCCGCCAATGAATCGCTTGTATCTCCGGACGAACCGGCCGCCGTGCTCCTCGTCGACGAATCAGGGCAACTCGAGATCCTGCTCGAACATTTCGAACTCGTCTCGGAATTGCCGGCTTCTGGCGAACGGCAGCACAGCACAGAGAGCAAGGTGGGAACTTCGGAGGCGTCCGCCAGGACTGATGTCCCTGCCCTGCAGCTCGCCTTAGACGCCTCCTCGCTCCGGACGGATCTTGCCTCCCGCCAAACTGACACGCCGTTCACCTCAGATCCCGCTCAATCCCGAGGCCTTGTCTGGATCACCACCAGTCGGGCCATGGAAATCGGCAGGGCCATGGGCATTGCCCTGCAGCTTCCTACGCTATCCAAACGGAAGGGTGAGGGGTGTTTCGAAACCAGGTCAGCGGAAGGACGCTCAAGGAGGGTTGAGATTGAACTCGGTTCATTCTTCCGTTGGCTCGAAAGCGGGGCTCGCGGGAAAACCAGCTAAAAAGGTCGTTCAGTCCCGCGGAACCAGGTGTCCAAGTTTCCACTGAGTTTCCGTCGAGTTTCCGTGGCACGTCTGCACCTGTTTAATTTCCGTGATTTCACGGAAATTCGACGCACCGAAGTTGATGCGAAGTTGCAAAACGGTTTCCTCGCTGGCTGCCTCCGGAAACTTGCGTGTCCGACCCGAAACACGCAAGGAGAGGCATCAGATGGCGATCGACATCGCGACCGAGAAGCTGATCACCCCCGTCGAGTACACCAAGCTCAGGCCACCCGGGCGGGGCGGCCGGCCGATGCACGTGAGCACGTTCTTCCGGCACCAATCGCCCGGCGTCAAAGGCATCCGGTTGGAGACGGTGAAGATCGGCGGCAACGTCTTCACCTCCGTGGAGGCAGCCGGGCGATTCTTCAGGCGACTGACGGAAGCCCGGTCGAACGCACCCGGCCAACGCGATCACGCGGAATACCGGCCGCTCGAGACGGTTTCCCACTCCACTCCCATCACTTCACCCGCCCGCACGTCGGCCCAACGGCACCGTGCCCACCAGGCCGCCGAGCGTGAGCTTGACCGCATGCTCGGGCCGGGCGGAAGGAACTGAGCCGTCAAGCACGGCGTCAGCTCGCCACGTCCCCCCTGGGCCCACTCCATCCAGGGGCAAGGTGGCCATTGTAGGTCGTACGGCGACCTCCAAGCCCACCGCAGGCGGCGACAGTTCCGCCAGAGCGATTGGAGAAATTCCGTCACCCTAAACCGTTGCAATTCGTATACTTGCAATCACTAGATGCGTGGTGATTGCACAAAATCTATCCCATCCCCATAGGAGTGGAGAGTCCGAATGAGCTCCCCTCGTAAGTCCGGCGAGGCTGCCGGGCGGAAGAAGACACGCAGCCCCATCAATGAACCCACCTCGCCACCAGAGTTTGTGTCCTCGGATGCAGAGAGGGTGCCCGGCAGCCTGCTGGGAGGCAGGAAACGGCGTCGCGGTGCGAGCGACCGCTACCTCGGGTCTCCATCTCGGATGATCCCCCAGCAGCTCGCCATTGCGAGGGGCCACCGCTTGCCGGCGACGAAGGCGACCAAGGCCCAGGAAAAGGCCTTGGAAACCTTGGTCATAAGCTACATCCGACGTCAAATCGCCTGCACGTTCGGAGAGATCGGGGTGGAGGCCGTGTCACAGGCGATGAACGTCTCCCCAGGGACCATCCACAACCAACTCAAGGAGTTGTCGAAGATCGGCGACCCCTGGCGATGCTTGGTGCTCGACTTCTTGCTCGGGATTCAATCGGGCAAGTATTCTGGCCCGCGGGGGCATCGCATGACGAGCCTGTCGCGATGGGTGTTCGGCCGCATCAATTACTACGGCCTCGGCCCATTCGAGCTCCAAGCGACGGACGATGAGGCGTGCATCCAGCAACTCTTGGCGGCGTTCAGGGTCGACATCCTCGAAATGCGGAAGGCAGGGCTAAGGTGATGCAATCCAACCGGCGGCGAACTCGGCGTCCTGCATCCGATGATCTTGGCTTCATCCATGTTGAACACGAGACCCGATCCGAGGCAGCTCAAGTGGTAGGTGACCTCTGGCATCGGGCCCGAGCCGCTGCGTTCGACTCATTCAGGCTACCCGTTGTCGCGATCCAGACCAGTGAGGGTGTCGTGCTGCTCATTCATACGGCCGATCTGCCTGGCCTCTCGGATTGCTCGGAAGCCCTGGCTGAGATGGCTTCGGCCGGGTAGTCCGACCGGTCCATCCGGGATTGCAATGCCACAGACGTGAAAACTGCCCGCGGCGTCCAGCCGGACGGGTTTGCCGGGCAAGGTACGCCCATAAATACGACAAACCCCAGGGTTGCCGCCCGGGGCTTGCGAGCCGAAGCGGTTGCCGCCGCATGGCCGAATCAGCAGCTAGGAGCATGTGACATGCTTGATTATATCAGCCCCGCTGGCTCCGATCAAGTCGGGGCCGGCGGACAAGTCGAAACACCTACGCCTCCCCCTCGCCAGGCCCCTCCCGTGCTGCCGCTGCCCAAGATTGACCAGCAGACGGGCGGACGGGCCTGGGATCTCCTCACGCACGGGCTCAGCCCCACGAGACGTGCATCGGCGTCCGCGTCCTCGGTGCCAAGGCGACGTCGGCGCGATACATCACGCGATGCGACGACGGGTACGCGAAGACCTTTCACGGCTTCTACAGCGAACGCCAGCAATTCGTGTGCGATCTTCTGAGATTTCAATACGTGTCGGCCTATTGGGTGATCAACCCGCTCAACCCCGCCCTGCTTGCCCTGTCGTGCAACCGCATCACACAGGCCAAGGAGACCGCCACGGCGAAGGATGTCCCTCGCCTTTGTAACGTCCTGCTCGATGTGGATAGCCATCGCCGCAAGGGCATTTCGGCCACCGATGCCGAGCTCGGCCACGCACTCGATCTCCGAGACCGGATCTTGCAGGGCGAGCCGAAAATCCGCGAGCGGTCATGGGGCGGGGTATCGGGAAATGGCGGCTATCTCATCTTCCGGCTGCCCCGGCCCTTGCCGAACACGGATGCTAGCCAGGCGAAGATCAAGGCCTTCCTGAAGGCGTTGGCGGCGAAGTACCGGAGCGATCACGCTTCTCTCGACGTCTGCACGAATGACCCCGCCCGCCTGGCCTGCGTGGGAGGCAGCGTCAAGGTGAAGGGAGATCATCTGCCCTCCCGGCCCTGGCGGTCTGTCACCGTCGACCACGTGGGGGCATTCTTCCGATGAACGTCCCCGATTTCGACTTCGACGAGTATTTGGCCGAGCTCGGATGTGATTTATCGGACGCGGAAGAAAAGCCGCCGACGTTCCCCACGACGATCGCTTCGCTCCCCACCTTGGGGGGCGACCACAGGCACGACGTGCATCGCTATGGCGAAGTGGCGGCCGACCGCCTGGTTGCAGACTTCGAATCGGACCAATGCTCCGACGGAAGGAACAACGCCTTCAACAGGGCCTGCGATCGCCTGGGGAGGATCGAATCGGGTACCGGGATCGCCGGGACGCGGTGGCTGGAACAGCTCTCCCACATCGCCATCGCGAAGGGGCTCGGCCAATCCGAGGTGGCTGCAACGGCTCGCTCGGGCTACGAATCGGGGCTCAATAAGCCGATCGACGTGAGCCACGTTGGGCGGCGGGCAGTCAACCCTGGATCGGCTCGCCAGAAAGGGGGCGATTCTCGGGCCGAAGACGACTCCAAGTCCTGGGACCATCTCGACAACCCACAGCGGATGGCGATGGCGTTCCTCGGCTCCAAGTTCCGCCTCTTTGGCGATAACACCCTCGTCTGGTTCCAGGACGACTATTACCGCTGGGTGTCCGGAAGCTACCAGCGAATACCTGCCTCCAGCCTCAAGACGATCCTGGCGACCTTCTGTCGGGACGAGTTCGAAAGATTCCTTTCGGATGAGCTGATGCGATGGGGGATGAGGAACTCGGGCAACCCGGATGGGGAGGCCGGCGACAACGAGAAGCCGAAGCTGAAGAAGCTGACGAAATCCTTCGTCGCCGACGTCATGCAATCGTTGGACACCTTAATCGCAGTCGACACCCTCGCCTGCCCCGGCGGATTCGGGTGGATCGGAAAGGGGGAGGCTCCGGATTGGTCGCTTGATGACATCATGGTCGCGTCCAACGCGATCGTGAACATCAAGCTGTATCTCGAAGGCCGGCCCTGCACGATGGCCCCGACGCCGCGGCTGTTCGCCACCAACGCCCTGAGCTACCCATGGGATGCCGCCGCCCCGCCGCCCACCCGCTGGCTGCGACTGATGAACGAGATCTGGGGGGACGACACGGAATCGATCGAGTGCCTCCAGCAGTGGTTCGGATACAACCTGACGAGGATCACGAAGTATCAGAAATTCATGTTCATGTTCGGTGCCAGTCGGTAGCCGTTCACAGCCTGGGATTGTTGTTTCCGAATGGCGTGACTATCTTTCCAGCATGGCCCCAACGCCTCCGCTTCCAGAATCGTTGTGGGAAACGGCTTCGCCAGAGGTCCAAGCGGCGGTCCTCGCGCTCGCCGCGTTCTATGACGAACGCCTCGCCCAACTGGAAGCGCGCGTCAAGGATCTTGAAAATCGGCTGAAGCTCAACTCGACCAATTCGTCCAAACCTCCCTCCTCTGATCCGATCGGGATGAAGCCGCAAGCCTCCCACTCCCTCCACGGGGAAGAAACGGGGCGGCCAATCGGGACATCGCAAGGCTCACCGCGCGTTGGCCCCGCCCGAGCTGATTCGCGCGACGACTGAGTGCAAGCCGACCGTCTGCCGCCGATGCGGTGAAGGGCTCTCGGGCGATGACCCCGAGCCCCTGATTCATCAAGTCGCGGAATTACCCAAGATCGAGCCGCTCGTCGACGAGTATCGGCTCCATCGCTTGATCTGCCTCGGTTGCGGCGAGACGACGTGTGGCACCTTGCCCGCGGGGGTCCCTGCCGGTTGCTTCGGCCCCTACCTCCAAGCCGTGCTGGCCGTACTCGCCGGGGCCTATCGCCTCAGCAAGCGACAGATCCAGCAGATGGTCAGGGATCTGTTCACCCTGTCGATCTCCACCGGCATGATCTCCAAGCTGGAACGGCAGTCGACCGTGGCCCTGGAGGCCCCATACAACGAACTGGCGACTTCGGTCCACGATGCCGACGTGGTGAACATCGACGAGACGTCGTGGCGTCAGGGTCGTGTCAAGGTCTGGTTGTGGGCGACGGTGACCTCGTCCTGCACCGCCTTCACCATCGCCAAGAACCGCAGCGGCGAGGTCGCCCGTGCCCTCTTGGGGAGCCAGGGCGACAAGGCGGTCGGGAGCGACCGCTACAGCGCGTATGAATGGATCAAGGCATTCGGGCGACAGGCCTGCTGGGCCCATCTGCGCGCGACTTCCAGGCCATGATCGACCGAGGCGGCGATGATGAGCGGATCGGGAGGCCGTTGCTCTCGTTGTCGGACCGGTTGTTTCACCATTGGCACCGAGTGCGATGGGACCGTGCCTTGGGGGCAATTCCATGAGCGAATGCGACGGTTGCGGCGCGAGGTCAAGGAGGCCCTTGAGAAGGGATCGCGGTGCTCGTGCGCGAAGACCGCGGCGACCTGCTTCGAGATCCTGAAGGTGGAAGAAGGCCTGTGGACGTTCGCGCGAGTCAGGGGAGTCGAGCCGACGAACAACGTGGTCGAGCGGGCGTTGCGACACGCGGTGATCTGGCGACGGATCAGTGGCGGGACCGACAGCGTAGACGGGAGTCGGTTCGTGGAGCGGATGCTGACGGTCGTGGCGACCTGTCGTCAGCAGGGTCGCAACGTGCTGGATTACCTGACGACCTGCTTTGAAGCGGACCGTCGCGGCCAAGCGCCCCCCTCCCTCTTGCCGATCCACACGCCTGAATCGAACGTCCCCTGATTTCACCTATCCCACCCTGTGAACGGCTACGCCAGTCGCGCGGGCAAAGGGACCATCCTCCGGTCCCTGAAGCTGCTAATCGGCGAGCACAACACGTGTGCCCCGTCGCTCCTGTCGATGGCGGGCGAATTCGGGCTATCGCCGATGATCGGCAAGCTGGCCGCGATCTTCGATGACGTCCAACTGGACCCGCGGACGAATATGACGGTCGCCATCGAACGGCTGCTCTCCATCACGGGCGACGGTTCCTTGGACATCAACCGCAAGAACCGCGAACACTGGATCGGGAAGCTTTCCGCCCGGGTCACGATGGCGAGCAATGAAATGCTCCGGCTGAGCAACTCATCCGGCAGCCTGGACAACCGGATGCTGGCTCTGAAGTTCGTCCGGACATTCCAGGGGCGGGAGGATTTCGGGCTCGACGACGCGTTGGCCGCAGAGCTTCCCGGGATTCTCCTCTGGTCGCTCGAAGGCCTCCGGCAGTTGCTGAAGAACGGCCGGTTCACCCAGCCGGCGAGCGGTGCCGAAGCCAAGGAGGCGATGCGAGAGCTCAACAGCCCGATTCTCGCATTCCTGCGAGAGTGCTGCGTGGTCGACGCGGAAGAGGACTGCGAGCGATCGGAGATCTACGAGAGGTATCGGGCGTGGTGCACGCCGCAGGGGATCAAGGAGCCGTGGAACCAGGCGACGTTCGGCCGCAACTTGAACTCGGCGATCCCCGGTCTCAAAAACGGTCGCCCGCGTGTGAATGGGGGCCACGTGCGAACATACGTCGGGGTCGGCCTGAAGCCGCCGGAGACGCTCGTCGACTCGCGTGGTGGAGGCCAAGCCAGTGACATGCCGTTCTGATCAGTCGGTGGGGTTGTGGGCACTCCATGGCGTGGTCCAGGGAAAGCGTTATTGGTCCAGGCATGGTCCAGGGAAGAAGTGGCTTCCCTGGGCCACGCTTAAACCTTTGCATGCTAACGCTTTATACCTCTGTTTTCTTCTTTGGTCCACGTGGTCCATGCAAAATAGAAAGTTACGCACATAAGAAAAACAGGTGGGATACCTAGCTAGACCCTATAGAGAGAGTTCCACCCCCCGCCATTGCATGGACCACATGGACCAATTGGCGTAGACCTAGAGCCACCAAACAGATACGACAATCCCGTTCCATGGACTATGCCTGGACCACGTCCAGTTTGCCTGGAGCAAGCCTGGACCACTGTCGTCAAAAGTAAACTTTCGTCAGGAACCGTTAACCCTCCGTTCGCGTGCCATGTGAGCACGTTCAACGCACGTCCCCTTCTCATCACTCCCGCCTCACCGAAGGAACCCGCATCGTGCAAGTCACCCTCTGTGACAAATGCCGCCGCCAACTCGACCTCCTTGAGATCAAGCCCGTGAAGATCCTCGACCCCGCCGAGTTCGAGGAGTTCACCTGGCATCTCTGCCCGGCATGTCTGGACGACCTCAAGGCCTGGCGACGGTCAGGGCCGATCACGCCTCCCGAATCTTCCGCAGCGCCCAATCCGCCTTATCACCCGACCCGACGATTTGAACCGTCAATGAACTGAAAGGGGACGGGCCACGCCACACCGCTCGCGTGGGAGGCAAGGTGGTCACCTCCGACGACCGGACGCCCTTCCTGGGTCGCCTCCCACAACCTCGAACCTTCACCACTCGACCTTCAACAGGAACCTCACCCAATGCCACGCAGCCACAAACGTCGCCGACGACGCATCACGACCGCCGCCAAACCGGTGGACGTCCCCGCCCGTCTCGCCTTGATCAACCTCGCCAAGGCCGTCCGGTCGATCGGTGCTCCCGCAACGACCTGAGATCCACCGCCCGTACCCGCCCGATCGCACAAATCAGACCCATTCGTGAACACTGATACCACCAGCACATCATAAGTGCACCGAGATCAACGCCCCTCGATCAACGCCGGTCGCCACGTGAGCGCCCGGTTAGTCCTGAGAACCGTTTTGACTTCAACTGAGGAACCCTGTCCATGACGACCGCTACCCTTGACCGCCAGTCCGCCCGTTCTACTCACGCCGAATCCCGCCCCGTCCGCCTGGCCAACCCCGCCCACGCCAGCACCATCACCCCTGCCGTGGGTGGCGAATACCCCGTCAAGCTCGCCAGGGCCGACGAACGATTCCAGCTCGGGCACGATTGCGGCGTAGCATGGGCCGACAACGTTGCCACCCGCGTTCAGCTCGAACGCCTGGCCAGGCTCGCCGATGAACTCGGGGGCGATGAGGATGTGGCCGGTTACTTCACCAATATCGACCGTCAACCCGCCAGGGCCTGCGATGAGTTCGCGAACATTGTGGACCCCGCTCTCGTCGACGATCCCGCGGGACGCCGAAGGCTCTGGCGAGGGATCGCGAGGGACGTCCAGGCCGCACGCGTTTGGACCGACGCGAATTTCGTGAGCGGCGTGTTCGCAGCGTCGGTGGACGCCTGGCGGACGGTCGCAGCCGAGTTGTGAGCCCTACCCGTCCGGCGTTAGCACTGCGGTGGGTGGCAATCACCCTCCCACCGCTCACGTCCGGCGGTGGCCACGCCCCGCGGTGGGCGGCAAGTACCCTGACCTCCCGCCTGTCACATCATTCGCATCAGTACCAATCGTGATTACTGGTCTGACCAGTTCGGTTAACCTTCGGTGAACGGCCACCCACCTTCATCTGTCCCACCCGCCAACCCTCCCAGCAACACAATCTGTCCGCCCGCCCACGCGATCCACGCACCTCGCCCACCCTCTCGTCCACCCGGGCATGCGGGACGCCCTACTGGGCAGCCAGGGGCCTTGGCGGGCGGGTGGGGGTGGGACGGGTGGGACCGGCGAAACGGCTGGACTTCCGGAGCGTGCGGGTATCACTCCCGCGGCATCGGTGGGCGGCCAGGGCAACCGGTCAACACTCGTTCGGACATCGTAATTTCTTCAAGTTACCAAGTCCACATTCAAGGAATCTGATCATGATCGGCAAAGTTGGTCCCAACGGTATCACTGCCTGCGTCGATGGCATGCCCGGCCGCGGTGAGGTCGTGCTGCACGAGTTCGAGGGCGAGTCCCTCGTCCCGAGGCGGTCGGAGGTCGTCTACAGCGTCTCCACGCTCCCGATCCCGGCCGACAGATTCGTCATCCTCCTGCCGGTCAACGACCTGCTATTCGCGGTGCCCGTGGGCCTGCCCCTGGGCGGGATCTCCATCGTCCCCGGGGACGAGCCCGCGTACGACGACGAACCGGCCCCGAAGGGCGATGCTGATTGACCGGCCGGGATCACCCCGCCGGTTCGCACTACATCAACACTTCACCCTCAACCCGCCCTTCATCCACCCTACATCGAGACAATTTCCATGCCACCCCCAGCCAGAATCGAGCGAATGGTCACGGGCGTGTCGTCCGTCGACTCCTGGATTGACAAGGTACTCTCCGCGATCGAACAGGCGTTGAACGTCTCGGGAAGCGATGGAATCAGCGTCCGCCGCGGGCCGCAGGGCATGCAGATCGGGTTGAACGTCGGGCCCACGTCCACCCTGGCCACGGTCAAATCCGGCGGAATCCCCAAGCTCTCCGGCGGCGTGCCGGGCCGGGGCAACGTGACCATCCAATCCTTCGACGGGGTGAATGCCCCCGTAGGCATCTACGACGACCAAGCGTTCAACATGGGCAACACGGATATCGCCGCCGGCTCGCTCGTGGCCCTCTCGAGGGTGGGACGCTACTGGTTCGCCTTCGTGGTCCCTTGCCCGCCCGAGGAGGCCTGAGACATGGCTTGGAAGAGAGACAATCCGGGGTGTCCGTGCTGCGGCAAGCCGTCCTGCAAGTCTTGCGTGATCGTGACCGACGGTTGCTCGGGGGCCAGGGTCGCCGGGGCCAGCGTCACGCTGTCTGACGGCACGAACACCTACGGCCCCGTCCTGACCACCGGCCAGATCATCGCCGTCAACGTCTCCCCGCATGGCACCGGATACGATCCCACCAACGTGCCGACGGTGACCATCTCGGGCGGTGGTGGCTCCGGGGCCACGGCGACGGCCATCCTCTCCGGGGGCGTCCCGTCCGCGTCGATGACTTCGCCCGGCACGGGGTACACGAATCCCCGGCTCGCGATCGGCGGGGCAACGACCGGCTCAAGGGCGACCGTCTCTTATGCCTGCCAGGTCGACAACCTGACCCTCAACTCCGGGGGCGGCGGGTTCACGGATGGCACGGGCTACGCCCTGTCGTTCTCCGGGGGCACGCCGACGACCGCGGCCGTGGGCACGTTCGATGTCGTCGGGGGTGCCGTCCAGAACCTGGTGATCACCAACCGCGGGGCCGGGTACAAGTTCGCACCGTCGGTCGGATTCTCGGCGGCCGGATCGGGGACCGGGGCCTGGGCGACGGCGACCCTCCGCTTCACCTCCATCTCGGCCGGCGGGGGCACGCTCTACGTCTCGCCGGCCGTCACGATCACGGACCCCAGCGGGACCGGGGCGGCGGCCAACGCGACGGCCAGTGCCATCACCATCGGGTCCGTCATCGTCAACTCGGGAGGCTCGGGCTACACGAGTGCCCCCGCGGTGAGCTTCGCATCGTCGTCCGGCTCGGGGGCGGTTGCCACGGCGACGGTGGCCACGCTCGCATGCTTCCCGAAGGTCCCGACGGGCACCTACACTCGGACGACGACGGCGACCGGCTACGGCACGGACACCTCAACGGTAACCATCACGAAGGGCGTGAACTGCGGGCCGAGCAATGCCGCGACGGTCAATCTGCCGCCGATCGGCTATTTCACCGTCAACTGGTTTGTGATCGGCTGCGGGAGCCAGGTCCATTTCCCCGACACCGGCAATCCGCTCCCGGGGGCCACGGTCACGATGACGGGAGCCGGGGGCCTCAGCGCCACCGGGACGACCGATGCATCGGGCCTACTCACGCTCGCGCTAGGGCCATTCACCGGCACCCTTCCGAGTTGGAGTGCCACGGTCAGTTACCCCGGATTCTTCAATCGCACGATCACGGGTGCCCCCAACATCTGCGCCGGGACCACCCGCAATCAGCAGATCAAGATGACTGCCGCGTCGCCGATACCGGCCACGATGGGATGGATCTGCATCCCCGGGCCGAGCGGGCAATGCGGACCCTACTCGTTCGAGCTCACGGACCTGACGATCACCGATTCCAAGAATGGCACGACGACGCTGACGTACTTAGGACTCAACAGCGGCGGCTTCTATAACTGGGAGGGGTCGCAGGCGGGGACGTTCGATGCCGCCGGCTCCTGCCCGGCGTCGTCGGGAACCGTCTCGTACAGCCTGACCTTGAACCCCACAGGGGGATGGAGCTTCGGCGTGGGCCTCTCCATGCAGGACGTCTACGGGTTCGGCTGCGACTGCCCCGGGCCTGGTTCGCCACCATGTACGTCTCGCATAGGATGTGGCCCCATCTCCAGCAGTTACACCTGCCCGCCTGCGTTTATGCTCGTGTTCTCGCTCGACCCATCCAGCGCAGTCCTCTGCCTCGGGGCCTACGGGAGCGGCGGGGGCACTTTCACAATCACCCAATGACGAGGATCCTCGATGCAGAGATGCGGGACATGCCCCTTTGAAGGCGGCGAATGCCTGGCTGTGAAGATGCGAGTCAAGCGGCTTTGCGAACTCGCCGACCCAAGCCATCCGGCGCATCGTCCAGGATACCGCGAGTTCCTGGCAAGGGGAGGCGTAGAACTTCCGTCGATGCCTCCCAGCATCCGGGCCGAGCCAATCGTCGATGTCGTCCCAGAAAGCGATGAGCCGCGACCGACCGGGGTTTTCGCCCCGATCTCGCGGCTCAATCAACACCTGGAGATCCTCGAGATCATCGAGGCGTGTGATTATCGCACGCCCGTCGACAGAGATTGGGAGACGGGATGCGGATGCAATCCGACCTGGTTCTGTTCCCAACGTCGCGGGAGCTTCCGGGGAAAGGAGCACGAGGTGTCCAAGGCGGACTGCATCAGGTGCGTGACGTCACGGTGAGCCCGGGAGCGCCCGCTGGGGCGGCCATCCCCTGGGTGGCAACTCCCTCGGGCTGTTCGCCAGCGAACCCTAGGAGGTTACGTTGGCGGATTGCCTGCGGTGCGTGTCCGGTCCTACCGACCAACCGAGTGGGTGAATCGGAGACCGGCGGTCGTGAGGTCACGCACCGTCCGGCCGCCTGCGGCAGCCACGTGGGTGGCCCGGACGAGTGGCCGGGATGCTACGCCGTCCACCGGTCAACCACCGCCGCGGCCACCGGACACACCGCCTGAGTAGACCCCTTCCGCCCACCGGACACCCCTTCCGCCCACGGGCACCGTCAACCGGTCCACGTGGTCCACACGTTCATGCCGCCCGCCGTTGCCGGCGGCACGCTGGTGGGTGGCGTGGGCACCTCGTACAGATGCCATGACTGGCGGCGGTGGGGGCGTCATGACCGGGCGGCAAACAGCAAAGGGAGTCCGTGAATCCCACCCATTGGTGGCCATGATCCTAGGTGTCCAGAGTAAACTAGTTTACGGATTTCGGACTCCCAAACTGTTTCGCCGAACAATTCGCAAGTTATTGTCGAAATAGAGGTTGTTGGCGTCTGCTGACGGTTGCAGGTGTCTGCTGGCGGCGTCCTTAGTTGACAACGATTTGTGGTCAGATAAGATCAGTACACAGGAACAATGTTCCGGTGGATGCTGACCGAACTGTCGGCTCTGGTTAGGAAGAATCATCGGACTTGGCCATTAACTCTCCAGTTGAAAGGAGGGGTAGGTGATGTCTGGACTTTATGTTCACCAAAATTTGCCCGCGACTCCTGAAGCTTGGAGCGAGCAAGTAGTTTTGGCCAATCGTCTTTTCCAGGAGTTCTACGGGCAGTGTTTCTGGCATTCGCCAAGAAACCTGAACATCTCCGAGGAAATGATCCCGTTCGTTGTCAAAGGCCTGCGGGTTCACGGTGGCCAGGAAGGCTTTTACTGGTCGCAGAAGCTTCGGACTCGAGCTGTCGAGCCTTGCCCTGCCGACGAATCTCACTCCAATGCGAGCAGGCTTGTCGGATGCCTCTAACTCCCTTCCAAAGGGAGGTTGCTCGCATACTGGCTGCCAACCGGAATCCCGAATCATACATCGCCGGCGGTGCCGCAATCAATCGCGGAGAAGGGTGGCTGCGCTTCTCCAGCGATCTCGACATATTTAATGATATGTCAGTAATTGTGTCATTATGCGCCTCGGAAGATGCGAAGTTTCTGGAATTTTTAGGCTACTCAGTCGAGTGGAAGATCCGTCACGACGGGGTTCATCGAGCTCAAATCAGTAAAGGCGAGGATAGCATTCGCCTGGATTGGGTCAACGACACCGCTTTCAGATTCTTCCCCGTTCAGAAAGATGAAGATTTCGGCTATTGCTTGCATCCAGCCGATTTGGCCACCAATAAAGCCCTGGCATGTGTCGGCAGGCATGAAATCAGAGATTTTATTGATATTCTTCAGATCGACGAGAAGTATTTAAGTGTTGGCGCTGTGGTGTGGGCTGCCTGCAGCAAAGATCCGGGATTTACACCGGATTTCATGCTGGATTTCATGAATCGGCACTCAAATTTTCGACCCGACGACCTCCTATCGGAAAACCTCGCGAGAGAGGTCGACTTGAGGGAGATGAAGATTCATTGGCTAGAGGCCAAGGCGAAAGCCCAGGAATTGTTCGCCCAACTTCCGGAAGATGAGCTTGGCTGTCTCTACCTTGATGCTTCAGGAAATCCGGTCACGCCGAATCCGTTAAGTGCCGACTTCGCATCATTGATACGCCATAGAGGCAGCGTCCGCGGGGTATGGCCCGAAATTTCTTAGCACGCCGCCGAGCTGAGCAAACAGCGCTTTGCTACGCCAAAAGAGCCGATCGGCGATCGGGCCGCCCGACTCGTGAAACCGGATGTCATCCCTAATCCGGACTCTTGGGGATCATGCCAGGACAAATCTTGCTCCCCTGGATTGCAGACCCACCACGCCCGTGGGTGGCCTGTTTTTGCGTTAGAAGACGCAACGCGGTGATCCATCCAACCCGCACAGCCATTGCACCTCGCTAGGCATGAGTTCCCAATGGGAGAGAAGTCCTCTGGCGATCCTCTCGATGGCTGGCAAGTTCTTACTAACAAGCCTCATTGCCTCACTGCCGCATTCGTTGAGTAACTCGTCGACTAGAGACTTGGTCTGTTGCAAATCGTCTTCTTTGAAGGGCTCTAGGCCCTCTTTCGAGCATGGAGTCGTTGCAAAACGAAGGATACTTCGTGCGTCGAGCCAATCGTTTAGGTTGGCGCTACCAAAGTCTGGATGCAGGCAGCCGGGTGGATAAGGCCGACACTCGGCGAGGGGCCCACAAAACGACAGGACTGCCTCCGCTTTGGCGTCCTCTACCCTACCGAAGAAACTGGGTTTGTCGATCGCGTTGATGCGGATTAATTGGCCGAGGATCTCGCCACATCGAATCTCGAAGTTCGTCCGCTTAAGAATCCATACTTTCGAAAAAGGAATGCCGTAGTGGGCCGCAGCCATAGCATGACCTGCTTCATGAAAGGCGGTGGTTTCGACCCAATGACGAATGTCAATCATAAGAGTACGTCCCAAGCCGAGCGGCTGTCTCATCGCGTGGATTATCCGAGGGCGTTACCCGACCCAGCCTCCATCGGCCGTATCCTGAGTCGCCGGAAGCCAAACACGCTTTCGCAAGCGGGGGTTACTTGGTTAGCCTACCCCGTTCGACCGATGAACTCCATTCAACGAAAGACTCACGCAATGCTCAAGGTTTACGTGATCGCAGCGGTCATTTGGCTGGTCGGGCAATCTGACATGTGATCACAAATATAGAGCATAGACGCCGGACTCCCCAACGCCTGAATCAGTCCCGCCACGGTTTCCGGCCAAGTTCCATGGTCGAGACTGGGGACGGCCTACCACATGTGGGGTGGCTATAGGCGGCCTGCAGATTGACCTCAATTATTGGCGGCTACTGATCCGACCCCGTCAGTGCCTTGAGCCTGGTCTTCACGTATCCAGCCGCTTCGGCGTTGGGGTAATCCTTAAGGAACTTGCGATACGCCTCGACGGCCTTAGCAGCCTCTCCCTGCGAGTCGATGAGCCTCGCCGCGCGGAATGCGTTCGAAGCCTCACGAATGGTCGAAGTCTCCGCGAGGGGCTTCGACCTTTTCTTTTTGGGCTCAGGAGCCCTCCGCTTTGGTTGAGGCTCGGTGTTCTCGTCTTCAGGGATCGGCTCGCCGAATGGTGCGGCTTCCGGCTCTGGCTGCGGGTGCGGAACTGGCTGCGGTGCGGGAGCCTGACTCCGTCGCGGGTCTTGCACTTGGTCGATGGGCGGGAGGTCGGACTTCCTGACCTCGGGCCAGGGCCAAGTGTTCTCTTCGCCTTCGTGGTAGATCAGCCGGCCGACATTGATGCTCAACCCGTAGCGATCCATTACCTGTCTGTCGAGCTCCTTCTCGAATGCTTCGTAGCACTCCTGCCTGCGGCGTTCGCGATCAAGCAATGTCTGCTGATCGAAAGGAGGCTCAAGCTGCGGAACGCGACGATCGGCCTCAAGGTTGGCAATTGACCCCACCCGATGGAGCTCGGCGTAGATCTCTCGACGCTTGAGCAGCGTGAGGCCATGCTCGACGTCCTTCGTCGACTCCTCTTCAGTCGGCTGCTTGCGGACGCTGGCCCTGGGGATCCACCCCTCTCGCCCCTCCCAGCCGCGACTGTGGAGCCGGATCTTGACTGCCGCCGAGTCGCCTCCAACAACCAGGCCGGTGTTACCAACGCCGCCCGCGAACTTCTGCTCTCCATTCTTGAGGGTTCGTAAGTTCACACCCGGGTTGGCGAAAGCCCGTTCAGAGAACATCGTCGGCTTCAAAATGTCGACGATGTCACCAGGCTTCAGGTCAGAAGGGCCGAGGTTTGAGGATGGCTCAACCACGGGCAGGGATGGTGGGGGCAAGGCCACACTGTTAACCTTACTGGTCGGCCTGACGTTCATGAGCACGGCGATTCCCGTCGCGGCCATCCAGGCGATGAACAACACGAGACACCCGCACCCCAGCGTTTTCTTGAGGCCACCCAACAACCTTCGTTGTATCGGCCGTCCGCATCTTGGGCAGGCCTTCGCCTGCTTACTTACGACTCCCCCGCAATCCGGACAGTTCGTCAACTTCGACATTACTCGCAACCTTCAGATTTCCTGACGACGTCATCATGAGGCGATTCACGGCCAAGGTTAGCCTGGCGGTGGATTTTCGTCCACTTCAAGTTGGGAACTCTCGGATCTTTGAATCGCCCCACGGGTGGATTAACGGAGATCCTTGAACGTTTGACGTCACAACGCCCGGCCCCTGTCGCCCATCAATCGGGGCCACCCACGTGGGCGGCAACGTGGCCTTATCCTACACCCCACGGGCGTTGTCGAGGGGCGGACGACGCATGCCGCAACGCGGCGGCCGGTGGGCGGCAAAGGTCCCCGATCTCCGCTCCGTACACGGATGTACAGTCGCCCGACGTATGCAGATTCGCTTGTTTAATTTCACGGATTTCACGTAAATGAAACCGTGATATCTCAACTATTTTATTTCGAACTTGACTTTCCGCCTTACTCCGTCATTCTGGGCGCTTTACTGAGACGTTTGGCGGAGGTGCGCCGTGGGACGCCCCGTGAAAAGGCCCTGGCAGCGTGAAGGTGACGACCAGTGGTACGGAACCATCCATGGGCGCAAGGGCGTCAAACTGGGGAACCCTGAGTCGATCCAGACATATAGGCAGGCTGAAGCCGAATTATTCAGGCGGCGGGGGCAACCAAGCCCCCGGAAGAGGAAGAGGTGCGCAGATGAGAATATTAGGGGTTCGGGTCTGCCATTCCACGAATATCAGAAATTCGTAGAAGAGCACGGCGGGATGATAGCGGTGACCGCCATAAAGGATCTGTATCACGACCTCATAGTGGAATGCTCAGAGAAAGAAGTTGAGAGGGAGTGCGATAGCTGCCGACTTGCGGCCCCTTTACGCGTACTGATTGAACGCGATCTTAGGGC
This sequence comes from Singulisphaera chitinilytica, assembly GCF_049331405.1. Taxonomy (NCBI): domain Bacteria; kingdom Pseudomonadati; phylum Planctomycetota; class Planctomycetia; order Isosphaerales; family Isosphaeraceae; genus Singulisphaera; species Singulisphaera chitinilytica. Next base: position 2,953,267 of record NZ_CP186274.1, read on the forward strand.
CGGGGCGTGCGATTGCTCGTTGGACGATTGGCTCGAGCTCTTTCGCGACGACGTTCACGCCGCGGAGAAGCGGGGTTGGCCGGGCAAACCCGACCCAACCTACCTGCTAACCCCAGCCTTGAGAAAGCTGGCTCTGGCGGCCGAGCGGGCCGAGGGTCCCGTTCAAATTGACAGCGATTCCCGCATCGCCCCTTATCGCGGCAAATGGGTACTCCTCGACAGTAAAGGCGAAATGCTCGACGATTTAGAGATGCCAAATCATTGCGATCCCGAGTCAAAGCACTGCGAACCGATCTTGTTCAAAGACGCTCGGACCGCCATTGCTGCGCGTGTGCTGATTCGCACTATGTGTGAAGGCAGAGAGCTCCGATACAAAGTTGCACTCCGAAAGCTGGACGGATCGCTCAAAGCCTGATCGACCTGTGTCACCCTTCTTGCTTCTTGGTGAGCTCGTCCGGCGAGACGCCCAAAGCCGAAGCAAGCAACTCGATCGTCTCCGGTTCCACCCGGACCGCATTCAAGATCGAAGAGACCCGCTGCCGCGAGAAGCTCTCGCCCGTCTTTTGGGCCACAAGCCTGGCAATATCGGCACTTCGAATTACAATATCGCCATATCCAAGCCTGTAAAGATTTTGAGCTAATAGGGGTCCTATCGGCTCGTCCACCGCCACCTTTTTTCTTGCCATCTCGTCCGCCCCCTGGCGATGAAGTCGAAATCATCTCACTGGCCAAGCCTATCCCGCAAATACTGCTTTGTCAACAGCCACGAAAATAGACAAGCAGAAAGAAATTCTGATTCAAGCTATTGACGTAGCAACGGCTATAGAGTATTATTCCATTGTCCTGAGTGAACGGCACTCAGAAACAAAATGGCCCCGCGAGTGCTGGACACACCCACGGGGCCGAGAGGCAAGCCTGTCATAGAGGCCCACCCCATGTCGATCTTAACCGCCCACGCCCCGGCCCGCCACCGGCTCCCCAACGGCCGGATCGCCGAGCCTAGCACGCACGACGTTCTTTACTCCCTGCCCCCCGCCGACGCCCGACGGGTCACCCTCGCCCGGCTCCGTGCGATGAACGTGTTCGAGGTGAAGCATCCCCGGATAGAAGACGAGTACATCGAGCACGCCGGCGAGGTTGCGGCGAAGGCGGAACTGGAGAAGGTGATCGCCGAGCGGAAGGGGAAGGTTAACCCCACGCCCGCTAAGGTTGCTCCCGCCCAGGTTGCCGCCCACGCAGTGGCCACGCCTACACCGTCAGCTCCGGCGGCAACCCCGACCCCACGGGCAATAGCGCCCTGGCGGGCACCGCCCAGGTCGGCGGCAACGGCATCTTCGCGGGTATCCTGATCAATCCCAAGGATTACGCATCCTACGGCACGACCGGGGCGAACGGCCCGCTGGCCCCGACCCTGATCCTGCCCGACTACTCGATCGGCCAGCTCGCCACGATGGGCTACTTCTGGGTCAACCTCCCGGGCCCGGCGAGCGTCGGCGACCTGGTGACCTACGACCCGCTCACCGGCAACCTCAACAGCATCACGCCGACCACCAGCTTCACCGGCACCATCAGCACCACCACGCTGACGGTCTCGGCGGTCGCCGCGGGCAAGCTCTCCGTGGGCCAGATCATCTCGGGCACCGGCGTCACCCCCGGCACGCGCATCACCGCCCTGGGCACCGGCACCGGCACCACGGGCACCTACACGATCAGCGTGAGCCAGACCGTGGGTTCGGCGACGGCCATGACGGCCGACAATCGCCCGGCACCGGCGTTCGCGGCCTCGGCGGCCTACATCACCACCTCGGCGGGCGTGGACACGCTGACGATCGGCACCCTGACCTCCGGCCAGGTGCTCGTCGGCCAGCAGGTCTTCGGCGCGGGCGTGGCCCCCAACACGGTGATCACCGCCTACGGCAGCGGCACCGGCGGCACCGGCACCTACACGCTGAACACCAGCGGCCAGACGGTCGCCAGCTCGGGCAGCCCCGAGGCGATGACCGGCCCGTCCAACGTGCTCGTGCCGAATTGCGTGGTCGACCGCTTCACCGCCAATACCGGCGGCGGCCTGGCCGTGATCAAGCTCACCAACTAACCATCCAACATCAGAGGTAACACACCATGGAAACCATCATTCACACCGCGTTGGATGCCCAGAGCGTCCGGCCGTTCGCGTTCAAGAACGTCGAGGACTACGAGGACCTGCGCCGTATCGGCCTGGGCGGCTTCGACAAGATCGTCGACGAGGGCTTCGGCATGGACTCGATCCAGGGCGGCGTCACCCAGGGCAGCATCCCCGTGCAGCTCCAGTTCCTCCAGCAGTTCCTGCCCGGCTTCGTCATGGTCATGACGGCGGCCCGCAAGATCGACGAGATCGTCGGCATCAACACCGCGGGCAGCTGGGAAGACGAGGAGATCGTCCAGGGCATCATCGAGAACACCGGCACGGCCGTCCCCTACGGCGACCAGACGGTGGTCCCGCTGGCGAGCTGGAACGAGAACTGGGTGCCGCGCACCGTGGTCCGCTTCGAGCTGGGCATGCGCGTCGACGTGCTGGAGGCCAAGCGTTCGGCCCGCATCATGGTCGACACCGCCGGCCGCAAGCGCGAGTCGGCGGGCCTCGTCCTCGAGCAGCAGCGCAACGCCGTGGGCTTCTACGGCTACAACGCGGGCAACAACTTCACTTACGGGTTCCTGAACGACCCGGGCCTGCCCGCCTACAAGAACGTGGCGGCGACCGGCACCGGCAGCTCCACCCTGTGGTCGACCAAGAACTTCCAGCAGATCACGGCCGACCTGATCACGGCGTTCGCCCAGCTCCAGACCCAGTCCCAGGACACGATCAACCCCGAGGACGTGGCGACGACGCTGGCGCTCGCGACCGCCGACTACCAGTACCTGTCGGTGACCACGGATTACGGCCTGAGCGTGCGCGCGTGGCTGACCCAGACCTACCCGAAATGCCGCGTGGTCTCCGCCCCGCAGCTCAACGGCGCCAACGGCGGTTCGAACGTGTTCTACCTCTTCGCCGACGCGGTCAAGGACCTGTCCTCGGACGACGGCCGCACCTTCGCGCAGCTCGTCCCGGCCAAGTTCCAGGTCCTGGGCGTGCAGCAGCTCACCAAGGGCTACGAGGAAGACTACTCGAACGCCACGGCGGGCGTGATGGTGAAGCGCCCGTGGGCCTGCGTGAGATATAGCGGGATCTAGAAACAACAAAAGGTTATCAGTATGCATCACGTCTATTCAACCATGTCGAATTCGAACGAATACGTCCGCTACAGCAACCACGGCCCGCAGGGCATCAACGTCGCCGAGGCGAGCGTGGTGATCAAGGGCGGGTCCGGGATGAACCACAAGTATCTCCGGACCCCGCTCGGGGTGCACACGGCCGTCTCCGACGAGGACATGGACTGGCTGAAGGAAGACTTCTCCTTCAGGCAGCACATGGCCAACGGCTACATCACCGTCAAGAAGGCCAAGGTCGACCCCGAGGTCGCGGCGGCCGATATGGTCACGCACGACCGCAAGACCGACGCCTGCCCGATCGTCCCGCAGGACTTCAGGGAGGACGGCGACAGGGAGACCATCAAGCCGATGGTCAACAAGAAGAAGGCGGGCTGATGCCCTGCATCGCATACGACGATGCCAAGTTCCGGGCGCTGTTCCCGGCGTATGCGAATACGACCACCTACCCCCAGGCCATGATCCAGGTCTACTGGGACACGGCCACCGCCTATGTCAGCAACCGCTACGGCGGCTGCTACATAGGCGGCATGAATCCGGCGCAGCAGACGCTGGCGCTCAATCAGATGACGGCCCACCTTCTCTGCCTGGCAGGGCTGATCGCGACCGGGCAGACGCCCGGCGTGATGGTGGGGGCGACCATCGACAAGATCAGCGTCACGATGGAGCCGCCGCCGGCCCCGAACCAATGGCAGTACTGGCTCCAGACGACGCCCTACGGGCAGCAGCTATTGGCCTTGCTCCAGGTGGCGAGCGTCGGGGGCTTCTATGCTTCGACCGCCGTCCCGGGCCGGGCCGGATTCTGGTTCGGGAATGGGTGGTGATGATCGTTGTTTATGCTGGCAGAAGGTCTTGATTTGTGATAATCGGGATTTACATGAAATATGATCCAATATTGAAACCAAGCGAATTATTCCTGCCGTGGCGCGGATACTATTTATCCGCCGAAACCTCCACGCACGTCCAGATTGTCGGTGCTGGCATGGGCGAGACGGATGGTGGTTTTCAATACTTGCGGCGGAAAGGCCTGATCTTCGAGCCGGGAAGGACATACGTGATGGGGACACCGGAAGGAATTTGCTGCAAACATTGTGGCGGGGATCCGACGCCAATATTCACCAGTTTTATCTTTTGCAAAACCTCCGACTATAACGGATTGCGCCAATCCGATTTGGATCGACTGAATGGTTGCGATCCGCTACAGAAATCTGATGATTTACAGGCGGATGTTCCGGCGAAAAACGGGCAGTGTGATGGGCAAATCCAGCCCCTCGCCTATCCCTCGCATTGAGCCGATGTGCCAGCTTTGCGACAAGCGATACAATAAGTTATCTGAATTGCTCTCGTCGATTGCGAGGCGATCGAGCCGGGACTGTAGATAATATGAAAATGGAGCGCTCCAACTCCAGGGCATTCGCCACGCTCGAGAATCGGCTGAAGGAACTCGCCGGGGTCGAGACGAAAGTCGGCTGGTTCCCCGGCGCAACTTATCCCGACGGCACGAAAGTGGCGTATGTGGCCGCGATCCAGGAGTTCGGCCACGGCCCCATCCCTCCTCGCCCTTTCTTCCGCACGACCGTCGCCGACCAGAAGGCATCCTGGGCCCAGGATGCCGCCAACGCCGCCAGGGCCGTACTGAAAGGCTCGATCTCGGCCGAGCAGGCCATGGACGCCCTCGGCGAACGCGCCCAGGAGGATGTCAAGGAGACGATCAATCAGATCACCGCGCCGCCGCTCTCGCCGATCACGCTGGAGCTGCGGGCCATGAAGCACAAGAATCCGGACCTCAAAGTCGGCGGCAAGCTGGTCGGCGAGGTCGCGGCGAAGGTCAAGCAGCCGGGATATCGCCTCGCGGCGGGGACGCCCACGAAGCCGCTCATCGATTCCAAGCTCATGCTGACCACGCTCACTCACACCACGGAGAAGGTATGAGCGTCCCGGGTTCGAATTTATTGGCGATGGCCACGAGGCTGATCGCCAAGCAGCCCTTCGAGTACCACGCCTTCCGGGGCCGCGAGACGAACTACATCGGCCAGGACGTCACCGTCTTCGCCGTCCCCGTGACCCTGCTGGGCAGCATCCAGCCGGTGCCGCGCTCGGTCTATCAGGAATACGGCCTCGACTTCCAGCGCAACTACGTCAACGTCTACGTGTCGCAGGACATCACCGACATCGCGCGCGACGTGGCGGGGGACCGCATCGTCTTCCAGGGCAGGACCTACGAGTGCATCTCCAAGACGCCATGGATCGGCATCGACGGCTGGGACGCCGTGCTGTGCGTGGAAGTGCCCGTCGATTAGTCGGCCGGTCGCGCCCGCGCCATGGCGAACACCAGCGCGAGGAGCCAGAAGAGGCCCGACCAGCCCAGGGCCACATTGATCATCACGATATCCCAGCGCGTCCTGCTGCCGTTCGAGAAGGCGAGGATCGTGGGGAGCATGTACACCCAGAGCATGACCAGCAGGAAGACGATGCCCTCCGGCGGCGTCGCCGCCAATGTTTCGAAGAATCCCTTGCTTTCCATGACACAACCCCGTTTCGTTAACGAGATTTAATATTATCAGATTATGCGGTAATGTCCAGTGTTAGATAACCAATTGATTGCATTGGTGATTTCCGCCGTCATCGCCGGGGAGGCCGTCGCCGGGATACCGGGGACGCCGATCAAGCAGGCCTTCCAGCCCACGCTCCAGGGGGCCAACACGCAGCCCACGGCCTACCTGCACAAGATCGGCGACCGCCGCGTCGGCTCGCCCCGGCGCAGCGACGTCTGGGATCAGGAAAACGGCGTCATGCTCCACACGGAATTGCAGAAATACGAGACGACCTTCCAGATGAGCGCCCTGGCGACGCAGGACCCGAAGACGCCGACGCAGTACACCGCGTCCGACATCCTCAACCTGATCGCCTCCATCCTCCAGAGCAGCACGACCATCGCGGCCTTCGAGGCGCAGGGCGTGGGCATCCTCCGCGTCGCCGAGGTGCGCAACCCGTATTTCCTCGACGACCGCATGCAGAACGAGGCGTCCCCCAGCCTCGACTTCACCCTCACGCACGACCAGGTCGTCGCATCCGCGGTGCCCGTCATCGCCGAGAAGGTCTACCAAATTCTAACCGTATAGGAGTTCAATAATGGCTATAGCATTGAGTCGTTACGTCGATATCACGTCCGGCGTCGGCGCGGGCAATAATGTGTCGACGCGATCGCTCTCGGGCCTCGTCGTCACCGGCAACCCGCTGGCCCCCTCCGGGCAATTCCTGACCTTCAGCTCCGCCGCCGACGTCGGCACCTATTTCGGCACGTCCTCGGAGGAATACGCCCGCGCCGTCTTCTACTTCGGCTGGGTCAGCAAGAACATCCGCTCGCCCCGCACGCTCAACTTCTGGTCCTGGAACGACAATTCCGCCGCCGGCTCGAAGATCTTCGGCAAGCCCCAGGCCTTCTCGCTCTCGACCTTCACCGCCATCAGCGCCGGCCGGTTCACGCTCACCCTGGGCGGCTTCACCAACACCCTCACGAACATCAACTGCTCGGCGGCCGGCACGCTCGCCGCCGTGGCCGGCATCGTGCAGACTGCCGTCCGCGCCTACTCGGCCGGCGGCACGGCCTGGACCGCCGCCACCGTGACCTACGACGCGACCCGCGGCTGCTTCAATCTCGCCTCCGGGGCCACCGGTGCCGACACCGTGGCCGTGGCGGCCGGCGTCAGCAACGACCTCGGCGGCCCGCTGGGCTGGCTGAACGGCGCCATCCTCTCCAACGGCACTGCGGCGCAGTCGGTCTCCGACAACCTCGACGCCCTGATCCAGGTCAGCAACAACTTCGGCTCGTTCTGCTATACATCGGCCCTGGCCCTCACCCTGAGCCAGGCCCAGGAGGCGGCGAGCTGGAACGACAGCCTGGACCCGAACATCCAGTTCATGTTCTCGATCGCCGTCTCGGCGGCGAACGCCTCGGCGTGGTCCGCCGCGCTGATCCAGACCGGCGGGTCGACCATGACCCTGGCCCCGCTGTCGAACGAGTATCCCGAGATGTGCCCGATGATGATCATGGCGGCCACCGACTACACGGCCAGGAACAGCGTCCAGAACTACATGTTCCAGTCGTTCGCCCTGACCCCCTCGGTCGCCACCGACGCCGACGCCGACACCTACGACGCGTTGCGCATCAACTACTACGGCCAGACGCAGACGGCCGGGCAGTTCCTCGCCTTCTACCAGCGCGGGCTCATGTTCGGCCTGGCGACCGACCCCTCCGACCAGAACGTCTACGCCAACGAGATCTGGCTCAAGGATGCGTGCGGCGCCGCCATCATGACCCTGCTGCTCTCGCTCTCCCAGCTCCCGGCCAACAACGCCGGCCTGGCCCAGCTCCAGGCGACGCTGCAATCGGTCATCGACCAGGCCGTCTTCAACGGCACCATCTCCGTGGGCAAGCCGCTGAACTCGACGCAGAAGATCTACATCACCAACGCGACGGGCGACCCCAACGCCTGGCAGCAGGTGCAGACCATCGGCTACTGGGTCGGCTGCACGCTCCAGCCCTACGTCGAGGGCGGCGTGACCCAGTGGAAGGCCGTGTACACGCTCATCTACAGCAAGGACGACGTGATCCGCAAGGTCGAAGGCTCCGACATTCTCATCTAACAAGGACGTAAAACATGGCACAAGACATCTCCGGCTTCGGCCTGGTCGCGACGATCACGGCATCGAACACCTTCCCGGCGGGCTTCCCGATCACCCAATTCGCCGACGACTCCGACCCGCTCGACATGGCATCGATCCAGATCGCCGACAAGGCCATGGGCCTCAACGGCGACCTGATCACCTGGGCGCGAGCGATGCCGATCCCGGCGGTCATCGCCGTGATCCCCGGCTCGATCGACGACATCAACCTCGGCATCCTGGCGGAGGCCAACCGCGCCGGCCAGGGCAAGGTGTCGGCGAATGACGTCATCAACATGACCGTCGTCTACCCCGACGGCAGCGCGATCTCCGTGAGCCAGGGGCGGCTGACCGACGCCATGTTCGGCAAGAGCGTCGCCAGCAGCGGCCGGCTGAAGACCAAGATTTATTCCTTTAGCTTTCAAAACAAAGTAGGCTCTTGATTGTTATATATAATGCACTATTTTCAATGAATGCCTCATTGTAGTACATGTAAATGCTATACTGAAAAGCCTGGACGCTGTTCTCCATGCAATAAACTGTATATGCGTGATTACAAGCGGGCTAACTCCGAGAAAATCCGAGAAGGTTTGCGCTCGCATTACATCCGTAATACAGAGCGGGTGAAGGCCAGGATGCGAGAATACGGCCAGAAAAACAGAGAAATTATCAACAAAAAGAAATCCGAGTATTACTATAAGAACAAGCTCGTTCGAAGGGCGAAGATTAAGGAGTGGCAAGAAAAGAATCCCGAAAAATACGCCGCCATTTCCCGTACGTCATGCCTGAATCGGGTTGCCAGGAAGAAAAATGCAGCCGGAAGACATACTGCCAGTGACATTCGAGAGATGTACATCAGGCAGAGAGGCAGATGCGTCGCCTGCGATTGCGAATTGCATGGATAGTTTCATGTAGACCACATCATACCTCTAGCGAGAGGGGGGGGAGCAATTGGCCTGACAATTTGCAGATTCTCTGCCAAACTTGTAACACTGAAAAACACACAAAAACCATGGAGGAATTCATGCAATTGCGAGCAGAAAGATTATGATGGACCTGATCCAGCCCAAGACCTTCGAGGTCGCCGACCAGGACGGCAACCCCCGCACCTACATCCTCTCGAAATTCCCCGCCGTCGACGGCCGCGAGATCGTCGCCAAATACCCGATGAGCGCGCTGCCCAAGCTCGGCGACTACGCCGTGAGCGAGGAGACGATGCTCAAGCTCATGTCCTTCGTGGCGGTCGACAATAACGGCGCGCCGCTGCGCCTGAGCACCCGGGCCCTGGTCAACAACCACGTGCCCGACTTCGAGACGCTGGCCAAGGTCGAGATGGCGATGATGGAGTACAACTGCTCGTTTTTTCGCGACGGGACGCTCTTAAATGGCTTGCAAAGTGTCGTCCGTCAGGTGCTGGCGAAGATTTCCGAAATGTCGACCCCCTCGTCGGCTGCGTCGTCGCCAGCAGGCTCGCAACCTATCACGAACTGAAGACCATCTACTCGCTCGAAGACCTGTTCATCCTCTGGGAATGCCACGTGATCCCCAAATATAACGACTGGCTCGCCGCCGAGGAGTCCAGGAAGCAGCAGGGCAGGAAATGACCGTCCTCGATACTTTCTACCTGATTTTCAAGAGCAACGCGGGCGACACGAAGGCCGACATCGGCGCGCTGGATAGGCAGATCGGCGACCTCGCGGCCAAGGGCGCCAAACGCTCCGACGACGAGAGCAAGAAGCTCAAGGAGCTGCGCAAGCAACGTCAGGAGATGACGCAGGACCTGAAGGACCAGAAGAAGGTCGTCGAGGGGACCGGCGAGGCCTTCGTGAAGGTGGTGGAGACGGCCACGGCCGCCGCCGCCGCGATCTTCTCGCTCGGCGCGATCAAGGATGGCGTCATGAACGCCGCCAAGTTCAACTCCGACCTCCAGGTCCAGGGCAAGCTGCTCGGGCAGAACGCCGCCGACATCAAGGCCTACGGCGCGGCGGTGCAGTCGGCCGGGGGTAGTGCAGAAGGCTTCCAAAGCGCCCTGAAGACGGCATTCTCCGCCGCGTCCGAGGCGGGCCTGCCGCTCCCGCCCGTCGACGTGCTGATGCGCCGCTACCACGACGCGATCAAGGGCATGACGCCCACCGGCGCCGCCAATTACCTGTCGCGCCTCGGCGTCTCCGACCCCGGCATGATGGCGCTGCTCGAGCAATCCGACGCGGAGTTCGAGAAGAGCATCGCCACGGCCCGCGAGCATGTGAAGGTCACGGAGGCGGACACCCAGGCGGCTCGAGATTTCGAGCAGGCGTGGAGCCGGGCGGCGCAGAGCCTGGACACGATCTTCACCAAGATCGGCACCGACGTGCTCCCGGTCCTGACCGGGATGCTCGATTCGGTCACGAAGCTCACGGACGCCCTGGGGGGCGACAAGGGCACGTGGCACGAGCGGGTCGCCGACTGGATCATGGACCCCGATCGCGACGCCGATATCCGCAAGAAGTACCGCAACGGGATCGACAACAACGCCATGGATTTCTGGATGTCGCAGGGATACACGCGATCGCAGGCCGCCGGGATCGTGGCCAACGAGATGCGCGAGAGCGGCGGCAATCCTGATGCCGTCGGGGACGGCGGCAAGGCGCGTGGCCTCTATCAATGGCACCCCGACCGGGCGGATGCCATCCTCCGGGGCACCGGCATCGACGTCCGAAGCGCCTCCGCGGCCGACCAGCGCCGGGCGGCCGCCTGGGAGTTGCAGCAGACGGGCCTGGCGGACCGGCTCAAGCAGATCGACGACCCGGACGCCGCCGCGGCCTTCGTCAGCCAACGCTTCGAGCGGCCCGCGAATGGCGGCTACGAGGCCATGATCCGCGGCAAATCCGCCCTGGAGATCGCCTCGGCCAGCCCGTTCTCTTCCGCCGGCACCGCCCCGATCGGAGGTGCCTCGAATCGCACCACCAGCGTCAAGATCGACGAGATCAACGTGCATACCCAGGCCACCGACGCCGCCGGCATCTCCGGCGCCATCGGCGACGAGCTCGCCGGGCACCTGCGCACCACCGTGTCCAACTTCGACGACGGGATCGCCTACTGATGCCCACGTTCAACGGGCTGCTCTCCGACGCCGCGTCGGTCCTGGAGCTGCTGGGGCTGGCCAGCCAGGTCGACATCGTCGGCGTCTATGACGCCCGGAGCTTCCGGCAGGCCTTCGCCTACGCCCGGCCGCTCAAGGCGTCCATCCGCGAGACGGCCAAGGTCATGGAGCACCCGGCGGAGAACGGGGTGCTCATCTCCGACCATCGGGTCGTCAACCCGGTCGAGATCGAGATGCCCATGCTGATCCCGGCCCTCTACTACGGCTCGATGTACCAGCAGATCAAGTCGGCCTTCCTGGGCGGCACGCTGCTCTACGTGCAGACCCGCGTGGCCACGTACTCCAACATGTTCATCGCGGACATGCCGCACGAGGAGAGCCCCGACATCTACGACGCCATCACCCTCACGCTCCGCCTGAGGCAGGTCATCTACCTCCCCGACCCCAACCGCTACGCGCCGGCCGATCCGCAGGATGACGACACGGTGAATAACGGCCTGCAATCGCCGACCACGCCCGCGGGCAGCCCGAGCATCGCGGGGGCCTGGTGACGCAGCAAGTCCCGATCCAGGCGATCCCCAATCAGCAGTTCACGATCATCCTCGACGGCAACACCTGGGATTTCGTCATCAAGGCGACCGACGGCGTGATGTCCGTGACTCTCGCCCGCAACGGCACCATGATCATGCAGAATATGCGCGCGGTCGCCAACATGCGGATCATCCCCTCGCTCTACGAAGAAGCCGGGAACTTCGTGTTCGCGACCCAGAATTTCGAACTCCCCGACTACACCAAATTCAATGTGTCGCAGATCCTGCTCTACGCCTCCGCCGCCGAGCTGGCGACGCTCCGCGCCCCGCACGCGCCGCCGATCACGGCCGCCGACTTCAACCCGATCGCGGCACTACCGCTGCGCTTCGCCCCGCAAGGTTATACATGACGGCGGCCTTCGACCCCCGCATCGTCCGCGTCGGCTTCGACCTGCCGAGCGGACATGTCGACCTGGAAGGCCTGGCCATCTACGCCTCGGGCCGGAAATACGCCTCGGGCATCCAGGCCGAATGCACCTGCCGCGTGTTCAACCTCACCCGCGAGCGGCAGAATAGCATCCTGACCACCGCGTCCCCGCTGCTCAAGCAAGGGCAGGAACGCACGCCCATCAACATGACCCTCGACGTCGGCCGCGAATCCTACGGCACGTTCCGGCTCTTCGAGGGCTACGTCTTCCAGGGGGGCATGACCCAGCCCCCCGACATCGGCATCCTGCTCCGCAGCCTGACCAACAACCTGCTCACGGGCGTCATCGCCGGGGCCAGCCAGCCCAGGACCGCGCTGCTCTCGGTCATCGCCCGGTCGGTGGCGCAGGCCAACGGCCTGACGCTGAGCTTCCAGGCCGCCGACAAGCAGATCAACAACTGGTCCGTCTCCGGCTCGGCCCAGCAGCAGATCAACCGCCTCGGCCAGGTCGGGGGCGTCGACGCCTTCGTCGACAACAGCACGCTGGTGGTGATCGACAGCGGCAAGGCACGCGACGGCGACAGCGTCCTCATCAACGCGCAGACCGGCATGGTGGGCATCCCGCAGGTGACGGACATCGGCGTCGCCGTGCGCGTCATGATCAACAACGCCATCCAGGTCGGCGGCAGCGTCACCATCGAGAGCGAGCTCAACCCGGCGGCCAACGGCACGTTCAAGGTGATCCAGCTCAACTTCGAGGTCGCCAGCCGCGACCAGCCCTTCTGGTACACGCTGGTCTGCTCCAATCTCGCGTTCTACCAGGGGAGCCAGTAAATGCCCACGAATTCGCCCCCGTCTCGCAATCCCGCCGAGGACGACAGCATGGTGGGCATGATGCGGCTGGTGCTCACCAAGTTCCTCCAGAACACGGACGACATGCTGCCCGCGCAGGTCATGGCCTATGACCGCGCGACCAACCTGGCGCAGGTCCAGCCCCTGATCGCAATGGTGACGACCGACAACATCGTCATCCGACGCGCCCAGGTGGCGGCCGTGCCGGTCGTGCAGCTCGGCGGCGGCGGCTTCGTCCTCAGCTTCCCGATCGCCACCGGCGACCTGGGCTGGATCAAGGCCAACGACCGCGACATCTCGCTCTTCAAGGCGACCTTCGCGTCCTCGTCGCCCAACACGCAGCGCAAGCACAGCTTCGAGGACGCGGTGTTCATCCCCGACACGATGATGCGGGGCGTGACCGTCGCCCCCGAGGATGCCGCCAACGCCGTATTCCAGAACCTGGCGGGCACCGTCAAGATCGCGTTGTGGGACGACCTGATCCAGATCCTCGCCCCCTCCGGCGTCGGCATCGGCGGGACGCCCGGGCCCGGTGCGTTGCTCGACTTGCAGGGGGCCAAGGCCTTTGGCCTGCCCCAGATGACCACCGCCCAGAAGAATGCCATCCCTTCCCCACGCAAGGGATTCCAGGTCTTCGATACCGACCTCGACGGCGTATCGACCTACACAAGCGCGGGGTGGACATAATGGTAAAAACTCTAGCGACTGATGCCAACAATGACCTCTACCTCGGGCCCGACGGCAACCTCGCGTTGCTCTCGGGGATTCAGGCGGTGGCGGGTGCCTGCGCCACCGCGTCCAAGGCCCAGCTCGGCGAGATGGTCCTGGCGACGAACGCCGGCATACCCAACTTCCGGGCGATCTGGGTCGGCGTGCCCAACTACGCGCTCTGGAAGCAATACCTCATCGACACGCTCAAGAACGTCGAGGGCGTGGTGCAGGTCTCGGGCCTGACCATGGCGGCCTCCGGCGGCGTGCTCTCCTACACCGCGACGATCCAAACGATTTACGGCGAGACCCGACTCAATGGCTGATCCCTACCAGTACGCGGACGCGACCGGCGTCATCATACCCGACACCTCCGGCATCCTCGCGACCGTCCAGGACGAGTACAAGGCCGTCTTCGGGGCCGACCTCGTCGTCACGCCCGACACGCCCCAGGGCGTCCTGATCACCGCCGAGGCGCTCGCCCGCACCGAGGTCGTCAACAACAACGCGGCCATCGGCAACCAGATCAACCCCAACATCGCCGGGGGCGTCTTCCTCGACGCGATCATGGCCCTCACCGGCATGCAGCGGACGCCGTCCTCCCCGACGGTCGTCACCGACGTCACGCTCACCGGCATCCCCGGCACGGTCATCCCGGGCGGATCGCTCGCCGCGACCTCCGCGGGCGACCAGTTCCAATCCGTCGGCACCGTGACCCTCGGCTCCGGCGGCGCGGCGACCGTCGACTTCCAGTCCCTCGCGACCGGGCCGATCCCCTGCGCCGACGGGGCGCTGGACACGATCGTCTCCAACGTCCTGGGCTGGGAGACGGTCACCAATGATGCGGGCGGCACGCCGGCCTCCGTCACGACCCTCGGGGCGACCACGCAGTCCGATCAGGCCGCCCGCGCCCTGCGCCAGAACACGCTGGCCTTCCAGGGCGTGGCGCTGCCCGTCGCCATCACCTCGGCACTCTACAACGTCGAGGGCGTCACCAGCCTCACCTTCCGGGAGAACGTCGCCGCGACCACCCAGACCATCGACGGCATCAGCATGGTCGGCCACTCGATCTACGCCTGCGTGGAAGGCGGCACGGACACCGACGTCGCCGCGGCGCTCCTCGAGAACAAGAGCTCGGGCTGCGCCTGGAACGGGGGCACCACCGTCAACGTCGTCGAGCCCGCCAGCGGCCAGACCTACGCCGTGCAATTCGACCGCCCGACGCCCGTCGACATCCTGGTCAAGGTCACGACCACCAACGGCAATGCCGCGAACATCGCGCAGGCCGTCCTGGACTACGCCGATGGACTGATCAATGGCCTCGCCGGCTTCGTCGTGGGGGCCGACGCCTCCCCCTTCGAGATCGCCGGGGCGATCATGAGCGAATATCCCTCATACTACATCGCGAAGGTCGAGCTCAGCCCCGCGTCGCCCATCTCATACTCGACCGACGTGATCCCGATCGCGGTCAACCAGATCGCACGCACGCAGCTCTCCTACATCTCGGTGGTGGGCCCCTGATGGCCGGGGACATCCAGCCGTTCGACTTCAGCGTCGGGCTGCTGAGGGCCCTCTTGTGGCAATATAACGAGGCGACGAATCTCCAGGCGCTGCTGGCCGACAAGGCGGCCTGGTACGAGGCCAACCAGTCGGGGTTCTGGCGGGACTGGATCGCGGACGTCTTCGACCTGCGCACGGCGAACGACTTCGGCCTCTCCGTCTGGTCGGTCATCCTGGGGCTGCCGCTGTACGTCAACGGCGCCGACGACGCCGGGCCGTTCTTCGGCTTCGACGACCAGACCGGGTTCAATTTCGACAACGGGATCTTCGGCGACCAGAGCACCTACGAGCTTTCGACCGAGGCCAAGCGCATCGCGCTGCGCCTGAGGTATTTCCAGCTCACGAGCAGCGGCACCGTCCCGGAGACGAACCGGATGCTCCAGTCCGTCTTCGGCGGGCTCGGCCGGGCGTGGCTGCTCGACTACCACGACATGACGCAGCGATACATCTTCAATTTCCCGCTGCCCTACGACCTCCAGTACCTCTTCAACCACTACGACATCCTGCCCCGGCCCGCGGGGGTGGCGTCATCCTACGCGGACGCCACGCTCACCTATTTCGGGTTCGCGCCCGGCGACTACAACTTCGACAACGGCAATTTTGGAGCTTAGATCATATGTGCCCGATTAATGGCTACTTCGACATCCCCTTCGCCGAGAACGGCGACCTGAACACCATCCCCGACCCCACGCAGACCAACGGCACGGTCAGCTACAACCAGGGCTTCCCGATCGGCTACAGCACGCCGGTCGGCTCCGGCGGCCTCCTGGTCCCGCGCACGGCGTTCAACCAGGTCCTCTTCGACATCACCTCGGCGGTGCAGAACTGGCAGCAGAACACGGTGGCACCGTTCATCACGTCGACGATGAACGGAGGCACCCCATATTCGTACCCCGCCAACGCCATGGTCCTCTACGGCGGCAACATCTACATCTCATCCGCCGGGTCGAATACGGACACCCCTCCCTCCGCCAAGTGGCAGTTGCTGGCATTGCGGACACGCCTGGCCGGGGACACCACCTTCTACGTCGCCACGACCGGCTCGGACTCGAACACCGGGCTCTCGGCGGGGAGCCCCTGGCTCACCCTCCAGCACGCCTGGGACGCGATCTGCTCGCAGTACGACCTGGCGCAATACACGGCAACGATCCAGGTCGCAGACGGCACCTACGCCGCCCTGCAGGCGACCATCGGGGCGGTCGGGGGCGCGATCGTCCTCAACGGCAACGCGGCCACGCCGTCGAACGTCATGATCTCGGCCTCCGGAGGATCCGGGGCCCTGTCCTTCAACAGCCAGCGATCGCCCATCACGGCCACGGTCAAGAACCTCGAGGTCGTCAACTCGGGGGGGAACGGCATCTCGGCTTCGAACGGGACCAATCTGACGATAGGCGCGGGGCTGATCTTCGGGGCCTGCTCCCTGTCGCAGGTCTCCTGCAACAACGGCGCGAAGATCTTCATGACTTCGGGCTATACGATCGGCGGCGGGGCCGCGAATCACTGGTTCGCCTCCGACACCTCGTTCATCGCGGCGACGGGGATAACGATCACGCTGGGCGGCACCCCGGCGTTCTCCGGCTCGTTCGCGGCCACCCAGGGCTGCTCCTCGCTGGAGTGCTTCGGCAACACCTTCACCGGGACGGCGACGGGCAAGAGGTACAGCGCCATCGGGGTCAGCTTCATCAACAGCAACGGCGGCGGCGCGAGCTACCTGCCCGGCAGCGTCGCGGGGACGCTCGCATCGGGGGGGCAATACGCATGATGTACGACACAGCTCATTGGTACTGGATCGTCGACGGCGACGCGACGCGGGCATGGTCGGGCGCCTCGCGCACTTACGTGCCGGTCGCCGACGAAGGCTACGCGGCATGGCTGGCGGCGGGCGGAGTCCCCACGAGGATCTCCGCCGAGGACCTCCCCGGCGTCGTCAACCGCCCCGTCATCGACCAACTCGCCATGCTCGACATCGCCTCGGCCCGCGCCATACGCTCGATCACGATCGCCCTGCAATCGGGCCAGGGGCCGAGCGAGGGCGATATCGATGCGCTGAAATCGCACGACGCGGCGGCCCGGGCCCTGCGCGAGACGCTGGTATAGGCCCATGCTCGCAGGCCTGATCCTCGTCCCCGTCTTCGCGGTCGCCAACCGGGCCCGCGGCAGCCGCCTCTTCGACCGCACCGATTCGACCACCGTCGGCCGCGTCAGCTCGACCTTCGCCATGGCCTCCGCCACCGGCCTCGCCGCCTGGGCCGAGGGGCAGGGGGGCTTCCAAGCGTCAATCATCGCCCTCTGGGCATGGTCCTCGCTCTTCTTCTGGTGCATCTTCGCCTGGGACAAGTATTGGTCCGCCGCCATCAGCAATCCGACCGACCTCACCGTGCCGGCCTGCAAGCCGGTCGATTGGGTCATGGCGAGGCTCCCGGCGATGCCGCTGCGAATCTGGGGCGCCATCGCCATGGGATTGCGTCAAGCATTCCTCATCCCATCCCTTGCGGGCCTCGCCGCCCTCTGCGGCCATCCCTGGAACGCGGCCTATTCGCTGGCGACCTTGCTGTTCGGCGTCATCTATCTGGCCGCAGGGTATGCCTCCAGACTCCGTCCCATCGCCGTCGCGGAGTATTCGCTCGGGGCATGCCTGGGCCTATTGACGTGCAAGGCGATCGGGGCGATATAGATGGCGGACACCCCCCAGGAGCGGCTCGCGCGGCTCGAGGTCCAGATGGCCAACCTCACCAAGCAGCTCGAGAAGGCGGTCGAATCGATCGAGGAATTGACCTCGGCCCTGAATCAGATGCGCGGCGGCATCCGCTGGGCCCTCGCCCTCGGCTCCGCCACGACCATCGCCGTCGCGGGCATGTGGTCGCTGGCGACCTGGGTCTACGGCACCCTGCGGGGGCACTGATGACCGACGTCGACGTCCTCGCCCGCACGCTGTTCGGGGAGGCGCGAGGGGAAAGCCGCATCGGCATGATCGCCGTGGCCAACGTGGTCATGAACCGGGTCGCGGCGCGACGATGGTGGGGCAGGACCGTCCCCGAGGTCTGCCAGAAGCCTTATCAGTTCAGCTGCTGGAACCAAAACGATCCCAACCGGGCCGTGATCCTCGCGGTCAACGCCTCCCATCCTATATTCGCCCAGGCCCTCGCCATCGCCGCCGACGCCGTGGCGGGGACGCTGGCCGACGTCACGAACGGCGCGGTCGCCTACTACGCCAGGGGGACGCCGCAGCCGAAATGGGCGGCCGGGCATATCGCTTGCGCCGAGATCGGGCACCACATATTCTTCGATGACATCCAGTAAGCGAAGCGCTATCATAAGATAAATTCAACCGAGAAAGGACAGCCAATGACCGAAGAAGCCCAGATCACCGAATCCGTAGAGACCGCCGCCCAGGAAGCCGCCACCCCTCCGGCTGAAAACACGACGACAGCCATGTCGACGACCGAAGAGGCCGCCCCGACGGTTGAGGCTGTGGTCGAAAACCCTACCGTGGCCCCAGAAGATGCGCCTGCGAGTGCCACGGACGCCCCGTCGGCCCCATTTGGTGCCCCGACTGCGAGTGCTGCCACTACCCCTGAAGCCGCCCCCGAGGGCGAGCTGCATCGGCTCCTGTCGAACGGCCTGCACATCTTCGGCAAGGCCGAGCACTGGACGGCCGAGGAGATCGCGGCCTTCGCGACGTGGATCGAGTCCCGACTCTAGGATGGCCTTCCTCAAGGACCTCGTCACCGGCGTCGACGGCGAGAGCTTCGACGTCGGCCGCGTCCTGTGGGTCGCCAGCGTGCTGGCCTTCATGGGCCTGTCCGCCTACTCGCTCTACCGCGGCGGCGCCTTCGACGCCCTGGGGTGGGGCACTGGCTATGGCGCCATGCTCGGCGGCGGGGGGGCCGGCATCGGCCTCAAGCGCAAGGCGGAGCCCGCCGAATGAACGCCTCCTGGAAATTCGGGCTCGGCATCGGCTGGACGATCATCATCTTCTCGCTGGGCTATTACGTCGCGGGCGAGTTCGACGATGCCAACCAGGTCCCGGGCCTGAAATCCCAGATCGAGGCCCTCCAGGCCGCCGTGAAGCGGGGCAACGACCTCGCCTCCGACCTGCGTGGGAAGCTCGTCGCCTCGCAAAATAATCAATCCATGCTCGCCCAACGATTGGAGGCCGCCATTGCGAATACGCCTGATTGTCCCGTGCCTGATGATGTTGTCGGCGTGCTCAACGACGCCATCCCCGCAACCGATCGCGCCACCCGCTGATCTCACGCAGCCGTGCGAGCCCATCTCGCCCCTTCCCATGGGGCTCACGATGACGGGCCTGGCGAAACGCTATCTCGCACTGATAGGCCAATACAACCGGTGTTCCATGAGGCATGACGCACTGGCCGAGGCCGTGAAATGATCGCGCGGCTCTTCCTCGCCGCGTTGTTCCTGTGCCTGCTGGCCTTGATGGCCGGATGCTCGCCGTGCTGGCGGCCGAATACGAATCGCGACTGCGCGGTCATCGACCGGATCTGAGCCGTCCCCGATACGACCCCGCCGAGACCGAATATCCGGTCTCCATGCGGACACCCGCCCATCCCCCCCGGCCCGGATGCGGGCCGCCATGACGCGTCCCCGCGTCCCAATCCTCCCCACGCTCCATCCCCTCCCGCCCCTCATCCTCCGCCGGACATCGATCCGGCGAGAAGTCCAAGGCCCGCGACGTGCTCGCCGAGGCCCTCCCCTCCGATCACACGCCTCCCCGACACTCCCCCTCCCGCGTCCGAATTACGCCCCTCCATCACCTTTTCCGCGCGTCACCCCTCCCTCTTTCTTTTTTTTGTCCCCGACACGCCCGCCGGTGCCCCAGGAGGGAGTCCGGGATACTCCTCGGCGAAAAGAACGCGACATCCTCGGCCCGCATGACTATGATCCACGGGCGGGGCATCTCCCGCTCGTGCCGCGCCAACCATCATCCCCCCGGACACTCCCCTTGCGAGGAGCGACCCTTGATCCTCCGCGTACTCCTGGCCTCGCTCGCCGGCCTCTTCGCGATGGCCGAAGGACCGAAGATGCCCCCGAAGGACATCTATCGCGTCTGGGTCCATTCGGATGAGGAGGACACCGAGGATTTCGAAGTCTACAGGCCAGAGTCCTTCGACTTCCCGCCCGCGCGTGGCAGGGACGGGTTCGAGGTCAAGCGGGGCGGCGCCTTCGTGCTCCGCGAGATCGGCCCCGCCGACGGGATCGAGGAGGTGGATGGCAAGTGGGAATTCAAGCCTGCGGATGCACTATCCGTCACGTTCCCCGACGCCAAGCCGCGGGAAATCCTGCCGGGGGAATTCATCGCGGCGCCGGGGGCGAGGACGTATCGGATCGAGGGATGCGACGAAGGCATCCTGAGGATCCGGAAGAAGGCCGCCGATAAATCGCCACGCCGATCGCGGTAACCCGGATCGCATTGCGTGGGTTGTTTCGGGTGCTAGACTGGCGATATCTCGCGACGATCGGCCATCCAACAACCCGCCCGCACCAGGGATATACCGCCATGGCAGCCAAGAAATCCAAGCCCCGCAAGCCGCCCGAGCAGGCCGCCCTCGAATCCACGGCGCCCGAGAAGACCTTCCCGTCCGTCTCCAAGGCCGAGGCCGTCCGCCGCGCGGTCGCCGCAGGCAATGAGCGCCCCGCCGAGGGCGTGGCCTACATCCTCGACGAGTTCGGCATCGAGATGGACAACAAGACATTCAGCCTGAACAAGGCCCAGCAGAAGTCGCGTGAAGCCAGGAAGGCCGAGGCCGCACCGGCCCCGAGGGTCGAATCCGGCCGTCCCATCGAAGGCTTCCTCGCCCCGCCCCCGAGGAAGATGTCGTCAGGTGGCGGCGACCTGATCGAGGTGATGGAGAAGATGAAGCCGCTCGTGGCGATGCACGGGGCGGATCAGGTCAAGCGGCTGGTCGACTTGCTGGGGTGATGGGGCTGGAGCCGGGAGGGCAACGCCTATGCCTAGCGGGGGCGGCGCGGTGCGAGTTGATCATATGCTGCCCGCCGCTTCTGCTCGTAAGCGTGGACGATGCGGAGGGCCCGCTCGTCATCCCTCTGGGCTTCCTTGATCAATTCCCTGGATCGGTCGCTCCCCTGGCGAATCTCGCGTTCATGCCCCGAGACGGCTTTAAGGGATTCGGACACGGGATGGTCCCTCCTGGGCATTGCCCTAACGGACGAGTCTCTTGATAGCATATTCTAACGACAACCTGGCCGCAAAGCCTTCAATCAGGGATTCCAATTTATCCCGCGCGTCCTCCTTGAAATGACCTGTGACGTTCGTATCGATCATGAGGACGGCCCTCGCGGGCGTGTTCCCATCCAGGCAGAAATTGAGCATGGGGTACGCCACCAGCGACCGCAGATAATTGATCTGGGCGGCGGTGAAATGATGGAAGTCCGGGTCGTGTTCGCAATCTTCGACGATCAGCATCCGGCCCAACTGCACGCAAACTACCGCATAAGAAGGGTTTGCAGTGTTCCCGAGGTCGAATCTCTCGGCATGCTGTCGATAGGAAGTGAATGGGTCCGGCCGGCTCGTGTTGAGGTCGAACGCCTCGACCGGCTCCAGTTTCCCGCCCTTCTCCACGTATAATCCGACGCGAAAATTATGCTTGTGCCCTTCGGGGGACCCGATCTCGGAGCGCAAGAACGTCACCAGGGATTCCAGGATCGCCTTGATTTGGACGTCGGGCACGAGCGCGGCCCTCACCTCGCCGATCGTCCCGCGGGAGGCGTTGGAGCCCTGGAGCACCAGGCGTACCCTCTGGAACTTCTCGTTCACCAGGGTCCGCAGGTAAGAGGCGACCCGCACTTCCGCGCGGTAGAGCCGGACGGCGTCCTCCTTATCCTGGGAGAGGAGATCCACCTTCCGCCGCAAATCCCTGGCATCCTCCTCTTTCGCGGCCTTGAATTTATGGTCTCCGACGATCCCCGCGATTTCCCACAGGAATAGGAGTTACGCAGTAGTGGCCTTGCGTCCATGGAGGGTCGGGCGGCCTCGGCTGGTATGATGGGATTTATGAAAAACGATGTTAAATGTCAGGATACGAACTACATCGACTTCCTCATCGCCAGCCCCAAGTCCTTCTCCTGCACGGAGGCCGCCAAGGTGCAACCCGAGTCGCAGGACGCCCCCGCACACGATGCCTTCACCCGGCTCCTCCGCCGCCTCGAGCCCGATCCCGAGACCTTGTGGGCCGAGGCTCGCCCCCTGGTCTCCCTCAAGGGAGGCCTCCTCGTCCTCGACGATTCCACCCTCGATAAGCCCTACGCCCATAAGATCGACCTGGTCAGCCGACACTGGTCCGGGAAGCACCACGCCGTCGTCCGCGGCATCAACCTCACCACCCTGCTGTGGACCGACGGCGACCGCCATATCCCCTGCGACTACCGGATTTACGACCACGAGCACGACGGGCTGACCAAGAACGACCATTTCCGCAACATGCTCCGGGCGGCTAAGTCGCGGGGTCTCGCCCCCGACTGTGTCGCCTTCGACGGCTGGTACAGTGCCCTGGAGAATCTGAAGCTGATCCGCGGCTTGAACTGGCATTGGCTGACGCGGCTGAAGATCAATCGCCGGGTTAACCTCAACCGGCAGGGCAACAAGGCCGTCGACGAGACGGCGATCGAGGCCGCCGGCACGATCGTCCATCTGGAAGGTTACGGCCTGATTCGTGTCTTCAGGATCGTCTCCCGAGACGGAGACACTGAG
Organism: Singulisphaera chitinilytica; assembly: GCF_049331405.1. NCBI lineage: Bacteria > Pseudomonadati > Planctomycetota > Planctomycetia > Isosphaerales > Isosphaeraceae > Singulisphaera > Singulisphaera chitinilytica. Next base: position 2,976,069 of record NZ_CP186274.1, read on the forward strand.
CACTGGGCGACCGACGACCTGGCGATGGACGAGCTGACGCGGTTGGTGCTGGCCGAGCGGACGTGGGCGATTGAGAACTATCACCGGGGCCTGGAGCAGTGCTGCGGGGTCGAGCGATGCCAGGCCCGGGTAGGTCGGGCGCAGCGCAACCACATCGGGATGGCGATCCGGGCCTTCCTGCGGCTGGAGCGTCATTTCTATGCCACCGGGGTGAGTTGGTACGAGGCCAAGGCACAAATCATCCGGGGAGCCGTCAGGGCTTATATCGCTCAACCCTTGTACAAACTTCCATGACCGCGTAACTCCTAAGGAAATAACCCAATCCGGCGATGATCGTCGTAGTCACCCAGGGTTGATCCCGGATAGGCAACTTCGCATCGACCCCGGCCGCTCGGCTCGCCACCGCGGCGGCCGCCGCGACGAGGCGGAAGAAGCTGCCCACGATCTTCGCCATGAACTCGCGATACCAGGCCGCAACGTGCCGCCACAGCAACGAGACGGTGCCGAGGGCAAGCACGCCGGTGCAAGCGACGAAGGCGGTGGTCCAGAAGGCCATCGATTCGAGATGGTCGAAGACGTAATTCCAATTCACCATTGCGCTCGACTCGCGACATCCAATCCTCATCGGCGGCCTGCATTCGACACCTCTTTTTACCACGAAATTCGCGAGACGGTCAGGAGTGGCCCCATCGCGACGGCCATCGGTCGCGGTCGGGGACTTGCGGCCCCACGGCGAGGCCTGCGGCGGCGACCACGAGGCGGCGCCGGCCGCCGCCCCGGAGACGACTCTCCCCGTCACGCACGCGGCCCGCGTACTCCTGCGGGGGATGGAGGCCGGGTTCAGGGGGCGCTGAGGCCCCCGCCGACCTTCAGGGCGCAGGCGGCCTCGGTGGGCCGATAGCTGCCCTCCGCGCCATGGAGGAAGGTGCTGACCGGGTAGACGAGCCCCGCCGCCATCAGCTCGCGGTAGAGCGGGAGGTTCTCCTCAGTCACCGCCACCCACTCCCCGGCCAGGCGGCGGCGGAGCAGGGCGGCGGCGGATCCTGTCAGCGTGGCGGTCGCGTCGTCGGCCATCGGCATGCCTCCTCCTGATATCCGCACCGGCGACGGGATGACCCTCGCCACCTTCCTGCGCATCCGTTCAATCGCCCCGGCCCTTCGTCGCCTGCTCGGCCGCCCTGCGGAGGTGCTCCCGCTTCTCCCTGAGCTTGGAGTAGTGCTTGTGGAGCACGGCGGTCCCCGAGTGGCCCATCAGCTCGGCGACGGTGGCGTCGGGCACGCCGTTCTCGAGCGCGTCGGTCGCGAACGAGTGGCGGTAGACGTAGGCGGTCACGTCGTCGTCGAGCCTGTCCGACTTGCGGACCTTCTTGCGGCGGAACCGGCAGTTGATCGCCTGGAGCGTCCAGGGGTTGCCGTCCGCGTTGCGGAAGATCGGGCCGTCGGGGTGCCGGGCGGCCAGCCGCCTCGTCAGCTCCAGCAGGGTCGGGTTCATGTAGACCACGCGATCCTTGCCGGTCCTGGCGGTCGTCTTGCCCGCGATCACCCAGACCCCCTGGGCGAAGTCGACGTCGGCGGCCGTGACCTTGATCGCCTCGCCCGGGCGGATGCCCGACTCCATCATCGCCACCAGGAAGTCCCGGAACGGGTCCCCCTCGAGATACCAGGCGAGGATCCGGCCCCGCTCGTCGGCCGAGAGCACCCGGTCCCGCACGGTCGCCGCCGGCTTCTCGTAATCCTCGATCGGATTGGCGGGGATGAGGCGGTTCTCGGCCGCCCAGTTGAGCAGCCGCTTGAGGATGGTGATGGCGGACCGCTGGCTGGATTGCCCCCAGCGTTTCTTGCGCTCGGCGGCGACCCAGGCCCGGACGTGGCGGGGGGCGATCTCCGCCGGCGGTAATTTGGGGAACCGGGCCTCGAAGTCGGCGAGGAAGCGGCGATACCAGGCGGCCGTCTCGGGGGCGACGGCGTTGGCCGCGTCGACGAGGAAGTGCTCGATCGGGCCGCCCAGCAAGAGGTTTCGGGCGGGGGCGGCCAGGCCCTCGCCGGCCATGAGCCGGTGCCAGGCCGCGACGATGTCCCTGGGGGGCTTCCAGTCGCCGCCCTCCTTCCTGGGGGGCGGCTCCTTAGCGGGGTGCTTTCCCAGGGGGCGCTGGACCCCATCGACCTGGATGTACCAGGCCTTGGTCTGCGAGCGGTACCACGGCTTGGGGGCTTTCATCGGCATCCTCCGATGCCGTGCACGTAGCGTGCACGGCGGGGTGATTTCGGGAGGAGTCGTCTGCCGATAAGTCCTTGCGTGTCCTTGAGCTGGGGATCTAGGATTCGAACCTAGACTAAGTGATCCAGAGTCACTCGTGCTACCGTTACACCAATCCCCAAAATTGGTAGAGTTGAGGGTGTTTGCCCTCGACGTGCTTATCCTAGAGTCTCGGCTCATTTCTGGCAAGAGCAATGCTGAAACGCTAGGGGTCAATCTTAACTCTTTGCCTCATCGAACGTTTGGGCTTCTAAGAAAACTTGGAAAGAGCCTTCTGGGCAAATTTGAGACTGACTGAAGATCTACGCCAGGAAGTTCCAAGGCCGTGAATTAGGCCGTTGGCCAGATGGTTACTCAGAGGGGATCGGACTGAGGGTTCCCTGGAGGATCGGCTTGGGCTTAGAATCATGCAGGTCATGGGGGAGAAGGCGAAGTATTGGCCGGGATGAGAGAGATTGGCCGTTTCGGCGAAGGAAAGAGGGGGTTTGTGGAAGGGGACTCACCGGGAAAGAGGATCGATTGGGTGAGTGCCGTCATGGCGCTGGTCACGAGCGTGGCACTGGCCACGACGATCTATATGCGGTATGGGCCGGAGAAGCCCAATGAGTCGCTGGGGCTCGGGGAGTCGATGCCGCCTTTGAGGTTGAGGGACCTGGAGACGCTGGAACCTCTCGTCCTGGTGGGGCTCAAGGGGAAGGTGGTCTGGGTCAGCTTTTGGGATCAGGCCAAGGGCGAGGATCTGCTGGCGCTCGAGAAGGCGACGGACGGGATGAAGTCGCGCAAGAAGTTCACGGTCGTGGTGGCCGCAGTCGACGAACGGAATGCAGCGGCATTTCGGAAGGCCGTGGCCGAGGCGAAGGTCGGGTTGCCGACCTATCTGGCGAGCGAGGAGACCCGGAAACGGTTCGGGGCAGAGGGGAGTTCGTTGCCGTTACACGTCCTCGTCGATCGCGAGGGGAAGGTCGGGGCTGTTGCGCATGGGAGCAGGCCCGAGACGTTGAAACGACTCGAGGACCAGGCGGAACGCTGGTTGGATGAGATGGAGCCGCCGGGGGCCTCGCGCTTCGCCTCGATGGGGGGGAAAGATCGAAGGTCAGTCCGGTAAGGCCGCGACATATCTCAGGAATTTGGCCGTGTCTCGAAGCGGAGGCCCGTGGCCGAAGCATATCAGGGCGGGCTCGAGCCTGGCGAGCTGGCGGGCGGATTCGCGGTTGCGCCTCGGGTCGATCGTGTACATCAACTGTGGTTCATGAAGGCCGGGGACGCCGGTCCAGATGTTCATGTTACAGAGGACGTCGCCCATGATGAGCGTGCGGTCCGAGGCTCGCCAGTAGGCGACGTGGCCGGCGCTGTGGCCGGGGGTCTCGATGACGGTGAAGCCGCCGACCTCGTCCCCCTCGCGGAGGCGCCGAGAGACGGGATGGGCGGGGCCCATGAAATAGCGGCCGATGTTGCGGTTCACCCAGTTCTGGGGCAAACGCTCGATGATGAGGTCCGTGTCCTCGACGGCATCGGCGTCGGCCTCGCCGCACCAGAGTGGGATGTCGAGCGCCCGGCAGACGTCGTGAGAAGCCCCCTGGTGGTCGGGGTGGGCGTGGGTCAATGCGTGGGCCCGGACGGTCTGGCCTCGGAGCTGACGGAGGATCCGACGCGTCGCGAACTTCGCCCCGGCGTCGATCAGGACGTCTCCCGCGAGGTAGACGTTGATCGCGTAAGGGGGGATGCCGCCGAGCAGGTAGAGGCTATCGGCCAGGCGTTTCATGTGCGATGTCGCGTCGTCGTGGATGGATTCCTGGGGCCCCTGAGCGGGAGACCTGGATGGGGCGCGTATCAGGAGTCGAGGGCGTCGAGCCTGGCGCGGAGGGCGGCGGCGGCGGCCTTGGGACTCTCGGCGCGGACGATGGCCGAACTCACGGCGATCCGGGTTGCGCCGGCCTCGAGGACGCGGTCGACGTTCTCCTCGGTGATGCCGCCGATCGCGAACCAGGGGAGGTTCGTGGTCTCCGCGGCCGTGCGGACGTAGGCGAGGCCCGCGAGGTCGGAGAAGTCCTTCGTCGTGCTCGAGAAGACGGGGCCGACGCCGATGTAACCCGCCCCTTCTAGGATCGCGCGGTCGAGCTGTTCGCGGTCGTGCGTCGAGATGCCGATGAGCGCGGTCGGACCAACGATGCGCCGGGCGTCGCGGAAGGTGACGTCGTCCTGGCCGAGGTGCACGCCGTCGGCCCCGGCGAGGCGCGCGAGGTCGGGGCGGTCGTTGACGATGAAGCGGGCCTTGGCCTGCGCGGTGAGGATGCGGACCTCGCGGGCGCGGGTCAGCCACTCGCGATCCGTCAGGCCCTTCTCGCGGAGCTGGATGACGTCGACGCCGCCGGCGAGGGCCTCGCCCACGACCCAGGTCAGGTCGCCGAGGGTCGGGAGGCCGCCGACGAGGAGGTAGAGCTTGGCATCGCCGAGGGCGCGGTAGGCCGACACGGCCGTCATCGTGAGTTTTTCGAGAGTGTAGACGTCGTAGCGGAGGACTTCGAACCGTCCTGCGAGCCAGACGTCGACGAGCTTGCCGTATTCCTCGAGGGTCCGGAGCGCCTCGCCGGCTCGCTTGAAGTTGGCGGTGAGGACGGCCCTCGCGTTCTCACGGCTCTGCTCCGAGGCGGTCATGATGTGGGTGCCGACGTCGCCGCGCGTGTCCCTGGAGCCGATCAGGACGTCGGGGTCGAACCCCTTGATGGCCTCCGCGAGCCGGTGCCGGACCTCCTTGAGCCGCTTGGTGAGGCCGGGATCGCCGAGCACGAAGCGGACGTAGTCCTCGACGACCCGCAGGCCCTCGCGGGCCCGGTTCGCGGAGGCGTCGAGGATCCGGCCGAGGTCGACGGCCTGGCTCGGGTCGACGAGCTCCAGCGGGGCCATCTCGACCGGGAGGGGGAGCGGGTCGACGTCGGAGCTCGTCTCGGGTGCGAGCTTCTGGACGAGCTCCTCGACCACCAGGCCGGCTTCCGCGAGGATGTCGGCGGCCGGGCCGGGGGCGGCCAGCAGGCCGGCGAGGAGGTGCTCGGTGCCGACGGGTCGGCCGCGGTCGAGCGTCTTGGCCTGCACGGTGGCGTCGTTCAGGGCGGCGCGGAAGGCCTGCGACTGGGGCAGGGGAGGGAAGCTTGGGCTCGGCTCCGAGTCGTCAAGGAACTCGGCCTCCAGGCCGAGGGCGGCGAGCAGTAGCTCGGCGTCCAGGCCGTGCTCGGCGAGCAGCTCCGCGGCGCGGCTCTCGGACTCGTCGACGAGGGCGGCGAGGAGGTCAGTCGGCTCGACGCTGGCGGCCCCGCGTTGCCTCGCCCGGATCTGGGCCCGTTCCAGGGCCCGGAAGGCCCCTTCGGTGAAGGATTCAAGCATGCCTTTTCTCGATGTTCCGCGGAGGGCCCGTTGCCTTGATTTCCCCTAGGGGCCCTGCCATGATAAAAGCGTCGTGGCTCGATGTTCAACCAACGTCATACGACTTGCGTGGCCCAAAGCAGGGCCCCGAACCGCTCGACTACCGCGCCCGCCACCCACCTTCTTCAAACAGGAATCCGACGTGCTCGACCGCATCATCCCTCTGCTGCTGGTGACCGTCTCGCTGATCTCCGTCGCGACGGTTGCCCCCGCCGAAGAACCCGCCAAGAAGCCGGAATCGGTCCTCTCGTTCCAGATGAAGGACATCGACGGCAAGACCGTGGACCTGGCGAAGTACAAGGGTGAGGTCCTGCTCATCGTCAACACCGCGAGCCAGTGCGGCCTCACCCCGCAGTATGACGCTCTCGAAGACATCTACGAGAAGTATAAGGCCCAGGGCTTCGAAATCCTCGCCTTCCCCGCCAACGAGTTCGGCAACCAGGAGCCGGGTAGCGACGACCAGATCAAGACCTTCTGCTCCTCAAAGTACAACGTGACCTTCCCGCTCTTCTCCAAGATCAAGGTGAAGAACGAAGGGATCCACCCGCTCTACCAGTTCCTGACCAGCAAGGAAACCAACCCGAAGTTCGCCGGCCCTATCGGCTGGAACTTCGCCAAGTTCCTGGTCAACCGCAAGGGTGAAGTGATCGCCCGCTTCGAGCCCAAGGAGAAGCCCGACTCGGAAGCGATCACCAAGGAAATCGAGAAGGCCCTCGCCGAGGCCAAGTAACAGGCCCTCGCCCCTTTTGATCCGGGCCGGCCAACGAGTTGACGGCCGGCCTCGAAGACTTCGATCGAAATAGCAAGACGCCCCGATCCGAGCATTGGCTCGGATCGGGGCGTCTCTGTTTCCATCAGGGGAGGGGCCTTGACTCCTCCAGCCGATCGGCTGATCGTGGCTCAGCCCCGGGCGCGGCTGTTGCGACCCTGTCCGGGGTTGGCGGTCTGGATCGGCCGATCGACTTTCGGAGGCGAGAGTTCGTCCGGGGTCGCGATGACGCGATCGCCGGCCTTCACCCCCGCGACCACCTCGGCGAAGAGGGAGTCGCTCCTGCCCAGCTCGAGGGACTTCCACTGCCAGGACGGGCCTTCCTCGGTCGGGTTGGCGAGTTCCAGGGCGGCGTACGGCTTGCGGTCGACCCAACGGATCGCATCGAGCGGGATCCGCGTCACCGAGGCCGGGTAATCGACCTCGAAGTTCACCTCGGCGCTCAGGCCTGGGCGGAGCTTCTCGAAGATCCCCGACTCGATCTGAACCATCGCGTAATAGATCCGGACATCGGAGACCGGACCGTTCGCCGGCGCCGGGATGGCGGTGATCTGCGTGACCCTGCCATGCATGATCTGGTCGGGGAAGGCATCGACCCGGATGGTCGCCGACTGCCCCGTGCTGAGTTGGGCGACCTTCGACTCGTTCACCTTAGCCTTGACCTGCATCTGCTTCGGGTTGGGCACCGAGAAGATCGGCTGGCCCTGGCGGACGGTGACCCCTTCCTGGATCTGGTTCTCCACCTGGCCCCAGCCATTCGCCTGGTTGAAGTAGACGACGATGCCGTCGCGGGGCGCCCGCAGGACGCACTTCTCGACCATCTTCTTGAGCCGACGGAGCCGCTCGTCTTCCAGGACGAACTGGGCCTCGAGCGAGAGCTGGTCGGCGCGAATGGCCTCGATCTTCGCCTTGCGGGCCTTCTCGATCCGCTTGCCCGTGAAGTTCTCGAGGCGGTTGAGCATGCCGCGGGCCTCGCGCAGGGCGATATCGGCCTGCTGCTCGGCCAGTTCATCGGCCTTCACCTGGGCCGTCGAGCGGAACCCCTTCTTGGCGGTCTCTTGCGACCATTTCAACGCGTTTGCGGCCCGATTGTATTCAGTCTCGCAGGCATTGATGTACTGGCGAATGAGCTGGATGTCCTGCGGGTAGATCCCTTGCTCGTACTCCCGCAGGGAGATCTCGTTCACTTCGAGGATCGACTTGGCCTGATCCACCCAGGCCTTGGCCTGGAGGAAGCGGATCTCTTGCGCCTGGAGCTCATCCTTGAAGGCCGAGGCGTCGAGCTCGCAGACGACGTCCCCGGATTTGACCTCGGAACCCTCGGGCAGGATCCAGAGGATGCGGGTGGAGCCGGCCTGCTGGGTCTGGCCATTGTTATTACCGCCCCCGCCACCACCGCCGCCCCCGCCTCGGCCACCTCGACCGCCACCGCCGCCCTGCTGCTGTTGCTGGCTGGCGGCCTTCGCCTGGGTGCTGTTGGACGATGCTTTCGTCGCCGTACCTCGGAGGGGGATGTGGGGCTCGACAATATAGCTGAAGCTGTTGACGCTGGGCCGCTTCAATGTGTTCGTCGCTCCCTCGGCCGAGGCTCCCCCGGCCGCGCCCTGGGCCGCGGCGGGGTCGGCAGAGGCCACGCCGGCGCCTGTGGCCTTCGCCTTGGCACCCCCGGCCGACTTCTTCGCGGCGGCTCCTCCGGACGCCTTCTTCGTGGCCGCCGGGGCGGGAGTCGCCGCGGCAGCACCGCCGCCCTGTCCTCCTCCCTGGCCACCCTGACCGCCCTGGCCACCCTGACCGCCGGTACCCGCGGCTCGGCCGCCTTGCGCATTGGCCGCGCCCGTCGCGTTAATGCCGAGCAACGACTCGACCTCGCAACGGACCGGCAGGTTATCCGAGCTCTCGAGCGTCCCATTCTCCGTGATCACGAGCGCGAGGTTGCCCTGGTCGACCTCGACCGTGCGGATCTTCGCAGCGGGCTGCGCCCAAAGCCTGGAGATGCGGAACGACGTGGCCCAACCCCAGTAGCCCAGGCCGAGGGCGACGGCCAGGCCCAGCCAGACCGGCCACTTCCGCCGATGCTTGGTCTCCGGGATGACGAGCGCCCCCGGTTCCTCGCCGTGGATCAATTCCGCCTCGGCATCGTGCGGTTGGGATTCGAAGGATAAGGACATGGCGATACTCCCCCCAACGGTTGGAGCGGAGGGGGATCCTCTAAAGTAAAGAAGACTCAGGGTCGTACCGCAATCACGCTCGGCTCCGAACTCCTGATTATGAACCGTTTTCGGTTGAAGGTCAATGCAAGTTAGCTTGGGTGCTTTTGGGGATTTTTTGGCTAGTTGGATGAATGGAAAATTTAGACTCTCGCCAAAATTGGGGGAAATGGGCAGAAAAATCCTGGTCAATCGTTATAGTGCGAGCTATGAAGCTATAGACTTTTAGTTTTGCGACGAGAATGCGGTTGAGTCGTGTTGTGCTGGTTGTAGCCGGCACATTGCGAGAGATGGATTCCGAGTAGGCTTCCCCGGACTCGATTCGGATGAGCCTACGTATGTTGCTTTGGCTGATAAGGTTGGGGAATGAGCCTCGAGGCCTATTCCCTCTCCCGGCCAATTCCGCGCCGAGTGTGCGCCGTTCGCGGTGACTCACGCGAATCTCAACTCAACTTACAACCAAGAGTACACAGCACGGGGCTCCTCCATGGGAGAGCGGGATCGGCGTGCGCGCCGTGCCTGCTTAATTAGGTGGAGCCTCCAGGGTGAGGTTTGGCATGAATTTTGGCGCTCTGGTGTCCGCACTCCGAGGGAAGTCGACTCGCCCGGGAAGGAAACCTCAGTGGCGGCCCCGCTTGGAATCGCTCGAATCGCGGATGGTCATGTCGGGCACGAGCGGCGACTACGTGTTGAGTGGCTATCACTGGTCGAATACCACGCCCATCACCTACAGCATTGCTCCCGATGGTGTTTACTGGGGTCATGGGACCAATATCCTGAACTCGACCTTCAATGCCAAGTTTGGGAACGGGGTCTGGCAGCGTGAAATCGCCAGGGCCCTGGCGACGTGGGAGTCGGTCGCGAATATCAACATCACCCAGGTGGCCGATTCTCGGGCCGACCTGAACGCGTCGGGCAAGGACCAGGGAGATTCGAAGTTCGGGGACATCCGCTTCGGCGGCTTCGTCTTCGGCGACGCCCCGACGACCCTGGCCCAGACCTTCTTCCCGCCGCCCCAAGGCGGCACCCAGGCCGGGGATGTGGAGATCAACATGGCGTTGAACTACTCCATCGGGAGCGCGGGGTATGACCTGTATAGCGTCATGCTCCACGAGACCGGCCACTCCTTGGGCCTCGAACATGCCAGCAGCAACGCGGAGGTCATGTCCGGGACCTATGGCGGCGTGCGGACGGGCCTGAGCGCCGGCGACATCGCCGGGATCCAGGCCATCTACGGCGCCAGGACCGCCGACGCCTACCAGGCAAGCGGGCAGGGGACCAACTTCTCCAATGCGATCGACGTGAGCGGCGGCCTGAGCTATGGGAACGCCCTGATCTCGAACGTCTCGCTGGACACCATCGGCGACACGGAATACTTCAAGGTCGTGGCCCCGGCAGGCAGCGGGGCGGGCTTGACCGTCTCGGCGATCGCCACGAACGTCAGCATGCTGAGCCCGAAGATCACCCTGTACGATGCCTCGATGAACGCGCTCGGCAGCCAGGCGAGCCCCTCCTCCTGGAGCAACACGGTCAGCACGCAGACGGGGCAGGTCGTGCCCGGCCAGGTGTACTACGTCGCCGTCACCGGGGCGACCAGCGATGTGTTCTCGGTCGGCGGCTACAACCTCCAACTGAACTTCGGCGGGATCACCGCCCCGACGCCCACCCCCACGCCGACGCCGACCCCGACGCCCACTCCCACGCCGACCCCGACGCCGACCCCGACGCCAACTCCGACGCCCACCACGACTCCGAATAGGGGCAGCCTGAACTTCGGCCCCACGCCGCCCGCCACTCAGCCGGTCGTCGTCAACATCCCCGCGGATCGGTACGAGTCGAACGACACGATCGCGACGGCGACCCGGATCGGCTCCGTCGCCTCGAGCGTGACGCTCAGCAACCTGACGCTCAACACGGCGAATGACGTCGACAACTACTTGATCCAGCCGATGCGGGCGGGCCTGTACAAGGTCACCGCGACCGGCACGCAGATCCGGATTTTGAACGCGGCCGGGCGTCAACTCGCGGCCGGCTTCGGTGCGGTATCGTTCTCCGCGGCCCGGGCGAGGACGCCGCTTTATGTCTCCATCAGTTCCACCGGCCAGGCTGTCGCGAACTACACGCTGAACGTCGCCCCGCAGACCCAGGCCCGCGGTGGCCTCGGCGGCGGCCGGCTCACCGCCCGCCAGCGGCTGATGGCCCTCCGGTCTCATTGAAGGCTCTCCTTGGCTGTGGTAGCCTGAGCGGACCTGATGAAAAGCGAAGCCCGGGGCGTGGAGAGACTCCCGCCCCGGTGGTCCACAACCAAGGAGCGACTGCCATGGCCGAATACACCCTCCCTCCTTTGCCGTATGACTACGCCGCCTTGGAGCCGCACATCAGCGCCAAGACGATGCAGTTCCACCACGACAAGCACCACCAGGCCTACGTCACGAACCTGAACAACGCCCTGAAGGATCACCCCGACCACCAGGGCAAGTCGATCGAGGACTTGATCTCCAACCTCGACGCCCTTCCGGAAGCGATCCGGACGCCCGTCCGCAACAACGGCGGCGGCCACGCCAACCACACCCTCTTCTGGGAGATCCTCAAGCCGGGCGGGCCGAGCGAGCCGACGGGTGCCCTGGCCGAGGCGATCACCAAGGATCTCGGCGGGTTCTCGGCGTTCAAGGAAGCCTTCACCAAGGCCGCCACGACCCGCTTCGGCTCCGGCTGGGCCTGGCTCGTCGTGGGCAAGGACGGCAAGCTCGCCGTCACCTCGACCCCCAACCAGGACAGCCCCCTCATGGAAGGCCAGACGCCGCTGCTCGGCCTCGACGTCTGGGAGCACGCCTACTACCTCGACTACCAGAACCGCCGCCCCGACTACATCGGCGCCTGGTGGAACCTCCTGAACTGGGAAGAAGTCGGCGGCCGGTTCGCCGCCAAGAAGTGAACAGGTCTGTCCCAGCTATAATCCGGTGTCTCTGGATCGCTTGACCCGATAAACGCGGGGCCTTCGATCCGGGTTGACCGGGTCTTCGATTCGGTTATGATCCGGGCGCCTCGGGGGAAGGATCTCCCGAAAGCGTCCGGTTCCTTTCTTTGCTAGGCACCTCGTTACCTGCGGAATTCCTCCGGCGCCCGCCCAAAGGGTCGCATTGCGGAGGCCGCTCGCCGGGCCCAAACGGTGGTTGCGTCATGTTCCCCCCGACGAACGAGGAGACCTTGCCGATGGATCGGCTCAAACGCGCTTTGACTGCATGCGGACTTTCGGCGGTGTTGTTGAGTATGGGGACGGGTTGCCGCAGCACGCGTTCCGAAGTGCCGCCGGGGCGTCCCTACTCGGGCGACGGCCGCCAGGCCCCGCCGATCGGGTTCAGCTCCGATCCCCGTCCCCTGCCGAACAATGCCGCAGGGCTGACTCCGGGCGTGATCCCGAACACGAGCGGTAAGTTCGGAACTCCCACGCCGGGCGACTCGGGACGTTACGGCATCCCGACCGATGGCGCCTACGGGCCGCCGGGGACCTCGCCGCTGGGAGCCGCGCCTTCGGGCCCGGGACAGGTGGCCTCGCCGAACCTGGCCAATCCGCCGTCCGCCAGGCCGTCGTTTGCGGGCGGGGCCGATGGCCCGACGCCTCCCGCCGAGCCCCCTTCGGACGACCGGCCCGATCCGGCCCAGTCCCCCCTGGGCAACTACACGCCCTGACCGAGTATGATGGTCAAACCGAGGCGCGTGCCTGCGACGGCGGCCGGCCCGCTCGCCTCGGGGTCATTCGGTCTCGAGGGGTGACCCCGAACCGATCCTAGGGTCGAGACCGATGTCGGACGAACTCCTGATCCTGTTCGAGGATCCCCACGTCCTGGCGGTCGTCAAGCCCGCGGGGCTCTTGATCCAGGGGACGCCCGGGCAAGGGCCCACCCTGGAAGCGATGGTGCGTCGGCATCTCAGCCCGGATGCGCCCGAATCCGCCTACCTCGGGACGATCCATCGCCTCGATCGTCCCGTCTCCGGCGTGGTCGTCTGGGCGAAGACGCCCAAGGCCGCTCGCAGGATCGCCTCTCAGTTCGCCGCACGCGAGGCGTCGAAGGAATACTGGGCCGTCGTGGAAGGGGATGCCGGGGGCCTGGGTGGGCGCGGGACCTGGCGGGACTGGCTCTTGCCTCCGGATGCCGGAGGGGTCGCACGCGTGGTCGAGGCGGAGACGCCAAGGTCCAAACAGGCGGTGACCGCCTTCGAGCGAGGACGGTCGGGGCGCACCCCGGAAGGGACGACCTGGCTCAGGCTCTGGCCGGAGACAGGTCGAACGCATCAGATTCGCGCCCAGTGCGCCGCACACGGGTTCCCGATCCGGGGAGACCTCGGCTACGGCTCAACGCACGCGTTTCCCGGAGGGATCGCGCTGCATGCCAGAACCTTGCGGCTCCGCCATCCCATTTCGCAGCAGGAGTTGAGGTTGGTCGCGCCTCTCCCGGGCGCCTGGGCTGATCAAGGAGTCGTCTTAACCGAGACCCCTTCTTGAAGTGCGACGAGGCGATCCCTCCCTGGATATTCGGCTCAAGACCCTCAATCGATGCTGATCCCGACGATCTTGAGCCGGAGGGTCCCACGGGGGATGGGGACTTCCACTTCCTCGCCCAACTTCTTGCCGACCAAACCCTGCCCGATCGGGCTCGTGGTGAGGATCTTGTTCTGGTCGTAGTCCTCTTCGCCGGGGCCGACGAGGATGAAGTCTTCTTCGTCGTTGATGTCGAGGTCCAGGACCCGGACGCGCGAGCCGAAGACGACGCGGTCGGTAGGAAGCGTCGACTTGTCGATGATCATGGCGCGGGCGAGCTTATCCTGGAGCTCGTTGATCCTGGCCTGGAGCATGCCCTGGGCTTCGACTGCCGCGTCGAACTCGGCGTTCTCGGAGAGGTCTCCGTAACCCCGGGCCTGGGCAATCTGCTCGGCGATCCGGGGCATGTCCTCGTTTTTCATCTGGTCGAGTTGGGCCTTGAGCTTGTCATAGCCTTCCTTCGACATGGGGATCCGGTCAGTGGACATGCCTGTCTGCTCCCAAAGTCGTACTATCGCGTCGGCGTTTCATTAAATAAGGACGCCGCATTGGGACTTCGTCGACCGTCTCGAAGAGTGATGCGAGATGAGGTCCCTGGGAAGCTGCCTACAGAAGCAAACACCGCGGCTCCGGGGTGAATCCGGGTACCGCGGTCTCAGCAACGTGTTTTAGCCTAGTCTTCACATTCATGCGACGCAATACCAACACGGTGCATGCGTGCGTGGTGCATGCGTAAAAATGTTGCTGGATCGTGGGGGATGGCCCGTTGAGGCCTCCTTCAGAACCAATGGAGGGGGGCCGCACCAAGGGCGGCCCCCTCCCGAATCGGCCGGGAACGCGTTCGCGCATTCCCGGCTCGAGGCTCGGGGATCATTCGTGCCGAAGGGCGTCGATCGGATCCATCAAGGCGGCTCGCTGGGCCGGGTAGAGGCCGAACAAGATCCCGATTCCCACGGAAATACTGAAGGCCAGGAGCACCGAGAAGAGGGTGACGACGGCCTTCTGCTCGGGGATGAAGTAGACAATGATCTGAGGAATGGAGATTCCCAGGGTGACGCCGAGGAGGCCGCCCACGCCGGAGAGCACCACGGTCTCGATCAAGAACTGCTGGGTGATGTCCTTCCGCTTGGCCCCCAGGGCGCGTCGGATGCCGATCTCGCGGGTCCGCTCCGTCACCGTCGCCAGCATGATGTTCATGATGCCGATGCCGCCGACGAGCAGCGAGATCGACGCGATCGTGCCGAGGATGATGCTGAACTGGCGGGCCGTCCGCTTGGCCTCGTTCAGCAGGTCGAGCGGGACGATGATGTCGACGTCCTTCTTGAGGTGGAAGGGCTTCACCGCCGCCTCGACGATCGGATGCGTCGGGCCCACGTCGGCCAGGCTGGCCACCTGGAGCGTGAACTGCGAGAGCTGCGTCTCCTCGGCTTCCATCGAGCCGGCGCGGCTGTTCATGATCCGCTCGCCGAAACGCAGCTTGCAAGTATTAATCGGAATATAAACGTCCTTGTTGAACTCTTGCGCGGCGAGGCTGCCGCCGATGCCGGCCGTGCTCGCCCGCTCGCGGGTCACGCCGATCACGGTATAGTAGTCGGAGCCGAGCTTGACGGTCTGCTGGAGGGGATCCTCGAAGGGGAAGAGGGTCTTGGCGGTTTCGTACGCGAGCACGGCGTAGTTCTGATACTTCTCGTTGTCGAGCTCGCTGAGGAACCGCCCCTTCTCGACCTCGAGGTGGTTGAAGTCCAGGTAGTCGTGCGTCGTGCCCACGACGCGGCCGTCGATGAAGCGATTGAGGTGGCGGACCTGCTTGCGGATCTCCCGAATCGGGAGCGCCTTCTTGATCGTCGGCACGGTCGCCATCACGCGGTCGAAGTCCTCATACTTCAGGCCATAGTTGAGGATGCGGGCCGGTCGCCCGCCGGCGGCCTGGGCCTCGTCGCTCGGCTTGATCGAGCGGACGATGATGTTCGTCGCACCGAGCTGTTCGAAACGCTTCTGAGCCTCCCGGCTCGAGCCCTCGCCGATGGCGAGCATGGCGATCACCGCCGCGACCCCGAACACGATACCCAGCACGGTGAGGCCGGAGCGGAGCTTGTGCAGGAGTAAGCTCTTCAGCCCGAGTTTGAATCCGCGCAAGATGCGTTGCATGGTCGTCTCGGTATAAATTGGGAGAGTTAAGGTTGGAGGAGAGGCCGAAGGCCGTTGATGATTGCGGATATGTTTCGAGCCGGTGCAACTCGATGCGAGGCGGCTGGCGACGGCTCCGGCTCTCAGGGGCCGGACGCCTTCGCCCCGATCAGGAGGATCGCCCGGGTCGACGACCGATGACGGGCGTCGACTTACGTGGTGACGAGGCCGTTGTGCCCGTTGGCGGCCGCCTGGGCCTGGGCGGCGAGCATCCTCGGGCTCGGCCCGTCGTCGATGATCTGTCCGTCTCGCATGCGGATGATGCGCTTGGCGCACTCGGCGATGTCGTCTTCGTGGGTCACCATGATGATGGTCTTGCCGGCGTCGTTGAGCCGCCCGAGCATGTCCATGATTTCATGGCTGGTCTTGGTGTCGAGGTTACCCGTCGCCTCGTCGGCCAGGATGATGTACGGGTCGTTGATCAGGGAGCGGGCGATGGCCACACGCTGCTGCTGTCCGCCCGAGAGCTGCGTGGGGCGGTGGTCGAGGCGTTCGCCAAGGCCGACCATCTTGGCCAGCTCGACCGTCCGCTGCTGCACCGCCTCGCTGATCTCGCCGTCCCCTTGATAGGTCAGGGGGAGCTGGATGTTCTCGGTGACGGTGTACTGCTGGATGAGGTTATAGGACTGGAAGATGAAACCGATGTAGCGGCTGCGGACCTCGGAGAGCTCGTCGTCGTTGAGCTGGGCCACGTCCTTGTCACCAAGGATGTACTGGCCGCTGCTGGGGCGGTCGAGGCATCCGAGCAGGTTGAGCATGGTGCTCTTTCCCGACCCGGACGCGCCCATGATGGCGATATATTCGCCCTGGTAGAAATCGACCGAGACCCCTTTCAGAGCGTGAACGGTCACGGTCTGATCGGGGCCCTTGCGGCGGCCGAAGAGGCCGCCGCCGCTCGAGTGATGGCCCATGACGTACGTCTTGCGGACGTCGACGAGCCGGACGATGACTTTACCGGAACCCTGACCCATCACTGTTGGGGACCTCCCCTGCCGCCGCCACCGAAGCCACCGCCGCCTTCACCGCCGCCAGGACCACCGGGGCCGCGACCACCGCCGCCACCCTTCATCTTCTCCATAATCATGTCGACGTTGCCTTCGGGGACGCCGCGATCAATGAGCATCTTCCTCTGTTCGTCGGGGCTAGCGGCTTGGAATTTAGCACGTTGCTCCGGGTCCATTTTACCCATTGCCCCGCCGCCACGCTGTCCTTTTCCGCTCGCTTTCCCCTTACCTTTGCCTTCGGGCCCGCCACCCTTGCCGGCGGCGCTAGCGGCCGGCGGGCCGCCGGGGACGCCCGGGATGTCGGACTTGCCCTTGGGGGCCGAGCCCCATTCCTTCTTCGCGCTGTCCTTGCCCGAGCCGAAGGCCTCGCGCTTCTCGTCCTCGCTCATGAGCGAGGTCGGGTTCAGGGCGACGAGGTCGCCGGTCTTGAGGCCCTCACGGACCTCGATGTGACGATCGTTGGTCGTGCCGAGGACCACGTCGCGGAAGGCATACGAGTCGCCGGCGCGGACGGCGATGTGATCCTTACCTTTATATTGGAGCACGGCCTGGACGGGGACGCTCAGCACGTTGTCGAGCTCGGCCACGAGGATCTCGACCTGGGCGGTCATGCCGGGACGGAGCCCGCTGATCCCCTTGTCGATGGTGACGTGGGTCGTATAGACCTTGATGTCCGAGCTGAAGAAGCTCGAGGGGTCGGGCAGGGGGGCGACGTCTCGGACGGTGCCGGTGAGCACCTGATCGGCGAAGGCGTCGACCCGGACCCTGGCCCGCAGGCCGGCCGACAGGCGGTCGATCATCGACTCGTGGACCTTGACGTTCACCCGCATCTGGCTGATGTCGGGCAAGCTGAAGATCTTCTGGCGCTCGCGGACCGCGGCGCCTTCCTCGATCTGGGGCTGGGAGCTGCCGCCGAACCGGTTCGGGTCGTTGGCGTAGACGACCAGGCCGTCGTCCGGGGCGTACAGCATGCAGTTCTTGATCTGGACTTCCAGCTTGGCCTGCTTCTTCTTCTCAAGGTCCCAGGTCTGCTCCTTGGCGAGTTCGTCGGAGCGGGCCTTCTCCACGTCGCTCTTCAACTCCTTGACCGTCTTCTCCTTGGTGAAGTCGATGAGCACCCGGTGCTTGGTCTGGGACTGTTCGAGCGAGAAGTTCTTCTGCTGGAGCGAGACCTTATCGGCGAGGTTCTGGGCGATCGAGACATACCCCTTGGCGAGCATGCGGTTCGACCACTCGAGGCGATCCTCGGCCCGCTTCCGCTCGGCGTCGGCCAGGGTGATCTCACCCTTGACCGTCTGCTGCTCCTGGAGGAAGACGCCTTCGACGTATTCCTTGACCGCGATCTCCGCGACTTCGCGGGTCAGCTTGGCGTTGAGGTAGGCGGCCTTGGCCCCTTCGGTCGCGATGACCTGGTTGGTCAGCGAGTCCTTCAGGGTGGCCGAGTCGAGCTCGCAGACGAGCTCGCCCTTCTTCACTGCCTTGCCTTCCGGCACGATCATGATGATCGTCGTCGAACCTTCGACCTGGCAGTAGACGTCCTTATTCTGGGCGCTCTCGAGGCTGCCACGCTCGACGACCGTGACCGGAAGGCTGGCCGGTCGCACTTCGTAGGCGATGACCTCGGTCTTCGCCGAGGCGAAGAGCTTGGTGATCGACTTGTTCACGCTCGGGACGCCGAGGAAAGCTCCTACCCCGGCGACCCCGATCGCGACCAGCACGACCAGCATGACCATCTTACCGATTGATGACTTCCGTCGGCCGGACCGTTGGAGTTCGGGCAGCTCCCGGGCCGGCACCGAAGGTGTTGTTGTTTGCGGGGGCTGCGGCTCCGTTGCCGGAGGAGTCTGAAGGGAAAAGTTCACGGTATGCCTCCCATTCGTCATACGGCAAGGTGCCGAGGTCTCGTAGTAGGGCGAGCCGACCAGTCTCGTAAGTCAACCAAGTGTTAACGAGCGTATTCTCGAGGGTGAGCAACTGATTCTGGAAGCTGATGAGGTTACTCGTCTGGGTCGCCGCCAGGCTGGCCTGGGCGACGCCGCCACCGCCACCGCCTTGCTGCTGGGGCGGGGCGATGATCTGCTCGAACGCCTGGTCCTTCTGTCGGATCGTGAGCACGAGATTCCGCTTCGCAATCTCGTAGTAGATGTAAGTCGACTGCAGGGTACGAACGTCGCCGCGTAGGCCGATCTTCAACTGGTCTTCGGCGACCTGCAAGGCGCGGCGCTGACGCTGATAGTTAATCAAGGCCGCGCGGAATTGGTTTCGTTCGTTCATGCGGACGAGAGGCAATTCCGCGTTGAGAATGAGTGAGAATTCCTTGGCCTGGCTGAGGAAGGCGAACGGGTTCGACGTCGTAGGGGGGGTGACGAACTGGTTGGTCAGCGTGACGTTGAACACGCCCTTCAGTGCGTTTGCCTGCACCCGGATCTGACGCCAGAAGTCGTAGAGCTGGGCCCGGGCATTCATCAGGTCGAGGCGATGCTCGAGCCCGACTCGCTCCGCGGCAAGGAGGACGTCTTCAAGCTCATCCTCATTATCCGTTTCTTTTTTGTAGACGGCAAGCAGCGATCTGCCGTCGATGACCACGTCTTCCAAATCGGGGAGCCTGCCGACGATCGAGGGCAGATCCTCGAGCTTACGCTTGGCGTCTCGCTGCCAGATGTCGATCTCGTTGAAGGTTTTCTTGAACTTCGCGGTCAGGGCTCGGTCCAGGATGATGGGCACGTCCGGCGGCAGCCCGAGCTGGAGCTTCAGGGAGTCGAGCGTATTGCGGTAGGCGAGCTTGTCCTGGACGAGCGTGCGACGAGCATTCTGAACCTGATTATCCACCTGGTCGAGCTGAAGTTTCGTCAAACCCGAAGATTCGCCGAGGATCAGCTCAGAGTACAGCTTGTAGAGTTGCTCGAACGCGGCCAGGTTCTTGCGATCGTTCTCGATCTGCTGGATGTCCTGGACGACGTTGAGGAACCCGGTGACCGGGTCGGAGTTGCCGCCGCCCGAGAAACCCTGCGTGATGCTGGTGCCCGGGGTCGAGAACGAGCCGCCCACGAGCGTGGCCACCACGAACTCCTGGCGGAACTTGGCGAAGGCGCGGACCTGATAGAGGAGGTCACGCTCGGCCTGGGTCAGCGGCTCCAGTGTGACGGCCCGTCCGCCGCCGCGGAGGAACGGCTGCACGAAGGTCAAGGGGAGCGACGACTGGACGCTCGGCTGCTTCGAGTTCTTGCCGATGAAGTTGAAGACGACCTGGTTGGCGAACCCTAGGAGGAGCTGGCCGCCGGTGCTGAAGACCTTGCCCACGCCGGCCACGGTCCCGATGCTGAGATTCGAGGCCGGGAAGCCGGTCGCCCTGGTGGCATAGTTGAAGTTGTTCGGGGGATTCGAACCCGCGAACCCGCCCCCGCCGAGGGCACCGCCCGTTGGGACGTTCGATCCCGACCCGAACGGCGAGATCCCGGTCGGCCCGATCGGCGATCCCTTCTGCGCGGCCCCCGTCAAGGGCGAGAGGCCTGCGTAGAACTGGGGCTGGAAGGCGAAGCGCTGGAGGGTCACGGCGAGGCTCGCCAGGTACAGCTGCTCGAGCTGGAACTGGTACACGCGGGCATTGATCAGGCCGAGGACGAAGGCCTGCTCGATGGTCAGCTTGTAGGGGCGAGAATCTCGAGCCAAGCCCGCAGCCTCCGCATCGTCGAAGTCGATCTCGCCGGGGACGAGGATCCCAGCCATTTCGCTACCAGCCGCCTCGGACGCCTGATACTCTTCGGGAGTGAGGTCGGGCCTGGGGTTGTCCGGCGCCGAGAGGTCACGATCCCTCGGATCGGGATCCATGCCGACCGGTGGCGTGCCGACGTCCCTCGGGCGTCGCGACTTCACCTCTTCCTCCTCCACCGGCTGTGCGGTCACCGGCGCGGGAATACCCGTCTCCTGGAAGGCGGCGAGCTGCACCGCTCGATCCAGCTTTCCATTCTTGGCCTGGGGTGGAGTCGAGGTTTCCGGACGAGGAGGAGTCGAGGTTGGCGCTCCCGGTACGTTTGTAGGCGATGTTTCCCCGGAGGCCGGCCCGGAATTCCCATCGGAGCCGAATGGCGAGGGGGAACTCGGCGGAGGGAGCGGAGGAGCCGTGGACGTCGGCTTCCCGTCGGTGTTTGGTTTCGCGCCCGAGTTGGGCGGGCCGTTGGCCCCGGGGGCCACGTCATCCTCGTCCGGATGGGGCCTCGGGTCGCGTCGGGGTTCGTCGGGCGGCGAGGGCTGGGCCCCCGCGGCGACCTCGCCACGCTGCCAGGCGTCCAGGAGGTCGAGGTAGCCGGTGCCTTCCGCCGGCACGAGGAGCCGGTTGTCCGGCCACTGCGGGACGGGGGAGAGGGCCTGGGCGGCGTAGTCGTCCGGCGGGGCCGGCGGCACGTCGGGATCATAGGGGTCCGCGAAGCGCGACAGCGCCGGCGGGTCGATCGAGAAGAGGTCGATCCGCCATCTCGGATCCCGGCTCTTCTCGAAGATCGCTTGCGAAGCGTCCTGGTTCGCCCACTCGCGGAAGAATTCGCGGGTGCATCCCGCCTGGGAGCACATGGCGAGTATGGCGATCAGCAGCTTGCATCGATGCGAGAGGCGCGGGGATGGTGACGAGAACGCGCTGGCATTCATAAGAATCGCCTCGGAACATGCGGGATCGCGGAACATCCCTCGATCACTACGACGTACGCCTTGGACTCTTTGTCTCGAGTCGCCGGGCATGACACTCGGCAAGCCCGGCGTGGGTCGGTCGTGCTCCCGATCGGGACCGCAGTCGGGAGATCCATCCCACGTCGGTCATTTCTATCGGATCTGCCGGTCGTAGAGGTTGAGCCGAAAAGCCGTCCGGCCATTCGAGGTTAAGTCGCGTTATGGACGGATTGGATGGAGTCGGACGGCTCGGCGGGCCGAAATTTCCCACGTCGTCGGATTCTCTCGGCGGCGTGCGGATTGCGTCGATACGTCTCCAGGAATGAGCGATCGGCGTCAAGGATTCCGGCGGACTGTTCGCTGCGTGCCACGTTGAATCATCCGCAGCGACGATCTGACGACATCACGAGGGAGGAGGGAGTCTCCAATGCGGTTAAGTCATCGCGAGATTCGATCGTCGGCGGCCCGCCGACGTGCGGCCCATAAGCCGGTCATACAGACCCTGGAAGAGCGTTGCCTGTTCGCCATCGACCTGGGTTCCACGGCACCCCCGACCCTCCCGAACATCGCCTCCACCCCGTTTGGCGTCGAGCTCGCCGGCGGCCTGGCGAACGGCGGCGCGGGCTGGACCGTATCCGACGTGGGCGACGTGACCGGGAGCGGCTTCGACAGCTTCCTGATCTCGAGCCCCACGGTGACGAGCAACACCTCGTCCCCGTCGCTCGGCAGCGGCACGGCCACGGTCTACCTGGTCTTCGGCTCGTCTTCGGTCAATTCCAGCACCCTTGATTGGCTGCTCAGCACGGCGGATCAGCGCGTCGGCGACCTGACGCAGCTCGGCTCGGCCTCGCAGACGAACCCGATCAGCGGCAATGCCGGCTATGCCTTCAACGGCATCACCATCACCACCGCCTCGCAACCCGGGTCCCAACTCGGGGCCTCGGTGGCGGCCGTGGGCGATATCAACAACGACGGCTTCCAGGACTTCATGATCGGTGCCCCGGGCGGGACCGACGTCAACGGTGCCAATCCCGGCACGGGCCGGGCCTACCTCATCTATGGCGGCTCGAACCTCCCGAACGTCGCCAACCACGCGTTGAACCTCGACAGCCCCGGCGGCTCGAACGTCAACGTCGTGACCTTCGTCAATAACGCGATCGGCTCTGGCACGGGCCGTTCTGTGGGCGGCGTGGGCGACGTCATCACCGACGGCATCCCCGACATCGCGATCGGTGCCCCCACCGCGAGCATCGCCTCGTCGGTGAACACTGGTGCCGTCTACCTCGTCTCTGGCGCGGTGCTGAACTCGGCCCAGACCTCGACGATTCAGCTGCAGAACGTCGGGCAGACGAACGGCCCGGCGGGTGCCATCCTCCTCGGTGCCAACTCCCTGGATCAGACCGGCTTCGCGGTCTCCGGTGCAGGCAATACGAACGGCGGGATCACCTCGGGCAATATTTCGATCGACGACATGCTCATCGGTGCCCCCGGGGCCTCGGCCAGCACCGGCCGCGCGTACCTCATCGACGGCGCCTCCGACTTCACGTCGCTGGCCACGACCCTCAACGGCATCAACGTCATCCAGCTCTCGCAGGTCGGCAACACCGTGCCGGGTGCGATCATCAACGGCACGGCCCCCGGCGACCTCACCGGCTTCTCCGTGGCCCAGGCGGGCGACTATAACCAGGACGGGTTCGCAGACGCCCTCATCGGCTCCCCCGGCTTCCAGTCGAGCCGAGGCCAGTCGACGGTCCTCTACGGCGGTGCGAACGGCATCTCAGGCACGTTCTCCCTCTCGAGCCTGCCGACCGGCCAGCTCAGCGTCAACTTCATCGGTGCCAACACAGGCGACCTGGCGGGCTACTCGGGCACGCAGGTCGGACAGATCAACTCCAACGTGTCGGCCGGCTTCATCGCCATCGGTGCGCCGGGCTACAGCAGCGGGCAAGGTACGGCCTACCTGATCCCGTACAACATCGGCGAGCTCACCGGCAACTTCTCGCTGAGCGTTGCCGAGCAGCAGCCGATCGCCGGCACGCAGATCTTCATCACCCAGCCGACCGGCGGAGGCACCTCGCCGGCGTTCCTCGGTGCGTCGATCTCCGGCCGTCCCAACCAGACCGGCAAGGTCACGGCCGACAACGACACCCTGGCCGACCTGATCATCGGTGCCCCCGGGTACGCCGCGACCTCCTCGCGGTCGTTCAATGGCGGTGCGTTCATCCTCGAAGGCCAGTTCATCCCAATCCAGGCCCCGATCAACACCGGGATCACCACGCAGATCGGCGTCGGCCAGCCCTTCGGTCCGTTCATCGTCAACCCGACGGCTCCGAACACGCTGTCCATCTATGTCTTCAGCAACGCCTCGCTCAGCCCGACGTTCGACCCTGTCACCGACATCGACCCGACCACAGTCACGGTCAATGGCGTGGCCTTCCCGAACGCGACCATCGCCGCCGACCCGGTGGACGAGAACAACGACGGCATCCCCGACGCGATCATCACGGTCACGCCGCGGTCGTCGATCGGCCTGAACTCGGCCAACTCGACCTTCACCATCCGCGGCCGGACGCTGGCGAGCAGCGACAACGCCAACAAGTCGTGGAGCGGCACGACGAGCATCACCGTCAGCTCGACGCCGATCGTCCCGACCGGCCCGGTGACGACCTCGAACAACGTCGGGTTCGTCTTCCCGACGAGCTATAATCCCCAGTTTGGCGTGAACCAGGCGGTCCCCTCGATCGCCCAGCTCTCGGCCTACAACTACATGGCGATTCCTCGGGCCGCCGCCCTGAATCAGTACCTCCCCTCGAGGGCCTACCAGGAGCGGATCCGGAACTACTACACCCCCAACAACAAGACCCACTACACGCGACAGGTCGAAAACCTGTACGGGGTCAAGTATCGCGGCACCTTCACGCTACCCAACGACGTGGGGACCCGCGGCAACAAGCTGAAGCCGGGCAAGGTGATCCAGTTCACCCACAAGGTCCCGGTCGTCCCGGCCTACCGCCAGACCGAGCGGTACGTGCCGACTTCGCAGAAGCGAGTCCGGCTCGGTTGATCGAAGCCTCGGCTTCGATACCGGAATCAGAGACGGCCGTCCTTCGCCCCTGCGAAGGGCGGCCGTTTCACATTTTGCGGATCAGGCCCTTTCGAGGAGGTAAGTGGAGACCTCCTCCCCCTCGGATCGGAGCGTCTGGCAGGCCACGGCGCGATAGCCCGTCGCGAAGGCGGCGACGAATCGCTCGCGGACGGCGAGCCGCCACTGTTCGGCCAGGTCGGGGCGTCGTGAGCGGAGGGCTCCGATATCGGCCGGGATCTCCAGGAGAACTCGGGGCGCATCGCTCGATCGGACGCCATCGACGACCTTCTCGCCGTCTCTCGTGCCTGTGAGGATCAGCCTGGGAAGCGCCTCGAACTCGTCAGGTTCGAGCGGCGACCTCGGCTCGGCGTTCAGCTCCCACTCGGCGATCAGGCGGTCGGTAGGGACGCCCGCGTTGAGGGCGTCGGTCCTGGGTCCGTACATATCGTCGATGTAGCGATGGGCGGTGGCCCCGAGCTTGTCGAGATTGAACCGGGCGTTGCCGGATCGGAGCGGATCGAACGCCCAGGCGATGAGGTCGATGCCTTGCTCGAGGGCGTAGGCCCTCTGCGCCTGCTTCAGGCGGTTCCCGAGGCCGCGAGACTGCTGGCCGGGGACGACGCCGGTGAGCTGAGAGTAGAGGCAGAGGCGCCCTTCCGAACGGCCGAGGAATGCGAAAGAGAGCGCCGCCGCCTTGCCGTCGGGCAGGAAGGCGCCGAGGACGAGGCCCCCGTGGAGCTGCGCCCCGACGAGCGTGGCGATGGGGACGATGTAGCCTGGATCGGCGATGCCCCAGGCGAGTCTTTGCGCCTCCTGGCAGGCGAAATAATCGGCCGGGCTCTCAGCCTTTCGGATCGTGATGTCGTCGCCCATCGCCGCAATTGCCTCAGAGTTCCAGGAGCAGGCACGCCAGAAGGGCGGCCCGCTCGGGGAGGGTATCGATCAGGATATGCTCGTGGATCGCGTGGGCTCCGGCCCCCTTGACGCCGAGGCCGTCGAGCGTCGGGATCCCCGCGGCTGCCGTGAAGTTGCCGTCACTGCCGCCCCCCGTGGAACCTTCGCCGAGCTCGAGCCCGAGTCGACGGCCGATCTCTTTGGCACTGGCGAAGAGGCTGGCGATGGCCTCGGTCCGCTCCATGGGAGGCCGGTTCATCCCCCCACTGACGACGAGTGCGGCGCCGGGGTGGACCGGGCGGAGTTGCCGGATCCCTTCGTCGATCCTTTTGGCTTCGTCGGTGCTGGTGACCCGGACGTCGACGCGAGCCTGGGCATGGGCGGGGACGACGTTCGGCGTCGTACCCCCCTGAATCAGGCCCACGTTGATCGTCGTGCCGCGTGATGGGTCGGCGAGTTCGTTGATCCGGAGGATCTGGTGGGCGAGTTCGTTGATCGCGCTGATGCCTTTTTCGGGCTCGACGCCGGCGTGGGCCGCTTTCCCCTCGACTTCCACGGTGTAGGCACCGACGCCTTTCCTCGCGGTTTTGAGGCTCCCGTCCGCGAGCGGGGCCTCCAGGACGAGGGCATAGGCGCTCGGAGCGGCCGTCGCCTCGATGAGGGCCCGCGAGGTCGGGCTGCCGATTTCCTCATCGGAGGTGAAGAGGACCTCGACCGGCCTGGGCAAACTGGCTCCGACCCTGGCGATCGCCTTCAAGGCCCACTCGACCAGGACCAGGCTTGCCTTCATGTCATAGGTGCCCGGCCCGAAGGCCCAGTTGCCGTCGATCCGGAAGGGCTGGCTTTGCAGCGTCCCGATCGGCCAGACCGTGTCGAAGTGTCCGAGGACCAGGCCGGGCGCAGGGGATTCGGGCCCTTTGGAGCCGAAGCTGGCGAGGACGTGATCGCCGCCCGAGGGGTTTCCGAGGACGGACACATCCCCGCCGATCGCCTCGAAGAGATCGGCCACCGTCCTGGCCAGGCTATCGAGGGCGGCCTTGTCCCGGCTCGGCGACTCGTGGTCGACGTAGGCTTCGAGCCTCGCGAGCATGGCTTCGCGCTCGCCGGTCAGGAACTTGAGGATTTCGTGGCCGTGCATTGGGGTATCACTCGGGGCGGGTTCGGGATTTCGGGGGGATTCTGGCCTCAGGCCTCGAGCGTCCAATCCCGCACGCTCTTCTCCGCGATCCGCTCGAGGATCGGCTCATGGCCGATGCCGACCTCGACGGGGACGGTCACGAGGCCGTTGGGGGCGAGGATCGGTGGCTCGACGATGTCCTCGTGGTAGTACTTGTCGGAGCCGGAGACGTCGCCCGGGAGGCTGAAGCCGGGGAGACTGGAGATCGCCACGTTCGCCGCGCGGCCGATGCCGTACTCGTGCATGCCGCCGCACCAGACGGGGATGCCGCGCGCCAGGCAGTGGTCGTGGATCCGCTTCGCCTCGCGGAGGCCGCCGACCCGGCTGACCTTGATGTTGATGACCCGGCAGGCCTGGAGGTCGAGCGCCTTGCGGGCATCCTCGACCGAGTGGATGCTCTCATCGAGGCAGACCGGCGTCGTCAACGCCGCCTGGAGCCGGGCGTGGTCGATGATGTCGTCGTGGGCTAGCGGCTGCTCGATCAGCAGGAGGTTGAAGTCGTCGAGCCGCTTGAGGTGCTCGATGTCGTCGAGCGTGTACGCGGAGTTGGCGTCGACCTGGAGCGGGATGTCCGGGTAACGCTCGCGGACCTGCCGGACGACGTCGACATCCCAGCCGTGACCGATCTTCAGCTTGATCCGGCGATAGCCTTCGGCCAGGTATTGCTCGATCAGGTCGAAGAGGGTCTTGATGTCGCGCTCAATCCCGAGGCTCACCCCCGACGCGATCTCGGTGCGGGTCCCGCCCAGCAGTTTGGCGAGGGGCTTTTTCTGCTCGCGGGCGAGGGCATCCCAGCAGGCCATTTCCAGGCCGGCCTTGGCGAAATTGTTCCCCTTCACGAGCCGGTAGAAACCGACGAGGTCGTCGATCGACTCCCAGTCCTTGCCGATGACCGAGGGGGCCAGGAAATCCTTGAGGATGTGCCAGCAGGTCTCGGCCGTCTCGGGACAATAGTACGGGTCGGACGGGCAGGCGCACTCGCCCCAGCCGACGACCCCCGAGGCCGCCTCGACGCGCACGAGGATGTGCGCGATGTGATCCTTGGCGCTGGAGCTGGTCCGGAAGGGGCGGACGAGGGGTAGCCGGAGGAGTTGGAGGGAGATCTTTTGAAGTCGCATCCTGGCGTCCGTCCGCTCCCGCAGGTGGAAAGTGCAATTCGTGATGATGCGTCCCGGTCGAGTGGGCGAGCACTCGTGGCATGTCATCCTACGTAGATGCGAAGACCTGTTCAGGCGAGGGGCTTTCCTCGGCATCCGGGACCATTCTACACTCTCGCCGGGCCCCTTGCGAGCCGCGAGGTGGTCGATCCCAGATGCCGAGGGACCCGTCGGCGTGTCAGACCATCTTCGAGATCTTCTCCGCGAGCCGCTCGAGGGCGGGGCTGCGGTCGTAGCGGTCGAGGTGGACGTTGATCAGGCTGAAGCTGGTCGTGTTGGCCACCGAGGCCTGCAGGGCCGACTCGAATTCCTCCTCGGTGCGGACCTCGAACCCGAGGCCGGTGCCGAAGACGAGCGGGATCTTGTGGAAGGCCCACTCCTGGATGTCGTTGAAGGTCCCTTCGAGCAGGAACCGCTCGGTCGTGTACCCGTGGTTATTGAGGATCACCACGATCGGGTTGAGCCCGTGCCGAGCGACGGTGGAGAGTTCCATCCCCGTCATCTGGAAGGCTCCGTCGCCGACGATGACCAGGGCCCTCGACTGGGGATTGGCCATCCCCACGCCGACCGCGGCCGGCACCGAGAACCCCATCGACGTGTAATAGGCCGGGCTGAGGAACTCGGTCCGTCGGCTCATGGAGAGGTCGACCGAGCCGAAGAGGCAGTCGCCGATGTCGGCGATCACGGTCATCGAGTCGTCGATCAGGTGGTTCAAGCGGGAGAAGAGCCGGGCCGAGGTCATCGGCTCCCCTTGTTTCGGGACCCAGGGAGTGGCGAGCACTTCAGGCCTGGCGGGGACCGGCGTACGCGCGAGCTTGAGGTTGCGTGCGGTCAGGCCCCGGATGAAGTCGTCGAGGCGGACGTCGCTGTAGTGGTGGTAGCGGATCCGCAGGTCCTCGCTCGTCGCGTCGATGCAGCGAGAGGGGTCGAGCTTGGCGGTGAAGATGCCGAGGTTGATGTCGGTCAGGAAGCATCCGAGCATCAAGAGGCAGTCGGCCGACTCCACGCACTCGGTCACCTCGGCCCGCCCCATCGCCCCTTCGTACACGCCGGCGAAGAGGGGGTGCCCTTCGGAGATCACGCTCTTGCCCAGGATCGTCGTGGCGATCGGCATGCCGGTCTGCTCGGCCAGGGCGATGAGGTCGTCCTGGAGGCCGAAGCGGTGGATCTCGACGTCGGCCAGGATCATCGGGCGTTTGGCGGCGGTCAGCATCGCCGACGTTTCGTCGAGTGCCTCGCGGAGGGCGTCGGGGTCGCTGGCGGGGAGGCCGACGGGGGCTCGGTGGGGGGCGACCTGCTTGGCCTGGACCTGGTCGCGCGGGATCTCGAGGTAGACCGGGCGCTTGTAGCGGACGGCCGCCTCGAGAACGCGGTCGATCTCGTTGAAGGCGGTCAGCGGGTCGTCGAGCACGGCCGAGGCCACCGTGATCTTCTCGAAGACCTCGAACTGCGTCTCGAAGCCCTTCACTTTGTGGTGCAGCAACGGGTTGCGGGCCCGCTCCGAGAGCCCCGGAGAGCCGCTGATCACGATGACCGGCGACTTCTCGGCGTAGGCCCCGGCGATGCTGTTGCAGAGGCTCAACCCGCCGGCGCAATAGGTGACGCAGACGCAGCCGACGCCTCTGAGCCGGGCGTAGGCGTCGGCGGCGAACCCCGCGCTATCCTCGCGCGTGACCCCCACCAACGTCATCGGGCCTGTCTCCATCATCTTGTAGAGGGTGAGCACGTAGTCGCCCGGGATCCCGAAGACGTGCTCGACGCCGAGGCCGTGGATCCGGTCGAGGAGGTACTGGCCGATCGTCGGCGTCGAGGGATCGGAATCATCCGCGAGGATCGCGCCCGGGGAGGTCGAAGTCGCCATCTGATCGTCTCCTTGGCCGAGAAGTCGAGGCATCATTCCGGGGAGGAAATCGGCCCGAGGCCGATCCGAGGCCCTTCCCAACGCGTCAAAGGTCCCTGCGCGCCCTGGGGCAAGGGGCGGACATAGACGTAGACCCAGGCCGATCTGCCCGAACGCGTCGTGACGGCCAGGCGCTCGTACAATCCTTCGTCCACACCTTCGTAAAGGTCAAGGCGGCGGAGCAAATCATCGGAGATGGTGGAACATGTCATCCCATCAACCCATGATGCGTCGGGGTCGTCGACGTCGACCAGGCCCGGATAAGGACCGAAGTTGTAGAGACGCCCCCGGACCGCGTCGGCGACCCAACCCCCTGCAATGGCCGCGGCGGGGTCGGCCGGCATGAGCGTCCCGTAGGTGAACAGGCTCGTGGGCATGACGTCTCGAACCGTCGCCTCGACGTGTGGAAAGGAGCCGTCGAGTCCGTCTGGGTTATCCACTGCACGTCCCCTTCTCTTTTTTTATCCGGCCAACCACCTGTCGCATGACATTTCTTCGTCCCAAAGGCCCTGTTTGTTCCTCGCCAATGGCGTGAGGGGGCAGGGGAGGCGACGATGAGAGCGAGCATTTTTGGAGATCCGGGGAAAAGTCTGATCGGCCCGGCCATCGAGGCGTCTGTATTAGAGTGTGCGGTTTGTGAGTTCGGGGCAACGAGGAGCCGCCTGGAATGGGGAACGGCCAACGAGGGACCCTGCATCGGCAGATCGGACGCCTTTTCTCCGAGGGCACGGACGCCGGGGCCTCGGATACCCAACTGCTGAAGCGGTTTGCGACGGCGCGGGATGAGGACGCCTTCGCGACCCTGATGACCCGGCATGGGCCGATGGTCCACTCCGTCTGCCGGGGTGTGCTCCACGAGTCTCGCGACGTCGACGACGCCTTCCAGGCCGTCTTCCTCATCCTGGCGAGGAAGGCGGAGGGAATCTGGGCCGAGGGCCCACTCGGGGGCTGGCTCCACAAGGTCGCCTACCGGGTCTCGCTCCGGGCCAACGCCGCGAGTTCCCGCCGGCGAATCCACGAACGACGCTTCGCCGAACTGGCGAGCCTGTGGTCAGGTACCAATGGCAATGATGACTTCGGGCCGACGCTCCACACGGAGATCGCCCTCCTGCCGCCTCGCTTTCGCCTTCCCGTCGTCCTCTGCTACTTCGAGGGCCTGACCCAGGCCCAGGTGGCATCGGAACTGAAATGCGGCGAGGCCACGGTCCGGCGTCGACTGGCGGGGGCTCGGGAGCGATTGCGCACGCGGCTCTTGCAGAAAGGCTTTGCCCCAGGCGTGGCTCTGGCTGCACTGGAGTCGATCGTGTTTTCGGAGGCAAAGGCCGCGATTCCAACGGTTTGCGTCGAGGCAACGCTCAAGGCCGCGATGAGGATTTCTGCCGGCGAGTCTGTTTCGGCGGTGGCGGGAACCAGGCTCCTGGAACTGAGTCGAGGAGGAGTGGGAGCCATGACGATCGGCGTGGGGAAGGGGACTATCATCGCATTGATCCTGCTCGGGGCTTGTGTCTCCTTGCCGATCGTACTCGCCGGCATGGAGAACGATCGGCCAATGGTTATGGAGAATCCGTCGCCTGTCGGGACGCCCAGGACTCGAATTGCCTCGGCGCCTCCCGCTGATGACACGCTCCGCTTTCAGGGCCGAGTGCTCGACCCAGAGGGGAAACCCGTCGCGGGGGCCTCGATCTTCGTGTCGCACAATTTTCGTGAGTATCGGCCAGACCCCGTGGCACCTCGACCCAGGGGGATCTCCGGCGCCGACGGTCAATTCTCGTTAGAGATCAAGAAGGCCGATCTGCCGACTTCCCTCTACACCGAGGCCTGGAAGTGGCCACTGTTGATCGCCACGGCCCCCGGATTCGCACCTGGCTTCCAGATGCGAGCGGAGACAGATGGTCGTTGGTTGATCCGCATGATCCGAGATGATGTGGCGATCGAGGGCCGCATCCTCAATGTTGACGGTCAACCAGTGGAGGGAGCCTCGGCGAGGGTCATTTCGCTGTCGCAGCACCCCTCGGGGAGCCTCGAGCCTTTCTTCGCCGCCATTGATGCGGGGAGGCCTGCAACTCAGACGCAGGGAGAAATACTTGCGGTCTGGGAAAGTGACGACGTTGCAGGATCATTCTCGAAGGTCATGACGGGCCCCGATGGGCGGTTCCGGCTCGCGGGGATCGGCCGCGAGCGGCTCGCGGAGGTGCTGATCGAAGGGCCGACGATCGAGAGTCACATCGAACGCGTGGCGACCCGTGTGATGGCAACTCGCCGAGCCCCCGAGAGGGCATTTTCTTTCGCCCCTGATCGCATCTATCAGGGAGCGAAATTCGAGGTCGTCGCAGGGCCGACTCGACTCGTGACCGGCCTGATTCGCGATGCGGAATCCGGCCAGCCGATCGAGGGGGCCTTGCTCACGTCCAACCGGCCGTCGGATTGCCGGTACGTTCATGCCATGACCGACGCAGAAGGACGTTACCGCCTGACCGGCCTGCACATCCGCCGCGATGATATCGGGGAGCGTGCGGAAATTCTCGTCACACCTCCTCCCGGCCAAGCCTATGCCCGGGGCTCATTCTGGCTGGACGACGGCCGAGATACGAAGGCGGTCACGCATGACGTGGCGCTCAGGAAGGGTATCCGAATCCGTGGACGGACCATCGATAAGGCGACCGGCAAGCCGCTTCGCGCGATCGTCGGATATCTCACGCGAGCCGGGAATACGCACCTCCGAGAGTACCCCGCGATCAGCGAAGTACGGACCGGGGTGCCCGACCTGCTCAGCGACGAGGACGGTCGCTTCGAGCTGGTAGGAATCCCCGGGCCGGGGGTGGTTACGGCCAGGATCAGGGACGTCAGGGACGCTCCTTATCGCATGGGCGTCGGGGCCGAGAGCATCAGAGACCGATCCGTCATTAAAGGTGCGGATGTCTTCGTCGGAGGCGAGGGAAACTGGCACATCATTGGCAACTTTCATGTTCTTGCGCCTATTGACCCGGCGCCTGGTATTCGGGAGCTTGACCTGACGCTGGCCTTCGATGCGGGGAGTTCGATCGAGGCGACGCTAGTAGGCCCCGACGACCAACCCTTAGCCGGGGCCGTCGTCGAGGGCTGGTTTCACTTCTGGGACGTACCCAAGGGCCCGCTCGAATCAGCTACGGTGAAGATCACGGGTCTCGCGCCGGGCGAGGAGCGTCGGATCCTGGCCAGGCATCCGGCTCTCAAGTTGGTCGGCACGAAGGTGATCGACGGCGAAGCCAAGGGCCCGGTCCGGATCAAGCTGGAGCCGTGGGGCGTCGTGACGGGGCGGATCGTCGATCCCGATGGGCAGCCCAGGAGCAAGGTCACGCTGACCTGCAACGGCGCTGAACCCTCAGAGGTCCTGGCCGACGCCGATGGTCGCTTCCGCGCCGAGGGGGTCGTCCCCGGGGCACCTTTCTCCATGTTCGTCCACTCGAAGAACGGGAGGAAGGTCATCAAGCAGGTCCACGAGATGACCCTCGCCGGGGGCGAGACCAAAGACCTCGGCGATATCGAAGTCGACGAGCGTTGATGCCCTCGCCCGTCGCTCAGGGGTTGCGTCGGTTGGTCAGCTTGGCGACGTCGTGCAGCAAGGAGTCGAAGACCATTTGAACATAGACTTTGCGGGCGATGTGATAGTCGGCCTCGATGCAGCGGTCGGCGAGGACGAGGACGTCCTCGGGCTCGATGCGGGCCACGAGGTTCGCGACGGCGGCGAGGTCGTGCGGGTCGGAGGAGGGGGGGGCGATCCCGGCCGTCTCCCAGAGGGCGTTGCGGAAGAAGCGGGCGAGCTCGCCGATGAGCAGCGAGGCTCGATTTCTCCTGTCGATCGACTCCTTGCCCGCCTCTTTCACGAAGGCGTCGATGCGGAGTGAGAGGGCCGAGGCGTCGAAGCCTTGCGGCCCTGCGATCTCGTCGATCATGTTGCGGCGGAAGTGCGAGAGCTCCGGATCGGCCAAACCTCGGGCGCGGCCGACGCTCCCCTCGGAGAGTCTGGCGAGACGCTCGGCGTCTTCCGGGTCGGAGGTAATGCCTTGTTCCTGGAGGAGCGCGGCGAGTTCCGGCTCGGGAAGGGGCTCGAACCGGACGACCCGGCAACGCGAGACGATCGTCTCGAGCTGGAGCTCGGCCGAGGTGCCGATCAGGATCAGGACCGAGCCGGCCGGGGGCTCTTCCAGGGTCTTGAGGAAGGCGTTGGCGGCCTCGTCATTGAGGTCGTCGGCGTCGTCGATGATCGCGATTTTGCGAGCGCCTCGCGCGGGCTTGAGGCCCAGCTCGGAGCAGAGTTCGCGGATCACCTTGATCGGGAGCTCGTGCTTGTCCTCGGGCTTCGCCACCATGTGGACGTCGGGGTGGGTCCCGCCGAGGACTTGCAGGCAGCTCGAGCAGGTATTGCACGGCTCGAGCATCGACTCGTCGTTGGTCTCGCAGAGCAGGGCGCGTGCGAGGGTCTGGGCGAACGTCCGCTTGCCAATCCCCTCGGGGCCGGAGAAGAGGAAGGCGTGCGGCAACCGCCCCTGGGCCTGGCTTTGCCTCAGGCTCTCGACGACGCGGTCATGACCTCGGACCGTTTGCCAGGGCACGTTCCACCTCGCTTCGAATCTGGGCCGACACCGAGGCGGGGTCGGCCGACGCGTCCATGACCACGATGGGGCCGGAGTCGTAGGAGAAGAGTCCCGCTTTTCGGTCCCTGTCGGCGTTCAGGAACCCCTCGCGGACCCTGGCATGATAGCTGGCGGGGCGATCCTCGATCCGGTCCCTGGCCCCGCCGGTGCGGTCCCTGGCCACGTCGGGCGGGACGTCCAGGATGATGGTCAGGTCCGGGAAGATGCCCCCCGTCGCCGCACGGCCGACCTCCGCCACCTCGGCGATTGGGATCCCCCCGGCGTAACCTTGATAGGCGATGTTGGCCAGCAGGTAGCGGTCGGAGAGGACGAAGGCGCCTCGCTCCAGGGCGGGGCGGATGGTCTCGGCCACGAGCTGGGCCCGGCTCGCCATATAAAGGAGCATCTCGGCCCTGGGCGAGATCTCGACCTTACTCCGATCGAGCAGGATGGACCGGAGCTGATTCCCGAGCGGGGTCCCCCCCGGGTCTCGACAGGTCACGACTTCACGGCCCAGGGAACCGAGCCAGGCCGAGAGCTGCGCGACCTGCGTGGTCTTACCGCCGCCGTCCGGGCCGTCCAGGGACAGGAAGAAGCCGGGCAGGCGTATCTCGGGCCGCGTGTCCATCGCCAACGGTCCATCGGAGTCCAGGGGCAGTCCATCCGGGAGCGGGCCCAGGCCCGAGCCTCGGCCGACTGGATCAGGTCAGTTCGACTCGCCCGCGTCGGATCTGGGTTCGGCTTCGGGTGCTGAATCGACCTCGGATTCGGGCAATTCCTTGAGCCAGGCGTTCGCCTCGGCGAAGACCTGCCGGATCTTGGAGTGGTAGAGCAACCTCGAGATTTGCTCGAAGGTGCCCCAGTGATGCCAGTAGCCGAACGGGTCCTCGACGTGCTCATCGGAGCGGTTCAGCGACGCGATGTCGCGGACCTCGGCGAGGTAGTAGGTCACCGTCTTGACGACCTTGCGGCCGCGGCGGATGTACGTGTACGACAGGCTCTTCTCGAATCCCTCGTAGAACGACCATTCGACGAGCCCCGTCTCCTCGAGGAACTCTCGAGCCGCGGTGTCGCGGGACGACTCGCCGATCTCCATCCCCCCCTTGGGGAATTCCCACTTGGCTCGCGGGTTGCGCACGGTGGCCGAGTGAAGGACCAGGAACAAGAGGCCCTTGTCCTTGTCCCTTCGAAAAGGGATCACACCGGCAGAACGCTCGTGAAATGTGGTCATGTCGGGCGGTGGCCTGACGGCGGACCGTCGCCGTCTCCGTCTTCTGTGGCCGCCACCAGACCGAGCACGGTCCCGGGCGCTACCAGATCGTCTTCCCACCCTCGAATCTCGGCCAGGCGGCCGGTCGTGGGCGCGAGTACGTCAAAGGTCGCGGGGCCGACGAGGACTTCGACCAGTCGATCCCCTTCCCAGACCACGTCTCCTCGCGCAGCGAACCAATGGCTCACGACAATCGGCACGTCCGGACCGGTCCCCAGGTCGGGCAGGATCACTGCCTCCAAACGCATGGCGAACCCCGTCGTAACAGACTACCGCATTTGAGCGATGCGATGGATCCGCCCGTTGACGGTCCACGATCGCTGATTAGTCAACTTTATACCGTGAAGCTCAGTTTGGCCAGAGCGTTTCGCCACGACATCGGTCCGTATATCCAGGTTAAACATCGTGCCCATGGTGAGATGAGGGGCCTGGGTATCGTCGTGGTGATGGGAGAAGCAGGGCATGGATTCGACATTCTTCCTTGAAATTTTCGCGAAACTTTAGCGCGAAGTCCTGGTAATTTAAGGGATCATCTCTCCGTCCTGACCGGGAATGGACTCCATTTCACGCCTGATGATGAAGTGGGGAGGCCATCCGAAAGGTACCTCGGAGGAGAGGCGGGCCGACGTGGGTCCGTCCCGAAGGGGCCGAGGTCGAGTCATCGGAAGAGGAAACCGCATGGCCAGTCGAATTGTGCGCGGCGTCGTCGGGATCCTGGCCCTGGCAACGACCCTGGGCAGTGCCCGGGGGGCCGAGGCTCCGCCGTTGGATCGAGGGGTCGGCCAGCGAGTCTCGAACTTCACGCTCGAGGACGTCTCCGGGAAGAAGATTTCCCTGTATGGCTATCGCGGTAAGAAGGCGGTCGTGGTGACCTTCATCGGCACCGACTGCCCGGTCGGGAACCTGTATATTCCCCGGCTCGTCGAGATGAACAAGGAATACAAGGACCGTGGGGTCGTCTTCCTCGCGATCAACGCCAACGCCCACGAGACGATGGAGCAGGTCGTCGCGCACGCGAAGGAGCGTGGCATCGACTTCCCCGTCCTCAAGGATCCGAACAACCTCGTCGCCGACCAGTTGCTCGCCGAGCGGACCTGCGAGTCCCTCGTGATCGACGGCAAGGCGATACTCCGCTACCGGGGGGCCATCGACGACCAGTACGGCCAGGGGACCCGCAAGCCGGACCCGACCAGGAACTTCGTCCGCGAGGCCCTCGAAGAAGTGCTCGCGGGCAAGCCGGTGACGACCGCCTCGACCCCTGTCGTCGGCTGCCTCTTCGACCGGGCCGAGACCGCCTCGGCGAATCTGGCCAAGTCCCGGCGCGTCCGGGGTGCCAGCCCCGAGATCCTTGCCGCCATCAAGGAGCAGGGGGAAGTCGCCCCGGCCAAGGTGGGCAAGGTGACGTATGCCTCCGACGTCGCCGCGATCCTCCAGGCGAAGTGCCAGTCCTGCCACCGCCCCGGCGAGGTCGGGCCATTCCCGCTCCTCTCGTATGACGACGCCCGCGGGCACGCCGCCATGATCCGCGAGGTCGTCGACGAGCGACGGATGCCCCCCTGGCACGCCGACCCCCGCTATGGCCACTTCCAGAACGACCGCAGGCTGAGCCCCGAGGAGCGTGCCAAGCTGATCGCCTGGGTCGAGCAGGATTCCCCGCTCGGCGACCCGGCCGCGATCCCCGTGGCGAGGACGTTCTCCGAGGGCTGGACGATCGGCAAGCCCGACGCGGTCTTCGAGATCCCCGAGCCCTATACGGTCGCCGCCCAGGGGGTGATCGACTACGTCAATATCCGCGTCCCGACGCACTTCACCGAGGACAAGTGGATCCAGGCCGCCGAGGCCCGTCCCGGCGACCGCGGCGTGGTCCACCACATCATCGTCTACGTCGACGACCACACGAAGAAGTCTCGCAAGTCCGAAGGCCACCTCTGCGGCTTCGCCCCGGGGGACCTGCCGTCCGTCTACGAAAATGGCACGGCGAAGAAGATCCCGGCCGGCTCCGACCTGATCTTCCAGCTCCACTACACGCCGAACGGCAAGATCACGACCGACCGCTCGAAGCTCGGCGTCATCTTCGCCAAGGAGCCCGTCCAGCACGAGGCCCACACCCGGCCGATCGCCCAGGGCAAGTTCGCCATCCCGCCGGGGGCGGATAACTACGAGGTGAACTCGACGCTGACGGTCGACAGGGACATCCGCCTCCTCAACTTCATGCCGCACATGCACCTGCGAGGCAAGAGCTTCGAGTACAAAGCGACGTACCCCGACGGCCGCTCCGAGATCCTGCTTTCTGTCCCCGCGTACGACTTCGCCTGGCAGAGCGTCTACGTCCTGGCCAAGCCCCTGACGTTGCCCAAGGGGACCCGGATCGACTGCCAGGCCCACTTCGACAACTCGGAGGGGAACCCCAACAACCCCGACCCCAAGAAGACCGTGACCTGGGGCGACCAGACCTTCGAAGAGATGATGATCGGCTACATCGACTATGTCGATGAAGAGGCGATTGCATCCAAGACACCTGAATCGAAGCCGGCGGACTCGACCTCGAGCTCCGACTGAGCCACGCGGCGACCCTCGTGCGAGATTTGTGAAACGGGAGTCTCGGTCACCCTCTGGCCAGGACTCCCGTTTCGCGTTCCTGGGGGTGATCGCCCAGGAAATCTCTCCCGCCGCGAAAATCGGCGCATGAGATGAGGCCGAGCCGGCATGGTAGGGGTAGGATTGGAACACGACCACCCCCGCCGGGACGAGGCCCATGGCGCAACCGAGATCCTCGCATGTCCTCCACAACGTCGGCTTGCTCTGGAATCAAGGAGTTGCCGCCGGGCTCTCCGACGCCCAGTTGCTCGAGCGTTTCGCCGCGTCCCAGGCCCTGGCGGCCGAGTCGTTCCATGCCGCCGAGGTCGCGTTCGAAGCCCTGGTCTCCCGGCATGGCCCGATGGTCCTTGGTGTCTGCCGCCGCGCTTTGAACGACCCTCGCGACATCGAGGACGCCTTCCAGGCGACGTTCCTCGTCCTCGTGCGGCGGGCCCCTTCCGTCAGGGTGGAGGGCTCCCTCGGCCGCTGGCTCTATGGCGTGGCCCGTCGCGTCGCCGCCAGGGCCCGGATCCGATCGGAGCGAATGAAGGCGCGTTCTCTCCCTCTCAACGGAGATGAACCCGAGGCTGAGCCCGAAGCGCGAGCCTCGGATGAGTTGCTGGCCGTCGTCGACGAGGAACTCGGACGGCTTCCCGAGAGGTATCGGTCGGCGATCATCCTCTGTCACCTGGAAGGACTGACGCACGCCCAGGCGGCCGATCGACTGCATTGCCCCGTCGGCACGCTGAGCGGTCGGCTTTCGCGGGGTCGAACCTTGTTGAAGCGGAGGCTTGTGCGTCGGGGCTTTTCCTCGACCGCCGGATCGTTTGCCGCGTTCCTGACTCCGGAAGCGACTCGCGCCGCAGTCCCCGAGTCCTGGATTTCGCAAGCGGCGAGGGCCTCGGCCGAACTCGCCCTCGCCGGGCGGATCCAGGGGGGAGCCGTCTCCGTCACGGCGGTTGCGCTCAAGGACGAGGTCTTGCGAGCGGCCCTGGCTTTCAAGCTGAAGGCCTGCGCCTCGGTGTTGCTGGCGGTCGCGTTGACGACCGTGACGCTCGGGGGCAGGGCGGGGGCCGGGGATCAGGCCGCACAGCCTCGGGGCCAGATGCTCAATGCGGTCGCGTCGAAACCGGACAAGGCCGTCCCGTCTCCTTATCCACCGGCGGACGAGCTCATCCGGGAGATCGAGGGACTCATCAAGTCGGCCCGTCGGCCGATGGAGTCGGAGCTCTTCAAGTCGACATTTACGAACCTGGCCGATCGCATCGCCGTGTTGCGCCAGGGTTATCCCCGGGATCCTCGCGTCTCTCAATACATGCTCGATCGGTGGATGTCCTTGAACTTCATCGGCAGGAGGGCCGAGATGGACGAGGAGGTCGCCGCCGTCCTGGCGACGTCGAGCGATGACGTCTTGCGGAGGAATGCGCTCTACATCCAGTCGGCCCTCCGACTCCAGGATCCGATCGGTGTCGGGCGGACGGTCGCGATCGCCGAACGGTTCGCACGCGATTTTCCCGGCGACAACCAGGGCGCCTTCCTCTTTCGACAGGCCGGGCAGAACCTTGATGGTGCCTGGTACACGTTGATCGGGCTCTCCGCCGCTCTGGGAGTCCTGGCGGCCACCCTTTTCGGACTTTCCCGCCGAGTTTCGAGGAGCAAGATCAGGGGTTGGCTCAAGGTGGCCTTCCGCGTCGCGGTTGTGGTGATGCTGGCCGCGAACCTGATCCTGATCGCGTATCGGGTCCAGTCGAGCAGCGCCAGGGAAGGGCTGATTGAAGTCGTCCTGAAGCATCTCGAGACGGCCTCGAGGAGCTTACTCAGTCTTCAGCCGATGGCGTCGGCGCTCGGCTATATCATCACGGAGAACCTGAGGCGTGTTGCGTGGACCCCCTGGATGGGGCTCGCGATAGGTCTGTCGGCGCTCGGGGCCTATGCCGTTGCGTCTTATCGAGGACTGACCTGGGAGACCTTTCGATGTCGGTTCTCGAGGGGGGTGCTCGCAAGTCTGAGCTTCCTGGTGATCCTCCTCGGTTTCCAGCTCGTCGGCCTGGTCTGGGTGACGTACAAGCTCTGGCAGATCGAGGCCCGGCTCGAACGCGAGTATCCCACCTCATACGGCAGCCAGATGGTCAAAGGAGCCCGGAGGCAGAGCGAGGGGCTGGGGAAGCCATTCGAGCTCGAGTTCAATGACGCGATCACGGGGCGTCACATCTCGATGAAGGACCTGCGAGGAAAGGTCGTTGTCATCGACTTCTGGGCGACCTGGTGCGGCCCTTGCGTCGGCGAGGTCCCCGAGATGAAGCAGGTCTATGCCGAGTATCACGACCAGGGGGTCGAGTTCATCGGCGTGAGCCGCGACCTGCCCGAGGAGGACGGCGGCCTCAAAGACCTCAAGGATTTCGTGGCGAAGCATGACATGCCCTGGCCTCAGTACCACGAGGCGCAGGACAACCACCACCTGGTTCGCAACGGGGATGCCTCGAAGGGTTTCTCGGAATCCTGGGGTGTTAACGGAGTGCCCACCGTCTTCCTGGTCGACGCCGAGGGGAATCTGTCCTCGACGACGGCCCGGGGGAAGCTCGAGACGCTGATCCCTCGCTTGCTAAAGGCTCGGGACGCGAAGTCGCCTTGAACTTTGTTGGAAGCCCGGTCAGTCGTCAAAAACGGCTCAACTGGCAGCATTGTAACGCCGATATCATCCCCGGGCTCATCGAACCGGCAGGTCCGGACGCGCCTTGGGCTGCGCTCCGGGCCTTGGACTTCGGAGTTCGGGGATGTCGCGACGATGGCCGACTCGATTGCTGGTGGTGCTCTTTCTCGCCCTGGGTGGTTGCGCGCAGCCGCTTCCCCGACGTGAATACGTCGAGGTGGTCGAGGGCCTGCATCAGGTGGCCCACCGCCCGCCGCACACGATCCACCCCGACGAGCCCGAGGCACTACGGCTCGACCCCGAGCCCATGCCCGTCGAGATATCGGGCCCGCAGCCGGTCGACGCGTACATTCAGCGAGCCCTCGCCGAGAACCAGACCGTCCAGGCCGCCCGCTTCAACGTCCTGGCGCTGAAAGCGAGGATTCCGCAGGTCACGTCGCTCGACGATCCGACCGTCTCGAA
The DNA here is from genome assembly GCF_049331405.1 of Singulisphaera chitinilytica. Taxonomy (NCBI): domain Bacteria; kingdom Pseudomonadati; phylum Planctomycetota; class Planctomycetia; order Isosphaerales; family Isosphaeraceae; genus Singulisphaera; species Singulisphaera chitinilytica. The sequence goes on from NZ_CP186274.1 coordinate 3,016,894, forward strand.
CACGATCTATCCCATCCCGAGCGTGGCTCCCCAGTATTCCTTGATGGGATACAACCCGTACAACCTCATGATCGCCCAGCAATTCCCCTGGGCCGGGACCTTGCGGCTCCGCGGCGAGGCGGCCGAGCAGGATGTACAAGTGGCCTTCGCCGAACTCGCCGCCGCGCAGCTCGATGCCGTGTCGGGGGTCAAGCGGGCGTATTACGACCTCTACTTCAGCGAGCGGGCCGAGGCGATCCTGGTCGAGAACCGGAAGTTCGCCAGCGACGTGGTCGAGTTCGCCAAGGCGAGGCTGAAGTCGGGCGGGAGCCAGCAGGACTACCTCCGCGCCGACGTGGTGATCTCCGACATCGACCGGGAACTGCTGCGGATCCGGCAAGGGCTCACCTCGGCACGGGCGGATCTCGCCCAGGTGCTCCACGTCAGTCCGGAGTCGGACCTGCGGACCACGCCCGAGATGAAGATCGCCGAGGTCCCCAAGGCGGTCGACCGGCTCTATCGCCTGGCCGTCGCCGCCCGTCCCGAGCTGCGCGGACGGCTGGCGGCGGTCGCACGCGACGAGCGGGCCGTGGAACTCGCCCGGAAGCGCTACTACCCCAACGTCACGCTGGGCCTCTCCTACATGGATATGGAGAAGACCAACGCGATGACCCCCAACACGGCGGGGGGGATGCCCAACATCGGCTTCTTCGTTGGGTTCAACCTCCCGGTCTATCGTGCCAAGCTCGCCGCCGGCGTCTGCGAGGCCCAGGCCAGGACGGTCGCCGACGCCAAGCTCTACGAAGCCGAGCGCGACGCGACCTATCGCGAGGTGAAGGACCTGCTCAGCCAGGCGAACACCCAGCGCCAGACCATCGAGATCTTCCGCACGAACATTTTGCCCAAGAGCGAGCAGGCCCTCGAGGCCGCCGCCAGCGACTATCGCCTCGGCAACGTCGATTACGTCACCCTCATGACGGCCTGGCGCGAGGTGCTCCAGATCAAGCTCCAGGTCGCCCAGGTCGAATCGGAGCTGGGCAAGGCCCTGGCTTCCCTCGAGCGGGCCGTCGGCGTACAGCTCAACGAGCATCCCCCGACACCCGAGGCCGAGTCGACGCCTGATGCGGCCTCGGACGCCAAACCGATGGTCCGACCCGTGCCCCCCGGAGCCGACTCATCGAGCCCATTCCCGTCCCAGAACGACCCGGCTAAGGATCAAGGCGAGGATCGGGCCAAGGGCAAGGAAGAGAAATCGACCCCGCCGCAGAGACAACCACGCACGACCGACGCGGGGGGCCGCGACCAGGACAAGCCCCACGCCGAGGCCAATGGCGAGGTCATCGAGTCCATCCCTCCCATCGAGATCGAGGTGAGCGGCCCGACTGCCTCGAACGACTGAACCGAGATCGAGGATCGTCCCTCTGAATTCGAGGCCGGGCCTCTCGCCGAGCGGTCATACGGACGGCTGCCCTCCGCGGCGGCTTCCTGGTATGATGATCCAAATGACGATGCCGGGCCTGCGAGGGCCTGGCGTCCGACCGTGCCTCGACGGATGCGAGGTGCCGGGATTTGCGGGCGGCCCGGGCGTCCCAGACGCCGATCGGCCGCCCGTTTCGTTTCTGTTCTTGATGGGCTCACCTCGATGCGCCGCGTGTCGGCGGCGTCGGGGCGTCTGGAATTGGGCTTCGCGGAGTAAGTCAGGCGTGGCGACTCGAGTGACCAAGCGGCAGATTTGCGGGATCCTCAACCTGGACAAGCCCTCGGGCATGACGTCGCGCGCGGTCGTCGACTGCGTGTCTCGCCCGCTGCGAGGCGTGAAAGTGGGGCATGCCGGGACCCTCGACCCGCTGGCGACGGGAGTCCTCGTCGTCTGCGTCGGCGCGGCGACTCGCCTGATCGAGCTCGTCCAGAGGATGCCGAAGACCTATCGCACGGTCATCCGACTCGGGGCACGCAGCGACACCCTCGACGCGGACGGGCAGATCGTCGAAGTGGAGTCCCCGAAGGTTCCCGCACTGGAAGAGATCCACGCGGCGCTCGCTCCCCAGATCGGCCTGATCGACCAACTCCCGCCGGAATATTCTGCGTTGAAGGTCGCCGGGGAGCGAGCCTACGACCTCGCCCGCGCCGGGCGCCCGGTGGTGCTCCAGCCCCGACAGGTCCGGATCGATCGCATCGAGCTCATCCGCTACGAGTGGCCCCACCTGGAACTCGAGATCGACTGCGGCAGCGGCACGTATATCCGCTCGATCGCTCGTGACGTGGGCGAGGCTTTGGGCTGCGGGGGCCTGATCGAGGTCCTGACTCGCACCCGTATCGGCGTTTTCAAGCAGAAGGACGCCCTCGATCCCCAAAACTTGCGCGTCGAAGAGATCCCCGACCTGCTCAGGCCTGCGCTCGATGCCGCGTCGGGCCTGCCGCAGCTCGCCATCGACCAAGAAGGCCTGGCCGCGATCCTCCAGGGCCGTGCCCTCGAACAGCGGTTCTTCGGTGAGGCCGCCATCCCCGCGGGCGAGGTCGCGCTCGTCGGCCCGGACGGGAACCTCGCCGCGATCGGCGAAGGAGATCCGAACACGGGTCGCGTCGCGCCCCGACGGGTGCTGGCCACGGAGTGAATGCCGGAGTCCGCTCCCTTTCGGGGATCGGGTGCGAACCAGGGGGTTCAGGGGCCTGTCATTACCCATGAAACGGTTGTGACGAAGGCATAGGAATCGGAGGCCCCGGGCCTGCTCGCGGCCGATCGCTCCGAACATCTCTCCGGTTTTGTCCGTAACAAGATGGATAATCCGACGAGGATTATGCCGATGTCTGAAAGCATGGCAGGCCTCGATCTCGCCGAGGGCGAGTGTCGTTGACGGGAGGGCCGGGGTGCTCTAGAATCCCGTCAGAGCCTGCCTATTCCTATCCTCTTTCCCAGAGAGGTCGTACCCCACCTTGGCTGAACTCAAAAGCACCGAGCGGTTGGATCGTCGGGAGAAAACGATTCTCGTGGGAGTCATCCTGCCGGAGTCCGAGATCAACCCGGACGATCCCCTGGACGAAATCCGGGGGCTGGCCAAGACGGCCGGGTTAATCGTCGTCGGGAGTATGCTTCAAAAGCGCCATCAGGTGGATATCGCCACGTATATCGGGTCGGGCAAGGTCGAGGAGCTCAAGGAGCTCGTCGAGGCGCACGAGGCGGACCTCGTGGTCTTCGACAACGACCTCGGGCCGGCGCAGACCAGGAACCTCGAGAAGCTGCTCGGGGTCAAGGTCATCGACCGCACCGAGGTGATTCTCGACATCTTCGCGACCCGGGCACGGACGCATGAGGCCCATCTCCAGGTCGAGTTGGCGCAGCTCGAATACGCGATGCCTCGCCTGAAGCGGATGTGGACCCACTTGTCGCGCTATAAAGGCGGCATCGGCGTGCGCGGTCCCGGTGAAAAGCAGTTGGAAGAAGACCGCCGGCTGGTCATGCACCGGATCCAGGACCTCAAGGCGAAGCTCTCCAAGGTCCAGGCCCGGAAAGAGCGCGAGGTCGCCGGCCGGGGCGATGCCCCGACCGTCTCGCTCGTCGGCTACACCAACGCCGGCAAGAGTACCCTCATGAATGCCCTGACCGACGCCGGGGTGCTCGTCGAGGACAAGCTCTTCGCCACGCTCGACACCCGCACCAGGCGCTGGCGGTTCCGCGGCGGCGGCCACGTGCTGCTGTCCGACACCGTCGGCTTCATCCGCAACCTGCCGCACTCGCTCGTCGCCTCCTTCAAGGCGACGCTCGAGGAGGCTCGCCAGGCGGACCTCCTGCTGCACGTGGTCGACTCGTCAAGCCCCGAGGCCGAACTCCAGATCCAGGCCGTGAAGAGCGTGCTCGAGGAACTCGGGCTCGCCGATCAGCCGACGATCCTGGTGCTCAACAAGTCGGATCGGGTCCCCGACCGTTCGTTCCTGGACGTGTTGAAGGCCCACCACGACGACTCGGTCACGATCAGCGCCGCGAGCGGCGATGGCCTGGAACGCCTCGAGCAGGCCGTGCGTGAAGTCCTCAACGAGCGGGCCCTCGATGCGGAAGTCGAGACGGGCGTCGAGAACGGCCGGGTCCTGGCGTACCTCGCCCAGCACGCGCAGATCCATAACCGGACCTACGACGATGACCGCGTGGTGCTCCAGTGCCGGCTCCCCCGACGCTGCCTCGACTACTTGAACGAGCACGGCGCCCACGTCCGCACCAACGACCAGCGGCAGTACGCCTGAGCGATCGGGCGGAATCCACCGTCATCAACACAGAAGCACCCGGGCCGGCTGATCGCCGACCCGGGTGCTCTTGGTTTCGAACTTGAGTTTACCTGGCGAGTCGCCGGTTACCAGCTTCCGCCCTGGCCGGAGTCATCGCCGCCGCTGTCGCCACCGCCCCAATCGCCACCGGCGCCGGCGTCATCGGAGCCGCCACCGCCCCAGTCGTTGCTGGCACCGGCATCGTCGGAGCCGCCACCGCCCCAGTCGCCGCCGGTCCCGGCGTCGCTCGACGCGTCGCTGGAGCCCCAGTCGCCACCGACGCCGGTTCCGCCCGACCAGTCGGCATCGGCCGAGGGTGTGTGCTCGGCAGGCGCCCCCCAACTCCCTTCGCTGGCGCTCGAGGCATGGTCGCTGTAGGACGAGTCGGTGCCCTCGGGCGTCGAGGGATTGATTACGCCGTGGCTGCCCGCGACGTCGCCCTGGATCGGGTGGCCTTCCGGCGTGTGCGGGCGGCCGAACTGGTCGTAGAGGATGTTGCCGACGACCGCGCCGCCGATGCCGCCCAGGGCGCTGCTCACGAAGCCGCCGCCCTGGCGAGGGGGCGGGCCACCATAGCCGGGTCCGGGCCCGACGCCGGGACCGTAGCCATAGGGGGGAGCTGCGCCTGGGCCTTGCGGGCTCATGCCGGCGCCGTAACCTCCCGGAGGCATGGCTCCGTAACCGGGCCCGCCTTGCTGGGCACCATAGGCGGATTGTGGCTGCGACCCTCGGAAGAGTCGGCTCACGACGAAGAGGAGGATAATGACCGCAAGACCAACGAATAAGAGCATGGGTAGAGCACTCCCTTTCTTGGCCGGCGGCGCCACGTCGGGCACCTCGGCGTCGGGTACAGGGACTCGGGCGGGTGCGGGGGGAGCCGGGCTGGCCGAGATACCTCGGTTCGCCCCTGGGTTCTTCGCCGCGATACGTTCGATGTCGGCGACCGTTCCCAGCAACCCTTGATCAAATTGACGCTCTTTGAACGAATTGAGCAAGATAGTGTTGATGGAACCGAGGTCGGCCTTGGTAAAGAGGTCCTCGGCCGAGTGGCTCCTGGCGACCCAGAACTTGTGCTCGGCCTTGGCGATGAGGATGTAGAGCCCGCGCAGCTTCAACGCCTTGGCATTGGAGACCGCGCGATTCTCGGCGGTCTCCCCGTCGAGGCTCTCGACCGTCTCGATCACGATGTCGCGGTGGTGGGCAAGCCCCAGCTTCCGAAGCGACTGGTCGGCCTTTTCGACCGCCGACTCGCTGAAGAGATGCGCGCGATCGTGCACGCCTGTTTGGATTGCCGGAGTTTGCGCCGGGACCAGACCCGCAGTCGCGAGAATCGCGACGAAGGCGCAGCCCGTTGTCAGCCATCGCATCATCAATGAATCTCCTCCTTCGGGTCACCGAGTTCTGGCGGCTTCACATCTCCGCGAGGAAATCGATTAAGCCGCACGCGACATGCCAACGGCGTCGGAAGCTCGGCCCCTCTTTGGGGTATTCGTCCGTCCCCGACAAATCTCGGGACCCATTTTCAGGCTGCTGAGGATACCAGGCCCGTCTCACCCGGGCAGGCTATCGAAGCGGATTACGCGGAAATCTCGCGGTTGGGACGACACTCGCCCCGGTTCCGGCTTCAGAGCAAGGGGGAAAGGAGCCGCACGACGTCCTCGGCGAGGGCCCGGAATCGGCCTCCGACGGGCAATTCCGTGTGGGATTCGGCCATGATCGATTCGACCCAGGCCGTGGTCTCCTCGATGTCCCCTCGCGAGGTCAAGAACAGAGCGACCTCGTAGTTGAGAAAGAGGCTCCGCATGTCCATGTTGGCGGATCCGACGATCGCGACGTGGTTGTCGATCAGCACGACCTTCGCGTGCAGCATGACCGGCTCGAAGAGCATGACGTGCCCGCCCGAGCTGTGGAGCTCGCGGATGTAGCTCGCACGGGCGAGGTCGGCCATGAGGTGGTTCGAATGCTCGGGCATGATGAGCCGGACGTCCACGCCCCGGCGTGCGGCGAGGTCGAGGGCCTTCGCGAGCGTCTCATCCGGCACGAAGTAGGGCGTCACGACCCAGATCCGGCTCGTTGCCGTGAACATCAACGAGACGAGCGACTCGAAGAGTGGGTCGCCGGCCACGTCGGGGCCGCTCGCCACGACCTGCGCGACAGTTGTCTCGCCCTCGATCGGCGGTGCGGGCGTGGCGTCGATCGTCACGCTCTTGCCGGTCGTGAACTTCCAGTCGGAGCGGAACAACTCGGCGAGGTCGGCGACCGCCGGGCCCGAGATCGCGAGCGAGAAGTCTCGCCAGCGCTTCGGGTTGGGGGTCGGCCCCATGTACTCCTCGGCCAGATTCATCCCGCCCGTGAGGGCCTCCCGCCCGTCGACAACCACGATCTTGCGGTGATTGCGCAGATTGGCCCTGCCTCGGAACGGGGTGTGAAGAACCGGCATGAAGAAGGCGACCTCGGCTTTCGATTCATACAAGGGGGCGAGGAAATATCTGCGGAGGCGCCAGGAGCCGACGGAATCGAGCAGGAGCCGGACCTCAACCCCCTCCCTCGCACGCCCGGCGAGCCTGGTGATGATGGCCTGGGCGACGTCGTCCATGCCGAGGACGTACGTGGTGATGTGGATGGATGTCTTCGCGTTGTCGATCAGGTTGATGAGGTGTCTGTACGCCTCCTCGCCGCTCGTCAGCGCCTGGATCCGGTTCCCGGGGGTCGCCGGCGGGACCCCGTAGGACTGGAGGACTCGCTCGGCGGGGCCGATGCCACTCGTCTCGCGGGAGATTCGCCGGAAGTGGTAGACGGGTTCCTTGCGACCCGCCCGGATCCGCATCTTGCGCCCGCCGAACATCAGGTAGAGCGGGACCCCCACATAAGGGAGCAAGAGGATGATCAGGAGCCAGGCGATCGTGCTCGACGGCGACCGCTGGGTGCGCAGCATCCTCGCGAGGAGGACGAGGGCGAGCAGGAAGCCGAGCGAGGTCAGGAGTGGTGAGAGGAACCAGAAAACTTCTTTCGGAGGCGAACTCGGCATCGGCACGTTGATATCCATCGCCTCGGACGTCTCCGGGCCCTTCGCAACGAGGGGATCGCGTTTCGGTTTGCGAGTCGACGAGCCCGGTCAACCGGCGTTCGGGGGTCGCTTGGGGGTCTGGACGCAGCGGAAGCCGGTGTGATTCGTGCCGCTGTCGGTCGCCCCCTTGCCGCGGGCCCCGGGCAGATATCGCGTGCAGTAGAGGTCGCTGCAGAGGAAGGAGCCCCCACGCTGGACGCGCTTGGGGATCTGCGGTTCGGCCGGGTCGTAGCTCGAATCCGGGCCCTGCGGGTCGCGTTCCTTCGAGGCGTCATAGCCGGGCTTATACCAGTCGGCGCACCACTCCCAGACGTTTCCGGCCATGTCGGACAGGCCATAGCCGTTGGGGGCGAAGGTGCCGACGGGGGCCGTCTTGACGTAGCCGTCCGAAGCGGTGTTCTGCGAGGGGAAGTCCCCCTGCCAGTTGTTGACGAGCCACTTGCCGTCGGGCATCAGCTTGTCGCCCCAGACGTAACGCTTCTGGTCGAGCCCGCCGCGTGCCGCGTATTCCCACTCGGCTTCGGTGGGGAGCCGCTTGCCGGCCCATCGGCAATAGGCCGCGGCATCATCCCAGCAGACGTGGACGACGGGGTGATCGTCCTTGCCGTCGATGTTGCTGCCGGGCCCTTCAGGGTGCTTCCAACTCGCGCCCGGGACGTAGCTCCACCAGATGTAGTGATTCTCGAGCGAAACCTTGCCGGCGGGGGGCGTGAAGACGAGCGAGCCGGGGACGAGCAGTTCCTTGGGGGCACCCGGGAAATCCTTGGGGTCGGGGGCTCGTTCGGCGACGGTCAGATAGCCGGTGTCCTTGACGAACGCGGCGAACTGCTTGTTCGTCACCTCGCTGCGATCGATGAAGAAACCGTCGAGCGTCACCTTGTGGACGGGCAGGGCATCCTTGGTCGTCGGGTCGTCATAGCCCATGATGAAGGAGCCACCCGGGATCCAGACCATCCCTTCGGGGGCGGGGCCCGGCGCCTTGGTCCTCGGGGCGGCCGGCGCCGTGCTCGATGCGGGCGGAGTCGGAGCGGCCTCGGACGTTGGTGGTGAGGATGTCGTCGGTGCGACGGTCTCCGACTCGACAACGACCGCGTCCGAGACTTCCTCCTTCGCCCCACGGCCGGACAGGGCCGCATAGGCGCTCAGCCCAGCGACCGCCAGCACGAGGACGAGAATCGCCGCCGGCCGTCGCCAGTTCTTCAAGGAAGAGGATGCCTCTTCGCGACGATCTCGGGCGGCTTTTCGCGATTTCTGCGACACGGATACCCCTTCATCTGAGTCCGACACTCTCGATCGCCCGCGGGCCCTTTGACAGTCCCACGAGGCGAGATCAACGCACCACATCCGCCATCTTCAAGTATGCTTCCGGCCCCGGCCGATTGCAACGCAACCCGTCGTTTGCCCGCAAATCGGGCGGTTAAATCGAGTTTTGTTATGAAGTTTAGATATTTTTGTATGTAAGGTGCGAATGGATTTGATCTTGGCTAGGGTTTGCGAGTGACGGTGACATAGCGGACGCCCCGACTCGCGTCGCCGAGGGCGAGCCAGGCTTGCAGTCGGCCGGGGCCTGACTTCAAGGAGACGTCGTCGAAGGTGCATTGTGTCGCGTTCGGCTTCAGATCCTGGTCGAGCGAGACGCCCCCGAGTTCGAAGTGGGCCTTCGATGCGGCGGGGACCGGGTCGAACCGCAGGGTGATCCGATAGGAACCGGCATTCGCGACGTCGATCTCCCAGAAGCCCAGGTCGTTCGGATTCCAGCCGGCCCGAGGGCCGCGCCAGTCCTGGCGGGTCAGGATCGAAGGATTTTCCTCGGGAGATCCCAGGATGATCCGCGATGCGGCATAGCCGTGGAGCCGGCCGACGTCCTGGAACCATGCTTCGTAGCCGGCTCGCATCCTGGCGACGACATCGGGATGTTCGGCGGCGACGTTGTGCATCTCGAAGGGGTCTTTGGCCATGTCATAGAGCTCGAGCGAGCGGTCGAGCGGTTGGGGCTTGGGTGTCTCGGCTCGGACGAGCTTGTAACGCTGGGACTCGGCGGCGAAGGCCCGGAAACGCTCGGGGGCATCACCCCGATGCCACTGGAGGTAGAACGTCCGGTCGGGCCATTGCACCGGCTCGCCTTGTAGGAGTGGGAGCAGGCTGAGGCCGTCGAACGCCAGATCCTTCGGCGGGGCGACTCCGCAGGCATCCAGGATGGTCGGCGTCAGGTCGAAGGCCATGGCGATCGTATCGACCTGCTTGCCTTTGGGTAGATGGCTCGGCCATCGGATGAAGCAGGGGACCCGGATCCCTCCCTCGTAGACCGAGCCTTTGCGGTCGCGCATCCCGCCGTTGTAGCGGAGTTGCTGGGGGCCGTTGTCGGTGAGGAAGATGACCAGGGTCTTCTCCGCCAGGCCGAGCTTCTCCAGCGAGGCGAAGAGGCGTCCCAGGTTGTCGTCGATGTTCGTGACCATACCGTAAATGCGTGCGGTCGTGTCCTGCTCGACCTGCGGGGGCAGTGGGTGGCCGACCTTGGGGAAAGCGTCGGCCGGGAACGTCTTCGACTTGTAAGGGGCGTAGTCGGCCTCGGGCACTTGCAAGGGGGTGTGAGGCGCATTGAAGGCCAGGTAGGCGAAGAAGGGCTCATCCTTCTTCTTGGTGATAAATTCGATGGCCGCGTCGGTGTAGACTTCGGAGCAATACCCCCGCCGCTTTTCCTCGCGGCCGTTGTGCTGGAGGATGGGGTCGAAGTAGCTCTCGCCGCCGGGGACGTCGGGATCCGAGGGCTGGCCGATCCCGCCGCCGCGATGGACGAGCGACTCCTGGAACCCCTGATCCATCGCTCGCATCGGGTAGCTATCGCCGAGGTGCCACTTGCCGAAGATCCCCGTCTTGTAACCGGCCGAGCCGAGCATCTCGGCGAGCGTCACCTCGCCGGGATACATCATGGCCCGTCCGAGCCAGGTGTCGACGACCCCAGTGCGGTAGGCGTATCGCCCGGTGAGGAGGCTCGCTCGGGTCGGCGCGCAGACGGGGGAGACGTAGAACCGCGAGAAGCGGACGCTCTCCGCCGCGAACCGGTCGAGGTTGGGGGTCCGGATCAGGGGGTTGCCGTGGGAGCCGAGATCGCCGTAACCCTGGTCGTCGGTCATGATCAGGATCACATTGGGCCTCTCGGCCGCGGCGAAGGCGGTCTGACCCAACCCCAGAACGGCCAGTACGCAGGCCGTAGCGATTCGACGTTTCATGGCGTAACCTCGACGAACGACGTGGGCGTGCCCACAAGTGATGCGACCGAGACTCGGGCTAGTGCGAACCTGGGACATCCTGTAGAACAATAGCGATCCGCTCACGTACAATGGAAGTCCGGGCGGGTCATCCGTCGACGATCTTCCGAGGTCTGCCAGCGTGTTCCTCCACCGTGTTCGTGCGATCAAGGCCGGATTGCTGCTCGCTGCGCTGATTGGTGCAGCTTGCGGAGCCCTGCGCAGCGAGTCCGCGAATCCGGGAACGCCGCAACGAGCCGCGGGGTCCTTCGCGGTGGGCCACGCCGAGGCGATTGGCCCCCATCTGGTCCACACCGGGACCGTGCCGGCCGTCGTGCACTCGGACGAGCCGATCGACCGGCTGGACGACGACGACGATCGCTGGAAGTTGCTCAAGACCGTCCAGTACGCCCAGGACTTCATCCCGCTCGACCTCGCTTGCCCCCCCTCCTCGACCCCCCGCGAGTGGCGTCCCTCAGGTTCCACGAGCGAAACCTTGCAGCTCCACCTTCGCTGCTAGCCGAGACGTCCCGATACGTGCGATCCCACCCGCCTGCGCGCGTCCACCGCGGACGATCCAGGTACGGCCGTTCGTCCGATCCCCGTCATTCGCCTTGATAACCTGGCGGTCGGGGGACGTCTCCTGCCAAGCTCGTCGAGTCATCTCACAAACCTCAACAACGCCACGCGAGGCCCTGTCCCATGGTCCGCGCCATCATTCTCTGGAGCCTGCACAACCGCCTGGTGGTCCTGCTGGGCGTCGTGGCTCTGATCGCCATAGGCATCCACTCCGCGAATAACCTGAACGTCGAGGCGTATCCCGACCCCACGCCGCCCCTCGTCGAGGTCATCACCCAGAACCCGGGAGCCTCTCCCGAGGAAATGGAGCGCCGGGTCGGCATCCCCATCGAGACCGCGCTCAACGGCATGCCCGGTCTCGAGGACATGCGGAGCACGTCCGTCGCCGGCCTCAACGACATCAAATGCCAGTTTGCCTACGGGACCGACTACAAGTCGGCGCGTCAGGAGGTCATCAACCGCATCGGGGCGGTCAGCAACCTCCCTCCCGGCGTGACCCCCGGCCTCTCCCCCTGGAGCCCGACCGGCGAGATCATCCGCTACGTCCTCGAAGGCCCCGGCTATACCACGAACCAGCTCAAGGCCGTGCAGGACTGGGTCCTCTCCCGAGCCCTCAAGACCGTGCCGGGGGTCATCGACGTCACCGGATACGGCGGGACGGTCAAGCAGTATCAGGTCCTCGTCAGCCCGAGGATGCTGAAGCAGTACAACCTGACGCTGCAGCAGGTCGAGGACGCCCTGGCGAAGTCCAACGACAACGTCGGCGGCGACATCCTCATGCTGGGCAATCAGGCCCACAACGTCCGGGCCATCGGACTGCTGGGGGAGGGCACCGACCCCCTAGACCCGGCGAATATCGACCACGCCGTCGAGATCGAGCAGGACAAGCTCGACGACATCAACAAGGTGATCGTCGCGACCTCCGGAGGCGTGCCGATCTACGTGAAGCAGGTGGCCAGGGCGATCATCGGCCATCGACCCAGGCTCGGGATCGTCGGGCGCGGCAGCGAGAACGACGTCGTCGAGGGCATCGTCCTCATGCGCAAGTATGAGAAGAGCCTGCCGACGGCCAAGGCCGTCATGGACAAGCTGCGCGAGATCGAGGAGGAGAAGATCCTCCCCAAAGGGATGAAGGTCAAGATCTTCAACCAGCGGACCGACCTCGTCCACGTCACCACGCACAACGTGCTCCACAACCTGATCGTCGGCATGGCGCTGGTGATTGCGGTCCTGTTCATCTTCCTGGGGGACCTCGCCAGCGCCGGGATCGTGGCGATGATGATCCCGCTGGCCTTGCTCTTCTCCGTGACCGTGCTCTTCTTCCAGGGGAAGTCGGCCAACCTCCTCTCGATCGGCGCCGTAGACTTCGGGATCATCGTCGACAGCTCGGTCATTATCGTTGAAAATATCTATAGGCATATTACGTCGCGGAATACGGACAGGACCCGCCCGCTCATCGACCGGATCGCCGAGGCCTCGCACGAGATCGAGCGGGCCTTGTTCTTCTCGGCGGCGATCATCGTCTGCGCGTTCCTGCCGCTCTTCGCGATGACCGGCCCCGAGGGTGCCTTGTTCGGGCCGATGGCGAACACCTATGCCTTCGCGATCTTCGGCGCCCTGTGCCTGGCCCTGAGCCTGGCGCCGGTGCTCTGCTCCTTCTTCTTCCAGAATAAGAAGGAGGAGGTGGATACCTTTGTCGACCGGATCATGAAGCGCGGATATCTCCGTAACCTGAACCGGGTCCTGGACCGTCGCTATCAGACCCTCGCCTTGATGGTCGTGCTCCTGATAGCCACGATCGCCATGATCCCCGGGCTCGGCGGCGAGTTCATGCCCGAGCTGGAGGAAGGGAACCTCTGGATCCGCGCCCTGATGCCCCGGACGGTCTCGCTCGAGGAGTCCGCTCGGATCGCGCCGAGGCTCCGGGAGATCATCGCCTCGGTCCCCGAGGTGCGCGGGGTGATGTCGCACGTCGGCCGGCCCGATGACGGGACCGACGTCACCAGCTTCTTCAACATCGAGTTCAATGTCCCGCTGAAGCCGATGGAGCAGTGGCGCAAGGGGATCACGCGCGAGAAGATCCAGGACGAGATGATGGCCAAGTTCCGCGAGTTCCCCGGGCTCGACTTCAACTTCTCGCAGTTGATCCGGGACAACGTGGAGGAGGCCCTCTCCGGGGTGAAGGGGGCGAACTCGGTCAAGCTCTTCGGCAACGACTTCAACGTGCTGGAGGACGTCGGCCAGCGGATCGTCGGCATCCTGCGGTCGGTCAGGGGGATCGAGAACGTCGGGATCTTCCACATCCTCGGCCAGCCCAACATGGAGATCGCCATCGACCGGGACGCCTGCGCCAGCTATGGCGTGAATGTCGCCGACGTGGAAGCCATCATCCAGGTGGCCATCGGCGGCCGGGCCTTCTCCCAGATGGTCGAAGGGGAGAAGCTCTATGACATCGTCCTCAGGCTCCCGCTCGAACAGCGAGACGACCCGACGGTCATCGGCCGGATCCCCATCGACGTGCCGAGCAACGGCGCCGGGCAGAGCACCCGGATCCCGCTCTCGCAGGTCGCCAGGATCAACCCGCACAAGATGGGGTCCTCCTACATCTATCGGGAAAATAACCGCCGCTATATCCCCATCAAGTTCGCCGTCAGGGATCGCGACCTCGCCTCCACGATCGACGAGGCCAGGCGCAAGGTTGAGGATCCCAAGACGGGGGCCAAGCTTCCGCAAGGGTACAAGATCGAGTGGTCGGGAGAGTTCGCCCAGATGCAGGCGGCGAACGATCGCTTGATGTGGATGGTGCCGCTGTCGATCACGCTCATCATGGTCCTGCTCTACACGGCGTTCAACTCGCTCAAGGACGCCTTGCTCGTGATGGCCAACGTGCTGGCGGCGACGATGGGGGGCGTCTGGGCCCTGAAGCTCACCGGGACGCACTTCAGCATCTCGGCGGCGGTGGGCTTCATCTCCATCTTCGGCGTGGCCGTGCAGGACGGCGTGCTCCTCATCTCGTACTTCAACCAGATGAGGGCGGTGGGGATCCCCGTCCGCGAGGCGGTGATGCGAGGCGCCGAGCTTCGCGTGAGGCCGGTCGTCATGACCTCGCTGACGGCGGCCCTCGGGCTCTTGCCGGCGGCTCTGGCCACCTCGATCGGCTCGCAGGCGCAGAAGCCGCTCGCGATCGTGGTCGTCGGCGGCATGGCGGTGACGCTGCTCCTGACGCGTTACCTCATGCCGGTGCTTTATAGCTTCTTCCCCGCACCGGCGGGCCACGCCCACGACGACCACCAGGCCGAACTGATCGAGGGTTCGCACTACACGGATGAGCTGCTCAACCTCCGCGCTCGGCGGGAACGTGAAGAGCACTCGTAAATGCAGTGAGCGGAGACGAACGTCGGCGTGGTGGATGGCCACCACGCCGGCGTCTTGCGTTATCGGAGGATCGACTCAGTCGCGGACCTCGGAAACGACGCCCGAGCCCACCGTCTTGCCCCCTTCTCGGATGGCGAAGCGGCTGCCGACGTCGAGCGCGATCGGCTTGTCGAGGCGGGCCTCGAGCTGCGTGTGATCGCCGGGCAGGACCATCTCGACGTCGCCCGGGAGTTGCAACTCGCCGGTCACGCTCGTCGTGCGGAAGAAGAACTGCGGCTTGTAGCCGGCGAAGAAGGGCGTGTGCCTTCCCCCTTCATCCTTGTTCAACACGTAGATCTCGCAGAGGAACCGGGTCCGCGGGATCAGCGACCGGGGCGCGGCGATGACCTGCCCGCGCTGGATCTGGTCGGACTTCACGCCCCTCAGGAGCAGGCCGACGTTCTGGCCGGCCTCGGCCCCTTCGAGGGACCGATTGAACTGCTCGACGCTCGTCACGACCGTCTCGCGGACGTCGCCCAACCCGACGACCTCGACTTTCGTCCCCGGCCCGATCCGCCCCTGCTCGATCTTGCCCGTGGCGACCGTCCCGCGGCCTTCGATGGTGTGGACCCCCTCGATCGGCATCAGGAACGGCTTGTCGGTGGCCCGACGCGGGGCCGGGATCGCGCGGTCGAGAGCATCGAGCAACTCGGCGATGCTGCGGGAGGCCTCGGGGTCGCTGGGACGCTCCAGGGCGGACCGCGCATTGCCTCGCACGAACGGCGTATTAGCGCCGTCGAAGCCATACTTCGACAACAGCTCACGCGTCTCGAGCTCGACGAGGTCGATCAGCTCGGGGTCGTCGACGAGGTCGACCTTGTTGACGAAGACGACGAGATGCGGGACACCTACCTGGCCGGCGAGCAGGATATGCTCTCGGGTCTGGGGCATCGGGCCGTCCGCCGCGGAGATCAGGAGCACGGCCCCGTCCATCTGCGCGGCTCCCGTGATCATGTTCTTGACATAATCGGCGTGACCTGGGCAGTCGATGTGCGCATAATGCCGCGTCTCGGTCTCGTACTCAACGTGGCTGGCCGTGATCGTGACCGTCTTCGACGGGTCGCGGACGTTTCCGCCCTTGCTGATGTCCTGGTACGACTTGGGGCGAGCCAGCCCCTTCGCGGCCTGGACGGCGAGGATCGCGGCCGTCAGGGTTGTCTTGCCGTGGTCGATGTGCCCGATCGTTCCGACGTTGACGTGAATCTTCTCCACCGAACAAACTCCCAGACTGCCGAAAAGGGCAGTCTTGAGGGTTCCGGCCCCTTCCTCCCGGTCGCGAGCGACCTTTTTATCACGACGAGTGACGCCAGAGAGTCGGGGACCACGCGACCCAGGGTCGAAGGCGAACGCCCGGAGCCGTCTACCGTCGGGAGACATCGCCTCGCGGGCTCTGCCTGCCTGGGCGGGACCTGTCCGTCCTATTTCCACGAGACGCACGGGGTCCACTTCGATGACAATGGAAGGCGGCCCGAGGTTCGCATTCGTCTCTGCCGTCAACTCGAGTCGATCGAGTGAACGGCCGGGGCCTTGGAGTTGTCCGACAAGCCGGGACTTCGAAGTTGCGATCCGTGCGAATGTCGTCAGGTAGGATGTCAATTGATCATGAGCACCATTAACTTTTATAGCGTGAGCGATGAGTATGGCGAGTTCTCCAACTTCTCGCCTTATCCCATCTTGCTCCGAGGGAAGCGTTGGCCCACGACCGAGCATTACTTCCAGGCGCAGAAGTTCGCAGGCGCGCCCGATGAGGAGGAGTTGCGGAAGGCCAAGTCGCCGATGATCGTCGCCCGCATGGGCCGGAGCCGTTCGCGACCGCTTCGCAAGGACTGGGAGTCGGTCAAGGTCCAGATCATGCACGAGGCCGTGCTGGCGAAATTCACCCAGCACGAGGACCTGCGAGCCCTCCTGATCGGCACCGGCGACAGCAAGCTCGTCGAGCACACGACCAACGACGATTACTGGGGCGACGGCGGCGATGGCTCGGGCAAGAACATGCTTGGAATCCTCCTGATGCGAGTGCGTGAGGAATTGACCAGGAACGGTTGATAGCTTGCTCACTTCGGAGGCCGCGGTGTGATCCGGGCGTCCGTTGAGTTAAAGTATCACTTCAAGAATTGAACGTTTTTCCGGGACAGGAAACTCGAAGTCCCGGCGAACCACATGGAACCCCCAGCCATGTCGACCGAACCCGACGAACAGCTCGAACCATTGCAGATCACCGCATATTCGGCATGGGGCTTCGACGTGAAGATCGTCCCGGCCTGGTTCAAGCGGGACTGGATGGACGCGACGTCGTCGGGTTTCGCATATCAGTGCCTCCCCATGACGCTGGCCAACCAGTCGGGCTGGTTCATCCTGGCCCCGCACGGGGCGACCGCGGAGTGGAACGGGGGCAAGGCTCCCACCGACTTGAAGGTTCATGTCGAGGGCTCCCCGCCGATGACGCATGCCATGTCGCAGGTGGGGAGCGGGATCCTGACCTGGACGATCCCTTATATCTTCAGGACGCCCCCCGGCTGGAACCTCCTCTGCCGAGGCCCGGCCAACCACGTCAAGGATGGCATCTCCCCGCTGGAAGGCCTGGTCGAGACGGATTGGAGCCTGGCCTCATTCTCGATGAACTGGAAGATGACGCGCCCCGGCAGCGTGACTTTCGAGGCCGGGGAACCCGTCGCCATGCTCGTGCCGCACTTCCGGGAAGACCTCGAAGACTTCCAGGCGGACTTGCAGGAACTCTCGAACAACCCCGAGTTGAGCGAGGGCTACCGGGTCTGGATCACCTCGCGTCAGGAGTTCCTCGCCGCCCAGAGGAGTGGCGATCTCGCAGCCATCAAGAAGAAATATCAAAAGCATTATTTTCAGGGAACGACCAACTCCGGAGTCTTCTTCGAAGGCCATCAGAAGAAGCGCCGCCTGGCCCACTTCGATGCCAGCAAGATCTCCAGGCCTCCTGAACCGGAGCCGGGCGTTTCGTGAGGATCAAGTAGATGGTGGAATTGAGAATTGCGTGCGAATGTCCGTTCGGCTTTGATTTGAAAGAAGAAACCGGAAAGTTTGCGGATTTGATGAATTTCAATTAAAAGTCGCCTTGAGCAGCGTCTTCTGGGGCAGGTTGAGCGGCGGGGTCCGAACGGCCGAACTACGACGAAGAAATACATTTGATCTTGACTGGATAACCTTGTCTCGCGACTATTTTCCGACAGCATGGATGGTGACACAATCCGGAGGATTCACATGCATTGGCCGCTCCTCACAACCCTCGTCTCGTTGCTCTTGATCGCGGGAGGCCAGATCGCCGAGTCTTCGGCGATCTCGTTACTGAATTACGAGGGGGGCTTAGCTCTCTCGCAGAGCGCACCCGAAAACTCGGGCTTTTTCATTCCCATGTACTTGCCGATGACTCTCGATTACGGGCCGCAAGGGGGAAGCATTACGTTTAACGCCGGCGCCTTCACTCCCCCGTTTACTGGCCTCGACGCATATTCCGATCAGACTTTTCCGATCAGTGGGCAGTTCTTCTTCAATCTTGGCGTGCCGGCGAACGGTTCCAATGATTCGTTTGCAGGACCGGTGCTGGATATCTCAGGATCGTTGTCCGGTTCGGTTGATGGTCCAGGGTCGGGAGGCACGACCTGGCGGTGGTCCGGCAAATACGGGGGAACGGCGACATCGGCGATGATTGATGTGTTCAGCCCGCAGGACGCGTCACTGCTCCCGGCTCCACTTCAAGACATCCTCAATCACCCGGACCATTTCCATTTCGCCGCCGTCGTGACGGGTGGGTGGCAAAATGAGCTGCAAGTCACGTTGACCTTCGACGCTCCCACGCCGGTCCCCGAGCCTACCACACTCATCACGCTGGCCGCTGGTGTTGCCGGACTCATTTACCGCCGCCGCAATCGTCGATAGCCCTGGCCTTGCGCATACGGAATCCGTCATGAGCCATTGACAGATCAGGCGACACCGTCGAATCGCGTGAGGATCCCCTCGATCGAGTCAGCATGGATCTGCCAGGACTGCTCGGAGTAGCCGCCGGAGAGGACCATCGCGACGGGGATCTTGCGCTCCCGGGCGAGGTTCACGACGAGCATGTCCCGCTCTTCCAAATCGCCGGCGGAGAGGCAGAGGTTAGCCAGCGGGTCGTCGGTATAAGGGTCGGAGCCGCCGTTGTAGATCAGGAGGTCGGGGCGGACCTCGTCGAGCACGCCGGGCAGAAAGGTTTGCACCATTTCCAGGTATTCGGCCCCGGTCGTCCCGCGCTGGAGCGGGAGCGGATAATCTTCCGGCTCCTTATACAGGGGGAAGATCTCGCCCTCATACATATCGGCGATCGAGGCCCACGGCCAGTCGTTGAAGACGGCGGCGGAGCCGTTGCCCTGGTGGGCGTCGAGGTCCACGACCAGGACTCTCGCGACGAGTCCCTCGGCGTGGAGGATCGCGGCCGCGATCGGGATGTCGGCGTAGACGCAGAACCCGCCGCCCCAACCCGACGCCGCATGATGGAACCCGCCCCCGAGGTTGATTGCGATACCTCGCTCGAGGGCCATTCGGCAGGCGAGGATCGTGCCCCCCGTGGCTCGACGCTTGGGCCTCAGGATCCGCCAATCGACGAGCTAGGCCGGGAGCTTAGCGACGATCGGGACCTCGAGGATCTCCGCGAGCGAGCCGCTTCGCTTCAAGGACCGCAGGTAGTCGGGTGTATGCACGGAGAGCAACTCCGCGCGAGTGACCGGCTTCGGAGAGACGAAGTCGCCCGGCTTCCTCAAACCTCTGCGGATCAAAGCCTCGTGGATGCGATGATACTTGCGCCCGTCGAATCGATGCAGGCGTTCGAGGCCGAAGACCGTGATGTTATAACCGGGGTGATAGACGATCGGGATCATACTGGCGGAACCCTCCGCGGGGTTTCATGGCCGGGATCTCGCGTCGACTTCAGGCGGCCTCGTAGTCGGGATAGCTTGCAGGGTCGCGGGCGAACTTGTGGAGGTCGTGGACGACGAGGCCGAAGAGCACAAACGCCAGGATCATGTGGCACCCGAATCCGCGCGTTGTCTGGAAGATCGTGCCGACGATCGCCAGCGCGGCGAAGACCTTGAGGAACCGAGGCCGGTGGCTCAGGAACAGGGTCGCCGGCAGGGTCCAGAGGAAGTAGTGGTGCCAGCAGATGGGAGTGGCGGCGAGCATGACGATCGCCGTGAGCGCGAACATCGCGTGCCAGCCGGCCCGGGGCGGCAACGCGGCCGCGGGGCGGATCGACGCGATCCAGGTGATGATGAGCGCCCCGAGCACGACCCCCCAGCATCCCCAGATCAGGTTGAGCGGCAACTTCGCCAGCGAGATGCTCGGCGGCTTGACCTTCGTTCCCAGGTCGCCGAAGGTCCGGGCCAGGACGATCGGGAAGCTCTCATTATTGGGGCGGAGGTCCGACTGCCTCGCCACGAGATGCCAGGGCTTCTCCTGATCCTGGATCAACTGGAATTGCAGGAGCGTCCCCTCGATCGCCAGCTTCGGGCCGACGGCAAGGGCCATGACGCCGAACCCGAACGCGATGGCCAGAGCCATCCCGACGAGGACCTTCCACGAAGGACGCCGGGCGAAGATTGTGGTCCAGAAGATGACCGGGAGGAACTTGATCATCGCCGCGAGCCCGACCAGGCTCGTGCCGGTGATCTCCCGCCCCGTCGAGGCCGCGAGCAGGCCGACCGTGACGAGGAAGATATTGATGGGGTCGCTCTGGCCGAGCACCAACGCATCGATGAAGCAGGGGATGACCGGCAGCCAGGCGAGGATTTGACGAGGCCTCGGGATGCCCGTCAGCTTGGCAAGCAAGCGAGGTAGCGCGAGGATCGCGGCCACGGAGAGGACCGCCCAGATGGCGGCGGCGAGGCCGATGGAGCGGCTGGCCAGGGGGGCGAGCAGGACGTGGAAGGTAACCGGGTAGCGTGGCTGGGCGGCGACGGCGAACTCGCCCGTCTTCCAGACGTGCCGGGCCACATTGTACGGATACTTGAAGTCGTTGCCCCGGGTCGCCCCGCGATGGACCACGTAGGCGAGGAAGACGGGAAGCATGACCCAGAAGAGACGTCTCGCCGTTTTGGCCGCCATGCCACCGTCACACTCGAATCCTGGGGAGCCGACCCTCGGCGCACGCCTGCCCCAGACCGCCCTCGGGCCGAGGCGTCCCTACGATACGGGTCCGATGTCTCGATTTCAACCCGCCGGCCGTGCCCATCTCGTGGCGTGGCGTAAGCTTACCCCGGAGGATGGTCGCTCGACGAGCGGGGTGCATCTCCTCGCGTCGATTCCTCTTCCCGAGGGCATCCGAAGTGCAGGACACTCCGACGATTCCGGCACTTCCGTCTAGCTTCGGGTGACTCGGGCGCGGCACGCTAGTAAGAGGGGCCGAAGCGCAGTGCGAGGGCCTGCGGCCCGGAATCAAACCTTTGCTAGGTTGGTGTCGCCCGGTCCTCGGCGACACCTCGAGTAAGGAGCCAATGTTCATGAGAACCGTCCTCACCGTCTTGGGGCTGATCCTGATCGGTTCGGCCGCGCCCGCGTGGGCGTGGGACGAGCCCAAGGAGGCCCCGGCCGCCAAGGGGAATGCGACTCCCGACCGCAAGGACGATGAGAAGGCGATCCGCGCCGCGGATGAGGCGTTCGTGAAGGCGTACAACGCGGGGGACGCCAAGGCGATCTCGGAACTCTTCGCCGAAGATGCCGATGCCGTCGACGAGGAAGGGGACATCGTGCAGGGGCGAGAGGCCCTGGCCGTCGTCTTCGACGAGATCTTCGAGGAGAGCCCGGGCAGCAAGATCGAGGTGGACGTCGATTCGATCCGCTTCCTCGGCGACAGTCTGGCCATGGAGACCGGGCGGACCAAGGTCACCCCGAAGGACGGCGGGAGCCCCGAGTTCAGCCGGTTCAGCGTGCTCTACGCCAAGCAGAAGGACGGCAAGTGGCTCCAGGCCCACGTCCGCGAACTCGCCGAGAAGCACGTCAGCCCGCACGACCGCCTCAAGGAACTGGAGTGGATGGTCGGTGAGTGGGTCGAGGAGGACAGCCACGCCGTCGTGTCCAATACCTGCCGCTGGTCGGAGGACGGGAACTTCCTCCTTCGGCAGTTCTCGATCCAGATCTCGGGCAAACCGGCCCTTTCCGGGACGCAGCGGATCGGCTGGGATCCCTCGGCGCGACAGATCCGCTCGTGGGTCTTCGACTCCGACGGCGGCTTCGGCGAAGGGTACTGGACGCGCAGCGGCAACCAGTGGGCGATTCGCTCGCACACGACCCGTCCCGACGGGCACCGGGAGACCTCGACCCAGGTCCTGACCCTCGTCAATGCTCACTCCGCCCGCTGGAAGTCGGTCGACCGCGTTGCGGGCGGGAAGATCCTCCCGGATATCGACGAAATCGTGATGGTCAAGACCCCCCCCAAGCCGCAGTGAGCGGGATCTCCGCGGTGTCATGACCCCATGTGCTTACACCAACCATTCCTGGAATGATGAGGATACCATGAGGCGCATCTTCGGCAGGGCCGTTCTCGCGACCGCGATCGTGCTCCAGTCGAGCGGTTTCGTCTACGCCCGTGGCTTCGGCGGGGGCGGATTCCGCGGCGGCGGAGGCGGCGGTTTCAGGGCCGGCGGGTTCAGCGGCGGTGGCTATCGCGGCGGCGGTTTCAGTGGCGGCGGCTATCGCGCGGGCGGGTTCAGCGGCGGTGGCTATCGTGCCGGCGGGGTCAGCGGCGGGAGCTATGGCGGTTATCGAGGCGGCGGTTTCGAAGGCTATCGCGCCGGGGGCTACCGAGCGGGCGGAGCGGAAGGCTTCCGCGCCGGCGGTGTGAGCGGCTATGGGGCCGGCGGCTATCGTGCTGGCGGGGCCGAGGGCTTCCGCGCGGGGGGCGTGAGCGGCGGTGCGGTCGGTGGCGCCAGCGGCTTCCGCGCGGGAGGCGTCGAGGGCTATCGGGCCGGGGGCGTGTCCGGGAACCGATTCGGCAACACGGCGATCGGGATCAACAATACGCACGTCGGCAACTTCACGAACATCAACAACCGCGCGAACGTCTTCAATAATCGCACGAACGTCTTCAATAATAATAGCGTGAATATTAACAGAAATGTTAATATTAATCGCAACAACTTCGCGAACGTCAACTACACGAACCGCAACTGGTCGCACTCGCCCTATTACGGCTACCACTCCGGCTGGGTCAACGGCTACTGGGGCGGACACTACGGCGGTTGGGGTGGCTGGGGGTACGGCGGGTACGGCGGCTACCGCGGCTATGGCGGCTGGGGTGGGTACGGCGGCTATGGTGGCTGGGGCGGGTATGGGGGCTATGGCGGCTGGGGTTGGGGCCTCGGCAATGGCCTCGCCTGGGGCTTGGGGATGGGCCTCGGAGTCGGGATCTCGAGCTGGGCGCTGGGGTCTTCGCTCTATAACTGGGGATACTCCAGCTATTACAACCCGTATTACGCCGCGCCCGCGGTCGTAGTGCAGCAGCCGATCAACGTCGTGAACCCCATGCCGTACGACTATGCGGTCCCGATCGACACGTCGGCTCCCGCCCCCGAGCAGACGGTGGCGGATGCGGGGATCGATTCTTTCGACCAGGCGCGGCAGGCCTTCAAGGATGGAGACTACCAGAAGGCCCTGCAACTGACGAACGTGGCGCTCGCCAAGCTGCCCAACGACCCGACGCTGCATGAATTCAGGGCCCAGACGCTGATCGCCCTCGGCCAGTTCGACGCCGCCGCGGCTGCGCTCTATGCCGTGCTGACGATCGGACCCGGTTGGGACTGGACCACCCTGATCGGGCTCTATCCCAACGTCGACGTCTACACGAACCACCTCCGGGCGCTCGAGGCCTATGCCAAGGATCACCCCGACTCGGCGTCGGCCCACTTCCTCCTGGCATCGCAATACATGACCGAAGGGTTCAGCGACGCGGCGGTGGCCCAGCTCAAGAAGGTCGTGGCCTTGCAGCCGAACGACAAGCTGTCCCCCAAGCTGCTGCAACAGTTCGCCAAGACCGACGAGACCGCGGCCAATAACGCAACGGCCCCCACCGATGCGAAACCGGCCACGGACGCCGCCACCACTCCTCCTGTGGTGAACGTCGACCCCAGGCAACTGGTCGGGACCTGGACCGCGAAGCCGAACCAGGATACCACGATCACGCTGACGATGGGGGATGACAAGAAGTTCACCTGGAAGGTGTCCGACAAGGGCACACCTCGCCAGTTCGCGGGGGAATTGTCGCTCGCCGACGACGTCCTCACCCTGACCCAGACTGGCGGGGCCACGCTGGTCGGCAAGGTGACGCTGAGCGGCAACAACCAGTTCAACTTCAAGGCCGTCGGCGACGGCCCCGAGGACTCGGGCCTGAACTTCCAGCGATGAAATCGCTTCGCCAATTCGACTGGCAATCGCCCGGGGTTCTTCACAGGACCCCGGGCGTTTTCATTTCTGGGCCACGGTGGGCGAGGCTCGCTCCCATCGGATCGGCCGCCAATAACTCCGCGGGCATCTCGGTCATCCTGAACCCGACGCCGGCGATCCGAGGCAGTCCCTTGCATGTCGCGGTCGCCGGTTCTGCCGTTCCGAAGAAGACCTGGATCTTGATCCATTGATCCGTCTGGCGGGCCTGGCCCAGGGCGTGGACCTCTGAGCCTGAGATCTCGACGACCTTCCGCAGATCGAGCCCTCTCGTCGAGCCGTAGAGGGCAAGGTAGCGATCCGTGGTCTCGTCGATCGGAAGTTGCCCCTCGCGAGGGGGCTCGAACCGCTCGACGACGAATCGACGGATCGTCTCGCGATGGCCCGTATTGATGGCGTGGAGCAGCGCGTTCACTTGCTGGATCGAGGGGGTCTCCCGGGTGGGACTCTCGGATTTCGTTCCCCCGGAGAGTGGCGAAGATGTCCGGCAATTCGCCAGGGCGACGACGGCGGACACCGCAAGGAGGATGGTCGCGGCTGGGGCTTTCAACGCGAGACTCCTTAGACTTCTGGATTAAGCAGGGGGGACGTGCGCTCGGCGCGAGGATCGAACGGGCTCCCGTTCATTCAAGTGAGGAAGTGATTCTGCCTTTCGGATTTCTCGTTCCCCGGAAACAATTCTCACCGACTTAACAGTGGATTCTACTTCTGCTTTGCCTGTCCTTCGATATCCTTCAGGTATTCCTCGACTCTCGCACGGACCTCGGCCGGTGCCAGTTCCAGGGCTTTGGCAGCGGCGGCGCGGGCTTCATCGTCCCGGCCGGAGTAGAAGTAGGCACGCGCCAGGACGATGTGAGGTGCGTACTCCTTGGTATCGACGAGCGAGAAGTACGCCTCGGCGGCCTTGAGTAGGAGTTCCCTCGCGGAATCATCCGCCAGCACCTTGGGAGCTGCCAGGGCTTCGAGGACCACCAGGGCTGTCCCGGCCGACTTGTTCTTCTTGGAGTCGGCGATGAGACGCTCGCCCGCGTCGTGGGCCGCCGCGAAATGGCCGGCTTGGAGGAGTGCGATCAGTCGTTGCGACGTCTTGGTGCGCCCAAGCGCCGGATATTGCGTCATGGCCGCTTCCCAGGCGGCGTCGCCGGCCGCGAGGCTCTCTTTATACTTCGCCTCGGCATCGGTGAACGCGGCGCTGGCAAGCTTCAGCCTCTTGGGCCCGGAGGCGATGTCCCATCGGCCCTGGCAGACCTCCTCCAGGACCATGTCCAGCATCATGGGATGGCCGATCCACGCCACCACGCCCTCTCGATCGAGCACGAACGTGCAAGGTATCCCGTTCCTCTCCGCGGCGTGCATCCAGTTGTCATCCATGAATTTGGCCGCCCCATCGTACGCGACCGTGAAATCCATCTTGTCGCCCTGCTTCTCCACGAACTTGGAAGCCGCTTCCAGCGTGGAAGCGTCGTATTTTGCGGCTTCCCAGATGTTCACGCCGCAGATCGTCACGTGCCTGTCGCGATATTCGCGCTGGAGCTCGGAGAGGTGGGGCATGCTCATAACGCAAGGTCCGCATCCCGACGCCCAGAAGTCGAAGACATAGACTTCGCCCCGCTTCAGTGCCGAGAACGGCTCCCCCTTGAGGAATCGTTCAACCCGGAACTCCGGGGCACGCATCCCGGGCCTGAGCACGCTCTTGGCATCCAATTTCTCGGCGGCGTCCTGGCCGCGCGCCGGGCTTGAGCCGACTGCCGAGGCGAGGATCAGGCCCATCAGGCCAGTGATCGAGAGTCGTTGCATGGCGGTTTCCTGAATCGGGAAGATCCTTCGTAGGAGGGCGTAGTCACAACGGACGGGCCGCCGACGGGGTGAGGTCCGTCGACGGCCTGGGAGGAGAGTCGTGTCGAGGCGGGGGCTTCAGAAGCCGAGGCCCTGGCTATCGCGGACGAGCTGGTCGAGCCTTCGGGAAATGATCTCGGAGCGGTTGTCTTCACGCTTCTTGATGAGTTCCTTGAGCTTCTTGACCTGGGCCTCGAGCGCCTCGACCTCCTTGGCTTGGCGGGTTTGCCGCGAGTCGAATTGCTTGCTGAGAACCTCCGTCAGCTTCGTCCGGAGTTCCTGACGCTGTGACTCCGACTCGGCCTTCGCCAGTTCCTGAACGAGCTTGTTGGTGTTCGCGACAAGTTCCCCCTCTGGTCCGCTGACATGCGTGCGGAAGAGGGGCGTCGCATCGGTGCTGAATGTGGGCCTCCTGACGAACTGAGGATCCGCGTCCTGGAAAATGACTCGTCTCTCGGTCCGTGCGGGCTGCGTGACATCAGCGGGGGGAGCGTCGGGGATCGTGGCGACTTTGAAGCCACTGAGTGAGCGAGTCTCGGAAGTTGATTTCAAGTCGTCGGGAACAGCTCGGAATACATCGGTGGTTTGAACCGACCTGTCGCTGTCGGCCGAGGGGGGGCCATCCTGGGCGAAGGCCGTCGCGACGGCGACGACGAGTCCGAGAACGGCGAACAGGCTGAGCACATCTTTTCGCTTCATGGTCATCTCCGGTTCGGGCTGGTGGCTTTTGGGGTACTCGAAGGGACTTCGGCTCGAGGAGTCGGCGAGTGGCCGCCGACGATCTCGCGTTCCAGGGCCACGGCCTCACGCAAGAGTCGGGCACTCTGCTGGGAAATCAGGTCGGGTGAGTCGGTGATCTGCCGGGGGAAGAGCTCGCTGTCGACCGAGCGGGCGTGGTTCTGCCCCTCGACGAGCAGGCGCTGAATCTCCTCGGAGGTGAGCTTGCCGAGTTGCTGTTTAACCTCCAGGGCGGTCTCCGTCGACTCGCCCGAGGTCGTCACCTCCGATTGAGCCTGTGTCATCTTGACCATCGGCTGTCCTCGCTTGAACACGATTGCCTTCACTAAGAAGACGAAGGTGAGCAGGGAGAGCAGCACCACCCATCCCGCCGTGGCCAGGTGCTTGGCGATCGGTCGCGGCAAGTCGCCCTTGCCCTTGTTCGGCGGGGCCTTGAACTCGAGGTCCTCGGGCGGGGGCGGATCCGAGGCGAGCGGCTGCTGAACGTGGGCCAGGCAGCGGCTGAAGACTTCGGCGACCTCGGCGGCCGACTGGAACCGCCAGGTGGGATCCTTGGCCAGGAGCCGGGCGATGATCGTGTCGAGCCAAGGGGGGACGTCCGGGTTCTGCTCGCGGATCGGCCGCGGGGCGTCGTCGCAGACGCGGCGGAGCACGGCGAGGGGGGACTCGGCCCGGAACGGCGGATGCCCGACGCAGGCGGCGTAGAGCGTGCTGCCGAGGCTGAAGAGGTCGGAACGGGGGTCGGCCGTTTCCCCCTTCGCCTGCTCGGGCGACATGTAATAGGGCGTCCCGGCGATGATCCCGCTCCGCGTCAAGGCGGCGTCGGCCGCCGCCCTCGCGAGGCCGAAGTCGGTGAGGCGGACCCGCTCGACCCCGTCCTCCAGCAGGATGTTCGCCGGCTTGATGTCGCGATGCACCAGCCCTTGGGCATGGGCGGCCGCGAGCCCCGACGCGGTCTGCATGCCGATGCGGAGGATCTCGGGGAGCGACAACGCCCCCTGGCGATCCATGCGTTCCTGGAGCGAACGGCCGGGGACGTACTCCATCACCAGGAACGGCAGGCCCGACGACTCCACGACCGCATACACGGCCACGACGTGCTCGTGGACGACGGCCGCGGCGGCCCTCGCCTCCCTCAAGAACCGTCGACGGGCGGCCCCCGAGGTCGCCAGCGACGGCGAGAGCACCTTGATCGCGACATTGCGGTGCAGGGCGGGGTCGAACGCCTTCAGCACGATCCCCATGCCGCCACGGCCGAGCACCCCCTTGATCTCATAGTTGCCGAGCTTGCCGAGCGAGTCGGGCCAGTCGGAGGGATCCAGGAAGTCGAGACTGATCGGCGGCCCCTGCTCGTGCTCTTGCAGGTCGTCCGGCGAGTTGCTGACGTACTGGCGGAAGGCCGAGAGCCAGCGGTCGTCGCCGAGGCTCTGGTCGAGCTGGGATCGGCAGGAGTCGCAGGTTTCCAGATGCACCTCGAGCCTGGCCACGTCGCCGGCGGGGAGGCGATCCTCCATGAGGAGGCGGAGGCGATCGGGGTCACACTGGCTAGAGAGGGAATTCATCGTCGACCTCCTTTCGGATTTCCGCCGAGATCTCGCCGAGCGATTCAATCCGGCGCTTGAGGCGGGACAGGATCCGGCTGCGGGCCACGTACAGGGCTCCGAGGGTGATGCCAAGCTCGGCCGCGACCTCCTTGGGAGGGCGTCCTTCCACGGTGGACTGCCAGAAGGCCTGCCAGGTCGCCGGGTTGAACTCCCCCTGGACCCGCTCGGCCGCCCACTGAAAGACCCGCCTGCGGTGCTCGTCCTCGAAGGCGGCCGTAGCGGAGGGGTCGTTGGCCGGCTGCTCCTGGAGGAGGAACTGGACCGTCGTCGAGCCGCTTCCCCTGGCGAACTTGTTACCCCGAGCGAGCAGGTTGATCAGCAGGTTCCGGGTGATCTGCGAGACCCAGGCGCGGAAGCTCCCCCGCGCCGGATCCCAACTGTCGATCGACCTCGCCAACGCCTGGAAGACCTCCTGCGTCAGATCCTGTGCGTCAGCATCCTGCAACCCCTTGCGCCGGGCGATCCGGTAGACGAGAGGTTCGTACAAGCTCGCGAACTCCCGCCAGGCCGCCGTGTCGGCCGGGTCGCGAAGCTTCACGATCAGCGAGTGTCGGGTATCGGGCGAGTCGTCCATCGATTCTCCTTACCCCGGCTATACACGGGCTCGGCGGAAACCTTACAGCGATTTTTCGCGAACCTTCCAGGATCTGTGCCCGCCGGCCGCATCGCAACACAATCGAAGAAGGGAAGCTGTCCGTTTCGAGACGATTGATGTCTGTTTCGCGTGCGATGGACAATTTGTCTACGGATAAAATCTTGAGATTGAATCTCAATTTCTACTGATCCGGATCGAGACGAGTGTAATGCGTGGCACTCCGAGGCGATTGAAGGTCGAGACCATCATGCGATTCGTGCGATGCTCGCGGCGATCCGACGGCCCGGGTTCGGCGGGTGAAGTCGAATCAAGAGGTCGGAACGTGATCAAGGTGAGCCATGCTCGGCCTTCGCTTCGTGATGGGGGGTTCCTCCTCGGTCCACTCGTCTGCTCGTTGGCTTTCCTCGGCTGCTCGGCGGAAGGGGAAGGGGTCGGGAAGCACCCAGACATCCGGTCGAGGATCGAGCAGATCAAGCAGAGTCGCGAACGCCCGACCAAGGTGCTTTCGAAGACCGGAAGCCGGACGCGTCGACCCTAGTCACGAGTTCCGGCTCGACGTCGAGCCGCACTCGCCAAAACATCCTTTCCACTCTGGATTTCGCGGTCTTTCGGGAATCGAAAAGAGCATCAACATGGATTCGAAACGGTCGGGAAAGCGCGGGTTCACCCTCATCGAGCTACTGGTCGTCATCGCGATCATCGCCGTCCTGATCGGGCTCTTGCTGCCGGCCGTGCAGGCGGCGCGCGAGGCCGCTCGCCGGTCCCAGTGTACGAACAACCTGAAGCAGATTGCCCTGGCGGCGATCAACTATCACGAGCAGGTCGGGGTCTTGCCGGTCGGCGACCTCATGGCGCCGTATCCGTCGCAGGCCTACGTCCGCAAGATCAGCCACAGCATCTTCGTCGCCATGCTCCCGCAGTTCGAGCAACAGGCCCTCTTCAGCGCCTACAACTTCAACTTCGGGAACTACGATGCGTGCAACTTCACCGTGAATGCCACGGGGTTGTCGACGCTGTGGTGCCCCAGCGACGGCGCCGCGAACCGCTCGTTCCTGATGGCCTACTGGGGGCCCAACTTCTACATCCGCTACACGAACTACGGCGGCAACATGGGGACCTGGGCCACGGCCCCGGTCAAGTACGCCGATTGCCACGTCACCTATCCTGCACCCATGGAGAGCAGCGCCCACTTCGTGCAGATCGCCCAGGGGGAGAACGGCATCTTCCGGCATTGCTACCCGACCTCGGTGGCATCGATCACCGACGGGACCAGCAACACGATCTTCTTCGGCGAGCGGACCAACTCCGTCTTCGACCCTGATGACCGCGACTATTACTGCTGGTGGTTCGACGGCGAGACGGCCAACACGCTCCTGAGCTCGCTCTATCCGATCAACCCGTTCCGCAAGATCCCCAAGGTCAGCTCCGAGAACATCGATTCATGGGTCGGCGGCGCCTCGAGCTTCCACCCGGGAGGTGCCAACTTCGCCTTCGCCGACGGCTCGGTCCACTTCCTCAAGGAGTCGATCGGGACCTGGGCCTTCAACGCCTCGACCGGGTTCCCGAACGGGGTCAATGACAACAACGGCGTCTTCACCCTCACGCCAGGCACGCAGACCGGCGTCTACCAGAACCTGACGACTCGGGCCGGGGGCGAGGTCATCAGCAGCGATGCATTCTGACGAGTCCTGACGGCTCGGACGATGTAGGCCCCGGCTCGATCCTCGAAGAGGGATCGAGGCCCGGGGCCGTCATCCTTTGCTGCGGAAGTAGGCGCTGGGGGTGATCCCCAACGAGCGGCGGAACATCGCGGAGAAGGCGCTCGGGCTGTCGTAGCCGGCCGAGAGTGCGACCTGGAGGACGGACTCGCCGCGGCCCAGGCGTTCCAGGGCGGAGAGGAGCCTCGCCTGCTGGCGCCAGACGGCGAAGGTCATCCCGGTGTCGCGGACGAAGAGCCTCGCGAGGGTCCGACCGCTGGCGCCGACGCGTCGGCCCCATTGCTCGAGCGTGAGGTCCTGCGAGGGGTCGGCCCTGATGGCCTCGCAGACCTTCGCCGCGCGGCGGTCCGAAGGGGTCGGGAGGTGAAGCGCGATCATCGGCATGGCCTTGATCTCGTCGAGGATCAGGGCCGCGACGCGGGCCTCGTGGCTTTCGGCGAGGTACTGGGCCGGCAGGGAAGCCGCCCTGAGGAGTAGCTCGCGGAACAAGGGCGAGACCTCGACGATCGAGGGGGACCCTGGGAGCCCGCCGACCGCCTCCGGGGCAATGTAGGCGGTCCGCATCCGGACCCGGCCCACCATCCGGATCCAGTGCTCCACGCCCGCGGGCATCCAGAGCCCGCGGTGGGTCGGGACGACCCAGAGGCCTTGCTCCGTCCCGACGGTCATGACGCCCGACGAGCTGTAGACGACCTGTGCGCGACGATGACGGTGGGGCGGCTCGTACGAGCCGTTCGCATAGTCCACGGCCATCACGGCGACAGGACAGGAGAGGTCCTGGTAGTCTCGCGAGTCTTCGCTCTTACCGTACATGGTCCGGGGTGCGCGGCGGTGTCGGGATCACTTGCGGGCGACCATCACGGGCTCCTCATCGACCGTCGACGCCGACGTCTCCAGGGAACGGCCGTGGGTGACACGATTTCGCCCGAGGCTCTTGGAATGGTAGAGGGCGCGGTCGGCCATTTCCAGGACCCCGGCCAGGTCCGCCGAGTCCTGGTCGCTCGTCGCGACGCCGAAGCTCGCGGTGATGGGTCGGGCGGGCCACTTGGTCCCCTCGATCGTGGAGCGGAGCCGCTCGGCCAGGGCGCTGGCCTCGTCGGCGCTGGTGCCCGGCATCAGGATCGCGAACTCCTCGCCGCCGTAGCGGGCGAGCGTGTCGTTCTCGCGGACGTTGAGCCGCAAGGTCCAGGCGACCGACTTCAACGCCTCGTCGCCGGCCGGGTGGCCGAAGGTGTCGTTGTATTGCTTGAAGTGGTCGACGTCCAGGATGATTACCGAGAAGGGGACGTTCCTGAAGTCGAGGGCCGACTGCGCCGACCGCATGCAATCCTCGAAGCAGCGGCGGTTCTTGAGCCCGGTCAGGCCGTCGCGCGAGGCGAGCTCGGCGAGCTGGCGGTTCTTCGCCTCGAGCTCGTGCTGGAGCGACAGGAACCGCTCGGCGATGCCGAGGCGGACCACCAACTCCTCGAGGTCCGGCGGCTTCACGAGATAGTCGTCGGCCCCGGCCCGGAGGCCCTCGAGCCGGTCCCGTCGGTCATGCTTCGATGTCAGCAGGATCACGTAGGTGTAGAGGGCGCGGGCTTCCTTGCGGATCAGGCGGCAGAGCTGCGGGCCGTCGAGACCGGGCATCACCCAGTCGGTGATGACGACGGGGATGTTCTCCTCCTGGACGATCCGCCAGGCTTCGTAGCCGTCGGATGCGACCACCGGGTCGTGGCCGAGCCGCTCGAGTGTCCGGCGGAGGTACAAGGCCGTCGGCGCCTGATCCTCTACTATTAAAATCCTCATATGTTTATCCGGTATAGATTTTCGAGAGTGTTTCGGAGTCGCATCCATTCGTGGCGGAGCAGGCCCGCGGACTGGTCGAGCCCGGCGGGGTTGCCTTCGGCGTCCAGGCTTTCGATCCCTTTGCAGACTTCGGCGAGTGCGGATGCCCTCAGGGTGAGGCAGCTCCCCTTCAGGCCGTGGGCCTCGGCGGCGATGCGATCGGCGTCTCGGCTGTAGAGGGCCTCCTCGAGGCTCTCGATCGAGCCGGGTGCGGTGGCGAGGAACGACTCGATGATCTCGCGGACCATCTCCTCGTCGCCGTCGCAGTTCTCGAGCAGGGTTTCGACCCCGAAGATCGGGATCCCGCCGTCGACGGTCCCGTCGTCATCGTCGGTGGCCTCGGGTTCGAGTTCTTCCGGCCTTGGCCTGGCGAATTGGCTGAGGGCGGAGAGGAGCTCCTGCCGCTTGACAGGCTTCGTGACGTGACCGTCCATGCCGGCGGCGAGGCAACGTCGCTTGTCCACGTCCATCGCGTGGGCGGTGAGGGCGAGGATCGAGACCCGCTCGCGGCCGCTCTCGAGCTCACGCCTGCGGATCTGCCGGGTGGCCTCCAGGCCGTCCAGGACGGGCATCTGGACGTCCATCAGGATGAGGTCCCAGGTGTCGTGCTCGAGCCGCTCGACCGCCTCCATGCCGTTCTCGACGGCCTCGGAGACGCAGCCCAACTGCTCCAGCATCCTGAGGGCTACCTTGCGATTCACGGCATGGTCGTCGGCCACGAGGACACGCAACCCGAGGCATTCACCGGTCGGTGGGGCCAGCGGCTTCTTCGGCTCCTGATGGCCGTCTTTCGCTTCGTGGCGGCTGGCGAGCGCGTCGAGCAGGGTGTTCAGCAATTGCGAGCGACGCACCGGCTTTGTGAGCGCACCTTTGAAGCACGACAGGGTACCATTCGTTATATGGTCGTTGCGCCCCACCGATCGCACGAGGAGCAGTGGGACCGCCGCCAGGCTGGTGACCGTCCGCTTCATCAGGTTGAAGCGATCGCAGACGATCTTGGCGAGGTTCTCGTCGACGAAGATCAGCGAGGGGAGGGACTCGGCATGATCGGCCTGGAACTGGCGGAGTGCCGCGGCGCCGGAGTCGACCTCCTCCGTGCGGCATCCCCACGATTGGAGGTGCTCACGCAGGACCCTCCGGTTGGTGGCGTTCTCGTCGATGATCAGGATCCGCAGCCCTTCGAGGTCGCACTGGCCCTGCTGGGCCGGCTCGACGAGCATCGTCGAGGCCTTCGGCAACGGCAACTCGAGCCAGAAGGTGCTGCCCCTGCCGACCTCGCTCTCCAGCCCGATCTCGCCCCCCATGAGGCGCGCGAGCTGGCGGCAGATGGTGAGACCGAGCCCGGTGCCGCCATAGCGGCGGTCGGTCCCGATGTCGGCCTGCGTGAAGCCCTCGAAGATCGCCTCGTGCTGCTCCTCGGGGATCCCGATCCCCGTGTCGCGGATGACGATCCGGAGATGGGAATCCTCGTCCTCGCGGGCCTCGAACTGGGCCTCGAGCGAGACCTCGCCTTCCACGGTGAACTTGACGGCGTTGCCGACGAGGTTCGTCAGGATCTGGCGGAGCCGCACCGGGTCGCCCACCATGCGCTGGGGGAACGATGCCGGGATCCGGCAGTTGATCTGCAGGCCCTTCTGATGGGCACGCGGGGCGAGGAGGTCGGCGACCTCTTCCATCAAGGTGCGGAGGTCGAACTCGACGAGGTCGATCACCATCTTGCCCGCCTCGATCTTGGACAGGTCGAGGATGTCATTGATGATCGTCAGGAGCGCGTCTGCGCTGTTGCGGATAGTCGCCGCATAGTCGCGCTGGATGCTGTCGAGCGGGGTCTCGAGCAGGAGTTCGGCGACGCCCAGGACGCCGTTCATCGGCGTCCGGATCTCATGGCTCATGTTGGCGAGGAACGCGGCCTTGACCGCCACGGCGGACTCGGCGGCTTCCTTGGCCCTGGCCATCGCCTCCTGCGACTGCTTCCGCAGGGTGATGTCCTCGCTCAGCCCGACGAAATGCACCGGCTGCCCCTTGCTGTCGCGGACCAGGGAGATGCTCCGGTGGATCCAGACGGGGTGGCCGTCCTTATGGATGTAGCGCTGCTCGGAATGGTAACCGCGGGCCCCATCGCCGAGGACTCGTTCGAACTGACCCGAGTCCGTCCGGAGGTCGTCGGGGTGCGTGATCGACCGGAAGTCCTTGCCCAGCAACTCTTCCTCGGTGTATCCGAGGGTCTCGCAGAAGGAGCGGTTCACCTGGAGGAAGCGCCCCTCGGGCGTGGCGATCGTCATGCCGACGACCGCCACGTCGAAGGCACCTCGGAACCGTTCCTCGCTCTGCCTTAGAGTCTCGTCCATCAACTGCCTGCGCATAATCTCGCGGCCGAAGAGGTAGAAGACCCCCGTGAGGATGGCGAGGTTGGTGACCATCCCGGCGAATAGGGCGGTGATGGCGCGTTGGGTGCTATGGGCGGCCGTCTGCGAGTACATCATCGAGAACCGATTCTGCTCGGCCTGCATCTCTCCCAGGATCTGGCGGATCTGCTGGGTGATCTGCTCGGCCCGTACGAAGCGGGCCATCTGGTCCGGCGGGGCCGGGGCCTTGGTCCTCTTCCGCTCGACGGACGAGTCGAGCATGGCGAGTCGCTCGGTCAGCAGGTCTTCCATCGTCGCGATTTGGATCCGCTGCGCATCGGTGACGGTCGGGAGTTTCTGGAGCCTTCGGATCTCGGTCGCCATCGTCCGGACCGCCTCGCGATACTTCTGCAAGGTGGCATCCGCGGGCCGCATCGTATACGACCGGGCGGTCATGATCGCTTCAATGAGGACGTCATGGAGCTTCCTCAGCGAGCGGACGATCTCGAGCGTGTGCTCGATGTTACGGCGAGCCGTGGAGGATCGATCGATCGCGCCGTAGAGTCCGAAGGCGATCGTGGCGGTGATGACCACCGATAAGAAGAACCACGTGCCGACCTTCCCGGTAAAGTTATTCTTCATAATTACGGATGGGTTACGTTGGTCCGAACGCTGCCGACGTCGCAGGCGTTGTCCCCAGTTCACCGGACTTAGGTCCGCCGAGGTGGACTATCATCATCATCGATGATCTCTCAGGCTTGCGTCGGGCTTCGGAGAGGCCTTTCGCGACTCCTGATATGGGCTCTACAACATCAAGCCTAGGACGCGATTCGCAAAGTGTCGAATTCGTCAAAGACGCTTTCTCATGTCGCTCAACCCCGGACCCTCCCCCAGGACGGGGAGATCCCCACACGGGGCCGCAGTC
This sequence comes from Singulisphaera chitinilytica, assembly GCF_049331405.1. Taxonomy (NCBI): domain Bacteria; kingdom Pseudomonadati; phylum Planctomycetota; class Planctomycetia; order Isosphaerales; family Isosphaeraceae; genus Singulisphaera; species Singulisphaera chitinilytica. Next base: position 3,052,461 of record NZ_CP186274.1, read on the forward strand.
CTGTCCAAGACCCGATCAGAGCTTGTTCGCGTAAACCCCCAACTGAGTTGAAGTTTGAGGAGTTCATGATCGCTACGGCCAGGATTCGTCCCGGGCCCGCTGGCTCCGGTGAAAAGTCCCCTGGCCCGAAAAGACTCTCGGACAACGCGGACTTTTTAATTAAGACGAAAACGGAAGAACGCATGCTTGGTAGTATGCCTCGGGAGGGCCGATTCCCCATGAGCGACTGGAAGCCAAGGATGAGGAAGAGCGTGGAGCACCTTGCGGAACAACTGCGAGGGATCCGCCCTGGGAGTTTGAGCATCGGCTTCGTCGAGACGTTCCGCGTCCAGGTCCAGGGTAACTCGGTGAAGCTGGGGCATCTCGCGACCATCTCGAGCCAGGGGGATCGGATCCTGATCAGCCCGTTTGACAAGTCTAACCTGTCGTCGGTCGTGAGCTCGCTCACGGCGGCCAAGCTGAACGCATTCGCCCTGAATCCGAACACGGCCTGCGTCTCCGTGCCGCCGGTGAGCGTCGAACAACGTCAGGAGATCATCCGGCACGTCAAGAAACTCGGCGAGGAGGCGAAGATCGCCCTCCGCGCGATCCGCCAGGACGCACGCAAGCGGATCGCGGCCCAGGGGCGAGGCTCGGAGCGTGCCGTGCAGGCGGGTATCGACGCGGCAGTCGAAGAGGTTGAGCAACTGGTGAAGGCGAAGATCGCCGAGGTCGAGAAGTGAAGCAACGCTGAGCGAACCTTCGCTTGATCCTCGGCTCTGAATCGTGAGTGGCAGGGGCCGGCGCCTGTTGCGTCCGATCCTGATCAGAGGCCCGGCTTTAACGTTGAGTCCGGCGATGTCAATTCCACGGATCGTCTGCCTGGACGTCGATTATCGCGACGCGATCGCCGTAGCGGCCGGTGTCTGGTTCCGGGGTTGGGACGCCGTTGAGGCCGAGCATGAGGTGGTCGCCACCTTCGACGAGGTCGCGCCCTATCAGCCGGGGGAGTTTTTCCGCCGGGAGTTGCCCTGCCTGCTCGCGGTCCTGGAACGAGGCCCGGCCGCCGACCTGATCATCGTCGACGGCTACGTCTGGCTCGGTCCCGGACGTCCCGGCCTCGGCGCCCACCTGTTCGAGGCCCAGGGCAAAAGCAAGGTCGTGGTCGGCGTGGCCAAGACGAAATTCCAGGGGGCGACCGACGCCATCCCCGTTTACCGAGGCGAGAGCCATTCCCCCCTTTACATCAAGGCTGAGGGAATCGATCAGGCCGAGGCGGCCGCTTCGGTGATCGACATGCACGGGCCTTACCGCGTGCCGACTCAACTCAGGCGGGTGGATCAACTGGCGAGGACTTCGTACGGCAAGGCTTGAGGCTAACGAACGTTCGAGCGGGCCCTTCTCGCGCGGCGACCCCACCGGTATGCTCGCTCGAGTCCATCGCGAGTTCTCTCCGCGTGCGTCCGTCTCGAATCTCGCGGAGATCCTGACCCGGTCAAAGCCGTCATATGTTCAAGTGGATCAAGCCCGGATCGAATGGTCGGGACTATCCCGCGCTCGTCCGCGAGTCGAGATATCGGCTCCTGGACCACTGGCGAGGCGTCGCCTGCTTGATGGTGGTCCTGCATCACGCGGGGCTCGGGCTTGTGGCCGAGGCCTCGGCCTCCTCGGGGAGCGATGCCTGGCTGAAGCGGCTCGTCGGCGGCTTCTTCGCATGCATGAATCTGGGGGTGCCCCTCTTCTTCGTCATCAGCGGCTACTGCATCGCCGCGAGTTCGGACTCGATGCGTCGGAAAGGGGGCGCGGCGAGTCGATTCCTGAGTCGTCGGATCTGGAGAATCTATCCCCCGTACTGGGCGGCCGTCGCGATCCTGGCGGGTTCGATCGTCGGCCTGGATAGACTCGGGTTGCAGCGGCTCCACGTCGGCAAATATGCCCCGCACTTCGAGTCGCCCGGCAGCCTCGACGTCGTGCAGTGGATCGGCAACCTCACGCTGACCGAAGAGTGGCGGCCACGGTTCTATGCCCCGCCATCCGGGCTAGTCTACACGCGAGTCGCCTGGTCGCTCTGCTATGAGGAGCAGTTCTATTTCGTCTGCTTCCTGGCGCTTCTGATTGCGCCGACGCGACTCTATGGGACCCTCTTGAGCGTGACGATCGGCGTTCTTATCCTGCGAGTCCTGGCCGCCGATATCGGCGCCATGCATCTCCTGGAGGGGCTCTTTCCCTCGCTCTGGCATGAGTTCGCCGTCGGCATGGCCGTGTACTGGCGGTTGGCCGTGGCCTCGAATCCGCGGTCGAAACGCATGGTCGAGTTGGGTCTGGTGGCGCTCGCAGCCCTCGGCCTCATGGGATATTTCCCGTCGCGGACCGACTATTCGACGGCGATGGCCGCGGCATTCGGCCTGATCCTGATCGCGCTCCGCGACTACGACGAGCGTGCGGATGCCTTGCGCTGGCTCGCGCCGATACGCTCGTGCGGGCGACGCTGTTACAGCATCTATCTCATGCACTTCCCGATCGTGGCGTGCCTGACCCAGTGGATCTGCGGCCGTTGGACATTGAGCTTCTGGGGTAAGCTGCTGGTGATGGTTCCCGTCACGTCGAGCGCCGGGGTCGCCTTCTGCTGGCTCTTCTATGCCGGGGTCGAGCGTCACTTCCTCAACCCGCCTTTACGCAAGGCGGATCGGGGCATGACGGGGACCACCTCATAACCTGCGACGTTCCGAGTCCGGTTTGCCCTCCTCGACGGGGCGAGGGGTAGGAGCCGGCAACTCCGGGCCGGTCGTGGTCGACGGAAATACGGGGACGGGCTCCGGGAGCCCGATGTTGGGCAGCCCGACCTTCCGGGACGAGACGCCTTTGGCGATCTCCTCTTCGGCCTTGGCGAAGGCCCTCTCCTTGGCGAACCGGTCGCTGGGGTCGTAGCGCACCGACTTCATCATCTCGTAGAAGAAGAGCCCCCAATGGCTGAGTTTCTCCCACTGATATTCGCCCAGCCCGAAGAATCTCGCGCACTCGCCGGGATCGACGACGGGGGCGGGGGAGTCTTTCGGCCAGCCGAACGCCTGGCGTTTATGCAAGACGCCGAGCACCGACTGCGCCAGGGCGATGATCCCTCGGAACGAAGGGTGCATCCCGTCGTGAAACAGTTCGTCGTCGAGCAAACCGTGTCGGCCGATGGCGTGGAAGAGGGCCTGGGCGTCGATTAGGGGACAGCCGTGGTGTTTGGCCAACTCGCGGTAGACGTTCTGGAAGTCCGTGGGGCAGCGCATCGGGAGCCCGTCCAGGTCGCGGGCGGCCAGGTCGTTCTGATAGACCTCATCCCAGGCTCCGTCCCGCTCCAGGAGGCGTGCGAGCCGATAATGCGTCTCGGCGAACCCGGGGTACTGGGCGATCAAAGTCCGGTATTTCTCGATGCTCTCGATGGGGCGGTTGGATTCCAGGGCGCGAGCCCTGAAGAACTCTTTGGCGAAGGCCTCGCGCTCGACGCGAGTCGTCTTCGGCGGGAGGAACGAGCGGTTCGGCTCGAAATCGGAGTCGTTGCCGGGCGGGACGATGAGGATGGGCAGGGCACCCACGCGCTCGGCGTACGAGATCATCGCCTCGAGGCGCAGTTCGAAGTCCCTCAAGAGGGCCTGGTATTCCTGCGGCGTATACGCCGGGACGTCGACGAGGTTCCGATATCCGTTCGGAGGCGGGGGGATGGCGATCCGGCACTTGTCCGCCGCGACCCTCATGAGGGAGCAGATCGGCGAGGTCGCTTCGAGCCGCTTCATGAAGCGTTCGCGGGTCGAGGGGGTCTTGCCGTCGACGTAGTGGTCGAGCTCACGCGACCAGGAGAAACGCGCCGAGAATTCGTTATGCCCGCAATAGATGATGAGGGCGTCGGGCCGCTGCTTGATCTCGGCGAGCTTCTTGTGCTGCACCTCCAGCGTGTCGCCCGAATTCGCGACGATGCTGAGCCTGTAGGTCTGCTCGGGGATCGCCGCTTCGAGTTTCCATGTGAGAATCTGGCCGAGCGAGAGCCAGAAGTTATAAGGGACCCCCGCCGCGCTCGATTCCCCGACGATGACGAGGTGGACCTGCCCCTTGGGCGTCGGCTCGGGGAATGTCTCCGGCAGGACGACCTCGTCGAGCCGCCGGGGCATCTCCCCCTTGAGGCCTTTGTCTGACGCTTCCTTCAGCCCCCCCACGGGCACCGCCGTCGACCGGAGGTATCGGGCCCTTACGACGGCGGCGACGACCTCGGAGACCGAGAAGCCGATGACCAGGGAGAGGCAGAGCAGGAGCGCCCGCGCGGCCCATGGACGCTTCCGCCGCTGCTTCCTCGCCCTGAGGAGCGTGACGATCAGGCTGGGGACGGCGATGGAGCATGTGACCAGGGCGACGACGTACGCGATCTCGAGCCCGATCACGAAGCCGAGGGCCGCGCGCCAGCGGCTCGCCTCGGAGGTCCGCTCGTAGAGATCGATCAGGCCGAAGCCCCCGAGCAGGACGGTGATGGCGATCGCCGCGGCGATGGCGGTGAGCTTTACGAGCTTCTTCGCATCCAGCTTGACGGTCGCCTCGCCCATGGATCACCCTCTCCGGCGGTGGGGTACCCCTCGCATCGACAAAGGCCCGCGTCAGAATAGCGTGTAAATGAACGGCGCCGCGGCCGTGCCGGCGAGCATGATCAGGATGCCCAGAAGCAGCAGGACGACGACGATGGGCATGAGCCACCACTTCTTGTTCTGCTTGAGGAAATCCCAGAGTTCGCCGACGAGCGAACCGCCTTGCTGATTCTCGGCGGCTTTCTCGAAGTCGTCGGGCCGTGGCTCGCTGCTCATGCCGTCCTCGTCTCGACCGGGTTAGAACTGTCGGAAATATTGGCGGATGTTGCTCGGTGCATGCCTGGGGAGCCAGTACGTCTCGGCCTCCGGGCGCGGCTTCAATCCGAGGACGTCGCGTCCCGAGAGCCGTAGGGCCAGCCCCGTCGGGAGGACCAGTCCGAAGTAGACGAGACCCAGAAGTACCAGAGAGACGGTCCAGCCGATCGGGAAGGCCAGGATCATCCAGCCCACGAAGATCGGCCGGACGGCCTGGGGCCAGATCAGGCCAAGCGCTCCTACCGCGACCGCCAGGATCGCGATCCCGATCGCCAGGTCTTCTCTCCCCTTCGCGAACCCCTGCCAGGCCGCGATCCCGACGAAGAAGACCAGCCACAACGCCGAGAACTGGCGCAACATCCGACTCGGTGGGGCGAACGGGATGTCAGACCATCGCATGAGTGCCTCGCAATGCAACGGCGTGTCTTTAGCTCAATCGAGCGGGAACTGGGCCAGGTAGCCTTGCAGGGCCGCGCCGTCGACTTCTTGCGGCCGGTCCGGCTTCACGATCACGGTATCCTCGAGCACGAGCACGTCCATCGCCGTGGCCTGGAAGCAACGATAGGCGTCCTCGTGCATGCAGACGATCGGCTCACCTCGCACATTGAAGCTCGTGTTGATGAGCACGGGACAACCCGTTCGCCGATGGAAGGCCTCGAGCAGGCCGTGCAGGCGGGGGTTGCGCCTGGCGTCGACCGTCTGGATCCGGGCGCTGTAGTCGACGTGCGTGACGGCCGGGATCTCCGACCGCACGACATTCACCCGCCGGCGGAGGTCGGGATCTTGTTCCATCGTCGCCCGGTCGGCATCGTCCAGCGGCACGCGCTTCTCCTGGAGCACGTCGGCGACGAGGAGCATGTAGGGGCTCTCTTGCCCGGCTTTCAGGTCGAACCATTCGTGCGCGTGCTCGGCCAGGACGCAGGGCGCGAATGGGCGGAAGCTCTCGCGGAACTTGATCTTGAGGTTCATGGTGGACTGCATCTTCGGCGATCGGGGATCGCCGAGGATGCTCCGTGCGCCCAGTGACCGAGGTCCGAACTCCATCCGCCCCTGGAACCAGCCGACGACCTTGCCATCGGCCAACTGCTCGGCCACATACGCGTCAAGCTCCGAGAGGTCGTCGAATCGCCGACCCTCGACACCATGCTTCCCCAGGAACCGCCCGACATCCTCCGGCCCATGGCGGGGACCGAGGAAGCTCCCCTGCTGGGTATCTCCCGGATCCGCCCGGCGGGGCCTGCCCATGAGCTGATGCCAGACGAACAGGGCGGCGCCGAGTGCACCCCCGGCGTCCCCGGCGGCCGGCTGGATCCAGATCGCGTCGAACGGGCCTTCTCGCAGCAATCGACCGTTCGCCACGCAGTTGAGGGCAACCCCGCCCGCCAGCACGAGGTTCTTCTGCGCCGTCTTCCGATGGAGCTCGCGAGCGAGCCTGAGCACGATCTCTTCTGTCACGGCCTGGATGCTGGCGGCGAGGTCCATGTGCCTCGGCTCGAGGTCCGTCTCAGGCTTTCGTGCCGGACCCCCGAAGAGGGCGTTGAACCTGTCGCCGGTCATGGTCAGGCCGCGGGCGTATTCGAAATAATCCATCTCGAGCCGGAAGCTGCCGTCTGACTTGAGGTCGATGAGATGCTTGAAGATCGCGTCGGCGTAGATAGGTCGCCCGTAAGGAGCCAGGCCCATCAATTTATATTCGCCGCTATTGACCTTGAATCCGCAATAATACGTGAATGCCGAGTAGAGTAGGCCCAGGGAGTGGGGGAATCGGATCTCCTCGGTGAGGTCGATCTTGTTGCCCGAGCCGGTGCCGCGGACGGTCGTGCTCCACTCGCCGACGCCGTCGAGGGTCAGGATGGCCGCCTCGTCGAAGGGGCTCGGGAAGAAGGCGCTGGCGGCGTGGCTCTCGTGGTGCTCGGTGAAGACGAGCCTGGCTTTGAGCCCTTTTCCAAGGGCCTGGAGGATCATCGAGCGGGTGTGCAGCTTGTCCTTGAGCCAGACGGGCATCGCCATCCGGAAGCTGTGGAAACCCCGGGGCGCGACGGCGAGATATGTTTCCAGTAGGCGCTCGAATTTCGAGAGCGGCTTGTCATAGAAAGCGACGTAGTCGAGGTCCTCGGTGCGGAGCCCGGCTTCCTCGAGGCAATAGGCGATAGACCTCGACGGGAAGTCGGGGTCGTGCTTCTTCCGGGTGAATCGCTCTTCCTGGGCCGCCGCGACGATCCTGCCGTCGATCACGAGGGCGGCCGCGCTGTCATGATAGAACGCCGAGATCCCGAGTATCGCCGTCACTCATGAACTTCCGCTGGGGTTGTCGGAATCCGAGAAACGAGAGTTGCCGTTTTCGTCGCGCCGGCCTCGTCGCCGAACTGCGAATGTTGGCGGATGGTTCGCATCCTTCATTGACAGAAGCATTTCCTCATAGTGTGCCCTGACCCCGCCTTTCTGGCAAGAGTGGCGACCTTCGATCCAACGACGCCGGGCCGATCCACACAGCCCTGACACTCGCATCGAATCGTGACGGATTCCATGCCAATGTTCCGCAAGGTAAGGTAGCGCAATGCTCGTGGCCGTCGTGCCTGGGCAAGGCACTCTCCGGTGCCGTCGCCTCGTCCGACACAACCAAGCGTGATTGAAGTAGATCTTCCCTCGGAACCCGGAAACCGAAGAATGCGAGTCATCGACCTCACGGCCACGATCGCCCCGAGCCGCCCCGACGCCTTGCCATTTGAGCGCATCGAGATCGAGTACACGTCCCACGCCGTCGGGGCTTCCCAGGTCGAGGGATTGCTCAAGGTCCCTTCGCGCCTGCTCAGGGACGGCGAGGGTTGGGCGATCGAGGAATTCAAGTGCCTGGGTACGCACAGTGTGACCCATGTCGATGCCCCCTGGCACTACAACAGCAAGACTCAGGGGCGGAAGTCCGCCTCCATTGATGAACTGCCGCTCGATTGGTTCTTCTCCGACGGCGTCGTGCTCGACATGACCGCCAAGAAAGACGGCGAGAAAGCGACCGAGGCCGACCTCCAGGCCGCGCTCGCCGACATTGGCTATCAACTCAAACCCCGCGACATCGTCCTGATCCGCACCGGCCGCGACGCGTTCTACGGCCAGCCCGACTACGTCTGGCGCGGCTGCGCGATCACCCAGGGGGCGACCCGCTGGCTCTACGACCGGGGCATCCGCGTCATGGGCATCGACGCCTGGGGCTGGGACGGCCCCCTCGACCGTCAGGCCCGCGAGGCCCTGACCCGCGACGAGCCGGGCATCTTCTGGGCGGCCCACCAGGCCGATCTCCCTTACTCCCAGATCGAGCGCCTGGTCAACCTCGGCTCGTTGCCCTCGTTCGGATTCAAGGTCTCGTGCTTCCCCCTCAAAATCCAGGGGGGCAGCGCCGGCCCCACCCGCGCCGTGGCCATCCTGCCCGATTGACGGCCGCCTCTTGAGATTCACAAGGGAGATGGCTGCTATTATCTTAGGGGATGCATCTCGACGAGTTTCTTGCCGATCTCCGGGGCTCGATCCATCCCGGAAAGTCCTCTCCAAGCCTCCCGCGGTTCCTCCCCGGCACCCGAGAGGGCCGGCCGTCGACTCGAAGTGAAAATAAGTAAGGATAAAGCTTCATGGATGTGAATGACGCCTACCGCGAACCGGTCTCCACGGGGCCGAGCGATCTCCCTGCCGATGCGATCCCCGAATCCTCGAGGAAGACCACCCCGTCGGGCCTGATCTCGTGGAGTTGGCAGGGGATCAAGTTGGGCTTCAAGGGGGCGACCTATCTCATCCTGGCGTGCCTGCTGATATTGTTGCCGGTCGCCCTCGTGCCGACAGCCATCGGTTTTGGGGCGGGACGGGGCTTTGGCCTGCATGGTTACGGTTATTGGGTCCTGGCATTCAGTCTCTGGTTGGCGGCCGTGGGGATGATCTTCGGACTACTCGCCGGGTTTATCTCCTGGGGGCTGCACAGAATTCGGCCTCGTAAGGTGGACCCAGGCGAAGGCCGAGGGGCAGGCCTGAGACGTCTCTGGGGATTGAATCGGACTCGGCTGGCCCCTGAAATCCTCGCCAGGCGACGATCCAGGCGTCGACGCTGGCTCATGCTAGCCACCGTCCCGGCTCAGATCATCCTGCTCGTGGCCTGCGGCGTGGGCTACTACTTCAACCGCGATGTCGATCGTCGTTTGAAGGCGGCCATCGCCGAGGCCGACGCGGATGATCCGCATTGGCGGCTCGAAGACTTCTTTGCCAATCGCGTGCAGATACCCGACGACGAGAACTCGGCCCTGGTGGTTGATGAGGTGGTCTCGGCCCTCCCGGAATTGTGGCTGACACCGACCCGACGCGACCAGCCCGATCCACCCGAGAACACGAAGGCACTGCTCTCGGCCTATGAGCAGATTCAGACCATCGAACCCAACGTCCTCCTCGATGACAGGACGACGAACGTCCTCCGAAATGGGCTGGAAGATTACAGGGACGCCGTCGACCTGGCGCGAACCGTCGCGGACTACGAGATCGGCATGCACGAACTCGTTCCGACGAACAATCCCCTGCAAATGCTCCAGCCACAGTCTCATCATGTACGTACAGCCGCGCGACTCCTCCACATTGACGCAACAATCCGGAGTCAGGATGGCGACGTCGATGGTGCGCTCGAGTCTTGCGGTGCGATCTTAGGGGTGTGTCGATCGATCGGCGACGAACCGACCGCCATTTCTGCATTGGTTCGTGTGGCCATGGGCCACTACGCCCTGATCTCGGCACGTCGGGCGTTGGCGATAGGCGAGCCCTCGGAGGAGGCACTCGCCCGCTTCGAGCAAGCTGTCCTCGATGAGATCGGGGAACCCATCCTTCTGCGGGCTTGTCGAGGTGAGAGGTCGAGCTTAACCGCCTTGCTCAGCCGAGTCGGCTCGGGGGAGTTGCCACTCTCGGAGCTTGGGTTCAAGGAGCCCGATCACGATTTGACTATTGTGCTTGGCGGTAGCGCGCCATGGGAACATCTAGTGTTCGATAGCCAATTGGCTTATGGACTCGACTGGACGAATCAACTCGTCGAAATCGCCAAAGGCCCCCCTGCACAGCGACCGACTCGTCTGAATGTATGGGAAGCTATGTTCGCGAGGACCAAGCAACAACGATTCAGTGGCTACCTCGCGGGCCTCCCGCTCAAGTTTATGCCTGCGATGAAGAACATGTTCGAGTCGGAATCGCGTTACAAATCCGGGCTTGGAGCCACGGCCATCGTCTTTGCGGCCGAACGACAGCGCCGGAAGACGGGGGAGTGGCCGAAGTCGATCGAGGCGATCGTGAAGAAGTTCCTGCCTCGTGTGCCGAGCGATGGATTCACCGGGACTTCACTCGTCTACGAGATCCGCGACGGCCAACTCCTCGTCCATTCCGTGGGGCCGAATCTCAAGGACGAGCACGGAGTCTATGACCCGAAATACCACCTCAACAAAACACCCGATGACATCGGTTCGGGCGCCTGGGATGTAATCCTGAGACGTCGGCCGGCGCCGGCGAAATCGGAAGAGAGGGATGAAACGATGCCCTCGCCCGAGGATTCAACCAGGGGCGAGGGGCCGGTTGAGTAGGAATGCAGTCAGCCGAGGTTCATTTATGAAAGGCCGTTGCCAGGAAGTTTGGATGCGGCGTCGGCCCAGGCGGCGGCTTCGCTCGGGCCCTGGCCGAGCTGAGTGGCTCCGATCTCGTCGGAACGATAGACGGCCCAATGACCTTCGTGGGTGTCGCCCACGACAGGAGGGTTCCATCGGGCCCTGGCGGCAGAGTGGGCCGCGATGACGGTGGCTTTGTAGTCGGGCATATGCGTGACCCTTTCCCGTTGGGGGAGCGACTGGGGCAGGGTGGAGGTCTCTACTCCATCATACGAAATCCGGGCGGGAAAAGGTCGTCGAGATCCGGACAGGTCTCGCCCAGAGGTGTCAGCGTATTGCCTCACACGCCGATTAGCAGAGGAAGAGGCGATAGGCTGGGTTATCGGTCTCATCGATGTAGGGATAGGCCAGGCTTTCGATGAACGCCTGGAAGTCCGCCCGCTCGCCGTCAGGGATCTGGACGCCGATCAGAATCCGGCCGTAGTCGGCCCCCTGGTTGCGATAATGGAAGAGGCTGATGTTCCAGTGCGGATGCATGCTGGAGAGGAACCGCATCAAGGCGCCCGGCCGCTCGGGGAACTCGAAGCGATAGAGCCGCTCGTCGGAGGCCAGGGGGCTGCGGCCGCCGACCATGTAGCGCACGTGCTCCTTCGAGAGCTCGTCGCGGGTCAGGTCGACGGTGGCGAAGCCATTCTCCGTCAAGAGCCGGGAAATCTCCGCGGACTCATCCTTCGAACGCGTGGCGAGGCCGACGAAGACGTGGGCGTTCTGGTCGTCCGAGATCCGGTAGTTGAACTCGGTCACACTCCTCGGGCCGATGACCTCGCAGAGCCGCCGGAAACTCCCGCGCTTCTCGGGGATCGTGACGGCGAAGACGGCCTCGCGTTCCTCGCCCACCTCGGCACGCTCGGCGACGAACCGTAGGCGATCGAAGTTCATGTTGGCCCCGCACGTGATCGCCACCAGTGTACGACCCGTGATCTGGTGACGGGCGATATACTGCTTGATGGCGGCGACTCCCATCGCCCCGGCCGGCTCGAGGATGCTGCGGGTGTCCTCGAACACGTCCTTGATCGCCGCGCAGACGGCGTCGGTGTCGACCGAGATGAAGTCGTCGACCAAGGCCCGCGTGATCCGGAAGGTCTCGGCCCCGACCTGTTTCACGGCCGTGCCGTCGGAGAAGAGCCCGACGTCGCTCAGCAAGACGCGTTCGCCGGCCTTGACGGATCGGATCATGGCGTCGGAGTCGACCATCTGGACCCCGATGACCTTGATCTCGGGCCGCACGGCCTTGAGATACGCGGCCACCCCGGAGATCAGGCCGCCGCCACCGATCGCCACGAAGACGGCCTCGATGGGGTGTTGGTGCTGCCGGAGGATCTCCATGCCGACCGTCCCCTGGCCGGCGATGACGTCCGGGTCGTCGAACGGATGCACGAACGTGTAATCGTGCTGCTTGCCGAGTTCCAGGGCGTGGAGGTAGGCGTCGGAGTAGCTCTCGCCGTGCAGGACGACCTCCCCCTTAAGCGACGCGACGGCGTCAATCTTGAGCCTGGGGGTCGTCACCGGCATGACGATCACGGCACGGCAGCCCAGGCGGCTGGCGCTGAGCGCGACCCCCTGGGCATGGTTCCCGGCCGAGGCGCAGATGACGCCCCGGGCGAGCTGCTCGGGCGAGAGTCGGGCCATCTTGTTGTAGGCCCCGCGCAGCTTGAAGCTGAAGACGGGCTGTGCGTCCTCGCGCTTGAGCCAGACCTGGTTGTCGAGCCGCTCGGTGAGCTTCGTGGCCAGCTCCAGGGGAGACTCGATGGCCACGTCATAGACGCGGGCGGTCAAGATCCTCTGCAAGTAGTCCATGAGCCCCAGCGGAGCTTCCGGGGTCGCGTCGACGTCCTTCGCCGACGCGTTCGTCCCCCAACGGCCTGGTCCGAGCATGTCCATCGTCGTTTGAATCACACCTTCGGGGCATCGGGTCGCGTCGGACCCATCGGGAAATCAAAGGGGCGACGAAGCCTCGACTCCGTCGCCCCAAAGTCTATGCCGTTGTCAATCCGCCGAGAGCCTCGACGTTTGAGGCAGAAAGATCCGGAATCCAGGCGTCAATTGAACAGGAAGTGGCAGATGTCGCCGTCCTGCATGATGTAGTTCTTGCCCTCGACTCGCAGCTTGCCGGCCGCCCGTATCGCCTTCTCGGACTTGTGGGTCTCGAGGTCTTCCAGGTTGTAGACTTCGGCGCGAATGAAGCCCTTCTCGAAGTCGGTGTGGATCACGCCGGCGGCCTGCGGGGCGGTTGCGCCGATGGGGATGGCCCAGGCACGGACTTCCGTCTCGCCGGCGGTGAAGTAGCTCTGGAGCCCGAGCACGCGGTAGGCGACGCGGGCCAGGACGGGCAGGGCGGCCTCGGTGAGGCCCGAGGACTCGAGCATCTCCTTGCGGTCGGCCTCGTCGAGCTCGGCGATCTCCGACTCGAGCTTGGCGCAGACGGGGACGACCGAGGCCCCGACCTTGGTCGCGTAGTCGCGGACCTTCTGGACGAGCTCGTTCTCGCCGGCCAGGTCGTTCTCGTCGACGTTGGCGACGTAGAGGATCGGCTTGGCCGTCATCAGGCCATAGCTGTTGATCGCCGCCTTCTCCTGCTCCTCGAGCTGGAGCTTGCGGAGCGGCTCGTCCTTGGCGAGCTGGGCGAGGCACGCCTTGATCGCGTCGACGCGCAGCTTGGCGTCCTTGTCCCCCCCCTTGGCCGCGCGTTCGGCCTTCGGGAGCGCGTTCTCGAGGGTCTGGAGGTCGGCCAGCATCAGCTCGATCTCGATCGTCTCGATGTCCGAGAGCGGGTTCACGGCGCCCGAGACGTGGACCACGTTCGGATCCTCGAAGCAGCGGACGACCTGTAGGATCGCGTCGACCTCGCGGATGTGGCTGAGGAACTTGTTGCCGAGCCCTTCGCCGACGCTCGCCCCCTTGACGATCCCGGCGATGTCCACGAGCCGGAGGGCCGAAGGCACGATCTTCTTGGGGACGATGTACTGGCTGATCCGCTCGAGGCGGCCGTCAGGGACGCTCACGATTCCCTCGTTCGGCTCGATGGTGCAGAAGGGGTAGTTCGCGCTTTGCGCAGCCTTCGAGCTCGTGAGGGCGTTGAACAACGTGCTCTTGCCGACGTTGGGCAGACCGACGATACCGGCTCTCATGGTGGGGCAACGACCTCGGGGATAGAACGCGTCAAAAAGGGTCAGCCGGCGGATCTCGGCCTTTGCCGGGTCGGATTTTTCTCGACCTCGGTCCGCTCGGGGCGTGACACCGGATAGATATGGTACACGTTTCGAGCCGTTGTCCCAAGCTCAGGAGATGGGCGTCCACTCGTGAACGCACGGGCGATCGTCGAGCCGAGAAGGTTTGGTCCCTCCCAACCTTAACCGAGAACCCGGCAATAATTGTCGGTCGGGAGCGAACTACCGTGCGAGTTTGGCCTCGAAGAGGCCGGCCATCTCCTGGCGGCGGACCAGGATAGCCCGAGCCCAATCCGACGGGCGAGGGCATGCCGGAGGCGGCCGACGTCGCCTTTCTGGTGAATGAACCTTTGCGATCGAGGGCGATCGACGTGGGGCCTTCCCCTCGTGGGGACCCCGCACGCGCCGAAGTTCGTCGCCAAATAGGTTTTCAATGCCTTTGAGGCTCATGACACCGACGAGTCACGACGTTAGTCTGGCTCCTCGAGTGGTTGATGCTGCCTGACGCGTGAGGACGATCGTCGAAATCCTATCCCAAACGAGAGCTGGCCATGTCCCTGGCGATCGAAACCAAGCAGTTGACTCGATTTTTCAGCGGCTTCTGCGCCGTGAAGGGCGTCGACATCGTGGTCGAGCCGGGCACCTTCTACGGGTTCCTGGGGCCTAACGGCGCGGGCAAGTCGACGACGATCAAGATGCTGACCGGGCTCCTCGCCCCTTCGGGCGGCGAGATCAGGGTGCTCGGCAGGAACATGCAGGACCCGGCCGAGGCCCTTGAGGCGAAGCGTCACATCGGCGTCATCCCCGAAGACCTCGCTCTGCTCGACAACCTGACGGCCCGAGAGTACCTCACGTTCGTCGGCCGCATCCACATGATGCCGCGCGAGACGATCCGCAGCCGATCCGAAGAGCTCCTCTCCATCCTGAGTCTCCACAATGAGGAGAAGAAGCTCATCCTGGAATACTCGCACGGGATGAAGAAGAAGCTGGCGATGGCCGCAGCTCTCCTCCCCAATCCCGACCTCCTCTTCCTCGACGAGCCGTTCGAAGGCGTCGACGTCGTCACCTCTCGCGTGATCAGAGATCTCCTGGCCACGTACGTCGCGAGAGGCTCGACGGTCTTCCTCACCTCGCACGTCCTCGAGATCGTCGAGCGGCTCTGCACCCACGTCGGCATGATCGTGAAGGGTCAGCTTGTGGCGCAGGGCCCCCTGGAGGAGATTCGCCGCGACGGCACCCTCGAAGACAGCTTCCTCGAGCGCGTTCAGGCCGAACCAGAGTCGACCGGCAAGCTGGCCTGGCTCGAGGAGACGACGTCATGAACTGGTCTCATATGAAGACGTTCATCTGGTTGCGCTGGCGTCTGGCCGCGAACCAGTGGCGTCGATATGGCAAGCTCAACGCGATCCTGATGTCGATCATCATCGTCGCGATTCTGGTCGTGACCATCCCCATGTTCATCGGGTCGCTCGTCCTCGGGATCTACGTCATCCCCAAGGCGCAGCCCGAGCACCTGATGTATGCCTGGGACGCGATCGTCGTCGCGTTCCTGTTCTTCTGGTTGCTCGGCCTGCTCACGGAATTGCAGAGGACCGAGTCGCTGTCCCTCTCCAAATTCATGCACCTGCCCGTGACGGTCACGGGGGCGTACATCATCAATTATGTCAGTTCATTGGTAAGGCTGAGCCTGATCTTCTTCGGCCCGATCATGCTGGGGTACTGCCTGGCGCTCGTCATCACGAAGGGGTTCGTGATGGTCCTGGCCCCGCTGCTGACGGCCGCATTCCTGCTGATGATCACGGCCCTGACTTACCAGTTCCAGGGGTGGCTCGCCTCGCTGATGAGCAACCCCAGACGCCGGCGTTCGGTGGTCGTTGGCATCACCATGAGCTTCGTCGTACTGGCCAATTTACCGAACCTGATCAACTTCTCCGGAGCCTGGAAACAACCCATCCAGAAGGGACAGACTCAGTATCAGGTCGAGATGGAGAAGCTGAACGCCGAACTCGCGGCCCAGAAACTCGACGTCCAGGAGCACTCTCGTCGGGTCAATGAGCTCAACGAGAAGCGCAATCGCGAGTTCATCGAGTCTTACCAGAAACTCAACCAGAAGGTCGATCGGATCGCGACGATCGCGAACACCGCCTTGCCGATCGGCTGGCTCCCGCTGGGGGTGAGGGCCGCCTCCGAAGGTCGTCCCCTCCCGGCGCTCCTGGGCCTCTTCGGCATGACGCTCATCGGTGGTGTGAGCCTCTGGCGAGCCTACAACACGACCGTCGGCATCTATCAGGGGCGATTCACCAACGACGGGGGAAGGGGCGAGCCGGAGCCCGTCGCCATTGTCGAGACGCCGGGCGTCGAGCGCAAACCGGGGATGCTCGAGGTCCGACTGCCGATCGTGTCGGAGCCGGTATCGGTCATCGCGGCGGCGACCCTGAAGTCGCTCATCCGGTCGCCCGAAGCCAAGATGATGCTCCTGTCTCCGATCATCATGTGCGTCGTCTTCGGTTCGATGCTCGTCAAGGTCGGCTCCTCATTCTCGACCGACATGAGGCCGTTGATCGCGATAGCGACGATGGCGAGCGTACTGTTCGGCGTGATGCAGCAGATGGGCAACTTGTTCGGCTTCGACCGCGACGGGTTCCGCGTATTCGTGCTCTGTGCGGCGAGGCGTCGGGACATCCTCCTCGGCAAGAACCTGGCCTTCGCCCCCATCGCCCTGGGTCTGTCGTTCATCCTGCTGATCGTGCTTCAGGTCGTCTACCCGATGTCGATCGACAGGTTCCTCGGCATGATCCCGCAGTTTGTGACGATGTACCTTATCGCGTGCTTGCTGACGAATGTGTTGTCGATCTACACGCCCTTGCACATCGCCCTGGGCTCGATGAAGCCCGCGAAGGTCAAGCTCACCACGGTCCTGATTCAGGTCCTGACAGGCCTCGTGGTCTTCCCGATAGCCCAGGCCGTGACCATTTTCCCCTACGGCCTCGAGTTCCTCGCGAAGACCCTTGGCTGGACCTCCCACTTCCCGGTCTTCCTGATCCTGGCGGTCCTCGAGTGCGCCTTCGTGATCTTCCTCTACGACGTCCTCCTGAACTGGGAGGGCGAGATGCTCCAATCCCGCGAGCAGAAGATCCTCGAAGTCGTCACCAGCCGGGATTGAGAACTTGAGGAGAAGTTCGGACCTTCGAAACGCCATCGCGGCCCCAACCGGCCGCGATGGCGATCTTTTTTCATGATGTCCCGAATCGACCATGATAAGATGGCCTCGGCTCGGATCCTCGTCGCCTTCCACCGGCTTAGTTCTCAATAAATTAAGATAAGCGAGGCCTCACTTGGAACTGATCATTGCCCTCTTCCAGGCGTATTCGGCGGTGAAGGACGTGGCGCAGGCCTCCGAGGGAATTTCGGACTGGGTCCTCGATAAGATCATGTGGTGGAGTAAGAAAGCCACGACATCCGCGATCGATAAACAGGTCATGAGTATGGGGGGAGCTAACGACGCCGAGATCCGCAAGGCGGCCGCGACGATCTTCGCCAAATCCCCCAAATCATCGGCCACGGAAGCCAAGCGCGAGGAGCTGATCAGCCTGATGATCAACATGTCGCGGAACATACGCTATCGCAGCGCCTTTGGCTCCATGAGTGGCAGCACCTTCAGAAGCGAACAGTCGCTGATTAGCCTTGTCGTTGGGCTGGAGCCTGTTCGGCACGCGAATGAACCTGTCGTAAAAGGTTCCCCCTGGGTCTTGAAACGACACCTCGGGATGGGGAGCTTCGGCGAAGTCTGGATGGCCCAGAATCCGGACTTTCCCCTCCCGCGTGCGTACAAGTTCTTCACGAATGATCAATCGGGCGAATGGTTGCGCCGGGAGCAAGAGGGCCTCAGGCCGTTGCTCAAAGCGTTAGGAGGACATCCTCATATTGTCAAGTTTGAGGATGTACAATCGCAGAATTGCGACCATCCATACCTGGCCTTCGAGTACATGGGAGGAGGCTCGCTCGAGCAATGGATCGTCAGCGACAAGGATAGACGGCCGGACATCGATTCTTCTGAGATCATCCGCCAGGTCGTCGCCGGCCTGGCGGCGGCACACACGCAGAACATCGCACACCGGGACATCAAACCGGCGAACATCCTCCTCACCGAGGGGCCCGACGTGCGGGTCAAGATCGGGGATTTCGGCCTCGCGAAGTTGATGGGCACCGCCAGAACCCATTCGCAACTGGCTTCGCTCACCGGCATGGTCGGGACGATCCTCTACCTCCCGCCCGAGGCCCAGCAACGAGGCATTCAGCGTAAATCGAAGCAGGACGACGTCTTCGCCGTGGGAGTCGTCTGGTACCAACTCGCCATGGGAGCGATTGAACGTCCCCCCTATGATTTCGCCGAACGCCTGCGGTCGAAGGGGATCGACTCCTACACGATCGGCCTGATCGAGCGCTGCCTGGCTCACCCCGACCGACGGTTCCGCGACGCCCAGGAACTCCAGGCAGCTTTGACCGACAACATCCCGCCGATCACTTCCTTCGAGCCAGGTACGCCCGACGTGCAGTATCTTGCGAGAGAATACCTCTCGACCCTCTCCCGCTAACGCTTCCCGGCCAGGGGTTGAACAGCCCTTTCGAATCCGACATTTCAGAAGGCTCGATCCGGGCGAATTGAGCCTTCTACACCGGTGCCAAAGTCTCTCATCCCTCGATCTTCAGGATTCGCTCGAGTTCTTCCTGGGTGACGTACGGGCTCTGAAGCCTGAGCAACTCGCCCCCTCGCTTCCAGAAGAGGTCTCCCTTGCCGAGGAGGTTCTCGGCTTCGGGAGAACCCAGGATGAGGTCGCTCCCGGCCTTGGACGAGACACTCAGCGCGATGCGGCCTGGGAGATTCTCGCGAAGTAATGGCGTGACGACGTCCTTATCCGGACGCTGAGTCGACAGGATCAAATGGATCCCGGCGGCCCTCGCCATGGCTCCGATCCGTTTCAGGAGATCGACGGTGACCTTCTTCGACTCCTTGTCTTCGAGGAAGCTGGCGAATTCGTCGATGACGATGACGATCCTCGGCAGAAGTTCGGGAGGCAACTGGGAGACGTTGCTGAGTTTCTTCGCCTCGAGGAGTCGATACCGTCGATCCATCTCGGCCATGCACGACTCGATCGTCGGCAATGCCTCATCGAGGCTATACGCAACCGGGAACCGCAGATAAGGACTTGTCCCTCGGAGGTTGAAGGTCACTCTCTTAGGATCGATCAAGACGAACTGGAGCCTGTCGGACGAGAGCCGGCTTGCCATCGCACCGATCGTAGCCCGGAGGAATTCGCTTTTCCCGCTCCCCGTCGTTCCCGCCACCAGGATATGGCAATCCGAGGGCTCGGCAAGGTTGAGCCAGTGACTCTGCCCGGTCACATCTTTCCCGACCGGGAACGCCGGCAAGTCCTGCAGCGATTGCGGCGGATCCGCCAGGGCCTCATCCAGCTTCACCACCGACCGATCCGGCAACTGGATATCAATACTGATACATCCCGCCTGCGATCCCACGATCGGCACGACCTTGAGCCCGAGCGAGATCCGCAAGTCCACCGCCTTATTGCTGACCCCCTTGAAGTTCGTCTTCCCCATCGGCCGCACTCGGAGCCTTGCGAAAGTTGGTCCCACCTCAAACCCGTCCTCCTCGACCGATTGCCCGAGCAAATTCAGCTTCTTGACCGCCTCTGTTAGCTTCGTCGCGGCCCAGGTATCTGTATCAGGTTTTGGCTTGACCGGAGGCTTATCACTACTACCTGGCGCTACCTTGGGCTCTGGGATTGGCTTTGGAGCAGGTGGAGCGACGGAGGCAGGAACCGTTTGAGGAGCCGGGGAAGTCACTGGGACGGCATGGTTTCCGTTACTGACCAACGCCGCGGTATCTGATGGCTTACTTGGCCTCGCGCCTGCTCTTTTCCATCTACCGAGCATCTTGAAAAGGTCGAGGTTGTCAATAAGGCCAGTTTTGATGACGAGGTCGCGACAATCCTCGGCCGAGAGTGTGACACCCTCGAGGATAAACTCCCGCGCGTTGGCCCGTTCCAATAAAGCCGCCAGACATTCCGTGGCGTAATACGTCATCGGAAAATCTTCGAGCGGCATGATTCTGAGCCTGCCCTCTTTGAGAGCGGCATTAACGTTAGTACGAGCTTGAGGACCGAGATCCAGATCTCGTTTGGGATGGATGACCACGGCGCCGACAACTGGATCGGCAGATGCATTAAATATGGCATTGAAATAGTGACCAAGGCTTTTTGTTGCCTCTTGTTTGGAGAGGGCCACTAGGATCGATTGAGATTCCTCGCCAGGACCTCCCGCGAGTGTGACCATTGCGCCTGGACGTGGATTCGAAGCCGTGGCTCTAACAGCCTTATCGCGCACGTCGACGATGCGTACTCCGCCGAAATTTCGCATGCGTTGGGCTGAGTTGGCTAGCTTAAGCGCCTCGAGGACTCCACGATAAAGACGATCCTCGGGCAGGTACGACGCAGCCCTTTCGGGAGCTTGGCGGATAACTTCGACCTCACGGTTCCATTCGTTTATGAATAATCTTTCGAGATTAATAGGCGTTGGTTCATCGCCGTTTGTAAGGTCGATCTCGCCCTGTGAACCCTCTTCGATCCATTTGCTCAATTCGGAATCGCACTTTTGGATTAAGGCTCGGGGAGTCGGCCCGTGTTCTCGGACGAGCTGTGATATGGAGACGTTCTTGATTGGCCAAGTCGCGTCTCGATCAGGCTGTCGTCCCGACCATGAAGTAAGCCGGCTCTTTATCAGTCGAAGGCCCTGCTCCGGCTGCAGGCGTTCAAGTTTGAACTCGGGTTGTTTTACCCGCATTTTGAAGGCAGAAAAGGCATTCTTGTAGAACTTGTCCCACTGATCTTTGAAGCAGCTTAGAACGAGTTGTACAGGGACGGCTTGCAAAAGATCCATCATCGAGGAGCTGAATCGGTTGATTGCATCAGCATTGTCGCCCTGAAGTAACGCCTCGATCTGATCGCAGCAGATCATCATCGGACGTTCATGACTGAATAGGGCGGGAATAGATCGAATTACCTCGAGCGCAGTCGGAGGTTCCTCAGGTAGATTGAGGGCTGATCGCTCAAGGTCCGGTAGATCTTGGCCTTGGAGCCAACGACGTGCCGTTCCGGACCATGGTGTCGGCGCCCAGCCGAGGGCTAAGGCTCTGACGATCCCAGCGTCCTGCGGAAGAATTTGGATCAGTGAGTCAGCCAGCTTTGCGAAAGGCTCGAGATTCTTCACTTGCTTGACAATCTCGAGCACCGCCTCGGAATGTTCGTCGAGTCGACGATGCATGGTCTCATGTCGAGCGGCGAGCGTTGGAGGCAGGTTTGCAAAGTAGGCAGCGAATGCAGGCCTACAGATTCGGGCCAGCCCAAGCTCTAGAGGGGAATGTCCACCCTCCGGCGACCGAAATAGTGCCTCGATCACATGCCAGCGGATATGGTCGAGTGGAGCAGTGCGTTCCTCAAACGCAGGTACAAACACGAAGAAGACTTCGTGGCCAATCAAGTGCTCGATTCGCCCGAAAAGGTGAGTCTTACCGTACCCGGGCGGTCCGATCATCGTGGCGATCATCTGCCCCGGATCAGACTCTGATCGTCCTCGTAGGCGGCTAACTTCTTCGACAAGCCACTTGGTGATGCCTTGATTGAGCTCTGGGACATCCCACTCAGGCCGGAAGTTGCGGCTATTGTTTAAGCGACTCTCGCGAAAGGGATTCTCGAACAACATCGATTATTGGCTCCTAACCTACGACGATGTAGAAGAGGGTTTCGTTCATCCCTGGAATCGAATCATCGAGTTGCTCTTGAGTCGCGTCGCGATTGTCGCTGATCGCGATTACCTCTAGTTGACCATCACTTCGCATTTCCTTCACGATTCGATCGAAAACAGCATGAGTTGCCAGTGCTTCCCCAAGGTTGCTGCCCACGAGTTGACGCAATTCGTGAATCGGGATTAGATCTTTCCCTGCATACTTGCCTGTACGAAGTTGATCCAGAAACTTGGAAATCTCCAACGGACTTAAGGTCTTTGGAGGCGTCTCAAGGTTGTCCATATCCACTGTTGGAAGTTCACCAGACTCCGCACTTACTGCGGCAACATGAAGCACCTTGGATTGACGAGCGGTAGTGAGCAAGGCATTCAGGGTCTCGCCGGTCAGCGTGAAGCTGACGGCCTCGTGCTGCTTGGAGGAGGCGAGGGCCGCAGCGCCTTTTTCGGGGTTGAGCTCGAAGCTGATCGAGACTCCCCGCTTCAGCACGGTCAGGCATTGCTTGTCGACGAGCTCGGCGAGGTGGTAGTCGATCGTCTCGGGGGCGGCCTTGACGTCGAATTCGAGCTGGCCGACGGCGGCGCGGCTCTTGAGCTTGCCGTTCAGGTCGGAGCGGGTGAGCTTTTGCTCCTTCGCCCGGAACACTTGCAGGAGGATGAAGGCCTCTTGTGCCTGCAAAAGTTCGTCGGAGAAGTCGGGGCGGGCAGGGCGGAGGTGGGCGATACCTTCGCGGGTCAGGCGATAGGCCGCGTTGGGGCGAGGATGCGGGGCGTCCTGGGCACCGCCGCTGATCGCCAGGAAGCCCTGCTCGATCAGGCTGGCGAGCGTCTGGTTGGCCTCGGCCGGGTCAGTTCCCTTCTTCGTGCCGATTCCGAGCTTCTTCTTGAGCTCGGCGGCGGTAAGCCTGGGATCGTTGAGCCTCTCGAAAATTCTCAGCACGGCGATCCGTTGCGGCTCGGAAGTCGTTTCGACCATGGGATCTCCTCATGAGGACAATTCCAAATCGCAACTATATTAACCGGCTGGACTTCGAAGAATCTATGATCTGCTGTCGCAAGATCAGGTCAGAAGTCCAGGATTACCGATGCTTTGACCGAATGATTAAGAATTCGTATGGACATGAGATGCAATAGGATAGCCGAGGTTTTTGTGAGTGCTCTCCTCGCGGCTACGCGAAGACGTCCAGCACTCGGAGCCGGGTATCTTCTCGTCGGCACTCCGAGCAAAATAGGCGTGGTGTAAATTCGAGCGAATCCTACTGAGGCAGGGCAAGGTGATCTCAACGACGGGTCGCACGATGGACCAGCCGCCGGTTCGAGTCGGATTGACGTGGAAGCCAGGGGCTCGGCTATTGCTCGGGTGCATCCCTTGGGTCCTGCTGGGGATCTGGGCTCAACCGGCTTCGGTCGAGGCCGATGAGGCGAGGCGCCCGAATATCCTGTTCCTCCTGACGGACGACCAGCGTCCGGATACCGTCGACGCGCCTGGCGTTCGCATCGTCTCCACGCCGAACCTCGACCGGCTCGCCCGCCGAGGCACGAGGTTCACCAGGGCCATTTCCCCGTATCCGTTGTGCGTCCCGAGTCGGGCGGAGATCCTCAGCGGTTGCTCGGCGTTCCGGAACGGGTTCTGCCCGCCGTTCAGCCACCAGGCGAGGCTCGACCTCACGACCTGGCCGGAAGCTATGCGACGCGCCGGGTATCACGCGTGGTACGTGGGCAAGTGGCACAGCGCGGGCCGGCCGACGACCCGAGGCTATGAAAGAAGCCTTGGCCTGTTTGGTGAGGGGCTCACGCTCTATCCACCGCAACGCGATTCCCTCGGCCGGCTGACCACCGGGTATCCAGGCTGGGTGTTTCAGGATGATGCCGGCAAGTTGTACCCCGAACGCGGCGTGGGGCTGAGCGGCGACACCAGCGCGACCCTGGCCGATGCCGCCATCACCTTGCTCGACACGCAACCCAGGGAGCCGTTCTTCCTCCACGTCAACTTCACGGCACCGCATGACCCGCTCATCATGCCGCCCGGATATGTCAGGAAGTATCGGCCGGAGGACATACCTCTGCCGCCGAACTTCCTGCCTCGCCACCCTTTCGACCACGGCAGCCTCGGGGGGCGGGATGAGGAACTCTGGCCCTGGCCTCGCACGCCGGAGATGGTCAAGAGCGAGTTGGCCGTCTATTACGCGGTGATCTCCCACATGGATGAGCAGATCGGTCGCATCCTCGACGCGCTCGATCGAAATGGCCAGGCCGGGGACACCATCGTCGTCTTCTCGAGCGATCATGGCCTGGCGATCGGGAGTCATGGTCTACGCGGCAAACAAAATATGTATGAACATACGGTCGGCGTCCCGCTCATCCTCGCTGGGCCGGGAATTCCCAAGGGGCAACGCTGCGATGCCCAGGTCTACCTGCGCGAACTCTATCCCACCCTGTGCGATCTTGCCGGCGTGCCGATCCCTGCGTCGGTCGAAGCCCGGAGCTTCGTGTCTGTCCTCGGAGATCCGAAGACACCATTTCGCGAATATGCCTTTGCGTATTACACCGATACGCAGCGGATGGTGCGTGGGGATCGCTGGAAGCTCATCGACTATCCCAAGATCCACAAGCAGCAACTTTTTGACCTTCGCGAGGATCCCGCGGAAACCTTCGATCTTTCGGAAGACCCTGGCCGAACCGACACAATCCGCACCCTCCGAACGGCATTGGACCGGTGGCAAGACCAGGTGGGCGACCCACTTCGCAAATCACTGAGATAGGTTTCACTGATTCGATGGTTCGACCCAGTGGAAGCGTCGGTCGACTCATGGGCATAAGAGCGATCGAGGCGATGGGCGTAATACGGGAAGTTATGTCAGCGGCGAGCGTAAGGATTTCGTGTACGCTTCAAATGGCGTAGGCGTGGACGTTTATTGCGATTCTTCTATGCCCGGCCTTCTTGATTTTTCAGGCTGAACCTTGGCTCGAGTCAGACGTGGGCCGATGTAGGGATCAGTCGTCAGAATGGGGTTTGCCGTCGGCTGCGGCTGCTCCCTTGAGACCCGAGGTACTCTGGCCTAATCTTGGGCCGGGGTTCGTGGGGCAATCGCGGTTGAATTGCTCACAAATGTGGGCTTGGAGCGGAGCTGCTCAATGTCATGGATACCCAGGTTGCGAGACAGCGGCAATCATCTTCTCGACCGGTTGCCGGTGGACGAGTTCGAGATCCTGGCTCCCATGCTTCAGAGTGTGTCATTGAGCCTCAAGCAAGTCGTTTATCAGCACCAGTCCGACATCACTCATGTCCATTTCCCCACGACAGCCTTGATCTCGCTCCTCACGGTCATGGAGGAGGATGACCCGGTTGAGGCGACGACGGTGGGGCGTGAAGGATGCTTCGGGACGTCGACGCTCCTCGGCGTCGAGGCCAGTCCCTTTCGTGCGATCTGTCAAATGGCTGGCGAGAGCCTTCGTGTTTCCGCCAGGTCGCTCCTGGAAGTCCTGCCCCGATGCCCGAGCGTGAGCCGGCTCATTCATCGTTACATCGTTTTCACGTCGCGAAACATCGGGCAGGGGATCGCGTGCAACACCCTGCACAATGTCGATTCGAGGACGTGTCGCTGGTTATTGCGAGTCCATGACCAGGCCGGCCGCGATGAGTTCCCGATGACCCAGGAATTCCTCGCGTTCATGCTCGGTGTCAGACGCCAAAGCGTGACTGTTGTCGCCGGGACGCTCCAGAATGCGGGCTTGATCTCATACAGGCGAGGCACGATCGTCATCCGCGATCGAGTCGGGCTCGAGGATGCGGCGTGTGAATGCTACGGTGTCATGCAAAATTATTATGAGCAAATCATGATGAATTAGTTTGCATATTAAGAATTTCAAAATAATATTTAGTGGAAATTGAATATCTATGCATAAACATGCGGGTTTGCATTCCTGCGATTTTCCCTTCGATGTATGGAGCGGACCCTTTCGGGGCCGATTTGTCTCATGAATCTGCAAGCCGCCATCTTCACGACGATCGCCCTTTGCACGTCGACTTCGGCCTGGGCGGCGAGCAAGCCTAATGTCGTGGTGATCCTGTCCGACGATCAGGGCTGGGGGGACCTCAGCGTCAACGGGAATACGAACCTGAGCACGCCCAACATCGATTCGCTCGCGCGGGACGGGGCCCTCTTCGATCGGTTCTTCGTCTGCCCGGTTTGCTCTCCGACGAGGGCTGAGTTCCTGACGGGGCGATATCACCCGCGCGGGGGTGTCTGGAGTACGTCCACGGGTGGTGAGCGGCTCGACCTCGACGAGAAGACCATCGGCGATTCGTTCAAGGCTGCCGGGTACAAGGTTGGCGCCTTCGGCAAGTGGCACAACGGGACCCAGTATCCCTATCACCCCAACGCCCGCGGCTTCGACGAGTTCTACGGGTTCTGTTCGGGGCACTGGGGCGACTACTTCAACACGCCGCTCGAGCACAATGGGCAACTCGTTGTGGGCGATGGATTCATCGCCGATGATTTCACGAACCATGCGATTCAGTTCATCGAATCGAACCAAGAGTGTCCGTTCTTCTGCTATCTGCCGCTGAATACGCCGCACTCGCCGATGCAAGTCCCCGGCCGTTTCTTCGAGAAGTTCAAGGATGCGAAACTCGAGATGCGTCACGTGGGGCCTCAGAAGGAGGACCTCGACTTCACCCGCGCCGCCCTGGCGATGTGCGAGAACATCGACTGGAACGTCGGCCGCCTGTTGAAACGGCTGGACGAATTGAAGCTGGCCAACGACACGATCGTCCTCTACTTCTGCGACAACGGCCCGAACGGCTGGCGCTGGAACGGAGGTATGAAGGGGCGCAAGGGGACGACCGACGAGGGGGGCGTTCGCTCTCCGCTCCTGCTTCGCTGGCCCGGCCGCGTCAAGCCCGGCACGAAGATCGACTCCATCTCCGGTGCCATTGATTTGCTGCCGACTCTCGCCGAACTCGCCGGCGTTCCCATCGTCTCGACGAAGCCGCTGGATGGGGTGAGCCTCGCGTCGCAATTGTTGGGTCGGACCTCGACCGAGTCGCCGGATCGCCTGATCTTCAGCCACTGGACCGGCAACGTGAGCGTGAGGTCGCAGAGGTTTCGCCGCGACTCCTCCGGTCACCTCTACGACATGACCCGCGACCCGGGCCAGGCTCGCGACGTCTCCAGCGAACATCCTGATGTTGCCGCCCGGCTCGCCTCGGCCGCCGCGGATTGGTCGCGAGAACTCCTGCCGGATCTGAAGAAGGACGATCGTCCGTTCCCCGTGGGCTACCGCGAATTCCCCATCACCTGGCTTCCCGCCCGCGACGGCGTCCCGCACGGCAAGATCAGGCGGAGCGCCAACGCCCCGAACTGCTCGTACTTCACGAACTGGACGAGTGCGGAAGACTCCATCACCTGGGACATCGAGGTCGCGACGAGCGGCCGTTACGAGGCCGTGGCTTATTACACGGCGGCCCCCGAGGATGTCGGCTCGACCCTGCAACTCGGCTTTAACGGGTCACAGATCCGGGCCAAGGTCGTCGAGGCTCATAATCCTCCGGCCCGAGGCGCCGAGCACGATCGCGTCAAGCGAAACGGAGAGTCGTATGTCAAGGATTTCAAGCCGATGCGCCTGGGAGCCTTCGATCTGACGAAAGGTCGCGGACCCTTGACTCTTCGCGCCATCGAGATCCCCGGCCGGAGCGCGATCGAACTGAGGACGATCGTGCTCACCCTGGTCGAGTGACTCTGAGACTGGCTCGTTCGCTTGAGGAAATGCAGATTTCAAATCAGGGCGGGGTGAATCGAATCTCCGTATGAGTGGAGTTGCCGATGCGCGTAAGTCTGTTGATATTGATAGGGGCCCTTGCACTCGCCCTCGTGATGTTCCAGGCGGTCGTGGCCGGGGCGGCCGCGCCGTCGAGGCCCCCCAACATCGTTTACATTCTCGCCGACGACCTCGGCCTCGGCGACGTGCGCTGCTACAACCCCTCAGGCAAGATAGCCACGCCCAACCTCGATCGCTTCGCGTCGCAGGGGATGCGTTTCACGGATGCCCACTCGGGCTCGGCGGTCTGCACGCCGACTCGCTATGGCATCCTGACCGGGCGTTACAGTTGGCGGACTTCGCTGAAGATGGGCGTTCTGTTCGGATACGATAGGCCGCTGATCGAACCCGATCGATTGACCGTGCCCGCGTTCTTGCGACAAAGCGGGTACAGGACGGCCTGCGTCGGGAAGTGGCATCTCGGCATGGACTGGCCGCTCGCCGAGGGGGAAAACTCGGACAAGATCGCGACCGGCCGGGAAGTCGACTACTCCAAGCCGATCGCAAACGGGCCGACGTCGTTCGGCTTCGATCGGTATTTCGGCATCAGTGCGTCGCTCGACATGCCCCCCTATGTGTTCATCGATCAGGATCGCACGGTGGGGCTCCCGACCGTCGAGAAGAATTTCGGGCGGAAAGGGCTCGCGGCGACAGGCTTCAAGGCCGAGGAGGTCGTGCCGACCCTCGTCCAATCCGCGATGTCTTATATCGACACGGTCGCAAATGCCAGGAGGTCGGGGGGCTCGAAGCCGTTCTTCCTGTACATGCCGCTCACCGCGCCCCATACCCCGCTCACCCCTTCGCGCGAATGGTCGGGCAAGTCCGGGTTGTGCGCCTATGCCGACTTCGTGATGCAGGTGGACGACGCCATCGGGCAGGTGTTGGCCTCGCTCGAAGCCTCCGGGCTGGCTGGCGAGACCCTCGTGGTCGTGACGAGCGACAACGGATATGCACCCCAGGCGGACTACGAGACCTTAATTGAGGGGGGACACGATCCCAGCGCGGGGTTCCGAGGTACCAAAGCCGACATCTTCGAAGGAGGCCATCGCATCCCCTTCATCGTCAGATGGCCGGGGCGAGTTCATCCGGGGACGACCAGCGATCGCCTCATCTGCCTGACTGACCTCTTCGCCACCTGCGCCGAGATTCTTGGAACGCACCTGCCGGATTCCGCAGGTGAGGACAGCGTGAGCTTCCTGCCGACGCTCCTCGGCAATGTCGATGCGCCCGGGCGTGAGGCCATCGTGCATCACTCGATCAACGGCTCGTTCGCGATCCGACAGGGATCGTGGAAACTCTGCCTCTGCCCCGACTCGGGCGGATGGACGAGTCCGCTTCCCGGGACCGAGGAGGCGAAGGGGTTGCCGAGAGTCCAGCTTTACGACCTTGCGAAGGACCCCGCGGAGAGGCATAACCTCCAGGCCGAACGGTCCGACGTCGTCGAACGCCTCACCTGGCTACTGGAAAAGTACGGGGCCAATGGCCGCAGCACGCCGGGGATCGCCCAGCCGAACTCGGGGTTCTCGGCCGAGATTCCTTCGGCGCATAAGCGTTGAATCAAAAAAGGCCGAGGTAAACCCTCGGCCCGATCGATGTCTTGAGAGTCGTGGTGGCGGGTCAGAGGTCCACCTTGCCGTGGATCTTGGGATCACCTTCGACGTGAGGGCGCGTACCGGTCGCGAGGGCCTTGCCCGCCTCGATGAGGTACTTGATCCCCTTGGTGCCGCTGTTGTCCCAGTATTCGCCCCGCTCGCCGTCCACGCGTAGAAGGAGGATGTTCGGGTCGTCCTTGCCGCCCGGGAACCAGACCTTCCACTCGACTTTCCAGAGCCGCTCGACCCTGTCGCGGTCCTCGACGGGCGAGGCCTTCCCGCTGAGGGAGACGAACTTGCTCCTCGACTGCATCGTAACGACCACGTGATTGTCGCTGGCGAGTTCGTCGACCTTGCCCGAGTGACGATCGGTGATGAACCAGAGGGTGCCATCGTCCTCGACCTCGGCGAGGGCCATCGGCCTCGCGCGGAGTTGGCCTTCGAGGGAGCGCGTGCCCAGCATCGCGTCGCTGAAGTCTTCGAGCAGTTCCTGCAACTTGTTCTCGGTCGTCGCGGTTGCCATTCGTCTTCTCCCGGATGATTGCTGTTCATCTGCGTCATTGCGACAGTTTGGAAATACTCAAGCAGCAAATCCCTTGCCGACACGGGGGAGTACACGCTGACGTGCGAGGATGCAGCGAGGCGTCGATGGGATGGGCCGGATTGAAAGGCTCCCCGGGATCCGAGAGAATGTCCGGTCGCTTCCCTCCCCCGGCGTCGACGCACAACTCGCGATAGAATCTCAGAGGTTTTCATATGAAGACGGAAGGCTCTGCGAACTCGAGCGGAAACGGCAAGCTCGCGATGCCCATCGGCTGCCAGGTCTGGCCGTTGCGCGCGATGCTCGACGACTTCCCGTCGTTCGCGAAGAAGCTGGCTGACATCGGCGTGAGCCGGCTCGAGTTGTGCTCGCCCATCGGCTTCGGCGAGGAGTTTGCCTCGCTGTCCGACGCGAAGGAGGTGAAGAAAATCCTCGAGGATCATGGGATGCGCGCCGAGAGTTCCCACTTCAGCCTGGACGAACTGCGCAACTGCCATGGGAAGAGCATCGATTGGGCGAAGGAAATCGGCATCACGCAGATGATCACCGCGACCCTCGGTGCCAGAGGAGCCACTCCGAGCCTGGATGATGTGAAGAAGGCGGCGGAAGAATACAACGCCATCGCGGCCGCCTCGGCGAAGGCCGGGCTCCAGCAGGGGCTGCATAATGAGGATTTCGAACACGCGATGGTCGGGGGGAAGCGTGCGTATGACCTCCTGTTCGACCTCCTCGAACCCGACCTGGTCAAGTTCCAGTTCCAGATGTCGGCGATCGCGGTCGGACTCGTCGCTGCCGACTACTTCCTGAGGCACCCTGGCCGGTTTTACTCGATCCACGTCCAGGATGTGGACATGGATGCGCCCGGCGAGGGGAAGAAGCCGCAAGTCGCGGTCGGGCAGGGGAGCATCGACTGGGTGAAGACGTTCGAGGCCGCGAAGACGGGCGGGGTCAAGAACTACTTCGTCGAGCAGAACTGGGAGCTCACCCAGGCGAGCGTGGCCGCCCTGAAAGCCATGAGCCTTTGAAGCGCTTTGAGCCTCATCCCGGTCTCGCGGGAGAGTGATGAATTGATTGCTCGTTGCTCGGAGCCTATGATGCGGCGAGTGCGAGGCGACATCATCGAACCCGGCCGAGGCCGGCAAAAGCGGAGGCTCGAACCGCGATGGGAGAGGGCACGACCCGAAGGGACTTTATGCGAGAAACTTCGATGGCCGCGGCGGCGATGGGCACCCTGGCGACGCTCGGCGCGACGGGGGGAGCGGCCCAGTCTCCGCCGGACGGGACCCCTTACCTCTGCGTCACCTGCGGCACCCAGTTCAAGGAGACGCCCAAAGCCCCCGAGCATTGCCCGATCTGCGAGGATGAGCGGCAGTACGTCGGCCCCGAAGGCCAGCAATGGACGACGTTGGAAAAGCTCCGGACGACGCACAAGAACACGATCAAGAAAGAGGAAGAGCACCTCTACTCGATCAACACCGAGCCGAAGTTCGGCATCGGCCAGAGGGCGTTCCTGATCCAGACCCCCCGCGGCAACCTCCTCTGGGATTGCGTCGGGCTCATCGACGACGCCACGATCGCGCAGATTAAGGAACTGGGCGGGATCGCGGAGATTGCGATTTCCCACCCGCATTACTACACGGCGATGGTGGAGTGGAGCCGGGCCTTCGGCAATGCCCCGATCCACATCCACGAGGCCGAACGCCCCTGGGTGATGCGGCCCGACCCCAGCGTTCACTTCTGGAAGGGGGAGAAGCAGACGCTGCTCGGCAGCCTCCCTCTCATTCGCACGGGCGGGCACTTCGAAGGCTACCAGGTCCTCCTCTGGCCCGCCGGTGCCGGAGGCCGGGGTGCCCTGATGGCGGGCGACCAGCCCCAGATCTGCATGGACCCGAAGCAGGTCAGCTTCATGTGGAGCTATCCCAACTACATCCCCCTGAACGCCACGACGATCCGACAGGTCATGAGCTATCTCGAGCCGCTCGAGTACGATCGGATCTACGGGGCGTTCTTCGTCCGAGGCAAAGGGATCGTCCCGACGAATGGCAAGGAGGTCGCCCGGCGCTCGGCCGATCGATACCTCAAGGCCATCCAGGGCTGAGGCTTTGCCCCGAGCCCATTCAGACCTCGGGGCTCGTCGTTTTCTTGCTGACGGCGTTCTCGACCATCACGACTCCTGCGGCGGCGAAAGTCGCCACCAGGAGTCGGCCGAGGAGCCTGGCGACGGTCGTGGCCGCGATTGGCTTCGAGGTCTCATCGAGCGGGAAAGCGAGGGCCCCGGCCAATTCATAGGCGAGGGTCCCGGCGAGGGCGCCGATGACGCCTCCCACGACGGTCTGGGTCGTACGCCCGCGCTTGCCGACTCCGAACGCCACGCCCCCCGCCGCGCCGACGGCAGCTCCGATTCCCCCCTGGATCAGCAGGGCGAGCACCATGTCGTCGCTATCCGGGTTGTAGAAGCGAAAATAGATAGGTAAGAGCAACTGAGGTGTGATGGCGCCGAGGGCTCCGCCTAGGATCGTGCCGAGGATGGCGCCGTTCCGCGTGGATCGGGAGGAACCCCGGAGGACGCCCCCGACGAGCCCGAGCCCCAGACCCAGGGCCGCACCCAGCGAGCCGAATGCCAGCGAGACCTGCATGGCCACGGCCTTGCGAGTCCCGCTCGCGCCCGCGGCGGCCTCCTCGGCCGTCGGGACACCGCCGGTCGACAGAAGCTGCGGCTGGATCCGGTCATTGAGCGCTTCGCCTACCAGCCACGAGACAGTGCCCGCGATCAGGCCGGCCGCCAGCATGAGGAGCCAGGCCTTGCCTTGAGCCGGTGCGGGGCGGAGGTCACTGGTGGTCGGTTCTGTGACGAGGGGTGAAGAGAGGGGGCCCGGGTCTAGAGCAGAGGCCGCAGATGTTGGGTCGGAATCATTGATGGACACGAGTGGGGCTCTCATCTTGGAAATGGAAGAGGGACGCTGATCGCCGCGGAGGCGACCGGCGTCCTCATTTTCAGGACGATCTTGGCGAGTGGAGAAACAGGGGGGAGGGGCGTCAGTACGAGTCGGAGCTCAGCACTTCGCCGCCGGCCTTAGTACCGAGGGCCCACCACGTCCTCATGTTGATGGACGATTTGATGAACTTCACGCTGCCGTCGGCCATCGCCGTATTCACGCCGCCGGGGTGGTTGCTGCTCGCGCTGAAGTAGCCGCTCTGGAGTGACCCGCAACCCCCGCCGCAATCGAGCCGGCACGAGTTCCAGGGGTAGTCGTTGGAGTTCGGCGGGACCAACGTATGGAAGAGCGTTTCTCCCAGGCCGCCGAGGCCCCAGCGATAGCCTCGCATCCCGTAGTTTGTCGTCGTGACGAACAGGTTGTTGCAGTTCTGCCAGTCGGACTGAAGTGCGGCGAAATTGGCCGTGGCGTCCAGTGCGTAGTAAGAGGCCCCGACACTGCCGCCGACGGAAGGCCCGTCACGCCACTTCGTCGACTTCGGCCCGCCGAAAGTGGTGGAGACGAGCGCCTCGGAATAGGCCACCGTGTTCGAGGTGCCGTCGGTGATGTTGGCGATCGTATAGGTCCGGCCGAAGGCGTAGATGCCGGTTGAGTCGGCGTTGTTCATGAAACCAACCGTTGTCCCGACCGAGCCGAAATAATTGTTGAGGTTTTCCTGGCCCGCCAAGCCGTCGGAAGGGCACATGTAGGCAGCGAGCTTGGTCGTGAAGACCGTGCTGTTCCGCGCCGCTCCCGAGCCTTGCCAGCTCGTCCAGTTGAAGTTGATCGAGTCGTAGATCGGCTTCTGCTCGAGGTAGGGGAGCATCAACGCATGGGCGCCCCATGTCCCCCAACTGGCCTGCACGCCGGGATCCGAATAGGCGGTCGTGCTCGTCATCGGGAACGAGCCGATGGCACTGTGGTAGTTGTGGAGGGCCAGGCCGATTTGCTTGAGATTATTGGTACACTGGGCGCGACGGGCGGCCTCGCGGGCGGCCTGCACGGCGGGGAGCAGCAGGGCAATCAGGACCGCGATGATGGCGATCACGACCAGGAGCTCGATTAGTGTAAAACCTCGGCGCTCGATTCGGTTCATCTGGGAATTCCTCTCGGATTGAGGACGGAAGATGAGTCAGTCACCGAAACGGAGAAACGAGGGAG
This sequence comes from Singulisphaera chitinilytica, assembly GCF_049331405.1. NCBI lineage: Bacteria > Pseudomonadati > Planctomycetota > Planctomycetia > Isosphaerales > Isosphaeraceae > Singulisphaera > Singulisphaera chitinilytica. The sequence goes on from NZ_CP186274.1 coordinate 3,086,054, forward strand.
ACAAGACGATACAGCCTCGGATCGCCGTGCGGGTTTGGACCGCACGATGGCTCCCAAAGGGTCGAGAAAACGGATTCATCAGACGAGGAGAGAGGGGGCCGGCCATGGGCCGGTGGTATCGGCAATCAACGGATGTGACGTTTTGACTTCGCCTTGCTTTGCTGCTTCTCCATGTAGCCGCCCATCGCCTTCAGGACGGCGTTCTCCTTCTCCTTATCGACCTTGACGTGAGTACCGGAATCACTGCTCCCGCAGCCAATCGTCGGGGCCAGGAATCCAGTCGCCGCGGCCAAGAGCAGCAATCCGCGCAAACCACGACTCGGCATGAAGCACCTCGGTGTGGGCGTTGAGCTGTGTTGGATCGTTATTAAGGATAGATAGGCAGATGTTGGCACAATCTTCAACACAGGGCAATAGTTGTGTTAGCGTTTTTCGGATCGATATTGGCAATTTTTCCGCGCACAAGATTCACACATCGGAAGTCGTCCTGTGCCAAGTCGGGATGATGGATGTCATGGGTTGGAGATTTCATCCAATGACACAAAATGGCCTGTTTTAAAGAGGTCTGGGCAGAAATCCTGCGCGTCTTTTAATCATGAAATTCTTAAAATTAACTGTCTAGTATCCCGGGTTGGACGCGTCTTGTTGATGGAATGATGAGGGAGAAGAATTGTCATGGGACAATCTCGATCGCATCGGTGTCCGTCCTGCTTTTGGATCTCATTGGGGAATCGAAAGGAGGAGGCTTGCTCATGGCTGCCTTGTCAAACGTCTTCAGTCAAATGCTTGAATGATGAACAAGGATATAGCCGAAAGTTTCTTGCTTCACGCGGCCTGAGGAGTTTCGAAATATCAGTCTTCTTCGGTTGGGTGGTTTGTGACCTCGAGACGACGCGAGCGGATCGATCGCCTGACTCACGATGAATGCCGCGAGGCTGCCGTCATTTTCAGAGGCTGGAGAATCCACGTTGATCCGTCGACTTATGGATCGTGCGAGGCGAATGAGGATGAAGGTGCTCAAACCATTCGGGCGTGGCGTAACCCCGGAACTCTTGAGGATCAGCTTCTCCAGCTTGAATCCGGAGGTTTCGCAGGCCCTTGCCGCTCGTTTCCACGAAACCGCGGCCGTCGAGGTCCTCGTCGGCGACCTGCTCGAACTCGACTGCGATGCGCTGGTGAGCCCGGCCAATAGCTTCGGCGACATGAGCGGCGGCTTCGATCAGCAGATCGATTTGTTTTATCGAGAAGAGGCGCAGCGTGCGACGATGGGACGGATCGCCGAACGTTTCCACGGCGAATTGCCGGTCGGCCTGGCGACGATCCTCTCGATGAGCTCGCGACGTTTCCCGTTCCTGGTCGTGGCCCCGACCATGCGGGTCCCGAGTCGCGTCTTCGGAACGATCAACGCCTACCTTTCGATGCGAGCCGCCCTCGTGGCCATCCGCGACCATAACGCGAGCGGGCTCGACCGGAAGATTCGGAGCGTCGCCGTCCCTGGCCTTTGCACCGGCGTCGGCGGTATGCCGGCCGATGAGGCGTCGATGCAGATGAAGGCCGCGTACGACATGATCGAGCTCGGCGGCTGGAAGCAGATTGGCCATCCCATCCAGGCACCGTTCGCCCTCGAACCTCGGAAGGCCCGGAGAGATGGTGGCTCCTCGAATCCCGATATTGGGGATTCCAACAGGAAGCCACAGTGAGTGAGTCAGGGAGCCGGAGATAGCTTCACGATGACTCTTCGAGCGATTCCATTTGTTGAATTGTCAATTATTGGATTTATGTAATCCATAAATATGGGAACTCTCGGCAGTGACCCTGAGGATGCCGCGTCGATCGCCGCTTTGCGTCGACCTTGGTTTCAGGAGCCTTGAGGGCTCTCATCGCCCGTATCGACCGCAATTTCGTGCAAAGGGACCGCAGTAAGCTGGAAGATGCGAGTCAACCCTGGGGCATAAGATACCTCTCGCAGGCGGAGACTCACCCATTCTCTGCGGGAACGCGATTCCCGCGGGCCGTGGATCTTCCGAGAGGATCGGATTTGATATGAAAAATCATGGAAATGAAGGTTTCCCACTGTCCAGGCGCGAAGCATTGGCCATCGCCGCGGGATCGGTATCGGCTCTACTCGGCCCTGAACTGGCCGAATCGGTGTCGGCCGAGGCGGCGAAGACCCGGCGGTTCGATGTCGTTATCGTCGGCGGAGGCCCCGCGGGGCTGAGCGCGGGGCTCGTCCTTGGTCGGGCGTGTCGCCGGGTCCTGATCTGCGACTCGGGGCACGGCAGGAACGCCCCGGCGGCGGCGGTCCACGGGTTCCTCACACAGGATGGCACGCCGCCGGCTGAGTTGCGTCGGATCGGACGTGAACAGTTGAATCCCTACGACGTGGCCTTGCATGACGGGACGGTCACGGATGCGAAGAAAGTCGAAGGAGGGTTCGAGGTCACGCTCGATGATACGGAAGTCGTCGCGTGCAGGAAGTTGATCCTGGCGACGGGATTGGCCGATGGCCTGCCGGAAATCCCCGGCCTGAAGGAGTTCTGGGGCGACAGCATCATCCTTTGCCCCTACTGCCACGGCTGGGAGTTCAAAGGGCAATCTTGGTCCTTTATCGCCGCCCCCGAGGATGTGATCGAATCGGCGACCTTATTGCTCGGCTGGACGAAGCGGTTGAGCCTGCTCACGAATGGGCCTGTTGATCTGCCCGCCGCTACGCGAGACTGGCTCTCGAATCGCTCGATCGAGGTCTTACAGGAGCGGATCGAACGGCTCGAGGGAGACGATGGCAAGCTGAAGGCCATTCGCTTCGAAAGAGGGCGGCGGCTTCAGTGTTCGGTCCTTTATCTCAGGTCCCGGTTTCGGCAGGCTTCGAACCTCGCGGAAAAGCTCGGCTGCGAACTGATCGAGTCGGGATTCACGGCGGGAATGGTCAAGACCGATCCCATGAGCGTCACGCGAGTCGAGGGCGTCTACGTGATCGGGGACGCTTCCGCAGGCCCCCCGAGCGTCGCGTCGGCGGTGGCCGAAGGATCGATGGCGGCCGGGGCTGCGAACCGGGCCATGCTCATCGAAGATGCTGGTTCGTAAGACTTTGCCGCCGGGCCAATTCTCCGGGAGTCACCCCGAGGAGTCGCCTGATGTGTCGGTGGAGGTGGCTCTGGCTCGAAAAGCCGACGCGCAGGGAGGCCTCCGCGATCCCCGAGCCGTTCACCAGCAGTTCCCTGGCACGTTCCACTCTGCGCTCGATGACGAACCGGTGGGGCGTCTTGCCCATGGCTGCCCGGAACCGCCGCAGGAAATGATGGGGGCTGAGCCCGGCGATGGCGGCAAGTCGGCCGAGGCTCAGGTCATCGCCGAGATGGTCATCGACGTGGCCGACGACGCGTCGCAGGTCCTCGGGCGAGAGCCGGGCCTCTCCCCGTCTAGGATGGCTATCTTCGGCATACTCCCGTAGCAGGTGTAGGGTCAGCGCCTTGCCTAGTGGCTCGGCCAGTAGCCCTCGTGTCTCCGCGTCGGCATCGTCGAGCCTGCGGGCGAGGGCGCAGACGAAATCATCGCGACGCATCATCAACGGTCGAAGCGAGCCTGGAGTGCGTCCCGCACGCCTCGCCGCCCGGTCGAGCATATCCGTGGAGATCCGCAAGGAGATGGACTCGAACGAGCGATTCAGGCGCACGAGCGTGTGGACACGCGCCGGGCAGATCACGACGTCACCTTCCTTCGGTAGGCCTGAGAAGGCTCCATCGTCCCCGACTTTCCACTCGATGGCCCGCGAGCAAGATAGCACGACGGTCACCTGATGGAAGTCATGAGCGTGCAGAGTCGGCTCGTAGACCTGCAGCGATGACGTGCGCCGGAGCCCGAATCCCCCGATGAGTTCCACGTCACCGCTCTTCAAAGCCATGAGCTTGAATGGCTCGGGCATGTTTCTTCACCACTTCCCGCCGGTTGGAATTTAGTCCGAGGGCACGATGCTCTCTCCAGTTTACGCGGGGGGACAAGCCATCGCGCCGGGTGGTGGGCTGATTCGGTCGTAGAGGCTTCGCTGAGTTAATCCTGCCTTCCCACCTAAAATACAAGCCTTCTTGAACATCGAACCCGAGCCGCCTTGGCTATGTCTTGGTTTGAAACGTACGGCCTTGGACGACAATCGGTCTGATAGGCGGCGTCTTTGGCGACCAGGGCTGTTATGGTTGTTGAATAGCGTTCTTGCTAGCCAAGAGGGTCCGTTGGCCTACTTCAGGCTGAGAACACGCCAGTTTTGATATTGTGATCATTAATGTAATTAAATAATATTATGAGGTTTTATTGTTTTTAACAAAAAGAGGTTTTTATGCAAAAAGAATCCGAGTTCCTGAATTCCATCAAGTTCTCTCAGGACAAGGATTTACTTCGGCTCTCCTATGCCGAATGGCTGGACGCTCGAGATGACATCCGTGGCCATTTTATCCGCCTCCAATTGGCCCTGGGCGCTTGCTCCCCGGATCATATCGACAGGGTGGCGGGAGAGCACGAACTCAGTCAGTTGAGGAGAGCTTGCAGTCCTGACTGGCTAGCCATTATCGAGCCGGAAAACTTACCACGACACGAAGATGAACTCATTTACTGCAATTGCCAGTGCTTCGACATGGGGGGCCATCCGCAGAAGAAGCGTTCTCCCCTACCTTGCTTTCACACCGATGCGCAAGATACCGAGTGTGATGCCTGGAAGCGTTTGCTGGACCTCATCGAGGAGGCGGCCGCCGATGGCCGGGAAGAGTTCGACCCGTTCTTGGGGATGAGTCTCCAGGAGAGGTCGAAGATCGTGACACTTCCGGCCTCCATCGCGAAGTTGAAGGCGGTCAAGACGCTCGTCATCTATGGGAGTTGGCTCGTTCGCATCCCGCCCGAAATTCGAGAGATGACGAGCCTGGTTGATTTCGATCCGTATTCTTCGTATCGCCTCCACTGGTTCCCTTATGAACTCTCTCAATGTCCTAATTTGCGAGAGAGTAGGGTGAGTACGCGGGCCCTTTACGGCAATTTCAAGTACCGACCGCCATTTCCGTGGCTCAAGTCCGGTGTCCCTATCGTCCCCGGTCGGAGCGAACCGAGCCGGCTTCCGCTCAAGTTTCTGACCAGCAGCGCAATTCGGACATGCAGTGTCTGCTCCCGTCCATTCGAAGATCAACGCCACCATCGCGTGTGGATCTCTTCGCGTGTTGCGACGGATGTCCTGCCATTGCTCGTGAACGCCTGCTCTAGTAACTGCATCAAGCTGCTTCCAACTCCACCGGAGGGATATGTTCAAGAACCACACAAAGGTGGGGCCGGAGTGGCGCAGCCACCTCGCTATTAGGGACTCGGAGAGGTCACCTCCATCGGTGTTACAGTCAAAATGTAGTGAAGCCTGCTTGGTTGGCTTATCAGGGCCAAGAATCGAACCCGATAAGTCGGCGGAAAATTCCTTCGAGTTGGGCCAAGATGGGGCTCAATCAAGGCTCGGAGAAATCAGGATCACGTACCCCGCTCCGATTGACCATTTCCGCCGAAAGCCATCACTTCGAGCGGGGCACCGTCGGCGCCGTTGCGGTGGCTCGAGTAGCGGATCATCCCGGCTTCCATGACCATGAACTGCCCCTTGTGGAAAGGGTGCCAGGTGGCCTGGCTGAGCGGGCGCGAGGCGATGACGAGGCCTCGGTTGAAGAAATCTCCCTCGATGTTGAGCGAGAGCGACTCGTCCTCGAAGTGGCGGACGGTCGTGTCGTTGATGCGTACCTTCCGGAAATGGAGGCCCTTCCAGCCGCCGATGTCGTGGTAGCAGAAGAGGCGGGTCCCGTCGGACATCAGGAAATTCAGATGGCCGAGCTTGTTGAGTTCGCCGACCAGTTCTTGAAGCCAGCGCCAGTCGGTCTCGCCATCGAGGCCGATTCCGCGCTCGGCGATTTCATGCAGGATGTGGCAGAAAACTTGCTCGGAATCGGTCGCACCGAGCGGTCGGGCCGGGCCGAGCGGGAGACCCCAGACGCGCTCGTCAAGCGTGCCGTTGTGTGCGAAGACGTACTCGCGACCCCCCAGTTCCCGGCCGAACGGATGGGTGTCTGCGTGACTGGGCGATCCCCCTCGCGTCTTGTGGCGGATGTGCGCCATCAGGATCCGGCTCTCCACACCGGGGTAATCGCAAAGGAACTGAGCGTAATGGCTCTCTCGCCATTTCCTCGGTTCCTTGACGATGGCCAGGGATTGGTCGGGATACCAGCAGACACCCCAACCGTCGGCATTGTCCTGGTCGCCCGAGGAGAACTCCTTGAACGTCACTGAGGCTGAGATCGGCTTCTCGAACGAAAGCCCCAGCAGTTCACACATCAGATGTGTACTCCCGTGCCCATCGATCCAACCACGTTGCGTATGACCCGTGCCATCATGAAGCGAGCCTTGACGCGTAACCTGATCACGAAAGTTCCAGCGAATACGAGGCCAGATTCGCGAGAAGCGGTCGCAATCCCCGCGTTACCATCGCCCGAAGATGGGTATTTCGGCGAATCCTGGGAAAAAAAACGTTAACGATTTGGCATGCACTCATGAGTCGTCTGGCCGCAAGAATGGCGCAGGACTTGCGAACCTATCGCTTGATGTGGTTCGTGCGACTCAGGACGCCGGGCATGCGAGCTCGGCGCTGAAACAAGGTGAGGCCATAGGCTGGCCTCGCGAGATCCGAGAGCCTTTCCAAGAGGAACCCTCGTTGTCGCGACATGCGCAACGAGAGGCCGGCTCCATCATCGCCCAATAGAAGAGAAACCCATGAGTCTCGAGACGTTCCGAGGCAATTTCAGGCCCAGTCTCGGTGTGGAACTGGAGTTTCAACTCGTCGACGCCGAATCCATGGCCCTTTCCAACGCGGTCGACGACGTCTTCGCGGCGCTTCCTTCATCCGCCCTCGACTCGGTCAAACCCGAGTTCTATCGCAGTTGCCTCGAAATCAATAGCGACGTCTGTGCGGACGTCGACGAAGTCCGTCGCGACCTCGAGCCTCGGATCGCCGAACTCGACAGGGCGGCCAGGTGCGCGGGGGTCCGCCTGGCTTGGGGCGGCACGCACCCGTTTTCCCACTGGCGCGACCAGGAGGTCGTACAGACCCCGCGTTACAAGGAACTCGTCGAGCAATATCGCGAGACGCTTTGCCGTCAGGTGACCTTCGGCCTCCACGTCCACGTCGGCGTCCCCTCGGGCGACGAGGCCATCAAAGTTTGCGACGGCCTTCGCGAGTATATCCCCGGCCTCCTCGCCCTCTCGGCGAATAGCCCGTTTTGGTGCGGCAGGGCCACGGGCTTGCTCTCGCACCGGACTGAAATCATGGCCACCTCTCCCGTGAGCGGCCCGCCCCCGGCGATGGGCTCTTGGGCCCATTTCGAGGCACTGGTCGACCGGCTCAGTTCTTGCGGGATGATTCAGACCCCCAAAGAACTATGGTGGGATTTGCGTCCGAACGCGAGCCTCGGCACCGTCGAGGTCCGCGTCTGCGACATGCCGGCGGATCTCCCGACAACCCTCGGGATCGTGGCCCTGATCCAGTGCCTCGTCCATCGGATCGTGCAAGCCGACGCTTACTCGCACGCCGACGAGGAATGCGAATCCCTGATCCTCGACCAGAACCGCTGGCGAGCTGCCCGCCATGGCCTTGACGCGATGTTCGCCGATCTCAACACCTCGCAAACGCAGTCGGCGAGGGATGTCCTCGAACAGCTGGTTCACGAACTCGAGGCGACAGCCGTCGAACTTCACTGCGATGGATGGCTCGCATACGCAGGCACCATGGCTCGGCAGCCGATCGGAGCCGAGCAGCAACTCGCCGAATTCGAGCGAACCGGCAACCTCGTTGACGTCGCCCGCTACCAGGCTGATTGGGCGAGCAGGGGCCTGAACCTTCTAGCGTCGAATCGATGGATCGAATCGCGAAGGCCCAGGGTCGTAACTCCCTCCGTCCCGATGCTTTCGTATTGAGCGATTTTCGAGGTCGGATGAGTCGCTTTGCATGAGCCTTCCTGGGGGGGCAAGCCTTTCAGGGAGGCATTTTCTTTTGATTCTCGTAGCGTAACCCCGTCAAGCACTTGCTGATTGACATCAAGGAGGTCAACTCATTGCACGAAGCCACCAATCCCCATCTCTGCGGCTCGATCGACGACTTCACAGGCTACTTCCTGTTGGTGTTTTGGATGGCGATGGTGAAGAGTTCAAGGAAATGTCGCGAGATGTGATCGTTCTTGTTGGCGATGGCCGTCGGGAAGATGAGTTCCTAGTGAATCGTCCGCAGAAAGGCCTCATGAATTCCTCAAGCCGTCATTCGCCCATCCACGCATTCGGGTTCCCCCGGAGTTACGCTCTTCGCCGAGGGAATTAGCGTGCTGGGCGGGAGAGACGTTCGATATGGGGCGAAGCGATCAACGCGATATTAAATACAAATGTTAAGTTCCAGGAATCGGAAATTTTTTTTGTCCTGAAATCGGGAGCGTGAACGGATTCAGAGATAGTGAGGGTGTCCTTAAGTTTGTAAGAATCTGCAGGACTGCTCGGCCGGACCTCCTCTCCCGACCTCCGGCCGCTCACCTCGCTCCTTGCTGTCTTGAGAATATCGAGACAGGTTCATGAACTGCGCACAGAACGACCTTTTATCAAATGCAAGACGATGGCCACCCGGCCGTCGACATTCAAGGTCGCCTGCCAGAAGCTGACGCCCCAATCGTCCAGCTTCATCTCCATTCCGCAGTCGTCCGACTCCAGGTCTTGGCCTGCCCGGACGCCCTGGGACGTAAATCAGTTGAAGATATCATACGCCTGGACGTTGATCATTCGGAAACCTTCGGGCTTCGGGTTGAGGATGACCACGTCCCGAGTAATGGAGGGAGAGTGATGAGAGCTTTTCGCGGATCTGTGCTGGCGGCACTGATCGCCCTGCTGCTCGTGTCGCCGATCGGTTGCGGATCCTCGACAACGTCGAGCAGCTCCACGCCGACGAACCTGGGCCCCGCGGATCAAGAGGCCTTGCAACGAGAAGCGATGAAGTCGCTCAAGAAAACCGGGAAAGGGATGGCCAAGGCCCAGCCGATCGGCAAATGAGCCCGAATCGGCGTCCCGGTGGCCTTCCCGGCTCAACTGCACGCTCCCCGTCGGATGTCCTCCCCACCTCAATGTCATTCCTGCTGGGATCGTCTCGCTCGACTCCGAGTCGTTCTGTCTTATATCTCATCGTCTGATTTCTCCCAACCCAGGAATTGTTACATGTTCAATCAGACTGCTCAATTCGGGCCTCGCCGTAGAGGCTTCACCCTCATCGAGCTCCTGGTCGTCATCGCGATCATCGCGGTGTTGATTGCCTTGCTCCTCCCGGCCGTGCAGTCGGCCCGCGAGGCCGCCCGGCGCGCCCAGTGCGTCAACAACCTGAAGCAGCTCGGCCTGGCCGCGGCCAACTATGAGAGTTCCAACCGTTGCTTCGCCATGGGGATGTATCAGTCCCCCGGCGTGGTCTACGCTCCCCTGGGCAGCCAGAGCGTGATGGTCGACATGCTCCCCTACATGGAGCAGAACGGGTTCAACAACGCTTATAACTTCAGCGTGGCCGTCTACGACGGGCCCAATTTCACGATCGTCGTGTCGAGCATCAACTCCTACATCTGCCCGAGTGACGCGGCCGCGGCGACCGCCACCCCGACGCAGTCGGGCGCCGGCATCCCTGGCCTTTACATCATGTTCGGCATCTCCCCGGCGCACGGCAGCTATCGCGCCTGCATGGGGACGTTCCCGAACAACGACCTCGGCCAGAATCCCCCGAACGGTTTCACCTCCGGCCAGGCCGCGGCGAAGGCGGCTTGCAACGGGATCTACGGCTACTGGAGCTCGACCACCGTCGCCGACATCGTCGACGGGGCCAGCAACACGATCGCCTTCAGCGAGACGGCCGTCGGGCTCTTGCCTCAGAATCTCCAGAGTAGCTACGGCCTCTGGTCGTGGTGCGGGTGGACCGCCGGGGAGTCGGGCACTTTCTGCACGGCCTACGGCATCAACGCCCAGAAACGGCTCCCCAATGTCGGGGCTTCGCAAAACGATGGGCTTCAGACGATCTATCAGAACTCTTACGTCGGCGTGCCGATCATCGCAGGGACGGCGAACAGCTTCCACCCCGGCGGTGCCAACCATGCCTTCGCCGATGGATCGGTGAAGTTCCTCAAGGACACGATCGCCACCTGGCCCCTGACCTCCAACGGGAATTACCCCGTCGGATTCACGTTCGACGGCAACAACTACTCGATGGGATGCACGACGCAGGCCGCGGTCTATCAGGCCCTATCGACCAGGAATGGCGGCGAAGTCATCAGCGCCGATTCGTATTGAGCTCGATTCGCATCGCATAGGCTCATCGGTTGTAAAACGAAACGCGAGCCGGCGGGATCGAGCGATCTCGCCGGCTCGCGTTTATATATGCCGTAAAGTTAAAATTTGTTTTTGGTTCGAGTAAGCCGCTGTGCGGTAGGATGATTCGCGGCCTTGGCCTGCGGTACTGTCCTCAGTTGTCACGCCGACAGAGGCCAGGTCTCAACCGAGTGAATGGATCGCCATCATTATAACATGTGTGGATCAATACGAATTCCGGGGTGATGATGCGTTCGTCGTTCAGATTCGGCGAGATTGAGGGCCTTGTACATCCTTGACCGCCGTCGCGATCGGAACTGCGAGCCCTCGTCATGGTGAGCATCCAGGATCTCTTCGACGACGCCAAGTCCTTCGGCGCTTCGACGACTTGACCGGCATCGTTTTCCATGAAGTCTACGTCAACACCATGGAGGGCGTCTGGTCGATCCTGAGGTGATAGATCAACTTCCTTTTGACTTTGTCTCCTTGCACGGTTGTAGCATCGATGCCAGGAGGGCAGATGAGATGGAGACCTATTCGATGGACCGGCGCGAGCGGGTCATGGCGGCCCACGACGCCGGGGATGCCATGCGGGCCGAGATCGCCGAGCGGTTCTCGGTCAGCGTCTTGTGGATCCGCGACCTGGTCCGCCTGCGACGCGAGACCGGCTCGATCGCCCCGAGGTCCCACGGCGGCGGCTGCTTCCCGGCCTTCGACGCCGCCGCGGCCCATAGGCTCCGCGAGGCGGTCAAGGCGGACCCCGACGCCACCCTCGAGGAACTGGCCCAGGCCGCGGGCGTCGAGTGCAGCCCCTCGATCGTGCATCGCGCCCTGAAGCGCGAGGGGATCACGCGGAAAAAAAGTCCCGCCGGGCGGCCGAGCAAGACCGGCCGGGGCTGAGGGCGCTGCGGGAGGCCTGGCGCGAGGAATTCGCCGCGGTGGACCCGTCCCGGTTGGTGTTCGTGGATGAGACGGGCTCCTCGACGGCGTCGGACCGGACCCACAGGCGCTCCCCCAGCGGCGTACGGGTCGACGGCCCGGCCCCGCACGGCCACTGGAAGGTGGTGACGCTGACGGGCGATCCGCCTCGATGGCGTGCCCGAGTCGGCCTGCCTGGGCTTTGACGGGGCGATGGACGGTGCCTGCTTCGAGTCCTACGTGGAGGCCTGCCTGGCGCCGGCGCTGAGGCCCGGGGACATCGTGGTGATGGACAACCTGTCCTGCCACAAGGCGTAGGCGGTGAGGCGGCTGATCGAGGCGGCCGGCGCCGAGGTCCGCTATCTGCCGGCGTACAGCCCGGAATACAACCCGATCGAGAAGGACCAGGCAGACTCCACCTCAAGCGACGGGTGGTGCGCGGCCACCGACGCCGGTTACCATCGACTTCGCCCGGTTGCTTGAGCTGGCCGCGTGGTGCCGACAGCACCTGGCCGAGACCCCCGGAGGGATGACATGGCCGCCGCCGCCCGACGCATCGTTCCCCCCCGCCCCTGACGACCGCCCCTTGCCCGCCGGCGATCACGCCGACCGTCTGGGCCCGACTGCCGGAGGAGCGGCAGCGACAGCTCCGAGACCTACTCGGGCAGCTCCTGGCCAGGCTCCTGGCGGCCACTCGCGGCGAGGAGGCCGGTCATGAATGATCCTCTCCGCTCGCCCAAGCTCAGGCCCTGGCACCTCGACCGCTCGGCATTCGTCTACGTCCGCCAATCCACGCCCCAGCAGGTGAGCGACCATCAGGAGTCCACCGCGCGTCAGTACGCCCTCGCCGACAGGGCAGCACACCTCGGATGGGCGGCCGATCGCATCACCATCATCGACGAAGACCTGGGCAAGAGCGGCCAGTCGATCGAGGGCGCCCAGGATTCCAGCGGCTCCTGGCCGAGGTCGCCCTCGATCACGTCGGGCTGATCCTCGGCCTGGAGATGAGCCGCCTGGCCCGCTCCAACCGGGACTGGCACCAGCTCCTGGAGCTCTGCGCCCGCTTCCGCGTGCTGCTGGCCGACGCCGAGGCGGTCTACGACCCGGCCGACCACAACGACAGGCTCCTGCTCGGCCTGCACGGCATGATGAGCGAGGCGGAGCTTCACGTGCTCAAGGAACGCATGTATCAGGGCAAGCTCAACAAGGCCCGCCGCGGGGCGCTGATGGGCGTGCCCCCGCTCGGCTACGTCCGGCTCGCCACGGGCGAGTGGGCCATCGACCCCGACGAGCGGGTGCAGGCCACCGTCCGGCTGATCTTCGACCGATTCGATCGGGAGGCGACCCTGCACGGCCTGCTCCGCTACCTGGTCCGTCACGGGATCCGCATCCCGGTACGGTCCAATTCCGGCCCGAACCGGGGCGAACTCGAATGGCGGCGACCGAACCGGACGACGCTCTCGAACCTGATGCATCACCCGAGCTACGCCGGGGCTTACCGGTTCGGCCACCGGCAGGTCGACCCGCGGCACAAGCGGCCGGGCCGGCCGGCCACCGGCAGGAAGAACCGCCGGCCGGAGGAGTGCCTGGTGCTGATCCGCGACCGACTGCCGGCCTACATCGCCTGGATGTTGCAGCCATAATGCCTCCATCTTCACGCGTCGTCGACCCTCCTCGGCGGAGGGCCGTGGTGTCCAATCCGGCGAATCATCGCCGCTTTCCCTTCGAGATCGGCCCGGTCATCGCAGCGGGGTAGGCGACCGCCCCGCGTCTCGAGTGGGCCATGAGCTTCCGCAGTCGCTCCCTCTCCCTCCGATCGGCCCGGATGATCCACGGCCCGTGGGCCGAGACTCGCCGGGCATGTAACCAACCCCGGCCCGCCCAGTCGCGAAGCTTCCCGCCCGACACGCCGAGCTCTCGCGCCAGGCCGGACACCCACCATTCGTCCTTCCCCAGTCGCCCCTCGTCCTTCCCGCCGTCGCTCAACCCGCGGCGCGACATCAGCTTCCTCACGGACATCGCCGTGTAGCCCCGGCCGCCTTCGGCGGCCGGAGGCCTTCCTCATTGAGCCGGGCCGCGATCTGGCCCGCCGTGAATCCCTCGCGGCGCAACCGGGCGAGCCGCTCGAATAATCGGGCGTGGTCGCGAAGGTGCTCGTGGAGCTGGACCGGGCGGATGACCTCGTGGCGACTCTTGGAGCCGCCATTCCATTCTATTTCCACGTTTACATATTCGCTGTCTTTGCGGACATGGACGACGACCCGCTCGACCAGCAGGCGGACGATCTCCTTCCGCTCGGCGGGCGTCGTCGACGGGGCCTCCCACAGCGACGGGATGTCGCGGGACAACGCGGCGATCCGGGCGAGCTCGTCGCCGCTCAGCTCGGCAGGCCGGTCCCGTCGGTATCGGTCATATTCTTCTTCGAGCCGACGTTGATCGCTCAATGCCTCCTCCCAGCGACGCTCCAACGTCCGGGCGACGAGGCGGTTCTCCGGCTCGACCGCGTGGTACTGCCGCTCGGCACGCCCCGATTCATAACGCGCCCGCTCCAGTTGTTGCACCCAGTGGCGGTGGAGGCGGTCGCGTTCCTGACGGACGTCCCGGGCCGCCTGGAGGCTCAGCTCCAGCGCCGCGGGCTCCAGGGCGCGAAGGACCTGGCGCGCCACGAGGTCATCGACCGGCGTCGTCCTCAGGCCGTGGCACCTCGGCCCCGTGCCCACCTTCAGGTGTTGTTCGCACGAATAATATGCGGCGGACTTGCTCGGATAGGTGGAGTGCATCCGGTGGCCGCAGGTGCCGCAGGCCACCAGCCCCGCCAGCAGAGCAACGCCCCCGCGCGCGCGCCCGGCGAGCCGGCGACCGAGCGGTTCTGCTCGAGGCGTCGGAGGTTCGCCAGGTATCGATCCCAGCCGATGTACGCCGGGAGGCGGTCCTTCAGTAACACCTTCCACTCCGAGATCGGCAGCCACCGTTGCCCTCGTCCGTGGCCGCCCGCCGCCTTCGCCCTCGGCTCGTCCCGGCGACGCCCGTAGGCATAGGCCCCGGCGTAGGTCGGGTTGTGCAACATCTGGTTCAGCGTCGGCAGCACGGGACGACGCCAGGTCAATTGGCCGCGGAGTGCCCCTCCCTGAGCTCGCATCCCCAGGCGGATGCCGTTCCGGACCAGATAATGGAACACGCCATAGATCGAACCGATTTCATCGAACTTGTCGAAGATCAGGCGCACGACGTCGCGGGCCTGCTCGTCGGGGTCGAAGGCCAGCTCGCCGGATGGCAGCTTGACGTACCCGCAAGGGACCTTGGAGAACAGCTCTCCGCGCTCGGCCTTATGGAGCCGGCCTCGATCCAATCGATTCCTCATGGTAATGAGCTCGAATTCGCTGATGGTCCCCTTCAGGCCGAGCAGGAGCCTGTCGTTGGTGTCGTTGGCGTCATAGACGCCGTCCTGATCGGCCAGGAGCGTCCCGAAGAGGGCGCAGACCTCGAGCAGGTGGTGCCACTCCTGGACGTCCGGGAGAGGCGGCTCATCTCCAGGCCCAGGACCAGGCCGACGTGATCCATCGTGACCTCGGCGAGCAGCCGTTGGAATCCGCGCCGTCGGTCGGGCTCCCTGGCGCTCCGACCCTGGTCGTCATCGATGACCAGGACCCGATCGGCGGGCCACCCCAGGGCCAGTGCCTGGCCGACCAGCTCATATTGTCTCTCTCGCGACTCCTTATGGTCGAGCACCTGCTGCGGGCTGGACTGGCGGATGTAGATGACCGCCAGGAGGTCCAGATGCCGGTCTCGGATCTTGGGCGATCGCCGACCCCGGGCGGCCGCAGGCAGGCCGCCCGGGGCACCGGCGGACGGGTCATGGCTCATCATGTGCCACCTCTCTTCCGGCCGGCGGTGCCGCGAGTTGATGGGCCATGACGCGGCTGAGCGCCCGGAGCGTCCGCTGCCGCCGGTCGTCGGTCAGGGCCAGCCAGAGCCGGCCCGGCGGCGGGAACGCCCTCGGCCCTGTCCGGCGCGGGGGGGGACACTTTCGCCCGATGATCGTCGCATGAGGGGCCTCCCTGTCGGGACTTGATCCGGCGCCCTTCGATCCATTCGACGAGACTGAGCAGCGCCGCGAGCCCGATTATGGGCAGGTCCGAGGATGGTCCGCGAGGTGTGACTTCGGTGGGAGTCCGTCTGCTACTTCTGGGATCGATTCCGGGCCAATCAGGAGCGGCTCGAGGCCAATCGGGCACGCCAGGGCCGACCGGGCGCGCCGCGACAAGGGCACTCGCTGCTCGCCGGGTTGCTGCGATGCGGGCGATGCGGGCGGCGGATGATCGTGCTCTACTCGGGACCGAAGGATCTTCACGCTTACACCTGTACTCGTGGCCCCACGGGCTATGGGGAGCCGCTCTGCCAGGGCCTCCCCGGCCCGGTGCTCGACGAACTGGTGGCCGGCCGGGTCCTGGCGGCCGTCGAGCCGGCGGCGTTGGAGGCGAGCCTGGCGGCGGTGACCGCCGTGGAACGAGAGCGGGCCGAACTGGCCCGGCACTGGCAACTGCGCCGAGAGCGGGCCGATTATGAGGTCGATCGAGCGGCCCGTCAGTATCAGGCCTGCGAGCCGGAGAATCGCCTGGTCGGGCGCGAGCTGGAGCGTCGCTGGGAGGGATCGCTGAAGGAGCGGAGGCGTCTCGGGGACGAGTACGAGCGATGGCGACGGACGGCCCCCGGTCGGCTCTCGCCCGACGACGAGCGGGTGATCCGCAGCCTCGCGGGCGATCTGCCTGCGGTGTGGCGGGCGGCCACGACCATGCCGGCCGAGAGGCAGCGGATCGCCCGGCTCCTGATCGAGCGGGTGAGCGTCGTCGTCGACAAGGCCAGCGAGCGGGTGGACGTCGAGTTGCATTGGGCCGGCGGGCCGGTCGAGTCGCATGCCCTATCCCGGCCGGTGAGGCGTTACGACCTCCGGTCCGACTATCCCCGGATGATCGGGAGGATGCGGGCCTGGTGCTCCGAGGGGCTGAGCACCGCGGAGATCGCCGATCGCCTCAACGAGGAAGGCTTCCGGCCCCCGAAGCGGGCCGATCGCTTCAACCGCGGGATGGTGCAACGGCTCCTATGCCGCCTCGAACTGACCCATCGCAAGCCCCACGGGAGCCCGACGGGCCTGGGCCCTGACGAGTATCGGCCCGGGGCACTGGCGCGTCGGTTGGAGATCGGCCGGGATACGGTGCGGAGGTGGATCCGAGCCGGCTGGGTGACCTCGAGCCGCGACGCCCGGGGGCATCACGTGATCTGGGCCGACGCGCCCGAGTTGGACCGCCTCCGAGAACTCCTCGCCCTGGCGAGGACCTGGGCGACCAAGGATCGGCTGTCGGAATTGTCCAAGCCCAAGGGCCGTCCGGGGCGGTAGACTAGCGGCGGCCCGGCTCACCACGAGCCGGGCCGCCCTACCGCTCACTTGGAAGGCATTATGGCTGGTACATCGAGGAGATGTTCTCGAAGCTCAAGCAGGCGCTGCGCCCGGCCAAGGCGCGGACGGTAGGTACGCTGATCGGTGCGATGGGCGATGCCCTCCGCACGATCGTGGCGAGCGATATCGCGGGCTGGTATGGCCACAGTGGGTACGGAGCAGGTCAAATAAAGGGCGGATCCAAAAGGAAATTGGTCTAATGGGATTTTGAAAGCACGCGTTTTTACGGGTATTGGGAGAGGCAGAAAGGTTGGAACTGAGGGGCAAGAGGGGGGATTGGCGAGTTCTGCAATGCTCGTCATACATCCCAGAAGTGGCGCAAGGGATGACAGGTGAGGAAGCTCCACCGAGGTCAAGACAAGGCGATCGTGATCGAGGATGGAGAGGTGCTGGCCGAATGGCTCGCGGGCAGATAGGGAGAGTGGACCTCGAGTTTCCTGGCCTCGAGGTCCCGAACGATCGCCTTGGAGAAGGCTTATTCGTCGTCGTCGCTTTCCGGTTCGTCGTCCATGTCGGAATCGTTGTCTTCTTCGTCCTCAATATCCTCTTCGTCCTCGATAGTCGAGGCGGCGACGGCGGCGACGGCGGCCGGGGCCGGGGCGGGACGAGGGATGGAGGCGCCGAGGCCGGGGGCGTTGTCGGGCATGGGCTCCTTCACCTTCTGGATGAAGTGGGTGCCCTTGCCCTTGGCGGTCAGCTCGGCGGCGCGGGCCTCGGCGGCTTCGCGTTGCGAGTAGTCGAAGGTGCCGACGGGCTTGAAGGCGTCGTTGGTCACGACCCAGACGATCCGCATGCGGGCGGTGGGCTTGGCCGGCTTGGAGGACTTGGCCTTGGACTTGGCCGGGGCCTTGGCGCGTCGCTTAGGCTTCCGTTCTTGCCCGTCATCATCATCAGCGTCGTCGATCAGGTCTTCCGACTCGTCCTCCATGGGATCGAGCGGTTCGGCAGCGTCGTTCTGACGGCGAAGTTCCAGGCGATTCAGCGGTTTCCCAGCCATGAAACCGTCCTTCGATGCGAGGTTCGGAAAGGGTTCGTACGCGAGCCCGAGGCGCAGTCGTCCCCGGGCTCATTCTCCAGGACATCCTACTCAATGTCGGGGAGGATGCCTAGCGCGTTGGTGGGCCTCGGCTTTTTTCCAGGTCCCTTAAACGGCACGGAGTTGGAGCGAGGAGGACTCGGCCTGCGGCGATCCGCCCTGGATTTCCAGGCAGATGTGGGCGAGCAGGTCGTCCGGATGATACGGCTTCGTGAGGTAGTGCTCGATCCCCATGGCGACGAGGTCGCGCTCATGGTCGCCGACGATCGCCGCGCTGCAGATCATGACCCGCTGATCGGGCTTCTGCTCGCGGATCTGGCGGCAGACTTCGACCCCCGAGAAGATCGGCAGGTTCAGGTCGACCAGGAGGAGGTCGAACGGGCCGGAGTCCGCGAATCTCGCGACCCCCTCTGCGCCGTCGGCGGCCTCGGTGACCTCGTATCCCTCTCCGCGCAGGAACTGGGCGACGAGGCCGCGGAGCAGGTGCTCGTCTTCCACGAGTAGGAGCGATCCTTGCAGGTTTGTCCCCATCATCTCCTCCTGAGATGAGACCCCGACCCCAATAGATGCCGCGATCAACGTCGATTCGGCGTGGGACGGCCCGTATCCTAGCCGGGGTCGCGATTCGCGCCCACTCGAAAAAGAGGGCCTCCCCGGATGACTGTACGTAAGCCGACGCTTTTGCGTTGGACGGCCCGCGACCGTTCGAGGGGTAGGACCCGACCTAAAGGCCTGTGAGGCTCCGATTTGCTTTTCGTGAGGATGCTGCGAGGAATCCTGCCTGGTCGGTCGACGATCTCGCCGATCGAGTGGACGCTCACAAAGTGGCGAGCCTCGGGGATTGCCCGCATGGCCGCGACGACGTCCCGTTCGGAGAGGCCCTCTGCAACTCGGCCAGAGTGCGGGGGGCGGGGAGAATCTTCACAGCTCGACATTCCTCATCGGGCTATGGTCGCGTTCCAGGTCGAGTCCTTCGAGGGAGGGGCCACTCTTGAGGTAGTCTAAAAAGCTCTGACGCTGCCCGGTCAACTCCGCATACATCTCAGCCGAGAGGAGGACCACCGCATCGTTCCGACGGTGATCGTCTGCGGGCCCTCCGTCAGCGCGAGGTTCACGACCTCGTCAAATCGGTTCTTCACCTCGGCGAGACTCCAGGTCATGGCGACACCTCGTCCATGGCTAGCCAGTCCGGCTATTGTGGCAGACCGGGGTATTCCCCGAGAAGTTGCGGCTAATGCGGCGTCAGTCCCAGAACGTGGCGTCTACATCCTGTCCTCCGTCGTCTGGCTCTGGCTGGTTGAAGGCGTGCGGCCCGACCTCTGGGATATCGGGGGTGCCGTCGTCTGCCTCGTCGGAGCCGCCCTCATCCTGTTCGGCCCGCACAAGCCTTGAGCGAGCGTTCGCGACAAAGGTGGAGACAATATGAAGACCCTAGACATGGCCGCACACCGATATCAACATCACCAGGATCGACAACAGAATCAACGACCTGATTCCATTCGATGAGGTCGATCGAGTCGACATCTGATCGCGTGTGGCCGCCCGATAATGACCTTTATGTACGTAGTAGCCACAGTGATGGCTGTTTGTGCCGATTGTGTGGCCGCTTTCCGTCGACGATACTCTGTGGAGATGGCAGGGAACTCACATCTTCGCTTAACTTGAAAGACTGCGCCAACCGCATGTTACCGAGCATGTCGACTTCTACCTGTTCGATTCACCGACAGTTGTTATCCCTCAGAGGCTCGCCAAGGAGTACCGGTACATGATTGAGCTAATCGAGACGAAAAACGAATACACGGTTCTCATCAATGGCAGGGAAATTGGCCTGTTGGACTCAGGAGAAGACTACGTTCTCGTGGAATGCGAGCTATCCGACCTAGAAAACGTCTCCATTTCAGACTTCCCAGAAAAGTTGACGATTCAGATTCAGAGTGCGGAAGGGTTTGGAACGTATTTCTTCCATGAGCTACGTCTCACGAGTCATGACGGAGGAATTGCTTTAGATTTTGACTGCCAAACGCCTAACAAGTATTGGGAAGGACGCTACGGGCTTGCATCAATGATAAATTCTATAAATAAACAGGCAGTTCATTTTGATAATCTCTCAGTCGAAGGATTCGAGATTGAGGACGATTGGAAGGGAATTACGATTCGTAGATTGGTGTCCTTTGGAGACCCTGTTTCGCAGGCTATCAAACTCGCGGCGAGTGACTTGATGCGATTGATGAAAGCTGCAGAAATCGCACTTGGGGGGCTAGAATGGAAGACTGCTTACGAGAGTGACGAAGAGCTTTTCTGCCAAGAAGTGCTGCTGCCACTTCTCCGACGCATGGGGTTTCTTCTCGTTCGATACACGCACGGACGTCGGGAATATGGACACTTCTCGCTGATCCCGACAGTCCTTGGCCCTCGCGTCACGCCACTCGCCCCCTGGGCACCGCCTTTGGTGAGCATCCATCATCTCCGCTCGGCCCCGGATCGCCATGCCACCGACTTCGTATCGCCCTCTCGCGCTTGTAGCGACGGTCCATGAGCAGGACCAGGAACCGCACGATCGTCCGACGCTCCCGCCACTTGTACCGCGCTTTCTCCTCATGCCGGAGCTGCCGGTTGACGCGCTCGACATGATTGTTCGTCCGCACCCGGCGGCACGCCGGGTCCTTCAGGAACGCGATCATCTTGGCGAACTTCTCGTCGGGGAGCATCCCCATCGCCGACGACAGCTCGGGGACCTTCTGGAAGCGGGGATTCCCCAGGAGCGCCGCATGCCGGCCCCGGGCCAGCTCCTCCGTCTGCCCCTCCTCGAATAGCATCGTGAGACGGTCCACGAAGTCCCGCAACGTCTTCAGCTCCGGCAGATAGCTCAGCATCGTCTCCAGGTCCGCCCGCTCCCCGGCGCTCATCCCCTCGCGGCGCTTCACGATCAGCCAGCGATGCTTGAAGACGAAGGCCGATTTCTCCTTGTTCGTCAGGCGCCGCCGCGACCGGCGCCGGGGCCGGCCCGGCTTCCGCTTGCGGCCTCGGTTGCCGCGGCGGGAGAGCCCCCGCCGCATCCGACGCACCGCGTCCAGGACGCGCTGATGCAGGTCCTTCAGGACGTGGAAGACGCACAACTGATGGCGGGCCGCCGGCCAGAGTTCCGCCAGCAGGGTCGGATAGAGGTTTGAGCCGTCGGTCACCACCACCTGCGGCAACAGCCCCCACCACTTGAGGTCCTTGAGGAACCGCCGCATGTGGTCGCGATCGTCGCCGGCGACGACGGCGAAGGCCACGGGCAGGTCCTGGAGCGGGTCGGTGGCCAGCAGGAGCGTCGATCGGCCCAGGTGGAGCTCGTCGACGCAGAGCGTACCGCTGAACCGGGTCAGGATCCAGCGGCGATGCTCGGCCATGTCGAGGCCGCGGACCCTGCGGTCGAGGCAGTCGTAGACAAAGCCGTCGGAGAGGTCCAGGAGGAAGTCGCGGCGCATCGAGGCGATGACGCGCTCGACGCTCATGCCGTCGTCGAGGATCCGGTCGAGGACCGCCTCTCGGACCTTGTGGTCGTAGGCGGCCTTAGGTTCGACGCCCGGGGGGCAGGTGCGGAAGGTGCTGCAGCAGCCGCAGCGGGCGCGATACTCGCCGTAAGTGATGTCGAGGAAGACGACCTGCTTGTAGGCGAGGGTCCGGACGAGGCGCCGGAGGACCTGCTTGCGGCGCCCCCGCTTGCCGCACGTGGGGCATGGAGCCTGGCTCGGGGCGCAACTCAGGGGTATGGTACGGACGTGGGGCCTTCGGGTCGCCATGACCTGCGTGCTCCTGTGGGACGGGTAATCACCCACAAGCACGCAGGCCCTATCTCCTCTTGTCAAGAGCCTCTTACGGCGACCGGACTCCTGTCGGGATCAGCGAGAAGTCTCGGAATATGGCAAAGATTTCACGTTCACAGAAGCGACACCGTTCGGCAATCAGAGACACTATGGGCTTCAAGCAAAGGCCGGTAACATTAGCGGCGGGGTAAATTCTCAGATTGACGAGCTCATCGGGCAGCTAAATGACGCCTTTTCGATGCCATATCTTGAACTAGGGATGACGGAACAGTTTTATGTGTCAACGTTCGTAATTGCGATTAGCGGTGTCTACACCGAAAACGCTCGCGAAAAAATCGCTTCCAAAATTCCTAGAGGGGTGATTGGCTCAGTCATCTTTTTGGACCGCCATCGAATCATGGAACTGGTCGAAAGGTATTGGTACACAACATAATATCATCAGTGATTTCGAGTTCAGGATGGTCAATCGCATGTAGGAAATCTGAAGTCTCCTGACTCTAATCCAAGTCTAGCTTTGCATACACATGATTCGGCAAGACCCAGAACGGATTCGACGGCTGTCATGGACTGTCGGTTGTGCATCTGCTGTGGCACTCGGCTTCGTCGAGTCTGGCGTCTTCCGGATCGACGAGATGCCGCGACAGGGCTTGGCCTGGGAGCTCTCCGGGGCTTGCGGCTCTTGGGATTCTCCAAACGGCCGGCTCACCCTGGCACTGGCGGGTGGGGCGTGGCACAATTCGGCTAGTCGACTGGGTTCGCCCCCCTCGGTTCAGGGCGGACCGCGTTCCATCCAGACGGCAAGGAATCGGTGCATGAGACACGCTTTGGCTTTGGCTCTCGCGGCAGTTTTCTCGGTGGCGGGCTTCGCCGCCACGGCGCAGGCGGAAGACGAGGGATTTGTCTCCCTGTTCGACGGCAAGAGCTTGCAAGGATGGACCCCGGTCAACAGCAGCGCGGGCAACTGGCTCGTGCAGGACGGCCTGCTCGTGACGAAGGGGCAGGGGGGTGGCTGGCTGAGCACCGACAAGGTGTACAAGGATTTCACCCTGAAGCTCGAATTCCGCGTGGAAAAAGGCGGCAACTCGGGCGTCTTCATCCGCTCGCCGCACTCGGGCGACCCCGCCTACAGCGGGATGGAGCTGCAGGTCCTCGACGACGACGATGATCAGTACAAGACCCTGAAGCCGTTCCAGTACACCGGCTCGGTCTACGGCGTCGTCGCCGCCAAGCGCGGCCACACCAAGGCACCCGGCGAATGGAACCAGATGGAGATCACCGCCAAAGGGTCGAAGATCACCGTCAAGTTGAACGGCACCACCATCGTGGACGCCGACCTCAGCGAGCACAGTGACGCCGCCAAGGCACACCCGGGTATCCTGCGGGCTGACGGCTACGTCGGCCTCCAGTCCCACTCGGATCCGGTGAAGTTCCGGAACATCTCCATCAAGGAACTGAAGTAAGGCTCGCGGGCCTCGAACCGACACACGATCGGACCCTGCCCCTGATCGGGCGGGGTCCGTTTCATTTCGGGGCCGAGATGGGTAACGCCGGGCGGTCACGGCCGCTTGCGGCGGTCGACGCCCACCACCTGGCAGAGATACGCGATCACGAGATGCTTCGAGAGATTCAGGCCGATGATCCCGACGAGGGCGCCGAAGCGGAAGAGCCAGATATTGAGCGCAACGCACACAATCAGGCCGAGCAATCCCGCCAGGCTCAACTGAAATCCGGTTCGCGTCATCGCTCCATTCTGATCGGCGGGCTTGCGAATTGGAACGCGGCAATCCACCCTGGCCTGCGAGTGGCGACATTCGGCCGGTGCCCGGCGGGAACATCCCCGCTCGCCCGAATTCCCACTGGCGTAAGGTCCTGAGTACGTGTAGGATCGGTGTCGATCCGTGGTCTGGTCCCACCGATTCAGGGTCAGTTAGCGAGATGCTCGGAATTCTCGGCTCTACCGGGCGTGGGCCTCGACCCGGACTGCCGGAATCGCGGGGGATGCAGGCACGATGACGACACCGACGGTCTCGCGGCCCGAATGGACGGTCGCGATCGATCCGATCCTGCAGAAGGAACTCGAGCAGCACGTCCTCGTGACGAACTGGGACAAGCTGCTGGGGATCGTCGACACGGTCTACAACTGGGGGAGGCGCTCGAGCCTCTGGCCGCTCGGCTTCGGCCTGGCCTGCTGCGCGATCGAGATGATCTGCACGGCCTCGAGCCGGTTCGATATCGCGCGGTTCGGCGCCGAGGTCTTCCGGGGCTCCCCGCGGCAGGCCGACGTGATGATCGTCTCGGGCACCGTCACCAAGACGATGATGCCCATGATCGCCCGGCTCTACGACCAGATGCCGGAGCCGAAATACGTCATCGCGATGGGCGCCTGCGCCAGCGGCGGCGGGCCCTTCAAGGAAGGGTACAACGTCGTCTCGGGGATCGACAAATTCCTGCCGGTTGACGTCTACGTCCCCGGCTGCCCGCCGACCCCCCAGGCCCTCCTGAACGGCCTCATCACGCTCCAGAAGAAGATCGACGGCGAACGCCTCCGGCACGCCCCCTGGTATCGCGACGACGTCGAGCGCGACGTCCCCGTGCCGGTCCTCGGCCCCGACCTGATCGACCTCCGGCTCGTCGAGCTGACCGCCGAACGGACCGCGCAGGGGCTCGTCGAGGCCCGCGAAGCGACGCTCGAGAAGCCGAGCAAGATCCCGGCGCCCCAGGCCGAGATGTCGGAACCTGCCCCGGCGCCCGAGCCCGCAACCCCAGGCGCGAAGCCCAAGCCCGCCAAGAAGGTGAAGCGGGCGGAGGCTCGGCCCTCGCTCGTCTGGCTCGGAGATGCCGGTTTGCAGGAGCTGGCGGCCCGGATCAACGAGACGCTGAAGGACGCTGCGGTCTCGATCATCCAGGCCGGTCTGCTCGTCAAGCCCGAGCGCCTGGTCGAGGTCGCCCGCTACCTCCGCGACAGCAACCCGATCCGCTACGACTACCTCGCGAGCCTGCAGAGCGTCCATTACTCGGACGGCATCGAGGTCAACTACCAGCTCGACAGCACGTCGAAGCCGGGGTCCTTGATCGAGCTCCGGGTCCGCACGGCGGAGGCGGAAGGGGAAGGAGAGGTCCCCTCGGTGGTCTCCGTCTGGCCGGGGGCCGACTTTCAGGAGCGCGAGGTCTTCGACATGATGGGGGTCCGGTTCGCCGGGCACCCGTCGCTCGCCAGGATCCTGATGTGGGAGGGGTATGCCTATTACCCACTCCGCAAGGATTTCCTCGAGCCCTATTACGAAGGCCCCACCAAGGTTCTTGACAGCCGCGTTGAGGACGGCCAGCACCACCGCGCCGAGGAGCTCAACCCGTACGGCACGAACCTGAAGGTCCCCCGCGACTTCAAGGATTGGGCCTCGCTCTCGAGGGGCGACGACCCCAAGGGGAAGGGGCTCGTCCCCGGCGGCGTCGAGTTGAGCGAGCTCTCGACCGACCAGTTCGTCATCAGCATGGGGCCGCAGCACCCGAGCACGCACGGCGTCTTCCGGGTCAACCTGCGGGTCGACGGCGAGACGATCGTCGGGCTCAAGCCGGTCATGGGCTACATGCACCGGAACCACGAGAAGATCGGCGAGCGGAACACGTTCCTGATGAACTTCCCGTTCACCGACCGGCTCGACTACCTCACGAGCATGGGGAATAACTTCGGTTATGCCCTGGCCGTCGAGCAGCTCATGGGGGACGACGCAAAGCCCCCTGAACGCGCCGAGTACATCCGGGTCATCATGGCCGAGCTAACGCGGATCGCCAGCCATATGTGGTCGATCGGGTTCCTGCTCAACGACCTCGGCGCCTTCTTCACCCCTGCCCTGTACGCGATCGAGGAGCGGGAGCTGATCCTCGACCTCTTCGAGTGGGCGTCGGGCAGCCGGATGATGTGCAACTACTTCCGGTTCGGGGGCGTCGCCTTCGACCTGCCCAAGGGGTGGGTCGAGCGCTGCAAAGGCATGGTCTTCAACCGGCTCGACGCCAGGATCGACGAGCTCGACCGCTACCTCTCGGGCAACGAGATCGTGCTCGACCGCTGCCTCGGGATCGGCGTCCTGACGGCCGAGCAGGCGGTCGCCTACTCCACGGCCGGGCCCGTGCTGAGGGCCTCTGGAGTCGACTACGACATCAGGCGGGCGGCGCCTTACAGCATCTACGACCGCTTCGAGTTCAACGTCGTCACCGGCAAGAATGGCGACCTCTACGACCGCTACTACGTGCGGCTCCAGGAGATGCGCGAGAGCGTCAAGATCCTTAAGCAGGCCCTGGTAGGCTTGCCCGAAGAGGGCCCGATCCTCGCCGGCAGGAAGAGCTATCAGATCAAGGTCCCGGCGGGCGAGGCGTATTCGCGGGTCGAGAACCCGAAGGGGGAGCTGGGCTTCTACGTCGTCGCGGACGGGTCGTCGTCGGCCTATCGCTACCACGTGCGGAGCCCGAGCTTCATCAACCTGACGGCGCTCGAGTCGATGTGCCTCGGGCATACCATCGCCGACGTCGTGGGCATCCTCGGCAGCCTCGACATCGTGCTCGGCGAGGTCGATCGTTGACCGGGCCTCTGCTCATGCTTGGAAGCTTGGCATTCAGGTTCGGTTCCTCCCCCTCGGATAAGGCGACGGATTGATGGGAAGCGGCTACGGGATCGTCACCGGCCACCTGATCACCCTCCGAAGGTTCCTGATCACGTTCTGGCTCGACCTCAAGTCGGGCCGGGGCTTCCGCCGGCGCGGCGGTGGGCATCAGCGCGTCGACCTTTGGGGGGGCCGGGCCGAGCCGGGCCAGGAACCGACGATCGTCCAGGACGCGCAGACGGCCGGGCTCTTCACGGTCGAGTACCCCGACGAGCGGCTCCCGGTCTACGAGCGATTCCGGATGCTCCCCGTCCTGATCTACGACGACGAGGACGGCAACGTCCGCTGCACCTCGTGCAACATCTGCGCGAAGGTCTGCCCCCCGCAGTGCATCTGGATGTCGCAGGCGAGGGGGCCCAAGGGGAACGTCGTCCCGCTCCCGGCCGAATTCTACATCGATATGGATGTCTGCATGAATTGCGGCCTCTGCGCCGAGTATTGCCCGTTCGACGCGATCAAGATGGATCAGAACTTCGAGATTTCCAATTACGAACGACATCAGACGCACATCTACTCGTTGCAGGACCTGCTCGTCTCGAGCGAGTATTACGCCAGGACCCACCCCGAGGCCTGGGGGGGCGACGACGAGGCCGCCGAGCGCAACAAGGTCGCCAAGAAGAAGGACCAGCGGCTCCAGAAGGCCCTCGGCGCGACGGCCAAACCCGCGACCCAGGACTGACGCCGATCTTGGAGGTCTCCCGATGAGCGACACGAGCCTCTGGCCGGATGGACTTGCCGCACGATTGCCCGACCTGATGCGCGCGGCGATCGTCGAGGCGAGGAAGGGGGACCAGCCCTTCGGCTGTGCCCTGGCCGACTTCGAGACGGGGGAGATGCTCGGCCTGGTGGCGAACTCGGCCTCGACGGATCCGACCGGCCACGGCGAGGTCAACGCCCTCCG
Organism: Singulisphaera chitinilytica; assembly: GCF_049331405.1. Classification (NCBI taxonomy): domain Bacteria; kingdom Pseudomonadati; phylum Planctomycetota; class Planctomycetia; order Isosphaerales; family Isosphaeraceae; genus Singulisphaera; species Singulisphaera chitinilytica. The sequence continues at coordinate 3,113,211 of NZ_CP186274.1, forward strand.
GCTCATGGCGTCGCTCAAGCTCGACCCGAATCGGGTCGTCCTGGTCTCCACGGCCGAACCCTGCCCAATGTGCGCCGCGGCAAGCTGGTGGGGAGGGGTCAGGGGGGTCATCTGGGGGACGATGATCGACGACCTGACCCGCTTCGGTTGGAAGCAGGTCGAGATCTCGTGCAAGGATCTTCTGAGTCGCACGAGCCCCGCGAACTCGATGCTGCTGCAGGGAGGCTACCTCTCGGATGAGACGAACGAGCTCTACGAGTCGCCTCCCTGGAAGAAGCTCCCGGAAGAAGGCTGATCGTCCCCCAGATTACCCGATCGGCGAGGTTTGCCCTGATGACTGCGAAGGGGAGCAAACCGGCGGGCGATCCCTGACTCTACTTGCCGATCTCCCGGTGCACCCGTAAGATGTGCGGTTTGTCGGCTCTCCTGCGCGGTCGTGTTATACCTCGAAATTGCCGGATAGAAGACGATGATCCCAACGCCTCCCAAGCCGAAATTCGCCCCCGGAACCCGTCTCCGCGTCACCCAGCGGGTCCGCGTGGGTCACCGCGCATGGACCACCCAGGTCGAGGGCCGGGTCGAATTCGAGACCCTCAGGCCCGTCGGCGGGATCGAGATGGGGGGCAAGGCGTCTTACTGCCAGCAGCCGACCATCAAGCTCCGCCGCGACGATGGCGAAGTGATCGTCGTCACCATCGACGAGGATTCGGCCGTCGAGACCCTGGCCGACGCCTGAGAAAAAATTTCGCCCGCCGCAAGGTCACTCCCCCCCATGGTCAGCTACAACTACATCTTCGTCGGGCTGCTGCTCCTCGGGGCGATCGGCTTCGCCCTCGCCCCGCTCGCGATCGTCGCCCTCGTGGCCCCGCGCAAGCGGTCGAAGGCCAAGGGGGACACGTACGAGTGCGGCGTCCTGACGATGGGGGAGACCTGGATCCGGTTTCGGATTCAATATTATATCTATGCCTTGATGTTCGTCGTGTTCGACATCGAGACGGTCTTCCTCTACCCGTGGGCCGTCGCCTACGCGGGGCTCGGGACCTTCGCCCTGGTCGAGATGCTCGCCTTCCTGACGATCCTGTTCGTGGGCCTCGCCTACGCCTGGGCCAAGGGCGTCCTGCGCTGGGCTTGAAGTCGGGCCCTGGCGAACCGCAAATGATCGAAGGGGCGACCGGAGGGGTGTGGTCGATGAGTCTGGCGGCCGACTGGGGGATGCCGAACATCTGGGCGTTGCAGCAGCATACCGTTGAGCTCAGCCTCTCCACCTGGATCCGTTGGTTCCTCTGGCTCGCCCTGGGCTTCTTCGGGCTCTTCCCCGGGATCGTCGCCTACATGGTCTGGGCCGAGCGCAAGGTCGCGGCGCGGTTCCAGGACCGGATCGGGCCGAACCGCGTGGGGCCGCTCGGCCTGCTCCAGCCGATCGCCGACGCCATCAAGCTGCTGACCAAGGAGAGCATCGTCCCGACCTCGGCCGACCGCTGGGTCCACCTGCTCGCCCCCGTCCTGATCCTGATCTCGGCCTTCCTGGTGCTGGCGGTCGTCCCCTTCGGGCTCGGCGCCGAGATCGAGGGGCAGCCTGGGCATTTCGCCGGGCTCGTGCCGATCGACCCCCCTTCGGGCCTACTCTACCTCATCGCCGTCTCGAGCCTGACCTCGCTCGGGATCTTCCTCGCGGGCTGGTCGAGCCGGAACAAGTACGCGCTGCTGGGTGCCATGAGGGCCGTGGCCCAGCTCGTCTCGTACGAGGTGCCGCAGGTCCTGGCGACGGTCCCCGTCATCCTCTGGACGGGGAGCCTGAGCATGGTCGCCATCATGAACCGGCAGCTCGACGCGGGGTGGTTCCTCTGGTCGCCGCCCGGCCTGCTCTCGTTCGGCCTGCTGGTCGTCGCGAATCTGGCGGAGGTCAACCGCACGCCGTTCGACCTGCCGGAGGCCGAGTCGGAGATCATCGCCGGGTATCACACCGAGTATTCCGGGATGCGGTTCGGCCTCTTCTTCCTGGCCGAGTACCTGAGCGTCTTCGGCGTGAGCTGCCTGGGGTCGTTGCTCTTCCTCGGCGGGGGCTCCATGCCGCTGATCGACTATCCGGGGTGGATTGGCGCGGGGTCATTGCCGGCGTATTACCTGGTCAACCTGATCTCGGTCGGCGTCTTCGCGGCGAAGGTGGCGGGGTTCGTCTTCCTGATGTTCTGGGTGCGGGCGACCTTGCCCCGGATGCGGGTCGACCGGCTGATGAACTTCGCCTGGAAGTTCATGGTCCCGCTGGGGATCGTGAACATCGTGGCCGCCGCCGTCTGGTATGAATGCGTAATCCGGCCCGGCTCTCCCGTGGTGCTGGGGGGCGTCCCCTTGCCGAACCGGCTGGTCGGCTGGGCCGCGACCCTCCCCATCGTGCTCCTGGCGATCTGGGGCGTGATGCGAGTCCATCGGCTCGAGCGGCAGGCCTTGCCGAGCGTCGGGCGGACCCGATATGTCCCGCCCCCCTCGATCGCGGCGAGGCGCGTGGTCTGATGCGGGCGAGTCGCGGTTAAACATTCGGATATGCTAGTTTGCTTGGTCTACTTCCTTTGAGATGACGGCGGGGCTCGGCTAAGTACCTTCGGGCCGGAGTTGAAACTCGTGAGCCAGACGTTGTTCCTGTTCATCTCGGCGCTGGGCCTGCTGGCGGCCGTGGGGACGATCCTCGCCAGAAACCTGGTTTACGCCGCGCTCTATCTGGTCGGCTTCTTCTTCGTGGTCGCCTGCCAGTTCGTGCTGCTGGACGCGGAGTTCCTCGCGGCGGTGCAGGTCCTCGTCTACATCGGCGCGGTGGCGATCCTGCTGATGTTCGGGATCATGCTCACCCGCAACATCCAGGGGGACGAGTCGACGAGCCTCAACTCCCCCTGGACGCTGCCGGCCCTGGCGGCGGGCCTGGCCCTGTTTGTTTTGCTCTGCTTCGGGATCAACAACCACGTCGGCCTCCGGGGCCGGACCGAGTGGTCGGCGCAGCAGCTCCGGCCGGCGCTCGTCACCGAGCCCGGCCAGGTCGGCTCCTCCCGGGGGATCGCCGCGAACGACATGGGGAAGGCCGTCGGGATCGAGATGCTCACGCGGTTCGTGGTCCCATTCGAGATCGCGGGGCTGCTCCTGACCGCCGCGCTCGTGGGCGCGATCGCCCTGGCCCATCGCGAGCACGACGACGATTCGCCCGACCTCGAGGCTCGGGGCGGCCTGGAACGGTCAAGGCCCGACTCCAACACGGATCAACCGGGGCTGTCCCCCCTGGGATCCCTCTCTTCAACCGCGGAATGATCGAGGCCGGTTGATGTCGAATGAGATCCCCCTGAACTGGTTCCTCTACTTCGCCGCGGCCGCGTTCACCATCGGCCTCATCGGGGTCCTCGTGCGCCGGAATGCGATCGCCGTCTTGATGGCGATCGAGATCATGCTGAACGCGGCGAACATCAACCTCGTGGCCTTCTGGCGCTATGGCGTGCCGCCCCGCGCCGAGGGGCCCTTGACCGGGGTGATGCTCGCCATCTTCGTGATCACGATCGCCGCGGCCGAGGTTGCCGTGGGCATCGGCCTGATCCTGCTCTGCTACCGACGTTGGAAGACCTCGGATACCGACCGGTTCGACAGCCTCTCCGGCTGAGACGGCCGGCTCGTCCTCCCCTCGGCCAGGCACCGGTGCCGGTCCTCGCCCGTCGCCGACCGAGTCCCCCCCTTTGATCCTTCGAACGCCAAAGAACCGCCACGAAGGGCACTGAGCGATGCCTCCCAGCGTTGTCCCCGGCTTGAACTTCCGCGACTTCCACCTGCTGGCCCCCCACACGATCCTCGCCTTGTGGGGGCTCGTCGTGGTGATGGTGGACGTCACGATCCTCCGGGGCCAGGGCGACGACGAGCGCCGGCTGGCGACCGGCCGGCTCGCGCTCCTGGGGACGCTCGGGGCCCTGGCGGCGTCGTTCGTCCCGCTCGTGATCCGCTTCGACCTCCTGGGGTTGGCGAGGCATATCAACATGGCCGGGATCGATTATGCGACCCAGGCCGACCCCTACTTCTTCTTCGGGACGCTCGCCGACGACCTGCTGACGCAGTCGTTCAACGTGATCTTGCTGGCGATGCTCGTCCTCGTGGTCGGTCTCTCCCTGACCTGGTCGTTCACCGAGAGCTGGGGGGAATACCACGCCCTATTGCTCTGGTCGACCGTCGGGATGATGCTGCTGACGGCCTCGGAGGAACTCCTCACCCTCTTCCTCTCGCTCGAGATGATGACGGTCTGCCTCTACCTGCTCACGGCCTTCGAGAAGCAGAAGCGGAGGTCGGTCGAGGCGGGGTTCAAGTATTTCGTGTATGGCTCGGTCTCCTCGGCGCTCTTCCTGTTCGGCCTGAGCCTCGTCTACGGCCTGACCGGGACGACCCGGTTCGTGGCGATCCATCAGGCCCTCTCCCCCTTCCCGGGGCAGGAGAGCGGCCTCTCGGGGAACCTCGCCGGGATGACGGCCGTGCTCCTGGTGCTGGTGGGCTTCGGGTTCAAGGTCGCCAGCGTCCCGTTCCACCAGTGGGCACCCGACGCCTATGAAGGGGCCCCCGCACCCGTCTCGGCCTGGATCGCGACCGGCTCGAAGGTCGCCAGCGTGGTCGCGATGATGAAGGTCCTGCTCCACGCCCTCGGCCCCTGGGCGAGCCCGGCGGCCAGCGTCGTGAGGCCCGGCTGGATCGGCGTGGTGGTCGTCCTCGCGGCCGCCTCGATGACGTACGGCAACTTCGCCGCGCTCGCGCAGAGGAACCTCAAGCGGCTGCTCGCCTACTCGTCGATCGCTCATGGCGGGTACTTGCTCGTCGGCATCGCGGCGGCGGGGCTCTCGACCCATCGCCAGGAGTCGGCCGGCTCGGTGCTCTATTACCTGGTCATCTACGCGGCGAGCACCCTGGGGGCCTTCGCCGTCGCCGCCTGGCTCGCGCGGGACAAGCAGGGGGAAGACGTCGAGGACCTGAACGGCCTGGCCTCGCAGTATCCGGGGCTGGCGACCTGCATCCTGATCCTGATGCTTTCACTGATTGGGATCCCGCCGATGGCCGGGTTCTTCGGCAAGCTCTACATGTTCATGGAGGCGCTCAACCAGGACGGCGGCCAGGCCGTGCGGCTGGCCTTCATCTGGCTCGTGGGGCTCGGCCTGCTCAACAGCGTTGTCTCGGCCTTCTATTACGTGAGGATTCTCAGGGCGATGTTCCTGCGGCCCCCCGGGGCGGTCTCATTCGCCCCGCCGTCGGCCGGCATCGCGCTCCCGATCGTCCTGGGCGCGGCCATCGTCATCGGGTTCGGCATCCTCCCCGGCCCGCTCGTCAATCTGATGAAGGGGGCGGCGGTCCCGATGCTCTCGTCGGTCGAGGCCCCCATCGAGCCGGTCGGGCCGACCACGGCGCCGCCTCGCTGACCGGCGGGGCTCCCGATTGCTGTGGCGACCTGGATTTTTCGAACCGTTTGGGAATCGTTGGGGAAGGACGTCGGGCGGTCATGGCCATCATCAATACCTTGCAGAAGTGCCTGGAGAGTCCCTACCTCTTCAAGGACGAGGCGGCCCCGGCCAGGATCCCCACCTTGTTGACGAAGGCCGCGGACCGACTCGAGGCGGCGGCGAATCTGGTGAAGGGGGGGCAGAAGGAGTCGGCCGACGTGGCCTTCCTCTGCTACGAGTCGATGTTCTCCTGCCTCCGCGCCCTTGTGTATCAGCGAGGCTATCGCGAGGCCGGGTTCCGCTGCCTGCTCCTGGCCTGCGAGGCCTTCTACGTGAGGGAAGGGATGCTCGAGGCTGAGCACGTCCACGCCATCGAGAAGGTCCAGGCGCTGAAGACGACGCCCGATGAAAGTCTCATGCTCGCATCGGCTTTCATCCGAAAAACCCTAGAGATCCTCGGAGAGTAGGGGGCTGACCTTCCGGTTCGTCTTGCGCGGCGCCGCCCTTGACCGTCTCGACGAATTATGACAAAAGGTTTAGCGGACCTCCGGCCCTCTCGGGTCGAGTCGCCCATCGGGATGGATTCCCGCAACCGGGCATGCCTCCAAAGGATGGGAGGACTGGATGGATCACGAAATTTCGCGGACCGATCGGGTTCGTACCGGGCTGCCGCCGCACCGCTGGACGAAGGTCGACGACCCGGAGAGCGTCTCCGTCGTCGCCTCCTATCCGACGGTGATCGCGGGGGGCGGGCCGGCCGGCCTGACCGCCGCGTTCGAGCTGACCAAGCACGGCCACCCCTGCGTCGCCCTCGAGGCCGACGCCACGATGGTCGGCGGCATCAGCCGGACCGATGAATACAAAGGCTACCGCTTCGACATCGGCGGCCACCGGTTCTTCTCCAAGAGCGAAGAGGTCAACCGGCTCTGGGATGAGATCCTCGGCGATCAGTTCATCACCCGCCCCCGCCTGAGCCGGATCTACTACGACCGCAAGTTCTTCCACTACCCGCTCAAGCCGGTCGACGCCTTCCTCAAGCTCGGCCCCTTCAAGGCGGTCGCGATCCTGGCGAGCTACGTCCGCTCCCGGATCCTCCCGATCAAGCCCGAGAAGAGCTTCGAGGACTGGGTCGTCAACCGGTTCGGCCGGCGGCTCTTCAACATCTTCTTCAAGACCTACACCGAGAAGGTCTGGGGGATGTCGACCAGCGAGATCTCGGCCGACTGGGCCGCGCAGCGGATCAAAGGGTTGAGCCTTGTCCGCGCCGTCACGAGCGCGCTGTTCCCCGGCAAGAAGAAGTCGAAGGGGGAGGTCATCAAGACCCTCATCGACAGCTTCAAGTACCCCCGCCTCGGCCCCGGCCAGATGTGGGAAGCCGCGCGCGACAAAGTCCGCGCCCAGGGGGGAGCCGTCCATCACGACAGGCGCGTGGTGCGGATCGACCACGACGGCTCGTCGATCACGAAGTTCGTCTCCAGGGACTCGCAAGGCAAGCTGACCGAGTACCAGGCCGAGCACTTCATCTCCACCTTGCCCATCCGCGAGCTGATCCGGGCGATGAACCCGCAGCCCCCGCAGGCGGTGGTCGACGCGGCCGAGTCGCTCAAGTATCGCGACTTCCTCACGGTCGTCCTGATCGTCGACCGGCCCGAGACCTTCCCGGACAACTGGATCTACATCCACGAGCCGGACGTGCAGGTGGGCCGGGTCCAGAACTTCAAGAACTGGTCGCCCGACCTCGTCCCCGACGCGTCGAAGTCGAGCCTCGGGCTCGAATACTTCTGCTTCGAGGGGGACAACCTCTGGACGATGAAGGACGAGGACCTGATCGCCCTGGGCCGTCGCGAGATCGACGCCATCGGCCTGGTCTCCGCCTCGGAGGTCGTCGACGGCTGCGTCGTCCGGATGCCCAAGGCGTACCCGGTCTACGACGAGGTCTACAAGGATCACCTGGCCACGATCCGGGGCTGGCTCAAGAACTTCCCCAACCTCGAGCTCGCCGGCCGCAACGGCATGCACAAGTATAATAATCAGGACCATTCGATGATGACGGCGTTCCTCGCGGCCAGGAACATCCTGGGCCTGGGGAGCTTCGACACCTGGAATGTGAACACCGACGCCGAGTACCACGAAGAGGGCTCGGAGTCGAAGGCCGAGGTCGGGCGGATGGTCCCCAGCAAGATCCAGGGCGCCTGAGCCCGGAGCCTGGCTGAGCTGACTTGAAAACGAAGAGGGCGATCGGGATGACCGATCGCCCTCTTCGCGTTGATGAGGTTCGTGCTTCGCGTCGATCGAGGTCAGACGCGGAGGAAGATCGCCCGGCGATACATCCAGTAGAGGATGAGCCAGAGGATCAGGAGCACGGCCGCGCCGTGGAGCAGGGGCGCGTAGGCCTCGCCCAGGATCTTGAACGAATCGGCGCCGAGGTGGGCCTCGAGCCGCTTGTGGAAGAAGCTCTCGAAGAGGCCGCTCATGCAGTAGGCGGCGATCGAGTTCATGCCGATCACCCGCAGCGGGAACGACCAGCCGGCCCAGCCCGAGACGTCGTTCAGCAGGTAGAAGGCGGCCATGAACAGGAAGCAGATGCCGCCGCTGTAGAGGACCCAACTCGGGGTCCAGATTCGCTTGACCACCGGGCAGATGCCGAGCGCACCGAGGCCATAGCCGATACCGAGGCTGGCCACCCCCGCGACCACCAGCCAGGCGAGCTTGCCCTTGTCGCTCCGGTCGCTCCGCAGGACGCCCCCCGCGAGCAGGCCGAGGATCATCGTCCCGAGGGTCGGGATGAAGCTCAAGGTCGCGTAGCCGCCGCCGTTGAAGAGGAAGGGCTTCGGCCTGGGGAAGAGGTTCAGGAACCAGCGGTCGAAGGCCCAGGCCGGGTTCGTGTTCTTGTTCCAGTGCGCGGCGAACCCCTTGAGGTTGTGTGCCCAGTCGGCCGTGGTCCCCGTCTGGGAATAGTCGAAGTCGCTGCCGGGCAACGGGTAGAAGGCGAACGCCGCCCAGTATCCGACCAGGATCAGGCCGAGCGCGATCCACTGGGCCTTCCTCGGGGCGAGCCCTAATAAGAAGAGGAAGCCATAGCCCATCCCAATCTGACTGAGCGTGTCCTCGAACGTGTAGTTCGTGAACGGCCGGCCGACCGAGCGCAGGGCGACGCCCAACGCGATGAGGATGAAGGCCCGCCAGAAGGCGTGCAAGGTCAGGCGGAACTTCGACTGACCCCGGGCCGAGCGGCTCGCCAGCGAGAAGGGGAGCGCGACGCCCACGAGGAACGAGAAGGACGGCTGGATCATGTCGTGGAGCACGCAGCCGACCCACTCGACATGCTCCTGGTGGTGGCAGAGCGTCTTCCAGAAGACGCTCGCCGGGATCGCCGAGGCCACGGCGCAGAATTGCAAGACCTCGCCCATCATCAGGAACATCACGAAGCCGCGGTATGCGTCGATGGAGAGGAGACGACGCGAGACGGGCGGAGGCAGGGGCGGTGGGGGCAGGGGAGGTGATTCGGGAAGATTCATCGTCGGGTGGTTCGCAAGAAGGGGAATCGCTCGTTCGGTTTGGGCGAAGAGACCATCTTACGCGCCGAGGGGCCCCAACAAAGGGCCGAGCGACCCCGGCGTCGAGGTTTGCCGCATTGCGGCTTGCGTCGACGGGATCGGTTACGGTAATATGCTCAACTTCGCAACGCCGCCGAGTTCGTGCGCGTTGGATTATGGGATGCCGTGATAGTGCTTTCGGCTTCGGTATTGAGGGAGCTTGGCGGATGTCGATCGACAAGAGCTTGAAGAAGGCTAGCTCGCTGGCCCGGTCTCGCAACGTCCTCACGAGGGCAGAACGCCTGGCCCTTCTCCAGGAAGATGAGCGTTGGACCCCGGAAAAGGGAGTCTACAACCTCCCGAAGACGAAGTATCGCCGCCTCGCCCCCGGCCAGTCCGGCCCGAAGCGCCCGGCGAACTGAGCCGATTCGGCCTGGCCATTCCCGGCCCGCCAACTGGAACAAGAGAAACCCCCGGCATGACTGTCGGGGGTTTTTCGTCTGTTGAAAAATCGACCTGGGCTGATATCGCGCTCAGCGGTCGGTCGAGATCTCGTTGACTTCGAGGGCGAACTCGAAGTCCTGCGGGGTCAGCCCCCCTTCGGAGTGCGTCGAGAGCTCGAGCCTCACGTGGCGATAGCTCAGCAAGATATCGGGGTGGTGGTCGTGCTTCTCGGCCAGTGCGGCGATTTGGTTGACAAACTCCAGGGCCCGTCGGAACGATGGGAACTGCCAGGAGCGAACCAACATGTCGCCATGATGCTCCCAGCCCTTGGCTGCGGGCAGCTTCTCGAGGATTTCCGGTTCGCTCAGCTTGGCCATGAGATGTGACCTCGGGGTTCTGCCCGGGTGCGTCGGCCAGCCGTCGGGCGAGGATGCGGTAGCGGCGAGGCTCCGTGACCCGGATCGTTTTCTGCCTATTATTATTTCCGCGGGCCGTCGGCGGAACAAGAGATTAGAGACCGGCGCGGGGACTGCCAAGGGTAATGACGACGATCCTCGTGTTCTTCTGCCTGGCGATCGTGATCTCCAGCCTGCTGGGCGGGATCCTGCCCCTCGCGACGGTGCTGACGCACACACGCCTCCAGGTCTACCTGAGCCTCTCCGCCGGCGCGATGCTCGGCGCGGTCTTCTTCCACATGATGCCCGAGGCCGTCCGGCTCGGCTCGGCGAATTCGCTGAGGTGGTCGGCTCTCGGCCTCGTCTCGCTCTTCTTCCTCGAGCGGTTCTTCGCCTTCCACCACCACGAGGCCCCGGCCGACCCGACCGAGCCCTGCCCGACGCATCCCCACGAGCACGCCGAGGGCCGTGGGCACTCCGCCGGCCTCGTCCACGCGGCCGCGCCCGGGAAACCCGGGTCATCCACGAAGGGGAGCTCGCTGCACTGGGGGGCGGCCGCCTTCGGACTCGCGGCACACTCGCTGGCCGGCGGCGTGGCCCTCGCCAGCGCCGTGGCCGCGAGCGACGCCGATCGCACGGCGGTCGGTGCGGCGGGCTGGGGGGTCTTCCTCGCCACCGTCGTCCACAAGCCGGCGGACGCCCTGACGATCGTGAGCCTGATGCTCCGCGCGGGCGTTCCCAGGCTCACCGCGCATCTCGTGAACCTCGGCTTCGCGCTCATGATCCCGCTGGGCGCCCTCTTCTTCTTCGTCGGCCTGGGCAAGCTCAGCCCCGACTCCGGCACGGCGGTGACCGCCGGGGCCCTCGCCTTCTCCGCCGGGACCTTCCTCTGCATCTCGCTGAGCGACCTGCTCCCCGAGCTCCAGTTCCACTCGCACGACCGCCTCAAGCTCTCGCTGGCGCTCCTCGCCGGGTTCGGCCTGATGGCCGTGGCCTCCGCCGCCGAGGGGGACGACCATCATCACCAGGAGGCACCGACGCCCCCGGCGTCGACGCAAACTCCTCGCTAAACTAATATGTCGATGTCAATCGATTCCACGGGCTCGTAAGTCAATATCCTGGTGATCCTTGGAGCCTTCGATCTGGGAGGTCCGGATGCCGAGGGCCCGTGGGTTGTCGTCTGCGCCGGAAATTCACGAGTCTTCTTCGTGGTCGATTGACTATGATGAAGTCGGGCTCGCTGCCAAACGCGGGCTCCGGGATGCGTTATGGCCCCCGACACGCCAACGGGAATCGATGTTGGATCCCGGGAGCGTCCGCGCGGGGACATGCCTCACAGGAGATGCTCGATGACGGGAGTCGACCCGAGGAAGTGGACGCGGAACGGCCTGGGGCTCATGATCCTGGGATCATGCCTGGCCGGGATCGCCGTCGCCGCGGAGACGGAGAAGGAAAAGGGTGAGGACAAGGCGATCCTCGCCCACGTCCTTGGCGTGGACGGGAAGAAGGTCGACCTCGGCGCCCCCAAGGATGGTGCCACCGTCGTCGTCTTCTACTCGACGGAATGCCCGATCTCCAACGCCTATAGCCCGACCCTGAACCGGCTTCGCGACGAGTACCCGGCCTCGAAGCTGAACCTGGTCGGCATCTGCGTCGACCCGGATCTCTCCAACGCCGAGATCACGACCCACGCCCGCGACTTCGAACTGAAGTTCCCCGTCGCCCGGGACCGCGGCGGCAAGGTCGCGGCGAAGCTCGGCGCCACGGTGACCCCCGAGGCCTTCGTCATCGACTCCGCCCAGAAGATCCGCTATCACGGCCGGATCGACGACCAGTTCGTCGCACGCCAGAAGCGGAACGCCCACCCCAACGGCAATGATCTCCAGGACGCCCTCGCCGCCCTCCTCGACGGCCGCCCGATCAATAACGCGTTCGTCGCCCCGGTGGGCTGCCCGATCCCCAGGCCCGTCGAGCCCAAGGTCATCCCGACCTACTCGAACGAAGTCTCGCGGATCATCCAGAAGAACTGCCAGGAGTGCCATCGTCGCGGCCAGATCGGCCCGTTCGCCCTCGACACGTATGACCAGGCGAAGAAGCGGGCCGACGACCTCGCCAACGTGGTCGAGGACCGGCAGATGCCCCCCTGGAAGGCGGATGCGGGCTTCGGGCCCAAGTTCAAGCACGACCGCTCGCTCTCGCAGCAGGACATCGAGGCCCTGAGGGTCTGGGCCGACGCCGGGGCCCCCGAGGGGGATTGCTCCCAGCTCCCGCCCCCCGCGCAGTTCGCCGACGGCTGGCTCCACGGCACGCCCGACCTCGTGCTCGAACTCCCCGAGGAGTTCTCGATCCCCGCGTCGGGCGAGGACATCTACCGCTGCTTCGTGCTCCCCACGAACTTGCCCGAAGACGTGTACATCTCAGCCGTCGAGTACCGGCCGGGCAACGCCCGGGTCGTCCACCACATCCTCGGCTTCGTCGACAACCATGGGGCTGCCCGCAAGAAGGATGAAGCGGAGCCCGGCCAGGGTTATACCTGCTTCTCCGGCCCCGGGATCGAGTTCCACGGCGACCTCGACGGATGGGCCCCCGGCAAGATCCCCTCGGCCCTGAGCGACGGCGTGGGGCGATCACTGCCCAAGGGGGCCGACGTGGTGGTGCAGATCCACTACCACCCCAACGGCAAGGCCGAGACCGACCGCTCGAAGATCGGGCTTTACTTCTCCAAGACGCCGGTGAAGTCGATCCTGCACTGGTCGGCCGCGATGAAGCACGACCTCAAGCTGCCGCCGAATGAATCGAACATCGAGGTGAAGGCCGCCTGGCCGGTCCCGGTTGACCTCGTCGCCTGGTCGGTTGCCCCCCACATGCACCTCCTTGGGCACGACATGAAGATGTCGCTGACCTTCCCGGACGGCCGCACGCAGGACCTGATCAAGATCTCGGATTGGGACTTCGGCTGGCAGTACACGTACGACTTCGAGAAGCCGATCGAACTGCCGAAGGGCACGTTGGTGAACGTGGTTGCCCACTTCGACAACTCCGAAGGGAACCCCCACAACCCGAGCCATCCCCCCAAGCTCGTGACATGGGGCGAAGCCACCACCGACGAGATGTGCATCGGCTTCATCGCCGTGACCAAGAAGGGGCAGGACCTCACCAAGCCCGGCGAGAAGGACGACCTCCTGTCCATCTTCCGGGAGCAACGCGAGAGCTACGAGCGGGCGCTCCGCGAGCGCAAGGCCAAGGACAAGGATAAAGCCGAGTAATCGACTCGGACTTACCTCCAGGCCATCGCGACGACTCGTGATGGCCTCAGACCAACGAGGCTCCTCTCGACCTTCCCTGCCCGATGACTTTGGGAAGGGCTCGAGAGGAGCCTCGTGTCATTCAGAGGGAAGGAGAGGTCTCCACATCCGCGATGGCGTCGGCCGGCAGCACTACCTGCGCGATGGGCGTAGTCCCCGCGAAATAGAGGAGACCTCGGATCGGTGCCTTGAATTCCGACACGTCCGTCGGCTCAGCCTTCTCAGTTTCGGGCCAATCCCCCGGCTTCGGCTCGATGGGGTCGAGGAAGTCTGTCGAATCCGACGGGGCGAGCGGCAACTCGAGGCTCGAGAGATCCAGCAAGGCCGGCTCCGCGGCTGAATCAGCCGGGTCGAACGTGCGAGACCCGATTTCGACCGGGGACATGCTCAGGCCGTTCGCAACTTCGGGCGGATTCGAGGTTTCGAGGCCTCGAACCCCCGGCGCGAGCCCTGCGCCCGAGTCCTGTGGGTTGGTCTCAACCTCGCCCGGCGTTTCCGGGAGGGCCTGGGTCGGCTCGTTCGGGGTGATCGGACTCATCGGGGCGAGCGGGGCGTATGGCTGAAGCGTCGGCAAGGTCCGCCCCGGGGTCGGGCCTCCCGGCAGGATCGAACCCTGGGACTGGCCGATGAAGAGGAAGCCGCTGCCGGGGTTGAGCGGCAGGCTCTGGCCGGCCGGGTTGGCGGGGGGCTGCGCGACGTTGACGGTCGGGTTGAGGGAGGTCGGAACCCCGGTGTCGGTGCTGTCGATGGTCCTTAAGGTGGCCTGGTCAACGGCTCCGAGGGCGGGGTCGCCGGAGGCGTTGCCGATCTTCATGACCGAGAGGCCGAAGCCCGTCATGTAGAACTTCGCGGACAGGTTCAGGCCAAAATTTCCGTTCCCGCCGATCGGGTCGATGGCCCCGGTCGGGGCGAAGGCGGCGGACGCGGCGGGGAGGATCACGAATCCCGACGTGGTGAGGACCATCGGCGCCACGGGGGGCGTCGCGCGCGGCGAGCGCTGCGAGGCGTCCATGAGGACCCGATCTTCCAGCATGCTATCGACGACATCAGGGTGGAGTGCGAGTCGGCTCTGCATAGAAGCATTCCTCATTGACTGCGGGCTCGATCGTTGCGAAATCAAGGGCGCGGCTGTCGATGGGGTCTTGCTCGCGTTTCGCGATCTCCGCTGGCTTCGTCCTCGATGTAGGTTGCGCCCCCGAGACTCGCGGCGCCTGAGTCTACGTTATAGGCAAAGTGCAGGGATTGGAAGAGGCAGACATGAGCAAGCAAAAAAGTCCCGACGAGATCGGGAGAGTTCGTCGGCTCTGCGCGGGGGCCCACCGATGTCGCCTGATCTGGTTTTCAGGTTTTGAAGTGAAAGGGCCGAGATATGATCGCGGCGAATGTCAGCTCGTTGCTTCGCCCATGACCTGCTGGAAGATCGCGCGGGTCCGGCGCGTGTGCTTCTCGATGTCGTCGTCGAAAGCCCTGGAGCAGGAGGCGGGGTCGTCCTGCCCGTAGTTGAGCCGGCGGGCCAGGCGGGCCAGCTCCTCGGGCTGCTCGGGGAGGCTGCTGATGCTCCGGTTGTGGACGAGGCGGAGCCGGCTCTCGACCGTCCTGAGGAACTCGTAGGCGTCGCGCAGCTCCGCGGCGATCGGCGCGGGGAGGACCCCGCCGCGCCGCAAGGCATCGAGCGCATCCCAGATGTTCGACTTGATCATATCGGGAGACTTCTGGGCGTTGACGAGCTGCAGGTACTGGACCAGGAACTCGATGTCGGCGAGCCCTCCCGCCCCGCGCTTGAGGTCGTTGCGTCCCCGGTTTTCCTCCAGCCGACGGCGCATGGCGATCGCCTCTCGCGCCAGCGAGGCCGGATCGACCGGCGCGGAGAGGACACCCAGGATCGCCTCGGAGACCACCTTGCCGAAGCCGCCGTTCGAGAAGACCACGCGAGCCCGGGTCAGGGCGAGTCGCTCCCAGGGGTGCGCCGTCTCCTCGAAGTAGGTGCGGAAGGCGTCGAGCGTCACGACCAGCGGGCCGGAGGCACCGTGCGGGCGGAGCCGGGTGTCGACCGTGTAGAGGGCCGAGCCACCTGCGGCGCCGCCGAGCGCCTTGAGCACGCGCCTGACGACCTCGGTCACGAACTGGTCGTTGCTGATCGGGCTCCGTTCCCCCCGGGTCTCGCCGTCCGACTCGTGGAGGAAGATCAGGTCGAGGTCGCTGTGATAGCTCAGCTCCCGCCCGCCGAGCTTGCCGAGCCCGAGGATCGCCCAGCGCGAGCGTTTGCCGTCGTCGGCCCGGTGCGGCGTGCCGTACTTCGCGACCTGGCGGTCCCACTGCTCGCGGGCCACCTGGGCGACGATCGCCTCGGCGACATCTGCGAGCTCCCGGGTCACGTCACGGATCGGCTCGCGCCCGAGGATGTCCCTGATCCCGACGCGGAGCCATTCCTTGTTGCGGAAGCTGTGGAGGATCGGGGCGAGGTCCTCGGCCCCCTTGCTCAGCTCGGCCACCTCCGCCTTGATCGCCTGGGACGCCTGCGAGCGATCGACGACGAGGGTATCCATCAGCTCGTCGATCATGCCCGGGTTGTTGATCAGGATCTCGGAGAGGAACTGGCTGTTCGCGCAGAGCTCGACGTAGAGCCGGAGCGTGGGCGGGTTGAAGTTGAAGAGTTCCCAGAGGATCGCCTTGGCCCCCAGCGACGCCGAGACTTTTTCCAGGTTCGTCAGCGCCATGTCGGGATCGGGGGCGCGGCTGACGGCCTGGAGGAGCCGGGGCGCGATCGCCGCCAGGAAGTGGCGGCAGCGCGCCTGCGAAAGGAACGGGATATCTTCACGAGCCAGCGCCATCAGGTTCTGATAGGCGGTCTGCGGGTCCAGGAAGGGGAACTTGGCCAGGGCCTCGGCGACCAGCTCCGGGCTGGGGTTGGGGTCGAGCACGAGGTCGACGACCGGGTCGGCCGCCTCTCCCGAGTCGTCGCGGAAGGCGTCGTGGAGCAGGTGGTTGAGGATCCGGCGATTGAACTCGGTCTTCGCCCGGTAGTCGGAGAGAAAACGCTGGGCGGGGCCGGTCCGATCCTCCCAGGCCGAGGCCGTGGGATAGCCCATGCGGATGGCCAGGGTCCGCTGCTCCTCCAGGTCGCGCGGCATCTCGTGCGTCTGGCGGTCGAACATGGTCTGGAGCCTGTGCTCGACCCGCCTGAGGAACCGGTACGTGTTCTCCATGATCCCGCGCTCCTCGCCCGTCAGGCAGCCGACGATCTCGAGCTGCGACATGGCCTGGAGCGTGTTCGAGTGGCGGACCTTCGGGTACGTCCCGCCGTGGAGGAGTTGGAGGAACTGGACGACGAACTCGACGTCGCGGATCCCGCCGTGCCCGGTCTTGACCTCGACCTCCGCGGTCCCCGCCGAGACCGTGCGCTGCTCGATCCGGCGCTTCATCGCCTTGATCTCGCTGATCTCGGTGCCGCTGAGATATCGGCGATAGATGAACGGGGTGATCGCGTCGAGGAAGGTCTGGCCGAGGCCGAGATCTCCGCCGATAGGCCGGCACTTGATCAGGGCCTGGCGTTCCCAGGTCCGTCCGCTCGTCTCGTAGTAGCCGAGCGTCGCGCCCAGGGATCGAGCCAGGGCACCCTGATCCCCCTCGGGCCTCAGGCGCATGTCGACCCGATAGGCGATCCCGAGCGACGTGTGGTCGGAGAGGAGCCGGACGACGTCGCTCCCCATCTTCGCGAAGAACTCGGCGTTCGAGACGGTCCTGGGGCCGGCCGTCTGCCCCTCGTTGTCGTAGAGGAAGATCAGGTCGATGTCGGAGCTGTAATTCAGCTCCTCGCCGCCGAGCTTGCCGAGGGCGAGCACCACGAACCGCGCGGGGGCCTCGTCGGGGCCGAGCGGCTCGCCGTGGCGGGCGACCGCGCGGCGGCGGGCGAGCCGGTACGCCCCCTCGACGCAGGCGTCGGCGAGGTGCGAGAGGTCCAGGGTCACGACCTCGAGCGGCGTGCCGCGCACGATGTCGTTGTAGCCGATCCGGAGCATCTCCCGCCGACGGAACCGGCGCAGGATGAGCCGCTCGGCCTCCTCCCCCTGTGCGGACTCGAGCTCGTCCCAGAGGTCGGCGATGAGGGCCTCGCGGTCGCGACGCTCGGCGCCCCCTCGGAGCCATTCGAGGAGGTTCGGATCCCGGATCATCAGCTCGCTGAAATGCTGGCTCGTGCTGAAGAGCTGCACGAGGATCTCGACCAGCCGCACGTTGCTTGACAGGAGGCGCAGGGTGGCCTCGGGGTCGGGGCTGGCGGAGACGAAGCGTTCCAGGTTCGTCAGGGCCATCCCGGGGTCGGGGCAGCGGGGCAGGAGGACGTCGAGGTGCCGGGTGAGCGAGCCCAGGATCGCGCTCTGGTCGGTCCGGAGGGCGAGGTCCCTCAGGTCGCGGGCCCCTCGCTCGGCGTCGCGCACGCCGAGGCTCGAGAGCCACTGCTTGCAGAGCTCCGGGTCGTCGTGGATCGTGCGGAGCCATCCGAGGATTGCCGAGGATTGTTCCGCCATGGCGATGACCTCACCGATTGAGCCTCAGCCGGCAAAGTTCGTGGAACCGTGCTGGAGGTGGCGGAAGAGTGCCTCGACGTCCCCCCGGCTCAGGCCGAAGGTGTTGGCGATGGAGCGATCATCGGCCCCAGGGCGCATCAGCGGCAGGACCTGGGGCGCGAACGGGCGCAGGCGGTCGGGCAGGGGGGGGACCGGCGTCCTGCGTCGATGCTGATCCCAGGGGTCGCCCAGGTCGTGGTAGCCGGGTTCGAACCAGTATTCGCGCCCGCCACGCCTCAGCAGCTCCAGGAACCAGGTGTTGAAGCTGGGGGCGATGATCTTCGGGCGGCTGAGCGAGAGGTCGTCGCCCGAGGTGAAGATCGGGCAGTCCCCCTCGGGCCAGTGGTAGGCGAGGTCGATGCAGACGGTCTCGACGTTCGGGTTGCCGAGCTCGAACCAGCTCTCCGGCTGGACGAGCAGGTTCTCCACCTTGGCGAAGGGGACCATCGGGCCGATCCCCGAGAGCGGGTGGATGATCGGCCCGTTGAGGTAGAACCCGTTGGAGAGCCCGAGCCATGCGCGTAGCCCCGCCGGGAGCCTGAAGCCGTAGCGGCCTTCCCAGGCCGCGATGGCCTCGGGACTGGCGCCCGGCTGACAAGGGTCCGGAACCCCGGCGAACTGGGCCTGCAGGGCGGCGGACGTCGGGACCAGCGACACATCAATCCCGACCATCGCGGCCCAACGACCCACCAGGTCGTTGAGCGGGCTTCCCATCCCCCATCCCCCTCACGCCAGAGGCGCGGTCGAATCCACGGTAACGACCCGGCCGAAGAGCGTCACCGCGCTCGCGTCTTCGACCGTGACTGGAATGAACTCCCCCTGTAACCGCTCGTGCCCGTCGAAGACGACGATGCGGTCGCACGTCGTCCTGCCGGTCAACTGCGTGACCTCGCCCGAGCCGTTGCCCTTCCTCGCGGCCGACTTGCTCGGGCCTTCCACCAGCACCTCGACCGTCTTGCCCAGGAACTCGCGATTGTCCTCGAGGCAGATCGCGTTCTGCACCGAGAGCATGTCGTTGTTGCGCCGCTTCTTGACCTCCTCGGGGACGTCGTCGTTGTAGAGGAGGTCGGCCTTGGTCCCCTGGCGCGGGCTGTACTTGAAGATGAAGCTGTTCTTGAAGCGTGAGCGCTCGATCAGGGCGATGGAGCGCTGGAACGATTCCTCGGTCTCGCCGCAGAAGCCGACGATGAAGTCGCTGGTGACGGCCGCGTCGGGGACCGTCTCCCGGATCCTCGCCATCATGTCGTCGTAGAGGGCGACCGTATACAGCCGCTTCATCCGCTTGAGCATCTCGTCGCAGCCGCTCTGCGCGGGGACGTGCAGGTAGCGCGAGATGCGGGGCAGGTCGCGGATGGCCTGGAGCAGGTCATCCGTCATGTCGTTCGGGAAGTTCGTGATGAACTTGATCCGGCGCAGGCCTTCGATCTCGTGAAGGCCCATCAGGAGATCGGAGAGGCGGGTCGTGCGGCCGTCGGGCTGGCGGTACTTGTAGCTGTTGACCGTCTGCCCGAGCAGCGTGATCTCCTTGACCCCCTGGTCGGCGAGCTGCCTCGCCTCGGCCAGGATCACCTCGGGGGGCCGGCTCTGCTCGGGGCCCCGGACCGACGGCACGATGCAGTACGTGCAGAACTTGTCGCAGCCCATCATGATGCGGACGAACGCCTGGAAGCTCGACGGCCGCATGGCCGGCTCGCGCATCGGGTCGTACTCGGCGAAGCTCGCCGTGACCTCATCCCTGGATCCGCCCGACCTGGGGAGGCTCACCGCCATCTGCGGGGCCTTCTCGGCCTTGGCCTTGGCCAGGAGCTCGGACACTCGCATCAACTGCCCGGGGCCGATCACGACGTCGACGTGAGGGGCTCGCCTGAGGATCTGGTTCTGATCCTTCTGGGCCATGCAGCCGAGGACGCCGATCGAGACGTGCGGCTTGACCTCCTTGAGCTTCCGGATCCGCCCCAGGGCGCTGTAGATCTTGTCCTCGGCGTGCTGGCGGACCGAGCACGTATTATACAGGATCGTGTCGGCCTGGCTGATGTCGTCGGTGAGGACGTACCCTTCACTGCGGAGCGACCCGACGACGAGCTCGCTATCGAGCACGTTCATCTGGCAGCCGACCGTCTCGATATAAAGCTTTTTAGGCGAGTCAGTTCTGTCGGGCATAGGTCATCCTCTTGGCCGAGATAGCCAGGAGGTTAAAGGGTCGTTTCCTCGGGGCAAATCGACGGATGATTGTACCAATGCCGCAAGCTTAAGGGAACCGTTGCGGCCCTTGGTTCGTCCGATGGTCCCGAACCTGTCGACTCAGAGACCGAGCGTCTCGCCATCGAGGATGCGATGACCCCGGAGAAATTCGGCGGTCGTAAAGACTTTCTTGCCGGGGACCTGGAGCGACAGGATCCGCACGGATCCCCCCCCGCCCGCGGCCACGACGAGCCGATCCTTGATGGCCTCGAGGACGAGCCCCGGCGCTCCTTCTCCCTCGACCACCTCGGTCTTGTGGATGATCAGCCGCATCGGCTCGGGGTCGGCCGACAGGGGACGCTTCCAGAAGGTGTACGCCATCGGCCAGGGCTGCATGGCCCGGACGTGGTCGTGGACCGCCTGGGCCGACTTCGTCCAGTCGATGGCCCCTTCCTCCTTGGTGAGCTTGGGGGCCCGGGTGACCTTGGCCTTCGCCTGGGGCAGGAGCTCGGCCGTCCCGTCCTCGATCGCCTCGACCGCACGCACGATCAGGGGGGCTCCCAGGACCGCGAGCCGCTCCTCGAGCTCCCCGGCGGTCTCGTCGGGCCCGATCGGCGTTTTGGCGACGGAGATCATCCCGCCCGCGTCGATCCTGGGGGTCATCCGGATCACGGTGACGCCCGTCTCGGCGTCCCCCTTCTGGATCGCACGCGCGACCGGCGAGGCCCCCCTGTATTTCGGCAGGATCGAGCCGTGCAGGTTGATCCCGCCGAGCGGGGGGATGCCCAGCAGCTCGGCCGAGAGGATCTGGCCGTAGGCCGCGGTGATGATGAGGTCGGGCGCGTAGGAGCGGACGACCTCGAGGGCCTCGGCGGCGTTCACGTCCTCGGGCTGGAAGACGGGGATCCCTCGTTCCTGCGCCGCGACCTTGATCCGGCTCGGGATCAGCTCCTGCTTCCTCCCCTGCGGGCGATCCGGCTGGGTGATCAGCGCCACGACGGGCGCACCCTTGTCGCAGAGCTCCAGGAAGGTGGGGAGCGCGAAGTCCTTGGTCCCGAGCATCACGATGCGAGAGCGGATTGGCATGAACGGAGGGGATCCTTCGGAGCAGATCAATTCAGGTCATAACGCGTCGAGTTGCTTCCGGATCTCGTCGTCGCTGGGGTATTCGCCGGCGGCCTGCATCTCGCGGAACTTCGTCTCGAAGTCGCGGAGCTTCGAGTTCACCGAGTGGCGGCCGAGCGGGCCGAGGAGGTCGATGTAGAGCTTGCCGGCGAGGTGGTCGGTCTCGTGCTGGATGGCCCGCCCGACCAGGTCGTCCGCGTCGATCTCGACCGGCTCCCCCTTGATGTTGAACGCGCGGACCTTGATCCGCTTGGGGCGCCGGACCTTGAAATAGAGGCCGGGGAAGCTCAGGCAGCCTTCCTCTTCCTCGTCGGAGGAGTGCCGCTTGACGATCTCTGGGTTGATGAAGACGTGTTCTTCTTCCTTCTGCGCCGGATCGGCCGTGAGGTTCAGGACGAAGAACCGATAGGGTATCGCCACCTGATTCGCGGCCAGACCGATCCCTTTGGCCTCGTACATGAGGTCGAACATCTGGCGAACGTTGGACCTCAAGGCGTCGTCGATCTGAGTGACCGGTTTCGACTCATATCGAAGCGCAGGGTGGGGATAGGTCACGATGCGCAGCACGTGCGTCTCCGGGAAAAGTGGGTAGGAAGCCTCTTAACTCCGATTGTAAAGAAAGCCGGTAGATCTCGCCATGCCGGCCCACCCCGAGGCCGAAGGCCGAGGAGACGGCGCTCGCGGTCGGGTTGTTGTCGGTCACGGTCTTCGACGAAGGGGCGAGCGGGGATCCCTCGCCTGGGAGTGGCGGCCAACTCTAGAATCATCGAAGAATGGCCCGCCTGTCGTTTCCACGAGCTTCGTCGACACCCGCTACGAGGATTACACGAATGTCTACCGACTCCGCGATTCGTGATCTCCTGGCTCGATCCCTCGGCTGGTCGGAGGCTCACGTCAGCCTCGAAGATGCCTTGCGTGAAATGCCCGAAGACCTTCGCGGCGTCCGGCCGGATGGGCTGCCGCACTCGGCCTGGGAACTCCTCGAGCATATCCGGATCGTGCAGCGCGACATCCTGGATTTCTCGCTGCCCGGGCGATACGACGAGCTGGAGTGGCCCGCGGAATACTGGCCGAAATCGCCGGAGCCGCCCGGCGCCGAAGCCTGGGGACAGAGCATCGCCACCGTGCGCGAGGATCGCGCCAGGCTCCAGGAACTGGCGCGAGACCCCAAGATCGGCCTCGCCGACATCACGCCCCACGGCACCGATCAAACATATCTCCGCGAGATCCTCCTCGTGGTCGACCACACAGCCTACCACCTGGGGCAGTTGATCCTCGTGAGGAAGCTCCTGGGCGCCTGGCCCGCCGACTGAAGGCCAGCGACGAGATGGGCTTCGATCGGAAGGGCCGGCGTCCATTCCACGCAAGCCGGGGCCTACCAAACGTAAGGAGGTCGAGGAGACCCTTACGGAATGGCTGAAAAGCTACGGGCCTGGCCGCGGAGCCTTCGGGAATACCGGGGAAGCGAAGGAGTCGGAGCTCGCCGGCGAAGACCTCGGCGAGCTCGCCGTTGACCAGGCGGCTCGAGCCTCACCCTCTCGGCTCTCATATCGCCCCTGGATCCTGGGGCTTCACGACGCTTGGCGCGGACTTGCCCTGCTCGCATCCCGAATGACAACAGGCCTTGCAGCAGCCGCTGCAATCGCACTTGTCCTCGCAGCAATGGCCCGCCCGCGACGGGTCTCCCGCATGGCTTGGCATCGGCAGGGCCGCCGTCAAGGCCGCTACAGTCAAGGCTCCGACAACGCCCATCAATCGTCGACGAATCATCTCTCGACTCCCGATTTCTCTGGACCTTTGAGGAGGATGGTGGTCGGCCCATCGCCGGCCACCCGGACATACCGCCTGGAACTCATCCCTCGCGATTTCACCTGAGCCAGGGTCGGGCAAGCCCATCATGGCGGCCGGAGGGGTCGTAGGCGGGATTGGCCCGATGCTTGGTGAAGCTCCCGGCAGACGACCTGTACGATCGCGTCGGCTCGGTGAGGATGTAACCGCCGTAGTATCCGGATGCGGTCTGACCTCCGACGTAGCCGCCAACGCGAGGCGATGACGGATAGCTCGGCGTGGCCGCCCCGGCGGTCATGTAGCCTGCCCGGGCCGAGCCCGTCATGAGGATCAAGGCCCCGAGCGCCCCGGCCAACATCTTCGATTGCATGCGATTCATGGCTCGTCCTCCCGAGCTGGGCCAGGTCGACCGGCCCACCGTGGGGCTCGACGGCGACCCCCGCCGTGCTGCCCGACCTCTAATCACCGGCCGTCGCGCCAAACCGCCAATCGGGCCAAAGATTCGAGAAAACGACCTTTGGAGCGAACCATGGATCGGGATCATCCCTAGAATGTCTCGCCTGCATGATCGTTCGGTATCGCCCGGCCGCGAGGGAGGTGAAGCATGACGATCGACGGTGGTGGGTCGGTCACGCACTGGATCGACGAGATTCGAGCGGGCGACCTGGACGACGCCTCACGTGGCCTCTGGGGGCGTTACTTCGAGCAGCTCGCCCAGCTCGCCCGGCATCGGCTGCGTTCGGCCCGGCGCGGCCTGGCCGATGAAGAGGATGTGGCGCTGAGCGTGCTCGACAGCGTCTTCGAAGGGATCTCGGCGGGTGTCTATCCCAGGCTCGGCGATCGCGACGACCTCTGGCGGCTACTGGTCACCATCGCCGCGCGCAAGGCGGCGAACCTTTTGAGACGCGAGCATCAGTTGAAGCGAGGCGGGGGCCGCGTATTGGGCGAGGCCGCATTCGATGGCACGACGCCGGACGCCCGGCGTGCCCTGGCGGAAGTCGTCGGCTCGGAACCGACCCCGGAATTCGCGGCGATGGTCGCCGAGGAGTGCCGCATTCGCCTCGAGGGGCTCAAGGACGATTCGCTACGACAGGTCGCCGTCATGCGGATGGAAGGCCACGCCAACGAGGAGATCGCGGCTCGGCTCGACATCAGCCTGCGCTCGGTCGAACGCAAGCTCGAGGCCATCCGCAAACGATGGCAGCCGGAGGAAGAGTCATGAGCGTCCGGGGAACCGGGCTAGACGCCTTGTCGGCCACGCTTGTGGAGCACGTCGACGAGATATGCGACCGCTTCGAGTCGGCCTGGAAGAAAGGCCTCCGGCCGCGGATCGAGGAATACCTCGGTGTGGATCGCGAGCCCGCTCGTTCGGTCTTGCTCCGCGAGCTCCTGGCCGCAGAACTCGATTGGCGCGAACGCCTGGGCGAGAAGCCGTCTCGTGAGGAATACATGAGCCGCCTCGGGGCGCATGCCTCACTGGTCGAGGACGCATTCGAAGATCGTGCGGCCCGGGCGGAACCTCCTGGAACGAGGCTCGAAGTCGGCGACGCGCCTGCGTCGTCCGCGAGCGTGGCGGGGACGTCTTCATCTCGGCGGTTTCACATCCTGGGCCTGCACGCGGAGGGCGGGCTCGGCGTCGTCTACCGCGCCCGCGACGAGGAGTTGCATCGCGAGGTCGCCCTCAAGATGATCCGGCCGGAGTTCGCCGGCCGGGCCGCGAGTCGAGCCAGGTTCCTGGTCGAGGCCGAGATCAACGGGAGGCTGGAGCACCCGGGAATTGTGCCCGTCTACAGCCTCGGACTCTCCGAGAACGGGGAGCCGCACTACGCGATGCGGATGATCGAAGGCATCACGCTCGAGGAGGCGATCGACCAATCGCGTCGCAATGACTCCCGCGATTCCGGCGAGCGGACCCTGGCGCTCAGGCGCCTCCTCGATCGGTTCCGCGTCGTCTGCGACACCCTTTCCTATGCACATAGTCGGGGTGTTTTGCACCGGGACGTCAAGCCGCAGAACATCATGGTCGGTCGGTTCGGCGAAACCCTCCTCATGGATTGGGGCCTGGCAAGGGCCGGGGGCGAGACCGCCGAGGATGCGAAAGATCCGGTCACGCTCGGCTCCGGCACCCCGGCATCGACGGTCGCCGGCTCCCCGATCGGCACTCCCGCGTACATGAGCCCCGAGCAGGCCAACGGGCAGTTGGACCGCCTGGGACCGACCACCGACGTTTATAGCCTGGGTGCGACTTTGTACCACCTGCTGACGGGCCGCGCCGCATTCGAGGGGGGCGTCGAGGACGTCCTGGAGAAGGTGCGACGCGGGGAATTCCCCAGGCCCCGGGCCATTCGAGCGGAAATCCACCCCGCGCTGGAGGCGATCTGCCTGAAGGCGATGGCTTTGGAACCGGAGGCGAGATACGCGACGGTTGCTGAACTCGCTGCCGACGTCGAAAGGTGGCTCGCCGATGAGCCGGTCACCGTTCACAAGGATTCGTGGGCCGTCCGCGTCCAGCGTTGGGCCCGACGGAATCGCACCCTGGTCATCGCGAGCGTGGCGGCATTGCTCCTGACGACCGCCGCACTCGCCGCCTGCGTCCTCATGTGGTGCTTTTCCATGATGTAGGAATGAGGCGGGCATCGAACAGGGTAGGGATGGGGCGAAGGCTGTACGCCCTCGCCCCGAATCCCTTGATCAGAACTGGTCGGCCGAGATGACCTCGCCGCCCGCGCGGGTCGAGAGGCCGGCGAAGATCCTCGGGTTGACCGACTCCTTGATGAACCTCACCGAGCCGTCGCAGAAGAGGAAATCGCATCCGCCGGGGTGCATGCTCCAGTAGTCGTCGGCGACCGCCGCTTTCGCGTTCGGCACGTAGATGATCGATTCGCCGGTCGTGGAGCCGGTGTGCGAGACGACCATGACGCTCGCGGTCTCGCATTGCCGGATCGGCCACCTGGGATTGGTGCAGACCCTCGCACCGGGGATGACGCCGACCCAGGTCGCGTCGGCGAGGTTCCTCGACCGCTCGCCGACCAGCAGCGTCGTACTCGAGCCGTCGGCGACGTCGCGGATTCCGACGCGGCTATTCCGGTAGTAGATCCCGTTGTTCGAGGCCGGGAACTCCGATGGCTCGAGCTGACCGGCCGAGCCGACATACTGGCCGGCCGATAGGTCGGTCACGAGGACCGTCCCCGATGCGTCAGTCAGCGACACGGGACCGCCGGCCGGGTTCGAGCTCGGGCAAAGATACGCATTCAGGTTCACCGCCCGGACGGTCAGAGAGCCCGGGTCGGTGATCTGGAGGCTGAAATTCGCGGTGTTGTAGAGCGGCCTTTGCTCCATGTCGCCGAGGATCATGGTCCCCCATCCCCATCCGGGGCCGACCTCGGGCGCCTTCGGATCGTTCGAGATCGCGGTGACGTAGCCGGGCGGGAATGCGTCGTGCCTGGTGTGATAGTTGTGCATCGCGAGGCCGACTTGCTTCAGGTTGTTCGAGCAATGAGCCCGTCGTGCAGCCTCCCTCGCCGCCTGGACGGCCGGGAGTAGCAGCGCGATCAAGGCGCCGATGATTGCGATGACAACCAGTATCTCAATCAAAGTGAATGCGCGGACGAGCCGCGATATATGCGGTTGACACATGCATAATGCTCCTGTTCGTTGGGCCGGAAATTGAGGATGACGCGCGACCGGCGGGGGGCCGAAACGGTGCGGCTCCTCGGCTCAGAACAGGAACCGTTGGAGGAGGGCCTGGCGCCTCGCTGCGTTGGGTGGCAACCCCCGGGGAGTGCGGTCGCACCGGGTCGAGGACCAGAGGACGAGGGAAGCCGGCGGGGAGATCGCGACCGGGAGTACCCCATCGAGCGAAGGGGCGAGCGCGTGGAGCGAGACGAGTCCGTCGTTGGAGACGGTTATCACCGCCCCGACCGCCATCGCCTCGCAAACCTCGCCATCGGCGGGGCCGCACCGATCCTCGGCCGTCTCCGCGATGCAGAGGACCGGACAAAGCAGGGCGAGAGCCAGGCAGATGAAGGCGATCAGCCGCGACATGCTTGTATCGTAGCCACGCTGGCAACCGTTGACAGGCCGAAGTGGCCGACCGGGGGGCGCCCGTGCCGGACGACCCGATCGCGGTTTACAACCGGCCAGGTAATTCGCGGTCAAAGGACCTCGACCCGCCTTCGATCATGATGGATCGAGGAGGGCCGAGATCATCGATACGACATACACAGGCCAGGCCGCTTACTTCGGCACCGGGGCGAAGACGTCCTTGGGCAACTCGAGGACCTTGACCGGCGGCTTGAGGAGGTCGGGCCAGCCGGAGCCGGAGAGGAGGAAGACCGTCCCTGCGTCTCCTTGGTCGACGGTCGCATAGAACTCCTCGGCGTTCATGGGCTCGCCCACGCGGAGGAACAGCGGCTTCGTCCCCTTGACGAGGTCCACCCGGAGGGTCAGTCGGGGCTTGTCCAGGCCGGTGCCCTTGGGGAAGGGTCCCTTGTATTGCATGAACTTGCGCGTCCGGAACCGGGAGAGGTCGTTGACGAGCGAGTCGACCCGGGAGAGGTCGAACGACGGCTTCTCCGAGCCGGGCAGGGGGTTCCAGTCCTGCGGCCCGCCGCGAGGGGTCGGGTGGTGGCCGAAGGCCAGGGTCTGATCCGGCCAGGTGAGCGTGACGCGGTCGACCTGCTTCATCGGGAAGCTGACCACCTGTCGGCTGCGGAACTCCTCGTGGAAGGGGATCGCCGCCCCTTCGAGCACGGTGAAGACCATCGGGCTCCCGAGCAGGTTGGCATAGTAGAGGGCGTCCTGCTTCGGGACCCTCGAGCCGATGCGGAGGGTTTTGGTCTGGGACCCTTCCGAAGCGGTGGGCATCCCGTTGGGGCTGATCGTCCACCGGACCGTGACCGAGGGATTGTCCAGGCCGTACTCGCGGGCCTTGTCGAGGTTGTCGGCCACGAAGCGCTGGGCGGTCAGCTTGGAGAGGATCAGGAGGATCTTGGTGATGCTCTCGTTGTCGGCCGAGGCCTCGACGGGGGCCGTCATCTTCCAGCGGTTCGGGTCGTTGGAGAGTCCGCGTTCCAGCGTCAGTTCCTGTCCATCGCGCTCCACGACCAGGCGCGAGACCTCGGGCGGGTTGAGGTCGACGACCTGGCGGTTCCGATAGGCGAATGAGTCGCTCGGAAGCTCCTTGAGGAAGGTGTCGGGGATGGCCAGGATGGCAGGCTCTTCGCCGATCCTGCCGTAGATCGATTTCCGCAACGCGTCGTGTCGGCCAAGTTTGAGGTCGACCGCCGGCGGGTCATCCCGTTTGGCGATCGGCTCCTTCGGCAAGGGAGAGCCCGGCTTGCCCTGCCAGGCCTTCACCGTGATCAAGGGCGGGTCCAGCTCCGGCTGTGGGACGCTCTCGGCGCCGAGGAACTCGCTGGCCTGGAGGTCGGCCAGGGTCGAGAGGAGCCGCGGGATCGTGTCGGCGTCGGCCATCTCCTGCGTGGGGCTCAATAAGACCCACCCGTTCGCCGTCCTCGAGAGGGTGAAGTCGCGCCCTGAGACCTTGATCTCGAGCCGGTCGACGAGCGAGGGGGAGAGGTCGGCGACCTTCTGGCCCCGGAACTTGTAAGGGTCGAGGCCCAGGCCGTTCAGCTCCTTGCCCTCGACGAGGATCACGTCGTCCTGGTCGCCTCGGCGGGCGAAGCGCCTGGTGGGCTCGTCGGGGCTGGCCTTGCCGATATAGACGACATACGGTTGCGTCGGCCCTTTCGCCGTGAAGAGCTCGACCTTGGTCGCACCTTCGTCGAGGCCGTAAGGCTTGTAGTCCTTGACGTTGTCGGCGACGAAGCCTTTCTCGCCCGCCGCGACCTGGAGCGAGGTCAGCTCGGCGAGGGTCTCCTCGATCTTCGTGTCGTTGCCGGGGGCGTTGAAGGGTTGCGTCAGCTTCCACTGGTTCTGCCGGCGCTCGGCGTCGACGGTCTGCTTGGGGGTCGTGATCTTGAAGCCCAGGACCTGGAACGTCGGGATGTTGAAGAGGGACCGATCGCGCCAGTCGACGACCGGCTTGTCGACCCCCTGAAAGATGCGCGACTCGACGACCTCGATGCCGGCGTCCTCGCCCGCCCTGACGTAGACCCGGTCGCGCGACGCCTTGCCGATGTCGAGCCGGGCCAGGGCCGTCGGCTCCCCCTTCTTGAAGGCGAGGATCGTCGCCCTGGGAGTCTTCAGCCCGAAGTTCGCGCTCTCCTTGCGGATCGTCCCGGCCTCGGGCGAGGCTCGCAGGCTCTTGAGGTTCTGTACGAGAGCGTCGAGCCTGGGAGAGTCGGCCGCCGTGTCGACCGGCTCGATGATCTGCCAGGCCTCCCCCTTGCGTTCGAAGACGAGGCGCCGGTCGCCCCCCTCGGGATGTTGCAGGACCTCGACCCGGGTGATGTCCCCCTCGGGGACATCCTTGAGCCCCGGGAAGACCAGGCCGCTCGATTGTCGGAGCTGCTCGGCCGTGGGGATCGCGGCCATGTCGGCGAGCTTCAAGCCGATGATCCCCGCGAAGAACAGGACGATCAGTGCGATGGTGGTGGAGTGCTTCTTCATCATGTGGAACCGACAAGGGGACTCGTGAGTCGGACAGTCGCGGCCCTTTTGGATTCGTCGCGTAGAGCGTCTTCGACTACTCCCGGCGCAGCCAGTAGGTGCTGATCCCGAAGCCGATGATCAGCAGGGCCCCCATCACGGTCGGCACCATGACGAGGCGGGACTGGAGCAGCGGGTCTGCGGCGAGGGTCATCGAGACGTGCGTCTTGGGGGCGATCCCCTGCAGGTCGGGCCGGCCCCGCAACCAGCTCAGGGCATTCA
Source organism: Singulisphaera chitinilytica (assembly GCF_049331405.1). Lineage (NCBI taxonomy): Bacteria > Pseudomonadati > Planctomycetota > Planctomycetia > Isosphaerales > Isosphaeraceae > Singulisphaera > Singulisphaera chitinilytica. The sequence goes on from NZ_CP186274.1 coordinate 3,142,828, forward strand.
TGAGCAGGTTGGCATTCGTCGGCTCCCAGTTGAGCATGAGGTTGTCGCCGAAGGTGTTCGAGGAGAGCAGGACGAGCTTCGGGATCGGCTCGTCGTTCTTCCCCGGCTCGGGGCGGTCGGTCACCGCCACGCCGACGACCTGCGGGCCCGCCTCGTCCTTCCCCTGGTTGAATTCGACCCGGGGGTCGGTGAGGTCGGACTCGGCCCACGAATCCCGGCTCGTCCGGAGCAGGGTCGCCACAGTGTAGCGAGGGTTGACCGGCGAGCCCTTCAAGGCCCCCTCGCCCAGGATCCGGATGGGCGACGCCGAGAGGAAGAAGGCCGCGCGACTGGCGAGCGAGTTCACCACCGGGTGCTTGAGCTTGTCCTCGATCGGCACGACCACGATGTCGGGGCGGCCCCGGAGGCTGAGCCGACGGTCGAACATCGCCCCGTTGCCGAACTCGAGGTTGAACGACTTGAGGAAGTCCTCGAGCCCCGTCTTCAACTGGCCGCCGAACAGGAAGAGGAGCGGCCCGCCTTTCTCGGAGTAGGTCTTGAGCTTGGCGATCTCGTCCGACTTGAACGGGCTCTTGGGCGCGGCCACGACCATGGCCGAGGCATCCGCGGGGATCTCGTCCTTGATGAGGTTGATCTCGAGGACTTCCGAGCCGTCCGAGGTCAGACGCGACTTCCAGACCCCGAGCCCCGACTTGCGCGGATCCACCTCGTTGATCGAAGACTCGCCGTGCCCGACGGTGAAGACGATCTTGGGCTTCTTCTCCTCGCGGAGGCCGATGAGGGCGGAGGTGATCGCGTCCTCGCCGCGGAACTCGGTCTCGAACCGCACAGCCGAGCCTTCGCGACCTCCCTGGGCGGGGAGCTCGAAGAGGTCGTTGTTGCGGACGACGACCCGGCTCGCCGATTCCCCTTCGCCGTACTCGATCAGGACGCCGCCCCCCTGGATCACGGCCACGTCGGGGGCTCGCTTGGCCAGTTCCTCGAAGCGTTCCGGGTTGCGGAACGGGTCGAGCGACTGGATCTCGACCTTCTCCGGCTGCGCGGCCTTGTAGAGCTCCAGGAGCTGCCTGACGCGCTCGGCCAGCGGGACGGCCCGGGGGCCTTCGCCGTAGAGCATGGTCAGGGTGACCTGCCGCTTCAGGGACGCGAGCTGGTTCCGGGTCAGGCTCGAGAGCGAGAAGGCCCGCTCGCGGGTGAAGTCGAGCGGCTGGCCGCCGTAGCGGAACGTCACGACGTTCAGCACGATCAGGACGCCCGCCAGCAGCGAGGCGTTGAGCGCGGCGTTGGAGAAGCCGATCGTCCGCTGCAGGGCGGGGCTCGCGTGGCGATAGCGCTGATTGACGACGATCAGCCTCAGGACGATCGCGAAGCCGCAGGCGAAGAGCGGGATCGACCACGCGAGGTTCCCGCTCAGGGCGACGTAGGCCCCCGCCCCGACGAGCAAAAGCCCGACGACGACCGCGGCGATCACCCGGTCGCGATAGGCTGCCGCCGGGGCCTCGTCGTCTTCCTGGTCCGCGACCGCCTGGCCCGGAGGTGCCCCTCGGAGCGCCCAGTAGAGCGTCAGGAAGGCCGCCAGCGAGAGCGAGGCGACCCACACGAGGGGCCACGATAAGAGGGATAGCACGTTCGATGACATAGCTTCGGCCTTGCCTTTTCGTTCTCTTCGACGCCCCTATTTTCTTGGATCCCGAACCCGATTCCGGGCCGATCCTAGCGGGCTCGACGCATCTGCAGGACCTTGACCGTGAGGAAGAGCATGAACGCGCACACCGAGAGATGGAGCGCCACGTAGCGGAGGTCGAGCTGGCCCGAGCCGAAGCTCTGCACCTGCGCGAAGACGGCGACGAATCGGATCGCCTCGGCCCAGGCCAGGCGCTCGGCCGCCGCGTAGAAGAAGGCTAGCAGCGTCAGGACCACCAACAGGAACAAAACGACGAACGTCCAGATGGCTGCGATGACCTGGTTCTTCGTCAAGGAGCTGAAGAAGACCCCGATCGAGACGAACATCATCCCGACCGTCGTCAGGCCGATCGCCAGCGTCGTGAGCGGGCCCGGATCGAAGTGGAACTTCGCCTGGTAGTACAGGAACGGCAGGTAGATCGCGAACGGGAGCAGCAGGACGAGGTACATCACCACGCCGGCCAGCCACTTCGAGATGGCGATCTCGGCCTCCGTCACGGGGACGGTCAAGAGGGTCTCGATGGTCCCGCTCCTCCGCTCCTCGGCGAAGAGCCGCATCGTGAGCGCGGGGATGGCCACGAGCATGGCGATCCAGAACGGCGGTGAGCCGGAGATATAGCTGCTCAGCGGGTCTCGCATGACCGAGATGGCCTGCTGTCTGCGGCTCAACTCCGAGATCAGCTCCCAGAAGTTGAGCCAGGCGATGACCTGGAAGGCCAGCAGGATCAGGAAGGCCATCGGGCTGAGGAAGTAGGCGGCCAGCTCGCGCCGAAGGAGAGTGGGTATGTGCCTCATGTTCAAACGGCCTCACGTTCGGCGTCGGCGATCAGCGTGTCGCGGGTCACGGCCTGGATGAATCGGTCTTCGAGGGTCGTGTGCCTCACGTCCAGCAGGCGGAGCGGCCAGCCGTGCTGCACCAGGCGCTGCGAGAGCTCGACCCGGAGATCGGCCCCGTCGGCGGTGTGGACCTCGAAGCCGGAGAAGTCCCCGTCGCACGCGGTCGAGTTGACTTTCGTGACCTTGGGGACGGCAAGCAGGGCCTTGCGGATCGCGTCCTGAGGGCCGAGTGCCTCGACGACGATCGTGCTCTCGGTCTGGAGCCGCTCTAGCTTGTCGTCGAGCGCGATCTGCCCCTGGGCGATCACGATGACCCGATTACAGACGGCCTCCACCTCGGAGAGGATGTGCGTGGAGAGGAGGATCGTGTGGCGATCCCCCAACTCGCGGATCAGGGCCCGGACCTCGCGGATCTGGATCGGGTCGAGGCCGGCGGTCGGCTCGTCCAGGATCAGGATATCGGGGTCGTGGACCATCGACTCGGCGAGGCCCACGCGCTGGCGATACCCCTTGGAGAGATGGCCCAAAATGCGGTTCTCGACGTCGGCGATCTGGCACCGCGAGACGACCTCATCGATGGCCTTTCGGCGCTTCGATCGGGGCACGTCGCGGAGCTTGGCCCGATAGGTCAAGTACTCGCGGACCCGCATCTCGTTGTAGAGGGGCACATTCTCGGGCAGGTAGCCGACCCGGCGCTTGACCTCGAGCGGTTCGTCGAGGACGTCGTGCCCGGCGAGCGACGCGCGGCCGCTCGTGGGGGGCAGGAACGTCGTCAGCATCCGCATCGTCGTCGTCTTGCCCGCCCCGTTCGGGCCGAGCAGGCCGACGATCTCGCCCCGGCCCACCGAGAACGAGATCCGGTTGACCGCCTGGAACGTGCCGTAACGCTTGGAGAGTCGATCGACCTGGATCATGAACGCGACCGATGCCTCAAGATGGTTTCACATCAATTCAGGGCGACGCGATCGAGGATGGACCTCTTGGTCGAGAGTCCGGGACCGCCCGCGTGCCCGACCCCGATGCGATGGGAGTACGGAAGTCCTACGGCCGGAAGCTGTTCGCGTGACGAGAGGGGGCCTAACGGCTCCCAGCGGCGGCGGATTTCTCGCGGGCCTTGGCGACCTCTCGACGCAGGGTCCGGATCTGGTCCTGGGCGATCACGCTGATCTTGGACCTCAGGATCGGGGCCCCGTCGAACCAGGCCTTCGGCTCGGCGAAGGCGAAATGCGCCTCCACCAGCAGCATGCCCGGCTTGGTGGCGAGCTTGTTGATCTTCAGGTAGCTGATCCCCCCCTCGTAACCCTCGGCCTTGCCGGGGACCTCTTTCGCCCCCTGGAGCTTGTAGGGCCACCAGCGGTTGGGGAACTCCTTGTCTTCGGCGAATCGAGGGTCCGTCCTCGAGGCGATCACCCAGGAATCGGCCGAGCGCGAGGCCATCACGTGCGTCGTGGCTTCGACGTGGATCCGGTCGAGCAGTTTCGACGTGAAGTGAACATACCATTGCGTCTCATTGGATTTCGCGGCCCCCTCATTGAGTTTGCGCCCGGAGACCTCGGCCTCGCCGAGGACGTGGCTGCTGAAGCTCATGTTGGCCACGTCGACCGGCTTGGCGGTCGTGGCCTGCTTCGAGGCGTCATCCGGCTTGAGCTCGTCGAGATCTCCCTTGATGGCGAAGAAGACGTCGGCCTTGCGGACGAGGATTTTGCCGGGGCTCGGCTCGTCACCCGTCTTGAGGACCATCGAGGCCGAGATCGAGTCTCGGAGCAGGTCGGCGACCGCTCGCTCGGAACCGGCAATCGCCTTCAACTCGGCCGCTTCCTCCTGCCCGGTCATACCGTCCCGGAAGCGTGGCGAAGGGAGGACGACTTTGCGGCCGTCGACGGAGAGCCCCTCGGAGAGCACGGCCTGGAAGACCGGATTCTCGGCGTGGGCTTGGGCTTTGCCCGGTTCGATGGCGAGCAGGAGGAGGATGATGGAGCTGAAGGTCATGGGAATCACGTCGGTTGTATAGGGCTTGCGGGAAAGTTTTGGCCTCGGGCGTCCGATCCAAGTCAATAGGAATCGGATGGACCGGCACGACGACTCGTCATGCGGTCGGCCCGGGGCGGAGGATGCGTTTCACCATGGGATGGACCAGGACGAGTTTGACGGCCCGGGCGCCGCGATGGGCGTTCACCACCCTGACGGTCCTCTCGAGCGGCTGTCACTCGATCCCCATCGCGGGCAATGTGCATACAGATGCCGACGTCCGCGCCGGATTTCAAGGGTCGATCGCGGCCGGGCTCCAGGGGACGCTGGATGTTCGCATCCCGACGGCCACCGATCCCGGCCCGATGGTGCCGATCGTGGTCAGGCCGGCCGCCCCGGAATCGCCCAGGGTGGCGCTCCTCGACATCGATGGCCTGATCCTGAATCAGAACCTGACGGGCATCGCGTCGGTCGGCGAGAACCCCGTCTCCGCCTTCCGCGAGAAGCTCGAGGCGGCCGCGGCCGACACGCGCGTTCGTGCGGTCGTGATCCGGATCCACAGCCCGGGGGGCGGCGTCGCGGCGACCGACATCATCTCCGAGGAGCTGCGCCGATTCCGCGTGACGACCGGCAAGCCGATCGTCGCCTGCCTGATGGACGTGGCGACGGGCGGGGCGTATTACCTGGCCGTGGGGGCGGATCGCGTGATGGCGCTCCCGACGACGGTCACGGGGGGCGTGGGCGCCCTGGTCAATCACGCCAACCTGCAGGATGCGATGGCCCAGTTGAACGTCCGCGTCGAGCCGATCAAGGCGGGCGAGATGATCGACATGGGGAGCGTCACCGCCCCCTTGAGCGACGAGACCCGCGCCCTCTTCCAGGAGATGGCCGACGGCTTTCGCGACCGCTTCGCGCAGCGGGTCGCCCAGTGCCGGCCGGACATGACCCCCGCCGATCGCAAGGCCATCGAGGACGGGCGGATCGTTGCCTCGTCTCGGGCCTTGCAACTCCATATGATCGACTCCCAAGGGTATGTGGAGGATGCGATCGCCGAGGCCGAATCCCTCGCGGGCTTCCGGGGCTCGGAGGTCGTCCTCTTCCAGCGTGCCGGGCTCCCGACGCGCTCGATCTACTCAATCGTGCCGAATGTGCCCATTCAGAACGACATGATCCCGTTCAGCTACCCCGGCCTCGAGCGGAGCAAGCTGCCGACGTTCCTGTACCTCTGGCAGCCCGACCCGACGATCAGCCGGGTCGGGGGGCGATGATCTAGCGAGCGGCCTGCGGGCCCGGCACCCAGACGAGGACCAGGCCGCCGCGACGACGGGCCGGATTCTTGGGAGGCACGCCTCCCTTTGCCCCGGTCGTGCCCGCGGGTCGATGGCCACCGGCCGCCTCGGCTGTCTTCGCGTCCTTGGCGCCGAGGTTCGAAGGATGGGGCCCGCTCCTCATCTGCTCGGGGGTCGGCCCTTCTTCGCCCGAGCCGCTGGACTCGGTGACCTCGACGACCATGTTGTCGAACTCCTCGCTCACGAATGATTTGGGCGAGGCCTTGGCCTTCGGATTCGGATTCACCCGGAGCGCATTCAACTTCGTCCCGGCGTTGTTGGGGTGCGGGAGCAGGTCCGCGGCGAGCGTCCCGGCCATAACCGAGACCTGGGGGATGTCGGCCAGCTTCGCGAGCAGGACCTGGTCGGGCCTGGCATCCTCGCGCGAGTTCGGGAAATGCTTTTGGAGTTGCTCCCGGAAGGCCGTCAGCTCCTTCTCGTCCGCGCGGAAGGCGTATACGGTGGCCTCGGCCGGATGCTTCGGGTCGAAGACGAGCCCCTTGCGGATCGAGATCCGGCCGATCGCCGAGTCGAGCCGCGGCAGGTCCTTGATCATGCTGCCGACGAGGTCGGGCGACTGGTCGCCGATGACGTCGACCACGAAGAGGTGGCTCTCGTTCGAGCCGTCGAGCATCTCGCGGACGAACTGGTGATCCTGGTGCTCGACCGTCACCTGGCCGGGGTTCGCCTGGGAGGTTGAGCGAGGAGCAACCGGCGGTGCGGTCGTCGCGACGGTGGCGACGGCGACGCTCTCGGCGCTCGCCGGGGTCGAGTCGGCCACGACCGTCGGGCTCGGCTCGACCGCCTTCGTCGCCTTGGGCCTGGGTGGGATGACCGCGACCGGGCCGGCGAAATCCTTGCCCGGGGGCAGGAACTTGAGGGAGACGAACATCGAGGCCGTGAGCGAGCCGATAACCGAGGCGGCGACCGCGAGCTCGACCAGGGTCCGCAAGCGGGGCAGGCGGATCGGGCGATGGAGGATCGGGCGCCGGACGCGCCCGGACTTCACCTCCGCGAGGACGGCCGCGGTGACGTCGACGTGGAGCACCGGCACCGGGAGCGAGTCGACGAGGTCACGCACGGCGAGGAGCTCGCGCACTTGCTCGGCCAACGACGGATCGGCGAGCATGGCCATTTCGACCCGGTGACGCTCGGTCGCGTCGAGCTCGCCGTCGATGTAGGCGGACAGCAGTGTTTCGTCGTCAAGGATCATGGTATCTCGACGGGTCAGAGACTTTGGAACTCCGGCTTCGTGCCTCTCGCGGTCGATCACGATCCAGTCGCGTGATTCGTCAAGGGCCGGGAGGTCGCCAGCTCTTCGTCGACCAGGCTTCTCAGCCGATCTCGGAGCTCGCAACGCGCCCGGTGCAAGCGACTTCGCACGGTCCCCACGGGAACGCCCAGAATCGCCCCAATCTCTTCGTAGTGCAGGCCGTCAAATTCTTTCATCACGATCACGGCTCGATGGTCGGGGGCCAGGGAGTCGAGGGCTTCCAGGACCCTCCTGTCCCTCTCCGCCCGCTCGAGCGGCAGGGACGGGTCCGTCTCCTCGACATCCGAGGCCGGCTCGCCAACCCCTTCTTCCTTCCCCCTCGCGAGCGAGAGCGAAGGACGCTTGCGACGTCGATTGCTCAGCGTCAGGTTGACGGCGATGCGATAGACCCACGTATAGAAAGAGCTCTCGCCCTGGAAATAATCCAACTTCTCGAAGGCGCGGAGGAACGCGTCCTGGAGCAGGTCCTGGGCTTCCTCGGCGCAGCCGGTCAGGCGGAAGACGGTAGGATAAAGGCGGTCCTGGTAGCGGTTCACCAGGACCCCAAAAGCCTCCGTGTTTCCTGCTCGACACGCCTCGATGAGGGACTTGTCGTCATGACTCCCGCACATCATCAGCCTTAGACGTTCGGGGTGGAAAATCGTTCCCAAGAATTCCGACGGACCGGCAGCCCCGAGGCGGAGAGGGGAAGATCCCGGGGGAAATGCGAGCCCTTCGTTCCGAGTCTCTGTCTGTCGTCATCATAGAGGATGCGCCGGGCGAAAGCGAAGAGGCTTTGCGCGATCCGGCCCGCCGAATCCGGACCTCCGGGCACGAGACCGGAGGCGGTTTTCCGGCGGAAGTTTTTCGGCCCTTTTTGGTTGGGAATGGTGGTCTGAGTCCGCTCGGCGCGTTAACTTGTGCGTTTTCCGTTTTCGAGTCGCAACCAGGGTGAGTCCCCAGAGTCGATCCGCGTCGATTGAGGAGCGTCGTCGATGATTCACGCCTTGACCATGGCCTTGGGCGTCTGCCTCTTGACGAATGCGCCCGATACTTCCGGGGCGAGCAAGGACGCGAAGGCCCGCGCCCTCATCATCACCGGCGTGAATAACCACGACTGGAAGGCAACGACCTCGCATCTTGAGAGCGTGCTCGAGAATTCCGGCTACTTCGACGTCGACGTCTCAGAAGACCCCGACGCCTCGATCCTCGATCATCCCGAGAAGCTCCGCGCGTATCAGGTGCTCGTCCTGAACCTCAACCGCAACTCGCGATGGGCGCCCGAGCGGGAGAAGAACTTCCTCGCCTATGTGCGTGGGGGTGGCGGCCTCGTCGTGGTCCATGCGGCCGACAACGCCTTCCCCGGGTGGGACGAGTATGACCGGCTGGTAGGGGGGACCTGGAGGTCTCGCGGCACCTCCTTCCCGGATCGGGGGACGTTCCACCCCGATTACGGCTCGTTCCAGGTGAAGGTCGTGGACAAGGCGCACCCGATCACGCGGGGGATCGACGAGACGTTCAACACGACCGACGAAATGTACACAAACCTCAAGCTTCAGGATAACATTCATGTCCTGGCGCAAGGCACCTTCGAAGGGAAGGCCCAGCCCCTCCTCTTCGTCGCAAACCCCGAGAAGGGCCGGATGTTCCAGACGGCCCTCGGGCACGACCTGAAGGCCATGAACAACCGCCAGTTCATCGACACGCTCATCCGAGGCACGCGCTGGGCGGCCGGGCAACTGCGTTGAGGTCGAGGTCGACCGATTCGCGGGGTTTCCGCCCGGACGCGGCGTTTTCGATCAGACTTTAGGCTTGGAGTTCAGGGGTATCGCATGACAGAGTTCTTCAGCTTGGCCGGTCAAGTCGCGCTGGTCACGGGGGCCGGACAGGGCATCGGGGCCGGGATCGCGAAGCGGCTTCACCAGGCCGGCGCCAAGGTCGCGATCTTCGACATGGACGCGACGAATGCCGGGGCGGTCGCGGCCGAGCTGGGCGGGGTCGCCGTGGTCGGCGACGTCCGCACCGAGGCCGACGTGATCGCGGCCGTGAAGCAGGCCGAGGAGAAGCTCGGGCCCATCTCCATCGTCGTCAACAATGCCGGCGTGACGGGCCACACCGACCTGAGCTGGAACTTGCCGCTCGAGGAAGTTCGCCGCGTCATGGACATCAACGTGCTCGGCCCGTTCCTCTTCTGTAAGGCCCTCATCCCGGGGATGCTCTCGCGCAAGTACGGGCGGATCCTCAACATCGCGTCGATCGCCGGCAAGGAAGGGAACCCGACGTTGGTCCCTTACTCCGCGTCGAAGGCCGCCGTCATCGCCATGACGAAGGCCATCGCCAAGGAAGTCGTCGGGAAAGGTGACATCACCGTCAACGCGATTGCACCCGCCGTCATCCGGACGCCGATCCTAGATGGTATGGCGCCGAGCACCGTCGACTACATGGTTGCCAAGATCCCGATGGGGCGCGTGGGGACCATCGAAGAGGTGAGCGCACTCGTGCATTATCTCGTCAGCTCGGAGGCGAGCTTCACGACGGGCCAGTGCTACGACATCAGCGGCGGCCGCGCGACGTATTGATCGAGTTGAGCCGGGATCTGTGGGCGGGCCTCATGCGAGTCTCGCCCGCCCGATTCGTCACCCCGAACTGGTCAACGCGACGGAGTCGATGGGGATCACTGGATCGCGATCGAGCAAGGAACGAGGTATGTCCGAACGCTATTGGCTCGTGCATCCGAACGGCGGTCGTCAATTGATCGATCCCCATCAATTCGACATCGTCCGCCTGGCCGACCAGATGACCCGGATCGGCGGCAGCCTCGTCATCGAAGAGCTGGAACCCCCCACGCCCCCCGTCGCGACGACCCCCGCCCCCATCCCATCGCCGATCGTGGGCCAGCGGCTCTTCGAGCCCCCCGTCTCCGCCCTCGGGCCCCTCTTCCGCGACCGGCTCGACCGGATCTATACCTGCAAGCAGCCCTATACCCTCGAGATCAAGACCCGCGCGACCACGCGCGTGCTCGGCGGCTACTACCGGACGCGGTCCCTGATCCGGATCTATTCGCACGACGGCGAGACGGGGCGCCGGCCGCTCGAGGAGCTGTTTGACACCTTCCTGCATGAGATGGCGCACCACCTCGAGTACACCGAGCCCGACTCGTTCCACGCAAAGGCCTGCGGGCGGGTCCCCGGCCGGATGCACAGCCGGCTCTTCTGGCGGATCCTGGGAGAATTGAAGCATCGCTGGGCGCATCTGCAGGCGCGCCAGTCGAGCTGCTGAACAGGGGGGGAAAGGAGTCCGGTTGCCCGGCCTGAATATGCGGGCTGACGGGGCTGGGCCGATCGCCGAGGATCGCGCGACCGGCCCGGATCAGGTTCGGGGGATTATTCCGCGGAGATGCCCAGCTCCTTGACCTTCCCGGCGACGTCGGGGCCGGCGGTCTTCGTGTTAACCTTCTTGTCGATGCCCTTGATGACGCCGTCCTTGTCGATGTAGAAGGTCCAGCGCTCGGCGACCTTGCGCTGGCCGTGGACGACGCCGTAGGCCTTGGCGACGCTCGAGTCGGAGTCGCTGAGGATCGGGTAGTCGAGGTTCAGCTTCTCGGCGAACTTCTTGTTGTCGGCCGGCTTGTCGACGCTGGCGGTGAAGTAAGCAACGTTCAATGGCCTGAGCGCATCTCCATGCTCACGCAGCGACTTGCACTCGATGGTGCAGCCGGGGGTGTCGGCCTTGGGGAACCAGGCGAGGACCACGCCCTTCTTCCCCTTGAACTGGTCGAGCGAGTAGGTTTTCCCGTCGGTGCCCACGAGCGAGAACGCCGGGGCCTTGTCACCGACCTGCAAGTCACCTTCCGCCGCCTTGGCGAGCGGTCCCGCGAGGATCACGCCGAGCCCGAGCAAGGCAACCCTCATCATGGAATGACGCATCACGACCTCCTCAACTAGGTGGGAATCTGCAGCTTCGTCGCGTCGCCCGAGGTCGGGCGAGCCGGGACGATGCCCGAAGTTATCAACAGGTCCCACCGAATACAACGAGACAGCGAGCGCCGGGGCGACCGTCGCACTCGACCCTACCGAGTCTCGCACGTTACACTCGTCCCTACCTTCGCAAAGGCCGATGGCAGCCCGGGGCCGTCTCCGGTCCCGCTGGCCCCCCACGAAACCGCCCACGAGAGCCCGACGATGTCAATGGAGATCACCCCCGCTCGCAAGCCCCGCTCGCCCAAGGCGAGCGCCACGGATGGGTCGGGCGTCGACCGATCCTTCTGGACGGGGTACTTCGTGGACGGCTGCCTCATCGCCCTCTTCCTGGTGCTCGCCTTCCTGCTGGGGGTCTTCCCCCTCAAGGACACCGACTTCTGGTGGCACCTCCGCACCGGCGACCTGATCCGGTCGACCGGCAGCGTCCCGACGCACGACCTCTACACGTTCACCGTCCCCGACCATCCCTGGATCGATCTCCACTGGATCTTCCAGGTCCTCATCAGTTGGGGCTATGAGCACGGGGGCGTCATCGCCCTCAATATCGCCAAATGTATCATCACGTGTGCCTCGCTCTTGTTTCTCATCATCTGCAAGCGACGCGAGTGGCCCGTCTGGTGCATGCTCCTCGCCTGGCTCCCCGCGTTGCTCGTCCTGAGCGGCCGGATGTACATTCGGCCCGAGACGTTGACGCTGTTCTATCTCGCGGCCTTCCTGGGGATCCTCACCGCCTGGGACCGCATCCCCTGGCTGGCCTTCCTGCTCCCGGTCGTCCAGCTCGCGTGGGTGAACACGCAAGGGCTCTTCGTGCTCGGCCCGATCTTGCTCGGGTTCGCGCTCGTTGATGCCGTCTTCCGGAGGCAGGCCTTCGCCGAGTCTCGCAAGCGCTGGTGGAAGATCGTCGGGGTCTCGACGGTCCTGACGGGCCTGGTCTGCTTCATCAACCCCTATGGGATCCGCGGGGCCCTCTATCCGCTGGAGCTGGCCGGCACGATGGGGAACCCGATCTTCTCCGAGACGATCGCCGAGCTGACGCCGATCCCCGTCTTCATCCGACGCAACGGCGGCTGGTCGAACCTCCCGCTCCAGATCCACGTCGCGACGATGGTGCTCGGGGCCCTGAGCTTCGTGATCCCCATGGTCTGGACGGTCCTCCGGCGCATGCAGCCCGACTCCTCCTTGGCCGAGCCGGAGCCGAAGGGGGGCAAGTCGAAGGGCTCCGAGTCCAAGAAGGACGGCAAGTCGGCCAAGGCCAAAAGGAAGAAGAAAGGGAGCGTCGAAGCCCCCTCGACCGGCTGGCGGCTGAGCCTCTTCCGCCTCTTACTCTTCGCGGCCTTCTCCGCCCTGAGCTGGCGGGCGACGAGGAATAGCCACCAGTTCGCCGCCGTCGTGGGAGCGATCACCGCCTGGAACTTCGCCGAGTGGGCCGGCGCGATCAACGCCCGACGTCTCAAGCAGGCGCCCGAGGGACGGAGCCTGAAGGCGATCCCCCGCGCGGCGACCTTCCTGACGATCGCCCTGATGATCGTCTTGATCGGGAGCGGGAAGTTCTACGCCTGGACCGGCGAAGGGCGCATCATCGGCCTGGGCGAGGAGCCGCTCTGGTTCCCCCACGAGGCCGTCAAGTTCTGCGGCAAGATCGGGATGCCCGAACGCTTCCTGAGCTTCCACGACGGATACTCGGCGCTCTACGAGTACCACAACGGCCCCGAGCGCAAGACCTTCGCCGACGCCCGGCTCGAGGTCATCGGTCCCGAACTCTATGAGCGCTACCTCGACCTCAAGCAGAGGATCGCCGGCAATGCCTCCTCCTGGCCTCGCGAGCTCGACGAGCTAGGCAGGCCGGCCGTCCTCGTGGGGCATGTCGATAACTTTATGGCCGGGGCGAGCCTGATGGCGAACCCCCACTGGCGCTGCGTCTGGTTCGACTCGATCGCCGCCGTGTTCGTGCACGAGTCGTACACCGGGGCCGTCCAGACGCACACCGTCGACTTCAACGCCCTGCATTTCCGACCCGAGCCGTCGCAGGTCCCGAAGGGCTCCGCCGCCCTGATCGCCTCGGCCAAGGCCATGTGGAGTTATGCCCAGGGGTTCTACTCGCTCAAGCGGAAGGACCTCGCCCGGTCGATGATCCTGATCGGCCTCGACTACACGAGGCGGATTCGCGCCTCGCTGCCGAACAGCCTCGAAGGCTGGAAGCTGACCGGGCAGATGGACTCGATGCGAGACGTCCTCTCCGAGGCGGATCAGGTGATCCCACGCTACCGATATCCGTTCGACCCGGTCTTCGACCTGACGACGGCGCGGGCAACCTTTGCCCTCAAGCGTGCCAATGAGATCGCGCAGGGGGATTTCCTCTCGCTACTCCTCCTCGGTCGTGCCTACGAGCAGCGCGGGATGGACGAGGCGGCACTCCCCGTCGCCGAGGAACTGATCCAGCTCCATCCGATCAACCAGCAGCAGTTGATGACGCAGGAGAGCAGCCGCGAGCACGTCGCGCAACTGGCCAGGAAACTCGGCACGATGCCGGCCACCGACTGGAGCAACCTCGGCGAGCTCGACCAGATCGTCACGCGCCTGCTCTCGGCGGGCCGGGCCGGATCGGCCGCCGACCTCATGGAGCGGGCCTATCCGGTGGCCTCGAGGACCTGGGAGATCAGCGACCGCATCGCGACCCTCCGGCTCCACCTGGGCGAGCCCGAGAAGGCGCGCCAGATCTGGCAGGGGGGCCTCCCGCCGGCGAAGCCCGCCACCCGCAGCACGAGGGTCGCGATGAGCTACCTCGTCCAGGACGACCTCGACCAGGCCCGCCGCTCCTTCCACGAGGCGATCGAGTCGGATCCGAACCAGTTCGAGTTGCGCTATGGCTTGGCCGTCCTGGAGCAGGAGGCCGGGCACGCCCAGGCCGCCTTCCGCGAGGCGACGCTGGCCGAGAAGCTCGCCCCCGACGACACGTCGCGTAACGCGGCACGATTGATCCTGAGCGATACGAGGCGGTTCCAACAGCCTTGAGGGAAGACCCTCCGGCCGAACGAACCGGGCGACGCCAGGCGGTTGCCGAGGCGACTCCCCCCGGCTAATTTCGTTGCGGGTCTGTGCGAGCTTCGCATACCGACAACGAAATTAACCGCAGGGTGGAGTCCTCATGAAACCGATCAGGCTTCGTTGCGTGCCCATTTTGGCCGGGCTCATGGTGGCGTTCGGATGGAACCTCGGCGTCGCCGAGGAGAAGAAGTCTTACCCCACGTTCGGCACCATCGAACGCAAGGATAAGCGGATCGACGCCCTGATCCCCGCCGACGCGGTCCTCGAGAAGCTGGCCGAGGGCTATAACTGGTCCGAGGGGCCGGTCTGGGATCGGCGCGGGGGCTTCCTGCTCTTCTCCGACGTGCCCGAGAACATCGTCTTCCAGTGGAAGGAAGGGCAGGGGGTCAAGACTTTCCTCAAGCCGAGCGGCTACACGGGGACCGTGGCCAGGGGGGGCGAGCCCGGGTCGAACGGCCTCGTGATCGATCCCCAGGGACACCTGATCCTCTGCCAGCATGGCGATCGCCGGGTCGCCCGGCTCGAGGCAGATGGCAAGTTCACCACCCTGGCCGATCGCTACGACGGGAAGCGTTTCAACAGCCCCAACGACGCCGTGATCCATTCCAGCGGCGCGATCTACTTCACGGATCCCCCGTACGGTCTCCTCGAAGGCAACAAGGATCGCAACAAGGAAATCCCGTTCAACGGCGTCTACCGGATCGCCAAGGATGGCAAGGTCACGCTGCTGACCGACGTGGTCGCCTTCCCGAACGGGGTCGCCTTCTCCCCCGACGAGAAGACCCTCTATGTCGCCAGCTCGGATCCGAGCAAGGCGATCTGGATGGCCTTTGACGTCAAGGAAGACGGCACGCTCGGCAAGGGGCGTCAGTTCGCCGACGTGACCAGCCTGGTGAAGACGAAGAAGGGACTCCCTGACGGCCTGAAGGTCGACAAGGCGGGCAACCTCTTCGCCTCCGGCCCCGGCGGGATCCTCA
This sequence comes from Singulisphaera chitinilytica, assembly GCF_049331405.1. NCBI lineage: Bacteria > Pseudomonadati > Planctomycetota > Planctomycetia > Isosphaerales > Isosphaeraceae > Singulisphaera > Singulisphaera chitinilytica. The sequence goes on from NZ_CP186274.1 coordinate 3,157,898, forward strand.
TCTTCGCCCCGGATGGGACTCACCTCGGGACCATCGACACCGGCGAGGCCACGGCCAATTGCGGCTGGGGCGAGGACGGCTCGACCCTCTATATCACCGCCGACATGTACATCGGCCGGATCCGCCTCACCACCAAGGGCGCCGGCTTCTGAGCGATCGCCACTCGCCTCCCGGATCCTGCACTTGGTGGGGTCTGGGAGGCCATCTCCCTCTTCAACTCACCTCGCAGCAGGATCCGCACGTATCAATTCGCGTAGAAGTGACAGGCGGTCGCGTCGGGCCGATGTGCTTCGAGAGAGGGATTCCTCATCGGTCCCCCGGCATCACGACCGCTCGAATTGATCGGATTGGTACGGGGTTCGCATTCTTTCCGTCGTTTTGGTCATGGAATCCTTCCCGCTCGTTCGATCCTGAGAGACGAGCCTTTCGCCGTGCGCGATGACTTGCGACGCGCGAGGGCGTTTCCTCACACCTCTCGACCGAACCGACGTTGGGAAACTCCTGAGATGCCCGCAAAACGAACAGGGTCACGCCCCTCCGCCGCCGCGGCGAGCTCGAGCCCCGTGTCGAATCCGCTGGCCAACGCGCTGCTGCTCGCGGCCGCGTTCGGCATCGGACTGGCCACCCTCGTTTCCAAGGGCCGGTTGAGCTGGCCCCCCCACCAACTCCTCGCCAGCACATACACCGTCGCCGGCTGCCTGGCGATGGTCGGCCCCCTGGTCCTCGCCCGGGTTGACTCCTCCGAGCGCGGCCTGGGAGACCTCCTCTGGATGACCGGCGGGCTGCTCATCTGGATCTTCGACGGGGCCGCGGCCGCGCGGGGCCTCTGGCAGTCGCAGCCGTGGGCGACACCCCTCGGCTACGAGACGATGGGGCTCACGATGCTGGCTGTGCTCGTCGCCGGCTGGCGCTGCAAGCTGGGGGCCCGGCACTGGGCCTGGACCAACGTCACGGGCTGGCTCCTCGGGATCTTCTGGGTCGCGATGGCGATCACGACCCTCGTACCGGCCAGGATCACCGGGCTTGCCTTGCGGTGAATGCTTGACGCTCGACTCGCCTAACGATTACCTTCGAAGCTCGCGGCCTGGTTCTCCCGGCCGCGTCGTGCGCCCCGCATTCATCCGGCTGACCCCGATCGGATCGCATCCATCTTCCGCCCCGATCCGAGGAGCTTCACCTGTGGCTGTCGAGCAGAACCTGACTCCCTCCCCCGAGACGCAGTACAACTCGGTCATCGAGAACGAAATCCCGGCGTATCGGGCCGTCAGCCCCCAGGCCGTCCTGAGCGTCCTGCTCGGGCTCCTCGGACTGCTGAGCTTCACCAACTGGTTCTTCCTGATCTTCTCGGTGGCCGCCGTCCTGTTCGGCGTTTACGCCGAGCGGAGGATCCGGCGTGACCCGGAAATCTGGACCGGGCTCCGACTCGCCCAGATCGGCACGGCCATGGGGATGATCTTCGGCCTGGCGGCCGTCACGATCTCCTTGGTGCAGGGGGTCGTTCGTTCGTACGATGCCTCCAAGTTCGCCCGCGAATATGCCGAAGTGCTCAAGAAGGGATCGGTCGAGGAGGCCGTCTTCAACTCGGTCGCCCCGAGGATGCGCGAAGGCAAGACCCCGGTTGAGCTGTACAAGGACATGAAGGCCCAGGCCAAGGAGCCGCAGGCCTTCGAGATGCACTATACGGGGCTGCTCAGCCTGAAGAAGGTCATCGAGGATGACCCCGCGACGGATATCCACTTCGAGCGGCTGGAGACGCACGGCGTGGATGGGCTCGACCGATTCGCGGCAGCCCTGGTCGAGGTCCACTCGCCCAAGGCAAAAGTGGAGCAGTACGCCCTCCTGATCCTGAAGTCGTCCCCTAGCTCGGGCAAGCCCGGATGGTGGGTCGAGGAAACCAAGTTCCCGTATCAGCCCGCGTCGTACGTCCCGCAAGCCAAGGCCGTGGATGACGGCCACGGCCACGCCCACTGATCTCTGGGTGGAGGAGCGACCCTCTGCAATCGCGATACCGATTCGACTCCCGCCGACCCCTCAAACGAGAGGCCGGCGGGAGTCGTCATTTCGAATGGACTCGATTCAAATTTACGACGCGTAGGAGGCGTGGCACTTCTCGGTTTCCCAGAGCGTCACTTCCTGGATCGGCAGGCCGGCTTCCTTGGCATGGTCGTAGATCAAGCGAGCGATGTTCTCGGCGGTCGGGTTCACGTCCATGATGAAGACTCGCTCGCCGTGCTGCTGGAGGACCGGCAGGATCGGGTCGTCCTTGCAGAGCAGCATGTTGTGGTCGAGGTTCTCGTCGATCCAGAGCTGCACCTTGCGCTTGATCTCGACGAAGTCGACGAGCATGCCGAGGTGATCAAGCTCCGGCGCCGCCAGCACGATCACGGCCTTGCCGTTGTGACCGTGCAGGTGCTGGCACTTGCCGTCGTAGTTGAGGAGGCGATGGCCGTAGCAGAAGGCGATCTCGCGGGTGACGCGGTACATGGTCGTTGCTCTCTGATCGGATCCGATCGGAATCAATGCCTGCGAGCGGGTGGGGCGAGCGGCTCAGGAGAGGGGGCTGAGGACGGACGCGTAGGTGGTGAGGTCGCTCACGCCGGCCTCGCGGAACCCTCGCTGGCGCTCCGCACACTTGTTGCAGACGCCGCAATGCTGCCCGTCGACGGGGGCGAGGCAGGAAAACGTATCGCCCAGCGGGAGCCTGGCACCCCGACGCAGGATCTCGGGCTTGGATAGCGACTCGAAGGGGCGGAGGATCTTCAATTTGCCGCCGACCGCCTGATGGACGGTCGCTTCGAGCAGGCTGAAGAAATCCTGCGTGCTGTCGGGGAACGGGTTCGAGCTGAGGCAGCCGAGGGCGAGGAATTCCACCCTCCGCAAGCGGCACCAGACGGCCGCCTTGGCGGTCAGCAGCAGGTTCCGCCCGGGGAGGTAGACCGACTCGTCATTCGAAACGGCGTCGGGCACGTCATCCCCGGTGAGGCTCCAGTGGGAGCCGTAGACGCCGGCGATCGGTTCGTCCAGGACCGTCAGTTCCGCGATCGCCGGGCAGTTGACCCCTTTGAGGAAGCGTCGGAGCGATGCCAGCTCCTCCGCCTCCCAGCGCAAGCCGAACCGGACGTAGAGCGGGAAGACCCGATCGAAGTCGCGGAGGAGGTCGACGCAGAGGATCGCGCTATCGGCGCCGCCGCTCACCAGGACGGCCACGCCCCTAGACTTCAAGTCGTCGCTCATGTTCCAGCTAGCGCAAGGGCAGATGGTCGGTGCGCCCGGTCCGAACCCACGCTGGAACGCACCCCGGCATCGAAGGAAGACAGGAGCATTCTAGGGCCGCCGATGGGAGACAGCAAGGCCGGCGGAGTACGCCCAAGAGACGACACCCCGCCCCCTCGTGTCGACCCAAGGGCTCAATGGGCCGGGGCTTGTGCCAACTCCGCGTGGGAGTGGCTGTGCGGCCCGACGCTCGGCGGCGTGGCCGCGGAAGGCTTCTTCCGCCACTCGGCCAGGCGCTGCATGACGACGTAGAAGACCGGCACGAAGAAGACGGCGAGCACAGTCGCCGCGATCATGCCGCCGAAGACCGCCGTCCCGAGGGCCCGCCGGCTCGCCGCACCCGGCCCCTCGGCGTTCACCAGCGGGTAGATACCCAGGATGAACGCGAACGAGGTCATCAAGATCGGCCGGAACCGGAGCCGCGAGGCCCCGACCGCCGCGTCGAGGATGCTTTGCCCCTTCGCCCGCAGCTCGCGAGCAAACTCGACGATCAAGATGGCGTTCTTGCTCGCGAGGGCGATGATGAGCACGATCCCGATTTGCGTGTAGATGTTGTTATCCATCCCCCGCACCGCGACGGCGATGACCGTCCCGAGGAGCGCGAGGGGCACCACGAGGATAACCGCGGCCGGCATCGTCCAGCTTTCATACTGGGCGGCGAGCACGAGGTAGACCATCAACACCGCGAGCCCGAAGACGAAGATCGCCTGCGACCCGACGCGCTTCTCCTGGAACGACATCCCGGTCCATTCGAACCCCATCCCGCCGGGGAGCTTGCTGTTCGCCATCCCCTCCATGATGTTCAACGCCTGGCCCGAGCTGAACCCCGGCGCCGCTTGGCCGCTGATCGAGGCCGACGGATAGAGGTTGTACCGCGGGATGATCTGCGGCCCGAGGGTCTTCTCGACCTTCACGATCGTGCCGAGCGGCACCATCTCCCCCTGGACGTTGCGGACTTCCAGGCGGCGGATGTCCTCGGGCCGGAGCCGGAACTTCTGGTCGGCCTGGACGCGGACCTGGAAGGTCCGGCCGAACTTGTTGAAGTCGTTGACGTAGGCCGAGCCGAGCGCCGCCTGCAAGGTGCCGAAGATGGCGTCGAGCGTGATTCCCAGGCTCTTGGCCTTCACGCGGTCGACGTCGACATAGAGGGTCGGCACGCCCGAGCGGAAGGTGGTCTGGAGCCCTCGGAGGTTGGACTGGGCATTGCCGTCCTGGACCATCTCGTCGACGACCTGCTGGAGTTGGGTCAGGCCCACGCCGCCGCGGTCCTCGAGCTGGAGCTGGAAGCCGCCGGCCACGCCGAGGCCCATGATCGCCGGGGGCGGGAAGGCGAAGACCATCGCCTCCTTGATCTTGCCGAACTCGCCCATGATGTGCCCGAGGATCGCCATCTGGCTCAGCTCGGGCTTGCCCGTACGCTTCTCGAACGGCTCGAAGTCGAGGTAGAAGGTCGCCGCGTTCGACGCGACCGCCTGATCCAGCAGCGACTGGCCGCCGATCATGAAGTAGCCGCGGACGCCCGGGGTCTTCTTGAGGATCTCGCCGACCTTGTCGAGAACGGGCCTCGTCCGCATGGTCGAGGCCGCGTCGGGGAGCTGAACGCCCACGATCGCGTACCCCTGGTCCTCCTGGGGCAGGAAGCCGGTCGGCAGGAGCGTGAACCAGTAGCCCGTCACGCCCGCGAGCACGACGAACAGCATCATCATCACGAACGTGTGCCGTACGAGCCGGCGGATGATCGCGGTGTAGAAGGCCTCGCAGCGGTCGTAGACCGCGTTGAAGGCCCGATAGAAGGCGTTCTTGCGTTCGGGGGTCGGACGGAGATAGACGGCGCACTGGGCCGGCTTCAGCGTCACGGCGTTGATGGCGCTGATGATGGCCGTGGCGGCGATGGTGAGGGCGAACTGGCGATAAAGCCGGCCCGTGATGCCGCCGAGGAACCCGGTCGGCAAGAACACGGCCATGAGCACGAGCGTGATGCCGATGACCGGCCCGATGACCTCACCCATCGCCTTGATCGTGGCGCTCTTGGGGTCGAGCTTCCCGCGGTCGATGTGGTGCGACGCGTTCTCGACGATCACGATGGCGTCGTCGACCACGATGCCGATCGCGAGCACGAGGCCGAACATCGTGAGCATGTTCACCGAGAAGCCGAGCGCACCGAGCGCGGCGAAGGCACCGATGATGGTCACCGGCACGGTCGTCGCCGGGATCAGGACGGCCCGCCAGTCCTGGAGGAAGAGCAGGATCACGATCAGGACGAGCACGCCCGCCTCGATCAAGGTCTTGTAGACCTCGTTGATCGACTCCTCGACGAAGATCGTCGGGTTGAACGGGATGTTGTATTCCATGCCCTCGGGGAATGAGGGTTTCATCTCCTCCATGGCCTGCTTGACCTTGCGGGCCACGTCGAGGGCGTTGGCCCCGGGAAGCTGGAAGACGGCGACGCCCGCCGCGGGTTTGCCGCTGACTTCGCACCACTGGTCGTAGACCTGAGCACCAAGCTCGACGCGGGCGACGTCCTTGAGGCGCGTCATCCGCATGCGTGCGGGCTCGTCCTCGACCGTCTTGATGATGATGTTGCCGAACTGCTCGGGGTCGGTGAGCCGGCCCATCGTCGTGACGTTGTACTGGAAGTTCTGCCCTTCGGGGGAGGGGGCCTGGCCGACCTGGCCGGCGGCCACCTGGACGTTCTGCTCCATGATGGAGGCAAGGACGTCCTGCGTGGTGATGCTGCGGGCCTTGAGCTTGTCGGGATCGATCCAGATCCGCATCCCGTACTTGCTGGCGCCGAAGATGGCGATGTCACCGACGCCGTAGATCCGGCTCAAGACATCCTTCACCCGGAGCGTGGCGTAGTTGCTCAGGAAGAGGTCGTCATACCGCTTGTCCGGCGAGAGGAGGGCGACGGCGAGGATGATGTTGGTCGACTGCTTCTTGCTCTGGATCCCCTGGCGCTGGACCTCCTGGGGGAGCCTCGGCTGCGCGATGGCGACCCGGTTCTGCACCAGGATCTGGGCCTTATCCAGGTCGGTGCCGACCTCGAACGTGACCGTCAGGGTGTACGACCCGTCGCTGGCGCAGGTGGAGGACATGTAGAGCATGCCCTCCACGCCGTTGACCTCCTGCTCGATCGGGGAGGCGACGGTGTCGGAGAGCACCTGCGAGTTGGCACCCGGGTAGCTCGTCGAGACCTGAACCGTGGGGGGCGTGATCTGCGGGTACTGCTCGATCGGGAGGCCGATCAAGGTCACGCCGCCGATCAGCATCGTGACGATCGCGATCACGTTGGCGAAGATCGGCCGTTCGATGAAGAATCGCGAAAACATGAGGCGGCTCGAATCCTCTCGAGGGGGGGAAGGGGCTCAGGGCTGCCCTTCGGGGACCTTAGCGGACGAGGCCACCGCGGCGGCGTTCGCCCCTTCCTTTGCCGGCTTCACTTCCAGGCCAGGCCTGGCACGCTGGAGGCCGTCGACCACGACGAGGTCCTCCTTGGTGACCTTGCCGGTCACGACCCGCATGCCCTCGACCTCCGTCCCGGGGGTCACGTTCCTCCGCTCGATGACGTTCTTCTTGCCGACAACCAGGAGGAACGAGCCCGCCTGGTCGGCCCCGAGCGCCCGGTCGGGCACCAGCAGGGCGTTGTCGGAGACGTCATACGGGACCCGCACGCGGACAAAGAGGCCCGGCGTGATCACGTTCTTCGGGTTGTCGAAGACGCCGCGGAGCCTGACGGTCCCCGTGCTGGTGTCCACGCTCGGGTCGGCGTAGTCGAGGTGCCCCGTGTTCGGGTAGCCGAGGTCATTGCCCAGCCCCATCTCCATCGGGATCGACCCCTCGCTTTTCTTCGGGTTCAACTTTCCCTGGGCGATCTTGGCCTGGATCTTGAGGAGATCGTCTTCGCTGATGTTAATGTAGGTATAAATCGGGTTCGTCTTGACGATGGTCGCGAGGACCGTCGCCTGGCCGTCCCCGACGAAGTTGCCCACGTCGAACTCCCGGCGATTGATCCGCCCGTCGATCGGCGAGGCGATCCGGCAGTAACCGAGGTCGATCTCGGCGTTCCTCACCGCCGCCTTGGCCGCACGCAGGCTCGACCGGGCCGCTAAGATGTTGATCTCGTAGTCGGCCACGGCCTGCTCGAGATTGGCGCGGTCGGCCTCGACCTGGGCCTCGTTCTTCTTGCGGGTCGCCTCGGATTTCTCGAGGTCCTCGCGCGAGCCGGCGTTGCGGGAGAGGAGGGTCCGGTTGCGGCCTTCATCGAGCCTCGAGAGGACGAGCTGCGCCGTGTCGAGGTCGAGCTGGGCCTCGGCCACGCGCTTCGCCTTCGATTCCTCGGACCGCTTGAGCGAGGCTTCCGCCTCGGCCTCGCGGGCCTTCGCCTGCTCAAGCTGGACCTGGAACGGCTCCTCGTCGATGACCATCAGGAGCTGGCCGGCCTTGACATCGCTGCCGTCCTGGAACAGCTTCTCCTTCAAGAATCCCTTCACGCGTGCCCGCAGGTCGACTCGCTCGACCGCCTGGGTCGTCCCGGTGTATTCCAGGTAGTTCGTGACGGCCTTCTGGACCGGGTTGACGACCGTCACCTCCGGAGCGGGAGGGGCGACGTACTCATTCTCCTTGCCGCAGCCCGCGAGCTGGATCGCGATCATCGACACGCAAGATCCCAGCACGGTCAGCAACCGTTGCGGTGCTCGAACCGAAATTCTCGTGCCGGCGAGGGCGCGCGCAACTGTGCGCCCGCCTCCCGAAGGGGGGAAAGCCATGAATCGAAATCCTCCCGCTCGACTCCTATACTGATCGGTCGGTAAGCATTATCGAAGAGGAGCCCTTAGAGTCAAGTCCACCCTCTGTATCCGTCCTAGATTTGCGGCGACCGCGCCTGTGTGAAAGACGCCAATGTTTCTGAAAGGTTCGCGTTGGCGATCCGAAGGAGGTGTCTTTTTCACGATCATGTTCAACGCCGGCACCGGTGACATGCGATGAACCGGGGGCCGGCGAGCGTCGAATCACCGCAGGGTTGGAATGATCCGGCGGGAGCCGGTCCCCCTTGGCCGAATTTCGGGCCGAAATCTCGCCGAGTTTGTCCGAGTCGCTATGATGTTTACGATGGTAGGGGGGAACCTTACCCCTGCGAGAAATCGAGCCTCTCCCCTCGAAATCCGCCGGGGCTGAGTCGCGTCGGGCGGGGTCTTCGCGTATTCCATCCCGTCATCGAGTCACGCATGTCGACACTTCCGTTATAGGAAGAGGATCGTGGGTCCAGATTCTCGAGGCCGAATTTCTTCGTTGAAGCCATTGGGTCCGCTCGAGCATGAGGGGGCGATGACGGCCAAACCGACCCGGGTCAGGAATGCGGAAGGGACGCGTCGAGCCGTGCTGGACGCGGCCGAGCGCCTCTTCGCCGAGAAGGGATATGCTGGCACGTCGATGCGCGACATATCCTTGGCTTCGGGTTGTTCGCAGCCGTTGATCCACCATCATTTCGGATCCAAGGACGCGCTCTATTCCTCGGTGCGGGCCCGCATCATCGAGGAATATGTCTCGCGGTTCCCCGACGCCGACCGGGTGATCGAGCAGCCCGAGCACGCCGGCTGCGAGATCGCCTCGATCGTGGAGTTCCTCCGCGACAACGAGACGCTGCCCCGGCTGGTCGCCTGGGCCCGGCTCGAAGGGCATCACCGGATGTGGCCGGGCGACCTCGAGCTGATGCAGGCGCTCATCGGCCGGATCCGATCGGCCCAGGGCCGGGGGATCATCCGCGACGACATCGACGCGCCGAGCCTCGGCGTGATGCTCGTGGGCCTGGCGGTCTTCTGGGTCGAGAATCGCGACTACTATTCGGACATCTTCGAGAACGGCCCCGACGACGGCTCGTACCTGAACCAGGCCGTCGCGCTCGTGGGCCGCGGCCTTTCGCCACGAGCGCACTCCGGTCCGGGCGCCTCGAAAACCCCGCCGAACGGCTGAGGGCGGCGACCTTGCCAATGTCAAGGAGCCGTCGCGGTCGCCTTCTGCTGCTGCATCCGATCGTGGGGGCGATATCGCGCGGCGCGGCCGGATTCGCGCGACAGCTTCATGAAGTCGAATGGATTGCCGGCCAGGCGGCGATAGGCCTTGAGCTGGGTCTCGTTGAGGACTTTGCCGATCTCCTTGAGTCGTTCCGAACGCTCCTTCACGACCGCCGCCCGGCTCTTCTCGACCTCGTCATCGAACCGCTTCTCGGCGTCGTTCATGGTCTCGCCGGCGCGAGCCGAGGGAGCAGGGACGGCCGAGAGGTGCCACATCCGCTCGCGCCCTTTCATGACGATCCGCTCGACGCGAGCGACCTGGTCGGGGGTCAGGCCGAGCTTCTCCTGGAGATCCTTACGCGAGAACGCGGCGAAGCCGTCACTCTGGAGCTGGATCTGCTCCAGCCGGGCACGCTGCCCGGCGTCGGGGATCGCCAGGACGGCTGCGTCGAACTCCTCGGCCAGGCGACGTCGTGTGGCCATGTAGGACTGATACCGCCCGTCTCCGATCCCCGTTTTGGGAGCCTGAGCCGGCCTGCCTGACTGAGCCGGCACGCGCCAGTTCTCCGGCACCAGGCGAGCCTTCCCGCCCTGGAATTCGCGGATCGACTCGTCCAACCGGCCCCGCTGCTCGGGGGTGAGCTGGAGTTCGTCCCGGATCGCCGGGGACTGTATGAGCGCCACCTTGGGCGTCGGCCCGGCGTAGACGTCGAAGCCATGCCCCAGCACCCCGCGACTCAGGCGGCCGCTCTTGCCGAGGCTGTCCTTAATCGTCGGGGGGGGCTTCTGCGCGAGGCCCGTCGATGGCCAGCCCGCGCAAGCACTCAGGACGTATGCGAGGACGATGCAGCCGGATTGTCTCTTCGAGAGATGCTCGAGGACGTGTGGCGGGATACGCACGTCTTGAAGCCCTCGCATTCGATCGTTGACGAAGTGCACTGGGGGAAAGGGCTCGGCGCGAGATCGAGCAGGATTCGCGGGCCCGAGCCCTTTCCCAAAGTAACTTCCGAATCGAGGACGGCCACTTACAAAATTCCCCGATGGCCGAAAAATTTTCGGCCGATCACCACCGGGCCGAGACCCGGAAGATGTGGGCCGAGCAGACGAGCGGGTCCAGCCTCACGAAATTCGAGGCCCCGTGCCATTCGTAGCGGTTGTTATCGATGAGGTCCTGGACCTGATAGTGCTCCCCGAGCCCCAGCTCGCCGAGGTTCAGATGGACCCAGGCCGACTGGACGTGGTACGGGTCCAGGTTCACCACGACGATGATCTGGTTCGACCCATCGGGCGTCGACTTGCTGTAGACGATGATCTGCGGGTTATCCGCCTCGTGGAACCGCAGGTTGCGATCGAACTGGAGCGCGGGGTTCTCGCGGCGGACCTGGTTCACCCGCGTGATGAACTCGCGGAGCGAGCCTGGCTGATCCAGATTCCAGTAGCGGACCTGGTACTTCTCCGAGTCGAGGTATTCCTCCGACCCGGGCCGGAGCGCCTGGCCGACGCAGAGCTCGAACGGAGGGCCGTAGATCCCGTACGTGGCGCCCAGCGTCGCGGCCAGCACGTGGCGGAGCTGGAACGCGGGCCGGCCGCCGTGCTGCAGGAAGTCGTGGAGGATATCCGGCGTGTTGGCGAAGAGATTCGGCCGCATATATTCCGCCGACTCCGTCTGGGTCAGCTCGGTGAAATACTCGGTGATCTCCCACTTGTTGTTGCGCCAGGTGAAGTAGCTATAGGACTGCGAATATCCGGACTTGGCCAGGTATCGCATCATCTTGGGCCTGGTGAACGCCTCGGAGAGGAAGATCGTGTCCGGGTCGCGGTCCCAGACTTCGCGGATGACCCACTCCCAGAACCGGAAGGGCTTGGTGTGCGGGTTGTCCACGCGGAAAATCTTCACCCCTCGCCCGACCCAGAACAGGAAGACGTCCCTGAGCTCGGCCCAGAGAGACTCCCAGGCCTCGCATTCGAAGTTGATCGGATAAATATCCTGGTACTTCTTGGGCGGATTCTCGGCGTACTTGATCGTACCGTCGGGCCGGTGCTTGAACCACTCCGGATGCTCCTTGACGTAAGGATGGTCCGGCGAGCACTGGAAGGCGATGTCGAGGGCGATCTCGAGGTTGAGCTCTTTGGCCCTGGCCACGAGCTTGTCGAAATCCTCGAGCGTCCCCAGGTCCTTGAGCACGGCCTTGTGGCCGCCGTCCGCGGCGCCGATGGCCCAGGGGCTCCCGGGATCGTCGGGACCGGGTGTCAGGGTGTTGTTGGGCCCCTTGCGGAAGCTGGAGCCGATGGGGTGGATCGGCGGCAGGTAGACGACGTCGAAGCCCATCGAGGCCACGTAGTCGAGGCGGTCGGCGGCGTCCTTGAACGTGCCGTGTTTGCCCGGCTCCTTGGCGGCCGATCTGGGGAAGAACTCGTACCAGGATCCGAACCGGGCCCGCTCGCGCTCGACCGTGATCCCCAGGATCCGCTCGTACTTGGCCCCGCCGCTGCGGTCGCAGTAGCGGATCATCAGGTCGAGCAGCCTGGGGTCGAGCGAGGCCTGGATGCGACCTTCCTGCAGGCTCACGGACCTCAGGAACTCGGCCTGCCCGGCCAGGAAATCACGATCCGGCCCTTCGGCCCGGGTGCTGGCCTCGCGGACGAACTCGGCCCCTTCGAGCAGTTCGCTGGAGACGTCCTGTCCCGCCTCGGCCTTCTTGCCGAGCTCGTAGCGCCAGGAGGCGAAGTGATCGACCCAGGCCTGGACGGTGTACTCGTGACGCCCCTGGCTCGTCACGTCGAACGTGGCGCTCCAGCGGTCGTTGCCGAGGCTGGTCATGGTCACTTCGTTCCAGTTCGCCTCGCCGACCTTGCGGTGGCGGACGACCGCGTCGAGCTTGTCATGCCCCTCGGCGAAGATGTCGGCGAAGACGACGACGCTCTCGCCGACGGTCCGCTTGATCGGGAAGCGGCCGTCGTCGATCTCGGGCTCGACCCCCTCGATGATGACACGCGATGGGGTCTTCGTTACCGAAGGGACTGCTTTCGATACCCCTGCCGCGTGCATACAAAGCCCTCTCAGTTGGGAAGGAATCCGGGAGCGAACTCGCTCGTCGTGGGACCCCCAATCGGCCGCCCGCCGATTGGGGGTTCTTATTCTGCGCTGGTCGGCCGAGTCTGCACAGGGCCTACCCCTGGGGCGTGTCCAGATGCAGGATCCCGAGCATCGGGATCCGGACCCAGTCGGGTCGGTAGTTCAGTTCGTATTGAAGTTCAAACAGCGTCTTATCGAGCATGAAAAATTCGAGAAGCCCCCCGATTGTCGCCGGCTTCGAGGGGAGCAGGGGGGTGCCTTCGACCGCCTTGAGGTACTCCCTCAGGAACGCGGCGGAGGTCCAGGTCTTCCAGATCTTCGCCCAGGGCTCGAGCCGGTCGAATTCCTCGGGGTGTCCGGTCGTGAAGGCGAGCAGTGCGCTGTAGGCCGCGTAGTCGAAGGATCGCAGCATTCCGGCGACGTCCTTCAGCGGCGACTGCTTCGCTTTGCGCTCGGCCATCGTCCGGCCGGGCTCCCCTTCGAAGTCGATGATGAAGAAGTCATTCTCCTGCCAGAGGACCTGGCCGAGGTGATAGTCGCCGTGGCAGCGGATCTTCGTGTACGTATCCTCGGGATTGAACGAGGTGGCGATCCTGGAGAGGAGCGTCGGCCCGACGCCGATGACCTGATCGACCAGCGTCTGGATCGGCGCGGCGACGAAATCGCGCTTCTCCTTCAGCAGGGAGAAGATCTTGCTGCCCGACTTCTTCAACTTCTGCGAGAGGGCATCGAAGTCTTGCCGGGTCAGGGTCTCGGGGGCGAATTCCGGATCTTCGCTCGACCCCATCATGGCCCTATGAAGCTCGCCCGTGCGCCGGCCCAGCAGGCCCAGCGAATGGAGCGATGTTCCGACGACCTCGAAGATATCCGGCGACGGCTCGAGGTCGCTGAGCTCAATCAGGGACCGATGGTCGGAGTCAATCCGCCCCAGCCGATGCCCCTCGGCGCTCACTTGCTCGAAGAATCGCTTGAGTACATCCTGAATCCACTGCCATCCTTGACCCTGATTGGGCACGAGTTCCTGGAGGATCGCTAGCGTGACCGGCTCGCTCCGAGGCCGTTGCAGCTCGATCCAACCGGCGGTCTTGGGTACGCGCGGGAAGGCGACCTTCTCGGTGAGGAACTGGCCGATCTCGACATCCGGGTTGCGCCCGAGGTCGAGCCGGCGAAAGAACTTGAGGAAGTACCGCTTATTGTAGAAGATCGTCGAGTTGCTCTGCTCGACCGAGCCCCGGCTGATGAGCGAGGTCGCGTTGGGATCCCTCTCGGGGATGTCGTCGAAGGCGGATGTCCTCTCGCCGTGGATTTTCCCGGTCCTGGTCGCGGCCTCGCTCTTGTTCTCGATCGCCTGGAGCATCTGCAAGCAGAACTCGTCGCTGATGAGGGCGTCGTAGAGCAGGCCCGACCCTTCGCTGGAGCGGAGCCTGGAGATGACGGACTCGGGGTGGGCGCTCGCGATCGCTTCCGCCGCATCGCCCGTCGCGAATCCCATCGGGATCGAGTATTTATCCGAGTTGCCGTCGCTGTAATAGGCCCGGACGAAGACGACGTGCGTGGTCGTCTCCAGGCCGTTGATGGTGGCCCAGTCGCGGATGCTGATCGTCTCGAGCGTCTGCGACTTGGCACCGAACCAGCGCTGGCGGACGAGATAATCCGGCAGGATCGTCCGCTCCATCGTGGCCCGCGCCTTGCCTTCCAGCAGCGTCTCCCAGCCCCCCGCGAGGACTAGCTCCTGCGCCACCTTCTCCTCGGTGACGAGCGGTGCGACCCTGCGATCTCCCGAGGGGCGGGCCGCCACGTCCTGACGCGGCGAGGGGGTGCTCACGTGTTCGAGTTTGAACCACATGAACGAATAAGGGCCCAGGCTGAGGAAGTACGGCGACTCGCCGATCGTCGGGAACTTCACGCCGCCGAAGAGCTCGTGCGGCGTGTATCCCTGGAAGGCCGAGAGGTCGAGCTCAACCGGCTGAACGTAGCGCGAGACGTTTGCGACGATCAGGATCCGCTCGTCTTCATAGCTCCGGACGTACGCGAGAACCTTGCGATTCCTCGGGTGGAGGAAGTCGATCGTCCCCCGCCCGAACGCCTTGAACCGCTTGCGCAGGGTGATGAGGCGCTTCGTCCAGTTCAGCAAGGACGACGGATCGCGCGACTGCGACTCGACGTTGATGCTGTGATATCCATAGAGCGAGTCGATGATCGGCGGGCTATAAAGCTTGGCGAAGTCGGCCTTCGAGAATCCGGCGTTGCGGTCGCCCGTCCACTGCATCGGGGTGCGGACCCCGTTGCGGTCGCCGAGATAGATATTATCCCCCATGCCGAGCTCGTCGCCATAATAGATGACGGGCGTGCCGGGCATCGACATCAGGAGGCTATTCATCAGCTCGATGCTGCGCCTGTTGTTCGCCATCAAGGGGGCGAGGCGTCGCCTGATGCCGAGATTGAGCCGCATCCGGGGGTCGGCGGCGTATTCGCGATACATGTAGTCGCGTTCTTCGTCGGTGACCATCTCGAGCGTCAGCTCGTCGTGGTTCCGGAGGAAGATCGCCCACTGGCAGTCGGGCGGGATGTCCGGCGTCTGCCGCATGATCTCGACGATCGGATGCCGATCCTCTTGCCGCAAGGCCATGAACATGCGAGGCATCAAGGGGAAATGGAATGCCATCTGGCATTCGTCGCCGTCGCCGAAATACGGGAGCACGTCGGCCGGCCACTGGTTGGCCTCGGCCAGGAGCATCTTGTCCTTGTAGTGCTTGTCCATCTCCTCGCGGAACTTCTTGATGATGGAGTGGCTCTCGGGGAGATTCTCGCAGTTCGTCCCCTCTCGCTCGATGAGGTAGGGGATGGCGTCGAGCCTCATCCCGTCGACGCCCATGTCGAGCCAGTATCGCATCACCTTGAAGACGGCCTGGAGCACCTTCGGATTGTCGTAGTTGAGGTCGGGCTGGTGATGGAAGAATCGGTGCCAGAAGTAGGCCCCCGCGACCGGGTCCCACGACCAGTTCGACTTCTCGGTGTCCGTGAAGATGATGCGGGCGCCCGAGTATTTCTCGGGGGTGTCGCTCCAGACGTAGAAATCGCGCTTGGCCGATCCGGCGGGGGCTCGCCTGGCCTCCTGGAACCACGGATGCAGATCCGACGTGTGGTTGATGACGAGCTCGGTGATGACCCGCAGGCCTCGGCGATGGGCCTCGCGCACGAACCGCTTGAAGTCCTTGGGGGTGCCGTACCCGGGATGGACGCCATCGTAGTCGGCGATGTCGTATCCGTCATCGCGCAAGGGCGACGGGTAGAAAGGGAGGAGCCAGATGCACGTCACCCCCAGGTCCTGGAGGTAGTCCAGCTTCTCGATCAGGCCGGGGAAATCTCCGAGGCCATCCTCATTGCTGTCGTAGAAGGCCTTGACGTGGAGCTCATAAATGACGGCATCTTTATACCAGAGCGGATCGGACTCGATCATCGAGGTTACCTCATCAACGCGAATGCCGCGGCTGGTCCATTAAGCTTCCGACGACAGCAAGGCGACGGGAAAGCGCTCGAAAAGCTTCGAGATCGGCACGAGGCCCCCGGTGTAGTCTTCTCCGGTCAGCTCGTTTCGCCAGCGCCCGTCCGGCAGCGAGATCGTCGTGTCGTCCCACTTGCCCCCGACCTTGAGCGGGAGCCTGGGTGTGACCGTGATGGCTTGTGATCCTCGCAGGAACGCGACCACATTCTCGCGTTTCGCCCCTTCGGCGAAGATCGGAGTATAAGTGCTCGCCTCGCCGAAAACTTCCGGGATTCGCCTCCTCAGCCAGAGGGCCTGGCGGGTGACCCAGAGCTTCGGCAGCCCTTCCTGCGACCTCGCCATGATCTGCTCGGGCGTCGCCGACTTGACCTCCTCGAGCAATCGGCGGCGGATGTCGAAGTCCACGGGCCTGCGATTGTCAGGATCGACGAGGCTGAGGTCCCAGAGCTCGTTCCCCTGGTAGACGTCGGGGACGCCGGGGGCCGTCAGCTTGATCAGGGCCTGGGCCAGCGAGTTGACGCGACCAGGCTCGATCAAGGGCGAGACGAACCGCTTGAGGTCGGCCGTGAACAGGTCGTCGGAGAGGATCGCGGTCGCGAAGTCCTTCAGGGCGTTCTCGTAGGCCTCATCCGGCTCCGTCCACGAGGTATTGACCTTGGCCTCGCGCACCGCCTTGAGCATGTATTCATTGACTCGGTCGACGGTGATCGGCCAGGCCCCGACCAGGGTCTGATAGAGCAGGTACTCGGCATTCCTGTCGGGCATCCCCTCGGTCTTGTGCTTGTCATTCAGCACGGCCCAGCGTTCGACGGCCTCGGCCCAGCGTCCGGGGATCTCGGCGAGGAGCGAGATCCGGGCCCGGACGTCTTCGCTGCGCTTGGTGTCGTGGGTCGTGGTGGCGAGCATCGAGCCGCCCCAGAGCCGTTGCGTCTCCTGGCACTCCTCATGGAAGGACTCGATCGAACGGCCGAAACGCCCGGGGTCGCCGCCGACCTCGTTGAGCGCACTGAGCCGGTTGTAGTTGTAGAAGACGGTGTCCTCGACCCCCTTCGCCATGATCGGCCCGGTGTATTGCTGGAACCGCATCGCGAGCTCGGACTCGAGTTCCCCCTGGATCTGGAGCAGGAGGATGTTGCGGAGGAAGTCGAAGAGCTCCGAGTCGAGGTCGGGCCGCAAGGCCTTGGCGGACTCGATCGCCTCGTTGATATAAGCCTCGTCACGCGGGGAGACCTCGCCCGAGTTGACATCGACATACGTGCGATAGACGGGGAAGCACGCGATGGCCTCGCGGAGCATATTGCTGAGCTCGCGCCTCGAATAATCGCGATAGCGCTTGCGACGCTCGCAGATCTCCATCAATTGCAACGTCAGGCGATTGATATCGCTGCCGAAGAGGTTCTTGAGGACGAGATACTTCTTCTCGTGGACCATGCCGATGTAGTCGACCGACTGCCCCGTGAACCTTGTATAGAAGTCGTTGATGGGGCCTTCGCCTTCGGGGTCGATCAGGATCCCGCCGAGCCGGTTCAGGAAGTCGTAGCCCGTCGTGCCGGCGACCGGCCAGTCCTCGGGGAGGGCCTCGCCGGGTTCGAGGATCTTCTCGACGACGATCCAGCCGCGAGGCACCGCCTGTCGCAGACGCTTGAAATACTGGGCCGGGTCGCGGAGGCCGTCGGGATGGTCGATCCGCAGGCCATCCAGCACCCCCTTGCGGACCCACTCGAGGATCAGGCCGTGCGTGTCCTGGAAGACGCGTTCGTCCTCCATCCGCAGGCTGACGAGGGTGTTGATGTCGAAGAAGCGGCGGTAGTCGAGCTCCTGCCCGGCCGTCTTCCAGTAGGCCACGCGGTAGTTCTGCCGCTCCATGAGCTGGTCGAGCTCGTTCGATGAGCTGTTGATCTCGTCGATCACCTGATCGATGGCGCTGGCGATCTTGGGCTGCTCGACGCAAAGCCGGGCCAGATGCTTGCGAAGCACCTCCTTGTCGCGGTGCCGGCGCGTGATGCTGTTCCAGTCGGTGAGGGTGGCGATGGGCAGATTGCCGAAGGCGTCGCCGAGGAAGGCAAGGTCGTCGGAGTTGGATCGCCTCGCCGCGCGTTCCAGCAGCTCGTCGAGAGAGCGAGGGGCGATCGGCATCACGTGGTCGTGGTAATGGAAGGTGAAGCTGGCGTCCTTGCGCTGGATCTGGATCTCGCCCGCTTCGAGCACGCGGCCGTAGTGGTCCCCCAGGATCGGCAGGAGCACGACGCTCTGGAGCTTGGCCTCGGGGGAGTTCCAGTCCACGTCGAAATAGCCGGCGTAGAGGCTCGACTGGCCGTTCTCGAGCACGTCCCACCACCACGTGTTGTCGCGGCTGGCAATGCTCATATGATTCGGGACGATGTCGAGGATCTGGCCCAGGTCGGCCGCCTTGAGGGCGTCGCAGAGGCGTTGATGGGCCTCGGCGCCGCCGAGTTCGTCGCTCACCTTGTGGTGGCTGAGGACATCATACCCATGGGTGCTCCCCTTGCCGGCCTGGAGGTAGGGCGAGGCGTAGAGGTGGCTGATCCCGAGATCGCTCAGGTACGAGGCGACGGCGGCCGCCGCGTCGAAGCCGAAACCCGCGTGTAGTTGGACTCGATACGTCGCCCGGGGCGTCTTCTGGTCCGATCCCATATTCGCGAATACCCATCAAGTCATGGAGCGTTGTGTTTCGATGGCACGAGCCGAACCGGCTGAAGGATCCCAAACGGAAATAGTTGTCATCAACGAAAAAGAGGATTGTTAACCGAAGAAATCTTTGCATTACAGAGAGATTGATGCTTTTGTTGCTGGGCTTTCGTCCTTGCCATATAGTCAACCCACACCGCCGGTTCTCGCCTTGGTATTACGGACAAATCTCATCACAAGGACCCGAGGCTTATTTAACGCGAACGAAAGGCGGAATCGAGAGCCGGGCCGCGAGACCAGTAGGTAGCAGCATGCTTGGTCGCGCCTCCATCGACCGACCGAAAAGAGTTGCTGGAATGGAGCAATCCTCGGGCCAATACCCCTTTCGGACGTTTTCCCGGGGATTTGGCGAGGTCCGGATAAGGGCTGGGCTAGGTTGATCCATCGGAGGGTACATCGCTGCGCATTTGCTTGCCCGGTGCGAGCGATCTGCCCTCCCTCGACAAAATGGGGGCGGCGACGGGATGGGATATGCCGCTTTTGTCGGAAGACAATTCACGATCGGCGGGGATTCCAGACGATTTTCAGAGTCGACCGGCGCGATCGAACTTTGAACGATGACTTACGTAGAAGAAGCATTCGCGATCGACCCTGTCGACGGCGATCGAATGTCGATCTGCTAAGTTTTTCGTGGTAAACGGCCCGGCAATCGCAGGTTGTCGGACTTGTTCGGCATTCGAACCACGGATATCATGGCCAGATGTGGGCTTTCGCGTCCCGGACGACGACCAACTCCTGTCTCACGGAACCTAATCACATGCCCAGACCCGCATTCCGTCCTCTGGCATTGGTGGCGATCATGGCGTTGATCGCGATGGTCGTCGGAGCCCAATCCCCGGAGCCCAGGCCCCTCGACGAAGAGACCGCGAAGGTGATCGTCGCCCTGGTTGAACAGGGCCACATGGCGAAGCCCAAAATCAACGATGAAACCGCGCTGAAATGGTGCAAGAATTTCCTGAAAGATCTGGATCCTCAGAAATATTACTTTGAAAAAGCCGATGTCGATGAGTTCCTGGCCCAGGCCCCGACGCTCGACGACAAGATCAAGAGCGGCAACCTCGACTTCGCCAAGCTGGTCTTCTCCCGCTTCCTGAAGCGGTCCGACGAGCGACTCAAGACCGTCATGGATCTGCTCAAGGAGAAGCCCGACTTCACCGTGGACGAGGCGATCGTCGACGACCCCGACCAGCTCGACTATGCGGCCAACGCCAAGGAAATCCAGGAGCGCTGGAGGAAGCGGATCAAGCTCGACCTGCTCCAGCAGAAGATCGACAATGTGGACGAGAGCGAGGCCATCAAGAAGCTGACCATCCGCTATCGCGATCGCAATCGACTCTTCCATCAGTTCGACATGTCGGAACTCCTGGAAATCTACCTCAGCAGCCTGACCCGCACCTTCGACCCGCATTCGAGCTACCTGAGCGGCAAGACCTGGGAAGATATGGTCGGCCAGACCTTGCACCTCTCGCTCGAGGGCATCGGCGCGTCGCTGCAGTCGGAAGACGGCTACGCGGTCGTCAAGGAGATCGTCCCGGGCATGGCCGCCGACAAGGACGGCCGACTCCAGCCCGAGGACAAGATCGTCGGGATCCAGAAGGAGAACGGCGAGGAGATCGACCTGGTCGAGAAGAAGCTCAGCGACGTCGTCCGCTTCATCCGCGGGCCTCGCGGCACCAAGGTCCGCCTGATCGTCCAGCCGGTCGGCAGCAAGGAACGGAAGATCTATGAGCTGACCCGCCAGAAGATCGAGCTGGTCGATCAGCACGCCAAGGGCCAGGTCATCGAGGCCAAGGCCGAAGGGGGCAAGGCCTTCAAGATCGGCGTCATCGCCCTGCCGGCCTTCTATGGCGACACGGCCGCGGTCATGAACCAGGACCCGAATGCCGTCAGCGCGACCGAGGACTGCCGCAAGCTGATCACCAATTTCAAGCAGAACGGCGTCGACGCGGTCATGCTCGACCTCCGCGGTAATGGCGGTGGGCTGCTCGAAGAAGCCCGGACCCTCTCCGGCCTCTTCATCAATCGCGGCCCCGTGGTCCAGGTGAAGGACGCCTCGGGCGTCAAGCACATCGATGACCACGACAGCGCGTTGGCCTGGAGCGGACCCCTCGTCGTCCTGATCGACCACCTGAGCGCGAGTGCCTCGGAGATCTTCGCGGGCGTTATCAAGGATTACAGCCGCGGCCTGATCATCGGCGACTCGAGCACTTTTGGTAAGGGCACCGTCCAGAGCATCGTCCCGATCAACGAGCGGCTCCGCCGCGACGACGTCGAGCAACTCGGGGCCCTCAAGCTGACGATCCAGCAGTTCTACCGGGTCAACGGCGAGAGCACCCAGGTGAAGGGCGTCCCGCCCGATATCCACATCCCCTCGCTTCGCGACCAGCTCGACCTGGGCGAAGGGAAGATGGATAACGCCATGAAGTTCGACAAGGTCGACGAGCTCAAGCACGACATCTTCGGCAAGGTGAACCCCGAGCTGGTCAAGAAGCTCGACACCCGCTCCGTCGAGCGTCGCAAGGCCGATCCCAAATTCCAGAAGCAGGAAGAGCGTATCGCCAAGTTCGCCGAGCGGAAGGCTCGCCACTCGATCTCCCTGAACGAAGCCAAGTTCCGGGCCGAGTACGTCCCCGACGACGAGCTGACCAAGGACGACGAGAAGCCCAAGTCGAAGGACAAGAAGAAGCGCCATGCCGACCACCCGGCCTGGGAATCCGACTTCTACAACGATGAGATCGTCCGCATCGTCTCCGACTACCTGACCCTCGGTAGCCAGGCCCTGGCGAATGTGCCGACCCGTGCGAACGCGAGTCAGTAATCGGATTCACGAAGTCCATCACGAATCCCGCTAGTACTACAGTTGTATTTAATCAAGGAGGTCGCGCCCCGCGTTTCCTGTAGTGACACTCCTTGGCGTGCTGCTGGTGTGCCCTCCGCCAGTCCGACCACGCCAGCGCACGCTCGGCCGGTTCCAGCCGGCCCCACACCACCCGGAGCAGGAGGATCCTGACCTCGGGCACCGTCAGCGGGATCAGCCGCGGGCCCCTTTCGCGCGGCGACGGCCGGGCCGACGACCGCGACCGGATCACCGCCAGCATCGCCAGCGCGAACATCGACAGCGTCACATGCCGATGCCAGCCGGGCCACGACCGCACCTCGTAGTCGGCCAGCCCGCAATCCCCTTGGCCCGCTCGAAGCACTCCTCCACCGCCCACCTCGAGCCCGCGACCCGGGCCAGCTCCGCCCTCGGCGTGCCCGCCGGCCCGCGGCACAGGTAGTAGGCCCGCTCCTCCGGCCGGTCGCGGCTCCTGCGGACCAGCAGCCGGAGCTGCCAACCCCGGCCGTCGACCTCGCCGAACGGCTCGGCCGCCCAGTCGTACCACCGCGGCCCCTTCGACCCGACCCCGGCGCTCGCCCGGCGCCACGCGCGGGCCGGCAGCCGGTCGGCGATCGCGTCGACCCGATCTCGAGTCCGGCCGTCGTAGAGCCTCAGGTCGCTCCTGACCGCCAGCACGTACGGCTGGCCGGCCGCCTCCAACGCCCGACGGAGGCGTACGTCGCCGCCGTAGACCGCGTCGCCGGTCACCCAGGCCGCCACCACCCCGGCCCGCCGCGCCCGCTCGAGCATCCGCTCGGCCAGCCGCGGCTTGGTGGCGAATCCCTCCTCGGGCGGGATGTGGGCCGCCTTGCGGCGGTCGGGGTCGTCGGCCCACTCCTTCGGCAGGTACAACTCGCGGTCGATGAGCCGCCTGCCCTCGGCGGCCGGCGAAGGCCAGGAAGACCCCGATCTGGCAGTTCTCGATCCGGCCGGCGGTGCCGGAATACTGCCGCTGCACGCCCGCGGATTTCGTGCCCTTCTTGAGGAAGCCGGTCTCGTCGACGATCAGCACGCCCCGGGGGTCGGCCAGATGTTCCCGGGCGTAGGCGACCAGGTCGTCGCGGACGCGGTCGGCGTCCCAGTCGGCGCGGCCGAGGAGGTGCTGGACGCCATAGGGGGACTCGTCGCCGGCCTCCTCGGCGAGCTGCCAGCCGTTCTTGCGCCGGGCGTCGGAGAGGAGCCCCCGGAGATACGCGATGGCGCGGCGACGGGGCTCGGAACGGGGGAAGAAGCGGGCCAGGCGCCCGCCGATGGAGTCCATCTCGCGGGCCCAGCCGCGGATGTCCACGGCCGCAGGTTGTGCTTGCATAGCTCGGCCTCCGTGCGCAACATCCTACGGGGCCAGGCTTTCAAATACAACTGTAGTACTAGGCGGGGCTCGGTTCAAATCGAAAGGGCGAGGCTTCAAGCCTCGCCCTTTTTCATGCGCCGAGATGTTCGGCGACTTGCCCCTCATCGGTGACTGTTCCGCGACACTCCCTCCCTCCGATCCCCGTCGAGCCAATCGACTTATCCCGCCGCCTTTCCATCCTCCCAAGAAAATCGGAGCTGTCCCCGTTGACTTCAAAGACAGTTGTCTGAATACTGTGTTAGTGAGGTAATACGGTAAGTGAGGCGTGTCATGATATTTCGTCTCAACTCGCAGGACGACCGACCCATTTATGTGCAAATTGCGGAACAAGTTACGTACGCCGTAGCCGCGGGTACGCTCCGGCCGGGAGAGCTCGTGCCTTCGGTGCGAGAGCTATCGAAGCAGCTCGTGGTGAATCCCAACACGGTGGCTCGTGCCTATCGCGAGTTGCAGGGGAAGCGACTTCTTGAACCGGTGCGGGGGACGGGGTTGCAGGTCGCCGAGGAAGCACCTTCGCGGTGTCGAGACGACCGGCGGGAGCTGGTTCGCCAGCGCCTGCGTAACGCGATTGATGAGGCGAGGCGGAGCGACCTCGATCCGCACGAGATCGAGTCGATCCTCCGCGAGGAATGGGCCAGGACGAACGGGACCGGGACCGCCGCGGCGGGACACGAAGCGAACGGGGGCCACGCATGAGTCTGGGAAAATCGGTTCGCATCGAGAACATGACGAAGCGGTACAGGTCGCATCTCGCCGTGGACAAGCTCACGCTCGAGGTGCCCGAGGGCTCGGTCTTCGGGCTCCTGGGTGAGAATGGCGCTGGGAAGACGACGACGATCCAGTCGATCCTTGGCCTGATCGTCGCCGACTCGGGACGCGTGGAGACGCTCGGCCTCAACCCGGCGGTCGACGGCCTCCAGGTGCGCCGGCGGATCGGCTACGTCCCCGAGCGCCCCTGCCTCTACGAGTGGATGACGGTCGCCGAGATCGGCTGGTTCGCGGCCGGGTTCCACACGCAGTCGGCCAATGGCGCCGCCGGCTTCGAGGCCCGCTACCAGGAGTTGGTCAAGGGGTTCGAGCTGCCCTTCAAGCGCAAGATCCGCCAGCTCTCCAAGGGGATGCGGGCCAAGGTCTCGCTGGCCTTGGGGCTGGCCTCCGAACCCGAACTTCTGATCCTCGACGAGCCGACCTCCGGCCTCGACGTGCTCGTCAGGCGCGACTTCCTCGAGAGCATGGTGGACCTGGCGGGGGGTGGTCGTACCGTCGTCCTGTCGAGCCACCAGATCGGCGAGGTCGAGCGCGTCGCCAGCCACGTCGCCCTGGTGCATACCGGTCGCCTGATCCTCTCCGAGCCCCTCGACGAGCTGAAGGCGAGGACGTACCTCGTGACCTTCGGCTTCTCGAGCCGGGATCATCCCATCGCCCCTCCCGTCGGCCTGCCCATCGAGCTCATCGATGTCGACGACGCCCCCCGGCAGGCCCGCTGGCTCGTCCACGCGAGCGGCCCCTCGGCCCTGGAGCCGCTGCGGAACCTGGCGAGCGTGACCGACTTCAGCGTCGACAAGCCTTCGCTTGAAGAAATCTATATCGGATACATGAGGCGACGGATTCCGGCCGACTCGATCCCCTCGATCGTCCACGTGGCCTGAACCCGGTTTGAAGGGCAGGGGGGAAGGTCTCGGGCTCGTATTTGAGGACGCCGAGGCGGATCCAAGAGAGGGGGGCAACGATGCTGGCTCGTCTGTGCTGGAAAGAATTCCGGATGTTCTGGCCGCTCTGGTTCCTGGTCGGGGTGTGTGCCCTGGGATTCCAGTGGCTGCTGCTCGATAACGCCAGGGCCGACGCTCAGAATGGGATGTTGACGCCCATTGCGCTGGGGTGGGCGGCGCTTTATGCGTGTGCCGTAGGCGCGGCCGCGTTCGCCGGTGAGCGGGAGAATGGGACGCTCGCCTGGCTCGATACCATGCCCGTCAGCCGGGGGGCCGTCTGGAACGGGAAGTTCGCGTATTGCCTGGTCACCACGCTGGCCCTGAGCCTGCTGCTGGTGGGCTTCGCCGGCCTGGGGACGGCGAAACGAGATCAAGACCTCTTCCCGATCGGCCTCGTGATGGCGAGCCTGGGTGTCATCGTCATCGAGGCCCTCGCCTGGTCCCTCTTCTGGTCGTCCCTGCTGAGCAACGCGCTGATCGCCGCGGTGGCGGGGGTCCTCAGCCTCGGCCTGGTCGCCGGGCTCACGACGGGCGACGTGGGGATCATCCATCTCGATTCGCCGGAGCGGTCTCCGCTCGACGTGCTGGCGGCCCGATTCCCCTGGCGGTTGGGGATGGCCTTGATCGTCCTCGTCGTGTCGCGGATGTGGATGACGCGGCCTCCCAAGCGTACGAGGATCCAGGAGCGTGATTCCCAGGGATCGGCAATGGGGCAACATCTCTCCCTCTATCGCCCCAGCGACGAAGTTCGGGCTTACGGGGCGAGGATCTGGAAGTTTGCCAACGTCGCCGTGATCGATTTTACGCCGATTACGCGGACCTTCAGGATGCTGCGGAGCCTGGCCTGGATGTCTCTGAGGGAGTCCAGAGGTGTCGGCCTCTTCGTGCTCGTCCTGGGCGGTCTCGCCTATTCGCCGATACCTCGAAACCTTGGAGCATGGGCTGGCTTCGGGGTGCTGGCGGCTATGCTGGCGGGGTTGAATGCCTTCATGCACGAGAATCGGCAGCGAGCCTTCGGATTCTATGTCCATCACGGCGTGAGGCCGTTGGCCGTCTGGATCACCAAGACCCTCGTGTCGTTCTTCGGATTTATCTTCCTCGGATATGTGCTGGTCTGCGTCTCCACCGCCTTGATGACGGGAGCCATATTCCCGGCCGTCGAGATCCTGCTCGGCCCGATCTACTTCGTCGCGTGGTTGATCTTCGCCCCGATGGGCGCGACACCGCCGATGAATATGTCGTTGCCCTCGGCCCAGAACACCGTCGGGATCATGGCGGTGCTCCTGGATGCGTTCGCGATGGGCCTGTTCTCGGGGCTCGTCGTCCGGCGAGGGATCACGGCCGGGGTCGTCGCCTTGCTTGGCTTCGTCGGATTCTTCCTGCCCCAGGTGCTCCTCTTCTACGCGAACATGATTCCGTCCTGGAGCCTCTTCGTGAGCCCGGCCTTGCTCCTGCTGGCGAGCCTCGCGTGGACGTCCAACTGGCTGTTCGACCGTACGGAGGCGAAACGCTGGATCAAGCTCGGCTTCCTGATGCTGGTGGCGGTCGGCGGGCCTCTCTCGTGGTTCGTCGGCTACCGAGCCTATGGCGTGCCCGAGGTCGGTTTGTCCTATGACCCCTCGTGGGCCCGGTCCCCCTCGCTCCCGCCCGAGCAGAACGCCGCGGAGTTCTATCGGAAGGCGGTTATCGTCCTAAACCAGCACAATAAGGATGCGACGTCATTTTTGGAGAGCCGATTCCTCGGAATACTCCAGGAGGGGAGCGAGAGGAGGCTTCCGGAAGACGAATCGTTCCTGCGGGATAATCAGCCGACGATAGCTCTCATCCGCGAAGGGGCGGCGAAGGATCGTTCCGTCTTCAATCGGATCGAGACCCTCGACTATGACTCGAGGCTCGATTCCACGATCCAGGATATGAACACCCTCGCTCAGGTTATGGCCCTCGACGCCCGTAAGCACGAACTGGACGGAGACTTGAAGGGTGCCTGGGACGATGTCGCCACGATGTTCAGGATGGCCAATCACGTGGCAGATCCTCCCACAGCGTTGTTGCAGCGAATGATCGCTACAAAGGTCCATTCCACGGCCATCGTCAGGGCAACGGCTTGGGCGATGGATCAGCGGCAGACTCCCGCCTTACTCCGCGCCGCGCTCGCCGACCTGAAGACCCTCTTGCCCTTGCACTCACCGACTAACGCCTTCAAGGGGGAGGAGGTGATTGCCAATCAGACGCTTGCGATGCCCACCGCAGACTTGTCTCCACATATTATCAAGAGCGTTGGCGAATTCCTTCCCGCGCGGGCCGTCACCGTCGGGGCGGTGCTGGCCCCCTGGGAGCGGCAGCGGACGAGGCGAGTTCTGGAGATGACGACGTCTCGCGCGATCCGGGAAGTCCGCGAGAGTC
Source organism: Singulisphaera chitinilytica (assembly GCF_049331405.1). NCBI lineage: Bacteria > Pseudomonadati > Planctomycetota > Planctomycetia > Isosphaerales > Isosphaeraceae > Singulisphaera > Singulisphaera chitinilytica. The sequence continues at coordinate 3,184,813 of NZ_CP186274.1, forward strand.
AACGGGCTCTCGGATTACTCGAGGATGCGGGCTCCTCGGCCGATCAGCCCGTGCGATCTTTCACCCCCGAGGAGTACAAGTTCGCGTTCGAGTCGACGCCGCTCGCGAAGATCCTCCTTTCCCCCATCGACAGCTCACTCATGAGATTCAAGCTGGAATGGGAGCGGAACCATTCGCTCCAATTGATCTTCGCTCTCAGAATCTGGCAATTCGAGCACGAGGGTGAGTTTCCTGACTCGCTCGATCGTCTCGTCCCCGATGTCCTCGATAAACTCCCCCTCGACCCTTTCTCGGGTAAGCGATTCGGATACGTTCGAGCGGCGGGGCAGGCGCTTGTCCCGATCGTATCAACGCATCCCTCAAATGTAAATTTATCGAGTCAGCTGTATTGGGACCGGACGAAGCCGGGGCAATGGTTGCTCTACAGCGTAGGGCCCGATGGGCAGGACGACCAAGGCCAATGGAATACGACCCAAAGGCCAGACGACGAGATGAGAGTGAATTATCGCCCAGATCGAGGGGGGGCGGGAGACATCGTTCACCCCTTGCCTGCGACGAAGACCCCGGAGCCGCCTGCCGAGCCCGAGAAGAGATGAGCCGATAGGACGCGGTGATACGCTCGGTGGTTGAAATGCAGGGCCTCTGTGATCGGACCATCCTCCGATCCGCCGAGGCCCTTTCCGTTTGGTGTCGCCCAGAGGAGGAAAGCCCCGATATCGCCAACGCGAAACGCCCCGCGAGGGCCGTCTCGATGACGGGTCGCGGGGCGTTTCGATGGGTCTTGATCCAGTCAGGCTCAGTCGTTGCGTCAGACCGAGATCCAATCCTGGACGTCGTCTTCGACGAGCGAGAGGAGCAGCGAACGGCTCTTGTCGCGGGTCTCGCCGATGGCGGTGACGTAGACGGCGGGGTCGTCCTTCACCGGGCACTCGTGCTCGCAGATGCCGCAGCCGATGCAGCGGACCGGGTCGATGTAGGGGCGCTTCAGCTCGAGCGTCCCGCCCCAGCGGTCGGTCACCTCGACATTCCGGGTGAAGATGGCCTTGGGGCTGACCGGGCAAACTTCCTCGCAAACGACGCAGCTCGTATCCATCGCCCAGGGGAGGCAGCGCCCCTGGTTGTAGAAGGCCGTGCCGGTCTTGATCGGGCCCTTGGCCTCGAACGGGCCGACGCCCAGCTTCTCGGCGATCGAGATCTCGCGGATGGCCCCGGTCGGGCAGACCTGGCTGCACAGGGTGCAGTTCAGCTCGCACCAGCCCATCTTCGAGATCATGATCGGGGTCCAGAGGCCCTCGACGCCGGATTCGAAGAGGCTCGGCTGGAGGACGTTCGTCGGGCAGACCCGGATGCACTGGTCGCACTTGATGCAGCGGCGGAGGAACTCGTCCTCGGCGACCGAGCCCGGCGGTCGGATGACCGCGCGGTTGAAGTTCTTCCGGACGCCGCCAGAGAGCCGGGCCATCGGGAAGAAGAGGACGCCGAAGAGCCCCGCGAGCATGAGCTGGCGACGGCCGACGGCGGGCAGGGCCACCTCGCTCGCCTTGCGGGGCAGGAAGCGGAACGAGAGGGCGTCGTGCGGGCAGTCCTCGATGCAGTTCAAGCAGACGAAGCACTCGCTCTTGCGCAGGTCGCCCTGCGGGTCGGACGCCCCTTCACAGCTCTTGAGGCAGAGGTCGCAGTCGGTGCAGCGGACGGGGTCGCGGTCGATCCGCCAGAGGGCGAAGCGGCTGAAGATCCCGAGCAATGCCCCGAGCGGGCAGATGGCCCGGCAGAAGAAGCGCGGGATCCACCAGTTCGCCACCAGGAAGCCCATGAAGATCAGGCCGACGATCCAGGCCTGCCAGTATTCGCGGGGCTCGGTGTAGATGCTCTCCGTGGCCTTCTGCGCGGTGGGCAGGACGGCCGTGGTCATCGACCGCACCGTGAGGGCGATCGGGTCGAGCAGGCCGATCTGGAGCGTGCTGTTCCCCGGCTTGCTCTCCTCGGCCGCCTCCGAGAAGCCCGTCCCGATCGCGGCGAGGACGCGCGCCGGGCCCTTCGAGGTGAGATCCTTCCCCATGTAGGAGGAGTAGACCTTGCCCGGGGTCGAGAGCACGGCCGGCACGATCCAGAGGCTCGCCATCGCGAGCATCGCGGCCAGGATGTAGTACTTGAGCGCGAAGATCTTGCGGTAGCGGTTGACCTCGATCATCTGCTTCGTGTTCCGGCGGTTGCCGATCACGCCGAAGATGTGGTGGAGGATGCCGAAGGGGCACATCCAGTTGCACCAGACGCGGCCCACCATCATCGTCACCGCGATGATCACCAGGCCCCAGACGAGGTTGCGGTAGAGCGTATGCGTGGTGAGGGCCGTCGAGACCGCGACGAGCGGGGTCGCCTCGAGGAAGAGGGAGACGGGCCACCCCTTGAGATAACGCAGGTCGGTGATCAGCAAGAAGAACAGGAAGAGCCCGAGGAAGAGGGCTTCATAGGCTCGTCGGATCTTGACCATCTATGTTCTCCGCCCGGCGAGTGCGTATGACGTATTAGTGGGATTAGCCTGTGGATCTAGGGGATCAGGTTCTCGGGACGGGTCGGAGGGGGCCGATCCCGGGCTCGTCTTGTCTCGTCTCGTCCTGGCTCAGACGGTGACTTCCTGGGTCCACTGCGGGCGCCAGTCCTTGCCGAGGCCGCGCTGGATCACCTTGTCGAGGTAGACGATCTCGTGGCGCTGCTTCTCGAGCAGGCGGGTGACGCACCAGCTATCGACGGCCGTGCAGTCGGTGCCGACGACCATGGTGTCCCCTTTCTTCACGTCGTTGAGGCTTCCGCCGGTCGGCCCGTTGCGCATGAGGAGCTTGCGGCCGTCGGCGATGACGAGCGTCGGCTTCATCATCAGGGCGAAGTCGGAGATGATTCCGTGGATGTTCTGGTGGAACTGGTTCCTCGGGTTGCCGAGGAGGCCGTACCAGTTCTTCATCGTGACCGTCGCCTTGCAGAGGTTATGGTCCTTGACCGGCGAGATCCCGATGACCTTCGTGGCCTCGCGGAAAGGGCGATAGAACATCCGCCAGGTGTGCGTGATGGTCTCGCCGCCGACGTAGAGCTGCTCGAAGTAGCTGTCCTGCGGCATCATCAGCTCGGCCCCGGCCTTGAGCGCCGCGTCGCCGACCTTGGTCTTGAAGAAGCAGCTCTCCGGGTTGTTGATCGGGTTGTCGGCGACGATCACCTTGCGGGCGCCCGCGCCGAAGCAGAGCTTGACGACGGCCGAGACCGTGTCGGGCTGGGTCGTCGCGGCGAGGTCGGGGTTCTTGTCGAAGGCGACGTTGGGCTTGATGACGACCACGTCCCCCTTGGTGATGAACTGGCCGATCCCCTTGTCGCCCCCCATCACGTCCAGGGCCGTCTTGACCATCTTGAAGGCCTGATCCTCGCGTGCCTGCAGCTCCTCATCCTTGGAGGCGAACTGGTCGCTGCGGATCGGCTGAGAGCGGACGACGACGAGGTTCGGGCGGCTCGCCCCGAGGGTGACTGAGTAGTCCTTGAGCTTGACCGGCGGCGGCGGCTTGACGCCTTCCATCCCCCAGCGGTCGCGGACCAGGAGCCCGGTGCCGAGGGCGCCTCCGAGGACCAGGCCCGTCCCCCCGACCTGCGTGACGAACTGGCGACGGGAGAATGGCGTGTCGGCGGGATTCACCCCGCCGAGCCGTTCCAGGTTCTTCTGCTGCGTCCTCGTCAATTTCTCGCTCATGACCGACCTCGCTCGGTTCGTGGCCCCGACAGTATCCACGACGCCGTTTGGTGGACCTTGGTTGGCTGGTCGAAAACGGCGACGACGCGATTCAGACGCAGTGGTTGACTTCTTACTTCTCGCCGCCGACGGGAGGGATCGTGGCGGGGAGCTTCTTGACCAGGTCTCGGGCGAAAGCCTCGGCGGGCTTGGCGTCGGTGGCGCCATTGGCCCCCCCGACGACGTTCCCCTTCACGAAGTAGACGTCCGTGAGACCGATGTTGGAGCATACGATGATCTTATCGGCACCTTCGGCCTCGACCGTCTTGATCTCGGCCCCGTCCTTCTTGGCCCCTTCCATGTACTGCTCGAGGATCGCCTGGGCCTCCTTCGCATCCTTGTAGGGGCGGAGGAAGCCTTGCCAGGTGACCTCACCCTCGCGGTAGTCGGCCATGAAGACGTCGGAGAGGAAGCTGTACCCGAAGACGTCCTGCGAGACGTACTTGGGGGCCGACCGGCCTTCGGCCGCGGGCAGGAGGGCGAAGACGGCCTCGGGCGTGGAGCTCGTCTTGGCGGTCTCGGCCCCCGCCGGGCCTGCGGCCGTCGGGGCCTCCTTCGGTTGCTGAGTCGCGGCGATCCGCTTGGCCAGCTCGAGCGCGAAGGCCGCGAACTTGGGGTCGTCCGTGGTGGAGACCATCTGGGTGTAATAAGGCCCCGAGTAGAAGAGCGTGCTGCCGGCCGCGCTGTAGCCCGCGGCGCCGAGCGGCAAGGTCTTGGCCTCGTCCGGCTTCTCCGAGCCGTACTTGCCCAGGGCCTTCAGCGTGTCGCCCATCTCGAAGATGTAGAGCTGGATCTCGTTCGAGTCGTCGCCGGCCGGATGGTAGTTGGTGTACGCCATCCCCTTGACGTCATACTGGACGAAGCTCTCGGCGCGGCCGTCGATCTTCTCGAACAGGTTCTCGGCGTTGAAGGTCTCGATGTAGTGGTCGCCCGACTTCCCGACGACCCAGCCCTCGGGCAGGTCGGTCAGGGGGAGCATCTTGGCGAGAGGCTGCTGGGGTGCGGGGACCTTGGCGAATTCCGCGTCGATCTCGGCCTTGGTGATCCCCTCGCCGCCCGGGACGGCCGGGGCGGGGGTCAGGGGGGCGGCAGCAGGAGCCACGGCCACTGCGGTCGTCGGCGCGGCGGCGACGGGCGCCGCGGTCGCGAGCTCGGCGGGCGGGGCCGTGAAGTCCATCAGCTGCTGGGGGCCTTCGAGATTGATCGTCTGGTGGACGCTGGCCAGGCGTTGGAGGACGGCCGGAAGCGTCTTCGAGACCGCCGGCGACGTGCCCGCTACGGCTCGCAGGGCGAGCATGGCCTCGTCCAGCTTCTTGACGTTCTCGACCATCAGCTTCCGGGTCTCGGCCAGCCGGGTCATCTCGTCCTTGACGGCCTTGTCGGCCTCCTCGATGGTGCGGTAGCTCCGCCCCTGCTCGAGGACCGACCAGGTGCGGTTGGGGTCGAACTCGTAGCGGTTCTTGTCGAAGGACTGGCTCTTGATGACGAGGGCCGTGAAGATCGCCGGGATGCCCATCACAAGGAGCATCCCGCAGACGATCGACGAGAACTCGGGGCGCTGCATCACCCGGCCGCGGCGAGCCTTGAACCAATCGCGCCGACCCAGGATGGCGAACGCGATCGGAGTCGTCGCCATCGCGAAGATGGCCGCGGAGATCGCGATGGCCATCAACGGGTCGTTCAGGAAGAAATTGCGTAGCTGCTCCGCCGTTGCCGTGGATTTCATCGTGCGATTCGCCCTAAGTTTCGAGGGGCGGCCAACACCGCGTCTGGCAAGGTATTCCCAAACGCTTCGTATTATAGCCGCAACACGCTTCGCTCAGCAATCGGACGGTTTAACAGTAATCGAATCGGTGATCCTTTATGGATCGCGGATTCCGGCTGCCGGCGCGCGTACTTTCGTCGGCATGATCACAGTGGAATGAGCGATATCCGGGCGTTCAATGCGCCGCGAATAAGTCGTCGAGGGTGCGGATCCTATCCTGAAGGGCCGCCTCGAGGAAGGCGTCAACCCGACGGAGGACCGTCGTCGAGCTGTCCCCCCGGATACGATCCGGATGCGCGATCTCTCGCGTGCTGGTCCGGATCAGTAGCGCATCCTTGTGCCAGGGAAGTCTCGCCAACGATTCGACATACGCGCGAAAACGACCGTGTCGCATCAAAAAAAATTCGACATCGGAGATGTACAGCACGGACAGGAACAAATCGGTCCGATTCAGCCAGTCTCGAAGCCTGGTAAAGCTCCGATCCGCCGCGAAGTCCTGCACGATGGGGATCACGAGGTCACCGCGCTGAAGTGTTCGGATGAACTGATAAGTCTCTTCTCGGGCAAGCCAGTGGGCGGGCCGACTTTCGCGGTCGTCGGTGCCGATCATCCGCCCCAGGGTGGGATACATCTTGAGGGCGAGGAATCGGGCCTCGAGCCCGGGGCCGGCCAGTCGCGACTGGATCGAGGCGAGGTCGTCCCACTCGTCGTCATGCACGACCTTGAGGGGCTCGAGGAAGCGTCGGACTTCGGCGATCGCGTCGTCCAGCCGCTTGCGGTCGAGTTTGGCTTTCGTGAAGGCGTCCACCAACTCCTCGCGGGTCGGCTCGGAGGAGAGCGTCTCCGGCAGCCTCGCCGTGAGCCGGCTGAGGTAGGCGACGCGGCCGGGCGAGAGCGAAACGAGCGCCTTATGTAATAAGTGGAGCAGGGCGTTCCGGCGTCGGAAGTCGGCGATGATCCCGAGCTTCGGGGCGCAATGGGCGAGGAACGTGAAATTCTGGTCTGGCCCGACGCCGAGATAGGCCCCACCTTTGGGCGCCAGGCGTTCGAGGTCCCCGGCGACACGAGGGTACGAGTCCTCATTGCTGACGAAGTTATCGGCGGAAGGGCCGGTCGGGGCCTCGCTCAACTCGTCGATCACCGCGGAGAGGCGGACATCCCGCCTCGGGAAGAGCAACTCGACCAGCGTCGGCGAAGGATCCATGGCAGGCCTATCTTCCTCGAAGAGAGTCGGTTGCGTTGTCCGGCGTGATTCGTCCGCGATGCGAAGCTGTCGGCATGGGCGGATGGTTGATTGAGAGCCTGCGTCCTTAGGCCGTGCGAAAATGGGCCGGCGATGAAGAATGCTTGAAGCTGCGTTGAGGTTTGTGTCGCTCTCTTGGGGACCGGCGTGGCGGTCTGGTAGACTCGAAAGGCACGTGTCGGCATTCGGATCTCGGCCGGGCGGATGTCCCGAGGCTATTGCCTTTGCCGAGGCCACTGCCGGGCAAAACCGCATTCGAATCGGCAGCCAACCGATCCTTTTGCCTACCGGCATCGTATACAGCGACAAAAAGGCCTGTCGACGGCCTCGCTCGCCCGAACGCGCCGCCGCTCTGCATCTTGGAGGACTGCTCTTGTTCGCCGGACCGATCATCGCCCGAGAGGTGCTCACCGCCCCTCGGCCTATTCGCTTTTATATCGCGCGTGCGGCTTACGTCGGACTGCTCTTCGTTCTCATGTGGACGGCCTGGCAGTCGCTCATCGGCTGGCGAGAGGTGCGCGAGTTCGGCGTCATCGCTCGCTTCGCCGGCTTCCTGTTCCAGCTCTTCGTCCTGATCCAGCTCACCTTGATGCTCTTCTTCGCGCCGCTTGCGGCGGCGACCGCGGTGGCGCATGAGAAGGACCGACGCACCTTCGTCCTCCTACTCATGACGGACCTGAGCGACCTCGAGATCGTCCTGGGCAAGCTGACCGCGAGCCTGCTCCAGATCGTGACCTTGTTGGCGACCGCCGCGCCGGTGTTCTTCCTCTGCATGCTGATGGGCGGGATCTCGCCCTCGCAGGTGGCCGACATCCTTGGAGTGACGGCCGCGGCGGGGATTGCCGGCGGTGTGCTCGGCATGCTCGTGGCGCTCTGGCGCGATCGGACCTTCCAGTCGCTGGCCCTCACGGTCCTCGTGATCGTGCTGACGCTCTCGGGGATCGAGGCCATCGGCTTCGCGTATCCCGAGGCCAAAATCTTCGGCATCCCGCTCTCGATCGTGCTGAACCCGTATCGCACGGTCTTCGCCATCATCCACCAGACCCACGAGTCGTCCTCGGCCTGGTTGCGGCCGAGCTACCTCTTCGTCTCGTTCGCGATCCTCACGGCCTTCGCCCTCCTGGCGTTCGGCGTGAATCGCCTCCGCGTCTGGAACCCGGGGAGCAACGAGCCCCGTGAGGAGCGCGAAGGGGAGCAGGAGGAGGATGTCGCCGAGACCCTGATCGAGGTCGAGGAGGCCGTCGAGCCGGCCCTGGTCGGCGCCTCGGCATCGGTGGCGCGGGGGACTCATTTCGAGTCCGGCCGATCGGCCGGGGGTTCGGACGCACACGACGCGACCAACCTGGACGACGCCGGCGGCACCACCGGCCTGCACGTGCCTCGGCGGACCCACCGCCGGATCGTGAAGGGGGTCGGCAGCTACAGGTCCCCCTGGGGCGAGCACCCGATCCTCTGGCGCGAGCTGATGACGAGGGCCTACGGGACCAAGCCCCTCATCATCAAGGGGGCCTACCTGCTGGCCTTCATCCTGGGAGTGGCCTTCTTCTACGCCAACCCGGACGTCGAGAACGACCCCTGGCGCCCCGCCCGGATCCTGATCCCGCTGGCCATCTTGAGCCTCGTGCTCGTCAATGCCCAGGGGGTCACCGCCCTCACGAGCGAACGCGACACGGGGGCGCTTGACCTTCTGCTGGTGACGGAACTCACGCCCAAGCAGTTCATCTACGGCAAGCTCTACGGCGTGCTCTATAACACCAAGGAGATGGTCGTCTTACCGATCCTCCTGGCGATATGGTTCGCGGCCATAGGTGCGATGTCGATAGAGTCGGTGGTTTATGTGATCATCGACTTCCTATTGCTCGCGCATTTCTCGGCGATGCTCGGGCTCCACGCGGCCTTGACGTACACGAACAGCCGCACGGCCGTCGCGAACAGCCTGGGGACGATCTTCTTCCTGATGGTCGGCATCCTGGTTTGCGCCTTCCTGATCATCATGAGCGACAGCGAGTTCGGCCGGCAGCTCCTCAGCTTCCTGATCTTCATCGGCGCGGGGAGCGTCGCGCTCTTCGGCTCGCTCGGTTCGAAGAACCCGTCCCACGCGATCGCCCTGGTGGCCCTGCTGACGCCCTTCTGCTCGTTCTACTGCGTCATCAGCCTCCTGAATGGCGACATCATGGCGGCCCTGCTCGTGAGCTTCGGCGTCTACGGCTTCGCACTCCTCGCGATGCTCGTCCCCGCCGTGAGCGACTTCGACATCGCCCTGGGACGCACCAGCGCCATCCAGGGATGATCGAATCCGTCCGGATCGGCGACCACGAGTCGTGGACCGGGCGTCGAACGGGAGCCAGGTTTTACAAGGCCGGGCGGCGGACTCCTTCACCGGAGGTCGTCGCCCGGTCTCTCGTTTTCGAAGGCAGGGGACGCCCTCTTCACGCGTCGTCGTCTTCATGACTTTGCGTGAAAATAAGAATATTGCGGATGATGTGCGGGCGCCGCGATGAATTTTGGCGGCCAAGTCGAACGAACCTCGCCGAAACTTTAATCAAATCGTGGGAAATCGGTTGACAGAATGCCGAATGTCTTCCATATTACTCCCCGACGAGTCCCGACCGCTTGATCCACGACCTTCGATGGAATCGTGATGCCCCGGTCGAGCCGGGGAGATGGGTGATCCGGACTCGTCAGTCGGTAGGAGTCAGGGCCGCAAGGAGGAAGGTCAGCCCTTTCGATTGATCCCTTCCTTTCGTCCCTTCCCTCTTCCCCAAGTCGGGCGCAGCACAGCTACCAAGGATGGGACCACCATGCGTATTCTTGTCACCGGCGGAGCCGGCTATGTCGGATCCACGCTCGTCCCGATGCTCTTACAGCAGGGGCATCGCGTCCGCGTCTACGACATGCTCAAGTTCGGCGGCCACGGGCTCTTGCCCTGCTGTCAGAACCGTCATTTCGAGCTGATCAAGGGCGACGTCTGCGACTCCGCGGCGCTCGGCAAGGCCCTCGAAGGGGTCGATGCCGTGGTCCACCTCGCGGCCATCGTCGGATACCCCGCCTGCAAGAAAGAATCGCAGCTCGCCACCGCGACGAACGTCGACGGCACCCGCAACCTCTTGAACCTCCGCAAGAAGGATCAGAAGGTCATCTTCGCCTCGACGGGGAGCATCTACGGCTCGATCCCCGACTACGTCTGCAACGAGGACACGCCCCGCTCGCCGATCACGCTCTACGGCGAGACCAAGGCGACGGCCGAGCAGATGATCCTCGACGCCGGCAACAGCGTCGCCTACCGCTATGCCACGGCCTTCGGCGTGAGCAACCGGATGCGGCTCGACCTGATGCCGAACGACTTCACGTATCAGGCGGTGAAGAACCGCAACGTGATCGTGTACGAAGGCCGGTTCAAGCGGACGTTCGTGCATGTCCGCGACATGGCACGCTCGATCATGTTCGCCCTCGACAAGTGGGATACCGTCAAGGACGACGTCTACAACGTCGGCCACGAGAGCATGAACTTCACGAAGGAAGACGTGGCGAGGAAGATCCTCGAGCACGTCGACTTCTACCTCCACTTCGCCGAGGTGGGGACCGACGCCGATCAGCGGAACTACGAGGTCTCGTACGAGAAGATCCGCAAGTGCGGCTTCGAGACGACGGTCGACCTCGACACGGGCATCGCCGAGCTCGTCCGCGCGGCCCGGCTGATCGAGTTCCACAACCCGTTCGCCAACGTCTAAGAACGACACGGAGGGGCCGGGATCGAACCCCGGCCCCGATTCGATCCGAAATAATCCGGATCGAAAATTGCGAATATCGGGTTGTCGCCAATTCTTGATGGATGACGATAGAAGGCTTTGCCGGGGCCGATCGGGATCTGGAGTTGCACGGCGGGGCCAAGAGGCCTCGCGCGGGACGAGGATCTCTGTGATGGCCCCGCGGATGGTTTCCCTGGCCCGAGATCTCGGACGCCCCTCGGGGCGTTGACCAGGACGCAAGTTCTCGATGGCTGGATGCCGTCGACCGACCTTACGGCCGGATTGACCGAGACCATGCCTGGAACAGGGCCTCGAAGGCCCAGGCGGACGCATGATGCTAAGAGCTTGGGTGAAGACGATTGGCAACTCCGCTCGCAACCTCCAGACCGGGCCGAGGACCTCGGCCGATGCGATCCCTTCGCCTCGGATTCACCTGGGCGAGAGGGCCGGGAACGCGGGCCGACTCCTTTTCATCAACCAGTACTACTGGCCGGATCACGCCTCCACCGCGCAGCACCTGAGCGACCTGGTCGAGGCGCTCTCCTCGCAGGGGCATGAGTGCCACGTCCTCTGCGGGCAGGGGTCGTACAAGCCGGGCGTGCCCCGCCCGCCGGCGTTCGAGATCCACAACGGCGTGCACATCCATCGCGTCCGCACGACCTCGCTGGGGCGCAAGACCACGCTGCACCGGATGGTCGATTACCTCAGCTTCTACATCCACGCGATGCTCTTCGCACTGACCATGCCGCGGTTCGACGTGGTCACGACGCTGACGACGCCGCCGATCATCGGCCTGATCGGGACGGTCCTGAGGCGGTTCCGCGGGGCGCAGCACGTCTACTGGAGCATGGACCTCCATCCCGACGCGAGCCTCGCCCTGGGGCGGATGTCGCGCAAGAATCCGTTCGTCGCCGCCCTGGCTTGGCTGAGCGACTTCGTCTATCGCCAGGCGGACAAAGTCGTCGTCCTCGGCGCGTACATGGCCGACCGCGTCGCCTCCAAGGGGGTTCGAAGGGACCGCGTCGAGGTGGTACCCGTCTGGAGTCGCCGCGACGAGATCTACCCGATGCCCCGCGAGAACCACCCGCTCCGCGAGCGGATGGGGCTGACCGATCAGTTTATCGCGATGTACTCGGGCAACCTGGGCCTCGCCCACAGCTTCGACGAGTTCATCGCCGCCGCCCGTCGCCTCCGCGACCGCGCGGACATCCTGTTCCTCTTCGTCGGCGGCGGGCCGCGACTGAGCGAGGTCCGCGAGGCGAAGGAGCAGTATCAGCTCGACAACGTCCGCATCCTCGACTACTTCCCCCGCGAGATGCTGCACGCCTCGCTCTCACTGGCCGACGTGCACCTCAGCTCGATGCGGATCGAGATGACCGGCCTCGTCGTGCCGAGCAAGGTCTATGGCGCGATGGCCTCCGGGCGCCCGAACCTGTTCGTCGGCCCCGACCACAGCGAGTCGGCCGACACGATCCGCGATGCCGACTGCGGCATCACCGTCAGGCTCGGCGACGTCGATGGGCTCGTCGCCGCCCTAGAACGCCTGGCCGGCTCCCCCGAACTCGCCCAGGAGATGGGGCGTCGCGGCCGCGCGGCCTTCCTGTCGACCTACGAGCAGAACACCTGCTGTGCCCGCTGGTGCAAGCTCGTCTCCGATCTGATCCCGGTCCCGGCCCAGGCGCCGACCCCGGTCCTCAGGCCGATCGGTGCCTCGGTCGCCGGCAGTTCGCTCTGAACCGAATACTCGTCGGAAAGGATTCGACGAGCGAGTATCGAAACCTATGCCCGCCGATCCTCCGGGCCCTTCGAAATGGGGGCCTCGAGGATCGGCGTCCGCGATGGTCTCAGACGCAAGGAGGAGAGACGTGGTGAAGGTCCGAGCTTGCGCATTCCTGCTGGCCTGCGGCATGTTGGCCGGCGTCGCTTCGGCGGAAGACAAGCCGCCGGCGAATTCCATGGAGATCGTCAACAACCACGATCGCGCCCTGATCAAGGATCTCACCGCCTACCTCCAGGCCCATCCCAAGGCCGACGACCTCGACCAGGCCTACATGACCTTGCTGAACAAGGCCATCGAGCACGACTGGTTCGTGGAGAACGAGGCGGTCGCCCAGCAGTACCTCCGCGACTTCCCCGAAGGTCCCATCCAGTCGCTCGCCCGCATCGTCACCACGATGGCCAGGGCCAAGGCCGGCCAGTACAACGAGGCCCTCACTCGCTTCGAACAGTTGATGCAGGCCGTGGGCAAGAGCGAGCAGGAGGAGTTCGCCGTCAATTTCGCGGAGAGCCTGGCCGTCTCGGCCTCGGGGGCCGGCGAATATCACGTCGCCCGCAAGATCTACCAGATCCTGCTCGACCGCTTCGGCGAGAGTGCCGCCCTGCGTCAGAAGGTGAAGGACGAGCTCGCCCGCCTCGACATGGTCGGCAAGCCGGCCCCGAGCGTGGTCGCGCATGACGTGGACGGCAAGCCGCTCAATTTCGCCGACTACCGCGGCAAGTACGTCCTCATTGATTTCTGGGCGACCTGGTGTGCCCCTTGCATCGTGGAACTCCCCCGCGTGCAGGAGGCCTTCAAGAAGTTCCATGGCCAGGGGCTCGAAGTCGTCGGGGTCAGCCTCGACGAGACCAAGCCGGCCGTCCTCGACTTCGTCAAGGCCCGGGGCATTCCCTGGCGGCAGGTCCACGGCGCGACGGCCGGCGGCGACCTCGTCGAGGCCTTCGGCGTGAGCTCGATCCCCGCAACGTTCCTCATCAGCCCCGACGGCAACATCGTCCGGATCGAGCTGCGAGGCGCGAACCTGGAGCCCTCCCTCGCCAAGATCCTCAAGGATACCCCGGCGACGGCCACTCGCTAATGAATATGTTTGAGCGATTGGCGATCGATCTCGGTCGCCAGTCGCCGACCCGGCTCGATCAGAGGGGCCTTGCGGCCGACTCCTCCCCGGGGGCTGCGATGGGCGTCTCGTCGAGCGGATAGAACTCGTTGAGGCCGCGGAGCAGTCCGACCGGGCCGTCGAACCGCCAGTCGCCGCGCTCGCGGACGAACTGGTAGACGGGCCCCGTGCGATTCGTCGGGCAGAGCCAGATGTTCGACCCTTGCCACCACGTCTGGAAGTTGGGGTGGATGTTCCGCGGCAGGCCCGCGACCCCCCCCTCGGCCGCCGCGACGATCTCGTGGCCCTTCAGGTAACGAGCCGAGCAGACCGCCCGCACCCCCTCCAGATCCTGGCGGTTCGCGGCCGCGAGCAGGTCGGTATAGAGCGAGACCACCCGGCGCACGTCCCTCGTCGACCAGGCCATCAGCGTGAAAACCATGCCGATCGCGGACGCGGCGGCAAATCCAATCAAGACACGTTGACCTGTTCCGAACCGGGACGTGCTCATTTGACGATTCGACGCTTGAGGTCGTCGCGGAGCCGGTCGACCACCGAATCCGACTTCGCCTCGGCCAGGATCTGTTGGATCACGGTCTTGATCCCGCGCGGGCCCCACTGGCACCCCTGGCGCAGGTAGAGCTTGGCCCCGTGGCCCAGGACGTACGACGTGGTGGCGGCCGCGCCCCCTTGCGTCAGCCCGATCGCTCCGTAGCCGAGCGCCGTCAAGGGGACGGCGAGCCCGCCGCTGGCTATGGAGAGGCCCACGAGCGACGACTTGATGCCCCCCGCCAGGAACCGGGTCGCGAAGCCGACGGCCCCGATCGTGCCGAGGGCGAGCATCATGTCCTTGACCAGGCTCGTCGCCGTCCTGCGCGTGAGCGGGATGCCGTAGACCTTGCTGAGGGCGACGATCATCCCCACGTCCACGGCCAGGCCCCCGGCCATGTCGGCCCAGGGGATCGGATTCAGGGCGACCGCGGCCCCCTTCGCCAGGGCGAAGTTCCAGATCATGCGGTTGGCGGCATCGTCGCGAATGCGGATCTTATGCGCGACGATCTCTTCATGGAGGTCGCCGGCCAGCAGCAAGGTATTCAGGGCGACGAGCGCCTTGCCCTCGCGCTCGAGCACGTCCAGGATCCGGATTTTCAGGGGTTCGATCACCGGGGCGGGGCGTTCCCACTCGGTGCTGGTCGAGCCGTCGGGGTTCTGGATCTTGACCTTGAACGGGTCGGGCCTGGCAGCGGTCATCACCACGTCTTCGGGCCTGATGAGGTTGCGGACCCGCTCATCCTTGATCTTGGCGTAGATCTGATCGCGGTCGGCTTCGGGGTAGCGGTCGATCTGGTTGAAGACGAGGATGATCGGCTTCTGGGCCTCGCGGAGCTGCGAGAGGGCCTCGAGCTCGACGCGCTGCAGGTCGCTGGAGACGACGAAGAGGATCAGGTCGGCGTGGCGGGCGACGGTCCTGGCCAGGGCCTCGCGGGCCTCGCCGCCGACCTCGTCGATCCCGGGGGTGTCGATCAGGTTGAGGCGGGCCCCCTCGAGCCCCGGGTGGGCCGAGGTCGAACCTTGCTCCCAGCGTTGCGAGGCGCGCGAGACGGTCGTGCCGTGGATCGAGCCGACCTGGAAGACCTCGCGGCCCATCAACGCATTCAAGACCGAAGATTTACCCCGGCTCACCATGCCGAAGGCGGCGATCTCGATGGTGTTCTCGTCGAGCTTGGTGCTCAGGTCGCGGAGCTGGTTCAGCTCGTCGACGAGCGCCCGCTCCTCTTCGCTCGTGAGCTTGAGGCTCTTGAGCGTCTCCTCCAGGCTCTCGCGGGCCCTCTCGATGAGATTATCAACGCGCGAGGCTTCGAGGTCGCCGAGCGTGGAGTTCAGGTCGGCCCCGGCCTTGGGGGCGTCGTTCGGTCCCGGAGGCTGTTCCAGTTCATCGGCCATGGGTCAGAACCTCTTCACGCCGTTGGCGCTTCGCAACAGGGTCTCGCAACGGGCGGCCGTGGCGATCAACTCATCCTCGCAGAACCAGCGCGGGCCCACGAGCTGGATCCCCAGTGGGAGCTCCTCGAACGTGAGGCCGACGGGGAAGGTCAACGACGGGGAACCGACGTAGCTCCACAACGAGTTCAACGCGGGGCTTCCCGTGGAGTCGGCGTCGGGAGCCGGTCCGAGCGTCGAGGGCATGACCATCGCATCGACCTCGAGCGACGTGTGCGACATCCTCGCTCGCCAGTCGTCCTGATGGGCCCGGCTCAGGAGGTACTGGGTCGCCGAGATCGTGCGGCCTTCCTCGATCAACTCGCGAATCCTGGGCCTGTAGGCGTCGGGCGATGCGGCGAACCCCGCGGCATGCACGGCCGAGGCCTCGGCGGCCATGATCCGTCGGTGGTGCTGGGTGGCCTCTTCGAAGTCGAACGGCAGGGGGAGCTCGATGACCTCGACCCCTTGCTCGGCGAGGGTCGCAATCGCACGCTCACAGGCCTCCATCGCGGCCGGCTCGATGGCCGACTCGAAGCTGCCCCGGAGCTTCGCCAGCCGGGGCGGCCGGGAGCCGGTCGAACTCCGGGATTCGAGGGATGCCTGGATTTCGGCGGGGTCGCGAAAGTCCGGATCTTCGTCGACATCGGTCCTCGCGAACTCGCCGAAGAGGATGCCGAGGTCCTCCGCCGACCGTGCGAGGGTGCCGACATGGTCGAGGTTGGGGGAGAGGGGGAAGACGCCATCCGCCTCCCCCGAATAGCTCGGCTTGAGCCCGGCGATGCCGCAGTACGAGGCGGGTCGGATGATCGACCCCCCCGTCTGGCTCCCGAGGGCCCCCAGGCACATCCCCACGGCGACGGCCGCGGCCGAGCCGCTCGAGGAGCCGCCGGGGGTCTTCGCCAGGTTCCAGGGGTTCCGGGTCGGCGGCGGATCGATCCAGGCGAACTGCGTCGTCACCGTCTTGCCCAGGATGATCGCCCCTCCGGCCCTGAGCGCGGTCACGATGCTGGAGTCGCGCGAGGCGACCCTGGAGGCCCAGGGGGGGAAGCCGCAGGACGAGGGCAGGGGGGCCGCGTCGATGATATCCTTCACGCCGATCGGGATCCCGTGGAGCGGCCCTCGGCATTCGGCCCGCTCGAGCTCCCGGTCGAGGCGCTCGGCCTGTCGGATCGCCCCGGCGCGGTCGACGACCGCCCAGGCCTTGAGCCGGGGCTCCCATTCCTCGATCCGGTCGAGGCAACGGTTCAGGACCTCGACGCAGGTCGTCTGCCCCTGGCGGAGCATCCGGCCGACGCCGGCGATCGTCTCGTGAGGGAGCGGATACAGGGACATGGATGCCGATCCTCGGGGGAGGCCAAAGGGATTCGCGTGGGCAGGGCCTTGTTCGTTGACGACGCTTACGACCGCGACTTCGCACTCGACGACGAGCCCGGGCTCACCCGGCTCACCACGCGGTCGAGCGCCTGCTTGGCGAACTCCTGGAGGAATTCCGCGCGGCTGTTGAGGTCGAATTGACGGATGAGTGCCTGCTGCATGCCGCCGTCGCCCCAGCTCTGGCCGTGGGCGAAGTATTCGAGGAACGCCGAGCCGGAGATGTGCGTCAGATACGCCATCGAGACCGCCTGGATCGCACCGCCGGCCGCGTAACCGACGAACGACGACTTGAAGAGGCCGGCGACGAGCGAGGTCGTGGCCTCGACGAGCCCGAGCTTGAGCAGCATCTGGGCCATCTGCGAGCCCACCATCTTCACGTGGGCTGTCGAGATGTCGACGCCGTAGACCGACGCGAGCTCGGTGATCATCTGGAACTGGACGGCCCCGGCCGCCATCAGGTCGAGCGCCGGGATCGGGTTGGCGAAGATCGTCGCCGCCGTGATCCACTGGAACTTCTCGACCACCTGCCTGGCGCGGGCGTCGCGCTCCTGGCCGACCTGGTCCTGCGCCTTCTTGCTCAGCAGGTGGGCCCGCAGCAGGAGGTTGCCCGCGCGGAGCGAATCCCCTTCGCGCTTCAGGACCGCCCCGATCCGATCCACGAGGGCGGAGAGGTCGGGCGGGTTGACCTCGAGAATCGTCTCGACGGTGCCGTCCTGGTTCCGCATCCGGACGGGCGTCGGCCGCGGCGAGGCGGCGATTGCGATGACGTCCTGGCGGGGCACGACCCCTTCGAGGCGCTCGCGGAGCTTGGCGAGGATCGCCTCGCGGTCCTCATCCACCAGGCGGTCCTGCTTGTTCAGCAGGACGATCGAGCGTTTGCCCTGCCTGGCGAGGGCGACGAGGGGGTCATACTCGGCGCGGATCAGGTCGTGATCCAGGACGAAGAGGAGCAGATCAGCCCTCGCGGCGAGGTCTCGGGCCAGGGCCTCGCGCTCGGCGCCGCCCGAGCCGATCTCGGAGAGGCCCGGGGTGTCGGTCAGCTCGACGGTGCCGTCCACGCCTTGCAGCGTGTAGTTATAGACTTCCCCTTGTTTGGTCGTCCCCATGATGGCGTCGGTCTTGCCGATGTTCTGGCCGAGCAGGGCGTTGATGAGCGAGGTCTTGCCCGCCGAGCCTGTGCCGAAGACGACGACGTGGAACCGGCGGTTATGGCGGTCGGCGCGGAGTTCCGAGAGCTCACGGTCGAGGATCGCCTTGACCGAGTCGTTCTGGATCTGGCGGATGACCCCTTCGGCCTTCTCTGCCTGGACCTCGGCGGCGACGACGATGTCCTCGGGGGCCTTTTTTGGGGGTCTGTCGGCGTTCGAGCTGCGCCAGAGGAACCTGGCATAGGTCAGGGCTGCGCCCGCCGCCACCAGGCCCGCCGCGCCGAGGAACCCGACCGCGAGCGGCCGGGAATGCCTGGCGATCCGGTCGTGCATCTCCCCAACCGAGACCAGGAGCCACGCCGAGGCGATCAGCGCGAGGATGACGACCAGCGTGGGGATCAGCCAACGAGATGTCCGCATGTCGTGAGTGTCCTGGCGGGAGCAAGCGTCGAGCACGAACCTCAAAGGACGTTGAGCACCCCGGGTCGATTGTGCCATCTCCCGGTCGGTTTTGCATGCGCCTGCCGGCGTCGAGGCACGGTGCGGGCCGAGATCGAGACGACTTGCAATCGCGGTTCCCCCGGAAACAAAACGACATCCAGGCGGCACGGTCTCGCCGACCGTGCCGCCTGGATGAAGGTTATTCGTCGGACCCGCTCCCAGATTACTTGCGGGAGCGGAAGAGGTTGCCCAGGAAGCTCGTCCGTCGCGGGGCCTGGACCGGCTGCGACACGGGGATCGCGTCGGGGGGGACCTGGCTCGGGTCGACGAAGTTGCCGTACATCGGGGCCGGGATTGGGGTGGAAGTCCTGGACGCGGCCGACGTCCTGGTGACGGCGGTCGTCGGCGCATCCGTCAGCGGTCGTAGCGAGTTCGAAGCCGAGGTCGTCGGGGCGGCGTCGGGCAGCGGCATCAGCGAGGTGCTGCTCCGGACGGGGACCGACGACGATCGCGACGAGACCCGGGGGATCGGGATCTGGCTGATCGGGGGCAGGCCCGGGCCGGCCGCGGGCTTCGTGTCCTTCGGCTTCTCGGGCGTGAACTCGAGAGGCGGCGGGTTGAAGTTCGACGGATCCGGGTTGGAGGTCGGCGCGGTCCGCACGGCTGCGGCGGGCTTCTCCGGGGTCGTGCTCGCCCCCTTCGGATTCGGATCCGTCGGGCCGGTGTCGAGCTCGAATGGGGAGCGGCCCGACGGGAGCGGGGGCTTGCCGCCGTTCTGGGCCGGGGGCGGGCTTTCCGGCTCGGCTCCCGGATCGGGGCCCATGTCGCCCGGAGGTCCTTCGCCCTCGAGTTCATCCATCCCGATCTCCGGGGGCTTGCCCCGGGGACGCTCCTTGAACTCCTGGGCCACGTTCGCCGCCAGCGGCGTGGGGCAGCCCCAGCCCGCCGGGAATGGACGCCAGCAGGTCGGATGGTACCCGAAGTACTCGCGACGATACAACTCGTAGACAGGATCTTCCGCGGGGCACGGGACGCGCTCGCGTTGGATCGGGGCCAATGGGAAGAGTCCGCTCTGCTGTGCCTGGGCCAGCCAAGGGGTACCCAGGACCAGGGCGGCCGCCCAGGCTCCGGGCGATAGCACGAGCGCCCTTAGTTTTCTCAGCATCCTAGCCTCGCGTGTTCCGGGGTTACCGAACCGCGCCCAGTACCAATCCCTTGGCGCGTCCTCTGACTCCAGCATCCCTCGTTCGTTCGATCGGTTTCTTGGGGATTGGTGCTGAAGCGAATCTCGGCTGGATGGGATGTTTGGAAGATATGAGGAATCGGCTGAAGATTCCAGGGGATCTGCTTGTCCGGAAAAGCTGGAGAAGAATGATTTCGGTGGTTGGGTGATTGACCGGAGAAGATAGGGGCTCTGCTGGTCGTTCGGGATGGTTGGCCTGGTTGGTGTCGTAGCCATGGTCGCGATCGCTTCAATCGGCCATGAAGCAGTCATCCCGGGCGAACGTCGGGCCGATGGAAGGAGGAAGTGAGGGCCATTGAATTTCGGTGTCAAGGGGTTCTCAAGGCGTTCGGGAGGAGTAGATATGAACTGGACGGTTCTCGCTCGGCTCGCGGCCGTGCCCCTGGGTTTGATCGCGATCGGGCAGGGGGCACATGGGCAGTCGGTCCCGTCGGCCTCGCGATCTAATAATAATATGGCGACTTATGCCAACCCGTATACGAATCCTTATGCCAATCCCTTCTTGAACCCGTACATGACGCAAGCCCCCGTGAACGGCAACGGGGCCCTCTATTTCTTCGCGGCGCAGCAGGCCAATGGGGGGATCGGCTCGGGGCGGCTGAGCGGAGTCCGTCCGGCACCGGCTCCCGCGGAGCCGGCGGCACCCCCCGATGACCGTCGGCTCACCGACGTCCCGGGTGGGAGTGCGTCACGCTATTTCAATCGCTCCCCGCAAAATCCGACCAATACGCATCGCTACTACAATCGGGCGATCCGGGGCTATCCGTCTAACCGTAAGTGACTTGTATTCCTGGGTTTCGATCTACAGACGGGCCTTCGCTTTGCCGATGAGTTTGTCGTAGATGGACCGGGAGTCTTGCGAGTGTGGGCGACCTGCGAGAGTGGGGGGCCACATGAAGCTCGAATCCAGGGTCTCGGTGATTCGGACCCTAGCCCGCGGAGGACAAGCGGCAAATCGGGTCGCGGTCGGCGGGTGATCGGCCGCCTTGAGCCAAATCGGGCCAGGGAGGGAGTTTCGCATGGAGCGCGCAAGGAAGAGACGCCACGGCGGTGTCTTGATCGCCTTATCCGTGCTGATATTCACAGGATGTCAGACGGTCAGGACGCCGGAAGAAAAGATCGCGAAGACGAACCTGCCTCGCGAATTCCAGAAGGTCGCGATGCCGGATTACGTGGTCGAGCCCCCCGACATCCTCATCGTCGAGGTGCTCGAGGCATTGCCGGGGCGGCCGATCACGAATGAGCGTTTGGTGCGTCCCGACGGCAAGATCTCGCTCGGCTTCTACGGCGAGGTCGAGGTCGTGGGCCTGACCACCACGCAAATCAAGGAGAAGATCGTCCTCCACCTCCGCAAGTACCTCACGGATGAGGCCCTTGGGCTCTGGAAGCTGGACGAGGGGGACATGGAAGACCCCAAGGACGACAAGATGGTGCCCGTCGAGCCCAAGGACAGCAACCACGTCTTCGTCGACATAGCTGCCTACAACAGCAAGGTCTACTATGTCCAGGGGGACGTCGCGGCCCCGGGACGCATGCCGATCACCGGCAACGAGACGGTGCTCGACGCCATCCAGTACGCGGGCGGCCTGCTGGCGACGGCCGCGCCCCAGAACATCCGGCTGGTGCGGCCGGCCCCGCCGGGGGCCTGCTGCGAGCAGACCTTGCCGGTCAACCTCGCCGCGATCGTCAACGGGGGCGACCCGACGACGAACTATCAGATCATGCCGGGCGACCGTCTCATGGTCTTCCGAGACCCGATCGTCCGCACGACGATCTTCATCGACCGACTGGCCGCCCCGTTCCAGACGGTCGTGAACTCGGTCCTGCAGTACAGCTTCGCCGCCAGGTCGGCCAAGTCGATCAACACGCCGCTTTTCAGCGGGTCGTCTACGACATCCAGCACCACAGCCCCGACCCAGCCTGGTGCTCGCTGATCGACTCCATGCGACAAGGCCTGCTTTCGGCTTGATGAGGCCGGCAGTCACCCGATCCCGGGGGGCTGCCGGCCTCGGCTCGTTTAACCTGGGGCGAGTTGGTCTGGTATATCGGGCCGGTCGCCCAATCGGTGTCTCCTGGGCCTTCCGACTGGATAAACGTCGCAGGAAATTAGGTCGTCTTGTCCCGCGAATCCTGCTAGACTTTTGTTGAAATCCCGCCAGCCTGCCCGGCCAGAGGTCCTTCATGCCCACTCCACCCTCCTCGCCCGCCTCGCCGTCCTGGCGCGTCTTCCTGCTCGCAGCCTGGGCCGCGTTCCTGACAATCCAGGCCGGGATCCTGGTCAAGGCCGACGAGAAATCGGCGACGACCCCGGTCCCGAAGTCCGCCGCGGCCAAGCCGCCCGAGTTCCACCGGGACGTCCTGCCGTTCCTGGAGAAACATTGCACGAGCTGCCACGGCGACATGAAGCCCAAGGGGGGCGTGAACCTCGTCCGATTCAAGGACGCCGCCGTCGTCGACCAGAATCGCAAGAGCTGGCGCAAGGTGCTCGAGAACGTCGAATCCGGCGACATGCCGCCTGACGGGAAGCCCAAACCGTCGGCCGACGAACTCGCGGCCTTCATGGCCTGGAGCGGCGACCGCGCCGAGCAACTCGACTGCGCGAAGGAAGTGGATCCGGGCCGGGTGACGCTCCGACGCCTGAATCGCGCCGAGTACAACAACACGATCCGGGACCTCGTGGGCATCGACTTCCATCCGGCCGACGACTTCCCGTCCGACGACGTCGGTTATGGATTCGATAATATTGGCGATGTGTTATCCCTGCCGCCGCTGCTCCTCGAAAAGTACATGGCCGCGGCCGAGCAGATCGCCGAGCGTGCCATCGACTCGGGGACGGCCCTGGCGCCCGAGTCGAAGACCTGGGAGGTCGAGGAACTGCCGGCCGAGGCGGGGGGCAGCCCCTATTCCGAGTTCGCCAGGGTGCTGGGCAGCACCGGCGAAATCACGGTCTCGTACAACTTCCCGCGCGACGCGGTTTACATCCTCCGCGCCCGGGCCTTCGGCCAGCAGGCCGGCCCCGACCCGGCTCGGGCCGCCTTCAAGGTCGACGACAAGGAGATCCAGGCCGTCGACGTCCCGGCCACCGAGGCAGCCCCCGGCGTCTATGAGGTCCGCACCAGGGTCGCCGCGGGGACGCATAAGTTCTCCCTCGCCTTCCTCAACGACTTCTGGGACCCGAATCACCCCGATCCGAACAACCGCGACCGGAACTTCGTGATCGACTACCTGGAAATCCAGGGGCCCGTGGCGGGCACGACGGGCAAACCTCCCGAATCGCATCGCAAGATCATCTTCCGCACCCCGACCCCCGAGACGCGGGGCGACTGCGCCCGCGAGATCATCGATCGGTTCGTCACCCGGGCCTACCGACGCCCGGCCACCGACGGCGAGGTCGGCCGCTTGATCAAGTTCGTCGACCTGGCCGAGCAGAACGGGGACACCTTCGAACGGGGGATCCAGCTCGTTGTCCAGGCGGTGCTCGTCTCGCCGCAATTCCTCTTCCGGGTCGAGATGGACAAGCGGCTCAAGAAGACGGACAAGGTCAAGGAGAACAGCCACCTCGTCAATGACTACGAGCTGGCCACGAGGCTCTCGTACTTCCTCTGGAGCACGATGCCCGACGACGAGCTCTTCACGCTCGCCGCGTCGAATAAGCTCCACGTGCCTGCCGAACTCGAGAAGCAGGTCAGGCGGATGCTGGCCGACCCGAAGGCGAAGTCGCTCGTCGAGAACTTCGCCGACCAGTGGCTCCAGATCCGCAACCTCAAGACGATCAACCCCGACCGCGAGCGGTTCCCGACCTTCGACGACTCGCTCCGAGGGGCGATGCTCCAGGAGACCGAGCTCTTCTTCGAGGCGATCATGCGGGAGGACCGCAGCGTCCTCGACTTCCTCGACGCCGACTTCAGCTTCGTCAACGAGCGCCTGGCCAAGCACTATGGCCTCGACTCGATCGTCGGCGAGGAATTCCGCCGCGTCACGTTCGAGCCGAAGCACCAACGCGGGGGTGTCCTGACCCACGCCAGCGTGCTCGCGGTGACGTCGAACCCGACGAGGACCTCCCCCGTGAAGCGCGGGAAGTGGATCCTCGAGCAGGTCCTCGGCACCCCGCCCCCCCCTCCGCCGCCGAACGTCCCCGAACTGAAGGACGAGAAAGGGTCGAAGCTGACGGGCACCCTGCGTCAGCGGATGGAGCAGCACCGGGCCAACCCGAGCTGCGCGTCCTGCCACGCCAAGATGGACCCCCTGGGCTTCGGTTTCGAGAACTACGACGCCATCGGCGCCTGGCGCGAGAAGGACGAGGCGTTCTCGATCGACCCCTCGGGTGTCCTGCCGTCGGGCCAGACCTTCCAGGGGCCCGAGGGCCTGAAGTCGATCCTCAAGACGCGCGAGAAGGAATTCACGCGTTGCCTCTCGGAAAAGATGATGACATTTGCCTTGGGGCGCGGGGTCGAGGAATTCGATCAGTGCGTCCTGGATCGAATCGTCGACGCGATGGTGCGTGATCACTACCGGTTTTCGACCCTGGTGATCGAGATCGTCAAGAGCGAGCCGTTCCAACGGCGCAGGAATCGAAGGGCATAGGTCGATGAATCAGAAGACCTGGCAGATGACTCGACGTTCGGTCCTGCGCGGCCTGGGCACGGCGATCGCACTCCCCTGGCTCGAGGCGATGACGCCCGCCGCCGAAATCGCCGCGACCGGCGCCACTGCCGGCGCGGGCCCGGCGACGGCCCCGCTCCGGATGGCCTTCTTCTACGTCCCCAACGGCGTCCACATGGCCGACTGGGTGCCAAAGCAGGTGGGGAGCGACTTCGAGCTCCCGCACATCCTCGAGCCCCTGGCCAACGTCAAGGACTCGTTGACGATCGTGACCGGCCTGGCCCAGCAGAACGCGTTCGACCTCGGCGACGGGGCCGGCGACCACGCCCGATCGCTGGCGACCTTCCTCACCGGCTGCCACCCGTTGAAGACCGACGGCGCCGACCTGCGGGCGGGGGTCTCGGTCGACCAGGTCGCGGCCGCGAAGATCGGCCGGCAGACGAGGTTCGCGTCGCTCGAACTCGGCTGCGATCGCGGGGCCCAGTCGGGCAACTGCGACTCTGGGTATAGCTGCGCCTACTCGTCGAACATCTCCTGGCGGTCCGAATCGACGCCGATGGCCAAGGAGGTCAACCCTCGCCTCGTCTTCGACCGGCTCTTCGCCAGCAGGGTCGTCGGCGAGTCGGCCTCGGCCAGGGCCAAGCGCGAGCTCTACAAGAAGAGCATCCTCGACTACGTCGCCGAGGACGCCACCACGCTCAAGTCGCGCCTGGGCGTCAACGACCAGCGCAAGGTTGAGGAGTACCTCACGGGCATCCGCGAGCTGGAAGTCCGCCTGGCCAAGGTCGACTCGGGCGCGGGGGCTGAGTCGAGCCTCTCCGACGTCTCCCGGCCCAAGGGGATCCCGCAGAGCTACGAGGAGCACATCCGCCTGATGTTCGACCTCCTGGTGCTCGCCTTCCAGGGGGACGTGACCCGGATCAGCTCATTCATGTATGCCAATGAAGGCAGCACCAAGAGCTATGCGTTCATCGGCGTCCCCGAGGGGCACCACGACCTCTCGCACCACGGCGGCGACGCGCAGAAGCACGAGAAGATCAAGAAGATCAACCGCTTCCACATGACCCAGTTCGCCTACTTCCTCGAGAAGCTGAAGGCGATCAAGGAAGGGGATGCGACGCTGCTCGACCGCTCGATGATCGTCTACGGCAGTGGGATCAGCGACGGCGATCGCCACAACCACGACGATCTGCCGGTCCTCCTGCTCGGCAAGGGGGGAGGCTCGATCCGGTCCAACCGCCACCTCAAGCTCGACAAGTCGACGCCGATGAACAACCTCTATCTGTCAATGCTCGATCGGGTCGGGGTCTCGGTCGACCGCCTCGGCGACAGCACGGGGAAGCTCGACCTCTCCTGATCGGAGGCCGAGCCTTTCGGATCCGGGGGCGAACTCGCGACTTGCAGGTCAAGTCGCGAGTTCGTCGTCAGGCTTCGACTTCGCCGGGCCTGGCGGGGCCGGTGACGGGTAGTAGATGGGGGCCCTTCGAGGCCGGTCGACGACCGAGTCGAACCGCTCGATGGCGCGGAAGGTCAGGGCGATCGCGGCGGCCGAGTAGAGGATCGTGCTCAGGAAGCAGACCAAGACGGCTTCGCCCGCCCGGTCCATCGTCCGGAAGCCCGGATTCATTCCCCCGAAGTACTGGGAAACGTCCTCGTACGAGAGGAGAGAATAGGCCTCGATGAGCGGCGTGACGCCGACCGCGACCAGGATGGTGTCGGCCCGCAGGGGGATGCAGAGGAGCATATATCCCCCGTTGAGGAAGATGAGCAGGGCGATGGTGGCGACCAGGGCCCTGGACGACTTCGCCGACCGGAGTGAGAAGTACGTCGCGAGCGCGTCGACGAAGCCGAGGAACGCGACCGTCTCGACCACGATGATGATGAGCCCGAGGGGATGGATCGCGCCGCAGATCACGCCGAGGAGCCAGAGGAAGAGCATCAGGACGCCCGCCCATCGGACGCTCCAGATCGCCCCGAACATCTTGGCCCGGATGATCTCGAGGCCGGAGAGGGGCGTCGCGACCAGGCTGATCCAGGTGTCCTCCTCGCGTTCGCTCGTGAGGCTGCCGGACGCCGCGGAGGCGAGCGCGATGCACCAGAGCACGTAGATCGTCGTGCAGACCCCGCGGAGGTATCCGTTGAACTCGCTCCTGGCCGAAGTGGCGCCGCTACCTGCCCAGTAGAACTCGCGGAAGGCCGGGATCGCGAAGTAGTCGAACGTGAAGTAGAGGAGCGTGCCGAGTGATGCAAGGGCGACCAGGCCGCTCAGGATCTTGGTCAGCACGCTCGTCCTCGAGACGTAACGCTCCTTCCAGATCATGGCGTCGTCGCCGCAAGGGGGCCGGCCGAAGAGCCTGCCGCGGCGGGTCAGGAATTTCAGTCGGCTCCTGGCCCCCTCGCCCTGGTTGCGATACACGGGGCGGAGGCGAAGGACCGCCAGGGTGAGGAAGAGGAGGCCGTAGGCGAACTGGAGCCCGCACATCCAGCCCACCTCGGTCAGGAATCCCGCCGTGCTGCCGAAGATCGACCTGCCGAGGCCCCCAGACAGGACATAGAATGGACTCGACGAGGCCACCCACTCGTTCACCGGCTTGATCCACTCGTAGACCCGGCTCCAGAAGCCGCCGGCCGCCGGCATGATCCACTGGATCAGGCCCGGGGCGAAGAGCCAGAAGCCCGCGAGCAGGTAGGCGAGCGAGATCGCCTCGCGCGGGCGCCTGGCATGCACCGAGATCAGGATCGAGAGCGTCGCCAGGAAGAACACGGTGGTCAGGCTCGCGACCAGGCTCGCCGCGATGTGGATCGGCTCGACCCCGCCGAAGAGGCTGATCAGGCTGAGGACCGGGATGCCGATGAGGATCAGGACGCCGAGTTGGAGGAGCTTCGACGCGAGCTTCCCGACGATGATCTCGAAGCTGGAGAGGCTGCTGGCGAGCAGGTAGTGCAACGTCTTGCGCTGCTTCTCGTCGGCGATCACGCCGGCGACGAGGGCCGGGGTCATCAGCAGGATGGTGACCGACTGGACCGCGAGGAATGTCGAGAAGAGGACGCCGCCGATCCGGGCGAGCTCCTGATGCGAATACTCGTCGGCCGCGGTTCGATTATAATAGGTGAAGTTGCTAGGGCCCGTTTGCCAGATGAAATAGAGCAGGATCAGGCCATACACGAATCGGATGACATAATTTCGACGACGCCGGGCCGCCGTGAGCAACTCGACGCTAAAGACGGGACCTAACACCATGGAGTCTCCCTTTAGCTTTGCCGTTTCCTGCGGGCTTCCCGGGACGTCGACGCCGAATCCATCTCTGGATACCTGTGCAAGCAGGGGATTTCCGTGCCTCCTCGGAAGACTTTTGCCCTTTCCGTGAGCTCTTCGACCCCGGAATGTTATCAGGTCGAGCGTCGAACGGGAGTGGATTCGTTCGAGTCCCGCGGGGATTCGCTCGAGCAGGTCCTTTCGCCGAAAATCCTCCGGCCCTTCGACTTTTTCCCGCCTTCCGACCTTCGACGAGGTGAATGATGACCCCCGTTCCGAAACCCCAGCATGTCGTCCTCTTCGGGAGGCCCGGGAGCGGTAAGAGCAGCATCGCCGAACGCCTGAGCCAGGATCACGGCTTCTTCCTCGTCCGCACGGGGGAGCTCCTCCGCGAGGCCGTCCGGCGCGGAGACGCCCTCGGCAAGCAGGTCGAGGCCACGCTCAAGACGGGCCAGCTCGTCTCCGACGCGATGATCGCCGACCTCCTCAGGCAGAGCCTCCAGGCGCCCAAGGAGCGGTTGCTCCTCTTCGACGGCTTCCCCAGGACCCTGGGTCAGACCGGTATGCTCGCCGAGTTCGAGAAGGCCCTCGATTTCAAGGTCGACTGCTACCTCGACATCGCCGTCAGCCACGAGGCGGCCGTCGCACGGATGAGCGGCCGGCGCGTGTGCCCGACCTGCGGCGCGACCTATCACCTCATGAACCACCCGCCGAAGGTCGCGAACGTCTGCGACGTCGACGGGGCCAAGCTCGAACAGAGGCGCGACGACTCGGTCGAGGTCATCGAGGTCCGCCAGCGGATCTACGAGGAGAACGCCGGGCCGATCCTGGCCTTCTACCGGGCCCATCACCCCGACCTCTTCCGGGTCGTCGATGGCGAGCAGTCATTCGATGAGGTCTACGCCGAGACCTGCCGGACCCTGGGTCGCTAAACCTGGTCGGGCAATGGTCACTGTTCGCGTGCTCGGGCCTTCACGAGGACCCGGAAGGCCCGAGCACGCGACGGACCTCGGCGGGCGACGTCGTCCCGGCTTCCACGGCGAGACGGGCTCGCTCCCAGAGCGAGGTCATCCCCCCCTTGACGGCGGCCCGTTCCAGTTGAGCCACATCTTCGCGGGCGATGATGGCCTGACCCAGCTCTCCGCGGTCGGGTAGGAGCAGCTCGGCGAGGATCGCCCGGCCTCGATAGCCGGTCGAGACGCACTCCGGGCAGCCCGTCGGCACGTAGGCCCGCTCGACCGCCAGGCCCAGGAATGCGGCGGGATCTTCGGTCGGCGTCGCGCAGGTGCAGAGCCTCCGAACCAGCCGCTGGCAGACGATGGCGAGGATCCCGCTCCGGAGTAAATACGGCTCAATCCCCATGTCGACGAGCCGCCCCACGACCCCCGAGGCGCTACCGGCGTGGTACGTGGTGAGGACGAGATGCCCGGTCAAGGACGCCTGGAAGGCGATCTCCGCCGTGGCCGGATCTCGGATCTCGCCGACCGTGATGACCTCGGGGTCCTGCCTCAGGATCGACCTGAGCCCGACCTCGAGCGTGAAGCCGGCCGCGGCGTTGACCTGGGATTGCGAGACCCCCGGCACGGGGACCTCGATCGGGTCCTCCAGGGTCGTCAGGCTGCGCTGGCCCTTGGAGGTCTCGACGAGTTCCCGGAGGCAGGCGTAGATCGTCGTCGTCTTGCCGCTCCCGGCCGGTCCGCTCAGGACGATCGCCCCCGACGTGTTCTGCAGGAGCTCGCGAAGGCGGTCGCGGATCTCGTCGGGCAGGCCGAGGTCGTCCAGCCGGAGGAATCGCCCCGAGGCCGCGAAGAGGCGGACGACGGCCTTCTCGCCGTAGAGGGTCGGGAAGGTGCTCAGCCGCATCTCGACCTCGCCCGAGGCCACGCGGAGCCGGCCTTCCTGCGGGACATCCGTGCGATAGGTGAGCAGCTCGGCCAGGACCTTCAATCTGGCGACGACGTTCGGAGCCACCCCCACCGGGAGCAACGCGGCCGGTTGGAGCACGCCGTCGATCCGCCAGGAGAGCGCGAGCCCCTCAGCCGTGGGCAGCCAGTGGATGTCGCTGGCCCCCAGCGTACGTGCCTCGGCGAGCACGAGGTCGACGGCTTCCAGGGCGTAAGTGGGGCGGCCGGGCGACTTCGAGGCAAGCTCTTTCGCGAACGCTTCCGCTCGGGACGTCATCGGTTGGGGTCCTTGCCGGGGGACTGGCGGAAAGCGGGGGCTCGACGGTGTTGGGCCGCGACCCTCGGCGCGTCCTTCGACCATGGTAACCGTTCGGGTAGACTCGAGGCCAATCCGCCCGCCCAGGATGCGCGGATGCAACCCAGGTCTAACCCGCGAGGGAGTCCGCCAGCGTGGCCAACGGCGCCGATCTGCTCATACGTGCCCTCTCAGAGAATGGGGTCCGCCACGTCTTCGGGATGCCCGGTTCGCACTCGACGGCGATCTACGACGCACTCGCCCGGGACGGCTCGATCGCCACGATCCTGATCCGCAATGAGCAGGCCGGCGCCTTCGCGGCCGACGGTTACGCCCGCGTCACCGGCCGCCCCGGCCTGATCTGCACCACGGCCGGTCCTGGTGCCACGAACGCACTGACCGGCGTCGCCGAGGCGTATGCCGATTCCGTCCCCATGATGCTCATCGCCGGCCAGGTCAATTCGGATCGGATCGACCTCGAATGCGGCGCCTATCACGAGATTGACCTCGACGCGATCTTCCGCCCGGCCACCAAGTGGTGCGTGACCGCCCGAACCGCCGAGGAGATCCCCAAACTGGTCGAGGCCGCGTTCGGCGCGATGCGTTCGGGACGCCCCCGACCAACCGCCCTCTTCCTGCCGCAAGACCTTTTACGCCTCGAATCGAACCCAAACACCGTCTCGGCGGCGGAGCCGTCTCCGGCACAAGGCGCCTCCTCCGAAGAGATCGATGCGGCGGTGGAACTCCTGACGCGAGCCAAAAGGCCAATCATCCTGGCTGGCGGTGGCGCGACCTGGGGAGGGGCCGAAGCGGAAATCCTCGCCATATCCGGGCGTCTGCATGCTCCGATCATCACGTCAACCAATGGCAAGGGGGTCGTGGATGAGCGGGATCCGGCGTCGTTCGGCCATGCTCGCTCGGTCAGGGCCAAGCTGGCGCTGGCCGAGGCCGACGCGATGCTGGCGGTCGGTTGCAGATTCACCGAAGTCTTGACGGAGCAACAGCGGATGAGGGTTCCCGAGGCCCTCGTGCAGATCGACGTCGACGCCGGCCAGGTCGGCATGAACTACCCGGCGGCCGTCGGGATCGTCGCCGATGCCAGGCTCGCGCTCCGGGCGCTCCTTGAACGGCTTCCCGAAGGCGGCGACGATGGTTGGTCGGATCTGAGTGAATCGATCCGGGCCGCGAGGCCGAAGCACCCGGAGTGGCTCATCGAGACGCTCCGCGAGGCCTTACCCGAGGAAACCCCGCTCTTCACCGACGCCTGCGAGATGGGCTACCGGCTCCAGACCGACTGGCCATCGTACGGGCCGCGGCGGTTCTTCTACCCGTCGAACTACATCACCCTCGGCTGGGGCTTCCCGGCCGCCCTGGGGGCTGCCGTGGCCCTCGAGGGGAAACCGGTCGTGGCCGTCTGCGGCGACGGCGGCTTCCTCATGGCGGCCCAGGAACTCGCGACCGCCGCCCGCTATGGCCTCCGCCTGATCACGATCGTCCACAACGACTCGACATACGGGGCCATCAAGAACCTGCAACGACGCAACCACGAGGGGCGATACTTCGACGTCGAGTTGAATAACCCCGACCTCGTCGCGCTCGCCGGGGCCTTTGGTGTCCCAGGAATCACCGTGGGGGATGTCGCCGCCCTGCGATCGGCCGTCGCCGAGGCGCTCGATCGCGACGGCCCGAGCCTCATCGAGGTCCCCGACCGGTGGAGGAACCTCCGCGTCTGAGGGGCGCCCCTCGGACGCGGAGTCCGATCCTGTCATCCGCAACGATCGAGGATACCTGGGATCAATATGTGTCGTCGCTGATCATCTGGCCGTCGGCGCGATTGCCGAGGTAGTGGAAGATCGGCATCGAGATCGACGACTTGATGAATCGGACCGAGCCGTCACCGAAGGCGAAATTGGCCCCGCCGGGATGGCTGCTGCCGAAGCCGCCGATGGCCACCGCGGGGGGAGCCGCTTCCGGATCTGTGGGGTCATCGGGGCCGCCGGGAGGTAGCGGGGCGGCCGGCGGGGTGGCGAGGCCGAGCGAGGCGCGGCTGTAGCTCGGCGGCGTGCTCGTGTTGCGGAGCGTGCTGCCGGTGCCCGAGAGCCAGCCGAGGTCGGAGGGCATCTGGGCCTTCTCGCTCAGGAAGATGGTGCTCGAGCTGCCGTCGGGGATCTCGTCGTGGCTGGTGCTGCTGTTGAGGAAGAAGACCCCGTTGTTGTCGTTCGCGATCGGGGCCTCGACGTCGTTGTAGCAGGCCGCGTAGTTGTTGACGCCGCCGCCCCCGGCGACTCGCCCTCGGCCGCTGTCGGACGGGCACATGAAGGTCGTGATGATCATCGACCCCGCCGTGGAATTCTCGGTCGCGTAGGCCCCCACCTTGAAATTGAGGTTGTTGTAGATGTTCTTGCGCTCGATGTAGGGCAGTATGCGGGCGGCCCACGAGATGTGATAGCCCTTTGGGGCGTTGACGATGGGGCTCTTGGCGTCGACCACGCCCGGGGGCAGGACCTCGTTGGCCGACTCGTAGTTCTGCAGCGCGATGTTCAACTGCATCAGGTTGTTGACGCACTGGGCGCGCCTGGCGGCCTCTCGGGCCGCCTGCACGGCCGGGAGGAGCAGGGCGATCAGGACGGCGATGATGGCTATGACGACGAGAAGCTCGATCAGCGTGAACCCGGACGACTCGCTGCGTTTCCGAAACATCGGCATTCTCCTCGATGACAGGATCTCTGGATCGTTCGCGTTGATTTGATGTGGCTGTGCGGATTTCAGAATTCGCCGTCGCTGATCATCTCGCCGTCGGCGCGATTGGCCAGCCTGCGATAGACATCTCGCTGGACCGTCTCGGAGACGAATCGGACCGATCCGTCGCCGAAGCCGAAGTTGGCCCCGTGTTCGTGATGGCTGCCGAAGCCGCCCACGAGGTAAGGGTTCTTGGGGTCGGGAATGAAGGGCGAGCCGTCGAGCGTGCGGCCGTCCGCGCCCCACATCTTTACTGGCGTCCTGGAATGGAGCAGGTCCCCCGAGTTGATCGGCGTCCCGGTGTTCCGCAAGGTCGCCCGCGTGCCCGAGACCCAGCCGAGGTCGAGATCGTTGCGCGGCTTCTCGCCGACGAAGATCGTCTGGCTCGTGCCGTCGGGGATCCCTTCGTATCGGAGCTTGCTATTGAGGAAGAAGACGCCGCTGTTCCCGGCGTCGATGGGGACCTCGACGTCGCTGTGAACGGCCGCGTAGCTGTTCTGCGCGACCCTCGAAGGGCCCTGCGCCGGACCCGGGTCGGACGGACAACTCAGGATCGAGATAAACGTCGAGCGCACTTTCCAGTTCGCTGGCGAGTAGATGCTCGAACCCGTGTCGACGGAGCTCGCCAGCATCGACTGCTCCATGTAAGGGAGCAGCTGCACGGCCCAGCTCACGTGATAACCTTTGTCTTGGTTCGCGATCGGGCCGGACTCGTTGACCACGCCGGGCGGGAAGACCTGGAAGGTCTCCCCGTAGTTCTGGATGGCCAGCATGATCTGCTTGAGGTTGTTCTCGCACTGGGTGCGACGCGAGGCCTCGCGCGCCCCGAGGATCGCGGGCAGCAGGACGGAGAGGAAGATGCTGATGATGGCGAAGACCATCAGCACTTCCATGAGGGTGAAGCCGCGCGGGCCGGGTCGTCGCATCATCGGGCCTCCCCCGTCTTGGACTCGGCCGTCTCGATCGTCAGGGCCTTGCTGATTCGCGAACGCTCGTCCTGATCGCGGGGGTAGTCGGCCTTGACCTCGATCCGTCGCCGCTTCGAATCCCCCTCGGGGGCCTGCACGGCGATGGTGACGAGGCCCGCGTGTTGACCGCCAAGCTCCTCCGCCTTGACCTCCCAGCTCTCCCCCGCATATTTCGGGTCGGCCGCGAGCTGGGCCCTGGCCCGCTCAAGGCCCGACTCCGCCAGCCATTCCGCCTGGATCGTGCGCTCCTCGGCCTTGCCCAGCGACCGGCCCGACAGCGACAGCCGGAGGAGCTGTGCGCTGATGGATGCGATGATGACCAGGCAGACGAGCACAAGCACGGCCATCCCCCCGCGACGCCTCCGGCGCGAGGCCTTGGCCCGAGAGGCATCCTTCGGCCCTTGATTCGACCTCATCGAGTCCCCCCCTCAGCATTCACGAGTCGCATGTCCTTGCCCAGTTGGGCCTCGATCTTGAGGACGGCCGACGTGCCCGGCGACTGCACGGGGATCGTCAGGACGGCGAATTTGATCGGCTTGTCGTCGAGGATCGCGAAGCCGACGCTCCCCTTGCGTTGCAGCCTGTACGACTCGGATTTCGGGGCGGCGTCCCCCTTGCGCTCGATCCTCGAGAGCTTGCCGGCCTGGGCCTGATACTGGATGGCCCTGCCGTCGACGGAGTCCAGTTCCAGGCGGTCGAGCCGGGTCTTCTCGTCCTTCGAGGCCTTCCAGGATCTGGCCGAGCGGGAGTCCTCGCGGAACCGGCGGGCGAGTCGATCCACGGTCATGACTTCGTTGATGTGAGAACGCGCGGCGCGATCGAGCCTCATCGTGGTGTGGATCAGGCCCACGCAGAGGCCGAAGAGCAGGGCGATGGCGCCGATGATGATGACCATCTCGATCAGGGCGTAGCCTCGTCGGCGTTTCAACGGACACCTCCCAGCGGATAGACCCATGAGGTCAGTCGGACCGGCGAGACCCATCCTCCCTGGCGATTCCGCCATCGGAGCGAGAGGGCGATGCGCCTGCCGGGCGGCGACGTCGCCGCCTCGACCTTGCTCGAGAACTCGGCCCCGGTCAGGATCTCCTTGCAACGGGGCGAGAGGGGCTCGGGGCTCGCCGCCGCCTTCTCCAACTCGTCCAAGGGGAGGCCCGCGAGGCGTTCCATCCGGTTGGCGACCTCGAGGGTGGCGTAGCGGCGGCGGTCGAGGTCGCGTCGTTCCGACGCCATGACGGTCAGGACCTGGACCGTGAGGGCCATCGCGACGGCCACGATGAGGGCCGTCGCCGCGACCTCGATCATGGTGAACCCTCGCCGCGTCTTCGGGCGGGAGGTGGGTGCTGGGAGAATCATCCGGCGAGCCTCGCAATCATGTTCACCAGGGGCAGGAAGTAGGCGACGCAGATCAGGCCGACCAGGGCCCCGACGAAGAGGACGACGATGAAATAGACCGTTTGCAGGAATAAGTGGACCCGATACGTGAGTCGGCGTTCGCCCATCGCGGCGATCGTCCTCAAGGCCCAGGGCAAGTTGCCCACGCGTTGGGCCGACTCCAGGAGCACGGCGTCGACCGACCGCAAGAGGCCATGGGAGGCTAGGGACGCGATCCA
Source organism: Singulisphaera chitinilytica (assembly GCF_049331405.1). Classification (NCBI taxonomy): domain Bacteria; kingdom Pseudomonadati; phylum Planctomycetota; class Planctomycetia; order Isosphaerales; family Isosphaeraceae; genus Singulisphaera; species Singulisphaera chitinilytica. The sequence goes on from NZ_CP186274.1 coordinate 3,219,775, forward strand.
GTCGAGCCCGTGCTTGACATCGAGCTGGACCCGGCCGAGCCTCTTCCTCACCCAGGCGGTCTGGTACCAGTCATGCAGGGCGCCGAGGCTGGCGGGCAGGGATTGCCCCGAGTCGAACCCGCTGGCCAGGCCCCTGAGGATGAGCGCGGTGTGCCTCCGGACGAAGAGCCGGTCGATCAGCGGGATCTCCAGCTCATTCGTGCCGAGCGCGATCCCTCGGAGGTAGAGGAGGAGGAAGGCCTGGCCGATCAGTACGATCACGGCCACGTAAGCATGCGTGACCACGAAATAGCTGCCCCGGATCACCCAGATCGTCACGGGGGGGAGCGTCAGGCCGAAGTCCATGAAGATGGCTTCGAACTTGGGCATGATGTAGTACATCAGGAAGCACGTGACGAGCTCGGTCGCCATCAGGATGAACGTGAGGTACTCCATCCTCCCGAGGATCGAAGACCAGATCGGCCTGAAGGCCTGACGCGCCTCGGCCGCCTCGCGGAGCGAGGCGCCGAGCTTGCCCGACCACCAGCCCATCCTGGCCATCAGCCCGAGTTCGCTGGAGAGGATCTTCGGATACTTGTCGAGGACCCTGGGGATCGGCGTCCCCAGGTCGAGCTCGTCCGCGGCGGCCAGTAGAGACCGCGCCATGGAGCGGTTCGTGTTGTCGGCGAAGGCGCGGAACGCGGAGGCTATGGACATGTCGCGATCCGCCGCGATCGCCAGCATCTGGATCAGATAGTCCTGGTATTTCGATCGTCGCTTGGCGATGAAGATCGCCATCCCGACGAGGCCGCCCGACAGCAGTATCAGGATCGCGACGACGACGGGCGTCGCGACGAGGATCGCCAGCCAGCAGACGATCGCCGAATAGAAGACGAAGTAGACCATGTGGCGCATCTGGAAGCGCCAGGGCGATCGACCAGGCATCGGCGTCGGCTTGAACGATATCGGGCTCTTCCCCGGGACGTCTCGACTCACTCGGTCCTCCGGCATGGCGTCGGCTGCTCCCATCGATTCAGCCCGAGAGTTTGGTGATCAGGCTGAACAGCGGCAGCATGAGGCCGATGATCATCGTCGAGACGCCGAGGAGGACCGCCATCATCGCGAGGATGCTGCAGACCGACGCCAGGAATTCCGACTCGGCGTGGGCCCTGGCGAAGATCATCTCGCCGACCATGTGCAGGGCTTCGGGGAGCCCCTGCCGTTCCTCGGCCCAGCCGAGGATCTTCTCGAATCCGCTCGGGAAGATCGCGCGGGCCTGGAGGGCCTCCGCCAGCGGCCGACCGGCCGCAACCTCGGCGGCCACCGACCTGCTCGCCGTCGCGATCGCCCCGTCGTCGATCCCTCCGCCTGCGGTCGTCAGCGCCTTCTCGAGCGGGACTTCCGACTCGAGTAGTAGGGCCAGCAGATGGCAGAACTCGGCGAGGGACGTCAGCCGCCAGACTCGCCCGAAGAGAGGGAGGAACGTGATCAGGCCGCCTCGAAACTGCTTCGGCATCACGACGGACAGGACGACGCCGACCACCCCGAGCCCCAGGAGTCCCTGGAGGACCGGCCACCAGACCCGGTTGATCGTGGTGCCGACGAGGACGATCCCGCGGGTGAGCAGCGGGATCGGGACGCCGAAGTCCGCGAAGATCCTCGCGAACCCGGTGATCAGGACCACGGAGACGAAGACGAAGATGATGACCGCCAGGACCATCGTGAAGACGGGGTAAATCAGGCGGATCATGAGGCTCCGCCGCAGGTCGGAGCCGATGCTCGTGTAGTTCGCGAAGTTCCCCAGGACCTCGCCGAGGTGCCCCGACCTCAAGCCCGAGTCGACGATCGTGCGGAGGTAGGGGGGGATCCGACCCCCCTCGGCCGCGAGTGCCGCGTCGAGCGGGGTGCCCTGTTCCAGGGACTTCGCCAGGCGACCCAGTGTCGATCGGAGCCCGCGCGAGGGGACCTCCTCGGAGAGCGCCAGGAGCCCCGAGTGGAGGGGCATCCCGGCGGCCGTCGCATCGGCGAGCTGGGATGCCAGGATCGTCGCGTCTTGGCCGGAGAGCCCCGGCGTCAGCTTGCCCTTCCCACCCATGCGTTCAACTCTCCCCGAGGACTGACCCGGGCGTGCGAGGCATCGTCCGAATTGTCTGAAGAATTCCGATATGAGATGGTGCTTGGATTTTAAGGTCGCGTGAGGCCGCGCAGCAACGAGGCGAGGGGCACGAACAGGACCAGGCCGTAGAGGAGCGTAGCCGTCATGCCGATCCCGATGAGCGTGACCATCGGGAGCAGGATCCGGAGCTTCTCGGCCTGCTGGGTGGCCCGCTTGCGATAGATGGCGGCGATCTGACGGAGGGCGACCGACAGCGAGGCCTGCCCATAGCCGCTCGCCAGGATCCATCGCAGGAGCGGCTGGAGCTTCGACGAGATCGGTTGGCTGCGGAAATCGACCTGCCCTTGCTCGCTCGCCGAGGCGAGCGACGCCGCGGCCCTGGCCAGCGCGGGGTCCCCCGACGATTGCGCGGCCAGCCGGATCGCCTCGGGATAAGGCACGTGATGCTCGACGAGGATCCCCAGCAACTGGGCGAAGTTCGCCGCCTCGAGCTGGGCGAGCAGCGACCGCATCCAGGGGAACCAGCGGACGGGCGACCCGACACCCCGGACCTGGAAATTCGCGGCCCGGCCGGACAGGGTCCAGGCCACCGCGAACGCGAGCAGCAAGGCGGGCAGGATTGGGCCCCAGTAGAGGATATGATTCGAGAGCCAGTCGAGGGATCGCAGCGTTGCCGTCCTCGGGATCTCCAGCGAGTCGAAGGTCGAGATGAGCCTTGGGATGACGTTCTCGAGCACGAGGAGGAAGAGCACGTAGGCGAGGATCAGCACCACCAGCGGATACCAGATGGCCAACCCGATCGACCGGCGCGAGTCCTCATAGCTCCGGATGAACCCGGCGAGGTTCTCGAGCGCCGCGGGGAGCCGGCCGGCCCGCAACCCGGCCTCGACGACCGCGCAATAGACCGGGGGGAACTGGTCGCTCTCGGCCCGAAGCGCCTCATCGAGGCTCTGGCCCGACTCCATCCGCTTCGAGAGCCGCCCCATCGCCGCGCCCAGGGTGCCACGGAGGTCCCGGCCCACCGCCCCGAGCCCCCGTTCCAGCGGCAATCCCGCCCGCGATAGCGAGGTAATCTCGTCGTTCAGGGCTATCAAGTCGCCTATGGAGATCCGCCCCCCACCCGACACCGACTCCGAGGCTCCCGACATGTGGCGAGCTTCCCTTCCAGACTGCCGTGCCGAATCTACGACATTTGTGAAAGGTATTTCACCACAGTTGTCGGAGGAGTGCAAGGTCACGCCTTTTTTTTTCTCGCGATGGTCGTTGCGCCCCGCTACACGCTAACTCTCGAAAGATTATTTGCTATAGAATGTTTCGATGAACCCGGGTCGATGGGTCACCTCATTCCGAGGTCATAATCCCGGTTCATCGACGCGAGGTTGCGGATCGCCCGGCGCCAGCGGACCTTCGTGGTCCGGTCGCGGGCGTGGGCAGAAGGCGCGCACACGAGATCGGAGAGACAGCCATGACCAGAACGGGCCTCCGGGTATGCGCTCTCCTCATGATCTTCCCGTGGTGCGGCCCGGCCTGGACGGTCGCGGAGGAACCGAAGGCGTCGCAGGCCCCCGCGGACTTCAAGTTGACGATGTCGTTCTTTGGCGCGGGGGGCAAGGCCGTCGCCACCGAGGAGATCGTGATCCGCAAGAGGCTCGCGTATCACTTCGTCTCGGGCGAGAGCCTCGAGGTGATCGTGCTCGACCCCGCCCAGGAGCGGCTGGAGATCCTCGACCTCGACCGAAGGCTGCTGACCCGGATCACGTTCCGCAGGCTCGAGATCTTCCAGCAAGAGTTGCTCAAGACGATCCAGGCCACGAATAGCAGGCGGTTGAAGCAGGGGGGGCGGAACAATGCCCTGCTCGCGGGGATGAGCCACGACCTGGTCGAGCCGAAATTCGAGACGAGCTACGACGAGGCCACCCATCACCTCCGCCTGATGAATCCCACCATCGAGGTCGAGGCGCGTGGCGAACCCGAGGCCGATCACGCCCGCAACGTCTACATCGTCAACGCGCTCAGCATCATGGCCAAGCTCGACTCGTTCCGCGACCCGGCCAGCCTCCCCGCGTCTTCGAAGCTGACGGCGCTCAATGCGATCGCCGACCGCAAGCTCCGACCGACGGAGATGAGCTTCCTCTATCGGCTCGCCGGTCCCCCCAGGCGGATCCGCTGGACCTACAAGCTCGAGACGCAACTGAGCGAGCGCGAGACCGAGGCCCTGGCCCGGATCGAGGCGATGAAGCTGAAATTCCGCCCCGTCGCGTTCGAGGAGTTCGAGAAGCACGAGAAGCCGGAGTAAGCGAGCTCCACCGCCGCTCGAGGAGTGTTGGAAATCCCTGGCGATCAGCTATTGGTCGGCAGGTCTCGCCGGGAGAACGCGATGAGCGCGACGACCAGCCCGGTCGCGAAGATCCCCAGGAGGACCGCCGCGTTGTAGGCGAGCGTGTCGGACGTCTGGGAGACGGTGATCGGCGTGTAAGCCCAGAAGATCGAGACGCGCTCGAGCAACTCGCGCTGTTCCTCGAACTGCGGCGAGATGCAGATCCCGACGATCCCCGCGAACGTGACGGCCGAGGCGATCAGCGAAGGGCGCCAGCGGGCGATGTCGATGGCGGAGAATGGGAGTGTATACGCATACGCCGCCATCCCGAAGGTGACGAGCATCAGCGCCGGTCTCAGCAGGATCAGGACGCCCGGGGGGGACTTCACGGTGTAGATCTGGCTCCCCACGAAGTTCCCCGCGATCAGGGCCGCCGCCATGGCGACCAGTCCGATCACGGTGAAGGTCACGTGCGAGAGCAGGTACAGGCTCCGGCTCACGGGCCTGGAGAGGATCAGGTCGAGCGTCCCGCGCTCGATCTCGCCGGCGACGGGCGAGGCTCCCCGGCCGATCGCCCAGCCGAGCACCGTCAGGGTGATCAGCGGGAAGTTCCAGAAGCAGATCTCGAGCGTGAGGGACGAGAAGTCCTTGGCCCCCAACGCCTGGAAGAGCCTGAGGCGTCGCCCGTTCGGCCCGAAGTCGCCCGACTCCAGCACGCGCTCGGCCCTCAGAGTGAGCCAGACCGTCAGGATCGAGAACGCGAAGAACGCCAGCATGGAGAGGGCCAGGCCCCACTTCGCTTCGGAGAAATGCTTGCGCAAGAGTGCGATCAGAGTTCTCATCCCCGGGGATCCTCATCCTTGGCGTTCGGGCCGTGGAACTGGTCGTAGAGCGTGCGGAGGTCCTCGGTGCCGATGGCCACGTCGACGACCCCCATCTCGCCGAGCCAGGAGAGCAGGGGGGCGGCGGGGCCTCGGTGCTCCATCAGCCAGACGTCGCCATTTCGCTCGCGGACGGAAAGTTCCAGGGCCGAGGGCAACTCGTCGGGGACGTGCCCGTTGAACCGGGCGAGGACCAGGCGCAGGTTCGTCCGGCGCTGATGCAGGTCTTCGAGGTGCATCAGCTTGCCGCGCCTCATGATGGCGACTCGGTCCGCCACCTCTTCCACCTCGGAGAGGACGTGTCCCGAGAAGATGATCGTCTGCCCCTGCTGCTTGCGAGCCTCGCGGACGAGGGCCAGGACCTCCGAGCGTGCGGAGGGGTCGAGCGCGGAGGTCGGCTCGTCGAGGATCAGGATGTCGACCGGGTCGGCGAACGCCTGGGCGAGCGCCAGCTTCTGCTTCATCCCCGTCGAGTAGGTCCGGACCTTCTTGCGCAGGTCGAGCTTCATCACCTGATCGGCCAGGGCGACCGCCCGCTCATAGGCGACGCCCCCGCGGAGGTCGGAGAAGAACCTGAGCATGTCCCGCCCGGTCATCCACCCGAACATCCGCAGCTCGCCCGGCAGGTACGAGACGATGTCGCGGACGGCCAGGCTGTCGGACCAGCAATCATGCCCGGCGACCTCGGCGCGTCCCCAGGTCGGTCGGAGCATGCCGAGGAGCAGGCGGATGGTGGTCGTCTTCCCCGAGCCGTTTGGCCCAAGTAGGCCGAACACTTCCCCCTTGCGGATTTCCAGCGTGAGGTCGCTCAGCGCGGAGAATTCTCCGTAGCGTTTCGTCAAGCCTTCGGTCACGATCATCCGGTGCGGGCCTCACGGTCTCGATTTCGTCGTTCCGCCTCGGGTCGCCGGTGGGTCGCGGCGTAATGGTGAGGGAGTCCGGCCGCTCTGGCCAGGTTAGGCGCGGGTCGCGACCGAGGCGAGGCTCAACGCCCCGCGAACAACGCTTTCAATGACGCGGGGTCGTCGGTGAAGATGCCACCGACCCCGGCTTCGGCTAAGTGTACCGCGATTCCATCGGGGCTGGTTTCATTCACGGTGTAGGTGAGGATCGGGACCCCCGCCGCCTTCAGGCCGTCGAAGTCCCCGATGCGGAGGGTTCGAGGCGAGGGCTTCCTGCGGTAGGCCAGCGAACTGGCACCGAGGGCGTCCGCAGACGGGTGATAGAAGTCGGCCCCAACCTGTTGCCTCACATAGTGATCGGGGGCGTCGAGAGGCGTCACCGTCAGGACGCCGGTCGCCAGATGCGGGTGGGATCGCACCGCGCGGGCCACGTCGGCATGGTCGAAGGAGGAGATCAGGATCCGCGTCGCCGCGTCCGTCTCGTCGACGAGCCGCAGGACCGCGTCGAGGATGTTAGGGTCGGTCCCTGGGAACGACTTGATCTCGACGTTCACCTTCCAGTCGAGGGAGACCGTCAGGGCGAGGGCCTCGGCTAGGGTCGGGACCTTGATCTTGCCGGAGCCGAAGTGGGATCGCTGAGTTGGATTCAGGCTGGCGAGGGTCCCGAAGGAATCGGCCGTCCTCTGGCCCCCGGGCGCGAGGAACCACGAGCCGGCGTCGAGGGATCGGATCTCCTCGAAGTCGAAGTCGGCGACGAGGTAATCGCTGGCGCGTCGAGGGTCATCCGGGAATCGGGCGAGGACGTCGGTGGTGCGCAGGAGCGAGTCGTCGTGAATCACGACGGGGATGCCGTCTCGCGTGAGTTGGACGTCGAGCTCCCAGGCATCGGCGCCCGATTCCCAGCCGAGGCGGGCCGCCTCGAGGGTATTCTCGGGCGCGTGCGAAGAGTCGCCCCGGTGGGCGATGATGAGGGGTCGTCGTCGTTGGGTGGACTCGAATGCGGCCCGGAAGAGGTTCTTGCGGGCCTTCGGGGCGGCGTCGGGCATGGATCCCACGCTCAGCGGCGTCGAGAGGAGCGGGTCGTCTGTCGGATCGTGTTGATCAGGGATGACGTCCCGTCATAAGTCTGGGGGCCGGTCCCGAAGTAAGCCGAACCCGCATAGTTGGGCCGGGCTACGTTCGGAATGGAGGCCACCATACCCGCGCCATTGCCATAGGGCAATTGCCCGTAGCCGAAGGCGGAGTAAGAGCTGGCGAAGGAGCTCGAACCGTACCCCGAGGTCGGACCGACGCTGGCGTCGGGTCCGCTGAGCGATTGATAGCCGAAGTGCGAGTCCCATCCTCCGGGCACGCTATCCTGGGCGTGGGCCGAAAGGGCACCGACACTTGCGAGAGCGAGGGTTGCCGAGAACGCCTTCAGTAGAAAGCCTCGCCTCATCCTTCACCTCGTGCGCCTGGATGATGAATCCGACGGAGTAGGGCCGCTGGCGATCGCCGGACCCAGTTCCTCTATTAGTATCCTAACAGATACATGCTGCACAAGGTCTTGCAGCTCATGAATAGACGTTGTGCTCGGGTCTTCCGGATTTGCCCGATGGCACTCATGGCGACATCTCTGTCGCTCGAGACGGCTGGCCCTTCACGGCCCGGGAAGCGCGATTTCGGCATGGTCCCGAGAAATCGTCGCGATGCGACGACGCATCGTTGCTGGCGGGTTCGGAGAGGAATGGCCGAGGTGGGATCCCTGGAGGGTGTTGCCCGGTCTGATCGAGCCTAGTTCATGCCTTCGATCGGGACCGCGCCGACCCAGCCCATTCCCGGGGCGTGCACGTATTCGATCGGCCGGTCGGCCTCGGGCAACTCGGCCCATTCCTCCTCCGACCAGACCCGGAGCATGCAGACCATCGAGTTCACCACCAGCGGGATGGAGGACGGCGACTCGGCCTGTGGAGAGGCAGACTGCTCGGAACTTCGCCTTCGAGAATGACAACAGCGCTGAATGTGGCTCATGGTCGACCACCTTGTTGGCATGGCATCAGAACGTTGTGCTTTTGTTCACGGGGTAAAACCACCGGAAGATGACATTGACACGGTCGGCATCATCCTGCGTTCGCCGGAGCGGCGAATCTGGCCGCCATCGAATGGGCAACCCCTCAATAAGCTAGGTCAAGATTCTGTGAGCGCCTAATTGGGTTTCGGAAATATTCTGGCAAGGCGGCGTCAATAATCCACGTCACGTAGGGGAGGAATTCTCAAGAAATTGCCCAGATTCCTCGCCTTATCGTGCAAACGCACGCGTGCAAGCCATTCGAATGTTCAGCATTTTCCCGAGAAATCTGGCAGGAACACACCGTCAGGTCGGCGCTCCAATATTTCGGAGAGTTCCATTTCCGAGAGTATGTCGATCCGGCATAGACTTGGTTGACATTGTTGCGTGGTTGGGTCAAAATAAGCCGAAGCTCGGTAGGATGCTGGTTCGTTGGACGGTGGAGGGCCTTGGTCCGATGTTAAAGATAGGCGAGTTTATGGCCTCTGCAGGGCATTTGGAAGTCGCGGTTTGGGAATAGTAAAGTGAACAAATGTGAAAACCCGTTAGGTCACGCTCCCTTCAGGTGTCACAGCAAGGCTAGCTCACTCTGGCCGATTGTGCCGAATAATCCGGTAGTTTTGTTCGATCGGGGAGGGCGGGAGATCCCACGGCGGTCCTACCTCTCGCCCTGAGTCGCGAAAAGGATAATGAAATCTAAAGAGCGGACCTAGGCTCTTGATGTCTGCAATGTCGCCTTATTATCTTGAGATTGGGCGGAGTTTGGCGGGAGTTTGGGACGATTCGAGGTCGAATAGACCGATGCTGCCGGCCTCAGATACTTCTCGCGTTTCTTTTCAAGTGGATCGATCCTCGCCGTGAATGAGGATGTGCCGGCCCCACTCGAGGTCGAGTCGGGAAAGGCACGAAACACGACGTCCGTGCAATTACGTTCCAAAGCGCCAGCGAATACGCCACGAAATCGATCTCATTTGTCGCGATCCGCGCATCCAGGGTCGCGATCGAACGCGTTCGGTTGAACGTTTCGCGTAAATGTGAGCGATTGTGCCGTTTGATGAGGTGATGGGATCTGCGAATGTGGGGTTTGCTGGGGCCTGCTGTGCCTCGTTTCGCCGGGAGTTGTGCGGGCAGATGCCCCATGTTCTTTGGTCACGGGTGTCCTTTGCATCATACGAGTCGGTCTCAAGGGGTCATGAAGTGATGGAAATTCCGTTGCAAACGCTCCTCGACTTGACCCGGAGGAATGATGCCTACGAGGCCTACCTCGTCGAGGAGCTCTTCTGCGACCTGCGGCTCGACCGCCACGAGACTGGGTCGCGCCATCAAGTCATCAATGTCCACGATCTGATTCGTGAGGCCACCGGTCTTTGTCTCGATGAACTTCGTTATAACAATATTTTCGTCAAGCAGGACTTCCTTGCACATGATCCGGACGTCCAGGGCGATACGCAGCAACTTATCCAGGTTTTCGGCAATTTATTGAGGGCGCTCGGGAATCGGGCCCTGGCCGGAGGCCTGGTCAAGATCAGGACTTACAACGTGGAGCGCGAGGACGGGCCGCACCCATGTCCTAATCTCGTGGTCGAATTTGTGGACGGAAGTTCGACGGGCGACGCTTCTAATTTGGAATCGGGGTGCTGCAAGGTTGGCGAGGGTGGCGACCCGGGCAATTCCCATCTCGGCCTGGAGGGAGACCGGGGCGTGGCGATCTGCCACTCGATCCTGGCGGCTCATGCGGGATATCTCGAAACGCTGGGTGCGGGCATGAATCCGACGACCACCTACGCCGTCCACCTTTCCACGGCCTTGCCGACCGCGGGCCTGCCCGCCCGGCCGGGCCCGCCCACCGAGGTCGGAGGTATGGGGTTTCCGCCCAGGTCGATCCTGCTCGTCGAGGACAATCGCGATGCCCGCTTATTCTTGCAGCGCATCCTGACCGCGAAGGGGCACGCCGTCGTCGCCGTCGATTCCCTGGTCGCGGCCTACAACGCCCTCGAACGCGAGTCGTTCGAGCTCCTGCTCAGCGACATCCAGCTCCCGGACGGCAGCGGTCTCGAACTGATGCGAGAGATGGGGGGGCGGGCGATCAAGTCGGGGGTCGCCATGAGCGGCTTCGGGTCGGATGAGGACATCAGGCTGAGCAAGGATGCCGGCTTCGCCGAGCATCTGACGAAGCCGATCGACTTCCGAACGCTTGAGACCGTCATCGAGGCCGTCACATCCAGGTCGGCGGGCCAGTAGGCGGAAGGCGACTCGCCGGCTTGACCCGGAGTGGCTCTCCTCTTATCGGCCGAAGACCCGTTGCAGCAACCCGGTGGAGCGAGACGCACCCGACGCGTTGGCGACGGGGGCGTGACCGCCGACCTCGACCCAGAGTTGGGGTAGGTCGCCCGAGCTCGGGGGGCGTTCCCCGCGTCCGAGGCGATCTCGGGCGATGAGGCTCACCCCGTAAGATCCGTTCGCCTTCAGGTCGACGTCGATCGGGGGCTTGAGGTCGGCGTCGGCACCGCGTTTCGTCCAGGTCCGCCCGCCATCCTTCGTGACCCAGAGTTCGATGACCACGGGCCCGTTCGGTCCGAAGTCCTCGGCCTCGTAGTCGAGCGAGAATCGAGGGGTCGCGACCTGGAGCCTGGGGATCTCCTGGTTGCCCGCCGGTGCCTTCGCCTTGTCGGGCCGATCCGCGGGGGAGCTTCCTTTCAATGCGGCCTGGGCCGTCTCAGGGTCGTCGACGCGCGACGCGCGACGATTGGTACGGTCGCGGTCCTGATCCTCCACGACCTTGCCGAGCATGTGGTCCTCGGCAGGATCCGAGCCTTCCGTACCGGCTGAATTCATCAGCTTCGACGGTGAATTGGCGGTGAACGACCGCTTGATCGAGGTCCCGAGCTTCTGGGCGGCCACTTCGGAGCCTTCGATTAGGCCGCGGAGGCGTCCGGTCTGCGAACTGGCCGGCGGTTCGTCTTTCGTATCCGGCTTCGTCGTGGGGGGCTCGGAGGAAGCCAACCTGGATCGGCCGGAGCCCGTCGCGGGGGCGACGAGGCGACGCCTGGGGCTGTCGAGGTCCTCGGTCTCCGGGCGGGCGACGGATCGCTGCACACGGGAATCCTCGATTTCGGGCCGGGTCGGCGACGTGGCCGCGTTCGTCGCCTGGAGGTCGAGGAGCGGGCGGCTGCCGCCGTCGGGGCGATCGACGGTCCGGGCGAGGGCCTTGGCTTTCGCATTCGCCGCCTGGGCCGAAGCGACCGTCGCCCTCTCGACTTTCGAACTCGAAAGCTTTCCCTCGGACGCGGACCTGGCCGCCTCCTTGCTCCGAGCCTGCGCCGCGAGGTTCGCGGCCATCAGGGCACCATCGAAGGGGGTCCCGGCGAGTTTGACCATGATCTCGGACTTATTCCCGGCGCGGTCTGCGACGACCGCCTTGACCGTGACCCGTTCCGAAAACCCGGTATCCCAGGTCGCCACGCCGTTCCAGCCAGGTTTGGGCTTGGGGGCGGGGAGCCATTTCTTGGTCCCCTCGACCTGGTACTCGAAGGTCAGCGACTCGAGGTTGGGATGCTCCTCGTGGATCTCCCAGCGGAGCGAGGCGAGGCTGGCGCTCCGCTCTTCCGGCTTGATCGTGAGCTTCGGGGGTATCGTATCGACGATCACCCTCATGCTGGGCACGATCTGGTCATTCGTCCGAGGGTAGACCCTCCCCTCGAAATCGACCGTCCGCACGGCGAGCCAGAACTCCCCATCCTCGGGGGCCTCGAACATGAAGTAGGATTGCGTCGGCGCGATCGAGTCCTTCGGCTTCCAGCTCACGCCCGAGTCCGACGAGACCCAGAGTTGCAATTCCTTCCGCTTCGCCTGGTCGGCCGGATTGAGGTTGAACGGGACACGGAACGTCCGAGTGCGCTGATAGATTGTCACCGCGCGATCCGACAGGGGGGCGGCAGACGCGCTCGAGATGAGGAGCCCGAGGCTCAGGCTGAGCAATGCGACCCCGCCTTGGGTCCAAACTCGACTCGGCGTCACGTGATCCCTCCTTAGATCATGGGCCCGAGCAGACGCTGAAACTCGGCGTATCCGTCCTCGGCGGGGACTCGACCGGCAAGCCTGCCCCCGCAAGATCTTCGGATACGCTTCGTCGCCAATCCTCGATGAGATGACACCACACCCGCGGAGTTGATGGATCGATGCGGTTGATGCCGGATCGAGCTTGGCCGATGACGCTCCCATCCTTGGGAATGCGGCCGCCCCCATCAATTCCGCCTGTGGCCCCTCGTGCGGGCGCAGGGAAGGCCCGACGAGGGAGGTGGATCACGCTGCGGACCATACTCGAAGTCTCCCGACGCGCCAACCGCAGAACCGCGGCGAATGATGCGTTGAAGAAGCATGTTTCCCGGCCGAACCCGATGCGCCGATCTCATGGTCTTGAGCCCGGTTCCGACGGATTTGCCCGGGCACACGACTCGACCCGGGCGATCCAATCGCCGGCATTGAGCCCGAATTTCGCACCGATCTGGCCCGTCCCGGACCCCTCGTCGTAATAATGAATATTGGGCGATCCATTTGGAATGCGGCGGATCGATTGGGTGAGGTCGGCGATCGCGGCCCCAGGGTAAGAAGGCGGGTTTCATGTTTCGTCGCAAGACGCGGCTCGATGGGGCGTCGGGAACCATCGAAATCGTTCGAACGAAGGACGGCGTGCCCCAGATCGAGGCCGAGGATTTGGGCGACGTCCTGTTCGGCCTGGGCTACTGCCACGGCAAGGATCGGGCCTTGCAGATGAGGCTCGTCAGGATCGTGGCGAGGGGGCGTGCGAGCGAGATCCTCGACGGTTCCCAGGAAATGCTCGATCTCGACCGCTTCCTGCATCGCCTCAACTTCTCCCGCGACGTGGCCCAGCAAGAAGCCGCCTTATCGGGCCGGTCGAAGGCACTCCTGGACCGCTACAACGATGGGGTCAATTTCGCATTCGAAACCCTGGGCATCCCCTGGGAATTGCGAATGCTCGGCGACCGCGCCCGGGGGGAGCCCTGGAGTTTTGCCGACGTCTATCTCTCGGGCAAGGTGATCGGCTACATGGCTCTCGCCGTGAGCCAGGCGGAGATCGAGCGCTGGATTTTGGAATGCCTGCGGAGCGGGGTCGGCCGAGTTCAACTCGAGGAACTGTTTCCGGGACACTTTGAGTTCCTCGATGAGGGGCTCATCCATCAGCTCAAACTGCCCGAGGCGATCATCCCTCGCGACCTGTGGGGTCAGCCGCTCTTGCCGGCCGCGATGGCTTCCAACAACTGGGTCGTGGCCGGTTCGAAGACGAATTCGGGGAGCCCTTTCGCGTGCAATGACCCCCACCTCCAGATCAATCGCCTGCCCGCCTTCTGGTACGAGGCCGTCCTGCGATGGAAGCAGGATGGCGAGCCCCGCTATGCGGTCGGGGCCACCTTGCCGGGGACGCCGGGGGTCGTCATCGGGCGGAACCGAGATCTCGCGTGGACGGTGACTTACGGGTTCATGGATTGCGTCGACTCCTGGGTCGAGGACTGCCGCGACGGCAAGTATCGTCGGGGGGAAGAGTGGCTCCCGTTCCGGATCCGGAAGGAAACGGTCGCCCGCAAGCGTCAGGAACCGGTCGAGCTGACCTTCTACGAAAACGAGCACGGGACGCTCGAGGGGGATCCGAACGAGCCGGGATACTACCTCGCCTCGCGCTGGTCGTGCGGCGAGGAGACGGGGGCGAGCTCGCTGGAGGGCCTGCTGGGGATCCTCACGACCGGGACCGTCGAGGAAGGGCGCGCGGTCCTGGGCAAGCTCTGCAACTCCTCCTGGAACTGGCTGCTGGCCGACCGCGCGGGGTCGATCGGCTACCAGATGGCCGGGAAGATGCCCCTGCGCAGGGATGGGTGGACCGGGCTCATCCCGTTGAAAGGGTGGGAGCCCGAGAATGACTGGCGAGGCTTCGCCGACCTCGAGGACTTGCCCAGGGCCATGAACCCTCGCGAGGGCTTCTTCGCCACGGCCAACGACGACCTCAACGACCTCGGCCGGGTCCGACCGATCAACGCCTGCGTGGCCCCTTATCGGGCCGAGCGCATCCGCGACGTCCTCGCCGGGTCGGAACGGCTGTCGGTCGAAGATATGAAGAATCTCCAGTATGACACGCGCTCGATCCAGGCCGGCCGCTTCCTCGCGATCCTGGAGCCGCTCCTGCGGGAGCGGCGGGAGAGTCCGAATGCCCAGCTCCTGCTCGACTGGGATGGCGATTATCGGCAGGACTCGCGGGCCTGCTGGCTCTTCGAAGCGTTCTACCGGGAGCTGATCCTGGAGGTCTTCGGCGGCAAGCACGGCTACGATGCCTCCGGGCCGAGGCGGATCGGGACCCCCGTGATCGACTACCTGATGGATCAGACGACGCTCTTCGCCGAGTTCTACGGGGCGTTCGACCGCGTCCTGCTCGCCGAGTCGTCGCTCTGGTTCGGCTCGCGCGGCCGCGCCGAGGTCTACGCGGCGGCGCTCGATCGGGTCCTGGACCGGAAGCCGAAACGCTTCGGCGCCACGAGGAAATTCTCGCTCGATCACATCTTGCTCGGAGGCAAATTCCCTCGCCTGCTCGGATTCGACCGGGGGCCGATCCCGCTCCGGGGGGGGAGGGCCACCGTCCATCAGGGCCAGATCTTCAGGAATCGCGAACGCGACCTGGTCTCCGGACCCTCGTATCGGTTCGTGACCGACCTGGCGACGGACGAGCTTTGCGCGAACCTGCCCGGTGGCGCCAGCGACCGCCGGTTCTCTCGCTGGTACGCCAACGGGATCAAGGACTGGCTCAAGGGGCGTTACCATCGCCTCCGAGGGCCGAAGTCATGAGCTGTCGCGATTGATGGGGTGAAAGGCTCGCGAGCGAACCGATCAGCGAGAGCCCGGCTTCGGCCTGGGGCCGGGCCGGGTGCTCCTGGGAGCGAGCGAGCGGTCGAGGGGCTCGACTTCGAGCTTCGCTTGGGGATCGGCCAGGGAGACGCCGAGCGTCCCGAGGATGGCCCGCAATCCGGGAAGGGCCTCCTCGATGATGACGATCGAGGTCGGTCCGAGCCGGTCCCCCAGGTAGTCGCGCGTCTGCGGGTGCTGGAGGAGGCCGTCGAGCAGCTCCGACGTCGGCGTGTGGAGCACAAGCGGCCGGCTCGTCGCCAGCGAGGGCGTCTTGGAGTCGGCGGCGAAGAGGAGGAGCTGGACCGCGGGCGGGACATCCGTCCCGGTCCGTCGCAGGTACCATTGCGCCAGCATGGGGCCGGTCAGGCCATGTTCCGAGGCGCGGGCGAGCGATTCGAGCGAGACGCGGAACCTCCGCCGGGGATTGGCCAGAGAATCCTTCGCGGGCTCCAGGGGCTGCTCATCGGCGAACCGCGTCAGCTCGGCGTCGACCAGGAGGTCGGACCGGCCGAGGTCGAGGGCGAGCGAGACGCCGTCGGGCTCGACCTCGACGCAGATCTCGGGGGCACGCCGATAGTCGCGGGAGCCGGCCAGGCGGAATCTCGCGAACGGGATCGTGCTCTCGTCTTCGACCAGGAGCAGGCGATCGGTGATGACGACCGGGGGCGATGCGGCTCCCGGTGCCCAGTGTGCCAGCGCGGCGTCGAGATCCTCGCGGCATGCGAACTCGATCAGTGTCGCCGTCGCGTGGAAACTCACGCGCTCCCGGCGCCCGGCCCAGGTCCGCAAGGCCTCGGCGACGCCGGTGGGCAGGGGCCTCGAGCTATGCCTCGAGAGCCTGTCGAGGATCTCCGCCGGGGTCATCCCCCCTTCGAGCCCGATGTAGACGGATTCCGCCGTGAGCTTCAGCTCGAGGGCCGCCGCGAGCTGCGACCAGCGGGCGAACCGGCTGAAGTGGCCGATAAGCGTCGGCGTGAGCCCCTGCCGATACGCGATGATCTCGAAGTTCGGCTGCACGAACAGGAAGTGTTCGAACGAAGGCCGCGGGGGCGGGTAGGGCCCCAGCGCCAGGATGTAGCGAGCCAGGGGGGAGAGTTGGACGACCCGGCGTCCGTTCAGGTCCTCCTCCCCGGTGCGGATCAGGCCGAGCTGATAGGCGGGGCCGAGCAGGATCGCCTCGAGCGGCCCCGACTCCTGGGAATCCTGGGACCCGCGGCCTTTCCCCTTCGCCTTGGCTGGCTTGGGACGCACGGCCGACTTGATCGGGGCTTCGCCCAGGAAGCTCACGCGATCCCAGTTGGGCAGGAGGTTATAGAGGTGGGCCGCCAGGTCCTCGACGGCCACCCACTGGTCTTCGGCCAGGGTCGCGAGCCAGAGGAGGACGGGGAGCCGGATGTAAGGGATCGCCAGCCGGACCTCGCTCCCTTCCTCCTGCATCCCCCCTTGTTCGTGCCAGTTGCGGAGGCCGAGCCAGCGGATCGCCAGCATCTGCGACATGTGGATCGCGTTGTCGACCCAGTACTCGGCGTCGGCGGCGACGATCCGGTCGCTGTGCGCCTCGTCGATCAGGAGGCCGATCCCTCGGGCCATGGCGAGCCAGAAGTTCACCATGTCCGGCAGCGGCTCGATCATGTCGGCGATCGGGCCGGCGAGGACCGAGTCGTCCTCCAGCCGGTCGCGGTCTCGCTTGTAGAGCGAACCTTGCTGCGTCCGCCGCAGCGGCGCCTCCTGGACGCGCTGCCAGACCGCACCCAGGCGCAGGATGAGCTCGAGCCCGTCCGCCTCCCGGATCTGCTTGGCCGACGAACTGACGCCGGTCAGCACACCCTCGGGCCTCGTGGTCCGCACCGCGTTGACCAGGGCCGGATGCGCGAGGATATTCACCCCTTCGCCCGTCCCAGTCTCCGACTCGAGGAGCTGGGTCAGGTCCATGGGGATGCGCGGCTCGACGAACTCGAGGACGAAGACCCCGCGCGAGGTGAGGTAGCGGAGCGTCGACGGCGCGTCGACGCCGAGACACGCGAGCGAGTGGATCAGGCCGTCGAGCGGGTAGGAGGAGGTCTCGGAGATCGCGAAGAGGCTCAGGGCGATCCGAGCGTCCCAGCCTGCCTCGTTGATGAGACGCTCGGCCATCCGGGCTTCGGCCAGGCGTTCCGTGAGGAATTCGCCGAGAGCTCGGGGCTTGGTGACGCTCTCACCGATCTCCAGGATGCGCTGGATGTCCAGCAGGCGGAGCGGCTCGTAGCGCTCGAGCGCCTTCTGAAAAGCGACGATCGGCGGCAGGGCCTTGGCGGCCGGTCTCGGCGCCGAGGCTGCCCCCGTGTTGAACTGCCAGTCGTCGGCGTCGGCCATCGTCGCGACTACCCTCAGCGAAGCACGCGCGGCGTGTGTCCCATCCGACGCAACTCTTCGAGCACGCCGTCTTCCTCCTCGACGCGGACGAGCAAGACGGTATCAGATAGTCTACCTGCAATCATCCGGGAGAGGGTTTTCCTCGCCAGAATTTCTTCGGTCAGGACGGGATCGGTCGTCCGGATCAGGGCGACCTGACGGTGAAGCTTGATCGGGATGCGAGCGGCTGGGGCTGCCATCGGTCGCGTTCTCTCCAGTCGGCTCGAATTCGATCAGGGCCGGAAATCCGTCGCGTCGCGGTCGTAGGGTAAGCCTCTTACTGAGACTTTGCCATCTCGGCCCGGGCGATCACGTCGGATTCGTCGAGGATCTCATAGTTGTACCCTTGCTCGGTCAGGAACAACTGTCGGTGATGGGCGAAGTCCATCTCGCGGGTATCGCGCGTGACGAGCGAGTAGAAGGTCGCCGGAACCTCGTCCCCCTTGGGCCGGAGGATCCGGCCCAGTCGCTGGGCTTCTTCCTGGCGGCTGCCGAACGTGCCGGAGACCTGGATCATCACGTTGGCGTCCGGCAGGTCGATCGCGAAGTTGCCCACCTTGGAGAGGATGAGCCGCTTCAAGTCGCCGCGACGGAACCGATTATACAGATCCTCGCGCTCGGAGTTCGAGGTCTGCCCCGTGATCAGCGGGAGGTCGAACCGCTCGGCGAGCCTCCGGAGCTGCTTGAGGTACTGGCCGATGATCAGGACTCGATCCTCGCTGCCTTGGTGCTGCTCGAGCAGCAACTCGACGAGGTCGTCCTTAGCCGGGTTCTCGCTCGCGAGCCGGAACTTGTCGCGCCACTCGGCGACGGCGTATTCCATCCTCGCGTCGCCGGGCAGGCCGAGCCGGACTTCATGGCACTGGGCCTCGGCGATCCAGCCCTTCGACTCGAGCACGCGCCAGGGGACGTCGAACTTCTTGGGCCCGATCAGGCTGAAGACGTCTTCCTCGCGACCATCCTCGCGCACGAGTGTCGCGGTCAGGCCTAGGCGACGTCGCGCCTGGATGTCGGCCGTGATCCGGAAAACAGGGGCGGGGAGGAGGTGGACCTCGTCGTAGATGATCAGGCCCCAGTCACGCTGATTGAAAAGCGAGAAGTGGGGGAAATCCCCATCCTTCTTGGGGCGATAGGTGACAATCTGATAGGTGGCGAGGGTGACGGGGGCGATGCCTTTGCCGTCGGCGGTGTAGGTCGCCACCATCTCGTCGGCGAGGTCGGTCTTATCCAGGATCTCCCGACGCCACTGCTCGACCGCGGTGGTGCTCGTGGTCAGGACGAGCGTGTTCTTCTTGAGTGTGGCGAGGGCCGTCAGGCCGACGATCGTCTTGCCCGCGCCGCAGGGGAGGACGATGACGCCCGAGCCGCCTCGGACGTCGCCGCCGGCGTGGAAGGTGTCGACGGCCATCCGCTGATAGTCGCGCACCTTGAAATTGTTGCCCGAGCGGGCGATCTCGCGCAGGTCGACCTTGAGCGCGGCCCCTTCCGTGTACCCGGCGAGATCCTCGGCGGGGTAGCCGACGGAGATAAGCGCCTGCTTCAAGACGCCCCGGTGCCCGTCGTCGATCAGGAAGCTCGTCTCGTCGACGCGTTCGACGAGGTAGTCTCGAAGGCTCTTCTGCCGCGCGAGTTCCTCGAGCAGGGCACGGTCTTCGGTGACGAGCCGGAGGCGGCCGTCGATCCGACGCAGGCTCACGCGGCCGTAGCGGCTGACGAGCTCCTTGAGGTCGGTGGCGAGGTTCGACGGCAGCGGGAACTTGCTGTACGTGCCGAGCGCATCGACCATCGCGGCGGCGGTCATGCCGGCAGCCGCGGCGTTCCAGAGCGAGAGCGGCGTCAGGCGATACGTATGGATGTGCTCGGGACTTTTCTCCAACTCGGCGAACGGCGCAAGTGCGTCGCGGGCTTCAGCATGCAGCGGATTATCGACTTCGAGGAGGACCGTGCGGTCGCCTTGCACGATCAGCGGATTGGCAGGGTTGTACTGCATGGGCTCCAAGCCGAAGAGAGTCGAGCCGGGCGGGGGACGAAGGCCCCGGCCGCATCCCGGACAATGGTAGACGCGACGGCCTGAACTCGCAAGGGCTGGTTTGGTCGGATGACCCCGGGACGTCGAGCTTCAAATCCATCAAATTCGGAGTCGAATGCCCGTACTCCATCGACCTTCCCGTGACCCTCTGCGAGTCGATCCTTCGCGTACGTTAAGATAGGGTGATTTGCGAATTTATGGAGAAATGGCAGTTGGCTGTTCGTTCACGAGCCTGTCCCCGTATCCAAATACGAGAGACGATACGCGACCGTTGGCGAACCGCGTCGGGACGTTTTCATACCGAGATGATGGAAACATTTGTAGATCGAATTGATTGAGAGTGCGTTTTCAAAGAGGTTCGCCAATGGATTCGCAGGATCCTGGCGGCGCGATCAGGCCGACTTGCTCGGTTCGTCTTCGGAGGAGGAGAGCGGCCCGAAGACGTTGTCTCGTTCTAGCGGGAGTTGGAACCCGTCCGAGACCCGCGTCATGTAGAGCCCACGGCAGAGCCACCAGAAGAGGGCCATGGCCGCCCTGGGGCCGAAGTCGGCTTCGAGCGTCCGATAGTGGTCGCTCGTCAGATCCCAGGGCTCCCTGGTGAGCTTGCGGGCGTAGGCGAAGGCCCGTTGCTCCTCGGGAGGGAAGCCGGACCAGTCGTCGGAGGAGAGGCGTCGGGTGCGTTCGGAGACGGACTCCGCATCGAGCCCGGCCAACTCGAGGAGCATCTCGCAGTGCCCCATGCAATAGTTGCAGCGCACGCTCCGGGTTTGGACCCAGAAGAGGCTCTCTTCCAGCACGCGGTCCTGCGGGGCCTCGGCCCACATGGTGCGGGTCGCGATGCTCCAGGGGATCGCCAACTCGGGGGCATACCCCATGCATACGAGATTCCAGAGGATCCGCGTTGGTTGTGCCGCCATCGCGGGGGGCAAGTTCCCGCTGACCTGTTCCCAGGTCGGGATCGTGAGGCGAGGGGAACGATCCCGCTGAGTCTCCAGGCGAGCCTGGAGGTCCCGATGCGACAGTTCCGACCACTCCGGATCGTGATCGACGACGTTGGTCCCCGACTCGGCAAGCTCCGTGGGAGGTTGTGACGGCGGCAGCAGCGGCTGGGTCTGGAAGGCCCCCTCGGCGAAACTGACGTTGGGGAAGGGGAGTGGCCTGACTTCCTCAATGGGGATCCCTAACCCCAGCACGATCCGATCCTGGAAATTCCCGTACGCGGCCAGGAGGACCATCGCGGCGACCTGGCGGTCGCCGAATCGCTGGCGAAGGCGTTCGAAGAAGGCGTCGTCGATCGTGGAGGCGGATAGGCTCAACTGCCGGACGAACTCCGCCGGCTCGCGGTCGGCGTCCGGCCAGGAGTTTGGATTTTCGAGGTCAATGCTCAGGCCGAGACGTTCCAGGTCTCCCAGGGCGTGGGCTTCCGAATAGGCGCAACGATTCGCCCTGGCGACGGCCCATCTCAGCCTGGCCCGCAGCGCGGGATCGAGCGGGCTCTTCGTCCGGTGGGCTCGATCGAGCTCGAGCATGGCCGCGGCCGTCCTCGGCAGTTGGATCGCGAAGGCCTTCGTCCAGTTCGGCAAAGTTTCGCCGGCCCCCGAAGCGACGGGCGGCATCGCCTTCCAGCATTCGTCATCGGTCAGGAGCGCCACCGCGACTCTTGCATCGCCAGCCATGGCCCACGCTCTCATTTCGAAGCCAGGTCGAGATGGAGATTGAGCCCTGATGCTATCGCGGCCGGAGCGATCTGCTCAAGACCCCGACGAGGCCGCGAGCCGAGGTCCTTCGATTCAAGGAGGTGTGGCAAAAAGATTGATGAGAACGCGCGTGGTGTTTTGAGCCGGATTTATTCAAAGAGGAGAGGGCGAGTTGCCGTCGTATCGTCCTGGTCTCACGAATGGAGTTGTCAGGAGGCTCCAGTCCCGTTGTTGTCATGTCAATTTGTTTAAGTCTGGTCCTTCCTGCAATAAGATGGCCGCTCGGATGGATTCGAGCTCTGCGTAACAGGGCTTGTGTCCTGGTGGATTGAGGGTGTTTACGCACCAACCCTCGCCAGGGACATGAGCCCATCTCTTTCGATGTAAACATGGCGAATCGCCGGCGAATACAGCACTCGGGATGCTCCCTGAAATGGAAAAGCCCGCTGTTACAGCGGGCTTTGAATCCGACGGACGATGGTGGAGCAGGAGGCTTCACCGCAGGGCCTCAATCCTCGTCGTCGCCCGCGCCCTTGAGGTCGACTTCCTCGAGGCCGAGGTATTTCGCCACGGCGGCGAGCTGGTTCTTGATCTCGAAGAAGCCGGCGGGACGACGATCGGGGCTGACGTGCAGGCAGGCCATGATCGTCTCATTGAGGGTGCCCGGGATCATCGCGTTGATCTGGATCGGGGCCGTGGGCTTGCGAGAGCCGCCGTCGCCCGCCTTGGGGATTCCTTGCTGCGCGAAACGTCCCGTGAACATCCGGTACATCGTGGCGCCGAAGTTGTAGATGTCGGTCCGGTCGTCGACGACCTTCTCGCTCACCTGCTCGGGGGCCATGTACTGGGGAGTCCCCTGGATCCGGTTCTTCTCCTCGCCCTTGATCCAGGCGGTGCCGAAGTCAATGAGTTTGACTTGCCCCCCCTTGGAAAGCATGATGTTGCTCGGCTTGAGATCCCCGTGGAAGACCCCGCGACGGTGCATGTGCGACAGGGCCGAGGCCACCTGATTGAAGACCAGGACGAGCTGGCCCATCGTCGGCGCCTCGAGTTCATCCAGCGTCTTGCCGTCGACGTACTCCATGAGCAACTCGACACCGCTGATGCGGAACCAGGATCGCTTGACCCGGATGTCGTAGATCCTGGCGATCGCAGGGTGGTTCAGCTTCTGGGAGGCCTGGAATTCGGTCTGGGCCTGGGCGATGTAGATGTCGTCGTCCGCATCCTGGCGCTTGACGACCTTCAGCGCGTAACGCTTGCCGCCCGCCGTCTTGTCGCTGATGAGGAGGATCGTGCTCCCCGCACCTGTGCCCAGCGGGCTCACCACACGGTAGTTCATCCCGCTCAATACGGGCGTGCTCGACACGTTCGCCATACGGTTCCTCGGATGTGGGTCGAACGACGCGGGAGGGCACTCCGAGAAACGAGTTCAACGGTGATGCGTGGTAGAGGGCGCGTCGTGCCAAGGGGAAAGACACTAAAACGTTAGCTCACGATCAAAAGCGGTACAATCCCTTCTTGCATTTATCTCTCTCCGACCCGGGATCGCGGAATGTTGGAGAAGCTGGTCCTCCCGGGCGGATGACTGATTCCAACCGTCTTCCGATCGCGTTCGTTTCCTGTCACGAGGTTTTATCCACATGGCCGAGACACCTCGACCTTACCCCGATGGGCTCAGCCATGCGCTGGGACAGATCCCGAGCGGACTCTTCATCCTCACCGTTCGAAAGGAAGGCCGATCGACAGGGATGCTCGCGAGCTGGGTCCAGCAGGCGGGCTTCGAACCCCCGATGCTGACCGTCGCCGTTAAGCGCGATCGGTTCGTCGCCGACTGGATCCAGGCCTCAGGCAAGTTCACCCTCAACCAACTCCCTGACGGGGCCAAGGGGCTTCTCCGACACTTCGGGCGAGGCTTCGAGCCGGGTTCCGACGCATTCCAGGGGATCGAAGTCCGGCAGGAGGCCTCGGGCGGCCCGGTGCTCGAAGAAGCCCTGGCCTTCCTCGACTCCGAGGTCGTGGCCCACCTGGCAGAATCCGACCACATCATCTTCCTGGCACGCGTCGTGGGGGGGGAGTTATTTGCCCGGGGAACGAAGCCATTCTTGCATGTACGAGGGAACGGTTTTCATTACTGAGGATGACGGACTTCGTGACACGTCTGTTTAGGTGAGCGATCGGAGCCTATTTCCGGGATCATGGTCAAAAGAAAACGCCCAGCCAGGGATGCCGGCTGGGCGCACATTTTTGAGCGACTGCTTGGGAGCGTACTCAGTCGACACCCATCAATTCCACGTCGAAGTGGAGCGTGGAATTGGCGGGGATAGGGCCGTTGGCCTGATCCCCGTAGCCCAGAGCCGGCGGGATGACGAGCTTTCGCTGCTCGCCGATCTTCATCCCCAGGATCCCCTCCTGCCATCCGTCGATCGCTCCGGGGACGCCCAGGATGAATCGGAAGGGTTCATTACGCTTCCTGGAACTGTCGAAGACCGTCCCGTCGTCGAGCGTCCCCGTATAGTGGACGCGGACGCGCTGGCCGAGCTTGACCTCGGGCCCCGTCCCTTCCTTGGTGGTCTCGTACTTGACCCCGCCGGCCGTCGTCAGCGTCTCGCCGGGCTTGGTGGCGAGCGCCGGCTTGAGGAGGCTCTGAGGCTCCTTCTTCTGGATCTCGGCCTTGTTGGCCTCCGACGTCTTGATCGATTGCGATTGCTCTCCGAGGGCCTCGGCCGGCTCCTTCTCCGAGTCGGGGAGGACGGGAGGGAGCTCGGTCCCCGGCGGTGCCACCGGGTTCAGTTGGGGGGGCTCACCGCAGCCCACGAATCCCAGGCAGACCAGGCCCAAAAACAAACCTCGCCACATCGCCATCGACACGACCTCCGCGCCGTTGCCGGCGTCGTACCTGAATTTCGACAGTTGATTCAGCCTTGAGCTCCGATACGCCCGGCGAAGATTCCGGGCGACGCGCATCGAGGCGACCCTATCGGAGTGCAAAGGCATTGCAATAACAAGGATGCAAGAAGGCGGACTCCGAACGGTCGGGCCCCGAAGGCCCCGCGACGCGGCTGCGCCCGATCTCATTGCGGCCGAAGGCCAACCTGCGATCGAACTGGCCTGGCGGCGCAGAAGACCTATTATGCCGGTCGCCGTCCCGTCTCGGCCAGACCCGTTCGCACCCTCCGCACCCGACACGATCAAATTCGCAGCAACGAGACGGCGATCTGACCGCTTAGGCAGATCTCCACGTCGCCCGACGCTCGCCTGGCCCTCGAATGATAATCGCCGCAATAGGTCGCCCCGTTCCCTTCGAGCCGAAATCCGAGGGGCAGAGGGGACGGGTCCAGCTCACAGAAAATGATCTCAGGCTCGGGCGCCTCGGGGAGTAGGTGAGGAAAGTTCACGTTCCAGAAGGTCCCCGGCACAATGGGCTCCTTCATGAGCTGATCGAGGATGCGGGCGGCCCAGTTCCTCGCCCTCGTCCAGTCGATGGCGCGTCCTCTCGCTATGTAATGAGAGATGGCGATCCCGGGCAATCCGTGGATCGCGCCCTCCCGGACGGCGGCGACTGTGCCCGAGTGGTAGACGTCGACCCCCAGATTGCCCCCCGCGTTGATCCCCGAGAGGATCCAACCCGGATTTGGTTCGAGGTGATGGACCGCGAGACGGACGCAATCGGCGGGTGTACCCTCGATGACGTGGACGTCTTCGCCACGATTTTGGATAAAAATTGGCTCGTGCGTTGTCACGCGATGGCCGCATCCCGAATATGGCCCCGCGGGGGCGACCACGTGCCTGCGCCCCTTGTTTTTGGCTGCGTCGTGCAATGCGGCGATGCCCGGGGCGTCGACCCCGTCATCGTTGGTGAGGACCAGGACAACCGTCGTTTCGTTGGCCACTTTGAGTCTCTTTTCTCCAGGTCGTTGACACGCCCACCTAGGCCTGATACATTATTCCTCGTGAGGGGGATTAGCTCAGTTGGGAGAGCGCTTGCATGGCATGCAAGAGGTCAGGGGTTCAAGTCCCCTATCCTCCACTCGCTTCGGCAGGTCACCTTGACCTGCACTAACACTCGTTAGCGAAGTTTCTCTGATCACTTCGATCGCCTTCCCAGGCACATCTGGGTTTATCGCAGACAGGGCAATTCGCCCTTCCAGGGTGGGGGACTGCAGTTCATGGTGGATAAATCGCCAGAGTCTCCCGTACGTATAATCGGAAGCCGCGAGCTGCATCAAAACCTGCCCGGCATTCTACGCGAGCTCGAAAACGATAATGTCCGGTACGTCCTCACGGTGCATGGTAAGCCACGCGCCGTGTTAGTGGGTGCCGAACCTTACCTGAATATGGTCATCGACGGCAAGAGCCCTAGCGAGGCTTTGGTCGGGCTGCAACTCAGTGCGCTGCTCGGCGGGAAGCTGAACTCCATGCCTCTCGACGACCTCGAGCGAGCCCTCGACCAGAAATCCAAGTGACACTCAGACAAGCAACTGTCAGCGAATCGAGCGACACCTCCCCGGGTTTTAACCCCGGGAAGTACGTCGCTCGAGTTGTTTCCTGAGCTTTGTGAACGTGAGGCGAGTGTCACGGATTCGAGCTGACGGCCGGTGCCTGGTCGGCGTCGGTGTTCGTCACGACGACGGTCGACTCGGGAACTGCGTGCCCGCGCTTCATCCGATTGCGAAGGATCTCGATCACGGCCGGCAGGACCGAGATCACGATGATCGCTCCGATGACGAGCTTGAAGTTCTTCTGGACACTCTGCAACCCGCCGAAGCCCCAGCCTCCCAGCAGGAACAGCACCACCCAGGTCACGCCGCCGATGATGTTGAAGGCCGCGAACTTCGCGTAGTTCATGCGCCCAATGCCGGCCACGAACGGGGCGAACGTGCGCACGATGGGGATGAACCGGGCGAGGATGATCGTCTTCGCGCCGTACTTGTCGTAGAAGCTCTGGGCTTCGAGCAGATGCTTCTTGTTGAAGAGGCGCGATTTCTCGCTGGCGAAGACCTTCGGCCCGAGGAAGTAGCCGATGGCGTAGTTCACGGCATCGCCGACGATGGCCGCGACGATCAGCAGGACGGTGACCCAGACGATGCTGATCGGCGAGCTCGGGTGCGCGGCGAGTGCCCCGACGGCGAAGAGCAAGGAGTCGCCCGGCAAGAAGGGGAGCGCCACCAGCCCTGTCTCGGCGAAGACGATCAGGAACAGGATGACATAGAGCCAGGGCCCGACCATCGTCGCCAGGCTGTTCATCGACTCCTGGTCCAGGTGCATCAGGGTCTGAAGAAGCTGTCGCAGAAAATCCATCCGCTATCCCCTAAAGGTCGTCGAAGCCGATTGATTCGAATTCAAGTCGGGATTGTATTGGTCGTGAATGGAACGAGGTAGGAAGAAGTCGGGGCGATCACTTGCCCTTGGGATCGTTCTCGCGAGGCCTCACGGGCAGGCGCACATTGCGGATGCCCGCCTTGTCGCAGGCGGAGAGGACGTCGGCCAGGTCTTGATAGTTCAGGTTGGCATCGCCGCGGATCACCACCCCCTGATCCTCATAGCGTTCTCGGGCTTGAGTGAGCATGTTTGTCAGAGGAGCCAGCTCATAGATGGTCTCGCCGACGGCGACGGAGCCCGGCTTGAGGATCGTCAGCACGAGGTCGTCGGGGGCCGCCGTGAGAGGTGCGGCCTCGGCGACTTGCGGGACGGTGACGATGAACTCGTTCTCTTCCCAGTCGTACAGACGCGTGGCCGCCATGAAGAAGACGAGCAAGCAGAGGACCACATCCACCATGGGAGTCATGTTGATGTGGGGTAGCTCGTCAACCTGATGGCGATCCGAGAGCATCGGGCACTGGCCTCCGGCCAACATGCGAACTGGGAAGGATCGTCGCGTCTGGGTGCGTGTCGACGACGGACGGGGTCAGTGGATCCGCGACTCCTGTCGGGACATGTCGCCGGGGGGAATCATGTTCGGGCGTCGTTCGGCGAGGCTCGCGGGTCGGATCGACTCGGCGGAGACGAGGTCGATCGCCTGCCGGGCGCGCTCATCGAGGTCGCGGACGAGGACGTCGACGCGATTGAGCAGATAGTAATAGGCCACCACCGAGACGATCGCGATCCCGAGTCCGAGCGCGGTGGTGACGAGGGCCAGGCTGATCCCCTTGGCGAGGGCCTCCCCCTTGGCGGGGCCGACCCGGCCTCCGAGCGCGTCGAAGGACTGGATCATGCCGATCACGGTCCCGAGCAGGCCGAGGAGTGGGGCGAGGGTCGCGGTTCCATTGAGCACGCGGACGTTGCGCTTGAGGTCGGAGAGCTCCCCGGCAGCGTCGTAGCCGAGGGCCTGGCGGATGACGGCCGATGGTTGTCCCCAGTAGCTGACCACCATCGCGAAGACCCGGGCCATCGAGCTTTCATTCGCCTTGCAAAGCTCGGCCGCGCGGTCCTTGTCGAGCTTGCCGCTTTCGAGGCGTTCGAGGAAGCGACTGACGAAGTCTCGCGGGATGACCCGCTCTCGACGGAGGGCGATCATACGCTCGAGGGTGAAGCCCAGGGTGACGATCGAGCAGAGGCCCAGGAGCCAGACCATCGGGTTGGCCTGGGTGACGAGCTTGAGGATGCTCTCGCGCCCGACCCCACCTCCCATGCTCGATTTCGAGGTGCCCGCCCCCTTGGCGACCTTCGCTCTCGCGGGCTCTCCCGAGGCCGAGGCCTTCGGGGTGCTCGGGTCGACCTTGAGCGTGCCGGGTTCCTGCGACCGGGGGCTCCCCGCGAAGACCGCGGAGAGCAGCAGCAGGGTTAGGAGCCCAACCGTCGCTGGGCGGCTCGAGCGGACCATCACGAGTTTCCTCCATGGAACCGCCGGCCAGACTCACGCCAGCGAACGACCATCCTAGGGCGGCACCTTGCGCGCGCAGAAACCTCGGATCACGTCAAAACGCAGGCCGCGATTCTATCGTCTGGGAGGCTCCTGTCAATCGCAACGCCCTTGACTTGTGGTGTTACCCGCGATCGCCTCGAATGAGTTTGC
Organism: Singulisphaera chitinilytica; assembly: GCF_049331405.1. Classification (NCBI taxonomy): domain Bacteria; kingdom Pseudomonadati; phylum Planctomycetota; class Planctomycetia; order Isosphaerales; family Isosphaeraceae; genus Singulisphaera; species Singulisphaera chitinilytica. Next base: position 3,248,055 of record NZ_CP186274.1, read on the forward strand.
CGGGGTTCCTTCCGAGCGTTCCTCAGCGACGCGAACCGCTTTCGGGGACGTAGAGGCCTCAGCCCTGACGCGGCGGGCGGGGCACTTCCCAAAACATGCTGCGTTGATTTTGACGGCGTCGGTTGTCAGAGTTTGGATAGTGGTCTGGGTTTCCCCGATCTACCGAGACAGCAGCACGAATGCAAACCTCGCGACCTGATACCGAACGTTGGGAACGCATCGTCGACTGGATGGACAAGCCCTTGGTGGCCTTGGCCGTGTTGACGATGTTCTTCTACCTGTTGGACTTGCTGAATTTCGTCGACATCGACAGTCCCTGGCTCGTCTACGTCACCATCTTCATCGACTCGGTCTTCGTCTTCGACCTCGGGCTCAAGCTCTATGTCTACGGGACGTCGTACATCCAAACTCCCTGGTTCCTGATCGACCTCATCAGTTGCTTACCCTTCCTCGACGCGGTCGCCAATGGAGTCAGGCCGCTCCGGGTCATCCGCTTCGTGAGGGCGTTCCGCATCCTTCGGATCCTCAGGGGGCTGCGGATCCTCCGCGCCTTGAGGACGATCCCCGCGTTCGACGCGTTCATGGACGAGGGGGCGAGCAGGCGCGGGAACAACAGGTTGCACCACTATATGAGCATGGGTCTCGTCGGCATGACGATCACCGTGCTCGTATTCATCGTGGTCACGCGCCGCCAGATGGAGACGAGTCACATCGACAAGATCGACCGCGAGATCAAGGATGGGCTGACGCCGTCGTTGCTTCGGACGCTCGGGGGCACGCTGGTCGAGCCCGACGGGGATAATTACATCGAGCGCACCGCAAAGCTCGACGGCCGGCCGATGACCGTCTACTTCGACCTCCAGCCGATCGACGACCTCTCCGACCTCATTGAGTTCTTCGTCATCATCGGGATGATGCTCTCGATGCTCTTCCTGATGTACATCATCGCCTATCACCAGCTCGACGTGACCCAGGCGCAGCTCCGGGGGCTCCTGAACCTGGCTTTGCCGAAGCAGGTGGCCGACCAGTTCGTGGTCGATCCGGGGGCCTACACCAAGAAGAGCCGGATGCCGGCGACGATCGTCTTCATGGACTTTGCCGGCTTCACCAGGACTTGCGAGGAGCTGGCGCACGACCCGGACCTCCTCTCGAAGCACCTCGAGCAGGCGATGGACCGGGTCGTCGGCGAACTCGTCAAGCACGACGTGATCATCGACAAGTTCATCGGCGACGCCATCATGAGCTTCCGGGGCGGGCCGCTCGTGACCGGGAACCCCGCCGAGCACGCTTATCGCGTGGTCAGGGCCACGCTGGCGAGCACGAAGGCCCTCGCCGACCTGGATGATCCCTACTTCCACAACGTGAAGATTGGCGGTGCCTCGGGGGACGACTGCCTGATCGGGGCCTTCGGCACGAGCGGGAGGCTTTCTTATACGATCCTCGGCGATGCGGTGAACCTCGCCGCGAGGCTCGAGCCCGCGAGCGCCCAGTGCGGCACCAGCAACCTCTTCTGCGAGTACACGCACAAGCTCTGCAACGATCGCGACGACATTCTCTGGAGGCGCTGGGGGAGGATCCGGGTCGTGGGGAAGTCGGCCCCGCTGAAGGTCTACGAGGCGTTCGATCGGGACGAGCATGGGGAAGGGGAGTTCATCAAGACGTTCCACTCGGCCCTGGAAGCCTTCGAGGCCCAGGAATACGTCAAGGCTCGCGAGCTGTTCCTGGTCGCCGACAGCCAGCGCCCCCGCGGCGATGCGTCGAGCCAGGGGTACATCCGCTGGTGCGATCGACTCCTCTCGGGCGATCATCCGGTTGGCGCGGCGCCCGTCTTCGACACGCACAAGTGAGCGAAGCTCCTCGGCCGCCTTCGAAATGAAATTGGCCGTCCGTCAAGCGTTCGACTCGACGGGCGGCCAGGTTTTCATGGTCTCAGCTGATGATCGACGACCTCAGTTCGCGGTCGCCGTCTCGAATTCGGGGATCGTCCGGACGGCCTTCCAGCCGTTCTTCGCCTTGATGTTGGGGCGTTTGTTCTGCGTGACGGTCTCGGCCTCGCTCTCGGCCGACTTGTCCTCGAACTGGGCGAAGTGGTCTTGGTCGGTGGCGGCGGACATCGTGTGGTCCACTGCCTCGGTCTGCAAGGAGTCATCCTGGCCGGCCGTCGAGCCCTTCGGCCTCTGCCACTTCGATCCCCTGGCCGTGGAACGCTGCTGGTTCTGGGCGACGCGAGGGGTCGAGACGCCGAGGAGCTCGGGAGCCGGGACCATCACCTGATCCGATTCCTCGCCCTCCTGAGACTGGGCCCGGATGATCGGCTCATCCTTCGTCTTGCGGTTCGGCCTCGAGTTCTTGGCCAGGATCGGGGCGTCCTTGCGACGCAAGGCCGGGTTGTAGTAGGCCATCATGTTGTTCTTATCGAGGATCGTATAGATCGACCTCGGGCTTGCATAGTAGCCGACGTTGTTCTGAGGCTCGGCGAAGTCACAGACCCCCGCCACATAGCCCGACTCGGTGAAGAGACCGCCGCCCGATCGCCCCTGCCTGGGGGCATAGTCGCACTCGATCGCCTCATAGTTCGGGCTGACGTTGAGCCTGGCCTGGGGCGAGCGGATATGGGTTGTCCAGGCGGTGGCATCCGCTCCGAGCGAGCAGCCGACCGTGGTCATCGTGGCGCCCTTCTGAGGCTGCCAGTTCGGGGGCACGACCTTGGCGAACGGGAGGCGACGACCCGGGCGGATCCGGATCAGGCCGACGTCGCGGTTGAAATCGTAGTCGATCGCCCAGCCCTCGACCGTCTCGATCGGATGGACCTGGGGTTGATCCTTGCTGGTCAGTTTGCCGTCGAAGAGGTCGATCGTGATCCGTTGCTTGAACTGCGAGGGGCGGACATTCGGCTTACCCTCCGTCTTGAAGATGTGAGCACAGGTCAGGATGATCGACTCCTCGGCGTCGCTGGCGATGATGGTGCCGGAGCCGAAGCCGATCATGCCGTTGCCGTGGACCTTGATCCGGACGACGGTCTCCCAGGGGAGCGGGTTGACGCGACCGGTTTCGTCGGCGGAGGCCGCGACACGGCGCGTCACGGGCGGGCTCGATTCCTCGGCCTCTTCCTCCTCATCCTCGGCGGCGACCTCCTCATCCGACCTCGCCTTCTCGAGCGGGACGGTCTTGGAGCGGGCCGAGCGATAGAACTCGGCGAGGTCGGAGGCGCTCTTGGTGCCGAGCGAACGGTCGAGGACGTTGCCCTCGCCGTCGATCACGATATAACAGGGCACGCTCGTGACGCTGTAACGCTTGGCGAGCCTGGGATTCTGGTCGGTATCGATCGACTTGATGGGATAGCCGTTCTCCATCAGACGCTTGACGACGGGGCGCATCTGCTGGCACGGACCGCACCAAGAAGCGTGGAAGTCGAGTAGGACCGGCTCGCCGTTCGTCTCGGCGCCCGGTGTGGCGATCAGGGCGAGTAACAGGGCAGCGATCGTCATGCCGCTTGGACTCCTTTCCGCCAGAACGGCTCCTCGGCTCGCACCGGAACGCACTTGTCCCCAAGCCGCATAGGCGCGGGGGTCCGTGTCTCGGGTAAGACGAAGAAACTCCAAGGTGTATGGGCCTTTGAGCGCGAGGAGGGGGTACGATCCGCGCGATTCCCGCCATCCCGGACGGATCCAGGGGGCGTGGGACCGCTACGGTCCGCGTCCGCTGTGACGGACAAACCTGCCAAGTGAGGAAGATGAGTGGCGCGAGGGTGATAGACGTGTCGGAGCCAAACCCCGACCCTTCCTTGGGTGGGCCTCGCGATGAGGACCCCGTGAGCCACCTTCGTGGAAGCCCACGTCCCGACGGATGGACCTCTCAATCCTTGAGGCCTTCCCGTCAGTGCCGACGTGATCGCGACATCCCTGAGTCCGACCGACCCAGCAACTCCGTCTGGGTCCACTCTGCGAACGGAGGGGATCGCGTTCACCGCGGTTGGCCCCTTTTACTAGGAGTAGGCATGGAGTACCAGATCAGTTATCGGCAAATTCTGCCGCTTCATTGAGCTTTCGACGGAAAATTCGAAGGGGCTTTTCGGGCCGAGGTTCCGGACGTCGCGATCGGGGGATTCCTCGGGAAAATAAGATCCGCGCGGCGATCGCGATCTCTCCCCGTTAGGCGAGAAAGGCCCCGCAGGCAGGCTTGTGCTCATTTGCCCAAGAAAGTGGATGTTTCTGCTTGGTCGGGTGGGGCAGTCGAGGCGACTTGGTGCCGTTGAAGGGCGGTGGCAAGCCTCCGATCGAAGGCGGGATTTCGAGGATCACAGTCAACGAGAAAACCTCGGCCGGGACTCGAGGAGGTCGAGCCGGGCCGAGGTTTGGATTAGCTTCGCCGAAATGGTCCCGGAAGGCAGGTCAGTCGAGGGTCTTGATCTCGAGGTCCTTGTAGCGGACTTCCATCGCGGGGCCGACGTGGACCTGAAGGGCGATGATGCCCGACTTGTCGAACTTGGGGTCGGTCCGGTCGATGACCCGGGTGCCGTTGATGTCGATCGTCAGGTGGTCGCCCTTGCAGGTGATGACGAAGTCGTTCCAGTCGTTCTTCTTGATCAGGGCTTCGGCCTTCTTCGGGTCGTACTGCTCGAGGATGCCTCGGCGGCGTTCCTCGTAGAGCAGGCCCCAGTAGCCCTCGGCGGCGTCGGCCTGCGGGCCGGCCACGACGCCGTCGTCGGTGCGGGTGCTGCGGAACTGGATCCCCGAGTTGCCGTTGCGCAACTTTACCTTGGCCTTGAGGACGAAGTCGCCGTAGGGCTTTTCGGTGGCCAGGAACTCGTTCTTCTTGAGGTGGTCGACGGACTTGGTGCGGCCGACGATCTCGCCATTTTCAACGGTGAACAGGGTCTTATCTTCGGGGGTGACCCAGCCGGTGAAGTCCTTGCCGTTGAAGATCGGGTGGAACTTCCCGTCGTCGGCGCGGAGGTTCGCGCCCGACAGCGAGACGAAGAGGGCGAGGGCAAGGCCGATTCGATGCATGAGGTGTCTCCCCTTTTGCGACTGTGTTCAGTTATGTCGGACTGCGGCGCATCGGTTTCGTTCGATATAGCGCCGTCGCACTGAGGCAAGATTGTGACGGGGGTGCGGAACCGGGTCAATCACCAGGCTCCGACGAGATAAGGAGATGGGATCGGCGTTCGCAACGAGGCCGAGGCTGTGATTCGGCCCCCTGAGCGCTGGCAACCCTCGGCGGGCATGACTAGAATCATGGCGAGTCGTCGGATTCCCTTCCTTCGAGCTGGTGCGAGCGATCGCCGAGTCAGGTTGTGACGGAATGACGTTTACGGACGAGCTGAAACGTTACGGGCCGGACGCCTCCTACGAGATGACCCGAGTCGAGGCGCGTGACTATTGCGCCAAACTCACGGCGTCGCACTACGAGAACTTCAGCGTCGTCACCTGGCTCACCCCGAAGGACCTGCGCCCTGCCTTCCGCAGCATCTACGCCTTCTGCCGATGGTCGGACGACCTCGGCGATGAGGTCGGCGACCCCGTCCGTTCTAAAGAGCTGCTCGCCTGGTGGGGAGATGAGTTGCGGGCGGTCTATCGGGGGAAGGCCCATCACCCGGTGATGCTGGCCCTCTCCGAGACGATCGAGGAATTCGCGATCCCGATCGACCCCTTCGAGGCCCTCATCTCCGCCTTCGTGCAGGACCAGACGGTCGTCGAATACGAGACCTTCCCGCAACTCCTCGACTACTGCACGAGGTCGGCGAACCCCGTCGGCCACCTCGTGCTGTACCTGGCCCGCTGCTTCGACGAGACGAATGCCAGGCTCTCCGACGCGACCTGCACCGGCCTGCAACTGGCGAATTTCTGGCAGGACGTCGGCCGAGACCTCACGATCGGGCGGATCTACCTGCCTCGCGAGTCTCGGATCCGATTCGGATACTCGGACGAGGATCTGCACGCCAGGCGTTTCACCCCGGCGTTTGCGGAACTGCTCGAGTTCGAGGTCGGCCGGGCCCGGATGCTCCTGGAGCACGGTCGGGCGCTGGTCCCCAGGATGCCTCGGGCCCTGGCCGTCGACGTCGACCTGTTCTCGCTCGGCGGGCTGGCTATCCTCGACAAGATCGAGGAGCAGCGTTTTGACGTCTGGAGCTCTCGGCCCAAGTTGAGCAAGTGGCAAAAGGTGGCGCTGTTGGTGCGGGCGTATCTCGGGCTCTCGAAGGCCCCGAAATCGGTCCCGGGCTCGCAAGATCCACTCGCGGAGTTCACGTCCGATCCCTGCTCGGTCCCCGGTCGGCACGTCGGTGGCTGACGAAGGGTTGAGGAAAGGGTCGAGGAGAGGATGGGTCGCCATGGATGACGCCTTGAAGACGAGCTATCGCTTCTGCGCCGATCTCTCTCGGCGCGAGGCCCGGAACTTCTACTACAGCTTCGTGCTCCTCCCGCCCACGCTCCGACGCTCGATGTGCGCCCTCTACGCGTTCTCGAGGCACACGGACGACCTCGTGGACGAGGCCGGGACCCTCGAGGTCAAGCGAGCCGCCCTCGACCACTGGCGAGCCAGCATCGACCGGGCTTTGACCGGCTCGCCCGGCGCCGACTGGCCGGGTCTCGCGGCGCTCGCCGATACCGTCAGGCGTCACGCGATCCCCCGGCGCTATATCGAAGCGGTGATCGACGGCGTCGAGATGGACCTCGAACCCCGGCGGTTCCCGACCTTCGAAGACCTGCGAGGCTATTGCGACAAGGTCGCCTCGGCCGTCGGCCTCTGCTGCATTCATATCTGGGGCTTTCGTTCTGAAGGGGGACGCGCCGAGGATTATGCCGAGGCCTGCGGCGTGGCCCTGCAAGTCACCAACATCCTACGCGACATCCGGGAGGACGCCGAGCTCGGCAGGATCTATCTCCCCGAGGAGGACATGGAGCGGTTCGGGGTGCAGCCCGAGGATCTCCTCGCCACCACCCCGAACGACCGCGTCCGCGCCCTGGTCGCCTTCGAGGCCGAGCGGGCCTCCGCCCTCTATGAGCAGGCGAAGTTGCTCGGGCCTCTGGTATCGCCGGTCGGTCGCCCGGTGCTGGCGACGATCGCTGGGATCTACCACGCCTTGCTCCGCGAGATCATCCGCCGCGACTTCGACGTGATGTCGCAGAGGGTCAGCCTCCCCAAGTGGCGGAAGCTGGCGATCGCCCTGGGATCGCTCGGGACGCGCCTGGCCCGCTCTTCGGCGTCGGCCGCCGGCACGGAGCTACCCCGGTGCTGACCCCGTCCTGGCGCCCGCCGCCGCCACACGTCGTCATCGTCGGGGGGGGGCTCGCCGGCCTAGCCGCCGCGTCGGTCCTGGTTGATCGCGGGCTCAAGGTTAGCCTGATCGAGAGCCGGCCTCGCCTCGGGGGGCGTGCCAGCTCGTTCCACGACCCCGCCTCCAACGAGCCGGTCGATAACTGTCAGCATGTCAGCATGCGGTGCTGCACAAATCTGACCGACTTCTGCCGGAGGGTGGGGACGAAGCACCTCTTCCGGCCCGAGAAGCGCCTGGTCTTCCTCGGGACCGACGGCCGGGTCTCGGCGTTGCAGCCGGGCTTCTTCCCGGCGCCCTTCCATCTGGCCGAGAGCTTCCTGGGCAGCAAGTATCTGAGCTGGGGCGACAAGATCCGGGTCGCCTATGGCCTGATGTGCCTGGCACGCGATCGCGACGACCGACCCGGCGAGCCCTTCGGCGAATGGCTCCTGCGGCACGGGCAATCGGTGCGGTCGATCAACCTCTACTGGTCGACCGTCCTCGTCTCGGCTCTCAACGAGCGGCTCGACCAGATGGACGTCGGCCATGCCCGCAAGGTCTTCCTCGACGGCTTCATGAGGAATGCCGAGGGGTATCAGATGGAGATCCCGCTGGTCCCCCTGGGCGAGCTCTACGGCTCGAGGATGGAGACCTGGCTGCGCGACCACGAGGTCGACGTCCGGCTGACGACCGGGGTCCGCTCCATCGATGTGAACCCCGAGAATGGCCTCGCGGGCGTCACGCTCCGCTCGGGCGAGACGATCCGCGCGGATTTCGTCGTACTCACCGTGCCATTCGACCGGGTCCGGAGCCTGATTTCGGGCCAGGTGGCCGAGCGGCTGCCCGACCTGCCGAGGGCCGAGGGGCTCACGTCCTCGCCGATTACCGGGATCCACCTCTGGTTCGACCGCGAGGTTTGCCCGTTCGAGCACGTCGTCACGGTGGGCCGGCTGATCCAGTGGGTCTTCAACCACACGGCCATCCAGGGGCGAGGGGCGTCGGGGGAGGGGGGGCAGTACCTGCAGCTCGTGATCTCGGCCGCCTACGACCTCTTGCCGCTCGACAACGCGACGATCCTCGCCACGGTCCTCGACGAACTCGCCGAGATCTGGCCTGCCGCCCGCGACGCGAAATTGGTGCGTTCCCGGGTCGTGACCGAGCATGGGGCCACGTTCGCGGTGCGTCCCGGCGTCGAGGCGTGCCGCCCCGATCAGCGGACCCCGATCGAAGGATTCTTCCTCGCGGGCGATTGGACCAACACCGGCTGGCCGGCGACGATGGAAGGGGCGGTCCGCAGCGGCTACCTCGCGGCCGAAGGGATCCTCGAGGACCTCGGCTGCCCGGCCTCGCTGGTCCAGCCCGACTTGCCGTCTTCATGGTGGGCGAGCCGGCTCCTGAGCAGTGATCGGCGGGGCTTCAGCCCGGCCCGGCCTCGGCCTCGCTCGCAGGCCGCGCCGACGTGGCCGAGCGAGGGGACGCAACGCCCGCAATCGACCCCCGTGCCTTGATGGTCCCCTCGCGGCGATCGGTCAAGTCGAATGGGTCGGAGTGGCGAGCCGGAGGCGGCTTCGATAAGATTGGAGTGTCTCGTGTCGCCCGTTGGTTCCTCGTCATGGTGAGGTGAGGGACGTGGCGTCGGGGCGAGAGAGTTTTCGCCAATGAGGTCGCGCATCGTCCTGGCCGACGACGAGTCCGATCTCCGACTGGTCTACGGCTCCTACCTCCGCGCGATCGGATACGAGGTGTTCGAGGCCGAGAACGGCGAGGACGCGGTGAAGCTCGTGCTGGAAGCCGAGCCGAGCCTGCTCCTGCTCGACGTCTGGATGCCGAAGCTCAACGGCTTCGAAGTCCTGGAGCGGCTGCGGCACGAGCCCCGGGCCATCAATGTAAAGGTCGTCATGCTTTCAAACATCGGCGATTCCGACACCCGCCTCGAGGGGTTTGCCGTCGGCGTGACCGACTACTGGCTCAAGACCGCCTCGCTCAAGGAGCTGCAGGCGCGCCTGACGGCACTCCTGGGCCAGGACGAGGCGAAGGTTTCCCCCGACACCCAATGACGACGACACCAGGGGGAGCCGACCCACTCGGGCCCGACATGCTCGACGCGTATCAGGAACGGCTCGACTTTCTCTACGGTCGGCTCAATTACGAATGGTCCGGCATGCCGAGGCTCGTGGGCGAGCTCCGCATCAGCCGGATGCGCCGACTCCTCAAGATGCTGGGGGATCCGCAGGACGCCCTCAAGATCGTCCACGTCGCGGGGACCAAGGGGAAAGGGTCCACGGCGACGATGTTCGCCTCGGCCTTCTCGGCCTCGGGGATCCGCACGGGCCTCTTCTGCTCGCCCCACATCCATCGGCTCGAGGAGCGGTTCACGGTCGAGGGCAAGGAGGCCACTCCCGAGGAGCTGATCGAGCTGACGGACGCGGTCCGCCCGACCATCGAGGAACTCGACGAGCGCTGGGCCTCCGAGCAGGCCCGCGGGCCGACGTTTTTCGAGATGACGACGGCGATGGGGCTCCTGCACTTCGCCAGGCGTAAGGTCGGGGCCGTCGTGCTCGAGGTGGGCCTGGGGGGCCGGCTCGACTCGACGAACGCGATCCACCCTGAACTCGCCGTCATCACGTCGATCTCCTTCGACCACACGAAGCAGCTCGGCAACACCCTCGCCGCGATCGCCTTCGAGAAGGCCGGTATCCTCAAGCGTGGCGTGCCCGCCGTGAGCGGCGTGACCCTGCCCGAGCCGCGTGACGTGATCCGTTCCATCGCCGATCGGCGTCGCTGCGACCTTCGCGAAGTCGAACGCGACTTCGAATATGAATATGAGCCCCCTCGGAAGCCCCTGCGGCGCCCCTCCGCGGGGAAAGTCACGGTTTCGACCTGGCGGACGAACTGGGGGCCGCTCGAGCTGCCGCTGTTCGGGCCCCATCAGGCTCGCAACGCCGCGGTGGCCCTCGCCGGCATCGACATCCTGGCGGAGCAGGGGTGGAATCTTTCTCGCGAAGGAGTCCTCCGCGGCTTCTCCGGGCTCGCCTCGCCGGCTCGGATCGAGGTCCTGGGCGAGGCCCCCTGGCTCGTCGTCGACGGAGCCCACAACGTCGCCTCGGCCGAGGCCCTGGCCGCGACGTTGTTGAACTGCTTCCCCGAGGGGTCGAGGACGCTCGTCTTCGGCACGACCAAGGACAAGGACCTGCCCGGGCAGTTGCGGGCCCTCCTGCCGCACTTCGACTCGCTCATCACGACGCGGTATCACGAGAATCCGCGGTCGGTCCCGCCCGAGGAGATCCGCGAGGCGATCCGGCAACTCGACGGGCGCGAGGCCACGCTGGCTGTCGACCCGTCTGAGGCGTTGGCGAAGGCCAGGGAGAACACCCCCAAAGGCGGCCTCATCTGCGTCACGGGCTCGTTGTTCCTCGCGGCCGAGACCCGCGCGCTCCTCCTGAAAGAATCGGCAAATCCGAATGCCATTCGCGCGGTTTCTTGATCATGCAAGTGGCCCGCGACCATCGCCGGGCGGGCGCGAGCCGCGAGAATCCGCCCGGGCGCCCTCATCGGCCCGAATCGCCCGCCCGGTCGACGATGGTCGTCGCCGCGTCCGGCTTCGGTCCCGGCCCTGTTTTCGAGGATCATCCATGAGTGGTCAGACCTGGCTCCGGATCGGGGCGATCCTGGGTTTCCTCTCCGTCGCCCTGGGGGCATTCGGGGCGCATTCGCTGAGGGACAAGTACCCGCTGCGCGAGTCGGACTCGTTCGAAGTCCGGGCCGGCAATCAGCGTCTGCTGGAGAACTTCGAGACGGCCTCGCGCTACCAGATGTACCACGCCCTGGCGATTGTCGCGGTGGGCCTGATCGCGATGAGCCGAGGCTCGTCCGTCGGCCTCAATACGGCGGGATGGTCGTTCCTCATCGGCACGTTGCTCTTCTCGGGGAGCCTCTACGTGCTCTCGCTGACCGGCCAGCGCTGGCTGGGTGCGATCACTCCCTTCGGGGGCGTCGCCTTCCTCATCGGCTGGGTCGCGCTGGCCTTGGCGGCGGGGCGGGCCTCGGGGACGATCGCGGCCCCTTGATTGGGCGGCGGCGAGCCTCTCCCGGAAATTTCAAGCCGCGGTGGGTAGGAACTCGCTCACTTTTTTGAACGCAAGTGTGTACGATTCGATGGCGTGCCTCGCGCCTATTCGAGGATATTCAACACCTCAGGTTCGGTATGCACAAATACATCGTGACGGTGACGGCAGCGGATCGCGTGGGGATCGTCTTCTCCGTCGCGGGCACGCTCCGAGATCAGAAGGGCAACATCCTCGAGCTGAGCCAGACGGTCATGGGGGGCTACTTCACGATCATCCTGGCGGTCGACTTCCAGGAGCCCCGCGACGCGGCCGAGCTGGCGAAGACGATCACCGAGCGCGGCAAGCGCTTCGAGCTGACCGTGGCCGTGCTCGAGGCCAAGGATTCGGAGATCGAGACGCCGGTTCCCGACGGCGAGCGGTTCATCCTCACCGTCCTGGGCGAGGACAGCCCCGGCCAGGTCCACGGCATCGCTGGCTGCCTCGCGGCGCACGGCGTGAACATCGTCGACCTGCACTCCCGCGGCGACGGTTCCAAGTTCGCCATGGTGATGGAGGCGTTCCTGCCCCCCGAACTCGGCCCGTCGACCATCCGCGCCGAGCTCGAACGCTACGGCAGGGACCACGGGCTCGACGCCTACGTCCAGCACGAGAATATCTTCCTGGCCACGAGCGAGCCGAGCCCGGTTCGCGTCGGCCCCGCCCTGAGACCACAAGGAGACGCCGTTGTACCGCACTGAGGATGTTCTCGCCACGTTGGGCATGATCCGTCAGCACAAGCTCGACGTGCGGACGGTCACCATGGGGATCGACCTCTCGCCTTGCGCCTCGCCCGACCTCCCCACGCTCTGCAAGCTCATCCGCGAGCGGCTCCTCACGTTCGCGAGCCGGCTCCGGGCGGTCTGCCAGGAGGTCGAGGGGCGTTACGGCATCCCCATCGTCAATCGCCGGATCGCGGTCAGCCCCGTCGCGTCGGTCGCCGCCGGCCATGACGCCGAGGGGATCCTCGCCGTCGCGAGGACCCTCGACGAAGTGGCCGCGGAAGTCGGCGTCGACCTTGTCGGCGGCTTCACCGCCCTGGTCCAGAAAGGCTGGACTGAGGGGGATCGCCGCCTGATCGCCGCGCTCCCCGAGGTCCTCTCGACGACGAACCGCGTCTGCGCCTCGGTCAACGTCGGCACGACGGCGGCGGGCATCAACATGGATGCCATCCTGGCCCTCGGGCACGTCCTGGTCGAGACGGCCGAGCGGACCCGGTCGCACGACGGCTTCGGCTGCGCCAAGCTCGTGATCTTCGCCAACGCGCCGACCGACAACCCGTTCATGGCCGGTGCCTTCCATGGCGCGGGGGAACCCGACTGCGTCATCAACATCGGCGTCAGCGGCCCCGGCGTCGTCAAGGCGGCCATCGAGGACATGGTGACTCATGCCTCGGTCGTCCCCACGTTGGGGGAGATCGCCGAGGAGATCAAGAGCACGGCCTTCCGCGTCACCCGCGTTGGCGAGCTGATCGGCCGCGAGGTGGCCAGCCGCCTCGGCGTGGCCTTCGGGATCGTCGACCTCTCGCTGGCCCCGACCCCGCAGGTGGGCGACAGCGTCGGCGAGATCCTCCAGGCGATGGGGGTCCTCCGGATCGGAGCTCCCGGCTCGACGGCCGCGCTCGCGCTCCTGAACGACGCGGTGAAGAAGGGGGGGAGCTTCGCCTCGTCCTCCGTCGGCGGCCTCTCGGGCGCGTTCATCGCCGTGAGCGAAGACGCGGCCCTTGCCGATGCGGTGGAGCGGGGGGATCTGACACTCTCCAAGCTCGAGGCCATGACCGCCGTCTGCTCGGTCGGGCTCGACATGATCGCCGTCCCGGGCGACACCGATGCCGAGACGCTCGCGGCGCTCATCGCCGACGAGGTCGCGATCGGGGTTATCAATCACAAGACGACGGCTGTTCGCGTGATCCCCGTTCCGGGCAAGGTCGCGGGCGATCGCGCCGTGTTCGGCGGCCTCTTCGGCGAGATGGCGATCCTGCCCATCCACGCCGCCGGGGGCAGTACCCAGTTCGTCCGCCACGGCGGCCGGATCCCCGCGCCGCTGTCGAGCCTCAAGAACTGACGGGCGGGACGCTCGAAGGTCATCGAAGGAAATGAGTCGCCTCACCCGGCCTGGTCGCCGGGTCAGGCGATTTCGATTTCAGGACGACTGGGCCTCGGCCAGCAAGGCGCGGGTGGCCTCGTGCCGGGGAGCTTCGAAGATCTGGATAGGCGGGCCCGACTCCACGACCTTGCCCTGCCCGAAGACATGGATCGTGTTCGCGACCTGCCGGGCGAAGCGCATCGCGTGGGTCACGACGATCATGGTGAGCCCGTCGCGGGCGAGGTCGGCCATCACCGCGAGGACCTCAGCCGTCATCCGAGGGTCGAGGGCGCTCGTCGGCTCGTCGAAGAGGATCGCCCGCGGTTCCATCGCCAATGCCCGCGCGATTGCCACGCGCTGCTGTTCGCCCCCCGAGAGCTGCCTCGGGCGGGCGTTCAGCTTGTGGGCGAGGCCGACGCGGCCCAGGAGCCGCTTCGCCTCTTCCTCGGCCTTTTCCCTGGGAACGTCCCGGACGTGGATCGGGCCCTCGATGACGTTCTCGAGCACCGATCGGTGCGGGAAGAGATTGAAACTCTGGAAGACCATCCCCACGCGACGGCGGACCTGGGCCAGGATCCTCGTCCGCTCGAGGTTCGTGGTCGTCGCCACGAGGCGATGGCCGTCGACCGAGACGCTGCCCCCCTGGAAGGTTTCGAGCCCGTTCAGGCAGCGCAGGAAGGTACTCTTGCCGCCCCCCGAAGGGCCGATGATCGCGGCCACTTCGCTCGGGTTGACGGAGAGGGAGACCCCTCGGAGCACCTCGAGGTTGCCATGCCGCTTCACGAGGTCTTGCACGTCGATCATGCGGGCACCCCTCCCTTCGCGCCGATGGCATCGAGCCGGCTTTCGGAGTAGCGCGACAACCACGACAAGGGGATGCTCATGGTCATGTAAAGGAATGCTGTGATGACGGCGAAGTCGATCCAGCGCCCCGTGCTGTTGCCTAGGATCGAGTATTGCTTCGTCAGCTCGACGAGGGTGATCGCCGAGCAGACCGACGTGTCCTTGAACAGGGCGATGAAGTCGTTCGTCACCGCCGGGATCACGATCCGGACGGCTTGCGGCACGATCACGCGTCGCAGTGCCATGCTGCGGGACATCCCGAGCGCCAGCGCGGCCTCCATCTGCCCCGCGGGGATCGCCTGGATGCCCGCGCGGTAGATCTCCGCCTCATAGGCCGAGTAGTTGATCGCCAGCCCCGCGATCCCCGCCACCAGCGCCGGCAGCTCCAGCAGGTAGAAGAGGACGAAGAGCTGGAGCATCAAGGGGGTCCCGCGCAGGATCTCGACATACAAGGACATGATCCATTGCACGGGCTTCGGGCCGTAAAGCCGCCCGAGCGCCACGAACAGACCGAGCACCATCGCCAGCGGCATCGACGAGAGCGAGAGCAGGATCGTCATCAACGTGGCGTCGATCAGGAGCGGGCGATACTGCCAGATCAAGCGCCAGCCCCTGGCCGCAGCCTCTCCCTTGGCGACGAACTGTCCCGGGTTCCAGGTCGCCAGCTCGCCCTGGGCCTCGTTCCAGACCCCATAGCGTTCGTAAATGGTTCGCAGCTTCCCCGACTGGATCAGGGACTCGAGCCCCTTGTCGAGGGCGTCGCGCAGGGGGCGATCCTCCTGGCGGAGGAAGATGACATAGTAGCCGTGGCCCTCGGGCTTGCCCGCGAACTTCAGGTTCGGGAACCGGTCGCGATAGAAGATCGCCGCAGGGAGATCCTGCAAGGTCGCGTCGATCTGGCCGCTGCCGACCGCGTTCATGGCGTCGGTCGATCCGTCGAAGGGGACGACCTCGACCGACGACCCGCCGGACTCCTGCGCGAAGATGAACGCGGCCGAGCTAACCAGCACGCCGACCCGCCAGCGCCGCCCATTCGGCTTCGGCTTTCGGACGTCGTCCCAGGATTGGAGGGGGCTCGACCGATCTACCATCAATTGCAGTTGATAGACATAGTACGGGCGCGTCACCTGATACTCGCGCGAGCGGGTTTCGGTCCATTCGTAGCCGTTGGTGACGACGTCCACCGACCCCGTGTCGAGGACCTTGAGCAGGCGGTCCCAGGGGCCTTGCGAGAACTCAGCCTTCGCGTTCAGGGTCTTCGCGAGCTCCTCCATCAGCTCTACTTCGAAGCCGATGACCTCGCGAGGCGCCTTGGGGTTGGGGTAGGCGTAAGGGCCACCCCCTTCCTTGTCGCTGCCGTAGCTCAACTTGCCCGACGATTGGATGTTGGCCAGGGCGTCGGCCTTTGCCTGTGGAGTGCAGATCGAGAGGAGGGCAAAGACGCCGAGGAGCCGGTGAAGGGTGCGTGTTGACAGGTTGGCGCAGGACGCGCGGGGGGCGGGGAAATCGGAGCTGAGGGAACCCTCGGATTCCGAGGACGCAGGGTGTTCTTCCATCAAGAAACCTCTTTCTTCTCGGGGTTGCCTGGCGATGCGGACACCCTCGGTCGTCAACGCTCAGCCCGAAAGCTTGCCCGTTCCAAGGTTTGCAGACAACCTCTTGGAATCGGGGCGGGGCAGGGCACTTGGGAGCGATGACGCCCGGGTGGTATGCAGACAGGCAACCGAGAAGAAATGTTCGTGAGGATTGTCAGTCTCGATCTCAACGGCGGCCGAGCTTGCGCCAATGGCCGAAATCCGTCAACCGAGGCTTTATCGACAAATGCTCGCGAACACGTTGAGGGCTTGATGCCGAATCAGGGCTTTTGCCCGTTCTGAGTGCGGAGGCGCCGGACCCGCCGGACCCGCCGTCGGACCGTGCGCGGGACGCGGGCGAGCCGGAGTCTCGTGAACCGGCCGACGAGGAAACGATGGCCTCGCCAGTGGACCCGCTTGTTCACCAGCGCGTCGAACCAGACGGGCAAAAGGAAGAGATCCTTGAGCGGGCTGAGGAGCAGGTGCCGGAGCTTGGGGAACGTCCCCCGGAGCCGCTTCGTCTGCACGGCATCCCGGAAGAATCCGAGGCCGACGAGCACGAGCAGGCCGCCCCAGGCGAGCCCCGACTCACCGGAGAGGGCCCAGACCAGGCCCACCGTCCCGAGGTTGCCCGACGGCTCGATGAGGAACGCCGGCAGGGCAAGCTGGCGACGGATCTTGTACCAGCGCGAGTGGCGGTTCAAGAACCAGGAGAACTCGCGGGACTGGTTCACATTCTCGATGACATGGTGGCTGAGCCGGATCGAGTAACCGGCCTTGCGCACACGCATGCCGATGACCTGGTCTTCGGCGAGCAGGTTGCGGACCCCGGCAAACCCGCCAATAGCCTCGAGCGTACGGACCGGCATGAGCATCGACTTGCCGACGACGCAGGTGATCCGCATGAGGGAGGCCGCGGCCACGCCGCCGGCGATGAACCCGTTAAGCTGCAGGTTCTCGAGCACCGCCCCCATCTGGGTCTCGCCGACCCCAACGAAGAGGTTCGTCACGAGCCCGACGCCCGGCTCGGCGAGATAGCAGGCGGTCTCGCGCAAATATTCGGGGCGGACCTTGACGTTGGAGTCGCTGATCAGGATGGTGCAGTGCTTGCGGTAGCGGGCCATAGCGGCCAGGCTCTCGACCTTCGGGTTCAAGCCGAAGACGGGGCAACCGATGATCAGCGAGGCGTCGTGGTCGGGGAACTCCTCGAGCAGGTCCTTCACGACCTCGATCGCCGGGTCGTTCGAGTCGGCCACGCAGAAGAGGAGTTGGTAGCACGGGTAGTCGAGCTGGAAGAAGCTCCGAAGATTCGCCTCGAGGTCTTCGTCTACCCCTTTGAGCGGCTTGAAGATGGTGACGGGGGGCGTGTAGTCGGCGAGCTTCCGGGGGCGTCGCGTGACCCAGAAGAGCGCGATCATCCCAATCGACGTGGTCGTCACGGCCACCAGCGCAACTAGCCCCAGAAGGAGGTTGGCGTTGACCCAGTGCATGAGAAGCACATCCCCGGCGGAACCCGCCGCCGACGGTCAAATCTCGCAAGACGCAACGATGTCGACCCCGTTGTCGACGATTTCGTTCAGCGAGAATCAGGCCTTCTTCGAAGAACCATGTCTCCCTGACAGCAGGGACACGTCTGGGGGGACCGGACACTGATGGTGCACACTTCGCAGTAATACTCGGGGATGCCGAGTTTACCGTCGAAATCCACCTGGATCGTGAGGACCTGGAGATACGGAAGACCCGGATACCGACGAACTTTCAGCTCGGCTCGACGGTC
Organism: Singulisphaera chitinilytica; assembly: GCF_049331405.1. Taxonomy (NCBI): domain Bacteria; kingdom Pseudomonadati; phylum Planctomycetota; class Planctomycetia; order Isosphaerales; family Isosphaeraceae; genus Singulisphaera; species Singulisphaera chitinilytica. The sequence goes on from NZ_CP186274.1 coordinate 3,265,695, forward strand.
GCGGAGCCGACGATCGAGGAACAGGGCTCGACTCGCCTCGTCGGAAATCAGCGGATGAAGTGCCTTGTCGCTGGTCTTGAGTACGACCTGCTTGGCGATTGGTTCGCTATCGAACGGCAATCGCAAGTTTTGCAAAGCCGGACCCAGCTCGCAGACTTCCCCGGCCAGCGTCAGGGTCTCGGCCTTGGGGGCGGCCGCGGGGTCGGCGGAACTGAGGATGAGGAGCAAGCTCAGGCCGATGGACGTCGTCACCCACATGCCTTCGTGCGCTCCCACCCGATCCTCGGGTGTTACGGACCTCCTGTGGCTGCCTCGAAACCTGCGCCCATTATACTAGTGTCGGAGAATCCGACCAAGCATATTCTTCGGTATAACCGGGGGCCGAAAACGTCCTGTTTCTGGGCGAAGAACGAGTCATCTCGTCGAGTATAAAGAGGCGGTTCGCCGCTGGTTAGGAACTCCGCGCCCGCGAGGTCGACTCCTGCTTTCACACGAGAAGGTTCGGCAGTACGATCGAAAAATTCTGCGGAATTTCGTGCGTCTCGGGAGTTCTTCACATCTCAAGGGAGGAGGGCACTCATGCCATCGTGGAGAGAACGACAATCTTCGGTGTTCGCCTGCCTGGTCGTCGCGCTGGTGTCGATCATGCTGGCGGCGGCCGAGGACCCGAAGGCCAAGACCAAGGTCGAGGACGACCCCACCGCCCCCGCGCGTCGCCGGATGGTCGAGCGTCACCTCGTCGAGCGAGGGATCAAGGACCCCCGCGTCCTCGACGCCTTCCGCACGGTCCCCCGGCACAAATTCCTCCCCAAGGAGACGCGACGCCTGGCCTATGACGACGAGTCGATCCCGATCGGCGAGGGGCAGACGATCACCCCGCCGTTCGACGTCGCCTTCATGACCGAGGCGCTCCAGCCGAAGGCGACCGACGTCATCTACGAGGTCGGCACCGGCTCGGGCTATCAGGCGGCGATCCTCTCCCGCCTGGTGAAGGACGTCTACTCGGTCGAGATCAAGGAACCTCTGGGCCGCAGGGCCGCCGAGGTCTTGAAGGAAGTCGGCTACACCAACGTCCACACGAAGGTCGGCGACGGCTACGCGGGTTGGCCCGACGCGGCCCCGTTTGACGCGGTGATCGTGACCTGTGCGCCCGAGTTCATCCCCCAGCCGCTGGTCGACCAACTGAAGGATGGCGGGCGGATGGTGATCCCGGTCGGCGATCGATTCAATCAGATCGTCTACCTCGTCACCAAGAAGGACGGCAAGCTCACCCGCAAGGAGCTGCGGCCGACGCTGTTCGTCCCCATGACCGGCAAGGCCCAGAGAGAGGCCGCGGGCAACAAGAAGCAGGTGAAACCGTGATGAGGGGCGCGTGCATATTCACACTTGCGACGCTGTTGGCTTCCTCGCTGTTCCTCGGGGCGAGGGGCCAGGAAGTCGAACTCGTGCGGCCCGCCCCCCCCGCGCTGGACGACTTCGAGACCGATGCCAATAAGGACGGCGTGCCCGACGGCTGGTACAACGCCAGGGACGCCATCATCTCCCCCACCGGCGGCAAGGTCGGGCCCCACTGCATCAAATTCGAGACCCACAAGCCCGGGCGTCCTTCCCGCCTGAGCCGGGCCTTCGGGATCGACGGGCGGAAGCACGAGGCGGTCGTCGTCGGTGCCTGGATCCGGCAGGTCCAGATCGAGAACGGCGAACGCCTCGGCGAGGAGCCTGGCCTGATCCTCGACTTCCTCGGCGACGGCCTGCGGGCCCTCAGGCGAGGGATGCTCGGCCCCTGGTCGAAGTCGGTCGGCCCGCGCTGGACGTATGTCTCAAAGCGCATCCCCGTGCCGCCGGGGACGCGCGACGTGATCATGTCGATGGGCCTGCTCGGCGCGACGGGGGTCCTGGAGATCGACGGCATCACCTTCGACCTCGTCCCCGTCGGCGGCAAGGAAACGACCAACCTCGTCAACAACGGCGGTTTCGAGCTCGGCGACCCGTCGCCGACCTTCTGGATCGTCGAGAACGACGCCCATCGCGTCTTCCCCGGCGTCAACTCCAACAGCGCGCTCGAACTCTCCAAGTCGAGCACGCGAGTCCTGACGGGCCTGGCGATCCCCATCGAGCCGTTCGGCTCGCTCGAGGTCACCATGAGCGTGAAGGCCCAGGGGCTCCGAGGTTCGGGAGGGGCGCTCGCCAGCATGTTCTTCCTCGACGCCGATGGCGAGATGGTCAGCGGCGGCGGTCGGTCCGCGCAGGTCTTCCGCTGGTCGGGCTCGTTCGACTGGCAGGCGGAGCGGGCGACGGTCAGCGTCCCCGGCCAGGCGGTCCGCGCGGTGCTCCAGCTCGAGAAACACGACGGCAACGGGACGGTCCGGGTCGATAACGTCGCGGTGAGTGCCTCTCCGAACCGTTCCGCCGGCAGTTGGATCCCGTATCACGTCGCCGAAGACACGACCGGCTGGCAGCCCGTGACGCCATCGGCGAAGATCGCGGCCGACTCGGCGCTCGACGCCTCGTTCCTGCTCGACGCCCCGGCCGGCAAGCACGGCTTCGTGACCGTGAAGGGGGGGCGGCTGACCTTCTCCAAGGGGGGGCGGGCCCGATTCTTCGGCGTCAGCCTGCTGCCGCCCGCCGCCTTCCAGGACTCGGGGAGGGCCGACCAACTCGTCGATCGCCTGGCCCGATCGGGCATCAACCTCGTGCGGCTCTGCGACCTCGACACTCCGATCGGCCCGGATCGGAGCCTCTTCGACGACAGCCGCGACGACACCAAGGCGTTCGACCCCATCGCCCTCGAACGGCTCGACCACCTCATCGCCGCCCTGAAGTCGCGCGGGATCTACGTCGCGCTCGAACTCCAGTCGGCCCGGAGGTTCCGCGCCGAGGACGAGGTGTCGAGCCTCGGGGCCTTGCCGCCCGGCGGTGGGGGGGCCGTCGAGTTCGACCCGACGATCAAGAAGCTCGCGAAGGAGTCGGCGCAGGCACTCCTGGCCCACGTCAACCCCGAGACCGGTCTGGCCCTGAAAGACGACCCGGCCCTGGCGTTCGTCACGCTCGGGGGCGAACTCTCCCTGTTCGACCAGTCCGAAGCGGTAGGGACGCTGCCGCTCGACTATCAGGATCGGCTCCGGCTCATGGCCTCCCAGGAGTCGATGACCAATGGGCGTCGCTACTGGCAGTCCCTCGGCGCGTCGCATTGGCGAGGCCTCGCCGACACGCTCCGTAAGGACAAGCTACGCGTTCCGATCGCCGGGGTCTCGCACTGGCGTCGCGACGCCGAATTCTCGGCTCAGCAGAGCGGCGAAGGGCTCGACTTCGTCGACGACCGGCTCTACTGGAACCCGCCCCTCTGGTCGGATCCCAACAAACGCTCGATCCTCTGGAGCAGCGACGGAGGCCTCGTCGCGGGGGCCAAGCGCAAGAGGCGAGCCGAGAAGCCCTACGTCGTCGGCCAGTGGTGCAACCAGACCCTCGGGGCCTGGGCGCTGCCGTACGAGGCGGGGGATCTCATCCTCTCGACCTCGATCGCATCGGCCGAGGACTGGGATGGGCTCGTGCGCCGGGGGATCTTCGTGTATCCCCGCCTCTGGGGTAACGACGCGACCGGGACCGGCGGCGAGGAAGACATCTTCGCCATCCCCGAGGTCGTGAACGGGATTCCCCAGGTCTTCGCCCTCTGGCCGCACGCCGCGTCGATCATGCTCAGGCCCGCCAAGCCCACGGCGGTCGAGGCCCTCGCCGCCTCTCGCCCCGATCCCAAGCGGCGCACCAATGTCTCGGGCTGGGATTCATCCCAGGGGCGGCTCACGGTCAACACGCCGTTCACCCAGGGGATCGCCGGCTGGGTAGCGGGCTACTCGGCGAACTTCGATCGGCTCTCGGTCAGCGCCGAGACACCGTTCGCCGTGGTGCTGGCCTCGTCGGCGAACGCGACGCCGCTGGCCAGCACCAAGCGGATCCTCGTCACGGCGATCGGCCGCGTGCAACCGACCGGGTTCCGCTGGGTCGACGAGTGGAAGCGCGACGTCGCCGATCCGGGCATCCCCCCGCTCTTGCAAGAGCCGATCGAGGCCAAGGTCCTCTGGCGCGTGAAGGGGAACGTCAAGGCCTACGCCCTGGATAATGACGGGGTGCGAGGCAAGCCCGTCCCGCTGGCCCAGAACGCCGAAGGCGTTGAACTCCCGATCGGCAAGAACGACTCGACGATCCACTTCGAACTCGTCGTCGAGTGATGCGCAAAGGCCCGATCCTCGGCCCGCCCAGGGTCGAGGATCGGGCTATATTGCGTGATGCCCCGATGGGGTCAGGCCTCGTGGTCGCCACCCGATGTCGGGGCCTGAGATTCCAGGACCATGCGCAGGTAAGAGCGGTGCTCGACCTCGGTCAGCCCGAGCTTCGCGGAGAGCCCGACGACGGCCTGCTGAGCGGCCGCGAGCCCGTCCTCGGAATCGACGTAGATCTCGACCTCCGCGAAGGATCCCAGGCCTTCGGCGAGGTCCAGCGCGATCTCGAACTCGTGGCCCTGGTCGCGGAGGCGGAAAGTCCGCCTCCGCTTGCGGACCGTGGCGACACGTTGGAAGCCGAGGTTTTCGAAGAGGCGGAGCAATTGTTCGAAGCTCTTCGCCCCTGCCTGGAAGGGGAGCTCGATCTCCTCGCGCGTCTTCGTCGGCCCGCTCCGGCGCGGACCCTTGTATGTGATGTGGTTCCGGTCCCCGACCCGGCGGATCCGGAGGGCCTCGTTGGTCTGCGCGAAGTCGCGAGCGGGGTGGCGGAGGTAGATGTCCGCTTGCTCGATCTCCGGCGACGGCTCGGCACCGAGGGCCAGCAGTTGACGTTCGAGCTCCGAGTGGTCGGGGGCCTGATATTTTACCTCAACTTCGAATCCCATGGATCGTACCTTACGGCGGGCGCGTTGGGGCGGTCAATCCCCGCGAATCGGGGAGGGATGGGCAAACGGGCTCACCTCGCCGCGACTATCATTCTTGAACGGGTCGTGATGGTGTCGTTGGGACTTGACGTGATCCTGGCGAGGACCTATAGTCATGGTTTCCCGTGTGAGTCGGCCACTGTTTGCCGAGGATCGCTCTACGCCCACGCCAAGGAATTGAGTTCGTCCGAGGACCCTAGGTTTATGCCGCGGAAACGATTTGGTCGAAACCGGAAGAACCGATGCCGGTTCTGCACTCCCGAAGGCTGCCCTCGTCCTGCTTATGTGGATTACAAGGACGTTGGCCTGCTCAAGAAGCTTTGCACCAACCAAAGCAAGATGTTCTCGAGAAAGCGGAGTGGCAACTGCGCCGCGTTCCAGCGCGCGGCGAGCGACGCTGTGAAGCGCGCCCGGTTCATGGCCTTGATCCCCTACGTGGGCGAGTAACCAGACTGGTCACTCGGACGCGAGATTGTCTGCCTTTCTCGCGTCCCTCCGCTTTATTATCGCTTCTTTCCTGCCCGCCTTGCGTCAGTCCCCACCCTTCTTCTTCGCTTCCTCCGAGTCTTTCGCCTTCTCCTTGCCCGCCTCGACCCCGCCGAGGTAGCGGATCAGGTCGCGGTCCAGCTTCGAGTAGGAGATGCCGATGCGCTCACGCAGCGACTTCCCGCCGTCGCGCCTGAGTCGCCCTTTGTGAGCATCCTTGACATAATCCAGGAAGGCCTCCCGGTGTTCCGCCTGGTCGGACTGCATCAGGTAGATGGTGAGTGCCATGGCCTGGGCGTAATGCAGGTAGATGACGCTGTCCTCGTTGAACTCGTTCTGGCCGAACCCCACGAAGGTCTCGGTCGGCACCAGCTCATCGCGGTCGACCAGGCGGATCCGCGCCTCTTCCAGACGGGGGCTCGTCCTGCCGCCGTAGAGGATCGACCCGTCCGGCAGCATCGACACGGTCTCGAAATAGGTCCCGAGCCCTTCGAACACCCAGTAATTCCCGGCATTGCGTTCGAACTCGGAGCGGCCGACCGACTCGAAGAGGAGCTGGTGCGAGACCTCGTGGAAGAGGGTCGCCGAGACTTCGAGTTGCCCGCCGGGGTCGTGGAATAGGTACGCGGGAGCCCGATTGCCCTGGCGAGGCTTGGGCGGGAGGTAACGCCCGAGCGTCTTATCGATATTCGGATCGCCGAGGAAGGACAGGTGGTCGACGTACTCCTGCTTGGTCGCGAAGTAATAGACCTGATGCGGGGGGAGCCCACGTTCGGCCTCGAGGTTCTTCCCCTTGGTCTTGTCCTTGAAGCGGGTGGCCAGCGAGTCGGGATGATCGAGACGGAGGACGTCGGCGAAGAGGGCCAGGAAGAGCTCGTGGAAGGACTCGAGCTGACGCCCGAAGGCGATCGCGTCGGAGAACTTGACGTTCGTGTGGATGTCGAAATGCTCGGTATGGATCCGCCAGCGGCTCTCCCAGGGGCGATGCAGCTCGTCGGCCTGCTCGGCGGGGAGCCAGCGCAATGTCTGCTGCCCTCGGGTCGGGGGGGCGGGCAGCTCCCCCTGGTCGAGGTGCGGGACCCATGACCCCTCAACCCAGCCGAAGACGGGGTGATTGATCATCTTCTTGCGAAGCAGCCTGGCCGCGAAGGGGGTGGCCCAGCCTCCTTCATACGAGACGAATCCGAGGAGCCGACGCGCCTCGGGATGATCGGGCAGGCGTGCGACGACCCCGCGAAGCGCCTGGTCGGCGAGTGCGAACTGCCCAGGGATCTTGGCCGCGGCCTTCTGGGCAATCTCGAAGAGGGCCTTGCCGCAGGTCTCTCGGATCGCGTCGAGCTCGCCCCGCCAGGGTTCGGCCCCGGCGCCCTTGACGGGGACATTTGCGAGGGCCTTGCTCCGACGCGGGACGACCTCGAGTAGGGGGACGAATCGCGAGGCGCCATCGGGCGACTGCGGCGAATCGATTTTGCGCCGGCATTCCTCGGCGTCCTTCGCCTTCCCTTGCTTCTGGAGCTTCCCTGCCAGGGCCGTGATGGCGTCGGTCTCGCGCTTGATGGTCGCCTCATACTCCTTGCGCAGCTCGCTCACTTTCTCGGGGGCGACGGCAGGGGGCGGAACCTGGGCGAAGAGGAGAAGTCCCATCCAGCAGGCCGAGGTGATCATGAGGCCCCCGTTGAGGAACGCGTCGAAGGTTGGCAACGAGGCCCGTCGGGGTCGTTGCGAGGGTCAAACCCTAGTCTAACACGTCACTCCCGCTTGACGAGACGTTCGCCTAGACCGTTCCGGCCACCTTGGGCACAATGCCGCACCGAATCGGATCGGGTTGTATAGGACGATGAGAGGCCATCCGGAAAGGAGTCCGGCCCATGAAGGCTGTTCGAAGCAACGCGTCGGGGATTGTGCTCTTGGCCGCGGGGGTGATCATCGGCTGGTCCTTGGCGAGCCTGCCGGGCCCTCGGGCCATCGTCCGTGCCAATAGCGGCGATCGCGTCGGGGGGTCGACCATCACGACGGGGCCCGTCCTCGTCCGCTACGACGAGGGCCGCAAGGTCCAGGTCACGCAGGACGCACTCTATTACCTCGACTACAGCAGCGCACGGCTGTTCGCGACGGTCCCATCGTTTCGCCAGTCGGCGGGCCCGGCCAGGATCATCGACAACTTCGCCGAGCGCGACCTCGCCGCCGACTTCAAGATCGACCTCGCCAACGGGCAGGTCCCCAAGTTCATGATGACCACCGGGGAACTCGGGGCCTACAGCGAGGGATGGGCGCCGCTCTTCGTCTTCGAAACCACGACGAACCAGGTGGCCGCCTACAAGGTCCAGCAGCAGATGGTGGGGCTGGCCTCGAAGCACAGGTTCGACCTGATCCAGGTCATGCCGGTCGGCTCCAAGCAGGGAACGCAGGCCTTACGCTGAGATCCGTGCCTCGGATATGACCCGCATGAATGAAAGAAGGGGGCCGTCCCGGGCTTTGATCCGGAGCGGCCCCCTCAACTATTGGCTTTGAACCCGCGAGACTTCCGCAGCAATCACATCGGCCCGCCGGGCATGACCACCCCGCCGCCGGGGCCGGGGGCGATCACCCGAGGCCCACCTTGCTGGCCCATCGGCCCGCCGGGGCCTGCCGGACCGCCCTGCGGAGGCGTCGGCCCACCGCCTGGGCCCGTCGGACCGCCGCTCGGGGCGCCTTCGGCCGCAGCGCCGGCGTCTTCGAGGACGGACTCGGTCCCGTAGGGGCGAGCCTGCTGGTGCTGGAGCAGCCATTCGCCGCGAGGGTCGAAGACCTTGGCGTTGCTGAATTCACGGTAGGGGTCATTCAGCCCGGGCTCGCGCTGGGCGAAGATCAGGCCGGTGGTGTGCTGGAAGAAGGCCAGCCAGCGACGTTCGAGCCCCAGGCCGAAGGGGACCTTCTTTTTGTAGTCGATGACCCCGAAGACCTTCTTGTGGACCGGGGCGCAGTCGAAGCTGAGGAGGATGATCGCCCCCAGCACGAGGCTCCCGAGGACCGCGAACGTGAAGCGCCCCAACTGATAGATAGGGCTCGGGTAGCGCACCATCGCCGGGGCGAGCGTCTCCGTCGTCAGCCGCAGGAGCAGCACGCTGACGATGAACAGGACGAGCAAGCAGAGCGAGTCGGAGAAGCCCCAGCCGATCCCCGTCGAGTCGAGCTGCTGGGCGAGGTACTCGTAGAAGTTGAAGGCGATCAGCCCGCCGAACACGATATTGAAGAACATCAATACCGCGCCCCAGAGGCCTTCGCTGCTGAGGGCATAGACCATGCCCGCGATCAGGACCGTGGTCCCCAGGTCGATTACGATATCCATGGCGTGCTTCTCGAGGACTCGTGAGCCAGGGTATGTATTAAGATCGGTGGATTACTTGACGACTCGGAGCAGCTCGTCGATCGACGTCTTGCCCTGGATGACCTGCCGGAGGCCGTCTTCCTGGAGGTAGATCATGCCGTTCTTGCGGGCCTCGGCCTTGATCGCGTTGATCGACGGGTTCTCGCGGATCATGTCCCGCATCGGCTCGGTGATGACGAGGAGCTCGAAGATCCCGGTCCGCCCGAGGTAGCCGGTGCCGCCGCACTGGGGGCAGACTTGCTCGGCCTCGGTCGGGCGGCGATAGAACACGTCCACCTTGTCGGCCGGCAGGTTCGCCTTCTTCAGGAACTCGGGCTTCGGCTTGTACGGCTCCTTGCAGTTCTCGCAGAGCATGCGGACGAGACGCTGACCGAGCACGGCCGTGAGGGCCGACGCGATCATGAACGGCTCGACGCCGAGGTCGAGGAGCCGGAAGAGGGCCGTCACCGTGTCGTTGGCGTGGACGGTGGAGAAGACCATGTGGCCGGTCGTCGCCGCCTGGCAGGCGATCGTCGCGGTCTCCTGGTCTCGGATTTCGCCGATCATGATCACGTCCGGGTCTTGCCGGAGGATGGAGCGAAGGCTGCCGGAGAATGTCTGGCCGCTCTTCGTGTTGATCTCCATCTGCGTGATGTTGTCGAGGTGATACTCGATCGGGTCCTCGACCGTGATGATATTCTTCTGGAAGCGGTCGATCTCGCGGAGGCAGGCGTAGAGGGTGGTCGTCTTGCCCGACCCGGTCGGCCCGCAGCAGAGGAACATCCCGTGCGGCTGGGTCACGAGGTTGCGGATCTCGGTCGCGAGCTTGGGCCGGAGGCCTGCGTCGTCGAGCTTCGAGACGCCCGCCGCGTTGTCGAGGATACGCATGACCATCTTCTCGCCGGACTTCGAGCCCGACGTCGCCACGCGGAACTCGAGGTCGCGCCCTTCGAGCCGGGCGCCGAACGAGCCGTCCTGAGGCTTGCGTTTCTCTGAGATGTCGAGGGCGGCGAGGACCTTGAAGACGTTGATCACCGCGTCGCCGGTCGGCCTGTCGAACGGCTCGGCCGCGTGGAGGATGCCGTCGATTCGGTAGCGGACCGAGAGCTGCTCGGGCGTCGGCTCGAGGTGGATGTCGGTCGATCGGCGCAGGACCGCGTCGTAGACGAGCTCCTTGGCCGACATGAACGAGCGAGACTCCTCGGCCTGGCTGACGCGAGAGGGGTCGGCCTTGCTGTTCCCCTGGCTCTTGCCGACGAATTCGATCGGCGGGCCGCTCCGGTTCGCCTCGGTCTCCCCCCGGTTGAAGAGGGGCCTCATCCCGATCTTCATCATCATCCCGTTCATGACTTCGCCGATGTGATAAGGGGTCAGCACCTTGGCGTCGTCGGGCACGGTCTGATTGCGAGAGTAAACGTAGGTCAGCGTCGGGACGAAATATGAGAGGAGCAGCAAGGTCAGGCTGATGGGGAAGACCGGGATCGCGAACATGAGCGCGAACCCGAGCAGCCCGGAGACGAGCATGACCGTGTTCCAGATCTCGAACTTCTGGTTGTTCAGGTCCTTGGTATCGTCATCAACCCAGTAGCAGGTCTTCGCCCAGAGCAGGTACAGCAGCAGGACGGGGACGAACTTGAAGAGGTTGAGATAGAGGCTGGGCCCGCGTTGGAGGACCGAGGACTGGGCGAGCAGCATGCCGGGGAAGTCCGCGGCATCGGCGCTCGCCGTTATGCCGAAGACTCCCATCGCGAACATCACGAGGGCGAGGCGCGGACGAATCATCGCTTCCCTTTCCTCCGACGGAGTACTCTCAACACCACTCGACCTCGACCTCGACCCGGAGGTACATGATCGACCATGCGGAAGGCATCTCGATCACAAGATACCAGGCTGGGCGATGTTAATGCCCTTGAGGGCCATTTTCAAAGTTTCGACGCTCGGCGCGACTTCGAAGGCGGTGGCACGCTCGATCCGCTCGGTCTGGACCAGGACCTTGAGGCTCTCGGTGAAGTCCTGCATGCCTTCTTCCTTGCCGATGCGGATCGCGTCGCCGAGCTTCGTATCCTCCTCGTTGAGGATCAGCTTCCGGACGATCGGGTTGGTCCGCATGATCTCGTTCGTCGGCACGCGAGTGATGCCCTGCGCCTGGAGTTCCTTGGTCGTCGGCAGCAACTTCTGGGCGACGATCGCCTTGAGGTTGAAGGCCATCGACTGGCGGAGGGCGGGGTGCATGTCCCGCGGGAAGAGGTCGAGGATACGGCCGATCGTCGAGGGGGCGCTCGACGCGTGGATGGTCCCGAAGACGAGGTGGCCCGTCTCGGCGGCGTGCATGGCGGCCGAGAACGTGTGCTGGTCACGCATCTCGCCCACCAGGATGATGTCGGGGTCCTGCCGGACCGCGTGCTTCAGGGCGGTCTCCCAGTCGCAGACGTCGATGCCGACCTCGCGCTGGTTGATGATCGACTTGTCGTCCTTGAACGTGAATTCGATCGGGTCCTCGATCGTCACGATATGCATGCGCTCGCGCTCGTTGATGTACTGGAGCATCGAGGCGATGGTCGTGCTCTTGCCCGACCCGGTCACGCCGGCGAGGATGATGATGCCCTGCTCGTACTGCGTGATCTCGGCCATGACCGGCGGCAGGCCAAGGCCCTCGAAGTTCGGGATCGAGTTGTTCACGCGGCGGGCGACGAGACTGAGCCGCCCCCTCTGCTTGAACAGGTTCACGCGGAAGCGGGTCTCCATCTCGCCGTCGTAGACGATGTGCGCGAAGTCGACGCCCCCTTCCTCATCCAGGATGTTCTTCTGGCGTGGCGTGAGGATCGGGTACATCAGCCGTTCCATGTCGGCCGTCGACAGGACCGGCAACTGCATCTGACGCAACACGCCGCCCAGGCGCATGGCGGGGGCCAGGCCGACCTTTAGGTGGAGGTCGGACCCCTTGTGCTTCATCACCATGCGGAAGAGCTTGTTGGCCTCGGGCTCGTTGGTGGAGGACTCGACGTTGACATCAGCCGCGGTCGCCATGGACAGTCGCTCCTTGCCTTGGACAAAGCCGGATCCCCACGAGGCAGTTCTGGCCGAGGAAGGGATCGAGTGGAGTCAGGTTCGTGATCGAATTCTATGAGGAAGCGAGGTCGAGTCGATCGACCTTCGGGAGATCGAATTATCCCGCCAGGCTGGGGGCCTTCGAGGGCGTCTCGCCCACGAGCCGCACGGGGACGCCGTGCTCCGCCAGGTATTTCTTGGTGTCCGCGATCGTATATTCTCGGTAATGGAAGATGCTTGCGGCAAGGGCCGCGCTCGCCCCGCCTTCGACGACGGCCGCCCGCAGGTGCTCGGGGCTGCCCGCACCCCCGGAGGCGACGACCGGGATCTCCACGGCGTCGGCCACGGCGCGGGTCATCGGCAGGTCGTAGCCGTTCTTGGTGCCGTCGGCGTCCATGCTCGTCAGGACGATCTCGCCGGCGCCCAATCGTTCGATCTCGCGGGCCCAGGCGACCGCCTCGAGCCCCGTGCCGATCCGCCCGCCGTTGATGTGCACCTCCCAGAACTCTTTCCCGTCGCGGTCGACGCGCTTGGGATCGATGTTCACCACGATGCACTGGCTGCCGAACCGCCTGGCGGCCCGATAGACGAAGTCGGGGTCGCGGACGGCCGCGGAGTTGATGGAGACCTTGTCGGCCCCCGCGTTCAGCAAGGCCCGGATGTCGTCGAGGTTGCGGATGCCGCCGCCGACGGTCAGGGGCATGAAGCAGACCTCGGCGGTCCTGCGGACGACGTCCCAGATGATCTCACGCCCCTGGTGGCTGGCCGTGATGTCGAGGAAGACGAGTTCGTCGGCCCCTTCCTGCTCGTAGCGGGACGCGACTTCGACCGGATCACCCGCGTCGCGGAGGTTGACGAAATTCGTTCCTTTGACGACGCGACCCTCGTTGACGTCGAGGCAAGGGATGATCCGCTTGGCCAGCATTCCGAAGTCCGGTCTTTTGATTATTCGAAAGTTGAGGGGGACGCAGCGCGTTTCTCAACGCGAGTCTTCCAACTGAATAATTCTAACCCACTCTCTTCGAAGATCCTAGTAGGCAGAATGGAACCGGGTTGCGGCATGCGGCGAGTGTGCGGGGAGCGGCTCAGCGACCGGGGCCGGTGCCGAGATCCAGGGTCTCGATGACCCGCGGGCAATCCGGCAGCGAACCCAGGAAGGTCCGGCCATACGGCTTGGTGAGCAGTCGAGGGTCGAGGACGACGACGATGCCCCGGTCATTCCTCGATCGGACGAGCCGCCCGAACCCCTGCTTGAGCTTGATGACCGCCTCGGGGACCTGATATTCGACGAATGGGTTGCCCCCTCGCTTGCGGATCGCTTCGAGCCTGGCCTCGAGCAGCGGGTGGCTCGGGACGCTGAACGGGAGCCTGACGATGATGACGTTCGAGAGGGCCTCGCCCGGCACGTCGACCCCTTGCCAGAAGCTCTCCGCGCCGAAGATGACGCTGTTCACGTCGGCCTTGAAGGCGTCGACCATCTTGGAACGCGGCATCCCCTCGCTCTGGGCGAACAGGGTGATCCCGCGCTGGGAGAACCAGGGGGTCAGCGCCGAGGCCGCCTTCTCGAGCATCCGGTGCGACGTGAAGAGGACGAACGCCTTGCCCTGGGTCTTCTCGAGGTAATGCGGGATCGCGCGTATCGCCGCCTTCTCGAAGTCGTCGCTCCGCTCGGAGGGGTCGGGCAGGTTCCTGGGCAGGTGGATCTTCACCTGATTGGGATAGTCGAAGGGGCTCCCCAGCGTCAGGTTCTCCCCCTGCGTCAGGCCGAGCCGTTGTCGATAGAAGTCGAATTTCGGGGGCGAGCCGACGCAGAGGGTCGCCGAGGCCAGGATGCAGGTCGGGACCCGGTCGAAGAGCTCTCGCCTCATCGTCGGACCGACGTCGAGCGGTGCGCACGAGAGCCGGACCCTGCGCCGCTGTCCTTGCTCGACCTCGACCCAGTAGACGCTCTCGGGCATCCCCTGATCGAGCCAGGCGGAGAGGGTGTTCGAGAGGGTCTCGCAGCGCTCCTGCGCGGCCGAGAGCTCGATCTTCTGCTCCTCCTTCTCGACCGTATCGGCCCCCCGGCCGATGACCCTGGAGAGCTTGCGGAGCTCCTCGACAACGGCGTCGGAGACGGTCAGGGGCTTGCGGAGGCGGCCGTTCGAACTGCCGTGGCGCAACTGCCAGTCGGCCACGTCGTCGAAGAAGTCGCGGGCGATGTAGCGGACCTTGCGGAGCTGGTCGATGGCCTCGTGGAGCCGATGATAGGCCAGGAGCCCCTTTTCCGTCCGCTCGTGGCAGAGTTTGCTCAGGAGGTACTCGACCTGGCCGTTGGTGATCTTCAGGCCCAGGTGGTCGCCGGCCACGGCCTCGAGCGTGTGCGCCTCGTCGAAGATCGCGACCTGATACTCGGGGAGCAGGCTGGCGCCGGCGGCCCTGAGGGCGAGGTCGCTCATGAAGAGGGCGTGGTTTACGACCAGGATGTTCGCCGACCACATCCGCCGCCTGGCCTTGTAATAGAAGCAATCCTTGTTGCGAGGGCAGGCCCGGCCCATGCAGTTGCCGTTCTCGCTGGAGATCGCGTCCCAGACGGGCCCGAGCGGCTTGAAGTCGAGGTCGGAGCGGGTCCCGTCCTGAGTCGAGCCGGCCCAGAGCTTGACCTCGGCGAGTTGCTGGAATTCCTCGTTCGTGTGGAAGGTCGAGCCTGCTCGGGCTGCGGCGGCTTCGAGGCGTCGGAGGCTGATGTAGTTGGATCGCCCCTTGACGAGGACGGCCGAGAACTCCTGCGGCATGCAGGCCCGCAGGAAGGGGAGGTCCTTGCGGAGCAACTGCTCCTGGAGATTGATCGTGTGGGTCGAGACGACGACTTTTTTGCCGAGGCTCGTGGCCGCGAGGATCGCCGGCACGAGGTAGGCGAAGCTCTTGCCCGTGCCGGTCCCGGCCTCGACCATGAGGTGGCCGCCGGTCTCCATGACCTTCGCCGCGGCCCTCGCCATCTGGAGTTGTTCTTCGCGAGGCTCGTAGCCGGGGAGGCGACGGGCGATCAAGCCGTCAGGTCCGAGGATCGCCATCGGATCAAGCTCGGACATATCTGTTTATGGCCTTTGAAGAACTCGGACGACCCCGCGAGGGCGTATACTGCAACTTCCGTGTGCAGACCTCGCGGGGGGATCGCTCGCTCGGCTTCGACTTCTGAACCTTGAATGAGGAGAAGGACGGCGCAATCTCAGCGGGGCTTGATGAGCCCTTCGGTCGGGCTGGAGGCCGTGGCGTAGAGCTTCTTCGGGATCCGCCCGGCACGGGCCGCGAGCCAGCCGGCCTCAATGGCCAGGCGCATCGCGTGGGCCATGCGGAAGGCATCCTCCGCGCCGGCGATCCCGGTGTTGAGCAAGACGCCATCGCAGCCGAGTTCCATCGCAAGGGTCACGTCACTGGCCGTGCCCACGCCGGCGTCGACGATAACCGGATAGTCGGGGTCGTCCTGCTTGAGATCCTCGAGGATGATCCGGATGTTGTTCGGGTTGAGCACCCCTTGGCCGCTGCCGATCGGGCTGCCGGCGGGCATCACGCTCGCGGCCCCTTCGGCTTTGAGCCGACGGGCCATGATGGGGTCGTCGCTCGTGTAGCAGAGGACCTCGAAGCCCTCCTTCACGAGCACGCGCAGGGCTTCGAGCGTCGCCACGGGGTCGGGCAGGAGGGTCCTCGTGTCGGCGAGGACCTCGAGCTTGACCCAGTTCGACCCGGGGTTCTCGAGCCCTTCAAGCAACTCGCGGCCGAGCCTGGCCGTCCTCAAGGCCTCATCGGCCGAGAAGCAGCCGGCCGTATTCGGGAGGATCGTGTAGCGCCTGGGGTCGAGGAAGTCGAGGATGTTCCGCCCTTCCTTGTCGAACAGGCGCTCGCGGCGGACGGCGACGGTGACGACCTCGGTCCCGCTGGCATCGAGGCATTCTCGCATCAATTCCAGCGTGCGATACTTGCCCGTGCCGACGAGGAGCCGGCTCGTGAAGGTGTGCGAGCCGATCGTCAGCGGGGGGATCTCGGCCGGCGTGGGGGCTCCGCCGCCGACGAACGTGACGACCTCGAGGACGTCGCCATCCTTGATCGCCGTCTCCTCGTGCCGCTTGCGGGTGACGAGGTCGCGGTTGAGCTCGACGGCCACGAACGCCGGCTTCACGCCCATCTGCTGGAGCAATCCGGCCACGGTCAACGTGTCCGGGACCTCTCGGCTCTTGCCGTTTAGCGTAATAATCACGATCCGTCCCGTCGGCTGACGTGGTGGCACGAGGCCTTATGTATTCCAAAGGGCCAGGGACGCTGTGGCCCTGGTTCTCGACGCCTGTCCATCATAAGGAGCTGCGACATTTTCGGTCAAGGATGCGGCCGGCCCCGGCCACGAGGGGGGTCAAACCCCGTAGAGCCCGCGCTGATGGCGGCGGATCTGGAAATGGCAGAGCGCCACCGCGCAGGCGTCGGCGACGTCGTGCGGCTCCGGCAGGCAATTTAGGCCGAGCTCGAGCTGCACGGCGTGCTGCATCTGGGCCTTGGGGGCCTTGCCGCTCCCCGTCAGGGTCTTCTTGATCCGGGAGGCGGCGTAGCCGAAGACGGGCACGCCCTGCTGCTCGGCCGCGAGCATGATGACCCCCCTCGCGTGGGCCATGATGATGGCCGTGCGCGGGTGCTTGACGTGGCTGTGGACCTGCTCGAGGGCCAGTGCGTCGGGGGTGAACGCCTCCAGGATCTCGACGATCCCCTGGTGGAGGACGTTCAGCCGTCCGCTCAGGCTCGCGTTCGCGCTCCGAGGGCGGATCACCCCCGCCTCGACCACGTAGGCCCCCGAGGCGCAGGGTGCGACGACGGCATAGCCGGTCACTCCCAGGCCAGGGTCGATCCCGAGGACCCGGCCATGGGTCGCTCGGGTTTCGTCGGCAAAGGGGTTGGCCTCGGAACGAGTCATCACGCGGTCCTTTCCCTGGACGACGACGAGAGGAGCAAGGGGCGTAGGCTTACCGGCCTTCGATCTTCCAGGCGGTTCCATCCGGGCGGTCTTCGAGGGTCACGCCCAGCTCCGTGAGCTTGATGCGGATCTCGTCGGCGAGCTTGAAGTTCTTCTCCTTGCGGACCTGGGTCCGGAGCTGGACCAGAAGGTCGAGCAGGGGGCCGGTGAGTTCGTCGCGGCTCGCTTCTTCCTTCTTCAAGGGCTCGCGGAAGAGGCCGAGGATCGCGGTCAGCTCGCGGACGACCACCACGGCCTTGCGGTAGTCGGCCAGGGCTTCCTGATCACGGGAGGCGATGCCATTGGCGAACTTCTTCAGGGTGTGGTTCAGCTCGTAGAGCTCGCCGATGGCCCCGCCGGTGTTGAAGTCGTCGTCGAGCGCGTCGAGGAAGCGCTGACGATGCTCGCCGACTTCCTTGAGGAAGGGGGACGAGCCGGGGTCGAACTCGGAGCGAGTCTTCGGGGCCTCGAGGTCGTAGAAGCTGGTGCCGGTCAGCTTCTCGAACTGCTCGAAGGTCTTGTAGAAGGACTGCAGGCCCCTGGCGAGCTCATCGAGCCGCGACGGGCCGTAGTCGATCGGGCGGCGGTAGTGGCTCGTCAGGAAGAGGGCCCGGAGGGTGTCCGGCTCGTGCGACTTGAGGAGGTCGCGCATCAGGACGATCGTGCCCGGATCCGACTTCGAGATCTTCTTGCCGTCCTTCGTCAGCAGGCCGTTGTGCAGCCAGTAGGTGGCGAAGGGCTTGCCCGAGAAGCACTCCGACTGCACGACCTCGTTCTCGTGGTGCGGGAAGACGAGGTCGAGGCCGCCGCCGTGGATGTCGAAGTGCTCGCCCAGGATCTTCATGCTCATGGCGGAGCATTCGATATGCCAGCCGGGACGGCCGGGGCCCCAGGGGGAATCCCAGAAGGGCTCGCCGGGCTTGGAGCTCTTCCAGAGGGCGAAGTCGCCGGGGTGCCGCTTCAGCGAAGTCGGCTCGATCCGGGCGCCCGCCTGGAGTTCCTCGGGGTCGCGGTGGCTGAGCTTGCCGTACTCGGGGGCGCGGGTGACGTCGAAGTAGACGTCGCCGTTCGACGCGTAGGCGAAGCCCTTGTCGATCAAACCCTGGTTGATGTCGATGATCTCGGCGATGTGCTCGGTGGCCCTGGGCATCTGGTCGATGCCGTTGACGCCGAGGGCGTGCAGGCAGTCGAGGTAGTCGGCCGTGACGCGCTCGGCCAGTTCCTTGACGGTGGTGTTGTCCTTCTGCGCCTGGACGATCAGCTTGTCGTCGACGTCGGTGATGTTGACGACCCAGGTGACCTCGAAACCGGAGTAGACGAGGTAGCGCTTGATCGTATCAAAGATGACGGGGCCGACCATGTGTCCGATGTGGCTCTCGGAGTACACGGTGGGGCCGCAGACGTACATCCCCACCTTGCCGGGGACCACCGTCCGGAAGTCTTCTTTCGACTGCGAGAGGGTATTGTAGACTCGGAGCGCCATGTGTCTTCGAGGCGTGTGCGACACGCCGTTCTCCGCGGCCTTGAGCCGTCAGTGCCTTCGGATAGTAGATCAGCGGGGAGAGAGCAGGACGACCGCCTCGCAGGAGATCGCCTCGGATCGTCCGATCGGCCCGACGAGTTCCCCGGTCTTCGCCTTGATATTCACCGCGCCCGGGTCGAGCCCGAGGAGCCTCGCGACGTTCTCGCGCACGCGTGCCTTATAGGGCCCGAGCTTCGGCTCCTGGGCGTGGACGATCACGTCGCAGTTCGAAGGCTGCCAGCCCGCAAGCCGGACCCGATCGAGCACCTCGGTGAGGAGCTTCGAGCTGTCCAGGCCCTTCCACTGCGGGTCGGTGTCCGGATAGAGCTCGCCGATGTCCCCGAGCGCCGCGGCACCCAGCAGGGCGTCCGAGACGGCGTGAAGCACGACGTCCGCGTCCGAATGGCCCACGAGCCCTCGAGGATAGTCGATGGTAATGCCGCCCAGGATCAGCGGCCGCCCCTCGGCGAGGCGATGCGTGTCGTGCCCGATACCCACTCGCACTAAAGGATCCCCGATCAGCTCTGCGATGTTACGACCTGCCAGGCCCGATCCGAACGATCGGGCCAACTCGGCAAAATGGTATCGTTTCTTCTCAAACGACGCTATCCCCGCCGAGTGCCCCGAGACCGATCGTGGTTCCCATTCGTCGGGGTATTCACCTCGTCAGGGCCCCAAACTCATATCTGTTTGTACAGAGAGTCGGCTCGGGGCCTCCAAAACTTAGGTAAAACTTCGAAAGCAGTTCCCATTTCTTCCCTGAGTCAATGTAGATTTGGGAAGAAAAGGCGCTTTCCTACACTGTTGTTCAGTGGTTTGCGGTCTCGTGGCAAGACTTGAGAAAAATTTAAAAACTGATTCGGTAAAGACTTGGAGTAATTGATCGGTCCCGGACGTCGATGTCGGCACACTTCGTGCTTTACTTTAATCCCGTCGCGACGAGCTGAGAAAGAAAGTCGCGACACCTGAGTCACAAAGGTCTTCCCATACTGGGTTTAGCTATCCATCACGGAGGTTGCCATGCTGGTCCTGAGCCGCAAGCTGAACGAGAAGATCGTGATCGACGGGAACATCGTGATCACCGTGGTCAAGATCGACCGCAACCAGGTCCGCCTCGGCATCGAAGCCCCCGGCCAGATCCCGGTCTACCGCGAAGAAATCCTGCCGCTGACCCGCACCGAGAAGGAAGAGACGGAACTGGCGATCTGCTCCTGAGCGTCTCGTCCCGTCGAGATGAATGCGATGGCGCTATTTGGGAATGAGCATCCAGGTTGAGGAGGAGGAATTCGCCGACTGGCCTCGGGGGGTTGAATCGTTTAACGTTTGTCGAACCATCTCGGTTCTTCACCTTTCCTAGAGGCAATGGGTCGGGGAGTTACTCTGATGACGAATCGACCGGATTCGGATTTCGACCGACGCGGATTCTTGCAGACGGGTGCTTTGGCGACCGCCTCGGTACTGGCGGGAGCCCAGGGGAGCCAGGCCGCTCCTGACTCGGCGAAGAAGCCGATGATCCCTCGCCGCCCACTCGGCAAGACGGGCGTGGATGTGACCATCCTGAATCAAGGTACGTGGCAGAGCCCCGGGCTCGACCGCTTGCTGCGGTTCGCGTACGCCAGCGGCATCCGCTTCTTCGACACGGCCGACTGCTATGGGTCCGAACCGGCCATCGCCCGCTGGCTGCAGGCCATGCCGGAGGTCCGCAAGGAGATCTTCCTCGCGACCAAGGACCATCCGAGGAGCCCTCGGGATCTGATCCCGATGCTCGACAAGCGTTTGAAGACGCTCCAGACCGACTACGTGGATCTCTTCTATATCCACGGTATCGGCCCGGGCGAGTATGGGCAGGACTCCCTCAACTGGCCGAAGAGCAAGGAACTGAAAGAGGCGATCGAGGCCATCAAGAAGTCGGGGAAGGCTCGATTCGTCGGATTCTCCTGCCATGACGAGAGGCGAGCCGATTACGTCCAGGCGGCCGCGGACGGCGGCTTCATCGACGTGATCATGCTCCAGTTCACCGCCTGGCTGCCGAAGAACACCGCGCTCAACAAGGCGCTCGATGCCTGCTACAAGCGGGGTATCGGCCTGGTTTCGATGAAGCAGGTCGCGGGGCAAGACAAGATCCTCGAGACGGTCCCCAAGCGGATCCCGAGCCTCAAAGAGAAGGGGCTTTCTCCCTACCAGGGACTCCTGCACGCGATCTGGTCCGACGAACGGATCACGTCGTGCTGCGTCTCGATGCGAAACACCGACCAGATCCGCGAGAACAGCATCGCCGCCAAGAACTTCGAGCCCTTGAATCAGGCTCAGATCAAGGAGTTGCGCGACGCCTGCATCGCGGCCGGACCGACCTTCTGCGCCGACTGCGACGGCCGTTGTGCCCGCGCGGCGGGGACCAAAGCCTCACTCGGAGACCTGACGCGGCTCATCACCTACCACGACCACTATGGTTATCGTGGCGAGGCGCGAAGGCTCTACTCCAAACTCTCGGAAACTCAGCGTGATTGGTCGGGGGCCGACCTCGAAGCTGCGCAGACCGCCTGCCCCAATCACCTGAATTTTGCGAGTCTCATGCCCAGGGTGGATAAACACCTCGCCTGAACGGCGATCACCATCACGGTGCGAACATGAACTCGCTCGACGAAGGCGGCCCGGCAATGCCCGGGCCGCCTTCGTTTCGTTTTGGTTGAGGCGTTCCTAACAGATGCTTTCCTTCATGGCATGCGGATCGGATTTTTCTTGAGTTTACCGGGGATCGTCGACATAGTACCCGATGGCGCGAAGCGTGCCTTGCTCGTTCGCGGGCCCTGTTCCACCGCACGTTTCAGCCGAGGCCGAGGCGATGACGCATCGACGTCCGTAACGGAGCGGGCGCGAAATGTCTTGAACAAGGCTGGCGATCCATGGGTAAGAACATCTACGTCGGAAACCTGCCATACGACACCACGCAAGACGACCTCGTCCAGTTGTTCCAGACCTATGGGACGGTCACGAGCGGGCAGGTGATCATCGACAAGTTCAGCGGACGGAGCCGAGGCTTCGGATTCGTCGAGATGGCCAACGATGATGAGGCCAACACCGCCATCGAAAATCTCAACGGTTCTCCCTTCGGGGGGCGCCCCCTGACCGTGAACGAAGCCCGTCCCCGCGAAGAACGTAGCGGAGGCGGCGGGGGATACGGGGGAGGCGGCGGTGGACGTGGCGGTTATGGGGGCGGTGGGGGGAGCCGCGGCGGTTACGGAGGAGGAGGATACGGGGGCGGTGGCCACGGAGGTGGCGGCTCCCGAGAGTCCGGTTACGATCAATATTGAATCTCCGGCCACTTTTCCGATTTCGGATCTGGCTTTCGGCTTCAATCGCGATATAATCTTGATCTGGGTCGATAGAAAGGGAGGGCCGTGCGCCGGTTCTCCCTTTTCCTATTGCAAGCGTTCATTGGGAGAGCCTTCGCTGGCCACTCTGGAAGGAAACGGGAGGTTTTGCCTGTGGTGAAGTTACGGGTACGTTCCGGCGAGTCGATTCAGGAGGCCGTTCGTCGCTTCCGAAAGCTGTGTGAGCGCAGTGGGTTGCGTAAAGAAATGCGACGCAAGGCCTACTATGAGAAGCCCAGCGAACGGCGCCGCCGTGAAGAATTGAAGCGCCTTCGCAAAGCTCGCCAGGCCGCCCGAGTCTGAGTCGAACTCTCAGGCTTTCCGCGGGACAGATCTCCCGGCTCGTGACGCTCGGCGTGATTCACGCCTTGAGACGTCCCGAGCCGGTTGTCGTTGGTGGGCCATCGTTTCGAGCTACGAAATTGGCAAAAAAAGAGGCGTCGCCCGAGATGGACGACGCCTCGAGGATCTTTCGGCACTAATGGCTTGCGTCAGACATCGATCTCGCGCGTGATCTCGGTGCGCGCCGGGTACTTCTTGCGGATCGGCTCGACTTCGCTCGCAATGAACTCGGTCACCTGCTCGGGCGAACGCCCGACGAAGAGGGCCGGGTCGATCGTGTCCTTGTAGTTGATCGATGGGAAGGCGGGATCCGCCGTCAGGCGCTCGATCAGGTCGTTGTCCCGCGCCCCTTGCTTGAGACGCGCCGCGGCGTCGAGGGAGTGGACCCGAATCCGCTCGTGCAGGACCTGCCGGTCGCCCCCCGCCTGGACGGCCGCCATGAGCAGGTTCTCGGTGGCCATGAACGGCAGTTCCTCGGTGAGGTTCTTCTCGATCACCGGCGGGTGAACGACGAGACCGGGGACGACATTCAGGTAGAGGCTCATCAACGCATCCGCGCCCAGGAACGCCTGGGGCAGGGTGAGCCGGCGCACCGCGCTATCGTCGAGCGTCCGCTCGAGCCACTGGGTCGCGGCGGTCTGGCCGGCGACCGGCTGGAGCCCCATCACGAATCGGGCGATCGAGCACATCCGCTCGGCTCGCATCGGGTTGCGCTTGTACGCCATCGCCGACGACCCGATCTGCTCCGACTCGAACGGCTCCTCGACTTCCCGTTCGTGGGCCAGGAGCCGGAGGTCCGAGCCGAACCGATGGGCGCTCTCGGCGAGCGCGGAGAGGCTGCTGAGGACGAGGGAGTCGATCTTCCTGGTGTACGTCTGGCCCGAGACCGGGAGGATCTCATCAAATGAGAAGGCCTCTGCCACCCTGCGATCGAGCTCGTGGACCTTGGCGTGGTCCCCGTCGAAGAGGGCGAGGAAGCTGGCCTGCGTCCCCGTCGTCCCCTTCACCCCCAGGAACTTCAGGTCCTCGATCCGGCGCTCGATTTCGTGATAGTCGAGGATCAGCTCATAGCACCAGAGCGTTGCACGCTTCCCGACCGTCACGAGCTGCGCGGGCTGGAAGTGGGTGTATCCGAGGCACGGCTGGGACTTCCATCTTTCCGCGAACTTCGCCAGGCCGTCGATCGCAGCCACGATCTGATCCCGGAGGAGCCGCAGGCCGTCGCGGAGCAGGATCAGGTCGGTATTGTCGGTGACGTAGCAGCTCGTCGCGCCGAGATGGATGATGGCGCGGGCCTCGGGCGCGGCGTCGCCGAGCGTGTAGACGTGCGCCATGACGTCGTGACGCAGGCGTTTCTCGTGGGCCTTGGCGACCTCGAAGTCGACGGATTCGACCTTCGCCTCGAGGGCGTCGATCTGGGCCTCGGTGATGTTCAGGCCGAGTTCGCGCTCGGCCCGGGCGAGGGCCACCCAGAGGCGTCGCCAGGTGGAGAACTTTCGCTGCGGGGACCAGAGCGCGGACATCTCGCGGCTGGCGTAGCGGGCGATGAGGGGATTGTCGTACTGCAGGTGTTGGCTCATATCAAATTCCGTCGCGACCGCTCGAGGCTCGGGTCGTCTGCTTGGGGGACCTCATCGAAATTGGCAGGGCAATTCATGCGTTGCGGAAAGACAAATGCGGATGGGCGCGGGGTGAGTCTCGCCGCATCCGTGGGCGTGGTTGCGGGCTCCTGAACCTCAGATCCCGCCGAGGACGCGGGCCCTGCCGACGCGGGAGATGGCGAGCATGAATGCGGCCGTGCGCATGCTGGTCGACTTGCGTTGCGAGAGGTCGTAGACCTTGTTGAAGCTCTCGACGAGCTTCGTTTCCTGCTCGCGCTGGACCTGCTCGAGCGACCAGCGGAAGTGCTGGAGGTTCTGGACCCACTCGAAATAGCTGACGATCACCCCGCCGGCGTTCGCCAGGATGTCGGGGACGACCGGGATGCCGCGGGAGTGGAAAATCTCGTCGGCCTCGGGCCAGGTGGGCCCGTTGGCGGCCTCGACGATGATCTTGGCCTGCACGGCCTTCGCCATCGTGGCGTCGAAGACGCCGCCGAGCGCCGCGGGGATGAGCACGTCGACGGGCATGGTCAGGAGCTGCTCGTTCGTGCTCGCGTCGCCCCCCTTGAACCCGATGACCTTGCGGTCCGTGGACACATGCTTGTCCAGCTCCGGGATGTCGATCCCCTCCGGATTCGTGACGGCCCCATAGGCGTCGGAGACCGCCACGACCTTCCCTCCCGCGTTATGGAGGAATCGGGCCGTGAAGCTGCCGACGTTGCCGTAGCCCTGGATCGCGAAGGTCGAGCCGGCGATCTCCTGCTTGAGCCGGTTGAGGATTTCTCGGGTCACGATGAAGATACCGTAGCCCGTCGCCGCCTCGCGCCCCGCGGAGCCGTGGAATTCGACGGGCTTCCCGGTGACGCAGGCCGGGTGGAACCCGTGGAACTTGGAGTATTCATTCATGATCCAGGCCATGACCTGGGCGTCGGTGCCGACGTCGGGCGCGGGGATGTCCTTGTCGGGGCCGATGAAGTCGTGGATCTGCAGGACGAACTTGCGCGTGAGGCGCTCGAGCTCGCCCCGGGAGAGCTTGCTCGGGTCGCAGTTCATCCCCCCTTTGCCGCCGCCGAAGGGGAGGTCGACGACCGCCGTCTTCCACGTCATGAGGCTGGCGAGCGACCTCGCCTCGTCCTGGTCGACGTGCGGGTGGTAGCGCAGGCCTCCCTTGAAGGGCCCGCGCGCGTTGTCGTGCTGGACGCGATAGCCGATGAAGTTGCCGATCTGGCCCGAGTCCATCTCGATGGTGACCTCGACTCGCAGCTCACGATCGGGGGTGATCATGAGCGTGCGCATGTTGTCGGTCAAGTCCATCAGCGACGCGGCTCGATCAAAATAGAAGTTCGTCGCTTCAAAGGCTTGCATCGAACGGTCAACCCAAGGTTAATGGAGTCGGTACGAAGGGCCGAATCCAGGCCCGATCGTAACGGACGCGACATCCAGGTCGCAATGGCCCTGGAACCCACCCACGAGCGAGCCAATCGTCGAGCGAGCGGGCCTAACCGGCCCTGATCCTCGGAGGCTCGCGACCTCTTGCACGACGCGAAGGGAATCAATGGTACGCCGTCCCTGGGTGCTTGCCGAGACCAACTACGGGCAGATCAAGTCGCAGCCCCCCTTCGAGGTGGCGGTTTTCCCCCTGGGGGCGACGGAGCCTCACAACCTGCATTTGCCCTATGGTACGGACACGTATCAGGTTTGGGAGGTCGCCGAGCAGGCCTGCGCCAAAGCTCACGGACAGGGCGCACGCGTCGTCGTGCTGCCGGCCCTGGCCTACGGGACCGAGACGAACCAGATGCGGTTCCCGATGGCGATGAACCTCAATCCCTCGACCATCGCCAAGGTCATCACCGACGTCGTCGAGTCGCTCAGCACCCACGGCGTCCGCAAGTGCCTGCTCCTGAACGGGCACGGCGGCAACGACCTCAAGTGGATCCTGCGCGAGCTGCACACGAAAACGGATGTCCACCTCTTCCTGGCGCATTGGTACAAATTCGCCTCGGACAAGCACGCGACGATCTTCGAGGACGCCGGCGACCACGCGGGGGAGATGGAGACGAGCATGGGCCTCGCCCACTTCCCGGACCTCGTCGACATGGAGGCGGCCGACCCTGGCACGATGGCCCCGACCCGCATCGAGGCAATCAACAAGGGCTGGCTCGAGATCACCCGACCCTGGCACCTCCTGACGACCAACTCGGGGGCGGGCAACCCGTACCCGGCGACCGCCGAGAAGGGGAAGGCCCTGACCGAGATCGTCGTCGATCGGCTGGCCAAGGCCCTGGTGGACCTCGCCAAGAGCCCCATCGACGAGAAATTCCCCTATTAAATGGTGAGGGGAAGACGCGAGCCCGCCGGTTTTCCCTCGAGACTTGAACGAGCCTGGCCTGCCATGACGCGAACGTTGACGCCTCGACCCGCCCTTCGACTCTCCCTCGCCCTGGCCTCCCTGCTCTTTGTCGGGTGCCGGGACCGCGAAGCTGCCCCTGAAAAAGGGAAGGCCGAGACGAAGGCGGCCGAGCACATCACCACGACGACCAAGTACAAGCTCGTCGGCGTGGTCCGCAGGGTCGACCGGGCGTCCGGGCAGGTGACCATCGCCCATGAAGCCCTCCCCGGCTTCATGGGGGCGATGACGATGCCCTTCACCTTGAAGGACAAATCCAGCCTCGAGGACGTCCAGCCGGGTGACTCCGTCGAAGGGGGCCTCGTCGTCATAAAGGAAGACGACGTGGTGAAGGACTACGAGCTGAAAGACCTCGTCGTCAGCAATCCCGCCACGGAGCCGCCCAAGGAGGAAACCCCGTCGGGCAGGGGAGTCACCACCCCCGAGCGGCCGAAGCGACTCAATGTCGGCGAGGAAGTCCCCGACTTCGAGATGACGACGCAGGACGGCAAGCCCTTGAAGCTCTCGGAGCTCCGGGGGAACGTCGTCGTATTAACTTTCATCTACACGCGATGCCCCTTGCCGAACTTCTGCCCGATGATGGATCGCAAGTTCGGCGGCCTCGCGGAGAAAGTCGGAGCGATCCCGGCGCGGGCCGATCGCGTCCGCTTGCTCTCCGTGAGCTTCGACCCCGAGCATGACACGCCCGAGATCCTCCGGAAGCATGCGAAGGTCCAGGGGGCCCATCCCCCGCTCTGGACCTTCGCCGTCGCCTCTCACCCCGAACTCGAGAAGGTCACGCCACGCCTGGGGCTCATGTACGGGCCCACAGCCAACGAGATCATCCACAACCTCTGCACGGTCGTCATCGACGCCGATGGCAAGGTCGCCCGCCTGGACGTCGGCACCGAGTCCAACAAGTGGCAGCCCTCCGACCTGCTCGGCGTGATCACCCGGCTCCTCAAATCGGAACCGGCCACGCCCGCCGCGGAGCCCGTGACCCCGGCCAAACCCTCCCTCTGACGATCGCTATGTCGAGACGGGCAGGGGGACGAGGCTCTCGGCGAGCCCCCGCAGTCGAGCCCGCGTATATCAACCTTCTCGACCAAACTTGGCGAGATAGCACTTTGCTCAAGCTGCGAAAGACATGCGGCACCTGATCATTTGATTCCGCCGGTATACTACGTCGGATCTGGTGAAATCCCGATCAAGGTCGGAAAACATTCACATCTCAAAATTCCCGAGTCGGCCTCGAGTACAGACTGCGGTTGACGGCTTGACTGATTAGGGATATCCCACTCGCATGAAGCCTCGATCCGGGCATGCGCCATTGAGGTTGTCCGGGAAACCATCGACCGGCTGGGTCGCCGGTGGTGGG
Organism: Singulisphaera chitinilytica; assembly: GCF_049331405.1. NCBI lineage: Bacteria > Pseudomonadati > Planctomycetota > Planctomycetia > Isosphaerales > Isosphaeraceae > Singulisphaera > Singulisphaera chitinilytica. The sequence goes on from NZ_CP186274.1 coordinate 3,293,071, forward strand.
TTACCTCCCGGGCCGCGGTGTCATCCCCAGGCGAGTGTCGTGAACTCGTGCAGCCCCATCGACGTGTTCAATCCAATGGGGTGATAGCGAGCAAGCCTTACGCTCCTTCTCGCTCATAGAATCGGTGGCGCAAGCTCTGGCAACATCGGACGATCGGCTGCCCTTCTCGCGATGCATCCCCGTCCGTTGATCCGTGCCGATAGGCTCCTCCATGCGCCCCCGCTCGGTTCGGAGGGGACCTACGGCCTCGCTCGGATTCGATATATTCGGCATAAGCCTTACAGGGCGATATCCGCTCGCCCTGGATTTCCCGGAGGGAACAGGCCAGGCCGCACCCCGGACGAGCGGGCCCTTGCCGGGGTTTGATCATCAAGTTGTTTCTTGTGAGACGGCTTATGAACGAGCCCTCGGGCTGAGGTAAGGGACGCTTCGCGGGGCTCGAACAGTCGGCCGAACGAACATATCGCCCGATCGACGACTGAACGGCTTCGACACGCGCTTGTTCGAGTGTACGTTTGCAGCATTCAATTCTTTCGGTGGCCAGTGGCGATACTGTCAACCGAGCGTCAAACACGTTTGATTCTCTGATTCGCACGAGTCTTCATGTTGCCATCCGCGACGCGTAACGTTACCTTCAAGTGGGTCATTCAGAGAAATCAAGGATGATAACGATTGCGAACTTCGGTCGAATGATGTAGAAAGAGGAGGTAGATGTTGTCAACCTCCCAAATTGTGATACATTCGCGCAAGTCATCGATCCTGAGTCGCTCAAGGCCGGGGAACCTTGCGTTCCGTCGTGCCCGACCTTGAGGAGATCGTGACCCGTGCCGATCCATTGGGCGACAATCTTATTTAGACTGCTGTGGTCTGAATAATTCGGGAGCTTCCCCGCGAGACCCGGGTGGGGTGGCCTCACGCCGTTTCATCAGCATCCGAGTCATTCGGGTAGGAGTATCATCGATGGCGACGACCAAGGCTTCCTCCGCCAAGGCAGCCGCGACCAAGGCGGCCGCGACGAAGACGACCACGAAGGCAGCCAGCCCCAAGGCGGCCGCGACCAAGGCTAAGGCCGTGAAGACCGTCGATCAGCGCTTCCAGCAGGCCCGACGCGCCTCGATCTTGCTGAAGCACGTCAGCGACCCCACCCGCCTGCAGGTGATCTTAATTCTCGCCGATGGTGAACAGCATGTCGGGGCGCTCTGCGATCAGCTGAGCCAGAGCCAGCCGGCGGTGAGCCATCACCTGGCCCTGCTGCGGCACGGCGGCATCATCGCCCCCCGCCGTCAGGGTAAGAATAACTTCTACAGCCTGACCGATACGGGTTCCGACCTGGCTCGCGTGGTCAAGAACTTGATTAGCTGAGTTGCCGGCGCACTCGCATCGGTGTTTGATATTCGAAAGCCAAACCGCCGGGCGGCCCGAGGGACGCCTGGCGGTTTATTCATGCGCGATGGATTTCGGGGAGCCTTCAGGGGAGGACGCGGAGGCCGATCGCGGTGTTGAGGGCCAGCATGCTACGTCGGTGCCTCGAAAGGCTATCCAAATATTGCTTGACGAGATCGTTGTAGTTCTTCTGGGCATTCAGATAAAACGTCACGTCCTGCTCGCCCCCCGTGTAGAGCCGGAACGAATCGCTGAGGACTCGCTTGGCCACGGGGATCGTCTCGCGCTCGATCTTCTGGACGATCTGACGCGTGGTCGTGTATTCCTTGTAAGCCTGGGCCACTTCCGACATCGTCTGCCGTGCCATGTTGTCGAGCTGGATCTGCGTCTGCGTCACGTTCAACTTAGCCCGCTGGATGCCGCCCTGGTTCCGGTTGTAGATGGGCAAGGGGACCGTGACGCCGAGTGCCCATGACGTCGTGCTCCGGCCGCCGAGCGGGCCGTTGTACTGGTTCGTGTAGGGCTGATAGAGCACGTAGATGTCGCTGAACCGATTCGCCAGCGCGAGCTTCACATCGGCCTCGGCCCGCTGGATGCCCAGTCGGAACGACGCCACGTCGGGACGCATCTCCAGGGCCATGCGCTGGAGTTCGGGGAGCTGAGCCGGGGGATTGAAGCGGTCGAGCAGGGTGCCGCGGATCTCGAATGACTCGGCGTGCTCGGGGGGGATGTTCAGGAGGTTGGCGAGGACCTGCTTGGTCTTGCCATACTGCTGCTGGGCGTCGAGAAGGCCGATCTTGGCGGAGTCGAGCAGGATCTCGACGCGGCCCACGTCCGCCCTGGTCGACTGGTCGAGCTCGTACCGCTTCCTCTCGACATCGAGAAGCTTCTCGAGGCCTTCCACGCTGCTCTGACTGTAGCGGATGGTCTGCCGGGCGACGAGGGCGTCGACGAACGCCGAGTACACGAGGTCGATCGAGATGCGGATGGCGTCCTGATACTGGGCCTCGAGGACCTTGAGGGCTCGGCAGGCGACCATGACCCTCGCCTGTCGCTTGCGCGAGAGGTCGAAGGGATGGGAGACGTTCACGTCGTACTGCGTCGGCCCGCCGGGCTTCGCCTTGTTGTAGCTGCCGTAGGGGATGAGCTGGCTGTCGGCGTAGAAGATCGGGTTGGCCCGGAGCCCCGCCTGGAGGATGTCGGCCCTCGCCTGGGGGATCTCGTAATACTTGGATCTTAGGTCGAGGTTGTCTCGGATGGCCGCGTCGATCGCCATGTCGAGCGTGAGGCCGTTCGCCGGCCCCTCATCCTCGGCGACCTGCGTCAACGAGAGCGGGCCGTAGGTGGGGACGGTCGGCGTCGGCTTGGGCTTCGGTGCGCTGATCCCCGTTTGCAGGTCGGTGGGGCCTGCACCGGCACCGGGCATCGTCACCGAGCCGGGGACGTGCGGGGCCGTCGGGCCAGCGCGACCGCTCAGGATCGGGTCGTTCGCACCTGGCGGGTTCGAGAAGAGTCCGCCGCCACCTCCGGGCGAGGGGCCGAGCTCCGAGTCGTTCGATCCAGGCCGGAGCGGCAGGTTCGTGTCGATCGTCGGGCCTTGCGCCGAGGCCGACTGTACGCCGACGAGGGCGACCATGACGGCAGCAAGGATTGTATGAGCAAATGAGACTCTCATAACCTCGGCGACCCTCCCTGGCCACTCCTCGGGAATTCCACTCCCGACGTCCTGGCGACGCCTCGACCGCTGCCTCGGCATCGTTTCCAGGACTTCTATCGGCCTCGCCTCCGAGGGGCGATCATCGACGATCGCTCCCAGATTGCCTCGGCGATCCTAAAAGCGGAGTACGAGGTACGACTCGCAGAACATGATTAATCCGAACCTCGACATGCGTCTTCGGGGCCGTGGCCGTCGCTGAACGCAAATGTTCCGCAGCCCATTTCCTGCTGGTTGTGGCGTTTGGGTCCAGGTAACCTAATGCGAGTTGTCCATGAGTTGAGTTGGGCGCGTCCAGCCCGCCGGACGACGCAACGCGGATCCCGGACGAAGCCCTTCGCTCACTACGGAAAGGGGCCGGATTGATGTACAGGCATGGTCGAGAAGGCGTCACGGATCGCGTCGGGGTGTCTCGACGCGACTTCCTCAAGGTCGCCGGCATGAGCCCGTTGGGGCTTTCGGCCCATTCGAAGCTGGGTTTTGGCCGGCAGAAACCCGGCCAGGACCGATCCGTCATCTTCCTGATGCTCGTGGGCGGCCCGAGCCAGCTGGATACGTTCGACCCGAAGCCCGACGCCCCCTCCGAGGTCCGCGGGCCCTTCCGGTCGATCGACACCTCGGTCCCCGGGGTCCGCGTCTGCGAGCACCTGCCCGAGCTAGCGAAGCGGATGGATCGGGTCTCCCTGATCCGCTCCCTCTACCATGAGGCCGCCCCGATCCACGAGACGGGGTCGCAGCTCATCCAGACGGGCCGGCTCTGCGGCCTCGGCCGCGATTATCCGCACTTCGGTTCGGTCGCCGCCTCGATGCTCGAGGCCAAAAACGGCCTGCCCCCGTTCGTGCTGCTGCCGAAGCCCATCGGCCACACGGGGGTCAACGTTTCGCACGGCCAGACGGCCGGGATCCTCGGCAAGGCCTGGGAGCCCTACTCCCCGGCATCGAGCCTTGAGGCTGTCGCGAGTCACGACGCGGCCATGCCCGAGGCCCTTCATTCGACCCCGTCGATTTCGAACGAAGTGAACCGCTGCGTCGAGCTCGCGGCGGAGGCCGATTCGACTCGGGCTCGCTACGGCCGGAACCCGTTCGGTGAGAGTTGCCTCCGGGCCCGCCGGCTCGTGGAGGCGGGGGTCCGCGTCGTCACCGTGAATATGTACGAGACCGTCTTCCGGGGCGCCACCTGGGACTGCCACGGCACCGGCCCGTTCAGCACGCTTGCTGACTACGCGACGGAGGTCCTGCCGACCTTCGACCGGGCCTACTCGGCGTTGCTCGACGACCTTGATTCGCGCGGATTGCTCGATTCGACGCTCGTCGTCGCGACGGGCGAGTTCGGGCGGTCGCCCCGGCTGAATGCGGCCGGCGGCCGCGATCACTGGCCGGGCGTTTGGAGTGCGCTCCTGGCGGGCGGCGGGACCCGGGCGGGTGAAGTGATCGGTGCGAGCGATTCGAACGGTTCGAGCCCGGCGGATCGACCCGTGCGTCCCGCCGAGCTCGTGGCGACTGTCTACCGGAGCCTTGGCATCGACCCTTCGCTGACGTACTCCCTCGAGAGCGGGGAAGTCGTCAGCCTGCTCGACCAGGCCAACCACCTCCGCGAGGCGTTGGCCTGAGGTCGAGCCTCGAAACTTCGGGTTACCTGGCGGCGGGTGTCGAACCCGCCGTCTTGAACCCGGGGGCCGCGATCAACTTCACGCCGGGGGCGCCGTCGGCGAGCTTCCAGAGGCGGACTTCGCCGTCCCAGCTCCCCGAGGCGATGGTCTGGCCGTCGGGCGAGAGGGCGAAGGTGTAGACCCAATCGTTATGCCCGGCGAGGTTTCGGACGGAAGCCGCCGAGCCGGCGTCGAAGATCCGGATCACCTTGTCGGCCCCGCAGGCGACGAGTTGCTTGCCATCGGTCGTGAACTGGAGCTTGAAGACGGTGCCGCCAAACCCGCCGATCTGGCGGACCTGTTTGGCATCCTCGTCGGGGTTCCAGTTCCGGACGAGGTTGTCCTCGCCGCCGGTGTAGATGCTCTTGCCATCCGGGCTGAAGGCGACCGTGTAGACGGGGGCCGCGTGGCCGGGGAAGGTCACCAGGGCTTCCTTCTTCACCACGTCGAAGACCTTGCTCGTCTTGTCCCGGCTGGCCGAGGCGAGACGCTTGCCGTCGGGGCTGAACGCGATCTCGTAGATCCAGTCTGCGTGATCCTCGATCGTCGCGAGTTCCTTGCCGGTCTCCACGTCCCAGAACCGGATGGCCCGGTCGGCGCCCGCGGCGGCGAGGGTCTTGCTGTCGGGGCTGAACGCGACGCTGAAGACGCAGTCGGGGCTCTCGAGCAGGTCGCGGACCGGCTTGCCGCCGCCGTCGGGCTCGGCCAGCCAGAGCTTGACGGAGCCGAACTGGCCGGGGTCTCCGCTGGCGGTCGCCATCCACTTGCCGTCGGGGCTGAACGCGATCTTGTAGACGCGCTCGGCGAGCCCCCGGATGCGGCGGTCGAGCACGCCGTCGGCCGTCTTCCAGAGATTGATCTCGTGATAGCCGGAGGAGGCGAGCTCGAGGTTGTTGGGGCTGAAGGCGAGCGCCGTGATCGGCATCGTCAGCGGGTAGGCCTCGGGGATCGCGACCGGCGTGTTGCGGCGGAGGACCGCCGTCCAGTCCTCGGTGGGGGATGCCCCATCGTACTTGGCCCCTTCCTTGACCCATCGCTCGATCAAGGCGATCTTGTCGGCGGGCAGGGGATCCTGCTTGTAAGGCATCCGGGGCGAGCCATCGAGCCGGATCAGCTCGACGAACTGGCTGGCGTCGGGGTCGCCCGGCTCGAAGGTGTGCCCCTCGGCCTGCGCCCCGCCCTTGGCGAGCTGGGCGAAGGTGGTCATGCCGTACTTGCCCTCCGCCTTCCTCGTGTTGTGGCAGGCGATGCAGTTCTGCACGAGGATGGGGGCGACGTCCTTCATGAAGCTCACCGTGGCCGGGGCCGCGGCGGGCTCGCCTGCGGCCGGCGGCTGTGCGGGCGTGGCCGGAGCCGGTGCCGCAGGCGGCTGGGCCGGGGGCGTCTTCGCCGGCTCCTCGCCGATGGCCAACGGGGAGAGCACCGCCATCGCGACGATCCCAAGCCAAGGCCGATAAGTCCGCGCCAGCATCTGAATCCTCCTCGAAGGGCGTCGCGAAGGGGAAGCCTCGGGCCGCGACCTTTCGCGAACCTCGGCCCGATCGATCATCGATCATTGAGCAGGGAGCACTTTGACCGCCAGGGGGACGGCGGGCAAAGCATAGTCTTTCTTCTGGACCTGGAACGCCAGCGAGACGTTGGCCCCGGCCATCGCGGGCGCGGCCTTGGGGTCGGCGATGACCGGCACGACGAAGTCGGCCTTATCCGGCGGCAGGGTGACCGGGTCGGCCTTCAGCCCGGCAGGCAGGCCCTGGACCTTGACCGTCACCGGCTCCGCGAACGGTGCCTTCCGCACGACCTTGCCTTTCAGCTCGAACGTCGCCCCGGCCTTGAGCTCGAGCGCCGGGGCCGCAAGCTCGATGGCGGCCGGGCGGACGATGTCGAGGGTCACGGCTGGCAGGTGGAAGGTCTTGTCGAAGTTGGCGAACTTGCCCTTGGCAACGAGGCCGATGGTCATGGGCCCGAGCGGGAGTTCCACGGCGGCGTTGGCGGGGACGTTGCCTTCCGCCACCTTCTCGGCCAGATTCGCGGCGGGGACCGTGAGCCCCGGGGGGAGCGGCAAGGTCGTCACCGCGAGGGCCGCGTCGGCTCCCGCCTGGCGCTGGAGCTTGACCGGTATGTTCGCGCCATAACCATGCACGACCTCGATCGGAGTCGAGGGTATCTCGAAGCCGACGACCTCGGGGTCGGCCGGAACCGCCGGCAGGCCGAGCTGTGTCAGGGTGTTAGTCGGCAGCTCGCCTTGCTTGGCGAAGGCTACGTGCTTGATCGCCGAGACCACGATCTCGGGCGTGCCCGGCCCCTTGCCGACGACGTCCAGCTTCGAGAGCGGGAACGCAGCGTCCGCCGCGCTCGAGAGTGAGAGGACCCCGACGTTCTGCCCCGCGGCGATGGTCCCCGGTCGGAAGGTGAGGCCAGCCGGCGGATTGGCGACCGAGAGCTGGATCGGGCCAGCGTAGCCATTGAGCCTCCGGACGGTGACGCCGACGAGGGCGCTCCCCTTGCGAGGCACGGTCGCTTCCGGCTCGTTCAGGAGGAGCTCGAACGTCGGTTTGACGGGTTCCACCGAGATCCGATAGGGGTAGGCGGTGCCGCCTCGGTTCTCGAGGTCCTTCAGTGCAAGGGTAATTTCCGTCACGCCGGCAGGTACGGTGAAGGCGAGCGAGGGGTCGGGCGAGACGAGCCCCGCCCCTTTGCCCTTGCGTCCCCCCAGTTCGGCGATCGTCGTGTCATCGGCGGTCCCCAGGACCGCCTGGTTCGGGCCGAGCACCTGGAGCACGCCGTCGAGGGCCGAGCCGTTCTCGGCCGCCATGACCTCGATCATGAGGACCTGGCCGGGCGTCACGGCGAGGTTGAAGCGGTCCTCATCGCCGGCGGGGTCGATCCGCCCGTTGAAGACCACGGGCGCGGCCGCCCGGACGATTGGCGACCTGGGGTCGATCGTCTCCCGGACTTCGGGGTAAGGCGAGACTTCCAGCGGCGGGAGCGACTCGATTTCCAGGGAAGGATCGCCCACGGGGCCACCGACCATCGCGTTCGTCAGGCGGAGTCGGGTGACGTCGGAGTCGGCCGTCGCCGAGAGGGTCACGGCCCCCACGCGGAGCCCGCCGAGCGAGCCGCCGCGGAGTTCGAAGCCGACGGTCTCGCCTTCCCTGCCGCCGATCGGGAAGACCTCATCGGCCACGGGGATTGAGCCGACGAGCAGGCGATAGACTGGTCGGCCTCCGCCTTGATAGCTCGAGTCGGAGAGCTCGATGACGTAGTCGGTGTCGTCGGGGAGCGTCGCCGTGAGCCGGGCGTCGGTGATTAGGCCGAGCGTGTCGTCGGCCGAGGCGACGAAGCGGCGGTCGGCGGTCGTGAGGCGGATCGAGGGGTCGACGCCGGAGCCGATCCGGGCACACTGGGCGTCGATGACGATCGTCTGCCCCTTCTTGCCGGCGAACTTGAAGTAGTCGACGTCGTTGCCCGCGGCCTGGCCCTCGATGACCGCCGGGGTGGGGATGACCTGGGCGGTTTCGAAGGTGCTGTTATCCTCCTTCTCGGCCACCTGGGGCAGCTGGCCCACGGTGAAGAGGAAGGGGTTCGAGAGGCCGTCGTTCGTCCAGACCCGGATAGGATAGGTCCCGAGCGGCGTGCCTGGCTTGGCCGTCAGCTTGAAGGTCCAGCTCGCGGCATCGTTCTTGGCGGCCGGGTTGGGGTCGACCTGGAACTCGAACGGGGCGATGAGACGCGGGTTGTTCCCGAGGTTCGTCCCCTGGATAGTGACGTCGGTGGCCACCCCTTTGGGGACCCCGAGGGGGACCGTGCCCGTGATCTTCGGAGCGTCTGCCGACGCCGGGAACGTCAGCGAGAGGCTGACGACGGCAGCCAGGCCGAGAGCGATGCGGAGCATTGGGTTGTGTCCCCTCGTTTCTATGCGTTCCGGCGAACTCGGGCGGGCTTGGGCGTGTCGTGTCCCAAGTGGGCGGGCATCACCGGCATGGCGGGATTCGATCCTCCTTAAGCTCGCACGCTCCCATCCTTTTGTCAAGCATGCGAAACCCCACGCCACGCTCGCTCCAAAGCCGCATCCCATGCGGACTCGCCGGAGTTCGGATACAATCCAGCGGGCGCAAAGAGGCGGACCCGGTCACGAGCCGAGAGGAAGTTCGATGCAGGCGAACGAGCGTTTGAAGACGATCAGCAGCGTTTGTCCGCTCGATTGCCCCGATACCTGCAGCATGCACGTGACCGTCGAGGACGGTGTCGCCGTCGAGCTGAAAGGGGATCGCTCCCACCCCTTCACCCGAGGCTTCCTCTGCCAGAAGATGGCCCGGTATCTCGACCGCGTCTACAGCGACCGCCGGATCCTGCACCCCTTGAAGCGTACGGGCCCCAAGGGGAGCGGCCGGTTCGAGCGGATCTCCTGGGATGAGGCCCTTGGCGAGGTCGCAGACCGTTTCCGAGCCGTCGCCGATTCGGAGCACGGGCCGCAGGCCATCCTCCCCTACAGCTATTACGGCACGATGGGGAAACTCCAGGCGAGCAGCCTCGATCGTCGCTTCTTCCATCGCCTGGGCGCCTCGATCCTGGATCGGACCATCTGCTCGTCGGCCGGGACCGTCGGCTACGAGTACACGATCGGCCGGGGACGTTACGGGACCGACCCTCTCGCGATCCCGAAGTGCCGCTTCATCGTGAACTGGGGGTCGAACACCGCCCACACGAATAGCCACCTCTGGAGCCTGATGATCGAGGCCAGGAAGAATGGGGCCACGATCGTCACCATCGACCCCTATCGGAGCGGCACCGCCGCGCGCTCGGACTGGCACATCCCGATCCGCCCCGGGACCGACGCCGCCTTCGCCCTCGGGGCGATGCACGTCATCTGGCGCGACGGCCTGCACGACGCCGACTACCTCGAGCAATACACGCTCGGGGCCGACGAACTTCGCCGGCGCGTGCTCGACGAGTATTCCCCGGGTCGCGTGGCCGAGATCACCGGCATCGACGAGGAAACGCTCACGACCTTCGCCCATCGGCTCGCGAAGGAGCAGCCCTCCTTCATCCGCCTGAACTACGGGCTCCAGCGCCACTACGGCGGCGGCATGGCCGTGCGGACGATCACCTGCCTCCCGGCGGTCATCGGCTCCTGGAGGCATCACGGCGGAGGGGCTCTCCTCTCCACCGCGGGGACCTATGACTTCAATATGGGGAAGCTCACGCGGCCCGACCTCAGCCCGCCCGGCACGCGGGTCGTCAACATGAACCAGTTGGGCGAGGCCCTCTCGGGCGAACTCCCTGGTCCACCAGTCAAGGCGCTCTACGTCTACAACGCCAACCCCGCCGCCGTCACCCCCGATCAGCAGCGAGTCCTCGACGGACTCCGACGCGAGGACCTCTTCACGGTCGTCCACGAGCAGTTCGCGACCGACACCGCGGATCATGCCGACATCGTCCTGCCGGCGACGACCCAACTCGAGCACCTCGACGTCCACAGCTCGTACGGGCATCATTACGTCATGCTCAACAACCCGGCCATCGCCCCGAGGGGTGAGGCCCGCTCGAACAACGACGTTTTCCGCGCCCTCGCCCGTCGACTCGAATTCGAGCCGGAGGACTTCCCCGACGATGAGACCCTGATCCGCGAGCTGCTCGACGGCGGGCCGAGCGTGCGGGGGATCACCCTCGAACGCCTGAGGTCGGAAGGCTCCATCAGGCTCGAAATCCCCGATACTTACACGCCGTTCGCCCAGGGCGGATTCCCAACGCCCTCGGGCAAGTGCGAGTTCTATTCCGAACAAATGAAGGTCAATGGATTCGATCCTTTGCCCGTCTATATGCCCCCGCGCGAGGATCCGCAGACCCGCGCCGACCTCGCGGCCAGGTTTCCGCTGCAGCTCCTCAGCCCCCCGCGTCCCCAGTTCCTGAACTCGACGTTCGCCAATGAAGATCGCCACCGGGCCGCGGCCGGCGATCCCACGATCGAGCTGGCCAGGGCCGATGCCGAAATGCGGAACCTCACCGAAGGGGAGTGGGCCGAGGTGTTCAACGATCGCGGCCGTTTCCTCGCCCGGGTCGTCGTCGGCGATTCGGTTCGACCTGGCGTGGCCGTCTCGCCGGGGATTTACTGGAACAAGCTGAGCCCCGGGCAGAGCAACGTGAACCAAACGACCTCCTCCGCCCTGACCGACATGGGGGGAGGGGCCACGCTCTTCGATAACCTGGTGGAAGTGCGGGCGGCGGTCGAAGGTGTCAAGGGTCACTCGCATCAAGATTCATGACTCGGAACCTCGGAGGAGCTCCAAGTATGCTGGAAATCCTGTCGCGTTGGGCCCGGCCCCGGGTCGAAGCCCGACCGCTGAAGGTCACGGTCTACTCGAGGGAGGATTGCGGCTGCTGCCACAAGGCGCTCGCGACCTTGAGCCAGCATCAGGGACGCTTCAACCTCGTCGTCGACATCGTAAACGTCGATGCCGACCCGGCGCTGGTCGAACTCTACGGCAGGACGGTCCCCGTCGTGTCGATCGAGGGCAAGGTCCGCTTCAAGGGGCTCGTCAACCCGATCCTCCTCGGGCGCATCCTCGAGGCCGAGTCGAAGGCGATCCCGCAGAATAAGACGTGATCATTTCAAAGCCTGTGGCGCGTGTTCGCCGGGTCGATTTCGAAGTACCGAGCTTTACGACCCCGGCGCGAGCCGCGATAGGGGCGGCCCATTCGCCTCGCGCCATTCGTAATTTGCTCGGGAATCTGGCTGGTCAGACTTGAGACAATTTGTTATCAACCGCCCCTGCCGAGGGCAAAGGAATGTTCTCGGTCCCTATCTTGAGTGATGCCCCACTCTGAGTTGCCGACGTTAGATCTCCCAATAGGCATGGTCGTGGCCCTCGCCGAGCCCCGACCCTCGCCCTGAAGTGTCGGCGCTCGAAGGAGATCCGCGCGATGGACCGCCGCCGTTTTGTTCCTAAGCCCGAAGGGCTTGAAGGTCGTTCCCTGCTCAGCACCATTTTCAACAACTCAAGCAACGCCTCGAACAACCCGGCCACGGATGTCCCGGTCACCTTCGACCAGAAGATGACGCGGATTGCGCACCTCCCGTACTATCTCGAGAACTTGCAACCCGGCCGTTACATGTCGGCCGACCTCATGAAGAACTTGCAGGCCGACCTCACCGAGGTCGCCGGCACGCTGCACAGGCCCAACCCGCAGACGCTCGAGAATTTCAACGATCTGATGCGGACGATCATGCCGCATACGACCTTGCGGCAGTCCGACACGGTCGCGTTGAACAAGGCCTTCACGTCGATCCTCACGACCACCGGGGCCACCCCCGATCAGGTCAACAGCATCAGCCAGGACATGGTTCAGCTCGCGCAGATCGACTCGCAGAGCCGCCAGCCGGTCTACCTCGCCACGAATGATTACGCGATCGTCATCCAGACGATCCTCGGCATCGGCCATCCGATCCAGCGCCCGAACCAGCCGTCCATCGCACTCAGCTCGGGCTCGAGGGCCGATCAAAACCTCGGCATCTCCAAGTATCACAGGCCCACGCTCGTCGGGAGCTATGGGGTCGGCAACACGGTCGGGGTCTATTCGGGCGACCTCAGCGGCGGTTTCAACAGCAACGGCGTCACGATCGAGATCATCAACAGCAACGGCGAGGTCATCGGCCAGAGCCAGGTCGACTCGGCCAACGGCGACTACCGCGTCACCGTCAACACGCCGCTGCCGAACGGCGTCTACAAGTTCTGGGCCCGCGCCGTGGATTCGGCCGGTCATGAGAGCAACCTCAGCCCGCCGTACGCGATCCGAGTCGCCAGCCGCGAGCCCCTCACCTCGATGAGCACCGGCCAGTCGGTGCCCCGAGGTCCGATGGCGGTCCGATAACCAGAGGACGAGACGAGGCCCTCGCAGGGACCACGCGGCATGCGTCGATGCGACGCCGGCCTCGTGGTCCCCTTCGTTTCTCCATCCGTCGGAAACTCGACCCGGGGCTTATTCCCCGCGATCGACCCACTTCGCGATGGCCTCGGGCGTCGCCGTGCCCTCGTCGAGGCGGAGCTGCTGGCTCGCGTCGGATCGGGTGTAAGACATCTCCGGCCAGGCGCGATCGAACGACTGCGGGACGCCGTGGATCCAGAGCGGCGCGGGCGACGCCAATGCGGCCGCGGCCTTGAACCCGCCGAACTGGAACATGCCGGGGAGGTCCAGGTTCCTCGGGAATTCGCCCGTCACCTTGCCGGGCTCGAAGTTGTCCAGGTCGATGACCGTGCGCGCCAGCCCTTGCAGGGCCGGGCGAGCCAGGAGCACCTGCGGGCCGGCGGCCCCCTGGGCGACGAGGCTCACCTCGCGCACATCGGGCTGCGACCGCGCCCAGGCCAGGACGGTCGCCAGGTCCTGGAGCTGGTCGCCGCAGAGGGACGGATTGTACGTCTCGTAGTGGACGGTCTCGGGCCTGCGCAGGGCGGGGGAGGCGGGGTCGAACGACTCGCCGACCATCAAGGGGTCGAAGCCGACGACGCCCTGGCCGCGCTCCAGGAGAGCCTTAACCAGGGGCGAGAACTGGCCCTGTTCGTCCTGGAGTCCATCCTTGCCCCGGGGCGTCGCGATGAGGGTCACGCAGCCGGTGGGATGGGTCGGCGTGATCCGGACCGTCGGGATCTGCTCGGAGGCGGCCTTGCGCTTCACGAGCGAGTGGACGATCGTGGCCCCTTCGCGGTGCACTCGCCTGACGTCTCGCGAGGCCAACTCGGCGGGCGTCGGATTGACGAGGCCCACGCGGACCTTGAGGCTCGTCAGCAGCAGGTTGCGGGCGGCCTGCCAGGTCGCGTCACTCTGCGAGGGGCTCAGGGCCTGGATCTGGTCCTCGAGGGCTCCGATGAGGTGGTCTTCGAGCTCCGCGGCGGTCTTGGACTTGGGCCAGTCGGAGCCGTCCTTGCCGAAGACGCGGAGGTCCTCCGCCTTCTCGACGGTCTGCGTCCCTTCCTTCGTGCTGTCGGCGTCGTCGATGCCGAGGAGCCACTTGCCCATGAACGCATAGACGGCGTTTCGCGTGGTTTGGTTGTAGTTATGCGGGAATTCGAAGGCCTCGGCGCTGATGCGGTCGGTGGTGCCGAAGAGGGAGTACACCCCTCGGATCGCCGGATAGGCGTTCGACATCGTCTTGGCCGTCCAGTCCCCGCTGGCGCCGACGAGCTTGAGCGGCCTGGGAGCGGTCAGGGCGGCGAACTCGACGTTATCGGTCCCGAGCCGCAGGCCAGCGGCGTTCTCGCAGACGCAGCCCCCCTGGAACGTGTCGGAGACCATCACGACGGGCGCGGAGACCTTGATGCGATCGTCGATGGCGGTGAGCAGGAACGTTTGCGTCCCGCCGCCGGATTCCCCGGTGCAGCCGATCCGGGCCGGGTCGACGTCGGGCAGGGTGCTGATCCAGTCGAGGATGCGGATACTATTCCAGGTCTGGAGCGTCGGGAGGCTCAGGCCCCAGCGGCGGAGGCGGTCGTTCAGGAACCGGTGACCGAAGGGCTGGCTGTCGTTGTAGCCGACCATGTCATAGAGGAAGACGACGGCCCCGAGCTTCGCCCAGCGGATGCAGCGCTGCTGGACCTCGGGGTTCACCCGCCCGTCCTCCCAGTGCCCGTGCGGGCAGAGCACGGCCGGAACCTTGCCCGTCTTGCCGACCGGCCGATAGAGATTGCCGCTGAGGAAGAAGCCGGGGAAGGTCTCGAGGGTCACCTTCTCGATCGTGTACCCGTCGCGTTCGAGCGTGCCGGAAATCCGAGGCTGGAGCGCCGTCTTGGGGAAGAGGGGCCAGAGCCCGAGCGAGACCAGCAACTGCTCGCGTACGGCCTTCGCCCGATCACGCCACTCCTGGGCCGTGGCCGGTGCATGGAAGTCGGCCCCTTGCTTGTTCGTCCTCACCTGGGTCCGCCTCGCGTCGTCGGCGGGCGCCGCCGTGTCGACCCGGCCTCGGCTGATGTCGAGGGCCGTGGAGGCGTCGAACTTGGAATCCGAGGCGAGCACGATGATGGCCGGCAGCGTCGCGGGGCCGGGGGGCTCGCTCGGGGTCGCCGCGTTCCTGGCTGGCTGCACCTCGGCCCGGTCGAACTCGATCTTGATGTCTTCACCCGACCGCCCTGTGATCTGCCCGACCGACTGCCATCGCGGCGTGGCGTCGTCCCCGGCTTGCTTCGCGCTCAGCTTCCAGGTCGACTTCTCGCCCGAGAGCGACCACTCCTGCCGTTTCGGGGACCAGACCTTCACGGTAAAGGACTGACCGTCGGGGAGCTTGATCCCCTTCGCGAGTTGGGGGAAATCGCTGGCGAGGAATCGGTGTACGGCGACCTTGGCCGGTTCCTCTGCGCCCGCGGAGACGGCCGCGATGAGCAGCAGGCCGGCGGCAACCGGCCAGGCTCGGAGCACGTGGGATCGGGTGGATTGCATCGCTGGAGGACTCCCGGGTGGAGCATCGCTGGAGGACAAATGGCGGGTATGGCCGCCTCATCCTACACGCGAAAACGCGCATCACAAGGACGCACCGGATGCCCCGGGGAGTCGACCCGAAGATCACAAGCCCGCGACGTAACGTCGGATTGGTGGGCAGGAAAGGACTGTTTGATCCGTCGCAAGCACCTCTTTTGCACGCGATGCACTAACGGCGGGAAGGGCGGGGGATCTCGGCCAGTCGCGGATGCAGGACCTCGGCCTCGAGCCGTTGCGAGAAGACCTGGGCGCCCGAGGGCATGAGGTGGTGACCGTCCATGAAGCCATCGGCCTCCACCCAATCCCTCGCGTCCACGACGTCGATGGAGAACTCGCGCCGGATGGTGTCAAGATAGGCCTGGATCTGCTCGGTCGTGCCTGCGGGATAGATCTGGCGGAACGCCTCCGCTTCGGGCAGGACGATGACCGAGGCCTTGATCTTCTCCACGCGGCAGAGCATAAGCATGGCCCGGAGTGCGCGGTCGGGGTTCGATCTCGTCCGATAGTCGCGCAGCCGCTTCTCATAATGGAGCTCATAACGCTCGGAGAGCTCGGCCCGTTCCTTGGGCGTGATGGTCTTCCGGGGGCTCCACCAGCCGAGGTCGTCGAGGTTCTGGCAGCGGTGGTCGGGCTCCCTTGCCGGGACGATCCAGCGCGGGGCGAGGGCCTCCAGGATCATCGAGCGGTTGGTGTAGAGCGGGGCGATCTGCTGGGCGAGCCACTGGCGTTTGAGGGTGCTCCGGCGGCTCTCCTTCACGTATCCGGCCAGGAGTTGCACGTCCGACCAATGGAGGCCGGCGAGGTTGATCTGCTCGCCGAAGTCGCGAAGCGTCCGCTCGGTGTTCCAGTTCGGGGCCCAGAACTCGACGAAGACCCAGTCGGGGCGAATCCCCGCTTCGAGGAGCCGGGTCAGGCTGAGGTGGGCCATCTCCGGCCCGGTCCCCACCTGGGCGAAGTTGTAGACGAGGGGCTCGTGGATTCCTGAATGCCGGAACGACGTGGGTCGGAACCCGGTGGCGACGCGAGAGCTCCCCAGCATCAGGACGAGGGGACGCCCCGGGTTCTGATCTCGTAGTCGCCGCAAGTCGGCGACCTTGCGGCCGAACTCGCGATCGGTGAGTTCGGGGCGTGCCCGCAAGAGAAATCCCGATGCGAGCTGGGCGGCGACGAACCAGAGCAGGCCCCAAGCCAGAGCCGCACGCGCCCGCCCCGATGTTCGACGTTTCGCCAACACGCGGATCGTCCTCCCTTGCGCCTTTGATTCGGGATCAGAACTGGAAATAGACGAAGGGCTGGCTGGCTTCCGTTGCGAGGATCAGGGCCAGCGAGAACGCCGTGGCATACGTGAACCCGAGCACCGGCTCCGGTAGCCTGGCGACGAGCCTCGTCCAGAGGCCGCGGTCGGACAGGAACTGGCACGAGGCCCCGAGGAACAAGGTCGCCCAGAAGCTCACCGTCGAGACCGGGAGCCCGAGCCCATCGTGCGGGATGGCAAGTCGACTGAGCATCGCGAGGGCCGCGGCGAAGCTCGTGGCCCTGAAGAAGACCCAGCCCACGCAGACACAGGCGAATGTGACGAGGATCCGCACGAGCGTCCCGCCCTGCGATCGGAGCAAATTGTCGAGGCCAGTGGCGCGAGCCAGGGCGGCGCGGAGACAACGATGGGCGACCAGCAGGGCCCCGTGCAGGACGCCCCAGACGATCATGGTCCAGCTCGCCCCGTGCCAGAGACCGCCGAGGGTCATCGTGATCATCAGGTTCAGGCTCGTCCGCCAGGCCCCTTGCCGGCTCCCCCCCAGCGGGATGAAGAGGTAATCGCGCAGCCAGGTGGAGAGGGAGATGTGCCAGCGCCGCCAGAACTCTGAGACGTTCCGGGCGCAATAGGGAAGGTTGAAGTTGGGGGATAGCTTGTAACCGAGCATGTGGGCACAGCCGATGGCCATGTCGGTATATCCCGAGAAATCGCAGTAGATCTGGATCGCATAGGCGAGCGTCGCGACCCAGGCCGCGTAGCTCCCGTAAGACTCGGGCTGGGCGAAGACCGGGTCGGAGAAGGCGGCCATCCGGTCGGCGATGGCGAGCTTCTTGAAGAGCCCGATCAGGAAGTACTGGACGCCCAGGTGCATGCGGGCCCAATCCCAACGCTTCGGCCGGGCGATCTGCGGCAAGAAGTCGCGAGCACGCACGATCGGCCCCGCCACGAGGTGCGGGAAGAAGGTGATGAAGAGCAGGAAGTGGAGGAGGTTCCGCTCCGCCCGGATCCTGCGCCGATAGACGTCGATGGTGTAGCTGATGGCCTCGAACGTATAGAAAGAGATGCCGATGGGTATGATGACCTTGAGCGTCGGCATCCCCGCGTGGACCCCCATCGAG
This sequence comes from Singulisphaera chitinilytica, assembly GCF_049331405.1. Taxonomy (NCBI): domain Bacteria; kingdom Pseudomonadati; phylum Planctomycetota; class Planctomycetia; order Isosphaerales; family Isosphaeraceae; genus Singulisphaera; species Singulisphaera chitinilytica. The sequence goes on from NZ_CP186274.1 coordinate 3,310,654, forward strand.
TGGAGGAGCCCTTCGAGCGAATCCAGGAAGAAATTGGCATATTTGAAATATGTCAGCAGCCCCAGGTTCGCCGACAGGCTCACGGCCAGGAAGGCTATCCTGCGGCGGTCTGACGGGGATCGTTCCATGCCCAGGGCGAGCGCGTAGTCGAGGGCCGTCGAAACGCCGACCACGAGCGCGAGCCACTTGTTCCAGCTCGCGTAGAAAGTGAAGCTGGCGCAGAGCAGGATGCCGCTGCGCAGGCGGTTCGAGGGGGATGCCCAGTACGCGGCGAAGACGACGGCGAAGAAGATCAGGAAGGCTTGGGAACAGAAGAGCATGGCATCCTTGCCTCGTTACGCCCGGGCCTCCTCGCCTGGTTGCCGCCCGGAAATCACCCCGGGTCGTCGCGGGCGCTGCAGGCCCGGGGGCGCGGGAAGTTTACATGGGAATGGACTTCGGTCAAGCCGGGGTTTTCGCGATCGGGCCGTCCAGGGGGGACAGCCTCGGTTCCCGGCGGATTTGGTCTTGCCGCGATCGACGACCGTCCGCAATTGAAGGGAGGAAGAATCAAGAGGGGGAAGGAATTCAGACGATTGGATTGACAGGGGCCGGACTCCGCTCCTAACATCAAATGTGTGGGTTGGTTCAGGTCGGCCGCGTCCATGCGCCTCGACCCCGACTCATATTCCTTTCTGCAGTTATGTTTCTAAAACAAACTCGACGGTTAAGGCCTTAGCATCTGCTTGAGGGTTACGAGCCATGTCGCATCCATCCACCAACAAGTCGAGGTCACTCGTTGGCAATGGCGAGGACGCACTGGCTCGGGCGGGGGGCGGACGCCCGCAACTCCTCTCGCAGTTGCCCTGCTCATTGTATTGCTCGCCCGGCTTCATCGCGGGCATCGCCGTCTTCGAGCTCCTCTTCGCCCTGGTCCTCTTCGGCGTGATGTCGACGAAGCGGCGAGAGCCGGAGGTCCTGGAGTCCGAGCCTGTCGTCGAGGCCGCCCCGCTGGCACCGACGCCGGTTGTCGAGCCACCGAAGGCCGAAGACAAGGCGCAGGTCCCGATCGTCGCGAACAAGGCGGGCGAGGCCCCCAAGCAGGAGAAGGCTCCCGAGCCCGCCGCCGTCGGCGAGGCCAAGAAGCCTCAGGAGCCGGCGAAGACCGAAACGACCGTCGCGAACGCCGCGGCCCCTACGCCTACGCCGTCTCCGGTCCCGACGCCTGCGCCCGCGGTGGCGACGACCGCCAGCCCCACTCCGCCTCCCACGCCGGAGGTCGCGCCGGCCGAGGAGGAGATCTTCGGGACACTCGGTACTCTGATCGACCCCTTGCAGGACTGCAAGGTCCAGCGCGATGGCAAGAGCGTGACGTTCCAGATCCCTCCGACGCTCCATATTTTCCATCCCGACGGGAACGTGAACGACGCGCCACGAGCCTTGATGGACGCCACGGGCGACTTCGTCGCGCAGGTGAAGGTGGCGGGGAGCATCAAGCCCGGCACCACGCCCTTCCCGCAAGTCCCGTTCACCTTCCAGGGGGCCGGGATCCTCGTCTGGCTCGACGCGAATAACTACCTTCGGCTCGAGCGGGCGGTCTCCTACAGCGACCGAGGCTTGGTACATCACGTCGTCATCGAGAGCCGCAACGACGGCCGCCAGGGGCGCGGGGCCATGATCCCCGTCCGCGACGGGGCCATCACGCTCAGGGTCGAGCGCAAGGCGGGCGAATTCACCTGCACCTATTCGTCCGACGGCAAGAGCTGGCTGCCAGTCAAGAAGATCTCGAACAACTTGCCCGCCAGGCTGAGCGTCGGGATCTCCGCCACCAACGCCGCACCGCGACCGTTCCCGGCACGCTTCGAGGACTTCAGCCTGTCGAAGTCGTCGGGCAGGGCAGGGTAAGACGAAAAGACTCCTCCCGCTCAGAATCTGGCAGGAGGAGCCTTTTTGCGTTCATCGGTAGAGCGCCAATCCACTCAGGCGGTCGGCTCGGCCTGCTGGAATTCGATCGGCGGCAACTCCTGCACAGCGCGCCTCAAGGCCTGCTCCCAGTGCGAGTGGATCGCGAGCAGGTCGGGATCCTTGGCGAGGAACCGGCGTTGCCGCGAGACTCGTAGTTCGTCACGCCTGTAGATCATGAGGTCGATCGGCGGGCCGACCGTGACGTTCGATTGCATGGTCGAGTCGAGCGATATCAGAGCATAGCGCGCGGCGTCTTCCAGCGTCGTCTGATCGTGGCGGACGCCTCGATCGAGGATCGGCCGGCCGTATTTGCATTCGCCGATCTGGAGGAAGGGGGAGTCGTCCGTTGCCCGAAGCGGGTTGCCCTGGGGATAGATCAGGTAGAGGTCGTGCTTCTCCCCCCTGATCTGCCCGGCCAGGATGATGTTCACGTTGAACGAGAGGTCGTCCTGCTCGAGGGCCTGGCGGTCGATCGAAGAGACCCGCCGCACCTGGTCGCCGACGACCCTCGCGGCGTCGTACATCGACTTGACGCTCGCGAGCCCCTGACCTTGCTCGAAGTCGCGGCGCAGGAGGGTCACGATCGACTGCGAGCAGGAGAGGCTGCCGCTCGTCAGCAGGACGAAGAGGCGTTCCCCAGGTTCGACGAACGTGTGCATCTTCCGGGTGACGTTGACCTGATCGTAGCTGGCATTCGAGCGGGAATCCGAGGCCAACACCAGGCCTTCCCTGGTCATGATCCCCACGCAGTATGTCATCGCCTCTACCTTTCTCGACCCCTTGGAACTGCTCGCGTCGACGCGCAGCCCGATCGTCTCACACGAGGACGTGCATCGGGCCTGACCTGATTGAGCAATAAAGACCTGCCACCTCGATCGTTGATCCTCTGGCTTCGACCGGGATCGTACAAGAGGAATTCCGCGATCATCGAGGTGAACGACGGCACGAGTCACCGCGGCGGTGACTTTCGAACCGAACGCTGAATGTCATCGCGAGCGAACGGAGGTGTCTTCGCCCCTCGACCCGGCTCGCGATCTTCCGTTCCGCCGAGAATCGATCGGCGATCGAACCGCACCGCTCGCGTTGAGGCGAGGGGATGCGACCCGATGTGAGTCGCCAGCGACTGCGGATTACTTCTGCTGCTGTTGCTGCTGGCCTTGCTGCTGATGGAGCCCCGAGCGAGCGCTACGCTGGTTGGGATAGGGGCTCCGCGAGGAGCGCTGGGTCTGCACGGAGGACCCCATCCGCTGCGACTGGAACTGCGAGAAGCTCGAAGATCCGGGGCGAAGTCCCATGGGGGCCCACTCGTTCCACTCCATCGGGATCCGGTCGATGGCCTCGACCTTGACCACGACATTCATGGTTTCCTCGGCGCGCCCCTTCCACAGGCCGCGGTTGGGGGGAACGTCCGAGTAGTCTCGCCCGACGGCGGTGAGGACGTGGCCATCGGCGACGAAGTCATTCCGGGTCGGATCCACGTCGACCCAGCCGACCTTGGGCCCTGCCCAGAACTGGGCCCAGGCATGGGTCGCGATCTCGCCCGTTTCGTTGATGTAGCCGCTGACATAGCGAGCCGGAAGCCCGACGCCCCGGCAGGCCCCGATGAAGAGGTGCGCGAAATCCTGGCAGACGCCACAGCCGAGATCCAACGCCTCGCTCACCGGCGTGTTGGCCGACGTCACCTTGCGCTCGAACTTGATCCGGTTCCGGACCGCTTCCATCAGGCTACGCACCACCCCGGCCAGGGCACCCGAGGGTTTGGGAAGCTCGGAGACGAAGGCGGTCAGCGCGGGGCTCTTGTTGACGAGGGGGCTGTGCTGAGAGAACTCGGCGGCCTCGATCGCGTCCATCCCGGCGCCGTCCTCCGGCCACTCGACGCCGTTCAAGCGTTCGAGCCCGCTCCGGCGATGTGTCCGGACGTAGCTCGTGGCCAGGATCGCGAGCTCTTTGTAGAAGGTCGCGACGTTGAAGAGGTCGACGCGATTGCTGAATCCATCCCGATACGAGGTCACCGGCGCCTGCGGGCTGATCCGCAGGTTATAGCCCATCGAGGTCTGGTCTTCGTTCGATGGCGGGGCCATCCGGACCTCGAACACCGTCTCGGACACCGGAGCCGTGTAATTGAGCCTCGTTTCGTGGGAGACGCGCAATAACATGGAGAGAGCCTCGGTTCAACGTACGGCCTGGGAGAGGGGGCCGGCCTCCTTTCAAGAGGCCGGCCGACCCGCGTTACGCGGCGTTTCGCCGCGAAACCGTGACGATCACGAAAAGAAGTACGCGTGGTGGATCTCGTCGCCGATCCGGTTGCATGAGTCCTGGATGCTTGTGAGGAACTTCGACAACCCCTGGCTGAAGATCTCGCCGACGTCGATGTAGCGGAGCTCGCTGTCCAGACGGCCCAGGCGACGCTCGGCCTCGGTGCCGTATTCGTCCTCGTCGCCCCCGGCGATCTCGTGCAGGGACTCCCAGCAGCGGGCGACGCAGAATCGCATCGCTCGCGGGAAGTCGGGGTCGAGCACGAGGTAACGGACGACCCCCTCGGGATCGATCCGCTCGTGGTGTTCGCGGAGGTACGTCTCGTAGGCCGAGCAACTCCGGAGGAGGCTCGACCAGTGGACGATCGGCAGGGTCAGGTCGGCGACCTCCCTCCCCTCGTTGACCCCGCCGAGGCGGACGTTGAGGATCCGGCTGATCTGGTTCACGCGTTCGAGGTAGCGGCCCACCTGGAGGAAGTGGAAGACCTCGGCGCGGGGCAAGGTCCCGTCCACGATCCCGTCGAACAGGATGCAGGACCGCTTGATCGAGTCGTAGAAGCGAGGCGGGCTGGCGGCGAACCGCCGCTGGGCCTTCTTGCTGCAGAGGTAGAGGTAGACCTGATTGACGTGGCTCCAGGCCTCGCCGCTCAAGGTCTCCTGCGTGGCCCTCGCGTTCTCTCGGGCCCTGGCGAGCATGGAGAGGATCGAGTGGCTGTTCTGCCGCTCGAACGTCAGGAAGCGGAGGACCGTGTCCCGATCCTTCTCCTCGCCGGTGTGGGACTTCTCGAAGGCCTCCCGGCAGTTGAGGATCGTCAGGACGCTCTCGATCGGGCCGAGGGACGACGTCCCCTCGGTGGTGATGCTGCTGGCATCGAGCTCGAGGTGGAACCCGACGTCGAGCAAGCGGGCCACGTTCTCAGCACGCTCGATGTAGCGGCTGATCCAGTAGAGGTTTTCGGCGACGCGGCTGAGCATCTTAGGCAGCTCCCTCCAGCGCCGACTTGGGTCCGGGGGGCTTCCCGCGGAGGACCCAGGTATCTTTCGTGCCGCCCCCCTGCGAGCTGTTCACGACCAGGCTGCCGCGAGGCAGGGCCACGCGAGTCAGGCCGCCGGCCAGCACCTTGATCTCCTCGCCATAAAGGATGAACGGGCGAAGGTCGACGTGCCGCCCCTCAAGGTGGTCCTCAATGAACGTGGGGTGTTGGCTGAGCGTGATCGTCGGCTGGGCGATGTAAGAACGGGGCTGGTCGCGGATCTTGTCCGCGAACTCCTGCCGCTGCTCGGCCGTCGAGGCGGGGCCGATGAGCATGCCGTAGCCACCGGAGCCGTCCACGGCCTTCACCACGAGCTTGTCGAGGTTGGCCAGGATGTGCTGCTGGTGCGACGGGATCGTCGGCCGGAACGTCTCGACGTTGTGGAGGATCGGGTCTTCCTTGAGGTAATAGCGGATGATGTCGGGGACGAACGGATAGATCCCCTTGTCGTCCGCGACCCCGGTCCCCATCGCGTTCGCCAGGCCGACCTGGCCGGCTCTGTAGGCCCCCGTCAGGCCGGCGACGCCGAGCTGGCTGTCGCGCCTGAAGGTGAGGGGGTCGATGAAGTCGTCGTCGATCCGGCGGTAGATCACGTCGACCCGCTTGGGCCCCTGGATCGTCCGCATGAAGATCTGGCCGTTGTCGAGGAAGAGGTCGCGCCCCTCGACCAGCTCCACGCCCATCTGCCTGGCGAGATAGCTGTGCTCGAAATAGGCCGAGTTGTATGCGCCCGGCGTGAGCACGACGACGGTCGGATCCTCGCAGCCCTCGGGCGCGATGTGGCGCAACATCGCCAGCAGGTTCGAGGCGTAGTCGTCGTTTGGCAGGACGTTGTACTGCTCGAAGAGGAACGGGAAGACCTGCTTCATCACCTGCCGGTTTTTGAGCACGTAGCTGACGCCCGAGGGCGTCCGGCCATTGTCCTCGAGGACCAGGTAATTCCCCTGTGCGTCCCGGATCAGGTCGATCCCGCTGATGTGAATGTAGATGTCGCGCGGGACTCGCAGGCCGACGCATTCGCGACGGTAGCTCGACGCCCCGAGGACCAAGTCCTGCGGGAGCACGCGGTCCCTGAGGATCATCCTCGCGTGATAGACGTCGTGTATGAATAAATTGAGGGCACGGACGCGCTGCTTCAGCCCGCGCTCGAGGTGATCCCACTCCTCGGAGGCGATCAGCCGAGGGACCGGGTCGAACGGGATGATGCGCTCGACCCCCTGATCACGCCCGTAAACGGTGAAGGTGATCCCCTGATGCCGCATCAGCAAGTCGGCTGCGCGGCGGCGTGATTCGAATTCACCCAGTCCCCAGGCATTGAGCCGTTGATGGAGGGCCGCGTAGTGAGGACGAATCTGCCCCGGGGCGGCGAACATCTCGTCGTACCCGGTCAGCGTGTATTCACCAAAGAGTCTCGCATCGACCCCATGACGCATCGACAACATTGATGTTCCTACGTGCCTCGAGAAGAAGGATGCACTACAGTACCGCAAATCGCGCACCAGGAGGACCCATGCGGCGTAAACTCACCTGTCATCGGGTATTGGAAGAATGGGAATACCCCCAGGCCGTGATCTGGTGCCCGGAAATTGCGCAGCGGTGAGCAAGAATGCCGTGATGTCGGGCAGGGGGTCTGCTCGGCGAGGCTCCGTCCGATGGGCCATGACGGTCCAATTCGCATTAGAGATGATCGAGCCAACAATTTGGGAGGTGGTCGATTCTTGCCAGGAAGTCGTCACCTTCGGGCAACTATACCCCATGACGCGAGATGAGCAGGTTGCCAACATGGTCCGGCAAAATCCCCCGTCGAGCAAGAGAGTTCCAAGCAAGGTCCGTCCGAGACTGACATGAGTAAATCTTAAAAGCCTCGGACCCCTTGATCACGTTTCATGTCATTTCGCGACGGCCGAGGTCGTCGGCCTCAAATGGAATCCAATCGTGTCCATGCCTGGTTTCGAATTTCGATTGCTACGATGAGGATCTCCGCCGATCGTCCCGATCCCAACGAACCATTTCGCGATGGTCGACGAATACGCGGTAAGTTTGACAACCGTCACATTGCGGTCGGGCTGCCTGGCCAGACAAATTCGCTTCCTGGGTCGTCTGCCGTGGCTGAGGGTTTTGGTGGCACAGCGTTGAGCCGTTAGGTTCGGTGGAGATTGACGACGCGTCCTGGTGTCGAAGTTCCTTTTCATGAGTTTGGAGGCGCAACGGAACCAATTTGAACGCCTCAGTTCGATACCGAGGATGTCGAAGGGCGGCTTCTCATGAAATTCTCTTTCTTGGTTGGGCCGCGATTTGCGACAATCTTGTTGGTTGCATTGATGGTCGCTCGGCTGCGTTAAAAGATCGCCTTAAATCGAGCCCTGTGATTGATTTCTATGACCTGGCTGAGAGTCGTCGGTTTCGGAGCGAGGTCGAGAGATAGGACGACCTCGAGAAACCGGGACGGAGTCTCGACGGCCTCGCGTTGACTGGCGGGAGAAACCAGTCATCGGCGACCCCTGGCACCATGTTGTGCACCTGGACTGAACATCGAAGCCGGTCGAGGAAGGTGGATCGTATTGGGCGTGGGAGGAATTCCGCGCGACGGTCGATTCGCCGAGGACGAATAAGGTCAGCAACATGAGCCACGCATCGGAACCGCGAGCGCGCGTCGGCCGGAGGGCCGGGCTCAGGCTCGCCCGACCATGCCTCGAGGTCATGGAGGATCGACTGCTCCTCACCCAGTTTACCGTCACGAATATCTCCGACGACGGGAGCGTGGGCTCCTTGCGTTGGGCGATCCAGCAGGCGGATCAGGGGCCGGGGGGAGACAAGATCGTCTTCGCCATCCCCGGTTCGGGCTTGCAGCAGATCCACGTCCAGACGGCCTTGCCGAAGATCACGGTCCCGCTCACGATCGACGGGACCTCTCAGCACGACTACGCGGGCGTGCCCCTGATCGCGATCGTCGGGCCGGGCGGACCTACGGGGACGAATGCGTTCGACGGGCTCGCCATCGCCGCCGGTAATACGACGATCGAAGGCCTGGCCATCACGAACTTTGGCGGCAACGGCATCACCATAAGCGCCGGCAGCCATAATATTATTGTATCAAATTATATTGGTGTATTGCCGGGATCGCCGGGAGCCTCGCCGAATGGTGGTGACGGCATCCAGGTCTTGGCCGGGGACTCCGTCCAGATTGGGGTCGGGGACGGGAATCAGCGATTAGGCAACGTCATCTCGGGTAACGGCGGATTCGGCATCGACCTTCATGGCGGATTGACCCCGATCGCCGGGGCGATCGTCGACGCCAACTTCATCGGCACCGATCCGACGGGGAGTTCCCGGGTCGGGAATGGGTCCGGCGGGATCTTAGCAAACGGCCTGAGCACGTCCATGATCGGCGGCTCGTTCGGTAATGTGATCTCCGGCAATAATGGCGCGGGCGTGCTCACCACCGGCAAGACCGACGGGCTCGTCATCGATAATAACCTGATCGGCAAGGCGTTCGCCGGCGACGCGAACCTCGGCAATCTCGGCGACGGCATCCGGCTCGTCTCCAGCAATAACATCATCGGCGGCCAGGCCGGCAATACGATCATGTATAACGGCAACCCCCAGACGGGGTCGGGGGCCGGTGTTTCGTTAGTGGGCGGGGTCTTAAATAACGCGATCCTTTCCAACGTCATCGCCTCGAACGTGGGCCTCGGGATCGACCTGGGAGGGAGCGGGAATCATCAGCAGCAACCCCCGACCCTCCGCGCGATGAGCCGAGGCACTCAGCCCGACTCGGTCAGCATCCTCGGCACGATGTCCGGCGTCCCGGGGCAGACGTACACGATCCAGTTCTACGCGAACAGCAAGGACGACCCGTCCGGATACGGCGAGGGGGAGGTCTTCCTCGGAAGCCAGAACCTCCGGATGGACGCCAACGGCTCGGGGGTCATCAACGCGACCTTCCTAAGGGCAGTCCCGCTGGGATATACCCTCACCGCGACCGCGACCGACGCCTCCGGCAATACGTCGGGGTTCGCGAGGAACCTCCCGACCACCGATACGCCCGACGTCGCCGTGGGCATCCAGCCGACCTCGGGACGGCTCGCCGTCGGGGACTCGCAAACCTATCTCATCACGGTGACGAATGTGGGGGCCGTCGTGGCCTTGGGCGTCACGGTGACGGACTTCCTGCCCGCCGGGACCGCGCTCGTCAGCGCGACGACCACGGGGGCGCTCGCGACCGGCTCGAACTCACTCATCGTCAACTTCGGGAACCTCCGGCCGGGCGACACCGGGACGCTCACGGTGGTGGTGCGGACGACGGCCGCGGCTGCCCCCTCGATCACGAACACCGCCATCGTCGCGACCATCTCGGGCGACAACAACGCGGGGAACAACGTCGCGAGCGTGACCACGCCGGTGGGGAACGTCAGCGACCTCTCGGTCCAGGTTCAGGCCTCGGACGCGAAGGCGATCGAGGGGCAAACCGTCACCTACACCGTGACTCTGACCAACCTGGGTCCGAACGACGCCTCGGGCGTGACCCTGATCGACACGCTGCCGGCGGGGACGACCATCGTCTCGGCCAGCTCCTCGCTGGGGCAGACCGCCATCAACGGCAGCGTGATCACGACCACTCTGGCGAGCCTGGCCCTGTCCGACGGCCCGGTCATCCTCACGGTTGTCGTCCTCCCCTCGGCCGACCCCGACGTGCCGATCTACACCAACACCGCGACCGTCACGTCGTCGACCTTCGACCCGAGTCTCGGCAACAACACGGCCTCGGCCAGCACGATCGTCTCGAACCTCGCGCTTTCCCTCGCGGCGCCCGCCGCGGTCCAGGTCGGGGACGAGCTCACCTATACCGCGCAGCTCACGAACGTCGGGACGACGACGGCCACCGGCATCTCGGTCGCCGGCCTGATCCCGGCGGGCCTGGTCTTCAACGGCGGCTTCCCGGGGGCCGCCATCGACGCGAATGGGAACATCGTCGCGACGGTCGCGAGCCTTGCGCCCGGCGAGACGATCAGCATCCCGCTCTCGTTCCAGGTTACGCAGGCGGCGAGTTCGAACGTCGCCTTCAACCTCGCCGCGACCTTGCCGCCGTCCGACGTCCACCTTGCCGAGGCGTCCGCCTCGACCGACGTGCAGACCGTGGCGAATCTCGGCGTCGTCATCAGGCCGCACGAAGGCTCGATCCTCGCGGGTCAGACGGCGACCTATGACCTCGTCGTGACGAACCAGGGGCCCTCGGAGGCGACCGGCGTCATCCTCCGCGGGGCGATCCCGGCGGGCGTCACGATCAAGTCGATCGCGACGAGTCAGGGGGACTTCACCGCCAGCGATGGCGGGTTCGACGTCGAGCTCGCGAATCTGCTGCCGGGGATCTCGGCGACAGTCACCGTCGTCGTGCAGGCTGGGAACGCGGCACCGTCGTTCACGCTCTCGGCGAACGTCGTGGCGAACGTCTTCGACTCGGATCCGTCCGATAACTTCGCCTCGGTCACGACGGCCGTCGCCCCGAGCGCGAACCTCTCGGTGCAGGTCACGCCGCCGAACGGGCCCCTCTTCGTGGGTCGAGCGTTCCCGTACATCGTCACCGTGACCAATCACGGGCCATACGACGCCACGAATGTGTCGGTCGTGAATACGCTCACAGCCGGCGTCTCCGTCGTGTCGGCGGTCGATGGCGCGGGGAATCGGGTGGCGATCGCATCCTCCGGGGTCGTCACCGACAGCATCGCGAGCCTGAAGAGCGGGGCCTCGGTCACGCTGACGCTGTCGGTGGTCTCCTCGACGGATCAACTGGTGACGGACCGCGTGACGGTGACGAGCGACCTGCCCGACGCGGATGAGTCGGACAACACCGCGAGTGCCTCGGCCCCGGTCGCACGGGCTTCCGATCTCACCGTGTCGATCTCGGGCGATTCCTCGACCGTGAACGCCGGGCAGACCGTCACCTACACCGTGACGGCCACGAATCGAGGGCCGAGCCAGGCGACGAATGTGGTCTTGAAGGACGTCCTGCCGCAAGGGGCCGTGTTCGTCTCGGCCGGCCCGGGGATCGCGGGTGTCTCGCAGAGCGGGAACGTCGTGACGCTGGGGATCGGGGCGCTAGACGTCGGCGCGTCGAGGACCGTGAGCTTCGTGATCCGTGCGGATCAGATCGCGAATACGTCCAATAGTATCAGCATCTCCTCGGATGAGGACGACCTCGCGACGGGGAATAATCTCGCCAAGGCTTCGTTGAACGTGCTGGAGTCGCCGGGGAGCTTTTCTTTCGCGAACGCTGTCTTCGGCGTGACGAACAACGCAGGGCGGGCCGTCATCACCGTCGTGCGGCAAGGGGGGGCACGAGGCCCGGCGACGGTCGTCTACTGCACGCCCGAGGGGGGGACCGCGAAGCCGGGGGTCGACTTCCTGCCAGTGGCGGGGACCCTGACGTTCCAGCCCGGACAGACGATCGCGACCTTCTCGGTGCCGATCATCGCCTACGCCTACAACCAGACCGACCCGACGATCGCGCTCCGGCTCATCACGCCGACGGGCGGTCCGACGCTGGGAGATGGGGCGGCGTCGACGATCTGGGTCAACGTCCTCAACAAGGATACGGTCGCCCCCGACGTCCAGGAGATCCGGCTCTCGGGGCCGTCGACCGGCCTCGGCGACGTCACGCTTTTCTTCAACAAGCCGCTCGACGCGGCGTCGGCCCTCGACCCGAGTCATTTCCAGGTCGTGTCCGTCGGGGCCGATGGACGGTTCGGCACGGGCGATGACTCGCCGGTCGGCGTCTCGGCGGTCTCATACAACCCGGCGAACAACACCGTCAACCTGCACTTCGCGACGCCGCTGGGGAGCAACCAGTTCTATCACGTCCGCGTCGTGGGGGTTACCGACCCCGGCGGCCTGAGGATCGCGTCGGGAGTCTACGACGCCTACTTCGGCCGAGGGTCGACGCTCGTCTATCCCGATAGTCGCGGGAGCAGCGTGACGCTTCGACTCAACGGCGGCGGCGTGCTCGACCTCACGCGGTTCGCCAACGGGGACGGGAACCGGCTCCAGATCCTCAACCCCGTCTTCCGCCGCTCGACCCTGATGGGGCGCGTCACGGGGGGCAGTTCCACGAGCCTGGCTTCGGTGACGGGGCTCGGCTCGTTCGGGCAGGTCAAGCTTCGGCTCTCGACCCCGCCCTTTTACGTGAACCAGATGCCGTTCGGCCGCTCAATCATGTCGCCGGCCTCCGTCGACACGGTCCTGGATTCGGGCGTGCCCCAGTTCTCGCGTCAGGCCCTCATGGCATTGGCCAGATTGCGTCGCCGGTGAGCGCGGGGGGGCTCGGCGAGATTTCGGGTGTACCTCGGGTCGCGGTCCGTGTCTGAGGGCTTGAAGAGGGAAGGGAAGGGCATCAAATGAGATCGCCCCGGCTCCTCGGATTCGAGGTGCCGGGGCGATGTTTGTTTTGGCAGGAGAGTGGTGAGACGCTCTCGAGCGGTCTCCGGGATCGTTCAGGAACGATCGGTGCCGGGCCGGGCTTCGGTCGAGCGGCTCCCGCTTCCGCGGTTCGAGTTCACATAAGCGGCGGTCAAAACTCCCAACAACGCCGAGCGACGCCCCGCGCGGGAAGACTTCCCACCGCGACGGATGCGAGCCACAGTGCCTGCCCACTCAAAACCCGAATGCACAGGTGCGTTTCTCTTAGGATTCGACTCGCTCATCGACATTAACTCCCCGTGAAAGAACAAGTCCTCAACCACCGGGGACCTGTCCTGCCACTCGATTGCGCCGGGAAGGACCCCATCCGTCCTGGCTCAGGAACGCCATCGTGGAACCGGTAGTCCGGCCGTTCCTCGGTCGACACGACCGCAACGAGACGACAATTTCGCGGTTGAACCGATCGGACTCCCCGTCATACGAACGGGGAGCCTCGCCTGTTCCAACCGCTCCGCGCGAAAACACCGGCAAGTGCCTAACTCATCGGACCATCCCTGCCTCGCGCTTCAACCCGTTCATTCCGGACGTCTGAGGAGGCCCCGAAAGGCGGGAGGACCCCTTCTGCCCGAAAATCCTACGTGACCGGAACGGGTCGAAAATGAGGGATGATCACGGGCTTGGTAGACACGCCGGTGAATCTAACAGTCGCGAACGATTGCGGCAACAGGAAAAAGTCACGAATTCTAGAATGAAAGCAACGATATCTTTCGTTCATGGGCGGGATGAACGGGAGTGCACGGCTGCGATGCTCGGCAAATGAACATGAGTCTGCATGGCGGGCCCCGGCGGCTTGTGGGCGTCGACGGCGGGCTTCGGCTGGAGCATCGAGTGGAAGAGTAGGATGGTCGCTAATCCATTGAAAAGTGCGTGCATGACGAACGGGGCGATGAGGCTCCCCGTCCGGTCGTAGATCCAGCCGAGGCCGAGCGCGAGGACGAAGATCGCGATCGGCGCGGGCCACTGAGCGATATGCACGCCCCCGAAGAGGACCGAGGTCGCGACGATCGCGAGCGTTCGCGTCGTCGTCGGGACCAGGACGCTCGAGTCTTTGGGCTCCGAGTCGGCGGGGAAGCTCACCTCCGAATCGAGGGATTCGAGGATCAGGTCTTCCTGGGGGAAGGCGAGGTCGTCGTGCGAGGGGCGGTGCGAGATCACGACAGGCCTGAACTGATTCGCGAGCCAGCCCTGGATCAGGCCCCGGAAGATCAACTCCTCGGCGGCGGGGGCCAGGACCACAGCGGAGATCAAGGCGATGATCGCGCTTCCGATTCCGAAATTGGCCTCGATCATGTCCTGGACGGGATGCTCCAGCGACTTTTGGCCGAGGTATTGCCAGAGCCTCGAGGCCGTGAAGTTCACGAAGTAGACCACCGGCGTCGTGATCAGGAACCCCATGACGCCCGCGGAGACGTTCCGCTTCAGGCCGGCCCATTGCAGGCCGAGCGCCCGCAGCGGCGCCCTCGTCGCCGTGCTGAGGGCGATCGGGATCAGGATCAGGAGGACCAGGTTCGCGATGCTCGTGATCGCCATCAATTCTGCGGACGACATCTTCCCGAGGGCCTTGGGCTTCCCCTCGGCGGGCGGGACGGGCGTGAGTTGGCCGCTGGCGGCCATGTAGATGACCGAGATGGCGATCTGGACGAGCAGCCAGGTCATGACGACGATGCCAACGGTCGTCAAGGTCCAGGGGGCGTCGATCCGTTTCGACGGCTCGAGCAGGGGTTTCCGATCCCTCAGCTGCATGAATGCCCAGGCCCAGGCCATGACCATCCCGAAAAGGGTGATCGAGAGGATGAAGCGTAGCAGGACAGCGGCGAGTTGGGCGGGAGAAGCCGTCATGGATCGAGGTCCGGGGGACGCGGGCAGGCAACTGTCCTGAAGCCGAAGCGCATCGCAACGTTGAAGCTTACGGCCACCTTGCCCGAAATCAACCTAACGCCTAGAATCGGCGGGCGCTACTGACCTAGAGGAGGCGGTGTTTTCGATGCGGGACGTCAGCGAACAGTTGCAGATCCTTCGCCGGGGCGTGGAAGAGATCGTCCCCGAGGCCGATTTCCTCAAGATGCTCGAGAAATCGGTCAAGGACAACGTGCCCCTGCGCGTGAAGTACGGGATCGACCCGACCGGGATCAACGTCCACCTCGGCCACACCGTGCCGCTACGGAAGTTGAAGCAGTTCCAGGACCTGGGCCACACTGCCGTCATCATCATCGGCAACTACACGGCCCTCGTCGGCGACCCCTCGGGACGCGACGAGACCCGCGCGTCACTGACCGAGGAGCAGGTCGCCTCGAATGCCAAGGACTACTTGAGGCAGGTCGGGCGGATCATCGACCTTGACCGCGCCGAGGTCCATCACAACGGCGACTGGTTCTCGAAGTGGTCGTTCCTCGACGTGCTCGACCTGACCCGGCAGATGACCCTCTCGCAGATCTCGGCCCGCGAGGACTTCGCCAAGCGGCTCGCCGCCGAGAAGCCGGTCTACCTGCACGAGTGCCTCTACCCCTTGATGCAAGGGTGGGACTCGGTCGAGATCAAGGCGGATGTGGAACTCGGCGGCTCCGAGCAGCTGTTCAGCCTGATGGTCGCCCGGGGGCTCCAGCAGTCCCGCGGCCAGCGGCCCCAGGTCGCGATGACCATGCCGATCCTCGTCGGCACCGACGGCACGCGCCGGATGGGCAAGAGCCTGGGGAATGATATCGGCATCGGGCTGTCGGCGAGCGACCTCTTTGGCAAGCTCATGAGCATCCCCGACGAGCCCCTGCGGCAGTACTTCACGCTGCTGACCGACATCTCCATCGCCGAGGTCGACCAACTCCTCGCCCCGGGTGTCAACCCGCGCGACTCGAAGGAGTTCCTGGCCAAGGAGATCATCTCCGGCTTGCTCTCTCGGGCCGAGGCTGACGCCGCGGCCGATGAGTTCCGCAAGCGGGCCAAGGGGGAAGACCCTGACGACATCAAGGTGGCCCCCTTCGATCGGAGCCAGCTTGACGTCGAAGGCAAGATCGCGATCCCCCGGTTGCTCGTGGGCCTTGGGCTCGAGCAGAGCACCTCGAATGCCAGGCGCGTGATCGAGGGGGGCGGCGTCTCGATCGGACCTGAGCGGACGTCGGTCTCCGACGTGAAGGCCCTGGTCGAGGTGCAGGAAGGCCTGATCGTCCGGGTCGGCAAGCACCGGATCGTCCGCGTCGTCTGGAAGTAACCTGAGAATCTGGAGTCGAGAAAAACCATATGGCGACGCACGGCTTTGGCATCATCGGCTGCGGGATGATTGCGGAGTTCCACACCCGCGCGATCAATGACATCGAAGGTGCCAGCGTCGTCGCCGCCTTCAGCCGCAACCCGGCCAACGGCAAGAAGATCGCCGACCTGGCCGGGGGCGACTGCGTCGTCTACGACGACCTCACGAAGATGCTCGCCCACCCCGGGCTCGACATCGTCTGCGTCTGCACGCCCAGCGGCGCCCACCTCGAGCCGAGCATTCAGGCGGCGAAGGCCGGCAAGCATGTCGTGGTCGAGAAGCCGCTCGAGATCACGCTCCCCCGTTGCGACGCGATCATCCAGGCCTGCGACGATGCCGGGGTCCGCCTCTGCACGATCTTCC
Organism: Singulisphaera chitinilytica; assembly: GCF_049331405.1. Classification (NCBI taxonomy): domain Bacteria; kingdom Pseudomonadati; phylum Planctomycetota; class Planctomycetia; order Isosphaerales; family Isosphaeraceae; genus Singulisphaera; species Singulisphaera chitinilytica. The sequence goes on from NZ_CP186274.1 coordinate 3,326,964, forward strand.
CCTCCCGGTTCAGCGAGTCGAACATCGCCCTCAAGCGTGCGATCGACTCGGGCCGGTTCGGCCGCCTCACCCTGGGCGACACCTACGTCAAGTGGTGGCGGACCCAGGCCTACTACGACTCGGGCGGCTGGCGAGGGACCTGGGACCTCGACGGCGGCGGCGCCCTGATGAACCAGGCGATCCACAACGTCGACCTCATCTCGTGGCTGATGGGGGACGTCGACACGATCCAGGCGCTCACCGGCCTCCTGGTTCACGAGCGCATCGAGGTCGAGGACACGGCCGTCGCCGCCATCCGGTTCAAGAACGGGGCCCTCGGCGTCATCGAGGCGGCCACGAGCGCCTATCCCGGGCTGCTCAAGCGGACCGAGATCCACGGCGAGTTCGGCTCGGCCCGCGTCGAGCAGGATGACATCACGCTCTGGACTTTCGCCAATGAGGCTCCCGAGGATGCGTCGATCCTCGAGAAGATGCGGGGCTCGTCGGGGTTTGCCGCCGGCGCGAGCGACCCCAGGGGGATCAACCACGCGGGGCATCGCGACCAACTCGCCGACTTCCTCAGGGCGATCGACGAAGGGGGGGAGCCCCTCGTCGACGGCCGGGAAGGGCGCAAGTCGGTCGAGATCATCCGCGCGATCTATCAGTCGTCGAAAGAAGGCAAGGCGATCCGGCTGCCGTACGAGGATCGATGAGCGTCTTGCTGAAGGTCAAGGAGTCCGGGGGGAGCCCGGGCTTCGAGTCCCGCCGCGAGCCGGGCCTGGGGTGTGCATCCTTCGGGGATCGAGCGTCAAAGGAGTGACCGATGCGGCGCCGCAACCGTGTGCTGGATTACAGCGTATATCTCGTGGTTCGGCTGATCGTCGGGATCGCCCAGGCGCTCACGATCGAACAGTCGTACGCCTTTGCCGAGTTCCTGGCGGCCATCCTCTATCGCGTGGACAAGCGGCATCGTCAGGTCGGGCTCGATAACCTCAAGTCGGCCTTCGGCGACAAGTACAACGATGCCGAGCGCGACCAGATCGTGCGGGGCGTCTATCGGCACTTCTGCAAGATGCTGATGGAGATCCTCCACATCCCGCGCAAGCTCCACCCGACCACCTGGCGGGATCGGATCACCCTCGTCGGCCACGAGAAGGTGCTCAACGCCTTCTTCAAGGGGGGGCCGGTGATCCTCCTGAGCGGCCACTTCGGCAACTGGGAGATGGCCGGGTATCTTTTCGGGGTCTTCGGCTTCCCGCCGCACTCGGTCGCGCGTACCCTTGATAATATCTATCTCGACCGTTTCTTGCGTTCGTTCCGGGAGCGGACCGGGCAGAAAATGATCCCCAAGTCGGGCGGGTACGACCAGATGCTCGAAGTCCTCCGGACGGGGGGCGTCCTCTCGTTCCTCGCCGACCAGGACGCGGGGCAGAACGGCCTCTTCGTCGACTTCTTCGGCCGGCCGGCCTCGACGCACAAGGCCATCGCCATCCTCGCGATCGAGCACAACGCCCCGGTCGTCGTTGGCTATGCCAGGCGCCTCGGCGACGGCTTCCAGTATGAGGTCGGCTGCGAGGTCGTGATCGAGCCCTGGGAGTGGACGGGCGAGGCCGACGACGTCAAGCTCCTGACCCAGCGCTATACCTCGGCGCTCGAGGCGGTGGTCCGCCGATCGCCCGAGCAATATCTCTGGCTCCACCGGCGCTGGAAGCACCAGCCGAAGCCCCGGAAGAAGCGGACGCCCACCGCGCCCGTCGAGGCGGCCGAGAACGCGGAAGCCCGGTCGAACTGAAACCAAGGGCCTGGCCCTACTTCTACGACGCAAGCTCGAGGAGCACGATGACGCGACAAGCCATGATCGACCGCGTCCGTGCCGGCGAGACCTGGGACATCGTCGTCATCGGCGGCGGGGCCACCGGCCTGGGCGTCGCCGTCGATGCGGTCACGCGAGGCTATCGGACCCTGCTCCTCGAGTCGCACGACTTCGCCAAGGGGACGTCGAGCCGGAGCACCAAGCTCGTCCACGGCGGGGTCCGCTACCTCGAGCAGGGGCGAGTCGGCATGGTCCGCGAGGCTCTCCGCGAGCGCGGGCTCCTGCGGCAGAACGCCCCGCACCTCGTCCATGACATGGCCTTCGTCGTCCCCGCGTATAACTGGTGGTCGCGCCCTTATTTCGGAGTCGGCCTGAAGGTCTACGACCTCCTCTCCGGCTCGCTTGGGCTCGGGGCCTCCCGCTCGATCGGCCGCGACGAGACCTTGGCCCGGCTCCCGACCCTGCGCCCGCAAGGGCTGCAAGGGGGGAGCCTCTACTACGATGGCCAGTTCGACGACGCCCGCCTCGCGATCGCCCTGCTGAGGACGGCGCTCGACCAGGGGGGATGTGCCCTCAACTATTGCCCCGTCACGTCGATCCTGCATCGCAACGGCCAGACCTCCGGCGTGACGGCCAGGGATGCCGAGACCGGCGAGGACTTCGAGATCCAGGGGCGCTGCGTCGTCAACGCGACCGGGGTCTTCGTCGACGCGATCCGATCCATGGACGAGCCGAGCTCCCGGGGCATCATCGCCCCGAGCCGGGGGATTCACGTGGTCCTCGACCGCAGCTTCCTGCCCGGCGACTCGGCGTTGCTGATCCCCAGGACCGAGGACGGCCGCGTCCTCTTCACGATCCCCTGGCATGACCGCGTCCTGCTGGGCACCACCGACACCCCCGTCGACGACATCGAGTGGGAGCCCAGACCCTCCAAGGACGATGTGGCGTACCTGCTCGAGTATGCCGGCAAGTACCTCGTGAAGGCCCCCAAGACCTCCGACGTCCTCAGCCAGTTCGCGGGTCTCCGGCCGCTTCTGAAGGACGACCATACCTCCAAGACCTCGAAGCTTTCGCGAGAGCTTCACCTGGCAACGTCGAAGACCGGCCTGGTCACGATCACCGGCGGCAAGTGGACGACCTATCGCCTGATGGCGGAGCAGGCCGTCGACCAGGCCGTTGAGGTGGGGGGCCTCGCCACGCGTCCCTGCGTGACCTCGACCTGGAAGCTCCACGGGGCGGAGGATGTCTCGCCGGACGAACCTCGCGCCGTCTACGGGTCGGATCGCCCGGCCCTGAATCGGCTTTGCGCAGAGCGGCCCGAATGGTCGCCGCCGCTCCATCCGAGGCTCCCCTACCTGATGGGGGAGGTCGTCTGGGCGGTTCGTTTCGAGTCCGCGAGGACGGTCGAGGACGTCCTCGCCAGGCGGACACGAGCCCTGATCCTGGATGCCCGGGCGAGCCTGGATATCGCCCCGGCCGTCGCGAGCTTGATGGGTCAGGAACTCGGGCGCGACAACGCCTGGGTCGAGGATCAGTGTCGCGCCTTCCAGGAACTCGTGAGCCAGTATCTCATCAACTGACCAGCTCAGGCGTTGCCGAGGCTCTCCAACTCTTCCCAGCGGGCGTAGGCCGCAGCCAGGTCGGCCTCGGCGGCGTCGAGCTCGGCCTTGCTCTTGGCGATCTCGTCGCTCGACTTGCGGTAGTACGAGGGGTCGGCCATCGCCTCGTGGAAGCCGGCGATGGTGGTCTCGAGCACGTCGATCTTGCCGGGGAGGGCTTCCATCTCGCGCTGCTCCTTGAACGAGAGCTTGCGCGTTTTTTCGCGAGGCTTTTCGGCCGCCTTAGTCGCCGAGGCCTCGGCGGCGGGCTCGACCTTCTCTTCCTGCGAGCGCTGGCGGATGAAGTCGTCGTAACCGCCGTCGTATTCCTTGACCTGCCCCTGGGCGTCGATCGCGAGGGTGCTGGTGACGACGTCGTTGAGGAAGGCCCGGTCGTGGCTGACGAGCAGGACGGTCCCCTGGTAGTCCACCAGCAGGCTTTCGAGCAGTTCGAGGGTCTCCATGTCGAGGTCGTTGGTCGGCTCGTCGAGCACGAGCACGTTCGACGGCTTGGTGAAGAGCTTGGCCAGGAGGAGTCGGCTGCGCTCGCCCCCCGAGAGGAAGCGGATCAGGCTCCTCGACCGGTCGGGCGGGAAGAGGAAGTCTTGCAGATAGCCCAGGACGTGCCGGGGCTGGCCGTTGATGTAGATCGTGTCGTAGCCGTCGGCGACGTTCTCCTGGACCGTCTTCTCCTCGTCGAGGGTCGCCTTGAGCTGGTCGAAGTAGGCGATCTCAAGGTTGGTGCCCAGGCGGATGGAGCCTTCCGGCGGCGTGAGCTTGCCGAGGAGGAGGCGGAGCAGGGTGGTCTTGCCCGAGCCGTTGGGGCCGATGATCCCGATCTTGTCGCCGCGGGTGATCGTCGTGGTCAGGTCCTTGATCACGGTCCGCTCGGCGTAGCCGAAGCTCACCCCCTTGGCCTCGATGACCATCGTGCCGGAGCGCTCGGCCTCTTGGGCCTTCATCCTGGCCGTCCCCTGGCGGTCGCGTCGCTGGCTCCTGGCCTCGCGCAGGGCCTTGAGGGCGCGGACGCGGCCCTCGTTGCGGGTACGCCGGGCTTCAACCCCCTTGCGGATCCAGACCTCTTCCTGCGCGAGCTTCTTGTCGAAGAGCGAGTTGTGGCGTGACTCGGCGGCGAGCAGGTCTTCCTTGCGAGCGAGGAAGGTGGCGTAGTCGCACGACCAGTCGAAGAGATGGCCGCGATCGAGCTCGAGAATCCGGGTGGCGAGCTTGCCGAGGAAGACGCGGTCGTGGGTGACGAAGATCAGGGTCAGCCCCGCGCGGGGGAGGAACTCCTCGAGCCAGCGGATGGCCTCGATATCCAGGTGGTTCGTCGGCTCGTCGAGCAGGAGGATGTCGGGCTCGGCGACGATCGCCTGCGCGAGCAGGACGCGCCGCTTCATCCCCGAGGAGAGGGCCTCGAACCGCGAGGTGGCGTCGAGCCCCATCCGGGAGATGACGGCCTCGACGCGATGGTCGTGGGGCCCCGCCGAGTCCTCCGCGTCCAGTCCCTGCGCCACGACCTCGGCGATGTCGCCGGTGAGGTCCTGGGGGACGTCCTGGGTCAGGCGGGCGACGCGCAGGCCTTGCTGGCGGATGACCTCGCCTTCGTCGGGGGCGAGCTGCCCCTGGAGCAGGCGGAGCAGGGTGCTTTTGCCCTCGCCGTTGCGTCCGAGCAAGCAGACGCGCTCGCCTCGCTCGATCTGAAGCTCGACGCCGTCGAGCAGTCGGGGCCCTCCGAAGGCCAGGCTCACATTCCTCAGGCTCAGCAATGCCATGGCTAGACGTCTCGGCTCGCGGTGCGGACTCGTCACCTCCGTCGGCTCAGCTCGGCCGACGGGGGACGATCATGTTGACGATCATGGTCAGGACGGGCTCGCCGTCTTGATTCTTGGTCGTCGACTGTACCGTCAAGAGCCCCTTGTCGTCACGCGACTTCAAGGTGCGGAGGCGGATCACCTCGAGCTCGAGGGTGAGTCGATCCCCCGCCTTGACCGGCCTTGGCCACTTCAACTCGTCGATCCCGACGCCGATCAGGCCCCCCTCGACCTTGAGATCGCTCGACGTGAGGAGCTTCATGGTCAGGGCCGCCGTGTGCCAGCCGCTCGCGACGAGCCCGCCGAAGAACGAGGCCTTGCCGGCCTCCTCATCCAGGTGGAACGGCTGCGGGTCGAACTCCGCCGAAAACGCTTTCAAGGCCGTGAGTTCCATCGTCACGGGGCCCGAGCGGTACGTCTGGCCCAACGCGAAGTCCTCGAACGTCATCCCGCTGGACATGATGGCAAGCTCTCTCAGGGCATTTCAGCGAAGGCAGGTATCTCGACCGCGACCCCCCTTCAATACCCAACGGCCGCCCCCGGCCACAAGGGCTGTCTCAATCGTTCGAAACGCGGCGAGGCAGGCGGAACTCTCTTCGAGTTGCGCCTGCCTCGAGTAGGATGAGAGCCTCGAGCCGTCAGTCCTTCTCCTGAGGATTCGCAGGCTTGCCGGCCTTGGAATCCGAGCGGGTGTCGATGTCGACCCACTTGCCGATCTTCTTGCTGAAGACATAGAGGTGGCCGTCGTGATCGACGAGCACCGCATTGTTCTGGACGACGGGCGTTGCGTCGGCACCTTCGGGGAGGGTCAGCACGGCCCAGCGCTTGGCCTCTGCACTGAAGGCATAGACATAACGGCCCAGGCCATAGAAGCCCACTTCGTCGACGAAGACCGGCGTTGCGCCTTCGACCGGCTCCTTCAGATCTTGCGGATACCACTTGCCATCAACCGAGTTATAGACGGCGATCCGAGAAATCTCCGGGCCTTCAATTGCGAGTGCCGCAACCCCCTTGGTGACGAGTGGGATCACCTTCCTCTCAGGCTCCTTGGAGTCGAATAGCCGGAGTGCTTCCTGGGTCCCCGTCTCCGTGCTGTAAGCCGTGACCTGATCCCCTTCGGGAGACGGGATCACGATCAGCGAGCCGTTAGAGATGTAGTTGAGCCGATTCTGGGCCGGGCCTCCCATCATCCCGCCCATGGCACCCATCCCGCCGCCCATTCCGCCCATCATGCCCATGGCACCCATCCCGCCGCCCATTCCACCCATCATGCCCATCCCGCCCATCCCGCCGCCCATTCCACCCATCATGCCTCCCATGGCCCGATTCGGCTTTGTCACCGCTTTCGGTGTCGAGGACGACGACGACGAGGCTTCCGACCTGGCCCGGCTCATGCTTCGGACGTCAACGCCTTTGCGCTGGCCCTTCTCCTGAGAGTGCGCCGGGTTGTTCGACGAGACTCGCAGCGCCTTCAGTTCATCCTGGAGCTGCTTCAACTCGTTCTGCAGATCGTTGTTGCGCTTGGAGGAGGCGGCGAGCTCTTTTTGAAGTTTGTCGAGGGCTTCGTTGATGGCCTCGGGCTTATCGCCGGGCTGGGCTGCGGCGACGGCCGAGGCGTTCGGCTCATTCTCGGTTCCCGAACCCTTGCCGTACGTCTGATAGCCGCCGACCGACAGGGCGCAGGCGGCGACGGCGAGTCCCGCGACGAGCTTGATCTTCGAGAGGGTCATGGCGTGGATCACTCCATTTGCGAGGACGCCGGCGGTGCTGGAGATCAGGGCCGACGATGCCGCCTGGTGCCGGGCGAAGGCCAACGAGGCCTCGATGGTGGCGTCGAGCAGAACCTGGCTCGGTTCGTGGAGGAGGAACGGGCGAGCCGGGAGGATCGAGGAGGCCACGAGCCCCCGGCGGCTCAGCCGCTGCCGGAGCAGGTCGCGGGCCCGGGCCATCCGGCTCCTGACGGTCCCCACCGGCCAGCCGAGGCGGCGGGCCGCCTCGTCGTGCGTGAGCCCTTCGAGGTAGCAGAGGACCATCGGAGCTCGGAGCGACTGGGGCAGCCTCCCGAGTTCCTCGTCGAGCACGCTGCGGGTCTCGTCGAACCCGACGTCCCCCGACTCGTCGTCGGAGAACGCCCCGATCTCGTCGAACCCCGTCTTCTCGCGGACGAACCGGCGAGCGGCGTGGGCCCTCGCCCTCACCGCGACCCGATGTGCGACGCCGTGCAGCCAGTGCCCCACGAGGTCGCCGTTGCGGATACCATTGGCCCGGCGCACCAGGACGAGGAAGGTGGCCTGGAAGGCGTCTTCCACGTCATGCTCGTCCCTCAGGACCCGTCGGCAGACGCCGAGCACCATCGGCCCGTGGCGGGCGATGATCGCCGCGAAGGCGGCCTCATCCTGCGTCTTGGCAAAGCGTTCCAGCAACTGGCCCTCGCCCGCGCTGGCGATGGCGCCTCGCTTGAGCAATTGATCCAGTTGGCCCGCCCATGCCCCGGCAATTCGGCTCGACATCCCGCGGCTCCTCCCCACGACTCAGCCAGGTCACCCTCTATCTGCGTAATCCGACGCCCTCAATCTGACTTTCTCGGATTTCGCTCGAAATCGTCTCAGCCCGAAAGGTCTGGCGACTCGACCTGGTTGGCGACTTCGATGAGATTCCCGTCCGGATCCCGGAAGTAAACCGAGAGGATCGGCCCTCTTGCGCCCGTGCGGAAGACCGGGCCCAGCTCGACCGCCACCTTGCAGGCCTCGAGGTGCCGCATGAACTCCTCGAGCGGTGTCGTCGCCAGGAAACAGAGGTCGATCGCGCCGGGGGTCGGCCACTTCGCCTTGGGCTCGAACTCCGCGCCTTGCTGGTGCAGGTTGATCTTCTGGTCGCCGAAGGCGAGCGCCTGCCGCCCCTCGCCGAACTGGACCGGCTCCATCCCCAGCACTTGCTTGTAGAATGCGAGCGTGGCCTCAATGCTCGCGACCGTGAACACGAGGTGGTCGAACTCGCTGACTCTGGCCGTCGACGTCGGTTCCATGGGGATTTCGTTCGCCCTTGGTCGCCTCATGGAGCGAGGCGTCTATTCGTGATAGACAGGTGGTAAGGCCATCGTACTCGAAGCGAGTAGCCCTGGGGCTCAATGATCCTCGGGGTTTGACGATCGCGATGTCTGGACAAGTCTTCAGTTAATGGCTACCTTGCTCGCCGTGGACCTGGGTTTGCGGACCGGCCTGGCCACCTTCGACGGGGATGGCCGGCTGATCGGCTACCGCTCGCAGCATTTCGCCAATCGGGAGGCGCTTCGGAGGGGCGTGCATGGCATCCTCTCCGGTTTCGCGGACCTCGGGTTCCTCGTCCTGGAAGGGGGAGGACCGATCGCCGAAGTTTGGAGCCGTGCTGCCAAACACCGGGGGATTGCCACGCGAAGCATCAGCGCCGAGGATTGGCGGGTCGACCTCTTCCACGCGAAGGACATCCGGGGCCGGGACCGGGCCAAGCGGAGTGCCGACTCGCTCGCCCGCCGCGTGATCGAGTGGTCGGGAGCCCCTCGAGCAACCTCGCTGCGGCACGACGCCGCCGAGGCCATCGGCATCGGCTTCTGGGCGGTCCTCTCGCTGGGCTGGCTCGACCGGATCCCGCCGGAGGTCCTGGCACTGACGCATAAGAGTTGGATTCCGGCTCGATCTCACGACAATGGAGTGATGCTGATGCATGATGACTTTGTCTCGCTTTATAATTACAACCGTTGGGCCAACGCCCGTATGCTCGGGGCGTGTCGAGCCTTGAGCCCCGACCAGTACCAAGCCGAGCCGCACCCGGGTTGGTCCTCGATCCAGAGCTCGCTCTATCACATCGCGGTCGTCGAGGAGGGTTGGCTGCGCGGGCTCAGCGGCGAGAACGTTCAGTCGAGCCCCACGGCCGAGCAACTCGGGACCGTCGATGCCGTGGCCGACTGGCTCGAGCGAGCGGCCTCGCACGTCTCGGCTTTCCTCGAGTCCGCGACGCCGGAGTCCCTGGAAACGCCCATAACCTTGCGCCGGGCGACGAGGTCGGCGACCTTGCCCCCCTGGGTCGTCCTGCGGCACGTCGTCAACCATTCGACCTATCATCGCGGACAGATCGCCTCGAAGCTCAAGGCGTTCGGCATCGAGCAACCCGCCACCGATTTCATCTACTGGGCCTTCGAGCAGATCCCCCAGACGCGCTGAGGCCTTCGTCGCGATAGGCCGAAGGTGAACTCCGGGCGGCTTCCCATTGTCAGGGCCGAGTGTCGGTTCCAAACCCAACGACGGAGATACGGCGATGAGCGAGACCCAGGAGATCGGGCGTGCCTACATTGAATTGGCCCGGGAACGCCTGAAGAACCGCGCCGGCATGATTGAGCATTGCGTCAATCAGTTGAGCGAAGACCAGGTCTGGTGGCGTCCCACCGAGTCGATGAACAGCGTCGCGAACATCCTGTTGCACCTGAGCGGGAACATCCGGCAATGGATCATCTCCGGTGTCGGCGGGACGCCCGATACTCGCGACCGCCCCGCCGAATTTGCCGCGCGCGAGCAGCTCCCCAAGGCGGAACTCCTGCAGCGGTTTCGCCAGGCCATCGCCGAATCCGACGCAGTCCTCGCCTCGTTCGACCCTTCATCGCTACTCGACCGGCGCCGGATCCAGGGTTCCGAGCAAAGCATCCTGTACGCTATCTGGAGACCCATTGAACACCTCGGCGGGCACGCGCAGGAAGTGATCTACATCTCGCGATTCCAGCTCGGCGAGGACTACCGCTTCGCATATGTCCCGAAGACGCCCGAACAGGGATCTCCGGCCTGAGGATCATCCCCGATCGCTCGAGTCTCGACGAGATCGGCTGCATCATTGACCACGCCGGGGCCCTGCGCGACAATCCCTCATCCGGGGCGCGAAGGGTGAACTGCGGCGGCCGAGTGGGGCCGAACCACCTCGAAGCGTTCCCTCCCCGTGAATCGCCTGCCGAACCGAGGCCAGGCCGTCGCGTGCCTCATCCCGCCTCGGATGATCCCGGGCACCTTGGCGCGGCCGGACCGTCATTCGTCGAGGACACGATGAATCGTCGCACCGCCCTGAGCACCTTCGCGGCCTGCCTTTCGGCGGGTCTAGCCCACGCCCTGGCCGCGCCGCCTACACTGCGGCTTGCCACGTTCTCGGCCGACGTCACCCCTCCGCTGGGCCATCCGCTCATGGGGGGCGGCATCGCGCCCGCTAAAAAGATCCTCGAGCCCCTCTGGGCCAAGGGGTTCGTCCTGCTCGGTGCCGGCAAGCCGATCGTCGTCGCGGCCATCGACTGGTGCGAGATCCGCAACGACGCCTATGAACGCTGGCGCGAGGCCCTCGCCGAGGCCGCCGGCACCGAGCCGGCTCGCGTCGTCGTCACGAGCCTGCACCAGCACGACACGCCGATCGCCGACCTGACGGCCGAGCACCTCCTCGATCAGCACAAGGCCAAGGGGAGCGTCTGCGACGTCGAGTTCCACGAGAAGGCCGTGCGCGACGTGGCGAAGGCCCTCGCCGAGGGGTTGAAGACCACGCAGTCGGTGACGCACGTCGGCATGGGCCAGGCGAAGGTCGAGAAGGTGGCTTCGAACCGACGCTACATCCAGGCCGACGGCAAGCCCGGCTTCAACCGCATGAGCGCCACCAGGGATCCGGCGATCCGCGACCAGCCCGAGGGCGTGATCGACCCCTGGCTCAAGACGATCAGCCTCTGGGACGGCGATCAGCCCTTGCTCGCCTTGAGTTGCTACGCCACGCATCCGATGAGCTTCTACGGCCAGGGGGACGTCAACACCGACTTCGTCGGCATGGCCCGCAAGAAGCGGCAGGAAGAGACCCCCACGACCTTCCAGATCTACACCAGCGGTTGCAGCGGCAACATCACCGCCGGCAAGTACAACGACGGCTCGCCGGCCAACCGCCCGATCCTGGCCGAGCGCATACGCAAGGCCATGGCCGAGGCCTGGCAGAATACGAAGGTCACGCCCATCGATCGCCCGGCATTCAAGGTCGAGAAGCTCCGCGTCGAGCCGAGGGATTCGGAGGGGTTCAAGGTCGCCGAGCTCGAGAAGCGCATGGACACCGACCCCAAGCCCTTCGGCCAGTGCCTCGCCGCGCTCGGCCTGAGCTGGCGTGCCCGTGCGGACGTGGGCAAGACCATCGACGTGCCGGTCCTGGCGCTCGGCAAGGCGCGTCTGCTGCTCCTGCCGGGCGAGTCCTACGTCGAGTATCAACTCTACGCCCAGGCCACGCGCCCCGACCTCTTCGTCGTGACGATGGGATACGGCGAGAGTGCGACCGGCTACATCCCGACGGAGCATCACTTCGAGGAGAACGACGGCAACCTCAATGACTGGTGCTGGGTCGCTCCAGGCTCTGAGGATCGGATGAAGGCCGCGATCCGTGCCGCGCTCCGGGATTGACGCCAACCCTCGGGAGGGTTCGATGCGACGCACTTACTTCGCCGCTCTCGCCTGGCTCTCGGCCTCGTTCGCATTCGCCGGCGACGGGCCTCGCGTCGAGATCCGGGGCATCTACGGGGGCGTGCCGACCGAGATCCTGGATCAGGGCAAGACACTCGCCGACTACGGCGTCAACGCCGTCTGGATGGGCTCCGACGCCCTGAGCCGCGAGACGATCGCCTTGCTCAGGAAGCAAGGGGCGAGGGTCTTCGCCGAGTTCAACACGATGCACGACGCGGAATACCTCCGCGATCATCCCGACGCCGCCCCCATCGGCTCCGACGGTAAACCCTGCCCGCCCCCCGATGACTGGCAAGGCATCTGCCCGACCCATCCCGGGCATCGCCGGGCCCGCATGGATGCTTTCAGGAAGTCTCTGCACGACTTCGAGATCGACGGGATCTGGCTCGACTACCATCACGCCCATGTCAGTTGGGAGCAGGCCAAGCCGAACCTCCCCGACACCTGCTTCTGCCCGCGCTGCCTGTCGCAGTTCGAGAAGCGGACCGGCGTGAGCCTACCCGATGCCCCCACCCCCGAGCGTGCCCGCTGGTTGCTGACGCAAAAGAAGGCCGACTGGATCCGCTGGCGTTGCGACGTCTTCACCGACTGGGTGCGCGAGTTCCGCCAGATCGTCAACCAGGAGCGACCCAAAGCACTGCTCGGGACGTTCCATTGCCCCTGGTCGAACGCCGACTTCGACGGTGCCCTGCGCGACAAGCTCGCGATCGACCTGAAATCGCAGGCTCCCTACTTCGACGTCCTGAGCCCGATGCCCTACCACGCGCGATTCGGCCACGCCGACGACCCGGCCTGGGTCGGCCGCCAGGTCGCCTGGCTTGGGGAGTATCTCGGGATCCGAGGCAAGCCCGGCGAGCGACTCAAGATCTGGCCGATCATCCAACTCGCCGATTGGGGCGAGCATGTGGCTGCCGCCGACGTCGGGACCATCGTGGAGCAGGGGACTGCGGCGCCATCGACGGGGGCGATGGTGTTCGTCTGGGGCTGGCTCGTCAAGGACTGGGAGAAAGTCGAGGCGTTGGGCAAAGCCTATCGAGCATTGAAGCCTTGAGTTCTCATGTCTTCAATGCTTGATTGCGGTGGCGAAACGAGCCCTTGGGGCCCGCCGGACCCTCGACGCGACGCGTAGAATTCACGGGGGAGGTGGACGATGAAGGTGAACGGAATCCTCGAGACGGCGCTTTACGTCGAGGACCTGGCCCGCTCGGTCGCGTTCTATCGGCGGGTGTTCGGGTTCCCGACGCTGGTGGAGGACGACCGGCTCTGTGCCCTGAATGTGGCCGATCGTGACGTGCTCCTCCTCTTCCTCAAGGGGGCGACGAGCGAACCGGCCAAGCTGTACGGGGGCCTGATCCCGCCGCACGACGGCTCCGGCCGACTCCACTTCGCATTCGGCATCGAGGCGGAGGACGTGGAGCCCTGGAAGGAACGCCTTGTGGCGGAAGGGGTGGCGATCGAGGGCGTGGTCGAGTGGCCCAAGGGGGCGACGAGCCTCTACTTCCGCGACCCCGACGGCCATCTCGTGGAGCTGATGAGCCGGGGCTGGTGGTCGATCTATTGAACGCGGAACCGGAGTCCTCGCATGCGGATTGCGATCATCGGCGCGGGTGGTGTCGGCGCCTATTTCGGCGGGGTCCTGGCCAGGGCCGGGCATGAGGTCGTCATGCTCGCGCGAGGCGAGCACCTGGAAGCCCTCCGCGCTCGGGGGATCGAGGTCCGCAACCCCGAAGGCTCCTTCGTCGCCCCCGTTGCGGTGACCGACAATCCCGACGAGATCGGCCGGGTGGATTGGGCCATCGTCGCGGTGAAGAGTTACTCCCTGGCCGAGGTGGCTGCGACCACGCGAAGCCTCGCCGAGTCGGGCGCCCTGATCCTGCCGCTGCTCAACGGGGTCGAGGTCGTCAAGCGATTAACCGAGCTCGGCGTGCCCGCCGGGCAGATCCTCGCCGGCATGACACAGATCAGCGCCGTGCGCGTCGAGCCGGGGGTCGTCGAGCGGAAGAGCGACCTCGCCCGAATCACGTTCGGCGAGGTTGAGGGAGGTATCTCGGAACGGGCCACACGGTTCGCCGAGACCTGCCAGCAGGCCGGCATCGACGTGCGGGTCTCGGAGGAGATCCGCGTCGACCTCTGGCGCAAATTCGCCTTCATCGCCTCGGCTGCTGCGGCCTGCGGGCTGGCGAGGATTTCGCTGGGGGAGATCAACAAGACCACGCTGGGGCACCTGCTCATCGAGAGGCTGATTGGCGAGGTGATCGCGGTCGGCCGGGCCCTCGGGGTGGCGTTGCCCCCCGGCGAGGAGGAGGCTCAGATCAAGTTCATCGACGGCCTCGCCATCTCCTTGAAGCCGAGCCTGCTCGTGGATCTCGAGGCGGGTAGGCCGACCGAGATCAACGACCTCAGCGGCGCGGTGGCCAGGCTCGGCCGGGTCGTCGGGATCGAGACCCCGACGCACGACACTGCGGCCGCGGCGCTCGGCGTCGAGCATTGAGCGGGCATCAACCCTCGAACGAACGTGACCCACTCGAGGCAATTCGTCTGGCGGAATGATCGCAATCACGTATACCATGGTCCTCCATAAAAGAATTGGGACATCCCCAGACCGGCAATTGGGCCGGTAGAAAGCAGGACATGGCTACGTACTATTGCTCAGATCCCCACGCATTTCACGCCAACATCCTCAAATACTGCCGACGCCTGGCGTTCATGACCGACGCGGATCGGGAGGCCTTCCTCGACATCGAGGCGCAAGGGAAGAGCCTCTCAAACTTGCGCATCAGCGACGAGTCGGTCGATCGGATGAACCACGCCCTCGTCGCGAATATCAACGCGAGGGTCCGCCCCAACGATACGCTCTGGTGCCTGGGAGACTGGGCCTTCGGCCGGGGCGAGGATTACTACCGCAACGCCCGCTGGTTCCGAGACCAGATCCAGTGCCGGACGGTCCACCTGGTATGGGGCAACCACGACGACCGCAAGATCCGCGACCTCTTCTCGTCGACCCACGACCAGACCCAGATCCGCGATTCGGGCGTGCGCCTGACGCTGAACCATTACCCGATGCTGACCTGGAACGGCCAGCATCACACGTCGATCGCAGAGCCCAATATCCACCTCTACGGGCACGTCCACGCGGTGTATCAGAATGCGCCGGAACTCAACCCGGTGAGGGACTCGCACGCGTGGCCGGCCCTGGATGTCGGCTTCGACGGGCACGACTATCAGGTCTGGTCGATCGAGGAGATCCTGGAATCCATGCGGCCCAGGATCGAGGCCTTCGTCAATATGAAGTACGAGCGTGGCCAGTTCGACCCGTTCCGCGGGCGATCGGGCTGAGTCGTCCCCTGACAGTATCCGCACATCGAGACGCGATCCCATGAAGACGAATTTCGGAAAAGCCGGCGAAGGCCAGTCGGTTTGGGTCGCCGGGGATCGATACACGATCAAGGCCACGGGGGAGGACACGGGCGGGGCCTTCTCGCTGGTCGAGGCCGAGGTGCCCCCCGGGGGCGGTCCGCCTCCCCACCAGCATGGGCGAGAAGATGAGGCGTTCTACGTCATCGAGGGGGAGGTCGAGTTCCAGGCGGACGGCAAGCGCTCCGTCGCCGGGCCGGGATGCTGGATCACGCTCGCGAAGGGGAGCGTCCACTCGTTCAAGAACCTGAGCCAGGTCACGGCGAAGATGCTCATCTTCCTGACCCCGGCCGGGTTCGAGCAGTACTTCCTCGAGGTGGGTCGTCCCGCGAGCCCCGAGGACACCGTGCCGATCATCCCGACTCACGAGGACATCGAGCGGATGCTGGCCCTGGCACCCAAATATGGCATCGAGATGTTCCTGTCGGAAAAGTAAGCGGAAGGTCCGGGCGGGATCATCTGAGAGACGCGAGGTTGAATCCCCATTCCGCCTCGATCAACTTCGGGATCATCCCCATCCGGGCTCGCCCGTCGGCCCAGCGGATGGTCTCGGGGTGCCGGGCGAACTCGGTGCAGAGCCGTTTCGGATGGGGCGTGATGCCGACCCGCCCGAGGTCGAGTCGGTCCGCATCCCAGCAGGTCTGGATCGTGACGTCGGGATGGGTCAATTCGTGCGTGTGACCGAAGCAGGCGCGGTGGAGACGCTTCATGTCCGCGTCGGGCAGGGAGAAGAAACGCCCGTTGAGCGACTCCGCGAAGTCGGCGGCGCGTGGGCCGTGCTCGGGGTCGGTGAATTCATTGACCCGCTTCGAGTCGTGGAGCACGGCGAAGAGACGCACGATCTTCGCGTCCGCGCCGGTGGCCTCGACGAGCCTGAGGCCATTCTCGTAGACGCGGCCCCAGTGGGCGATCCCGTGGACGCCGTGCCAGGGCAGGGCGTAGTCGTCGAGGGCGGCGCGCAGAATTTCGAGGATGTTGATTTCCCTGTCGGGTCGATCCATGGTGATTGCATCTCGATGGCCTTCACGCCCGTCCTGGCCGGTGTCAGTTTCCTGACCCAACGAACCTGAACGATCAGGATGATCTCTGGGGTGTCGGTGGTCAAGTGCAGCAAGTCTTCCGCCGTGCTCATAGGCGTCAATAGAGGGGTGCGATCCCGACCGATGTACATTCCCAGTTCCTTCGAGGAGCGCGACCTCGCCAAGCTCCATCGGTTCATGACACAGTACAGCTTCGCGAGCCTGATCTCGCATGGCGAGGCCGGCCTCTTCGCCACGCATCTGCCCTTCCTGGTCGAGCCCGAGCATGGTCCCTTCGGCCGATTGGCGGGGCACCTGGCGCGGGCGAACCCGCAGTGGCGGCCGGAGATGATCCAAGGCGAGGTCATGGTCGTCTTCAGCGGGCCGCACGCTTATATCTCCCCTTCGTGGTATGAGGCCGAGGAGATGGTGCCGACCTGGAACTACGCGGCCGTCCATGCTTATGGGACGTTCCGGATTGTCGAGGATCCCGAGCGATTGCTCGAGATCCTGGGCAAGAGCGTCCAGGCCCACGAGGGGCCTCGCGCCCGCCCCTGGTCGTTCGTGGACTCCGACTCGTATATCCAGAAGCTCATGAAAGGGATCGTCGGCTTCCACATCGACCTGACGAGGGTCGAGGGGAAGTGGAAGATGTCGCAGAACCAGCCGGTCGAGCGCCAACGGCTCGTCGCCTCGGCACTCGAGGCCCAGGGCGGGGAAGAGTCCTTCGCCGTCGCACGGCTCATCAACGAGAGGCTGGGGCTGCCCCCCTCGTCCTGAGCCTTCCTCAGAAATAGACTTGCGATCGGAGCCAGAAGAGGTCGCTGGTGATCTGGCGGAGAGGCCCGGGTCGGTAGTAGATGGGCGAGCCGAAGGCGGCGTGTTCCCAGTCGAAATAGATCTTGATGTACTTGTTCAGATACCAGTTGAAGCCGACGTCGGTCATGCCCACCTGGTTGGTCCAGAGGTCCGGGTCGGCGAGCCCGGCCGAGAAGACCTTGCGATCGAGGTGCAGCATGCTGTACCGCGCGGTCAGTTCGAACGCTCCGAGGCCGAACTTACCCCGGCGCAGGTCGAAGGGGCGGAGCGGGTCGATCAGGGTTCGGTCGCGGATCGTCTCGCCGGTGAGGATGTACCCGGCCTGGGCATACCAGCCGTTGATCGGGATCCGCGTGGGCCTGCCGGTCCCGCCGAGGGCATAGCTCTCGTGGCCCGATTGCCAGGCCCCGAGGAGCGTCAGCCCCTTATAATAGTAGGCGGCGTGCAACTCCCAGAGCGCACGCATGCCGAGCTCGCGCACGTTCGGGTTGAATGCGAGGAAGGGGAGGGTCGCCGCATTGACGCCCGACGAGGTGGTCTCCCCCATCGCCGAGGGGGCCGAGTTGGTCCGGAGCACCTCGGGGACCGCCGCCTGATTCTCCTTGCCCGCGTCGACCGAGCCGCCGAAGTTGAGGTCGCGGAGGAAGAAGCCCTCCTCGCGATCATAGAAGGGCTTGAAGTTGAGGAAGGCCATCACGTCCTGGCGGCCGTCGAACGCCTGATACGAGTTCCGCTGCGTGTTGAACGTGCCGACGGCGTATTCCAGGCGCTGTTCGAAGAGGTTCCCCATCGCCATCAGGCCGAAACGCCTGTTACCCTCGTAGTTGTTGGCGTAGAGCGAACGCTCTGGCGCGAGCAGGTGCCAGACGTGGATCCGATACCATTCGTAAGTGAACGGCGTCTTATATCGGCCGAAGCGGATCTGGAACCTCGGGTCGTAGTTGAAGTGGACGTAGGCGTCGAGCAGATTCAGTGTGTCGAACGTGTTCTGGAACGAGAACTCGTACTGGATCGGCTTGGTGAGCCGGCCTTCGAAGTAGATGCGTGTCCTCGGGTTGTAGATACCGCTGCTGACCGGCGACTGATTCGGCTGCTGGTAGACTCGGGCCTCGACCTGGGTCAACGCCCGGATACCGAGCGTGAATTCGTCATCTTCGGTGGCCCAATTGATCCCGTCGTCCTCGAAGTCGTAGTAGCCCTTGAGCGGGAATTTGCCGCGATGGCGGTTCCCCACTTCCTGCGCCCGCCCCGTCACGGTGGGGTCGCCGCCATCGGCCTTCGACCCGCCCCCCGCCGTCATCGGCCGGGCATCCTTCGGATCGGCCTCGCTGCCGGTCGAGGTGGGGGACTCCACCCAGGCCGGCTTGTCGGGAGCGGGTGACGTTCCCTCGATTGCCGGGAGCGTGGGTATGGCGAGCTGTCGCGAGAGATCCTGGACCTGAGCACCGAGCTTCTGATTCTCTCGGGCGAGTTCCTCGTTCTGCCTGGTGACCCGATCGAGGCGCCGCTCCATCGACTGGAGGCGTTCCAGCACCTCCTTGAGGACGGCATCCGACTTGACGTTGGTTGGTTGAGAGGGAGCAGGGCTTGGTGGCGGCGTGGCGGGATGCTGCCCGAATGCAGGAGCGACGACGGTGAGTGCCCAGCAACACACGAGAACGAGGCACCTCGGTGGCCTGGACGTGACATCGAAGTGGCTCATTCGGATTCACGCGACTCCGAGCCGAGATCCAATCGTGCCTGGGTCCACTCACGCCGTATCGAATGGAATCCGGCCGGCTCTCTGCGTCCGCCGCCCGGGGTTTGGCTGATTGGGTTGCGATGAGACGGGCCGACTTCGAGAGGATGGCATCGAATCCAGTCGGTCGAGACGGATCGATGCCGTCCTCTCATCGGCTTCGAGGATCTGCGGTCTTGAGCTTTGTGCGGGTTGCAACGATTTCCTGGGCTACCGTATTCGGCGCCGGCTCTCCTGGGCTTGCTGAGAGATCCACGACAACGATCTGATAACCTTTGCGGGTGAATTGCCAACGCCCTGTCATCGTGAATCCTGCTTCATGGAGTAACTCCGCCAGGAGGGCGCGAATTCCGGCAAGTCCTTGATTTCCCGGTGAAGCTCGGGCATCTCCTCGGTGGGTTGCGAAATTGCTGGCGCGATGGATGCGAAGTTTGGTCTTCCCGACGGGGAGGATCTTTCCAATGATTTCTCGATGTCGAGGGAATCTGTTGTCGGAGTTGGGAGAACCCATGGCGCGGCTCGGCTTCCTGGAACGCGAACGGACGGTGGCTTCCCCCGGCTTCAATCGCTGGCTGATCCCGCCCGCCGCGTTGTCGGTCCACCTGTGCATCGGGGAGATCTACGCGTTCAGCGTCTTCAATGATCCCCTGTCTCGCGTGCTCGGCATCGACTATTCGATCGAGGGGAAAGACTGGACCATCCCGCAGATCGGCTGGACGTATTCGATTGCGCTGATGATGCTCGGGCTCTCGGCCGCGTTCTTCGGGCGCTGGGTCGAGCGGGTCGGCCCGAGGCGGACGATGTTCGGGAGCGCCTGCTGCTTCTGCGGCGGGCTGTGGCTGTCGAGCCTGGGCGTGGCGCTCCACAGCATCGCCGTGGTGTATCTTGGCTATGGGGTAATCGGCGGGATCGGGCTGGGGCTCGGGTATATCTCGCCGGTGTCGACGCTGGTGAAGTGGTTCCCCGACCGGCCGGGCATGGCGACGGGCCTGGCGATCATGGGCTTCGGCGGCGGTGCCCTGATCGGGGCTCCGTTGTCCCTGGATCTGATGGCGGCCTTCCACTCCCCGACCTCGGTGGGGGTGAAGGAAACCTTCGCGGTGATGGGCTGCCTCTACTTCGCCCTCATGCTCTTCGGCGCGTTCCTCATTCGAGTCCCCGCGCCAGGTTGGAGGCCGGAGGGCTTCGTGCCGGCGACTCGCGCCAGGAAGCTCGTGACCAGTGAACAGGTGGCGGTCGAGAACGCGTGGAAGACCCCGCAGTTCTGGCTGCTCTGGATGGTCCTCTGCATGAACGTGACCGCGGGCATCGGCATCCTGGGGCAGGCGTCGCTGATGGCCCAGAATATGTTCGGGGTCTCGGCGGCGGTGGGTGCGGGGTATGTGGGGCTGCTCAGCCTCTTCAACATGGGCGGCCGGTTCTTCTGGTCGTCGATGTCGGACATTACGGGGCGCAAGGTGATTTACGGGGTCTATTTCGCGTTCGGGGCGTTGCTCTACCTGCTCGTCCCGGAGACCCAGAAGCTGCAGAGCATCCCGCTGTTCGTCCTGGTGACGGCCGTCATCATCTCGATGTATGGCGGCGGCTTCGCGACCATCCCCGTATACTTGCGGGACCTCTTCGGTACGATGCACCTGGGAGCCATCCACGGCAGGCTCATCACGGCCTGGTCGATGGCGGCAATCCTCGGCCCGCAACTGGTCAACTACATCTCGACGTATCGCATCAATCACGGGGTGCCGAAGGCGCAGGCGTACAACGCGACCATGTATCTGATGGTCGGCCTCATGAGCCTTGGCTTCCTCTGCAATTTACTGGTTCGGCCCGTCCACGAACGGTTCCACCACTTCGAGGAGCCGTTGGCGAGCCCGGAGCCGGAAACAATCGCCGGACGACATGAGCAGGGGAAGGCTTGAGATGTCCCGGAAATCGACCTCGCCCATCGCTATCGCGCTCGCCTGGATCGTCGTCGCGATCCCCCTGAGTTGGGGCGTGTATCAGAGCCTCATCAAGTCGAGGCCCCTCTTCCAACTCAAGACGCCGTCCCAATCCCTCGCGCCGAAGGGCAAGTGACGCGTCGAGTTGACGACCAATGAATCGTCGCTCGAATAAGAAGTAATCGAGTCAAAATAAGAAAGTCTCTTGGCTCGTCAATGATGAAGTCGTGATGAGCTTTCAGGCAGTATCGGCCGCGGGAAAAGGTACGTCGCCCCACCGCTTTGCACCCTCCTCCTCGGCGACTTCATTGGGGGGGAATTCCGAGGCCGCAGAACCTTCGACGGACGCGGTTGAAACTCAACCGGCCCTGCGATGACGCTACGATCCCGGAGCGTGAAGTCCACATCGGGGAGGAGGGTGAAAAGCAGTGGGGCCGACGTCGCCACGATCAAGAATCCCAGAGGCGGGGGGGGATGGGGGGGAAGATTCGCCTCTCGGGATGTCTCGTTCAAACTGAAGATTGGCCTGCATCGGCCTCGCTTCAACCTCGGATCATGGCGTCTAGAGGCGGACCGGGGGGGATCGGTCCTTATGGGGGAGTCAGGCCAAGGCACCGTGGTCGTCGACTTCGGGGCCGGTTCGAGTCAGGGAAAAGATCGCCAACTCGTCGGGGCTTCCGGGCGGCAACGGTTCAGAGCGACTCAGGCTGAGGATATCGAGCTCGTTCGGACGGTCCGGCTGCTGCGGCAGGCGTGTCACGTCGTTCGATGTCACGTGGTCCGGGACATCGAAAAGGCGAGCCAGCCGTGCAAACAGGTTCAAGAAGGACAGGGGGTGCGGCATCGATTCCTCGCGTCTCGGGGGGGACGAGTGCGATGTGGTAATCAAACACCTCGATCGTTATCAACTCCAGGGAATGACGATAGCCACACAATCCAGGTCCAACCTCAACGTCCTTCGCCAGGACACGTGAGAACTAAATGCACGAAGCGTGCCACAAGGATTTCGGCGACGGAAGTGATCCTGTAAATCTTTTTGTATCAATGTCTTAGTCGTTTGGTAAAGATGGTGTGTAGTTCGAAGGCAACGGACATCCCAAGGGGGTGTCTGCAAGATCTTGCAGGAAACAGGCGGTGTTGCGAGATTGGGGTCTGCAAGAATTTGCAGACCGGCGAGTTATTGCAGACAAGGATTTGACGGGCCTGTGAGCGCCGGGAGAAAGGGGCTGATGGGGAGGAATTCGACCCATCGCGGCTCACTGGAGGTTGTGGCGGTTCATCTTGTAATGCAGGGTGCGGACGCTGATGCCGAGCAACTGCGCCGTGCGTTCGCGATGGTTGTCGCAGCGTTCGAGGGCGGCGAGGATCGTCGTCTTCTCGGCCTCGGCGACGGCCACCTCGAGGGTCGGGACGACGATCTCGGCCGCCTCGGGGACGTCGTCGGATTGGGGGTTGAAGACCGGCACCGGACGCCTGCGTTGCATCTCCGTGGGGAGGTCTTCCAGGTGGATGATGGGCCCTTCCACGGTGACGACCAGGCGCTCCATGCAATTCTTGAGCTGGCGGACGTTCCCTGGCCAGGTGTACTCGCACATCGCCCGCAAGGCCGCGCTGGCGATCTGCTTGGCCCCGCGGTTGTGCCGCTCCTGGGCCCACTGGATGAAGTGATGCACGAGTAGCGGTATATCATCCTGCCGCTCGCGGAGCGGGGGCACGCGGACGGGGACGACGTTGAGGCGGTAGTAGAGGTCTTCCCGCATCTTGCCGCTGGCGACCATTCCCTCCAGGTCGCGGTGGGTCGCGACGACGAGCCTGACGTCCAGCGGGATAAGGGTCGCGCCGCCGAGGCGACGGACCTCGCGTTGTTCCAGGACGCGCAGGAGGTCCACCTGGGTCTTGGACATCATCTCGCCGACCTCGTCCAGGAGCAGGGTACCGCCCCTGGCCATCTCGAACCAGCCGGCCTTGTCGCGCTGGGCGCCGGTGAAGGCCCCCTTCTCGTAGCCGAAGAGTTCGCTCTCGATCAGGCCTTCGGGCAGGGCCCCGAAGTTGGCGGCGATGAAGGGCCCTTCGCGGCGATGGCTCAGGTTGTGGATCGCGCGGGCGACGAGTTCCTTGCCGGTGCCGCTCTCCCCCTGAATGAGAATGGTCACGTCGGTGTCGGCGACCTGGTGGATCCGGACGAAGACGTCGTGGATCGCGGAGGACCGCCCGATCATCTCGGGGACCTCGCCGACGCCGGCCAACCGCTCGCGGAGTCGGCGGTTCTCCTTGAGCAAGTGGTAGTGCTCGAAGGCGTTGCGGACCTGGATCCGGAGGGTACCGAGGTCGATCGGCTTCGTCAGGTAGTCGTGCGCGCCGAGGCGCATGGCCTCGACCGCCGTCTCGACGGTGCCGTGCGCGGTGATGACGATGATGAGGGTCTCCGGACGCTCGTCCTTGATCTTGCGGATCAGGTCGATCCCCGAGAGGCTGCCCGGCATCTTGAGGTCGGTCAGGACCAACTGGTGATGGCCCTGATTGAACAGGGTCCAGGCCTCGTCGCCGCCGCGCGCGGTCGTGATCGCGTATGACTCGTTCTGGAGGGCCTGGGCGAGTCCCGCGCGGATGTTCGGCTCGTCGTCGACGATGAGGATGGAGAAAACCTGGGTGCTCATGCCCCGTTCGCGCTCCCTGGCGAGTCCTTCACGGGCAGGGTGATCCGGAATGAGGTGCCGGCGGGCCCGGTGCGGAAGTCGAGCTGGCCGTGGTGTTGCCGGACCAGTTTTTCCGCGAGCGCGAGCCCGATCCCCGTGCCGTTGTCCTTGGTCGAGAAATAGGGGTGGAAGATGTGATCCTGGATCTCGGGGGGGATGCCCGGCCCGGTGTCGCGGACGACGACCTTCAGCCTCTCGTCCTCGATCCTGGCGGTCAGGCTCAGCTCGCCCCCGTCGGGCATCGCCTCGAGGGCGTTGAGCATCAGATTCAGCAGGGCCTGCTGGATCTTCTCCGAGTCGAGGGCCACCTTGGGCAGCGGCCGACCTTCGCACTGGAGGGCCAGGCGAACGCCTTGTTGTGTGGCCTGTGGGCCCATCAGCCGGGCGAGCTCGTCGAGCACCGCTTCGGGGTCGACCGACTTCACGTTCAGTCGTTGCAGATTGGCGAAGTTGCGGAAGCTGTCCAGCGTGATGCTGAGGCGGCGGACCTCCGACTTCAGCACGTCGAACATCTCGCCGACGGCGTCGTCGACCGCCGACTTCCGCAGGCGTTCCTCGAGCAATTGCACGTGGATGCTCAGAGCCGTGATCGGGTTCTTGATCTCGTGGTGCAGGCCGGCGGCGAGGGTGCTGAGGCTGGCGAATTGCTCCATGCGCCACATCTGCTCTTTCATGAGCATGCGTTCGGTGACGTCGCGGAGCAGGATGACGCAGCCGAGCGTGGCCCCGAGGCGGTTCTTCAGCTCGAGCGCACTGACGACCATACGGCGGACATGCCCGGCGCGTTCCAGCGTCAACTCGCGATCGCTGAAGGCCTCTTTGCGCCGGGTCACGTAGGCGCACATCGTCTCGAGCGGGACCTCGGCCGACGTGATCTGGCCGATCGATTGCCCCACGCATTCGGGGTCGATCCCGAGCAAGTGGGCGGCAGCCGAGTTGAGGCTCGTGATGTTCCCCTGCTGATCCGTCGTGATGACCCCCTGGTCCAGGCTCGCCAGCACGTTGAGGGCGAGCCAGCGGACGTCGTCCAGCGTCCTGCGCACCGTGAGCTGGCGTTGCTGGAGCCAGACGGTCGAGATCACGCAGAGCAGGATCACCGTCGAGGCGATCGACCGCGTGATGATCCGGCCGCCGATGTCCTGCCGCAAGGCCAGCACCGAGGCGACCGGCACCGCGTCGGGTTTGGAGATCCAATCGCCGAGCATCCGATACTCTTCGAGCACCTGATACACGGCGGCCAGGCTGAGGCCTAAGGCGAGCAGCAGGGCTATCAGCACGAAGACCGCCGTGATCGAGGTGTGACGTTGGGCCTCCGACGAGCCGGCGGTGAACATTTTCGCTGCATACCCCTTCGGGCCGTCATCCAGAATCGAAACCAATAGAGGATACGCGACACACCTGCGCCGACCGACGCAGTTATG
This sequence comes from Singulisphaera chitinilytica, assembly GCF_049331405.1. NCBI lineage: Bacteria > Pseudomonadati > Planctomycetota > Planctomycetia > Isosphaerales > Isosphaeraceae > Singulisphaera > Singulisphaera chitinilytica. The sequence continues at coordinate 3,351,706 of NZ_CP186274.1, forward strand.
ATTTATCCTCTGCATCGACGGTATCGTTTGGCCCCGTCAGCTGACAAGTGAACGATTCGCGAGTTGTCCATCCCAATCGCTTTCGATGCCTGATTGACCCGGTGACTCAAGAATGGATCTGGTTTGGGCTCGACTCGAGGCTGAAGCTCCACGGGGGCGGGTGGTCCGTCTGTACCAATCGGGGCGAATCTGCGATGCTTCGCGCCATCGTGCCCTGGGAAGGGCGTGGTTCACGAGCTCTCAACTCCTTTCGGGCTCAGATCTTCGGGATTCCAATGAGGAGACCCAGAATGGACGTGCATGATCGTCGTGTCGCCATCCCCTGGGGACTCGTAGGGATGCTGCTCCTGATCGCGGGAGTGGAGTGGACGGTCGGCCGCCATCGCGAGCAATTCGCCGGGGATTTCGACTTCGGTTGGAGGCTGACCGCCAAAGCGATCGCGCGCGGCGAGGCGCGAAAGAGCGAGATTCTCTGCTTCGGCGACAGCCTGATGGGGGCGGGCCTGGCCCCTCGGGTCCTGACGCATCGCCTGGGCCTGAAGGCGTATAACTTCGCCATGGCCGGCTCCGGCCCGGCCGTGAGCTACTTCATGCTCCGACAGGCGATCGAGTCCGGCGCGAAACCGAAGGCCGTGGTCGTCGAATACAAGTGGTCCTACCTCGACGACGCCGACCGTGACTGCGAGCACATCCTCCCGGTCGTCGGTGGCCTGCGAGACTTCATCGACCTCGCATGGTCGTCGCGCGACGCGGCCTATTTCGGGCTCCTGGCGTTGCGGAAGTACGTGCCCAGCTACAATCACAGGTACGAGATCCGCAACGACCTCCTGGCCAGGCTGCGCGGCGAGGCCCTCCCGCAGCGTGGGCAATTGAATCCGATCCTGGAGCGTCACATCACGGTAAACCAGGGGGCGACGATGGCCCTCTTCCACCGCGAGAAGCCATACGACGGCTCGGTCGATCCAAACTCCCAGGCGCTCTTCCCGACGCGATGGAAACGCGACCCGGTCAAGACCGATTACGTCGAGCGATTCTTCTCCCTCGCCGAGGCACACCAGATCACGGTCTTCTGGCTGCTGATGCCGAACTCGCCCGCGGTGTACTCGCGTCGGATCGAGGTCGGGGCCGAACACGCCTTCAATCGCTTCGTGGCCGCCTTGCAGCAACGCCATCCCAATGTCGTGGTGATCGACGGCCGCACGGATAGCTACCCTCCCGGAGTCTTCGTCGACGCAACCCACCTCAACTCGATCGGCGCCTCGCTCCTCTCCGACGACGTGGCCGCCGCGATGGAGCCGTACGTTGGAGGAAAGGTCCCGCAAACGCGGTGGGTTGCGCTCCCCCGATTTCGCAAGCGAACGCTCGACGTCGAGGTCGAAGACATCGCGCAGTCGCATCAACGCTTCGCCGAGCAGGCCGCGAGCGCGATACGCGATACGCGATACAGTTCCGGAAACTCGGAGCCGTTGATCCCGCAGGAAAAACGTCGAACGCAGCGGACCAGGGTATGCTCCGCTGTCGTTCGAAGTTCGGTTTGGAAGGACGGCCGCCCGTCGGTTCAGGGCTTCGTGAAACCCGATTGGAAGGACGGCCGCCCGTCGGCTCAGGGCTTCGTGAAACCCGATCGGTTCGGGAGATGGGGCGGCAACTTCACCAGCGAATGCCCCTGTCGTTTCGGAACTGTCGAGTTGGAGAGGAATCTCGGCATCCTGCCCCGGGACGGCGACACGCCCATCCCGATCGTCCCTGGCAGGGGCGCGAGCACTCCCGCCTGCGAGTGCCAGAGGGGGATTCGCAAGCGGCCGATGGTCCTGACCGTCTCCACGCCCGGACCATTGTAGACGACGATCCCCCGGAGCGAGCGCGTGCGGAAGGCCCCACGATAGACGACCTCGCCCGTGTCGACTTCAACGATCCTGACCTGCACGAACCGGCCCATCAAGATCGGACGCAGGACTGTCTGCTCGACGCTCCCGGCGGCCGCCCCGCCGATTGCCAGGATCTGCGAACCCACCTCGGCGCGAACCGGGGTGCTTGGGGCCGCCTCGAGCGCAACTCGCTCGACAGCTTGATTGACCATCGAGGACGAACCGCCGAGGAATTTCCCGTCGCCCGAGTAGTAGGCCCGGATCGCGTGATTCCCGAGCGAGAGCGAGCCGACCTGGAAGGTCGCCCGGCCATTCTGCAGGGGCATCGACCCGAGGAAGGTCGAGCCGTCCACCAGCCAGACCGTGCCCGTCGGCACACCCGTCCCCGGGGCCGCGGCGGAGACCGTCACAGTGAACACGACCGGTTGCCCCGGGACGGATCCGGGATGGGACGATGCGAGGGTCGTGGTCGACGCGATGGTGGGCGGGTTCGCGGTCGCAGGGCCTTTATAGGTGAAGGTCTGGAAGGCGGGGCTGGCCTGGTTGTACCCCTCCGTGTTCACGGCCAGGCTGCCGACACGGAACGAGTGCCCCGAGATGAGCGAAGAGACGGAGATGGGCAGACGCCAGGAAACCGTCCCGTTCGCGGTGAGTTGGATCGGTGTCGGGCTGGCGACGAAATGGTTGCCGTTCCAGTAGAGGCCGGTATCGAGGTCCTGGAGGCTGACGAGTACCGCCTTGATTTCGGACGAGCCGCGAGGGTCGAAGGCCGTCCCGCTGATCGAGGTGCTCATGATCGGCCCGAACGTCTTCCCGCCGCCCGGATAGACGGGGGTCGATGACGCGGGGGTCGAGTTGAGGTGGTAGAAGTCGAAGTCGATGCCGGAGACGCGATGGTACTCGTCGGCCACCGTGACGTCCTGCGAGGTCGGCGTGTTGTTGCCGTAGCCGCTGGGCGTCTGGATCACGACGTGATAGGTCCCGGGAGCGAGGTTGAGGAAGCCATAATGGCCGTGGGAGTCGGACAACGAAACGGGCTCGCCCGGGTCGAGGTGCCCGTCGTGGTTGAGGTCGAGGAAGACCGTTGCCCCGAGGATCGGGACCTTGGGGACGTTGGTCGTCTGGCCGGGCGGGGGATCGGTGACGGTCCCTACGATCGCGGCCGAGGTCTGGAGGGCATAGTCGATCGTGGCGGCCTTGCCCCCGGTGTAGCTGCCCGTGCGCGTCGCCGACGTCTGGATCGAGTACCCGGCCGGCACGACGAGGCTGACGACAAAAGTCAGGGGCGACTGAGGAGACCCCGCCTGATCGCTCCGGAAGGTGTAACCGCCGTCGGGGCCGGTGACCGCAACCTGATCCGGGGTCGCCGGCAAATTGTTGGGGTCGGCGTTGTAGTAGATCTGCACCGTGGCCCCGGCGACCGCCCCGTTTGCCGCGGTGACGCTGCCCTCCACCGTCGGCTCGATGGCCACCGAGGTCGATGAGTTGGCGGAAATGACCGGCGGATTCTGGCCGTCCTTCACGACGGTGTAGATGTAATACGTGCCAGCGTGGAAACCCGACAGGTCCCAGTTCAGGTTGGCGGTGAACGAGCCGTCGCTGCCGACCGTCAGGCCCCCTTGGGACTGCGTGACCTCGCCGATGAGCACCCCCTGGGGCAGGGCGGAGGAGGTCGTCGCGTAGAAGGAGACCGTGGTCGTCCCGGCGAGCGGCTGCGCGATCAGGCCCGAGACCGAGAGCGCCGCCTGGTTCGGCTCGCTCGCCGCGCCGGTCGTCGGCGCGGAGACCTGGGGCTGGAAGTAGGTGAACGAGTTGCTGGCCGACGATGAATTCGGGGGAGAGCTGTAGAGGATCGCATATTGCCCGGCGGGCAGTGTCTGCCCGGCGGGGGCCTGGATCAGTACGGCAATCGTGGTCGCCGTCGCCTGACGGACGGTGAAGTTCGCGGTGAGATTCGTCCCCGGGAACGTGAACGACTGAGTGTTGCCGACGTTGAACGACGACGGGTACATGATCAGGACAGGGCTGGGTGATTGCGTCGTCGCGGGGGGCGTGAGCAGGAATACCGGGTAGGCCGACTGAGTCGAAGGGAAGTCGAGCACGAGCGAGGCGGTGGTCGCACCTTCGGGCACGTTGAGCACCTGGCCGGGGGTGAGCCCGGTGGGCCAGGTCTGGTATCCTGGCATGAGCTGGATGTAGTTGACGGCGTCGCTACCCACGGCCGACGCCGGCAGGCTGAGCTGTTCCTCGACGTTCTCCACGCCGTCATCGCCGATCAAGGAGAAGTCGCCCGAGGAGATGCTGCCGTCGATCTCATACTCGAAGCCGACCGACTCGTCGATGCCGAGGAATGAGATCGTGTCCCAGGCGGCGATGAATCCGGTGGGGTTTCCGTTGTTGTAAAGATACTTGAATGCGAAATTCAGGCTCGCGATCGAGTCGCCGCCGATGACCGGCACGGCGTCGGGCACGTTGACCGAAGCATTGGCGACGAGCAGGAAGTCCCCGGCGGTGTCGAACTGGAATGAGCCGTCGACTTGGAACACGCCGTCGAGCAGGCTGATCGAAGCATCCAGCGAATAGCTCCCCGTTGCCCAATCCGCCACGAGCGACCCTGTCCCGCTCCCGATGATGCCGTCGGCCACCGAGACATCGACGTTGGTCAGCGTCAGCTCGCTCGAGTCGACCAGGAAGTCGCCGCTCGCCGAGATCATCGCCACCGACTGGCCATTGATCGTGACGTGCGGGCCGTAGTCGACGGCGATAGAGCCCGTGACCGTCAGGACCCCCGTGGCGATGTTGTTGATCGTCGTCGAGAACTCCGTGAGGAAAAGACCCGACGGCCCGAGCTCGATCCCCTGGCTCGTGCCTGCCGAGTAGTCGACGCCGATCTCGTTGATCTCGCCGCCGGCGAAGTCCATCGTCGCGCCGACGCTCCATCCCCCCGAGAAGGTCAGCTCGAGCGAGGCGTCGAAGGTGGTCTGCGCCTTCGTCTGGGTGAAGCTCAGCTCGAACTGCTGGATGGTGATGGCGCCCAGGTTGACGTCACTCAGATCCAGTACGACCCCGTCGACCTTGACCTCGCCGGTCTTGGTGTCTATCCGGATGCCGCCGTCGTCGAGCTCGACCGAGGCTTGGAAGTCCCCGGCGAGCGATACCATCAGGCCGCCGGTCAGCGCGACCGTCGAGGTCGAACGCGTGTATTTGACGTTCAAGGCCTCGGGCGCAACCGTCAGGCTGAAGAGGTTGAACGAGCCGTTGACCGTGACGTTGACGTCCTGCACGACCCCGCCCTTCACGACGAGGCCGGGGCTGGCCTTGCTGCCGAGCGTCGCCGCGATGCCGTCGAAGACCTTACCGCTGGATTTGTCGAACGCCTGCGAGGCCGATGTCAGCGAAAGCGCCCCATACATGATGAACTGATCGGCCTGGGCGTTCGCGCCGGCCTGATACTCGAAGACGAGGCCCGTCGCCGCGAGTTTCAGGTCGAAGAGGCTGAACGAGGCATCGACCGTCATGTCGAGCCTGGTCAGCTCGCCGTCGACGACGACGAGCCCGGCCGTCGCCTGCCCGCCCGACTTGCCGCCGAACGTGACAGAGACATCGTTGCTGGCGGTGTTCTTGGAGTCGTCCTGGACCAGCTCGAATTCGGCTCCGCCGGTCATGGTGAAGGTCGAGGAGGCCTCGGTGTAGGTCACGACCAGGTCTTTGGCCGTGAACGAGAGCGAGGCGATGGCCACCGTGCCGGTCACGGCCATGTCCAGTGACTTGATCGAGCCGTTCTCGACGACGAGCCCGGCCGTCTGCGTACCCTTAGGGGTTTTGCCGCCCCAGTCCACCTGCACCGTCGAGGTCGAGACCGCGAACGAGGTCGCACCCGTCACCGTGAAGACATCGTTCCCGCCGGTGTTGGCGTAGGCGATGCCCAGTTGATCGGCGTCGAACGTGACCCCCCCGAGCGTGACCGAACCATTCAAGGTCGCGTCGACCCCCGTCAGCGTGACCCCCGACGAGCTGATGTCGACGGAGTTGGGCCCGTCAACCGTGACCGTGAGCCCGGCGACGGAGAGCGACCCCTGGAGCTGGATCTCCGGGACGTCCCCTCCGCCATTCACCAGCTGGATCCGGTCGAGGTCGAAGCCGACCCCCGCGACGTCGAACGACAGGCCGTCGAGCTGGGAGAGGCCGTCGTTGATCAGTGAGTCGATGTCGAAGCTCTGGCTCCCCTGGAAGAGCGAGATCGGGGTGTCCGTCAGGGTCTCGGAGACCTTGCCATTGACCGAGAACGAGGCGTTGGCGACGTCATCGACGCTGACATCCCCCGTCAGTTGGAGCACGGGCGTGAACGTGTTGTTACTCCCCGGCGCGAACCCGACCGACACCGTCCCCGAGGCCGAATACGTCGACCCGTTCTGAGTGAATCCCCCGAGCGCCACGAACTGGAGCCCGTCGACCGTGATCGTCGACGCCGTCAGCAATTGACGGTCCTCCAGGAGTTCCACCAAACACGGCGGTCGCCCTCGCTGTGGCTTCCGCGATAGGGAGACGGGCGCAAGGCCTCGGCGCCTCGCGCCCTCTTGGGAGGGGCGATTTCGGTGCGAGCTCATGGGGGTGGTTTCTCGTCCAAAGGGTTGTCGCCCTCAGGCTCTCGCCCCGACCCCGCACGCGGTCCCAGGAGCATCGTCGAGCCAAGGGCGGCAGTCCGCGGAGGCCCTCCGAAATCGAGGTTTACCCCTCGAATCGAAAAAGTTCTCCCGGATCAACAAAACCTAGAACACTCCGGACAAAACGGCAAATTTGCCCCATCGTTATTGTCCGGAATGTCAGTGATGTGGCTTCAAAACAGGACTCGATGCGAATACGCCAGGACTAGTCTGGCCGTGATCGACGAGCATCCATGCAGCTTTCGCTTGCGATCAACTTTTCATCGCAGCGATGACATCCCGAGCCGGAACAAAAACAGGCCCGCCTCGCCTGCGCTTGGGGAGCAGGGGAGGCGGGCCTTGGGCCCGAGTCGGCCCATGCCAACCGTAGTTTACCGGGCGGAAGCGACCCAGCGGCCGGTGTTGGAGTGTCGACCATTCCCCAGGTCGGATGACGCGGTGCCCTCGGCGGGGGCCAGGGCGATCGCGAGGGCCTCGTCCAGCGTTGAGACGCAATGGAACGTCAGGGCGTCACGCACGTCCTGCGGCAGGTCGTCGAGGTCGGCCTCGTTGTCCTTCGGCACGAGGATGTTCGTGCATCCCGCACGATGGGCTCCGAGAACCTTCTCCTTGACCCCGCCGATCGGCAGCACGCGACCCCTCAGGGTGATCTCCCCCGTCATGGCGAGATCCCGGCGCACCGGCCGACCCGACATGGCGGAGATGATCGCCGTGGACATCGCCACGCCGGCAGAAGGGCCGTCCTTGGGGATCGCTCCCGCGGGGACGTGGACGTGGACCTCGATCGAACCGAGCCGATCCGAGGGGATGTCCAGTTCCCGGGCGTGCGTCGCGGCATAAGTCGTCGCCGCACGCGCCGATTCCTTCATGACGTCGCCGAGCTGACCCGTCAGGATCAGCGAGACGTTGCCCCAGCCGACGAAGGGGAGGGTCCCCTCCGAGGGGCCGCTGGGCCCGTGCAGCTTCCGGATCGCCGCCTCGACGAACATGATATCGCCTCCGCTCGGCGTATAGTACATCCCCGTGGCGACGCCCACCTCGTTGGCCGAGGCGGCATGCTCGGGGTGGACCTTGGGCCGGCCGAGCAGCTCGCCGATCGTCTTCGGGGTGATCGTCCGGTCGACGGTCTCCCCCGCGGCGATCCGACGCGCCAGCTTCCGCGCCACGGCGCCGACCTGCCGCTCGAGTTGCCGGACGCCGCTCTCGCGGGTGTACCGGCTGACGACTTCCATCACAGCCTCATCCGTGAACGTCAGGGCCTCGTCGGCGAGTCCCGACTCGGTGATCTGGCGCGGGATGAGGTACGTCTTGGCGATCTCCGCCTTCTCGCGCTCGGTATAGCCCGAGAAATCGACCACCTCCATCCGGTCCAGCAGCGGGGCCGGGATGTTCTGGATGAAGTTGGCCGTGGCGATGAACAGCACCTCGCTCAGGTCGAATGGGATGTTCAGGTAATGATCCGTGAACGAGTCGTTCTGCGACGGATCCAGGACCTCCAGCATGGCGCTCGCCGGGTCGCCGTGGTGCGACATCCCCAGCTTGTCGACCTCGTCGAGCAGGAAGACCGGATTCTTGGTCCCGGCCTGCTTGAGCCCCTGGATGATCCGACCCGGCATGGCGCCGACGTACGTACGCCGGTGGCCGCGGATATCCGCCTCGTCCCTGACGCCGCCGAGCGCCGCCCGGACGTAGGTCCGGCCCAGGGCCCGGGCGATCGACTTGGCGATCGACGTCTTGCCGACGCCCGGAGGGCCGATGAAGAGCAGGATTGGGCCCTTGGCCATGGCACGCGCCTTCGCTTCCGAGGCGCCCCTGGCGGTCCGGCTCTCACCTTCCTCGTCGACGATCTCGACCTCGCCCGAGGCCTCGGCCTCCTTCGCGAGCCGCCGGGCATTGAGCTGGCGGACGGCGAGGAACTCGAGGACGCGGTCCTTGACGTCGCTCAGGCCATAGTGGTCCTCGTCGAGCACCTCGATGGCATGCGGCAGGTTCAGGTTATCCTCGGAGCGCGTATTCCAGGGGAGTTCCGCCACCCACTCGAGGTAGGTGCGGATCACCTGCGCCTCCATCGACTCCCGTCCCGACCGCTCGAGCCGGCTCAGTTCGCGCTCGACCTCGGAACGAGCCTCGGTGGGGAGCTCGAGCTTCGCGAGCTTGTCGCGCAGATCCTTGATCTCGCGGGACTGGTCGTCGTCGCCGAGCTCCTTCTGGATCGCCTTCATCTGCTCGCGGAGATACATCTCCTTCTGTCGCTCGCCCAGCTCGGATTGCACCTGCGACTTGATCTGCTCCTGCGCCTCGATCATGCCGATCTGGCGCTGGACGAGGATCAGGACCCGGCGCAGGCGATCCTCCACGCCCAGGGTTTCCAGCAGGCTCTGCTTGTCTTCCAGCGGCAGGTCGATGTAGCCGGCGACGAGGTCCGCGAACCGGGCGGGATCGGTGACGGAGTCCATGACCTGGTGCAGGACTTCCTCGGGCAGGCCCCTGCGCTCGCCCAGCTCCATGGCTCGCTCTCGGGTCTCACGGTAGAGGGCCTCGAACGCCCGATTCTGCTCGTCGAGCGGGGGCATCTCCGTCAGGACGGAGGCCGTCGCCTTGAGGTAGCCATCGGTGCTTTCGTACTGGAGGGCATGGGCCCGCTGCTCTCCCTGGAGCAGGAGCTGGACGCCGCCGAGGCCGCGCTGGAGCTGGCCGATCTTCGCGACCACGCCGACGTTGAAGAGTTGCTCGGGCTTGGGCTCCTCGGCCGTGTCGCGCTGGGCGACGGCGAAGACGAGGCCATCACCCTTCATGGCCGCCTCGATCGCCCGCAATGTCCCCGGTCGACCGACCGCAATCGGCACGGCCAGGCCGGGAAAGATCACCGTTCCTCGCATCGGCAGGACGGGTATCGATTGTGTGTGGGACACGAGATTCACCTATCCTTTCACCCCGCTCGATTTCTCGGGAGCCGGGATCATTGTTGTTTTCGGGATCAACAGCAATACGTCGTCGGCTGTCCAGTAGTTCGTCACAATCGGCCGTATGTTGCGAACTCGCCCTGGATGGCCCTCGCCGGAAGAACCGGCATCACCTGGCCGCCTGACGACTCGCCGTCGCTTCTCCGTCTCAATGCTAGGCGCGTCACCAAAAAAGTCACGATGCGGCCGTGCTGTGAGCCCCGGAGGCTTCGGCGTGCGTGGGTGATTGGGTTCGGACTCGATGGCTTTCCGCCAATCCGGCATCCATCGTGCAGTCAGTGATGGCGGCGAGGCGGGGTTCGTTGGATACTTGTTGAAATAGGGATTCGAGATCATGTCGACCGATGCGGTGGCGAAACGTCCGGTCGTGCGGACGAAGGTCCCGGCCCGACTGGACAGGCTCAAGTTCGGCCCCTGGCACTGGCGTATGATCTTCGCGCTCGGCGTGACCTGGATCATCGACGGGCTCGAAGTGACCCTCGTCGGGGCGATCAGCGGGGCGTTGCAGAGCCCCAAGAGCCTCCACTTCTCGAGCTCGGAGATCGGGCTCCTCGGGACCGCCTACCTCGTAGGAGCCGTGCTCGGGGCTTTGTTCTTCGGATATCTCACCGATCGCCTCGGCCGCAAGAAGCTCTTCACCGTGACGCTGGGCCTCTACCTCGTCGCGGCCTTCCTGACCTCGTTCTCGTGGAACCTCGCGAGCTTCGCCGTCTTCCGCTTCTTCACGGGCGCAGGCATCGGCGGCGAGTACGCCGCCATCAACTCGGCCATTGATGAGTTGATCCCTGCCAAGGTCCGCGGCCGGGTGGACCTCGCGATCAACGGCAGCTACTGGATCGGCGCCGCGGGCGGCGCATTGGCGACGCTCGTGCTGCTCAACCCTCGCTTCTTCGACATCGACCATGGCTGGCGGTTCGGCTTCGGCATCGGGGCCTTGCTGGGCCTGGTCGTCATCTTCTTCCGGCATCACGTCCCCGAGAGCCCGCGCTGGTTGGTCACGCACGGGAAGGAGGAGGAGGCCGAGAAGATCGTCGACGAGATCGAGAAACACTTCGAGGACCGGGGCCACAAGCTCGAACCTGTCGAAGAAACGATGTCGATCCAGCCGAGGGGGCCGATCGGCTTCGGGCTCATCGCCGAGACCATGTTCAAGACGTATCCCGGCCGCTCGGTGCTCGGGCTCACGCTGATGGTTGCCCAGGCGTTTCTCTATAACTCCGTCTTCTTCACATATGCGTTGGTGCTCAGTCACTACTATGGCGTGCCCGTGGATCAGTCGGGGCTCTACCTCGTCCCCTTCGCGGTGAGCAACTTCTTCGGCCCCGTCTTGCTCGGCCACTTCTTCGACACCTGGGGACGCAAGCCGATGATCGCAGGGACGTACACGATCTCGGCCATCCTGCTGGCGATCACAGGGTATCTCTTCTCGCAGGGCCACCTCAACGCGACGACCCAGACGATCCTCTGGACTGTGATCTTCTTCTTCGCCTCGGCGGCGTCCAGCTCCGCGTACTTGACCGTGAGCGAGGTCTTCCCGCTCGAGATGCGGGGGATGGTGATCGCCCTCTTCTACGCCATCGGAACCACCGTGGGCGGGACCTTCGCCCCCTGGCTCTTCGGCCGCCTGATCGAGTCGAAGTCGCGCGTGCCCCTCTTCTACGGCTATCTCTTCGCCGCCTTCCTGCTCCTCGTCGCCGTCGTCGTGACCCTGATATTCGGGGTCAAGGCCGAGGGTGCCTCGCTCGAGCAGGTCGCCGACCCCCTCTCCAAGGCCGAGGACGAGCCTGCGCCGGCCACGGATTGATGCCTTCCAGACTCCTTCACATGGGTCGCGTGCCGATGCTCAGTCATCGGCACGCGACCCATCGCCCTCTCTGCCATCCTCGAAATCGTACGGGCCTCCACATTCGGGCTTGAACTCTCGATTTACAGTTGTCAGACTGAAGCGAGATCACGTCCTGACATCTGTCCGAATACGAGGGCCGAGACTCATGCGAGGGATCCTGGCATTCCTGGCCGTGATGGGCTGCGCCGCGATCGCGGCGGCCTGCGACAACGACAGCGAGACCGAGGCCCACGAGCGCGAGTTCCGCTCGCAGTATCTCAAGGATCAGGAGGCCTCTCCCAATCCCGATGACTACACCAGCAACTATGGTCGTGCCACGGCGATCGGCTCCGGGGCACTTATGCTGGCGGGCGGCTTCTATTTCTCGGTGGGCGGTCGCCGCCGAAAGGTCGAACGATGAAAACCTGGGTCGTTCCACTCGGGTTGACAGCCTGGGCGGCGATGGTGGGAGGTTTCCTGGGGATGGTCCTCGGGGCCCTGGTCGGGAGCACACGATCGGGGGCTGGCCTCGAGGCCCGGTATGAACCGCAAATCCCATTGCCCCACCACGTCCCCGAGCATGTCGGAGGCGCATCCTTCCGCTTCGCCATGGTGCAGGATGTGATCCACGAACGCTTTCCCAAGCATGGGCCGAGGTTCTATCAGGAGCGTGACAGGCTCGCCCGACTGAAACTCGCCGACTTGCCGATCGGCGACCCGGGGCGGTTTCCCTTGATGGATGACATCGGCGTCGGGCTCGACCGGCTTGGGAAGCCCGGCGAGGCGGAGGAGATCCTCCGTCGCAAGCTCGACGAGCAGTTGCAGGCGAAACTCTCGGGACGCGACCTTTATACGTCGTATGCCGACCTCGGCACGTTCCTGATCCACGGGAGCTTCAAGCGTGCCATGGCCGGCGACGAGCAGGCCAGGGCCCGGTTCCGCGAGGGTGCCGAGTTTATCCACAAGTCGGTGGCCGTGAATCCGAACGCCCACTTCGGCCGGGAGCGCTGGCAGGAGGCCATCGTCGAATTCCTTCTGGCCTCGATGGAGAATCCCGAGTTGCTGAGGAAGTTCGACTGCCTCGGCAATCGGCTCGATCCCAGCGTGACGGGGTTCTCGAACCCGAGGGCGATCTCCAATGGCTCGGGAGCGTCGACGAGCCAGGAATACTATCCCGACGTGGCAGTCCATCGTTTCCCGGAACTCAATCAGCCCGGGATCGACCCCGGCAGCCCGGATGTCTGGCCCAAGTTGCGAGGCGCCCGAGACTGGGTCAGTCGGATCGGAGCAGAGGAAGGCTGGGCGGCCGTCCCGGTCAAGGCCCACAGGTCGCCCGTCCCGTTCGACGAGCCGATCCTAGGGATCATCGGCATGTGGCGGCAGGGCGGGGGCGCCAATCCCCACTTCGCCCTCGCGCTCGGCGAGACGATGTTCCGGGTCGGGCAGGATCATCTCGCCTGGTCGGCCTACGAACGGGCCTATCGGATGGCCGAGAAGTTCTGGCCCGATCCCGAGACCCAGCAGTTCCTCCGCGATTACTGCCGCAAGCGTCAGTCCGCGATCGAGAATGGAATCGTTCAATCCTTCATGCGTCAACCTTCGGGATCGGACGATCGGGGTCGCGACTCCCCGGCAAAATTCGACTCTCCCGACAACCTTCGAGCGGCGTTCGACGCCGAACTCGCCCACGGCCAGGACTTCCAGCGCGAGTATCAACGCTACGAAGCCTCGAAGATCGATGCCGGCCGATCGATCAACGACGAGCATTTCTTCGATGAATTCTACGCGGGCCGGGAGCCCATCGCATCGCCGGTCGGACCCGAGGAATGGCTCTGGGACAAGGACACGGTGAAGAGCCGGGCGAGGTTGAATCGGTTCATTCAGAGCTGTGCCGCTTTCGGTGCCGGGCTCGCCGCGTTTGTCACCGGCTTCGGCCTGTGGCTGCATCGCGGAAGGGTGGCCGGGCACCCTCGGGTCGAAGCGAAGGCACCGGAGATCGCGCCCATCTCTTGTGCGGGCATCGAGTGGCTGAAGTGAAGGGATCAGCCGACCAGGGCCATCTCGTGATGATGTCTTGGCTTCAGGGGGGCGAGTGTCCTGGGCATGTCCTCATCGGTCGGCCCGTGGACGGCGTGGTCGAAGCTTGCGAAGAACTTGTACTTCTTGCCCCTCTTCGTCAGGTCGCGGAAGGTGCCGATGCCGCGCTCGTCGAAGCCCCGGCAATATTGCATCCAGAGATAAGCGGCCGCCACCGAGTCGGACCGGCTACTGTGCGTCGGGACGTGGGCGATCTGGTCGACGAGGCAGGCCTCATTCAGCCCGCAGGCCTTGCGGCCGAGCAAGGGCCTCACGTACATGGTGCAGAGGTGGGGGATCTCGCGGAAGAGGTCGAGCCGGCTCAGTTCGAACTGGAGGAACCGGAGGTCGAAGTAGACGTTGTGGGCGGCCAGCACGCAGCCCGAGAGGCTGCGGACGAGTTCTTGAGCGACGTCCTCGAACTTGGGGGCGTCGGCGACGTCCCGGTCGGTGAGGCCGTGGATCTCGGCCGCGGCCATCCTCCGGCAGGGGTTGACGAGCGTATCCAGGACGACCTTCGGCTGCGAGCCCGGGTCGATCCTCACGACCGAGACCTCGACCACGCGATCCTGCCCCGGAGAGAGCCCCGTGGTCTCGAAGTCGAGGACCGCGATGGGGGTCTCTTGGATCGCGTGATCCAGAATTCCGGGGGGTCGGCTTACCATGGGTGCCATCCTGGTTGGGTTTCGCGCGGACGATGTCGGTCGGTCGTTATGCGACGGCAATCCTTCGCGTCGATCGATTCTAACAACATCCGCGCGATTTGGGTCGACGATTGCCGGACAATTGTCCAAAACCCAATCCCCTCCGAGGGTTAACGCCCCTGCGTCGGCGGCCTGAGCTCCCAGCGCTCGCCGAAGAAGTCGGCGTCGACAACGGCCCCGGGGAATCGCGGGTTCGGCGGCGTCTGCACGTCGATGATCGCCCAATCGGGCAGCTTGGGCACCTGTCGGGCATTGTTCAGGTAGTCATATTCGCGGTGGGTGAACCCGCTGTTCAGCACGACGTACTTGCTCGGGTTAAGAGGGTTGGGATAAATCTGGATCAAGGCATGCGTGTCGGCCGGGAACGACTTGTCGCCGACTTTGATGCGTTCCTGATCCCACGAGATCGGGAGTTTGTCGGCGATCTTCTTGAGGACGGCGTTGCTCTCGGGGTCGCCCCAGAGGGCTAGGTTCGACGAGGCGATGTCGGCGTCTGTCACGTCCTTGTCCGCCTTCACGCGAGCCTCGCCGCGGAACTGGCGTCGCCACTCCGAGATCGCCCGCTTGCTCTCCGACTCGACCCAGGCGTTGACGCGCGGGTGCTTGCCGGTGCCGGTGGGCGTGACGAAGACGAACGAGTCCATGAAGGCGTCGTCGACCGGCCCCTGGAGGTCATGCTTCTTGCGTAGGCCTTCGGAGCCGTCAGGGCCGATGGCCCAGGTGCTGCCGGCCCGATGCAGTTGGAGCTTCCAGGAGTGGTCTGAGAAGGGGCGGTGTCCATCAAGTTTGATCCCATCCACCTCGATCGCGACCGGCACATCCACGGGGAAGGGGGATCGGCCGGGGGGGAAGTCCAGGGTCAGGGCCTGGACGTTCTCCGTCTTGATCACGACCCCGTTGGCGACGACGAACCCGCGCACGCGGGTCGACTTCCAGTGCTCCTGGAGCGCATCGACCGTCAGCCAGTGGATGCGGTTATACTTGAGTGTCGTGGTGGCGAATGCGAGGTCGAGCGGGAATTTCCGGCGGCCGACCTCGGCGAGGCTGTCCAACCTCCGGTCGATCTCGACCTTGGAGTCGGGGTGATACTCGTGCCCCTTGCCGGGTCCGATGAGGTGCAGGAGGTCGATGCCTTCCTTCCGCAAGGCCTCGACCATGACATCCGCGGCCTGCTTCTGATTGTCGCGCTCGCCGCTGTACGCAATCGTCGGCAACGACCGGATGTTGGCGGCGAACTCGGGGCAGTCGTAGAGTTTCCAGAGGGTCTTCTCGTACCAGGTCGGCTGCAGCGTCTCGCGCTGGAAGACCTTGAGGAAGAGCGGCGTCTCCGAGAACCCGGCCCCGGGCGCGGCGGCGAACCAGCGGTCGGGATAATGCACGGCGAATTGCCAGCACCCTGCGCCACCCATCGAGAACCCCCGCATCCCGATGCGATCGTCGTCGATCTGATAGTTGCGACGGACCGAGTCGATCGCCTCGAGCACGTCGACCTCGCCCGCGAACTTGAAGGCGTTGTTGTAGCGCCCGTAAGGATGCAACACGATCGTCTTCGCCGGTGTGAAGATGCCCTTATTCTTTTGATGGTCGTCGAGGAAGTTCACCTCGCTCAGCACCTCGCCCCGGCCGTGGAGCCAGACGTCCAGACGCGTCGGGACCTCCGCGGCGAACTTGTAGGTCTCGGGGATCACAAGGCCATAAGGTTGGACCGATCCGTCGATCTTCGAGACGTAGCCTCGCACGACGAGCCCGGTCTTCGTCGTCCAGGGGGCCGTGCCCAGGAGCAATTGCTCGGCGCGTCGTCGCCCCTCTTCGAGCAGGGCCTTCGCCTTGGCGATCTCCTGAGGCTTGAAGAATTCCTGATATTTTAGGGCGTCGTGGGCCGCCTTATGGAAGATCTGGACGTCGCAGACGAGGTCCTTGAGCTTCGGATCCTTGCTGGCGAGCAGCTTCTGGATCTGGGCATCGAGGTCCCCCAGGGACGTCTCGATCGCCTTGCGGTCCTCGTCGGGGACGGCCACGCCCGGCGGCGGGACGGGCCGCACCTTGGTCGGGATGTTGTCCTGGATGCCGTCCGCCAGGGCGAGCGTCGTTCCGGCGAGGATGAAGGTCATTGCGAGCAAGGCCCGGCTCGGCACCATGACGGAACTCCGGCAAATGTTGATGGATAAGGGATGGCAGCGGCACGCATCCCAGTCGACCCCGGGGGGATGGGTTACGATTCTTATGGCCGGGCGGTCGAGAGTCAACGGCCCAGGGGCGATGGCCGCCTCATGGGCGAGCCCCCGTCAAATCAAGGACGCCGAGGCGTCCGCACAATCGCGGCCGCCTCGGCGTCGTGAAGGTCTGGCGGGTCTCGTCAGAGCCCAGAGGTCAGATCGTGTCCTTCTGAATGCGGGTCGAGGCCTGCTTCTTGATCAACTCGCTGGCGGCCTCGGCCTGCTTGCGGACCTCGGCGCTCGGGTGTTCCCGCATCTTTTCCAGGGCCGGGATCGCGTCGGAGGCGTTCGAGCCCGCAAGTCCGATGAACTTGATCGCGAGGAGTCGGACGCTGTCCTGGCTGTGGTCGAGTTGCTTGACCAGCTCCGGCAGCGAACGGACGTCCGGCCCGCTGCGCTCGAAGCGTCGAAGGAGCCGTTCCACCGCGCGGAACTGCTCCTTGTTCTCGGCGAGCAGGATGATGTCGGGGACGAAGAGGGCACCTTGAGGCCCGAGCCGCTGGATCGACCGCGTGGCCGCGCGACGGACCTCGAGCTTCTCGTCGCGGAGGGCCTTGGCGAGGTAGGGGCGGAGCTGCATGGCGTCGATATCGAGGCTGCCGAGCGCGAGGGCGGCGGCCTCGCGGACCTCGAACTCCTTCGCATCCATCAGCGGGGCTAGCCGCTCGAAGGTGGGCTGAGCCGCCTTGCCGAGCTTGCCCAGCGTGAGGGCGGCGATCGTGCGGATCTTGGGCGAGGGGTCGTCGAGCAGGGCACCCAGGGCCGGCACGGCATTCGACGCGGCCTGGCCGAAGCTGCCGACGTATTCGGCGGCGGCGAGGCGGACGTCCATATCCGGGCTCCCGAGCTTGGCGATGATCTCGGGGAGTGAATTCCGGCCGAGCGGGCCCATCGATCGCAGGATGTCGATGGCCTGGCGCTGGACCTTGGGCTCGGCGTCATTCAGCATCCCGGAGATGTCGCGGACGAGGACCTCGTCGCGAGGCGCCGAGTGGGCCAGGATGTCGATGGCCTTGACGCGGATCTCGGCCGACTCGTCCTTCAGCATATTTCGCACGGCCGGCGCGGACTCGGCGGCCCGCGGGCCAAGCAATCCGATCGAAGTCAGGAACGCCGCCTTGACCTCGGGCTCGTGGTCGGAGAGGCCGACCGTCAGGGCCTGGGCGGTCCCCTGCGAGACCGGCCGGATCTTGCCGAGGGCCAAGGCCGAGGCTTGCTTGACCCGGGGCTCGGGCGACTTGAGCCCTTCCAGCAAGCGGGGGACGATCGGCCGGCCGATCTGCGAGAGGGCCTCGGCGATCTGGTCGACCCGGCTCTGCTTCTGCTCGAGGGCGCCGAGCAGCATCGGCGTCGCGTCGGTGCCGAGCTTGCCGAGGAGATAGGCCGACATCCGGGCCGGCTCAGCTTCCTCGCCGGTCAGCAGCTTGACGAGTTCGGGGGCCAGCTTCGTGAGCGTCGCCCGATGTTCGACGAGGATGCGGACCGCGCCCAGGCGGACCCGCTCCTCCTTGTCCCGGAGCGCCGACATCAGGAGGGGCAGGAGGATTTCGTCGGAGAGGGCCAGGTGCCGGGCCGAGTCGAACGCCGCGGCCCGAACGGCCGGCACTGTGTCGCTCGTCGCCTTGAGGATCGCCGCCGTCACCGGGTCGGTCGGGGGCGAGACATGACCGAGGCTCAGCACGGCCCATTCCCGCAGCACGTCATTCTCGGAGGTGGCCGCCGCGAGGAGCGGCTCGACGGCCGGAGCGCCGATCTTGCCGAGGGCGAGCGACGACTCGCGACGCATGCGTTCACTCTTGTCCGAGAGGAACGGCATGAGGTCGGGGACGGCCGGTCCGGCGTCGGCACCGATCCGGCCGAGGGCCATGATGACCTCGGCCCTGACGCTCTCCTTGCGCTCCTTGAGGAGGCCGCGGAGGGCTTCCACGGCGGGCTTGCCGATCCCGGCCAGGGCCAGGGCCGAGCGGTAGTCCTGGTGGGTCTCCTCCTTGCCTTGCCCGCCGTAGTCGGTGCGGAGCGTGTGGACCAGGGCCGGAATCGCCGGCTCGGCGTCGGGGCCGAGGGCCACAACGGAGTCGAGGACGGCGAGGCGGACCTGGCCGTCCTTGTCCTTCATGAGCAGCTCGATCAGGTCCGGAAGGGCCGCCTTCTGCGCGGCGTGGTCGGAGTTGCGGAGCTTCCAGGTGGCCGCGCGGCGGGCGTCGACGTCCTCGGCGTGGAGGGCCGGGTTACGCGCCTCGGGCGGCTTGGCGGCCGGCTCTTCGCCGGTCGCGGCGAGCGGCCCCGACATGGCGACCATCAGAAGCGGCAGACTCCATCGACGAATCCACACGACGGCACTCCTCGCTTGACGCGTTATCGCGGTTGTCTTCCGGGGGCACATGTGCCGAGACGCCGGGATGTCGGTTGGACGATCCGGATGACCGGGCGTGGCCGGCACTTCAACTGGGATGGTGGCGAGGACGGCTGATCGAGGCGAGTCGGGCCGAGGACGCACGCCGATGGCGATCGGCGTGCGTCCCGTCCCGCAAGGAGGAACCGTCGGATCAGGCGAGGAGGCCCGGGATGACTTCGGTGCTGTCGCCGAAGCGGTCCGTCGGGACGCCCGCCTGCTGGAGCATGGCGAGGAGCAGGTTCGACATCGGGGTCTCGACCCGGCACTTCGTGTGCTGGCCGGTCCGGAACGAGCCGCCCCCCTTGCCGACCACGACGACCGGCAAGTTGACGTGGTCGTGGCGGTCGCCGTCGCTGATGCCGCTGCCGAAGAGGACCATCGAGTTATCGAGCAAGGAAGAGCCGTTGGCCTCCTCGATCCCCATCATCTTCTCGACCATGTAGCCGAGGATCGAGATGTGGTAGCGGTCGATCTCGCGCAGCTTGCGGTTCTTCTCGGCCTCGTTGCCGTGGTGCGACAACTCGTGGTGGCCGTCGGTGAAGCCGAGCCAGGGGTAGTTGCGGTCGGACGCTTCCTTCGTGACCATGAAGGTCGAGGCGCGGGTGCTGTCGGTCTGGAAGGCCAGGACCATCAGGTCGCACATCAGGCGCAGGTGGTCGTCGAAGTCTTCCGGGATCCCTTCGGGGCGATGGAAGCCGGCGCTGGCGACGTTGGTCGAGGCCCCCGCGCTCTGGATCCGACGCTCGACCTCGCGGACGCCCGTCAGGTACTGGTCGAGCTTGCGTTGGTCGGTCTTGGCGACGCGGTTGCGGATGCGGTGGGCGTCGTCGAGCACGTAGTCGATCATGCTCTTGCGATAGAAGTCGCGGTCGGCGACGGTCGCCTGCGTCAGGCTATTCGACCCCTGCGTGAAGAGGCGATCGAAGACGACCTTGGGGTTCATCTCGTAAGGGGCGGGGGACGTGGCCGTCCGCCAGGAGATGTGCGTCTTATACGTGCCGCTGTACCCGAAGGCGTTGCCCGAGCGGGCCGACTCGCAGCCGAGCTCGAGGCTCGGGAATCGCGTCGCCGAACCGACGTGCTTGGCGTAGACCTGGTCGACGGACGTGTCGACCCGGACGTTGTCCTGCGTCTTGTAGGCCTGGGCTCCAGTCAGGAAGCTCGCCGCCCCCTGGCCGTGGCCGCAGCCTTCGGTGTCGCCGTTGGTCAGGGCGGTGTTGTGGACGAGGCCATGGAAGGTGTTGAGGTATTCCTTGGCGAACGAGAGGGGCTGGAGCGTCTCGGGGAGGTCGACCAGAGGGCCTTCGTGCTGGGGGAACCAGGTCGGCAGGTGGACGCCGTTGGGGACGTACCAGTAGCACATCCGCACCGGGGGCGTGGCCGACTTCGCCGCCGCCTTGGCGACCGGCGCGAGGCTCTCCATCCAGGGCAGGGCCAGCGCGGCTCCCAGACCGCGGAGCATGGTTCGGCGGGTCACATGAGTCGCCATATCATCGATCCCCAAATGACGCGGGAAATGCACACGATACGCTGCGTTGAACGCGGGAGAGCTTCAGAGCTGAGAGAGAGGTAGGATGATTTCAACGGGCCAGCCCCCGGTTCTGGAAGGCCTGGCTTTCGACGATGCCGAAGACGATGTCGCGGACCTGATGGCCGTTGGACGCCAGGTGCTTGCGGATATCCTCGACCGTGCAATAGTCGATGACCTCCAGCCCGCGTCCCAGCCCATAGGTTAGCATGTTCTCGATCAGGCAGCGCGTGAATTTCTTCTCGCCCGTCGTGCCGAGAAGCTCCTTGAGCTCCTTGACGTCGGCGAACTTGCGCCCGCCGATCAACTCGCCGGAAGGATCAATACGAAACTCGCCGTCCATGGTTCGCCAGCGGCCGATGGCGTCGTAGTTCTCCAGGGCGAAGCCGAGGGGATCCATCTGCTGGTGGCACGAGGCGCACTCGGCCTTGGATCGGTGGATTTCCATCCGCTCTCGCAACGAGGCGGCCTCCGAGGCCTGCGGGCTCTCGTCGAGCTTGGCGACGTCGGGGGGCGGCGGGGGCGGCGGGGTGCCAAGGAGCTGCTGCAAGATCCACTGGCCCCGCTTCACCGGCGAGGTCCGGTTCGGGTTCGAGGTCAGGGTCAGCACGCTCGCCTGGGTCATGACCCCGCCCCGGCGGCGGTCGGTCAGCTCGACCTTGCGGAACTCGTTCCCCTTCACGCCGGGGATCTCGTAGTGCTTGGCGAGCGGCTCGTTCAGGAAGGTGTAATTCGCATCCAGGAGCTCGAGCACGCTCCGATTGTTGCGGAGGATGTAGCCGAAGAACTGCTCGGTCTCCTGCCGCATCGCGTCGCGGAGCGTGTCGTTGAACCCCTGGAAGAGTTCCTGGTCGCGGGCGACGCTGCCGAGCTTGCGGAGCTGAAGCCATTGCCCGGCGAAGTTCCTGACGAACTCCTCCGACTTCGGGTCGTCCAGCATCCGGCCGACCTGCCGCCTCAGATCCTTCCTCAAGGTCCCTTCGCGGGCCGCGGTGAAGAGGGCTTCGTCGGGCATGCTGCTCCAGAGGAAGTAGGAGAGCCTGCTGGCGAGCTCGTATTCATTGAGGGGCCGGTCGGTCTTGCTCTCCTCGGGCTCCACGAGGAAGAGGAACTGCGGCGAGGCGAGGACCGTCGTCAGGGCGAGTTGGATCGAACGCTCGTAGCTCTCTCCGCGGTCGTCGGCCAGGCGGAAGATGTTGAGGACACGCTCGACCTCGTCCGGCTGGACCGGGCGGCGGAAGGCCTTCTGGGCGAACTGGGCGATGACATGCCGGGCGGCCTCAAGCCGAGACTCGTCGCCGTATTCGGGGGTCTTCGTCACGATCCGGCGGTGCGACTCCGGCAGCGACTCGGGCCTGGTGACGACCGGGCCGCGGACGACCATCGAGTCGACGTGGAGCCCGGACTCGTTGCCGTAACGCTTATCGCCGCTGACGTTCGCGGCGAGATCGGTGGGCTTGTCGGCCTTGAGCTGACCCGGAGCGAGGGCGACGTGGACCGTGTCGTCCCCCTCGGCGACCTTGAGCCAGTAGCGATAGACGACCGTCTCGTCCTGGACCTGCACAGCCTCGACCGTGCGTCGATCCTTGCCGAAGCCGATCACCAGGCGAGGCGGCGGGACCGTCTCGGGGATCCCGACGCGGACGAGGCTGAAGTCGGCCAGATAGAGGCCGGGCTTCATCGTGTGCTTGAACTCGACCGGTGCGTTCGGCGGCAAGGGGTAGGTCTTGAGGCCGATCAACTCGGCCGGGGAGAACGCCTGGGCGTCGGGCGGGACGATGGCCTTGCCGAGCGCGACCTCGGCCGCATCGAGATACTTCTCGATGTGGGCGGGCGAGATATTGAGCGCCGATCCGACGTTGTCGAAGCCGTAGCCGATGTCGTCGATCGGGAAGTTATCGGCGAGCCGCAGGTCGAGCCCGATCAGGTCGCGAACCGTGTTGTTGTATTCCTGCCGATTCAGGCGCCTGATGACCACCGGGGTCGAGCCCGACTGCGTGCCGCACTGGGCCGCCAGGAAGTCGTTCTCGATCCAGTTGGTGAGGCGGTCAAACTCCTCGGCGGTCGGCTGGGGCGAGTCGACCGGCGGCATGATCCGGCCTTGCAGGGCATCCTGGACCTTGAGCCAGGTCTGCCCATCCTTGATCGCCGCGGCCTGGTCGTCGTATTGGTCGAGGACGATGCCGGCCTCGGCATCCCCCTTCATGTGACACTCGATGCAGTATTTCTCGAGCAGGGGCAGCACCTGCTTCTGATACGCGTCACCCGCCTGCGGCTCCTTCGCCGAAGCCGAGGCCAGCGGGACGAGAAGCAGCAGCGAGAATAGGCAAGCTCTCACGCAATCGACCTTGGGCGTCTTCATGGTTTCGCGTGACTCTTAAGCTTGGACTGGACGGTCTTCGTCAAGTCAGGCGGGGATCAACCGGGCGATTCGTCGGAGAGGAGGTTGACTACAGGAAGGCCGTTGACGGCCCGCGATCGCTGACGACGTTGGGAGAGTGGAACTATTGAAACCGGGCCACACTCGGAGGTCTAGTGGATTATCAATAATTGGTGCAACGGTTCAGAACATCCCCTGAATGGGCGTTTTTGTGTTCGCGAGCGGCCCGCGTTTTCGAGCGAATACCGAGGATGGGCGAAAAAGCATGGAGGCGTCGATCGCAGGCCCAACCTTAGGAGAGTCTGATATATCGGTTGAGTCGGATCGCCACCCTTTTGAGTTTTAATTGATACGGATTCAGCGGATCGGCGTGCATTCGACGGTGTAGCGGCCCGAAGGTCGTCGGCCAGCTCGCGTCACTTCGAGTCCGACGGAGAGCGTGAGTTCGCGGAAGTCCTTGAGGCTGCGGTCCTTGCCCCCGACGAGGACCATCATCAGGAGTTCGGGATCTGGCTCGCCGGCCTCGTCGGGGGAGATGCCGTTGAGGATGACGACCCGCCCTTGCGGCCGGGCCGCCTCCGCGCAGCGTTGGAGGATGAGCCGGGCCTCGCGGTCGGGCCAGTCGCTCAGCACGCTCTTGAGCAGGTAGAGGTCCCCGCCGCTAGGGAGCGGGTCGAAGAAGCTCTGACCCTGGACCATCACCCGATCGGCGATCCCCGCATCCTTTAGGAGTTTCCCGGCGCGGGCGACGGTGGACGGCAGGTCGACGAGGATGCCGCGAACCGAGGGGCGGTCGCGGAGCACCTCGGCGAGCAAAGCCCCCGTGCCGCCGCCAACGTCGACGACGGTCGTGACCGAATCCCAGTCGTCTTCGAGCAGCACGTTCGGGTCGGGTCGGCCATGCCCTGGAGGCCCCATCAGCGAGTCGAAGCCTTCGGCGATCTCGGGATGGGCCTGGAGGTCGTCCCAGAAAGGCCGCCCGAAGACCGTGTGATAGGCGGGCGAACCGGAACGCACCGCGGCGAGCAGGCTCCCCCAGGCATGGGCCATCCGACCCCCGAAGCCGTCCAGGTCGAGCCCGAGACGCATGGGAGGTTCGAGCAGCTGCCTCGCCGGTTCGTTGAGTGAGAAGACGCCCGAAGTTGGCTCCTCGAAGAGTCCCTTGCCGACGAGATGCCTGAGGACGCGGCCCAGGGATTCCGGGTCGGCCTGGCATGCCGTCCCGAGCGCTTTGATTTCAACGTTCCCGTCCCCGATGTGTTCGGCGACCCGCAAGGTCGCCACGACGTGGACGCACCAGGGGGTGCAGAGGTTGCTCAGCGACCAGAGATCAACGTCCCTTTCGCCCGGCATGTCGCCAGCCTCCATGGTCTTTGCCGCGATACATCAGTGGTGATGCATGTCCTGTTGAGATCGCCGGTTTTTCCCATCCAGGATCGTCGGCGACGCGGCGGCCTCTCGCAACGTTCCGCCAGGACTCAATGTCGAGTTGTAAGGGAATTACGTCCAGGTGGACTCTTCGGAATATTCCTGGGATTTGGATTGAAGCCGAGGGGAGGAAGCCGGCGAACAGTGCCTCGGTCCGTTTTGGGATCGTCGACGATTTCGTGTCGATTCCGGCTCGCCCCAATCGACAACTGGGTGAAGTGCGAATTGAGACGATGCAGCGAAGCCGCCAGGCGTGCCGCTTGGGACGAATCCAACGTGACAACCACGGGAGGAGCCATGAGATACGTTTGCGTCTTCTACGGCGAAGAGAAGCAGATCGAAGCCCTGTCGTCGGCGGAACTCGAGCAGACCGCCGCCCATGCCGGGGCCTGGGTCGAGGAATTGAAGCGTAGCGGCCATTTCGTCTTCTCACAAGGTCTCCAATCGGTGAGCACCGCGACGACCCTCCGACGCAGGGACGGCCGGGTTTCCATGACCGACGGGCCGTTCGCCGAGACCAAGGAGCAGCTCGGGGGATTCACGATCATCGAGGCCCGGGACCTGAACGAGGCGCTCCAGATTGCCTCGAGCTCCCCCTGCATCCATCTCGGATGCGTCGAGGTCCGCCCCGTCTTCGACCTGACTGCGGTGCTGGACCACGCCCGTTCGCAGGAGGCCGAGGCCGTCGGCCTGGCCGCTCCCGGTCGTTGAGGACTCGCGACAGACGTACCCGGGCCACTGACGCGTCGAGGTTTCCATGAAGTATTTGTGCTTGATCTACTTTGATGAGAAGCGGCTCGAGGCGCTGTCGCCGAGCGAGTACGACGCCCTGGTCGCCGAGGCGCTCGACTACGACGAGGCCATCAGACGCAGCGGCCACTACCAGTCTTCGAATGCCCTCGAATCCGTCCGGACCGCCACGACTCTGCGGCCTCAAGGGGGCAAGCTGCTCCTCACCGACGGGCCGTTCGCCGAGACCAAGGAGCAGCTCGGGGGCTTCATCCTGATCGAGGCCGGCGACCTGGATCAGGCCGTCGAGGTCGCCTCGAAGATCCCCGCGGCCCGCCTCGGTTGCGTCGAACTGAGGCCCGTCAAGGAACTAACCCGCTGAACTCGGCCGATCGACGTCAGATGTACTGACAGCCAGGGATTCGTCGGACCGGAATGACGACGGCTCATGAACGCGCCGTGGGAGGATTGAGATGGTCATCCATGAAAAGCGAGTCATCGAAGCACCTGCCGACCGTAGGATTGTCCTGACACGCCTCTTCGACGCGAGCAAGGAGCAGCTCTTCGAAGCCTGGACGAAGCCCTGGCACGTCTCCGAGTGGTGGGGACCGAACGGATCGACGACGACGATTCGCGAAATGGATGTCACTCCCTCCGGCCTCTGGCGATTCGTCATGCGTGGCCCCGATGGTGTCGATCATAGGAATACGGTTGTCTACATCGAGGTCGTCAGTACAAACCGCTTGGTCTTCGCCTCGAGTCGGGACGACGCCCGGCCTGGAACTCGCCCGTACCACGTCACCGTGGTCTTCAACGAGCAGGGCGGCCAGACCCAGGTCACCGTGCGGACCCTCTACAACTCGATCGCCGAACGCGACGCCAAGCTGAAGGCGGGGGCGATCCGGGAAGGCATTCAGACGCTCGCTCGCCTGGCCAGATATCTCCCCCGAATGTCCCGGCCCGAATCCGTCAACTGACTTCCAGGGAAAGGAACCGTCCCATGTCGAAGAAGACCTTGCTGAAGAGAGCCCTTCTCGTTTTCGCCGTCCTGTTCGTCGCGTTCATCGGCCTGGTGGCCATGCAGCCGTCCGAATTCGAGGTCGATCGCTCGGCGACAATCGCGGCCCCGGCGTCGTTGGCGTACGGGCTCGTCAACGACTTCCACAAGTGGGAAGGCTGGTCCCCCTGGTCCAAGCGGGATCCGTCGGCCAGGAAGACGTTCGAAGGCTCGCCCACCGGCACGGGCGCCGTCTATCACTGGGACGGCAACGCCGAGGTCGGCGAGGGGATCGCCACGATCACGGAGAGCAAGCCCTCCGAACTCATCAAGATCCGCCTCGAATTCATCAAGCCGTTCGCCGGCACCAACTTCGCCGAGTTCCGGTTCAAGGATGAAGGGGGCGAGACCCTCGTGACCTGGAGCATCAAGGGCCGTTGCAACTTCATCGCCAAGGGCCTTCACCTGTTCCTTGATATGGACAAGATGATCGGCGGCGACTTCGAGAGCGGCCTCCGCGAGATCAAGTATCTCGCCGAACTCGAGAAGGAAAACGACAAGAGCCTGACCAAGGCCGAGGACATCAAGGCCGAGCGTTGAGGTTGGCCATCGTCAAAGTTCGAGGATCCGGCAATCGGCTCGTCGTTCCCAAGCACTTGGGGGCGACGAGCCGATGCCTTCGTTCGTGCGGCTTAGGAGTTTCCTGGGACGGTTCTCTCCCCTTCAAGCTCGGAAAGGATGACGGCATGAGTGGAGTTCGAGTACTGGTCGGGACGCGCAAAGGGGCCTTCGTGCTCACGTCGGATGGCCGCCGCGAGCGCTGGGAGGTCAGCGGGCCTCATTTCGGTGGCTGGGAGATCTACCATGTCAAGGGTTCGCCCGCGGATCCGAACCGGCTCTACGCCTCGCAGTCGAGCGCCTGGTTCGGCCAGATGATTCAGCGCTCCGACGACGGGGGCAAGACCTGGGAGACCGTCGGCAACAAGTTCCTCTACGACGGCGTCCCCGGCACGCACCAGTGGTATGACGGCACGCCCCACCCCTGGGAATTCAAGCGGGTCTGGCATCTCGAACCTTCGCTCCACGACCCCGACATCGTCTACGCCGGGGTCGAGGACGCCGCGCTCTTCCGCTCGACCGACGCCGGGCAGACCTGGCACGAACTCTCCGGCCTCCGCGGCCACGGTTCCGGGGCGAGCTGGCAGCCGGGCGCCGGTGGGATGGGCCTGCACACGATCGTCCTCGACCCTACCAATCCCGAGCGCATTTACATCGCGATCTCGGCGGCCGGCGTCTTCCGCACCGATGACGGCGGCGCGACCTGGCGGCCCATCAACCGAGGCCTCCGCTCCGAGCACATCCCCGACCCCAACGCCGAGGTCGGCCACTGCGTCCATCGGATCGCCCTGCATCGCTCTCGCCCCAACGTGCTTTATATGCAGAAGCATTGGGATGTGATGCGGAGCGACGACGCCGGCGATTCCTGGCGGGAGGTCAGCGGCAACCTGCCCACCGACTTCGGGTTCCCGATCGACGTCCACGCACACGAGCCGGAGACGGTCTACGTCGTCCCGATCAAGAGCGACGCTGAGCATTACCCGCCCGAGGGCAAGCTCCGCGTCTACCGGAGCCGTGTCGGCGGCAATGAGTGGGAACCCTTGACGAAGGGGCTGCCCCAGTCAGATTGCTACGTCAACGTGCTCCGCGACGCGATGGCCGTCGACTCGCTCGACTCCTGCGGCGTCTATTTCGGGACCACCGGCGGCCAGGTGTATGTCTCGGCCGACTCTGGGGATAACTGGTCCCCGATCGTCCGCGACCTCCCTGCCGTCCTCTCCGTCGAGGTCCAGACACTCCCATGATACGAGTCGTGCTGCCGTCTCACCTGAGGACGATCGCCCGCGTCCAGGGTGAGGTGAAGATCCGCGTCGATGGCCGGGCGACCCAGGATTCGGTTCTCGATGCGCTCGAGGCCGATTATCCCATGCTGCAAGGGGCGATCCGCGACCATACCACGAGGAAGCGGAGGCCCTTCTTGCGGTTCTTCGCCTGCGAGCGGGACCTCTCCTTCGAGCCTCCCGACTCGCTGCTCCCCGAGGAGGTGATCTCGGGCCGGGAAGCCTTCCTCGTCGTCGGTGCCGTCTCCGGGGGTTGATACGAAACGACGAATGGCGAGGGGGATGAACAGGTTCATCCCCCTCGCCGATGTTCGTTGCGTTTTCGATTAGGACAGCGATCTGAGGTCAGGACTTGAGATTCTCGGCCGTCTGCTGGCGGAGTCGATCTTCCTGCTCTCGCAACTCCGGGGTCAAGGCGGGGCCGAAGTCGTCGGCCTCGAAGATCTGGCGGATCTCGACCTCGCAATCGTCATTGTGGGGGTTCGGGCATTTCTTGAGCCACTCGATGGCCTCGGCCAGCGAGGCCACCTGCCAGATCCAGAAGCCGGCGATGAGCTCCTTCGTCTCGGCAAAGGGGCCGTCGATCACGGACCGCTTTGCGCCCGAGAACCTCACACGAGCCCCCTTGGAGCTGGCGTGCAGGCCCTCGCCGGTGACCATCACCCCGGCCTTGACCAGCTCTTCGTTGTAGTTGCCCATCGCGGTCAGCATCTTCTCGTCCGGAAGGACGCCAGCCTCGGAATCCTTGCTCGCCTTGACGATCACCATGAATCGCATCGCGTGTTCCCCTTTGAGTGGAGTGAATTCTTGTTCGAGCCGTGATGTCTGCAAATATTTGTGTTTTAGGCGTAAGGAGCTTTGCTCAGGTCCGCCTGCATCTCGGTGAAGCCGGCGGCCGCGTCCTGGACGTCTGGGGGGAAGTCCTCGAACTCCTGGACCTGGCGGACTTCGATGATCTCGTTCTCGCCGGCCGGGCACTTCGAGGCCCACGCGATGGCCTCTTCCCGCGAGTTGACCCGGATCATCCAGTAGCCGCCGAGCACTTCCCTGACCTCGGCGAAAGGGCCGTCGGTCACCTTCGGCTTGCCGCCCGCGAACGAGACCCTCGCGCCCATAGCCGGGGGATGGAGGCCGTCGAGCGTGACGAGGACGCCTGCCTTCTGAAGCGACGCGTTGTACTTCATCATGGCCGCGACGGCCTCCGCTTCCGGCATGGTCCCCGCAGCGGCCGTCTCGTATCCCTTGGGGATCATCAGCATCATGAATCGCATCGTCGTCCGTCCTTCCATCCGTCTGAGGATTCGCGGCGGCTCTCGCCGGCATGACTCACGTTCACAGACTCGTCGATCGGGGATGCCCGCGATCGACAGCGGCCTCGAAATATTTTCCGAGATTGACGCAAGTCTTTGGGCGCGTTGAGAATGGCGTTCTGGCCGTGGGTCGATTCGCTCCATGCCCGACGACCCTCGCGGTGGCGACGTGTCGGATGTTCATCTTCGCATGCCGAGGTCGTTCGAGATCGAGTCGCCTATCTTGCGATAGAGGTTCGCGAGTTGCGCCCGATCGACCGGCTTGTTGGAGAACCCTTGCCAGGCCGGGACGTTCGAGCCCGAGGGGCTCGGCTCCGGCTGGATCGGATAGTAATGTGATTCCGCATTGATCAGAGCCTTCGTGCCGTGCTTGCCGAAGGTCGAGAAACTCTCATCCATGAATTCGTTATAATTGGCAATGAAGGCTTCGGACCAGATGTAGTGATAGGCCCAGAATTCGTGGTCCGCCTCCCGCTTGGCCTTCAAGATCTCCTCGGGCTTGCGCTCAAGGAAGTCACCCACCATGAGCCGGTACGAATAGATGCGGTTGATGAGCGGGCAGATCACGCTGTAATGCTTGGCCTTCTCCGAGATGGACGCCTCGTGGAGCGACTGGCGGCGGATGTATCTCGCCCCGATGATCGCGACCACCAGGGGTGTCGCGGTCGCGCCCAATGACTGGATCACGTTGCAGATGATGTTGAAGTGCTCGAGCTTCATCGTACAGATACCCGGATTGGTGGAATTGGCCGATCGATGCCAATTCAGGGGTTCAATCATCGAATGAAAATAGTTGGGTGATGAATTGCATTGCTTGTCTTGTGCTTGCCGCTCGACGCAAGCGGGCATGTGTTGGCCTCGTGGAATCAAATCGCGCCAGTACCCATTCCCGAGGTCTCGTCGATACCATGTCATGATTTCGCGGGCACGAGAAGATTGGAATTGCCGGCCTCCCTCGATCAACTGCCTGGGCTTCGTTCTTTCAGGAAGGTTCCTCCTGGGCCAGGACCGACTCGACGGTTGACGCAGGTCAGGGGGGGCGGCACAATCGGTCAACCTCGCAAGACCCAGGGTCGTGCCAAGACAACGGAGTTCCTGCCCATGCCCAACCGATCGCTTCTGATCGCCTTCGCGACGCTTTTCCTCGGCTTCATGCCGTTCCGACCCGGGATGGCCGCGGATCCGGGCTGGAAGGACCTCTTCGACGGCAAGACGCTCGACGGCTGGAAGGTCAACGGCGGCACCGCCACATATAAAGTCGAAAACGGGACGATCGTCGGCACGACCGTCGAGGGAAGCCCCAACACCTTCTTGTGCAAGGGGGACTTCAAGGACTTCGAACTCGAGGTGGAGGTCAAGTGCGACCCCGCGCTCAACTCCGGCGTCCAGGTCCGCAGCCACGTCTACCGGGCTGATGATCCCGACGAGGCGAAACGCGCCAGGGCCGGGGTCGTCTACGGTCCCCAATGCGAGATCGCCCGCAAGGATACCGGGACGGCCGGGCGCTTCTACGACGAAGGCAGGCGTGGGAAGTGGCTCGCCGAGATCAATCCCGACGCCGCCGACGCCTTCCGCGACGACGACTGGAACCGCTACCGCATCGTCGTGCAAGGCAATCGTTACCGCTCTTGGGTCAATGGCAAGGCCGTGATCGACTTCACCGATGATATGGACACCCAGGGCTTCATCGGGCTCCAGGTCCACGGGATCGCCGCCGGGACGGGGCCTTATGAGGTCCGCTGGCGGAACGTCCGGATCCGGGAACTCGGCGCGGGCGAAGAGGTGACGTCATCCGAAATTCCCCAGGGGTTCCAGGCCGTCTTCAACGGCAAGGACCTCTCGGGCTGGGAGGGGAGCCCGCAGTACTGGTCGGCCGAGGATGGCTGCCTCGTGGGCAAGGCCGACGGCACGCTCAAGTACAATCGCTTCATCACCTGGCGCGGGGGCAAGGTCAAGAATTTCGAGCTCCGCGTGAAGGTCAATGTCTCGCCGACCGGGAACAGCGGCCTGCAATATCGCGGCACCGAGCGCCCCGACCTGGGCGAGTCGGTCGTCACCGGCTACCAGTGCGACGTCGTCGCGAACCGGCCCGACTACAACGGCATGCTTTATGAGGAGCGCGGGCGCCGGATCCTCTCTCACACGGGGGAGAAGGTCATCATCGACCCGAAGGGTCAGCCCTGGTCGGTCGGCCGCTTCCCGCTCAAGGACTTCAAGCCGGGCGAGTGGCATGACTACCGAGTTCTGGTCGAGGGCAACCACCACAGGCACTGGATCGACGGCCAGCCCACCGTGGATCTGATCGACCTGGATGAGAAGGGACGCAAGCTCGAGGGCGTCCTCGCCGTCCAGGTCCACGTCGGGCCGCCGATGTCGATCCGGTACAAGGATTTCTTCCTCAAGCCCCTGCCCGATGACCTCCCCCTGATCCAGCCCGACCAGGCGCCCATCCCATCGGATGCCCCCAAGGTCGCCCCGCAAGGCCAGGATCGCCCACGGACCCCCGACGCGGTCTGAAACGAGATTTCTCCCACTCCTGCCGGGGCCAGCCTTCGGCAGGAGTGATGCGATCAGGTATCGGTCGATTTGCATGGTCTGGCCAACGATGTGTTGAGATGTGTTTGTATTGTCTGATGTGCGAGTCATTAGTAATTTTGATTGATAGTTTCCTCTTGGTCCGTACACTTACCGCCCACCTGAGAGCCGGCTCATGAACCTCCGTCGTTCCGTTTCGCTTGGTGCTTTGGCCTTCGCGTTGTGCCAAAGCTCGGCCATCGCACAGCCCGCCGGTCGAGTGACTCCCCCCGTTTCGCTGAAAGAGCGACTCCCCGAACTCCACCTGCTCGAAGGCCCCTGGACCGGCTCGACCGTTCATGGAGAGACCTTGCTCTTCATCGCGGGGGGGAAGAAGGGGCCCTCGGCCAGGTTGCTCTACGACGTGGAGAAGATCCTCTCGGTCCGAGCCGCGAATCGCTCACAGGAGTTCCAGCGCGGGCGTGACTTCGAGGTCTCGCCGGACGGCTCGGGTCTCGTCCTGCCGGCCGGATCCCGGATCCGGTTCATCGGCGAAGCGGAACTCTTTCCCGCCAAGGGTGCTTTGATGAGCATCGCTTCAAGGGCAGGGCATCCCGAGGCCAGCGTCATGTTCGACAACGCGCATTACTTCCACGACCTCCAGGTGGAAGTCACGTATGTGCCCAAGGCCCCGAAGTGGGAGGCCTATCGACCGGAGTTCGCGGCCGAGACGCTGGTTCGGACGATCGGGAAGCTCAAGAAGAAGCAGCCCGTGACGATCGCCGTCAGTGGCGATAGCATCTCCGAAGGCTACAACGCCTCGGAGTTCACCAAGACGACCCCGTTCCAGCCCCCCTATCCCACGCTCGTCGCGGCCCAGTTGGAGGCGACGTACGGGGGTAAGGTCACCCTGCACAACTTCGCCGTCGGCGGCTGGTCCTCGAAGAACGGCGCCGACGACGTGCAGCGAGTCATCAAGGCGAAGCCCGACCTCGCCATCATCGCCTACGGCATGAACGACGTGGGCGCGAAGAATCCCAATGCCTACCGCGCGAACATCGAGACGATGATCCGGAAGATCCACGAGGCCAACGCCGAGACCGAGATCATCCTCGTCGCCACCATGACCGGTAATCCGGATTGGGTCGCGACCCCCGCGGAGATGTTCCCCGTCTACGGCGATGTGCTGGCCTCGTTCGAGGGACCTGGCATCGCCCTGGCCGACCTGACGTCGGTCTGGCAGCGGTTCATGGTCCGCAAGCGGCACGTCGACATGACCGGCAACGGTGTGAACCATCCCGACGACTTCGGCCATCGGGTCTACGCACAGACGATTCTGGGGCTGCTGGTCGACCCGGCCCTCATGCCAGCGGCCAGGCCTTGAGCTTGTTGATGCGGCCTCGAGGCTGACGAGACCGAATTCGCGTCAGCCTCGAGAATCATTGCCTGTCGATCATCAAAGTTCGGCCAGGACGCGGTGGGCGCAAGTAACGGCCAACGCCCCGTCGCCCACGGCGAAGGCGACGCGTTTGGTCGTGTTGCTGCGGACGTCCCCGGCGGCGAAGACTCCGGGGCAGGTCGTTTCCACGGTGCAAGGCTCGCGATGAGGCAGGGGCCAGTGTTTCGACTTTGCGGCATCAGCTCCGGTGAGGATGAACCCCTTGGGGTCGACCTCGACGGTAGCCGGCAGCCAGCTCGTCCTCGGCTGGGCCCCGATGAAGACGAAGACCGCCGCGCATTCGAGATCGCGCCGGCTCCCGTCACGGACGTTTCGGAGCCTGAGCCCCTTCAGGGCCTGCTCGCCCGCGATGGCGTCGACCTCGACGTGGTGGATGACCTCGATCTTGTCGTGATTCTCGATCCGCCGGGCGAGGTAATCCGACATGCTCTTGCGGATGTCGCCGCCTCGCAAGAGCAGGGCGGCACCCGCGGTGTTATCCGCGAGGAACATCGCGGCCTGCCCCGCCGAGTTCCCGCCGCCAATCACTACGGCGCGGCTGCTCCGGCAGGAGCGGGCGTGGACCGAAGTGCATGAGTAGTAGATGCCCGCGCCATCCCAACGCTCGCACCCCTCCACCGGGAGCCGCTGATAGCTCGCGCCGGTCGCGATGAGCACGGTACGCCCGCTGACGACCTGGCCGTCGTCGAGCGTCAGTTTGTGAATCTTCCCCTCGGTGGTCATCGACTGCACGTCAACCGGCGCAACCAACTCCGCGCCGAACTTGAGGGCCTGCAGGTATCCGCGGTTGGCGAGGTCCGCCCCCGAGAGGCCCGCGGGGAAGCCCATGTAGTTCTCGATCCTCGAGCTCGTCCCGGCTTGCCCGCCCGGTCCGAATCGGTCGAGGACGATGGTGGAGAGCCCCTCCGAGGCACCATAGACCGCCGCCGCCAGGCCCGCCGGGCCGGCGCCGACGATCACGAGGTCGAACGGCTCGGTGCGGATCTGACGCTTCAACCCCAGGCATTCGGCCAGCCGCGTCACCGTCGGTCGGGGCGAGCGCGTCCCCCGGTTGCAGGAGACGAACGGGAGTTGTTCCGGCGTGACGTCGAGGGCCTCCATCGCGGCCCTGCCTTCGGGCTCGTCGACGTCGATCCAGGTATGCGGAACCTTATTCTTGTCGAAGAATTCACGGATCAGGGTCAGGTCCGCGTCGCCGAGATGCCCGAAGACCCGCACGCCGACGAATCCGGAACGCTCGAGCATCAACCGGCGCGTCTGGAAGGCCTCAAGCAGCTTGTCGCTCAGCTCGGGGAGTTCCTGGATCACGCGTCGGAGATCCGCCTGGTTCACGCAGTAGGCTTCCACGTCCCCCTTCGCATAGGCCGAGATCACCGCGGGCCGGTCGGTCAGGAGCGAGACGTCCCCCGTGAACTCGTCCTTGCCGTGGATCACGATCGTCCGGGAGTCCTCGTTGGTCTCGTCGACGATCGCGATCTCGCCCGATCTCACCACGTAAAAGGGCACGCCGCGTTGGCCTGCCTGGAAGATCGTCTCGCCGTCCTTGAAGGTGCAGACTTCCGCGAGGCCGGCCAGCAACTCGACCTCGTCGCCGCTGAGCTTGGGGAACGCGAGTTGGTGCACATAATCCACTTTTAACACGGCCTCGATCTCCCGGAATGCGATCCGCCGGCCCAACGACCTCGATAACCATCCAGCCTGCGATCGTCTCTCGTCCCCGAACGCGTCGTCAACCCCTTACTTCAGGTAACCTGGACATCCCCCGGAAATCGAAGAGGATCGCGAGGACCCCCTCGCGCCGGAGTAATTACGCGTCATGCGAGGATGCTCTGATGCGTCGGCTAGCCGCGGTCGTGCCGTGGAGGGAGAGACGGTACGGCTCGGACAATCCGGCAGAGTGCTGGATCTGGATGAATTCGGACGCGAGGACTTGAGGGCTTGGTCCGGGAGTTACGGCCCGGGACGATTCCATGAGGAACCGTCCCAGGCCTGAAATTTGGAGCCGAGGCTTCGTGATCAGGCGAAGTCCCGCGTTTCGGTGAGTCGGAGGTGCGGATCAGCTCCGTGATTGCAATTCAAGCAGTTTCTGCTTGAGCATGCCGAGGTGGAGCTGAAGCTGATAACACTCCTCCATGTAGCTGAGGGGCACGTCGACGAACGCCAACTGATGCTCGATGTCCCTCAGCCTCGCGAGTTCATGTTCCAGGTCGGAGCCGGAGAGGCCCATGACGAGGTTCTGGTCGATCTCGCGGAGGACCGAATACCAGAGGTAGATCTTGCGCCTGGTGCGCCAACGCATCAAAGGCGGGGTCGCCCGCAGGAGGGGCATCATCAGCATGACGAGCGGGATGAGCATGACCTTGGCGCGGTCGGCCAGGGAGGCCAGCCAGAAGGGCAGGAGCCGTTGCAGGACCGGCTGGCCCGACTTGTAGAAACGCCTGGCCTCGTCGTCGACGGGGAAGTCGCAGTAGGACTCGGACGGGAACTCGCCGGGCTCCGACAACTCATCGCCTGCGCCGTGGATCCGCGTGGCGGTGGCGAGCAGCAAGGGGACGAAGGCCGGGTGGAAATCCTTGCGGACGACCAGCATCGCCGTCGGGGCCAGGAGCGCGATGTCCTTGCCCGGGACGTTCGCGCTCAGGTTCACGAGGCCTGCCGGCAGGGTGACCGGGGACAGGAAGCGGAACCGGCGGCGATAGGCTTCCTGCTGGTCGAAGGTCATGAGGCTGACGGCCGGGTCGTTCAGCAGTTTGCTGATATAGTCGGCCTCGAAGGCGGCGACGAAGAAGGCGGCGTTGAGGTCCCCATTCTGCAAGGACGTGGCGGCCTTGGCTACGCTGTCCTTGACCATCGTGATGCGGGGCGTGCTGGTGGACCCGTCGGTTCTGTCCAGGTTATTCACCGCCAGCATCCGCATGGCGATGGCGTTCGTACCGCTCCCTTCCGGCCCGATGCCCACCCGTTTGCCCTCGAGCTGGGCGATGCGGTCGATCGTCTTGCCCCCTCGATAGAAGATCCACAGGGGCTCTCGGTAGAGGCTGCCCAGCGCGGCGAACTGGTTCACATCCTCCGGGCCGGCCACCCCACTTTGCACGATGGCGACCGAGACGCCCGAGTCGTCCTGCCCCAGTAATCGCAGATTCTCCACCGAGCCGGCCGTCTCGCGTACCTCGACGGAAAGGCCGACTTTACGCAGCTCCTCCGCGTACCGGTTCGCGAAGTGGTAATAGGCCCCGGTTTTCCCGCCGCTCGCGATCACGATCTTGCGCGGTGGGGGCGGTTCGACGAACGTCATGTACGTCGCCACGAGGGCGGTGAGGCAGATCCCGCCGATCCAGAACCAGACGATCAGCGCGAACTTGCTCTGGCGGCGCGGCCGCGGAGGCGCCACTCTTGGTCGGGATGAGGGCACGACCCGATCTCCTGAATCTCAAGGCATCCGGCGCAGGTTGATCCACCCACCCGGGGGCACGTCGAGGCCGGATTATCAACAAAATCCCACGCGAAGCAAGCGGGCGGTCGTCGCGGGCCTGCCCGATCGCCAAGACTCCGCAGGTCCGGCCCGGAGCTACCGGCACGGGATCCGTGGATCGTCTCAATCCTCGGCGGGCTTGAGGTATTCGGCCACGATGCCTTGCGGGCAAGCTGTCGGCTTCCTCGCCCCGTTGCTCGCCTCGAACCAGCCGTCTTCCATGGCCGGAATCGCCGGGCGTCTTACCAGGGGTGAGAGTCGCACGAGGAACCCGAGATATGGCGGCTGGACGGTGTCGTAGTCGACCTCAACGCCCTCCCACTCCGACTGGTGCCCCGGGTCCAGGTCCGGATCCTCCGCGCACTCATTCCGGAGCCAGAGTGGAAACGCCTGATCCGGCCTCGTGTGACGGAAGTAGGCGCCGATCGGCTCGTTCGGATCGATTTCGTTGAGGCAGTAGGAGCCGTTGGCCCCATGGAAGTATGTGTACACCTCGGCGAGGTAATCGCCCCGGGGGACCTCGAGGAAACGCGAGAACTCGTCCATGTCCTCGCCCCAGAGGTACTCGACACCGCCGCCGATGATCGCCAGCTTGCCGTCGGGGATGCGGAGTTTATGCGCGCTGCAGGCGACCCACTCTTCCTGCTCCTGGGGCGATAGCTCCTCGTCGAGCACGACTCGGATGATGAACGAGTCGTCCTGCACCAACTCGAAAGGGAGGAAGATCCCTTCTTTGATCGCGTCGAGCCATTCCGGCTCATCCGGGTCGATATCCGAGAAATCTCGGCCGCAGAGGCATTTCGACGTGATCATGAAACCGGTCGCTTCATTATAAATTTCGAGGTCGATTCGACTCATGAAAGGATTTCCTGCTTATTATTTGTGCCGCATGGCTTCTGCCATATCGCTGAGTCATTAAACGGCGCGAGGCGGGGCGCGATGGTGGAGAGGGAGGGCCGAGACCTCCGTGTCCCTGTCGAGCGTCGGCGAGGCCCCAGTTTGCCCAGCAAGCCCAGGTCCCTGAAAGCTCCGCCGAGCGAGGGTTCATCCCCTCTTGAAATCGAGGCTTCTCGATCGTGAACGCTGTGAACTCGGGTGGTCTCTTATAGTTTCAGCCATCATGGTCCGTAAAGCGATCAAAGGTTCTGACGTCACGATTTCCTCCATGCGCAAAAAAATACGGCCACCCGCGATTGCTCGCAGATGGCCGGTTTTCGCCCAGATGGTGAAGCTGCGGGGTTTGACCGCCCCACCCTGGGGGCATTGAGGACGGCATCGAGGAGTCGGGCAGGGCGTCGTCAGAACGCGTCGGCGGAGATGACTTCGCCGCCCTTGGGGGTGACGAGGCTTCGAATGATGACGACGTTGGTCGAATCCTTGAGGAACTTCACGCTGCCGTCGCCGAAGAGGATGTTGGCCCCGCCGGGATGGAAGCTGAAGATCTCGTCGTTGTTGGCGGCGTTGTTGTTGACCTTGTTGAGGCCGTCGGCCGGGTCGACGCCGGCAGCGGGGTACGAGGTCGAGTAGCGGGCGAGGTTGATCCGCGACTTGTTGTTGTTGATCTGGCCCGATACGCCGAAGGCACCGTCGGCCTCGGCCCAGCGCCAGAAGCGGCGGGGCAGGCCGGCGTCGAAGTACTGGTCGCGAGCCGCGATCTTGACGGCGAACGAGCTGTTGCCGTTGGCGAACTGGGTGTTGGCAATGTAGCGGGAGTCGCGACCGGCGTCCTCGGCCACGGCGAACGTGTTGCTCAGGCCGTCGGTGCATTCGGAGAGGCGGGTCTGGCTGACCTTGAGCAGGCCATCGGCCCGGTCGGGGTTATTGCGGTAGGGGGTGATGGCCGTCGAGCCGACGCCGCCGGTGGTGCCGTTGGCGCTGATGTCGGTGTAGCAAGGCGCGCCGTAATCCTGCACGCCGTAGCCGATCCGGAGGTTCGCGGGCAGGGAGGCCTCGGCCGGGTCGAGGTTATCGATGCCGCCGCTCGATTCGCGGACCGAGGAGGGGCACAGGTAGACGTTGAGGGCGGTCCCGCATGCCGTCTTGTTCGAGCCCGACGTGTGGGTGTACGGCAGGCTGAAGTTGTAGGAGTTCGAGATGTTGCTCCCCTCGAGATACGGGAGCAGGCGGACGAACAGGCCGGGCTCGTCGAAGATCGTGCTCGGCGGGCTGTTGGAGAAGTTCGTGCCCTGGCCCGACGGCGGCAAGGCGCTATTGGTGTTCTCGTAGTTGTGCAGCGCCAACCCGATCTGCTTCAGGTTGTTGACGCACTGGGTGCGACGGGCGGCCTCGCGAGCGGCCTGGACGGCCGGGAGGAGCAGGGCGATCAAGACGGCGATGATCGCGATCACGACGAGCAGTTCGATCAGCGTGAAGCCCGATCGACGGGCGCGCAGAGGGGAGGACGAACTCATGGGGGGGAAGTTCTCCAAAGCAAACCAGGGGGTTTCAGACTCAAATCAACGAGTCATGACACATGACTTACTTGAGTGTGAACGTGAAATCGTTGGAACCCTTCGGTTCCACCGTGGCAGTCAGCAGGGACGTCGATTCTTTCATGTACTTCGCCGGGAACGGCAGGCCTCGCTTCGACTGGAGGGATCGCATGTCTCCCTCGGGGTCGAGCTCGATCCGGACCTTGAAGTCTCCGGCCGGGGCGCCCGGGGCGATGCCCTCGGTGTTGAGGCTGAACGTGCCGTCTCCGGCGATGGGCCCGGTCGCTTTCGGGGCCTTGGGGTCGCTCGAGACGAAGGTGACGATGCCGCCGGGGAGCGGCGACCCATCGGCGCGGACGACTTTGCCCGCCACCGGGTAGGTCTCCACCCCGACCGAGGGGAGGTCAGACCCTCCGCAACCGCTCAGGCAGCCCAGCACGACCATCGCGCAATTCAGGATTCCTGCACGGAGGTAGCCTGGATGACGCGAGGAAGCATGTTGCATGTTGCAAAACTCCTGTGAGATGAACCTCATCCGAACGACCAAACTCAGTCGGGGCCGCATGATCTTTCGCTTTATGAGGAAGCTCCTCCGTGGAGCAAAGCCCGGCCTTGTTGCCGGGCGTCCGGTGTCGATCGACGGTGGATGTCCCGTGGATGGGATGGCTCATTCCCGGACGATCATGGGGCGGGCGGGAACGCACGTGGGTTCGATAAAGGCCTCATAAAAATCCAAGTACAATCATCAAGGAAGATTTCAGAGTGTGGAAGGCTGCCAGGATCGGTGCCAGGACCTGAGGAGCCCGCCGCTTTCATGAACGCCGGGACCTTTCCGCCTATGATCACTTGCTCGCAATGCACCCCGGCCCCTCAGGGGGTTCACATGATAATTTGGCTTCGAGATGGTATGACGAAGGAATTGCTAATGTTTCGTGAGCGTGCTTGGGCCGAGGTCGTAATCCCCTGTACGATCGATATGTCGGGCAAGTTGCGACGGGGATTCTCGGGGGTTACCGGCGCGACTCGGGAAGGTTGGTGAGCAGGCTTTCGAGGATGGACGGGTCGAGGGGCTTGACCAGATGCCGGTCGATCCCGGCTTCCCGCGATCGCCGCCGGTCACCTTCCTGCCCCCAGCCGGTGAGTGCGACGATGGAGATGTTCTTCCCCCAGTCCAGCGAACGGATGGCCGTGGCCACGTCGTAGCCGTTCATGACGGGGAGCCCGATATCCAGGATGATGAGGTCGGGGCGATAGTCGTCGGCCTGCGTGACGGCCTCACCGCCATCGTGCGCGATGCGCGCCTCGTGGCCCATCATCTTCAGGAGCCTGGCGAGGGTCTTCGCCGAGTCATAATTGTCATCCACGACCAGGATTTTCCGGCCCTTGACCGCGGCCTTCGAATTCTTCGGATTTCCGTCCGAAGAGGACTCCGGGACGAGTTCTGCGGCGAGTGGGAGCCGCACCTCGAATCCGCTGCCGCGCCCCGGGCCTCCGCTGCGGGCCTCGACCGAGCCGCTGTGCATCTCGACCAACCGTTTCACCAGGGTCAGGCCGACCCCGAGCCCTCCTTGCGAGCGCTCGAGGGATCGATCCACCTGCGTGAACATGTCGAAGACGTGGGGCAGCATCTCCGCCGGGATGCCGACGCCGTTGTCCCTGACGGTGACGACGACGTCGGACGCCTCCCGCTCGACGGCCAAGGTGATGTTCCCGCCCGACTCGGTGTACTTGGCGGCATTATTCAGCAGATTCGAGATGACTTGGGCCAGTCGGGTCGGATCCGCGTCGACGACGATGGGGCGCGTGGGCATCGTCACCGCGAGTTCGTGCTCGGCCGCCTCGACGAGAGGTCGGCTGGCCTCCACCGCGCTATGCACGACGGTCGCCAGTTCGACGCGATCCCTGCGGAGCTTGAGCTTCCCTCGGGTGATCCGCGAGACGTCCATGAGGTCGTCGATCAGCCGGACCATGTGCGAGACCTGGCGTTCCATCAGGGTACGGGCCTCGTCGATCACGCGGCGATCGTCGCCGGCCATCCGCATGATCTGGAGACCGTTTCGGACGGGGGCGAGGGGGTTCCGCAACTCGTGGGCGAGCGTCGCGAGGAATTCGTCCTTGCGGCGGTCCGCCTCGCGGAGGGCCTCGGCCTGCTTCTCCAGCATCTCGTGCGAGCGCCTGGCTTCCGTCATGTCGCGCATGATCTTGAGGAAGCCGACGGCAGTCTCGCCGTCCTTCAAAGGCGTCACCAGGCCGCTCGCCCAGAAGCGTTCCCCGGCCTTGTTGATGTGCCAGCGCTCGTTCTCGACCCGCCCCGTCTGCAGGGCTTGCTCCATCTCATATTCGGGACGCCCTTGTTCTCGGTCTTCCGGGGTGAAGATGATCCTGCCGTCGCGACCGAGGATCTCGCTTTCCTGATACCCGAAGATGTTCGCCGCGCCGCTGTTCCAGCCGGTGATGACCCCCGCCTGATCGAGCGTGATGATGGCGAAATCCTTGGCATTCTCGACGATGAGCCGGAGCCTCTCCTCGCTGCGCCTGACGGCCTCCTCCGCGCGTTTGCGATCGAGGATGTCGCGGGCGGTCCCGGCCACCTGGACCACGTCCCCCTCGGTGCCGAAGACCGGGGCGAGCGTGTATTCGTAATACCCCGTCGCGCCCGAGGGGCTCATGTACCAGGTGCCGTCCTCCACCGTTCGGCCCGTCTCGACGACGATATCGATGTCGCGAAGGATTTGGGCCTCGACGTCCCAGGGGTATTTGAGCTCGGCCATGGTCTTGCCGATCGCCTCATCGCGCGAGAGGCCCCAGAGGTCGAGCAGGGCCTTGTTCGCGTAGACGAACCTCCCGTCCGGCGAGAAGACGAAGATGTAGTCGGGGATGCTGGTCAGCACCGTGTCGAACAGCCTGCGCTCTCGCTCCGTCTCGATCGCGAGCTGGGCGAACCGTTCTTCCGCCTGCCTCTGCGCGGTGATATCGACCACGACCCCCGGCAGCCTCACCGCGTTCCCCGCCTCGTCGCGCTCGACGCGCCCCCGGGCGATCACCCAACGGATCGACCCGCCCGGGCCGACCAGGCGGTAGTCGGCTTCGTAGGCCTCGCCCACATTCAGGGCCTGGTTGATGATCTCGGAGACCCGGTTTCGGTCCTCGGGGTGGACGGCCCGGAGGTAGGTCTGGTTGGTACCTCCCGCGGCGTCCTCGGCCGAGACCCCGAACATCCTCGCGAGGTTCGGGTCGGCGTGCATGGCGTCGTTGACGGGGTCGAATTCCCAGGTTCCGACCTCGCCTGCCGCGAGCGTCGATTCGAGGCGCGACCTCGCGTCGCGCAGCTCCATCTCCGCCCGCTTGCGCTCGGTGATGTCCAGCACCACGCCGACGACCTGGAAGGTCCCCGCCTCGCGGTCGCCGATGGCCTGCGCCCGCTCCTCGAGCCAGATCACCGAGTCATCCTTTGGCCGGACCATTCGGAACTGGCTGAAGTAGCTCCCCCCTTCGGCGACGACCTTCCGGAACTCGCTAATGTGCCGCTCGAGGTCTTCGGGATGGATCAGGGAACCTCCCTCCGCGCTCGTCTCGAGGCTGAAGTCGGTCGTGAGCCCGAAGACGTCGGCAGCGTTCTCGGAGGCGATGAGCTGGTCTCGGCCCGGGTCATACTGCCAGGCCACCATCCGCGCCGCGGTGAGGGCCATCCGGAGCCGCTCCTCGCTCCGACGCAGGGTCTCGCTCGACTCCTGCCGGATCCTGGCCATCTGCAGTTGGGCCGAGACTCGGGCGAGCAGCTCCCGGGCGCTGAAGGGCTTGACGAGGTAGTCGTCGGCCCCGGCTTGCAGGCCCTCGACGCGGCTCTCCTCCCCGGCGCGGGCGGAGAGCAGGATGAAGGGAATAGAGCTCGTCCTGGCGTCGGATCGCATCTCGCGCAGTAACCCGAATCCATCCAGCCGGGGCATCATCACGTCCGAGAGGATCAGGTCGGGGACCTTCCGCCGGACGGCCTCGACCGCCGCGACGCCGTCGGCCACCGCATCGACCCGGAAGTGGTCGGAGAGGAGCCTCGCGACGTATTGCCGCATGTCCGCGTTGTCGTCGGCGACCAGGATCCGGGGCCGTTCAGACTCGTTGGGGCTCCAGGTCCGGACCCCCGGCCCCGCGACCAGCTCGGGCCGCGCCTCGAGCACCACGCGTTCCTCGGCGCCTTGCACCGCGTTGGGCAGCCAGCGGAGCGACTCTTCCACGTAAGGATTGGCGAGTTCGACGCCGACGAGAGGACTCTCGGTACGCCCCGCCCCGACCTGATCGGCGGGGAGGTGCTTCGACCCCAGCGGGATGGTCACGATGAACGTCGAGCCCTCTCCGAGAGTGCTCTCGGCGACGACGCTTCCGCCATGCAGCCTCACCAGTTCCTGCACGAGGGCGAGTCCGATGCCGCTCCCTTCATGCGTTCGCCCCTGGGCGTTCTCGACCCGATGGAAGCGCTCGAAGAGACGGGGCATCTCCGAGGCCGGGATGCCCGTCCCGGTGTCGCGGACCCGCAGTTCGGCCGCGTGCTCGGCGAGGTGCAGCGAGACCGCGATCTCGCCCCGGAGCGTGAACTTTATGGTGGACCCCGAAAACTGGACCATCTGTTAAGCTACTCAGACGGGTCTGAGGAGGAGGACGGATGGCGAGGAAGCGGCAAGTCCACACGGCGGCGTTCAAGGCTCAAGTCGCCCTGGCGGCCCTCAAGGGAGACCGCACGATCAACGAGTTGGCCGGCCACTATGGCGTCCATCCCACATCGATCCATGGCTGGAAGAAGCAGCTCATCAGCAGTGCCGAGGAGGTCTTCGGGAGTCCGGCCAAGGCGGCCTCGGCTGACGCCGAGGCACGCCAGGCCGAACTCTTCGAACAGATCGGGCGCCTCAAGATGGAACTCGAGTGGCTGAAAAAAAAAGTCGCCCCATTCAGTTGAGGACCGAAGGCCCTTGATCGAGCCGGATCATCCCCGGTTGAGCGTGCGCCGCCAGTGCGAGTTGCTGGGGCTGAGCCGATCGAGCCTCTACTACCGACCTGCGGGTGAGTCGCCCGAGGACCTGCGCCTGATGCGGTTGATCGACGAGCAATATACGGCATGCCCGTTCTACGGCAGCCGCAAGATGACCGCCTGGCTGGAACAACGAGGTGAGGAGGTCAATCGGAAGCGAGTACAGCGCCTGATGCGGAAGATGGGCCTGGAAGCGATCTATGCCAAGCCCAGGCTGAGTCAGGCCGGGAGAGGCCATAAGATCTACCCTTATCTCTTGCGAGGTGTCAAAGCCCGGCGAGCGGACCACGTGTGGAGCACGGACATCACTTATGTGCCGATGAGTGGAGGGTTCATGTACCTGGCGGCGGTGATCGACTGGTACAGCCGGTACGTGATCGGCTGGCGGCTGTCGAACACGCTGGACGGCTCCTTCTGCCTGGAGATGTTGGAAGATGCCTTGAGGTCGGGGAAGCCCGAGGTGTTCAACACGGACCAAGGGGTCCAGTTCACGGCCGAGGCGT
Source organism: Singulisphaera chitinilytica (assembly GCF_049331405.1). NCBI lineage: Bacteria > Pseudomonadati > Planctomycetota > Planctomycetia > Isosphaerales > Isosphaeraceae > Singulisphaera > Singulisphaera chitinilytica. Next base: position 3,396,087 of record NZ_CP186274.1, read on the forward strand.
TCACCGGGAGGCTTGAGGCGGCCGGGATAGCCGTGAGCATGGATGGACGCGGCAGGGCATTGGATAACGTGTTCGTCGAACGGCTCTGGAGGACCGTGAAATACGAAGATATTTACATCCAAGGCTACGAGACGGTGCCGGAGCTGCAGCGAGGGTTGAGGCGATACTTCGGCTTCTATAACGAGGATCGGCTCCACGAATCCCTGGGGTACCGGACTCCAGGGACGGTCTACCGAGCGGACAGAGCCACGACGGCCTGATTGGACAGTAGCGAAGGATCGCCGTTTTTTGGTCTAGACAATGGGGTCCACCTCACTTGAAGGCATTGGAGATGAGGTTGAGGACGACCTTCTCCCACATCTCCCGATCGACATAGATCGGCTCGCCGAGGGGAGGGCAGTCCACGACCAGCCCGAGCCCCGCCTTCTCGCAAGCCGATCGGAAGACGCTGGCGAGCTCGGCCGTGAGGGTGGCGAGGTCCGTCGGCTGGTAACTCGCGCGAACGCGACCCGCCTCGATCCTGGAGAAGTCGAGCAGGGTATTAACCAGCCGGAGCAACCTCAGGCCGTTGCGATGGACGACCTCCAGGCGTTCGCGATCCTGGCGGCTCGTATCGTCGGGAGGCTCGGCGAGGATGTCCTCGACCGGCCCGAGCATGAGGGTCAGCGGTGTCCGGAATTCATGGCTGACGTTACTGAAGAAGGCCGTCTTGGCGTGATCGAGCCGGGCCAGTTGCTCGACGCGCCGACGTTCCTCCTCATAGGCCCTCGCGTTGGCGACGACCGTCGCGACCTGGCCCACAACGAGGTCGACGAACCCTCGATAGCCGTCATCGAGCGGGCGTCTCGGGCTGATCCCCAGGACGACGAAGCCGGCGAGCTGCGTCTGACCCGGCTTCGACATCGGGAGGACGATGGCCAGATTCGGAGGCTCGGGCCAGGCACCCGCGGTGAGCTGCGGGCATATTTTGGCCAGACCGTTGACCTCGACGGGTCTCCCGCTCTCGGCCACGCCTTGAAAAGGCCAGGGGGCCGCCGAGTCGAGCATGGAGACGACCCGAGGGCTGAGCTTCGTCTCTGGGTCGATGCCGGCCGAGCCCGTCAGGCGGAGGTTTTGCCCCTCGTCGTCGAGGAGGTAGAGCAGGGCGAATGGGACGTCGAGCGGGTTCGCACTCAGCACGGCGACCGCCCGCCGGCAGGCCTCGTCGATGGACTTCGGCTCCTCGGCCGTCCGCGCCGCGAGCTCCCTCAGGGTCCTGAGCCGACGCTCGCCGATCGTACGGTCGGTATCCTCGGTGACGACGCAGAGCATCCCACCGACGTTGCCGGAGTCGTCGGGGACCGGGCTATAGGAGAAGGTGTGGTATGTCTCCTCGGGGAAGCCGCTCCGCTCCAGGAACAGCAAGAGCCCCTCATCCCAGGTGGCCTGACCCGTCTCCACGACCTACTCGGCGCGGGGCCCGAGGTCCGACCAGATCTCGGACCAGACCTCGCGTGCCGATCTGCCCAGGGCCCACGGATGCTTGGGCCCGAGCGTCATCGAGGCGTAGGCATCATTGTAAAAGAAGGTGAGCTCCGGCCCCCAGCCGATCCACATGGCATAGCGCGAGTTGAGCATGACCCGCACGACCGTGACGAGCGACTGCGGCCAGGCTTCGATCGGTCCGAGCGGAGTCCGGCTCCAGTCGAATGCTCGAGTCCGCTCCCCCATCTCGCCGCCTCCGGCGATGAAGGTCGGAGGCTCTTCCACGCGGCTCGAGGCATCGCTCTGATCCATACGTTTGGCCTGCCGGATCCGTTTCGTAGTCCGAGGAAAATTCTCAGCATCTGCCGTGCCAGAGACCGTGATCAGGCCGCGTCTCGGGGCCTGAAAAGAGAGACTTCGACGCAAAGCAGGGGTAGAAGATTGAAAGCCAGGGACTTCACTCGGGTTCCTTGGCCGTCACAATGATATAGCACCTGCGAATGAGTTCGACATTCGAATGGCCCGAAATTAACTCATGGAACCCGCACGCGGCAGGGGATTGGCGAGGAGTGGATGAGGGGCACTGCCATTTCGTACTGGCTAGCGAAAACACCGAACCTGGAGAATGAGAAGTCGCGATCAACTTCACACCAAACCCACAATTCTGCCATCGCGACCGCTGTGCTTTTTTAGGGGGTTATGTTGCCATCGAATCGCTCTTGAATTCACACCCGCGTGCCCAGTATCTTTCAGAATTATTTGTGTAAACATGTGGAAAACAAATGAGGCTTCTCGGGAAATGGCCGGACTCTGGTCAGGTTTTAATGTCTTCTTTTTAAGCTGTTGAAATGCTCGGAGGATGGCTGGTTTCCGCGGCGAGTTACTCCGGCTGTTTATGGAATCAAGTACAATCTCTGGCTGAAGAATAATTGCATGGGATAGGCGGTCGGGATTTGTCCTCGCCTTCATGCCGAGTCCTCGGAAGTTCCCCGAGAATGATGTCTGGAGTGAGCGATTTTCATGCCTGGACGCACCATCGCGATCGGCGACATCCACGGTTGTTCTGCGGCCCTGGATGCGTTGATTGATGCCATCCGGCCTCGACCTCAGGACACGATCATCACCCTCGGAGACTACATCGACCGAGGACCTGATAGCCGCGGCGTCATCGATCGTCTCGTCGAGCTTGGTCGAGTCTGCCGACTCGTCCCGATCCTCGGAAACCACGACCAGATGCTCCTCGATGTCCGAAGCGGCAAGTACCCGATCTATTGGTTCCTCGACATCGGCGGCACGGCGACCCTGGATTCCTACGGTCCCGGCCGAGACCTGGCGAACATCCCCGAGGCGCACTTCGACTTCATCCAGAAGTGTCTGGATTTCTTCGAGACGAACTCCCACATCTTCCTCCACGCGAATTACTTCGCCGACCTCCCCATGACCGATCAACCCGTTTGCATGCTGCGTTGGGAATCCCTCCGCGACGCGCTGCCAGGCCCGCACGATTCGGGGAAGACGGTCGTCGTCGGCCATACCTCTCAGAAGAACGGCGAGATCTTCGACCTCGGCCACCTGAAATGTATCGACACGTTTTGCTACGGCGGCGGCTGGCTGACGGCGCTGGATGTGTTGACCGGGGAAGTATGGCAGGCCGATCGCGAGGGGAATCTGCGATCGTCTTGACTCACGGGGCATCGCGGCTCGACCGGGTCGACTACCGCCAGCCACTTCCCGTCCCTGATGTTCAACTCTCACTCTCGCCCGACGCTCGTGTCCGCCTACCACGCCTTAAATTGAGTGGCGGCGAGTCAGATCGTCGAGGCGTAATTTCAAGCCTGGGTGCTTACTTGCGGCCTTCTACCCACCCATTGACCGGAATGCGATTAAAGTATCGGCAAAAATTTGAAGGACTCGGAGCGTAGGAGGACGGCGTAACAGACCGGCCGTCCAGCATCGCGCGGGAAAGAACTCGCGTACTTCAGTGCTAGGTCGATTGACTTTGAGCGAGAGCTACCACAAGAGTAGGCGATCGCGTCGACACGATCCGGCTGAGTGTCGCATCACATTTCCAAATGACAGGAACGAGGGATACGGCCATGAAGTCCGTCTTTGCCTCTCATCGACTGGCCATCGCGTTGATGGTGGCGTTACCCGGCCTGGCACGGGGCCAGCAACCCGAAGCCCCGCCCACGAGCTATCTCCCGGTCGTCGTGAAGGAGACGACCACCGAGACCCAGAAGCGGATGGAAGCGGAAAAACCCGAGATCATGCAGCGGCAGTTGAAGCTCCTCAACGATCGCTACGACCTGAGCGACCGACCGGCCGACGGAGCGACCATGTCGCGCGGCAAGCCGATCCAGGAAGGTGCCCGGACCAAGTTGCCAGCGGGCATGACCTGGGAAAAGCTGGGCTCCATGACCCCCGACGAGATCCGCGCCGGCGACCTCTTCCCACCCGGCTTCATGCCCCTGTCCCATCCCAATCACCCGGAAGGGGGCATGGTCTTCCCGAAGTTTCATATCGATGAAATCAAGAAGCAAGAGGATCGCGACCTCACTCGCTACGACCTCGACTACGACCTTCCCGACCATTTCCTCCCGGAATTCCCAGCCCCGATCTACCTGACGACCCGTCCCGACCTCGGCGACGTCTCGCAAGGCAAGGTCGTGACGCTCGCCAATTACTTCGAGATCTTCAGCGGTATCCTGAACCCGAAGCAACTCGAAGGCCTGCGCCTCCTCGTCACCCCGTTCCCCCAGCAACAATTCAACGCGACCGACGACCGCCGCTCGGCCAAGGCGAGCCGAGGCGTCACCTGCTTCGACTGTCACGCGAACGGCCATGCCAACGGCTCGACCCACCTGGCCCCCGACGTCCGGCCCCAATCCTTCCGCCACCGCATCGACACCCCGACCCTCCGCGGTGTCCACATCGAGCGACTCTTCGGTTCCCAGCGAGCCTTGAAGAGCATCGAGGACTTCACCGAGTTCGAACAAGGCGGTGCCTACTTCGACGGCGACCACGTCATCGCCGCCAAGAAGGGCGTCAACCGCCTCGATCGCTCCACTCAGGTCTCCTTCATGGCCGAATTCCAGGAACTCCTGGACTTCCCCCCCGCGCCCAAGCTCGGCATCGACGGCAAGCTCGACCCCCGCAAGGCCACCGAAGCCGAGCTACGAGGCCAGGACCTCTTCTTCGGCAAGGCCAAGTGCGCGACCTGCCACACGCCTCCTTATTACACCGACAATCTGATGCATAACCTGAAGACGGAGCGCTTCTTCAAGTCTCGCACGATCAACAACCACACCGCCATCGGCGACGGCTCCATCAAGAACTTCCCCCTCCGAGGCATCAAGGATACCCCTCCCTACCTGCACGACGGCCGTCTCTTGACCCTCGACGACACGGTCGAGTTCTTCAACCTGATTCTCGAACTCAAGCTCTCCAAGCAGGAAAAACTCGACATCGTGACCTTCATGCGGCAGCTCTGAGGCTTCCAGGTGAGCGATCTGGCGATCACTTGATTTAGCAGGTTTTCAACGATAGCCGCACGCGCAACAGTCGTTGTGTTGAGAGAGCAATAAGGCGACGTATCCATCTCGTTTCGCGATTTGAGAATCGATGATTGATACGTCGCTTTGTTGCTTGGTACAACAGATGGGCTGGTTGTCCTAATCTTTTATGGTAAATTTATGTCCATATAGTTTTTTATAAATATAAAATTTGCAATAAATATTCTATGATTTTATCATTATTGTCACTATGTGTCTATGTTTTGAAAATGAGATTTCTGCGAACCGCGGCGGATTCACTCGGAGAGGCGCATCAATCGTGCCCAATCGAGAAGCAGGTCAGGTCATTCTTCGGTGGCTGCAAACCCTTGGTCAGTCGGGTAATGTAAATGGACAAGTCATGGATTCCCGTACCACAGGACCCAGGGTAAGTTCATGAAAGTAATCCTCCGCATGATCGCCCTTGCGTTCGTCTGCCTCATCCACTTGGCCGCGATACCCCCCATCGCCGTGGCCGACTCTTCCACAACCAGCCAACAACCCGCTCCGAGGATCGACGGAGGACATGAGTCGGGCCTCGAGTTCATTGATACCGGGTTCGAGAACGCCTCGCCTCTATGGTACGAGGAGGCCGCCGACGGAACGATCCTGGTCCACCTCAACTACGACCACGAACGTTCCTCGCCGAATCGCGCGGCGGGGCACTTCCACTTCCGCATTCAGGCAAGACGGGGATCGGAACTCGTCATCGAGTTTAAAAATCTCGACAACGTTTGGAACGGAAAGAAGGGTTCGGTCGCCCCCGAGTTCAAGGTGGCAGTCGTCTCGGAGGATGGTAAGAACTGGAAGCACATCCCCATGGAAATCCTCCCTGAGAATCGAGTCCGACTGAAACTAAAGATGACATCCCCCTCGCTCTACGTCGCCCGCGCCGAGCCTTACCGCCTCTCCGACCTCGAAGCCTGGCTCGCGAGGCTGCGGCGTGACCCTCGCGTTTCCATCACCCCGATCGGAAAAACGGCCGAAGGTCGCAATCTAGAAATCCTCTGCGTTGGCAAGGCCGACGCCCCCCGGCGTGTCTTCCTCCGCGCCCGGGCCCACCCCTGGGAACCCGGCGGCAACTGGGTTATCCAGGGCCTCATTGACCACCTACTCCGCGACGACCCCGTGTTACGAGGCTATCTCGAGCGATACGCGGTTTACGTCCTCCCGATGGCGAATAAGGACGGAGTTGCCCTCGGACGGACTCGCTTCAACGCTCGGGGCAAAGACTTGAACCGAAACTGGGACCAACCCGCCGACCCTCAACTCGCCCCCGAGAACCATGCCCTCGAAACCTGGCTCGTAGGAATGATCGCAGCTTCCAAGAAACCACACCTCGCACTCGAACTCCACAACGACGCGAGTGGCAAATTCCACGTCAGCCGCCCCCCCATCCCCGACCTCGAGCGTCACGTCGCCCGCATGCGAACCCTCGAGGCTCTTCTACGCCAGCACACCTGGTTCACCGAAGGCAGCACGAACGAGACCTTTCACAACGCCGGCACTCTTGGAGAAGGCTGGCTCCAGCGCTTCGGCATCGACGCCGCTGTCCATGAACTGAACGTCAACTGGATCGCCGGCCTGGACGACTACCCCTCAAGCCGCCACTGGATCCACTATGGCGAGCAACTAACCTCCGTCTTCGACGAGTATTTTCGCGTCGTGGAGCCTTGAGACGTCCCAGGCCTTGACAAATCGACCCTTCCCTGTCGGCGACGGGAATTGATCCTGACGTCGCCCCACCAACGAAAAAACCCCCGCCAGGGCGGGGGTTCAGTCGTCGGTTGTCCCGAGTTGTCGCCGCGTATGCGGCGGTGGTAGTGGAGGCGGCGGGAATTGCACCCGCGTCCCGAGATCCATCTGTGAGGGCATCTACGTGTGTAGTCGCTGATTTAATTGTCGGCCTAGGATCCCCCAGCGACGAGGTATCTTTCGGCTTATCCCATCATGAGTTTAGCTCGTGCCGCAACGGGCGGTTAGGCACAAGCGATCCCGCTTTGGCGTCTTCGTGCGAGGCTCACGGGAAAAGACCCGCAACGAAGCCGTTTCTGCTCTTTAGGCAGCCATACGGAGAGAGGGAGTCCTCTCGGCAGATAAAGTTTGGTCGGCTTTTTACGAGGCCCGCTGACCAACCTCGACACGCCACCTTTCACTTCAGCAATCCGGTCGATCCTGGTTCGCCCCCGAATTGAGAAAGAATGGCCGCTCTCGCGGCCACAGGGGTATTATCCCTACAAATAGAGACGCGTCAAGTCGCCGTTTGGTTCGCGAGAAAATCGGGATCAGCCCCGGCCGCGAATCGCACGATCGATGTCACGCTTGGCGTCCTGCTTCTTGAGCGCATCTCGCTTATCGTAGAGCTTTCGCCCGCGGGCGATGCTGATCTCGACCTTGGCCATGCCTTCCTTGAAGTAGATGCGCAACGGGACGATCGTCAGGCCGCGCTCCGAGGCCTTGGCGATCAGCTTGTCGATCTCCTGGCGGTGGAGCAGGAGCTTGCGAGGTCGCTTCGCCTTGTGGTTCATCCGGTTGGCCTGGAGATACTCCGGGATGTCGCAACCGTAGAGCCAGACCTCCTCGTTGTCGATCCCCGCGTAGGATTCCTCCAGGCTCGCCTTGCCCGTGCGGAGGCTCTTGACCTCCGTCCCGGTGAGGACGATGCCCGCCTCAATCGATTCGAGGAGCTCGAACTCGAACCGCGCGCGACGGTTGCGCGCGACGATGATGAACGATTCGTCCTCTTTGCCCTTACCCTTGGATTTGCTGCCACTCTTGGCCATCGCCTCGGTCCCTCGATTCGCCGGTCCGCATGCCTCGCATGAATGAATTATAAAGGCACGCGGGGTGGAACGACAGGCGACGTGCCGGCGATCTTGCGTCGGCCTCGTCAGCGCGAGGCATACATCGCCGCAATGATCTGGTCGATCGCCTGCTCCTCGTCGCTGGGAGAGACCTCCAGGATCGGCGTTCGTCCCAAGGTTGGATCACCGCCCCAGGTTCGAGAGCCTTTCGCGAACGAAAGGCGAGACCCTGGAGGCGCCACGACCCATGCGGGTTCGATCACGTCGCCACGCTTTCCCAGGAATCGCTCCCGAACCGCCTCGAAGCCGGGCTCCGACAAGGCCTCGACGCCAAAATTCGCATCGAACCAGAAACGACTCACGAGCCAGGAATCGGGCGAGACGCGCGAGGTCCAGCGGCCCTTGTGGAGCGCGAGGTACTGGCGACGGAGCTGCCTCCTCTGCGGCGTGCCCGAGCTTTGGGGACGATCCATCGCCCGTCGAGGTTTGTAGGGAGACTTGTGGTCCGAGGTCGGCGGGGGGCGATCCTCAATCTCGATCGTCCCTGGGACGACGCGAGCGAGGCTACGGGAGAGGGCATCGAGAAATCGGTCGTCAAGGTTGTGGACTGCAAAGTACGAAGGACGGCGATCCAGGTTGGCGAGGATCTCCGCGACCGTCCGGCCGGTGAGGGGGTCGACGAAGTCGCCTGCGATCTCGCTCAGGGGTTCCAGGACGAACCGGCGGAAGGAGAAGCGAGGGTGGGGGAGGGTCAGGCCGATGCTGGCGCCGCCGAAGACCCGGTTCTGGACCGGACTGGTCTCGATGATCCGATCCCCATAGAAGAGGAGGTCGAGGTCGAGGGGACGCTCTCCCCAATGAACCTTGCGGACGCGACCAGCGTCTCGCTCGATGCCGTGCAGGCGTTGGAGGAGGTCGACAGGGTCGAGCGTCGTGACGACTGAGGCCGCGGCGTTGAGGAAGGCTCCTTGACCGATCGGGCCACCGATCGGGTCCGTCTCGTGGAAGGGGCTCACGGCCTGGAGCGTAATGCCGGGCGACTCGGCCATCGCGGCGATGGCCGAGTCGAGGTGTGCCTTGCGATCGCCGAGATTACTGCCGAGAGCAATCAACGCGAGAGTGCTCAAAGGCGATCAAGCCGGGTCGGGGCCCGGCTCCTCCGGATGGCCTCGTCGAATCAGAGGGAGAGCTTGCTGATGCGGTCGATGGCCTCGAGCAGGCGGGGCGTCTCGACAGTCAGAGCCACGCGGATGTATCCGTCGGTCGTGTGGCCGAAGCCGAGGCCGGGGGTGGTGACGACGTTGGCTTCGTCGAGGAGCCGGCCGCAGAGCTCCGTGGACGTGTATCCCTTGGGGCAGGGGATCCAGACGTAGAAGGTGGCCTCGGGGGCTTTCACTTCCCAGCCAAGCTTCTTGAGGCCGGCGACGAAGGCGTCGCGCCGTTCTTTGTAGAGCGCCCGGATCGGCGGGGTCAGGGTGTCGTACTCGTCGAGGGCCGTCTTGCCGGCGAACTGGATCGCCGTGAAGATGCCCGAGTCGCAGTTCGCCTTCACCTGGCCGAGGGCCGCGATCTGGGGGGCCCCTCCGATGGCGAAGCCGACGCGCCAGCCGGTCATGTTGAATGTCTTCGAGAGGCTGTGGAACTCGATCGCGACGTCCTTGGCCCCCGGGACCTGCAGGATGCTCGGCGCCGGGTGATCGAAATACATCTCGTTGTAAGCGGCGTCTTGCGCAATCGTGAGATTATGCGTCTTGGCCAGGTTGACGACCTTCTCGAAGAAGGGGAGATCGGCGACGCCGCCCGTCGGGTTGTTCGGGTAGTTCAGGAACATCAAGCGGGCGCGGGTGAAGACGTCGGCCGGGATGGCGTCGATGTCGGGGAGGAAGCCGAGCTTCGGCTCGAGCGGCATCGTGTAGACGTCGGCACCCGCGAACATGCTGCTGGAGCGGTAGACCGGGTAGCAGGGGTCGGGGACCAGGCTGATGTCGCCGGGGTTGAGCACGGCGAGCGGGAAGTGGGCGATCCCTTCCTTCGAGCCGATCAGGGGCAGGATCTCGGAGTTCGGGTCGAGGTCAATCCCGTAGCGCGACTTGCAGAAGGTCGCGATCGACTGGCGCAGCTCGGGGGCGCCCTGGTCGAGGGCGTACTGGTGGAACGCCGGGTTCTCGACGTGCTTCTGCAGGCTGTTGATGATCGACGGCGGGGTCGGCCGATCGGGGTCGCCGACGCCCAAGTTGATGACGTCTCGGCCCGCGGCGATCGCCGCTTTTTTCTTCTTGTCGATCTCGGCGAACAGGTAGGGCGGGAGCTTCTGGAGCCGCTCAGACTTGACGAATTGCGTCGACATCGATGTTCCTGGAGAAGAAAGCGAAAAGACCCGACCGCAAACCTCGGGGATTGGCGAAGTCTTCGAGCAGTACAAGCACGCGCAAGATCGGCGAAGAAGGGCACCGCGGGACGCTAACTCGTGGAGAGTAGGAACGCGGTGCGATCATGAGAGCATGTGGGAATCGGAAGCCGGGGCGGCTCAGGCCATCGCGGCTTCGGGGATGTTGTCGTTGGAGTAGGCGTTCTGGACGTCCTCATTCTCGTCGAGCAGGTCCCGCAGCCTGAGCATGCGCTTCCCGTTCTCGAGGTCGAGGTCGACCGCATTGGTCGGGATGTAGCTCGTCTCGGCGCTCTCCACGGCGATCTTCTCGGCTTCGAACGCCTTGCGGACGGATTCGAATTCCTTGGGATCGCAGGTAACCTCGAAGTAGTCTTCGACGCGCTTGAAGTCGTCAGCTCCGGCCTCGAGGGCCACTTCCATCAACCGCTCTTCGGCGACGGTCTTCGCCTCGATCAGGAAGACCCCTTTGTAGGTGAAGAGGTAGCTGACACACCCCGTCGAGCCGAGGTTGCCGCCGCAAACTTCGAAGATCTTGCGGAGTTCGCTGGCGGTCCGGTTGCGGTTGTCGGTGAGGGCTTCGCAAAGGACTGCGACGCCGCCGGGGCCGTAACCTTCGTAGGTCACTTCCTCGTAGTTCTCGCCACCGAGTTCGCCGGTGGCCTTCTTGATGGACCGCTCGATGTTGTCCTTGGGACAGCTATAGGAGCGAGCCTTATCGATGGCGTATCGGAGCCTGAGGTTGGAGTCGGGGTCGCCACCGCCGGCGCGGGCGGCGACGAAGATGGCGCGGCAGAGCTTGCTGAAGAGCTTGCCTCGCTTCGCGTCGACGGCTCCTTTGCGGTGCGCGATATTCGCCGAATGGGAATGGCCTGCCATGTTGCTGCAATACTCCCTGCAATCCTCGGATCGATCGCGCGTCCCGGTGGTTGCGAAGGACGCACCCGCTCGCCGACTCTTCGGTCGGAGTTCTCGCCCGATCGGCGCCAAGCAAATGATTTTAGCATGCTTCCGCTCCAAGGTGGATAGCGCTTGGATGTTGCGTCTCTCCACCGTAGGTGCGGATGGCATCGAACTCTTTGCGTGAGGTTGGTGGTCAGCCGCCTCGTATCAAGTAGGTCAGGGCGAGTTGCCATCCGCCGGCTTCGCGGCGGGAGGCAGCTTGCTCAGCGACTCGAGCTTCTTGCGGATCTCCGGCAGACGCTTGTCGCTGGGGATGGCCTTCTTTGCGGCCTTCTCCGCCTCTTCCCAGGCCGCCTTCGCCTTGGCGTTCTCCTGGAGCCGGAAGTAGACGTCGCCCAGGTGCTCGTGGATCGTGGCGTCTCCGCCGCTATTCAGGCTCTTGATGGCCTTCTCCAGCGGGACGACCGCTTCCTGGAACTTGCCACGCTTGTAGAGGACCCAGCCAAGGCTATCGAGATAGGCACTCTCGTCGGGCTTTTCCTCAAGGGCCTTGCGGATCATGGACTCGGCCCGCTCGAGGTTCTTCCCCTGGTCGGCGTAGAGGTATCCCAGGTCGTTGTTCACGCCAGGGTCATCCGGCTGGACCTGGAAGAGGGTCTCGAGCTCCGATTCGCCCTTGCCGTAGTCGCCGATATTGACGTAGGCGACGGATAGGCTCGAGTGCGCGATCTGGAAGAGCTCATCGTTGTTGGGATAGCGCTGGAGCAGCTCTTTCAGGTAGCTGATCGCCTCATCGTTGCGGCCGAACTGGACCAGCAGGGAGGCATAGATTCGGTTGCAGGTCGGGTTGGCCGGGTCGTTCTTGAGGAGGCTGCGGATGGTGTCGAAACCCTCGTCCATCTTGCCCGACATCAAGAGGCTCCACCCGAGGACGATCTGTCCTTCCGCGTTCTGCGGGTCGAGCTTGAGGGCCTCTCGCAGGTATTCGATCGCCTCGCCATACTTCCCCGCGCGTCGGAGGTAATCGCCCAGCGTGATCAGGGTGCGGGGGTTCCGTTCCTCCTTGAAGCGGTCCATCATCTCCACGATCGTCGAGGAGGCCTCGTCGTACTTGTGGAGATCTTCACCCAGGCTGTGGGCGATCTCTCGGTAGATCTGCGGGGTCGGATCCTGCTTCAGGGTGAGCCTGAGGATCTTCATCAGCTTGTCGGACTTGCCCGACTCCTTGCCGATGGCCTTGAGGATGTCGACGCCGATCCGGTCGAGCCGGGGCGGGGTGTCCTCGAGCATCTTGTAGCCGGCGTCGAGGACCTCGTCCGACAGGCTCGGATCTTTGATGACGGCCTCGAGCTGCTTCTTGATCGCCTCGAATCCGCGCTGGCGGGTGAGGGCCTCGGCGAAGACCTTGAGGAGGTCCTCGAACTTCTTCCGCTTCAGGAGCGAGGCGGCGAGGGCGGAGTAGCCTTCGGGCGTCGGCTGGGCTTCGAGGAGCGACTTGTAGATCGCCTCGGCCTTATCGACCTGGCCGATCTTGTGGTAGTGGTCGGCGAGGGCGTACTGGAGCGGCACATTCTTGGAGTCGAGCCGGGCCGCTTCTTCGAGCCTCGGCGTCATGTCCTTCTCGCGATGCAGCGAGGTCAGGATCTTCTCGAGGAGTTCGAAGCCCTCGGGCCCCTGCGGCTGTCGCTTGATGTAGTGGTCGACAAGGCTCAGAGCTTCCTCATTCTTGCCGACCTGCATGTAGGTCTCGGCCAGGCTCAGGGGGAGCTGCGCGTGCTCTTCGTTGTAGACCAGGCCGCGCTGGAATGCCTTGATGGCGAGGTCATAGCGCTTGGTCTTGGCGAAGGCCTTTCCGAAGTCCAGGTAAGTCTCGGCGGGGTCATCGCCGAGGATTCGGGCCTGGTCGAGGGGCGAGAGGCGATTGGCGGACTTCTCGTCGAGGGCGTCGAGGACCTGGGCGAAGGCTTCGGCGGCTTTATCGCTCCGGTTGAGCCGATCCCAGTAGAGGCGGCCAAGTTCGTAGAGGGCGAGGAGCCTGCCGGACGAATGGGGCTCGAGGCGGGGGTTGTCGAGGACTTCCTTGAGCAGCGACTCGATCGCCGGGAAGTCCGACTTCCTCGCGTAGTGGGTGACGAGTCGGGCGATCGTGTCGGTGTCGCCAGGCTCGGTGTCGAGCACGCGTCGGGCGTATTTCAGGCCATCCTCGGTCTTGCCTCGCATGAAGCAGAGGCGGCTGAGGCGTTTGAGGATGGGGACGGAGTCGGGCTCGAGCTTCAGGCCTTCCTGGAGGAGGTCGACGGCTTCGGACCAGGCCCGCTGGTCTTCCAGGGCCCTCGCGGTGCTGAAGTCGCGGACGGCGTCGATGGTGCGCCTCTCGTCGACCGATCGAGGGTTCTTGGGGACGAAGTGCCCGGGGGCGTCCTCGCCGGGCAGGGCGTAGGTCTCGGCCTGGACCTGGGCCCGGGGCGTGTCTTGCGGCTTGGAGTTGGCCGGCTTCGCGTCGGCGGGAGGTTCGGCCCAGGTTGAAGCGGGGAGGAGTGCGATCCCGATCGTCCAGGCCAGTGCAAGAACCCTCGGATGAAGCAACCCGACCATGAGTGCGTCTCCACGGCGACACGCCGGACATTGACGTTGGGCGATAGCCCGGTCCACGCAATCTACCAACCCTCGACCGTCCCACTCTCCCGTGGAACCGGCCTCGGCTGGGAAAAAAGCTAAGACCAGATTATCACGAAGCGAATTCGCGTGCCAAGGTCGTCGCCCTTGACCCGCGCGTGACTCAATGTCGAAGCAGGAGAGTGCTACTCAAGTCTTTGCGGCCGATCCGGGGCCTCCCCGAGCGCCGAAGCCTCGAGCTTCAGGGGAGGTCTTCCGGCCTCGGCGTGGAGAGGCTCTCGATCACTTCGTCCCGCTCGATTTCCCCTTGGCCGTCTTCTGAGGGGCTGCGGCGGGGGCGGGTGCAGGGGGGGCGTCCTTCGCGGGCTTGGCGACCGCGGTGGGAGCCTTCGCGCCGACCTTGGGTTCCTTCGGCGCCTTCTCCTTGGACGTCTTGGCGCTCGAGGCCTTCGCCGTCTCGCCCACTTCCTTCTGGCCGAGGCCCGTGGGGCACATCTTCACGAGCTCGCAACGAGGGCAATCGGGCACCCCTTCGATGCAGGTGTCGCCCGCGAGGTCTTCGAATAGCTCGAGGAATTCGCCCGCACGATTCTTGGGGATGGCGCGTTCGAGGGTCCCGCGCAGGGTCGGCAGGTCGACCTCGGCTTCGGCGATCCCGAGCCGTTCCAGGACGCGACGCAGGGACGAGTCGAGAGGAAGGGCATGGCCGCCGAGCGCGTACTGGACGACGGCCGCCAGGACGTAGTCTGACGCCAGCAGGAGTTCGTATTCCTGGAGCAGCTTCATCGACTCCTTGAGGGGCTTCTTCGCGAGCGCCTCGAGGGTGAAGCCGTAGGTCTTCTCGAAGAGCTGGCGGAGGAAGCGACGGAGGCGATAGGCCCGGTCTTCGGCGTTGGGGAGGCCGGCCAGGACCCCCTGGATTTCCTCGAGCGAGCTGACGCGGACTTCGTTCCAGTCGAAGAAGTCTTCCTTGAATCGCGTCAGGGCCTTGTTCGCCTGCTCCCGAGTGCCATCCTCGTGGCAGATCCCGAAAATCACCGCCTCAAGGACCGTCAACTTCGGCGTGGCGCGCTCGGGCTTCTGCTTGTAGCGCTTCTTGAGCTGCGCCAGGACGTCGTTGAGGAATTGCGCTTTGCTTTGTGTGGCCATGGGTGTGCGGATTCGGGTCGGGAGTATGTATGAAAACAAGCCGGACGTCAGTGTGGACCCGCGCCCGGCGATGATGATGTTGGGCTTAGATGTCGGAGCCGGGCCTTGAGGAGGAGGGGTCGTCGGCGTCGATCAGGTCGGATTCATCGTCGTCGGAATCCGCGGCCTCGTCATCGACCTCGGCGTTGGCGTCAGCGTCGGCCTGGCGATCAGCGGCCATCACCGAGTCGATCAGCTTGGAGATCTCGACCGACTTCTTGATGCTCTCGTCTTTCTTGAAACCCAGGATCGGCGTGAAGCGGGTCTGCAGCCGCGCGGCGACGCGGGACTGGAGGAAGCCACAGGCGGAGCGGAGGCCGGCCATCGTCCGATCCTGGTCGGCCTTCGAGCCCATGATCGAGACGAAAACAGTGGCGTTGCGCAGGTCGCTGGCGAGCTCGACCTTCAAGACCGTGACCGAGTGGACCCTCGGGTCGGACAGTTCGAAGAGAATCGCGGAGGCGACCACCTCGCGGATAGCCTCGGCCAAGCGCAAGTTGCGATGCGAGGACATGGGGGCTTAGACCTCCGAGATGGCATGACTCAGGAGCTCCGCCCCTGGGTACACGGCCAAGGCTTCGGTGATGCGCTCCAGGATTTCGAAAACCTCGCGACGGCCGCTCCCGGCCGCGGCGAAGAGGAAGGAGATCCCCGACGGCTCGCCATCCATGTCGGTGGCGGCGACCGAGATGTTGAAGTGTTTACGGAGCTTGGTCATGATCGTCTGCATCCTTCGGCGCTTCTCTCGTGCGGAATGGCAGCCACCGATCCGCAGATCCAGGCGGAGGGTTGCCACGGTCATGACGGCTCGCTCGTTCTCGATGTCGATTCGGGTTTGTCGGCCGATGAGCCCGGCGGCGCACGGCGCCATCCGGGGTTCCCCGGATGGCGCCGGCCACCGCCAGGTTTCAGGCCAGGATCAGAGCGTACGGCGGATGACGTCGATCCGGTAGGCTTCGATCACGTCGTCGGTCTTCAAGTCATCGAAATTGGTGATCTTGATACCGCACTCGAACCCTTCGCGGACTTCCTTGACGTCGTCCTTGAACCGCTTGAGGGCCTCGATGCCACCCTTGTAGATCTCGCGGCCTTCGCGGATCAGGCGGGCCTTCGCCGATCGCTCGAACGTGCCCTGGGTCACGAAGCAGCCCGCGACGGTGCCGATCTTCGAGATCTTGAAGGTCTGCCGCACAACCGCTCGGCCGAGGTGGACCTCCTTGATCTCGGGGACGAGCATACCCTCGACGGCCTTCTTGATCTCGTCCGTCACCTGGTAGATGATGTCGTATCGACGGATGTCGATCTTCTTCTCATCGGCCATGGTGATGGCGCGGTCTTCGGGGGCGACCCGGAAGCCGATGACGATGGCCTGCGAGGCGTCCGCCAGAAGGATGTCGCTCTCGGTGATGCCGCCCACGCCCTTGAGCAGGACCCGGATCGGCACCTCGGTGTTCTCGAGCTTCTCGAGCTCCTTGATGAGTGCCTCGAGCGACCCCTGGACGTCGGTCTTGAGGATCAAGTTGAGGTTCTTGACCTTCTGCTCGGCCATCTTGCTGTAGAGGTTCTCGAGCGTGACCGCCTGGCGTTCGCCCAGGGCGACGCCTCGGGTCCGGAGCCGACGCGACTCGGCGATCTCGCGGGCTCGCGAGATGTCGTCGACCACGCCGAACTTCTCGCCGGCGGTCGGCACCGCGTCGAGGCCCGAGACCTCGACCGGGGTCGAGGGGCCGGCCTCGGTGACGGAGCGCCCCTTGTCGTCGAAGAGGGCCCGGACGCGGCCGAAGCCATCGCCGCAGACCATCACGTCGCCGACGCGGAGGGTGCCGTCCTGGACGAGCACGGTGGCCACGACGCCCCGGCCTTCCGAGATCGACGCTTCCAGGCAAGTGCCCGTCGCCGGACGCTTGGGATCCGCCTTGAGCTCGCAGCGGAGCTCGGCGACGATCCCGAGCATTTCGAGCAACTCGGGGATGCCCTGGCCGGTGATCGCCGAGGTCTTGATGACCGGCGTATCGCCGCCGTATTCCTCGGGAGCAAGATCCTGCTGCGAGAGCTCGCCGTAGATCTTGTTGAGGTTCACGTTCGGCAGGTCGATCTTGTTCAGGGCGATGACGATGGGGACGTCGGCCGCCTTCGCGTGGGCGATCGCCTCCTGGGTCTGCGGCATGACGCCGTCGTCGGCGGCCACGACGAGGACCACGATGTCGGTGACATTCGCACCTCGGGCACGCATGGCGGTGAACGCCTCGTGGCCGGGGGTATCGACGAACGTGATGAGCTTGCCATCATGCTCGACCTGATACGCACCGATGTGCTGCGTGATGCCGCCGCTCTCGGACGAGACGACGTTCGACTTGCGGATGCGGTCGAGCAGCGACGTCTTGCCGTGGTCGACGTGGCCGAGGATCGTGATGACCGGCGGCCTGGCGACCTGGTCGCCAGGATCCGACTCGTCATCGATGAACTTGAGGAGGTCATCTTCGGCGGTTTGCTCGTAGACGACCTCAAGCTCGACGCCGAACTCGAGGGCGAGCATCGTGGCCATTTCCTCATCAAGCGTCGCGTTGATGTTCACGAGCTGTCCGAGGCTCGTCATCATGCGCTTGATCAGGTCCTGGGCCCGGATCCCGGTCACTTCGGAGAGGCTCCGGACTGTGATCGGCAGCTCGATCTCGACGTGAGACTTGCGAGCCTGGAGGGCGTTGCCGCGGGCGCCTCCCTTGTGGTGGCCCTTGCGACCCCCACGAGAACGACGAGCCTCTTCCTCCGACTCATTCATGAGCGCGGAGGCGGGCATCGGCGAGGAGACGCGACGCTCGGTCGCCCGCTCGGTGCGCTTGGCACGGCGGCCGGCGCGATCGGCCGGGGTCCCCAGTCGGGAGCCGGGGCCGCTGCCCTTGCCCTTGCGATCATCCTCCTCCTCGACCGGGGGCGCCGGGGGCGCAACCGGGGCGGGGGCCTGATTCAGACCCGGGCGTCTGATGCCCTGAGGGCCGGTGCCCATGCCGGGACGAGGCGGCATCGTGCCGGGGCCACCGGGGCCGCCGGGACGGTGCTGTTGCGGACGACCGGGGCCGGCACCAGGACGCTGCTGGGTGGACGCCGGCGGCGTCGTGCCGAGCTGGCCCGACTTCCGCATCGCGATCAACTCATCGGGAGTGTATCGCTTCTCGGGGCGTTGGGTTTTGACCTCGGGACCGCTGCTGCTGGGGCCTCCGCCGCCGGGGCGGACGTTGGTCGGCCGGCGGATCTGGCCCGTCGGTCCCGAGTTCGTGGCCACGGGGGGCAGGGGCCTGCGGGCTCCGCCACCGGGCAGCGGCTCGCGACGATTCCCCTCGTTCGGCCCGCCGCCTTGCGTATCCTCGTCGGACCGACGCTGGGAGATGTTCGGGGGAGGTCCTTGCCGCGGATGGGCCTGACGAATCCCCGCCGGGGAGACGTAGTCGCTCCGCTTCAGCGGGGGCGGGGTGCTCGGATTCGGGCGATAATCGACCGGGGCCTGCTGGGGGTTGGCCGGTCGGACGGGGGCATTCGCGTTGCCACCGACGTTGCCGCCACCGCCACCACCAGGGCTACCGGGACCACCGGTCCCGCGATGCGGGGTGTGCCCGGAGAGGGGGCCGCCGGATCGGGGTGGCGAGGTGAGTCCGCCAGGCCTTGCCACGGGCGGGTTGCCGCCGCTGAGCTGGGCACCGTGGGCGGGAGCCGGGGCCGAGGAGCGTGCGGGCCCATGACCATGAGAGGGAGACGTCGCCGCCGGCGCGGGAGGACGCGCGGCGCCTTGCGGGGCCTGGGCCGGTTGGACGGGGGGCCGGGCGGGGGATTGGCACCCACCTGGGGGGCCTGGGCCGCGGGGGCCGTCGCTGCGGGGGCCGTGGGACGTTCGGGGGCGACCGTCGAGGCCGGAGCACTCGCACTCGGGCCCGAAGCCGGGCGTTCGTGTGTCACCGTCGAGGCAGGGGTGCCCAGGGTGGTCGGGCGTTCGGGGGCGACCGACGAGGCCGGGCCACTCGAGGCCGGGCGGGTCGCCGTTGAAGCTGTCGCGCTGATGGCGGGCGTCTCCGGAGGTCTTGGTCGGGACGAAGGAGGGGCTGTCGGGGTCGGGGATGACTGCTCGCGAGGGGGCCCGGCCGGCGGTGCCGATGCCGACTGACCATGCATCAATTGCCTGATCCGGTCGACCGTCACAGGGTCTAGGCTCGCCAGGGCGCTGACTTTGACGTCAAGCCCCCAACGCTGAATTCGGTCGAGAAGCTCCTGGCTCTTTAGACCCAGTTCTTTCGCCAACTCGTGGACACGCGTGGACAACGGCAACTCCTCCTGGGTGGGGCCACGGCCCGGACCACTTGTCCGGGCCAGCCCGATCGATCAAGGGTAAATACCTTGCCGACCGGTCGCCCAACACCCCAGGGGCCCTTTTGCTCAAGGGGGTAGTTCGACGCAGTCGGACCGCGGTGGCAGGCCCATGCGGGGCCTCATGGCTGGTGCATATCCGATTCACTTTCCTCGACGTCGTCCGCCGAGATGGGTTTTGTAGGGGGCTCCGGGTCTACGCTCCCCGCGCCAGCCTCGATCTCCTGAGGCGAATCTCCCGATTCTACCGCTTCCGTCACGATCCGCAATGTTTCGTCCTGATCCTCGTTACTCGGGACCGACGTCACCTCGGGATCTCGTTCCTCATCCAGCGGTTCTTCGGCGAGAGCTAGATCGCGGATCTCATCCGACTCTTCCGAGTCTGTCAAGTCCGCCTCTTCGTCAATGGCCTCAGATCCCGCACCTTCCTGCTCCCCCGCCTCCTCGAATTCGGCCGAGGCCGGGGCCGCACTCCCAAACAAATCATCCAGGGTGGGCCGGGCACTCCGCGCCCCCCTTGCCTCGGTCCCATCTCCGCCCGCCGACGCCTCTTCGGTCGTCGCGTCGGCCGAAGCCGCCGGCGCCGGGGGTCGGGCCCCCTTCCGCCTCGGCATCTCGTCCGCCTGCTCTTCGGCCAGGGTCTCGGCGCGGCCGACGATCTCCACAGCTAGTTCTTCGGTGAGACCCTCGATCGTGTTCACCAGGTCGGAGATTTCCATGACCGAGAGGTCGTCATAGCTAAGTATGCCTTGCTCGACAAGCTTCTCGGCGAGATCCGTGTCGACCCCTTCGATTTTCGTGAAGGCGCCCACGGCCTTTTCGATGAGTTCGTCGAGCTCCTCGCTGGTCATGATCTCGATGTCCCACCCGACCAGCTTCGAGGCCAGCCGGACGTTCTGCCCTCGGCGGCCGATGGCCAGCGAGAGTTGGTCCTCGCGGACGAGCACGATGGCCCGACCGAGGAGCTGGCAGAGCATGACCTCGTCGATCTCGGCCGGCTGCAGGGCGTTCGGGATCAGGACTTGGAGCGACTCGTTCCAGCGGACGATGTCGATGCGCTCGCCGCCGAGCTCGTCGACGATGTTCTTGATACGCGTCCCGCGCACGCCGACACAGGCCCCGACCGCGTCGACCTTGGAGTCGATCGAGGTTACGGCCACCTTCGAGCGATATCCGGCCTCGCGAGCCAGGGCCCGGATCGAGATGATCTGGTCGGCGATTTCGGGGATTTCGAGCTCGAAGAGGCGTCGGACGAAGTCGGGATGGGTGCGGCTGAGGATGATCTTGACGCGTTGCCCGACCTTGCGGACGTCGAGGATCACCGCGCGGATGCGTTCGTTCGGGTGATGGCTCTCGCCCGGGATCTGCTCGCTACGGGGAAGGAGGGCGTCCGTCTTGCCGAGGTTGACGGTGACGGCACCACCTTCAAAGCGCTGGACGGTCCCCGTGATGAGGTCGCCTCGCTGATCCTCGAATTCGTCGAAGAGGCTATCTCGCTCGGCCTCGCGGATCTTCTGGATGATGACTTGCTTGGCGGTCTGGGCCGCGATCCGGCCGAGCTCGGCGGGGTCCATCTTGACCCCGTCCTTGGTCGCCTGGATATCGCAATTGTCGGGGTCGATATGGACGATAATCTCGGAGGCTTCGGGATAGTGCTTCTTGGCCGCCGTCGCGAGCGCCGACTGAATCCCCTCGATAAGAGTATCTTTGGCGATATTCTTTTCGCGATGAATACTGTCGATGATGCGAACCAGATCGACGCTCATGGAAATCCTCCGAGGCGCAGATGAGCCGGGAATAATCGAACGCTGAGGTTGACCAAAAACCACGCCTTTTTGGAGGCGTGGTTCGTGTTAAAACCTCAGCGGGCCGACCCTGGGCCACGCCTCCTTGGACGTCTGCGACGGTTGCCCGCGAAGGCCGCGGGTCAGGTCGCAAGACGTAGACCGGCGCGGAAGTTCCATCCGCGTACGGTGCCGGGCTTTACTTTAACAAGCGGTTGACAGGAGTGTCAAGCGTCCCAACAATTGCGTGTGCGACTCTTGAGGGTGAGGGACGTTTGATGAGTTCCGACTTCCATCACGAAGACGTGAGGCAGGCCCTCGAGGCCGGCGGATGGCGTTGCACACCCCAACGGCTGGCCGTCTATCAGTACCTCAGCCAGACCGACGACCACCCGACGGCGGAAGAGGTCTTCCAGGGGGTCCGCTTCGACGTGCCCAGGATCAGCCTCGCGACCATCTACAAGGCTCTCGAGGCCCTCGTCGAGTGCGGTATCGCCACGAAGCTCACCGAGGGGGATGGCTCGGCCAGGTACGACGCCCGGAGCGAGCAACATTATCACCTGCGCTGCCTCAAGTCGGGTAGAGTTCGCGACTTGCCGACCACTTTCGACCCAGGCCTGATCGACCGACTGGACCCCAAACTCACGAGCGAGCTGCGCGATCAGGGGTTCCACGTCACCGGATACCGACTCGAGCTCGTCGGCTTTTTCGATCAGGAAGATGCGTCGATGTCGGGGGCCGAGGGATCTGCCGAACGATGAATCTCGATCTCGAACGCAACGCGTCCTCCTGGCTCATCGACACCCACGCACATCTCGATGACACCCGCCTCAAGTCCGACCTCGACGGCGTGCTCTCTCGCGCCCGGGCCGCGGGAGTCGGCCAGGTTGTCGTGATCGCCACGTCCGCCGACGACAGCGAATCGATCGTCGAACTGGTCGGACCGCGTCCGGGACTCTTCGCCGCGGTTGGCATCCATCCCAACGATCTGACTCAGTGCCGCGAGGGGGACTGGGAGCGTATCAAGGCGCTGACCAAACGCGAGAAGGTCGTGGCGCTCGGCGAGACGGGCCTCGACCGCTTTCGCGACGACACCCCGTTCGCCATGCAGATTGAGTGGTTCCACCGCCATCTCGACCTGGCGAAGGAACGCGACCTCCCCGTCGTCATTCACTGCCGGAACAGCGAGGACGACATCCTCGGATGCCTCGAACAGCTCGGCAGGCCCGTGCGAGGAATCCTCCACTCGTTCACGGGGACCTGGGAACACGCCGCCCGCTTCCTTGATGTGGGGCTCCATATCTCGTTCGCGGGGATGGTGACCTTCGAGAACAAGTCGCTCGATCCCCTCCGCGACGTCAGCGTGCGGGTCCCGGATGACCGTATCCTGGTTGAGACGGATAGCCCTTATTTAAGCCCACATCCGTTTCGGGGTCGGACGAACGAGCCCCAGCGCGTCGCGACGACGGCGGCCCTTCTCGCGTCACTTCGCGGGATCGGCGTCGCGGAATTCGCGGCAATGACGACGAACAACGCACGAAGGCTCTTTCGTATACCCGACGACGACCTGATTTAAATCTCATTTCCGATCAATCGTGGGGAGGGATACCCATCGTGTTTTACCTGGAACGCACATTTGGGAAAGATTCACAGAGACCCTGCCAATTATCGGGTATAGTCTTTGCAGGTAAACCTCGTGCGGCTTGGGGGTTCTGCGGGTGGCACGGCCGATGCCGATTCTCGGGGCTGTGACAGCGATTCGAACCTTTCTCCGGGCGGTGAGTCCTAGTCTGCCGACAGTTCGGCCATAAAATTCGGCACGAAGCCAGTAGAGTAGAGCGGAGGTCATGACGATGAGCGATTGGGCCCCTATCAAAGCCCTCCTGGTGCTGGGTCCCATTGCGGGACTCCTGTGCCTTGGCCTGATTATCACGCTGCGGAGCGGCGTGAAGAGTCTGTCGACCCACCAGGGCGTGGAACGTCTCCTGGGCAACCTCTCGCAGGTCCTCCTGCGTGTGGTGGGCTATCTCGTCGGGATTATCGCCCTGCAGCGGATCATCGGCGTCCCCATCGGGGGCTCCTGGTAACAGCCGCAGGACGCGACGGGGTCTCCGGGAATTCTCCCGCGCATGACCCATCGACTTCCCGGACGGGAGCCCTCGGGATCGCGGTTGCACTGTGATCCTGGGTTGACACGAGATCGCGAGAGGCAGCCCCTCCACGCCAGGGGAGGCATCCTCCTGAGTGTGCCTCGACGCTGGGATCAGACGCCGCGGGCGGCCGGATCCCAGAGGATCTTGTGCTGCTGGAGCTGGAGGCGGATCGGTAGCTTCGTTTCCAGGATCCAGGCGGCGAGGTCGGTCGGATTGAGCCGACCATGCACGGGACCGAAGAGGATCGGGCAACACGCAAGTAGGGCATGGTCCTTCACTTGCTGCACGGCCCAGTCGAAATCGGTCCGGTCGCAGATGACGAATTTCACCTCATCGATGGGCTTGAGACGCTCGACGTTGCTCCAGAGGTTGGCTTCCACCTCGCCGGAGTTCGGCGTCTTCAGGTCGAGAATGATGCGCACTCTGGGGTCGACGGGGCCGATATCCACGGCGCCACTCGTCTCGAGCAGGACGATGCGTCCTTCGTCCGCGAGGCGCTTCATCAAGGGGAGCACCTCGGGCTGGAGCAGCGGTTCTCCCCCCGTCACCTCAACGAGCTGGTCCCCGAGTTCGAGGACACGCGCGACCACGTCGTCGATCGCGAGGGGCTCCCCATGCGCGAAGGCATGGGGAGTGTCGCAGTATCGACAACGGAGGTGGCACGCCGTCAGCCTGACGAAGATGCAAGGCAGTCCGGCGTATGTCGACTCTCCCTGGATGCTCCGGTAGATCTCATGGATCATGAGCGTCCCTGACGGCTTCCCTTCCAGCGGCCGGAGACGGCGACGGAGGAGATCCGGGTCAACCACCCCTAGTTCGAGGCCGCCGGCGATGGGCTGAGGAACAGATTCTTCGGCGGAACGCAGGGGGACCATCGTGTATCCGGCGGGCAAAGGGGGAATCCAATCGAATTAAGGGCGTCGACACTTCGGCTCAGTGCTTCTCGGCCTTGACGGGAGGGACGAGCCGGTTCACGCGGGCGACCTCATCCTTCAAGAATGCCACATCCAGGAACGGGTCGGCCGAGATCCTCTGGAATCGCACCGCGCCCTGGGCGTCGATCAGGAACGTGCCGTGGAGCGGTGAGGACTCGAAGTCGTCGAACGCCCGATAGCTGCGGAAGATGTCCAGCTTGGGATCGGCCAGGAGCGGCATCGGGAATTTGACGCCATCTTGATTCTCCTTCAAAGCCTTCGTCGCTTCCAGGTCGTCGGTGCTGATCGCGACCAATTCGGTGTCGAGTTTCGCGAACTCGGCCATCTCCTTGCCGAACTCCTGGAGCTGCTGCATGCAGTGGGGGCACTTCCCGCCGAGGTAGAACAAGACGAGCACGTTCTTGCCCCTGGCCTTGGCGAGGCTCCAGGGCTTGCCGGTCGTGTTGTTCGCCGTGAAGTCGGGCGCGACGGACGGGGTCCAGGTGAGCGAACCCAGCGGGGCGAGCGGCGGCTTCTCGGGAGACGACTCGGCGTTCGGACTCGCAGTCGGTGCGATCCAGTTCGCTTCCTTCCAGCCGGCCAGGATCGGGCGGAGGCGGACGAGGACCGGCAGGTCCTGATCGGCCGTCTTGAGGAAGGGGACGAGCTTGGCGTAGGCCTCCTGTGCTCCCTTTTCATTCCCGGCGGCGTGCAGGACTTCAACCTGGGCGGCTAGTGGTGCGAACTGGTTTTCCTGGCTCTCGACGGCCTTCTTGGCAGTGCTCTCGGCGAATCCGAAGTTCCTGGCGACGATGTGGGCACGGGCCAGGGCCTCCGGCCGCATCGAGGTGGCCTTGGCGAAACGCTCGAAGGCCTCGGAGATCTCCCCCTTGGCCAGGTGCTGATAGCCTTCAAGCTCGCAGAGGGCCGAGCGGGTCATCGGGTTCGCCTGGTCGTAGGGGAAGGCGATGGGCTTGTTGCCGCCGTCATTCTTCCGGCCGGATTTGGCTTCCTCGGCCATCAAGTTCCTGAGGGCGTCCACTTGCTCCTCGAGCTTCGCCGAGTCTCCCTTGGCGGCATAGGCGAGCCCCAGGCTATAGGCCCGCTCGCGGCGTTCGAGCTGGTTGTCCGACCAGTCGAGGAGGCCGGAGTTGGCGACGGCGAGCAGGTCATCCCAGAGTTCGTAACGGGCGAGGATCTCGCTCCAGCGCGTCCGACCGCTGCGCTGGGCGGAGCCGCCGTCGTTCTTGCCGTTCTTCTCGGGGTCGCGGGGCTGTTCGACGAGGTTCCTGGCGACCTCGATGGCCTGGCGCACCCGGCCGATGTTGCTCAGGCTCGTCGCCAGCCACTGGTTGTTATGTGCGTAGTTATGGATCTCGAACGGCATGGTGCGGTTCTTGAGCATCGCCGCGTGGTCGACCCGGGCCGAGCCTTCCTGCTGATAGGCGGCGTCGGCGTATCGCTTCAGGCCGGTGTACGTGTGGCCTGGCATATGCCAGGCGTGGGCGATGCCGGGGGCGGTGCCGGCGTAGAGGCCCGCCGACTTCTCCGCGCGGATCGGCTTCACTCCATCCCAGAGGTGGATCCGATAGTGATGAGCCCCGGGATGCGACGGCTCGGCCTGGAGGATCGATTCGAGGACGAGGTCGACCGCCTGGCGACTGCCGATGCCGTCGGAACCGGCGTTCTGCCAGGTCACCATGGCCATCCAGGCCCGCGCATCGAGGTCGTCGGGGTATTCCTGGACGAGCGTCTCGAGCGCGAGGAGGTGCGACTTCTTGCGCTGCTTCTCGTCGACCCCTTGGGCGTAGAGGGCGCTGAGGGCGTCGAGGTAGAGCTTTTCCCTTGCGGAGACCTTGGAGTCTCGCTTCCTGGCTTCGGCGAGGAAGCCACGGGCCCGCTTCTCGTTGTTCACGTTGGCCATCGCCATGCCCCAGTAGGCCATGGCGAGCTCGGGGTCGAGCTTCGCGGCCTGCCGGAACGAGCGTTCGGCCTCGAGGTAGTAGTACGAATGGAGCTGGCCGACCCCTTGCTCAATGAACGCCTGGGCCTCGGGGTTGGAGGTCGTCACCGGGAAATGGACCTTGCCCATGCCGGGGACGATCGTCGCGAGCTGGCGGGGGCCGTCGTTGAACGCTTCCCCGTGGATCGAATGCCCGGCGGCGGGGACGGCGGGGTTGGACTCGCTCGCGGAGGCCGTCGGCTTGGTCGGCTCATCGCCAAACGTAACGATCGGGCTCGACGCTGAGAGGGTCAGTACGAAGACCCTGAACGGTTGCCATTTCATCATCCGCCACTCCGCTGTTCCTGGCTGTCGCTCTCCCGGAAGAGCGACATTCTCACCGATTCTGTTCGAAATTGCGAGTCATCCCCGGCCCCGGAGGGACGGAAGTTCGACAACTTGAATCATCACGAAACCCTAGGGGGAATGTAACTTTGGTCGCGGAACCCATCGCGTGCTCATGCCATTGAATGAATCGAGATGCGTGCTGACCGGGAATCCGAGGCCGGTTTGGGGCGGGCATTTCGAGAGGGGGCATTCATGAGGTAAGATTGTGTCCGCGCGAGTGTTTCGTCGGGGAGCGAGTGCTTGAAGGCGAGCCGGTCCCGTTCTTCCTTGTGGGTCGCGATAGATCGAGGGGCGTCATGTCGGGGAGTGCCAGTAACCATCCGCTCGTTGGCGTCGTCATGGGTAGCAAGTCGGACTGGGAGACACTCCGCCACGCCTCCGAACTCCTGACCGAACTCGGGATCGAGCACGAGACGAAGGTCGTTTCCGCCCACCGGACCCCCGACCGGCTCTTCGCCTACGCCAAGGAAGCCGAGGGGCGGGGGATCGAGGTCATCATCGCCGGGGCAGGGGGCGCCGCCCACTTGCCGGGGATGCTGGCGGCGATCACGCTCCTGCCCGTGCTGGGTGTGCCGGTCGAGAGCAAGATCCTGCGAGGGGTCGACTCGCTCCTCTCGATCGTCCAGATGCCCAAGGGAATACCCGTCGGGACCCTCGCGATCGGAACCGCCGGCGCGGCCAACGCCGCGCTGTTCGCGGGCGCCATCATCGCCCGTAAGCAACCCGAGGTTCGAGAGGCCCTGGCCCGTTTCCGCCAGAACCAGACGGATTCGGTCGTGGAGTCGCCGGAATGAGCAGGAACGAAAGCCCCGGCATCCTCTATCCGCCAGCCTCGATCGCCGTGATCGGCGGCGGCCAACTCGGGCGCATGTTCCTCCAGGCCGCCCAGCGCATGGGCTTCCGCGCGGGGGTCCTGAGCGCGACCGATGATGCTCCCGGTGCCCAGGTCGCCGACTGGTCGGTCGTCTCCCCTCCCGATCATCTCCCCGGCCTTCGACGCCTCTCCGAGCAGGCCGAGGCCATCACGGTCGAGTTCGAGAATGTCTCCGCCCCAGCCTTGCGATGGCTGGCGAAGCGACGGCTCGTTCGCCCCGGCTGGCGGACGGTCTGGGTGAGCCAGAACCGGATCCGCGAGAAGAGCTTCCTCAAAGAGCATCAGATCCCGCACGCCCCCTGGAGGGCTGTGCTGACGGCGGGCGACCTGGATGAGGCGATCAAGGCTCTCGGCCTCCCTCTGATCCTTAAGACGGCGTCGTCCGGTTACGACGGCAAGGGGCAGATCCGCCTCGAGCGGGCTGAGGACGCCTCGTCCGCCTGGTCGAGCCTCGGCAACGTCCCTTGCGTCGCCGAGCAATGGGTCTCGTTTCACGCCGAGGTCTCCGTAGTCGTCGCGCGCGGCTTCGATGGCTCGGCCGTCACCTATCCGGTGGCTCTGAACCGGCACGAGCGTCACATTCTCGACTCGACCGTGATGCCGGCCCCCGTCGGGCCTATCGTCTCGATGAATGCCCAGTCTCTGTCGCTGGCCGTGGCCCAGGCCCTCGGGACGGTCGGCGTGCTCACCGTCGAGTTCTTCCTCACAGAGGCGGGCGAACTCCTCGTCAACGAGATGGCTCCCCGCCCGCATAACTCCGGCCACCTGACGATCGAGGCGGCCGTCTCCAGCCAGTTCGAGCAGCAAGTCCGCGCCCTCGCCGGCCTCCCGCTGGGCCAGAGCGACCTCACCCGCCCCGCCGCGATGGTCAACCTCCTGGGCGACCTCTGGGCTGACGGCGAGCCTCGCTGGGACGCCGCCATGCGTTCGGATCCCGGCGTGAAGCTCCACCTCTACGGCAAGCGCACCCCCGCCGCAGGTCGGAAGATGGGCCACATGACGGTTCTCGACCCCGATCCCGAAATCGCGCTGGCCCGGGCCCTCGCCGCGCGACGAGTCCTGACCGCACGTTGAGGTTAAGGCGCCTGGCATCGTTCGAGACTCGGCGAGATCCTCGCCGAGTGGAGTACTGCGCAGGGTCGTCACACCGAACGATCCTGCCTGGGGATGCACTCGCCCCGTGGCAATGGTCGGCCCACGAGAATTTCATCAAAAGGATTGCGGAACCTGGCTGAACTCGACCATTTGGCCCGAACTTCGGGGTTCACCCAGGGTGTCTGGGGTTGATGGCTGGGAAAACTGGAATTCTTGGGCCGAACCTTCGGGGCCGGAATCTCGTAGGAGTTGGAACACAACTTTCGACGGCGCAAGGATCTACGATATTCATAGGCTTGATTGCCGAGGGTGCCCGTCCAATCTTTAGTAAGTTTCTCAGGCACGCGATCGTATTGCCTTTGACGAACGCGTGATAAACTGATATTCAAGGAGGCAATCCCAAAGATTGGGGCCGTCACGGACGACACCATGAAGTTTTGGTTCTCCTTTTTTCCTTTCGGGAGGTTTGTTTGATTCAACGCGCAGTGGAGGAGTTTTCCTCCGGATTTCGGTTAATGGGGTTGAGCCCCCCGATGCTCCAGGCTCTCAAGAAAGCTGGTTACAACACGCCTTCGCCGATCCAGGCGGCCCTCATACCCGAAGCCCTTGACGGATTCGACGTCATCGGACAAGCCAAGACCGGTACCGGTAAGACGGCTGCTTTCGGGATTCCCATCATTGAAATGCTCGAAGCTCGCACCAAAGGGCCCCAGGCCATCATCCTGGCCCCCACGCGCGAACTCGTTCAGCAGATCGTGGTGGAATTGCAGAAGTTCGCCAGCGGCCAGGACGTGGTCGTGACCGGGATCTACGGCGGGGAACCGATCGAACGTCAGCTTCGCGCCCTCCAGCGCGGCGTCGACATCGTGGTCGGGACACCCGGTCGTGTCCTCGATCACATCCAGCGGCACACGCTCTACCTCGGCGACATCTACCATGTCGTCCTGGACGAAGCGGATCGCATGCTCGACATCGGCTTCCGGCCGGACATCGAGAAGATCCTCCGCAAGGTGCCGGATCCCCATCAGACGCTGCTGCTGTCGGCGACGATGAGTCCCGAGGTACGCAAGCTGGCCCAGAAGTACATGTACCAGCCCATCGAACTCAATCTCTCGAAGGACGAGCCTTCGGTTGAATCGATCCGGCAGTACTACGTCACAATCGAGAATGACCGCAAGTTCGAATTGCTTGTGCATCTGCTCAAGCGAGACGAACCGAGCCAGTGCATCGTCTTCACCCGGACCAAGCGCGGGGCTGAACGGCTTGCCGAGAAGCTGCGCGGGAAGGTCTCCGGAGTTGCGGCGATCCACGGCGACCTCGCCCAGAGCGTCCGGAACCGCGTCATGCAAGGTTTCCGGAGCGGCTCGATCTCGGTGCTCATCGCCACGGATGTGGTCGGACGAGGCATCGACGTCAACGATATCAGCCACGTCATCAATTACGACGTCCCCGACGACGCAGAGAATTACGTCCACCGGATTGGTCGCACAGGCCGAATGGGTAAGAACGGCCTGGCCTATATGTTCGTCTGCCCCGATCAGGGCGAGCCGCTCACGGCGATCGAACTCCTGATCAACAAGACCATCCCGGTCCTCGAACTCGATGGTTTCGATGCCTACAGGCGTCAACCCAAGCAAGAGCAGGGGTTCCGCGAGCTTTTCAGCACGACGCGCGAGCGCAGTTTCGCCAGGTATTGAGACGGTGTCGGTCGAATCACATCGAGTTTGCGAGCGTATTTCCTCGTCCAAGGTGACGACGTTGGTTATGGCGGTGAGCTAGGAGGAAGAGAGGTAGTAGCAACCACTTGTAATCATGCCATTGTGGTTTCGTCTGCCTCTCTTGACATCGAGGGCTCTGGATCTGACTTCGACCGCAACTTCTGTCGTCGTTCCAGGTCTTGGAAGAAATCCAGAGCCACCCCCACCAGGCCATTCATCTCGGCCCCATCCTCCCCGAAGAGCGCCCTGTCGCACCTCGCGATGATCCTCTCGGCCCTCTCTCCCAGCAAAGCATCCTCATCAATCTGGACGACACCGTCGCGCGCCTCGATCGGCGTCAGTGCGCCGGTCGGTCGGCCCGTCGTGTGGTGCAGGTATTCGGTCAGACCTTCGGAGATCAACCTGGCGGCCTCGTTCGGGTTCGAGGTCTTCGCCAACTGCTTCCTGATCGAGGTCGTCAGCCGCTGGATCGCCCGATTGCTGCGTTTTCGTCGGAGGGATCTGCGGACGCGTCGGGCGGAGATTGCTAGCATCACGACCCCCGCGCCGATCGCGCTCAATGCGGGCCAGGAGAGTTCCGATCGCGGGGGATCTTCGGGAAGCCGATAGTCGAGCGTATTTGGATCGAGGCGGGGGATATCCTGCACGACAACCTCGACCCTGGACGTCGCTTTGGTCACGAACTGACGCGAGGCCGGATCGAATGCGCTCAAGGACACGGGAGGCAACTTCGACTTACCCAGTCGCTGGGCGCGGAGTTTGTAGCGGAAGATGCGGGTGGGAGGATCGCTGCTGAACTCTGAGGTCAGGGGCTCGATGCGGAAGTCCGGCGGGTCCGATTCCGATCGTCTCAAGACCGGCTGATGGATCATCCCGCGCGATGCTGGACCGCTGACCTTGATCCGGTATTCGAAGGTCTCTCCCAGCTTGACCTGGCCCCGATCCACGCTCGACTCGACCGTGAACGATCCAACGCCCCCGAGGAACTGTGCGGGGCGGCCCAAACTCGGGACGACCTCGACGTTCAACTTTATCTGTCGACTCTTGCCGGTCCTCTCGCCGATCCGGAAGGTCAGGACGGGGATCGTGACCTGGCCTGCGCGACGGGGAGTCACCCGAAGGATCGGCGACGGATTCCGACCTGCATCCTGGGATGACCGGGATAACTCGACGTCTACATCTGTGGATTTGTTCGGGATGAGTTGGATCTGTGGCAGCTCGACCTTCGCCTGGATCGTCAGTGGAATTTCCTGCCCGACGTAGATGGGCCCTCGCGGGGCCTTGATGAAGATCGGGATCGCGGCGGCCGCCCCCTCAGTTTGCGAGACCGAGTTGAGTCCGACGAGCAGGAGGAGCGTGGAGAGAATGGGCATGCCTTGATGACTCAAACTCGCTGGCTATTGACCATTGGCCGACTGCACCGCTTCCGAGCCGTCAAAGGAAAGGCTCGGATTACCGCTTAGGCATTAAAGGTCGATGAGATCGGACGAATGATTGGCAAGGTATTGAATTTGTGTTGTTCCAACTGATACGTATTGTGGAACGCCCATGTTGCTTTCGCGTCGCTCGCCACGTTACGCCTACCAATCCAGCTTGTCCCGTTCGGGTTTGGAGGCTTCTTCCTCTTCGAGGCGGCTCTTGCGGGCTTGCTTGACATTCTCGATGGCCGAGGCGAGTTTGGCTTCGGGCGATCCTGGTTTGGGCGGGTTCGGCCCGCCGCCGCCCGCTCCGCCAGCTCCCGAGCGGTTCTTCGGGGTCATGTCGTCGGGCGGGACTCCATCCGAGGGGTCTCCCATGCCGGGGTTCGACTGGTCGGATTCGTCGTCGCCGCCTCGCTGCTGCCTCGGCTTGGGCCGCTTAGACCCCTCGTCCTGCTTGCCGTCGGCATCCGGGGGGATCGACGGGTTCTTGGCGCGTTCCTCGGCGAACTGGCGGTTGATGGCGGCATCGCGTCGGACGTCGTCGAGGGCCTTGCCCGGGGCCCTGGAACTCAGGCAGTCGTCGTAGTGTCGGATGGCCCCGGGGATGTCCCCCAGGGCGAGGGCCGTATTGCCGAGGACGTAGTCGAGCTTGGTCCGGAGCGACGGATCGGCCGTCTCACGGGCCTTGATATAGCTCGCATAGGCCTCGGGATACTGGCCGAGCTGATAACAGGCCGCCCCCTGGTCGTAGAGCGGGACGGGATGGTCGGGCATCACGGAGGAGGCCTGCTGGAAGTCCTTGAGGGCCTCGTCGAAGCGTTTGGACGCGAAGGCCTTCCGGCCGGCTTCGATCCAGTCCTTGGGCAGCTTCGAATTTCCGCCCGCGCCGATCGAGCCGATCAGGGCGATCCCGAAGAACCAGGGATAGAACAGGGGCAGACGCCCGGAGCCCGGCCACGAACCGGCGAGTCCCGAGATGAGGGCGGCCAGGATGAAGAGGCTGAACCGCTCGGTGCGCTCGGGCGGGCGGATCGCCTCGCGTTTGCGGCGGGCGACGGGGGTGATCTTCTTGAGGTACAGACTGCCGAGGTCGACCGACGCGAGCCCCACCTTGAGGACGGCTCCCCCCGTCTCCTCGGCGATCCCCTCGAACGGCTTGTCGTTGCGCTTTGAGAGGACGGTCTCGCCGCGATAGGAGAGGAAGGGCTTGCCCGCCCCTTCGGGCACGGGATGCCCCTTCTCGGGGTCTCCGATGGAGACCGAGTGTGCGACGATGCCCAGCGAGCGGAGTCGCTGCGAGGCCGCCAGCCAGCGCGAGGGGTGATCCTCGCCGTCTGAGAAGAGGATGATCGTCTTCCCCTCGGCATGATCCTCGGGGTCGAAGGCATCGGCGGCGGTCTCGAGGGCCGCGGCGAGGTCCGTCCCGCCCGGTTTGACCCCGCCAGGCCTGAGGGCTCGAAGGGCCTCCCTGGCCGCGCCAAGGTTCTCGGTCAAGGGGCAGCGGGTGACGCCTCGGCCGGCGAAGGCGACGACGGCCACGCGATTGCCCCGCTCCCGGCTCAACGCGTTCACGAGGCTCTCGGCCGACTCGATGGCCACGCCCAGGCGGTTGGGGACGGCGTCTTCGGCTCCCATGCTCCGGCTCACGTCCACGACGATGACGATGTCGTGCCCGGGCGGGAGGTTCGTCGCGCCGGTGTTGCCCCAACGCGGCTGGGCCAGCGCCAGGAGGAGGAAGATGATCGCGACCGCCCAGCCCCAGCCGCCGTCGCCCGTGAGCCGCCCGTCTTGCCCCAGGGCCTTCCAGGCCCGCGCCCGGCGCTGGCGTGCCCGGAGGACCGTCACGAGCAGGAACGGGACGAACGCCAGCAACCAGAGTCGATTCGGGTGGGCGAACAGGCTCAACATTCAGGCTCGAACCCTCGTGACTGCGCCCGGTTGGGCGGCGTTGACAGGCGCATGACAAGATCCCGATTCGACTCAAGGCTCATGGCAGCCGACGCAGGCGGCCCACCGAACAGAGACGATCCAGGATCAACAGGCCGATGGAAAACGCGACCCAGGACGCATAATGTTCACGATAACGCGTTCGGATGATGCTTTGAACAGGACTCTTCTCCAACGTATCGATGGTCTTGAAGACCTTTTCGAGGTCGCGGGCGTTGGCCGCCACGAAGGCCCGGCCACCCCCGAGCTTGGCGATCGTATCCAGTAGTTCGAAATCGGGGGTGTCATAGGCGTCATTCGGCTTCGCCTCTTCCTTATTGGAAGTGGGGGGAGGAGGGGGCGGCGCCTCAGCTTTGCCGATGGCGATGGTGTGCAACGTGATCCCCAACTCGCGGGCCAGAATCGCGGCCGCTCGAGGGTCGAGCGGAGATGGGACGGCCGGGCTATTCCGCCCATCGGTCATGACGATCAGCACCCGCTTCTTCGGCGTCGTCACGCTCAGGGCCTCGAGCGACCAGGCGATCGCATCGCCCAGGTTCGTCCCGTCGTCGCCGGGTCGAGCCGTGCGCAAGGATTGAACCGTCTCCAGCATGAAGGCGTGGTCGAGGGTCGGCGGGCAGGCCAGGTCGGGATAGTTGGCGAAGACGACGAGCCCGAGGAGGTCGTCGGGCCGGCTCGCGACGAAGCGGCTGACCGTGTTCCTGGCTGCGTCGAGCCGCTTGATCGGGCCTCTCTCGGAGGGGAAGTCGGCGGCGTTCATGCTCGAGCTCTGGTCGAGCGCCACCATGATCGCCACCCCCTGGCCGGCGATGTGGGTCCGGCCCCCGACCGTCTGCGGCCGGGCGAGGGCCATCACGAGCGAACTGATGGCCAGACCTCGGAGTGTCAGCGAGAAGGCATGGCGTCCCCTCGCCCCGAAACGGCCCGCCTTGGGGAAATAGCCGAGGCTCGGCCAGGCGAGACGTGGGCGCATGCGGTCGAAGACCCAGGGGAGTGGGACGAGCACGAAGAGAATCATCCAACCCGGCTCGGCCCAGCGCATGGTGCCCACCCAATACCAAATCTTTCGTCGAAGGATTCCTTCGATCATTGAGGAGATTGATCTCATAATCAAGGGAGATCATCGATCCCGCGTCACGGGGGGGATTCCAGGGCACGCGTCGGCCCTTCACTTTATTTCGAAAGGGCTTGGCGTTCGGGACTTGCCGAGGCGAGGTTGGGGCCGCTAGCCTCTAGAAGTGGACCTGCTCGACGGCGGGCCCTTTCCTCGGATTCGTCGTTGCATCGACTTTCGACGAGTGCCGATAGTCGCCAGTTCAGCCTCGCGAATTCAGTGTTTTGCCCACCGAAACCAAGGAGTTCGAGTCGTGACCGACCAAGCAAGCGCGGCGGGGGATCTTCAGCAAAAGTACCGTCAATTCCTCGACCTACTTCCGCTCACGATCACGCTGGCGGGGCTTCCTGCTAGCGAAGGGCGTCTGTTCAGCGAAGAACAGATCGAGGCGCGGGCCATCACGATTCGGGCGGCGTACCGCGTGGCGCGAAATACCGCGAGGGAATGCCTAAGCGGATCGTAAGAGCGATGCGGGAGGGTCGGGTGCCGGCCTCGCGATTCGTCGTCCCGGTGCTGTTCGAGCCGGGACGATCAGCCGATAAGAATCGCGTGGCGAGACGGGCCGCCGCGGGGGACTGGTACCCTGGCCGCTCGCCACGCCTCTCAACGGCTTCCCACTCGTGAAAGGCCCTCCTCGAGATGACAATGAAGACGCAACCCGACGGCGGCGGAACGCGCCGGCTTCGAGCCGCCATCATCGGGTTTGGACTCGACTCCGGGGATGATCAGCAACGGCTCAGTACCGGTGAAACGTGCCTGCTCGTCGGCGGCTCGGCGGAGACTCATGCCGAGATGCTGGAGACGGTGCTTCGTCTCGAATCGGAACTCGATCGCCTGGGGCAAGAACTCGGCGACCTGACTCCGAGCGAACTCGCGGACATCGCCTGGCGGATCGATTCGCCTGAGCTCCACGAGATCGCCGTCCGCCTCGAGACGGGACTCGCCCTCCAGGGTCGAGAGTTCCACGAACTCACGGCCGAAGAATTGACCGACCTTTCGGCACCGCTCGAGTCTTGAGCCGCTTCATCCGCGAGGGATTCAGCCCCGCCTCGGCGGGGTTCGCATCCCTCCGCCCGTCCGGCGTGAAGCGTTTCCTCCACCATTAAGCTCAGCTTTACCTAACCTTTCGACGGTAACCCCAACTATTCGTTGCGGTTACCGTCGATTTTTCTTTGCGCCGACGGTCCCTGGCCGATCCGGATTTGCCAGTCGCGAGGACGCGAGCCGGTAACATCTGTGGCTGAAGGCGGAAGTCCTCATCTGAGTTTCGGCGCCCGGCGAGGTTGCCCACGCCTCTTTGGCCCGACGATTCGAAAATGTTGGCAATTCCTGGCGGCTCGGCAGAATCATGGACGTCGGGCGGCGAAATCTGAAACGGAGACTTCCTCGTCGGAGTATCCTTGGCGACTGGGCCGGTCTCGGTGGCCTTCGGGCCGGGTGAAGGCGGAAGGCGGATGGACGATCGCGCGTTGATCGAGTCACTTCGGGCCGGCGACCCGTGCGCTCCCCGTTTGCTGGTCGAACGTTTCCAGGGGGTCGTCTACGGCCTTTGCTACCGGATGATGGGACATCGTCATGATGCCGAGGACGTGGCCCAGGAGACCTTCGTGCGGGCACTGAGGGGCCTGGCCGGCTTCGATGAGACGCGTCCCTTACGCCCCTGGCTCCTCGGGATCGCCGCCAATCGCTGCCGGACCGCCCTCGTCCACCGCAAGCGCAGGCCGGGGCTCACCGAATCTCCCGAGGATCGCGTCGACCAGAGGGCAGGGCTGACCGACCCGGAAGACCTGGCGGGGGAACTGGAACGTGCCCTCGAGAAGATCCGACCCGAGTATCGCGTGGTGTTCGCCCTCTTCCACGAACAACATCTCGCTTACGAAGAAATCGCCGAGTCGGTCGGAAGGCCGATCGGAACCGTCAAGACCTGGCTCCATCGTGCCCGGGCCGAACTGGCCGAACACCTGAGCCGTCGCGGGGTCCGTTGTTAGCTCTTTTCGACCCTGGCGACGTTGCCTTGTCCGATCGTTAATAACCTCTCGGCCGCGAACTCGGCAGGTGAACTCCCGAACCTCGCCCTCCCTAAAGCCTCCAACGACGTTGTTTTCGAGCGTGTGCCATGGAATGCGTCGACTACGAAGCCAGGTGGAACGATTATCTCGACGACCGTAGCGCTGCGGCCCCCGAACTCCTCGCCGAGCTCGAGGAGCATGCGTCCTTGTGCGAGGCCTGCCGCCCCCTGGCGCAACGTTATCAGACACTCTTGCATGTCGTTTCGCTGAAAATACCGACGCCGATCCCTTCGCTCGGATTCGTCGAGAGTTGCCTCGACGCCATCGAGCGAGATCGCGAGGTCGTGAAACCGCGCCGGATCCTTGCGTTCCCGAGACGCGTCGCGGGATTGGCCGCGGCGGCTCTCCTGCTCATCGCGCTCGTCGCCGCCTTCCGGTTCGTCGGCCGCGAGTACGGCCTGCCGGGGGGCGGGGTGGAAGTGGTTCAGAAGTCGGACGGGAATCCTTCCATCTCAGAGGCTTTGGCCACCGCGGGGACGGCCACCTGGGACTTAGCCAGGGAGTCGTCGGGCTCGGCGGCGAAGATCGGGCGGGAGATGTTGAATTCGGCCACGTTGCCCCCCAATAGTTCCTCATTGTTCCTGACCCTCTCCGGACCGGAGGCCAACGAGGTCCTCGAGGGAGTCAGCGAGCGGGTCAACGCGGGGGTCCGGCCGCTCTCGGATTCGGCCAAGCAGGCCTTCGGGTTCCTCCTCGACGCGGCCGAGGTCGAACGGACGGTCCCGCCCACCTAAGTTGGATCGACCTGTCCGTACCTCGTCTCAACCTGGTCCTGGATCGTAAATATGCCCGGGGAGTTTCGCCGATGACCTGCTTTTCGAGCCGATGCTCTTTCATCATCGCACTCGTCATCGGCTGGACTTCGTGTTGTTGGGGCCAGCAATCGGCCGACAGACTCTTGCGGCTCGTGCCGGCCGACGCCGGGGTCACGCTGACGATCGAAGATCTTCGGGTCCACTCCCGCGAGTTCTTCGAGTCGCCCCTTTCCGAACGGATCCAGGGATTCCCCGCCGTCCAGCGCTGGTATGCCTCCGACGTCTATCGCCAGCTCGATCAGGCGAAGCAGAGGCTGGAGAAGCGACTGGGGGAGTCGTCCACGTCGTTCCGCGACCGGCTCTTCGGCGAGGCCGTGGTACTCAGCATCGTCACGCCGCCCGGAGGCCGTCCCGAAGACTCGCGCGGGCTCTTCCTCGTCCAGATGTCGGATCGGAAATTGCTCGATCGGGTCCTCCAGAGCGTCAACGAGGCGCAACTGCGTCGAGGCGAGTTGAGCAAGGTTTCCGAGCGGCGCTACAAGACGCTCACCTACACGGCGCGTCACTATGCCGGGGACCAGCCGCGACTCCCCGACTATTACGTCATCTGCGACGACCGCACCTTTGCCTGGGCGAACTCCGAGGAATTGATAAACGCCGTGATCGATCGCAACGCGGCCAACCAGGGGGGACTCGCCGAGAACGCCGACTTCCAGAAGGTGAGGAGTCGGCTCCCCAGGTCGGCGGCCGTCAGCCTCTATCTCAAGCCGAGGCTGCTCGAGCAGGTTTTCGTCTCATCGTCCAAGCCCTCCTCGCCACACGAGGAGAAGATCGCGAAGCTGATCCAGCGCTACCTCTCGGCACAGAAGTACGTGGGGGCCGCGATCGAATGGAAGGACGGCCTGATTCTGCACACGCAGGAAGAGCTCGAGCCCGAGAAAGTCGGCTCGTGGTATCAGAGATGGTCGAAAGTTGTCGCCAGGCCCGCGAATCTCGAAACGTTGCCTCCAAACACGGTAGCCCACGCCTCGATTCAGCTCGATTTCCCCGCTCTCGAAGAATCCATCCGGGAACTCATCCCCGACGACCAACGGGCCCGCTATGAGAACGGCCTTCTGGCCCTCAAGGGCATCTTGCTCGGGCAGGATCTCAAGCAGGTTCTTCCCAAACTCGGGCCCCGCGTTTCGGGGACGCTGATCGCCTCAGCCTCACCGGAACTCACCCTGAGCCCGGTCGCTCGCGTCGACCTCAACGGGGACGAAACCCTGGCCGAGGCGGTGACCAATGGCCTGCGGACGACACTGGCGCTCTATGGCATGGACGAGTCGCACGGCAACGGGCAACTCCGGCTCGAGAGCCGGCAGGAGGCGGGGACTTCCACCATGTTCCTGGTGCCGACGACCCCCTTCGCCTTCTCGGTGAACCGGGATCGGCTCCTCATCGGTCGGAACGCCGCATCGCTGGCGATCGAGCCGGAGTCGGCGGCGGGGGCCAGGGATGAGTTCGCGGCGACCCGCGCGGCCTACTTCCCGCAGGCGGAGTCGTATCTCTGGGTCGACATCAAGGCGGTCCGAAGCCTCGCCGACCGGCATCGCGAAATGCTGATCCAGAAGATGATGAAGCACGATCAGAAGGCCCGCGCCGTGGCTCAGGCGGACCTCGACAAGCTCCTCACGTTCCTCGGGCTCTTCCGCTCGATCTACGTCACGAGCGAGCTGGCTTCGGGTGGGCAATCGCTGCATCGGACGCTCGGCCTGCTCAGCCGCGAGGCGGGGGGGGCTCCCAGCCCGGCCGCTTCCATTCGCTGATGGTGCATCGTTAACTGCAATCCACCTCGAAGATCAGCACCTCGCCGTGCCGGAAGCGTCTCGCCCCCAGGTATGTCAGCTTCGCTCGTGACTTCATCAGTTCCTGCAGCACGTAGTCATTCGAGAATCCGCACAGGAAGAATTTCTTGTGCTCCGCGACGAACGGCTCGAAGTTCTGGACGTTCAGCTTGACCAGGTCGTTCAGCTTCTTGAGCGCCGCCTCGTCCGTCGAGCCGCCGCCGCAGAGGAAGTACGTCCGGTCCGCGAGGGACCTCGGCAGCTCGTGCTTGGCCTGGAGGAACATGACCGACCAGGAGATGACGAGCGGCTCGTCCGTCGAATCCGCGCGAGGGAAGTCGGCCGCCGTGATCCGATTGATCGCGGCTCCGTCGCGCTGGTGGAGGAGCATCTCGAACCCGGCGAACCATCCCAGGCAGCAAGCCGTGATCATGGCCGCCAGGTAGCGCCGGCGCGAGCCGAGCCTGGCCGTGGAATAGGCCACGAGCAGACCGAAGCCGTAGACGAAGGCCAGGGTATAGCGTTCCGTGAAGGCTCCGCCGGCGGCGACCCTCGCGAAGGCCAATCCGATGAGCGGCAACAACACGTAGGTCATCGCCGCCGCGTATTCGTAGGTCGGGATGGCGGCTGGCGCCCCCATGTCAGCTCCCGGCACTTCCGCCCGCCGCCACCGATAGGGATACCGCGCATCGAGCGCGATCAGGAGCCCGATCGCCGTGATGGGGATCGCCGATTTCTCGAACAATTGAGCATAGCACAGGAGCACGAACGACCAGCCGGGCTTCGACCAGAACGCCCCCTTGTAGCTCGTGGCGCCCTTGATCAACTGGTAGAGGACCCCGAGCGGGAGGAGGCCCGCGATGAGGGAGCACCAGAGCGCGACGTCGATCTTCTTGCGGTGCCATGATCGGCAGAGCTCTCCGACTCCGATCGGGATGAACAGCAGCACCGCAAAATAATGGCTGGCGACCGCGGCGGCCAGCGAGAGGGGCAAGAGTATCAACGCGAGGCCACGCTTGAAGCCCACTTCCTCCGCGGCGACCTGCCAGCAGAGCAACGCCAGCGCGCCGAGGCCGAGGACCAGGCCGTAGGCACGAGCCTCGATGGCATAGGACGAGGCCTCGGTGATGAGCGGGAAGGTCGCGGCCGTCCAGGCGAAGACCCCCGAGACGCGTCGCCTTGCGAATCGATAGAGGCACAAGCTCATGAGCAAGTAACCGAGCATCGCCGGCAAGCGGGTCGTCCAGGGGGCCGCGCCAAGGATCTCGTGCATCAAATGGGCGGCCGCGTAGTAGAGCGGGGGATTCGGGTCGGTCCCTTCCCTGAGGCACTCCCAGAGGCGGCCTAGGCTGGGCAGTCTCGCCAGGTGCCAGGTGAAGATCTCGTCATACCAGAAGGGCTTGTCCCTGGCCCGAGGGAGCAGGGCCGTGAAATAGATGGCCACCCAGGCCAGGCCGAAGGCGAAATTCCAGATCGGGTGGGGCGAGGCGTCGGGGCCAGCAGGGGCGTCTTGCAGACTCTCGGTCGAGATCGCGGAGGATTCCATTCGAGACGCTCCTGATGCCTGATCTTCGCGGTGGGCGGCGATCATGGACGACTCGCGTTGCGTGTTGCTCATGCGTTACGCCCTGGCGAGCCGTCATGACGGATATCGGGGGGCGGCCCGAATTTGAACGAAGAATCCTCGTTTAATGGTAAATAAATATTATTTAATGTTAATTATTTTAGGTATGGTTTGATCTCGCTGATATCGAATCATGGTATCAGAGGAGATTCCTCAATCCGAGCCGTTGCCGGTTCGCGTTGACGAGTGCGAGGGCCCGGGGTTCGCCCTTGAGCAGCTTCAACAACTGCGAGCCGGTGCAGCCGAGCCGTGCCGCGGCCGCCGGGAGGTCCATCTCGGCGGCTTCGATGATATCGAGCGCCTCGGCGAGGAGGGAGGGGAAGTCATCATGCTCGGTACTCACGGCGATCTTCTCGCCTCGACAGCGGCTCGACCAGAGGCGGCTCGGTATGCGGGCGTCGTCCCTGACCATACGGACGGAAAGTGCGAGGTTGAGGCGCAACCGGAAGACTGCGATTTTCAGATTTTCGAGCTGGCTGCGACGTTCGTTGGCCTCGGCTCGGATCCCGGTCGGGCGATGGACGAGGACGATGGCGGTCTCAACCTTGTTCCGATTCTGCCCGCCGGGCCCCGACCGTCTTGTGCGCTGGACGTCGCACTCGGCAACGAGTCGATCGGGATCCGTATCGGCAGGGTGTCCGCCGGAAGACTGGCTCACGACGCGGGTTCCCGGGGATCGAGCCGCTTCCCGAAGACGATGAGGTCGTCGTGGTCGGAGTAGAAGTCCTCGATGGTGCAGGCACGGCGGTATCCATGCTTTTCATAGAAGCGTCGCGTGAGCTCATAATGAGGGAGCGACGAGGTTTCGATGAGGAGTAGTCTACCTCGCCTGGTGTCGATGTCCTCCTCGGCCTTGCGGAGCAACTCCGTGCCGATCCCCTTGGCCTGGATGCCCTTTTCGACGGCGATCCAGTAAAGGTACCAGGTCCGGTCGGTCATGGAGGCGGGGGCGTAGTAGGCGAACCCCAGGACCTTGCCGTGCCGCTCGAAGCTGATGGCGACGTGGCCGTTCGCGTGCTCGACGGCGTGATAGTCGTCGAGGACTTCGCGGAGCGCCACGAGCTCGATCGGCTTGAAGACCTCGGTGCCGCGTGCGATCTCGATCAGGTCGGGGGTGTCTTCGATGCGGATGGGACGGATCATGGGAGTCGTTCTTTGTGCGATCGGCGTCCCGTGGGCAGCGACGAGAGGTGGAGGGTACCCGGCTGTTCCGAGAGTGCCGTAGCCGTAGAGGTCGGGCACGAGCATTAAGGGGGAAGAGGGGAGGGGCGATTGATCGGCATCTGCACCTCCTCCGAGCGGCCTCGCGAGAGGCCGGTCGGATGGGACATCCGCCCGGCCTGCTCACAAGGTCATGGTGGAGATTTTACTGGCTGGACCGCGAGCCGGATAGGGGGCGGTTCGCCGTGGCCGGACTTGTCGGCTCGGGTTCCGGCTGGGCCTGGCGCGGGTCTCGTCCCTGGCCAGCCATGTCGTCGTTGACGTTCGTGCCCCGCATGTCGACTTTCTCGATCCGGAAGTCGTCGAAGAAGGCCTCGCCGAAGTTGCTC
Organism: Singulisphaera chitinilytica; assembly: GCF_049331405.1. Classification (NCBI taxonomy): domain Bacteria; kingdom Pseudomonadati; phylum Planctomycetota; class Planctomycetia; order Isosphaerales; family Isosphaeraceae; genus Singulisphaera; species Singulisphaera chitinilytica. The sequence continues at coordinate 3,438,546 of NZ_CP186274.1, forward strand.
AATCCCATCGTCACGGTGAGGTCACCGCTCGTCGGGGCTCTCCTGTAGAAGACGACGCGCGAGAGCTTGGGGTAGGAACCGTTGAAGCGATGTTGCATGACCTCGCCACCGATGGAGTCGGTGATGATGATGCCCGACGTCCCCGCGGGCGATGGATTCACTTTCTTGACCAGCATCGAGATCCGGTAGAACTGGTCGCGCTGGACTCGAATGCTCGGGGAGCGGATGGCGGCGGCCGGGAAGTCGAGATATGGCGGGAACTTGTCGAGGTCCATCTTCTCGATGGGCTCGACCGTGAGCTTGAGCAACCGTTTCTCGCGGTCGGTTTCGTCGACCGTGGTGCTGACCTTCCCGACGATCCCCTTGAAGCGATGGCTCTGATCGATCCACCCGCCCGACTCGAGGGACGTGTGGTCGTCGAACGAGCCCTTGGGCACGAGATTCGGTCCGAAGGGCTGCTGGATCAGGTTGAGCCAGGACTCGACCAACGGCAGCGTGTTGTACGAGAGCAGGGGGGGGCACATCACGGGCGAGGTGAGGTAGCGCGTCCGCTTCAGCTTCTCTCGCTCGAGCTCCATGATCTCCCGGCGGTTGAGGCGACCGAGCTGGGTGGGCGGGGGCTTCGGATCCTCGGGGACGACCTTCTTGAGCACCGACTCATAGGCCTTCTGCCACTGGGCCGACATCAGGTGCCGCAAGGGACGATGAGCCCGGCGGGCTTCCGACCAGGCCAGGGAGTATTCCTCGCGCTCGAGGGCTTCGCGGGCGCTCTTGATGGATTCCTCGGCCTTCTGGAGCAGGAGGTACTCATCATTGGGCTCGGGGGCACCATCGGGGAGCGGCATGGTCTTGGGGTCGGTCTTGTCGTAGAGCCGCTTGCCGCTCCGGACGAGAATGTCGTTGATCTGCGACACTTCCTGGAGGCGAAGTTCCGCCTGCTCGATCGCCATGTTCACGGCGAAGGGCCGGACCCTGGCGATCGCCGAACGCAGCCGGTCGGCCATCTCGAAGTCGGTCGTGATGAGGATGAGCGAGGTCGGGCCGAACTCGGGGATCGTGAAGCGGGCCCCGCCTACCGATCGCTCCCGCTCGAGGGTGCGGACGTCGCCTGGGCTGATCTCGAAGGCCTGGGCCGACTCGGGCACCGGTACCGTGATCTTCAGCTCGTTCATCGACATTTGCGCCGGCACGAACTGCGAGCTGCCCGAGTAGTCGGCGACGAGGAGGAGTATCCCCTTGCGGTCGCGTGTGCTGATGCCCGCGGCCCGGATTCCCGGGGTCGGCTCCAGTTCCTTGAGCACCGGCATCCTCTGGTTTACCTTGCTCCCCGGCTGCGGGAGGGTGGGGGGATCCGGCGGGAACGTCTTGTAGAAGGGGATCGGGTCCTTGCCCCTGGCCAGGATCCCCTCGCAGAGGTCGATCTCTTCGTTCAGCAAGGCCATCTCGATCAGGAGCATCCGGCCCGCACGCCCGGTGAGCGTCTCATCGCCCTTGAATCCGATGCCGCGATATCCGGCCCCGAGCGCCAGGTAGGTGTAAAGCCGCAATTGCTCGGGATGGACCTGGGGATTCCCCCACTCCGGGATCGACTCCTTCCCCCAGATCGCCGACTTCACGGTCGGGGAGATCGTGGCCGGGATCCAGGTGCAGAAGAGATTCTTCGGATTCGAGAGGGCCGTGAGGTCGCGGCGTTGCTTGAGGAATGCGTAGCCGTCCTGGGGGTCGATGGCCGTTGACAGGAAGTTCGACTTGATCCCCATGATCGACAGGTTGCGGGGCAAGCTCGAGTAGAGCGGCAATTCGCCGGCAACCGTCGCGGTCGTGAGATGAGAGACGTTCTCCGGGAGCCCACGCAGGCCGGCGATTACCGACCTGATGCGTTCCAGCTCCGCGTTGCGTGCCGCGACGTCTCGCGAACGGCCGAGCTGCTCCCCCAGATTCCAGAAGGCGACCGATTCTTGATAGGGGTATCCCTTGGCATCCGAAACCATGCGGTCGGCCTCGACGGCCCGCCCCTCGAGTGTGGCGTTCAGGTTCGGCGCAAGCAGGAAGCCTCGTCGGATGGCCTCCTGGATCCGCTTGGGATCGTCGTCGATCTCCGTGCTGAGCACGTCGAAGCCAGACTTGCGGAGTAGCTCGACGTTGGCACCGGGGGCGTCGATGGCGGTGAAGACCCAGTCGTAGTCCTTGCCGTCATCAGCTCGCTTGCGGAGCTGGCCGTCGACCAACTGGACCCTCGCGTTCGAGCGGTTAGCCGGCTTGGACTCCGGCTCCACGGGAGAAGGGGCGCCGGGGGTGACCGGCTGGGCCTGCTCGGCGATGACCGCGTTCGAGACGGGGCCGATGGTGAGGTCGTCGATGAAGGCCTCGGTCTCCCCCTCTCCGCCGAAGAGGTTGATCGCCAACTGGTCGAGATAGGCCCCTTCCAGCGAGACCGGCCTTCGGGTCGCGGCGCGGAGCACGCGAGCCTGACGCTCGATCGAGGGGAGCATGTTCGAGAGCTCGAGCCGCTGCCAGCGATCGACCTGGTCATAAATGGTGCCAGGGATCAGTACGAACGACGGCTGGCCCGTTTCGGGGTCGGTGTCGGAGGGGAGCACCACCCGCCCCATGATCCTCAAGCCGCCCCTCGTCGACCTGACGAAGAGGTTGACCTTGAGGGCCTCGTTGATCGGGATCTTCGCGAGCGGGAAGCTGTAGATGAACGAACTGCCCGCGCCCGAGGTGAACTGAAAGTGCTCCGAGAGCCTTCCTTCGTGGGCGGCGCGGCTGGATCGGTCGTGGATGTGGAGCGTCACGGTGGCGTCGGTCTGCTCCTGACGCCAGGCGGGCCGAGCGGACTCGAACCCTTCGTGAATCATCCCCGTGGCCGTGTCGTTGCCATCCGCCTTCGCCGAGACGATGGCCACCAACATCAGAATGGCCGAGGACCCTACAAAGGCGACCGATCGACGTGGCAACATGGCCGAGACCTCCTTGTCTCCGGTCCGTCAAACACTGGAACGATCCAATTTCTCGGGGCCGATCCTATCGGTTAAAGGCAGAACCGAGAAGGCCAAACCAGGCGAGGTTGCATCGGCAACTTTTCGCAGTTGTTAAATCTTGTCTAGAGTGACAAATTCCGATGATCCGAAGTCCTTCGCTAAAACGACGTGGTAAATTGGAGTACCACCTTGTTGAGGAACTTCGATGAGTCACGCACCGCTTCGACTGGCAGCCACCACGGAAGAGTCTCTGCCGACAGAAATGATGGAGCTTTGGGATCGCATCCAGGTCCAGCCGGCCAGCGTCCGGGCGGAACTCGAGCCCCTGATTGAGGATGTGCTCGAGAACGCCCGGTTCCGGGGTCGCGTGCTCAACGTGGCTCGCGACGCCCTAGAGCGGCTCAAGCTCGACCTCGAGGTGGCCCGGTTCGACCTCGACGCAACCCGCCGGGAACGCGAGTCGCTGCGTCAGTTGCTCGACCAGGGGCAGTGAGCGGTCTCGTTCATTTGCGCGAGCCACTCGGCTTCGCCTTCGCCCCCTGGGAGAGCCAGGCCGTCATGACCTTACCCACCTGCGCAAGGCTTTCGCCGGAGCAATTCTCCGGCAGGTCTTGCGCGGTGTGCCAGTAGGGATAGTCGAAGTCGATGACATCGATGGTCGGGATCCCGCCGTTATTGAGCGGCAGGTGGTCGTCCATCACGGCGCGGCCGACACGGTTGCGGAACGCAGGGACCTTGAGCCGCCTGGCCGTCGCCCAGAGGTCCTGGACCAGCTTGGGGGCGAGGTCGAGGCTATACGGCTCCTGGTTGATCTGGAGATTGCGGCCTCCCACCATGTCGAGCACGAAGCCCGCCACATATCGACTCCGATACTTCTTCGAGTCGACGGCGTCGGCATAGGCCTTGGCGAACGCCTTGGAACCGAGGAAGTACTCGCCCTGGCGGCCGTAAACGAGTTCTTCGCCGTCGAAGAGGACGAGGTCAATCCCCCAGTTCGTCGGCAGGTCGTTCAGGTGATGGGCCATCTCCATCATGAGCGCAACGCCCGAGGCGCCGTCGTTGGCACCGATGAACGGGATGGCTCGCCGGGTGGGATCGGTCTCCTCGTCGGGGAAGGGCCTGGTGTCGTAGTGGGCCCCGATCACGACGCGGCGTAGGCGTTCCGGATGCCACGAGCCGATGAGGTTGACCATGTTCACCCGCTCGCCGCTCCGGGGGTCGGTCCCCTCGAAGGGCTGCTCGCGGACGGTCGCCCCCATCTTCTCGAAGTGCTTCGCGACCATCTCACGCTGGCGGGTATTGGCGGCGGAGCCGGCCGGGCGCGGGCCGATGGCGCAGATCTCCTTGAGATAGCTGTAGGCGCGGGCGCCGTCGATGGGGGCCGGAATGGAACGCAAGCTAGTATCAGCTCCCCAACTCGAGTCGTTCCACCGGACCAGGGAGAGGCCGGTGATGATCAGGAACCCGACGACGACGGGGACGACGAGCCACAGTTTGCCGAGACGATTGCCCCACAAGGTAGGGTTCAGGTTCCGCAGCCCCATCGGACCGGCTCCTCGATTTGAGACCGAACGTGACAGCGTCTCATCATACGAGGCGCAGGTCATCGTGTCAGTGCGGGATAATGCTCGAAGAGCCAGGCCAACCGCTCCATCGGGAGGCCAACGACGTTGGTCACGCTACCGCGTGAGACGGTGATGAAGGGGTCCTGGTCCTGGACCCCATAGGCCCCGGCCTTCCCTTCCCAGCGATTAGAGTCGAGGAACGTCTCGCGTTCTTCGTCGCTCAAGGGCCGGAACCGGACGGTGCTGACGTCCACGGCGCCGACCCACTCGCCGCGGTCGGCCCGGTAGAGGCAGAGGCCGGTCATGACCTCCGTATCGCGTCCTTCCTGGAGCCGGATCATCCGCTCGGCATCGGCGCGGTCGACGGGTTTGTTCAGGATCTCGCCCTCGACCCAGCAGGTCGTGTCGGCCGCGAGGATCAGCCCTTCCTTCAGCCGTTCGGCGACCGCCTTGGCCTTCTTCCAGGCGAGGCGCGAGACGTACTCGCGGGGGCAGGCGCCGGGATCGGGCTCGGGCTCATCCACGTCGGAAGGGATGACCTCGAACGTGTAACCGGCTTCGGTCAGGAGGAGTTTACGTCGGGGGGAGAGGCTGGCGAGGATCAAGCGAGGTCGTTCTGGCGCTGGCATCACGTCCTGTTCCTCGCGGGAACTCGGGCGAATTTCGGGCCCGGTTCGGCTTTAGGTCCTGAGTCGGTCCGGCGATCGTAGCCGCGCTGGCCCCTTGCCAACAAGGCAGAAAGCGACGACTTTTGAGGGACCGTCCGAACGAGCCGGGATCCGACCTCTGGCCGGTTTCGATGCGGTCTTCGGCCTCGATGTGCCGAGCGATCAGCCCCTCCCTCCAACCCCAGACCAGACAGGCCGTCGCATGCCGAACGCGAATCCACGGAACGTCCGCCCGATCGCCGTCTCGCTCTACTTCATCACGATCAAGACGCGGATGCCGCTGAAATTCGGGCCCGAGACCACGACGGAGGTCACCTGCGCCCGCGTCCGGCTCCGGGTCGTCGACGAGACCGGCCGCGAGGCGGTAGGGTGGGGCGAGACCCCCTTGAGCGTCCAGTGGGTCTGGCCCAGCGCGCTTTCGTATGACTCGCGTCACGAGGTCCTCAAGGGTTTCTGCGTCGACCTCGTCGACGACTGGGCCTCATTCGACGTTTCGGGGCATCCGATCGAGGTCGGCTCGGCTTTCATCGAGTCGGCCTTGGTGCAGCGGCTCGAGCGCACCAACACGATGAGGGGACCCGAGGAGGAGCCGATGCCCTGGCTGGCGGCGCTCGTCTGCGCCTCGGCTTTCGACATCGCGCTGCACGATGCCTATGGGAACCTCCACGGCCTGCCCACCTACGAGACCTACGCACCGCCGTTCCTGAACCACGACCTCGCCCACTTCCTCACGCCCGCTGAGGGCGCCGGGGTCTCCTTCGAAGGCCGATACCCGAGCGATTATCTCGCGACCGCCCCAAGCTTGATACCGGTCTGGCATCTCGTCGGCGGCAAGGACCCGGTGCATGCGTCGGAACTCACCGGTTCGGAGCCGAAGGACGACCACCCCGTCCTGCTGAGGGATTGGGTCCGCAAGGACGGCCTGAACTGCCTCAAGGTCAAGCTCCGTGGGGATGACGCCGCCTGGGATCTCGCGAGGCTGATGGACGTGGGGCTCATCGCCCAGGAGGAGGGGGTCGACTGGCTCTCGACCGACTTCAACTGCACGGTGAACGACCCCGCGTACGTCACCGCAATCCTCGACGACCTCCTCGCCAACCACGCCGACATCTTCAAGCGGATCCTCTACGTCGAACAGCCGTTCCCCTACGACCTCGAGACCCACCGGATCGACGTCCATGGCGTCGCGGCCCGCAAGCCCCTGTTCATGGACGAAAGCGCCCACGACTGGCACCTGATCAAGCTAGGCAGGTCATTGGGCTGGTCGGGCGTGGCCTTGAAGACGTGCAAGACGCAGACCGGGGCGCTCCTCAGCCTTTGCTGGGCCAAGGCCCACGGGATGCCCCTGATGGTCCAGGATCTGACCAACCCCATGCTCGCCCAGATCCCGCACGTCCTCCTCGCCGCCCATGCCGACACGATCATGGGGGTCGAGTCGAACGGGATGCAGTTCTATCCCGACGCCTCGCAGCCCGAATCCGTCGTGCATCCGGGGCTCTACCGACGCCGGGACGGGAAGCTCGATCTCTCGAGCATCCGAGGCCCCGGATTCGGGTACCGTCTGGACGAAATCCGGCGCACCTTGCCGGCCGTCGCCGCGGAATCGGGAAACCCTGACGAGATTCGAATGTCCTGATGCAGCAAGGGTGAATGCGTAGTCTGGGTCGTCTTCGTCCAGAGCTGGGACGACAGTGCGAGGGATTTCGGAGAACTCACCGTTGCTCGGTATCTGACATCTGTTATACTGCGAACTCTCGTGCCCAGACAGTTGTCGAATGGCCAAGGATGGCCTTCGTTACAATATGTAGGATGTCGGTCCATGTCTGCTCAGGAAGAGCTACAACGAGGGGAGCGGTTTCGGTGCGCGCGCCGGCTGATGGCCGCCTCCGTGCTGCTCTTGTTGCTCGTGGGATGCACGCGACGCTACTACCGAGACTTCGCAGACCGCGACGTCTACCGGATCGAGAATGACCGGATGACCGACTGGCGCTGGGAGCTGCCCCCCAGACCGGTCGAGGCCAATCCTCATTCCCGGATGGGCGACGCGCAGGATCCCAACCACGAGCCGATTCCGCCCGACGACCCGGGTGCCCGCCCCTATCAGGTGACTGCGGGGCGCCCGCACGAGTTCCACGGCTGGAGCAAGCGCGGGTCCGCGCCCGTCGAGGATCTGAGCTGGCTCAAATACATTCCCAGGAGCGATGACGGCGCGATCCTGATCGATGGCCCGACGGCCATGCAGGTCGCCCTGATGAACAATCGAGAATATCAATTCAACGTCGAGGACGTTTACCTCCAGGCGCTCCAGCTCACCCTCGTCCGGTTCAGCTTCTTCCCGCAGATCTACAGCAACCAGACCACGCAATACAACAGGATCGGGGCCGGAAAGACGGGGGTGAACCAACTCCAGTTGGTGACGCAGAACGGCTTGAGCTGGATGTTCTATTCCGGCGCCCAGCTCCTGGTGAACTTCGCGAATAATCTCGTCTTCGAGTATAACGGCCGGAACTTCCAGACCATCAACTCAGGGCTCGCCATCAGCCTGACGCAGCCCTTGCTCCAGGGGGCCTGGGCACGCAACGTCACCCAGCCACTCTCGCTAGTCGAGCGCCAGACCCTTTACACCATCCGGAATTTCGCCAGGTATCGCCGCCAGTTCTACGTCGACACCGTCACCGACTACCTCAACCTCCTGAACCAGTTGCAGCAGGTCCGCAATACGGAGTATCAGGTCGAGCAGCTTCGTTTGAGCCTCGACGAGAACGAGGCACTCGTCCTCGCCGGGCGTGTCGATCCCCTCCAGCGCGATAACGTCGCCCAGCAGTATCAGCAGTCGCGTTCGAGCCTGCTGTCATTGCAGGCCTCTTACCAGACGAGCCTCGACCTCTTCCGCTTCAACCGGCTCGGGTTGCCCACGGATTTCCCCGTCAAGCTCGACGAGACGCTCCTGAAGAAGTTCGAGCTCAACGATCCGAAGCTCGACGAGCTCAGGAAGGCGAACAAGAACCTCTACCTCGCCTTACTCCAGCATAACGAGGCGCCGGACAAGTCGGTTCTGAGCGATGCCGCGAGCGATCTCCTCGGTGAGTTCAAGGATCTGGAGAGGCTCTCCGTCGATCTGGCCGGGGAACTCACCAAGTGGAAGGCCCGAATCGAGGAAGATAAGAAGACGGTCGGCACGGGGCCGGGGCCGCTCGACCAAGACGAGAGGGACAGCCTCAACCGCCAGATCGATCTCTCCAAATCCTTGAGCGTCAGTTATGACGAATCCAAGGTGTCGCTGGGCAAGAATCTCACCAAGATTCAGGACTTCATCGACAACCTCGAAAAAATCGACGAGGACGAAGCCTGGGAGACGCTGCTCCAAGAACTCGCCACCCGCGAGTTCAACGCACGCTTCACCGAGCTCTTCGTGATCCAGACGCAGATCCGCATCCATCTGATCGAGGTCAATCCCATGGATCTGACCCTCGACCAGGCCATCGAGGTCGCGTTGGCGAACCGGCTCGACCTGATGAATTCGCTCGCACAGGTCACCGATGCCTGGAGGAACGTCGAATACGCCGGCAATCAACTGCTCGCGGGAGTCAACCTCTTCTACAACGGCCAACTCAACTCCGCGCCCGGCAGCCTCAGCGTGGTCCAACTCGACGCCCACGCGAGCCGACATTCGGTCGGGATCCAGTTCAATGCCCCGATCAATCGCCGGATTCAGCGCAATCAATATCGCTCCGATCAGATCCAGTATCAGCGGGCTCGCCGCAGTTACATGCAGAATCATGACCTGATCGTGCAGCAGATCCGCGCAGATATTCGCGAACTGAACCTGAATCGGCGGCAGTTCGACATCACGAGGCTCGCCCTCCTGATCGCCGTGCGGCAAGTGGACCTCGCCGAGTACAATGCCAGGTCCAGCACGGGGGCGACCTCGGGTGCCGGCCAGAATAGCGGCAACAATCTGGTCCTGGCCCAGGGTTCACTGCTGCAGAATAAGAACTCATTGATCGGACAATGGATACAATACGAGGTCACTCGGATGGGCCTCTTCCGCGACTTTGACGTCATGAACATCGATGCCCTGGGGGTCTGGACCAATGACGACCGCGTTCCAACCATCAACGGGGGACCCGTTCCCACAACACCAGACCCCCTCCGACCTCCCACCGAATCACTCCTTCCTCCACCTGCACCCGACGGGAACCGGAGCCCCTTCGCCCCGTAAGCGACGGTGGAGGTTCCCCTGGCGGTTCCTCTTCCTGATGGGGGGGACCCTGGGCGTTCTCGCGACCGGCTATTTCGGCCTGATCCCGGCCTGGAAGGACTCTCAGCCGAAGGACGCGACGCTCTCGCTCCCCGTCACGCGCGGGACCCTGCGGATCGTCGTGACCGAGCGCGGCAACCTCGAGAGCGTGAAGACCGTCGACGGCATCTGCGACCTCCCCGGCTACCAGAACAAGATCATCCAGCTCACGCCCGAGGGCACCCACGTCGAGAAGGGCCAGGTCGTCTGCCGCTTCGATTCGGCCGAGATCGACAAGAACGTCGCCCAGCAGGAAATCAAGGCGAAGCAGTCGGGGACCAAGATCGAGACCTCGCTCCAGGAAGTCGAGATCGCCAAGAACAAGGGGGAGAGCGAGATCATCGCCGCCAAGGTCGAGCTGGAACTGGCCGTCCTCGACCTCGAGATGTACCAGAAGGGGACCTACGTCTTCGAGACCGAGGAAATCCGGGGCGACATCGGGCTCAAGGTCAAGAAGGTGCAAGAGTCGAAGAACACGCTCGACCAGTTCCAGGGGCTGGTCAAGAAGGGCTTCCGATCCCTCAGCGACCTGCGTGCGGCCCAGAGCGAGCTCGAAGGCAACGACCTGACCCTCACCGGGGCCAAGGCCAAGCTCATGGTGAAGGAGAAGTACGAATATAAGCGGAAGTCAACCGAGTATTCGTCGAAGGTCGACCAGGCCAAGAAGAAGGTCTCGCAGGCCCTGGCGACGGCCAAGGCCTCGGTCGCCAAGGCCCAGAGCGAGTATGAGGCGGCCAAGGCGACCTTCGCCATCGAGGACCAGCAACTCAAGGAATATCAGAAGAACAAGGGGCAGACCGAGATCAAGGCGGAGCAGGCCGGGATCGTCGCCTACGCCAACGACTCGTGGTACGACTCCAGCCGTCAGATCCGCGAAGGGGCGACCGTCTACTCTCGGCAGAAAATCTTCAGCCTCCCCGACCTCACCTCGATGCAGGTGAAGGTGAACATCCACGAATCCTTGATCAAGAAGATCAAGCCGGGGCAGCTTGCCGAGATCAGGGTCGACGCCTTCCCCAACCTCGTCATCGTCGGCAAGGTGAAGACGGTGTCTCAGCTCGCCGACTCGAACCGGGGGTGGATGAGCGGGGGCGTCAAGGAGTACACGACGGTCGTCGGCATCGAGCAGATGCCGAAGGAGGAGCTTCGCCCGGGCATGACCTCGGAGGTGAAGATCCTCGTAGGCGAAGTCTCCAACGTGCTCATGATCCCCGTCCAGGCCGTGGCCCAGCACAAGGGGAAGTTCTATGCCTTCGCACAAGGACCTAAAGGCTTTGAGCGTCGGGAGGTCGGCGTCGGGGATACGAACGAGTTCCAGGTCCAGGTCATCAGCGGATTGAAAGAGGGAGAGACCGTGGCGCTCGACGCCCGCAGCCGCGTCGCGGCAGAGTTCAAGGACGAGGAGAAGGAGCAGGCCCTCGATCCCAATGCCTCCAAGAAAGCCACCTCGCCCGCGGCCAAGTAGTTCGCTTCAAAAGGGACTCGCGCCCACCGGGAACCGCCCGCCATGAACCGTATCTGGAACATCGTCAAGCTCGCCGTCCGCAACCTGACGCTGCACAAGCTGCGCGTCCTGCTGACGGCCCTGGGCCTGATCTTCGGGGTGGCGTCGGTGATCGCCATGCTCGCGATCGCCGAGGGGGCGAGCGCCGAGGTCCAGCGGCAACTCGCCGAGCTGGGCGCGACGAACATCATCGTCCGGAGTGCCAAGCCTGTCGACGAGGTCAACCCCTCCAAGCAGAACAACAACGACAGTTTCATCTTCAGCTACGGCCTGACCCACAAGGATTTCGAGCGGATCACCCGAAACATCCCGACCGTCGTGGGTGCGACCCCGCTCCGCGAGTTCCGCAAGAACGTCCGGCACCTCGACCGGGAAGTCGAGGGGCGGATCGTCGGTGCCAATCCCGACTGCCTCCTGATCACCGGACAGACGCTCGCGCGAGGGCGGTTCATCACCGACTTCGACATGTACCGCTCCGCCAACATCGCGGTGATCGGTGCCGAGATCGCCGACAAGCTCTTCCCGTTCGGCGATCCCGTCGGGCGCTCGATCCGGCTGGGGGAGAACCACTACTACCTTGTCGTGGGGGTTACCTCTCACAAGGCCCCCTCGGCGGGGACGGGGAGCAGCCTCTCGGCCCAGGACCTGAACAAGGACGTCTACATCCCGCTGACCACCGACCGGGCCCGGTTCGGCGACGTCCTCTTCGGCGAGAAGCAGGGGCAATACTCGTACGAGAAGATCGAGCTCAGTCAGATCACGGTGACGGTCCGCAGCATCGACGACGTTAAGCCGACGTCCGTCGCCCTCGAGAGCCTCCTGCTGCAATTCCACCCGAAGAAGGATTACAGCATGACGGTGCCGCTCGAACTTCTGGAGAAGTCGAGGGCCACGACGCGAATCTTCAACCTCGTCCTCGGCTCGATCGCCGGGATCTCGCTCGTCGTCGGCGGCATCGGCATCATGAACATCATGCTGGCCACCGTCTCCGAACGGACCCGCGAGATCGGCATCCGGCGTGCCCTGGGGGCCAAGCGTCGCGACATCATCTTTCAGTTCCTGATCGAGACGGTCGTCATCTCGGCCTCGGGCGGGGCCATCGGCGTCTCCCTGGGGTTGGCCGTCCCGCCGATGGTCTCCAACCTCTCGGGCGTCCCCGCCGTGATCCGCCCCGAGTCGCCGATCATCGCCTTCTTCATCGCCCTGCTGATCGGCGTCGTCTTCGGCGTCTACCCCGCCCGACGCGCCGCGATGATGGACCCGGTCGACGCCCTCCGCGCCGAGTGAGCCGCGAACTGGCTTCGGCATTGATATCGCGTCATGTCCCCGAGAGTACGCCTCCGGTGCGCAGGGCCTTTCGCGAACTTTGCGGTAACGCCCTTGATCGCAAAGAGCCCTCGTGCGCGGCCAACGGAGGTGAATAGCCCCCGCGTACAGCGCAATTTTGCTTATGCTAACGAAGCTTTGAATGATTGCGGCCTTGGCGAACTCGATAGAATGCACCTGTGTCCCGTAGGGGCGGCCGTCGAAACACGATCTTGGGTATTGAGAAGGACAGGAACCGAGCATCATGGCGGATGAAGCAGCCGAAGGGCGGAGTAGCGGCGAGCGGACGATGATCACCGCCGCGCTCCTGATGGCGATGGCCGTCACCGCGCTCGAGTCGACCGTGGTCTCTACGGCCATGCCCACCATCATCGCCCAGCTCCGGGGCCTGGACATCTACCCGTGGGTCTTCTCGGCCTACCTGCTGGCGTCGACCGTCTCGACCCCGATCTACGGGAAGCTCGCCGATATCTTCGGTCGCAAGAAGGTCCTCATCTTCGGCCTCGTCCTGTTCGCGATCGGCTCCATGCTCTCGGGCATGGCCAACAGCATGCTTCAACTCATCGCCGCGAGGGTCATCCAGGGGTTAGGGGCGGGATCCGTCGGCCCGATCGTGCTCACCATGCTGGGCGACCTCTTCACGCTCAAGGAGCGGGCCAAGGTCCAGGGATTATTCAGCGCCGTCTGGGGCGGCTCGAGCCTGGTCGGCCCGGCCATCGGGGGTTATTTGACCGTGGGGCTCTCGTGGCGCTGGGTCTTCTTCGTGACGGTGCCGTTCGCGGTCGTGACCATCTGGCTCCTGATGCGACACTTCCACGAGGCGATCGTGCATCACGAGCGTCCCAGGATCGACTGGGCGGGGGCCATTCTGCTGACCCTGGGGACGACCCTCCTGCTGTCGGTCGTGCTGAACGGCCAGAAGCAGTCGATGGCCGTCGGTGTGGGACTGATGGCGATCTCCGTCGTCCTGCTCGTGCTCTTCGTGTTTCAGGAACGCCGGGCCCCCGACCCGATCGTGCCGCTCGACCTGTTCACGCTGAGGCCGATCGCCTCGGCGATTGCCGGGAGCTTCCTGATCGGCTGTTTGCTGTTCGGTCTCGATACGTACATCCCGCTCTATGTCCAGGGAGTGCAGGGGGGCTCGGCGATCAAGGCCGGCGAGATGATCACGCCCCTCTTCCTCGCCTGGTCGATCAGCGTGGCGATCGCCGCCAAGGTCGTGGTGCGTCTCGGTTTCCGGACAACCGCCCTGGTCGGCTCGTTGCTGATCACGACCGGCTCGGTCGCGTTGACCATCGGCGCCGAGTATCCCGCCTCCTCCCGGATCTTGTTCATCGCCGGGATGTCGGTCATCGGCCTGGGGATGGGGCCGACGTCGCTCAGCTACATCCTCGGCGTCCAGCATGCCGTGTCGTGGAACCGTCGAGGCGTGGCCACCGGAGCCATCACGTTCGTCAGGACGTTGGGAGGTGCGCTGGGGGTGGGGATCCTGGGGGCAACCCTGGGCTACGAACTCGCGAACCGGCTCGCCCGCGGCGACGGCGCGGGGATCGACGTCACCGCCGCGCTCCGGCCGGAGACGCACGCGTTGCTCTCGTCCGAGAAGCTGCGGATCGTCCAGGAGGCCCTCGGATATTCGTTGCGCGACGTCTTCATCCAGTTGACGGCCCTAGCTGTCCTGATGGTCCTCTGCTCGCTGGGACTGGGCAAGCATCAGGCGCAGAGCAAGCCCCAGCCGGCCGAGAATGGCGAGGCCGTCGTGGAAGAGGCCGCACTGCCGGTCACGGTCGAGCATTGATCGCTGAGGCCGGGCATTCGACCCGATCACGACCGTAGGCCGAGGATCCATGTCCCGATCCGGGTGGGATTTGCTAAGGTAGGGCCGAGTTGGTGGTGTTGAAGCCGCCGGGTCGGGGTTGCCTTTGGATGGATCCTACGGAGGGCACGACGCTCCATGGCCTACTGGTTGTTCAAGTCCGAGCCGAATTGCTACTCGTTCGCCGACCTCCAGGCCGAGCCCTCGGGCTCGACCGGCTGGGACGGGGTGCGTAACTTCCAGGCGCGCAACATGCTCCGTGACCAGGTTCAAGTCGGGGACCGGGTCTTCTTCTACCACTCGAACGCGGAGCCGCCGGGGATCGCCGGGGTCGCCGAGGTCGTGACGGCCGGGCATCCGGATCCGACCGCGTTCGAGCCCGACCACGAGCATTACGACCCCAAGAGCATTCGCGAGAAGCCGGTCTGGTACCAGGTCTCGATCCGCGCCTTGACTGCTTTCGACCCGCCGCTCAGCCTGCCCTACCTTCGAACCATCCCGGGCCTCGAGAAGATGGAACTCCTCCGCAAGGGGAGCCGACTCTCGGTCCAGCCCGTCACCGCCGACGAGTGGGAGACCGTCCTCTCGCTGGCAGACCAACCCAAGACCAAGACGCGTTGACGATTCTCAAGGGAAGCGACGATGGCCCGACTCGAACACTTCGCGATCTACGCCGACGATGCGCCGGCGCTCAAGGACTTCTACGTCGAGGTCATGGGCCTCAAGGTCGTCGTCGACAGCGGCGGTGACCCCCCCGGCTATTTCCTGGCCGACGATCACGGCATGGCCATCGAACTCATCGGCCGCCCCAAGGATCAGACCGGCGTCAACCAGCGCTGGATATGTCACCTCGCCTTCTGGGTCGATGACTTCGCCGCGACTCGCGCCGATCTCGAGGACCGGGGCATCGTCTTCGAGACCGACACCCTCGCCGACAACGACAACATCAAGACCGCCTTCTTCCGCGACCCTGGCGGCAACCGCGTGCAGATCGTCTGGCGCAAGAGCCGCCTGACGGATTGAAATTGAATGGGATCTGGATGTATCAAGAGGGGAGGCCTTATCCGCCTCCCCTTTTCTATTGGTGGTATCGGCTGCGGACTCGATCGAGCTGGCTCGAGAAGGCGTTCACCACAAGGCGGGTGTCATCCGCAAGCCAGAACGAAGCTCAATTGACGTAGTTGCCCTTGGCCGCAGCGAAGATCCCGAGAATGATGTACAGGACGGTGGCCGCGATCGGGCAACCTACGAATAAAATCAAGATCAAGTTAAAAATAGATCTCAGCCATGAGATGATGGTTTCGTTGCTCTTGAGGACGGCCTCGTTGGACTTGATGAGTGATTGGAAACTCCGCAGAAACGCGGCGTCGGAGGCGTCCCTCTTCGATTCAGGGCTTGCTCCTTCCTCGATTAACTCGATGGTCGACTCGATATCATAGTCGAGCGAGAAGACCTTGTTATATCCTCCGCACGAGTTGCATTGCTTGAGCCGTCCGCGTTTCGAACTCTCTTCCTTCTGCCAGGTCTTGCAGGAATGACACTGGAATACGATGTATTCCTTCTGGTGAGCTTCGGGGTCGGCCAGCCTGGCCTGGTATTCCGCAAGCGTAGGATAGACGTTGGGGAAATTGCAGAGAGGACACTGCTCTTCCATACCAGCCCTGCTGGCCGGGGCCGTAATGGTATACCGGCATCGATCGCACTTATGAGTGATGAATTCGATAGAGGGCTTGGCTGGTGCGGGTTTGGCGATTGGCGCCTTGCTCAGCATGGCGGCCTGCCAATCCTCGGGGATCTCATTGAAGGCGGGGAGGGGCGGCGGCGTGATGGCTTCCACCGTCGTCTCCGATGGCGGCTCCGAGATCGCCTCCGGTTTCGGTTGAGTTGCCGGAGCCGTGACCGTGAATCGCGTGCTGCATTTCGGACACTTGATTTCCTTGCCCACGGTCGTGGTCCGGACCCTCATCCTCGCCCCGCACTCGCAGGACACTTGAAGCGTTTCGGGTTTCTCGGCTTGAAGGCTCGCATCTTCAGACATCACCAGCGACTCCGGATAACGGATAATTAGGGGAGAATCAGTTGCCGTAGGGATCGATTCGAGTGCGGTTTTCGGAGGGTACTCTCGTCGCATCGGAGCGACGCGAGATTGGTGTTGGGCAGGCCTGGGGAAGGACCGAATTTTATCTCGCAAGAAAGAATCGACGGCCCCTGCTAACCGACAAGGGGCCGCTCGGAGTGATCTATTTCCGTGGATTTAACTGAGCGTCACGGTACGCCCCGTCGATGCCGAGGTGCGGGCGGCGTCGAGGATCTCCGTCACGATCAGGTTATTGCGGAGCGACGATAGGCCCGAGGGCTGGATCTCGCCGCGGACGACGGCGGTGAAATAGCGGAGGAAGTCATCCTGCGGGGCGCGCAGGGCGGGGGCCTTTCGCGTTTCTTCGGGCTGGCGACCGAGGTGGACCTTGAGCCCTTCCAGGCCAACCGTCAGGACCTGGCCGGTGCGGCCGTAGACCTCCATGTCCTTGCGGTCGATAGGCCAGTTCCACGAGGCCTGGATGATTGCCTGGGCCTTGGGGTACTGGAGGATGACGGTGGCCTCGTCGTCGACCTTCGGGTAGATCTCGGGCTTGAATTGCTGGGTGACGGCCGTGACCGAGGTCGGCTTCACGTCGTCCATGAGCCAGGTCATCAGGTTGGCGCCGTAGCAGCCGAAGTCGTAGAGGGCCCCGGCGCCGTTGAGCTTGGGATTCGTCAGCCAGGCCAAGAATTCGGGCTGGACGCCGATCTCTTTCGGACCCCTGTGGCCGTCGTGGATCACGACTTTGCGGATCTCGCCCAGGGCCTTCTCCTGCTTCGCGAGCGCATAGGCGGCGTGGTTGGACGGATACCAGGTCGTTTCATAATTCACGAGGACGTGGATGCCAGAACGCTCGGCCGCCTCCTGGATGGCCCGGCCATGCTCGACGCTGACGGCCAGGGGCTTCTCCATCATCACGGGGATTTTGCGCTCGGTGCAGGCGAGCACGACCGGCAGGTGGTCTGCCGTATTCGTGAAGGCGACGACGGCTTGCGGTTTGGCCTTGTCGAGCATCGCCTCGAGCGACGCATAAACCTTCGATGGATCGAGCTTTGCCCCCTGGATGTAACGCTTGGCGACCTCGCCATCCGGCTCCGAGAAGCCGACGATCTCGACGTCCGCGCGATTGCGGTACCGGGACAGGAAGCCTCCGGCGTGTCCATGCACCAGCCCGGCCATGCCCAGCCTGAGCGGCGGTTGAGTCGTCGCCGGCGCCGCGGCCAGCATCGCACCCGTCGCCAGGGCACTCACGAACGTCCTGCGTCGCATGCTTCGCACCTCTCGTCCTGGCCACATCGATTGATCTGGGGGAGTGGACGGCCATCTTATCCGAGAGGCCGGGGACGCTCCAATCGGCTCGAACCCGCGATACGCATGACATCCCGGCCGACATTGACCGACGCCGAGGGGGACCGATCAGCTTTCGCCTCGGCAGACCTGATAGAGTTCCCACAACTCGCTCTCGGCTCGCGATGCTCCGAAGACGGGGTCTTCATCGGGAGCATGCTCCAGGCGAAGCTCCCAGGTCTCGATCATCTCGCCGGGGATGAAGGATTCGGGGGGGAGCTTGCGGCCTCGGCGGACGGCCAGTCGAACGTGTCGAATGATGGCCTCCGAGTCGAGGCCCCGGATTGCGGCGGCATCGCGAGGGGAGAAGCCCCGCTCGAGGAGTCGGCAGGTCCATTCTTCCGTGGGTACATAGCCCGCCGGCGTGGGGGCGGGCTCGTCAATGGGTCTCGGCTCGGGAGTTCGAACAGGGATTGGCCCAGGAACCCGGCTCGAGATCGGCTCGGCGGTTCGGACAGGGCTCGGGACGGGTTCCGTGAAGATTGGCCCGACCGGGGCGGGCTCGGGTTCGACCACGACCGACTCGACGGTCGTCTGCGAGACCAGGACATCGACCCCGTCGGCGGTGCGTGGATCCTGCGAGATGGCGAGCAGGAGGGCCTGGCCATGGCGCTCCATGCGGGACGAGCCGAGCCCCTTGATCGCGGCGAGGTCTCGCGGCGATCGGGGGCGGAGCCGGACCAGTTGCTCGAGCGTCTGATTGGAGAAGATGCAATAGGGTGGTTGCTTGGCTTCTCGGGCCCACTGGCTTCGCAAGGCCTTGAGCCTGATCCAGAGCGGGTCCCTTTCGAGCGAGGAATCCTCGGGGGTTTCATCCTGCTCGAGGAGCGCCGTGGCTTCAATCTCGTCGTCGGCCGATGGGGGAAGCGCCGGAGCCTGAACGGGCCGCAACGCGAGGGCGGCGGCGTCTTCCTTCGAGATCTTGCCGAGCAACTCTTCCGGCAGTTCGAGCACCAGGGGGTGATCGACCTGGCTGCGGACGACCTCCCAGCCCGTCGCGGTGAGGTTGGCCACGGGGCGGAAGCGATCGACCTCGGAGATCTCGACGAACCCGGCGCTGCTCAGGGCATCGAGGATCTGGATCATCTCGGTCTGGCGGAACTCGGAGAGCAGGCCATAGGTGCTGAGCTTCTTGAGGCCCCAGCGCTCCATCTTCTCCGAACTCGAACCGGTGAGCATCTGCGCGATCAGGGTCTTGCCGAATCGCCCTTTGGCCCTCGCGACGCCTGAGAGCGCCTTCATGATGATCTCGCGGCCGGCCTGCGTCGTGATGGTCGACTCGGTGGCGCGAGGCCTCGATTCGGGGCCGAAGCCGCAATTGTCGCAGCGATGGCAGCGCTCGTGGCTGGCCGCGGCGTCGCCGAAGTAGCCGAGCAGGAAGGCCCGGCGGCATTGCCGCGTCTGGCTGTAGGCGATCATCCGGTCGAGCTTGTCGTACTCTCGACGCTTCCGCTTCTCGAGCGCGGAGAAGTCGATCTCGAGGTCGCGAGCCTTCTTCTGGCGGTCGACGACGCGGATCGCGTTGCCGCGGAAGGGGGGCACATAGTCGATCGGCAGGGATGAGGCCAGGGCCTTCACCGCGCGGTCGAGGGCGGAGCGTTCCAGTCCCAGGGTCGTGGCGAGGTCCTGCGGCTGGAAGTAGATGGCCTCGCCGTAGCGGCGATTGACGATGCCTTCGAGCCCGAGCAGCACGATGCGCTGGACGCGGGCCTGGTTGCCGAGTCGTGGCTCGAGCGAGGGCTCATCGCCTTCGGAATTGATCCGAATGATGGCCATGTTCTCGCGAGGCAGGAATCGCTCGATCCCCCCGGCCGACTCGATGATCTTGAGGCAAGTGCCGACGCTCGATTCGTTCACGTCGGCGCGGACGGCCTCGGCGATCTCGGCGTGCGTCAGCTCGATCGGATCCTCAGAACGGGCCCGCAGGAAGTCGTACACCGCATAGATCGATTCATACGAGGGATATTCATTCTCGATGAACATCTCCTGGAGGAAGCGATCGCTGTACGAGAAGAGCAGGACGCACTGCGCGGCCTTGCGGTCGCGGCCGGCGCGGCCCGCTTCCTGGTAATAGGCCTCGAGGGTCCCGGGCAGGTTGAAGTGGATGACCGAGCGGATATCCGACTTATCCACGCCCATCCCGAAGGCGTTGGTGGCGACGACTGTCTCCACCTCCCCGCGCATGAACCGATCCTGGGCGCTCGTGCGATCCTCGCGGCTCAGGCCCGCGTGGTAGACGACCGTCGATCGCTTCAGCTCGCGCTCGAGATGCGTGCCGATCATCTCGCAGCGGGCCCGGCTCGACGCGTAGATGACGGCGGGCCCGGGGGCTTTCTCCAGGATGTCGGCCAGGGCCGAGAGCTTCTCGGCGTCGCGACGGGTCTCGACGACGGCGTAGCTCAGGTTCGGGCGGTCGAAGCCCGTGACGAACTGCGCAGGGTCCTGGAGGTCGAGCTGCTCGGCGATGTCGCGGCGGACGAGGTCGGTGGCGGTGGCCGTCAGGGCGATGCAGGGGGGGGAGCCGAGCCGGCGCCGGACCTTGCCGATCTTGGCGTAGTCGGGGCGGAAGTCGTGGCCCCACTCGCTGATGCAGTGGGCCTCGTCGACCGCGAGCAGGGCCGGGCCGAGCTTGGCCATGACCTCGACGAACCGCTGGCTCCGGAACCGCTCGGGCGCGACGTAGATGAGGTCGTAGCGTCCGGCCTGGATCTCGAGGATCCGCGCGTGCTGCTCGGCGGCGTCGAGCGTGCTGTTGATCAGGGTCGCCCGAAGGCCCCGTTGCGTCAGCGCGTCGACCTGGTCCTTCATCAGGGCGATCAGGGGGCTGATCACCAGCGTCGGGCCGCGGAGGAGCAGGGCGGGGAGCTGGTAGCAGAGGCTCTTGCCGCCCCCGGTCGGCATCACACAGAGGACGTCCTTGCCGGCCAGGACATTCTCGATCACCTCGCGCTGGCCGGGGCGGAATTCCTCGAGCCCGAATCGCTCGTGGAGGGTGCGTTCCAGGTCCAGCGCGGTCTCGGCTCCGATCACGGATGAGCCCTCAACGATGCAGGGGCGGACTTGCGACGTTGTCTGCGGCCTCGACCCGAACTCTTCGGCGTCATCCTTTGATGACGCCGACGGGTCGCAACCTCGCCACCTTCTTGGAGATGCCGGCCTTGTCCACTACTTCGACCACCTGGTCGACATCTTTATACGCTGCCGGCTGCTCTTCCGCGAGTCCTTTATGCCCGCGAGCCCTCACGATGATGCCCATCGCGTCGAGTTCCTTGTCGATCCGCCGCCCTTCCGCGAGCCTGACGGCGGCCGTCCGGCTCATCATCCGCCCCGCGCCGTGGCAGGTCGTGCCGAACGACTGGGTCATGCTCCCGGGTAAACCCGCGAGGACCCAACTCGCCGTCCCCATGCTGCCGGGGATGATCACCGGCTGACCGATCTCCTGATATGGCTCGGGGATCTCCGGGTGTCCCGGCGGGAAGGCCCGCGTCGCCCCCTTGCGATGGACGCAGACCTGCTTGGTCAGGCCCCCTCCGACGTCGTGATCCTCGAACTTGGCGATGTTGTGGGCGACGTCATAGACGAGGTCCATACCTAGCTTCTCCCAGGAGACACCGAGGACCCTGGCGAAGACCTCGCGGGCCTGGTGTGCCAGGAGCTGTCGGTTGCACCAGGCATAGTTGGCGGCCGAGCGCATGGCGGCGATGTACGACTGCCCTTCCGGGCTCCGCACCGGCGCGCAGGCGAGCTGCCAGTCCGGGAGGTTGAAGCCGTACTTCTTGGGTGCATTCTTGAAGACGCCGAGGAAGTCGTCGCAGACCTGATAGCCGAGCCCTCGCGAGCCCGAGTGGATCAGGACCGTGATCTGCCCCTCGTGGATGCCCATCGCCAACGCCGCCGCCGCGTCGATGACCCGGTCGACGACCTGGACCTCGAGGAAGTGGTTGCCGGATCCGAGCGTGCCGCACTGATCGAAACCTCGCGAATAGGCGCGGTCGCTCACCCTGTCGGGGTCGGCTCCTGCAAGCCGCCCGCCCGCCTCGGTGAAGGCGAGGTCGCGCTCGGTGCCCCACCCCTGGTTCACGACGTACGCGGCCCCCTGGTCCATCAACTGGCGGAGCCTGGGCTTGTCGAACTTGTAGTTCCCGCTCTGACCGACCCCCGTGGGGATGTCGCGGAAGAGCTGGTCGACGAGGGTGCGGATCCGGGGCTTGACCTCATCCCATGTCAGGTCGGAGCGCAGCAGGCGGACCCCGCAGTTGATGTCGTAGCCGACCCCGCCCGGCGAGACTACGCCGCCATCCTCGGGGTCGGTCGCCGCGACGCCCCCGATGGCGAAGCCGTAGCCCCAGTGGATGTCGGGCATCGCCATGCTCGCCTTCTGGATGCCGGGGAGCGTGGCGACGTTGGCGACCTGCTCGGGCCCCTGGTCCTTCTTGATCTGCTCGATGAGTTTGTCGTCGGCGAAGATCAGGCCGTCGACCCGCATGTCATCGCGATAGCTCTTCGGGATCCGCCACTGGCAAGGACCGACTTGCTCTAAGGGACCCGTGAATCCGCCCTTCTGGCCCATCGGAATTGACTCCAAATCCTGGCTTCTGCCGTCGTCGTCGAAATCGAATCACTCGTTGAGAATGCAGAGAGCCCTGCTCGAATAAAGTTCTCTTTCGACGATGTGTTCGGCGGAACCTTTCGAAAATCAAGTCGAGGGAGGCGAAAGCAATTCCCGCAAAACCCGGCCAGTGGGCGTGTCCATCGTGGCGACGGCCTCGGGCGTCCCCTGTGCAATGAGCTGGCCCCCGTCCGCCCCGGCTCCCGGGCCGAGCTCGAGGATCCAGTCCGCCGAGATCATCATCTCGGGGCTGTGCTCGATAACGATCAGGGAGTGGCCGATGTCGAGCAAGGAGTTGATCGCGTCGAGCAGCCTGAGGATATCGGCGGGGTGCAGGCCCGAGGTCGGCTCGTCCAGGATGAACAGGGTCTTCTCCCGGCTCGCCGCGCGGGTCAGGGCCCCCGGGGAGGTCGCGAGGTAGCTCGCCAGCTTGAGTCGTTGCGCCTCGCCGCCGGAGAGGGTCGAGGCGGGCTGGCCGAGTCGGAGGTAGTCGAGGCCCACGTCGATCAGCGGCCTAAGCCTCGCCTGGACCTTGGGCCGATGCCGGAAGAAGGAGAACGCCTCGCGGGCCGTCAGGTCGAGCACCTCGGCGATGTTCCTGCCCCTGTACGCAATCTCCAGGGTCTCGGGCCGGTATCGCGTCCCATGGCACTCGGGGCAGCGGATCAAGACGTCGGGGAGGAACTGCATGTCGACCGTCTGGAATCCGTTCCCCTCGCAGGCGTTGCAGCGGCCCCCTTCGACGTTGAAACTGAACGTCCCCGCCCCGTAGTTGCGGAGCTTGGCCTCGTGCGTGGCGGCGAAGGTCTTGCGGATCTCGTCGAACGCCTTGAGGTACGTGACCGGGTTCGAGCGCCCCGACCGGCCGATCGGCGCCTGATCCACCATCACGACGTCGTCGATGCCTGATGTTCCCGTCAGCTCGGTATGAGTAGCTGAGACAGGAGCTTCGAGACCGAGCCGGCGTCGGAGGGCAGGGTAGAGGGTCTCCTCCACGAGCGTGCTCTTGCCCGAGCCGCTCACGCCCGAGACGACGCAGAGCATCCCGAGCGGGAACGAGACGTCGATGTTCTTGAGGTTGTGCGCCTTCGCCCCCAGGAGGTTGAGAGTCCCCTTGGTCGACTTGCGACGCATCCTCGGGGCCGAAATCCGGCGCTTGCCCACGAGGAAATCGGCTGTGACCGATTGAGGTGTCCCCGCGATCTTCGAGGGAGGACCCTGATAAAGGACCCTCCCGCCCAACTCCCCGGCGCCGGGGCCGATGTCGATAAGGAGGTCGGCCGAGTGCAGGATGCTCGCGTCGTGCTCGACGACGACGACCGAGTTCCCCGCGTCTCGAAGTGCGGTCATCACCGAGATTAATCGCCCGACGTCGACCGGATGCAGCCCCACCGAGGGCTCGTCGAGCACGTAGAGCGTATTCACCAGGCCCGAACCCAGGGCGCTCGTGAGCGACACCCGTCTCCCTTCGCCTCGCGAGAGGGTGCGGGCGGGGCGATCCAGCGAGAGGTAGTCGAGCCCGATCCGGGTCAGGAAGTCGACGCGATGCGAGACCTGCGAGACGATCCGCTCCAGAGGCAGGCTCGAATCCTCCGCCTGGATTTGTCGCAGATAAACGCTCGCATCCTTGATCGAGAGGGCCAGGACCGCGGCGATATCTTTGCCGCCGAGCTTGACCGCGAGGGCCTCGGGCTTGAGTCGGGTCCCATGGCAGGAAGGGCAGGTCGAATAGCCCCGCCAGCGGCTCAGGAAGACGCGTACGTGCATCTTGTACGACTTGCGTTCGAGTCTGCGGAAGAATCCACGAATGCCGATGAACCCATGCTCGGGCATTCCATCAACCAGGATCGCAACCTGCTCTGGCTTGAGCCGCTTGAACGGGACGTCGAGCGGGATATCCAGGCTCGGCGCCGCCTGGATGAGCTCGTCGAGGTTCTCTCGATAGGCAGGGGTCGTCCAGGCGGCGATTGCACCGTTGCGGAGTGTCTTCGACCGATCCGGCACGATGCGATCCAGGTCGAGGTCGATGACGCTGCCGAAACCCTCACAGGTCGGGCAGGCCCCGAGCGGGCTGTTGTAGGAGAAGAGGCGGGGGCTTGGCTCGATGGCGTCGGTCCCGCAGCCGCTGCAACGCCACCCTTGATAAAAGGTCAGGACGGTGTCGTCGGCGATGATCCGACAACGCCCCATCCCCTTGCGGAAGGCGGTCTCGATCGAGTCGAACCGCCGGGCGACGGCGTCGGTCCCCCGCACGAGGCGGTCGACGATCACCTCGACCTGGCCCCCTCCCTCGGGCATCGGGAACTCGGACGAGGTGATGTCCACGACCTGGCCGTCCACGCGGACGCGGGTGAAGCCGTCTTCGCGGAGGGAACTCGCCAGGGCCTCGCGATCCGAGCCGGGCAGGACATCCCAGGGGAAGGCAATCATGTAGCGGGTCTTCTCGGGGAAGCCTTCGATTTCATTCGAGATGGAGGCCGCGTCGGCCGGATGGACAGTTCGCCCGCAGACCCGGCAGATGACCTGACCCGCCTTGGCGAAGAGGAGCCCGAGGTACTCGTGGATCTCGGTGATCGTGCCGACCGTGCTCCGGCTCGACCGGGTCGTGCCGTGCTGGCCGACGGCGATGGCCGGGGGAATGCCGTCGATCTTCTCGGCGTCCGGCTTCTCCAGCTTCGCCAGGAATTGACGTGTGTATACGGAGAAGGTCTCGATGTAACGCCGCTGGCCCTCGGCGTAGAGCGTGTCGAAGGCCAGGGAGCTCTTGCCCGAGCCGCTCACCCCCGAGAAGGCGATGAGGCGGTTCAGCGGCAAGTCGAGGTCGACCCCCTTGAGATTGTTGACCCTGACGCCTCGCAATCGAATCTGACGCGCATTATCGTCGTTCATGGCTCCGCCCCTGGCTTGCGAGGTCGAACGAGCATTGTACGCGGCGGTGCGCCGGGTCGGCAACCCAAGGCTATGGCGTCGCGGTGGTTGAGGCGTATACTAGGGGGCCTGGCAGTAATCACCTAACTCACGACCCATGAAGTATGGTGCAGTCGGCGTGTCGGCCGTTGGGAATCATCCAACGCGTCCGTTCCGCTCGTGGGTCTGGTCCGTTAAGATCGTTCCGCACGAAAAAACGAGGCGGGACCCCCAGGGGGACGAGTGACGTGACGACGACTTGGCTTCGATTTGGGTCGGCGGGATTCTACGCCGCGGCCTTCCTGCTCCTGAGCGGCTGCGTCGAGGCGACCAAGGACGAGACGGTCTCGCCGCATGAGTCCGAGGCCGCCTCCAAGAAGAAAGTGGCCTCCGGGCCGAAGATCCTCTTCATCACGAACAGCAACGGCGACTGGTGGAACGCGGTCGAGAAGGGGATGCTCGACGGCGGCGAGAAGTTCGGCGCCCAGGTCGAGATGCGGCGTAACGAAGGGACCACCGAGGGGCAGATCCAGCGCCTCGAGGAGGCGCTGAGCCTGCCGGACGTCAAGGGCGTCGCCGTCTCGGTGCTCGAGGCCGAATCGCCCGGCATCGCCGACAAGATGCGCGAGCTCCAGAAGAACGGCAAGGTCGTCATCGCCATCGACTCCGACGGCCCTGCCGATAGCCGCAAGGCCTACATCGGCACGAACAACAGGACCGCCGGGGAAGTGGCCGGCAAGGTCGCAGCGACCATCAGGCCCCAGGGGGGCGAGACGGCCGTCTTCGTCGGCAAGCCCTCGGCGGCCAACGCGATCGAGCGTCGCGACGGCTTCTTCGCCGGCGCAGGCCCCGCGTTCAAGCAGGTGGAAATCTTCAACGACGACGGGGACAAGAACCGGGCCCAGTCCAACGTCGTGACCGCCATCTCCAAGTATCCCAACATCGGCGTCATGCTCGGCCTCTGGTCGTACAACCCCCCCCGGATCGCCGAGGAACTGGCCCAGACCCCGGCTCTTCGCAAGAAGGTCTCCGTCATCGCCTTCGACCTCGACGAGCTGTCCGTCGACCACCTCGAGAAGGGGAATATTGACGTCAGTATCTGTCAGAATCCTTACGAGATGGGCTATCAGGGGGTCCGCCTCCTCAAGGCCTACATCGAGGATGACAAGAAGACGGTCGAGGAGATGCTGCCGGGCGGCAAGACGGTGATCGACACCGGCGTCCGCATCATCGTCCCCACCAAGGATTCCCCGGTGAAGGGGGACAACGTCATCGACATCAAGGCCATGAAAGAGTGGCTCGATAGCAAGGGCCTGAAATCGTCATGACGAACGAGTCTCCTTCGCGTTCCGCCGGGCATGACAGGTCGTGGATGGCGGTCTTCCGGGCCCCGGAATGGGGTCTGGTCGTCGGCATCGCCGCCGTCCTCGCCATCATCTACTTCTTCGACCCCTCGCACGCGTTCTTCTCCGAGTTCAGCCGGCGGACGCTCATGCATCAGGTGGCACTCTTCGGGGTGCTCTCGGTCGGGGCGGCCGTCGTCATCATCGCGGGGGGGATCGACCTCTCGATCGGCGCCGTGGTGGCACTCGCGTCGATCGTGAGCGCCAAGTTGCTGACCGAATGGATCGGGCATCCCACGGCGAGCTCGCCCCCGTCGACCATGCTCGTCGCCCTCGTGTTTGCCATCACGCTGGCCATGGGCCTGCTGGTCGGACTCGGGCATGCCTTGATGATCAACTGGTTCCGCTTGCCGCCGTTCATCGCGACCCTAGCGACGATGGCCGGCCTCCGCAGCCTCGCGACGATCCTGAGCAAGAACCAGCCGATCACGGTCCGGTTCGAGTCTTATCGTCTGTTGGGGAAGGAACCGTCGTGGACCCTGATCGTCTTCGCGATCGTCGCGGTGGTCGTGAGCATCGTGATGGGCGGTACGGTCATCGGCCGGCACCTCTACGCGCTCGGCGGCAATGAGCAGGCGGCGCGGCTGAGCGGCCTGCCGACGCGCAAGCTCAAGATCTTCGCCTACGGGCTCTCGGGCGTGCTCGCCGCACTCGGGGGTATCCTCTTCACGGGGCGGAGCGGCCAGGCCGACCCGCGACTCGGCGTGACGTATGAGCTTTACGCCATCACGGCGGCCGTCGTGGGGGGATGCAGCCTCTCGGGCGGCGTCGGCTCGATTCGGGGGACGGTCCTGGGCCTCCTCCTGATCCAGATCGTCATCAAGGGGACCGGGTTCATCGTGCATGGGCTCGACAGCACGCAGGTGGAAGGCCTGGTCCTCGGCACGGTGGTGGTCCTCGCGGTCGCGTTCAACCAGCGGTTCCGGGGGCGAGCCTGAGCTCGCCCGCCCCTCGGCTGCACCTATCCCGCAGCCTCCCGTCGAACGCCCCCCATTGGCTCCGATCGAAACCTCCTGAACCCTCCGGAACCGATGTGGAGCAAAGCCCGTAGCGTGTTCGCCGACCTCATCCGGCGGGGTTCGGTCCGGAGGATCATCGGGGGCGTGGTGGCCATCCACATCGTCATGGCACTCGGCGTCTTCGGCTACTTGCTGATGGGCTGGAGTTTCCTCGACGCCCTGTACATGGTCGTCATCTCGATCACCACGGTCGGGTTCGGCGAGGTCCAGCCGATCGCCACGACGTTTGGCCGGCTTCATACGATGGGGGTCATCGTCGCGGGGTCGATCGCCGTCGCGTTCACGCTCGCGGGCTTCGTCCAGTTCCTGGCCGAGGGCGAGATCCGTCAACTCCTGGGCATTCAGCGTATGCGTAGCCAGATCGAAACCCTGAAGGGTCACACGATCATCGCCGGGTTCGGACGCGTGGGCATGCTCGTCTCCGAGGAGCTCGAGGCCGCCGAGATGCCCTTCGTGGTGATCGACCAGGCGCCCGATAAACTCGCGACCCTGCAGCAGCGGGGCTATCTGTACATCGACGGGGATGCGACCGAGGAGGCCGTTCTCAAGGAGGCCGGGGTCGGCCGGGCCAAGGTGATCGTGACGGCGATCCCTTCCGATGCCATGACCCTCTTCATCACGCTCACGGCGCGGCAGATGTGCCCGGAGATCATGATCATCTCCAGGGCCGAGCAACCCAGCACCATCAAGAAGCTGAAGCTCGCGGGGGCAGACCACGTCGTGCTGCCCGCGGCCATCGGTGCGCACCGGATCGTGTCACTTCTCACGAATCCGACCGTAGTCGAATTCGCCGAACTCGTGACGCGCCGCTCGCAGCTCGAGATCCAGATGGACGACCTGCCGATCCACGAGGACAATCCTCTCGTCGGTAAGTCGTTGAGGGATGCCGACATCGGCCGACGGACCGGGGTCATCGTCATTGCCGTGAAGCGGGCCGACGGACGCGTCGAATTTCCGCCCTCCGGCGATGAGGTGTTCGCCCTGGGCGACAGCCTCGTGGTCCTCGGCAGCTTCTCCAACCTCGAGCACCTGCGTCGCGAGCTGGCGATCTGAGCCCGGGTCTTCGACGCGAAGAATGGAGCCGCTCCGAGGGAATTCTGAGTGGTTTACAGCTTGCGAAGACCCGGCTACCATTGAAGTATCGCACCAATTCTCTCGCGGGCACCGACTGGGATTCTTCCCAGTCCTTGCTCTCGCCGCAGTTTCGTCACGAAAGGGCAGCCCATGGGACAAGCAATCGTCAATCCGGACGATCTCCGACGGTTCGCCACGCAATTGCGCCAATTCAATAATGATTTGATGGCGCAGATGACGGCCCTGCATGGGCAGCTCGCCGGCCTGAGCTCGAGCTGGCGCGATCGCGAGCACGACAAGTTCGTCGAGGAATTCGAGACGACCTTGAAGGTCGTGGCTCGCTTCGTCGACGCCACCAATCAGCATGTCCCCTTCCTCCTCCGCAAGGCCGAGCGCGTCGAAGAGTACTTGAACCAGCGTTAATCGGAGGGGACGAGCATGAGCCAGGCCAATGTACGCTCCCTCGACTCCATCAAGGATTTCAAGACGGCCTTGATCAACTTCTCTGAGGACGCGAAGAACGCCCTCGGAAGTGTTGACATGGAGATCCGGCATTTCCGCAACTGGCTCGAACGCGACCAGCTCGCCTACTGGAAGTCACAGGTCAAGAAGAGCCAGGAAATGCTGGCGCAGGCGAAGGCCGACCTGTTCCGCCGCCAGTTGAGCCAGGCCAATAGTGAATCGGTCTCGGACGCCGACCAGAAAGAGGCCGTGCGACTGGCCAAGAAGAAGCTGCTGGAGGCCGAGCAGAAGGTCGAGAAGATCAAGAAGCTCGTGCCCGTCCTCGAGCACGCCATCTCCGAGTATCACAGCCAGTCCCAGCCTCTCGGCGACAGCCTGTCCGGGAGCGTCGTCGGCTCGATCATCCTGCTCGAGCGCATGATCACGGCGGTCGAACGCTACCTGGCGCTGGAGGCCCCTGCGGCCCCGGTCCTGAAGTCGGGCGAGGGCAATTCGGGCCCCGCCGGCTCGGGCGGTTCGGGAGCCAAGCCCGCGAGCGCCGCCAATGGCACGGCCGCCGAGGCGGCCCCGGCGAATGGCGAAGCTGTGCAGCCTGCCGCGAATGGCGAGTCCGCAGCCGTCTCGGCAGAAGGTACGACGACCCCCCCGGCGCAAACCGAGGCCGTCGCGGCCAGGACCAGTTGATCTCCCGACCTCGGGACGCCGGCCCGATCCGAGCCCGAGGGCCCGAACGACTCGTCGGGACCCCGGGTCGGCCGTCTCAGTGATGCACACGTCCTCACGTCGGTATTCTGACCATCGCCGGATCCACGCGATTAACTCGGGGAGAAGACCATGAGCGCAGGCTCGGCCCGGTTGAACTATACGTTGAAGACGCTACGCGAGAAGTGGGACATCGCCAAGGAGAAGTGGAGCGACGGCGTCTCGCGCGATTTCGAGAAGAACCACCTGTTCCCCCTGGAGCAGCAGACGACGACCGCCATCCGAGGCATGGAAAAAATCGCGGAAGTCCTGAGCAAGATCCGCCACGAGTGCTCGTGACCCGCTCCTCGGCAACCGCGTTGCCGAGGGTCGTGAACATCCTCATCAGCCCCGATCGCGGGCATTCGAACCAACGGGTTTGGCCACCATGTCTGACACGACCCTGCTGCAGAAAGAAGTCGACGCCCTGCAAACGTTGGAGCGCGCCTCCGCGGAACGCGCCAAGGCCGAGTCGGATACGGAGCGTGGCTATCGAATCCGCAAGCAAACCGAGGAGACTTCCTTCCAGGAGGCCCTCGCGACCCTGACCAAGACCGGCAAGGCTGAGATCGAAGGGACAGAGGCCCGCTACCGCGCCGTCAGGGCGGAGCTGAAGAAGAAGTACGAGGCCGAGAAGCAGACGACCGAAGCCGAGTACGCCGAGGTCCGCCGCAAGAGCGCCGCCAAGGCAAACTCCGCCAAGAAGTCGGCCAAGAAGCTGATGGAGGAGA
Source organism: Singulisphaera chitinilytica (assembly GCF_049331405.1). Lineage (NCBI taxonomy): Bacteria > Pseudomonadati > Planctomycetota > Planctomycetia > Isosphaerales > Isosphaeraceae > Singulisphaera > Singulisphaera chitinilytica. The sequence goes on from NZ_CP186274.1 coordinate 3,469,082, forward strand.
CGCGCTGGCAGATCCTCGCCGTCTTCGAGTCGGCCAAGGAAAGCGTCGTCAAGCGGCACAAGAAGCGCGAAGCCGACATGGCCGCCGCCCTCGAACACTTCGAGGTCATCAAGGACGACTCGCACGACGTCATGGCCCTCGGCAAGAAATACGGCCTTACCGCCGCCCCCGCCCCCGAGACGTCCGAGAGCACGCCTGCGCAACCCGCCGAGGCCGCCGCGACCACAGGCGAGGCCGAAGGGGAGAACCAGGAGGCCCCCGAGCCCAAGGAAAGCTCGCCCCTCTCCCAGCTCATCGACGTCCTCAAGAAGGCCGACGAGCAGCTCGAGCCCCTGAACACGCTGAAGCTGCCCAAGTTCCTTCGCCCGCAGCAATTCATCTGGCCCTTCGTGGTCCTCGGGGCAGTCCTCGCTGGTGGATTGGCATTTGGTGCGAATCTGGGCCTACCGATCGGCGCGGGTGCCGGCGTCGTGATCGCGATCGTCGTCGCGGTCGGTATCCGGTCCTGGCTGAGCGGCCTCGCAAGGAAGCATGTGCAGGGCCTCTATCCCCAGTTCGCCTACTCGCTCGAGGAGGCCGAAAGGCTCATTCCCCAGGCCCAGGACTGGATCAAGGCGACCTTCGAAAATCAGAAGATCGAGATCGAGCAGAAGCGCGAGAGCGACAGCAACAAGGCCGAAGAGAAGTTCAACGTCACGAGCGAGGTCGCCGACGAGCGGAGCGCCGAGGAGATCAAGCTGGCCGACGAAAAGTACCCGGCCATGATCAAGGACATCGAGAAGCGTCGGACCGAGGATATCCAGAAGGCCGACGACCGCTATCCCAAGAAGATCGCTGAGCTCAAGGAGAAGCTGGTCAATGACACCAACCAGCTCCATGAGAACTATCGGATCCAGAAGGAGTCGACCGAGAAGCTCTATGCCGACACCTGGAAGAAGCTCACCGACCGCTGGCAGGAGGCCCTCGACCACGTCCAATCCAACGTTGACGACGTGAACAACGCCGGTGCCGAGCTCTTCCTCGACTGGCACAACACCGCCCCCGACGATTGGACACTCCCCAAGGCGGTCCCTCCTACGCTCCAGTTCGGCCGCTTCCGGATCGACATGAAGGACATCCCGCAGGGAGTCACCACCGATCCCCGGCTCAAGGGGATGGCGCCAGAGTCCTACTCGCTCCCCGCGATGGTTCCGTTCCCCACCCAGGCCTCGCTCCTGATCCGAGCGTCGGATACGGGGAAGGTCGAGGCGGCGCAACTTCTCCAGTCGATGATGCTGCGGTACGCCACGTCGATCCCGGCGGGCAAGGTGCGGTTCACGATCATCGACCCCGTGAGCCTTGGCGAGCACTTCGCCGCCTTCATGCACCTGGCCGACTACAGCCCGCTACTCGTCAACGACCGCATCTGGACCGAGACGTCTCACATCGAGCAGCGCCTGACCGACCTCCAGGCGCACATGGAAAACGTCATCCAGAAATACCTGCGCAACGAATTCGAGACGATCGAGGATTACAACATCCACGCCGGCGAGGTCGCCGAGCCGTTCCGGATCCTCGTGGTCTCGAACTTCCCGGCCAACTTCAACGAGTCGGCCACCAGGCGACTCTTCAGCATCGCGAGCAGCGGTGCCCGTTGCGGCGTCTTCACCTTGATCTCGGTCGACACCAAGCTCCCCTTGCCCTCGAGCGTCCAGCTCAAGGATCTCGAGCCCTACGCGGTGAACCTCGCCTGGAAGGAGCAGAAGTTCCAGTGGCGGGACCCGAATTTCGGCAGGCTCCCGCTCCAGCTCGACAAGCCGCCGAGCTCCGAGACGTTCACGAGGCTCATGCACATCGTCGGCGAGGCGGCCCGCAACGCCAACCGCGTCGAGGTGCCGTTCGACTTCATTGCGCCGAAGCCCCACGAGTACTGGACGGGGAACACGGCGAAGGGGGTCGACGTGCCGCTCGGCCGTGCGGGGGCCACGAAGCTCCAGCACATGAAGCTGGGCAAAGGGACCTCGCAGCACGTGCTCATCGCCGGTAAGACGGGCTCGGGTAAATCGACCCTCTTGCACGCGTTGATCATGAACGCGGCCTTGCGTTACAGCCCCGACGAACTCCAGCTCTACCTGATCGACTTCAAGAAAGGCGTCGAATTCAAGGTCTACGCGGCGATGGAGCTGCCGCACGCCAAGGTCATCGCGGTCGAGAGCGAACGCGAGTTCGGCCTCAGCGTGCTCCAGCGCCTCGACCTCGAGCTGAAGGTCCGCGGCGATCGGTTCCGCGACCTGGGCGTCCAGGACCTCAACGGGTATCGCCAGCTCGAAGGCCAGCCGCCTTTGCCGCGTATCTTGTTCATCGTCGACGAGTTCCAGGAGTTCTTCGTCGAGGATGACAAGATCGCCCAGGATGTCGGCCTCTTGCTCGACCGTCTGGTCCGTCAGGGTCGTGCCTTCGGCGTCCACGTCAACCTCGGCTCTCAGTCGCTCGGCGGTGCCTACTCGCTCGCCCGCAGCACGCTCGGCCAGATGGCGGTGCGCATCGCCCTCCAGTGCTCCGAGTCGGACTCGAACCTGATCTTGAGCGAGGACAACTCGGCCGCTCGCCTGCTGACACGCCCCGGCGAGGCGATCTACAATGACCAGAACGGTACGGTGGAAGGGAACAACTTCTTCCAGGTCGTCTGGCTGTCGGACAGCCGCCGGGAAGAATACCTGGAAGACCTCCAGGCCCTCGCGAAGGCCCAGAACCGGCCGCCGACCGAGCAGATCGTCTTCGAAGGCAACCTGCCGGCGGTCCCCGCCAGGAACCACCTGCTCGCCGGCCTGCTGCAAGCCGAGGACTGGCCGACGCCCCCGAAGGCCGATACGAGCTGGCTCGGCGAGGCAATCGCGATCAAGGACCCCACGGCCGCCGTCTTCCGCCCGCAGAGCGGAAGCAACCTCCTGATCGTCGGCCAGAACGGCCCGGGTGCGCTCGGCATCATGATCACCTCGCTGGTGAGCATCGCCGCCCAGCACGTCCCGGTCCGGCCCTCGAGCCCGGCGGTCGGGGCCCGCTTCTACGTCTTCGACGGCACGCCGGTCGACTCCAGTGCCGCGGGCACGCTCGGCAGGCTCGCCGACGTGATCCCGCACCCGATCCGGGACGTCAGCTGGCGTGAAGTGAAGTCGGTCATCGCCGAGATCGCCGGCGAGGTCGATCGCCGGCAGAGCGAGATCGGCGAGACCCCGCCGATCTACCTTTTCATCTACGACCTCCAACGCTTCCGCGACCTGCGCAAATCTGAGGACGACTTCGGCTTCAGCAGCCGCTCCGACGACAAGGCCCTGCCGACGGCCAAGCTGTTCGCCAACATCCTCCGCGACGGCCCGCCGGTCAACATCCACACCATCATCTGGTGCGATAGCCTCAACAACCTGAACCGGACCTTCGACCGCCAGGGCCTGAAGGAGTTCGAAATCCGCGTGCTCTTCCAGATGAGCGCCAACGACTCGAGCTCCCTGATCGACTCCCCGGCGGCCGGCAAGCTCGGCGAGCTCCGGGCCCTCTTCTTCAGCGAGGAAGAAGGCAAGCTCGAGAAGTTCCGCCCCTACGGTGTCCCCGAGGACACCGAGTGGTACGATTACGTCCGCGATCGCATGCGGAATCGACCCAACGGCGCCCCGCAGGCTCCCTTCGAACTCACCCAAGCGAGAGCCGGTGCCCCCGATGCCCCGGCGCCCGCCCCTTCGCCGAGTTATACGGACTCGTTCGAGGCTCCTCCCTCGGAGTACTCCGCCCCGCCGAGCGACCTGCCGTACGGCTTCACGCCGATCCCGCGCTCGACCGACGCCGATGCCCCCCCGAGCTTCGATACGTCGGATGAGCCCTCGGTGAACTATCGATCGCTGGACGAGATGCCCCCGGGCTTCGCCAGGATCCCCCGCTCGACCGATGCGGATGCCGCGGACGCCTTCGACACCTCGGACGAGGCCGCGGCAACGACCCAGCCGTCGTTCGAGTCGGCTCCGCCCGTCAGCAACGAGCCCAGGGTCGTCGCCGAGGACGGTGGGATCGACTGGGCCGCCATCTACAACGATGCGGTCGAGGCCACCAAGGACTACAACACGGCGCCCCCGGCCGAGAACGGCCATGGCCCGACCAACGGCCACGGCTCGAACGGTGGCAACGGCAACTCCGGCAACGGCTCGGCCGAGGAACCCGAGAGCCGTGAGCGAGCGGAAACCTGAGTGACCGCGACTCGCTCGAAGAAGTGACCGCAGGATCATCCAAGGGATTGGCACCTCATTCTCCGAGGTGCCAATCCCATTCGCTTTTTCAAGCGGAAGAATGCTCGAATTCTGTTGTGCAAGACATCAGGGCTTGAGAGCGTCATCCTCGCCGGCCCATCGCCTCGCCAGGACGGCCTGCGAGGGGACATGACCTCCCCAGAGGAAGAGCGTCGCCCGGTTCGGACCTTCCAGCTTGAGCTCCTTGCGCAACTCTTCCGGTTTCACGTTCAGGCCTCCTCGCGGCTTGATGTCGAGGACCCCGACTTGATGACGCGCGATGAGACGCCGCAGTGCTTTGCGATCGACGGGTGCGGTCTCGATGACCTCGTAAGACGCGAGGAATGGCGAGGTCACGAACGCCTCGGACGTGAGGAAGTCGATCGTCGGCGCGACCCGGGCGAGGTCATGCGCCAGGACGAAGCTGTCGAGGAGACGCGTCCTCGAGAGGCTGGGATCAGGGTCGTAGATCCATCTCGACACTTCCCGGCTCGGTGCGGACCGACCGCCGGGGCCGTCCTTCTCGGTCCACGTCGCCCCTTGAGGCAGGCAGGTGGCTCGTCGTCGGCAGGTGGCGAGCTCGCCAAACCAGGCCGTGGCCTCCTTGCATTCCCCGCCGAGGCTCACGATCTCGATCTCCCAGGCCGAGAATTCGGGCGACTCCTCGAAGTCGCTCGCCGGCCCCAGTTTCACGGCCCCGCCGGGGCTGCGGTTGGGGAGGCTGCCGAGGAACTCGAGGCTGGGGACATAATCCTGGAGCAGGCGGGCCCGCCCCTTTTTGGAATCGCCGGCGCGACGATCGGGGTCGACGTGGACGAAGGCCCCGGTCGGCAAGGGCAACGTCTCGGCCTTCGACTGCACGGGCAGGAGGTTCCCGCCGACGCCGTAGACCTCGGCGTTCCAGGCGATGCGACGGCACATGCCGGGGTCGGAGTCGACGGCGATGACTTTCCCCTCGGCCGCGAGTGCGAGGCTATCACCACCGATCCCCGCGCAGAAGTCGACCACGAGGTTCGAGCCGAACCGCCTGGCTTTCGCTTTCGCGACGAGTTCGGCCGTGGCCTGCTCGAAACCGACCGACTCCAGCCACATCTCCGCGGCCCTGGAGAACTTCGAGGCCGCCCGTCGCCGCGTCGTGCTGAGTCTCACCGCGGCCGTCACGAGCTCCGCGGAGGCGACTCGGCGCCAGCGTGCAAGCTCCGAAGGTCCCGGAGATGGTACGCGGGCCACCTCGCTGAGGAGCTCCTCCCCCGCGGGGGTCGTGAGGACTTCGTACTCGGAATCCGCATCACCCCTCGCCATCGATTCGAGTTCCTCTCGTGAGCATGGTCGCAATCTTTCGGATTACGCAGGAAATGGCAATCGTATGCTGCGATTGTGAGTGCCAATGTGGTGATACAACATAAATCACCGGCCTCTGGCCGTGCGACCCGAAGAGCTTCGACCGACCCAGGGCGCAATAAAATAGGCTCCCTCTTCCGGGTAGGCCCCGAGGGGCAGGAAGGAGGAGCCTGAGCACGAATGGCAGAGCCTCTCCCATGTCCGGTGGGAGTGCAGGCGCCACGTCGTGATCATACCGAAGTTTGGCTGCAAAGTCTTCTAGGGGAGGCTTCGGAACCTGATTGGGCCGATCTTTCGGGAGTTGCGCCGGCGGCGTGGGATCGAGCTGTTGGTCGATGCATTAATACGTCATAAATCCACGGCCTCTGGCCGTGCGACCCGAAGAGCTTCGAGCGATCCGACGTGCAATGAAATAGGCTCCTCCTTCCAGGAAGGCCCCGAGGGGCAGGAAGGAGGAGCCTATGCACGAATGGCAGAGCCTTTCCCATGTCCGGTGGGAATGCAAGTACCACGTCGTGATCATACCGAAGTACCGCCGCAAAGTCTTCTACGGAAGGCTTCGGCATCAGATCGGCCCGATCCTTCGGGAATTGTGCCGTCAACGCGGGATCGATCTGTTGGAAGGGCACGCGATGCCCGACCACATCCACCTGTGCTTGAGCATACCGCCCAAGTATAGCGTGGCGAACACGATCGGGTTCCTGAAGGGCAAGAGCGCCGTCCGGATCCATCGTGAGCTGTTGAAGGAGCGCCGGATGACGGGCCTGCATTTCTGGGCGACGGGTTATTGCGTGAGCACGGTGGGCCTTGATGAGGCCCGGGTGCGGCAGTACATCCGCGAGCAGGATGAGCTGGATCGTCGGCAGGGCGAGTTGAACCTGGAGTAACCCCGTAGGCCCCGAGGGGGCCTTCCTGGCCTTACGGTCCCCCGCGGGGGCTACCGCATGTACCGGGCTCCGACGGAGCGACTCAAGTCATCGCCCCCAACGGGGGCTTCCTCACGTATCGGGCCCCCTCGGGGGGCCTTCCTGATACCTCGGCCTCCGGCCGAGGAGCCTCATTGAAAATTAAATGGTTGCATGTGATCTAAAATTGATTTACTGGGGCGCGGCGAACACGATCGAGGTCCTGATGGGCAAGGGCGCTGTCCTCATCCAACATGACTTGTTGAAATCGCGTCGGCAGGGCGAGCTGAACCTGGATTAACCTCGATAGCCTTGAACGGACTTCGTCAGGAATCGGGTCCTTTAGGCGGGCCCTTCTAAGTAACTCGGCCTCCGGCCGAGGAGTTCCATCGATCGATGCCCCGGAATGCCGGGGACTTATTGGCTAGATATGAACATCAAGCAGCTCAAGTCGAGCTTAAGTCGTCCTGGGCATTTGCGGGTCATCAACTTGTCCGGGCGGCTTGAAATCGGGGACGTCGAGCCCCGGTAAGGGGCCATTGCTATCGGCGAAGCGTTCGACCGGCGAGCCTGCACGGTGGAGCATGGAGACATACAGATTGCAAAGCGGTGTATCTTTGCCGTAGCGGATGTGGCGACCGGGACTGAGGGTTCCCCCCGCTCGGCCACCCAGCAGGATCGGGAGGTTATGGGGATTGTGGGTGTTGCCGTCGCGCAAGGCCGAGCCGAGGAGCACCATCGAGTTGTCGAGCAGCGTCTTCTCTCCCTCGCGGACCCTCGACATCCTTTCGAGGAGATAGGCGTATTGTTCCACGTGCCAGGCTGTGACCTTGGTGTATTGTTCGAGCTTGGACTTGTCGTCCTCGTGGTGGGAAATGTCGTGGTGAGAGGATTTCACGCCTTCCAGGAAGGAGAAATCCTTCCCGCTCACGGCGTTGCCGAACATGAAGCTCGCCACTCGCGTGGAGTCGGTCTGGAATGCCAGCAGGATGATGTCGAGCATCAGCCTCGCATGCTCCGTGTGGTCCATGCTCCGCTCGCGGAGTCGTCCGGGATCCTTATGGTAGAGGTCGATGCGCCCGCCGAGAGCTTCAAGGTCCTTGTTCGCGGCTGGGTCGTCTCGGACCTGGGCGAGGCGATGATCCGCGTCGAATGCAACGCGCCTCTCGACGGCTCGCACCGAGTCGAAATATTCGTCGAGCTTGTGTCGATCGTCTCCTCCGACCTGGGATCGGAGTGCCTTCGCCTCGGCCGAGACGAGGTCGAGTACGCTTCGGTCGTCGGCCGCGTCCCTCGTCCGCCCGACGCCCGGGCGGAACAGCCGATCGAATGCCAGCCTGGGATTGATCTCCTTGGCCACCGGCGTCGTCGGGGTTGACCAGGAGATGTGAGAACCGTAAAGGCGCGTGTAGCCGACGACGGTGTCGACCCCTGTCGTGACCGGCTCGACCGCAAGCTCGAGCGAAGGCAACGGGGTGAGGTTGCCGATCCGCTGCGCGGCGAGCTGGTCGACGGAGATCCCGTTGGCGTTGAGCTCGGCGCCGGTCGTCCGGGTGATCGTGGTGCCGGTCAGGAAGGCGGCGTCCTTGACGTAATGACCATCGCCGGTGTCCGTAGCCATATTCGTCAGGTTCGTGAGGACGAGCACTTCGTCCTTCAGGGCGCCCAGGGGATGCAGGGCTGATGAAAGCTCGAGCAACCGACCTTCCCCCTCCGGGGTCCATGTCCCCTGGTTCACCCCGTTCGGGAAGAAGAGGAACGCCATCCTCGTCGGCGGAGCGGCAGCCTCCACGGTGAGGGCCTTGGCCGATACGACGTGCATCGCATCCAGGAGCGGCAATCCCAGGGTGGCTCCCACGCCACGAAGCATAGTCCTGCGCGAGATCCGTAGGCTCTTGCTCCTCATTTCGCTGGTCCCCCGACGATTGGTTCGTTGCGACGGTACTGGAACGGGAAGCTCCTGACGATTTCCGTCACGAGCGTCCGGCTGCGATAATCCCGCTCCTCAAGCTTCGCTATGATCTCCTTGACGGTCGGCGCATCGAAAGGCTCGAGCCCTCTCGCGAGCGCGTATGAGAGCATGCGTCGGGTGAGATTGCGGAGGAAGAGTTCCTTCTTGCGTTCCCTCAGGACTTTCTTCAGTTCGATGGCCCCCCGGAAGGATTCTCCGGACGGCAACTTTCCCGAATCGTCCACCGGGCTTCCGCCGATGCTGGAGCGAATGCGGCCGAGAGGGTCGAACCCCTCAAGGGCGAATCCCGGCGGGTCGAGCTTGGAATGGCATGAGGCGCAGGCCTCTTGTGCACGATGCCGCTCCAGTCGCTGCCGGAAGGTCATCCCGTCGATCGGCTTGTCCTCGAGCGGGAGGACCTTGACGTTCGGCGGCGGCGGAGGCGGCGGCGTACCCAGGAGCTCCGCGAGGATCCACCGCCCTCGCAGGACGGGGCTGGTCCGCTCGGCGTATGAGGTCAAGGTCAGGACCGCGGCCATGCCGAGGACCCCGCCTCGACGGCGATCCTCGATCCCCACCTTGCGGAAATCAGGGCCGACAACCCCGCTGATGCCATAGTGCCGGGCGAGGATTTCATTCACGTGGATGTAATTGGCCTCGATTAGGTCCAGCACCGGCGCGTCATCGCGAAGCACCGCGTCGAACGAGCTGATGACTTCTTCCACCATCGCTTCGCGAAGCCCGGGTGTGTACTCGGAGAATCGCGAGCGATCCGTGCCGTTCGGACTGGTCAGTGCCCTCACTCCCAGCCACTGACTTGCGAAATCCTTGGCCAACTCCCGCGACCTGGGGTCGTCGATCATCCTGCGGACCTGGGCGTCGAGGACTTCCGGCTCGTGCAATCTACCCTGATCGGCGAGGCCACGCAGGGTGTCGTCGGGCATCGAAGACCAGAGGAAGTACGAGAGCCGACATGCCAATTCATGATCGTCGACCCGATGAGGCCCCGTTCCTTCCCGGTCGCGCTCGACGAGGAACAGGAAGTTCGGCGAAGCGAGCACGGCGCGCAGGACCAGTCGGATCGACTCTCCAAAGGGTCGATTGAGCTCGTCAGCCCGTCTGAACAGGCGCATGAGACGCGCCATGTCTTCGACGGAGACGGGCCGGCGATAGGCACGCGTGGCGAAGTCCTCAAGACAGGACCGTGCCGCGGATTCCTTCGACACCTCGATGCTCGGCCTGCTCGCGAGGTATCGCGAAGGGTCGGCCCTCGCGAGGAGGGTGTCGGCGGCATCAAGATACTTCTCCATCAGGATCGGAGAGACGAAGAGTGTCGACCCGTTGTTGTCGAATCCCCCGCCACCCGCGCCGTCGACCGGGAAACCATCGGACACGTTCGTGTCCACGCCGAGGAGGTCGCGGATCGTGTTGCTATATTGGACTCGCGTGAGGCGCTGGATGGTCCGTCGGCCGGGATCTCTGACGCCCTCGGACGCCTCGAGACTTTGCTCGACCGCCCGGATTATCCGGTCCCTCTCGGCTTCGTCCGGCCCTTCCTTGCCGGCTGGAGGCATCGTTTGTTCGCTCATCGCTTCGGCGACTCGGCCCCAGAGCTCGATGTCGAGCGGGCCCTCATGCTCGTCGGTGAGCCCGGAGAGGTCGATGCCACCTTTCGGCGACTTCGCGGAGTGGCAGCCGAGGCAGTACCGCTCCAGGGTCGGACGAACCGCCGCGACCACGTCCGAGGGTTCCCCCCGGGCCATCCCACCGAAACGCAGGAGGGCAAGGATCGCCAGCGAACAACGCAACGAGCGATTCATCGGTCATCCCATGGAGAGCCGAGGGGAGGTGCCCTTTCCCGAACGTCGTCCGAGTTTCCCCGGGTCTTGCCCGGAGCCGGGGCCGCTCCCCTCGTGAAGCATGAAAACGTCAGTAGCTGTCGGCGGAGATCACCTCGCCTCCCTCGCGGCTTCCGAGCGCCATCCACGTCATTTGGTTGATCGAATCTTTAACGAACCGGACCGAGGCGTCCGCGAAGGCAACGTTGACGCCGCCGGGGTGGTTGCTCGAAGGGACCTGGAACTGCCCGAAGTCGACCCCGCAGCCGTCATTGCAGGTCAGACGGCAGGTTGAGAATGTGAACTGGGAGGAGTTGGGGGTGAAGATGATGTTGGTCATGGTGAAACCGGGGGCGCCGACTTGCCAGCAATACCCCTTGTCGGAAAATGGGCTGGGGCTCGTGATCGCGGCCTGGCACTGGGCCGCCTGGGCAAGGATGCCGGCGAGATTCGTGCGCGCGTCCCTGAGGTTGATCGGATCCGGGGCATTAGTGCCCCCGATCAGGCCTGATTTCATCCAACGATGCCGCTTGGTGCCCGACGCGCCTACGAGGGATTCGGTGGCCGCGATCGTGTTCGAGGTGCCGTCGGTCACCCGGGCGATGTCGTAGGCCACGTGGTTGGCGAAGATGCCATTCGTGTCGAAGGTGTTCTCGAAATTGGTGCCCGTCCCGCAGTTCCCTTGATAACTACAGATGTTATTGATTCCGACTTCTCCGTCGGAAGGGCACATGTATGATGCGATCTTGGTGTGCCAGACCGTGCGGTTTGTGGCGGACATCGAGCCGTTGCCGCTGCCGTCGGGGAAGAGGAAGCTCGTCCAGCAGAAGTTGCAGGAGTTATAGATGTTGTTCTGCTCGAGGTAAGGCAGCAGGTAGGCGTGCGCGCCGAAGACGCCCCAGCCCGTCAGCGTGCTCTGGCTCGCGGGGGGGTCAGTATATGCCATGCCGTTCATCATCGGGAAGGAGCCGACGGCCTGGTGGTAATTGTGCAAGGCCAGGCCGAGTTGCTTCAGGTTGTTGATGCATTGGGCCCTCCTGGCCGCCTCGCGCGCCGCCTGGACCGCCGGCAGGAGGAGGGCAATGAGCACGGCGATGATCGCGATGACAACGAGGAGTTCGATCAGCGTGAATCCGCGTCGATTACGTAGCATGAAGACCTCCAAAAACCTTGAAGATTGACCTGGCTGGACGATACATCGGGTCCCGAATGACGAGGTCGCCAACGCGAATCGGGCCATGGATATCAGACGGGATCGGGATAACGATGATCCCGGGCCTGGCGATGGGCACTTTCACTAACCGTGTCCGGTCGGAGGCCCGAGCGACCTCGCGTCGAGCTGCGACCGAAGTTACTCGATCGACGATACCTCGATGACACTCGAATCCGCCGATCGATGGGCGGCCACCCGATACGTTTGACTCCGGGAGTTACACCCTCCTTTCCCAGGGGATCAGGTGCAGATCATCTCGCCTTGACATGGCTCCTGACCTTCTGCTGTGACTTCATGTGCTCCAGCATCGCGTCCCGAGAATTGAGCGCGGCCTTCTGAAACTCGGCGGTACGGTGCACCTCGGACGAAGAGCCGCCGTCGTCGCAGGCCGAGATCGTCCCAAGGACGAGCGACAACCCAAGGCCGAACGAGCCTGACCGGAGATAACGCATCGATCAATCGCCTCCTCAGTTCTAAAAAATATCATGATGTGATGTGAAATTCATGGATAGGATTTGCCTGGTCATCCGGCCGTTCGCAGGCACGATGCGAAGGCAATGCGAAGTCCCCGAACCGTTCCCAAGCCGTGGCGAGCTGTCCAGGTGGAGCTGCGAATTTGGGGCGACCGAGACTTCGCGTCCGAAGGCGATGGCCCGTGTCGGGCGTGCATGTTGCAACGGTCGACGATCGACGATCGTCCCGCGGCTCCTTACCTGGCTTCCGACTCTGGCGCGGCCAATCGGAAGTGGCTGAGCACCTCCTGCTGGCTGAGCGGGTGATCGTAGAGGGCGAGCTCGTCCATTCGTCCGACGAACGGCCGACTTTCCTGCAATTGCGTCGGTTCGGCGGTCCTCCTCCCCACCACCAAGTGGTAGAGGATGCCCGGAGGATCGCTCTCGGAGGTCGTTGCATGGTCGCGTACACCATCCACGTAAAGTTCCATTTGCTCCCCGTTCCTCTGGGCGACGACATGGTGCCAACGACCCGGCACGTAGTTGCGCTGCGAAAAAAGAGAGTCGTCCTCCGCCGCGAGGTCGACGGATCGCAGCCAGCGTCGCAGGAACCGGACCGACGCCGGTTTCTCCAGCGAGAGCGTCGGGTAGGCGGTGGCCTCGACCAGCATGAAATGCTTGTATCGCAGGGTCCTGGGGAGATTGTTCTCGGCGGGGTAGAGGCCAACGAGCGAGGCGCAATTGATCGACTCCGAGAGGAACCAGAATTCGATCGCGTGCCTGGAGCCTCGGCTGAGCATCCAGGGCGAGTCCGTGGTCAGGTATGACTCGGGCGCGGAGGCCACGAATGCGGCATGCTTGTTGTTCGAATCCGAATCCGGATCCGACTCGATCCGGACTTGTCCTCCAGGGCGTAGCGGCGGCCCGCCCAAGACCTCATTGGGGACTCCAAGCCCCGTGATTGTCCCGAATCTCCAGTAACCCAGTGGTTGCGACTTCCTGACCGAGTTGGCATAGGAAGGGGACAGTCGCAGGGACGGCAAACGTCGGTGTGGGGTGGATATGAATTCCTCGGGCCGCGCGACAGACTCGGCGATGAGGCCCGACCCTGGGTCGACGTCGAACTGCTTGTTCTCCTCTACCCGCTGGGTTCGCCTGGTAAACCCCTTGGGATCGAGCAATGAGGCCTTGGCCGCACCCTCGAAGACCATGACGCGTGACTTCCCGTTCGGCTCGACGTTCATCGCAAATTCGGTCCCGAGGTCGACGACGGCCGACTCTCGTCCGGCGACGACGAAGCCTTCGACCCCCTTCGGCACCCTCGCCCGGAGTCGCCCCTGGCGGCAGAAGACCCGGTTGATCGAGACGAGGTCGATATCGGCCGGGCCTTCCAACGTGAGCGTCACGCCGTTGAGGAAAACGAGGACCACCGAGCCCGAGCGGAGGCGGAAGCGGCCGGAGGGAAGCAGGCTGCCCTCCGATGGGCCTCGCCCATCGGAACTCTCCCATGTGACGCCTTCGAGCTTCGACAGGACCGCAAGGTCTTCCCCGGGCTCGTTCGCGGCCGTCCGATTCCAGTCCGGGCCGATCCGCCCCTTCTGGGGCCATGCGGCCCAGGCCAGGAAGCTCAACAGGATCGTCGCCGCCAGTGCCCCAAACCCCCATCTGAGCGAGCGAGTCAGTCGGAGGGGGGCACTCTCTCGGAGATGCCCCATAATCCTGTCTTCTTCCTCCAACTCGCCGACCGCCTCCGTCGGTTCCCCCCATCCGATCGCCTCATGCAGTGCGAGCCAACGAGGGGCCGTCGATTGCACCGCTTTGAGCATGCCCAGCATGCGGATCTCTTCGACGAAGGCCTGGAGGAACTCCTGGTCGCCCTCGAGGCGCGCAATCAAAGCCTCATAGCGGGCCGGAGCGAGTTCCGCCCCCCGCCACGCCGAGATCAGATCAACCAAGTCGGTATCCATCATTCGTTCATTTCTTGCATGCAGTCGCGTAGGAGTTGATTCGCGCGATAGTGGAGCCGATAAATGGCCCCGACGGTCGTGTTCAGCTCGCAGGCTAGGTCTGCCGGCTTGTCGCCCTCGAGGCCGGCATGGACGACCCGGCGTAAACGGTCGGGGAGCCGTCCGACGCAAAGGAGCAGCACCTCGATGGATTCCGAGCGATCGCCGGCGACGGCACGCTCGAGGCTTCGTTCCGTCAGCCCGACCACGCGTTCGAGGAATCGTTCCATGGCCTTATTGCGGCGAGAAGAACTCCGCAAATATTTGTAGATCTTGTTACGGGCAATCCCCCTCAGCCAGTGGCCGAAGTCATCCCCCCTCCGGAATTCCCGCAGGTTCCGAAACGCGGCGAAGAAAACCTCCTGGGCCAGGTCATCCACGGCGTCCATCCCGTGGACGGAGGCCGCGATGAAGCTCCGCAATGACAGGGAGTATTCACGCACGATCTTCCGGAAGGCTTCCTTGTCCCCTTGCAGCGTCTCGCCGACGATCGCATCGATTTCTGAGCGCTGAAGCATATTGTTCGACCGAAACGTGATGACTGGTATGGTTAAGGAACCTGTTGATGCCGGGCGTTGTCGACCCCCAGGACAAGGCGCCTTCCGAAGGCGAGCGACCGTTGCCCTTGCCGGGTTGCCCTCAGGCAGCCACGCCGAGGTCCTATTAACTCATGACGAATGCACCATCGCACCCCCGCGCCCATTGGGAGACCCGCCCAACGACGCACCGGCTCATCATGGTGAGCATCCGCCCCCTCGCGGCAAAGTGGCACCACTTTAACGGAATGACCGAAAGAGCCGAACTGGCCTAGGAACGGTACGAACGCCTGGAGGAATCTTCTTCAGCGTGATATGAAGCTTATTCCCCGGTGGGCAGTTGAATCTGACATGCCAAAATCGAAAAATGACTCGCCGGCTGGATGGCCCAGAGGTTTTCTCTCAAACTTCCAATCTCTGCATGATTTAGGTCTCGGAAGATCTGGGAGCCGGCTGGCCGCCTTGGCCTGCGGCCAATGGTGCAGCGTGGCTGCAATCACCTTGTCGGTCGGGGTCAGCCGCTCTTTCACGGGGCTTTCGTACGCTCGTCTGCGAGGCTTGACGCGTAAGGCGATAAATGGCAACATGTTGTGTACAAGATGCCGGAATAGCCTTTAGAATATTGGATTGACTGAAGAAGATAGAGGGAGTAGGCCTCTCGAGATCGCCCTCGACCATCGCCATCCGGCCGAATCTCTCTGACCTGGAGTTTGAACGTCGTGACCCATGGACCGGAGGTTTTCCCCACGGCGCCAGCCAGGCTTCGCGAGCCCCTGAGTATCGGAGGGGTCGCGATCCCGTCGCGTTTCTTCCTCGCGCCCCTGGCCGGCTACACGAGCATGGCTTTCCGGCTCGCGGTCAGGGATTGCGGCGGCCTTGGGTTGGCCACGACCGACCTCGTCAACGCCCGGTCGATCCTCGAGCGCAGGGCTCGGGCGTTCGAACTGGCCGAGACCTGCCCCGAAGATCGACCCCTGTCGATCCAGATCTACGGGCACGTCATCCCCGAGATGCGCGACGCCGCACGCTGGGCCGCCGACCAGGGGGCCGCGGTCGTTGACATCAACATGGGTTGCCCCGTCAACAAGGTCGTGAAGACCGGGGGCGGATCCGCCCTGATGTGCCAGGCCGACTCCGCCACGGCCCTCGTCGAAGCGGTCGTCAACGCGGTCGACATCCCGGTGACCGTCAAGATGCGGCTCGGCTGGGACGCCGAGAATCATACCGCCCCGGCCCTCGCCCGCTCATTCGAGAAGGTGGGCGTCGCCGGGGTGATCGTCCACGGGCGCACCCGAGAGCAAGGGTTCCGGGGCTCCGTCGATCGGAGCGGGATCCGCGCGGTGGTCGAGGCGGTCGAGACGATCCCGATCGTGGGCAATGGCGATATCAGGACGCTCGCCGACGCCGAGGGGATGTTCCGCGAGACAAACTGCGCGGCGATCTCCATCGGTCGGGGAGCCCTCTCGAACCCGTTCCTGTTCCGACAACTCGTCCACTGGTCCGAGTTCGGCTCGCCGGGCCCGGAGCCGACCTTCGAGGAACGGGTGGGCGTCATGCAGCGGCATTTCCATGGCCTCGTCGCCAGGCGAGGGGAGCGTCATGCCTGCCTCCAGTTCCGCAAGATCATCAAGTGGTATAGCCACTTCATCCGGCCCCAGAAGTCCCTCTATCATCGGCTGATCAATCTCTCGAGCGTGGATCTCTTCGACGCGACCGTCGCCTCGATCCTCGAAGCCGGGCCTTCGTCGCCGCTCCCCGGCCATTTCGAGCCGAGGGTCCCCGTCCCCTCGGGGCCGATCGACGTCTGGTGATCGCTTCGCCAGCCTGAATCAAGGCCCGAAGGCAGGATCAACCCGGCGGCAATAGCCTCGGCGGTTCCTGGCCTGGAGGGTCGCTTGCTTGTTCGGACGAGCATTCGACCCTATGATGAAAGTTGACGAGGCGCGTGCTTCCGCGAGGGGAAGTACGCGCTACCCATCAAGGCGGTAATGGGAGGGGCAACATGGCGACCATAACCGAACCCCGGCGCGCCACGCGTCGGACGTTCCAGACCAAGCTGTTGATCGACGGTCAATGGCGCGAAAGCCTGAGCGGCAGGACCTTCGAGACCTACGACCCGGCGACGGAAGAGCTGATCGCTAACGTCTCCGAGGGGGACGCGTCCGACATCGACCTCGCCGTCAAGGCCGCACGCAAGGCCTTCGACTCCGGCCCCTGGCGCAAGATGGATGCCAGGGACCGCGGCAGGCTGATGAACCGCCTCGCCGACCTGATCGAGCAGAACATCGACGAGCTGGCCGAGCTCGAGACCCTCGACAACGGCAAGCCGATCTCCGAGAGCCGCAACGGCGATCTCCCCCTGGTCGTCGACTGCTTCCGCTACTATGCGGGCTGGGCCGACAAGATCCACGGCCAGACGATCCCCGTCCGGGGCAAGTATTTCTGCTATACCAAGCGCGAGCCGATCGGCGTCGCCGGGCAGATCATCCCATGGAATTTCCCCATGCTGATGGTCGCCTGGAAGTGGGGCCCCGCCCTCGCCGCCGGCTGTACCGTGGTCCTCAAGCCGGCCGAGCAGACCCCGTTGACCGCCCTCCGCCTGGGTGAGCTGGCCCTCGAGGCCGGGTATCCCGCGGGCGTCGTCAACATCGTCCCGGGCTTCGGCGAGACCGCAGGCGCGGCCCTCGTGGCCCATCCGGGGGTCGACAAGATCGCCTTCACGGGTGAAGGGCGGACCGCCCAGATCATCATGAAGTCGGCCGCCGACACGATGAAGCGAATCACGTTCGAGCTCGGCGGCAAGAGCCCGAACATCGTCTTCGACGACGCCGATCTCGACGCCGCCATCGAAGGTGCGGTCCTCGGCCTCTATCTGAACCAGGGGCAGTGCTGCTGCGCGGGCAGCCGCCTGTTCGTGCAGGATACGGTCTACGACAAGTTCGTCGATCGTCTCGCCGCCAAGGTGAAGGAGCGGAAGCTCGGCGACCCCTTCGACACCGCCACAGAACAGGGGCCGCAGGTCGACAAAGCCCAGTTCGACAAGATCCTGTCGTACATCGAGAAGGGCAAGGCGCAAGGAGCCCGCTGCGTCGCTGGCGGCGAGCGTTACGGGGATAAGGGCTTCTTCATCTCTCCGACGATTTTCGCCGACGTGAAGGATGACATGGCGATCGCCTGCGACGAGATCTTCGGGCCGGTCCTCTCCGTCATCAAGTTCTCGGACATCGAAGAGGTGATCCAGCGGGCCAACACCACCGACTTCGGCCTCGCCGCCGCCGTCTGGACCCGCGACATCGGCAAGGCCCACGCCGTCGCCGACCGCGTCCGCGCGGGCACGGTCTGGGTGAACTGCTACGACGTGTTCGACGCCGCCGCCCCGTTCGGCGGGTTCAAGCGAAGCGGCATCGGCCGCGAGCTCGGCGAGAAGGCCCTCGACAACTACACCGAGCTGAAGACGGTCACGGTCGCCCTCGACTGAGCCCGATCTCCTCGCTCGTCTGTTAACGCCAATGAAAAGGGCCGACGTCGCGAGACGCCGGCCCTTTCGCATTGAGTTGCATTCGGTTCGCCCGACCGTTCCGCGAGGAAGGTCGGGCGATCGTCCTCAGGCCATCCACGACGGGACTTCGCCGGCCGCGGGGAGCTTGATGACGCTCAGGCTGAGGATGTTGGGGTTGGCCTTCACCTCTTCGAGGGCGGCCTCGGTCGGGATCGAGTCGAGGTTCACCACGCCGATCGCCTCACCGCCGGCGGCTTCGCGTCCCACGTTCATCTGGGCGATGTTGACGTTGTGGCGGCCGAACGTCGTGCCGATGAAGCCGATAAGGCCCGGGACGTCGCGGTGGGTGAAGACGAGCAATGCGCCTTCGAGGTGGGCGTCGAGCCGGTAGGGCCCGAGGTTGACGAGCCGCAGCAATTGCTTGCCGAAGATCGCGCCGGCCGCGACGTACGTCTTGCGCTCGGTGGCGACTTCCGTCTGGATCATCGAGCCGAAGTCACCAGGCTCGGTCGTCTTGACCTCGACGATGGAGATGCCGCGTTCCTTGGCGAGCAGCTCGGCGTTGACGAGGTTGACTTCCTCGCCCAGGGCGGATTCCATCCAGCCGGCGGCGAAGCTCGCGGTGATCATCCGCGTGTTCTTGGCGGCGACCTCGCCGGTGTACTTCACGGTCGCGCTCTTGACCGTGCCGCGATCCATCTGGGCGTGGAGCATGCCCAGGCGTCGGCTGAGGTCGAGGTAGTGGCGGATCTCCTCGAGCTCGGCGCGGTCGAGGGTCGGCATGTTGACGGCGAATCGGATCTGCCCGCGCTGGAAGTAGTCGCAGAGCAGGCGGGCGGCCTCGACGGCCACGGAGATCTGGGCTTCCTCGGTCGAGGCGGCGAGGTGCGGCGTGACGAGGACGCCGGGGTGGGTGACCAGGACGTTGTCCATCGGCGGGGGCTCGGGCTCGAAGACGTCCACGGCCGCGCCGGCGATCTTGCCGGCGGTGATGGCCTCGGCCAGGGCCTCTTCATCGATGAGGCCGCCGCGGGCGCAATTGATAATGCGCACGTTGGACTTCATCTTGGCGATTTCCGCCTTGCCGATCAGGTTCCTGGTCTCGGCCGAGAGCGGGGTGTGCAGCGAGATGTAGTCGCACTTGCTCCAGAGGTCGTCGAGGACCGGGATGCTCTCGATCCCGAGCTCCGCCGCGCGCTCGGCGGAGAGGAACGGGTCGAAGCCGACGATCTGCATGTCGAACCCCTGGGCACGCTTGGCGACGGCCTGGCCGACGCGGCCGAGGCCGACGATGCCGAGGGTCTTGCCGCCGAGCTGTGACCCGGTGAACTTATTGCGGTCCCACTTTCCCCCCTTGAGGCTGTCGTTCGCCTTGGCGAC
The DNA here is from genome assembly GCF_049331405.1 of Singulisphaera chitinilytica. Lineage (NCBI taxonomy): Bacteria > Pseudomonadati > Planctomycetota > Planctomycetia > Isosphaerales > Isosphaeraceae > Singulisphaera > Singulisphaera chitinilytica. The sequence continues at coordinate 3,488,456 of NZ_CP186274.1, forward strand.
GTTGCGCGAGAGGGCGAGCATCAGGGCCATCGTGTGCTCGGCGGTCGAGACCGTATTGCCGCCGGGGGTGTTCATCACGACGATGCCGTGGCGGGTGGCCGTGGGGACGTCGATGTTGTCGACGCCGACGCCCGCCCGGACGATCACCTTGAGCCTGGGCTGGTCCTTCAGGACCTCGGCCGTGAGCTGGGTCCCGGAGCGGATGACGATGCCGTCGGCTTCCTTGAGGGCCTCGCGAAGGGCCGCGGGATCGAACTTCGTGTTGACCACGACCTCGAGGCCCGGTTGGGCGCGGAGGATTTCCAGGCCTTCTTCGGCCAACTTGTCCGTAACCAAGATGCGGTGCGCCACGATCGCTGGCTCCAATCCACTGAGGTCCGCGTTGCGGACCGTTTGCTAGAGAAAAGGCAATACTCGGTCCTCGGGGGCGGGACCTCTCCACTGGTTTTTACTCGTTGATCATGCCTTTTTGCGAGTCAGCAACACCCGCTGAGCAGCAGTCACGGCACAACCGGGCTCCACCTCGAAACCGAGGCCATCCATGACCATCTCCAGAGCGGCCAACCCCGCGACGACGTCGAGTTCGTCGGTGTAGCCCATGTGGCCGATCCGGATTATCTGACCTTTGAGCTTGCCCTGGCCTCCGACCGTCGTCAATCCGAAGAGCTCCTGGAGGCGGCTCCTGATGGCAGAATCGGCGAAGCCCTCGGGGACCCGGAAGACGGTCATCCCCTCGGCCGGGCTCGCGCTGAAGAGCTCGAGCCCGAGGGCCCGGATGCCCGCCTGGCAGGCCTGGCTCATCCGGCGATGCCGCTCCCAGACGTTCTCGAGCCCTTCTTCCTTGATCCTCTGCAACGACTTCCTCAGCGCCAGGATCAAGGTATGCGCCGGCGTGTACGGCGTGTCCGAGCCGAGCATCGCCTTGCGGGCCGCCTTGAGGTTGAAGTAGAAGCTCGGCGACTCGAAGGAATCAATCTGCGCCCAGGCCTTCGGGCTCACCGCGACGAAGGCGAGGCCCGGCGGCAGCATCAGGGCCTTCTGCGAGCCGACGCAGAGCAGGTCGATCTTCCAGTCGTCGGTGCGACACTCCATCGCCCCCACGCCCGAGATGCCGTCGACGGCGAAGAGCGCCGGCGTCTCGGCCACGATCCGGCCGATCTCGGCGACGGGATGCCCCGTGCCGGTCGAGGTCTCGCTGAGGGTGCCGAGCACGCAGGCGACGTCCGGATGTCGCTCCAGGGCGGCCCGGACCCGCGCGGGGTCGACGGGCTGGCCCCACTTGGTGTCTAGCATGATCGGCTCGCTACCGAAGGTCGAGCACATCAGGCCCCAGCGTGCGGCGAAGTGCCCCGCGTTGAGGACCAGGGCCTTCGCGCCTCGGGGGATCGCGTTGACGACCACCGCCTCCATCGCCCCCGTGCCCGAGGAGGCCAGGATGAAGACGTCATTCCGGGTCTGGAAGACTTCCTGGAGCCCGCGCGTGACCTCCTCGATGACCCCTTTCGCCTCTTGTGAGCGGTGGTGGATCAGCGGCCGGGCCAATTCGAGCAGGACGTCCTCGGGGACGGGTGCCGGCCCCGGCGTCATCAATCTCGGCTTTCGCATCGCAACGACCCGGATCCCAATACCTGGCGCGAGCCTCGGAGAATCCAAACCAAGAGTCTACTCGATGGCGAGGCGGAAGGGGAGGGTTCTGGCCCACGCCCGACTCCCGCCGGTCGCCAGGATCGTCACGACCCGGCCTGACCGTGCCCTTTGGACCCTTCTCCGTAGACCTCATGAGCATCGAAGACACGTGTCCCATCGACCGCAAACCGGCCGTCGCCCTCGAGTCGTCGGAAGAAGCAGGACTTGTACCCTTCGTGGCAGGCCCCGCCGACCTGCTTCGCCTTGATCAGGATGACGTCGGCGTCGCAGTCGACCCAGATCGAGGCGACGTGCTGGACGTGCCCCGAGGTTTCCCCCTTGTGCCAGGACTTCTTGCGAGACCTGGAGTAGAAGTGGGTCTGCCCCGTCTCGATCGTGCGCTCGAGCGCACCGCGATCCATCCAGGCCATCATCAGCACTTCATGCGTGTCGACGTCCTGGACGATTGCCGCCACGAGCCCGTCGCTGGTCCAGCGGACCTTCTCCATGATTTCGGAACCAAGATCGCTCACGGCAAGGACTCGCTAGATAGATGTCAAGATGTCGTTGTATCAATATCTGAAAATCGTCGTTTGGCGAGGGCGGCACTCGCTTTCACGCTCATGCCCGACGACATGAGCCCGCGGGATCAGACGGATCCGAGTTCCAGTTGCGCCTCGAGGTTCAGCCTGCGGGCCTCGAGGCTGCGGTTGCCGTCGAGTTCGGAGCACTCCCTGGCGAGGTCGAGGAACTGGGACGCGTGCTCGGCATGGCCGTGGCTGAGGAGGTCCTCGGCGGCGTCGAGGAACTGCGACTGGGTCATCCCCATGTCGCCCGCGACGGCGAGGTACGATCGCACGGCCTCGTCGGGCTGGCCGGTGCGGACCTGGATCTCCGCCTGCCAGATGGCGTACGTCCGCCGCTCGTCCGGATCCGAGGCGGGCTTCAGGGCGAGATCGACCCAGGCCAGGGCCTGCTCGGGGTCGCCGACCCGCATCGCCTCGCGGATCAGGGTGGCGAACAGGTCGCGGGAGGCGATCCTCGGTGAGATCTCGCTTGATGAGTCTCGCAGCGGCGAGGCTAGACGGGCGACCAGGCGATCTTCACGTAAGGCCAGCGCGGATCGGATCGCCTCGGCCAAGCTCTCGGCTTTCAGCGACGAGGGATCGAGCGCGGCTAGATCGGCCTCGCTCATGCACGAGGGGTCGTCGCTCTCGGTCGTCGTCGGATCCTCGGTGGCCAGGCCGAGACGCCTGCGCAGGCGGTCGAAGGGATAGCCTTGATACAGGAAGGCCGCTCGCGGGCGGGCGGCGAGCTCTTCGCGGAACTTGATCACCGCGGCGAGCTTCGCGCCGAGGACCGCGTCGCCCGAGCGGATGCGCCTCGACGCCTCGAGCGGCGAGAGGCCCGCCAACCCTTGTCGAGGCATGTGGATCCAGAGGTCCTCGTAGAAGAACTCCACGAGGTCGCGGGAGAGCCTCGCCTGCTCGGCCTCGTCGAGGTTCAGGGGGAGTCGGACCGACCAGATCGCGGCGTCGACGAGCGGGAGGGGCAGGGGGGATGCCTCGCGGCGGATGTTCGCGAGGGGTTGATCCACCAGCGGCTCGAGCTCCTCGCGGATCCACTCCAGGGTCTCCGCCCTCGGGCTCGAGAGTCGCAGGTTGCGCGGGGTCTCGATCACGGAGGCCATCACGCGGGGGATGTCGTCCAGGCTCAAGTCGATCCCCTCTTCGGGCATCGGCCTGTCGAGCCACTCGAAGAGTCGCATCTCGGCCGTGGCCGAGGTAGCGGGGAAGGCGGGTACCTCGACGGGGGGCAACTCGCGGAGGTCGACCCCTTCGCTGACGAGTCGGTCGGTGATCTCGCGGGACCAGTCGAGCGTCCAGGCGTATCGGAGGTCGTCGCACAGGGCCTCTGCACCCGCCCCCTGGCGGAGGACCTCGGCGATCTTCCAGGCCGAGGCGGCGTCCTCGGGCTGAGAGAGGGCAAGGATCTGGACGGCCTGATCGAGGCACGTGATCGCCTCGGGGTTCTTGCCCAGCCAGGCTGCGCAGATCGCCCGGTTGAACCAGGCGGAGGCATCCCTGGCATCGGCGTCGACGAGCTTCTCGAAGACCTGCTCGGCGGCGTCGAGCTGCGTGAGGTCTCGCCCCTGGAAAAGTTCGTTCCAGCGCGAGCGGGCCTCGGGGTCGGTCGGCTGCCGGAAGCGGAGGCTCGTGCGGGCCGTCGCGGGGAGCTCGGTCGCCTGCTCGAGCGTGTTGAGGGCGCTTGTGGCGGCGGGGAACTCGGGCACGACGCGGAGGGCGGACTGCCACGACGCCCAGGCCGCCAGCGGTCGCTGGAGCTGGAGGTGGCTCCAGCCCTCGTGGACGAGCGACAGGGCCGCAGCCTCACGCGCGGGATTCGATTCGGGGCCTCCGCCCTGTTGACCTGACATCGACGCTGCTCCCGAGGACCATCCTGAGAATGAGAGGGGCCGGGCTTGGGGCATTTCGCCCCGGCCCGGCTCCCACTCCGTGTTCATCGACCAAGGTTTCAAGCGGCGGATTCGAGCCGTTTGGCCCGATCCGTCACGTCCCCGGCAGGATCAACTTGGGCTTATCCTGGGCCGGCTTGGTGCCCGACTCGGAACCAGGCGTCCAGATGCCGCCGCCGGACGAGGAACCTTCGCCAGGGGTCCAGATTCCCCCCTTCGCCGCCGAGACGCCGAGCTCGCCGGTCGAGGTCGTGATCCTCGGCCCGTACTCGGCCAGGACCATCTGCAGGGCCCTGGAATCGACGTAGACCTCGCCGTTCCGGTCGGGGTTCGGGACGAGGCGGAGGAGCCCCATCTCCAGCAGGTTCAGCATGATGATGTGGCTGGCGGCCGGGTCGTTCTTCGAGCGGTCGAGCGCGATCGAGAGGGACGGGACCCACGACTCGGGGGGCTCGGAGACGGCGCGGACGCGGATCTGGACCATCTCCCAGAGCGGGGCGTGGGCGGACTTCCTGGCGTCCGAGTCGAGCTTCCGGCCACGCTCGATCCATTCGAGCGCCTCCGCCTTGTGGCCGGCGTTCGAGGCGATGAAGGCGAGCTGCGAGAAGAGGGTCACCGACTGGAGTCCCAGGCGTTCCCAGGCCTCGGGGCGGTCGACCAGCACGCGCAGGGTCTTCTCCATGACCTTGCTGAGGGCGAATCGGCGGGCCTTCTGGTAGAGGGCGCCGAGGGCCTCATCATTGAGCGGCTCGACCGGGATCAGCCTGAGCCTGGAGAGATGCACGGAGTCGACATTCACCGTCGCCGGGTCGACCTTCGGCTCCTGGTCGACGCCGAGGGTCGAACGCAGGTTCGGGAAGTCGACGAGGTCGGAGTAGTCCTCGCTGGCGAACTCGAGGAGGCAGAGGGCCGCGCGGAGCGGGATCAGGGCGTCGCCGGCCTTGGCCGCGTCGACCGGGGTGCGGTTGCCCAGGAACTGCATCGGGGTCTTGACCCAGACCTCGCGCACGAGGCGGGCGCACTGCTCTCGGTCGAGCCGCGTGCTTTCGGTCTCGTCGGCGTCCTCGGGCAGGAGCCATTCCCAGGAGAGGGCGAGGTCTCGCTTGGGGGTCTCGCCCAGGATCTTGGTCTTGGGATGTGCCGGGGGGATCGCCCCATCGGCCAGGCTCGTGAAGCGCTCGATGACATTGTCGAGGCGGCCGTCGTCGTAGGTCTCGACCGCGACGCTCTCGGGCCCGACGACGATCTTGGCGATGAAGAGGGGGATATCTTCGGTCTTCAGGCCCTTGCCGTCGTGCTTCCCGAGCTTGGGCCGGTCGAGGATCCCGAAGTGCTCAAGCTTGGCCGATTCTTCATCCTCGGAATCGACGGGGACGGAGCCGATCTCCTCGACCTTGACATCATTCCGGAGTTTCTCGAGCAGGGCCGCGCGATCGCGGAGCGGCCAGTTCAACTGGACCTGCTCGACCAGATCCTCGGGCCGAGGGGTGTCGATGATCTGGCAGAGGGCCTCGAGGTCGACGGCCTCGGTCGAGTTCCCCAGCCGCTTGAGATACCTGCGGAAGCCCGCGGCGGCGTTGGAGTCGTCGGCCAGCCAGAGCCGGCAGAGGGCCTGGTTGTACTCGGCCTCGATGAAGGGGCTCGCGTCGCTCGCGATCAGGTCGAACGCAGAGGCCGCCGAGGACCAGAGGCCGGACTCGGCCCAGCCGAGGGCCTGGTTGAAGCGCTCGCGGACGTCGGCGGGCGCCTTGGCAGGGGTCGGCAGGAGGGTGTACGGGTTCTTGAGCCAGGGTGAGATGCGCTCGTCCCGCTCGATCGAGGGGAGGTGGGAATCCTGCCGCTCCTTCTTGGCGGCTTCCCCCTCGAGCTTCTCGCCGAGCTTCACGTGGGCGATCGCCGCCGCATATTTGCCGTATTCGTTGAGCGTCAGTCCGACGAACTCGGCGAGCGGGGCGAGGTTCGCGATGTTCTCGGGAGTCGCGATGGCGAGCGTCTCCTGGAAGTGGAACGCCCCCGCCGCGGGCCCCTCGGTGTCGATGGCGAGCCGGGTGAGCAGGATCGAGGCGCCGAGGTGCTTGGGGTTGCGGTGCAGGAGCTGGCGCAGGGCGACCTTCGCAGGCTCATTCTGCCCGAGCCGCATGTAGTAGACGGCCTTGCGGGTCAGGAGCCAGGGGTTGTTGGGATCCTTCTTCAGCCCTTCGTCCAGGGCCTGGATCGCTCCCTCCGCCTGGCCGTTCTGGAAGAGCCTGTCGGCGCGTTCGGCGTGCTCCTCGACCTTGTGGCAGCACCACTTGAATTTTTGACCACTACCACAGGGACAGGACGAGTAAGGATCGACCGCCATCAGAAGCACCCTCAAATTGGACACCGCCACGACGCCACTCAAGCTCACAGTAGCAGAGGAGCTGTTGCTGCGTCCATGCTCATTGAATCATCAAGGCGGCCCGGCACCGTAAGGCTCCGCCACGCATCCGGGGCGGAGGGGTAGGGCGGGCCCACCGCGTCCGAGGCTCGAATCCATGCGTCAACGGCCGCATCCCAGGCCGCGACGGCCCGCGCATTCGCATGACACGGGTTATCGTATCAAGATTCGGGTAAATGTTGAATCCGTCCGGATCCCTTCTCTCGCCCGGTGCCCGTCGGCGGCCGGGCTTACTGCGCCACCGGCTCTTCGATGGGAGCCGGTTCGCTCGGCCCGTTCGAGCGCGGGCCCATGAGCATGCTCAGGACGATGATGGCGGCCATGCCGCCCCAGAAGATCCCCTCGTGCATCTCCCAGGGGAGGTATTTCGCGTTGTGCAGGCCGCCGATCACGAGCTTCACGCCGATCCAGGCCACGAGGAAGTAGGCCCCCGCCGCCAGCCCCTTGAACCTGTTCAGCAGGATGATGAAGTACCCGGCCACGAACCGCATCGCCACGATGCCGAGCACGCCGCCGAGCCAGACGGTCCCCACGGTCCAGAACTTGCCGAGGTGCTGCGGGGCCATCGCGACGGCCGCGACGATCGAGTCGATCGAGAAGGCGATGTCGGCGAGCTCGACCGAGACGACGGTGCCCCAGAAACTCGACCCGAAGCGAGACTTGCGGCCCGTCTCCGAGTCGTCATCTCCGGAGGCGAAATGCGAGATCGCGAGATAGAGCAAGTACAGGCCGCCGACGACCTTGAAGTGCCAGAATTTCAATAATTGCGTCGACAGCACGACGGCCAGGAGCCTGAAGACGAAAGCACCGACGATGCCGTATCGGAGCGCCCGCTTCTGCTCGGCGGGGGGGAGATGACGGACCATCACGGCGAGAACCAGAGCGTTGTCGGCGCTCAGCAGGCCCTCGAGCACGACGAGGGCGAACACCGTGCCAACGATCAGGGGGATGTCCGTCACCGAGATAGCGTACATGCCGCGGAGCTCCTCGACTCTGAGCGGCCGGACAATTTGGTCATCGTCGCGACCCACGTTGGTCCAGACAAAGGTCTACGCAGCGTTGTCGCGTCGTCGCCCTTATCCCGTATTCTTGCAGAATTTTCAAAGCTACCAAAACGCCAGATTCAGGGCGACCCGGTTTCATCGTCTGAGACGCGGTGATTCCTCGAAATCCGTCGAGCGTGCCTGGCTGAGGGCATTCGCGCGCGATAGTCTCTTTATTATGGGAAATCAAGCCACCAAAGGGCTCCGAGGATCGATTGCGATGTGCCGACGACCGAGCCTCGCCCTGGCCGCTTGCCTCCTGCTCCTCCCCCTCGTCGCCCCGGAAATCGTCCTCGGTGCCGACCCCCCCGCCAATCCGCCGCCCAGGAAGAAGGCCGCCCCGGCTCCCGCACCCAAGAACGAGCTGAAGGTGATGTCGGCCGACCTCGAGAAGCGGAACCGGCCGAAGTCGCAGTTCCTCGCGCCCCCGGGGGCGAGCCGGTACGACTCGGACGACAACGACTGGCGCGAGATCCCGGCCTGGCGTCAGACGTCCTTCTACGGGATCAGGGCGAAGGGGCAGGTCTTCATCTACGTCGTCGACTGCTCGGGGAGCATGATCGACGAGGATCGCCTGATCCGCGCCAAGGCCGAGCTGCGCCGGACGATCATGAGTCTCAAGGAGCCCCAGCGCTTCAAGGTGATCTTCTACAATCACGAGATGATCCCGATGCCCGGGGACTTGCCGCTCGCGGCCGACTGGGATTCCAAGGAGCGGCTCTTGAACTGGCTCAGGCTCATCGAGCCCGATGGAGAGACCGATCCACGAGGCGCCATGTCGCTGGCACTGTCGTTGCGCCCTGATGCCGTCTTCCTGCTTTCCGACGGGGCCTTCCCGGACGGGACCGCCGAGGCCATCGCCAAGAAGAATAGTCGCAAGATCCCCATCCACTGCATCGACCTGAGCGGCGGTGAAGGGGGCGACCACCTCATGCGGATCGCGCGCGACAGCGGCGGGCAGTACAAGGCTCGGGCCCAGCCGCCGCTGACGGCACCCTGAGCGAGAGTCGCAAGAGTCGTGGCCTCATTGTCCGGCGGACTGAGATCCGGCCGGGCTGCCTCGGATCGACATGCCTTCGGGTAACGGCCTGGCGGCGACCATGAAACCATGCTCGTGCAGGTCGTCCCGGAGCTTGCGATAGAGGTCGAAGCCGTCCGGATAGACCCACATGGTAATCGTCACCGAACGAGGATTGAGCCGGTTGATCACCCTGCGGAACTCGGAGACCGGGCTGCGCGTCGCCTCGAAGGTCTCGCCGCGGCCCTCGAATTCGGGGATGATCTCCCATCCTTGTGGGTTGTACGAGAGCCCGTGACGTTCCATCGCCTCTTCGATGGACTGAGGCAAGGCACGCGCCAGGACGTATCGGAGCGAGAAGGCGCCGACCGGGCCCACCGTGGACTCCACGGTCCGGGCATTGTCCGACATCCGGATCCGGAGCTGGGCGTCGGCCTTGACCTTGCTCGTGAGCCGGTCGAGGTCGATGAAGGAGACCCGATTCCGCCTCAGCTCGAAGTGGTACTCGTCGTCCCCCACCGGCTTCGCCACGGGGTTCCTGTCGACCAGCGACTGTGCCTTGGGCCTCGGGGCGGAGGCGATGGCGATCAGCTCCCCTTTCAGGCGATCGCGCTCGGCCTTGAGGAATCCGCCGCGGGCCGAGGCCCTCGAGAGCCTCTGGCTCGGATCCTGGATCCGCAAGGCGAGGGTCTTGCCCGCCTGCGCGGCCGCGGCGGCATCGGCCGAGGCCTCGGCGAGCTGCTTCGCGGCGGCCTCGGCACGCGCCTCGGCGAGTTGGCGATCCTTCTTCGAGAGCTCGAGTGACTGCCTGGCCTTCTCCACAGCGGCCACGTCGAGGGCGGGCGGCTCGGGCTTCGGGGCCGGAGCGGGCAGGGCCTTCGGAGCCTCTTTTTTCTTCGGTGCCGGGGTCGGCGGCGGCGGGATGGCGACGACCTTGACCTCGGGCTCCGTCCTGGCCACCTCGACGATGGGCGGGAGGGATCGCTCGGGGGGCTTCTCCGAGGGTCGCCAGGTGATGTAGACGCAGAGCCCGACGATCCCTGCGAGGACGCCGCCGAGGTTGGCGAGGATCGAGAGGTACGATTCCGAGCCGGGCGAACGCGTCTCGGCCTTCCGTTCGTTCTCAGTCATCAGAAGGACCCCTTGGGGTAGAGGTCGAGGAGTCGCATGTCGGACACCTGGAGGGTAGACGGCCAGTTGAGGCCCGAGAGGACCGTCTGCCGGCGCACCTCGCGGTACGTCTCTTCCCCGCCGGACTCGATCAGGTATCGCACCGAGGGCATCTGGCGGATCATCGGATCCACCTGCTGCCGGAGTTGCACGACCCCCTTGAGCGTCTTCGTCACGACCGACTCCTTCCCCTTTTCCTTCAGGGCCTTGGTCGTGAGGTGATAGCCGCCGGGGTGGATGACGATGCCGTCCGGCCCGCAGGCGACGACGATCTCCATCGGGACATGGATCTTCCTGGGGCTGAGGTCGTCCTGGCCTCGCCGGGATCGTGGCGAACCGTTCTGGCCCGGCTCCCCGGTTCCCGAACCCGATCCTTCGCCGGTGCCGTCCCCTTCCTTGCCCAGGTATTCCTCGGCGTTGGCCTCGGCCAGGGCCTTCTCCGAGATGGGCTGCGGCTCGTCGGAATCCTCTCCGCTCTTTTCGGCGTTGGCCAGGATCGCGGCCAGGGATGGCGGCAGATTCACGCCAGAGAGGCCGGAAGCATTTCCGCGCGAGCCGAGGTTGAACGGGACCGGAATCCCGTTGGGCGGAGCTCCCGACGAACTTCCGGGCTTGCCCCCCGGGGGACCGCCACCGTTCCCACCTCCGCTCCCATTGGCTGCGACTTCGGAGCCCGATGCGGCCGAGTTCTCCGTCGGGAACTGGCCCACCGCGTCGCCACCCGACGGCGGCGGTCCATAACCGATCGGGATGTCGCCGGACCCATCGCTGGCCGAGCTTCCTCCAACGGTCGAGGCGAGTTCCCTATTCGGGCCCTGGCTCCCCGACGCCGATGCGGGCCTGCCATAACGCCCCGAGCCTCGCGAGGGAGACGAGGGCGGGATCAGCCCCGAGCCCGAGCCCGAAGACGAGTCGGCGAGCCCCGTGACCGAAGACGAGGCCTGGCCTCGACCGCCGCCGGGAGCGTCGAACGGGATGAAACCCGGGTCGTCGGTGTTGTTGCTGGTGATGGCGGGGAATTCGCCGGGCTCGTCTCCCGACACGCCGCCTGGCGAGGATCCCTTCTTATCCGGATTCGATCTAGCCAGGCCCGAGCCTCGGCCCGTCTCGCCGAGGGGAGCGGGCATCCCCGGCGTGAAGGACGGGGTGCCGCCGTTACGCCCTCGCGGGGACCCCGATCGAGTCCCCGATTCCGGCAGCTCCAGCCCGCCCGGGATGCCGCCGGTTGCGTCATCGGCGAGACCTTCGCCGCGATTCGGGGTATCGCCTTCAGTCGGCCATCGGAACTCATCCTCAGGGTTCCCGCTGCCCCCCTTGGCCGGGCCCTCGCCCGTGGACAGCCCGGTCCGATCGGGAGCGAAGCCATCGCGTCCTTGCACATGACCCTTGCCGGAGTCGTGATTGTCGGCCAGGAACGAGGGAAGCGGGCGTGCGGGGGCGGAGCCGTCCCACTCGGCGGGGTTGTCGAGGTCCGGGTAGTCGATCTTCAATTCCTGCGGCACGAGCTCGTAGCCGAAGGCGATCCCGAGGGGCTCGAGCCTCGACCGGGCCTCATAGTAAGGGCGAATCCCGTCCGGACGGACGACGAAGAAGATGTAGGGGATTGTGGGCGAGCCATCCGGAGCCCGCTGCCCCTGGGCGCGGATCAGGGACCGGATCGTCGCGATGGCGAGGGGGTTGGAGCGCGTGCCACGGCCGGTCGCCAGTTCGATCATCTGGAACGTCGGGCCGTTGGGCTGGAGCTTCGCGGTGCCGTTGCTGCACTCGATGATGATCGGCCTGCGCCAGGTCCCGTTCGCCCCTCGGTGGGGAAGGACGGCGAAGCTCGAACGATTCTGGGCCTTCGCCAGCTCGGCCTTGGAGATGTCGCGCTCGCGGGCCAGCACGTCTCGCTGCTCGGCGAGTTCGTCGGCCTCCTGCTCGAGCTCATAACTCTTGCGGTTGATCATATTCGCCTGCGCCCGGATCGCCTGCTCACGGCGCTTCCAGCGGTCGACCTCGGCCAGCGCATTTTGCTTTGACTGCTCGAGCTCCGCCGCGCGACGATCGGCGGCCTGGGTCGCCACAAGCTGCTCCGACTCCTCGACAGCCAGCTTGGCCAGCTCGACCTTGGTCGGGTCCATCGGCGGGGGCTGGGGCGCGACGGGCGCGGGGTCCGGTATGGGATCCGGCTCAGCTTCCTTGGCGACGACGGGAGGTGGAGGAGGAGCCACCGGCTGCGGAGGGGCCGGGGGCAGGGCGGGCGTGGCTTTGGCGATCGGCTTCGCGGCGTCCTTCTTCGACGCCATCACACGTAGGGCTCCTCGGTGGACCGAGACGACGAGGAACCATGAGCCGATCAAACAGCCCAGGATCAGGACAACCGGAAGGATCTCGGCTGCAACCCCCGGGCGAGGTCGACTCATGGGAAACGGCCTCCCTGCCACTCACTGGCCCGGCTCGGTCTCGGGCTTTCCGGCACATCCGTGGGCGTGCCAAAACCCCCTCGACCGTCCGAGACGATCCACCCTGGTGAGGACCCATCCAGGTCCCTCGTCAGGGGGCGAATCCGACGCACAACGACGAAGAAATCGGTTTCGCCGACTTCTCAACTTGAATCGGATCCGAGGAATCTCGCGATACGTTCCCCAAGTCTCATACGCAACGACACATGGGTTGGTCCCGGACGCAGGCTCGGAGAGCCTCGCTCGCGGCGAAGACGGAGGGGGAAGTGATTGGACGTGGATTCGCGGGGGCGAGTCCGGGCGTCGGGCGAATTGAGGGTAACTCAACCCGGAATTGCGTCAAGCCGAGTCGGGCTCAATCGCGCGAGCCTCGCCGCGTGTTGTCGCGGTCGAGGCCGTTCATTGTCGCGCTCTCGTACCGGCCGAAGTCGAACTCGGCGTCCGGGGCCTCGTCGGGATGCTCGGCGAGTTGCTGCTTCAATTGCCGACGCCGACGCTTGCTTCCCGCTCGCTTGATCTCGCGCTTCTGCTGTCGGAGCTCTTTCTTGGTCGGTTCCATCATGGGACGTCTCCTTGGATCATGCGTCTGTCCAAAGAAGAGGCGCAATGTGGAAGGCAGGTTCACCGCCGATTGCCCTCGAGCCAGGCGATCAGGTCATGCGCATAGCGTGCCGGTTCCGGCTCGAATTCGAGGGTGTGATGCGCCCCGGGATACTCGATGACCAGGCGATCGTCGCTGGCAAACTTCTGGAAGTCCTTCCGCGTCTGCTCGTTGTTGATGATGCGGTCCTTCTCCGCGAGCATCAGCAAAGAGGCCTGCCGGACCTGGGCGAGGCTGCGCCTGACCCTGCGATCGATGAACCGGCTCGACGCCAAGAGCCCAGCCGTGCCGAGGCGCAGGCCAAGCGGATCCGACGCGATGAAGGCCTGCCCCTCGGGGTTCTCCGTGAAAAGGGCCGGGTCGCTGAGCGGGATCGGGAACGTCTTCTTGGGGTTGGTCAGGAGCGCGAGGGCCACACCGAGCTTCTCCCGCGTCGACACATCGACCCTGGGCCTCAGCCCCGGGCAGATCAGGGCGACGGAGTCGACCAACTCCTGATACTTCGCCGCGGTGATGACCACGAGCTTCCCGCCCCAACTGATCCCGGCGAGGCAGATCGGCACCCTGGGCGCCCTGCCCCGGAGTTCCTGAAGGAGCTGCGCCGTGTCGAGGACCAGGCGCGTGGCCGAAGGGGCGTGCCCCCGGTCGACCTGATTCGCCCCGGAGCCGCGACGGTCGGGGAAGTAAGCCTCATACCCCGCGTCGGCGAGGGTCCTGCCCAGCAGGTGATACCAGCCGCCGTGGCTCTGCACGCCGTGGAGGACGACGACCCGCCCCTTGATCGCGGACCGGGCGGGCCAGACCGCGACATGGATGTTGTAGCCGTCGTCGGCCTGCTGGACCTCCGCGCGCATCTCAGTCATAACCGATTTCCTTGGACTGCACGGTCATCCGTTCGAGGCGTTCGGGAGCAACCGTGATCCCGAGTCCCGGCCCGCGGAGGGGACGGGCCCAACCGCCATAGCGAAATGTAATATCCTCGACGCTCAAATTCTCGGCGAGGACATGGCGGTCGTACGACCCCTCGACGTACTTAAGGTTTGCGATGTTGGACGCCAGATGCCGGCCCGCTGCCGAGAGGATCGCCGTCTCGCCCGGGTGGCAGCCGAGGTGGAGCTTGATCCCGTGTTCCTCGGCGAGGGAGAAGAGCCGCAGGCTCGGCAAGATTCCGCCGCACTTGGAGAGCCTGACGTTGAAGAAATCCGTGATCCGTTCCCGGATCGCACGGGTCCCGTCGGGGTATCCGCAGAGCGATTCGTCGAGCATGACGGGGACGCCCAACAGCTTCCGGAGTTCCCCCAACCCGCCGACCTCGGCGTGAGGCACGGGCTGCTCGAGCAGCGACGGCTGGAATTCGCGGAGCGGCCGGACGTGTTCGAGGAGGTCGTCGATGTGCCAGGCCTCGTTGGCGTCGAGCCGGACGTCGATACGCTCGCCGAGGATCTTGCGGAGCTTGACCAGCCGCTGGGGATCATCCTGCCCAGCCACGCCCACCTTGATCTTCACCTGGGCGAAGCCATAGAGCCGCATCTTCCAGGCGGAGATCACCTCCCCCTTGGCCGACTCGGCGGTGATCGCCCCGCTGTAGCGAACCCGCTGCGGTTTCGGATGACGTCTCAAGTGTGGCAAGGACGAGAGATGGATGACGTCGCCGAGCGACTTGTCGAAGTGGCGGCAGTAGGCGTCGAGGATCGCGAGCTCGAGGGCGCAGCGGGCTGCATTGCCGTTCATGCCTCGGGGATCTTCGAGCGTTTCAGGCAGTTCCCAGGCCTCGAGGCGCCGGATGACGTCGTCGAGGCTCCCTGGCGACTCCACGAGCCGTGCCGCATCGACCTTCGAGAGTGTAGCGAGGGCCGTCTCGGTCGTCTCGCCGGTGACGTACTCGCGAGGGACCCCTTCGCCGTAGCCCACGGAGCCCGATGCCAGCGTGACCTTGACGACGAGGTTCTCGCTCTCGGTCCGCTCGTGCGAGGCGTGGCGGATCTTCTTCTTGAGGGGGACTCGGATGGTCTTCAGCGTGACGGACTGGATCCGCATGTCGGTTCTCGAGGAGTAGAGTCGGACGAGGCGTTCGGCGGGCCCGTCTCACCGGCTTGGCGAAAACGCATCGAGGCCATCCCGTCATCTCATCGGCCCGCGATTCCCGATTCTCCCGAGTTCCCTCGGGAAATGTCCCGCAACGGTTCGGCCCTTGGCGATCAGGCCGAGATCAGCAAGGCAATCCCGATCACCGAGAGGATGAGCGAGCCGGCGATCCCGAGGCGACGATCCCAGGGCCCCGACGCATCCGACCGCAGGACCGTCTGCCTGAGTCGAACCGCGAGCCAACCGACCGCCACCAGCACCCCGGCCATCCCGACACTGAAGGCGATGAGCAGCAGGACACCGAGCCCCAGCCGGCCCACGGCGCCCGCGAGGACGATCAGCGCCACCGCATCCCAGCACGGAACGAGGCCTCCCGCAATCCCCAGCCCGACGAGCCCCGAGAATCCGACCTTGCCGCCTGTCGGCGCGATCCGGTGGGAATGTTCCCCCTGGCCGGCCAGATGCCGTCCCAGCCGCCAGAGGCCAATCGCGGCGATCGTGAAACCGGCAACACGGGCGATGACCACATGGATCTGGCCGTAGTTCGAGGCCCGCGTCAGCCAGAGCCCCCCCGCGATGACGAGCACGCTGGAGACGTGCGTCAGGGTCGTCATCAACGCCAGGAATGCCGAAGGGAGCCAGCGCCCTTGCCGGTCGATCGCCGCGCTGGCGACGAGCGTCTTGCCATGGCCCGGTTGCAAGGCGTGGAGCGCACCCAACCCGCAGGCCAGGAGCATGAGGAATGAGAACGACGACCTCGGGGCGGAGTCGAGCAACTCGACGAGCCGTCGGGGCCCTTTTGCCTCGACCTTGGTGGGAACGGATTTGGGAGCGGGGGCCACAGCGGCGACGACGACGGGGGCTTTCGGCTCGGTGAGGAAGTCGAACTCGACCTCCTTGGTGCGTTGCTCCTCGGCGTCGCTCAACTGCCAGACGGGCCGGACCTCGATCTGGTTCACGTCGTAGGGGAGGTCGTCGGCCCGGATCGAAACGCCCTGGAGCCCCTTGACCGCGAGTCGGCTCGTCCCCTGGCTCCCCGCGAAGTTGGTGTCCCGGAACGCGACCCGGCCTTTGCCCGGAAGCTTGGCCTCGAAGTGGAAATCGAGCCGGGGATGTTCCTCGACGGTCGTCTTGAACCCGGCGACCTTGAGCTCGATTTCCTGGCCGTCGACGGAGGCGAGCAACCCCTTGGCGTTGAGGGGGCCGGTCACGTTCCCATAACGTTCGAGAAGCTGGAGGCGGTTCTCGTCGGGCAGGGGACCGATCAGGTCGCGAAGGTCTCGCAGGAGCGTCAGGTCCGAGAGGCTGACCTCGTACGAGACGTGCAGAAGGCCTGGCTCGACCGAGAGCTGGATCGATCGATCGATGCGGGCATTGGGGATGTCGTGGGCCTGGCCTGCCAGGGCGAGCGAGTGGAGGCACGCGAGCAGGACGAGGTGGCGTCGCATGCGGGCGATCAATAAAACTTCTCGAGCGCCTTCGTCACGACGTAGATAACGACGCTCTTGCTCACCGGCTTGGCGAGGACGCAGAACGCGTGCGCCGAGAGGGCCCGACGCAGAAGGTCGTCGTCGCTCTGGGCCGAGACCAGGATCATCGGCAGCACCCCCTTGATCTGGCGGACCAGGGTCATCGTCTCCAGGCCCGAGAGCCTGGGGAGGTGCATGTCCATGAGTGCCAGGTGAACATCCTGGTCTTTGACGATATCGATGGCCTCCTCGCCGCTCTCGGCGAGGAGGGTTCGAAATCCGACCGGCTCGAAGATCTCGCGGAACGTTTCACGTTGCGCGGGGTCGTCGTCGGTGATCAGGATTGAGTAGGGGCGGTCCAGAGTCATAACGACCGGTCTCACGCAGGGAGGCCTGTCGGGGAGTTCACGTCGTCGTTCGCCTTACATACCTGCAATCGGCGGACCAAAGCATGATTTCGGCCGCAAAGATTAACGTACTCGAGACTTCAACTCCACGTCAAGTCGCGAGTTACGACCAGTGATGACGAATCGGGTCGGGGATCATTCCCTGTCAGGAATGCCGCCAGATTCGTCAGTTGGCAGTCATTGGGCGGCCTTCTCTTCGGCGGGCTTGCTCCCCCCGGCGCGGGCGAGGCGCTGGAGGAAACCGCCCGTCTGGGCCCAACGCTTGTTGTGATCGAAGGCGTCGGCCGAGGCCAGCTCGGCAACATCCGTCTTGGGATCAACGAACAAGTATCGCTCCAGCAGGTCGCCTTTGGCCGAGGTCGCCTGGACCATCACCGGGAACATCGTGTCCGGGTCGATGTAGACGACCCAGGTCTCTCCCGTCGGGGTCACGCGGACGATCTTGTGGCTCGGCTGCTTGAGCTGACCGGGGTTCTCGGTCCCCTGGTAGGTCACCTTGCCCGCCGCCTTGTTCGTCGAGGCCGGCTTGAAGTTCTTCTCGATGTTCTCGAGGATGTTGTCGAAACCGGCTTCGGAGATCGGGTGCCTGCTGTTACGCATCGCAAGCGGGCTGTCTGGCGCGAGGGCGAGGGGGACCATCGGCACCAGAGAGTCCGCCATGTTCACGTGCAGCAGGCCGTCTCCGTCGCCGGTCGCGTAGATCACCTCGCGACCCTTATGGGGGCCGGTGGGCCACTCGAGACGGACGGCCTTCGGGTTCCGGCGGATGCTCAGCAACGCCTCTTCGGCGGGCTGCAGCGTTTCGCCGACCCGTTCCTGACGCTTGATCGTGACCTGATAGCTCGACAGCGAGTTCAGCTTCTTGCGCGACTCCGCCAGGACGGATTCGAGCTTCTCGGCCGACTCGTCATCGCTCGTCGCAGCCTCGACATCAGCCGGCCGGTCGTTGAGGGGTTTGCTGGTGCTCGCCAGGTCGATCGAGTCTCGAGGCGAGGCCGGGGCCGGGGCTGCTGCGGTCGCCGGACGTCGAGCCGGCGTTGAAACCGCCGGGCTCTCCGAGACCGGAGGTTGCAGGGCCACTTCCAGAGGTCCGTTTGAGCCGACGCGGCCGGGGGTCGGCCGACGAGTCGGGCCATCGGGCGGCATGGTCGGACGACCCGTGGAGCGCACGACCGTGCGCGAGGCCGACGACTTCATGCCTCGATCCGCGTCGAACTTGCGCTCACGCTCGTGCTGCTGGGCCAGGAGCTCTCGCGAGCGGTCCGCGCCCCTGCCAATCTGCTGAGCGTAGTAGTCGCCACCGCCGTTGGCCGTGTCGCCGAACGGTGCGGCCGAGCCGAGCATCGGCGGTTCCGGCCTCCCGAACGGATTCAATTTGGCGCAACCGACCTCGCTCAGGGCCAGGCAAAGGCCGAGCGAAACCCCAATCCAACGTGATAGCTTCGAGGCGCAATCCGTCGCCGAAAACATGTCGATGTGCTCCCCCTCAATGGGGACAACCCGATCCTCGAACGCCACGCGTGAGGAGGACGGGGCCATCATGGCCGCCAGTTCGCCTTCCACCCCTCCTATCAAGGACGAACGGCGTTTTCTTGGTGAGAACCCGGATATCACAAACCGGGATCTCTGACAAGCCGAACTCGACTTTCACCGAACCTTGGCTCAATCCTTTTGAGTCAACGTCGCGGTGTCGCAGAAGCGGAACGTCTCCAACGCGCCGAGGTCTGCCATCAAATGCGGCTGCTTATATTGTTCGACGGTTCCCCCACTCCTCGCCAGCCTTCGGCGCTGGAAATCAGCCCAAGATCCGTGCGGAATGCGTCGCGTGCGAATTGGGCCGAGCCTGAGGGTCTCGCGCTTGTTGTCGTATTCGAGGTTCTTGCGCTTCAACTCCGCCTCGACCTCCTGGCCGAGTCGCTCCGCCATCGCCGGTTCGGGGAGATCTCCCTCCTCGACTAGCAAATTGTAATGGGGAGGCTCTCCCCACGACGGGAGCAGGATGAACGAGTGGAGCCGGAGCCCGAGCCTGCGCTGGGCCTCCGTGACCGCGGCTACGACCTGGAATTCCGAGAGCTTCTCGCCAGTCAGACTCGAGAAGTGCGCACCCTTGTTGAGGAACTCGAGCAGGGGGGCCTTGCCGTGGAACCCGACGCAACGCACGAGGTCGTGGATCTGATACCGATAGAGCCCGCCGGCCGTGGTCGGAAGGATGAAGTAATTCTTACCTTCTTGCAGGTCGGTGGCCTCGACGGTCTCGGGATTTTCCCGGCCGTCCTGATCCTCGGGGATGAACTCGAAGTAGTGGTGCTTGACGTCGAGGATACCGGCGGGGGTGCCGTCCTCGAAGGGGATCGTGAAACGGCCTTCCGACGCGATGAGGCCCACGTCGCGGACCGGGCGTTCGCCGAAGTATTCGGGATAGTTGCGGAGGTAAGCCCCCATCGTCCCCCCCGTCCAGTTGGACAGGAAGCAGAGATCGGGCCAATAGTCCTTCGGGAGCAGGCGTCCCGTGCGCTCGACGATCCCTTCAAGTCGGCGTGCGGCGGCCTTACGCTTCCAGCGCGCCGAACGTTCGAGCGAGCGCCTGACCTCGGGATCGATCTGCCACTTCGGGTCGATCGTCCCGTCGGCCATGTCCCGGATCAGCACTTCCTTCTCGCGGTCGCCGAGCTTGGCGATGGCGAGGATCGTGCTCGGGTTGGCCGCGATCACGGTCCCCAGGTCGCGGAAGACCGAACGCCGCAGGGCGATGTAGTATTTCGACTCGATGTCCTTGATCCGCGAGGCGATCGGCGGCATGCAATAGGTGATGCGTATCAGGGGGTTCTGCATGTGGGCCGTGAGGCCGGTGATCGCGCCGCAGGGGATTCCCGATGGCGTACGGCTCTCCCGCCAGTCGCTCGCGAGCTGGAGGATCGGCTTCAGGCCGCGGTCGAGCATCGGAGGATGGGCCTCGAAGGCCTTGATGCCCCAGATGGTCCAGCCTTCGCGATAGTCATTCAACGACTCGCGGGTGACGGGGATCGTCTTCGGCTTGTTGGTCGTCCCCGAAGTCATCGCGAACATGAGGACCTCGGTCCCCTTGCCGAAGAGGGCCCCGAGGTCGCCGTTGCGAACCCGCTCGATGTAGGGCTCGTGGCCATCATAGCTGCGGATGGGGACCCGCTTCCGGAAGTCGGCCGGCGTTCGGATCTCGTGGAAGTGGTGATCTTTGCCGAACTGGGAGTCGGCATGGCGTGCGATCCGGGAGAGCAGCAGGTCCCTCTGCATCTCGCCGGCCCGTTCCGTCTCGCGGAGGAACTGGTTGGCCAGCCGCAACGACCGCCTGATGAGAGGCAGGCCGGCATACATCCGTATCAGGTCGAACATGGGCCGAGCACGATCCTAGGGCGCGGGGATTCGGAAACTCATCCAGGTGTCAAGGAAAGTAAACTCCCGCGCCTGATCGTTCGGTGAGTCCCTTCATCCTCAGGACGTCATGTCTCGATCAGAAGACCCCGGAGGAAGATAACTCTTCGACGCGGGTCCCTTCCCTTGGAGTCATCGGGGCAGTGGCGGCGATCCGACGGCGAGGAGCGAATCGAGCGAAGAAAGTCGAGAGCCGCTCCTGGTATTCCTCGGGGCAGAGTTCCCTGCAGCGATTGTGCTTCGCTTTCGGGACGATCCACAATTCCTTCGGTTCGCGGGCCTTGCTGAAGAGGCCCTTCGCGATATCGACCCCGATGTACGCGTCCTTGGCGCCGTGGATCATGAGCCAGGGGCGAGGAGCGATCTGCGAGGCGGCCCGCTCGACGCTCGGGAGCTTGCAGTTGAGATTGCGGCTGGCGACCATCCGGCCCGACCAGCCCACGAACTCGAACATGAACTTGGGCATGTACTGCCAGAGGAACGGGCTGCCCACGTAGATCTCCGCCCAGCGGAGGATATACGCGTGCATGGTCCCCCTAGTCGGGAAGGCACCATCGGTGATGACCCCCCAGACGCCCGGATCACTCGCCCCGACGACGAGGGCCGTCCCGCCACCCCGGCTCACGCCGAAGAGGCCGAAACCGGCGGGGTCGAAGTCCGGCCGGGAGCGGACGTAGGCCAGGGCGGCCTTGAGGTCGCTCTCCTCGTGGTTTGTAACCCACTGGAGCGGCTTGTACGTGTGGTCGACCTCGCTCGTCCCGTGGTTGCGGAAGTCGAAGGTGAAGATGTCATATCCCTGATCGCGGAACGCCTCGAGGTAGGGGCGATAGCTCCAGCGATCGCTCAGATACTCGTGGCAGAAGACCAGGACACCTTGCCGGGTCTCGGTGGCCGCCGGCAGATACGTCCCGCCCAGCTCGATGCCGTCGTCCGTCTTGAAGCGGACGGAATCCCCCTCGTGCTCGAGCGGCGGCACGCGCAGGGGGAGGAACATCGGCTTCTCTTCGAAGATGCGTCCAACGATCGGTGCGTAACGAATGTACACGTAAACCAGAAACACGGCCAAGCCGACTAGGGGTGTCAGCAACGAGATGAGGAGGATTGAGGCCGGAGAGCTGGGCACGAGATAACTCCGTGGTCGTCACCGAAGTCAAAGCAATGTTAGTAGATCGGTCGGAGCCGTTGCCAGACTGTAAGTGGCCTCATCCGGATGGCCGAGATTATTCGGCGAACCTTTTGATGATGAGGGCGATATTCTGCCCGCCGAAGCCGAAGCTGTTCGAGAGCGTCACATCCACCTTCTTGCGTCGGGCGACGTGGGGGATGTAGTCGAGGTCGCAGTCGGGGCCGGGGTTGTCGAGGTTGATCGTCGGCGGGACGATCCCGTCGCGGATGGCGAGCAAGCAGACGATGGCCTCGACGCTGCCGGCGGCGGCGATGAGGTGACCCATCATGCTCTTGGTGCTGGAGATCGGGACCTTGTAGGCGGTCTCGCCGAACGTCCGCTTGATGGCGAGGGTCTCGATCGAGTCGTTGACCGCGGTGCTGGTCCCGTGGGCGTTGATGTAGTCGACGTCCTCGGGATTCACCTGGGCGTCGGCCAGGGCCTCTCGCATGCAGGCGATGGCGCCTCGACCTTCGTCGTGGCTGTCCGTGATCCGGAAGGCGTCGGCCGTCGAGCCGTAGCCGACGATCTCGCCGTGGATCCTGGCGCCGCGACGCTTGGCGTGCTCGAGCTCCTCGAGCACGATCATGCCGGCCCCTTCGCCGAGGATGAAGCCGTCGCGGTCCCGGTCGAACGGCCGGCTGGCGCGGGTCGGCTCATCGTTGCGGGTCGAGAGCGCGGTGAGGAGGTTGAAGCCGGTGACCCCGAAGGGGTGAATCATGCTGTGCGTGCCACCGGAGAGCATCACATCGGCATCGCCACGGCGGAGGATCTCGACGGCCTCGCCGATCGACTGCGAGCTCGCCGCGCAGGCGGTCAGGCAGTTTGCGTTGGGGCCTCGGGCGCCGAAGAGGCTGGCGAGGTGGCCGGCGGGCGTGCCCGGCTCCTGCTCGGCCTCATGGATCGGGTGCAGCGACGAGAGGCCGAGCCGCGTGAAGGTGGCGGTGTCGATCTTCCCTTGCTTGTTCGACTTCTGGACGAGGTCGACGAACCGGGGGAAGTCCTGCTGCCCTTCGCCAGAGCCGAGATAGACCCCAAACCGGGTGCGGTCGAGGTCCTTCATCGACTCGATGCCCGAATCGTCGATGGCCATGCGGGCAGCGGCGATGGCGAACTTGGTGTTGCGGCAGTACTCTTCCCAGCGCTCGGCGTTCTCGACGTAGTCGGCGAGGGAGAAGCCGCGGGCTTCTGCGGCGATCTTCGTCGGGAAGGACTCGGCGTCGAAGAGCGTGATGTGCCCGACCCCGCTCCGCCCTTCCTGGAGCGCCGACCAGGACGACTCGGCGTCGCGACCGAGAGGAGTGACCATGCCCATTCCGGTGACGACAATACGACGCATGACACGAACCTTTCCGCCGCTTCGATTTCGTTCGTAGGGATCCGGACGTCAGGACGCGGCCTTCTCGCCTCGGATCACGAGGGAAGCCGCCTGGCCATGACGCGTCAAGTTGGTGTTCAAGAACGTCGGATTCTCGGTCGGACGGATCGACCCGCGGACCAGGTCCAGCGAGATGGCCGGATCCGGCTCGTCGCAGTTCAGGATGAACGGGATCTCGCCGCGATTTACGCCGATCAGGCTTGTGATCAACTCGACCGCACCGCAGCCGGAGACCATGTTGCCCATATAGCCCTTGAGGGCGGTCACCGGCACGGAAGTCCCCGAGCCGAAGATTCGCTCGAAGGCGCGGGCCTCGGCGAGGTCGGAGACCTGAGTGGCGGAACCGTGCGCGTTGACGTGGCCGATCTCCTTCGCGTCGATCCCCGCGTCGCGGAGGGCCGACCTGATGGCGATCTCGGTGCCGACGCCCTCCGGGTCGAGCCCGCCGTCTGGGGTCGCGTCGCAACCCGACCCGAAGCCGAGGATCTCGCCGAGGATTGTGGCCCCTCGCTTGATCGCGTGCTCACGCTCTTCGATCACGAGGATACCCGCACCTTCGCCAGGGACCCAGCCGTCGCGCCGGGCGTCGAACGGGCGGCAGGCCGCACTCGGTTCGCCCTTCCAGTGGGACATCTGACCCAGCAGGCTCATGCGGACGAAGCTGAGTGGGTGGATCTTCGAGTCGGCGCCGCCGGTGATCATCACGTCGGCCCGGCCCCGGGAGATGATCCGGTAGGCCTCGCCGATCGCGAGGTTCGAGGCGGCTTCGGCCTCGGTGATCGTGTTGCTTGGCCCCTGGCAGTCGAGCAGGATCGAGATGTGGCAGGCCAGCATGTTCGGCAGATACTTGAGCAGCCAGATCGGCGGGATCTGCCCGATGCTGTCCTTGCCCCAGACCTTGTAGTCGAAGTTCCCGCCCGCCTGAGACGCCATGTTGATGGCGGGGGCGAGCTCGTCGAGCTCGGTCGAGATCAGGCCCGCACCCAGGTCGACGCCGACGCGGGTCGGGTCGAGTTGGCCAAGCTTCAGCCCGGCGTTCATGAACGCCTGCTCGGCCCCGGCCACGGCGAGTTGGATGTCCCGAGCCATGTACTTCAGGCTCTTGGTCAGGGCCTTGCGGTGCTCGGGGTCGGGGAGGGCATATTTCTTGGGCCAGGTCTTGGGGTTGAAGTCGGGGACTTCACCACCCACGTCATTGGGGAGTTGATCGACCGGGAAGGCGCCGATTTTCTGCACGGCGCCTCGGCCTTCCTGGTATGCGGCCCAATTGGCTTCAGGCCCGATGCCGAGGGGGCTGACGAGTCCGATCCCGGTGATAACCACGCGGCGTTTTGAACGAAGCATGAGAAACTCGTCAGTCTCCACCGGAACGGTGCGTGGAAAAAGCACGCGCCGTCGAACCGTCCTAAAAGGCTATCGGAAATTGGGAATCGGTGATAGAGGAGTGAGTTCGCGAAGGAAACCGGGGTTATCCGGTTTGTTCGGGCGTGGGCGTTACGGCTTCACCGTTCGCCTCGGCCGATTTATCCGCGAGCTCACGCGCCCGATTCTGTGCTTTGGCGAGGTCGAGGACCCCGAGAAGCTGTTGCGTGAACACGAAATTCTTCGGCCCGAAGATCTGGTTCGCCCTGGAATTGTCGAGGTGGGCGAAAACAATTTCCGTGTCCGCAAGCAACTCGCCGTCCAGGAACGCTTTGCCGATGACGACGGCCCCTTCGCTGCGAAGGTCGGTCAGCGTCACCTCGTAAATCAGTTGGTCGCCGGCGCAAGCGACGCCGAAGAATTCCGCCTTGGGAATCTTAGCCAGGACGACCTTCTCGGCAAATCCGCCAGCCTCGCCGACCAGGATTCCGCCCGTCTGGGCCAGCCCCTCGATGATGAGGGAGGCTGGCATGACCGGGTAACCCGGGTAGTGGTCGTGCAGGTGCTCTTCGGCAAGCGTCAAATTCTTGATGGCACGAGCGAACTGCCCGCTGCGGAATTCCAGGAACTTGTCGATCCAGATCCATCTCATTTTCGAAACTACCCGCCCCTCACGCGAAAGGACGACGACCGGGGTCGGAGAGGAGTCGCCCCATCCAACGGAGCAACTCTCACCCCTGGTTGCGTCGGGATCCGTCTCATTCGCATTCGACGGATCGATTCCGACGCGGGGCCGCTAGGCGACGACAGCCGGGGCTCAGGCCCCGAGCTTGCTCTGGACGTACTGGACGAGCATCTCGACCGTGTACAGGTCGCCGATCTTCTCGACGTCCGGATCCTCGGCGAACTCGGAGAGGTCGGCGTAGGGCATCCGGGCCTTCAGCTCGTCGAGACCCTTGGCCGTCAGCTTGCCGTCCTTGATCATCTCCGGGTCGGAGACGACGTTCTCGGGGAAGAGCTCGCCGCGGGGGATCTTGATGCCGAAGTTCCGCTCGAGGCGGAAGACGATGTCCAAGAAGTCGATCGACTCCGCGCCCAGGTTGCCTTGAAGCGTCGCGTCACTGGTCACATCTTCCTCATCCACACCGAGGGCGTCGACGAGGGTGGCTTGGACCTTCTGGAAAATCTCATCGTGTGTCGGCATGACATCCTCAGAAAAAATGGGATCGCCAAGGCAGTCCCGCCAGGAACCAGCACCCGTGACTCACCGAGCATCCAGAGAAAGCTCTGGTAATCGTCGGCGAAACGATCCTACGAACTTGATTCGGACCGAGCCGCGATACGCGCTTTCTCACCAACCACCGTGACCTTCGGCGCAGTCGGCAACGTAACAGCGGGTCGTATTTTGCGAACAATCGGAATTTCTTGCAACCTCAGCAGGGCCGGCCCCCGGGCCTGGGGGCCGATCCGGTCCGGATAACCGAGCAAGGCCTCCTCGAATTTTGATGCAATCATCTCGCAATATTCGAGGATGCCCCGGATCGATCTCCGTGTATCAAGCCCCCGCGTTCGGGGCCGCGACCGGGGCGTTCGCCTCGGCGGGAGCCAGTCGGACCATCGCCCTCGCCCCGACCGAACCCTTACGGAGTGTAGCGTACAGGTCGCGAAGCCCGGCAACGATCGAGGCATCCGTGGAGTGCAGTTCGGGGTCGCGCTCCCTCAAGTTGTATCTGGTCAGGATGAACCGACCTTTAACCATCTCCTGTCCATCGATGCTCCCCACGCCCTTGAAGGTGCAGTCCCGCTCCCCCTGGGAGACCAATTCCACCTTCAGTTGAAGTTGGCGGCCGGGCTCCACGAAGCTGCCGTATTTGATGGTCTTCGCCTGCTTGAGGAGCACCACGCTGTGGGCGAAATCCTCATAGTCGCGAATCAGCCAGGCCCCGGCCTGGGTCAGGGCCTCCAGCATCAGGACCCCCGGCATCACCGGGAATCCGGGGAAGTGATCGGCGAGATACTCCTCCGCAAGCGACAGGTTCTTGACCGCGACCAGGGATTGACCGCGTTGTAGTTCAGTGATCCGGTCGATCAAGACGAAGCGCATGGAATTCCCCGAGGATGGCGCGAGTCCCGTTGTTGGGGGCACTCAGTGGAAGGGTGGTAGGGAGTAGGCTGGTTGATTGCGATTCCATGTCGAGTCGCTTATTGTATTGACGCAACCTACCCAGAGCAATAGCCCCACCCTCTTGACTTTTGACTTCCGCTCAATCCTGAGTTTCCTCGCTGAACCAAATCTACACCGGCAAATTGCGCCGTCAAATCAGTCGTCCTAATTCGCCTGATTTGCCTATCTTCTCCTCAAGGTAACATCGGATGCCGGCCTGATCGGTGTGAGGACGGGTCTCGTCCTCGATTGCGAGGCGTCATGGGAGCGAAACACATAGGCAGGAGGGGTGACCGCTTCTATACTACATTCGACCAGGTGGCGTGTCAGAATGAGGGAATGAATTCCCACCACGTGATCTTCCAGGATCGGAATGATTCGTAGCGAGGAGTGAAGTCCCCGATGTATCGCCGTCTCGCCGGTCTCCTCTGCGGGTTATTCCTCGGCCAGTCTGCTGGCGTCGGACCTGCCTCGGCGGCGGTCCCGCCGGTCGCGTGGTCCCCGAACGGGCAGTGGTTGGCGTTCGTCACGCAGGGCCGCTCCGATTCGCTGCTACCTCCCCTCGGCTGGTCACTCGAGCTGACGAACCTGGTAGACTTCGGTCCCGCCGGCGATGCCGCCGATCCTTCGAAGCCGCTCCCCGAAGCCTGGACGATTTGGGCGTATCGCCCGGACCTCTCGAAATACGTCTCCATAGTCGAGTCGACGGTTCCCGTCTCCGCACCCTCCTGGCGCCCCGATGGCAAGGCCATCGCGTTCGGTCGTCTGGTGCCGGAGGATAAGAATCGCAGTCGGTTCGAGGTGGTGGTTCAGGACGCACTCAGGCAGGAACATGTGGTCTTGAAGGAGATGATCGATGTCGCCTCGGTGAAACCGATCGAGTTCGGCATGATCTCCATGGTGTGGTCGCCCGACGGTCAGTATCTCGTCGTGCCGGCCTTCCACCAGACCCGCGGCCTGGCGATCATGCGGGCCGACAACGGCCGGATCCTCAAGACGCTCGAGGAAGCGCAATGGCCCGCCTGGTCGGCCGATTCGGTGAAGCTAGCGTACCTCGGGGGACCGGAAGCCGACTCGCTCCACTACATCGACAATAATTTCGGATCTCCCCACCAGATCGCGGATGTCGGCAAGGTCCTACAGCCGCCCGTGTGGTCGAAGCAGGCGATCATCCTTTTGGTCCGGTCGAGCAAGGTGGAGCTCAGGGGAGGACCCAAGCCCTCGTCCTCGTTGCTCAGGTTCCCGATCGACGGCGGCAAGCCCGAGCCGCTCGTCCTGAATATCGAGGTCAACAGGCGCGATCGGTCGGGAGTCATCAACGCCGCCAGCATCGACCGCGACGCCGAGAACGTCTTCCTGGCGGAAGAGGTGGCCGGCCCCATGTCCGAGATTACGTGGTTCCGGCCTCGTAGTCGCGAGACGCTCAAGCGATTTAACCCGGTCGAGCACCCGATCCAACTCACCGCGCTATCACTATCTCCCAACGAGAAGAACCTGGCGTTCCGCACCGGCGGGATGGCACCCTTCCAGCCGCTCGGGTTTTGCGACGTGACCGAGAGGGGTTGCACGCTGCTCCTCCCGGACGACTCGGCGCGGATCGAGTGGCTCATGACCTTGATTACCGGCGTAAGGCAGCTTCTGACCGTGGCCTTGCCTCCGGCAGTCGACCCCTCGGGCCACCTCCAGGAACGCCCGTCGCCCTTGCCGATCCCGGGCGAGCTGCCCATGAACCACGAGTCGCTGATGCGGCTCCGGAACCTCTCGAGGCAAGGCCTCGTCGCTTGCGAGAGGCGGAAGGAGGCTACATCCGGGAGCCCCGCCCTCGAGAACTTCTTCAACGAGTCCCGGCTACTCTTCCAGTACCTGTCCGACGATTATAAGGGAGCCTTGAACTCCCTTGAGACGGTCGAGGCCGCCATCGATGATCCCGACGTACGCCTTAGGCTCCTGAGCATACGGGCGCAGGTCTACCTGGCCCTCGGGGACGTCGAGCGGGCGCAGGAAACCATCTCTTACCTGCGTGCCGTTAGCCGGAACACATCGAGGCGCGTCGAAGAGACTCCCGCCGGCCTCTCTATGGAAGATGACTCGGCGCAGACGCATGGTTGGCCCGAGATCCTGGCGCAACGCGCGAAGCGCCTCGCGGACCTGAAAGCCCAGAGTCGCGGGGAGGACGATAATTCCGCAGAAACGGGCCTCCTCGGCGTCCAGCGACCCGCAGTCCCCTTCGGGCTCCAGGATAACGGGCCGTTCCAGGGGGGCGGCCCGCCGCAGGCGGAACTCGTCCCTTTGCGGCATGATAACGGAAACGTCCGACCGGGCGAGTTTGGCGGTCCTCGCCGCCTTGTCCCCATCCCGCCTAGGGCGAGGCAGGTCCCGCCAACACCTCGCCCCATCCCACCTCGACGGGCCGTGCCGGTCAACCCGCCACGCTGAGGTTTGAGTGGCTGATTTTGAGAACGGCTTCAACCCGACCCGTCGGCTCAGAGCACCGAGACCAAAATTACCCTCACGAGGTTGATGAGCCCGACGCGTTCGGCAGGGGTCATCTTTCCGCGTGCGATGATCGCTTCGCTGCTGCGGATCGCCCTGTTAATCATGATCGTCTGGGTGGTGCCGAGTTTGAGCTGCTCGCGATTCTCGAGCAGGAGATGGAGGACGTCGCGGATCGTCTGCGGCTCCGTGTCGTCGGCTTCGGGCTGCGAACTCCATTTCGGAAGGGCAGGGGCGTCGCATGCGCGACGGACGACGCCGAGGATGGTGCGGCTGATCGCCTCGAGCTTCGGATAGTTGATGGTCTCCGCAGTGTCTTCGGGGGAGTGATACCTCGGATTCTCGCCGGTGCTGAAGAAGAGGTAGGGGACGGACCTCGAGCGGAATGGGCCGTAGTCGCTCCGGTCGAGGACGAGGAGGTCCGAGCCCACTACGCCCAGCTTGAGCGAGCGCCCGGCGACCGACTCGTTGAGCAACGGTCGGAGCCCCGGGGCATTCTCACTCCCCATGACGAAGACGTATGGCTCGCAGACGCCTCCCAGCGACCGGCCGATCATGTCGGCCGTGATGAAGAGGGCGATCCTCTGGAGTGGAACCGGGGGGTGCTCGACGAAGTAACGCGAGCCATACAGCCCGATCTCCTCGAGGTCGAACCCGACGAACATGAGGCTCCGCTTCGGCTTGACCGGACCCTCGACGATCGATCGGGCCACTTCGAGCATCATCGCCACGCCCGACGCGTTGTCGTCCGCTCCCGGGTAGAGGACGCCATTCCGAACCCCCAAGTGATCGTAGTGGGCCGAGACGATGACCCACTCGTCGCGGAGTTCGGGGTCGCTGCCGACGATCCTGGCGCCGACGTTCCGCCCGGGGAGCCAGCCCGAATTCCCCGTCGGCACGTCCTGGATGTAGCTGCCGCCGAAGAGGGGTTCGAGCTTGAGCGTCTGGAAGGTCTTGATGAGGTGGGCGACTGTCTTTCGGGCCCCAACGTCGCTCCGCCCCTGGAAGGCGGGGGAGGCCAGCAGCGTCACCTCGTCGCGAAGTCGCTTTTCTTCGGGTTCCGGCGCCTGTCCGTAAGCCAGGCTGGACAGGAGGAGCCCTGCGGCGAGGAACCCGAGCTTTGATGGCGTTGCCTTCCGACTAATCGAGGTGATCATCTCCGTCCTCCATAACGGGGTTTCCGGCCCGACGCACAATCTTTTCCCGAGGGTCATATCCCGAATTCGAACCCGAATTCTTTTTTGCGATTTGCCCCCGCCTCGAAAAGCGCGTGTCATACTCAGAGTCGTAAGGGAACGACTTTCCTACACGGAGGTGGAATATGTCGCGTGCCTCATGGCTCCAGGGAATCGCGTTCGCGCTCCTGCTCGTCGGTTTCGGCGGCGGGGTGTCGCAGGCTCAGGACTGGGACGATTATCTCCATTGGCCCTACGTCCCGCCCCAGGTTCCGGGTAACGGCCACGAATATCGCTCACTCTACGACAACTTCTACGTGTACCCCCGCGAGCAGCGGATTGTGCCGCAGATCCAGGGTCCTTACTACCACAACTTCTACGGTGGTAAGCGGCACCTGGGTTTCCGCCATCCCTGGGGCTGGCACGACTGGAACAAGAAGAAATACTACTCGGGCAACCACTTCGTTCTCGACGTGTTCTGAGAACGCAAGCGGCTCCGCTTCGTGGCGAGGGCTCCTTGGATGGGCCTTCGCCTCGATGCCCCGACCCACATAACCGGCTCGATTTGAGCCGGCCGATTTTTCGAGGGCGACCAAGGATCCGTTCCCTGGTCGCCCATTCGCGTTTTGAGCCTCAGCGATTTCCGAGGCCGCAGGCCATCGCGTAATACGCCTCGGCCGCCATCTTGACCTGCTCGATCTCGATCCACTCGTCCTTGGTGTGCGCCTGGGCGATGTCCCCGGGGCCGAAGACGAAGCAAGGGAGCCCATCCTCGCCAAGCGGGCCGCCGTCCGTCCCGTATGGAACTCCCCCCACCGACGGCACATGCCCGATCGCCTTGCCGACGGCATGCCGGATCGGCTCGACCCACTCGGTTGCCCTGGAGTCCCTGGGGGAGAGCGGCGGCATGCGGACCCACGGCGGCAGGAAATCGATCCCTTCAAGGCTGCCGAGCCTGTCCTGGAGGAACTTGGCGACGTCGTCGCGCGCCCAGTTCGCTTCCTCGCCGGGGATCAGGCGACGGTCGATCTCTACGGCGCACCAGTCGGGGACGACGTTGACGCTCACTCCCCCCTCGATCCGTCCGACCGAGAGGGTCGGCGAACCCAGCACGGGGTCGGGCTTCGACGCGTGGAGTCGGCTCGCGTATTCGGAGAGCGCCGAGAGGACGGGGCCCATCTTGTAGATCGCGTTGACGCCGAGCTGCGGGGTCGAGCTGTGGCAGGCCACGCCGTTGGTCTTGATCTTCCAGCGGACGGCCCCCTTGTGGCGATCGACGAGGTCGAGCTTGGTCGGCTCGGCCACGATGGCGAGGTCGGCGCCGTGGGAGGACTTGGCGAGCCGGGACGAGCCGACATGCGTGAATTCCTCGTCGACCGTGCAGGCCATGATGACGGAGGCCGAGTCGATCGGGCGCTCTTTCACGAGCCGGGCGAAGGCGGTCAGCATGGCGGACATGCCGCCCTTCACGTCGCAGGACCCCCGGCCGTAGAGCTTGCCGTCTCGGATCTCGGGCTCGAAGGGGGGGATGGTCATCCCGTCGGTCGGCACGGTGTCCTGGTGGGCGTCGAAGAGGATCGTGGTCCGGCTGTGCGGGGCCTCGTAGCGGGCGATCAGGTTGTCCCGGCCGGGCGCGGCAGTCTGACGCTCAACGCTCACGCCGAGGTCCCGGAACCAGTTCTCGAGGTAATCCGACATCCCCGCCTCGAGGACACCGGGCCCTGACAGGGGCCTCCCCATCGGGTTCACACTCGGGATGGCGACGAGGTCGGACAGGAGGCGGATCACGGCGTCCACGAATTCGGCTCCGATCGGTGCAAGATTCAGTCAGCAACGACGAAGAGCAGGGGGCGAACCCGGTTCAACGAGCGTCTGTGGGATGAGCGATCTTACTCGCGATCGGCCCGCGAGTCACCCTTCGACCCCCCGGCGAGAGGTCGCGGGCCTCGACCCGCATGTCCTTTGATGGGACACAACCACGCGCCTCGGCCACGCCGTCCCGGGTCGAAAGCGCCGACGCGATGAAAATCTCCGGCTTTCTGGATGCAACTCGTTGTCGCTTCCGGGCGCGAGCGACGTATCTTCGAAAGGGAGGGTGAGTTCCCTTAACCATTTCTTGTCCGTGGAGGGCGGATCCCCGAAAGGTCCCTGGGTGGACAGGCCAGCAAGATCAGAATTTCTGCTCATGTGACGCATCTCGGCACGCCGATCGCACCAGAAGGGAAATCGCGTGACGAAACACATCGACGTGCATGGAACCGGCCGGAGGTTGAATTCCTCTTGCCCGGCCCAGTCTTTTGCATAGAATCCCAAAAATCCGTTGAAATGCCGACCCCACGCCGGCGTTTAACACCACCTCGAGAAGAGGAACAGGACCACGATGGGCGAGTCTTCAAGCTCACCGAGTTCCATCGTCTCCATCCCAGACCCGGTCGAGTTTGCGGATGGCGACGAGCCTCCCAGTCGATCGCCCTGGCAACCGAGCACCCCCCGTCACCCGGCCTGGGCCCACGTTTCCGAGAGCGACTGGACCAACTGGCGTTGGCAGTCGCAGAATGCGATCCGGCATCCCAAGCAGATCCTCGACCTCCTCCCCTTCGACGACGCGGAACGCCGGGCCATCGAGACGCTCCAGTCTCAGTACAAGCTCGCAATTCCCCCCTATTATTTCTCCCTCATCAACCCGACCGACCCCTTGGATCCGATCCGGCTTCAGTCCGTCCCCTCGCCCCTCGAGATGGCGGGAGTCGGGGGCACCGACGGCGAGGATGACCCGCTCGACGAGGACAAGGATTCGCCGGTCCCCGGCCTCACGCACCGCTATCCCGACCGTGCCCTGCTGGTCACGACCCACACCTGCACCATGTACTGCCGCTTCTGCACGCGCAAGCGGGCGACGATGAAACGGGGGGGCTGGGACGCGGTCTCGCGCGACGACCGACGCATGATCGAATATGTGCGTGAGCATCCCGAGATCCACGACGTCATCATCTCCGGCGGTGACCCGCTCACCTTGCCCCTGGAAAAACTCGCGTTCTTCGTCGAGAACCTCGACGCGATCCCGCACCTGGACGTCATCCGGATCGGGACGCGCGTGCCCGTGACCTTGCCGCAAAAACTCGATGACGACGAGCTGCTCTCGGTGCTGGGCCGGTCGGAAAAGATCTGGATCCAGACCCACTTCAACCACCCGCGCGAGGTCACGCCCGAGGCCCGCCATGCCTGCGACCGCCTCCGGCATCGCGGCATGCCCGTGAACAACCATGCGGTCCTGCTGAAAGGGGTCAACGACGACCTGGAGATCCAGCGCTCGCTCTGCCGGGCCCTGCTGCGGATCAAGGTCCGTCCCTACTACCTCTTCCATTGCGACCCGGTCACGGGGGCGGGGCACTTCCGCACGCCGGTCTGGACGGGGATCGAGATCATCGAAGGCCTGCGAGGGCACATCTCGGGCCTCGGCGTGCCGACCTACGTCGTCGATGCACCTCGGGGCGGCGGCAAGATCCCGCTCATGCCCAACTACCTGGTCTCGGCGGGCAAGGAGTCGGTCGTCCTCCGGAATTATGAAGGGATGCTCATCAACTATCATCCCACCGGGGATCAACCGTCGCCGCCGGCCCACACGGAGACCCAGGGGGTGAGCGCGTTGCTCGCCGGCCAGAATGAAGTCCTCGTCCCAGAGGGGACTCCTCGCCTGGCCCGCCGCAAGGCGAGGGCCCAGGGGAATCCCTCGGACGGACCTGGACCCACCAAGGGCTCGCGGGCGCATGGGAATGGTGCCGGCAACGACCACGGCAAGACGCGAGGGCCAGGGCTTTGAGGATCGGCATCGCCTTCGACCTCGCGCCGGTCGCTCGGGACGACGAAGGGCCCGACGACCGGTTTGAGGAATATGACAAGCCGCAGACCATCGAGAGCCTGGCCCAGACCCTTCGCGAAGAAGGGCACGAGGTCGTGCTCCTCGGCGACGGCCGAGAATTGCTGGAGAAAGTCCTCGCCGATCCCCCCGACTTCGTCTGGAACGTCGCCGAGGGGGAAGGCGTCGGCCGCAGCCGCGAGGCTCGCGTGCCGGCCGCGCTGGAGATGCTCGGGATCCCGTACAGTGGCTCGGATCCGCTCACGATGGCTGTGGCCCTCGAGAAGGACGTGGCCAAGCGGCTCGTCGGCACGCACGGAGTCGTCACGCCGAGGGGCGTCTGTTTGTCTCCGGAGACCTCCGCGGATCGATTCAAGTCGATCCTCGAGGATGCCTTCTCCTCGGATGTGGGATTGTCGCTCATCCTCAAGCCGGTCTTCGAGGGATCGAGCAAGGGGATTCGCGCCCATAGCCTCGTCAGGTCCTTCTCCGAGGCCGCGGCGCTCGCCCGGCAGCTTGTTGCGGATTACCACCAGCCGATCCTCGTCGAGGAATTCATCGCGGGCGACGAGGTGACGGTGGGCGTCCTGGGTAATGGTTCGCAGGCGGAAATCCTGGGAGCCATGCGGATCCGGCCCAAGGTCCGCAATGACCAGTTCATCTACTCGCTCGAGGTGAAGCGGGATTGGGACGATCGGGTCGCTTATGAAACACCCGCCCAACTCGACGCAGCGGTGCTGGAAGGACTCTACCGCTCGACGCTTGCCGCGTTCTCGGCCCTCGGCTGCCGCGACGTGGCCCGCATCGACTTTCGGATCCGCGGCGGCGTCCCTTACTTCATCGAGGCCAATCCGCTCCCCGGACTCGCCCCCGACTGGAGCGATCTCGTGATCCTGGCGAAGGGGATGGGCGTCTCCTACCGCGAATTGATCGGGCGGATCCTGGCCTCGGCCCTCGAGCGGACCGGGAAGGCGAGGCCCATGCCGCAAGGGGCGATCCCGTGACGTTGCAGACCCCCGGCGTCCTCGTGCTCTACAACGAGCCGGTGCTGGCCGAGGACCATCCGGATGCCGCCTCCGAGCATGATGTCGTTTCGGTCGCCGAGTCGGTGGCATCGCACCTGAACGCCCGCGGGATGCGAGCCTGGACTACCGGCGTGGGGTCGTCCGCGGCGGAGATGATCGCGCTGCTCGAAAAGTCGGGTCCACGAGGCGAGCCTATCAGCGTGGTTTTCAACCTCATCGAGGGCTTCGGCGGCAGGAGCGTCGGGGCAACCTACGCCACGGGCCTGATCGAACTCTCTGGGATCCCTTACACCGGCTCGCCCGCCGAAGCATTGGCCTATTGCCAGGAGAAAAGCCGGGCGAAGGCTATGCTCAAGGGCTTCGGCCTCCCGACCGCCCCTTCTGCACTGGTTCACATGGGCGAAACGCTCGACGAGTGGCCCTGGAATTGGCCCGTCTTCGTCAAGCCGGATGCCGAGGACGGTAGCCTTGGGGTCGACCAGCAAAGCGTCGTTGGCGACCTGACATCGCTCCGCCAGAAGGTCTCATCCATTCACGAGGCATACGGCGGTGCGGCACTGATCGAGGCCTATCTGCCGGGTCGGGAGTTCAACGTCGGCGTCCTGGCCGTGCCTGATCCCGAAGCTCTACCCATCGCCGAGGTCTGTTTCGATCGCTCCGCGACTCATTGGCCAATCCTGACGTATGATGCCAAATGGACCTCGGGATCCATCGAGGATCGCACGAGCCCTGTCGTCTGCCCGGCTCAAGTCGATGAGACCCTCGCTAGGCGGCTCCGACAACTCGCCCTCGAGGCCTATCGGGTCACGGGATGCCGCGACTATGCTCGGATCGACCTGCGGCTCGATGCGAAGGGAGAACCGATGATCCTCGAGGTGAATCCCAACCCGGACATCGGCGAAGGGGCCGGCTGGGCGCGAGCCTTGAGGGCCTCCGGGCGCGACTACGGCGCCACGCTCGAGGCGATCGTGCTCCAGGCTCTACAGAGACGTCAATTGCTCGGTTGAGGGCTGCCGAGGATTCGTGTCCGCGACTGGCGAGGGCCATACTCCATGTTCCGGATCAGTCACGTCCTGGGGGCTCACCGCGATTACGACCGTCGCTGCATCGGCGAGATCCAGGTCCTTCTCGATGCGGCGTTCCCCGAACTCGGCGAAGGGCCCGACTACGTCCTTAAGAAGCTGACCGAGCAAACGGTCCGGGGTTATCCCACGATCCTCCTCGCTGCGCACGGGACGAGCGATCAGATCACCGGATTCGCGCTCGCCGACTACTTCGAGCCCGTTGGATACGCCTATCTCGACTTCATCGTTGCCCAGGCCGAGCGTCGAGGGCGGGGGCTCGGCGGTGCGCTATATGAGGCCTTGCGGGAAGACCTCATCGCCCGAGGGGCCCAGGGGCTCTTCTTCGAGGTCCCCACCGACGACCCCTTACAGGTCACTGACCCGGCCGATCTCAAGTCGAACAAGACGCGGATCAAGTTTTATGAGCGTTACGGGGCCCTTCCGATCGTCAACACGCTTTACGACCAGCCGATCCGGCCGGGCCATCCCACCGAGCCCCGGTTGATGTACGACCCACTTCAGAGCAAGACCCCCCTCGACGCACCAACGCTCAAGCAGATCATGGAGATGATCCTGACGCAAAGGTATCACTATGCGTCCGATGATCCCTATGTCGTCCAGTTGCTCGACTCCGTGCAGGACTCGCCGGTGCGGATCCGGAAGCCTCGCTACGTCGACCCTCGCGAGTCGAAGCCGAAGACGCCCAGGCGGCTCATGCCGTTGAAGGTCTTCTGCTCGTCCAGGCATGCACTTCACCACGTCCGGGAGCGTGGGTATGTCGAGCGGCCGGCACGCGTCGACGTCATCCTCAAGGCGATCAGTAGCTTGCCGGATATCGAGCAACTCCCCGTGCGCAACTTCGGCGAGAAGCCGATCCGGGCCGTGCATGACACGGACTTCGTCAACTACATCCGCAACTTCTGCCAGGAACTCCCGCCGGGGGAGATGGTCTACCCCTACGTCTTCCCGATCCGGAGGACCGACCGGCCCCCTCACGACCGGAGCCGACGCGCGGGCTATTATTGCATCGACACCTTCACACCCCTGAGCCGAGACGCGTACAAGGCAGCTCGCGCCGCGGTGAATGTGGCACTCTCCGGCGCCGAGGCGATCCTGGCCGGGAACCCCCTAGTCTATAGCCTCTGCCGTCCCCCCGGCCATCATGCCGAGCGCGATACCTACGGCGGGTTCTGCTACTTCTGCAACGCCGCGATTGCCGCCCAGTATCTCGGCTCGCGCGTGGGCAAGGTCGCGATCCTGGACGTGGACTATCACCACGGCAATGGCGCCCAGGACATCTTCTACAACCGCTCCGACGTCCTGACGATCTCGATCCACGGGCATCCGAACTTCGCCTACCCGTACTTCTCCGGCTTCGCCGACGAGGTGGGGGAAGGGGAGGGAAAGGGCTTCAACGTCAACATGCCCCTCGCCGAGGACGTCCACGACGGCCGCTACCTCGAGGCGCTCGACGAGGCCCTGGCGATCGTCCGGAAGTTCAAGCCCGAGATGCTGATCGTGCCCGTGGGCCTCGACATCGCCAAGGCCGACCCCACCGGGACCTGGAGCCTCACGCCCGACGGCCTCTTCGAGGTCGGCTACCGGATCGGGGCGATGAAGTTGCCGACCTTGCTCGTTCAGGAAGGGGGGTACAACATCCGCTCCCTGGGCCGGAACGCGGCGAGGATGCTGACCGGGGTCTGCGCAGGGGCGCTCGGGAGGCATTCGCGTCCGAAGTGAGGCACCCGGGTCAACGAACGAAGCCCCGCCTTCGCAAGGAAAGGCGGGGCCTGTTGAATCGTTCGGATTTGCGAATGCGGCCAGGGCCGCTTCGACTTACTTCACGCGCTCGACGTACTCGCCGGTCCGCGTGTCGATGCGGATCTTCTCGCCGTTCCCGATGAAGGGGGGAACCTGCACCTTGAGGCCATTCTCGAGGATGGCGTCCTTGTACTGGTTCGTGGCGGTGGCACCCTTGATCGACGGCGGGGTCTCGGTGACGACCAGGTCGATCGAGGCGGGGACTTCGACCGAGACGGGCTTGTCGTCGACGTGCATGACCTTCACCCGGCTGTTTGGGAGGAGGTACTGCATCGCCGTGCCCATGATCTCGGGCGGGAAGCTGAGCTGATCGTACGTCTCGGTGTCCATGAAGACGTGCTCGTCGCCGGCGGAGTAGAGGTACTCGTACTCCTTGGTCTCGACGTACGGGACTTCGATCTGGTCGACGGAGCGGAGCCGCTTCTCGATCAGGGCCCCGCTGTTCATGTTCCTGAGCTTCGTCTGCACCATCGCGCGGAGGTTGCCCGGAGTGTGATGCGCGAAGTCGACCACGACGAAGTTGGTGCCTTCCATCGTGATGACCATCCCTCGGCGGATGTCGGTGGCTTTGATCATCATGGCGTTATACGTTGCCCCCGAATTGCGAAGCTCGATGACTTACATTTTTGAATCGGTAGAACCGCCGCAACCCACGGCACAGGTTCTAATAATGGATCGAAAATAACCAAAGCAGGGGGCCTCTGGCTAGTCCACTTGCGCCGGTCGAGCGGGCTCCGCCATGGTTCTACGTCGTTGCGAGACCAGGCCTATCAACGATTCTTAAAAAGAGAATCTGGGAGGTCGGGCGAGAATGCGAAGTTTGGGTGGTCTCGACCCAGGGCTATCTGCGTCAATCCTCACGATTTCTCACGACCGACCTTCAACAGATGAGACCGGGTTCGGGACAACCTTTGGTCCCCGAAAACTTGTGGATTCCGGCGCTCACTTGATCCCGGGCAGGACCCCGCAGTGGATCAAGGTCGGTGTGATCTCGCCCGGAGAGAGCCCCGCATCCTTGAGCCACTGGCGATATTCGCCGGCGCTGTAGGCTCGCCCCTCGGTGAGGCGGAAGAGCGCGGCCGAGTAGAGGGCCGTGGCGAGCGGGCCATCAAGCTCGTCGTTGAGGAAGACGTCGTGGATCAGGAGCTTCCCCCCGGTCGGCAGTACGTCCGCGAGGCGCCGGATCAGGGTGCGGCACTCGGGCACGTCCCAGTCGTGGAGAATGTTCGAGAGCAGGATCGCGTCGGCATCGGTCGGCACGGGGGCAGTGAACATATCCCCGGGCCGGACCTCGAGCCTGTCTGCGACGCCATACTCCTGGGCCATCTCCTGCGCGACCTTGAGCACCTCGGGGCGGTCCCAGACGATGGCCCGCAGGTTGGGATGCCGCTGGAGCCAGGCGATGCTGTAGATCCCCGTGCCGCCGCCGACGTCGAGCAGGCACTTCCTCCCTTCCAGCGAGTATCGCTCGGCGAGGATGGGCGCGACATTCTTGGCCCGGCCGGCCAGGGCCAGGGTGAGCTGCCTGGCGTTGGCCTCGTTCTCCATCGCCGACTCGATCCCCTCGCGGTAGATGAAGGCCGCCCCCTTCTCGTCCGGCTTCTCGCCCGCCGGTCGATTGGTGCGGAGCCGCTCGACCATCTCGACGACGCCGGGGCTCTCGGCCGCGAGGCCAATGTAGCCGCCGAGGTCGTAGTTGCCGCCGGGGACGAGGTGATCCTGGGCCAGTTCGGTGAGGAAGAGCCGCCCCTGGCCATCGCGGTCGATCAGTCCGAAGGCCCGGAGCGCGGTGATCAGGACCGTCGCGGGACGTTCTTCCAGGTTCAGCTCCTTGCGAAGCTCCTCCAAGCCGAGCCGCCGGTTCGTCAAGCAGCCGAAGACGTTGAAGTGGGAAACGGCCGCGGTGAGCAACTCGGTGGCGTGGTTTCCGCGGAAGATCTCGAGGATCGAGGTGGGGTCGAAACGCGGTGGCGTCGTGGCGGACCTGGTCATTGTCGGCGAGAAGCTCCATCGTTGAGAGTAGCGAAGGCCTTCGATCCAAGTACCCGATTTCTCGCCCCTTGAAAACCCACTGCCGATGGTTGGCGTCAATTGGCGAGCCCGAAATCAGGTCTCGGAGTCGACTTCGGGCGCGATGAGGGGGCATATCGCCGCGACCGATTTCTCAGGTTTGATGCTGGAATAATTATTTGAAAGAGCAGGCGAATCATGCGACGTCCGCCGCAATCTTGAGAGGCTCTCGCAGAATTGAGGCCCGGCCATGACCATCCCGGGGCCTCGAAATTGCTACAGGCTGAGGCGACCGCAGCCATGAGCCAGGTGCCAATGCGAGGGATGCCGGTGATGCCGTCGCGGGCGTTCGCGACGGCGCGTGGCATGGGTTCGACTGATTCCTCGGGATCGTCCAGGCCGATCCTATGAAGGTTGGTGGTAAGATTGATTTCAGGGAGCCGGGACTTCTACAATGTCCTGGCTTCACCACGCCGTAGGTCCGGATTTTGCGAGGAAGGCTCGAAGGCGCCCTCGTCTCACGCATGCGACGGCCCGCGAGATCCCAAGGGTACGGGGCAAGTTGGCGATCGAAGACGCTTCTCGACCCGAAGCGTACCGTCACCCGAGACTTTCCTGGATGGCTGGCTGGGGTCAGGGGAATACACGAGGATGGCCACCGACATTCGACTCAAAGAATCTCTCCCCGCGTTGACCGACCGAATCGTCGAGTCATACGAAGAGTGTGGAGGGATCAACCACCTCGGCCATACTCCGCTCCCGAGCTACCGAGAGATCGTCGAGATCCTGGGGGACATCCGGGAGATCCTCTACCCGGGCTATGGCCGCCGCCAGAACCTGCATTTCGGCAACGTCGGCTATCACGTCGGCGACCTGATCGACAGCCTGCATGACCGCCTCACCGTCCAGATCACCCGCGCCTTGCGGCACGACTGCAAGTCGAAGGACCTGGAGACCGACTTCGAGGCCGAGGCCCAGGTCCTGGCCGTCAGCGTGCTCGAGTCGATCCCCGAACTGGGCCGCGTCCTGGCCGACGACGTGCGCGCCGCCTATGACGGCGATCCCGCGGCCAAGAATCTCGACGAGATCATCTTCTGCTACCCGGGCGTCGCGGCCGTCACCGTCTTCCGGATCGCCCACGAGCTCTTCAAGCTCGGCGTGCCGCTGATCCCGCGGATGATGACCGAGTACGCCCACGGCAAGACCGGCATCGACATCCACCCCGGCGCGACGATCGGCAGGCGGTTCTTCATCGACCACGGCACGGGCGTCGTCATCGGCGAGACGACCAACATCGGGACGGGGGTCAAGATCTACCAGGGAGTGACCCTGGGAGCCCTGAGCTTCCCCCGCGACGAGAACGGCAACATCCTTCGCGATCACAAACGGCATCCGACCATCGAGGATGACGTGGTGATCTACGCCAACGCCACGATCCTGGGCGGCCGGACGGTGATCGGCCACAACTCGGTCGTCGGCTCCTCGGCCTGGCTCACGCGGAGCATCCCGCCCTACACGACCGTGACGATCGAGAGTCCGATGCTCCGCTATCGAGGCGCCGCCCCCAATGGGACGCCTCATGAGGAGTTGATGGGCTTCGATTACCAGATCTGAACATGCGTAATCGACCCTCCTAGCGATCGGGTCGGCTCGCGAACACGATCCAGCCCCCGGCTCGCAGGGAATGGGCGAGCCAGGGGAGCCGGATTGGCTGCGCCTGGATCGCGTCGATCGGCAGGACATCGTCGATGACGAGCCCCGCGTTTCGCAGGTCACGCTTGAGCTCGCCCCAGCGATAAAGATGGACCTCCATCGCCGGGATGCCGCGATACGTCATCTTGCGGTCGCCCGCGTCGGGGGCACCTTGAGCGTGCTTCACGAGTTGCTTCGCGAGCCAGAGACGCCCCTGGCTGTCGTGCAGGTTCAGCCAGAGGTTGTGGACGTGCAATGCCAGGCGTCCCCCCGGCTTGAGGATCCGGCCGATCTCGGCCATCGCCTGCGACCGCGACGCCTTGCCGTGGATCATGCCGATTGTGCTGAACATGGAGAGGGCGTAGTCGAAGGTCCTGTTCGGGAAGCAGCCGAGCCGGCAGAGGTTGGCCTCGACCCCCAGGACCGGCAGGGATCCCCCATCGGCGGAGGCGTGGACGCGCTCGAGCATCGGCCGGGACAACTCGACGGCGACCACGCGGAAACCTCGGCGTGCGAACCGGAGCGCATGGCGACCGGTGCCGCAGCCGAGGTCGGCCATCAGCCCCGGCTCCGTGAACCGTTCATCCACGACGCGGGCGTCGGTCTGGAAGAGGGGATGCCCCTGGAAGTACGCATCCTCCTCCTCCGCCAGTCGCGGCGAGTGGGTGTATTCCCAGAGCGAACCATTGACCCCTTCGGGCAATCGCCAACTCGGAGGGGTCGCCGAAAAACTCATGTCAGAAGGCTCGCAAAGGGTTCGATCGTCGTGGCCAGGGGCGGAACCCTAACCAATCTTTCCGCCGACCAATAATGGATTTTCAAACGGGGGTGGCGAAGACGCGCCCGGCCCGCGGCGGGAGCTCGATATCCCGGAGGAAGCCGGCCTGGACCGAGGCGGACTGCTTGGTCCAGGCCTCGTCGAAGCCGGTCTCGTCGGGGACAACCCCTGACATCGGGATGTCCACTCGCCGGGTCGATCGCGACGCATTGATGGCGACGACAACCGTCTCGGAGCCGAGTTGCCGGGCATGGACCGAGACGTCCCCATCGGCCAGGAGGAACCTGAAGGTTCCTCGGCGCAGCGAGGGCCTGGCGTGTCTCAGGGCGATGTATCTCTGGAAGTCGTGGAGCAGGTCGCGGTCCCAGCTATCCGGCTGATACCAGGGGAACGCTCGGCGATTGTCCGGGTCGTGGCTCCCGGCCATCCCGATCTCGTCGCCGTAGTAGATCGAGGGGGCGCCCGGATAGGTCATCTGGAAGAGGGTGGCCAGCCGAAGTGCGGACTTGTCGCCGTTGGCTAGCGTCAGGAACCGCGTCGTGTCGTGGCTGTCGAGCAGGTTGAGCATGACCTCGGTGATGCTGTTCGCGTAGAGCCCGATCAGCCGCTCGATGGACCTCCGGAAATGCGAGGCACCCGGCGGCGCGAGGTGCTTCAGGCTCGTCTTGTTCAGCTCGTCGCGGTTGACCCCGTCGGCGACGAAGAAGCCTAAACATGCTCGAGTGAACAGGTAGTTCATCACGGCATCCCACATGTCTCCCTGCAGCCAGCGTTCGGCCTCGGTCCAGACCTCGCCAACGATGTAGGCGTCGGGGTTCCCGGCGCGGACGCGGTTCCGGAACTCGCGCCAGAATTCGTCGTCATCAATCTCGTTGGGCACGTCGAGCCGCCAGCCGTCGATGCCGAAGTCGATCCATTTGCGTCCGATCCCCCAGAGGAACTCGCGGACGGCCGGGGTGTTTGTGTTGAACTTCGGGAGCGCGGGGAGGTTCCACCAGGCGCCGTATCCCGGTGAGCGATCCGGGTCGTAGGCGTAAAGCGGGAAGCTGTTGATCACGAACCAGTCGGTGTAGGCCGACTCCGCGCCGTTCTCAAGGATGTCGTGGAACTGGAAGAAACCCCGGCTGGCGTGGTTGAAGACCCCGTCCAGCACGATCTTCATCCCACGCGAGTGGGCCTCGTCGATCAGGCGGCGCAGGGCGGCGTCACCGCCGAGCATCGGATCGACCTTCTCGTAGTCGTGTGTGTGATAGCGGTGGTTCGAGGCCGACTGGAAGATCGGCGTGAAATAGATCGCGTTGACGCCGAGGTCCCGGAGGTAGTCCAGGCGCTCGATGACGCCGATCAGGTCCCCGCCCTGGTATCCA
This sequence comes from Singulisphaera chitinilytica, assembly GCF_049331405.1. Classification (NCBI taxonomy): domain Bacteria; kingdom Pseudomonadati; phylum Planctomycetota; class Planctomycetia; order Isosphaerales; family Isosphaeraceae; genus Singulisphaera; species Singulisphaera chitinilytica. The sequence continues at coordinate 3,531,975 of NZ_CP186274.1, forward strand.
TGAGGCGTGGGAGGTGCCCCCCACTCGTCGAGCCTGGAGGGCTTGGTGACGGACAGGCTCTTCGCGAATCTGTCGGGGAAGATCTGGTAGAAGACGGCGTCGCGTACCCAGTCGGGCGTCCGGGGATCGGTCAAGGATCTCTCCCAAGATCGAGGTCGATGCTCATCTCAACGCCGCCAACCTGATTATAGGGCGTGTCGGCGTCGAGTCAGGAGTGTGTTGAGGGGACAAAACAGGCCGGCCCTCGGGATGTCAAATCCCGAGGGCCCGATGATCGAAAGAGCAATCCACGTTCCGGATCGGCCGCTTGCGGCTCAGCCCGCCGACACCTTGTGCCAGTAGATCTGCTGCCGGTCGCCCCGGATCCGCAGGTCCTCGAGGAAGGGTTCGAGGGTCGGCTTGACGAGCCCCTTGAGATAGGGACGCCCATTGACGCGGACCTCGAGCTTCTTCGAGAAGTCGAGGATCTTGGGGCTGATCCAGACATCCAGGCGTTTGACCCCCTTGGCCTGGACCTGGATGAGGTTGCTCGCCTGGCTCGACGTGACCTTGATCGAAGCGGGGTTCAGATTCTTGCCGAGCGGCTCGGCGGCCTCGGGGGCGGTCGTGTAGCCAGGCTGGAACTCGCGGATGACGACGCCGTAGAACCGCTCGTCGGAGTCGCGCGAAGAGATCGCCTCGAAGGCCTTCACGACGGGCTGACGCGTCTTGCGATCCATCCAATCGAGGATCGGGGCGGCCTCCTCGGGGAGGTCTTCGAGCCCGCGACGAATGTGCTCGACATAGGTGATGTCATAAGCCCTGGCGATCAGGGGTTTGAGGAGCGAGCCGAAGACCAGCTCCGTGCTGGCCGGGGCGAGGTCCCCCATCGCCACGTAGAGGGGCAGCTTCTCTGTGTGGACGATGTTGCGGAAGGCGTACTTGAAGGGACGGCCCGATACGATCGCCACGCCGGCGAAGAGGTCGGGATGGGCCAGGCCGAAGTCCCAGGCCATGTCGCCGCCGATCATCTGGCCGCCGAGGAAGACGCGGTTGGCGTCGATGGCATAGCGGCGCCTGGCGTCGCGAAGGGCGAGCTCGACGGCCGCGTGCTCGCTCGTCGTGAACCGGTATTCTTTGGGGTGGTCCGGCAGGTTGTACTCGGGGGCGATGACGATGTAGCCCCGTCGGCTCGCCTCCTTGGACCACCAGTCGATGGCCGACTGCGGACCGGCCCCGCCGTGGAGCGCGACCACGGCCGGATAGTTCCTCAGCGGGTGATACTCTGGGGGCAGGAGGACCGAGTATTCGGTTGGCACGGAGTTCCCGTCGTCCGCCGCCTTGTGCGTGAGGACCTCCTCCTTCGACGGCTGGGAATCCGACGCCAGGGGGGGAGCCATCCGCACGGCCAGGCGAGTCAGGAGGTCGAGCCTCTTGATCTCCAACGACTTTCCTGGCTCCTCCGGCAACTCGAACGCCTCGAGCTCGTCGAGGATCCGCGTGCGTGCTTCCTGATCCTCGCTCGACAGGTAGTCGTGGAGGAGGCCGCGGGCCTTCCAGAACGATCGGGCGAGGTCCAGCTTGGTCGTCGCGCCATCCGAGCCGAGAAGGTAGCCCGACATCGCCAGGGCCAGCCATTCCTCGTTATTGCCCTGTCCCTCGACCTTGGCTTTCTGCCAGGCGACGAGGCGGTCGTGGACCACGTCGGGCACCTCATTCAGCCCCTTCAGGACCTCGGCGACGGGCTTTTTCCATGCCTCGCGCTTGTCGGTAGGCAACGCATCGGCCAGGGCCTTGAGTTCGCTCGCCCACGACTTGTTCGTGGCTTGCTCGTTCTCGGCCGCGCGGAGCTCGTCGCGGACGCCCACGAGGATGTCGGAGGAGACGTCCTTCGAAGGGAACGACTTGAGTCGGTTCTGGACCTCGGTGTATTGCTGGGCCTTGCGGGCGATGTCGATCTCGGCCTTGCGTTCGACGGCCTCGAGCCTGGAGACGACGACCTGGGCACTTTCGATGGTCTCCTTGAGGCCCGGTTCCTCGGGGAAGTCGCGGAGGAGCGAGTTCAACTCGCGGCGAGCCTCGGCGAACCAGCGTGCCTGGATCAGGAAGCTGGCGACCCTGCGCCGTTCTTGCAGGTTCGTCTGGTCGACTTTCGCCAGGATGGCCAGGATCACATCCTGCGGGACCTGCGTCGTGCTCAGCCGGCCCTCTTGCCAGAAGCCGTCGACTCCGCGAATCTTGACGAGGTACGGGCCCATCTCGTAGATGGCCTGCTCCATCGTGACGGGCTTCGAGGATCGGGCCGAGGTGTAGGTGAAGCTGCGTCGCCCCCGATCGTTCCAGGGGGTCGAACTGATGTCGAAGGCTTCCTTGGGCATCACGCCCGCGTGCTGCACCAGGGGCTGGACGAGCTTGAAGATTTCCCAGGTGCCGAACGTCGAGTCGGGTTCGATCGAGCCGATCTTGGAGTCCCGAGTGACCACACGCCTCAGGCCATCGAAGATCCAGACGATTGTGTTATCGCGGTCGATGGTCCCGTGGTAGACGAGCCCATTTTTGAGCACAACCTTCTCGGCGGATCGCGAGGCCGTCGCCGGGAGGATGATCAGGGCGAGGAGGGTTGCCCCGGTAATTCTCGATCGAAGAGACGTTGCCATGTCTGGGTATCCCTACTCCGAGAGGCCCGCAAAATCGTGTCGGGAACGATGTTGATCGGATCGGAGGAATGGCTCGCCCGAGGAAACTCCATCTCACCCGGCCAGGAAACATTCTGACACCTCGAGGACCCGGGTCAAGCCGATGGCCGGGAACTGATTAGGTTTCGACGGGCATGTCAAGCTGGTCGTACTGGCCTCGCTAACTCTCCGGACTACAATGCGTAAGGTCCGCGCTCACGTCCGGCCCAACCGGTCCGATGCAAGGTGACGTCGGAAATCTAGACGTCCGACCCTCTCCTCGGATTCGATGACCCCAACCACGATTGATTGAGCGTGGCTTTGCGCGGCCCGACGATCATGGGCCGGAAACTCGGCCGTGCAATTTTTAGAGAGAGACTGATCACCCCCCGTTCGTCAGCAGAGGGCGAGTCGATCATGGCAGGGACCTCCATCAAATTTCGCTGCTATCAGTGCAACCAACTCCTCGGGGTCTCGCGCAACAGGGTGGGGGGAGTGGTTTCCTGCCCCAAGTGCCAGGCCGGGCTCATCGTGCCGGATCCGACGGAAGGGGCGGGCCCTCTCGACCTGCGGACCGAGGGCGAATCGACCGGATCCGGGTCGACGGACGGTGGAATACCCCTCGACCTCATCGACATACGGCCCGAGGATATCCGCGTCGAGCCGGGGGCGTACAGGTCGCCCGCCTCGCCGAGCTCGTCCGAGCCCCAGGAGGCCGCGACCTCCGGCGGGCCTGGTCTCCAGGTGGCCGAGCCGCCCGCGTCATGGGAGCAGCCGCCGGCCCCTCCAAGGCCCTTGCGCCCGAGCTCGGCGTCGGTCGAGGCTCCCGCACCCACCTTTGCCCCCGAGCCGGAACGCACGAAGAGCGCGGAGGATCTCAACCTCCCGCAGATCGACCTGGCTCCGGCCCGTCGTTCGCCGACTCGGCATCAGCCGCTCGCCCGATCCCGCGACGTCGTCATTTCCCGGACGACCCTCGCGATGTGGTCGCTCTTCGTCCTGATTGCCCAGGTGCTCGCGTTCCTGGCCGGGTTGCTGGCCGGGCATTTCGTCTGGAAGGTCCATTGAGCGACCGGTCTTCACTGGTCGCCAAACGCTGCACCTTGGAGGATCTTGGGAACTGGGCTAACATGGAAAGTCTCGCAAGGCGAATGAGTTCCGTGCGTCACTCCGCCTGAAGCTGAGCTCGAAATCTCGTTTGAGACTATGTCATGTCTAACACGCCGTCAGACATCGTGATGCGCTCCGACACGATCAAAAAGGGAGACGCCCGCGCAGCTCACCGCAGCTTGCTTCGAGCCACCGGGGTCGGTGAGGGGGACTGGGACAAGCCCTTCATCGCGATCTGCAACAGTCATGTGGATATCATCCCGGGACACGTCCACCTGCAGGAAGTGGGCAACTTCGTCAAGGAATGCGTCCGGGCCGCCGGCGGCGTGCCGTTCATCTTCAACACCATCGGCGTCGACGACGGCATCGCGATGGGCCACAACGGCATGAAGTTCTCGCTCCCCTCGCGCGAGCTCATCGCCGACTGCGTGGAGACGATGATCGAGGCCCACCGCTTCGACGGGATGATCTGCATCCCGAACTGCGATAAGATCGTCCCCGGCATGTTCATGGGCGCGATGCGGGTCAACATCCCGACGATCTTCGTCTCGGGCGGCCCGATGGAAGCCGGCAAGACCGAGGACGGCAAGACCGTCGACCTCATCGACGCCTTCGTCGGCGGCGTCCAGCGCCAGAACGGCAAGATCACCGCCGAGGAACTCGAGGCCATCGAGAAGGCGGCTTGCCCAACCTGCGGTAGCTGCTCGGGCATGTTCACGGCGAACAGCATGAACTGCCTGGCCGAGGCCATCGGCATGGCCCTCCCCGGCAACGGCACGATCCTCGCCACCTCGGCCGACCGCAAGGCCCTCTACGAGAAGGCGGCCCAGCGGATCGTCGCCATGGCGAAGGAGTTCGGCAAGGTCGGTGAAGGCCACGGCCTCCTGCCTCGCGAGATCGCCACGACCAAGGCCTTCGACAATGCCATGGTCCTCGATATGGCGATGGGGGGCAGCACGAACACCGTGCTCCACATCCTCGCGATCGCCCATGAGGCCGAAGTCCCCTACACCATGCAGCAGATCGACGCGCTCAGCAAGAAGACGCCGAACATCTGCAAGGTGAGCCCGGCCAGCTCGTACCACATCGAAGACGTCGCCCGCGCCGGCGGCATCCACACGATCCTCGGCGAGGTCAACCGCGGCTGTCCCGGCCTCCTCGACCTGACCTGTTCCACGGTGACGGGCAAGACCATCGGCGAAAATATCGCCGAGTACGACGTCCGGTCCGAGACCGCCCAGGGCACTGCGAAGGTCCTGACCCGCGTCCGTCCCGGCGGCGAACGCACGAGCCGGGCCTGGACCGTGCCGAGCGTCACCGGCGACGCCCGCTCGCAGGCCGCCGGCCTGGCATTGCTGGACTCGGAAGGCGAGGGCGAAGCTCTGCCCGAGTCGCCGCAGAATGGCAGTGGCGACGGCGGCTCCGACGGCTTCGACGCCTGGGACGTGATCCGCAAGGTCGAGAACGCCTACTCCCAGACCGGCGGACTCACCGTCCTCTACGGCAACCTCGCGCCCGATGGCTCGGTCGTGAAGACGGCTGGCGTCGACCCCAAGATGTTCAAGCACTCCGGTCCCGCCGTCATCTTTGAAAGCGAGATTGATGCTTATAATGGCATCGTCTTCGGCGAAGTGAAGGCCGGCGACGTCGTCGTGATCCGCAACGAAGGTCCCAAGGGGGGCCCTGGCATGCAGGAGATGCTCGCCCCCACGACGGCCATCAAGGGGGTCGGTCTTGGCGACAAGTGCGCCCTCATCACCGACGGCCGATTCTCGGGTGGGACCGCCGGGGCCTCAATCGGTCACGTGAGCCCCGAAGCGGCCGTCGGAGGCCCGATCGGCCTCTTGCAGCCGGGGGACATCATCGAGATCGACATCCACGAGGGGAAACTGTCCGTGCGACTGACGGACGAGGAGCTCAACGCCCGACGCGCGGCCTGGAAACCGCCGGTCCCGCGGTTCAAGAAAGGTTATCTCGGCAAATATGCGAGCATGGCCACGAGTGCCCACACCGGGGCGGTGTTGAGCTGGGAGTGAGATCCCGGGCTGGATGAGGCTCGGCCGAAAGGCCGAGTTGGATAGAGATCGCGACCAGCCGGGGGCCTCGAGCGAGGTTCTCGGCAGGTCTCTTCATTGCACAGGCCGATCGTGAGGGACCAGTTCACGCTCGGCCGTTCGTCGCGAGCTTCGGCTTCGCTTCAAGCCGAGGCGTCGCTCTCCTGGACTTCGGCCTTCGCCTGCGGCGTCCCGTCATCGAGGACGGCCGACTTGATCATGAACGTGGGGCAGGGTTCGCGGAATCGGAGCCGGACGCGGTAGAGCCCCTCTTTGGGCTCGACCCCGAGCACGTCAGCCTCGATCCATGGCGTGGCCGACTCGCCGACGAGTCGAATGCGGACCGGCGCATTCGTCGGGGGTGGGCTCGCCGCCGCGACGGCGGCACCGGCGCGGCTGATGTCGATCAGTCGGATCGGAACTGTCCGTGTACGAAGGACATCCGTCCAGGATAGGCGGCCGCGGTGTCGCGAAGCGTATCGCGGATTGGTTCGAAAGGCTTCACCCACGGCCTTCGGGCGGGCTCGGAGGAAGCGTAGCAACTGATTCTTTGGTTGATCGCTCATAAACGTCTCGGGTCAAATCGCCCATCGATCATGGGAGACAAGTGCGTGACGCGGACCGGGGACGCCATTTCCATCTTAGGGGCATTGTATGACGAGTGGAAGACTCCAGGCGTCATCATCCATCTTAGGACATCAAACCAAGTCCTCGGGCAGAAAAAGACCACGATCGTCTGAGGGATGTACCAACCGAGTGCTCCCAAGCTGCTCCTGCGAGGAGGGGAGCCACTGAGAAATCTAGCTTACACCCTATTGAACTGTCAGGATCCTGAGAAAAATGATAGCGTTCCGCGTGATTGGAGCACGCCAAGGGGAGCCGATCCGTCATTCCAGGAGCTTCAGGGATGAAATCTATATTGTTTGCCCGATTCTTTTATGCTTTGGCGCTAATGATCGCCGTCATCGGCACGTTGGCGATCGTCCCTGTCCATGCAGCCGCGCCTGCCGCGAAGCCGCAAGATAAGGCCAAGCTCGCCTCCATTTTAAAGAACTGGGAAGCGAAGAGTGAGCATCTGAATTCTCTCGAGATTTCCGTCGTACGCAAGGATGTGAATCCGGCGTGGGGCGATCCGGAGGTCTTCCACGGGCAGGCCTTCCTGGAAAAGCCGGACAGGGCCCGCCTCGATTTCTGGAAGGTCGTGGAACAGCCCGGCAAGGCGGCGCGACGCGAGGATCAGGAGAGGGTCATCTTCACGGGCAAGAGCGTCCTGCAGTACATCTATCCCACCAAGCAGATCTACGTCTACTCGCTGAACAAGCAGCAGCAAATGCAGGCGCTCGACGAGGGCCCCTTGCCGTTCCTCTTCAACTTCAACGCGAAGAAGGCCAGCGAGCGTTACACGTTCGAAATCGAGAACGAGAACCAATCGACCTACCTGCTCAAGGTTGAGCCGAAGCTGGCCGCCGACCGTGAAGCCTTCAGCATGGTCCATCTCTGGCTGAACAAGAAGACCTTCTTCCCGGACAAGCTCTGGCTCATCCAGCCCAACGGCAAGGATCGAAAAGAATATCAATTCCCTTCGATCAAGGCCAAGGATCGGCTGGATCCCAACCTGTTCACGGGGAAGAAGCTCGAGGGGTGGACGGTGGTGAAGGACCCGGGCCCTGGGGAGAGGTCCGCGCAACGCGTGCAGCCGCCGCGTCGGGATTGATTCGGAGGGGAGCAGAGTCGGGAAGGGGGGGAATCCGACCGGAGGCGGGCGAGGGGATCAGTGCCCTGACGGCGAGCCGTTCGACGGGGCCGGCTGGGCCTGTTCGAGCTTCTGACGCTCGCCGGCGAGGTTGGCGTCGGCGTCCGAGACGGCCTTGCGGAAGATGGCGATCTCCTCGACGGGGATCAGTTTGCGCCTGGAACGCTCCTGGGCGAAGGCAAGTCGGTTCCTGGCTCCCTTCGAGACGATCTCGAAGTAGCGGATTCGGGCCTTGAGGTAGTCCCCCTTGAGCTTCTCGTATTCGGCCGAGTCGTAGGACTTCTCCCCTTTCCGGGCCGCAAGTTCCATCGAGACCTGGGCCTGGCGTGACTGGCTGAGCGCGACGCTGGCCTCGGCCATGTTCTTGCTCACGTCGGTGTCTTCGACTTCCTGGCGACTCACCGCGTTCTTCTGGAAGAGCTTGCGGGCCTGGTCGAGGCAGTAGTCGCGATACTTGAGGTCGACCCTGGCCATCGCCTCCTGCTTCTTGAGCCAGTCGAGCAGGAGGGAGTAGGCCTTCACCTCGTCGGGCGAGACGGCGCGGCCGATGACGTCGCGCTCATACTCTTTCAAGGCACGATAGGCGAGGGTCTCGGCCTCGTGCGCCTCTTCGTAGCGGAGAGTCGCGCCGTCGCGCTCGAGTTCGGCCGGGCTGAGGAGGCCGCGTCCGGCGAGGCGCTGCGAGCTTTCGAATTGCGATCGTTTGACCAGGACCGAGTCGTGCAGGCGCTGGATCTCGCGGTCGAGGTCGTCGAGCTCCATGCTCCTGTGCAGCGCGATGGGGAACTGGTCCGGATCCGGCTTCCCTTGGCTGAGCAAGGCGAGCGCGATGAGCAGGGCACTCTGCATGGGTGGGATCCTCGCGGGTGCGATCGACGGGTCCGATCACTCGGGATCGAGCACGTGCAAATCGTCGGGGATGAAACGACCATCGACGCGCAGCGGCACGCCGTCGAACGAGATGGTCCCGCCTCCGTATTCGGGACGTTGGATCTGCACCAGGTCCCAGTGGATCTTGGATCGGTTGCCGTTATCTGCCTCTTCGTAGGCGTTGCCGGGGGTGAGGTGGAAGCTCCCGGCGATCTTCTCGTCGAAGAGGATGTCGCGCATCGGGTTGAGAATTCGGGGGTTGCAGCCGATCGACCACTCGCCGATGTAGGACGCCCCCTCGTCCGTCTCGAAGATCCTGCGTAATTTCGCGGCGTCTCCCCCCGAACAGTCCGCCGAAATGATCCGGCCGTCCCGGAATTCAAGCCGAATGCCGTCGAACGAGGTCCCCTGGTAGATCGTCGGCGTGTTGAAGAGGACGTGCCCCTGGACCGAGTCTCGCACGGGGGCCGTGAAGACTTCGCCGTCGGGGATGTTCTTCTCGCCCGAGCAGGGGATGACCGGGATCCCTTCGATCGAGAACCTCAGATCGGTGCCGGGGGCGGTGATGTGGACCTCGCGTGCCGCCCGCATCCGCTCGGCCAGGGGGACGAGGGCCTTGGCGAGCTTAGGATAGTCGAGGTTGCAGACGTCGAAGTAGAAGTCCTCGAAGGCCTCGGTGCTCATCCCGGCCTGCTGCGCCATGCTGGCGTTGGGGATCCGGAGGACGCACCACTTCGTCTCCTTGATCCGACGCTCGAAGTGCACCGGCCTGAGGACGTGCGTGTTGTAGAGGTTCATCTTCTCGCCGGCGACGTCGCTCATCTCGTTGATGTTCCGGCTGCCCCGGAGCGCGATGTAGGCCTGCACCCTCTCCATGCGATGAAGCTCAGCGTCACCCCAGGCACGCATCTGCCCCTCGGAGCCCCAGCGCACCAGGTCCCGGATCATCCTGGTGTCCTTGGTCTCGACCAGCGGGAACGCCCCCTTCTGGGACGCCTGGCGGATGAGTTGGCGGGGGAGGGAGAGGTCGTCGAGGTCGAAGCATTCGATCAGGATCGTCTCGCCCGCCTTGAGGTCGGTCGAGTGGTTGATCAAGATCCTGGCGAGGGCTTCCCAGCGCGGGTCCGGCATCGGCTCGTACCTTCTTTGGCTTCGCGATGACCTGAATCGAGGCGGCCAGGCGGGTTTTCGGGGGATGGATTGGTCCGCCCCTTAAGACCTTCGAGTTTACACCAAAGGGTAAGCGGGTCGCGAGTCAACGGTTCATCAAATGCAGCGGTTTTGCAAATCTTGGGAGACGCAAATGGAGCGAGGGCCGGCGACCGGGAATCCGTCGCCGACCCTCGTCATGTTTCGCGATTCCGGCCGATCTCGCGTCAAATGATGCGAGGGATTCCGGCCTGTCTAGCTTCATGTCATCAGGGCTTGAGCAGCGGGTTCATCGACGCCCGGATCTCGATCGTCACGCCGGCCGAGAGGGGGACCTTGAACAGCAGCGGCTTGAGCGACGAGAGCAGGAACCGGGTGGCGGCGTCCGGGATGATGAACGACGAGGGGTCGGGCAGGAAGCTCGCCTTGGTCGAGGCCGGGTCGACGGTCTTCTCGGCCGAACGGGGCCGGGTCTGCGGGGTCGCACAAGGCTCCGACGAGTCGGGCATCGACGTCGGGGGCTCCGGCTCGTCGGGCAGCGGGGGCAGGGGGATGGACGAGCCCTCCGGAGCCTTGCCCTGCGGCATCGTCCGGCTCGGCAAGGCCGGCGGGTTGACAGCCGCCTCGTCCGCGATCGGGGCGGGGGGCGAGATCGCCGGGGTCTGGATGGTGACTGGCGGCTTGATCGAGGTCGTGAACACCTTGGGCGCGGGGATCGGCTCGAGGACGGCCTTCGTGGTCGTCTCCGACTCGTCGGCGTCGATCAGCATCAGACGCTCGCGGGCAATCGCCCGGCCCTGGCCGTCGTCGGCGGTGTGAACACCGAAGCTGACGAGCAGGAGCCCGTTATTGGGGATCAGCCATTCGCCGGCGACGCTCGCGTTAGAAATCTCGGGGATCTCGATGTGCGGGGTGATCTTGCCGGGCTCGGCCTTACCGTCCTGAGATGGGATGATCTCGGTGAACTTGACCTTGTGGACGGCGGCGACCTGGGTCTCCTCGACGACGACTTTGGTCAGGACCCCCTGGTCGAGTTTGCGGCCCGTGAAGGTGAACTGGCACCCGTCACGCACGTCTTCGAAGTCGGGAGAGTAGGCGACGGCCACGGCGTGGTCGAAGGGACCATCGGCCAGGCGGGTGAGCTTGGAGACGACCCGACGCGTCGTCCGGTTGGAGAAGTGGGCGACGGCCTCGGACTGGGTCATGACCTGGGGCGACATCACGACGCGGCCGGCGCGCTCGGCGATGGCCTGAGCGGCCTCGGCGTCCACGGTCCAGACCGTCGCATTACCCTGCTTGGCCACGGGAGTGAGCTTCGAGTAGGTCGCCTCGCGCCACTCGAGCCCGTTCATCTCCAGGACCCGGACATGATATTGAATGGGCCGGGCGACCTTGGGCGAACCATCGGCGCCGAGCAGGGCGAGAGTCACCAATCCTAGTGCGATATTCATGCGACGTCCTCCATTCCGTCGGGTTCCTCGCTCCGGTACCTCACCCAGGGAGCCGAGCGGCGAGGATAGTACGCATGTTGCCGGAATTGGTCAATCGCGGGTTCTCGGCTTTAGCAGGCGACTTCTTGAGCTTTTCTTCGCCCGGCGCGCGACGATGCCACCGGAAGCGTCGGCCTGCGGTGGCATCGCTCGAGAAGCGAGAGGATCAAAGGCGTCTGGCCGCGAGCCCGATCATTTCTCGAAGAGCTCCCCCACGGGCACGACCTTGACGTTGAGGTTATCGAGCGGGAACGTCTCGATGACCTTGTCTTCGGCGAGGATCGTTTCCGGCGTCCCCTCGGTGTCGTAGACGATCGGGCTCGGCTTGCCCGAGAGCAAGGCCTCCTTCAGTGCCGCGGCCTCCTGAGCGACTATCGCGACCTTGATCCCGGGCTTGTTCAGGTGGCGACGTACGGCGGCGTTCACTTGCTCGACCGTCAAGGTGGGGAGCCTGCGGGCCAGCTCCGTCACGAGGTCTTCGCGGTCGTAGAATGAGCCGTCCATCGCGTAGCCGAGCCGACGAGAGAGTGTCTGGACCCAGAGCTTACTGTAGTTGAGCAGGAACGACCGGGTCGCCTCGAAGTCCTCGGGGCTCATGCCCTTCTCGACCAGGCGATCCAGTTCCCAGAGGGCACCCCGCAGGGCGAAGACCGCCTTGTCGCGGGGCACGGGCCTCAGCCAGATCGTGAACGCCTGCTGACGGCGGGGGTTGTTGGGGATCGGGAAGGTGCTCATACCTTCCTGGATGAAATCCTCGACATACGAGTAGTCGCCGTAGTTGAGCCCGCGCTTGCCGCGGAGGTCCTGCATCAGCTTACCGTTGAATGTCCGGTGCTCGCCGAGGTAGGAGTTGGCGACGGCCAGGGCGTAGAAGTCGTCATCCTTGCGCGTGACGTCGATCGGGAAGCCGAGCGAGATCGCCGTGGCATCGGCGGGCTTCTCGACGATCGTGACCTCGATCCCCTTCACGGACGCGGGCTTGGGAAGTGCGGGCGCCGTGTAGGTCCCGTTCGGGAGGTTGAGGTCGTTCTCGATCTTGGCGACGAATTCGGGCTGGACGCCGCCGGCGACGCCGAGCTGGAGGGTGCCGCGGGTGTAATGGGCACGGTAGAAGGCCTTGACGTCATCGAGCGAGATCGCCTTCAGGCCCTCGACCGTCCCCTGATCGACGTGGCCGTAGGGATGGTTCTTGTAGAGCTCGAGCTGGAGCGCCCACTTCCCGAGTTCCTCGTCGTTGTTGCCGCGGAGGCTCTTGGAGAGGTAGTCGATGGCCTCGTTCTTGAGCCGATCGAAGTCGTCCTCGGCGAACCGAGGGGCGGCCAGCATCGACGTGGCCAATTCCTCGTAGGCCTTGAGGTTGTCGCGGTGGACCTCGCCCGAGAAGACCGTGACTTCCTTGTGGCACGAGCCCGAGAGCGACGAGGCGATCGGGTAGAACTTGCCCAGGATCTGGTCGTAGGTCAGCGTCTTCGTGCCCCCTTCGGAGATCATCGAGGCCGTAAGGGCGGCCAGCCCTTCCTTGCCCTTCGGATCATCCTGCGAGCCGACGCGGAAGAGGAAGCGGACGGCCACCAGCGGCGACGAAGGGGAGGGGAGGAAGAGGGCCGACGGGGGAGCCGCCTGCTTGACCGATTTCGGGGCGACAGCGCCCGGCTCGGCCGATTGCGCCAGCGATCCCGCGGCCAGGACGATCGAGAGTGCTCCCGCCTGCCAACCCTTCGAGTTTCGTTGTGCGTTCATCATTTGGCCTTCTCCGACTCGAGGGTGATGATCGTCTCGTTCGTGGGGGCGAAGTAGCGAGCCGCAACCCGCTGCAGGTCGGCCGGGGTGAGGTTGTCATACTCGGCGTACAACTGGTTCATCGAGTCAGGACGCCCAGTGACGCCCAGCGACTGGCTCACGGCGAGGGCCACCGCGTCGGCGCTATCGAGAGACGCGGCGAAGGCGTAACGCAGGTGGGACTTGATCGAGGCGAGCTGGGCGGCATCGACGGGGGTCTTCGCCGCTTCGATGAAGGCCGACTCGATATCCTTGCGGATCGCCGGGAGGTCCTTCGTGTCGCGGATCCGGGCGACGACGGTGAAGAGTCCCGGGTCACGCTTGATCTCGGCGTCGGCGGCCAGCAGGACGACGCGCTGTTCTTTCAAAACGAGCTTCTTGTAGAGGGCGCTTGTCTCGCCGAAGACCGCCTGGCCGAGGGCCCCGAGGGCGGCGATGTCCTTCGTCTGCTCGCTCGCGGAGGGGATGTGATAGCCGACGTACAGGATGGGCAGGGTCGGCACCGGCCACTTCAGTTCGCCCGTCCTGGTTTCCTTCTGCTCGGGCTCGACGGGGATCGTCACCGTGGACTTGCCGCGCTCCCAGGTGCCGTATTCCTTCTGCACCAAGGCCACGAGCTTGGCGTGATCGACGTCGCCGGCGACGACGATGGTGCAGTTCTCGGGTCGATACCAGCGGTCGAAGAAGGTCTTGCTGTACGCGAACTGATTGGGCATGTCCTTGATGTCGGCCAGGAACCCGATCGTCGTGTGCTTGTACGTGTGCGTCGTGTACGCCTTGTCCTGCATCAGCTCATTCAGGTTCAGGAACGGCGACGACGCGCTCTTGTTGTACTCGCCCAGCACGGCCCTGGCTTCCTTCTGGAAGTCGGCCAGTTCGTACTTGAGGTTCCGGAAGCGGTCGGCCTCGACCTCGACGACGACGGGCAGGGCAGACGCGGGGACCGTCATATGATAGCAGGTGATATCATCCGACGTGAACGCATTCGCATCCGCGCCGAGCGCCTTGACGGTGCTGTTGTACTTCTCCTGCGGATAGCGGTCGGTTCCCCGGAACATCATGTGTTCGAAGAAGTGGGCGAATCCGGTGAGCCCCTTCTCGACCTCGTTGCGGGAGCCGGTGCGCACGAGCGTGTAATAGGCGATGATCCCCGGCGAGTCGTAGGGGACCGTCAGCACGGTCAGGCCATTCTCGAGCGACGTCTTCTGGATCGTGAACGGGAAGACCGGGTCGGTCGCTCTCGCCTCCGTGCCGGCCAAGGCGACGAGCAATGCCGCAGTGATGAGGAAGATTCTCGATATCTGCATCCAACTCCTCCTAGATATGAGCCTGCAAAGAGGGGGCGCCGCCCTGTGGTCGGGTCGCTCGGTGAAGAGGACTGTAAACCGCCCCTTCGCGGGGCGTCAATCGTGTTGCGGGGCGGCTCTCGAGGCCGGGCGAATGCCCGATAGATTGGGCGGCGCGAACCGACATCGCGCGGTGACTCTGCGTTATTCCAACGATTTCGACGAGATCGATGGCCCGGAGAGTGGGCCCAGGTTTCAGGACGGGAGCTTGCCTTCGTTGAGATACCACATGCGGTCGGGACCCCGGACGAAGCTCGCTTCGACGCTGACGGTCGCCACGTTCCGCAGCGTCCCCTTGGAATCGTCGCCGGTCAGGACCTTCACCTTGTATGACCCGTCCACGTCCGTCAGCCCCGCGCTCTTCTCGGCCCGGAAATCCTCGACGACGAAGCGAAGGGAATTGAATCGCTTCGCCTGATTGCCGTTGAGTATGGCGAGCCGGGCTTTCCAGTAATCGCGGAAGTCGTCGAACGAGCAGAAATTCCCCTCGATCCGCCCCGTCTCGCTCAGCAGCAACCACATGCGTTTGTAGTGGGGGGACAGGTGCGACAGGGCCGAATAAAAGTCCTGCGCCGCCTGCTCAGGGGTCATCCGGATCGGGCGTTCCAGGGTAACCAGGATCGGATAGCTCAGGACGCCCGCCAGGACCACGCCCGCCAGGAAGAGGTAGAAGGCGAAGGCATAGGCGCCCATCGAGGCGAGCACATACGCCCCGACGACGGCCCCCAGCAGGACGACCCCGACCCTGACCAGATCCGAGCCCCACTCGGCGCCCCGGGTCCAGACCTGATCGACGACCGCCGGCGCTCGGCTCGATTTCGATTTGGCCTTCGCCTCGGGGCGAGCCTTGCTCGTGTCGGCCGATGACGATGATGGCCCCGTCTCGGGGATCGGAGGCGGAATCGGGATCGATGGCTTCCTGGGCTCGACCTCGACCGGATCGCTCAGGTCGAGGTCGTAGCCGTCCGACGCATCCGGGGCACTTTCTTGCGAGGTCTTGGGCGTTTCCTTCGGCGGTGAGGGCGCCGATTCGAACAGCCAGCCAGCGTCCGCCACGTCGGGCTGGTCCTTATCGGACGATTCCGGCGTTTCCCCCATCATCAGACGGACCTCCTCGGCGAATCACGGATCAGGAACGACTGGCTTTCGGATGCGGGCCCTCGCTCGTCCTTACCAGGTGAGTTCCTCGCGAGGATAGACGAGCAACTCCCCCTGGTCGGAGCCGACGAGGAGGTCGAGCGTCCCGTCGCCGCGGGCGTTGACCCCCATCGGCGAGCACCCCTGGGAGCCGACGATCAGCGGTTTCCCGTCCTGATGGCGGATCGGCCTCGGGATCAGGCGCCCGTGCCCGAGGTTTTCCAGGAGCAAGACCGTCGGCAGGTCGTCGACCCGCATGAGGGGCTCGCCCGTCAGGGCCGGGATCACGTGCCGGTTGCCTCGAGGGAGACCGACCAGCAAATCCAGTTCCTCCTTACCCGTCCAGCGCCCCGCCCAGAGGGAACAGAGGCCCGCGAGTCCGAAGGCCCCGTCGAGCCGGATATAGCGGCCGAGCCGATCGACGAGGGGCGTCGGTTCGCCCACTTCGTAGCTATCCACGCGGGGGTAGACGCAGAGGTGCCCCTGGAGGTCGAGCGCGATGAGGTCGATCGTGCCGTCGCCGCTCCAGTCGGCGGTCGCGGGCCTGACCCGGGGCGGGAGGATCAGCGGCCCCCCCCGGAGCCGGATGCGGCTGGGGCTCCCGAACCTCGGCGAGTTCGCGGCGCCGTCGTTCCTGAGGTAGCAGATCTCGCCGCTGGCCCCGCCGATGATCAGATCCAACCGGCCGTTATCCGACCAGTCGACCAGGGTCGGGCAGGCATAGCCGAGCCGATGGGCGATCGGGCCTTCGAGCATGCCGTCTGGGCCAGGCTCGATCCGGAATGGGATGCCACCGGCTTCCAACTCGACGGGAGCCTTATAGCGGTGCTCGGAGCCTTCGCCCGCGTCTTCGACCAGGAAGAGCCGACCGGCCGCGTCCCCGTAGATCAGGTCGAGGTCGCCGTCGTCGTCGAGGTCGGCGGCCGTCACCACGGCATGTCCGCCGAAGTTCAAGGGGCCCGCGGCCTGCTCGATGGGGACGGGCGCCTTGGCATCTTTCCGGGTCGCCCCGGCATGGACGGCGAAGACGCGTCCATCGGTGCGGCCGAAGAGCAACTCGGGTCGGCCGTCGCCGTCGAGGTCCGATGACGTGACCGTCGTGCGATCCTCGGGGAGGAGCAGGGCACCATGTCCCGACTGGAGCGTCCTGGGTTCCATCAGGACCGGGGGGCGCTGGCCGCCGAAGTTGCGGTAGATCCGGACGTCGCCTCGGTTATCGGAGAGGAGGAACTCGACGCTCCCGCCGCCGCCCCAGGAGATGGTCATCGCGGCGGGGTGTAGGCCCATGTCGAGCGGGCCGGCATCGCCATGAATCTCCGGCTGGAGCTCGAAGGCCGGCTCGCCGGGACGGCCCAGGTTGCGGAGCCAGAGGATCCGGCCGCTCGGGGCCTTGCCTCGCCAGGAGCCGTTGTGGTCATAGCCCGGGTGGCCCCCCTTCTGGTTAAAGCCGACCTGTTGCGACTCGGGCAATCGATCGGAGTCGGGCCAGTATTCGGCCAGGTCGTCGACGCCCACGAGGAGGTCGGTGAGGCCGTCGCCGTCCCAGTCGAGGGCCACGATCTGGACGACGTGGGCCGAGGGCATCCCGAGGTCGGCGGGGATCCCCAGACTCTTCGGCTCGGCCCAGCGGGGCTCGCCGCCGTCGCCGAGGTTCCGGACGAGCACGAGCCCATCGTCATCGATGGCCACGAGGTCGAAGCGGCTCGCCCCGCCGTTGGGCAGGGGGTTCACGCAGCGCAGGCCGGCGAGGGCCTCGACGACCGTGCCGGCGTCGTAGCGAAGTCCCGCTTCGCCGTGGCTGATCCGCTTGTAGATCCGGGCGGTCCGGCCTTTCTCACCGCCGCCCGAGGTGACGAGCAGGTCGACCGCACCGTTCCCGGACCAGTTCACGGCGACGGGTTCAGCATCCCACCCTTGACCGATCGGAGTCGCGGCCACCGAGGCATCCCAGGAGAATCGAGGGGCCTTGGCCTGGCTCGCCGGGCTCGTCTCCGGCTCGCCTTGCCCATCCTCATTCGTGCTCGATTCATAGTCGACCGATGCCATTACCGTTCCTCCGACCTTCGAAGTTCGATCCTCGCCCACGGATCGGGACCGGGCATTGTAGCCGGTTGACGACCCGGAAGCGCGATCTTGGCCATAAAATCCGCCTCCAGGCCGAAGCGAGGAGTGGGTTCAAAGTTGTTAGCTTAGCCAGCCGCCGTTGACTTCCAGGACGTGCCCGTTGACGTAACTCGCCAGCGGGGAGCACAGGAAGAGGACGGCCTGCGCCACCTCTTCGGGCCGGCCGAAGCGCTGACACGAGATGCTCTTGAGCATTCCACCGCGGACGGGATCGGGGAGAGAGGCGGTCATGGCCGTCTCGATCACCCCCGGCGCGATGGCATTCACCCTGATCTTGCGACGGCCGCACTCCCGGCTCAAGACCTGGGTCAACGCATGCACACCCGCTTTCGCCGCCGCGTAGTTGGATTGACCGTGAAAGCCGGCCCGGGCCGAGAGGCTCCCCAGGTTCACGATGCAGCCGCCGTCCCGGAGCGCCTCGAGACCGAACTTGCAGCCCAGGAAGACGCCCGAGAGATTCACGTCGATCACCGCCTGCCACTCGTCCACGGTCATCTTGGCGATCGAGCGGTCGCGGAGGATCCCGGCGTTATTCACCAGGATGTCGAGCCCGCCGAATTCCTCCGCCACGCCTCGCATCATGGACTCGACCGCAACGGGATCGCTCACGTCGGCGAGTCTCGCGAAGGCACCCTCGCCTCGGGTCGCGTTCAGATCCGAGGTGATGGCCTCGGCATCGCGCAGGGTCGCCTCGGTTGGGGCATTCAGGATGACGCGGGCGCCCGCTTGGTGGAGCGTCCGCGCTATGGCCGCACCGATCCCCTGGGACGCACCCGTGACGAGCGCGGTCTGGCCTGACAGGTCGATGACGAAGCTCATGATGCCACTCGCGGGAGCTTCATGGTGAAAATGCAAGTCCGGTCCGGCGCACGACATACTTACGGACTGCGCTCAAACTCAATCGAACACAATGCCTTGATCGGTCAGGCGATAGGGCTTGATCTCGTCGCCGCAGGCGCTTCCGCGGTGCTTGGCCACATAAAGGGCGCGACCGAGGCGGCCGGCGTCGCGAGTCCTCCCCATCAGGATAATTGTATTGGCGTTGGAAAAGATGTCCCCCTCGCCGATCGGCTCGGCCATCAGGTCGTCGAGCAGAATGTGTGGCGTCGTATAGAGATAGAGACAACCCACGGTCTTCTGCACATAAGGGTGAGCCTCGACCTGGGGAATGTTGGCGCGGAACTGCTCGCGGAAGAGTTCGCGGGCCACCCAGTCGTCATCCTTGCGGAGGACCTGCTGATAGAGGTACTCGAAGAACTCGAACTGGATCGAGTCCGCGAACCGCTCGGTCGGCTCGATGCCGTCGACGACGACCCGGCGCGTCCCGCGGACGAAGTGCTCGTAGAAGAAGCACACCGACTTGCGGAGCACCCTCGCCATGTCCGACTTCCAGGCATGCCAGTCGTCGGGGTCGAGGTCCCTGCGGGTGACTCGCCGCCCGGATCGGGTGAATGGGTGGAAGTAGTCGCCGATCTGCCGGCCGAAATCCCAGACGGCGTCGAGGTCGACTTGCTCCTCGGCGGAGTAGTCGGTGAGGTCCCAACCGAATTGCGAACTCGCGTATCCGGAGTGGTTCTGTGCGTCCCCTCGGCTCGTGAGGTCGCAGACGATGCCCCGTTTGCCGTCGGCGCTCAGGCCGCGGTTGGCCCACTTGAGCCCGAGCTGCGTCTTGCCCGCGCCCGTCGCGCCCGCCAGGACCGTCAATGACCCAGGAAGCAGGCCTCCCCCAAGTAACTCGTCGAGTTCCGCGATACCAAACTCTTGCCGCATCGTAATTCTCTGGCTCCCGAGCCACTTCTGGGAAATGACGGCCGATAGGACGACCGCACAATCCTCTCATTCTTGGGTAGGTTTACCACAAACGGCAAGGGTCGATCACCCTTGGCGAGGCTGAGGCTTGATATATCAAAGGATGCCCGAACGGCCCGAATCCCTTCCAGCTTGCACTCGGGACGCCTCACCGGCAAAATATTCAACAAGAGAAAAACAACCATTCGTGGGGGAGGCGAAGCTGAGCTCATGATGGGGAAGAACGCTGCGAGATGGTCCTTGCTGCTGGCGACGGTCCTCGCGACCGCCCCGACAGACGGAGCCGAGAAGGGCGAGAAGGCCAGGAAGCTCTGGTCGATGAACGCCGTGCGCCGGCCGGAGTTGTCCAGGGATGTCGACGAACCCTGGATCCGCAATCCCATCGACGGCTTCGTCTTGAAGAAGCTCCGCGAGCAGGGCCTCGACCCCGCTCCCGAGGCCGATCGGCGAACCCTGATCCGCCGCCTCACGTTCGACCTCACCGGCCTGCCCCCTCGCCCCGAAGAGGTCGATGCCTTCCTGAGCGACGAGCGAACGGACGCCTATAATTGCCTGGTGGACCGCCTCCTGGCGAGCCCGCACTATGGCGAGCGCTGGGGCAGGCACTGGCTCGACCTCGTCCGATTCGCCGAGACTCATGGGTACGAGCGGGACGATCCGAAGCCACACGCCTGGCGTTATCGCGACTGGGTCATCGCCGCCCTGAACCAGGATGTGCCCTATGACCGCTTCCTCACCGAGCAACTCGCCGGCGATGAATTGCCCGGATCCTCCCCCGGGAGCAAGACCGCTACGGGCATGTACCGCGTGGGCCTGATCGACGACGAACCGCCCGATCCTCTCATGGATCGCTTCGACCAGCTTGACGACGTGATCAAGACCGTCGGTACGACGATGCTCGGGCTCACGATCCATTGTGCCCGCTGCCACGATCACAAGTTCGACCCCATCACCCAGGCGGATTATTACCGCTTGCTCGCCTTCTTCTCGCCCAGCCAGAAGTACATCCGCGACAACAACAGCAGCATCGAGCTCGAGATTGCGACGGCCGAAGAACGTACGCAGTTCGACGCCAAGACCGCCGTCATTGAAAAGGAACGGGCGGTCGTCAACGAGAAGCTCGAAGGCCTCTACCGACCGATCCGGGAGACGATCCTCGCCGAGCGTCGGGCCAAATTCTCGGCCGAAGTGCTTTCCGCTCTGAATCTCCCGGCGGAGAAACGCGACGCCGCTCAGAAGAAGCTCGCTGACGAGGTATCCCAGGCGTTGAACCTCAAGGCCGAGGACGTCTTCGCCCGCCTCTCTGAGGAGGCGAAGAAGCAGAAGGCCGCATTCGACAAGGAACTCGCATCGATCGAGTCCAGGCGCCCCCCGGCGCTCACGAAGACGCTCGGGCTCACCGATACCGGGCCGACCGCCGATCCGACCATGATGCTGGTCCGGGGCGATGCCCATCGTCCCGGCGCGGTCATCCAGCCGGCCTTCCTCTCGTCCTTGACGACGACCGAGCCGGAAATCGTCCCCCCGCCCCAGGGCAAGACGACCGGCCGGAGGCTTACGCTGGCCCGCTGGATCGCTAGCGCCGAAAACCCGCTGACGGCCAGGGTGATGGTCAATCGCCTCTGGCAGCACCACTTCGGCCAAGGGATCGTCGCGACGCCCAGCGACTTCGGCACAATGGGAGAGGAGCCGAGCCATCCTGAGCTTCTCGATTGGCTCGCTTCCGAATTCGTCGCCCAAGGCTGGAGCCTCAAGGCGATGCACCGTCTGATGGTGACGTCCTCGACCTATCGCCAGTCGGGCACCTGGAACGATCAGGCAACCGACGGCGATCCCTCCAACACCTGGCTCTGGCGGATGTCGCCGATGCGCCTCGAGGCCGAGCCGATCCGAGACGCCATCTTGTTCGTCTCGGGCGCGATCAACCTCGAACTCGGTGGCCCCAGCGTGATGCCTCCCATCGACCAGGTCGTGCTGGCGGGCCAGTCCCGGCCGGGCAGCGGTTGGGAGAGGAGCGACGAACGTTCGGCGAGCCGTCGGAGCGTCTACGTGAAGGTTAAGCGCTCCTTGCCTCTGTCCGAGATCGAAGTCCTGGACGCCGCCGACAACTCGGAGCCTTGCCCGAGGCGCAGCGTGACGACCACGGCCCCGCAGGCCCTCGCCATGCTCAACGGAACGTTCCTCCACGAGCAGGCCGCGAAGTTCGCGAGGCGGCTCGAGAAGGAGTGTGGCGATTCCGCCGAGGCTCGCGTCGCGCGGGCCTTCCGCCTGGCCTTCGGGCGACGGCCAACCCCGGACGAATCCCGCGATGCCCAGGACTTCCTCAAGGACATGACCCACCGCGTTTCCCAACGCCACGAGGCCAAAGATCGGGCCGAGCCTGGGCACGAGGCCCTGCGGGCGTTCTGCCTCGTTCTCCTGAACAGCAATGAATTCCTGAACATCGACTAGAAGGCTGCCATCGCCCGATATCCCGATACGCCAGGTTCGAGTCCAGGGCCGGTTCCAAACTTCAACCAGGAACATAAGCGTATGACTCCCTGTGGCCGCACTCGCCGCGAGTTCCTCTGGCAGACCGGCGCGGGCTTTACGGGCCTGGCGCTGGCCTCGTTGCTCCAGGAAGACGGGTTCTTCAAGCGGGCGCGGGCATCGGAGGCCGAAGATCCGCTGATGCCCAAGGTCCCGCACTTCGAGGCGAAGGCCAAGAGCGTCATCTTCCTGTTCATGTACGGCGGGCCGTCTCAGGTCGACCTCTTCGACCCCAAGCCCGAACTGAACTCGAAGCACGGCAAGACGAAGAAGATCGAAGTCCGGAAGGACTCTTTTTCGGACGTCACCCTCCTGGGTTCGACCCGCAAGTTCGCCAAGCATGGGCAGAGCGGCGTCGAGGTCTCGGACCTCTTCCCGAACCTCGCGAAATGCGTCGACGACATGGCGATCGTCCGGTCGATGTATGCCGATAGCTTCGCCCACGGCTCGGCCATGCTCCAGATGAACTCGGGCTCGGTCTTCCAGGGGAAGCCTTGCCTCGGGAGCTGGGTGACGTACGGCCTGGGCACCGAGAACCGCGACCTGCCCAGCTTCGTGGTCCTGCTCGACCCCCGCGGCGGTCCCATCGGCGGAGCCCCGAACTGGGGCGCGGGCTTCATGCCGGCGACCTACCAGGGGACCCAGTTCCGGACGCAAGGCGATCCCGTCCTCAACCTCTCGCCCCGGGCCCCCGTGACCCGCGACGAGCAGCGCACGCAGCTCGACTACCTCGCCAAGCTCAACGCGACGCATCAACAAACACGAGCTCACGAATCCGAGCTTTCGGCGCGGATCGCGAGTTACGAACTCGCCTACCGGATGCAGGCTCAGGCCCCCGAGGCCATCGACCTGACCCGGGAGTCGGCCGAGACGAAGTCGCTCTACGGGATGGACGACCCGAAATCGGCGGATTTCGGCCGCAAGTGCCTCATGGCCCGGCGCATGGTCGAGCGGGGCGTCCGCTTCGTGCAGGTCTACTCGGGCGGCGGGCACAATGACGAGAACTGGGACGCCCACGGCGACGTCAACAAGAACCACGAGCTGCACTGCGGCGAGACGGATAAGCCGATCGCGGGCCTGCTCACCGATCTGAAGCGCCGAGGGCTCCTCGACGAGACGCTCATCGTCTGGTCGGGCGAGTTCGGTCGCATGCCCAACAGTCAGAACGGGGTCGGCCGCGACCACAACCCGAAGGGCTTCACGGCCTGGATGGCGGGCGGTGGCGTCAAGGGGGGGACGGTCTACGGCTCGACCGATGAGATCGGCTATGCCGCCGCCGAGGACAAGGTCCATGTCCACGACCTCCACGCCACGATCCTGCACCTTCTCGGCCTCGACCACACCGTCCTGACCTACTTCCACGGCGGCCGGGACCAGAGGCTCACCGACGTCCACGGAAATGTGATTCGACCACTCCTCGCCTGAGCCATTACGCAACTTCGATTGGATTTCCGCCGAGAATCGGACGTTTTCACACGCATGGATGCCTGCTGTCGAAGCGGGTAAGCTGACAATCCTGCCGGGTCGTACAGCCGAGGTTTAATAATCACTCCGACCGCCTGCCGGGTCCGCGAAGTCGAATCGTAGAGGTAAGGCCGGGCGCCCGACGTTGGGCACGAGCCAACTCGTGGCCTGCCTTATTGATAGGTCCGAGTCGATCAAGCCGACCGACCGTTTCCGCGACGCCGCCTGAACGCTCGTTGTAGGGACTCATTCTATGAAAATACGATTGTGCATCGCGATCGGGACGCTGGCGTTGCTGCCCTTGGCTGCCGCGACTTTTGGGGCAGAAGGCGGACCCTCGGCGACGCCGGAGCAGATCGAGTTCTTCGAGAAAAAGGTGCGTCCCCTCCTCGTCGAGCGCTGCCAGGAATGCCACGGAGGGAAGGGCAAGCCGAAGGGCGGGTTGAGCCTGCTTTCTGCGGAAACTCTCCTCAAAGGGGGGGACAGCGGGCCCGCGGCCGTCGCCGGGAAGCCCGAGGATAGCCTGCTCATCGACGTCCTGAATTATGTCGATGAACCCCGGATGCCGCCCGATGGGAAGCTGAAGGCCGAGGAGATCGAGATCCTCAGGGAGTGGGTCGAGCTGGGCCTCCCCTGGCCGAACCCGGCGGCCAATCCCGCGTCGCAACACGCGACCGAGGCCGCTTCAGAAAAGCCGGCGGACGCCTCGTCGTTCTGGTCCTTCCTGCCGGTCGGCAAGTATGAGCCGCCGAAGGTCAAGGATTTTAGCTGGGTCCGCAACGACATCGATCGCTTCATCCTGGCCGGGATCGAGGCGAAGGGGGGGAAACCCGCCCGTGAGGCGAGTAAGCGTACCTTGATCCGTCGGGCCACGTTCGACCTGACCGGGCTGCCGCCGACACCCGAAGAAGTCGAGGCGTTCCTGGCCGACGAAGGCTCCGACGCGTTCTCGAAGGTCGTCGAGCGGCTGCTCGCGAGCCCGCACTACGGCGAGCGCTGGGGGCGGCACTGGCTGGATGTCGTGAGATATGCCGACTCGTTCGACTCCCGGATCCTCGGCAGTGTGGAGGCGGATATCGCCTATGCCTACCGCTATCGCGATTGGGTCGTCAACGCCTTCAACCGCGACCTGCCTTACGACCAGTTCATCGTCCACCAACTCGCCGGCGACATCCTCCCCGTCAAGAAGCCCGGCGGCTTCAACGTCGACGAGACCATCGCCACGGGGATGCTCGCGATCGGGAACTGGGGGGGTGGCGACGCGGACAAGGAGAAACTCCTCACCGACATCGCCGATGACCAGGTGGATGTCGTCGGCAGGACGTTCCTGGGGCTGACCCTGGCTTGCGCACGCTGCCATGACCACAAGTTCGACCCGATCACCACGAAGGACTACTACGGCCTCGCCGGCATCTTCTTCAGCACGCACATCCTTCCCAACGTGGGCCTCAAGACGAATGGCCCGCCGATGCTCCGGATCCCCTTGATGTCCGCGTCGGAGATGGAGCACCGGGAGCATTACACCAAGCGCAGCGTGGAACTCGAGAACGAACTCAATCGCGTCCTGAATGAAGAAAAGGCGGCTTTTGCCAAAGTGCTTCTCTCGGATTCGGCACGTTATATTGTCGCCGCCTGGGAGGCTCGGAAGGCCGCGTCCGCGACGTCTCTTGCCGAGGTCGCCCGCAGCCGAGGCCTGCTCCCGTATGCCCTGCGAAACTGGGTCGAGGAACTCGGGCTGAATCGAGACTATCCGTTGTTGCGTATGCCAGTCCGCGACTTGATGGGCAAATCCGGGGTCCAGGCGTGGAAGGGGCAGCACGAGTGGCCCAAGCTCACGGTGAACCAGAACGCCGAGCCGGCCACGATCCTGACGTTCACGCTGCCGCCGAAATCCGTCTGCGTCCACCCCGGGCCCGCCTCGGCCGTGGCCGTCTCTTGGACGAGCCCGATTGCGGGGAAGGTTCGCGTGACCGGTCGCGTGGCCGACGCCGATCCGGCGGCCGGAGACGGCATCACCTGGCGGCTCTCGCTCCATAACCAAGCGGGCCGTCAGCAACTTGGCGTGGGGATCTTGCCCAACGCCGGGGCGGAGCCGCTCCCCGCGGAGCCGCTCAAGGCACTCGAGGTTGGCGTGGGCGATCGCCTGGAACTGCTCGTGCATCCCAATGCCGAGTACACCTGCGACACCACGGCCCTCACCCTGAACGTCGCGGCCGTCGATGGCTCGGGCGTCTGGGACCTTGCCGGCGACCTCATGAACGAGCCGCTCAAGGGCAATCCTCACGCCGACCACCAGGGGCGCCCGGACGTCTGGCGCTTCGAGGATCATGATGAGTCGAGCATTCGCGGGAGACTGGCCGTCGAGGCGGCTCCGGCCTTCGCGAACTGGAGGAAGACCGTCACCGACTCGCCCGAGGACTCGAAGGCCATCGAACGGGCCGCGAGCCAGTTGCAGTCGAGCTTTCAGCCCACGGATCATCGCAGCCCCTTCTGGATCCAGGCGGTCGGCGATGAAGCGATCCTCTCGGAGGTCTCGCGTCAGAAGATTCAGAAGGCTCGATCCGAACTCACTAGCCTGCGGGCGAATCCCCCCACGGAGATCACGTACGCGAACGGTGCGCAGGAAGGGGGCGTCCCGGATAGCCCGCAAGCCGGGTTCCACGACGTGAAGGTCCATATTCGAGGCAGTTATTCTCGCCTTGGCGAGATAGTCCCGCGGCACTTCCCAATCGTGCTCGGCGGGGAGCCCAAGGCGAAGATCGCCGGCGGCAGCGGCCGCCTCGAACTGGCACGCTGGCTGACGAGGCCGGATCATGTGCTCACGTCGAGGGTCATGGTCAACCGGATCTGGCAGCATCACATGGGCGCCGGGATCGTGAGGACGCCCAGCAACTTCGGCAAGCTCGGCGAGAAACCGAGTCATCCTGAATTGCTCGACTTTCTCGCCAGGACGTTCGTCGAATCGGGCTGGTCGATCAAGCAGATGCACCGAACCATCATGCTTTCGTCCGCCTATCGGCAGGCGTCCGAGCCCGATCCCGAGACCCTCAAGGCCGATCCCGACAATCGCCTATTCGCACGGATGAACCGGCGTCGGCTCGAATCCGAGGCGATCCGGGATAACCTGCTCGCCGTCTCGGGCCAACTCGACCCAACGCTCGGCGGCCCCTCGCTCCGCGACCTCACGAACCTGCGGCGGACGCTCTACCTCACGACCGTCCGGTCGGATCGATCCTCGTTCGGCCCACTCTTCGACGCGGCCGACTCCACCGCCCTGGTCGATACCCGCACGGTCTCGACGGTGGCCCCGCAGGCGTTGTTCTTGATGAACAGTCCCTACGTGCTCGAGCAGTCCAAAGCCCTGGCGAAACGACTCATCGCCCAGGAGCCCGACCGGGATCGCCGCATCGAGAGGGCCTACGCCATGCTCTTCGGTCGCCCGCCCGGCGAGGCCGAGCGGCAGATCGGCCGGGATTACCTCGCGTCGATCCCGGGGGACGAGGATGCCTGGGTTGCCTACTGTCAGACTCTGATATGCACGAACGAATTTATTTACATTGATTAAAACAATGTCGACTGATTCGTCTCGAATCAAACTCCCGAAACACGATCGCGATGCGAGGCCGCCGATGATCTCCAACGAACCCCTGAACCGTCGCCGGGTCCTGGGCACCTTCGCCAACGGCTTCGGGATGATGGGCCTCGCCGGGCTCCTGGCCGATGAGACGCGAGGCGACGCGGGCGCAAACAACCCGCTGGTCGAGCGCCCGCCGATGTACCCGGCCAGGGCCAAAAGGGTCATCTTCCTGTTCATGTCGGGCGGGCCGTCGCACGTCGACACGTTCGACCCCAAGCCCCGGCTCGAGAAGGACGACGGCAAGCCGCTCCCGTTCGAAATGCCCCACCTCGTCCGGACGAAGACCGGGAACCTGCTGAAATCGCCGTTCAAGTTCCGGCGACACGGCGGGTCCGGCATCGAGGTCAGCGAGCTCTTCCCGCACGTCGCCTCTTGCGTGGACGACCTCTGCGTGATCCGTTCCATGGTTGCTGATAACATCAACCATAACGGTGCCTGCCTCCAGATGAACACCGGCGAGCAGGCCTTCTCCAGGCCGAGCCTCGGCTCGTGGCTGCTCTACGGGCTCGGGAGCGAGAATCAGGATTTGCCCGGGTTCCTCGTCATCAGCCCCGCCCAGCCGGCGCAGGGGGCTCCGCTCTGGGGCTCGAGCTTCCTGCCGGCCGCTTACCAGGGGACCCTGGTCTCGGACCTGAAGAACCCGATCGCGAACCTCTCGAATGCCCGGCTCGAACCGGCCAAGCAGCGCGACCAACTCGACGCCTTGCAGCGGCTGAACGACCTCCACCGCGAGACGCGCAAGGAGGACAGTCGGTTGAGTGCCAGGATCGCGTCGTTCGAACTGGCCTATCGGATGCAGCGCCAGGCCCCCGAGTCCTTCAACGTCGACCTGGAATCCCCGGCGACCCGAAAGCTCTACGGCCTGGACGACCCGACGACGGAGATTTTCGGCAAGCAGTGCCTCATGGCGAGGCGCCTCTCCGAGCGAGGCGTGCGCTTCGTCCAGGTCTACCACACGCAGACCTCGAAGCGATCGAGCTGCCAGCTCTGGGACCAGCACGGGGGGCTTCGGTCGGATCTCCCCAGCAACTGCGCGGCGACCGATCAGCCGATCGCCGGGCTGCTCAAGGATCTCAAGGCGCGGGGATTGCTGGAGGACACTCTCGTCATCTGGGGGGGCGAGTTCGGCCGCACGCCGACCGCCGAGGGGAAGGATGGGCGGGAGCACCACCCCTTCGGCTTCACGATGTGGATGGCCGGCGGCGGGATCAAGGGGGGGATGACGTATGGCGCCACCGACGAGTTCGGCTGGCACTCGGTCGAGGACAAGGTCCACGTCCACGACCTCCACGCCACGATCCTGCACCTCATGGGCATTGATCACACCAAGCTCACGTATCGCTACAGCGGTCGAGACTATCGATTGACCGACGTCTTCGGTAAGGTTGTCACGCCGATCCTTGCCTGAGCGTATGGCCCGATCAAGGCTCACCATAACCCGAGAGGTCACTCATGCGGCGTATTTACGTCCTTGCATTGCTCCTGATCACGATCCCGTCCGCGAGCTCCGCGGCCGATGGTTTCTATCTCAGGAACCAGGATCGCGTCGTCTTCTACGGCGACAGCATCACCGAACAACGCCTCTACACGACGTTCGTCGAAACATACGTCGTGACGCGGTTCCCGAAGATGCCGATCACCTTCGTGCACTCGGGCTGGGGCGGCGACCGGGTCAGCGGCGGCGGCGGCGGGCCGATCGACCTTCGGCTCAAGCGCGACGTCTTCGCTTACAAGCCCACGGTCATGACGATCATGCTCGGCATGAACGACGGCAGCTACCAGTCGTTCAACGAGTCGATCTTCAACACGTACAGCAAGGGCATGGAGAACATCGTCGCCAAGGTGAAGGAGGCCTTCCCGCAGATCCGGATCACCCTGATCCAGCCTTCCCCCTTCGATGACGTCACCAGGAAACCCGGCTTCGACAAGGGCTACAACGACGTCCTCGTCCGCTTCGGCGAGTTCCTCAAGGGGCTGGCCTCGCGCACGAACATCGACGTGGCCGACATGAATACGCCCGTCGTCGAGGCGACCAAGAAGGCCTTCGCCATCGATCCCAAGGAGGCCGTCGGCTTGAACCCGGATCGCGTCCACCCAGGGCCCGGCGGTCAGCTCCTCATGGCCGCGGCTCTCCTCGACGCCTGGCACGCCCCCGCGGTCGTTAGCGACGTCGAGATTGAGGTCGAAGGGGTCAGCGTCGAGAGTGAGGCCAAGAACGCCAAGGTCTCCGAGTTAAGGCTCGACGGCGGCAAGCTGAGCTGGTCCCAGCTCGACGAGGCGCTCCCATTCCCGATCGACTACTCGGACAAGGCCACGGCACTGGCCTTGCGGGCGAGCGACATCGTCGACCAGCTCAACAAGCAGACCCTGGAAGTGGAAGGCCTGGCCGCGGACAAATACGTCCTCAAGATCGACGGCAGCGTGATCGGCCACTTCACCAAGCAGGAACTCGCCGAGGGCATCAACCTCGCCACCATGAAAACCCCGATGGTTGAGCAGGCCCGCAAGGTCCACGAGCTGACCATCAAGCACAACGAGGTCCACTTCCGTCGCTGGCGGTCGGTCGAGGTGTCGTTCCAGGACCTGGACTCGCCCCACATCGCCAAGGCCCTCGCCGAACTCGACGCCTTCGAGGGCGACCTGGTCAAGGACCAACGGGAAACGGCCCAGCCGAAGTCGCACAAGTTCGAGCTCGAACCCGAGAATTGATTTCCGACGGCGCAATCGGCTCCTCCTCGAATCCGGCCGATTCGAGGAGGAGCGTTATGGAGAATTGGCCCGGATTGAAGACGTGGTACGATGTGTTTTGAAGATAAAAAATTGTGATGCCGTGAAGATTCGCTGATCAATTCCGGCCGTTGGGCTCGACGATCTTCCGGTAGAAGCCGGGACGACGGTCGCCGATGCGGTCGACCTCATGCTTGCCGGGCACCCTCACGATGCGCTTCTGACGTGAGCGGGCCGGGTCGATGTCGGCGTAGATGATCTCCTCGCCGTCGGGGCTCGCCATCGCGAGGATCGTGCCCCTGGGGTCGGCGACGGAGCTCCGGCCGATGAAGCGGAAGCCGCTCTCCTCGCCGACGCGGTTCACCGCCATCGCGAAGACGACGTTCTCGAACGCGCGGCAGGGGACCATGTGCACCGCGGCGCATTCGGAAAATGGCGGCCAGTTCGTCGGCAGTACGATCAAATCGGCGCCGAGCAGGCCCAGGACGCGTGCGCTCTCGGGGAAGGCCCCGTCGTAGCAGATGTGCATCCCGACGCGCAGGCCATCGACTTCATGAACTTCGAACGGACGGTCACCGGGGTCCGTGAACCGATCGACGCCGAGGAAGGGGAGGTGGACCTTGCGATAGGCCCCGACGACCCCATCCGGCCCGACGAGCGCGCAGGCGTTGTAGAGATGCTCGCCATCGCGCTCGAGGAGCCCGTAGATGGCCCAGACGCCCCGGCGTGAGCATTCCTGCGCGACAGCCTGGGTGCTCGGCCCTGGGATCGTCTGGGCGTAGGGGAGGGCCTCCTCGCGGCTCTCGAAGCCGTAGCCGGTCAGGGCGCACTCGGGGAAGACCACGAGCCGGGCCTCGTCGTCCGCCGCGACGTTGATTTTCTCGAGGATCACGGAAAGGTTGTGCTCGACCTCGCCGATGCGTACGTCCATCTGGACGCCGGCCGCCCGGATGACCTTGGGTTCCGACATGGATCTTTTCCTCGTTCGAAGCAACAACGCGGCTGACGAGTGCCGGACACTCGCCACGCCGCGTTAGTTTACTGCAGAGTCGCCGGGTTCGCGCGGGTCAGCCGAGGATCAATGCGCGACCTTCGAGCCGAGCTCGGGGTGAAGGTCGAGCGTCGCCGGGGCCGGAGCATCCGGCGGCTGGAGCCCGAAGAAGAGCGAGACGCGGTCCGGATTGGGCGGGGCCGACATCAGGCTGCCGATGACCCCGGCCGCGAGCGACGCCGCCAGACTCCAGATGCACGGGTCGAGGCCGAGCAGGTAGTAGGGCCGGAACGTGCTCTTGGCCCCGATCTCCGGGTTCGCGGGGAGGAGCCAGTCGAGGTGGAAGCTCTTCGGGCCGAAGATGCCGAGGAGGTAGAGGCCGAGCGTGAACGAGGCGCCCACAATCATGGCGGCGATAGCACCCGTCGCCGTCGTCCGCTTCCAGAAGCAACCGAGGATCGCGGGCATCAGGAAGGCCGCGGCCATCCCCGTGCTCGAGAAGACGACGATCAACTGGAGATATTGCGGCGGCCTGATGGCGGCGATGGCCGCGATCAGGCCGACGGCCACCGTCGCGAGGTAGCTCGCCCGGGCGATCTCCTTCTCCGAGGCCATCGGCCGGAAGAATCGCTGGTAGACGTCGCGGACCATGCCCGATGAGACGATCAGCAGCCAGCCGCTCACCGTGCTCAACACCGCGCCGTAAGGGGCGGCGAGGATCAGGCCCGCGAGGTACGGGTTCGCGAGGGCGATCACGAGGCTCGGCATGACGTCGTCGGCCGACTTCAGGTTCGGCAGGATGCTGCGGGCGGCGACGAAGATGAAGATCAAGGGGATGTAGATGCAGATGTTATAGAGAGTCAAGTAGATGATCGACCATCGGAGCGTCCGCGAGTCGCGGAAGGCCATCAGGCGCACCAGGGTCGAGGGCTGCCCCATCCCGGTGATCGCCCACATGAAGAAGAACGACACGGCGAGCCCCACCGTGTGGAACTCACGCCCCGCACCAGGTCCGAAGCCGAATCCGTCCCCGGCGAGCTCCATCCCTTTGATCGTGGCCTGCTGGATGCCGCCGGACTTCGCCATCGCCAGCGGGAAGAGGAGGAGGACGCCGACGGCCATGACGAGGCTCTGGAAGACGTCAGTCCAGATCGCCGCGAGGAAGCCGCCGTAGGTCGTGTAGGCCACGACGGTCGCGGTGAAGATGGCCAGGCCGATGAAGTAGGCGGTGTCGGCCGCGACGGGGGAATCCTCGGGGACGAATAGGTTCGTGGCCTCGGTCGGCAGGACGATCCGGAGGATCACCGCGCCCGCCTTGAACTGCGGGATCAGGTTGCAGACGAGGAAGAACATGACCAGGATGCTGGTCAGGAGGCCGAGGGTCGGGCTGCCGAACCGCTCGCGGAGCAGGTCGGGCAGGGTGATGGCCCCGGTCTTGCGGGAGAGCTGGCCGATCCGCTTGCCCAGGACGCCCAGCACCGTCAAGGGGGCGACCATATACGAGCAGATCCAGAGCCCGACGACCCAGCCGAACGAGTAGACGAGCGACGGGAAGCCGACGAAGGTCCCGCCGCTCATGACGGCCGCCGTCAGCGCGACTGCGAAGGCACCGAGCGAACGGTTCCCCAGGAAGTACTTCTCCATGAAGCTCCCCTTACGCTCGGCGAGGTTGGCGACGACGCCAAGGCCGAGCGAGACGAGCGTGAAGAGTACGAGCGCGATGAGCGTCGGCGGCTGCGCGTGGATGACGCTGGCGGCATTCATTCCATGCCTCCTTCACGGATGTCGCGGTTCAGCTCGGCGGTGTGGTCCGTACCCAGGTCGTCATCGACCATGTAGAAGCCGGCGAACCAGAAGGTGAAGAGGGCGCAGGCCAGCCAGGGCACGAGGATGCCGTAGAAGACCCAGGAGGGGATTCCGTAGACGGGGTGGAGGTCGCCGACGCCGAGCTTGTGGCCGTCGCGGTTGTAGCCGTAGAAGTAGCTGTAGGCGCAGCAATAAGTCGTGGCGGCCACCCAGGCTATCGCGATGATGATGCCCTCACGCCGCGAATGCTTGAGGACGGGATCGGTGTCTCGGGACACGTGTGGGGGATCTCCGACTTGAGGCTTGAGATGGGTCGGCCGGTGGTATCGAGCCAGAAGATGCGGGTCGAGTACGGCTTCGTCCGACGCCGGAGAGAGAGCGGAACGGCAGGTTCACGTACTTTTCGCACGTCGGACGCTCGAACGCAACCCTCTACCTCGCGAGGTTCACAAACTCGGCCGAAATGTCGACACGACTCATCCCCACCGCGGAGGATGAAAACAACGAGCCGCTCCCTCGCGACGGAGGCAGCGGCTCGGATTTCGTACGCGTTGCGTTGATGGTGCGAGGACAGGGTTCAGGGTTTCACTGCCCCCCGGCCGAGGGCTGCTTCAAAGAAGAGAGCGATCTGCTCGGCGACGTACTTGCGATCCAGCTCCTTGCGAGACGAGTGGCGTTCGTCGGGCAGGGGGAGGAACCGGAAGGGCTTCGACGAGCCAATCATGGCCGTCGTGAAGCGGGCGCTGTGGCGGAAATGTACATTCTCGTCAAGCATGCCGTGGATGAGCATCAGCTCACCCCGGAGCTTCTCGACCTTGGTCAGCACCGACGACTCTTGATAGCCGGCGGGGTTGCTGGCCGGGGTACCCATATATCGCTCGGTGTAACAGGTGTCATATCCGTCCCAGTCGGTGACGGGGGCCACGGAGACGCCGGCGTGGAAGACCTCGGCGGCCTCGGTGAGGCTCCGCAGGGTCATGTATCCGCCGTAGCTCCCGCCGGTCATGCCGACGCGGTTCGTGTCCACGTCCTTCCATCGCTCTTTGACGAACCGGACGCCATCGACCTGGTCGCGCACCTCGACCCCGCCCATGTGGAGGGCGAGGGCCGTCTCGAAAGCCACACCTCGTCGCGCCGAGCCACGGTTGTCCATCTTCCAGACGGCGAAACCCCTTGTGGTCAGGAACTGGGCCGTCTGGTCGGCGGTCAACGACCAGGCGTTCGTCACCGTCTGGACGTGCGGTCCCCCGTAGACGATGACGACCAGGGGGGCCTTCTCCCCTAGCGCCCTCGACTGCGGGGCGTAGTAGGCTCCGAAAACCTTGATGCCCTCGCGGTTCTTGAACTCGACGAGTTCGGGGGCGACGAGCGCCAACTCAGTCACGCGCTGATCCGAGGCCGCGTTGTCGAGGACCTTGATCAGCTTCCCGGAACGATCGCGCAGGCTCGTGACAGGCGGGAGGTCGATCCTCGAGACGACGTCGACGAAGTGCTCGCCATCACGGCTGACGGCCGCGCGATGCACGCCGGCATCCTCCGTCACGCGGGCGACGTCGCCGCCGTCGAGCGAGACCCGGTAGAGCTGGGATTCGAGCGGCGTCTCACGCCCCGCGGTGAACCAGACCTCGCGCTTGCCTTCGACCAGGGCCGCAACGGCGTCGACCGGCCAGGGGCCCTGGGTCAGCTCCCGGACGAGCTTGCCCGAGTTGTCCCGCAGTTCCAGATGCTTGAACCCCGAGCGCTCGGAGGCCCAGACGAACTCGCCCGTCTTGTCGAGGATCTTCAGATCCTGGTGCAGGTTGATCCAATTCGCCGAGGTCTCTTCCAGGAGCAGGGTTTTGGAGCCCGTCGTCGCGTCGACCCGGTAGAGGCTCAGGTGCTTCTGGTCGCGCGAGAGGACCTGCACGAAGAGGACGTCGGGCGAGGCCCAGTCGACTCGCGCGAGATATTCCTGGACCCACGTATCCTTCTCGCCCAGGTCGATCCAGCGAGTGTCGCCCCCGTCGGCCTTCACGATCCCGAGCCGGACTTTGGCATTCGCGGCCCCGGCGAATGGGTAGCGATGGGTCTCGACCGAGATCTTCTCGCTCCCCTGGTGCACGATCGAGTAGAGGGGGATGTGCCGCTCGTCGGTCTCCTGATACGCGAGCTTCGAACCATCGGGGGACCACCAGAACCCCGAGGATCGATCCATCTCCTCCTGCGCGATGAACTCCGCGAGGCCATGCGTGAGGCCCACTTCGGAGCCCCGAGAAAGCTGAGTTTCCTTGCGGGTCTTCAGGTCGAGCACGAACAGCTCGTTATCCCGGACGAAGGCCACCTTCGTCCCGTCGTCGGTGAGCTTGGGGTCGAGCTCGGGGCTGGGTGTTTCGGTGAGGCGCTCGATCGGCCCGACCCCCCGCTGGAGGTAGAGGTCTCCGCCGAGGGGGATCACGGTCGCGTCGGCATCTTTGGCGCGGATGACCTGGGTGATGCCCGTTTCTCGGAGGCGCTGCCGCTCGCGACGGAGCTTCTCGGCCTCGGTGAGGGTGGCCTCGGTGTCGCCGCTGCCAGGAGGCCTGGCGACGACGCGGGGGACGCCGCCGTCGGTCTCGACGCGCCAGAGGACCCGGCTCAAACTGGAGGACTCCGACTTCAGATAGCTGACGGCCTTGCCATCCGGTGTGAACTCGAACGCGCCGGGGACGACGCTCCCCGGAGGGGGCAGCTTCGCGACGTCGGCGGCGGTCACCGGGCGTCGCTTCGTGTTGGCGTTCGCGTTCGCGGGGGTCGTTGGCTGACTCGGCTCGGCATCCGTCGACATCAAACCTCCCAAGATCAGCCAGGCGAATCCAAGTTGGAGCGTCATGATTCACACTTCCGGATTTCAAGGCCCTGAAACGTCAAGGGTCCACGCATCGGGCCGAGCCTTGGACGGACTTGGCGTAACGCGTGGACCTGCGGTCGAACCGAAGACGACGACGATCCGAGTGGGACATGATTAGCCGAGCTTGACCGTGACCGTCTTGAGTT
This sequence comes from Singulisphaera chitinilytica, assembly GCF_049331405.1. Lineage (NCBI taxonomy): Bacteria > Pseudomonadati > Planctomycetota > Planctomycetia > Isosphaerales > Isosphaeraceae > Singulisphaera > Singulisphaera chitinilytica. The sequence continues at coordinate 3,567,416 of NZ_CP186274.1, forward strand.
CGGTGTAGTGCTCGATAGCGGCCTCGCCGTTCTCGCGTCCCTGACCGGACATCTTGAAGCCGCCGAATGGGGTGTTGGCGTCGACGATATGGTAGCAGTTGACCCAGACCGTCCCCGCCTTTACGCTCTTGGCGAAGAGGTGGGCCTTGTCGATGTTCTTGGTCCAGATCGCGGCGGCGAGCCCGTACGAGGTGTTGTTGGCCCGCTCGATGACCTCCTCGACGCCCTTGAAGGGGAGGACGCTCACGACGGGGCCGAAGATCTCGTCCTTCGCGATGGCCATGTCGTCCTGGACGTTATCGAAGATGGTGGGCTCGATGAAGTAGCCCTTGTCGCCGAACCGCTCGCCGCCGGTCAGCAACTTCGCGCCCTGCGACTTGCCCAGGTCGACGTAGTGGAGGATCTTGTCGAGCTGCTCCTGCGAGACCTGCGGGCCTTGCTCGGTGCTGGGGTTGAGGGGGTCGCCGATGTTGCGGGCCTTGGCCTTCTCGGCCAGGCGCTCGACGAACTCCTGGTGGATCCGATCCTCGACGAAAAGCCGGCTGCCGGCCGTGCAGCACTGGCCGCCGTGGAAGTAGATGGCGTGGAAGGCTCCCGCCACGGCCTGCTCGAGGTCGGCGTCGGCGAAGATCACGTTGGGGCTCTTGCCGCCGAGTTCGAACGTGGTCCGCTTGAGGGTCTCCGCCGCCTGGCGCTGGATGATCTTGGCGGTGTCGACGTGGCCGGTGAAGGCGATCTTGTCGACGTCCGGATGATTGACGAGCGCGGCTCCCGCCGTCTCGCCGAAGCCATTGAGGATGTTGATCACCCCCGCGGGGAAACCGGCCTCGACGGCCAGTTCGGCCACGCGGAGCGCGGTTAAAGGTGTCTGCTCGGCGGGCTTCATCACGATCGTATTGCCGCAGGCCAGGGCGGGGCCCCACTTCCAGGCCAGCATCAACAGTGGGAAGTTCCAGGGGATGATCTGGCCGACGACTCCAACCGGCTGCCGGAGGGTGTAGGAGAGGAAGTTGCCGTCGACGGGGATCGTCCGCCCTTCAACCTTGTCGGCCCAGCCCGCATAGTAGCGGAGGGTCTTGACGACCCCAGCCAGGTCTCCCTTGGAGTCGCTGATCGTCTTGCCGCAGTTGAACGACTCGAGGGTCGCCAGCTCGAGGGCATTGCGTTCGACCAGATCCGCGAGCTTGTTCATGAGTCGCCCGCGTTCAGACGCGCTCATGTTGCTCCAGGGGCCTTTCTCCAGGGCCTTTCGCGCGGACTTGACCGCCTTGTCCACGTCGGCCGACGTCGCGGCCGCGACCGTGGCGATGACCTCGCCGGTCGCCGGGTTGTAGGTCTCGAAGGAGCCCCCCTCGACGGGGTCGACCCACTGGTTATCGATCAGGAGCTGCGTCTGTCGGATCGTCGGGGCCGAGGAGGGAGCGGTTGCCGTCTGGACCATGGAGAGGACCTCACGTGGATGGCAGAGCTCGACGAGATACTGCTCGCATCGTCCGCCAGCCCTATCGCGTTGTCAACCCCCGGCTTTCCTCGCCCCGGGAACCAGGATACGCCCCAGCACCCATCGGTGGACAGCGATCGGTTAATGGCCTCGGACGCAGGTTTCTAGGCTCCATCCATCTCCGGACGCCCAACGCTCAGGACCCTCCGAATCGCGCCAATCCATAGATCAGGCTCTACGTGCGCATCCATGAGGGGGAGACCAAGAATCGTCCTATCCTTCGTGCATCGGTGAGGCCCGACGGGTCGAAGAACTGGATGGAGAGATGTTGCTCTCCTCGCGGAGCGAGCAGGATCAGGAACCTGAGATGGGAAACGCCATGGATGGCAAGGCTCCTCGTCGCCAGGAGTTCTCGGTACTTGGGGGCAACGGTAGCAAGGCTTCGCGCGTTATCGCCGCGGCCGTCGCAAGCGTTTCCCTCCTGGCCGCGATGACGGCCCGTGCCGAGAACCTCCAGCAAGCCTGGGACATCGCCCTCGGTGTCAACCAGCAACTCCAGTCCCAGCAGACGCAGGCCTCGGCCGAGGCGCTGAACCTCGAGGCCGCCAAGGCCGCGCGTCACCCTTCGGTCCGGACGCAGAACGTCAACGTCGCCCTGACGAACTCGCCTCAGATCAAGACGAACCTCCCGGCGGGAGTGCTGGGGGGTGGGGCGACTTCCGGAGGCGCTGGCGCGGCGACCGGCGGTACGAGCTTCCTCTTCCCGGCCATCGGCAGGAACCAGAATGACCTGCCGATCTCGTACACGGCGGCCTCGCTGCCGCTCTACACCGGCGGGCGGCTCCTCCGCAACATCGACGCGGCCGGCCACCAGTTCAACGCCCAGCGCACCGAGGTCGCCCGCACCGCGCTCGACCTCAAGCTCACCGTCGCCGAGGCCTACATCGGCGTCCTCCGCGCCCAGCGCAACCTCAGCGTGGCCCGGAGCAACGTGGATCGACTCTCCTCCTTCGCCAGGGACGTGAGCAACCGGCGGAAAGAAGGCCTGGCGATCCGCAGCGACGAACTCGCCGCCGAGGTCTCCCTGGCGAACGCCCGGCTCGGGGAAATCCGCTCGCGCACGTCCCTCGAGAGCGCCAGGTCGACTTATAACCGCTATCTCGCTCGGCCCTACACGATGGAGGTTCCGCTCGAGGAACTCTCATCGTTCCCGCCCCAGGCCGACTGGAAGGAACTCGCGGCGCAGGCCATTCGCGCCAACGCCGCGCTCGGCGAGATGAGCCGTCCCGAGATCGAGGAACTCGTCAGTCGCTCGTTCGCGACGCGTCCCGAGCTTGCCGGGCTCACCGAGCAGGCGATGGCCCTCGGGGCGCAGGCCGATTCGACCCTGAGCGCGATCCGCCCGCAGGTCAACATCAGCGGCGGGTTCGCCTACATCGGCGCCCAGAACTTCGTGCCGCAGGGGAACGGCGTGGCCATGGTGAGCGTGGACTGGATGCTCACCGACGGCGGGGTCTCGAGGCGGCGGGCGGCCTCATTGCGTCAGCAGGAGCAATCGACGCTCCAGCGGCGGGCCGATGCGGCCGCAAATATCGCCCTCGACGTCCGCACGCGCTGGCTCGACCTCTTGCAGTCTCGCCAGAGCGTACCTGTCACCCGCGCGGCGATCGGCCAGGCGGAAGAGAACGTCAAGGTAATCCTCGACCGCTACCGCCAGCAGTTGAGCACGTACACCGAAGTGCTGGACGCCGAGAATCGTCGGGTCGAGGCGTATAATAACTTCTACAATGCCGTCTACGATGAGAACCTCGCGACGTATCGTCTACGTCGCGCGGTCGGCGACCTCTGATCCTCAGCGAGTCGAACGCTTGGACGATCGGCTCGTGGTGGGGACCTTGACTTCTTCGGTCACGACGAGCGGGTTCAACTCGTCGATGACGGCCGTGATGCCGACGGTGTTCCGCGCGATCTCGACGGCCCGCTCGCGAGACTCCGAATCCGGCACCGTGCCACGGAGCAGGACGGTCCCGTCGCGGAGCATGTGGACTTCGAATTTCGAGTCGTGCAGCGACCGTTCCCAGTGGAGCCGGGAGTAGACCCGGGAGTGGACCCCCATGCGGTTCACTTCGGACTTCACCGTCTCGAACTGCCGACGGACGACGTCGCCCACCTCCTGGACGCCTCGCTTCATCCCCCGCCCGACATTCTGGAGGCCCTCTCCGACCTTCTCCCCTAGTGTCTGCTGCGCGAAGCAGGCACAGGTGAAGACGGCCAGTCCCAGCAGCGTCCCCGCTCCCATCGCGACGAATCGGCGTTGCATCTCGCGTCTCCTCGACGAATCCGTCCCAAGACTCACCAATGCATGCGACGGACGGCAGGCGTGAACGCCCATTCGTCCCCCGGCGCGTGCAAAAACCCCGTCGGAATATCGATCCCGATGGGGCGGCCGACGACCGAACCGACGGCGATCGCCCCGCCGGTTGGTCGCACACGCGACGGACCTTACGTCGATCCCGAGAATCCGTCAAGGCGAACCGGCAAAGGCTTGCACAGCCCGAGGCCCGGCAGTCAATGGACGCTGACCTCATCGCCGGCCACGGATCTTTTCATGAACAATACCAGGGGGATCGAGAGGGCCATCATGACCCAGAAGATCCAGAAGACGTCGAGGTAGGCGAGGACTCTCGACTGCTCGTGGACCATCTGCGAGATCATCGCATAGGCATCCTGACGGCCTACGTCCGAAGTGACACCGCCGCGGACCTGGCGCAAGGCCGACAACTGCCGGACCATCTCCTCCACCTTCGGATTCGTCGCACGAATGTGCTCGACGAGCCGGCTCTGGTGGAACTGGCTCCGACGATCGACCATGGTCGTGGCGATCGCGATCCCGAGGCTCCCCCCTTCATTTCGGAGCAGGTTGAACAGGCCCGTGGCGTTATTCGTCTGATCCTTGGACAGATAGAGATAGGCCGAGTTGTTCAAGGGGACGAACAGCAACCCGACCCCGAGCATCTGAAGGCACCTCGGGGCTAGCAAGGCATAAGGCGATGCAAAGAGGTTGAGGTGAGCCGTCCAGTAACTCGACACCGCGACGATCAAGAGCCCGATGGGGATGAGGTATCGGGCATCGACTTTCTTCCCGAGCAGGAAGCCGACGATCGGCATCATCGCCATCGTGAAGAATGCCGACGGCGAGAGGATCAGGCCTGCGCGGGTGGCGTCGTATCCCATCAATTCCTGGAGCATCTGCGGCAGGTTGGCGTTGCTGCCGTACAAGACCGCGAAAGTCAGGAATATGAGGATGCCGCTGATGAGGAAATTGCGTTCTCCGAGGAGTCGCAGGTTGATGATGGGGTTGGGATGCCGCAACTCCCAGATGACGAGCAGAATCAGGGCGACGACCGTGACGATCGTGGCCGTGAGGATCATGTCGGACCCGAACCAGTCTTTCTCCTGCCCCTTGGCGTAGATCACCTCGAGCGAGCCGAAGCCCAGGGCGACCAGGCCGAGCCCGATCCCGTCGATTTTCGGAGGATTTGCGCGGTTGGCGCGTCGGGCCGCGTCCATCTCAGGCGGATCCTTCACGACGATGTTCGTCAGAAAGAGCGAGAGGATTCCGATCGGTATGTTGATATAAAAGATCCAGCGCCAGGAATAATTGTCGGTGATCCACCCGCCCAGCGTGGGACCCAGGATCGGCGCGACGACCACTGCGACGCCATAAATCGCCATGGCCATCCCGCGCTGCTGCGCCGGGAAGGTGTCGACCAGGATGCCTTGCTCGGAAGGCTGCAAGCCGCCGCCGCCGATCCCCTGGAGGATGCGGAAGAAGATGAGCAGCTCGAGATTCGGGGCGGCTCCGCAGAGGGCCGAGCTCACCGTGAACAGGAAGACGCAACTCATGTAGTAGCGCTTCCGGCCTACGAGCCCGATGAGCCATCCAGACGCGGGCAGGACGACCGCGTTGGCGACGAGGTAGCTCGTGAGCACCCAGGTGCTCTGGCTCCGACCCGCCCCGAGTCCGCCGGCGATATGGGGAAGCGCGACGTTCGCGATCGACGTGTCGAGCACTTCCATGAAGGTGGCGAGCGTCACCGTGAGCGCGATGAACCACGGATTGATGGTTCGCGTCGCGTTTGCGCCCGCGTTCGCGGTCATCGAGGCCATGTGGTATCCCGTTGGCCATCCAGCCGGGCCTGTCGACCCACGCTCGCGGGGCCAGCTCCGAGGTCCGGTAGCGCGTTCTGCCCATCCACTCGAAGTCGCTTGCCCGCGTTGGGTCCCGTGGGACGATCTTTGATCCGGACGTGAGGGACCACCGAGAGCCCGGCGAATAAGGGCGTATCCTTGGGATTGGGCTGCGTCAGCTCGATGCGAATGGGCAGTCGTTGCACCACCTTGACGTAGTTCCCGGTCGCGTTTTCCGGGGGCAGAAGGGACGAAGCAAGGCCCGTCCCCGAGCGGAATCCCGCGACGCGACCTCGGAAGATGTGGCGCGGGTAAGCATCCACAAACAGTTCGACAGGTTGGCCGATGCGAATATCTTTGAGCTGGGTTTCCTTGAAGTTCGCGTCGATCCAGACATAATCCGGTCGGACCGAGAGCAAGCTCTGCCCCGGCTCGACCCGGTTGCCGGGATGGACCGAGCGATCCTCGACGTAGCCCGAGATTTCGGAGCGTACCTCCGTGTATCGCAATTTCCTCCTGGCATCATCGAGTTGCCGCTGCGACTGGGTGACCGAGGCCCTGGCCACCTGGACCGCCGGGGCCTTCTCGACGAGTATGGCCTGGGCCTCCTCGATTCCCCGGCTCGAGTCGAGCCCGATCAGCTTCTCATAAGCGGCGCCTTGTTCGAGGTCCTGCGAGTCGAACGCGATTCCGACCTGTGCCAGAGCCGACGAGATCTCCGACACGGCCGACTGGACGGTCGACTGCTTCTGTTCGAGGTCCTTGGGAAGGTCGAGAGGGTTCTGCGTATTAGGCAGCAGACCCAATGAGACGCGCGTTTCCTGGATTGCCGCCCAGGCCTCTTTGACCTGCTCCCTGGCGACGTCGAGCGTATTGTTGCGCTGGTCGAGTTCCGACTGCGATGCCGACCCCTTGCCGACGAGATTCGCGAGGCGTTGATGATCGACCTCGGCCAGGCGGAGGCTCGATTCACGCGCCCGGAGCGTCGCCACCTCGGCCTGCAACGCGGCGACCTGGCGACGGAGTTGCTCTTGCGCATTCTTGCGGCGGAAGAAGTTGCCCCGGGCCTGCGCGAGCTGAGACTTCACCTGCGCGTGGGCGTCGGCCAGCCTCGAGCGGCTCACTTGCACGGTCGCCTCGGCCTGGGCGACGGCGATCTCATAGGGCTCGGGGTCGAGCTTGAAGAGGAGCGTCCCCGGCTCGACGCGGTCGTTCTGGTCGACGAACACGCCCGTCACGAGTCCTTCGATGCGGGGGCTTACATTGGTGAGGTGGCTGGAGACGAAGGCGTCGTCGGTGGAGACCGTGTCGAGGGCCTCGCGGATCATCGGCCAGGAATATCTGCCGACCACGGCCAAGATGGAGATGACTGCAACTGATATTAATACGATTTTGATCCGACGACGTGATTTCTTCTTCGGCTTGGGGTTGGCTGGATGCCCCTGGTCGGAGAGGCGGGTGCCGCTCGGATCCATCACGACCTGGGAGTCGACCGGACGATCCACGGGCTCCCCGGCCGCATAGATCGGGCCGTCCGGCGGCGATATCGGCCACGCGCCGTCGGAGATTTGACTCGTGGCCGTGGTCGAATAACCGTCCGACGCAAAACTCGATGTTGCCATCAGATCTCTCGCTTGCGAGGAGTCGTGCGCGAACCCGACTCACCCACAGAGATATGGGCTCGATTGGGATGAAACAACCGCCCTCGGTCAGGAGAGGGTTTATTAGCAGGAAGTGCAAACCTGATGCCGTTTCGAGGGATGCCGCGGGATATGGACAGGAAGGAAGATGATGACTTCTGGGAATCAAGCGGGCGAAGGGAGCGGGTGCGGATCGATCTGTCGTGTCCGCACCCTCGAAGCCAAGAGATCGAAATGTCGGAGGGTTTAGCTGATCAGGCTTCGCAATGTTTTGATGTGGCCCGGGATCGCCTTGATCGGATCTTCGGCAGCCTCGTACTCGAGGACGACGTAACCGGAGTAGCGGGCGTCGCGCAGGATCGAGACGACCTTGGAGAGGTCGGCTAGTTCCTTCGGCTTGCCTTGCCGGCTGATCTCGGTCTTCACCTGCACGTTGACGGCGTAGGGGGCCAGCTCGGCGAGGTCGGCATAAGGGTCGGCGCCGTGGAAGTTGCCGGTGTCGAGGTTGACCCCGAAGTTCGGCGCGTCGACGGCCTTGACGAGTTTCAGGAGCTGGGCGGGGGTCGCGGTGATCCCGCCGTGATTCTCGAGGGCCAGGGTCACGCCCTTCTCGGCCGCGTAGGGGAGCGATGCCTTGATGCCGTCGATCGCGCGATCGACGGCCTTCGCCTCGTCGTCTCCCTTGGCGATGTTACCGGCGAAGATCCGGATGACCGGGGCATCGAGCTCGGCCGCGCGGTCGACCCAGGTGCGGACGAGGGCGAGATTCTTCTCGCGTTCGGGGCCGTCGGGGAGGCAGAAGTTGTTGCCGACGGAGGTCCCCGAGATGTCGAGGCCGAGCTTGAACGCGTGCTGCTTGAGCCGGTGCAGGTCGTCGGTCGTAACGTCGGCCGGGAAGTAGTACGACGTCAACTCCACGCCATCGAGGCCGAGGTCGGCCGCGAGCTCGACGAAGTCGAAGAGGTTCATCTTCGGGGGCTTCTTGCCCTGGAGCTGGTCGCGGAACGAGTAGGCGGCGAGGCTCAGCTTGAGGTGGCTCGGCCTGACTCGCCCGATCGGCTCGATTGCCCGCCCGACTCGGGGCAGGAGCCAGGGGCTGGAGGCTGCGGCGATGGTTGCGGTGCGGAGGAAGGCGCGACGCGTCGAAGACATCGTGTGGGTTCCCACCATCTTGGTTGTCAAGCCGTCAGGAATGGCCTCGACCCGGCATCTTAGCGCATCGGTCCGGGTTCCGCCACAGAGCGATTGCCTCCGATTCGAATGCCAATCGGCCCGGCCTGCACGCTGGCAGCCCGGGCCGATCGTTAGGTTGACTGGGAGAATGGTGCGGTCGGAGCGTCAGTCGTCGAGCTCGGAGAGGAGCTCGTTCAACTCGCGGTCCATATGAGCATAGTTGGGAGCGATCTCGCTGGTCGAGCTCAAGCGCGAAGGCATCTCGACGAGGTCAGCGAAGGGATTCACCTCGACCTCAGGCTCGCGTCGCGAGCTGGTCCCGTTGCGCTCGGTCTGAGTGCGGGATCGCAGGTAGAGCTTGATGGGGATGTCGTGGAACGGGAGTTTCTCCCGGAACGAGTTGAGCAAGTAGCGCTGGTACGTCGCGTCGAAGAGGGACGCACTGTTGACGAAGAGGACGATCGTCGGCGGCCCCGAGCTGACCTGCGTGGCGTAGTAGATGCGAGCGTTGCGGCCATCGCGGGCGGCCGGGGGATGGGCATCGACAGTCTCGCGGAGCACCCGGTTCATGGTGCCGGTGCTGATGCGCTTCTGGGCCTGCTTGTGCATCGACTGCGACAGGTTCAGAAGCGCCTTGACGTTCCTGCCGGTCTTGGCCGTGATGAACGCGAGCGGCATGTATGACATCGAGCGGAAGGCGTGCTGCACGATGTGGGCATACTTGCCCATCATCCCCTGGAGGGCCCCCTCGGCGTCGTGGGTCATCAGGTCCCACTTGTTCACCACGAAGATGCAGGGCTTGTACTGCTTGGCGATGTAGTCCGCCATCTGCTTGTCGAGCCGGCTGATCCCCTGGGTCGGGTCGAGGAAGAGCAGGACGACGTCGGCCCGGCGGATCGAGCGCTCGGCACGGTGGACCGAGTAGAAGTCGAGGTTGTCGCGGATCTTGGCCTTCCGCTTGACGCCGGCCGTGTCGATGGCGATGAACGGGAGGCCGTCGAGCTCGAAGCGGACGTCGACCGAGTCTCGCGTCGTGCCGGGGATCTCGGAGACGATCATCCGCTCGGCCTGGGAGAGCGTGTTGATGAACGTCGACTTGCCCGTGTTGGGACGCCCCACTACGGCAATCTTCATCGCCGAGTCGTTCGGCTTGTGGGTATCTCCCTTGGGCAGACGTTCCTCGATCAGGCTCTGCAGCAGCTTCTTGTTGCGGTTCTGCTGGGTCGAGACGGCGACGGGCTTCCCTCGCCCGAGCTTGTAGAACTCACCCCCGCGGTGGTCGAACTCCGGCGTGTCCGCCTTGTTCATGACGAGGATGACGGGCGTGTGCAGGTAGCGCAGGCGCTGGGCGACCTCCTGGTCGAGCGGCATCAATCCGTCGCGGATGTCCACGACGAAGAGGATGACGTCCGCCTCGGTCAGCGCGGTGTCAATCTGGCGGTCGACGTGGTCGGACAGGTCGTCGCGATCCACCATTCCAATGCCGCCGGTATCGATGATTTCGAAAAAGTGCGCATCTTCTTCATCGTCGCCGATCTGGGCCAGGGCCCCGACCCGGTCGCGCGTGACGCCCGAGATGTCGTCGACGATCGCGATCCTTCGGCCTGATATCCAGTTCAGGAGCGACGATTTGCCAACGTTGGGTCGGCCAACGATGACCACTTTGGGCATAGGCATGGGTGCACGACTACCTTTCGCCAACCGCCTTGGCCAGGCCCGCGGTCCTCGGACGCACGGAATGAATAAGAAGATTAATGATGCCTGGTGGCCTCGGCCTCGCCTTGACGTTCTGCGATCGAACTGCAGCCCTGCACCATGACCCTCAATTATAGGAAACACCAGGCTCCCGACAAATTCGGATTCGAACTTTCAACGGCCGGAATCGAGAAAAAAAGAGGTCCATTGACGTCCTAAGGTCATTCTCACGCCCAAATCGCGGCAAGTCCTACGACCGAACGGCTCGGAACGTTCGGTAAAATCTCGCGAGATGCGCCTTGCTATCTTCTTTTCGATACGGGATCTGCAATATTCTTCGAAAGCCTAGTCCGGCATCCACATTGACATGCTTGCGTGTGATCTATCATGTTCTTGTGAATTAAGCAGGATCAGGCACAGCATTACGACGGTCTAGTGCGTGGATAACGCGAGAATAGGTAACGAGTGCGCGGACTCGGAAAAATGAAGACGCGCGGAATTGCCCTCCGTGGGGGATTCCGTGACGAGGTAAGATCGAGGCTAACGAGATCGAATCGGGCGCGGCTGGAGGTCCACTGGTTCGCGCCTGAGACCTAGACAGGTCCTGGTCAATGACGACGGAACGAGTCGAGTCGGGTGCGGGTTTCAGCGTCCTCGATGGGGTCGCCATGATTCTGGGGGCGGCGGTGGCCGCGGTCCACATTCGCGGGGTGATCCGGGAGGAGATGACGGGGCTGGTCCTCATCGTCATCTGGGGGACGTTCGCCTGGGTGGCCCTGACGGCCTCGGGCCCATTCCTCCTGCTCGTCCGCGGGTTCGCGCGGCCGGTATCCGGCTATCCCAGGGTAGGGGATGTCCTCTGGGCCTTACTCGGCTTACCCTGGTTGGCGACGTCGGTCCTGCGCTCGATGTTTCCCCGGGTCGGCCCCGAGCGATTCGACTTCATCAGCGCGGCCTTGAGCATCGGGATCGCATCGGTCTGTTTCATCAGCCTGGGCACGATCTGGACGACCTGGGTCATGGTCCCGCCCGACCAGGCGTCTAAGACGGCCTTAACACCCTGGACGAATCGCCTGGGCTTCATCCTCGCAGTTGCCTGGCCGGTCCAGTGCGGAGTCGGCATGGTCGTGGTGGGCTGAAGCTTCTGGGCGACGAGGCCTTTTCCAAGGAACGCCATGAATCCGGGGACCAATCGGAGGACGTTCCACCTCCTCGACCTCGTGGGGCTCGTCGTAGGATACAGCCTGGCGTCCTTGCTCGCCCGCGCCGTCTGGAGGTCGTCCGATACCGATGATGGGATCGGCCTGATCCTCCTGGGGATTGCCTACCTCTGGACGGGCTTTGCGATGAGCGGCCCCATTTTGCTCACGAAGCGGCCGAGCCCATCGAGCGGCGATGAACCGGGAGCCGTCCCCCATCCTCGATCCTGGGCCGAAACGGCCTGGCTCATCATCGGGTTCTACTGGATCGGGCTCACGATCCTGATCGTGCCGGTGCGGTTGCACCAGTCCAGGATCCTCAATTCGGTCTTCCTGGGGCTCTTTCCGATCGTGGGGGCGCTCTTCATTAGGTTTTTCGGGACCAAGCCGGCAAGCCTCATGAATGCGGCGCATCCTTGGACTCACCACGCCGCGGTGGGCCTTCTCTGGACCTGGCCGCTGGCCTGGATTGCCCTGATCTTGCTGGGCAAGAATCTATTGTAACGCCTTATCGCTCCTGGCGTTTCGAAAAAGACGACGCCCGCAGCAGTCACACCCTGAGGTGATTGCGGCGGGCGCCCAGTCTTCGTCGGTGAGTCGAAGGCTTAGTCGTTCTTGGCAACGTCGCGGTTGACCTCGTCGGGCGGGACCCAGTCGGCCGGGACGCCCGCCTCGCTGCGAAGCTGGCTCATCCACTCGTCGGTCCGCTGCCGGAGATACTCGGTCTGTGCTTCATTCCGGTAGCGGAAGTATTCGCCGTTGGGGGAGTAGAGGGCGGCGAAGGAGGCCGGGATCCGCGTCTCAAGGGTCAGCACGTAATACGTCGTCTGCGGCTCGTTCGGGGCGACAGCCACCGTGCCGGGTTCGAGGCCGAAGTAGGCGTCGCGGAACGCCTTGCCGGGCATCGTCACCTGCGGGATCGGTGTCTCGGTCGGCGGGCCGGTCTGGAAATACTGGCCCGGGATCGGATAGCCGGGCTGGAGCTTGGTGAGCGGGGCCGTCGTGAGGACTGAGTAGCCCTCGAACTTGTCGCCGGTGACCTTGCCGCCCGCCTTGCGAATCTGCTCGGCGATCTCGTTTGCGGCCTTCTCGGCGAGGGGGCGGGCCTTGTCCAGCTTCCAGTCGGCCACGACCTGGGATCGGACCTCGTCCAGCGAAGGCACGCGCGGAGGATTGTCTTCAAGTTTGCGGACGAGGTAGCGGCGCCCTTCCTTGTCCGTGAGCTCGACCGGCTCGTAAAGGTTCGCCTTGGGGTCGAAGAGCTCGGCGGCGAACTTGCGACCGCCGCTCATCCGGGTCAGGCCGACCTCGGCGTTGGAGACTTCCCCATAGTGCTCGGCCTGCTCCAGCGAGAGCTTCGGAGTGATCTCGTGATAGAGCTCCGCCTTCTTGGCAACGTCCTTGAGGTCGGTCGGCTTGGGGAGCTTGGCCGAGATCGTCTGGCCTTGCTTCTTGGCGTCTTCGATGTCGTCGAGCACCTTGTAGTACTCGTCGAAGAACTTATCCATGTAGTCGTCTTTGATTTCCGTGAACTTGGCGACGATCAGGGCCTGGGCCTTCTCCTCGGCGAGCGAGGTGGACAGGAAGGAGCTGACCTCGCTGAACGGAAGGAGCTGCGGCGGCGTCAGTTCCGGATGCCCGAGGAAGATCTCGTCCGGGAATTCGGAAGGCCTTTTGAACTCCGTCTTCCGATTTTCGTAGTAAGACAGCAGCTCCGCTTCCTTGATCTGGTCCTTGAATCCCTTCATCAGGGCGTTGCCATCGACCGAGAGGATTTCGGCGACGACCTGTCGCGGCACCTTGAAGCCGGGGGTCTTGGACTCTGGGTTGGGCAGGACTTCCTTGAACTTGTCGTAGAAGGCCTGCACTTCCGCCTGTGTCGGCTCGGGCACCTTGGCGAGGAACGAGTCGACCGGCAGGGTCACGAGCCGAGCCGAGACGCGTTCGTTCTGGTCGCGGTAGGCCTGGAAGACGTCGAGAGGCGTCACGACCGGCTCCCCGAGGAGCTGTCGGACGTTGACGATCCGGACCTGGCTGGCGATATCGCTGAGGACCTGCTCGCCGCTGATGCGGTTGCCGAACCGGCTGAGCGTGGCCTCGAACAGCGTGCGGTTCATCATGCCGCCCGTCGCCTGCTTGAGCCACTCCCGGCCCACTTCGGGGCCCTTGGGCATGTGCAGCCTGTCGGCCTCATGCTGTAGGATGATGGCGTCGACGATGGATCGGGTGTTGACGTCGCCGAAGAGGGGGCGTCCCGTGAGGGCAGCCATGAACATGTTGGCGTTATTGCGCTGGACGAACATCTCTTCGATGTCGCTGCGATACCACTTCTTCTTGTAGAGTTCGACCACGAAGGGATTCTGCTTCCCCCCCACGGCTCCGGCCGGGCTCAGGAGCCGGGGCAGGGTGTCGGCGAGCACGAAGCCGAACATCGCCATGATGGCGAAGATCGCGAGCAATTTCCGCTGATGGCGACGAAAGACGGCGAACGGCATGGAGATCCTCAACGTGCTTCAAAAACAGGCCGGCAGGGTGCGGAGGACTCAACCTCCCCCTTGACACGCCACGATACCCTAGCTATTTGAAGGGCGCAGGCTTTTCACGAAAGGCCCAATCCGTAGTCTACCAGGATTCGTACCCAGGGCAATCGCAAACAGGACTCTCAGCCCAGGCGCTGTCGTCGACCCCGGGTCGTGCGGGGCATCGACGGAAGACCTGAAATGGCAGAAGGATAGGAAGACACCGTGGCTCGCAAGTCCGCAAAGACGACCACCAAATCGGCCGCATCTCCCGACACCAAGACCACCAAGCGTGCGTCCCCCAAGAAGGCGGCCAAGCCCAAGGAGGCGGCCAAGCCCAAGGGGACGACCAAGCGTGCGGCGGCCTCGAGTGCGGGGTCGGGCAAGGCCCTGGTGATCGTCGAGAGCCCGAAGAAGGCCAAGTCGATCAACAAGTTCCTCGGCTCGGGATATGTCGTGAAGGCGAGCATGGGGCACGTCCGCGACCTGCCCGAGCGCAAGCTCGGCCTCGACGTCGAACATGGGTACGTCCCTTCATATGAAATTATGAAGGGTAAAAAGGACACCGTGGGCGAGCTGAAGCGAGAGGCGGCCAAGGCCGAGATCGTCTACCTCGCGACCGACCCCGACCGCGAGGGGGAGGCCATCGCCTGGCACCTCCAGGAGGCGCTCGAGCTGCCCGACGAGCGGGTCCGCCGCGTGATGTTTCACGAGATCACCGAGCGTGCCGTGAAGGAAGCCTTCCAGCACGTCGGCCCGATCAACATGGACATGGTCAACGCCCAGCAGGCCCGCCGGTTCCTCGACCGGTTCGTGGGCTATCAGCTCAGCCCCTTGCTCTGGAGCAAGGTCGCCCGGCACCTGAGCGCCGGCCGCGTGCAGTCGGTGGCCGTCCGCCTGATCGCCGACCGCGAGAAGGAAATCCGCGCCTTCGTCTCCGAGGAATACTGGAAGATCACCGCGACCCTGAGCCCCAAGGGCTCGAAGGAGGAGGGCGATCAGTTCCAGGCGCTCCTGACCGACTGGAAGGGGGCGAAGTTCGAGGTCAACAACGAGGAAGCCGCCAGGACCATCCGCGACGCCCTCGCGGGGGAGGTCTACAAGGTCGCGAGCGTCGAGGAGGTCGAGAAGCTCGACAAGGCCGATGCCCCGTTCAAGACCTCGACGCTCCAGCAGCAGGGTGCGATCCGGCTCCGGTTCTCGGGCAAGCGGACCATGAAGGTGGCCCAGGAGCTCTATGAAGGTATCGACGTCGACGGCTCCGGCCCGGTCGGCCTTATCACCTACATGAGAACGGACAGCCTTCGCGTCTCCGAGGAGGCCCTCACCTCGGTCCGCGACATGATCAAGGCCGACTACGGCGATCGCTACCTCCCCGCCAAGCCGATCCGCTACGCGGCCGGCAAGCAGGCGCAGGAGGCCCACGAGGCGATCCGGCCGACCGACCTCAGCCTCTCGCCCGAGAAGGTCAAGGGAAAGCTCTCGATCGATCAGTACAAGCTGTATCAACTGATCTATCGACGCTTCGTGGCGAGCCAGATGACGGCCGCCGTCTTCGCGGTCACCAACGTCGTGATCCATGCCGGCGAGGGGGTCTTCAAGACCCAGGGCAAGATCCTCAAGTTCGACGGCTATCGCCGAGTATTGCCCCCGGCCGGGAAGCAAGAGGACGCGTTGCTGCCGCCGCTCCAGCCGGAGCAGGTCCTCGACCTGCACGACCTGAACCCGACGCAGCACTTCACGCAGCCTCCGCCGCGGTTCACCGAAGCGACGCTCATCAAGGCGCTCGAAAAGGAGAACATCGGCCGGCCGAGTACGTATGCCCCGATCATCCAGACGATCCAGGCGAGACTCTACGTCGAGCAGAAGGAGCGCCGGTTCCACGCGACCGACCTCGGCATGCTCGTCACCGACCTCTTGGTGGAGCACTTCCCCAAGATCATGGATCTGAAGTTCACGGCCCACATGGAGGATGAACTCGACGAGATCGCCAGCGCCAAGGAAGAGATGGTGAAGGTCCTCGACGAGTTCTATCACCCCTTCCAGGAAGCCCTGAGCCTCGCATCGAGCCAGATGCAGAAGGTCCAGGTCCTCTCCTCGGAGAAGTGCGACGTCTGCGGCGCCCCGATGGTGGTGAAGTTCAGCAAGTCGGGCCAGTTCCTCGGGTGCTCCAAGTACCCGGAGTGCAAGGCCACGCGTCGGATGGACGGTCAGCCCAGGTCGACGGCGGTCGAGACCGAGCACAAGTGCCCGAAGTGCGGCAAGCCGTTGATGCTCAGGGAGAGCAAGCGAGGCCCGTTCCTCTCGTGCTCGGGGTATCCCTCGTGCAAGGAGGCGTTCAACCTCGACGCGGAAGGCAAGCCCGTCCCGTCGGTGGTCGAGACCGAGCACGTCTGCGAGAAGTGCGGCAAGCCGATGGCCCTTCGCCAGGGCTCCCGAGGCAACTTCCTGGGCTGCACGGGCTATCCCAAGTGCCGCAACACGCAGCCGGTCGACGACCAGGGCAAGCCCGTGGCCCAGGTCAAGGTCGAGGTCAAGTGCGAGAAGTGCGGCGGCCCTATGGGCGTCAAGCAAGGCCGTCGAGGAGCTTTCCTCGGTTGCTTGAATTACCCGAAGTGCCGCAGTACCCAGCCGATCCCGGATGAGCTGAAGGAACAGCTCGGCGAAACGGCGGCGGCGACCTCGGCGGCGAAGGACGACCTGAAGTCGATCCAGGTCGAGGAGACCTGCGAGAACTGCGGCAGCTCGATGACGGTCCGCGAAGGCCGTCGCGGCTACTTCCTCGGCTGCTCGAACTACCCCAAGTGCAAGGGGACCAAGGAGCCGGGCGAGGCCACGCAGGAGAAGATCGCCGCCGTGACCGGCCGCTGATTTCTCGCTGAGTTACCGATGGCACAACGGTCCCGCTCCGACGACATGCCCTGTCGGAGCGGGATTCTTTGTTGGGTTCGACGGAGCTTCCGTGCTCGCGATCCGGTGCGAAATGGAATGCAAACGCCTTGATGGAAGGCGTCGTCGCGAGGCTTATTCTTTGGCCTTTTCCCTGGGCGGGGTCGGTTCCTGGGCCGGCAGGCCGATGGCCATGGCATAGGCGGTCGCATACGTCCGGCAGTGAGAGATGGAGAGGAGGATGTCGCCAACCCCCTTTTCGCGGGCGAACTCCTTGGCCGTCCCGCCGACGTGGACGCGAAGCTGCCCGTCGACCGTGTTGCGCACCTCGAGGTCCGTCCAGGCGACCCCCCGGCTCCAGCCCGTGCCGATTGCCTTGAGGATGGCTTCTTTCGCCGCCCAGAGGCCTGCGAAATGCTCGATGGCGTGCTTGCGGGATTGGCAGTAGCGAATCTCTCGCTCCGTATAAACGCGTCGCAAGAACAATTCGCCATGTTGTTCGATCATCTTGCCGATGCGAGGACATTCGATGATGTCGGTGCCGATCCCGAGGATGTGCATGCCTGTCTGGTTCCGAGGAAGAGGACCGCGATCGTTGTCACATCCAGTCTAAGTTTCCCTCCTTTCGTCGGAAAGCCTTTCCGTGATTGGATGAGGTCGAGCGACGTTGAGAGGTCCCGGGCATCCGTCGCGTAAATGGTTCGATCTTCCGGGTTTTGAACCCGGGCGACGCCGCGACGTCGCGAAGTCGGGTCGCGAGAGGGTAGGGGGGCGGCTATAATTCGACCTGGAATCGCGACGATGAAACCGGATCGTTGCATGACCGTTTCGTTTTCGATGCGTTCCCCCCTCACCCACGGAAATCCCGATGGCTTTGCTCGATGATTTGACCAAGCCGCAGCGAGCGGCCGTCACGCACGTCGACGGTCCCCTCTTGGTCTTGGCGGGCGCCGGGTCTGGCAAGACCCGCGTCATCACTCGACGAGTTGCCTACCTGCTCGGGCAAGGGATCCGGGGTGACCAGATCCTCGCGCTGACCTTCACGAACAAGGCCGCGGGGGAAATGCGGGAGCGTATCGAGGCCCTCGTGCCCAAGTCGGGGATCTGGGTCGGCACCTTCCACGGCCTCTGCGCCAGGCTCCTACGCTCCTACGCCCCGCTGGTCGGGATCGACCGATCCTTCACGATTTTCGACCAGGCCGATCGCCTTCGGGCCGTGAAGTCGGCAATGGAGCAGTTCCAGCTCGAAGGGGTGCCGGTCACGGCCGAGCGGATCGACTCCGCCATCAGCCGCGCCAAGAACGACCTCGTCACGCCCGAGATGTTCGCCAAGCGGGCGAGAGACGAGGTGGACACGGTCACGGCCAAGGTCTACGAGGCCTACCAGAAGCGGCTGAAGGAATGCGCGGCGGTCGACTTCGACGACCTGCTCGTCCACATCGTCACGATCCTCAAGACGAACCCCCAGGTCCGCGCGCAGCTCGACGCCAAGTTTCGCTACATCCTCGTCGACGAATATCAGGATACGAACCTCGCCCAGTACGCCATCATCCGGGCGCTGGCGACCGACGTGCCGAACCTCTGCGTGACGGGCGACCCGGACCAGTCGATCTACGGCTGGCGCGGGGCGAACCTGAGCAACATCCTCGAGTTCGAGCACGACTTCCCCGGCTGCAAGGTCGTGAAGCTCGAGCAGAACTACCGGAGCACGAAGAACATCCTCCAGGTGGCGGATCACCTGATTCGCTTCAATTCCAGGCGCAAGGCCAAGGCGCTCCTCACCGACAACCCCACGGGCGAGCCGATCGTCCTGACGGTCTACGGCTCGGAGACGGACGAGGCTCGCGGCGTGGCCTCGAAGATCGAGGAACTCGTCCGCGAAGGGGAGTTCGCCTATCGCGACATCGCGGTCTTCTGCCGCGTGACCGCCCTGACGCGGAACTTCGAAATGGCCTTCCGGGGGGCCAAGATCCCCTACCAGATCGTCGGAGGCCTCTCCTTCTACGAGCGTCAGGAAATCAAGGACGTCCTCGCCTACCTCAACCTCCTGGCGAACCCGAGGAACGACATCGCCTTCACGCGGGTCGTGAACGTGCCGCCCCGAGGCATCGGCAAGACGACCCTGGACCACCTGAGCGACCGAGCCCAGGCCCTCGGTTTGCCGCTCCTGGCGATGGCACGGCAGTCTTCCAACGTGCCTGGTCTCAAGGACAAGGCCGCCAGGAACCTCCGCGACTTCGGCCTGCTGATGGATGAGCTCGTCGCCCTCCGCGAGCATAGTGCCGAGGAGGTGACGCGCAAGCTCCTGAGCCTCAGCGGCTACCGCGACTTCATCGCGGCCGACGGCAAGGGGGACGGGGACGAACGCCTCGCCAACCTCGACGAATTGGTCTCGGCCGCCCGCGAGTTCGACCGCGAGCATCCGGGTGCCTCGATCATCGACTTCCTCGAGGAAATCAGCCTCGCCTCGTCGGTCGACCGCTGGAAGGACGACGCCGGGGCCGTCACCCTGATGACCCTCCACGCGGCCAAGGGGCTCGAGTTCCCCGTCGTCTTCGTCGTCGGCATCGAGCAGGGGATCTTGCCCCACTCCAGGGCCAACCAGGACGACAAGGAACTCGAGGAAGAGCGCCGACTGCTGTTCGTCGGGATCACCCGGGCGGAGCGGGAGTTGTACCTGAGCCACTGCCGGGTCCGCGAATTCCGGGGCCAGCGGCAGGCGACGATCCCCTCGCAGTTTCTCCGGGAGTTGCCCGAGGAGCCGTTGAAGGTGATCGACCTCACCGACGTCGTCTCGAGCTTCAGTGCAAACTCGCAGCCCTGGCGGCCTCCGGCGACGAACCGGCCCTCGCCCGCCGCGACGGCCCCCGGCGGGTTCCGCCTGATGACGGCCGCGGAGCTTGCAGGGGCGCAAACGAACTCGCCGAGCCTGAACGCCTTCCGGCCGGGCGTGTCTGTGCTTCATCCGCAGTACGGGATCGGTCGGATCGTCTCGATCGAAGGGGCCGGCGAGGGGCGGAAGGGGAAGATCGCCTTCGCCGTCGGGGGCGAGCGGACGTTCGTGCTGGCCAAGGCACCGCTCCGGCTCGTGACTTGACCCCGAAGAAGCCGACCGCAAAATATTGCGATGCCAAGATATTCGACATCGAGTGAAGGGATCTAAGCCGTGGCACCACGTCTGGGAGTCAACATCGATCACGTCGCCACGATCCGCCAGGCGCGAGGCGGGAATGAGCCCGACCCGGTCTGGGCCGCCGTGGTGGCCGAAGTGGGCGGGGCGGACGGGATCACGGTCCACCTCAGGGAAGACCGTCGGCACATCCAGGATCGCGACCTCCGATTGCTCCGCGAGACGGTCAAGGTCCGGCTCAACCTCGAGTCGTCGATCGACCCCGCCATCGTCGCCATCGCCCTGGAGACTCGTCCCGATCAGATCACGTTCGTCCCCGAGCGTCGGGCCGAGGTGACGACCGAAGGGGGACTCGACGTCATCGGCCAGCGCGATCGGGTCCGTGAAGCCGTCGAGCGCTGCCATGCGGCCAATCTCGAGGTCAGCCTCTTTATCGACCCCGATCCCGAGCAGGTCCGGGCCTCGGCCGCACTTGGGGTTCGAGCCATCGAGCTCCACACCGGCCGCTATGCCGATGCGCACGGCGAGGCCGAGCGTCATCATGAGCTCGCCGCGTTGACGCAGGCCGGCCAGGTCGCAGTCGCGCTCGGCCTGAACCTGCATGCGGGTCATGGTTTGAACTATCAGAATGTGGGACCCGTAGCTCAAATCGAGAAGATGATTGAGCTCAATATCGGCCATTCCATCGTTTCGAGGGCGGTCTTCGTCGGGCTTGAACGGGCCGTCCGGGAAATGAAAGGATGCCTTGACCGGTCGCGGATCGTCCGATTTGATTGAGCGTCTTGAGGATATGGTCTTCACACGGTCAATGCCGCTTCATTAGAATTTCAGCGATCTTCCAATAGAGGCGGTCATCCCCTACGATTCCCGGAGTGTTCGAATGCCCTCGAAGGGTCAGATGTTTGCTGGATGCACCGTGGCGCTTGTGACCCCCTTCCGCGAGGGCGAAGTAGACTACCCGGCTCTCAAAGAAGCGGTCGACTGGCAAATTGAGGCGGGCACGCCCATCATCAGCCCGGTCGGCACGACCGGCGAGTCGCCGACCCTCTCGCACGACGAGCACGAGCGCGTCATCGCGACGGTCATCGAGCGCGCGGCCGGGCGGGCGAAGGTCGTCCCCGGCACGGGGTCGAACGCGACCACCGAGGCCGTCCGGTTGACCAAGTTCGCCGCCAAGGCCGGCGCCGACGGTGCGCTGCTGGTTTCGCCATACTACAATCGCCCTTCGCAGGAAGGGTTGTATGCCCATTACGCGCAAATTGCCGAAAATGTTGATTTGCCGTTGATCCTTTACAACGTCCCCGGCCGCACGGGTCGGAACGTCGACCCCGAGACGGTCGAGAAGCTGGCGAAGCTCGGGCCCGTCGTCGCGGTCAAGGAAGCGAGTGGGTCGCTCGACCAGGTCAGCGACATCCTCGCTCGGACGAATCTCACCGTCCTCTCGGGCGACGATAGCCTCACCCTGCCCATGATGGCCGTGGGCGCCGAGGGGGTCATCTCGGTCGCGGCCAACCTCGTCCCCCGGGACCTGATCGGCCTCATCGAGGCCTTCAATCGCGGCGACCTCGCCGAAGCCCGTCGCATCCACCTCAAGCTCTTCCCCCTCTGCAAGGACCTCCTTTCCATCGCCGCCAACCCCATCCCGGTCAAGACCGCGATGGCGTTGCTCGGCCGCGGGAATGGCGAGTTCCGTCTGCCACTCTGCCCCCCCGATGCAAGCGGTCGTGAAGCTCTCCGGCGCAGCCTGGTACGCTACGGACTCATGGCGGAGGCAAAATAAATTCCCGTTCATCCCGGGCATGCTGTGATTGCCCGGGATGAGTCTTTGTGTATGATTCCTGTTTGTATGAGCGAGTCGAGCCAGAAAGCCGGCGTGTTCACGGTGCCGGCCGACCTCATCTCGAGGGTTTAGCGAGAGCGATCTCGTTCCGTTCCGTCCGTTCTTCCGTCGTCCATTCCCCCCCACAACGTGTTTCGAAGCGTGTCGTGCTCGTCGCGACCGCGCGTCTCTTCATTGGCAGGTCGGGCCCACCCGCCGTCCAATCCCGTACCCTTGCGCCTATCCCGCGGGGGCCCGCCCATCCGTCGTTTCGTTGTGGGTTTGCTCTTTATAGGTGTTCATCTCCATGTCGCGAAAGCCCGCCAAATCAGCTCCCCCTGCTAAAGCCCCTGCGACGACCCCGGAACCCCCGCCCGAGGTCTCGGATCAGGTCATTCGAGAACTCGCCCAGATCTTCAAGCTGCTGAGCGACGAGTCTCGCCTGCGGATCTTGTTCTACCTGACCCAGAACAGCGAACTGCACGTCACCGACCTCTGCAACCTGCTCGGCCAGACGCAACCCGCCGTCAGCCATCACCTGGCCCTCCTGCGCGTCTCGGGGCTCAACGAGTCCCGCCGCGAGGGTAAGCATAACTACTACAGCATCCGCACCGAGCACCTCGGCGATCTGCTGCACAGCGTCCTCTCGGCGACGGGCGACATTCCGAAAAAAATTCGCTTTCATGATTTCGTGCTGACCTATAACGGCGATTGACGGGAGCGGTCGCGAACCCCCGGCGAAGACCCTGGCCGGGGGTGGGCGCCGTCCAACCCTTGCGAGGTCCCGTCCCCAGCGGTCGGGACCTCGTCACGTGCCCGGCTCGAACCCCGGTTTTGCCCGTCGACATCGTGCGAAAGAACCGTGCAGAAGCCTTGAAGAGTCGGGCTTGACCACTTTTCGGCTTCCAGGCAGAATGCCGCCCGACGCTGGGTACCCCTATGTTCCGACTCTCTCCTGATCTTGGTGCTGGTGGCGCGGCTTGACGATGCCCGCACCGGGGTCGAATGGGAGGGCCTCGCGTGGTTTCCAAGGTTCACCGAAGGATCGGTGGGCCGGACGCGCCGAAGTAACAACCATCGACGGCGTGACCTTTCGACGATCTTGGGCCGCCCAGGCGGCCGGAAAACGGAGTGGATTCAATGGTCGTCTCCTCTCGCCTCTTCATCGCTGCGGGGCTAAGTTTCGTGGGGGTGGGGCTGCTGATCTCATCTTCGTTCGGGCAGGATAAAGACGCCGCCGTGCGTAAGACAGCGACTCGAGCCGCGGGCGCGAGCACGCCCCCGCCGGCCCCCGCTCCCCCGGTTTTCGGCTCGGTCGACGTGGGAGCTGTCTTCAAGGGCTACGATAAGGTCAGGGTTGTCAGCGAAGAGTTTCGCAGTTCGGTGATGAACAAGCGAAACGAGATCATGAAGTACGCCGCCGAGATGCAGACCGAGTCGGAGAAGCTCGCGAGGCTGACCCCGGGCAGCGTCGACGCCAAGAAGATCGAGAGCCACCTCACCGAGCTCAAGGCCAAGGGCGAGGCCGAGCGCGAGTCGGCCGAGCGTGACTTCTCGATGCGCGAAGCCGAGATGCTCGCCACGGTTTACAAGGAAATCCAGACGATGGTCTCCCGGGTCGCCAAGTACCGGGGCATGACCTACGTCCTCCGCGTCTCGAACGACCCGATCACCAACTCCGATCCTCGCTCGGCGATGACGGCAGTCGAGCGGACGGTGGTCTACGCCGACCCGACCAACGACATCACCAAGATGGTGATCACTCAGCTCAACGCCGAATACAAGGCGGCCTCCGGCGGTGCGATCCCGCAGCCGGCTGCCTCCCCGGCCCAGGCCCCGGCCGCCGCCTCGACGACGGCGCGGCCCCGCGGCAACTGAGTCGAAGCGGCGAAGGGCTTGCGGCCGAGGACGTCGGTCGCAAGCCCCGAATCAATGAACGTTATGACTGGCGGCGCACCGAGGCTCGATTTCTCGGCCGGCTTCGACGAAGAGGGTTCGACCGGATCTCGCGCAACAAGACAGGAAGTCTCGTAAGTAACCACTGGGATGTGGGAGGTCGGCACGGCATGGTCACAGCACGGCGGTTGCAGCGTACGATCGCCCGGGAAACCGAAGTCCGCGGTGTGGGTTACATCCAGGGACGCGACGTCTCGATCCGTTTCCGCCCCGCGGAGGCCGACGCCGGCGTCGTCTTCGTGCGGTCGGACCTGCCGGGCCAGCCCAGCGTCCCGGCGAAGATCCAGCACGTGATCCCCCGTCAGCGACGCACGACCATCCAGCAAGGCGAGGCCGTCGTCGAGATGGTCGAGCACGTGATGGCGGCCCTGTCGGGACTGCACATCGACAATTGCCGGGTCGAGATCGACGGGCCCGAGACCCCCGGATGCGACGGTTCGAGCAAGGCGTTCGTCGAGGCACTCAACGAGGCCGGCGTCGTCGAGCTCGACCGGGAACGCGAGACCCTCGTGATCGACAAGCCGATCACCGTCAGGAGCGGCCAGTCCACGCTGACGGCCTACCCGGGCGACGGCCTTGTCCTCTCCTATCAGCTCGACTACGGGGCCCACACCCCGATCGGTAGCCAGAGCCTCTTCGTCGACATCTCGCCGGAGTCGTTCCGCAAGGAACTGGCGTCGAGCCGGACGTTCCTCCTCGAGAACGAGGCCAAGTCCCTGCGCCAGGCGGGCATCGGCACGAGGACGACGGAGTCGGACCTTTTGATCTTCGGGCCGGACGGAGTCATCGGGAATACTCTCCGCTATCCCGATGAGTGCGTCAGGCACAAGATCCTCGACATGGTGGGCGACCTCGCCCTCCTGGCGAAGGATCTGAGCGGGCACGTCGTGGCGCATCGTTCGGGCCATCAGCTCAACGCGGAACTGGTCCGGAAGCTGATCGAGTCGGCCGAGGAAGAACGCAGGCCTAGCGGGCCCCTCGACATCCTCTCGATCATGAAGATCTTGCCACATCGTTATCCGTTCCTGCTCGTCGACCGGGTGCTCGAGCTGGAGCCCGGGCGTCGCGTGCTGGCGGTCAAGAATGTGAGCTGCAACGAGCCGTTCTTCCAGGGGCACTGGCCAGGACGGCCTATCATGCCCGGCGTCTTGATCGTCGAAGCGATGGCCCAGGCGGCGGGAATCCTGATCGCCAATCAGGTGAACCCCGAACGACGCTCCGCGCTGATCATTTCGATCGACGACGTTAAAATTCGCAAGTCCGTGGTCCCCGGGGATCAACTCCGCCTCGACATCACCTGCCTGCGGCTCAAGTCGAGCTCCGCGAATGTGCAGGGGGTGGCGATGGTGGACGACCAGGTTGCCGCGGAAGCGAAGATCCGTTTCATGATCGTGGAAGCCGAGCGTGCGGCCTGAGCCCCGAGGTAAGCCTCGTGGTCCGGACTTCATGCTCGAAGAGCGCCATGGATGGTGCTGGGTATCCCTCAAGGAATCGAGGACGAATTAAACATGGCCACGCAAATCGCTGATACGGCCTATGTCGATTCCCGAGCGGAGATCGGCGACGACGTCGAGATCGGCCCTTATTGCGTCGTGGGCCCTGACGTCAAGGTCGGTCGTGGGACGAGGCTGATCGGCCACGTCTGCCTGCTCGGCGTTACCGACGTGGGTGAGTACAACGTCATCAGCCCGTTCGCCGTCATCGGCGGCGACCCGCAGGACGTCTCGTACCACGGTGCGCCGACCCGGGTCGAGATCGGTAGCCACAACATCATCCGTGAAAACGTCACGGTGAACCGGGCGACCGAGAAGGAAGACGGCCTGACGCGGGTCGGCAGCCATAATTACCTGATGGCGGGTGCGCACGTCGCCCACGACTGCAAGCTCGGCGACCACATCACGATCGCCAACGGCACGATGCTCGGCGGGCACGTCCACGTCGAGTCGCACGCCAGCCTCTCCGGGGGCGTGGCCGTGCACCACTACGCGACGATCGGCGGCTACAGCTTCGTCGGCGGCCAGTCCCGGATCGTGCATGACGTCCCTCGATTCATGCTCGTGGACGGCAACCCGTCCAAGATCCGTTGCATCAACGTCGTCGGCCTGAAGCGTAACGGCATCAGCTCCGAGGGCATCGACGCCCTGCACGAGGCCCACCGCCTGATCTATCGGGCGAAGATGAGCGCCAAGCAGGCGTCCGACATCCTCGAGTCCCACGGACACCTTGGTCCCGAGGTGAAGAGCCTGCTCGACTTCATCCAGGCTCAGCAAGAAGGCAAGCACGGACGGGCCCGCGAACGCTGGAGAAAATCATGACGTCTCGCCTCAAGGCGGCGGTGATCGGTGTCGGACACCTGGGTCAGCACCACGCGCGCATCCTCGCGTCCATCCCCGAGGTGGAGCTGGTCGCGGTCTCCGATGCGCGCGTCGAGCAGGCCAAGCTCGTCGCCGAACGGGTTGGGACCGGCGTCGTCGCCGATTACCGCGAGTTGCTCGACCGAGTGGATCTGGTCTCGGTCGCCGTGCCGACGACCTATCACCGCGAGGTCGCCGGCGCCTTCTTGAGCCGGGGCATTCCCACGCTCATCGAGAAGCCGCTGGCCACCTCCCTCGAGGAGGCCGAGCAACTCGTCGCCCTCGCGAAGGCGAAGAACACGATCCTCCAGGTCGGCCACATCGAACGCTTCAACCCGGCGCTCTCGGCGCTCGAGGGCGTCCCGATGCGGCCCAAGTACATCTC
This sequence comes from Singulisphaera chitinilytica, assembly GCF_049331405.1. Taxonomy (NCBI): domain Bacteria; kingdom Pseudomonadati; phylum Planctomycetota; class Planctomycetia; order Isosphaerales; family Isosphaeraceae; genus Singulisphaera; species Singulisphaera chitinilytica. The sequence continues at coordinate 3,593,807 of NZ_CP186274.1, forward strand.
GGCGGAGCGGCTCTCGACCTACACGTTCCGCTCGACGGACATCGGCGTCGTCCTCGACCTGATGATCCACGACATCGACCTCATCCTCTCGATGAACCCGACCCCGATCCGCAGCGTCTCCGCCGTCGGCGTGAGCGTCTTCGGTGGGCATGAGGACGTCGCCGACGCCCGCGTCGAGTTCGAGGATGGCTGCGTCGTCAACCTGACCGCGAGCCGGGCGAGCTTCCAGGCCGTCCGCAAGATGCGGCTCTGGGCCTCCGAAGGCTACGCCATGCTCGATTTTGCCACCAAGCAAGGGACCATCGTCCGGCCCTCCGAACAGCTCAGGGGCGGCGAGCTCGGCCTCAACGAGATCGACCTGACGCAGCCGGCCGCGGTGAAGGCCCACCTGTTCGGCAAGATTCTCCGCGTCGACCAGGTCCAGACAGAGGGCCGCGAGCCGCTTGCTCTCGAGCTCGAGGACTTCGTCAAGGCGGTCAAGGGCGCCTCGGCCCCTCGCGTGACGGGCGATGACGGGCTCCGCGCCATGAGGCTCGCCCACCAGATCCTCGACTGCATCAACTCGCACGAATGGGAAGGCATCCCGACGGGACCGATCGGCCCGCACCAGTTGCCGCAGCCCATCTCGGCCCAGTCCAGCGCCCTGCGAGGCCCCATCTCCTGGAGGCACCGCAACGCTCGCCAGGGGAACACGACCCCGTCGAATTCCTGAGGCAGGCCCAGGCTTGATCAGCGAGGATGCTTGTCCTCGGCCCGCGTTCCGATGATGGAGCCGGTCCGACCAAGCATCCGATCGAGCGAATCCGAGGTCTGGTAGACCAGGGCCTCGGGATAGTGCAGGTAAGGGTGGAAGTATTCAAAGGTCACGAAATCTTCATACCCGATCCCCTCGAGCGCATCGAGCACCGCGGGCCAGTTCGTGGTCCCGTCGAGCAGGGGCCGGAAGGATTCCAGGGAGTAGTCGGTCCCCTTCTTGGTGAACTCCTTGAAATGAACATTCTTGATGCGCTTGCCTAGCTCGGGGATCCAGTGCTCCGGGTACTGGAATAGCATGATGTTCCCCGTGTCGAAGTGGACGCGGACGTTCGGGCTCTGGAAGCTGTCGACGAACGCATTCATCTCCGCGGCCGTCGTCAGATATCCATTGAAGAAGATATTCTCGATGTTGAGAGAAACGCCCAGCTTCTCGGACTTGGGCACGAGCGAGCCGATCGCCTCGCGCGCCCTGCGGTCGCAGACGTCGAGCGGCACGACCTCGCGCTCGGGCAGCCAGGGGATCGCCACCGAGCCCGCGATGGTCAGCAGGTTGGGCGTCCCCAGGTCGTGCGCCGCCTCGATCATCTCGTTGGCCAGCTCGAGCCCGCGGGCTCGCCGGGCGGGGTCGTTGTCGGTGAGGGAGTTCGGCCAGTAGAGGAACGAGCAGAGGCCGCTGATCCGGATGCCGATCTGTTCGGCCATTTTGCGGATCGCCTGAAATTCGGCCGTGCCCGCCTTGGGGGAGAGGTCGTTGTCGAGGTCGTAGTTCAGCTCAACCCCGTCGAACCCGGCATCCTTGGCGAGTTGCAAACACTCCTTGAGCGACATCCGCTGCGGGTAGGGGAATGCCCAGAGGTTGATCGACTTGAGCATCCGATAGCGCTTAGGCGAGGCCCGGCGTGCATTGGCCTCGGGCTCGGCGCCCTTGGCTTCAATCTCGAGCGGTAGCATCGACCCGCCGGCCAGGGCGAGCGAGGTCCGGAACGCCGAACGGCGCGTGATCGGCGAGGGAGCGGCGGGTTCGTGAGCGTCGGGCATGTCACGTCTCCTTGAGCCAGGCATTCGAGATGCGTTTGCGCGTCGCGAATCCTGGCAGAAGGAGCTGTGCGACCTCGCCCTCGGGCCGGGAGTTAGACCGGCCGCGAAGGTTCGAGTCCATGCGGAATGAGCCGGATCAGGCCAGGATCGACTTCACGAGGTTGCCATGAACGTCGGTCAGGCGGAAGTCCCGGCCCTGGAACTTATACGTCAGCTTGGTGTGGTCGAGGCCGAGCAGGTGGAGGATCGTCGCCTGCAAATCGTGGACATGGACCGGGTCTTTGGTGATGTGGAAGCCGAGGTCATCGGTCTCGCCCATGACCACGCCCGGCTTCACGCCACCCCCCGCCAGCCACATGGTGAAGGCCTGTGGGTGATGGTCGCGGCCGAGGGTCCGTCCCAGGTTCGCATTCGACTCGACCATCGGCGTGCGGCCGAATTCGCCGCCCCAGACCACCAGGGTCTCGTTGAGCAGCCCGCGCTGCTTGAGGTCCTTGATCAGGGCTGCCGCCGCACGATCGGTCTGGCCGCACTGGGCTTTCAGGCCGCCGGCGACATCCGAGTGATGATCCCAGCCTTCGTGGTACAGGTTGATGAACCGGACTCCACGCTCGACCAGGCGGCGGGCGAGCAGGCAGTTATTGGCGAACGAGGACTTGCCCGGCTCGGCCCCGTAGAGTTCCAGCGTCTGACGGCTCTCGCCGCTCAGGTCCATGAGCTCCGGGGCGCTCGTCTGCATCCGATAGGCGAGCTCGTAGGAGGCGATACGGGTCTCGATTTCGGGGTCGCCGACCTCGTGCAGCCGCTTCTCGTTGAGGCTCCGGATCAGGTCCAGTGAATCGCGCTGAAGCTTGCCGTCGACCCCGTCGGGGTTGGCGACGTTGAGGATCGGGTCTCCCTTGGATCGGAAGGGGACGCCTTGATATGCCGTGGGCAAGAAGCCACTGCCCCAGTTGGCCGACCCGCCGCTGACGCCCGCCGCCGAGGAGAGCACCACGAAGCCGGGTAGATCCGCGGCCTCGCTACCCAGTCCGTAGGTGACCCACGAGCCCATGCTGGGGCGGCCGGGCAGAGAGGAGCCCGTATTCACGAAGATCTGGGCCGGGGCGTGGTTGAACTGGTCGGTGTGCATCGACTTGATGATCGCGATGTCATCCACGACCTCGGAGAGGCCGGGCAGCATCTCCGAAAGCTCGGCCCCCGAGCCGCCATGACGGGCGAACTTGAACGGCGAGGCCATCAGGTTCGCGTCGGGGCGGATGAAGGCGTATCGCTGATCCTTGACGACATCCGCGGGGACGGGCTTGCCGTCGTACTTCTGCAAAACGGGTTTGTGGTCGAAGAGGTCGAGCTGGCTCGGCGCACCCGCCATGAACAGGTAGATGACGTGCTTCGCTTTCGGCGCGTAGTGGGGCACCCTCGGGGCAAGCGGGTTCGTCACCGCGGCCCGGAGCTCGTTATTGAGCATGAGGCTGGCGAGCGCCATCTTGCCGACCCCGACGCCGCAGTCTCGGAAGAAGTGGCGACGGGTCTGGACCTGGAGCGGCGAAGCCCCTCGCTCATCGAGCTGGAACTGATCGCGAAAGGACATCGTTCACTCCTTCGTAATCGTCTCGTCGAGGTTCAACAAGGCCCGGGCCACCGTGGTCCACGTCGCCAGTTCATTCAGGTCCTTGGTCGCACGAGCCTTGTCTTGGTTCAGTCCCAGCACCTTGGCCGGGTCGAGGGCCTTGCCCTTGAACCGGTCGAGCTGACGATCGTGAAACGACCTCAGCAGGGCGAGTTCTTCGGCTTGCGGTGCCCGGCCCAGGCAGAGCCGCACCGCGTAGGTCATCCGCTCGTCGAGGCCGCCGGGAGCCTCGGCCAGGACCCGTTTCGCGAGTGCCCTCGAAGCTTCTACGTAGACGAGGTCGTTCAGGACCGTGAGGGCCTGGAGCGGGGTGTTGGATCGCTCGCGACGGACGCAAGTCGTCTCGGGCGTCGGGGCGTCCATGGTGGCGAACGCGGCGTAGGGGGCCGTGCGCTTGATGTGGGTATAGAGCCCGCGGCGGAACCGATCCGGGCCGTCGCTGGATTTCCAGGGGGCCTGCCCGTAGGCCAGGTTCGTCACGCCATCAGGCTGGGGCGGGAAGACGCTCGGGCCGCCGATCTTGGGCGTGAGCAGCCCGCTGACGCTCAGGGCGATGTCGCGGACGACCTCGGCCTCGACCCGGAAGCGGGGGCCTCGGGTGAGCAGGATGTTCTTGGGGTCGCGAGCCAGGTTTTCCGGGGTGACGTGCGAATCCTGGCGGTACGTGGCGCTCGTCACCATCAAGCGGTGCATGGCCTTCATGCTCCAGCCCTGGCGCTGGAATTCCAAGGCGAGCCAATCGAGCAACTCGGGGTGAGACGGGAGTTCGCCGCGAGTCCCGAAATCCTCGACGGTCGCCACCAGCCCTCGCCCGAAGAAGGACTGCCAGGCCTGATTCATGATGACGCGGGAGACGAGAGGGTTCCCTTCATCCGCGAGCCAGCGAGCGAAAGACAGGCGATCCTTGGGGGCGTCGGAGGGCAGGGGAGGCAGGACGGCCGGGACGTCGGGATTGACCTTCTCGGTCGGCTTGAGGAACTCGCCCCGCTTGTGGATGAACGTGTCCCTGGCGTGCGCCTGGGCACGCTCCTTCATCACCAGCGAGGTCGGGAATTGCGGCTCCGACTTCTCAAGTGCGGCGATCTTCTCGTTGTACTTGGCCAGATCCGGGGAGACTTCGAGGAAGTAGGCCTTGAGGCTCCGGGTTTCCTCACTCGTCCGCTCGACCAAGTCTTTCACGAGAACGGACTCGATCTCGGCCGGCACGCCCGACGCACGGACGGAGCCGCTGTCGCTGGTGAGTGAGATACGGAACCGGCCGATCGTCATCTGATGGATCCCCTCCTGACGGAGGGTCAGCTTGAGCGTCGTGGACCCGTTGCCCTTGATCGGCTCATTAAAGGCGAAGACGGCGGCGTGGGGCTTGCCGGTCTTGCCCCGGATCGTCCAGCCCGTGTCGGGCTTGTCGTCGATGGCCAGGGCCGCCGGGTGGTTCTCCTCGGAGTAATCCTCGGTTGCGCCCTGGATCTTCACCGGCTGTTCTTTGCCATCAACCACCTTGCCGATCGACAGGTCGGTAAGGATGAAGTCGCCGACCGAGTAGAGCGGGGCACGGCCTGGGCCGCCATCGGGGAGGCTGGCGTCGGGGAGGACTTCGAGCCGCATCCCGGTGATGTTCGCGAGGAAGGTCGGGATCTCGACCTCGTAGACGTCGTTGTTCGGCTTGTCGCCGCTGGCCAGGATCGAGAGGTCGTCCTGGACCTCCATTGTGGCGTGCTTCTTCGAGCGGACCTCGGAGGGTCGAACCGGCGTCCAGTGGAAGGCGGGGGTGTTCTTGATCCAATCGGAGAGCTTCGTCTCAAGGTGCTGGCGTCGCTTGGCCTCGACGGAGATAACGCCGGCAGACGGGTCCTCAGTCTGGTATCGGGCCGAGATGCGGAAGTGCCCCAGGACGTGCCTCGAGCCGAACTGCTGATCGAGTGTGAGGACGTATCGCGTCTTCCCGGCGAACGGGAGCCGATTCGCGGTCATGAAGGTCGCCGTCCGGTTCCGGTTCAGGTGGCCCGAGCCATCATCGATAGCCCAGCCGGTGTGCGTGTCGCCGTCGATCGCGCCGCGGACGTCGTAGCCGACCTGCGAGAAGTCGGCCGAGGCCTCGCGGAAGAGGATCGGGACCGGGGGCTCGTCCTTGCCAATCGGGCTGCCGGCGGCCTGGAACCCGGTGAGGACGAAGTTCCCGTGCGGCGTGCGGCCCGGCCCCTGGCGCGGGAGCGACGGGTCGGTCAGGGCTTCGAGCCGGATCGCTTTGAGATCCGAACGGTCGGATTCGAGGACGATGGTGTACGTGTCGGAGTCGGGGACCTCGCCCGTCGCGAGGACCGAGCCATCGGCCTGGATCTTGAGGCTTGTGCCTCGGGCCGAGTCCGCCTGGACGGGGCGGAGGGTCGCCCAGTTGTCCGATTCCGTCGGCAGGGGGAACTGGTTCTCGCGGTCGGCGATCAAGGCAGCGACCTTGGCTTCGACCTCGGATCGCTTGGCGGCGATGGCCGGGCTGGGGATCTCGAGGTCGGGCTCGTCGGCGTTGTTGAGGAACGCGAAGAGTTGGTAATACTCGCGCTGGGTGATCGGGTCGTACTTGTGCGTGTGGCACTGGGCACACTGGATCGTCAGGCCCAGCCAGACGGTTCCCGTGGTGGCGACGCGGTCGACGAGCGAGGCGAAGCGGAATTCCTCGACGTCGATGCCACCTTCCTCATTCACCATCGTGTTGCGATGGAAGCCGGTGGCGATGCGCTGGGAGGTCGTGGCGTTCGGGAGCAAGTCGCCCGCGATCTGCTCGATGGTGAACTGGTTGAAGGGCATGTCGGAGTTCAGGGCCTGGATGACCCAGTCGCGGTAGGGCCAGATCGAGCGGTCGCGGTCTTTCTCATAACCGTTCGTATCCGAGTAGCGGGCCCGGTCGAGCCAGCGACGGCCCCAGCGCTCGCCGTAATGCGGGGAAGCCAGGAGACGGTCGACGAGGGACTCGTAGGCGTCGGGTCGCTTGTCGGCCACGAAGGCGTCGACCTCAACCGGGGTCGGGGGGAGGCCGAGCAGGTCGAGATAGAGGCGGCGGATCAAGGTTGGTTTATCGGCCTCGCGCGAGGGGGCAAAGCCTTCTTTCTCGAGCTTGGCGAGGATGTACTGGTCGATCGGGTTGCGGGCCCAGCCGGCTTGCTTGACGGCGGGGCAGGGTTTCGCAACCGGCTTCTGGAAGGACCAGTGTGTGTTCGTCACTCGCTGGGCGCCGCCCTTGTCCTCGGGCCACTTGGCCCCCTGGTCGATCCAGGCCCGGAGCAGTCCGACCTCGTCCTCGGTGAGCGGCTTGCCGGCGCCTTCGGGGGGCATCGAGCCCTCGTCGTCGATCCCGGCGACCAGGCGGATCAGGTGACTCTCGGCGCTCTTGCCGGTTTCGAACGAGGGACCGGCGTCCCCGCCGGTCAGGGCGAGGTCGCGGCGGTGGAGAGCCAGACCCCCCTTCTGCTTCTCGGCCCCGTGGCACTTGTAGCAGCTCCTGGCGAAGATCGGCTTGATGTCGCGTTCGTAGTCGACCGGCCGGGATGCGGGGGGAGGAAGGTCATCGGCGGCGTCCTGGGCCCGCGCCTGGCTGGTCGACGAGCAGAGGCCGAATCCGAGGCAGGCCGCCAGCTTGAGCCCTGTCTGGAACGAGCGGACGCCGATTCGCATGGAAGACTCCCCGGAGCGTGATCTCACACGGACCTTCAGGCATGTACGTCCTGACTTCATGTCCTGTTCTCCCGATCTGGCAAGGCGCAGGCGCCCCATAGGTGCTCAAAAGGTCCGGAATCACCGCATCTGAGAAAATGGCAATGGGGGCTAGGTGGCAGGCCGACAGCAGGGCAGGGATCCGTTAGGATGCTCTCCATCAACGCGAGGTCACGACCATCCAACCCTCAAGACGAGCGCCTCCACGACCTTAGTCGGATGAGGGCTCGCGATCCTCGAGTTTGCGACCGACCACGTGGCCATGCGTTAAGGTGCGCCAGGATCGATAACCATTGGCTTCAGGATATCCTGAGCTTCACGGGAGCGAAAGCGGATGTTTTCGACGAGATACCTCGGCCTAATCCATGGGATGCTATTGGCGCTGATGGGAGTAACGCTCTCGGCCGCCGAGCCCGCCGCGAATCCCAGCAATTCCGCCGCCCCCTCCGAGGCAGCGAACCTACCCATCCCTTCGGCTGAAGCGCCCAGGAAAATGACCCTGCCCGAAGGGTTCCAGGTCTCGCTTTTCGCCTCCGAGCCGGACGTGCGTCAGCCGATCGCGTTCACGATCGACCCCCGGGGTCGCCTCTGGGTTGCCGAGAGCTTTTCCTACCCCTACTGGCTCCAGGCGGCCACGGAACCCGACCGGATCATCATCCTGGAGGATTCGAACAACGACGGGAAATATGACAAGCGGACGATCTTCTGGGACCGCGGCGGCAAGGTCTCGAACATCTCGGGCCTGGCCTACGGCTTCGGTGGCGTCTGGATCTGCGCGACCCCCAACCTCCTTTTCGTTCCGGACCGCGACCACGACGACAAGCCGGATGGCGAGCCCGAGATCGTGCTCGACGGCTGGGACGTCAAGGGACAGCACAACATCTTCAACGGCCTGAACTGGGGCCCGGACGGCTGGCTCTACGGCCTCAATGGCATCCTCTCGAATAGCAACGTCGGCAAGCCGGGCACACCGGATGCGCAGCGGGTCCCCATCAACTGCGGCGTCTGGCGGCTCCATCCGACCCGAAAGATCTTCGAGGCCGTCGCGCACGGGACGACAAATCCCTGGGGGCTCGACTTCGACGACTACGGCGAGGCGTTCATCACCAACTGCGTGATCCCGCACCTCTTCCGCGTCATCCCGGGGGCCCACTTCCAGCGGATGTTCGGCCCCGACATGATGCCGCACAGCTACGGCCTGCTCGAGACCTGCGCCGACCACATCCACTGGGCGGGCGGGCACTGGACCGACTCACGCGGCGGCAAGGGGAAGCACGGCGAGACGGGGGGCGGCCACGCCCACGTCGGGGCGATGGTCTACCTTGGCGATAACTGGCCAGACCGCTATCGCAACTCGGTCTTCACCTGCAACATCCACGGCCACCGCATTAATCATGACTCGCTCGAACCGAGCGGGTCGAGCTACGTCGCGAAGCACGAGAAGGATTTCCTCTTCGCCAACGACGACTGGTTTCGCGGCCTTGAATTGAAGTACGGGCCCGACGGATCCGTCTTCCTCACCGACTGGTCGGACACCGGCGAGTGTCACGAGACCGACGCCGATCTCTCGCACCGCGAGAATGGCCGCATTTACAAGATCTCGTACGGGACGCCGAAGCCGGTCAAGGTGGACCTTGAAAGCCTGCCGGATGACGAACTCGTGAAGCTACAACTCCACAAGAACGACTGGTATGACCGCAACGCGCGTCGGATCTTGCAGGAGCGGACCGTCGCCGGCAAGGACATGGCCGTCGCCCATAAGGCTCTCTGGTCGATCCTCGAGACCAATCCCGAGACGACCCGGAAGCTTCGAGCCCTCTGGGCCCTCTACGTCACGAACGGCCTGAACGAGGAGTCGCTCGCCAAACTGCTCGCCAATGCTGACGCCCACGTCCGTTACTGGTCGATTCGCCTCCTCGTCGACCTCTCGACCCCCTCGGCCTCGACCCTTGCCACGTTCGCCAAGCTCGCCAAGGACGACCCTTCGCCGCTCGTCCGCCTTGGGCTCGCGGTGGCCTTGCAGCGGATCGCCCTGGAAGCTCGCTGGCCGATCGCCCAGGCCTTGCTCGCCCACGAGGAAGATACCCGCGACTCCTATCTCCCCCTCATGGACTGGTACGGGACCGAGGCGCTCGTCCCCACGGACAAGGCCCGCTCGGTGTCTCTCCTGGCAGGGACGAAGATCCCGGTCGTGCGGCAATACGTCGCGCGTCGCCTGGTCCTTGCCGACGACCAACCGGCCAGCGTGAACGCGAAGGATACGAGCAAGGGTTTGGATCTGCTGCTCCAACTCCTCGTCAACCAGGAGGATTCCTCCGTCCAGAGCGACGTGCTCGGCGGCATCTTCGACGCACTCCGCGGTCGTAAGGGACTCCCTGTGCCTTCGACCTGGGGCCAGGTTTTCGCCAAGCTCGCCAAGTCGCCGGACAAGAAGGTGCGCGACCAGACGATCCTGCTCGCCTTGCTCTTCGACGATCCCCAGGCCATCGCACTGCTGAAGTCGACGGTCGAGGACCGGAAGACCCCCGCCGAGGAGCGTCGCAATGCCCTCGCGGCCCTCGTGGAGAAACGGGTCGCCGGCCTCGCGCCCATGCTCCAGGCCCTCATCGTCGATAAGGATGTGCGTGGCGTGGCACTCAAGGGACTGGCATCCTACGATGAGGCCTCGACTCCCGAGCTCATCCTCAAGCACCTGCCGGAGTTCGACAGCACTGATCGGGCCGACGCCGTGAACACGCTGGCGTCGCGTTCGACTTTCGCGAAGGCGCTGATCGATGGACTCGCGAAGGGCACCCTGACCCGTCAGGACATGAACGCCTCGATCGCCAGGCAGATCCACGCGTTCAACGACAAGGCGCTCTCGGCCTCGCTCGAGAAGCTCTGGGGTGCAGTGCGGCCGACCTCCCAGGAGAAGGCCACCCTCATCGCCAAGTACAAGAACCTCCTGACCCCCGACCAGTTGAAGGGCTCGGACGGATCCAGGGGCCGCGAGGTCTTCAACCGCTCGTGCGCCCAGTGCCATAAACTCTTCGATGCGGGGGGCAATGTCGGACCCGAGCTCACCGGGTCGGACCGGGGCAACGTCGACTATCTGCTCGAGAACATCCTGGATCCGAGCGCCACGGTCGGCCGGGATTTCAAGTTGACCCTGGTGTCGACGAACGACGGGCGGCTCATCTCCGGGATCATCCGCGAACAGACGGATAAGACTCTCGTGATCCAGACGGTCAACGAACGCCTGCTCATCCCTCGCGAGGAGATCGAGGAGATGAAGGGTTCGGATGCGTCAATGATGCCCGAAGGAGCCCTGGAGACCCTCACCTCCCAGGAAATTCGCGACCTCATCACGTACCTCACCGGCAAGACGCAGGTCCCGATCGCGAAATGATCGTGGCCGTCGAATCGGCGATCATGGCGTGACGTACGCAAACCGAGATGGGCGAGGCGATGTCTGATGACATCGCCTCGCCCATCGGCTATTTCGAAGGCTTGAGCCGGGGCTCTCGCCGCTCACCCGATCTCGGCGAGGATCTCTCCAATGCTCTGGTCGAGGATGGCGATCATCTCCCGGATCTGCTCGGCCGTGACGATCAGGGCCGGCCCGAAGGCGATCCAGTGCGTGTCGAACCGGCAGAGGAGGCCGTGTTCCAGGGCGCGACGGCCGACCCTGACGCCGAAATTGACTTCGCTCGGGAACCGCTGCTTCGTCTTCGGGTCTCGCGAAAACTCGATGGCCTGGAAGAGCCCTTTGCCGCGGATGTCGCCGACGATCCCGTACTTCTCGGCGATCCCGACGAACCCCGCGCGGAGGTTCTCACCCTGGACCCGGGCGTTCCCGCAGAGGTCTTTCTCGAGGATCTCCTTGAGGACGGCGATCCCGGCCGCGCACGAGATGGGGTTCCCCTCGAACGTGTGCCCCTCGACGAAGCCGGGGTTCTCGGAGATCGGACCCCAGAAGGCCTCGGCGATCGACTCGCGGCAGATCATCGCCGAAATGGGTGCGTAGCCGCCGCTCATCCCCTTGGCGATGCAGAGGACGTCGGGGGTGACGCCGAAGGTCTCGGCCGCGAAGAGCTGACCGGTGCGTCCGATGCCGGTGATGATCTCGTCGAAGATCAAGAGGATGTTGTGGCGGTCGCAGATCTCCCGGAGGAGGGGCAAATACTCCTCGGGCGGGTCGATGAGGCCGCCGGTGTGGCCGATCGGCTCGACCATGATCGCCGCGACGGTCGACGGATCCTCCATGTCGATCACGTCCTCGACGATCGTGGCGCAGGTGATGTCGCAACTCGGATACGTCTTGCCGAACGGGCATCGGTAGCAGGTCGGCGGGAAGACGTGGAGGAACCCTGGTGCCAGGGGCTCGTTCACTGTCTTGCGCGACTTCAGGCCGGAGGCCGAGAGCGAGCCCAGGGTCGAACCGTGCCAGGATTGGTATCGGCTGATAATCTTATATTTTCCGGGCGAACCCGTGAGCTTGTGATACTGCCGGGCCAGCTTGATCGCGGCCTCGGTGACCTCCGAGCCGCCGCACTGGAATTTCACGGCCGAGAGGTCGCCGGGCGCCAGTTCGGCCAATAGGTTGGCGAGCTGGATGGCAACCGGGTTGGTGCCGTGCATCGGCGGAGAGAACGTCAGGATGTCGAGCTGCTTCTTGATGGCGTCGATGACGTTCCGATTGTTGTGGCCGACGGAGGCCACGTAGATGCCCGAGAGGGCGTCGAGGTAGCGCTTGCCGTTAACGTCCCAGTAATGGAGCCCGTCCGACTTCGCCATGATCAGGGGAGACTTGGACCACTCCGCCATCTGGTCTCGAACGAAGATGTGGCGGAGGAACGACTCCTCGGTCGTCTGGGCCTCGGCGATGAGGTCGGGCAGGACGGATGAACTCATGAAACGTTCCTCAACGGCCACGGGGCCATGCAAGGGCGAGACATCCAATGCGCCCACGCCGACGGGAGCCAGGGGCGACCCCGCCATCGTCGAGGGCAAGCCGGATTGTCGATCGACGACAAGTCCAATCACCGCGGCCGACGCCGCCGCGTCACGAGTCGTGAAAAGAAGTTAACCGGAATTGGTACTCCAGGAAACGCCCGTTTCTCGTGTTCGTGTATTAAGGAATTCGATTCTTCGGCGTGGAGGGCGTCGGTAAGTCCTCGACCCGGGGCTTTCGAGCGACTAGATTGGTGTCCATAGTGCGATACCCTCCTCGCAAGTAATTCAATGCAACGTTCGGACTTGCCACGACGCACGCCTGGTCCTGGCACGGGACGGCGTCCGCTGCTTCGGAGTGAACTCGTGAAACATGCTTCCCTCGTGGCCCTGGGGCTCCTGGGCCTCATCCTCGTCCCGCCGATTCGAGCGGCCTCGCCCGGCAAGCTCGAGCTGAAGGACGGCGATCGGGTCGTCCTGATCGGCGATACCTTCATCGAACGCGATCAGAAATACGGCTACCTCGAGACGCTGCTGACGCTCCGGAACCCGGGCAAGCGGATCGTCTTCCGGAACCTCGGCTGGAGCGGCGACAGCGTCTTCGGCGACGCCCGCGCGGGCTTCGGGACCCGGGCCGACGGCTTCAAGCAGCTCCGGGATCACGTCCTGGGCCTCAAGCCGACCGTGATCATCGTCGGCTACGGGATGTCCGACTCGTTCTCGGGTCCGAAGGGGGTCGACGCGTTCGTCGCCGGCCTGGACACGCTGATGGGCGTTTTCGAGGAGACCAAGGCGAAGGTGGTCGTGCTGTCGCCGCTCGGCCACGAAGACCTCGGTCGGCCCCTGCCGAATCCTTCCTCGCACGTCGCTAACCTCGACAAGTACGCGGCGGCCATCGCCGACGCGGCCAGGAAGCGAGGGCTCCTATACGTCGACCTGCTCCACGAGAAGGATCTCTGGAACTACTCGAGCGAGACCCGTTCCCAGAAGCCCCCGCTTACCGACAACGGTATCCATCTCACGGCTCCCGGCGCCTGGACGGTCAGCAACATCCTGGCTTCTGAGCTTCAACCCGCCGCCAGCCCCTGGGTCGTCGAGCTGAAGGCCGACGGGACCCTGGCCCGCGCCGAGGGGACGAAGATCCTCAAGACTCAGGCGGCCTCCAATGGGCTCATCTTCCAGACCCAGGACGCGACGCTCCCTACGCCGCCCGCCCCGAAGGGGACGCGAGCCCCGGCCGAAGGGCAGGGAACGGCACGAACCTTGAAGGTCGTGGGCCTGCCGGAGGGGATGTACTCGCTCACGATCGACGGCAAGCCGGTCCTGAAGGCGAATGCCGAGGCCCTGAGGAACCTGACCCTGAACCAGGGGCCGGAATTCGCCCAGGTCGAGGCCCTGCGTACCCTGATCAACGAGAAGAACCTGCTGTACTTCCACAGGTGGCGGCCCCAGAACGAGACGTATCTCTTCGGCTTCCGCAAGCACGAGCAAGGGAACAACGCCAGGGAAATCCCGCTCTTCGACCCCCTCGTCGAGGAGAAGGAGCGGGAGATCCTGTCACTGAGCCTGCCTGCGACGCACGTTTATGAGCTGATCCGCGAAAGTGAGGTGGGCAAGTGATGAATCGTAAGCAAGCCTCGACGCTGGTCGCATGGGGGTTCCTCGCCCTCTGCCCCTCGCTCTTCGCCCAGCGGGAGCTGGCGAATATCCCTGACCCGGATCCCGAACTCGAGCGTCGATCGTTCCAGGTGGCCGAGGGCTTCGAGGTCAACCTGTTCGCGGCCGACCCGATCCTCGCCAAGCCGATCCAGATGAACTTCGACCCGGCCGGTCGACTCTGGATCGTCAGCTCCGAGGTCTATCCCCAGATCAAGCCGGGCCAGACCGCCAACGACAAGGTCCTGATCCTCGAGGACAAGGACGGCGACGGCCGCGCCGACAGCACGAGCGTCTTCGCCGACGGGCTCCTGATCCCCACCGGCATCGAGCCGGGAGACGGCGGGGCCTACGTCGCGAACAGCACCGAGCTGCTGCACTTCTCCGACACCGACAAGGACGGCAAGGCGGATAGCCGCCGGGTGATGCTCTCGGGCTTCGGCACCGAGGACACGCACCACATCCTCCACACTCTGCGCTGGGGCTTCGATGGCCAGCTCTACTTCAACCAGTCAATCTATATCCACAGCCACATCGAGACCCCGCACGGCACGAAGCGACTCGGGGGCGGCGGGATCTGGGAGTTCCGGCCCGAGACGATGGAGCTCGACGTCTTCATCAAGGGGCTCGTGAACCCCTGGGGCCACCACTTCGACCGCTGGGGCCAGTCGTTCGCCACCGACGGCGCCGGGGGCGAGGGGATCAACTACTGCCTGCCTGGGGCCTACTACGTCACCGCCCCCAACGCCCCCCGGATCCTCAAAGGTTTGAACCCCGGCAGCCCGAAGTACTGCGGCGAGGAAGTCGTCAACGGGCGTCACCTCCCCGACTCGTGGCAGGGGAACATCATCACGAATGACTTCCGCGGCAATCGCGTCTGCCGGTTCGTGATCAGCGACGACGGCGCGGGCTTCGCCGCCCGCGAGCAGGGCGAGGTCATCAAGACCAGCCACGTCGCCTTCCGCCCGATCGACGTGAAGGTCGGCCCCGACGGCGCGATCTACATCGCCGACTGGTACAACCCGATCATCCAGCACGGTGAGGTCGACTTCCGCGACCCCCGCCGCGACCACACCCGCGGCCGGATCTGGCGCGTCACCGCCAAGGGCCGACCCCTGGTGACTCGCCCCAAGCTCGTCGACGCCTCGACCGAGCAACTCCTCGCCGCCCTCAAGGAGCCCGAGGACTGGACCCGGCACCACGCCAAACGCGTCCTCAAGGAGCGCGGCGCGTCCGTCCTACCGGCCCTGGCCGCCTGGGTGAAGGCTCTCGACCCCAAGGATGGTGCCCAGGCCCACCAGCGGCTCGAGGCCCTCTGGACCTACCAGTCGCTCGATGTCGTCGAGCCCGACTTGCTCAAGGACCTCCTCCGCGACGCCGATCCCCGGATCCGCGCGGCCGCGACGCGAGTCCTGGCCCACTGGCTCCAGCGCGTCTCGGATCCGCTGGATCTCCTCGCCGCCCAGGTCGTGGACGATCATCCTCGGGTCCGGCTGGAAGGCGTCCGTGCCCTGGCTCGGATCCCGAATCCCCGCGCGGCCGAGATCGCGATGCGGGCCCTCGATCTGCCCGTGGACCGCTTCCTCGACTACGCGCTTTATCTGACGGCCCGCGAGCTCGAGCCGGTCTGGTTGCCGGAAGTGCAGGCCGGCCGCTTCGACTTCGGCGGCCACTCGTCGCACCTCGTCTTCGCCCTGCGTGCAGTCGGGAGCCCGGCGGTCGTCAAGCCGCTGGCTCAGGCCCTCGAGGCGGGGAAGATCCCCAAGGACAACCAGGACTCGGCCCTGACCGTCATCGCCTCGCTCGGCGAGCCGAAAGATCTCGCGATGGTCTTCGACCTGGCTCTGAACTCCGACAAGACCCAGGGTCCGCGGCAGGCGGCCTTGCTCGGCGCCCTCCTCAAGGCGACCCAGCAGCGCAAGGTGCGGCCCGAAGGGGATCTCAACCGCGTCGGCAAGTGGCTCGATGGTGACGACCAAGGCCTCAAGGCCATCGCCGCCAGGGCCGCGGGCCTCTGGCAGGTCAAGGCCCTCCGTCCCAAGGTCGTGAGCCTGGCCACCGCCGAAGCGACCCCCGACGCCGTCCGCCGCGAGGCGATCGACGCCCTCGTCGCCTACAAGGACCCCGAGTCGCTCCAGACCCTTTCCCGCCTGGCCGCCCAGACCGACGCTCCTCGCACGCAGTTGCTGGCGATCGGCGCCCTGGCCTCGGTCGATATCAAGGCGGGGGCAACCCAGGCCGTCGGAGCCCTCTCCCACACCAAGAATGCGAACGCAGTCTCGGATCTGGTCGGCCGCATCCTCCAATTGAAGGAGGGTTCCTCGGCGTTGGTGGCCGCCCTCTCCGGCAAGACCCTGCCGCCCGACGCGGCCAAGCTTGCCGTCAGGGCCGCGAGGAACACCGGCAAGGATGAGACGCCTTTGATTGAGGCCCTCTCCAAGGCCGGAGGCCTCTCGTCCCAGCCGCAGCCCTTGACCACCGACGAACTGGCGAAGCTCGTGGGCGAGGTTCGTCGCGACGGCAACGCCGCTCGCGGCGAGGCTATCTTCCGCAGGCAAGAGCAGGCGTGCCTCAAGTGCCACGCCATCGCGGGTGCGGGCGGTCAGGTCGGCCCGAGCCTGGAGAGCGTCGGGGCGAGTGCCCAGGTCGATTACCTCATCGACTCCTTGCTCCTACCGAACAAAGCGGTCAAGGAGAACTACCACTCGGCAATCGTCGCCACCTCCGACGGCAAGGTGATCTCGGGCATCAAGGTCCGGCAGACCGACCGCGTGCTCATCCTGCGCGACGCCGAGGACCAGGAGATCGAGATCCCCCTCGACACGATCGACGAGCAGAAGAACGGCGGTTCCTTGATGCCGACCGGCCTCACGGAGTCGCTGACCCACGCCGAGTTCGTCGACCTCGTCCGGTTCCTCTCGGAACTCGGCAAGATCGGGCCTTACTCCGTGGGCAAGACCCGGGTCGCCCGTCGCTGGCGTGTCGCCCAGGCGACGCCCGAGGCCGCCTCTGTCATTCAGAAGGGGGACCTCGACGCCGCGATCAAGTCGGGCTCATCCCTCACCTGGAACCCGGCCTACAGCCTTGTCTCGGGGACCCTCCCGCTCGACGCCTTCCAGCCTGTGGCCGGGAAGTCGGGCAAGGTCGGCCTGGCGAGCACCGTCCTGGACGTCTCCACCGCCGGCTCGGTCAAGATCGGCCTGAACTCGCCCGCCAACCTGACCCTCTGGGTCGATGGCAACAAGGTCGAGCCCAAGACCGATGCTCTGATAGAACTCTCTGCCGGGCTCCACACGTTCACCGTCCTGGTGGATCTGGAGCACCGTCAGAACGGCGTCCAGTTCACGCTGGATGAGGTCGCGGACTCCAAGGCTCGTGCCCAGTGGGTCGTCGGCAAGTAATCGACCTCGCTATCCATGAAAGACTTCGAGGGCATCTCCCGCGACTCGCGTCGTGGGAGATGCCCTCGTTCTTTTGCGCCTGTAAAATGGGGGACGGCGACCGATCACCGCCACTCCCCATCCAAAGCACGGCCATCAATCGGGAGGAGTCTCATGACCAACCAGGGTCCCGACCGCGACGAGCGGGAGGATCGGCCGGGCACGACACCGCCCCGGGCGGCCTGTCCCGTCTGCGGAAGTCCCGTCATGGAGATCCGGGGCAAGCTCCAGTGCACGCGATGCCGGACGATCTGCGAGACCTGCTGCGAGGGGGGCCGGACCTGATACGGAGCTGATCACGAAAAAAGGCTCGTCCTCAACGAATCGCTGGGCGGCGTTTCGATGAGAGCGAGCCTCGTCGATCACTTCATGTCCTCAACGTCGTCGATCAGGGGACGTTGAAGATGTACCCCTTGTTGTCGGACGCGGCGATGGCGAGTTGCTTGCCGTCGGGGCTCCAGGCGATGCCGTAGGCCATGGTGTTGGGGGCGATCTTCTGGTTGAAGACGGCCTTGGCACCGTCGACGTCCCAGACGAACAGGTTCCCGCCATAGCCGATGGAGGCGAGCCGCTTGCCATCGGGGCTGAAGGCGAGCGAGTAGACGTCGTCGGGGTGGCCGTCGAGCTTGGCGATCTCCTTGCCGTCGGCGACGTTCCAGAGGCGGATCGTCTTGTCGACGGAGCCGGAGGCGAGCTTGGTCCCGTCGCTGCGGAACGCCACGCAGTAGATGGCAGCTCCATGCCCCACGCTCTTACGCAGTTCCTTGCCGTCGGCCGGGTTCCAGAACTTCACGAGCTTGTCGTCGCCCCCGGTGACGAGCAGGTCCCCCTTGGGGCTGTAGGCCACGCAGTAGACGACGTTCTCGTGGGCCTTCTCGATGGCCCGGACCTGGGCACCCTTCTCGATATCCCAGATGCGGGCCGATTTGTCGGCCGCCCCGGTCGCGGCCTGCTTGCCATCGGGCGCCCAGGCGACGCTGTAGACCTGGCCCTGATGACCGGCAAGGTCTTTCAGGGCTCCGACCGGCTCGAGCATCCAGAGCTTGAGCGACTTGTCCTCGGAGGCCGTCACGAACGTCGCGTTGTCGGGCAGGATCGCCACGGCGGAAATCGCCCCGGCGTGGCCGGCCAGCGTCTGCCGCAAGGCCTTGGCGGGGTCGGTCTGCGTGAGGTCGAAGATTTGCGCCTTCTGGTCGGCGACCCCCGCGATCAGGAAGCGGTTGTCGGCCGAGGTCGCCAGCGAGAGGACCACGTCGGCCTGGGCGGGATAGGTCAGGATCAGGTTCCCATCATTCACGTTCCAGGACTTGATCGTCTTGTCGGCCGAGGCCGAGAAGATGCGGTTGCCGTCCTTGGTCACGGCCACGGCCTTGACCGCGTCGGCGTGCCCGGCGAAGTTGCGAATCAGGTTCCCCGTGTTCGTGTCGAACGCCTTGAGGGTCTTGTCGGCCGAGGCCGTGTAGACCTGCGAGCCGTTCGGATGCACGGTCACGCCGAAGACAGGGCCCTGGTGTCCCGCGAAGACCCTCACCGCGCTCGACTTCCAGATCCGGGCCTTGTTGTCGGCTCCGACCGAGACGATCGAGGCGTTGTCGGGCAGGAGGGCCACACCCGAGACCGCCGCTCCGTGGGCCGTCGATTGCTGGAGTTCGAGGCCGGTGGCGAGATCCCAGAAGCGGATCGTATTGTCGGCGGCACCGCTCGCGGCCCGATTGCCGTCGTTCGACACGAAGACGGAATTCACCGGACCGGCGTGGCCGGAGAGCGTTGAGACGTTCTTGGCATCCGCGATCGTCCAAAGCTTGACCGTCTTGTCGGCCGAGCCGCTCACGAGCTTCGAGCCGTCCCGGCTCACGTTGAGCGAGAGGACTGCATCGCCGTGGCCGGCGAAGTCGCGGACCGGCTTGCCCTGGTTGATGTCCCAGAGCTTGATCGTCTTGTCGGCTGACGCGGAGACGAGCAGGTTCCCGTCGTTCGGTAGGAACTCGAGGGCATGGACCTTGGCACCGTGGCCGGGCATGCCCTTGATGACCTTGCCGTCTGCGACGTTGATGACGTGAATCTGGTTGTCGGCCACCGCCGCCGCGACCTGCGCCCCGTCGGCCCGGAACCCGATGGCGCTGATTGCGGAGGGCAGGGGATCGGCCTTCTTGATCTCGGCTCCGTCGGCCGCGTTGAGGATCCGCACGAGGTTGTCGGCATACGCCGCGGCGACCTGGCTCCCGTCCGCCTTGTAGGCGAGGGCCACGACGGGCTGATCGGCCGGGGCGAACTCCTTGACGAGGGCCCCATCGGCCGCGTTCCAGGTCCGGATCACCTTGTCGGCGCCGGCCGTCGCGAACTGGGCACCGTTGCCGGCGAGGGCGAAGGCCCCGACCGCCGCCTTGGGGTCGATGACCTTGATGTCGGCGACCGGCAGTTGCCAGAGCCGGGCCAGGCCGTCGGAGCCGGCCGAGATGAGCTGCTGGTTGTTCGGCAGGTAGGCCAGGCCGAGGATCGTGTCGGCAGGGGTCTCGATGATTCCCTGCGGGTTGAAATCGGCCGCGTTCCAGAGTCGGATCGTGCGGCTCTTGTCGCCCGAGGCGAACTGGGCACCGTCGGTACGCCAGGCCGCGCTCTCGATTTCCCCGGCGTGTCCCGGGAGGTCCTTCACCGCGGTCCCCGCCGCGAGGTCCCACACCTTGAGGGCAGGGCCCGTGCCGACGACGGCCTGCTTGCCATCGGGCTTCACGGCCAGAGCGTGGATGCCGGCGAGTTGCCCGGCCAGGTCTTTCAGGGGGCCGCCGCCGGGGATCTGCCAGACCTTGGCGGTCTTGTCCAGGCTACCCGAGAGGATCCGCTTGCCGTCGGGCGAGACCGCGACGGTCAGGACGAGGTTCGAGTGGCCGTCGAACTTCTTGATCTCCTTGCGAGTGGCGGCATCCCAGAGTCGCACCGTGTTGTCGAAGCCCCCGGTCACGAGCCGCTTGCCGTCGGGGCTCCAGGTGATCGCGTAGACGGGGTCGGCGTGGCCGTCGAGGGTCCCCACGAGGCCTGCCGCTTGCTGGGCGACCGCCACGCCCGTCGTGACGAAGGCCGTGGCCAGCAGGGCTGCCATGCGGGGAAATCTGGCGATGACGCGTATCATGGTGCGACTCTCTTCGTCGAGTGGGGTGGAGAGCAGGTCGGCCCGGCATGGTGTGGACCGAGTCCGGACCCGTTCTTTTTTGGAGTCGGTTCGCCCCGCCTCCGGGCGAACGATCTGGCGAGATTACGTCTCGGTGAACATAAGCGGCTTGTTCGCGCGATGCAACCGTTTTCTTCGGCCCGAAATGTCCCGTCAATCCCGGTTTCGAGCGAGGGAGGGCCCTCGTCTGATCGGGCACGAACGCGCCAGATTGTGCAGGGGGAAGCGAGAGCGCCTCGTCCTGAACGCGAGCCATTGCATGGATGAAATCTAATACCTAGGCATGATGATGTGGCCGGGGAAGGCCTCGGCCTTGGCAGCCGGTACCGCATCCTGTACAGTTTTCAACCGGTCGTTGGGCTGCCCGTGCAAACGGCCCACCCCTCCCTTGGAGTCGCAACGAGACTGATGGCCCTTCCCGAAGATGGCACAGAGAAGCGCCTTCCAGACTCGGCCGGCAAACAGGGCGTGACGAATTCGGCGAAGCATGACCCCTACGCCGCGCTTCGCGTCGCGAATTTCCGGAACTATCTCGCCGCGTCGCTGCTCTCGACGATCGGGGCGCAGGTCCGCAACGTCGCGATCGGCTGGGAGCTCTACGAGCGGACCGGATCGGCCTCGGCCCTCGGCTACGTCGGGCTCGTCCAGTTCGTGCCGGTGTTCTTCCTCACGCTCGCCGCGGGGCACGCCGCGGATCGATATAGTCGGAAGAATATGCTTATTTTTTCGCAGGTTCTCATGGGCCTGGCCAGCCTTGGGCTCGCGGTCTCCAGCCGGATGGGGGCGCCCGTCGGGTTCTCTTACTTCTTCCTGCTGTTCGCCGGGCTCGGGCGTGCGTTCAGCGCCCCGGCGCGTTGGGCGCTCCTGCCCGACCTCGCGCCGAAGGAGTTGCTGTCGAGCTCGGTCACCTGGAATACCAGCGGGTTCCAGGTCGCGTCGGTCGTCGGGCCTGCCCTCGGCGGCTTCGCCATCGCGCAGGCGAGGAGTGCCGCACCCGCCTTCCTCTTCGACTTCATCGCGTCGGTCGTGGTCGTCCTCTTGTTAGTCCCCGTCCGCGTGACTCGGAGGACGCATGACGTCGAGCCTGCGACGATCCGGTCGGTCCTGGCGGGCTATGATTTCGTGATCAAGTCCAAGCTGATCCTGGCGACGATCACGCTGGACCTCTTCGCGGTGTTCCTGGGCGGGGCGACGGCGCTGCTGCCGATCTTCGCGAAGGACATCCTCAAGGTCGATGCCGACGGCCTGGGTTGGCTGCGGGCCGCGCCATCGCTCGGGGCCGTGGTCATGGCCCTCTACCTGGCGCATCGGCCCCCGATGAAACAGGCGGGGCGTGCCCTCATGTGGTCGGTGACCGGCTTCGGGCTGGCGACGATCGTCTTCGGCCTCTCGACCAACCCCGTGCTCTCCTTCGCGATGCTGTTCCTGACGGGGGCGTTCGACAACATCAGCGTCGTCGTGCGGGCCACCTTGATCCAGGTCCTGACCCCGGACAGCATGCGCGGGCGGGTCTCGGCGGTGAACGCCATCTTCATCGGCTCGTCGAACGAACTGGGGGGCTTCGAATCCGGCATGACCGCCGAGTTCTTCGGACCCGTGGCGTCGGTCGTCGGGGGCGGAGTCGGGACGTTGCTCGTCGTGCTGATCGTCGACTTCTTCTGGCCCGAGACACGCAGGCTCGGCGAATTGAACCGCGCCGGCAAGCCCCCGGACCCCGCCGTCGAACCGGTGGTCGAGGCGGGGATCCTGTCGGAGTGAACGGAGCTCAGTTCATCTCGGGTTCGAGCGGGCCGGCGAGTCCCCGGTGGAAGAAGAGTCGGCCGGGCAGGGTGGGCATGAACGAGCTGGGGATCCAGGGATCGGGGCCGTAGCGGAGGGTCATCCAGAGGCTCATCCCCTGCCACTGCATGCCGCGGTCGAAGACTCCATCGGCCCCGCCGATGATCCTGTCGGCCTGGAGGAAGAGGCCCGGGCCGATCGTGTTGGCGAAGGCCGGGACGAGGGTCGTCCGGCTCTTGAAGCTGGTCAGGGCGTTCTGCTCGATCGTCAGCGGGTGCAGCTTCGCCCCGATGCGATGCGTCTGGGCCTTCCACTCGTCGACGCTGGCGTATTCGCCGGCGAAGTGCGGCTCCCAGAAGGCGATATGGCAGACCCGGCCGATGCCGAAGATGACGACGAGTTCGGCACCCTCCGCCTTCAGCTCGGCGATCCGCTCGCCGTAATGGGGCAGGCGGTCGGGGGTCGCGAACCAACGCTGATTCGTCGGGACGGTCAAGGAGCCGAGGGGGCCGTAGAAGGCCGACTCCATCGCATTCTGGAACGCGCCCGGATCATTCGAGGCGAGCGTCTTGCCGTCGCGATCGCTCCATTCGTCCATGTTGAAACCATAGACGTGATCGCAAGGGACTTGCCACTCCTTGAGGAAGTATACGGCCCAGCGGTACATCCCCATGGGGCCGACGGGGAGGATGAGCGCGGATTTCTTGCCGTCGCGGCGGGCCTTGGAGATCGTCAGGGCGATCTCGTGGCCGAGGACCACGTCGAAATCGGCCAGGTCCGCGCAGGGGACGGGGTGGAAGTCCTTGTGCCACCAGGGCCGACGCTCGGTGATCGACTCTGCCGGGTGCGAGCAGCAGGCGTCGATCTTGGCGAGGTCCCAACCCTTGGGGAAAAAGCCTTCCATCATCGAGCCGGCCAACGTCGTCAACAGATTCATCTCGGTAACAATTCCTCGAGGATCGGGAGCGGCGTCAGGCCTGTCTCGCGACAGGCGGGGAGCACCCAATCTACTGCCTGGCTCGTCAAGGAGTAAGGGGATGGATCCAGCCGGCTGTTTCCGACAGGGGCAACGCCCGGCTGTGAGAATCCTTTTTCAGCGTCGAAAACGCGAGGGGAGGCGATCAGTGAGGTTTCTGAGGGCAGGCCCTCAGTCCGTGAATCAATCGATTGAGTTTGGATATCCTCAAGAGAGTGAAACCTGGATCTCTTCATCCACAACGCGGACGGTGAAGGTGGTCACGCAGGAACGGAGGCCGTCGAGATGGCGGCCATCCTCGAGGCTGAAGCGCCAGCCGTGCCACATGCAGGTGACCGACTTGTCGAAGACGAGGCCGTCATCGAGCGGCACGCCCTTGTGCGGGCACATGTTGTCGAGGGCGTAATAAGTCCCATCGCAGAGGAAGATGGCAATGGGTTGTCCGTCGACCTCGTAGGGGCGCCCCTGGCCTTCGGGGATCTCTCCGACGCGCGCCACCGTCTGGAAATTCTGGGTATCCGACACTCGACCGTCCTTCGACCCTTTGGCTTGGCGTTGGCTCTTGCGGCGTGTTGCCACGAACCTCATGATAACGGCCGGTGTCGAGAGGGTGAAACCCCAGGTCCAAAGGCTCGGCCGCCAGAGGAGCCCACGTGAGCGAGCCCAGTACGCCCGTCGCCAGGTCGACGACCCCCGAATCGCCCGTGCCCCAGGTCGACGTCGCCGGGACGCCAGTCCCTCCTCCTTCCCCCATGGATGGCAAGGTCCATGACCATACAAGCGGCCTGTCGTCCGACCTCGTCGGCGACGAGGCCCTCGACCGGAGGCTCGCCGAGATCGAGATGATCGGCGAGGAGGCGGCGCTCGGCTGGAAGCCCCAGCCTCATCAGCCGCTCTCGCCCGAGGTCCGCTATCTCCACATCTCCCGGACGATCAATCAACTGATCACCGACCGCAACAGGTCGGTCGGGATCTTCCTCGGTATGGCGTCGATCCTCTTCGCCGCATCGACCGCCTTGATGAACGTGCGGCCGGACGTCGCGCCGATCATCCACCTCGAACTGATCCAGTACTGGTGCCTCCCGATCACGTTCGGCACCCTCGCGGTGATCGGCGCATTCATGTGCCTGATCCTCGTCCGGACCCGCATCGGCCTGATCTACGAGGTCGCCAAGATCAACACGCTGATGGGTGTCCCTTCGGAGCGGGTCAAGCGCGTCAATCCGCTCTCGATCTTCTTCCTGATGTATCTGATGGTTTCACTCCTCGGGGCCTCCTGTGCCGGCCTCACGCTGGGGCTGGTTGCGGGCCGGGTCCGGTTCCACTCCACCGCCGAACTCATCAAATCAGGCGCCAAGGCGGCCCTGGCCCCCGACCCGACCTCGAGGCCGATCCTGCAAGGGGTCATCCTGGCGGTCGTGTACCTCGTGCTCTTCCTCGGGATGTACTACGGCCTGATCCTTCGAGCCACTTCGGAAAAGAAACTTGAAGACAGCAAAAAGTGAGACCCCTTCGATCCTGCCGACGTCCTATGTCTGCGTCTTCTGCGGCAGCCTCTCCGGATCTCGACCTGCTTACGAAGCGGCCGCTCGTTGCGTAGGGACCGCCATCGCCGAGAAAGGTCTCGGCCTCGTCTACGGCGGGGGCCGCGTCGGCCTGATGGGGATCGTCGCCGATGCCGCGCTCGAGGCAGGGGGCCGGGTGATCGGGATCATCCCGGAGCGCCTCTCCTCGTCCGAGATCGCCCACGGCGGCCTTTCCGAACTCCACGTCGTGAACAGCATGCATGAGCGCAAGGCGATGATGGCCATGCTCTCGTCGGGCTTCCTCACCCTGCCGGGGGGCATCGGGACCTTCGAGGAGTTCTTCGAGATCCTGACATGGTCCGCGCTCAAGATCCATGGCAAGCCGATGGGCATCCTCAACGTCGACGGCTACTTCGACCGGCTCTTCGACTTCATGAACTACGGCGTTGAGGAAGGCTTCATCCGCAAACGCGACCGGGAGAAGCTCGTCGTCTCCGACGATCCCGAGAGCCTGATCGCCTACTTCGCGGAGCACGTCAGGCCGCCCCAGAGCGAGCCCGTGCATGTCGAGCGTACCTGAACTGGTGATTTGCAGCGGTTGCGTCGTTTCAACGCCGAGGGGGTCGAAAGTCCGCTTGATTTTTGGGTGGCAAGGCCGCAATAATCGCTGCCTTGCTACGCGCTCGCGTGGAACGAATCCATTGGAAGTTGGTGTGTCATGAAGAGCAAGACCAAGAATCGCAAGAGCTACAAGTGGCGGAAAAAGGCCAATGGTTCGCCGATCGCGAAGGGGCGTCGTCCCAAGCGTCACGGCATCCGCAATGCCAAGAAGCGACGTAAGCACCTCGGCGGCGCGGGGCTCTGAGATAGAGCCTCTGCATGTAGGCCGACGGGCCACGCTGAAATGAACGAACCTCCCGGCACCGACCCTCCGAACCACGTTCGGGCGAAGGGTTGGAGCCGGGAGGTTTGTTGTTTGATGGTCGAGCGAACTCAGAGGAGTTCCGGGATCGGCTCGAAAGAGTCGAGCAGGTACATCGGCCGACCGAAGTGGTTGGGGATGATCGTACTTGGGCTGATCCCGAGGTTCTGGTAGAGCGTCGCGAAGACGTTCTGGAAGGTGACCGGGCGATCCTTGGGCACCTCGCCCAGTCGGTTCGTCGCGCCGATGACCTGGCCCGTCTTCATGCCGCCGCCGGCGAGCATGGCGCAGGCGACGCTCGGCCAGTGGTCGCGTCCACCGTCCGCGTTGACCTTCGGGGTCCGGCCGAACTCGCCCCAGACGACGACCGAGACGTCCTTGTCGAGGCCGCGGAGGTGCAGGTCCTCGATCAGAGCGGCGAGCCCCATGTCGAGCTTGGGCAGTCGATCGCGGCACTGGCCGAAGTTGTTGCTGTGGTAGTCCCAGCGGCCGAAGCCGATGGTCACGCAGCGCACGCCGGCCTCGACGAGCCTCCGCGCCATCAGGAACTGGTCCATGCAGCAGGGGCCGCCGTCGTCGACGTTGACCATGTCCCCCTGGCCGTACTTGGCCCGGAGCCTCGGGTCTTCCTTGCTGACGTCGAGGGCGTCGACGAGCGTGGTCGACGTGAGGATCTCGAAGGCTCGCTGGGTGAACGAGTCCATGCCCTCGATTGAGCCGTTGGCGTCGATGTCGCGCCTGAGCCCGTCGAAGCTCTTGAGGAGGCCCTTCCGGTTGTCGAACCGGTTGAGGTTCATGCCTTTGAGGGTCAGGTTCGCCAGGTCGGAGCCATTCGGCGTGAACGGGGCATGCTTGACGCCGAGGTAGCCCGGGTCGCCGTTATCCGCCCAGGGCATGTGGCCCATCTTGGGCGAGAGCCCGACGAAAGGGGGGACGGAACTCCTGACCGGCCCTTCGACGTGCGAGAGGATCGCGCCGAGGCTCGGGCGGCCGCCTTGCTGCTTGCTGTCGGCGGCGGAATAGCCCGAGACGCACTGGACTGCGGCATGCTCGCCCCTGGCCCCGACCAGCGTGCGGATGATGGCGATCTTGTCCATCACCTGCGCGAGCCTTGGCATGTGCTCGCAGATGTCGATGCCGGGGACGTTGGTGGGGATCGGCTTGAACTCGCCTCGGATCTCGGCCGGGGCGTCGGGCTTCAGGTCGACCATGTCCTGGTGCGGAGGTCCCCCGGCAAGGAAGACCATGATGACAGCTTTGTGAGACAAGCCGGTCTTGGATTGCTCTTCAGCCGCGAGCAATTGAGGGAGCGAGAGCCCGCCCAACGCCAACCCACCGATCTTCAAGAAATCTCGACGAGAGATCCCATCGCAGAAGCCCGTGTGGGCCCTGCCTTGGACCGTCAGCATGATTTCGATCTCCTCGCTCCGGGACGATGCCTCGCCGCGCCATCCCGTCTAAAGGTTGGGCAATTATTAAACATTGTAAGTCGCCGGACTGAGGCGTGCAAACCTAATTCGTGAAAATCCGGCGAAGGGGCGATATGAGCCGACGTCGCAACTTTCGTCACCGGCAAGGTCTCGTATTTTTCGCAAAGAATTTTGCGGAAAATATCTCAAGCACGATGGACGTGCCTGTTTGTAGCCCCTACAATCGCGGTTGCAGACGAGTGACGAACGCGTGAGGGAGGCGGTCCCTTCCCCACCGATCGCGAAGAAGCCACTGGGAGTACGACCATGATGGAATCTTCGGATCGTTCGCTCCTCGATTTAATCCGCCGACACGGGCCCCTGACCGTCGCCGAGATGGCGGAGAGGTTGGACGTCACGCCCACGGCGATTCGCAACCGGCTGAACCGGCTGGTCGGCTCGGGCATGGTGGAACGCCAGGCCGAGCACGGCGGTCGAGGTCGGCCCAAGCACACGTATCGAGCGAGCGTCGAGGCCCACAAGCGACTCGGCCAGAATTATGCAGACCTGGCGGTCGTGCTCTGGGATGAGATGATGAGGACGGTGGAAGATCGCAAGTTACGCCGGTTCCTCTTCGGTCGGATTACCGATCGGCTGGCGGAACTCTATCGTACACAGGTGACCGGGGAAGAGTGGGAAGGTCGGCTCGTTCAACTCGGGACGATCCTGCACGACAGGGGCATCGAGACCGAGGTGACCAGCCCCGAAGGCGGGATGAGTCCCGTCCTCAAGCAGCACTCCTGCCCTTACTATGAACTTGCCGAAGTGGATCGCGCCGTGTGCGCGATGGAACGGAAGATGTTCGAGAAAGTCCTGGGGCGGGGCCTTCGCCTGAGCCAATGCCGGCTGGATGGGCATCGCTCGTGCGACTTCGAGGCCAAGCCGTTGGTCACGGCCATACCGGCCAAGGCCGTATAATCGCAATTGTCTATCTTCAAGTGCCACCGAGTATCGGGACCACGAATCAGACGGAGAGCCGAAAGCGCCTCGATCCGTCGCAATAGGGCAGGAGACTGATGAGCAAGGTCCTTCAGATCGAAAACCTCCACGTCGCGATCGACGGCAAGGAGATCCTCAAGGGAGTCAACCTCACGATCCGGCAGGGAGAGGTTCACGCCTTGATGGGACCGAATGGTTCGGGCAAGAGCACCTTGAGCTACGCGCTCATGGGGCATCCCAACTACGAAGTGACCGCCGGCTCGGCAAAGCTCGATGGCCAGGAACTGCTCGAACTCGAGGCCGACGAACGTGCCAAGGCGGGTATCTTCCTCGCCTTCCAGTACCCGACGTCGATCCCGGGCGTGACGGTGGCGAATTTCATCCGGCATGCGGTCTCCAACGTCCGCCTGCCCGACCGCAAGGAAGGGGAAGACCTCATCCCGATGCGCGAGTTCCGCAAGGAACTCCGAGAGCAGATGGATGAGCTCGGTATGGATGCGGAGTTCGCCCGCCGCTACCTCAACGAAGGTTTCTCCGGCGGCGAGAAGAAGCGTGCCGAGGTCCTGCAGCTCGCCATGCTCCGCCCCTCGTTCGCGATCCTCGACGAGACCGACAGCGGCCTCGACATCGACGCCGTCCGGGTCGTCTCCGAAGGGGTCAACCGGGTGGCATCGAAGGTGCAAACCGGTGTCCTGGTGATCACGCACTACCAGCGGATCCTGAACTACATCAAGCCGCAGTTCGTCCACATCCTGTTCGGCGGACGGATCGTCGAGAGTGGCGGTCCTGAGCTCGTGGACGTGCTCGAGAAGCAAGGTTACGACTGGGTCCGTGCGAAGTATCCCGAGGCGGCGAAGGATGAGGAAGAGATGGAGCAAGCCGCCCCTTCGGGTCAACTTACCTCCTGAATCAATCCCCGCCGAGGAAGGAATATCACGCGATGGCGACCGATGTGGGCAGTTCGGTGGAAGGGATCAAGGACGAATACAAGTATGGCTTCCGGGACTCGGACGCCAACTACTCGTTCAAGAGCGGCAAGGGACTGACGCGCGAAGTCGTCGAGCAGATCTCGGAGATGAAGAGCGAGCCGAGCTGGATGCGCGACTACCGGCTCAAGGCGCTCGAGGTCTTCTGGCAGAAGCCGACCCCGCTCTGGGGCGGCGACCTCTCCGCCCTCAACTACGACGACATCCACTACTACATGAAGGCCGCGGACCGACAGGGACGCACCTGGGATGACGTCCCCGCCGAGATCAAGAACACGTTCGACAAGCTCGGCATCCCCGAGGCCGAGCGCAAGTTCCTCGCGGGGGTCGGCGCCCAGTACGAGTCCGAGGTCGTCTACCACAGCCTCCGCGAGGACCTGCAGAAGAAGGGCGTGATCTTCGTCGACACCGACACCGCCCTCCGAGAGCACCCGGACCTCGTCCGGGAGTATTTCGGCACGATCATCCCAATGCAGGACAACAAGTTCGCCGCGCTCAACTCGGCGGTCTGGTCGGGCGGCTCGTTCGTCTACATCCCCGCTGGCGTGAAGGTGGACATCCCGCTCCAGGCCTACTTCCGGATCAATGCCGAGAACATGGGCCAGTTCGAGCGGACCCTGATCATCGTCGAGGAAGGGGCCCAGGTCCATTACGTCGAGGGCTGCACCGCCCCGATCTACTCGACGGAAAGCCTCCACTCGGCCGTCGTCGAGATCGTCGTCAAGAAGGGCGGGCGCTGCCGCTATACGACGATCCAGAACTGGGCGAACAACATTTATAACCTCGTGACCAAGCGGGCGGTCGCCCACGAGGACGCCCTGATGGAGTGGGTCGACGGCAACCTCGGCAGCCGCCTCACCATGAAGTACCCGGCCGTCTACATGGTCGGCAAGGGGGCCCGCGGCGAGATCCTGTCGATCGCCTTCGCCGGCAAGGGCCAGCACCAGGACGCCGGCGCCAAGGTCGTGCACGCCGCCCCTTACACGAGCTCGCGGATCATCTCCAAGAGCATCAGCAAGAATGGCGGCCGTGCCAGCTATCGCGGCCTCTTGAAGGTCGCCGATGGCGCCAAGGGATCGAAGTCGAACGTCGTCTGCGACGCCCTCATCCTCGACCCGTACAGCCGATCCGACACGTATCCGTACATCGAGATCGATGAGGACGACGTCAAGATCGGCCACGAGGCCAGCGTCTCCAAGATCGGCGAGGAACAGCTCTTCTACCTCATGAGCCGCGGCTTGAGCGAGGCCGAGGCCTCGACCATGATCGTCAGCGGGTTCATCGAGCCGCTCGTCAAGGAGCTGCCGATGGAATACGCCGTCGAGATGAACAAGCTGATCCAACTCCAGATGGAAGGCTCGGTGGGCTGATCGAGGTCGGGATCCGAGAGCCTCGGATCCCGGCGAATCTACCCGTCCAACATAGCCTGATGCGGAACGAGTCGAACCGTGGGGAAGCCCCCGGTTCGACCCCGAGTTTGTAGCCCGGCGAGTCGGGCCCTTGCGGTCCCGAGCTTGCCGAGGCGAGTCTGATAGCCACGCCGAGCGGGCCCTCGCAACTTCCGGGAGGCTTCGACATTCCGTTCGCCTCGGGACGCGATGCGACAAGAGTTGCCCAGTTCATCATTTGAGACGCTTGAGCAAACGACTGGGCCCATTTTCTGATCGAGACACCAAGACAGATGCCTACGACAGAAGAGCGGACGATCACGGGCGGTTTCAGCGAGTCGGCCTTCGAGCGGGTCCTCAAGGAACGGGACGAGCCCGAGTGGCTGCGTGAGAGGCGGAAACAGGCTTTCGCTCTGCTCCAGAACACGCCGATGCCGACCTCGCGCGACGAGGAATGGCGCCGGACGGATATCCGGGGGCTCAAGCTCGCCAACTTCGCCCCCCCCGAGCGGGTCGAGCCGTCGGCCGAGGCGAAGGACGCCCTCGCCCCCTCCTGGAATGCCCTGAGCACCCACTACGCGACCGGCATCGAGCAGATCAACGGCGTCGTGACGAAGAAGGCCGACCCGTCGAAGCTCAACGGGGCGATCTTCGTCGACCTCGAGACGGCCGTCCGCGAGCATCCCGCCCTGCTCGAGAGGTTCCTCCTCACGGAATGCGTCTCCGCGAACTCCGACGCGTTCTCGGCGCTTCACGCCGCCTTCTGGACCGGCGGGACCTTCCTCTACGTCCCCAAGGGCGTGAAGGTCGAGGCCCCGATCTTCAGCCTGGTGGGCCTCGCCCGCGAGGGGCGTGTCGACCTCGAACACACCCTGATCGTCCTCGAAGATGGCGCCGAGGCGACCTTCGTCCGCGAGACGACCGGCCGCGATCGGGGCGATGATGCGGCCCTGCACGTCGGCGCGGTCGAGATCTTCGTCGGCACCGGCGCCCGGCTCCAGTTCGTCAACATCCAGAACTGGGATCTCAAGACCTGGCACTTCAGCCGGGAGCGGGCGCTCGTGGGTCGCGACGCGACCCTCCAGTGGACCGTGGGAGCACTCGGTTCTCGGCTGGCGAAGGTGAACCAGGAAGTTGCGCTGACCGGGCAGGGGGCCAAGGCCCAGGTGAATGGCGTGATGTTCACATCAGGCCGTCAGCATTTGGCCTACTTCACTCGCCAGGACCACATGGCCCCGAACACCAACAGCGACCTCCTTTATAAGGGGGGCCTGAAGGACTCGTCTCGCGTGGTCTGGAAGGGGATGATCCGGGTCGAGAAGGACGCCCAGAAGACCGACGCCTACCAGAAGAACGAGAACCTGATCCTCTCCGACACCGCCAGGGCCGACTCGATCCCGGGCCTCGAGATCGAGGCCAACGACGTCCGCTGCACCCACGGCGCGACGGCCGGGCGGGTCGATGAGGATATGATCTTCTATTCCCGATCGCGCGGGATCGACGAGGAGACCGCCATCCGGCTCATCGTCGAAGGTTTCTTCGCCAACGTTTACGACCGGATCGCGCTCGAACCCGTCCGCGAGACCCTCCGCCAGGCCGTCGCCGACAAGCTCATGATCGGCGGGGCTCCGGCCAAGGCCTGAGCCCTCGGATGACCGACGCGACGTCGAGCGAATTCGGTCTTTTCTAGACAGATCCGTGTGATCATAGCCTCCAGGGAGAATGCCCATCATGGGTGAAGCGTACGTCCATCCCGAAGTCCTGGTCTCGGCCGACTGGGTGGAAGCCCACCAGAATGACCCGAAGGTCCGCATCGTCGAGAGCGACGAAGACGTCCTGCTCTACGACATGGGCCACGTCCCGGGCGCGGTGAAGATCGACTGGCAGGGGGACCTCCAGGACCAGCTCATCCGCGACTACATCGACGCCGAGAAATTCGCGGAGATCTGCTCGAGGTCGGGCATCAGCAACGACACCACGGTCGTCTTCTACGGCGACAAGTCGAACTGGTGGGCCTGCTACGCCTTCTGGGCCTTCAAGCTGTTCGGCCACAAGGATTGCCGGATCATGAACGGCGGCCGAAAGCTCTGGGTCGACCAGAACCGGACCCAGACGAAGGACGTTCCCAAGTATCCCGCCACCGAATACAAGGTCGCCGGTGCCGACGAGTCGGCCATCCGGATCTTCCGCGACGCCGTGCTCGAGCACTCGAAGGCGGGCAAGGCCCTCCTCGACGTCCGCAGCCCCAAGGAGTTCACCGGCGAGAAGCTCCACATGGAAGACTACCCGCAGGAGGGGTCGCTCCGCGGCGGCCACATCCCGGGCGCGGTCAGCGTCCCCTGGAGCCGCGCCGTGAATGAAGACGGCACATTCAAGTCGGTCGAAGAGCTCAAGGCCATCTACGAGGGCGAGGTCGGTCTCAAGTCGACCGACGACGTCGTGGCCTACTGCCGGATCGGCGAGCGGTCGAGCCTGACCTGGTTCGTCCTCACGTACCTGCTCGGCTATCCTAAGGTCCGGAACTACGACGGTTCCTGGTGCGAGTGGGGCAACCTCGTCCGCGCCCCGATCGCCAAGGGGGCCTGAGCCCTCGGCCCGCCGATCGAAGGTCGGCACCATCCCCGGAAATCCTGCGAGCCCTGGCCGGATCGGCTCAGGGCTTTGCAGTTTGGCTCCCGAACAATCTCGCACGCCCCTCCTTCCTTCCAAAGCCTTGCAGGATCAGCATCGGAGTCGACGCGATGGCCCTGGAACTCGACGAGATCGTGGCGGAGTTAAGCGAGGCCGACCGGCAGGAACGGATCGAGCTCTTGATCGACTTCGCGAAGAACCTCCCCCCGCTGCCCGAGCGGCTCCTCGCCCACAAGGACGCCAGCCACCGCGTCGAGGAATGCCAGTCCCCGGTCTATCTCTTCGTCGAGCTCGAAGGGGACACCGTCCGGCTCTTCGCCGACGCCCCCATCGAGGCCCCCACAGTCCGAGGCTTCGTCGCCCTCCTCGTCGAAGGCCTGAACGGGGCGACCATCGAAGAGGTCCTGCAGGTCCGCGATTCGCTGATCGAGCAGATCGGCCTTCCCGAGATCCTCGGCATGCTGCGCGTCCGAGGCCTGAGCGGCGTGCTGCGTCGCGTCAAGGCGGAGGTCACCCGGGCCGCGATGGCCCGAGCCTCGTCGAACGAGACCCCCTGAATCCAGATCGATCCCAACCGCCAAGCTTGAGGTACCGAGCCCATGGCCAATTTCGTCAAGGTGGCGACCCTCGCCGAAATCCCGTCCGGCGGGAAGCTCCTCACCGAGGTCGACGAGCGTGCAATCGCCCTATTTAACGTAGGTGGTACATTTTATGCCATCGATGATGTTTGCACGCACGACGGGGGCCCGCTCGCCGAGGGGGATTTCGAAGGTTCGGAGATCGAATGCCCGAGGCATGGCGCCCGCTTCGACGTCCGGACGGGCAAAGCCCTCTGCTTCCCCGCGGTCGAGCCGGTGACGACCCACGAGGTCGAAATTCGCGGTGATGAAATCTACGTCTCTTTGAACGATTAATACCTGAATTCAACCGAGGAGTCCGCTAAGATGGCCGACCAAGAGGCGATCCTTACAGCCTTGCGCACCGTCATTGACCCCGAGCTCAATGTCAACATCGTGGACCTCGGCCTGGTCTACACGGTCCAGACCCGGGAGGCCGAGGTCGACGTGGAGATGACGCTGACCACCCCCGCCTGCCCGGCCGGGCCGGAAATCCTTCGCAACGCCGTGTCGGCCATCGAGAAGATCGAAGGGGTCACCAAGGCCAATGTCCGCCTGGTAATGTCACCCCCCTGGTCGCCCGACCGGATGTCGGACGAGGCCCGCGATGTGCTTGGTATCTTTTAATGCCTCTGTTCCCCTAAAGTGTCACGAACCAAAATGAAATGTTCCGAGACTCGCGTTTAAGATCGGTTCGCGACCGGCGATGATGCCTTCGCGAAACACGAGTTCGACATTTTATGGCCAAGGTCACAGTTAGGATGACCTTGGCGGTATCGTTTGATAAACTGTTTTTTCAATGGCTTAGTTTTGGCCGCCGGGGGCCATGCCAAAAAAACGTTTCCCTGAATCTTACGGGTTCTAGGGGATCTGTTCGTGGGTCTCGTTGGGTTTTCGAGACGGTTATGCGCGTACACCACTGCTACGAGATGCCTCGTCTTCGGGAGGGTTCCCGCACGCGGGATTGAGCGCCGTGGCTCGAAAGAAGACTCCGAAGGTCCGCGTCAATATCAAGGCGTCCGTCTCTCGCAGGCTGAGAGAAGTGCGCCAGGATCTCTTTGGTGAGCATGGAGGTCCCGAACTCGCCCGTCGCCTCGGGCTGCCGGCTCGCACCTGGTATAATTACGAAACCGGCGTGACGGTCCCGGCGGAAGTGCTCCTGGCCTTCATCGACCAGACGGGCGCGAATCCGAGTTGGCTCCTGTCCGGTATCGGCCCCAAGTTCGTCCAGCGGATGGACGCGTCCCTCTCGGACCTCACCCCGCTCGAACTGATCCGCAAGGGTCTCGAGAAGCTGGAAGAGATGCCGAGCGACGCGGTCGTCGTGGCGCCCGAGAATCTGCCGACCGAGACGATGTCGGACTTCGTGGCGGTGAGCCTCGTCTCGCCTCGCGACCTCTCCCGCAAGACGGTCGACCCCTCTCGGGTCAAGGGCTACATCATGGCCTACCGTCAATGGCTGCCGAACCCGGAGAACACGGTCGGCGTGCGGCTCGAGGACGATACGATGAGCCCTATCCTACCGGAAGGCTCGGTGGTCGCCATCGATCGGACCGTGACCGACCCCGCCCAGCTCCAGGGGAAGATGGTCGCGGCCTGCCCGGACGGCGCCCCCATGATCCGCTGGCTCGATGTCACAGGCCGGCACCTAATCCTTAGGCCGAACCAGCCGAGCCGCGAGAATCCTCTGATCCCGATCGAGCTCGAAGGGCAGATCCGGGACCTCATTATTGGC
This sequence comes from Singulisphaera chitinilytica, assembly GCF_049331405.1. Taxonomy (NCBI): domain Bacteria; kingdom Pseudomonadati; phylum Planctomycetota; class Planctomycetia; order Isosphaerales; family Isosphaeraceae; genus Singulisphaera; species Singulisphaera chitinilytica. Next base: position 3,629,098 of record NZ_CP186274.1, read on the forward strand.
CAGGTCGTTTGGTCCTGGAGCCGATTCAGCGAGTCGTGAGGAGGGAAGTTGCTGGCCCTCTCCCATACCAGCAACTTTCCCCCCGGCTGATCGCTGCAGCCCTCGTGGCTCCCCTCGTCAATCATTCACTCCGCAGTTCTCGGCGCCTCATGGCGACGGCCAGGGCTCCTCGTGCCGAGGCATCCTCGCAGAGGTCGTCATCGACCTCCCGGACGTCGTGCATTCCCTCACGGACGAGCCAGCGCGCGTAGATCGAGCGCTGGGGTTGGCGCCCGCCCACCCAGACCTGATGATCCTGGCCGAACATCGGATGCTTCGCCAGGTGACGGATGTCGTTGGAGAGCAGGGCTCCGATCAGGAAGGATGCCCGTTGGTGCTCCGTCAAGTTCTGGTTGACCGCCGCGATCCTGACCAGGAACCCGACACGGCCCAGGCCTTCCCGCGCCTCGGCTTTGGAGCCTAACTCCATCGCCTGTTCGTCGACCTCGTCCGGCAGGCCACCGGGCAGGCTCGCGACGAGCAGGGTGTGCCGCGCCATGGCCATTGTGAGCTCTCCCACGAGGCTCGTATGGCTGCGGACGATCCTGCCGTCCCGGTCCATCTCCACGATCTTCGTGTGAGATCCCGGCCAGACGAAGACCGTGCTCGTCCCACGCGAAAGACCGTCATCACCTGAGACGTGCGTCGGGTTCTTGACGAAGCCGGGGGAGATCACCTCCCAGGCGCCGAAGGATTCGCATTCCTCGCCCCGCATAAGGTCGGCCGACATCCAGCCGTCTTCCCCTTCTCTGGCCGGAGTCTTCACGCCCGGTATGAATAAGATGGGCAGGTCGACGACCGCCGGCACGACTTTCAAGACCGCCCCGGCCGCCAACTCGTCCAGCCCCGCGGGGGCGAGGACGTGCGGCACGGTGACGAGGCCAACTTCTGATGTGAGCATTCCTGACGCGACGATGACATCCGGGGTCCTTTGATCCGCACGCTTGACCACGTCTTGAATCGCATCACGCAAGGCATCCACGAGCGCGTACTTTCCCGACGTGCCGACGTTGTCGCGAACGCCGACGGGGCGTTTGGCCGTATCGATGACCTTGCCGTCGAGCAGGTAGCGAGCCCTGGTATTGGTCGTGCCGACGTCGATGGCGATCGCGGATTGGATTTGCGGTGCAGCCATGGTTTTCACTTGCCTTTGGACTCGACGAACCCCATCCTGTGACAGGATTGCTCCCCCATTTCCTGAGTACCCCAATAAGGTAATCGATCAACCCCATGGCGTCTCCGCGACTCTCGGGCGCGCGGCTCGATGGTTTCTGGCAGCAGGTCTCGGAACCGAGCTTCTGGCTGAGTCCCGAATTCCGGCTGATCTGGGTAAATAAGGCCTGGGAGGAGCTTACGGGGTACTCGTTCGAGGCCGTCGCGGGGCTCGCCTGCCACGCGCACGGGCCAAACCGCGGCGGGGACATCGAAGGGCTCGGGGGGAGCTTCTACCCCCCGCAAGAGGTCCGCACGGGGAGATCATCTTCCGTCAGGACCTTGATCGTCCACAACTCGGGGGAACGTCGCTGGCGCCGGATCGACTTCTGGCCCTTCCACGACGACGCCGGTGAACTGCTCGGGATCCTTGGCCTCGTGAGCCTGCACGATGCCCAGGGCCATTTGCCGGAGCCGCCGAGCCATCGACTCCGGGCCGACCTCCTCGAGGTCCGCGACAAGGCGCTCGGCCGCTTCGGGTTCGATACCCTGATCGGCAAGGGGCCGTCGCATCGCCGCTTGCTGGAGCAGGTGCTCATCGCGGCGACGACATCCTCGCCCGTGCTCATCCTTGGCGAGTCGGGCACGGGCAAGCGCATGATCGCCCGGACGATCCATCAGCAGGGCGACCGCCGACAGGCTCCGATCCTCCCTTTCGACTGCGCGGCCCTCCCCGCCGAGGTGCTCGAGCGAGGGCTCTTCGATGAGGAGGGCTCCGGACGTGCACAGATCAATGAGGGGGGCACCCTGCTGATCGGCGATATCCTCGAATTGCCTCGCGACCTGCAACGCAGGCTGGCCGAGTCGATCGAGTCCGGTGAGCTTCGGTTGAGGTTGCTCGCGACGACGATCGGCGATCCCGACGTGGCTTTGCAGGAAGAACGGTTGTGCGCGGAACTCTATTACTCGCTCACCACGATGGTGATCAGGCTCAAGCCGCTTCGGGAACGCCTCGAGGAACTGCCCGTCCTGGCCCAACACCTCTTGGAGCGGGCCAATGGCCGCGAGAAGCTGCAGCGGTCGGGCTTTTCGGAGTCGGCCCTCGGGGTCCTGATGGGCTACGACTGGCCGGGCAACCTCCGGGAACTCGCCCGGGTCATCGACGAGGCCCACGAGGCCGCGAGCGGAGACCTGATCGAGGCGGACGACCTGCCGGCAGAGATCCGGGGCCACCTCGCCTCGGCCTATCTCCCGCCTCCGCTCGCCCCGGAGACCTCGCAGCTCGATGAATTGCTGACCCAGGTCGAGCGCCGGCTGATCGAGAGCAGCCTGCAGAGGGCCCGGCATAATAAATCGAGGGCGGCCGAGCAACTGGGCATCTCGCGTCCCCGGCTCTATCGCCGGATCAAGGAGTTAGGCCTGCCGGACGAACCCGAGCCTTCCGACGACGGCCCGGCGAACGGGGCCCGCCCGTAGAAGAAAAAGGGATGCGAGGGGTGGGGACGACTCGGGTTTCGCGATTCGAGGACTTCTGCTAGTGTCTCGGAAGCTTGGGAAGGACCCAGGCCTCGATTCACAACAAGGATGTGAGTTCGATCCCATGCGGATCTTCATCTCGACGGGGGAGCCGAGCGGCGACCTCCACGCCGCCAATCTCATCGAAGCCTTGAGGAAACGCCATCCCGACGCCGAGTTCGTCGGCTTCGGCGGCCCTCACATGCAGAAAGCCGGCGCGACGATCCTCTTCCCGCTCGTCGACCTGGCGATCATGTGGTTCGGTCGGGTCCTGCTCAATATCCGCAAGTTCTTCAGGATCCTCGACCAGGCCGACCAGTACTTCGCCACGCATCGCCCCGACGCCGTCGTGGTGATCGACTACCCGGGCTTTCACTGGTGGCTGGCCAAGCGGGCCAAGGCGAGGGGCATCCCCGTCTTCTACTTCGTGCCGCCGCAGATCTGGGCCTGGGCCGGATGGCGGGTGAACAAGGTCCGCAAATATATCGACCACGTCCTCTGCAGCCTCCCCTTCGAACCCCCCTGGTACCACGCGCGGAACGTCCCCGACGCCGTTTACATCGGCCACCCCTACTTCGATGAGCTCGCCGAGCGCGTCCTCGACGAGTCGTTCCTCGCGGCCGAGCGCGCCAAGCCCGGCCCTATCGTGGCGATCCTCGCCGGCTCACGCACTCAGGAGGTGACCAAGAACCTCCCGATGATGCTGCAAGCCGCCGCGAAGCTGCATCGGGAGCGTCCCGATGTCCGCTTCCTGGTCGCCTCCCTCCACGAACGGCACCAGAACCTGGCGAGGGAGATCCTTGCGGAGTCCAGGCTGGAACTCCCGCTGGAGATCCTGGCCGCACGTACCCCCGAGGTGATCCGGCTCGCGAATCTCGCGTGGGCAGTATCCGGTTCGGTCGGCCTGGAGCTGATGGTTGAGGCACTTCCCTCCGTCGTCGTCTACAAGATTCGCCACTTCGACCTCTTCGTCGCCCGACGTTTCATCAAGAGCAGGTACATCAGCCTGGTCAACCTCCTGGCCGATGATGAGGTCATGCCCGAGTACCTGACCCCGGTGGATGTCTCGTCCGAGATGGCGAACTGGGCCCTCAAATGGCTCAACGACCCGTCGAGCCGCGAGAAGGCATCCAAAACCCTGGCCGATCTTCGCGACAAGGTGGCCGTCCCGGGCGCCTCGGATCGCGCGGCCGCACGCATCAGCGAGGTCGTGACCGCCGCCAGGAACATCCACCCCGGCGGGCCGCAACAAGGTCCGCACCCGCCCAATACGAAGCCGCTGGACGGCTCCAAGCCCGACTCGGACGACAGCGTCTCCGCCTGACGCTCCTTGAAGAGTAGCGAAGAACCTCGAGCCTCGACTTCCGGAGTGGAACCCTTCGGGAGTCGAGGCTTTACGCGCATCATGTGCCCGCGCCTTGTGCGAAGTAGGATCGAGCCTCCCCGGGCGATCGCGTATGATGAGACATGCCTGGGTTCGGAAGTGACCCGACATGGCCTCTCCCTCTCGACGAGTCCGCAACATGAGCCATCCGCAGAGCGACCGTCCCGCGAATCGACTCGCCGGGGAAACCAGCCCGTACCTGCTCCAGCACGCACACAACCCGGTCGAATGGTATCCGTGGGGGCCCGAGGCCCTCGCCAGGGCCAAGGCCGAGGACAGGCCGATCTTCCTCTCCGTCGGCTATTCGGCCTGCCACTGGTGCCACGTGATGGAGCGAGAAAGCTTCGAGGACCCGCAGATCGCCGCATTGATGAATGAATATTTCATCAATGTGAAGGTCGATCGCGAGGAGAGGCCGGACCTCGACCAGATCTACATGGCCGCCGTCCAGGCCATGACCGAGCACGGCGGCTGGCCGATGTCGGTTTTCCTGACGCCCGACCTCCAGCCCTTCTACGGCGGTACCTACTTCCCCCCCACGGAATCGCGAGGGATGCCGGGCTTTCCCCTCGTCCTCCGGAAGGTGCATCAGGCCTGGGTCGAGCGCCGCGACGACATCGTGCGCGCCGCGGGAGACCTGACCGAGCGGATCTCCCTCATGGGTGCCATCCCGCCGGCGCAAGGGGGCCTGGAGATCAAGCTGATCGATCAGGCGGTCGCCCACCTCGGGCAGGTCTTCGACCCGAAGTTCGGCGGGTTCCAGGATCACCCGAAGTTCCCGCACCCGATGGATCTCCGCCTCCTGCTTCGCCACCACGTGCGGACCGGCGACGAACAATCGCTGCACATGGTCCGACTCTCGCTCGAGAAGATGGCGCGGGGGGGGATCTACGACCACCTCGGCGGCGGCTTCGCGAGGTACTCAACCGACAGGCGCTGGCTCGTGCCGCACTTCGAGAAGATGCTCTACGACAATGCCTTGCTTTCGACCACCTATCTCGAGGCCTATCAACTCACCTCCGAGCCCGAGTTCGCCCGCGTCGCTCGCGAGACGATGGATTACATCCTGAACCGGATGACCGGCCCCGGCGGCGAGATCTACTCGACCGAGGATGCGGATAGCGAGGGTGAAGAGGGCAAGTACTACGTCTGGACCCTCGCCGAGATCCAGGAAATCCTCGGCCACGACCGGGCTCGGGCCTTCGTGTACGTCTACGACGTGACCGAGTCGGGGAACTGGGAGCAGAAAACCGTCCTCAACCTCCCCAGGACCCTGACGCAGGCCTCGATCATGCTGGGCCGGGATCCGGAGGAGTTGCGGACTCAGATCGCCGAGGATCGGCAGAAGCTGCTCGAGGTCCGCGAGCGAAGGGTCCCGCCGGGCAAGGACACGAAGGTCCTCGCCTCCTGGAACGGCCTGATGATCGCGCCGCTGGCCGAGGGGGCCCGCATCCTCAGGGATGATCGCTACCTGGCCGCCGCGCGTCGCGCCGCGAGGTTCCTGCTCGAGAACATGACGACGCCGGAAGGCCTGATCCTGCACGCCTACAAGGATGGCCGTGCTCGCTTCAATGCCTACCTCGATGATTATGCGAACGTGATCGACGGGCTCACGCGCCTGTACGAGGTCAGCGGCGAGGTCGAGTGGCTCGATGCCGCCTTGAAGTTCGTCGACGTGATCCTCGACCGCTTCCTCGACAAGGAGGCCGGCGGGTTCTTCTACACCGGTCGGGACCACGAGTCCCTGATTGTGCGACAGAAGGATTTTCAGGATAACGCCGCGCCCTCCGGCAACGCGATGGCGGCGACGGCCCTCCTTCGCCTGGCGGCACTCACAGGCCGCAAGGACCTGGAGTCGGTCGGTCGTCGGGTCCTGGAGACGATTCAGCTCTTCCTGGACAAGGCCCCGATGGCGATGGGGCAGAGCCTCCTGGCGCTCGACCTCCTGCTCGCGCCTTCGAGCGAAATCGCCGTCTTCGCGGGGTCCGATGCCTCCGAGTTCCGCGAGGCCCTCGAGACCGTCTACTCAACCTTTCTGCCCCACAAGGTCGTGGCGCCGGTGCTCGCCGCAACCGCGAAGGCGTCGAGCGTTTCCTTGCCGTTGCTGGAGGGCCGGGAAGCTCGCGACGGTCGGACGACGACGTATATCTGCGAGAATTCCGCCTGCCAGGAGCCGATCGTGGGGCTGGAAGGCCTCGCGGCGGCCCTCCGGTCGTAAGTCGACGGAGGGGATGTGTGGTTACCCGGGGGATGCCGGCACCTCGGCGGCATCCTCCGGGGGCCTGCCGAATTCGGATTCCAACGCCGCATAATCGTCCGGCTTGTCAGCTTGCGTCGCCGATTGCCGATCGACTAAAGTAACAACGAGATGATCCGGCGCGGGCGCCTCTTCTGACAAACAGGAGTTGTCATCCGTTTCGTTCGCTGCCGAGAACGTACGCTCTGAGGAGGGCCTCGAGACATGTCCCGCCGCAACGTCTTCGCGTTGGCGATGGTCGGTGCACTCACCACGCTCTGCTGGCAAGCGAGCCAGGGCGCCAAGCCCAAAGACGAGATGATGGAGCTCTACGGCGTGTTCGTCGACGCCGTAGAGCAGGTCGAATCCAATTATGTTCGGCCGGTCAACCGACGCGAGCTGCTCGAGAGCGCCCTCAAGGGGATGCTCACGAATCTCGATCCTCACTCGTCATATATCAACACATCAGAATGGAAGCAGTTCAAGCGGCAGATCGAGGGCAAGTTCGGCGGGATCGGCATCCAGGTCGGCATGGACCAGGATACGAACCGTCTCAAGGTGATCGCCCCGATGGTGGGCACCCCGGCCTATGAGGCGGGGGTACTCTCCGGCGACATCATCATGGAGATCGACGACCAGTCGACCGAGGGCATGACCCCGGACAAGGCCGTCGAGATCCTGACCGGCCGCCCCGGCACGAACGTCAAGCTCCAGGTGCTCCACGAGGGGGACGAGAAGACCGACACGCTCACGATGGCCCGCGCCATCATCGACGTCCCCAGCGTCCTCGGCGACAAGCGAAAGCCGAACGACCAGTGGGACTTCATGTATGACAACGACAAGAAGATCGGCTACATCCGCATCACCAGCTTCATCCAGAACACCACGGATGAACTGAAAAAAGCGCTGGCGGAACTGAAGGAAGCCGGTGCCAAGGCCCTGATCCTCGATCTTCGGGATAACCCGGGCGGCCTGCTGGGTGCGGCGGTCGAGGTTTCCGACCTCTTCGTGGACGACGGCAAGATCGTCAGCACGAAGGGCCGGAACACGATCGGCAAGTCCTATGAGGCCCAGAAGGAAGGCCCGTACGAAGACATCCCGATGGCCGTGCTGATCAATCACAACTCGGCCTCCGCGGCCGAGATCGTCTCGGCCTGCCTCCAGGACCACAATCGAGCCGTGATCATCGGCGAGCGGTCCTACGGCAAGGGCTCGGTGCAGAACATCATCGACCTGGAAGACGGCAACAGCGTCCTGAAGCTGACGGTGGCGACGTATCAGCGTCCCTCGGGCAAGAACATCCACCGCTTCAAGAACGCGAAGGCATCCGACGAGTGGGGCGTCTCCCCGTCGCCCGGCCTCGGCCTCGACCTGAACCGGACCCAGTACGAGAACTGGTTCCTGGGTCGTCGCGACCGCGACCTCCACACGATGGGCAAGCGTCGGCCCAAGGCCCCGGGCGAACGTGCTATGCCCGAGGCAAAGGATGAGGCCAAGAAGCCTGAAGGCGAGAAGCCCGAGGCGAAGGATGAGGCCAAGAAGCCCGAAGCCGAGAAGCCGGAGGCGAAGGATGAGGCCAAGAAGCCCGAAGCCGAGAAGCCCGAGGCCAAGCCTGAAGAGGCGGCCAAGGAGCCCAAGGAAACGCCATTCGTCGACAAGCAACTCGAGCTGGCTCTCAAGGTGATCAAGGAGAAGCTCGAGGCTCCCATCGCGAAGAAGTGACCCAGGTTGCAAATCGATCCGATTCCCCGGACCGCCCCGGTTTTTCCGACCAGGGCGGTCTCTTTTTTTCGAGAGTCATGCCTGACCGCCGACTTATCCTGCTTGCAATCGAGACGACCTGCGACGAGACGGGCGCGGCCGTGCTCGAAGGGCCGGCTCCGCCCGACCTGGGCGTCCCTCGGATCCTCTCGAGTAAGGTCTCCTCGCAGATCGACCTCCACGAACGATACGGCGGCGTGGTCCCCGAGATCGCCTCGAGGGCGCACGTACGTCACTTCCTCCCGGTGATCGACGAGGCCTTGAAGGCCTCGGGCGTGGCGATCGGGGACGTCGGCGCGGTGGCCGTCGCGACGAGGCCGGGCCTGGTCGGCTCCCTGGTTGTCGGACTGACTGCGGCGAAGGCGTTGGCGTTCGCACTCGGCGTCCCGCTGATCGCCGTCGATCATCTCGAAGCCCACTTGTACGCGTGCCAGCTCGCGTTCCCCGAGGCCTCCGTCTATCCCTGCATTGGCCTTGTCGTCTCGGGGGGGCACACGAGCCTCTTCGTCTGCCGAGGGCCGATCGAGTCGGAGTTGCTCGGCGGCACGATCGACGACGCGGCTGGGGAGGCCTTCGACAAGATTGCGAGCCTGCTCGGCCTTGGCTATCCGGGCGGGCCCGAGATCCAGCGCGTGGCCCAGGGTGGGAATCCTCGTGCGTATTCCTTCCCACGTTCCTTCCTGCACGACGATCGCATCCAGTTCAGCTTCTCGGGCCTGAAGACGGCGGTCCTCTACGCCCTCCGGGGGCAGGACGGTCGCGGAGCCGAAAAGCCGACGCCCGAGGTGGTGGCCGACCTCGCGGCGAGCTTCCAGGAAGCCGTCGTCGATATCCTCGTGGCCAAGAGCCGTCAGGCCCTCCGGCAGACGGGTCTGAAACGTATGGGGATCGGCGGAGGGGTGGCCGCCAACGCCCGGTTCCGCGAGCGGATCCAGGCGATGGCGCGGGAGGAAGGGATCGAGCTGTTCATCCCACCCATGTCCCTCTGCACGGACAACGCGGCGATGGGTGGGATCGCATATGCCAAGCTAGCGGCCGGGCAGGTGGCCGAACTGGATATCGACGTGACTGCGGGATTAATCAGGCCTGGTCGCTGAGGGCAGGGGAGTGGGGCCCCACTCGCCACCTCGGGCCACTCTCGATTCAACGACGCGTAATCGATCCGCTCAGGACGGAGGGTGGCGACGGGCCGGGGGTGGGAAGTGGGGGCCGGATCGGAAGGCTCTTTGCTGCTGGTCGAGTGTATGCCGACGCTCGAGGGCGTGCGACTGTGCCTGGGGGATCGCCCTGACGGGCGTGGATTGGCTATGAGTGGGTGGCCGCAGCCTGATCTCGCTCATGGGAAGGTTCCTCACGAGGCGGTCGCATCATGCGGTTGGGATGAGGTTCCATTCCTCTCCGTGGTGACGTAAACACGTTGCCGTCAGGGTGTCGGATGCGAGTCGTCGGTTCCTTCGGGATCACTCCCTGGAGTCTTCCCTCGCGAGTTGGAACCACTCGCTTTGTCGTAAAGGAAGCCGAACGAATGTTGTCGGATCAAAAGACGGGGACAGGCTTTGGTGGTATCGTCCTCGACGCCGTCGGAACCTTAATCGAAGCTCATCCGCCGGTCGCCGAAGCGTACATCGCGGTGGCGCGTCGGCAGGGGGTGGAACTCGAGACCGACTTGGTGCGTTCCCGCTTCCGCGAGTTCTTCCGCAAGGACGACCTGGCCAACGAGAGGGGACCGCTCGCTACCGACGAGGCGACCGAACGTCGACGCTGGCAGGCGATCGTCGGCGGGGTCCTGGGCGACCTGCCCGACTTCGACCGGGCCTTCGACGAGCTCTGGTCGCACTTCGCCTGCCCTTCGTCCTGGCGCTGTTTCGATGACGTCGGCCCGATACTGGCCGAGCTTCGGTCTCGAGGGATCCCCTGCTGGATCGCCTCGAACTTCGACTCCAGGCTCCGGGACGTCGTCGCCGGGCTCGAGGAGTTGAGGCCGATGGGCGAGCATCTCGTTATCTCGTCCGAGGTCGGTTACAAGAAGCCCCACCCCGCGTTTTTCGACGCCCTCGTCGCCAGATGTGGGGTCGAAGCGGGCCGATTGCTGAGCGTGGGTGATGACCTCGAGAACGACGTCCTGGGGGCGATGCGGGCGGGACTGCGTGCGGTCTGGATCGATCGCGGGAACAAGGCGGATGGGCAGAATCCCCCGCGGATTTTCGACTTGCGCGAGGTCACGCGGTTCCTGGAAGGTTGAGCCGTTTTCTCAAGTTCAAAGTGTGGAAACCGCCTCAAATGCGCCGATAAGAGAAGAGGAATCGACTCGACTTGCCGCCAGCGGACGTATGGATTACGATCCGCCCCCGGTTGCCAAGCCGATCGCAAGTCGATCCGTTGGTTCGCCGGATGCGGGTAGCATCCTAGCAATCCGGTTCCCGTCCGTTCCTTTCAGGGAAGAAAGGAAGTCGCACGTGGTCGCAACGGTGGAACAGCTCGCGGCCCTAGTCAGGGGTCGCCTCGTGGGCGACGGCAGCATCTCGATTCACTCGGCTCGGCCGGTCGAACAAGCTGGCCCAGGCGACATCACGTTCATCGAGAACGAGCGGTATGCAAAAATGCTCCGCACGTCTCCGGCGTCTGCCGCCATCGTGGGTCCGCACTTCAAGCGGACTGCCGCGACCCCGGCCGTCCCAGTGATCATCGAGGTTGAGGATCCGATCCTCGCGTTCCTCGCTGTCCGTAGCCACCTGAAAGGCGCTGATAAGCCCCGATGGACCGGGGTCCACCCCATGGCCTGGGTGGCCCCTTCCGCTCGAATCGGTGCCGACGTGGCGATCTACCCCTTCGTTTACGTCGGGGAAGATGCCGTGATCGGCGACGGGACGACGCTCCATCCCGGAGTCGTCGTCGGAGATCGCTGCACGATTGGTAAAGACACGATCGTCCACCCCAACGCCGTCCTCTATAGCGACGTTAGTCTGGGCGACCGGGTCGAGGTCCACTCGGGCACAATCCTGGGTGGCGATGGCTTCGGCTATCGCCAGGTCGAAGGGAAGCACGTCAAGGTGCCGCAGACGGGCCGGGTCGAGGTCGGCAACGACGTCGAGATCGGCGCAAACTGCACCGTCGACCGCGCGACCTTCGAAGCCACCCGGATCGGCGAAGGTACGAAGATCGACAACCTGGTGATGATCGGCCACAATAACCAGATCGGCCGACACAACATCCTCTGCGGCCAGGTGGGTATCGCCGGGAGTTGCAAGACCGGCGACTACGTCATCATGGCCGGCCAGGCCGGGATCAAGGACAACACCGAGATCGGCGACCAGGTCGTCGTCGGTGCCCAGGCGGGCGTCCATCGCAACGTCCCGAGCGGACAGCAGATCCTCGGATCGCCCGCCATCCCGATCCGAGAACAGCGCCGGCTCTTCCAGATGATCGCGCGGCTGCCGGACATGCATCGGCAGATTCGCGAGCTCTCGGCCCAGGTGGAAATGCTCACGTCCTTGCTCCCGGATCAGGAAGGATCCGAATCCGAGAGCCGTGGACTCGACCATGACGACGACGCGGCGGGACTTTGACGGCCCGCCTCGCCGACGCCTGAACGCGGCCGGTTGGACGATCGTTTGCGGACTTCGCGCATATCTAAAGGATTCAGGTCCGATGTCTGTTCTCACGCACAAACGTGACCGGATTGCGCATCGTCGTGATTCCCAGGCCTCAGCGCGCCCGATCGGACTGCTCGCCGGCAGCGGCCGCTTCCCCATCCTCTTCGCCGAGGCAGCCAAGAGGCAGGGGCTGAGCGTCGCCTGCGTGGGTATCCGCTACGAGGCCCACGAATCCCTGCGCGAGCTCTGCTCCAGCTTCGAAGAGGTCGGCGTCTCCAAGCTCGGCCGGATGATCCAGGTCCTGAAGAAGCAGGGCGTCGAAGAAGTCGTCATGGCGGGTAAAGTCACGAAGAACGTGATGTATACCCCCAGACGCGTCCTCCAACTCTGGCCCGACTACCGCATGTTCCGCATGTGGTATTACACCTGCCGGGCCGACAAGCGGGACGACTCGATCCTGCTCTCGGTCATCGCCGAGTTCAATCGAGACGGGATGGATTTCACGTCGGCCCTCGACTATTGCCCGGAGCTACTCGTGAAGGAAGGAACACTCACGCGTCGTCCCCCGACGTCGAAGGAACTCAAGGATATCCAATTCGGCTGGCACCTGGCCAAGGAGATGGGCCGGCTCGACGTGGGTCAATCCGTGGCCATCAAGGAGCAGGCCGCCCTTGCGATCGAGGCGATTGAAGGGACCGACCGCTGCATTGAGCGGGCCGGCATCCTCTGCCGCTCTGGGGGCTGGACCCTGGTGAAAGTCGCCAAGCCCCAGCAGGACATGCGGTTCGACGTCCCGACCATCGGGACCTCGACGATCGAGAACCTGCACAAGGCAGGCGCCCGCGTCCTCGCCATCGAGGCCGACAAGACGATCGTCATCGACCAGTCGGAGGTCGTCGCCCTCGCCGATCGCTATGGCCTGACCATCGTGGCCCTGCACGGTGAACAGACCGCGGCCTGAGCCAGGGGCCTGTCGGATCGGGAAGACTTGGAATTCGAAGACGAGGGGCGGCTCATGCGCTGAGCCGCCCCTCGTCTTTGCTCCTTTCGAATTCATTCAGCGGTTCATTTCGTCTTCTTTCGCGTGATGACGAGCCTGGCGACCTGGTCGCGAAGGGCTCTCAATGTGATGCCTTGTTCGGACTGGAGCCTCCCCCATTCCTGTGACGCAGGGTCGAGGTCCGGGTGAGTGAGTCGCACTTCGATCTCGTGGCGAGGGTTGGCGGGGCCGAATCGAGGAATGTCCTGGTCGGTGACTTCGAAGACGAGGTTCTCGTCAGATGGGATGTTGTCGAGTACCCAACGTCCCGCCGAGTCGGTGACCACGGCGTCATCACCATCGGCCAGGGAATAACTGCGCACAGGGCGCCTGCCGGGCTTGCCATCGGCAAGGTGGAACCGAAACGCGGTTTGGTCCCTAACCTCGATCTTCACGCCTGGGATCGGATCTCCCCGCTCGTCGACGACTACGCCGCCGATCTTCGTGCCGCGAGTGAGTTGGAAGGTAAATTGCTCGGGGATCTGGTCGCCGTCGCTCTGGAACTCCTTGGCCCACATCGCATGCAAAGAGACAAACCCGGGTTTGCTGACCCAGATCCGAAGATCCTTCGGTGTGTCGGCGAGTTTGAGCTTAGTGAGCCCCGAAGCGTCGGTGAATTGCGTCACGTTCTCGATTCGTGTGATTGTTTGCTTACGCTCTGGATCCGAAGTTGTTCGGGCGTAGTTCTGGAAGATCCGGGCATTCTGAATGGGCTTGAGATCCGCATCCACGACTTTCAAGGTCAACGTTCGCCCGAACTCGGTGTCCTTGCCTCCTGAGGCATGACGGGATTCGGTCCCCTGGCCCGTCCCGAATAGCGGACCGGCCAGGCACGCGAGGATTCCTACGACGACAGCGAGCTTTCCCAGGACACCTGGCAGCACGAGGCTGGGCAACATCTGAGACAGCCCGGAGAAGACGCCGCTCGCGGCAGCCCTCGATAAGGCTTCACCCGCCAGGTCGGTCGTCCTTCGGATTAGGATGGTCGGGACCTCGACGCGAGCCGTCAGGGCGGGCAGGGGGAGCACTAGGTTCAGTCCCGTTCCGGATCCAAACCCTCGTCGCCGTAAGCGAGTTCGCAAGTGCTCGCGGCCTCGGGCGAGGCGGCTCTTCACGGTGCCGACGGGGCATCGCAGGATCCTGGCGGCTTCTTCATGCGTCTTCCCTTCCAGGTCGCAAAGGATCAGCGGTAGGCGGTGTCGCGCGGACAGCCGCTCGATCTCATCATGAACCGACCGCCTGAGGTCGGTAGCCTCATCGGCTCCCTGGCGATGGGTCGCGATCATCTCGCCGGCCTGTCGCTCGTGTCGCTGGCGACGGGTCTCGGTCGCCTGGCTCTTCATCGCAGTCCGGCAGGCGACACGATGTAGCCAGGGGCCGATCGACTCCTGAACCCAGAGCGTGCGAGCGTTGCGCAATAGGGTAAGGAACGTCGACTGGAAGGCATCGTGGGCCGCATGCTCGTCCTGGAGCCTGGCCCGGCAGACGCCGAGGACCATCGGCCCGTGCCGTTCGAGCAGGGTCTCGAACGCGCATTCACCCGATTCGCCCGGATCGGCCACGAAGCGCTCGAGCAGTTGACCGTCGGGCAGGAGTCCGAACATGCCTCGCTGTTGGAGGCTGGAAATCCAGCGCGGTCCCGAAACTCGTGATTGCGAAGCCACAGTTCATGCTCCGATCGGCCTTCGGTTGCTGACCGTGGATAAAGCCTCGGGAGCGTCGGAACGTTCCATCTTTCCTGCGAGTTGTCGGAAATGTCGGGACGCGAGGCCCTCGGAAGGGCGAGGTTCGATGTGTTGTCGGCCGATTTGGCGGAGGAAGGGATCAGACCGCGAAACCTTGAGCACGGTCGGACGACGAATCCGCCCTAGGCAGCCCGGCCTTCACGGCGGAGCTGATCACCTCGGCGGCGATCTCGAGGCCGAGGTTGTACGAGTCGAGGACCATATCGTAGTTGTGCGGGTCGGACGAATTCGCCCGGTGCATCGTGCGGTCGAACTGGAGGCGGCGGCGGTCGAGGTCGCGGGCCGCCCGCTTGGCCGTGCGGACGGAGACCCCCATCCGTTCCGAGAGGCGGAACGCCCTCGACTTGATCGGTGAGATGATCCGGACCGACAAGGTTTGCTCGCGAGGCAGGAGGTAGTTCGCACCTCGGCCGACGATCACGGCGTTGCCCGCGCGACCGATCGCCTGGACGAGCTTGGCCAGGTGGTCGAGGTAGGCCTCTTGCGGGGCATAGTGCTCCTCGCGGAGGGGCAGGATCCAATCCTGAACGACGCTCGGGGCGAGCTCGTCGTACATCCGCACCTCGTCGACCGAGAGCTCCATCCGCTTGGCGATGGTCTCGAGGATCTCGTGGTCGTAGATGTCCCAGCCGAGCGAGCGAGCCACGAGGCGCCCGATCGTTCCGCCGCCCGAGCCGGCCTCTCTGCTGATGCAGACGTTGCGGAAGCGGGCGATCGCCGGTTCCGTCGGCGAGGAGCGGACCGGATCTCCGTGGTATCCGAAGAGCCATCGCGCGAACGCACCGGGCCAGGCTCGGATCCCTTCCGACTCGTCAGCTTGGTCGTGGTGATAGGCTTCGGCCGACATGTTGCGGTCCTTTTCTCGCTCCGACCCACTGACCTCAGTGTAGCGCCTTGTTTGTGGAAAGGAAAGGAGCGCCTAACTTCGGTCGAATTGCTCTGTAAGCCTTACAATCGGCCCGATCTGGTGCGAGTCGACAAATTTTACAACTTTTTCCTCAAGTCCTCCAGCGTTAGCACTTTTGGAATTCCCGTTTCGGAGCAGGATCCATGTGGCACACCCTTTGCCTTACTCTTCGGCCGACAACACCTGATCGCCGTGGAGAGCGATCTTTACGGACGTCCCTTTCAGGTGTTGTTCTTTCTCGAATCGAAGGGAAGGCGAAGACATGGCTAATCGACAGAACACGCTGCTGTGGATGAAGGACCTGATCGAGCACATGACCCAGTGTCACGAGCAGCTCCAATGGGCCGGGGACGGACAGACGGAATCCTACCTGACCGAATCCTTGATGGTGGATCTCGCCCAGTGCCAGCGCCTCTGCGAAGAGCTGAAGCAGCGGCCCCGGAAGGCTCGGAAGTTCGCCATCACCGCCTGAGGGCAAAGCTTGTTGCCGCAACGAGTCGACCATGGTCTCGATCCGTGTTCGCGGATAACTTGGACGATCCAGGTACGAATGATTCGACCCTCGATCGAGACCCTTGGCCATGAGCCTGACGGAACCGAAAGCCTTCGCCCAATTCTCCATCGACCGTTTGAAGGTCGTTGTTTACGAGGATCGGGCACTTGCCGGACGAGCCGCGGCGCTCGACGTCGCCCGAACGATCTCGGAGCGACAGGCGGCTGAATCGACCACGCGGATCGTCTTCGCGGCCGCACCCAGTCAGAACGAATTCCTCGCAAATCTCATCGCCTATTCCGGGATCAACTGGTCGAGGATCGTCGCCTTCCACATGGACGAGTACCTCGGCCTGGGACCCGACCACCCCGCATCGTTCCGACGCTACCTCCAGGAACACCTCTTCCGCCTCGTCGACCTCTCGCCGGACCGACTCCACCTGATCCCCGGCGAGGAGACTGAACGCCCCCTCGCGACCTGCCTCGCCTACGAGGACAAGCTGAAGGCGAACCCCATCGACATCGTCTGTGGCGGGATCGGCGAGAACGGGCACATCGCGTTCAATGACCCGCCCGTGGCCGATTTCCTCGACCCCGTCCTGATCAAGGTTGTCCGCCTCGACAACGCCTGTCGAGTCCAGCAGGTCAACGACGGCTGCTTCGAGGAACTCAAGGACGTGCCGACGCACGCATTCACCCTGACCGTGCCGGCGCTTCTCTCCGCCGCCAAGCTCTCGCTGATCGTCCCCGGCCCACGCAAGGCCGAGGCCGTCCTCGCCACCCTCCGCGGCCCAATCAGTGAAGCCTGCCCCGCCTCCGCCCTCCGCAACCACCCCGACGCGACCCTCTACCTCGATCGCGACTCGGCCAAATTCGTCCTCTGAGTCGAAGCCGGAACCTCGCCCACCTCTCCCGACGAGGCCTCGCTCGGCGCAAGAGACCGCCCACCCCGACGAAGATCGAAGTGGGCGTGGAAAGTTACCGCAAGCTCATTCGGGCAACGGCTGCCCCTTCGTCTCGGGCGCGAAGGGCAGGGCGATCAATCCCAGGATGAACACCCCGCACATGGTCACTCCCGCATAACGGAGGGGAAGTGTAGGGTCGATCGAGTTGTAGCCGGAGAACACCTTGCTCGAGAGGAGACCCAGGGTCCAGGGTCCTACCGCAGCCACGAGCCTGCCGACGTTGTAGCAGAACGATGTTCCGGTGCTTCGCAGCCGCGTGGGGAAGAGCTCGGGGAAGTAAATCGCGTAACCGCCGAAGAGCGAGAGCTGGCAGAACCCCATGATGGGGATCATCCAGAAGATGTCGCTGAAGCGGTTGATATACCAGAAAGTCAGCCCTGTCGAGACCATCGCGAGGATGAACGAGACCGCGAAGGCGGGCTTTCGGCCGGTGTAATGCGTGATCTTGCTGAAGGCATAGATCCCGAAGAAGGCACCGAAGTTCTGGAGCAGGGATGTCATCCCCGTCCAGAACGTGAGTTTTCCATTGACGTACTTGGTCAGATCCGCGCCGGCCAGACCTTTCTGAGTCGCCTCGGTGGTGAAGTGGGCCGAAAACACCGAGCGAATCAGATCGAAGCTGAAAAAGCCGATACCCCAAAGCCCCACCACGCCCGCGAACGCCAGCAACATGCCGACAATCGTGTTCCTCCTCCAGCGGGGATTGATGAACAATTCCTGGATTGATCCGAGTTTCGGCTCGTCGGCCGCAAGCTCGGCACTGGCACGCTTCGCAGCGGCGGCTTTCCAGCGATCGGGTTCTTTGAGGCGGCGGAAAATGAAGAGCGAGAGCAGGGCGGGAAGTACGCCGATCACGAACATCGCCCGCCAGGCGCTGCCGATGGCACCAGACTCTTCCATCTTCCCGAGGCCCATACTGATGAGGGCTGCCAGCATATTGCCGACCGCGGATAGCGCCTGGAGCCAGCCCAGGGCGAAAGGGCGTGCGCGATCCGGCATGACCTCCGCGACGAGGGAAACTCCCACCGCGAATTCACCGCCGACCCCCAACCCCGTCAAGAAGCGATAGAAGGCGAAGTCATAGACGCCCGTTGAAAGTGCGCTCAGGCCGGTGAAGGCAGAATAGAGCAAGATCGTGATCAGCATGGTCTTGGCGCGACCGATGCGATCTCCCAGAATCCCGAAGATCAAGCCGCCGAGCGCCCAGCCGACGATGAAGATCGCCGTGGCCTGGCCGCTATATTCGCCGATCCTCAAATCGCCGGGTTGTGCCCCGAGCAACTGGGTGATGGCGGGCTTTCGGGCAAGGTTGAAGAGTTGCTGATCCATCGTGTCGAAGAGCCAGCCGAGCGCGGCGACGATCAGGACGAACCAGTGGTATCGCGTCAGGCCCTGGTACCATGGACCGCCATCATCCTTGCGCGGGGGAGCTTCGGTGGAGCTCTCGAAGTGCATGGGGACTGTCTCCGGATGGATCGAGGTAGGACTCGGCTGACCGTCGATGCGTCTCTTCGGTCGGGAGGCGCTGGCAGGTCTTCGAACCGGCTTCTTTGATTCGCCGCACGATGATAGCACGACGGTAGTTGAGTTTCTTCCCTCGTCATCGGACGAATTTCCCGCGCGAGACGCACCGCATGCGAACGGCCAGAATCCTGATCCCGATCCTCCAGGCCATCGTCCTGCTCGGCTTCGCCCTCGCGATTCGAAACGGCCTGATGCCGCTCGGCGTCCGCGGCGAGTGGGAATGGCTGAGGCTCCCCAAGAATGTCTCGACGACCTGGCTCGAGAACCTGACGGGGTTCGGCGGGCTCCTGGTCTATGCCGCGTTGCTCGGTTTCGGATATCGGAGGTTGATGGGCAAGACTTCCTATCGCCGCGAAGCCCTCTGGGTGGCGGGCCTGCTCGTGTCGGCGGTCGTGGTTCAGGTCGTGCTCCACGGGGGAGCTCCGGTCGGTTACGGGCTCCACAAGTGGGGGCTCGCACTCTCGAATCCGGGTTCGAGCGGATATTATTCCGTGGCGAAGAAGCAGATCCGCGACCCGGAACGGTTCTTCGCCGAATACGCCGAATGGATCAAGAAACAAGATTCTCTTCATGTCGGCACGCATCCTCCGGGGCTGCTCTTCGCCCAGCGTCATCTCCTGGATGCGATGGAGTCGTACCCTGGCCTGGCGCGAGGGGTTCTCGACCTGATGCCCCCATCAGTCGACATGGGGCTCAACGTGGTCGGCCAACTCCCCAGGGCCGATCGCGCCACGCTCGCCTTCACCGGCTGCATGACGATGCTCTTCTGCGCCGCCACTGTCGTACCGCTTTATCTCCTGGCCCGAACCGTCGTGGGCCCCCCCGTATCCTGGGCCGTCGCATCGATCTGGCCGCTCCTGCCGTCCGTGATCCTGTTCCAACCCGCGGCGGATACAGCTTTCCCGTTCCTATCCACTTCGGCATTTGCACTGGCGGCGTATGCGGCGAGGAGCCAGCCGCGCAACGCGATCCTGCTCGCGATAGGGTCTGGCATCGTTCTGGGCGTCGGGATGTGCTTCACGCTGGCCTATCTGCCTGTTGGCCTGATCGTGGGGATCCAACTGGCGGCGGGCTGGGGCCAGACGCTCAGAATGCGGGTGGCGAACGTCCTGGCGACGGGCGTCGGCTTCCTCGCCGTGACCTTACTCTCGTGGTGGGTTTGGAAGGCCAACCCGTTCGTCATCTGGTGGTGGAATCAGCGGAATCACGGGCGGTTCTACGTCGAATATCCCCGGACGTACTCGGCCTGGGTTGTCGAGAACCCGATCGAGCTCGCGATCGGCATCGGCCTGCCGGTCGCACTCTGGGGCCTGATTGCGTTGAGGAAGCCCCGGCAGATACCGCTGGTCACCTGGGCGACGCTCGGCGTCCTCGTGTTCCTGACCCTTGGCGGCAAGAATCTCAGCGAGGTCGCACGACTCTGGATTCCCCTGATGCCCCCGCTCCTGCTGGCGATGGGGCAGGGGATGGCCGGGGTCGGCGCGGGGGCGAAGTCGCTCGCGACGACCGCGCTACTCGTCGGGTTCGAGACGTTGCTGCTCGAGATGACGATCCAGGTCGTCTACCCGATCTGAGCTCGATCAAAAAGCAGACTACATGAACACATTCGTGATCCGCACGCCGAGCTCCGTGTCGATCTGGACGAGCTCGCCCCGGGCGACGAGCCGGCCTGCCGAGGTCAGTTCGACCGGCTCTCGGGAGTGGCGGCCGAGTTCGACCACGTCGCCGGGCTTGAGGTCGGCGAGCCGACCGAGCGAGAGGTTCACGCGGCCGAGTTCCACCACCAGCGTGACCGGGACGTCGCCCGGAGTGAGCGCGGGGCCCTGCGCTGCGGCTGTCGGTGCGGGTGATGGGGACGAGGGCGGAGTGGGTGACGAGCTCACGGCTAGGGCCTCTCGAGGCGCTGGGGTCATTTGAAGGGGACTTCGCACGATAACCCGACCCGCGCCGGTGTTGGGTACGGGCTCGACGTCATACCAGAACCGACCGTCTCGTGCCGTCTCCAGCATGAGTGTGATCGTCCCCCTGGGGTCCTTCGGAGTCCCGCCGAACGGCCGTTCCAGAAGCGGCACGATCCCGCCGACGCGGAGTCGGCCGAGTCCCCTGTTCATGTTGACGGTCCCGGCTTCCGCACGCCAGACCCCCGTCAGGCCGCCAAGCTTGGACCTGAGCGGAGCGACCTCGGCCGGCGGGAGGCTCCACTCGCCCATGAGCCGTTCGGCCGAGGACTCGGGGAGCCAGAGTCGGATCGAGCCGTCCAGGTCTCCGACGGTCACCGGCCAGCGCACTGTGATGAGCGGTTCGAGCCCCCTCAGGTCGAAGGGGTCGGGACCGACTCGGTCGAGGCAGAACGTGCTCAGCGATGGGGGAAAACCCGCCTCGCTGGATCGCGAGAGGATCTTGGCCAGCAGGAACGTCCAGATCCCCCACTCGACGGGGGTGAGCTGGAGCTTTCGCTCCGCCTCCAGGCGATCGAAGCCGAGTATCCGATCGACAATGACGTGCGCCAGCGAGATCTCGATGCCTATGCCGATGCGGCTGGCGAACAGCGTGGAGATGAGCTGGGCGACGAGGTTCGGCCTCTTGAGCCCCGAGGGGCGCCAGAGGAATTCCGGTTCCCCCACCGAGATGGGGAAGTCGAACAGCTCGGAGAAGACTGTCGACCCTTTGCGCACGAGCGAGAGCCTGCGGAGGGCCCGCTCGATGTGGACGCGGGGTCGGTCGAGCTGGGGCAAATCACCGAGCGGCCCGCCGAGGATCCTGGGGCGCAAGGCCGGGAGCTCGAAGGCGGAATCGGGCTCGAGGACCACGACCTTGTTCATGGCGCGCCTCCATAATCGCGAGGAAGCTTCCCTTCCTCCCTGAGTCGCGTCCAGGCGACGCGAAGGATCTCCGACTCCCAGGCCGCCAGCGACGTGTCACGCCTCGGCTTGGGGTTCATCAGGCTCCGGAGGAACTTGGCGATGGGGTAAGGAAGATGCTGCAAGGCCCATCGGACCCGGTAGGGTTCGGCCAGCTCCAGCAGGCGAGCGATGGTGACCAGGCCGAGCCTGCCGACTTCGTGGCGTCCGGCCGGGTCATGCTGGGTAGTGTCGTGCTTCGCCAGTTGCTTCAGCCTCGGGTTGTGCTGCCCGAACCGAGCCTTGAAATCGTGGAATCGTTCCAGGTCGCGAGCCGGCAAACTCGGGGGATCTTGCAGGGCCAGCGCCCACTTCGCCAACCCCGTGGCCCGGATCAGGCGATGGATCTCGCGGAGTTCGAGACGGGTCAATGCGACGATCGCGGGCGAATCCGCGACTCGCTCATCGGTATCGCCGACGAGCCGCTCCGACCAGAGCGAGTGTGCCTGCTGCACAACCCCTTCGTTGGGCACGCGATCGGGCTCCAAGTCCGAGACTTTCAGCCCCAGCTCGGCACAGAGGCCGGCCCGGATCGAGGCCGGGGCATTCTTCGCGACGATGCGTTGGATCGCGGGAGATTCTTGCCGAAGGGCCCGCCCCCACCAACTCGCGTGGACCCGAGAGAAATCCGGACGGACCTCGGCGACATGCTCCCGTTTCAGCTCGTCGAAGGCCGAGTCCGCATGGATCGTCCCGTCCTGATTCCAGAGGGCTCGAAGAGATTCTCGCCACCCGGGGCGAAATACATCCCAGAAGGCCGTCGGAGGATCTTGCGACCAGGCGCGGACGGCGAGCAGGAAGGCGTGCTCGGAGATGGACGAATCATCGGAGATGCCGGACACCTTGAGACTCCGCCAAAACGTCGATGCTCCTCGCGTCCGGGACGGCTCGATTCGCACCGACCCTAGAGGCTCGCTTCAGGGCAGGCTGGCGGAAACCGCTTCACGAACACGACCTCGGCCGCGTTGTTGTCGCCGTCGATCTCGTCGAACCGGGCCTCGGTAAGCCACCTCGACAGCCGGCCTTCCCTCACCAACAACCCCTTCGCGAGCCAGGACGAGGCCTCGCGCAAGGTCAGGGTGAGCCGATCGGGCTGGAGGCTGTAGTCGATGACGCCCGCGGTCGCGGTATCCGAGCCCTTGGCCATGCATGCATCGCTGACGATCTCGGTCAAGGCGGCACCAATCCTGCTAATCGAATCGACATCAAGAGGGGTGCGAGCCACGAGGAGGCTGCGAAGCTGGGCAATCTGCCGCAACGATTCGCCGTCTTCGCTGGCGTCGAGCTGGATCTGCCCCTCGGCCACCGGCCCCTGTACGTCGCGACGCCAAGCGTCGGCCTCGGTCATGGCCTGGAAGATCTGGTCGGGCGTGTACGGCTTCGGGATGTAGTCGTCGGCCCCGACCCGGAAGCTCTGGAGCCGATTCTCGGCGGCGACGCGGGCTGTGACCATCACGATGGGGATGAGGCTCGTTGCCTTCTTCGTCTTCAAGGCGCGACAGACCTCATAGCCGTTCATGTCGGGGAGCATGAGGTCGAGGAAGACGATGTCCGGCGGCTGCTCGCGGACCTTCTCCAATGCCTCACCCCCCGTGTAAGCCGAGTCGGTCCGATAGCCGCGGAGCTGGACGAGCATCGCCAGGAGGTGGTTGGCTTCGGGTTCATCCTCGACGATCAAGGCGCTTGGCATCAGCTATTCCTTCACAAACACAATCTGTTCCAGGTGGCGGCGTGCCGATCGTGTCGCCAATCGATCCATCCCCAGGACAAGAGGTCCGCTCCTCCTTCTTACTTATACGCTCGTCAACGAGTCTCGCTCTTCTGAGCTGACGGAATTCATCACGCGGCGGGGCAAATGGATCGTGACTCTCGTCCCCTCATTCACCTGGCTCTCGGCGAAGACCGTACCGCCGTGCAGCTCGACGAACTGTTTCACGATACTCAAGCCTAACCCCAATCCGCGTTTATTGAACCCAAAATCCCCAGAAGAATGGCGACTTGAGTCAAATTGGGTAAAAAAGGGCTGGAAGAGATACGCCAAGGCCCTTGGTTCGAGCCCGATCCCACGGTCGGCGATGACGATCTCGGCTTGATCGGCGTCGATCAAACTTGCCAACATCGAAACGTCTCCCCCATTCGGGGTGAATTTGATCGCATTTGTGAGCAGGTTCACGACGGCCGCTGAAATCTTGTCGGCATCCACCTCAAAGATACCGAGTCCCTCGTCCAGGTCGATATGGAGATGCAGGTCTCTCGCATGGACGAACGGCATGACCTGATCGGCCACGGATCGCAGCAGGGCCCCGAGGTCCACCGGCCCTCGCTTCATTGTTCGCCGGAAGTCGTCGGCACGCATCAGGGTGAGAGTGTTGGTCACGAGGCGGGCGAGCTGCCGGGCGCTCTGGGAGATGCGCTCGATGAGTGAGCGCTCCTGCTCGTCGCGTTGGGGGTTCGTGAGGCGGAGGAGTTCGCTCAGGCCCAGGACCAGGGTAATCGGCGTGTTGAACTCGTGGCTGGCGACCTCGATGAACGAGCTCTTGAGCTGGCCGGCCTCGGCGAGTTCCTCGTTGGCTCGGGTCAGGCGAGCGTTGGCGGTCTGGAGCTCGGCGATCAGCCGCTTCCGCTCGGCGAGCAGCTCGAACTGGTCGGCCGCCTGCCGGAGGATCCCTTCAAGTTCGGATGCGTCCCAGGGCTTGAGGATATACCGGAAGATATTCCCCTCGTTCACGGCGTTAATCACCGCCTGGATGTCGGCGTAGCCGGTGAAGAGCATCCGGATCGCATCCGGCTGGATCCTGCGGGCGTGTCCCAGCAAGATATCGCCCGACATGCCTGGCATACGCTGATCGGAGAGGATGAGGTGGACCTCTTCCTTCCCGAGGATCTCGAGCGCCTGGGCACCGCTTCCCGCCGTGAGCACGCGGTACGTGCGATGGAACAAATGGCGCAGACTCTCGAGAACGTCGATCTCGTCGTCAACCACCAGCAGGGTGTGTCGCCTCTGATCCATCCAACCACTCCGACCTTGGCTGACACGCGTTGTGTTTCTCTAAATTGAATTCGGGCTTGGCACGTCACAAATTTCGCGAGGAGAAGCCGTCTTCATCGTCCCACATTTCCGGCAAGAGCGTCGGTCCCAATGTTCGATTCGTGCTCGGTCAGGCCCCTGATCCGGCGATGGGCCCGGGTCGATTGCTTAATTGACCGCCTTCTGATCCAGGAGGCGTCGGACTTCATTCTCCAGGACGGAGACCCTGGATTGAAGGCTCGCCACCTCGCCGATGAGGGTCTCGCGCTCCTGGGCCGCCTCGGTGAGGCGGTCGTACTCCTGCGCCGCCTGTCGCACGGCCGCCTCGAGTTCCTCGGGCTGCCAGGGTTTCTTCAGGAAGCCGTAGATGTGCCCCTGGTTGATGGCGGCGATGATCGACTCGATGTCGGCGTACCCCGTGAAGAGCATGCGGATCGCGTTCGGGAAC
Organism: Singulisphaera chitinilytica; assembly: GCF_049331405.1. Taxonomy (NCBI): domain Bacteria; kingdom Pseudomonadati; phylum Planctomycetota; class Planctomycetia; order Isosphaerales; family Isosphaeraceae; genus Singulisphaera; species Singulisphaera chitinilytica. The sequence goes on from NZ_CP186274.1 coordinate 3,653,826, forward strand.
CGGGACTTCACCTTGGTGAGGAGCTCCACGCCGGAGATCTGGGGCATCCTCTGGTCAGACATGATGATATGAATCTCTTCTTCCTGCATCAGCCGGCAGCCTTCTTCCGCGCTGTTGGCCTTGAGGACGCGGAATTCCCTCCTCAGCAGGTCGTGCACGGAATCGCAGACGTTGGGCTCATCATCGACGACCAGGAGGCAATGCTTCGGCTTGACGCCCATGCGCGCTCACTCCCAAAGGGGACGACCGGCCCGGCCAAATCTCGACCCTTCACCAGCCCGCTCGCTAGGCCTTCGGCTCGATCGGGAGGTAAACATGAAAACAGGAGCCCGCGTTGAGTCGGCTCTCCACCTGGATCCGGCCGCCGTGCCCCGTGACGATCCCGTGGCTGATCGACAGGCCCAGGCCCGTCCCCTCTCCGACCGACTTCGTGGTGAAGAACGGATCGAAGAGGTGGGGTATCGACTGGGGGTCGATGCCGGACCCATTGTCGCAGATGGAGAATACGATCATGTCCCCTTCCTTCCGCGAAGTAAACCGAATGCTCCCCCCCTCAGGACGAGATGCGGACTCCACCGCCTGCACGGCATTGATTAGCAAGTTTAAGATGACCTGACTGATCTGCGCCCCGACGCAGGTGACTCGCGGCGTGTCGACATGCTCGGTCACAACCTCGATGTTATGGCGACGGAGACGCCCTCGGATCATCTCGAGGGCCGACTCCAGCAGGTCGGGTAATGAGACCGGCTCGAGCTTGGCTGGCGACGTCCTCGCCAGCCCCCTGAGGTTCTGGACGATGTTGGCCACCCGCTGGACCCCCTCCCGGGTCCGGGCCAGCATCCGCTCAACGTTGCCCCGGACGTACTCCCAGTCAAGATCCTCCTCCACCTCGCGGATCCGGCTCGAGACCTCCGGCGAGGACAACTTGATGGATTCCCCGGCCCCTTCGTAGGTCGCGACGAGCTCCAGGATCCCCTTCAAATCACGCTCGAGCACCGCGAGATTATTGGCGACGTAAGCGAGCGGGTTGTTGATCTCGTGGGCGACTCCCGCGCTCAGCAACCCGATCGAGGCGAGCTTCTCGGATTGCAGGAGCATCGCCCGCATCCTCTGGCGCTCGGTCTGATCTCGAATCGATCCGATGAACTGCAATTCTCCCGCCAATTCGATCGCGCTGAGCGACAATTCCAGGGGAAAATCTTCCCCGGACCCGCGCCTCCCGAAGGTCTCTACCGTCCGGCCTACGATGCTCGCCGAGGGCTCTTTCGAACCGAGGACGAATTTCATCTCGGCCGAGATCTCCGGGGTTAGGATCGAGAACGGCTTCCCTAGCACGTTTTTGCACGGGCAGCCGAAAATCTTTTCCGCCGCGGGATTGAAGAGGATGATGACCCCCTTCGCGTCGGCAACGACCACCGCGTCGAGGCAGCCTTCGGTGAGGAGCCGATAACGGGCTTCCGACTCGACCAGGGCCAGATTCTTGGCCTCGATCTGGCGAGCCGTCTCCATCCTTGATTCCTCGAGGCGTTGCCTCGTCTCCTCCAACGCCTTGCGCTCGGTGATGTCCCGGATCACGGCCAAGACCGCGCGACGATTGTCGAACAGGATGGTCGAGGTGTTGATGTCGACGGGGACGACCCTCCCCGACTTGGCCCGATGCCGCCCTTCGAAGCTCAGGTGCCCCTTCAGCAACTGCCCCTCGAGCCGAGTATGGTAGCCCTCGGCGAAGTCGGGAGCGTCGATGTCGCTGGTCTTCATCTTGAGGAGTTCTTCCCGAGAATAGCCCAGCAACCGCGTCGCCGCCGGGTTGACGTCGAGGAATGATCCCTCGGGCGAATGGACGAATATGGCGTCCTCGATCCCCTCGAACAGGGCACGAGCCCGGCGTTCGGAGGCGAGCAGGGCTAATTCCGTGCGTTTCTGTTCGGTAATGTCCCAGACCGTGCCGAGGAATCCGGAGAGAGCTCCGTGCTCGGTATATAAAGGCCTCTCCTTGATCGAGACAATCAACGACCGGCCATCATGCGTGAGGAATGGACGCTCGAGCAATCTCTCGACGTTCTTCCCTTGAAGACGTTCCTGGAAGGCTCGTTTTGCCTCGTCCCGCGACTCCTCCGGGATCAGGTCGAAGAAGGACCGGCCGATGAGTTCTTCGCGAGCGAGACCGAGCAACTCGCACTCGGTGAGATTGATGTTGACGATTTTGCCCTGAGCGTCGATCTCGTGATATCCGACCGGCGCTCCGTCGAAGAGTTTCCGGAACCGCTCCTCCGACCGGCGAAGGGCGTCTTCCACCCTCTTGCGCTCGGAGATGTCGGTGACGAACGCGAAGTAGCCGCAGGGGCGGCCTTGCTCATCCTGGTCGAGGTCGACGGTCAGGACGACCGGGATGAGGTGACCGTCGCGATGTCGATATTCCTTCTCATACTGATAAGATTTGCCGCTCTGGAGGATCCGGTCGAGGGTGGCCTGGGTATCGGCCTGCCACTGGGGGGCGGTGATGGAATGGACTGTGGCGCCGCAGAGTTCCGCGGGCGAGTAGCCGATGAGTTCCTGGAAGGCCCGGTTGGCGAACCGGATCCGGCCCTCGAGCGTGGTCGCGGCGAATGGCTGGGAGGTCCGCTCGAGCCAGCGGGCGATGGAACGGGAACTCGCGTCGAGGAACGCGGGGTCGGAGGTCGCGAAATACACGCGGCCGGTCCCCGGGAGGCCTGGGCTGGCGACGTTCCCGCCGGTCGGGTCGGGCGCGGCGGATTCACTCGGGTTGGGTTTCACGGGTCAAAGCCCCCAGGGTGGTGATCCGTGACCTCGAATGAGAAACCGTCGCCCCGGCATCGCGACAGAGTGAGTCGATCGGCGGGAGCCGCGAAGGATCGACGCTCGTGGTCTCTCCCGGTCGCGGACGTGGTCGCCCGCCGAGGGGCCGACCGGTCCCTCGCGAATCCGCACGACGTTCGAGTTCCATGAGACGAGACCGAAGAGGAAGTGCGCCCGGAAGCGTGGACGCCAGTCGGGCTCGACGCCTCGATGTCGTCGAGGAGGACACCTGCCGCCGCACAGCCATCTTCACGAGTATAGCCAGGGCCTCGCGAAATGCGCCCTGGTTCTTTTCGCCATTTTTTCGAATGATGGCGGTCCAGGGCGTCGCGGGAGGTCACGATCCCCATGTGGACTTGACCGCAATGCCGGTCGGTACGCACGATTGAGGGGCTTCGGCAGGGCATCGAGCGTCCTCGCCTGCCCTTCAGACACGCCAGGACGAGGGACATCATGCCGGCGTTTACTCATCATATCTTCATCTGCGGTAATGCTCGCAAGCAGGGGCATCCCAGGGGCTCTTGCGACCCGCAAGAGAACCAGGACCTCCGAGATGCCTTCAAGAAGGAACTCAAGTCGGCGGGGTTCGGCCAGATGGCCCGGGCCAACCAGGCCGGCTGCCTCGATCAGTGCGAGCACGGCCCGGTCGTCGTCATCTACCCCCAAGGGGTCTGGTACGGCAATGTGACGGTGAAGGACGTCTCCCGGATCGTCAAGAAGACCCTGGTGGGGGGAGAGATCCTCAACGACCTCCTGATCGCCGACTCTTGCTTGAACAACCCCGACTGCCCCCATCGCCGGCCGAAGGGCTAAGGAAAGGTCTCGCTTGTTACGCGTCGTCGAATCGATCGAAGCCGTCCGCGAAGCCTGCGACGAGGCTCGCAAGGCCGGGAAACGCGTGGGACTCGTCCCGACGATGGGGGCACTCCACGAGGGCCACCTGCAGCTGGTCGAGGCCTGTCGCGAGGAGGCAGAATTCGTCGTCGTCTCCATCTTCGTGAATCCGACTCAGTTCGGCCCTTCGGAGGACTTCACGCGCTACCCTCGTACGCTCGAGGCCGACGTCGCGGGCTGCGAGAAGGCCGGGGCCGACCTCATCTTCGCACCATCGGCCTCGACGATGTATCCTAGGGGGTTCTCGGCGACCCACGTCGAGGTGGCGGGGATCTCGGACATGCTCGAAGGGGCGAGCCGCCCCGGCCATTTCCGAGGGGTCGCGACGGTCGTCCTCAAGCTTTTCACGATCGTCCAGCCGGACGTCGCCCACTTCGGGGCGAAGGACTATCAGCAGCAACTCGTCATCCGCAGGATGGTCGAGGACCTGAACGTCCGCGTGGCTGTCCGCGTTGTGCCCACAGTCCGAGAAGCCGATGGGCTGGCAATGAGCAGCCGAAACCGATATCTCTCGCCCGAACAGAGAGCCGCGGCGACGGTCCTTAGCCGGGCATTGTTCTCGGCTCGCGATGCCGTGCATGCGGGATTGAGGCAAGGGGACCGGGTTCGACAGATTTTGCGGGAAACGATAGAATGCGAGAGGCTGGCGAACCTGGACTACGCCGAGGTGGCCGACGCGGATACGCTCGAGCCGCTCGGCGACTGGGAACCCGGCCGTAGGGTCGTGGCACTCCTCGCGGTTAGGGTGGGGTCGACCCGTTTGATCGACAATCTCGTCTTGGCGGAATGATGCGGGATGAGGCTCAAAGTTCTCAAAAGTAAGCTCCATCTCGCCACGGTGACGCGGAGCGACCTCCACTATCATGGAAGTCTCACGATCGATCCCGACTTGATGGACGCCGTGGGTTTCCTACCTTACGAGGCGATCCTGGTCAGCAACGTGGCGACCGGCTCCCGAGCTGAAACCTATATCTTGCCCGGGGTCCGCGGGCAGGGTCAGATCGAACTCAATGGCGCCATGGCGAGGATCGGTGCCGTCGGCGACCGCGTCATCATCATGGCGTTCGCCGAATTCGATCAGGACGAAGTCGCCGGACACCAGCCATTGGTCGTCGCGCTCGATACCCATAACCGGATCGTCGAGCACATCGAATATCCCCCCATTCCGGGACCCATTCGCGTCTAAGCCAGTCGGCCGACCGCTCGCTCAGGGAGGAAGTATGCAGCAGGTCCTGTTCACAATCCCGATCCTAGGCGGGATCAAAATCTTCGGCTACGGGATGATGCTGTTCTTCGCCTTCCTCGGCTCGACGTACCTTGCGTCCTGGCGTGCCGCGAAGGAGAAGCTTGATCCGGAGTTGCTCAAGGACCTGGCCCTCTGGGTCTTCGTCGGCGGCCTGGTCGGGGCGAGGCTCTTTTACGTGATCCAGTACTGGGGCGATCGCGTCCGATCGATCGGGGACATCTTCCGGATCTGGGAAGGGGGGATCGTCCTCTACGGGAGCATCATGGGAGGCACCGCCGCCTTCTTCGCCTACCGGTTCGTGCGCCCGTTCCCGCTCCGCCCATATCTCGATGTGGTCGCCCCATCCCTGGCCCTGGGAATCGCGCTGGGGCGGATCGGATGCTTTCTGAATGGCTGCTGCTATGGCGACCAGTGCGACCTCCCGATCGCCGTGTCGTTCCCGAGGGAGTCCCCGCCGTGGCGGTCTCAGGAAATCCTGGGCATGATCCCGTCCACGGCCGCTCGCTCGCTCCCGGTACATCCCACGCAACTTTACTCGGCCATCGATGGTTTCCTATTGGTGGCACTCCTGTCTGCCTACTTCCCCTTGCGGAAGCGAGACGGGGAGGTCATGGCCATGCTCATGGTGACTTATCCGATCACCCGGTTCCTCATCGAGTATCTTCGCAACGATGAGGGGGCTTACTTCGCGGGTCTGACGATCTCGCAGAACATCAGCGTCGCTCTGTTCGTCTGGGGGATCTGGTTCTGGCGTTACCTGAGCCGGCAACCGCTCGAGCGTTATGCCGATCATCTAAAGTCGGGGACACTCGAGCCCATCGCCGGGGTTTCTTGAGCGGCGAGGTGTCTCGAGTTTGACTTGCGACCATCCATGAAGGATGCTGTAGCCGTCCCGACGCGAGGTCGTCGGGATATGTTCGGTATCGGGTCGGCTCCGATGAAATAAATGGCTCCTGGAAATCGCCGCCGATCTCCAAGAGCCTGCGGATGATACCGCGATTGGTATCCACCGAGTTCCTCCGGTCGGTTGACAGCGAAGATCGCGATCACCTATAGTTGAGCGGACTCGACGCGATTGCATGCACCTTTCTTATCGCGTCGTCCACGCATTCAGCGTGTTCATGGATGTGCTCCGGGGAAATCGGTCCCCTACTACGAGAGACCTGCCCGATGCTGGAGCCGGACCCTACCCTCCGTCCTCAACACCCCGAATCTTCGGATTCACACCGGGGCGGTGCGCAAGCGGGTGGCCGGGACTCGAGGGTCGACGACTCTCCCACAGTTCGCAGCGGCTCCTCCGCACGCAAATCGAGGGCGGTCCTGGGCACGACTTCCGTGCCACTTCCCGTGGCCGGAGACCGAATCGAATCTTTCGAACTCGAGGAGGCGATCGGGGCCGGGGGCATGGGGGCGGTCTTCCGGGCGCTTGACACACGCCTGGATCGTCACGTCGCCCTGAAGATCCTGCCTCCTGAGCAGGCGATCGACCCCGAAGTCGTCCAGCGCTTCTACCAAGAAGGGCGCGCGGCGGCTCGACTCGATCACGAGAACATCGCCCGCGTCTACACGATCGACCACGATCAGAAGTATCATTTCATCGCCTTCGAATACATCGAGGGGACTACGATCCGCCAGCGCGTGGAACGTAACGGCCCGCTGCCGATCGACGAGGCGATCAATTTCACGCTCCAGATCGCCGGTGCTCTCGTCCACGCGGCGGAACGGGGCGTCGTCCATCGCGACATCAAGCCCTCGAACATCATCGTGACCCCCCACGGGCGGGCCAAGCTCGTCGACATGGGGCTGGCCCGAAGTTTCGAGCGAGGGAGCGATGACGGGCTCACCCAGAGCGGCATGACGCTGGGCACCTTCGACTACATCAGCCCCGAGCAGGCGAGGGATCCCCGGGACGTCGACGTGAGGAGCGACCTTTATTCGCTCGGATGCACGCTCTTTCATATGCTGACGGGACGCCCCCCGTTCCCCGAGGGGACGGTGCTGCAGAAGCTCCTCCAGCATCAGGAAGACACGCCCCCCGACGTGCGCTCCTTGAATCCGGCGGTCCCGACGGACCTGGCGAACATCCTGGTCAAGCTCATGGCCAAGGACCCGGATCGCCGGTATCAGACCCCCGAGCAACTCGTCCGGGACCTCTTGACCGTCGCCGGGGCGTTGGGCCTGCGTTCGGTCAGCCCCGAGGGCCTGACCTGGATGGCGGCGTCTCACACCCCGACCTGGGAGCGGCACCTGGTCTGGGGCGTTCCGACGCTCGCGCTGGCCCTCGTCGTGGCCGGCCTGGTCTGGGTCGGTCAGGATACGGACTCGCAACGTGGGCGGCCCTTCATCCCCGAGAATTATGCGAAGGCCGCGACGCCGGTCGCGAGCCCGACCGGCAAGGTCGCGGAACCTGGCGGGGCGAATCTGGCAGTGACCACGCCCCCCGCGCCCGTCGTCACTAAGACTCAGACCGGTCAGACTCGCTCCTCGGCCCCTCGCGAGCGGATGGTCGATTCGACCGAGGATCTCCTGGCGGTCCTCGCCGAGCTCCCGCCGCGGTCGGTCGTCGTACTGAGCGACGACGGGCCCTATGAAATCGGCAGGAACCGAAGTTCGAGAGCCCTGACGCGTCTCGTACAGCGAGACTTGGTCCTGAAGGCGGATGCCGGCGTGCATCCCGTCCTGACGTTCTCGCGCGAGCCCGGACTCGCCGGGAAGCCCCCGCCGGCCTTGCTCGACTTCCAGGGGGGCCACATCATGATCGAAGGCCTGGAGTTCGCCGCGGAGCCGCCGGATCGCGGCGATAGCTGGGCCTCGATCCGCACCGAGGACACCGAGCTGACCTTGAGGCGCTGCGTCTTCCGCTGGCCCGCCGGCCGCGGTCGATCCGATCGCGTCTCGGCGGTCCAGGTCCGCGTGACCGGGACGGAGAACCGGGCGCCCGCGACTCAGGCCGATGCCTGCCACTTCGATGGCGGCGGTCAGGTGGGGATCCATGCCCAGGGCGCGGCCGAGGTCTCGCTCCGGGACTGCACGTTCGGGGTTGCCGAGCCCGCCATCTGGTTCGACAACCCGAAGGCCGACTCGCTTGTCCCGGCCGACCTCTGGCTCCGCCACGTCAGCGCTTTCGCCAGTGAAGGGGGAATCCTGCGTGTCGAAGGCACGGCCTTGCGTGTCCGGGCGGAAGACTCGGTCTTCGCCCCGATCCGCGACACGGCATCCGGCACGCTCCTGGCCTGCGACTCGCCCGACGACCTTGAGTGGCGAGGTCGCGCCAACCTATATTCACGGATCTCGACCTTCCTCCAGCCGATCGGAAGTCAGTCGCAACGCGAGCCCATCCGAGGCTGGTCGGCCTGGTCCGATTCGCCGGCTACGGCTCGCGAGAGCGGCTCTAGCTATGTGCCGACGCGCGTTTGGGAAGAGGCGGATCCACAACTCTACCTGGCCCAGGCCGAGGAGAATCCTTCGAGGGCGTTCCATCTTGCCTCGTTGCTACCGAAGACTCGAGACCTGGGGGCAAGGCAGGGGCCCTTCGGCACCTTGATCTCTCATGACTCTTCGGTCGCCAAGTCGACGCTGGCGCAACGCGAGAACCCGCCCTCGACTTCGATCCCGGCCGAGCGAGGTTCTCCCGCTTCCCGCGAGGTGGCGACGAGTCCTGTTATCACGCCGCCGCAGCCTACCAGCGACACCGCGATCGCTAAGGCGAATGACGTGGCGAAGATGCCGGAAATGCCCGTGATGCCTCCGATGGATCCCCAGGAAGCCTTCGAGCCGACGGCCTCAAGCCCCGTCAATGATAAGGCCCAGGGGCAGGGCAGCGAGAACCTGGCGGCGAGGACGACTGATTCGCAAGTCGACCCTGAGGTCTTGCGGACGGCCGAGCAGTTCCTGAACGCCCTCAAGCAGACCGACCCCCATCACGGAGTCTTGCGCATCGCGGCCGATGCCGACTGGGAGCTGCCCGGCCAGGTACTCGACGGCGGCATCAGGCGTGTGGTCCGTGCCGAACCAGGCTCGAAGCGACCTCGAATCCGATTCCGTCCTCCCCCGACCGATCCCAAGATGCCCACGGCGTGGTCGGTCTGGATCGAGCTCCGCTCGGGTGTCCTTCAACTCGAGGGTATCGACCTCGTTTTGTCCCAGGCCGATGCGCCCCGACAGGGGCGCTGGGGGGCGTTCGCCGTCTGGTCGGGGGCCGACCTGAACTTATCGGATTGCACCGTGACGATCGAAGGCCGTGACGCTCAATCTGCCTTGATCGTGATCTCCAGCCTGGAGCCGGGTCGGGAGGAGAAGCAAGGTCTGGAATCCTCCGCCGCCCTCGTGAAGCTCTCGGATTCGTTGATCCGAGGGGGTGGAGACCTCGCGGATGTCTATCCCGGCAGGCGGCTCGACCTGGAATTGGCGGACGCCGTCATCGCCCTGGGAGGCAGCCTGCTTCACGCACACGGCTCTCCACGCGACCAAGCCCCCGAGACGATGAAGTTGACGCTGAGCCAGGTAACGGCCAAGGTGGCCGGTGGACTCGTCCTGCTCGAGAGTGCCCCCGAGGAGCCGGAATTGCCCGTGGCTGACGTTCGCGTCCGCGACTCGATCCTGGCCACGACTCCGCAGGGGGCTCCGCTCTTCCGCGTCGACGGACAGGGGACCCTTGCCGCCCTCAGGGACCGGATCAAATGGGAGGGGCACGGCGTGGCCTATCACGAGATCAACGCCTATCGCCGCGACCAATCCTCGCAGGTCGGCTCGATCCCGAACATTTATGACCGCCCCTCGTGGATGGTGGCGGTCGGCACCAAGGAAGCCTCGCCGATCCACGACGACGTCAAGTTTGCCCGGAAGTGGGAGCCGGAGCGTGAGCCCTGGACCCTGACCCGAAGCGACGTCGAACTCGCCTCTGAGAGCCCGGCCCTCCGAGCCGGCGCCGACCTCCAGCAAGTCCCGGATGCGCCTGCGAGTTCTCCTTCGAGCCGTTAAATCCAGGTATGGTTGACCTGGCTCGGCCTCATCACGACGGCCGGAGCAAGGTTTCGAGTCGCCGTGCGGCCTCCTGCCCTTCATCGCGGTAGAGTAGGAGTTGGGCTTCGCTCAAGACCTGGAGATGGATCCGACGAAACGGTATGGCCGCCCCGGGGGATGGGGCGTTCGGCACCAGCCGAGTGACGATGTGTGCCACAAGTTGCTCGATTCCGTCACCGCGCTCGGCCGAGATCGCGATGCAACCAGGCGGTGGTGACCAGTCGTGGGGCAGGTCACACTTATTGGCCACGATGATCGGCTGATCCTGCTGGTCGATGAGGTCGCGATCCGCGTCGGCCAAGGGCCGAGAGAGGTCGAGCACGACGATCGCGAGGTCAGACTCCTGGTGCTGAGCACGCGATAGCTCGATCCCGGATCGTTCGATGACGTCGCCTGCCTCTCGAATCCCGGCCGTGTCGGAAAGCTCGACGGGCCAGCCATCGAAGGCTGTCCGAAATGTCACGACGTCGCGGGTGGTTCCCGGGGTTGGGTCGACGATCGCTCGATCGTAGCCCGCGAGGCGATTGAGGAGCCGACTCTTGCCGACGTTGGGCCTGCCGGCGAGAGAGACTCGCCAGCCATGGATCAGGCGAAGCCCGACCTGCGCACCGCGGACGATCAGGGAGTCGAGTGCCGACTTGCCGAGTTCATGGTCTTGACGGATCAGCGAGGCGATCCGAGCGATTTCCTCTTCGAGCTTGCCCCGAGACTGTTCCAGGAGGATCTCGGCCGTCCTGACGGTCGTCGCCTGCATCAGGTCGACTTCCGCCTCGGCCTGGATTCTCGAAGGGGCGGACGATTTCACCCAAGCCACGGGTCGGCGTTCCTCGGCACCTGCGGCGAGGAAAGCCGCCAGCACGATCCCGCGCGCGGCATGGCCGCCGTGGCAATGGACCTCGATCTCGTCGGGAGCCTCATGGACCCGGACGACGACGACCTCGTCCCCCAATCCGGCGCCGATCCGGCCGAATCGGGGGCGGTTGACGGGCGTCTCCTTGAGCCCACCCCCGACGAGGGGGCGGAAGACCGAGTTGGTGAGCTCGACGGCATCTTCACCCCAGGCCTTGATGACCGAGATGGCGCCTCGCCCCTCACCAGTCAGGACGCAGACCTTCGCCCGATTCGACTCGCTCATGGTGATTTTCCGAGCCCTGGGCCGGGTAACCTCGAGGAGCGTAGGCTCAACCCTTGAGGTCGTCCGACGCCATGATCCGAGCCAGCCCTTGTAGCACGAGGTCGGGGACGACGGACGACGATGGCCAGGTGATTGCCGGTGCCAGGGTCGCGGCATCTCCCCCCGTCCAGACCAGCCATGGAAGCGATTTGAACGAGGCCGCCTGGTGCGTCAAGAGCTCTCGGACTGCCCCGACGACGCCCCAGAAGATCCCGGCCTCGAGCGCAGGCAGCGTCGAGGCTCCCCAGGCCGGTGGTGCTTCTCGGGGGACGACCAGCGGCAACTGGGCCGTCTGCAGATGGAGGGCCCGCGCCGCGAGTCCCAGACCAGGGGCGATGGCGCCGCCTTGCCAGGTTCCGGTTTCATCGACGCGTTCCACCGTGATGGCGGTCCCGCACGAGACGATGATGCCCGGCGGATCCGGGTTCTGCGCCACGGCCGCCGAGACGGCCAGGGCCCGATCGGCACCGGTGATCTGCGGGTGCTCCAGCGCGTGCTTGACCGGGACTTCGGCCGCCGATCGGAACCAGCGAAGCTCCATCCGGCCGAACGACGTCAGGGAATTCCCGAGCACCTCGGCCACCGGTGGGTTCACCGAGGAGATGTACCACCGGGCCGGGTCGTTTGAGGGATTCCAGCTCGACCACGTCGACGCCCAGGAACGAGGGTCGTTGAGGGGGAGCGTCGCGGACTCGACGACGTTGCACGCGGCGTCGAGCCTGCCCCACTTGAGCCGAGAGTTGCCGAGGTCGGCGACGATGCGAAGCACGAGATCAAGAACCCTTGGAACCCGCGACGGCGGTTTCCGTGGTGATGGGATTCTCTTCGAGCAACGCGGTGACGCGATGGATGAGCTGGGGGATCCCTTGTCCCGTCACGCCCGAGATGGCGAGTACATCTCGGCCCAGCTCCTGCCGGATCCGGTCTCGGGATTCGGCGGCCCCGGTGAGATCCATCTTGGTCACGACGAGCAGCTCGGGGCGATTCGCCAGCGCCGGGCTGTAATGCTCGAGTTCCTGGCGGATGGTCCGGTAGTTCGCCACCGGGTCCGAGCCGTCGATGGGGACGGCCTCGATCAGGTGGACGAGGACTCGAGTCCGCTCGACGTGCCGCAGGAATTCGTGACCGAGGCCATGACCGGCGTGGGCGCCTTCGATCAAGCCCGGGATATCGGCGACCACGAACGACCCGTCTTCACCGCCTCGAACTGTGCCAAGATTGGGATACTTGGTCGTGAATGGATAGTCGGCAATTTCGGGGTGGGCCCGCGAGATTCGAGAGAGCAGGGTGGACTTGCCCGCGTTGGGCAGGCCGACGAGGCCGACGTCGGCGATCACCTTCATCTCGAGGGTGATCCAACGTTCCTCGCCGGTACCTCCCGCCTCGTGCTGGCGTGGAGCACGATTGGTGCTCGATTTGAAGAAGGTGTTGCCGTGCCCGCCCGCCCCGCCCTTGGCGACGACGACCCAATCTCCAGCGGCTTTGAGGTCGCGAAGGAGGTGGCCGCGATCGCGGTCGCGGATAATGGTGCCGGGCGGGACTTCGATGACCATGTCGGGTGCGCCACGACCGGTGCAATCCGAACCCTGGCCATGTTCGCCGCGCTCGGCTTTCCAGTGACGTTGAAACGACAGGTGGGCGAGGTTCGTGAGACCTTCGGTCGCGCGTAAGATCACGCTACCACCATCGCCCCCATCGCCGCCGTTGGGTCCGCCTTTAGGCACGTACTTCTCGCGCCTGAAGCTGACGCAACCGTTGCCTCCATCACCCGCCCGGACAAAAATGGTGACGCGGTCTACAAACATCCCCGGCCCCATCTCTGCGCAGGAGGAAATGGAAGGAAAAATCAGGCCTGAGCCGCGGCGGCTTCAAGCGGGATGACATTGATGCGGCGTCCGCCCTGGTCGAACAGAACACGGCCGTCGATCAGCGAGTAGATGGTCCAATTCCTGCCGAAAGCGACATTCTTGCCGGCGTGCCAGCGGCTGCCGTTCTGGCGGCAGATGATGCTGCCGGGGCGAGCGGTCTGACCGCCGTAAAGCTTGATCCCAAGCATCTTGGGATTCGAGTCGCGCCCGTTGCGGCTCGAGCCTTGACCTTTCTTGTGAGCCATAGCTCTTGCGTCCTTCGTCTCGTTTCCGGAACCGAAGCGAAAGCCGCTTCTGAGGGCATTCCGCGTCTCGGTCATGCTTGACCAAAGGGACTATGTTACAACGGGCGACCTGCCGTCGACAAGGGAACTTCGTCTCGACATGCATTGTCGCCCGGATCGTCAGCGCATCCTCGACCGTCACGCTTGCGTCGACGGGGGAGCGAGGGGCAAGATAATGGTCGTTCCTGCCCTGCTTCATGTGATCGGAGAGTCCTCGTCGATGTCGAGCGAACCGAAGAAAGCCGTCGTCCTGCTCAGCGGAGGGCTCGACTCGACGACCGTGCTCGCCGAGGCGATCGCGGCCGGGTTCACGCCGTATGCCCTGACGATCCTCTACGGCCAGAGGCATCTCGCCGAACTCGAAGCTGCCAGGCGAGTTGCCCGCACGATGTCGGTCGCGAAGCACGTCGAGCAGCAGATCGACCTCCGTGCCTTCGGGGGGAGTGCCCTGACCTCGGATCTGGAGGTCCCCAAGGACCGCAGCGACGAGTCGATGGCCACGGGGATCCCGATCACGTACGTCCCCGCCCGCAACACCGTCTTCCTCTCGCTGGCTCTGGCCTGGGCCGAGACGCTCGGTGCCTTCGACATTTTCGTCGGCGTCAACTGCGTCGATTACTCGGGGTATCCCGACTGTCGCCCTGAATACCTGCGAGCCTTCGAAAACCTGGCCAACCTGGCCACCAAGGCCGGCGTTGAAGGGACCGGTCGGTTCACGATTCACGCCCCGCTGCTCCTGCTGACCAAGGAGCAAATTATCAGCAGGGGCCGCGAACTGGGCATCGACTACGGCATGACCCACTCATGCTACGATCCGACGCCCGATGGCACGTCCTGCGGCCATTGCGACGCCTGCCAACTCCGTTTGCAAGCCTTCGCCAAGCTTGGCCTGACGGATCCCATCCCTTACGTCCAGGGTTGAATCAACGTCCAGCGTTGAATCGTGCGATCTAACGAAAAAAAGCCTGGAAGGGCCGGTTTGATCACCGCCCAGCCAGGCTTTTTTATTATTCCCCACGATGAGAAGTCACGCGCTCACCAGTAGAGCCATTCGTAGGGGGGATCGAAAAGCTGGATTTCCTTCTCGTTGAGGTTGCGATCGTCGCCTCGACGGATGAAGTCGATCCTCAGGGTCTTATAGCGGATCGTTTCCTTGCCGTCGGGGGTCGCGAGGGCCTGCTGGCCGTCGGAGAGGCCCCGGACATAGATGCTGAACCTGTCTGCGTGGGGATCGACGGCATCCCAGATGGCCACGCCGTAGACGGCGTCGTCGATGCCTTCCTTCTTGCTTGGCGGAATCACGCCCATGATATCCACCGCGCCAAGCAGGTGGATGCTCGGATCCTCGCGGGCCTCGATGTTCTTCACGCCTTGGGGTAAGACCGTGTCTTCATACCTCTTGCCCGTGTCGGTCACGAGGCTGAACTGCGGCACGAACCGGCGGGGTTGTCCCGTGTGGTTGATGACGCGGTAATAAAGATAATGGAACGTCTTCCGACCCTTCCCGGGGATGTCCACGGTGATGAGCCTGACGGGCTTGAACGTGAAGTCGAGAACCCAGATCCCCGCCTTGTCGCGCGGGAGCAATGAGGCGTCCACCATCTGATGGTTGTACCGGCTCGCGCCCCTGCGGACCGGGGTCGTGGGCAGGGTCGGTACCAACGTTTCATCGGGGATCGGCTTCAGAGCCGGCAACGGTTCGTCCGACGCGGCTTCGTTGGCCTTCGGCGTCTCCTTGGCGTCTCCTTCTGCTGGTTGCGCCTGAGACCAGGCCGCAGTTCCCGCGAGGACGAGCCAACCCGAGACGATCAGCCGAATCGATGAGGTGAACACAAACCATTCTCCCCAACGTCGAGGTGGAGTGAGGAAAGACAATACGAGCACAATATTTGCGAGAGGAAGGTTCGTGGAGGTCTTTGTATTTTGCTCCCCAAAGCCAATTGCGTCAAGGGAAAGTGTTCTGCAGGTGCTAATTGGGGAGCTTTGGGTAACCTTCGCGATGAGTCGTTGTTGTAAAGGCTTGCCGGGAAGGAAAATGATGCCGGAGGATCGGGTTGAAACGCGGAGAAGGATTCTTACAATGCTCTGAAACGATCCGGGAGAGCGAAACTTGAGTCTCCGCCTCGCTGAAAGGAAGGGACATCGGATAATGCGCTGGGTCCACGCGGTCGTTGTCACGCTGACTTTGATCCTAACATCGAACCTGGCGTTGGGAGAAACCGAGGTCATCGGCCTGAAGGACGGCCATCAGGTGACGGGTGAGGTGATCGCCGAGAAGTCTCAGGCGATCTACGTCGACCTCGGATTCGATATCCTGAGGATCCCCCGCGATCAGGTCGTCCACCGGGGCAAGCCCGGGGCGGAGCGCACCGTCGCGTCCAGCTCGACCAAGCCCGTGGAAATCGACCCGACCGGGTTGTATTCCAGCGGTTCCCTGCGTCCTGCGCCCGTGAAGGAGCTCGTCTCCAAATATGGGGAGGCCGTCATCTCCATCGAGACGCCCTCGGGGAAGGGGTCGGGCTTCCTGCTCAACGATCAAGGATATGCTGTTACGAACAACCACGTGATCCAGGGGGAGACCCGGATCGCGGTGGTCCTCTATCAGAACGTCCCGAGCGGCCTGGCCCGTCGTCGGATCGACAACGTCGAGATCGTCGCGCTGAATCCTTTCGTCGATCTCGCCCTGTTGAAGCTGCCGCCCCAGAAGGATTTGAAACTCAGCCACGTCGTCCTGGGTAGCCTCGACGACCTGAATGCGGGGGACGGCGTCTTCGCCATCGGCAATCCGCTCGGGCTTGAGCGGAGCGTCTCGCAGGGGATTCTCAGCACCCGGAACCGCAACTTCGAGGGTCAGATCTTCCTCCAGACCGATGCGGCCATCAACCCGGGTAACTCCGGCGGTCCCCTCTTCAACCTGAAGGGGGAGGTGATCGGCGTGACCAACATGAAGGCCACCCAGGGGGATAACCTGGGTTTCGCGATCCCGATCAATTCCGTCAAGGAATTCCTCCAGAACCGGGAAGCCTTCTCCTTCGACAAGGAAAACCCGAACACCGGCTACCGCTACCTTGACCCTCCCCGGCGCCTCCGCGCGGGGAAGCCTCCCGAGGCCGAGATCTCCGGAGATAAGGGCAAGGAGAAGGAGAAAGAGAAGGAGTCGGCGAGTCACGAAGTGCTTTCCCCGAAAGCAAAGGGTTGATGACCTCGCGGAGATTCGAGGCTGCGCCTGTCACCGCGGGCTACGTCTCGGTCGAGTTGATGGGTAAAGTGACGAACCGCTCTCGCACGCGCAACGTCGTTGAGATTCAACGATGCTGTCCGCGATGAGCGAGTCGGTAAGTTCCCTCCGCCGGTGAGCCGGGGGGTGGTGTTCGACGCGTGGTAAGGGAGTCTTCAGCAATGCGTACCCCGAAGCGGGCGGCCCTCCGCCTCGCCCTCGCCGGCTGGCTTGGCCTGGCTGGTATGTCGCTCGTGGCGGTCCAAGGACAGACCGTTGCACCCCCGGAGAAATCGCTCCCCGATTCGACCTTCGGCTTCCTGAAGGTGAATAACGCCGCCGCGCTTCGCGAAGCGTTCCGCTCGACCCAGTTCGGTCAGCTCTGGAACGACCCCGCCCTGAAGGACTGGCGTGACGATCTGAAGACCCGCCTCAGCGACGCCGGGACCTCGCTCAAGAAGCGGGTCGGCGTCACTTACCAGGAACTGCTTGAGCTCCCGCAGGGGCCGGTCACGATTGCGCTCGTCCGCAAGGACGACCCCAAGCTGCCGATCTCGGTGCTCATCAGCGCCGACGCCGGCAAGAACGCCAACACCATGGCCGACGTGCTGGGCAAGGCGACCAAGCAGGGCGAAGAGAGCGGCGCCAAGCTTTCCACGTCCGACTTCAAGGGGACGACCCTCCACGTCATCCAGCCTCCCAAGCGGGAGAAGAAGGAAGACGCGAAGGACGACGACACCCCCGAGCCGCCGGTGGTCTGGACGCAGCAGGGCACCGTCTTCTACATCGGCAGCGATGTGGATGCCGTCAAGGACCTGCTCGCCAACACCTCGGGCCGCGACAACTCGCTGGCCGCCAACGAGTCGTACGACAAGACCCTGAAGAAGCTCGGCCCCGACGGCCAGGTCACCTGGTTCATCGATCTCTCGAAGGTTTTGAATCTGGTCCTCCAGGCCCGCCCCTCCAAGGGTGACGCGAACCAGGCCCAACAGACCGAGCTGATCGTCCAGACGACCGGGCTCAAGGGCCTCAAGGCCGCCGCCGGTTCGTTCGTGCTCAACAGCGGCAGCTTCGACAGCATCTCCAAGACCGTGGTCCTGACCTCGGGTCCGGCCCAGGGCCTCCTGAAGATCTTCAAGCTCCCCCCGGTCAGCCTCCGCCCCGAGGCCTGGGTCCCCGCCACCGTCGCGAGCTACCAGTCGTTCAGCTGGGACCTCGACGCCGCCTTCACGGCGATCAATGACCTGGCCAACACGATCCAGCCCGGCATGCTCGACGTCGTCGAGCAGCAGCTCGTCGGCCCCAACGGCGGCCCGGCCCTGAGCTTCCAGAAGGATCTCTTCGGGCCCCTCGGCGACCGCATCACCCTGATCAGCGACTTCAAGAAGCCGATCAAGGAGGAGAATCAGCGCATGCTCGTGGGCGTCGCCCTCGAGGATACCAAGGCCTTCACCAGCACCCTCAGCAAGCTCATCGAGCTCTCGGGTGCCGCGCCGAAGACGCGCGACTTCCAGGGGACGAAGATCTATGACTTCGACCTCCCGGAAATCCCGAACCAGCCGGGTGCGCCGAACGTCGGGCAGTTGAAGGGCCCCATCAGCGTGGCGATCGCCAAGGACACGCTCTTCCTCTCTCTCGAGCCGACGCTGCTTGAACAGGTGCTTCGCGGCGGCGGTCAGTCGCTGGCCGACAGCCCCTCGTTCCAGGCCGTGGCCAAGGAGATCCCTAAGGCCGTCAGCACGCTCAACTATGTCAAGCCGGAGGAGCAGGCCAAGCTCTCCTACGACATGATCAAGAGCGGCAACTTCCAGAACGCCCTCCAGGGCGCCGCGGCCGCCGGTGCGCCGGACCTCGCCCGCCTGTTCGAGGTCCTGAACAAGGACAAGCTGCCGGACTTCTCCGTGTTCGCCAAGTACCTCTCGCAGGGTGGCGGATACAGCATCCAGACCGAAGACGGCCTCTCGTCCTTCACCTTCACGCTCCGCAAGGCGAATCCCTGATCGCGGACGACGGAGGCTTTGGGCTCCCGTAAGTCATCGAAATTGAGAATGAAGGGGCGGGCCGAGGGTTCTCGGCTCGCCCCTTTACATTTCGAAACGATTCTACGAGCCCTCACCCCCGCCGACGGAACGGCCCGTCCGCGATGGAGTTTAAGGCAAGGGCCCGACGATCTTGCCAAGCGTCTTCTCGTTACGGACCCGGGATTTCGCCATTCTTCTTCCTCGCGCCTCAAGCCGGGGGATCGTTACAGCCGATTCCTTGAGAAGAAACATCGACCCTAAAAGCGCCAGGCGTGCGCGTCTGGTCAGGATCGGTCGATCGAGGTCGAGGAGGTTTTGTGATGTTGGACCGCGCGTGGGACAGGACGAATCGCAGGTCGCCACGAAGGGGCCGACACCCCCGAGTTGAGGCGCTAGAAGGGCGAGAGTTGCTGACTGCCTCCCTCGCGCCCATTGGTCCGGTCAGCGTACCCACGACCCTGGGCTTCCAACAGCCGCTCAACGGCAGCGGCGATACCAGCAACAACCAGACATTCCAGGTGGCCTCGAGCAACCCGGACATCAAGGTGTCCGTGGCTCAGGGGAAGTTCCTGACGCTCCAGGTGAATCACACCGCGTCGTCGACCAGCACGACGGACGTCTCCTTCGCGGGGACGCTCACGTTCCAGCTCTTCTCCGACTTGACCCCGAACACGGTCGCGGAGATTGAGTCGCTCATCACCTCGGGCTTCTATAACAGCTCGACGGCGGGCACCTTCAACCGGATCGCCAACTCGTTCCCGACGACGTCCGACTACATCTTCCAGGGCGGCTCGGTCACCGGGACGACCTCGGGCAACAGCAATCAGCCGGGGACTCCGTTCGTCGACGAGTTCAACCCCCAGCTCGCCTTCACGGGGCAGGGGCAGTTGGCCATGGCCAACTCCGGTCCGGACTCGAACGACACGCAGTTCTTCATCACGAGCTCGAATAACTGGAATATCAATTCCTATCGATCTTTGGATTTCGGCTACACGATCTTCGCCCAGCTCGTCGCGGATCCGAACGGCATCCTCCCCCAGATGTCGAAGGTGGCCGTCGACTCGAACAACAAGCCCCTGAGCCCGGTGAACTTCGTCCCGACGCTCAGCACGACCAACGCCAACGGCGTCCTGCACATCGACGCCACCAAGGCCACGGCCGGCGAGAAGGCGACGATCACCGTCACCGCGACCGACCCGACCGATAACACCAAGGCCGTCCAGAGCTTCCCGGTCTCGGTCATCGCCAACAATAACTCGACCGGCACCGCCGTCGTCGAGAAGCCCTACCTCCAGCAGTTGCCGTACCCGACGACCGTCATCAATCCGACCGGCAGCCAGCCGCAGGTCGTCTACCAGCAGACGGTCTCGCAGAACCAGTCGGACATCTTCCAGATCCAAGGGTACGCGGCGACCCCGGGCGACCAGCTCACCTACACGGTCCAGGGCGGGATCTCGACCGACAGCACGACCGGCCAGCCCACGTTCACCTCGGTCCAGAACGTGAAGTCGGCGACCGTCGACCAGAAGACGGGCGTCGTGACCGTCGTCCCGACCGCCGGATTCACGGGCACGATCAGCCTGATCGTCGGCGTGAGGGACCAGACGAACCGCGCGGGGACCACCTCGCTGGACTCGCCGTCGAACTATGACTACCACCGGGTCCAGTTGACGGTCACGTCCTCGACGACGCAGGTCGCCCTGGCGCCGATCGCCTCACCGGTGACGGCCTCGGCCCAGGCCGGTACGCCCACGAAGATTCAGCTCCTCGGCACGAGCGCCTCGCCGGGGATTTCGAAGGGGCTGACCTACACGCTACTCTCGCAACCGACGAATGGGACGATCTCGGACTTCAACCCGTCGACCGGGACGTTCACGTACACCCCGAAGTCCAACTCGACCGGGACCGATTCGCTCCAGTACCAGGTCACCGACAATCTTGGTAACACGGTGCTCTCGAGCGCGGCCTCGACCGTGACGATCACCAATGCCTTGGCCACGACCGGCTCGGTGCGGATGATCGACAACGTCCTCGTGATCACGCCGACGCCCCGTACCGACAAGGGTACGAACAACATCGTGATCAGCGAGACGACCAACGCGAGCACCCAGGGCAACAACACGATCTCCGTGACGATCAACGGAACGATCGACGCCACACAACCGCTCGACTCGAGCGTCGACCGCATCGTGATCTTCGGGGCCAAGGCCAGCGACACGATCACGGTGAACTCGAGCGTCAACTCGCAGATCCCCGTGACCATGGATGGCGGCCACGGCGGCACCAACGTCTTGCAGGCGGGGGCCGGCCCGACCAGGGAACACGGCTGGTTCGGCAAGAACACCCTGATCGGCGGCACCGGGGACAACCAGTTGGTCGGTGCTGTGGGTCGGGTGAAGTTCAGGCCGACCGCCACCACCACTGAGATCTTCGCCGGGCAGGGTCACCCTGGGTACACGATCTACAAGGGCAAGGGCGACTACCGCACGACCCACTACACGCCGCCGACCGGCACCTTCTACAAGTTCGTGAACGGCAAGCTCATCCCGAGCACTCCGGCCGCTTCGGGCGCCGGGACCGTCGCGTCGCGGACGAGGACGGCCCGGGCGGCTCGCGGGAAGGCCTGAGCGATGGCCGTAGGCCCGGCTCAATCCGGCCCTTGACAATTCGATCGTTGATCTCAAGGAAGGGTAGCCCGGGAACTCCGGGCTACCCTTCTTCGTTGATGCGCAATCTTTTCAGGAGTCGCCGCATATCGATCGGACCGAGCCGAGGCGGGCACTTCCCAAGGGCGGCACCTCGCGAGGTTTCTCGCTCGGGGTTATGCTAACGGCTGAACCGCCGACGAAGACCCCGTGACCGAGCTTGACCATGCAGTCGACCCGAACGTTCATCGCGATCGGGCTCCCAAAGCCCAAAATCGAGAAGTTAACACATCTCCAGAGCTTGCTGGCCCCCCAGATCCCGAACGTACGTTGGGCCGAGGGCGTAACGCTTCATCTTACGCTGGCGTTCCTCGGCGAAGTCGAGAATGCCGACCTCAATAACGTCTGCAAGACCGTCCAGCGCGTCGTGACCGCGTCGAGTGCTTTCGACCTTCGGCTCGAGAAGTTCGGGGCGTTCCCCGATCAGACTCGTGCGCGAACCCTCTGGGTCGGAATCGGCGGGGGAGGGCTGGACACCCTCCTCGCGCTCCAGGCGGATATCAACCAAGCCGTGGGGGATGCAGGCTATCCGACCGGGGAAAACTCCTTCCATCCGCACATCACGATCGGACGGATGCAGAAAGGACGCCAGTTCGCGTGCGACGTCACGCCGCAGATCCAGCATTTCCAGACCTGGACGGCGGGCCATTTCAACGTCACCGAGGTGACGACCTACTCGTCGCACCTGACCCGAGAGGGGCCCGTCTACACGCCCCTCTCGACGGCCTCTCTGCCTCGACGAAAAAACCGACAAGTCCCTTGACAGTCCGCTCAACAGCAGTTAGCTTAGTGTTCTAACGTACACATCGCAGGAAGATCGAGGGGGAATTCGACGTGGCGAAGCGACAAAGTTCGAGCGAAGCGAAGCCTCAGGCGACCTCGGCCGAAGAGAAGGCCCTCAACACGACGCTCAGCCAGATCGAGAAGACCTTTGGCTCCGGGGCGATCATGAAGTTGGGGGATGGGAGCCACCTCGAAGTGGAAGGGATTTCCACCGGGGCGCTCTCCGTCGACCTCGCCCTGGGAGGGAAGGGGCTCCCCCGCGGCCGTATCATTGAGCTCTTCGGGCCGGAGTCGAGCGGTAAGACGACCATCGCGCTGCACGCGGTGGCCAACGCTCAACGAACTGGCGGCGTCGCCGCGTTCATCGACGCCGAGCACGCGCTCGACCCGTCCTGGTGCAAGCGGCTCGGTGTGAATCTCGAGTCCCTGCTAGTCAGCCAGCCCGGCAGCGCCGAAGAGGCGCTCCAGATCGCCGAGATGCTCGTGATGTCGAATGCCGTCGACATCATCGTGATCGACTCGGTGGCCGCCCTCGTGCCCAGGGCCGAAATCGAAGGGGAGATCGGCGACAGCTTCGTCGGCGTCCAGGCGAGGTTGATGAGCCAGGCGCTCCGCAAGCTGACGGGCGGCGTCTCGCGATCCAAGTGTGTCCTCGTCTTCATCAATCAGATTCGCGAGAAGATCGGCGTCATGTTCGGCAGCCCCGAGACGACGCCCGGCGGCCGTGCCCTCAAGTTCTACAGCTCCTGCCGGATCGACGTCCGCCGCATCGGGCCGGTCAAGGATGGGGAAGAGATCACCGGCTCGCGCGTGAAGGTGAAGGTCGTCAAGAACAAGGTGGCCCCGCCGTTCCGCGTCTGCGAGTTCGACATGATGTACAGCAATGGGATCTCTCGCGAAGGAGATCTCATGGACCTCGGCCTCGCCGACAAGATCATCGAGAAGTCGGGATCCTGGTTCAACTACGGCGACCTGCGGCTGGGGCAGGGGCGTGAGAACGCCAAGCAGTACCTGCGTGATAACCCGGCCGTCGCCGAGGAGATCACGTCGAGGATCCTGGAGTCGCGCGGGGCTCACGTCGCCCTGGACACGAATGGCCAGGGCGACAACGACGAAGGGGAGGAGGATCTCGAGTAAGCCGCTCGGTCGGTCAATTCCCCTCCAACCTTTGCGGAGCCATGTTCGGTGGCGTCGGGAGGCAGAGCAGGAGCCGGGATTCGGCCGTCAGGGGCACCATGATCCCCGTGTTCGTCGCGGACACGGGGAACAGTGTCTTGATGAGACCTCGGACATTGGCCGCGCCCCTCGGGCCCGCTGCCATCGGCCCTTGCTGGCTGGTGAGCACGACCTCGGGGGCGTACTCATTTCCCAGGGCTCCGCCGATCTGGATCTCGCCGTTGCGCTGGATGTCGAAGGTCAGGCCCATCGCGCCGAACTCGACTTCGGGCTTGCGAAGCGTCGTGTGCTTGACGCGGTCGGCGATCCGGAACTTCATCTCCTTCTCGAGCGACGCGAGCAGTTCTACGCCGATCGACCCTTGATGGGTGGTGAGCCCGCCGCTGACGTCGATCCATCCCATGCCTTGTCCCGGCCGCTCGCCCCAGTGGGCGTTCTTGATGGTGACGTGCGCCAGGCCACTCAGTCGATGGCTGGGGAAGCGCCGGCCTACGAGCGTGCCGAGGTCGATGTCGAGCAGATCCCCCTGGAAGGTCGCCTCCCACTCATTCCCGGCGGCCTGCTGGAGCGAGAGCGTCCCCTCGACGCGGGCCTTCGGTCCCAGCCATTCCTCGGCGTTGAAGAACGGGTTGAGCATCCGGCAGGGCAGGGCGGGGCCCTCGGCGGTCTTCAGGGTGATCGAGGTCCGGACCGGCTCGTGAGATCTGTCGCGGGTTACGGCGAACTCGGCTCGCGAGGAGCTTGCGCTCAGCGAGGCGACGCGATAACTCCCGCGCAAGGTCGGGCCCATCTGGTCAGCCTGGAAGGTCGCCACGACCTCGCGGAAGTCATAGCGAATGCCCTCGCTGCCGAGGTCGAGCTCGCACGTCGGAGCGGTGAGGCTGACGCGTTCGTAGTTCCCCGTCGTCGGGCGCTGGAGCAGGGCGGCTACGCTCGCCATCGAGAGCTTCGGGCTCTCGCCTGTGAGGCGCAGGCCCTGGGTCTCGAGCAATAGCTCACGATCCACGCGATGAAGTCGCATCGACGAGGCGCGGGCGATCTCCCTCAGGCCCCTGCGTCTGGGCTCCTCTTGGCGGAAGACGATTCCTTTGTAGAGGACCTCGCCGGGCTGAGGGTATCGTACGCCCTCGATGGACACTTGAAGTCCGAGTTGACGCCCGATCTCGACTTCCAACTCGCGGAGATGACCCGGGCTACGGATCTTCCCGGCGGTTGTTGCCACGTAAAGCGTGGGGGCAATCGTGAGGGCCACCAGCCCGATCGTGGCCAGGATCTGACGGACGGGGCGAGTCAGGGGAAACATCCATGCCTCCCTGAAGCAACATTGGATCGTCTTGGATACTTCGCAAACCGCGATGCGAGCGCGTGAGGGTACCGCCGTGATCCGTCTGGCCACACGGCTCGACGCGCCGGACGTCCCTCGATCACTCAATTGAGACGCGGCTAGGGCCCACCGCTTCGAGGCGGGCCATCAAGCGCGTTGGCGAGGCGGCCCGGCTCAACCGTTCGCGACGGTCTTACCCCATTCCTCGAGGTGAGTGCGGGCCAGCTCGTGCATGGACCTGATCGCCGCCTTGATGGCGCCCAGGCTCGTGCCAACGTATTTATCGACGATGGCGGAGGCAATCTCAAAGGCGACAACGTTCTCAACAATCACACTGGCCGCGGGAACGGCACAGACGTCAGAACGCTCATAGGTCGCAGGCTGAGGGGCCTTTGTCGCCATGTTCACGGACGGCCCGCGCGCCGCGAGGGTGCTGATCGGCTTCTTGGCGGCGCGGACGATGATCGGCTCACCGTTCGTCGTCCCCCCCTCGATGCCGCCGGCATTGTTCGTCGGCCGGCGGAACCCGAAGCGGGGATCCTCGGGGTCGACGACGTCCTCGTGCCTGATCGGATCCATGACCTGAGACCCCGGCCGTCGAGCCGCCTCGATGCCGAGCCCGATCTCGACCCCCTTGATCGCCTGGATGCTCATGACGGCCAGGGCGAGCCTGGCGTCGAGCTTCCGGTCCCACTGCACGTGGCTGCCGAGCCCGACGGGGCATCCGGTCACCACGGCCTCGACGATGCCGCCGAGGGTATCGCCCGCGGCCTTGGCCGCGTCGATCGCGGCGACGATGGACGGGTCGGCCTCGGGATTCAGGGTATAGACGGGGCTGGCGTCGCGGACGGCCAGGTCGGTCGTCGTCGGAGGCGCGGCGATCCCGCCGAGCTCGGAGACGTATCCATAAACTTGAATGTGCAACTCGCGGAGCAGGAGCTTGGCCAGGGCGCCGACCGCGACGCGGAGGGCCGTCTCCCTCGCGCTGGCCCGCTCCAGGACCTGGCGGATGCCGGTCTGGTAGTTGATCGAGCCGGCGAGGTCGATGTGGCCCCCTCGGGGCGAGGCGGGCTGCTGGAGACGCTCGAGCTTCGCGTCGTTGTTCGCGAGCCGGAGCGTGATCGGGGCGCCAGTGGTGATTCCCTGGTACGTCCCCGACTCGACGAAGATGCGGTCGGTCTCGAGGGTCTGCCGCTTGCCCCGGCCGTAACCCCCTTGCCTTCGCTTGAGCTCGAAATTGATGAATTCGTGGTCGAGGACGATCCCGGAGGGGAACCCCTCGACGATAGTGGTCAAGGCTGGCCCGTGCGACTCGCCGGCGGTCAGGTAGCGGAGCATGTCATTTCCAGGGAAAATCGCGGCCAGTGATGATCTCGTAGGCGTTCACGTATTTTTGACGCGTCTTCATGATCACGTCATCGGGCAAGGCGGGAGGGGGGCTCGACTTGTCCCAGTCCGTGGCCTCCAGCCAGTCCCGCACGAACTGCTTGTCGAACGAGGGCTGAGGTCCGCCCGGGCAATAGGTCTCCACCGCCCAGTATCGCGAACTGTCGGGGGTGAGGACCTCGTCGATCAGGATCAAGGATCCGTCGGCCTCGTCGATGCCCCATTCGAACTTGGTGTCGGCGAGGATCAGGCCTCTCTCTTTCGCACGCTCCTTGGCGGCGAGATAGATCGCGACGCTGCGGTCTCGCAGGGTCTTCGCCAGGTCCGCGCCGATGTCGGCGGCCATTCTCGCGAAGGAGACGTTCTCGTCGTGTCCCGACTCCGCCTTCGTCGCGGGCGTGAAGTAGGGCCGATCGAGCTCGTCGCTCTCGGTCAGGCCCGGGGGCAGGGGCTCGCCACAGATGGTCCCGCTCGAGCGGTACTCTTTCCATCCACTGCCCGAGATATAACCGCGCACGACACATTCAAACGGGACGACGCGAGCCTTCTTGACGATCATCGAGCGCCCTGAGAGGGTCTCGCGTGCCTCGTCGGAGAGGTCGAGCCCCGCGTCGTCGATCTCGGTGGAGAGCAGGTGGTTGGGGACGTCGAGCCAGTCGAACCAGAAGGAGCTGAGGCCGGTGAGGACGCGGCCTTTATCAGGAATCCCGGTGGGCAGGACCCAGTCGAAGGCGCTGATGCGATCCGTGGCGACGAGCAGGAGCCTGTCGCCGAGGTCGTACACGTCTCGCACTTTCCCCTGACGCTTGGGGAGATCGGGAAAAGAAGTCTCCAGAAGCGTCACGCCCCACATCCCTTCGCACTGTCCTAAGTTCGTGTCCGGTAACCCCATTGTACTGTACAACGGGACGGCCCACGCGGGCAAGAGTCGCGTGGGCCGTCGGGGGTTCCCTGGGTGGAACGGAGAAGGGCTCAACGCCTTGTCTTATCCGCCGAAAGCTGGCTTATCGAGACCGGCGGGGTGACCCCCTGCTTCGGCACGAATTCATAGACGATGTACAGCGAGTGCCAGGTTGGCCCGAGCTTCTTCTCGACCGAGCTGACGTTGTACTTGTCGAAGTCCTTGAGCTCGTAATGCTCGAGCATCCCGGCCATCCATCGCTGGAATTCCGGAGTCTTCTGCGGCATCTCGTTGAACAGCACGCAGCGCAGGGGATGCTTCTCCGAGACGGCGTCGAGCCGGATGGGAGCCCCCTGCCCGTGTCTCGCCGAGTAGATTTTCTGATAGCAGAGATACGTATCCGTCGCGTCGTTCTTCCAGTGCTCGGGCCGGAACTCCACGCCCAGATCCTGCTTCACGCAGGCGAGTTCCGCATCCCTTGCGAGGTCCGTCCAGAACCATTCCGCGAACGCGCGGGCCTTCTGGTCGGTGGCTGTCTTGTAGGGGTGGGCGGCGTCGAAGCCGATGTGGCCGAGCCCCAGCAACGCCAGCAGGAGGACCATCCCACCGAGGATGTGCCCTCGGGAACGGAAGCTCGGCAGGCGTTCGATGAGTGCGGCCGCCCCGAGGCCGGTGAGCAGGCAGACGATCGGAACGATGTACTGCATTGTCCGGGCGCTCATCCCATACGGATAGCGATGGATCGCCGCGGCAAGCATGGCCAGGCCGAACGGGGCGAGGCAGATCCCCAGGATGGCCCTCCGATCGCGCCGCCAGAGCACGATGGCACCGACCACGAAGCAGAGGAACGTCAATGTACTCGCGCCACGTTCGCCCCCCTCGGGATAGGCGAACATGTGGCCCGTGTTCATGGAGAAGAACCAGACGACGAAGCCCGTGATGCTGTTGAGCGGCGGGAAGGCCGGGGCCCAGGCATCGTGGAAGTACGTGTGATCCTGCGGGGCCGTCTTGTAGAAGGAGAGCAGCACCATGAAGGTGATGACCGCCCCGAGGTTGAACGCTACGTAAGGCAGCCAGATCGCCAGCCGCTTCGATCTCCAGACCATGGCGAGGAGCCCGATCCCCACGCCCCCCACGATGAAGATCGCCGGGTAGGAGAGCCCCACGGCGATCGGCGAGGCGACCGCCATGATCCAGAGCCAGAGGGGCCGCTCGGGCTTCCGCCACCATTCCACGGCCATCGTCAGGAAGACCAGGGCCACGAAGAGGTCGGACCCATAAGGTTTCACTTCCGCGACGTAGCGTAGCGGCCATCCGGCGACGGCGAAGATGGCCACGGCGATCAGCAGCGGGACGCCGCTCATGATCCGCCCGGCGAAGTGCCGGAAAACCGGCACGCTCGCCACGCCACAAATAATCGGAAAGAGCCGCAGGCTCATCTCGTTGAAGCCGAAGAGCTTGACCGAGGTCAGCTCGACCACAAGGAAGAGCAGGGGGCAGACCTGCCGGTAATCGAGGGGCCGGAACATGTCCGAATAATCTCGGCTCAGGAAGTTGGCCGCGATCATCGTCTCGTCACACCAGAGTGGGAAGTTCAACAAGTAGCGGACGAGCCGCATCACAATCCCGAGGACGACGAAGCCAAAGATTGCACGCGTAACCCAGGGCTCGACAATGGGTTCGATCCTCAGCGGCAGTGGCCGGTTGGGATCCTGAATCGAGCCGGATTGGCTCGACGAGACGTCGCCGAGCATGGATTCCGTTTCCGTTCTCGCCATGGTCGGCACTCCTTGCCACCGGTCGTCCGCGGGCTGTTCACAGCATTGCTCATGGTCTTCGCATCGTCATCGCGGGAATGAGAACCCGCGATTTCAATCGCGAAGCGGCGTGACAGCGGGGGGAGAGAGTTTGCGTATCATGCAAATTCTCGGAATTGCGTCAATTCTCACTATTTTCGGGGTCTGAGCGACAGTTGGGCATTCCCAAGGGCCGGTGCCCGAATTATCGTCCCGGAGGGGAGTTTTAGGGCTCTGGCGGTTGGCCTGGCCTGGGAACCGAACATAAGGACCATTATCAGACATTGTAGTACGGGCGAAAATCGCTTCTCTCTCGAAGACCCGCCTCCCGGATTCGCCCCGGAACCCGGTCCGCCTATAATCCGGGGCCATCGGGAATGGACTGAATCGACTTTCGGGATGGTTTGAGAGCTCGCCATGCTCGCTTTGTTGATTGCCGTCGCGTGCAGCCTCGGCGGATCGTCGAATGGTCGAGATGAGACGAACAGCCGGCCGCTCGAGGTCCGGATCGCGTTGGAGGCGGGTCGCGATTTGGATGTGGGCCAGTTCGTCGTGACCCTGGGACAAGCGACCGGCATCGCCGTGGTCAAGCCCGAGGGCTCGCTGAGCGTGCCCGTGGCAGGTGTCGGAGGCGGAGTCTCCCGGAACGCCCTCGAAGGCTTGCTCGGCCCGGCCGCGTCCTTGAGCTTGGACGGTAAGTCGCTCGTGGTCTCCCTGGACCGGACTCGGACGACCGGCGATTCTCGGGCGGACTGGATTCAGCGACTTAGGAAGCTGGCCGAGCATGTTGAACAAGAAGCCCGACGCGAGGCCAAGTATGGGATGCGTGCTCGTCCGTCCTACAGGCCCAACGATCCCGGTCGGCCGACGATCTGCCTCGTGCACGGATTGAATTCATCATCGGGCGGCTTCGTGCACATGATCCCGCCACTCGAAGCCGCCGGGTTCGGGGTAGTCGTCTTCGACTATCCGTTCAACCGGGAGCTCGAAGATTCGTGCGACCGCTTTCGGAAGGATTGGGCGGAGTTCCGTCACAAGAATGGTGAGACGAGGCCCTGGGCGATCGTCGCGCATTCCATGGGGGCCCTGGTCTCGCGTTCCTATGTCGAGACTGACGGGGTCTACGACAACGACGTGTCGGATCTCATCCTGATCGCCCCAGTGAACCAGGGGTCGAGCCTCGCGAAGATCCAGACGTTGCTCCAACTCCTGGATAGCGTCCGTGCCGTCAGGGGGAACAAACATGCCGAGGCCCTCTCGCACCTGGGGGACGGGCTCGGCGAGGCGGCGAAGGACATCCTGCCCGGAAGCCGGTTTCTCAAGGCCTTGAACAAGAACCCCAGGCGAGCGGGCGTCCGCTACCGGATCATCGCCGGGGATGTCGGCTTCGTCACGCGCGAGATGCGTGCTCAGGTCGAGTCCCGGATGGCGACCGTCCGCAAAGGTGGCGGCCTGCTCGGTGGGCTCGTGCGACTGGCCTCGGCCGAGGTCGAGGATCAACTCGACGAGGTGAGCGACGGCACGGGGGACGGCTGCGTGACCGTCGAGCGGACGAAACTCCCCGGCGTTGTCGACCACGTGACGATCCACGCAAACCACGCGGAATTGATCCGGGCTCCTCTGCTCTTCCGCGACCCCGGCCCGGTCGCCTGCATGCCTTACCTGCTGAAGTGGCTTCCCGCCAGGACGCCGGCCGCGGCCAGTTCCTCGCCGCCTTGAGTGAGGCCCCGTCTCAGCGCGCGGGCCAGGAGGGGCTTGGGAACCTCGGGATGATTCGTTACTCTTGTTCGCGTTCCGGTTTCGGTCGCGAGCGCGCGGTCCATGTCCGAATCAAAGGTCGCGGTCCCTCTCCCCACCGCAAACAGAGAGTTGTGTTCGCATGTCGAATTCTGCCGAACTCGAGGTGACGGCCGACGGGCCCAAAGTGGGACATCCCAAGGGCCTCTACGTCCTCTTCAGCGCCGAGATGTGGGAGAGGTTCAGCTACTACGGGATGCGGGCGCTGCTGGTGCTCTATCTCACGAGCAAGCTGGGATACAAGCGTGAGGAAGCCCTTGGGCTCTACGCGACCTACACGGGCCTGGTCTATCTGACGCCGCTCCTGGGTGGGCCGCTCGCAGACAGGTTCCTCGGCCAGCGTAAAGCTATCTTGATTGGTGGATTGCTCATGGCACTCGGCCATTTCGCCATGGCCTTCGAGGAGCATCTCTACATGGCGCTAGGCCTGATCATCCTGGGCAACGGATTCTTCAAGCCGAATATCTCGACGATGGTCGGGCAATTGTATGAACCCGGAGATAGTCGGCGAGACAGCGCCTATACCATCTTCTACATGGGTATCAATCTCGGGGCATCGATCTCACCCCTCGTCTGCGGCTTCCTCGCGAAGCAGCAGGGCTTAGGGGAGCATTACGGATTCGGGGCCGCCGGGGTTGGAATGCTTCTTGCCCTGCTCACTTTTATTTTCATGCAGCGGGTCCTGGGGAACCAGGGATATCCTCCTGGACGCGGGGAAGGGCCACACCGATTCTTCCCAATCGACATCGTGCATGTCATCGTACTGACCGTGCTCGGGGTTGGCTTGGTCTTCGTCGCCCTCAAGCCGGCAGCCCAGATCGCGCAAGCCGGGGGACGCTCTGGATCGTTGCTCGTCCTATCTTATTGGATCTTGTTGGCGCTGGTATATGTAGGTTTTACGTTTCTGCTATGCACCTTTACCGAATCTAATCTCAAGGTCCAACACCCAACAGGCTCCCTCGACGCCAAGCGGGACGCGGGCACATTGGCCGAAGATGACCCGACAAGCCTCCCCTTCACCGGCGTCGACTGGCAAAGGCTTGCTGTCATCTTTTTTGTTTCCATGTTTTCCATCGTTTTCTGGATGGCGTTCGAGCAGGCGGGCGGCACGCTGACGCTGTTCGCGGAAGAGAAGACCAATCGATTCGTATTCGGATATGAGTTTCCCGCCTCGTGGTATCAGTCGGTTAACCCGTTCCTCATTATCGCGATGGCCCCAATCATGTCCCAGCTTTGGGGTAAGCTCGATCGCACGAAATACGCCTTGAATTCGGCGGCGAAGATGGGCCTGGGGCTGATTGTCCTCGGCCTTGGCGTGACGATCATGGCGACGGCCGAGAGCCAGGCGGCGAAGTTCGGCAAGGTCGGCCCGCTCTGGCTGGTGTGCGTCTATCTGCTCTACACGTTAGGCGAACTCTGCCTGTCTCCGATCGGACTCTCCCTCGTCAACAAACTGGCGCACCCTAAGGTCGCCTCCCTCATGATGGGAGGGTGGTTCGTCTGCACGGCGGTGGCGAACTTCCTGGCCGGGAAGCTGGAAGAGTTGCTCAAGGAAACGCACATCAACATGTGGACGTTCCTCATCTTCACGTCGATCGGGCCGGGCGTGGTGCTGCTGCTGCTGAGCCCGCTGCTGAAGAAGATGGGACATGGACGGCTTTGATCCGGCATATGTGAGGGAGGATCGATGAAGCTATTGTTGATGGGTCTGCTCGGAATGATGATGGTCGCCCCCGCCTTCGCGGCGGGGAGGCCCATGACGATCGACGACCTGCTCGCGGTGAAGTCGGTGGCCGACCCGCAGGTCTCTCCCGACGGGCGCTGGATCGTCTATGTGTTGACGGAGCTGGATCGGGCCACGGAGAAGTCGAACAGCGACCTCTGGCTCGTCCCGACGGCGGGCGGGGAGCCGAAGCGGCTGACGACCTCGGCCGGGGCGGATTCGCACCCGCGTTGGAGCCCCGACGGCAAGACCATCGCATTCACGTCGACCCGGAGCGGCTCGAGCCAGGTCTGGCTGCTGCCGCTCGAGGGAGGCGAGGCGAGGCAACTCACCAAGCTTCCCATCGACGTCGCCGGCCCCGTCTGGTCGCCGAAGGGGGACAAGCTCGTGGTGGCCGCCGAGGTCTATCCCGGCAAGACGCCCGACGCGACAGCCGCCCAGGATAAGGAGAAAGAGGCGACCAAGAGCAAGGCTCGCATTTATGATAAGCTCATGATCCGGCATTGGAGTTCATGGGACGAGGGCAAGCGCAGCCACGTCTTCGTCGTCGACGCCCAGACGGGCGCCGCGAAGGACCTGATGCCAGACCTCGAGGTGAACAGCCCCCCTGCTCCCTTCGGCGGCTCGAACGACTACGCGTTCTCGGCCGACGGCAAGGAGGTCGCTTTCACGGCCGAGCCCGCCAAGGATATGGCCTGGTCTACGAACACCGATATCTGGACGGTTCCCGCCGAGGGGGGCGAGCGCAAGAATCAGACAGCGTCCAACCTCGGCGCCGATTCTCAGCCGTCGTATTCACCCGACGGCAAGCACTTCGCCTACACGAGCCAGTCCCGCGCGGGGTTCGAGTCGGACCTCTGGGTCCTGAAGGTCCTCGATCGCCCGGCGGGGAGCCTCGAGTACAGCAGCGAGCGGCTCGATCGGCCCGTGCTCTCGTACGCCTGGTCGACGGGCGTCGGCGCCTCCCCTGCCCGGCTCTTCGCCGTGATCGACGACCTCGGCGGCGAGCCGATCCTCGAGATCCGCGCGGGCGAGCAACCCTTGCAGGAGATCCGCGTTCACGGGGGCGTCAACACGGGGGTTCAGGTCGGCCCCGGTGGCGGAGACCTCGTCTTCCTGCGTGGGGACGCCGCCCATCCGAATGAGCTGTACACGGCGAAGGCTGATGGTAGCGGGATCAAGGCACTCACGAGGCACAACGCCGAGCTGATCTCAGGCCTGGCTCTCGCCGAGGCGGAGGAATTCCGCTTCAAGGGGGCCGACGGCGACTCGGTCTCGGGCTGGCTGGTTCGACCCCCAGGATTCGACCCGAACAAGAAGTACCCCGTCGTCTTCCTGATCCACGGCGGACCGCAAGGGGCCTGGCATAACGAGTGGCACAACCGCTGGAACTACCAGATGTTCGCCGCCCCGGGCTATGCCGTCGTCGCGATCAATCCCCGAGGCTCCACCGGCTACGGCCAGAAGTTTACCGACCAGATCAGCCAGGACTGGACCGGGCGGGTCTACGACGACCTCATGCTGGGGCTGGACCACGCCCTCAAGTCGTACAGCTTCCTGGACGGCTCGAAGGTCGCGGCGGCGGGAGGCTCTTACGGCGGGTTCATGGTCAACTGGATCGCTGGGCATACCGACCGCTTCAAGGCCCTCATCAGCCACGCCGGGGTCTTCGACCTCACGAGCAAGTACGGCACGACGGAGGAGCTCTGGTTCCCCGAGTGGGAATTCGGCGGGACCCCCTGGGAGAAACCCGAGCACTATCGTGAGCGCTCGCCGAGCTCGTACATCCAGAACTTCAAGACGCCGACCCTCGTGATCCACGGCGCCCTCGACTACCGGGTCCACGAAGGACAGGGCCTCGGCATGTTCACCGCCCTCCAGCGGCGAGGGATCCCGAGCCGCTTCGTCTTCTTCCCCGACGAAGGGCACTGGATCACCAAGCCGGCGAACCGCATCCTCTGGTGGCGGGAAGTGATGGGCTGGCTTGAGAAGTACTTGAAGTGAGCTGAGACTCGCGACGGGGGTTGAGTCGCTCTCGCGACTCGGCCCCCTGCTCAGCGATTCAGGCCGGGCGTCGCGTCCCCATGATGTGGCTCGACGCCCTGGCCTCCCGGCCATCGCCGAATGTCCAGGACACGCTCCGTAGATCGAATGGATCTCGCACGCATCTCCTAGTCCAGAATGGTGAGCCTCGTCGCATGGGTACAACCGAGTTCAATCTCAGACCGATCACCGAAGTCGCCGAAGGTCTTGGGATTTCCGCCGAGTATCTCGAGCCTTATGGCCGGGATAAGGCCAAGGTGCGACTCGAGGCCATCGAGCGTTCGGGCCGCTCGCCGGGTAAGCTGATCCTGGTCTCGGCGATCACCCCGACCCCGGCCGGCGAGGGGAAGACGACCGTCTCCATCGGCCTGGCGCAGGGGCTCCGCAAGATCGGCAAGCACTCGGCCCTGGCGCTGAGGCAGCCTTCCATGGGCCCGGTCTTCGGGCGCAAGGGAGGTGCGACGGGAGGCGGAGCGAGCCGGCTTGAGCCGTCGAACAAGATCAACCTCCAGTTCACCGGGGACTTCCACGCGATCACGGCGGCCCACAACCTTTTGGCGGCCGCCATCGACAACAAGCTCCACTTCGAGAACACGAGGCTCGACCCGCGCCACGTCCTCTGGAAGCGTGTGCTGGACATGAACGATCGAGCCCTGCGCAAGATCGTCATCGGCCTGGGCGGGCCCTACCAGGGGGTTCCTCGCGAGTCGGGCTTCGACATCACCGCCGCCAGCGAGGTCATGGCGATCCTCTGCCTCGCCGACTCCCCGGCCGACCTCCGCGCCCGGCTCGAGCGGATCCTCGTGGGCTATGACGACCAGGGGAAGCCGGTCCTCGCCAAGGAGATGAAGGTCATCGGCTCGATGGCGGCGATCCTCAACGAGGCCATCCAGCCCAACCTCGTTCAGTCTCGTGAAGGGACCCCGGCTTTCGTCCACGGCGGCCCATTCGCTAACATCGCCCACGGCTGCAACTCGGTCCTGGCGACGCGGATGGCCCTCGCCCACGCGGATTACGCCGTGACTGAGGCGGGCTTCGCCTTCGACCTGGGCGGCGAGAAGTTCTTCGACTTGAAGTGCCGGTCGGGGAACTTCAACCCCGCGGCCATCGTCATCGTCGCGACCGTGCGTGCTTTGAAGATGCACGGCGGGCTCGACCTCAAGGACCTCAAGACGCCTGACCCCTCGGCCGTGGAACGCGGCCTGGTCAACCTCGCCGCCCACCTCGATAGTGCGGCGCATTTCGGCAAGCCGACCGTCGTCGCCATCAACCAGTTCGCGGACGACACCCCCGAAGAGCTCGACATCATCCATCGCTTCTGCGCGGGCCGCAACATCCCGAGCGCCACGGCCAACGTCTTCGGCGAAGGGGGAGTCGGGGCAACGGATCTGGCCGAGAAGGTCGTCGCGGCGACGGAAGGGCCGGAGACACCTTATCAGCCCCTCTACCCGCTCGAGTGGCCGGCCGAGCGCAAGCTCGAGGCGATCGCCAAGGCCATGTATGGCGCCGATGGTGTGAACATCCTCCCGGCGGCCGAGGCCAAGCTCCGCAAGGCCAGGAAGCTTGGTTACGGCAATCTCCCCCTCTGCATGGCCAAGACCCAGGATTCGCTGTCGGACAACCCCAAGCTCCGGGGTCGCCCGAAGGGCTTCACCCTCACGGTTCGAGACGTCGAGATCGCCGCGGGGGCCGGCTTCCTCGTCACGCTCACCGGCGAGATCGTCCGCATGCCGGGACTTCCCGAGGTCCCCGCCGCCGAGCGGATCGACGTCGACGAGCAGGCGAACATCGTCAACCTCGCCTGAGCCCACGTTCGCAATGTCACTATCAACAACAAAGGAGGGCGGCCCTGTGGCCGCCCTCTTGCGTTTTCGCGATCACCCATCTGTTCGAATGAAGCCTCGTACTGGGGATTCCCCCGGCTCGCCCATCGCTGGGAAGTGTTCTTCCTATCGGCACGAACTAACGGCTCGGGAACTGAAAAATATTTCCAAGGGTTTTCGGTCGGATGGGCGAGGTAAGTGTCGACGTCAGCCCGGCATCTCCGTCGAGAACCCGTGCTGCTTGCGATGGACAGGACCATCAAAGGCCTTGGACGACTTGAAGAGCTCGAACCGACCGTCCCCCGCGAGCTTGATCGTTTTGGCCTCGATCTGCTGGCGCTCCTGGTCCTGCAATGGCGTGAATTCGCGGACGATTTTGAGGTTCTGCTCTAGGACTTTCATCGAATCGATCCCTGAGACGAGCGTCGAGATAGGCATGGAGAGGACGTAGCGCAGGGCCTCCTCAACCGGGATCCCGGCCTTGGAAACGATTTGGCCCGAGCCCCCCAGGCTCTTCATGGCGAGGCAGCCGATCCCGCGGCGATTCAACTCCGGCAAGACGTGCTTCTGGAAGCTGCGGTAATGGACATCCATCACGTTGAGCGGCATCTGAACCGAGGCCCAGTCATACGGCTCGGAGAGCATCTTGAGGTGGATCGACGGGTCCTTGTGGCCCGTGAAGCCGAGGTAGCGGACTTTACCCTCGCGGACGGCTTTCAGGCCGGTGTGAATCGCGCCCTCGACGTCGAAGATCCAGTCGGGGTCGTTGTCGTAAACGATCTCGTGGAACTGCCAGAGGTCGAGGTGATCGGTCTTGAGCCGCCTGAGGCTGTCCTCGAGGTTCGACTGGGCGTCCTTGGCGGTCCTGCCGCAGCACTTCGTCATCAGGAAGACCTTGTCGCGACGGCCCCCCTCGGCGAGGGCCTTGCCCATGCGCTCTTCCGCAAGCCCGTCGTGGTAGTCCCAGGCGTTGTCCATGAAAGTGATGCCCTCGTCGACCGCTCGATGGATGAGGGCGAGGCTCTCCTTCTCGGACATTTTCTGCGGGTTCGTGCAGGCATGACCCCCGAGGCAGAGCAGGCTCACCTGTTCGCCGGTCTTCCCGAGCGGGCGTAGAGGGATGCCCCCCGCGTTCTTCTCGGCGGCCGAGGCGCTCGTGATGAAACTCGCCACGGCCAGGCCGGCGACCCCCGCCTGGATGAACTCACGTCGATTCGATGGATTGGGTCCCATGGATTTCCTCAACGGTTTGCCTTCGTGGTTCGTCGGGCTCCGCAACAACATCGGCTGACGATGCCGCAACTCACGCGCCCGGGTCTGGGCATGTGATTCGCTTCTGTGCCTAGGAAAGGATGCGAAGTCGACTCGGGGTGGCGATCGCTGTTGATCGCAAGACTCGCGCACGGAATCGACGACTCTCACTTCAAGGAACCCAAACCTTGGCCTCGAAGCGACAAACACTGACCGTGAATCCGTCAGTGATCACGACCTTCCTGATCCTCGCCGCGATCGCCTTCATGTCGCTCGCTTCCGAGGTCCTGAAACCGCTCGCCCTCGCGGTCCTGCTCAGTTTCGCACTGGCCCCGATCTCCAAATTCTTCGAGCAACGCGGGGTGCCCAGGTTCCTCTCGGTTGTCCTCACCTTGCTCCTGGCGATCGGGGTGATGGGGTTCGTGAGTTACAAGGTGGGAGAGCAAATCGCCACGCTGGCCCAGCACATCAACCCCGAGGAACTACAGAAGAACATCGAGAAGAAGTTCCGTTTCCTCAAGCCTCGCGAAGAAGGGGCTGTCAAACGACTCCTGACGACAGCCGGCAATCTGGCGAAATCCGTGGATTCGCCCCCGACCTCGAACTCGGCGGTCCCGGTCAACGTGGTGACGCAACCGTCGTTCACCCAGAGGCTGCAGTCGGCCGTCGGCCCTTATCTCGAAAGTGCGGGCGTCGGCGCGTTCGTGCTCGTCCTCGTGCTGTTCATTCTCTCGACACGCGAGGACCTCAACGACCGGGTGATACGCCTCGTGGGACAGGGGCGAGTGAGCTTGACGACCAAGACCATGGAAGAGGTCGGTCGGCGCATCAGCCGCTACCTCATCATGTTCGCCACGGTCAACTCGATGTTCGGCCTGATCGTCTCGATTGGCCTCTGGGCGATCGGCGTCCCGCTCGCGGCCGTTTGGGGGCTGGTGGCGGCCCTGCTCCGCTTCATCCCGTACGTCGGACCGGCGACGGCCTTCGCCCTCCCCCTGGCCTTCTCGGTCGCCAGCTTTGAAGGTTGGCGTGAGCCCCTGCTCGTGGTCGCCCTCTTCGCCGCGCTCGAGGTCGTCGCGAACAGCTTCGTCGAGCCGGTCGTTTACGGGAAGACGACCGGGGTAACGGCCCTCGGCCTCCTCGTCGCGGCCATGTTCTGGACGTGGCTCTGGGGCATGCTTGGCCTGCTCCTCTCGACGCCTCTCACCGTTTGCCTCGCCGTCCTCGGCAAATCGGTCCCTAGCCTGAAGGTGTTTTCCATCCTCCTCGGTGAGGATCCACCGCTTTCTGCCAGCGTGCGCTTCTATCAGAGGCTCCTGGTCAGCGACTTCGACGAGGCCCAGGACATCCTCGAGGAGGCGTTCAAGGAGAAGCCGGTCGCCGATGTGTTCGACGACTTCCTCGTCCCGACGCTCTCTCGAGTCGAGCGTGACTACGCCCGAGGCGAGCTTGAGATGCGCGACCGCGCTTTGATCCTCCGATTCATCTCCGACGTGCTCGACGACCTCGAGGTCCCGACCTCGCCCGCGACCGACCTGGATGACACCGACGCCCACATCGTTGGGGTGAAGTCGAACAACAAGACGGACGTGTTCGTCCTGAGGATGTTGGGCATTCTCCTGAAATCCAATCATCTGAAGTTCCAGATCATCGCCGAGACGAGCACCCCCTTGAAGCTGGCCGAGATGATCTTGGAGCTCGAACCTCGAGTCGTGGTCGTCTCGCACCTCCCGCCGGGCGGATTCACGACGGCCCGGTATCTCGTCCGACGCCTCCGCGCCCGCTTCAACGACCTGCCGATCCTCGTCGGCCGCTGGGGCGAAATCGGAGACTCGGCCAAGGCTGCGACGAAACTCGAAGAGGTCGGTGCCTCAAAGGTGGTCGACCAGCTCAAGGACGCGCTCGACAGCATCATCAAGCAGGTGGCCCCGGAGACCGATGAG
This sequence comes from Singulisphaera chitinilytica, assembly GCF_049331405.1. NCBI lineage: Bacteria > Pseudomonadati > Planctomycetota > Planctomycetia > Isosphaerales > Isosphaeraceae > Singulisphaera > Singulisphaera chitinilytica. The sequence goes on from NZ_CP186274.1 coordinate 3,693,020, forward strand.
AAGGCGAATGAACTGATGCCCCCCTCCTCGCCCCCGGAAATCCGGAAGAAGGCCTCGACCGGAGGCAAGCCGCGCAAGTAACCAGTCAAGAGTGTTGAAGGTTCGGCCCGGTCGCGTTCCAATGTGGAGGGTCAATTCGAGGTCGCCGCAGTCCGGACCAGGAGGGGGCCGTGTGTGGAATCGTTGGCTACACGGGCGGGAATCCCGCGAGTTCTATCCTGGTCTCCGGCCTTCGCCGCCTCGAGTATCGGGGGTATGACAGCGCCGGCCTGGCGACGTTGGGCGAGAATGGCCTCGAGTTGAGGAAGCGGGCCGGTCGCGTCAGGGTGCTCGAAGAGGCCCTGGAGGCGAATCCGGCCCGCGGCACTTGCGGGATCAGCCACACACGCTGGGCCACCCACGGACCCGCCACGGATGCCAACGCCCACCCCCACCTCGGGGGGAACGCCCGCGCCGTGGCGGTCGTGCATAACGGGGTCATCGAGAATTACGCGGCCTTGCGATCCGAACTCACGGCGCAAGGGTACGCCTTCGCGAGCCAAACCGACACCGAGGTCATCGCCCACCTGATCGCCCGAGAACTCGGCGAGGGGGATGACCTCTACGAGGCCGTGCAACGCTCGTTGCCTTACCTGGAAGGGACCTACGGCCTCGCCGTCGTGAGCCCGCGGTGTCCCGGCCAGGTCATCGGTGCCCGCTTCGGCAGCCCGCTCGTGGTCGGGCTCGGCGAGGATGAGCACCTCCTCGCGAGCGACGCCCTGGCGATCGCCCCTCACACCGCGAACGTGGCGTACCTCCAGGACGGCGAGGTCGTCAGGCTCACACCGGGCAAATTCGAGATCAGGCACCAGGAGCACGGGCCGATCACACCGAGGATCGACCGGCTGGACTGGAAGCCCGACGCCGTGGAGCTCGGCGGGCACGCGCACTACATGCTCAAGGAGATCCGCGAGCAGCCGGACACGGTGATGGACGCCTGCCGCGGCCGGATCCGACGCGCCGAGGGGACCGCGATCTTCGGCGGGCTGAACATGAGCCCCCGACAACTCCGGCGGGTCCGCCGCGTCGTCTTCGCCGCCTGCGGCACGAGCTGGCATGCGGCGCTGGTGGGGGAATACCTGATCGAGCGTCTCGCGCACCTCCCCGTCGAGGTTGAGTATGCCAGCGAATTTCGCTATCGGAACGCACCACTCGACGACCGCACGCTCGTATTCGTCCTGAGCCAGTCGGGAGAGACCGCCGACACGCTCGGGGCCCTGCGAGAGGCCAAGCGGCAAGGGCATCCCACGCTCGCTATCGTGAACACGGTGGGTAGCACTATTGCCCGCGAGGCCGATGGGGGGATTTACCTGCACTGCGGACCCGAGGTCGGCGTGGCGAGCACCAAGGCCTTCACCGCACAGGTCACGGTCATGACTCTCCTGGCCCTCTACCTTGGCCGGCTCCGCCACCTTTCATTCACCGATGGCCTGGCCGTCGCCGATGCCCTGGCAGAGGTCCCATCCGCGCTGACGAGTGTCCTCGCCACCGAGCCGGCCATCGAGGCGGCGGCGCACCGGATTGCCTCGGCGCGGAGCGCCCTGTTTATGGGCCGGGATCTCCACTTCCCCGTTGCGCTTGAAGGTGCGCTCAAGCTCAAGGAGATTAGCTACATCCACGCCGAGGGCTATCCCACGGCCGAGATGAAGCACGGGCCGATTGCCTTGGTCGACAGTGAGACCCCTTGTATCTTCGTTGCGCCTCGGGGCTCCCTCCACGGTAAGACGCTCGGCAATGTCGAGGAGGTCAAGGCCCGGCATGGGATGATCATCTCGGTGGGGACCGAGGGGGACGAGTCCCTGGCGTCGCTCTCCGACGTCTTCCTGCCCATCCCCGACCTGCCCGAGGTCGTGCAGCCGCTCGTGGCGGTCGTGCCCCTCCAACTCCTCGCCTATCATGTCGCGAGGATCCGAGGGTGCGACATCGACAAGCCGCGCAACCTGGCCAAGAGCGTGACCGTGGAATAGGCCGGGGGCGAATGACTTCGTCCCCGGCCTATGGCATGCGTCGACTGGTTTTCGAACGTCCTGCGGCCCCGGTTTAGGAGCCCTTGTCGACGTCTTCCTGGATCATGCGGAAGAAGTCGTCGTCGCTCGTCTGCACGAGGGGCGAGCTCTCGCTCCTGACATTATCCGGGATCGCGTCTTCGAACTCGGCCTCATCGACGGAGAGACGCTCGATCGCTTCCGGGGCTTTGGTTTGCCGGGGGCGAGGCTTGTTCCCGTCGGTGTCGAGGCCCGCCAGCTCCATGAGCGAGTGCCGGCGTCGGGATTCGGTGATGTCCTCATCGAGGATATGCTTGTTCATGATGCTGTCGGGACCTGCCGGCTCGTAGTCGAGGTTGTACAGGTGCCCGGCGATACCAAGCTCGTCGTCCGGCATCACGGAGTGGTCGCTGGCAATCCCCGCCCCGTTGACCGTCGTGCCGTTGGTGCTGCCGAGGTCTCGGACGTGCCAGACGTTGTTCGAAAACCGGAGCACGCAGTGCTTGCCCGAGATGTTGGAGAAGTCGAGGCAGATGTCGCATGAAGCACGACGGCCGACGACCAACTCCGCTTTGAGCAAGGGGATGGGATCTCCGCCACCCATCGGCTTGAGAGTTCCTAAGACGCTATTCGGGGCGGGCATGGAAGGCTCCTCGCTTCTAATCCCCAGCGGAGGTGCAAGCAGGGCAGGATTGATCCCAGCACGCATGGGATAGTATCAATCTTCGAGGCTTAACGACAAGATCACTCAATACTCACGAGAGTCTTAAGACTTCCCAATTCTCACGGGGCTCTGGCAGGCGCCGCACGCTTCGGATAGCCTCGGACCCTATTCCCGCGGTCTGAATCGGGTCTAGCCTACGACGGCCGTTGAAGCTCGACGGTCGAGACGGCGACTCATCGCTCACGAGGCAATGGAACATGGCAATCAACCATACGACGAAAATTTCCAGACGGGACATCCTTTCCGGCGGAATCGCGGCTTTGGGTGCCCTTTCGCTGGGCAGCCAGCTCCGCCCGGCCTTCGCCGAGGCCCCGTATGGTCCCTTCAAGCTCGGGCTCCAGAGCTACTCGCTGCGTGGCTACACCAAGGGGGGCCAGGCTGACGTGGAGAAGGCTTTGGCCGTGACGAAGGAGCTGGGCCTGCACTTCTGGGAGTCGTACCCGGCGCACGTTCCCCCCTCGACCGACCCCGCGGCGGTTGCCGCCAGCAAGAAGAAGGTCGAGGCCGAGGGCGTCAAGGTCATCGGCTACGGCGTCGTCCACTTCACCAAGGACCATGCCGCGAACAAGAACATCTTCACGTTCGCCAAGGAGCTTGGCGTCGACTACGTCTCCGCCGACCCCGATCCCGATAGCTTCGAGAGCCTGGACAAGCTGGTCGAGGAGTTCGGCATCGCCGTCGGGATCCACAACCACGGCCCCGGACACCGTTACGACCTGATCGACAAGATTGCCAAGGTGATCAAGGATCATCACCCCAAGATCGGCTGCTGTGTCGATACGGGACACTTCCTCCGCTCGAAGGAAGACCCCGTCCGCGCCGTCGAGGTCTTCGGCAAGAGGGTTTACGGCGTCCACCTCAAGGACGTCAAGGACGCCGAGCACTTCACCATCCTGGGCAAGGGGGACCTCCGCACGGTCGACCTCTTCAAGGCCCTGGCGAAGATCAACTACTCCTACTGCCTCGCGGTCGAGTACGAGGAGTCTCCCGAGAACCCGTATGCCGACCTCGTCCAGTGCCTCGCGACCGCCAAGGCCGCCGCGGCCGCCCTCTGAGTTGTGAAGCCGACGGGGGCGTCGAGATCCTCATCCCAACGCTCCCGTCGGATCAATACGGCTGCCGGACCATCGAGTCTCGATCGCAGGCCGAGACCGAGACATCCCGAGATCATCACCTCCAGGAGTGCGACACGATGATCGACCGCGTCCTCGAGCCCGAGGTGATGGATACCGCGGAAGAGGCCAAGGTCTACGACGAGATGGATCATTCCCTCGTCAACGATCGGTTCGTGGCCGACTTCCTCGAGGCCCACGGATCTTGCCGGGGCGGCGAGATCCTCGACGTTGGCACTGGGACCGCGCTCATCCCCATCCGCCTCTGCCAGGTCGATCCTGAGGCCCGAGTGGTCGCCCTGGACCTCTCCACGGCGATGCTCGAACGTGCCGCGCTGAATATCGGGCGGGCGGGATTCGGGGGGAGGATCGCCTGTCGGCTGGATGATGCCAAGAGCCTGGCCCAGTTGCATCAGGCATTCGAGGCCGTCGTCAGCAACTCGATCATCCACCACATCCCCGACCCGGCTCCCGTCTTCGACCAGATGTCCAGGCTCGTCGCGAAGGGGGGGACGTTGTTCGTACGCGACCTCGCACGCCCCGACTCTCTGGCCGAGATCGAACACCTCGTCGCCACCTACGCCGGCTCGGAGCCTCAATTCGCCCGGGACCTCTTCGGCGCCTCGCTCAACGCGGCCCTGACCCTGGACGAGGTGCGCCGGATCGTTGCGGACCTGGAACTTCCGCCGGAGTCGGTGACGATGACGTCCGACCGGCACTGGACCTGGTCCTGGCGTAACGACTCCTGATCGAGCCGGCGGACCCGACCCTGGTTTCGCTCTTTTTGGATTTTGTTGATGCTTACCAGCCAGCTCCAGGAAATGGACGTCGACATCCCTTCGCAGGACGGTATCAACCTCAAGGGGCGCCTCTGGCCTTGCCGGGACGCCCGAGGGATCGTCATCGTCTCCCACGGCTTTGGGGAACACGGGGGTTGCTACGCCCACGTCGCCGAGGCGATCGGCGAGGCGTCTCGCGTCGATTTCCTGGCCCCCGACCTCCGAGGCCACGGCCGCAGCCCCGGCCGTCGAGGCGTGGTCGGCCGCTATCAGGAACTGGTCGAGGACATTTGCTCGGCCATCGAGTGGGCGGCCAGGGAACGACCGGGTCTCCCTCGATACTTGCTAGGCCACTCGAACGGCGGGCTCCTCGCGCTGCTGCTCGCTGCCGAACCTTCGCTCGGCCTGAGCGGGCTCATCACATCGAATCCGTCGGTAAAGCTGGCTGCTCACGTCCCTGCGTACAAGCTCGCGCTGGGGCGGTTCCTGCTCCGCCATGCGCCGGGCGTGACGCTCTCGGCGAAGCTCGCGGCCGAGATGATGACGCGCGACCCGGAGATGCAGACGCAGCATCGCGTCGATCCCCTCAGGCATAGCCGGATCAGTGCCCCGCTCTTCTTCGGCATGGTGGATTCGGGGGCCATGGCGGTGGAGCGTGCCGGCCGCATCGAGATCCCCACGCTCATGCTCGTCGGGGCGGACGATCACGTCTCCAGCCCGAAGGGTTCAGCGTTGGTCTTCGAGCGACTGGGCACGGACGACAAGACGCTCAGGTTGTATCCGGAGATGCGTCATGAGCCCCTCAATGAGATCGGCCGCGAGGTGGTCTTCAACGACCTCGCCGGCTGGCTCAATGTCCAGCTCGACTCGTCGAGTTCATAGGCATAGGGGCGAGAGGCTCAGGCCCTGACGAAGTGCTGTCCGGGGAGCCTTCGAATGAGCCGTCGCATTTCCAGGACGCTGAGCGTCGCCATGACCTGAGAGGCGGTCAGTCGGGTCCTGGCGATGAGGGCGTCGACGGCTTGCGGCTGGTCGTCGAGGTGTCCCAGGATCGAGCGTTCTTGATCCGAGAGGGTCAGTTCGACCGGGCGGCGGACGGCCGGCTCTTCCTTCGAGGTTTTGACCTCCCGCACCAGGGGGCCGAGCTCTTCGAGGATGTCGTCGACGGTCTCGACGAGCCGTGCCCCGTCGCGGATCAGGCGGTGGCATCCCTGGCTCGAGAGGCTGTCCACGGGCCCGGGCACGGCGAAGACCTCCCGGTTCTGCTCCATCGCATGATGGGCCGTGGAGAGCGAGCCGCTCCTCGGCGTCGCCTCGACGACCACGACCCCGAGGCAGAGCCCGGAGATGATCCGATTGCGCTGGGGGAAGAGCCCGGCGAGCGGCCCCTGCCGCATCGGCATCTCGCTGATGACCGCGCCCGACTCCGCGATCTGGTGGGCGAGTTCCTCGTGCTCCGGGGGATAGATCTCGGCCAGCCCGTTGGCCATGACGCCGAACGTCCTGCCGCCGACCTTCAACGCCCCGCGGTGGGCTGCGGCGTCGATGCCCCGTGCGAGGCCTGAGACGACGGTCAGCCCTACTCTGGCGAGCGCACTCCCGAGACGCTCCGCCACGCGCAGGCCATAGGGGGTGCAGCGTCTGGAGCCGACGATCGCGATCGCGAGCTGGTCGCGAGGCTCGATGGTCCCCTGGGTGAACAGGAGGCTGGGGGGATCCGGGATCTCGGCCAGGGTGGGTGGGTACGACGAGTCGCCCTGGGGGATGACTCTTACTCCCCTCGACCGGCAGAAGGCTAGCTCCTCCGCCGCGTCGATGTCCCTGCGGGCCCGGTTGATCTTCTCGGCGAGCTTCGGCCCGACGCCTTGCACCTCACGCAGCTCGGAAATGGTTGCGTTGAGGACCCGTCCGGCCGTCTCGAACCGTTCCAGCAAGGCCCGGCTCGTGTGCGGCCCGACGCCCTGGACCAACGACAGGCAGAGCAAGTCGCGGATTTCCGTCTCAGTCACGCGCTAGGCTCCGCGCTCGCTAAAAGCCTTGGTTTCGATACATCAATGTGGCGACGATGCTACCGAACCACTGTACGGATTACAAGCAGCAGGCCACGACGACAAGGAACCGCTCGCAGTCTCGGAAGCCCTGTCGGATGAGTCGTCCAACTTCGCGACCCTCGCCGTTCGATGCCCCAGCAATGGCTTGCTCAATTCCACAAACCTGGACCGAAAAAAGCCTTGACCCTCATGGGTGGCCGTCACAAACTCACCATGCATCGTACCAAATGATTGAGGCGACCCACCTTCCTGACCTTGCACTCCCGCGACTCTCGAGTGCCGCATCCTTCCGAGGATCCAGGCATCATTCCTATTTTCCCGTGCAAGGCGGACATGGAGCTCTCAGGAACCCAACCCATGCCGAGCTTGACCGAAAGATTGATGAAGCACGCGAATCCGATATTGACGGTCGCCGGCGCGCTGCTCGCGGTCTTTTTGGTCTACATGATACTTCAAGATGTGTTTGATCCCGTGAGCGAGAAGTTCCGGGCAATCAGGAAAGAGAGGGACCCGGTCGAGCGTCTCGCCATGCTCCGGGAGCGATACCGCCCCGAGGATTTGCCGAAGATCGGCCTGCCCCTGGCCCAGATCTTGAGGAATGATCCCGATGCCCGGGTCCGTCAAACCGCGGCGAGCGAGCTTCAGAAGGTCCCCCCCTCGGATCCATCCGCCCTCCGGGTCTGCGAGGCCCTGGTCGCGGCGCTCGACGATGCCGATCAAGGTGTCCGGGCCGAAGCGGCCTCGACCCTCGGCCATTTGCAGCCGCCCACCAGCCTCGCCCTGCCCCACCTCATCAAGATCGTGGAGGCTCGACTTCAGGGCCCATCGGAGTCCGAGACGACCAGCAAAGCCAAGGGAATCTTCCAACCCTGGGGTAAGCCCTGGTACAACGCCCTGAATGCCATCGCCGCCATCGCCATCGACGATCCCGAAGGCATCTCCGCGTTGATGAGGTTTGCAAAGTGCTCTGACCCTGAGGTCAGGCGTACCGTCGCAGGGGCCGTCTTGATCTATGGAAAGGGGCGGGAGAGGGAATGGGACCTGCTTCGTTCGCTCCGGGACGATGAGGACGAGACGGTTCGTGCTAAAGCCTATGAAGCGGTCGCGCAGATGGGATCGCCGACCCCCATTCTTCGAGGGACGATTGTCTCTCACAGGGCCACCTCCCTCGCCCTTTCCTGGCTCGTCGAGGGCCTGGGCGACAGCTCGCCGAATGTAATCGGCCTTGTCGCGAGTCGAATCCAGGGGTTTAGGCCTGATCCACAATCTGTCCAGTCGTCGCTCGCCTCCGCACTACAACGCGTGTATCGGTTGAGCACCCCCGTGTCCGACGAGACGAACCCTTTCCGTTATAGGGGGCTGGAGGTCGTCATCGACCAAAGTTCTCGTGAGCCGAGGATCAACCTCATGCGGACGATCGGCCTGATCGGAGGCGAGCACACAGCGTCCCGCCGCGCCCTCCTCGAGCAGGTCGAAGATCCTTCCGAGAGCATCCGCGAAGCCGCGGCCGAGGCGCTCGGGCCGCACCTGGGCCATGATGAGAAAGCCCTGGCCGCCCTGTTGAAATTGGCCTCCGACTCCCAGAACCGTGTCAGCTTCGCGGCCATCCGTTCGATCGCCCAGTCGAAGAACTTCCAAGCGGAGGCCCTGGCTCCGATCCGCGAATACGTCGACAAATGGTCGGACCCTTCAAGTTTCCGGCAGATCCTCCCGCTCTTTAAGCAGGCAATCACGCCCGGGAAACTCCTGGAGCTCGCGTCCTCGGTCGAAGAACTTCGGAAGGGCAACCTGGCTGATCGTTTGCTGGTGGTCTTCGCCTCGGATCCGAACACGAAGGCGGGGCTCAGGGAGCTCGAATTCGCCATCAAGAACGATAACGATAGGCGGGTGCGCGGCGAGGCGATCATCGTCCTCGAGGGGTGCAACCTCGACCATCGGGACCAGGCCCTCGGCGTGCTCGACGAGGTCTGCAAGAACGACCCGTCGTTTGACCTAAGGCACTGGGGCAAGATCGTTGCCGACCGGCTCAAGGCGAAGGGGCCCACTCCGGATTCGAAGATCGCCCGTTCAATCCCCTGAGGCCGGGATCAGAGCACGGATCGGATCAAGGCCTCGTCGGCGGCATCCGTCAACTCGACCAGGCCGATCCGGCGCGGGAGGACGAAGCGCGTCTTCCCCTTCTGATTCTTCTTGTCGCGCGTCATGGCCTCGATCAGGGCATCCTGGTCGAGGCCTCGCACGTGGACGGGGAGGCCGAACCGCTCGAGCAACTCGGTGACGCGGCGGGTGATGGAGCCGTCGATCCAGCCGAGTTGCTCCGCGAGGCGGCATTCGAGGACCATGCCAACCGCCACGGCTTCGCCGTGATGGAAGCGGCCGCCGTAGCCCGCGACCGCCTCGATCGCGTGGCCGATCGTATGCCCGAAGTTGAGGACGGCACGCAGGCCCGTCTCCTCGCGCTCGTCCTTCGAGACGACGTCGGCCTTGAGCTCGCAGCTTCGGGAGATGGTGTGGCGCAGGGGTGCGGGAGTTCGGCCGAGGATGGCGTCAGCGTTCTGCTCGAGGAAGTCGAAGAACGCATCGTCGAGGATGACCCCGTACTTCACCACCTCGGCGAGCCCGCATTTGAACTCGCGGTCGGAGAGGGTCTGGAGCATCTCGGTGTCGATCCAGACCCCCACGGGCTGATGGAACGAGCCGATGATGTTCTTGGCCCGGGGATGATTGACGCCGACCTTCCCGCCGACGGAGCTGTCCACCTGAGAGAGCAACGTGGTCGGGACCATGAGCAAGGGCAATCCTCGCGCATACGTCGCCGCGACGAATCCGGCGAGGTCTCCCACGACCCCGCCCCCGAGCGCCACGATCGCCGTGTGGCGATCGGCGCGGAGCCGGACGAGGTCATCGTAGAGGTCGGAGGCAACAGCCAATGACTTGGATGTCTCGCCCGAGGGGACCACGGCCAGGGTCGCGGTGATGTCGACGCTGGCGAAGGCCTCGACGAGCGGGGTGTGATACTCGGCCACGTTCTCGTCCGTCACCAGCAGGGCGCGGTGGCAAGTGCGACCGGACCATGTGGCGTCAAGGCTAGAGCGGGCGAATCCGGCGAAGCCATCGCGATCGCCGCTGACGACGCGGACCTCGTACGACCTCGGCCCAAGCTCGACGCGAACACGGGCCTGCGACTCTGGAGAGCTCGGAGAGATAGACAACGCCGTGGTTCCTCGAGGGTGGGGATGTTTCCCCAAACTATCAGGCCCCGGTTGGGTTTAGAAGGGGGACGGAGACCCGATTTGGCGACGTTGCGACTTGCCTCCTGGGTTGATACACTATAATCCTCAAGGGAATGAGTTTTTTGCGCAGCGTCCGCAACCCGCCCTGGGTGGCAGATGATGACTGATCCGCTGATGTGGTCTCCGATTTCTCTCGGCCGTTGGTTCGGTATAGAGATCCGCGTCCACATATCTCTCGCTGTTTTCGCCTTCCTGGCCCTCCTCGGTGCCGTCGTCACGACGACGCCCCACCTAGGCTACACGGCCTCGTGGATCGTCCTGCTCCTGGCCGCCTTGCTCGTTCACGAGACGGGGCATGCGCTGGCCTCATACTGGACGGGGGCCGAGCCGGAGGATGTCCGGCTGTGGCCGCTCGGCAACATGGTGAGCCCGTCGGCCACCGCCCGCCCAAACGACGCGGCCGTGGTCGCCCTGGCTGGGCCCGCCGCCAACCTCCTGGTCGTCCTGATCTCTGCCTCCGTGCTGATGTTCTTCCACACGCAGTTCGCGTGGAATCCGTTCGGCCATGAGAAGGACCTGGGCGCCCCTCGAATCACCGGCACCACCGATCTCGTCCCATTCGGTAGGCCGCTCTGGTGGCTCGGCTGGTTCGGGTACATCAATTATCTCCTCTGCATCGCCAACCTGATCCCGGCGATGCCGTTCGATACCGGGCGGATCCTCCGGGGCCATCTGGCCACGGTCGCGGTCACCCAGCCGAAGGACGGCATGCTCGGCCCCTACGTGGCGCGGACATGCGCCGTGATCCTGGCGATCGTCGGGGTCATTCGCCTCGTCCTCCCACGCCAGGACGGACTCACCCTGATCTTCCTCGCCATCCTGATCGAACTCATCGCCCGCTCCGAGGCAAGGATGCTCGAAGACGGCGGTTTCTACGATGACGGGGTCTTCGGCTACGACTTCTCGGAAGGGTACACGAGCCTGGAAGGGAGCGCCGCCAAGGTCCGGCCCTACCGCGAGAGCGCGATCAAGCGGTGGCGGAGGCGGCGCTCGGACGTCCGCAAACAGCGCCGGCTGGCGCGTGAGGCCGCGGATGAACGACGCATGGACGAGATCCTGGACAAGCTCTATCGCGAAGGCCGATCGGCCCTGACCGACGAGGAGCAGCGGTTCCTCGTCCGGGTGAGCGTCAAGTACCGCAACAAGCCCAAGGCCGGTGAGTGAGTCGTTCCGCCCGGCGTTATCGTCGCGGTCGATCCGGCTCGACGCCGGCATGGGGACCCGTCTGATCGCGCGGGGCCTCTCGCTCCAGGATGATGATCCCTGCCTCTGGAACCTCTCGCATCCCGACGTGGTCCGAAGGCTCCACGAGGCCGATCTTGCCGCCGGCTCCGAGGCCCTCCTCACCAATACCTTCGGCGCCAACCGCAACTGGCTCAGCCGATATGATCGCGAGACGGAGGTCCGTCGCATCAACGAGGCCGGTGTCTGCCTCGCCAGGGAAGCCAGCGGGCCGAACCGCTTCGTCCTGGGCTCGATCGGCCCGACCCCTTCGGAAGTGCCGAAAAGCTATCGAGAGCAGGCGGAGGCGCTCCTCTCCGCCGGGGCCGACGCCCTGGTCCTGGAGACGCATCGGCTCGACCAGGCGGTTGTGGGGCTCGAGATCTTGCGTTCGCTGACGCCAGCGCCGATCCTCATCAGCCTCTATCTCTGGCCCGATTCGCTCGAGGAAAGCGTCCGCCGACTCGAAGATTTGGGGGCCGACGCGATTGGTGTGAACTGCGTCCCGGGCATGGACGCGGCGTTACATTACGCGCAAAGGCTTCGCGCGTTCACCCCCCTGCCCCTCTTCCTGAAGCCGAGCCGCAATGAGCAGATTCCGTTGGCGGACGACGTCGCGTTCTTCGGTCGAATCGCCGGGAAGCGGTTCGACCTGGGACCGATCCTCGTGGGCGGATGCTGCGGGACGACCGACCAGCACGTGGCCAGCCTGCGCGATTCCTGGTAATATGTACCCCTTCGAGAGCCGGTTGGGTTGAGATAGTCCGGTCGACTCCGCCGCCCGTCGGCGAGTGGCTCTCTGGGTGTGTTTGGGGAGGTTCACCCGGTGAACAAAACGCAGATCCGACGCGAGGACGTGCCGCCGGGCGCCTGTCTCTGCGACTTCTGCATCGGCAAGTGCTGCCGATACTTCTCCCTCCCCGTCCACACCCCGACGCGCTGGTCCGACTACCAGGAGATTGAAAAGTACCTCGACTATGGGAACACCCTGGTCTATGTCGAGGAGGGGACGTGGTTCCTCGTCGTGATGACGCTTTGCAAGTATCTCACGAAAGAGAACAAATGCGCGGTCTACTGGACGCGTCCCAAGGTCTGCCGCGAGTATACGACCGACGACTGCGAGTACGACTCGGACTGGAAGTTCGATAAGGTTTTCGAGACGCCGGCCCAGATCCGGGAGTATGCCGAGGCGATCCTCCCACCACGGAAGTCGACACGCGGAATGAACGCCCAACTCCCCTCCGAGGAAGAACTCCCGGCCGAGCGTGGCTTCACCGTGCGGCTCGATCCGCCGACGACCTGGGATGACTACGACGCCATGCGCTGGTACCTCGCTCACGACGAGACGCGAGTCTTCGTCGGCCGATGGGGCTGGTTCCTGCTGGTGCAACCCCGTCGCGGCAAGAAGTCCGGCGCGAACCTGAGCCTGGTCAGCGACCCCGGGAAGGTTTTTGAATCGGCCGAGCAACTCTGGGAGTATGCGGAAGCCGTGTTGCCCCCGAGGCGTCGTCCCAGGGAGATCGACACCGGATTGCCCATCGTCACGATCGGCTGAATCGATCGAAGGTCTTCGCAACCCATGGCCAACCGCGCTAACCACTATGAGGCCGCGTTCGAAGCCTACATCCGGTCGATCCGGATCCCTTGCGTCGCTGTGGACGAGGCCAAGCGGGCGTTTTTCGGGGACGAGGGGGTGAAGAATCCCGATTTCTTGCTGTATCCTCGTATGGGTCCCAATCTTGTTGTCGAGGTGAAGGGCAAGCGTGGGAAGGATGCGAGAGGCCGGCGTCCCTGGGAGAACTGGGTCACCACCGATGATCTCGAAGGCTTGAGCCGCTGGCAGGAGATGTTCGGCCCCGGATTCCGGGCGATCCTGGCCTTCGCCTATGCGGAGCCGCTGCAACCATTCCCCTTGCCTCGAGAGAACGGTGCCTTCGAATTCCGGGGGCTGGACTACCGCTTCTGGGCCGTCGGGCTCGATGATTACATCGCCAACCTGCGATCTCGAGGGCCCGCCTGGAAGGCCGTGGCCATGGCCCGTGCCGCTTTCCGACGTCGGGTCCGACCGCTCCGGGAGTGGTTGCCCATGACGATCGAGTCACCGAAACGACCGAAACCCCTCAGGGAGCGCGATCGATGAAGAAATGGAAACGCACGCTGGCCGAAGTCGCCCTGGCGGCGGTCCTGACAGTTGGTATGCTGCCGGCGTCCGCCTCGGCCCAGGCACCGGCCGAAGGTGCACCGGCCGCCGAGGGCGAAGGCTCCGGCGACGCGGTCCCGGGATACATCGGCGTCGCGATCCTGGGCTTCGGTGCGATGTTCGTCATCGGCAAGTCGGCCCGTCGTTGATTGTGTGTTCGAGTCCATCCCGTCACCCCCAGGTCTTTCGTCGATGTCGATCAGCACGTCCTCGCCGTCTCGAGCCGAAGTCGCAGCGATCTACCGGACCCCGGTACTCGACCTGATCTTCCGCGCGGCCGAGATCCATCGCCAGTATCATGACCCTTCGCACGTGCAGGTCTGCGTGCTGCTGTCGGTCAAGACGGGCGGCTGCCCCGAGGACTGCGGATACTGTCCCCAGGCCGCACGCTACCACACCGACGTCAAGGCCAAGCCCCTCATGGATGTCGACGACGTCCTCGCTGCGGCGAAGCGGGCGAAGGACGAAGGGGCGACCCGTTTCTGCATGGGGGCCGCCTGGCGCGAGGTCCGCGACAACGAGCACTTCGACCGGATCCTCGAGATGGTCCGCGGCGTGAAGGACCTCGAGCTCGAAGCCTGCTGCACCCTGGGGATGCTCAACCCGAGCCAAGCCCGGCGCCTGAAAGAGGCGGGGCTCGACGCCTACAATCACAACCTCGACTCCTCCGAGGAGTTCTACGGCGAGGTCATCTCGACCCGGACCTATCAGGACCGGTTGAACACGCTCCAGAACGTCCGCGAGGCCGGAATTTCCGTCTGCTGCGGCGGGATCGTCGGGATGGGCGAGACCGAGGACGACCGCATCGGCCTCCTGCACACGCTCGCCTCGATGCCCGAGCCCCCCGAGTCGGTTCCCATCAACGCGCTCGTCGCCGTCGAGGGGACGCCGCTCGCCGAGCAGCCCAAGGTCGCCATCTGGGACATGCTCCGCACCATCGCCACCGCTCGAATCTTGATGCCGCAGTCGATGGTCCGGCTCTCGGCCGGCCGGGTCCACATGAGCGAGACCGACCAGGCCCTCTGCTTCCTCGCCGGGGCCAACTCGATCTTCGCCGGCGACAAGCTCCTGACGACCCCGAACCCCGGCCCCGACCGCGACCAACTCCTCTTCAACCAACTCGGCTTGAAGCCGAAGCCGCTGGTCGTCGAGTCGTCGGAATGTGACGGCCACTGATTCTGAACCGTCTCACTCCCAGCCCCCGATCCAACCATCGGTCGACGCACCATCGAGTCCCGGGAATCGTCGCGTGCCTGCGTCGTTAAGCCAGTTTGATCGGGGAATGGAGCCGAGTCCCGCCGTCGTCGTCACCGGCATCGGACTCATCACCGGGTTCAACGATCTCGATCGTGGCCCAGGTACACGACATCGGAGAGAGGTCACCTGGGAAGCTCTCAAGGCCGGCCGAAGCGCGGTGCGGAGCCTCGACTGGCCTCGCTCGCGCGATGAGCCCCGATACTTCGGTTGCTCGGCCTTCGGGTCGGGGGACTCGCAGCATCGCGAAGTGATCCACGATCTGATCGCGGCCCTAGCCGACGAGGCTTTTGAAGATGCCGGCCTCGGCTCGCAAGAGATCGAGCCCGCCAGCGACCGCACGGCCGTCCTGCTTGGCCTGAGCAAGGGGGGCGTCCGCAGTTCGAGACTCCTGGCCGAGCGCCTCGCCGTTGGGTCACCCGACGACGAACGCACGGCCCAGGACTGGCTTGCCTCCTGGCCATCCAGCGGCGCGATGCTTCTGGCTCGCCGCCGTGGGCTCCGAGGCCCTTGTCTCGCACCGATCGCCGCCTGCGCGACGGGACTCGTCGCCGTGATCCAGGGGGCCGACCTCATCCGTCGGGGCGTCTGCGATCGGGTCATTGCCGGGAGCGCTGATGCTTCCCTGGAACCACTCTTCCTGGCGGCCTTCCGCAAGATGAAGGCCCTGTCTCGCTGGGAGGGCGACCCACAAGGCGCCGTCCGTCCCTGGGATCGTGGACGTTCCGGCTTCGTCGTCGGCGAGGGGGGAGCCCTGCTCGTCCTCGAGCGCGAGGACCTGGCTCGAGAGCGTGGCGTTCTCCCCTACGCCGAGGTCAAAGGGGGCGCTCTCGGGGCCGACGCCTATCACGAGACGGACCTGAACCCCGACCCTCGAGGGTTCGCCGACGTGATTACGCGAAGCCTCACGGATTCGGGCGTCGACCCGTCGGCGATCGATCATGTTAACGTCCACGGCACGGCCACGAGGTCGAACGACCCGCTCGAATGCCAGGCCTTGCGGTTGGTCCTCGGCGAGCATGCCGAGGCCGTCTCCTGCTCGGCGAGCAAGAGCCAGATCGGCCACCTCCTCGGAGCCGCCGGCGCGGCCGAACTTGCGATCACCTGCCTCTCAATCCGGGACGGCTTCGTCCCGCCGACGCTCAACCTCGACGACCCGGACCCGGCCTGCGACCTCGATGGCACGCCGCACGTCGGCCGTTCGCGCTCGATCCGCAATGCCCTGAAACTCTCGATCGGCTTCGGCGGGCACCTCGCCGCCGTCGTCCTGGCTCGTCCCGAAGGGGACAGACGCCTCGGTGTCGGGATGACCTCCGATGCTTGATCCACTGGCCTGGATCGACGACGAACTCGACTCCTATGCGAAGCAAGGGCTCGCCCGCAAACTCGTCCCCTTCGATCGAGGCCCGGTCAAGGCGAATCCCTCCTGCCTCGATTTCAGTTCGAACGACTATCTCGGCTTGGCCGCCCATCCTCGACTGATTGCCGCCGCCTGTCGGGCGACGGAAGAGTATGGCTGGGGCGCGGGAGCCTCCCCGCTCGTCAGCGGGTGGACGACGGCCCATGCCGATCTTGCCGTCAGGCTCGCCCAATTCGAGCATGCCGAGGCCGTCGCGTTGTTCCCGACCGGTTTCGCGGCGAACCTCTCCACGGTCTCGGCCCTGGTCGGGTCGGGCGACGCGGTCTACCTCGATCGCCTCTGCCACGCCAGCCTCGTGGACGGAGCCAAGCTGAGCGGCGCGAGCCTTCGAGTTTTCCCGCATAACGACACCGATCGCTTGCGCTCCACGCTCGAACGCGATCGTGGTCGATTCCGTCGAACGCTGATCGTCACCGAGGGCGTCTTCAGCATGGACGGCGACCTCGCTCCATTGGCCGAGATCGTCGAGGTCGCGGAGGCGTTCGGTGCAATGCTCCTTGTCGACGAGGCCCACGGGACGGGGGTCTTCGGCTCCGACGGGCGCGGGGCCTGCTCCGAGTTCAACGTTTGCGATCGCGTCCAGATTCGAGTCGGGACGCTCTCCAAGGCGCTAGGGTCGGTCGGAGGTTTCGTCGCCGGCTCGAGTCGCTTGATCGACTGGGTCGTCCAGCGTGCGAGGGCCCTGATTTATTCGACCTCGCTTCCTCCCGCGGCAGCAGCAGCGGCGGCCGAGGCCCTCGATATCCTCGAATCAGAGCCCGAGCGGCGGGTCCACCTGCACGCCATCAGCCAGCATCTCCGCACGGGACTCAGCTCCGCAGGGTGGAACGTCGTCCCTTCGATGGGGCCCATCGTCCCGATCCTGCTGGGCGATTCTCACTTCACCATCGCACTGGCCGAGCGTCTCCGCACGGATGGGTTCCGGGTCGCCGCCATCCGACCCCCCACGGTGCCGAAGGGGTCGGCCAGGCTTCGAATCAGCCTGACGGCGAATCACACGTACTCGGGTCTCGAAAAGCTGATCGCTGCCCTGGGCAAGCCTCCCGCCTTGCCGGCCGCCTGATTCGCGGTCGAAGCGCCTCAACGCGTGTTCCGCTGGTTCAACGAAACGACTTGCGTTAGTCTGAGCCGACGAGGCCAGGGAGAACGCCCGGTTCGGTTCGTTGGACGAGCGAGGAGGATTGGCTTGGACTGGAACGCCCTGAGAGAGGCCGAGTTTCCCGTGGGCCGCGAGATGGCCTACTTCGATCACGCCGCCGTCGCCCCCCTGCCCCGACGCGCCGCGGCGGCCATGCGCAAGACCATCGACGAACAGGAACGTTATGGCTGCGCCCGCTGGCTCGAGTGGGAACGCCGCGTCGAGGACGATCGCAAGCGCGTCGCCAAACTGATCAACGCCGACGTCGAGGAGATCGCGTTCATCCCCAACACCACGTACGGGATCAACCTGATCGCCGAGGGATACCCCTGGCGTGAAGGCGAGAGCGTGGTGACGGCGGCCGAGGAATATCCTTCGAATCTTTATCCGTGGATGAATCTTGCGGGCCGGGGGGTGACCTGCCGGACCGTCCCCAGCCGCGACGGTCGCATCTGGCTCCGCGACCTCGCCGGGGCCATGGACGGAACGACCCGCGTGCTGACGATCAGCCACGTCGAGTTCTCGACCGGGTTCCGCAACGACCTCGACGCCTTGCTCGAGCTCTGCGAGGTTCACAACGTGGCCCTCTTCGTCGACGCGATCCAGGGGATCGGCCCCCTCACGCTCGACGTCAAGAAGACCCCCGTCGACTTCCTCGCGGCCGACGGGCACAAGTGGATGCTCGGGCCCGAAGGTGCGGGATTCATCTACATCCGTCGAGACTGGATCGAGCGGCTCAGGACGATCGGCGTCGGCTCGCACAGCGTCGTCGGTTCCTTCAACGCCCCCGTGGGCCAATACAAGCTCAAGCCGACCGCCCAGCGCTGGGAAGGCGGTTCGATGAACATGTGCGGACTCCACGGCTTCGGCGCCAGCGTCGGGCTCCTCCTCGAGATCGGCCCGGACGTCGTCTCCAAGCGAATCCTCGACCGGGCCGAGGCCATCCGCGAGCTCTCGGCCGAGGCCGGCTGGACGGTCTACGGCTCGAGACGCCCCGGCGACCTCTCGGGCATCGTCTCGATCGAGCATCCCAGCGTCGACACGAACGCCCTCGCGAATCAGCTCAGGCGCGAGGGGATCGCGCTCGCGAGCCGGAGGGGGCGTCTTCGCATCAGCCCGCATGTTTATAATGACGATGAGGATCTGGCCCGCCTCAAGCAGGCACTCGTGGACGCCACTCGAAGCGCCGCCGGTTGATTCGCGTCATCGACCTCGACTCCGGGAACGACCATGAATCCAACGGCCTCCCGTTCTTCCGACCCCTCGAGGACCGCCGTCTTCACCGGCACGTTCGACCCGCTCACGCTCGGGCATCTCGACGTGATCCGCAGGGGGAGGCTCCTGTTCGAGCACGTCGTGGTGGGCATCGGCGTCAACCCGAACAAGGCGGCCCTCTTCAGTATCGAGGAGCGTGTGGCGCTGGCGCGTCAGGTCGTCGCGCCATTCCCGAACGTCTCCGTCGAGTCCTTCGAGGAACTGACGGTCAAGTTCGTCAGGAGGATCGGGGCGAGGGTGATCCTCCGCGGCGTGCGGACGCTGTCGGATATGGAATACGAGTTCGGCATGTCGTTGACGAACCACCGCCTCGACCCCACCATCGAGACGGTCTTCCTCATGGCCGATGGCGAATATTCTCACATCTCAAGTACACTCATCAAGCAGATCGCCCGCTTCGGGGGCGAGTCGGCGCTCGGTCGATTCGTCCCGCAGGAGTTGATCCTCCCCATCGTCGAGAAGATGCAGAGCGAGCAGCCTTCGTGATCACCCCGACGAGATCGACCTGAAACCCATCAGGACTCGCATCATGATGCTCCCGATCCCCTCGTCTTCGGAAAACCAGGCGGATCTGCCGATCCGGAACTACGTCATCGTCTTCTTGAGAGTGGCGCTGGGGATCAGCCTGCTGAACGAGGGGATCGTGGAATCCATGATGCTCAAGATGGCGGGAGGGCCGGCTTCGATCCACTCGATGCTCCCGCACTTGGAGATCATGCTGGGCGGGGCCCTGATCTTCGGGATCTTCACGACGATGGCCAGCCTCGCCTCATCGATCTTCCTCCTGATCAAGCCCCTCGTCGTCTCCGGGATCATGCTCACGGGGGGGAACCTGCTTGCAGGGCCCTTCGGCATGCAGGCTTACCTGGAGAAAGGCTCCTCGACCAATATCCTGCTGACGGCCGCGGTCCTCTGGTTCTCGTCGCCGGGCCGCAACCCCTACTCGCTCGACCAGTTGCTCTTCAGCAAGCGTCGGCAGGCCCAGCCGACCCCGGAGCCCGAGGTAGTGACCAAACCGCCGGATTGGGACGAACTCCCGACCGCCCCGAAACCGGGCGAACGAACCGCCAGGTTCTTAGCGTCCAGGGACGAATGAACGCTGTCGGCTCGCTGAATCAATCGCCCTGGTTCAGGCCGAGCTTGCCCAGGACCTCATCCGGCTTGAGCAGGTTATCGAGGTAAGGCGAATCACCTGACCACTCCCCCTGCTTCTGGCGATGCCCCACGGCCAGTGTGGGGATCGAGGCCCTTCGCGCGGCGGTCAGGCCGGTGAGCGAGTCCTCAATCACGACCGCCTCGAATGGTTCGACTCCTGCCTTTCGAAGCGCCTGGCGATAGGCCTCGGGATCCGGCTTGACCGCCTCGACGTCCTCCTTACCGACGATGATCGGGAAGGCCTCAAGGAGTTCGGAGGCCTTGAGGACGGCGATGATGTTCTCGCGCCAGGTCGTCGACACCACGGCCAACTCGACCCGGCCGACGAGCTTCTGCACGAGCGACTTCACCCCCGGATAGAGCCGGGGCGAATCGCCCAGGAGGGCGATCGTCAGCTCCTGCTTGCGCTGGATCCAGCCTTCGACATCGCCGTCGACGATGCCGCGCTTCTCGAAGACCTCTTTGAGGAATTGCCGATCGTCAATCTCGACCGAGCGGATGGCAATTTCTTCGGAGAGGGCCCAGCCCATGCCGGCGAGGGTGCGCTGCCAGGCGGCGACGTGGATGTTCTCGGTGTCGGCGAGCACACCATCGAAGTCGAAGAACACGGCGCGGGGGGCGTTGGGGGCGGGTGAGCTCATGAGAGAGAGGCCGTCTGACCCAGGGAAAACCAGATTATCACTCGACCGTGAGGCCCCGTCAAATCGTTGACTTTCGCCCCGATCACTCCTATGGTTGCGTCTTTCCGAATCAGCTATGAACTTCGAGTTCGCTCGGAGAAATCCGCGTCCCAACCCGCGAGGAGCGTATCCATGCCGCGACCCGTGACCCTGTTCACTGGCCAGTGGGCCGACTTGAGCTTGGAAGTGATCTGCGAGAAGGCCAGCAAATGGGGCTATGACGGGATCGAGCTCCCGTGCTGGGGCGACCATTTCAACGTTCAGAAGGCGCTCCACGACGACGACTACTGCAAGGAACGACACGACCTGCTCGGCCGCTACGGCCTGAAGTGCTGGGCGATCTCCAACCACCTGGTCGGCCAGCTCGTGCTCGACATCCTCGACGCACGCACCGATGACTGGGTCCCCGCCAACATCCGGGGCAACTCGGACAAGAAGCGAGACTGGGCCATCCAGGAGATGAAGGACACCGCCCGCGCCGCCAAGAAGATGGGCGTGAAGGTCGTCAACGGCTTCACCGGCTCATCGATCTGGCACCTGCTCTACTCGTTCCCCCCGGTCCCCGATTCGACGATCTCCGACGGCTTCAAGCTCCTCGCCGAGCGCTGGAACCCGATCCTCGACGTCTTCCGGGAGTGCGGGATCAAGTTCGGCCTCGAGGTCCACCCCACCGAGATCGCCTTCGACCTCTACTCGGCGGAGATGGCGCTCAAGGCCCTCGACTTCCGCCCCGAGTTCGGCTTCAACTTCGACCCGAGCCACCTCCTCTGGCAGATGGTCGATCCCGTCGCGTTCATCCGCGCCTTCCCGGATCGCATCTTCCACGTCCACGTCAAGGACGCGGCCCGCACGCTCGACGGCAAGTCGGGCATCCTCGGCTCTCACCTGAACTTCGGCGATCCCCGCCGCGGCTGGGATTTCCGGTCGCCGGGCCGCGGCCAGGTCGATTTCGAGGAGATCGCGCGGGCCCTCAACACGATCGGCTACGAAGGTCCCCTCTCGGTCGAGTGGGAAGACCCCGGCATGGACCGCGAATACGGCGCCGCCGAGGCCGCCCAGTTCGTCAAGAAGAAGATGGACTTCCCCGCCTCCGGTCGCGGATTCGACTCGGCCTTCGCCGAGGCCCAGTCGGCCAACAAGTAAGGTCCGTCGTCGAACTCGAGTCGATCCGATCAGCGAACAGGCCACCCCTGAGACATTCAGGGGTGGCCTGTTGTGTTACCGGTGGCTGACTTGACGCGTCGGGTTGCGCCAGGGAATACTCAATCAAGATGTGCTGCACGCCCAGCCTTCCCCACCAACCACCCTTGGGAGCGAACCCATGAGCGGACCCATCGTCCGGAAATACGGCTTCCCCAACTTCGAGCAGATCTTCGGCGAGCGCAACCTCGAGCACGGGGTCGAGGGATCCGAGGCCAAGCCCGCGCAGGGCGAAACGCCGTCGGGCACAAGCAAGCCGGCCGAGTCCGATGAAACCGCGAAGAAAGAGAAGAAGGCCTGAGGTGAGACCGGACGGGATCCGCTGAAACGGATCAGCCCAGGTCATCCACGAGCAGCGCCTCGCGGAGTTTCTGGAGGACTCGCGTCTTCTCATTGCTGACCGTTTTGGGTGCCACGCCCCACTGCTGCGCGATCTCGGCCGGGGTCTCCCCCTTCAAGGTCGCGTGGATCAGGGCGGCTTCGCGGGGGCTCAGCGACTGCGAGATCACCTCATGCAAGGCCCCCCGGCGGTCATCCTGGGCCTCGTCCTGGGGGGTCGAGGCCGTGGCGACGACGCCGTCGAGCGGCTGGAAGGCTCGTTCTCGCTGGGCTCTCTTCTTGACGGTGTCGATGGCGCGGAAGAAATCCGGGCCGTCGGCCGTCTCCCGGCTCAGGACGTCGCGGATGCCCATCTGCCCGATCTCGCCGAGCAGGGCGTCGAATCGCGTTCGACCGAGGTTCTGCAGGAGCGTCACGAAGACGGCCTGGGTGCAGTCGTCGTGCATCTGGGGCGGGACGCCCGCACGGAACCAGGCCCGCTGGAGATAGCGGTTGAGCTGGGTGAGCCCCGAGGAGATCTGCTGGGCGTCGGCCGATTGGAGCGAAGGCCCCAGCAGGTCGGCGATCTCGGTCTGCCCCAGCGCGTAATCCCAGGCGACCTTCGAGGTCTCGTGGGTCTCGGTCGAGGCGGGGGCGATCGTGTCCCGCTCGACAGCGAGCTCGGGGAGTGCATGCGCGGCGATGCTCAACAGGCGAAGGGCCTCCAGGGCCTCGACCGCCGGTCGGTAAGATTGCCGCCGTTTGCTCTTCCCTTCGCCGCCTGCCAACGTGAATTCCTCCGCCAGGAGTTACTTAATTTTAGGGAGATGATCGAATCCGGAGCCGACGCGAACGCAAGCGCCGTCAAAGGTGCTTCGTCGCGGGCCCATTTATCGTCAGAAAGGGGAGAATGGCTTCGCTCAGTTGCGTCGCTAACTTATACGAAATCAGCACCGCCTTCGAGGCCAATTCCCCGGACCCAGACTTAATGATACCATGCATGCAGTTGTTAGAAAATACCTTTTCTTTTGGATCGTGACGGTACGGTTTTGATCTCGAATTTCGCCGCAAAATCTTGGCCCGGCGTGGGTTCCGTGGCGTTGCCACGGCGCTGCGAGTGAATAAGGGGTTTTGACGAAGTAGGGTTTCTGTAGCGGTTGGCAGGTTTTGACTGCTTGGGGAAACTGGTTAATATCAATGAGAAAGAAAATGAATAGCTCCGAACCTTCGATCTCCGGCCAACCCCTCGTATCTTAGAACGCATTTTCGCCGTTTGTCGGTCATCCTTTGTGGAAGCGATGTGGGGCGGGCACGAATACCAAACAGTTCGTTATCAGAAGATAGACTTGAGACGGACAACGCCTCGTCGGTCGGGGGATTTCCAGGCAGAGTTCTTCCCTCGCGTGCCGGATACCGAGCCATACGAGCCCGAAGCTGACTTGGTTTGGCCGAAGTGACTGAAAAACCTCCTCCCATGATCAGGCCGCATAGCCTCTCCGTAAATTACGCGAGGGCGCCGGTCCTGTGACCTCATAGGGGCATGCCTGACCTCATGACATGCGAGGTTGCGTGAACGCGAATCCGCCCGGAGGATACCTCGGCGAGGACCTCCGGGCGGATCAAGTGAAAGGATCATCCAGGTACAGAACTGATCAAACCTGTGACGGCATCTCGAAGCGGGTGCCGTATTCACGCGTGAGGAGCTGATTGGCCTCGGCATCGCCGGGGAAGCTCTCCGTCGCGCCGTCGAACTTGAGCTTGCGGCCGAGGCGATGGGCGATGTTTCCGAGGTGGCAGAGCCTGGTGCTGAGGTGGCCGATCTCGATCTCGGCGTTCGGATTCGCACGAGACTTGATGCATTCGAGGAAGTTGGCGACGTGATCCGCCTGCGAGCCACTCGCCGGCTTACGCGTCGTGACCTCCTTGCCCTGCTCGATCCGATAGCCCGCATCGTCGATGATGAGGGTCCCCTTCTCGCCGTCGAATGCGATGCCGAAGCCGGACCCCTCGTTTCCGTGCTTGGACCACATCCGATGTTCCCAGGTGAGGCATGCCTGGGGGAATTCCCAGGTCACGGCCTGGGTGTCGGGGACCTCCTGGTCGTCGTCGAAGATGTACTTGCCGCCGCCCGACGTCACGGCGACGGGTGCATCGACGCCGAGTCCCCAGCGGGCCACGTCGAGCCCATGGATGCCGTTGTTGCCGAGTTCCCCCGTCCCCCAGTTCCAGAACCAGTGCCAGTTGTAGTGGAACCGATTGGCGTGGAAGGGACGCTCGGGCGCGGGGCCTTGCCACATGGCGTAATCCACCCCCTGCGGCACCGCCTCGGGCTTGCCGTGGCCGATGCTTGGGCGCACCTGATGGATCCAGGCCCGGGCCATCCCGACCTTGCCGAGCGTGCCCCCCTTCACAAGCGAGACGGCCTCGGCGATGTGCGGCATGCTCCGGCGCTGGGTCCCCGCTTGCACCACTCGTTGGTACTTCCGCGCGGCCTCGACCATCCTGCGGCCCTCGACCACGTTGTGGCTGACCGGCTTCTCGCAATAGACATCCTTCCCCGCCTGGCAGCCCAGGACGGTGAGGAGCCCGTGCCAGTGATCCGGCGCGGCGACCACGATCGCGTTGATCGACTTGTCGTCGAGGAGGCGGCGGAAGTCCTTCTCGACCCTCGGTTTCTTCCCGGCGATCGACTCGACTTCCTTGAGGGGCTTGGCGAACATCGCGTCGTCGATGTCGCAGAGGGCGAGGACGTCGGCCCCCTTGTTCTTCGCGAACTCGCGTGCGAGGTCCGTCCCCCGGCTTCTCAGCCCGATGATCGCCACGCCGACGCGTTCACTCGGCTCCTCCGCGCCTCGGGTTGCCCGCCCCGCCAGGGCGAGAGCACCGGCCGACAACAAGAAGGTGCGTCGACTCGCGGCCGTCCTGATTTGGTCGCCATCCATCGTTCTTGTCTCCAGCAAATGCTCATTGGTTTGTCAATCGAGGCGAGGCCTCCTATCCCCGTCACTCATTCCCTTCGATTTAACAGGTGCAAGGGACGAGGGCCATAGGGTCGACGCCAGAACGTTGCTTTCGGCCCGTCGAACCGGAGAATCGTCTGGTCGTCCCCCCTCCTTCCTCCGAGATCGATCCGAGCGGAACCGAGGTCGAGTTCGATGCCCCAAATGAAGCTGCCTCCGTCATACGTACTCCTCCTGATCGGAACGATCGGCCAGCCGTCGCCCGATGCGCGGGCGCAAGCCCCGGCAGGCTCCTCTCGGCCCGCATCGTTCGACGTGGTGGTCGAGAAGAACGTGCCGGTTGTCGTCCGGGACGGGACTCGGCTTGCCGCCGATCTCTATCGCCCGGCTCGCGGCGACAAGGCCGTCGCCGAGCGGTTCCCGGCGCTCCTGACACGGACCCCTTACAACAAGGATGGAGTCGCCGACGACGCACGCTACTATGCCTCGCGAGGCTACGTCGTGGTGGCCAATGACGTCCGGGGCCGCTACGCCAGCGAAGGGCGCTGGCGGTTGATCGCCGACGATCCGGCGGATGGCTACGACGTCGTCGAGTGGATCGCCGCTCGACCTTGGTCCGACGGCAAGGTCGGGACCTTCGGCACGAGCTATCCCGGCGGGACCCAGCACGCCATGGCCGAGATGAAGCCGCCGCACCTGACCACCATGATCCCGATCGACGCGCTCTCCAACTGCGGGATCAGCGGCATGCGACAAGGCGGGGCCTTCGAACTCCGGTTCATGAACTGGATCTTCAACATCGGGGCACCGAACGGCCGCGAAGCCTTGGCAGACCCGGCGCTCCGGGCCTCCCTCGTCGCCAGCGGCAAGCGTATCCGCGAATACGTCGACGACCTGCCGATCCGGCCGGGCACGACCCCGTTGCGAGTCGTCCCCGACTATGAGTGGTGGCTGGTCGAGGCCCTGCGGAGCGGTCCCGAGACCCCCTTCTGGAAGATCAAGGGGATGTCGGTCGTCGACCACGTCTCAGACTATGCCGACATCCCCGTGGCCCACGTCACCGGCTGGTACGACTCCTGGACGCGCCAAGTGACCCTCAACTACGAGGCCCTGAGCCAGTCCAAGCGCTCCCCCCAGCACCTGATGATCGGCCCCTGGGTCCATAACTCGCAGGGGTCGAACGTCTCCGGCGAGGTCGAGTTCACGGCCGACGCAGGGATCGACCTGCGAGCCTGGCGTCTGAGATGGTACGACCACTGGCTCCGTGGCGAGGCCAATGGGGTGGAAAGCAGCCCTCGAATCTACCTCTACATCATGGGGACCGGCGACGATCGCAGGTCGGCTGCAGGGCGACTCAAGCACGGCGGATACTGGCGGTCCGAGCGAGAATGGCCGCTCACCCGAGCCAGGGCCACCCCCTATTACCTGCAGGCCGACGGCTCGCTCTCGCCGGCCGCACCCGTGGCGGAATCGAGCGCGACGACATACACCTACGACCCCGATCACCCCGTCCCGACGATCGGCGGCAACATCTCGTCGGGGACCGAGCTCATGCTGAGCGGAGGCTACGACCAACGTCCTCGCGAGGACACTCACCCGAAGTCGAACCTCCTCCCCCTCTCCACACGCCGCGACGTCGTCGTCTTCCGCTCGGCCCCGCTGACCGACGACCTCGAAGTCACCGGCCCGATCTCCGTCAAGCTCTGGGTCTCGTCCACGGCGACGGATACCGACTTCACCGCGAAGCTCATCGACGAGATCCCACCCAATCCCGACTATCCCCTGGGCTTCGACCTCAACCTCACCGACTCGATCCTGCGGACCCGCTACCGGAACTCGCTTGACCACCCCGAGCTGCTCCAGCCCAGCTCCGTCGTCCCCATCACAATCACCCTCTATCCCACCTCGAACGTCTTCAAGAAGGGGCACCGGATTCGGCTCGATGTCTCCAGCAGCAATTTCCCGAGGTTCGACACAAATCCGAATACAGGAAGTTCCCTGGGCGACTCACGGCGTCGGATCAAGGCAGACAATACCCTCTACCATGATGGCGACCATCCGTCGCACATCTTACTTCCTCTGATTCCCGCGGCGACTCGCCCCTGAACGTGAACGGCGGGTCGGCCAATTTCCGGCCCGCTTCGTTGAGACCTAAATAGAGCCTTACTCGTGTTAAGGACCTGAAACTCATCTCGTTCGATGCTGAGATTAGAACTTATGAGTTTGTTACGACGAATGGTCTAACCTTCTCCACTTCAACGACTTTCGAAGCGAGGGCCGTTTCTGGCGAAAAATCCCGCGTTGTTTCTCGGATCGATTTATTGCCAACCGGATCGATTTCTGGCCACACGTTTCAAGCCAGGCCATTCGACCCGGACTCGATCGTTATTCGTTTATGTCGGTATAGAATGGTTCTTCGTATTCGGTTGGCTGAAAGCCCCCGTCCCACCTGTAGTTCCCACTTCCAGGTCGCGAAGTCTTGGTAAAGAAGCGCAAATCATGCCGCGGAATCAAAACTCAAAAAGAGACTTTCGCGTCCGATCACGGGTGTAAAATACGCCGACCGCGATCTGAGAAAACCCGAGGTTCACTCTGCAAGGCTCCGTGGCATGGTTACGACTAGACACACCGATACGATCTCAAAATCACTCCCAACAGCATAATCCAACCTCCACCCGACAATTTCCGACTTAGACAAATAACCCCAAGACTGCATATTTTCTCGGCAGGAAATGCTGGAGACTTCGGCATGGCAAGTCCTAATAAATTAAACCTACAGATGTCTTTCAGGCTCGTGACTTTATGTCGATTTTCAATGGATCAACTACGAACCGAGATCCGGGGATCTATCAAGGAAGCGAGGCATCCGGCTGCTTTGTTGAATCGATTGAAACGAGGCTTCAACGTCCTCCGGCCGCGGCGTATACCGGACTTAAGAATTGTTCTCAGACTAATGTAGGGAAGCATTTACGTAAGGGCGGGGAACGTCCTGAAGGTCGCGAAATGCTTTGTGATCATCTCTAGCCGCAGTCACGAAAGCATGAGCTGCCGCACGTTCGAAGGCGACTTTGCGTGCCCTCGATCTTGTAGAATTATATTCTAATACGTCGAGATTCGCGCGGCGTGAGGCGGCCGATTCGTGGGCCGCGAGCTATTCAATGGCATCCGAATTGCCTAGGTTCGATGTCGCTTTCATTAGAGCTTCGTGTTGGCTTGCCCTGATCGGCCAGGGTGCGGCGTGTGCATTCCTGGCTGAACTGGCATCCCCCCCAGCTGTGTCAGGCTCTCGCCTGGAGTCGGGTCGGCAACTGATCGGTCTTATCCCGATCGCAATTGTCAGCGAATGGCTTGAGCGTTCAGCGAGCACGATTGCATGGGCGTCCGCCTCGCGATCGAGGGGTGCCGCGCATGCATCTCGCGAGCGGTCAGCCCGGCGGTTTTCGTGGGAATCGCGAGCCGAGCCCCTTGAAGTGCCGCTTATGATGTTAGCAGGGACTTGAGTCCTGGTTCGGAAGACATGTTCCTGTGATTCACTGTGAGTTGGAACGCATGTGACGCGCAGATTCGCGGAAGCCGACCCGCGAGTTTTCCTTCTCCTGTTCGAGGATCGCTCTTTTTCCCCATCTGAATCAACGAGGAGTTGTGCATGCGAGAGCTGACACGTGTCAAGTCCCCTTATCGTTCGCGGGGCTTCACCCTCATTGAGTTGCTGGTGGTCATCGCCATCATCGCGGTCCTCATCGCCCTGCTCTTGCCCGCCGTCCAGGCCGCCCGCGAGGCCGCCCGTCGCGCCCAGTGCACCAACAACCTGAAGCAGTTGGCCCTGGCCGTCCACAACTACGAGAGCGCCAACGGCACCTTCCCCGCGCAGTCGATGATCCCGCCCACTGGCCAGAAGGACAACTCGCAGACGGGCTGGAGCATCAGCTGGATCGTGCCCCTGCTCCAGTACACCGAGCAGGCACCGATGTTCAACGCCTACAACTTCAGCGACGACCCGATGACGGCCTCGGCCACGGGTAACGGCTGGGCGAACACCACCGTCGCCATGTCCAAGCTGAACATCCTGGCCTGCCCATCGGAGAGCGTCACCGACCCGTTGCGGCAGATCACGGGGACGTCCTTCTACTACGGCACGACGAACTACGTCGGCAGTTACGGCGGTCCCGGCCCCCAGTCCACTTGCAGCGGCACGATCGTCCCGATCGCCAACCACTGGATGCAGGCGGCCACGAGCCTGAGCCCGACCTACGCCCCGGTGCGTATCGCCTCGATCACCGACGGGACCTCGAACACCGGGTTGATCAGCGAACGGCTGGTCGGGACGACCAATTACTACTTCACTCGTAGCAGCAACCTCTACAAGCGAGGCGAATGGCACAGCCCCGTGTCGGCCCCCTATCCCTCGAATCAGGCGACGCTTCTGTCGTACGTCCAGGGTTGCAACAGCATCGCCGGGACGACGACGAATCGCTACGGCGGTGCCGCCGGTCAGATGTGGATCGCCGCCTTCCCGATCTACCTCGTGACCAACTCCTATAATCACTTCGGGCCGCCGAACCAGATCGCCTGCACGAATCCCGGCGAAGCCACGTATCAGGGCGGTTACAGCGACAGCAATCTCTATTACGTCGGCCCCCTCGGCAGCGCCCCACCGAACAGCAATCACCCGGGCGGCGTCGTGGAAGCCTATGCCGATGGATCGGTCCGTTTCATGAAGGACAGCATCAACCCCGTCACCTGGTGGGCCCTCGGCACGCGAGCCGGCGGCGAAGTCGTCAGCTCCGACGCCTTCTGATCGCGAAGCTATTTTGAGTCGAAAGCGCAGTCCCGATATCCTCCGGGTATCGGGCCTGCGCTCGTTCATTTTCTTATCTTAATCTGAGGCAGGATCCCCACTCCATGCGTCGATTGCTCATCGCCTCGTTCCTGTTCCTCTGTTACAACGCGATCCCCGGCTGCGGAAGCTCGCAGGTCCCCGTGGCCCCGAGTACCGAGGATACCCGGGCCAAGGAAGTCCGCGAGACCGACGACATGATGCAGAACGCGCTCAAGAAGTATCAGGGGAAGACCAAGAAACGTTGATCGAATCAGGATGTGTTCATTTGGTTTTGCGGATCTTGGGGCTCAGTCCACGCCCAGGAACCGCCCGCCGTCGACACGTATGCAGGAGCCGGTCGCGAAGGTCGTGCCTTCGAGGAGGTAGAGGACCAGGCCGATCACGTCCTCGGGCGTGCCCACGCGGGCGAGCGGGGTCTGGGCCACGACGGCGTCGCAGTCGTCCTGGCTGAAGTCGCTGGGGGGCTCGATCATCGCGGGCTGGATGAGGTTGACCAGGATCGTCGGCGCGAGCTCCTTGGCCAGGGCCAGGGTCATCGTCGCCAGGCCCCCCTTGGCGATGAGGTAGGGCAGGTAATTCTTGTAGGGCCGGTCGGTGGCCCAGTCGCCGAAGTTGATGATGCGGCCCTGGATCCCGTCGCGGGCCTCCTGCCCTTGCATCCTCCGGGCGGCCGCCATCGACGTGTGATAGGGGCCGGCGAGGTTGGCGGCGATCATGTCGTCGAAGTCGGCGGGCTTGAGCCTGGAGAATGGGGTTCGACGATAGACGCTCGCCATGTTCACGAGATGATCGATCCGGCCGAACTGCTCGACGACATGCGCGACGGCCCGCTCGGCCTCGTCAGCACGAGAGAGGTCGGCGGCGACGCTCGTGGCCAAGCCTCCCGCCTCGTTGATCTCGCCGACCGTTCGCTCGATGGCCTCCCGGCTCGTGTGGTAAGTCAGCGCGATCCGGGAGCCTCGGCTCGCCAGGCGCTTCGCGAGCGCACTCCCGACTCGCCGGCCTCCGGTGATGAGGACGGCAGGCTCTTGCGAACTCATGGCTTGCTCCAGGTCACGTCGGGAACTCCCGCCCTCTGGTTGACGACGCGCCCGAGGACGAAGAGGAGGTCGCTGAGCCGGTTCAGGTAGACAAGCAGGGGTTTCGGGACGTCGCCCTCGGGATCTCGGGCGAGCCCCACCACTTCCCTCTCGGCGCGTCGCGAGACCGTCCGCGCCAGGTGAATCTGGGCCGCCGCGACGGAGCCGCCGGGGAGGATGAACTGGGTCAGCGGGGGTAGCTCGGCTTCGAACCGGTCGATCTCGGTTTCGAGGCTTGAGGCATGGTCGTTGGTCACGGCGTCGTGGAAAGGACCTCCGGGCTTGGGATCAGCCAGGGCAGCTCCGACCAGGAAGAGCTGGTTCTGGAGCGCCGCGAGGAGTGCGTCGAGATCCTCGTCGACCTTCTGCGCGCGGACGAGTCCCAGGACGGCATTCAACTCGTCCACCGTGCCGTAGGCGCTGATCCTGGGGTCGTCCTTGGCATATCGACCGGGCCCGAGTACACCCGTAAAGCCGTCGTCGCCCGTCTTCGTGTAGATCTTCAAGAGGGTTGGCCCCCGCCAGCCGTTGCTGTTGGAAATCCGCGCCCCCTTCGAGCCATTGGCGGCATGGGGGGTGGGTCTTATACTAGGTCAACCTGTCCCCCCGGGAAAGGTGAAGAGGGGTCGGGTCGCTCGCGAGCCACGCACAACATCTGAAGGAGTCGATCGCCAATGCTCATCCCCATGATGATGACGGCTCTCCTCACGGCGCAACATCCGGCGGCCAGCAATCCGGAAGAGGTCGCCGCCAAGGAAGCGACCCACCTGAAGGATATCCGCCAGGTGACGTTCGGCTTCGCGCGGGCCGGCGAGGGCTATTTCCGGCCCGACGGCAAGGCGATCATCTTCCAGGCTGTCCAGAACCCACCTCCGACCATCTTCCTGGCCCCCGCGCCGAACCAGGACGATTACCAGATCTTCAGCTCCGAGCTTTCCAAAGACGCCAAGCCGCTGATGGTCAGCACCGGCAAGGGCCAGTGCACCTGTGCCTACTACCATCCCGACGGTAAGTCGATCCTGTTCGCCTCGACTCACCTCGACCCGGCCAAGCCCGATGGGCCCCGGACCCCCGCCTACAGCAGGACCGAGCGGTACAAGTGGGAGTTCCCCGAGAGCATGGATATCTTCCGGGCGAACCCCGACGGCTCCAACCTTGTCCGGCTCACCGATACGAAGGGGTATGACGCCGAGGGGAGCTACTCCGCCGACGGCAAGAAGATCGTCTTCACGTCGTTCCGCGACGGCGACGGCGAGATCTACGTGATGGACGCCGACGGCAAGAATCCCAAGCGCATCACGAAGGCCAAGGGCTACGACGGCGGCCCCTTCTTCTCGCCGGACGGCAAGCGGATCATCTATCGGAGCGACCGCAAGGACAACGACCTGCTCCAGATTTATATCAACAACACCGAGGGGACCGAGGAGCGTGCCCTGACGAACAACGAGTTCGTCAACTGGGGCCCCTCGTTCCACCCTGACAGCAAGCACATCATTTATGCGACCAGCAAGCACGGTCATCAGAACTACGAGCTCTACCTGATGAACGTGGACACGGGCACCGAGGAACGCATCACCTTCCGCGAAGGGTTCGACGGCCTGCCCGTCTTCAGCCCCGACGGCACGAAGCTGATGTGGACCTCGAGCGGTCGCACGGCGGATAAGAAGAGTCAGCTCTTCATCGCCGATTTCACAATGGAAGAGTCGCTCGCGACGAAGCCCTGATGTTCGGTTGGCCTCGTCGAAGTTAAATAGGCCGGGGAGACGCGAAGGTGCAAGCCAAGGACGTGATCTTGCGGACCTGGGAAGCCAACGACCGCATCATCGGGATGTACGTCGAAGACCTTCAGGACCACGAACTTCTGATCCGGGCCGTCGATGGCATGAACCACATTGCCTGGCAGCTCGGACACCTGATCCTGGGCGAACGCAGGATGATCGAGTCGATCCGCCCGGGGGTGAGCCCTGCCTTACCCGAAGGTTTCGAGGAGGCCCACGACAAGGAATCTGCGACGTCCGATGACTCGGGTCGGTTCCTATCGAAAGCCGAGTATCGGCACCTGGCCGCGGCCCAGCGTCAGGCCTCGAAAGAGGTCCTCGCGAGCCTGAGCGACGCGGACCTCGACGCCCCTGGCCCCGAGTTCCTCAGGGCTTATGCCCCGACCGTTGGCGCCGTCTTGCTGATGGTCGGCACTCACGGGCTCTTGCATTGCGGGCAATTCGTTGGCGTTCGCCGAAAGGTCGGCAAGCCGGTCCTGTTTTGACGAGCTCTCGTTCGATGCTCTCGAACGCTCCCTCCTTCTAACTTAAGCCTGACGACGACACCGGGGCAACGCTCAGCAGACCGCTGATCGCTGCCCCGGTTGATTTTCTGCGGTGCATGGCCACCTTCGAGATCGGCGAGGTCTCGGGCCGATCTCAGGGCCCGCCATTTTGTCATCGAGTCATCAAAGTCCCGTTTTCTGAAAAAAGTTTCAACCATCCTCCTCCCTAGGTGCACTCTCGGTACGTCGGTTCGAAATGATGAGGAGGATCCTCATCGCCATTGCGGATTCGAGCTCGACCGTCGGGGCCAGAAAGGCCTGAAGGATCGGGAGCATTTCGATGAGAAGGATTGTGCATCTCGGAGCTGTTATGTTCCTCGGCGCCTTGGCCTCTGCTGCCAGCGCCGGGCCCATCGTTGACCCTGCGGCGACCATCGACGCCACGGATCTGGGCGGAGGGGTCTTCGACTACAAAGTCACCCTGTCGAACTCTGGCGCAAGTCCCGCACCGATCGGTACGTTCTGGTTCGCGTGGGTGCCCGGCAAGGATTTCCTCGATTCGGCCCCGCTCTCGGTCATGTCGCCGGCAGGATGGACGGACCACGTCACGAACACTGGTGCCGATGACGGATTCGCGATCCAGTGGGTCGCCAATTCCGCCGGCAACGCCCTGGCGCCGGATCAGTCCCTCTCGTTTGAATTCACAAGCACCGAGACTCCGCAGCAACTCGCGAAAGCCTCGCCCTTCTTCCCGGCGTTCCTGGAAGGCACCTCGTTCGTCTACAGCGGCGCCCCCTTCTCCGATTCAGGCACCCAGTTCGTCGCGACGCCCTCCACTCCCGCGCCGCCCGTCCCGGAACCTTCCTCGCTAGCACACCTCCTCACCGGAGTCCTCTGCGGCCTCGCCCGGCAGGGTCTCAAGTCGAGGCGAAAGCCATCTCAGTCGAACGCACGCAAGCTTGCGCATCAATAATGGGAATTTGTCGTTGGTTCGGATCATGACCTCACATACGCCGACTTTGGGCGTGGCGATGCGAGCATTGGGCAGGGTCGAATTGTAGCCCCGTTCCCCCCCCCCTTTTTTCTGCGGGCGGACGTAGTGTTGGCGGGAACAGGAGTGAGATGAAGTGGATTGTCGAACGGGATGTCGATCGTTATGGATCGATGCGAACCTCGAGCGAAAATCAAGCCTTTACTAAAAAATAGCAAAATGATTTTGAATGATCGTGTGAAGCTGTGCGGTTTTGATGAATCCCTCCGATAAGCCTGCCGTAAGTCTCAACGGCCACTTGGGTCGAAGTCGACACGTCGTCCTATCGCCCTCGTGGTGTCGGAGCTACTCGACTCAACATCTACAGCCTGGGCGCAGGCCTGTGGTCGTATCGCATGGTCCAAGCCGATGACGGTTCTCGAGCATCCTCGGGGAAGTCTCCTCCGAGAGGATCTCGCATGAGCGCGACGCGGCGGTAGGCAACATGATCGAGGAGGTAGGAGAAACAGTTTGGAATTGGGACAGGGTTCCCTGTCGCCAGTTGGAGAGATGATCGAGGCTCGGTGGACAAACGAAGAAGGCCCGCGGCGTGTGCCACGGGCCTTCTTCGTTTCGAAGCTCCCCGACTAGGACTCGAACCTAGAACCTAGCGGTTAACAGCCGCTCGCTCTACCGATTGAGCTATCGGGGAATCGATGGGCCTAGAATACCGGGTCGGCCCGAGGGAATCAAGACCATTTCTTTGGGACCGTCGTTCGATAGCGACATCGCCTCGAAGAGAGCGTTTCTACGTCGCATGCGCCGGGCCATCGTCGACGGTCCACTGTGGTCCCGGGGCCGGCACACTCCCAACGAGGAGGTCGCGGTCGGCCGGAAACTTACTCTTTGGGGGCGGACTTGGCCTCGTGCTGCTCGATCGCCTTCTCGAGGATGCCGACGATGAGCGCGTTGAGGGACGCCTTGTCTTCCTTCGCCCAGCTCGCCAACTGCTCATGCAAGACTGGAGGCATCCGGATTTGAAAGTGGACCACGGTCTCAGGCATGGGGGAAACTCCTCTCTTCGAGTGGGAGTGACCGTCCGAATAAAGCGGGCGGGACTCAAGGCCCGGGAATCGCCGATCAAGGGACCGAGCGACTGGGCATGCATTTTATTGTACCTGAAATTTCGCGCGGAACCTTAAGTATTTTCCCAGCAACATCCTCATGGCGAGGCGATTTCGATTGTCCGGCGCCCGCATAACGCGTACAACCAAGGTTCCGGGCTCACAACGGTCTTGGCAAACGCTGGAGTGGCGTCGAGCCCTGGGTCTCGCGGGCTTTCGATGCGACGTCGTGCGACGCATTGGCGACGGCGGGCCGTCCTTTGCCGGAGGGCTCCTCCCGTCGCCCGGACCCAACCAAACGCCCCATGGATCCTCCGATGCCGACTGAAGACTCAGGCGAGCCCATTCCCCCATCGCCTCCGGAAGAAGTCCGGGCCGCCGATCCCCGGAGCGACGGTCTGATCCGCGAGTTCGTCGAGCATTGGGGCATGATGGCCCGCTCCTGGGGCATCAACGCCACCATGGGCGAACTATTTGCCCTTCTTTATATCTCCGGGACCGAATGGACGGCCGAGGCCCTCTGCGACCGTCTCCAGGTCTCGCGCGGCAATGTCAGTATGAACTTGCGCGAGCTGATGGCCTGGGGCGTCGTTCACAAGATCCACCGTCAGGGTGAGCGCCGGGAGTTCTACCGGGCCGAGACGGACGTCTGGACCCTCTTCCGACGGATCCTCTCGGAGAGGAAGCGGCGCGAGCTCGACCCCACCCTACTCGTCCTGGATCGGAGCGTCCACCGCGTCCAGCAGGATCCCGACCTGGCGGGGCTCCAGGGGCGACTCGATGCCCTGCAGAGTTTCTTCAGTCTGATCGACGGCCTGGCCTCGCGGCTCATGACACTCGAGATCGAGGACGTGGACTTGATCCGCCAACTGCTCGGCATCGATGACGAGGCGTCGCAGATGCGGCCAAGAGGGTGAGCGCAGCGGCCTCGTCGCGACGGCCGGCCCGCAATCCTCGCGCGAACTCGTTTAGGATCTGGGAACTCGAGGGGCGACCTGTTAGAAATCAAGCTCGTTGGTCGAATCAGATTGTGTCCTCCTCGACGAAATTCGTCGGCCGTCGTCGAGGATCTTTCCGAAATTGCCGATGACCCTCCTTATCGGAGCGTCCTTCCTCCCCTCCTGGTCGTGTGCGGGCGTAAGCCGCAAGCCGGCCGCGTAGCCGCGATGTATGTAAGGACCGGCTCTGGATCGAGGTTTCCGCCCGGCGACGCCGAGAGCGGCCGAGCGCCGGGCTACTAACCAGCGGAGTGGCGTATGAGCGCAGAGTCGACGGATCAATATCATCCCGGGCTGGAAGGCGTGATCGCCAACGAGACGGCGATCGCGAACCTCGAGGGCAAGGAAGGTTCCGGCGGCCTCGAATACCGGGGCTATCGGATCGAAGACCTGGCGAATGTCGTCTCCTACGAGGAGACCGCGTTCCTCCTGCTCCACGGCGACCTGCCGAGCGCCAGCCAGCTTCGCGACTTCGATGCCCGGCTCCGAGCGGCACGTGCCCTGCCCGACCCGCTCGTCGATCTCTTCCGCAAGATTCCCCCGACGATCCATCCCATGGACGTCCTTCGCACGTCGGTCAGCGTGCTCTCGCACTACGACCCCGACGTGAACGCACCCCCGGGCGACCACGCGGCGAACGTTCGCAAGGCCGAACGGATGATCGCCCAGATGCCGACGGCGGTCGCCTACCACGATCGGATCGTCAAGGGACTCCCCCTCGTCGAGCCCCGTGGAGACCTCGACCACGCGGCGAACTTCCTCAATATGGTCAACGGCTCGGTCCCTTCCGAGACCATGCGACATGCGTTCGACCTCTCGCTCGTCCTCTACACCGAGCATGAGCTGAACGCCTCGACCTTCTCCGCCCGCGTCACCGTCTCGACCCTCTCGGATATCTACTCCGGGATCGTGGCGGCGATCGGGACCCTTAAGGGACCGCTCCACGGCGGGGCGAACGAAGAAGCCTGGAAGGTCCTCGAGCAAGTGGGAGCCCCCGAGAACGCCGAGCGCTGGATCCAGGACGCACTCGCCCGCAAGGAGCGGATCATGGGCTTCGGGCACCGCGTCTACAAGACCGGCGACCCGCGCTCCCGGATCCTCAAGGAATACTGCACGAAGCTCGCGGCCGAGGTCGGAGACGACCGCTGGGAGCGGATCGCCGAGCCGATCGAGAAGGCGGTCACGACACAGAAGGCCCTGCCGCCCAACGTCGACTGGCCGAGCGCCCGCCTCTACCATTACATGAACCTGAGCATCGAGCTCTACACGCCGATCTTCGCGATGGCCCGCGTCGCCGGCTGGGCGGCCCACATCGTCGAGCAACTCGACCACAACCGCCTCATGCGGCCCCGGGCTCGTTACATCGGTCCGCCCAACCGCAGCGTAACCCCGCTCAAGAATCGCTGAGATCGACGACCTGACGCTCGCAACAAATGACAAGGCCTCGGGCATCGAAATTCGATGCCCGAGGCCTATTTGTCGTCGGTCGATGAAGGAGTGAGGCGAAGTTGAGGTGGACTTACTTGTCCTCATCCTTCGGCATCGCCTCTTCCTTCGGGGTCGCGTTCTCGTCGGTAGCGGGCTGAGGGGCGGCCGCCTTCTTGGCCGCTTCGTTTCGGGGGCGTCCCAGCGTCTTCATGGCTTCCTTATCGACGGCTTCCATACGACCTTGGGTCGGAGCGTGGAAGTCATATCCGAGGAAGTTCAGGAGGCGCTCGATGGGCATCGGGCGGACACCATTGTCGCGAGCCTCGCGAACCGCGGCAGAGCGCTTCTTGAGGAACTCGGCGTTTTCGGGGGTCGCGTCTTCTTTCTGGTTCTCATAACCCCGCAGGGGGACGCGCTCGTCGATGATGTACCAGGCGTCGCGGCCCGAGATCTTGCCACGTTCGCGGCCGGCGAAGGGGGGCGGGAGGTCGTAGTCGACGATGCCGCCGGCGGCTTCGATCAGGCGGATGAGGTCGGCGCGATCATCCTTGCCATCCCGGTTCACGTCCATCTTGCCGATCAGGGCGAAACGCATCGGCTCGTTCGGGGACCAGGCGGGGGAGTACACGATGTCGCCGACGCGGAACGGGTTGATCGAGCTCTTGACCTCGGTGATCCGGGCAAGACTGTACCGATCACCGACGTAGGTCAGCTCGATTGTCCCCTTCGGCTTCTCGGTCGGGATACCGGGCGAGGCGCTGTCGAAGATGGTCATCTTCATCTGCGGCCGGGCGCCCATCGAGAAGGTCAGGTTCGTGCGGACCTCGTTGCGTCCGGCGTCGACATAGGTGATGACGCCGTCAGGACGGTCGAGGACCTGTTCCTTCTGGGCCTTGAAGTCCTGCAGTTCGCGGATCACGTTCAGCAGGTCGCCATGCTTCTTGGAGGTGTCTTCCTTGAGCTGGCGGATCTGGGTCGTCAGGGTCGCGATCTCGGTCGCCTTGTTGGCGATGTCGGCCTGATACTGCTCGAGTTTGGTGAGGAGGTCGGCGCGGGCTTCGGTGTGCTTGTTCTGCTCGTCGGAGACGTCGGCGAGGGCGGTGTTCTTCGCCTTGGTCTCGACGTCGAGCTGTTGCTTGTTCACGACGTTGACCGACTCGAGGCTCCGCTTCAGGTCGACGTAGGACGTGGCGACGGTCGCCGAAAGCTTGGCCTGATTCTTGAGGAGCTCGGTGAGGCGAAGGGCCGTCGCGATGAAGTTCTTATTCGGCTCGCTCTGGTAGGAGCCGATCAGGTTCGCGGCGGTATTCTTGGTCTCATCCAGGGTGGGGCTAGCCCCGCCCGCCGCCTGTACCTTGCCCACCATATCATTGACGATCGGGGCAACGGAGGCGATCTCGTCGGTGATCTTCTTCTCGGCGGCCTTGATCTCGGCGGTCACTTCTTCGGCCTGTTGCGTCCGCGCGCCGATCTTCTTGGCCAGGTCCTCGTATTGCGTTAACAGCGTATCCTGGGCTCGCTTCGACTTGCCAAGCTCGTCCTGCGCCTTGGCGAGCTGCGCGGAGGCCTGGTCGTAGTTCGAGTAGAGGAAGTATGCGGTCACGGCCAGGATGACCGTTAGCGCCACGAAGGCCGCCACGGCAATCTTGAGGCCTTGCGACTCGTTTGCAGCAGCCATGGGTCAGCACTCCCTCCGACCGGATCGCGGGGCGAACTGCGCTGCCGATCCGCCGGTTTGAGGAAACTATGTCACACGGGAAGGGCGTTGTCGGACGAAGCGAAGAAAAAACGTCGATTTCTTACTGGCATTAGACGGCGGATCGCCGAGAAAGTTCCGATCGTACGTAATTTTACGTCATCGATCGGATGCGGTCAAAAATGATTTCACCCCGGACCTTGGATCTCGCCGAGGAGACTTGTCGCGGGGCTTGATCCACTTGACACGGTAGGAACCTGCTCCTTAAGTTGAGGTCATTCCCGCACGAACTCCCCTCCCCATCATCTCTCCGGTCGCCCGCGCATGAAGCAAGGACGTAAACAGGCGAACTTCCTCGATCCCGCGCCCGAACCCGAACCGGCGGCCCCAGAGCCGAGTCGGAAGTCGGCGCCATCCCTGTACTTGCTCGATGCCTACTCCTTGATCTATCAGGTCTTCCACGGCATCCCCCTGATGACGGGGCCGGCCGGGCAGCCGACCCAGGCCGTCTTCGGGATCTTCCGCGACCTGTTGAATCTCCTGCGTGACCGCAAGCCGGACATGCTCGTCGCCGCGTTCGACGGCGCGGGCAAGGTCTTCCGCTCGGAGATCTTCCCCGAGTACAAGGCCCAACGCTCGGCGATGCCCGAGGAGCTCGTGCCGCAGATCCCGGTCATCCAGCGCGTCTTCGAAGGGTTCCGGGTCCCGGTCGTGAAGCACGAGGGGATGGAAGCCGATGACATCATCGCCACGCTCGCCCGCCGGGGCTATGAGCGAGGGTTCGAGGTCTATATCTGCACGGCGGATAAGGATGCGCGTCAGCTCCTCAATGACCGCATCAAGATCCTCAACCTGCGGACCAAGAAGATCCTGGACGTCCCCGCCCTGAAGACGGACTGGGGGATCGCCCCCGAGCAGGTCGTCGACCTCCTGGCATTGACCGGAGATACGTCCGACAACGTCCCCGGCGTGCCCGGCATCGGCCTCAAGACGGGGGCGAAGCTGCTTGAGGAATTCGGCGACCTCGAGTCGCTCCTCGCGAACGTGGAGAAGGTCTCGGGAGCCAAGCGTAAGGAGAACCTCCGCGAATTCGCCGACACGGCCCGACGCGCCCAGCAGCTCATCGTACTCCGCGACAATCTCGAACTGGAGCTGGATTGGGAGTCGCTCCACCTGCGGACGCCCGACGCCAAGGTGTTGAAAACCCTCTGCATCGAGAACGGCTTCCACGGGTTTATCGCCGAGTTGCCCGCCGAGGAGGATCGCCCTCAGGCCGTCTGGAAGACCGACTACAAAATCGTCGACACGCCCGAACGCCTCAAGGATTTCCTCGGCGAGCTTGGACAGCAGAAGCGCTATTGCCTCGACACCGAGACGACCGCGCTCGATCCCCTGCGTGCCGACCTCGTCGGCCTCTCCTTCTCGTGGGCCGAGGGCCTCGGCTACTACCTGCCGACGCTCGGGCCCAAGGGGGAGAACCATCTCGACACGAAGGAGACCCTGGAGGCCCTCAGGCCCTTCCTGACGGACCCGGCGGTCGAGAAGATCGGCCAGAACCTCAAGTACGATATGCTCGTGCTCCAACGCGCCGGGATCGAGATTGCGGGGCCCGTGACCGACACGATGGTCCTGAGCTACCTGCTGGAGAGTGGCGAGAGGAACCATAACCTCGACCAGCTCTCGCACCGGCTCCTCGACCACACCATGATCCCGATCACCGACCTGATCGGGCGCGGGAAGTCGCAGAAGACGATGGACCAGATCGAGATTGCCAAGGTCGCCGAGTACGCCTGCGAGGACGCGGACGCCACCTGGCGGATCGAGGAAATCCTGACCCCTAAGGTCAAGGACGAAGGCCTCTGGGGTCTCTATGCCGAGGTCGAGCGGCCCCTGATCCAGGTTCTCGCCCGGATGGAGGCGGAGGGGATCAAGATCGATCTCCCGCTCCTGAAGCGTCTCTCCGACGATTTCGCCACCCGACTGGACTCGATCGAGCGCGAGATCTATGATTTAGCAGGGAAGACGTTCAACATCGGCTCCGGCCCGCAACTCCGGCAGATCCTCTTCGAGGAGTTGAAGCTCCCTTCCTTGCAGAAGACGCCGGGCGGAGAGCCGAGCACCTCGCAGGAAGTGCTCGAGGAGCTGGCGGCGAAGCATCCTCTCCCCCGCCTGTTGATCCAGCACCGCCAGCTCGCGAAGCTCAAGAGCACGTACCTCGATGCCTTGCCGGATCTGGTCCATCCCGGCGACGGCCGCGTCCACGCGTCGTTCAACCAGGGAGTCACCGCCACCGGTCGGCTCAGCTCGAGCGACCCGAACCTCCAGAACATCCCGGTCCGGACCGAGGACGGGCGGCAGATCCGCCAGGCTTTCATCCCGGGCCACGAGGGCTGGTTGCTCCTGACGGCCGACTATTCGCAGATCGAGCTCCGGATCCTCGCCCACTACTGCGAAGACCCGGCGCTCATGAAGGCCTTCGAGGAGGATCGCGACATCCACCAGGCGGTCGCGGCCAAGATCTTCGAGACGGCCGAGGACAAGGTCGACTCGGCGCAGAGGCGGGTGGCCAAGACCGTGAACTTCGGCGTCATCTACGGCCTGAGCCCTTACGGGCTTGCCAGCCGGCTCGGCATACCCCAGACCGATGCCGATGCGTTCATTGAAGCTTATTTCCAGGAATATGCAGGCGTTGACGCATTCATCACCAAGACCCTGGAGGACGCCCTCGTCGCCGGCTACGTCTCGACGATCCTGGGACGCAGACGACCCATCAACGGGATTAAGAAGACGACCGGCCATAACCGTAATTTGGCCGAGCGCACAGCCATCAATACGGTGATCCAGGGGTCGGCCGCCGACCTGATCAAGCGGGCGATGCTCGCGGTCGATCGGGAGATCCGGTGTCAGGGTCTCAAGGCCCGGATGTTGCTACAAATCCACGACGAACTCGTCTTTGAGCTGCCGGAATCCGAGCTGCCGGCCCTCAGGGACCTTGTCCGCAAGGAGATGACCTCGGCCCTCGACCTCAAGGTCCCGCTCAAGGTCGACATCGCCGCCGGCCCCAACTGGCTGGACGTCGAGCCGATCTGAGACCCGACCCGCTCGCGAAACGGCCGAGGTTTTCCCGCGGAATGTCGCACTTCCCCGGCCCATGCCGGGGCGGGCCGGCACCTTCTTAAGACATGGTCACGCGAGATGATTCATGGGGATGATCAAAACGAATGGTCATACAACCCTCACCCCCGGCGCCCTCGCACGTCGAGTCGGAAATTGCCAGAGAATCGGGTGAATCCCATTGCAGTAGAAGTAGAGATGGCGTATAAACAGTGACCGTCTCATAGAGATCCGCTCTCGCTTCACCATAAGCCCCCTTCACGGTATCGATGCCTTCCACCGACGGCCCGTGCGAGCCGTCGGACGCCCTGGGCGGGGAGGATCGCCGCCGGTTACACAACACCCTCGGGAACCCTCCAACCCTGAATCAGATCTGACTCCGAAGTTCGATTGGGAAACTCCGCCGCTCCCCGGCTGGAACGAGGCTTTCACAAGACGATCGACGAGACACTTGGAGCGGGCCAAGCCCTCATCTCACTCCAGCGTGATCAACGTCACTCGCTCGCAGAAGACACGCCCTTCCCTACGCGCGTCGTCGAGAGTCAATTCGCAGCGCAAGGCTGGTCAAGGAAAACTATGGACTCGCGGATTCGCAGGAAATTCCCTTCGCGACGACAGCGAATGCGTCCCATGTGGAAGCATGGCGAGATCCCCGTCATCGGGGTGATCGGGGGCATTGGCAGCGGCAAAAGTCTGGTCTCGAAGTTCTTCGCCGAGCAGGGTGCGTTCGTCCTCGATGCCGACGCGGTGGGGCATGCCCTCCTGAATCAACGGCCCGTCCGCGAGGACGTGATTTCTCGATTCGGTCAGAAGATCCTGGCGGTTGGTGACGAATCACAAGAGGAGCCCGTGATCGATCGCGGCGCCCTCGGGGCGATCGTCTTCAACAACCCGAACGCTCTCAAAGACCTCGAGTCGCTTGTTCACCCTCGCATGCTTCGGACGTTCGAGAAGGCCATCGCCCGGGTCGTCCGCCAGGGGCGGTCCCCCGCGATCGTGCTCGACGCGGCGATCCTGCTCGAAGTCGGCTGGGAGTCGCTCTGCGACAAGGTCATCTTCGTCGATTCCCCTCGCGAACAGCGCCTGGCCCGCGTCAACGCCCAGCGGGGGTGGACGCCCGAGGTCATGGCCGCCCGCGAGGCCGCCCAGTGGCCGGTCGAGAAGAAGAAGGCCAAGGCCGACGCGGTCGTGAATAACAGTGATGGGATCGAGACCCTTCAAGACAAGTTACGTGTTCTCTGGTCCTGGCTGATTTCCTCCGCAACGAACCCGGTGCCCGTCGAGTTCCGCCCGAGCAGGCAAGGGCACGACCCCCCGGCCGAGGCCCCTCAGCCTGCCTGAGTCGAGAGGTCCCGACTCGTCCTGATTAGCCAGTCTGTCGCTTCGATGTCCCTGATGGTCCGATGTCACGGTTGCGGCTTCCGCCGATTGTGAAGCCGAGTCCCTCCTAAAGTCATTGTCTTCCCCATCCGCGCGGCCGGACGATTCGATGTCCCCCCGCGTGGTCGGTTCTGTCCCGAGCCCGCTACGAGGCCCGGGGGCTAACCGTGGCTACAAGAGTCCGATCCGAACGAGGAGTATCGATCGCCATGGCCAATGAGACTCGCCCCCGCCGGGAGTCCTCCAGCACCTCCCGCATCCGTAAGGCCGCTAGCGCTTCTAATAACACACCTCCCGCCCCCTCGCCGGCCGCCGAAGAGGTCACCACAACCCCGCCCGTCGCGAATACGCCCGCCGAAGGCGTCGATACGCCGGTAAGCTCCAACGACTATCGCGATCGGGTCGAACGCGAGCCGTATCCCCAGGAGCGGCCGGCGGATCGCGAGCCCATCCGCTACGTCCGCGAG
Source organism: Singulisphaera chitinilytica (assembly GCF_049331405.1). Classification (NCBI taxonomy): domain Bacteria; kingdom Pseudomonadati; phylum Planctomycetota; class Planctomycetia; order Isosphaerales; family Isosphaeraceae; genus Singulisphaera; species Singulisphaera chitinilytica. The sequence goes on from NZ_CP186274.1 coordinate 3,737,183, forward strand.
CGTGAGCCCGGCCTGCCCGTCCGTGAGCGGCTTCGTGATCGCAGCGAGCGTGAGTCCGGTGGCGCCCCCCTCCGCGAGCGTGACTCGGCTCCCGTCTCTCGCGACCGCGTCGAGCGTGGCGATCGAGACCGCGGCCGCGATCATGACCTGAACGTCTCGAGCCGAGAGCGTGGCGACCGGGAAATCCCCTCGTTCTCCCGCGACCGCGACCGCGACCACGGCGGTCGCGACAGCAGGGACCGCGACCGCGGCGAGCGTGAGCGTGAGTTCACCCCGGTCTCACGGACCGAGCGCGAGCCGATCGCTTCGCGGCCCGAACGTGAAACGGCCATCCCGGCCAGCGACGCCGCCCCCGGCGCCGGGGGCCCCGGCTTCAATGAAGAGGATGAGGATGTCTTCGGGGACGCGGCCATCCACGACCGCTACGAGGACATCAAGCGCGGCGAGATCCACCTCACCGAGCTGCAGAAGATGACCATGCCCCAGCTCATCCGCACGGCCAAGGCGGAAGGGGTCATCGAGTACACCGGCCTGAAGAAGCAGGATCTGATCTTCAAGATCCTGAAGGAGCGGGTCAAGCAGAACGGCCTGATGTTCGGCGAGGGGACGCTCGAAGTCCTGCCGGACGGCTTCGGCTTCCTCCGGAGCCCCGACTACAACTACCTCCCCTGCCCCGACGACATTTACGTCTCGCCGAGCCAGATCCGCCGCTTCGGCCTCAAGACGGGTGCGATCGTCGCCGGCCAGATCCGCCCGCCCAAGGAGAATGAGCGATACTTCGCCCTCCTCCGCGTCGAGGCGATCAACTACGAAGACCCCGATAAGCTCAGCGAGAAGGTCGGCTTCGACGACCTGACCCCGCTCCACCCGCTCGGCCGCATCCAGCTCGAGACTGGGGTCGACGAGATCAACATGCGGGTGGTCGACATGGTCACCCCGATCGGAAAAGGCCAGCGCGGCCTGATCGTCGCCCCGCCCCGCACGGGCAAGACGATCCTTCTCCAGAAGATCGCCAACAGCGTCCTGACGAACCACCCCGACGCCTACGTCATGGTGCTCCTCATCGACGAGCGTCCCGAAGAAGTCACCGACATGGAACGGTCCGTCAAGGGCCCGACCGCCGAGGTGATCAGCTCGACCTTCGACGAGCCCGCCTCGCGGCACATCCAGGTCGCCGAGATGGTGATCGAGAAGGCCAAGCGGATGGTCGAGTACGGCCGCGACGTGGTGATCCTCCTCGACTCGATCACCCGACTCGCCCGCGCCTACAACACCGAGGCCCCGCACTCGGGCAAGATCCTCACCGGCGGTATCGACGCCTCGGCCCTGCAGAAGCCGAAGCGGTTCTTCGGTGCCGCCCGCAAGATCGAAGAGGCGGGCAGCCTGACGATCCTGGCGACGGCCCTGGTCGACACCGGCAGCCGCATGGACGACGTCATCTTCGAGGAGTTCAAGGGTACCGGCAACATGGAGTTGCACCTCGACCGCAGGCTCGTCGACAAGCGAGTCTGGCCGGCGATCGACGTCAACCGCTCGGGCACCCGCCGCGAAGAGCTCCTCATGGATCCCGAGGAACTGCGTCGCGTCTGGATCCTCCGACGTGTGCTCAACGACATGAACCCGGTCGAGGCCATGGAACTCCTCACGGGACGCATGAAGAAGTCCAAGTCCAACGCGGAATTCCTCATGAGCATGAACCTGTCTTGATCGGGCCTCCGATACCTTTAGGTTCGCTCTTCGCGGTATCATGACCTTGAAATCGTCCGGACGCGGGATCGGCCTTCCGGCAGATGTTCCTGGAACATCGTCGGGGACCCATCCCGCGTCCGGCGCGTCTGCAGTCCGGATCGAGACAACGCCGTCAAGACAGCCCAAGACGAGACGAACGAAGAGCCATGACGATATTCGAAGGGGACTTCTCCCCGCCTCCCGGTCGGTTCGCGGTCGTCGTCGCGCGATTCAACGCCATGGTCACCGAGGCCCTGCTGGCCGGTTGCCTGGACAGCCTGAGGCGGCACGGAGTCGACGACTCTCGCGTCGACGTGGCCTGGGTCCCCGGCTCGTTCGAGATCCCGCTGATCGCACGCGAGCTGGCCGAGACGGGACGCTATGCGTCCGTGATCTGCCTCGGCTGCGTGATCCGCGGCGAGACGGGGCATTACGACCATGTCGCCGGCCAGGCAGCCGGCGGGGTCCTGCAGGCTGGTCTGAACGCCAAGGTCCCCGTGATCTTCGGCGTCCTGACGACCGAATCGGTCGAGCAGGCGCTCAACCGTGCCGGCCTCAAGCTGGGCAACAAGGGGGGCGAGGCCGCACTCGCCGCCATCGAGATGGTCAATCTCCTCGGCCGCATCAAGGCCGACGCGGGTTCCATCGAAAAGCTCGCGCGATAAAATGCAACGCCTCGGCCGCCCGTCTGACTGCTGACTGAACGAGGGAGCGAGCATCCATGTCGGCACCGCTAATCGCCCAGGCGTTCTGGTTTCGCCTCTCGGTTCAATGCCCTCGGATCGAAGGCATTCCCAAGGCTAACGCGAAAGGCAGGCTCCTCGACCTGCCCGCCTCGGCCGCTTTGCCGGAAACGACTCGGCTCGATGGCGACGAACCCTGGGCCGAAGTCCGCGTCGCCTGGAACCCGGCCGGGCTCGCCGTGCAGGTGGAGACGACGGGGACCTCCGCGGGCGTCGGATCGGGCGATCGCCCGGAGGGGATCGACGGGTTCCAGCTCTGGGTCGACACCCGCGACACGCGCAACGTGAGCCGGGCCACGCGGTTCTGCCATCGGTTCTCGGCCAAGCTTCAGTCTCAGGGGGCGCGTTCTGCGTTGAACGTGACCGTTTCGCAGAAGCCGATCGCTCGCGCGGTGGCCGATGCTCCGATGTCCAAGGCCGATGCTGTTATTGCGAAAGCCGAGCGACTCAAGAATGGCTGGCGGATGGAGATCTTCCTGCCGGCCGAGGCGCTCAACGGCTTCGACCCCGAGACGAATCGTCGACTCGGCTTCGCCTATCAGGTCTCGGATGCCGAATTATCCGATCAGTTCATGACCGTCGGCCGCGAGTTCCCGATCGGCGAGAATCCGAGCCTCTGGTCGACGCTCGAACTCGTCGACGAGCCCGAAACCAAGGGGAACCGGCCGAAAACGGCCTGAACCGAACGGCTTGGTCCCAACCTGCACGTCCGGATTCGTGGCTTCGACCTCCTCGAGACGGCTAGCGGTCCTCGTGCCGGACTTGCTAGGCTCAAGGCTCTTCTTTAGGTCCAATCCGGACCTAACTCCAGATTGCACGGGATGTTTCCCCATGTCCGACGCGAAATTCAACCCGACGAATGCGGATAAGCTGATTAACGAAGCCCTCGATGCGGTGACCTCGGGGCCACCCAAGGAGGTCCCGCTCAAGAGGCAGTGGGACGAACAACTCGAGGCCGAACTCGAGGCCGCACTCGCCGGGTTCGACTCGTCGAAGTTCGACGTGGCGAGCCCTCGCACGCGGGCGGCCGACCGGGCGCACGTCCCCAAGGGAGGCCGAGGTCAGGAGGACCGCCGAGGGCCTCAGCAGGGTAAGGTCATCGGGATCCGGGGCAAGAGCGTCTTCGTCGACCTCGGCGCCAAGAGCGAAGGAGTGTTGCCGGTCGACCAGCTCGGTGGCACGCTTCCCAATCCGGGCGACATGATCGAGGTGGTCGTCGACCACTTCGACGCCGAGGAAGGTCTGCTGATCCTCTCCCTCAAGGGAGCGGCCGTCGAGGCGAACTGGGAGAACCTCCGCAAAGGCCTGATTGTCGAGGCCCGCGTCACCAAGACGAACAAGGGTGGACTCGACGTCGACGTCGACGGCATTCGCGGCTTCCTGCCGATCGGCCAGATCGACATCAACCGCGTCGAGGACGCCTCGATCTACGTGAATCAGAAGCTGAGGGTCGTCGTCACCGAGGCCAATCAGCGCGAGCGGAACCTCGTCGTCTCCCGCAGGGATCTCCTCGAGAAAGAACGCGAGGAGATGCGAGAGAAGACCTGGGAGGCGCTCGAGGAAGGGCAGGTCCGCAAGGGTGTCGTCCGCTCCGTCAAGGACTACGGCGCGTTCGTCGACATCGGCGGTGTCGATGGCCTGCTCCATGTCGGCGAGATGAGCTGGGCCAGGACGTCGAACCCGGGCGAGTTCGTCAAGGTCGGCCAGGAGGTCGAGGTCAAGATCCTCAAGATCGACCGCCAGACGAAGAAGGTTGGCCTGGGTCTCAAGCAGCTCACGCCGAGCCCCTGGGATCGCGTCGGCGAGAAATTCGCGCGAGGCGACACGGTCACGGGCAAGGTCACCCGCCTCATGGACTTCGGCGCCTTCGTGGAGCTGGAGCCGGGGATCGAGGGCCTGATCCACATCACCGAGCTCTCGCCGAGCCGGGTCCGCCGCGTGGCCGACATCGTCAAGCCCGAGCAGGAGGTCGAGGTCCGCATCCTCAGGATCGAGCCCGAGGCCAAGAAGATCTCGCTCTCCCTCCGTCCCCTCCCGACTCCCACCGTTGCCGCGCCCGTGGTCGAGGAGGAAGAGGAGGAAGAAACGCCGGCTCCGCCCAAGCCGGAGCGTAAGATCCCCCTCAAGGGTGGCAAGGGCGGCCCTGGCGGCGGCGGCGACCTCTTCCGCCTTGGCTGAAATCGACGGGGAAGCTCTGAAAAAATCGAAGCCCTCGCAGACTTCACCACGAAGTCGGCGAGGGCTTTCTCGTTGATTCAAGCGATCGAAGGGACAAGGCTCAGAGCTGGGCCGTGGTCTCGTCGTAGCCGAACATCAAGTTGAAGTTCTGGACCGCGACCCCGGCCGCGCCTTTGATCAGGTTGTCGAGGCAGGAGAGGATCAGGATCTTCCCGCGGACCACCCGGACGGTGATGTCGCAGAAGTTGGTGAACGCCGAGTCTTTCGTGGCCGGCAGGCGGTCGGTAACCCGGACGAACGGACTCTGGGCGTAAAAGGAGCGGTAAAGCTCGAGCAGGTCGTGTTCGACAGGCGTCCCGAGCGGCGTGGCGTAGACCGTGGCGAGGATGCCGCGATCCATCGGGACGAGGTGCGGCGTGAAGATCACCTCGACAGGATTCCCTTCATTGCGGCCGACGTCGGTCAGGACCTGGTCGATCTCGGGCGTATGCCGGTGCTTGCCGACGTTGTAGGCCGAGAAGCTCTCGTTGCACTCGGGGAAGTGCGTCTCCGGCTTCGGCGAACGCCCTGCGCCGGAGACGCCGCTCTTGGCGTCGATGACGATGCCCTTGCGCTCGATGAGGTTCTCGGCGATCAGCGGGGCCAGGGCCAAAATGCTCGCCGAGGTGTAGCACCCGGGGTTCGCGATCATCCCGGTGGCCGGGATCTTCGAGCGGTAGAGCTCCGGCAAGCCATAGACGGCCTCGGCGAGCCCCTCGGCGTCGGTGTGTGTGTGCCCGTACCAATCCGAATAGACTTGCGCATCCGTCAGCCGATAGTCGGCGCTGAGGTCGATCACGCGGACCCCGCGCTTGCGAAGCTCGGGGACAACCTCGAGGCTCGCCGTGTGGGGCAGGCCGAGGAAGGCGACCTTGGCCTTTTCCGCCAGGAGGTCAGCATTGAACGGTTGGCAAGCCAGGTCGATCCTGCGGGCCAGGCTCGGGTGCAGCGCATCGAGTCGCGGGGATTCATCCTGCCGCGAGGTCGCGACAGTGATCCGGGCGTCCGGATGGTTGAGCAAAATTCGAATCAGTTCGCGAGCGGCGTAACCCGACGCTCCCACGATCGCCACACCCGTCATTGCGTCTCTCCCTGAATCGGCGTCTTTCCCAGGAAACTCGCCAGGAAACCAATTAGCCAGAACAATCCCGTCACGCCCGAGATCCAAAGCCCCAGGCGTACGTCTCGAGCATTATAGTCGAGGCTCAGAATCCATCGCCCAGGACCGGGGATCATCACCCCCTGCCATCCCAGGCCCGTCCCTTGCCGGAATACGGTCGCGATCGTCGCCCCTTTGTTCGTCTGCCCATCGGACGTCGACCAACGCGCCTCCCACTGCGGATCGGAGAGCTGCGTGAGGACGACGGCCCCTGGCCCTTTCGCCTCGACTTCCAGCCGCACTCGGTCGGGCCTCGGTCTCTCCATTTTGAGTGGCCTGGCTAGCTCGAGGGTGGTCAGGACCCTCCGCTTTTCGCCCGACCAGGACTTCAACGTCGCGTCCGAGTCCTTGGCCTTCATGTCGACGAACCAGGCCTCGGAGGCCTCTGGCGTCGGTTGCCAGAGAGTGAAGGTTGTCGCGCGTGAGCCTTGCTGTTTCACCCAATCGACCCCGAGGAGCCAACCGGCCAGCGCGGGATCGACTACAGTCTCTCGCCCCTGCCAGTGAGGAAGTCGCGGCCCGATACCCGACATGAGGATCGTCTGCGAGGGATCGAGGATGCGAAGCACCGCGCCGACCGCTCGGATCGAAGCGAGGATCTCCTGATCCTGGGCGGACACCCCGAAATTGGCTTGCGAGCCGTCGGTCAATGTCGTCAGGATGGGGAGATCGAGGGTCCGATAGGCGGACACGGGGGCGGCCCCGACGACCATCGGCAGGTTGCGGATCGGGTCGATGGAGCGACGGCCCGGCGCCAGGCTATGGAGCCTGGACATCACCGGGCTCTGTTTGGCGAGGGATTCGACGGGACCGAGGTCGAACGGCCGCTGTCGGCCCAGGATCAGCAAATCCACGAATGAAAGGGCAATCAGGGCGATCGGCAAGGCCGATTCGCGTCGAGATGCGAGGCCGAATCCCAGGATCACGAAGCCAAGGAGCAGCATCGGCGTACTCATCAATTCCTGACGATAGATCGAGCCTCGCCGAGTCGCGAACCTCCAGTCGGAGGATCGACCGAGCGTTTCGCCCTGCCGTGCCAGTGCGGTGGCGACCCTCGAGTCATTCTGCGGTTGCCGGGCCAATGCCATGAGCTCGCGGAACGTTGGCTCGGGTGCCGTTTGCGCGTCCCTCGCGGATCGTGCACCGGAGACACGAGCCCAGGGCATCAGGTTCATCGCCTGCTGGAACCCGTCGGCGACCGATGGCAATCCGCCCCGTTCGGTGCTCATCAGCGCGAGCTCGACGGCACCAACGACGAGACCCAGCAAAACGACCGCAGTCGCGGCGAATTTCAGTGCCGAGAGCCCGATTTTGGCCCAGGCTCGGGAGGCATCGAAGCCTCGCGCCGCCAGGAGGCAGATGGCAAGCTCGGTCGCCAGGGTCCAGCGCGCGGGAGCTCGGAAGAACGAGAAACCCGGGATCTTACACCAGAGGGCAAAACCAGGAGCGTAGGGCCCGAGGCTGAAGAAGAGGGTGCCGAGGCAGAGGACCAGGATCGCTCGCGTCTCGGGGCGGGAGCGTGCCTCCTGCCAGACGATCCTCCAGGCCAGGTACAGGGGGACCAGTCCCACGTAGCCGAGGTACTCCTCGGGCGACGTGTGAAACGGATCCCAGGCCAGAGGTCGCCAGAGCGGCGAAATGTGGAAGAGGCCGGGGGCCAGGTAGCTGAGCAGATGGAGCGGCGAGACGGCGAAGCCGGACAGATATTCAAAGTCGCGCCGGGCTTCCGCCAGCCGAGCCAGGCGATAGGTCGGCAAGAGTTGCATCGCCCCCAGGGGCAATGTCGCCGCGATCGCCAGGACGACGAGCCCGAGGCGCAACTTGGACGCCCGATCACGGCCGAGCCCCCCGAGCGCAAGCAGGATCAGGCCCACCTGCGTGCAGAAGGCCAACTGGAAGTGGCCGGGGAGGATCTGGAGCGTGAGGACCAGCACGAGGAGGAGCCAGGTCCTGAGCCGCGACCGGCCATTCCCGAGCGACCAGGCCAATCCGAGGGCCCAGGGCATCCAACTGCCGACGGTGTAGCCCCACTGGTGGGGGATGTGGATCAGGAAGAAGCCGGAGGCCGCCCACGAGAATCCGGCGAGTGCCGCGCCGGCGGGTGACGCCTGGAATCGACGGGCGGCCCAGTAGCCCCCGAGGCCTCCCCAGAAGGTGTGAAAAACCAGGCTAGCCGTGTAAGCCCATTCCAGCGATAACGTGCCATAGAGCAACCAGTGGGGCGGGTAGTAGACCCCCATCTGACTCTCCCCGAGGCCGGGGAAGCCATATCCCCAGAGCGGGTTCCAGGTGGGGAGATAGCCCGACCGGAGCGACTTCTGGAGGAAGGCCATCAGGCCCAGAGAGAACTGGGTGACATCCCCCCCCACCGGCATCCTGCCGCCGAGCCCCATCGGCCAGAGCCAGAGGGCCAGGCCGATGGCCAACACCATCAAGGCCAAGGCGGATTGGGTCCAACGCGGTCTCAAAGAATCAATCACCCGGTTACCCCTTGAACTCGCTCGAACCCTTCTCCCGACCCCAGCCGACTTGAGCCTTTTTCCAATTTCTGCAACGACGGGTGGGACTTCAGGCAAAAATTACAATTCGAGTTCGAGATTTTACACCGATTTGGAATAGCTCGCCTTGACTCGAAGATTTTGCCTCGAAATAAGTACTCGACTAGGAATGGGTTAGCGAATTCTCACCGGAATACACGGAAAAAAGCTAAAGTTTGGCACAACGGCTGCATTCTCCCTCTGCCGAACTCCTGAGCAGCATCGTGTGATTTACTCCGATCCTGAAGTCTTTAGCAGAGGAGAGAGCCATGTTGGTCCTGAGCAGGAAGCTCGGTCAACGGTTCCAGGTGGGACAAGATGTCCGGGTCACGATCGTGAAGATCGACCGCAATTCGGTCCGCATCGGCATCGAAGCCCCCTCCGACGTGATCGTCTATCGCGAAGAGATCGTGCCGCAAGAGGAAGTCGAACCCTCGGTCAACGCGAGCACCGTCTGAGCGAGCGATCCCCCCAACGGCGCGACGACCTCATCGATTGACATCATGCGTCGCTGACCTGACGCTTCAAGGGCCAATCACCCGTCTCTCCACTCCGAGAGATGAACCGCCCGTCCTCAACCGCCCAGGTGCGGTTGGTACTCCATCCACGTTTTCGGTATCCTGACGCGGCGGGGCGCAATCGAAAGCCTTGCGCGGCTCGAGAGAAAACGCGCCATGAGAGTGGTGGTGGCCCCCGACAAATTCAAAGGAAGCCTGACGGCTCCCGTCGCGGCGAAGGCGATCGCGCGAGGAGTCCGAAACGCGCTCCCCGGCGTGCAGATCGATGAAGTCCCGATGGCCGATGGCGGCGAAGGGACGGTCGATGCGCTCGTGTCGGCGACGCAAGGCCGCTTCCACGAAGTCGACGTGACAGGACCGCTCGGGGAACCCGTGCGCGCCCGCTTCGGCATGCTCGGGGATGCCAAGACCGCCGTCATCGAGATGGCCTCGGCGTCAGGCCTGGTCCTCGTCCCTCGCGATCGACGCGACCCGTCCCGGACCACGACCCGGGGCACAGGCGAGCTCGTGCTCGCGGCAATCTCCGCCGGCGCACGCCGGCTCATCATCGGCATCGGCGGCAGCGCCACGAACGACGGCGGCGCGGGCTTCGGGCAGGCCCTCGGCTACCGATTGATCGACGCAAAAGGCGAGGAAATCGGCCCAGGGGGCGGCGACCTCGCGCGCCTCGACCGGATCGATCCGTCCAGGCGTGACCCTCGGCTCGAAGGGGTCGAGATCGCAGTCGCCTGCGACGTCGACAACCCGCTCTGCGGCCCTCGAGGGGCCTCCGCGATCTACGGGCCCCAGAAAGGTGCCGACCCCGCGCTTATCGGGCGGCTCGACGCCAACCTCGGCCACCTTGCCAGGCTCGTGGAGCGAGACCTCGGCCAGAATGTGCGGGACGTGCCGGGAGCCGGAGCGGCGGGAGGCCTCGGGGCCGGGATGATGGCCTTCGCCTCGGGCAAGCTCGAGCCCGGTGTCACGCTCATCCTCAACGCCGTGAACCTCGCCGACCGCCTCGAGGGTGCCGACCTCTGCCTCACGGGCGAGGGGGGGCTCGACGGCTCCAGCGTCTACGGCAAGACGCCCGTGGGCGTCGGCCGCCTGGCTCGGAGCCTTGGCTGTCCCGCGTTCGCCCTCGTCGGAAGCCTCGGAGCCGGGGCCGAAGGGGTGCTCGACCACGGGATCGACGCCTACTTCAGCATCTGCCCCGCCCCCTGCTCCCTCGACGAGGCCATCGAGCACGCCGAGGCCTTCCTGGAGAAGACGGCCGAACAGGCCATGCGTGCTTTCCTGGCCGGGCGACGGGTCAATCTGGGCACGCGACCATGAGCCCGGAATCGAAGCCCCTCGACGAGTTCGGGCTCATCGGCTGGATCCGGTCGCGGACCAAGAGCCGGTCGCAGACCATCCGAGGTATCGGGGACGACTGCGCCCAGCTTCGACCTTCCCCCGGGTCCGACCTGCTCATCACGACCGATATGCTCATGGACGGTCGGCATTTCGAACTTGCCGTGGCGGGACCGAGGGCTGTTGGCTACAAGGCCCTCGGGGTCAACCTCTCGGATATCGCCGCGATGGCCGGGATCCCGACGGCCGCCGTCATCGCCGTATCGCTGCCGAGGCGCGATGCGATCTCGGTCGCTCAGGGGCTTCACGACGGCCTATCGGAGCTTGCCGAACGCTTCGGCGTCGACCTCGTCGGCGGCGATACGAATGCCTGGGATGGTCCCCTGGTCATAAGCATCACGCTCCTGGGCCAGACGACGGAACGAGGCCCGGTCCTTCGCACCGGCGCGAAACCGGGCGACCTAATCTATGTCACAGGTCCGCTCGGCGGGAGCCTGGCCGGTCGGCATCTCAGGCCGGAGCCTCGCGTGGCCGAAGCCCTGGCCCTGCACGAGGCCGTTGGCCTCCATGCTCTCGTCGACATTTCCGACGGCGTCGCGGCCGACCTCGGCCACATCCTCGAGGAGAGCGGCAATCTCGGGGCGATCCTCGACGCCGGACGCATCCCGATTCACACCGACGTCGAGTTCGAGAGCCTGCGAGATGGCCGCAGCCCGCTCGAGCATGCGCTCCACGACGGCGAGGACTTCGAGCTCTGCTTCACCATCGCCCCCGAGGACGCGTCCAGGCTCGAGGCTCTCCGATTGCCATCGATCGTGTTGCATCAGATCGGCCTCGTGACGGCCGAGCCTTCTCTACGACTTCGCACCGAGGGGGACCAAGTGGTCCCGCTCGAGGCGCGGGGTTTCAATCACCTGCACCCCTCTCCCTGAGACAGACACGTTACGGGACATCGCATGCGGCTCGAGTACGCACCAGGCAAGCTTACGGTCGAGGTCGAATCGCCGCAGGAAACGGACCTCGTCGGCCAGGCCCTGGCGCAGGTTGTCGAGGCGGGCGTCGTGCTCGGATTGGTGGGGACGCTCGGTGCCGGCAAGACTCGCCTGGTCCGGGGGCTGGCCGAGGCCTTGGGCGTCGACCCTCGAGCCATCGCCAGCCCCACGTTCGTGCTGATCCACGAATACGAAGGACGTTTGCCGATCTATCACTTCGATACGTATCGGCTCAACGGCGGGGATGAATTCGACGCGCTGGGGGCAGCCGACTACTTCGCCGGAGATGGGATCTGCCTCATCGAATGGGCCGACCTGGTCTCCGACAGGCTCCCCCTCGACTCCTGGTTCCTGCATTTCGAATCGACCGGCCCGGAAGGCCGACTGATCACGGCGACGATCCCGGAGCCCAGGGCAAGGGCCTTATTCGAGTGGTTGAACTCGCGCAAATCGGAGGCGCACTAAGCAGTCAAGTGTGTGATCATGTGACTTTTTGACCATTCGGCTTGCCTTTGGTCCGAGCCGCTCGTTGGGTCGTTTCAGTGGGTTTGTCGCTCATTGCAGGAACCTGGTCGACTTCGTCGAACTGGTCCTCCGCATGGAAGCACTCCTCAAGGTTCTCTTGATACTTCTCGGCCAACTTGGTGTATCGGAGTGAGAGGGCGTTGAGCTGTTGCTCGGTGAGATTCTCGATGTCGATCAACTCATTCCTGGCCTTCGTCATGGCGAAGATCAACTCGTCGAGCTTGATGTGGATCGCACGCGACTCCCGGTTCTGCGCGTTCTGGATCAGGAACACCATGAGGAACGTGATGATCGTCGTGCCGGTGTTGATGACGAGTTGCCAGTTCTCTGAGTAGTGGAAGAAGGGCCCGGCCATCGCCCAGACGATGATGGCGGCCAGGGCCGTCAGGAAGCCCCAACGGCCTCCGGTCGCCCGGGTCGTCCAGGCCGCAATTCGCTCGAAGAGATCGCGCTTTTTCGATATCGTGACCGACTTGGATGTCGGGCTTGTTTCGACCTTGGTCATCATGGTTGACACATCCCTTTGAGTCTGCCCCGGGGAGAAGGCTGCTCAATTATTGTTTTGCAAATGGAATGCCAAGCCATTGAACGAAATATCGAATCATTTTGACGTGATTGTTGTCGGTGCCGGCGCCGCGGGTCTCTTCGCCTCGATCCGCGCCGCCGAGCGGGGGAGCCGGGTCCTGCTTCTGGAGAAGAACCGGCGTCCGGGAGTGAAGATTCTGATGTCCGGCGGGACCCGCTGCAACATCACGAACGCGCGTGGCTTGCGCAATCTCCGTGTGATCTCCGGACCGATCGACCCGGCCTATGACCCTCGCGAGGCGAAGGGGGCACGCAGCATCCAGGATGCGTTCGGCGCCGGCGGCAAGTTCCTCGGCCCCGCGCTCAAGGCGTTTGGGGTCGAGGATACGGTCGCGTTCTTCGAGGGCGAAGGGGTCGCGACCAAGATCGAGGGAAACGGCAAGGTCTTCCCCCTCAGCGATAAGGCCGCGGACGTCCTCGCGGCCCTGCTCGGCCGGCTCGAACGCTCGGGCGCGACGCTGCGATGCCTCTCACCCGTTCAAAGCATCGAGGCGGTTGAGTCCGGTTTCGCCGTTAGGACGCCCGAGTCCGTCTACCATGCCAGGCGCGTCGTCGTGGCGGTCGGCGGCCAGTCGTATCCCGGCAGCGGAACATCGGGCGATGGGTATGGGATCGCCCGGGGCTTCGGCCATTCGATCGTCGAGCCCCGCCCTGCACTCGTGCCGCTCCGCGTCGAGCCGGAATGGGTGCCGACGCTGAAAGGGCTCACGCTCCCCGACGTGATCGCCTCGATCCAGGGGGCGACGGGGCCTGCGCTCCTCGAGCGTCGCGAGGCGGTCCTCTTCGCCCACTTCGGCCTGACGGGGCCGGCGATCCTTGACGTCAGTCGGGCCGTCGCGCGGCACGAGGGGCCGGAACGGCTCGACCTCGTCCTCGACCTCGTCCCGGGGACGCGCTTCGAACCGCTCGATCAGGAACTCCAGGCGACCTCGAGACAGGGGCGGAAGCACGTCGCCTCGCTCCTGCCCGATGCGATCCCGCGTCGCCTGGCCGAATTCGTGCTGATGTCTGCAAAAATCCCCGTCGACCGCGTCGGCCCCGATCTCAACCGCGAGGAACGGATCCGACTCGTGAACACCATCAAGCGCCTGAAATTGCCGGTCCAGGGGACGCTGGGGTTCGCGAAGGCCGAGGTCACCAGCGGCGGCGTCACGCTCGCCGAGGTCGATCCCCAGAGGCTGGAGAGTCGGATCCAGCCGGGGCTCCACTTCATCGGCGAGGTTCTCGACCTCGACGGCCTGATCGGCGGCTACAATTTCCAGGCGGCCTGGAGCATGGGCTGGCTTGCCGGGGAGACGGTCTTGGCCCCTCCGGCTTAAAGCTTCCGGACGCTGGCATTCCTCTCATCCATGCGGTGTAGCCAGTCATAGAAACGGCGGTCTTGCAGAAGGCCCGAGGCTCCTTCGGTCGCGTCGAACCATGTGTGGTGGCTGTTGTACTGGAACGAACCCGGGACGATCTGGCCGGTTTCGTCGACCGCGAAACACCCGAGCACGTCGTGGGCAGGGGGCTCGGCCTCCTCAGAGTTTGGCTTGTATCTCGGATCGAGGAGGTACAACCAGCCGCTCGTCTCCGACTTCGCCGGCTCGATCAGCTCGGGGGCCGAGGCCGTGACCGCGTTCATGTAGAGCGTCAGGGCGGTGACGAAAGCCGGGTTGAGCGCGAGGGTCTTCGGATCGAATTTGCCCGCCGAGTCCGGCGTGTATTCGCCGACGACGGCGCGCATGTCGATCCCGGTCGCCCCGGCCAGCACGGGGTCGAGGAAACAAATGAGGTGGCGGCTGCCGCCTCCTTCCGACTCGACCTCGAAGAGGTTGAGCAAGGACAAATCACGTTCGGCCATGCGATTCGGTCCGACTCATTTCAATGGGATGAACCTCGTCGATCCCTGGTTGGGGCTCGACGAGGCGGGGAATTCTCAAATCAAAGGATGAACCGACTCAGGTCCTCATCCTTCACCAGCTCCTCGAGACGTTCGCGGACGAAGTTGCCGTCGATGACGACCTCCTTGTCGGCGCGGTCGGGTGCGTCGAAGCTGATCTCCTCGACCACACGCTCGAGGATCGTGTGTAGCCGCCTCGCCCCGATGTTCTGCGTCGATTGGTTGACCTGATGCGCCAGTTGGGCCATCGCGTCGATGGCGTCGGGCGTGAACTCCAGGGTGATCCCCTCCGTCGCCAGGAGTGCCTGGTACTGACGGATCAAGGATGCCCGAGGCTCTCGCAGGATCCGGGCGAAGTCCTCACGCGTCAGGTCGTTCAGCTCGACCCGAATCGGGAAGCGTCCCTGAAGCTCGGGCATGAGGTCCGACGGCTTCGAGCGGTGGAAAGCACCGGCCGCGAAGAAGAGGACGTGATCTGTCTTCACCGGGCCATACTTCGTTGTGACGGTCGTCCCCTCGACGATCGGCAAGAGGTCGCGCTGGACCCCTTGGCGAGAGACGTCTGGGCCTCGTCCGCCCCCTCCGCCGTCGTCGCCGGCGATCTTGTCGATCTCGTCGAGGAAGACGATCCCCGACTCCTCGGCCAGAGCCACGGCCGACTGGTTGACCTTCTCCCCGTCGATCAGGGCATCGGTCTCCATCCCGACGAGCAAAGGGCGGGCCTGGGCGACGGTGAGCGTCCGCGTCTGCGACGACTTGGGCATCATCTTCTCGAACATGTTCTGGAGGTCCATCTCCATCTGTTCGAAGTTGCCGGCGCCCAGGATCGACACCGGGGCGACGTTCTTGCCAGGCAGGGTGATCTCGACCTCGCGGTCCTCGAGTTCGCCCGCCTCGAGTCGGGCTCGCATCTTGTCGCGCGAGCGCTGGCGTTTCTCGGCGGCCTCGGCGGCTTCGGGCGATTCGGGGTCGACCCACTGGTTGTTGTTCCGGGGCGGGAGTAAGAGGTCGAGAAGTCGCTGCTCGGCGCGGGTCTTCGCCTGCTCGGCCACCTTCTCACGCTCGCTCGTGCGGACCAGGACGATGGCGGCTTCCACGAGGTCGCGGACGAGGCTTTCCACGTCGCGCCCGTAGTAGCCGACCTCGGTGTACTTGGTCGCCTCGACCTTCACGAACGGGGCGCCGACGAGCTTCGCCAAACGCCTGGCGATCTCGGTCTTGCCCACGCCGGTCGGCCCGATCAAGAGGATATTCTTGGGCGTGACCTGGGCGCTGATGTCTTCGGGCAGTTGGCGGCGCCGCCAGCGATTCCGGAGGGCGATCGCCACGGCTCGCTTGGCGTCGCCCTGACCGACGATGTCATGGTCCAGCTCGGCCACGATCTGTCGAGGTGTCAGGTCGCGCACGTCAGTTCCTCCACGGTCAGGTTGCCGTTCGTGTAGATGTCGATCCCCGCCGCAATGTTCAACGACTCGCGGACGATCTCCGCTGCCGACAGGTTCGTGTGGGCGGCCAGGGCCCTGGCCGCGGCCAGCGCATAGCTTCCGCCGGAGCCAGTGGCGAGAATCCCGTCGCTCGGCTGGATCACGTCGCCGGAGCCGCTGACGAGCAGGCTATGCCGGGCGTCGACGACGATCAAGATCGCCTCGAGCCTACGGAGCATCCTGTCCGTGCGCCAGAGCTTTGCCAGTTCGGTCGCCGCCCTCGGCACGTTGCTGGGATAGTCCCGGAGCTTGGTCTCGAAGCGCTCCAGGAGCGCGAAGCCATCAGCCGCGCTCCCGGCGAATCCGACGAGGACCTGGCCGTCGAGCAGCTTGCGGATCTTGACCGCATCCGCCTTCATCAAGGTGGTGCCCAGCGTCACCTGGCCATCGCCCCCGATGGCCACGCGCCCGCCTCGCCTCACGGAGAGGATCGTCGTCGCGTGCCACTCCAGTTTCGACATCTCCGTCTATCTCCCGTTCAAACTTGGTCACGAACCTCGTCACGCACGCTCATACCACTCTCAATGGACAATCGAGGGCCTCAGGAACGTCTGGCATGTCAGGGTCCGATTTTCGAAGTTCGGCAAAACCTCATTCTAGGAAAGCTGGGCTCTCGCGTCAGCCTCGGGCCGGTTTCGGCACGATCCGGGGCCGATCGAGTCGGACTCCGAACGCTTGCGATCGTGAATGGTCGCATCGTGGCGAACGAGAAGTATTGAGCGCGCGTGACTCGGCTGGACGATACAAAGGTTTGAGATTGGTCTGCGATGGGTAGGATCCAGTGAACAGCGTCGCGAGGTTGGCAGGAGGCCACCATGCACCGTCCATGGGTCATGACCGCTATCTGCGCGGTGATGATATTCGGGACCTTTTCGAACGAGAGCAAGGCCGCTCAGTGGGCCGACTCCCTGTTCACCGAGAAGGCTCACGATTTTGGGACCGTCCCGCGTGGCGGCAAAGTTCGCCATCAGTTCGTGATGGTCAATCGCCTGAAGGAACCGGTCACGATCGTCAATGTCCGGGCCTCGTGCGGCTGCACGACGGGGCAAGCCCTGGTCTCCCAGGTCGCCCCGGGCCAGCAGGGCGTGGTCGAGGCCCAGATGGATACGAGGAATTTCGTCGGCCATAAGGCCACCACGCTCTTCGTCACCATGATGACGGCCAGCGGGCGTGAGGGTGAAGCCAGGCTCGGCGTCTCCTCCATGATTCTCAGTGACGTGGTGCTCAACCCGGGTGCCATCGACTTCGGGACCGTCTCCCGGGGGCAGTCTCCCACCCAGGTCCTCACCATGGAGCGGGTCGGCAACCCGTCCTGGAAGGTCGAGCGCATGGTGTCGACCTGCCGGGTCATCAGCGCCAAACTCACCGAGACCGCCCGAACCGGCACGAACGTTAGCTATACGCTGAATGTGACCCTCAAGCCGGACACTCCCGCGGGCGTCATCCGCGATGAGATCCGGCTCATCTCCAACGACCCCGAGACGGCCTCGATCCCCATCCTGATCAATGCCGTCGTCCGAGGCGACCTCGTCGCCAAGCCAAGCGCCCTGAACCTGGGGAACGTCGCGTCGGCCGCGGGCGTCCAGGGCCGTTTCTTCGTGATGGCCTCGAAGCCGTTCAAGATCCAGTCGATCGAGGGGGCCGGGGACGGATTCAAGATCGAGCCGTTCGACCAGTCGGCGAGCAAGAACGTCCACATCCTCTCGGTCTCATATCATCCCGAAGAGGGGACGAGCCGGGGGGACCTCAAGCGCGTCTTCCGCGTGACGACCGATCTCCCCGACGAGTCGCCGCTCGAAGTGGTGACGACCCTGCACGCCCAACCCTGACGTCCACCGGCGATCACCGCTTCGTCGAGACTCTTGACGGGGCGGTGTCGCCTTGCAGGCGGTAGAAATTGGCCAGGCCCGACCTCCCCTGCTTCTCGTAGTAATCCGCCAGCAACCGGCAGGCCTCGGGCTGGCGAGGATGGCTCCGCAAGAGCTTCTCGACCCACCGCTCCCCTTCGGATCCATGGCCGTGGTCCATCATCCACTTCGCCACTTCGAGCTGCATGCCGACGTCCTGCGGCGATTGGAGTAGCTTGTCCTTGATCTGATTCAGGTGCTCGTTATCGGCCCGGATCTGGGCTGTGATCTCGCGCTCCTTCTTGGCCTCGTCCTCGCGTCCGAGCCGGCCGAGTGCGATGCCTCGGTTGTAGTGCGCGTCGAGGTCGTATGGGTCGTTCTCTAGCGCGACGTCGAAGAGCATCACGGCCCGAGCGAAATTCCCGAACCTCAGGTCGATCTCGCCGCGTTCGCGGAAGGCCTCGGCGTTCTTGGGATCGAGCGACATGGCGAGCTCGAGGTGCTTGGTGGCCGCCACGTCATTCCCCATCTCGAGGGCGTTGGCCCCCGCACCGACGTGTGCCTTGGCATCGTCCGGACGCATTGCGAGGTACTTGTCGAATTCGGCCGCGGCCTCCTGGTTCTTATGCAGCTTCAGGAACTCATTCGCCAGGCCGATCCGGGCCTTGACCAGTGAGGGGTCGCGCTTGAGCGCCTCCTGGTAGTCGGAGATCAGACGTTTCCTGTCGTCCTCGACCCTCGAGTCGATCTCGGTTCTCCAGAGGTACGGCTTGGCGTCGTGGGGAGCCGCCTTGATCCACGTGTCGATCACCTTGGTCGCGTTGCCGAACTCGAAGTTCTCGAGATAGACCTGCGCTACCGCCTCGGTCAGGAGCGGGTCGAAGCCGGTTTCGGACTGGTACTCCCGGTTCAGGACGGGCCAGGCCTCGCGATGTTTCCCCTGGCGGACCTTCAGGATTGCGCGGATCCGCTCGACCTCCGAGCCTTTCGCGCCTAGGTCTTCGGCGCGCTTCAGGCTCTCGGCGAACTCGGCGACGCTGTCGGTCATCAGCATCGCCCGGGCCTTCATGAGGTGAGCCTCGGGCGAATCGGGATCCTCGCGGATCCAGCGCTCGATGACGTCGAGGGCGTCTCTCGTCTGCCCCGAGGCCAGGGCCTTGCGGGCCTGCGCCTCCTCGGCAGTCTTCCTGGGGCGGCGTATGAGATTGCCGCCGAAGGTGAGATACGCCACCGCGCCGCAGACCACGAGCAGGCCGACGCCCAGGGCCGCTCGCCTGAGCCCTCGGTGTGGTTCCTGCCGACTCCCCTGGTTCCGATCGTTCACGGGCCCTGGCATCGAGGGATTGCCTCCGCCTAGCGTTGCGCGACATCATGAATCTTAGCGAGGCCCTCGACCCGAACGTCGAGAACATGGTCGCCTGCGACCCCCATCATAACTGTCCCGAAAACATTGAGGATACCTCAAGCCCGGCGGACTCCCGGTTGGTCGAATTCGAACGCCCGGCGTAGAATGGACCGACAGGAGCCGTCCCGGTGATCCCGGCCCTCGGAGAAAGGATGCGCCCAGGATGAGCGGAGCTAACGTCAGCCCGTCGAGCGACAAAGATCTGTCGGGGGTCGTCGAAGAGGTCGAGGTCCGCGGCCATATCATCGATTCGTTGCTTCTCCCAAAGATTCTCGACCGCATCCTCCAGATGGAAGGCTCGTTCGAGATCCGCGAGTGCCGCATCGGCGCACGCCGGGTGGATCCCAGCTACGCCCGTATTGCCATCCGTGCGGCGACGACCGAGAAGCTCGACGAGATTCTCGAGGACCTCGTGGAGCATGGGGCCTCGGCCGTCGACCCTGAGGACGCCAAAACCCAGCCGGCGGATATCGCCGGCGCCTTCCCGGATGACTTTTACAGCACCACGAATCAACGCACCCAGATCCGCTTCGGCGGCCAGTGGATCGAGGTGGCCGGCCAGGAGATGGATTGTGGCATCGTCGTCGAACCGACGACCTCAACCGCCCGCTGCATCCCCATGACGGACGTCGCGCTCGGAATGCCGATCGTGGTCGGGCACGAAGGGGTTCGGGTCGTCCCGGTCGAACGCTCGCGCGACTCCCACATCTTCGGGTTCATGAACTCGAACGTCTCGAGCGAGAAGCCGAAGGCCATCAGCATCAAGGCCGTGGCCGACTCGATCCGGGAGACGAGGGCCGAGGGGAAGAAGGTCCTCATCGTGGGCGGGCCCGCGATCATCCACACCGGCTCGTCCGAGCACGTCGCCACGCTCGTCCGCGAGGGCTGGGTCCAGACTCTCTTCGCCGGTAACGCGCTCGCGACTCACGACATTGAGCAAGCCCTGCTCGGCACCAGCCTGGGGGTCTCCTTGACGCATGGGGAGTCGATCGAGCATGGTCACTCCCACCACTTGCGCGCCATCAATACGATACGGCGGCTGGGAAGCATCAACAAAGCGGTCGAATCCGGCGTATTAAAGTCGGGGATCATGTACGAGTGCGTCAAGGCCGGCGTCGACGTCGTCCTTGCGGGTTCGATCCGCGACGACGGCCCTTTGCCCGACGTCATTACCGATACGCTCGTCGCCCAGAAGCGAATGAGGGAGGCGATCGATGGGGTCGGTTTTGCGCTCTTGATCGCCACCGCCCTGCATTCCATCGCCACGGGCAACCTTTTGCCTGCTTGGGTCAAGGTGGTCTGTGTCGATATCAACCCTGCGACGGTGACCAAGCTCAGCGACCGCGGCACGTTCCAGACGATCGGCCTCATCACCGACGTCGAGCCATTCTTGCGGAGCCTTGCCGCCGACTTGACGTCGTAGGCTTGCCATCGTAACCAGGGCGTAAGCAGGCGGCGGGGTCGCGCCCCATCGACCCCGTCCCACTCGTCCCGTCACGTCTTAATTACCACTGGAGGGAGGCAGAAGCATGTCTTCAGCTGCCAGACTCCTCATGTGCGCGCCGACCTACTTCGGCATCGAATACGAGATCAACCCCTGGATGAACCGCCTGGTCGCGAGCGATCCGGTCGAGTCGCTCCTCCAGTGGCAGGCCCTCTACCATACGATCCGAGACCTGGGTGCGAGGATCGAGACCCTCGACCCGATACAGGGGCTCCCGGATCTCGTCTTCACCGCCAACGCGGGCCTGGTTTACGACAACGTCTTCGTCAGCTCCCGGTTCCGGCATGGCGTCCGGCAGGGCGAGACCCCTTACTACGACGCCTGGGCCAGGGAGCACGGCTTCGAAGTCCTCTCGCTCCCCGCTGACTACTACTTCGAGGGGGCGGGCGACGCCCTATTCTGCGGCGACACGCTTTACGGAGGGTATCGTTTCCGGAGCGACGCCAAGAGCCACCACTGGGTCGGGGCCCGACTCGGCGTCCAGGTGCTGCCCCTCGAACTGGTCGACCCGAGGTTTTATCATCTGGATACGTGTTTCTGCCCCATTTCTGAAAATACCGCGATTTATTATCCGGGGGCTTTCGACGACTACGGCAGGCACGTGCTCCGAGAACGCATCCCGAACCTCCTGGCCGTCTCGGAGGCAGAGGCGATCACGTTCTGCTGCAACGCCGTCGTCATCGGGGACACCATCGTCATCAATGACGGCGCCCCGAATCTCGCGAGGGCCTTGAAGGACTCGGGCTATGGGGTCAGGGTCGTGAGGCTGACCGAGTTCCTCAAGGCGGGCGGCAGTGCGAAGTGCCTCACCCTGCGATTGGACGGCGAGGAGGCGGCGCACTGGAAGCGGTTCGAAAGCCTCGCCGGCTCCGGCTCCCACCGCTAGTCGATCATGACGAGGGGCGGGCCTCGCCGGAGTAAGGCTCGCCCCCGACCGCCTCGAATGACGTCGGTCATCTCTCGCACGCCACCATGCCCTTGCCAGCATGTTTGGGATGGGCCATCCTCGGAAGAGGTTGTGCATCCGCAAATTCGCGGCATCCCCGAATGTATTCAGAGCAAGGTGGCCCCTTGGCGCGTTTATATCTGCTCCGCCACGGCATCGCGGTCCCTCACGGTACGCCCGATATCCCCGACGATGAACGTCCGCTCACGCCTCGAGGGGAAAGGCATGTCAGGGAAGTCGGCAAAGGTTTACGCCAGCTTGGAGTCTCGCTTGCATCGATCATCACGAGCCCCCTGCCCCGGGCGGCGAAGACGGCCGAGATCGTCTCAGAGGTCCTGGATCTCACCGACAAGCTGGAAACCAACGACGCATTGAGGGCGGACCGCAGTGCATCATCCATTCGCGATTGGCTTCGGACCCTACCCGACCAAGATCTGATGCTCGTCGGGCACAATCCCTGGATCTCGGAACTGGTTCGCCTCCTCGTCGCCGGAGACGACTCGCCGTTCTCGTGCGAGTTGCGGAAAGGCGGGATCGCTTGCCTCCAGGCAGAGGCGCTTTCCTCCCCACTGATGGCTCTCGAGTGGCTGGCTCGCCCCAAGCTCTTCCGCCGCCTCGCCCCGAGAGGCTGATGAGGTCATTTTGACGCAGTCCGCGATATCGACAAGTGTTCCTGGCCACTGAAGGAATTCGTTGGATTGAGCTAACCGATTTCAAAACGAATGAATTCAGGTGAGAAGGCCGAATGTTTTCGGCCTTTCGCGTTTTGAGATCGGGGCGTATTCGAGTACGAAATCTTTCGTTTCTCCGGTCATGACGGCGTCTTCGCGTCCCAGGGTCAAAGACTGGCCAGTGAAGAGGACAGGTGGCATATTCTAATTCATTCAGTGACGGATTCTCATTCTGGCCGACGTTAGCAAGGTCGATGAATTCGTTCGATCAAAACGAGGTCGATTGCCTCATTTTGGAGCCGGGACCGAATGAAGGCGTAGAGGATTGGCCTCGGATTCTCCGCGGAAATATCGTGTTCAGCGCTTCGAGCGGCCAAGAGTCGCGTGAATTTTCATACCTTTGTAAAGAACTTCGAAGAATTCCGGGGCAGGCGCGACTCAGGGCCCGGGAGTTGCAGCTTAAGCAATGCGTACTTGACCAAATGCTTCTCGGTCTCTCGGCCAAATCTCCTCTCCGCGAAGACCGTGAAATATTGGTGAGAGTTCCTGTCACACAGATGCGATCTAGACATTCAGGAACTCCTGAGGGCGAGTGAGCCGACAATCAAGTCGGAGTAACTGGCCCGCAAAGTCCTGGTCCTGTTCCGGCAGAGGTCACGCACTTTCTTACTTTGCCGGCACGTCTCCTTTCGTCTGCAGTAGAACATCTAATTCGGTTTCGACGGATTTCGTCAGCGCGGTTCGCGGGTGCAAAGCTGTATTGATCATTGGATCAATCGGCCGTGTCGGCATGCCTCGTGGATTTGGCGCAATGCGTCTCATCTGACGGGCGAGGACCGGCTGGGAGTTCTCACGTCTTCCTCACTTCATTGAATCGGGAGTCATTCGATGGTTCTGAAAGCACGTCGGGGAGTTCGATCGGGCTTTACCTTGATCGAACTGTTGGTTGTGATCGCGATCATCGCCGTGTTGATTGCCCTGTTGCTGCCCGCGGTTCAGTCGGCTCGTGAAGCCGCTCGCCGTACCCAGTGCGTCAACAACCTCAAGCAGATCGGCCTCGCAGCTCACAACTACATCAGCACCAACGACATGTTCCCCCCCTCGGCTGTCAAGGGCGGTTGGGCCTTCACGGGCAACGGCATGACCTGGCGTGCTGCGATCCTGCAGCAGATGGAACTGGGCAACCAGTTCAACGCCATCAACTTCAGCCTCCAGCTCAACGAAAACCCCGGCCCGGCGCTGTTGACGGTCTGGTACATGACCTTCAACACCTTCCTCTGCCCCTCGGACGCCGATGGTCAGAGCCCTCCGGGCTTCGTCCCCTACGGCGACACCGGCACCTACTCGGTCGTCTCCCCGCCGGACCCCACGCGTATGTACGTCCCGATCTCGAACTACATGATGAGCTTCGGCGACAATTACGCGATCGGCAACCTGACGGCCACCGCCAATCCCTGGGAAACGCCGTACGGCACCCCCGCCGTCCCCCCGACCCCGCAGATCGGCCACGACGGCTTCTGGGGCACCAACACCAATGGTGGCCAGATGCGTGCCTTCGCCGACTATCGTGACGGCCGCACGGCCACGATCGCCTCGGTGACCGACGGTACCAGCAACACGATCTTCGTCGGCGAGAGCCTCGCCTCCGAAGACCCCAACAATGAAATGTGGGGCTTCACCGGTGGTGCCGCCGGCGTCACCGTCCCCCTCAACTGGAAGACCAACAAGCCCAAGACCGCCTGTGCCGACGGTGGTAGCTACGGCTCGAGCGACTGGAATTGCCGCTTCAGCTACGCCGCTCGCGGCTTCAAGAGCCGTCACCCCGGCGGTGCCAACTTCCTCTTCGCCGACGGCTCGGTCAAGTTCCTCAAGTCCTCGATCAGCCGCGTGACTTATGCCGCCCTCGGCAGCCGCAACGGTGGCGAAGTTGTGAGTTCCGACGCCTACTAATCAACATCGCAAAACTCATCCCAGGGGGGGACGACTGTCCCTCCCTGGGATTTCCTTTTCTCCTACTCATGCCCGTATCGAGACGTCGAAGGGGCTCCGGGACGACGAACCCGTCCCCTGACTCTGCAGTGTGGTCATCGTGGAGCGATAAGTCGACCTATGAACGTACGTGCTCTTGCTCTCCGGCTTTCTTGCTCTGTGCTCTTCGCGATCCCTGTCTTCATCGTCGCGGGTTGCGGCGACGACGGCTTGGGGACTCGTTATCCGGTCTCCGGGACGGTCACCTACAAGGGTGAGAAGGTCAAGAAGGCTACGATCACCTTCCACCCCAAGGTGGCCGAAGGTCGAGGCGCTTCCGGCGAGGTTGTCGACGGCCAGTATTCGTTGACGACGCAGACGCCCGGCGACGGAGCTTTCGCCGGTTCTTACAAGGTCACGGTGGACGATCGGCAGGTCGACAGCCAGAAAGTTGAAGCAGAATCGGCCGAACTCGCCAAGAAGCGCGGGGTGACCTACAACGCCATCCCCCAGGAACTCCAGATCAAGGCCACCAAGAAGGCCAAGGGCTCGCTTCCCGGCAAGTATCAGATCCCGCAGACGACCGACATCGAGAAGGACGTCAAGGCCGAGACCAACAAGATCGACATCGAGCTGAAGGACTGAGCGTCCTCCTCGCGTCGAACTGCGGCAAGTCGACGGGGCCGGACGAGTCGGCCTCGGGTTCAAATGTAGTCTGAAGCTTCTTGTCAACATCCCTGCGGATTCGACTCTCTCGAGAATTCTCCTCTCCGGCGATTCCGCCCGCGAGTATGCCGACCCGTGTATGTCCCCGGCTGTTCGCCGCGGGCATACACGACGCGGGGTCGAGCTAGGTCGTTCCGTAACGCGTCCAAGACGAAAGTCCCTTCTCGGCTCCTTCGATCCGGTCCGTCCTCGGCCCCATCGAAGCTTGACCAACGGATGGAGATTCGCAGCGTGAACCGTCAATATCCTTGCATGGGTATGAAGCGTCGCGAATTCCTCGCGGGTTTAGCGGCTTCAGTCCCTCTGATCGGTGGTGCCAGGTATGTCTCGGCACAGGCCCCGACCACAAAGTCCGACCTCGGGACCGCCTCCTTCCGCGAGAAGCTCGGCGTCCCCGGCCCCTATCCCGGCCGGGTCATCGAGGTCCGCAATAAGGAGATGATCAAGAACGGGGTCAAGAACCGCGACGCGATCAGCAAGTCCGTCTCCCAGGGCATGAAGAATCTGACGGGGGCCGATGAGGCCGTCGACGCCTGGCGCGCGTTCTTCGAACCCGGCGACGTGGTCGGCATCAAGGTCGTGCCCAACGGCTACCCGCTCGCCCACTCTTCCCCCGAGCTCATGCTCGAGGTCATCAATGGACTGAAGGCGGCCGGCGTCAAGACGAACGACATCTTCGTCTACGAGCGCTACCGCAGCGAGTTCATGCACGCCAAGATGCACGAGGCGGTCCCCGATGGAGTTCGCTGGGGTGCCCTGACGCCCGAAGGCGATGGCTCGCAGCTCATGATCGACTGGCCGTCGTGGCGGAATGACCCGGTTGCCGGTTACGACCGCGACGAATTTGTCGAGATGAACCTGATCAATCGCGGCAACGACCCCAAGGACGACCGCAACTATCGTTCACACCTGGGCCTGTTCATCACCAAGCGCGTCAACAAGCTGGTGATGTTGCCCGTCTTGAAGGATCATGGTTCGGCGGGCGTCACGGGCGCCCTCAAGAACATGAGCCACGGGTCGGTGAACAACGTCGCGCGATCGCACAGCACGCCCGACACCAACGCGTGTAATATGTTCATCCCCGAAGTGGTGAACCACCCGATCCTCAGGAAGAAGTGCGTCCTCCAGATCATGGACGGCATCCGAGGCATCTTCCAGAAGGGCCCGTTCGGGGTGAACCCCGAGTTCGCCTGGGAGTACAACGCCCTCTTCTTCGCCACCGACCCCGTGGCCATGGACCGGGTCGAGTGGAATATCATCGACGCCAAGCGGAAGGCCGAGAAGCTCCCGCCCGTCGCGGCGACCGGCAAGCTCGCCCTCGACCCGCTCGGGACCGAAGGCTTCGACGTGCGACAGCCGCAGCACATCACCATCGCCGCCGGCCTAGGGCTGGGGCGCGTCGATTTCCGCTCGCCACTCGGTCGTCGGCACTCGATCGAGCACCGCGTGGTCGAGGCCTGAGGCCTTCTCCGCCGGGCTGGGCAATGTGAAATCGAAAGGGCGGGCCGACTCCTCGAAAAGGAGTCGGCCCGCCCTTCGGCCTTATACCGATCGAGAGCCGAAGGCTCTCAGTGCTCGGGGTTGCGCTGCAATCCCATAACGGCGGGTCCGAGGGTCGCCGGGCGGATCGGGTCGGAACTCGACAGTTCCCGCGCCATGTTCTGGAACTCGACCTGGGAGCGGATTACTGGCTCCCCCGGGCGGGGCGGCGGGATCCTGCGGTAGGTCGCGTCGGATTGGAGTACGCGAGCCTTGACATTGTCCATGAGGACGACGCCGAGGATCCCCTCGACGATCCGATTCTGCAGCCGAGGGTCCTCGATCGGGAACATGATCTCGACGCGGCGACGGAAGTTCCTCGGCATCCAGTCGGCCGACGAGAGGAAGACCTCGGGGGCGTTGCCATTCTCGAAGTAGGCGATCCGGGAGTGCTCGAGGAACTTGTCGACCACGCTGATGACCCGGATGTTATCCGAGACGCCGGGGATCTGGGGCCGGAGGCAGCAGATGCCACGGACGATGAGGTCGATCTTCACCCCCGCTTGCGAGGCGGCGTAGAGTGCCTCGATAGCCCCCGGATCTACCAGTGAGTTCATCTTGGCGATGATGCGTGCCGGGAGGCCGGCCTCGGCGTGTTGTCGCTCGCGATCGATCAGGGCGACCAGTCGGTCGGCGAGGTGCATCGGGGCGACGATGAGCTTGTGCCAGGAGTGCCCTTGCGAGTACCCCGTCAGGAGGTTGAAGAGGGCGCTCGCATCCTCGCCAAATTGAGGACGACACGTGAAGAAGCTCATATCCGTGTAGAGGCGAGCGGTCGTCGGGTTGTAGTTCCCCGTACCGAGATGGACGTAACGTCGAATCCCGTCGTGATCGCGACGGACCACGAGGGCGGCCTTGCAGTGGGTCTTCAAACCCACCATGCCGTAGACGACGTGGACGCCAGCCTTCTGTAGGGCACGGGCCTTGACGATATTGTTCTCCTCGTCGAGGCGGGCCTGCAACTCGACGAGCGCCGTCACCTGCTTGCCGTTCTCGGCCGCGCGGGCGAGGGCGGTGATGATCGGGTTGTCGTCCGAGGTCCGGTAGAGCGTCTGCTTGATCGCCAGGACCTGGGGATCTTCCGAGGCCTGTTCGATGAACTGGATCACCGACCCGAACGATTCATAGGGGTGGTGGACCAGCAGGTCCTGCTCCCGGATCGCGGCGAAGATGTTGCTCCGGTTGGCGAGCGGCGCGACAACCTGGGGTTCGAACGGGGTCTCCTTGAGCTCCCGGAACCCTTCCAGCTTGTAGAGGGCCACCAGCGAGGTCAGATCCACCGGACCCGGGACGCGATAAACGTCGCGATCGTCGAGGTCGAGCGCGGGGGCCGTCTGGAGCTGGGCGAGGAAGCCTTCATCGGCGCGGTCGGAGATCTCGAGCCGGACTGCCGCCCCCCACTTCCGCATCCTCAGGTTTTCCTGGACGGTCGAGAGCAGGCTTCGGACCTCGGTCTCCTGGATCGTGAGGTCGCTATTCCTCGTCACCCGGAAGGCCACCCAGGCCGCAACCCTGAAGCCGCCGAAGAGGGCGTCGAGCCTCGGCCCGATCACGTCCTCGAGCAGCACGAACCGGCGATGACCTCCCCCCTCGTCGGGGAGCGGCACGAGCCGACTCAGGACCGAGGGGACCTGCAAGACCGCATACAACTGCCTGGGAGGATCTTGACCTATGGTTTCGAGGCGTAAAATTAAGTTCAGGCTTTTATTATGAAGATGCGGGAAGGGGTGCGCGGGGTCGATGGCCAGCGGCGTGAGGACCGGATAAACCTGGCTGTCGAAATAATGGTCGAGGAACGCATTTTGAGTCGGCGACAAGCCGGCCGGCTCGCAGACATGGATATTGTGCTCGCTCAGGGCGGGCCTGATCACGGACCACCAGGTGTCATACTGCCTCGATACGAACTCGTGAGCCCGGCGGGCGATCTCCGTCAGCTGGGTGAGCGGACCCATTCCGTCGGGCGGGGCGTCCTGCGGCTCGAGATTGTCATAGAGCTGCGCCTGCAGGCCAGCCACTCGCACCTCGAAGAACTCGTCGAGGTTCGAGGCGCTGATGGCGAGGAATCGCAACCGTTCGAGGAGCGGATTCGAGGGGTCGCGAGCCTCCTCGAGCACCCGCTCGTTGAATTCGAGCCAGCTCAGTTCTCGGTTGATGTAGTGGCTGGGATCGAGGCCGGTTTGCGGTGTGAACGGGCCGACGCCGTTGAGTTGTGGATGGGACATGGCGGACCGGAGTTTCCTGGATCCCCACCCTTGTGAAAAATCCGTCAGGCCGAGGTGGAGGATCGCGTTACCAGCTCGCGAAGCACTCGGAGGTTCCGGGCGTCGAGCTCCTCGCCGTTCTCGTCCGTCCCCTTGGGCGTCTCCAGGATCATGGGGATCGATTGGAAACGGGGGTCGTTGACGATATTGCGGAAGGGCTCCAACCCCAGATGCCCCAGGCCGATCCCGGCGTGGCGATCGACCCGGCTTCCTCGCTCGCGCTGGCTGTCGTTGAGATGCCAAACCCGGACCCGAGCCACGCCGACTGCCCGGTCCAGTTCTTCCATCGTGGTATCGTACTCGTTGCGGGAGGCCAAGGGATACCCCGCCGCGAAAATATGGCACGAATCGAGGCAGACTCCCAGACGCTCCGGGGCCTTCACTCGCCCGATGATCGCCCCCAGGTGCTCGAAACGATGACCCAGGCAAGAGCCTTGCCCCGCCGTGGCCTCGAGATCGATCTTCACGGTGAAACCTTCGGTGCGTCCATGCACGACATCGATCCCTTCCGCGATCCTCTGAAGCCCCGCTTCCTCCCCAGATCCGGTGTGGGCGCCCGGGTGGATCACGAGGTCATGGATGCCAAGTGACTCGCAACGCTCAAGCTCAACCACTAACGCGTCGATCGATTTGTTCCAGAGGGCGTCGTCAGGACTGCCGAGGTTGATCAGATAAGAATTATGCGCGACCGGTGACGATACCTTCGACTGGCTCAGGGCGGACTTGAAGGCGTCGATCTGGGGATCGGTCAGTGGCGTGGCCTTCCACTGGTTGTTGTTCTTGGTGAAGAGCTGGACGGTGCCGAAACCGAAGGACGACGCCGAATTCACGGCCTTGTGATAGCCGCCGGCGATGGACATGTGGGCTCCGAATCTGTCGGTCATCGTCAAAATTCGCCCCGAAGGCCGCGGACTTTTCACGGATTCCCCACCAATCTCGAACGTTATCTTGCGGATGTCTCGACCCCGTACTTAGAATTGACCGGCATCCGCTCTCTTATTCTTCATGATCGGCGGGGACTGACCGATGGCCTTGATCATTTGGGGTGGCATCTTACCGGCCTGCCTCATCGCCGCCTGGTTCATCATCCGTCGCCCGGCGCGGCAGTTCGCCGAAGAGATGCACGTCGACCACGCGCGTGACCTCTTCCGCCTCCAGCGCGAATGGCTCGAGGCCCGCTTCCTGGGGGCCCTCGGCAAGATCGACCCGGAAGAACGGAACCGCTGGGAAGATGCAAGCTGGCAGAACGAGGTCCTCTGGGCCCGCGATCGCCAGACCCGCCGCCTCCTGGCTCTGATCGCCGTCCGCTTTGAGTCCGATCCCTTCGACGACCTAACAGACTCTCACCCACGGCACGCCACGGCCCTGTTCGAGTTCCGCAAAGGCCGCTGGGTCGCCGAGGGCAAGCGCATCGACGAAACCCGGCCGGACGAGGCCGTGCTCCGCAACCAACGGTTCGAGCCGGTGGTTGTCCATCCCCGCAGGGTTCTTTGAGCCAAAGATAGCCAGGCTCACTCGCCCTCGAATTTGGAACCCGTGAGCGGAATCAACGAAGAGCAGGCTCCCGAACATCGGGAGCCTGCTCTTTTTCATTGGCACTCGCGGGCTCTTACTCGTGCATCTCCGGCTTCATGGCCTTGCGAAGCTGGAGGTAGTGATTGAGGTCGAACGGCTCTTTCTTGCAGGCGTCCAGCACGGGCCGCTCGATCCGCTCGACTTCCTTGCAGGCGAGGGCGAGCCGGGGCGCCACGTCGTGCGGGATGAGGCAGACGCCGTGCTTGTCGGCATGGATCAGGTCACCCGGCTTGATCTCGACGCCGGCCAGGTGGACGGGCTTGCCGAAGTCGACGAGCCGGACGTAGGCATGGCTGACGCAAGGGTTCAGGCCGAAGAGTTGGAAGCCGAGGGCCTCGACCTCATCAAGGTCGCGAGGGCAGCCGTCAGTGATGTGACCCACGCAGCCGAGCTTCTTGTGGATCGCCGCAGTGACCTCACCGAACTGGGCGCCGAGGCCGGGCGGATTGTCGATGTCTTGCCCGATTGCAATCTTGGGGCCTGGCTGGGCGGCGACGTAGTTCAGGTATCCGTCGAGCAGGTCGGGAGTGACTTCCGTGGGCGGGACGGCGGAAGTCTTGGCCGTCACGGCATATCCGACGATCACGCCGAGATTGGGGAGCAGGCAACGGATTTGGTGGGGCAAGAAGCCGACGTGGCGCGGACGCACGTCGAACAGCTCGATCGCGTTGGAGATCGTCGGGGTATTGTAGTGCCGGAGCTCTTCGAGCTGGCTGGCGCTCAACAACGTGATGGACATGGAGTTTCGTTCCCAATCCCGGGAAGGAGAGAGCAGGTCGATTATGAAGGCCAGCGTACACGAAGAGAATTGCCCAGGCCAGATCGCTCGGGTCCCGGCTCGCGATTGGTCAGACCTCTAGCCCCACCGCTCTCATCAAGGCCAAGGCATTGCTCTTCCGGACGATCCCCGGGCGCATCCGGTAATCGAAGTGCATGATCCCCTCCTCGAACTGGTCCTCGAAGTGCACGTTGGTTGCGGTGTCGCCGATCGTCTCGACGACGTCGGTCAGTGCAAGGTCGTGGGTCGTCACAAGGCCGATCGCCCCTCGCTTCAGAAAGCCCTCGAGCAAACCCTCGGCCCCCACGCGGCGGTCATGCGAATTCGTTCCGTGCAGGATCTCGTCGAGCAGGAAGAGGAGCGGGAGCGGCCCTCGCGTCAGGTCGACGATCTGCTTGAGCCGCGTCACCTCGGCATAGAATCGCGACTTGCCGGCCTGGAGCGAATCCTGGATCCGCAAGGTCGCGCCGATCGAGAGCAAGGAAACCCGCAGCGACTTCGCACGCACGGGGGCACCCGCGAGCGCCAGGACCGTATTGCTTCCCACGGAACGCAGGAGCGTGCTCTTGCCCGACATATTGGAGCCGCTCACCAGGAGTAGTCGCTGGGCGTCGTCGAGCCTGACGTCGTTGCGGATGCAGACCTGGGCGGTGAGGAGGGGGTGTCCGACCTGCTCGGCCTCGAAGACGGCCCCCGTCGCCTCGATGGTCGGGAAGGGATCCTCGGCGTTCTCGTAGGAGTAAGTGGCGAAGGCCGCGAGGGCTTCGAATTCGCCGACCGCCGCGAGCCAGGGGCCGATGCTGCCGCCGTGACGGCCTCGCCAGGCGTCGATCACCACGGCGCACTGGATGCCCCAGAGGAGGAGCGCCGCGATCGGCAGGAACGCCTGATTCCGCTGGGCGTCGAGGATCGTCAGGAGCCTTGCCAGTTTGGAGATCACCTTCGAGGCCGGCTCGTGGTTGTTCTCGAGCGCCTGGCGGAGCTGGATCAACTTCGGCGAGGTGAACGTCTCCCTCTCGAGCCGCTGGAGCAGCGAGGATAGGAGCCTCAGGTCATTGGTTCGCTTCTCGAGATTGGCGAGGACTCGTAGGCAGGCCCCCGCCTGACTCCTGGCGAATGCCGCCTCCAGCAGGATCGCGAGGAAGATCCAGCGGCCGTTGATGAGTTCGAGCGACCACCAGGCCAGCGCCAGGATGGCGAAAGCGGAGATCAGGCCGGCGGCGAGCGGCACGGTGAATCCCCGGAATTGCCGGGGTTCTCGGCCCCAGACTTCCAGGACGGCCGGCTCGAGCCCCGCACGGACATCGCCGCCAAGCAACTCGAGGTCCTCCCGGAGGTCGAGCTTCGGCCTCAGCTCGGCGATCGCCGCCTGCCTCGCGAGGATCTCGTCCGCCGAGGCCGGGCTCAACAACCAGCGGGCGAGCGTCTCCTCGCCCGAGGCCGTCCGGGCCGTGCAGATCCGCTCGAACAGGGACCCGCGCCCGAAGAGGTCGAGGTCGGCGGCGTACGGGTGTTCGAGGTCCAGGAACCGGTCGCCTTGGACCCCCTTCCCCGCCCATTCGCCGTCGAGTCGGGCGAGGCCGCGCTCATAGAAGTCGGCCGCGCGACGCGCGTTCGACTCCCTGCGACGGACCCTCTCATGCACCACGACGAGCACTCCGAAGAGGCCGATCGGAAGGGCGATCCAGGTCGCCGAGACCTTTCCCATCCCCCAGATCAGGAACGCGAGGACGAGGCCCAGCACGAAGGCCCCCATCCGTGCTTCCGTGATCAGCCGTTCCCAGCGTGACAATTGATTAACTTTCGCGAGCCGGAGGGCCAGGCGTCTCTGATATTCGGATTTCGCGTCGGCGAGTACCGGGTTGACGTGGTGTTCCGTGATAGCCATCGAGGTTCCAACTCGCTATGGGTCCGTCGACGATCCAGCAGGAGTTTATCGCTGAATATCAACTCATATTGATTCTGTAAGGTGCGGCCTTTGCCGCCGATTCGCCCGCGTCGGATATATCATCGGATCTATCGACGGCGGGCCGATCAGGGTAGAAATCGTGAACGACCCGGCTTCCCCCGTCAATCCAGCCTTCCCGTGAGTTTTTCGTGTGGAGGGGCCGGATGACTCGCGACTTGCATGCGGCAACGGGTGTTGTCGCCGGAGGGTCCAAGTCTCTACAATAACGCCCTTCCAAATGGGACGCAGTCCACGAGAGGCTTCGCGACGCGAAGGGAATGATCGATGTCAGCCGAGGACCTGCTGAAGACCCCGCTGCACGACTGGCATCAGTCGCACGGAGGCAAGCTCGTCGACTTCGCGGGATGGTCGATGCCCGTCCAGTACACGAGCATCGTCGAGGAGCACACGGCGGTCCGCCAGCGCGTCGGGCTGTTCGACATCAGCCATATGGGCCGGCTCACCTTCGCCGGGGCGGATAGCCTCGACTGGCTCGAACGCCTGACCACGAACCACGTTGCCAAGCTGGCCCCCGGCCAGATCCAGTACAGCCTCATGGCCAACGGCGGCGGCGGCCTGATCGACGACATCCTCGTCTATCACCTGCCGCACGGCTATTCGGTCGTCTGCAACGCCTCCAACCGCGGGGCGGTCGTGGTTCAGCTCGAGCGACATCGCGAAGGGGTCCACGCCACGCTCGCCGACCGCACGGGCGACACCGCGATGATCGCCGTGCAGGGGCCCAAGGCGAAGGCGACCCTCCAGCCCCTATTCCCCGAGTCGCTCGACTCACTCAAGTATTACCACGCGACCATGGGTCGACTCTTCGGCTCCGTCGATTCGGTCATCAGCCGGACCGGATATACCGGCGAGGATGGCTTCGAGCTGATCGTCCCAGCCGACCACGCCGAGCGGGTCTGGACGTCGCTCCTGGAGTCGGGCAAGGCCCACGACATCATCCCTTGCGGCCTCGGCGCCCGGGACACGCTCCGGTTCGAGGCGGCCATGCCCCTCTACGGGCACGAGCTGACCGACACGATCAATCCCTACGCCGCGGGGGTCGGCTGGGCGGTCAAGCTGCAGAAGGGGGACTTCATCGGCCGCGATGCCATCGCCGCCTTCAAGGCGAATCCGGGGCTGACCCGCGTCGGGATCAAGCTCGAAGGTAAGCGTATCGCCCGGCAAGGCTCGATCGTCCGGCAAGGCGGGCAGGACATCGGCGTCGTCACGTCGGGGACTTTTGCCCCCACGCTGGGTCAGAGCCTCGCCATGGCCCTCGTCGACCCGGCCGCCGCGAAATCCGACGCGCCGATCTGCGTCGATGTCCGGGGCCGAGAGGAGCAGGCCGGGTTCGTGGCACTCCCCTTCTATCGTCGTTCCGATTCTTGAGGCTGCGACGGGTTGACACCCCTTCACTTCACCGCCAAACGAACAGGATCAGGCTGACAATGGATCCCAAGACCCTCAAATTCGCCCCTTCGCATGAATGGGTCCACCTCGACGGGGATGTGGCGACGATCGGGATCTCCCGGTTCGCCGTCGACCAGTTGACCGACCTCATCGTGATCGACCTCCCGGCCGTCGGGGCCAAGCTCACGCCGGGCAAGAGCTTCGGCGAGATCGAGAGCGTCAAGGCGGTCAGCGACCTCTACGCCCCGGTCTCCGGCGAGGTCGTAGAGGTCAATACGGCCGTGTCGAGCAACGTCCAGCTCCTGGCCGAAGACCCGTTCGACAAGGGCTGGCTGGTCAAGGTGCGCGTCGATGATCCGACCGCCCTCGAGAGCCTCCTCGACTACGACGCCTACGAGAAGAAGGTGGCCGAAGAGCCCCACTGATCGTCCCGCAGGAGGCGACGCCGGGCCTATCCACGGGCCGGCGTCGCCGGGAACCTTGCCGATCTCACCCCCCGGCGCATCTCATCAGAATCCCTCGATCGGAGGGGTTTCCCCCGGTTTTCTCCACTGGTTCGCAAGTCGTGATCGCCCAGGGCACATCGTGCTGTCCCGACGGCAATCACAGGGATTGAGTGATGGCTTATATCGCGAATACCCCCGACGACGTCCGCGTCATGCTCGGGACGCTCGGGCTCGAATCGATCGAGCAGCTCTTCAGTCACATCCCCGAGAAGCTCAGGCTCCAGCGCCCGCTCTCCGTCCCCCGGGCGCTCAGCGAGCTGGAACTGACCGAGGAAATCGGCGGCCTGCTCGCCCAGAACATCGGCGCCGACAAACGCCCCTGCTTCCTCGGGGGCGGCAGCTATGATCACTTCATTCCCGCCGTGGTCGACCAACTCTCGGGACGCGGCGAATACTTCACCGCCTACACGCCCTATCAGCCCGAGGCGAGCCAGGGGACCCTCCAGGCGACGTTCGAGTATCAGACCCTGATCACCGAACTGACCGGCCTGGACGTCTCGAATGCGAGCCTCTACGACGGCGGCTCCGCCGTGGCCGAGGCCGTCCTGATGGCCCTGTCGGTCACGAGGCGACTCGGCCGCGTGGTCATCGCCGGCACCGTGCATCCCGAGTACCGCCAGATCCTCGCCACGTACATGGCCAACCTCGAGCCCGAGCTCGTCGTGGTCCCGGATCAAGACGGTCAGATCAAGCCCGAGGAACTCGTCGCCGCCATCACCGATGACACGGCCGCGGTCATCCTCCAGTATCCCAACGTCTTCGGCCAGCTCGAAGACATCGAGACGCTCGTCAAGGCGGCCCACGACAAGGGGGCGCTGGCGA
This sequence comes from Singulisphaera chitinilytica, assembly GCF_049331405.1. NCBI lineage: Bacteria > Pseudomonadati > Planctomycetota > Planctomycetia > Isosphaerales > Isosphaeraceae > Singulisphaera > Singulisphaera chitinilytica. Next base: position 3,772,791 of record NZ_CP186274.1, read on the forward strand.
TCGTGAGCGTCGACCCCGTCAGCCTCGGGCTCTTGCGAAGGCCCTCGACCTACGGTGCGGACATCGTCGTCGCCGAGGGACAAGGGCTTGGCAATCCCATGAGCTATGGCGGTCCCTATCTCGGGATCATGGCCTGCCGCGAGGAATACGTCCGCAAGATGCCCGGCCGCATCGTCGGCCAGACGACCGATCGAAACGGCAAGCGCTGCTGGGTACTGACGCTCCAGACGCGCGAACAGCACATTCGCCGCGAGAAGGCCACGTCGAACATCTGCACGAACCAGGGGTTGCTCGCCCTGCGTGCCAGCATCTATCTCGCCGCGATCGGCCCTCGAGGCCTGAGGCAGGTCGCTGAGCTCTCGATGCGGAAGGCCCACTACGCCGCCGAGCAACTCGCCGCGGTCCCCGGCCTCTCGCTCTCGCACCCGGGTCCCTTCTTCAAGGAGTTCGCGATCCGGACGAGCAAGGATCCCGGCAAGATCCTGGCCGAAGTCGGCCGCCTCGGCTACCACGGCGGGATCGCGCTCGGGCGGCTCGCCCCCGAATGGTCGGATCAGATCCTCATCGCCGTCACCGAGAAACGCTCGCGATCCGAGATCGACGGCCTGGTCGATGCCTATCGACGTGCCCTCGAGATCGTCTGATCTCCAACGATAATTCAGGCCGCCGGACCTCCCAGGCTGGAGCACGGCGGCGATCGATCGCGGCATTTCAACAAGACACGTCCGTGGCCAAGTTTCTCGGGAATGCGTCCATGTACAAGCTCCAAGCTCCCCCGCTCCTCTTCGAGTCGAGCCGTCCCGGCCGGGCCACGTCCTACCTGCCCGCCTCGGACGTCCCCGCTCGCCCGCTCGAGGACCTGATCCCCGCGCAGCATCTCGGCGGCGAAGCCCCTCCCCTGCCCGAGCTGAGCGAGCTCGACGTCGTCCGGCACTACACGAATCTCTCGACCCTGAACATGGCGATTGATTCGAACTTCTATCCTCTCGGCTCCTGCACGATGAAGTACAACCCGAGGCGCAACGAGCGCCTCGCGGCCTTCCCTGGGCTCGGTGCCCAGCATCCGTATCAGGATGAAAGCACCCTCCAGGGGCTCCTGGCGATCCTGTATGACCTCCAGCAGATCCTCGCCGAGATCGGCGGCCTCGACGCCGTGAGCCTCCAGCCGGCGGCCGGGGCCCAGGGTGAGCTGACGGCGCTCCTCGTAGCGGCGGCCTTCTTCCGCGATCGGAGCGAGGCGAGGACCAAGGTCCTTATCCCCGACAGCGCCCACGGCACCAACCCCGCCTCGGCCCAGCTCGCCGGCTTCGAAACCGTCACGATCAAGAGCGATGCGAGAGGCCTCGTCGATCTGAACGACTTCAAGGCGAAGCTCGACGATCAGGCCGCGGTGTTCATGATCACCAACCCGAACACGGTGGGGATCTTCGACCCGCAGGTGAGCGAGATCGCCGAGATGCTCCACGCCCGCGGTGCCCTGCTCTATCTCGATGGCGCCAACATGAACGCGATCCTCGGCGCCGTGCGGCCCGGCGACATGGGGGCCGACCTCATGCACTACAACCCGCACAAGACCTTCTCCGGACCGCACGGGGGCGGCGGACCCGGCGCGGGGCCGATCGCCGTCCGCAAGGACCTGGCGCCTTACCTCCCCACGCCGCTCGTCGCGAAGTCGGAAGACGGCACCTATCGCCTCGACTTCGACCGCCCGAAGACGATCGGGCGCGTGCGTTCCTTCTTCGGCAACACCGGGGTCCTCTTCCGAGCCTACTGTTATATCCGGAGCCAGGGGCCGGAAGGGCTCAAACGGATCTCCGAGCACGCCGTCTTGAATGCGAATTACTTGATGGCCCTCGTCCGAGACACCTTGCCCGTGCCGTTCGGCGAGACCTGCATGCACGAGTTCGTCGCCTCCGCGCGAGGCCTCGCCCGAGAGCGCGGGGTCCGGGCGATGGACATCGGCAAGCGGCTCATCGACCACAATATCCACGCCCCGACCGTGTATTTCCCGCTGATCGTCCCCGAAGCGTTGATGATCGAGCCGACCGAGACCGAGAGCCGCGAGACGCTGGAGAAATTCGCGGAGGTGCTTATCTCGATCGCCAAAGACGACCCGCAAACCCTGCACGACTCCCCCGTCAGCACGCCCATCTCCCGGCCCGACGAGGTGAAGGCGGCCAAGGTGCCGATCCTCAGGTGGACGCCCTCTGAGGTATCGTCCCCCGAAAAATAAGCGGACATTATTCGGACCTCCCTTGCTCGCGTATCCGAGAGCGGTCAGGCTGGACGATGCGCGAGGTTAAGGCACCCGTTCAAAGCAACCTTCGGCTTGGGAAAAGAGGCCGCCGTGTCGGTCGTGGTCGAGGATTTCCACAAGGTCTATGGCAGCACCGTCGCCGTGGCCGGCGTGAGCTTCCGCGTGGAGCCTGGCGAGATCCTCGGCCTCGTCGGGCCCAATGGCGCGGGCAAGACGTCGACCATGCGGGCCCTGGCGGGGATCCTGAACCCCACGCGTGGACGCATTCTCATCGATGGGCATGATCTGACTACGGATCCCGTCGCCGCCAAGTCGGTCCTCGCCTACGTGCCCGACAATCCGAACCTCTTCGCCACCCTCACGGTCTGGGAACACCTCCAGTTCGTGGCCAGCGTCTATCGGGTGCAAGACTGGGTCGAGCGAGCCGAAGGGCTACTGAGGCAATTCGACCTGCTCTCCTGTCGCGACGCTGTCTCGACCGAACTCTCGCGAGGGATGCGCCAGAAGGTCGCGATCGCCTGCGGCTACCTCCACGCCCCCAAAGTCATCCTGCTCGACGAACCGCTGACGGGCCTCGATCCGAGGGGGATCCGCACGATGCAGGACTCGATCCGCAAGCGAGCCTCCCAGGGATCGGCGGTGATGATCAGCTCTCACCTCCTCTCGCAGGTGGAGGGGCTCTGCTCGTCGATCCTGATCCTGCACAAGGGGCGGATGCTCATGCACGCCCGCCTTGATGCGTTGCAGCGGGAGCGGGACGCGAGCGGCCGGGAGGAGTCGCTCGAAGAGCTCTTCCTCCGGCTTACCGAGACGTCCGAGCATGCCGTGATGGCGCCTGGCTCGGGGGTGTAGGGTGGATCGCTCGCTCTGGCTCCTGATCCGGTTACGCGCCTTCGGCTGGATCCGACGCGTGAGGCGCAACCTGCTGAGCCCCAGGGGAGCGGCCCTGGCGTTCGTCGGCGTGCTCCTGCTCGTGCCGCTGATCGCCTCGATGTTCATCAGCCCCGCGATGCAGGGGAAGGCCCAGTTCCTCTTCTTCCGGCGGTTCGGCCCCCTGGCCGTGCTGGGATTTTGCCTACTCAGCGTCGTCCTGTCGAGCGACGAGCGAGCCCTCGCATTCTCGCCCGCGGAGATCGACTTCCTGTTCCCGGCCCCCTTCCAACGCAGGACGTTACTCGCCTATCGCATCGTCGTTTCGCTGGGCGTAGCCTGCGTCTCGGCGGCGTTCATGACGCTGGTCGTCGGGCGTCATGGAGGCTCGCTGCTCGCGAGCTTCGTTTCTCTCTTCCTGGCCACGGAACTGATCTACCTGATCACCCTGATCGTCGGGCTATTCTCGTCGGTGATCGACGAGACGACCTCGGGTCGTCGCCACGTCTCGCTGATCGTCGGCACGGCCTTGATCCTGGTGGTATTCGTCACCTGGGACCGTCAGTCGTTCGGCCTGGCCTCGGGGAATTCGCTCAGGAGGCTTGCTCGGTCGCCTGTCGTCAACGTCCTCAGCCTGCCGTTCCGGCCCTTCGTCAATGCCTTCACCTCGACGGCCCCCTGGCCGGAACTCGCGACGTGGTCGGCCATCGGGTTCGCCGAGGTCCTCACGTTGATCGGCATCCTGCTCATGATCGACGTCGACTCGTATGAGACCGTGACCAACGCCAACGCCCGCGACCTCGCTCGCCTGGAAGGTACCAGGATCCGCGGCCGACATCGGTCAAGCCGGATGGCGGCACTTCGCCCGGCGGGGGTACCATGGTGGGGAGGGATCGGCCCGAATTTCTGGAGGCACGGCCTCTTCATGCTCCGTCAGCCGGCTCGACTCCTGACCGTGGCGTCGCTCTTCCTCGTGTCGATGATTTCGATCTACGTGGCGATCAAAGGCGGGCGATACACGGCTCGTGGGCAAGAGTTCTGGCTGGCGGCCTCGGCCTTGATCCTCCATGCGATACTCTTCGGGCCTACGATCCTCGGACTCGACCTCCGGAGCGACAGCGAGTACATCGACGAACTCAAGTCACTGCCCATCCCACCGCTGCACATCGTCCTCGGTGAGCTGGCGACTCCCTGCGTGATCTTGATCCTGGGGCAGTGGTTTACCTTGGCGATCCTGGCTTTGATAATCCACCTCGGCCGCTGGCATATTATAGCGGTATCGCTGTTAATTGTTCCTGTGAACATTCTCTTTGTCGAGATCGAGAATTTATTCTTCCTCTGGTTCCCCATCCCACGGCCGATGGGGTTCACGCTCGACTTCCCGACGCTGGGACGACAGTTCATCCTGATCCTGGCGAGGCTTGCCTTCGTGACGACAATCCTAGTGGCTGCCGCGATGCTCGGTTGGGCGGCCTATTTCTCGTTCGGGCGAAACTGGACACTTGGTTTTGCGACAGCGTTGCTGGTCACGCTGGCCACGTGCGCGTCTCTGCTTCCGATGCTCACGTCCGCTTTCGTCAAGTTCGACGTGAGCCGAGGCTCACCGCTTTAAGGCTTTCATGATGCGTTGCCGACTCTTGCCCCACGAAGCGGCCGACGGCCCGATCAACATGGCGACAGACGAAGTCCTCTTGAATGAGGTCGCGGAATCGCCGGATCACGCGATCCTCCGGTTCTACTCCTGGACGATCCCCACGCTGAGCCTGGGCTATTTCCAGAGCCTTCGAGACGTCGAGGCCGACCCGAGGTGGAAGGACGTGGCGGTGGTCCGTCGCCTGACGGGAGGCGGTGCACTCTGGCATCATCATGAGATCACGTACGCGTTCATTGTGCCTACCACGCATCCACGCTCGGGGCGTGGCGGGCAACTCTACGAATGCATTCACGGCATCATCGCGCGAGTATTGCAGCAACATGGTCTCGACGCGCGGCGCCGCGGAGGGTACAACTCGATAAGCGAGGCCACGCGACCTTTTCTTTGCTTCAAGGATCGCGATCCAGAGGACCTGATCCTCGGGGGCGCGAAGGTCGTGGGCAGTGCCCAGCGAAGGCGAGCACGTGCGGTGTTGCAGCACGGCTCGTTGCTCCTCAGACATTCGGAAGCGACTCCGGAACTCCCGGGGGTTCGCGACCTGGCCGATTTGCACGATCGGGCGATGAACTGGCCCGTAGTGCTCGGTGACGCGATGATCGACAGCCTGGAACTTGAACCGGTACCGAGTGCCCTGAGCGATGTCGAAAGGCATCAAATCCAAGCCTGGTCCGATGCTGTCTACCGCAACCCTTCGTGGACGCGGCGAAAATAGCGTCGGCACCCGGATCGCAAGAAACACTCATCGGCAGTCGGCATCTCGCCGATTCGAAATCCAGGGGTAGTTCCGTGCGAACGTCTTGGAACTCGGACCGTTCTCGATAAAATTCAAGGTGTCCGAGTCTGGGAAGCGGTTTGATCTACGTTCGGCTCACGCGACAAGCCCAAGCCCGATTCTTTATTCCCCGGGCCTTGGAATTATTCGAAGCATGAACCGGGTGTTTACCGAGCCCTCCCTTTTGGTGAGGTCGATTCATCCTATTTATCGCGTTCTTACCCCGATCGCAGTCTTTAATGAGGTGCCCCACTTCGCAATAGATTGATGATGTCTCCGTCCATGTTCGGCGGGAAGCGGGCTAATCCGTGGGGCCTGGTTCCATCCGAGCAGTCGCTGCTGACCTATTGGTCGGGACGGTCCGTTCATGAAAGCGCAGCTGATTGTCGTCCAAGGTAAACCCGAGGGGAAGGTGATCCCCCTCGCGACGCCGATCTATAAGATTGGCCGTGGCGAGAACTGCAACCTTCGCCCCAACAGTGACCTCGTAAGCCGTGAACACGTAGAGTTCAACCTCACGGCGACGCAGGTGATTGTCCGCGACCTGGGGAGCCGCAACGGCACCCTCGTTAACGGTAAAACCATTACGGAACCGTACGTCTTGAAGGATCGCGACCTGATCTCGGTCGGGACCCTCACGTTCGCCATCTCGATCCAGGATGTCCCCGTCGTCGCCAGCGGCAAGCCCGCGAACGGCGCACCCGCGGCTGCCCGTACGGGGTCCCCCGACGAGGTCAGTCACGACGACATCGAATCCTGGCTCGTCGCCGATAACGCGCGCCCGCAGCCCGAACGGCCTTCCGGCGTGTACAGCGGCGACACGATGACGATCGAGACGTTCAAGCTGCCCGCCACGCCCGCTCCGGCGGCCCCCGCGGCGAAGGCCCCTGCCCCGGCAGCACCCGCCAAGCCCGCTCCGGTGGCTGCGGCCCCGGCCCCTGCGCCGGCAAAACCCGCCTCGGCCCCCGTCGTCGCCGCTCCCGCGCCCGTTCCAGTCACTCCGGCCGCGACCACCCCTCCGGTCGTGACTCAGCCGGCCGCACCGGCACCAGCACCTGTCGTAACCGCCCCCGCTCCGGTGGTAGTCGCCCCGGCCCCCGCTCCGGTGGTAGTTGCCCCGACACCCGCACCAGTGGCCGCTGCCCCTGCACCTGCCGCTCGCCCCGCGCCCGCTCCGGCTCCGAATTTCGAGGACTTCGAATTTGAGCGACTCCCGGAAGGCCACGGGGACTCCGATCCTGAGGAAGAGCTCGGAGCTCGGGACGATGACGATGGCGATGGCGAGGAAGCGGACGATGAGGATATGGTGATCGACGAGTTCGTCGACGAGTCGAACCCGTTCTATGTCAAGAAGCCCAAGGAGGAAGAGGTCGTCGTGAAGGGCAAGCCCGTCTTCAAGGATTCGAGCGACGCAGCCTCCGACATCTTGCGCAAGATGATGGAACGGCGCCGCCGATGATCGGGAAGCGATGCCGCTCCCGGTGATTTCTTCCTTGAGATTGGGTAAGATCCACCGAAGAGCAATCAGTCGTGGCCATCAGGCTACCGCGAAGTGTCCGAAACCGAGGGGAATTGCCGGATCATGTCCGAGGATCTCGAGTCTTCGCCGCAGCATGCGGAGCGTAGTCTTTCGGACCTGATCGAGCGATTGGAGGCGAGCGTCGTGGGGCAACGTCCGTTGCTCGAGCGGCTCGTCATCGCCCTCCTGACGGGTGGCCACGTCCTGATTGAAGGTGTGCCCGGATTGGCGAAGACCCGGTCGGTGCGGACTCTCGCGGCCGCGCTGGGTCTCCCTTTCCGTCGGATCCAGTTCACGCCCGATCTCCTCCCCGCCGACCTGACCGGCACCCAGATTTATCGTCCGGCGACCGGGACGTTCGACGTCCGCCCGGGGCCGATCGTCACCAGTGTCTTGCTGGCCGACGAGATCAATCGCGCCCCGGCGAAGGTCCAGAGTGCCCTGCTCGAGGCCATGCAGGAAGGGCAGATCACGATCGGCGACGAGACGGTCGTCCTGCCCGAGACATTCTGGGTCCTGGCCACCCAGAACCCCATCGAGCATGAAGGGACCTATCCCCTCCCAGAGGCCCAGCTCGATCGCTTCCTGATGAAGCTGACCGTCGACTACCCGGATCGTCACGCCGAACTCGCCATGCTCGAACTCCCCAGCGTGAGCGATACCTCGACCCACGAGTCGAACCCCACCGAGGACGTCCCGCTCTTCGGTCCCAAGGACGTACTGGCACTTCGCGCGAAGGCCGCGGCCGTCCGAGTCGCTCCGGCCATCAAGGAATACGTGGTCGACATCGTCCGTGCGACACGCACGCCGCAGCACTACGGCCTCGACATGGAGGCGTTGCTGGAGTTGGGGGCGAGCCCCCGCGCCACGATTGCCCTCGTCCGTGCCGCTCGCGGGCATGCGTTGCTCGTGGGACGAGACTATGTCACGCCCCACGACGTCAAGAGCCTGGCCCGGGACGTCTTGCGTCACCGGATCATCGCCAGCTACGAGGCCGACGCCGAAGGCCTGACGACGGATGACCTGCTGGGTCGGATCCTCGACCACATCCCCGTCCCCTGACGCCCGCCTCCGATTCCTCCCCTTGAATTTCTGCGTCGAGAAACCCATGATCGAAGTGGAGGACGTCCCTCAGCGACGCCCTTGAAGGATGGTCGTGGAGAAGCTCGATGCGTTGGAACGATAGGGTTTATGGCGACTCGGCCATCGACGACTCCGGGCTGATCGCCCTCATCGAGTGCCCCACGTTCCAGCGTCTGAAACAGATCCGCCAGGCGGGGCCCTCCGCCTTCGCGTTCCCGTTCAAGACGGTGACCCGTTTCGAGCATTCCCTGGGGGTCTACCTCCTGCTCCGTCGCTTCGGCGCGGACCTTCGTGAGCAGGTCGCCGGCCTCCTCCACGACATCTCCCACACGGCCTTCTCCCACGCCGTCGACTTCGTCTTCGCCTCGGAGGAGCACGACCATCACGAGCAGCTCAAGCCACTCTTCCTGAAGCGCCCGGACATGGTCGAGGCCCTAAAGGGCCTCGGATTCGAGCCCGAGCAGTTCTTCGACGATTCGATCTATCCTCTCCTCGAGCGTCCCCTGCCCGATCTCTGCGCGGATCGCGTCGACTACTTTTTCCGCGACAGCCTCGCCTGCGATGTGACCACGCCGTCCGACGTCACCGGCTTTTTAAACGATCTCGAAGTGGTCGATAACACCATCGTTTTTAAGCACGTCGAGATCGCCAAGCGCGTCGCCAAGGCGTTCTCGGTGATGAATCAGAACTGGTGGGCTAGCGAGATCGAGTCTTATATCTACAACGAATTCGCCGACATCCTACGCGAGGGGTTTCGCGGGGGCGACCTCGTGAAAGACGACCTCCTGTCGGATGACACCGAGGTCATGAACAAGCTGCGGGCCTCGTCGAGCCCCGTGATCCGGGCGAAGCTCGAGCACATTCTGCATTTCGACGAGAAACGGCTCGAGGGCTTCTCGCCTCAGGTCCTCCCGAAGAATCGCTGGATCGACCCGCCCGTGCGACACGGGCGGACCTTCAAGAACCTCTCCCAGATCCAGTGAGGCTCTTCAGCAGCCACCCAAAGGTTCGATCAAGGGAGGACTAGCGGGTTGGACTGGTCGCCGATCTCGAAAGCCGGTCGCTGCAGGCTGATGTGATGGGCCCAGGCGGGGTTGGGCTCCGGGAAGTCGCGACGGGTGTGGACCCCGCGTGATTCCTCGCGCTCGGAGGCCGTGGCGATCATCAGCCGCGCGACGACGAGCATGTTCTGCATCGTCCAGCCGGCCGGATCCGGGAAGACCTGGCCGAGGACATAGCGGCACCAGAAGTCGACCTGATCGGCCGCCTCGGCGAGACTCTTGGCATCCCTGCTGATCCCGACCGATCGCCACATCAGGGCCCGGAGCGACTCGCGGATATCCGCCAGGTCGAGTGGGTCGTGCTTCACCACGGGCGAGTCGCCGTGGATCGGGGGCACCTCGAGCGGCACCGAAGGGGACGAGTCGAGCATCCGCACGATGTCCTCGGCCGCCCGCGCCCCGTGAACAAGCCCCTCGAGGAGGCTGTTTGAAGCCAGGCGGTTGGCGCCATGGAGGCCGGAGCTGCTGACCTCCCCCGCAGCCCAGAGGCCGGGCAAGGTCGTGCGGCCATCGTGGTCGATGGTCACGCCGCCGATCATGTAATGCGCACCGGGACGCACGGGAATGGGGTCGCGGGTCATGTCGAGGTCGAAGCCCCGGCAGAGGCGGTCAATCCCCGGGAACCGGTCGCGAATGTAACTGGCGTCGAGGTGCGAGAGGTCGAGGTAGACGCAGGGGTGCTGGGTCTTGGCCATCTGGGCGGTGATGGCCCTCGAGACGTCGTCGCGAGGTGCCAGCTCCGCCAGCTTGTGGTATTCGGGCATGAACCGATGGCCGTTACGATCGCGGAGGTACGCCCCTTCGCCGCGGAGGGCCTCGGTCAGCAGGTGTCGGGAGGAGCCGGCGATGTAGAGCACGGTCGGGTGGAATTGCATGAATTCCATGTCCCGAAGCTCGGCCCCCGCGCGATACGCCAATGCATGCCCGTCACCTGTGGCGATGGGCGGGTTCGTCGTCTCGCGGAAGAGCTGCCCCGCGCCTCCCGTCGCCAGGAGGACGGCCCTCGCCCATACGAAGGCGGGGCCTCGGCGACGATCCCAGACCAGGCCGCCTCGGCAGCGTCCCTCGTGCGTGAGCAGGTCAATCGTGAAGCTGTTCTGCCAGACGCGGACGTTCTTCCGGGTCCGCACCCGCTCGATGACGGCCCTCATCATTTCCTGACCGGTGGCGTCTCCGAGGGCATGCACGATCCGGGGATGCGAGTGGCCCCCTTCGCGAGTGAGAGCCACCTGCCCGTCGACCTCGTCGAACACCGTCCCCCACGCCATCAACTCGGCGATCCGTTGCGGGGCTTCCTTGATCACGGTGGCGACGACGTCGGGGTCGCAGAGCCCCTTGCCCGCGGCGAGGGTGTCGGCGATGTGGTCGTCGAAGTGATCCTCGGGGTCGAGGACCCCGGCGATGCCCCCCTGGGCGTAAACGCTGTTGCTCTCCCGGACCCCGTCCTTCGTCACCACGAGGACGCGATGCGGCTCCGGGATCCCGAGCGCTGCTCGCAGCCCGGCGACGCCGCCGCCGATGATGAGCACGTCCGCGAAGTGGTGCGGCAGGTCGCGCAGGTCGAAGTCGACGAGGTACCGGCGGGGCAATGCGAGGGGAGCTAGCATGGGTCTACGTCTTACCTCACCACTCTCGATTCATGGCATCGACGAACGAGCCCGCGACGGCGCGGATCGAGTGTGATTGAATCATTCCGCCTAGTAAAAGTCGACGGCATGCCGGGCATGCCGTCGACCGAGTTTCTGCCATCACGAGGTCATTCTCGTCAATTCCCGCCGGATCCGGCTCCCGAACCGTTATCGGCGGGGGCGGACCGGGCCGGATTCAGGACCTTCGACCGCGAGAGGCTGCTCTTGTAGGCCTCATAACCGGATCGGAGCTCGGGCGGGACCTGGAACCGGGCTCCTTCCACGTTATCCCGGATCTGGTCCTCGGTCCCATCCTGGCGGTCGCGGACGGTCTTGCCCGTGACTCGAGTCCCCGAGTTGAAGCCGGGAAGTGACCTCTCGTTGATGGGCTTGGCCCCCGCGCCCGGCTTGATCTGGATCTCGCGACCTGCCCCCGGCTCATTCTTCGGAGCCTTCTTGAACTTCTGGACGAACTGCTCCATCTGCTCGCGAGACATCCCGGTCTCCTGCTCGAGCTGAGGAGTGACTTGGTTGTTCTTGAGTAAGTCTTCGAGCTTCCGAAGCACGAGGTTCGACTGTTCGCGCTGTGGAGCGACGGTATCCTCCACATTCTCGTCGCGGATCGGAGCCTTGGAAGTCGGGTTCTTGGCGTTCTTATCACGAGGGGTCATCGGTTGCCCAGTCGCGCCCGGTTCGTCCCGGCCTCCACCACCACCTTGAGGATTCACGCCGCCGCCCTTTGAATTGCCCGGCATCCGGTCACCCGGGGAGATGCTCGACCTGTTGCCTTCTCCCTTACCTTGGCCGCCGTTGTCGCCAGGAGAGCTCGAAGGTCCAGCTTGCGACTCACTGGCCCCCGACCCTGGCTGGCCTGAACCGCCCGATCGTCCCGATTGGTTCCCCTTGCTCCCGGGCTGCTTGACACCCTTGCCTGGGATGCTGTCGGGTGAGGGGGTATTAACGGCCTTCTTCTCGGTGCCGGGACCGGGCTTTTGCCCACCAGCTTCACTCGACGAGCCAGCACCGCTTCCAGGCGCCGAGCCGCCCTGAGACGGGGCGCCGGAGGTTGAATTCGTGCCACTGGCGGGGACACCGCTCGTTGACGTGGCACCGGAAGGCGAATTCCCCCCCTTGCTGGCCGTGCTACCCGGAGTCGACGCGGCCGACCCAGGAGTTCCGCCCTCCTTGTCATCCGCCGATCTCAGGGGCTTCCCGTCCTGACCTCCACCCGAACCCTCTTGCCCGCCCTTCGCCTGCGAGGTGGAAGAAGGACTTGAAGGGGGCTGCTGTTTCTCCTCCTCAGCTGTCTGCTCCTCTTGCTTCGACTCGGTCTTACGCTGCTCAGCCTTCCGCTTCTCGTCCTTTGTCTTGGGGTTGTAGTACTTGTCCTTCTTTTCCTTATCTTTGTCTTTATTCTCGTCGTCCTTCTTCTTGGCCCCAGCGTCCTTGTCGCCAGGCTTGTCGGACGGCTCAGGCTTCGCCTGACTACCCGGCTTCCGATTCTTTTCCGAATTCGTTTTGTCGCTAGGCGCCTTGCCGTCGGGAGCACCGCCCTCCTTCGACTCACGCGAGTTCGCCGCGTTCTTCTCGATGGGCTTCCCGCTCTTGGGCTGTCCGGAGTTTCCGCCATTCGACTCCTTCAGCCCATTCGGCTCCTTGTCGGAGTTGGCGTCCTCCTTCGGGGTGCTATGTTCTTTGCTCTCGGTCTGGCCCTTGGAGCCCTTCTCAGAGCCTTCCTGATTCTTGTCCTCGGGCTTGCCGTCCTTCGACTTCTCAGAGGCCTCCCGCCCGGCTTGTTTCTCGGCTTCCGTCTTGTCCTCGCGCGATTCGGGCTTCTCACCTCCGCGTTCGGGATTCGACGGATCAGCCTTGGTGTCGGGAGGATTTCCCTTGTCCGAGCCGTTCGGCACGTTCCTCGGAGTACCGTCGGGATTCATCGGCTGAGGAAGCCCTGATGGCCCCCTGGGAGGCCGATTCTGCTGGGGCATGCGATCCGGCTGGCCGCCGTTCGGCTGCTGATCCTCCCGGGGAACCTTGGGAGGTTGGTTCTGCTTGGGCACGCGCTCGGGGTCGCCATTATTCGACTGGGGACGCTCCCCTGGATTCCCCTGAATTTGGTTCTCCCTGGGCATGTTATTCGGGAGATTGTTATTGGGCATGTCGGGCCGAGTCGGATTCGGCGGCGTCCCCTGCTGGCCTTGATTCGAATCCTGCCCCCCCGGCGGAGGCACGTGGGGATTCACGGCATTCGAATTCGACAGTGGCGAAGCTACCGGATCGGGAAGTGTCCTGTCCTCCACCTTCGGCAGTGGGTTGGTGTTAACGGAATTCTGCCTGGGCTGGTTACTTTGGTTCGACTGGCTTGGAGTGCCGGGTTGCGTTGGATTGGGGCCTTGATTCGTTTCCGAATTCTCGGTCCCGTCAGACGGCTCTATCGTCGCATTCTTGGTTGGCGTACCGACCCCTTGCCGAGGAGAGGTCTTCGAACTTTGTTTGTTGACTGCTTTCGTCTTGGCACCCTTCCCCGCATTACCCGACTCTTTCCCGTCCTTGCCTTCCTGGGTTGTCTTATCATCCTTCGAGTTGCCCGAGTTGGTTCCCTTCGGTCCGCCCTTCCCTTCAGGGTCGTTCTCGCCTTCACCGGGCTTCCCGGCCTTATCCCCCTCGGCTTTGGTCGCGTTCGGGTCGGCCTTATCAGCCGTCTCGTTGCCTTGCGACGATTCCGAGCCCGACTGTTTCGCTCCTGCCTCTTTCGAAGTCTTATTGCCCGCTGCGCCCTTGGAATCGGCGGTCTTGGAAGTGGTGCCATTGCTCGGACTCTTCGGATCTGACTTGTCGGATCGATTCTCCTTGCTCGAGGCTTTATCCTTCGCACTCGAAGACTTCTGGTCATTCGAGCCCGACGCCTTCTTCGTTTCTGACATCTCCTTGGAGCCGCCGGCGCTATTAACATCCTTATCCTTGTCCTTGCCTTCTTCCTTTGTGCTCCCCGATGACGACGGCTTGTCCTTATTCGATTTACCCTTCCGAGCGTCGGATGCGCTGCCTTTCTGCTCTTCATCGCTGCTGGAGGAATTGCCCCGATTGCCCGGTGCCCGTGAACTCGGGTCGGACGCGTTCGTCGAGCCGGGGGCCTTCAACGCCTCGCTCGATGGACTCGAATTGCCGTCCTCCCGGCCCTCCTTCGAACCCATCGAGCTGGTGTTCCTGGGAGATTGATTCCCCTCTTCCTGCCCTGTGGTCTGGTTGGAGCCCGAGGAATTGCTATCTGTTGAGTTTTCTCCGGAGTTATCCCCGTCCTTCGGTTGGCCCTTGGGCTGGGAATCCTTCTCGTCCTTCGATTGATCATTGGGATCTTCCTTGGACGCCGATTCGTTGGGATCCTTGACATCCTGAACCTGAGACTTCTCGATCGGCTCCTGGGCCTTCTCATCCTTGTTGAGGTTGGCCGGCTGCGTGCGGTCGTCGCCCTTCGTCGAGGATGGCTTCGACTTATCCCCAGGCTTGGATTCGTCGGATCTATTGGATGCGTTCTCCTCTGGCTTATTGGACGCGTCGGGATTTGTCGCGTCGTTAGGCTGCGAAGAATTGCCATCCGTCGACGAGGAGTCCGCCGGATTGCCCTGACCCTTGTTCGGCTTGGACGAGTTCCCCGCCTGATTCTTCGATGCATTCACTGCCCGGGAGACCTTGCTCTTGTCGGCTGAGGGCTGCTGAGTCGAAGTCTGGTTCGGGTTGGAGTCCGAGTTCGAATCGTTGGAAGAGTTCTTCTCCGACGGATTGCCCGAATTCCCCCGAGAGATCTTTTGGGGCGAATTCGACTCCGTATCGGAGGCCGAGTTATTCTCGTCCGAATGACTGGTATTCTCACCAGCATCGGAAGGCTCTGTTGGCGAGGAGCCTTCCGAGTTTGGCTGCTGTTCCTTCGACGCTTTCCCCTTGGGCGGATTGTTCATGCCCATGGCCTTCTCGAGCTTTTTCAGCTTATCGAGTTGATCAGGCGTCAGATTTTCGGCGATTCCTTCTTCCTTCTGGTCCTTGCTGTTCTGCTCCTCATTCTGAGTCTTTTCCGACGGATCGTTATCACCCTGATCCGAGCCATTCACACCGCGATTCGATTTGTCTTGTTCGCGTCGTGCGTTGGCCTGGTCGCGTTCTTTCTCCTCAGGATCGCCCGCCTCTTGTTGCTGCTGATTGTCGCGATCCCTCTGCTCTTGCTCGGCGTTCTCCTTCGCGGCCTGCTTTTCTTCGTCTTTCTTTTCCTTCTCCGTCTTGTTGTCGGCGGCCTTCTTTTGCTCGGTGGCCAGAGGGGCGATGATCTTCAGCTTCTGGCGGGTCGTCTCGAACTTGTTGGATTGAGGCTCCTTGGTGTCGCGGACCGTGAGCCAGTACTCGAGCTCCGTGCCCGGCTTGATGCGCCAGGCGGCGAGGTCGAGGACCTCCGTGCCGCGGAAGGCGGCGGTCGGCGGCTTCTGCTCGAGGAGGTTTTTCGAGAGCAGGCTCTCCGACTTCTGCTGGACGTGGAGCGTGACGTCCTTGACCCCGTGGTCGTCGGTGGCCTTCATCGCCAGGACGACCTTCACGTTGCTCGGCACCTCGATGTCGGGCTTATCCGGCTTGAGGAAGACCGCCTTCGGCGGCTCGTCCTTGTGGGCGATGATGTCGTAGACGACGGGATCCGGATTCAACTGCGGCGGCTGTCCCGTGGTGCGGAAGCGGATGCGGTAGCTCCCAGACTCCCTCACCGTGAACCGACCCATCAGCTCCGTGGGTTCGGAGGACGAGACTTCCATCGGCACCGACGACTCCTTGACGAAGTCAAGGTTGGCCGTGCGGGCCGGCTCGTTCGTCCTGGCGTGGATGGTGACGACCGTCCCCTGGATCGCCTCGATATTGCCCCCCTCCATGCCTGCCCGACGCGGCAGTTTCAGGTAGGCGGGGAAGTCGTAGTCGTGCGTGACCGAGGTCACCATGGGCGCGGGGGTGACTTCGAGGTGGTAGCGCAACGACTGTGCGTCGCCGCCGGTCAGGTAATAATCCAGGCTTTGCTGGACGTTCCTGATCGTCGTCTCCCAGGGGTCGTAGCGGTTCGGGCCCGGCGAGAACTCCCTGGTGGAGAAGAACTTGCCCCCGTCGACGCTGAAATGCAGCAGGATCCGGCCGGGCTGGACGCCGCGGACGTCGACCTTGAAGGCGACATCCTGGCCCGCCGCAACCCGGTTCTTCGCGGGGTCGTCGCCCGGCTGGATGTTGACGAGCTCGGTATTGGTCGGCCGCACCACATCCGCGAGGAAGGCCCGGCGGGCGGACGCGAGGCTGCTCTTGGGGGTTATGACCGCGTAGAGGCAGAAGATCACGACGACGGCGGAGAGGCCATAGACGGCCTGGATCATCCGCTTCTGATTCACGACCGAGTCGATCTCGATCTGCCGAAGGTCCTCGACCGCCTTGTTCTCGATCGCGGCGAGCGCCCCCTTGGTGAGCTCGCCTCGTCGATTTCGGAGGTCCAGGTAGTTGATCAGGCTATTCTTGAAAGTCGGGTCGGTCTGCTCGATCGTCTTCGCCGCATAGAAGCCGTTCACGCGTCGGAGCATCGGCAGGATGATCCGCATGACCGCGAAGGTGCCGCCCCCCGCCAATCCGGCGATCAGGACGATCCGGCGCAGCCAGATCGGCAGGCCCACCGTATGGTCGAGCACGATCTCGAGGAAGAGGACGAATAAGAAACCCACGAGCAAGGTGAGACCGGCCGTGAGAACATCGGTCATCTTGATCCGAGCCTGGGTCATGCTCAGTTGATGATCGATGAATTGCTCGTATTTAAGATACTTCCCATAAGGCTGGGTGCTTGAACTCATGGCGCGGGCTCCCTGGACGTGATCGCGCTGAGCAGACGGGGCAATTCATGCATTATACGTTTCGACGGCGGGGAAAAGCCAAAGTTTCCCGAAGACGGCCGTCATGACTCGGACCGACGACGATGGGTCAGCCTGCTCGCTGGCGACCCGAGACGATGGCCTCTTGAACCATCCTAGGAGCGGCCGTGACAAGTGTCCTATCGGTCCTCGAGATTACACCGGCCGTCACGAAAAAGCGGCGCGGGGCGAAATCATCGACCGACCAGCGAGCCACTGCACGTTCGAAGCCAAGGCTCTCCAAGCCAAAGCGCTCGAGAGGGGCTTCCAGAGTCGTAACGATCTTCCCGTCGGTATCGTGAAAACGAATTTCCACCCGCCCGACGATTTCGAAGATTTCGGGCGGGATTGCGACGATCGCTTGCGCCCGACTTCGCTCAGCCTTCTTCCAAGAGATCTCCACCCAGAGCGGGAAAGTCGCCACCCCGATGGCCGCCATATCGTCCGGGTCGAGCGACTTGACGAGTTTGACCTTGCCCAGCGAGGCCGGCTGCTGGACCAAAAGGGGCAACCGATAGGCAAAGGTACGATCGACCAGGTTCTTGCCGTCCCAGTTGCAAAGCTTGGCGTCGATCGCCAACACTGCTCCCTCGACCGGCTTGAAGTTGGGGAAGTTGGCCCAAGGCAGGCGGAATTCTAAGGAGTACGAGAACTTGTTGGAGGTGGCGGAGATGTCGGCCCCTTCGGCCAGGGGGATCGGTTCCCTTGCCTCAACCTCGAGGGTCGGGCCGGTGATGAGGAGCAGGAATAGAGGCAGTCGCCATCCATTGCCCATCGCCGTCGAATTCTCCCGGCCACGAAAGAATTGGAAGCCTCGCGCTTATGCATGCTACGTTCGTCTGACGCGCATGGCAAGCGTGGTGAGAAGCCCAATTCTCCGGGGCTGAAGCCTGCGACGGTGCGTCCCCTATCACCGGTCTCGTCCAGCAGGTTTGAGATCGTTGAATTGCCCGCAAACTCGCGTCAGCGGTCGCTCGGCGCCCAGGAGACCGTGCGGTCGCCGGGGACGACCTCGCCGATCACCCAGGAGGGGATCTTGGCCTCGGTCTGGAGGTAGCGGGCGACCGACTCGGCGTGGTAGTCGGCCACGATCAGGGTCATGCCGATCCCCATGTTGAAAACGCGGAACATTTCCGTGTCGGGGACGTTGCCGAGTTGCTGGAGCCAGGTGAAGACCTTGGGGATGTCCCACGACCCCTTTCGCAACTCGATCGCGCATCCGTCGGGCAGGATGCGGGGTGGGTTGTCGATCAGGCCTCCGCCGGTGATGTGGGCGATGCCGTGGATGACCCGCTTCTTGCGATAATGCCGCCCGACCGTCTTCAAGGCCCTGACATAGATCCGAGTAGGTTCCAGGAACTCGTCGGCGACGGTCCGGCCGAGCTCGGGGATGAACGAGTCGGGCTGGAACCCGCCGTGGTCGAGGGCGATCTTGCGGGCGAGGCTGTATCCGTTCGAGTGCAGGCCGGAGCTCGCCAGCCCGATGATCTTGTCGCCAATCCGGATGTCCTGGCCTTTGAGCACATGCTTGCGCTCGACCACGCCGACGCAGAACCCTGCCAGGTCGTACTCGCCCGGCTTATAGAAGTCGGGGAGGATCGCGGTCTCGCCGCCGAGCAGGGCGCATTCGGCCTCGATGCAGCCATCGCTGATCCCCTGCACGACCGCCTTGGTCAGCTTGGGGTCATCCCGGCTCATCGCCACATAGTCGAGGAACAGAAGCGGCTCCGCACCCGCGCACAGGCAGTCGTTGACCGACATGGCCACGAGGTCGATGCCCACGGTGTTATGCCGGCCGGTCGCGAAGGCGAGCTTCAGCTTCGTGCCGACGCCGTCGGTCGAGGCGACGAGGACGGGGTCGCGGTAGGTCCTCGTGAGGAGCCCGATGTTGGCGTCCAGGCGAAAGAGGCCCGCAAATCCATCCTTCCAGTCGAGGACCCGAGCCGGGGTGAGGGGATGGGTCCGCCGCAAGAGCGGGGGAAGCTGGGCCATCGTCTCCTCGTACGTATCGAGGTCGACCCCGGCTGCCTTGTAGTCAATCGACTCGGACATGAGAGAATCCAGAGGAAGGAGAAATCGTCGGTTGCTTCGCCATTCGGCGTCCAACACCAAAAGTCATGCGTCGCGGCGGAGTATCGTCAAGATTCTACCACTCCGGAGCCTGCGCCGCCCCTGTTCG
Organism: Singulisphaera chitinilytica; assembly: GCF_049331405.1. Classification (NCBI taxonomy): domain Bacteria; kingdom Pseudomonadati; phylum Planctomycetota; class Planctomycetia; order Isosphaerales; family Isosphaeraceae; genus Singulisphaera; species Singulisphaera chitinilytica. The sequence continues at coordinate 3,791,729 of NZ_CP186274.1, forward strand.
GTCGCCGATGGGATCGAGTTCCGTCCTTTTGCTCGGATTCCGGGTTCACCATCCGCGGTATCGGATTCGCCGGACGTATTTTCTCGAGGGGAGGCTCGGACGGCCTGAGGATGCACCTTTGTCCGAAAAGTAACGGGGATCGGTGCTTGATTGGCCGTGTGGCCAGGGCTATCTTTGATCCTTCCTCAAACCCAGACCAATCGGCTGAGTGGACCCGATCGGTCTCCCACCGAGGTCGTCGACCCGAAAACATGCCTTTCTGGAGGTCCCACATGATCCGCAAGTGGATGGTGCTCGCCGTCACGATGGCTTCGGTGAGCGTTCTCGCCGCCGGCCTCTCGTTCGCCGATGACGATGACTCCCCGGTTCACAAGCTCATGGAGAAGGTCGGCTCCAAGAGCAACGCCATCAAGAAGGCGACCCGCACCGCCCCCGCCTACAAGAAGGCCCAGAAGGACCTCGCCAAGGTGGCCGACGAGCTGATCGAGCTCGCCAAGGAGTCCAAGAAGCTGGCGAAGGAAGCCGCCGCCAAGGCCAAGGGCGTCAAGGACGGCGAGAAGAAGTGGGAAGAGCTCAACGACGCCTGGACCAAGAAGCTCGAAGAGTTCGCCGCCACCATCGCCAAGCCGGAGACGGACCAGGCCAAGGCGAAGTCGGCCTGGGGCACCGTCAACCAGAGCTGCACCGACTGCCACGAAGTCTTCCGCGTTGAAGACGAGAAGTTCTGACCTCGTCCACGTTCCCGATTCCCATCGGTGATACGCCAAGAGACCCCGAGCGTCACGGTGCCGACCGTCGATGCCGGGGTCTCTTCGTCTTACGTCGCGTCAGCCGTCGATCCGCTCAATCCGTTGTCCCGCAGGTTCCCATGCGCTACCTCGACCTCACCCTGCCCTCCATCGCCGAGAACCTCGCCCTCGACGAGGCCCTCCTCGCCTCCGCCGATGAGTACGATCTCGGCGCGGTCGTCCGGATCTGGGAGCCGACGAGCCTGGCCGTTGTCCTCGGCGCCTCGGGCCGGATGCTCAAGGACGTGGACGTCGACCGCTGCCGGGACGAGGGGGTCGCGATTGCTCGGAGGTCGAGCGGCGGGGGGACCGTGCTGGTTGGCCCCGGCACGCTCAACGTGACGGTGGTCCTCCCCATCAAGGCCGAGGCCGGGCTGGGTGCCGTCGACAAGGCCCAGAAGTACGTGCTCGATCGCCTGGCCGAGCAGTTGCGGGCCCAGGGACCACCCGTCGAGGTTCTAGGCCAGGGGGATCTCACGATCGAGAGGCGCAAGTTCTCGGGAAGTGCCCAGCGCAGGCTCCGAGACTACTTCCTCGTCCATGCGACCATCCTCTACGCCTTCCCGCTGGACCTTGTCTGGAAGTACACCCGCGAGCCCGAGCGGCAGCCGGATTACCGCGAGAAGCGATCCCATGAAGACTTCCTGGTCAATCTGGACCTTCCCCGAGAAAAACTCGTCGATGCCGTCCAACTCGCCTGGCTCGGGGAGGAGCGTCGATCGAGGCCGGTCGAGGTTCCGATGGAACTCGTCAAACGCCTGACCTCCGAGAAATTTTCGGACCCGGCGTGGGTCGAGCGGTTGTAGGAGTTTTGGCGACGATTCTCAATCCGCGGCCGGAATCCGCCGAAAGGAAGACCTATCATCCCGAGCACTTATCGAGCTTCCCCATCGACTCTTCCAAAAGTTGAGGCGAATTTTTTGCCATCAGCGAATGTCCGCCATCACGTAACGCCTATACTGGAATATCGAGAGGATGGGCCAGTTCGGGGTTTGGGACGTAGTGTCTTTGAGTTATGCTGGGACCATGCTTGGTCTTGAACGTCAACGCGAGACCCACCATCGTCCTGGGTTTGCCAATACGGCAAAGGGTCGGGCCATTCGGCCAACCCAACTAGGGATCTTTTCCAATGAATCGCTCGACGGTCGCGAACCGGTGGAACCTCGAACTCATCGAGGAGAACTACCAGCGCTGGCGGACCGACCCCGCCGCGGTCGAAGAGTCCTGGCGGATCTTCTTTGAGGGCTTCGAACTGGGGCAGTCCGGCAATGCAAGTGCCGGCGCCGCGTCCCAGAGCGACGACGAGCACGACGTCGCCAAGGCCCAAGCTGCCGTGACTCGTTTGATTGACGGCTATCGCGAAATCGGCCACTACCTGGCCGACCTCGATCCTCTCAAGCTCAATCCCCCCCGCGACTCGCACGAGTTGCTCGAGCCCGCCGCCTTCGGCCTCTCCGAAGCCGACCTGGACCGCGAGTACTACACGAAGCTCACCGACCCGCCCCGCGCGACGTTGAGGTCCCTCATCGCCATCCTGCGAGAGACCTACTGCCGCAAGATCGGCGTCGAGTTCATGCACATCCGGAACATCGAGATCCGGAAGTGGCTGCAGGAACGGATGGAGCCGCTCCGCAACCGGCCGAACTTCGACATCCGCAAGAAGCGCCGGATTATCCTGAAGCTCAACGCGGCGGAACTCTTCGAGACGTTCCTCCACAGTCACTACGTCGGCCAGAAGCGGTTCTCCCTCGAAGGCGGGGAGATGCTGATCCCCCTGCTCGACGCGATCATCGAGCGCTCCGCCGAGTTCGGGGTCCGCGAGATCGTCATGGGGATGCCCCACCGCGGCCGCCTGAACGTCCTGGCGAACATCCTCAACAAGCCTTATGGGATGATCTTCGGCGAGTTCGAGGGCAATATGCCCGAGACCGTCGGGGGCGACGGCGACGTCAAGTACCACCTGGGCTTCTCGGCCGACTACGAGGCCTCCGAGAAGCACAGCATCCATCTCTCGCTCACGCCGAACCCCAGCCACCTCGAGGCGGTCAACCCCGTCGTCGAAGGCCGGATGCGGGCCAAGCAACGCCGGTTCAAGGATCGCGACCGCAAGCTCGGCATCCCGATCCTGATCCATGGCGACGCCGCGTTCGCCGGCCAGGGGCTGGTGGCCGAGACCTTGAACCTCTCGCAGTTGCCCGGCTATCGGACCGGCGGCACAATCCATATCGTCGTCAACAACCAGATCGGCTTCACGACGGCCCCGAGCGAGAGCCGCTCGACCCGGTACTGCACCGACGTCGCGAAGATGATCGAGGTGCCGATCTTCCACGTCAACGGCGAGGACCCCGAGGCCGTCGTCTACGTGGCCGAGCTGGCGACCGACTTCCGCGAGACGTTCGGCCAGGACGTCGTCATCGACATGGTCTGCTACCGCCGCCACGGCCACAACGAAGGGGACGAGCCGGCGTTCACTCAGCCGTTGATGTACAGCAAGATCCGCGACCGCATGACCATCCGCGAGATCTACACCGAGCATCTCGTGATGGCCGGCGAGCTCTCGACGGACGAGGTCGAGACGATCGCCGAGACCTTCCGCGATAAGATGGAGGAGGTCTACAAGGAAGTCCACGAGGAGCAGAAGTCCGTCAAGACGAACCAGAAACGGCTGGGCGCCCACTGGACGGGCCTGACCTCGCAGTACTCCTTCGAGCCCGTCGAGACCGCGATCCCTTACGACACCTTGCGGAGCATGACTGAGTCGCTCGCGTCGGTGCCCTCGGATTTCGCGATCAATCCCAAGATCGAGCGGCTCCTTGCCACTCGGATCAAGACGATGGAGGCCAAGGGGGGCGTCGACTGGGCCTTCGCCGAGACCCTCGCGTTCGGGACTTTGCTGGCCGAGAAGACCCCGGTCCGCCTCAGCGGTCAGGACAGCCGCCGCGGGACGTTCAGCCAGCGACACGCCGTCCTCGTCGACGGCCGCACGGGCGAACGTTACGTACCGCTGAACCACATCAGCCCCGAGCAGGCCGAGATCTGCGTCTACGACAGCTTGCTGTCGGAGGCGGCCGTGCTCGGCTTCGACTATGGCTACTCGCTGGATGAGCCTCATATGCTCATCCTCTGGGAGGCCCAGTTCGGCGACTTCGCCAACGGCGCCCAGGTCATCATCGACCAGTTCATCGCCTCGGCCGAGTCCAAGTGGGATCGGTCCAGCGGCCTGGTCATGTTGTTGCCGCACGGCTACGAGGGGCAAGGGCCCGAGCACTCGAGCGCGAGGCTCGAGCGGTTCCTCCAGCTTTGTGCCGAGGACAACATCCAGGTCGTGACCCCCTCGACCCCCGCGCAGTATTTCCACCTCCTCCGGAGGCAGATGCGTCGGGACTTCCGCAAGCCCTTGATCGTGATGACGCCGAAGAGCATGCTCCGCAACAAGGCGGCGGTCTCTCCGGTCGACCAGTTCGTCACGGGCAGGTTCCAGGAAGTCATCGACGACCCGGTCGATGTCGATCGCGTCCGCCGGGTGGTCGTCTGCGGCGGCAAGGTCTACTACGACCTGATCGCCAAGCGCGAGGCCGCCGGCAAGACCCGAGAGGTCGCCATCGTCCGCCTCGAACAGCTCTATCCCTGGCCTGCCGACGCACTCAAGGCCGCCTTCTCGCGCTACCGCAATGCTCGCGAGTGGGTCTGGGTCCAGGAGGAGTCGCAGAACATGGGGGCCTGGACGTTCGTCAGCCCTCGCCTCCAGGAGTTGATGGGCTTCCCATTCCAGTACGTGGGCCGAGACGCCAGCGCCAGCCCGGCGACCGGCTCGCATGAGGTCCATGACAGGGAGCAGGAGGAGTTGGTGGATGCCGCCATCGGCGCGGCGATCCCCCACCTCGTCTCCGCCCACCACGTTCACCCGGCCGTGTCCCTGGCCGTGAAGCAAGGAGTTCGTTGATCATGCCCGCGGTGGCCATCACGGTTCCCGGAGTCGGCGAGTCGATCTCCGAAGGTATCCTGTCGCGTTGGCTCAAGCCCGATGGCTCGCTCGTCAAGTCGGGCGAGCCCATCTTCGAGCTCGAGACCGACAAGACCAATAACGTCGTCACCGCGACCGCAACCGGCGTGTTGAAGGTGAGCGTGGCCGAGGGCGAGACCGTCGAGATCGGTGCGACGGTCGGCTCCATCGACCCCGACGCCCAACCCTCGGCGGGTTCGACGGCACCCGCCGCGGCCTCGGCCAAGGCGTCCTCGACCGATTCGTCGGCCAAGGCCTCCCCTGCCCCTGCCCTGGCGGCGACCTCGAGCCCCGGCACGAACGGCGGCGTCGGCGCGGGGCTCGCCCCCTCCGTGCGTCGGATCGTGGCGGAAGAGAACGTCGATCCCAGCCAGGTCGAAGGGACCGGGCGTGGCGGGCGGATCACCAAGGGGGATGTCGTCGCACACCTGGCGTCGCCCAAGGGCGCCCCCGCCGCAGCCCCTGCGCCCGCCGCCCCAACGACGGCCCCGGCTCCTGCCGCCTCTGCCCCGGCTCCGTCGTCGTCCGCACGTCCTCGCGAAACCCGGCAGCGGATGAGCGGAATCCGACAGAAGATCGCCCAGCGCCTGGTGGAAGTCCAGCACACGGCGGCGATCCTCACGACGTTCAACGAAGCCGACATGTCGAAGATCATGGATCTTCGGGCCAAGTACAAGGACACGTTCAAGACCAAGCACGGCGTGCCGCTCGGCTTCATGTCGTTCTTCGTCAAGGCGACCATCGAGGCCCTCAAGGCCTTCCCGGCCGTGAACGGTCGGGTCGATGGCACCGACCTCGTCCTGAACAACGTCTACGACATCGGGGTCGCCGTCAGCACCGAGCGCGGCCTGATGGTCCCGGTCATCCGCGACGCCGACAAGCTCAGCTTCGCGGGGATCGAGAAGGCCATCGGCGCCTATGCGGTGAAGGCCCGCGAGGGGACGATCTCGGTCGGCGACCTCCAGGGCGGGACGTTCACCATCACCAATGGCGGCGTCTTCGGCTCGTTGCTCTCGACCCCCATCCTCAACCCGCCCCAGAGCGGTATCCTGGGGATGCACACGATCCAGAAGCGGCCGGTGGCCGTAGAAGATCAGGTGGTCATCCGTCCCATGATGTACCTGGCCCTCTCTTACGACCATCGCATCGTCGACGGCCGCGAGGCGGTCAGCTTCCTGGTCCGGATCAAGGAGTCGTTGGAGAGCCCCGAGCGCCTGATGCTCGAGATCTGATCGACGCAACGCCAACGACCGGCTATCTCAAAGCCCGAAGGACACAAAGTTTTAGCCTTTGGCGACTTTGTGTCCTTCGTGTATTAATATTGACAACTTCTTGAGGATGGTCGTCCATGTCTTCAGGGTCGAATCGGTACGACTTGATCGTCATCGGTGCTGGTCCGGGCGGCTACGTCGCCGCGATCCGGGCGGCACAGCTCGGCATGAAGGTCGCCTGCATCGAGAAGCGTTCCACGCTCGGCGGGACCTGCCTCAACATCGGCTGCATCCCCAGCAAGGCCCTCCTCGACTCGAGCGAGTTGTATCACCTCGCCAAGGAGCGGTTCGGCAAGCACGGGATCAAGGTGGGGGGCGGGGTCTCGATCGACGTCCCGACGATGCTGGCCCGCAAAGACGAGGTGGTCAAGAGCCTCACCAGCGGCGTCCGCGGGCTCTTCAAGAAGAACAAGGTCGAGCCGATCTTCGGCACGGCCCGAGTCGCCTCGCCCAACACGGTCGTGGTCCGCAACCCGAACGACGATGGGCAGACCACCTACGAGGCGAACCACATCCTGCTGGCCACCGGCAGCTCGCCGGTGAACCTGCCGTTCATGCCGTTCGACGGCAAGCGGATCGTCAGCTCGACCGAGGCCCTCGAATTCCCGAGCGTGCCCGAGCACCTCGTGGTCGTCGGCGGCGGCTACATCGGCCTCGAACTGGGCTCGGTCTGGCTCCGCCTCGGTGCCAAGGTCACGGTGATCGAGTTCCTGCCTCGGATCGTCCCCCTGGCCGACCTCGAAGTTGGCACCTTGCTCCACAAGAGCCTGATCAAGCAAGGTTTCGAGTTCCAGCTCGAGACCAAGGTGACGGGCGCGAAGGTCGGCGACAAGGGCGTGACGGTCCAGGCCGAGACCAAGGATGGCAAGGCGCTCTCGTTCGACTGCGAGCGAGTCCTCGTCGCTGTCGGCCGCCGTCCTTATACGGATGGCCTGGGACTTGCCGAGGTTGGGGTGAACGTCGATCCCAAGTCCGGCAAGGTGGCGGTCGATGGTCATTATCGGACCAATGTCCCGACAATCTCGGCCATCGGCGACCTCATCGACGGCCCCATGCTCGCCCACAAGGCCGAGGATGAGGGTGTGGCTTTTGCGGAACTCCTGGCCAATAAGGCAGGACACGTCGATTACAATACGATCCCGAGCGTGATCTATACCTGGCCCGAGATGGCGAGCGTGGGGATCACCGAGGAGCAGGCCAAGGAACGCAATCTCGACTATCGCGTGGGTAAGGTGCCTTTCATGGCCAATGGCCGTGCCAAGGCCATGGACGAGACCGAAGGGATCGTGAAGATCCTGGCGGACGCGAAGACGGACAAGGTGCTGGGGGTCCACATCATCGGCCCTCGCGCCTCCGACCTGATCGCCGAGGCCGTCACGACCATGGAATTCTCCGGCAGTTCCGAGGACATCGCCAGGATCTGCCACGCCCACCCGACGCTCTCCGAGACCGTCCGGGAAGCGGCCCTCGCCGTCGATAAGCGAACCATCAACTTCTGACCAGTCCCGAGACGTGGTCGGAAAGGTTGCCCTCGACACCGGAATGATTCGAAACGCATTACGCCTCCAGCGATTTTGCAACGAATAGGGAAACACGATTCCCGTCCGGCGTCGAGGACCCCTGGTTGTGCATGTCCTTTTCGTCCACAAGGAATATCCGGGGCACTTCGGCCATGTCGCCGCCGAGCTCTTGCGGCGACATGGCATCGAATGCACAATCCTCTTCAACTCGCTTCCCTTGCGTGCCCAACGGGTCCTGGGGCAACGGCCCAGCGCGACGGCTCGCCCTGTCAAACTCCAGCCCTCGAGGAATAACCCGAATTCGAGCGTCCCCGTTGTGACCGAGTGGGATTCGGACGGGGTCCGGCTCCTCCCTTATGCCTCGCGCGGGATCTCGCGCGAGACGCATCCTTCCAGCGTCCACTTCGAAATGAGCACCTGGCACAGCCACTCCGTGCTCCAGACGCTCCAGGGTCGCCCGGACATCCGCCCCGACCTCGTCGTCGGCCACGGCAGCTATGGCAATGCTCTCCAGCTCGGCCGATTCTTCGACTGTCCGACGGTCAACTACTGCGAGTTCTACGTCCCGGCGACGCTCCCCCATCTCAGCTATCGCCCCGAGTTCCCGGCGCGGGAGCAGGACCACCTGACCCGGCACGCCTTCAACGCGATCAACCTCCTCTGCCTCGAAGAGTCGAACGCCTGCTACAGCCCGACCGACTGGCAGAAGAGCCTCTTTCCTCAGGTCTTCCACCCCAAGATCCGCACGATCCCCGATGGGATCGACCGCCACTTCTGGTATCGGCGTGACGTACCCCGGTCGGTCGGGAGCCTGCCCCCCTTCGACCCCTCGATCCGGATCGTGACCTATTGCGCCTACGGCCTCGAGCCGCTCCACGGCTTCGACATCTTCATGAAGATGGCCAAGCGCATCTGCGACGAGCGCGAGGACGTCGTCTTCGTCGTCATAGGCGCCGACATCGCGAATCTCTCGACGGATCGCAACGGCGCGAGCACGACGTTCGGCGAGCATGTCTTCGCGCAAGGTGATTATGATAGGGATCGGTTCTTCTTCACCGGGCAGGTCCTCGAGGAGCAACTCGCCGACATCCTCAGCATCAGCGACCTCCACGTCTATCTGACCGTGCCGTTCGTCCTCAGCTGGTCGCTCATGAATGCTCTTGCCTGCGGCTGTCCCGTCGTCGCGTCGGACACGCCCCCGGTCCGAGAGATCCTGACGCACGAGGTGAACGGGCTGCTCGCCGACTTCGACGACGTGGACGGCTTAGTCGACCAGGCGCTCCGCGTCCTGCACGCCCCGGACGATTTCGAACATTTGGCAGTTGCAGGGACGCGGCTCATCGACGAGAAGTATCGGCTGGAAGTCGCGGTGCCGCAGTTGCTGGACTTCTTCCGATCCGTCGTCGAGAACGAGGCCGAGGCGATCGCCTAGGCAGATTCCCGATCCCCACCCAGTCGTGAGTCGACGTATGCCCGAGGGCGCGAGATTATCGCACGTACTCGTCGGGTCCTACTTCGACGAGCCGACCACCATCGGTCGAAGCCTTGAACCCCCGATCAAGGGGCCGATCGCCGCAGCGGTGGGACTCTTCGTCGTCGCCGCCGACCTCCTGCTCGTCTGGCGCGGCGAGCATTCCTACACGTGCCACCGGGCCGCCCTGCCCGTCCTCGCGCTGATCGCCTACCTCTCGCTGTCTCGAGGGGATCTGGCGACGACGGGGCTGGTCCTGCACGTTCGTCACGGGATCGGTTACTGGGCGAAAGCCATGCTGGCGATCGGCCTGGTCGTGGCGGTTGGCCTGACGCTCTCGGCGATCGCGTTCCTGGGCGTGGGCGCCGAGATCCCGATCCGAGGCCTCCCGCTCTCGCTCGTCCCGTCTTCGCTGATTCGGATGTGCGTGATGGCGCCGCTGATCGAGGAGGCGACATACCGCCTCGCGCTCTGCACTGCGGCGGCGGCGGTCCTCCGCCCCCGCCAGGCGATCATCCTGAGCGGAGCCTGTTTCGCCTTGCTGCATGTCCTCTACGGCAATCCGGGGGCCGACAACGTGCTCGCCGGCTTCTTCCTCGCCTGGGCCTACTTCAAGAGTGGGTCGATCCTGGTCCCGATCCTGCTGCACTCGCTGGGGAATCTCTGCGTGCTCGCGGGATGGGTAGCCCTCTGGTACTTGGGGCCGGAGTGGCTCATCCCCTGATGATTCGCGCACCCTTGAAATGACGGCGGCCCTCCCGGTTGGAACGGGAGGGCCGCCGAGTTGCATTGATGAAGGTGGATGTCCGAATCAGATATGGACCGACTCGCCGAGGCCTTGCCCTGCGGCTTCCATCACCGCCTCGGAGAAGGTCGGGTGCGGGTGCATGGCATGATAGATCTCTTCCTCGGTCGCCTCGAGCTTCTTGGCCATGACCAGCTCGGCGATGAGCTCGGTGGCCTGGGAGCCGAGGAGGTGGGCGCCGAGGAGTTCGCCGTGCTTGGCGTCGAAGACGAGTTTCACGAAGCCTTCCGTCTCGTCGGCGGCGAGGGCTCGGCCGCTGGCGATGAACGGGAACTTACCGATCCGGACTTCGTGCCCGGCTTCCTTGGCCGCCTTCTCCGTCAGGCCGACGCTGGCTACGCCCGGATCCGTGTAGGTGCAGCCCGGGATCGTCGTGTAGTCGACGGTCCGGTCGGCGTGGCCGCAGAGGCGCTCGATGCAGCAGATCGCCTCGTGGTGGGCGACGTGGGCGAGCCAGGGGGGGCCGATGATGTCGCCCACGGCGTAGATGCCGGGGACGCTCGTCACGTAGCCCTTCTTGGGGTCGGCCTTGATGTGGTTCTTGACCAGCTCGACCTTCACGCTGTCGGCGAAGAGGTTCTCGACGTTGCCCGTGACGCCGATCGAGACGAGCATGGTCTCGGCTTCAATCGTCTTCGGGCCTTGCGGGGTCTCGACCTCAAGCTTGATGCCGTCGGCGGTCTTCGTGACCTTGCCCGTCTTGGAGCCGACGTGGATGGTCATCCCGCGCTTGGTGAGGCTGTTGAGCAGCCCCTTTGAGACCTCCTCATCCTCGCCGGGGAGGATGCGGTCCATCATCTCGATCAGCGTGACCTTGGTCCCGAGCGCATTGTAGAAATACCCGAATTCGAGGCCGATCGGGCCGCCGCCGATGATGATCATCGACTTGGGCTGCTTCGTCAGGCTCATCGCCTCCTTGTAGGAGATGATGGTCTTACCGTCGAAGTCAGCGCCAGGCAAGGGGCGGGCGCGGACGCCCGTCGCGATCACGATCGACTCGGCCGTGACCTTCTCGCTCCCGACTTGCACTGTGTTCGGGCCGACAACCTTGGCCACGCCAAACTTGGACGCCACCTTGTATTTGCGGAAGAGCCCCTCGACCCCCTTGTTCAGCTTGGCGGCGACGCCCCGGCTCCGCTCGATCATCTTGGCGAAGTCCCAGGTCGGTTCGCCGCTGTAGCCGAAGGCCTGGCCGTGATTCTTGACCAGCTCCACGAAGTGGGCATTGGTCAGCAGGGCCTTGGTCGGGATGCAGCCCCAGTTGAGGCAGATCCCGCCCAGCTTGTCACGCTCGACGCACAGCACGCGTTTCCCAAGCTGCCCGGCACGGATTGCCCCCGCATATCCCGCCGGGCCGCCACCTATCACCACAATGTCGTAGTCGTAAGCCATGGGAACTTTCGTGTCGGGGACGTAGAAACGAGAGAATCGCCCTGGCCTGTCGCCGTGAGGCCGGGCGATGGAAGGGGTATCCCCTTCGAAGTCTCGAGGAGTTCGGGTCCGAAGCCAGCCTGAGACGAAGGCGGGCGAGGGACGAACTCGTCCCCCTGCCCTTCCCTCGGCGTGACAGACCGGGCCCAATTGGCCGAGTTCGACGTTGAGGTATTATAGGAGCATCGAGGCGGGTTCTTCGAGCAGGCCCTTGAGAGTACGGAGGAACTCGGCTGCCAGGGCCCCGTCCACGGCACGATGGTCGGCGGTCAGGGTAACCGTCATGATCGTGCCGATGGTCAGAGAGTCACCCACGACGACCGGGCGCTTCTCCGCCGCGGCGACGGCGAGGATCGCCACCTCGGGCAGGTTCAGGATCGCGTCGAACTGGCGGACGCCGTACATCCCGAGGTTGCTGATCGTGAAGGTGCCGCCCGAGAGCTGCTCCGGCGAGAGCTTGCCCGACCGGGCCGCCTCGACCAACGCTTCGCTCCCCTGGCGAATCTCACGCAGGCCGAGCGTGTCGGCGTTGCGGAGGACCGGGACGATCAGGCCACCATCCAGGGCGACGGCGATGCCGACGTTGACCTCGCCGTGGCGCACAATCGCGTCAGGCTCGTACGAGGCGTTCACCCCTGGGTGCTTGCGGAGCGAGAGGGCGACGGCCTTCGTCACGAAGTCGCCCAGCGAGAGCTTGATCTTGGCGGAGGCGAGCTGCTTGTTGAGCTGCTCGCGGATGGCCACGATCGAGTCGACGCGGATGTCGACCGTGACGTGGATCTCGGGGGCCACCTTCTTGGCCTCGACCATGCGCTGGGCGATGGTCTTGCGCATCCTGGTGTGCGGGATGCGTTCGGTCGCGACCGAGCGGCCGGGGGCCGAGGCGGCGGCGGGAGCGGCCGCGGGCGCCTTGCCACGATTCTGGACGAACTGCTCGACGTCGCTCCGGACCACGCGCCCGTTCGGGCCGCTGCCGCGAATCGAACCGATGTCGACCTGCGAGGCCGCCGCGACCTTGCGGGCCAGCGGGCTGGCCTTCACCCGGCCGCCGTGCGATTCGGGGGCTTCCTCGGTGTCGGTGACGGTGGTGGAGCCCGACGATTCCTGGCCGTTGGAGCCTGCGGCGTGCGAGCCCTCGCTCTTCTTGGCCGGGGCTTCCTCAGCGGCGGGGCTGCTCTTCGCGCCCGACTTGCCGCCGAGCTTCTCGGCGACCTGCTTGGGATCCTCCCCCTTCTTGGCCAACACGAGCACGCGGTCGCCGAGCTTGACCTCGTCGCCGACGGCGATGTCGATGATGGCGACCACGCCGTCATCGTACGCCTTCATGGGCATCGTGGCCTTATCCGTCTCGACCTCGGCGAGGGTGTCGCCTTCCTTGATTTGATCGCCGACCTTGACCATCCACTGGGCCAGGACCCCGCTTTCCATGGTCGGACTGAGCTTGGGCATCGTCACTTCGATCGGCACGAGCAAGTCTCCCGCGGCAGCCGCCGTCGTCTCTGGTCGAACTCGGGGTATATGGAAGGGTGGTCCGTTCGGCAAAACGCCGGAGGGGCGGGGATCCGTTGCGGATACCCACCCTCCGGACTCGACCCATCGTGATTATTGAGAGGCGTGAAAGGGAGAGGTCCCGATCACTTCTTGTACAGCACGTCCTTGACGGAAGCCAGAATCCGCTCGACCGACGGCAGCATCGACGCTTCCATCGCCCGGTTGTACGGGATCGGGGCATCCTTGGCGGCCACGCGACGAATCGGGGCGTCCAGCTCGTCGAAGGCGACCTGCATGATCCGGTCGGAGATCCCGGCACCTAGCCCGCAGTAGGGCCAATCTTCTTCAATGATCACGGCGCGGTGCGTCTTGACCACCGAGGTGATCAGGGTGTCGAGATCGAGCGGGCGGATCGTCCGGAGGTCGATGACTTCCGCATCAATCCCCTCTTCGGCGAGCTTCTCGGCGGCGGCCAAGGTCGTCTTGAGGGAGCGGGAATACGTGATCAGGGTCACGTCATTCCCCGGCCGCTTGATGTCGGCCTTGCCGATGGGGACGATGTGCTCCCCTTCGGGGACCTCCCCCTTGTCGCCGTACAGGTTCTCGTGCTCGATGAAGACGACCGGGTCATCAGACCGGATCGCGCTCTTGAGGAGACCCTTGGCGTCGGCCGGGGTGCCCGGCATGACGACGGTGAGGCCCGGAATCTGGGCGTACCAGGCTTCGAGGCGGTGCGAGTGGGTGGCGGCGAGGCAGCCGGCCATCCCCGAACTGCCCCGGAAGACGATGGGCACGGCGAACTGGCCGCCGCTCATGTAGCGGACGTTGGCGGCGTTGTTGACGATCTGGTCGATCGCCACCAGGCTGAAGCTGAAGGTCATGAACTCGACGATCGGCCGCAGCCCGACCATGGCCGCGCCGATGCCCATCCCCGCGAAGCCTTCTTCGGAGATCGGGGTGTCGATCACTCGCTTCGGCCCGAAGCGTTTGAGCATCCCCTGGCTGACCTTGTAAGCACCGTCGTACTCGGCCACTTCTTCGCCCATGAGGAAGACGCGTTCGTCGCGTTCCATTTCCTCGGACATGGCCTGATTGAGCGCTTCGCGAAAGGCTAGGACGGGCATGATCACTCCTGCGGGATGAAGGGGGCCACGGTCACGTCCTCGTAGACGGCCTCGAGGGGCGGCTGTTCGCTCTGCTCGGCGAACTCGATGCTCTCCTCGATCTCCTGCTTGACCTCTTCGGTGAAGCGTTCGATCGTCTCGTCATCGATCCAACCGCGGTCTTTCAGGACGTTCATATAAACGACGATCGGGTCTTTCTGATGCGCCTCGTCGAGTTCTTCCTTGAGGCGATATTTACCCGGATCGCTGATCGAGTGGCCCTTGAAGCGGTACGTCTTGGCGTCGATGAAGCTCGGGCCTTCGCCGGCGCGCGCACGGTTGACGGCCTCGCGCGTCGTCTTGGCCATCAGCTCGATGTCGTTGCCATTGATCGAGTAGCCCGGGATGCCGTAGGCGGTGGCACCGCGAATGGTGAGGTCGAGAAGGGCCGACGAGCGGGCCAGCGACGTCCCCATCGCGTACTGGTTGTTCTCGACGATGTAGATGACCGGCAGCTTCCACATGGCGGCCATGTTCAGGGTCTCGTGGAAGACACCCTGATTGATGGCACCATCGCCGAAATAGCAGAGGCAGACCTGGTCTCCGCCCTTGTATTTGACCGCCATGGCGACGCCCGCCGCCAGGGCGATATGGCTGCCGACGATCGCGTGGCCGCCGAGGAAGCCCTTCTCGGCGTCGAAGAAGTGCATCGAGCCGCCCTTGCCCTTGGAGCAGCCCGTCACCTTGCCGAGGAGCTCGGCCATGCCCGGCTTGGCGTCCATTCCGCGGGCGATCGCGTGACCATGGTCACGATACGCGGTGATGACGTAATCATCTTCGCGGAGCACGCCGATGGAGCCGACCGCGACCGGTTCCTGTCCGCTGTACTGATGGAAGAAGCCGCCGATCTTCTGCTTCTGGTACATCATCTCCGCCCGTTCTTCGAACCGGCGGATCACCATCATTTGCCGCAGCCAACCAATCGCCTGGTTTCGCGTAACGACCGGCTTGGCTTCGGTCTGAACTTGCGACATATCGTGCGACTCCTGAATAGTTCCGGGGCCGGGCGGTTGCCGGGGAACATCGCGGACCGGCGCGGCAACAGGGGATTGGATCGGTTCAGAGGCGCGGCCATCGATGTTCACGGGCCGCGAGCTTTTCGAGGAGCCCGGGAGCCACTGGCCTGATGCCATGGTCCTGAAAAACCTGGCGATCCCTGTGAACATCCGTGTCATCTCGGATCAGATCAACGGTCGGCGGAGAGGGGGAATTTCGATGAACTCCTTCGACCGGCGTATCTTACCTAACGTTTGGGATTTCGGGCCAGGGAGGCTCGAAAAGTAATCCGGTGATCAGCGAAAGACCGGCACGTCTCTCTCAAACCAAGTCTATGACGGAAAACCAGTTCGGTGCAATTTTCGGGAAATATTACCGAACCAGGTGGGTTCGGATAATGTCCGGCTGGCAAGCCCCGGCGGAGTGATGTCCCGCGAGAGGGCCGACGACCGCAACGAATCACGGTCGTCGGGAAGTTGCCTCGACACGGGAGCGATCACCGCTTCGAGAGCAATTGCCGGAGTACGTACGGCAAGATACCGCCGTGTTCATAGTAGCGGATCTCTTGCGGTGTGTCGATCCGTACGGTTGCATTGAAGCGATGAATCACGCCATCGGCCCGCTCGGCCACCACGGTGACTTCGCGGCCTCCCGAGAAGCTTGAGGCGATCCCTTCGGCCAGCCCTTCAATTGTGAAGAGTTCTTCACCCGTCAGGCCGAGGCTCTCGACGTTATCGCCCGCGCCGAACTGCAAGGGGAGGATGCCCATGCCGACGAGGTTCGAGCGGTGGATACGCTCGTAGCTCTCGGCGATGACGGCACGGATGCCCAGCAACTTCGGCCCCTTGGCCGCCCAGTCGCGCGATGACCCGGAGCCGTACTCCTTGCCTGCCAGGATGATCAGAGGGACGCCAGCGGCGATGTAACGCTCGGAGGCCTCGAAGATCGAGGTCACGTCGCCATCGGGCAGGAAGCGGGTCACGCCACCCTCTGTGCCCGGGGCGAGCTTGTTGCGGAGCCGGATGTTGGCGAAGGTGCCGCGGACCATGACTTCGTGGTTGCCTCGGCGCGAGCCGTAGGAGTTGAAGTCGGCCACGTCGACGCCGTGCTCGGTGAGGTAGCGGCCCGCCGGGCTCTGGACCTTGATCGAGCCTGCCGGCGAGATGTGGTCGGTCGTGATGCTGTCGCCGAGGACGGCGAGGGCACGCGCCCCCTTGATCTCGGAGACGGGCGGCGGATCCTGGGGCATGCCGATGAAGTAAGGCGGATTCTTGACGTACGTGGAATGGTCATCCCACGCGTAGCCGTCTCCCTTGGGCACCGAGAGCGAGTTCCAGCGCTCGTCGCCCTTGAAGACCTCACCGTACTCCGACTCGTACATCTCGGACCGGACCGATTTCAGGATCGTGTCCGAGACCTCTTTCTGGGTCGGCCAGATATCCTTGAGGTAGACCGGCTGGCCCTGCTGATCATGGCCGATCGGGTCGGACGTGAGGTCGATGTCCATCGTGCCCGCGAGGGCGTAGGCGACAACCAGGGGAGGCGAGGCGAGGTAGTTCGCCTTCACGTCGGAGTTGATCCGGCCTTCGAAGTTCCGGTTGCCCGAGAGGACCGAGACCGTCACCAGGTCGTCGTCGTGGATCGCCTTGGAAATCTCGAGCGAGAGCGGGCCCGAGTTGCCGATGCAGGTCGTGCAGCCGTAGCCGACGAGGTTGAAACGGAGCTTGTCGAGGTACGTGTCGAGGCCCGCGTCCTTGAGATAGTCAGTGACGACCTTGGAGCCGGGGGCGAGGCTGGCCTTGACCCAGGGCTTGGTGGACAGGCCCTTCTCGACGGCCTTCTTCGCGAGGATGCCGGCGGCGATCATCACCGACGGATTCGAGGTGTTGGTGCAACTTGTGATCGCGGCGATGACCACCGAGCCATTCCCGATATAGCCGCCACGCAGGGGGCGATACGCGGCCGCCGGGGCCGTCGGGTCCTCGACGCCAACCGCCGTGCCGCCGCCACCTTCGCCTTCGAGCCGGGATTCGCTCTTGGGGTCCGCCGGAGTCGTCGCCTTCTTGGGGGCGTTGGACTCGACCATGACCTTGAGCGCCTTCTCGAACGACGCCTTGGCGTCGCGCAGCGAGACCCGGTCCTGGGGTCGCTTGGGTCCAGCCAGGCTCGGCTCGACGGTCGAGAGGTCCAGTTCTAGCGTGTCGGAGTAGATCGGCTCGGTCGACCCTGGGACGAAGAAGAGCCCCTGCTCCTTGGCGTAGGCCTCGACCAGCTTGATCAGGGACTCGGGACGGCCCGAGAGCTTGAGGTAGTGCAGGGTCTCTTCGTCGATGGGGAAGATACCGCAGGTCGCCCCGTACTCGGGCGCCATGTTGGCGATGGTGGCCCGGTCGGCCAGGGGCAGGCTTGCCAAACCATCACCGTAGTATTCGACAAACTTGCCGACAACACCCTTGCGGCGGAGCATCTCAGTGACGGTCAGGACCAAGTCGGTCGCCGTCGCCCCTTCTTTCAGGGCGCCGGTGAACTTGAAGCCGACGACCTGCGGCACGAGCATCGAGACGGGCTGGCCGAGCATGGCGGCCTCGGCCTCGATGCCGCCGACGCCCCATCCGAGTACGCCGAGGCCATTGATCATGGTCGTGTGCGAGTCGGTGCCGACGAGCGTATCGGGATAAGCGAGGGGTACGGACTGGGCCGCGTCCGAGTCGACGTCGGTCGTGGTGAAGACGACGCGCGCCAGATACTCAAGGTTGACCTGGTGCACGATGCCGGTGTCGGGGGGCACGACGCGGAAGTTCTTGAAGGCATCCTGGCCCCAACGCAGGAAGGCGTAGCGCTCGCCGTTCCGCTCGAATTCGAGCTCGGCGTTGGTCAGGAAGGCCTGAGGCGTGCCAGCCTCGTCAACCTGGACAGAGTGGTCGATGACGAGCTCGACGGGCTGGAGCGGGTTGATCTTCTTGGGGTCCCCCCCCATCCGGATCATGGCGTCTCGCATGGCCGCGAGGTCTACGACGGCCGGCACACCCGTGAAGTCCTGGAGGAGGACGCGGCTCGGTCGGAAGGCGATCTCTCGCGAGGGGATCGCCTTGGCGTCCCAGTTCGCCAGGCCTTTGATGTCGTCGACGGTCACCGTGTTCCCGTCTTCATTCCGCAGGAGGTTTTCCAGCAGGATCTTCAACGAAAAGGGGAGTCGGGAGATGTCGAGTCCCGCCGACTCGAGGGCGCCAAGCTTGTGGATCTGGAAGGACTGCTCGCCGACCTTGATGGTCGTGAGGGAATTAAAGCTGTTGGGCATCGATTCTTAAACCTTGGACCGAGGTTTTGCAGCGCCTGCGGGAGAAGGGGGGTTCGGAGCGTCGGTCCTATCATCCGACGCAAGCACTTCGGTTTCAACCTACCGCCAGGAGCGATCTACGCCGGTCGCTCCATTCGAACCCCGCCCTTGCTCTTGCCTACGAGCGACGGAAAAACCTCGGGGCCGTTGAAAACTTCGGTCGATTCCCCGGCATCCTTGAGGATGAGAGGTCCTTCCGCACTCGCTCTTAACCAACGAATTGTACGTCGATGGGCCCGGGGACCAGGCCGGCCTCCGCGGCACGCGTGAGCAAGGTACGGACCGCCTCGCGTCCCTTCGGGCCGTAGTCGACCGTCCAGTCGTTCACGTACATGCCAACGAAGCGATCGGCCAGGGCCGGGTCGAGGTCGCGGGCGTACTTCAAGGCGTAGTCGAGGGCCTCCTGGCGATTCTCGAGGGCATAGACGATGCTCCCCTTGATCAGCCGGGCGACCTCGAGGACCGTCTCCTCGCCCAGGTCCTTGCGGACGACGTTGCCGCCGAGCGGCAGCGGCAGGCCCGTCTGCTCGAACCACCACTGGCCGAGGTCGACGACCTTGTGCAGGCCCTTGTCGCCGTAGTAGAGCTGCCCTTCGTGGATGATGAGCCCGGCCTCGGCGCGGCCTTCGGCCACGGCGGGGAGGATCTGGTCGAATGGCATCACCTCCACCTTCACGTCCTTGCCGAGGCAGAGTTGGAGCGTGAGGTAGGCCGTCGTCAGGGTGCCCGGGATGGCGATCGTGCGACTCTTCATGTCCTCGAGCGTCAGCGGCTCGCGGGTGATGATCGTGGGGCCGTATTTGTCGCCCATGCTCGAGCCGGAGGCGAGCAAGGCGTAGCGGTCGGTGAGGTGGGCGAAGGCGTGGATGCTGACCGCCGAGATCTCGAGCTCGCCGTTCAGCGCCCGACGATTCAACGTTTCGATATCTTCGAGTTGGTGGACGAAGCGGAGCCCGCCGGTGTCGATCTTGTCGTGCGTGAGCGCGTAGAACATGAACGCGTCGTCGGAGTCGGGGCTGTGTCCGACTCGAAGCGTGCGGCCGGCGGTGAGTGTCATGGCTAATCGGGTTCCTGCCCAGAAAGAGGCCGGCGACGCAGGCGACTCGACCTGCGACGGCCCGCGAACTTGTCTCGAGTCCTCGGCGGAGGACCTTGCGGGAGGACGGCACTCAGTCGGGCCGTCAACCACCCGCGTCGACGGGGACCTCGGTCGATCCCCGGCAAAACGCCATTCTCAGCAGGAGTCCGCCTCATTTGCAATGGCAATGACTCTCCCGTGGTACGCCTCCGACGTCGGCGAGGTTCTACGAACTCGGAAATGGAACGTCCCGACCTACCCCTCTCGGGATGGGCCGGGACGTTGATTGACAGCAATATCGAAGGCTCAAGCCCTTACTTGGCCGTCGCCGGGGTTGTCGGGGCGGTCGGGGCCGGAGTCGCCGCCGGGCCCCCAGCAGGCGGGGCCGTGACGGGCTTCGTCGTGGGCGGGCCGTTGTCCCTGGACGAGGTCCCGAGCATCTCGATGGCATCGAACGGGTCGACGGTGTTGTCGGCCTCGGCGCCCTTGAGCAAGTCCTTGAACGGGAAGTCGGCCGGCTGGCTCTCGCCGAGTTGGCGGAGCGATCGGATGTATCGCTTGACGATCAAGCCGGTGTCTTTCTTGTTGAAATCGTCGTTGCGATAATCCTTGTGCTCCTGGAGCAGCTTGTCCCAGATGGCCAGGCCATCGCGGAACTTCTCGGAGGCCTTCGCGGGGTCGCCGCTCTTGTAAGCGATCGTCCCTTCGTAGAAGAGCTGGCGGGCCTGGACGCCTTCGTTGGTCATCTCGGCCATCGACCGGTCTTTCCAGTACCGGTAGTTCATCTGGTCGCCCCAGCGGCTCGTCCAGTACTTCTGGTTGTCGCTGAGCTTCTCGTACCGCTTCGGATCCGTCTCGTCGTCGATCTGAATCGGCTCTTTCGTGTCCTTGCCGTTGACCTTGACGACGTTGTGGGAGTCGAACGTGTAGCGCCCGAACTTGACCCACTCGGCCAGGGCCTTAGCCCACTCGTTCTTCGCGACTTCGCCGAAGGTGGCGGGGATGTCCTGCATGCTCATCTTCTCAAGGGCCGCCGCATAGCGCGTCTGGGCATGGGCGGGCATCGAGCGGAAGGCGAGGTCACCGGGACGACCCTTGCGCTGGGGGACCGGGTCGACGTAGTCGAGATTGGATTCCGTCCCCGTCGCCGTCCGGCTCGCACCTTCATCGACGAGGGCCACCGCACGGCTGAACCAGCCGAACCCGAGCTTGAAGTTGTCATTGCCGACGACGACGGTGCGCTGGGGGTCGGTGTAGTCGGTGTAGGTCTTGAAGGTCTCATCCGCGTCGTCCCGGAAGAGGCGACGGAGGATGATGCTCTCGTCCGAGAAGCCGAGCTTGTGGTAGTAGGTCCAGGCGGTGTCCCAGATCAAGTCGGGAGACTTGCGATTGTTCTTCACGCCGTCCTGGAGGAACTGGATCCCCTTCTTGATCCAGTCATACTTGTCTTCGGGGGCGTCCCACTCGACCGAGACGTTGTAGGCCAGGTTCCAGCCCTGGAACGTCCAGACCGAGAGGAAGTGGGGCTGGAGCTTGGTGATGAGGTCGACGGTCGCCTTCATCCGGTCCCAGTCCTGCTCGCGTTTCAGCTCTTCGGCCCGCGTCCAGAGGACGTTCGCGGCGACGCCGCGGGCCCCCCCGAGGAGGGCGAGCTTGAGCATGAAGCTGCCGGTATCCACCTGTCCGATGGCGGCTTCGCCAAGGTCTCGACGTCGCTTCTGCTCGTTGAGCCAGTTGGTGTACGGGATCATGCCGCCGAAGATGGCGACGATGATCAAGCCGTAGATGATCTTGCGAAGGTTATTCGACCTCATGCGGCCACCTCACGATTCTTCAAGATGAAGTATCCGGCGATGGAGAAAGGCAAGGCGTAGGCGAGGGCCAGGAGGAAGTTTGACCCGAGCAAGCCCCACTGCACCTCGAAGCCGTCGGCGACGGTGTTGCTGACGTCGAGCGCCGAGAAGTTCGGCACGACGTAGACGAGTCGGGACATCACGGGCATCACGATCGAGTCGAACGTCTTCGCGGTGACGACGGCGAGCGTCGGCGCCAGGTCGGACATCTGATTGTCGTGGGTGAGGAGTCGGATCAAGGATTCGAACGGCCCGCCGCCCTGGAGGCTCTGGAGCGTGAATTGAAGCAGGAACGCGAAGGCCACCTGGCCTGCGATGAAGAAGGCGATGGTGGTCAAAAGAGCCACCGGCCAACTCAGGAAGGTGCCGGCGAACACGCCGATGGCCGTGAGGACCATGGCCTGCAGCCAGACGCCGAAGAGTCCCTTCATGTAGTTCGTGCCGAAGTTACCCGCGCGAGCCAGGATATAGAGGTCGCTCTCGGCCATGCCCAGGTACTGGGTCGGGCTCAAGCAGCGGATCTCGACCTTCAAGCCTCCCATCGATCCGGCGAGGAGCCTCGCGGGGATCGAGTGCTGATTCGTGTAATACTCGCGAATCGCGAAGGTGTTCTGATAGGGCTTCTCGCCGCTGTTCGGGTTGGTCACGACGATTTCGGCGTAGACCGGCTCCCCGATGCGGCCCTTCGTCGTCCGGTAGATGTTGAAGGTCATTTCGAGGGGGATGCGGGGCGTGTGCATCGCCTCGGCCTGGCGGAGGAGGCCTTCGGCCTCTTCCTTCTTGCCCGCCTTGGACGAGTCGGCGGCCTTGGTCCTCAGGGCCTTCTCGTCGGATTCGAGCTTGGCGTAATCGGCTTCCGCACCCTTGAGTTCTTCGCGGTTGCGGGCGATCGTGGCGCTGAGGCGGCTGGCCTCGGTCGGGGTCAGCTTGCCCCCCGCCTGCTTCCGCTCGGCCTCGGCGATCTGGACGCGAAGCTCGAGCACTCGATTGAGAACGCCTTCGATGGTCCCCGCGACGAGCAGCCGATCCACGGGGATCCGGCGGTCGAGGAGCACTTGCTGGTTCGGATACCAGGGGTCGCGGACGATGCCGAATCGCCATGTCGCCGTGGCGGGCGTACCGCCTTCGATGTGGCTGCGCGGTTCCCGCATCGACTGATCCTGGCCGACGTCGATGCCGCGGACGTGGAAGTTGCCGCGCGAGTCGAGGAAGCTCAAGGAACCGTGAATCGGTTCGCGGGCCGACATGCGAGAGCGAAGCTGATTGGCCTCGTCGCGGAGGTGGCGGGCCTGGCGATCATGCTTCAGGTCGGCTTCCTTCTGGGCCTGCTGTTCGGTCGCGACGATGGCACCGGTGTAGATCGTTCGCCAGAGGTAGGCGAGGCTGATGCCGCCGAAGAGCACGATCAAGACCGTGACCATGGCCATGTAGCCCAGCATCCGGCCCCAGATCAGCTCAATGCGGCGGACCGGCTTGGAGACGACCGTGTAGATCGTCTGCTGCTGGATGTCGGTCGGCAGGCTGAGCGGCGTCAGGATCGTGATCATCACGGTCAAGAGCAGCGAGCAGAGCAGCGACAGGGTTCCGACGTAGAGTCGGCCCATTTCCGCGGCACGAGGCGGCACCAGGAACCAGTGCGTGAACGCGAGGACGACGAGGAAGACCGTCAGGACGACCCAGGGGGCCCACATCCGGCGGTTGGCCTCGGTGATCGTCAGCCTTGCGATCGAGTAGAGGCGACGCCAGCGGACGTTGATGACCTCGACGAGCACCGCACAGATGATTCGGAAGAGGACGACGAAGCCCATGTACGTCGCGCTGAAGCGGGCGCCGAAGATCACCCCTTCCTGCCAGGGCGAGTGTGCCGTCCCGGGCTCTAGGGGCTGGCTGAGGCTGGCCTGCTGCAGCCCAACACCGAGCCCAAGGCCGAGGGCCAGGCCCGCGTGAACGCCGAAGAGGACGAGCAGGTCGGCGGCGTTGCCGAGCTTGCGGATCGTCTTCCAGAGGGCGACCTCGGTCCAGATCAGCAGGATGGCGCCGGAGATGCCGCCGAGCAGCGTCACGGCCGGGATCCCGCCGAGCTTGTAAATCTTGGGTGGCGTGCTGGTGGCCTGGAGCACCTGGACGACGAGGGCGACCACGCCGAGCGCGAGGCCGGCGAGGGCGGCGAAATCGAGCAGGCTGGCCCGCGTGCCGGTCCGTTCCTTGAGCGAGGCCGAGACCCAGGAGACGATCCATCCCAGCAGGCTCATCAGGCTGAGAACCTTGAGCCAGAAGAGGACGGCCCCGAACAGGCCCGGCGAAGTCATCGTCGGCTCGCCGAAGAAGAGGAGCCAACGGATCGTGGTCTGGAGCGACTTGGGGACCCCAGGCATGACCGCCTGCGACCAAATCAATGTGATGAATGAGAGCGCGGACATTGCGGCGGAAACTCCTCAGGAGTGTTACGAAGTCCTGGGTCGGGCCGTCGGATGAAGTAATCGAGCGATGATGCCCGAACTCGAGGCTCACGGATGCTGGCGAAGACGCGATATGGCTGCAGGCGCCGGCCGAGGCCCGGCCTCGATCTCGGCAGATTGCCATCGGTCAACGATCTTGGAGCCCGTCCGTGCAGCCCTCGTCGCCTTCGAGAGGGAGATGATCCCGCCCCGGGGCGACGAAGGTCTCGGATCAAGGCATGATCAGGACTTCGTGACGGCTTCCGCCACGCGACGACGACCGGGGTGCTGGTCGCTCTCGCGGACGATGCGGAGGAAGAGTTCTTCGAGGGTGGTCGTCGGGTGATCGACGGCCAGGAGCTCGCCGTTGTGGCGGGCGATGACCTGGCGGATCTCCTGCAGGGCGGCCTCGGAGAGGTCCTTCGTCTTGATCTGGGTGACGTCCTGGACGGTCAGCAGGTCGGAGACCTTGCCGAGCTCCTTAAGCTCACCGCGGTGCAGGATCGCGATGCGGTCGCAGATGTCCTGCATGTCGGCGAGGAGGTGGCCCGAGAGGACGATCGTCTTGCCCTGGGCGCGGAGGTCGCGGATCAATTCCTTGATCTCGGCGGTACCGATCGGGTCGAGGCCCGAGGTCGGCTCGTCGAGGAGGATCAACTCGGGGTTATTGATCAGGGCCTGGGCGAGGCCGATGCGGCGCTGCATACCCTTGGAGTATTCGCGGAGCTGACGGTGCTTGGCGGCGTTCAGGCCGACCATGTCGATGAGCTGGCCCACGCGTTTGGTGCGCTCGGCGGCCGAGAGCTTGAAGAGCCGGCCGTAGAAGTGCAGGGTCTCTTCAGCGTTCAGGAACTTGTACAGGTACGACTCTTCCGGCAGGTAACCGATGCGCTCGTTCTTGGCGACGTTGTTGGTCGGCTCGCCGAAGATGAAGGCGTCGCCGGCCGAGGGGAAGAGCAGGCCGAGGAGCAGCTTGATGGAGGTCGTCTTGCCGGAGCCGTTGGGTCCCAGAACCCCGAAGATCTCTCCCCGATAGACCTGAAGGTCGAGCGCCTTGAGCGCCTGCACCTTGGGGCGTCCCCAGAAGTCGCGATAAACCTTGGTCAGGTTGCGTGTCTCGATAATGACTTCACGGCTCATCAGGAAGGCGCCTTGTGCAAGGACGATTGAGAAATCGAGGGAAGTAGTTCTGACGATGAACCACCCGATTCGCCGGCAGATGGCCTCGGCGGTCTCGTGACACCGGCCCGAAATAAGACGAATAAAGGAAACCGGCGTGCCGCACGAGCATTTCGCTACCAAGAAGTCGCCGGCCGCGGAGCTAGCACCGCCGGTGCTACGAACCTACGGGTTGCAAGGTTCGAAAGGTCGCCAAAGAATTTCGCGGAAGACCCGGAAAAGCGACCCGCCACCGCCCCGATCGAAGGCGTCGGGGCTTGCCCGAGG
The DNA here is from genome assembly GCF_049331405.1 of Singulisphaera chitinilytica. Taxonomy (NCBI): domain Bacteria; kingdom Pseudomonadati; phylum Planctomycetota; class Planctomycetia; order Isosphaerales; family Isosphaeraceae; genus Singulisphaera; species Singulisphaera chitinilytica. Next base: position 3,816,820 of record NZ_CP186274.1, read on the forward strand.
TCCAGACCGAGGAAGGGTTATGGTAAAGGACGGGAAGGCAGGTTGGCAAGTGCGAGAACCATCCTCAACCACCCAAAACCATCGAGAAGTTTTCGAGTGGAATCCATGACAGGGCGATCATGCGAGCATGGCACGAACCTCGGCCTTATGAAGGCGCCGATCGGGCGGATTTGAAAGCTCGAGGACAAAAAAAGGCCCCTTCCGATCGGAACGGGAGGGGCCTTTTTGGCTTCACGTCGACGAGTCGACTGGATCCGCTCACATTCGGATCAAGGAGTCAGGCCGCTCGCTCCGGAGTTGATCGGTGACGCCTCGACCCGACCGGTGAACGGCCGGAATGGCACCCGAGACCCGGTGCCGAGCGTCTCGTTGTACGGATGCACCGGCGTATTGGCGGATCCGAGGGGCGGACCGCCCGCAGGATGATCTCCGCCGCAATTTGTATATGTGACGTAACGCTGGCCGCGAGTCATGTAGGGGTTGTAATAGTTCGGCGGGAACATCTGTTCCACGGGCATCGCGAAATGCCGCGGGAAGTAATATTCGGAGGTGCGGTTCGCGCCGAGAGGGACCCATGTGCTGTAGTCGAACCAACCGTAGCCATCGGGATTACCGTTGGGGAAACCCCAGCCATAGCCGGGGCCGTCCGGCAGGAAGCGGGGAATGGACGACTGCTGAAAATGACCGGACGTGGCACTGACGGCCATTGCCACGGTCATCGAGACGATCATGGACGTCATTCTCGGGGCCTCCCTGACATGATCAAGAAGAGGAACACTCGTAGATGACGGAGGAAATCCCGGAGCGCCTGACGTTCGCTCGGCTGCGACCTCCGTACAGTACGAGAAACTCTACTCGCGCCACGACCGCCGTGCCGGTTTCGCGAGCGGATTCCCTTCCGATTGCGCCGAAAACCGGTTAGGATCCGAAGGTAATGGCAAGGCCGAGACGCAACGCTGACCTGGGTTCGCTATGATCGTTTTGATCGATAATTACGACTCGTTCACCTATAACCTGGTCCAACGGCTCGGCGAGATCGATCCGGGCATCGACCTGCGCGTGGTCCGCAACGACCAGATCTCGCTCGACGAGATCGAGGCGAGCCACCCGTCCCACCTGATCATCTCGCCGGGGCCTTGCACCCCGCTCGAGGCCGGGATCTCGAATGAGGTCGTCCAGAGGTTTGCCCCCCAGATCCCCCTGCTGGGCGTCTGCCTCGGCCACCAGTGCATCGGGCACACCTTCGGAGCCAATGTGGTCCGGGCCGATCGGATCATGCACGGCAAGACCTCGCTGATCCACCACGACAACAAGGGCGTCTACCGCGGCCTGCCGAACCCCTTCGAGGCCACGCGTTACCACAGCCTGGTCATCCAACCGGGCACGCTGCCCCCCGAGCTCGAGGTCGTCGCCTGGACGGACGAGAACGAGATCATGGGGGTCCGCCACAAGACCTACCCGCTCGAAGGGGTCCAGTATCACCCCGAGAGTTTCCTCACCCTCGCCGGGACGCAGTTGCTCAAGAACTTCATCACCCAATCCTTCGAGCCGGCGAAGAAGCAGGCCGTCTGACCTCGGCCCGGACCTTTCGGATCGCTTGCAAGGAGAATCGTGATGCTCTCGGTCGACGAGGCACTCGGGGAAGTGTTGACCCAGGCGCAGCCGCTCCCCGCGGAACGCCGCTTGGCCCTGGAAGCCCTCGGCCTCACCCTGGCCGAGGATATCCACGCCGACATCGACCTGCCCCCCTTCGACAAGGCCCTCGTCGACGGTTACGCCATCAAGGTCGCCGAGTTTGAGTCGGGGGTGCGTGAATACTTCGTCGGGGAAGAAATCCTTGCCGGGAAGACGCCCGAGCGACCCCTGGCGAATGGCGAGGCCGCCGCGATCATGACCGGCGCACCGATCCCGGTCGGTGCTGATGGCGTGGTCATGATCGAGCGTACCAGCCTCGTCGACGGCCGGGTCCATCTCGAAGAGATGGCAGTGCGCCCGGGCATGAACATCATGCGCCAGGGGCGTGAGATGAAGACCGGCGACCTCATCCTGAGCCGCGGCGATTGGATCAACCCGGCGAGAATCGGGCTCCTCGCCTCGGTGGGTAGGACCGAAGTCGAGGTCATCCCCCCTCCCCTCATCCGAATCCTGCCGACCGGCGATGAATTGGTCGAGCCCGGTCAGAAGCCCGGACCCGGTCAGATCCGCAACTCCAACGCCTTGATGCTCGCCGCCCTCGTCTCGAACGCCGGGGCCCGGGCCGAGATCCTCCCCGTGGCGCGCGACGAGAGCCAGCACCTGAGCGACGCCATCTCGCACGGACTCGGCGCGGATGTCCTGCTGATTACCGGCGGGGTCTCTGCGGGGAACCGAGACCTCGTGCCGGAAACCCTCGAGTCGCTCGGAGTCCGGAGGACCTTCCACAAGGTCAAACTCAAGCCGGGGAAGCCGCTCTGGTTCGGCGTCGGCCTGCCTCGTGGGGATCGGCCGCCGACCCTGGTGTTCGGACTACCGGGAAATCCGGTCAGCGGCATCGTCGGTTTCTTGCTCTTCGTCCGCCCTGCCCTCGCCGCTATGGCGGGACTGAGCCGCCGCGATCCCACCGCGAGGCGCCGTCCTCTGAGTCGGTCGTTCAAGCATCAGAGTGACCGCCCCACCTACCACCCTTCGCGTCTAATCCCTTCTCCGGACGGGGGATATACGATCGACCCGCTCAGCTGGGCGGGCTCGGCCGACCTCCGCGCGGTGGGCTCCTGCGACGGCTTCGCGGTCTTCCCAGCGGGGGATCGGGAGTACGCCCAGGGCGATGTTGTCGATTTCTTCGACTTGGATTAGGATTCGCGAGGAATCGGCTCCTGGCTCAACTCCGTGGTGCGGTGAACCTCTACGTCGAAAGCGCCGGATCGACCTCCAGAATCTGGGAAGGATTCCCGGGGCGGAAGTTGTCCGCAATTTCGTCGACCGCCCAACGGGTGAGACTGGCGAGCGAATAGCCAACAAGGGAGTCTCGTGCGGCCTTCGACCGCGATGGGTGAAGGCCGTGGGCGTTCCATTCCTTACTCGACGAGCCCCCTTCTTTCTTCGAAGGGGAGAACGACGATGTCGTCCGAGGCAATCGCTCAGGCCGAGCCCGCATCCCGGGACGATTCGTCTTCGGTGAGTGCTCCCGGCCAACCGCCGATCCTCTCTGCCCTGGCGTCAGGTTTGGGACTCTGGTGCGCCTTTCCCCCCGCCAACTGGTCATGGCTGGCCTGGGTCGCGCTCGTCCCTCTGTTCCTGCTGATCCAAAGCACGCGCTCCCGGGTGTCGATATACCTCGGCTCCTGGGCGGGCGGATTTCTCTTCTGGCTGCTCTCGATCTACTGGGTCAGCCTCACCGACCCCGACGCGGCCTTCGCCTGGTTCGTCATGGCGATGGCACTCTCGTTCTGGTGGCCCGGTTTCATCGGACTGTCCCGGCTCGCGGTGATCCGGTTCGCGATCCCGAGGATCATCGCCGCGCCCGTGATCTGGGTGGGGCTCGAGTTCGTCCGGGCCCACATCCTGACCGGTTTCGCCTGGTACTACCTCGGGCATACGCAGCACCAGATCCTTCCGCTAATCCAGATCGCCGACATCACGGGGGCTCTCGGCGTCAGCCTGCTGATCGCCGTTGTGAACGCCTACTTGGCCGACCTCTGGTCGTCGTCGATTTGGGAGAGCCACGCGAGCGGGCAGCGGATCAGTCGGCCCCAACTCATTCGCGGAGGCCTTGTCCTGGGCCTCCTGATCCTGACGGTGGGATACGGCTTCTTCCGCGTGTCCACCGGACGATTCAAGGACGGCCCTCGGCTCGCGCTCATGCAGTCCAATATCGAGCAGAACCGGAAGATGGGGACCTCCGCCGAGTCTCTCTTCGTGACCTATCGATCCCTGATCGAGCGTTGCCTCCGGACCTCGCCTCCCCCCGATATGATCGTCTGGCCCGAGACGGCCTTCCCCTATCAGTATGTTATTCGTGACCCGGAGCTCACGCCGGCGGAGTTCGAGCGTCAGGCCAAGAAGCTTTCGCCGAAAGACCCCAACGCGGTGCAGTCGTGGGTCGAGCGTCAGAAGACCTCGGAGTCGATCATCCATCCGATGGTGGATCAGGTCCGAATCCCGATGCTCGTGGGAGTCCTTGTCTATGACTTCCATATGCGGGGCCTGTCCAAATTCAACTCGGCGCTCCTGATCGAGCCGTCCGTCAAGAAGCTCCAGCGTTATGCCAAGATGCACCTCGTGCCGTTCGGCGAATATGTGCCGCTCGTCGACATGTTCCCCTGGCTCAAGATTCTGACCCCCTACGAGGCGGCGAACGTCCCGAACTTGACGTTCGGGACCGAGGCGACGAGCTTCACGCTCGGCCAGTATCGCTACGCCACGGCGATCTGCTTCGAAGACACGGTGCCCCAGGCCGTGCGACGCTTCTTCACGAACGCCTCCGATGGACGCTCGCCGGACGTCCTGCTCAATATCTCGAACGACGGCTGGTTCCGGGGTTCGTCCGAGCACGACATGCACCTGGCGATCAGTGTCTTTCGGGCGATCGAGAACCGTGTCCCCATGGCCCGGGCGGTGAATGTGGGGATTACCGCCCTGATCGACGGCAATGGGCGTGTTTTATCGAGCGTCTCCAAGTTGACGGAAGATGTGTTGACCGTTACCGTTCCCCTCGATGATCGAGAGTCCTTCTATACCGCATGGGGAGACTGGCTGGGATCGGCCTGCCTCGCAGCGACGGCGGGCCTGCTCATCGTGCGTATCGCACTCGGCTTCCGGCGCCTCTGGCGACCGGTCGCGACGCCGGCACAGGCGATTTAGCCTGCCCCGGAAGGTTCGAAGCATAGGAAAGGATGCCTATGTCGACTCCTCTCACGACTCTCCAACTCCATTCGATAGCCAGATCCTGCAACTTGAGTTATCGCGCTTCATGCGAAGGCCACGTTGGCGAGGCTCGCGACCGCCGAAAATTGGCGGAATCTCCGCGATCTCGCGGATTTGACTCGCGTCTGCCCTGGTCTCTCGCCGATAGAAAGCATGGTCGTCATCGAGTCACCTCCATGGAAGGGGGTGAACGTCTCATCGCGGCCAGCATGAAGGATCGCGCGTATGTACGTCCTCTGCGCCGGCATGTACCGGGCCTGCTCGACCTGGCAGTACGAGGTGATTGCTCACCTGCTCGAGCGGCACCGCCAGGGTCAGCGCCTGGGTTATCTGACCGGCGAGGAGTTCGTCGCTCAGGACCAGCGGACTAGCTCCCAGCCCAGGTGGAGCGTCCTCAAGTCGCATGAGGGGCACGACGGCTTCGCCAAGGCGGTCAAGTCCGGCCGTGCCATCGCGATCTACGCGCACCGCGATGTCCGTGACGTCGTCTTCTCGCTCATGCACAAGCGTGGGGTGACGTTCGAGCAACTCGTCAACCAGGGGATGATCCATCAGGTCCTGGTGAACGATCGCTTCTGGTCGCGACAGCCGAACGTCCTCACCCAGCGCTACGAGAGTCTGGTCGCCGATCCGGTGGGAGGCGTGATCGAGATCGCCGCACACCTCAAGATCGAGATCACCCGGGCCGAGGCGTCGGAGATCGCCGCCGAGTATTCGTTCCAGACGAATCGGAAGCGGACCCTCGACCTCGTCGATCGGCTCAAGGCCCAGGGGGTCGACCTCAACGACCCGAGCAACCTCCAGTATTACGACCAGCGGACCCTGCTTCACTGGAACCACCTGCGGGAAGGCCGCCCGGGCAACTGGCGTGAGCAGGCGACGAGCAGCCAACGAGCCACCCTGGCCCGCCTCTGCGACGCCTGGCTGATCGAGCACGGCTACGAGCCGAACACTCGTGACCTGCTCACCAAGAAGGAACGGAAGATCGAGGCCATCCGACGCGAGTTCGAACTCGTCCGAGCATGGACGGCCTGCACCCTCCGCTGTGCTTCCTTGAAGCACCCCCGCATTTCCCGAATCATCAAGGGCCTGTTCGGCATCCCTGCCGAACAGGTCTCTGCTGTTCCCGCCCGAGCGAACTCCCAGGTTCGAGTCGACTCCGCCCAGGCCAACCCGGCCCACCGCACGGCGGCCGAGTCTCATGCCCCGAGCGAGCACGCCGATCGTTGAGCCGATTCCGGCTCGTCGTCTCCCCCAGAAATCAGATCGCGGGTTGAGGGACCTGATCCTCTCGTGGCTGCGTTGTTTGGAGCCTCGCGATGATGGCGTCCGGGTCGTAGACGCATCCGCCCCAGGTCCCGCCACCGACGGCCTGAAGGGCTGCCCAGAGACGTGTGTCTTCGGGCAGATCCGGGTCGGGAGAGAGGCCGGGCAGCGGCTCTCGCTCGCCGAGGATCCGCGCGGCCTCTTCGGGAGAGATCTCGACGCCCCCGACTCCGATCATGTCGACGCTCCCCTCGAGCTTGATGCGGTCGACGATAATCCGGATGGTGTCGCCGTCGCGGACCTTGGCGATGGGGCCTCCCGCGAGCGCCTCGGGACCGACGTGGCCGATGCAGGCCCCCGTCGAGACGCCCGAGAACCTCGCGTCGGTGATGACCGCGACGTGCTTGCCGAACGAGAGATGCTTGAGCGCCGAGGTGATCTGATAGATCTCCTCCATCCCCGCCCCCATCGGCCCTCGCCCCATGAGCACGAGGACGTCCCCCGGCTTGATCGGGTTCTCCCCGAGCCCCTTGATGGCGGCGATGGCCTCTTTCTCCCGGCTGAAGACCCTGGCAGGTCCAATCTTGCGATAGACGCCATCGGCGTCGACGACCGTCGGGTCGATCGCCGTGCTCTTGATGACGGAGCCCTCGGGGGCGATGTTGCCTCGGGGGAAGGTCACCGTGCTTGTGAGCCCGTTCGCCCGCGCGAGCTCGGGGCTCATGATGACCGACTCGGGCTCGACGCCATCTTCCTTGGCGAGCCGCTCGCGCAGGCGGGCGCGGCGTTCGCTGCTCTCCCACCAGTCGAGGACGTCGCCGAGCGGCTTGCCCGTCACGGTCAGGGCCGACAGTTCGAGCAACCCGAGTTGCCGCAGGTGCAGCATGACCTCGGGGACACCCCCCGCCATGAAGGCCCTGACGGTCGGGTGATAGTTCGGCCCGTTCGGGAGGACGCTCACCAGGCGGGGCACCTTCACATTGATCGCATGCCAGTCCTCGACGGTCGGGCGCGGCAGGCCCGCGGCGAAGGCGATGGCCGGGATGTGCAGCAGGAGGTTCGTGGAGCCGCCGAACGCGGCGTGGACCGTCATCGCGTTGCGGATCGCGGCCGGGGTCAGGATGTCCCGCGTCTTGATCCCTGCCTCCGCCAGCGCGACCAGCGCACGAGCCGACCGTCTCGCGACGTCTCGCCAGATCGGCTGGCCCGAAGGGACGAGGGCGCTGTGCGGCATGGCGATCCCGAGGGCCTCGGCGACGACCTGCGAGGTCGCGGCCGTGCCGAGGAACTGGCAACCACCTCCGGGGCTCGCACAGGCGCGGCATCCGAGCTCGGCGGCTTCGGGCAGGCTGATCTCGCCGTGGAGGTAACGCGCACCGATTGACTGGATCTTACCGGCGTCCTCCCCGTCGCGAGGCGGCAAGGTCACGCCACCAGGCACGAGGACGCCCGGCAGATGCCCGCTGCCGGCAAGGGCGAGCATCATCGCGGGCAGGCCCTTGTCGCAGGTCGCGATGCCGAGCACCCCCTTGCGAAGCGGTAGCGAGCGAATCAGGCGACGGAAGACGATGGCGGCGTCGTTCCGGTATGGCAGGCTATCCATCATGCCCGTGGTGCCCTGGGTCCTGCCGTCGCAGGGGTCTGAGACCATCCCGGCGAACGGTGCGCGGCCGAGCGCCTTCAACTCCTCTGCCGCTTCCTGGACGAGGAGCCCGATTTCCCAGTGGCCGGTGTGATAGCCGAGTGCGATCGGCGTTCCGTCTGGCGCCCGAAGTCCTCCCTGCGTGCTGAGGATCAGGAACGGGTCGCGATCCACTTCCGACGGCTTCCAGCCCATCCCGGCGTTCTGGCTCAGACCGAAGAGGTCGCCCGAGGGCCATTCGCGGAGCATCTCGTCGGTGAGCGGCAGGGTCCCCTGAGGGCCGTCGGCCTTGGTCTTGACCTCGAAGAGGCTGGCGTCGCCCCCGTCCACGAGATCGAGGAATGAACGACCGTCCGTTCTGCTGGAACTGGGCATGAAAGTCATCTCGCGGCAGGAGTCGTCACGACCGAAAGTTAGGCGTCGTCTCGTTGTCGAGGGGGCGAACACACAATTGCAGCAGGAATCGGCCACCGACGCAATGATGGCTTCTCGGATCGGAGGAGGCCAATGACATCGCCGGATCCTCCTGCTTTGGAATGACCGGGAAACACGTTCATGCGATTGACTTGATATGGTTCGATGACAATCGCAAGCTTCGACGACTCTGCCCGGCACGAGCTGTTCGTGGCTCATCTCCCCTCTCATGATCTTTTGGTCAGGTTGACGACGAACGTCGCAAGGCGGAATGTGATTCTCTGGACTCGGGGCGTGGGCCCTGTCTCGCTCGGGATCCGATCACGGTACGCCCATCATGCCGAGAATCCTCATCGTCGAGGACGAGGACAAGCTCCGACGCGCCCTGGCCCGTGGCCTGGGCGACGAAGGTTACGATGTCGTGACCGCCGAGGACGGCGAGCTCGGATTGGCCTACGCGAAGGAAGAGGCCTTCGACTGCCTGATCCTCGACATCATGCTGCCAGGGTGCGACGGGATCTCGATCCTCGACCAACTCAGGTCCGAGGGAAACGAGACGCCGATCCTGATGCTCTCGGCCCGAGGCGAGATCGAGGATCGGGTGAAAGGGCTCGACCTCGGGGCCGACGACTATCTCGCCAAGCCGTTCGCCTGGTCGGAGCTGCTCGCGAGGGTGAGGGCCTGCGTTCGTCGGAGTCGAGCCGGAGAAGCATCGTTGGTCAAGGCTGGGCGGATTGAGCTCGATCGCCTCCATCGACGCCTCACTCATGGCTCGCAACAGGTCGAGCTGACCATCCGGGAATGTGAGCTGCTCGACTTCCTCATGAGACGACGCGGGCAGGCGGTGAGCCGCGACGAGCTCGCCAGGGAAGTCTGGCACGACCGCGATACGGTCTTGACCAACGTCATCGACGTCTTCATCAACCAATTGCGCAAGAAGCTGGAAAAGGCCGGGATCGCGGGGGCGATCCAGACCGTGCGGGGCGTCGGTTACGCGCTCCAGGATTGATGGGTTCCATGCTCTGGAAAAGTATCCGCACTCGACTCACCGCCTGGTACGGCGGCCTCCTGCTCGTGACCTTCTCGGGCCTGGGCCTGGCCGCCTGGATGCTGATGGCGCAGTCGCTCCTCGATCGGGTCGACGCCCTGCTCGACTTCGAGTTCAAGGAGGCGTCCGAACGCCTTGGCGCCGGGCTCTCTGCCGAGGGATTGACGCATGCCCCAGTCGCCTTCCAGGAAGTGTTCTACCTCAGGATCCTGATGCCCGACGGCCGCTTGCTCGCGGAGAGTTCGCCGCTCAAGGAAAAAGACATCCACATGCCCGACTTCTGGGGCGAGTCGCCCGACACGAGGTATGACACGTTCAACCTCGGGTCGCTCGGACAATGTCGGGTCGTGACCGGCCGCGTGGGTCTGGGGGAAGGTCAACGCATCGTCCAGATCGCCACCTCGCTCGACTCGTATCATGGCGAGTTGGCCCAGTTGAGAGGGGTCCTGCTCACGATCCTGCCCGCGGTCCTGCTCGCGGCCACGCTGGGAGGCTTCTGGCTCGCCAAACACGCGCTCGCACCGGTCGAGCGCATGACCGAAGACGCTCGGCGCATCTCGGCGGAGAACCTCGGAGAGAGGATCGAGGTGGCGAACCCCGGCGATGAACTGGGGCGGCTGGCGATCACCCTGAACGCGATGCTCGATCGGATCGACAGGTCGTTCGTCGCCACTCGACGATTCACGGCGGACGCAGCCCACGAGTTGAAGACGCCACTGGCCTCGATCCGAACCGAGGCCGAGGTCGCGCTCCTGGCTCGACGCTCGTTCGACGACTATGAAGAGACCCTACGCAGCATCGTCGAGGAAGCCGAGCGGCTCTCCAGGCTCATCGAATCGCTGCTCCTCCTCTCGCGCGAGGACGCCAGCGAGCGACTTACCAGCACTCGAGTTCGGATCGATGAGCTCGTCAGGATGGCACTCGCGGCCGCGGAGAGTGCGGCCTTTCGAAGTCAGATCGGGATCGAGGCCGGGGAATTGCCCGGGGCGATTGTGGAGGGGGATCCGACCCTGCTCCATCAGGTCTTCGAGAACCTGCTCGACAACGCCATCAAGTATTCGGTACCGGGCGGCCGGGTGAGCGTGTCCGGGAGGCTCGAAGCCGGTTCTGTCGAGATCGCCGTTGCGGATAACGGGGTGGGAATTCCGGAAGAAGCCCTCGGTCGAGTCTTCGATCGGTTCTATCGCGTGGACTCGTCGCGGAGCCGTCGCACGGGGGGCTCGGGCCTGGGATTGAGCATCGTGAAGGCCGTCGTCGATCGCCATGGCGGGTCGGTCTCGGCGACGAGCACCCGAGGAGCCGGCAGTTGCTTTCTCGTCCGCCTGCCCGTTCAATCAAGTCTTGATAAAGTGATTTTGTGATCGCATTCTGGAAATTTTGCCCGAGAGGGCCGTGTTTCGGGCCATTCTTTGCCTAAATGGGATTTCATTAAGAAGAACTAACCGAACTGCTCCTGCCCGGACATGCGCGGCTTGTTAGTGTGGACTCCCGTCGGCCCGGCGGTCGTTTCGCCGTCGGGCATTGGTCAAGCAGCCGCACATATTCGGCTCCCAGGGGCATGAATCTATGGTCGCTTCTTCATCCAGGTCGTCGCGGAAGCGTCTGGGCTTCACGCTGATCGAACTCCTCGTGGTGATCGCCATCATCGCCGTCTTGATCGGGCTCTTGCTTCCGGCCGTCCAGGCCGCGCGAGAGGCCGCCAGGCGGGCGCAATGCACGAACAACCTGAAGCAGGTGGGATTGGCCCTGCATGGCTACATCTCGTCGAACAACACGGCGCCGCCGGTCGTCGTGCTGCCTCGCAACCGAACATGCCAGCCCTGGTCGGGTCTCACGCGTTTGCTCCCGTTCCTCGAGCAGCAGAACCTCTTCAACGCGATCAACTGGAACCGGGACTTCGAGTTCACGAGCAACGGCACACTGTCGGCCACGAAGGTCGCGATGTTCCTCTGCCCGAGCGAGGTCAACGATCGCGCCCGCGTGACGCCCACCTTCACGTACTACCCCAACAACTACTGTTTCAATCAGGGGATCTGGTTCGTCTACGACCCGCCTACGGATCAGGTGGGTGACGGTGCCTTCGTCCCCAACCGAGCGTATGGCCCTGCCGCCTTCACCGACGGCATGAGCAACACTCTCGGGATGTCGGAGGCCAAGGCCTATCAGCCGAATTACTGGGACACGAGCAACCCGGGGACGGTGGGCATCGCCCCGCCGTTGAACCCCGCCGGGCTCATGACCTACGTGGGGGGGACGTTCGACTCGAACGGGCATACGGAGTGGGTTGAGGGGGACGTCCACGAGGTCGGCTTCACCACGACCTTTGCGCCGAACACCAAGGTGCTTACGAACGTCAACGGCGTTCCCGCGGACATCGACATGATCTCGATGAGGGACGGTGAGTCGACCACGCTCCCCACCTACGCCGCGATCACGGCCAGGAGCTATCACGCCGGTGGCGTATCGGCCATGCTCATGGACGGCTCCGTCCGCTTCGTGAAGGACTCCGTCAACCTCCAGGTCTGGCGGAACCTGAGCACGCGAGCCGGCGGCGAGGTTGTCAGCTCGGATTCGTATTAATGCGGAGGGCCAGGACCATGCTCGAGACGCGTGCCAGTGCCATCCTCCTGAGCCTGCTGATCGCTGCCGGGTGCAGCAAGGGCGCGAGCGAGGCCAACGACGAGGGGCGAGCCGTCGCGGTTCAGTTCCTCGACGAGCTCCGAGCCGGCCGTCTGAAGCCGGCCTGGGAGAACTCCTCCACCGAGTTCAAATCGCTGATGGGGGTCGAGAACCTGCGGGACTACATCAAGAGTCACCCCGCGCTCAAGGCCCAGGCCGAGTTCGCGGAGTCTCGCACCGTTGACCGCGAAGGGCGTAGCCTGGCCGAGTACGTCTTCCACGCGACGGCCCAGGTCCGCAAGAAGCCCGTCCCGGCCACAATCAAGGTCATCCTGGCCTCCGGCCATGAGGGGTGGAAGGTCGAAAGGCTGGCTGTCGAATAAAGCGATATCATGGTGGTGGAAGCCGAGTGGGCATGGGCTCGAGGATTGAGCCCGTGCCCTCGTTTCATTCTCTGACATCGGAATCAAATCGGGCCGATCCCGCACCGACGAACCGGAGATCAAAGCTCGTTTGGCATGAGCGATGCGTGTAGCATAATCAACTTGGATTGACACATGACGTCGGGTTCGGCTCGCGGTGTGAGATGAGATCCTGAAGCACCGCGAGGAAGAGAAAAGGCGGGTGTTGTCGTGCCCCTCGAGAAGAAGTCGGCTCCGATCGTGTTCAAGCCAACGTCGGATTCGCCCGGACTGGAGACACTGGTCTGGCTAATGGATCAGGCCATCCGGATCCCGGGCACGCAAGTGCGTGTGGGGCTTGACGCGATTCTCGGATTGCTTCCCCTCGGCGGGGACTTCATGACCGGGATCATCCAGGCGGGGATCGTCCTGATGGCGGTGACGCGCTACCGGGTGCCCAGGGCCGTCGCCGCTCGGATGGCCGGGAATGTGCTCCTCGACATCTGTGTGGGGGCGATCCCGCTGGTGGGAGACCTGTTCGACGTGGCCTTCAAGGCGAACACCCGGAACCTGCACCTGCTCCGCGATTATCAATTCGAAGCCGCGCGGGGGGCGAAGTCGGTTGAGCGATCCTCGATGCGCTTCGTGGTGCTCGTGGGCCTGCTACTCTTCGTCCTGCTCGGGCTGATTTTCGTCGGATTCATCACGGTGCTGGCCTGGCTCCTCGGTCATCCCCTGTTCTCGGGGACGAGGTGAGGCCGATCGAGGGGAAAACGCGAGTCGACGCCCTGCCCTTTTCCGGCAGTGCGCGACTCGCGGCCTTCAATCGAATCAAAGCAACTCGTGGATCGCCTTCCCGTTCTCGACGAGACGGAGCGGCCGACCATCGGGGGTCTCGAACTGGAGGTTCGGGTCGATCCCAAGGGTCTGGTAGAGTGTTGCGGCGAGGTCGGACGGAGTGACGGGCCGGTCGCTCGGCGAGTCCCCCTTGGAGTCGGTCCGGCCGACGACGCGGCCTTGCGAGATCCCCCCGCCGGCGAGGATCGCCGAGTTGGCGCGACCGTGATGATCGCGGCCGGCGTTCCCGTTGATCTTGGGCGTTCGGCCGAATTCGCCCATCACGACGACCAGGGTCGAGTCGAGCAGGCCTCGCTCTTCCAGGTCGAGGATCAGGGCGGAGATCCCCTGATCCAGGGGCGGGGCCAGGGTGTTCTTGATGGTGCCGAAGTTCTGCTGGTGGGTGTCCCAGCCGAGGGCACCCATGCCGCGGTCGTTGATCGTGACGAACGACACCCCCGCTTCGACGAGGCGGCGAGCCAGTAAGCAGGACTGGCCCAGCGGGGTCCGGCCGAACCGGTCGCGGACGTCGCTCCGCTCATCGCTGATCTTGAATGCGGCCTGGGCGGCACTCGAGGTCAGCAGGTCGTAGGCCTGATCCGCGAACTGGTCCCGGCTTCCCGTCAGCGGAGTCGGCGAGATGTCACGGGCGAAGCCATCGAGCGTTCGGACCATGTCCCGTCGTCGGCGAAGGCGGTCGAGCGTGACGCTATCCGGAGGCGTGAGGTTATTCACGCGGAAGCCCGGAGTGTTCGGATCCCCGCTGACCATGAACGGATCATAGGCGGGGGTCAAGTAACCGCTCGAGGAGAAAAGCGGTGCGTCCGGGATCGCCACGTAAGGGGGCAGCGATCCGCGGCGATCTTCACGCGTCTTGGAGACGACGCTGCCGTAACTCGGGAAGACCTGCGCCGGGGTCGGCCGGTAGCCCGTGAGCATGTGGTGCGCGGCGCGGTCGTGATCGGCCTCGGGAGAGGTCACGCTCCGGATCAGGCTGACGCGATCCATCACGCGAGCGAGGCTGGGCAAGACCTCGCTGATGGACAGCCCCGGGACCGACGTGCTGATCGGCTTGAATTCGCCGCGTACGTCGACGGAAGCATCCGGCTTGGGGTCGAACGTGTCGATGTGCGACGGCCCGCCCGCCAGCCAGACCAGGATGCAGTTCGTCGCCGAGGTGGAGACGGGCTTCGACGCACCCGACGCGAGGGCGCGGAGCCGGAGGATGTCATCGAAGGCGAGACACAGGGAGCCGAACAGCCCCGCTCGCAAGATGGAGCGACGGCTGGGACCCGGGCACGACGGCAGTTTCCTCGGATCGGACATGGTCGTCACACTCCTCGCGAACTTGACCTGGGCGAAAATGGCCGGGGCGAGTCGCCCCTACTTACTTATGATTAATGGTTGAACGCGAATTCGCGCGAGTTCAGCAATGCCCAGAAGAGGTCCTCGGCCGCCTCGCGGAATACCGGGGCCTGCTTCAACTCCGCCGACCATCGAGACAACTCTTCCTCGGTCGGGGTGCGACAGAGGGTCCTGAGGTACAGATTTTCCACGACCTCGTCCGGCTCGGGCTTGAGGTCGAGCAGGTTGGCCAGGTATCCATTCAGGTGCGAGACCTTCCCCTCGATCGCGTCTCCCCCGATCAGGAGCAAGGACTGTCGCAGGCTGAGGGGAGGCGTCGAGACCGACGAGCATCCGTTGGTCCGAGGGCAACGCCCGAACGTATCCAGGATGGTGCTGGCCGTACCTGGGTCGGCGACCTCGATGGCTCGCGTCCCATTGGCTCGTCGCGGATAACGATTGGGGACGTCGGTGACCAGGGCCAGGGCATCGGCCATCTGGTGGGCACTGAGCGGCCGGGCGACGTGGTGGGAGAAGAGTCGGGTATCCTTCTCATTTCCCGAGATCGTGCCCGAGGAGAGCCCGTAGGCCTCCGAGATCGCCACCGTCCGGATCAGGTCGCGCATATCGTACTTTGACTTCACGAAGTGCCGGGCCAAGGCATCGAGCAACTCAGGATGGACGGGGGGATTCGCTCGGCTGAGGTCGTCGGCCGGGTCGGCCAGCCCTTTGCCGAAGAATTGGGCCCAGACCCAGTTCGCCATCGCCCTGGCGAAGTATGGGTTGTCGGGGCCGGTGATCCACTCGGCGAGAGGCTTGCGCGGGTCTTCCTTCTCGGCGACCTGGACGGGCTTCTTATCCAAGAGGCGAGGCTCGGCCGGCTTCTTGGTCCGCAGGTGCTCGACCTTGCCGCCGGAGTTGATCTTGATGACGGTCTTCCCCATCATCCCGCCGCCACCCGATCGCTCGACCTTGGCGAAGCAGGCGGCCAGGCCGAAGTAATCGTCCTGGGTCCAGACATCGAACGGATGATCGTGGCATTGCGCACAACGAATCCGGAGTCCGAGAAAGCGCTGGGCGGTCTGCTCGGCCTGGATTTTGGCGTCGAGGCCGTCCAGGGCGTAGTTCGCGGGGCCATTGCCGAACTCCTCGGGGGCACCCACGGCGGTCAGCATGGTCCGGACCATCTGATCCCAAGGGGTGTTGTTGGCGAGGTTTTCGTCGACCCAGGCCTGGAAGCGTGTGGCCCCGTTGCCGAGCCTGGCGTTCGAGATCTGGAGCATGTCGCCGAACTTGATCCGCCAGAAACGGACGAAGTCGCGGTCCGCGAGCAGTTTGTCTACGAGCTTGACCCGTTTATCCGGATCCTTGTCGCCGACGAACTGGCGGACCTGCTCGGGGGTCGGCTGTCGCCCAACCAGGTCGAGCGAGACCCGGCGCAGGAAGGCCGAGTCGCTTGCCGGGGGGCTCGGCGGGACTTTCAACGACTCGAGCCGCTTGAAGAGCTCGTCATCGATGAAGTTCCGGCGCGAGAGCTTCGCGTAGTCGAATTTGAGGCCGGGGTTGATGAGCGTGGCGAGGCGGGTGCTCACGACCATCGACTGATAGCGAACAACCAGGTCGCTCTCGGCACGGCGGAGGATCTCGGCCTTCCCCTTGCTGTCGATCTTGAGCGACGCGTCGTCGTTCACACGAAAGTTCGAGAGCCGGGTCACGTCGCGGCGAGTCCCGTCCCCGTAGACCGCCACCACGCGGAGCTGGATCGGTCCGGGGTTCGCGAGCCTGATGTCGCTCGGTTCGACCTCGAGCTTGGCGATCTCGCCGTGCGTCTTCCCGTGAGTTTGAGGAGCCCCTGCCCTGATCCAGCTGAGGATCGTGCTGTACTCGGGCGATTGCGGCGTAAATCGAAGGCCGCCGACGTGCGGCACCCTCCCCGTCGCCTTCTCGAGCAGCAGGCTCCGGCTCGGGTCGAGTCGGGAGAGGCGTCGACCGCTCGCGTCTCGAGTGATCGACTGGAAGTCCCCTTCCGCGTCATAGCCGTAGAGCGAGAGATGGAAGCCGTTCTGCCCCTCGGCCTTGCCGTGACATCCCCCGGTATTGCAGCCGGTGCGCGTCAGGATGGGGACGATGTCCTGTCCGAAGTCCCAGGCCCTGTCATCCTTCGCATTGACGGTGACCTCGGAAACGGCCTCCTCTCCCTGGTGATGGGCAATCAAGCGGGCCTTCCCCGGCTTCAGCGGTCGGACATAGCCCTCGGTGTCGAGCGCCACGATGTCCGCCGGCTCGACCGTCCAGGTCACCTGCCCGCCTACCACCTGCCCGGAATCGCCTGGCTTGCCGATCGGGGCGAGGAGCATTTGCCAGCCCCAGTCGTCCGATTGCAGGGTCAACTGGCTCGGGCTGACCTGGAAGGTTGCGGGCGGCTTTGTAGGCATTCCCGCTTTATTGGCGTCCTCTGTCGGATGGACGGGGTGCTTGCTCGCAGCGACCTGGCTCGAATCCGCCACCTTCGGGGTCGCGGATGTTGTTGGGACGACCGGCGTCGGAGCGGTGCGCGAACAACCACAGAAAAGAGCGCCCACGCAGACGAAAGTGATCAACCCGAATCGCAGACCAGCCATGTGCCCTCCCCTGCGTGTGCAACGCGAGGGCCTCGGTTTCCGAGAGAAATGACAAACGTCGTCGGCTCCGATAATCCTAGTCGGCCCCGAGCCGAGACACAAGAGTTCTCCGACTCGAATTCGGGCCGGTCGGATAACGATTCCTAGATTTCCTTCGTTTGTCCAGTTGATTCCGGATTCAAGCGTACAGTGAATTGTTGCGTCGAATCAGGCTTTCCGGGACGGCCCTGCACCCTGAAATCATCACCGAGGCTCACGCTCGAAAGCGATTCGATGGCGAGTTGCATTTATCAAAGACAATCCGCATTCCGCTCAGGACCGATTCAGTCGTAAGCCGGCGGAGGTTGGTCCGACTTGTTTGGCCTGGGGCTTTGGGTTATCTCCTACAGTCACGGCTCCGCGATCCACATAATGGACTTCGATCAAAGCGGGTCGCCGACAGGCCCACGAGATCTCCGGTCGTCTAGCCTTTTGTGAACAGATGACCAAGAGCTTGTCGGAACCGGATCACCGGCGAACGCCCCTCGGTGCTTGCAACCGATGATCCTGGCTCCTGGCGAGGACGTCAACGCCTGAGTGGCGTCGCTTTATTTTGAATCGAGACACATGCATGAAAGCGGTCATCTTCGAGCGGTTTGGGAATCCCACCGAGGTGCTCCGCGTCGGTGATCGACCGATCCCCGAGCCGGGGCCGGGGCAAGTCCGGGTTCGAATGATCGCGGCGCCCGTGAATCCGTCGGAACTGCTCGTCGTCCGAGGCCGTTACGGCGTCTTGCCTTCCTTGCCGGCGACGCCCGGCTTCGAAGGGGTCGGGATCGTGGATAAGGTCGGGCCGGGCTTACTCGGCCGCCTTGTACAGGGCCGGCGGGTGACCGTCATCAACGGCGACGGCGGCAACTGGGCCGAGTACGTGGTCATCCCCGCGCGCCAGGCCCGCCCCGTCCCGTCGGATCTGCCCGATGAGCAGGTGGCCTCGTTCTTCGTGAACCCGGGCACGGCGCTCGCCATGATACGGCACGTGCTCCGGATCCCCAGGGGGGCCTGGCTGCTCCAGTCGGCGGCGAATTCCGAGTTGGGCAAGATGATCATCAAACTCGGCCGCCACGATGGCTTTAAAACACTTTGCGTCGTGCGACGACCCGAGGCGGCCGCCGAGTTGAAGGTGCTCGGCGCCGACGCCGTCATCTCGACGACCGACGGGCCGGTGGACGAGCAGGTGCGCAAAATCGTCGGGGCAGACGGGGTCCGCTACGCCATCGATCCCGTGGGTGGCGACATCGGCACTCAGGTCTTCCAGTCCCTATCGGCTGACGGCCTGATGCTCGTCTACGGCACGCTCAGCCAGGAACCGCTCAGGATCGACCCCAGGCTCATGATCGCCGGCAAGCGAGTCGTCCAGGGCTTCTGGCTCGGCCACTGGATGCGCGAGCGGAGCATCCCCGCCGCCCTCCTGATGTTCCGCGAGATCGCGAAGCTAATCCGATCGGGGGTCCTCGCGACCGAAACAGGAAAGTCCTTCCCGCTCGACGCCATCGTCGACGCGGCGCGCGAGGCCGAGGTGCCCGGCCGCCAGGGCAAGGTCCTCCTCCGCATCGGGAATCCCACCAAGTAACGATCGATTTTTAGGCGACTGACGGAGTCTCGAGATCCCGCCCCGTCCGGTTTCCCGCGGATGTTTCCTGGCGATCGGTCGCATCCTCGGCCGATCTTTTAAGTCCGCGGATCGCATGATTGGTTGTTATCTGTCAAGGCCACGACAGGGAAGGGTTTCTTGGGATTTTTCGCGGAATTCATTCGCCCTAAGATTCAATCGGCTGTACAATCCGTCAAGGGTGGAGGATTCATGGCGAGGGCCTATCACCTCGTCCAGCATGTCGTCGTCAACGACGAACATTCCTCCGCAAGCCCCTCCTGCGGCTCGTGCCCGCCCCCGTTGAAACTCTCGAGCCTTGCTCAGGGTTTAATATGAGCGGCCGATGATCGGAAGGGCTTGCCGTGACGGGGGTAGCGGCTTAAGATTCTCGCGAGACGAGGTCAACCCGCCCGGCCTCTTCCGAGATCAGCGATGAAGTCGCCGATCCTCCGTCAGATTCCAATTTTCGTGATTTCGCCACTTGATTTTTGAAGCCCCGGCGCTTCGTTCGTCGTCGATCCCTCGGATCGACTTCGAAGAATCGAACCGTCGGGCGGGGAATCTAGAATTATGAGTATATCCGAATCGAACGGCGCGCAGGACTGGCGTGCTGTAGCTTGCCTGGCACCCGGCGGCGAGCGACTCCTGTGCGTGGGCGAAAGCTCCTCGCAGGTCCGTGCCGCCTACGCCGGCGCCTGGGGCGAGGTGATTCGCGACGAAGACCGTCCGACCGTTCGCGCCATCTCCCTGCAGCGCTGGGCCGGTCAGGCCTGGGCCGGTCAGTGGGAGCATCAGACCTACCTGGCCGTCCCCGCCACTCGCGGCGGCAAGGGTGGACCTGGCGACACGCCCGAAGTGGCCCCCGCCACCTCCTGAGTGCCTCTGGCGTCGGTCCATGCCCGAGATCGTGACCTGATGTTTCGACCGATTCGTCGATTTTCTTCAACCCCCGGGATTGTCCGGGGGTTTTATTTTGCTCGGGTCATTCGCGACGAATCGGCCCGTTCGCTTTATTAAGAACGCCAGGGGTCGTGCTCGGTACGACTCGCCCAGACGGCCAGGCCGGGATGCTCGGACTGGATCCGGTCGGCGAGATCCTCGACACCCGGACGCTCCGTGGCGTGGTGGCCGGCGATGACGAGGCCGACACCCAGGGCTTCGGCTTCCAGGGCTCGATGGAATCGAGCTTCGCCCGTCAGCAGGACGTCGGCCCCGACCCTGGCCGCGTCGGGCAGGAAGTCATCACCGGCTCCGCAGACGATTGCCACCGTCTCGATGCGACGCCCAGGGTCGCCCGCGTACTGCACACCTTGCGCTTTCAAGAGACTAGTGACGCGCTCCACGAACGGACGCAGGGTCGTCGGGTTTGGGAGTCGGCCCAAGCGACCGGCGCCTGGACGTTGGGCGGGGCTCGTGTGAAGCGGGTAAATATCCGTGGCGGGCTCTTCGTATGGATGACGAGCCCGGATTGCTCCAAGGACCGCGTCGAGCTTGTCCTGGGGGCAAATCACCTCGATCCGGAGCTCGCGGACCGACTCGAGCCGTCCCGATTCGCCGATGGCGGGTTTGGCCCCTTCGGTGCCCAAGAAGGTCCCCTCGCCTTCATTCGTGAACGAGCATTCCTCGTATGCCCCGATGCGTCCCGCCCCTGCCTCGAAGGCCGCGGAGAGGATCTCGGATCGTGCCTCGCTCGGCGTGAAGACGACGATCTTATAAGACGTCGGCACCGACTCGGCGCGTCGGAGCGGGGAAATCTCCGCCAGCCCGAGTCGAGCCGCAAGGGCGTCGTTGATCCCACCCACGGTGTTGTCGAACGCCGTATGCGGGCTGAGGATTGAGACCCCGGCGCGGCCGAGATGCCAGAGCATCCCCGTCTCGCGTACGTCAGCCCTGACCCGCTTGACGGCCTTGAAGAGGACCGGGTGGTGGCTGACGATGAGCTGGGCCCCTTCGTCGATGGCCTCGCGCGCCGTCTCGTCGGTCACGGTGAGGCAGGTCATAACCTTCGTGACCTCGGTCTTCGGGTCGCCCCAGAGGAGCCCGACGTTGTCCCAGCTCTCGGCGAGGTGCCGGGGCGCGAAGCGATCGAGCCAGCGGGCCAGGTCGGCGACGGTTGTCATGAGTCAGCTCTTCCCTTCCAAATGTTCCATGAGCGAGTTTTGGAGGCGGAGCGTCCAGTCGCCGGGCGCCCGCCAGGCGCGGTCTCGGACGCGCGCCACGGGGATGATGCCGCGGACGGAGTTCGTCAGGAAGACCTCCTCGGCCTCGCTCAGCATCTGCCAGGGGATTCCTTTGAGTTCGCAGGTCCCCAGGCCGATCTCCCCCGCAAGCTCGCTGGCGAAGGCCCTCATGATACCCGGGACGATCGGGCCGTCGGACGTGGCGGTAAAGAGGGTCTCGGCCTTGATGAAGAAGAGGCTCGTCCGGCTCCCCTCCCAGAGGTTGCCGTCTGGCGTCATGCTCAGCAGTTCATCGAAGCCCGCGTCGAGGGCCGACTGATTCGCGAGCCGCCTTGCCCAGTAGTTGAGCGTCTTGTGCCGTGCGAGCTTGTCGTCCCTGACTACGTACCAGGAGCCGAAATCGACGAGGGCTCCCCCCGCCCGATTGGGCGGCGGCAGCACGCTCTGACGAAGCCAGAGCTGCGATTCCTCGGAACCGGGAATGCCGCCGCTAAGGGTGATCCTCAGGAGGGTGTCGCCGGCATGGCCGTTGGCGCGGCTCAGCTCGGCGACGTCCTCGGCCTTCGGGAAATCCTTGTCCCGGAAATGAAGCCCGAGCTCGTGGGCGGATTGCTCCATGCGGGCTTTGTGGCGGTCCAGTAAGGCCGGATGACCTTGATAGGTCCGCAAGGTCTCGAACAGGCCCAGGCCGTGCTCGAAGGTCCGATCGGCGACGCCGATGCTGAGGGCGTCGTCCGCGAGGATCCGTCCCCGATACCAGATCAAAGGCTACCTCCCTCCCCCTTCAAGGACCGCCCTGATTCCGCGGCCCTTGGCGAGCGTCTCGAGATACTCCGCCTGCGGGTCGGAATCGGCGACGATTCCGCCGCCAACCTGATAGGAGACGCGGTCTCCTTCGACGAGCATCGTCCGGATCGCGATGTTGAAGCCGCTCGCACCGCCTAAACCGTAATATCCGATGGCCCCCGTGTACAGGCTACGACGCGTCGGTTCAAGCTCGTCGATGATTTCCATCGCCCGAATCTTGGGGGCTCCTGTGATCGAGCCGCCAGGGAAGAGAGCCCTGGCGATGTCGATGGCTCCCACATCCTCGCGTAGCTGGCCCTCGACGGTTGCCACCAGATGATGGACCTGGGCGAAGCTCTCGATGCAGAGGGCGTCGATCACACGCACCGAGCCGAACCGGCAGACACGTCCGAGGTCGTTGCGCTCCAGGTCGACGATCATCGTCAGCTCGGCCCGATCTTTGGGGCTGGTCAGGAGCTCGTTCGCGAATTGGGCGTCTTCGCGCTCCGTGGCACCTCGGGGCCGCGTCCCCTTGATCGGGCGAGTGATGAGCAGATCGCCCCGCGTCTGATAGAACCACTCGGGGCTGGCGCTCACAATCGCCAGGTCATTCCACTGGAGAAAGGCGGCGAACGGGGCGGGGCTTTGCTTTCGGAGCCGCAGATAGAGGTCGAACGGGACAGGCTTTCCTCGGGTGGTGAATCGTTGCGAGAGATTCACCTGGAAGATGTCGCCGGCCGCGATGTACTCCAATGCCTTCTCGACCGAGGCGAGATAAGCGTCGCGAGAGATGTCGCCCTCGACCGGCCCGAGTTCCGAAACGGGTCGGGATGAGTCGACATTCAAACATTCCAGCCGATCCATCCACGGCCGAGATCGGTTAGCTTGAGCGTCCGAACCCTCGTGGAGGAAGTCGTGGGTCCAGAGTTCCGTCGTGTGACCGACGTGGTCGACGACGATGACGTTGTCATAAAGGGCGAATCGGATGTCGGGCAGGGCGGAATCACGCGGGTTTCGTCGCGGGAGGCGTTCCAGGTTCGGAGCCAGGTCGTAACCGTAATAACCGACGAGCCCGCCCGTGAATGGGGGAGCATCCGAGGTCGGCTCCTCGCCCAGCGAATTGGAGAGCCCGAAACGATTGATCAACCGGCCCAGGGCTTCGAGGGCCCCCTGCTCTCCTTCGCTGCGCTCTTTGGCGGAGCGGATCGCCCAGCGGTCGTCGGTCGCCTCGAAGACGAGACGTGGCTCGGCCGCATAGAAACTCCAACGCCCCGAGTCGCCGAAGCCGGAGCCGCTCTCAAGGACCGCGGGCTCGGCCAGGTGGGAGACGAATTGCGTCAACAGCTCCGGAGCGTGATTGCGCAGCGGACAGCGGAGCGGGGGCGGGAACGAGCTTGGCACGAAATCGTCTCGGCAACGCACGAGGGGCGGAAGTCGCGGCGGACTGAACGACACACCCATCCATTTAACCTGAGTCTCGACCCCGAATTGAAGTCCAATCTCTGCGGGGCAAGCTATCTGAGAAGTGGGCTTGTGCCATGCTCGACCCGTTCGATTCATCCGGGTCGAACCAACCGCGAACGGAGATTCGGCGCATTCGGAGTGATTGTATCCAGACGCGTGAAAACGAGCATGCTTGCGGATCAGGTTCGCCTTGTCCTCGACCGAGTCGGCTCAGTCTAATAGGGTGATTCTCGCCGTATTACGAAATGACTGCCGGCGTAACAGGTGTCTCAATGATCCGCACTCCGCTGGGACTTCGGCTCAATCCCGCCCGCCCGATCCGCGAGCAGATCCGCGAGGCTGCCAAGCTCGGGGCCAAAGGGGTCGTGATCGACGCGATCGGCGACCTCGGCCCCGATCGGCTCTCCGAGACCGGGCGTCGCGAACTCCGGCATCTCCTGCGCTCGGTCGAGCTGACTCTGATCGGCCTGCACCTCCCCACGCGTCGTCCCTTCGATAACCTCGACCAGCTCGATGATCGACTCCTGCGTGCGGAGAATGCGTTTACGCTGGCTTATGAACTGGGCACGCGACTCGCCATGGCTCGCGTGGGCCCCTTGCCTGCGGAGACCGAAACGACCCGGCGCGAGACCTGGCTCTCCGCCGTCGCCGAACTCGGTCGGCGGGCCGACCATCGCGGCATCCGTCTGGGGATCGAGTCGGGGACCGAGCCGGGCAAGGACCTCCGCACGATCCTGGACGGGATCAATTCCGTGGGCCTTGGGGTGAGCATCGATCCCGGCACGTTCCTCATGCACGGGCACGACCCCATCGCGGCCGTGCGCGACCTCGACACCTGGGTCGTCCACGCCTACGGGACCGACGCCTCGTCTATCGGCACGGCAAGGACCACGAGCATGGCCAACCCGTTCGGGACCGGGTTCCGCCCGGGCGTGCTCGACTGGGAGGAATATCTCGGGTCACTCGAGGAAGTCGGCTACCAGGGCTATTTGACCATCTGGCCCGACCCTGCTCGCGACCCCGGCCCGCAGTTCACCTCGCTCAGGGATCATCTCGCCCGGTTCTGAACCGGGGGCCGAGGAGCTTCCAGATCCTTGAACCCGACCTCAAGGCGAGGCTACGATTGAGGTTGAGCAGCTAGAACGAGCCAGATCTACGAGACTCGGCCGGGGAGCGACGACGATGGGACTTGTCAGCTATGTCAGCAACGAACAAGCACCTGAAGCCGTGAAGTCGATCTACCAGGGCATGGAGAAGCAGCTCGGGGTCGTCCCCAACGTCTTCCGGACGATGGCCCACAGCCCCGAGATGCTCAAGGCCTTCCTCGCGCTGAACGCGACCCTGCACAAGACCGAGCTCGATGGCAAGCTTCGCGAGCTCGCCTACATCAAGACCTCGCAACTGAACGACTGCGCCTACTGCCTCGAGCACCACAACGGCTTCGGTCGTAAGGCCGGGCTGTCGGAGCGTCAGATCACCGAGGTCAACGACTTCGAGTCGAGCGATGCCTACAGCGAACTCGAGAAGGACGTCCTGCGGTACGCGGAGGAAGTCACCGGGCCGTGCCCGATACGATGGTGAAACCAAGGCGATCGGTGGAAACCTCTTCATTTTCGAGGGGACCGGCGATCGCCGCACTCGCCCGATAACGACACCGATAGGAATGAGGCTTCGTCTATGAGTTCGCCGATCGCCGAGCGATCATGGGTTCCCCTGTCGGCTCGCGAGCGCAGGGTTTTGGGCGTCCTGGTGGAGAAGGCCAAGACGACGCCCGAATACTACCCGCTGACGATCGCGGCCCTCGTGACGGGCTGTAACCAGAAGTCGAACCGAGACCCGGTCACCAACTACGACGCCGACGACATCGAGGAGATCCTCCAGGACCTCCGCCACAAGAAGGCCGTCGTCATGGTCGAGGGGAGCGGGCGTGCGATCCGCTGGAAGCACACGCTCTACGACTGGCTCAAGGTCACCAAGAACGAGCTGGCCGTCGTCGCCGAACTTCTGCTCCGCGGCCCGCAGACCGAAGGGGACCTCCGGGCGCGCGCCAGCCGGATGGAGCCGTTCCCCGACCTCGTCGCATTGCAGACGGTCCTCGAGGCGCTCGCCGCCCGCGAACTCGTCATCTATCTGTCCCCGCCGGGACAGAAACGCGGGGTCGTCGTCACCCACGGGCTCTATCCGCCGCAGGAACTCGAGAAGGTCCGCAACGCGTTCGCCCAGAGTGCCGCCGCACTCGCCGAGGAGGACGAACGCCCCGCACGACTCTCGACGGCCCGGACCGATCTCGCCGCGAGCGCCGCGACGCCCTCATGGGCGGCCGAGTCCGCCTCGCTTCGAGCCGAGATCGAGTCTCTGAAATCTTCCCTCGAGGCGCTCACGAATGAGCTCCGCGAACTGAAATCCTCGCTCGGAGCCTGACTGATATGAGCGATGGCCCGCCCGTCGAGCCCGAGAGCGAGACCCCGCCCGTTGCCGACGAACCTACCGCAAGTCCGCCCGCCTGGACCTTCGTCTCGCTGATCGGTGAAGATTCGACCGAGCCGAGCACCCGGGTCTCGGACTATCAGGCCGAGGGCATCTGGGTGGCGGTCTCCGCCCCCTGGCACCCCGCCCTGCTCGCCGTCTCGGAGGGGCTGCCGCGGATCGAGCCGGTCACGGAGCCCTCGACCCCTGCGGCGCGAGAAGTCCGCATCATCGCGGAAGGCTGGTTCGACAAACTGCCCCGCGACTACCAGTCCCGCTGCGACGAGGCCGGGGCGATCCTCGTGCGTGGCACGCTCGATCGCGAGACCCTCGTCAAACGACTGCTGGAGCAGGTGAACCTGCTGGCGGACGAGGAGACCTGGAACATCGATGAGGCTGCGGAAACGATTCGCGACTTCATGGTCCTCGGCTCGGCTCGCTGGTGGATCCGCGACCTGACCGTGGCGATGAACCACGCGGATTGCCTCGACCACGAGAGCCTGACCCGAGAAACCAAGGCCGGGGCCCTCGCATGGCAGGGGGGCGACCTCGCCACGGCGAAGAATCGGCTCCGCGCGGGCTTCGAACTGCTGACCCAGGCACGGGAGCGTTACTATCCGCTCGACGCCTATCTCATCGATATTACTCTGCTCGACGCATCCAGCCCGCCCGGGGTCCTGCACGAGTCCTTGAAGCCTCGAGCCCCCATCACCTTCATGGGCCCCGCCGAAGCAATCGAGCGCCTCGGCGAGCGAGACCCCGATGACGTGGCCATGCTGCGAGAGGCCATCACCGAGGGCTGGGCCGATGTCGTTGGTGGGAGCTACGCGGAGTCGGACGAACCGCTCGCCCCGTTCGAGTCGATACTCTGGCAGTTCCGCCACGGTGCGGCCACCTATCGCAAGTACCTCGACGAGCGGAACGTCGAGACCATCGGCCGGAGACGCTTCGCGCTCTATCCTCAACTTCCCCAGGTGACGCGTCGGTTCGGTTTCCGATTCGGTGTTCATATCGGCCTCGACCAGGGGCGGTTCCCCGTCCGTAGCGATTCCAAGCAGCTCTGGGAAAGCTTCGACGGAACCTCGCTCGAGACGCTGACGAAGCTGCCGATGGGGGCGGATCGCGCCCTGGGGGCGCTCCAGGTCCCCTGGCGGCTCGCGGCGACGATGAAGGACGACCACGTCGCGACCTTGCCCCTGATCCACTGGCCCGACGAGGTCGCACCCTGGTATCGCGACTTCCGCCGGATCTCGGCCTACTCGCCGGTGCTGGCGCGTTGGGTCACGCTCAACGATTTCTTCCACCAGACCGACCGTCCCTACGATCCCTTTCGCCCCGAACACGATAGCTACATCACGCCTTATCTCGAGCAGGCCGTCGGCAGGGCGGATACCCAGCCGATCTCCAGGCGAGTCGAGCACGCCGCTTTGCGAGCCAGATTCGATGCGATCGAGGCGATCCGGGCGCTGGCCGTGTCCATCTCGACGGTTTCTTCGAGGCTCGGCGGGGATCATCCGTCGCCGGGCGAGATCGAGAATGCCATCGAGACCGGCAAGTACGACGTGGCGAGAGCGGCGCTCGGGCGTTGCGAGCCGGAGTGGGCCTCGACCTTGACGCGGGCCGTCTCCGGTTCGCATGGTGGAGCCCGACCGGGGTACCTTGTGCTCAATCCGCTCGGCGTGGCTCGCAGGGTCGCGGTTCTACTGCCCGACGCCGCGCTCGATCTGAGGCCTGAAGGTCCGCTGAGAGCGTCGCAGTTCACCGAGGAAGGGGTTTGGGCCGTCGTCGAGCTCCCCGCGTTCGGATACGCATGGGTGCCTCGCGAATCCAACTACGAACGCCCACCGGCTCCGATCAAGGCGCTCTCGGCCGGCGATCACACGCTCCACAACGAGTCGATGACCGTCCAGGTTGACCCGACCACCGGCGGCATCCGCGGCGTAAGAAGCACGAACGAGCAGACGGCTCGCATCGGGCAGCAACTCGTGATTACCGGCGGCGTCGCCGAGGACGGGAGCACGATCGCAACGCGGATGGTCTGCGAGTCGTTCGAGGTCGAATATGGCGGCCCCGCCCTCGTGCAGGCCGTGAGCAAAGGGGGGATCCACGACCCTCGCGACGACCGTCGCCTCGCCTCGTTCCAGCAGCGTTATCGGCTCTGGAGCGGTCGTCCGACCCTCGATCTCCAGATCAAGATCAGCGACCTCGACGTGGATTGGTTCGCCCACGGTGCCGAGCCCGACCCATGGTATCAGTACCTCGCCTGCCGCTGGGCCTGGCCCGACCCCAACTCGATGATCCGTCGCTCGTGCTTCTTCTCGCCCGAGATCACGGAGGCCGAGCGCCCAGAGACGCCCGACTCGATCGACATCTCGACGCGTCGCCAGCGCACCGCCCTGCTCTTCGGCGGCCTGGCCCACCATCTCCGGCACGGGCCGCGGATGCTCGATACCCTGCTCATCGCGGGGCGCGAGTCGGAGCGCACCTTCAATCTCGGCGTCGCGCTCGACCTCGAGCATCCATTCCACGCGTCGACGGACTTCGTCACCCCGGCTTATGCCATCAAGACCGACGCCGGGATCCCTCGCTCGGGGCCGACGGGCTGGATCTTCGACATCGACAACAAGGCGATCGCCGTGACCAGGCTCGAGTATGTCGACTCGTCGAACGACGGCCGGGGCTGGGGCGTGGTCTTCCACCTTGTCGAGACGTCGGGTCGGGCCGCACGCTGCCGGCTCCGGATCTTCCGAGACCCTGTCTGGGCGAGTCAGGTCGATTTCAATAATGAGATCATCATGGATCTGACCGTAGATGGTTCGGCCGTCCTCGTCGACTTGACTCCGCACGAAATGGCGAGGGTCGACGTGACCATCGGCTGAGGTGATGGCCTCGTCGACCCTTGGATCGAGCTTGAGATTGCGGCCCGAGAATCACTTGCCGGCCGGAGCCTTGCCGGCGGCGACCCAGTCGATCCCCTGGATTAGGAGCTTGAGAAGGCTCGGGTTATGCAGGGGATCGTCCTTGCCAGGTCCGAAGTCGCGGTGGCCGAGCGGGGTGTGGAAAACCCGGCCCGTGCCATAGGTTCGGGCCCAGGCGACGGGCCAGGTTTGTCCCTTGAACTCGGTCGTGGCGATCGGCTCGACCCCGGGGACCATCTGCAGGAAATAATAGAGCTCATCCTTGACGTCGAAATCGGTCACGCCTTGCGCGATCGGGTCGTCGCTCTTAACGATCTTGATGTGGAAGGTGCCCTTCTGCGTCTTCGAGTCGGGGAGGCCGACGTGGGAGAAGACGCCTCCCAGCATTTCCCGCCACTCGGGGAGCCAGTCCTTGGCGGCGTTGTCGGCCCCGTGGATTGAGATGTAGCCATGTCCTGACTTGATGAATGCGAGAAGGGCTTGCTGCTGGGATTTGGTGAATTTGAATTCGTCGTCGCGGCGGTCGGCGTTGACGATGATCATGTCGTACTTGGCGAGTGCGGGGCTTTCCAGGATGGCCCCGTCCTCGACGATCGTGACTTCGTAATGGTTGGTATCTTCGAGGGCACTTGCCAGGTAAAATGCCTGGTCGCGGTAACCATGATGATTGCGGGCACCCCCCGTGAGGAGTAAGACCTTGGCCGCCCCGGGCGCCGCCTTCTTCTGGGCCCAGGCGGGGTCGGCCGAGGCGATCAAAACGCAGAGTGCGATTCCAAGTAGGCGGGGGTAGCTCACGGCGTCATTCTCCGCAAGGCGAAGTCATCGATCGACGAGTCAAGGTCCGACGCCCGCATCGTAGTCTCGCCTCGCGACGGCCGCAAGCAACACTCGCGGTTCCCCATTGCGTCGACACCGACCGACCCGGAGAGGAAGTCTCATGTCCCTCAATAGCCAGAGCACGATCCGCACCTTCGCCCTCGGGATTTTCGCCGTCGCGCTGACGGCCCTCGGGGCCGACGCCCCGACCCAGACCGTCGACGCCGGCGGCCTGAAATTCGAGGCCCCAGCCGCCTGGAAGTCGAGCAAGCCCAGCAACGCCATGCGTCGCGCCCAGTTGAAAATCGCCCCGGCCAAGGGCGATGAAGATTCGGCCGAGCTCGTCGTGACGGCGATCAACGGCGCCGGTGGCGGCCTCGACGCCAACATCAAGCGTTGGCAGGCCTGGTTCAAGGACGCAGACGGCAAGACCGCCAAGATTGAGACGAAGACGGTCAAGGGGAAGAACGTCGAAGTCACCAGGCTTGAGTCATCGGGTCGCTACGTCGCCCCCGTCTTCCCGGGCAGTTCGGACCTCAACGACAAGCCGAACTACCACCTCCTTGGCGCCATCGTCTCGGCCAACGGGACCAGCTACTTCCTGCGCCTTATCGGCCCCGACAAGACCGTCGTCGAAGCCCGCGAAGGCTTCGACGCGGCTATCGCCTCGATGACCGCCGAGTAAGCGTATTCCTCGCGATAGCTCGCAAAATCATGTGATCACATTGCTTCAGGAGTTCGCAGCGATGTTCTCGGGACGATTCACCGCGCTTCTCGCATTGGCATCGGCATCATTGGCGTTCGTCGGGGCCGCACCCGACAAGCCCGAGGTCGAGAAGGGTTTCACCGCTCTCTACTCCCACGGCGATCCCCTCAAGCAGGGCTGGTCGATGGTCGGGCCGGGCTCGATCAAAGAGGAGGCCGATGGCGTGCTCGTGACCGAAGGGGGTATGGGCCTCCTCTGGTTCTCGAAGCAGACCTTCGGCGACTTCACCCTCCGGCTCGAATACAAACTGACCGCGCCGTCGAACAATTCGGGCGTCTTCGTCCGGTTCCCGAATCCGCCGAAGGACCCCTGGGACGCGGTCCACGCCGGCTATGAGATCCAGATCTGCCAGGACGCGGATCCCGAGCACCGGACCGGCTCGATCTACAGCTTCAAGGCCACGGACAAGACCCCGCCCACCAAGCCAGCGGGCGAGTGGAATACGTATGAGATCACCGTGAAGGGGCAGGAGTACACGATCTCCCTGAACGGCGAAGTTATCAATACGTATAAAGGTTCGAGGGGTGTGAAGGGCTACGTCGGCCTCCAGAACCACGACGACAAGTCGATCGTCCGATTCCGCAACGTCCGCATCAAGACGCTGGACTAACCATTCCTCCACAGGGCCTCCGGGCGCGAAGGCTGGATTGCAGGCATTCGCGCCCTGGCCCCTGACGAGGGAGACCTCGACCGATGCCGTCCTCGACCTTCGCCTGCGCCCGTTGCGCCACGGGCAACCACATCTCGAGCCGATTCTGCGTGGTCTGCGGGCTCCCGCTTGGGGCCGCCATGCCGGATGTCGACGCGGGGAGCGATGCCCTCGGCCCGTACGAGGCTCCCGAGCCCGCCGATCCCGACGTCACCCGGATCATCCGCGAGATCGTCGCGAGGTCCGGCTACGAGGCGGGGCCTTCGAGCCACGGCTGGCGAATCGTGGTTCCGCTCCAACTCGATCGCAAGCAGGCGGTGTACCTGGGGCACGCCAGCACGGACCGAGAAGGACGCTCCATCCTCTCGCTCGTTTCCGTCTGCGGGCCGGCCAATGATCGCGATGCCCGGATCCTGCTCAAGCACAACGCTCGAAGCGTCGAGTGGCACTTCGCCATCAAGGTCCTGCGCGGCGAAGAATACTTCGTGGTGATCCAGAACCTCGCATCCGACACCATCGCGGCGTTCGACCCGATGTCAATCGTGCGTCGGATCGCCGAGGCGGCCGACAGCCTCGAGGATCGCCTCTCGCGCGGGCTGGATATCTACTGAGCTCTGAGCTCGATCAATTAGCCCGGACGCTCAGGTTGTGGTCCTCGAGATCCTCTTTGCGATAGATGGCGATCGTATGATCATCCGTCATGAGCAAAGGTTCTCGGGCACGCAGCTTGCTGAAGTAATTCTCCGGTCCCCATGGTCCCCACTCGAGTGAGGCGGATATGGCGACATAGGGGGTGTTCACGCTCAGAGTTGGCGGGAGTTCGGGAGGATTCTCGAGTGCCGTCAGGAGGAGGCATTTCCCTGCGACCCCGTAATTCCGCGGGTCAATATTCCCGAAGTAGAACAGGGTCATATCCTTGAGTTCGGGGCGGGCCTGCTGGAGGCGGGTCAGGGACTTCAGGCCTTGGCCCCAGTCCAGGTTCGAGTCGGCCAGGACTTTCCGCCCACCAACTGGTCCCCCAGCGATCTCGTTGAAATACGTGATCTCATGCGGATGGACCGAGGCGACGGCCATTACCTGCCCCATCAAGCCTAATACGGCAAGTCCCATCGTGCACCGGCGCACAGACCTCGATTCGATCCGGGAACTCTCGGCGAGGCCTGAGACCCAGATAATCGCAAGCGGTGAAATCGGGAAGAGGTAGCGAATCCCGAAATTCCGCGAGGATGCGATGGCCGTGACGAACAGGAACAGCGCCATGACCACGAGCAGCATCGAGTCGCGTCCCGACGACTTGATCTGCCGGCTCAGGATCGTGCGGCCCAGGATCAGGGCGAAGAAGGTCAGGGGCAACTTCACGGCGATCGCCACAAAGTAGTAATACCACCAGCCCATCCCCCGGCGCTCGCCGAAGAGGTAGCTCAGGCCTCCGCTGCGCTGCTGCAGGACCTGGTTGGCGAAGCCGACGATCTCTTGCGGGATCGGCACTTCCACGGCACGCTCGACCATGTTGCGGACAATCTCAGGCACTCTCTGATCGATCCC
This sequence comes from Singulisphaera chitinilytica, assembly GCF_049331405.1. Lineage (NCBI taxonomy): Bacteria > Pseudomonadati > Planctomycetota > Planctomycetia > Isosphaerales > Isosphaeraceae > Singulisphaera > Singulisphaera chitinilytica. Next base: position 3,849,137 of record NZ_CP186274.1, read on the forward strand.
GGGATGCGAGTCCTTCGTCTGGCTCATCGGCAGGAGGGCGAACTGGGTCAGCACGAGGTTGGATAGGCCCATGATGGCCAGGAAGGCGAGCATCTCAGCCCCCAGATCCTGGGCCATTTGCAGCATTTTGCGATCGCCCCGGCGCCAGGAGTCCAGCACCCAGACCGCGGCCAGCATCGGCGGGATCAAGACCGCGGTATACTTGAGCGACCAGGCCAACCCTCCCACCACGGCTGTCGCCCAGAAATAGCGGCGATCGTCGGTCTGGAGGAATTTCCAGAAGAGGAAGAACATGCCGGTGGTCGCCGCCATGATGGGGATCTCCATCGTGACGAGCGCAGCATGACCCAGGAGCGTCGGACTGAATGCGAATATCAGGGCCGCGAAGGCCATCGCCCTCGGCCCGTAAAGTGCACGGCTCCAGATCACGATGAGGGCGAGGGCCACGGCCCAGATCCAGAGGCATCCGAGCCGGAGCCAGGGGAGCATCTGCTCCTGGTATTTCACGGGCTGGTCGATCCAGTTCCCGTGATTGGTTTGGTCGAGAATCCAGAGGACCGGGGCCTGCTGGAGCTTCCAGAAGAGGAGGGGCGAGCCCATCCGCGAAATCAAGGCCTGGTCGCCCGTACGCCACCAACGCGTCGAGATTTCGAGATAGGTGACTTCGTCGTAGGTTGCCGAGCTGGTCCACACCGAGTCGGCCATCAGGCCGAGGCCGATCGCCCCCGCCGCGATCACGGCCAACCAGCACCATTTCGGAGTGCCGGAGGTTGTGGTTGCAGCGGGCAGGCTTGCGCCGGCCGCGAGGTCGTGATTCATAGCAACTCCTCCCTGAGATGCGATAATCAATGGTGGCTGATTGCTAGCTGCAGAGGATCTTCCTGCCTTCAACCTGGCTCCGTCGGAGGTCATTTACCCGATAGGCGATGGCGAGTGCATCGTCGATAGTCGGGGCAAGCGATTGTCCCCCGCGGACGAGACGATGAAACTGGTCGCTCAGGACCTCTCCTACCGTCGGTTCCAGAGGCAGTTTCTCTTCGTGGGCACCCTGGGCGTCGGACCATTGAATTCGTTCGGGAGGTTCGAGCCAGGCGGCACCACGCTCGGCGAAAACCTGAAATCCGGGTTGGGGGAGGAATCGGCTGGCTTCGCCCCAGGCCGCTCGATGATAGCGGCCATACGAAATTTGAACAAGCGTCCCGTCACTGAAATCCGCGTTGAAACTCTCGAAATCGGGACCGCCGCCACGCTCCCCGGAGTCGACCATCGCGGTATTTGCAAATCCTTGTACGGATGTTGGTTGCGACTGCAAGAGGAAGCAGCACCAGTCGAGCAAATAGCTCCCGGGATCGATCATGAGCGGCGCCGGTGCGATCTGGGTCGTTGGGCCCGGCTGGCCATAGCGGTCGAAGCCGAAGAGTCGGTTATGGCCCAGGATCAAACGGGGTGAGCCCAGTGTCGTCGCGAGCAGCTCTCGTAGACGGAGCGTCGCCGGATAGAACCGGCGGGCGAACTCGGGCATGAACGGGATCCCGCTCGAGCGGATGAGACTGGTATAGCGTTCGAGGTCATCGAGGTCGTTGGCGAGCGGCAGGGCGCAGTAGACCGGTTTGCCGAACTGACAGGCGATCTCGATGGGGTGCAGCCCGAACCACTGGGGGGTCAACAGGTAGACGACATCGACATCGGAACGCTTGATGAGGGCCGTCACCCCTTCGACGGCGACGCAGCCGAGCTGCGCGGCCTCGATCTCCGCGCGTCGGAGGACCTGGTCGTAGACCGCGGTGATGTGGAACTGGTCCCGCATCCGCAGCAGTGCAGGCTTGTGCCGAGCCTCCCAGAGCCGCCCTAGCCCGATAACCCCGACCCTGAGCCGAACGTGCCTCGACACGCGTCTTTGCGCCTCCCGCGCCCACCCGTCGCATCGAACTCCAGGCCGGCCCTGAACCCGCCCGTATTACGCAGCCTACCACCCAACTCCAAATTCAGCCAGACAATCCGTCATAAATCCGGGCGAGGCGACTTGGCGGCTTCGCCTCGCTATAGTGAAGCCCTGGAACCGACGGAATTCGTGGATGGGGAGAGGCGAATGCGGGCCGTTCTGCAGCGAGTGACGCGAGCTTCGGTCGATGTCGATGGCCGACGCGTGGGCGAGATCGGGAAAGGCTGGCTCGTCCTCCTCGGCGTCGCCAAGGGGGACGTAGAGGCGGACGCAGAGCGCCTGGCCGAGAAGGTCGTCAACCTCCGCGCCTTCGAGGACGACCAGGAGAAGATGAATCTGAGCGCCACCGATATTGGTGGCGGTGTCCTCGTCGTCAGCCAATTCACGCTGCTGGGGGATTGTCGGACGGGGCGACGCCCCAGCTTCATCGAGGCCGCCGACCCAGCCGAGGCCGAGCGCCTCTATCTCTACTTTGCGGATCGGGTTCGTGCCCTGGGACTTGAGGTGGCGACCGGGCAATTCCGGGCCATGATGAAAGTCGAGTTGGTGAACGACGGCCCCGTGACTCTCCTGCTCGATAGTCGTAAAGTGTTCTGACTTCCTCGGGGGGACGTGGCTTACCGCACTCGGCGACGTCTTGCCGAGCTTCCCGGCCTTTCTTGCCCCTGCCTGTTCATACTCGATTCAGGGGCGAGATATCCAGCGAACAACGTCGGTTTCGGAGGCCTCTCGTGTCGGCGACATCCTACGTGCTCGGTCTCGACGTCGGAACCCAAAGCCTCCGCGCCGCCATCGTCGATCCCCAGGGCAATACGGTGGCCTTCGGCGTCTCGCCGATCGAGACGACCTATCCCAGACCGACCTGGGCCGAGCAGGATCCGTATCAGTGGTGGTCGGCCGCCCGGATCGCCGTCGGCCAGGCGCTCGAGTCGGGGAAGATCGGTCGCGACCAGATTGTCGGGATAGGCCTCGACTGCACCGCCTGCACCGTGCTCGCCTCTGATAACGAGGGTAAGCCCCTCCGCAAGGCCCTGCTCTGGATGGATCAGCGTTCCTTCCACGAGGCCGACGAGATTAGCGCGACCGGGGACAAGTGCCTCCGCTACGTCTCAGGCAAGGTCTCTCCCGAGTGGATGCTTCCCAAGGCCCTGTGGCTGAAGCGGCACGAGCGTGACATTTATCGTCAGGCCGCCCGCATCGTCGAATGCACCGACTGGATGATGCACCGGTTGACGGGCGAGTGGACCCTTTCCCTGAACCACGTCGCCGTGAAGTGGAATTACGCCCGCCCCGATGGCGGCTGGCCGCTCGACCTGATGGCCAATGTTGGCCTCGATGACCTGCCGACCAAGTGGCCCAAGGAGATCGTCCCGCTGGGACGCGGCGAGGGCAAGCTAAGTCGAGCCGCGTCCGAGGAGTTGGGGCTCAACCCGGGCACCCCGGTCGCGCAAGGCGGTATCGACGCCTATCTCGGGATGATCGGCCTGGGGGCGACGGGTGCGGGGGATGTCGCCGTCATCGTCGGATCGAGCACCTGCCACCTCGCGCAATCGAGCCGCGGGGTCTTCGGCTCGGGCTGGGCCGGTTGCTATCCCGACGCCACCGTCGAGGGCCTCTACACCCTCGAAGCCGGACAGACGGCCACGGGTTCGATCCTCGACTGGTACCGTCGGCACTTCGCCGGTCGCGAACAGATCGAGGCCGAGCGTCGAGGCGTGCACATCTATCAGGTCCTTGACGAGCAGGCGAGCGCCGTGCCGCCGGGATCCGACGGGCTCGTCATACGGGATGACTGGCAGGGTAATCGCTCGCCCTACAAGAACCCGAAGGCCCGTGGCCTGATCGCCGGGCTCTCGTTGGCCCACGGCCCAGGGCACCTTTTCCGGGCTCTTTATGAAGCCACCTCCTGCGGGACCCGGCACATTCTCGAGGACGGCTCGCAGCATGGCCTGGAGATCGAGCGCGTCTTCCTGGGCGGAGGGGGAGTGAAGTCCGCCCTCTGGCTCCAGATCCACGCCGACGTGCTCAAGCGGCCGATTACCTTGACCCGCGAGAAAGAATCCACCGCGCTCGGCGCGGCGATCGCCGCCTCGCTCGCGGCCGGTTGGTATGGGGACTTCGACGAGGCGGCCCGCTCGATGGTCACGATCGAACGCCTCGTCGAGCCGAATCCGGCCAATGCCGCGGTTTATGATGAGCTTTATGAGCGATACATCCAGACGTATCACACGCTCAATAGCTGATCCGTCGCGACAACCATCATCAACCGTGCGGGCTCGACTCCAGCGGCGGCTGGCGGACGAGCTCGCGGTCGTGCTTGCCGGGAGAGAATCCGTAAATCCCGATCTCGCCGACGCTCTCCTGGTGCGAGAGCGGGTGGTCCTTCGCCCGCTCGATCGCCTCCCGATAGACGTCGGCGATATGATCGCCGCAGGCTAGCCCGTAGCTCTTCAGCTCATTGAACCCGCCGATTCGCCAGGGGGCCGCCACCTTGTAGGCCGCCGCCTTCTCGCACTCTGGAACCCCGCAAGTTACCTCGCGTCGATACACCGGTCACCTCGCCAGCCGTTCTGAGACACCCCTCGAGACAGGCGGGCCAGTGCCAGACCACGGAGAGCTCCGAACGGCTTGAGAGATGGGCCGGCACCGACCTTCCACCCAGGTCAGACCCCTGGATTCTTCGGCAAGCTCCTGGCAGGAACTCCAACCACGGTCGTCCCATCGGGCACTTCCTGGCCTCGCGTCACGACCGCGTTGGCGCCGATGGTCACATTGGCCCCGATGTTAACGGGCGCCACGAGCACGGCACCCGAGCCGACCATGGTCCCCGGGCCGATGACCGTCCGGCTCTTGTTCTTGCCGTCGAAGTTCGCGGTGACGGCCGTGGCCCCCACGTTCACGTTCGCGCCGAGGTGCGCATCCCCCAGGTACGCCAGGTGACGGGCCGTCGCCCCGGTCTCCATGTGCGAGCGGTTCACCTCCACGAACGCCCCGACCTCAACGCCCGACTCCAACTCCGTGCCGGGGCGGATGTGGGCGAACGGTCCGATCCGGCAGTTCGAGCCGATCTTCACGTCGCCGGTGATGACCGTGAACGGCAGGATCACCGTGTCCTGGCCGATGGATGCCCGGCCGTCGATGTACGTGTTGCGGGGGTCGACGATGCTCACCCCATCGGTCATCAGCCGATCCTGGATCCTCGCCTGCATAATCGCATGAGCCTGCGAAAGATGCTGACGCGTGTTGACACCGAGGATGTCGTCGGGCTCGAGGACCGGGAGCGCCACGACCTTGCGATTCATCGACTCGAGCCACTGGGGGGCGTCGGTGAGGTAGTATTCCCCCTGGGCATTGCGGGTGTCGAGCTTGTCGAGAGCGTCCCAGAGGCTGGGGAGTTCGAAGACGTAGCAGCTCGGGTTGACCTCGGTGATCTTGCGCTCCTCGGGGTTGCAGTCGCGCTCCTCGACGATCCGGAGGAATCGCCCGGCCGAGTCGCGGAGGATCCGGCCGAAGCCGGTCGGATCGGGGACGATCGCCGTGCCGAGGAGGCACGCGGCCTTGTCCTGCTTGTGACGTTGGAGGAGGTCGGATAGAGGTTCCGGCCTGATGAGGGGCTCGTCTCCGACGAGGACGAGGGCGGGGCCGCTGTAGCCTTCGAGCAGGGGCTGGCACGCCCTGACGGCGTCGCCGGTGCCGAGTTGCTGGACTTGCGTGGCGAAGTGGACGTCGGGCGTCCCTTCGAGGCAACTGCGGACCTGATCCGCCCCATAGCCAACCACGACGATCGCCGTCTTGGCCCCGGCGCCGAACGCGGCGTCCACGACGTAGCGGATCATCGGCCGGCCGCAGACCTCGTGCAGCACCTTCGCCTTATCCGACTTCATCCGCTTACCGTGGCCGGCCGCCAGGATAATCGCCACCGGACCTTGGATCATGTCGACGCCCGTCCTGAAATCAATGGTTGGATCAAAGTGGAGAATCTCGGCGCGATGCGATTATCGCGTCGCACGATCTTAGAACGACGGGGAGCCCATCGTCAAAGGGGGATGAAACCCCGGATTCGCGAACCTTGAACGATCGGCTGCGATCTGTCAGACTGGCGGCACTTCGTGTTCGGGAGATCTCCTCGCGTCGGATCGCGATGCGTCAGGAGATCGTTTGACTCCCGCACCCTCCCCTCCCAGGTCGCCGCAGTCTCGGATCATCGTTCGAGGCGTGACGTCGCTTGGGATGGTTCGTTTCGCGGGAACAGGGCCGACCCCAGGCCAACGGGTCGCGCCGAATGCGCTCCCTTGATCGGGATGCGAAAGCTGAGAGGACGCACAGGCTCATGTCGCTGTTGAATGAGGATGTCGCGAAGGTGGCCATTCTGGCCCGGCTTCGACTCAGTCCGGAAGAGCTGCAGCAGTTCACCGGCCAGCTCAACACGATCGTCGAGTTCGTCGCTCAGCTCCAGGAACTCGACACCAAGGACGTCGAGCCTCTCGCACACGGCGTCGAGGTTCGCAACGTCTTCCGCGAGGACAAGCGCGGGGAGTCCTTGCCCCGGGAAGCCGCGCTGGCCAACGCGCCCAAGCGGAATGCCGAGAGCTTCCTGGTTCCGGCCGTGCTCGACTGATCAAACTGCCAACACGATGTCCACGCCTCGGGAAACTGGGAACGAACGCTGATGGATTTGACTCGCACGACCGCCACGGGATTGCTCGCCCAGTTGAAGGCGGGGAGCGTGACCTCCGAAGAGGTCGTTAGCGGCTACCTCGGCCGCGCCAAGGAGCTGGAGCGGCTCAACGTCTTCGTACACCTCGACCCCGAGAAGATCCTCGATCAGGCGAGGGCTATCGACACCAAGCGCAAGGCCGGCGCCCCCCTCGGCCCGCTCGCCGGCGTCCCCGTCGCCATCAAGGACGTGCTCTGCGTCGAGAACGAGTTGACGACCTGCGGCAGCAAGATGCTGGCGAAGTTCAAGCCGCCATATGATGCCACCGTCATCACCAAGCTCCGCGACGCGGGCGCGATCCTGTTCGGCAAGACGAACATGGACGAGTTCGCGATGGGCTCGTCGACCGAGAACAGCGCCTACGGCCCGACCCGGAACCCCTGGGACGAGGAACGCATCCCGGGCGGCTCCTCGGGTGGTTCGGCCGCCGCCGTCGCCGCCGACCTCGCGCCTCTCTCGCTCGGTTCAGACACAGGCGGCTCGATCCGCCAGCCCGCTGCTGTCTGCGGCATCGTGGGCCTGAAGCCGACGTATGGCCGCGTCAGCCGCTATGGCCTGATCGCCTTCGCCAGCTCACTCGACCAGATCGGCCCCTTCACGCACGACCTGGCCGACGCCGCCCTGCTCCTCCAGGTCATCTCGGGCCGCGACCCCCGCGACGCCACGAGCGTCGACCAGCCGATCCCCGACTACGTGGGGACGCTCGACACGCCGCCCAAGAGCCTGCGGATCGGCCTCGTCCGTGAGTTCTTCGGCGAGGGGCTCGACCCCGAGGTCGAGACCTCCATCCGCGAGGCGATCCGCGTCTACGAGCAGGCTGGGGCGACCATCAAGGAAGTCTCGCTGCCGCACTCGAAGTATGGAGTGCCCGCGTACTACCTCGTGGCGCCGGCGGAGTGCTCCAGCAACCTGGCCCGCTACGACAGCACGATCTACGGCCATCGGGCTGAAGATTTCAAGCCCAAGTATCCGGGCGAGGATAAGATACACCCTCTCATCCTGATGATGATGGCCAGCCGCGCCGAAGGATTCGGGGCCGAGGTGAAACGGCGGATCATGCTGGGGACGTTCGCCCTCTCCGCTGGCTACGCCGACCAGTACTACAACCAGGCCCTCAAGGTCCGCCGCCTGATCCGCAACGACTTCGACGCCGCCTTCAACGAGGTCGACGTCCTGATCGGGCCGACCTCCCCGACGCCGGCGTTCAAGTTCGGCGAGCGTACGGCCGACCCCCTGGCCATGTACCTGTCCGACATCTACACGATCACCGCCAACCTGGCGGGGATCCCGGGGCTGAGCATCCCTTGCGGCTTGACCAAGGGGGGCCTGCCCATCGGTCTGCAAATTCTGGCGCCTGCTTTTGCCGAGGAAAACCTGCTCCGCACCGCACGCGTCTTCGAGCGGGCGACGGATTGGCACCTGCGTCGGCCCAACTCGGTCGATGGCACCCACGGGACGCACGGTTCATGAGCTACACGATCATCATCGGCCTGGAAGTCCACGTACAGCTCCTCACCGAGAGCAAGATGTTCTCGTCGTGCGGGACCGACTTCGGCCTGCCGCCCAACACCCAGACCGACCCCGTCTCCCTCGGCCTCCCGGGCACCCTGCCCGTGATGAACGGCAAGGCGTTCGAGCTGGCGCTCAAGACGGCCGTCGCACTCGGGGCCGAGATCACACCGTTCACGAAGTGGGACAGGAAGAACTACTATTACCCCGACCTGCCCAAGAACTATCAGATCAGCCAGTACGACCTCCCGTTCAGCCAGCACGGCTGGCTCGACATCCCCTTGCAGAAGGATGGCACAGGTGGGACCAGGTGCCGGCTGACCCGCGTCCACCTCGAGGAGGACACGGGCAAGCTCACTCACGGCTCGGGCAACTTCTCCGAGGTCGATCTAAACCGCGCTGGGATCCCCCTGCTCGAGATCGTCAGCGAGCCGGAGATCCGTAGCGCTCAGGATGCCCGTGTCTGCCTCGAAGAGCTGCGATTGACGCTCCGTTACCTCGGCGTCTCCGACTGCGAAATGCAGGAAGGGAGCCTCCGTTGCGATGCGAACGTCAACATCCACATCGAGAAGGATGGCAAGACGATCGCCACGCCGATCGTTGAGATCAAGAATCTGAACAGCTTCCGGTCGGTCGAGCGTGCCATCAATTTCGAGGCCGATCGCCAGTACCGCCAGTGGCTTGAAGACGGCAAGACCATCAAGGACGCGCCTAAGGAAACCCGCGGCTGGAATGACGCCACCGGCGAGACGAAGAAGCAGCGCGAGAAGGAAACGGCGGCCGACTATCGCTACTTCCCCGAGCCCGACCTCGTCCCGGTCGTCGTCGACGAGGCCTGGATCGAGCGGGTCCGTGCCTCCATCGGCGAACTCCCCGGCGCCCGTCGCAAACGATTCGAGGCCGACTTCGGCCTCTCCCCCTATGACGCCAACGTGCTGGTGGAGCAAGGCCAGGACGTCTCCGACTATTACGACCAGGTTGCCAAGGCCACCGGCGAGTACAAGCTGGCGAGCAACTGGATCCAGCAGGACGTCTTGCGGACCGTCAAGGAGAAGAAAATCACCCTGGCCGAGTTCCCCGTCGGCCCCGACGGCCTGGCCGATCTCATCAATCGCGTCAAGCGCAAGGAACTCAACACCAACCAGGGGCGTGAAGTCCTCGCCAAGGTGATCGAGTCGGGCGACTCGATCGACGCCGTCATCGCGGCGGGGGGCTACGGCATGGTCTCCGACCGCGACGCCCTGGTCGCGGCAATCGACGCGGCCCTCGCGTCCAACCCCAAGGCCCTCGAGGATCTCAAGGGGGGCAAGAAGAAGCCCGACGCCGTGAAGGGCTTCCTGCGAGGCCAGGTCATGAAGCAGACCGGCGGCAAGGCGGACCCCGCCCTCGTCGGCGAACTGCTCGACGCCAAGCTCGCCGAGCTGGCCGGCTGAGAACCAACAACACCCACCGGCTTGGCCGACCCCAAGTCACTCCCTCCCTATCCACGAGGCGGCCCCCGAACCCTTCGGGGCCGCCTCCATCCGAAGTCATCACCTCGGAGCCTCTCGGATCATGATCGACCGAAGAACGTTCCTGAAGAGCGCCGGCACCGCCATGGCGGCAAGCCTCGCGACCGGCCTGCCGACCTCTCGCGCGGCGGAAGGCTCGAGCGCCTGGAAAAAGGCCTACATGCTCGGCTTCAGCGAGGGCCCGATCCTCCCCGAGTTCGAGACGCTCAAGGAGGCCGGGTTCCAGGGGGTGGAACTCCTCAGCCCCAACAAGCTGGATCTGGATGAGGTCCTGAAGGCTCGGGACAAGACGGGTATCGTCATCCACGGCGTCAGCGGCTCGAGGCACTGGCAGGACACGCTCTCCGACCCGAATCCGGCCGTCGTCGAGCGAGGCCTCGCCGCGATCCGCAAGGAATTCGAGGACTGCAAGGCCTACGGCGGCACGACCGTGCTGGTGGTCCCGGCCGTGGTCAACAAGCAGGTCTCGTATCGAGAGGCCTACAAGCGTTCGCAGGAGAACATCCGCAAGCTCCTGCCCGACGCCGAGCGGCATGGGATCAAGATCGCCATCGAGGAGGTCTGGAACAAGTTCCTCCTCAGCCCCGTCGAGTTCGCCCGCTACATCGACGAGTTCGAGAGCCCCTGGGTCGGCGCCTACTTCGATGTGGGAAACGTCGTCGAGTTCGGCTATCCCCAGGAGTGGATCCGGGAGCTGGGCAAGCGGATCCTCAAGATCCACATCAAGGAATACAAGAAGGAAAAGCGCTTCGGTTATAAGCTCGGCGAAGGTGAGATCGACTGGGCCGACGTCCGTCAGGCGTTGATCGATGTCGATTACAAGGGGTGGATCACCGCCGAGGTCCCCAAGGGCGACCTCGCGAACCTCAAGGATGTCGTCCGTCGCATGGATGACCTCCTGAAGTTCTGATCCCGCCGGGCAAAGGCCAAAACAAGGCGGCGTCCGTCGCACCTTCGAGCGCGACGGACGCCGCTTTTGTTTCGCACCGGTGTCGCGAAATCGAAACGTTACTTCGCGTCCTTCGTCGCCCACTTGATGTAGTAGAAGACGATCGGCTTGTCGCCGGTGTTGTTGATCCCGTGCTCGACGTTCGGGGTGGTGAACATCACGGAGCCCGGCCCGATCTTGGTCGTCTTGCCGTCGCAGAGGATCTCCCCTTCGCCGCTCTCGATGACCATCACTTCTTCTTCGGGGTGGACATGCGGCGGATGCGGGCTCTTGCCCGGCATGAGCTCGTAGCGGCCGGTCGCGAACTTGGAGCTGCCGGGCGTGTCTCCGGCGATGTAGACGCCATTACGGCCGACCAACTCCCCCTTCTCGACCTGATCGGCGGGCTTCACCTGGCTCAGGAGGAAGGTCCCGGAGGCGACCTCCTTCGCCTTTTCCTGGGCGAACGCGATTTCGCGTGAGACCCAGCCGAGCCCGAGCACGAGCGCCAGGGCGCCGAGAACGCACGTCTCCGGTCGCATCCGGAAGCGATTGGCGAACAACACGATGGTAATCCTCAAGCGAGTGTGAACTAGCCACGATCCCAAGTTGGAGCGAACTCCGGACCCCTCACGATCCGAAGTGACTCTTGCGAGGCATGGTACTCGAACGTCCGGGCTCTCGAAAGTGGCTGCGCCGGGGCGAGTGTCGTCCGGTGTGGTTCCGTTTGTGTATAATCTTCCAAGAATACGGCAAGCGCGATGTGCAGGCGTGAGACGGACACTTTTGTGTCCTTTGATCAGGCACCGAGCTGTCAAGACGGCCTAGGGTCCGACCCGGAGATTCGAGCTACCGCCCATGGCAAATCCTGAATCGGTCCCGGCGGTCCCCGAAGACGACGTCCCGGCCAATGAGGCGCTTCAAGTCCCCTCGCCGGAGGAACTGGCTCGCGAGGAGGAGTTTGCATTCCATCTCTCCGGGTACGACAACCGAGAGCACGCTCTGCCGATCCGGCAGGGGGACCTCACCCGTTTGCTCCTGGCCGAGCCGGGCCTGACGCCCTATGAGCGGGAGAAACTCGAGGCGTTCGGCAAGATCCTCGGCGCGACCTTCCACAGCGAGTATTACGACAGGCTCCACGAGCTCAAGGAACTCTACGCCCCGCTCGATCCCGACTCGGAATACGTCACGCTCAACGAGCACACTCGCGAGGCCCACGAGCTCTCGGACGAGGAATTCCTGATCCCGTTCGAACAGACGATGGTCAGGGCCAACTACAGCCCCCTCGATATCGACATCATCAAGAAGGCCGTCTCGGCGCCCAACGAGATGGGCCTGACGTATGTTCCCGACTTCACGCTTTTCGAGCATCTCCGGGTTTATGTCCGGGGCTACACCCGGGTCTCGCGCGACCTGCGCTCGATGAAGACCAGGTTCAAGAAGCGGACAGCCCGGCTCGACGCCTATCAGCGTATGGTCATCGCCCTGAAGTTCCGCCCCGGATTGCGACTCGGGCCTTACGTCCGTTCCGACGTGCTCTACCTGCGGATGTTCAAGGACGTCCCGCACGTCGATATGGAGATGCACCTCCCCGAACAGGGGACCAAGGTTCGGATGCGCTTGATCGACAAGGCGCAGATCGCCTCGCCGCTCGTCATCGGCCTCCCCACCCTCCTCTTCAAGCTGCTCTTCGCCTCGTTGACGTTGACGACCTTCGCCCTCGGCGGCGTCCTGATCGCGCCCATCAGCGCCGGGGTGAATTCCTTTTTCGGGTTCCAGCGTGCGAAGCAGCGTCACCTCAACGAGATGATCCGCAGGCTGTATTACCTGAGCCTGGCGAACAACGCGAGCGTCCTGACACGCCTGGTCGACTCGGCCGAGGACGAGGACTACAAGGAGGCGATGCTCGCCTATTTCTTCCTCTGGCGGGCGACGGTCCACGGTAAGCCCCTGACGATGCACGAGGCCGACCTCGAGATCGAGCAGTTCATCCGCGAGAGGATGGGGGTCGAAGTCAACTTCGACGTCGCTGACGCCCTCAGCAAGCTCATTCGGCTCGGCCTGGTCAAACGCGACTCTCAGTCGAAGCTGCATGCGGCACCGATCGACGACGCCCTCCACGAACTCGATCGAATCTGGGACAGCACCTTCCCCTACTCCCGCGGCTGATTCGACAGTTCCCCTTTCCGTCCCACCTCGCGACATTAGTTTCGAGGATGGCTTTTGTTAAACAAAAATTCAAAACTGGAAGCGTTTCGGAATTGCCAAACGTGTGAGATTCGCTAAGAATAGATGACGAGGGTCCACGAGTGGCCTTCGATGTACCGATTGAGTCTCCGAGCCGTCCTTCCTGCCAGCCCGTGCATCTGGCTCTCGGCCTCGCATGAGACTACAATGAAGTCGCGGCGGCATGGCGCGACATTTGGATCGATTGACCCGCCCCCTCGGTCCCACCTTATGCGTGCGATCCCACCCCGCTAGGTGCATAATCTATGGCGACCGCGACGAAGAAGAATCCGTCCCCTGCCCCCAGACCCTCCTCAGACTCCCCCACCGAAAAACGGTCGTTCCTCCGCGGCCTGTTGAAGGTCCTCGACGCGATCTATCGATTCCTCGCATCCTTGAAGCTTGCGGTCATCTGCCTTGCCGGCCTTTCCGCCGTCCTGGCGTACGCGACCTTCTTCGAGTCGTGGTACGGTATGAGTGCGGTCCAGGAATGGATCTACCAGACTCGCGGCTTCGCGCTCTTGCTGGCATTCCTGGGGACCAACATCCTCTGCGCGGCCCTGATTCGATATCCGTGGAAGCGGCGTCAAATCGGCTTCCTGATCACGCATGCCGGCCTGCTCATCCTCCTGGCGGGCTCGTTCCAGAGCCTCAAGACGGCCGACGAGGGGCTCGTGAGCATGATGGAGGGGGAGAGCAAGAAGGAACTCCTCCGGTCAAGCCACCCGATGTTCCGCGTCTTGCCCATCGACCCGAGCACGCAAGAGCCGACGAACGACGAGTACAAGCTTCCCTTCCAGCCTGGGAATTTCGCCTGGGGCCCCGGGAGCCCCAAGCCCCTCAGCGTCTTCGGCTCGGCCTACTCGACTCTGACGGGCGGTCGCGGCAAGGATGCGGCCGAGGGGGAGCTTGTCTCCTCCGCCGGCGACCCGTTCACCCTCCGCGTGAAGTCGTATCTGCCGTCCTCGCAGCTCGTCATCAAGCACGTGCCCGACCGCGCCGGCATCCCGATGATCAAGATCAGCCCCAAGGCCAAGCCGCCGAAGGCCGTCTCGCCCATCGATGTCTTCAAGGATGATGATGAGGCCTGGTTCGTTCCAACAAGCCGCATGGATCGGACGACGTTCAGCAAGTTCTTCCGGTTCGGCCGTAGGGCGGGCCCCGCTCAGTTCGCCTTCCTTTATGTCGATCGACCTGAGCTCGTCGAGGACTTCCTGAATCCTCCCAAGGACGCCGGCAGCGAGGGAGTCGCCCGCTTCCACTACCAGGACAATGCGGGCAAGAATCGGAATTACGACTGGAAGCTCCAGGATCAGAAGTCGAAGTCGGTCTCGCTCCCCGATAGCGACCTCAAGATCACCTATGAGGGCAATGCCGAGCTCCCCATCGATCGCATGGGCATGGAAGGAGTTCTCGGCGAGGCCACGCTGACGGTCGCAAATTTCCGGATCCAGAAGGGGGCAGGCACCCCGGTCATGCACCACGCATGGGGCCTGTTGCCAATGGGACCCAACGTGATCCCACGCGAAGATGACCCGAATCCGAAGCCCCTGGTCGGGATCAACTACTTCGTGCCGCCCGAGGTGAATCCGAAGACCAACGGTCGCTTCGGCCTGATCGAGGTCATGGGCACGCCGGACGGCTCGCTCTACTACCGCGTCTTCGGCCGTGGTGATAACGGCTTTGGGCAGCTCAGGAATCCTCCATCCCGAATCGAGGTGGGCAAGGAAGTTCTGGCCTTCGGCGGCAATGACAAGCTCCCCATGACACTGAGCTTCGTCGTCGACGAATACCTCACCTCCGGCCGCGAGGAGAGGACTTACGAGGCCCTGAACCTGCCCAAGTCACAGCTCGATCGCGCGGTCCCGGCGACTCAGGTCGAGATGACCGTCAAGGATTCGGACGGCAAGCCGACCACCAAGGACTTCTGGCTCCAACGCTTCCCCGAAGGTGGGACCCGACGGCTGACTTTCCCCTCGGGGACATATGACGTCCTTTATGACTTCGACCACAAACCGCTCGGCTTCTCCGTGAAGCTCGACGACTTCAAGGTCGAGTTCGACCCGGGGACCGAACAGCCCTCGGCCTACACGAGTCAGGTGCGGCTCACCGACGAGCTCGCCGGCATCAAGGATCAAAAACATACGATTTCGATGAATGTGCCGCTGACTCATCGCGGCTACACGTTCTATCAGGCGAGCTACAACCGCGAGAAGGACCCGACCACGGATGCCGATACCGGCCGGTTCGCCTCCGTTTTCCAGGTGGCCACGGACCCGGGCCGACCCACGAAATATGCGGGCTGCATCCTCATCGTTTTGGGCGCGTTCGTCCAGTTCTACATGAGGGCGGGCCTCTTCTCCGACGGTGGCAAGCGCGAGAAGGCGAGATCGGAGGCGAAGGCGCGGAAGATTTCGCCGGGCGTCAGCGGCGCCGGCGACACTCCCACGACCGACGTCACCTACGTCAACGAGTCGGAAGACATCCTTTGACCCAAGTTCGGCCCCGGCGGGCTTCGTTTCCAGACGCCAAGATCGACCCTGCAAAGGCTCCCCGAGCCCGGAGATTGATATGAAACGATTCGGGTGGCTCCTCCTCGGCCTGCCGCTGGCATGGTCGATTTGTGTCCCCGCCGTCGGGGCTGAAGCGGACAAGCCGCCGAAGTTCGGCGAGGGCTCGGCCTACGAATCCGTGGCCAAGTTGCCGATCCTCAACTCGGGCCGCAAGAAGCCCCTCGACACGCTGGCGAGGCAGGTCGTCAAGCTCCTCTTTGGGCGCGAAACGATCACGCTGCACGACGATAGCAACAAGGCTGTGGCGACCTGGGGCCCCGTCGGCGCCTATGTCGACTGGTCCGCCCGCCCCGAGTTCTGGGACGATCAGTCGTTCATCCTCGTGGAATACGTGCCCCTCAAGCAGTTGATCCTGGCGGACGTGATCCAGGCGAGGCTGAAGGCCGCCATGGAGCGGCCCGAGCTGACCCCCGCCGCCCGTGACCTGATCAAGTCCGTGGCCTCGAGCAAGGACATTACCTCGCAGGCCCTCAATCGCCTCCTGAACTCGGCGAAGCTCAACAAGGCCGACCACGAGGCGATCGAGTCGCTGGCGAACAAGCTCGTCGAGTCGCACAAGTGGCTCACCCCTCGCGAGCTCGAGACCGCCGAGATCAGCCTTCATGGCGATCGGCATCCTTTCATGGGCTGGATCCAGGAGTTGATGCAGCGAAAGAACGCGGCCGAGAAGTCCGGCAGCGCTTCGCCGCTCGACGACATCGAGAAGCGGGCGATCGAGGTCGCTGAGAAGCTGGTTACTTATCAGGCTCACCGCGATCGGACCGTGAAGAAGATCGAGCCGCTGCTCGTCATGCCCCGGCCGACGAACGCGGCCTACCTCGCGTACTGCGCCTCGGCCCTCAAGAAGGCCCAGACTCAGGGGAGTGAATCGCTCTCGCCGCTCGAGCTGGATTCTGTCGAAGTCCTCATGCGTTATGAGAATGACATCCCGAGTGACGAACGAGCCATGCCCGGCGAGAAGCCGGAATTCGACAAGGCCTTCTCCGCCTGGCTCGTGACTCATTCCTCCTGGGTGCCGCTCATCGCCTTGATCTCGACCAAGGCCGAGGAGCTCGAGAAGGCCGGTTATCCTCCCAAGGCTTTCGCTGATTTCCTGGCCGCGATCCAAGGTTTCGATAAGGCCGAGGAGGCGAAGCCCGGCAATGTCGACAAGGCCAAGGCCGATGCGCTCGTCGCCGCCGCCAGGACGCTCGGTCAGGAAGTGAACAAGGTCCAGTATCCGACCGCGAAAGACATGGATCGCGAGGCCTATTTCAACGCCTCTAACCCGTTCTTCAAGGCTCCCGCCGGTTATGGCATCGCCGTCGCCTTGCTCGCAGTCAGCCTGGGCTTCGTCTCGACTCGCAAGGGATCGGCCGTGGCCTTGCTCGGCACGGCGGTCTACTTCCTCGGCCTCGCCGGGTTGCTCGTGGGTATTGCCCTCGAAATCGTCGGATTCACGCTCCGGGTACAGATCTCGGGCTGGGCACCTGTCACGAATATGTATGAGACCGTGATCTGGGTTTCCCTCGTCGCGGCGGTCCTTGGGCTCGTCTTCGAGTTGATCTATCGCAAGACCTTCGCCGCCCTCGCCGGGGCCGGTGCCGCGCTGCTCGGCACGGTCCTTGCCGCGAACGTGCCCCTGCTCGATCCCGGCATCCATGCCCTGCAGCCGGTTCTGCGGAGCAACTACTGGCTGACGATCCACGTGCTGACCGAGGTCTCCAGCTACGCTGCATTCGCCCTGGCCATGATGCTCGGGCTCATCGCGACCTTCTACTACCTCACCGCCACCTATCGCCGCTCGCCGAGCTACATGGAGGTCGTCTCCCCGGCCCTGCCCGGCCTGCCGATGCTCGGCGTGGGGATCTTCGGCCTCGCCGCGTCGTTCGGTGGTATGGGGATCAATCTCCCCGCCGATCGTGCTTCGTTGCTCTACTACGTCTCGGCCGCCCTGGCGGGCGTGGGCGGGTCGCTCTCGATCATCGGTATTGGAGCGGGCCTTGGAGAGTTGGTGAGCCGGCTGATGTTCCGCGACGGCCAGGCTTATGCGATGGCCGGTGCCACGGCCTCCGCGAGTGCCGCCGCGACGGCTCCCCCGGCCACGTCAGTCCAGACGGTCACCGTGGGCGAAGAGGGGGGCGCGGTCGCCACCCTGACCAAGCCGACCGTCGCCGAGATCCGGGCCAGGGCCGCGGCGTCCCGCCCGCAGCTCGACCCGCGAGGTCAGGCGATGCAGGCCACGGCCGCCAAGATCAAGCCGCTCTCCAACTTCATCTATCGCACGATGCAGGTGGGCGTGCTGCTGATCGCCGCGGGCACGATCCTCGGCGGCGTCTGGGCCGACGCTTCCTGGGGACGCTTCTGGGGCTGGGATCCGAAGGAAGTCTGGGCGCTCATCACCCTGCTCGTCTACCTGATCCCGCTCCACGGCCGATTCGCCGGCTGGGTCAATACCTTCGGCCTGGTCTTCTCCTCGGTCGTCTGCTTCCTCTCCGTGGTCATGGCCTGGTACGGCGTGAACTTCGTGCTGGGCGTCGGGCTCCACAGCTACGGATTCGTCGAGGGAGGCTCGCAAGGGGTCGTCGGCGCCGTGATCCTCGGCGTGCTGGCCCTCACCGGTGCCGCTGCCTGGCGGCGTGGCCTCGCCTCCCGCGTCGAGCCCACTCCTGCTGCCTGAGCCAAAGTGATGACCTGAGAAAGGCTGGATCGGGAACGACTCCAGCCTTTCTCAAGATGTCATTGAATGAAAAAAGGCGGCGGTGTGATGAGATCCCCAGGGGGGATCTCATCACACCGCCGCCTTTTTTTTCGGAGCGAATCCGCCGAACTCAGGTCGACAGGCCGTAGAAGGCCGTCGCCGTGCCGCCGAAAATGCGGTCGCGTTCGGCGTCGGAGAGTTGGCCCAGGGCCTCGACGAGAGCCTCGTAGACTTGCTCATAGGTCGCGGCAAGCTCGCAGACCGGCCAGTCGGAGCCGAACATCAGTCGCTCGGGCCCGAACAGGTCGAGGGCCGACTGGACGTACGGCTTGAGGTCGTTGGCCGTCCAGTTCTTCCAGTCGGCCTCGGTGACCATCCCCGAGAGCTTGCAGTACACGTTCGCGTACCTGGCCGCCTCGCGGAAGTCGGGGAGCCAGTTGTCGACCCGGTGATCCTTGATCTCGGGTTTGGCAAGGTGATCGATCACCATCGGCAGGTCGGGGAAGCTCGTCGCCAATTTCGGGACGTGCTTCAGGTGTTTGACATAAAAGAGCAGGTCGAACGGGACCGCGTGCTTCTCGAGCATCGCCAGGCCTCGCATCACCTCGGGACGCACGATGAAATCATCGTCGGGCTCATCGTGGGTGACGTGCCGCACTCCGACGAACTTGGGGTGATCCTTGAACTCCAGCAACTGCCGCTCGCAGTCCTCGCTCGCCAGGTCGACCCAGCCGACGACACCGGCGAGGAATGGATGCTCCTCGGCCAGGCCGAGAGCCCAGCGGTTCTCCTCGACGTTGTGCTGCGTCTGGACCACGATGCTCTGATTCACCCGCGTGACCTTGAGCCTCGGTTCAAGGTCCTCGGGCAGGAAGTCGCGGCGAATGGCGACATTCTGGGGAGCGTCGAGCCAGCCGTAATCGAACGGCAGGTCGAGCTTCCAGAAGTGTTGATGGGCGTCGATCACGTTAGCCATGTCGGATCAATCCATTCGAACGCCGATGGAAAGTAGGATGTTCGCGAAACGTTGCTGATCGCCGGTCTGGATCGTCAGGACGTGATCCGCCGTGGCGACGGCCTCATAGAAGCTCCACTTCTCGATCGGCTTGAGGGTGAGGTCGAGCTTGGACTGCTTGATCACCTCGCGGTACTCATCCCAGACGGGCGGGTCTTCGGTCAGCGCGTACTGGCCGGTGGTCTCGTACATCATCGCGTTGATCTCTTCGATCGGCACGGCGGAGAGCACCGCCTGCAAGACCTGCGTGCAAGAAACGAGCCCCGGCATCAGGTTCAGCGAGACGACCTCGGCATTCGGGCCTTTCTTCGACCAGGCCGGGTAATTGCCGTCGGCGATCAGGATCGTCGAGTGATGACCCGCCCGGCCGATGACTTCATTGATCTTGGGATGGATCAATTGGTGCTTGAGCATCGTACTTCGTCTCGCGTTGATTCCGTTGTGATTCAGCGATGAGCCAGTATTGGGCACGCCGATGGATAGTGGGCTCACGCCTGCGTGAAGAACTCACGATAAGCCTCGATCGTCCACTTCGCGGCTCCCGCCGAATCGGGGTAGGGGAACGCCTCGGCCGAGATATAGCGATCGTATCCGATGGACTGGAGAGCCGCGACAATCGGCCGGTAGTCGATGTGACCGAACCCGGCGGGCCGACGGTTGGAGTCGACGAAGTGGACGTGACCCACGCGGTTCCCGGCCTTCTTGAGGGCCTCGGCGCTATCTGCCTCCTCGATATTCATGTGAAACAGGTCGGCCAGCAGCACCACATTCGCGGTGGAGAGCGACCCGAGAAGTTCGGTCCCCGCCTCCAGGGTGTTGGCCATGTTGGTCTCGTAGCGGTTCAGCGGCTCGTAGATCAAGGGGACGCCGTACTGCTCGGCATGCTCCCCCAACTCCTGGAGCGCATCGAGCAGGTGCCCACGGGCCGTGGCGGGATCGAGCCAGTCGCCGCCACTTCGCCCCTGCATCGAGCCGATGATCGCGGGCGCACCGAGCGGCCCGGCGAAGTCGATGATCGCGCGGATGAAGTCGCGGGCCTTGCTGCGGTTGCCGGCGTCGGGCAGGACGAGGTTGAGTTTCCCCTTCACCCACCCTGCCCCGGTCCCGACCGCGGCGAGGCCGAGGCCGTGTTCGTCCAGCAACTTCCGGAGATGGGCGGGGTCGACGGCGTCGGGTCCGGGTGGGAAGAGTTCGATGGCATCGAAGCCGAGTTCTTTCGCCTGGCGGCAGGCATCCGGGAGGTCGTCCCAGAAGACGAAGGGGCCGCCTCGGGCCTCGGGGACCAGGCTCACGGTCACACTGGATCGGGTCGACATGCGTGGGAATCCGTATCCTGGACTGACTCAGAACCGCATGGCGGTGAAACCACCGTCCACGTAATACGCCGCACCCGTGATGAAGCTGCCGGCTACGGGGGCGAGCATCAAGATCGTCGCGCCGATCAACTCGTCGGCCTCGCCGAACCGGGCCATCGGAGTCTGCCGCATGATGTTCTCGGTGCGCGTCGCGTCGAGGATCTTGCGGTTCTGCTCCGCGGGGAAGAACCCCGGGCAGAGTGCATTCACGCGGACCTTGAGCGGGGCCAGTTCCCTCGCGACATTCTGCGTCAGGTTGATGACCGCCGCCTTGCTCGCCGAGTAGGCGAAGACGCGCGAGAGCGGCAAATGCGCGGTGACGCTCGCGATGTTCAGGATCGCCCCGCCCCCCTTCGCTGCCATGTGGCTCCCGAAGATCTGGCAGCCCCAGTGAACCGCCTTGAGGTTGCTGTCGAAGACCCTATCCCAGTCCTCGTCCTTGATCTCGAAGTACGGGGTCGCGTTATTCACGCCCGCCCCGTTGATGAGCAGGTCGACGCGGCCGTGGGTCTTCAGCACGTGCTCGAGCAACCCGGCGATCGACTCGCGGCGGGTCACGTCGACCGGCGAGAAGGCCCCTTTGCCCCCCTCGGCCTCGATCTCGCGGACGCGTGCCGCCCCCTTTTCCGGATCACGGCCCGAGACGACGACGGACGCCCCCGCCTTCGCGAGCCCAATCGCCAGCGCCCCGCCCAGGACCCCGGTCCCTCCGATGACGACGGCCACCTGCCCTTTGAGGCCGAACAAACGGTCGAGATAACTCTCCGACATCGACTCGCATCCTCACTAAAAAACGTATTGGCTCGGGGGAATTTTCAGAACCCTGCACGAAGGGCTTCGAGATGCCTGCTGAAGTGGTCGGCCAAGACCTCGGAGTACGTATCCGTGTGGGCTTCGAGGACCTGACGGACCGACGGGCCGAGCTCGGGGTCGGTCAGGACCGAGCCGAAGGTGCAATGCAGGATCTGGCGGCCCGGCTTCGTGAATCCCAGGCCGGCGGGGACCTCCGACCAGTTCTCGAGATAAAGCCGCTCGAGGTCGGCTGCGTCGGAGATCTCGGAGGCGGGCGGGGCCGAGGCGAGGGTCGCCGAGACGTGGTAGGTCGCCTTATCCTTGTCGTAGCGGGCTCGGGCGAAGTCGATGATCCGGCGGAAGAGCGGGACCTCATGCCTCGCGACGACTCGCAGGGCCTCGAGATAGCTCGTGCCGGCCGTCTTGACGTGGAACTGCCCGCGCGTCGCCCGCGACAGCACCGCATACATCGAAATCTTGTCCGAGCCCGAGTGCAGGCTCAGCTTATAAGGACCGAGCATCGTGGCGATGGCGGCGTGGTCGTGGAGCGAACGCTCGAGTGCGTCGACGTCCCCTTTGTAGTCGACCCCCTTCTCGAGGTCGCCGATGTAGCGAGGGGCGAGGCTCACGAGCTTCATCCCCCGGTCGAGGCACTGGTCGGCGATGATGTAATGCTCGGCCAGGGTCGTCGGCTGTTCCGTCTCATCGACGCTCAGCTCGATCTCGTAGTCGCGCCCGAGCTTCTCGTGGGTCTTGGCGATGTAATCCGCCAGGCCGAGCGCATGGTTCAGGGCCCGGCCGTACTTCACCGCCGCGCGGGTGCAAGCCGTCTCATCGAGGACGACTTCCGTCCCAGTGGCGAGCTTGATCGTCTTCCCCTGATACCGGCTCACCCAGCCGACCTCGCCGGCGACGGTAGCATACTTCGCTTTGAGGGTGGCCTCGTCGTAATCGTCGGCGTGCGCGTCGACGTAATCCGACGGGTCGATGGTGAAGAAGGTGAAGCCCACGGCCGACGTGACGTCCACGTCCTGGGTCGTCTTGAGGTGGTCGGCGTCGCCTCCCGTGCGGCCCGTCCAGCCGGCCTCGGTGGCGCCGCGGAGGGCGTCGTCCATGACCTGGCGGGGGCTTCGGCTGGTCCTGGCCATCTCCCGAATCGATTGCTGCGGGAAGATCGGCTCGATCCCCGCGCCCGACCGGCGCATGGCCTCGACATGCCCGGGGGTGGCCAGGCCGATGCGGTCGCCGAAACCGAAGCTCGGGCTCAGCCCCAGGGTTTCACAGCGGAGGACGGCTTCAACCTCGTTCGGTCGTTGCGTCATCTTCGAACAGGCTCCAGGTTCGTTCAGCTTAATACTCGTATCAGCGGGATGTCACGCGGTCCGTTCAAGTGAGCTCGACGATCGCCTTGATGACCCCGGTTTCCGGCTTCACATAGGTCGGGAAGAGTTCGGGCAGTTCGTCGAATGCCGCGCGATGGGTGATCCAGGGGCGGGTGTCGATCTGGCCTTCCTCGATCAGCCGGATAATCCTGGTGAAGTCGCCCGGGAGGGCGTTTCGCGAGCAGAGGAGCGTACCTTCCGGCTTGTGGAAGACCGGGTGCCGGAAATGGACTTCCTCGGTGGTGATCCCCACGTAGACGAGCCGTCCGCCACCGGGAGCCACCAGGCCGAACGCGGCCGACATCGAGTTGACGTTTCCGGTGGCGTCGATGACGACGTCGGGGAGGAAGCCGTCGGTCAGATCTCGCAGGTTGCGCTCGAGGTGCTCGGAGGGCTGGACCGTGTGCTCGACCCCCATGACCTGTTTGCAGAACTCGAGGCGCTGGGCGTTGACGTCGAGCATGATCGTCTTGGCCCCGGTGAGCTTGACGAACTCGAGCGTCGCCAGGCCGATCGGGCCTGCGCCGATGATCAGACAGGACTCGCCGGCTTTCGGGGCACCGCGATCGACCGCGTGGCAGCCGATCGCCAGGGTCTCGACCAATGCGAGCTGGTCGAAGGAGAGCTTGGTGGACGGGTGCAGCTTGCGCGCCGGTAGAAGGAAGCTCGTCCTCATCCCGCCGTCGCGGTGGACCCCCAGGACCTCGAGCTTCTCGCAACAATTTGGAAAGCCTCGACGGCTCGCGTAGCTGTTGGGGTCGTTGATATAAGGCTCGACCGAGCAATGATCGCCGGGCTTGACGTTGGCGACCCCCTCGCCGACCTCGAGGACTTCGACACCGAGTTCGTGCCCGGGGATTCGGGGATAGCTGAAGAAGGGCATCTTGCCGAGGTAGCCGCTGATGTCGGTCCCGCAGATGCCGATCCTGTGGACCCGGACGAGTGCCTCTCCATAGCCGGGCTTTGCGGGCTGTTCGACCTCGACGCGAAACAGGTTCTTCGGGGATTCCAATAAGAGCGCCTTCACGGTCGATTCTCCCTGAGAGACGAGGCGAGTTCCGATATCGAACTGGCGGGGGCCTTTCGTGCCGAGGGCTCACGACTGCGGGTCGTTATTCTCCGGCCGCCCTTCGATGTAGAACCAGTCGTGGATCGGTCGGAGGATCTCCTGGACCTCCGCCAGCAGCCCTTCATCCATCGGCTGGTCGGCCCAGTCGACCCACTTGCGGACGTTCTCGGGATTGGCCGATCCGACGACGCAGGTCGTCATGTCCTCGTTGGCGATCGAGAACTGGAGGGCGAGCTGGGCGATGTCGACCCCCCGAGCCTGGCAGTGCTCAGCGGCCTGGCGGCAGATCGCCCGGACCTCGTGTGTGGCCTTGTGCCAGGGGGGCAACGTCGCGTTCGTCAGCAGTCGAGCCGAGAAGGGCGCGGCGTTCATGATCCCGACCTGCTTCTCCTTCAGGTACGGGACGAGGTCGGCGAGCATCGTGTTCTGAAGCGTGTAATGATTATATGAAAGAATCACGTCCAGGTCGGCTCGGTCCAGCGCATAGCGGAAGATCTTCATCGGATATCCGCTGATGCCGACGAACCGGACCTTCCCCTGCTTCTGGACCTCGCGCAAGGCTGGCAGCGTCTCCTCGACGATCTGCGACATCTCCACGAACTCGATGTCGTGGCAGAGCATGATGTCGAGGTGATCGACCCCCATCCTCGAGAGGCTGACATCCACGCTCTCGACGACACGCTTCGCCGAGAAGTCGAAATGGGCCCGGTCGTAACGGCCGAGCTTGCTCCCGAGCAGATAACGGTCGCGAGGGATGTTCCTCAGAGCAATGCCAAGCAAGCATTCACTCATGCCTCGGCCGTAGAAGGGCGAGGTGTCGATGAAGTTCATGCCGAGGTCGAGGGCGACGTTGACGGAGCGGATGGCTTCGTTCAGGTCGACCTGGCGGAACTCCTGACCCAGCGACGAGGCTCCGAAGCTCAGCCAAGGGAGGTTGAGTCCCGTCTGCCCCAATGCTCGAAATTTCATCGAAACGTTCCCGGAGAGTCCGAATTCAGTCAGATATCGCCCCGAGGTGCGACGTCTGGGTCGTCCTGCAACCGACCGACGACCTCTTACCGATCTTCCAGCCCCTGGTAAGCCCTAATCTAGTGGGATGTTATCGCTCCCGGGGGGCGTTCGGTAGAGCCTTCCCACGTCAAACTCTCTCCGACTGTATCAATTTTGCATCTTCCTTGAGCCGGATCCCGACCACCAGCATGATGGTGACGTTCCACACTCTGAGAAGCTGCAGGCGACTCGCATAATCGAGTCGAGCTAAGACGATCTGTTATCTGCGAACCTCGAAAGTCGATAGATACCAGAGCTTCCACCGGACCGCATGGTTGCATGGGATTTATATGCGACCGCTGGCTCGCGTCTGCGGTTTGTGCCGCAATTCCGAAGAAAAATATAATCTCGTCACAACTCGAAGGGTGCACAGTATCTGATCTTTTGTCAGAAATTGCCTACTGATCGAATTTTCGTTCTGTGATGATTGAATATTTAAATATTTTCAATCATCTTGATCGTTTCCGGTCGCCCGATCGGCACGATCTCGCGACGACGCCGAGCCACCTCCCACGAAATCGAGTCGGGCCCACGCTCTCCACGCCATGAAAAATCGCAACGATGACGATCGATCACGGCTGGATTGTCTGGCCCGATATCGTGTCCTGGATACCGAGCCCGAGTCCGGATTCGACGAGGTCGCCCGCATGGCCGCGGGCCTCTTCGGCACGGACATGGCAATGGTCGGTTTCCTGGCGGTGGACCGAGAATGGTTCAAGGCCAGGGTCGGGGTCGGTCGGGGCGAGTTACCACTTTACGATACGCTCAACACGCGCCTATTGCAGGGTCGAGAGTTCGTTGCCTATTCTGACATCGATCACGAAACCGAGTCGATCCCGATCAAGGCTCGGCTCACCGCCCAGGAGTTGGGGTGGCGTGCGTTCGCCTCGGTTCCGATCCTGAGCCCCGAGCATCACGTCGTGGGTGCCCTGTCGGTTGCGGATTGCGTCCCCAGGAGCTTCTCCACCGACCAGCTCAAGCAGTTGCGGGCGCTCGCCGGGCTCGTCACGGACCGGCTCGAGTTGAGGTCGCGGCGCACGAGTGCCGCGTCGGTCTCCGAAGCGAGCGAAGCCTTCGATTCTCGCTGTGCCCTCCGGGACGCGAGCCATTGGGAGTGGGAGATCGGGCGCTGGGAGCCGCATACCTCGCCTCGATTCAAGAAGATCGTCGCCGGCCGAGATTTCGACACGCCTTCGAATGACCGGCCGTGGTCGACCTGGGTCCACCCCGATGATCGAGAACGGGTCCTCTCCGCCGTCTCGGCCCACCTCGAGAACTCGATCCCGTTCGACATCACCTACCGGCTCCGATCGCAGGAAGGCGGCTATCGGTGGATCCACGACGAGGGCCAGGCCGCCAGGGACGATCACGGTCGACCCTTCCTCATGATCGGGACGATGACCGAGCTGGGCAAGTACGAGATCGACGAGAAACCACCGGAGGTCGGCGGCCGGCATCCCTATTTCAAGTGTGACTGCCTCGACACCATCGCCGAATTGAGGCGCATGAATGCGGGACTCGTGGTCGATCTCAAGGATTCCCGGCGGTCCGAGGCCGAGTTGAAGAAGAAGCTCGGTCTGTTCCGCGACGTCTTCGAGTCCCTCAAGGATGAGGCCGGGGCCTCTAATTTCCAGGGCGAGGCGAGCCTCATCGAGCGTGCCCGCCGGGCCCTCGGCGAGGAGACTCTCGATGCAAGACAGGACTCGAGCCAGGGTGTCGAGGCCGCGGCAGATCAGGGGACGGCATCCCTGACGGACGAGCAACAAGCTCTGTTGCAAGCCTTCCAGATCGAATGGCCTGAGAGTGACCAGATCCCGGACGCTCCCAGGACCCGCGAGACCGAAATTGCCAAGGTGAACGGAGTTCCCCTCGCGAACGCGGCCGACATCCTCGGGGCCGTCTTCGTCAAGGCGATCACCGACCGCTCGCTGGCCATCGAGGAGTTGAAGAAGAGCGAGGAACGCTTCCGCCAGTTCGAGGAAAACGTCCACGAGGCTTTCTGGATCAGCGGCCCCCCGGAGGGCGACGTGACTTACGTCAGCCCGGCTTTCGAACGCATCTGGGGTCGCGACCGGCCGGATTTCCACCAAATCTCGAAGGTCTGGTCCGACAGCCTTCACCCCGACGACAGGCGCAGGGTTCTCTCGGTCGTCAATCGCCAGACCAAGCTCGGATTGGCCTGGGAACTCGAGTATCGGATCGTCAGGCCCGACGCGTCGATCCGTTGGATCAGGGATCGAGGCTTCCCGATCCCCAATGAAACGGGAAAGGTCCAGCACATCTTCGGGATCGCCGAGGACATCACCGAGCAGAAGCAGGCCGAGGCCGAGATCACGAGCCTGAACCGTCGGCTCGAGAAGCGCGTCGCGAGGCTCGCGGCGCTCCGCAGAGTCGATGTGGCGATGAGCACGACGCTCGACCTGAGCGTGACACTGGACATCCTCCTCGAGGTCGCCACCGAGCAGCTCGAGATCGACGCGGCCAGCGTCCTGAGCCTGGATCCGCACTCCCAGACGATGCACTACATCGCGCGTCGAGGCTTCCTCCAGGCCAAAAATATCCATACCCGGATTCGCCTGGGAGAGGGCCTCTCGGGGCGAGTCGCACAGGAGCGGCTGCTCATCGAGATCCCGGACTTGGCCGACTCCGAGTGGGCCCAGATGCACGAGCCCCTCGCCGCGGACGAGGGGTTCGTCACCTATTACGGGTTCCCGTTGCTCTGTCGGGGGCACGTCAGGGGGGTGCTCGAGGTCCACCATCGCAGGGCGACCCAACTCGACTCGGAAGACCTTTACTTCCTCGAGATCCTCGCCGGACAGGCCGCGATCGCCATCGACAACTCGCTCCTCTTCGACGAATGGGAGCGGTTCAACCTCGAGTTGGTCCTCGCCTACGACGCCACCATCGAGGGCTGGTCGCGAGCTCTCGACTTGCGGGATCGAGAGACGGAGGGGCACACCCAGCGCGTCACCGAGATGAGCGAGAGGCTGGCCGCGACCATCGGGCTCCCCGAGCAGGAGCTCGTCCACCTCAGGCGCGGTGCCATGCTGCACGACATCGGTAAGATGGGGATCCCCGACAGCATCCTGCTGAAGCCCGGGCCCCTGACCCCCGATGAACAGAATGTCATGCAACGCCATCCGACCTACGCCTATGAGTGGCTCTCTTCGATCGCGTTCCTCCGCCCTGCCCTCGACATCCCTTACTGTCATCACGAACACTGGAACGGTTCCGGCTACCCTCGAGGCCTCAAGGGGGAAGAGATCCCCCTCGCCGCTCGTATTTTCACCGCCGTCGACATCTGGGACGCCCTGCGATCCGATCGGCCTTATCGCACGGGCTGGCCCGAGGAAGACGTCCGGAAGTATCTCGCGAAGCTATCGGGTTCCGTCCTCGACCCCGGCGTCGTGAAAGTCTTCCTCCAGGTCCTCAGCGAATCAGACGACCCCTTCTCGCATACGTGACCTCGACTCCCGCCGATCCTTCTCACCTCAGCCATTTCATATCGCATCTTCACGTCAGCATCTAACATAGATGATCTGCGGGCCGCCAGCATGCCTTGAAATAGTCGAAAATTGCTAACATGTAATTATTGGCACATCATAATTTGAATCTGAAATGTGCTTTGCTCCCAGGGCGTCGCGGGGGATCGACCCTGGGAAGATGACTTACTTCGGTAAGTTACTCGGGTTCAATCATTCCATGATTCTCGGGAACTTCGCCCCGCGATTTGACGCTGACGTCATGTGGTGGAATTTGTCCGCGAAATTATTTGCCTCGATATTGAGGTGAACCTGGAGGCTCAATATTCGATGCTAGTTACACGAGACTGAAAGGGCATGCTGGCACGACGGGTGCTTTTATAGAGTGATTCACGATTGAGCCCGATGAGGGTTTGAGGTGAGCCGTGTCTCCTGTGTTTCAACTTAGTCATTCCAGGACAACAACTTACGCGGATATACGTCTTAATTCTTACGATGATTTCGTCTTAATTCGATCGTTGAGAGCGAGGGGATGACGACCCGATTCTCGTCAGGTTTGCCCAGGAAGTGAGCAAACGAGGATTTTGATTTTTGATCAAATCTGCGTTTCGAAGCGAAAGTTGCTGAGTTTGGAGATTCTTGCTGGCGCAGGTCAAGAAAACGTTTGTTCGTATGCGCTTGACAATGAGGTTGATATTCTTTTTTGTGCTTTTCGCCGGATTGACCGTCGTGAGCGGCGAATTGATGCGTAGAGGTTCTCTGAAACGTCGTCGGCAGTTTTGACATTCGGGAGTCTTCATCCGCTGTGATCTTGAACCATGAACCACCCCTAGGGCGATGATTATGCAGATGTCACAAGGCGGGCATCGCCGCGGCTTCCTCCGGGCGGCCCTCTACCTCGCCGCCCCTCTCGTCGTCGGAGCGGCCGGCTGCGGCGGCTCGAAGTCGGGCAACATGGTGGAGATGAGCGAAGAGGCCAAGGCCCAGCTGCAGTCGCGCCGCGACTCCTACAAGGCGCGTGCGGCGACGAAGGCCAAGGCGCGTGGCGGGCCGGGAAGGTCCGGCAAGGGATCGAGTCGAAAAGGGTGACCTGATCAGGCCTCCCCCCCGAAAACACTCCCCCCCAAGACATGACGTGGCTTCCCCTGTGAATTCCATATTCCTCATCTTCGACTGATCGTGGAAGGAGTGACCTCCGATGAAGGCACGACGCGGATTTACCCTCATCGAATTGTTGGTCGTGATTGCCATCATCGCCGTCCTGATTGCCCTGCTCTTGCCGGCCGTCCAGGCCGCCCGCGAAGCCGCGAGACGCGCCCAGTGTGTGAATAACCTGAAGCAGCTCGGGCTCGCCCTGCACAATTATCAGTCGGCCACGAATGCCTTTCCCCCCGGCATCGTGACCACGACCTCGTACCCGGGAGTGACCCCTCCGGGTAATCTCGCCACGTGGACGGCCTGGAGCCCGCAGGCGATGCTCCTTCCCTACCTCGAGCAGAATGCCATCTACAACGCCTCCAACTTCAGTTGGGGCTGCTGCTACGACGGTCAGGCCGACGCGGTCAACTCAACGTCGTATCTGAGCAAGATCGGCGCATTCCTCTGCCCCTCCGACGGCCTCGCAGGCATGCAGAACATCAACAGCTACTACGGCTCGACCGGTTCCTCCACCCAGCCGTATCCGGTTGATGGGAACACGAATGGGATCTTCAACCTCTACAACTCGGTGAACTCGTGTAATTCCGTTTCGATCAGCGCCGTGACCGACGGCACCTCGAACACGATTGCCTTCAGCGAGGGTCTTGTTGGCGACTACGGGAAGACCTCCAACTACCCGGGCAACGGCTTGGCAGGCGCGAATGAGATCACGGCCGCGGAGGTCCTCGATGCGAGGTCGGCCGGGACCTCCATCGTCACGGCCCTCCAATCCTGCAACACATTCTGGGCGACCGGCACGGCCGTGTCCGACTCCACCGGCTTGAAGCAGTACGAAGGCCAGACCTGGGCCCTTGGCGAGCGGGGGTTCACCCTCTTCAATACCATCGTACCGCCAAACTCGAAGCAGTACCGATGGCATAGTTGCCGCATGGGCAGCGACTGCCTCGAATGCGCGATGGAGGGTTCAGCGTTCATCAACGCGAACAGCAATCACCCCGGCGGTGCCAATTATGCGTTCGCCGATGGCAGCGTGAGGTTCCTCAAGGAATCGATCAACATGCAAACCTACTGGTCACTGGGCTCCCGCAATGGTGGCGAGGTCATCAGCGCGGATAGCTATTGAGCCATTCGACGTCATCGAAAGATCGATCGTCGCAAGTCGATAGGAATTCGTGATGAGCTTCTCGAAAGTCTCCGGCATCCGAGCGGGATGCCGGAGACTTTTTGCTTCTCCATCAAGTCGATGTGCCTTCTACGACCGGTGCCTCTCGTAAAGCCGGTCGGGTGAACGACATGGCTCGGGTCATCATGGCACCCGCCGCGGTCATGATGGCGAGCAGCACGATCGACATCGCACGCAGGAGCATCGAGTCGGCGAAGGGCAACTCCGTCTTCCCGCTCGGGAAGGCGATCCCACCGACGACCTCGTAGAGGGCAGTCATCGCGATCGCCCCGAAAAAGCCGCCGACAATGGCCTTGCCGGTAGCGGCCGATCCCCCCGTTCCAAGCCCGATCCCTATCGCCAGGCCGACCGCCACACCGATGCTGGACCAGATCGCCCCGTGCGTCATGAGCGGGACTGTCATGTCGAATGAGGAAGGTTCCCAGCTCTTATAGAAGGCGGGAAGGGCCAGGCTCGTCGCCAATGCGGCGATCGCGATCCCTCCCAATGCCCCGATCCCGGCTCCCACCAATGACCGGCGCATGGATCCACCCGCCAGCCCCGCCGCAATTCCCAGGCAAAGCGGCAAGACGCCTCCGACGGCCACATAGGCGAGACGTCCCGAGTTGACGCGAGCCGTCAGCAGCAGGAGCGCATCCTTCTCGTCCTGCACCGGCTTGAGCTTGGGCGAGGTCTGGCTCCGATAGGCGGAGAGGACCGACTCCGCCGCGAGCCAGGACCCCAGTGCTCCCACCAATACCCCGAGGGCGAGGAAGCCCCAGATCCGGCCACCGGACCTGGCCGTCTCCAAGGGCTTGACGATCCCCGCCTCGCCCAGATCGCTTCCTGCCGGCGGATTCGTGGGGGATTCCGACTCGACCGTGCTCATCGCGATGACTCCCGAAAACGAAGAAGACGACGTTGTCGCCGAGAAAGGCGACAACGGGAATGACGAAGTTGAAGAGTGGAAATGAGCGGGCGTCAGACGATGAGGCTGGGGGGAAGGCCTTCGTCTCTGACTTCGATGCCGGTTGGAGAGTCCGGCGTGGTGCTCTCAGAGTCTCTCAAGAGCGAGGAAAGCTCAAGAGTCTTGGCGAATGGATTCGACGTGGCGAAACGTGCGAACTCTTAGGTCCGGCTCGCACGATCTCGCGCAGGGCATGGCAATCCCCGACGGTTCGAGAAATAGTTGAAGCATTCTTCCAGGCGAGGGGACACTACGACACGAGATCGGTTCGAGGTGGAGAGGACGCTGATGGGAACGAGCGATTCGGCCCAGGTCATGGACTCGATCCGGAAGGTCTTCGGCGGGACGAACCTTTCGCAATATTCGGATACGGAACTGCTCGCCAGGTATTTGAACGGCGACGAGGACACGGCGGAAACGGCCTTCGAGGTCCTCGTCGCGCGGCACGGACCCATGGTCTTGCGCATCTGCCGCAAGATCCTGGGCGATGGACACGACGCTGAGGATGCCACCCAGGCGACGTTCCTCGTCCTCGCGAGGCATGCGTCGTCGATCCGAAAGTCGAGGTCGTTGGCGAGCTGGCTATTCGGGGTCGCTTCGCGGGTCTCCGCTCGGGCGAAGATCCAGGCGTCACGTCGGCGCCGGCTCGAGTTTCGGGCCGCGAGACCTTCGATCGTCGAGCCGCAATACTCCGACTCCGGATCCTGGCAAGCGATCATGGAAGAGCTCGAACGATTACCCGAGCGGTATCGTGCGTCCCTGATTCTGTTCCATATCAACGGGCTCTCTTATGAAGAGGCTGCGGAGCGACTCGGCTGTCCGATCCGGACGCTCCAGTCTCGGTTAATTCGGGGACGCGAGCGACTCAGGGCTCGACTAACCAGGCGCGGCTTGGCCGACGCGGCGGGGCTAGTCGGGACGACGTTGAACGGGAAAGCTGCATCGACGCTCGCCTCGGCCGAGTGGGCGACGCGGATGACTCGGAGCGTGATCCAACTCTCCTCGAACCTGTCTCTCCACCCTGCCCTGCCTGCTTCGCTGGCCGCTCTCGCGAAAGGAATGAGTGCCACCATGGGCTATCCCAGGTTCAAGATCTTGGCCGCGCTGCTCGTCACGGCCACGGCCGTCATCGGTTCGGCCCCGGCCTGGTCTCTGCTGGAAGACTCGAATCGAGGTGAATCGAGACCGATCCCGAGCAAGGGTTCGAGAGTGCCACCCCTCGGGTCCTCCCCGGTTCTTGCACAGACTCAGCCCAAGACGGTGGAGAAGTCAGGACCCAAGAAGGCCGAGGCCGTTCTCTTGAAGAAGGACGAGGGGAAGTCTTCCGGGATGCGGAGCATCGCCGGCTCGGGTCATGCCGTGCGTTTCGAGGCTCCGGGCGGATCCTGGCAGTTGACGTCCGTCAGCCTCTACGGCTCGCGATATGGCACGTCCAGGCCTCCCAAGGAAAACTTCGAGATCTACCTCTGCGACGAGAACTTCAAGAAGCTGGCGACCTTCTCGTTCCCCTATTCGACCTTCCAGCGCGGGGAGCCGAAGTGGATCGATCTGAATGTCAAACCCACGACAGTTCCCGCCAAGTTTTTCGTCGCGGTGGATTTCGACCCCGCTCAGACCAAGGGGGTCTATATGCATTTCGACGGCAGGAAGAGCGAGACCTCGTTCACTGGGCTGCCAGATGAGGGGGATCCCGAGGCTTTCACCAAGGGCAACTGGATGATCCGAGCCCGAGTCTCGCCCCAGCCCGAACCTTGATTCGGCACATCGGCCGAGTGTTCTTTGTCCCTGATTGTGTCGCGATCGTGCGAGAC
Organism: Singulisphaera chitinilytica; assembly: GCF_049331405.1. NCBI lineage: Bacteria > Pseudomonadati > Planctomycetota > Planctomycetia > Isosphaerales > Isosphaeraceae > Singulisphaera > Singulisphaera chitinilytica. The sequence goes on from NZ_CP186274.1 coordinate 3,882,466, forward strand.
GACACGTTTCGTGACGGTCGTCCCAGATCTGCCCGTCTCGTATTGAGGTGCGACACCTGCTGCTCGCGCGGGACTCTTCCACCCCTCCAAGTTTCCCTTCGCCCGCGACATTTCAAAAGCCAATGGATTGGCAACATCAGCAGAAGGCATTACAGAAGTATGGGGCGAAGGGGTTCTTCGACGGACCTCTGTGCGTGACGGAACCCAACGATTGACACCCTATGTGGTCGTCGAGTCGTGAGGATCGTACGCGGAACGCACAAGGTTCGTCGCGTGAGCGAGATACGGGGTAGGCAGATGAGCATCCTTGCCAGAGTCGCGATTGCAACGTATGCCCTCATGGCGGGGACGCCTGACGAGTCTCCCAACCGGTACTTCGCCATCGAAGCCATCGACGAGCAGACCGGGCGCGGGGTCCCGATGGTCGAGTTGCAAACGACGGCGGGGGCTCGCTTCTACACCGACTCGAATGGCCTCGTGGCCTTCTTCGAGCCAGGCTTGATGGGCCAGCGCGTCTATTTCGGCATCACGGCGCATGGCTACGAGTTCCCAAAGGATGGCTTCGGATCCAAGGGGGTGGCGCTGGAAGTCAAGCCTGGCGAGAGTGCGAAGCTCAAGATCAATCGGATCAACATCGCCGAGCGGCTTTACCGGATCACCGGCCAAGGGATCTACCGCGATTCCGTGCTCCTGGGCCGGAAAACGCCAATTGCTTCGCCTCTGCTGAATGCCCAGGTCACGGGGCAGGACAGCGTCTTGGCGGCCGTCTACCAGGGGCGGACGTACTGGTTCTACGGCGACACCAATCGACTCTCCTATTCTCTGGGTAACTTCGCCACCTCGGGCGCAACGACTCCCCTGCCGGAGAAGATCGATCCAGAGGTCGGATTCGACCTGTCCTACTTCGTGGGCAAGGATGGCTTCTCCCGGCCGATGGCTCCGATGAAGGGCGAGGGGGTCGTCTGGCTCTCGGGCCTCGTCGTGGTGCCGGACGGGTCCGGACGCGAGCGAATGCTGGCCTATTATCAACGCCGCCAGGGTCTCGGGGACGTGCTCGAGAATGGGTTCGTCCAGTTCAACGACGAGACCAGGCAGTTCGATAAGGCTTCGACGATCGAGGGCGAACCGCCGATTTTCCCGACCGGGCATGCCCAGCGCGTCGCCGATGCCGGCATCGACTACCTCGTCTTCACCGTCCCCTACCCCGCCTTGCGGGTCAAAGCAGATCGAGCCTCATACCTGGATCTCTCCGGATATGAGGCTTACACATGCCTCAAGCCCGGTACGCGGACCTTCGATAAGACGCGGGCCGAAGTGGATCGAGACGCCTCCGGCAAGCTCATCTGGGCCTGGAAGCGAAACACGGCCCCACTCGTGCCGAAAGATCAGCAGGACCTGATCGACTCAGGGAAGATGACTCGCGAGGAATCTCCCTTCCGACTCCAGGATGCCGAGACCGGCAAGCCGTTCGTGCTCCACGGAGGCTCATGCTACTGGAATCCATATCGCAAGAAGTACGTGATGGTTGGCTCCGAACTAATGGGCGCGACCGTCCTCGGCGAAATCTGGTACAGCGAGGCCGATCGCCCGGAAGGCCCCTGGATCAAGGCCAGGAAGATCATCACCCATGCCAACAAGCCGGGAGATGCCCACGACTTCTACAATCCCAAGCAGCACGAGTTCCTCGATCGCGATGGCGGTCGATACATCTACTTCGAAGGCACCTACGTCAATACGTTCAGCGGTAACCCCCATCCCACGCCCTATTACGAATACAACCAAATCATGTACAAGTTAGATCTTGGCGATCCAAAGCTTGGCGTCCTCAAGGAGAAGTGAAACGGCGTGGGGAGTCGACCGGGTGGGAAAAGTCCTCGTATTTGATGAAATAATCGCATGAAGATCTTTTGCAATTTATTCTTAGGCCATTTGTCCTGGACCGGATTCTTAAGATTGGCCCCGCCACTTCCGAGGCAGTAGACTCTTCATCGACGGCTCCCACCGATCCGCCTCGCGGGATTGCGTTGCTCAAAGTCACGAATCCTCCTCCGCAGATTTCCCAGACTGACGCGATGGCTCGCGTCCTCCGCGTCAGAATCAAAAGTTTGGCGGGAGGGATCAGGCCGGATCGGCTGGGATGTCCGCACGTTTCTGGCACTCAGAAATCTTGATCCGAAGCGTCACGAAATTCGGAGGCGGCATGACCACGAGACGAGCGTTCCTGGCTGCGGTCGGGGCCGGGTGTGCCCTGGAAGGGGCTAAGGGTTGGGCTCAAACGACGCCAGCGGCGAGGAAGCGGTTGGCGGTCGTCACGACCGAGTGGCGATATCACTCGCACGCCTGGCACATGGCCGAGCGGTTCCTCGTCGGCTATCCGATCGAAGGCCGCTGGCATCGTCCTCCCTTCGACGTGGTCGCGGCCTACGTGGATCAGTTCCCCGCGAACGACCTGAGTCGCAAGCGGTCGAAGGAGTTCGGTTTCCCGATCTATTCCACCGTCGCCGAGGCCCTTCGTTGCGGCGGGAATTCACTGGCGGTCGACGCCGTCCTGATCATCGGCGAGCATGGCAACTACCCCAAGAACGAGTACGGCCAGACCCCCTACCCTCGGTATGAATTCTTCAAGCAGGCGACCGACGTCTTCCGCAAGGATGGAAAGACCGTCCCGATCTTCAACGACAAGCACCTGTCGTGGAAATGGGAGTGGGCCAAGGAGATGGTCGACATCTCCCGCGAGCTGAAATTCCCGTTCCTGGCCGGTTCATCGCTGCCGGTGACGTGGCGGATGCCCTCGATCGAAATGCCAACCGGGGCCGAGGTCGAGGAGATGCTCTGCCTGGCGATGGGCGGGGTCGATAGCTACGACTTCCACGCCCTCGAAGTGATCCAGTGCATGGCCGAGCGACGCCGAGGCGGCGAGACCGGCGTTGCCGCCGTCCAGGCGATTCGAGGCGACGCGTTCTGGAAGGCGATGGAGGCCAAGGCCTGGTCGCCCCAACTGTTCGAAGCCTGCATGGCGAGGACCCAGACCCTCGCTCAGCCCGAGACCTTCAGCGACCGTTACCCGACCCCGGAGCAGATCCGCGAGTGGGTCAAGGATCCTGTCGCCTACCTCATCGAGTACAACGACGGCACCAGGGCCACGATGCTCCTGATGAACGGACTGGTTAACGACTTCACCTTCGCCGCAACGTTGAAAGGCGAGTCGGAACCCCTCTCGACCCTCTTCTACCTGCCGCCAAACCCGAACGTCACCTATTCGGCATCGTTGATGTCGAAGGCCGAACAGACCTTCCTGACCGGCAAGACCCCCTACCCGATTGAACGAACCCTCCTCACGTCGGGTCTGGTCGAGGCCTGTTGTCGCTCCCTCGGGACGGGCCAGAAGCGTCTCGAGACGCCCCACCTCGCGATCCGCTACGAGGCGCCGAAGGCCTCGACCTTCGCGCGTTCCTGAGACAAAGATCCTCGCACAAGCCTGCCGGACCTCCTGGAGAGGCGTCTCTCCTCGCCTGCTCCAAGGAGGCTTCGGCTTGTGTTTTCGGGAAATTTCAACAATAATTTGACAGGAAACTTGGAGCGATTTAGTTTTCGCAATGATCGACCCGCGCGTTGCCCACCTTCCGGCCTCCCTCGATTGAGGGGGGCCAGGACTCGATAGCTTCCTCGGCAAGAGGAGGCGTGAACAACGACCACGTGCCCCGGGCAGGTCCTGCTTTGAAGAATCGCTCCGAGGCAAGGCATTGAGATGATCCTCGGCCGAGAGGTTCGATTCAGGAGCCAAGTCGCCATGGCGGAACGTCGGACGTATTCCATGGTTTTCCTCCTCGCTTGGTTTGCCGGGGTGGCTTCCGCCGATGGGGGTGAGGCCCTGACGTTCGAGAAGGACGTCCGCCCGATCTTCAAGGCGTACTGCCTCGACTGTCACGGCGGCGAGAAAACCGAGGGCAAGCTCGACCTCCGCCTCAAGCGCTTCACGGAGGTCGGGGGCGACACGGGCCCCGCTCTGGTGGTCGGGAAACCCGATGAGAGCCTTCTCATCGAGCGACTCAAGGCGGGCGAGATGCCGCCCGGGCCGAAGAAGGTTCCGCCCGAGCAGATTGCCGTGATCGAGCGCTGGATCGCGTCGGGTGCGGCGACCAAACGACAGGAGCCCGAGAAGCTCGATGCCGGCGTGGTCATCACGCCCGAGGAGCGGGAATACTGGGCCTTCCAGCCGATCCGCCGGCCCGTCCCACCTAGCTGCGAAGCGAAGGATCGGGTCCGGACCCCGATCGACGCCCTCGTCCTGGCGAGACTTCGCGAACGGAGTCTAGAATTCGCCCCTGACGCGGACCCACGAACGCTGATCCGTCGCGCGGCGTTCGACCTCACCGGCCTGCCGCCCACGCAGAAGGCCATCGATGCCTTTGTCGCGGATCCCTCCGACGACGCCTACGAGCGGATGCTCGACCAGCTCATGGATTCGCCCCAGTACGGCGAGCGTTGGGCCCGACACTGGCTCGACGTGGCCGGCTACGCCGACTCCGACGGCAACGGCAGCGAGGACTCCGTCCGGCCGTATGCCTACAAATATCGCGACTACGTCGTCCGCTCGCTCAACTCCGACAAGCCGGTCGACCGCTTCGTGATCGAGCAGTTGGCGGGAGATGAACTCGTCCCGCGGCCGTGGACCGAGTTGAGCCCCGAGAATGCCGAGTTGCTCGCCGCCACCGGGTTCTTGCGGACCGCCGCCGACGGCACCTCCACGGGAGCCTCGGACGAACCGCTCGCGGCGAATCTGGTCGTGTCGGAGACGTTGAAGATCGTCGGCTCGACCATGCTCGGGCTGACGGTCGGATGTGCCCAGTGCCACGACCATCGCTACGACCCGATCCCTCAGGCCGATTACTACCGGCTCCGAGCCGTCTTCGAGCCGGCCCTGGACACCAATCACTGGCGGAGGCCCGGGCAGCGCCTCATCTCCCTGTTCAAGGACGCGGACAGGGCGAAGTCGAGCGCCATCGAGGCGGAGGCGGCCAAGCTCCAGGAAGTCGTCACGACGAAGACAAATACTTACATCGCTGCGGCAACCAAGAAGGAACTCGCGAAGTTTCCCGAGGACCTGCGTGGCAAGCTCCAGGCCGCGCTCGACACGGATCCCGCCAAGCGTTCCGACGAGCAGAAGAAGCTCCTCGACTCGAATCCGAGCGTAAACATCAGCCCCGGCGTCCTCTATCAGTACGACCAACCCGCGGCCGATGACCTGACGAAGGAGCAAGGGAAGGTCAACGCGAAGCGGGCCGAGAAGCCGGTCGAGGACTTCGTCAGTGTGCTCGACGAGATCCCGGGAACCGTGCCGGTCACGAAAATCTTCTATCGCGGCGACCATCGACAGCCCACGAAGCCGGTCGTCCCCGGCGACCTGACCATAGCCGGGGCCGAGGGCCAGCGGTTCGAGATCCCCGAGAAGGACGGCGCGTTGCCGACCTCGGGTCGACGCCTCGCGTACGCACGCCACCTGGTGAAGGGTGATCATCCCCTGCTCGGTCGGGTGCTCATGAATCGGATCTGGTTGAACCACTTCGGACGAGGCCTGGTCGACACCCCGGGCGACTTCGGCGTGCTCGGGACGAGGCCGAGCCATCCGGAATTGCTCGACTGGCTGGCCGATGAACTCGTCCGCCAGGGGTGGTCGTTGAAGCGGATCCACAAGCTCATCATGACCTCGACCGCCTACAGGCAGTCTTCGAGGATCAGCCAGGCGAGCGCAGCCGCCGACTCGAATAACCTGCTCTACAGCCGGTTCCCGATGCAGCGTCTCGAGGCCGAGGAGATCCGCGACGTCATCCTCCACGTCTGCGGTCGGCTCGACCCGACGATGTACGGACCTCCGATCCCGGTGGCCGAGGACATGGTCGGGCACGTCCTGCCCGAGAAGGACTCGGCGAGGCGAAGCCTCTACCTCCAGGCTCGCCGCTCGAAGCCGGTCTCGATGCTCGCGACGTTCGACGCCCCGAGCATGGTCACGAACTGCGAAAGGCGGGTCCCCAGCACGTCGGTGACGCAGTCTCTCGTGCTCATGAATAGCGATTTCATTCTCGCTCACGCCAAGCATCTTGCCCAGCGCATCCGCGGCGAGACGCCCGCAGGCTCGGCGTCGGATCTGATGGCGCGGCAGGTCTCGCACGCCTGGAAGCTCGTTTACCAGCGAGAGATCTCCCCCGAGGAGGCGGCCTGGGCGGCCGAGTTCGGCGCCAGACAATCCTCCACGCCGGGGCCGGAGAAAGAGCTCGCCGCCCTGACGAATCTCTGCCAGCAACTCCTCATTTCCAACGAGTTTCTCTATGTCGATTGAACTGCCTTTCCGAACCCGGCGCGAGTTCCTGGCGGGGACGGCTGCAGGTGTCGGGGCGATCGCCCTGGCTCACTTGCTTCGACAGGATGGGGCGCTGGCCGAGACACCGAAGAAACCCGGCGAGAACCTACCGCTGGACCTGCGAGCCCGCGCACCCCACTTCGCCCCGACGGCGAAGGCGATGATCTCGCTGTTCATGCACGGCGGGCCGTCGCACGTCGACCTCTTCGACCCCAAGCCCGAACTGACCAAACACCACGGCCAGGAATATAAGGGCGAGGTCGTCTTCAGCTTTGTTAATCGCGCGAGCAAATCCCTCTTCGGCTCCCCATGGAAGTTCGCCAAGCACGGCCAGTGCGGCACGGAGGTCTCCGAACTCCTGCCCGAAACGGCCGGCATCGTCGACGACATCTGCGTCCTCCGATCGATGCACACCGGTCACAACGGCCACGAGGTCTCGATCCGCTTCTTCCACGGCGGTATCGCCGGCGTGACCGGCCGTCCCACGCTGGGAAGCTGGCTCACGTATGGCCTCGGAAGCGAGTCCGACCAACTTCCCGCCTACATGGTCCTTTCCGACCCCGGCGGCCATCCGGTCGACGGCACCCACAACTGGTCGTGCGGCTTCATGCCCACGATGTACCAGGGGACGGTCCTCAGGGCCCAAGAGCCCCGGATCCTGAACCTGGATCCCCCGCCCGAGCTCCGCGGCGAGACCCAGCGCCAGAACCTCTCTCTCCTCGACCGGCTCAATCGCCGGCATCTCGAGAAGCACCCTGGCGAGACCGACCTCGAGACGCGGATCCGCAGCTACGAACTCGCCGCCGCAATGCAGACGACGGCCAAGGAAGCCCTCGACATCTCGAACGAACCTGCTCACATCAAGACGCTGTATGGCCTCGACAACGAGGAGACCCGCGAGTACGGCACGCGCTGCCTGATCGCTCGCCGTCTCGTGGAGCGTGGTGTCCGGTTCGTCCAACTCTTCCTCGGCGGTCAGCCCTGGGATAACCACACCGACATCAAGAATGGCCTTCCCGCGATCTGCCGGAAGACGGATAAGCCCGCCGCGGCGCTCGTGAAGGATCTCAAGCAGCGTGGCCTTCTCGAGACGACCCTCGTCCACTGGGGCGGTGAGATCGGCCGCCTCCCCGTCACCGAGGGCGATCCCAAGGCCTCGGCCGGTCGCGACCACAACGGCCAGGGTTTCACCGTCTGGATGGCCGGCGGCGGGATCAAGGGGGGGATGACCTACGGGGCCACCGATGAGGTGGGCCATCGCGCGGTCGAGGACATCGTGACCCCCAACGATTTCCAGGCCACGGTTCTCCACCTCTTCGGCCTCGATCACAGTCAGCTCGTCTACCACATCAACGGCCGCGAGCAACGACTAATCGACGGCCAGAAGGCCAGAATCGTCAAGGAAATCCTCCAAACTCAGGGTTCGATTGTCTCGTGATTCCCGACTGGATAACGGGCGATTTCTGCTGAACTCGATCATGGAGTTGGGTCCGGGATGATCGCCGTATCCACGACACGTCGGCCTACCCACCTCGACTCGTGGCGATCAACCTGCCTGTCAATAATGCGAAGGAAAATGTGTTCTCTCGATGTGGCGATTGCAAGGTGGGTCGGACTGCCCAACCCGGCTGGTACGAGGTGTGGGGGCGAGCTCATGCACACGAAACGGACAGTTCCATGGCATGGCCTGGATGATCCTCTGATGATCCAGAATCGATTCCATGGCGCGCGGAACGGCGAAGAAGCCGAAACCGAGAAGCCCTAACAATCGCGACCCGCTGCTTCCGACGAGATCCGTCGCGCCCGAGAAGTAAGAGCCAGACTCATTGGCGATGATGATCCCTGCCGATCAAGCATCCGGGCACAACGAGTTGAACAAGACCCATTCCATGATGGTTTTGCCTTCGCCCCCTTCCGAGCTCTTGAGGCCAAGGAAAGTGTTTGTAATTTGACATCACGTATGAGTTACCGCTAAACCCTCACGCGTGCCGAATCATGCAATGTTTTGATTCGCCGCCAGCTCCCGTCCGGAAGCGATGTCGCCAGGAGGATGGCATCGGCAAGAAGGTTGGGATGCCGTAGAGGCCTGATCTGACGACTCGATGAAAGCGGTGACGTCGGCGATAGCTTCTTCGATCATTCCTCGATGCCAGAGGCTCGAGGCGCTGTCGCGGTGGCGACCCAACAATTCTGCGAGTTGGGCGATGCAGGCGGCGGTTGAGCAGCACTCGACCTGGATTTCCGGGAAATGACGGTGATGAACGTGCTTGATGGGCATCAAGCAGAGAGAACACAGTTCGTCCTTCACGACCACGCGATTCTGATCGGCATTCATGGTGAGGGCCCTCGGCTCGATCGTAGATTATTCATTGTTCGGGCTTTTGCATCGGCGGCGATCCCGACTCCCCGCGAGCTCACATCAAAAACTCAGCTATCACAACAAAACATGTTCTTCTATTTCTGTTCGGAGGCGGCCTGTTCCACTTCGAAGGCCACCTTGGCGGTCACGTGATACTCGGTGATCTTGCCGTCGATGATCACGGCGGTCTTGCAGAGTACGTCCAGTCCAGTGATGTGATAGATGGACTTGGAAGCTCGGGCTACCAGCATCCTCGCCGCTTCATCCCAACTCTCGCGCGAGAACCCGACCATCTCTTCGACTTTCACGACCGCCGGCGAATGGGCGTGTCCGGAGTGCGCCCTCATCGTTTTACACCCTTCTGGAGTGGATAGGCGGGTTCTTAAGAATCAAAGCGATTTCAGGATCCTTTCTTGCAGAGGCCATCACAGATCACCCCGACGTGGCCTCATGAGAGACTTTGATGCGTTCGTCGGCCGGATCTGAGAGTGGGGTCTTGACAGTCAGGACCGGACAGCAGGAATGACGAACGACCGACTCGGCGACGCTCCCCATTAAGGCTCGAATCACCCCGCTCCGACCGTGCGTCCCCATCACGATCAAGTCACAAGATATTTTCGCGGCCTCGCGGACAATTTCCGTCGCCGCGTCACCGTAGAGTAAACGCGTTTCGAGCCGAAGTTCGGGATCGCCGTCGAAGTCCTCGTGGAGCCGCTTCAACCAAGCGGCATGTCGACTGTGTTCGTCCTGGGAGCAATCGAACGCGAGTCCGAGTTCAGTGTCGATCGGGTGGGGCAGATCGAGTTCAATGCCCACGACATGCAGAACGATAACCTTGGCGTCACAATCCCGAGCGATCATGCGTGCGAGCTGATAGGCGTTATTCGCCGCTTCGGAGAAATCCGTCGGATGGAGGATCGTTCGTATGGGTAACATCGTGCCACCTCAGGAACAGACGTCAAGTCATACGGCATAGTGGATGGTCGCAGTCGTTGGGAGACACCATTCGCAAATCCGACGATCCGCAACCGGCTGCCACGCTTGGACACATGGCGGTGTTCGAACCAAAGAGCCCCGCACGTGCAACACGAAGCGTCGCACGGCGGGGCCACCTTAGCCGGGTCCTGACCACCTCTCGCAAGCGGCCGACGACCCTATAGATATTGAACGCAACCAGACGTCGAAAAGTTCACGGGATTCCCGTCGAGTTGCAGGTCAACGTCTTTGGGGAGGCCACATATCTCGACCCAGTCTATTCGTCGCGTTTCCATGGGCCCGGTTTTCGTCGTGGCGATGCTCTACGCCGCCCTTCCTCACGAATGCCGGATGGAAACTTCGCCTGGCCGGGTGAAGTGGCTGACAATTTCTCGGACGCCTGGATCGGTCCTCCGGCACTGGAACCGAAGTGGTTTTCGCGCCGATCCCCGATAACCTATCGATCCAGAGAATATCCGAATCCATCAGCGAGATCCTCTACGCAGCACTCGCCCTGCCTGCGTGGAGGGTGTAGAAACTGCACCACGTGTCGATCAAGGTCCAGCGCAGGCGATCGTTTGTTGGGCGATACTGGTTCCGTGCTTCGACACCAATGAAAGGTGCCAGTGAGTTGAACTTTTTCGTGGCTTGGATAGGTCTCTGCTCTAGGCACGGATGAGAAGCTGAGGAAGGTAGGAGTTTGAGAGGCGAGTATAACCAGGCCACCGCGGACAGATTCTCCACCCTCGAAGAAGGAGGAAATCTCGCGCGGCAGCCCCAGGTTGTCAGGCGACGCGAGTCACTCGGCGAATCAGTGATGTAATCCGAGGATGACGGGACGATATCCGATGGATCCGACGAGCGAGCTTGACGCCCGAGGCGCCGACCCCTTCAAAGAGTCGTAAACGATCGTGGAGCATTCCGTTCTGTTGTTGCGTCCGTGCCAGTTCGGCCCGGGTCGCATCAAGTTCGGCCTGCATACGATCGATCTCGGTCTCTTCCACGATACCTTCTGGGTTGAGCCGAGCAGCGACGGCCGCCATGTCTTCTCGCGTCATCCCTGATTCTCGAAATGAGAACTCTCCCTCCCAGAAGAGATAACTCACCAGGAGCTCATCAGGGGCACTCCAGCCGACCTGTGGCGGTACGCTTAACCGCCGATCGCCGTGGATGTAATGCATCTTCGGCATGAAGGTGACTTCGTTGCCGGTCACATCGATGAGCCACCGATGATGACAGAGGCCAACCGGCACGCCGTCCTCGCGGCCACGCGTCATCTCAAAAAGAATCGATGGGAATTCGATATATCCGCGCTTGGCGACTCGGACCATTTCGCTGCAAACCCAGATGGGATCGCGAATATCCTCAAGCGTATGAGAGCAGGTGCAATAATCGAAAAACTTATCGGGAAATGGCCAGGGTTCGCGATCGCAGATATCGCGCTGTATCCAGGTCTCGGCCGTGAAGTGCTCGACCGCTCCACCTTGCGGCCCCGAATTTTGATACTGCTTGTAGTGAAGCCCGTGAGTCTCATAGGGACCCGCGTCCATCACGTAATTCGCCCGGTTGAAGCTCCGGGCCCAACCTCCTACGTCGAGCACGATGTCGCCCGGGCGGATCAGATCAAGAACTTTGGAGTCATTCGCGTCGAGCATGGACGAATCCTTGTCCATTCAGAGAAGGTGAATGGTAGACCTGCGTTGCGGAGCGAGAGCGAAGGGTGGCGATCATAACTCGTAGACCAATTCATTCCATCCGTCAACATAGAATGTCATCGCATTCCTCAAGGTCTTTGCTCGAGATGATCGAATTCTCTCGAATATGGAATGGTTTAGGGTATTTGTACAAACCAAGTCTTATGTAAGAAACGTCATACAAATTGGCGAGTAAGCGATAGCTATGAGTTCTTCGTGGGTCGACGGGAGCCGGTCTTCATAATCGGAGACGGTCGAATCGATGGGCCCCGGGTAGTGTACGATCGACGAACGACCAGAATCGTCCAAGGCCGATGTCTTTCTCGGTCCCCCCCCACCTGGTGAGCCCGACCTCGAAGCTGATGACAAGTTGACTGCTCAGGAGATGCGGCCAGTGCCGGCAAGCCATCAACTATTGATCCATGTCATGACGCAACCTGTTTTTTCAGAAGATGTTCCGAACGGAGGCTTCCAAGAAATTGGCCTTAGAGTGGTCGAATCCGTTGTTTATTTTTCCGGATTCTCGAAAATCTCTACTCGGCTACACCGCACGCTTCGTCACCATGCATTCGAGCTCTGGGTACCGTTTCGTTTGGGATATGCTGAATCCCCGCTTTTCGCGGAGATGACTCTCCCGACCCATCTTCGGCATCCCGCCCAGTACACGAGCTTATTGATTCAGAGCGATCTCGTGCGTATCGGCATCCCAAAAATGACGAGCCGGCCGAGGAGGAGGATTTCCACGCCCTCCGGCACTCCACGTCACCACCATGGCCCAATCGAGCGTACCGGAGTGGACGATCCAGACCCTCGCCCGGCACTCGACCCCGACCCTCACGCTCGGGGTCTACAGCCACGTCGGCCTGGCCGACCAGTCCGCTACTTTGGCGGCCCTGCCCTCGGCCGAACCCGGACTCATAAACAAACCCTTTGCCCCTCTATTGCCCCACGCCGGGGACGGATGGGGACGATTGCAGGCGGATACGGGCGGAAACTCCGATGCGAGTATCCGCCCGGATGGGACAGGGCAGGAGTAACCTAAATCATTGGAGATTGTGGTCTTAGGCGCTCAAGGGCAGGAGTTGACGGACACTGGCGGAGCGGAGGGGGTGGGATTCGAACCCACGGATGACTTGCGCCATCTACGGTTTTCAAGACCGACTCAGGATCGCAGCAACGTTTTGGCCCGAGGTGACTTAGCCGCCGACACCCCTCCGTTTGCCCCTCCATTGCCCACCGACTTTTGTCTCGATGGCCCGTGCCTCGCAGAGCTCATCCTGGCGTGGCCCGCCCTGCCCCTCGAAGTCCGGGAGCATATCCTCTCGCTGGCCACTGGGGCCCTTGGGTGATCCGGCGAGTTATATTGGTTCTCCGAAAAGGAGGACTGCTATGGAAGTTGGCATGTAGCAGATCATGGACTCGCCGGCCAGATGTGAAAGGCTGGAGTACGCCATCGGAGACTTGCCACCGCGACGGCCCAGGCCGAATTTGAGTTAGCCTGCTTGGAGGGCATTCGTGATTTCGAAGCCTTACGACTCACAGCATCCCCTTTTCCGGGATCAGCGAGAGTATGTTTTGGAGCGGGCCGTCCTCGACACCGGGGATGCGACGCATGGCGCCGAGGCGGCCCTCACCTTCCGCCATCACCCGTCCGGACAGGTCCGGACGTTTAGGTTCACCGGCGTCAGCTTCACCTCGGGCTGCGGCGCCGCGATGGGTTTGCGGGGTTACCTACCCGTATACGTCGCGACCCTAAGCGGACGAGGTTGGGAGGCCGGCGAGCGGATCGAGGTAGGCGACACCGACCCGGGGGGCGTCTGGTTCTGGGCGGAGACCATTGAGGAGTCCACTTAGACTTGTGCTGCATAGGGTGGGGACTGCGGTCGATCGTGACCGCGGGCTAGAAGCTCGGGATTGAGATCTCCCGAGTATGCCGACTCCTGTCTCTCTGCTAAGGGAGGCGGTCGCCGGCACTGTCATTTCGATGATAATCGCACATTCGCAACTGTGCGCCTTACAAGTGAACGGGGCTGACAAGCTGGACGCATCTCCACTCGAAGACACTGATCCGCTATCATGGTTCCATGCCAGCGTTGAGGCTGGCGTATCTCCGCGACGTTCACTGGCGCAATCACGAGCCGACTGCGATGACTCGACTGCCGAGGCCGGCGGGACGGGGGGCATGGGCGATGGAGCTATCGGAAGCCGAGCGGGGGACCCTCGCCGTCATCGTGGGCGGTAAGCTGGCGTGGTCGTCGGCCCAGGACCTGGCGAGCCAAGGCCATCCGCCCGAGGTGCTCGGGGCCCTCGAGGCCGCCGGCCTGGTCGAGCGCTGGACCCTCGCCAGGGAGCTGACCTGGACCCTGACGCCGATCGCGGCCCAGGCCCTCGAGGTCGAGCTGGTCGAGGTCGGATACCAGGAAGATCCCCGGTGGATCCCCTCGGGCCAGGCCCCCCGGTTCGCGCACGCATTCCGGCAGAGGGGGCATTACGAGCTGAAGCACCCCGAGCTGCTCCTCTCCAAGGCGCCGGGGCCCGACGTCCTCATCGACCCCGAGACCGAGGATCCCCTCCTGCTCTTCGGCCGGACCATCGCCATCGACCCCCGCTTGCGGCGGAAGGTCGAGCGACTGCTCAACCCGAAGCCGTCCAAGGCCAAGGCCGGGCGGAGGAAGTTGGCGGCCGGGAACCCTCGGGCGAGGCGGAAGTCTCGGGCCCCGAGGCGGAGGATGGTTGCATGTTGAGAAACGGTCACGAAACGCATCGGGTCGGGACGAGACTCGATCGCCTCGAAGCCAGCCTCGCCTTGTCGCTGACGGCCCTCACGCCCCGCCAGAGGGCCTTCTACGATCACTGGTGGGCAGAGGCGGAGAAGCTCTGGCCGAGGGCCTACCGGTCGGCAGAGGCCGCCGGATACGCATGCCCCCGGAGCCAGGGGCCTCGGCTCCTGACGATGCCGAGGGTCCGGGCCGCCATGGACGCTCGGATCGCCCTCGAACGGGGCTTGGCCCAGCACGAGCGGAGAAGCGACCGGCTATCAATCCGGGCGTACTGCCGGGACTATGTCACGAACGCCCTGGCTACTCGTCTGTATCGCTAATGCAGCGAAAATGCGAACAAGAGCAAATCGACGTCCTAAAAATTCTAGTTATAAATTTTCATGTGACATATGCCATAAGCCAATCTAACTCCTCAGGAACTTGATTGGGCGAGTCAAAAGAAGCTTAGAAGCACACGTTTCCCAATCCATACAATCGAAATAATCGGCCACTTAATTCCCATGAAAAAATGAACCAACTGTTGCAACTGCTGAAGCATGAGCTTACAGTCTGGTCAGATAAACTCTTCTGCATTGGGACACATTGCGGATTTCCGCCGGAATATTTGTGGCCAAGCGTCGAGCGAGTGCGCCGGAATCCATGACAGAATGGCGTGATCGGAACCCTCTTCGGCAGTGGCGCGTCAAGCAGCCTCCTGAGGGATGGAAATGTACTGTTCTGGCAAGGCAGTTAGGTGTTTCGCACACGGCGGTCGGGATGTGGGAGGCTGGGAGGCGGCTGCCCTTGATCGATGCTTTCGAGAAGATTGAGGAGCTAACCGGAATCTCCTCGAAGCAATGGATGGAGTGGTACAGGCAAATGCCGATGGAGGATAGGGCATGAACCTCCAACCGCTCCTCGACGCAATAAACGATCGAAACATCGTCTCGGGATTGACGCACGACATCTATCGTTACCCAGCTCGATTCTCGCCACTCTTCGCTAGAACTGCCATCGAACTCTTTACCGAACCGGGTGACTCGATTCTCGATCCCTTCATGGGTGGCTCCACGAGTCTTGTCGAGGCTCTCGCCCTTGGTCGGCACGCCGTTGGGACGGATCTTAATCAACTAGCTGTTTTTCTGGCCAGGGTGAAGACGCTACTCGTCACTGACGAAGACCTCGAATCGCTGCGAATTTGGGCCGAACTGATCGCACCCGAGTTGTCGCCGCGAAAGCCAGTCGTCCGCCACACTTACTACCAGGCGCTTGGCTACCAGACGAACATGCCTTGGCGATTCCGAAAGATAGCCGAGCAGGCGATCAACAGTGCGATGGATCTGCTCGAAGGCGACCTGCTTCTCTCGGCCAGGTGCATTATCCTGAAGACCGTCCAATGGGCAGTCGACTGCAAGAAAGCTCTCCCTACCGCCGCCGAGTTTCGTGCGAAGATCGTCGAGGACACACGGCTCGTCGCAGATGGGCTCAAGGCTCTTCGGCAACAAGTCGATTCACTTCAGCAAAAACCGGCGACAATTGAAGCCCATCATTGTGCGACCGACTCCATTGGCAGTCTAAAATCAAAACTCCTCCAGTGCAGGCCGCCTAGGCTCGTCGTCACTTCTCCTCCATATCCCGGCGTCCACGTGCTCTACCACCGATGGCAGGTGCTTGGACGCAGAGAAACAGCCGCTCCCTACTGGATAACTGAATCGAATGACGGTCAAGGTGGTTCGTTCTACACATTTTGCGATCGTCGTCGTCTAGACCACGACGAGAAGTATTTCGGTCGGCTCTTTTCCTGCTTCACTGCAATCAGAAGCGTTGTCCCTGACGATTGTGTCGTCGCCCAACTCGTTGGGTTTGCCAGACCCAACGAGCAACTAGCGCTCTACCTAGATGCGATGTCTCGGGCGGGATTCGCCCCGTTTGAGTTTAAAGGCTCAAGCCGCCCGTCCCAGGAAGAATTCTGGCGGGCGGTACCCAATCGCAAGTGGTACAACAACGTTCGCCATGCAGTACGTCAGTCGAAGGAGATCCTTCTCCTTCATCGTGCCAGGTGATGCTACCCTAAGGACTCGATTTGGGCCGTGCGAAGTTGAATGCTGACAAGTGCTTGACCATGTCGAGCCATGGATCGTTATAGGCGATCCTCGACTTGACATCCCAGTAGTTATTGAACCGGTCGAGGATGAAGTCGAACATCGTCTCGAGCCGTTTGTAATACCAGCCGTTCGCGCGGATCGTATCAATCACGTCGTTGGTGAAGTTGTAGGCCATAACAACGATTTTCGGTTGCGGAACGCCGAAGCGTGCCGCAATCCTCACTTGCTTTGACTGAAGCGTTTCCTTCCCGGACGGCCCCACAAGTGATCTAATCTGCCGGGCATAATCCGCATCGAGAAAGTTGGCCTTCAACTCGCAGTATGCCCAGTTATCGACAGCGTTAGGGCCAGCAAAGAACTCGCGTGTATCCTCAGACTCATCGTGTCGCTCGTCGAGCGGAATGATGCCTTGCGCGCCAATGACCGATGTGTTCGGAGGCTTAAATGCAACAAGATCCGCCTCGAGCCGGTATGATCGCCCATTTGGCGAGCTTAGGAGATCTGTGAACAAACTGTTTTGAACCAACCAGCCGTTCATCTCTAGGAAAGTCCGTGCCATCGCCTCGGTAGGATTGTTGTAGACGAAGCCCATCTTGGTCTGCTCCTCTGCCGTTAATGGGCTTATTCGGTGCCCTTTGCCATTGACTTATTCATCAGGTCGGCAGTCGAGCGAGCCTGCTTTACCTGCATCTTGGCAACGCGTGTCCTGTCCTCCTCGAGGATGTTCTCGAGTTGCTCATCATCGATCTCAGCCTTCATGTCGCCTCGGGCGTTCTCCTGGAGGATAGCGTGGTAGCCGATCCAGATCTCGTAATTCGTCCGGAACAGCGACGGTAGAGCCGCGGCTTCCACCTTCAGCTTCTCAAGCTGGTCCTTGAATGGTCCGAAGACTGTCGAGTAATAGACGACGATGCCGCCTCCCGCAGAGATTGGTTTGTAGGCGACACCTGATTGCTCCTCGTCAGTTACGTCTTCCGATAAATGCGGCCAGGCGGCGGCCCATTGCTCAGGGTCGTCGATTGGGTTGATAGCGATGACGTCGAATTGGGGGACGAAACCCTTCGACTTTTTCGTACGCTCTTCGAGCGGCGCGAGCACCTCGAAATTGACCTCATCAGTGAGCTGGGTGCCGTCGGGCTTAGTGATCGTAACGACTACCCGGCCGACGTCACCAATTTTGGCGGTGTGGCGTGGCCTGAGCCGCCACTTGACCCGGCCGCCAGTGAGCTTGGACTGGCCGGCGAGCTCGAGGCAGTCGGGCTCCGAGCGGATCGAGAGTCTCCCCTGCCGCTCAAACTCCGAGTCGGCATCGGTATGAACCAAGACCGACTCGTTGTCATTTATGTGAACCCTAAGGTAGGGTTTTGGGTGGACGATAACCCACCGGGTCACCTGGGGAAACGGTAACGTCGGAAGCGGCGCTGCCTTGGTCGGTTTCCCCTTTCGGGACTTCTTGACGGGCTGCTTATCGTCCCCCGCGCCAGGGACGTTCATCGGACCTTCGCTCTGGACCTTCAGGCCAGCTTCTTGAAGTAGCTGAACGATCTGGCGTTTGACCGCCTCGCTAGTGGTTTGGGATTCGCGCCTGGCCAGCTTCTCGGTCAGCTCACGCTCGATTTCGTGGAGCGTCTCGTCCTCTCCGAGCATTTTCTCAAGCATTTGGACGAGGCTCGTCAGTACTTGGCCATCCTTAAGTCCTTCTCGATCCGAGGAGAAAAGTTGACGCCTGATCCTGCTCTCGGCGCGGGAGGCGTCGATGTGGATAACGATATGCCGAGCGACCTGGCCTAGGTGAAGATCGCGAAGAATTTGCGCCGAGAGCTCGCCCTGATTCTGACCATTTAGCGTGCCAACGATAGGATAGTTGGTCTGCACGTACAACTCGTTTGAGTGTGTCCGGAGTGTGACGTCTCCTTTGTTCTTACCCTTACCTGAGCGGTAGTTGAAGACGACCCAAAACTCGATGCCGATGCAGGCATCTGTCGTCCCATGCGGTACAAAATACTCCATGGGCCTCTCGTACCGTATGAACGTGCCAGTGCTGATATTCTCGGGGTCGAACTCGTCGACTCGCATGAGACGGTTGCGGCTTCCAGTGACGATCTGGTCGTTGAACTCGTTATTGCGGAGATCGATCAGCCGGAACGGCAGGAGCGGGTCGAACGCTGAACAGTGGAGGTAGTGATAAAGGTTCCCGGGGCTGGCCTGGAGCGACGCATCAAGCTTGGGGAGTTGGTAGCTAATGTGCCGAACCAGCGTTCCCTTGCGCAACACTGGAACTTTCGGTCCGGTGAACTGTGGATAGAGTTCCAGTGCTTCCTCATCGATCTGGCATGAGGGTACGCTCACGCTCCCTGACGGGCCAAGGAGGCATAGATAGCCGTAGCAGTCCTCTTTGTAGTGGTCGCTGAGATTGAGAACCCGAATCACAGTGAAACCCACAACGCGTGGGTTTTCGCGGTGACGCGAGACGATGACAGCGTAGTCAGCGAAAGAGAGCGTTGCCGCACCGCCTTGGCCGAAAGCACCGATAAGGTACCATTTGTTTATTTTGTTCCCCTCTTGGAGGCTCAGGATGGTGGTGGGGAACTGCTCGGGGCTGATTCCAATCCCGTCGTCGATGACGTCGATCGTTGCAGTGGATTTGCTACCACATTCGGACATGACGACCGCGAACTTACGGTCATAATTGTGAGCCGCGTAATCCCACTTGTTGAATAGGCCATCGCCGGGCCCTGAGATCGGACGTCCGAACCATTGCTGGGCAGCAGCTCGTGCGGAGTTCGGAGGAGCAACACCTTGCGGTGCCCGATCCTCCAGCACCGCGTCCGTTGCATTGGTGATTCGCTCCGTAAGGCTCCGACCGGGCTTTTTACCTAGTCCTATGGAAGAGGCATTGGACATCTTATTGCCGAATGGATGCCAGCAGAACTTGAAATCGCCGAAGGGTACGTCGAGCTCAACATTCTGATGATCTCCAATTTCCTCAAGAATCTTCCGAATATCGCTGCTCTTGGTTGCGGCAATGAGCGACCGCATCAGGGCTTCCGCATTTTCGTAACCCATCTTCCCCCCTGGTTAACAAAAGAGAACGTTTCTGCAAAGTGATGCTCAGAGATCATTTTGACTTCAAGAGTGTCATTCACCGGCTACTTCTTAATGCATTCGACCAGAAAATATCTAGAGTGCCTGCTCGCGATCGCGGTACAATCATGTGGTCCTAAGTCAGATGCCGATGGCGCCTCTTTTGACCAAGTGAAGCCGGGGCCGACCCGATCGGCCTGCCAAGGTGGGGACTGCGATCGATCGCGATCGGTCGCGGGCTAGAGGCTCGGGGAGATGGGACCCTCCGAGGATGCCGACGCTTGCCTCCCTCCGTGGGGAGCCGAGCGCCGGCATCTTTCGTTAGAGGCCCATCAGTACCGAGAGGCAGGCCAGGTCCATGGCCACGGCGAGAGGAAACCACCACGATCCCCGCGACGAAGCCGTCGCACTCGCCTCGACGACGAGGCGGATGGATGGAGCTGGCGAGCCGGCTGTCAGTCCCCGCATGGCGGGAGGTCGCGATGCCTGACCCTCGCCCCATCGACGATTTCCTCGGGCCCGAGGGCGACCAGGACACGCCCCGGCCGTTCCCAGATCCCGGGTTCGGCCTGCCGAGGGTCATCGAGCACACCCCCATCTCGCTCGTCCCGGGCACGATCGACGTCGAGATCATCATCGGGCAGTACGAGTGGGCCCGGACGCTCAGGGACGAGGGGCTCGACCGCCCCCGCATCGAGCGGGTTGCGGTGGCCTACCTCAGGGCGCTCGCGGGCGCCGGGGTCACCGACCCGATGAGGTTCGAGACCAACCTCGCCGTACACCAACGCCTCCTCGAGGCGATCCTCAACGCACTATTCCGGGAGCCACACCATGGCGGTCACTGAAGACATCGCACGCCTCGTATTCGAGACGGCCGGGACCGAGGCCATCGACGACCTCAAGGAGAACCTGGCCTACACCAAGCTCGGCCTCCAGCAGCTGCAGAGCGCCTACCAGGCGGGCAACGTCTCGACGGCCGATTACTTCGCCACCACCAAGAAGCTGACCGCCAGCATCGCCGAGATGCAGGGGCACCTCGACGGCCTGGAGCAGGCCCAGCGCGACGTGGCCCAGGCGATGGCCCGGTCCAAGATGACCGAGGAGGAATACCTCGGGAGCATCATCAAGACCGATGCGGCCCTCGCGAAGAAGACGGCCACGGCGGACAAGACGGCCAAGTCCCAGTCGAACCTCCGCCAGTCGATCCAGGCGGGGAGCTACGCCTTCCAGGACTTCACCTCCACCAGCGGCGACCTCGGGGCCAAGCTCAACTCGATCACGAACAACCTGCCTCAGCTGCTGGTCGGCCTGGGGGGCCTCGGACAGGTCGTCTCCATCGGCGCCACGGTCGCCATCGCCCTGTACCGCAACTGGGACCAGGTCACCCGGCTGTTCGAGTCGAAGAACCCCTTCCCGGCCGCGGCGAAGAGCGTCAAGGAGATGAAGGACGAGGTCGAGCACGCCAAGGATCAGATGAAGGCGCTCGAGACCAACACATCCCTGACGAAGGGCGAGCTCGAGAAGTACACCGAGCTCCGCAAGACGATCGCGGACACCGAGGCCAAGATCACGCAGGAGGAGGAGAAGCAGGCCAACCTCAAGAAGTTCAAGGAGATCAAGGGCACCGCGCAGGTCGAGGATTCGAAGTGGATCAAGGACGGGCTGGCGGACCTGGGGGGCGACAAGGAGGGCCTGGCCACCGCCGTGGCGAAGTCCCTGCATCAGAGGGCGATCAATCAGGAGGACAGCGCCTACGTCCGCGCCCTGGAAGAGGCCAACAACACCGAGGGGGAGGATCGGAAGTTCTGGGCGGCCCAGATGAAGGGCTCCAAGAAGGAGCTCGACCGCCTGAAGGGCCCCGAAGGCCTCGAGGAGTTCAAGACCATGGGCATCGAGGCCGTCACCAAGGCCATGACCGAGGGGGACCTCGGGGCCTACAACCAGCTCCAGACCGCCGTGGGGCAGGCGCCCGACCTCTTCACGAAGGAGCAGCAGAACTACATCAGGGATGCCAGCCCCGAGACCAAGAAGCGCGTCGAGAAGGAGGAGCGCGAGGAAGCGGCCGAGCAGGAGAAGAGCAAGAACAAGCACGAGGCCGAGCAGATCACCCGCGAGGCGTCGAAGAAGCGCCAGGCCAAGGAGGCGGACAAGATCCGCGACGAGATCGACTCCATGGCCAAGGGGGGCGACTTCACCAAGTCGAACTCCGATCTCATCGACAAGATCAAGAAGAGCGGCGGCATGCTGGAGGTGGCCGGGAAGCCTCGCGAGACGAAGACGGCCGAGCAGCAGTATGACGTGCTCAAGGACCTGATCCGGGCCCAGGTCGAGGAGAAGCTCAAGGAGAAGGGATTCGACCTGAAGGGCCAGGAGAAGCTCCTGGACACCTCCTCGGCGACCCTGGCCGGCAACGCCCAGACGAAGCGCAAGGAGGAAGACAGGGTTGCCCAGGAGCACAAGGAGAAGAACGAGGCGACCCGCCGCCAGAATGCCGTGGAGCAGAATCGCGACTACCTCGAGCAGGAAGAGGCGCAGATCAAGGGCCAGGGCCTCCAGGAGCTGGCGGCCCGCGAATACGCCATGGTCATGGCCCAGGGCGGATACAAGAACGCCAAGGGTGGATGGCACAAACTCTCCGGCGAGGACGATGCCCGGGGGGAGGTCCAGAGGCGGCTCAAGGGTTACATGCACCGTCAGATCGGCAAGGACCGCGATGGCAATGTGCTACGGGCCAACCCCAACCTCGGCGAGCAGGGCACTGAGGACATCGCGCTGAAGCTCAGCCTCGACGCCCAGAAGGGGGTGAAGGACCAGTTCAGCCTCCTCATGGGCAAGACCAACAACGCGACCGTGGCCATGCAGCAGATCCTCATGCAGACCCAGGCCGCCGTCTTCGCCATCAGCCAGCAGCTGAACGGCATCAACGCCAACACCGGCCAACTCGAGAGGAATATGCATCAGATCCAACGTTCGATGAACGCCGGCCAGACCAACCTCAACATCAGGGGCTAATACCTCAAGGCTCCAGTTGGACTTTGCGGCCCGGCGATCGACATATGGGTGGCCAGACATTGTAGTCGCGGAAACCCCTTGCGGCGGAATCCCCAGGGGGCCAGGGGGGAGGTGTATTCCACGCATCGCCGGCTTGACCGACGTCGGGCGTTCGAGTATTCATCCGTCCATGCCTGGACACAAAGACAGATTCGTCGGCCACCTCGACGCGGATTGCTTCTACGTGTCGGCGGAGAGGGTCCGGGACGAGTTCCTCCTCGGGAAGGCGGTCGGCGTCCTCGACCACCGTGCGGCCATATCGATCCGTGTCCCTGGGCAGGATAGTCACGGCCTGGCCGAACGCCAGGTCGGAGGCTGCCTGCTTGGCCCTGGACCCGAAATCCTGCCCGGTCTCGGGCGAGTCAACCTCTTGCAGGCGGATCTTAACCTGCCGCTTGTCGGGGTCACTCCTCGGAACGGACAAAATTGCACGCTAACGGGAGTCGCAGCGGACTTCGGAAAGGCAAGACCGAGCGGAAGGGGCGCTTAGAAATCGTCCATCGACGATGGCGGCTTGTACGGCTTAACGGTCACCGTTGCGATCAGAAAGTCTTCGCGGCAGAGGAAGGGCCAAACCGAAAAATCACCGCTCGCGAAGAAACGCTCCATTTCCTCGGTGCGTCTGCGGTTGGTTACCAGCCAGTGCACGGTCATGGAGGCGAGCAGCGCCCCAAGGAGGCCGAGCAGCAATGTCAGCGGCCATGCTTGCCCTATAGCAGAGAACAGGAGAATCAAACCAACCACGAGATAGCAGCCCTGGCCCCAGGGTACCCAGTACGGAACTGCCCCCTTGACGTTTCTGGGCCATTCATAATCCAGGTCGGTGGCAAGAAAAAGGAGCGCGCGGTTGGCGGTCTCCAGGATCTCTTCCGAGACGGCGTATCGCCCTTCGAGCTTGTACGGCCAGAGCAAGTCGCTGCTGTAGAGGCTCCACCCGAACTGGGAGACTTCGGAGACCGCCGCGTCGCCGGAGTCGAGCCAATGCTCGTAGTGCCGGTCATCGAAGTCATCATTGGTCATGGCCCCGGAGACGAGCATGCGGAGACAGCGGGCCAACTCTTCTCTGCCACAACGCTCGATCACTGCTACTCCTCGCCTGTCGGTTTCGATCGCGCGTTTCTCGGGGTGTGAGTGGGGTCGCTCCTCGGAACGGACAAAATCGTACGCTAAGGACTCGGGAGTGACTGTTCATCGAGGAACCGGCGGACGGAAGTTCTGCTGATGCCGAGCCTCTTGGCGATCTCCCGTTAGCGTGCAATTTTGTCCGTTCCGAGGCGTGACCCCTTGTCGGCCGTGAGCACCGTCAGAGTGTCGCCGTCGCTGACGCCGACGACCCTGGCGGGATAGTCGGCGATCGCGGCCGGGGCCAACAGGAGCAGGATGGCGGGGGGGCAAGCGATCATAGGCAGGCCTTCCACTCGGGCGGTGACATCGTGTCACCATGCGGCGTTAGTCGGCGAGTTACTGATGCACGTCCTTGCCCGACTTGTCCGCCCAGGGGATGCTCTTGCCCGAGCCTGCCGTGAAGTCGACCTTGAGATGGTCGTATCGCTCGGCCGCCTTCACCAGCAGCTTGAAGGTCCCCACCTCCCCCGGCTCGAGGGGGTCGGGCTTCAGGTAGGAGTCATCCGTCTCGAGCAGGTTGCCGGCCCGATCCTCGAGCGTGATGGCGATCTTCAAGCTGTCGAGGGATTCACCGCTCGCGTTTTTCACCCTCCCCTGGACCTCGAGGTAACGCTCGGAGTCCGAGGGTTTCGCGACGATGTCAGTTAGGACAAGACTCCGGGCTCCGGCATCCTTTGTCGGGAGAACCTGCTCCTTTAGATCGTCGGCAAAGGGGGGCCGAACCATGGTTATCGGTTGTATAGACCAGCCGAGCTTTTCGTCGAGGATGCCGGCCCGCTCTTGAGACGAGCCAGCGGAAAGGAGTTTCTCTGCAATCCCCTGGGCCCCCTCATTCTTCTCCCGCTTGGCCGCCGCCAGCGATTCACGAAACAGCTTCTCTGCCTTCCCGGAATCACTAGTGCAGCCCCATCCTTTCTCGTAACAGGAAGCGAGCATTAAGAGATGAGCCGCATTGCCTGACTCTGAGGCTTTCAAGAACGCAGCGAAGCCCAAGGCTGGGTCGCTGGGGTATGCGCCGATGAACCCCAGCCTGAACATGGTGCCCTGATTAAAAGATGCCTGCGCGTCGCCCGATGCTGCGGCCATGGTGAGCCACTTCATATGGGTCTGCGCAAAAGTATTTGACGATTTTATGTCTTTGTTTTGTAATGCTTTGTCTCTGCGATCTTCGGCCATTTCTGCACATCGAATCATCCCATCGACAGAACCAGCCTTCGCGGCCTTCTCGTATAAGAGGTTTGCTTTCGGCCAATCCTCCGGAACGCCTGTGCCGGTCCAATAGTGATCGCCGAGTTGTACGAGGGCGAATATGTACCCGGCGTCGGAAGCCTTTTTGTACCAGGCGATGGCTTGCTTAAGATTCTTGGTCACTCCAAGGCCTCCGGAATAGCAATTCCCTAGTCTCGCCATCGCTGCCGGGTAGCCCTTCTTGGCCGAACGCATATACCAATTGAACGCCAAATCATTGTCAGGCTTCACTCCCAGCCCCATCGAATATGCCTTGCCAAGCGTGTAGGCACACTCAGAGGACTTGTCGGCATTGGCTTTGAGATAAGGCATTACTTCGTCCACAAGCTGGGCAGCTCTGACGGGGTCGAATGTGGTTACACCTCGCGATCGACTCTCTACAGTGTCTTCTCGCAGCAATTGAGCCAGATAGAACTTGCAGATGGGATCGTCTGAACCCTTCGCCTTTTCTAAGGCCTCTCCATATCGCCCGAGGCTTGCCAATGAGAGTACCTGCTTCCTCGCATTAGCGTCCTCAGCCAGCGATTCCAAGGGGGCCAGGAGGCTGGCCAGGGCCAGCGTCGCCAAGATGGTGCGCACGGTTCCATCCCAAAGCAGAATGCCCCCGCCGGGGCCGTAACGCACCTGGCGGGGGCATCGGGTCGGGGCATCGCCCCGAGCGTTTCAATGCGGCGTGGTTACGGGCACGCGCTTGGATCCGAGCGTAGCGTGCGACCGCCGGGCACTCAAGGCGTTAGAGATCTGGGCCGTCTCGGGCAGGAAATGGTGAAGGATCGACCGGCATTCAGAACTGGCTTGACCAGTCGACTTTTGAGCTTATCCTAGTGCCCCGAGTAACAGGGATGGCTGGGCTCCGAGAGGAATGTAGGCCCATGGTGTCGGCGATCGCTCCGTAGCCGCATGCAATGCATCGGCCTGAGTCAGGCGGATGCGGCAAGGGCCCTGGGAGCTAAGCGGCAGTCGTTCGGCCACGCGGAGAACGGGCCACGATTCGTATTACCTGATCGGCTGATCAATTTCGCCCAGGTCTTCGGCCTCGATCCCCCATGCTCTAACATCAGGACTGCTTCGCTCGAGGGATAGCGATGACGACGTTCGTGGGACTCTTCACTAACGACGATAACGGCGAGAAGTCCAAGGTCGGAGGGACGATCGAGTTCACGGTCGATCCCGTGACGAGGAGCGTCCAACGGGCGAGAGGCCTGATCCAACTGCATTTCGGCGAGGAGAAATCCACCCACGTGGGTAGCCTCCTGCGACGCTCCGAGGCCCGCGAGGACACCGGCCTGGACTTGATCCTTCTCCCCGGCCGCGTACAGGGGACAAGGGAAATGCCCCTCTCGTTGTGCGGGTCGGGGTTTGAGCTCGAGGTGGAAAAGGCCGATACCGATGAAAACCTACATATCCCGCTGCGAATGAGCATCGACATTGAAGTTCTGTGCGTCCAGCCGGGGGAATGGGCCCTACTCAAGTGGCGCAGCCATGAGATCCTGAGCTGACTTCTGCCTCACGAACGGGGGAGGCTCGATCCTCAACCCTGGGATCGGACGGCCGTCACCCTCGTTTCGGCTTCCTGGCCCTGGGCCCCCTCGGCAGCGAATACCGATTCGCCTTGTACCGCACCGGCCACCGGCGTTCCCCGTGGGCGATCGGCTTCACGATCTCGAGCAGCTCAACCACGAGCAGCCCGGTCTTCGTCAGCTCTGCAAGCGTGCTCCTGAGGTCAATCTCCCCGATCCTGCCTTTGAGGCGGGACTCGAGGTCTCGGGCGAAGCTCGGCCCGTTCTTCGCAATGTCGGCCAGGACGAGCTCGAGCTGGGCCTCTCGCCTGGCCTGCTTCTCCCGCTGAGCCCCGGCGGACTGAGGACTCGGACTGGCCACCGTCCTCTCCTGGGCCGGCAAAGGCAGTTTCGATGCGGCATACTCCCTCGCCTTGTAGGGGATCTGCCGCTCGACGCCGTCGATCATTCGATCGAACGTGAGCACCTTCACCTCGACGACGACCCTTCCTTGATCCGCCAGGGCTTCAAGCGTCCGCTTGACCAGGTGCTCCCCCATCATCGAGTACAGTCGCACCCGGATCGCGGAGATGACGCTGGGCCCATTCGCCTTGAGGTCGCCCAGGACCGCAGTTTCGAGCTCGTCCATGTCGCGGGCCGTCAGCCGCCTCGGGCGAGTCTCGTCGCCAGGGCTCGACGCGCTCACCGCTCGGGCGGCTCCTGGAAGTTGTTGCGTTCGGCGAACTCGGCCAACGCCCGGTCGATGATCCCGACCTTCGTCGTGCGGAACTTGGTGGCCAGCTCGGCCAACCAGGTGCTCCATTCTGGCGTCCCCTTGAGGGACATGATCGTCTCTCGCGGCTTGCTCGCCTGGGGTGGCTCGGGCGAGGCGTCATTTCGTTTCTTGGCCATGGCTGAATCTCCTTGTACTCACAGTATATACCAGAGATTGCCGAAGGGAATCCCTAGAGAACGAGGAATACTCACTTAGGGTATTGACTAGGGATTGTCCCGGTATATACTTTGGGTGTGGAGACGAGAAAGGGCCGGGGGCGTCTGATACACGCCCCCAGCCCAGGTGAAGAGCCCCGAACCCGGAAAGATTGGAGCCTTCGATGACGATCATGACCCGCACTCGCCCGACGGTCAAGCCGACCCGCCGATCCCCCCGGATTGACCGCCCCTTCGGCGAAGGCCTTGAGGAACGCGGCCTCTGCTGCCCGATCGACCAGCGTCCCCTCCCGAAGATCAACGGCCAGGGCCTGACGTCCGAGGAGTTCGACCGGGTCAACCGGGCGAAGAACCGGGCCTGGCACGCCTACGCGGTGGACTGCCCCGAGGCCTCCCTCCCCGAGTGCGACGTCGTCGCCCGCAAGGCCGCCACGGACGAGCTTCGTCGGCTCCTGATGGAGCGGCCCTCGGCGCCCGCCCTGGCCACCGCCGTCGAGGTCGAGCCCGAGGTTGCTGTCGAGGCGTCCCCGGTCGTCTCACCCCCGCACAGCTCGATCCCGGCCCCGAAGTTCGCCCGACGCCGCATCCACGACCGGGGCGACGAGCTCTGGTGGAGCCAGGTCCGCGACGCCGAGGGGCGCGGCCTGGGCGACGAGGGGGACGACGACGAGCTGGAGAGCGCCTACCACGCCTGGCTCTTCTCGGCGGCCCCGCTGGTCATCTCCGACCTCTCCGACGACCGCAACGGCGCGTTCCACGTCGGCGAGCTGCTCGACTGACGACAAAAGGGCGGGCCGGGCGATGAAGCCCGACCCGCCCTCACGCATGCCCACGGAAGCCGCCGAGGCCGAGAGGGTCAAGGCCAGGCGGAAGGCGAAGAAGCCGAGGCGGACGAAGCGGTCCGCGGAGAAGGCGATGAGATGAAGTCGACACGGCATCTATGCGAAGGCGAGGATCAGGAAGGCGATACCGAGGATGAGCTCGACCACGCTGATCGCCCGGAGAACTCGGGGCTTGAATGGCACGACGCGGTTGATCATGTCATAGGAGGCCCTGGGGACGACCCTCCTATTCGACGCCAGCACGGCCTCGGGGAAGAAGAACTGGACGGCCGAAGCGACGACCAGCATCAGCCCCCAGGCGAGGAAGACGTAATCGATTTCCATGTCCGGCTCCCGCGTCTTTTGCCGCACAAACCCGGGGGGGGAGGTGATTTGCTACGGCCTCTCGCTGTTATACATAGTTGGCGTCCGTTGCACATTTTTACGCGATATTTTTGGGGGGTATTTCGATGGGTCCGAGAGGTCACTCGGATCCCGCCTTTCCGAATTGGATCGCCCTGAATTCTTCGATGGAGATCGTATCCATGAGCTCCTCGAAGGCTTCTCGGGTGTAAGCGGGGTCGGCTGCCTTCATGCCGGTCCAAAGGAGTGCCATCACATACTCGGGCGACTCCATCAGGCGGTTCCACGCCGGGCTGTCGATGGAATAGGACTCAGGTTCCTCGACCAACTTCTTGAACTCGGCTTTTACGATGACGTGCCGAGTCGTCTCATTGCAATCGGCGAGAAGCTCTTGGATGCGCAGATACGGAGTGAGCTTGTTCGTGACCGACCGATTCAACGGCCCCCACGTAGCTTCGTCGTCGGGCGGCGCGAAAGGGTACTCCACACCAGCGATCCTTACGACATGTTCGGAGCCGCTTCCCGATGACGAACCTTCGCCGATGCGTGAGGACATGGCAATCACTCCTTGAGAGCTTGCTTGGCCAGGATTCTGAAGGGGAATTGCACACCTTTCAGTCTGGGTCAGTTTCATCAACGGGCGGCCGCTTACCTGTTCGCTTCTTTGCCTCCTTACGGCCCTTATCTCGTCGCTCTCGGATCATAGCCGTGAATTTGAACATTTCTCCAAGGCACTCATGGTAGCGGGTAGCATGTGAACCAAACGCTTGACTGGCATTCACCTGCGTGGCTTTGGCAAGAGACTCCATGTCCATAAACATGGATCGATCCATCAATAGCAGACGTGCAAAAACGACACGTGTCTCCAATTTTATTAGTCGCAACAGTTTCAGGATGACGAACTCGTCCTCTGAAATTTCTTCGTTGCGAGTTGACTGGATAGGTCCACCCTTCGATTCGTCTGCCAACCAGTCAAGGCTGACATCTAAGACACGAGCGATATTCAAGGCTTGGCTCAGATTGGGAGACGAGCCCTGAGCAGCGGATTTCCATTCGGAAATCCTCGACGGAGGTATGTCAAGTAACTTGGCCAAGTCGGCCTGGTTAAGTCCCTTTTGCATTGCGACGAGCAGGGCCTTATCGATCAATCGCATCCTCGGCAACACTCCTAAACATCAGCCAATTCGGTGGTCGAAGGCAAAGACGAGCAAGTTACAGGATTCCGTATTGACAAGTTACGGAACAGTGGAATAATGAATTCCGTGATGGCCAACTCATATGCCATTGAGGCCTGTCCAAGTGTAACTGAATTCTAGCACGAAAGGAGGGCATCATCCTTCCCCTTTGCAAAATCGCTGAACAGATCGGGGAGAACGTTCACTTCGTCAAAGGCGCGGCCGTCGCTATGGATTTGAAACTCACCTGGATCGGCACGGCCCTCTGTCTCACGACCGAGGATGCTGACAAGCTCGTGAAATCCATGTCCAAGAAGGTGATCCCGCGTCGCCAGATGAAGGCGGTCGCCGCCGCCTCGTGACCCGACGAGGCGGCCCAGCTCGGTCCATCTGAGCACTCGAGACAACTGCGGATGCCTGTCGTCGAGGGCCGCACCCCACGGTGTGCACGGTCGTCGTGCGCCCTCAACGAAAAAGCCCCCGGACGGCTGTAACCGCCCGAGGGCCGAACTCACACCCATGCCCCGCGAAAGGCCCAGGCAATGAGAATTTTAGAACGTTCCTCACGCGATCTCAAGTCATCCAGTAGCCGTGACGGCTACGAGCCACCGTTGGAACGCGTCGCTTGGCTGCTCGAACAGCTCCGCTATCCCTCGCCGCACACCCAGGCGATCGTCGAGCACTGCCGCTCAGCCGGGACCGTCGAGGGTTGCCCCTGGTTGAAGCCGGAAGATCGTCCATACGTGCAGGCGTTGCTCGATGACACGCCCGCCCCGGCAGCGTCGCCGGTCCGCAAGAGTCGAGGACAACGACTCGCGTAGCGAAGCGAAAACGGGGCGGGCCTCGATCTGCGGTCGAGTCCCACCCCTGCGATCAAACCCCACGATGCACACCAGGGTCACCAGGAGATCGATCCCATGGAGTTTAGCAGAAGGATCCCGTTCTTGCCCGCGTTTGCCCTCGGAAATGATGGAGCCTCGATGCAGGCCCCCCGGCGCGGGCGTCCGTTCCGGCCGCTCTTCCAGAGCGCGTGCATGAGCTTTGGCAGCGGCGTCTTCATCGAGGCCACCGTGGGCGTTGTCACGGCCAAGCACTATTGGAGGGTCCAGAGGTCGAGGAATTCTTGGTCTGACGGCATTCAGCCGTTCTTCGCGGGGCCGATCGTCGCGATGGTCATGTTGCGGTGGGTCCCCGTGGATGACCCGAAATGGGCCGCAACCATCACCGAGCGACTGGAGCGGGAGGGCTCGGGGCGATGAGTCACCACAACTCGCCGACGATCCCGCTCCAGGCCAGGCCGGTCGCGACTAGGGTCAACTGGCTACGGGTCGACGGGAAGCTCGTCACCGCGATCGCCCGACAGTGGGGCGACGGCGACACGGGCCATGCGGGGCGATGCCACCTCTGCCCGGCGTGCGGGGCCCGGGAAAACCTCTGCCTCCTCCTCGTCGACGGTTATGTCCCTCGGGAGGAAGCTCCCCTCTTCACCATCCGGAATCACGACATCCAAACCCCAGGAGAAGCGTGGTGAGCCAGGCCATAGCCGAGGCACCTCCGATGTACACCGATCGACAGGTCGCGAGTTGGCTGGGCCTGTTCGCCGAGCCCGGCCACATGCTCGAAATTCGGGTGCTGAGATATACGGCACCCGGGAAGTCCGGCCCATCGCCTGTGTCCAGGCAGTTCAAGGCCGAGGAGTTGCTCGAGGCCGCCCACGAGGCCTTACGCCTGTCCAATCGGGCCCCGGGCACCTATTTCACGCTGAACCCGATCAGGGCCGGCCTTGGTAAGAACCAGGCCGCCAAGGATACCGACGTGGTCAGCCGTAAGCGGCTCCTGATCGATATCGACGTGAAGCGGGAGGCCAAGGGCGAGCTCTCGTCGACCGACGAGGAGAAGGCGATCGCGCTCGAGGTGTCCCTTGCCGTCCGGGAGTACCTGGACGGCAAGGGCTGGCCCGAGCCAGTCGAGGCCGACAGCGGCAACGGCTGGCACCTGTCCTACGGGTACGACCTCCCCAACGACGACGCCAGCCGGGACCTCACCAGGTCGCTCCTCGAGGCGCTCAACCGCCGCTTCGAGACCGATGGGGCGAGGATCGACACCGGGGTCTTCAACGCATCCAGGATCACCAAGGTTTACGGGACCAGGGTGCGGAAGGGCGAGGACACCCCGGAGAGGCCGCATCGCTACTCGCACGTCGTGAAGGCCCCCGACGAGCTCCGGCCCGTCTCGGCCGAGCAGATCCGCGACGTGATCGCGGAGCTCGCCGCCGGGCCCGACCTCGAAGAAGAGATCAGGCGCAAGCAGGCCCGGGCGGAAGCGGAGGCCAAAACTTCCGCAAGGAAGCCGAGGGGCAAAGGCTTCACGGCCACGTCATGGACGGTCGAGGATCGGGCCGTCGCATACCTCTCGAAATGCGAGCCAGCGGTGTCCGGGCAGCACGGTCACGATAAAGCGTTCAAGGCCGCGTGCAAGGTCGGGCCCGGGTTCAACCTCCCGCCCGAGGTCGCCTATCGGCTGCTTTCCCAGGTCTACAACCCGACCTGCGTACCGCCCTGGAGCGATCGGGAACTCCGGCACAAGGTCGACGACGCTTACAAGGTCGAGCAGCGTCGGGGGTGGCTCCTAAACGACGACGGGGCCAAAGCCTCGGCGAACGGGCACGGGAGCGGGAGCGGACATAGCAGTGGTACCGCCGAGGCGCCGGGAGGCGAGTCGCCCGAGAGGCCGAACGAGGCGGTCGACGACCCCCATCGCCTTGCCAGGGTCTATCGCGACCGTGAGTGCTCGCACCCCGATGGGTTGACGCTACGCTCCTGGCAGGGCGAGTGGATCCGGTGGAATGGTGCCTATCGGCCAGTCACCGATAAGGACGTCAACGCGGAGCTGGCAGCCGCGGTGAAACACGAATTCGACCGGGTCAACCTGGTGGCCATCAGGGCATGGGAGAAGGCCGGCAGGGTCGACGAATCCGGCAAGCCTTCTCCGGCCCCAGTGGTCCGCAAGGTCACGAACAACCTGATCGGCAACGTATCGCTCGCGCTCCGGGGTTACACCCAGCTCGACGCCTCCACGGTTCAACCTTCATGGCTCGACTGTGATCCGCCTTTCTCGGCGACCGAAGTACTGCCGACCCGGAACGCTCTGGTCTATCTCCCCGGATTGGTCTCCGGGGACGACTCAATCCTCGACCCGACTCCGCGGTTCTTCTGCCCGTACGTGCTCGATTACGCGTTCGACTGCATGGCACCGCGGCCCGAGGGATGGCTCGCCTTCCTCGACTCGCTCTGGCCCGACGATCCGGAGAGTATTGCACTCTTGCAGGAGTGGTTCGGGCATCTACTGACCCCGGACACGTCGCATCAGAAGATCCTGCTCATGGTCGGCCCGAAACGCTCCGGCAAGGGGACCATCGCGAGGATCATCAGGCGGCTGATCGGCGAGGCGA
Source organism: Singulisphaera chitinilytica (assembly GCF_049331405.1). Taxonomy (NCBI): domain Bacteria; kingdom Pseudomonadati; phylum Planctomycetota; class Planctomycetia; order Isosphaerales; family Isosphaeraceae; genus Singulisphaera; species Singulisphaera chitinilytica. The sequence continues at coordinate 3,915,484 of NZ_CP186274.1, forward strand.
ACGTCGCCAACCCGACGCTCTCGGGCATCGGGTCGAACTTCGGCCTGGCGCCCCTCATCGGCAAACCGGCCGCCATCATCACGGACGCCAGGCTCTCCGGGCGGTCGGACATCGCACAGATCGTCGAGCGGCTCCTCTCCATCTCCGGGGAGGACGGCCAGTCAGTCGACCGGAAGCATCGGGAGTCGTGGTCCGGGAAGCTCCCGGCCCGGTTCACGATCATCTCGAATGAGCTCCCCAGGCTCTCCGACCAGTCCGGGGCCCTGGCCGGACGGATGCTCATCCTCCGCCTGACGGTCAGCTTCTACGGGCGGGAGGACACCGCCCTCGAGCGCAAGCTCATCCCCGAACTGCCCGGGATCCTCCTCTGGGCTATAGGCGGATGGCAACGGCTGCGTGAGCGGGGGCACTTCGTTCAGCCGCAATCCAGCCTCGAGCTCGTGGAGCAACTCGAGGATCTCGCCAGCCCAGTGGGGGCGTTCCTCAAGGAACGATGCGTGATCGGCCAAGATCACGAGGTTCAGGCTGAGGATTTGTACGCCGTCTGGAAGGAGTGGTGCAGCAAGAATGGTCATCCGCATGCTGGCACGCTCCAACGCTTTGGTAGAGACCTCCGGTCGGTTCTTCCCACCATCAAGACAGCGAATAGACGCCTTCCAGATGGGAGCCGCAAGCGGTTCTATGAGGGAATTGCCATATCTAATCCTTCTTTCTTCTGACTCTTCTGGTACGCGATGGTACTCGTACCAAAACACTGCACGCATTGGTTCGAAAGTAAAAGAAACATAAGAGGTAACTAGTGGATCTTAAGAGTGGAACACATAGTGGACTTGCAGTGCATTGGTCCGCGTACCATCGCGTACCAGTCCTGGCCACCTGCCTGGCTTCGAAACATACCCTGGCCGGACCCCAAGCCGGCCGAACCCGCTACCCCGACGCCCGAGCCGGCTCCCGTCATTGAGCTCCCGAGCTGCCGCTCGGTGCTCCCTTCGTGGCAAGTCGAGTGGCGGGAGCGGTGGGGCCGACGGGCGAACCAACTCGAGGATCAAGCTCACGACTGGCGCGAGGCCGAGCGTCTCGCCTTCGAAGAGGTTTCGAACCTTAAGACCCAGCAAGCGGAGAAAGGCAGACGATGACGAGACGTTCGCTCAAGCCCAATGACATCCTGCTCGCCGGTCGAATGGTCATCCTCGAATCGAGCCCCCCCCATCTCGGCATCATCGTGTGGTGCCCATTCTGCAAGGGGGATCACCTCCACAGCTGGCCCGCGCCGCCGTTTCGCTCTGACAAGGTCGCGCACCGCGTCTCGCACTGTTGGGGGAAGGTCCACCCGAGCGGCTATTACATCGGCCTGGACCCTTCGCGCACCGACCACAATCGCGAGGTCATCAAACACTTCAAGCTTTCCCTGGCCCGATGGGAGTCGCGTAAGGCGGCTGCCCTGACATCGAAAGGCAATCTCTCATGACGGTCTGGAAGATCAGCGGCGAGGCGGACAACGGCAGCAACGGCGGCCCGATGGAATGCATCGCCCTAAGTCCGTGTGACCTCGAGTTGCCAGCGGCTCAAGAGGCTCTCTCCGATGCCCATCCTGGCTACGAGTGGTATCGGGTCGACTCCATCTGCAACATCGGGAAGCTGCGGCAAGGGTGGAAGGTCGAAAGCCAGGAACTCGGGGCGTTCCTGAAATCCAATGGCGTGGCAACCCCCTTCGATAAAGGTTCCTTCTGAGGCTCGAGCCATGGCTGAGACCCCACGCCGGGACGACCTGCCTTCGTACTGGGGGGCGGTCGTTGACGACCTCGAAGACCGCATCAACGACCTCTGCCGAAGGCTCGAGCGCTCGAGACAGAGGATCAAGACCCAACGCGAGGCCTGTTCCCTCGAACGGGCCAAGAACCTACTCCTGCGTCTCCAGGTGAAGCGGCTCGAGGAGCAGGTCCAATCCCTCGGAGGTAAGACCCGTGACTGAACGGCGAAGCCTTTGTCAGAGGTGCGGTAGCATCATCGTTGACGGCCTGGCCCTGCGGATATCCGCGGCCTCCATAGGCCGCCCGGACGTCTCCTTGTGTTCGGGGTGCGGGGAGCTGCTCTCCGACTGGCTGGCCGGAGGGAAGGACGACCCCGACGCGCTCCCGGCCGAGCTGGATCCCGCCCCCGACTGGCCGCCGCTCGCGGGCCGGAGTGCCACCCCGAGAGACTTCGCGCCGGGGGCCGCCTCATGAAGAGGATCGAACGCGCGAGGCTCGTGATGGCCCTGGTCGCCGGCCCCCACACGGTCGGCAGCCTCGGGAACTATGCGGCACGCAATGCCACCCCCGCCGAGATCCTCGGGGTCCTCGAGGCCCTCGAGAGCGGCGGCTTCATCCGATCGGCCGAGGAGCGGTCCCGCACCGGCCGGGCCATGAGAGTCTATCGCTGGTCGTCGAGATGACCGGCCACCCCCGAACCCTCGAGGAACCCGACGAATGCCCCCGTCAACGAAGCAGCCCCCCGCCCCGGTCGTCCTCGATACCATGATCGGCATGGACGAGCTGGCGAAGACGCTGAACATCTCCCGACGCCTCCTCGAGAGGCTCCGGGCCGCGAAGTCCATCCCGGAGCCCGACCTGGTGCTGGGCCGGATGCCCAGATGGAAGCCCGAGACGATCAAGGCCTGGATCGACCAACCGAAGCCGAAAGGGAAGTGAGCCCATGGCATCCCTGCGGAAGCGCGGCAAGTTCTGGTACTACCGCTTCACCGGAGCGAACGGCGAGAAGGTCGAGCGCAAGGGGACGACCGACAAGCGCGTGACCGAGGAGCTCGCCCGGGCCGCCGAGGGCGAGGCCGCCAAGGTCAAGGCCGGGATCCTCGACCCGAAGCAGCTCGCCCGGAACGTGCACGAGGCACGCCCCCTGCCCGCCCACGTCGAGGACTGGAAAGCCTACCTGCTGGCCAAGGATTCGACCCAGCAGCACGCCGACCTCAGCCGCAACCGCGTGACCCGCATCGTGGAGCTGGCCAACCTCGGGCGGATCTCCGACCTCATCCCCTCGAGGGTCCAGGCCGCCCTCAAGGAGATCCGGGACGGCGAGGGGGGACGCCGCGGCGTCTCCCTCCGCTCGCTCCACCACTACACCCGCGCGGCCAAGGGGTTCTCGAGGTGGCTCTGGCGGGACGGACGCTCGGCCCAGGACACCCTCGCCCACCTCACGAGCCCCAACCCCGACGCCGACCGAAGGCACCGCCGACGCCCCCTCACGGTCGAGGAGCAGGCCGCCCTCTTCAAGGCCGCCGAGTCCGGGGAGCCATCGCTCAAGATCGGAGGCCCCGACCGGGCCGCCCTCTACCGGGTGGCGCTCGGGACCGGGTTCCGGGCCAACGAGCTGCGGTCCCTCACGCCCGAGGCCTTCCGCCTCGGCGACGACCCGCCCACGATCACGGTGGCCGCCGCCTACTCGAAGCGCCGACGCGACGACGTCCAGCCGATCCGCCTCGACCTGGCCGAGGCCCTCCGCCCCTGGCTGGCCGACAAGGAGCCCGGCCGCCCCGTCTTCGGCATCCTGACCCAGCACACGAACCTGCTGATCCAGCGCGACCTCAAGCGGGCCGGCATCCCCTACAAGGACGCCTCGGGCAAGGTGGCCGACTTCCACGCCCTGCGGCACTCCTACGTCACCGCCCTGGCCAGGTCGAGCGCCCCGGTCAAGACGGTCCAGACCCTCGCCCGGCACTCGACCCCGACCCTCACGCTCGGGGTCTACAGCCACGTCGGCCTGGCCGACCAGTCTGCCGCATTGGCAGCCCTGCCCTCGGCCGAACCCGATCTTATAAACAAACCCCTTGCCCACCTATTGCCCACCGACGGGGACGGACGGGGACAACTGCCGGCGGATACGGGCGGAAACTCCGATACGAGTATCCGCCCGGATGGGCTCGATCTCGAAGGCTCTAACCCGTTGGAGATTGTGGTCTTAGACGCTCAAGGGCGGGAGATGGCGGACGCTGGCGGAGCGGAGGGGGTGGGATTCGAACCCACGGATGACTTGCGCCATCTACGGTTTTCAAGACCGTCCCAATCGGCCACTCTGGCACCCCTCCGGATACGGATCGGTCGGCTCAAATGGAGTCGACCGATTATGTCACTGTCCAACTTCGTCGATGATGTCCTCGGCGACGAAGATCGGGACGTCAATCGTCACTGCGACGGCGATGGCATCACTCGGACGCGAATCGACCTCGATGAGTTCGCCGCCGTGGCGGATTCTGAGTTTGGCGTAGTAGGTGTGCTCGCGAAGTTCGCTGATGTAGATGTCCTGGAGTTCGCCGTTCAAGAGTTCGATGGTGTTGGCGAGGAGGTCGTGAGTCAAGGGGCGAGGGGAGGGAATTCCCCTCACACGCCGATCGATGCTGCTTGCCTCGTAGATGCCGATCACGATCGGGAACGTCCGTTCGCCATCCACTTCCTTCAGGAAGATGATCTGCTGCTCATTATTGTCGTTGATGATGATCCGCGTTAGTTCCATCTGCACGGGCACGGCGGTGGTCCCCCTGGACGCCGACATCACGGAGGCGTCGCCGGAATAGCCAGGCCGGCGACGAGGTTGCGGATCGGATGCGGAGGAGCGATGCCCCTCATCGACTGATGATAAGGGGCCGCGCTCGACCCGTCAACGCGACGAAGGCGTTCACGACTTCACTTCGTACCTGGCCAGCAGGGCCAGGACTTCCGCCCGCCTCGACTCGAGCTCCGTTTCCTTGGCACGCTGCTGCTCCACGAGCGAGGCCGGGGCCCGGCTCACGAATGACTCGTTCTGCAACTTCGAGCGGACTGAGGCGAGCTGCTTCTCCAGGTCGGTGAGCTCTTTCCGAAGCCTCGCCGCCTCGGCCTCGCGGTCGATCACGTTCTCGAGCGGCAGGATCACCCGGCCGTAAGGACGTACGGCCACCGCACTCCCCTCCGCAGGCTCGGCATGCTCGACGATCGTCACCGAGGCGGCGTTCGGCAGATCGCGGATGAACGCCAGGCCCTGATTGAAGGCCGCGGCGTTCGCACCGCTGCCTTCGACGATCGGCTCGATCTTGGCGTCGCGAGGGACGTTGTGCTCAGCTTTCAGGTTGCGGATCGTCCGGATCAGATCCTGCCAGAGGGCCACGGTTTGCGAGGCTTCCGGGTCAGACAGCGTTGCAGGGAACGTGGGCCAGGGGGCAACGCAAACGCTCTCCGCGGACGAGGCGAGCGGGATCCCTCGCATCGGGGCGACCGATCCCAGGGCCTGCCAGACTTGCTCCGTCACGAACGGCATGATCGGGTGCAGGAGCCGGCAGAGGCCGTCCAGGACGGTGGCGAGCACACGCTGGGCCAGGGGTTTCGAGGCCGAGTCGCGGAGCCTGGCTTTGACGAACTCGAGATACCAGTCGCAGAAGTCGTCCCAGGTGAACTCTCGGAGACCCTTGGTCGCCTCGGAGAAGCGGAAGACTTCGAGATGCTCGGTCGTCAGGCGTGCCGTCTCCTCGAGCCGGCTGAGGATCCAGCGGTCCTCGACGGCGAGATCGGCCGGGTTGACCTCGGCGGGCTCGTAGCCCTCGAGGTTCATCAGCACGAGGCGCGCGGCGTTCCAGAACTTGTTCGGGAACGTCCTGCCCTGCTCGAATCGTTCGGAGGTGTTCACCTCGCGGCCGTCGGGGAGCTTCGCCTTGTCCACGGGCATCCGGAGGTCCTGCGTCTCCGTGGCGGAGATCGCCAGGGTGAATCGCAGGGCGTCTGCGCCGTAGAGGTCGATGATATCCACAGGGTCGATGCCGTTCCCCTTGGTCTTCGACATCCGCTCGCCCTTGCCATCCTGGATCACCGGATGGATGAAGACGTCGCGAAAGGGGATCTCGTCTCGGTTGAAGAGGCCGAACATCACCATCCTCGCCACCCAGAGCGTGATGATGTCGCGAGCGGTGGAGAGGACGCTCGTCGGATAATACTTGGCGAGCTCGGGAGTCTCCTCGGGCCAACCCAGCGTGGAGTGCGGCCAGAGGGCGGAGCTGAACCAGGTGTCGAGGACGTCGGGATCCTGCTCGAGGTGCAGCCCTGCACCAAGTGCATCCTCGCCGAGATCCGACTCGGAACAGACGAGCCATCCCCCTGCCTCGGCCTTACGCCAGACCACGTCGTCTCGTCCGGAGAAGGCGCGTTCGAGGTCGGCTTCGGTGGCGTCGGGGCAGTGCCAGATCGGGATACGATGCCCCCACCAGAGTTGGCGGCTGATGCACCAGTCGCGCTTCTCGCCGAGCCAGTCGAGATAGCTCTTGGCGTAACGCTCGGGGTGGATCTTCACCCGCTCGCTGGTCACGGCATCCATGGCGCTCTGGGCGAGGGTGTCCATCCGCACGAACCACTGGTCGGAGAGGTATGGCTCGATCGGGGTCTTGCTGCGGTCGGAGATTCCCACCCGGTTGGCGTGGGGTTCCACCTTCACGAGCCAACCCTGGGCCTCGAGGTCGGCGATCACCCGCTTGCGCACTACCTTGGTGTGCAGGCCCTCGTAGTCGCCGGCCTCGGAGTTGTAAGTCCCGTCAGGGTTCAGCAGGTTGATCATCGGCAGCTTGTGCCGAAGACCGGTCTGGTAGTCGTTCGGGTCGTGCGCGGGGGTCACCTTCACGCAACCGGTGCCGAATTTGGGGTCGACGAGGATCGCGTCGGCGATGATCGGGATCTCTCGGCCGGCGAGGGGGAGGGTCAGCGTCCGGCCGATCAGGTGCTTGTAGCGCGGGTCCTCGGGATGCACCGCCACCGCCGTGTCGCCGAGCATCGTCTCGGGACGCGTGGTCGCCACGTGCAGGGCCTCGCCGTCGGCGGAGCCCGTCACGGGGTACTTGATGGTCCAGAGGTGGCCTTGCACATCTTCATACTCGATCTCGTCGTCGGCCACCGCCGTGCGGAGGTGCGTGTCCCAGTTCACGAGACGCTTGCCGCGATAGATGAGGTCGTCCTTGAAGAGGCGGAAGAACGTGGTGCGCACGGCCCTGGCGCAGATCGGATCCAGGGTGAAACGGGTCCGCTCCCAGTCGCACGAGCAGCCCATCAGCCGCAACTGGCCCAGGATTCGAGCCTCGTACTCGTTCTTCCAGTCCCAGATGCGCTTGACCAGGGCTTCGCGGCCGAGGTCGTGGCGAGTCTTCTTCTCTCCCTCGAAGAGACGCCGCTCCACGACGGCTTGCGTCGCGATGCCGGCGTGGTCGGTGCCCGGCATCCAGAGGGCGTCGAAGCCTTGCATCCGCCGCCAACGGATGAGGATATCCTGGATCGTATTGTTGAGGGCGTGCCCAAGGTGCAGTGCGCCCGTCACGTTCGGCGGGGGGATGACGATGGTGTAAGGAGGCTTGGAACTCGTCGGATCCGCGTGGAAATAACCTTTTTCCAGCCAGAAATCGTACCAGCGCCGCTGGGCGGCCTGGGGATCGTATTGCTTGGGAAGTTCGGCGAGACTCATGCGAAATCCGATAAGAAAGTATGTCGAAAGGGAATCATCAGAGGATCCGACAGGTCCTCGGATTGAGTATAGGGAGATGCACGACGCGGCGGTCCTGCATCGAAGTCGGCTGATGCGATCGCGGACGCATTGGCCGTGGTGTTTATGTCAAGCCGGGCGTCGGAGGGAGAGTCGGGCCGGCCTCGCACGACCAGACCAACTCCTCACAACGACTCGCTCACGAGGTGACGAGGGCGGCTCCGACTCCCGATCGCCGGGCGTCCTTGGCGAGCTTGTGCTCGAAGGCGTCGACCAGGGCGAGCCAACTCGCCTCGATGACGTTCTCCGAGACCCCGACCGTGCCCCAGACGGAGTCGTTGTCCTTGCTCTCGATGACGACGCGGACCCGGGCGGCGGTCCCTTCGCGACCGTTGATGACGCGGACCTTGTAGTCGACGAGTTGCATCTCGCGGAGACAGGGAAAATGCGACTCGAGGGCCTTCCGCACGGCACCGTCGAGGGCGTTGACCGGGCCGTCGCCTTCGCTCACCGTGTGCTCGAGAACCTCGCCCACGCGGAGTTTGACCGTGGCCTCGGTCACCGCATGCCCCACGGACGAGCCCGAGACGCTGACGTGATAGCCGAGCCGTTCGAAGCTGGGGCGGTCTCGGCCGGCGAGTCGTTCCACCAGCAAGACGAACGAGGCCTCGGCCGCCTCGAACTGGTAGCCCTCGTTCTCGAGGTCCTGGATCCGATCGAGGACCTTCGCGAGGAGTTCATTGTCCTGCTCGAGCCCGTGCTCGCCGAGCTTCTCGGCGATGTTCGACTTGCCCGACAACTCACTGACGAGGACCCGACGCTCGTTGCCGACGAGGCTGGGGTCGATGTGCTCGTAGCTCACGGCATTCTTGCGGATGCCGTGGACGTGCATGCCCCCCTTGTGGGCGAACGCGCTGGTGCCGACGAACGGCTGCCCCGGGCGAAAATTCATGTTCGCCGTCTCGTAGACATAGCGCGAGATTTCGGTCAGGTGCCTCAGCTTGTCCTCGGCGATGATCTCGAAGCCCGAGAGCTTGATTCCGAGGTTGGCGATCACGCTGCAGAGGTCGACGTTGCCGCAGCGCTCGCCGATCCCATTGATCGTCCCCTGGACCTGCGTTGCCCCCTGATAAACGGCGGCGAGGGTGTTCGCCACCGCGAGGTCGCAGTCGTTGTGGGTGTGGATCCCGATCGGGACGCTGACGTTGGCGCGGACGTCGGCTACCGCCTTAGCGACTTCTTCCGGGAGCGTCCCGCCGTTGGTGTCGCAGAGGACGATCCAGGCGGCGCCGGCGGCCGCCGCGGCCTGGATGGTCTTCAGCGCGTACTCGGGGTTACGCTTGTAGCCGTCGAAGAAGTGCTCGGCGTCGTACACGATTTCGGAGACGTGCGAGGCGCAGAAGGCCACCGAGTCGGAGATCATCCTCAGGTTCTCTTCGAGCGAGACCCCGAGGACTTCCTGGGCCTGGAAATCCCAGCTCTTTCCAACGATGGTGACGACGGGGGTCTCGGCCGCCACGAGTGCCTTGAGGCCGGTGTCGTCCTCGGCGGAGATCCCCTTGCGTCGGGTCATGCCGAACGCCGAGACGCGGCTGTGGCCGAGGTCCAGGTCGCGGACGGCCCGGAAGTAGGCGGCATCCTTGGGGTTTGAGAGCGGGTAGCCCCCCTCGATGTAGTCGATGCCGAGCGCATCGAGACGCGCGGTAATCAGCAGCTTATCCTGGAGCGAAAAGTTGACGCCTTCTCCCTGGCTGCCATCGCGCAACGTCGTGTCGTAGGTCGCAATTCGCGTCATGACGCACTCACCTTGCCGCCCGAAGGAATCCCTCGGACTTTGGAACCCTCTCCGCGTTATGATCTTAACAAAAAGGTCGGCCCCGGCGACACACTGGACACACCATACCGGACCTGGTTCGCCCATCGACACATCGGCGTAGCCGGGTCGGCGGTCCGATTCTCAGATTGAGGTCCGATTCTCATGCCGTCACTCGAAAAGCTGATCGAAGCGATCCAAAATGAGGCAATTCGAGAACCCTTTCCGGTCGACACGTCCGTTTACGAAGCTGCGGAAAAAGATCCGAATGCGCCGATCCTCTATGCGGGCTCGCTCGACTCTCCCGTTTGCGTCTTCGCGAGAGACCTCGGCAAGGACGAGGTCGCGGCGGGTCAACCTTTGATCGGTGCGGGTGGTCGGCTCGTGCGGACCGGGGTCTACGTGGCCGAATTCGGCAAGGTGCCCCCGAAGTCGGATAAAAAGCTCGAATCCGTGCTCGATCATATCCTTTTGACCAACACCGTCCCCTACAAGCCCCCGGGAAATAAGGCCTACACCAATGCGGTGAAAGAACGCTTCCGCCCCTTCATCGCCGCGTTCTTGGCGGGTTTCTGGAAGGGGAACTCGATCCTGACGCTGGGAACCGAGGCCTTCGAGTGGTTCGAGCCCTATGCCGATCCGAAGGAGATCGCTGCATTCTGGGAGCGAGAGGATCGCTATGAATCCGAGTTCGAATGCAACCTCAAGGCGAACGTCGAAGGTGCTGCCGTCGAGAAACGGGTCACCCTCATGCCCCTGCCGCACCCCTCCCCCCTCAATCGGCGCTGGTATCCGAAATTTCCCGAACTCCTGGAAAAACGCTTGTCCGGCGCCAAAAAAAAGGCATCCTGAGAGAGTGCGAGTGAGAGTGGGTCGCGTCGACATGTGCCTCCGCCCGCGAGGTTTCAAAGCGACGTTCGGTATGGGATATGCTCCCGTCAGGCAGATCGTGAAGGATTCCGATAACCTTAGGGTTGCTGAGGGCCAAAGCAATTGTTAGGTTACGGAAATGATCATTCTCATTTTACTGGAGGAGGGGCGTCGTGCGCAAAGTTCAAATGGTGACCGACCGTGAACTGGAGATCCTGAAGATCCTCTGGGTTCGAGGCAAGGCGAGTGTTCGCGAGGTCCAGGACGACCTGAACAAGACGGCCGGCCCGGTGGCTTACAGCACCGTGCAGACCTTGCTGAACATCATGGAAGATAAGAAGGGTCTCGTCCGCCACGTCGTGGAAGGGCGTACCTTCATCTACATCCCCAAGAAGTCGTCCGATCGCACGATTCGCGAGCTGACCAAGCGATTCGTCGACCGCGTCTTCGATGGTGCCCTCGATCGCGTGATGGTCGCCCTGCTGGATTCGAAGTCGCCGACTCCGGAAGAATTCGACCGGTTGCGTGCGATGATCGACGAGGCCGAGCGTATTTCGGCCACGCGAGTTGACACGCCCGAGGCGCTGCTGCTCGATGAAGCTTGAGGGCATCAGAGGCCAGTCGGGTCGTTCGGAAAACTTCGCCCTTTGGGCCAATTGGGCTTCGGATTTCGTGCCAAGTCCTCGGAGAGATTGCGGCGGCCGTCGAGTGGCCGATCCTCGCTCCGTTCGGCCGTCGCTTCTTCCCTTCGTCCGTCATTGAACGCTACAACTCGCTTCGCGGTTCTGATCATCGAAAGGCCCTGCCATGGGCACTTGGGTCGATCGTTTCGGCTTGAAGCTGCTTGATGCAGGCTTCGCCGTCACGCTCTTAACCGGTGCTTTTGCCCTGGCAATGATGGCCTGCCGTCAACCCGCGCGCCGGATCTCGTTGGCTCGCGCCGCGATCATCGGTGCCTTGGTCATCTTCCCACTCTCGACGCTGTCTCCGCTGCCAAGGATTGAGCTCCGTCGTGTCTTTGAGATGTCCATTCTCAAGGATCACCCGCTCCTGCACGTCCTCGACGCGCAGGCATCCCCTCCCCCCCGCAGTCGGCTCGATACGTATCCAAGAGTGTGGGTGATCAAGGTCGGTCATCTCGTAACCGAAAGTCACGTCTCTCGCTTGTTTACGTTTGTTTATATCGCCGGTGTGAGCTGCACGCTCGGGTGGCTCCTCTTCGGTTACTGGGGCATCGGCTGGTTGGCGAGGAGGTCGGCGACCCCCTCGGCAGCTACGCTCTCGCTCTACGCCTCTGTCGTCGATACCGACGACGGCATACGTCGCCCTGCCCTTCGGATCACGACGAGGGTCCGTCGGCCCGTCATCCTCGGTCTCTTCCGCGAGACGATCCTCATCCCCGAGTCGCTCGACAACCCATCGATGTCGGATCAGCTCCGGCTGAGCCTCTTGCATGAGCTCGCCCATTCCAAGGGTCGCGACCCATGGTTCAGCCTGGCGAGCGAGTTTGCCCAGGCCCTCTGGTTCTTCGTCCCGACGATTTGGTGGATCCGGGCCCAGATGCGGATCGACCAGGAGTTCCTCGCCGACCGGCATGCGGCGAGCGGCTTCGGGCAGAACCCCAGCTATGCCTCATCGCTCGTCAATCTCGCGGCGCCCGCGAAGGCGTTGGCGGGGCCGGCCACAACCGCGGGCACGGCCGCGCTCCAGGCTAAGCCGATGGCTGCGGCGATGACGGGATCCGCGTTGTTCCAACGGATTCTGATGCTCATCCAGTGCCCCTTCCCCGTCGAATCCAGGCCGCCTCGATGGTGGGACATGCTCCTAGCGTGTGCCCTGATCGGTGGGATCCTCGGGACGACGAGCCTCTCCTTCCAACTCACCCGCAACCCCATGGCGACGACTCAGATCTCGCCGAAACCGTCTCAACCTCTCAATAAGTACAAAATCAACAAGCTCACGGTGAAGCCCGACCCTAGAGATACGAGGGGCCGAGGTACGGTCACGGAGCTTCCATTCCGCTTGCCTGAGCGCTTCCATTTGTTCTTCGAGCTTTGGGGCAGTCACGAATCCATCGAGAACGTTCATGCCCTAGGGATTCCCCTGCATGTCATGCAACCTGTCGTGAGCCCCGGTGCAGCGATCGAGGAATGGCATCCTGTAAACATCATTCGCGATGAGCAAGGGTTGACGGTGCATGTGGGGGCTGAGCAAATCATCGTCGACCCCAGCTTACCTCTCACTCGATGGCTAAGCTTCGAGACCCCGCCCAATACCGTCACGCACATCGAAAACCTGATCGTTACGTGGTGAACCCTGCTGTCATTTTGGCAGAACGCGTTCTCTGCTGCCATCATCTCTTCTTGTGTGTGCCAAATTGACAGGGTGCTGCTCGGCATGACTAGCAGGCTCACAAAATCCCAAGAATCATCTTGTGGTCTAACAGTTTGTTATTGAAGGATTTGCGGTGGCAGTCGATTTGAATATCGTCCACGAAGATGGATTCTGGCACGTCCCCTGCTCATATCTCCTAGAGCCATTAACTCCGGCCACATGCGTGGGGAGACGGACATATGAGTGGTATGAACTGGCAGGATCGCCGCTGGGATCCGTTCCGTGACCTCCAGCGCGAGATGGGTCGAATCTTCGAGACGCTCGAACCCTTCCAACCCTGGCGTCTCGTCCGCCAATTCCCGGCGATCAATCTGTACGACGTGGGCGATCACTACGTGCTCTCGGCACAGCTCCCCGGCATGACGGCAGAGGACCTCGACCTCTCGATCACCGGCGAGACCCTGACGATGAAGGGGGACCGCAAGCGAGCCGAAGGCGTACCCGATGAGAGCTTCCGTCGCCAGGAGCGGCAATTCGGCCGCTGGATGCGCTCGATCGCGCTCCCCGACCGCATCGACGGGTCGCAGGTCACCGCCTCGTTCGCGCACGGGATCCTGACGATCAAGCTACCGAAAGCCGAGAGCGCGAAGCCGAGGCATATCTCCGTCACCGTCGCCGGCTGATTCCAATCCCCCCGGAAACGAGAGCGAGGGACCCATGAGCACCGAGAACCGCCCCATCCACGTGGCTGTGGATCGCCCTCAGAGCGAAGAGCCGGCGCATCCCCCGACCATGTTGCCGCCTCAGCCCGAGGCGTCGCGATCGAAGGTCTGCCTGACGCCCCTCATCGACATCCACGAAGGTCCCGAGGGCCTTATCCTCGAAGCCGACCTGCCGGGAGCGAGCGAGGACGGAGTTCGCATCCAGTTAGAGCATAACGTCCTGACGCTCCACGCCAGGGTGACGTCCCCCGTGCCCGAAGGGGCCCTGCCCCTGCACGAGGAGTATCACCAGGGGGACTTCCAGCGCTCGTTCATCCTCAGCGACGAGGTCGAGCGCGAGCGGATCACGGCGGAATTCAAGAACGGCGTCCTCCGCCTGACCTTGCCCAAGGCCGAGCGGGCCAAGACGCGACGGATCGAGATCAAGTCGTAATTTCATGAAGGCGCGACGGAGTGATTCTCTCGCGTTTTCGAGGGGCGAGGCCCAAGAATTCAGGCCTGGACCGAATACGTTCCAGGGTGCTCCAGTTCCAAGGCTCAGCTTCCCAAGCACAGAGGTAAACGTTCCATGGGACGACCTATGACCGGGCGACGCGATCTCACGGCCCCGCTGAACCTGATCCAGAGCGAGCTCAATCGGTTCTTCGAGGAATACTGGAACCCGGCCCGCATCGGTCCGGCGGCCGCCTCGGCGCCAGTCGACGTCGAGCCGACGGCCTGGAGCCCGGCGATCGACATCTTCGAGACGCCGCAAGAGATCGTGGTCTTCGCCGAACTCCCGGGCGTCGAGCCGACCTCGATCGATTTGTCGCTGACGGGGAACGTCCTGTCGCTTCGAGGCGTCAAAGTGGCGGAACCCAACGAGTCAGACGGCCCGGTCCGCGAGCGACGCTTCGGCGCATTCCATCGCCAGTTGACCCTCTCCGAGCAAGTCAACTTCGACGCGGCCCAGGCCGAGGCACGTCACGGCGTCCTTAAGATCCGGCTCCCCAAGAAGGAAGCCGCGATCCCCAGGACGATCCCCGTCCAGGTGATCGGGAATCCGTGAGCCAAAGTCCTGGCGCCCCGTCCGGCTCCGTATGGTAAATTGAATCTAGTCTGACGATTAACCCGTCTCGTCACTTGGAGCAATCGGACGATGGAGCTCCCCAAGCTGCTTTGTTACACCGCGATGGGCATTGCCGGCCTCACGGCCCTGATCTTCATCCTCGACGCGGCCGTGGGAGTCTTGGGGCGGAACATCCTCCTCGACGTCCTCTTCATCTTCGGTGCCGCGTTGGTCCTCTGGCAAGGGTTCGAGACGAGCCGAGAGCTTCGCTGAGTTCGCGATCCCTTGGGCCCGATCATCCCGTCGGCCGGTATTTGATTACATATGCGCATCCGAGGACGCCGCCTTCACGGGCGGCGTTTCTCGTTGATGGCGGAGGCCTGGACAATCGCCTCTACCAGGCCGTCCCACGTGTATTGACTCGCCTCAGCGGCAACTGACCAGCCTAGCTTCGAAGCCGTCTCCGTCGTCACCGGGCTGAGACTGGCGAGCTTGATCGTTCGGCCGATGCGTTCGCGAAGCTCTGGGCCCAGCACCTCGTGGAGCCGCCCGGTGATGGCGGAACTCGTCAAGGTGATCCAGTCGATCGACCCGTCCACCAGTCGCGCCATGACCGATTCGGGAAGCCGATCGGCATCGACGTTCTGGTAGACGGCAATCTGCTCCACGTCTGCCACCTTGAGGAGTTCCTCCTTGAGGACGACCCGACCTCGGGTCGCGCGAGCCAGTAGGACGCGGGTCCCTCGCACCCGCTCGGCCAGCGCCTCGGCCAGAGCCTCGGAACGGAAGCTCTCCGGGACGACGTCGGCCCTGAGGTAATATCGACGCAGGGCCTCGGCCGTCGCGGGGCCGATGGCGGCAAACTTCATGTGGCCGACGGCCCGGAGGTCCAGGTCGAGGGCCTCGATCCGGTCAAAGAAGGCTTGGACCCCATTCACCGAGGTGAAGACCAGCCACTGGAACTCGGCCAACCTGGCGATGGTGCGGTCGAGCTCACTGAAGTCGTCGAGCGGCCGGATCTCCACCGTGGGAGCGACAAGGACCTCGGCACCGAGCCTCTCGAGCACCTTGGCCGAAGTCCTCGCGCTATCCTGGGGCCGGGTGATCAGGATCCGTTGACCGAAGAGCGGCAGGTCTTCGAACCATTGAAGGCTCGGCCTTCGATGCACCACGTCCCCCACGACGAAAAGTGCCGGCGGGCCGAGACCCGCTTCCTTGACGAGGGCCGGCAGGGTCGCGAGCGTCCCGGCGACCGTGCGTTGCCCGGGGAGCGTCCCCGACTCGATCAATGCCGCCGGCGTACTGTCGGGCTTGCCGTGCTTGACGAGGGTGTGGCAGATCGCCTCGAGCCGGGTTACCCCCATGTAGATCACGAGGGTCCCCGGGAACTGGGCGAGGGCCTGCCAGTCGAGCCGGCCCCCTTCGGCATTGGGGCCGTTATGCCCCGTGATGAATGCGACGGCCGAGGCCGAGTCGCGATGCGTGATCGGGATCCCGGCGTAGGCCGTGACTCCGACACCCGCCGTGACGCCCGGGACGACTTCGAAGCGGATGCCGGCGGCCCTCAAGTGTTCGGCTTCCTCGCCACCACGGCCGAAGACGAACGGGTCGCCCCCCTTGAGGCGGACGACCCGCTTTCCTGCCCTGGCATGCTCGACGAGGGTCTCGTTGATCTCGGATTGCGACAGCGTGCAATGGCCGATCGACTTCCCCGCGCAGATTCGGAGTGCCTCCGGCGGGGCGAGATCCAGGAGGCGAGGGCTGGCCAGGTGGTCGTAGACCACGACCTCGGCCCTCGCGAGTAACTCCTCACCTTTGCGAGTGAAGAGCCCGGGATCTCCGGGCCCTGCACCGACCAGATACACGACGCCTTGATCAGTGCTCATTCGGGTTCACTTCGCAAACGTTCGCACGACGTTGGTTGGGCTTCCTCGCCGCGTCAATCGGCGAATCGCGAGGGCGCCGAGATGTTGCTCCGAGCCACGAGCATGATCCCGAGCTCGTAGAGGATGACCATCGGCACCGCGAGGAAGAGCTGGCTGAACGGATCCTGCCCGGGCGTCAGCACGGCCCCGGCCACGACGATGATGAGGATCGCCATCTTGCGCTTCGATCGGTAGTCGTCCACCGAGAAGATCCCGATCAGGCTCAGGAACATCATGATCAACGGGGTCTGAAAACAGAGACCGAAGATCAAGGGCAAGATCGTGGCGAAGCTCATCCAGTCCGAGAGTCGGAGCGTCGGCTCGATCCCCAGCCAGACGTTGAATTCTAGCAGGAAGCTCAACGTGATCGGCAGGACACCGAAGAAGCAGAGGAAGACCCCGGTCAAGAAGAGGCCCAGCGAGAACGGCAGGAACTTGGTGACATAGTGCTGTTCGTGACGATAGAGCCCCGCCGCGATGAAGGCCCAGAGCTGGTAGAAGACCCAGGGGCTCGCGATCACCAGCCCCGCCACGAGGCAGACCATGAAGAAGATTGTCATCGTCTCCAGAGGCGCGAGCGAGACCAGAGCATTCGGGGGGCGGATGCCGCTGTTGACCAGCTGGATCACCGAGGCCTGGTCGTATTGCATCGGGAATGACAGCGTCTTGGTGGCGAGACTTTTGGCGTCCGGCAGCTTCAGGTCGGGGGCGAGCTTGGCAACCTCCTTGAAGAAGGCCTCGGCAGGGATGATGGCGTTATAAGTCGTGGACACCTGCTTGAGCGCCTTGGCCTCGTTCGAGCGCTTGTTGGCCTGATCGGCGTAGAATTCGGTCAGGGCCTTGGTCGCGGGCTCCTCCATCTTCGTCATGATCCGCTTTCCCAGGTTAATGCCCGGGACGAACGTGATGATGACGCCGACCACGAGCCCAGTGATCGCGAGGATCAGGCGGGTGCGAAGCTCCTCGATGTGCTCCCCGAAGCTCATCGAGACCATCGACTGTTCTTCGCTGAAGAGGTCTTTTTCGGTAGGCATGGAGACAGACCACCCTGAATGGACCAAGGGGTGCGCCGGCTGAGCGGGCTGGAGGGAGGAGACGCGGGTCGCGTCGGCCGTTCCCGAGGCCGGGACCCTTTTGATGCGGCACCGCCCTGGGCCTCTCGGGGACGGCCATTCAGGCGGGAGCGTTCCTGGCCTTCAATCTACCATATGACGCCAGGCGGTTGCCAGGGTCCAGTCTCCGGTTGGCTTGCCCAATCCGCCCCGAATCGGGTGGACATGCTCGCGTTCATGGGGTTACAAAGAGACTTTAACGACCCACGACCTCGGCATTTCGCTTTCCCGGGAAATCCACCAATGCAGGCGGAGTCGCTCCATCCTCTTCGCTTCGATCCGATCATCAAGGAATTGATCTGGGGTGGCCGGCGGCTGGGGACCATCCTCAACAAGCCTCTCGGTTCGGGGACGCAGTACGCCGAGAGCTGGGAAATCTCCGACCATCGCAACGACGTGAGCCGGGTCGTCCACGGCCGCTTGCAGGGTTCGAACCTCCGAGAACTGCTCCGCGACCGAGGCGAGGAGGTCCTCGGGACCGCCGTCGGCCAGCGTGACCAGTTCCCGTTGCTGGTCAAATACATCGACGCCCAGCAGACCCTCTCGGTGCAGGTCCACCCCGACGACGCGCTCGGGAAGCGGCTCGCCAACGATAACGGCAAGACGGAGACCTGGGTCGTCCTGCACAACGAGCCCGGCAGCTTCATCTACGCCGGCCTTAAGCAAGGGGTGACCCGCAAGGATTTCGCCAAGGCTCTCGAGTCGGGCGATGTCGAGCCGCTGCTCCATTGCTTCGAGGCCAAGGCTGGCGACTGCATCATGATCCCGGCCGGGACGATGCACGCGATCGGGGCGGGCGTCCTGCTCGCGGAAATCCAGCAGATGTCGGATGCCACCTTCCGAGTCCATGACTGGGGACGCGTCGGGCCCGACGGGAAGCCCCGGCAACTCCACCTGGACGAGGCCCTCGAATCGACCAACTTCGAGGCCGGCCCGGTCGAACCCCTCTCCGCAACTCCCGAAGCCATCCAGGGGGGGACGCGGGAGCAACTCTCGCACTGCCCGTTCTTCTCGCTGCAACGGCTGAAGCTCAATGGGCCGGCCCGCTTGGGAGACGGCCAACGATTCAACATCCTGCTCGGCCTGAAGGGCAGCGTCGACGTGATCCATGAAGGAGAGCGTACGCCGCTCAAGTTCGGCGAGACCCTGCTCTTGCCCGCGTCCCTCGGCGCCTGCGAAGTCGTGCCGCAGCAGGGCGAGGCGGAAGTCCTTACCTGCGTGGTCCCCTGATTGATCCGCCTCAAGGAGGAGTGTCTAGCATGGCTGCTGAGTCCAGCTCCACGGAGGAGATTGCTTGGAGTCGACTCTTTCCCTGGATCCGCATCTTTCGCGGCGTCGGGTTTTCCATCGATGGCCGTAAGCTCATCCTGGCTGCGCTCGGCCTGGTCGTGCTCCACCTTGGTTGGGAGGGGCTTGACCGCCTTTTCCCGGCCTCGAGTAAGCTTACGCCCCCCGTGCTGACGGATGGCCAGTCGTACCTCCCCACGAAGGGTCACGAATTCGTGGGGAGCCTCTGGGCGATCCCGTTCCACCTCATCGAGCCGGCTCGATACGTCGTGGGGCCCTTCGTCGCCGTCTTCTCGACTGAGGTCGACGGCTGGGCATTTCTGCATGCCGTCTGCGCGTCGGTCTGGACGATCGTCGTCTGGGGATTCTTCGGCGGGGCGATCTGCCGGATCGGAGTCCTCCAGGCGGCGCAGGGGCGGAGGATTAGCCTATTCAAGTCGCTCAAGTTCGCCGCCGCGCACTGTCTGACGCTCACGCTGAGCCCCCTGAGCCCGTTCCTGGGCGTGGCCCTCGTCGCCATCTTCGGCTCGCTCTTCGGCCTGCTCTACCGGTTGCCAGAATCGATCGGCCCGACCTTCGCGGGGATCCTCCTCTTCATGCCCCTGCTCGGCGGGCTCGTCATCGCGATCATCGTGACGGCCCTCGCCGTCGGCTGGCCCCTGATCCACGCCACCGTCGCGGTCGAGGCCGAGGATGGTTTCGACGCCCTCAGCCGATCGTACGCCTACGTCCACCAGCGCCCCGGGCGTTACGCCGCGTACGCCCTCCTCGCCTGGCTGACTGGATGCTTCGGCCTTCTCTTCGTGCAGGTCTTCGCGAGGGTCGTCCTCCACCTCTGCCAATGGAGCCTGAGCTTCACCGCACCGCCGGATTTGCTCGCCGGCCTCTTCGGCACGTCGCCGTCACAGAATTCCTCGACGGCCGTCTCGCTCCATTCCGCCTGGATCTACGGGCTCAGCCTGCTCGTGCGCGGCTGGGTCTTTGCTTACTTCTGGACGGCGGCGGGGATCATCTACCTGCTCCTGCGACGAGACGTCGACGGCACCGACCTGCACCTCGTCGCCATCGAGGAGCCGCCGACGCCCGAACCAGCCCCGGCCGATCCCGTCAAGCCGGACAATCCCTCGCCCGAACTCGCCCCTGCGACGGCAGGCTGACGACCGGCATCGACGCGACTCAGGAGCCCTGGAAATCGACTCGCCGCGATTTCCAGGGACCTGTCACGAATTGCCCCTCGAACATGGTTCCCTGGACGGGGAGGTTCGAGTCGAGCAGGAGCCGGTGCGGGTCGGCATCGTCGCGATCGGGCAAAGGAATCACAGCCAGATCGGCCGACTTCCCCACCTTGAGGCTGCCGGTGGTGTTCTCGGCCCGCAAGGCCCAGGCGCCGAAGAGCGTCGCCATGGTGAGGAGCAACGGCCCGCCCAGGGATGGGTCGCGACGATGCAAGAAGCGGATCTCGTCGAGGATGCTCAGGCTCGGATTCGAGGCCCTGCTGTCCGTCCCCAATGAGACGACGACGCCGCGCTCGAGCATCGAGCGAAACGGGTGCGGGGCGTGGCCGAAGCGGGCGTGAGTCCTGGGGCAATAGGCGACCGCCACTCGATGTCCGTTGGGGGCCGCTTCGGGTCGGAGCTGCCAGAACTCCGACTCGTCGAAGTAGGTGCCGTGGGCGATGACCCAGTCGGCCTGGCGTAACTCACCTTTGCGGACGTAGTCGGCCGGCCTCGAGCCGATCGGCTCCCACTCGTCGTCCCAGGCCCCGAGGTCCTCGAGGAAGAGGCGCAGCGGGCCGCTCTGGCTCTCGAGGAGCTCGAGCTCTTCCGGCATCTCGGCGAGGTGCGTCGAGAGCGGCAGACGGCTCGCCGCCGCCTTGTGATAAAGCCACCCTGAGGTGCTGTAAGGGGCATGGGGGCTGAGCCCGGGGCGGGCATTGGCGATGACCTGGGCCTCCGGCGTGATCGAAGACAGCCAGTCCCAGGCCTCCTCGCTCGTCTGAAGCCCTCGCATCCTTCGCAGGCCGATCATCTCGGCGAAGACCAACGCGCGGACGGGGGCCTCGGCCACCTGACCCCAACTCAGGCCCGCCGTCGTGGTATCGGCGAGCGTCGTCGTCCCAGCCTCGATGCACTCCTTGAGGTTCCTCCCGACGGCCTCGCGAAGCGTCTCGAGCGAGCCATCCCGGCGCTGGGCGATGACGCGTTTGAGCCAGCCGACTTCGTCCTCGATCCCTATCGGGACGACCTCATCCCCCGCCTCGAGCGAAGACAGTTCGAGGTGTGTGTGCGTGTTCACGAATCCGGGGGTGATCGCCACGTTCCCGAGCTCGATATCCGCCTCGCGATCCTTTGATGGTCCGACCCAGGAGATCCTTCCCTCCGAGACCGTCACGCTCCCATCGGCGATCGGTTCTCCTTCGACCGGGAAGACGTAACGCGCAGCCAGGGTGATTGTTGAGGATCGCATGCGACGAACCAGTGGCCTAGAACGACAGGGTCGAAGGTCAGGACGAAGCGGTCAGGTCGACGAGCTCACCACTTCGAGATTCGGACAGAGCCGGCTCCAAGGACTTGGCCCGAATCTTGATGCGGAGCATCAGGACAAACAGCGCGACGGAGAAGCAGGCGGAAACGGCGACGATCGAATAATGATAAAGCCCATGGTCGGGCGATCGATAAAGCCAGCCGATGATCGCCCGACCCTTGGCCTGCTCGGTCCAGAGGCCGAGGAAGACCGCCAGGCCGTTATTCACGAAGTGGAAAACGATCCCGGGGAGGATGCTCCCGCTCCGGACTGCCATCACGCCGATCACGATCCCGAGCAGGGTCGCATTCCATAACTGCTGGAAGAGGCTCAGCAGGACGTGCATGAAGCCGAACAGAACAGACGAGCCGAGGACCGCCTCGCGCTTCCCGTTCCCGTTTTCCAACCCCGCGAGGATGAAGCCGCGGAACGCGAACTCCTCGCAGATCGCGGGGACGAACGCGAAAAGCAAGATCGCGGTCCCAACGTCCGGCATCTTGCCCATCATCTGGGCCAGGGCCTTCTTGACGGCATCGGATACCGGGAACAGCTCCTCGACGACCACCCGCAGTTCGCTTATGAGGGGATGGAGACTCAGGGCAAGTCCCGCGCCGATCGCCAGGTAGCGCCAGTCCGGCCAGTAGAGCCGCAGCGTCCGTCGCGGCGAGGACGTTAGCAGGAGGGCCATCACGACCGGAGGTATCAGGATGAACGCCACCTGCCCCACGGCCATGACCATCGAGGAAGTGGTCGTGCCGAGGAACTGCATGATGAACCAAGCCGAGCAGAGCATGATCGCGAAGCAGAGCAGGGACTGCGCCGGGGTGGGCAACGGCTGCTTGTCTCGGATCAGGTGCCGGACGTAACTCGCCAGGTCGAAGCGCTCGGCCTCGCGGAAGAGTACGTCCTCACGTTCAAACTGCGAGATCGCCCAGCGCAGCGCCAGGATCCCATAGAGGATCGTCGGGATCAGCACCGGCAAGAAGTATTTGAAGGCCGTCCCGTAGTCGCCCAGGATCAGGGCCCTCAGCAGCAGGCACGCCCCCGAGATCGGGACGAGGCTGTAGAAGAGGTTCAGCTCGATCCCCGGCATCAGGGTCAGGAATATCAAAGGGATGCAGACGAGGTAGAGGGGCGTCATGTAGTACTGCCCCTCCTTCATGCTCTTGGCCATGACCGCGAGCGCGAGGCAGAGGGCGCTGAAGAAAATTGAGAGCGGAATCAGGAGGAGGAGCATCCAGCAGGCGGCCGTGAACGTCGGTGGCGTGATGATCGCGGCCATCTTGCCCGGATTCGCGGCCGAGGCCTGGCCGAGCTGCGTGGCGAGTTGGAGCCCAGTCACCCCCATGCTGACGAGGTTGAGGAGCGCCGTGAGCATGCTGGCCAGCACGACCGTGAGGAACTTGCCGAAGACGATCTCCGACCTCGAGGCCGGGCTGATCAGGAGCGTCTCCATCGTCCCGCGCTCTTTTTCCCCCGCGCAGAGGTCGATGGCCGGGTAGAAGGCGCCCGTCAGCGACATCATCACCAGGAGGAACGGGAAGAGCCGCGCCCAGACGCTGCCGCCGACCTCGGCTCGCGTGGCGGCGTCTTCCGGGACGATCGTGATCGGCTCGATGTAGCCGGAAGGCTTGGCATCGCGCTGCAATCGAGCCGAGACGATCAGCTCCTTCCACCTCGACAGGACTTCCTTGAGTCTAAGCTGCGTGACCTGGCTCGTCTCGTCGGCACTGTCGTAATCGATCGAGAACGAGGCCGAGGCCGTCTGCTTGAGCTGAGCTTCGAGATCGGCCGGAATCGTGACGATCGCGTCGGCCAGGCCGTCACGCACGACTTTCTTGCGGAAGACAGGATCCGTCCAGTGCCCCTCGGCTTTCTTGAGCGTCACCAGCATCCGCTCGGCGTCGTCGGGATGGTCGAAGAGGGAGCCCTCGAAGTTGGTCTTCGCCTCGTTCAGGAGCGGCGGCTTGTCGGGCAGGTACTGGTCCCCGACGACGACCACGTTCCTCGGCTTCTGGGCGAATGCCGCCGAGAACTGGATCATGCCGATCCCGAGGATCGGATAGAGCAACATCGGCAGCAGGAAGATCATGAAGAGCGTGCGACGGTCGCGCGCCTGGTCGCGGACTTCGCGGCGGAAGATCAGGAAGACGTTCGACCAGCGCATGGATCCAGGACCTCTACTCGCCTTTGATCGTCGAAATTCGGGAGATGCGCCTCGGGGCGTCTCTCATCAGCCATCCCAGGATGTCTGCAATTGATGCGGTGGTGCCGTCGAAGGCCCTGGCGTCGCCCTCTCGACCAGGTGGAAGAAGAGCTCTTCGAGGTCGGGCTGGCCGTACTGTTCCAGGAGCGCCTTGGGCTCCCCTTCCGCCTGGATGCGCCCCTTGTGGACGATTGCCACGCGGGAGCAGAGCTTCTCGACCTCGTGCATCGCGTGGGTGGAGAAGATGATCGTCTTCCCCTGGTCGCGCAACTCGGCGATCTTCTGCAAGACGTTGCGGGCGACGATCACGTCGAGCCCGGACGTCGGCTCGTCGAAGATGAGGACGGGCGGGTCATGCACGATCGTCCGCGCGATCGAGACCTTCTGCTTCATACCGGTCGACATCTTCGACCCCAGGACTTCGCGGAAGTCGTTCATCTGGAGCCAGTCGAAGATGGCCTCCATCCGCTCGCGGAGCCTGTCGCGGCCGAGGCCGTAGAGGCTGCCGAAGTATTCGACGAGCTCCCAGGCCGTCATCCGATCGTAGATGGCGGTGCTCGCCGACATGTACCCGATGTTGGCTCGGACCAACTCGGGCTGCGTCAGGACGTCAAAGCCCGCCACCGTCGCCTTGCCGGCCGTCGGCCGCAGGACGGTGCTGAGGATGCGCAGGGTGGTCGTCTTGCCCGCGCCGTTGGGGCCGAGCAGGCCGTAGATGGCCCCCGGGTGGCACTCGAAGCTCACTCCGTTGACCGCCGAGACCCAACCACGCTGGTAGTCGAGAAAGGACTTTTGGAGATTTTCGACGTGGATCACGCGAAGACTCGAGGCAATGGAAGAGGAATTGCGTAGGGCGCCCATCGCCATCGCGGCGCGAGCTCATGACGAACCCGCTCACGATTCGAGGCCGACCGAAAGGTGCCTCAGGACACTCAGCTTCTCATCATCGAGGACGGGATCCTCGCACGCAACCCCACGCTGCCTAAAAGTATCGGTGCCCGACCCAGGACGAGAATCCTCTGGGGCGGGCACCGATCGCCAGGCGATGAGCGACAAGAGGTGGCTCAGCTCGCGGAGAGGGCCATCGAGGGATCGGCCACGTCTTCGTCGATGTACTCGTAGAAGACGTTGCGCTGGCGAGGGATGTATCCCGACTCTCGGATGGCGCGACGGATCTCCTGGAGACTGAGGTAGTACACCGTGCCGGCCGAGGCCACGACGTTCTCCTCGATCATCAGGCTGCCCATGTCGTTGGCCCCGAAGTACAGGGCAATCTGCCCGATCTTCGGCCCCTGTGTCACCCAGGAGGACTGAATGTTGGGTACGTTGTCGAGGTAGAGCCGGGAGATGGCCTGGGTCCGCAGATATTCGAAGGAACCGGCGGCCGGGACGTCGGCCATCTCGGTATGCTCGGGCTGGAACGTCCAGGAGATGAAGGCGGTGAGGCCCCCGGTCTCGTCCTGGAGTTGTCGGCAGCGCTCGAGGTGCTCAATACGTTCTTCCAGGGTCTCGATGTGGCCGAACATCATGGTGGCCGTCGAGCGGCCTCCGAGTTCGTGCCAGACGCGATGCACGTTGAGCCAGTCGTCGGTCATGACCTTGCCGCGGGTCATGGCCTTGCGGACGCGGTCGACCAGGATCTCGCCGCCGCCCCCCGGGAGGCTGCCGAGCCCCGCTGCCTTGAGCCGCTCGAGCACGACCTTGAGTGGGAGCTTCGTCACCTTCGTGAAGTGGTGGATCTCGGGCGGGCTGAAGCCGTGGATGTTGACCTGGGGGAAGTGCGACTTGATGTCGTGGAGGAGCTCTTCATACCACTCCATCTTCAGGTGAGGATGGAGCCCCCCCTGCATTAAGATCTGGTCGCCGCCGAGTTCGACCGTCTCGCGGATCTTGTCGAGCAGGACGTCACGCTCGAGGACGTAGGCGTCGGTGTCGTTGACCTTGCGATAGAAGGCGCAGAAGTCGCAGACGGCGGTGCAGACGTTCGTGTAGTTGATGTTCCGGTCGATGTTGTATGTACGGTAAGGTTCCGGGTGGAGGCGGCGACAGACGGCGTCGGCGGCCCGGCCCAGGTCGAGGAGATCGGCGGAACGCAGCAGGGTGACGCCGTCATCGAACGACAGGCGTTCCCCTTCAACGACGCGCTGCAAGATCGCGGCGACGGTGGAAGACAAGTTCAACTCCTTCCGGTGCGAGGTCGAGGGCAGCCGCCATCACGGCAAAGCGGCGGAGCCCGGCGATCTCCGGCTCGCCCAGTTCGTACGAGAGGACGCGCGTCAGGTAATCGTAACACGTCGAGACATCCAGGCCGAGCCTCGGCCCGTGCAGGGCCGCCAGGTCGTCGGCGTGGGCCAGGCCCTCCGCCCTGCTCTTCTCCAGAACCTGCGGCAACTGGCCGAGGTCGGCGCCGGCGCGGACCACCCAGAGTGCGAAGACGAAAGGCAGGCCTGTGAGCTTGTTCCAGGCCTCGGCCAAATCGACGACGGCGTGGAAGGCACTCTCATCAACCTTCATGGCCCGGTCGCCGATGACGAGCACGGCGTCGGCGGTGCTCTCCAGCACCGGGGTGCCGAGCGGCAGGGTCTCGATGGTCGACGGGCGGACCTTGTGGACCGCATCCAGCCAGACCTGGACCAGCGCCTGACTCGTGCGCGAGCCGGCGTCGAGGGCCAGTCGTTTGATCTCGGCGAAAGGCACCCGGCTGAACAGCTTGACGCTACGCACCGCCCCGCGGGCGGCGATCGCGAAGCCGGGGAGGATCTCGTATCCGAGCTCGACGCCTCGCAGGTATTCCACCGAGGGGATCAACGCGACGTCGAGCTCCCCCCGAGCCAGGCGTGCGGCCAACTGGCTGGGGACGTCCATCACAAGGTCGACGTTTGGGGCGAGCTCTTTGAGGTTGTAATAGAGAGGCTTCGCATTGAGATAGCTCACCGCCCCAACGCGAATCGGAGCGTCCATCGTCTTCGCCTCCTGCGTCCTCGAGAAAGCACCGCACGGCCGAACCACGACGTCGATCGTCCCGGAGAGACCGCTCTTGGTCGGACTTTCAGACGCTATTGAAATTATAGACAGGACTCGATCGGCTGCAACCCCGATGGTGAGCGCGGGCGCTTGTGGCGTCCTGTCCCGCGTGCGTTGTCTCTCAGGTCTGATGGAGGCGTTGCAGCCACTCTCGCAAGATCGCCTGGAGGCGGGTATCGCACTCTATTAAGGTAGCGCCGTGGGCGAAAACGGTCAGGATGGGATCGCCTGCACCGATCTCTGTACCAGGCGAAGGGATGTCGGCAAGCTCGCGAAACCCAACAGGGTCGAACGACGAGGAAAGCGTCTTGGAGATTTCCGG
This sequence comes from Singulisphaera chitinilytica, assembly GCF_049331405.1. NCBI lineage: Bacteria > Pseudomonadati > Planctomycetota > Planctomycetia > Isosphaerales > Isosphaeraceae > Singulisphaera > Singulisphaera chitinilytica. The sequence continues at coordinate 3,942,152 of NZ_CP186274.1, forward strand.
GAATACGAGAGACCTCGAAGCGAACAGGACTCGCTTGCCTACGTACGCCCAACTCGGCAATGCGAGCTTTTCAGTGAGCTCGGTCGTTCCGAAGGCCCGTGCGTGTTCACCGATGAATGAACAACCGAGTGCCAGTTCCAGCACTTCGACCGACGCCGTGTATCTCGGATTGAGCTCGACCGGCCACACCCCCGCTTCATTCAAGAGGAAGTCCACCCCGAAAAGTCCCCGCAGGCCGAACTCTCGCTGCAAGACCTCTCCCATCCGACGAAGCGTCTCAAACGTTGCATCGTCGAATGGGTAAGGCCCGATGGACCCCGCATAGGCGAAGTCCGAACTCGCCCTCCCCGTCAATTGGCGTGTACCGCCGAGGAATCTGCATCCTCCCTCGCTTCCGACGAATATCGCCGAGCAACTGACTCCGGCAATCCGTTCCTGAAAGTAACAGCCGCGCGCCGTCGGACGCCAAGACTCGTGGAGCAATTCAATCCCCTCGCCTCCTCCGGAGTCGAATGGCTTGACCAGAAACGCGGCAACCCGGGGCAACTCGTCGCGTCGAGCGGCGACCTTCGGCGAAACGAATCCATGCTCGAGGAGAACTTGATGCAATCGGAAGGGATCGCGGACGAGGCGTAGGACCTCGGCACCATTACCCCATAGAGGTCGTCGGGCGGCGATGGCCTCGACGAGGTCCGGCGCGTTCTCGATCGCCCCCGTATACATCCACGGAGCAGGAGGTGAGTCTATGATGAGATGTTCGAGAGCCTGCGGGTAGGCAGCCAGGGGGATCGGCCGGACCGGGCAGGACTCCCTCAGGTCGAGGTCGGCGAAGAGGTCGAAGCAGATGGGAGAGAGCCCGGCGCGGATCGCGGAGAATGCGGCGGCGCGGGTGCTCGCGCCAGCGATCACCAGCATGGCGTCACGCGCCCCTTGAAGGGTATTCCTCGAAATGCGGCCCGGAAACGACGAATGCAACGACAGGCACCGAAGCCCATCGTTGCATCGAATATTGGACACAAGACGCGATGACTCGCGTATGGGTCGACGTCGAATTATTCCTTGGTCGGCTTGATCTCGGTGGCGGTGAAGACCTGCTTGCCGTCCTCTTCCTTCACGGTGCCCTTCGCGGTCACCTTGGCCGGCTCGTCCTTGCTGGCGGTGCAGATCTTGAGGCCGCTGTGGGCGGTATTGCTGACCTTGTTCTTCTCGAGGTAGTAGGTGGTCTTCTTGCCGTCCTTCTCGACGGTGATCGTGTTCTGGCAGGTCTTCGTTTCCTTGAGGGCGCACTTCGCGCACACGGCATCACCCGTGATCGTGATCTCCTCAGCGGCGAAGGCCAGGGTCAGGCCCGAGAAGAGGACGGCCACGGCCAGCAGCGGAAACACCTTACGCATTTGCCGATCTCCAGTATCAGTAAGGGAACGAACGACCCCCGTGGGATCGTCGAACTTTCGGCGCGCAATAGTCGTGCCGATGAGGTCATTGAATCAGTTGGCGCACGGGTTAACAACACTTTTTTCGCCAAATGATTAACATTCGAGCGTGGGGGTTGCGGACGCCTACCAGCCTGTTATGATTCGAGACCATACATCAGGCCGGTGCCCGCATTCTCGACAGTACGGGCCGTGCGGCGGCCTTCGATTCAAGACATCCTGAGGAGAGAATCCCGATGGGCAGCGACTTGACCATGAACATTGGTGAGGCCCTGGTCGGCGAAGGCAACGAGATCGCGCACATTGACCTCCTGATCGGCACCAAGACCGGCCCTGTCGGCGCGGCCTTCGCCAACGCCCTCTCCACCCAGTCGGCCGGTCACACGAATCTCCTCGCCGTCCTCACGCCGAATGTCGTCGCCAAGCCGGCGACCGTCATGATCACCAAGGTCACGATCAAGGGCATGAAGCAGGCCGTCCAGATGTTCGGCCCCGCCCAGTACGCCGTCGCCAAGGCGGTCGCCGACAGCGTCGCCGACGGCACCATCCCCAAGGATAAGGCCGAAGACCTCGTCATCGTCTGCGGCGTCTTCATCCACCCGGCTGCCGAAGACAACGCCAAGATCCTCAAGTTCAACTACGAGGCCACCAAGCTCTCCATCCAGCGCGCGATGAAGAGCCTGCCCTCCATCGACGAGATCACCGCCCAGAAGGATTCGGTCTCTCATCCGTTCGCCTCCTGAGCCATTCGCCCGCTCTGAATTTCTCGGGAAAGCCCTGGGAATGCGGCCGGAATGATTCCATAGGGGGATTCATAGGCATCGTCCAGGGAGGATTGGCCTGATCCCCCTCCGCATTCACCAGGGAATTCCGTTCACGCCTCCGGCTCTTTCGTCAGATCGGTGATTCGCCGAACTTTCCCCTTGCCTCCGCATGGGCGATCGTCGTCCACCGGCACAAGCGGGCTAAGACGAAAATTTCGCCTCAGGCTCGGCCTCTCATCACGCCAGGCACTTATCTTGGTGCGTGCAACTGGCAGATCTAATTGATTCACCTCGTGGCTCGACCTGCGATGAAGCCCTCCATCCTCCTGCAACTCGACACGGACCCGCACCCGAGCGTCTTCGACGGCGTGGTGGCCGTCGATGCCGGCGTCGACCATTTGTTCCGTCACGGCGGGGTCACGCCCGACGCGGCCAGGAACCTCGTCTACGGGGCCCTCTTCACTCGAGGTGGGGGCGACCTTCAACGCACGGCGATCTTCATCGGCGGCTCCGACGTCTCTGCCGGCGAGGCCCTCCTCAAGGCGGTCAAGAAGACCTTCTTCGCCGACTTCCGCGTCTCCGTCCTCTTCGACGCCAACGGGTGCAACACGACCGCCGCCGCGGCCGTCCTTGCGGCCCTCGAAGGCTCGGGCGGCTCGGTCAAGGGCCGGCGAGCGGCCGTCCTCGGCGGGACGGGGCCGGTCGGCCAGCGAGTCGCACGCCTCCTGGCCCGGCTAGGTGCATCCGTCGCGCTCGGCTCGCGGATCCTGGAGAAAGCCAAGGCGACCGCCGAATCCCTGAAGGGGACATCCGGCGTCGAGGTTGATGCCTTTGCGCAATCTTCTCATGAAGAGTTGCAGGCGTCGCTACGTGGAGCTTCCATCGTCGTTACCGCGGGCACGACCGGCGTCGAACTGCTGCCGGCGGACGTCCTGGCGAACTTGCCCGACCTGAAGGTTGCCATCGACCTGAACGCCGTCCCGCCGCTGGGGATCGCGGGGATCTCGGTGACGGACAAGGGGACCGACCGCTCCGGCGTCCGCTGCTGGGGGGCCCTCGGCGTCGGCGGGACGAAGATGAAAATCCACCGGAAAGCGATTGCCGAATTGTTCACGTCGAAAGACAAGATCCTCGACGCCGAGGAAATCCTCGAAATTGGCCAGGGCCTGGGCTGAGGCATGGTCCGGGTCGTCGGAACGGACCCCGGCACGAGCAGCCTCGACCTGCTGCTGCTCGAAGACGGCCTGGTCGTCGACCAGGCCAGACTCTCGCCCGATGCCCTCTGCGCCGACCCACAGGCCCTCTCCAAAGTCCTCGATCGATTCGGCTCCGTTGACCTGATCGCTGGGCCTTCGGGCTATGGCTTGCCGCTCATCCATGGCCGTGATCTCGACGAATCCCACCTCGACCAGATGAGCCTCGTCCGCCCCGACCAGCGCGGGACGGGGAGCGGTGTCATCGGCTTCCGTTCCTGGGTGCGAGCCCTCGCGAGTTCGGGGCGGCCGGTTATCTTCCTGCCTGGCGGCGTCCACCTCCCGACGATCCCCCGGCATCGCAAGGTGAACACGATCGATATGGGGACGGCCGACAAGGTCGCCGTCGCGGCACTCGCAACTCATTTCGATTGTCTAATGCGTTCGATCGCATTCGAAGAGTCGACGTTCGCCGTCGTGGAGTTGGGCTCGGTCTTTTCGGCGGTGCTCGTCGTGGAACGAGGCCGACTTGTAGATGCGGCGGCGGGGAGTCGCGGCCCGATCGGACATGGATCCGGCGGCAGTTGGGATGGGGAGACGGCCTACTGGTTCTCGCCGCTCACCAAGGACGACCTCTTTCGAGGAGGCTTTCGCGACCTCGATGCGTCGGGCACCGAGGCCTTCCGCGAGTCGTTGCGGAAGCATGTCGCTGGGCTCCAATCCGTCACCCACTTCGACCGCATTTATCTCTCCGGCGCCTCGGCCACGCATCCGGCTCTCGGACCACTCGCGGAGGATGCGCTACAGCCACTCGCCCGGGTGATCCCATTGCCATCAGTCCCCGGAGCCTGGGTCAAGCATGCCGCGCAAGGGGCGGCCCTCCTGGCCGATGGACTCGCCGGCGGAATCCATGCTCCCCTGGTCGAATCCTTCCAGTTCCGGGCCGCGACCGGCACGGTTTGGGCTCATCTCAGCCGATACGGGAGGTTACAGGAAAGCCTACCGCCAGGAATCTCCTAACGCCGAGCCTATCCGATCCATCCTGATAAGGTTTTATCATCATGTCGGTTGCCGTTGAAATCTGCGTCGTCGGCGTCCCATCAGCGGTCGCCGCGGCCGAGGGGGGTGCCGATCGGGTCGAGCTTTGCGAATATCTGGAAGTCGGAGGGGTCACCCCTAGTGCAGGAGCGATCCAACTCGCTTGCGAGCGCCTGGCCATCCCCGTCCAGGTCCTTATTCGCCCTCGCCCGGGCGATTTCGTCTACTCGCTCATCGAAATGGATGTCATGGCGCGGGACATTGCGATCGCCAAATCCCTTGGAGCGGCGGCGGTCGTGCTGGGCGTGCTGGATTCTCGTGGAGCGATCGACGTTGACCGTACCGCCAAGCTCGTCGAGTTGGCGCGGCCGATGTCGGTCACGTTCCATAAGGCGTTCGATGAATGCAAGGACCCCAAGGCGGCTCTCGAGTCTCTCTGCCAAATCGGGGTCGACCGGGTCCTGACCTCGGGGCAGAGCCCTTCCGCCCGGGAAGGGATGGACATTCTGCGCCGCCTGAATGAGCAGGCTGCGGGGCGGTTGGCGGTGATGGCCGGCGGTCGGATTGCGGAGGCCGACATCAGGCCGTTCATCGGTGCCGGCCTCCGCGAGATCCACATAGGTTCTCATGTTTGCGATGAGAACAGGACGAGTGCCTTGAAGGTCCGTCGGCTCGTCGAGCTCGCCCGCCTGCTGGGCACGTGAGGCCGGGCGGGAAGGTCAGCTTTGCGGCTTGGGGGCGTAGCGGTCGAGGCCCAGGGGTTCGGGCGTGTCCTTGGTGATAATCTCCCAACTCGATCCCATCTCGCGCATCGGCCGGTAGTTGATGGGCGAATAGGAGAAGCGGAGCTGCGGCGTCTCGATGGCCTTGCCCTCGGCGATGTAGGAATCCATAGCCGAGTCCAGGATACCGCTGGTCATCAAGGTCCGCTCCACGGGATAGGGAGCTTTGCCCGTATGGAACATCGTCTGGATCGCGTGGGAGAGGGCCTTGAACAGGTTGCGGTTTTGCCAGGGCCCGACGTAGAAGTGCGCGGCCCTCGGGGTTGTCTCGGCGCCGATGCGGGTGGCGAAGTTCCAGCGCGTGGCGTCGTCCCCGACCTTGAGGATCATCCCCTTGAGGCCGTCGACGTACTCGATCAGGATGCCATGCGTGTGAGACTTGGCGAACTGCTTTGCGAGGAGTTCCTGGACGGGGGCTGTGCCGGCTCCAAGCTCGGCGGTCATGGCCGCGCTTGCGAGTTCCAGGTTCCCGTCGATCTCCTTGGCGACGTCCCAGACCACGGACTGGGGCAGGAACTGAACCGACTTCACGCCGGTCTCGCCCCCTCGCCGTGACTCGACCATCGACTGGAGCACCTCGATCCCGTGGAAGTCGTACGACTCCAAGCCCCCGCCGTGAATGGACACGGCCTGGCGTAGCTCGGCACCTTCGGGGAGATCGAGGGGCGGTCGCCGCTGGGCGAGCGGGACGGAACTGCCCGCCATGAACGGGAAGTTGAGCCGGCGGGAGGTCTCGACCATCTCGCGAGCCCAGTCCCAGCGATAAGACAGGTGCTTATCATTGAAAACGGGCACGACTCGACCGCTGTCCTCGAAGACCGCGACGATCTCGTCGAAGAACCGCTTGCGAGGGTACTCCATCTGCTTCTTGGCGTTGACCGGATACTTCCCGTGCTCGCCGATCGAGAGCACGGCATCGACGGCCAGTTTGTCCCCGCCGCGGCAGAGGGCCTTGGCGATCGAGGGATAGATCGGGATCCCGACTTCCTTGGCGATCTCTTTCCCGATGTCCTTCGCCGGGACCTGGTCGAGGTAGAGGGCGACGATCTCGCAGCCCGACTCGGTCGACTTGCCGTTGAAGATGTACGGGTTGATGAAGTTCTCGAGGATCACGTGCGCATGGCTGCGATACGTGAACTCGGTCACGACCGCGGCGACTTTCACCTTCGGCCGATCGGTGGCCGCCGAGGCCCAGGGCTGCGCTCCAGGGCCGAGCATCAAGGATGCGCCGGCCACGCCCTGGCCGACTTGCCTCAGGAATTCCCGCCGATTCGACTGCCGAGGATCGAACGCTCGTCCCATCTTTCCTCCCGAAGCCGGGTACGGTGCCGCGTCTCGGCACCTTACCAGGACACGTTGGTGAGAGAGGCCTCAGTATCCTACGGCCGGCGAAATGTCGTGCAAGGTTTTAACAATCATCCGAGGCAAGGATCAACGGGTGCAGAAATCCTGGGCGCCCGATCAATGACCGGCGGAGCCAAGGTCTTCTTGAGCCTCGGTGGGGCCGGCGGGGGCTTCCTCGGTCGTCTCGGCGGATGCCGTGACTACCGCCGGCGCGTCTTCCAGGGTCGAGGGGTCGGCGACGACTTCCTCGCCCTCGCTGAGCCCGTCCGTCACCTCGAGCTCGTCCTCGGTGAGGTGGCCGACCTGGATCGGGCGTCGCACGAGGTTCTCGTCGTCGGCGACGTAGCAGAACTCCACGCCATCCTCGACCTTGACCGCGCTCGGCGGCACGGTGAGGACGTCGTTGCGACGCGCCGTGTCGATCTCGACCTCGGCCGACATCCCCGGGCGTAAGCCATCGACCGGCGTGTCGACCTTGACGGTGGCGACGTAATAGGGGATCTGGCTGAACGGGTCGCGAGTCGGGAGTGCCGCGATGGTGACGACGTGGCCTTCGAGCTGACGATTCGAGATCCCTTCCACGCGGATCTTCGCCCGCTGGCCGTCGCGGACCTTGTCCACGACCGACTCGTGGAGCATGGCCGAGACTTCCATCCGGGAGAGGTCGGGCAGGTAGATGAGCGGTTGTTTCTGGCGGACGACCAGGCCTTCCTCGATCCGGACCTGGCGCCTCGGGTCGCTCGCATAGATGACGAAGCCGTCGTGAGGTGCGACGATCGTGCAATTCTTGATTTGCTTCTGGATCGACTCGAGCCGTTCGAGGTTGCGCTGGAGGCGTGCGCTCTGATACTTCAGGTTGAGCTCCGCCCCGTAGACGTTGCTCTCCAACTGATGCACGGCCCTGGGTGCACCGAAGCGTCGGAAGAGGTCGAACTCGCCCTGCGACTGCTCCAGGGAGAAGGCCGCTCGTCGCTCATTGACCCGCTCGGCGGTGAGCTGGCCGACCGATGCATAGCCCTTCTCGAGCATGCGCTGGGTCCACCTCAGGCGGTCGCCGATCCGTTCGAGTTGGGCTCGTGCCAGGGCGATCCGGCCGTCATAGTCCTTGAGCGACTGGAGCAGGACGCCGTCGCGATACTCGTTGACCGCCATCTTGGCGACATCGAGGTTCAGCTTCGACTGGTAGTGGTCGGACTTGGAGCGCTGGACGGTCATCTCCTGCTGGCGGAGCAACTCCTCATAATCGGAGGAGTCGAGGCGGCAGATGACATCTCCCTCTTTCACCTCGGTCCCTTCGGGGACGATGCTCAGGATCGTCGAAGCCCCCCCCGCGCTCATCCTCTTGCCGAAGACGCCGGCGTCGAGCATCTGGAGTTGACACTCGATGATCGTGCGATCCGTGCTCTCCACCAGGCCCGAGGTCGTCACCGACACCCAGAGGTCCGACCGGCGGACGGTCGCCCGCCTCACGTTCTTCCATTCGACGAAGCTACGGGAGTTCTGCCGGTGCCACTGTTCCAACCTCGGGTAGGCCTTCCAGCCCACGACCGTGAGAGCCAGGCCGAGTCCGACCCAGAGATAACGCAAACGGCGCGTTTTCCGAAGCATCTTTATATCTTCCTCTCGCTCTCGGCGTGGGAGGCCGCGAGGCGGGCCATTTCTTATGTGGGCTAGGTATTCGGGCGAGCAAGGACGCCAGCGAACCGCGTCGCCGGGGTCGTTGGCGTCGATCTTCGGGGGTGACGTCGAGAGGACCATCCTCGACGCATATTTGGCTTGGATTTCTCCGCGAAGGCGTGACCGAAATCGGAGCGGGCTGAAATCACTTCAATCGTGCGACAATACCCAAGCGCGGGTTCGTCGAACATGGGCGGGGCTTTGATCAATGTAACTGTCAAACAATCTTTCGACAAGACCAAGCGCCCTGGGCTGCTCACATCGGGACTTTTGCCGAGGGATGAGACCGGAGCTTACGCGTCACCTTGTCGATTGGAGCTTGTCGGACGATAATAGATCCACGGCCCAGGGAAACGACCCGTCGTATCGAAAAGATCGCTGGTGGGATTGTGTCAACGATTGAAAGTCGGACGAGTAATTCCGCGCCTCGATCTCGATTGAAGCCGGAACTCCTGGCCCCGTCGGGGGACCATACCTGCCTGCTGGCCGCCATCGAGAATGGTGCGGATGCCGTCTACTTTGGACTACAGCGTCACAACGCCCGCGCACGGGCCACAAATTTTGATGGTCAGGAGCTCGGCGAGATCATGGCCCGGCTCCATCGTCATGGGGTCCGCGGTTACGTCACGTTGAACACCCTGGTCTTCCCCTCGGAACTCGCAGACCTCGAGTCCACCATCCGCGAGATCGTCGAGGCCGGCGTCGACGCCGTGATCATCCAGGACCTCGGCCTCGCCCGCCTTATTCGGGCCCTGACCCCCGACCTGGAGATCCACGCCTCGACCCAGATGTCCATCACCAGCCACGAAGGGATTCGACTGGCGAAGGAACTCGGCTGTTCACGCGTGATCCTGGCTCGAGAGCTCTCTCTTGACGAGATCGAGAAGCTGACGAAGACGGCCGAACTCCCCCTCGAGGTCTTCGTCCACGGGGCGCTTTGCGTCGCGTACTCCGGGCAATGCCTGACCAGCGAGGCCCTCGGCGGCCGATCGGCCAACCGCGGCGAATGTGCCCAGGCCTGCCGGATGCCCTATCAGATCGTCTGCGACGGCGAACTCCAGGACCTGGGGGCCACCCAGTACCTTCTCAGCCCCCAGGACCTCGCCGCCTACGACCTGATTCCGAGACTGATGAAATTAGGAGTCGCGAGCCTCAAGATCGAGGGGCGGCTCAAAACCCCCGAATACGTCGCCAACATCACCTCGCACTACCGTCGGGCCATCGACGCCGCCTGGGGAGAACGCCCGGCCGACTTCTCCCGCCGCGACGTGCAGGAGATGGAGCTGTCCTTTTCTCGAGGGTTCAGCCATGGATTCTTCGACGGCAATAACCATAAGGTGCTTGTGCGCGGTGATTACGGGAAGAAGCGAGGGATCTATCTCGGCCATGTGACCTCCGTCTCGGGCGATCGGATTCGGCTCGACCTCGCGGCCCCCGTGAAGTGCGGCGACGGCCTGGTCTTCGATGCCGATGAGGCTCGCAACATCCCCGAGCAAGGTGGCCGCGTCTACGAGGTCTCCCAGGCCGTGCCGACTCACGGGCGGAGCAAGACGAACGAGCCGAGTCTCAAGGAAGTCTCCGACGGCCCGGTCTTCCTGCGTTTCGGGCAGCACGACCTGGATCCACGCAAGGTCCGGGTCGGACAGCGGGTCTGGAAGACGGACGATCCCGAACTGACCCGACGCCTTCGCAAGACGTTCGAGGGGGCATCGCGACGCAAGGTCGCCTTGGACATTCGGGTTCGGGCCGAGGCCGGCCAACCGCTCTTCATCGAGGCTCATGCGGCGACAGGCCAATCAGCCGAGGTCGTTTCGGATATGCCCCTCGAAACCGCACAGAGGCTCGGGGCGGACGAGGCGCTCTTCCGCGAGCAGTTGGGCCGTCTGGGCGGGTCCGTCTTCGAACTTGGTGAGCTGCATTCGGAGATCTCGGGAAATCCGATGGTCCCCAAGAGCCTCCTCAATGGGCTCCGCCGCGACCTAGTGGAGAAGCTCGACGCGAGCCAAGGGCTTGCCCCTTCGCGATCTTTGAGTGGCGAGTCGGTGCTTTCCTCGCTCCAGTCCCGGATCGTCGAGTTGCGGGAGAGCCTGCTGAAGCCGGAAACGCCAGAACTCTCGGTCCTCTGTCGATCAACCAAGCAGATCGAGGCGGCCCTCGCCGCGGGCGTTCGCACGATTTATGCCGATTATCAGGACATTAAGGAATACAAGGACGCCGTGGCGGCGGTCCGCGGTGGTTCGGCCTCGATCTACCTGGCGACTCCCCGGATCGAGAAGCCGTACGAAGGAAACCTCTACAGGTTCATCGACAAGCAGAAACCCGATGGGTTCCTGATCCGCAACGCCGGGGGGCTCGCCTACTGCATCGAGCGGGCCATTCCCTTCGTCGTCGACTTCTCGATGAACGCGGCGAACGAGCTGACGGTCGATCTCTTGAAGTCGAAGGGTGCCCGGCGGGTTACCGCGTCGTATGACCTGAATGTCGAGCAGTTGGCCGACCTGATCGTGGCGGTCCCGAGCGACTGGCTCGAGGTCGTCATCCACCAGCAGATCCCGATGTTTCACATGGAGCATTGCGTCTTCTGCGCGTTCCTGTCGCCCGGTACCGACAACACGAACTGCGGGCGGCCTTGTGACCGTCACGATGTGAAGCTCAGGGATCGCGTCGGCAAGGAGCACCCGCTGAAGGCGGACGTCGGTTGCCGCAATACCCTCTTCAACGCCGTGCCCCAAACCGCGGCGGAGTCGCTTTCTCGACTCATCGACCTCGGGGCGCGACACCTCCGCATTGAGTTCCTCGATGACACGCCGGAGATGGCCTCGCGGACGATCGCGCTCTATCAGCAGGCGATTCGCGGGGAACGCGACGCCAAGACGCTCTGGCGTGACCTCAAGGCGAGCAACCGCTACGGGGTAACGCGCGGGCCGCTCTCCGTGCTTTGAGTCGAACGCCTCACCCGAGGATTTCACACCCGTCTTTGGTCCGAACATGCTTTGGCATTGGCCGTTAGGTCGGCATGATCGGGTCGTAAAGCGCTGCGAAAAATCTTTCTGGGCGAAAAAAGGCGCGAGAGTCGGTACAATCTTTTGTGTACGGGCGAATCTTCCTCTGGCTGGCCTCCGTCCCACGCACGCTTGCGAAATTCGTGATTCTCCGCGGCGAGAGTCTCGGGTCGGATCCTCAGCGGACGCTCAGTTGAAGGCGTCACTTCTTCGCGGGTTCGGGCTTCCTCAGCCCCTGGCCCCGCTGTTTAGCGACGATCCGAATTTCAAAGGCGAAAAGGTCGATGGGTAACGAGTCGGACACGAAAGCGACATTTTCCTTCATCAGCCTGGGCTGTCCGAAAAACCTGGTCGACTCCGAGCGCATGCTCGGGCTCCTGGCCCAGGATGGATATGTCCTCGTCCCCGACGCCAAGCGCGCGGACCTGGTGATCATCAACACCTGCGGGTTCATCGACGCCGCCCGGCAGGAGTCGCTCGGCGTGATCCGCGAGATGATCGATCGCAAGAAGGCGGGCGAGCTCAAGGGGGTCGTGGTCGCCGGTTGCCTTGCCGAACGCCAGCGCGAGATGCTCCTCGAAGAAGTCCCCGAGGTCGACCAGATCGTCGGCGTCTTCGGTCGCGAGGAGATCGTGAAGGTCGCCGACCGGATCATGGGGGACCTGCACGAGCAGCGGACGGTCTTCCGCCCTGCCCCGGTCCAGGCCCAGGATGACCGTGCCCGCCTGCGGATCACGGCCAGGCATCTCGCCTACCTCAAGGTCTCCGAAGGGTGCGACCGGCTCTGCACCTTCTGCGCGATCCCGTACATGCGCGGGAAGCATGTGACCAAGCCCATCGAGAAGGTGATCGAGGAGGCCCGCGAACTCGTCCGCGACGGCGTCCGCGAGCTGAACCTCGTCGCTCAGGACATGACCTATTACGGTGTCGACCTCTACGGGCGGCCTCGTTTGGCGGAACTGCTCCGCGAGCTGGACCAGATCGAGGAACTCGACTGGATCCGCGTCCTCTACAACTACCCGAACTACTTCACCGACGAGCTCTACGACGTCCTGGGCTCGGCCAAGCGGATCGTCCCCTATCTCGACATGCCGTTGCAACACATCAACGACCGCATGCTCAAGATGATGAACAGGCGACACACGCGAGCCGAGACCGAGACGATCGTCAACCGACTCCGCGAGCGGATTCCGGGCCTCGTGCTGCGGACGACGTTCATCGTCGGGTTTCCGGGCGAGACCGACGCCGAGTTCGAGGAGTTGCTCCAGTATGTCGAGGCCACCCGCTTCGAGCGCCTGGGCGTCTTCCCTTACTCATTCGAGCCGGATACCCCCGCCGCGAAGCTTCCGAACCACGTGCCCGACGCCGTGAAGCTCGAGCGTCGCGATCGGATCATGGCCGCGCAGCAGCCGATCGCCTTCGCGTTCAACGAGGGCCTGGTCGGCCGCGATCTCGACGTCTTGATCGACGGACCCGCCCCCGAAGGGAAGAATCTCTGGGTGGGCCGGACATTCGCGGACGCTCCCGACGTTGATGGGGTCTGCTACGTCGCCGGCTCGGGCCTCGAGCCCGGGGACATGGTGACGTGCAACATCCTGGCGTCCGAAGGGTACGACCTGATCGCCAAGGCCCCGAGTGCCCCACCCCGACGCCGTCGGGCGAAGCCCAAGCCCCGGAAGAAACCCGCTTCGTCCTCGCTGACGATCCTCAACTGATGAGCACCGCGCCGTCGGAAACCCCGGTTGGAACCGCGCCCCGGTTCTGGAATGTGCCGAACTCGTTGACGATGGGCAGGCTCCTGCTCTCGTTCGTCGTCTTCGCCCTGATCTCGCGCGGGTTCTACCTCTCTGCCTTCGTGGTCTTCGTGATCGCCGCCGCGACCGACGCCCTCGACGGCTACTTCGCCCGGCTGCTCAACCAGGCCACGGCGCTCGGGCGGCAGCTCGACCCGCTGATCGACAAGGTGATCGTCTCGGGGGCCTTCATTTACCTGGCGACGATCCCGGGCACCGGCGTCTTGCCATGGATGGTCACCACCATCATCGTGCGAGAGCTCCTGATCCAGGGGCTCCGCAGCCATCTCGAGGGCCAGGGTCAGGCCTTCGGCGCGAAGATGGCAGGCAAGCTCAAGACTCTCTTCCAGTGCCTGTCGATCTCCGCCGTCTTACTTTTCCTCGCCTATCCGCCGCCTTCCTCGTTCCTCATCCTTCGAGATGTACTCACCTGGGTCGCAGTCGGCCTGACCATCTACAGCGGCCTCGGGTACGTCCTCAGCGGGTTTTCGATGCTCCGACGCGAGGACTGACCGTCCTTGAATCGAGAGTGTGCGTCCGGTACGCTCTCGACGCGTCTTGGCGAACGAACACATCCCGGCTTTCGTGATGTTGCGCCCGCGGTTTCGTGAACGGCCGGGATGACGATGATCGTTACCTCGAGGTCATCTCCTGCCCCCATCCCCATCGATCGCGGACCCTTGCGATCGTCCTTCATCACTCAGATCCGACTCGATTCACTGACCACAAGGGCCCACTATGGAATGGCTTGAAGCGCTGGTTCTGGGATTGGTTCAAGGGCTTACCGAGTTTCTGCCGGTCTCGAGCGACGGTCACCTCACGGTCACGCAGCAGATCTTCGCCGGCCTCAAGGGTTACTCTCGCTCCGGCAAGGAGAACCTCTTCTTCAACGTCGTGCTGCACATCGGCACGCTCGTCGCGATCCTGGTCTACTACCGATCCGTCGTGATGACCGGCATCAAGGGCTTCCTCGGCTCGGAAGAAGTCGCGCCGGCCTATCGTCGACAGGCCTTGATCCGCCTGGGAATCCTGGTCGGCCTGACGATCGTCCCGCTGGTCCCCTGGAAGTTCTTCAAGGACAAGTTGGAAAGTACCCTGGAAGACCCGCTCTATTCGGGGATTGGGTTTCTTATCACGGCGACCGTCCTCTTCATCACGTCGAGGCTCAAGGGGGGAGACAAAGGGCCGTTGCAAACGACCTTCCTCGACGCCTTCCTGATCGGCTGTGCCCAGACGCTCGCCCCGCTGCCCGGCGTGAGTCGTAGCGGCATGACCTGCGCGATGGCCTTGGCCCTCGGCCTGAACCGTGCCTGGGCGGTGGGCTTCAGCCTCATGATCGCCGTCCCCGCGATCCTGGGGGCCGAAGTGCTCGAGATCAAGGACGTGGATCGGTCCACCCTGTCCCCGGACCGAATCGGCCAGGCGATCGCCGGCACGCTCGTGGCGGGTCTGGTCGGCTACGGCGCGATCATCTGGCTCGTGAAGATCGTGCGGAACGGAAAACTCTGGTACTTCTCGCTCTACCTCGTCCTGATCGCCGCGATCGTCCTCGGGGCCCGACTCACCATGGGTAAGGACAAGCTCGTCCCCAAGGAGAAGGATGCTCCCGCCGAGACATCGACGCCGACGGAAGCCGCGAGCTTGCTGCGTCCCGAATTCCGCAAACCCTACCTGACTCGCAACTGATCTGCCCGAGTTTTTCTCCCCTTCGAACGACGAGGCCGACGGCGATCAACGTCGGACGGCCTCGTCGACCGGGAGCGCGACGGTTCCCGTCCCCGACGTCAGCTCCGAGGACGACTTCGACCTGGCGTAGTCGAGCCAACGCTTCTCCAGATCCTCGCAGCCCTCGATCTGGTAGATCCGTCGCAATTCGGACTCGACGCCGTTGTGCTGCGAGCCCTGGACGAACTTGATGAACTGCTCGGGCGAGCCCTGTTCGACGAGGAACCGGGTCAGCGAGACGCTCTGGGCGTAGTAGAGGCTCCAGAACTTCCCGTCGGGATAGTCCATTGCCATCAGGTCGCTCAGCTTGAAGAGTTGACCCGCCGCGAGCGGCTTGTCGAGATCCGACGCCCTCAGCCCCTGCTCCGAGTTGGGTTCCGAGAGGACGGCCATGCCCTCATCGGCCCAGCGTGGAATCTGCTGGTGGGGGAAGAGGTCGGCGAGGATGACATGCGTCACCTCATGCGGCAGGATCGCGGAGATCATATTGTTGTGGTCGGCGCGGAGGTTTACCCTCCGGGTCACGATCTTGCCGCTGTTCATCCCCATCGTCGAGAAGCCCGGAGAGTCTTCCGGCTGTCCCGTCATACGGCTGAACGCGGCCGCATTGGGGAAGAGGTAGACGTCGCAACGGGGCGTCCAGGCCATCTTGGACGCCGCGCCGCCCCAGCGCCTGGTTTGCAAGTCTCGCGTGGCCTCGGCCGCCTGGGCGACGCGGTTGGCCAGGGTCGCGGCATCGGCGTGGAAGACCCGGAAATTCGCCGTCTGGACGACCTGCCAGTTGCCCGAGAACCCTTGGCCCGTGTTCGACGCGGCCCTGGTAGCGTTCGTCGCGGCCGACTTCAGGGGCCGGGGTTCGGCGGCCGTCGGGGTGGGCGACTCTTCGGGTGCGGAGCCGCGAACGACCACCTTGTTCGACCGTGCCGCAGGCCGCGTCCCTGCCTTCTCGGCGGCCTTACTGCCGAGATAGTCGCCGAACCAGTTCTTGGGGCTCAAGGCCTGGATCTGGCGGATCTCGGCATGGATGCTTTCCCATTCCTTGGCCGATTTCGGCTTGGCGTTGATCCGCCGAGCGACCTCCACCGACCGGCAGTAGGCCCAGTGGTCGCAACGATCTTTCGGCAACTGCTTCCCGGCCGCGAGCGCCGCGTACATCTGGCCGGCCTCGTTGTAGCGTTTCTCCACGAACGCGAGGTCGGCCGTCGCCACGGTAATCGTTGGCTCGGCAGGAGGTTCGGCGACGGGCGAGGGGGCGGGTGTCGGCTTCGGCGAGGGGGCCGGCGCTTCATCGCTCGGCAAGGAGATTGGCCGGATCAGAGAGTCGGTCGGAGCCTCTCGCTCGGCCGGGCCTGCGGGAGCCGCACCCGGGGCCGCGACCGGAGGGGCGGCCTTGGGCACCTCGCGCGGAGGGCCCAGGTCCGGCGGCATGGCGTCTTCCGGAGTCGGCGACGTGGGAGCGGCCGGAGGAGATACCGAGGGCGCCTCGGGGCTTTCTCCTGCATCGTTGGCCGGCTTCGACTCGGGGCTTGGCTGCGAGGCCGCCGGGGTTCCCGTCGCCTTGCGGTTGAGGATCTCCAGGTTGTCGCGATAGAGCTCGGCCTCGTCGGCATTGCCTTCCGCGGTGGCCTGCTGGGCCGCCTCGGAGTAGGCGCGTCGGAGGAGGCCCAGGAGTTCGGGGCGGTCGGCCTCGTCCCCGGGCAGGCTCATTTCGAGGACCTCGACCGCAGCCCGCCCATCCTTCTGATCGAGGAGCTCGCGCGCCTTGGCCAGCGAGTCGGCAGAGCCTGCCGCGGCCACGTACGCTGTCGAGAGGAGAATGGCGAGTGTGGCGACCAGTGCGGTCGCGGGCGCGGGTCGATACATGACGATCCGTGTCCTGCTTCTCGACTCGCCCGGCACCCCAGATCATCGAGGCGCCGCGGTCGACGTCGTCCTTGACGGTCGTTCCTTCGGAAAAACCTCACCTTTCGGTAGAGTTCTGCCCCTCGTCATGCCGATAACATGAGAGGGTCGAAGGCGAGGCTTACTTCATGGTGCAGAGGCTGGCCGGCTTCATCATGAGATACCGGCCAACCGCTTCGATGCGATCGCCGCAGTATGGTCAGAACCCACCCCTCGGTCAACCCGAGAATGATTGCGCTTGGATCATGCGCAAAGCACGCCGAAGACATACCAACACGGCACTTCCTCTCCCTATCCTGCCCTGTCCAGGAATGCCATTTCTCGCCGAGGAAAAGCCGGAACTCGACTTTCCGTCGCATTATTGAGATTATACTCGTAATTAATCCAAAGATGTGAAAACATCAATGGTATCACTATCTTCGAGTGTGATCTAAGTGTGCTCGGGCGGCGGCATGTCAATCTGGCCTCGGGTTGCACTTCCCATCCTGCAGAGGTGCCGTCGCTCATAGCCTTCTTCTAAAGACGGTGAGCGATTGGATGAATTCGCGGCCAGGCCGGTTGGATGCCTGATGTCGCTCAAAGTGGCTGGCGCGGAATTGTTTGACAATTTGTCAATTTTCCGCCCGAGAGGGATGGTCGGCGGGTGTCCCATTTGGCAAGATTGGTCAAATGCCGTCTAGTGAGTCTCCTGCCCTCCGAGATCTCTGCAAGCCGGGGTCGAAACACCCTTTACGCCGCTCTGTGATGCGAGTTCGACCTCGTGTTTCGAAGGCAGGACGCTGACATTTTGCCGACGAGCTCGAGTCCCCCCGGCTCAGCGATGGGCCGACGGAATGACCTCGAGGGGAGGTACAGCCATCGAACCGTCACTCAGCGACCCCCAATCCGACTCGCGAGTCGAATCACGACGCCCTCGACGCCTCTGGGCCGGGCTCTTCCTTGTCGCGTGGGCATCGCAGCCGTTTATTGGGTCTCACGCGGCGGAGCCCGCCCCGGACTTCGAACGCACGATCGCGCCGATCCTCAATAACCAGTGCCTCGAGTGCCACAACCGCACCGAGAAGGCGGGCGGACTCGACCTCACCACCCGTGCCGGGCTGATGAAGGGGGGAGACGCGGGGGCCTCGGTCGTCCCCGGGAACGTCGATGAGAGCTTTCTGATCCAGCGCGTTGTCGACGGCGAGATGCCCCCCAAGAAGCAAGGCAAGCCGCGTCCCCTGCCCGCCGCCGAGGTCGACAAGCTACGTTCCTGGGTCGCCGCCGGAGCCGCCTGGCCCGAAGGGCGGACCCTCGACCCGTTCGAGGTCACGAGCCTGGCCCGCGGAGGCCGCGACTGGTGGTCACTCCAGCCGATCGCCCATCCCCAGATCCCGAGCGTGAAGCAGCCCGAGCGCGTCGCCAACCCCATCGACGCTTTCATCGCGGCGGGCCTCGAAGAAAAGGGATGGGCACTCGCCCCCGAGGCCGACCGGCGCACCTTGATCCGCCGCGTCTCCTACGACCTGACCGGGCTTCCGCCGACGTTCGAGGATGTCGAGGCCTTCGCCGCCGACAAGTCTCCGGGCGCCTATGAACGGCTCATCGACCGCCTGCTTGCCTCGCCACACTACGGCGAGCGGTGGGCTCGGTACTGGCTCGATGTCGCCCGGTTCGCCGAGACGAGCGGGTACGAGCGGGATCAGGTGAAGCCCAAGGCGTGGAAGTATCGCGACTGGGTGATCCAGGCTTTCAACGAGGACAAGCCCTTCGACCAGTTCGTCCACGAGCAGGTCGCGGGGGACGAACTGCCGAACAAATCGGAGAGCACGGTCGTCGCCACGGGCTTCCTGCGGCTCGGCACCTGGAACGACGAGCCCAACGACCCGCAAGAATATAAATATGAGCGGCTCGAGGACATGGTCCACGCGACGAGCACGGCCTTCCTCGCCATGACCGTCAAGTGCGCCCGCTGCCACGACCACAAGTTCGACCCGATCCGCCAGACCGACTATTACCGGATGGCCTCGACCTTCTGGGCCGGGTTCATCGAGCCGGGCGATCGGGAACTGCTCGGCGGGCCGGATCGGAAGACGCTCGGCTACGACGTCTTCGGCTGGACCGACAAGGGTCGCGAGCCGCCGCCTCTCCACCTGCTCAAGAAGGGGGATCCGAATCGGCCGTCCGAGGTCGTGGAGCCGGGTCACCTTTCGATGGTCCCGCTGCTCGACCAGCCCTTCAAGGCGCCCGCGGTCGACGCGAAGACGTCGCAACGCCGGCTCCAACTCGCTCAATGGATCACGGATCCACGCAACCCCTTGACTGCGAGGGTCTGGGTCAACCGGCTCTGGCAGCATCACTTCGGCCAGGGGTTGGTGCGTTCGCCGGACAACTTCGGCTTCACCGGAGATAAGGCGACCCACCCTGAACTCCTCGACTGGCTGGCCAATGCCCTGATCGAAGGGGGTTGGAAGTCGAAGCCGCTGCACAAGATGATGCTCCTCTCGTCCGCCTATCGGCAGGCGTCGCTGCATCCGAAGCAGGAGCAATACGCTCGCATCGATGCCGGCAACCGACTCTGGTGGCACGCCGAGCGTCGACGTCTCGAGGCCGAGACGATGCGCGACAGCCTGCTCTTCGCCAGCGGGAGCCTGGATACGGGCCGGATGGGAGGACCCAGCTTCTATCCCGAGATCGCGGCCGACGCCCTCGAAGGCCTCTCCACCAAGAGCGATGCCTGGAAGCCCTCGCCCCTCGACGAGCAGCGACGGCGAGGCATCTACGTCTTCAGCAAGCGCGGGCTACTCCCGCCCCTCATGACGGCCTTCGACATGCCGGACACCACACTCCCCTGCGGCCAGCGGGACGTGACTCTGGTGGCTCCCCAGGCCCTTGCCCTGTTGAATAACAGCTTTGTGCATCAGCAGAGCATGGCGCTAGCGAAATCGATCGTCGTCGAATCCGGCGACCAGCCTGGGCAGATCCGAGCGGCCTGGAGACGCGTCCTCGGGCGCGAGCCGAAGGCGAAGGAACTTGCGGTGGCACTCGCCCACCTCGAGAAGCAGAGGGCGTACTTCCAGCAACGAGCCGCGAAGGCCGTCCAGGAATTCGCCGATCGACTACCCATGACCCAGGGGCTGACGTTGCACCTCAGCGCCGACCAGGGCGTCACCCTGGATGACACCGGGGCCGTCGAGTCGTGGGAAGACACCTCGGGCCGTGGCCACCATGCCTTGCAGACGAATCCGAACTCGCGCCCTCGACTGACGCATGGCAACAAACTCGGCAAGCCCGTCGTCCGGTTCAACGGCCAGAACACGTTCTTCGGCCTGACAAGCCAGGTGCTGACCTCGCAGCAGTTCAGCATGTATGCCGTGGCCAGCGACCAGGGGAGCGGGCCGCATCGCACGCTCTTCTCGAACTGGAACGGCTCGGCGGGGAACTCGACCTCCTCGATCTTCTTCGGGACGACGAACTCCGACACGATCCGGCTCAGCGACGACTTCTCCGCCAACGGCGACTTGCATGCGGATGCGTCGCTCTTCGTGATGTCGGCCGTCGCCGGCGAGTCCTCGGTGGCCGTCTACCGCAACGCGGCGGAGGTCGCCCAGAAGCAAGTTCCGCTCGCCACTCGGCTGCTGACGACGCCTTATGTCATCGGTCAGCAGGGGAACATCCAGGGCGAGTACTGGAACGGCGACCTTGCCGAGCTGATCGTCTTCGATCGGGCCCTGAGTGCTCCCGAGCACCAGGCGGTTACGCGTTACCTGATGGCGCGGTATGGCATTGAGCAGCCCCCGGCGAACAACTCCGGGGAGATGGCCCTGGCCTCGCTCTGCCACGTGCTGCTCAATTCCAATGAATTCCTCTACGTCGATTGAAAGGGAGCCTGCTCGCCATGACCAGCCACTCCAAGCAGCCCGGCTACTTCCCTTGCGGTCGCACGCGGCGCGAATTCGTCTGGGAAATGGGCGGCGGATTCGCCGGGCTCGCCCTGACGTCGCTCCTCTCGGGCGACGGCTTCTTCGGCCGGCACGCGTACGGCTCGACGGCCTCTAAAACCTCGAATCCACTCGAGCCCCGCGCACCCCACTTCCCGACCAAGGCCAAGAGCGTCATCTTCCTGATGATGAATGGGGGGCCGAGCCAGGTCGATACCTTCGACTTCAAGCCGACCCTCGAGAAGTACGCAGGCAAGCCGCTTCCGTCCGGCAAGAAGTTTATCAACTCGGGTGGGCGTAAAGTCGGCTACCTTACGCCTGCTTTCCGCAAGTTCCGCCCCGGCGGTCAGAGCGGCCTGTTGATCTCCGACTATTTCCCCCGCGTCCGGGATCACGCCGACAAGCTCGCCGTGATCCGCTCATGCCATACGGATAGCCACGCCCACGGCTCGGCCCTGGTGGCGATGAACACGGGCAAGACATTCATCGGCCGACCCTCGCTCGGGAGCTGGTCGGTCTACGGCCTGGGGACCTCGAACCAGGATCTGCCGGGCTACGTCGTCCTGCTTGACAAGCGCGGAGGACCGATCAGCGGCCAGCCCAACTGGTCGAGCGGCTTCATGTCGGCGGCCTTCTCGGGCACACTCTTCCGCCCGGTCGGGGATCCGATCCTTGACCTCCGCGGCCCCGACCTCATGGACAATCACGCCCAGCGCGAGCAGCTCGACATGCTCGCGCAATTGAATCAGCAACACCTCGACGAGCGTCCCGGCGGCCAGGAGCTCGCCGCCCGGATCAATAGCTATGAGCTGGCCTATCGGATGCAGTCGGCCACGCCCGAGGCCGTCGACCTGGCGCAGGAAACGCCGAAGACTCTCGATGAGTACGGGGTCGGCAAGGCCCCGACCGACGAGTTCGGCCGCAACTGCCTCATCGCCCGACGCCTGGTCGAGCGCGGAGTCCGCTTCGTACAGCTCTACTCCGGCGGCGGCCACCTCGAGGATACCTGGGACGCCCACACCAACATCGAGACCAACCACGGCAAGCACGCCGCCGAGGTCGATCAGCCGATCGCCGCGCTCCTGACCGACCTGGAGCGCCGGGGTCTGCTCGAGAGCACACTGGTCGTCTGGGGCGGTGAGTTCGGCCGTATGCCATTTAGCGAAGGGCCGGGCGAGCCGGGGCGGAATCACAACCCCTATGGTTTCTCCATGTGGATGGCCGGCGGCGGGGTCAAGGGGGGCATTGCCTACGGCGAGACCGACGAGCTGGGCTTCGAGGCCGTGAAGGATCGGGTCCACCTCCACGACCTCCACGCCACGATCCTCCACCTACTTGGCCTCGACCACGAGCGGCTCACCTACTTCCATCAAGGACGCAACGAGCGGCTCACCGATGTGGCAGGTAACGTCGTCAAAGAACTGATCGCCTGAGTGTCCTGGTCGACTTCGGAACAAACGCCTCGGGAGGTGCAAAGCCGCACCTCCCGAGGCGTTTCGCATTTGGCGTGGCCGAACTCATTGAGCCAGCATGGGCGGCAGCGGGGTTGGCTGGGCCTGGATCGTTCGACCGTAATAGATGTTCAGGAGTGCCATGGCTTCGATGCTGAAAGGCCTCGGGCCGGTGACGGGGAACGAGCCCCCGAACGAGGCGACGATGCGTTTGCGGAGAACGATGCTCGTCCCGAACGTCAGGTCGAGCACGTCGGGGGTGCCGAATGGGTCGTTAGGTCGCAAGGCACCGCGATGGTTCAACGGATCGCTGAGATGGAGCTCCACCGTCGGCACGATCGCCGACAAGAAGGCCGAGGGATTGGCCGAGCGGTAGAGATAGTAGCCGAGCGCCACGTCGTTGTACCAGAGCGTGACGTCTCGCGAGTCGGTCGGCACGTCGATGGCGCTGAAACCCTGCACGAACCAGTCGCCCTTGCGGAAGAGATAGCCGAGGAATGGCTGGAACTGGACATCGCGGATGCCGACCGTCGTGGACGAGCCGGCGAAGGACGTCGGCCCACTCGGTAGCGTGATGGCGAGGCCTCCCGATAGCAGGTTGCCAGTCATCGGGTTGCGATAGAGGACGTACTTGCCGAAGAGGCTCAGGTTGCCGACGGCCGTGCTGTTGTCCTTGAAGGCCCCGTCGGTGCTGTTCGTCCAGAGCGTGTTGATCGGGAGTCGCAGGCCGAGCGAGGCATCCCCTTGCAGGAACGTCTTCTCGATCCCGAGCATCTGCCGATAGGCGTTCATGTCCGTGATCGGCGAGTTCAGGCTGCGGTTCACCGCGTAGTTGAGGTCCTGGAACACGTTGAAGCTGTAGAAGACGCGATCCTGCGGGATCGGGCTCTGGTTGTCGGCGATCTTGAACCCACGCGCCCATGGGATGAGCACCGTCCTCCCTTGCGAGAGGCCGGGGGCGGTCGGCGTCGGCGGCTGCCCGGGCACGGCCTGTTGCATGATCGGCGACGGGGACGACGCGAACGTCTGGAGCATGCTCGCCGGCGCCTGATCGCCCAGCATGACCGGCGGATCCTCGTAGACAGGTGTGTTCGTGTCGACCGCAACTGGTGGAGGGTTTACGCACACAGCCTCGGGATCGTGGACGGATGAGCCCGCCTGGCTCGATGGCAAAGGCTCTGGCGAAAGGACCGGGATGGCCTGCAATGGCGTCGGCGGTTCTGTGTGGGGCGGCTGGGCGACCGCCTTCGGCGTGATCGAAGGTTGCGGCACCGCCGACGGCAACGGCGTGACGCGAGGCGTCTTCGGCGATTGCAGGCGAGGCACGATTCGAGGCGTCGCCGAAGTCGTCGGCGTGGGCAAAGGTCGGGCCCTAGGGACCACCTCTTCGTTGGGCTCGACGGTCTCCGCGGGAGGCGTCGGTCGTGGCCATGAAGGTCGAGGTACGGCCGGCATGTCAGGGACCTGAACCCGGCGCACGTCCTGGTCGAGGGCCTGCTTCGACTTCGGTAGCACGAGCGAAATCCTCGGCCCTCTGGGTCGGATCACCACTCGAGGTACCCGGTCTTTCTGGGCAGGTCTTGAAGCGTCGACTCGCGAGGGAGCCGGCGAAACGACGTTCGTGCTGGCCCGGATGACTTCGGGATCGCAATCCGGACAGGTGGCAGTCTCGTCGGAAGCGCCATGCTCGTGAACCGCAACCGGGACCACCTCGAGCGAGGCGGGCGCGGTCGGTTCCTCGGCGACGAGCGTTGGCGTGCTGCTCAGTAAGCCAAGCCAGACCACGAGAAATGCGCGATGATGCCTCCCCCCAGATCTGAACAGTCGGAGAGGTTTCAGCCCGCCTCGAAGATCCTGGATTGGCTCATTGTTCATGATGCATTCGGACCCGAGTTGGGCAGATTCGATGGATTGAGGACGGTCAGAAAATCGCGGCCAGCACCGTTACGCCGGGCGTTGAGATACGAGCCCGACGCGTCGGTCAAACCTCGGCCGGGCGACCCGATCACCTGGAGTTGGAAGGGGACGCCTTCATCCACGGGGGTCACGAGCTCGAGCGTGACCGTTTTCGAAGTTGCGTCATACGTCGCCGACTTCAAGGGGACGGGCACCGAGCCTCGAGCATTGAACGCGCCCGAAGGTCCGGCGAGTCGAAGCCGGTAGTTGCTGATGTCCTGGGCCCTCGATGTGTTGAGCGAATCGTTGAAGCTCAGTGTGATCGAGGTGACTCGCGAATCGGTGGTGTCGAGCCGGACATCCTGAACGCTGAGGGCCGCATTTACGCTCGAATTCGTCGCGGTCGAATTCGTGCCCGTAGACCCGCCCAGGACGTTTCCTCGAGGGTTCCCGGCGACGACGTTGGCCGCTGCTCCCGCACCGCCGATCGTGTTGCCTTTGAGGCCCGCAAGGTCCAGGCCGTAGTCGTTGCCGAGTCGGGGCCTGCCATTGGCATCGGTGCCGATCCAGTTCCCCTGCACGACGTTTCCAGACACCGCGTCGGTCGAGAACTGAAGCCCGACGTAATGATTGCCGGAAATGAGGTTCCGAGCCCCCGCCTCCGTCCCGCCGACGATGTTGTTCGAGGCGGCGTTGATGTAGACACCGTCGCGACCGTTGGCGACGGCCTTCATCCCAGTCGCATCGGTGCCGATCAGGTTCCCCTGGAGCTTGTTCTCGGTCGCACTCGCGTTGTAAATCTGGACGCCGACGCCACCATTGCCAGAGATGAGGTTCCCCGCGTCGGTCGAGAGCCCGCCGATCGAATTTCTTGGGGCCCCGTCGACGAAGACCCCGTCGAAGGTATTGCCGAGAGCACGCGAGCCGGTCACGTCGGTGCCGATCCAATTCCCCTCGAGCCGGTTGTCCGACGCCGTGGATCCCGAGATCCGCACGCCCGTCAGCTTGTTGCCCGAGATGAGATTCCCCTCGTCGGCCGAGTCGCCACCGATGATGCTCTGGATCGCGCCATCGACGAAGATGCCGTCCTGCGCGTTCCCCAAGGTTTTCTGGCCGGAGGCGTCCGTGCCAATTCGGTTCCCCTGGATTGAATTTCCCGATGAGCCCTGTCCGATAATCTGGATACCCGAGGATCCGTTCGCGGAGATGACGTTGCGCGACGAAAGTTCAGAACCCCCGATCTGATTGCGCGACGATCCGTTGATGCTGATCCCGTTCAGCCCATTCCCCTTCGCGGCACTCCCGGTGGGATCGACGCCGATCTCGTTGCCCAGGATCGTGTTACCTCCCGATCCCTGGAGCAAGATCCCCGAGGCACCGAAGCCGTTGATCGCCAGCCCCTTGATCGTCGTGTCGCCCCCCGTGATTGCCAGCCCGTTGGCGTCACTCCCGGCTTTCGAGCCGTTGAGCTCGACGAGCGGCGTCCCTTGATAACCGGGCTCGGTCGTGGCGTCGATCGTGACAGGCACGGTCACCACCGGCAGAGGCGACCTCGGGGCGATGGTCGCGAGTCCCGACCCGGGGATGTTGAAGCTGATCTTCTGGCCGGGGCCATTCGCCTGAGCGGTCAGCAGCGCTTGTCGCAGAGAGCCCGCGCCGCTGTCGTTCGTGTTGGAGACGATCAGCGAGTTCGGGTTCGAAAGCGTGAGTGTCGCCGAGCTTTGTGCCCCGAGCGTGCCTCCGCCGGTCGGTCGGCTGAGGGTGATGCCGACCGTCTTGTCGCCTCCGAGGAGCAAATTGGAATTGATCGGGACGCTGAAGGTCGCCGAGGCTTGATTCGCCGCGAAGTCGAGTGTCCCCGAGACCGGCGTGTAGTCGACCCCTGCGATGGCCGTCCCGCCCGAGGTCGAGTAGCTGACGCCGACGTCGCTCGCTGTCCCATCCGAGCGAGTCACGGTGATCGTGGCCGAGCCGGCGTCGGGATTAATGGTGGTGTTGGCCGATCCGAGCTGGATCGTGCCAGGCGTGTCGGAATCGACGATCGTGCCTGTCGCGTGCCCGCGGCCGATGACGGAGTTGGTCGGGTTCGCCAGGTCGATGGAAAAGGTCTCGGTCGGCTTATATGTAGTTCCGCCCATGACCGGCACGGAGACAAGCTTCGTCGTCTCGCCGGGCTGGAAGGTTACCGAGCCGCTGGTGGACCGGTAATCGACGCCGGCCCTGGCCGTACCGTCGGAGGTTCCGTAATCGACGGTGATCGGCTGGTCGCTCGCCGAGTCGAGCCTCAGGGTGAAGTCGGCGGGCGTCGTGCCGCTCGAGCCTTCGACGGTCTTGACGTCGTCGACCGAGAGGCTCGGCAGCGGTTGGCTCGGAGGCGTTGGAGTTGAGACCGGTTGGCTCGGGACCGTCGGAGGTGATGCGGGCTGATTCGGAGCGGGCGGGGATGTTACCGACTGGGCCGGCTCCGGCAGGATCCGGCCCGTCGCCTGGCTCGCATCGGAGTCGAGAGTTGCCCCGCTCGGATTACTGAGGGATACGGTGAACGTATCGCCCGAGTCGGGGGTCCGGCCGCCGATCACCGGGACGTTCACCGCCTTCGAGGTCTCTCCGGGAGAGAAGGTGAGGGTCCCGCTCGTGTCCTGATAGTCCTTGCCGGCCGTGGCCCCGGCGTCGGCCGTGCTGTAGTCGACGGTCACGGCCTGGCTGCTCGGCGAGGCGAGTTCCACCGTGAATGTGGCGTCGGTCGTGCCCGAGGCGGGCTCGACGATCGAGACGTCGGCGATGCTCAGGTCGCCCGCGGCGTCGGCCGCGAGCAACCGGCGAGTTTCGCACTCTTCCCAGTGCCCGAGCAGGTTGCGCTGGGGATCGACGCGGAGCCCTTTCCTGGGCGAGGGCTCGCGACGATCGAAGGCTTTTCGCCACGAACGTGGGCTCATGGTGCACCCGAACAGGTTGAGGCCTCGGTTCGCACGAACACCCGGATCAGAACCCGAGCCAGCCGAGGATCCCGCCTCGCCTCGGCGCCGGCAAGGCCTGCGCCTGGGTCCGCAACTCCTGGCCGCGGTTGACGAGCTCTTCTTGCTGCGGGACCGTGGCGGGCTCCATCTGATAGACGAACTCACGCTCGTCGCGCAACGTGTACGGCACGAGGTTCTCGGAGAAGAACTCCGTCAGCAGGTTGTCCCACCAGGGGGCCTTCATCGGCTGGATGACGGTCTGGGTCTTGTACCCGTCCAGCATCAGCGTGACTTCACGCTCGCCGTAGTAGGTATAGCTGTGGGAGACGGGGGTGGGGCCGATTTCCTCGCCGTTGACGATCGCCAGAGCCCCGGGAGGGTTCGTCCGGATCGTGTACCGCCGTTCGACGCAACCCGGGAATATGCTGAGCGAGGCGAGCGCCGCCAGCAGAAATACCCAACGGCGCGGTTGTCGAGGCCTGACCATCCTTGGCTCTCCCAATGCTCCGGGACCGTGATGGCCCCGGCAGAACCGATTCCACGCGCGACGAGGGTCGCGCGGGGTCCATGCCTTACCCAGGCGGCTCGATATCGAAGCGTTCGACGGGTGAAGCAGGAGGCTGGAATCGTTCAACCGCTCCCGCATGACAGAGATGAGTGGCGGGATCGTAGCGATTCTCCCGATCCAGGGCAAGGCGGGTTGCCTTGGCGCCTCGGCCCTTCATTGCGATGATGTGAACCTCGTTCGCCGACTCGGGCGGGACTCATCCGCCAACCTCGCAAGCCACCCACAATCGAGCCGATCCATGAACGTTGAACCGAACCAGAGCCCCGTCACCGAACTCGACGCCGACTGGCTCATCGTGGGTCTCTTCGACGAAGATGCGGCGGTCCCCTCGGCCCTGGCCGGCACGCCCCTCGGCGAATCGCTCGGCCAACTCCTCGCAACGAAGGAGATCGGCTGCTCGCTCCACGACACGACCCTGCTCCCCGGCGCAACGACCGGCGCCAAGCTCGGTGTCCTGCTCGTCGGCCTCGGCAATCGCCAACGCTTCGCAGCGGGCCAGGCCTACACTGCAGGCGTCGCCGCCGCCAAGCGCCTGGCGAGCCGCCAGCGCGCGAGCGTCGCGGCGGTGCTACCCGAGGCGAGTGAGCCGGAACTCGTGGCCTCCGCCTGGACCGAGGGCCTCATCGTCGGCACTCGAAGCGCAGGCTTGCGCAAGTCGGAACCGAACCGGTATGCTTTCGAGAGCCTGTCGATCGTCCTGCCCCAACTGAGCGAAGGCGACGGGTTGGCCAAGGCCGTCAAGCGTGGTCGGATCGTCGGCGAGGCGATCAACCTCGCCCGAGACCTGGCGAACACGCCTCCCGCCGAGAAGCCCCCGGCCGCCTTCGCGGAGCGAGCCAGGGAGGTCGGCAAGGAGGCAGGGATTTCGGTCGACGCCTGGAGTTTCGAGAAGATCCGCGAGGAGAAGTTCGGAGGGCTCCTCGGCGTTAATGCCGGGTCCGACGAGCCGCCGAGCTTCGTGATCCTCGAGCACAAGAAGGGGGGCGACGCCCCGACCCTGGCCCTGGTGGGCAAGGGGGTGACGTTCGACTCGGGCGGCCTCTCCATCAAGCCGAGCGCCTCGATGGAGGACATGAAGAGCGACATGACGGGGGCGGCCGTCGTCCTTGCCACGCTCCAGGCCATCGGGCGGCTCGACCTCCCCGTCAACGTCGTCGGCTACCTGGCGATCACGGAGAACATGACGGGCGGCAAGGCGATGAAGCTCGGCGACGTCCTGACCATCCGCAACGGCAAGACGGTCGAGGTCCTCAACACGGACGCCGAGGGTCGCCTGATCCTGGCAGATGCCCTCAGCTATGCGGCCGAGTCCAAGCCGGCTCGGATCCTCGACCTCGCCACCCTCACGGGGGCCTGCATGGTCGCCCTCGGCACGAAGATCGCCGGGCTCTTCAGCAACGACGACGCCTTCGCCGAGGATGTCCTGGCCGCCAGCAAGCGCACGGGCGAACGGGCCTGGCGGCTGCCGCTCGACGACGACTTCAAGGAAGGGCTGAACAGCCAGGTGGCCGACGTGAAGAACGTCGCGGGCCGTTGGGGCGGGGCGAGCACCGCCGCGAAGTTCATGGAGCCCTTCGTGGACCAGATCCCCTGGGTCCACCTCGACATCGCCGGCCCGAGTTGGGCCGACTCCGACTCCTCGTCTCGGGACTCCGGCGGAACAGGCTGCTTCGTCCGCACCCTCGTCAGCCTCATCCAGCATTCGCTCGACAAGGCGAATTAACAAGCACCTCAATCAACGAGGTGTTCATCTTTTCAGGGTCAGGTTGGACGCGGTCGTCGGGGAGGGTGTGGCTCAGCCGGCGTGCGAGAGGCGCGTCGCGAGCTGGCACTCGATCCGGCGGCTGTTGATATCGAGGGCTTCGAGGATCTCGAAGACTTCCTCCATATCCACCCCGTTGTCGATGCCCCAGTTGAGGACGTCGAGATTCTCCCGGCCCGACTTCAACTGCCGCAGGATCTCATCGATCAGCGAGGATTCCTGGAAGGCTTGTTGCAAAAGGCCGAAGTCGTTGTGATCGAGTTCGATCCAGAAAGTCCGGCCCTGGAGGTGTTCGAGCCATCGTTCCCTGAGGAAGCCGTTCCAATGCTCGCGCACCCAGAAGCGGATGGCGGATTCCCCGAGGTCACGGCCGGCCTTCTCGCTCTCGATCCATTTGTGTCGCAAGGCTTCGAGGGCACCGCGGTCGTGTACACTTTGACGGACGCTGGGGCGGACGACCGGCGTGGCGGGGGGACTACATTGACACATCGAGACCTCCGCACAGATCGCAGACTCGTCAGGCAGACGCCAACAAGCTGGGTGTTAGAAGATCCGCATTCAGGGGTGCAACGACCCAACAACGTCGATGAGTCGCCGAATCATGGCTCAATTCGATCGCCAACAGGTGTCAATATCAACGAACTAAAGACTTCGTGAAATTCCGGTTAAAGGGCTAGGATAGAATTTTAGCCCAACCGCATGAATGCCGCAAGGCGACAATAAGCTCCGCGGACGACTCACCCGATCGAGTGTTTGCATATAGAAACAGAAATCGCCGGAGCTTAACGGAATTTCAGGACGCCCCGAACCAGGCTAAAGACCTGCCGATCATGACCGCGACCCCGGCCTTTCCCGCGGCGATCGGGCCCAATCCTCCCTCCGCGACCGCCCTCCATTTCACCTTGCCCGCGAGGTCGGAACAGATCAGGTGGACCCCCTGCCTCGAGATCCGCAAGGGCTCGCCCGAGGCCGAGACGGAGAAGACATCGGTCCCCCCTTCCGTGCCTCGACCCTGGCCGCGGACCTGCCCGGACCCATCGATCGCCAGGGCCCGGCCGTCAGGTGCCGAGACCAGCGCAATGGGGCCGAGCCGTTGGAGTTGCCACCCTTCGAAGGAAATCGGCAACTGCCAAACGACCTTCCCGAGCCGATCATGCCCCCTCAACAACTGGGCCCTTCGCGACATGCTGATCCACGTCACATTCCCCGGCGATGGAACGGGCGCATCGATGAGGCAAGCGGGATCCGATGGGTCGCCGATCTCCAGGCTCGACGGCTCGCCCGCCGGGTTGAAGACCGTGAGCAGGCCGTCGTTGGTAGTTGCCGCGATGTACCCTTCGGGTCCGACCGCGATTTCCTCGACCGGCGAAGTCAGCTCGCGCTTCCAGACCCAACGACCCGCGACCGTGGCCCGGCCGATCCGATCCCGCTCCTGCACGATCGCGATGCCGACCGACTCGGGTCGGATCGCCAGGTGCGTGATCTCGACCAGGCTCAGATCCACGCGCTGGGCGGTGTTGCGCCTGGCGTCGTAGATGACCAGGTTCTTATCCGTGGCCGCGGCGATCCAACCGTCCGATGTCCTCAGGATTCGGCCGATCCCGAGGATATCTGGAGCCTGCCCCAGGTTTTTCCCCTCGGGTGCGAAGATCTGGAGTCGGCTCGTGTTGGTCATGAGCCCGATCCGGGCCGGTTCGTCCAGGACGGCCAGGACCGAGGTCTCGGCCTGGTCGTCGCTCGAGGCGACGGGGATCATCCAGTCGGCCGCTCGGACGGAGGCGCCTCCCGCCTTGGGGACGATGTGGGCCTCGACCCCGCCACCGCCCGGCGCGGAAGACGCCCGCTCCGACGCGTAGAGGTCGAGTTTCGTGATCTCGCCGGTCCCCTGGCCATGAATGATAAACCGACCCAGTGGGTCGGTCTCGAGGCCGATGGCCGGTCGCGGGAGGGTCGTCTTCCAGCGGATGTTTCCCGCCGGATTCAGGATTGTGAGGTCTCCCTCCAGCGTGGAGACGGCGAAAAGCCGGCCCGCGAAGTCTGGCACCGCATGGGAGGCCGTCCCGCCCAGGTGATAGGCCCCCTCGTTGCGGCCCGAGAGATCGTAGCGCTGGACGCCGTGGGTGAAGCAACTGGCGAGGATCGTACCCCCGTCGCCCGTGGCGGTCAGCCGCCCGACGTTCGACATCAGGGCTTCTTGCCAGGCGACTTCGGCCTCGAGCCGGCCCTCGGCGTTGGCCGGGCTCAACTCGAGGCCGACGAGCATCCCGTAAGTCGCCGCACCGATCAGGAATGGCCGGTCGGGGACGAAGACGAGGTGTGCCAGGGCCTGCCTCGTCTCGAACCTCCCCGCGTTCTTACCATGCCGGTTGAAGAATTGCGTCAGGCTGAGGCGGGAACCGACCGCGACATAACGCCCGTGGGGGTCGATCGCGAGGCAAGAGGCTTCCGGCGGGGCCTGGCGGTCGGCGATGGAGCCGAGGTCGGCGTCGAGCAGCCAGAGCCTGTTGCCTTCACCAAGCAACGCGATCAGCGACCCATCGTCGCTGATCGCGGCCGAGATCAGGTTTCCGGGGGCCCGGCTCACCGAGCGGTGCTGCCCCTGGAGGTCGAACAGGTAAAGCTGGTGGCGTTCGTCCCAGGCCAGGATCGTCCCGGCTTCTCGGGCGAGGGCCAGACCCTTGAGCGGGGCCTCGGTGAGGACCACCCAGGCCGGCGCGGGTTCGAGCCGGGACTGCCCACGTCCGGAAAACTCGCTCATGACGACCCTTTGCTCGACACGAGAGACGCGTCGGGCCTCGCGACCCGGCGCCGCCATCATTCCTTATCGGACGGCGTTGAGCCGACGCTTCGCATAAAGCAAGGCCTGGTCGAGGACCTGGTCATGCTGCGGATCGCCGAAGATCTGCTCGTTCGAGGCGACCGAATTGGTCGTGACCCCCTCGTCCTCCACGGGCGGCTTGGCGTCGACCCTGACGGTGATATCGGGTTCCACACCCTGCTCGCTGTAAGGACGATTCTTGGGGGAGTAGAACTTGGCCGTCGTCAGCTTCAGGCCGGCGGGGGCCGACCGGAGGGTGAAGATGCTCTGAACCGACCCCTTGCCGTAGCTGCGCTGACCCAGGATCGTCGCCCGGTTGTGGTCCTTGAGGGCCCCCGCGAGGATTTCGCTGGCACTGGCGCTGTCGCGGTCGATGAGGACCGTCATCGGCATCGTCCAGTAGGCCTTGGCCTGAGCCCGGTAGACCTGAGTCTGGCCGGCGGCTCGGCCTCGGGTCGAGACGATGATCCCCTTGTCGATGAACCGCTCGGCGATCTCGACGGCCACGTTAAGGAGGCCGCCGGGGTTGCCGCGGAGGTCGAGGACCAGGGACTGCATCCCTTCCTTGCGGAGTTCGGAGATCGCGTTGTCGATTTCCTC
The DNA here is from genome assembly GCF_049331405.1 of Singulisphaera chitinilytica. Lineage (NCBI taxonomy): Bacteria > Pseudomonadati > Planctomycetota > Planctomycetia > Isosphaerales > Isosphaeraceae > Singulisphaera > Singulisphaera chitinilytica. The sequence continues at coordinate 3,974,774 of NZ_CP186274.1, forward strand.
GGTCGAGTTCTTCTGGAACCCCGTGAGCTGGATGTAGCCGATCTTGTTCGCCGAGTCGATGATCTTGGACTGGGCGACGCTCTCAACCTCGACGTGACGTCGGACGATCCGGTATTCCTGCTTCGTCCCGTCATTGTGAAGGATGGTGAGCGCGAGCGTCGTACCCTCGGTCCCCTGGAGCTTGCCCGCGGCCTCGTCGAGGCTCAGGCCCTTGACGCTCTGCCCGCCGACTCGCGTGATCTGGTCGCCGATCTTCAGTCCACTCTCGAAGGCGGGCCCGCCTCGGATGACGCCGACGAGCCGAAGCCCCTCCTTGTCGAGCTTGAGCTCGATGCCGAGGCCCACGAAGTTCCCGTCGATCATCGCGTAAAGGTCGTCGAGCTTGTCGGGGGTCAGGTAGCTCGTGTAGTCGTCGAGCATGTCGCAAGCTGCGAAGGCGAACTCGAGGATCACCGCGGCCGACCCGAGACTCACCGACTGCGACGAGAGATTGCACGCGGCGAGCACCTCGGTCTTGGCGGAGGTGCGGTCGGGGATGTAGAGGTTCTGGCGACGCCACCGCAGGTCGCTCCGGAGTCGTTCTACCTGCTCGGACGCATTCGTGATGCCATTGGTGCGGAGGAACTCTGGGTCGCGAAGGGCGACCTCCATATTGTCGAGGCCGCGTCGGACGAGGGGCTCGACGGCGACCGGGTCGACGTAGTGCGACTGGATCCGCTCGAGGAGTTCCTCATAGAGGGCCATCGCCTTATCCCGAGGCAGCTTCAACAGGACGTTGCGGAAGCTCTGGTCCTGGTAGCGTCTCGCGAGCTTGTAATGGGTCTCGCAGAGACGTCGCCGGTGCGAGAACTCGAAGAAGCTCGGCCACTGCTCGATGGCCTCGTCATACGCGTGGATCGCGGCCGACCAGTTCCGCTTGCGCTCGAGCTCCAGGGCCTTCTGTAGCGCCGAGTCTCGGTCGGAGACGCTCGTGGCCTTGGGCCTGGCAGCGTCTGGCTGGGAGGTATCCTGGGGGGGGGAGGACCAGGCGACCGGGAGGCTCGACCAGGTTAAGGCAAGCGAAAAGAGCCAGGTTGCTCGACGAGATATCAGGGATCGCATCGCCTTCGATCCTCCCACTGCGGAGCGCAATGAAGGAGGATCGCGGTACGGACTGATCGGGGAATTCGCGCGGTCGCGGAAAGAGCACGAGAAGGTACGTCAGTTCGACGCCACCCGAGTTCGGCTCAAATTCGCTCGACCGGACCGTCCCATAGCCGCCCTGATCCTCCCGCACGCCGCTCCATGGATGCTGTGCGCTGGAGTTGCTCATATTAAGGCGGGCACGACACCAGAGGGCGAGGCGATTTGACGCCCCAAACCGCCCTTGGCCGGTCCGGATCAAGCGGCCCAAACTCCGTTCGGGCCTCTCGTTCGATCCAATTATAACACAGCTAGACGACCGGCAAGTGCATCCCAGTCGCTTTGAAAAAACTCCCCAAAGTTTGAAGAGAATAGAGGCCGATCGTCGATAATACTGAGACGGGAACCTCGAAGTTTGAAAAAATGTCGGTCCCCTGTTCGGCCACGACACCTGGGGATCGCGCGAAACCCGTCCTACCCTTCCCTCAATGTCTCATCACTTCACGAGTCCAGGGCGGGTGAACGGCCCCGCGGCCTCGAATCGTTGAGGACGCGAGGTTCGGATCGAAACCCTTCCGAATTACTTGAGTAGCCCGGCTTCCTCGTCGATCGTGTAGACTCGACCGGCATCGAGGCGGCCGACTGCGGTGGTCTTCCCCGAAGGCCAGACGATCGAGACGTCGTCGGCATGATCCCACGACCCAAGCCCGAACGTGAGCGGGAGCTCGACTGACGAGAGATAGCCCTTGGCCGGGAAGAGCTGGCGTCGCTGCTCGACCTCGCCGGACTTCACGACGACCTTGGCCCCGATCCCATCCCGGTTGGAGGTCTGCCCCTTCAACTTCAGCCGGAGCCAGCGGTTCTTGTCGCCGCCGTCGTTGCGGAAGAGGTGGGCGGCGGCCCCGTTGGCGGTGAGGACCACGTCGAGGTCGCCGTCGCCGTCAATGTCGGCGTAGGCGCTGCCTCGCCCCACGATCGGGCGGAAGAGGTCAGGCCCGGCGGAATCGGCCCCGACGAGGGCAAACATGGAGCGTCCGGGGAGCCCCGTGTTCCAGAAGAGTTGTGCCGATTGCTCGTAAGTCTCCGAGGCCTGGACCTTGGCGATGTCGCTCTCGAGGTGGCCGTTCGTGGAGAGCAGGTCGAGCCGGCCGTCGAGGTCGTAGTCGAAGAAGAAGAGCCCGAACTTGAGGGGCGGCTGCGTCGGGGCTCCCAGGCCATAGAGGTTGGCCAGGTCCGAGAACTGGAGGCTCGGCGGCTCATCCGTGACGTAAAGCGCGGTCATCTCGTTGGCGAAGTTGCCGATGGCCAGGCCGAGCGAGGGGTCGTTCTTGAAGTGGGCCCAGTCGATGCCCATCGCCCCTCGGGCCGATCCCCCCTGGTCGAATCCGATCCCTGCCGTGGCCCCGATCTCCTCGAACTTGCCCCCGCCCATGTTATGGAAGAGGAAGTTCGGCACCGTATCGTTGGCAATTGCCAGGTCGACGAACCCGTCGCCATCGATGTCGTAGGGCGCCACGCCCAGCGACTTGGCCATCGGGATCTTCAACTCGGGCGTGCGGACCCGGATCCCCGAGTCCTCACTCACGTCGCTGAACTTGCCCGAGTCGTTTCGCAAGAGGACGCAGAAGCCCCCCTGGAAGGCGTTGGGAGGGCCATACGCCCTGCCCTTGCCCGTCCCGGCCAGCTGGAAATTCTGCCCGCGATCGACCTCGGCCGACCAGGCCACATAGCAGCAGACGAAGAGGTCGAGGTCGCCGTCGTTCTCCAGGTCGAAAAACGTTGCGCTCGTGAGCCAGCCATCAGACCCTTTAGCCCCGGTCTCCCCGGTGACGTCGACGAACTTCGCGCCGTCGTTCCGATAGAGGATTCCGCCGCCGAGGGCACTGATATAGAGGTCGGGGTCGCCATCGTTGTCGTAATCGCCGACGGCCACTCCCATGCCGTAATGGACCTGGCCTAGGCCCGCCTCTTTTGTGACGTCGTCGAAGTTCCCCTTGCCGTCGTTGCGGTAGAGGGCCTGGGTCGGCTTCGAGTCCGACTTCGACCCGGGCCAGGAGGACGAGTTCACGAAGTAGAGGTCCTGATCGCCGTCGCCGTCGTAGTCGAGGAAGGCGACGCCGGAGCCCATCGTCTCGGGCAGGAGCTTGTCACCGGTGGCGCCATTCGAATGCTTGAAGGTCAGGCCCGCGTCCTTGGTGATCTCGACGAACTTCACCGTCGGCAATGCCTCAACCTTCACCTCAGGAGGCTTGGCGGGCGCGACCGCCTTGGAGACGGCCGTCGGCTCCGACTTCGATGTGCAGCCCCCAACCGCTCCGATCCCGGCGAGCATGAGCGACGCGAAGGCGACTCGGGCCCATTTCCTAACAAATAATAATGAAATCATGCGATCCAGCTGTGTTCGTAAGGAGAGGATCGAAAGCGAGCTTTCAACCTTATTCGCATTCGAATGATGCAAGGCCGACCCGCGCGATCGCCCGAACCTACGGCAACTCATTCCTCGGCCTCCTTACGAAGCACATCGGGCGAGCGGGCCGTCTTCAAGGCCTCATCGACTCCAGGCGCGCCGTCGCGATGGAGCGAGTGGATCACGATCGACTGGGCGTTCTGGTCGGCCGCCTGGCTTTCGCGCCTCGCGATGGAGACGGCCCGCCCTTCCGCCGTCTCGTCAGGCTTGAGCATCTTGTGCAGGGCCTTATGCGAGGCCTCCAGGGACTTCGTGAGGGCATACCGAAGGCCGGGGTCGGTGGCCCGATCCCAGGCCGGTCCCAGGCGCTCGACGACCTTGTGGAGCGGGTCGAGCCTCGATCCGAACGTGGGAGGCGGTTCCGCCTGGAGCTTGCCGACGAGCGCCGTGAGCTGCCAGGCCTGGCTATTCGCCTTGGCGATGGGCGTAGCGGGGTCGCCCAGCGAGTCGCTCAAGGCCAGGATCTCATCCACGGTCGGGCCTTCGCCGACGGTCGGCTTGGGCTTATCCTGTGGCTTGCCGGCGCTCCAGGCCGGGTCGCCGTAGGCGAGTCCCAGACCGTAGTGGGCCGCGACGTTCTCGCTGTCGATCGCGATGGTCCGACGATAGGCCTGGATCGTCTTCGACAGAAAGTCCTTCCGCGCGGGGCTCTGGATGGGCTCGATCCTCGCCCTCGAATAACTGGCGGTCCCCAGCACGTTGAGCACCTCGTAATCGAGGCTGAAGTCGAAGGCTCGCTCCGGGATCTTCGTGGCGAGCACCGACTCGTAACTGGCGATGGCATCGTCGAGGAGCCCGTTGCGGTCGTTGATCTGGCCGGTCAGCCAGTTGATGACCCAGGGGGCCGCGGGCTGCTTGTGCTTCGCCGCCTTCTCGAGGGCCCCGAGGGCATCTGGGATGCGGCCTTCGCGCAGATAGACGCGGGCCAGATTGACCCAACCGTCCGCCTTGCCGAGTTCCGCGACCTTCTGGAAAATCGGCTCGGCCTGCTTCAACTCGCCCTTCTGTCCCCCCTTGTCCGCCCCTTCGAGGAAGAGGCCGATGCCGTAATCATTCCAACGCTGCCAGGCGTCCTTGATCGGCGAGGGAGTGTTCTGAACCGGGCTGCCCCCTTCGACCGGGAGCTGGACGGAGTCGCTCGCCATCACGACAACGGGCAACTCCGGCCCCTTCGCCTTGCCGAAGATGTAATCCATATATTTGCGGTCGAATTTGCGATAGTTGACCTTCGCCTCGAGGGTGATCGGCCCCTTGACCCGCTCGTCGACCTTGAGGCCGAAGTGGACGACCTGCCCTGCTCCGGGCGGGATCTGCTTGTTGTAGAGCGGGACGAAGATATCCTGCGGGTTGCGGCGATCGATGCGGTGGCCGTCTCGGTCGAGCATGTAGACGTTGATGAAATGCGAGTACGGGTCGACCGTCCCGTCCTCGCCGATGCCGCCGGATCGGCCGATGACCTTGCCGTCGGCCCTGGCGATCAACTCGACCCAGATCTCGTTCGAGTCCACCGTCCCCTGGCTGAACGGATGCCCCAGGCCCAGGGTCCGGACCACGACCTCGACGAGATAGTCGTGCTTCGGCTTGAGAGACGGGACCTCGGGCCTGAGCGGGCCGAGGAAGGCTCCGTCGATCCCTCCTCCCTCGCGAAGTGCGAAGAGGTCGACGCGGACCTTGGCGTCCTTCAGGAACTTGGCGTGGGCCTCGACGACTTCCTTGTTGCCAAGGAAGGTGGGGAGCCCCGTGTTGGCCCCGAGGAAGAGGTGATTGTGGATCTCCCTGCCACCCTTGCCGTCGAAGTCCCTGGCGCCGAAGTCCGTCGAGGCGACGAAGTTCATGTGGCAATTGACGCATTGCCCCTTCGCCTCGGGCGGGTAGTAGAAGCTGCGGGCGCCGTGGCCCGAGACGCCCGAGAGAAGGAACGTGTCGTAGTGATTCTGGCCCCGGAGGAAGTCCTTGTAGTGGTTCAGGGCGAACGGGATCCCCACCTTGTGGCAGGTGGAGCAGAACTTCGAGTCCTTGATGACCGGCTTCAGGAACGTCTTCTTGTGCATCTCCGGCTTTGCCTTCACGAGCGTGTTGTTGACCCACTGGAGCAGCGGGTTGTCGCTCGAGGCGAACGGGTAATGCTGGGGCTCCTCGATCGTGTAGTCGGCGTTGCCTCGCGTGCTGTTGACGTTGGTGATCGAGTGGCAAACCGTGCAGGTGATCCCGGCCTGGCTCGACTTCGTGCTCACGTCATCATAATTCGGGTCGTCGAACTCGCCCGAGAAGAACGGCACCGGGTCGTGACACCCCGCGCACCAGCGAGCCCCCTGCGTGTTGCCGTCGCGCTTGAGCGAGACCTGCCGGGTCTCGCGAACGCTCGAGAGATAAGCCTTGTTGTTGAACGAACTGAAGTGGTGCGCCGAGTGGAACCAGCCCTTGTACGCATCCTGATGGCACTTGAGGCAGTAGTCGTCCATCATCATCGTCTCGGCCGGTATGAACTTCCCGTTGGCCGTGACCGCCTCGGACGGGAAGAAGTAGCGCTTCCCCTCGCGCGGCCCCTTGGTCCCGAACGACCTCGGATCTTGCGAGTGCAGGACGGCCATGATCACGACGAAGGCCGAGACGACCCCACCCAGGCGCCTCGCCCATTCCCAGCGGATCCGAGGCCCCGCCAGCCGATGCTTCACGTAGAGCGCCACCGCCAGCAACGGGGCCGAGACGTGGAGCCAGTATCCGACCGATCGCACTTGTGGGTCCCGAACCTCGAAGGCGTCGAAACGGACCAGGATCAGGCCTGAGACGAGGATGACCAGCGTACAGGCCAGCAGGACGAGGCCGTAGTTGATGGCTTCCTTGTTAGGTCGCTTCCACGACGTGACGAGGTGGGCGAACCCGAAGATCAGGAAGGGCGTGATGATGGCGAAGCCGAGCATCAGGTGCAGGAACACCATCAGCATGTAGAACGGGGTCTGCTGCGTGGTCCCCTGCCACCAAGTCAGCGCGGTGACGCTGGCAAGATAGACGCCATTGGCCCCGAGGAGCGCGAAGCCCCCCAGGATGGTCCAGAGCAAGGGGCGCAAACGCGGGCCGACGGCGGGCTTGTAGACCCGTCCCCGACGGTCCTTCATGGGGCGAGCGTTGCCGGACATGGAGCACTCCGCGACGCGGCGACGTCCCTTGAGAGACCCCGCGTCCTCGATGATCGGATGAAAACAAAGGTCGGATCGATATCGGATCGTCAGTACGACGACACTTTCGCCTGGGGCACATCGACGTGCAACCCTTTGAGTGTCGCCTGGATCTCCTCGCGGAGGTCACCGTACGCGGTCTCGGGCAGGTGCCAGACCATCACGAGCGTGTCGGCCGGGCGGGGGAAACCGATGACGATGCGGCGCGTCGCCTGCAGTTCTTGCCCCTTCGGCGCCGTCGCGACCCCGATGCCGGTCGGAGCCAGGGCATCCCCGGTACCTGGCGCGACGGCCTCGAGGCGGGCCGCCTCGACCGAACCCAGACGCTCGATCGTCCGCGAGACGATGTTCATCCCTGGCAGGCCGACGAGGCGATGATAAAGCGCCTCGGAGAACATCGCGGCATCCCCTCCCGGCATGGGCAGGGAGCGGTAGACGACCAGCGACGAGCCGTGAGGTCCCGACCAGGCGGCCAGGGGAGTGCCGGGCACGGCCCAGGTCGATTCGGGGACGCTCCGCCACTCTTTCGGCATCGTGTATTCCAAGCCCATCCTCGCCGAGGGGGGCGTGGGGCCGCATCCCGTTATCATCGGACCCAGGACCGACAGCAATCCCAGCCCGATGAGTCCCGGCGCAAGGCGTAATCCGCCGTGCATGTCGTCTCTCGTCCCGTCAACACCCGCATCGGTCTAAGTCCTCGCCCGCTCCGGCTCAATCGAGCCAAGTTTGGGCGAACGCCAGGGCCTCGTACGTCAGGCCAACCGAGGCGGCCGGTCGATGCGATTGGCGACTCGGACCTCGGTCACGAGCGACAACTCAGCGAATCGGACGTCCCCCGTCACCATTGGGCGGACTTCCGCAGTCAGGTTGAGGGATAAGGGCTCTGCGCCGATTCTGGCATTCGACCTGGATGGCAGGAATGAGGTGCAGGGAAGCGGAACATAGTGGGCAATCGGGTTGGGGAAATCCGCCCGGAGAAGTTCTGCGGTAGGAAATGGATCGATGGATCGCGTGAGGCCCAAGGCCGGGCGTTCCTCGTGATGACAGCCCATGGCATTCACCGATTTGGTAGCACTTCCGACCCAGAACACCGCAACGAGGGTGAGGATGAAGTGCCACCAGAGCGAATGCTCCGCCCGATTCACGGCGAGGAAACTCCCGGGTTGATGGATTATGGAGAGCTCGAATGAGTCAAGTTCAATTATAGTGCAGCCTCGACTACGACTGTCAAGGCAAACCGAGGGGGGCCATCGGTCACTTCAGGCGGATCGCCTTGGATCGAGCCGTCAAGGACTCGACCTCTTTTTTAGTACGCCGATCCTGATGGCCTGCTGAGAGATAGGAAACATAAGCGTCGATGGTATTCGCGAGTTCGGGGTCGTCGGGGGCGAGTCGTTTCTCGCGGATCTCGAGGACGCGCTTGAGTCGTTTCTCCGCAGCATCCCACTGCTTGCGACGGGCCTCAACGTTGGCGAGGGCCTCGAGTGTCGCGGCAACGTCGAGATGCTCAGTCCCCAACGTCTTCTCCTGGATCGCGAGGGCCTGCTTGAGGTACCGTTCCGCCTGGTCGAGCAGCCTGGCCGCAGCCTCCGCCGGGTCGGGCGGGTCGACCATGAGGGCAAAAGTGGCCAGGAGATAGAGGCTCTTGGCTGTCTCCGGATTCTCGGGGCCGAAGCACTTCCTACGAATTGCATGGGCCCGTAGCAAGAGCGGTACGGCTTCCTTGAGGTTCTCGGTCCGTGCCAGAAGCAAGGCCAGGTCGGTGCAGGTCGAAGCCACGCTGGCGTGTTCCGCTCCCAGGGTCGTCTCTCGGATCGTCAGGACGCGCCTGAGCTGGGCCTCGGCCTCGTCTAGCTTGCCTCGAGCCGCCAGGACCCACGCGAACTTGTTCAGGTCCGCGGCCAGGGTCGGATGCGTCTGGCCCAATGCCTTCTCGCGTAATGCGATGGCCGCCCGGAAGTCGTTCTCCGACTTGTCCCAGTGGTGCTGGCGATACGCCTCTTCGCCCTCCCTGAGCAGCTTTTCCGCCTCGGCCGCCAGGGAACCGGACAGTCGTTCAGGCTCGCTCTGGCTCCAAGCCAGGGACGGCCATGCGAGCAGGAACAGGCTCAGGCCTCGGGTCAATGCACCCCGCATCATCGCCGCTCCTTCGCGATGAATTCGCCAATCGATCTCGGGCGTTTCCGCCGGTCCGAGACACATGAGCCGGCACAATACTCAAGAAACCGGAATCGGTCGACGCGGACCTTGGATAACTCGACTTTTCGAGCGAGTCCGGGCCGTTGAACAAAGTGTGGGCTGATGATGGATGGGCCGAAAAAACGGCGTGTTTGCGCGCGTTTCCGAGTATGCCGAGGGGTTGATCGGGAGGCCGGGTTGAACGACAATATCCGCGGCGGTTTCCGGTCGTGATCGGGTCCGAAATCCGGTCTCGCGCACTTTCCCTCGAGCAAGAGAACGATTCCGTGGCACGCGATAAGGTGGTTTTGGCTTACAGCGGCGGGCTGGATACGTCGGTCGCCGTCAAGTGGATCAATGAAACGTATGGTCTGGACGTCATCGCGTACACGTGCGACCTGGGTCAGGGGCAGGACATCCAGGCCATCCGCGACAAGGCGCTGAGGACCGGCGCGGTCGAGGCGATCGCGGAGGACGTCCGGAACCTGTTCGTCGACTACTTCGCCTACCCCTCGCTCATGGCCGGGGCCCTCTACGAAGGGAAGTACCCGCTGGCCACCGCCCTCGGCCGCCCCTTGATCGCCCAGTTGATGGTGCGCGTCGCGCGTGAGCACGGGGCCGTCGCCGTGGCCCACGGCTGCACCGGCAAGGGGAATGACCAGGTCCGCTTCGATGTCACCTTCCAGACCCTCGCCCCGGACCTCAAGATCATCGCCCCGGTCCGCGAGTGGAAGTGGACGCGAACGCAGGAACTCGAGTACGCCGCCAAGCACAACATCGAGGTCGAGGCGACCAAGAAGTCGATCTTCAGCACCGACCAGAACCTCTGGGGCCGCTCGATCGAGGCCGGGATCCTCGAAGACCCCTGGGTCGAGCCCCCGGCGGAGACCTTCCAGTGGACGGTCGATCCTCGCAACGCGCCCGATGAGCCCGAAGAGGTCGAGATCACATTCGACCGCGGCCGTCCCGTCGCCCTCAACGGCCGCGACACCGACGGTGCAGCGCTCATCGAGGAGCTGAACAAGATCGCCGGGCGTCACGGTGTCGGCCGCGTCGACCACATTGAGAACCGGCTCGTCGGCATCAAGTCGCGCGAGATCTACGAGGCCCCCGCGGCCCTCGTCCTCCACGAGGCCCACCGCGAGATTGAGTTCCTCACGCTCTCGAAGGAAGCCCTCCGGTTCAAGACCGGCGTCAGCCAGGCCTACTCCGACCTGATCTACAACGGCCTCTGGTTCAGCGCCCTGCACCAGGACCTGATGGCCTTCGTCGTCTCGAACCAGCAATACGTCTCGGGCGTGGCCAGGGTGAAGCTCTTCAAGGGGCTTGCCATGATCGTGGGCCGGAAGAGCGAGCACAGCCTCTATCGGCACGAACTCGCCACCTACGAAGAAGGCGACCAGTACGACGCCTCGGCCGCCCAGGGATTCATCAAGATCCACGGCCTCGGCCAGACGACCCAGGCCAAGCACCAGATGCTCAAGAACTCCGGCCGGACGCATCTCGAGCTGCCGAGCATCATCCCGCCGACGCCCAAAGCCAAGTAATCCGCCGCTGTTCTCGGAGAGGGAGGCTCATCTCCCTCTCCGAGCCTCCGCTCATGTCGCTTTCCCCTCACCCGCTCGTCGTCACGAGTCGGCGTGTTCCTGAGACGCAAGCCGCTGATCGAGCCATTCCAGGGCCTCGCGCTTGCTGTTCACAACCCGATCGAGCTGTGCCTCGCGGATCTGATCCAGTAGCCCCGCGAAATGGACGCCCGGCGTGAGGCCGTGGCGCACGAGGTCGTGCCCCGTCACCAATGGCGGCGGATTGATCGGGCCCGTCGGCTGGGCCTGCATGTAATATTCGCAATATTCGACGTGCGGGCACTCGCCGAACGAGGCCAGGGCATCCGCCCGATGCAGGGCCAGTAGTTCATCAATCCCCGGCATGGCGAGCATGCGCTTGAGCTTCGACTCGCGCAGTTTCTTCGCCTCGCCGAGATACTGGTGGTATTCGACCAGCCAGGCGATCCGCTCTCGCTCCATGTTCGAGAGCTTGAGTCTCCGGCAAACGTCGACCGCGATTTGCCGACCGACCTGCTCGTGGTGATGGAAGCTGAACCGGCCGTTGTAGGTCGACTTCGTCGCCGGCTTGCCCACGTCGTGCAGGAGTGCGGCAAAGGCGAGCGGGAAGCTAGGCACGGGCGGGAGCAGGTCGAGCACGAGCAGCGTGTGATCCCAGAGGTCCCCCTCGGGCTGCATCGGCTTCCCCTGGTAGATGCCCCTCATCGGGACGATCGGCGGCAGGATTGCCGCTGCAAGCCCCAGGTCGAGCATCTCCTGGACCGCCCCGGCACGGTTCGGATGCACCATCATCCGGCGAAGTTCCTGGGCGATCCTCTCGGCCGCGACGACCGAGACCTCCCTGGCCATCTCCCTGATGGCGGAGCGCGTCAAGGGCTCGATCGTCAGGTCGAACCGGGATGCGAAACGGACCGCGCGCAGGAGTCGCAGCTTGTCCTCGGCGAAGCGGGCCCGCGGATCGCCGATGGCGCGGAGGACCCTGGCATCGAGGTCGTCCTTGCCGCCGACGTAGTCGATGACCTCGTCGGAGAAGGGGTCGAGGAACATCCCATTGACCGTGAAGTCGCGTCGAGCAGCGTCGAGTTCGGGCGAGCTGAAGACGACCGACTCGGGATGTCGCCCGTCGATGTAGGCTCCATCGCTGCGGAACGTCGCGACCTCGACCTCCCCTCCTCCGCGGTTGTCACGCACGCGGACGACGCCGAACGAGATCCCCACGGGGATCGTGCGGTTGGGGAAAAGCTCGATGACCTGTTCGGGAGTGGCGTCGGTCGCGACGTCATAGTCCGCCGGCGTGAGTCCCAGGATGAGGTCGCGGACGCAACCTCCGGCCCAGAGCGCGCGGAAACCCGCCTGGCGAAGGCGGCCGACGACATCGGTCGCGAACCTTCGTCGCGCGTCCTTGCCATTCATGACGGGTCCTCAACGTCCTCGACGCCGGAATCCTCGACTTCGCCTTCGGCGGCCTCTTCAGCCTCAGGGGGCGGGTCGCTCGTCAGGAACCGGACAGCGATCTGCGTCCCGCCGTAGCGCCGCACGTCCCAGAGCGGCTCTTCCGGCAGGATGTCCTCGTCGAGCCTGGCTCTCGACTCGAGCGCCAGGGCCGAGCCCCTAGGTAGCGAGCTCGTCAAATGTTCGAGCAGTCGCTTAACCTTCTTCTGATGGATCTCATAGTCGCGATAGGGCGGATCGATGACGACGATGACCGGGTCGTCGCTGCCGGGATCGTAAGTCAACGCCCAGCGATAGGCATCCGCCAGGTGGACGCGGCACTGCCCCTCGTAACGAAGCGTGGCGACGTTGCGGTGGATCAGCCCGATGTTGTCGCGATTCCTCTCGACGAAGATCGCCCTCGAGGCGCCTCGACTGAGGGCCTCGAGCCCCAGGGCACCCGTCCCGGCGAAGAGGTCGAGGACCACCCTGCCCTCGACGGCCTCGCCCAGGATGTTGAAGATCGATTCGCGCACCAGGTCGCTGGTGGGCCGCGTGGAACTACCGCGCGGGCCATCGATCTTGTGTCCTCTGCGCTGTCCGGCAATGATACGCATCGACCCCAATCCGAACCAATGCCGCGCGGTAAACCCATCATCGTTCGCGCCGCCAAACATGCATTTTAGTGGGAAGCGTCGTCCCGGGAAAGGCCGAGGGCCTCGCGTCCACGCGCATTCACGCCGAGAAATCGTCGCAGACTCATCAGGGTTCACGTCTTGTGGTTGGTTCAACGTCTCGGAATAACTCTCCGAAGTCTTGAAGAACGCCTCGACACGCGCGAGGACGTTTAAAAGTCGGCCTTCTTCCTTCCAGATCTATAAAGAGCAAGCAAGTGTTAGTTTTGAGCGATATTGCCGACCCTTGCCGGGCGTGTTGGGTCCGTTAAACTCGGACGACCTGATTCGTCGGGCCGGAGTGACGACCTCATCGATCCTGGGAGACGTGACGACACATGCGATCGACTTTCACCGTGTTACGCCGCGTTGCAGTCCTCGTGGTGCTGAGCCTGGCGACCTTACCGCTCCGCGGAAGAGCGGACGACTCGCCTCAAGCCATCACCGATCCGACGAGGATGCCTATCGGCCCGAAGGCGGGATCGCTCCTGATCGTGGGTGGGGGACAGTTGCTGCCGCAGATCGCCGAGCGGTTCGTCTCCCTCGCGAGCGGCACTGATGCCGAGGTCGTGCTGATCCCGACGGCCATCGAGGGAGAGCACCTCGACCTGGACGCCTTGAGTCGGCAGATGACCGAAGTCTTCGGATTCAAGCATGTGACAACCCTGCACACGCGGGATCGCGCCGAGGCCGACTCGGAAAGCTTCGTGGCCCCGCTGAAAACCGCCAAGGCCGTCTGGTTCGGAGGGGGGCGGCACTGGCGGCTGGTCGATTCCTACCTGGGGACGCGGACCCAACGCGAGATTGAGCGAGTCTTGGAACGCGGCGGCGTGGTCGGCGGCTCATCGGCCGGCGCCACGATCATCGGCTCGTTCCTCGTTCGAGGCGCACGGGAGGGGAACCACATCATGGTCGCCCGCGATTATCAGAGGGGGTTCGGCTATTTGCGGGACTCGGCCATCGACCAGCATCTCCTACCGCGAGCTCGCGCGGAGGACCTGGTTCCGGTCATCGCAGACAGGCCTGAACTCCTGGGGCTCGGCATCGACGAGGCGACGGCCATCGCGGTTCACGGCGATGCCTTCGAGGTGATCGGCCGCGGCGTCGTCGGGATCTACGACGGCAAAGATCACGACGGCAAGCCCTACTATTTCATAGCCCCGGGCGAGCATTTCGATCTCAGGGCACGGAGACGTGCGAGCCTTAAGAAATCGGCTCCGCCCGCGCACATCGCCCCATTCCCGAGGCCATCGATGCCGTGAGGTAGGCCAGGAATTAGATAGGTCGACTGCACGGCGTCAGGCACGAGAGGCACTGGCGCCGTGGTTGGCGTGCGAGACGTCAGTTCGACCCGAGGCTTGAACGGCCTTGCGAATCGGCGTTGCTGGTTCGATCGTGGTTCGAGCCATTCTTGAGGGCCGAATCCCACGAGTTCCGCGCCATCTGGTATTCGGCCCAGGCCTCCGGTTCGGCCTGCAGGGCCGCGAGAGAGGCTTCGTAGTTCTGCCAGTTCCGCAGCAAGTCTTCGCGCAAGAGAGGCATGACTTCAACCTCCTCATCGGGGAGTTAGGGACCGGGGTGTTCCGTTTTCAAGACGACTGAAAGAGCCGGGCTCAGGATTACTATCGAGTTCTGGAGACGATGATCTGAGGCCAAAACAGTCCTCAAATCTCATTCTTTATAAAGTTTATCGTGTTAGTGATCTTTGTCAAGTCGCAATCCTGCAGTTCAACGAACGCTTGACAGGGTATGTCCCTTGTGGACCACGCACGATGCAAGGTGTAGCTGCACTCCGCGTACCGAAGTCTTCAGCTTCACTCCTGGCTCATACAAGTCATCCCGAATTCATGTGGAATCGGACATGTTGAGTTTCAATGCGACCAAGGTGGGCGAAGTCTGTCGTGAGAAATAGCTGGGGTCGAAGTGAAGAACGCCGTCTTGTGGCGCGGCCAGTGTTGTGGCAAGCGTCACGAGACGGCGGTTCGCGAATTTGCTGGACGGTTTGGATGACCAGTCAGGCGATCACTTCTGCTCAACGAGAACGGCGGCCTCTTCCTCGAGTTCGGCGGCAGGCCGAGATTGATCGGGGAGCTTCGGCGTCCCGACGGCTGGCTTGATCTTGAGGAAGCGGCCGGAACGCTGACCCAAGTGACGCAGGGAGCGGAGGGAGATCAACTCGAGCGGGATGCCGAAGATCAGCCGCGACCATTTCGAGGCGAAGACCTTGCTCTCGCCCAGCCAGTCGATGATGAAGAAGAAGACGGGCGTGAGGAAGACACCGAAGAGCGTCACGCCGAGCATGCCGCTGAAGACCGTCAGCCCGAGCGTCCGCCTCATCTCGGCACCGGCACCGTCGGACAGCAACAGTGGCACCACGCCGAGGATGAATGCCATCGAGGTCATGACGATCGGGCGGAGGCGAAGGCGACAGGCTTCAAGAGTCGCCTGACGGCGAGTCGCCCCCTGCTCTCGCTTCACCTTGGCGAACTCCACAATCAGGATCGCGTTCTTGCTCGCGAGGCCGACCAGCACGACGAAGCCCACTTGCGTGAAGATGTTGATCTCCGATCCGCTGACCATCACGCCGGTCAGCGCCCCGAGCAAGCACATCGGGACGACCATGATGATCGCCAGCGGCAAGGCCCAGCTCTCATACTGCGCCGCCAGCACCAGGAAGACCATGACGACCGCGAACCCGAATACCAACATTGCCGTGTTGCCCGCCTGGCGTTCGAGGTAGGCAAGCTCGGTCCACTCGATCGACATCGACTCCGGCAGTTCGTGGAGTGCGAGTTGCTCCATGATGTCGATCGCCGAACCCGAGCTGATCCCGGGCGCGGCAGAGCCGTTCAGCGGGGCGGCCGGGTGCATGTTGTATCGGGTGAGGACGAGCGGGCCGGTCTGCTCCTTGATGTTCACGACCGATCCCAGGGGGACCATCTGACCGCGTGCGTTGCGGACGCGTAGCCGGTGGATCTCCTCAGGGCGATTTCGGAACTTCGAGTCGGCCTGCACGATGACTTGCCAGGTGCGGCCCAGCCAGTTGAAGTCGTTGACGTAGCGGGAGCCGAGGAAGACACGCATCGCGTCGAAGAGATCGGCGATGGCGACCTCCTTCCGGAGGCACTCGACCCGGTTCACGTCGACGTAGAGCTGCGGCACGCTCGCTCGGAAGACGGAGGCCAGGCCGACGAGGGCTGTCGAGCGGCTGGCGACCTGTGCGAGGTTCTCGGTCTGCTCCTGGAGCATCTTCGAGCCGAGTTCGCCGCGGTCCTCGACCATGAGCTTGAAGCCGCCGGCACGCCCCACGCCTCGGACGGGCGCAGGGCCGAGCACGGTCGAAATGGCCTCGGGGGCTCCGGCGGCGAAGCGTTTGCGCAACTCCGCCACGATGACCTCGCTATTCAGCGAGGGCTTCCTCGGCATCTTGAGCCAGCCCCTGACGCGAGCTTCCAGTTTTGGCTGCTTGAGCCAGTCGAAGAACCGGTTGATGACTGGGTTGGGACGTTCGTCGAACGGGGCGAAGTTGATGATCATCGAGCCGAAGTTGGAGCCGCTCGCGCTGAGCAGCATCGACTGACCCGACTGGATCTGCGTGTGACGCACGCCCGGCGTGTTGTGGGCGATCTTCTCCAACTTCTTGAGGGTCTCCCACGTCCGCTCGGCCGAGGCGGCGTCAGGCAACTGCACGTTCCCCATCGCGTATCCCATGTCCTGCGACGGGATGAACCCCTTGGGAGTCTCCTTGAACTCCCAGTAAGTCACATATACAAGACCGCCGTAGACCAGCAGGACGAGCGGGCTGACGTACAGCAGCAAGCCGACGGTCCGCGTGTAGACCTTCGTGGAGAAGTTGAACGCGCGATTGAAGAGGCCGAAGAAGGCGCTCAAGAGCCAGTTGATTAGGCCGGCGATAATCACGGCCGCCGCGACCCCGATCAGCACGGACGCATAGGGGGCGACCCGCGGCATCAGGTGCTGCTTGATCAGGATCGACTGGAGGAACTCGTAGCCGAGGAACCCGCCCACGATGGCGAAGAACGGACGAGGCAGGACCGCCCGCTTCGTCTGGGATCGGGGCTTGAGGAGCATCGCCGCGAGGGCCGGGCTGAGCGTCAGCGAGTTGAACGCCGAGATCAACGTCGACGTCGCGATTGTCAGCGCGAATTGCCGGAAGAACTGGCCGATGATCCCCGAGATGAAGGCACAGGGGACGAACACGGCCGAGAGCACCAGGCCGATCGCGATGACCGGCCCCGAGACCTCGTCCATGGCCCGCATCGTGGCCGCCCTTGGCGATAAACCGTGATCGATATGATGCTCGACCGCCTCGACCACGACGATGGCGTCGTCGACCACGATCCCGATCGCCAGCACGAGACCGAAGAGGGTCAGATTATTGAGGCTGAACCCGAACGCCAGCATGACGGCGAACGTCCCCACGATCGCCACGGGCACGGCGACGAGCGGGATGATGGCGCTCCGCCAGTTCTGCAGGAAGAGGAGCACGACCACCGAGACGAGCAGGATCGCCTCTTCGAGGGTCCGATAGACCCCCTGAATCGACTCGCGGATGAACGGGGTCGTGTCGTAGCGGATCTCGTAGGCGACGCCCTTGGGGAAGTCGGCCTCGAGCTCGGCGAGCTTGGCCCGGACGAGGTCGCCCGTATCGAGGGCGTTCGCGTCGGGCAGGAGCCAGATCGTCATGCTGACCGAGGGCTTGCCGTTAACCTGGCAGTTGATGTCCTGGTTCTTCGGCCCGAGCTCGACGCGAGCCACGTCCTTCAGGCGAGTGACCCTGCCATCCTCGGTCGACTTGATGATGATGTCGGAGAACTGCTCGACCGTGATGAGCCGGCCGAGCGTGGAGAGGGGGATCTGGAGCACCTGCCCGGGGGCCGCCGGCGCCTGGCCGATCTGCCCCGTCGAGACGGACATGTTCTGTTCCTGGATCGACTTGACCACGTCGCCGGCGGTCAGGCTCCGAGCCGCCAGCATGTCCGGGTCGACCCAGATGCGCATGCTGTAATCGCGCTGCCCTTGCATCGTGATGTCGCTCACGCCGGGCACCCGCGCGATCTCTTCCTTCATACGCACCAACACATAATTGCTCAAGTAGAATTGGTCGTAGAGCCCCCCCGGGGAGTTCACGGCGATCGACATGAGCATGTCGGGCGATTTCTTGCGTGTATTGACGCCGGTCTGCTTGATGACGTCCGGCAAGAGCGGCAGGGCCAGGCTCACGCGGTTCTGGACGAGGACCTGGGCGACGTTGAGGTCGACCCCCTGCTTGAAGGTCACGGTCAGGTTGTAGGCGCCGTCGTTGGTGCACTGCGAGGACATGTAGAGCATGTTCTCGACGCCGTTGACCTGCTGCTCGATCGGCGTCGCGACGGATTCGGCCACGACCTGCGCGCTGGCCCCCGGATAAGTGCAGTCCACCTGGACCGTCGGGGGGGCCACTAGGGGATATTGCGCGACCGGCAGGGAGAAGAGTGCGATACCCCCCGCCAGGGTGATGACGATCGAGAGGACGGACGCGAAGATCGGTCGGTCGATGAAAAATCGCGAGATCACTGCGGATGCTCCCCGGGAACTCCGAAGCCAAGCCGACTGCCGACCCGGTCTGCCTCGAGCCGGATTCGATGCGATCGAATCAAACGGGGCTCGATCTCGTGGCCAGGATGTGAGTGCGGATCACTGATGGAGGGGGGGAGCGAAGCATGCCACCGACAATGAAACGCTGGATATGCACTGGGACCCCAAGGCTCTCGCTCTGAGCCTAACTCGTGCACTTTTCTGTGCGTCTCGGAGCAGCATTATGGCCGAAGAAAATCATCCGCACCAGAAAATCATCGGAAAATCGCGACGTGGTTGTCCCAAAGATACAACGAAGTATCGGAGGACTGGACTTTGCTTCGTGAAGCGACATCGCCCGGTGGAATCTGGCGATCCGTCGATCATCGACGATCGGTTCTGAACCGAGACGTGAAAAGCAAAATCGACTCGGCCGGGGAGGTTCCCAGCCAAGTCGATCGAGTTAATGGGAATGATTCGGGAGCTGAACGAAGACGGCCGTCATCAGGCGACGGAGGCATCCCGTCGCTTCGACGAGTTGCCGTCCTTTTCCTTGGCTGACTTCATCGAAATTCCGCGCGTCAAGACGGCGAACGGGCTCTCGGAATCCTGACGTTTGAGCTTCTGATAGAGGTAGCTGTCGTAGTCGCAGGGGAAGACGGTGACCTTGCCCGTGTCGACCTCGATCACCTTAGTCGCAACGGCACGGATGAAGTGCTCGTCGTGGGAGATGAAGCAGAGTGTCCCCTCGTACTCGCTCAGGGCCTCTTCCAGGATGTCGCGGCTGGCGATGTCGAGGTGGTTGGTCGGCTCGTCCATCATGATGAAGTTATGGGCGACCGTGAGGATCTTGGCGAGGCAGAGCCGGGTCTTCTCACCACCCGAGAGGGCGCTCACCGGCTTGTCCACCGCGTCGCCACTGAAGAGGAACGAGCCGAGGAGGTGCCTCAGCGACCCTTCGCTCGCCCCGGGATGGACCGAGCGGAGGCTGTCGATGACCGTCGACTTGAGGTCGAGCGCCTCGACGCGGTGCTGGGCGAAGTAGGTGGAGAAGACGTTCGAGCCCAGGACCTTCTCCCCCTTGTTCGGCTCGAGGATGCCCACGAGCAGCTTCATCAGGGTCGTCTTGCCCGCGCCGTTGGGACCAACCAGCACGATCTTGTCGCCACGCTCGATCGCAAGGTCGAGCCCGGCGTAGACGACCTTGGTGCCGTACGAGAAGCTGATCTGATTCAGCTTCGCGACGACCTGGCCGCTGCGGGGCGGCTCGGGGAGCTTGATCCGCATCGTCGAGTTGTCGGTCTGCGGGGCGTCGATCCGCTCCATGCGCTCGATGGCCTTCAGGCGGCTCTGGGCCCGAGCGGCGGTGGCGGCGTTGGCGCGGTTGCGGTCGACGAAGTCCTGCATCTGACGGAGCTTCTTCTGCTGACCGTCGAACGAGGCCTGGTGGACGGCCAGCCGATGCTCTTTCTGAGGGATGTGCGCCGAGTAGTTGCCGGTGTACGTGTGCAGCTTGCCGACCTCGAGCTCGAACGTCTTGGTGATGACGCGGTCGAGGAAGTCTCGGTCGTGGCAGGTGATCAGGATGGCGCCGGGGTACGACTGGAGGAAATCCTCGAACCACTTCACACTCAGGAGGTCGAGGTGGTTCGTCGGCTCGTCGAGGAGCAGCAGGTCATGCTCGAAGGCGAGGAGGCCGCCCAGCGCGAGGCGCATGGCCCAACCGCCTGAGAGGCTCGCGACCGGGGCATCGAGCTGAGCGATGGAGAACCCGAGGCCGAGCAGGATCCCCTTGGCCCGCGCTTCCATCTCGTAGCCGCCGGCCGAGATGAAGGCCTCCATGGCGTCGTCATAGTCTTCGAGGGCCTTCGGGTCGCCGATCTCGAGTCCGGCCATGACCTTCTTGAGTCGGCGGTCGGCCTCTGTCCAGGGGCCGAGGTGATTCAGCATGTTCTCGAAGACCGTCCCCTCCTTGAGGGGGTGGATCTCCTGCGGCAGGTAGCCGATCGAGCACTTGCGGTCGCGGACGAGGTTGCCGCCGTCCAGGTGCTCCTGGCCCATCAGGACCTTGAAGAAGGTCGACTTCCCTGCACCGTTCTTGCCGAGGAGGCCGATCCGTTCTCCCCGGACGATGGAGGCGTCGATTCCGTCGTAAAGCGTTTGCCTGCCGAAGTTTTTCCGGGCGTCGATCAGTCGAATCATGGCGACAAAGGATCTCGGAGGTCTCGGTGTGCCGAGGCCGGGGTCGCGAGGTCCAACCGGTTCCTGGCGGGGGTGGAATGCAAACGAGATCGGTCATCCCAAGCCGGGCCGTTCGCGCGAGGCCGCGCCGCTCTCAGGGACAACCGGGAGGAAGGCACTCTATTCTAATGCTTTGAGCCTCACTCGACAAGTGTTTCCTGGGTGCAGTTCGTTGAGTTGCGGGCTCCCGCGACGTGACTATCGAAGTTGTAGCTGAACAAAAAGCAAGGGCGTCGTCGCCTGATGATCAAGCGAAGACGCCCTCTGAGTTGGATTCTGATGCGATACGATCGAAGTAATTCAACCAGCCTTATCGATGCGAAATTTTCGATAAGATCATGTTCTCAGGATGTCACTGCACATCGCGACGGGTAATTGGCCGCGACTTGGAAGGATCGTTGCGAGGGGTTGGCGCCACCAGCCTTCTCGACGTCGAACGACCCGATTCCGACGTAAGATCGTCCAATTCGAAGGACGATCTTCCCTTTGTGAGATCTGGAAGAACGGCCGAGAGCTCCCCTGTCGACGCCCGGCGAGTACCAGCCTGCGCGGTGGGCTCGGGTTCTGTCGGGCTCGAGGGCGATGCGTAGATCCGGGTGCGAGACTTCCGGGCATGATACGTCTCGCCATCCGGTTCCGGTGCCAAGGCCGCGTGCTGGTCGGGCTCGACCGCGGGAGATTCTTCGCGGGGCTCCTCAGTCGGCGGCTGCTCGGGTTCGGTCGGAGGAGCCTCCTCCGTGCTGGGGGATGGGTCGATAGTTTCCGGCTCCGGGATGGCTTCCTCATGGGGCGCCGCGGGTTCGGGCATGGGGTCGCCCGTTTCTTCCGCTTCACGGACTTCTTCTTCATGCTCCTCGGAAGATTGATGTCCCGTCAGCTTCTCAAGCCTGTCGAGTCGATCCTGGATCTGCTGGAGGCGGTGTTCCAAGGACTCGATCTTGGTTTCGAGCTGCGTATCGGGAACGACCTGGGCTGGGGCTCTGGGTCTGGCGGGCCTGGCGACCGCCCGGTTTCTCGGGGCTCGTGCCACCGGCGGAGCCGGGGGCATTGGAACGGGAGCCGCCAGAGCAGGCGGAGCCGCAGGAGCGACAGGCGCTAGAGCGGAAGGAGCAGCGTGGACCGGGGCCAGCGTGGAAATGACAGGTTCGGCTGGAGGCACGGATGGAACCGCTTCGACCCTCCGCTCGAGCACATTGAGCAGGCGTTCGAGCTTATTCTCCATCGCCTTGAGTCGATCATCGGCGGGCGCGGCGGCTGTCGCGGGTTGCGACGGACTCGAGGGAGTCGCCGGCGCGGCCGCGACGGCAGGCTGGGTCGGGGTCGAGGGGGTTGCCGGCGCGGTAGCCTCGGCGACTGGTGCCGCGGGGCTCGTCGGCGAAAGTTGAGCCTGGACCGCGACCCCGCTGGCGACGATGCCGAAGACGGAGACCCCGGCCAAACCGAGCGACTTCCACAAGGTGAATGACATACCCTTCAGCACTCCTTCGGTCAGGACGGCGACCGAGGCCGATATGGCGACGGTCATTTCCGCAGGTTTCGCCGCGAACTGGATCGCAGCCCGAGCCGTGGTTTCGATAAGTGCGGCGGTGGGCCCGGCGGCCTCCGCCTCGGTCGTGAAGGCCGACGTGATCGCGAGGGCCGCCGGTGCGAATCCACGCGAGGATAGACGTGTTTGTAGCCGATCCCTTGCCCTCGAGAGTCGGCTCTTGAGGGTCCCGACGGGCAGATGAAGATGGGCCGCAGCCTCGTCGTAGGTTCGACCCTGGAGATAACAGAGGACGACCGGAGCCCTCAGCCGATCCGGCAGGCGGGTCAACTCCTCGTGCAGCACGGCGCCGAGGCCGTCGTCGTGATTCGACCCGGTCGCGTCGCTTGCCGGGGACCCCTTCCGCTCGTGGAAGCGACGCCGGACCGCGGCGGATCGGGCGCACGACGCCACCCGGTACGCGACCCCGTGGAGCCAACTCCCGAGAGAGTCGCGATTTCGGACGGACCTGGCCCGCCTCACGAGGACGAGGAACGTCGCCTGGAAGGCATCGTCGACGTCGTGAGGGTCGGAGAGCACGCGTCGACAGACCCGCAGCACCATCGGGCCGTGCCGCTCCACGATCATCGCGAAGGCGTGTTCGGCCCCCTCGCTCTCGCGGGTCGTGAAGCGTTCGAGGAGGTCGCCGTCCGTCAGCCCCGCCGCGCTCCCAGCCTGGAAGAGCGTGCGGAGGTCTCTCTGAATGGCACTCTGGCCAGGGTTCAACACGTCGGACGCTCCTACACCGGTTCGCTTACCTCGGTGTAGTAGTGTCGCGTGGCCGCCAGGTTGTTCCGAGATTATTTCAGGTTGTGAGAGAGAATTTCGACAGGCTCGTCAGTCGAGGCGATCGGGCTCATTTCTCGGCGGGCTGATCGGCCTTCGGGGCGATCAGGGACTTGCCTTCGAGGAGCGTGTCGATGTCCTTGGCGAGCGTCTCTCGCTGCTGCACCCCGACGTAGGCCGATTGCACGACACCCTTTGTGTCGAGGATCACAAGCGACGGGATCGCCTCGACCTGGAAGGCCTCGCCGATCGTCCCGCTCGGATCCAGGGCCAGGAGGCCCGAGGCCGCACCTTTGAAGTCGACCTTATGCTCGCCGAGGGTCTTCTCGATCAGCTTGCGGACCTCCTCGAGATCCCGAGGTTTATGGTCCACGCTCAAAGCGACGACGATGGCGTTCTTCTTGCCCTCCGCCAGCGATTCAGTCAGCTTCTGGATCTCCGGCAGTTCCTCCAGGCAAGGAGGGCACCACGTCGCCCAGAAGTCGATCAGCACGACCTTCCCGGCAAGGTCGGCTTTCGCCACGGTCCGGGTCTTCCCCGGGCCATCGAGGACGCTCAGGGTGAACTCGGGGGCGGGTTTACCGACGAGTTCGAGGATCGGCGACTTGGGCGCGACGGGAGCCTTGCGCTCCCCTTGCTCCACCTTCGCGTAACCGACGGGCGCGACGAACGCGAACGCGTCGTCCTTGGTGGCCTCCGTCGAGATCGGGCCGGAGGACCAGCCGATGCGCTCGACTTCGAGCTTCTGGTTGGCAGGAGCCTTCGACGACAGATCCTTATCAACGATCCAATCGATCGATCGCAGGAAATTCGTCTTGGGGTCGATCAGGAGCCGAAAGTCGGTCCCCATCGGTTCGTCGAGCAGGAGCGTATGACACGTAATCCCTTCAAGCGCCTGATCCTCGCTCAGTTTCAGTGTGACGTCCCCCTTGGTCAGTTCCTTGACGGCAAACTCGTCGGTCATCAGCGTGAAGAGGATCCGCGAGGTCGCGCCGTGCGGTCCTCCGAACAGCAAGGATCCCAACGCCCCATCGCGGAACGTCTCGATCGAAAGCTTCGCCGACGCGGGCTCAACCGAATATTTTTTGAAGGGGGCGACGGCCGAGGTGACCGTCTTGCCGTCGCAGAGCGAAGAGACCTCGCCGGCCTCAACCTTCCACTTGTTGGGCCTGACGATGGCGAGAGCAGCCGGCTGGACCTGCTTGACGGGTGTGCCGTTCACCTTGTACGACGAGACGAACTCCCCCTTGTCGGCGTAGCTCGAGAGCGAACGATACGCCTTCGAGACCTCTCCCAGGAGTTCGACCGCCTTGGGATCTTGCGAGACCGCCGGCGCATCGGCCGCGAAGGCCCTCGGGTTTGCGACGATGGAAACTCCGAGGGACGCTCCCAGCAGCCAGATGAGCGGGTTGCGGATCACGATGTCAGATCCTCAGGCGAAGTTAAGGGGATCACTCCGAGGCGCCGTTGACCGGGCTCGGGCTTCTGGGCAGCAGATGTCCGAGCTTGTCCCGCTTGGCGGCCAGATACTTCTGGCGCTCCGCAGCCTCGGGAGCGATGATCGGCACTTGGTCGACGACTTGCAACCCGTGTCCCTGGATGACGAAGGCATCGATCTTCTTGGGGTTGTTCGTCAGGAGCCGGACCTTGCTCAATCCGAGGTCCTGGAGAATCTGGAGCCCGATGCCGTAATCTCGCAGGTCGGCACGGAAGCCGAGAGCATGGTTCGCCTCGACCGTATCGAGTCCCTGGTCCTGGAGAGCATAGGCTTTCAGCTTCTCGACGAGGCCTATCCCCCTGCCCTCCTGTGGCAAGTAAATCAGGGCCCCGACCTTCTCCTGGCCGATCATCTCGAGCGCGAGGTGGAGCTGGTCGCCGCAGTCGCACCGCAATGATTCAAGGAGGTCTCCGGTGAAGCAGGACGAGTGGAGGCGGACGAGCGGGGCCTCGGACGACTTCAAGTCCCCCATGACGAAGGCGATCGGGTTATTCTCGGGCTCGTGCCGCACGCCGTAGGCGATGATCTTGCCCTGGCCATATCGCGTGGGCATCTCCGCCTCGGTGAGCCGGGAGACCAGTTTCTCGCGGCGGCGACGATAGCTGATGAGGAGTTCGATTGAGACGATCGGCAGGTTGAAACGCTGGGCGATCTCGTGCAGACGCTCACGGCTCGCCACGCCGACGCCGTCGAGGATCTCAATGAGGACGCCTGCCGGAGCCAGCCCGGCAAGTTGTGCGAGGTCGACTGTTGCCTCGGTATGCCCCGCACGACGGAGGACGCCCCCCTCCTTGGCGATGAGGGCGGGGACGTGC
This sequence comes from Singulisphaera chitinilytica, assembly GCF_049331405.1. Classification (NCBI taxonomy): domain Bacteria; kingdom Pseudomonadati; phylum Planctomycetota; class Planctomycetia; order Isosphaerales; family Isosphaeraceae; genus Singulisphaera; species Singulisphaera chitinilytica. The sequence continues at coordinate 3,999,829 of NZ_CP186274.1, forward strand.
CCTGGCTTGACCAGGTCGCTCGGCTTGGTGCTGGGGTCGATGATCGCGCGGATCGTCCTGGCTCGCTCCTCGGCGCTGATGCCGGTGCGGCAGGACTTGTGATCGACCATCACGGTGAACGGCGTAGCGTGGGGCGCCGTGTTGCGCTCGACCATCGGATAGAGTTCGAGGCGACGGGCGAGGTCGGGCATGATCGGCATGCACAACTGGCCGCGGCCCTCTGTGATCATGAACTCGACCGTCTCCGGCGTGATCTTCTCGGCTGCGGCGATGAAGTCCCCTTCGTTCTCGCGCCTCTCGTCGTCGACCACGATCACGACGCGGCCCTCGGCCATCGCCTGAAGCGCGTCTTCGATTTTTGAGAATTCGTAGGCCATCGCTGCACTCTCCGACCGCTCGATCCGATTGCACGAACCCGATGGAAGTTTGTCGCCTGGATGACGTCGGGCTAGGCCTTGGTAGCTTCGAGTCGGGCTACTCATCAGGCCTTGCTCGACCTCGCGAAAACACTTCGTTCCCGCCGGCGACCCTGCCATCCCTCGGACTGATTCACTTGGCTGCCAATACCCTCGATGTCATTCTAACCTGGCAAGACAATCTCTTGTCGCTTTTTCTCCTCCGACACCGCTTGGAGCGGCTCGCAAGGGGCCGGTCTGCGTTCTATTACGGATTGACCAATTACTGTTTAGCGAAGAAGAATGAGGGCAACTGCTGATCGACGGGATCCAGGCGTCTCTGCGAATCAAGGACTTACCAGTGACGGCATCCCTGGCCTGGCTGCTTCTCACTGGCTCTGTCATTTTTGCTGACGCCGGAACAACCGAACGCCTCGACGTTGAACCAACCGAGTTACGACTTTCCGGCCCCGCCCGATCTGCCCAGGTCGTCGTTACCGCGACCTCCTCGTACGGGAAGCAGATCGACCTGACACAAGATCCTCGCCTCCGTTATCAGAGCATGGACTCGTTGATTGCGCACGTCGATGCCGGCGGGAGGGTCGAGTCGCTGGCCCGAGGTCAGACGCGGATCACTGTCAGTTACGGGGATACGACCCTTTCGATACCGTTACTCGTCGAACACACGGCGAGCGACGATCCGGTCTCCTTCGCTAAAGACATCGTGCCACTTTTCACGAGGCACGGATGCAACGCCGGCTCATGTCACGGCAAAGCGAGCGGTCAGAACGGCTTCAAATTGAGCCTGCTCGGCTTCGAGCCCGCGAAGGATTTCGAAAGCCTCGTCCTCGAATCGCGAGGGCGCCGGATCTTTCCAACTCTTCCTTCCGAGAGCCTGCTTCTTAAGAAACCGACTGCCCAGCTCACACATGGCGGTGGTAAGCGATTCAGCTCCGACTCCTCCGAGTCGAAGCTGCTCACTTGCTGGATCGCACAGGGCATGCGCGACGACACTGATGTCGCCTCACCTCCGACTCGACTAGAGATCGAGCCCAGTCATCGACGTCTTGCTCCTGACAGTTGCCAGCAACTCAGGGTCATTGCGTACGACTTTGAGGGCCTGTCTCGTGACGTCACCCATGCCGCACTGTTCACGTCCAACACACTGGACGTTGCGTCAGTCGACGCCCGCGGCCAGGTCAGGGCCACGGGGTCGATCGGCGAAACCTCGATCATCGCCCAGTATCGAGGCCAGTTGACAACGGCACTCATCACGGTTCCAAAAGTCGGTCCGATCCTCGATATTCACCTACCAGACCAGGCGAATCTGATCGACCGCCATGTATTCACCAAATTGCGAGAGCTGGGCATACCTCTTTCCAGGGAATGCACCGACGACGAGTTCGCGAGGCGGTCGTCCCTCGACATCTGCGGGAGGTTGCCAGACTCCGCCGATGTCGCCGCATTCCGCTCCAGCCAGGCGAGCGATAAGCGAAGCCGTTGGGTTGACCAACTCCTCGCCCTCCCCGAGTACGCCGACTATTTCGCCCTGAAATGGGGGACGATCCTTCGCAACAAGCGGACGCTCGGGGCGCTCTCGCAGCCCGGCACCTTCGCGTTTCATTCCTGGATCCGGCAGGCGATTGCGGAGAATCTCCCGTATCACGAGTTCGTCAAACGACTCCTCATGGCCCAGGGAGATGCCGCCCAGAACCCGGCCGTCATCTGGTATCGGCGCTACAAGACGCCCGAAGAAGTCGCCGACGATTTCGGTCAACTCTTCCTCGGCCTGCGACTCCAGTGCGCGAGGTGTCATCACCACCCGACGGATCGATGGAGCACCGCAGACTACTACGGCTATGCCTCCTTCTTCGCCCGAATCGGACGCAAGCCAAGCGCCGATCCGACTACGCCCCGACTCTTTGTCCTGCCTGATGGATCGAGCATCGATCCGTCCACGGGCCTGGCGCATCAACCTCGCTTGCTGGGTACTCCGGAGTCAGTTCCAGCTCTTCGTGACCAGGATCCTCGGCGAGAACTCGCAGATTGGCTTGGCAAGCCTGAGAATCCCTACTTTGCCCGCGCGGTTGTGAATCGTTACTGGAAGCATTTCTTCGGGCGAGGCCTCGTGGAGCCGGAGGACGACTTCCGCAAGAGCCAACCTCCGTCGCATCCCGAGTTGCTCGACGATCTCGCGGCAGATTTCGTGCAGCATAACTACGACCTCAAGCGCCTCGTCCGCACGATTACCACGAGCCGAACCTACGATCGATCAAGCCTACCGGAACCTTCCAATCGCTTCGACCGCCGATATTTCGCTCGCTACTACTCCCGCCAACTTTCGGCCGAAGTCCTGATGGATGCCATCGCCAAGGTCACCGAGCATTCCGAGCGCTTCGAGGGTATGCCGCCGGGCCTCAGGGCCGTCCAACTCCCCGACGACGGCATCTCGTCGGAATTCCTTGATACGTTTGGCAGGCCGAAGCGCGAGACGGTCTGCGAATGCGAACGAGCCTCGGAACCGAACCTCAATCAGGGGCTCTTGCTGCTCGGTTCGGTCGATCTCCAACGCACGCTGGCGGCCCCTGGAGGACGAGCCCAGCGCTGGCTTCAAGACCCGAGAGACGACCGCCTCAAGGTTGAGGAGCTCTACGAAATCGCACTCGGACGTCGGCCACTGCCCGAGGAACTTTCAAAATGCCTGGACCACCTGCATCGCCGCCAGGGAGTAGGCAAACGTGTCGAAGGGTATGAAGATCTCCTGTGGGCGATCATCAACACAAAAGAATTTCTCTTCAACCATTGATTCCATGGGTGATACTCTCGGATTCAAGGAAGGACCTGGACTGAGCGATTGGCCCGGGAAGACTCGAGTATGGAGCGATATCAACACAAGCTCTCATCCACAGCGTGGGTCAACCGGCGGACATTCCTCCGCGTCGGTTCGCTCGGGCTTGCGTCACTGGCTCGCCCTGGCATCTTCGGAGCCGAGACTCTCCAAGCCCTGAAGGCGAGGGCCGTCATCCAGATCTGCCTCAACGGGGGGCCCTCGCACCTCGATACCTATGACCCCAAGCCTGATGCGCCCGTCGAGTTCCGAGGCGAATTCGGCTCGATCGCCACGCGAGTTCCGGGTATCCGCCTTTGCGAGCACTTCCCGAAGCAAGCCGCGTTGATGGACAAACTCGCCGTCATCCGCAGTCTGCATCACGGCTCGGCCGACCACGCGGGCGGAATGCACTGGATGATGTCAGGGTTCGCTCCCATCGAGCCGACTCCGCGCGTGAATGAGCGACCAAGCCTCGGTTCCATCGTTGCCCGATCGTCCCGATCAAAACCTGCCGGGATGCCCGCCTACGTGGGGATTCCCGAGGCCCCCGCGTTCGGCCAGGCGGCCTATCTCGGACCCGCGTTCAACCCGCTCGTGACGGGCGGCGACCCCAATCGCGATGCCAAGCCGACGAACCTGGAACTCGCGCGAGGCCTGACGTTCGACAGGCTGGATGATCGCCGAAGCCTCCTTTCGCAACTCGATCGGATCGAGCGAGAAAGGGACGCCTCGGGCTTCATGGAGTCGATGGACCGCTTCACGGCCGAGGCGTACGAGATGGCCACGGGGCCTCGCGCCCGTCAGGCGTTCGACCTGGATAAGGAAGATGCCAGAACCCGCGATCGCTACGGCCGAACCTCGATTGGCCAGGCTTGCCTCCTGGCTCGCCGCCTGGTTGAGGCGGGCACCACGTTCGTGGCGGTGACGGAGAATGGCTGGGATCATCACACCGAGGTCTTCCGCCAGTGCCGGCTCAAACTCCCCGCGCTCGACGCGGCTGTGGCTGGGCTCGTCTCCGACCTCCACGATCGGGGCATGCTCGATGAGGTCCTGATCATCGTCGGCGGGGAGTTCGGCCGGACGCCGAGGGTGAATGGCTCGGGAGGTCGCGACCACTGGCCGGACAGCATGTCGGTGGTCCTGGCAGGTGGCGGAATCACGACCGGGCTCGCGGTCGGGGCGACCGATCGCAAAGGGATGCGTCCCATCCAACGCCCCTTGCGTCCAGAGGACTTGCTCCGTACAGTTTACTCCGTCCTGGGGATTGATCCCGATGCTGCCTACCCGAACGATGCCGGCCGGCCCCTGCCGATTTTAAACGAAGGCCGACCGATCTCGGAGTTATTATAAAACCCCGCCTCACGAAGTTCCCGGCCCGCGGTCGTATTGTGCCGCCAACAACCCCGCCGATCTGTTATACTATTGTTAGACAGTGACCCAGGGGACGAGGAACGTCCAGTTCGTCGACCCGCGGCCCCACCTAAAAGCAAGCCGTGCGCGAGGCGAAAAATCGAGTCGTGGCGATGACGGCCGCGAATTCTTCGGTCCCGACCGGATGACGGGGCATGACCTCCTACCCCGTGTCGGCACCCTCCGTGCTTCCTGGCGTACGCGAACGCCCGCTGGAGAACCAAGACGATGTCAAAACCCGGCCGTTTATTCGCCGTGACCCTCTTGGGACTTGTGGCCAGTTACGGGACGCCAACGAGCTTCGCGCAACTCCCCAAGCCGAAACTCACGAGCCTCTCCCGACTCGGGGTCGCGACCGGCGAGTCGGTTGATGTGACGCTGCGGGGAACCGACCTCGAAGGCGTGAATCAGCTTTGGTTCGATCACCCCGGCTTGCGAGCCTTCCACGTCAAGGACCTGACCTTCCGCGTGGCGGCGGCCCAGGGCGTTCCGATCGGCCAGCATGACGTGAGGGCCATCGGAACGTACGGGGCGAGCAACCCTCGAACCTTCGAGGTCGGGGGCAGGCCCGAAAGCGTCGAGGTGGAACCGAACAATCTGCCCGAGCAGGCGAACGCTATCGCCATCAACTCCGTCGTGAACGGCGAGATCGCCGCGACCGATATCGACTGCCTCGGGTTCCAGGGAAAGGCCGGGCAACGCCTCTGGATCGACCTGGCCGCCCTCCGACTCGAGAGCCGGCTCGACGCTACCCTACGCGTCTTCGGTCCCGATAGTCGAGAACTCGTCGAGAATCGCGACGCACGCGATTCCGACCCATTCCTGGATCTGACCCTCCCGACCGATGGTCGTTACGTCATCAAAGTCCATGACGTGACTTACACCGGCTCGGTCGAGCACGGATACCGCCTGACCCTGAGCGATGGACCTTGGGTGGATGTGATCGTCCCGAGCGTTGCCACGCCGGCCGTACCCACCGTCTTCACGGTCCTCGGCCGCAATCTGGGGGGCACCCCCGCACCTGAACTCACCATCGACGGGGCGACGCTCGAACGGAAAACGCTGCAACTCACGGTGGCCGGCGGGGATCTCAACTCGGCCTTCCCTTCGCTCGATTTCTTCGATTCGGGGAGCGCTCCCAAGCGAGGTTCGGAGTTTACCCTGGACTTCCCGAAGGGGCGGGCCAATTCATTCTTCGTCGCCGAGGCGAAGGATCCGGTCGTCCTCGAGCACGAACCCAACGATGATGACGAGCACGTTCAAGCTCTCACCCTACCCTGCGACGTCTCCGGTGGGTTTGAAGCGGCAAATGATGTTGATATTTATCGATTCCAGGCGAAGAAGGGGGAGACTTGGTGCATCGAGGTCGATGCCGAACGCCTCGGCTCTCGCGCCGATCCCGTCTTCGTCGTCCAGAAGGTCGTCGATAAGGCCGCGCCGCAGGATCTTGCCACGGGAGAGGATTCTCCCGATCAGGGGGGCGGCCCCCGCTTCGGGCTGAGCTCCGTCGACCCCTCTCTGGTCTGGCAGGCTCCCGAGGATGGAACCTATCAGGTTGTGCTTTCCGACCTCTATTCGTCCCAACGCGGCGACCCGAGCCTCTACTATCGCTTGAACCTCCGTCCTCTACGACCTGACTTCCGTCTATTCGTCGTCCCCGAGGGGGCGGCGGGATCCGACTCGGTCGTGATCGGGGCGGGCGGTAAGGCCTATGCGTCGGTCATCGCCTGGCGGACGGATGGCTTCGCGGGGCCGATCCGGGTCGAGGCGGAGAGCCTCCCGCCGGGAGTGTTTTGCCAGCCCGTCATCATCGCGGCCGGGCAGAACGTAGCACCCATCGTCTTCGAGGCCGCCGAGGGGACGGCTCCGAGTGTGGGGCTCGCCCGGATCATCGGGCGCTCGCGACTGGGAGATCGCAAGGACGACCTCGGGTATGTCTCGGGGGTCACGTCGCTCGGTCCGGAGATCGTCCACGAAGCCCTCGGAGGTGGCATGATCTGGCCACCTGCCAGTCCCACGACGGCCCCCACCATCGCCCCGTCCCGGGTGACGCGAGGCATCGTAGTCGCGGTCCGACCATTGTCTCCATTGGCGATCTCGGTCCCGAGAGACCAACTCACCGTGCCACAAGGGCATCTCCACAACCTCGAGGTCCAGGTGGCGCGTCGTGGCGAGTTCACCGAGGCCGTTGCATTGGCATCCGCCGACCTACCGCCGACCATGGTGAGCAATGCCGCGACCATCGATAAGGCCTCGGCCAAGGGCATTCTGCCGCTCTTCATACCCAAGACGGTGCCGGCCGGCATCTACACGCTTACCATCCGCGGCACGGGGCCGTTTCCCTTCAGCAAGGACCCGAACGCCAAGCCGAAGCCTAACGTCAACCTGAGCGAGCCGGCGAACCCGGTCACTCTGGTCGTCCGCCCTGCCCCGGTGAATTTGACCGTGAACAACAAGGGGGGATCCCTGAAGGCGGGGGCGACTCTCGAGGTCGAGATCACGCTAGCCCGACAAGCGGGCTTCGTCGAGGAGCTGGGGCTCGCCCTGAATGCTCCGGCCGGGGCCAAGCTCTCTGCTCCGACCTTGACGATTCCCGCCGGCCAGGCTGCCGCGAAGCTCGTCATCACGTCGGCGGCGGATAGCCCCGTGGCGGCGGTCGCGGGCGCCTACATCCGGGCCTCGGGCAAGGTCCGCGGCGAGTTGGTCGAGGTCGACGAGCCACTGGCGCTGAGCATCACGAAGTAGTCTGCTCGGCCTGATTTCATTCATTCATTCCTTCACGGACCGGGCTGCGATCGCGTCGCGGCCCCGGTCTTCGCCCGCTGCGGAGAATGGCATGGCGCTCCCCCTCTGTCTCGCTGCACTGATCCTCGGAACGGCCGCGCCCACGCCGCTTGAGGTCGCCGTCCCGACGCGCAAGGAACCGGTGAGTTACGCCAAGGAGATCGCCGACATCCTCGACGCCAAGTGCGTCGGCTGCCACAGCTCAAACCTCGCCGAGAGCAAACTCAACATCGAGGACATGGCCGGCATGCTCAAGGGGGGCAAGCGGGGGCCGTCCCTGATCCCTGGCAAGGCCGACGAGAGCCTTCTGTTCCAACTCGCGGCGCACCGGCTCGACCCGGTGATGCCGCCGAAGGACAAGAAAGGGGGCGAGGCCTTCACCCCCGCCGAGCTTGGCCTCTTAAAGCTCTGGATCGACGCCGGTGCCAAGGACGACTCCGCTGAGAACGGCGACGAGCCCAAGAGCCTCGAACTCGGCACCCTGCCTCCTGGGGTGCAACCCGTCGTCGCCGTCGACCTGACGCAGGACGGCTCACGGATCGCCGCGGGCCGGGCCAACGTCGTCCAGGTCCACGACGCCGATTCGGGCCTCGTCATCAACTCGCTCGGCGGCCACAAGGACATCATCCAGTCGATCCGCTTCAGCCCCGACGGCAAGCGACTCGCGGCGGGCAGCTACCAGATCGTCACGCTCTGGAACCTGCCCACAGGTGCCCTTGCCGGCACCTTCGCGGGGCACGCCGATCAGGTCAAGGCGATCGCGATTGTTGATGGGGGCAAGGCCGCTTACTCGGGTGGTCTCGACCGCACCCTCCGATCCTGGAGCCTCGCGGACGGCAAGGAGGCGAGCCAGTGGTCCCTCCCCGGGCAGGTCATCTCGCTCGCACCGACGCCCGACGGCAAGTCCTTCGCGGCAGGCTTTCAGGACGGGGTCATCCAGGTCGTGAACCGGGCCGACGGCAAGCCCTTCTATTTTCTCCGGTCCCAGACTCAGGCCATCACCGGCCTCGCGTTCACGCCCGACGCCAAACACCTGGTGGCGGCGTCGGTGGATGGCTCGGCGAGAATTTGGACACTACCGACCGAAGATGCCATCAAGATGGCCGCCGGCAACTCCGACGCCGTCAAGTCGGCCGACCCTGTCGTCATCGCGGGCCACAAGGGAGCCATCAACGGCGTCGCCCTGACGCCGGATGGTCAGACCGTCATCACGGCCGGCGAGGATGCGGCGATCCGTTTCTGGCAGGTCGCCGACGGCAAGGCGATCAGGGCCATCGAAGGAACCTCAGGGTCGATCCTCGCATCGGCTTTGAGCCCCGATGGTCAGACGATCCTTACCGGATCGGCCGATCGTCACGTCCGGCTCATCGATGTCGCCTCGGGCGCGGTCCGTCGGGTGATGGGCGGGTACGAGGCGGCGGTGAATGCCGTGGCGTTCTCGCCCAAGGGGGAACGTTTCGCATCGGCGGGAGCCGACGGGAGCCTGAAAGTCTGGGAGGCCGCCAACGGCCAAGGGATCGTCGCGTTCGCCCACTTAGCCCCTAACGCCGCGCCGACGCAAGCGATCCTCAAGGTGGCCTTCCTCGACGAGAATAGCCTGGTCTCGGCCTCGGCCGACCATACTCTCAAGAAGTGGACGTTCGAGGGAGGCTGGTCGGAGATGAAGCCGCTCGGGCCTCATGTCTTCCGGGTCCTGGCGCTCGACTTCAGTCCCGACGGGACGCTGCTGGCGACAGGCGGGGGAGACCCTTCGCGATCGGGCGAGGTCAAGATCTGGAACGTGCAGACGGGCGCGCTCGTGAAGAGCCTGGATTCGCTCCACTCCGACACCGTCTTCGGCGTACGGTTCAGCCCGGATGGGACCAAGCTCGCAACGGCCGCGGCCGATAAGTTCCTCAAGGTCGTGAACGTCGCTGACGGCAAGGAACTGCGGTCGTTCGAAGGGCATACCCATCACGTCATGGCGGTTGACTGGTCGGCGGACGGCAAGCAACTCGTGACGGGCGGGGCCGATAACGTCATGAAGGTTTGGGACTTCGAGTCGGGCGAACAGCTCCGCACGCTCCAGCCGGCCGGCAAGCAGATCACGGCCCTCCGCTGGATCGCCGGCAAGCCGGAGGTCGCGGGGGCCTCGGGCGACTCCCTGGTTCGGCTCTGGAATCCCGATAACGGGGGGATCTACCGAAACTACGGCGGGCCATCAAACTACGTCTTCGGTGTCGGCATTTCCAAGGACGGCAAGCGGATGGTCGCCGGTGGCGCCGATAGTTTCCTCTTCCTCTGGAACGTCGAGAACGCCCAGGTCCTCCGCAAGATCGGCCCTCCTGCTCCCTGACTCGGGAGAGTCGAGGGGCCGATGGCAAAAGTCATCATGCCCTCGATCATTCCCAAGTGCTTTCGGCGTAGGACGTTGACGACGCCGAGGCTTGCCGAACGTTTTGGGACTTGATTTCGAAGCGGCGAATCAGTACGTTGCGCGTAATTACCGTGCGGCCTTCGGTTTTGGAGTTTCTGACTCGATGCCCGCCAATCTTCCTCCCCAATACAGCAAGGCTGAGGAAGAGTATCGTAAGGCCTCCACACCCGCCGCACGCCTCGACCTACTTCGCGAGATGTTCCGCCTCCTCCCCAAGCACAAGGGGACGGAGAAGCTCCAGTCCGACCTCAAGAAGAAGATCAGCCGGGCCCGCGACGAGATCGACGGGGCCAAGTCTGGCGGCAAGAAGGCAGGCATCAGCTACCGGATCCCCGCCGAAGGGGCCGGGCAAGTCGTGCTCATCGGCGGACCGAATGTGGGCAAGAGTTCGATCCTGGCCACCCTGACGAATGCGAAGCCCGAGGTCGCGCCCTATCCCTTCACGACCAGGGCCCCCTACCCCGGGATGATGGCCTTCGAGGATGTTCGGGTTCAGCTCGTCGATCTGCCCCCCATCTCGGCCGACTTCTACGAGCCCTGGGTTGGCAACATCGTCCGATCGGCGGACGCGGCCGTGCTCGTGGCCGACCTCTCGGATGACGACGTGGCCGACGCCCTCGAGGTCGTATTGACCCGGCTGGCGGACTCGCACACCGAGCTCGTCAAGGATCTCCCCTTCGACGTCGAGGACGAGACGATCCAGCACGTCAAGACGCTGATGGTCGCGAACAAGGTCGATGCCGAGGGGGCACATGATCGCCTCGACGTGCTCCGAGAATGGTTTTCTTCCAGATTTTCCATACTGCCAATCTCAACCAAACAGCGTGAAGGCCTGGACGAGTTTCGTCGGGGCTCGTACGATTTACTAGGGGTGATGCGCGTCTATACGAAACTCCCAGGGAAACCAGCCGATCGGACGAACCCCTTCACGATCCCGGTCGGTTCCAACGTTCTGGACCTGGCGAGGGAGATCCATCGAGACTTCGAGCAGACCCTGAAATTCGCGAGGGTCTGGGGAACTGGCGTCTTCGAGGGGCAGACGGTCAAGCGCGACCACGAGCTTCACGACGCCGATGTTGTGGAGTTGCATGTCTGATTATTGTGTGCTGCCATTCGGCCACGCTTCCCCCATGATGGGCAAGGAAATCGACATGGGCACGGCCCTGATTGTCGAGGATCATCCAGACCAGGCCGAGATGGTTGCGCGCCTCTTGCGACTCCACGACTACGAGCCGGTCGTGGCCATGACGGGCAACAGCGCCCTTGAGATGGTTCGAAGCCTCTCGCCCGATGTGGTCGTGCTCGACCTCATGCTCCCGGACATCAATGGGTTCGACGTCTGCCGCCTGCTGCGGAGCGACCGGTCGACCATGATGACGCCGGTGGTGATGCTGACGGCCCTCGGCGACGATGCGACCCGTACCCAGGGCTTCCGCGTCGGGGCGAACGCTTACGTCACAAAGCCTTATGGCATCCAGGACCTCTTCAACGCGATCGACTCGGCACGCGCCTGGAGGGCGAACCTCGAAGAAGGAGACATGCAAGGCGAGATCCACGTCGAGCTCAACAGCGAGGTCAACCTGCTCCAGGACCTCAATGACTTCCTGATGACGCTCTGGCGCTTCACGCCCTTCGAGGATAATCGAGTCCTGCAACTCCGCCAGGCCGTGATGGAGATCGCCCAGAACGCGATCGAGTGGGGGAATCGCCACGAGTCCGATCGGCTGGTGAACATCACTTACCGAATCTACGAAGATAAGGTTGAGATCATCGTCCGCGACCAGGGGAACGGGTTCGACTTGAACAACCTGCCCCACGCCGCCGGTGCGGATGACCCGTTCTCGCATCTCGACGTCCGCGACAAGCTCGGGCTCCGGTCGGGGGGGTACGGGCTCATGATCTGCAAGGGAATGGTCGATGAGATGCGCTATAATGACGCGGGAAATGAAGTCACTTTGATCAAGCGGTTCACGGCGGGCGCCGCCCAATAATTCCAGGTCCAAGGACTTACACAAAGGCCCACATCTCGATGAGCTCCCCCCGTCCCACACTTCTGGTAGTCGACGATGAGCCGGAAGTCCTCATGTCGGTTCACGACCTGCTCCGGCCGGCCTATCGTGTCCTGACGTGCGAGCGAGGGACGGAAGCCCTCAAGATCCTCGAGTCGCCGACGGAAGTCGACGTCGTCCTGACCGACCAGAGAATGCCCGAGATGAACGGCGTGGAGGTCCTCCACCGCGCCAAGCAAATCCGCCCCGAAGTGACGCGCCTGCTCTTCACCGCATATGCCGACATCCGCGCCGTCGTTGACGCGATCAACCAGGGGAGCGTATACCGATACATCGCCAAGCCCTGGGAGCCCGAAGAGCTCGAAGCCCTCGTCCGCCAGGCGGTCGATCACCACGACCTGATCGTCGAGAAGAAGAGGCTCGTGAACGAGCTTCGCGAGAGCAATCAGCGCCTGATGGAGGCCAACCGATTGAAGGAGGCTTTCCTCGAGGTGGCGAGCCACGAGCTGAATACGCCGGTCACGGTGATCCTCGGCATGACCGAACTCTGGAAGCTAACGCAGTCGGGCGACGCCACAGCGACGGAGAACGGCTGGGTCGACCGGATCCATGGCGCGGGGAAGCGCCTCGCCACGACCGTCGATCGCATGCTGAAGCTGGCACGCTCGGGCGACTTCGCCAAGACCATGACTGTGAGCCCCACGGACCTGGCCGAGTCGATCCGCAACGTCGTGGCGGAGATGGAGCCGTACCTCTCGGCCCGTTCGCAGACGGTCGAGCTCGACCTGGCCCCCGACCTCGGCGAGGCCGAAGTCGACGCGTCGAAATTCTCCGACATCTTCACGAATTTGTTGATCAATGCGATCAAGTTCGCACCCGACGGCAGCTCGATCCAGATCGGCGCGACCTGCGAGGGCGAGGATCACGTCCGATTCCAGATCCGCGACAGCGGGATCGGGATCGGCAAGGTCGAGCACCCGCACCTCTTCGAACCCTTCTTCACCGGGTTCGACACGCGCCACCATTCCTCGGGCGACTATCAGTTCTGCAAGAAGGGGATGGGGCTGGGGCTCTGCCTCGTGAAGACCTTCGTCAAGCTCCACGGCGGCGAGATCGAGGTGACGAGCACCCCGGGCGAAGGCTCGACTTTCACGATCGACCTGCCCAGGTTCTCCGCCGCCAAGAAGCTGGATACGGTCTCGGCCTGACCATCAAGGCCGGGTCGTATGCCCGAAATGGGTCGCGAGCCGTTGGGCGGAGTGGTCACTCCGTCGGTGCGGACGGCCCTTGCGCCGCGCCGGTGCGGTCTTCGATGTATTTCCGCAGATAGCTCAGGAAGGTCGGCAGCCCGGCATGCGCCCATGCGAGCTCGATCGCTTCCTTCACGCGCTGATTCTCGGCCTGGAGGTCGCGAAAGGCGGCCGAATCCTGCGAGTTGGGGTCCAGCGAGAGAACCTGGTCGTGGGTGTTGACCGAGATCATAAATCCGGCCTCGTTGGGCCAGGGCTGAATCTGCAGCTTCATGTGGGGATAGCGGGCGTTCCCCAGCCGGAGGGCGAAGATCGGCGACTTCCCCGCGCTCGCCTTCCCCGCCTTCTCGAAGGGGGGCTTGGAGAGGAGTGTGGTGGCGTCGACGTCGGTGGGCCAGATGAGGCGGCGGTTGACCGCTTCCGGCGGACTGCTCGACGGATAGGCCAGCGAGAGGTAGATCTCGGCGGCCTGCCGCAGCATGTCGATCCGCAACCCATGCAGCTCTTGTGATTCGGCCGTCCCGGGCGGCTCCATGATCGATCCCACCGTCGCCGAAGATCCATCGAATGAAGACTTGGCTGACCGGCACTTGCTGGGTACCAGGCAGCACCAGCGGCATTCCCTTGCAGCGCGTCTTCTCTAATGGGTTCCATGATAGGCAATTTAGGTGAGTTTATGCATCACCAATTCTCAGAAAAGCCCCGGAGTCGTTCAGTATCTTGAAGGGTTCGTCCCATGGCCTGGGGAACCGCTCCAGTTTTCGGAAGACGACAATTTGGGGCCGCCGATCGCTCGACCGGAACTGTGACGAACGACGGTCATCGATCCACCGAAATAGGACCGGCTCATCGACGGGCCGGTCCCATGGGCTAAATCTCGTTTCCTTGATCACATGAAGATCAGCCGACGGTTTCCATCGTGATGGTCAGGGTGTCGAGGCCATCATGCTTGAGTCGTCGCAGGCCACCATCAACCTTCTTGGATTCGAGGTTGATGGCGTCGGTGGTCTGAGTGTAGGGCTCGAGTGAGATGACGCCCTCGGTCCTCGGGGTGTAGACGACGAGTTCGCGGAAACCGCTGTCGAAACCGAGTCGGAATTCCGCCTTGAGGTTGTCGTCGACGAGCCTGCAGACGGCCCGATCGCCTTCGAATTCGACTGAGGTGAGGACATCGTCGAGCTTCAGGTCTTTTCGAGGCTGGCCCTTGCGGAAGTCGAGCCGGGCATCGACGTCGCGGATCTCGCCGGTCGGTAAGAATTCCTCGAGGACCCAGTACTTGGACGCAGGCAGGATGACGCGCGTGGCCGATTGATCGCCGTTAGCCTCGAACGGCAGGCGGAAATATGGGTGGATCCCGAACCCGTAAGGAAGCTCGAGCGCTGTGGGATTGCTGACGCGGATCGTCATCGTCAGGCGCCGACCCGAGAGGGCGTAGGTGACCTCGAGGATCGCGTCGCAGGGCCAGTTCGCGAGTTGGTTGGGTGTATCCTTGGAGATCTGGTAGCGCCCGGTCACCAGGGCCTCGGTGTCGGTGGCCTTCTGGTCGATCACGTCCCAGGGGGCATCGACCGCGAACCCGTGGATGGCGTTCGTCCCCGAGTTCACGGGCAACTGGTAGCGCTTGCCTTCGAACTCATACGAGCCGCCGCGAACCCGGTTGGGATACGGGAAGAGGATCGGGGTGCCGTTGCCCGAGGCTCCCTTGGGCTTGTCGGCCCAGTCGGGTGCGGAGGCCAGGACGGGTCGCACCTTGCCCGCGACGGGTAGCCTCAGGTCGAAGAGGTTGAAACCGTAGGAAGGCAGGATCGAGGCCGACGACCCGGTCGCCTCGTCGTGCAGCGTGAACACCTTACCCCCGCCCCGATCTTCCGTGGTGACCCGGTACGCCATGATTCGCTGGACCCCGTGTGCCTTCGTCGCACGATTGTGCCACAGATCAATGCAAGCCTCGCCCATCGGCGGAGCTATTCGACACAGATTGCCCCCCGATTGCAAATCCCGAGGCGCGGCGTAAGATCAAAAATCTCCCCGATCCAGGCCCTGGAGTCCCCCATGCCCGCGTTCTCGACCGAGGCCATGACCGAACTCGCGACGAAGATCTTCGAATCCGTGGGCGTACCGGGAGCCGACGCCTCCATCGTCTCCCGCAACCTCGTCGATGCCAACCTGCGTGGTCACGACTCCCACGGGGTCATGCGGATCCCGCAATACGTTGGCTTCCTGAGGAACGGTGACTATCGGATCGACGTCCCCCTTGCCGTCGAAACCGACTCCCCCGCGATCGTCGTCTGCGACGCCAACTGGGGGCTGGGACAGGTGCAGGCCCACCGCCTGCTCGACCTCATCATTCCTCGATGTCGAACGCTCGGGCTCGCCGCCGGGACGGCCAGGAATTGCGGGCACATCGGGCGGCTCGGCGAGTATGCCGAGCGGGCCTCGGCCGAGGGGCTCATCCTGATCGCCACCGTGAACAACGACGGCGCAGGGCAACGCGTGGCTCCTCCCGGCGGGATCCAGGGGAGGCTCGGCACCAATCCGCTCTGCGTCTCCGTCCCCACCGAGCAAGTTGATGAACCGCTCGTCCTCGACTTCGGCACGAGCGTCGTCGCCGAGGGCAAGGTCAGGCGCTACTATATCAACGGCAAGGAGCCCGTTCCCGACGGATGGCTCCTCGATGCGAAAGGGGAGCCGACGAACGACCCGTCGGTCCTCTACGAGCCGCCCCTCGGCTCGATCTTGCCGATGGGGGCGAGCCAGGCTTACAAGGGTTTCGGCCTAGGGCTCGTGCTCGACCTTCTGTCCGGCGGCCTTTCCGGCGGCAACGCGAGCTACCCCGGGGCTCCCCCTGCCCGCGGGAACAACGTCTTCTTCCTGGTCCTCGACCCCGCGAAATTCGCGGGCGTGGAGACGCTGACGGCCCAATCGTCGCGACTCGCAAGCTACGTGCGCGAGACGCCAAGGCGGGCTGGGGTCGAGGCCGTCCTCTTGCCAGGCGAGCCGGAACGTCGGGTGCTCGAGGTGCGATCGGCCCGCGGGATCCCGCTGGAGAACGCACACTGGGCCAAGCTCACCGAGCTGGCCCAGGAACTCCAAATCGCACTCCCCGAACCGTTGCCGGAGTCATGAAGTCGCTGAGCTCAGAAAGCCGAGCCCGAGAGAATCCGGACGTTGGCGTACGGCGTGAATTCGGCCGTTCGGATGATCCCCTTGACTCCCAGCGATTGT
This sequence comes from Singulisphaera chitinilytica, assembly GCF_049331405.1. Taxonomy (NCBI): domain Bacteria; kingdom Pseudomonadati; phylum Planctomycetota; class Planctomycetia; order Isosphaerales; family Isosphaeraceae; genus Singulisphaera; species Singulisphaera chitinilytica. Next base: position 4,016,148 of record NZ_CP186274.1, read on the forward strand.
TCCTTGAACTCGAGGTGGGGGACCTCGTCCACGTCGATGTCGCCCACGATCTTGAGGATCTCCTGGTAGAGTTTCGGGCTATACTCGGAGATCTCGCTGGCGACCGTGATCGACTCGATGACCAACTCCTCGGCCACGGCGCGGAGCACGTCGAGGAACCGGGGGATCCCCGGCGTGAGGGTCAGGTCGATCACATGGCCGTCGGACGGCAGGGGATAACCGGCATCCACGATGAGCAACTCATCCATGTGTCCCAGCTCGGCCAGCAATGAGCAGATCGCCGGATTGAGGATGCCACCTTTTTTCATCGGACCAAACCTTTGCTAGCGTCGGTCTTGACCCACGCGAAAATTGCGGATCGACGGCGTTCGACGAGAAACCAACAAGACACGCCCCAGGGTACGAGTATACTCGGTCCCTGCCCCGGCCTCTACACCATTGGCGATGGCGAAGGAGCGACGATGTCAAGGCAGGCGAGGCAACCCTATCTATTCATGGCGACGGTGATCGGCTGTCTCGCATTCCCTGGCCTCTTACTCGCGCAAGCCCCTCCCGGCCGAGCTGGCCTGCCCGTGGCGCTAGAAGAGATCCGGAAGGCCTCGGTTTCCTGGGAACGCAAGATCGGCCCGAACCGCCGCGTCGTCGACCAGGTCTGCCTCGTCCCCGACGTCGAGACGTATTTCGAGGTCATCGCCACCTGGGACGAGCAGCATTTCTTCCCGGTGCTCTTCGACGACGTCGAATACTCGTTCAAGTTCCTGAGGGCGTTCGCCCCCGCACGGATCGTTCGCTATCCGAAGAAACCGGCGCGGCTTACGCCGGAAAAATACTGGGATGCCGCCGGGCTCGCCGTCGCCCGTTCGTGGACGACCGACGATCAGAAGGTCAAGGAAGGCTCGGCGGCGGAGGTCATCCCCAAGAGCCTGGTTGCGACCCCGCCGGGTGTCGTACTCTCATCGGCGGATGCCCCGATGCTGGCCGGTGCAGTGGCCCTGGCGGCGGGCCGATTCCAACCCCTCCTGCGATGGGATTGCCCCAAGCATTTCGGCGACGTCCTCACGGCCGAGGAGGCCCAGTCCTTGCTCCTCTCGCTGGAGGAGAAGATCGCGCATCGGATTCCCCACTACGACCGGATCAACGACGACTGCGACTTCATCACCTTGGGGGGCGACTGGCCCTATCGCTACGAGGCGAAGGGGGAGCTTGAGGTGCGCGATAAGCGCATCTTGCCCTTCTACAACGCGAACGGAGGACCCCTTTCGCTCGATGACCTGATCGGTCGCGCATCGAACCGAGATCAGCAGCGCTGGGGGTTCACGGGGAGGCTCCTCGGCGACGCCAGGTCCAGCGTCTACGCCGCCATGTGCAGCCTCTTCCTCCAGCCGCGCTCGGCGATCATGGTGAACACCTACGACGAAAACGACAAGATGTGGGCGATGTACACCATGGGGTCGGCCGCCAAGGTCCTGCAGAAGGCCGTCCCGGGAGGCGACGTGACTCACAAGTCGGGGGCCTCGGCCGACCTGTCGAGCTGGCACCGCACCTTCGACCCGGTGAACCGCTTCGGCCTGGTGATGATCAACTCGCACGGGGGCTCGTCTCAGTTCCACGTCACGAACGGCACGGCGACGACGAGCGATGTCCCCATGACCGACCCCGCGGCCGTCGTCATGATCCACAGTTTTTCCGCCACGAACCCGAACGACCCGAGTACCATCGCCGGCCGCTGGATCGCCAACGGGGCGTACGTCTACTATGGCTCGATGAATGAGCCCGCACTCCAGGCCTTCCGCCCCCCGACGCTCGTCTCGCTCCTCATGGCCGAGAAATACCCGCTGGGCGCCGCCTTGCGTCGGTCGACGGTCGAGGAGTTCGGCTGCCCCTGGCGTCTCATCTACATCGGCGATCCCCTCTATCGAGTCAAGCCGGTGAGCAGCATCGCCCGGCTCCGCCCCAAGGACTGGACGCCGGTCGCGAACTGGCCGCGTTACTCGGCCATCCCGACCATCGAGGAGAATGCGAACGACGAGCAGAAGCTCCAGTGGGCGGTCAAGACCTGCATGGCCAGGTTTCAGCGTGAGGAGACGATCCGGTCGAAAGGCGACCTCGCCATTATGCTCCGAACCATCCGACGCGATGGCCTGTCCGAGCCCGTCCGCCCGTTCTTCGACGCCCTCGTGGCGGATACATTCTTCGAGGCCAATCGGCTCAGCGAGTTGAACGATCGGCTCGGGGCCATTCCGAGGGCCTCGCAAAGCCCCTACGTGAAACGGACGCTGGAGACTTGCCGCACGATCCTTTTCGAGCGTTACGCCCAGGCCCGCGACTTCGCAAGGGCCCAACGCCTCTGGACCGAGGCGGCCTCGGCCGATCCCTCGCGACAGTACGTCGAGCAGATCACGTCCAAAGTCGGGGCCCTGGCCGACAGCCCCACGCGCAAGGAAGAGTGGGTAAAGCGTTTGCGAGATGCGGAACGCGACCTCAAGGCCACCGAGGCTGCGGAGGTCATCGCGGCCGAGCGTAAGAAGGTCGAAGCCCAGAAGTAATCCTCGAGTCTCGTAATGACTCTCTAAACTACCTGGGAGATCGAGCAAGGAGCCGAGATTTACTGTACAGGCGTTGACAAAAAGTCGATCTCTCGTTTGAAATCGCGATTCTGCCGCCTATTCTGTTCAAGTGACCAGGTAGGGGCGGCAGCTCTTTCCAAACGGGAGGCGAAGATGGGGCATCCGATACCCGCAGGTCACCATTTGATTTGATGGCGCCCGCCTCGAAGGTGGCGACGAGACGTTCCTCGTCCCACCTTCGAACTCAACGAGCGTCAATTCACTGTGACCTCGGCCGCTATCTGGGTCGCTTTGGACCGAGGTGGAGGATGGCTCAGGGGCGGGAGTAAGGCAGCGTGTAGGAGCATCGGTGCGGGACAGCGAAGGCTGAGACCACTTCCGGCAAGGATCCGAGGTGGAGGTGGATCAGGCTGCCGATGGCCTGCTGGTGGTAGGTGATATCCCCCTGGGTCGTGAGCATTCCGCAGTGCGTGGGACAATCGACAGGCTCGAGGCTGGGGTGGAGTCGCCAACGCCCCGGGTTGTAGCCACGTACGACCGTGCCCTTGGGGCCGATCCAACGCTCGTGGCTGAGGGTGGACGTGACAGCAGTAGGTGCTGAAGGAGTCGCAAGCCTTTCCGCATCGTAGGGGAAGATGCCCGCGCCGCTGACGCGACGACCATCGAGGAGCATCGACTGGCAGAGGTAAGCGGTGCCTCCCCCTTCCGTGTAGATCCTCTGCCCGCGACAGACGTGTGAGCGGAGCGCCGAGATCAGGCTCAGGTTCTCGGCAAGTTGATCGGCATGCTTGTCCGGGAAGCCGCACCCGATCATGACGAGGTCAATGCCGTGAGGTAGGCGCTCGTCGGTCAGGGGCGAGAACTCGACGAGCTCGGCTCCGAGGGCTTCGAGCGTCTCGAGCGTGTCCGGGAAGTACGACCCGAAGGCCTCATCTTGCGCATAAGCGACGCGGAATCGACACGTCCCTCGCGATTCCTCGACTTCGGCCGTGCTGCCGGGGAAGGGCCGGCTCCTGGCGAGGGCCTGGATCGTGTTGAAGTCGGCGAAACGCAGGAAGCTGGCCCGCAACTGTTGGATCATGCTCTCCGGTAGCGCCTGATCCCAGGGGTTCTCGCTCAGGAAGGTGCGAATCTCCGGCAGGGCCTCGACGGCGCCGATCACCGGTCTCCTCGTCAGCATGGAGACGATCGAGCGATATGCGGAATAGGCGTTCGGATCCTCAATGCCGTCGATCAGGATCGCCTCGACCTGGCGAGGCAGGCAAGGCAGATGGAGCTGGCCCCAGGGCTGATACGGAACGACAGCCACGACGGGGAGGTCGAGGGCATCGACGATCGGCTGGAGCTCTCCGGGACGGTCGCACTCGACCTGATCCGGCACGAGCGAGGGTTCTTCGAGCGTCCCTTCGACTATGGCGAGGTCCGATTGCCTCGCGCCTCGCTCGAAGACCTTGCGGCAGACATCCTTGGGCATGAGCCAGGCGTCGAGGTGACGCCCGGGGAGTCCTGTCACCTGTCCGACAGACCCCGTCGCCAGGGGGCAGGCCCGGGAGCGGAAGTGCTGGACCCGGCATCGCCGTTCGGTCATCCCGGCGAGCATCGCCAGGCTTACCAGCGAAGGTTCGGGCCCAGTCGCAGACGTCGCCAGGGCAAGGCGAGCAAGATGGGTCATAGAGGTTCCAAATCGAAAACCCCGGACGTACCGGCAGGTCGCCGAGGCCCATGCTCAGGCCGCGGAGCAATGCCACCAACGGGTTGATACAGGTGTGAGTTCAAAAGCATCATGCGTACCCCCTGACTGGGGGCCACAACTTTCGACGCAGGTGAAGGAATGATAGAGCCGAAGGCGGCTCCGTCAAGATCCGTCAAGGCCGTTGCGGGCCCCGATCTCGCCTTGCCGCCCATAGACACATCGGCTAATTTACCGCACCACAAGTGTCTCCGTGTCTACCGAAAGCCGAGGTAGACGGGTCGGCCGGCGATGCGTGAACACCTCTGAAAACTAGCGCCACAAACGTCTGGATCGACTGTCGTCGCCTGAATCGCGAGCGTGACGACGCGGGCGGCCAAGATGGCTGCGCCTTCATCGACTGAGGAGCATACCAAGGATGGGAAAGACCTGGGCCGGACGCCTTGCATTGTTCCTGGGCATTGTCGGGTTTCCCCTGATCGTCAGCGCAGACGGACCAGCGACTCCCCCCGCGCCGGCCGCAGCCGCAACGCCCGCCCCTGCCCTGCCGCCGGCCGCCGAGGCCATCGCCGATCCCGAGGCGACCCCGATCGATACGGCGCAAATGCGCGCCGAGCTCACCGAGAAACTCAAAGAATCGACCGACAAGACTGGCAAGGATGGCTCCCCCGCCATGCCCAAGCCGCTCCGTGACCTCCTTGAGGAACGATTGAAGCTCCTGGGCGAGTGGGACAAGGCCTACAAGAGTCGCCAGGAGGCCGAGCATCCCAAGAAGTCACCCGAGCAGCAGATCTCCGAGATCAAGGCGGAGCTGGCCCGCGTCCAGAGCACGCTCGACAAGTCGGCCAAGGATACTTCCATCATCCTGCCCGCGGCCTTCCGGCAGCCCGCAAAGGACCTGGGGGCGGTATCCGCGGAGATGAAGGAATGTATCGACGCGGCCAAGGCCGAGCTGAAGGACTGGAAGAACAAGTTCGAAAAGATCCGGAGCGCCGAGGCCTCGAGAACGACGACTTCTTCGATCGCCGCACTGCGCAATCAGCGGGACAAACTCCAGCAGAGCGTGGCATCGCTCGCCCCGCGGCGGAAGGAAATCGAGGCTGCGGTCACGGAAGCGAAATCGCCAGATGAGCAAGCCCTCGCCAACGAGCGTCTCGCCACGTTCGAGCTCGAATCGAAGGTCGAGGTCGAGCGGCTCCTCGGCCAGGAGGCCCGCATCTCCCTCGAGATGAAGCGGATCAGCCTCCCCGACCTCGAGAAGAAGACGTGCGAAGCTCACATCGAGCTCACTTCGAAGTCGCTCAGCCTAATGCAGGCGAAGTACCAGGCCCTGGCGAATGTCGTCGAGCAGAACCTCAAGAAGAATGCGGACGTCGAGCAGGACATCGCCGCGCGGTCGAATGATCCGCTGGTGAAATACCAGGCCCGTTGCAAGGCCCAGCTTCTCGAGCTCCAGGCGCAGGTCGTCAAGCATGAGAACGTCCTGGCCTCCAGCATCTCGCCGTCGCCGGAAGAACAGCGCATCCTTGGGGATCGCGCCGTGACCGACTTCCAGAGCATCAAGCAACTGCTCGACGACGGTCGGATCAGCCACCTCGACGCCATGCGGTTCAACAACGACTTCCGCCGGATCCGGCCGGAACGGGCGCGGATCGTCAGTCGAGAGCTCGCCACGGCCGAGGCACTCCAGGCCCACTTCGAGAACCTCCTCAGCTCGGTCGAACTCGAGCTCCTGCAAGATCAACGGATCGACCAGTACGAGCACGAGACCCTGCTCGAGCAGCTCCCCCCAGAGAAACATGAGAAGGCCAAGGCGCTCTTCGCCGAGATCGACAAGCAGCACCTGGAGTTGCTGAACAAGAACCGGGCGATCCTCATGAGGCTGGCCGCACGGGCCGAACAGACGCAGAAGGAGATCGTGCGTCGGCTCGACATCCTCGACGAGCAGTACGGCTTCATCCGGACCCACATCTTCTGGGTCCGTGACCAGGAGCCGCTAGGGTTCTCGACGCTGCTCCAGGCCCAGCGCGGGACTTACGTGATCTTCAAGGGCCTCTTCCGCCTGGCCCTCGAACTCGGAGACCGATCCCTCTGGGGCCGGATCTCGGCCGAGTTCGTCACCGCCACCGCGTTCCTGGCGATCCTCCCCTGGCCGTTCTTTCGCCTGAGGCAGTTCCTCAGGGCCCGGCCCCAGGCGGCCGAGGGATGCGTCCCGAACACCTGGTCCCTGAATTGCTATGTGCTGCTCTTCGGGATCGCCTCGGCGACGATCTGGCCGGGCTATTTGCTGCTCCTGGCCTATACGACCCGGCAGGCCCCCTGGCCGCGTAACATCGCCATCCCGGTCGCCACGGCGCTCCTGATGCTGACGCCGGCCATGGTCTTCCTGAGCTTCATGCGGTGGTTCCTCCGCCATGAAGGTTGGGCCGAACGCCAACTGTCGATCCCGGCGGAAGTCACCAGGCAGCTTCGTCGAGCCGTCCTGATGCTCGTCTGCATCGGCTCGCCCCTGGCGATCTCCCAGTTCTTGCTCGATCAGAATTTCGTGGCTCCGGGCGGAAGACCGATCTCAGCCCCCTCGGTCACGAGGCTCCTGGGCCTCGGCATCGAGATCCTGCTGATGTACGTGGTCTTTTACCTGACGCGGGGCAACTCGGCGTTCATCCAGTGGCTGTTGCAACTACCACAACGGCTGGGCTGGATCAGCCGGAGGCGGCGTGAAATATGCCTCGCCTGCCTCTTCGGGTTGGGTGGGATCATCGCCCTCGACGTCTGCGGCTATAGCTTCACAGCCCAGCGGCTCACGATGGCGATCGGCCAGGGCATGCTCCTGATCGGGATATGCTTCCTGATTTATCGGACCCTGATCCGCCTGATCGACCAGCACGCCTGGCGCTGGATCCGGATGGGGCCCACGCTCGCCGTCCCCGCGGCCCAGAAGGATCCGAGTGCGCCCGATGACCTGGCCAACCGGCTGCGACGCCTGGTCGCCTTCGCCATGCCGGTCGTGGGCCTCTTCATCGCCGCCTGGATCTGGAGCATCGACTGGGCCCTGTTCGAGTTCGTCAGCAACATCCAACTCGTCAGCGGCGACGAGAAGACCGCGATCACGATCGGGAATGCTTTCGAATGCCTGGTCATTCTTGGAGTGACTTCCTTCGTCTGGCACCACACCAGCACCCTGTTCGCCGTGGCCATCTTCCCCAGGATGAGCGAGGATCCCGGAATTCGGTTCGCCGTTGTCACACTCTCGCGTTACGCGGTGCTGGCCGTGGGCCTGCTGTCCGGGCTCTCGGCGGTCCACCTCGGTCTCGAGAAGATCGGAATGGTGCTGGCGGCGCTGGGCGTCGGCTTGGGATTCGGCCTCCAGGAAATCGTGTCCAATTTCGTCTGCGGCATCATCCTGCTGCTCGAACGCCCGATACGGGTCGGCGACACGGTGACGGTCTCGGGCATGATCGGCACCGTGGACCGGATCAACATCCGGGCGACCACGATCATCAACGGCGACAACCAGAGCATCATCGTCCCGAACCGAGCCTTCATCACGAGCGACCTCGTGAACTGGACGCTGAAGGACAAGATCGTCCGTGTCACGATCCGCGTTCGTGCGGCTCGCGGCTCCGATCCCGATAAGGTGAGCGAGCTCCTGCTCAGGATCGCGCGCGAAGATGCGGACGTGCTCCGCAATCCGATCCCGTCGTCGTTCATGGAGGACTTCTCGGATTGGGCTCAGACGTTCGTGCTGTTCGTCCACGTCCCCGAGCCGAGCCTCGCCGCGCGGGTCAAGCACCGCCTCTTCGCCCAGATCCAGAAGAAGTTCGCGGAGTCCTCGATCGACATCGCCATGCCGACCCATGAGCTTCGCCTGCATTCGATCCCCGAAGCCAGCAACCATCTGCTGAATACGGGCCCCGAAGTCGTGCGAAAGGATGGGACCTCGGTCGTACCCCCGGCTCCCAAGTTCGTCACGCCCCCGCCTCCAATCCCGGCTCCCCTCGAGGAATGCCATCGGGGCATGGACGAATAACTACGCGCCGGACCGGGTTATCTCACGAAAAGAGGCGATCCTCACTCGGCCGCAAACGCGGCCCGCGTGAGGATCGCCTCCTATGTTATCAATAGGCATTCTTACACATGGCGGATCACTTGCCGACGGGCTCGCGGCCCTCGGGGGCATCCGAGAGATAGAACGCCTCGCACAAGGATCCGAGCAAACGCCCCGCGCGGGTCGTGGCCTGAGAAATCTTGCCCTCGCCCGGGACGGAAACCTCATTGACGAAGAAGGCGAAGACGAGAGGGCGTCCCGATGCCGTGTCCATGTATCCGGCCAGGGCCTTGCTCGTCATCACGACCCCTCCGTTGAGGCCGTTCTCGACCCAGAACGTGCCGGTCTTGGCGTGGGCATGCCCCCTGGCGGGGCTGTTCTTGTCCACGGCCTTCGAGAGCGTGCCGTCCTCGCCGAGGACAGGCAACGCGGCTTTATATGCGGAAAACTCCGAACGATCGGCCATCGCCCTCAGCAGCGCAACCGTCGCCCTGGGCGTGGCAAGGTCGGAACGATCCCCGCCGGCCCCTCCGCCGAACGAGATGGTATCGATGTCGACACCCAAGGACTTGAGCGCCTCTCCCTCTCGCCGCAAGCCGTCTTCAAGCGTTCGCTGATTGTGGTGAGCCGCCAGGAGCAAGGGCAACGTGCTGGCGTGGAGGTTGTGGCTGACCTTGAGGATGACCTTAATGGATTCGCGGAGCGGCGGCGAGGTGAACTGGGCCACCTTGGGGAGAGCCTTCACCTCGGCTCGCGAAGGGAGTTCCTCGGCCATGTTGTCCCCCAGCGGCGAAGCGTTGATGCGGACCCCGCGCTTCTGGAGCGTCTCGATCAGGGCGGCCCTGGCGTAGGCGGCCGGCTCCTCGACTTCATAAGGCTTCACGACCGGGGCGTGGCCGACCGGGAGCCGACCTCGGATCGAGAACCGCCGAGGTCCGACGCTGCGAACCCTCAACGAAGCCGGTTCGCCCGAGGTCGTATCGACTTTCGCGTCGAACGAGACGAACGAGGTCTCGGGGACAAGCTTGACGGTGGCGGGATCGCCCGCCTTGGCGCCCGGAGTAATCACGACGTCGATGAGGTTGTCGTTGATCAGGATCGGCGAGACCCGCGAAGGACCGCTCCCCGTGCTATTCGCGGGTTCGAACAGACGGTCGTCGACCAGGACATCGCCCGTGACGACCTTTACGCCCGAGGCCAGGACTTCCTTGGCGAGGTGGTCGAGACCTGCTAGCGGATTCGCGTCGACGAGCTCACCAGACAGGTGCCCACTGGCGTAGGTGTGGTCGTTGTCCTTGAACTGGAGCGTCCCGTCCGGAGCCGTGCGGCCTCCGAAGCTCAGGTCTCCCGATGCTACGAGGATCAGGTCCCCCTTGAGGGTGCCGTCACTGGAGATTTCCCCGCGACGCACGATCGGAGTCTGGAATCGATACTCGGGGCCCAGATCGACGAGCGCCGAGGCGCACGTGAAGAGTTTGGTGACGGACGCCGGGCAGAAGAGTTGATCCGGGTTCTTCTCGTAGACCGTCTTCCCGGTCTTGCCATCGACGACGAGGAGGCCCCAGTGGGCCCCTTCATATCCCTGGGTCTTGAAGACGGCATCGAGCTTCGCTTCCCAGGGGTCGGCTCCCTGGACCTGGCCATTCAGGGCGGCCAGGCTCAGCCAAAACGCTCCACACAAGTACCGCCATTCCACGAGAACACCCCTTTCCCTCGATGAGGGCGCGAAGATTCTTCGGATGCATTCTGGCGTCGTTCGCGTGTTCTCAAAACTCCGGGCCTGCGAAGAAGATCGCGGCCCGGAATCGTGACCTGGCGGGTGACTGTCGAGGCGCATGTCCTCCCCCGCCATCTGTTGTAGGAGGGAGGATTTGGGAGAGATTCGAGCCGGTGAAACGGAGAAGCCCGCTCAGTGCTCGGTCGCGCCGACGGATTCGGCGATGTCGAGGCTGCCCGTCAGCATGGCACGCTTCACTTCCTGGATCGTCTGCGTCACCTTGATCTCGCGAGGGCAGGCGCTGGTGCAGTTAAAGACGGTCCGGCAGCGCCAGACGCCCTCGGTGTCATTGAGGATCTCAAGACGTTCCGCGGCCCCTTGGTCGCGCGAGTCGAAGATGAATCGGTGGGCGTTGACGATCGCGGCAGGGCCGACGTATTTCTGGTCGCCCCAGAAGGGGGGGCAGGCCGTGGTGCAGCAGGCGCAGAGGATGCACTTGGTCGAGTCGTCGAACCGGGCTCGCTCGGTCGGCGACTGGAGGCGCTCGGTGGTCGGTGCCGGATCGTCGTTGATGAGGAACGGGAGCACCGACTTGTAGTGGTCGAAGAACGGCTTCATATCGACGATCAGGTCTTTGATGACCGGCAGCCCGAGGATGGGCTCGACCGTCAGCGTGTCGCTGGGCAGGTTCTTGACCAGGATCTTGCAGGCGAGGCCGTTCGAGCCGTTGATCCGCATGGCGTCGGAGCCGCAGACGCCGTGGGCACATGACCGACGCAGTCCGAGCGACTCGTCGTGGTTCCACTTCACGCTTTGCAGGACGTCGAGGACGCGGTCCATCGGATCGGCTTCGACGACGAATTGCTCCCAACGCGGCGTGTTGTCCTTCTCGGGGTTGTAGCGCTTGATCTTGACGGTAAGCTTGCGGTGATGAAAATTTGCTGTGGTCATGGATCCGCTGACCTTTGAAGGAGTCGTATTGGGAAGGGGAAGCTCCGAGAGACAACCGCCTTTGATGTATCGATCTTGAGACTGGTCGGACCCGCCAATCGCGGGGAGCCCGGTCGCCGACCTCCGACTTCCGGGCCATCGGTTCGACAAGCAACTCGGCTCGCCCTGGCCGTCGTCGCGAAGCGTCGAGCCTCGCGACTCCCGGGCCTTCTCTCAATACTTGCGGATTTCAAGCGGATACTTGGGGACCTGCTCGCCGTCCTTCTCGATCATGACGATGTCGACCGGCTTGTAGGTCACGTTCGCCTGGTTGTCCCCCGCCCTCCAGATCAGGCTGTGGGCGAAGAAACGCGAGTCGTCGCGATCCGGGAAGTCTTCACGCGAGTGCCCGCCACGGCTCTCTTGCCTGGCCAGGGCCCCGGCGACGGTCGCCTCGGATAGGTCGAGGAGGCAGCCGAGTTCGAGGACTTCGAGCAACCCGGTGTTGAAGACCGAGCCCTTGTCGGAGACGCCGACCGACTTGTAGCGTTCCTTGAGGTTCGCGATCTTGTCGCGGGCTCGTGTCAGGCTTTCTTCCGTGCGATAGACGCCGCAGTCGTCCATCATCGTGGCCTGCATCTCGTCGCGGAGCTTGACCCAGGGCTCCGAGCGGGGGCGAGCCAGCAGGGAGTCGATCGACGACTTGGTCGGCCCTTCGGGGTTGCTCGGCAACTCCTTGAACTCGCGATCGAGGGCATAGGCGGCCATCGATCGCCCGGTCCGACGCCCGTAGACGACGAGGTCAACGAGGCTGTTCGTGCCGAGGCGATTGGCGCCGTGGACGCTGACGCAGGCGCTCTCGCCCGCCGAGAAGAGGCCCGGAACGGGATCCCCCTGGGAGTCTCGCAGGACCTGGCCGTTCAGATTGGTTGGGAGGCCGCCCATGGCGTAGTGGGCCGTCGGCTGGATCGGCATCGGCTCCTTGATCGGGTCGACGCCGAGGTAGGTCCTGGCGAAGTCGATGATGTCGGGGAGTCGCTTCTCGACCCAGGCGCTATCGACCGTGCCGCCGGTGGGGCTGGTCTTGTACTTGTTGATCGTCTCGGCGCGGATGTCGAGGTAGACGTAGTCCTTGCCGTCGACCCCTCGCCCTGCCCTAACTTCCTGATAAATGGAGCGGGAGCAGACGTCGCGGCTGGCGAGGTCCTTCAGGTTCGGGGCGTACACTTCCATGAAGCGTTCCCCCTTGCCGTTGAACATGACGCCGCCGTCGCCGCGGCAAGCTTCGCTGAGGAGGATCCCCAAGCGGTAGATGCCCGTCGGGTGGAACTGGTAGAACTCCATGTCCTGGAGCGGGATGCCGTGACGGTAGGCGATCGCCGGGCCGTCGCCCGTGAGTGCGTAAGCGTTCGACGAGACCTTGAACATCCGGCCGAAGCCGCCGGTCGCCAGCATCACCGACTTAGCGTGGAAGACGTGCAGTTCGCCCGTCGCGATCTCGATCGCGACGATGCCCCGGCACTCGCCGTCGACCATGATGAGGTCCAGCATGTGGAACTCATCGAAGAACGTGACCCCCTGCTTGATGCACTGCTGGTAGAGGGTCTGCAGGATCATATGCCCGGTGCGGTCGGCGGCGTGGCAGGCCCGCATGACCGGGAGGCGGGGCTTGGCCGCTTCCGTGCCGGGAGCGGCGGTCGGGTCGTAGTTGGGGTTCGGTTTCGTGTGCCCGCCGAACCGGCGTTGGGAGATCCGACCCTCGGCCGTGCGGTCGAAGGGCAGGCCCATGTGCTCGAGGTCGTAGATGCACTCGACGGCCTCGCGGCAGAGGATCTCGGCCGCTGTCTGGTCGACGAGGAAGTCCCCACCCTTGATCGTGTCGTACGCGTGGTTTTCCCACGAGTCATGCTCGAGGTTCGCGAGGGCGGCGGCGATGCCTCCCTGGGCCGCCCCGGTGTGGGAACGCGTGGGGTAGAGCTTGCTGACCACGGCCGTGCCGACCCGCTTGCTCGACTCGAGCGCGGCCATGAGCCCCGCGCCACCGGCCCCGACGATGATGCAGTCAAACCTGTGATAATTCATGATCGCTCGCGCGTTCTCATAGCGTCCGGTATGCGGTTATGGGAGGAATTCGCGGGCCATCTCAGCGGGCCGGGACGGCCGTGCCGGGGCTGGCCGCCCCCTGGGCGACGACGGGGCTCGCCTGCTTGGCCTTCCACTCCTCGAGATACTGCTCATCCTTCTGGAACATCAGGATGGCATACGTCCCGATCCCGATCATGAACGTCGCCGCCGTCCAGATCAGCGTGTGAACGATGACCCGACGGCCGGGACGGTTGATGTATTCGTCGAGGATCTGGCGGAGGCCGTTGAAGCCGTGCAGGACCGCCAGGTTGATCATCGTCAGGTCCCAGATCCGCCAGACAACGCCCGTCTTGGGGTCGGCCCAGCGGGAGGCGACGAAGTAATAATTGATGTTCTCGACGTTGTTCAGGATGTGCGTGATGAACAGGTGGCCGAGCGAGAGGAAGACGAGGATGAGCCCCGAGATGCGCATGAAGTACCACGCCGACAGTTCGAAACCCCCTGCCGGCTTGACGCGTCGCCCCATCGAATTCTGCCCCCTAAGTCTTCTCGTCTCGATCCGAACCGATTCGCCAAGGATCTTGGTGTCGGACGCAATCGACCGGCCCCGCCAGTGCCGGTCTCGTCGCCCTTGAAATCTGTCATGTCAAAGGACGTGCTTGGCGGTCGGCGCCACAAACAAGGCGGAGAGCACCCAGACGCTCACGAGCAGCATGATCACGAGGAACAGGCTCATGACGACCCAGAAGATTTCCTTCTGGTATCTTACGCCGCTCGGCCAGAAGTCGAAGAGGATGATCCGCACCCCGTTGACGGCGTGGAAGAGCACCGACGCAATCAGCCCGAGTTCCGCGATCCGGAAGGCCCAACGCAGCGGCCAGTAGTATTGCCCGGCGAACACGCCGCCGTAGATCGACACGGTGAAGTCGTATTCGGCCGGGAAAGCCACGACCAGGAACGTGTCGATGATGTGGATGATGAGGAAGAGAAGGATGCCGAGGCCGGTCAGTCGGTGGGCGAGCCACGACCATTGGCCGATCCCTCCCCCGTAACTCAAGCCTTCTGTAAAGCGTGCCCAAGGTCCGCGACGGTAATACCGCGGACTTTGAATTGTATTCGACATGAGAGTCGGGATCCCGAGGAGGGCAATCAAGCGCGGCGGGAATTCAATCCCGTAGCTGAATCAAACACGTGTCGATGCGCCGCCGGATTCGTACCTCCGGCAGGCTCCTGGGGGGTGGCAGAGCCCCGTCTTCAACACGGCACTAGGATTTTGTAGAGGGGGCGAGAGATGGGGTCAAGAGGCAAGTCCGGAAAACGCTCGACGCAAGCTCGTCTTCCGGCTCAAATATCGCACGATTTGCCGCGATGGAATCAACGGGCGAGGCGGAGCTGAGTGGCCGAGACGAAACCGCGGAGCGTGAGTCGGCCGACCGCGGCGACGGGACTGCCGTGGCAGAGGTTCTCGCCGAGATCCTCGAGCCATCCGCGATCGGGGACGAGCGAGGCCTCGGCCTCCACGATCATGAGATCCTTGGGCCGGCCTTGTGGGGCGACTTGAAGCACCAGACGCGAGTTATCACCAACCATGCCGGCGGGCTCGACCCAGGAGTCGATGATCGCGCCGGTGACCACCATTTCTTTATCCATATCACGCTCCTCCCCGCACGGTTGGTCGCGGAGCCCGGAGGGAATCATGCCTTGGCCAGATGCATCCATCATAGCAAGCAAAACCGTGTAAGGCAAGGGCGACCATCATGGAACACTCACGGATCATGCCGACTCGCATGCAAGGGCCGGGCCGAAGAGCACCAGGGAAGCTCGGCCCAACGAATCGCGGAATATAAGTTTAAATTCGGGACGTGGTTGGCAATAAAACCAAGTGTCGCTCAATTGGACCGGATGCGAAAGGGGGTTGCGGCGCATCTATAAGCCGGATTCTGTCGAAAACCGAAGGGTTTTCGGATGACCATTTCTCTCGAACACCGGTTGCCCGATGTTTCCAGCGACCTACCCGGAAGTCGTAGCGGATCGGGCCAATCCGTCAGGTGGCCGCCCATCGTGACGACAGGCAACCGCCTTGCTTCCTTATTTGGTCTTGCTCCCGGTGGGGTTTGCCAAGCCAAGCCGGTCACCCGGCCTGCTGGTGAGCTCTTACCTCACCGTTTCACCCTTACCACGACCGACAGGGCCGATCGTGGCGGTCTGTTTTCTGTGGCACTTTCCCTACCCGACTGCTCGAGCGGTGGGCGTTACCCACCACCGCGCCCTATGGAGTCCGGACTTTCCTCCCCGGCATGACCTCGACCTTCGCGTTTCCGCAAGAACGAGCGCCGAGGCGATCATCCAACACACCGCAACCCATTCACATCTTAACACAAGGCCTCCCATTCTCAAGACAAACGACGCGAAACGCCACTACTCATGCGATTTCTTCCGGCCTCCAGCGTCACGACGAGATGAGAACCACATAATATCGTTGTAGATTTCCCATTTTCTCTAAATAGCCTATACTGTGGATAGCACCTGGATTTTGGAGGACTTCGACGATGTACATCAGGGACTATCTCCAGAGCCGCCACGTCTGGTTCGAGATGCTGCTGCATCCGCCGGTCCCCTCGGCGACGAAGCTGGCACGCGTGACACATGTGCCGGGTCAAAGCGTCGCCAAGGGCGTGCTCATCCGCGCGGCCGGGAATTATGTGCTGGCGGTTTTGCCGGCGACGGCCCGCATCGACCTCAACCTGCTCGCCAAGACCCTCAGCACGAAGGCGGTGGAAATCGCCTCGGAGGACGAGGTCGAGCACGTTTTCGGCGACTGCGAACGTGGCGCCTTGCCGCCGTTTGGCCGACTCTACGGCCTCACCACCTTCGTCGACGCCAGCCTGGCCGGTGGCTCGGAAATCGTGTTCGTGGGGAACACGAGGCACGAAGGAATGAGGATGCGGTATCGCGACTACGTCGCGGTTGAGGACCCGGTCCGGGCCCGATTCGCGGCCACGACCTCGCCCAAACACCGTCGCGAGTCCAATCGTCGCGCGGGCTGAGCGAGTTGCAACGAGGCGATCCATAACGTGAGAGGCCAGGGCCGCAAACCCGCGGCCCTGGCCTCATTTTATTGCGTTCGTTCGCGACGTCTTGAGGACGCGTCTGAAGGGTCAATCGCCGCGAGCCGCGGTGATGGGCACTTCAACTTGGCTCCTCTCCGACCCTTCCTCGGGATCGGGGGCGAAGCCGCGTCGCATGGTGTTCTCGGTGACGCACCTCGTGAGCAAGAACTCCAGCAAGTAGTTGTCGCCGCCGGCCTTGGTGCCAATCCCGGAAAGCTTGAACCCGCCGAACGGCTGCCGATCGACCAAGGCCCCTGTGCTCGGCCGGTTGATGTAGAGGTTGCCGACGCGGAATCGCCGCTTCACTCGATCGATGTTGCCGGGACTCCTCGAATAGATGCCACCGGTCAACGCGAACTGCGTCCCGTTGGCGATCTCGAGGGCGTGGTCGAGGTCGCGCGCCCTGAGGACGGCTAGCACCGGACCGAAGACTTCTTCCTGCGCGATCCTCGCGTCGGGCTTGACGCCCGCGACGATGAGCGGGCCGACGTACTGACCCGCTTTGGGCAGATGCCCCACATCGGTCGTCAGGACCACCTCCCCTTCCCCGGCGGCGATCCGCTGATATTCCTGGATTCGCTCCTTGGCCTTGGCGTCGATCACCGGGCCGACCGCCGTCTCGGGGTCGTCGGCGGGTCCGACGGGGAGGGCGCGGGCCGCGTCCACGAGCCTGGCGAGGAAGGCATCATACGCCTCGTCGAGGATGATGACTCGCGAGCAGGCCGAGCACTTCTGGCCGGCGTAGCCGAACGCGCTGTGAAGGACGCCAAGCACCGCCTCGTCGAGGTCGGCGTCGTCGTCGATGATGATGGCGTTCTTGCCCCCCATCTCGGCGATGACCCGCTTGACGTGATCCTGGCCCGCCGGGGTCTCGGCGGCGCGTCGGTTGATCGAAAGTCCGACCTCGCGTGAGCCGGTGAAGGCGATCAGGTCGACGTCGGGATGATCTACGAGTTCCTGCCCTACGTCACCAAGCCCGTTGACCACGGTCAGGACGCCCTCGGGGAGTCCGGCCTTCTCCAAGACCTCGGCCAGCAGATGACCCATCATCGGCGAACGTTCACTCGGCTTGAGGACGACCGAGTTCCCGGCGACGAGGGCTGCGACGGTCATCCCCGTCGGGATCGCCAGCGGGAAGTTCCAGGGCGGAATCACGGCGGCGACACCCCTTGCGATGTGCTCGATCCGGTTCGTCTCGCCGGCGACGTCGCGATGCTGCTCCTTGCCGAGCCGGATCATCTGCCTCGCGTAGAACTCGCAGAAGTCGATGGCTTCGGCGACATCGGCATCGGCCTCTCGCCAGGGCTTGCCACATTCGTAGACTTCCCAGGCGGCGAGCAGGAACCGCCTCGACCGCATGATCGCCGCGGCGCGGATCAGGACGTCGGCACGCTCGCGGACCGGGGTCTCGGACCATGACTCGAAGGCACGCCTGGCCGCTTGAACGGCGAGACGGGCGTGCTCGGGGCGGGCCCTGACGAAGGTGCCGATGACGTGTGTGGAGTCGCTGGGATCGGTCGAGGCGAGTTCGAGCCCCGTCTCGACCTCCTGGCCACCGATCGAAAGGGGATAGCGTCGGCCCCACTGCTCTCTCACGGAGCCGAGCGCAAGTCGCATCGCCGAGCGTTCAGCAGGCCGAGAGAAGTCGGTCGGCGGCTCGTTCTTGAACGGCTCGAGGGCCTCGTCGTGGGCCGGTCGTTTTGGCTGGACGGATTGCTTGCGACGTAACATTTCGCCGACCTCCTCGGGGTCTCGGAGCAACTCATCGACGTGGGCACGGTCGGTGAAGCTCGCCTTGAGAAAGGACTCGTTCGAGGTGTTTTCCAGGAGGCGCCGGACGAGATACGCCATCCCCGGCAGCATCGCGCCATAGGGGGTATAGAGCCGGACCCGCTTGCCCTGCTCGACGAGGACGCGCTGAATGGGCTCTCCCATCCCGTGGAGCATCTGGATCTCGTACGCGTCGTCGGGCACTCGGTAGGCCTCGGCCGTCGCCATCGCCGCAGACAACGAACGGACGTTGTGGCTGCCGAGGGCCGGGCGGAGGTTCTCGTAATTCTCGAGCAGGAACCGGGTGCAACGCTCGTAGCAGGCATCGGTCTGCCACTTGGAGAGGTAGACGGGGATCGGCCAATCCCACTGTCGTGCCAGAATGACCTCGTAATCCCAGTACGCCCCCTTCACCAGGCGGATCGTGATCGGCGTCCCGCGTTCCTGGACCCAGTCCAGGAGCATGCGGAGGTCGGCTTCGGCCTCGGGCAAGTACGCCTGGACCACGATCCCCACGTCCGCCCAGTCGCGGAATTCGGGCTCGGAGAGGACCGAGCGGAAGATCGCGAAGGTCAGATCCTTGTGGACATACTGCTCCATGTCGATGTGGACGTACGCGTTCACCTCCCTGGCGAGCCGGAATATGGGACGCAGCCGATCCGCGACACGTTTCTCGCTGCCGTCGGCGTAGAGGGCGTCGAACCGGGCCGTGAGGCTCGTCAGCTTCAATGAGAGGTTCGCGCGCGGGATCGGCCCCCGGTGGTCGCGATCGATCTGCGGAATCTCTGGCGAGGCGTTCAGGGGACCGGAGAGGCCGCTGAGGACCTCCATGCAGGTCTGCTGATAGACCTCGGCCCCGTGCTCGCTGATGACGGCCTCGCCCAGTAGGTCGGCCGTGAAGGCGAGACGCTTACGCCTCAGCCTCATGACGGTTTTGAGTGCTTCATCAGGGGTCGCCCCGGCGATGAAACGCTGAGCCATGTGCGTCGCACCGAACCGGGCGACGTCGGCGAGGAGACGCTCGGCCCCGGTCCTCGATGGGGCCATCGCGACCCCGAGCCTGAGCCACCAGGGGACGCGATCTCCCGCTTCTCCCAGATACTCCCGCAGATGCCTGCCGATAGTCTCGGGACTTTGCAGGACGGGCATCGCGTCGATGAACCGAAAGAGCTGGACCTTGACCAGCGGGTCTCCCACGGTCATATCCATCAGTCGATCGTCCCACCAACCGCGCTCCCAGGGGGTCGGACCGTGCCCGATGCGCTCGAAGAGCGCCCGGCCGATCTGCAGGGCGCGTTGGTCGATCGCGTTTGTCCGCTCGACCTGAAGTGACGCCATCGCTCGATTACTCCGGTGCGTTCATGCGATGGGCGGGGATCGCTGCTCGTCGTCTCCTCGAACCCCACCCTTCTGCATTCTACGTTCGCAAGCCTCGGAGGGATTTTCGCGATCTCGGATCTGAGAACAAGGAACACCGGAATGTTGATCTTTTCTCCGACAATGTTCCCAAACGTTGCGTACAGGGTGAAACGGCCGTGGAATTGCATGCACTCACCACAATCACGCGGCAATCGAGCTTGACAGTATCAGTTTCGCGATTACTATTGGTGTTTTGCCTCGCAAAGGCAGCGATGAATATACTGACGTCTGTTAGGTAGCGAACGTTCATGAAGTGTTATCAGGCGAAGGCCGGTGAACTGACCAAGCACTGGTACGTGATTGACGCGACCGATCAGGTCGTCGGTCGGCTCGCCGCACAGATCGCACCGATCTTGATGGGCAAGCACCGCCCGACCTACACCCCCTACATCGACACCGGTGACTTCGTCATCGTGTTGAATGTGGACAAGGTCGTCTTCACCGGCAACAAGTGGCAGCAGAAGTTCTACCAGCGGTACACCGGTCACCCCGGTGGCCAGCGCGATGAACAGGCCTGGAAGCTTTTCCAGCGCCGCCCCGAGCGGATCCTCCAGCTCGCGATCCAGCGCATGATGCCCAAGAACAAGATTGGGCGCCACATGCTGGGCAAGCTGAAGCTCTATGCGGGCAACAACCATCCGCACCAGGCCCAGGCTCCCATCCCGTTGGTAGCCCTCTCGGGCCGCCCTGCCCCGGCCGGTGCGACCTACGTGCCCAAGCCCACGCCGAAGGCCGCTGCCCCGAAGACCGCTCCCGTCTCGACGCCCGCCGTCGCGACCCCCGAAGCGGCCTCGGTCGAGTCCCAGGCCCCGGAATCCACCGCGGGCGCCGAATGAGCTAGGGTTTCACCCAGCTCGCCCGCCGATCGCCAAACCAACGTGAGTACAAGGACGGGGCGGATTCGATCCGCCCCGATTTGGGCATTCGAGGACTGTGAGATCCATGGCTGCCACGGCAACCGTTCCTTTCATCTGGGGCACCGGCCGACGAAAAACGGCTGTCGCTCGGGTTCGTATTCGCGAAGGCACCGGGGCCTTCCTCGTCAACGACCTCCCCGTCGATGACTACTTCCCCCTCGAAGTCCAGCGGACCGACGTCCGTGCTCCTCTCACCTCCACCGAGATGGGCGGCCGCTACGACGTCTTCGTGAACGTCCGGGGCAGCGGGAAGCACAGTCAGTCCGGCGCCGTGATGCTCGGCCTGGCCCGTGCTCTCAAGGAGCACCGGCCCGACCTCGAGGCGGCCTTGCGTGATCACGGCTTCTTGACCCGCGACGCCCGTATGGTCGAGCGGAAGAAGTACGGGCATAAGAAAGCCCGTCGCAGCTTCCAGTTCTCCAAGCGTTGATCGCTCGGAAAACTCCGGAAACTTATTCCTATCCAGACCAAGCACGAGCGAGGCATCAGCCTCGCTCGTGCTTGGTCTTTTTGCATTTCCGCGTATGATGGTTGAGTCAATCTATCTGTGGCTGTGCGGGACGAAGGCGTCCTCAAGGCCACAACCACCCGATTCTGTGTTCGAAAACACGCAAGTCACCGGTCATTCGACCAGATCCATGTGCTCCGGTTCCTCTCCCAAGGAGTCCACCGATGGGTGAATCCTCATCCCGCCCCGCCGCCGGGCCGCTCGAAGACCTCGATGAGTGGGAATCCGTTTTTGAGCCGGCGGAAGCCGACGTCTCGCCAGACGGGGGCACCAAGACCTTCCGGGACTACCGCAAGAACGTCCGCGACGGCGTCCGCGAGTTCTATCGCCTAAACCATCGCTATCAGACCCTCGACTTCGTGCTCGAGAAGAAGGCGGAGTATCTCGAAGACACGCGACGCAGGATGGGCATCTGGGAGGCGATGGAGTACCTCAATACACTGGTCGATGATAGCGACCCGGACACGCAGCTCTCGCAGATCGAGCACCTGATGCAGTCGGCCGAGGCCATCCGCGCCGATGGCCATCCCCGGTGGTTCATCCTTACGGGCCTGATTCACGACCTGGGCAAGGTCCTCTGCCTGTTCGGTGAGCCGCAATGGGCCGTGGTCGGCGACACCTTCCCGGTCGGATGCCGCTACTCCGGCAAGATCGTCTTCCCCGAGTTCTTCGTCGAGAACCCGGACTACTCGGTGCCCGAGTACCAGACCCCTTGCGGGATTTACCGTGAGCACTGCGGACTCGACAAGGTCCATCTCTCCTGGGGCCACGACGAATACTTGTATCATGTCGTGAAGGATTATTTGCCCGACGAAGCCCTGGCGATGATCCGCTATCACTCCTTCTACGCCGCGCATCGCGAGGGGGAATACACCCACCTCATGACGGCTCGCGACCTCGAGCTCTTCGAGTGGGTCCGCAAGTTCAATCCCTACGACCTCTACTCGAAGGGGCACGAACGCCCGGACGTCCCCGCGCTCACGGGCTATTACAAGGAACTGATCGACGAGTTCTTCCCCAAAGAACTCGCCTGGTGAGCCCGCGACGCGTCAAGAAGTGACTCCTTCGAAATGCAGAACCCCCTCCGACTTGAGAGGGGGGACGCGTCCATGCGACTTGGACGCACGCTACGTTGGTGTGGACTCAGCAGGCGATCGAACAGTTCGCGTCAGGCGTGTGCAGGTTCAAGGTGCTGACTAACTCGGCGAAGATCCTTGTCGAGTGTAAGGATCAAGTTCCGCGGCTCATCGGCGAGCCGGAATCTCCGGGGCTTTGGTGCTCGTCCGAGAAGTAGGCCTTGCCTCGTCGCCTGGGGGGGATGCGCGTGTGAATCAGGCTGCTCGTCGGGATCGGAGACGCTGACGGAGGCCGAGGCCCGCGATCGTCGTCAGGAACATGGCGATCGAGGTCGGTTCGGGGACGGGCTTCTCGGTCGGCGTGGTGGTCAGGTGGGCTTCGGCGGTCGTCAACCCATTGTTGGTCGTCGACGGCACGAGGGTGAATTTCAGGCCGGGGAGCGTCAAGGTGTTCTTGTACGGGCCGGTTTGAAACTGGACCGAGCCGATCGGGTCGAAAGTCGCCTGGACGCTCGACTGGGTCCCGCCGGTGATCTTTCCGTTGAGGTGCCCGTTCAGGACGATGGGGGTCTGGTTGGGGCTGGGAGCCTCTCCTTCAACCTGATTCACGACGAGGGTGATGTGGAAGGGAGTGTCGTCGTACGTGGTGCTCTGGCCGGCCGGGAGGGGCGCGACATCGAAATTACCGAGGCTGAAATACGAGGCTGAGGAGAACTGATTCTGATCGAGGCTGACGAAGCTGATGATCGGCGTCCCGGTTATCCCGGTCGACTCGATGGTGCCACTCGTCGTGTACTGGATCAGCGTGCTCGCCTGAGTAGCGTGGCTGTTGAGGGCGGTGAAAGTCAAAAGAATGACGAACGTCAAAGCGCTCCTTCTACGTACCGCACGCATCTTGCATCCTCCTGAAGTAGATTGCGCTGTCCTGCGGTTACTTGGTCGGTTCCTCTAAGGTGAGGTCGAGCGGAGCGGAAGATACTCCAAGCCTCAAAACAGGGAAACCCCGATTTTTCGAAGATCAGGGATTTTTCCTCAAGATTCTCGTCACGGCATCCGACTCCCTACCGGATGGTCGGAACTCAATCTTCACCCAGCTTGCCAAAGCCACGTCATTTGCAAACATTTTGTTCGCATTAACGAATGGACCCATTGATTAAATCGAAAAGTGTTTATTTCAAAGCATCGAAGGACTTCCAGAATTGAACAGGCCGCGTAGGAAGGCTTTTGACCTCCTTACGCGGCCTGGATTGGGTCGCTTTGTTCAGCTCGACTGCGGGAAGGATCTGATGGCGTCGATGACCCGTGCGATTTCCTCATCCGTCGTGTAGCAGGCACATCCGAGCCGCACGAAACCCGACTCGCTCCGCCCGTAGCGCTCGGCGACTGTGCTCGCGTAGAAGTCGCCGTGACTGGCGAAGATGCCTTGCACGGCGAGATGCCGGGCAACCTCGACGACCGGCGTCTCGCCGATACTGAATGAGATCGTCGAGGTCCGATCGGCGTCGGGGGTCGGGCCGTAGAGTCGCAGCTCCGGGATTTCCGAGAGCCCTTCCCAGAGTCGGCGAACCTGCTGCGTCCCGCGGTGATGGAACTCGGTCATGACCGACTGAAGGCGGGCGCGACGGTTCGAGCCGGGCGAGAGCGACGCCAGGAGATTCACGGCCGCGGCCGCTCCTACGATACCTTCATGGTTCTGGGTCCCGGTCTCGCAACGGTCCGGCGGGGTATTGGGCGCCGGCAGGAGCTTGGGGACATCCAGCAACTGGAGCAGTTCTTCCTTGCCGAACACCACGCCGACGTGGGGGCCATAATATTTGTAGGCGGAGCACGCCAGGAAGTCGCAGTCCCAGTCGCGCACGTCGACCGACGCATGCGCCGCGTAGTGAACGGCGTCGACGTAGATGAGAGCCCCCGCCGCATGGGCGTTGGCCGCTGCGGCTTTGACGTCGTTGATCGTCCCCAGGGCGTTCGAGGCCGCACCGACGGCGACGATCCTGGTGCTCTCGTTCAAGAGGCTGTCGAAGTGATCCCAGTCGAGCTGCCCCGTCTCGGGGACCATCCGAGCGACCCGGATCTGAACTCCCCTCTCGCGCTCGAGGGCTCGCCAGGGGGCGACGTTGGCGTGGTGGTCGAGCTCCGTGACGACGATCTCATCCTTGGGCCCATACCCCCGCCCGAGGGCTCGGGCGATGTGGAAGCTCAAGGACGTCATGTTGTTGCCGAAGACGACCTCGGTCGGCGAGGCATTCAGGAAGTCGGCGAGGGCCTGCCGAGACTCGGCCAGCAGGGCGTCCGTCTCCTGGCTGGTCGGATAGGCCCAATGTGCGTTCGCATTGTGGTGGAAGAGGTAGTCGGCCACCGCCGCGACGACGTGGCGAGGGACCTGCGTACCCCCCGGTCCGTCGAAGTAAGCGACGGGGTGACCATTCCAGGTCCGCTCTAGCGCAGGGAAGTGGGTACGGATTTCGGCGACATCGGCGACCGACGACTGATGCTCCCCCGTGGAAACCATGGATCCCTCGTTCCAGAGCTCGAAATGTACCAGTCCGCCGGCCTCGACCGAGGCCGACCTCGCGATGAGGCTGACCATAGTAATTGACGGCACGGATCGTCAACGAGCCGGATCGGCGAACCGCGGAAAAACTCGAAGGTTTCCAATCCACACCTTTGCAACACAACATCGCTGCCCGAAACCGGGTTGTGCTACGATAGTGGTCCTTGAGCGTCCCGAGGGCTGGTGGAGACTGAGTCGATGACTGAGAGCCGGCCGAGCCTTTCACGGAAATTGCCGCTGCTTTTCCAAGGCCTGCTCATCGGCCTGGTTGCCTCGGTCCTGGTGACGCTCGACACCCCCTTCAACTCGCCGCCGCGTTACGACGGCGCCGGCTATGCGACGCTCGGCTGGGGATTGGCCCAGGGCCAGGGCTATCGGGAGTGGCATCATCCCGACGCTCAGCCCCATACCCATTTTCCCCCGGGCTATCCTCTGGCGTTGGCCGGACTCTTTAAATTCGCGGGGAGGTCGGTCTTCGCGGCGCACGTCCTCTCGATCGTGCTGACCGTCTCGGCCTGCATCCTCTATTGGCGCTGGTTCGTGCCTCGATACGGACGCCGCACCGCGTTGATCCTGGGACTCGCCCTGGCCGTCAACTGGACCTGGGGGCGGACCGGCGGGACGATCCAGTCCGAGCCCCTCTTCTTCTTCCTGGGCGCGCTGGTCCTGCACGTCGAGGTTTGGAGCCGAGACAAAGGGCTCGCCGCCGGGCTCCTCCTCGGAGTCATGCTCGGTGCCTGCGTGCTGACCCGTCACGTCGGGACCTGCCTGGCGATGGCCATTGTCGTTCAGGGGCTGATGCAGCGTCGATTCGTCGCCATGATCGGAACCCTACTTGGGATGGGGATGTGCCTGCTCCCCTGGGTCGGATGGCTCGCAACCTCTCAGAACCGCTCCCAGGCCGGTCTTTTCATGGGAGGGAACCTGATTGGCCTGGTGGCGGATCAAACCGGCTTCTACCTGCGACGGATTCCCGACCAGGTCATGGGGCCGGTGGTCGAAATCGCAACCGTCTTCACACGGTCGAATCTCATCGCGGGGCTTGCGACGACCTGGGCGCTACTCGTCTCGGGGGTCGTCGTCGTCGGTTGGGTACGGCTCGCCGGTTCCCCTCGAAGGCGACTAGCCGCTCTAATTCCCGGGCTGACGTTCCCCCTGCTCCTCGTCTGGCCCTTCACGGAGGCGGGTCGGTTCCTCATCCCGCTAGTCCCCTTCCTCATTTTGGGGCTCGCGGAGGGGCTCGCGTTCGTACTCTCCTTCAAGATGAAGCGATCGCGACGATTTGCGGCAAGGCTCGTCTTATTAGTTTCCTTGCCTTACCCATTGTATTCGGCGGCGACCGGACGGGCGGCGGCGCAGGAGCGGACTCATCAGGCGTTCGACTCCGCTTGCTCCTGGATCGTCGCGGAGGGAAACCGGTCGGGACCTATCGTGACACACTACGCGGCCGACCTTTCCTGGCAGACGGGCCGACGAGCGTTAGAGGTCGATACATTCGACCATAAATTGTTCCTTTCGGCGTTACATCGTTATAACGTGGCCTACGTTATTGTAGACGAGCAGCCGTTCGCGAACGCTCCGCCCGACCCCGCGGGCGCGGCCGTGAAAGCGGCTCCGGGTTCGTTCATCCTCAAGTGGGGACCAATTCAAGGAGTGAGCATTTACGAGAGACAACATGAAGTCGAACATCCGTAGCGGAAAATCTCGACGGGATCGCGAAATCTGAGGACCCTTCCCGCGTGCCCCCGGAGGATTCAGTACACTGGTTCATGAGGCGGGAATCGTCGACCACGGTCGCTCTTGAAGGCCGAATTCGCAAGCGAAATGAAGGACGAATTGCCGAGCGTAGCGGCTCCTCGGGAGCGCCCTGATACCGCAACGCGGATGCGTTCCGGTCTTGACCGGAGTCGTCGAAATGCTGATACTCTGCCAATCAGGTGAGTTCCGCCTTGGGCCGTTCATCGAGGTGGACAACAGCAGCTTGAGTCATGGAAGACGAGTCTTGATTGTGAATCCTTGTGCGTGCATCTCGGCTCGTAACGCCCCCTATCCGTTAAGCATCCCCCTTAATCTTCGGCTCATTCGCGAAACCGTTGCGTGTCGATTTTGCTCCGTCCCGCCGATCATCACACAGGTTTTCCGCGTAGTTAACTTAGTTTCCCCGGTCGAAGCTAAGGTGACACTAAATCGGTTACCACGACAACTAATTCGTTGGTTCAACTCTTGGGACCTTCCCTGACGGGGATTGTCACTCAACCGATCGATTTCACCCTGTGTACGGCCTCTAGGCGATCCCTTTGAATTGAAGCGACCTGGGCGATTTGACCTCTGGTCTCAAGCAGGTTGATAAGCCAAGGCGGCTTCCGTCGACGTATTCCTCTCTTGCCTAGAACTCCATCAAGGGTGTTGAGGAAGATCCTGTCCATGATGTTCTCGAACACCTTGCTCTTGATCTTCGCGATCGCCTTCATGGGCTGCGTGCTCGCTACGCCCGTGGTGACCAGGATCGCCATCTGGGCCGGTGCCATCGACCGGCCCGACCAATTCCGACGCATTCACAAGGGGGCGACCCCTCGCCTTGGTGGGCTCGGCCTGGCCTTCGGTATCGGTGTCGGGGTCATGCTCGCTGGGTTTGGAGGATACCTCAACGAATGGTCGGGTTTCGCCGAGTGGTGGTCCAATCAATGGTGCATCCTGGCCGCATCGTTGATCGTGCTGATGGTCGGCTTCTTCGATGACACCATCTCGCTCGGTCCTCGGATGAAGTTGGCTGGGCAAGGGATTGCGGTGCTCGTCCTCTATGTGGGCGGCGTTCAGATCGAAGGTTTCGAGCTACTCGGGAGGGGTATCGACCTCTCTCATCCCAGCATCAATTTGCCGCTCGGCAGCCACATCGTCCCGATCTCACCGAGCCTGGTGGTCACGATGTTCTGGTTCCTGGCGTGCATGAATATCTGGAACCTGATCGACGGGATGGATGGCCTCGCCTCGGGCGTTGGCCTGCTCGTCAGCGGCACACTGACCCTCGTCGCGATCCACCACCAGAACTACGGCGTGGCGATACTCGCCGCGTCGCTGGCCGGCAGTCTCGCGGGGTTCCTCCTCTACAACTGGCACCCGGCCTGCATCTTCCTCGGCGATAGCGGCAGTCTGCTCATCGGCCTGTTGATCGGGATCATCGGCGTTCAGGGGTCACTCAAGGGCTCCTCGGCCTTCTCGATCATGTTCCCGATCCTCGCGATGGGCCTGCCGATCTCCGACACGGCCATGGCGATCTTCCGGCGCTGGGTGCGCAACCTGCCGCTCAGCTCCGCCGATCGTCGCCACATCCACCACCTGCTCATCGGCCTCGGCCTCAACCCCAGGCAGGCCGCCTTACTGCTCTACTGCTTCTCGGGCTTCCTCTGCGGTGCGGTCCTCCTTGGGGTCGCGCTGCGGAACGAGATGCTCGCCATCGTCCTGGGTATGACAGGGTGCCTCGCGTTCCTCCTGATCCTGACCAGCCGCCGAGACGAACTGGCCAATCTCAGGAGCGACCTGCAGGCCCGCATCGCCCGCGGCAAGCAAGAGCGGTTCGCGGCCAAGATCACCTACGAGGCGATTCAACGCATCGAGCTTTGCGACCAGGTCGTCAAGGTCCGAGTTCTGCTCGAAGACGCGGCCAAGACGCTCGGCTGCGAGATCCTCCAGATCTCCTGCACCCGCGACGGGCTCGAGATCTTCGCCCCCAACGTGGAAGTCAGCGGAGAAGGCTATACCGAGCCCACACGAAAGCTGACGGGCCCCTCGGCCGTTTTCCGACTCTCCACGGGCAAGGACCTTTTCTTGACGGTCGCCGTTCATCAGGAGCCGGACGCGACGTTGGCCGCCGACATCGCATTCCGGTTCCTGCAACGTCTGTCTCAAGCTACGGCCGAGCGGGTCGAGCGATTGATTGCCGTCGCCCGGGATGAGTCCGCCAGCACCACCGAAGCCGCTTCGGAAGCGCTCACGGAACAACCCTCGACATCGGACGCCCTCGGTTCGGGGGGCCGCTTAAAGTCTCAAACCGTCCCGGTCCTGGCTCTCTCCCCGGAACCCACTACCCTCGCAAGGATGCCGATTCAATGGCTACGGATGGTCATGGGCTGGGAGTCGAGGACGGTGGCTCATCGCCCCTCCCTCGGGGAGAAATGATTCGAAGGATTCGCTGATCTAAGGAGTGGACCGCCCCATGGAAGGACTACAAGCGTACGCAGGGCCCCCTCGCCCCCCCAGCCTGCCGGCCCATAATTACCATCATCAGCAACAGCACCACCATGCCACGACGAAGCCGTCGAAGGCCCCGGCCGATTATTTCCGGGCCATTCGACGCCGTGTTTGGCTGGTTCTGGCCATTGCCGCGCCGCTGAGTATCCTCGGCGGTATCTGGACGGCGCGCCAGCCCAACGTATATTCCGTCAAAGCCCAGATCCTGATCCAACCCCCGACGTTCGATCCCCATCTCTCGGCGCTGATCGCCAAGGATAGTGGCGGCCCTTCGAACGGGGAGTCGGATGAAAAGTACGTTTCGAACCGCATCGCGATGCTGCGCAGCAAGGGGCTGGTCGAGAAGGTGCTCACCGATCCAACCTTGCTCCAGCCGGATGGGACACCGATCGACTCCGCCGATGAAATCCTCGGCTCCCTCCAGTCCCGGCCGCTCACCGGTACTAGCCAGTTCAATGTCTCCCTCGATGGGACCGACCCCGCGCGGGTTACCCTCGAGTTGAGCCTGATCCTGGAACAGTTCAAAAAAGATGCACTGATCGAGATCGATAAGAAGATCGATACGGCCAAGGAATATGCGCAGACGAGCTTGAACGACCTCGAAGGGGATCTAGGCAAGTTAGAGAAGGATATCTCGACAAAACTGCGAGAGTCCGAGACGATCGGCCCCGAGGGGAAGAATCTGAAGCAGTTGGAATACGAAAAGCACCTCGCAAACATGGAGCGGTTGTATTCCCAGCTCGAAGACCTGAAACAGCAGGCCCACCTCGCTCAAAACTCGCCTGATCCCAAAACCCAACGCGAGATCGCCCGGAAGGAAGCCAAGATCGAGGCCCTCGAGATCGAATACGAGAAGGCCGAAACACACCTGAAAGATTTGAGAAGACGAATCAAGGTTGCCTCGACCGATCCGGCGGTGATCAAAGTGCGGTCTCGCTTGAAAGAGCTCTCCACAAAGCTTACCAAGCTCAAGGCTCCTACCGCGGCCGGTGAAATGCCCCTCGATCCGTTCGAGTCCCTCGTTAGCGCGAAGACGGCCGAGATCCAGAGCATCGAGCAGCAGGCGCAGGCCTGTCTCGTCGGCATGCGTGAGTCGATGCCCGAGCACCAGGCCTTCACCGACCTCATCCGTCGGCAGGAGACCAAGATCCAGCAGATCGCGGCCATGCAGACGCGGATCTGGGAATTCAACATGGTCACGAAGTCTCGCAAGGACCCGGTCTCGATCATATCCCCTCCCGTCGAGCCGACCTCTCCGATCCGGCCCAAGCGGGCTTTGAACGTGGCCCTCGTGATCTTCTTCAGCCTGGGTCTCGGCATCGGCCTCGTCTGCTTCCGCGAGTATCTCGACCACACGGTCAAGTCTCCCGAGCATCTGACCTCGGGCCTCGGCCTGCCTCTCTTCGGCGTCGTTCCGCGGATCCGACGTTCCTCACTCAGCCAGCGTGGCGGCCACCTCTGGACTTCGGCGATCCCCGACTCCATCGAAGCCGACGCCTATCGGAACTTGCGGGCGAGCTTACTCGGGGGCTCCGATCGCCAGGGCCAGCTCGTGAGCCTCCTCGTCACCAGCGCCAAGGCCGGCGAGGGCAAGAGCACCACGGCGCTCAACCTCGCGGCCACCTGTGCCCGGGCCGGCGAGCGGACCTTGCTCCTCGATGTTGACCTGCGACGGCCCAGCCTCGGGAACGTCTTCCAGGACGACCAGGAGAATCCGCTCGGACTCGTGGATGTGCTTCGAGGCGACCTGCCCTGGCAGCGGACCGTCGTCCGCACCGACATCCCCAACCTCGACTTCATCCCCACCGGTGATACGCGGGGCGTCCCGATCGAAATCCTCGGGACACTGGAACTCCGCCAGTTGATCCTGGGCCTGACGCATCACTATGACCGGGTCATCCTCGATGGCCCCGCGATCCTCGGGCTTGCGGACTGCCGGATGCTCGGCCGAGTCGTCGATGGTGCTCTCTTCGTGGTCCGATCGGGGGCTCACGAATTGCGCCCGCTCCAGCACGCCAAGACCATGCTGGAACAGTCGCAAGTCAACATCGTGGGCGTCGTTTTCAACGGCCTCAAGGAAGACCTCAAGCACTGGTCGAGCTACGGGCCGGACACGCCCTACGGGTACACCGAGGCGAGGCTCTCCGGCCGCAACTCGGCCCTCGGCTCGTCTTCCGACAACTACGCCGCCCTGCCCCTGGTCGGGGCCAAGGAAAGCTGAGTCCAGGCCGATGGGATGGGGACGGCATCGCCCTGGTGCCGTCCTTTCCATTCTTCGGCCCTCATTGATTCGCGAGGGGCCCTTCGGGATCGACTCGCACCTCACCGACTTGAAATCACACCTGAGCTCGAACATTCGCGGGTCAATCTCGAGCCTCCCCGAAGCCGCAGCGCTCGGGAAGGTCCATGGATGGAGACTTCCCCTTTGACTATCCGGCAACGACTCCTGAACGGGACGGATCGCGTGATTGCGATCGTGCTCGTCGCCCTCCTCGCCGGCACGACGCTCGCCTTCGGGGGGGCCGTCTGGTGGATGCCAACCGCCACGGCCGGGCTCACGGTCCTCTTTGTGCTGATGTGGCTGATCCACGTCGCGCTCGAAGGCCGGATGCGGATCCTTAAAAGTCCGCTCACGTTCCTCGGACTCATGGCCGTCGGCCTCGGCGTGGCCCAACTCGCCCCGCTCCCCGGTCCGATCGCGAGTCGCCTTTCTACGAAGGCCCGGCAAGTGTATGCCCAGGGATTCTTCGCGGATCGCGCCCAGGCAATCGACCCTTCGGTCGAGCTCCCCGAGGGGGCCTTGCTCCGCTCCCCCGTGTCGCTGGACCGCGCGGCGACGCTTCGTTGGGTGGTGGGGGCCGTGATCTGTCTCGGGATCTTCTGGGGCGCCTCGCAATTCATCGACAGGCTCGAGCGTTTTTATCTGATCCTGGGCAGCCTCGTCGCCGTCTTCTTGCTAAATACTTCATTCGGCATCGCGCAGGTTGCCTGCAATGCGAGCGGGCTCTATGGGAACATGGAGCCGGGCTCGGGGGCGGCCTGGTCTCCTACGCTACATGATTATCTCAAGGCTCCCAACGCCACAGTACTTCGGGTCGGCACGAGCGCCGGGAAGCCGCCGATCACCTGGACTGAATCGATCCCCGAGCGCCCCTTCCTCATGGGGACGTTGATGGGCGGGACGGCAGCCTACCTCGCCCTGGCGTCGATTGCCTTGCCCCTCTCGTTCGGGATCTTGCTCCAGATCATCGCCCCGCGCGGGAGTCGCGAACGCATCGCGGTCCGGCTCAGCGAGTCGGGGCAGAGCGGCCTGGCCTTGTTACTGACCTCGATGCTCTTCTGCAGCACCGCCCTGGTCGGGTTCCTGGTCGATCCGATCTCGAGCCTGCCGTTCGCCATCGCCCTGGTGTTGGTCGGTATCCCGGGTGCAAGGGCCTCGGGCCTCCGATGGACGGCGGTCGGCCTGACGATGTTCATGCTGCTCGGGATCGGCATGGGCCTCTTGCTCCGAAATCTCCTCGAGCGGATCCCGGGTGCGATGCCGGAAATCGGCACAGCAAACCTGTATACTGCTTCACATGTATGGCGTGATGCTTTGCGCATCATTCGCGACTTCCCCATCCTCGGGGTCGGTGTCGGCGGGTTCGGGACGGTCTATCCCTTCTACAAGTCGCAGGACGAGTCGGTATCGACGGCCCTGAGCAGCCTGCTTCAATGGTGGGCCGAGTCGGGCGCGATCGGCATGCTGATCCTGGCCGTGGCGCTCCTCTGGTGCCTCTGGCGTTTACCGAAAGCCATACGGTCCGTGGGAACCGCCGATCGCTCTCTGGTCTTCGGCTTGATCGGAGCGGCGGTTGGGCTTAGTCTGTACGCAACTATCCACTGGACAGTCGAGCTGACCGCCGTCGCCATCGCCGCCAGCGTTCTGGGAGGAACCTGCAATCGCTGGCTAGCCGGGGGGACCGATCTGTTCGTCGAGCGTGGGTAAGCCGACTACTCGGCGCGCTTCAAGGAGGAACACCCCCACGATGCCGGATACCGCTTGCCTTCACATCAGAGCCGGTGACACCGACCCGATCCGCGTTGTCGAAATCGCGGGATTGTCGGTCCGAATAGGTCGCGCTTCGTATTGTGAAGTAAGGCTCCCCGAGCCCGATCTCGCGGAAGAAGAATGCCGCCTGCGTAATCGCGGAGGAGCCTGGCAGATCGTCCCCACGCGGGGCGGTACTTCCCTGATGATCGAAGGCCGGCACGTCGACGAGACCTGCCCGCTCCCATTCGACGTCCCGTTTCGGATCGGCGACCACTGGTTGACCCTGCGCCCCACGAGCTCGGCGCTGCCGGAGTGGGCCCCTCACTCCGTTCCTTCGCGGGCCGAGGTCCCGCCCGTCCTCAGGGCCACCACTGTGTCGACGGAGGCATTCCGCCCCGTCACCCCCCGCGCCGAGGTCTCGAGACCACCGGCCGAAGTCAAGGCTCCCTCCCCGGCCCCTGCCCCACCGACATCGGGGAGCGACCACCTGGCCGAGTGGCGGAACCGCCAGCAAGAACGTGCGACTCGGCCTCGGACGGGGGCGGATCAACGTACCTGGGAACAGCGCTGGAAGGCCGCTGGCGAGAAAATTCGCTCGCGGAACGAGGGGACGGTCTCGCCGGCCATACCTCCCGTGGCCCCGAGGACGGCTCCCATGCCGCCTCCGGCCCGAGCACCTCGCGCGGAAGCCCGATACGAGCAGCCGCGACTGTACGACGTGGCTTCCCACGTCGGCCCCGCTCAGCCTCCGTCGATGGCGGCCGTCGAGCGATTGAAGAGCCGACCAGAGGCGACGGAATCGCCCCGGCCCTCTCCCTACCAGGCCCCCGAGACGCGGCGGCCTCCTCCGGTCGTCCCCTCGGTCGCGGAAACGCGAGACTCCAGGCCTGCTCCGTTCCAGACGCCCGAAATTGCACGCACGCCGACAGTGCCACCTCCGGCAACCGAGCTGACCGTCAAGGCTTGGAACCCGCCCCAGGCCCCGGCCTCGGATGCGAGCGGGAGTTCCTGGGCCGGCTCCCACGTCCCGCACGCGCAGGACAATTCGTTCCACGAGAATTACGCACCTCCCGACCCGCAACGCTTCTCATCTCCCGGGACGCAGGTCGCGACGCTGTCTCCCCCCATCGCCAAAGTGAAGGTGACGGAGTGGCACGAAACCGAGACTGAAGTCGAGGAAGCCGACCTCGAGGAGTCGGAATCCACCCAGGAATCGCCGATTGAGGCCAGCGACGAAGAACTCGCCCCGCCGACGAGTGAATGGGATGCCCTTGAAACCTCGAACGAAACCGTCGAGATCGATGTCGAGGTCCGGTCCGAAGAGGTGACGATCGAAGCGGTTCCGGAAGTGATCGCGCCGGATCCTCAACCCGAAGTCATTGCTGACGCTGAAGCCGAACCGGCGATGGGCGGCCCGACCCACTCGCGGATCCTTCGGCTCCTCTCCCCGATCGTCTCGAAGCCTCGCCCCCAAGTGGCTTCGACAGAGACGGATGAGGCCCCGAATTCTCTCGATGTCGGCGAGGCCAGGGGCATCCTTGAGCCGTCCGACCTCATGGGCCGTAAGGCCAGGCGTACGAACCGCCCGACGCGTCAGACGTCGATCCGAGATTCACTGGTCAACCGCCAAGCCGCGACCTCACGCCCCGCCAAGGCTCCCAGCGAGACGAAGCCGCGCGGCTCCCAGGCCGCCCCAATTGAGGCCAAGACGAACGGGGTCCGTGCGGAGCCGATCAACCCGAAGACCAACGGCTTCCATGCCGCTCCGGCGGAGCCGAAGGTCGGGCCAACGCCTCGACCCGAGGCCCGGCGTCCGGCAGGAACCAACGGCTTCCATCCGCCCCGGGGTGGGTCGAACCAGGCGGGGTTTGGTGCGACCGAGGCAGCTCCCGAAGCAACTTCGCAGCAGGAAGCTCGCTCGCCCTTCGTCAAGACCCTTGAAGGCCCCGCACTCCCTCCCCCTCGCGAGGACGGGGCGAGCCCGCAGGATAGCCCCCGCGAATGGCCGCGTGCCGCCGACATCTTCTCGGCCTACCGAAGGCCCGAGCCTCGCGAGCCCCAGGTCCAGGCCCAGGTCGCGAAAAGCAAGGTCACGGTGCAGCAACTCGCCACCGAGATGTACGAGCCCGCGAGTTGGAGTCTGCCGCTCTGGGCTAGCTGGCTACCCGCTATGCTGATGATCCTGCCCGTCGGCGCCGGGGTGATCATGCTCTCCCTGTCGTGGACGCGCGATGATCAGTCGGCGGGCGTCGTGAGTGGCGTCCTCGCTCATGCGGAAATCACCAAGCCGATCGCCAAAGACCTGATACCCGAACCGACCCAGTGGTGGGCAACTTCGGCCTCCAAGCTCGCACTCTGGGGCTCTTACTTCGAGCGCATGAGCAAGGCCTCGCCCGACCAGATCGAGACGGCCAAGGTCTATTTTGAGGCGGCGTCGAACTCCTCTCCCCTACACTCTCAAACGCTGCTGGCCAGGGCCCGACTCTCCGACTCCGACGAGGCGGACAAGCTCTACGTGGCCTCGTTCGGCCTGAGCCGCGACATCGAGTCTCTCGCCTTTTCCGGCTCGAAGTGCCTCAAGAGTGGCAAGAAAGAGTCGGCGATCAAGCTCTATCGCCAGGCCCTCGAGATGGCCTCGCGTGTCCAGATCACGCGGATGACCTTGCCCAGCTTCAACGACGAGTCCCAGACTCGCCGATATCGCCTGCCGAATGAGGAACTGATTTACCGGATCATCGGCGACATGGCGAGGGAAGAGAGCTGGACGTACGCCGAGTGGTCATCCGCGATTCCCCCTGATAGCCTGATCCAGCTCGTGACGGCCCGGATCCTCACGGAACGAGGAGCTCCCGAAGCCGCGAAGCTCATCGACCAGATCGTCGAGCACGTCGAGAAGAAGCAAGCCCCCGCCTCGGCGCTCGACGCCGCGGCCGAGGCCGAGGCCCTGGCCCAGCGATCCCGCTGGGATGAATCCCAGGAACGTTACAAGCTCGCCATCGACATGATGTCGAACGGCCTCATCAGGCGCTCCTGGTGGATCAACGTCGCCGACCTCGCCAAGCAGGTCAACGACGAAGCCGGCCAGCAGAAGGCGCTCGAATTGGCCAAGGGGACTCAGAATTCCGACGAGGTCTCGAAGCGAGCGACGGAACTCCTGAGATACATAACGATTCGTGCGGACAAGGGTCAAGCACCGCGACGTTGATGCGACTTCGGAATCTCTCACCCACGGACCGGCTTGATTCCATCGTCCGGGACGGATCTTAAGGACAACGGTCATGGCGACGACGCCCAGCGCCCCCTTCACCCCCCCACGGGAGGATTCCGGAGTCACGGAGCCAGCCATGCAGGGAATTGGCGAAGACGGGGCTCGATTCACGATTGATGAATCGGCCCACTCACGGACGAGTCAATCCGAGATCCTGGCCGGACCGGCCAGGACGACGCCCGTATCCTCGGCGAGTGTCGCCGCAACCTCGAAAGTCTCCGAGGCTCCCGCCCGGGAGAGGGACCTCCGGGACCTGGTGCTCGAATCCTGGTCCGACCCGAACCAGAGAGGCTGGTTCGTCGGCACCGTCATCTCGCTCCTGCTCCTCTGCATGACGTTCGAGGTGAATCTCCGCCACTTCGTCTATGCCTGGACGACCGACGAGAACTACAGCCACGGCTTCCTCGTCCCGTTCATCAGCCTCTATTTCGCGAATCTGGCTTACAAACGCGGCCCGATCTCGACCAAGGGGGGCGTTGGCCTCGGCCTGTTCATGCTCGCGGTCTCGCTCTTCGGTCGCCTGGTGATGGTCTTGCTGCCGATCCCCTTCCTCGGCGACCTCGCCTTTTTGCTGGGCGTCGCCGGGGTCTGTGCCTTGATCGGCGGCACACAGGCCCTCCGACGTTACGGCTTCGCGATCTTCTTCCTGATCTTCATGGTTCCGCTTCCCATCGCCCTGTACACGAAGTTTGCCTCTCCTTTGCAGTTGTTGGCCAGCCAGATTGCTACCGTGGTGCTGAACGCCACGGGCGTCCCGGCCCTCTGCGAAGGGAACATGATGTCCCTCCCTGGCGGGATCCAGATGTTCGTGGCCGAGGCCTGCAGCGGCATGCGTCAGTTGACGGGCTTCCTCGCCCTCACGGCGGCCGTCGCCTACCTCTCGGGGCGGCCGGGATGGTATCGCGTCGCGGTCATCCTGTCGGCGATCCCGATCGCCATCACCGCGAATGTCACGCGAGTGATCCTAACCGGCTACATCATGTACTTCGTCGATAAGCAGTATGCTTCGGGGACATACCACACGCTCGAAGGCCTCCTGATGATGGGATTCGGCCTCGCCCTGCTCAGCCTCGGGCGCTCGGCACTCGATCAGGTTGCTTTGCTCGTCAACTCCCCGCCACCGCCGGCCGTCGCGTGACCTTCGGGACGAAGGAACGCACCGAGCAACCCCCGGATATCATCGATAGATCATCGATCATTTATAGAGCCAAGGCAATTTCATGTCACCTTTGACGAGAGTGGTGATCTGCGGAGCCCTCCTGACCTGCGGGTACGCGGCGCAGGCGGCGCTCGAATCGTACGTGAAGATCGAGCGCCCTCCGCTCAACGGCTCATTGGCGACGCTGCCGATGCAGCTCGGCGATTGGGTCGGCCGCGACGAACCGGTCAAG
This sequence comes from Singulisphaera chitinilytica, assembly GCF_049331405.1. NCBI lineage: Bacteria > Pseudomonadati > Planctomycetota > Planctomycetia > Isosphaerales > Isosphaeraceae > Singulisphaera > Singulisphaera chitinilytica. The sequence goes on from NZ_CP186274.1 coordinate 4,053,479, forward strand.
CAGGACATTATCGATCGGGCCCAGACGACCGATTTCATCAACCGGATCTACGAGTGGCGCAAGCAGCCGGGGCGCAGCTTCGGGCTCTGGATCAACTACTCGACCGAGGGCCTGAATCTGCGGCATTCGCCGGAGGTCTGCCTCCCGTCGAGCGGCTGGGCGAAGGTCGAGTCCCTCTGCAAGGAGAAGGACGTCGAGTACCAGCCCGGCAAGAAGCGCCGGATCATGCGGCTGGCCTATACGAAAGAAGACCAGGTTGAGGGAATTGGCTTCTGGTACTACATTTTCGGGGAAGGATCGCTCGAACGCTACGTCAGGAAGCTCCCGATCACGAGCCGGAGCAGCCACGGGCGGACGACGCGAGGGTCGGGGATGACCGTCGAGGTCTTCTGCCCCGGCGACCTCGATCCCAACGGGGAGGCGCTCGACGACTTCGCGAAGGAACTGCTCGTCGCGTTGGAGCCTTTCCTTCCCAAGGATCGGGCCGATTACTATGTCCCTTGAGTTCCACGTTTCGGTAACCCTTCTGAAGGACGGTAGCCCCTGGCCTCGGCCGTCGGGACCTCACCGGAGAGGAATGGACGCATGAAGAGTGCCTTGATCACGGGGATCACCGGTCAGGACGGCTCCTATCTCGCCGAATACCTGCTCTCGAAGCCGGACTACGTCGTCCACGGCCTCGTGCGCCGCTCGAGCAGCCTGAATCGACAGCGGATCGACCACATCTTCAAGGACCCGAACGTCCGCGACCGGTTCCACCTCCATTACGCCGACCTCGCCGACGCGTCGAGCCTTTCGTCGCTCATGGAGGTCGTGCGTCCCGACGAGGTGTACAACCTCGGTGCCCAGAGCCACGTCCGCGTCTCCTTCGACCAGCCGCTCTACACGGCGGACGTCGTGGGCCTGGGTACGCTCCGCCTGCTCGAGGCGGTCCGCCACCTGCACCGGACGCACCCTGTCAAGTTCTACCAGGCCTCCAGCTCCGAGATGTATGGGTCGGCCGCGCCGCCCCAGACGCTCGAGACCCCGTTCCACCCGCGCAGCCCTTATGCCTGTGCGAAGCTCTACGGGCACTGGCAGACCGTCAACTACCGCGAGGCCTACGACCTCTTCGCCTGCTCGGGCATCCTCTTCAACCACGAGAGCCCGCGCCGGGGTGAGTCGTTCGTCACCCGCAAGATTACCCTGGGGGCCACCCGGATCAAGGAAGGGCTCCAGAAGAAGCTGGTGATGGGGAACCTCGAGGCCAAGCGTGACTGGGGTTTCGCCGGCGACTACGTCCGCGCCATGTGGCTCATGCTCCAGCAAGAGAAGCCGGACGATTATGTCGTCGCGACGGGCGAAACCCACTCGGTCCGCGAATTCCTCGAGATCACCTTCTCGCTGCTCGACCTCGACTATCGCGACTTCGTCGAGTTTGACCCGCGCTTCATGCGGCCGTCGGAAGTCGACGTGCTGCTCGGCGACGCGAGCCACGCCGAGAAGACCCTCGGCTGGAAGCCCGAGGTCTCGTTCCAGGGCCTGGTGAAGATGATGGTCGAGCACGACCTCGAACTCGCCAGGCGTGAGAAGTTCGCGGCCGGATACGCCACGGCCTGACACGATTCACGCCGAATCGGCCCGAGATTCGCCCTCGATGAACTGCTTGTCGACCCGATTCGAAGGGTCGGTCTTCGGGCAGCCATCGGCACGGCGGCTCTCCGGGCCGACTTCCGTTGGCAGTCTTTCATACTTACTTTTGCGAAGCGCCGACGGTGACTTCGGCAGGGAGTGCAGCGAGAATGAGCCCCGGGCCTAATACCAAGGTGGTGGTGATCGGTCTAGATTGTGCCGAGCCCAGCCTGGTCTTCGATCGGTATGCCAGTCGGCTACCCAACCTGACGCGACTCCGCGAGCGAGGCGTCTGGGGCCAACTCCGAAGCTGCGACCCGCCCATCACGGTCCCCGCCTGGATGTCGATGATGTCCAGCAAGGATCCGGGGACTCTTGGCTACTACGGCTTCCGCAACCGGGCCGATCGCTCCTATGAGAAGATGACCACGGCGACCGCCCTGGCCGTCAAGGAGCCTCTCCTCTGGGACATGCTGGGTGCGGCCGGCAAACGCTCGATCCTGATCGGGGTTCCGCAGACGTATCCCCCGCGCCCGGTCAACGGCCTGATGGTGACGGACTTCCTCACCCCCTCCATCCAGTCCAACTACACCTTCCCTCCCGAGCTCAAGACCGAGATCGCCGGACTGCCCGACGTCCACCCCTACGAATTCGACGTCAGCGACTTCCGGACCCCGGATAAGGGCAAGATCCGCGACTCGCTCGTCCGGATGACCGACAAGCGGTTCGCCCTGGCCCGACACTTCATGACGACGAAGCCCTGGGACTTCTTCATGATGGTGGAGATGGGCACCGACCGCGTCCACCACGCCTTCTGGCAGTACATGGACCCGGCCCACCACCGCTATGAGCCTGGGAATCCGTTCGAGAGCGTGATCCCCGACTACTACGAGCACGTCGACCGCAAGATCGGCGAACTCCTCGAGATCATCCCGAAAGACGCTAACGTGATCGTCGTCTCCGACCACGGCGCCAAGTGCATGGACGGCGGCATCGCGCTCAACGAGTGGCTCTACCAGAAGGGCTACCTCGTCCTCCACGAACCCCCGACGGCCCCCTCTCGGCTCGAGGCGCTCAAGGTCGACTGGGCCAAGACGACGGCCTGGGGATCGGGCGGCTATTACGGCCGACTCTTCCTCAACGTCAAGGGGCGCGAGCCCCAGGGCCTGATCCCGCCCGAAGAGTACGAGGCGACCCGCGACCGCCTGATCGCGGAGCTCGAAGCCCTCGGCGACCCTCAGGGCCAGCCGATCGGCACCCGCGTTCTGAAACCGGAATCGCTCTACAAGGTCACCCGCGGCGAGGCACCGCCGGATCTCTTCGTCTACTTCGGCGACTTGCGCTGGCGCTCGGTCGGCACGCTTGGCACCGGGGAAATCCACACCTTCGAGAACGACACCGGCCCCGATGACGCGAATCATGCCCAGAACGGGCTCATCATCCTCAACGGCCCCACCATCAAGCCGCATGGCCCCGTGGATGGCCTCCAGTTGATGGATGTGACCCCGACGATCCTCAAGCTGTTCGGGATCAATCCCCCTGCCGATCTCCAGGGGCATCTCATCAAAGATGCCGTCGCCGGCTGAGTCCGGCCGGAAGGCTTGACAGACTGGAAATGACGAAGCGTCCGCCATCCTCGCAAAACGAGGTCGGCGGACGCTTCGTCGTTTAGGGCGCTCCGATCCAGCGGATCGGAGCGGACTTCTGCTCATGTCATGTTGATGAGCCGATCAATTCGCCGAAGGCGATAGGGGCGGGACCGAGTTCGCCGTCCTCCAGGTGCTGGGCGTGCGATAGATGGTATGGACACGCAGGCCCGCCCGGGTATGTCGCGCGAAGGCCAGGTCGAAGTCCGACTTGAGGCCCGGTTTCTTATACTCGCCCGGATAGAACCAGAACAGGACCGCCATGGCCGCTGCGAGGAATGAGAGCCGGCGCAGGGCCTGGTCCGTGGGCGAATTCACCGTCTCCGAAGTCGAAGCGATCGGCTCGGGGGCCCGGCCGATCCCGAGCGTCACCAGCATGAGCAATGCCGGCACATAGTGAAACGCGTACCCGGGAACGCCGAAATGCACCAGGAGATGTGACGCCAGCGGCGGTAGGATGCAAAGTACGAGGATCGCCGCGAGGTAACGCCCATGCGGTTGACGCAGCAACCGTGCCATTCCCCTCGGCGCGAACAGCAAGCCCGGCCCGAGGGTCCAGACCAGAGCCATTGCGGCCTTGACGCCGTAACGCACGGGGGCATCGACGAAGCCGAGATTCCAGATCGAATTGAGATATCCGCAACGATAGGCGAACTCGCGGTTCTGCGCCGAGTAGGCCTCCCAGCCCCCGACGTTGATGACCATCGGGGTGATCCAGGCGAGATTCAACACGGTGAAAAATGCGGCCGTCGCGAATGCCCTGCGCCAGCGGTGATGCCAGAGGATCACGAAGAAGACGGGTAGCCAGAGAGTCCCGATGTCCGAACGATAGCCAGTCCCGACCGCCAGGACCGCCGCAGCCGCGAACGGATGCCAGGGCCTGGGATTGGTGTGTGTCCGAGTCGCGATACCCAGGAGGAAGCATCCGACGGCGACGATCGCCGTGTAGTTCCCCGCCATGGCTCCATACGCCCAGAAGACCGGGCCGACCCCGAGGACGACGGTCGCCGCGATTGCAGTCGAGGGCTTCACCAGCGACCGTAGCCACCACCAGGCGCTCGTGAGGGCCAGGGCACTCATCAGCATGTCGAGGAGGATGATCCCTCGATAGCCGTCGCCGACGAGATTCCCGAGGATCCTTCCGCCGGCGAGGAAGAGAGTGTGCTGCGCCGGGAGAAGGAAGTTGCGGTTGATCTCGATGAAGTTGATCTCGTCGTAATCGACGGGAACCAACCGCATCACCGGCCAGCGCGTGGCGAGGACGCCGAGCAATGCCAGGGCGAATGCCACAACGAGATTCGACGGTCGGACGTCGGGTTGAACTTCGGACTGAGGCGAGAATGTAGGGAGGTTTGATTCAACGATGGTGCTAGCCATTCCCAGGAGGTCTCCATTCCTCGGCAGCGATGTCGGACGCGCGGACCTTGCATCATGCAAAGCCTACTCTACAGACCAGGCGTTTCCCCCGGCAAGCAACTTTTCGTCCGGCATTCGATCGCGTGTCGCATTATGGCCCGAGCAAAAGGAGTTAAGACAAAAGCTGATGGACTCTTTATCGTTGAGCTAGGCAGTAAGGGCGCGCGGAGTCATTGCGGGCACTGGGCCGCGCGGCAAGGATCGAGTTGGAATCGAAGCAAGGGGTCGAGGGGGGGGAAAGGAATTCGTTGATGCGTGGCGTTGGCGAATCCTCGGGAGTGTGGCCTCGAAGCCCGATCAGATTCGCGTCGCGTCCAGGATCATGGACTTCCACAGATAAGGAAGCCGACCGGCTCCGACGAAGCCATTCACGCGAAATCCTTGCTCCTCGAGCAGGGACGTCAGGGTCCTTCGCGACCAGAACTTGATGTGGCCGCCGTCCCAGAGGGGAGACACGTGAACGTCGAAGCCCCCCTTGAGGGCGATCAGCGAATTCTTGAGGTAGCCGTGGTAAGGCGTGGAGAGGATCAGTCGTCCGTTCGGGCGAAGTCCTTCACGCATCCGAGACAGGAAGAGTCGCGGGTCGTAGAGATGCTCGACGACCTCGAGGGAGATGATCGCGTCGAACTGCCGGCCGAAGAGATCCTGGATGTTGTCGTAGACGGAGGCGAGCTTGAAATCGACGGCGGGCCAGAGCCGACGAGCACGGGCGATCCCCGACTCTGCCAGGTCCATCCCGCAAACCTCGAAGCCTCGGTCGTTCAGCTCCTTGGCGAAGAAGCCGGCGCCGCAACCGGCATCCAGGACGTGGCTCCCCTTGGGCAAGGATTCGATGAGCTTAAACAGCGGCGGCCAGACATAGGCATTCGTCTGGTCGGCCTCGTCGGTGGCGTATTCGCTATAGAGATGGGGCCAGGCTGCTGCGGTCATCGTGGAGTCCCTTCCTCATATGGTGCATAACTCGCAGCTCGATTCAATCGAGCCGACCATGGGCCGGACTGCCCACGGAAGCATGGTATCGCTAGGGCAAAACCTTTCCTAGATATTTTGTTCTGACTTACCGTAACTCTCTGGCGCCGCAATGAGATTGAGTTTTATTTTTGCAAGGAATCTTAAGATTCCTCGGGAGTCGAAGGTGGAAAACCCGGGTTTCCTCGCATTCCCGGGGCACTCTAGGCCGGTAGGGACCTGATGTCTCGGAGATTTCACCACAATCGACCGGCCCGACCGCGACTTCCAGGGCTATTGACGGATTCATTGTGGGGAGGTTAGAGAAGCGTCTTCGGCTTAGAACGACCCCTTTCGAGATCCTTGGCATGGACGCACCCTCAAATCTCGGCTTGCTCCATTTCCTCGATGAGGTCCTCGACCCTCGCAGTCGACACGGCCGCCAGCATCCCCTATCGGCCGTCCTCGCCTTGGCCTGCTGCGCCATCATGTGTGGCTCCCGCAGTTATGCCGCCATCGGCCAATGGGCCCACGACCAGGACATCGCGTTCATGCATCGCCTCGGATTCACTAGGCGTCCTCCCAAGTCCGGCGGCATTCGCAAGGTCCTCATGGCCCTCTCGCCGGCCGCACTGGAGGCGGCCTTGACCCGCTGGGCCGAGGCCCTGCTCGGCCAAATCCCCGCGGAGGACGAAGGCCTCCTTGCCCCCTTCGCCCTGGACGGTAAGTCGGTTCGCGGCAGCTTCGATGGCCTGAACAAAGCCGTTCATCTGCTCTCGCTGGTCGCCCACCGATCCGGGCTGACCGTGGCCCAGGCCAAGGTGCCCGACGGCGCCAAGGACAAGACGAATGAACATAAGGCCGCCCTCCAGCTCCTCTCGGGGTTGGTCCTCGAGGGCCGTCTCATCACCGGCGATGCCATCTTCTGTCAACGCGACCTGAGCCGTCAGTATGGTGGACCCCGAAAACTGGACCATCTGTTAAGCTACTCAGACGGGTCTGAGGAGGAGGACGGATGGCGAGGAAGCGGCAAGTCCACACGGCGGCGTTCAAGGCTCAAGTCGCCCTGGCGGCCCTCAAGGGAGACCGCACGATCAACGAGTTGGCCGGCCACTATGGCGTCCATCCCACATCGATCCATGGCTGGAAGAAGCAGCTCATCAGCAGTGCCGAGGAGGTCTTCGGGAGTCCGGCCAAGGCGGCCTCGGCTGACGCCGAGGCACGCCAGGCCGAACTCTTCGAACAGATCGGGCGCCTCAAGATGGAACTCGAGTGGCTGAAAAAAGTCGCCCCATTCAGTTGAGGACCGAAGGCCCTTGATCGAGCCGGATCATCCCCGGTTGAGCGTGCGCCGCCAGTGCGAGTTGCTGGGGCTGAGCCGATCGAGCCTCTACTACCGACCTGCGGGTGAGTCGCCCGAGGACCTGCGCCTGATGCGGTTGATCGACGAGCAATATACGGCATGCCCGTTCTACGGCAGCCGCAAGATGACCGCCTGGCTGGAACAACGAGGTGAGGAGGTCAATCGGAAGCGAGTACAGCGCCTGATGCGGAAGATGGGCCTGGAAGCGATCTATGCCAAGCCCAGGCTGAGTCAGGCCGGGAGAGGCCATAAGATCTACCCTTATCTCTTGCGAGGTGTCAAAGCCCGGCGAGCGGACCACGTGTGGAGCACGGACATCACTTATGTGCCGATGAGTGGAGGGTTCATGTACCTGGCGGCGGTGATCGACTGGTACAGCCGGTACGTGATCGGCTGGCGGCTGTCGAACACGCTGGACGGCTCCTTCTGCCTGGAGATGTTGGAAGATGCCTTGAGGTCGGGGAAGCCCGAGGTGTTCAACACGGACCAAGGGGTCCAGTTCACGGCCGAGGCGTTCACCGGGAGGCTTGAGGCGGCCGGGATAGCCGTGAGCATGGATGGACGCGGCAGGGCATTGGATAACGTGTTCGTCGAACGGCTCTGGAGGACCGTGAAATACGAAGATATTTACATCCAAGGCTACGAGACGGTGCCGGAGCTGCAGCGAGGGTTGAGGCGATACTTCGGCTTCTATAACGAGGATCGGCTCCACGAATCCCTGGGGTACCGGACTCCAGGGACGGTCTACCGAGCGGACAGAGCCACGACGGCCTGATTGGACAGTAGCGAAGGATCGCCGTTTTTTGGTCTAGACAATGGGGTCCACCTCACAGATCGTCGACAGCGGCGGCCATTACCTCTGGGTGGTCAAGGACAATCAGCCCGCACTCCCGGCCGACATCCGAGCGGCCTTCGCCCCGGGAGCCGTAGAGGCTCTTTCCCCCCCGGCAGCGGCGCCTCTGGCTTGAGGCCATCGACACAGCGACCACCTTGGAGAAAGGACATGGCCGCACCGAGCGTCGCACGTCGACGGCCACGACGGCCCTGAACGGCTATCTGGACTGGCCCGGAGTGGGCCAGGTCGGCCGAATCGACTCGGTCGTGCTGCGCGACGGCAAGCGCACCACGGAGACCCGCCACTTCATCACCAGCGTGCCGCGTTCGATGGCCGGTGCCGAGGAACTCCTGCGCTGGTCGCGCGGCCATTGGACCATCGAGAACCGCTCGCACCATGTGCGAGACGTGAGCCTGGGAGAAGATGCCAGCCGGATTCGCAAAGGCTTCGGCCCCGAGGTCTTTGCGGCGTTACGGAACCTGGCCCTCGGCTTGATACGATCGACGGGGAGCACCAACATCGCCGGGGCGATGCGAAGGAATGCCAGCCGCATCAGCGATCTCTTCGCCACGCTGGGCATCTTCTAACTGTGATTAGCCGTGCCGCGACTTCGGCGTCGCTTGACGCGGGCCCCAGGGCATGATTAGGATGCTCGGTGGAAGGATACCACCCACGATCAGGCTCCACGGATGAATGAGCCATCCACCATGAATCTTCCTCCCGCCCGCAATACACTCGTCGCATGCCCCGATGCCAGGCCGCCAGCCTATCAGGCGGTGATCGGCCTGGATCAAGCCGGGCTGCTCGATCGCTTCCTCACAGGTGCTTACTACCGCGGCACCAGCAAGTTGCTGCAATTCGCCGGCCGCCTTGCCCCGAAGCCCTGGGCCAAGGTCGAACGCGTGCTTAATCGTCGGCGTGACGCTGAGATCCCCTCGGAACGTGTCGAGGCCGCCTGGGGTTTCGACGCGGCCATCCAGCTCGAGAACCGGCTCTCGGGACGGTGGTCGTCGAGCCGACGCCGCGTGGCTCGCTGGCGGACTCGCCATTTCGACCGCATCCTCGCCGGCGTGATCAAGCGTCGGCGCCCCGGCACGCTCTTCGCCTTCAGTGACGTCGCCTCCGAGTTCTCGCTGCCCCTCTGCCGGGATCTGGGCATCCCCAGCATCCTGAGCATGGTCCACGGCGACGTCCGCGAGGAGAAGCTGGTCCTGGAGCGCGAGGCCGAATGCTCGCCCGACTTCTTCCCGATCTACCTGGGAGATGGCGTCCTCGACCCGGATGAGCTCGACTGGCTGCACCAGAGGCGGCTCCGAGACCTCGAATTCGCCGATCGGATCCTCGTCCCTTCGGACCACATCGCGAACACACTGGCCCGTTACGGTACCCCTCGCCAACGGATCGAGGTCGTCCCTTACGCGGCCGATACCAGGCGATTCCTCCCCGATCCCGCGAAGATCCACGATTCTTCCTGCACATTCCTGTTCGCCGGGGGCATCACCCAGCGCAAGGGGATTAAATATCTCCTCGAGGCCTGGCGCGAGATCAAGCGGCCGGGATGGCGACTCCAGTTGCTGGGGGCGCTGCCCAAGGATGAGCGGCCGCTCGAGGGCTATCTCGACGACGTCGAGGTGCTCGGGCGCGTCGGACACTCCGAGATGCCGGGGCGGATGGCCCAGGCCGACGTCTTCGTCTTCCCGTCGCTGTTCGAAGGCTCGGCCGTCGTGACTTATGAGGCCCTCGCCTGCGGGCTCCCCTCGATCGTCACGCCCGAGGCGGGTTCGGTGGTTCGAGACGGGAGCGAAGGCTTCATCGTCCCCTCGGGCGACTCCCTATCACTCGCCGCAGCCATGGAGCGGCTCGGGAGCGACGCTGAGTTGCGTGCGCAGTTCGCGGGCTCGGCGCGAGAGCGATCGCTCGCGTTCGACTGGCCCCGGTATCACGCCTCGGTCCTTACGGCGCTATCCACCGTCATCGGAGAGGATCACGTCAATTCTTTGACGAGAGAACTCCAGTGGAACTGAACTACGTCTACGGCACGGCCGCCGTCATGGTCATCTACTTCCTGATCCAACTGATCAGCAAGAAGTTCGACCCATTCGCGCCCGTGTGGCTCTTCTTCGTGGGCTATGTCCAGGTCTATGTCGTTCAGGCCCTTTCCTACCACGACTGGGCCCTTGGGGTTCGCGGGCCGGACGTCGTCCTGGCAGCCAATCAGCGAGCATTCTGGGCCTTGATTTGGTTCCTGTTCGTGTATCACTGCGGGGTGGGGAACCTCCTCTCCAAGCTCTTGCCCAAACCTCCCACGGGCTGGTCTTCCAAGACCATCGGTGCGATCAGTCCGGTCCTGATCATCTGGGGGTTGATCTGCTCGGGGATCATGCTTCGCAACGATCCCGGCGATCAGGTCGAGATCTCGCCGGAAGCGGCCCTGCTCCACTCATTCCCGTTCGTCATGCTGGTGGCCGCCATCATGCTCATCGTGACGGGCAGGACGGGCAGCCCACCCCGGAAGCTCTATTTCTGGGCCGGGGTCGCCACGGGCGGGCTCTACGTCCTGATCTGGATGTTCAACGGAAAGCGTTCTCACTCGCTCGTCGGCGTGCTTTCCGTGATCTGTGCGGTCTACGTCTCGAAGTTTAAGCGACCATCCTGGCCTGTCCTGATCTCGACGGCCGTCTGCGGGCTCATGGCCGTCGTCATCGCGATCAGTTGGCGCTACGACCGTTCCCACGAGAGGACGTTCTCGGGGTTCGTCTCATTCCTGGCGGACTTCGACCCCGCCTGGATCCTCCAGAACATGAACATCGAGAGCGAGGACGACGACAACTACGCGACCACCAAGGAGACGACCGAGTACGGCGGATTCCTGCTCATGATGGACGTGGTGCCTTATCGTTCGGATTTCGACTTCGGTATGAACTACCTGCGCGTCTTCTCGACGTTCATACCGCGGATCGTCTGGCCGGAGAAGCCGCTCTTCGGCCGCGAGCAGTGGGTCAAGGCCTGGATAGCGGGCTCCGAGATGAAACGGGACGCCGACTTCGCCGGCCCCGCCATCGGGCTCATGGGGGCCACTCAACTCAACGGCGGGGCGACGGGCACGTTCATCGTGATGGCCTGCATCGGCATCTTCCTCCGAATGGCCTACACGTACTTCTTGACATATAGCCACGTGCCGTGGGTGCAGACCTACTGGGCCATCAGTTATTATAACGCCTGGTTCATGGTCGTGAACGACGATCCGCTTATCTGGTTCTATTATAATTACGGGTTTACGACGATGCCCCTCCTGGTCTTCCTCTGGTTCGTGAATCGTTTCCTGGGTTCCAGGGCGCCCGGTCCTTTCCCGGGACATGAAGGTGCGCCATCGCCCTCCTATTCACAAGGGTCGTACTCGCACGACTAGCCTCGGCCGGGACCATCTCGCGAACGCATGCGATCCGAAGCGACTCGGCATTGGAAGCAACATCCATGAGCACGACCCTGGCGATCTGCTTCACCAATTTCGGCCCCTATCACCTCGCGCGACTTCGCGCCCTCGCGGTGGCGTTGGAAGAGGATGGCGGGAAGCTCCTGGCCTACGAGATGGCGGGGACCGAGAAGCGGTATCCCTGGCAGCCAGCCCGGGGCGACGAGCCCTTCGCCTGGTCGACCTTCTTCCCGGATCAGGCCGTCGAGCGGCTCTCGGGTGGCGCCTGCTCCCAGGCGATCTACGCGGCCCTCGATCGGGACCAGCCCTCGGCGGTCGCGATCGTCGGTTACGCTCGCCCCGAGTCGCGCGCCGCCCTTCGCTGGGGCTGGAAGCATGACGTGCCCGTCATCCTGATGTCCGAGAGCCAGTCCATCGACCATCCGCGCGTCTGGTGGAAAGAGGTCATCAAGCGAGGCCGGGTCGAGCGGTGCTCGGCCGGGCTCGTGGGCGGTCCCCGGCATCGCGATTACCTCGTCGACCTCGGCCTGCCGGCCGATCGCATCGCCCTGGGCTACAACGCCGTCGACAACGATCATTACGCGACGCTGGCGGACTCGGCCCGGCAGGATCCGGCGGGGCGTTCCGGACTTCCCGAGGCGAGCTACTTCATCGCGGTCAATCGTTTCGTGCCCGAGAAGAACCTGCCGATGCTGGTGCGTGCCTATGCACGCTATCGACGCGGCCTGGCGGAAGGATTCCGGCCGTGGGACCTCGTCCTCTGCGGCGGCGGTCCCAATGCCGATGAGGTCGAAGCGGCCATCGTTGAGAGCGGGTTCGCCGACTCGATTCATCGCCCCGGATTCCTCCAGGCCGACGTCCTCCCTCGCTGGTATGCCCATGCGTCGGCCTTCGTCCATCCGAGCCTGATGGAGCCCTGGGGCCTCGTCGTGAACGAGGCGGCGGTCTGCGGACTGCCGCTACTCGTCTCCGACCTCGCTGGCGCCGTCGAGACCTTCGTCCCCGAAGGGAAGGACTCGACCGGCCGACGCTTCGATCCTCGCGACGAGGACAGCCTCGCCGCCTGCCTCGAATGGATGGCGACCCAGCCGGAGGCCGATCGACTGGCCCAGGGGAGACGGGCCGCGGCGGTCGCCTCGGAGTGGGGACCCGAGCGGTTCGCCCGGGGGACCCTCGAGGCCATCGCCGTCGCCGCCCGGGGCCCCTCGAAGAAGAGGCCGAGGTATCGGCTCCTGGCGTCGGGCTCCTGAATCTCGGACCGAGGTTTCGACAAGAATCACGCATCACGCCGATGCCCTGAGAAGACAACGGCTCCTCGTCGAGCCCTGGAGATGCAACATGGATGCGCCATCTCGTTCGGCCGTCGCCCTGACTACCAAATCACCTCGCACCTCATCCCCACGGACCTTCCGCGAGGGCTGGCTGCACCTCTGCAACGGCCTCGATCCGGTTCGCGACGGCGGCATGGTGCCGAGCATCCTGGGCATGACGGGCGGCCTGGCGGAGCGGAACGACACGCCAGTCACGATCGTGACCCCCACGCATTCGGCGCTCGGGGATACGCAGATCCCGCCCCAGGTCTCGCTCCGGGGGCCCGAAACCGACCTGGAGTCCATGGTCCGCACGGCCGAGGTCGTGCATATCCACGGCCTCTGGCAGGTCCAGACGCGTCGAGGGGCCCGCGCAGCCCGCTCATCCTCGATCCCCTATCTGATCACGGCTCACGGCCATGCCGAGCCCTGGGCGCTGCGGCATAAGGCCTTGAAAAAGAAGATCTATACGGCCCTCATCGAGGGGAAGAACCTTCGCCGCGCGGCATGCCTCCACGCCCTGTCCCGACCCGAAATTGGCTACCTGCGGGCGCTCGCCCCGACGACCCCGGTCTGCTACATCCCCAACGGCGTGAACCTCGCCCCTTTCGATAGCCTGCCCGATCGCTCCGTCCTCGAGGCCGAGTTCCCCGAACTCGCCGGCAAGTTCCTGCTCCTCTTCTTCGGGCGGATCCACGTGAAGAAGGGGCTCGACATGCTCGCCGAGGCCTTCTCCACGATCAAGAACGACTACCCGGACGTCCATATCCTCCTGGCCGGCAAGGACGACGGAGCCCTCGGGCCCTTCCTCGACCGGGCGGCGGCCGACAATTTCTCGTCGCGAGTGACCTGGGTCGGTCACGTCTCGGGCGAGCGGGCCCGCCAGGTCTGGGGCGCGGCCGATGCCTTCATCCTGCCGAGCTACAGTGAAGGCTTCAGCATGGCGATCCTCGAGGCGCTCGGGTCACGCCTGCCGTCTCTGATCACGACGACCTGCTACTTCGACGAACTCGGCGAGGCCGAGGGGGGCATCGTCGTCACCCCCGACGTCGACGCCGTGAGGCAAGGCCTTCGCGACCTCCTGGATCGGAGCCCCGAAGAACGCGCCGAGATGGGGCAGATCGGCCGGGCCCTGGTCGAGCAAAAATACACGTGGGACCAGCAGGTCTCGCGACTCGCCGAGGTCTATCGCTGGGTCTCCGGCGGGGGCTCGATGCCCGAGGCCGTCGCCGCGGCCGAGCCGCACACCTGAATCCGACCTTGAACGACGGACCCAAACGGCCGGCTTAGTCCGGAGTCGCTTCAGACGAGGACGGCCGCTCGCGGTTCACCGGCCGTTTCAAGTGCCAGGATTTCCTGGTAGAGCGTCGCCAACGCCCTGGCTTCCTGGTCGGGGTCGAAACGACTCATGATCGTCTTCTGCCCTGCCTGGCCGAGCATCCGGGCTCGATCGGGGTCTCGCAACAGAGAGATGATGGCGTTTGCCAGTCCCCCCGAATCGTTCGGGACGACGAGAAGGCCCGTCTCCTCGTGCATGACGAGCGAGCGTAGTCCGCGAATGTCGGAGGCGATCGAGGGGACGCCCGCGGCCATCGCCAATCCCAGCGAGCGCCCTACTGTCGGGACGACCGACGTCTGGCAGAAAAGGTCGAGTACGCTCCAAAAATCGAGGCCTTCGACCGGCTGGCCGGCGAAAGTGACGCGATCGGTGATCTTGAGCCGCTCGGCCCGGCGCCGCAGGTCGGCCTCGTCCTCGCCTTCCCCGGCGATCACGAACTCGACGTCGGCTCCGGCATCGAGAACCCGGCGCGCGGCGTTCAGGAATGTCGAGAAGCCCGACGAGGCCGTCAGGGGACCCGCCGTGCCTATGACGGGGACTCGAGCCGAGCGAGGACGATCGGTCTGGGGCGGATTCGCCACGGGCCGCACATCCAGCCCCATGCCGATGGTCGTCATCAAGCTCGCGGGAACGCCGAATTGCTGGGACAAGTCATGCGAGAGTTCGGATGTGACGGGGACCAGCCGCCTGCACCATTTCTCGCTCAGGCGCAGGCGATCGTGCGGCCCGAGGAACTCGTCGACGGTCTGGAGGTAAGGTAGCCGCCAGTGCTCGGCGATGGCCAGACCCGCCGGGGCCGCTTCGGTGTGAATGACGTGAAGGAGGTCGGGGCGATGGATCGACTCGTCGAGGCGGAGGCGACGGATCGCCAGGGCCATTTGCCAGCGGACGCCGAGACCGGGGCATTCGATGATGCGGTCGCCTTCGTCGCCATCCCCCTCATTGGATGTGCAAAGGACCTGGACCGACATCCCCGCGTGTTCGAGGCGGTCCAGGATCGCGTCGAGGGGCCCGTCGGCGTAATGGGTACCGAGGCGCCCGGCCAAGAGGAGAATGTGCCGCGTGGGTTCGGCCATCGCGTCGTCCCTCCCTGGGCCTTGGATGGAGTGAATCGACCCTGTTAATGCCAGCCGATCGCACCGTAACACAAGAACTTCACCTTGGGCACCCAAAAATCCGGGACTTCGCCCGTCTTGTCCGTAATCTCTCGTGCCCCGTCAAGGCACGCGTTGGAATCGAGGGTTCGCGTCGCTTATACTGAGGTGGAGGACGTCTGTGGACAGGCTCATCACGCCCAAGGTCTGTCGATGTTGCAAGTCCCCTCGGCTGCACCGGTATCGATTCGCGATTCGAAGGACACCGCATGAATGCTCCCCAGGCCTCCGAGGTCTCGGCACCCGGCCTTGACGAGTTGACGGCTTCGTTGAACCGCCTGATCGACAACATCGCCTCCGTGGTCCTGGGCAAGCCCGAGGCCATCAAGTTGGCCGTGGTCGCGCTGCTGGCGGAGGGGCACATCCTGATCGAAGACGTCCCCGGGGTCGGCAAGACCTTGCTGGCACGAGCGATCGCCGCGAGCATCGACTGCTCATTCCGCCGCGTCCAGTTCACCCCCGACTTGCTCCCCTCGGACATCCTCGGTTCGAGCGTCTACAATGGGGCTACCGGGGAGTTCGTCTTCAAGCCTGGCCCGATCTTCTCGAACGTGATCCTGGCCGACGAGGTGAACCGGACCACCCCCAGGACGCAGAGTGCCTTGCTCGAGGCCATGGGAGACGGCCAGGTCTCAGTGGAAGGGAAGACCTACGAACTCGAGCCCCCCTTCATTGTACTTGCCACGCAGAATCCGTACGAGTTTGAAGGCACCTACGTCCTCCCCGAAAGCCAGCTCGACCGCTTCATGATCCGGCTCCGCCTCGGCTATCCCCTCCGATCCGAGGAGCGCCGGGTGCTCTCGAGCCATCGCGACGGCGAGCCGGTCGAGACGCTCCGCCCGGTGCTGACCTCGGAGGACATCCTCCAGCTCCAGAAGGCCGTGCGCCACGTCCGCGTCGATGAGTCGATCGCCGACTACCTGCTCGATATCGTCCACGCCACCCGCAAGGGGGAAGATCTTCACGTCGGCGTCAGCACCCGCGGGGCCCTGACCCTCTATCGCGCCGCGCAGAGCCTGGCCCTGGTCTCGGGACGCGACTACGTGGTGCCCGACGACATCAAGACCCTGGCGATCCCAGTCCTCTCGCACCGCGTCGTCGGCAAGTCGTTCCTCCAGGCCGGCGAGTTCGGCGCGGCCGAGGCGATCATCCGCGACATCGTCGATCGGCTCCGCGTGCCGGCCTGATACCCTCTCCTCGGCCAACCATTTGCAGGCCCGGATCGTGAGGATCCCGTTCGGGATCCTCCCATCCGCAACGCCGGTCCCTGACGCCCGCCGGGGCATGGCTCCGGTCCCACATCTCGGTCGATCCACGACGCTGGGGAAGGATGTTCGATGGAGTCTCGAGGACGGATCAGCAAGTTCGGCCATCGGCTCGTCTCGACCCTCTGGCCTACGCAACGCCTGCTCTGGACCCGGGAGGGCCTGGGATACCTCGTGGTCTGGGGCCTGCTGCTGCTGACGGGTTTATATCAACAGATCAACCTGATATTGCTCGTCTCGGGCCTCGCGGCCGGGCCGATCGTCGCGTCGATGTTCGCCAGCGCATCGATGCTCCGCAGGCTCAGCGTGACCAGGAGGACCCCGCCATATGTCTTCTCCGGCGAACCACTCGTCCTGGACTATTTGCTCGAGAATGCTCGAACTTATACGGCCGCACTGGCCCTCGCCATCGAGGACGACCTCGTCCCGATGGATCGGAGCGTCTCGGGCTCGACGAGCGTCACGCCGCGGGTATTCTTCGCTCGCGTACCCGGGCGGGAAAAGGCGAGAGTCAGGTGGCAGGGGAAGAGCCCGAAGCGGGGGAAGTATCGCTTCCGCACGTTGGATATCGTCACGCGATCGCCGTTCGGGCTCATGGAACGCAGGGTGACGGTGACCCAACCCGGCCAGATCATCGTCTATCCGAGGGTTGGGCAGCTCAGCCGACGCTGGCAGCTCATGCAGAGGCAGGCGACCGAGACTCGGCGCGGCCAACGGCACGACCGCTCGGCCCAGCAGCAGGAATACCACGGCCTCCGCGACTATCGGCCCGGCGACAGCCCTCGCTGGATCCACTGGCGGACCTCGGCGAGACTCGGCCAGCCGATGATCAAGGAATTCGAGCAGCAGAACGAGCAGGACCTCGCGATCCTCCTCGACCCGTTCCTCCCCAGGACCAAGGTCACGGCCGAGCAGCGCGAGGCGCTCGAACTCCTGATCGAGTTCGCCGCCACGGTCTGCATGGAGACTTGCCGTCACACGGGACGGCGCCTGCTCCTGGGTTGGACCGGCTCGACTCCCGGCGTCCGTCAGGGGCCCGCATCGGTCAAGTTGCTGCACGAGTTGCTGGAGCAACTCGCCGTCATGCGACCTTGCGGCGAAGGGACCCTTTCCGGCCTCTTCGACGCCGTTCCCCCGGCGACCTTGCGTGAAGCGGCCCTCATCATCGTCTCGACGCGTCCCGTCAACCTGATGGAAGAGACCGAGCGCTCGGATCGCCTGGGTGGCTCCTCATCGCGGAGCCTCATGGGACGCGTCATGCTTCTTGACGTCTCGAATGGCGACCTCACCGACCTGATCCAGTTCCCCGACGACCAGCCCCAGGCCATGCGCGACCTGCCCCGCCCCAGTCGCCAGGAGCTCGAAGAGTCAACGGCCGGGACGGAAGCCACGCCCGAGCCTGAGCCCCAGACCGTCCCGACCGAGGTCCAGAGCGGGGGAGAAGCCTGACCATGAATTTCGCCAGCCTGTATCGAGCCAGCTTCTACCTCATGCTCTTCTTCGCCACGCTCACCATGAGCGCGGACGTGACCGACAACCGATTCGCCTTCCTGTTCCCGGTGGGGGTCGCCTGCGCGGGGGCTCTCGCCTTCCTCACCGTCGACCGAAACGCCAAGCTTAGTTTGTCTCGCCCGTCGGCCAACGCCCTCGGGCTCGCGTCGATCGGGCTCGTTTTCCTCGAGTACACGCTCGACCCGTCGCAGCTATTGATGGCGCTCGCCCACTTCCTGGTCTACCTGCAACTCATCAAAATCTTCCTGGTCAAGACACCTCAGGATGACTGGTTCCTGTTCCTGCTCGGCCTGATGCAGGTTTTGGTCGGGGCGGTCATCAGCCAGAGCGATCGGCTGGGGATGATCCTGTTCATCTGGGCCTTCCTCTCGCTTTGGGTCCTGGCGCTCTTCTCGCTTCATCGCGATGCCCTGCGACACGGGGCGACGACCCTGCTCAATTCCAGCGTGCAAGAGCCCGAAGGTGTCGCCGGCGTCGTTCTCCGGCCGCTCCCGGTGAAGAATGAGCCGGGAGACGCGAGCGAGGACGAGGCGAAAGACCCGTATCCCGGGCTACTCGACTTCCCCTTCGTCTTCTCGGCGCTCCGCGTCCTCCTGCTGACGCTGGCACTCGGCGGCGTGATCTTCCTCGCCATGCCGAGAAGTGGCCAGGCGGGCCGAGCGACGCGAGGCTCGGAGCCCATGGCGAAGCATCTTACCGGCTTCGATGAGGAGGTTCAGCTCGGTCAGCTCGGGGAGATCCTCGAGAACGACAGCGTCGTGATGAGCGTGGAGCTCGAGGACCAGAACGGGGCGCCCTATCTTCCCACCGAGGAACTCCTCTGGCGTGGTGTGACGATGGCGAATTATGAGAAGGGCCGCTGGCATCGGCAGGATCGGGCCAACGGCTACCTCCCGAAATACTCCGACAGCGAGTTGGAGCAGAGGCCCTTCGTCCGCCAGATCATCAAGCTCGAGTCCAACGACTCGCCGGTCCTCTTCGGCCTTCGCCCCGTCCTCAAAGCCACGGCGAACCAGCGCCAGGAGCCCGAGTTGAATGCCATCGATGGCACCTTCTCTCGCCCTGACTCCCGCGGAGGCACATTCGACTACGAGCTATACTCGGACCTTCCTGCTAAGCCCCTGCAGTACGGCGAAGAGCCCCCTTCGCCGGAGCGACTCGCCGCGTATCGGCGGATGCCCGAAGATCTGAAGACGCGATTCTCGGCCATCGCCAAACCCTTGCTCGAGAACATCCCCGAATCCGACGTCGAGGCGAGGGCCCGCGCCCTCGAGAAGTACTTCGCGAACTCGGGAGAGTTCACGTACACCTTGCGGATGTCGACGATCGATCCGAGTCTCGACCCGGTCGAGGACTTCCTGATCAATCGCAAGGAAGGGCACTGCGAGTATTACGCCTCGGCGCTCACCCTCCTGCTCCGCTCCGTCAACATCCCCGCGCGGATGGTCAACGGCTTCAAGGGGGGGGACTGGAACGCCCTGACGAAGGTCATGAACGTGCGCCAGAAGTTCGCCCATAGCTGGGTCGAGGTCTATCTCGGCGACCGGAACGTCAACTCCTCGACCCTGCCGATCTGGCTCACCCTCGACCCGACCCCGGGTCTCGAACGCCGGGAGTCGATCGCCAAGGTGGGGGGCATCAACAGCAACTTCCGCCAGATCACCGACCTCATTCGTTATATCTGGGTATTCTTCGTCGTCGGATACAACGCCGACAGGCAAAGCCGACTCGTCTACGAGCCGATCCAGGAACTGGTCGCCTCGGCCAAGAGCGGCTTCGCCATGATGGGAGACACGATCCGACCCGCCCTGGCGAATCTGCTCCACTTCAAGAATTTCGGGCAGTTTATCAGCATCCGTGGATTCATCGTCTCCTTCGTGGCACTCCTGCTGCTGGCGGGGATCATCCATCTCCTGCGGCAACTCGTGCTGAGACTTTTGCGCTGGTATCGCGGCCCGAATGTCGACAGTGACACGTTCGGCGCCGGAGTCGTCTTCTATCGCAGGCTGATGACGATGCTCGCCGACCTCGGGCTCGAACGTCCCCCGGCCGAGACCCAGTCCGAGTTCGCGCGGCGTGCCTCCCTGCTCCTCTCGCGTCAAGGCTCGAACACCGAGGTCGTCTCCGAAGTCCCTCGGCTCGTGGTGGATGCCTTCTACCGCGTCCGTTTCGGCAACCTGACGCTCTCGCAGGAAGCTCTCGACGAGCTGGAAGCCCGGCTCGATGCGCTCGAGGCGAGCCTGCGGGCGAGTCGAAGCTCTTGAGCTTTGCCGGTGAGCAAGAAATGTCTCGAATCCCGCGACGCTGGCGAGGGGGCCGAACCGCCGCCTCGTAAGACGAGCGAGGTCCAAGGCAATTCGCGAACTGGATTGGCATAGCTTCCCCAATCACTTGTGTCAGCCTCACCCCTAATATTTGACGCGAACGTTGTGGAGGGATGCTGCGTCGCGTTAAGGTAACTCGCCTCGAAATCCGAGGACATTGACGACCGTCTCGTGCGACCACGGCCGGCCGCGGCGTTGAATGCGTGGAACAAGCAGGAGGTTCGAGCATGCGACTTTGCCGATTCAGCCTCGACGACATGATCCTGGTCGGGTTCTACACGGAAGAGCGGGTCATCCCGATCGACCAGGCGGCCGAGGCATACAGCGAAGCGCTCCAGGTTGAACTGCTCCTGCCCACCACCGAAAACCTCCTGGACCTCCTGCCCCCCGACGGGGCCTCGTTCCATGTCATCCGCGAACTTGCGAGATGGATTCAGGATCTCGACGCGGAGACGCTCGACGAGCTGGCGATCCCAACCTCCGACGTCCAGGTCCTCGTGCCGATCGAGAAGCCCGGGAAGATCCTCCTGCTCGCCGGCAACTACGCCGAGCACATCGTCGAGCGCGGAGGGGTGAGCGTTGAGCGCAAGGAGACATTCCCTTATGTCTTCATGAAGCCCACGACGACCCTCACGCATCCGGGCGACCCGGTCGTCCTGCCGGCCTGCTCCCCTGACCACATCGACTGGGAGTGCGAGCTCGGCGTGGTGATCGGGAAGACCTGCCGCGACGTGAGCGAGGAAGACGCGCTCTCGTATGTCGCCGGCTACACGGTCGTCAACGACGTCACCGACCGTAAGTTCAAGCCGAACCCCGACCGGAAGATGCGCGAACGCGACCGGTTCTTCGACTGGCTGCATGGCAAGTGGCACGACACCTTCTGCCCGATGGGCCCCTGCGTCCTTAGCGCATCGTCGGTCGACGACCCGCAGGCATTCAAGATCAAGCTCACGGTCAACGACGAGGTCAAGCAGGACGGCTCGACCGGCCAGATGATCTTCCCCGTCGCGGCGATCGTGTCTTTCGTCTCGCAGTTCGTCACGCTGGAGCCGGGCGACATCATCTCGACGGGTACGCTTTCGGGGGTTGGTTCGGCCAAGGAGACGTACCTCAAGCCGGGCGACACGCTCAAGGCCACCATCGAGGGCATCGGTACCCTTGAAAACCCGGTGGTGGAAGCCGAATAAGCTCCATAACGCACGAACTCGGCCCCGGCGGCTTGATCCGTTCGTTTCCGGACGTACACTCGAGTCCGTGATAGAGTCTTGGTACGCGCGCACTCGAGGGCCATGCGAGGCCCCTCGACCGCTCCTGCGACATACCCGATGCGCGCATCCGTCCGCCTAACTCCCTGGCCGACTTTTTGTTGCAACGGGGCGTGGCGGGCGGAAAATAGACAGGAACTCTCCGCTAATTCGGTCGACTCGATGGTTTTCGGGTCAAACCTATTGACCTCCATGCCCGGGATGGTTCGATGCTCGAGATTCGCAAGCTGCTGGTGGCCAATCGTGGCGAGATCGCCATCCGGGTCTGTCGTTCGGCTCACGAGCTCGGCATAAGGACGGTTGCGATCTACTCCCACGAGGACCGATTCGCCATCCATCGGCTCAAGGCCGACGAGGCCTATCAGGTCGGGAAGCAGGGCGAGCCCATCCGCAGCTATTTGAACATCGAGGCGATCATCGCCCTGGCTCGCGAGAAGAAGGTCGACGCGATCCACCCGGGCTATGGGTTCCTCTCCGAGAACTCCGACTTCGCCCGAGCCTGCGCCGAGGCCGGGATCAAGTTCGTCGGCCCTCGCCCCGAAATCCTCGACCTCCTCGGCGACAAGGTCGCGGCCCGCAAGATCGCCGACGAGGCGGGCGTGCCGATCCTCTCGGGAAGCCCTCACCCGGTCCTTCCGGGGGCGGATGCGCAGGGGGTCGCCGAGACGCTGGGATACCCCGTGATCGTCAAGGCCTCGATGGGGGGCGGCGGCAGAGGTATGAGGGTCGTCGAGACTGCCGATGCCCTCGACACGGCCGTCGACCAGGCCAGGCGCGAGGCCGGGACGGCCTTCGGCGTGCCGGACGTCTTCCTCGAGAAGTTCATCCGCAAGGCCAAGCACATCGAGGTGCAACTCCTCGGCGACAGCCTTGGCAACCTCGTCCATCTCTACGAGCGCGACTGCTCGGTCCAGCGTCGACACCAGAAGGTCATCGAGATCGCCCCGGCGTACAACCTCGACCCGGCCATCCGCACGGCAATCTGCGACGCTGCCGTGAAGATCGGCCGGCACGTCAGGTATGACAACGCGGGGACTGTCGAGTTCCTCCTCGACGACGAGACCGGGAAGTTCTACTTCATCGAGGTGAACCCGCGCATCCAGGTCGAGCACACCGTCACCGAGATGGTGACGGGCATCGACCTCGTGAAGAGCCAGATCTTGATCGCCCAGGGGGCGTCGCTCTCAGACCCTGAGATCGGGATCCCGGATCAAGGCTCGGTGCAGACGCAGGGCTTCGCCTTCCAGTGCCGCGTGACGACCGAGGATCCGGCCAACAAGTTTACGCCCGACTACGGCCGCATCACGCACTATCGCTCGGCGGGCGGCCTCGGTCTGCGGCTCGATGGCGGCCCGGGCATCACGGGCGGGATCGTTACTCCCTTTTATGATTCGCTCCTGGTCAAAGTCTCCGCTAGCGGCAGGCGCTTCATCGACGCCGTGAAGCGGATGGAGCGGGCTCTGCAAGAATTCCGCATCCGCGGCGTGAAGACGAATATCCCATTCCTCCTGAACGTCATCGATCATCCGGACTTCCTCGAAGGACGCTGCACGACCCGGTTCATCGACGAAACGCCGGACCTGTTCCGATTCCCGCTCAGGCAGGATCGGGCCACCAAGATCCTCACCTTCGCGGCCGAGGTCACGGTCAACGGCTTCCCGGGGGTCACCCGGCCTTCCGCAGAAATTGGCCTGACCGAGCCGGTCCCGCCCCCGTTCGATGCGACCGCCGAGCCGGTGCCCGGCTCCCGCCAGCGCTTCAAGGAGATGGGCCCCGAGAAGTTTTCCCAGTGGGTCCGCGAGCATACCCCCCTGCTCCTCACCGACACCACCTTCCGGGATGCCCACCAGTCGTTGCTGGCCACCCGGCTCCGCACCCGGGACATGCTCAGGGTGGCCGATGCTTATGCCCGCATCTGTCCCAAGATGTTCTCGATCGAGATGTGGGGCGGTGCCACCTTCGACACCTCGATGCGCTTCCTCAAGGAAGACCCCTGGGATCGCCTGACCCAGCTCCGGGAAAAGATCCCCAATATCCTGTTTCAGATGCTCCTTCGGGGCTCGAATGCCGTCGGCTACACGAGCTATCCCGACAACCTCGTGCGGGAGTTCGTCAAGGAATCGGCCTCGGCCGGGATCGATCTCTTCCGGGTCTTCGACGCCCTGAACTGGATACCGAACATGCAGGTGGCCCTCGACGCCGTCCGAGAGGCGGGCGGGCTCTGCGAGGCCGCCATCTGCTACACGGGCGACATCCTCAACCCCGCCAGGCCCAAGTACAACCTCGGCTACTACGTCTCAATGGCGAAGGAACTCGAGAAGCGCGGTGCGAACTTCATCGCCATCAAGGACATGGCCGGGCTCTGCAAGCCGTTCGCGGCCGAGAGGTTGATCAAGGCACTCCGCGAAGAGGTCGGGATACCGATCCACTTCCACACGCACGATATCGGCGGGGCCCAGGCCGCCAGCGTGATCAAGGGGGCCGAGGTCGGGCTCGACGTGGCCGACGGTGCCATCGCCTCGATGTCCGGCCTGACCTCGCAGGCGAGCCTCAACGCCCTGGTCGAATCGCTGCGGTTCACCCCGCGCGAGACCGAAGTCGAGCCGGCCGCTCTGATCGAGCTGAGCCGATACTGGGAGGAAGTCCGGGCGATGTACGCCCCGTTCGAGGCGGGCCTCCTCGCCCCCTCGGCCGAGGTCTACGCCTACGAGATGCCGGGCGGTCAATACACGAACCTGCTCCAGCAGGCCAAGGCCCTGGGCCTGGAGTCGCGCTGGCCGGAGGTCTGCAAGGCCTACGCCGACGTCAACATCCTCTTCGGCGACATCGTCAAGGTGACGCCCAGCTCCAAGGTCGTCGGCGACATGGCCCTCTTCCTCGTCGCCAATAACCTCGTCCCCAGCGACACGCTCGATCCCGAACGCGAACTCGCCTTCCCGGAGAGTGTCGTCGAACTCTTCGAAGGCCGCCTCGGCCAGCCCCCTGGAGGCTTCCCGGCAGCCCTACAGGAACGCGTGCTCAAGGGGCGACCGGCGAGCACTGACCGGCCCGGTGCGAACCTTCCGCCGGCCGACATCGCAGCCGCCCGGGAGAAGGCGGCCGCCTTACTCGGACGCCCGGCGACGGTGCGCGACGCCCTCAGCCTCCTGATCTACCCTCGCGTCTTCCCAGATCTCGCCTCCCATCAGCGGTCGTATTCCGACACGTCGATCCTGCCAACCCCGATCTTCTTCTTCGGGCCTGATGCCGCGAAGGAATACCCCGTCGAGATCGAGCCGGGCAAGACGTTGATCGTCAAGCTCCTCGCCGTGGGCGAGCCCCACGCCGACGGCAGGCGCACGGTCTTCTTCGAGCTCAATGGCCAACCTCGCGAGGTCGAGATCATCGACCGCTCGCTCGCGTCGGCCGTCCGCGAGGTCGCCAAGGCCGACCCGAGCGACCCGAATCAGATCGGCTCTCCCTTGCCAGGACTCGTGGTCGGGGTCGCAGTGCATGTTGGCGACGCCGTCCGCAAGGGCCAGAAGCTCCTCTCCATCGAGGCCATGAAGATGGAAACGACCCTGTACGCCGAGCGGCCCGGCCGCGTCGCGGAGGTCCTCACCGCGGTCGGCCAGCAGGTGCAGACGGGCGAACTCCTCATCAAGTTGACGCCCCAATAATTCTGGATATCTTGCAAACCTTCATCCATCAGCCGGCTCGGCGGCCTTCTCCCCTCGCATGAGGGCCGCCGACCGACCGGGCTGGAAGTGTCGACCATGCTGGAATCGTTCGCCGGGACGTGGGTGTATCGCGAAAGCGTCGAGTCGACCAACGACCTGGCGAAGGAGATCGTGTCCGATCCTCGAGGCCCCCTCCCCGTCGTCGTCTGGACCAAACGCCAGACTCGCGGGCGAGGTCGAGGCGATCATGTCTGGTGGTCGGACGAGGGGAGCCTGACATTCACAGTGGGTTTCGACCCGGCCGCGCTGGGTCTCGAGCGTCGGCATGAGCCTCGGATCGCCCTGGCCACGTCGGTGGCCGTCATCGAGACGCTCGCCCCTCTCGGGATTAATCATGGACTCGAGATCCGCTGGCCCAATGACATCGAGGCGTCCGGCCGCAAGCTTGGCGGGCTGCTCCCCGAGCGAGTCGAGACGCCGCAGGGGCCTCGACTCGTCGTGGGCCTTGGCATCAATGTCTTCACCCACTTCGATGGGGCGCCGGACGAAGTCCGCAAAATGGCTGTCTCGGTGGCCGAACTCGCTTCGACACCACTTCCCTTTGCGGATCTGGGCGATCTGATCGAGCCGATCCTCACCAAATTGTCCGAAGCCCTGGGCCGCCTGAGTCGCGACGATTCGGCGTTATCCGGACGCTGGGAAGCCCTCGACGGACTTCGCGACAAGGCCGTGCGGATCAACCTCGGCAGCCGCATCCTTCAAGGCGTAGGACGGGGCATCGACGAGGAAGGTGCCCTGCTCGTTGCGTCGGGAGGCGTGATCCATCGAATCTTCGGCGGCCAGGTCTTGCGAGATCGGTGAACACGCCCGAGCACGAACCGCTTTCAATTCCCTTCCCGACGTGTACACTCGGGACGCCTCGGCCATTGCATTTCTGTATGCGCGGCCGATTCCCATTAGAAATGCGTTCCTCATGGCCTCGCCACGACCCATCGGCCGTGAGTTCCTGAGGTCATGCCTTGGTTTTCATGTCTCGACATCAAGGTTCGGAGCATCGATCATGCCTTTCGCCCAGGTTCGAGGATGGGGACGATACCGGGTAGCGGTTGCCCTATTAGGCGGACTCTGCCTGTCGACGTGTCGAGTGGCCGAAGCCCAGGAGACGCCGAGCGGGACTGCCGCATCGAAGGCGGACGTGTTCGCAGTCACCTCATCCTGGAAAGGGGAACGCTCCAAGGATGGGCGACCCAGGGTGAGCGACGAACTCCTTGCGCGAATGAAGTCGGTCTCGATCGAGGAGGCCTGGGAAGTCCTGCGCGTCAAAGGCTACGAAAACCAATTCGCGAGCGGTTGGCAGATGCTCCGGCCTAATCAACCGTTCGTCGGTCGAGCCCTCACGGCCGCCTATCTGCCGGCCCGGCCCGACTTCGTCGAGAAGGTCACGCAGCTAGGCAAGGCCGAGGGCCGGATCGGGCCGACCAACTCCTGGCCGATCGACATGCTCCAGAAAGGGGACGTGTATATCGCCGACGGCTTCGGCAAGGTTGCCGATGGCACCTTGATCGGCGACAACCTGGGCAATGCGATCTACGCCAAGTCGAACACGGGAGTCGTCTTCGACGCAGGTGCGCGTGACATCGACGGGCTCGCGGCTATCGAGGGCTTCAACGCCTTCGTCCGAGGCTGGGATCCCTCGTTCATGAAGAACATGGTCATGCATTCGATCAATCGCCCGATCCGGATCGGCCAGTTGACGGTTCTCCCCGGCGACGTGATCCTCGCCCGTCGCGAGGGGGTCATCGTGATCCCACCCGTGCTCGCCGAGGAGGTCGTCCTCAGTTCCGAGGTCGTCCGCCTTAAGGACGAGTTCGGCCACCTTCGACTCCGAGAAGGGATCTACACGCCCGGCCAGATCGACGTCCCCTGGACCGACCCCATCAAGGCCGACTTCTTCAAGTGGATGGAGATGCTCCCGAACAAGCCCCCGACGCCTCGTGCCGAGATCGAGAAGCGTCTCTGATCACAGGGTCTAAGATCGCTCATGCGTTTTAGACCGGATGTCCCGAATAGCCAGGCTCGCAAGTCCTCGAGCCTGGCTATTCCACGTCGACAATGCCCTACCAGAGATCACGCACCGGCGAAGATGGCGCTCAGGCGCTGGGCGACGATCGCATCCTCGCCAGGCTCCATCATCCAGACGCCGATGGAGAGGCGACGGCTCGAGTTGGGCCCGACTTCGATGCTGGGCGTACCCTCGCGGAGCTTCTGAACAACCTGTGACGGGGTCAACTTCCTGGCCTTCTCATCCCAGTCGATTCGGAGATGCGGGACGGCGTTGGCGATCTCGGGGACGAAAACTTCGGTTTTCACATCAGGATAAGTCTTGAGGGCGTCGGCGATGATCTGACAGCGCTTCTCCCAATCTTTCCAGACGGCCTCGTGGTCCTCCTTGAGGAATCCCTCGAGGGCGACCAGCATCCCGATGATTTCCTCCTTGTTCACCTTGTTCGTGCGGCCGACGGTGTCGCCATTGGGGCTGGTATTGAGCTTGGCGGCGGCGATCAGGTCTTTCCGACCCAGGAGCAAACCCGTCGATTGAGGCCCACGGATCCCCTTGCCGCCCGAGACGGCGACGAGGTCGAAGCCCATCTTGGTGAACCTCCAGAGGTTCTCCGCGGGGGGGACGTCGGCGGCGGCGTCGATCAAAGTCGGGATGTTGTGCTTCTTCGCGATCTCGACGAATTCTTCGTGATGGATCTTGCCCAGCGGGTCGGCGAAGTTCAGGAAGAACATCATCGCCGTCCGCTCGTTGATCGCCTTCTCGAGTTCCTCGCGGGTCTCGACCTCGATCATCGTCGCGCCCGTGTTCCGGATTGCGTGGTCGTAGCCCACCCGATGTGTCTTCTGGACGAGGACTTCGTTCTTGAGCCCCTTCATCTCCGGGATCTGGCTCATCTTCTGCTTGTCGGAGCCGGTGATGCAGGCGGCCGTCCCCAGGCACATGGCCGAGGCGCAGCCGGCCGTTACGAGCGCGGCCGGGGCATGGACCAACTCCGCGATCCGCTTGCCCACGGCCGCGTGCAACTCGTCGAGCATGACGTACTTCTTCGAGGCCAGTTGCATGGCCTCCATGACGCCCGGTCGCATCAGCGAGCCGGTCATCATCGTGAAGGTTCCCGCGGCATTGATGAAACTGCGGACCCCGAGTTCCTGGACGACGTCGCGGCCGGGCAACGCCGACGACAGTACCGCCTCGACGGCCGAGGCCTCTCGATCGCCGACGATCATATGCAGGCCGGGAATTCCAGCGAGTAGGCTCAGGAATCTTCGTCGCTTGGTCCGGATCGGTTCCATCGCGGGCTCCAGTGCAAGGTGAGTTGCGCGTGTCGAGAGGTGGATCGGATCGGAGATCGCGCCGACTTCGAGAACTGATGGATCGGCGCGAAACGAGCAGGTCGGTGGAGAGGAATTGGGGCGAATACGCGTGGGTGACGTCGCAGTCGATCAGCGCAGGACGATGGTGGAGAGCGTCCGCCGGAGGTAGTCGGAGAGCGATTCGCGAGAGCCGTCCCAGCTCCGGTCGCCGGTGTTGCGGTAATCCTTGGGCAAGGTCTGCCAGTCCGGCCGCGAGAGGCCGTTGAGCTCGTAGACGACTTTCCCTCCGAGGATGGTCATCTCGCAGGTGAGCTTCTTGTCGCCGCGCAACAAGGCACCGTACCCATCCATGAATCCAAATTTTCCGTTCTCGAGGTTGAGGACGGCGATATCGGCGGGGGCGCCGACGGAGAGGTGGCCGAGTTGCTCCTGCCGGATCGCCTTGGCGGGGTTCCAGGTTGAGCGGAGGATGATGTCTTCGAGCGGCATATCCAGGGCGAGGAACTTGCTCATGACGTTGAGCATGTCCTTCATGCCGCCGTTGGCGCTCGTGATGTGGAGATCGGTCGAGATCGTGTCTGGCAGGAACCCTTCCTTGACGATCGGCACGCCCACGCGCCAGGCGAAGCTGGTCCCGCCGTGTCCCACGTCGAAGATGATCCCACGCCTTCGCCCCTCGTAGAGTGCGGGATTGGCGGTTCCCGCGGGCGTGAGTTCGCCTCGGAGGCCCGAATAGACGTGGGTGTAGATGTCACCCGCCCGAAGCTTCTTCGCGAGCAACTCCGCGAGCGTCCGCTGCGGCGAGGCACGACCGAAGTCGACCATGACGGGGATATCCGCCAGCGTGCCGGCCTCGACCGCCCGCTCGACGGGTGTGAACTCGGGCCCCGGGTAGTGGGCCGTCTTCACGCCGACGATCAGGCCCTTGTGCTTCAAGGCCATCTCGGCGGTCGGCCTGGCCTCCATGTCCGCGAGGTCGCGTTCGAACCGCCGGCCCCGCATGCCGTGGCCGACGATGTTGATGAATGCGAAGACATGAGTGCGCGAACGATCGATGATCCTGGACTTGAACTCCTCGAAGTCGCGCCAGCCGGCGCACCCGGCGTCGGCCACGGCCGTCACGCCCGCGCGAAGCGTGAAGCCGTCGGGGGCGACGCTCTGCCCGCCGACGTAGGAATTCCGCTCTCCGGGTCCTGCAAAGACGTGAACATGGATATCGACGAGCCCTGGCGTGACGTAATGCCCGGAGACGTCGACGGTCTTGGCTGCATTCGCGGGGTCGATCGAGGCCGCCACCGCGGCGATCTTGCCGTCCTTGATGGCGACGTCAAAGACGCCGTTGCGATGATTCTTGGGGTCGATGACGTGGCCGCCCTTCAGGAGCAGCGTGTAAGACGGCTGCTGGCCGACGAAGTTGGCGAGGAGGAGGAGGAAGGCGGCTGGGAGCGTCATCGTGATTTCCCATCGGTAAGGCCCGGTCGGTTGATGCGTCGAATCCTCCCGCAGACATCTTGAGCCAGCGGTGCGGCCAAATCAAGTCTCGCGACGGCCGATGATAGAACCCCGTTATGCGCTCTGATACACTCGCGCCGTCGTTGTTATGGGACCATCGAGAGAACTGCAACTGGCAGGAAAGGGAAGGGAGCTATGAGCAGAGTCCGCCTGATCGTCCTCGCGCCGGTCTTCCTCGCACTGAGTTCCGCCCAGCCGGTCCTGGGAGAAGCTCCCGCCAAGAAGTTCATCACCCCGAACGGCGAGCGGCCCAAGGGGCTCTTTGCCCCCGGCGTCCAGATCGGCAAGACCCTCTACGTCGCCGGCAAGGGGGATTACAGGCCCAATGCCCCCTTCCCCGAGAAGGTCGAGAATTGCCTGAACGAGGTCCGCAAGACGCTCCAGGTTGCCGGGCTCGACATGCAACACGTGGTCAAGTCGTTCGTCTATCTCGAGGACCACGAGCAGTTCCCCGAGTTCAACAAGGTCTATGCCAAGTTCTTCCCCAACAACCCGCCCGCCAGGACGACGCTGGGAGTGCCCCAGGTGCCGGGCGAGTCCCGCGTCGAGGTCACTTGCATCGCCTACAGCGACCTCGCCGAGCGGAAGCCGATCGGTACCCCGCCCCCGAACTTCCCGTACTCACCGGGCATCCTCGCCGGCGATACGCTCTACATCTCGGGCAAAGGCGACCAACTCCCCGACGGCACACACCCCGCCACCTTCGAGGAGCAGGTCCGCCAGACCTTGCGCAACGTCGAGACGACCCTGAAGGCAGCCGGCCTGGATTTCAAGAATGTGGCGATGAGTCACGTCTTCCTCGACAAGTATGAGAATCTCGAAGTGACCAAGAAGGTCTACGCCGAGTTCTTCGAGAAGGGCAACGAGCCGGCCTGCGCCACGGTGTTCGTCGACTGGATCCCGGGCGGCTCCCACGTCGAGATCACCTGCATCGCGACGACCGACCTGGCGGGACGCAAAGTCGTGTGTCCCGAAGGATTCAAGCCCGGCCCGGTCGAGGCGGCCGTCACGGCGAGCCCCGCAGTCTGGGCGGGGAACACGCTCTATCTCTCCGGCATGCCCGGCTTCAAGAACGAGGGAGAGGCCGTGACCTCCGGCCTGGAGGAACAGGTCAACACGATGGCCAAGCATCATACCGATATCCTACAGGCCGCCGGCCTGAACCTCGAGGACATCGTGGCGGGTTGGGTCTATCTTCGCGACATGAAAGACTATCAAGGGATGAACGACATCTATCGCAAGTTCTACTCGAAGGGCCCCGGCGTCCGGACCTGCCTGATGCCGAACTCGTCCTATGAGAAGAACCAGATCCTCGTCCGCGGTTCATTCATCGCGGCCCGGTCGAAGTGATCGCTTGCTGACCTTGCTCTGTCCCAAATTGCGGCCGGCAGCCTCGCTCGGGGTTCGCCGGCCACAATATTTTCCGCTTCATCACACTCTTCGCGAGCAACGAAGCCGAGGTCTTCAGGGCTTCGACGCGGCCGGGATCCAACCCGGCACGAGGAAGGCGAACGCCATCACGATCAAGCCCACGATGGCGACAAGCGCGAGGCTGTGCTTGATGACGACGCGGAAGATCGCCGCCTCGTTGCCGACCTGCTGCGTCGCTGCGCCGGCCACCACGATCGACTGAGCGTCGATCATCTTGCCCATCACTCCGCCACTCGAGTTCGCCGCGGCCATCAGGACGGGCGAGAGTCCCAGACGTTCGGCGGTGACCTTCTGAAGATTGCCGAAGAGGGCGTTGGAGCCGGCGTCCGTCCCCGTGAGCGCAACGCCGAGCCAGCCCAGGAGCGTGCCGAAGAACGGGAAGGCCATCCCGGTGTGCGTCAGGCTCAGGCCGAGGACGGTATCCATCCCCGAATAGCGCGTCACGAAGGCCAGCCCCACCATGAAGCTGATCGTCATGAGCGAAGCGGCCATGCGAGCGACCGTTCGGAAGAAGATCCGGGCAATCCGGATCGGCGACAGCCCCAGCCCGAGTGCGGAGATCACGCCGCCGGCGAGGACCGCGGTGCCGGGGAGCGTCAGCAGGTTGAAGTCGATGAAGGCGTCTTCAGGAATTGGCTTTGGCACGACGGGAGGCATGCGCAGGACGGCTCGATGCAACCAGGGCATCGGCTGCTTCAACGCCGGGAAGCTGAGCACTGCGACGACTTTCGGATGGGTCGCGAGGAAGATCAGGAGCGAGGCCAGCAGAAACGGCGACCACCCCTTCAGCACCGCCCAGATCGAGTGGTGACGCGCCTGCGTTCGACCGCCGGCCATCGCGGGATCGTGGCCCAGGATCGTGGCCGGACGCCAGACCTTCAGGAACGCGACCATGACCAGCAACGACACGAGCGCGGCCACGACGTCGACCAGGCCCGACTCCTGGTAATTGGACCAGTAGAACTGCGTGATGGCGAACGAGAGACCGCAGACGGCCAGGGCCGGCCACACGGCGAGGGTCTCTCGCCAGCCGACGAGACTCCGCACGAGCCAGAGCGGCAGCAGGGCTGAGAGCGGCGGCAGGATCCGCCCCGTCATGGCGCTGAGTTGCGCCTCGGGCAGGCCGGTGACGCCCGCCAGGACGCGGATCGGGTTGCCGACTCCGCCCCAGGCGACGGGCGCGGTGTTGGCCACGAGGCAGAGCGTGGCTGCCTGGAACGGCTCGAAGCCCAGGCCGATCAGGAACGAACCGGCGATCGCCACCGGTGCCCCACCGCCCCCAGTCCCTTCCAGGAAGGCTCCGAAGCAGAACGCGACGAGGATCAGTTGCAGCCGACGATCGGCCGAGAGGGATGCGATCGAATCCTTCATCACCTCGAACTGTCCCATCTCCACGGCGATCTCATAGAGGAAGATCGATGTGATGATGATCCAGGCGATCCTCCACAGGCCGAACTGGACGCCGAGCAAGAACGCCCCGCCCACCAAGCTCGGCGGCATCCTGAAGACCAGGGCGGCCAGCAACACCGCCATTAGCGCCCCGGCCAGCGCCGCGACCCAGACGCGGGCCTTGAACACGAGGAGCACGAAGAAGAGGGTGAAGACCGGCAACGCGGCGACGGCCGTCGAGAGCGGCCAGGCGTGGAGCGGGTCGTAAGTCTGAGGCCAGGTGTCCAAGTCTTGCCCCCTTCATCGCTCGATATCAACGCGTAAGATTGCAATTTTGTCGGATGTGAACAAGAAAATGCCTGATTACCAACGGATCTGTGGGGACGAGTGGTGATACCACCATGCGACTGATGGGCATGCCAATCGAGCGGGCCTCGCCATGGCTTAGATCCTGGATGCAACACCTCACGATCAGATCCATCGTCCCGGATGGGAAACACTGTAGTGGGCGGGTCTCTGCATGTCGATCGGCCAGGTCTCATCCTTCGTGGTTTTCGATATGATCGTCGCGAAGGCGGAAGGGAATGGATGATTTTGAAACACAAAGACGGCGGCCGAGAGGTGTCTCTCGGCCGCCGTCCAGGTCTTCGACGATCATTCAGCGAACGAAGCGATCAACGGGTCGCAGCCAGTTCCTTCTCGTTCGCAGGTGTAGCACCCTTCTCCGAACCTATCCAGTCGATGAGGATCGGGCTCGCGATGTAGATCGTGCTATAGGTACCGCTCAAGAAACCGACGGTGAGGGCGAAGGCGAAGCCGTGGAGCCCTTCGCCACCAAGGACGTAGAGGATGAGCACCACGAGCCAGGCGGTGAACGACGTGAGGATCGTTCGGCTCAAGGTCTGGTTCACGGCATCATTGATCATCTTCGCAGTCAGGCCCGGGGTCTTCCCCTTGATCTCGCGGATTCGGTCGAAGACGACGATGGTGTCGTTGACCGAGAAACCGATCAAGGTGAGGAAGGCCGCGATCATCGGGAGGTCGATCTTGAACGGATCGAGCAAGAGGACCTCTTTCACCCCCGGGATGTTTGCGAGCCAGTAACTGACCGCCACCGCACCCAGCGTGACGAGCACGTCGTGGACGACGGCGATGACGGCCGCGAGGCCGTACGTCAGCGACTTAAACCGCAGCCAGAGGTAGGCGATGATGATCAACCAGCTCGCGACCGTGGCGATCAAGGCCAGGGTCTGGGTCTCGCTGGCGACGGTACCGCCGATGAACGTGATCCTCTCGAAGAGGAGGTCGCGGTTGTTCTGGAGAGCCGAGGCCAACGTCGTCAGCTCTTTCACGGCGACCTCAGGCTCGAGGTCGGTGCGGAGGAGGAGCGTGTTGTTGGCCTTGGACCCCGGAGGCGCCACGATCTCGAACCGGGCCGTCGGATTGGCGATCTTGTCTTCCTTCAGCACCTGATTCGCGAAGATCGAGGAGACGACCTCGGCGGCAGGCTGCGAGCTATTGAACGTCAACGTGTTCAGCTTCAGCTCATACTGACGACCACCGGCGAAGCGGTCCTGCACGACGGCCTTGTCGCCTTCCTTGGCCGCGGCGGGGATCGGCTTGCCCTCGCCGAACGTCATGGTGACGCGTTCGAGGGTGGTGCCGAAGGCCTCGAGGATCTTGGCACGAACCTCGTCGGGCTTCTCGTTCGTGGTCCGGATATTGAACCGATTGAACGTCTGAGCCTGGCCGACCTTGAGGCTCTCGACCGTGACGTCGGGGAGGGTGCTCGCCCGCTGCCTGACGAAGCTGGCTCGTTCGGACTCGGACAGCTTCTTGACCTCCGGATCCTGCTCGTTGAGCCGGATCGTGGCCAGGGTACCGCCGGTGAAATCGATGTTAAACATGCTCTGGCCTCGGACGAAGAACGCACCGAGTCCGAGGGCGATGATGATAACCGACGCCGTCATGCAGTAGTAACGAGGACCGACGAAGTCGTAGCTCGTCTTGTCCATCATCTTCATCATCGTCAGTTGCTTGATCCACTTCCGCTGATAGCAGAACTCGAAGATCACGCGAGAGACGAAGACGGCGGTGAACAGGTTCCAGAGCATGCCGATGATCATCGTCAGGGCGAAGCCCTTGACTTCCTCGGTGCCCACCCACCACAGCACTATGCCCGACAGCAAGTTGGTGACGTGCGAATCGAAGATCGTCACCCACGCCCGGTTGAACCCGTTGCGGATCTGCTGGGCGAGACTGGCGCCACGCTCCTTCTCTTCTCGCATACGCTCGAAGACGAGCACGTTCGCGTCGACCGCCATACCGATGGTCAGAGCGAGGCCCGCGAGGCCCGGTAGCGAGAAGGTCGACTCCATGAACGCCATCGACCCGATCAGCAGGATCATGTTCAGGATCAGGGCGATGACCGCCACGACGCCCGCGAACCTGTAATAGATGACCATGAAGATCGGGACGACGAGCATCGACACCCAGATGGCACGGACGCCCTTGGCGATCGTGTCTTCACCGAGGGTCGGGCCGACCTTCTCTTCCTGGAGCGGGTTCGGGTTCAAGCTGGCGGGAAGGCTACCTTCCTGGAGGATCTTGATGAGGTAGTCGACTTCCTTCGCCTTGAAGCCCTGACTACCACCTTCGATGATCCCCGTCTCGCGGATCTGAGAGCTGATCGAGGGGGCCGACATCACGAGGTTGTCGAGCAAGATTGCGAGCTGATACTTGAAGGCCCCTTCCTCTTCGGGGAGGTGCTCGCCGGTGAGCTGGCCGAAGCGCCGGGCCCCTTCCCGCTTGAAGATGAATCCGACGGCCGGCTGGAGTCGCTCGTCCTGGGTCGCATAAGCCTTCGCGAGGTACTTGCCGTTCACGTCTTGGCGGTCGACGTTGCAGAGGATCGAGCGCTCGGTCTTTCCCTCGGAGATCTTGTCTTCTCGGATGATCGGGTCACTCGGCCGAGGATCGTTGGGGATGCCGCCCCGGATGCCACTCGGGTTGTAGTCGACCCGATAGGAGGTGATCGACTTCAGCGGGACCGCGTCCGTCAGGAAGAGGGTGTCGTTGGTGTTCCGCTCGATCCTCGCGCTGACGGTCTGGTCGGTCCCCGTGGAGTCCTTGCCCGTGAGTTCGACGTCGTTGCCGGCGTAGAGGTTCTTCTTCCAATCCTGCGCGGGGTCGGTGATCGACTTGTCGCCCACCTTGGGGTTGGTGCCGGTCGAGACCTCGCCGAGGCGGGCCCACTTGTAGCGCGAAGGGGGACGCGATCGGCCGTTGGGGCCGAGGGCTCGCTCGATCACCCCTTCGTCATGCTTGCGGTTGGCCAGTATCCGGAACTCGAGGGCACCGACGTCGGTGAGGAGGCGTTTGACCTCCTCGACGTCCTCATCGGCCGGGAGGATGATCTCGAGGCGGTTGCTGCCGATTTTTCGGATCGGGATTTCCTTGATGCCCTCGGGGTCGACGCGATGCTTGAGGGCGGAGATCAACTCGTCCATGTTGAAGTTGGACGAGAGGTTCTCCTTGAAGGCCTCGTAGACGAGGATGGTACCGCCCGACAGGTCGATGCCCAGCTTCAGCTTCTCGGCCGGCGGCACGATCGCCTGGAGACCCGCGAAGGTCAGCGTCAGGATTATGCCGAACTTCTGATGGAGCTTGTTCCCGACGGCAAGGCCGTAGACGGCATAAATGACGCTGAGAACGATCGCCAGGGTAAAGATATAGCCGAGCGCTAACATTGCGAAGTCCTAACTGAATAAGTGCCCCTACCGCCAGCAAAGCCGGATGGGATGGGAAAAGAGCCCCGCTATCGATTTCGAAACGCGTCCCAGCACTCGCCCTTCCGGGACGCGAAAGAAGTCACATCCTATTTGGCGGGTTCCGCCGTCTTCTCCGAGCCGGCGTCGAGGATCCGGACCACGGCGGCCTTGGTGAAGGCCACTTTGACGCCGCGGTCGTCGTCGATCCTGAGGACCACCTTGTCCTGGTCGGGGTCAATGGAGACGACAGTGCCGTAAATTCCGGCGGCAGTCACGACCCGGTCGTTCTTCTTCAAGGCACCCAGCATCTCCCGTCGACGCTTCTCCTGCTGCTGCTGGGGCCGGAACAGCAAGAAGTATCCCCAAAGCACGATGATGGCGATGAAGGGGAGCATGTTCAACAGCCCGCCTCCGCCGGCACCTGCCCCACCGTTTCCGGCGGGGGCGTTCTGGGCGAAGATCAAGGGGAAGTCGAGGAACTGGTCGGGCATTGCTGGGGTCCGTGAATGATGCGGGGGGCCGCCACGCAAGAGTCCGCCGCGTCGCTGCGGATGTAGACTTCCTGACTAATTCTCGCGCTGGGCAACTGCACTCTAACCGCTAGGGTCCTAGTGCTTCAAGCACTTCCGCCCTAAAGGGGACGAATCGCCCCTCGGTAATCGCTTCCCGAATCTGATTTGTCAGGCGATGGAGGTACGAGACGTTGTGGATCGACGCCAGGATCGGCCCCAGCATCTCCTTGGCCAGGAACAAGTGTCGGAGATAAGCACGGCTGAAATTGCGGCATGCGTAGCAGGCGCATCCTTCCTCGATCGGCCTTGGATCGAGCCGATGCGACGCGTTCCGGAGCTTGACGGGCCCCTTCGCGGTGAGGCATGTGGCATTGCGGCCGTTTCGTGTCGGCAAGACGCAGTCGAACATGTCGATCCCGGTCGCGACCGCGTCGAGGATGTCCTGGGGACGTCCGACTCCCATCAAATAGCGAGGCTTGTCGCTGGGCAGGAGATGCGTGCTCGCGTTGAGGGCCTCGCGGACCTGCTCACGGCTCTCTCCGACGCTGACCCCGCCGACGGCATAACCTTCGAAGTCGAGGTCGATGAGGGCCTCGGCGCACTCGGCCCGGAGGTCGGCGTGGCTCCCGCCCTGCACGATTCCGAAGAGGGCCTGGTCGGGCCTCGAATGAGCATCCTTGCAGCGTTTGGCCCAGCGGACGGTCCGCCCGACCGCCTGGGCGATCACCTCTTTCGTCGCCGGCAGCGCGGGGCAATGGTCGAAGCACATCGCTACGTCGGCGCCCAGCGCCTGCTGGATCGCCATTGCGCTCTCGGGGGTGAGCTCGAGCAACCTGCCGTCGATGTGCGAACGGAAGGCGACCCCCTTCTCGGTCATCTTCGACCGCTCGGCCAGGCTGAAGACCTGGAAACCGCCGGAATCGGTCAGGATCGGGCCGTTCCAGCCCATGAAAGAATGCAGGCCCCCGAGCGCAGACACGACCCCCTCGCCCGGTCGCAGGGCGAGGTGATACGTGTTGGCCAAGAGCATCGTGGTGCCCGACGCCTCGATCTGGTCGGGAGTGATCCCCTTGACGGTCGCCTGGGTGCCGACCGGCATGAATACGGGGGTTTCCACGACCCCGTGGGGCGTGAACAAGCGACCCCGCCTCGCGAGCGAGCCGGGGTCGGTGGACAGCGTCTGGAAATGGACGGGGCGTGACAACGAAAGACTTACTCGTTCTTGAGCTTGAGGTTGAACTCGGTCAGCTTCTCGCGGACCTCGTTCAAGGACGTCACGCCGAAGTTCTTGCACTCCATCAGCTCGTCGCCGGTGTGGACGATGAGCTCGCCCACGGTCTGGATGCCGAGCTTGGTCATGCACTTGCGGGCACGCACGGAGAGGTTCAGGTCGCTGATCGGCTTGGCGAGCAGGGCCTTCTCTTCCTGCGAAAGCTCCTCGATCGGCTCCATCCGAGCGTCATTGGCCGCCCGCTCGCCGCCTTCGAGGGCCATCCCCAGCCGCAGGCCCTTCGAGGCCATCATCTCCTTGATCTCGGAGAGGGAGGTCTCGCCGAAGTTCTTGCTCGCGAGGAGCGCAGCTTCGGTGGTTCGGGTGAGGTCGCCCAGCGTCCGGATGTTCATCTTCCGGAGGCAGTTGCGGCTCCTGACCGACAGTTCGAAGTCGGTCACGGGGATCTCGAGGAGCTGACGGAGCACGGTGAAGCCGCGTTCCGCTTCCTCGTCGTAGTACATGTCCTTGCTGGCGCGGCAATCCTTGAAGAAGAGCCGGGCGCGAGGGTGGCTCGGGTCGAAGGCCAGGACCTGACGATAGCAGGCCTCGGCCTCGCGGAACCGCATCTCGTCCTCGTACAGGACGCCCAGATTGATCAGGGCGGCGAGGGGGACGGGCGGGCGCTGGGTGCAGCGCTTGTAGTACTCGACGGCCGTCTCGTCGTTGCCGTAGAGGTCGTTGATGTAGGCGAGTTCGAAAAGGGCGCCGGTGTGGTCGCGGTCGAGATTCAGGGTCTTCTCGAATTCCACGGCGGCATGGGTCAGCTCGCCGTCGAGTGCGAGCAGACTGCCTCGCTGATAGTGGTATTCGGCGGAGCTTCCGGCGAGCTTCTCGAGGCCATCCAGCAGGGTCTGGGCCTCCTCGACCTTCCCGGCCCGACGCAAGGCACCTGCGCGGTGGAGTTCCGACTGCTTCTGGTCGTAGCCCGCGGTCGTCGCGGCTGCATACGCTTCAGCGGCATCATCCCAGCGCTGGAGGTTCTGGAGCGCAATCCCTCGGTAGAAGTGGGCGAGGCCGAGGTCCCCTGCCTTCTTTAACTGCTCGAAACCGCTCGGATATCGACCGAGCAGAACCTCACCAACGCCGAGACGGAGGTGGATGTCGGGCGTCATCGACGCTTTCTCGCGATCGCGCATGGCGGCCACGGCGTCTCGCAACGTGCGGTATCGTGAAGGGTCTCGTCCCAGGACTTCACGCAGGTCGGCCACGGCCGATTGGTCGAAAGGTTGACGATCGAGGAGCGTCCGCACGTCAGTGGTCATAATCTCGGGCACTGTCACTCACTCCCTCGCCTCCGGCTCTTGGACCCGACCACGGGTGCTTAGATCGAGTCTCACCGGTCGGGTTCGCGTAAAGCCGATTGCCGCATCTGTCAAGTAGCGACCACCGTTTCGAGGCAAGCCAATTATTGTAACCATCATGGCCGCACATGCAAGCCGACCATGCTCGGAACACGCAGATCCAGAATGGATCAGAACTTAGGGAATTCGGTCATTTCGGCGCGACGTGCCGGGATCTCAGAATCAGGAATTGGTCGGCCTCATAACAAACGACGCCAAGCCCTGACGGCATGTCCACCAGTGCACGCGGTCCCTTCCCGGGGAAAGCGTCGACGCGAGGCTCGACGAAGGCCTTGCCGAACGCCGGGTTTCCGGTCCCTCGCCAGCGCACGACCTTGTGAGAGAGATGGCAGGCGGCGGCGAGGTCGAGATGCCCATCCTTGTCTTCGTCGTAGAGAATGACCTCGCGGATCTCGTCGGCGGTCGCCTCCCCCTGCTTCAAGGTTCCCGGCGAGAAGCTCCCGACGAACTGGATTCGCGGCTCCCGGTTCAGGAAGACCGCGACGTTGTCCGACGGACCTCGGTTCCCCACGACCAGGTCCGGACGGCCGTCGCCATCGAGGTCCCCCGCCTTGAGGTGATAGGGGATCGTCCCCTGGGCATGAAACGTTTGCTGATGAGAAAATCCACCGACGCCATCACCTTTCCAGATCTCGACGAGGTTCGATGAGTAGATCGAGAAGGCGAGATCCGCGAGGCCGTCACCGGAGAAGTCAGCGACGACGACGTCGCGAGGTCCGGGAGGAAGAGGATAGATGCGCTGGGTGAAGCTTCGGCTTCCCTCGTTCAGGAGGACGACGAAGAAATCACCGGACCAGGCGACTGCCACGAGGTCGCGCTTCCCGTCGCGATTGGCGTCAACAGCCGCGACCGAGGTGAGCCCAGGGGTCGCGTAGTGAGGCCTCCCCTCGGCGTTGAAGTTCTTCTCGTAGCGGAACGGCCCCCCCTGGATCTGGATGTGGGCAGCGTCCGAAAGCCGATCTTCCCCCTCCCTCCCCCAGAGGATCGAGAGATCCCGGCCGTCGTTCGACTGGAAGTTCGCGACGGCGACGTCCTGACGGGCATCGCCATCGATGTCGGCGACGATCGCCGTGTAAGGACCGAAGCCGACGCGGTAGTCCTTACGCACGCGCGGCTCCGAAGCCCCGGCGGTGAAGTAGACGGTGAGGATCTCATTGGCCGGGACCTTCTCTGTCGGGAGCCGCAATTCACCCCGGCAAGGGATGACGACATCGGGGGAGCCGTCCCCATCGATGTCGCCGGCCCCGACCTGATAGGGACCTCGACTCGTCTTGAGCACGACCGACTCGCCCGAAGCTTGGACGCAGACCAGCATCAGGAGGCAGACAATATGTCGACCCATTCAATCCTACGTACATTCCGAGTTGAAAGGTTTACCGAACCAGGCGAGCGTCACTCGCAAGTCCCAGCAATGCGGCCGAGCCCGATTGAACGTCCATAAAATATTGAGAATCCTGGGCTTGAGAGTTCAGGGCTTCCGAGGCTCGTCGAACGGCGGGGGCAGGAGATCATGGACGGTGCGGATGAGCAAGTCCTCCGCCTCGGGAGCAAGCTTGGCCGGTTGGCCGTAGAGGACCATCGAGAAATCGGCTTCGTACCCCCCCTCGTTCAGGACGCGCCTCGACGCGACGTAGCATCGGGCGTCGTTGGTGTAGGCCGAGATCCAGAGACGATTGGCGTCGATCTCCCACTTGAGCCGGAGGGCGTAGTCGATTACCACCTCGCCGGCGAGGAAGACCATGGCGAGGTCGCCGTCGAAGCACCAGGTTGAGACCGGATAGGGGATCGATTTGGCCAGGGGTTCGCCGCGATCGAGCTGGGCGATGAGCTTGCGGGCGAAGTAGCCCTCCGAGCCGGGTTTCTTGGTCCTGGGCTCGAGTTCCGCCTTGGTCGGCGCGGCTTGCAAGGGCAGTTCGATCTGGCGGGAACGCGCGGCGATCTTGCCGCTCAGGGGCTTCAAGGAGGTCTTGAGCAGTCGGGCGACTTCCTTGGCAATCTCGGCTCCGTGACGACGAGCGTCTTCGACCTTCCCGGCCGGTTGAGGGCCCGAATCCCCCGCACAGCCGATCACGGCCAGGGCCAGGGCCCCAGGATTCTGGGCCTCAATTTCCTCGCAGGCAAAGCCCGCCCAATCGCCGCATATCTGGTTGAATTCGCCGGGCATGCAGGTGCAGTGGCAGGTGTAGCCGAAGACGATCGCCCGGGGCTTGCCGCCGGGGTCGGTCACGCTCAGTATCGGCAGGCTCTGGTCGACGGGGCCGTTGGGATTGAGCCCGAAGCCGACCCATCGGCCGTCCCTCAAGATGCGTCGATTTCCGGCGAAGCCAACATGTCCCTGGCCCCAGGCGAGTCGGCCGGGGGAGCGTGCGTCGAGGGCCTTGAGGGCGACGTTTTCGATCGCGAGGGTCAGCTCACGCGTGTAGCGCTGGATGTGTTCGACGTGAACGGCCGGGAGCTCGCCGAGAAGCGTATCCGAGGCCGTGCTCAGGAAGGGACCCGAGTGGGTGTGCGAGGCGCAGATCGCGATCCGTTCGCGCTTCACGCCGCGCTTCGTCTTCAGGTTCGCCGCGACCTCGTCGGTGATCGAGGACGCGACGGAAACGTTATCCACTGTGATGATCAGGGCCGGGCCGTCGCCGGTCGTGTCATCGCCGATCGCCAGAGCATGGGCCCGAAGCTTGTTGACGACCCCTTCCGACTCCTTCGTCCGACTCGCGTAACCGGCGAGGCGAATCGGATACTCGGGCGTGATATCGACCACGGCGGCGCCGATCGGCAGAAGCGGCGAGTTCGGCTCCTCGGCCCTGGCAATGGAAGCACCGTGTAGGAATGTGAAGACGAGGGAGAGTAGCAGGCGCGGTTGCATATCGAGGTTCCTCGAGGGCTTCAACGAGGCCGATCGGCGGGATTTCGAACCGGGAAGGCGGGATTTCGCTTCGATCAATGCCGATCGCACATGCGGGCGAAGGGCTGGAGGATGCCACGAAGGGAACCGGCTCGGCAAGATCCTTGTGGGGTTGAGATATAGGATTCGCGTAACGAAAAAGCCCCTCCTGCGGGCGGGTACCGCAGGAGGGGCGGGCTGTTCAACCGAACGAGACAACCTTTGACTTCTTAGATATCAGGATTTCTTCTGGGCGACCCAGCTGCTCCAACCCGAGGCCCAGTTGCCGCTGGTGAAGCTGTTCTTGCCGGTGGCCTGCGTCGCGGTGAGGACGGGTGCCGAGGTCGTAACGGGGGCGGTCGTGGTCGACTTCTGCGAGTTCGTCACGACGTTCGACAGCATCATCGCGGCCGGGGTCGAGGTCGTCGTCGGGGCGGTCGGGGGCGGGGTGCTGGCCTTGGTCACGGTCGGGGTCACCGCGGGGACGGAACCACCCTGCCACTTGTCGCTGAGGTTGTAGTCGACCTCGACGTTCTGGGTCCCGATGGTGACGTTCTGGCTGTTGACGACGCTGTTGCCGACGAGGGCGGTCACCTTGTAGGTGCCGGGGTCGAGGGCCATCTGGTAGCCGCCCGAATCCCAGGTCTGGACCGTCGTGGTCTGGCCGGTGGCGGTGTTGGTGGCCTGGATGGTGACGTTCCCCTGGCCTTCGCCGGCCTGGAAGAAGTCGTCGCTGTTATTGTCGTTGAAGGCGACGCCCAGGAGCTGGGCCTTGTCACCTTGCTGGGCCCCGAAGTCCTGCGTGATCACGTAGGGGCCAAGGCCGTTCTTGTTCGTCTTGACGATGCCGATGCCCACTTCGCGATAGGCATTGTCGGCCGACGTGACGGGCTGGAGGATGTTGTTGCGGTGGCCGTTGTCCGAGACGCCCCAGTCGATCAGGAAGGCCTGCATGGCCTGGTCGACCGAGTCGGAGTAGGCGTAGGCATTCTCGCCGTCCGTCGTGCGATTCTTGTAGCCGGCCTGGTCGAGGCGCTGCTCGAGGGACGATCCGTTGGCGCCGGTGTGGGACTGGACGCCGGAGTCGGCCTGGTACTGGCTCTGCCCCTGAGCGGCGTTCGCGAGCTGGGTGTTCCAGGCGAGCGGCGGCTTGGCCGGGGTCGAGGCGATGGCGTTCTTCACACTCGAGAGGTTGACGTTGTAATAATCCACGGTCGCGGAGACGTCCGCGTCCAGGTTGGAGGTCACCCGATTCGCCATGGCCGCAGGGTTGGTGCGAGCCTGGTTGAGCAGATAGAGCATGTACTGTTGCTGATCAGTGGGTCCACCGCTAGACAGCAGTTCTCGGCTTTCCAGGAGTTCCAATCGCAGCGTTCGGTGGCAAGTCGGGCGGGACATTGGGACCTCCGTGCTTATCTCGTATCCGCCCCCCAGCAGCGCGGGGCGTGGTTCAATCTCGCGAGCGGCCAACTCAAAACTGGGAGCTGGCATTCCGTTAGGCCGCTCCGACTTGAGGCGAAAATCTCGGGTGCCGGGTCTTGTCATCGGCGTGGCGGGCTTAGTGTAAGGCAATGGCCGTGCCACTTGGGCTTGACTCGCCCCATACAGCCCCAAAATGGGTAGCAAGTCATGGCGGAGCCTTGGACTTAGGGTTTCTGACGAGTTTTTCTCGCGAAAATGCCCCGAAAATCCGGCCCCGAGACCCCCTTGGAAGATTGGCGCAGACCCCTCGAA
This sequence comes from Singulisphaera chitinilytica, assembly GCF_049331405.1. NCBI lineage: Bacteria > Pseudomonadati > Planctomycetota > Planctomycetia > Isosphaerales > Isosphaeraceae > Singulisphaera > Singulisphaera chitinilytica. The sequence continues at coordinate 4,097,800 of NZ_CP186274.1, forward strand.
GGCGATCTTACAAAGGGTCGTTTTTTACAATGACTGACGGGCCCGGATGCTCACAGAAATCTCCCTCAAGTTTAGGTTTATGACGACCGATCGGGTCGTCCGCGAGGCGCCGAAGGGATCAGTTTTGCGGCCTATGCGGTCTGGGAATCCCCTGCGGATTGCGAGGCGGCTTGCGAGTCCGTTTGGATCGGGATAGCTTAATGGGACGAGTCGTGCCGGACTTGCCGAGGGGCCTGGATCCGACGGCGAAGCGACGGCGTCCGTCCTTCAACTTCCACCCGAATCACCAATTCTTCGATTTATTAGCTTGGAGATTTGTTCATGGCTTCGGCTGATGATTCTCTCGATCGACTTTCCCGAGCAGAGGCCGAGGGGAAGATCTCGGCGTCGGCGGCGGCGAACGTGCGCCGCTGGCTGACCGAGGCCCCCTTCTCGTCCTATCGCCCACGCCTGGTCGAGGACATTGTCGCCGACAACTGGAAGGTCCTGGACGACGCCTTCTACGCCGTCCTCGAGTTCGGCACGGGGGGGCGCCGCGGCAAGATGTACCCCGTCGGGACCAACGTCCTCAACGCCCGCACGATGGGCGAGAGCGCCCGAGGCCTCGCCGACTACGTGACCGCGCGCAAGGGGGCCGACTCGCCACGGTCGTGCGTGATCGCCCGCGACACCCGGCACAACTCGCCCGAGTTCGCCCAGCTCTGCGCCAGAGTCCTGGCGGCGGCCGGGTTTAAGGTCTACCTCTTCCCGGATCCCCGCTCGACCCCCCTGCTCTCGTTCGCGGTTCGCTACCTCAAGTGCGACGCCGGGATCATGATCACCGCCTCGCACAATCCCCCGTCCGACAACGGGTTCAAGTGCTACGCGGCGACCGGCGGTCAGGTCATTCCCCCCGACGACTCGGGCATCATCAACTGCGTGAAGGAGGCGTCCGACCGCGAGATCCCCGAGATGCCTTACGAGGAGGCCCTGGCCAACGGCTCGATCGTCCTCGCCGGGACCGAGGTCGACGACGGGTACATCTCCGCGGTCGTGGGGGAGTCGGTGAGCTCCGCCCGCGACCTATCGATCGTCTACACCCCGATGCACGGCGTCGGCGAGACATCGGTCGCGGCCGCATTGATCAAAGCGGGATTTGCCAAGGTCAACATCCTTGCATCCCAGCGCACGCCCGACGGCGACTTCCCTAACGTCCCCGGTCACGTCTCGAACCCCGAGATTCCCAAGACCCTGGATGCCTCGATTGCCGAGGCGAAGAAGACGGGCGCCGACCTCGTCCTCGCCAGCGACCCCGACGCCGACCGCATCGGCGTGGGCCTGCCGGTCACCGGCGACCCGAGCGGCGAGTGGACCACCCTCGACGGCAACCAGATCGGTAGCCTGCTCGCGGCCTTCATCCTCGAACAGACCGAGGCCCAGGGCAAACTCCGCCCCGAGCATTACATGGTGACCACCATGGTCACCACGCAAATGGCCAGGGCGCTTGGCGAGCGCAAGAACGTGAAGACCGAGGACGACCTGCTCGTCGGCTTCAAGTGGATCGGCCAGCGCATCGACGAGGTGGGTCCGAGCAACTTCCTCTACGGCTTCGAGGAGTCGCACGGCTACCTCAAGGGGACGCACGTCCGCGACAAGGACGCCGCGGTCGCGGCCTTCCTCTTCGCCGAGCTCGCCGCCACGGTCAAGGCCCGCGGCCAGACGGTGCTCGAGTATCTCGACAGCCTCTACATCGAGGTCGGCCACTACGGCGAGCGCCTGATCAACAAGACGATGGAGGGGCGCGAAGGGGCCGGCCTGATCCTCAAGCTCATGGCCGCCTTCCGCAACGATCCGCCCAAGACGATCGGCGGCCTGGCGGTCAAGGAAGTCCTCGACTTCAAGGACCATGTCATCCGGACGCCGGACGGCAAGACGAGCCCCTTGCCCAAGCCCTCGGGCGACCTGCTGATCTTCCACCTCGATGCACCAGGTGTCCGGTTCGCCGCGAGGCCCTCGGGGACCGAGCCGAAGATCAAATTCTACCTCTTCGCCCGGACCGACACAGCCGGGGTGAAGGACCGATCTCAACTCGCCGAGATCAAGGCTGCGACCAAGACGAGACTTGACCAGATGTCGACCGACATCGAACAATATGTCAAGCAGGTCGTGGGTACGCCAGCGTAGGAGCTTGACACCACGCGACGGCGGGAGGGACCCCGAGAGGGTTGCATGTCCGAGCTACCGTTGACGACGACACCGGGGGAGAAGGTCCGCACGTTCCCCTCCACACCCGGCATCTACCTGATGAAGGATGCCCAGGGCCGCGTGATCTATGTCGGCAAGGCCAAGAACCTGCGCAGTCGCGCAGGTTCTTATTTCCAGAAAGGTTCGGCCGAAGACCGCCGTATCTGCGACTGGATCGGGGAGGTCGTCGATATCGACTTCCTCGTGGCCGACAGCGAGGTCGACGCCCTCCTGCTCGAAGCCCGGCTGATCAAGGACATCCAACCCAAGCACAACCAGGACCTGAAGGACGACAAATCCTTCCCGTATCTGCAAATCACCACTGGGGAGGACTTCCCCCGGGTCAACTTCACCCGCGAGCCTTTAGATAGAGGCGTAAAGCTCTACGGCCCCTTCCCCAGGGCCAAGAGCCTCCGAGGTGCTATCCAGGTCCTCCAGCGGATCTTCAAGTTCCGCACATGCTCCCTTGACATTGAAGAGGGTGACCCTCGCTGGCGATGGTTCCGCCCCTGTCTGCTTCACTCGATCGACCAGTGTACGGCCCCTTGCAATATGCGGATCGATCGAGAGGCCTACCGCACCGACATCCGCCGCCTCCGCCTCTTCCTCGACGGCAAGAAAGACGTCGTCGTGCATGAGATGGAAGAGGAGATGCGCGAGGCCAGCAAGTCGCTTCTGTTCGAAAAGGCGGCCCGCCTCCGCGACGAGATCAAGGCGCTTGAGACCTTGAATCTGCGGGGGGACCTGGAGAAGCACGCCCAGCCTGAGGTCTTCTACGTCGACCCCAGGAAGGGTCTCAAGGGACTCAAGAAGGCGCTCGACCTCGAGTCGATCCCGAGGACCATCGACGGCGTCGACATCGCGCATCTCGGCGGCACCGAGACGGTGGGATCGCTCGTCTCGTTCATCGATGGCCTCCCCTTCAAGCCGGGCTATCGTCGCTACAAGATCAATAGCGTCAAGGGGATCGACGACTTCGCCTCGATCCGCGAGGTCGTGAGCCGGCGCATTCGAGGGCTCCAGGAGCGCGACGAGCCCTTCCCCGACATCTTCCTCATCGACGGCGGCAAGGGACAGCTCAACGCGGCCCTCGACGCCTTCGAATCCCTCAAGGTGGTCCCGCCGACCTTGATATCGCTTGCCAAACGCGAGGAAGAGATCTACGTGCCCGGCCGATCCGACCCGATCGTCCTCAGCCGGCGCTCGTTCGCCCTGCGCCTGCTGCAATACGTCCGCGATGAGGCCCACCGCTTCGCGCAGCACTACCACCACATGCTCCGCAAGAAGCGCACCCTCGGTGAGGATTGAGCCGAACCCTGCCCTGCTGCGGGGCAGCTCTGCGCTTTCGCGCGGTCGAGGCGTGGCCTGTCCACCCCCCTGGCGGCTACAATCCAGGTCGATGGGCCTGCGACCGTCGTCGGCGATCGACCGCGTGACGACGATATTCCCCAGCTTCCAACCGAGACCGAAAGCCGATGATCCTTGTTTCCGCCAACGGGCTTGGCCGACAGTTCGCCGGAGATCCCGTCTTCTCCGAGGTCAAGTTCGAGATCCGTGCAGGGGAGCGAATCGGACTCGTCGGGCCGAACGGGGCCGGCAAGACCACCCTCATGCGGATCCTGGCACGCCAGGATCAGGCCGACTACGGCAGCCTCTACATCCGCAACGGCATTCGGGTCAGCCTCCTGAGGCAGCATCCCGAATTTGAGGCTGAAGAGACCCTGATGTCGGTCGCCCGCTCGGGGCTGGCATCGGTCCTCGAACTCCAGGAGGAACTCGAAGAGGCGGCCAAGGAAATGGCCGAAGCCGAGGATGAGGACGACCGCCTGCGAGCCTCGCGCCGTTATGGCGACCTCCACGACCGGCTCGAACACCAGGACGCCTACTCGATCGATCACCGCGTCGAGGAGATCCTCTCCGGCCTCGGTTTCCCGTCGGCCGACTTCCACCGCCAGGCCCGGACCTTCTCCGGCGGCCAGCAGTCACGGCTCATGCTGGCGAAGCTCCTGCTCGAGAATCCCGACCTGATGCTGCTGGACGAGCCCTCGAACCACCTCGACATCGAGACGACGGCCTGGCTCGAGAACTACCTGACGCGGCAGTCGGTCGGCATGGTGATCGTCAGCCACGACCGCTATTTCCTCGACAAGGTCGTGACCAAGATCTGGGAGTTGCATGACGGGACGGTCGATTCGTACCCCGGCAACTACACGCAATACTGGAAGCTCCGCTCCGAGAAGGCGAAGGTCCTCGAGCGGCAGGCCGAACGCCAGCAGGAAAAGATCACCGACCTCGAGGCATACATCCGGAAATACGGCGCAGGGCAGCGAGCCAAGCAGGCTCACGACCGCGAGAAGAAGCTCGCGCGTATCGAACGGGTGGAGACGGTCCGCGACATCGTCGGGCCGGCGATGGGGTTCGGCGAGGTGGAGCGATCGGGCGACATCGTGATCGAGGCCCGGAACCTCAATAAATCCTTCGACAAGCCTTTATTCCAGAACCTCAACACGTCGATCCTGCGAGGCCAGTGCGTCGGCGTGCTCGGGCCTAATGGCTCGGGAAAGTCGACGCTGATGAAGACGTTGATCGGCCGCGAGAAGCCGGACTCGGGCGAGGTCAAGATCGGCCACAAGGTGCAGATTGGATACCACGACCAGGGGCTCGAGTCGCTCGCCCCCGAGACGTCGGTCGTCCGCGCCGTCTGGCCGGACGACGACCCGGCCTGGGTCGAGGGGGACGTCCGCGACGTCCTGGCCCGGTTCGGCCTCTCAGGCGACATCGTCTTCCAGACCGTGGGAAAGCTCTCGGGGGGCGAGAAGTCGAAGGCCGCACTCGCGAGGCTCTCCGCCACAGGCGCCAACCTGCTCGTGATGGACGAACCCACGAACCACCTCGACATCTGGTCGTGCGAGGCCCTCGAGCGCTCGATCCGCGAGTTCGAGGGGACCGTCCTGGTCGTCAGCCACGACCGCTACTTCCTCAATCAGGTCGCCGACCGGATCATCGTGCTCGGCAACGGCAAGGCCCGGATGATCGAAGGGGACTTCGAGACCTATCAGCGAATCACTGAGGCCGAAGCGGAAGCCGCCAGGGTGAAGGCGGCCCAGGCCGCGACCGTCACGACTTCCGCCACCGAGAAGGCCGGCGAGAAGCCCGAGAAGCGGAAGAAGAAGTTCCCCTATCGCAAGCTCGCCGACATCGAGCGCGAGATCGGCGAGGTCGAGGCCCAGGTCGCTGAGCTGGAAGACCTGCTCGGTCAGCCGAACACCTGGCGCGATCCCATCAAGGCGGTCGAGACCCAGAAGCGCCACGAGGACCTGAAGAAGGACGTCGCGCGACTCTACGAGCATTGGGAAGAGGCCAGCGAGTACAACGCCTGAGCTCATGTGGCCGGAAATCAACCACACCCCGGGTGATTTGGTTCCGAGCCTCTCCTCCCGCTTCGCGGACGTGTTGTACAATAAAATCTGGACAACGCTCACCAACCCCTTTGCTTGCCCGTTCCCACTCTCCGCGGTGGGCGTTGCCGATGGACGTCGCTCATCCATGCCCGACCCCGAGAAGCTGCTCACGACCATCCGACGGGCCAGGGATTTCTTCCGCTCGACCCCGGGGCGTCGCGGAGGGGTGGTCACCCTGCCCGCCTCGGCCGAGGTCGTCGTCGTCGGCGACCTCCACGGGAATATCCCCGCGTTCCGTCGGATCCTCGAGTTCGCCAACCTGGGCAAGAACACGAACCGGCATCTCGTGCTTCAAGAGCTGATCCACGGCCCGAGGTTCTATCCGGACGACAAAGGGGACAAGTCGCACCAGCTCGTCGACCTCGTCTCGGCGCTGAAGTGCCAGTACCCGGAGCGCGTCCACCTGATCCTCGGCAACCATGAGCTCTCCGAGATGACCGGGCGGATCATCGGCAAGCATGGGATGGCCCTCAACGCGCAGTTCCGACTCGGGATCGCCACGGCGTATGCCCCTCGCGACGAAGAGGTTTATCGCACCTACCTCGAGCTCTTCGCCGCCCTGCCCCTGGCCGTACGCACGCCGAACCGGGTCTTCCTCTGCCACACCATTCCCGATCCCGCCGACCTCGACAGCTTCAACGTCGGCATCCTCGATGAGGACCACTGGTCGAACGAGGCGATGGCCCGCCACGGCGAGGTCTACGCCATGACCTGGGGTCGAAACATCGAGCCGGAAACGATCGACCGCTTCGCAACCTTGGTCGACGCCGACTGGTTCGTCACCGGCCACCAGCCTTGCGAGGAAGGTTTCCGCCAGGCTAATCACCGGCAGGTCATCATCGACGGGACCGATCCTTATCCCGCGTACTGCGTCTTCTCGGCCGGCGAAGCGGTGACGGTAGAGAAATTGCTCGAAGGCGTGAAGACCCTGCCGATCTTGATCTGAGATCGCGTCGTCATAACCGGATCAATGACCGACATGCGACTCCTCGCCATCAGCGACCTGCACGGCGACCTGGAATCCGCCAGGCGGGCCATCGACCACTTCAAGCCCGACGTACTCCTCTGCTGTGGCGACTGGGGCGACGACGATGAGGTCGACCAGCGAGAATTCGCCGACCTCCCCGCTCGCCTGCCGGTGTTAAGCACGTTCGGGAACCACGACCCGCTCGCACGCCTTCGCGACTTGAAGAACCGCGACGGCTCGAACGTCATGCTCGATCAGGGCGAGACCCGCGAAATTCTTGGCATCCGGATTGCCGCGATCGGAGGCATCTGGGCGAAGTCGCACAAACAGCCATACTACGTCACCGACGAGGACGTGGCCGAGGCTGCGAGCCGGATCGCGGCTCGAGGTCCGGTCGACATCCTGCTGACCCATGGATGTGCCGTCGGCCTGGCCGATATGACGCCAAAGGGCCATCGCGGAGGCCAGCGCTGTTTCCTGCTGGCTAATCAAGCCGTTGCCCCCAGGCTTCATCTGTGTGGGCACCTTCACGTCTCCCAGGAGCGATCCCTCAAGGACGGCCGGCAGGTCATCAACGTGGGGGCGACACCCGAAGGCTCGGTTGTCGCGATCGACGTCGAGGATGGAGTGGTCTCGGCGAGGCTCGAGGAGTTCCCGCTCGGGGGCGGATCGCCGATTCCTCTGCCTTGACGCGCTGCGATCCTCACGGCTTCGCGATACGATGATTGGTGGGTCGCGCCACGTGACGGAGCCTGGCGCTCCAATCAACGTCCGCACCGGGCGCGTCGGTCGCGGCTTTCTCGATGGGTGAGGATCGTTCCTTTGCGGCAACTTGGGACACTCCCGAAGCAGGTCGACCCCGCTCCGTTCGCGGACTACCTGACATCACTCGGGTTCTCGTCGCGGGTCGATGAGGGCCCCCACGGCTGGCTGGTTTGGATCTACGATGAGAATCACCTGAGCCAGGCCAAGGCCGAGTTCGCGAGCTACCTCGAGAATCCATCGGATCCACGCTTCCATTCCGCTCGGGAAACGGCCGCCGCCAGGCGTCGCGAGTTGCAGTTGAAGGACGATCAATACCGCAAGAACGTCCGCGATATGAGGGGAGCCTGGGATAAGCCCAACCTTCACCGCAAGCCGGTGACGGTCTTCCTCATGGTCGTCTCGATCGCCGTCTTCCTGCTGATGCGCTCTCCGACTGAGGGGGAGTGGGTCCTCCGGCACTTGCTCATCTCGAGTTTCCCGGATGAGGTCGAGATCCAGCCTAGCCTGGTCCTGAACGATATTACCCGCCACTGGGAGCTCTGGCGTCTCGTGACGCCCATCTTCATCCACTATGGCGGCATGCATATCCTGTTCAACATGACCGCACTCTGGGCGCTCGGCTCGCTCATCGAGACGAGGCTCGGCTCGCGAACCATGATCGGGCTCGTCCTCGCCACGGCGGTCGCGTCGAACGTCGGGCAGGTCGCCTACGACCTCTCGGTCTCCAGGGCCTCGGCGTTCGGGGGGATGTCGGGGGTGCTGTACGGACTCTTCGGCTACCTCTGGTTGAAAGGGAAGCTCCAGCCCGAGCAAGGCATCATCCTCAATCCGAGTTATGTCCAGATGATGCTCTTCTGGCTGGTCCTGTGCATGACCGGTGTCATGGGCCCCATCGCCAACGGGGCGCACTTCGTGGGGTTGATCATGGGAGCCTTGTTAAGCCTGGCGAGACTCTGAACGTCCCCGAGTCCCGCCTCCTCGCAGCGCACGTCGAAGGGAAATCATGGCTTCACCGACGGTCTTGCCCGGGAAACATCGAGCCGCCCTGATCGGTGGAGGCTTCATCGGCCCTGTCCACGCCGAGGCCCTTCGTCGAATCGGCGTCGAGGTGGCCGGCGTGCTCGGCTCGTCCCCCGAGCGGGCGCAGGGTATGGCCGAGTCGCTCCAGGTCGGGCGGATCTATCGCGACCTCGACGACCTCCTGAGTGATTCTTCCGTCGAGGTGGTCCACATCGCCTCGCCCAACGCCTACCACTTCACCCAGTCCAGGCGTTGTTTGAAAGCCGGGCTGCACGTGGTCTGCGAGAAGCCCCTGGCCACCACCTCGGGCGAGACCTCCGAGTTGAAGCGGCTCTCCGCCGAACGCCCCCTCCAGGTCGCCGCGGTGAACTACAACATTCGCTACTACCCCCTCTGCCTCGAGATGAAGGCGAGGATCAGCCGCGGGGATATCGGCCGGGTGCTCAATGTCTCCGGTTCGTACACGCAGGACTGGCTCCTGCGACCGACCGACTACAACTGGCGTGTCGAGCCGGATGGCGGCACGGACCTCCGCGCCGTGGCCGATATCGGCACGCACTGGATGGATCTCACTCAGTTCATCCTCGGCGACCACATCGAATCCGTCTTCGCCGACCTCGCGACCTTCTTCGAAGAACGTCGCCGCCCCGCCGGATCACGTGAAGCCTTCCAGTCGAACAAGGGCAATGATGCGACGATCCCCGTGCGGATCACAACCGAGGATTACGCCGCCGTCCTCCTCCGCTTCGGGTCGGGCACGCGAGGGACCTTCCATGTCTCGCAGACCTCTGCCGGGCGGAAGAACCGCCTCTTCCTCGAGATCAACGGGAGCGAGGCGTCGCTCGCCTGGGACAGCGAATCGCCCAACCAACTCTGGGTAGGACGCAGGGAGAAGCCAAACCAACTCCTCGAGCGAGACCCTGCCCTGCTATCGCCCCTGGCGGCGGCGGCGAGCCACTACCCTGGTGGTCACGCCGAGGGGTTTCCGGATACCTTCAAGCAGCTCTTCCTCTCGGTCTACAACTCCGTGGGCAACAAGGAGAGCGGCCCGGTCTCCTACCCCACGTTCTCGGACGGCGACAGGGAGGTCCGCATCTGTGAGGCCATCGTGAAGAGCGCCAGTGAGGAACGCTGGGCCTTCGTGGCCGAGTAGACCCAGATATACACATGCCGAGAGCGACGAAGGCCGGGCCGATTCGCGTCGGCATGTTGCACTCGCGTTCCCAAGCACACACAATGGTTGCGACCTGGAAGTGTGAACGAACCCAGGACATCCGACGGGCCGGGATCGCCCGCCCTCCGAACCGAGCTCGTTGACCATGAAAATCGGATTCGTCTCGGCCATCTTGCCGGAATACAACCTCGAGCAGGTACTGAGCTTCGCGGCCGAGGCCGGATTCTCGAGCGTCGAGCTGATGTGCTGGCCCCCCGGCCGCGCCGAGCGTCGCTACGCGGGGGTCACCCACCTCGACGTGACCGGGAAGAACGGGGATGACATCAAGCGGGCCCAGGACCTCGTCGAGACGTACGGCGTGGCGATCTCCGGGCTGGGCTACTACCCGAACCCGCTCACGAGCGACCGCGCCGAGTCCGAGGCGGCCGTCGCCCACCTGCACAAGCTGATCGACGCGTCGGCCGACATGGGCATTGGGGTGGTGAACTCGTTCGTCGGCCGCGACCCCGCGCTTTCCGTCGACGCCAACTGGCCGAGGTTCCTGGAAGTCTGGTGCCCGCTGGTTAAACACGCCGACGACCGGAACGTCCGGATCGGGATCGAGAACTGTCCGATGCTCTTCACGGCCGACGAGTGGCCGGGGGGCAAGAACCTCGCGACGACCCCGGCCATCTGGCGGCGGATGTACGAGGACATCCCGAGCCCCAACTTCGGCCTGAACTTCGACCCGTCGCACTTCATCTGGCAGCAGATCGATTACATCACACCGCTCGCCGAGTTTGCCCCGAGGCTCGTGCATGTTCACGCCAAGGACGCCCGCATCGAACGCGCGGCGCTGAACGATCACGGTGTCCTGAGCTATCCCAAACTCTGGCATACGCCCAAGCTCCCGGGCCTCGGCGACGTCCGCTGGGGTGCGTTCCTCGGGGCGCTGGCCGACACCGGCTACGATGGCCACCTCGCGATCGAGGTCGAGGACCGCGCGTTCGAGGGTTCGGTCGAGAAGAGGCGCGAGTCGCTCATCATCAGTCGACGCCACCTCATCCAATACATCGCCGGCTGACCGCTCCATGAATCCCATGCAGACCATGCCTCCCCGCGACCCGAACGAGACGTCGACGCTCGACCTCTCTGTCCTCGTCCCGGTCTACAACGAAGTGGCCAACGTCGAGCCTCTCTTCGACGAGCTGGATCAGACCCTCAAGGGACTATCCCTCTCGTATGAGATGATCTTCGTCGACGACGGCTCGACCGACGGCACCGCCGCCCGCCTGTCCGAGATCCAGGATCGAGACCCGGAGCATGTCCGCGTCGCCTTCCTCCGCCGCAACTGCGGCCAGACCGCGGCACTCTCCGCCGCGCTCGACCTCGCCCGCGGGATGATCCTGATCCCGATGGACGGCGACCTCCAGAACGACCCGGCCGACATCCCGCGACTGCTCGAACGACTCGATCAGGGCTTCGACGTCGTCTCCGGCTGGCGTCGAGATCGCAAGGACCGGCTCGTCACGCGGAAAGTCCCTTCCTGGATCGCCAATCGATTGGTCGCTCGTCTTTCAGGGGTTCCCCTGCACGACTTCGGCTGCACGATGAAGGCGTACCGTCGCCGGGTGCTTGAAGGTGTCAGGCTCTATGGCGAGATGCATCGGTTCATCCCCGTCTTCGCCACCTGGCAAGGCGCCCGGGTCACCGAACTAGTCGTCAACCACCGTGCCCGCAAGGCCGGGCGGACGAAATACGGGCTCGGGCGCACCTTCAACGTGGTGCTCGACCTGATCCTCATCCGGTTCTTCCAGCTCTACGCCCAGCGCCCCATCCACCTCTTCGGCCGCATCGGGATCTGGTCGATCGCGCTCAGCTTCCTCATGTTTGCCCTGATGCTCTACTACAAGTTCCTCCATCATCCGCTTACCGGCTATGGAGCGAAGACCTTCATAGAGACTCCCTTGCCCCTGCTCGCCGTCTTCTTCTTCCTGATGGGTGTCCAGAGCATCCTCATGGGTGTGCTCGCCGAGATGATCATGCGAACGTATTATGAATCTCAGGCGAAGACGACGTACCTGCTCGGCGAGGTACGACAGGGGCCCCACTCCTCCTCCGGCGGTGATGGCAAGCCGACTCCAGGCTCCTGAGTCAAGGAGTGGCCGACTGCATCGTCTGTTCAAGAATCGCACCGACTATCGGCAATAACGCCAACTCCACTTGGATCCAACGATAAGCTCAGGCGAATTCGACGTGCATCATTGGATGAGGGGCACGCCGTCGGTCGTGTTAACTCGCCCTGGTCAGCCATTTCGCGCAGGACTCGCCGTTTCGCGAGCCTCCCGCGTCGTCGCCACGCCGGACGCGGGCATGACGACTTTCATGTGGACACAATTCCTTGTTCACCCCGCAATCCTGTTAGCAAGTTGACGTTTGCGTGTCGAATGCCAGCCAAGAAAATCAGATCCAGCTTCAGTCGTTAACCTCTACAAGAAATAGGCTTACATCACTTTTGAAGTCCCGAGGCGGTGCGTCAGATCGACTCGAATGGCTTCGACACGACTTCTTCCCTTGTCCAGAACGGCGTCTGCCGCTACGATATTGATGACTGATCGAGTTCGGTAGCGCTCGCCGTACGCTCATGCCTTCTTAAGGCCCGCCCTCTTCTTGGCGGACTCCATTCCCATGACTCGACGTGAAGACATCCGAAACGTGGCGATCATCGCACACGTTGACCACGGTAAGACAACGCTGGTGGACGCCATGCTCCGCCAGTCCGGCCAGTTCCGCGCGAGTCAGCTCGTCGGCGAGTGCATCCTCGACTCGAACGACCAAGAGCGCGAGCGCGGCATCACGATCTTGGCCAAGAATATCGCCATCGCCTATGGCGACACCAAGATCAACATCATCGACACGCCGGGCCACGCCGACTTCGGCGGTGAAGTCGAGCGGACCCTCCAGATGGCCGATGGTGCCCTGGTGCTGGTCGACTCCTTCGAAGGTCCGATGCCGCAGACCAAGTTCGTGCTGCGCAAGGCTTTCGAGAACAAGATCCGGCCGATCGTGGTCATCAACAAGATCGACCGCCCCGACGCCCGGCCCGACGAGGTCCTCAACGAGATCTTCGACACGTTCGTCGAGCTCGACGCCGATGAGGACGCGCTCGAGTTCTCCTACATCTTCGCCTCGGGCCGATCCGGCTTCGCCTCCCACGACCCCAAGGCGACCTCCGGCGACATCCGGCCGCTGCTGGACTTGATCGTCGAGAAGGTCCCCGGGCCCGAAGTCGACATGGACGCCCCGTTCAGCATGCTCTGCACGACGCTCGACTTCTCCGAGTACGTCGGGCGGATCGCGATCGGGCGCATCAGCACCGGCCGGGTCAAGAAGGGCCAGAAGGCCGCCCTGATCAAGGCCGAGAACGCGCTCACGAGCGGCTCGATCGATAACCTGCTCGTGTTCGACAAGCTCGGCCGCACCGAAGTGAAGGAAGCCGGCGCCGGCGACCTCGTCGCCATCGTGGGCTTCGGCGGCGTCGAGATCGGCGATACCATCGCCTGTGCCGAGACACCGATCGCCCTGCCCCGTATCGAGGTGGGCGAGCCGACCCTCAGCATGCTCTTCACAATCAACGACTCCCCGCTGACGGGCGAAGGTGAGTACCTGACTTCGCGCCACTTGAAGGAGCGCTTCGACCGCGAACTGCGATCGAACGTCGCCCTCCGGGTCGAGCCGACCGAACAGCGTGACTCGTTCATGGTCTCGGGGCGCGGCCTGCTCCACCTGTCCGTCCTCATCGAGAGCATGAGGCGCGAAGGCTACGAACTGGCCGTCGGCAAGCCCGAAGTCATCATGAGGAATATCAACGGCATCGAGCACGAGCCGTATGAGTACCTCGTGGTCGACGTACCGCACGGCCAGATGGGACCGGTCATGGAACTGGTCGGGGCTCGCCGGGGCGAACTCTCCAAGATGGACGTGAAGGGGGCCTACGCCCACCTCGAGTTCATGATCCCCGCCCGAGGCTTGCTCGGCCTCCGCACGCGGCTCCTCAGCGCGACGCAGGGTGAGGCGATTATGCACCATAACTTCCACGGCTATCAGCCGTTCCGCGGCGACATCCCCCGCCGGGCGAACGGCGTGATGGTGAGCATGGTCCGCGGCCAGGCCGTGGCCTTCGCCCTGGATAGCTTGCAGGAACGCGGGACGATGTTCGTGCAGCCTGGCGACGAGGTCTACCAGGGCATGATCATCGCCGAGAACGCCCGCGGCGACGACATGGTCGTCAACCCCTGCAAGGAAAAGAAGCTGACCAACATGCGGGCCTCGGGCTCGGACAAGAACGTCCTGCTCAAGCCGCCCCGCATGATCACGCTTGAGATCGCCCTCGAGTACATCGAGTCCGATGAACTCGTCGAGATCACCCCCTCCAAGATCCGCCTTCGCAAGAAGGAATTGACCGAGGAAGGCCGCAAGCGGGCCGAACGCGGCAGCAAGAAGGTCGGCGTCTGACGCGACCTTCGAGGATCGAAAGCTAAAGGGCCGGCCCGAGGATCACATCCTCGGGCCGGCCCTTTTCATTTTTCAGACTACTTTTGAGGAGAAAGTCTCCTCCTCAGGTCTCAGGCCTTGCCGGTCTTCTGCTTGATGAAGGCCAGGCCATCCTTGCAGAGGCCGATCGGATCCGGGAAGAGGTCACGCCAGACGCGGGTCGCGGCGGCGAGTGCGGGTAGGGCCCGGCCGAAGGCCTCGATCGTGACGTAGCCGTTGAAGCCGCTATCCTTGATGCCCGACCAGTACGAATCCCAGTGAACCTGTCCGGTCCCCGGGACGCCTCGATCATTCTCGGAGACGTGGATGTGAATGGTGTCGGCGGCGCACGAGGCGATCGCCTTGGCCTGATCCTTCTCCTCGATGTGGGCGTGGAAGCTGTCGTACATCATCTTGAGCGACGGATGATTGACGGCCCGCACGAACTTGACCGTGTCCGCGGCGGTGGTCAGGAAATAGTTCTCGAAGCGGTTGAGGTACTCGACCGCGATCTTGATGTCGCGAGCCTTGGCGATCTCGGCCGCCTTGCTCAGGGTCTCGACCCCCGCCTTGAACTCGTCTTCGGTCGGCCCTTGGCCCGAGAAGACGCCGATGGCCGAGTGGGTCGGGCCGCAGAGGATCTCGCAGCCGAACGCGGCGCAGCAATTTAGGACCTTGTCGAGGTGGGCGACGGCCGCGGCGCGGATCGCGGGATCGGGCGAGATCGGGTTCGTCTCGGGGCTCATGACCGTGACGCCCGTGGCGCCGAGGCCCAGGCTCTTAAGTCGCTTGCCCAGGCGTTCGTACGGGGCGACGTCGTCGATGGCGAAGACCGGGATTTCGACGGAGTCGAAGCCGATCTCCTTGAGCTGCTCGAGCAAGGCGTCGTGCTCGCTCGTCACTTCCGAGGTCCACAGCAGAAGGTTCATGCCGGTCTTCATGGATACGTCCTCATCGATTCCAGTCGAGCCTTGGCGGTTGGGTAGGCCGCAGCGTGGGTCGGCCCTCTTCAACCTCTGGACATGCGTGATGCCTGAGAAGGAGAGGGCCGATCGCTGACATTCGCGGGTTTCGTCAGACCGGGACCACGTTTTCCCAGCGGCCGAGCTCGGCCGAGTCGAGGACGGCGTCGCAGACGGCCTGGGTCGCCAGGGCCTCGCGGAAGGTCGGACTCGTGGACTTGCCGGAGGCGTAACCTTCGAGGAAGTCGGCAACCTGGTGGACGAACGTGTGCTCGTAGCCGATCTGGAGGCCCGGCACCCACCAGTGCTTCATGTACGGGTGGTCGGGGTCGGTGACGTGGATCGACCGCCAGCCGCGGAGGTTCGACTCGTCACCGTGGGAGAAGAACTGGAGCCGATGAAGGTCGTGGAGGTCCCACTTCAGCGAGGCCTTCTCGCCGTTGATCTCCAACGTGTAGAGGGCCTTATGGCCGCGGGCGTAGCGCGTCGACTCGAAGAGGCCGAGCGAGCCGTTGTCGAACTTGCAGAGGAAGGCACAGGCGTCGTCGATCTTCACCGGCTCGACCTTGCCCGTCAGGCTATGCTTGCGCTCCTTGACGAAGGTCTCGGTCATGGCCGAGACGCTCGCGATCGAGCCGTTGAGCCACAGGGCCGTGTCGATGCAGTGGGCCAGCAGGTCGCCCGTGACGCCCGAGCCGGCGGCGGCGGCGTCGAGCCGCCATAGCCCCGCCCCGCCCTGGGGCAGGTCGGCGGAGATTGTCCAGTCCTGGAGGAAGTTGGCGCGGTAGTGGAAGATCTTGCCCAGGCGGCCTTCTTCGATCAAGCGCTTGGCCAGGGTCACGGCCGGGACGCGGCGGTAGTTGTACCAGACCGTGTTGATGACGCCGGCCTTCTCAACCGCCTCGACCATCTTCTGGCCTTCGACCAGGTCCATCGAGAGGGGCTTCTCGCAGAGGATGGCCTTGCCGGCAGCGGCCGCCGCCAGGGCGATCTCGGCGTGCGTGTTGTTTGGCGTGCAGATGTCGATCGCGTCGATATCCTTGCGCTCGACGAGCTTCCGCCAGTCGGTCTCGTACGACTCGTAGCCCCACTTCTCGGCGAACGCCTTGGCGTTCTCCTCGCTACGCCCGCAGACCGCCTTCAGGACCGGCTTGTACTCGAGGTCGAAGAAGTCGCCGACGCGCTTGTAGCCGTTGGAGTGGGTCCGGCCCATGAAGCCATAGCCGACGAGGCCGATTCTCAATTCTTTCTTCGAGGCCATTGTTCACCTGATAATGTGAGCGTATTTGGAAGATGTCGAGCCGGGGGCGACGGTCGCCGATGGCCTCATTCCGGCCAGCCGTGGGCGTCACGCACGGCGATCATCTTGGTGAGGATGTCATTCCAGGTCTTGGGCTCGGTCATGACGGCGTTGGGGAACATGCAGCCGTCCCAGCATATGTGCTTGAACTTCTTGGTCAGGTTCCCGCTCTCGTCGCGGAGCCAGAAGCCGGCATGGTGCGGGATGTCGAGCTTGCCGTTGGGGTCGGTCGCCAGGCAGTGGCGCCCGGTGTGGTCGTGCGACCCCGAGCCGAAGACGGTCGCGTCGTTCTGGGCGACGTGGAAGTCGATCGTCCAGGGGCGGAGCGCGTTGGTCAGTGTCTTGAGGGCGTCGTCGAGGACCGACTTGTCCTTCCAGTCATAGCCTTCCGGGAGGATGCGGTCTTCCGGGGCGTTCTCGCCGAGCGTGTAGAGCAAGGTGTGGGCCATGTCGGCCTGGAACCCGACGGTCTCGGGCTCGCCGACTCGCTCGAGGAGGTCGACCATCTTCCGCCAGGAGTGCATGCCGCCCCAGCAGATTTCCCCTTCGGCGGCGAGCTTCTCGCCGTGGTCCTTGGCGATCTTGCCGGCCTGCTTGAAGGTCTCGGCGATCTTGCGCTGACTTCCTTCGGGATCGACGGCCCACTCGGCCGGGCTGGCCGCGGAATCGAACCGAACGACGCCATAAGGACGTACGCCCAGCTCGCGCAGGGTCTTGGCGATCCGGCATCCCTTCTTGACCTGCTCGAGGAACTTCTTGCGTCCTTCGCCCTCGTCGATGGCGGAACCGCCGCCCGTCGGCGGCCAGACCGGCGCGACGACCGAGCCGACGACCAGGCCGTACGACTTGATTTTGTCGGCGAGCGCCTTGAGGTCGTCGTCGCTGGAGTCGATGTCGACGTGTGGCGCGAACAGGAAGAGGTCGACGCCGTCGAACTTGATGCCGTCGACTTCGGCCGCGGCCGTCAGCTTGAGCATCGTGTCGAGTTCAATCGCCGGCTCGGAGCCGTCGCCCTTGCCGACGACCCCGGGCCAGGCCGCGTTGTGCAACTTCGGGAAGGTGTTGGGGTGCTGCGCGCTCATCGAGATCTCTCCCTCGTTCCGCACGGGGCGAAGCCTCGCCAGCTCATCCCCGGGATCGATTGAATCGTCTGGATCAATCTAGGCGTGTGTCAGGAACAACTCCGGCCCCGGGTCCTTTGCGGCCTCGATGGGCCGGCGAAAGACGACGGGGCCGGACGACGGACGGGACGATCAGCGGCTCTTGCGATAATCGCCGATGGCCGGGGCGTTCGGGTGGATGTCGGGCCCGAAGTAGCGGAGGCTCACGAAGGGCTCGGTGCCCGTGTTCGTGAATGTGACCCCTTCCTTGGCCCGCTTGTCGGTGACGAAGACTTCGTCCTTCGTCATCTCGCCGAAGCGGATGAAGACCGGGCAGTCGACGTCGAGCTTGCCGATCGTGCCGCGGCCCTGGGTCAGGACGAGGCCGTAGGCCCCCTGGTCCTTGATCGTGACCGACTTGCCGGGGAGGACCGTCAGTTCACGGGCGGTGAACAGGTCCTTGCCGTCGACCTTGCCGTAGACGATCCACTTGTCGAGGAAACCCTCGGCCTCCGAGCCGGCATGGACGATCGGCTCGAGGTAGTTGTGATCCTTGAAGTCGGGGTCGACGTTCCGTTCCCAATCGAGCTGCTCAATCAGGTAGTCGAGGTCGCGGTGCTTGTCCTCGGGGACATCCTTGACGAGCAGTTCCCAGGGAACCCGACGGCCTTCGACCATCGACTGGTACATGCCGAAGACGTCCGAACCCCACTGCGGCTCGTAGGTGACCAGCGAGCCGGGGGCATGCAGGACGCAGGGGGGGATCAGCCAGCCGGTGCCCGGCTTGAGGCGGTAGGCCTTCGAGTAGTCGAGGATCCCGTTGTCCCCTTCGTCCCAGCGCTCGAGGCAGCGGCGGATGTCTTCCTTCTTCGTCCCGGGCTCGAAGCCCATGAACGTGTAAGGGAAGTTGTTGCCGGTCCAGTTGAGCTGCGGGGGGAAGTAGTAGCTCTCGGGCTTGCCTTCGCGACCGAGCAGCGCGGCCTGCTCGGCCGACTGGTGCATGTGGTGCGGGATCGGCCCGAGGTTATCGAAGAACTTGCTATAGACGGGCCACTTCTTGTAAGTGTCCCAGATCTTGGCGCCGATCATCTCGGTGCCGTGGTGGCCGATGGCGTCCTTGAGGGTGAACCGGTCGCCCTCATGGACGACGTAGCTCAAACCTTCATCATCCGGGGCACCCTCGTTGGCGGCGGGGGTCGTCGAGGCGAACCAGCGTTCGTCGATGCCGCCACGGTGCGTGCCCAACGCGTAGAGGTCGGACGCGGCCAGCTTGAGCCGACGGCCCGGCATCAAGAACGAACGCGGCACCCACGTGGGGGCCAGCCGCAGGATACCTTCACCGGCGTCGAGCGCCGCGCGGGCTCGCGCGGCGAGTTGTTGATCACTCATCCGTCCCAATCTCCCACCCTGACAAATGAACCCGGACCAGCTTCATGACCCCTTCGCGCCGGGACTCAACGTTCTAAACCCAAGCTGGCCCAGACGCAAGAAAAAATTCAGCGTAGAACGCGGCTTCCCCCGGGCTTAACGACTCGGCGGCGACCAATAATGCCGAAGGCGCTCGGAGTCCTCGGGGGTGACCCGGTAAATGTTGATCGAGTATCCGATGTTGGCGATCGGCTTGAGATCCTGGAAGTAGCCGAAGGCATTGAACCAGGACTCCCAGGGAGCAATGCGCGACGGGTCGTAAATGCGATACGGCAGGCCATGGAGAAGCGAGACGCTCACGGCATATAAACCGGGGCGAATCGAGCCACTCTTCACTGCATCTCGGGCACTCAAGGGCACTAGTGGCATAGTTTCCGGGAGCGGCGGGGGCAGGAACCAGGGAAACCCGCCCTCCTGCCTCAAGTTGAAGATGCTGGGGTTGATCTGACCGAAGTAGGCAACCCCGATCCGTTCCCCCTTGGCGTTTGCGTCAATCCAGCGCTTGAGGCCGACGAGGTCTTGGCCCCAATCGAGGTTGCTGTCGATCAGGTGCAACGCCCCGTTCGCGGGCCCGCCGGAGACGTCATTGAAATAGGCGAGGTAGTGGGGATGGATCCTCAGGGTGGCGGTTACCGTCCCCAGCAAACAGACCGCGACGAACCCGGACGCAACCCAATGCCCCCGTTTCCTGAACCCGGATGCCCAGGGAATCACCTTTCCCGCGGAGACGTAGATGTAGGGGAAGGCCGGCAGGACGTAACGCAGACCAATGTTGATGTTCGTGAAAAAGGTGATCGCGGTCATGATCACAGTGGGCACGGCCAGTACCGCGAACTCGTCGAACCAGGCGGCTCGTGAACGCCTTGAGCCGATCAACAGTACCCACGAGGTAAGGACAATCAGCCAGGTGCCCTCCGGGACTTTATACGCAAGTGCGGCGATATAATAATACCACCAACTCTTTTGCTGCAGTACTCCGTTAAGGTAGACGGGATACCCTCGGAGTTCATCACCTCCAGCAGGGCCGATGAACTTCTCGGGTACGCCCTCGGCTTCGATCTTCTGGTCGTCGAACCCGAGCATATAGTGCTCGGGCAGCGGAACAGGAATGGAACCGAGCAAAGTCCCTCGGAATCGATTAACCCGATACTTCAAGGCTCTGTTGCGGAGCATATCGGGGTCATCTGGTCGCCACATCCCCGGTGGGACCGGTTCCGTCAGCGTCTTGCATATGAATTCATATCGACCCAGCGGTATCCCGACACCTTCGAAGCCATAGCCGACGTCGATCGTGAGGAAGCTGAGGACGAGAATCAGAAGTCCCTGCCCTGCCCCCACGAGCAATCGGCGAAGCCTCCGGGTGGTGTCTTGGTTGATGAGCAGATGGAGCAAACCCATGATCGGCCAGATCCCGTAGAGGAGGATCAGGCTGAACTTGGAGAGTTGCGCCAGTCCCAGCACAACGCCCGTGCATGTCGCCCGAAACCATGTCGACTTCTGGAGGTAGAGCCAGAAGACGAACGTGGCGAGGATCCCGAAGGCTGAGGAGCCGATGTCGGTGGTGATGAGCCGGCAGTGGGCCAGCACGTTCGGGCAGAAGCACCAGAGAGCCAGGCTGAGCAGCCCGCCTCCCGCCCCATAGAGCCGCTTCGACCAGAAGAACACCACCAGGCCCGCCAGCACCGAGAAGAAGGGCATGATAATCCGGGAACGCGTGAACAACTCGAAATAATCGTGGGCATTCCGTTCCATGAAATCATGGGCGAACGCCGCCTTGTTCAGTGGCTCGACATTCCAGGTCGAAGACCTGGAATCATAGGGCATGTCGATGTTCCCACCCAGAATCAGCGGCAGGGCCGCCACGAGCTTGATGAGCGGCGGGTTGTGGTGGTAGAGGCGAAACGTCCCCTTCTGCCAGTAGGTGATTGCCGCCGGCAGGTGGATCACCTCGTCGATCGTCGGGTTCTCGAGGATCAGGCTCCTGGTCGCGAGCCCCAGGTGGATCGCCAGGAGAACGGCCACTGCGAAGGACAGGCGGAATCGGCTCCAGAACGGTGCGGCCGGTGTGGGCGGTACTTCCGTGGCTTGAGGTGCAGGCGATTCCGCGGCCTTCGCGGGACTGGCATTGGGCGAACGTCTAGGGCGGCGGGCCATGACTGCTAGATCTCCCCACTCGGGTCACACGCGAAGCCGAACCACCAGTGTCTGACACCATCGCGTCGCGGCCCGATCCATTGCAAACGATCGGGCCTGCGACGCCCAGCTTTCCCGCCACGAGCCTCAAGAATCTGAGCTGTTGACCAGGGAGGAGATCGCCGAGAACGAGCCGTGGAGGTCGTCGTAGAGCTGCCTGTAGATCGGATAGGCGCGGTTGTAGAAGGCGCGTGCCTTCTCATCGACCTTGGTGCATTCGGTGAGCCGGATGGTGGCGTCACAGGCTTCGGGGACAGACGAGAATCCGCCGGCGCCGACCTGGGCCAGTAGCGCCACGCCGAAGGCAGGGCCTTCGGTCGATTCGAGCATGTGCACATCCTGGCCGTAGATATCAGCCTGGATCTGTCGCCAGAGCGGGTTGCGAGCCCCGCCGCCGGAGAGGCGGATCTGCTCGATCGAGGCCCCCATTTCCTTGATCAACTCGAGGCTGTCGCGCATCGCATAGGTCGCCCCCTCCATGACGCTCCGGACGAGGTGCGATCGGCCATGGCGTACGGTCAGCCCCACCCAGGCCCCCTTCGCGTCGGGGTTCATGTGGGGGGTCCGCTCGCCCGTGAGATAGGGCAGGAAGAAGAGGCCTTCTGCCCCCGGCCCGACCTTCGCAGCCTGATCGGAGAGGAGGAAGTAAGGGTCGATTCCTTTCGCCTTGGCCGCGTCGATTTCCGCCTGGGCGAGTTGGTTGCGATACCACTGGAGACTGCCGCCCGCGGCGAGGACCACCCCCATGACGTGCCAGGCCCCCGGCACCGCATGGCAGAAGCGATGGAGCCGACCCAGCGGGTCGAACCCGACCTCATGGGTGTGGGCGAAGACGACGCCAGAGGTCCCCATCGTCGCCGAGACAGCACCGGGCCGCACGATGCCGTTGCCGACCGCGCCCGCGGCCTGGTCGCCGCCGCCTCCGACGACCGGCGTCCCCTCGGCCAGCCCCGTGCCCGAGGCCCCCAGGGCCGAGACCTGACCCGAGACCTCGAAGCTCTCGTAACAGGGCGGCAGGAGATCCGGGTCGATCTCGAGGAGGCCCAGGAGTTCCCGGCTCCAGTTGCGCTTGGCGACGTCGAGAAGCAAGGTGCCCGACGCGTCACTGACCTCGGTCGCAAAGGTCCCCGTCAGGCGATAGCGGATGTAATCCTTGGGGAGGAGCACCTGGCGGACGCGGTCCCAAGACCTCGGCTCGTGATTGCGGAGCCAGAGCAGCTTGGGGGCTGTGAAACCGGTGAGCGCGGGGTTCGCCACCATCCGGATCAGGGCCTCTTTCCCGCCCGCCCGGCGCTCGATCTCGGCGCACTCGGCGGCCGTGCGCTGGTCGTTCCAGAGCAAGGCGGGGCGGATGACCGAGCCGGCCTCGTCGAGAAAGACCGAGCCGTGCATCTGGCCGCTGAGCCCGACTCCCGCCACATCCGAAGGCTTGAGCCCGGCCTTCTTGAGGACGGCGGCGACGGTCGTCTTGGTGGCCTCCCACCAGAGCTCGGGATCCTGCTCCGACCAACCCGGCCTCGGGTGCTCGCAAGGGTATTCGGCCGAGCTCGACCCGAGGACGTTCCCGGCCTCGTCGATGGCCAGTGTCTTCGTCCCCGACGTCCCAATGTCGATCCCAAGCGTCACGCTCACCGTTTGATCCCCCAACGCTCGCCGCGGTGCCAGGCCTCGCCCACCGACAGGATCGGGGCGATCACCGCGTCTCTCGCCGAGCCGCTTTTAGACATCAATATAAGAGAAATCCGTGACGCCAGACTTCGCAATCGCGGACGACCGCGGGTTGGTGGGTGGATCGCGCCGGATCCCCCACATCTCGATCACGAGCCCTAACTAAGATGACGGCCTCGCCGACCCATGTCGAGACCTTCGTGGTTCGCGGGAATGGCCCCACTGTCAAATCCAGCATTGGTCATAAGGTCCAGGCCCTACCCACGCGCGATCGTGAGGATAGGGCCTGGTCGTGAGGATGTTAACAAGGATTCGGAACTTGCTCGTGAGACGGCTTCCTCAGTCCTTGCCGAGGAGACGACCCACCGACTCGGCCGCGATCGGGTGATACGACTCGCGAGCTTTCTCGAAGAGGGCCTTCGCGCGAGCCTTGCCCTCGGGGGTCTTGAGCAGGGCACCATAGAGCGGCATGAGGTACTTGCGGCGGCCGACCGTCGTCAGGAACTGGTCGAGCCGTGCGTCGGCTGGGGTGTATTGGTTGCGGATGGCCATCAAGAGCCACTGCTCGGAGATCTCCGAATTGCCGGAATCGGTCAGGTGGAAAGCCTTGTCGAGGGCCGTCATCTGCTCGAGCGTCAGCGACTCGGGAAGCGACTGGAGGAAATGGAGCCATTCGTGCGTCGACCACTTCTTCGTGTCGATGGCCTTGGCGTCGAGCTTGCCTTCTGTCCACGGGCGGGCGTAGCCGTCAACGGCCTCGAAGAGTTCCGACTTGGGTTCGGGATAGCCGTTGGGCAGGCCTGGAGATTCGAGCCAGGCCTTCACGTCGATCTTGCTCGCGACCGCCTCGTCCTGATTCAGGAGGTGGGCCTTGAGGTACTCAGCAAACTGGGCCGTCGTGATGCTCTGGAAGGCGAAATGATCGAAGTAGCCTCGCACGAAGGCGTCGAACCGCTCGCGCCCGAAGGCCACTTCGAGTGTTCGCAGGAAGAGGGCTCCCTTCTCGTAGGGGACGCGGGTCATGCCGTCATCCGGATCGCGTCCGCTCAGGTCGATGTGTAGGACCTGATCCTTGGGAGCGAATTCTTCGATCTCATGCCGCAGCTCGCGAATGCCCAGGACGAGTTCCATGTTCGAGCGGGCGGCGCCGTAGAGATCCTCGGTGACGCGGCGTTCGATGTAGGTCGTGAAGCCCTCGTTGAGCCAGAAGTCGCTCCAGGTGGCGTTCGTCACGAGGTTGCCGGACCACGAATGCGCGAGCTCGTGTGCGATCAGCGAGACGAGGGAGCGATCGCCGGCCAGGATCGTCGGGGTGACGAAGGTCAGGCGGGGGTTCTCCATGCCGCCGAACGGGAAGCTCGGCGGGAGGACGAGCATGTCGTAGCGACCCCAGCGATAGGGGCCATAACGCCTCTCGATCGCCGTGACCATCGCCTCGGTGTCGGCGAATTCGTGCTCGGCGACCTCGACGACGGAAGGTTCGGCATACACGCCCGTCCTCGGCCCGAGGGGCCGAAAGGCGAGGTCGCCCACGCCGATCGCGATGAGATACGGCGGGATCGCCTCCGGCATCTCGAAGCGGAAGACCCCATCGGCCTCATCCGAAGGCCGATGGTCCGCGCTCATCACCGCTCGAAGCCCCTTGGTGACCCGGATCGTGGCCCCATACGTGACGCGCACTCCCGGCGAGTCCTGGAGCGGGATCCATGAGCGGGCGTGGATCGCCTCCGACTGCGAAAAGAGAAACGGGTGGACCTTGCCGGCGGTCATCCGAGGCTCGAGCCACTGCAAGGCGCTCGCCTTTGGCGAGGTCTTATAGGTAATGCGAAGCTGGGTCTCCGAGGCCGGCAGCCAGATCCGGAGCGGCGTGCCGAGGATGGGGTCGGAGGCCTTTTCGCCGAGTTCGAATCGGAGCGGCTTGGGATTATCGCGGCCGACTGACGAAACTCCTTCGATCGTCAGGTCCCGCGTGTCGAGGACGAGCGGCGCGTCGGCCGGGCAGTTTGGGGCCCGTTCGACATCCAGGGTCGCGGTCCCTCGCAAGACCTTGGTGGGGAAGTCGACGGTGAGGTCGAGGTCCACCCGCTTGACCTTGATCTGCTCGGGATGACCGAATGAGTGGAGATCCCTCGCCCCTATACCGTTCGAGGTCACGATCGATTCCTCACCCTGGACCTTGCCAACCGCCGCCATTTCCAGGACACAGGCCAGCGCGATCGCCGCCCCGCATCGGATCCATTCCCGTTTCGTCATTCGTCGAGATCCCCTGCCCCGAACCGTCCAGAACTCTTCCGGCCTTCGAAAAGGACCGTCTCCACCGCAACTCTACCGAGGATGTGAACCTCTCGAAAGGCGGCAGCCGATCCGTCGTCGCGGGGAACTCGCCACATTACAAGCCCACAATAGCTCATGTCTACGCATCCTGATGATCCCGGAAGAACTCGGTGACCGAGACTTTGCGCTCCATCGAGATCGATTCGCTCAGTTGGCGTCGCTCATCTGCAGACATGGCCTTGAACGTGCGGGCCAGTTCGATGTTCTTCTCGATGAACTCCAGTTTGGGCATACCGAGGCTCGCGAGACTCACGGGAAGCGACAAGGTATAAGAGAGCAGCTTGTCGATCGGGGCGGCGCCCAGGATCTGCTCCTGCCCGAAAATCTTCATGCCGATGATGCCCATGTTCTTGCGGACGGCCACCGGCAGGGCGAGCTCCTCGAAGCCGCCAGCGGGCATGGCCTGGGCCTTCATGTTGTCGGTCATGCGGGCCATCGCGGCGTTGAGGGCCATCTGGGTGCAGTCGAAGTCGTGACGCTCGAGCGCCGACTTCAGGGTCGATGGGGCGGCGTGGCAGGTGATCCCGATGGCCCGGGTGATCTTCTGATCTCTGGCCTCGTACATGGCGGCCAGGATGCCATCGGGCTTCTCGATCGCCGCGAGGTCCGAGTCCCCCGCGAGGGCGTGGATGTGCAGGACGTCGAGGTGGTCGGTCTGGAGCCGCTTCAGGCTCAGCTCGATCTGACGACGGGCGTCGTCGGCCGTCCGGGCCGAGAGCTTGGTCGCGAGTGTGACCTGCTTGCGACGTTCGGGCATCAGCTTGCCGATCCGCTCCTCACTCCTCCCATTTCCATACGAATGAGCCGTGTCGATGTAGGTGATCCCCAGGTCGAGCGCCCGGCTGAGGGCCTCGAGGGCCTTGTCTTCCTTCTCATACATGAGGAACCGGCTGCCCGAGCCGAATCCGAGGATCGAGACCTCGATCCCGGTCTTGCCCAGGTTCCGAGTCGGCAGCTTAGAGGCTTCCCCCGCTCCCAAGGAGGGGACGACGGCCGCACCGACGGCGGCGACTTGCAGGAACTCTCGGCGCGAAAGGCCCATGCTCTCTTCCCCCCGACTTGAGATGAATTGGTGCCAGTACCCGATCCTAACGCCGCACGAACGGAGAAACCACGCGTTGGGGTTTGTTGGAACGCCATTTGAGCCGTGCCGAAGAAATTCGTCTTGTCACCCTGATTGGGAACGTGAAACCATAGTCCTCGAAAGGATTAAGGGCCGAAGAGCCGAAATGTCGGAGAAATTTTCAACGAAAATCACTTTGGAGAAAAAAGCGCCAACGCCGCTTGCATCCAATCCGTACCTGTAGGTAACAATAGGTCATTGTTCAACATTGGCACCACAACTGTCGTTATCCGCAAAACCACGAAATGAATTCGGTATTCGCGGCGTAAAGGCCGTTCCCCCACCGATTTAAGGCTTGCCTAAAGACCTCGCCAAAGACTCGACAGACGACCAGAGAAAGCACTCCTTCCCCACGGCTTGCGAGACGTCAGAAATTCCCGTTGAGAATTCGGCCCGTTCTCCGCATACAGGTGTTGGATATTTGTCCTACCCCTGAATGAGTGTGTGGGAGCTTGAGGCCCAAGCGGAACTCGACCGACCAACCTAAATCAATCCTCGAAGGAGATGATCGATGGCAAACGGCGGATCGCATCGTTCGGTCAGTCGCCGTGGCTTCCTGGCCGTTGGCACCATGGGTTTCGGCTTGAGCCTCGGGGATATGTTCCGCCTCCAAGCGCGGGCCGAGCTCAAGACCTATGCTCCGATCGCCCCGAAGGCGGACTCGGTCATCCACATCTTCCTGCCGGGCGGCATCGCCCACCAGGAGACGTTCGACCCCAAGCCGTTCGCCCCGATCGAATATCGCGGCGAGCTGAGTCATATCGCCACCAAGATTGAAGGCGAGCCGTTCTCGGAGACCCTGCCGAAGACCGCGACGATCGCCGACAAGCTGACGATCATCCGCTCGATGACCCACGGCGAAGCCGCCCACGAGCGCGGCACGCACAACATGTTCACGGGCTATCGCCCCAGCCCGGCCCTCCAGTATCCGAGCTTCGGCAGCGTGGTGTCCCATGAGTACGGGCCGAAGAACAACCTGCCGCCGTACGTCTGCGTGCCGAGCCTGCCGAACGTCTATGCCGGCACCGGTTACCTCAGCTCGTCGTTCTCCCCGTTCAGCCTCGGCAGCGATCCCGCCGACGGCAACTTCCGGGTGCAGGACCTGAACCTCCCCAGCGGCATCAACGAGTCGCGCTTCGCCACCAGGCGGAATGTGCTCGACGCCGTCAACGACCACTTCGCTCGCAAGGAGAAGGGTGACGGCCTCGCCGCCATGGACACCTTCTACCAGCGTGCGTACAGCCTCATCAGCTCGGAGAAGGCCCGCGAGGCATTCAACATCAACGCCGAGCCCGCCAACATCCGCGACGAATACGGCCGCAACACGGCCGGCCAGCGGATGCTGATGGCCCGCCGACTCGTCGCAGCGGGCGTCCGGCTCGTCTGCCTCCAGTACGGCAGCTGGGACCTCCACGCCGGGATCGCCGCCGGCATGCGGTCGCAAATGCCCGCCTTCGACCAGGCCTTCGCCGCGCTCATCAACGACCTGAGCCGCACGGGCCTGCTTGACCGCACCCTCGTCATGGTCTCGTCTGAGTTCGGCCGGACCCCGAAGGTCAACAAGGACGCCGGTCGCGACCACTGGCCGAAGGTCTTCAGCGTGGTCCTCGCCGGCGGCGGCATCAAGAAGGGCTACGTCCACGGGGCCTCGAACGCCACGGCGACCGAGCCGGATCGCGACCCGATCGGGCCGGAAGACCTGGCGACCACGGTTTACCACCAGCTCGGCATCGTCGCCGACAAGGAACTGATGGCTCCGGGCAACCGACCCATCGAAATCGTCGACGGCGGCAAGGTTCGCACCGAACTGCTCGCCTGATCTATCGAACCGATGGACGAGAGGCCGTGACGACCTGACTAGGTGCGTCACGGCCGGGCGTCGGTCGAGCAAGACGAGCCATGACGGCTCGGGACGCTGGGTGTCCTCGTCACGCGACTCCTGGCCGACGTCTCCGCATCCTTCCCTCCTGTTCCTGTTCGGACATCCCACCATGGCAACCTTCCGCCGCTCTCTCGGTGTGGTCGTCA
This sequence comes from Singulisphaera chitinilytica, assembly GCF_049331405.1. NCBI lineage: Bacteria > Pseudomonadati > Planctomycetota > Planctomycetia > Isosphaerales > Isosphaeraceae > Singulisphaera > Singulisphaera chitinilytica. Next base: position 4,126,058 of record NZ_CP186274.1, read on the forward strand.
GCTTGTTCATCGCGACGCAGGCCTTCGCCGCCTCGCCCAACATGGCCTCGCTCCGCCCCCAGGGCGGTCAGCGTGGGACGGAGGTCGTCGTCACTCTCGGTGGCGCCCGGCTGGCCGATGCCAAGGAGCTGATGTTCTATCAGCCCGGAATCACGACCACGAAGCTCGAGGTCGTCAACGACGGTGCCGTGAAGGCCACGCTGAAGATCGCGCCGGATTGCCCGCTCGGGCTGCACGATCTCCGACTCCGCACGGCGACGGGGATCAGCGAGCTGCGCAGCTTCAGCGTCGGGGCCTTGAAGGAAGTCAACGAGGTCGAGCCGAATAACGAGTTCGCCAGCCCCCAGCCCATCACGATGAACACGACGGTCAACGGCGTCGCCGACAACGAGGACGCCGACTACTACGTCGTCGAGGCCAAGAAGGGGGAGCGGATCAGCGCCGAGGTCGAAGGGGTCCGTCTCGGGATCACCCACTTCGACCCTTACGTCGCGATCCTCGACTCCAAACGATTCGAGCTGGCCTCGAGCGATGACTCGGCCCTCGTCTGGCAGGACGGCGCCGCGAGCGCCATCGCCCCGGCCGACGGCAAGTACATGATCCTCGTCCGCGAGAGTGCCTATGCCGGCAACGGTGCCTGCCTCTATCGCGTCCACGTGGGCAACTTCCCCAGGCCGACGGCCACCATCCCCTCGGGCGGCAAGCTGAACGAGACGGTTGACGTAAAGTGGGTCGGCGACGTCGCCGGCGAGACCACCACCAAGGTCACCCTCCCCGCCTCACCCCGGCGCGATTTCGGCGTCATCGCCCAGGACGCCCTGGGTTCCGCCCCCCACCCGAATATGTTCCGGCTCTCCCCGTTCGGGAACGTCATCGAGGTCGAGCCCAACGATAATCACCCGACCGCGACGGTCTTCACCCCTCCCATGGCACTCAACGGTGTGATCGGGAAGAAGGGGGACACCGATCATTTCGTTTTCAAGGCGACCAAGGGCCAGACCTTCGACATCAAAGTCTTCGCCCGCTCGCTGCGATCGCCGCTCGACCCGGTCCTGTACGTTGGACCCCGCAACGGCGGGGCGACGGCGGGGAGTGACGACAGCGCCGGGCCGGATAGCTACATTCGTTTCGGCGTGCCGGCCGATGGCGAGTATTTCATCTCGCTCGTCGATCAGCTCCAGAATGGCGGCCCGGACTACGCCTACCGCATCGAGGTCACGCCGGTCGAGCCGAAGCTTGCCCTGAGCGTCACGAGCGAGGCCACGCCGCGAGGCACGGGTGCCATTGCCGTCGCTGTTCCTCGCAAGAATAGGCAGGCGATCTTGGTGAATGCCAGCCGCGCGGACTTCGGCGGCGAGTTGATCATCGAGTCGAACAACCTCCCGCCGGGCGTCGCGATGGAAGCGGATACGATGTCGGCGAACATCGGCACCTTCCCCGTGCTCTTCACCGCGACCGCCGACGCACCCCTCGCCGGGACGCTGGCAGGATTCTCCGCCAAGCATACGGATCCGAACGTCAAGTTCCCCGTCGAATTCAGCCACCCGATCGAGATGGTCCTGAGCCTCAATAACGCCAACCTCGCCTACTGGACGAGGACGGTGGATAAGGTCGCGGTCGGCGTGACGGACGAGGCCCCGTTCTCCATCGACATCGTCGAGCCGAAGGTGCCCCTGGTCCGCGGCGGTCAGATGAACCTGAAGGTTGTCGCGACCCGCAAACCCGGCTTCACGGGCCCGATCGCCGTCTCCCTCCCCTGGAACCCGCCGGGAGTCGGATCCGCGGGCGGGGTCGTGATCCCAGAGAACCAGAACGAAGCCCTGATCCCGATGAACGCCGACGGCGGGGCCGAGTTGCGGACCTGGAAGATCGTCGTGAACGGGACGGGGACCGGGCCGACCGGGCCGGTCATGGTGTCCACGCAGCTCGCCAAGCTGACGGTTGCGGTGCCGTTCGTTGGTCTGGCCTATCAGGCGGCCAGCGTCGAACAAGGCAAGGAAGTGGACATGGCGATCAAGGTCGCCAAGGCGGTCGACTTCCCCGGCGAGGCGACGGTGGTCCTGTACGGCCTTCCGAACAAGGTCACGACCGAGAACAAGAAGATCACCAAGGACACCACGGATCTCGTCTTCCACATCAAGACAGACGCGGCGTCGCCGGCCGGCAACCATGCCAGCCTCTTCTGCCAGGTGATCATCACGCAGAATAACGAGCCGATCATCCACAACATCGGCACCGGCCAGTTGCGGATCGACGTGCCGATCCCGCCCAAGGCCAACGCCCCGGCACCCGCCCCCATGCCGGTTGCCGCCGCTCCGGCTCCCCCGGCCGCGGCCCCCGCCAAGCCCCTGAGCCGGCTCGAGAAGCTCCGGCTCGAGGCCCAGGAACGAGCCAAGGCCGGCAAGTAATAAAAATCTCAAGAACCACGCGGGACTGAGTTGCTTCGGGCCCGCCCCTGAATAACGACCTCGGCGTGAGACTCGCCCCCGAACCGACCAGACGTGACGAGGAAAGGTACCGATGACAGCCACTCTACTTGCCCGAGGATGCGTCGCCCTGGCCGCTCTACTCGGTCTCGGGTCCTTCGCGACGGCTCAGGAGCCGAGCCTGACCAAACTCGAGGTCTACCCGCCCGATATCAACCTGACGACGGCCGCCGATCGCCAGGGCGTTGTGGTCCAGGCGACCTTCTCCGACGGCATCACGCGCGACGTGACCAAGGACGCGGCCATCACGGTGGCGAATCCCGCCCTCGTGAAGCGAGAAGGCTCAACCTTCTTTCCGCTCGCCGATGGCACGAGCGCCATGGCCATCGCGTTCGGCGGCCAGACCCTGTCGATTCCGCTCAAGGTCGAGCAGGTTGCGGTCCATCCTCCGATCAGCTTCCGCCTCGATGTCATGCCCATCTTCATGAAAGCAGGCTGCAACACGGGTAGCTGCCACGGTGCCGCCCGCGGCAAGGACGGGTTCCGCCTCTCCCTCTTCGGGTTCGACCCGGACGGCGACCACTTCCGCCTGACCCGCGAGATGGTCGGCCGTCGCGTGAATCTCTCCGTCCCGGCCGACAGCACCCTGCTCGAGAAGGGCACCGGAGCCGTCCAGCACACCGGCGGCAAGAAGATCGAGCCGGGTAGCGAAATGTACCTGACGCTCCAGAACTGGATCGAGGGCGGGGCTCTCAACGACGACGCCACGAAGCTGCCCAAGGTCCTGGGCGTCGATCTCTATCCCAAGCAGGGGGTCCTAGACGGCAAGGGGGCGACGCAACAGATGACGGTCCGGGCCCGATACTCGGACGGCTCCGACCGCGACGTGACCCGCCTCTGCGTCTTCCTCTCGAACAACGACGTCTCGGCCGCCATCGACGGCGACGGCCTGGTGACGGCCGGCGACCGGGGCGAGGCCTTCGTCATGGCCCGCTTCGAAACCTTCACGGTCGGCTCGCAGATGATCGTGCTGCCGAAGGGCCTGAAGTTCAACTACCCCGACGAGCCCGAGACCAACTACGTCGACAAGCTCGTCGCCGGCAAGCTCCGCAAGCTCCGCATCGCCCCCTCGGGACTATGCGACGACCAGACCTTCCTCCGCCGGGTGTACTTCGACATCGTCGGCCTGCCGCCGACTGTCGAAGAGTACAACCAGTTCATGGCCTCAACCGAAGCCGACAAGCGGGCCAAGCTGATCGACGAGTTGCTGAAGCGGAAGGAGTTCACCGAGATCTGGGTGGGCAAGTGGGCCGAGATGCTCCAGGTCCGCACGGACCCCGTCCGCAACGTCAGCCAGAAGTCGATGTTCCTCTACTACAACTGGCTCGTCGAGAAGCTCTCCAAGAACACGCCGATGGACGAGATGGTCCAGGAGCTCCTCGGGGCCAACGGCGGCGTCTTCAAGAATCCCGCCACGAACTTCTACTTGAGCGCCCCCGAGACCCTGGCCCTGACCGAGAACGTCGCCCAGGTCTTCATGGGCATGCGGATCCAGTGCGCCCAGTGCCACAACCACCCCTTCGACCGCTGGACCCAGAACGACTACTACGGCTTCGCCGCCTTCTTCTCTCAGATCGGCCGCAAGGGGGGCGAGGACTATCGCGAGATCATCTTCTTCAATTCGGGCGGCGGCGAGGTGAACCACCCCGTCGGCGGGGCCGTGATGAAGCCGAAATTCCTGGGCGGCGATACGCCTGACGTCGCCGGCAAGGACCGTCGCGTCGTTCTGGCCAAGTGGCTGGCCTCGCCCGAGAACCCCTGGTTCGCCGCCTCGTTCGCCAACCGCGTCTGGGCCCACTTCTTCGGCGCCGGGATCGTGGAGCCGGTCGACGACTTCCGCGTCAGCAACCCGGCCTCGAACCCCGAGCTGCTCGAGGAGCTTGGAAAACGGTTCACCGCGTCGAAGTACGACCTCAAGAGCCTCGTCCGGGACATCTGCAACTCGAAGACATATCAGCGTTCGACCCAGCGGAACGAGAGCAACGCCACCGACGAGCGTAACTTCGCCCACGCCAACCTCAGGCGGATCAAGGCCGAGAACCTCCTCGACGCGATCTCGGTCGTCACCGACACCAAGGACAAGTTCCAGGGCCTGCCCCTCGGTGCCAGGGCCGTGCAGATCGCCGATGGGACGAGCTCGACCTACTTCCTGACGACCTTCGGCCGGGCCACTCGCGAGACGGTCTGCTCGTGCGAGGTGAAGATGGAGCCTACCCTCTCTCAGGCCCTCCACCTCCTCAACGGCGATACCGTCAACGCGAAGATCCAGCAAGGTGGGCTCGTCCCCAAGATGCTCGCGAACAAGAAGTTCCCCGAGGAGCGGATCATCGAGCTCTACATCCGCTCGCTGACGAGGACGCCGACGAAGGAGGAGATCGAGAAACTCCTGCCGACGATGGGCGAGGGGGCCAACCAGCAGCAGGCCCTCGACGACGTCTTCTGGGCGTTGCTCAACAGCCGCGAGTTCCTGTTCAATCATTGATCCTGCCGACTCGTCGTCCGTCTCGTGTCCTGATCCGATTGCGTGACCGTCCTCAACGACCACCTGCCCTCGGGGCCATGCCCAGGCGTGCCCCGAGGATGACGAGGCTTCTGATCATGCGTGGGAAACTCCCCCTTGCCCTCCTCCTCGGGATCACGGCCTCGGCCTACCCCGCCGCCTCGTCGCAGGCTGCGGACGCCAAGGCCAAGGTGACATTCCAGGACCAGGTCTCGGCCGTCTTCAAGACCCGCTGCAACTCCTGCCACAACGGGGACAAGCAGAAGGGCGGGCTGAACCTCGAGACGTTCGGCGGCACGATGCAAGGCGGCGGCTCGGGTAAGGTCATCGAGCCGGGCGACCCCGACAACAGCTCGCTCCTCGCGCTCATCACCCACAAGGAAGAGCCGAAGATGCCGCCGAACTCCCCCAAGATCCCCGACGCCGAGATCGAGACGATCCGGCTCTGGATCGAAGGCGGGGCGCTCGAGACCAGCGGCAGCATGGCGGCGGTGAAGGCCAAGCCGAAGTTCGAGTTCAAGCTCGACCCCTCGGCGGCCGGCAAGCCGGTCGGCCCCCCGGCCATGCCCGAGAACCTCAGCACCGAGCCGGTCGTCCTCGCCCCCCGGCCCAATGCCGTCACCGCGATGGCGAGCAGCCCCTGGGCTCCGCTCGTTGCGATCGGCGGCCACAAGCAGGTGCTGTTATACAACACGACGAACAACCACCTATCCGCCGTCCTCCCGTTCCCCGAGGGCTCGATCAACGTCCTCAAGTTCAGCCGCAACGGCTCACTGCTGCTCGTTGGGGGCGGCCGGGGCGGTCAGTCGGGCCTCGCCGTCGTCTTCGACGTGAAGAACGGCAAGCGGGTCTTCGAGATCGGGAAGGAGTATGACGCCGTCCTCGCCGCCGACATCAGCCCCGACCACGGCATGGTCGCGCTGGGCGGCCCGAGCAAGATCCTCCGCGTCTACAGCACCAGCGACGGCCAACTCGTCTACGAGTCGAAGAAGCACACGGAATGGATCACGGCCATCGAGTTCAGCCCAGACGGCGTCCTGCTCGCCTCGGGCGACCGTAACAACGGGCTCGTCGTGTGGGAGGCCGGGACCGGACGCGAATATTTCGACCTTCGCGGTCATACCTTGGCCATCACCGACGTGAGCTGGCGGCTCGACTCCAATGTCCTGGCCTCGGCCAGCGAAGACGGCACGGTCAAGCTTTGGGAGATGGAAAACGGCACGGCGATCAAGAACATCGGGGCTCATGGCGGCGGCGTGGCCTCCGTCCGGATGGCCCAGGACGGTCGGCTCGTCACCACCGGCCGCGACCACGTTGCCCGGCTCTGGGATCCGAACGGGAATAAGCTTCGCGACTTCGAAGCCTTCGGCGACCTCGCCCTTGAGGCCGTCTTCTCCCACGACTCGAACGCGATCATCGCCAGCGACTGGTCGGGCGAGGTCCGCGTCTTCGAGTTGAAGGAAGGCAAGCGGCTCGCCAACCTCGCTTCGAACCCCGCCACGATTGCAACCCGGCTCGAGCAGGCCTCGCAGGCCCTCGTCGCCGCCGAGGCGGCGACCAAGCCTTTCCAGCCCATGATCAAGGCCACGGCCGACGCCGCGGCAGCCCTGACCGCGAGCCAGAACGTCCTCGCCGCGGCCCAGCAGGTCGTCGCCCAGAAGACGGCCGAAGTGACCCAGGCCGATCAGGTCGTGAAGCAGAAGATGGCCGCCGAGAAGGCCGCGAATGACGGTGTCGTCGCCGCCCAGGCTGCGGTCACCCAGGCCCAGGCCGCCAAGGCCGCCGCCGAGAAGCTTGTGGCCGACAAGGCTGCGGCCGAGAAGTCGGCGACCGAAGCCCTCGCCGCCATCAAGGCGGTGATTGCCAAGGCCCAGGCCGATCGGGTGGCTCAGATCCAGGGGGTCGAGACTGCACTCGGAGCCATCAAATCCGCCGCCGACGAGGCTGCGGTTGCGAAAGCTCTGGCCGAGTTCGACGCCCAGACGAAGCGATACCTCGACCTCAAGGGGGCCGTCGACGCCGTGGCGGCTCGCTTCTCCGCCACGGAGGCCCAGATCAATGTCCTGGTCGGGGAGAAGAACGCGGCGGGCAAATTGGTCGAACAGGCCGTGGCGCAGATCAACACGACCACCGAGGGGGTCAAGGCGGCCCAGGTTGTCGCCCAGAAAGCCGTGGCCGAGCGTGAGGCGTCGGCAAAGGTTCACGCCGACCTTAACGCGGCCCTGCAGACGGTGAACGCCGACGCGGCGGCCAAGAAGGTTGTCGTCGACCAGGCGACCGCAGCCAAGGTGGCCGCGGACCAGGCACTCGCGGCGAACAAGCCGGCGATGGACGCCGCCGTGTCCAAGGTCGCCGCGCTCAAGGCCGAAGTCGACGCGCTGGCGCTCGAGAAGAAGGCCAACGACGCCGCCAAGACCGCAATGGCGACTTCGCCGGCCAAGGGCTCTTGATTGTATCTTGGAGCGAAGCCGCCTGGCCGAATTGCCGATGAGTTGAGAGTCCAACCAACGCCGGGCATGGGGCCAGTCCCCTGCCCGGCGTTTTCGTCGGCAGGCGGCATTGGTTTCGCTAACTCAGGCACGGCGGTCGCGTCGACGCGGCACCTTGACCGGCCTGGTTCGGAGTATTAAACTTCGGTGTGCCAAAAGGAACCGTATTTCCCCGGCCCGCACCGAGGAACGAGCGAGGGTCCCTATGAGCTTTGGCGAGGGTGGTGGCAGCGAGGTTGATTACGAAACCCTGCACGGTCGCAGTTGGCCCTCGATCACCCAATTCTCGGTTTTCCTTGAGAATCGGGTTGGCCAGCTAGCCGAAGTGGTCCGGGCCTATTCCGGCTCGAAAATCCGGATCGTCGGCCTGACGATCTCGGACTCGGCCGACTGCTCGATCCTTCGCCTGGTGCTCAGCCATCCGGAGCAAGGCCGCGAGATCCTGAGCCTGAACAAGCTGGCCTTCGCGGAAAACGAGCTCCTCGTGGCCGAACTGCCGGGGGGGCCGCAGTCACTCACCGACCTCTGCACGGCCTTGCTCCGCGCCGAGATCAATATCCACTACGCCTATCCACTCATCGTCCACCCGCATGGCCGGGCCGCCGTGGCCATGCACGTCGACAACATCGAGCAGGCCGGGACCGCCCTGCGCGCGATGGGCTTCGAGATCCTCAGCGAAGCCGACCTCTCCGCCCAGTAAGCTTTCGACTTCGAGGTACGAAGAGCGGGCTGGCTCCTTGCCTATAGAGCCAGCCCGTCGTTTCCTGGTCAGGAAACGTAACGGTTGGCTTCCTGGAATAGCCGATCGTTGATCTTGCCGAGATCCGCGTCGGTCCGGTTGGCGAAGACGATGACGCCGGCGCCATCCGAAACTCGGAAGGACAGATTCGTCCGCACTCCCGGGTCGCTGCCATTGTGGCCCCAGTGTCGCTGGCCATTGCGCGTCTCTGTCGCCCAGCAGATTCCCTGCTCGGGCGACGTCGCAGACTGCGGAGTGAGCATGAGCCGGACGGTGTCGGGCTTGAGGATCGAGACATCTCCGAGCTTTCCCTGGTTCATGTAGGCGAGCGTGAAGCGTGCGAGCTGATTCACGCTTGTACGCAGTCCGCCGTCGGGGTAGTTGGGGAAGCTGTAGAGGCAGATCGGGTGATAATCGCCGCTCTTCGGCTCGTTCACCACCTCTCCGGCGAGGAGCTTGAACTTTCGGTAGACCTCCAACTCCTCCTTGTCGGCCTTGCTCTTCCCCGCCGCGACATAGGGCACGACATGATTCGGGAGATCCGTCTCGGAGAGGAGCCAGCCCGTCCGCTTCATTTCCAGACGCGTGAAGATGTTTTTTCTGGTATATGCCGGGAATGATTCTTTCGAGAGCCGCTCGACCAGGAAGCCCAGGAGTCCGAAGCCGAGGTTTGAGTATTGACGCTTCTGGCCCGGCTTCCAAGTGTGGAAGTTGTCCTTCTGCGAATAGTAACGACCACCGGGTGTCAGATATGCCTGGAGCCACTCCTCCAGCGAGAGGGTGGGATCGCCGCAGGCGTAGCTGGAACCATAAGCGAGGCTATCGGCGATGCCGGCCCGGTGCGTCAGAAGGAGCCGGTAGGTGATCGGCGTCTCGGGATGGTTGGGATTCCTCACGGCGAAAGGGAGCCGCTCGTTGACGTCGTCGTCGAGTTGGAACTCGCCCTTCTCCCAGAGTTGCATGATCGCCGTGGCGACGATCGTCTTGGAGATGGAGCCGATATTCTGCACGGTGGCATCCGGGTCCATCGGCCGGCGCTTCTCGATATCCGCCCAGCCATAGCCCTTCGACCAGACGACTTTTCGCCCCTTCACGATGCAGGCCGTCAGGCCGGGAATTTGCGCGGCCCGACGCCTCTGTTCGATGAAATCATCGAGCTCTGACGTCTCCTCGGCGGCCCCGAGTGCCGTCCTTCCGATGAGGCCCGGCAAGACACCGGTGGCCGAAGCCCGCAGGAAGTCGCGGCGCAGAATTCGGGTCATAGGTCCCGTCCTTAAGTTCCACTCGACGACATCCATCCGTTGGAGCGCGGGTTCTCTGCCGCGCAGCCCGCGTCTCGGGCCGACATCATATCATCATCCCGGTCCGATCCAACTATTCCTGGACCTGACGGAAGAACCCTTCTTGATTCGCCACCGGCGAAATCGTCCCACCCTTGTCGAGCCGCTTGATCCAGGCCGATGCCCGCGACGGCGATTGCCCTAGTGTCTTGAAGAGTCGTCGAACGTCGCTCGCCTCGAAAGGTTGAGGCAGCATGGGGACAACCATCGGCCCTACTTCCAGAGCCTGCTGGAGCCATTCCAGGCCGCGACTCAGAATCTCATCGTGATCGAAGGCGAGATCCCTCGCTTCCTTGGGATCGATCCATCGGGCCTCGGAGGCATCGTCGCCACCTCGCACCTTGGCGATTGGAGCGGGAACCGTGACGGCGTAGACCATGCTGATCGTTCGACCCCTGGGATCGCGACCGGGAGCCCCGAAGACACCGAGGAAGGAGATCGGGGCGGAGAGGTCGAAGCCGGTCTCCTCGCGGAGTTCCCGGCGAGCCGCGTCCTCGATCGGCTCCTCGATCTCCATGAAGCCGCCCGGGAAGGCCCACCGGCCAGCAAAAGGAGGGCGATCGCGGCGGATCAGGAGGACGCGCAGGCTTCCCTCGATGAGCGTGAACGCGACGAGGTCGACGGTGACGGCGGGTCGCGGGTAGTCGTAGCAATAGGGTGGTGGCATCGCGGGCGTCCCGGCTGGTGTCGCGATTTTCGGTTGGCGAACGGACGGAATTGCGGCAGACTACCATGATGAGCCATCAATCATCGACGTCTTTCGCCTGGCCGATCACCCAACACGACAACGAGCTTGAGACCCTGGTTGCGCGGCTCGCCGAGGCCGACGGCGCCGCCGATGTCTCGGGGGCCTGGTCGCCGGAACTCTGGTCGATCCTTGTCAACGCCGGCGCGGCCGGCTGGGGCCTGCCGAAGGAGTGGGGTGGGCCGGGCTATGACCGTTCAACCCTACTGGAACGCTATGCCCGGGTCGCCGTGGGGAGCATGACCGCTGCCTTTGTGCTCTCTCAGCACGACGCCGGCGTGCGTCGGCTTCTGGCCGCTTCCGAACGACCCGCCGCGGCCCACTGGCTGGATGAGATCAGCCAGGGACGAGCCTTCACCACCGTCGGTATCTCGCAACTCACCACGTCCCGGAGGCTCGGCCCCCGGGCGATGACGGCGACCGAGGTTGGCCCCGGCCAATACCGGCTCAACGGCTCGATGCCCTGGGTCACGGGGGCCGAGCACGCGAACATGATCGTCACGGGAGCCGTGCTCGAAGACGACCGGCAACTCCTCCTGGCGATCCCCACCGATCGCGCCGGGTTCTCGGTCCGACCTCCCTTCGCCCTCGCGGCGTTGCAGGCTTCGAGTACGTCGGAGGTGGTCTGCGAGGATGTCCCGGCGGGCGAAGAGGATGTCCTGGTCGGCCCCATGGAAGATGTCATGAAGACGGCAAGCGCGGCCGGCACGGGGGGCCTGGAGACCTCGGCCCTGGCGCTTGGGCAGGCTCGCGCGGCGCTGGACGCCCTCCATGCCGAGGCCCCTCGCCGCGAAGATCTCGTCGAGCCGTTCGAGGCACTCGCCGAGTCATGGGCGAAGCTTTGGCACTCGCTCTGTGAGACCGCCGAAGGGGTTCCGGAGGCCTTGACCTCGGGCCAGGTCCGGGGCCAGGCCAACGACTTCGTGCTCCGCGCGACGCAGGCTTACCTCACAGCACGCAAAGGCTCCGGGTTCCTTCGCGATGACCCGGCCCAGCGCTGGGCGCGACAGGCCCTTTTCTTCCTCGTCTGGTCCTGCCCAAGCCCTGTCGCCCAGGCCGCCATCCGCGATCTGGCCGGGATCTGCTCGACCTGAGGAAGATGCGATACCAGGCCAAATGAGCGAGGGTCGTCCCATCCAGTTCGGATGGGACGACCCTCGTTATTTAACGCAAAGCTCATGGCTGACAACCAGCCACACTCTCTCACTCGACCGTGCGGATCCGGAGGTCGCGGAGCTGCCGCGAGTCGACTTCGCCGGGGGCGCCCGTCATGAGGTCGGCGCCTCGGGCGGTCTTGGGGAAGGCGATGCAGTCGCGGATGTTCGTCAGGCCGGCGTAGAGCATGACGAGCCGGTCGACGCCCAGCGCGATACCGCCGTGGGGCGGTGCACCGTTCTTGAGGGCTCCGAGCAAAAAGCCGAACTTCTCCTCGGCCTGTTCCGGCGAGAGGCCGAGCAGGCCGAAGATCTTGGACTGGATCTGGGGGACGTGGCAGCGGATCGTGCCGCCGCCGCACTCCTCGCCGTTGACCACGAGGTCGTAGGCCTGGGCCCGGACCTTGGCCGGCTCGGTGTCAAGGAGCGGCAGGTCCTCTTCCAACGGCATCGTGAACGGGTGGTGCTCGGCGACGAATCGCTGCTCCTCAGCATCCCAGGCGAAGAGCGGGAAGCGGATGACCCAGGAGTAGTGGAAGCTCTTGGGGTCATACAGCTTCAGCTCGGTCGCGAGCCTTGACCGCAGGTTGGTCAGGGCCTGGCTGGTCACCGCCTGGGTGTCGGCGACGATGAGGATGAGATCGCCCGCCTTGGCGTCGAAGAGGGTGCGGACGTGTTCCTGGGCCGCGGGGGGGAAGAACTTGGCCGTCGGCCCGGTGAATCCTTCGGCCTCGACCTTGAGCCAGACGAGGCCCTTGGCCCCGAACGTCCCGGCAAACTCCGTCAGGCCGTCGAGATCCTTGCGGCTGTACTTCTGGCCGCCGCCCGGTGCGCAGATGCCCCGGATCCGGTTCCCGAATTCCTTGGCCTGCTGGAAGACCTTGAACTCGGTCAAGGTCGCGAGGTCGGCGAGGTCTTTCAGCTCCAGGTCGTATCGGAGGTCGGGGCGGTCGTTGCCGTAACGCTCCATCACGTCGTGGTAGTCGAGCCGGGGGAATGGCAGGGTCAGGGTCTCGCCGGTGAATTCCTTCGCCAGGGAGGCGACGACCGGCTCCATGGTCGTCATCACGTCCTGATCTTCGACGAACGACATCTCGACGTCGAGCTGGGTGAACTCGGGCTGACGGTTGGCGCGAAGGTCTTCGTCGCGGAAGCAGCGGGCGATCTGGAAGTAGCGGTCGAAGCCCGCGACCATCAAGACTTGCTTGTACAACTGCGGCGACTGCGGCAGGGCGTAGAAGTGCCCGGCGTGGACACGGCTGGGGACTAGGAAGTCGCGGGCACCTTCGGGGGTGCTGCGGCCGAGGATCGGGGTCTCGACCTCGAGGAAGTCCTGATCCGAGAGCGTCTGGCGCATGAGCTGAGACATTCGATGGCGCAGGACGAAGATCGACTGCATCGCCGGGCGACGCAGGTCGAGGTAGCGATACTTGAGCCGCAACTCTTCGTTCGCCTCGGCTCCCTGGATCTCGAACGGGGGGGTGGGCGTGGCGTTGAGGACCTCGAGCTTCTTGGCCCGGACCTCGATCTCGCCGGTCTTGAGCTTGGGGTTTTCCTTGCCTGGGAGGCGACGGGCCACTTCTCCCTGGATGGCGACGACGTATTCGCTGCGGAGCTCGCGCGCGGCGGCCTGGAGCGCCTCGCCGACCTCGGGCTCGAACACGCACTGAGTCAGGCCGTAGCGATCCCGAACATCGATGAAGACGAGGCCGCCGAAGTCGCGCCAGGCGTCGACCCAACCGTTCAGCGTGACGACCTGCCCTACGTGCTCGCCCGTCAATTCACCGCAAGTCTTTGTCCGTTTCAGCATGATCGTCGCGTCTTCAAGCCGGGATGGAAGGTGGGAGAAGGGTTACATTTCCGTCTTTCGCGGGTTCAAATTACCCCGTCTGGTCTCGCATCGTCAAGGATTCCCGGGACGATACCCAGGCAGGTGCCTGGGCCACTCCAGAGTTAACGCTAAACTCGACCTGGATTTCCTCGACATCAAAATTTATGACTCTCTTAAAACGATGAGCGTTCAGCCTTGGTACTGGTTCGCATGAAATTTCCTTCCTTCTCTCAATGGCGAGCCAATGACCCCGGTCGTGTGAACGAGTCGGGCGGCTCGTCGAATCTGATAGAGTTGGCTCAGTCCTGGGAGCAATCGGGGTGGCAGGTCGATCGCCAACCCTCCGAGTCCGGCAGGCTGCAGTTCACTGCGATCTTCGCGACACGGAATCAGGCGGGATGCAAGCAAGTCAGTGTCGATTTCCTCATTGAGCTCACGGACTCGAATCTGGTCCAGATCATCGGTCTGGGTCAGGTGATCCCGCGAACGTTGATGGAGCGTGCCAAGGTCCGACTCGTTGCTATGGAGTCAGGATTGTCGAGGAGGGGATACCAACGTTTCCTCTCCGACTTGGGCCACGGCCATTTCAGGAAGGATGGTACGCTCATCCTTGGACTCGCGTCCGCAGGTTTTGGGCCGCTCATCCTCGACTGTTGTCATGAAAGGCTCGCCGATCTGGCGAGGCAGGCGGCGGATGACCTCTGGATCCCACACCAGTTCCGCCAGCGACGGCCCTGCCGAGACTTGATCTTCGGCAAGATCAGAGATCGAGACGCCCGGCGTATCACCCTGTCGGGCACACCGGGCGTCGCGAATTACGACCCCGCGATCGCCGGCGCCGGGGTCCAACTGGCGATGGAGATCGCACTGCGGTGGAGCCGCCCGGCTCAGGGCGACGGGGTCAGCTTGGCCAGGTCGTCCCAGAAGCCGGGGTAGGTCTTGCCGACGCAGCCGGGGTCGAGGATCGTTACGTCGGGCGATTTCACCCCGGCGAGGGCGAACGACATGGCCATCCGGTGATCATCGTACGTGGCGATCCTTGCCGGGGAGAGCGTGGCTGGCGGGAAGATCACGAGTCCGTCCGGATGCTCATCGACGGTCGCGCCGAGCTTGCGCAACTCGTTGGCGACGGCCGCGATCCGATCGGTCTCCTTATGGCGGATGTGGCCGACGTTGCGGATCCGGGTCATCCCGTCGGCGAAGAGGGCCACGACGGCCAGGGTCATGACGGTGTCGCTGATCGCGTTCATGTCGACGTCGACGCCCCTGAGCCTGCCGCCGGTCACGGTCGTCCTGTTTGCCTCGCGCTGGACGGTGCAGCCCATGTGCTCGAGGATGTCGACGAAGCCTACGTCCCCCTGGATGCTCTTCGTCCCGAGGCCATCGACGGTGATGCTGCCGCCTGTGATCGCCGCCAGTGCAAAGAAGTAGCTCGCGGCCGAGGCATCGGGCTCCACGGCATATTCCCGGCCGCTGTAGCGGGCCGGCTGGATATCGAAGCGTCGGTTCTTGCGGTTGCTGATCCGGACTCCGAAGGCCTCCATGACCTCGAGGGTCATCGTGACGTAAGGGAGCGAGACGAGCGTCCCCTGGACCTCGATCGTCGTCGTGTCCCTTGAGTAAGGGACGGCCATCAAGAGGCCGCTGAGGAACTGGCTCGAGACGTCCCCCCTGACGAAGGCGTTGCCGCCGTCGAGGCAGGATGCCGTGATGGTCACGGGGGGACATCCGGTGCCGAGGTCGCTCTTCGCTTCGGCCCCGAGGCCGTTGAGGGCGGCGAGCAGGTCGGAGACGGGGCGTTGCCGCATCCTCGGCGTGCCGTCGAGCTTGTACGTCCCCTGCCCCGTGGCGACCATCGCGGTGAGGAACCGCAGGCTCGTCCCGGAGTTCGCGACGAAGAGCTCGGCTTCCTTCTTCGGGATCTTGCCGCCGCATCCCTTGACCTTGATCGTCGCCGCGGCCGTGTCGTGGACGACGTCCATGCCGAGGCGCTGCAGCGAGTCGACCATGACCCGCGTATCCTCGCTATCGAGGGCCCCCGTCAGCAGGGTGTCCCCCTGTGCGAGTGCGGCGATGATCAGAGCCCGGTTCGTGATGCTCTTGGAGCCGGGGACGCGGACGCTCGTGGGAGCGGCGGGGCCATTCCAGGGAGTGAGCGTGAACTCTTCGAGTTTCGAGGACATTCGACACGTTTCCAAACTTGAGGATTCGGATTTTCGCTTGATCTTATCTGATGGCCTTGGCGACGAGGAGTATGGGGTTAGGAGCGGGCCTTCGGGTCGGCGGACGTTGATCCTGCCAGCAGCGCCGAGAGACGGTTCGCCAGGTCCTCGACCTTCATGCCTGAGATCAGGAACCGCTTCTCTCGCGACGCCTCGCCCGAGAGGATTGCCACCTGGGAAGCCTTGCAACCCAGCGAATCGCAGAGGACGTCGCGGATCGCCTCGTTCGCCTTGCCTCGCTCGGGAGCGGCCGTGACCGCCACTCTCAGGGCTCCGGCATGCTCGCCGAGGATCGCATTCTTCTTCGCACCGGGCTGGGCCCTGATGGGGAGGACACAGCCCTGGGAATGCTCGGAGACCGCGATCATCCCTCCGCCCCTTCGAAGAGGGCCGAACCGACGCGAACCAGGGTCGCCCCTTCCTCGATGGCCGTCTCGAAGTCGTTGGACATCCCCATCGAGAGGTGCTCGAGAGCCAGGCCGGTCCTGGTCCGGAGCTCATCCCGAACGCGGCGAAGCTCGACGAATGAAGGACGGGCCGACTCCGCGTCGGTGCCATAGGCCGCCATCGTCATGAGGCCGACCACCGGGATCTCCCGGCAAGCCGCAACCGCCTCGGCGTCGAGGAGCAAGGACTCGGCCGACCAGCCGTGCTTGGCCTCCTCGTCGGAGGTGTTGACCTGGAGGCAGACCTCTGGGCGTTCCCCTCGGGGCAAGCCGCTCGCGACCCGGTCGAGCTCACGCAGGAGCTTGAGCGAGTCGACGGCGTGGATCATCCGCACGAGGGGAAAGGTCCGCTTCACTTTATTGCCCTGGAGATGCCCGATCAAATGCCAGGTCGGCGAGAATTCCCGGAGGGCCTCGGCTTTCTTCCAGAGCTCCTGGGGGTAATTCTCGGCCAGTTCCTTGACCCCCAGGTCGATCAGGTGGCGGATTCGCTCGGGCGGATTCCGCTTGGTCACGGCGATCAGCCTGGCCGAACCCTGGGGCCGGCCCGAGCGGGCCTCGGCACGGGCGATGCGCCCGGTGACGGATTGCAGATTCTCTCGAATTCTATCGGCGTCCATGGAACGAGTGTCGTGTCTTCCGTTCATCTCGGCAAGGGAATCGGGGAACGTATCGGTGACGCTCGACTGGGAATCGTCTATGCTCTCTCGGTCAAGCGGACTTCGGAGGCCCAGGCGCCGTCGAGTCTCTCCAACCCACAGGGGCAGTCTTTCGCGATGAAACCGTTCTTGATCATCCTAGGATTTCTAGCAGCCGGCCTGATCATCGCCCAACTCACGATCGGGCTCTTGCTCTCGGCCCACCATAACGCGAACCTGATCAAACCCCATCAACATACGGGTTACCTGACGGTCGCCGTCAACCTCCTCTACATCCTCCTCTCGCAGCTCGCGATTGCCACCTCGCCGAGGCGCGAGAAGCCATGATCGGCGGGCAGACCTCGTGTTAATCCTCGAGTGACAGGATCGACTTCGTGTTCCCGTTCTGGTCGAACAGTCCGACGAAGAACCGGGACCGGGACTGATGGCCGAGGAAGGCCCGGAGCGTGGGACGGGCGAGGCTGCGATAGATGACCAGCGTCTCGTCCCTCCCCCAGGAGATCCGATACGCAATGGCCGTCGAGGGGGGACAGATCTCCCCGCGCTCGGTCACCGTGAGCCGTCGCCAGCGGACCGTCTTGCGATTGCGCTGAGGTTCCCAGGACGCCAGCAGCGGGAGCCATGACCGCTTCAGTTGAGAGCTCTGCTGGAGTCGCAGGGCTCCGTCCACCGCTTCGAAGACCCCGTCTTCACTTTTCGACACGGTGTCTGGGAGCGCGAAGGGGTAGAGCCTGACCGATGATCGGCTCCGTTTGCCTTCGAGGGCCAGGGCTCGGCTCCCCTCGATCGGCCTGGCCTCGACCCCCTGGCAGAGCCCGATGCACATGGCGGGGTCGGAGCGTCCCCCCTCCACCTCATCGCCGAGGATCGCCACCTTGCGATGACGGAGGACAAGCGCCGACCTCCTCACCCGCAGGTTGCCGGCCTTGAAGGACCATTCGGCGAGGTCGAGCGAAGAATTCGAGAGCCAGGCCGTCATGGCAGGCGCCGAGGATCCCGCCGGGCTCCCTTCCAATCCCCATTTCGATCCCAGCCACGGACGTCCCAGCGCGAACATTTCGAGCCCCGTCGTCGCCCCGGACTGCCTGTGGTCGATCGCCACGAAGTCGCCGGCCGATTGCCAGTGGGCTCGGAGCACGGCCAGGGGGAGGTCGAGTCTGGCCGCAGCGGGTAGCGGTGGGGGCGAGTGAGGCCGCTCGTGGGTCGGGAACCACCAGCGGAGGACGGTCTCGAGCGATGGGTCGGGGAGATTCTCGGCCCAGTATCGTAGGAGCTCCTTCGTCCCCGGGCCCCCCTCGCCGCCACACATGACGGGATCGCCATCGGGACGGGAGAACCTCAGGACCTGTCGGAACCACCCCTCGATCCGAGCGTCGAATAGGTCCGGCCAGTCCACATTCCTGCCGCGACGAGCCTCGGCCAGTCGAGAGAGGTGCTGACGCCAGTCGGGGATCGAGAGCTGATTCGGGAATCCGTCCGCGTCGAGTTCGCGGTCGAGCCAACGGCCAAGCGGTGTGGAGTCCCCCGCGTCCTCCCAGGCTGTCACCGCGGCCTCGAAATCCAACGTGGGCCGCAATACCAGTCGCTTGGCTTCTACCATCATTTCCCTTCGCTCTCGATTAATCCGCAACGGCCGGGGATTTGAAGTTTACCTTCCGAATCCCGTCACGACTCTCCCGAGTCTTGCGGATCGTCAGCTTTTCTTCGAAGAAGTTCGTCGGTTGCGCATGTCGTAGGCATCAACGCCCAGAGATCGCACACACTCGGATCGAGATGAAATTGCACCGACGAACCAGGCCTTAAAGGATCGCAACGTCGCGATCGACTAAATCCCAAATCTTGACAGGAGTTAGGATGGAGTTATTGAATCAGTGAAGCCTTATTCCAACAACTTCGAAGGGCAAACTTCGTTCTGGCATTCTCTTTGCAATTTCACTATGGCGTCGAACGATGATGAGAACAAGAGCAACGAAGTGTTCTTGCGAAAACGAAACACAAGGGACTCACGCCGATGCGTGAGTGATGAAACACCCCTCTGGCGACGGTAGAAGCGGACCCCCCGCCATCTCACCAACCGCCAACAGGGCGAGCGGGTAGCCTCGCACGACCCCCCGCTCGCCCTCTCCTCACACTCGACGGCCCTCGATACAGGGCCTCGATTCCGTCCAGCCGGCCAGGCAGTATCATCCGGATCGCCATGGGAGAGGTGGTGGATCAGGTCCGATCCTTTCTGGCCGGCTTTTAGACAGCAGCAGTGCCTCGATACACCCGTCGGCCCCCGGATCGGGCCGACGGGTACGACTAAGCCGGTCAGACGGCATCATCCAGGTCGCCATGGGAGAGGTGGTGGACCTGATTTGATGCTATCTGGCCGGCTTTCTCATTTCCAGGGCGGCCCGATCCAATCGCGTTTCACATGCCAGTGTGTCAAATCGCAACATCTCCACCTGCCACTAGAATCGTTAATTTCTGACCCGCCTTTGTCCGATCTTAATCGCGAGTCGGAGTGAGTTTGCAGGAAACCGCGGTACTGCCGGTGGCCACCTTCCCTCCCCAGGGACGGACCAATGTCACCGGAAAGCGGCCCGCGCGTGTCTCGCTCGCCAAGGTCTGGTCCGCTCCTGTCCCTCAATGATCGATAGCCAGTTTGAGGACGCGAGAGTCGCTGGACGTGGCGAACCCTCCGAGGTTCGCGTCGAACGTATCTCCTGATGAGGCGATCGGCTCTCCCGGGGTCCCCGAGGATTGGGGACTTCGCCCGATTTGGCTTGGTTTGGAGTCGAGACTCGCGGGTCCACTCATCGCGAGCGTCTCGAGACTGAGTTGGTACAGATGAAGGGTTAGGCTCGTTCGGGCATTCCTCGGGGATGCTTGATCTAGAAAACAGACCGCGAAGGACTCGCGGGTCAGGACGTCATTCAGGAGGATGACCATGAGAAGACCGATCGTCCAAGGGGTCGGTGTCTTGGGTCTGCTGTGGGGCATAGGAGGCGGAGAGAGCGTCGCCCAGGTGAGCGCCGCTGGCTCGTATCCGCTACCGGCCCCTACGCAGGCCGCCCAGGCGCCACGTTCCTCATACGCATATCCACCGGCCGCGGACAATCTGCCGGTAAGAACGTCGTACTTCCAGGACGGGGGCGCGGTACCTCCGACGCCATCCCCCAGTATCCCGTCTCCCACGGGCACGTTCTCGGGGACCGAGCCGCCGTCGCCCAGCGGGTCGTCCGGCCCCGCCAATGAGACGGACGTCGCCCTGCCCCGCGCCGAGCGGGCCGGCGGCGGTGGCGAGCCCACCGAGGCCGAGGCGGGCCAGCTCGCCGCCGAGGAGGCCAAGGAAGAGGAGAAGGAAGGGGAACCGGAGAAGGATGAATCCAAGCTCCTCATGAACTTCTTCAACCGGGCCGACAAGCCGGTGAAGGTTTATGGCTGGATTCAGAATAGCTACACGGGCAATACGGGCGGCGTGCCCCCGAGCGGCTACAACTTCGGCGTGAACCCGAACTTCCTAGCCAATCGATGGATGGGGAACCAATACTACCTCATCATCGAGAATCCGCTCGAGCAGAACGACCGGATCAACTTCGGCTTCCGCGTCGACAACCTCTTCGGCAACGACTGGCAGTTCAACCACATGCGTGGTTTGAATGAGCACTCGTTCCGGCTCAATCACTTCCTGGGCTATGACCCCGCCCAGATGTATGCCGAAGTCCACCTGCCGTTCCTGACCAAGGGCGGTATCGACATCAAGGGCGGTCGTTTCTACACGATCCTCGGCTACGAAGTGGTGCCGGCGACGGGCCGTCCGTTGCTCTCCGTCCCCTACATGTTCAACTACGGCCAACCGTTCACCCACCTGGGCATGATGTCCACGTTGCACCTCACGGATCGGGTGAACGTGTACAACGGCGTGGTCAACGGTTACGACCGCTGGTTCGACGCCAACTACAAGTGGAACTACATCGGCGGCGTCACCTGGACCTCGGAGAGCGGTAAGTCGAACTTCGCCATCTCCTATATCTTCGGGCCGAATCAGTACCCCTACTTCCTCAACGGCTCGTCGCAGAATATCTATCTGCTGGGTAATACGATTCCGCCGCACCTCGACGGACGGCGGAATACGAGCTACGGTTCCAACAACCGTGCCTCGGTCACGATGGTCTATTCTTATAAGTGGAATGATAAGCTGACGCAGGTCATGGAAGTCGACCTGTCGTATGAAAATAACATCCCCGGCAGCGGCGGCATCCCGCAGTCGAATGGAACTTTCGTCGGCGGTCTCGACCGCAACGATAGCTGGCAAGGGTTCGGCAACTGGTTCCTCTACGCCTTCGGCGATAAGTTGACGGGCGTCTGGCGTTCGGAAGTCTTCCGTGACGACGGCGGACAGCGAACGGGTTTCCGGGACAACTTCTACGAAATGACCGTCGGCTTGATCTACAAGCCCAAGCCCTGGTTGTGGATTCGTCCCGAGGCTCGCTACGACTGGACCCAGTTCACCCATCCGTTCTACGACGGCACCAAGAAGAGCCAGTTGACCCTCGCCGTGGACGCGATCCTGCTCTATTGATCCAGGGGGCTCCGTGGACGGGTCGATCACTCGGCCCGTTCGCTCCGCCCGGGGCCTTCCAGGATCGTGGCGATCGCGTCTCCCCCCCAAAGGCAGTCGGCCGACATTTCGGCTGGCACATGCCGAAACACGATCGAGGCGGCCTCGACACGATTGTCGAGGCCGCCTCGATCTCTTTGATGATCCACCCGTCAGGCGACGCGGGCAGGTGGGCCCGCGAACCATCCTAGTCCCATCCTCAGATGAAGTCGTTGAACAGGTTTTCGAGCATTTCCTGCCGGCCGCTCGCGTTCTTGGCGGCCTCGCCCTTGGGCATGATGTAGGCCTCGAGGTCGGCGAAGCTCGCGCTGCCCGACTCGATCCGGCGGCCGAGTTCGCTGTCCCAGCTCTTGTACCGCTCCTTGATGAAGGAGGCGAACCGGCCGTCGCTGATGATCGCGTGCGCGGTTTTCAGGCCGCGGGCGAACGCGTCCATCCCGCCGATGTGGGCGTAGAAGAGGTCGAGCGGCTCGAAGCTCTCGCGCCGGACCTTCGCGTCGAAGTTGACGCCGCCGGTCGTGAAGCCCCCCATGCCGAGGATCCCGAGCATGCACTGCGTCGTCAGGTAGATGCTCGTCGGGAACTGGTCGGTATCCCAGCCGAGGAGCGGGTCGCCGGTGTTGGCGTCGATCGAGCCGAGGGCCCCTGCTCCGATGGCCGCATCGATCTCGTGCATCATCTCGTGGCCGGCGAGCGTCGCGTGGTTCGTCTCGAGGTTCAGCTTGAAGTGCGGCAACAGGTCGTAGGTCCGCAGGAAGTTGAGGCAGGCGGCCGCGTCGGAGTCATACTGGTGCTTGGTCGGCTCCTTGGGCTTCGGCTCGATGTAGAACGTGCCGTTGAAGCCGATCTGCTTCTTGTAGTCGACCGCCATGTGGAGGAACCGGCCCAGGTGGTCGAGTTCCCGCTTCATGTCCGTGTTCAGGAGGGTCGAGTAGCCTTCGCGACCTCCCCAGAAGGTGTACCCGGCGCCATCGAGTTCGAGCGTGACCTCCATCGCCTTCTTCACCTGGGCGGCGGCGTAGGCGTAGACGTCGAGGTTAGGGCTCGTCGCGGCCCCGTGCATGTAGCGGGGGTTCGAGAAGAGGTTCGCGGTGCCCCAGAGCAGCTTGATCCCGGTGCGGGCCTGCTCATCCTTGAAGACCTTCACCACCTCGTCGAGGTTGGCGTGGCTCTCCTTGAGAGTCTTACCCTCGGGGGCAACGTCCCGGTCGTGGAAGGCGTAGAAAGGGGCGCCGAGCTTCTCGATGAACTCGAAGGCGACCTTCGCTTTGCGCTGGGCGTTTTCGACCGAGTTGGTCCCGTCGTCCCAGGGGCGGACTGCCGTGCCGACGCCGAACGGATCGGAGAGGGCGCTGCTGAAGGTGTGCCAGTAGACGACCGAGAACCGCAGGTGTTCCTTGAGGGTCTTGCCTCCAACCACCTCATCCGCATTGTAGTGCTTGAATTCCAGGGGATTTCGAGACTGAGGTCCCCCATAGACGATCTTGGAAACTTCGGGAAAGAACTCGGACATCGAATGGTTCCCGCGAAATGGTTGGAGGTAATTCGCCGACGCCTCATCCTTCGGCCCTCGATACTCTAAAGGAGCCCGAGAGTCGGAGACAACCCCCCGCCCGCTACTCAAGTCTCCTAAATTTCGCGAGAGGCCGCTTATCCCGATCCCGGGATCGGGACGTCGAAGTCAAAGTCCATCGAATCGTCAATGTTGTTCGCCCGATTGTGGTTGCGTTACGATGTGGGCAACCTCTCCCTCGGGATTGTTCACCGACCCGATCTCGGAACCCCACCATCAGGCAAACTTAAACGATGCGTCGATCCCTCACTCTCTCGATCCTCACGATTGGTTGTTGCCTGGCGTTGGCCGTGCTCGGCCACGCGGTGCCCCCCGGCGCGGGCGAGAACTCGGGCGAGTCGTCTTACAGGCCGACCATCGCCAAGGCCTCCGGCGAGGGGGAACGGGCCGCGGGCTCGATCCGAGTGCCGAAGGATGTGGCCGTGAAGCTCTTCGCCGCCGAGCCGATGGTGGCAAATCCGGTCTCTTTCTGCCTCGACGAGAAGGGTCGGCTTTACGTGGTGGAGACCTTCCGCCTCCATCACGGGGTCACCGATAATCGCTCGCACATGAACTGGATCGACGACGACGTCGCCAGCAAAATGGTCGAGGACCGCATCGCGATGTACCGCAAATATCTCGGTGCCGATTTCGCCACTTTCGCCCAGGAACACGACCGGATCCGCCTGATCGTGGACAAGGATGGCGACGGCAAGGCCGATCACGACACGATCTTCGTCGACGGCTTCAACAACGCCGAGGACGGCCTTGCCTCGGGCGTCCTCGCCCGCAAAGGCGACGTCTGGTTCACCTGCATCCCCGACCTCTGGAAGCTCCGCGATGAGAATGGCGACGGCACGGCAGACGTTAAAACGTCTCTACAGAAGGGCTACGGTATCCACGTTGCCTTCCTCGGCCACGACCTTCATGGCCTGCGTTTCGGGCCCGATGGCAAGCTCTACTTCAGCATTGGGGACCGTGGCCTGCACGTTCAGACCGAGGGCCGACTCGTCTCGAACCCCGACTCGGGCGCCGTCCTTCGCTGCAATCCCGATGGTTCCGAGTTGGAAATCTTCGCGAACGGCCTGCGGAACCCGCAGGAGCTCGCCTTCGACATCCACGGCAACCTCTTCACCTGCGACAACAACTCAGACAGCGGCGACAAGGCCCGCGCGGTCTACCTCGTCGAAGGGGGCGACAGCGGCTGGCGGATCGGCTACCAGTACCTCGAGTTCCCGGAGAGCCGAGGGCCATGGAATGCCGAGAAGCTCTGGTATCCCCAATGGGACGGCCAGGCCGCGTACCTCCTTCCTCCGCTGATCAACATCGCGGACGGCCCGTCCGGGTTCACGTATGAGCCCGGCGTGAGTCGACTCCCCGAGCGTTACCGCCATCACTTCTTCCTTTGCGACTTCCGCGGCGCCGCGGGTCAGAGCGGCATCCGCTCGTTCGCCACGAAGCCGAAAGGGGCGTCGTTCGAGGTCGTCGACGCCGAGCAATTCCTCTGGGGTGCCGAGGCCACCGACGCCGACTTCGGGCCCGATGGCTCCTTATACGTCTCCGACTGGGTCACGGGCTGGAACCTCACCGGCAAGGGCCGCATCTACCGCGTTGCAGAGAAGGGCGAACCTGGCCCGAAGGTCCAGGAGGTCAAGGCTCTTCTCGCGGACGACTTGTCGCGGAAGCCGGCCGGGGCCCTCGTCGCCCTGCTCGATCACGACGACATGCGCGTGCGGCAGGAGGCTCAATTCGCCCTGGCCGAACGGAAGGAAGATTCGCTGACCTCCTTGAGCCAGGCTGCGAAGTCGGCCAGCAAGCTCACCGCCCGCCTTCATGCCATCTGGGGCCTGGGGCAGCTTGGAAGGGCGCGAGTCGACGTCGCCGGCCCGCTCCTACCCTTGCTCAAGGATTCTGAGGCCGAGGTCCGAGCCCAGGCGGCGAAGGTCCTCGGTGAGCTCAAAGTTCCGTCGGCCCTCGAACCCTTGATCGGGGCGGCTGCCGACTCACAGCCTCGCGTCCGATTCTTCGCGGCGATGGCCCTGGGCAAGCTCGGTCGTCCGGAAGCCTTACCCGCCCTGCTGAACGTCTTGCGAGACGCCAACGACCGCGAGCCCTATCTCCGCCACGCGGCCGTCATGGGGCTGACCGGGATCAACTCAAATGACCTGCTCGCCAAATCCATGAGTGATAGCTCGTCCTCCGTGCGGATGGGGGTCCTGCTCGCGATGCGGCGGCTCAACGACTCGAAGATCAGCGGATTCCTCAACGACTCCTCAGCTGCGATCGTCCTGGAGGCCGCCCGGGCGATTTACGACGCCCCGATCCCCGCGGGCTTCGAGGCTCTCGCCGCCCTCGCCGATCGGCCTGGGATCAACGACGAGCCGCTCCTGCGCAGGGTCATCAACGCCAATGCCCGGCTGGGTGATGACGCCAGCATGGCCAGGCTGGCGAACCTCGCCTCCCGATCCGACCTACCCGAATCGATCCGGATCGAAGCGATCGAAGTCCTCGGCGAAACGGGCAAGGCGATGGGCCGAGACCGCATCACGGGCCTCTGGCGTCCCCAGCCCCCTAGGTCGGTGGAGCTTGCCGCCGAGGCCTTCCGCAAGCCCCTTCCCGAACTCCTGCGCCAGCCCATCAACGCCATCCGACTTGCTGCGATCGAGGCCCTCGGGCCCCTACCGATCAACGATGCGGGGAAAGCCCTGCTGGAGATCGTGTCGGATACCAAGCTCAAGAACGAGCTCCGGGTCGGTGCGGTCCAGGCGCTCGACCGGCTTCATGACTCGCATCTCGCCGAGGCGGTCAAGCTGGCCGTGCATGACAAGTCGGCCGAGGTCCGAGTCGCGGGTCAGCGACTGCTCGCCACGCTGGAGCCGGCCCAGGCCCTGACGGCGCTCGAAGAGGTGCTCGAGCACGGGAGCCTCGAAGAACGCCAAGGAGCCTTCACCACGCTCGGCAAGATGCCCGGCACCGGGGCTGACGGCCTGCTCGCAAAGTGGCTCGACAAGCTCAAGGGCCGGCAAGTCGCCCCCGAGGTCAGGCTCGACCTCCTCGAGGCCTCCAAGCTGCGTCCTGCCGCTGAGATCAAGGATCGGCTCAAGCAGATCGAGGAATCGCAGGCGCCGAACGACCCCCTCGCCACGTATCGCGCGGCCCTCGCCGGCGGGAATGCGAAACGAGGCTCGCAGATCCTCCGCGAGAAGGCCGAGGTCTCCTGCCTCCGCTGCCACAAGGTCAACGGTCGAGGCGGCGAGGTCGGGCCGGAGCTCACGGGGATCGGCAGTCGCCACGATCGCGAATACCTGCTCGCCGCGATCGTCACGCCCAACGCGGCCATCGCCAAGGGGTTCGAGACGGTGGTCATCGCCCGCAACGATGGCCAGGTCGTCTCGGGCGTCCTCAAGGAGGACGACGGGCAACAGATCCGTCTCCTCGACGTGAACGGCAAGGCCATCACCGTGCCCAAGTCCGAGATCGAGGAGCAGACACGGGGCGCCTCGGCCATGCCCGACGACGTCGTGAAGCAACTGAGCAAGTCCGAGATCCGGGACCTGGTCGAGTACCTCGCCGGGCTCAAATGACGAGCTGTTGAAACGGGACGACCCTCGCGAGGCGAACTCGCGAGGGCCGTTTCAAGTCACTTCTAAAAACAAGGTCGGCGGCAGATCAATGCCCCGAGCCGCGATTCTCGAGCAGGTAGAGCCCGGTCTTACCCGGGCAGACGAGGTCGATGTCGCCATCCTTGTCGATGTCGATCGCCGTGATCTGCAGGCCAGTGCCCACGGTGCCTTCGGGGAAGTCCTTCTGGGCGCTCCGCTTGGCACCTTCGGCGGGGGCGTTCTTGGCAGGCTCGCCCTGGAAGATGACGTGGCGGGCCCATTCCCCCTTCACCTTGTCGAAGTCATACCAGGCAACCACCGAGCCGTCGGTCGCTCCCGGCTCGATCTCGTGGGCGTAGACGCGCTTGCCGGTCACGAGCTCGTTGGCCTTGCCGTCGCCGTCGATGTCGGCCCAGAGGAGCGTGTGGACGGAGGCGATCGACTTGTCGATCAGGTTCTTGGTCCAGGTCCGCTCGCCGTTGGCCCCTTTGCCCTGCTTTTCCCAGTAAAGTCCATAGTCGTGGCCCATGCCGTAGACGAGGTCTGAGAGGCCATCGCCGTCGACGTCCTTGGCCAGGATCTGGATCCCGGTCGCGCCGAGGTTCCAGTCACCGTGCCAGGTCCACGTCTCCGACTCGGAGTTGGCGGGGGCCTCGAACCAACCCTTGGGAGTCAGCAGGTCGACGCGACCATCGCTGTTAAGGTCGCCCGAGCCGACGCCATGGCCGGCGGCCGCGGTGCCGAAGTCATGCTTCTTGAAGACGTGCGACTTCTTGCCGCCGACCTCGGAGATCGCGCTCAGGTCATACCAGACCACGACGTTGGTGGAGTTGGGCAAGACTTCGGGCGTGCCGTCGCCGGTCAGGTCGACGAACGCCGCGGCCTCGCTGGTGCCTGGTTGGTCGACCTCATGGTAGGTCCACTCCTTGCCCTTCTCGCCCGGGTTCTCGACCCAGCCGACGTTCTTGCCGAAGTAGGCGGCCGTGATGAAGTCGGTCTTGCCGTCGAGGTTCACGTCGAACGGTAAGGTTGCGAACTCATTGTAATAGGTACCGATCTTGTCGAGCTTGCGGACCTTCGTGGGGGCCCACGAGGGGGCCTGATACCAGGTGTCGCCCGAGAGGATGTCGAGCTTGCCGTCGCCGTCCACGTCGAAGACGCCCGCCGCCTCGAACTCGCTCTTGGCGTTGATCGCGTGCTGCTTCCAGCGCGGCTCCCCGGCCGTGGCCGAACCCACGATGCAGGCCAGCAACGACAGGGCCGTGAATGGTCGCCAGTACTTCATTGCGCTCTCCCTTGGAAATGCCTTCGAAATCGGGCCGCTCGAGCCCGATGCTTATTCGTCGTCCTCGTCACCGTCGTCTTCCCCATCATCCTCGTGCACTTCCCAGCCGAGGGCCTGGGCCGCGGCCTCGATCACTTGCCTGGCCGACTCGGGGTCGATGGGGGATAGCTCGAAGTTGATCGCCTCGATGTGCTCCCCGGCCATCACCACGTAGCCCCGGAATCGATGCCGGCTGCACTCGATCCAGGAGACGTTCGTCGACTCGCGCTTGACGTCGACGACGCTCCCGCTTTCCTCCAACCGCTTCGCCCATTCCTGGAGCGTCGTCGGGGGCGTCTGCCACCCAGGCAACGCGAGCAGCTCATTCATTGTCGTATCCGTATCTTCTCAACGAACCGAGGTTAGACCTTGGGGAGCGCCCAGGGGGCGCGATAGACTTCGCGCTCGAGGTAGCGGTTGGCCTCGGGGTGATTCGTGACCTTCTCGGCCTCGGCGTCCCACTTCAGCTTCTCGCCGGTCCAGAGCGAGATGTTGCCGAGCTGGCCCACCGAGCTCAGGCGATGGCCGTAATCGAAGTGGCAGGAGCACTGCTCGCGGGTCTTGATGGCGTCGACCCACTCGCGATGATGCCCCTTCGACCTCGGCAGAGAGATCGGCGTCTCGGCGATGGTCTTGCCCTTCTCCGTGATGATCTTGTAGCTGCTGTAGGTGGCGACGAGGCTTGCGTTCGTCCCCTGGAACATGATGCCCTGGGGCATGTCCTCGAGGCCGTGGGCGTTGGCGTCGGTCTGGCTCCAGATCATGTCGAAGCCATGCTCACCCTTCGCGTAGTGGTAGGCCACTTCGAGGGTGTCGGGGACCTCGGCATTGTCTTTGAGCGCGTAACGCCCGCCGGTCGCGGAGATCGTCGATGGGGCGTCGACTTCCATCGCCCAGTGGACGAGGTCGACGATATGGCAGCAGAAGTCGGTCAGGATGCCCCCGCCGTAGTCCCAGAAATAACGCCAGTTGAACGTGAAGCGGTTCGGGTTGAACGGACGCAGCGGCGCCGGCCCGAGCCAGAAGTCGTAGTCGAGGCCCGGCGGGGGGGATGTGTCGGCGGGACTTCCCAGGCCGGAGCGGTCGGCGGCCATCCAGACACGGGTCTTGGTGATCGTCCCCAGCACGCCCGAGCGGACGATCTCGACGACCCGGTGGTAGTTCTCGCCCGCGTGGATGAGGTTCCCCATCTGGGTGACACGCTTGTACTTGTTGGCCGCGTTGACCATCGCCCGGCCTTCAGCGATCCGGAACGAGAGGGGCTTCTCGCAATAGACGTCCTTCTCTGCCTGGCAGGCGAGGATCGACGGGATCGCATGCCAGTGGTCGGGCGTCGCCACGACCACGGCATCGATGTCCTTGCGGTCGAGGATCTTACGGAAGTCGCCATAGGTCGCGGGGTCGCCGCCCGACTCCGACTTCGCCTTGAGCAGGTGCGGCTCGTAGACGTCGCAGAGCGCAGCCACCTGGACGTCGGGCAACTTCTTGAAGATGTTCAACAGCCCCGTGCCCATGCCGCCGACGCCGATGAAGCCGAGGACGACCTTGTCATTGGCGGAGACCCGCTTCGTCCCCTGCGTCTCGGGCTCGGCCGCACGCGCGGAGGATCGTCCCAGGGCCGTCGCGGCCATGGCGGAAGCCGCGAGGAAATCGCGTCGGTTCACGATGCTCATGAAGTTGTCTCCAGGGCGTGTTGCCCGTTCGATCGAGGAAGGCGGGATGGCGTGGGGAGGACGCTGACCAGATTCGCCCCGCCACTCCTGCGTTCGTAACAGACCCGGGGGGGAATCTCAAGGACGGACCGACCTGGTCACCAGGCTTGAGGTCGCGGTACTGAAGGAGGCGCGACCCATCATCCAGCGGCTCAATAACGATCGGTCTTATGGATTTGCATAAATTTCCGCGTTGCGTTCTTAAGCCGGGTTGAGCATGTCAAGATTGCTGCCGTCGGCGTCCGTTTGCCTAGTACCTGGCGACGGCCCGATCGACCTGCGTGGACCAGGCGTCGATGCCGCCTTCCAGGTTTGAGATGCCGCTCAAGCCTTGCTGACATAGGAAGTTGGCGACGGCCCAGGAGCGGACGCCATGGTGGCAATAGACCACGATCGGCATGTCCGCCGCAGCCTGCTTCACGGTTTCGATCTGCTCGGCTATCGAGCCGATGGGCAGATGCAGATCCTTGACCGTCGCGGGGACAGCGATCTTGCAGTAGGCGCGTTCGGAGGGTTCGCGGACGTCGAGGAGGAGAAGCGACTCGCCGTCTTCGATGCGGCGAGCCAGCTTCGGGGCGGACAGTTCCTCGACCGGGGATGCGGCGGGATTCATATTTCTGGACGGCTCGATTACTTGGCGGCGACGGGGATACCGAAATCGCCGAGCGTGTTGCGCCAGAGCGAATGGATGTGGTTCGCGTTGTTCTGCGTGTTGTTGAACTCGATCAGGAAGGTCGGCCCTTGGATCTTGTAGGCATGGGGCTGGGTGCGGTCGGCAGGCCCGGTCCAGGAGAACCGGACGAGGTCGGGGCCGGCCTGGCGGATCTCGTCAAACCAGGCGGTCGAGACCTCGAGAGGCATGTCCCCCGCGTAGGATTCGACCAGGGACTTGAGCATCGCTTTCTGATCATCATTCAATTGACCGTAGCTGATACCCTCGGCGGCTTCGGTCGGCGGCTGCGGCGTGTTCGCCCCTCGGATGTCGTTCGGCGCCTTCTCGGCCGTGATGGCGACCTTCTTCTGCTCGTCGGTGAGGGCCTGGACGAGGCGAAGGGCCCGATCTTCGACGTCGGCCAGCGTGCGGAGGCCCTTGCGCGAGCCGTCGCGGACCTCGGCGGGATTGGCGCCGAAGAAGACGGGGGTCGCCGCGACGATCTTGCCGCCGTCGAGCGTGAAGTTCAGCGAGAGGTGGTGTCCCTCGAACCGCCAGCCCCAGCGCCCGGTCTCGGCAGGCGTGCCGAAGATCGACACATAATAGAGTTCCGGGTCGCGGACCGGGCCCTTGCCTTGTTCGACGTCTCGGAGGATCTGCTCGAGGCTCATGATCGTCGTCGCCTTGAGGTAGCCCGAGGCCCCGAGGCCCGTCTGCAGGACCCCGAAGAGGAGCGACTGCTGCGCGGGGGTCATCTCCTTGATGGGAAGCCCCTTACGCGCCCGAGGGATGAAGTGCCAGTTGAGCCGCTCGGCGGAGTCGAAGGCGAAGACGGCCTCCCCCTTCTGCTTCTCGTCGAGCGCCGCGAGGAATCGGTTCGCGGCGGTCGCCATCTGGCTCCCCGACTGGTCGACGAAGGCACTCGCCCAGACGGCCAGCCCGACCACAACGATGGCTGACAGCATGAGGGTCGGCTTCATTCCTCGCATCGTCACATCCCTCTCGTTTCGTGCTTGCGGGCGTGCGCGACCTCGGAAAACTCGCTTCAGGACCGAGATCTGCGGACCGGGACGGTTGCCTCGCGTTGTTCAACATCCTAGACTTCCCGATATCAGGCCGCCAGCGAAAAAAGACACGGCTCGTCGGTATTAGCGTGTCACGGATCGGGCTTAGGGTCGTAAGCCACTTTGGATTTTGTTGGCGATGTTGCCAAAGATCTGACACGACCATGAAAGGCCCAGGCCATTCATGCAACCATGGCCTCACAAGGCGATCCGCTCTCGATCGCGCCCATGTTTGCGAATTCCCTTTGCGATTTGGTGATTACAGGCATCAGACTTGCTCTCGGCGTAATCCTCGCTTTTGTAGACTGTATTAATCTGCTAGGGTCGCGAGTGTTTGAAAATAGACGTAGGTCTCTTATGACGCTTCTTTGAGGTAAGGTTGACGATGTCCCAGTCGTTCTCTCCCGGCAAGACGCGAATTGGTTGGATTGGGACGGGCGTGATGGGCGTCTCGATGTGCGGTCATCTGATCGCCTCCGGGTACCAAGCGACCGTCTACAATCGGACGCGTGCTCGACTTCAACCGCTCCTGGATCGTGGCGCGGTGGAAGCGGGCTCTCCGCGCGAGGTTGCCGAGGCGAGCGATGTCACCTTCACCATCGTCGGTTTCCCTCGTGACGTCCGCGAGGTGACCCTCGGTGCGGACGGGACCCTCGCCGGGGCCAAGAAGGGGGCGGTGCTCGTCGACATGACGACGAGCGAGCCCGCGTTGGCCCGGGAGATCGACGAGGCGGCGAAGGCCAAAGGGGTCAAGTCGGTCGACGCCCCCGTCTCTGGCGGGGACATCGGCGCCAAGGAAGCCCGGCTCTCGATCATGGTCGGGGGCGAGGCCGAGACCGTGAACGCCCTGCTCCCGCTGTTTCAGGCGATGGGCAAGACCATCGTCCATCAGGGGCCCGCGGGGGCAGGCCAGCACACGAAGATGGTGAATCAGATCCTGATCGCCACCAACATGATCGGGGTCTGCGAGGCCTTGCTCTACGGGGCGAAGGCGGGCCTGGATCTCGAGCAAGTTCTGCAGAGCGTCGGCAGCGGGGCGGCGGGCTCATGGAGCCTGAACAACCTGGGCCCTCGGATGATCGCCGGGAATTTCGAGCCCGGCTTCTTCGTCGAGCACTTCCTGAAGGATATGGGCATCGCGCTGGCGGAATCGCGCCGGATGAACCTCGCACTGCCGGGCCTCGCGCTCGCGGAGCAGTTGTACCGGGCCGTCGAGGCGCAGGGATTGGGACGGAAAGGGACCCATGCCTTGATGGTCGCCCTCGCTCGACTCTCGAACGTGGATTGGAAGGCGAAATCCCTATGACGCCAATGAGCCTGGTGAATAATGCCGTTCAGGAGTGGCACTCTCACGGCTTCTCCGATCACGGCCGTTCCCGAGCGATGAACCCATCCAAGATCCTACTCGTCGAGGACAACGACGCCGCGAGCAAGGGGCTGGCCAAGATCCTCCGGGTCCTCGGCTATGACGTGACCACCGTCCTCGACGGGGCCTCGGCCCTGAAGGTCCTGCGGTCCACGCCGCCCCCCGACTTCCTCCTCACCGACCTGCGCCTGCCCGACTTCGACGGGCGCGAGATCGCCCGTTTCGCCTCACAACTCCAGAACCCGCCGAAGGTCGCGCTGATCACCGGCTGGGACATCGCCGACGAGCCTGGTGACATCGGCGACTGGGGGATCGACTGGCTCTTCCCCAAACCCTTGAACATCCATGAACTCGTTGCCACGCTGCGAGAGGCCGGCGCGACCGGTAACGGCGGGCTCGAGAATCGGCCGGAAAACAACGGCCCGGACAAGGGAAGGTCTTGAGCCGGCCGCGGGACCTCGATAAACTGTGAGACTTTCGTGACTCACCCGGGTCGAGGTCCGATTCCGCCTTCCGGCGAAGTTCGTTGAGGAGATCGCATGGCCAGTCGTCGTCGTGGTAAGGGCCGCCGCAAGGTCGGCCGGAAGAAGCGTCGGATGCGTAGCCGGATCCGTCACCGCAAGAAATGAGCGGGGGAGGATTCGCGACCTTGCGGATCCTCTCGATCCCGCTCGATTCGGAATCTCCGATTCCGCAACGAAATTCCCAGCCTCGACGGGCATCTTGCCTTTCGAGGCTTTTTCGTTTCTCTCGAGTTCGACCCAGGACGTTCGCCTCCCGAAGGATTCGTACGACTTAACTCTTCAAGCGATCGAGGCCGACGCCTGCAAAGCGTGCGGCAAACGGATTGTGGTCTCGCCGCATGTGAGCTTCGCTTGATTGGCCTTGTTGCCCGATCGGGCGTATGATTGAAGGATCAATCCTCTTTCTGCCCCGATCCGGGGCGCAGGAGTCGGTCATGGATCATCGCCCCGACGAGGAATCGGTCGAGTCGACGCCTAATACGCCCGAAGGTGATCATCGCCCATCCGAAGAATTGCTCGAGTCCACCCATCCATTTCCGGGGACTTATCAGATCAAGGCCATTGGCAACGCCGAGGATGACTTCGAACAACGAGTCGTCGAGGTGGTCATCTCGGAACTCGTCAGCGAGTCCGAGTTCGACTACACCGTGCGAAGGACTCCCGGCGGTAGACACGTCGCCTTGACGCTCGACATTACCGTTCAATCGGCGGAGCATGTCCGCGGCATTTATGCCCGGATCCGGGAAATCCCCGGCCTGACCTTGCTCTTATGAAGCCGTAGGGTGTTCTCTCCCGGGGACGACTCGAGTCTATTCGGGTCCCGAAGGGGACGAGCCCCCGGCCCGTCGATTCGAGTCAAGTGGTCGGGGTGCGAGGATCGACATCTGGTTTACGGAATAGCCCGCGACGTCGCGAGACCGGGTTGACCCCGCGCGACGAAAGCCCGTAGAGTGACTCCCCAAGTGGTTGGCAAATCGGCCAGCGGCGGCCGCAATCCTTGATCGTTTGGCCCGTCACTCCTCCCCACGCAAACCGATGAACGATCCTTCATTGCAGCCGGAATTTATCGACCTGGCACGGGCCGATGACCGCCGGGACGTGGTCCATCGGGCCGTGGCTTGCCTGGCACAGGGGGGGATCGTCGGCCTGGCGACCGAGACGTCGTATGGACTGGTGGCGAGCGCCCTTCATCCGGAGTCGGTCCAACGGCTCCGTCACCTCGGCGGCGCGGGCGAACCCTTCGACCTCGCATTGCTCGTGAAAGGGGTTGGAGAGGTCGCCGACTGGGTTCCCGAATTGTCGGAAGTCGGCTGGCGACTCGCACGGCGAGCATGGCCGGGGCCGGTGGTGCTACTCTTCCCTGTTTCAGAATCGTCGGGCTTAACGTTGCGCCTCCCTGCCGGCGTGCGTTCGTCGATCATCCCCGACGGCTCCGTGGCCCTGAGATCACCCGCCTACCCTTTCCTGCGCGAGATCTTGCGGCTCTTGCCCGGCCCCCTCGTCATGAGCCACGGGAAACCGGGCAGGCTCTGCGAGACCTCCTCCGCCGCCGAATTCGAAGGCGTCGAGGGGATCGACATGGTCCTCGACGATGGCCCCCCCCCATACGAGGGAGCTACGACCTGCGTCCGTGTCGACGAAGGCTCCTGGAGCATCGTGAGGCAGGGCGTGATCGGCGAGAATGCCGTGAAGCGGATGGCGGGGACGATCTTCCTCTTCATCTGCACCGGCAACACGTGCCGGAGCCCCATGGCAGAAGCCATCTGCAAGGTGCTGCTGGCCCAGCGACTCGGCTGCACCCTCGCGGAGATCGAGGATCGCGGGTATGTGGTGGCCTCGGCGGGGATCGCCACTTCGAATGGGATGCCGGCAGCGGCCCACGCCATGGACGTCGTCGAGACTCTTGGCGGATCACTCCGACAGCACTCGAGCCGGCAACTCACGGCCGACATGATCCGGCACGCGGATCAGATCCTCGCGATGACCAACGACCACCTCGAGGCGTTGATCGATATCGTGCCCGAATGCACCTCCCGGGCTCGCCTGCTCCACCCCCTGGGTGACGACGTCGCGGACCCGGTCGGCTCGGATCGGGACACGTACAACCGGACCGCTCGCGCGATCGAGTCGTACATCAACGAGTTCCTCGACCAGATCGGGGTCGGCAAGCCGACTGAATCGGCATAGCATCAAGATTACATATCTTGATGCTATGCCGACAATCCTTTCGACGGGGCCTCGATCAGATCGAGGCCCCGTCGATGATGCCGCTGTTCTCGGAGGCGTCGGGCTTGAGCGACTCGACCTTGATCCGGCGGATCCGGGTGGGGTCGGCGAGGATCACCGTCAGGCGGTGGTTGCCGACGACGATGCTATCCCCCTTCTTCGCCAGCCGGCCGAGTTGGTCGAGGATCAGGCCCCCCGCGGTCTCGGCGTCGGTCTCGGGCACCTCGACGCCGCAGGCTTCGGCCAGGATGTCGACGGGGCACGTCGCGTCGACCTCGAAGCCGCCGCCGGCCAGGGGAAGCACCTGGGGCGTCTCGCGGTCGAACTCGTCCTGGATCGGGCCGACGAGCTCTTCCAGGACGTTCTCCAGGCTCACCATGCCGACCATGCTGCCGTATTCGTCGAGCAGCATCGCGAGGTGGATGCGATTGCGCTGGAACTCGACGAGGAGTAGGTCGAGCCTCATCGTCTCGGGCAGGTACGGGATCTTCCGCACCCACTTCCGCAGGTCGGGTCGGCCGTTGCTGGCGGTCCCCGCGCGGAACAGATCCTTCACGTGGATCATGCCGATGACCGTCGTGAGGTCGTCCTCGCAGAGCGGATAACGCGTGTGCCCCGCCTGGCGGGCGATCCGCAGGTTGTCCTCGATCGGGCGGGAGAGGCTGAGATAGACGATATCTGGGCGAGGCACCATGATCCGCCGCGCCGTCTTCTCCTCGAGATTGAGCACGTTCTCGATCAGGATGCGCTCATTTCTCGACAGATGCCCCCCCGCCACACTCTCGGCGACGATGTGTCGCAGTTCTTCTTCCGTGTGGGCGACCTCGTCGTGGTCGGTCTTGCCCAGGCCGAGCATCCAGAGGGTGAGATTGCTCGCCCCGTTGAGCAGCCAGATGAAGGGGAAGAAGAGGTAGTAGAAGGCCATCAGCACCGGCGCCGTGATCAGGGCGACGGGCTTGGCCGAGCGGATCGCCAGGCTCTTGGGGGCCTGTTCCCCGAGCGCCATGTGCAGGAAGGTCACGAACGAGAGGGCGATGAGCGTCGCCACGATCGAGATCGGCCCCGACTTCCCGGCATGCTCGGCCTGCATGATCCCGACCCTAGTGAGCCCCGACAAGACCGCGGGCTCGACCCAGGTGGTGATGGCCTGTCCCAGTGCGAGGCTCGCCACCGTGATCCCGAGTTGCGAGGCGGAGAGATAGGCGTCGAGCCGGTCGAGGGCCCGGCTCGTCAACTTCGCCGCCCAGTGCCCTTCCTCGGCCATTTGTTCGATCTGGCTGCTCCGCACCTTCACCAGGGCGAACTCGGCGGCGACGAAGAAGCCGTTCACAAAGACCAGGCTCGATAAGATCAGGAACTCGATGAGACCCATCGAGGCATGTGTCCAGAAGGGAGGAGAGGGAGCTTCACGTTCGGCTCTCGGCCAAGGCGCATGGCGACACTCGGAGCCGACGACTTCGACGATTCTAACCGAAGACAGGCCAACATCGTACCTCGGTTTCCGGCACGAGAATTCGGGGCGATTGCAAAGCCTTCAGGCCGTGGCGGCGACGCACGAGCCGCGAAGGTCCCCGACCGGATAATGCCTCTCCGCGTACGATGCCTCGACAAACCGGTTCCGTGCAGAACCTTGACTGATCCTGCTTTGGAAATCCGAAGTTAAAGAGGAGGACGCTCACCCGGATTTCGATCCATTGTGAAAGATCGTCGAAAATCGGCGACAGACCTCCTTCTCGCTTGAAAATTGAGTGGGCCTGGTAAAATATTCCGCTGACACTTGACGCAAGAGCTAAGACACTTTACCATGTAAAGTGGTCGCGTACCGGTGCGTCACGCGACAATGTCTCGACCCTGCCGGAGACGTCGCGAGGCATGGAACTTCGGGATGCGTTGACACAGATTTCCGAGATCCGCCTTCAGCTCGCCCGGACCGAGGTGTTCCGGGGGTACCGGGCGATGCCCGTGGCCTTCTCCGGGCTGCTCGCCTTCGCGGCCGCCGGCTTTCAGGCCGTCTGGCTGCCCGACCCACTCCAGGAAGTCTCGGCCTACCTGACCCTCTGGATCGGTGCGGCGGTGCTGGGCGCGTTGGCTGCAGGCGTCGAGATGGCGGTTCGGGCGAGGAATTCGTCCTCGCCCTGGACTCGTGAGATTACATGGCTAGCCGTCGAACAGTTCGTGCCTTGCCTGATCGCGGGGGGCCTCCTGACGGTGGTCCTGGTCCGCTCGGCCCCGGAGGAGATCTGGATGCTCCCCGGCCTCTGGCAGGTCCTGTTCAGCCTGGGAGTGTTCGCGTCGTGTCGACTCCTGCCCCGGGCCACCTTCCTGGTGGCCGTCTTCTACCTGGCGACGGGGCTCGGGACCCTGGCGGTGTACCGAGGAGAATGGGCCCTCTCCCCCTGGGCGATGGGGATCCCCTTCGGGCTCGGCCAGCTCCTGTCGGCGGCCGTGCTGTATCGCACCTTGGAGTGCAGCGATGAGTAATGCCAAGGTCGACGAGTCGTCCGGACGTTTCGCCTACGACGGGCTCGAGCGCGTCTTCCACGAGAAGGCCCGCCTCGGGATCATGACCTCCCTCGTCACCCACCCCAAGGGCCTGGTGTTCGCCGACCTCAAGGAACTCTGCGCCCTCACCGACGGCAACCTGAGTCGGCACCTTCAGGTCCTCCACGACGCCGGATTCGTCGAAGTCTGGAAGGGATTCCAGCGCAAACGCCCCCAGACCCTCTGCCGGCTTACCGAGCAGGGGCGCTGTCGTTTCCTGGAATACATCAACGTTCTCGAGAACGTCGTCGCCGACGCCATGACGGCCGCCAAGACGGCCCCAACGGCCGCGACGCTCTCCGAAGGATGGTCCCCGGCCTGACTCCGCTTCCAACCGACGCCGATCCATCGACCCGATCGGCTGCCGCACTATTACTTTGCAATACAAAGCTCACGACTTAAGAGGGTTTCTCATGAGAGTCGTCCGCGCCGATGTGATGGGGATGTGTTTCGGGGTCCGCGATGCGTTGAAGATCATCAACCGCGTCGAGGAGCCTCAGACCGTCACGATCCACGGACAGCTCGTGCACAACGAGGTCGTCCTGGACCGGCTCGAGTCGAAGGGGTTCGCCATGGCGGACGAGTCGGCTCGAGCCGACCTGCCCGAGACCCCGGTCGTGCTCATCACCGCGCACGGGATCAGCGACAAGGAACGGGCCAGGCTCACATCGGCCGGCAAGCAGCTCATCGACACGACCTGCCCGCTGGTGACAAGGGTTCATCAAGCCGCGCTCAAGCTCCGGGACGAGGGCTATCACGTCCTCGTGATCGGTCGCAGGGGACACGTCGAGGTCCAGGGGATCATCGAGGACCTCGACTCATTCTACGTGGTTCAGAATGAGGATGAGGTCATCACCTTCCCGTCGAAGCGGCTCGGGATCGTTTGCCAGACGACCGCCGCCTCGCGGAATGTGGCGCGGCTCCGCGACGTTATCGCCGAGCGCAACCCCGACGCCGAGATCAAATTCGTCGATACGGTCTGTCTGCCGACCAAGGACCATCAGCGCTCTGTCGAGCGCCTGCTCGGCGAGGTCGATGCCGTGGTCGTCGTGGGAGGCCATAACTCGAACAACACGCGAGAGCTGGTGACGCTCTGCCTCGAGCGTGGTATTCCTGCGGTCCACGTCCAGTCGGCCGATAGTCTCGATCCCGACTGGTTCGCCGGTTACGAGACGGTGGGCCTCACGGCGGGGACGTCGACGCTCGACTCCACCATCGACGAGGTCCACCAGGCACTCCTGCGCCTCTCCGTCGGCGTCGAGAGCCGGGCCCACTGAGCGGAGCCCGGCTCGTTTCGAGGTGACAACTCGGCCGGATCACTCGGACCGCAGCGAGATCCGGCCCCAGTAGGCGAACTCCCAACTCCAGCCGCTCGCCCGGTTCTCCAACTCGAGGTTGATCGTCTTGCCGGCGAAGGGGGTGAGGTCAATCGCGACCTGCTTCCATCCACCCTTGGCGGAGTCGGGCCCCACGCTCGACTCGTGGAGGACCTTGCCGTCGGCCTTCACCACTAGCGTCCAGTCCCCGCGCGGATGATGTGAGAGGTCGAGGATAAGCTTCGTCGTCTTGCCCGCGGGAACGTCGACCTTCGCCTCGAGGACGCAAGGGGTCTTCTCATCCACGGGATGGGTCCGGAGTACCGAGCCCCTGCCGTGATGCTCCTTGAGGATCGCCAGGCCCCCTTCCCCGACCTTCGAGGTTGAATAGCCTGGGGCGAACAGATCGAGGATGTCGGCATAGTCGCGGGGGTGGGTCGCCGCTCGAGGCGGCAACTCGCCCGTCCCCGGGATCGGCCTGGTGTTCGGATCTTTGGGGCTCTTATCGAGCGCCAGGAACGCGAAGAGGTCCACGATCTCGTCGGGCTTGAGCTGCTCCTCGAGGTTCTCGGGCATCAGCGAGAGGGCGCTGACCTGCATCTCGTCGACCTGGTCGCGGGGGATGGTCTCGACCTTCCCCCCTTGCGTCTTGAGGACGACCCGCGTCGGGCTATCCTCGGCCAGGAGGCCGGTGAGGACGCGGCCATCGGTCGTCGCCACGGTCGTCGCCTGATACGCGGCGCCGATGACCAGGCTGGGATCGAAGACGTTGGAGAGGAGTTGCTCGAACGAGTTCCGCCCGTTGAGCGTGATCTCGGGGCCGACGTCCTGCCCCTCGCCGTGGATCTTGTGGCACTGGGCGCAGAGCTTCTTGAAGACCTCGACCCCCTTGTGCGGATCCCCTTCCTTCGCGCGGAGGAGTCGGCGAATCCGGGCGATCACCTGCTCCCGTCCCGGATCTCTCGACTCGCGCACCGTGCCGAACTGCGTCTTCACCAGCGCGACGAGTTCGGGATCCTTGCTCCCCATGAGCCGGCGGACCTGATTCACGTTCAGCGAGTCCTTGGAGACACCCCCCTTCCCGATCGCCGCGAGGAGCAATTTGCTCCACGATGCACGTTGCGTCAGGAGTTCGATGACCCTCGGCTGGAGGTCGGGCTCGAGTTTGGCGTAATCGGCGAGCACGGCGTCCGCGACGCGAGGGTCGTCGAGCTTCCCGAGGGCGCTGAGGACCTGGCCTCGGAACCCGGGAGTCCCCCCTTGGCGATCGGCCAGGACGCGCACGGCCGACGCGATGACTTCCGGGTCGTTCGCCGCGATCAGGGCGGTCAGGCCGCGTAGCCGCAACTCGGCACCCGTCTGGCTCGCGTTGAACATTTCCCGCGTTGCGGCCAGGCCCGCCGGGTCTCTCCAGGATGTTGCGACGATCGCCGCGTCGCGGAAGAGGGGCGAATCCTTGGAGCCTGCAAGGACCTTGCTCATGAGTGGTGCCAGGCCGTCGCGTACCGCATCGAGATTCTTACCGATGATCTCGCCGGTTTGAACGCGGGACGCAAGGCCTTCGAGAGCCCGCTTCGCCAACGCGACGCGCGAGCCATCGCCCGAGGCGAGGAATTCGACCAGGCTCACGATCGGGGTTGGATCCGGATTACGCTTGCCTAGCAACCGCTCGATCGCCAGGGGCAGGATGAGCGAAAAACCCTTCATCGCCCCTGGATCGGCGCTGGAGACTCGTCTGGTGAATTCGACGCCTCGGTCCTCGAGCATTGGCTCGAGGTTCCTCCAGACGATCCGAGGGATGAGCGGGTCGTCCGCGCTCGCCGAGAGGACGTCCATCAGCACGGGGAGGGCGTCGATCCCGCCAACCTTCCGCGAGGCGATCGCGACCTGGAGCCGCACATCGGGCGACGGGTCGAGGGCCAGGGCTTTAATCTTATCCTGGACCGCATCACCGACCTTGCCCGCGTTGCCGGCCGCGCGGGCCCCCCAGGCGCGAAAGGTCGCATCCTGCTGTCCCAGCAATGCCAGCAAGGTGGCGTCTTCGAGACTGCCGCAGCCGAGCCGGGCCCAGAGCGTGTGGAGCCTCGCCTTTCGACCGATGGTCGGGACGATCATCAGGTTGTCGAGGGCCCGACGGATCTCAGGGGTGTTGCGCTCGGCCAGCAAGCGCTGGGCGATGTCGCGTTCGTAGACGTTTTCGCTCGAGAGGAGGAGGATCAGTTGAGTGTCATCGGCCTCGGCCATGTTGAGAGTGACGTGGCGAGGCGTCGCCTCATGGCGAATCCGATAGAGCCGCCCCTTGAGGCGGTCGATACCGGCGGGGTCGCGGTTGGCGTCCTGATAGCAGTGGTAGCGGTCGTACCAGTCGAGGACGTAGAGGCAGCCGTCGGGCCCCGTCTTCTGGGAAACAGGCATGAACCAGGCATCATTCGCGGAGAGAAAGTCTTCCTGCGAGTCGCCCCGATACGTCGAGCCCCGGCGCGAGATCGTGTCGACGTTGATCCCGTTGCCGTGGATGTTCCCCATGTAGAGCCGGTCGCGGTAGGCAGGGGGATAGGCGGGGCTATCGAAGTAGTGGATGCCGCAATAGGCCGCCTTCTGATGCTCGTGGTCGACGATCGACTCGATCTTCCAGGTGTAGGGCGGATACGGCCCCCCCTGGCGATGGTAATAGCCGGTCTCGACCAGGTGCCAGAGGTGGTCGATCACGCAGGCACTCGAGAAGGCACTCCCCTCCGGATCCCAGGCGATGCCCCAGGGATTGCTCGTCCCCTCGCAGAAGATTTCGAAGTCGCGCGTCTTTGGGTGGACGCGGAAGATCGCGCAGGTGAATTCATAGACTTTGTTGCGATGGGCGATCCTGCTCGCGTTGAAGACGCCATTCCAGCCGTAGAGCCAACCGTCGGGGCCCCACGTCAGAGAGTTCGGCAGCTCGTGGGTGTCGAACCGGCCGAACCCCGTGACGACGACCTCGCGTTTATCCGCCTTGCCGTCGCCGTCGGTGTCCTGGAGGAAGAGGAGGTCGGGGGCGTTGGCCACCCAGACGCCTCCATGACCCACCGCGATGCCCGAGGGGATATTCAGGCCCTCGGCGAAGACGGTGAACTTGTCGGCCTTGCCGTCGTCATCGGTGTCTTCGAGGATCTTGATGCGATCGCGTCCGACCCCCGCGCTGTGCCTGGGGTATTCGAGGCTCTCCGTCACCCAGATCCGCCCGCGCTCATCGAACGTCATGGCGACCGGGTTGACGAGGTCGGGCTCGCTGGCGACGAGCTCGACCTTGAACCCGTCGGGGACTTTCATCTTCTTGAGGGCTTCGGCCGGCGAGAGCGGGTCGCCGGGGGGCTCGGTCTGCCCGTGCGGGATCTTGGCCGGTTGGTCCGCCCCGCAGATCAGAGGGACGAGTCCCAACAGGGTCGAGATCAACCAGGCCGGAGCCATCCGACGACACGCCTCACCTCGCATCACGCTCACCTCGCGATATCCTTGCATCGTTGCCGGTCGTCACCGAATCGTCGCTTACTTGGAGGTCGCAGGCGCCTCGGCCTTGGCCTCGCCCTCGGCCGATTTCAGGTCCGCGAGGAAGGCTTCCACGCCGGCCTTCGCCACCTGGGCGTCCTGCTCGCCCGTCCCACCGCCGACACCGACGCCGCCGATGACCTGGCCTTCGACCACGACGGGGATCCCGCCGAAGAGGGTCGTCAGCTTGCCGCCGCTGGCGAGCGCGGCGTTCTGGAGGCTCAGAT
The DNA here is from genome assembly GCF_049331405.1 of Singulisphaera chitinilytica. NCBI lineage: Bacteria > Pseudomonadati > Planctomycetota > Planctomycetia > Isosphaerales > Isosphaeraceae > Singulisphaera > Singulisphaera chitinilytica. Next base: position 4,168,900 of record NZ_CP186274.1, read on the forward strand.
TGAGGTGAACATCGACCTCGTTCGAGGGCTTGCGTAGCGGTCCCGTCTCCTGGCGGTACGTCGCGGCCGCCACGGCCTTGGTCGTCGCCGTGTAGACGCTGGCCGGCCGGGCCCCGTCCATGCGGTCGAAGCTCAGCATGTGACCGCCGTCGTCGACGACGGCGATGTTGACCTTCAAGCCCATCTCGGCGGCCTTCTTCTCGGCCCCCGCCAGGATCCGATGCGCACCCGCCAGCGAGAGGCGGACCTGGTTGCGGACGATCAGCGAGGAGTTTTCGGTCTTGCGCACTTCGAAGTTGTAGGCCGCCGGCAGCCCGTGCTCTTTCTCGGACTCGGGGATCGGCGGCTTCACGGCAACCGGCAGCACCTTGGCGATGGCCTCGACACCGTCGTGCAGCGCGGCGTCGGGGCTTCCCTGCTTCATGCCCTGGATGAACGCGTCGCGGATTTCCTTCTGGGCCTGGAGGGCGACCGTCTCCTTGAACTTGCGCGAGACGCGGACCTCGAGCTTCTTCTCCTGCTTCACCAGGAGGATGTAGACTCCGTCACGCCCCGAGTGCGACGCACGGTCGAGCGAGACCTCTTCCACGGTCTTGCCGCCGAGCGACTCCATCGTCTCGATCATCACGGGTATCGACGACGACTGCGTGGCCTTCTCCAGAATGGGCAGGGCCTCATCGATGGCCTTCCTCGAGAAGAACTTGGCAGGGTCTTCGACTTCGGCGAGCTTCTTGCCCTCCGCCGGGACGCGTTCGTCCCCCACCGCGCGAGCGGCGGGAGGCGAGGCGACCAGGCCGATCGCGAGGGCGACTGCCGCGATCCGGCAGATCTCAAGATATCGGCTCATGGAAAACATGCTCCTGTTTTCAAGCAATCTTCATTGCGGGAGAGGAGATCCGACGCCCAGGGGATGGGCTCAGCGATGCGACTGCGCCAGGAGCCAGTCGATGAGGGTCGGGTCGTTGTAGGCCCGGTCCCAGCTATTGTGCTCGACCCCCCGAAACTCTGTGTGGCGAGGGAAGGAGCCCACCGTCTTGAGGGTATCCGCCATGGCGCGGGCGTTCTGCACGGTCTCGAGCTTGTCCTCATCTCCGACGACGATCCAGATCGGCATCGAGCGGAACGAGGCGGCCGTCTCGGGCTTGCCCTTGCCGCAGACCGGGACCACCGCGCGGAAGCGTTCGGGCCTCGAGGCCACGAGCCCCCATGATCCGCTGCCCCCCATCGAATACCCCGTCAGCACCACGCGTTCGCCGTCTCCCTTGTAGTTCGCGAGGACATCGTCGAGGATCGCCAGCGCGGCCTTCGTATCATCCGACTCGGAGTTCCAGGTCTCGCGAGCCTGGGGGAAGACCACGATCGCCGGGAAAGCCTCGGGCCTGGCCAGGATCGCCGGCCCCAACCCTACCTGAGCGGCAAGGGCGCCGTCTGTGCCACACTCGCCCTTGCCATGAAGGTAGAGGATCACGGGGAAGGTCTTCTTGCCGTCGTACTTGGTCGGCAGGAACACGGAGTACTTCCGATCCACGCCCAGGGTGTTGAGGCTCCGGAGGTGGAAGCCGGGCGTCTCCAGTTGTTCCGGCGTCGGACGAGGCAGCGGCTGAATCAAGACGTCCTTGAATTCAATCTTCAAGGGTCCGCCGGCGTGGATCTGGACGGCGATCTTCCCTTCCCTGGCAATCGTCGGATCCTCCTCGGTGTACTTGACCGAGGTCACGCCGTTGAGCGTGAGGGTGATCTTGTTCCCGATGGCCTTGACCACGTACTCATTCCAGCCGCCCATGTTCAGGCCCTTGACGGCCTTCTCATCCCCCTGGACGAGCACCTTGTTGCGGCGGGATTCGTCGTAGAGACTGCCCCAGTAGCCCTTACCGATATCCGCCTGATACCCGCGCATCTCGTGGCCCGGGATCCTCTCGCTGCGGAACTGGACGCCGCTGTTGCTGTCTTCCTGGCCGGTCAGGCGGAAGGTCAGCTTGAGGACGAAGTCTCCGTAGCTCTGCTCGGTGGCGAGGAAGTCGTTGTGATCGAGGCCGGGGGAGGTCCCGGTGAGGATCCCGTCCTTCGCCGACCAGAGCTTCTTGTCTCCTTCCCAGCCGGTCAGGTCCTTGCCGTTGAAGAGGGGGACGAACCCGGCCGTCTCCACATAGGCGGGCTCGCCGGAGAGGAGCCGGATCCAGCGGATGATCGTCGTGGCGAAGTAGGTCCCGCCCAGGTCTCCCTCGCCGCCGGGTCGCGACGAGTACGAGCCGTCGGAGTGCCGGCACTTGGCGATGAAGCCCTTGAGCTTCTCGAGGTCCGGGGTCTCCTTGAGCATGTAGAAGGTCCGCATGATCCGGTAGGAGGTCTCTAGCTCCGAGACGCCGTCGGCCTTGGACCACGCACCATCGGCATTCTGTCTGGCGCGGAGGGCCTGGAGGATCGCGTCCTTCTTGTCAACCTTCACCCCCATCCGCAGCAGGAGGGCCGTGGCGCCGCCGGTGTCGCGGGCCTGAGCGCCCCCCTTACCAAAGGTACCGTCAGAGTTGCGCATGGCCTCGACCTTCTTGGTCCAGGCCTCGAAGTCGGGCGAGGTCTTGCCGACGGCCTCGAGTCCCGCGGCAGCGATGCGGATCTCTTCAAACTCTTTTGCGTGCTTGGAGAAGTATTCGATGGCCCCCTTGGCATAGTCGTCGGCCGGGATCTTGAGCTCGGCGATCGCCATCAGGCCACTTGCCGTGATGCCGACGCTCGGCTCCCCGCCGGGCGTCGGGGCGAACCCTCCGGTCGACGGATCGTAGCAGGACTTGACAAACTTGATGCAGGCCAGGACATCGGGGATGGCGCCCTTGGTGTTCTTGAGGATCCGGATGGCCGTCGAGGTCGTCGAGAGCGTGGAAGGGGCTGACGGTTTGGGGCCGAACCCGCCGTCGGAGTTCTGGTAGCTCGCCACGAGCGCCGCGGTCCGCACCAGATCTTCGGTCGATTGGGCATAAACCGATGGGACGAGCAAGAGGGCCCATGCAGTCATGCCCAAGCCAATGCGCTTCATCGAAGGCTCCTCACTACGGGCGGGAGGGAGATTGGGTCCGTGATGGACATCAGTCTGCCAAGGGAGGTTGGCCTCGGCAACCACCTTGTCGCCGCCCGGGCCTCTTCGCGCGCGGACTCGCCTCCCGTCGCTTGGATCGAAGCGGGAGGCGGTTGTCTCTGCGATCGAGGCGAGTGAGGGTGGGGTCAGTTCCCCGCCACGATCTTGCCGTCGCGGAGCCTGATGACGCGATCAGCCCAGCTCGCCACGTCGGGGCTGTGCGTCACGACGACGAGGGTCAGGTGGCGTTCGCTCCGCAGCCTGGCGAGGAGTTCCAGTACCTCCGCCTGCGAGACACTGTCGAGGTTCCCGGTCGGCTCGTCGGCCAGGAGGAGGGACGGCTCGTTGGCCAGGGCCCTCGCGATGGCGACCCTCTGCCGCTCCCCGACCGACAGGCGATTCGGGTAATGCTTGAGCCGATGGGAAAGGCCCACATCGCGGAGCAACCCCTCGGCGCGACTGACTCGCTCTTCCCGGGGCCACTTCGCCTCGAACATGGGGATTTGCACGTTCTCGATCGCCGATAGCGTCGGCAACAGGTAGAACGACTGGAAGACGAAGCCAATCCGCAAGGCCCGATAGGAGTCGAGGTCCATCTCCTTGAGCGGCTTGCCTTCGAACATCACCTCGCCGGAGGTCGGCAGGTCGAGCCCGCCGAGCAGGCTCAATAGCGTGCTCTTGCCGCAACCGCTCGGCCCGGTGATGGCGACCGACTCGCCGGACGTGACCGCCAGCGAGACGCCCCGGAGGGCCTGGACCTCGCCGTCGGTGTAGATGCGGGTGAGCCCTTTGCCCTCGAGCAACGGGACCTGCTGGGCGTTACTCATGGCGGAGGGCCTCGGTCGGTTGCAGGGACGCGCCCCGGATCGCCGGATAGAGCCCGCCGAGCAGGCTCAAGCCCATCCCGAGGACGAGCCCCACGGCGATCACGGTCGGCGGCAGGTGGGAGGAGACGAATCCGCTCGAGGCGGGCAGGCGCGAGAGGACGTTGACGCCGGCGTAGCCGAGAATCACCCCCACAACCGCCCCCGCCCCTCCGAGGGCGAAGGCCTCGCCGAGGATCAGGGCCAGCACCCGTTTCCGCTTCCAGCCGAGCGCCCGCAGGAGCCCGATCTCGGTGGTCCGTTCGAAGACGGTCATCATCATCGTATTGAGCACGCCGACGGATCCGAGGATCAGGGCGATCGCCGAGGTAGCCCAGGCCATCGACTTGACCAGCCGGATGCGGATATCCCCCTGGACGTAGTCGCGGGCCGGCACGGCGGCGATGCCGGGCACGGCCTTCTCGATTCTCGCCCTCACCTCTTCGATGAAGGGTCGATCGGGCCTGTCCGCCTTAACGACGAACCCGGTGACGTCCCCCTCGCGCCCCATCATCTTCTGGAGTGTGGCCCGAGGGATGATCAGGCCGCCGGTCTCGAAGAGGCTCTCGCTCTCGAAGATGCCGATGACCTTGAAGTGCTCTCCGGCAACCTTGAGGTCGTCGCCGATCTTCTTGCTCAGGTTCATCGCGAGGACGCTGCCGAGCATCGCGACGTTCGTGTCGGACTTCGTCAAGGTGCGCCCTTCGGTGACGTGGATCCCCGTAAAAAGGAGACTGTCGGGCTCCCAGCCGTTGATGAGGACGCTGACGAGGTTCGCCTCCTCGAACGAGACCGTGTCCATCAAAGATCCCGCGGCATTCTTCACGCCGGGGACCTTGAGGAGGTCGTTGACGAGGCCCTCCTCGAGGTTGCTCGTCAACTTGTCGCTGACCCCCGCGCGTACGACCATGAGATCGATGCCCTTCGACTCGTTGATCGCGAGGAAGGAGCGTTCGAACCCCCAGGCGATCCCGAGCAGGGTCACGACGGCGGAGATCCCGATCGAAAGCCCGACGACCGTCAGGACGGTCCGAACTCCGCGACGGAGGAGGTTTCTGACGATCAGCGTTGTGAATCGCATGCCGGGCAATTCTGCTGGAGCCGGTCGGGCGCAAGTCCGTCGATGGTGGTCATTAAAATAGTGCCTGGTCCGGGCGGCCTCAAGGGGCCTTCCCGACCATCACGTATCCGCCGCCGTGCCAGATCGACTCGTACTGAGAATCCTTGAGCACGCGACGGCCGATCTCGGCGATGTCCATGCGGTGGTGCCGCTCGACGAGGTCCGCGAAGTCGTTGCCGATCGAGCGGGCCACGAGCCAGCGGTCGAGCGACTTGAGCCCGATCTTGTGGAACATGAGACGATCCGTGAAGTTCGGGATCTCGTCGGATATCACGATCGTCGAGCCCGGCTTGACCACGCGGACCATCTCCCGGAGCGCCCCCTCGGGGTCGTGGAAGTGGTTGAACCCGCCGATGCTCAGCACCAAGTCGAACGACTCGTCGCGGAAGGGGAGCTGCTCGGCCTCGCCCAGGATCAGGCGGAGGTCGCGCCCTTCGTTACGCTTCAGGTTGTTCGAGAGTTGGAAGGTCGAGACGTCGATCCCGACGATGCTCCAATCTTCCGGCAGCCACTTCACGTAGACGCCGTCGCCGATCGCCACGTCGAGCAGCTTCAGGCCGGGTTCCTTGGGAAGGTGCTTCAGGATGACGTTTCGGCTCTTCCTTTCGCCCCCGTTGCAAAGGAAGAAGAACCATTCCCAGAACCGGAATTTCGGCCAGAGCGGGCTGTTGTAGAAGTCGCGGGCGATGGCGTTGTCGGCCGCGTGCTGGTCCTTGACCACGAGGACGCCGTCGCGGATCGGATAGACCTGGGCGCAACGATCGCAGACGAGCGTCTCGCCCGACGGGGTCAGATCCCCGGAGCAGGCGACGCAGTGGACGGGATCTGTATTCGTAATCCAGGTGGTTCCGGTGTTTTGCATGGTCATCGACATGGTTAGGCGTCCTCAACTGACGACAACGTCCACGAGACAGTATCCCAGACGATTCCAGATCGGGTAACGTCGGTGCCCGGGCCACTCGGCCCGCACCAGGGCTTCGACCTCGACGCGGTGGTCCAGCACCATCGAGACGAAATCCGGCTCGAGCCCCATGATTTGCAGGCCCAGACGATCGAGTCCCTCGAGCCCGAGGACGTGTCCCGGGGCGAGCCGATAGAGGTCGGGCAACTCGTCGGCGACGATCAGGGGCGCACCTGGCCTCGCGACTCGTCGCATCTCGGCGAGGGCCGCGGCGTGGTCGCGGAAGTAGTTGAACCCGCCGACGGTGAAGACGGCGTCGAACTCGCCATCGGCAAAAGGTAAGGCCTCGGCCTCGGCCCAGGCGAGCCGGCCGCTCATTTCGGGGAACCGGTCGCGACAGCTTTCCAGCCGCGTCCTGGCGATGTCGACCCCGTAGAGGCTCCACGAAAGCGGTAGCAGCCGCACGTTCTCGCCGTCGCCGATACCGACCTCGAGCACCTTGGCATTGTGCGTCTGCGGCAGATGCCTGAGTACCTGCCGCCGAGCCCTGTCGATCCCCGGCCCCTGGAACCAGAGGAAGAGTTGCTCCCAGGGTTTGAACCCGGCCCAGTTCGGCCCGTCGTAAAACGAGGCGGCGACCCGGTTCGTCCCCCGGAGCGTCCCCAGGGCATGGAGGATCCCGTCGACCTCGGGGTATTCGATCCCGCAAGCCCGGCAATGCGTCCGACCCTCGAGCGCGAGCCCGCAAGGCGGACAGATCGCGATCTCGGAGAGTCCGGGGATGGCTCGGGGATCGATCTCAGGCAGGGCCAGCACGTGGAATGGCTCCCAACGTCGTTGCGAATCTCGGTTATGCCTCTGCGTTCAGAACTCGGTCGTCAGGGCCTGCGGCCCGGCGCGGTCCATCATCCAGTCGAACATGCGATTCGGGACCTTCTTCAAGAAGCCCATGCCCACCGCCGCGCTGAAGGGGAAGACGAAATCGCGTGGCTTTCGCACGATGGCTCGCACCAGCGACTTGGCGGCCTGGTCGGGCTCGAGCATCTTGACGGGCTTGCGGAAGGGCGTGTCCTGGGTGATCGCCGTCCGGACGAAGCCGGGATAGACCGTGGTGATCGAAACCCCTCGACGCTTGAGCGACGGGCGGAGCCCTTCGAGATACGTCGTCAGCGCGGCCTTCGACGCCGAGTATCCCGGCATCCAGGGCAAGCCTCGGTACCCGGCGACGCTGGAGATCCCCACGATGTGGCCCGACCCTCGCGCGAACATCCCCGGCAAGACCGCCTCAATCGAGCGGGCGACGCCCAGGACGTTGATCTCGAGCATGTCGCGGAAGGCGGGGATGTCGAGGTTCGTGGCGCTCGACAGGCCCCCGACCCCGGCGCAGGCCACCAGCGTCTCGACGGGACCGAGGCCGGATTCGATCGCGGCGACCGCCCGATGCAACGACTCGGAGTCCTTGACATCCGCCACGGCGGAGACGACCGAGCACCCCTTGGCGCGGAGTTGCTCGGCCACTTGCTCCAGCGGCTCACGGGCTCGATCGACGAGCCCGAGGCGGAATCCGTGGTCGGCCAGGGCGTGCGTCGTCGCGCGGCCGATGCCGTGGGCGGCGCCCGTCAGCATCAATACCGGAGCATTTTTCGACTGGAATGTCATCGTCATACGCTCGTCCCGGAATAGGCTGTTCTGGCCACGCCCCTTGAAACGCCCGAACTTCGAGCTTTGGTCAACGCAAGGCCACGAGGCGAGCCTCGAGGAACTCGCGGAGCAGTTGCAGGAACGCCTCGGGGTTCTCTTCCGGGGCCCGGTGCTTCGCGTCCGGCACGATGGCCGTCCGGCAATCCGGCAGGTGCTCGACCAGGTAGTTGGCCGTGCTGAGGAATGGCGAGTGCTCGCCGTAGAGCGCGAGCGTGGGGATGTTCACCCCGTGGATCAAGTCGACCGTCAGGCCGGCCGCGACCTTGGAGTCGGCGCCGCAGGTCGTGCCGCCGAGCCTCATGAGTCGGTTCAGGGCGGGGAGGCCTACCTCGCGTCGGAACTTGAGCAGGCGCTCGCCGTCGAGATGGACGACCTGGTCGAAGAAGCGGCCGAGGTCATACCAGTGCTCGTCCGAAAGCTCGACTCCCGCTCGGTCGGCCTCTTCGCGGAAGTTCTGCCAGTGTCCCCAGCGGCTCACGTCTTCGAGGTGACGCAAGGCCGGGAAGTAGGGATCAGACAGAACTAGCGTCTCGACCTTCTCGGGCTGCAGGGCGGCCGCGTGGAGCGCGATCACCCCGCCGAAGCTGTGCCCGACGATCCCCGCCTTCTCGATCTCGAGCTTGTCCATCAGGGCGAACAGGTCCGCCGCGTGGTCGGCCGACGTGTAATTCGTCGGCGGGGCGTCGCTGTAGCCATGGCCCCGGATGTCGAACGCCGTGACCCTGTGCGTCTCGCTCAGGGTCTGCATCGCCCGGCAGAGGAACCAGATCGACAGGTCGCCCGTGACGCCGTGGATCAGGATCAGGTCGGGCCCGGAGCCGGCCTGCTGGTAGTGGAAGGTCAGGCCGTTGGCGGAGGTCATCGGCATGGGGAAGGCCCCGGAAAAAGGAGTTGGGCGAGTCTCGTGTTGTTCGTCAGCGTCCGCAGGGCTCAAGGTGGACTCAAGCGATTGGCACTCATGCCTGCGCCGTCAGATGTCGTTCCAGGAAGGCGACGAGGTCGCCGACCCTGATGTCGCGATCGGTCTTCCGCCCGAGGTCGGCCATCATCTCGCCGAACGGTATACGGCGGCCGTAGTGCTGTTCCAGCGTCTCGCCCAGGACCACGGCGTCGATCGACGCGAGCCCGAGGTCCGCGAAGAACATCGTGTCCGGCCCGATCTCGTCCGCGTACTCGCGCCCGTGGAAGTTGCCCAGGATCTGACGCAGGTCGTCGAGGATCGAGTCTTGAGTGTAGGTCGACATATTCAGGCTTCCCGTGCTTTACGAGTCATTCATCAATATGAGGCTGTTTCGACCTTCGCGTTATTTCGCGATCGCCCAGGCCCAGACATAATCCCCGCGTCGCGCGGTGCCGATCTCGATGGCTGAGTCCAGGGCAATGATCCCCGACGACGGTTCGACTCTCAGAAGTCGCAATCTCTTCCGCCCACGCACCGAGTCGAGGCGAGCGGCCCGAGCCAGAGCGTCCTTCGCCGCCCTGAGTCGATAGGACCATTCGTCGATGTCGACGCCGGCCGCTTTCAAGGTCGCCAACTCGTTCGCATCCAGTTCCAACGGCAGGAGTTCTTCGCTCACTGGTGCGAGTGCCTCGATGGCCAAGCCCAGATGAACGGCCGGATCGAGGCTCGCCAGGGCGATCGCCACACCCTCGGCATGTGCCACGGCGATCGACGGAGCCGCAGCCGCATTCGGGTCGAGGAGCGAACGGAAGCGAGGTTGTTCATCCTCGCTTCGATCGATGCGAAGGTCGCCGGGATAAACGGGGGCCTTCCCCTCCACCAGCCAGAGTCGTCTCACGGCCTCCTTGGCCGCGACGTTCTCCCAGAGGCGATGCGTGAAGGCTTCCTCTCCCCGAGACTGCTCACGGAGGGAGAGCCTCTCGTCGGGCCCGAGCTGGACCCACTCGAACACGTCTCGCCAGACGGGCTTGGCCATGTCGCCCGGCGGCTGGAGCCAGACTGCCTGGACTGTCGAGGGAATCTGCGGTGGACCCTGGGGCAAGCTGAGGGCCTCGCCGACGAAGACGCGGTTCGGCTGACGGAACTGGTCGCGGAATCGGCTCGGCCAGTAGAAACGCCAGTCCTCCCACCCCTTGATCTCGACCCAGACGCGTCCGTCGGGGGCGACGAGTTGGGCGTCGACCATGACCTTGTGTCGCGAAGCCTCGCGGATCCAGATCCGGCAGGCGACCTCGGCCCCCTCGCCCGGATCAAACCCAGGAATCGCGAGTTCGGCCACGCGGAGCGGGAAGATCACGTCCCCTTCGCCCCAGGGGACCTGATCGAGCCCCCAGCAACCGAGGAGATGCGTGAAGGCATCGAGAACGATCGGATCCGTGTGGAACGAGACCGACTCATTTGGCCGCAGCAGGCCCCGCCTCGGCAGGATCCGTAAGGTGCCCTCGATCCCATGTGGCGAGGCCTCACCGATCTGCGTCACGGCCTGGAGCGCCGGCCCGTGGAAAAGCCACTGCTCCTCGTAAATGTCGGGACCGCCGAATCGGCAATGTCGTGCATCCGTGAGATGGAACGGTGAGGCCATTGGGCCGCCAGGTCGAGAGGCGGAGAAGATCACTCGCCCCTCGACAACGGGGATATCACCTCCGACCCGACTCGTCGCGCCGGACGCCCGATTGAAAAGCTGAACCTTGACCTCATCGGGCTTGGCCTCGTCGCGACGGGCGCGGACCTCGAGCTTGACCGGTTCATGCTCGTAGCGGATCCAGCGATTGGCCTGCACGTCCCGCAAGGCGGTCACGACCATCCCCGGCAGGAGCGGTGCCGCCGCCTGTGCCAGGATCTCGGCCATCACGGTGAAGGGCACGACCGGCAGGCCCTTCCGGGTCGGGTCGAGTGCGGAGACCCGCCGACCTCCGAGCGTGTGATTCTCGGCGACCGGATCCCCCTGGGCCTCGAGCCAGCGTTCGGCGACCAGCGAATGTCCCGGGACGAACGAGACCAGCGTCCCGACCCAGGGGCTCACGACCGCCTTGATTGCCTCGGCGGGCCGAGGGCTCGGTTCGCGAGCGATCTCGGGGGCTTTTTCCTGTTGAACATGGTTCCGAGTCTGAGTCTGAGGGATCACACTCTGCGGTCTTTGAGTCGGAACTCGCTGACGCCGAGCCTGGAAAGCGCCCATCACCTGACGCTGGGTTTCCAGGAAGTCGTCCATCGTCTTCAAATGCGTCATCATCATGCCCGCGCGAGGTGTACTCGGTCGGCTCGCGGCGGGCACAGTTAATGGCGATTTGGCGTGGCCATTGAGTGCGGAGCCATTGCCATTCGTGTAGGCGACGGACACCGGCACCGGCGTTTCGTGATGTTTTCCGTTCGTGCCGTTGAGATGGGCGGGCTCGGGTTTGGCAACTCCAACGACGGGCCCATTTATGACCACGGGCTTCGCGGGTTTGTTTCGCTGGCGGAGCGACGCGGCCAACTCGGGCGAGAACCGCATCTCGGGGAAACCGACCGCCAGTGCCGGTGCTGGCCTGACGGCGGGCAAATCCGGGCCGAGGTCGACGCGCTTCGGCTGACGACGCTTATAGAGATGTTCGGGCGTGAGCGGAACGCCCTGCGCGAATAGCGAGGCCACCAGATGATTCAACTGGGTCAGCCCCGAGCGCCTTGGCAATTGGCTGGCGATCGCGAAGTGGGGACGGCCCCGCAACGTGTCCTCGACGAAACCCGACAGGTTCCCGCGAGGTCCCACATCGACGAAAAGCCGGACGCCATCCTCGTACATCGCCTCGATCGTCGGGCGGAAGGCGACCGGGGTCGCCCACTGCTGGACAGCCAGGCGGCGGATCTCCTCGACGTCACCTGTCACGCGTCGCCCCGAGGCGCACGAATAGAAACGGCTCGTCGGGGCCTTGAGCGTCAGTTCCCGGAAGAAGGCTTCGATCGGCGGCAGGGCCTGGGTGAACGCCTCGGTGTGATAGGCCCGGGCGAACGGGAGTTTCTCGCAGACGATCCCCTGTTCTTTGAGAGCCACAAGGACACTCTCGACCTGATCGTGGGTCCCCGCCAGCACCACCTGATGCGGGCAGTTATCCATCGCCACCGTGACCGTCGCGCCGACCTGATTGCAAATGTCCTGGACCTTCTCGCGGCTCGAAGCGACCGCCGCGAGCGTCGCGGCTGGCACCTGCCCCGAGCTGTCCAACTGCTCGAAAATCTTGCCGAGCGACCCCAGGCGATTTTCTAGATCGGTGTCGACATCCACGACGCCAGCCGACGCCAGCGCGAGGAATTCCCCGCTGCTGTGACCGACCACGGCGTCGGGCTTGAGCCCAAGGCCTCGCAGGAGATGATGAATGCCCCACTGGGCCGATAGGACGACGTTCACCGCCGCCCCGACCTCCCAGAGTCCTTCATCATCCTGGGCATTGGGACCGAACAGGATGTCGCTGGGGAGTCGCTCCCTCCCCTGCTCCATCGCGATTCGATCGGAGGTGTCGAAGAGCTTGCGGACCTCGGGGAAATGCGGGCAAAGGTCGGCCAGCATCCCAGGGTATTGCGACCCTTCTCCCGGGAACAGGAACGCGAGCCTCCCCGGCCCGCCAAGGGGCTCTTCCCAGAAGTAGACGCCGCGAGCATCGCGGATCGAACGGCATTTCGGGTCGACCAGACGTTTCACCACACCTTGGAGTCGATCCTTGAGCATCTCGGTCGAGGCCACGATGAGACCGACTCGGAACGACCCCGCATTGATGTCGGTGTTCAGCGTGTAGGCGAGATCCTTGAGCGGCACCGCGCGATTTTCGGCCCGCTCGAGCCAGGCGAGGAGCCGACCGGCCCTCTCAAGCCAGTCCCCACGGTCAAGTCCGGCGAGCAGGATCGCCTCGCTGTCCCACTTCGGCTGGGACCCAGGCTCGGGTCCATCGGCCGAGGCCGCATGCTCTTCGAGGGCGGCGTGCCCGCTGATCCCGGCGAAGCCGAAGGCATTCACCCCCGCACGTCTCGGGTTCGCGCGATCCCCCTGGATCCAGGGACGAGCCGATCGGTTGATCGCGAAGGCGCTCGACTCGTCGGCCAGCAGTTTGTGCAGATCATCGGCCGGAGGACCGGGCGGAATGACGCGATGATGGAGCGCCAGCGCGGCCTTGATCAGACCCGCCATGCCGGCTGCGGGCATGGCGTGGCCGATCTGTGCAGAGATTGCCCCGAGAGACCGTCTTCCCCAGCGCGTCGGCGGGAAGGTGGCATTGAGGGCCAGCAATTCGGCTCGATCCGACGCCGGCACACCCAGCCCATGCCCTTCGACGAAGCCGACGGAAGCCGGATCGACGCCGCCGCGACGATAGGCCCTGCGAATCGCCCGCGCATGCCCAAGGGCACTCGGAGCTGCCAGCGATCGCCCCTTGCCGTCGCTCGCCAGGCCAACTCCCTTGATGACGGCGTAGACCCGATTTCCTTCGCGTTCGGCGTCTGCGAGCCGCTTGAGCACGACGACGCCAACTCCTTCGCCGGGCACGGTCCCGTCGGCACCCTTGGCGAAAGGTCGGGCTTTGCCGGTCTTCGACAGCGCCCCAAGTTGGGAGAAGACCATCGGGAAATCGACGTCGCAACCGATGTAAACGCCGCCGACCAGCGCGACGTCGGCCCGACGCTCGACGAGCGCCCGACTCCCTAGATCCAGGGCCACGAGCGATGAAGCGCTCGCCGCGTCAACGACGAAGCTCGCCCCCGAGAGGTCGAACCGATTTGCGAGCCGACCGGCGGTGGCGTTCGTGACCTGGCCCGGGATCGTGGCCGGCTCGAAGCGTGGAAGGCTCGACCTGAGATCCTGGCGGATCGCCTCGAAATCCTCGTCGGTCCACTCGGGATGAAGCTCGCGGAGCAGGCTCAGCGTTTGAGCCAGGACGCGGCCATGCTGGAGCCTCGTGAGGTTGCCGCGGTTGAAGTAGTTGCCGCGGCCGATCACCACCTCGACGCGACGGCCATCGTCGATACCCTCGGTCAAGCCGGCATCATCGAGCGCGGCGGAGGCGGCGTCGAGCACGAGGAACTGCTCGGGCTCGCCCCCCTCGACGGTCAGGGGCATGATCCCATGACGCGACGGGTCGAACTCGATAGGAGCGTCGAGATAGCCGGCTCGTGAAGAGGCGACCCGGTCGCTGGCCCTGGAGTTCGGATCGACGAAGATCGCCGAATCCCAGCGATCGTTCGGGACCTCGCTCGTGCAGTCGCGACCGGAAAGGATGTTCTCCCAGAAGGCGGCGAGGTTCTTCGCCCCTGGGAATCGGCATCCCATCCCAACGATCGCGATATCCAGCGGCCGAGCGGTGCTCATCGAAGGTGAATCTTCCCCATCTTTGGACGAAAGTCTCGTTGCGAAGGCGGCGGTCCACATCCCTCTAGAAAGATCGTGATTCGACGACTCTTTCTTCGGGGTTCTCCCTCATCAACGCACGAATTGATCTTCAACGGTGGCCGGCCAGGGCCATCTTGCGGCCGTTGTCGTTTGCAAGGGCCGGTTCGTCATCCATCAAGGAGCCGAGATCGCCGGCGACGATCACCTCCACGTCCCCCTTCTTGCCGAATTGGAGGTCGTCGCCGACCTTCGTCGCCCCTACCTCGGGCGGGATCATGCCGAACCCCTGACGGCCCAGGTGGGCCTCGAGGTCGGAGACCATGCCGACTCCCGACCAGGGGCCCCAGATCACTGACAAGACCCGTGCCGCCCAGCGCCTGTCGAGCCAGAGGGCGAGCTTGTTCAGGATCTCATTCGCCGCCGCGTAATCGGCCTGACCGCGATTGCCGAATCGACCGGCCACGGACGAGAAGAAGACGGCGAACTTGAGCGGGTCGGTTTCGAGCAAGCCGGCGAGGTTCAGAGCCCCCTCGAGCTTCGTCCCGAGCACGCGATCGAACGAGGCCGTCGTCTTATCGCGGAGCAGCTTGTCCTCGATCACCCCCGCTCCATGGATGAGCCCGGCGATCGGGCCGAACTTCTCGCGCCAGGCGGATAGTGTCCGGCCCAGTGCCTCACGGTCGCGGACGTTGACCTGGGCATAGGCGACCTTCGCCCCCGAGGCCTGGAAGCCCTCCAGGTTGGCGCGGATTTCCCGCTCACGTCGGAGTTCCTGATAGGCGCGTTCGAGTTCGGCCGGGCCGATTGTCTTCCCTTGGCTGGAAGCACGGCGATGGAGCGCCGCTTTAAGCTCCGCACCTCCCTCAAACCTGGAGGTGGCCCGATCCTCGACCTCCGACGGCGGCGGGCTCGAGCCGACGATCAGGAGCGTCGGCTTCCAGCGTTTGGCCAGGTCGCCCACCACGGCGGCGGTGATCCCCCGGGCGCCTCCCGTCACGAGGATCGGGGCCCCTTCCGGGAGGATCAAATTCGAGCTTCGGCCTTTCGGCAGTTCAGTTGGGATCGCCTTGAGGACGACCCTCTCCTCATCGCGGTAGCCGACTTCGGAGTGGTGATCGTCCGCGCCGATTTCCTGGTAGAGTCGGGTCGCGAGCGTGGCCTCGTCCTTCTTGGGATCGAGGTCGACCACGCGCACCCGCACATCCTTCGGCCACTCGCGGGCCAGGGTCTTGATCATCCCGGCGATGGCGCCCTGCCCCGGGAAGAAATCGCGATGGTCGTCGACGCTCGCGAAGTCGCCTCCCATGCAGGTCGCGGCGATCAGGCAGGCCCCGCCATTCTCGGCCGAGTGGGCGAGGTCATCGGCGGCCGTCCTCGCCAGGAGGAAGAGGCCCTTGACCTCCGCCTCGATCCGGGCGTTCCATCCCTGGGCGTCGAGGCCGACATCGTTCGCTCGCCGAAGCGGCAAGGCGTGGATGATGCCGGCCAAGGTTCCGCGAGTTCGGATCCGTCCGATTAAGGCCTCGATCGAATCCTCCGAACTGAAGTCGACCATTACCACGCGCCGACCTTGCCGGGAGCCGTTCGAAGACTTCTCACCCAGGATCACGACCGGGTGCCCCTGGGCCTCGAGCTTCTCGGCCAGGCTTAGGGCGATCCCGCGGCCGTCGTCCGTCACGAGGACCAGGCCCGACGGTGCGAGGTTGAGGTCGGAGACCAGGAGATCGAGCGGCGCGGGGGCCGACTCAAGGACGAGTCGGCGAACGTCTTCACGCGACTCGGCCTGGTCGTTTTCTGAGGCTGAATGCGAGCCGTTCCGTTCCGCTCGGGGCGGGGTCAAAACGGCTCGATCAGATTTTGGGGAGGCTTTGCCCCCCATCGCCTTGTTCACGCGCTCGACGATGGCTCCCAGGGTCTTCGCCCTGGAAAGCTGATCCATCAGGTCGACGCCGGATTCGCGAGGGAAGTTCGGCAGGGCGTCTCGCAGCGTCCCGAGGATTTCGACGCGCTTGATCGAATCGATGCCCAGGTCCGCCTCGAGGTCGAGGTTGAGTTGCAACATCTCGGCTGGATAGCCGGTGCGATCCTTCACGATGGCCAGCAGCCTCTCGGCCACGTCGACGGTGGCGGCGGTAGCGGGAGCCGGCGAGGGTGCGGGGGCGGGAGCCGTGGCGGTGGTCGTCCCGTTCCGATAGGTGACCGGCTCAGATGCGGGTGCCTCGATCTTCGGCGACGGGATTGGCGCGACGATCAAGGGCTCCGGGGCGACGACTCGCGGCGGGGCCACGGGTGCCGGTGCGTAGGCTTCGGTCGAGATCGGCGAGGGTTTCGAGACTCGTGGGCGGGGCTCGAAATCCTGGGGCGAAAATCGACCGTTGCCCGGCGCGGGCTCGACGCTGGGCGTCTCCAGCCTCGAGGCTCCGAGGAATCCGAGCATCGTCTCTCGTTGCACTTCCAGGAATGTCTGCATGGTCTTCTGGAAGGCTTCGAACACGCGTGTTACGTCTGATCCAGGTTCGGCCATCTCTTGGTCCATCGGCGCGACGTACAGGTCCGTCGCTGGGGACGAGGCACCGTTCCGCGACGGTGTATCGCATCGACCGTTTGCATATCCATTTTCATGAGACACGCCGTTGGTGTACGGTTCCGTGTCTCTGGGCAAGGCCGCCACGGGCTCGGGGCCGGCGGCGAGAGTTTCGGGCCGGACCTCCGGCTCCGCGTTCGCGACGGGCAACGCCGGCCCGGGGCCGAGCCGGAGCGGCTCGGCCGCGGAAGCGGGCCTCGATCGCGAGCCATTGACGAGCCAGGTCGCCGGCCCGATGACGTCGACCTCGGATTCGCGAACGAATCGGGTCGAGTGGAGCCGCTGGACGTCTCTCCCTTCGGTCAGACGCTCCCAGCGCGGACTGAGCCCCGCCACGAAGAGTCGACCAAGCGTCTGCAAGAGCCCCGCAATACCCGAGCGGCCCGGAGGATCGACGGCGACGGCCAGGTGGGGACGCGTGCCGAGGATCGAGCCGACGAGCGAAGTGAGCGTGCCGCCGGGCCCGACCTCGATGAAAGTCCTCGCCCCATCGGTGTACATCGCCTCGATCATCGCGGCGAATTGCACGGGTTTGACCACATGCGAGCCGAGTTGCGTGGCGATTTCGGACGTGATCTCGCCGTGCGGCCGAGCGTCGACGTTCGAGTAGACCGGGAGCCCCGGAGCACTCTGGATCAGCTTGCCGGCCAGGCTCGTGAGTGGGCTTTGCGCCTCGGCCACCGCGGGCGAATGGAAAGCACAGGCGACGGGGAGCCACTGGGCTCGCATCGCCAAAGCCTTGGCCCGATCGATGGCCATGGCGACCCCCTCGTGAGGCCCGGAGATCACCGTCTGCTTCGGCCCGTTCCAGTTGACGGCGACGACGCCGTCGATACCGTCGAGGATCTCGGCCACCTTCTCGGGGCCGGCCGCCAGGGCTGCCATCGAGCCGGGGTGATTGGCGGCAGCGTCTCTCAGGAAACGGCCGCGTCCTTCCGAAAGCTCGGCGAGCCCCTCGAGCGAGAACGAGCCGGCGGCGTAGAGGGCGACGAGCTCGCCGTAGCTGTGGCCGGCGGTCATGTCGGGAGCCAGGGAGAAGGACTCGAGCAACCGCAGCATGCCGACGCTCGCGGCGGCCAGGGACGGCTGAGCAACCTCGGTCGCGGTCAGAGCCTTCTTCTGCCGATCCCGCTCCTCCTGCGACAACACGGGCGGCGGGAAGACGAGCTCGCCGATCGTCGGCCGATCCAGGCCCTTGAGGGTGGCGTCGACATCCTCGAAGGCCGAGCGGACCTCGGGGAACGCGATCGCCAGGTCATTGAGCATCTCGACCTGCTGTGCACCCTGCCCGGGGAAGAGGAACGCCACTTTCCCAAGCTTGGCGTGGTCCGCAGGTCCGGCGAACTCGACCCCTCGGGGGTCGCGGAACTCCGATTTGCCGGCGGCGATTCCATCGCGAGCGATCGTCAGCTTGGAGCGCAGGTCTTCGAGCGAGTTGGCCACGATCGCGAGCGATGAGCCGGCCTGGCGGACCGACTGGATCAGTGTATAAGCAAGGTCCCGCAGCGCCGGCTGCGCTCCCTGGTCGAGGGCCGATGTCAGGCGGTCGATTGAGGCCGCGATCATCGAAAGCTCGTCACGCCAGACGAATAACTCCGCCGGCCAATCCTGAATTGCCGATTGCGGAGGCAAGGTCGACCGGTCGTAAGCCTCCAGGACCGCGTGGAAGTTCGTGCCGCCGAAGCCGAAGGCGCTCACACCGGCTCTGCGCGGACGATCCTTCTCCGCGTGCAGCCAGGGGCGAGTCTTCGTGCTGATGTAGAGCGGACCATCCGCGAGGTCGGCCTTCGGGTTGAGCCTCTCGACGCCGATGGTGGGTGGCAAGACATTGTGATAAAGGGCGAGCGATGCGTTGATGAGACCTGCCAGGCCCGCAGCGCACTTGGTATGGCCGATCTGAGACTTGACCGACCCCACCGCACAACTCGAGGTCTCGCACCCGGCCTCGCGGAAGACCGTGCTCAGGGAGTTGACCTCCGACAGATCCCCCGCCGCCGTACCCGTGCCGTGGGCCTCGACGTATCCGACCGTGGTCGGCTCGACGCCGGCCTTGGCGTAAGCCCGACGCAAGGCCCGGACCTGCCCCTCGGGTCGAGGAGCCGTCAGGCCCTTCGCCCGGCCGTCGCTCGAGGCTCCCAGCCCCTTGATGACCGCATAGATCTTGTCGCCATCGCGTTCGGCATCGGCCAGTCGCTTGAGGACGACGACAGCGACTCCTTCACTGATGACGATGCCGTCGGCCGAGGCGTCGAAGGGACGGCAACGGCCTCGGGGCGAGAACGCCTGGGTCTTGCTGAACGCCATGTATGTGAACGGATTCTGGACAGTGTCCGCCCCGCCCAGCAGCACCATGTCGGCCGCGCCCGACTCGAGCTCGCGGACCGCCAATGCGGCCGCGGCGAGCGAGGATCCGCAGGCGGCATCGACCGTGTAATTGGCCCCGCCCAGGTCGAAACGGTTCGCCACGCGACCCGCCGCCACGTTCAGGAGGATCCCCGGGAACGAGTCCTCGGTCCACTCGGGGAGCCGACTCCCGCACTGCTCCATCGCCTTCTGGCCGCCGCCAGGGATCACCGTGTCGAGCAGCGGGAGATAGGAGCGGAAGGCATAGCCCATCGAGAGCTGCGCGGCGCCGCCGCCGGCCCCGAGCACGACGGAGGTACGCTCCTTGGGATAGGGGCGATCGCGATAGCCGGCGTCCTCGATGGCCTTGCGGGCCGCCTCGAGCATGAGGAGTTGCATCGGCTCGATCGAGGGGAGGCTCGTCGGCGGCATGCCGTAATAGAGCGGGTCGAAGGGGATCTCGGGGAGGAAACCGCCCCACTTCGAGGTGATCTTGTCCGGCGCCTTGGGATCGACGTCGTAGTAGAGCCGCCAATCCCAGCGATCCTCGGGGACCTCGGTGATGCAATCAACGCCTCGGAGCGTGTTGCCCCAGAAGGTGCGGACGTCGGAGGCCCCCGGCACGATCGCGGACATCCCCACGATCGCGATGTCGGAGGGGGTCTGTAATTCCTCAGCCTCGGGTCTGAGCCGGGCCACGGCGGAATCGAGGCGGCCGATGCTGCCGTCGCAGATCTCTGCGTGGAGCTCGGCGATGGTGGTCACGCGATCCCGCAGGGTCGCCGCCTGCCCGAGCATGTACAGGCCACGCTCGAACTGGTCGGGGCCGGCGACCGGCGCCAGCGGGCTGCCACTCCCCTGGCTCCGATCCATGCCCTTCGCGGCCACGCGGAGCCGGCCGGCGTTGAGGGCCTCGAGGGCCTCGCGGACCTCCTCGGCGGAGGCTCCCGACGCGGTCAACTGCCGGCGTTCCTGCTCGAATCTGTGTGCGAATGGTGTCGGACTCACGCGAACTTCATGTCCGGGGCCGGTCTCGAGCAGGACGGTCCGCTCGCACTGCACGGCTTCGTCCTGGAACTGGCGGACGATCGCGCCGGTGTCGACGGCTTCCTGCGTGAACAGATAGGCCGTGCCGACGAGCACGCCGACGCGAGCCCCTCGAGCCGCGAGCGGCCCGGCGATGGCGGACACCATCGCGGCCGATCGGGAGTCGTGGATCCCGCCAGCGAATAGCACATGGACCTCTTCAGCCTCGCCGCTCCGGTCGAGGAGTTCGAGAACGGAATCGACGACCTGCTCCCAGAGCACAAAGCTCGAGCGCGGACCGACGTGGCCGCCGCATTCGCGGCCTTCGAGGACGAAGCGCCGTGCCCCATCGGCCCAGAATTGTCGCAGCAGCCCGGGGGACGGGATATGGAGGTACGTCTCGATCCCGGCGGCCTCGAGCTCGCGGGCCTGGTCGGGACGCCCGCCGGCGATCAGTGCGAACGGCGGAGGAACCCTGAGGATCTCGGCCATCTGCTCGGATCGGAGTGCCGGGTCAACGAATCCGAGCAGCCCCACACCCCACGCACGCCCTGTAAGACGCTGATTCGCCTCGTCCAGCAGCTTGCGCACCTCGGGGCCACGCATCAGGGCGAGGGCGAGGAAGGGCAAACCGCCGCCAACGGCCACGGCTTCCGCGAAAGGGACCGTATCGCTCACGCGGGTCATCGGCCCCTGCACGATCGGATACTGCGTCCCGTGCGAGGCCGCCAGCGCCGATCCCGAGGCCAGGGGCGCCGTCTCCCAGGCCGATTTCAAGCCTTCCTCGATCGAGCGTTCGACGTGCTGGATGATACCGCCGACAGTCACGTGACGACCCGCGAGCCTGCCGGCGAGTGCCGCATCCTGCCCTACCGGCCACAATTGTCGCGTCCCCCAACCGACCTCAGCCTGGAGGGCAGATCGCCAGGACTCACCACCGGCCTCCGCTGCGGCCTTGAGTCTCGCTAGAGCGGGCAAGCCGGGCGAGGCGTAAACACGGAGCGATTCGCCCTCGCTCGGACGAATGACGACCGTCTCGCCGCCATCCCAGCGAGCCAGACGCTCTCTTACGTCAGCCCTGAGGGGGGACTCGCGAGCCAGCAGCACCGCGCCATCCAGGACGACCCCCGCGGCTCCCCCCGCGACGCAGGCCGCCGCGGAACGCGCGCCGATCCCGCCTCGGACCCAGACCGGCACCGTCGTCTTCTCGAGGACCGCCTGAAGCAGGATCAAGGACGAGTCGTCGCCGACGAACCCGCCTGCCTCATGCCCCGCGACGATCAGAGCCGACACGCCCTCCTCGACCGCTTCGACGGCCAACTGACGGGAGCCAACTTCCGCGACGACCAGGCGGTCCGATTCGGCGGCGACGCTGAGCACAACTCTCCAGTCGACACGTTCCAGATGCCCTCGCGTGACGACCAGCACTTTCGCCGACTCCGGTAAGGACCGGATCCATTCCTTATCGATGTGCTCGGCACCGAGCTTCACGCCGAAAGGTAGGTCGCCGATCAGCCGGCCAACCCTCCGCGCGGCGTCTGCGATACCAATCCGGTTGATTGCGGACCCGCAATCGAGCACGCCGATCGCCCCCGCACGAGAGGCTCCCACGACGATGCCGGGTTCCGGCTGTGCACTCGGGGAGTAAACCAGGATTTGGGGGATCCGTGTCATGAGGTCGCACCAAAGTGGGTAACTTGCGTACGTGCTGTCAAGTTTAGCCACCGAAAGTTGCCAGTCAAAATAGAGCGACTAGATAAGATGGAAAACTTTCGCCCTTGTATGACATGCGTTTGCTCTTGGCAACCAAATCCATCGCACAACACCTTATCGGACAAGAAATTACGGATTTTTATCGGCGTCTCCTCAAGATGATCCCGGTGTTGATAAAAAGCCATTGTGAAAAGCTTTCTCAGATCAACTAGAAATTGATTTTCGATTTCAGATCGTACGACGAGAGTAGTTACGCGGACGGTGTGACCGAGGGGATAATCAACGAGGTGTGAGTCACGGGGAGGGGAGCGGGAGCGAGTCCGTTCGATTTCGGACTCCATTCCTGCAAAGTATGAGCCCAAACCATCTTTGAGCGGACAAGTTTGGGTGGGGTCGTGCCTTGCCGGTATGGGGATGCAGATGATATGAAATCTAGGGACGGAAAGGGATCAGGAGGGCTGCTCGGGTTTCCCACCCGGCCTCGACTCCGAGGACGGCGGCTCGCTGCCTGAAATCGCGAAACCTAAGGCAAATGAACCCAAGGCCTTCCGTGCCTGGGGGAGCCCCAAGTCATGTCGAGTGGCGCCTCACTCCGTCTCAGATCCGTCTGTATTGCCGTGTCGGTGGCCTTGCTGGTCGTCGGCACACCGTGGCTCTCCGCAGACACCCGCACGGGCTATCAGCCGACGGCGTACGCCATCCAGAATGCGAAGATCGTCGCCTCTGTCAAGGAAACGATCGACTCAGGAACGGTCGTCGTCCGCGACGGTAAGGTTGAGGCGGTTGGTCCTGCCGATAAGGTGGCCATTCCCTTCGATGCCGAGGTCATCGATGGTCAAGGATTGACCATCTATCCCGGATTTATCGATCTCTATACCACGGTCGGCCAGACGCCCGGCTCGGTACGATCCAGGACCGGCTCCGGCCGCCCGGTCGATTACAATGATAGTGCGTTGGCTCGAACCCCCTCCGATGACCGCTACGGCCTGACGCCCGAGTTCGAAGTTGCGTCTGCCCTGGAGTTGGGAGACACGCAGGCGGAAGAGCGTCGCAAGCTCGGATTCACCGACCTGGTTTCGGCCCCCGCCGGTGCCATCGTAACCGGCCAGAGCGCCCTCGTAAGCCTGAGTGGATTGCCGCGTCGCGAGGTTATTGTGAGGTCCCCCGTCGGGCTCCACATCAATCTCAAGCCCCCGTTCGAGCCAACCCCGCCCAAAGGTGACGATGACCACGCGGCAGCCAGGGTGCGAAACAGGAATGTCGCACGATATCCGGTGGTCCTGCTCGGTGTGATCGCCCACCTTCGCCAGGCCATGCTCGACGCCGAATATGCGGCCTCGCTGGCCCAGGCTGACGCGCCAGGGGACGAAACCGGGCGCCGCCCCTTCGATCCTTCCTTGAAGGTGCTCCATGCTGCCCGCACCAAGGCGATCTCCACCTGGTGGGAAGCAAACACACGGGATGAGATCCATCGGGCCCTCGATCTGTCCGAAGAGTTCGGGACGACGCCCGTCATCGTCGGCGGTCGCGAGGCCGGCAAAGTGGCGGATCGGCTCAAGGCGCTCGACGTCCCGGTCGTACTGCGGATTGACTTCCCCGACGAGCCCAAAGTCTCTACCGAGGCGGAGTACCGCAAGCGAGAGCCCGCCGAGCGGATCGAACCGTACCAGGTTCTCGTGGACCGCGGCGCCAGGTGGAAGGAGCGAGTCGGCACGGCACAGGTGTTGGCCCAGGCCGGAGTCCGCTTCGCCCTGTCGAGCGACGGGATCACCAAGACGGATCACTTACCGTCGATGCTGCGGAAGCTGATCGCGGCGGGCCTGCCTCGCGAGGCTGCCCTTGCGGCCCTCACGCAGCGAGCCGCGGAGATTGCCGGGGCCTCCAAGTCACTCGGCACCATCGAGGTGGGCAAACTCGGCCATCTCGTCGCCTTCTCCGCACCGCTCGGCGACGAGAATGCCAAGGTGCGGTTCGTCCTCGTCGATGGGTTGAAGTTCGAATTCAACAAGCCCGACGCCTCCAAGAAGTCCGAGAAGTCCGAGACGCCCGCGAAGCCCAAGGAACCCGAGGCCGCCACCAAGGCCGAGACGCCCAAGACGGCCCCCGAGGAGATGAAAGTTAAGGAAAGCAAGGCCGAGGCCAACCCTGCAACGACGACTCCCAAGGCCGCCACGGAGGACGCCAAGCCCAAGGAATCGCCGAAGGGGGACGCCCCTGCCGCTCCCAAAGAAAAGGCCGATGAGCCCAAGGCGAAGGAGGTTCCCAAGGAACCGGCTGCCCCTCCCCCTGCCCGCCCGAAGGCCTCGGAGTCCAAGCCGGACGCGACTCCCAAGCCAGAGGCCGCGAAGTCCAAGGCCGCGACGGCCCCAAATGCCCCCGAGCCCGAAACCACTTCCGCATCGCACGCACCCGACATCGCGACCGAGTTCGACGAGGCGAGAAAGCCGAAGCTCAGGACGCGGGGCAACGTGCTGATCAAGGACGCGACGATCCTGACGGTGACCGAGGAAGGGACGATCTCCAAGGGCTCGATCCTGGTCAAGGACGGCAAGATCGCGAAGATCGGGTCCAACGTCGACGCCCCCAAGGACGTGACGGTGATCAACGCCGCGGGCATGGTCGCCATGCCGGGGATCATCGACTCGCACTCGCACATCGCCGTCCAGGGGAGCGTCAACGAGTGGAGCCTCTCGATCGTCCCCGAGGTCCGCATCAAGGACGTGATCACGGGTGATGACGTCTCGATCTATCGGGCGCTAGCCGGCGGGACGACGACCGCCAGAATCCTCCATGGCTCGGCCGACGCCATCGGCGGGCAGGACGCCGTCATCAAGCTCAAGTACGGGCTCCCGGGTCGAGACCTGATCATCAAGGATGCGCCCCAGGGGGTGAAGTTTGCGCTTGGCGAGAACGTGACGCGCAACCCCGGCCGGTTCCCCAATAGCCGCATGGGAGTCGAGTCGACGCTCGAGCGGGCCTTCCAGGAGGCGCGTGCCTATCAGGTACTGGCCAGGAACCACGCCGCGGCCCAGGCGAAGGGACTCAACCCCGCCCCCTTCCGACGCGACCTGCGACTCGAGGCCATCGCCAGGATCCTCGAGGGCTCCATCAAGATCCATTCCCACTGCTACCGGAGCGACGAGATCCTGATGCTGCTCCGGGTGGCCTCGCGGCATGGCGTCCGGGTCCAGTCGCTCCAGCATGCCCTGGAAGGGTACAAGGTCGCCGCCGAGATCGCTGCGCACGGGGCGAGCGCCTCCACCTTCTCCGACTGGTGGGCGTACAAAATCGAGGCCTTCGATGCGATCCCCTACAATGCAGCGCTGCTCACCGAGGCCGGCGCCTCGGTCTGCATCAAGAGTGACAGCGACGAGCTCATCCGCCACCTGAATCTCGAAGCGGCCAAGATGGTCAAGTACGGCGGCGTGACCGAGGCCCAGGCCCTCGCAATGATCACGCTCAACCCGGCCAAAGAGCTCGGGCTCCAGGACCGGATCGGCTCGCTCGCCGTCGGGAAAGACGCCGATATCTCGCTCTTCAATCGCCACCCCTTCGACGCCTTCGCCCGCTGCGAGATGGCGATCATCGACGGCGAGGTCGCCTTCCAGCGCAAGCAGGCGAACGGCTCGAACCCGGCGAACTCGGGCGAGCATTCCGAGATGCCCGGCCCGAGCCACGCGCTCAAGGGTCGGAGCGTCGAGATCCTGCCGAATGCGAAAGGCGTCTACGCGCTCACCGGCGCGAGGCTCCACCCCGTCAGCTCGCCCGACATTAATGAGGGGACACTCGTCATCATCGACGGGAAAATCACGGCCATCGGCGGCCCGCAGACGCCGGTCCCCGCCGGGGCCCAGACGATCGACATGCAAGGGTTCGACGTCTGGCCGGGGCTCATCGACTCAGGGACGAGGCTCGCCCTCTTCGAGGTCGGGAGCCTGCCGGAAACGCAGGACGACTCCGACTCCGCCCAGTTCGAGCCCGAGTTGAGGACGAGCTCGGCACTTCACCCCGATAGCGAGTTGATCCCGGTGACGCGGGCCAACGGCGTCCTCACCGCTTACGTCCAGCCGGCCGGAGGCCTGATCTCGGGCCAGGGATGTGCCATCAACCTCGATGGGTGGGTCCCGCGCGAGATGACCATCTCCGACCCGCTCGCCCTGCATGTGTCCATCCCCGCATATATCCCGCCGCCGGCGGAAGGCTCCAATCCGCGGGGCGACGGGCCCGATCCTCGCCAGAAGCGCAAGGAACAGCTCGAGTCGATCCGCGAGGAGTTTCGACGTGCCCTGCGATACGACAAGGTCGTCACCGAGGCGACCGCCAGAGGGGTCGAGCCGCCGATCCCAGATGCCCGACTCGCGGCCCTGGTCCCTTACGCGAAGGGGCTGAAGCCGGTCATTTTCCGCGCCGAGCACCGTGCCGAGATCCTGGATGCGCTCAAGATCGCGTCGGACCTGAAGCTGAAGGCAGTCATCTCGGGGGCTGCCGAGGCCTGGAAGGTTGTCGATGCCCTCAAGACGGCCAAGGTGCCGGTCCTGGTGGGGGGGACGCTTCAGCTTCCGTCGGAGTCGACCGACCCGTATGATTCCCCCTACGCGAACCCGGCCCGACTCCACGAGGCTGGCATCCCGTTCGCGATCCGATCCAATCCGAGGGGCCCCGAGCAGGCGACGGCGTCGAGGAACCTACCCTACGAGGCGGCGACCGCCGTGGCGTTCGGCCTGCCCGAATCCGAGGCGCTCAAGGCGATCACCCTGAACGCCGCCCAGATTCTCGGCATCGCAGATCAGGTCGGCTCACTCGAGGTCGGCAAGCGAGCAAATCTGGTCATCTCGGCCGGGAATATCCTCCAACCGACGACCGAGGTGAAGGCCGTCTTCATCAATGGCAGGCCAGTCGATACGAAGAGTCGACATACTCGGCTTTACGAGAAGTATCGCAAGCGGCTCGAAGAGATCCGCTCGGGCCAGGCCCCTCTCGGCATCGACCTGGGCCCGGCCACGCCTCTGCCTCCTGCGGCCTCGCCGAGCAAGCCCGAAGCGGCCGAAGGCAACAACCAGCGGTAATGCTGGGTCGACAAGACCAAGAGTCGCTATTTGCGGACGCAGCTCGGCTCGCGGATGGATCGAAGTCTACCGATTGATCGGTGCTCTTTCGCCCGGGTTCACATCGCTACGTTGGAGAGGCCAACGGCGACTCGAAGGCAACTCGGCTTTTGAACGTAGTGTCGTCGGCAATTGCCTTGCGACGGGTTCGGACGGACTTCAAAACGTGTCCGGATGCTGCGAGAGAATGAGTCGAGATATGATACGCTGAGTCGCGTGCGATCCAGAGCGTGTCGACGACCGTCGCGGGTGGCGGGACTCACGAGGCCATGGTCGAGACGCGCGGACGACGAATGTTCCCGCGATGGGCCGACTCCTGCTCTACTTCGCTCTTCTCGGGCTGGCGGGGTGCCGCACAGTTGGCCGAGATGCTCTTGATCACCGGGGCGATCTGTTCGCGATGATCCGAGACGCTGAGGTAGTCGGCAACCCCGAGGCGGAAGAGATCGATGGCTTCTTCGGACTTGTATGAGTCGCTGACGGCGATGAACACGAGATTCATCTGCTGGGAGGTGACTTCGCGGATCATTCGGCCGAGCTGGGACTTCTCGATCCCC
The DNA here is from genome assembly GCF_049331405.1 of Singulisphaera chitinilytica. Taxonomy (NCBI): domain Bacteria; kingdom Pseudomonadati; phylum Planctomycetota; class Planctomycetia; order Isosphaerales; family Isosphaeraceae; genus Singulisphaera; species Singulisphaera chitinilytica. The sequence continues at coordinate 4,196,197 of NZ_CP186274.1, forward strand.
GAGTTGAGGTGGGCGACCACGACCTGATGGTTCCCTTGGCTGACCGCCATGAACGCACGTTCGAGGCCCTCGGCGACCTGCAGTTCCACGCCGCCAAGCATATTCAACTCGTCGCGAATCCGACCGGTAAGAGAGCTATCCCGGCTGATTACGAGGACATGGGTCGCGTTCATACTTCCTGCTCCCCCGAGTCCTTGGCTGATGGATCGAGGATCGCTCTTTGGCACGATCCACCTTCTCTCTTGAAACGCCGCTTACTAATACTTAACACGTCGCCATGATTCTTCCATGGCAAAGGACCAATAAATCGGAAAATTCCTGACCCACGTCGATTTGGGTGAACGAATCGAAAAAGCCTGAAATTCTGTTCTTGAATGACCAGTAAACGGCCTACGGAAGGGTTTGCCGTTCCTACGTAAACCTTTTTTCGTTGTGACGCGGAATTTCGGGATCTTTCGGTCGAAATTCCGTCAGCGATTCATTTACGCTTTTATTCAAAGATGTTGGCGAAGCTGAAGACCGAGCCCGCTCTTGGTTCGACAAATCGGGATTAAAGACTCCTGCTGGCAAGCACTTTAGCTTGCACTCACTCATCAAATCTCGCCAGATAATCCTGGGCAGGCGTGAGAATATGCGAGGTAGCAGCCAACATAGGCAAACGAACCAGGGGATGCGTGTAGAGGAGCCAGCGTCGTCGCTGACCGACTACGATAAGAATTTCGAGGTCCGGAATTGGTCGGTGTCAAAGATCATCAGGCATCGTTCGCCATCCTGATGCTTTAGCCGAGGCCGCCAGCCCTCCACCAGCGCCAACGGAAGACGAGGTACGTCACCCCGTACAGCACGAGGCAAAGGGGCGGGTACATCATCAGGAAGATCGCCCAGACCGGCAGGTCAACATTGGGAGCGATGTGCACGAGAACCTGCTCGGGGACGACCACATGGTCAGTCGCGAACGTGTTGTTCTGCGTCGGCGCCATTGGGATGCTGAAGGCCGCCGAGAACGGGCTCGTGACCGTGAACGCCGCAAGACGTTCTTCGGAGATCGAGACGAATCCCTGCAAGTAATATCGGATTCCCACCGGGAAAACGAAGAGGATGAGCAGTGTCATGTAAGTGAGGACGATGGCGACGGTCGTCCGACGCGACAATGCCGAGCACAAGAGGCCGATCGTCGAGGTCGCCAGGCAGGTCGTCGCGATGATGAGCAGGAAGACGATGAGGGTCCAGTAGCGCCCGCGCAGTTCCTCGATGAGGACGTACGCCAGGAGCAACTGCTCGACGAGCAAGAAGGTCAGAACCGTCGAGACCCGGAGCGCCGCCAGGAGCTTGGCGAACAGGATCTGCCCGGGGCGTAGGAGTGTCGTGAGCAGGAGGGCCAGGGTCTGACGTTCGCGTTCCTGGGTGATGCTACCGGCCGAGAAGACCGGGCCGACCAGCAGGTTGAACGTGACCACGTAGCCGACGTAATACCCCGCGCGGTCGGATCGGAGGAAGAGGAGCGCCGCCATCAGGGGGATGGAGAGGAGCATGCTGACCTGGATCACGACCCGCAGCATCAGGGTCCCCTGGCTGAAGATCTCGCTCCTCAACTCCTTGTCGAGGACGGGGTTGGTGCCGTCGGGCATCAGGTCGGTGCGTTTGGCCGGGGCGAAGAGCTTGTCGGGGTAGAGGTCGCGATCGATGACGACGCCAATGGCGTACTTCATCTCCTCTTCCTCGTCGACCACGTCCTTGCCCTCGCTGCCGACGTCGGGCGGCTTGAGCAGGCGCCTGATGATCACGAGGGCGACGACCGACCAGATTGCCAGGCACCACGGCGGCAGGATCGAGATCGTCATGAACGTGACGAACTCGCGTGCGCGGGCCTCCGACGTATCCGTCCAGGTCAGGACGATGCAGAGCACGGCGAGGGGCAGGATGACGAGGTAGCTCACCATCAAGGCCGAGCTCGTCCTCCGAAAGAAGCTCGAGCAGGCCACGCTCAAGAGGCCGAATGTCCCCGCCGCCAGGATGAGGACGAGGTACGCCCGCGCGATCTCGGACAGCAAGATCCCGCCCAGCAGGAAGCAGAGGATCATCAGCGGGAGGCTGGAAAGGATCAACACCACGAGATAGCTTAGCGAGCTGAGTAGTTTGCCGATCAGGATCGTCGCAGGTCGCAAGGGGCTCGCGAGCAGCATCTCATACGTCTTGCGTTCCTTCTCGCCGGTGATGCTGCCGGCCGCGAAGGTGGGGGCGACCAGCGCGACGAGGAAGAACTGGCCCAGGAAGAAGAGCTTGAAGAGTCGACGCGCCACGCCCGAGCCGACCTGCCGGACCCCCTCCACCTCGGGAGGCCAGTAGAAGTAGACCACCGCGCTCAGGAGCGAGACGTAGGCGAGCTGGAGCAGGAACGCCCGGGATGAGCGGAGGTTGACCAGCAGCTCTCGAGTCAGGACCGGATTGTCGCGCAGGAGCATCGGCGTTGGGTTCCCCGGGGATTCGAGCTGCGTTCGAAGCAACCTGGTTGGCGATCCCGACCGGACTTAGTTGACGATCCCCTTCGTGATCATCATGAACACTTCTTCAAGGCTCAGCGGTTCCTCGGAGAACGACTGCACGCCGATCCCCTCGCCGATCAGGCGGCCCAGGAGCCGGGCCATGTCCTCGTCCTGGCCTTCGAACTCGGCGGTCAGGGTGTGGTCGAACGACTCGATCGTGCGGACGCTCGAATCGTCGCGCAGGATCGCCTCGGCCCGCTTGATCGTGTCGTCCATCACGTTCACGCGGAGGACGCGATGGGACCGGAGCTGCCTCGTGATCTGCTGGATGCTCCCCGCCGCCAGTAGCTTCCCGCGCTCGATGATGCCGATCGAGGTGCAGAAGTCGGCGAGCTCCGAGAGGATGTGGCTCGAGACAAGGATCGTCTTCCCCATGCCCCGGAGCTCGTTGAGGAGCGCCTTCATTTCCAGGCGGGCGCGGGGGTCGAGGCCCGAAGCCGGCTCGTCCAGGATCAGGACGGGCGGGTCGTGCACGAGGGTCTTGGCCAGGCAAAGGCGCTGCTTCATGCCCTTGGAGAGGCCGTTGACGTAGTCGTCGCGTTTGTGCGTCAGGTCGAGGAGCTCGAGTACCTCGCCGATGATCTTCTTCCGGTAGGTGTACGGGATCTCGTATGCCACGGCGAAGAAGTCGAGGAACTCCCAGACTTTCATGCCGTCGTAAACGCCGAAGTCGTCGGGCATGAAACCGATGACGCGGCGGACGGCCATCGGGTCGTCGACCACCGAATGCCCCGCCACGCGGCCTTCGCCCGAGGTCGGACGCAGGAGGGTCGCCAGGAACCGGATCGTCGTGCTCTTGCCCGCGCCGTTAGGCCCGATGAAGCCGAAGACCTCCCCCTTCCCGATCGTGAAGCTCAGGTCGTCGACGGCGACGAAGTCGCCATAGCGTTTGGTGAAGTTGATGACTTCGATCATATCCGAACCGTCTCCTCGAGCGGTTTTCGATCGGGTGGCGCAATCCAGGGCACGGGCTCGACCGCGACGTCAACTCGACACGACGAAATCCATCGCTCCGAGGCAGACTCGAGGCTTTCCCCGGCCGACCAAGACGCGGCTCCGAGCCTGGGCGTCGGGGGCGGGCGATCGGCCCGAGGCCGTGATATCGTCAGTCATTCATGAATCATCTTCAACAAACATCTGGCGAAAATTCGTTTGATGAAACCTCTCGACCCGAAAGAATCGATACCGTGGCGCGATCGTCGCCCCTATCGGGCCACGCGTCGAGGCGACGGGGGGATCACCCCCGCCCTGTCCGGCAGGCCCGGCGTGACGGGCTTGGCCCCAGGGGTGTTCGTCGTGCTCGCGGGACCGCCCATCGACGCTCCCGGCATGACCCCCATCACGCCAGCCGCCCCGTTCGCATTCGAGGGCTCGACCACCGGCGGGACGGTCTTCATCGCGTGTGCCATGTCCCGCACCATGAAATTGAAGCGAGGGCCATCGGGCGCGGGGGGCGGGCCATTCTTGAGGTGGACCAGGACCACGGAGACCCCTCGCTGGCGATCGACCGCGGGCTCGATCTTCTGCCCGCCCCAGGTCGTCGTGCACCAGGCGACGAGGCGGAGTTCGCCCGTATTCTCGGGCCGGTCCTCGTAATATTCGCGTAGGGCCTCGATCACGGATTTGGGGTTAGGCTGGAGTTTCTCGAACGGATCTTTCTCGGGCCCAGGGACGGCCTTCGCCTCGACCTGAGCCCCGGGGCCGATCGTGCCGAGGTACGTCTCCTTCCGCTTGTCGGGATGCCCCACGTCGATCAGGACGGCGTCGCGCAACTCGAGGTCGGTCCCGTTGACGATCTTCGGCGGGCTCTGGCTCGTGTCGAGCGTGATCGACCCCGGGAGGTTCACCATCTGCTCGGCCCGGAAGAGGGACAAGCTTCGGGGCTGGACCTGGAGCCCTTCCAGCGTCGGCACGGGCTGAGAGTGCCAGCGCGAGGTGGCGACGTCCTCGCCGCGGAGCGACCGACCGTTGTCCTGCGGCAAGGCCAGTGCGGACGGATCGTTCGGATAAGAGATGTCGAACTGAACTCGGCCCGTGGTGTAGAGCGAGGCGAAGCGGCTCAGGTGGGCCCGAGGGTATCCCCCTTGCATTTCGAGGACGTTGATCTCGTCGCAGGCCGCGTCGTAGCCGACGTCATACGCCGCCGCCCGCTCGACCCCGATCGCGAACCCGAGGGCCAGCGTCGGCACGACCACCCATGCCCATTCGCGTCGCCTGAGCAAGTATCGACAAACAAGGTAATTCAATGGGACGAGCGCGAGCACGTAGGCCAGGATCACCTTGAGGACGAACTTCGAGCTCGGCACCGTGATGCCCGAGGCCTCCTCGAGGATGTCCCGGCTCAGCCGGGGCAAGGCCGAAGAATCGACCCATTCGCTCACCGCCGAGTTCTGCGTGATGATGGGGTTGCTCGAAGGTTCGCCCGGCGAAGGCGGCAGCGTGGCCGTCGGGCCCGAGTTCGGCGAAAGGGGCTGATACTCCGCATTGAGCCGAGGGAGCGAGGCGCCGAGGTCTCGGCTGGCGTAGCGGAACCACGAGAGGTCGGGCCCCGCCAGGGGCAAGAAACCCGGCGGCCTATACTCCCCGCCGCTCCAGCCTCCCATCCCGCCCGGATTATCCTCGGGACGTCGGAGCACCACCCGACGCACCAGGGTGTCGAGCCCCGTCCAGGCGCTGAGCGCGGGATCGGTGAGGTTGACGCTGAGCATGAGGATCCGCCCGCGGCCGACTCGCTGCTCGACCCCCAGCAGATGCGGGCTCCCCTCGCCGAGGGGGATGACCGACGCCCCGGCACGGGGTTTGAGCCCGGCGCAGAAGAGGGGCCGATTGCTCCCCGGTCGGATCGGCTCGGGGGCCTTGTAGACGAACCCCAGGAAGGTCTTGGTGCGATCCTCGGGGTTGGGTATCGGGTTCACATCCTCACGCTCGGCCGAGGTGACGACCGGAGGATATGTGTTCGAGAGCGGGACGAGATCCTTCTCCGCCAGCGTGGCGTTTTCCCCCGAGAGATCGGCCGGCAGGTAGGGCCCGAGGAAGCTGTCCTTGAGCGCGGCGAAGGAGGGCTGGGCGCCTCCGACCAGGGTCAGTTGCCCGCCCCACTGGAGCCAGTCGAGCAGGGCCTGCTGCTGCTGTGGCTGGAGCTTCTCGGGGGCCATCCCGTCCCAGATCACGTGGCTCATGGTCGACCACGTCAGCGGGTGGGATGAGACAGGGAGGTGCTCCAGGTCGAGGGGCAGGACGAGTCGATAGTAGCGAAGCCGCTCGAGCGACTGGGTGTCCGTGCGATCGGTCGCCATGGGCATCAGCGCATGCAGTTGGTTCCAGCGGGCGTAGGGATCGTTCGGATCCCTGGTCAGCACGAGGACGAGCATCTGGTGCGGCTCAAGAGTCCTCAGGCTCGCCTGCCAGATCTCGTCGGGGCGGACGGCCTCCCCCTTGAGGAGCTCGACGTTCATCTCCTTGGGAATCCTCGGGAGCATGAACTGCATACTCAGCCGGGCTCGCTGCTCCTTGATGAGGCGGGCGTCGCGGGTATAGACCACCTCCTGAGGGGCGTCGAGCGCGGTGCCCCCTTCTCGAGGCATGCCGAGGAGTCGAACCGGAGACGTCCTGAGGAAGCCTTCATAGTCGTCGTAGTTGGCCCGCATCTCGAGGGAGAGGGTGCTCCAGTGGTTCGCCTTCATGTATGGCAAGATGTCGAACGGAGCCACCTGAGAGCGGAAGAACTCGATCGGTGGTTTCGACTTATCTTTGTCGATCTTTTGTTTCACGCTCTCGGGATCGGTCAAGATCTTGAGACGATCCTCGGTGACCGGATCCTGGCCGCGGACCGCGGGCCCCAGCACGACGAGGGCGGCGACCAGGAGGGCCGGGACGCGAGATCGGAACTGCGCAGCTATCTGTTTCACGAGGGGGTGCCCCGACACTCGAGAGACCCTTCGAAGGAGGGTCCCGAACGCATTCGGTGAGCCGGACGGCCGAGACGGGATTGAGTGTAACCCGAACGATCTAGGTTCGGAAGTGGCCGTCGCCTGGCTTGCGAGCGTTTCCGGCGAGACAGTAGGCTGTCCTTTTTGCAAGGGGAGGTTAGCAACCTCCTTCGATTGTCGGAGGATCGTGGATGACGGCTGGGTCACCAGGGAATTTTCGGCTCCCTCCGGATTTTCCCGCGATTCGCGTTCGAGGCGCTCGGGTCCATAACCTCCGCGACGTCGATGTTGATATTCCGCACAATCAGCTCGTGGTCCTGACCGGGGTCAGCGGCTCGGGCAAGAGTTCTCTGGCGTTCGACACCCTCTACGCCGAGGGCCGACGGCGATACATCGAGAGCCTCTCCAGCTACGCGAGGCAGTTCCTCGATCAACTCGAGCGACCCGACCTCGACCTGATCGAGGGCCTGCCCCCGACGGTGGCGATCGACCAGCGTGCGGGGATGGCGAACCCGAGGAGCACGGTCGCAACGATCACCGAGATCCACGACTATCTCCGCGTCCTCTACGCCAGGGTCGGCGACGCCCATTGCCCCAAATGCGGGCATCCCTTCCGCCGCCAGACCCCCGAACAGATCGTGACCGGGGTCCTGTCGCTCGCCGAAGGCCGCAAGGTCTTGATCCTGTCCCCCCTGGTCAGAGGTAGGAAGGGGACGCATCTCGACGTCTTCGACACGATCAGGCGGGCGGGCCTGATCCGCGTCCGCGTCGACGGCCAAGTGACCGAGCTCACGGATCCGCCGCCGAAATTGGCGAAGACCAAGGCGCACGACATCGAGGCCGTGGTCGATCGCCTGGTCGTGCGCGAGGGGATCCGGCCTCGGCTCGCGGAAAGCATTGATCTGGCCCTGAAGCTCTCAGGGGGGACGGTCATCATCTCGGCCCAGTCGGGGGAGGTTTGGGAAGACCAGACGTTGAGCATCCACTTCGCATGCCCGTCCTGCGGCTCCAGCTTCCAGGAACTCGAACCGAGGACTTTCAGCTTCAACAGCCCGCAAGGGGCCTGCCCGACCTGCGACGGCCTGGGCACCGTTTCGGCCTTCGACCCCGACCTCGTCATCCCCGACCGCTCGAAGTCATTGTCCGAAGGGGCCATCGCCCCCTGGAATCTCGGAAAGCCGGCGGCAAAGGCGCTGACCGGGCGAGTCGATCGACTCGGCCCCTTACTGAAACGCCATAAGCTTTCGCCGACCTCCGCCCTGAAGTCGTGGAGCGCCAAGGCGATTCGCCTGTTGCTCGAAGGGGAACCCGAGCATGAGTTCACCGGGCTCCTCGCCGAACTCGAGGCGGAGTGGAAAGACCTGAAGTCCGAGGCGCAGCGAACGGCCTGGGAAGCCTTCCGGGACGAAACCCCCTGCTCCGACTGCGGCGGCGCTCGGCTGAACGCCCAGGCCCGCTTCGTGACCGTGGCCGGGCTTGGGATTCATGAGGTCTCGAGCCTGCCTGTCTCAGACTCGCTCGGTTTCTTCCAGTCGCTCCAGTTCGCACCGCCACGCGACCAGATCGGCGGGCCGCTCGTGCTCGAGATCAGGAGGCGGCTCGAATTCCTCGAGAAGGTCGGGCTGGGCTACCTCACCCTGGCGAGGCCCTCCGATACCCTCTCCGGCGGCGAGTTGCAGCGTGTGCGGCTGGCCTCGCAAATCGGCTCGGGGCTAGTCGGCGTCTGCTACATCCTGGATGAGCCAACCGCGGGCCTGCACCCTCGAGACACCGAGCGCTTGCTCGACAGCCTCCGCACGCTCCGGGATCAGGGGAACAGCGTCGTCGTGGTCGAGCACGACGAGGCCACGATCCGCGCCGCGGACTGGCTCATTGATATCGGTCCAGGCGCCGGACCCGACGGCGGTAGGATCACGGCGGTCGGTCGTCCCGATGGTCTCCACGACTCGGGGGAATCGGCGACGGCTCGCTACCTCACGCACCCGGAAGATACCCTACCCGCCGATTCGGGGCGACTCGCTCGCTCGCCGGGCTGGCTCAAGATCGTTGGAGCGTCGGAGCGGAACCTCAAAACGGTGAACGCTCAGTTCCCGGTCGGATGCCTCACTAGCGTCTCGGGCGTCAGCGGATCTGGTAAGAGCACACTGATCCTCGAGATCCTCGCTCGATCGGCCCGGCGAGCCCTCCGCGACGCGGGGCCTCGCCCCGGCGCCTGCGCGAGAATCGAAGGGCTGGACTCCTTCGATCAGTTGGTCGAGATCGACCAGGCACCCATCGGCCGGGGACCGCGATCCACTCCGGCGACGTATACGGGGGTCTTCGACGAGATTCGCAAGGTCTTCGCTCGTACTCGTGAAGCGAAGCTGCGGGGGTACTCGGCCCGGCGGTTCAGCTTCAACGCCAAGGAGGGACGCTGCGAGAAGTGTGAAGGCCAGGGGATGCTCAAGGTCGCGATGAACTTCCTGCCCGACCTTTACGTCGTCTGTGAAGCCTGCCGTGGCCTACGTTACAACCGGCCGACCCTGGACGTAAGATTCAAAGGGAAGTCGATCGGCGACGTCCTGATGATGCGTGTTGACGAGGCCCGCGAGTTCTTCGACTCCCAGCCCAGGGTCTATCGAACGCTCGAGGCTCTCCACGAAGCGGGATTGGGCTATCTGACCCTCGGCCAGTCGAGCACGACGCTCTCCGGCGGCGAGGCCCAGCGCGTGAAGCTGGCCACCGAGCTGGCAAAGATGGCCACTGGCCGGACACTCTATATTCTGGACGAGCCGACGACGGGGCTCCACTTCGCCGACGTTGATCGCCTGCTGGCGGTCCTTCAACGGCTGGCCGACCTCGGGAACACACTCGTCGTGATCGAGCACAACCTCGAAGTCATCCGATCGGCCGACTGGGTCGTCGACCTCGGGCCCGATGGCGGAGATGCTGGCGGCCAGGTCCTCGCTCAGGGGCCGCCGAGCGCCATCGTGAAGGTCGAGGCCAGCGCCACCGGCGCTTACCTTCGACCTGCATCAGACGCTCGTTGAGCACGACAATCAACGAGGCCGAGGCTCACTCCGCCTCGAAGTGGCGGCCATTACCCAACCGGCTCCGGAGGTAAGACGCTCGGGCGACGTTCCGCTCCTCAACCCCGAGCTCGTTGCCCTGGATCTTCTGGAGGTACGCCGGCTGGGTCTGGATGAAGAGCTCGTTGACCGTGGCGATCTCGAGGTCGTCGATCAGGCCGAGGTTGATCCCCATCCTGACGCTCGAAAGGAGGAGCATCGTCTCCTCGCTCGAGATCGTGTGGGCCGTCTTGAGAACGCCGTAGGCCCGGCTTACCTGGTCGTGCAGGTGCTGGCGACGCTCGTTCATGAGGACCTGGCGTGCGGTCCGCTCGTACTGGATCACCTGGGGGACGACGTCGGTGAGGATCCGGATCAGCTCCAGTTCGCTCTTGCCGAGGGTCTGCTGGTTCGAGATCTGGTAAAAGTCGCCGAACGCCTGCGTCCCCTCGCCGTAGAGGCCCCGGACGGCCAGGTTGATCTTCTGGAGGGCCCGGAAGACCTTGTCGATCTGCTTCGTCTGCACGAGCGCCGGGAGGTGGAGCATCACGCCGACGCGGATGCCGGTGCCGACGTTCGTCGGGCAGGCGGTCAGGTAGCCGAGCTGAGGGCTGAAGGCGTAGGACAGATATTCCTCGAGCTGGTCGTCGAGCCGGTTGATCCGGTCCCAGACCTCGTGCAGGGAGAGGCCCGAGAGCATGACCTGGATCCGAAGATGGTCTTCCTCGTTGACCATCACCGAGATGTTCTCCTGCGGCCCGATGGCCACGCCCCTCGGCCCCTCGGCAGCGGCGAGCTCGCGGGAGATCAGCTGGCGCTCGACGAGGAACTGGCGGTCGAGCGTCGTCATGTTGTTGACGTCGAAATACGCCAGATCGAGGCCGGCCGAGCCGAGACACGACTTGAAATTCGTCTCGATCTCGAGCTTCTCGCCGCGGCTCGCGCGATTCGTGAACGGGAAGTCGGCCAAGTTGCGAGCCAGCCGGATCCGCGAACACATCACGATATCGCTTTCCGGTCCGGTACCGCGAAGCCACTCGCCGGAAGTTCTCGTCAAGTCATCCAAATTCATGCGTCGGCGTCCTTGTGGCGGAGTTGGTCGCGGAGCTGAACGGCCAACTCGTAATCTTCGCGTGCGATCGCTTCGCGTAGTTGTGTCCGGAGTCGGAGCCGACGACTGGCGGCCGGCCGGTTTCGGCCGACCTTGCCTACGTGTCGAGTGGCACCATGCGTTCGCAGGAGTAAGGGAGAAAGCCCTTCGGAGAAAACGGCGTAGTCATGCGGGCATCCTAATCGGCCTCGGGCCCGGAATTCCATGAATTTGATGCCGCAATCCGGGCAGGTCAGGCCTGCAAGCTCGCCCACCAGCTCACCTACATTCGAAACGATGAAGCTCTGAATGACCGAATCCAGCGAGAGGCTCGGGGGCGCCTCGGGCAGGACCACGCCCGCTTCCCGGGCACAGGCCTCGCAGAGATGCAGGTCGCGGCGATGCCCGTCCACGGTCTCGGTCAAATGGACCGTCGCCTCTTCATCACAATGCTGACATATCATGAGCCGACCATCCATCCGACGGGGCGAGATTAGCGCCCCTGTTCGTGTTCGATCGACTTGATCTTGTCCCTCACGCGAGCGGCCGTCTCGTAATCTTCCGCCGCGACCGCCCGCTTCAGGTCATTCCGGAGCTGGATCAACGTCGTCTGCTGCTGGCTGTTCCTCGGGGCACGCTTGGGCACCTTGCCGGCATGCCGCGTCTCTTCGTGGATGTTCTCGAGCAGGGGCATCAGCTCGTCGCGGAACACTTCATAGTCGTACGGGCAGCCGAGTCGACCCGAGTTCCGGAACTCGAGGAAGGTGATCTGGCAGTTCGGGCAGGACTGGCGATCGGACGGCGACGGCTCCCGGGCCGGGCCCGAGTTGACCGTCAGCTTCTTGGCGAGCTCGCTCATCGTGGACGACTCTTGCGTCTCGGCGGCCGGCGTGAGGTGCTGCCTTGCGTGCTCGTCGCAGAAGTGATATTCGCGGGGCTTGCCGCGCTCGATATCCGTGATATGAAACGTGGCCGGCTTGGCGCAATTTTGACACTTCATAGAACGTCTCCGCCGACCCGCACGGTCAAGGTTGAACCTCAAGCCGAGAGGCAATCATCCTGGTCGAACCCAAGGAACTCATGCTCAAGAATATCCGATCATCGGTTCAGTTCCATTGTAATTCGGCGAGGCGGACTGTCAAGCAACGTGGATGGCCGAAACCCTCCCGGGCGCGGGCACGCGGGGGCGAACTAAATCCAGTCATCGAAAGGCTTTTCGAACGCCACGGTTGTTTGCCACCTGGAACGCGCACGTCGATCGCGGCGGGTTGCCGAAGGTCGGACAGGCTGCTACGATGAATCGCTCGACGCCGTGACGACGGGAGGCGATCTTGCGCGATCGCCGGCCGTTCGGCTTGCGTGGCCGATTCCGCCTTGCACGAACTGGAATAGAGCCCTTCTCCGCAGGTGAGACCTGAGGTCCCATGCCCCTCTATCGCCCCGCTCTCGAGGATTTTACCCGGTGGGCCGCTCAGGCGCCCTGTGTCCCCGTCTATCGACAGCTCACGGGCGATAGCCTGACGCCGGTCTCGGCGTTCAAGCGGATCGAGCAGTCGGCGCCATCCTTCCTCTTCGAAAGCGTCATCGGCGGGGAGAAGGTCGGGCGATTCAGCTTCCTCGGGACCGAGCCCTTCCTGCGCTTCGAGGCCCGGGGGTCGAAGGTCACCCTGTTCGAGCCTGGAGCCGGGACCGAGCCCCGCGAATTTGAATCCAAGGATCCGTTCCGGGACCTCCAGGAATTGGTCGAACGTTACCGGGCCGTCCCGATCCCGGGCCTCCCCCGGTTCGCGGGCGGGGCCGTCGGTTATGCCGCGTACGACGCCGTGCGATACACCGAGCGGCTCCCGAATATGCCCCCGGACGACCGCGACCTGCCCGACCTCTCGTTCGCCTTCTACGACCGCATGATCATCTTCGACCATATCCGCAAAACGGTGATGGTCGTCGCGCACGCCCACATCGGAGACGCGGGCGGGGTGCAGGAGGCCTACGACAAGGCCTGCGCCCGGGTCGATGAGCTCGTCGCGAGGCTCTCGCAACCGGGAGTCGAACTGGGGCTGGGCGACATCGACACCGACGGCCCCCTCAAGATCGTGCCGAAGTCCAACTTCACGCGGGAACAGTATGAGGGCGTCGTCCGCCACTGCCAGGAATACATCAAGGCGGGCGACATCTTCCAGGTCGTGCCGAGCCAGCGGTTCCAGTTCGAGACGACGGCCAACCCGTTCAACGTCTACCGCGTCCTCCGAGTCGTGAACCCGAGCCCCTTCCTCTTTTACCTCACCTTCGGCAACTTCAACCTGATCGGAAGCTCGCCCGAGATCCTCGTTCGGGTCGAGGACGGCACGGTCACGATCCGGCCGCTCGCCGGCACGCGTCGACGCGGCAAGGACGAGGCCGAGGATCGTGCCCTGGCGGAAGAACTGCTCGCCGACCCGAAGGAGCGGGCCGAGCACATCATGCTCGTCGACCTCGGGCGGAACGACGTCGGCCGCGTGGCCGATTTCTCCACCGTCCAGATTAATGAGGTGATGAAGGTCGAGCGTTACTCGCACGTCATGCACATCACTTCGAACGTGACGGGCCGGATGAGCGAGGGGAAGACGGCGTTCGACGCCCTCCGCGCGGGCCTGCCGGCCGGGACCGTCTCGGGGGCTCCCAAGGTCCGGGCGATGGAGATCATCGACGAGGTCGAGCCGCAGAAGCGTGGGCCTTATGCCGGGGCCGTCGGATATATCGACTTCACCGGCAACATGGACACCTGCATCGCGCTCCGGACCCTCGTGCTCCAGGGGAACATGGCCTACGTCCAGGCCGGCGGCGGCGTCGTCTACGACAGCGTCCCCTCCGACGAATACGACGAGACCGTCAACAAGGCCCGCGGGCTCTTGAAGGCCATCGAGATCGCCGAGACCCAGCTCTGAGCCGAACTTCGACCGCTCGCGATTCCTGCGGAAAAATCCGTATCCCTACGCCTTCGTCGCTGCATTTAATACGACGGTGGTCTCGTGTGGATTGGGCCGGAGGGATCGTCCGATGGCGAGCAGTCGAGATGGAGCCGTGCTCCAAGGGTTGAGTCGTCTCTTCGGGAATGGCTCGGTCGTTGGGCTGACCGAGTGGCAGTTGCTCGAACGCTACCGCAGTCAGCGAGACGAAGTCGCGTTCGAAGCTCTCGTTGCACGTCATGGTCCCATGGTCCTTGGGGTCTGCCGACGCATCCTCGGCAACAGCAGCGACGTCGATGACGCCTTTCAGGCGACCTTCCTCATCCTCGTCAAGAAAGCCGCCTCGTTCAGGGAGCGCGACGCAATCGCCCACTGGCTTTACGGCGTCGCGCACCGGGTCGCACTCCGTGCCCGGACCGTTGCCGCCAAGCGCCGGATGGGACAGCCGATTACGGGTCTTGAACCGCACGCTATCGATGACGCGACGGCATCGCGGGAGCTTGCCTGGGCGCTCGAGGACGAGCTCAGTCGTCTGCCCTCCACCTATCGAGCCCCGATCGTCCTCTGCTACCTGCAAGGTATGACGCACGAGGAGGCCGCCCTCCGCCTGCACTGGCCGTTGGGGACGGTGAAAGGGCGACTTGCGCGGGCACGGGCCCTCCTGAAGGCTCGTCTCGTCCGACGCGGCATCGCACCGTCGGCCGGGGCGGCCCTCGGCCTGCTCTCCCGCGATGCCTCGGCCCAGGTTTCGGAAGGACTCTTACGTGAGACGGTGACCATCGCCATGCGTTTCGGCGGGGGAAGGCTGGCCTATCGTGCCCTGCCTTCCGCCGTCGCCACTTTGATCCCGGGAGCCACAATGTCTACGGCGCTCGCAAGCCTCAAGTCAGCCTCGGCCTTCGCATCCATCCTTCTCGTCGCCTTCGTCGGTGCGGCCACCGCCCAGTTCATCAGCGGGGCGGGTTCGCAGTCCAAGGAGTTCCACCAGCGTGAGGGTTTGATTGCCTCGGCTGCTCAAACGAACGCCAAGGGCACCATCGACAACAAGACATCCGAGGAACCTAAGCCCGCTCTGGCGGTCGAAGGCCCGCCGAACCGCAAGTCGGCGGCCGAGCAATATGCAGAACTCAGGGCTCAGCAACAGTCGTTGGCAATCCGGATCTTCGAAGACGAGGTCAACAAAGCCATGTCTGCCGCAAGCGTAGACCTTGCGGCGATCGTCCAGTGGTCGAAGAAGGCCCTGGAGATCGAAAACGATTCGACGACGGACAGGAAAGGACCCGCGACCAAGCATCGAATCCGAGTTAACAGACTCGTTGACGCCATTTTTTCGCGTGCCGACAAATCCCAATATGAGAACCAAAGCAACTACTATCGTCTCGAGGCCAACAACCTGGAATGGGAGGCCGGGATGATGTCCGACGCGGCATCGAAAAACTTCTCGAACTACATCCCTCCCAGTCAACGCGATCCGCTCTCGCAGGCCATTTTGAAGGCTTTGGAAAAGCCCATCGATGTCAAGTTCGTCAATGAAACGCCGTTCGAAGAGGTGCTCAAATACATCAAGGCCCAAACGATTTCAGACGAGTTCCGCCAAGGCATTCCGATCTATCTCGACCCGATCGGTTTGCAGGAAGCAGAGAAGACGACAAGTTCTCCCATCATTATTGAATTGCACGGTGTTCCATTAAGAACAACTCTCAATCTCATCTTGTCGCAACTAGGATTAATCTATGATGTCCAGGGTGGCGTATTGAAGATCTCCAATATGAACGGTGAATACGCGCCCTTAACCCCGATCCTTCACCAAGCCGAGCTGGCCTCGCGTGGCGAGCTTTCAATCCAAGAAATGAAGGATCTCATTGCTCGATATGAGCTGATTTTCAAGATTCGTGAGTATTCCGAAGGAAAGGCTCAAGCACCCCAAGGCCCTGCGACAAGGGATGCCGCTAGCCAATCGCACCAATAAGCCATCTGACAATCCGCATTGGATTACTGCAAGGCCTTGGGCCAATACCCTCGTGACGTGCGAACCTACTCAGGATGTGGACGAAGCAGATTCGGGCATCGGAAACCAGGGGAAGAAGGAGCTTGTCCGTGCCTTGTAGCGAGCATAATCGGGTCGGCGGTCTGAGATGGAACCCTCGAGGAGCGTCACGCCGGAGACCTTCATCAAGAGGACCGACATGAGGAGCGGGCTGAGGAAGGTCCAGTACGCTCCTCCCGCCGACGCGATCAGATACAGGCCCCACCAGACGCAGAAGTCCCCGAAGTAGTTGGGGTGGCGGGTGAAGTGCCAGAGGCCCCGATCCATGACCTTGCCCGAGTTCTCGGGCTTGGCCTTAAAGCTCGAGAGTTGCCAGTCGCCAACAGCCTCGAAGAAGACTCCGAGAGTCCACACAATGATCCCGGCCACATCGAGCCATCCCAGCGGCTTCGAGTCGTCATAGGTTGCGGCTAACTGGATCGGGAGGGAGACGAACCAGAGGATCACCCCCTGGAGCAGGAAGACCGTGAAGAGGCTCAGCCACCAGAAGCGAGACCCCTGGCGTTTTCGCATCTCCGCATAGCGTCGATCTTCCTCCTGGCCCCAGTTACGCCAGAGCAAGTATGCCCCCAGACGCAGGCCCCAGAGCGTGGTCAGTATCGCGAGGAGGAGGATTCGAGGCTCCGTCGCCCCGCTAACTGCCAACGAAACCCAGGCGACCCCGACGAAACCCGCTCCCCAGAAAGGATCCGCCAGGCTCACGTCCTTCCTCAATGTACCGACGAGCCAGAGCAAACACACGGCGACGAGAAGCCAGGTCGCGTTGATGAGGAGGGTGTGCAGGAGCATAGGTTTTCGCTTTCAGCACATCAATAGAATTATGTACAGGCGTTAATGGGCGTGTTGCAAGACATAGTGCGAGACGAACCATTCCTCGCCGTGGTTGAAGCCGAAGAGTTCGGAGACCGCGAGGAAGAAGACACGCCATCGATAGAGCCAGCGTCGGGCGTCGGACTCGCCGTAGACGCGTGAGAGGATGTCGATCACCTCGTCGCGGCGGGCGTCCAGGTTGGCGAGCCAGTCGTCGGCCGTGCGTCGGTAGTGCGTGCCGTTCCATGAATGCTGCTCGGCGACGGCCAGGTCTCGCGGGAATTGGTGCAGAAGGTTGGCACTAGGCATGACGCCGCCGGTGAAGAAATGCCGGCCCATCCAGTTGGTTGCTCCTTCCGTCTCGAAGGGATAGGCCATGTTGCGGTGACAGAAGATGTGGACGAAGAGCTTCCCCCCCGGCCTCAGCCACCCGGCGATGTTGTGGAGGAGCCGCTCATAGTTACGCATGTGCTCGAACATCTCGACCGAGACGATGCGGTCGAAGTTCAGCGTCCCGGGCGAGAAGTCGTTCATATCTGCCGAGATCACCCGCAGATTGTCGAGACCTCTCTTGGTTGCCCTGGCGTCGATGTATCGGCGCTGGGGGACCGAGTTGGAGACCGCCGTGATCCGGCTCCCTGGGTATCGTTCGGCCATCCAGAGGGAGAGTGAGCCCCAGCCGCAGCCAAGTTCCAGGATCTCCTGGCCGTCGGCGAGGTCGGCCCGTTCGCAGGTAATGGCCAAGGCGGCCGTCTCGGCCTCGGCCAGCGTGGCGTCCTCACGGGGATAGAAGCAACAACTGTATTTTTGCCGAGGCCCGAGGACCGCTTCGAAGAATTCGGGGGGCAGTTCATAGTGCTGGCGATTTGCGGCCTCGGGAACGGGGGCGATGGGGCCGTCGTGCAACGAGTCAAGAAATTCCCGATACGTGGGGTCCTCCGAATGCTCCTCCCCCGTGATCGGAGCCTCCTGCTTCAGCCGAATTTGGCAGAGCCGGCGAATCGCCATGCGAGTCAACGAATCCGGAAAGAGTCCGCGTTCGACGGCCTCGATGCCCAATCCCAGCATCCCCATTCCATACCTCGATTTCAGGACCGACCGCGAACGCCTGAACGCGAGATCGCGACGTCGGCACGCCTAATAGTTCAGCACACCTTCGATGCCAGCTTGCCGAGCTCGAGGGGATCTCTACGGCATCCCGGCTTGTCGAACTGGAGTTGCATCACGCCGATCAGGCGCTCTTCGAAGGCCGCCTCGCAGTAACTCAGGTAATAATTCCAGAGGCGGAGGAATCGCTCGGAAAACCCGAGGCGCCGAACGTCATCGAGGTGGGCCCAGAAGTTCTGCCGCCAGCGCCGGAGTGTCTCGGCGTAATGCGGGGCGAAGTCTTCGGCATGCACAAATCTGAGGTCCGACGTGCGACCGACCGATTCGAGGATCGCCCCGACCGACGGCAAGCAACCTCCCGGGAAGATATAGCGCTGGATGAAGTCCACAGATTTGCGATAAGTCTCGTAACGGCTCTCCGGCATGACGATGGCTTGCAGGACGAGCGTGCCGTTTGGACGCAGCAGTCGCCCGCACTGCCGGAAATAAGAGTCGAGATATTTGTGCCCCACCGCCTCGATCATCTCGATGGAGACGAGCTTGTCATACTGACCGCGGAGGTCTCGGTAATCTTCGAGCAGGACCTCGACCCGATCTTTCAGCCCGGCGTCCTGGATGCGACCGCTCGCCAGGTCGAACTGAGCCTGGGAGATCGTCGTCGAGGTGACGCGGCTGCCATATTCGCGGGCCGCATGAAGCGCGAATCCGCCCCATCCCGTCCCGATCTCCAGGACCTCATCCGGTGGCTGGAGGTTGAGCTTCCGACAGACCCGGTCGAACTTCTCGAGCGACGCCTCCTTGAGCGTGGAATCCGGCATCTCGAAGATGCCGCTCGAGTAGGCCATCGTCTCGTCGAGCCAGAGCCGATAGAAGTCGTTCCCGAGGTCGTAGTGGGCCTCGATATTGCGTCGGCTCCCGGCTCGCGTGTTCGCGTGGAACCGGTGAAAGAGGCGATGCCCCAGGCTGGTGAGTCTCGCAAGCCCTCGCTCAAGCCGGTTTGTCGAATCGCGGCTCCTGGCGAAGATCCGGAATAAACTCGTCAGGTCGTCGGCTTCCCAGTCCCCTCGCAGATACGACTCGGCCACGGAGAGTGTCCCGCCCGTGACGGCCGATCGGAATAGCCGCGCATCATGAACCGTCAGAGTCGCCGAGAGATCCGTCGAGGTGCCGTAAGACGTCATGCCGGTCGCATCGTGCATAAGGATCCGGCCGCCTTGGAGGCTCGCGAACTGATTCGTCACGATCCTCCGCGCAAGCCTGTCGACACCACTAAGCGGGGAGTCGGAGGCCGATTTCATCAACGTCTTGCCTGTCATGAAGAGATCCTCCGACGCTCGGTTTCCGTGCCTTCCGCCCTGCCTGCCTGTCGTGGCGGCTCATGCTGGTGGTCTTCCGCCGCAGACTGACAGGCGCAGGGCCCATTGGACGGAGTGTGCGGCACGTACGGGACTCGTTTCCGCCAGAGTCGGAAGGCCTGCCAGTAAATCGCCGCATACACCTGGAGCGTCATGAACGGATAACGCAGGAGAACCCGCGCGAGCTCGGCCCCGTCCAGCGACCGCCGCTGGAGCCGGAGAGTCGCGTCGAAGGTCAGCGGACGTCCCCCGATGCGTCGATTGCGATTCTTGATCTGGACGAACAACCTGGAGCCGGGCCGAAGGAGCCGAAACTCGTAGTCGTACTCCATCTCCATGAAAGGCGAGACGTGGAACACCTTGGCGATCGTCACATCCAGGATGGCATCGTCATCATCGCTCGACCGGACGTCGAGCACGTAACAATGACGCTCGCCCCAAGGGGTGTTGTTGACCTCGGCCACGACGAACGCGAGGCTCTCATCCGGCTCGAAGCAGTAATAGAGGCTGATCGGATTCATCACAAATCCGAAGTACCTGAAATGCGTCAGCAGCCGGATCGGGCCCGAGGGCCGATGGCCTGAACGTTGCTCCACGAGGTCGCGGACCGACTCGTCGAGCGGTTGATCAACCGGCCCAAGGTGATCTCCCCTCCGAAACCAGGCCAGGTTGGGCCGAGAGGCCGACCAGAACCAACGACCTCGGAACGGATCGGGAAGTTCCTCCAGGTCGACGTAGAGCAGGAACAGGCGATAGCGGAACGTGTGCAAGAGAGGGATGAACCGACGATGTCGCACCTCTCCCTCATAAATGCAACTCTGGATCGTCAACTTACCACCCCCGATCGCCGTGGGGCGTAAGTGGGCTCATCCAGGCAAAGGTTCGCCATCGCTCCCGAGTTCGAGTGGGAGAACTCGGGAGCGATGGCCTCAACAACCGCCAGGGCGCTCACGACGCCGTCCTCGTGGAAGCCGTTGCGCCAGTACGCGCCGCAGAATGACGTCCGGTTGCTCGACAGCAACTCTCGGTGGCGAGCCTGCGCCGCGGCCCGCCCAGTCGTGTAGATCGGATGCTCGTAATGGAACCGGGCGAGGACGGACTCTGGCGCGATGCGAGCCTCGTCGTTGAGCGTCACGCAGAAGGTTCGCTTCGACGAAAGGCCCTGGAGGATGTTCATGTTGTACGTCACGCTCGCGGGCGCGGCGGGATTGCCGGTCAGTCGGTAGTTCCAGCTCGCCCAGGCCAGTCGGGAATTGGGGAGGGCCGAGGTATCCGTGTGGAGGACGGCGATGTTTTGGCTATACGGGAATGCCGCGAGGATCTCGCGTTCCGGTTGCGTCGCCCCATTGCCAAGGATGCGAAGCGCCTGGTCGGCATGGCAGGCGAAGATGACGTGGTCGTATCGCTCGCCGGACTTCGGGGCCGCGTCGACCTCCACACAATCTTCGAAACGCCGAATTGCTCGCACCGGGGTTTGGAGGCGGACCTGTCCTCGAAACCCTGCCATCATCGCGCGAACGTAGGTATGCGACCCACCCTCGATGACGCGCCAGGTCGGCCTACGGACGACGTTGAGCAGGCCGTGATTCCGATAGAACTCGGCGATGAAACGGATCGGGAAGTCGGCAAATGTTCCCGTCGGGCACGACCAGATCGCGGCCCCCATCGGCAGCAGGTAGTGGTCGACGAACCCCTTGGAGTAGCCTCGCTCCGCCACGAACTCGCCGACGGTTTTCGCCTCGTTGTCACCTTCGAGGACGCTCAAAACCTCGCGATTGAAGCGAAGGATGTCCGCGACCATCCGCAAGAAACTCGGACGGATCAGGTTGCGACGCTGGGCAAACAGGGTGTTGAGCGTGTGGCCATTGTATTCGAGCCCCGTGCGTTCGTCGCTGACGCTGAAGCTCATGATCGTGGGCTTCGAGGCGACGTCGAATTCTTCGAGCAACCGGATGAAGTTCGGATACGTCCAATCGTTGAAGACGATGAATCCCGTGTCAACCTGTTGCCGCTCGCCGTCGAGCTCCACATCGACCGTATTCGTGTGGCCGCCGAGGTAGGCGTTCGCTTCGTACAAGGTCACGTCGTGTCGCGACTGCAAGCGGTTGGCTGCGACCAGGCCAGAGATGCCGGAACCGATGACGGCAATCTTCATCGTCCAAGTCTTCTTGATGGCTTGCAGGTATCCCGATAGATCGGGCTACGTGCAATGGCTGTAATCCGGATGGATAGGTTCTTCGTGGATGGATTCGAGGAGGCTCGGCCGCCCGCTAACCGTCACGCGGCGTCTCCCGCCTCGGCCTTCGGCGGGATCTCGCACGCCTTCGTACAGCGGCCGGTCCAGCGAAGACGATTCCGGGCAAAGACCTGGTAAGCCCGATCGAGCAACCAACTGATCCCCGGCCATCGGGTGGGGGCGACGATGAACCCGAAGCCGAGCGCCGAATAGATCCGGCGGAAAACCTCCACGCCCTGGACCCACCGCCCGTCCGGGAGTCGGGCGTGGATCTGGTCCATGAGGCGGTCGTAGGAAATGCCCAGGCTCTTCGGGTCGAACTGCGGGTCCGCAATGTTCGTGAAACGCACCCTGGCTCGCCGATCCAATTTGCGAAGCCAGGCGATCTCGCGTCGGCAGAGGGGACAGTCTGCGTCGAAGAAAACTTCGACATCCCAATCGGGACTGGTCTCAACCTGACTCTGATCCGAGATTCGCATCATGTTCGGCATGAGACATAATTCCATCAAAACGCTCAAAACGTCCACCTCATCGTAACGACACTTGCCAGCTTGGACAAGGGCGGCACACGATTTCGGGCGGTTAACACAATCAATCTGCTGAATTTTTTCATAGAAACTCGGCCGTAATCCGTAATAATTCGTTCGTAATCGTATCCTGGCTGTTGGGATCTTGATCGTGATTGGATCTGGACTTTCACAGGCATCTGGACGATAATTCGTTCAACTCGTTCAAAATGGCAAGCGTGATATGCGTATGAAAAAGAGCACAGACCTGGTCTCGCCAAAACAGGTGGCGCGTGCGATTGGCGTGAGTGAGTCATCACTCAAACGTTGGTGCGATCAGGGCCTGATCAAGGTGGTGAGGACGGGGGGGGGACACCGCAAGATCGCCGTGCCCGAAGTCCTTCGGTTCGCCCTCGAGCACGGCCACGTGCTGAAGTCGCCCGAGGTGCTCGGCTTGCCGCCGTCGAGCGAGCAGTCGGGGATCGGCCTGGCGCAAGCCCGCCCGAGGCTGGTCGAATCCCTGCTCGGGGGTGACGAGTTGGTGGTCCGCCAGATCGTGTTCGACCTCTATCTGGCCAAGCACGCGTTGAGCGTGATCTTCGACCAGGTCATCGCATCCGCCTTTCGGATAATCGGCGAGCGATGGGAGTGCAATGAGGTGGACGTTTATCAGGAGCGCCGGGCCTGCGAGATCACTCTGCGGACGCTCTTCGAGCTTCGGAGGAACCTGCCCGATTTCGACGCCAGGTGGACGGCGGTGGGCGGGACCCTCGAGGGGGATCATTACGCCCTGCCCTCGGCGATGGCCGAATTGGTCCTGCTTGAGTCGGGCTACCATGCCACTTCGATGGGGACCTCGATCCCGATCGAGTCGCTGGTGAACTCGGTGCACCAGGAAAAACCCAGGCTTTTCTGGCTCAGCGTCTCCCACATCCGAGATGATTACGACCTCGTGGGCAAGTTCTCCGCGCTCTCCGAGGCGTGCATGGCCTCAGGGACGGCCCTGGTCGTCGGCGGTCGGGCGTTGACCGATGACTTAAGGCATCGCATGAACTATTCGGCATACGGCGACACGATGCAACATCTCGAAGGCTTCGCGCGGGCCCTCTTGCGCTCCTCGAAGGGGGGCGAGCCCAGTTATGAGCCGGGGCCTCGGACGCTGGGATTCCTGAGCGATGGCGATCCTCAGACATGACTTCAACGATCGCCACGCAACACGTGGAGGAGGCCCGGCAGGGTCCCGCGCAGGGGATCGAGAACACATCCTTGACAGACCATACGACACACGAGAACGGTCATGGATTTGCACACCCGAGACTTCATCCGTATCGGCCCGTCACCGACGTATCCTGGCTCGCGGCTGGAGGCAAGCCAATGGCTGCCGGAGAACCTGGAACGCGTCTTCGCCTTCTTCGCCGACGCATTCCAACTCGAGACGATCACGCCCCCCTGGCTCGCCTTCAACGTGGTCACGCCCAGACCAATCGACATCCAGACGGGGACGCAGATCGACTACCGCTTACGCCTGCATGGGCTCCCTATGCGATGGAGGAGCCGCATCAGCGTGTGGGATCCCCCATATCGCTTCGTGGACGAGCAGATGCACGGACCTTACCGACGCTGGTATCACGACCACACCTTTGAAAGCGTCGATGGGGGCACGCTCTGCCACGACGTCGTCAGCTACATCGTTCCCGGCGGGAAACTCGTCGATCGGCTCTTCGTACGCCCCGACCTGAAGAAGATCTTCGCTTACCGCCAGCAGACCCTCCGCGGAATCTTCCCGGACTCACGTGCGTACATGGACGGTCAGCCCAGGGCAATGTAAAGGGACACGCGATATGGCAACAAATCAAGGCCTTTCGTTGACGATGCCAGGCGTCAGAGCAACTCTCTCATGGCTCAAGTCCGGTAAGACGAACTCGACTAGTCACGATGTACTGGCAACGGAATTCCATCCGAGTCCCTGGCATCAAGCGATCGGGTTGGTTGGATTCGTGGCAGTTTGCTTCGGAGCCGCCGGGGTCGGTGGTGCCATCACGTCAACCTCCGTCACGAGTTGGTACCAGACTCTGGCGAAGCCGAGCTGGACGCCTCCCGATTGGCTCTTCGGCCCGGTATGGACATTGCTTTACTTCATGATGGCAGCTGCGGCCTGGCTGGTCTGGCGTCGCTCGGGCTGGTCGTCCGGCAAGATGCCCCTGGCATTGTTCGGGCTCCAACTGGCGCTCAACGTGCTGTGGTCGGGCGTCTTCTTCGGATTGCGGTCGCCCGGCTGGGCGTTCGTCGAGATTCTCGGGCTCTGGTTGACGATCTCGAGCACCGCGTTGGCATTCCGGCCTTTCAGTCTCGCGGCGGCGTGGATGATGGTCCCCTACCTCGCCTGGACGACTTTTGCCGCGTGCTCGAACTTTCAAATCTGGAGACTCAACGGATGACGTGTGACGTGCATTCGGACATCGAGCCGTTTGCCGACCAGGAGACCGATGCGCGAGTCGCCTCGCTCGACCGTCGAGATCGGCCGGACTGGCGGCGACTCGTGGCCATTGTCGCGATGCACGCGGGTTGTCTCGGGGTAATCTGGGTGGGATGGAGTCCCACGGCGGTTGTGCTCGCCCTCGTCTTCTACGTCGCGAGGGCGTTCGGCCTCACGGCCTTCTACCACCGCTATTATTCCCATCGAGCCTTCAAAACATCCCGCTGGTTTCAATTCCTCGGCGCCGCATTGGGTTGCCTGGCGATGCAGAAGGGACCGCTCTGGTGGGCGGCCCATCATCGGGAACACCATCGTCGATCGGATCACGAGGGGGACGTCCATTCGCCCCACGTCCATGGAGTCCTCTGGGCCCACATGGGTTGGTTCCTGACCCCGGCGAATAATGAGCTCCGATCCGGGCTGATCCGCGACTGGCTGCGGTTCCCGGAATTGCGATGGCTCGACCGCCGCGCACTCTGGGCGGCGCCTATTTTCGCAATATCGCTCTACGCCTTCGGTGAGTTGCTGAAACAGCACTGGCCGGGGCTGAAGACAGATGGGCCGATGCTCGTGGTCTGGGTCTTCTTCATTTCGACGGTGGCGCTCTACCACGCCACATACTGCGTCAACTCGCTCGCCCACCTCTTCGGCAGCCGGCGATACGCGACCAGGGATGATAGCCGCAACAATGCGCTCGTCGCCTTCCTGACGCTGGGCGAAGGCTGGCACAACAACCATCACCATTACCCGACCGCCGCACGCCAGGGCTTTTTCTGGTGGGAGGTCGACGTGACGTACTACGTGCTCTGGGGATTGGAGCGGTTGGGACTCGTCTGGAGTCTGAAGCCCGTCCCGAGGAAGGTACTGATGCGTCAACGCGAGGCGACTTGAGCGGGCCGGCGAGTCCGATAGCACCGCGCACCCATGAGCCATCAACGAGGAGCTGTGATGAATCACCTGAAAATATTCGCGATCGTCCTGCCGGTGTTCCTGCTGCTCGACTTCTTCTGGCTGGGAGTCCTCATGAAGGGCTTCTATAACACGGAGATTGGCGAGCTTGCGCGACGGCATTCGGGGGCGCTCGCCCCACGATGGCCGGCGGCGATCCTGATCTACGTGCTGATCCCGGGAGGCCTCGTCCTCTTCGTCAATCCGCTGATCGGCAGCAATGCGACGATCGCCGAAGCCTTCGGTTGGGGGGCAGCCTTCGGGCTCGTGCTCTACGGCGTCTTCGAGTTAACCAACTATGCCTTGCTCGACAAATGGACCTTGCGCATGACGCTGGTGGACATCGCCTGGGGGACTGTCCTCTGCGGCATCTCGGGGATCGTCATGCGCACGGCTCGCAGCATGTTCACGTGATGAATTCGGAGGGATCGCGGCCGACGCCTGCCGGCCGCCGACCCATCAGCGCGTGAGGCTCTCGACGACGACGGCCTCTTCCTGGCGCCGGACCTCTTCGGGGTCGATCGCCCCCGCGTCCCAAACGAGGGCGTTGGCGACGGCACAGCCGAGGGCATGACGCAACATGGCCACCGGATCGCGACCCGAGACCCAGGCGTCGACCTGCCCCGCCAGGAGGCAGTCTCCACAGCCGATCGGGTTGACCGCGTCGATCTTAGGCGGCGTGACCTTGAAACGCTTGCCGCGGAACTGGGCCAGGACCGGCCCGGCTCCATCGGTCACGATCCCGCAGACCACTCCATGCCTGGCCCAGTCTTCGAGCAACGCCGAGACGTCGGAATCAGAGGCCGAAGAGACGCGTAGGTGCGTGGCGGCCTCGCGTCGATTGAGCTGGATCGCGTCCGGCCAGAAGCCCCAGATCGCGTCGAGTGCGGGGCCGTAGGTGTCGAGGAAGACGGGGACCCGCCGCGACCGTCCCAGGGCGATCAGGTCGCTGTAAAGCCCGTGGGTGGAGACGGAAGGGCTCGATCCCGAGAGGGTGAGCGCCTGGACGCCCCCTTCGGACAGGGCCCCTTCGACGCGATGGAAGAGGGCCTCGGCCTCCGAGGGCGTGATGGCCGGGTCGGGGTCGAAGAAGGCCGTCTGCTCCGGGCTGTCCTGGGTCCGGGCCGTGAGGATGACGCGGGTCGACGACGCGGTGCAGGTGACCAGCGGGTCGAGGCCGTCATCGTTCTTGAGCAGTTCTTGGCAATGATCCCCGACCCCTCCGCCGAGGAACGTGACGGGGCGGGCCTTGCGGCCTAGCCGGGTGAGGGCTCGCGCGACGTTATTCCCCTTGCCCCCCACGACCTCGCGGAGGGCCATCCCTCGGATCGATTCGCCGGGTTTCCAGGGAGGAACCGTGAGGGTCTTATCGAGACAAGGATTCAGAGTCACACAAAGGATCATGGAGAGACCGATGGATAGGGGGCGAACATGAGTTCAGGATCAGCTTCCGCGCCGAGCCGGCTTGATCCATATTATTGTGCGGCGAATGCGTCGGAGAGCAACCGTTCATCGCTCGAAATTCGGACAGCCCGGCGTTTCGACCCGACAGGCCGCCTCGCAATCGCCAGTAAGGAACTCCCGACCGGCCAGCGCATGACCCGCCCGAGGGCGTGATCGACGAGGCTGAGGCGGGTCAAGGCGCGGTTCACAAGCCGCCCGGGGATCGGGACCTCGTATTCCGAGTGCCCTTGCTGCGCCGGACTTAGGAATCTCCTCGCAAGCAAAGGCAGGACCGTCCAGAAGAAGAAATAGTGAAGCTGCTCGACTTCGAACCCCGCGGACGCCAATCGTTCACGCAAGCTGGCCGAGTGATAGCGACGGAAGTGGGAGTTGGCCTCGTCGTGCTGGCTCCAGAGCCAGGAGAGGGCCGGGACCGTCAGGACGAGGAAACCGCCCGGTTGCAGCGCCTTGAAGGCGGACTCCAGCGCCTCGCCATCGTCGTCGATGTGCTCCAGGACGTCGAGCATCAATAGCAGATCGTAGGTTTCCTCGCGGGCGAAGGAGGAGTCGAGCGGCTCGACGGAGATCCGATCTCGCCACTTCGGATTGCTGAGGAGCGAGGCGTCTGGTTCGAGGCCCTCAACGTGGCCGAAGCGCCGGAGGGCGTCGAAGAGAAGGCCGTCGCCGCAGCCGACGTCGAGGATCCGTCCCAGGTCGGACCGACGATGGAGTCGCTCGAGCCAGCCGAGGACGTACTTCTCGCGTGAGCGCCACCACCAGTGGCCTTCCCAGAGTTCACGGTACTGGCGAGCGTAGTCCGGGCGCACGGGCAATGCCTCGGGTCGAGGTGGATCGGGAACGTGGACCTGGCCTAGAGGGACCGGGATGCTAGCCGAGCACGGCAAAAGGGTCAAACCCGACTCGAGACCTGGGGTGGGTTTCGGCTGCGCCCACGCGCCGCTCACCGAAGAAATCCGGAAAAATGATGGGTGGGGAAACCGTTGTGGATGCTCGTAACGTCGGCTAAGGTAACGGGATCTAAACATTCGTCGTGGTCTCGACCGCGCCTCCTGGAGTCGCCGCCGCATGAAGGGCTTCGCCGTCCGCCTCCTGCCTTATCTCCTCGCCTTCTTCAGCAGCCTCTGCATCATGATCCTCGAGTTGGTGGCCAGCCGCCTCGTCGCGAATCATGTGGGGGCCTCTCTGACCGTCTGGACCAGCGTGATCGGCATCATGCTCGGTGGAATCTGTCTCGGAAACGTGCTGGGCGGGCGCCTGGCCGACCGGATCGACCCGGGCAAGGCGATCGGCCCCCTCTACGCGATCGGGGCCTTCCTGAGCCTGAGCTGCCTCTGGATGAACGCCATCGTCGGGCTGACCCCGGGCCTGGATTCGATACCCTGGAACCTCCGGACGATGCTCGTCGTCACGCTCGACTTCCTGATCCCGACCACCGTACTCGGCATGATCGGACCGGTCGTGGCGAAGATCGCCGTGGAGCAGGCCAAGCGGGCGGGGAGCGCAATCGGCGACATCTACTTCTTCGGCGCGATCGGCTCGATCGTCGGGACGTTCATCGCCGGCTTCATCCTGATGTACGTCGCCCCGATCTCCACGATCGTCACCCTCGTCGGCGCGGCCCTCGCGCTCCTGTCGGCGGCGATGCTGCGACACAAACTGGGCTCGCTGGTCGGACTACTGGCGGCGGTCTTCCTGGGCCTCAGCTCTGTCCCCTCGGTCGTGCGTTCGGTCCCGGTCCCCGGCCTCACGCTGGCCTCGATCACGGTGAACCCGGTGGCCCTTGTCGGTCACTTCCTCACGCTGGCCCTGGCAATCGTCGGGATCACCCGGCTCCTCGCCGCCAAGCGCGAGGCCGACGCCCTCACCGAAGAAATCGCGGTCGTCGACGACTCGACCGAGATGTCTCGCACGAGCCTGACCGACCTCGCCGTACTCTCGTTCATCGCCAGCCTGACATTCATGGCCCTCGAGATGGTCGCCGGGCGACTGGTACAGCGACACCTCGGGTCGAGCATCTACGGCTGGACGAGCGTGATCGGCGTCCTCCTCGGCGGCTTGAGCTTGGGAAACCTCGTCGGTGGCAAGGTCGCCGACTTCGTAAGGAATGAGAAGCACGCGAGCTGGCTTTTCCTCGCCGCGTCGATCCTGACCCTCTCGGTGCTCCTCCTGGAAACGCCGCCCCACTTGACCGACGAGGGGCTCTTCGACGGCAGCAAGAAATCCATGCTGAGCCGGGCGATCACGCTGAACGAGTTGCAATTGCCTGGGCTGCCCGCCATCCACATGGCGTGGCCTTCCCGCGTGCTGCTTGTCACGATGGTCGTCTTCTTCCTGCCGGCCCTCTCGATGGGGACCGTGAGCCCGGTCGTGGCGAAACTCGCCGTCGAACGCCTGCGTCGGAGCAAGCGGACCGGCACCGCCATCGGCCAGGTCTATGCGTGGGGGATGGTGGGGAGCATCCTGGGGACGTTCCTCTCCGGCTTCGTGCTCATCGACTTCTTCGGGACCAAGGGGCTTCTCCTCGTCCTGGGGACCATCCTCGCCTTCGCTGCCACTGCACTCGGATCGGTGGTCCATGCGGCCTGGGCGGGCATCCCGCTGGGACTCTGCCTGCTCGCTTTCATCCCCTATCCCTGGTTTGAAAAACAGGGGGAAAAGTGGGGCATCCGCGAGAAGATAGGCAACCCTGCTATCACCGAAGATGGATTGGCCTACCTCGACGAGAGCGACTACTACTATATCAAGGTCGAGAATGAACCCGATGCCGAAGGGCAGAAGCGGACCCTGGTCCTCGACAACCTGATCCACGGCTATTTCATCCTCGGCCACCCCGAGCGGCTCGACTACGACTACGAGCATATCTATGCCCTGGTCGCGCACCGAATCGCTCAGGCGAAACAGAAGAAGGCCGCGGGTGAGAAGGCGAACACCAAGGACGCCGACCCCATGAAGACCCTCTTCCTCGGCGGCGGTGCCTACACCTTCCAGCGCTACATGCAGCACACCTTCCCCGGCACGGCTGTCGACGTCGCGGAGATCGACCCGGCGGTCACGAAGGCCAACGAGATCGCTACCGGTCTGCCCAAAGACACGACCATCCAGACTTACTGGGGCGACGCCCGCCAGTTCGTCGAGAAGAACCAGAACAACAAGCAGTACGACCTCATCTTCGGCGATGCGTTCAACGACTTCTCCGTCCCCTGGCACCTCACGACCCAGCAGTTCAACGACAAGCTCGGCAAGATGCTGTCGCCGGACGGCGTCTACATGATCAACATCATCGACGTCTACGAGTCCGACAAGACCGCCAAGCGGAACGCCGAGCGCAGGATCGAGAAGGAGTCGATCAGCTCCGATGAGGCCAAGGCCCGCGTCGAGAAGGAGGCCCTCGCAAAGGCGAGGAATTACGGCGGGTTCCTCGGAGCCTGGGTCAAGACGGCCGAGAAGACCTTCCCCCATGTCTACATCTTCGGCACCGACGAGGTGCCGGGGGCGGGCCTGCGTGAGACGTTCGTGGTGGTCGCCTCGAAGCAACCGCTCGACGACATCCTCAAGGACCTCGGCAGCCGCGACGACGATCCCAAGTTCTTCGAGCGTGACCGACTCTTCGAGCCCAGGCCGTATGGTCCCGAGGACCAGAAGGCCGTCGACCTGCGTTCGCGAGGAATCGTCCTGACCGACGACTACGCCCCGGTCGAGAACCTCCTGGCGCCCGTCGCCGCTACCCGCGGCGACGACTGAGGCCAACTCGACGTGTCATTCCACGCGTCGATGCCCTGACTCCCCTATAATTCGGCCTCGAGACTCGGCGAATGACATTTGCCTTGATCTCGGGGCCGTCTTTATTGAAGGTGGAGTTTTGGAAGCCAGGGCCGGGAATCTAACGCCGGCCGGCTCGCCAGCCCGATCCGCATTCTCTTCGACGAGGACCAGGACATGACCACGCCTCCCCCCGCACGCCCCTGGAAGTTAATCATCCTGGGCTCCGTCCTGGCCTGGGTTCTCTACCTCGCGTTCTTCGGCCCGAAAATTCCAACGGGCGGCGACCTCTCGGCGCCTCGGCTCGACTCGCCAAACGCCATCCGCGAGGCGAACTTCGCCTGGAAGTTGCAAGACCTCGGCGGCGAGACGGTGGAACTGAGCAAATTCCGCGGCAAGACGATCTTCCTGAATATCTGGGCGACCTGGTGCCCGCCTTGCGTGGCGGAGATGCCCTCAATCGCGAACCTGGCCGGAAATTCCAGGCTCAAGGATGTCGCCTTCGTCTGCGTCTCGACCGACGATTCCGCCGAGCCCGTCCGCACCTTCCTGCGCGACAAGCACTGGCCGATGACGATCCTCAGGGCGACGGACATGCCCGACGTGTTCGCGACGGAGGGGATCCCCGCGACGTTCATCATCGCCCCGGATGGCCGGGTCGTCTCGAGCGACGTCGGGTCGGCGGAGTGGGACAACCCGTCCGTGGTCGACTTCCTGGAGAAGCTCACCAAGCTTCAAACCAAGGCCGAGCCGTCCCCGAAAACCGCCGGCTGAGTCTTGCCCTCAGAGTTTGATCTCGACGGCAGCCCCGCCGGCCTCGCTGCTCTTCCTGGCCGCCTCGATGAAGGCCACGATTTCGAGCGTCTCGCGAGGGTCGATGGGCTGCTGTCGAGTCGTGAAAAGCGACACGATCTGCTTGAGCAACTCCCGGTAGATGTACGTCGTCCCCACCCCCTGGGTAGCCACACCCTTGCTGCCGAAGACGGTGAACCCGTAGTCGGCCACGCCGGTGCGGATGCCTCGGACCGAGGCCAACCGCCCATCCGACCAGACGCCGGTCACGACCTCGGCGCCGGGCTCGCTGAGGCAGGTCAGCTTGCGGCAGCCCCCGCCCATCAGGGTGTAGAGCATCTCCACGGGATGAATTCCGTAGTGGAAGAGGCCGGGGTTCCTGGGATGGGTCGGCGCGGGGCCATACGTCGAGACACCGATGATATCTCCCAGGGGCCCCTTCCCTCCCCTGGCCGCCACAACCTCGGGGGCGTAGCGTAGGCTCGAGCTCGACATGATCGGGATATGCTTGCGCTCGGCGATCTCGATCAGGGCCTTGGCGTCGGCGAGGCTGCATGCGAAGGGCTTATCGATGTACGTCGGCATCCCCTTCTCCAGGAACGGCATCGCGCGTTCGAGGTGGACGCTCCCGTCGACCGATTCGATCAGCACCGCATCGATCTTGCCGAAGAGGGCCGCGGGGTCGTCGAGGATCTCGACCCCATACGACTTGAGCTTCTCCGTATTCGGCCCGATCACCGCGGGCGAGATCTCCGAACGCCCCGGCACACCGGCGACGACCTTGGCCCCCTCAACCCACTGGTCTTCGCCGATGTCGACGTGGTTGAACCTCTTGGTGAACTCGACGGCATGGCTGGTGTCGAAGTCGACGATCCCGAGTCGAATCATGGAGTTGCCCTTTTCTTGTCCGATGAGGGTCACGTAACCTGGAAAGGTTGAGGCCGTTGATCCGAATCAAGGCGATCTTAGAAGATCATCCGACTC
The DNA here is from genome assembly GCF_049331405.1 of Singulisphaera chitinilytica. NCBI lineage: Bacteria > Pseudomonadati > Planctomycetota > Planctomycetia > Isosphaerales > Isosphaeraceae > Singulisphaera > Singulisphaera chitinilytica. The sequence goes on from NZ_CP186274.1 coordinate 4,228,235, forward strand.
ACGCCAACCCGCAGGCCTCGCCTGAAATCGATGCCGGAACTTCGCGAATTCAAGGCATCCTCAAGTCTTCATGATAGTGAAGATGCCCCCGATGATCATCAACACGAGGACGACCGCGAGCAAGGTGACGAGGATCTTGACCAGGAGGCTGGTCCGATAGAAGACATGGGGGGTCAGCTTGATGACTTCTCGATATTCGGGGGAGAAGACGACCTTCCCCTTGGACGAGAGCAGCAAATAGAGCGTGTAGATCGACAGGCCCATCGAGATCGGATGGATTGAAATCACGCCGAATGAGCACGCGATGATCTCCAGCCGACGTGCCCAGGGTTCGAACCGGCGAATCCCTCTCCCGACGATAAAAAAGAAGATTCCGAACGAAAGCAAGACTATTCCAACAGGTAAGAGGAGGGCATCATTCCGGCCCTCGGTATTAACCTGATTCCGAGAGAAAAGGGCCACCGAGCCGATAACGCTGGTCAAGCTCCCGAAAAGGATCCAAAGAATCGCCCCGAACAACATCAAATTCCCGATGCTCTTGATCGACGATTCATGCCTGAGATGGATGCGACGAATGGCCTCTGCCGAAGTGGGGTCGAGGTCCATGACTTCGGGCAAGGCGATGCCTTCGACCTTGGGAGCTTCGTAGGGGTTGATCGGCACTTCATCCGGAGCGGGAGGGAACATCGAGCTCATATCGTCGCTTCTTACCTTCAGGTTATTGATAGGCAATTATGCCCGAATTTCTTCGATTGAGATGTTAGTCCGACTAATATCATCGTTCGAAGGATTATTTGCGCGATTGGAGCCAGCCAGACTCGAACACGAACGCATCGGATCACGGCAGGGATCAAAGCAGGTGCCGGGCCTTGATCTGCAGGTAGCGGTTGATCAGGGGTGCCGTGAGGTCGTCGGGGAACGTGTCCAGGGTCAACGCCCCTCGATGTCGGAGGCCCACGAGGACGCGTTCACGCCAGTTGAGCATGGCGGCGGCCGCCGCGCCGGTGTAGAGCCCAGGGCCCTGGTCGGGTGCCTGATCGGCCATGTTGAAGATATCCTGATCCCTCAAAAAGACGCCTAGCGGTAAATGCCGGCCCACCATGTTCACGAGGTGGTCGGAGACGATGTCGGCGTTCACATCGTCGAAGATGTTGGTCATCAGGATGATCAACGAACGCTTGCGACAGCGTTTCTCGAGCTCGACGAAAGCCCGGTCATAACGAGGCTCGACGATCTCGGGGAAGATGTTATGGACGCTATGGACCAGGCGACGGACCTTCTTGGCCCCGCCCGAGGGAGGGACGTAGGTCAAAAGCCGATCGGAGAACGCGAGCAGGCCGACCTGATCTCCTCGGATCAGGGCGACGTGGGCGAGCATGAGCATCGCATTGAAGGCGTGATCGAGCGGGGAGAAGCCTCCGCCGGTGTCCCCAGCCATCATGCGGCCGCAGTCGATCAGGAAGATCAGACGCTGGCTCTGGTTGGTCTGGTGGGCGCGGACGGTCAGCTTGCGCCGGCGTGCCGTGGCCCTCCAGTCCATGTGGCGAGGCTCGTCGCCGTCGGTGTAGTCGCGGAGCCGCTCGAACTCGTTGTCCGTCCCGAGCCGCCGCGACCGCCTCATCCCCAGCGTGCTCAGCTTATCGCGCTGTGCCAGCAAGGTGTACTGGGCGATCTGCCGGATATCGGGATAGACGCGGATCACGGTTTCGGCTTCGAACGCCGCGGAACGCTGCCAGAATCCGAGGCGGCTGTCGATCAGGGCGAAGACCGACTTCATGGTGTACGTGCCACGACGCTTCGGCGTTGCGGTGTAGGTGACGGCGGCGTGCCCTCCCCTCGGGATGCGCAGGAGGAACTCGCTCGGTTCGGCGTCGAAGGTCTCGGGGAAGTCGTCCTTCACCCGCATCAAACGCCCGCGTGTCCCCAGGGATTCGATCTTGAGCTCGATCTTCTGGGGTTCGCCGATCGAGCCGACGCTGGAGCAATGTCGCTCGGCACGAAACCTGGTCGCACCCATGAGGGTCGTGAGGTCGAGCAAGACGGCGAATCCGATCAGGACATCGACCGTGATGACGACGATGCTCAGGACGTCGGAGATGAACAGGAACAACGACAGGAGCGCCGGGAGGAGCAGCACCCTGGCCATCGTTCGGCCCGGCCAGATCATCGGAGGGGGACCTCCACCGATCGGACCAGTTCCAGCAGCAATTCATCGGCACCCTGGCCTTCTACCTCGGCCTCGGGGGTCAGCATCACGCGGTGTCGCAAGGCGGGGAGGATCACGGCCTGTACGTCGTCGGGGAGGACGAAGTCACGACCTTCGAGCGCGGCGACCGCCCTGGCCCCTCGCAGTACGGCGACCCCGGCGCGAGGCGAGGCGCCGAGTGTGAATGTGGGCCACTGGCGGGTCTTGCGGACGAGCGTGGCGATGTATCCGAGGATATGTTCATCTACCAGGACGCTACTGCAGAGTTGCTGCATCGCCAGCACCTCATCGGGGCTGGTGACGGTCTGGAGGTCGGTCGCGAACTTGACCTCGAGCCCCTGGGCTTGCGTGTGCAGGCGCAGGATGTTCGTCTCTTCTTCGAGGCTCGGATAGGCGGCGATGAGCTTGAAGAGGAAGCGGTCGAGCTGGGCCTCGGGGAGGTTGTAAGTCCCTTCCGACTCGATCGGGTTTTGCGTGGCCATCACGAGGAACGGCGGCTCGATCGCGTGATTCACGCCGTCTACCGTGACGTGTCGCTCCTGCATGATCTCCAGGAGCGCCGAGTGCGTCTTGGCCGGGGCGCGGTTGATCTCGTCGGCGAGGAGCAACTGGGTGAAGACCGGGCCGGGCCGGAATCGGAAGTCATGGATCTTCTCGTCGTAGATGGGGGAGCCGGTGACGTCCGAGGGCATGAGGTCAGGTGTGAACTGGATCCGGCTGAACTCGCAGCCCAGGATCCGGCCGAAGGCGCGGACGAGGAGCGTCTTGCCCAGGCCGGGGACGCTCTCGATCAGGACGTGCCCCTCGGCGAGGAGCGCGGCGAGGACGCCCTGGACCAGGTCTCGCTGGCCGACGAACACCTTGTTGAGTTCGGCGGACACGCGCAGGGACCATTCCCGGACGGGGCTCGCATTCGACCCGGACGGCTCGGCCTCGATGTTGGGTTCAGTCGCCTCGGCCGGCTCGGACGCATCGATCGCCTCGGGGATCGACGTCAATTCCCTGGGGAGGAGCGACTCGGGTTCGGGGGGTGGATCGAAGTCATTCATACGAGGGCGACTCGGGTTTGGGGAGCGGCTCTGGAGGAGCCTGATTCTTACGCGGGGAGTTCGACGCGAGCCGCCAACGCCGATAGGCATCGAGGACCACCAGGGCCTCGCTCGGCCTCCGGACGCGGGCCAACAGCGCCCCCAAGGCCTCGGGATGTGCCGAGGGCCGGTCTTCTCCGGAGGTTGGGGCCGAGCGGGCGCGGCCCAATCTGGGCGCCCTCGCCAGGCAAGCGATCAAACCCATGAGCATCAATTGGGCGACGACCCAGCCGAAGGGATAGATCCAGAGCAATGCGAAGACGGACGGGCTCGAGGCCCCCGCGCCCGCCACGGACCTACCCTCCACGAACGCCACGTTCGAGGCGTCGGTGCCCAACCAGTAGACGACATCCATGGCGAGCGGAATCCTCGCCTCGTTCAGCAGCGTGGCGTTCAGGAGGAACGAACCATTGGCCACGACGAGAACCTGGCTATCACTGGTGGTCATCCATTCGATGGCCAGGGGGAAGTCGTCCCCAGAGAGGAGGATGCTCTCGCTGTCGACCTTCAAGGTCTGGTGACGCGTGATGGCGAGGGCCTTGGCGTCGAGAACTTCACCCCAGGGCCCTCCGAGCGTCTTGCAAACCTCAGGCGCTCCGTTCGTCGCGGCGACGGCGAACCACTCCTCGGGCGTGGCCACGTCCTTCCGGATAGGCGGCAGGGACTTGTACCAGTCGCGAGCCTCGTCGCGGTTCTTCGTCGCGGTTTCCTTGCGCTTTTCGCTCGTGCCCGCGGGCAGGTGCTTGAGGACTTCATCCCAGTATTCGGCCGTCGCGACGAAGTCCGAGGGCACGTAGATCAGGCGCCGGCCCGCTCCCCCATTCAGCCACCGGTGATACCAGTCGGCCTCCTCCTTGAGGGGAGGACCCGGGAAGGGCGCGAAGCGCACGATGACATCGGACCAATCACTCAGTTCGTCAGAGAGTCGAAAGGCCGTCCGGACCTCATGACCTTCTTCGCGGAGTAATTCGGCGAAGGTCCCGGTCCCATTCACGCTCTGGCCCCGGACGCGACCATAGTTCGTATCGAGCATACCCCCGCCGCAACCGACCAGGGCCAGGAGGCCGAGGATCGGGAGGCCGCGACAGAGCAAGATCCCGAGGCGGCCTTGCATCAGGAGACGCCCCTTTCGCTGGCGCTTCGTTGCAGCGAGTCAGCCGAGGTCCAGGCCTCCTCGAAGGCTTCGCGAGACGGGGGGCGATGCCCGTAGTAAGCGGCTTCGAACAGTCGAAGGCTCGGCTCGATCCAAACCTGATATCGGCTGTCGGTGATCGAGCGGACGATCTGACGGGCCGTCTTTCCCGGGGTGAGGTTCACCATCCGGAGCCGATCCAGGATCAGGAGTTGGTGAGCGAAGAGGTAGACCACCGCGCCCGAGTAATCGCCCAGGGATCGCCTGCGGTTGGCTTCGGTCCAGTAGTCGATGACCTCGTGCGGGATCCCGGAGGGCAACCCCTCGATCATCGCGAGGCTGACGCCGGGTTTCGGCCTCGGCTCCTGACTCCAGTCCACGTCGCGCGAGTAATACCAGGCCAGCCAGAGGATCACGAGGAATACGATCCCGATGAACAGGATGAGGACGAGGTTGAAATCCAGGTTGAATCGCATCGACCTCGGGATATTCGACAGGAGCCTGCCGAACCATCCAAAGATCCTGCCTACCCAGCCGAAATTCCTCTTCCACCAGTCGAACGACCATTCCTCGGCGGGCCAGATGGGCTTCGCCGTGTGGGACTTGGAGTCATACCAGGGATATTCGTTCTTGCTGAGCGCCGAGCGGATCCCATCGACCTGGGAGTCGGGAGCGTCCGCGTCCTGGCACGTCGCAGCAAATGCCAGCGTCAGTATTATCGTCGCGAGGCTCACCATCGCCGATCGGCCTCCAACGCGCGTCCCGCCGAGCGGAGCCGCAACTCGAGTTCCCAGCCCTCGAGGCGGATCCGACGGTCGAGGTAGGTCAAGAATCGCACCACGGCGAAGAAGGAGATTGCCAGCCAGACCGCGAAGTGCATGCGGATGTCGAGCATGTCTTTCGTTTGGGGATCCCAGGTCGTTTCGTTGCTGAAGAGGACCTGGAGGATAGCCCCTGTCCCCGCCCAGAAACCCAGCACGAACAGGCCCCCGAAGAAGAATTGGCCCAACCATTGACCGAAGAGGTCGCCGCCGCAATCCTCGGAGAGATTCGCCGACCGTCGATAGACCGCCCGCCAGCGCCCTCGCTCGAGCAAGGCCACTTCATTCACGAATCCAAACCTGATCGGCACGATGATGTAGAACAGGAAGAAACTCATCAGGAGGATTCGCGCCATGAACTGCAGGAAGAACATCGGGACGAAGGCGCGCGAGAGGGCTTTCGACACCTGGGGGACGCCCGGCCTTTCTCCGAACATCATGCCTCCGAGGACCACGGTGAGCGGGGCCGTCGCCCAGGGGGCCTCGACCGCGAACATGAAAGGCAGCAGGAACGCGGGGAATTCCGGGAGGGACGCGAGCCAGGTGTTGAGCGCCGCGAAGGGGGCCACACCAAGCAAGGCCGTCAGGCCTAACGTCAGCGGGCGCTCGCGGACCACCATCAAGGCGAGGTCGAGGAGGTCGAGAAACGAGCGTTCCTTGATTTGGACCCAGGTCTGGTGAACGGCCAAGTACACGACTCCAGGATCAGGACATCGAGAGCGCGGTCCGGGACGAGATCGCGGGGGCGTTGCCCTCGGTCGGATTTTCGACGGTCCGGCCGCCCAGGGCAAGATAGGCGACCAGGACTACGGCACTGCCGATCGCCACGAGGGCCTTGTAGATGTATTCGAGCGAGGACGCGGAGACGTAGCCCTCGATGAACGCGGCGAACACGAACAGGACGACCGACGTCGACACGACCGGGAGCGCGTTCTTCGCCTCGCGATGCAAGGAGGCGACCCGGGTCTCCCCCTTCGTCTCGATCAGGCCGTAGCCGAGACGCATTCCCGCCGCCCCTGCCAGGACGATCGCCGTGAGTTCGAATGGGGCGTGCGCCGTCACGAAGGTGTAGAAATTCGAGGCGGCCGAGGTCGTCGCCATGTACCCGAAGACCGTGCCCAGGAGGAGGGCGTTCGATGCGAGTTCGTAGATGCTCCCGAGCCCGAAGAGAAGCCCCCCGGCGAAGCACCTCAACCCGATCGACGTATTGTGCTGGATGTAGAACCCGGCCATCATCGAATCGTCGCGTGTCATCCCATCCTTCCGCTCGCCCTTGAGCGGTTGCTCATACATGTTCTCCATCTCTTCGATGGACGACTCGGGGAGCACTCGCCTGGCGAAATCCGGCTGACCGGCCGCGAGCAAAGCGCAAAGAATGAATCCGCCGTAGAAGATCATCGCCGAGATCTTGACCGCCGGGTCACTTCTGAGGATGCGCGGCGCCCGGTTGAAGAGGACGAATCCCCAGTCCTTGAACCGGAAACCCTTGGCCCGATAGACGGCGTTGTGGGCCCGACCCACCAAGGCATGAAGATAGGTAATCGTGTCCCGGGGCAGGTCGTGGGCCTCGGCCAGCATGAGGTCGGTGCATGCGGAGCGATAGAGTTCGCCGAGGCGAAGGATGAGCGCCGACCGTTGCGACCTGGGGACTTTCCGACTGGAGAGATTCTCCAGGATCTCGTCCAACTCTCGCCAGGAGCCCTCGCGTTGCGCCAGCCGATCGGCAACCCGCATCGTCACTCTCCGAGGAAGACCCGATGGTAGACCGCGCAGACGACCTCATCGGCCGAGGTCGCGGGCGGGAGGTTGTATCGGCGGCGGAGGGGTCGAGCCAGGTGCTCGGCCATCTCGTCGCGCCTGGCCTTGCCGAAGCGGGCGCGACGCCGGACATAGTCCGAGAGGGCCTTGGCGACTTCCGATCCCGCCTCGATTCGGAGCGGGAGCAATGGCAGGACGTTCGCCACGCTCTTGTCCTCGATCCGGATCACGCCCGTGCGACGTTGGCTGCGCTCGACCACCACCATCGTCCCGGCGGCGAGATCTCCCAGGCGCTGAAACTTGCGGGTCAGCATCATGCTCGTCAGGCCGAACATGAGGGCCATCGCCGAGAGGTCGGGCCGGACGAAGTAGGGGACCGTCCCGTCGAGCGAGCCGACGAGGTTGCGGAGGATCGCCTGGGCCGGCGTGATCGGGACGCCGTTATCCGAGACGACGCGGATCCCCAGGGCCTTCTTCCCCAGGGTCTGCCCATTCATGAAGAGTTCGCAGGCGCCCCGATAGCCCCACATGATCACGAAGTAGGCGATGAAGATCGGCCCCAGGCCCGACCCGGCGCTGAGGGCTGACGAGAGTAGCAGTAAGACCACAGAGACGATGGCGATCAGGAGGAAGACGACTGCGACGTCGATCAGGTAGGCGAAATAGCGTCGGAAAGGACCGGCCAGCGGGTACTCGAACATGATCCGCTCGGGCGTCACGAGCCGGACGTGAGTGTCGAGGGGTATCTCGAAACGCGGCTTGGCTGCCGTGGCCATCGACGGTGAACGCCCTCAGCAGATGATGGATGAGCTTCCACGCCGCCTCGGCCATGCGGAGCCAGCGTCATGCAATGCATGCTACCCGAGCGTCGCCGGCAAAGCAATCGACCTCAAGACTCGCTCGAGGAGGCCAACCGGCCTCGGCCATCGAGGCGATCGGTTCCATACGTGTCATGCAACAAGACGAGGAGAGGACGGAGCGTCTAGAGATCGGCGGAGAGGGAGATCGACCATCGTGACGATGGAAGGTGCGTGATCTTGCAATCAACGCTTTTGCATACGCTGGATCACGATGCGAGGGTCGCTGGCGGTATTGTCGAACATGGTGACGACCGGGGTCTGTTCGCGGATCTTGTCGATGAAGCCCGTGGTCGCTTTCTGCAGCTTGTTGGAATGGATCGAGTTCCGGATCTTGCGCTGGATCTCGGCATCCGCGAAGGAGGCGGGGCCGGCCGCTCGCCGGGATTCGACCACAACGATGTGCAGGCTCTCGGGCGTCTCGATGATCTGGCTGATCTGGCCTGGCCTCAACTTCTCCAGGGCCTCGTTGACCGGGGCAATGGCGTAACTCCCCGGCGAGGTCTCCCAGAGTCCCCCCTCCTTGCTATTCGGCCCCTGGCTCTCGGCCTGGGCGACCTTGGCGAAGGGCTCCCCCTTGCTCAGCCGGGCCATCAGGGACAGGGCCTTCTTCCTGGACTCGACCGGGCCCCCCGACTTCCTGAAATCGACGACGATCTCACGCCAGGACACCATGGCCGGCTGGTCGAAATCCTTGAGATGCTCGTTATAGTATTCGCGCATTTCGGGAAGGGACACGGATAACTTATTCGAGAGCTTATTCTGAATGAACGATTTCGCTACGAAACCACGGAGGTAATTGTCATGCATGCGATCGAGGGACTCACCCTTTTCTTCGAGCTTCTTCTTGAGCTCATAGACATTGGCCGAGGCCGTCTTCTTGATCATGGGTTCCACTTCTTCTTCATTCCAGTATTTTTCGGCAAATCCCATTAACATTTGCATTTGCTTAGGATTTTTTAATTCACGCTTGGCTTCCTGAAACAGCATGCTTTCTTCGATCATCTCCGCCATGACGGCCGCGGCCACCATGTTGAGCTGCTCGCGACTGGGCTGCTGACCCGGGTAGCGGCGGAGCTTCTGCTTGACGCCGAGCGTGAGTTCGTGGAGCGTGATGACCTCGTCACCGACCCTCGCGGCGACCTTGCCCGCCTCGAGCAGGTCTGACGCGCCGAGCCTCGACTGGAGCATCGTGGCGCTGTTGGACGTCGTCTGGACGTTCGTATCGATGGGCGCGGCCGAAGAATTCGGAGCCCCGATGGGGGCTCCGACATTCACTGCGGCCGACTTGGTCCCCACCGAGGTCTTCGGCAGGGTGACGGGCCTGGTCGTGGGCTTTGGCGTCGATGGCCGGATCGAGGCCGGCACGATCGGCGGGCGAACGCTCGACTTGGGAGCACTGGCGGAAGGGTTGACCACCGGGGGCGGCACCATTTCCTTCGAGTCCGAGCCGGGTGCGGAGAGGGGCGGCAGGTCGGGCAAGGTTGGCTCGTCCGACGCGGCGGGAGCGGGGGCCGCGACTGCCGGCGCCGGGATCGGCGACGCAGGGGCCTCGGTCGGCATCGGCTGCGGGTTCGAAGCCGGGATGGCGAGCGGATCGGAAGCGCCGGGAATCGTGGCATCCGGCCCCGCCGTCTCGGGCCCGGTCGGGGGCAGTTCGATCGGACCAGGCTCGCCCGGGACCAAGGCGGAAGACTCGGCACCCGAAGGAGCGAGCGGCTTATCCACCTGGGCGGGGACCACATCCGGGGACGTGGGCGGAAGCTCGATCGCCGAAGAGTCCCCCGAAGCAGGCGCCGCGGCGGAAGCGGGCGGAGCCTCGATGGCCGGTGGAGTCGTCTCGGCCGGGGCCGGAGCGGGGGAAGCCGCCGGGACTTCGGCGGGAGCCGGGGCCGGAGAGGGCGAGGCAGCCGGAGCTTCGGTGGCGGTGGGCGTTTCCTGGGGCAAGGCCGGGGCGGTAGATTCGGAGGACGGGGTGGCCTCCATCACGTCCTTCGGCACGGCCAGGTCGGCGCCAGGCGCATTGAGATCGGGCGTCGGGGCGATGGGAGTGGCCTCGGCGGCCGGGGCTTCAGCGGGAGCCGTCGCGGCCGGTTCGGCGGGCATCGCCGGGGCGACTTCCTCGGCCGCGGGGGCCGCCGGAGTCGGCGATTCCGTCGCAGGAAGGACAGCCTCGGGGGTCGCACCCGCTTCCGCCGAATTCGCCTCGGAGGCAGCGGCGGGAGCCGCAGGCTCCTCGGTGGCGGCAGGGACGCTCGGGATCGGCTCATCCTTGACGGACGAGGCGATCTCGGCTTCGGGCTGCGCCGTCGGGGCCGGCTGCGGCTCGGCGGTGGCGGCCGCTTCTGCCGGCATCGGAGACGCCGGCGCGGGCTGCGTCGGCTGAGCCTCGGCAGTCTGGGTCGGCACGGGGATGGCAGGGACGCCAGGATAGGGCTGGTTCGCCCTCCCGACGACGTTAGACGGCAGGGTGGCCGGATCGACGTTGGCGTTGTCCTTGACAATCGCCTCGTGGATCGACGGGATCGGGCTCAGGCCGACCGGCCCGACTCCCTGACCCGGTCCGGCAGGTGGATTGGTCGCCGAACGATCCTGTGCGCAGCCCACCAGGGCTAGGCCGATCAGTCCGGCGACGACATGACGGTTCATGGATATTCTCCGTCCTTGGAGATCGAGATCTGTCGTGACGCAGAGCGCTTAGCCTTCCTAGCTTACCGCCTGGGTCCGTTCGTTTGTTCGAAGCGAACCACGCCATTCTGGAGTTATCGGTCGGCGCGGATTCTTATGTCCAGCCAAGGTGAGATGAGGTCGGACAAATTACCCACGACACAGGGTCGTCGCAAGTCCGAAACTTGCAATCGTACGGGTCGACCCAGAAATCGGGTCCACATGCGCATGACGTGTCCAACCCTCGACGCGTGGCCTTTCGAACCGGCAGCACCTCGGCTCTGTGCCTCCGGAGACTTTACAAACGAGTCTCCAGCAAAGGTTTAATCGTCGCGGCGACGACCGTGCCGTGAGGCCGTTTTTCATCGAGTGGGACATAGGCCGTCTTCTCGTCGACGATCCGGACGCGTTTCGGGTTCCGGTCGGAGAGGAGCTTGATCCGCTTCGAGTTCCGATAGGTGAGGACGGCGTATTCGTCTTCGACGTGGATCCGCTCGAGCTGCCAGCGCTCGGCCAGGATCCGCAGTTCCGCCTCGGTTAGCATGTTGATTGCCGGATTCGGGAGGGCCCCGAAGCGATCGATCAATTCCTGTCGAAAGTCGGCCAGCCGGTCCATCCTCCTGAGCCGGCCCAGTCGGCGATACAGCTCGACCTTGACGCGAGGCCCAGGCACATAATCCTTCGGCAGATACGCACGCCAGGAGAGCTCGATCGAGCAGTCGAACATCGGCCGGGTCGGCTTTTTGGTCAGGGCCCGGACGGCCGTCTCGAGGAGCGAGCAATAAAGCTCGTACCCGACGCTCTCGATGTGCCCCGACTGCTCGGCCCCCAGGATATTGCCCGCACCTCGGATTTCGAGGTCACGCAAGGCGATTTTGAAGCCGGCTCCGAGCTCGGTGAATTCCTCGATGGCCTTGAGACGCTTGACGGCGTTCGGGGTCACCGGCCTGTCCGACTCGAGGAGCAGATAAGCGTATGCTCGATGCTTGTAACGCCCGACGCGACCTCGAAGCTGGTGCAGGTCGGACAGGCCATACTTGTCGGCCTCGTTGATGAAGATCGTGTTGACGTTGGGGATGTCCAGGCCCGACTCGATAATCGTCGTGGCAACGAGGATGTCGTAGTCGCGCCTGATGAACGAGAGCATCGTCTTCTCGAGGGCCTCGCCCCCCATCTGCCCGTGGGCAAACGTGATGCGTGCTTCTGGGACGATCGCCTGGATCTTGTCCACGATGTTCTGGATGTCATGCACGCGGTTATGCACGAAGTAGACCTGGCCGTCGCGGTTCAGTTCGCGATGGATGGCGCGCTTGACGGTCTCTGCGTCGAAGCGGAGGATCCGGGTCTCGATGGCCTTGCGGTCTGGGGGCGGCGTCTCGAGGTTCGAGATGTCGCGGATGCCGAGGAGGCTCATGTGGAGCGTCCTCGGAATCGGGGTCGCCGAAAGCGTGAGGACATCGACGGTCGAGCGGAGCGACTTGAGCCATTCCTTATCCTCGACGCCGAACCGCTGTTCCTCGTCGATGACGACTAGGCCGAGGTCCTTGAAGCTGACGTCCTTCTGCACGATCCGATGCGTGCCAATCAGGACGTCAACCGTCCCGGCTGCCGTCCGCTTCAAAACTTCGCGGACCTCCGACTTGGGCCGGAACCGATTCACGACCTCGACGGCGAAGGGGAACTCGGCCATCCGCCCTGTGAAGCTGCGATGGTGCTGCTCGGCCAGGATCGTCGTCGGCACGAGCACGGCGACCTGCTTGCCCGCGTCGATCGCCTTGAATGTCGCGCGGATAGCCACTTCGGTTTTGCCGTAGCCGACGTCGCCGCAGATCAGGCGGTCCATCGGCTTGGACTTCGCCATGTCTTCCTTGATGGCGTCGATGGCCGAGAGCTGGTCGGGCGTCTCCTGGTAAGGAAATGCGGCCTCGAACTCGGCCATCCAGTGGCTATCCTCGGCCGGATACGAGATCCCTTCGCGGCTCTCGCGGGCGGCCTGGATGTCGATGAGTTCGGCCGCGAGGTCGACCACCGCGTCGGCTACTCGCTTCTTGCGCTTCTCCCAGGAGGAGGAGCCGATCTTGGAGAGAGGGGGCTCCCCCTTGCCGCCGCCGACGTACTTCTGAACGAGGTCGATCTTCGCGATCGGCACGAACATCTTCGTGCCTTCGGCGAACTCGAGCAGCAGGGTTTCCTCGCTATGCTCGCTCGTCTTGTCGACCATCTGGAGACCGCGATACCGGGCGATCCCGTGGTTGACGTGAACGACGAGGTCCCCTTCGTTGAGGTCGAGGAAGCTGTCGATCGCCCGGCTCTCATACCGCCGACGGGTCGTCGGGCGTCGGATGTCGGCGCGGGCGAAGAGCTCGTTATCGCCGATGACGAGCGTCCCGGCGTCGATCATGTGGAACCCGGCGCGGATCCGACCGACCGTCAATTGGAGCCGGCCCGTCTGGGCGATCGCCGTGTCGGCGAAGACTTCCTTGAGCCGCTCAGCCTCGGCCGAGTTGTGGCAGGCGATGAGGACCTGGTCTCCCGCGGAGGCGCCGTCGAGCTCGGCCTTCACCTTGGAGAGCTCGCCCGAGAAGCGCTCGACGCTCTCGATTCGGAGATGGCAGGTCGCCTCGAGCGAATCCGACGAGAGCGTGGCCACGGTGATCGAGGGCTTGCGGAAGAGCTTGGCCAGCGTGCTCTCGACAGTGTACAGGCCCCGGGGATCCTCCGAGCGGCCGAGGTAGTGGCGGCCCTCCTCTTTGAGGTCGCTCGGTTCAAGCAGCGCGACCCAGGTCCCTTCCGGAAAGATGTCGGCGACGTGCCCAAGGCTCGTAAGGTCGTCGCCGTCGTATTTGGGCGAGGCCGTGAGCATGACCGAGTCCCAGCGGCCGAGCGAGCGCTGTGTTTCCGGGTCGAAGGGACGGATCGATTCGACGTCATCGCCGAAGAACTCAATGCGGACCGGCTCGGTCGAATCGGCCGGGAAGACGTCGAGGATGCCGCCGCGGAGGCTGAATTCTCCGGGGACCTCCACAACTTCGGCACGCGCCAGGCCCCGATCCACCAGCCAGGAGGTGATCTCCTCGATGGGGATCACGTCGCCCACCCGGATCGTCCGCGAGGCCTTTTCCAGGGCCTCGAGCGTCGGAACCGGCTGGAGCAGTGCCTGGAACGGGGCGATCACGAAGCGTGGGGGCGACTCCGAGGCGAGCCGCTTCACGTTCCGGAGGCGCCGGCCGAAGGTCTCGTCGCCGGCATCGGCCTCGCGAGGGAGCCGCTCCCACGCCGGCAGGACCTCGGGCATGACGCCGGAGAAGGTCGCCACATCGTCGCGGAAGTCGTCGACATCCCCCACGTGCGCAAGCACGATCACTAAAGTCTGAGGAGCGTGCAGTCCGAGCGCGGCGGAGACGAGCGGCGCAGCCGAGCCCCATGCGCCATCGATCGTGCCGCTCTGGCCGTTCTTGAGCGCGGCGAGCAGTTCCGGGAACCCGGAGGTCCGCTGGATCTGGCGAGTCAGATCCTTGAGTTCTCGGACCGTGCCCGGAGCCTTTGAGGAGACCTTGCTCATGGGATTGAAAGGATACGGAGCCTACGAAGGATCGCCGAGTGCCGCCAAAGGTTCGCCTGGAACAGCCGTGCTACCGCAGCATTGATGCCGAGGGTGTTACTCCCGAGCGGATCAATTGTAGGGATCGCGTCGAGGATCGACTACTGTGCGCGTCGGTCGTCTGCTGGAGACGGGAGGCGGCGGGACACCGTGGGCCGGTTCGATGCGGGAGGTCGAGAGTCGTTCGATGACGAAGAAAAGATCCGCCAATTCGCAAGGAGACTCGAGGCAGGCCGACGCCCCTCGACTTCGCGCCTCACGGACCATCGCCCGATCGGCGAACCCCAGGAGCGTGATGACAGAAGACAGGGGAGACTGTCGACTCAGTGTCTCGAGCCAATCCCTCTCGAGGACGGGGACATCCCAGACCACCACGCCCCCCGGGCTTACCTCCGTCCAGCCGGCCACGCCCCTCGCGCGATACCCGGCGATCACGCAGGCCGTGGCCAGGGTCTGACGGAGCTCGAAGTCGCTGCTCACGACCTGAATCTGCGCACGATTCGGCGACGAGGCCAACGACTCCCCCCTGCCCGTTCGTTCCGCGAGATGCCTTAGGATCGTGTCGCGGGCGGTGGCCTCGGGCAGGACGACATCGACGAACTCGGAGCAACGCTCGAGATCGGCATAACGCGCATACGGGCTGACGCACAGTATGATGCCCGGCCTGGGGTCTCGCTTGTTGCGGAGATTGTTGAGCCGCTCGACGTCTCGGGGCGTCAAGGTTGCTCGATGCAGCACGAGCAGGCTCGGCAGGGCGTCGCCGAGAGCGTTAACTGCCTCGAGCCAGTCATCCTGCGCCGGAATGCGGGTGACGTCCTGGGGCAAGGCGTCGGCGAGGTTCGCGACCCAGGGGTCATCCAGGTCACCCACGAACCAGATCGCGTGTTCGAGGGCGTTCATGGTGGAAGCCTCCCTGCAAGCTCCCCGGCCGACGTTTTCGCCCGGGTCGACCCTCGTCCTGGAGTCTCAAGGCCGGGACTCTACCAGAATGCCCCGAATCGGGCAATCGCGTCCGGTGAGGACGGCCAATGTGTAATCTTGGCTCGAATCGGCCTGATTTTTCAACCTCGAGAATGAAACCGACCGCTCCACCCCCAACTCCAAGCACTCGGCATCGAGTGATCGGTGTGGGGATGAAGCGGTCCTCGAGTCGAATCACTTGGCAACTCGTTTGGAGGCGATTCGGAGAGTTATTTCTCGGGGGTTTCCTTCTTGTCGAGCGCCTTCTGGAGCTTCTCGACAACCTGACGGAGTTCGTGCAATTCCTTGACGACGTCGGCAAGTTGCTTATCGTTAGCGAGATTGGCCTGCGTGGCAGATCGTAACAAGGAGCCCGTCACGAACGAATTTGCCGGATTCGTTTCGGTCGGACGAATCATGCGGATGACCGGGGGCTGACGATTGAGGGTAAACCGCACGTTCGCCGTCACATTGGGACGAGGCACAGGTGTGATTTCCAGGGTCTGGACCTTGCCTTCCCGCAGGATCTTGACCGGCATGGCCTTTCCCTTCGAGTCCTGGATCTTGGCAACGAGCGCCTCGCGATCTTTCAGGTTCTGGTCGCTGATCGAGACCATGATATCGAAGGTCTTCAGCCCCGCCTTGGCGGCCGGGCTCTCGGGCTCAACCGTCCGGACGACGAGCCCGCCGTCGGATTCCAGGTTGAGTTGCGACCTCAGGGTCGCGTCGACCGGCTCGCTGGTCACTCCGATGAAGAAGTTCTGGGCGTCACTGGGTACGGCCCCCAACGTGACCTTGAGCACCGGCCTGGCCTGAAGCTGAATCGTCTTGCCGGCTCGAAGGATCCGGAGCGTCACGTCCTTCTCTCCCGCGGCCTTCAGCTGCTCGGACAAGTCGGAAGGCTTGGCGAGCGGCTTGCCATCGAGGGTGAGCAGCAGGTCATTGCTGGCCAGACCAACCTGGGCAGCCGGGCTCCCGGGAGCGACTGACGCGACGCTCAAACCCTGCCCTTCTTGCAGCCCAAGTTGACTGCGAACGGCTCCATCCACCATTTGCAATTCCAGTCCCGAATCATTGATCTCGCCGGGGGTGGAGATGCCGAACACCTTGCCGGCCATGTCATAGAACTGGAACTGGGGCTGCGTCTCCAGCCGGATTGACGCGGGAACTTCCTCGATATTCACGGTGCCAGGAACCTGCGGCTCGACCTTCACGGCATCGGCAACCACCGTGATGGTCTCCCTCACCTCGGACTTCGTCTTCTCCGGTTCTCCCCCCTGGGCAAAACCGGGCAGGCCGACGAATCCGATCATGACCAAACGAGCGGCGACACGAACGCGCTTCATCCGAGATCTCCTGTTGAGGGGAACCTTATCAGATAACTCAAACCGCAAAATCCGCGACACATCGACGACGCAAGGAAACGTTTGCGGTGCCATGCTCGGAGCGCACCTCGACCTACACCGGCCCTCGCCGCATCCCCCGTGGAGCGTGAGGTCGGTCATTTGCAGCGAAACGATCGGTGCCCGCGAAACGGCAACGCTTTACGGAACTGATTGAACATACGAAGATTTAATTGGGCGGACGTTGAACACCCCGCATGTTTCCGCCCGATCGCATGGATCACGTCCCGACGAAGCCTGGAAGGTTTCACGCATTCATGAGAACTTCCGATCCCATCGCCGATCTCCACGAAAGGTGCCTGTCGGGCTAAAGGCTATTGTCGCCCACGTAGCGAACCTGGAACTCGTCGACGGGTACATGAACTCTCTGCCCATCGCCGAGGGGCATTGTCAGGACCGCTTCGTGCTGCTCCACCTCATAGCCGCGCCTCTGCAACTGACGGAGGACATGCTCGGGCACAGGATTGGGTATGGTGGCGAGCCACTTGGGGTCGACTTCGACACGATCAGGAGCAACGTCTTCCACGCCCGTTTTCAGGACGGCCGGCTTCGGGGCGGACTCGCCTCGCGATGGATTCGAGGTGAGACTCGAATGCACTTCCTGCATCACCACCGGGACGGAGGCCGAGGGTGTTCTCTCGCCCCCCATCCTCCCCATTGCAAATGCAAGGAAGAGGCAGGCCGCAAGGGCAACCGTGCGAAGCAAGGCTGCGGCCTGCGTCGGCAGTTTCAATATGCGGGGCGGCCGCGAGGTCTGAATTTCCTCAGGGGTTTCCTCCCAGGGATGCGTGTCGAAACTCGAAGAGGCCACCGAGGGCTGCATGGCGGACCGCCAGGCTTGCGCCTCGAGAAATGCGAGGGCGCAGCGTCTCCAGCCATCCGGAGAGGCGTCTA
Source organism: Singulisphaera chitinilytica (assembly GCF_049331405.1). NCBI lineage: Bacteria > Pseudomonadati > Planctomycetota > Planctomycetia > Isosphaerales > Isosphaeraceae > Singulisphaera > Singulisphaera chitinilytica. The sequence goes on from NZ_CP186274.1 coordinate 4,245,622, forward strand.
GCGTCTTCAGGAGCTCGGCCCGCTCCGCGGGAGAAAGCTCGCCGTCGACGAGCCTGTCGATCCAGCGGTCATCCGGCGTGATTGGTTCGTGAAACGATGCGTTCATGTCAAGACCTCGCGATCCTCGATCGCGGCCAGGGCGGTCCGGAGCCGGCCTCGGGCCCGGTGGAGCCGGGCTTCGACGGTGCTCACGTTGGTCCCCAGGTGCTCGGCGAGTTGGCGGTACGACCAGTCTTCGGAATACTTGAGCATCAGGATTTCCGCATCCCTCGGCGAGAGACGGCCCAGCGCATCGCGCACGTGTCGCAACCTCTCGTCGTGGAGCAGCCAGTCCAGCGGATCCCGCGTCGGGCTGGTGCCCGTCCGGTTCGTGATGCGGAGCGTAAATCGGTCGACGAGCTTGCTCTGCCTGCCCCGGTGACGCCGATAGAGCAACGCCTTCCGGACGGCCAGGCGATGGAGCCACGCTGCTACCTTGGCCACGTCCGTCAGTGGCGCCCTCTGCTCGACGGCCGCCAGCGCGACCTCTTGCATCACTTCGTCGACCGCCTGACGCTCGCCCAGGCGAGCCCCGACGGTGATCCGAAGCCAGCGATCATGTTTGGCCAGCGTGGTCGCCCAGTCGATCGGCACTCCCACGGCACTATCCTCAGTGTCTACGGCCTTGGCTTCATTCATGGCGAAAGGATAGTTACCGCCATCCCCCAAACCTTGCGATAGCTTCGTTGGGAAATCTAGGGACTTCCAACTTTCGCCGTCGAGCGTTGAGCAGACTTTCGGCATCGGAACAATTGCGAACAATTCGTCGCAAGCGATGTCAACAGAAGTGGATAGGTCCGATTCGGAACCTTTTGCGACACGGCGGGATTTCCATACGCGTTGCATGGCCGATCAAAGTCGAAGAATGCCTGGAATCCCGCATGAGAATTCCAGGCATTCATCGACTGGATTCATACGTATTCAGGCCCAACTCTCAGATCGAGCCAATTCTCCGCGGCAGTTTTCCAAGGCGGTCCATCGAGCCAGAGCGATCTTCGAGCATGCGGAGGCGAACGGACGGGTCGGATTTCAGACCTTTGCCGCAACGATAGATCCCGACCTCGCCCAAGATCTCGTGCGGCGCCTGGGTATAGGTGGAACGCTGATCGATGGCCCTGCGATAGAGAGGGCCGAAGTGGTCGAGACAGGAGAGGGCGTAGGTCTTCAACTCGCTGAAGCGGCCGTCGCTCCATCGAGCCGCGATCTTGTAGATCGCCGCCTTATCGCATCCGGGGCAACTGCAAGGGATCGTTCGCGTCTCCATCGGAGGCTACTCCGGCGCATCGTTCTCTCGCCCTCGATGATGACCGAAGTCTTTCAGGACTACCAGTGCGTCGTTCGAAACGAACAGGCCCCGCCCGCGGCCCTCGTTTCGAGGGGCCGCCGACAGGGCCGTCGTGAAAGCTCGGGCTTTCTTGGTCGAACTCAGCGAGCGACGGGCGCGGCCGGGGCGGCGGCAAGGCGGCCCTTCGCGGCCTTCTTGGAGGCCGAGTAGCCCGGGGCGGGCTGGGCCTTCAGGGTCACGGTGAAGCCGAAGTCGTCGTGCGAGTCGCCGGCGAACGGGTCGTGCTCGCGTTCCCAGGCGTCGAGAGCTTCGCTCTCGGGCACGAAGATCGCCGTCGAGTGGGCATCGAGGAGGCCGGCGGCCGTCGTCTCGATCTGGAAGTCGGCCTGGATGACGTAGCGACCGAGCGGCAGCGGGGCGCTGGTGCTCGGGGCCTGCGGCTCGGAGTACTTGTATCCTTGCGCTCCGCTGACCGAGTACGAGGGATACGAGACCGACAGCGGGGCCGCCGTCCAGCCGACGGGAGCTATGGTCGCGCTCGCCAGGCGGAGGGTGGCCGAGGCCTTGTGCTTGCTGCGGATGATGCCGTTCAGGGCGCTCTCCAGGGTTAGGACCACCTGGCTGACCGACGGGTCGGAGCAGGTGATGTCGAACTCCTGGACGACCTGGATCTGGTAGACGGCGCTCGAGGTGGTTCCGAGGAAGACGTTCGCGCCGGCAGCACCCGTGACGACCGTCTTGAGGGTGTTGGCTTCGGTGGTGATTTCGGCCTTGCCGTCCTCAGCCTTGGCGTCGCCCTGGGTGCCCGGGGCGATCGACTCATTCTTCCCGCCCAGCGTGAATTCAAACGTGGGAGGAGGAACAATCTGGCCGGTCGCCTGGCCGGCGGGCGCCGGCGCGGCCTCACCGGCGGGGGCCGGGACCGGGACCGGGACGGCCGGGGTGGGGGTCAGCGTGGGGACCGGCGGCGGGACCTCGGCTCCGGGCGGAGGAACCGTGGGGGCGGCCGGCGGGACCGTCGGGGCCGGGGGCGGCTCTTCCGCGGTCGGGGCCGTCGGGTTCGGGGGAGCCGGGGCTTCCGCGGCGGCGGGGACGGTCGGCGGGGGCGGCGGTGCGTCGGCGGGGTCCTGGGCCAAGCCTAGCCATCCTAGCACGAGCAAAGCACTGAACGTCATCTCCGATTCTCCTCGATAGGGATGCACTTCCGACCGGCTCGACCGGATCACCAACATCCGTGTCTCGTTACGGTTCGAGCCCTGGGTTGCGCGGCGAGCTGCTACGGTGAGAGAACATGAAGCGACACCGACGATATGCGTCGATGAAGCATTCATGTTGGAGAGCGACTCTTCTATCGACCTGCGAGAACCGGAAACGACAAGAAATTGCGAGAAACCCCCAAATTGCCTCCTCGCCGCAATAACTCCAAATAATCAGTAAAATCCGCATCTTCTGCGCAAACCGGATGGCAGGATCGAGCCTTCAGTACGGAAGAGCTTCTCTAATCAGGCGGATTCGACTATCGGTCTGTGATTTGTGTCCATTGCAGACGGCTCGAGACTTGACACTTCATTCAGCCGAAGCGTGAAGACACTCCCGACGCCGAGTTGGCTCGAGACCGATAAGGCCCCGCCGAACGTCTCGGCGATGCTCGCCGCGAGCGCTAGACCTAAGCCGACGCCGCTCTGCCCGTTGCGGCGAGCCTCCTCGCTCCGATAGAAGGGCTCGAACACGCGTTTCACCTCATCCGATGAGAGCCCGAAGCCGAGGTCCTCGACGCTCAGGACGGCCGCCTTCACGTCCCTGGAAACCCGGACAGTGATCGGAGTGCCTGCGCGACTATATTTACAAGCGTTGTCGAGCAGATTATCGAGCAGCTGGGCCAGTAGCGGCAAATAGGCCTCGACCACGATCGGGGGCTCCGCCTTGATCTCGCAATGGACGTCCGATGACCTGGGGTTCTGCGTCCATTGGCCAAGGAAGTTCGGCACCCATTCCGCCAGCTCCACGGCCTGCGACTTGGGTCTCGAACCGTCGGGGTCTGCAAGGAAGAGCAAGGACTCGATGATCTGCCTGAGCCGTCCCCCTTCGGCGTAGACGAGGTTGAGCACACGTCGATATTCCTCGGGGGAACGATCGCGGCGACGCACGACCTGAACCTGACCAAGGAGCGCGGTGAGCGGGGTCCGGAGCTGGTGTGAGGCATTGGCGGCGAACTGCTTCTGCTGCTCATAGGCCGTGCGCAACCGCGCGAAGGCCTCGTTCAGCCGCTCGAGGAGGTCGTTGAAGGCCCTGCCCAGTTCGTCCAGCTCATCGCCCGTTCCCGGCGAAGGGAGTTGCTGCCCCAGGTCGGCCGCGGTCATGGCCGTCGCCGCCTTCGCCATGCGATGGACCGGCGCGAGGGCTCGATGACAAAGCCAACGTCCCACCGTTGCCGCCGAGATCCAGAGGACTGACGAGAGGGCGATCAGTGTGAGCCCAAGCCGGTTGAGCGTGGCCTCCATCGGGGCCGGAGACGAGCCGACCACCAGTTCGAGCGTGGGGTACTGGACCTCGAAGCCGGGCTCGTCGTCGGGATGGCCTCGACCTTGCCTCAGGAGTTCCTGGAGCTGGAGCCGACGCGCCGCCAGACGCCAGCCGGTGCGGGCGTCGAATACCGTCGCATCGAGGGGACGGCTCCTGGGCCACTCCCTGGGGCTCCAGTCCAGCGGGAAGGTGCTGGATTGGCTGTTCGCCGAGCGATCGACCAGGACGCCCCGACCGTCCCGCACGGCCCATCGGATCGCGTCGATCGCGGGGTCAGCCCCGACCGTCATGCGACGATCCATCGGCTCCCATTCGAGCCCCCCCGGCTCGATGTCGACCGAGGCCGCCAGCGTGTCGAGGGCCAACTCCAACCGCTCATCATTCTGCTTGTTCAGATACGTCTTCGCCAGGAAATATAACGAGCCCGCAAACCCTGATAGGACGATGGCGAGCGCGACTAGGAAGAAAGCCGAGAGCCGGGTGGCCAGGCTCATCGTCCCTCCCCCGGCTCTGATTCCGGCGGCGTCCCGAAGAGATATCCGCGGCCTCGAAACGTGTGGATCAGGCGAGGCCCGTGGGCCTCGAGCTTTCGTCTCAGCTCCATGACGTGGACGTCGAGTGTCTTCGAAGGGCCGTCCACGCCCCCGCCCCAGACGTGCTCGAAAATGCGGGTCCGGGACAGGACCCGCTCCGGGTTCCTGACGAAGAACGTGAGGAGCGCCAACTCCTTGGCGGTCAGGTCGAGAGGTTGGCCCTCGCGCTCGGCCCGCTGAGCAGGGACGTCGACGGCCACGTCGCGATACGAGAGGACGAGGCCGTTGGCATTGTCGCGTCGCCGGATCAGGGCCCGTACCCTGGCGAGCAACTCGTCGAAGTCATAAGGCTTGCACAGGTAATCATCCGCGCCGCTGTCGAGCCCTTGGACACGGTTCTGCACGTTGTCCCTGGCCGTGAGGAAGAGCACCGGGGTCTGGCGATCTCGCTCGCGGAATTTGCGAAGGAGCGAGAGCCCGTCCAGGCCCGGCAGCCACCAGTCGAGGAGCACGAGGTCCCAGCTCTCGGATCTGAGCGCGCTCCACGCGGCGACGCCGTCGGCGAGGTGCTCGACGTTGAAACCTTCCTCGCCGAGGCCTCTGACGAGGAAGTCGGCGATGTTCGCTTCGTCTTCGATGACGAGGATCCGGATACCCATGGAACGCCTCGCTCTCGGCCGCTCGCCGCGGACTGCGACGCCAACGGATCGGCCATCACTCGCAAATCCGGCTCCGACGCATCAGGGCCGGACCATCCTGAATATTCCCCACGCTCCCACATTGCAACCGTCAAAATGCGCTGACGGGAAGCCGGAATTTTCTCGGTAAACCGGAATTTACCCAGGACTTAACGACGCCTTACCTGTCACCAATAGAATGAGTCAAAGGGGACGAAAACAAGGCCAAAACTATCGCGATTTCGGACGCATCCGAGGAGGTCGAGCCTCATGTCTACCCAAGCCGAGACCCCTGCCAATAGGCCGGCAACGCCGCCGCGGACCTCGAAGAAATCATGGTGGCGCTGGTGGCATTCCGCCGCCCTCCTCGGTGCCCTCGGGTTCGGTGCGTGGGAGCTGCAACACCGACTCCGCGGCGAGGAGCCGCACAAGCCTGCCTCGGAACTCTCAAAAGGCAAGCCCTCGGCCCCCAAGGTCGACGTGGTACTCCCCAAGGCCGGCGGCATCGAGCGCAAGACCGTCCAGCCCGGCTCGGTCCACTCCTTCGAGTCGGTCGAGCTATACGCGATGGTGACCGGGTATTTGAAAACCCAGCAAGTCGACATCGGCTCGAGGGTGACCAAGGGGCAGGTCCTGGCCCAGATCGAAGCACCTCGCGAGGTCGCCGCGGTCGACGAGGCCAAGGCCCTGCTCGACCAGGCCAAGGTCCAGGCACGCCAGGCCGAGGCCAAGGTCAAGACGATGGAAGCCGATCGCGACACGGCGGCGGCCACGGTCGCCCAGGCCGAGGCCGACATCAGCAGGATCGCCGCCAAGCTCAGGCTGGCGGAAGCCCAGTACAACCGCGTCAACGCACTCTTCACACGTCAGGCCGTCGACAAGCGACTCGTGGACGAGCAGCGCCACGACTTCGACGCCGCCGAGGCCGGCGAGCGTAGTGCCCACCTCGCCGTGCTGACCGCCAAGGCCCAGCTCGCCGGGGCAAATGCCAAGGTCGAGCAGGCCCGGGTCGACGTGGACGAGGCCAAGGCGGCCGTCGAGGTGACGGAAGCACGGCTTGAGAAGGCTCGCGTTAACCTCAACTATGCCCAAATACTCGCGCCCTTCGACGGCGTCGTCACCCACCGCAGCTATCACCCCGGGGCCTTCATCCGCTCGGCGGCCGACGGCAATCACCCGGCCCTGCTCACGGTGGCCCGGACCGACCTGATGCGCATCGTCATCCGCGTCCCCGACCGCGACGTCGTCTTGACCGACCCCGGCGACCCCGTCACCCTGACCGTCGATGGCCTCGAAGGCCGCTCATTCGAGGGCAAGGTCTCCCGGATCGCCAGCTCGGAGGACTCGACGACGCGCACCATGCGAGTCGAGGTCGACCTGCCGAACCCGGATGGCCTGCTTCGCGAGGGGATGTATGGGCGGGCGACGATCGGGCTAACCCCCCCCTCGAAACGGCTGACCCTCCCGGTCGCCTGCGTCGTCGAGCGTCCCGAAAAGAAGCAAGGCGTGATCCAGGTTGTCCGCGAGGGCAAGGTCTCCCGCGTGAAGGTCGAGCTCGGGGCCGATAACGGCAACCTTGTGGAAGTCGCCTCGGAATTGAACGCCAAGGACGAGGTCGTCCTGCGGTCGAACGCCCCGCTCGAGGCGGGCATGGACGTCGTGATTCAGTCCACGCAATGAGCCGGCCTCGCTGACGATCTGTCCGCCTTCTCCCGCCATCATCCAGACCTCATGCACATACCCGCCCGAGGGCCGCACTCGAACCCGCCGGAGCCATTTCGCCCATGAACGGACTGATTCGGATCTCACTCAAAAATCCGATCGCCGTGACCGTGATGTCATTGGCGGTCGTCGTCCTCGGCACTCTCGCCGCCTACTCGATCCCGATCGACATCCTCCCCGTCTTCCGGAGCCCGGCGGTCCAGACGCTGGTCTTCTACGGGGGCATGCCGGCCGCAAGCATCGAGAAGAACATCACGGCCCGCCTCGAGCGCGGAGTGGTCCAGGCGACCGGCGGGCGTCGTCTCGAGTCGCGTTCGATCGTGGGCGTCAGCATCGTCCGCGACTATTTCCGAAGCAACATCGATCGCAGCGGTGCCTTGACCGAGGTGAACTCCCTGGCAGGCTGGGAGTATCCGACGATGCCCCCTGGTACCCTGCCCCCCGTCGTCCTACCTTATGATCCGACGAGCACGACTCCTGTCTGCCTCCTCGCCCTCGACAGCGATTCGCAAGGCGAGGCCGCCCTCTTCGATACGGGTCGATACGAGGTCCGTCCCCAGATCATGTCGCAGCCGGGGGCCATCGCACCGCTCGTCTACGGCGGCAAGGTCCGGGCGGTCATGCTCTACCTCGACCGGGTCAAGATGCAAGCTCGCCACCTGTCCCCCCAGGACGTGATGCGGGCCGTCGACGATTACAACGTCTTCCTCCCCACCGGGAGCGCGAAGTTCGGCAAGACCGACTTCGCCATCAATTCGAACTCGATGTTCGACGTCGTCGAGAACATGGCGCAGATCCCGCTCCGCAACGAGCACGGCAACGCCGCCTATCTGAATGACGTGGCCACCCCCAAGGATGCCAACTTCATCCAGACCAACGTCGTGCGGGTCAACGGCAAGCGACAGGTCTATGTCCCGGTCTTCCGCCAGCTCGGTGCCAGCACGCTCCAGGTGGTCGACACGCTCAAGTCGTCGCTCGAGACGATGAAGGCAAAGTTGACGCGAAGCGGGATCGACCTCAAGCTCGTCATGGACCAGTCGGTCTATGTGCGTCAGTCGATCGAAAGCCTGATCGAGGAAGGCGTGCTAGGGGCCGTGCTCTGCTCCCTCGTCATCCTCCTGTTCCTGGGCGAGTGGCGGATGACGGTCATCGCCGTACTCACGATCCCGATCGCGGTCCTGGCGGCCATGGTCGGGCTCTATGCCACGGGAAACACGATCAACGTCATGACCCTCGCCGGCCTCTCGCTGGCGATCGGGCCTTTGGTCGACTCGGCGATCATCTGCCTTGAGAACACGCACCGGCACCTCGGCCTCGGAGCCAGCCCCGACGACGCGGCATACCTCGGCGCGAGCGAGGTGGCGATGCCGGAGCTGGTTGCCAGCCTGTGTACACTGCTCGTGCTGGCGCCGCTGGCCCTCATGCCCGGCCTGGGCGAGTTCCTCTACCGGCCGATGGCCACGGCCGTCGCCCTGGCGATGGGTTCCGCCTACATGCTCTCGAGGACGCTTGTGCCATCGCGCTCCTCGCGATGGCTCAGGCCCCACGCCTCGCACGACTCGGGCCACGGGGCCCACGACGGGGAAACCGAGCATTCCGAGGAGCATGCCCACGAACCCGAGACGCGGAAGGCCGCTTGGAAGGGCCTTTTCTCGGCGGCGTTCGCCCGCTGGGAAGGTCTGATTGAGACCGGCATCCGGTGGTACGTTCGGCAGCTCAATCGGGTGATGCAGTTCCGGCTCCTCACGGTGCTCGGGGCCGTCGTCATGCTCGTCGCCGTCCTCGGGCTCCTGGGCAGTCAGCTCCGCCGCGAGTTCTTCCCCGAGGTCGACGCCGGGGCCTTCGAAATCTACGCCAGGGCCGCCAGCGGCAACCGGATCGAGGAGACGGAGAAGCGGATCGAGGAGGTGGAGAAGTACGTCCGGGAGAAGGTCGGCAAGGATGTGCAGATCATCATCTCCGAGCTAGGTGTGGTCGCCGACCTCTCGGCCGCTTACACGCCCAACGCCGGCCCGATGGACGCGGTCATCAAGGTGCAACTCGCGGAGGAGCGGCACCACTCGGCCCAGGAATACGTCCACATGCTGCGGACCGGATTCGCCAAGGACGCGGCCTTCTCCGACCTCGAGTTCGCGTTCGACGCCGGCGGCATGATCCGCTCGGCCATGAACGAGGGTAAGTCCTCCCCGATCAACGTCCGGATCTCGGGCAAGAACATGCCCCAGGCCCGCCGCGTCGCCGAGGGCATTCAGCGCAGGGTCAAGGAGATCGACGGCGTGGTCGATGCCCGCATCATCCAGCGGCTCGACTATCCCGAGTTCATCATCAACGTGGATCGGGCCAAAGTTGCGGACCTCGGCCTGAACCAGGCGGAGGTGATGAAGAACGTGGTCGCCGCGCTCAACTCGAGCATCCAGTATCACAAGAAGAACTTCTGGATCGACCCCGTCAGCAAGAATCAGTATTTCGTCGGCGTCCAGTACAACGAGGCGGATATCCACTCGATCGAGACCCTCCTCGACGTCCCCATCACCAGCCCCAAGCAGGCGGAGCCGATCCCCTTGCGTAACATCGCCACGCTGGAACGGGGGACCGTGCCGACCGAGATCACCCACACGAACCTGCAGTCGACCATCGACCTGACCATGGGCGTTTATGGGCGTGACCTCGGCCACGTCGCCGACGACGTGAACAAGGTGGTGGCCGAGTTCGGCGTTGACCAGGGGAACGGCACCTGGATCCCTTACGACCCGGCCGACCAGTCGGAGCACCGCCAGACCCTCAAGGGGGCCTCGATCGAGCTGAGCGGCGAGTATTCCCGGATGCAGGAGACCTTCCAGAGCCTGGGAGTCGGGCTCATCCTGGCCACGATGCTCATCTACTTCTTGATGGCGGCTCTGTTCAAGTCGTACATGACCCCGCTCGTGATCCTCTTCGCCGTGCCGCTCGGCTTGATCGGCGTGGTGATCATGCTCTACCTGACGAACACGGCGATCAACGTGCAGTCGCTCCTGGGCGTGATCTTCATGGTGGGTATCGTGGTGTCGAACACGGTGCTCCTCGTCGACTTCGCCCAGAACTTGAGGAACCAGGAGCATCTCTCGCCCGACGCGGCGATTCGCAAGGCGGCCTCGATCCGAGTCCGCCCGGTCGTCATGACAGCGCTCGCCGCCTTCTTCGCCTTGATCCCGATGGCACTTGCGATGGGCCGAGGCAGCGAAGCCAATGGCCCGCTCGGCCGCTCCGTCATCGGCGGCATCCTCGCCGGCCTGGTGACGACCCTGTTCGTCGTCCCCTCGCTCTACTCACTCGTGGTGAAGGACGGCCCCGAGGCCCTGGAGAACGACCTCGCCGATCCTGCCGCCGTTTGACGCGTCGGCAGCGGGGTTTGAAACAGCAAGGCCCGGCCTTCTCAAGGATGAGAGGGCCGGGCCTTTTGCTTTGACACATTTTGGATCGAACTCGGGCGATCAGCTCTCGCTGAGTGCGGCGAGAATCCCCTGCATGAACTGCGGGAGATCGTCGGGCGTCCTGCTGGTGATGATGTTCTTGTCGCGGACCATCGCGGCGTCTTCCCAGATCCCGCCGGCGTTCTCCACATCGTCGCGGATAGCGAAGAAGCCGGTGATCTTGCGGCCTTGAATGCTCTTGGTCGAGCAGAGCATCCAGGGTCCGTGGCAGATGGCGGCCACGACCTTGTCCTGTCGGACGGCCTGTGTCACGAGGTCGACCATGGGTTTATGGCGCCTCATATGATCGGGAGAGTAGCCGCCGGGGATGATCACGGCGTCGAAATCGTCGATACTCACGTCGTAGGCCGAGACGTCGGACTTGGCCGGGTAGCCATGCTTGGAGGAATAGGTCTCCCCGGCCTTCGAGCCGACGATCTTGACGTCGCAGCCGGCCTCGCGGAGTCGCAGGACGGGATACCAGAGCTCCAGGTCCTCGTAGATCTTCTCCACCAGGACGGCGGCCCGCTTTCCCTTCGCGTTTCCCATGAGTTGCGTCCCCCCCAGTCGAATTCGTATCCGAATCAGTCGAGCCGAGGCCCGATCCGCACGTCGCGGCGAGTTCCGTCAGCGGACGGGCTGCGGCTCGGTGGCGGCCGACTTCGGCATCAGTTCCTGCATGGACTCCTGCAACCCCTGTTCCGTCGAGTACTGGGGCTCGTAGCCGAGAATGCGTTGGGCCTTGCCGATCGAATAATCGAGGTTCAGGCCGAGGAACTTGTAGCGAGCCTTATTGACGAGTGGGGGCGTCGTCGACTTGCGTCGCTTGGCGCGACGTTCCAACAGGACGGCGAGGGTCCAGGCGAGCCAGAGCGGGATCGAGCGGGTCGGAGGCTTGAGCCCCGCCAGCTTGGCCACGCGGCCCACGAAGTCGCGCTTGGTGACACGACCGCCGTCGGTGACGTTGAAGACCTCGCCGATCGCCCCGGCCTCCTCGGCGGCGAGGAAGATCGCCTGCACCAGATTCTTCACATAGATACAGTTGAGGACCTGGTTGCCCGATCCGAAATAGAAGAACCGGCCGCCCTTGAGGGCGTCCAGCAGTTTGGGCAGGACGGTACGATCCCTGGGTCCGTAGATGAAGCCGGGGCGCACGATACTAAGAGGAAGGCCCTTCTTGGAGACGTATTTGAGGGCCAGTTCCTCGGCCTCGACCTTGGAGCGGGTGTAGGCGTCGAGCGACTCGGCGGCGGGAGGGATCGTCTCGTCGGTGCCGAAGTGGTCGCGGGCCTCGTAGACCCCGAGGGAGCTGACGTGGACGAAGCGCTGGATCTGTGCTTCGAGGGCGGCGTCGAGGAGGAGCCGGAAGGCCTCGACGTTGAGCTGGCGGAACTCCTCGAGGGTGCCCCAGTCGCCGACCTTGGCCGCGCAGTTGAGCACCCAGTCGGCCCCTTCCGTTCCGCGACGCAGGGCTTTCGGATCGGAGAGGTCGCCAAGGACCTTCTCCACGCCCCATTCGTCGAGCAGGCGGGTATCGCTCGACTCGCGGACCAGCGCCCGAACGCGATGCCCCCGGCGCAGGGCCTCCTCGACCACGTGGCTCCCTACGAGTCCGGTCGCTCCGGTCACGAATACGGTCTTCGGTGTGATCGCCGTCATAGAGTGGTTCGTCGTTCACTGGGAGATTGGGAGACGCGCCAGGGCTTCCCTAAAAAGCCCGAGGAATCGTCTCCAACACTAACCTGTCTAGATGGCGAGTGACTAGGGGGTTGTAAAGCAACATGTGTGGCCGAACTACGCCGGTTCGGGGTGGCTTTCTGGGTGACGGCCGGTGTAGGCTGGATTACTTCGGACCAGAACGACCGACCCGGGCCTAAACGCCCGCCGGTGTTTGGATTGACAGGAAAGGGAGGCGGGTCTAGCATGCCCGATCCCTTCCACGCCCTCTGTAGACGCTAGAATGGGGTGGGAGTCGTATGGCCAGCGTGCTGAAGAGTGAGGAGCTCGAATCGTATCGTCAGGTGCTGCAAAACCTCAAGGCCCGTCTCCGCGGCGACCTTAACCAGATGACGGACGAGGCCCTCAGGCGCCATCAGCCCGATTCTTCCGGCAACCTGTCGAACGTCCCACTCCATATGGCCGACGTCGGGACCGAAAACTACGACCAGGAATTCACGCTCGGTTTGATCGAGAACGAGCAAGGGACGCTCGACCAAGTTTACGAAGCCCTGGGCAGGATCGACTCCGGGACCTTCGGCCGCTGCGAAGAATGCGGAGAGGCGATCGCCAAGCCCCGGCTTCAAGCCCTACCTTACACGGCGCATTGCATTCAGTGTGCCCGCGAGTTGGAGAGCCGCGGATGAATCAACCGGTCGGATGGACGCGTTGGGTCTTATTCTGGACGATCGCCCTCGGCGGTGCGGCCTTCGACCTCGCCACCAAATCGATGGTCTTCGAACGGATCGGCCCGCCGGGGTCCCCGCCCGTCACGCTCGTCAATAACATCCTCGAGCTGCAGACGAGCTATAACCGGGGGGCCCTCTGGGGGATGGCGAGGAACGTCCCCTACAGTCCCCAGATATTCGCAAGCCTTTCCGTCATCGCGGCAATCGCCATCTGTTACTGGCTCTTCGTCAGGGGCGCGGCGAGGGACGCACGCCTGACCGCTGCGCTCGGCCTGATCATGGCCGGGGCCCTCGGAAATTGCTATGATCGCCTCTTCCTCAATCACGTCCGCGACTTCGTGCATTTCCACGTCGACGCCATCAATTTCGACTGCGCCATCTTCAACTTCGCAGACAACATGCTCGTGATCGGGGCCGTGGGGCTCATGATCCTCGCCCTTCGTGCCGATCCGGAGCCGGGTACTTCGAAGTCCAGCCATGCTCCCGAAGACATCGAATCGCCCGTCCCTTCAGCTTCGGGCTCCTGATACCTTCCTACGATGACGCCGGTGCCTAGCACGGGCCTGGCCGATCGATACGCACGACCGACTCCTCGTCGCGATCCCTCCGAACCTCCCATGCGTGGCATGAGTCCATCTGGCAAGGCTCAGAGATGACGATCGGAGATGAGCGATGGAGGTCGTGCTGTTCGTCGGCCTTCAAGGTTCGGGCAAGAGTACCTTCTTCCGCCGGACCTTCGCCTCGACCCACGTCCTCGTCAGCAAGGACCTCCTGAGGAACAACCGGCGTCCTCAGCGTAGGCAGATGCAACTCCTCGAAGAGGCCCTGGACCAGGGGCTCTCCGTCGTCGTGGACAACACGAACCCGACGGTCGAAGTCCGAGCCCCGATCATCGAGCTCGCCAGGAACCATGGCGCGGCGGTGGTCGGCTACTACTTCGCCGCGCCGATCGCAGACTGCCTCGCCCGCAACGGCGACCGCTCGGGCAAGGCGCGCGTCCCCGAGGCGGCGCTCTACATCACGCAGAAACGGCTCCAGGTCCCGACCATGAACGAAGGGTTTGATCGACTTGTTCGCGTGAACCTCTCGCCAGATCTGGCATTCTCCGTCGAGCCCTGGCCCGAAGAGGATCGGCCATGAGACCTTCCGCATTCGAGAGGCGGATGAGGGCCGGCGAGTGCTATCACAACCTCAAGATCCTGCCATCGGCCTGGATCGTCATGCGGCTCGACGGCCATGGCTTCACCCGATTCACGAACGAGCGATTCGAGAAGCCTTTCGACCCGACGTTCCACCAGTACATGGTCGAGACGACGCAGGCGCTGCTCGTGAAGTTTCAAGGCGTCTACGGCTACACCGAGAGCGATGAGATCTCGATCCTCCTCGGCCGGCGTTGGGATCTGTTCGACCGGGAGCTCGAGAAGGCGTTCAGCCTCTCCGCGGCGTTTGCCAGTTCGACATTCAGCATCCGTTGCGGCCAGCCCGTCCAGTTCGACAGCCGCGCGTGGGTCGGGGCGCGCGACGAGGACGTCGTCGACTATTTTCGCTGGCGGCAGAACGACGCCGCCCGATGTGCATTGAATGGCTGGTGCTACTGGACGCTCCGCAAGGCGGGACGATCCGTCTCAGAGGCGAACTCTGCCCTGCACCGCAAATCGAGCTCATCGAAGAACGAGTTGCTCTTTCAGCATGGGATCAACTTCAACGAGCTACCCCCCTGGCAACGTCGAGGCACCGGCGTGTACTGGGAGGATTACGAGAAGGAAGGATTCGACCCGATCCGCAGGCAGGCGATACGGACAGTGCGCAGACGCCTCAAGATAGACTCGCAACTTCCGATGAAAGCCGAATATGACCAGCTTCTTGAAGTTTTGATGCAACTTCCGGAATGAGGGCCTCCACCTGCGGAGTTTCAATGAGCAGAGGTCGAGGCCGGGGATGGTTTCGACCTCGGCTCTATTGAATCGGGCCTCAAGGCTTCAGGACGCGGCCGCCTCTTGCTTGAGCGAGGCCATGTCGATCACGAAGCGATACTTGACCTTGCCTTTGAGAAGTCGCTCATAGGCCTCGTTGATATCCTGGATCTTGATGATCTCGATGTCGCTCGCCACACCATGCTCGGCGCAGAAGTCGAGCATCTCCTGGGTCTCGGCGATGCTGCCGATCGCCGAGCCGGCGATCCGACGCCGTCCCAGCAGCAGGTTGAAGACCTCGACGGGCAGCGGATGCTCGGGGGCGCCGACGATCGTCAACGTGCCGTCGAGCTTGAGCAATCGCACATAAGCGTTGATGTCGTGCTGCGCGGAGACGGCGTCGAGGATGAAGTCGAAGCTGCCGACGTGCGCCTCCATCTCGGCCGGATTCGTGGAGACGACGACCTCGTGGGCTCCGAGGCGACGAGCATCCTCGGCCTTGCCGGGCGAGGTGGTGAAGAGGATGACATGAGCCCCGAACGCGCGGGCGAACTTCACGCCCATGTGCCCGAGCCCGCCGAGTCCGACGATCCCGACCTTCTGCCCGGGCCCGACGTTCCAGTGCTTGAGCGGCGAATAGGTGGTGATGCCCGCACAGAGAAGCGGCGCGGCCGCGGCCGGGTCGAGCTTGTCGGGGACCTTGAGCGTGAACGCCTCGTCAACGACGATCGTCTCGGAGTAACCGCCATAGGTCACGCCGCCAAGGTGCTTGTCTTCGCTGTTGTACGTCAGCGTGAGGGGCTCGCTGTACTGCTCCAGCCCGCGCTCGTAGTTGGGGTGGGTGCGGCAGGCATCGACGAGGCAGCCGACCGCGGCAATGTCCCCTTCCTGGAACCGCGTCACGTCCCGCCCGACCTTAACCACGCGCCCGACGATCTCGTGGCCCGGAACGCACGGGTAGATCGTGCTCTTCCACTCGTTCCTCGCCTGGTGCAAGTCGGAATGGCAGACGCCGCAATAGAGGATATCGATGACGACATCCTTCGGCTGCGGCTCACGACGTTCGATCGCGAACGGAGCCAGGGGTGTCGTGGCGGATTGCGCGGCGTACGACTTCGATTTGATGTTCATTTTTTCCGTTGATCCATTCATTGAGACGTTGATGGACAATGCCCGCGTGGGAAGGGGAGCCCCCTCCCCTTCCCCATCACAAAGCTTGATCGATCATCCGCCGCCGATGTTGAGCGGCGGATGCGCCGAGGTGTTTGCGAGCCGTATGAGGAGGAACCCGAGATTCAGGCTCGGTGTGTGGAGAAATGCAGTGATTCGAGCAGAGTGATCACCAAGGTTAACTCTTGTAGTCGGTTGAGCACGTCAGCTCGCGCCAGGCTTCGAACTCGCTCCGGTTCGCGTCCAGTTTCTTGAGTGCACGATCGTAGGCGCTGATGCCGAGGAGCAGACGGAGCGGTGGTTTCTCCGAGTTCACGGCATCGATGATCGCTTCCGAACCCAGGACGGGATCCCCAACCTGGGCTCCGTTCATCTCTTCACGCCAGGTCCGGGTCTTGCCCGCTGTTTCGTCGTAGTCAACAAGTCGGGCCTTGGTGACATGCAACGTGCTGCCAAGGAAGTCGGTGCGGAACGGCCCCGGCTCGACGATCGTCGTGCGAATCCCCAGCGGCGCGACTTCCTGGGCGAGAGCCTCGGAGAGTCCTTCGACGGCGAACTTGGTCGAGTTGTACAGGCCCCAACCCGGTGAGGCCGTCAGGCCGCCGATGGAAGAGATGTTCACGATATGACCGCTTCGCCGCTCGCGAAAATGCGGCAAGACCGCGCGGGTGACACGCAAGAGGCCGAAGACGTTGGTCTCGAAGACGTTCTGGACCTCGTCGCCGCTCGCCTCTTCGATGGCTCCCAGCAGGCCATGTCCCGCGTTGTTGACGAGGACGTTGATGTGCCCGAATTTCTCAATCGCCGAGGCCACTCCAGAAGCGATCTGCAACTCATCGCGCAGGTCGAGCGAGATCGGATGGAGCCGATCGGACGCGTCGGGGAACATCTCCGCAACCTTGTCCGGCGTGCGCGACGTGGCGACGACCGAGTAGCCCCGCCCGAGGGCGGCACGTACGAGTTCCCGGCCGAAGCCCTGCGAGGTCCCCGTGATGAACCAGACCTGATGACGCGAACCGTTCGTCGACTTAGCCATGTTGGTTCTCCTAAGCATGGACCAGACCGTCAGGTACCAGCATCTTCGCTCAAGTCAGACATCATACTCAGATACGTTCAAGCTCAGTCCCATTTTTGTCTGTCGCGATTTCATTCCGAGTGCGTTGTTTCCTCGGCACCGACGGATGAGAGGGTTGACTGAGATCGTCCCTGGAGGGAACTCCCTCGGAACGGGAGTATCATAGGAAATCGCCCTCCAATCCCGCTGTCTGATCCTCGCCGTTCCTTGCCTGATCCTCCAATCACCAGGGGCCGTGATCACGGAAAAGGGGGGCTTTGCGTTTCGAACGAAGCGCATGGCGGGACATTGGCAGCGATATGCCACCAATAATGTCCACGCCAAAGCTCATCCTGAATGGAGTAAGGACGCGAGCCCGCTGCAGGAGGTCACGGGCCCGAGGAAGGCAGGTCGAATTCGGCTCAGACGTCGAAGTAGAGGGCGAACTCGTAGGGGTGCGGTCGGACGCGGATCGCATCGATCTCGTGATGCTGCTTGTACCAGATCCAGGTGTCGATCACGTCGGGGGTGAAGACGTCCCCTCGCAGGAGGAACTCGTGATCGTTGCGCAGGGCTTGGAGCGACTCCTCGAGCGAGCGCGGGACCGTCGGGACGTTCGCCAGTTCTTCGGGCTGGAGGTCGTAGATATCTTTATCCAGCGGGTCGCCAGGACGCGTCTTGGACTGAATCCCGTCGAGGGCGGCCATGATCATCGCGGAGAAGAGCAGGTAGGGATTCGCGGAACTGTCGGGCCCGCGATACTCGATCCGGCGGCTCTTGGCGCTCGGGCTGTGGATCGGGATGCGGATGACGGCCGCGCGATTGCGCCGGCTGTACGAGAGCTTCGTCGGGGCCTCGAAGCCTTCGACCAATCGCTTGTAGCTATTGGTCGTCGGGTTGGCGAAGGCGCACAGAGCGGCGGCGTGCTTCAGGAGGCCACCGATCGCGTACATGCCGATGTCGCTGAGGCCGGCATAGCTGTTGCCGGCGAGGAGCGGGGTCTCCCCCTTCCAGAGGGTGAAGTGGGTGTGCATGCCCGAGCCGTTGTCGCCGAAGAGGGGCTTGGGCATGAACGTGGCGGTCTTGCCGTTGCGCCTCGCGACGTTGCGGATGATGTACTTGGCGAGCATGACCTGGTCGGCGCTCTCGACCAGCGACTGCGGCATCAGGTCGATCTCGCACTGGCCGCCCGTGGCGACCTCGTGGTAATGAGCCGACGTGGCGATGCCGCACTCGGCCATGCGCTGTGCCATCTCGGTGCGGAGGTCGGCCAGGCTGTCGGTCGGCGGGCAAGGGAAGTAACCGAGCCCCGACCCCGGCTTGTAGCCCAGGTTCGGATTCTCGATGCGGCCACGGTTCCAGGTCCCCTCGACCGAATCAACGTGGTAATACGCCTCGTTGCCGCGCTGGTCGAAGCGGACGTCGTCGAAGACGAAGAATTCGAGCTCGGGGGCGAGTCGGCAGGTGTCGGCGACGCCGGTGCTCCGCATGTGGCTGACGGCCTTGCGGGCGATGTTGCGCGGGTCTCGCGTGTAGTCCTGCTGGGTGATCGGGTCGTGGATGTTGCAGACCATCGTCAGGGTCGGATGCGCGGTGAACGGGTCGATGAGGACCGTTTCCGGCTGGGGCACAACCAGCAGGTCGGCCTCGTTGATCGCCCGCCAGCCGACGACGCTGGACCCGTCGAACCCGATGCCTTCCTCGAATGTCTCTTCGGAGAGGGCATCCGCGGGGATCGCGAAATGTTGCCAGACCCCGGGAAAGTCCATGAAGCGGAGGTCCACCGTCGTAACTTCACGCTGCCGGATCTGCGCCAAGACCTCTTTCGGTGTCACCGCGATTCGTTCCTTTCCCGCCCGTCTCGGTCGGCGAGGACTCGCTGGCTTCGAGTCCCGGCCCCTCACGGGTCCCACGTCTTCGTGCCGCGCCTTCGGATCCGATCAAGCCACGCGAAGCCTGCCTCGGATCAATTGAAGGTCAGTCGATCTCGTTGCGGAAGTGCAAAACGAGAAGCACACTAACTTAACCCATGCATCGTCCTGGGACCAGCCCTTGCTTGTGCGTCGCGGGCATCGTCGCCGTCGCGAGCGCAAAAGGACGAGCATCTATACCTGTGGCGTCCGGGCTTCCGTGGGGGTTGGGAGGCGAAGTTGGCGAGATTCGTCCTGCTCGAGCATCGTTGGAACGGGGTGCACTGGGATTTCATGCTCGAGTCCGGCGAGTCCCTGCGGACCTGGGCTATCGATGCCCCGATCGTCGCCGGCACTCCCCTGCCCGCCCGGGAGTTGGCCCCTCATCGCCCGGTCTATCTCGACTACGAAGGGGAAATCTCGGGCGATCGAGGCTCGGTCCGCCGTCTCGATCGCGGTGAGTATTCGACCCTGGCCTGGGAATCCGACCTCGTCCGCGTCGAGGTCCGCGGCGCTCAGCTCATCGGAACCGTGACCTTACGGATGATGGTCGAGGGGGGCTCGACGGAGGCCGGTTGTTCCTGGAGCTTCCTCCTGGGGAACTTGGACTGAAGCACCTTGCGCGTCGGCAGGGTCGGGGGCTCGATGAGCCCCTTGGAGCGGCTGGAATGCCCCGCGAGCCGGATCTGGCCGTCGCGCACGCCAACCTCTTCGAGCCTGACGTCGTCGCGCTCGAGGTGCGGCGTGTATTTGAACTGGACGACGGGGAGTCCATCGACCCGCTTCCAGGAGGCTTCCAGACCCTTGCTTCGCACGTGGGCGATGATGCGGTCGAGGATGTTCTCGGGGGGGACGGGCAAGACCCCCGCCCGGATCTTCTCCAGGGTCAGTTCCAGCACGTTTGGCTCGGGCACATTCGGATGCGCCACGACCCAGATGACGGTGCTGAAGGCCCCGCGGTCGAGTTCGAAGGCGAGCGTGACGCTATCGAGTTCGAAGAGCACACGAGGCTCATGCACCTCGGGCGGGAGTTCGTCGGCGAACTCCTGGACGAGGTCCTGGGCCAGCCAGGCGTTGACCTCCTCGTCGGAGAAGATCGCCTCCCAGCTCGGCTCGTTATAGATGTCGTTACGTAACTGAAGGCTCTGGGCCACGAAACGCTTCGCCTGCCGCTTGCGTTGTTCGGGAGAACCTTTGGCAACCGTGCGATAAAATTCCGGCTTGTGCGTCAAAGAGATCCAGAAGACACCGAGCATTGCGAGGATCGAGGCGAGAACCGTGAGAACGATCAGGACTCGCTTGCCCTTTTTGCGCATTTGAGCGACCTGCTTCCTGCGAAGAATGGGGAGGGAAGGGGTCGTGCTAGAAAGTTACTACGAGAATTGTAGGCGGCTCGCGTTGCGAGTCTGGTGGATCCGTCCAAGTCTGGGAGAGTTTTCCGATTACCCGGGGAGGATATGCTCGACCCAAGAACGCGTCAACCCGAACTCAACACCGGCCACTCTTCACGGCTGACTCCTAAAATCGTGGGGGTTATGCCTTGTCCTTAACCTCGCCTCCGAACGTATGAGTTTCGAGGGGTTCCCCCTACTTGTTCAACCGACTTGATCGCCCTTATATTGGAAGAATGTCGGACTGAAGGAGCGTCACGTCATGCCTCCGCGACTAGTAAGTCTTGGCATCCTTCTCTACTGGGCCATCGCGGCCTCGACCCTGATCCGGCGCGACGTCTTGCCGGAGATGGGATTCGTGCGCCCGCCCGACCTGCGGACGATCGCACGGGCGGAAGACAACGCCGAGCCTTCGCGATGGTCCGTCGAGGTCATCGACAACCCGCTGTCCCCCGATCTCCGACGCTCGGTCGGGACGGCCTCGACCCATTCCACCCGGAACGCCCGAGGGTGGGTAATCATGAAGAGTCGCGTCTTCTTCGACGCCGGTGGCCTGCTCAAAGGGACGCCGCTACGCAGCAACGCAGACGGGCATATTGAGGTCCTAAGCTCTTACCAGGTAGATCCTTCGGGAAATCTCCGCTCCTTCCAGGCCACGGTAAAGGCCGAGTCCGAACCCGAAATTCTGCTCCAGGTCGACGGGGCGCTCAAGAAGGGGGAGATGGAGATCACGTCTACGGGCCCGATGTTCAATCGGAAGTGGACGATCCCCTACCAAGCCAGGGGTTTGATCCAGAATGCCGTGGGACCTTTCGACCGCCTGCCCAACCTCCAGGTGGGCCAGCGCTGGGAGACCCGCGTCATCAGCCCGCTCTTCGGCAATGTCGAAACGGTCAGGGTCGAGGTCGCTCGGCGGACCGTGATCCAGTGGAATAACAACCCGGTGCCGACCTACGAGGTCGTCCATCACATGACGCCTCTCTCCGCACGCACGTGGGTCCGACCTGACGGATTCGTCCTCCGGCAGGAAGTCCCGCTCCCGTTCGTGAAGCTGGTCCTGGAACGTCTCCCGGATCATGCCAGCAATCCGAACACTGAGGTGTCCAAGTGATGATCGAGCTGTGCGGAGTCACGAAGACTTTTGGTTCCAAGACAGCCGTCGATCACCTCGACCTGACCATCAAGGCCGGAGAACTCTTCGCCTTCCTCGGGCCCAACGGCGCGGGCAAGACGACCACCATCAAGATGGTCTGCGGCCTGCTCTCTCCGACCTCCGGCGTCGTGCGGGTCGGCGGCTTCCCGGCCGGCAGCCAGGAAGCCCGCCAACTCCTCGCATACGTCCCCGACCAACCCTATCTGTATGAGAAGCTGACGGGCCGCGAATTCCTGCGCTTCGTGGTCGAGATGTACGGCAGCGACCATCGCTCGGCCACTAAACGCCTTGATGAACTGATCGAAACGTTCGAGATGACGGACTACGTCGACGAGCTATGCGAGAGCTACTCGCAAGGCATGAAGCAGCGCATCGTCTTCGCTTCGGCACTGATTCACGACCCGAAAGTCCTCATCGTCGACGAGCCGCTCGTGGGACTCGATCCTCGGAGCGCGAGGATCGTCAAGGATCTCTTCGTCTCGCAGGCCAAGTCGGGGGTGGCGGTCTTGATGTCGACCCACCTGCTATCGATCGCCGAGGAACTCGCGGACACGATCGGGATCGTCGACCATGGCAAGATGCTCGCCCACGGGACACTCGCCGACCTGCGCGAGGATCTGCAGTCGCACGGCCCGCTCGAAGACCTATTCCTCAAGCTGACCGGGGGCAATCGCCCCCTGGCGAACGGCCGGCTCGTGATCCCACATGGGGCCCAGACCCAATGAACGAACAGCCCGACGCTCCCCCGCGGCTGACCTCGGCGAGCGAGGCCGCCCGGGCCTTCCGGAAACATCGCTACCGGCTGATCATGAACGCGTTCCAGACGCAGATGTCGGGATCGCGTCTGCGCATGATCATGATCCTGATCTGTAGCGCGATCTTCTGGGTCGTGCTCTTCGGCCTCTTCTTCGAGGGGTTCCAGTTCGTCGGCAAATACATCGATCCCACCAACACGATCATCGAGTATCTCTTCAGCATCTTCTTCCTGTCGCTGCTGGTGATGCTCTTCTTCTCGACGGGGATCATCGTCTACACGGGGATGTTCCAATCGAGGGAGGCGGCGTTTCTGCTCACGCTCCCTACGTCGGCCGACAGGGTCTTCGCCTACAAGTTCGTCGAGGCGATCGGCTTCTCTAGCTGGGGATTTCTGCTCTTGGTCAGCCCGATGATGGTGGCCTACGGGATCACCGTGCCCGCCTCGGGAGCCTTTTACGGGATCTTCCTGCTCTACCTCCTGGCGTTCGTCTTCATCCCGGGCGGGTTGGGGGCGTGCGCGGCGATCCTCGTGGCGAACTTCTTCCCGAGGCGGCAGAAGACGATCCTGATCGCCGGCGGGATCTCGAGCGTGGCCGCGATGATCTTCCTCATCGTGAAGGTCGCCAGGACGCCAGGAGAGACGCTCTCGGTGGATTGGCTGGGCGGACTCATCGGCCGACTCGCGTTCAGCCAGAATGCCTTGCTGCCGAGCCGATGGATGTCAGCCGGGCTCCTCGCCTCGGCGCGAGGCCACTGGTCGGACTCCCTCTTCTATCTGATGGTGATCTCGGGCCACGCGGCGCTGGCCTATCTGGTGGCGGCCGTCCTCGCTCGCGACCTCTACCGGCAAGGATATAGTCGAGTCCAGGGGGGGCGTTCGAACCGACGACGCAGTGGCTGGTATGGCTTCGACATGTTCTTCCATCGGGTCTTCTTCTTCATCCCTGGGCCGATCCGGCTGTTGATCCTAAAAGACCTTCGAACGTTCCGACGCGACCCAGCCCAGTGGTCTCAGTTCCTGATCTTCTTCGGCTTGCTCGGCTTCTACTTCCTCAACATCCGCAGGCTCAGCTATGACGTGCAAAGCCCCTACTGGCGGAATCTCGTCAGCTTCCTGAACCTGGCGGTGACCGCACTGATCCTCTCGACGTTCACGAGCCGGTTCATCTTCCCCTTGCTCTCCCTCGAAGGCCGGAACTTCTGGATCCTCGGCCTACTGCCCCTCAAGCGCGAGGCAATCCTCTGGGGCAAGTTCGCGTTCGCGTCGGGGATTTCTCTCGTGTCGTCGGAAATCCTCGTCGTGCTGAGCGACCTGATGCTCAGGATGAGCTCGGCGATGATCGCTCTGCACATGGGGATGGTCGCCGTGCTCTGCCTGGGGCTCTCGGGAATCAGCGTGGGGCTTGGAGCGAGGTTGCCGAACCTCAAAGAGAGCGATCCGTCGAAAATCGCCGCGGGGTTCGGAGGCACCTTGAACCTGCTGGTGAGCCTGATCTTCATCTTCTCCATCGTCACGGCGATGGCCCTGCCCTGCCACCTCTACTTCGCCGGGCAAGACGCCACAGTCTTCGCCTCGGTCGTGCTTACGGAATCGAATTTCCGCTACTGGATGACGGTCGCGATCATCGTCAGCCTAATCGTCGGCGCGATCGGGACGATCGTCCCACTCCGGATCGGCATCAAGGCCTTCAAGAACATGGAGTTTTGATCAAGCGGGATCCCGCTCGATATTCGAACGCATACTCCCTTCGGCGTGATGATTCCTCCGCGCGCCGAAGTCTCGCTCGGATCCGACGCCACTCTCATTCGTGAACCGAAAGTGACGATGTCTTGTCTCACCGTCATATCGATGCTTGATGTGATTGCCCATGGAAGTCGTGAGGCGATTGGGACGCGACTGGGTCGTGGGCAGGGGATGGAGGACGGATGTCGACGACCACCGAGAGGGACCGCATCACGATCGCGCCGGCTGACCTGGACCGAATCCGTGAGATCTACGAGAGCGGGCTTTACCTCCAGGCGTTTGAGGAGTCGAAGGCCTGGGGACCGCTCGAGACCTGGGAAGGGACCCCCGCGCTCATCCTGGCCGGCCGCCTGGCCATGAACCTGGGCGGACCGAAGCTCGCCGAACGCCTGCACACTCGCGCCTGGCGCCTGGGTCGCAACGATTTCGACGCCTGCTTCTATCGGGCCCTCTCCATCCTGGGGAAAAAAGGTCCATACGCAACCTGGCGATTCCTGAAACGGTCTGGGCCCTTCGAGGGGATCTCCGACTCATCGCGGGCCGACTGGAGCGCGTTACACGGGATCGTCCTTGGCTACTTCCGCGACTTCGATCGGGCATGGGCCTGGATGGACCGGGCAGAGGCGACCGCTCCTGGATCAGCCTGGATCCACCTCGAACGGTCTCGGCTCCTGGGCATGGAAGACCGCTACGAGGAATCGCTCGCCGCCGCCGAGCATGCCCTGACCTTGCGCCCCTGGTATCGCCCGGCCGTCCAGTCGGTCGTCCACTGCCTCCAGCTCCTTGATCGCGATCACGAGGCCATCGACCGGCTCATGGAGGCCGGCGAACGGATCGAAAGCCCGGCGATCTTCGCGCAACTCGGCGCGCTCCAGTTCGAGAACGATCGATTCGAGGAGGCACGTCGCAGCTACGATCGCTGCGCGGAGCTCTCGCCGCTCCAGGAGGACGATGGACGCAAGTGGCTCGCCGGTCGTCGGTCCGACTGCGCCTACGGCTGCGGCGACGTCGAATCGACAATCCGCTATGCGAAAGAGACCGACGAGCCCTTCTTCAAGGCCCTGGCCGAGCGTCTCGAGGCGAACGCCCATGCGACGCGCCGAGTCGTCCTGGACGTCGGCTTCGTCAGGCAGCATCACCACACCTGTGCCCCAGCGACACTCGCCGCAATCAGCAGATTCTGGGGAATTCCCGCCGACCAGCACGAGGTGGCCGAGGCCATCTGCTATGACGGCACGCCGGATCATCGCGAGCGGACCTGGGCCGGCGACAACGGCTGGTTCGCCCGCGAATTCACCGTGACCTGGGATTCTATCGTCGCGCTCATCGACCGGAAGATCCCCTTCACTCTCACGACCGTCGACCCGCTCAGCGCCCACCTCCAGGCGGTGATCGGCTACGACGAGCGCCGACGCACGCTGATCGTGCGGGATCCGACCGAGCCTTACTCGGTCGAGGCGTTCGCCGACGCCTTCCTCGAACGCTATCGATCATCCGGCCCTCGAGGGATGCTGCTCATCCCGAAGGCCCAGGCGGATCGCATCGACGGCGTCGAGTTGCCCGATGCGACCCTGTACGACCTCCATCACGAGGTCCAGTGCGAGCTCCTCAAGCACGACCGGATTCGAGCCTTCGCGGCCTATGAGCGGCTCCTCGAGCGGTGCCCCGGTCATCGCTTGACGTTCCAGGCGGCCCGCCAAATCGCCGCTTATGACACCGATACCCCGGCTTACCTCGCGGCCATCGAGGGCCTGATCGCCCTCTTCCCCGAGGACACGAACTATCGCTTCAGTCAGCTGGGTTGTCTCGGCGAGCTCGCCCGCACGGACGAGCGCCTGGGCATCTTGCAGACGCTCTGCGACGACCCCAAGAGCGATCCCTACTTCCGCCGTCTGTATGCCGAGGAATTGCTCCCCGACGACCGGGAGCGAGCCAGGGTCTATCGACTCGTACGCCAGGCAATGCGGGCCAGGCCGCTCGATGCGACGAGCTATTCGATCCTCGCCGAGCTCGCCTGGAACCGCCAGGAACGCGACGAGGCGCTGGAGCTGTACCGCTTCGCGACGGCCCTCGACGACAAGAACGAGGGCTTCGCTCGCAGCCACTTCATGGCGGCACGTCATCTTCGTCGCGAGCAGGAAACCCTGGAGATGCTCCGCCAGCGCTTCCGTCGCTTCGGCACTCGCTCGAGCTATCCGGCTCGCACTCTGTACTGGGCCCTGTCGCAGCTCGACCGTGAGGCGGAAGGGTTCCGCATCCTGGACGAGGCGGTGGCGCTCCGGCCCGACGACAGCGACCTACAACTCTTCCTGGCCGATTCGCTCGGGAATCAGGGCGAGTTCGAACGCGCCGAAGCGTGCCTGGCTTCGGTCGAGGGCAAATGCCGACGCGCCGCCTGGCTCAGGACTGCGGCGACTCTATTCCTCTGGCAAGGGAAACGGATCGAGGCCCTACAACTTTGGCGCGAGGTGCTCGAGATCGAACCGGACGCCCTGGACGCGAACCGGAACATGGCCCGGCTTCTGGCCGAGACCGAGAACCAGGCCGCGGCCATCGAGCATCTGGCTCGGGCTTGCGACCGATTCCCCCACAACGTAGCCCTGCACCAGTCCTTAATCCAACGACTGCGAGACGAGAGCCCGATCAAGTCGGAAGAGGCGGCCCGGCGCCTGTTGGCGAGCCGGCCGACCAATGCCTGGACGCGCCGGGAGCTCGCCCTGATCCTGGGGGAACAGGGACGTTATGAGGAGGCCCTCGCCGAGGTCGAGGTCGCGCGCCAGCTCGACCCGTCCTCTTCGACGGCCGCCTCAGTCCGAGGCCAGGTCCTCACCTACGCCAACAGGACCACGGAGGCCGACGCCGCCTTCCGCGAAGCGATCCGCCTCTCCGTCGACAATGAGCTGGCGATTGCCCGGCTCATCAACGGCCAGGCCTCGCCGAATGGCCGTCGCGAGGCGATCCGTTTCATCGAGGAAGAGTTGGGGCGCCAGGTCATCTTCGGCGATGGCCTGATCGCGTTCGCGCGACACGCCAGGAACATTCTCAGCTCGGACGAACTCCTCGCCACCCTCGAGAAGGCCTGGGAGGCCCGCCCCGACCTCTGGCATGCCTGGGCGGCCTTGATCCGCCATCGCCTCGAACGCAAGGAGCTTGACGAGGCCCTCGACCTTGCGAATCGAGCCGTCGAGCGGTTCCCCCTGCTCCCCGTGCTCTGGGCCGACCTGGCGAGCGTCCACGAGGCCCGCGGCGATGGCGATCAGGTCATCGAGGCCCTGAACCGCAGCCTCCGGATCTCGCCCGGCTGGGGCATGGCCGCGCGACAGTTGGCATCCGCTTATGAGTCGAGGCAGGATTTCGAGACATCGAAGGCGGTGATCGAGCGATCACTGGCTCACGCGCCCCTCGATCCGCTCAATCATGGCTTCCTGGCGGATGCCCTCTGGAGCCTGAATGACCGGAAAGCGGCCCTCGATCGGATCCGCCATGCGATCCGCCTCGACCCCGAATACGACTGGGCCTGGTCCGCCCTCCGGCGCTGGTCTCATCAGATGGGCCAGCCCGAAAGTGTCGCCGAGTTGGCGAGGGAGCTGACACAGATCCGGGGCGGGGACTCTTGCAGCTGGATGAAGCTCGCCGAGAACCTCGAGGCAGACTCCGACCGGGACGAGCGTCTGGAAGCACTTCAGCGCGTGATCGACCTGGAGCCGCGCCGAGCCTCCGCGTACGACCTCCGCGCCGAGCTCCTGGCGGACGCCGGGCGGCTCGACGAGGCCGAGTCCGCGTGCAATCCCCCGGCCTGGGATGGCGATCCTCCCTGCTTCCTCCGAGGCCGGGCCGCGTGGGTGGAGTTCCGTCGGGGGAACTACCCCTCGGCCATCGAGAAGATGCAGAGCGTCCTCGAGCAGGATCCGGACTATTATTGGGGATGGCTCAGGCTCTCCGAATGGCTCTGCGACACGAGCACGCCAGAAGCCTATCTCCAAGCAGCCGAGAATCTCATCCGCCTGGCCCCCAATGATACGGTCGCGAACGCCTACATCGGCGAGGCCCGCCTCAAGACCGGGGATCGTCGGGGGGCCAAGGCCGGCTTTCGGGCGGCCTTCGACCTGAATCCGTCCTACGGCTTCGCTGGGATGAACCTCTTCGACCTGGAGATGGAGGACGAGGCCTGGGATGCGGCCGAGGCGGTCCTCGAGGCGCTCAAGGAGCACGTGGGCGGCGACTTCGTCCTCGCCCGCGAGATTCGATTGGCGATGGAGCAAAACAGGATCTCCGTGGCCACCGAGGCTCTGACCCAACTTTGCGTCTCGACCTTGAGCGAGGGCGATTGGCCCTTGAGGGCCGCCGATAAGGCCTTCCGGAAGGCGGGTTGGAGCAAGGGCGCCGAAGCTGTCTACTCGGGGGCCCTCGACTTGCCCGACGTCAACCCGCTCGTCGGTCGATTCTGGGTCGAGCACTGGACCGAGCGAAAACACTGGAAGACGGCCAAACGGCTCGATTCGCTCGCGGGCCGAGGAGAACTGGGGGGCCAGATCCTCGCGGCTTACCTGAATTTCCTCGGCAATGCGAAGTGGGAGCGCCGCATCCTGGCCTGCCTTCGACGATATGAGCAGGCCATTCGGGCGAACACGCACGCCTGGGGTACAGTCGGCTATGCCCTGACGTCGGTCCACAAGTACGACGAGACCATCGCATGGATGAGCGACTGGGACGATCGCGAAGGTCTACAGCCGTGGATGTTGATGAATCTCGTGATCGCCCTGCGCAACCAGACCCTGGATGCCGTCGCCAACTTCATGAGCCAGAAGGCCCTCGAGTTACCTTCGGACTACTCCTCACATTACCATTCGCTCTGGCTGGCATTCGACGAGGTGCTCGACGGTCATGCGGATCGGGCGGCAGCGCGGCTTGAGGCATTCGACACTGAGTCGTTCGATGTCACGAACCTATTCCTCCATGACCTGACGACGTTGCTCATTCAGCGTGCCGAGGCCATCGAGGCCGGTGATCTGCAGGTGCGAGCGATGACCTGGAAACATATCAACAAGCTTTGCGCCAGGTACACGATCCCGAGCGAGGACCACGGGGCCGTCTCGAATGCCGTTCGCCGGGCGATTGCCCACGCCGCCGACCAGGAGGGCGGCTTCCGCGGGTTCGTCTGGAGGCACTTCGGGGCGAAAACTCCCCGGAGGAAGTCGAGATGAGTCGGATCGCGCCCGTCGGGGTTTGCATGGCATCCCGCGACGGGCGTCGTCGATCCGATCGGATCAGAGGGTCTTGAGGTAGGCGATCAGGTCGTCGACCTCGTGATCGTCCAGATTCTTGACGCCGCTGACGGTCTCGGGGCTGTGAGGGCCGACGAGGGTTTCTCGCAAGGTTTTGGATCGGCCGTCGTGGAGGTAGGGATCCTTGTCGTAGACCCCCTGCAACGACGGCGGATTATAGCCCTGGTAAGCGTCGTCGGGTTCTTCGAGGCCGACGATATGGATCTTGCCATCGGAGAACTCGGGGCCGCCATGGCAGTTGTTGCAGGCGGTCTTGGAGGCCTGGAAGATCGCCCGGCCACGTTCAGCGGCGGCGGAGAGGCCGCCATCGGATTCGCGGTAGGGATTCTTGGGGAAGTCGAGCGAGCCGAGGTAAGCGACGAGGGCATTGACCTCGTCCGACTTGGGTCGTCGGCCCTGCATGCTCTTGGTGAACGACTCGATGGTGGCGTCGGAGAGGCTCTTCTGCCAGCCGTGCCAGGTCCAGGGACCAGTGCGGGTGACGCCGCGGAGGGTGGGGACCTTCTTGCGGCTGCGCTGGTGGGCCGTGCTGAAGTCGTGGCTGCCATCGTTCATCGTGTCGAAGTCGAGGCCATTGGTGTGGCCATCGCTGTGGCAGGTGTTGCAGCTATACCACTGGTTGAACGACCGCTCGGCATCATGGAACAGGATTTCGCCGCGACGAGCCAGAGAGACTTCCTTTGGTCCACCCAGCGCGATCGTGCGGACCACGTCCCCCGACTCGGCGTCGATGACCTGCACCGCGTTCTCGAGGTAGTTGGCGACGTAAAGGTTCTTGCCGTTGGGATCGAAGGTCAACTCCGTCGGCCGACCGCCCACCGGGACGCGGCGGAATCGGGTGCTGTCGTTGATGAGTTCGACCGCGAGTAGGTCGCGGGAACCGCCGTTGCGCCAGGGGAGTCGGCGAAGATCGGTTCGGAAGATCATCACTTCATGCGTGCCGCCGCAACTGATCGCCAGATAGCGACCGTCCGGGCTTGCGGCGACGCCATGGGCATCGGATGCGGCCTTGCCACGCGGATCGAGGGAGAGCGTGGAATAGGTGTCGGAACCGTCGATCGGCACGCTCGTGAGGCGCTGGCCGAGCACCCAGCCGTTGTCGATGTTGTTCTGAGTCGTGGGGAAGTGGCGGTTCTTCATGTTCGCGACGTAGCCCGTCTTCCCGTCGGCGGAGATCGCCACCTGGCGGAGGTTGTCGCCGTCGATGGGGATCGTCCGCTCGACCTTCCAGGGCCCGACGGCGACCACCGTCATGGACTGAGATCGGGCGTTGCCGATGAGGAGGCTCGAGCCGTCTGGCGTGATGGCCAGCCCTCGCGGCTCTCGGCCGACTTCGAGCCGACCGGTGACCTTGTTCGCATCCAGGTCGATGCGGACGACCTCATTGCTCACACCGACCGCGACATATCCCGCCTTGCCGTCGGCCGAGATCGCCACGCCTCGGGGCTCGGGACCGACCTCGATCCTGCCGACCACCCGGAGCGTGTCCGGCTTGATCTCGAGCAGGGCGACGTCGTACCCGTACCAATGCGAGACAAGCCCGCGTTGCCCATCGCGCGAGATCGCCACGCCCGCAGGCTTGTCTCCCGTCTTCACTTCGGCCAGGACCCGGCCGGCTTTGGGATCGACCAGTGAGACGGAGCCGGAGGTCTGATTCGCGGTCAGGAGCCGAGTCCCGTCGCTCGAGAGTGCCAGGGCGATCGGCGACCGATTCGGCTCGGCGTCTGTCGGCTCCGGGGCTCCGCGAACGGCCATCGTCGCCAGTCCCAGGACGCCACCGGCCAGGAGGATCGCGAGTCGTAGGCGGGGTCGAGCCCTCATGCGGAATGCTCCAGCCAAGGAAGGTTCAACTCGGGCGGGGATCGGATTATTCGAGGCGGCTTGGGCGGGATGAGGGGATCGGCTCCGCGCCTGAGAATCGGTCCCCCGAAATCCGTCGCCTTCCCGCGTCTCGGGCTACATCCGTTCGATGACGTCGATCCCGAGCAGGCCGAGACCGAATTTTAAGGTCCTGCCGGTGAGGTCGACAAGCGCCAGCCGGCTATCCCGACGTTCGGTCGACTCGGCCTTCAGGACGGGACACTCCTCGAAGAAGGTGCTGAACGCGTTCGCCAGGTCGAAGAGGTAGTCCGTCAGGATATTCGGCTTCAATTCCGAGGCTGCCAGTTCGAGCGTTTCCGAGAGTCGCAGGAGACGCAATCCCAGGGCACGCTCGGCGGGACTCGTGATGAAGATCGTCGGGCGTTGCTCGCGAATGCCTTCGGGAGTGAGACCTCCCTTGCGGAAGATGCTCTGACTCCGCGCGTAGGCGTACTGGAGGTAAGCGCCGGTATTCCCGTTCATGGCCAGCATTTTCGACCAGTCGAAGACATAGTCGCTAAGCCGGTTCTGGGAGAGGTCGGCGTACTTGATGGCCCCCAGGCCGACGACCTCGGCCACACGAACGTGTTCCTCCGACTCGAGGTCGGGCGAATTTTCTTTAACGACCTTGAGGGCTTCCGCGATACCTTCGTCGAGTAGCGACTCGAGCCCGACGTTATCGCCGGCGCGTGTTTTCAAGGGCTTCCGATCCGCCCCGAGGATGGTGCCGAATGCAACATGCTGCAGGTCGGCACGCTCATATCCCCAGCGTTTCGCGACGGCGAAGAGCTGTTTGAAATGATCGCCCTGACGAGAGTCGACGACGTAAAGCACCTGATCGGGCTGCCAGGTCTCTTCGCGATACTGGATCGTTGCGAGATCGGTCGTGGCGTAATTGTACGCCCCGTCCTTCTTGCGAACGATGAATGGCGCCTTTTCGCGATCGATGAAGACGACCGTGGCGCCCTCGCTTTGTTCCGAGAGCCCCTTGGACTCGAGGTCCTGGACCACTTCGGCCAGCATCGGATTGTAGAAGCTCTCGCCAAGCTGGACGTCGAAGGTCACGCCAAGCCGATCGTAGATGGCGGTCAGGGCTGAGAGGCACTCGGGCATGAACTGATGCCAGAGAGCGACGTTTTCGGGATCATCGGCATGCAGCTTGGCGGTTTCGGCCCGCGCCGCGTCCTCGACGCCCGGTTCCTTCGCTGTGATTTTGGCGTTGGTCAACCGATAGAGGCGAGCCAGTTCGCCGACCGCGTCGGTGGCGTAGTTCGCTTCGTCCCGGTGGTTCTTCCAACCCCAGAGGATCATACCGAACTGAGCCCCCCAGTCGCCCAGGTGATTGTCTTTAATCACCTTATGGCCAAGGGCGGCGAGGATGCGCGAGAGGCTGTCGCCGATCACGGTCGAGCGGATGTGCCCGACGTGCATCGGTTTGGCGACGTTGGGGGACGAGAAGTCGACGACGACCGTCTTGGGCTGCTTGGCCGGGGCAACGCCTAGCGTCGCATCGTTGAGCAGGTCTCTCAACTGGTCGACGATCCAGGGATCTTCGAGTCGAACGTTCAGGAAGCCCGGGCCGGCGACATCCGGCTTGCCGGCCAGGGGGAGAAGATCCACGCGCTCGGCGACCTCGGAGGCCACCTCGCGCGGGTTCTTCTTCTGGGCCTTGGCCAGGGCCATGCAACCATTGGCCTGGTAGTCGCCGAACTTGGCATCCGTGCTGGGGCGTACGGCCGACGCGAACGCAGCCGGGTCGCCTCCTTCGGGCGTTGCGGCGGCGAAGGATTGGCGAAGTCGTTCGAGAACGTTCATGGCTTTCCAGTGTCAGTCGTTCGGTTCGAGGTCCGAGTCCGGCTCGTCCTCAGCATCCGTCTCGTCATCGAAATCGGCAGGTTCTTCAGCCTCCGACTCCGCCACACCCCTGGGAGCAGGTCGGACGCGGTCGGGATCCTGCCAGTCGAGCCGGGGAGCATCGCCCCAGATTTCTTCGAGAGAATAGTACGTGCGGGCCTCGCCCGAGAAGATGTGGACGACGAAATCGCCGTAGTCGATCAGGACCCAGCGCCCTTCCTCGGAACCTTCCATCCCGAGTTTGTGCTCCTGGATCTTCTTCATCTCCTGGTCGATCTCGCTCGCGATCGCGTGGCTCTGCCTCCTCGAGGCCGCCGTGGCGATGACGAAGAAGTCGACGAGGGGTGTGGCCTGCCTCAAGTCGAGGATGTGGATGTCCTTCGCTCGGTTATCGTCGGCGATCCGGGCGCAGATCCTCGCATGCTCGAGGGCCTTTTCGACCCGATCTGGGCGGCTGCGCGCGACGGCATTGAACGGAACCTCGTCCTGAACGAGATGGCTGGGGCGAGCGGGCTTCGGCGTGGCGACGACCGGAGTCTCTGGGTCGGGCACTTGTGGGGTCGATTCGTTGGTCTCGGTCATCAGAAACTCGTCCGGGTGGCAGGGAAAGCAGCACGGTCCCTTACCCGCCGCAATTCAAGCTCACAGGACGGGTGCCTCGTGTGCGGAGTGGAAGACAGGATCGCCCTTCCCCAGGTTCGGGAGCCGCATCCAACGAGTTTACCGTCATGCGAGCGCACTGACTATTGCAGAACTGATTAGAGACTTGCGACGACCGCCGGGCTCGCCATGACTCCGGAAACATCTGGATCGAAAGCATTCGATCCCGGGGCTGTCATATTCGTACTCGTCTGATAGAGTAACTGACAATCGTCCGCGGGAAGCGGCTCGATCTTCGACAATACTGAGGAGCCAAAGCGATGCGCCGTCCGATTATGACTGTTGCCCTGATGGTCACAGCTTTCGGGGGCGGCTTTGCCCTCTTGAGTCTGCGAGGTCGAGATGTCACTCACGAGACCCCTGGTCGCGTTGTGCAAGTAGGATATGCGGTAGCCGAACAAGAGAAGGCTGCCACACCTCCCAGCGAAGTATTACCTCCCACGCCACCTTCCGACCCGATCGGCCTTCCTCCGACTTCACCTGCTGAAACACCGGCTCCAACCGACCCGGTGCGTCCTCCGGACGCTCCGGCAGCTTCTCCCTTTGACCCGCCATCGACGAATTCGCAATCTCCCCCTGCTGCCGAGCCAGTTGCTCCCCCAAAAGCTGCCAGCGAAGATCCCCTCCAGGCCGTGGATTCCTTCATTGAACGCAATCGGACCGAGGCCAATACGGCGATCGAGAAGCTCAGCGAGGAAGCTAAGGAGTTGAAGGAGCGCCTTGCCAAGGTCGAATCGGCCCTGGCGCGCTGGAAGAAGATCTCGCAGGCACTCGATCAACAAGGTGCAGGGAACGAGGCCGCGGCCGAGCCTCCCCTCGAGGCAGCTCCCGGTGAACAGATTCCGCCTCCCGTCGAGACGGTCAAGGAACTTGAATCGGAACCGAAGCTGGAACTCGCACCTCGCTAACTTAAGGTCATATACAATAAAGACTTGGACTGGGGGATTGAGCCTCGTCGAATGGCAAGTTCACCACGTTACAGGTAAAAGGACTGAGCCATGGGCGACTCATGTGAATCGCCCATGGCTCAGTTTATTTCCTCAAATCGCCCTTCCTGAATCGCCTACCTCGACGAGTCGAATGGCTTTGCGATCAGGATGACCCAGAATGGGATCTCCTTTTCGCTGGCGGCGTACCCGATCCCGACCTCGGTGTAGTCGCCGAGGATCGTCTCGCGGTTCTTCTCGTCCTCGAGCCAGGCTTTTAGCGCATCTTCCGGAGTCGGCTGCCCCACCGAGACGAGTTGCCCGATTCGACGGAATTGGTATCCGGACTCCTCGAGCCTCTGGAAAGGCGTCTTGCCCTCTTTGTCCTTCGCACTGTACTCGCCGAGGCTGGCGACGGCCTGAGCGTGATGCTCTGCGGCCGCCTTGAGCCGAGACTCAAACTTGAGCTTAGCTCGAGGTTTCTCGGCCTTGGCTCGAGCCTCGTTGAATCCATCGAGGACCGCCGCCTCGGCGGCCTTCGGGTCGAGGACCGGCCACGACTTGCCGAAGTCGACGCACCAGTAAGGCTTCCCATCCTTCGCCTTGACGCAGGCGACGCCGATCTCGGTGAAGTCGCCGAGGATATTCTTCTTGTGCGGCGGGCTATCGAGCCAGGCCTGCATGACCTCGTCGACGTCGCGTTGGCCCGCCGCGACATTCTCGGCGGCACCTCGGTAGTGGAAGTTCGCACGCTCGATGCGCTGGGCCGCCGTGGAGCCATCGCTCCCTTCGTGCGTCATCTTGTTGTGCTCGGCCATGTCGCGAGCTTGGACGAGCGCCGCGGATTCGAGCTTGGGATCGGACTTCAAGAAGGGGAGTTGATCTTTGGCACGCTCGCGGTTGTGGGCCTCGACGAGGGCGGCGACATCCGCCACGTTGGGGGCCGGCGGTGGTGCGTCGGATTTGGCCTCCGGCTCCTGGGCCCATCCCCCTGAGACGATCGAAACCAGGACAACCACGCTCCAGCCGACCAATCGACCGACTTGCATCAATCACCTCCCGTTCGCTGGCCCTCCGTAGATATCGCGATCACTCCCTGAGAACATGACGTGTCGTAATCTCAATGAGTCTAACCGACCGACTCGGGGCCGGCTCCCCTGCCAGAGGGAAGCCGACCGACCTCCTAAGAGTCGGGAGATCTCCCGAGCTATCAATAGGAACTCGGTGTCGCCGAGCCCAAGTTCCTCCGAAAACCGCCCCGATCGCCGAGGGCGGCGCCGACGATGTCGTCAGGGAGCGGCGGGGCATCGCCCGAGACGTCGAGCTTGGATCGCGCTGCGGCCGCCGCAAGCGGCTTGCCATACGAGTTACCGACGGAGTCATGAAGCAACGCCCAGTGGTCGTCGTTCAGGTCGTCGCGGTTCTCGACGAGGATGAGCAGGTGGGCTAACGGATGATCGCCGTCGCCCAGCGACTCGGCCTCTTCGGGGAGTTGCGACCAATCAGACTCGGCGATCCTTTGTCGCAATTGCCGCGCCCTATCCACGCATTCGTTCAGCGGCGCAAACTCCGACGAGGAGCGATGGACCAGGCAGGTCGCCCGATCGAGCACGGAGAGCGCCCTGCGACGAATCTCCTCACCGCGAACCCGGCCGATCTCGACCTCAGTGGCCTCGTCGATGAGTGTGGAGAGGCTCTGCAATGTTTCGAGCGAGTCGTGCGAGGGGATCTCAAGGCCCAGGTGCTGGGCATGGTCGCGGATCCGGTCACGGAACTCGTTGAACCCTTGACGGGAGGCCGAGAGGTCGTTGATCAGGGATTCCAGCGGGGGCGATCCCGGCGAGTGGAGCTGTCGGGCTGCGGTGAGCAGACGCTCGCCCAAATCAGAGAACTGGTCCGACATCGTGGCGAGTTCCTGGGCGAACTCGCTGCACCTGGTCTGAGTCATGGATGTCTACTCCGGTCGCCCGGGATTCGAGCTGTTGACGAATGGATGGCCTGATCAGTTCCCGGCGATCCTGGTCGGACCGCCTCGGAGAAAGCCCCGACATCCCTGTCTCACGCCCGTCGAGGGGAGGTCGCGACCAACCTCTCATCCACACCTGGATGAAGATTGAGCGGTCACTAGAACCACTCGCGTCGCCTCATGCGTTAGTGGCCCTGAAGATCGCTAGGGATCGGCGAGGCTGCAGGCTGGCCTAAGCTTAGGACGGCATGACAACCTTGGCTCGCGCAACTGCGACCGAGAGCGGCTTGCCGAACACGTTTTCGACCATCTCGAGCGAACTCGCCCAGAGGTCGTCGCTCAGGCTCTCGGTGCCGTCGACGAGGGCGAGCAGCCGGTAGAAGGGATGATCCCCCTCCGCGAGTTGCGTCGCTTCTTCGGGCAAATCGAGCGGATCCGCGCTCGCGATCCTGTCGCGGAGGTCCTTCGCGCCGGTCTTACAGCCCTCGAGAGGCGGGAACTCCGCCAGGTCGGGATGCCTGAGCGAAAGGACCCGGTCGAGGATCCCTAGGGCACGGTCGCGGACCGCGTTGATCTGCTCTCGACGGCTCTCGGCCTCGCCGATCTCGCGAAAGAGCGACTCGATCTCGCGCAGGCTCCCCAGCGACTTCCCCCGGGTCGGGAGCCCGACCCGCTCGGCCAGTCGCAAGGTTTCCTCACGCAGGGCGGCGAACTCACGCCCGCAGGTGTTGAGGTCGAGGATCAGGGCCTCGGACGGGGGCACTCCGCCCGCCTTCCAGCGTTCGACCTCGTTCGCCAGGCGGTCGCTCACCCTGGAGAAATCGGTCGAGAGTGTTTTGATCCGGATCACCAGCGAGGCCCGGTCGTGGGCGGAGCTGATCGAGGCTGGCCGCGTTGCTTCCACCACGGCAGGAGCTACCGGTGCGGCAGGCCTGGCCTTTTGCGGCGGCCTGGCCGATGCCACGGGGGCCGGCCGACTCACCAGAGCTTCGAACACCGGCTCGGGTGCGGGAACAGGCGTTGGCCTTGCCGGCATTGCCAGGGGAGGATGGGCTGGGTCGACGGGCCTTGTGGTCGCGAGGTTGACCTTGTCGCGTTCCTGGCGGGCGAAGACGAGCTGTCCCAGGCTCTGCCGGCTTGCGACGGTCTTGGAATGCCCTTCGCCAAGCACCTCTTCGCGAATCCGCAAGGCCTGCCTCAGCATCGGCTCGGCGGCGTCGAGGTCGCCGCGGGCCCACAGGAGGCCGCCGAGGCTGCTCAGGTTCGTGGCGTAGTCGGGGTGTCGCTCCCCCAGCGCGTCCAGGCGAACGGAGAGGGATTCCCGGAGAAGACCTTCGGCCTCTTCGGGTTCGCCGTGCATCAGGAGTAGCAAGGCCAGTTGGTTCAACGACGTGGCGTAGTCGGGATGTCGTTCGCCGACCGCCTGCCGTCGCTGCGTGACGCGCCTGCGAGCCTCGGTCAGCGATTCGTGCTCTCTCGCCTCGGCCACAGATCCTCCGACACCTGGATTCAAGCGGTCCGCCCTTTCGGTCAAGAACCGAGCGAGCCTCCCTGTGCTCGAACGTGACGTCCTCAACGAATCGGCGCCGGGGCGAGATCGCGACGATCGTGGATCGTCGTCGCGCCCCTCACGCCAATCACTTGTAAACGGACGTTCCGGGTGCGGTCAAGGGAGGGTGAGACTCGAGCCAAAAAGTCATCATCTGTCCGAGTTTCCGTCCAGCATGGCGGGAGCCAGCATCGCCCCCGCCAAGACTTTAGCGAATCTCATTCCTCGGGCAACGCGAATGTCTCGCGTAAACACTGGAGGGCCTCTCGTCCCCGGGAGCTATCGGTGGCGACGTTGATCCTGACCTCGCTGGTGTTGATCAGGGCGATGTTGATCCCCTTGGCCGCCAGGGCGCCGAACATCCGGGTGGCGACCCCGGTGTGAGTGCGCATCCCGACGCCCAAAACGGACAACTTGGCAATCTTCGGCTCAAGTGAGACCTTGCCCGGTCCCTCACCCTTGGCGACTTCGGCCGCACGCTCGGCCGAGCCCGACGGCACCGTGAACGAGAGGTGCGTCTTGCCCGAAGTGCTGATGTTCTGGACGATCATGTCGACGAAGATCCCGGCCTCGGCGATCTTCCTGAAGACCCTGCCCGCATAACCAGGCTGGTCGGGGACGTCGAAGAGGGTGACACGGCCCTGGCTTTCGTCGAGTTCGACGCCCGAGATCACCAGCTCTTCCATGCCCGGCGGGGGTGTCGACGGGGTGGCCGACGAGCCGTTCACCGCGTCGGCGGTGAGCCGTTTGGTGCGGACACGGCTCTTCTCGAGCGTGAACGGGGCCTCGACCGAGTTCTCCCAGCCTTCGAGCCCGAACGCCCGGTGGACGGCCCGGAGCGCCTCGGCCGCGATGGGGCGGTCGACGAGGACGCTGATCTTGATTTCGCTGGTCGTGATCATCTCGATGTTGATGCCCTCGAGCGCGAGGGCTTCGAACATCATCGTGGCGACGCCGGTGTGCGTCCTCATCCCGAGGCCGACGACGGAGACCTTGGCCACCTCGGCCTTGTGCGTGACGGCCTGGGCACCGATGGCCTTGGCGGCGGCCTCGGCGGCGAGAATCGTCTCGGCCAGGTCGCCGGTGGCGACGGTGAAGCTCACCTCCGTCGTCCCTTCGGTGGCCACGTTCTGGACGATCATGTCGACGACGATGTTATTCGCGGCAATCGTGTGAAAGAGCGAATGCACGATGCCGGGGCGGTCGGGAGCCCCCAGGATCGTGATCCGGGCCTCGTCCTTGGCGAGAGCTGCACCCGTCACCGTCACGCCGAGCCGCTTGGCGTCGGCCTCGGCGACGATCCAGGTCCCGGGCGCGTCTGAGAACGAGCTGCGGACGTGGATCGGCACATCGTACTTCTTGGCGAACTCGATCGAGCGCGAGTGCATCACGCCAGCGCCGAGGCTGGCGAGCTCGAGCATTTCGTCGTAGCTGATGCGGTCGATCTTGCGGGCCTCGGGGACGACGCGAGGGTCGGTCGTATAGACCCCATCGACGTCCGTGTAGATCTCGCAGGCGTCGGCGCCGAGGACCGCGGCCAGGGCGACGGCCGTCGTGTCGGAGCCGCCGCGGCCGAGGGTCGTGATGTTGTAGTTCTCGTCGATCCCCTGGAAGCCAGCGACGATGACGATCTTGCCTTCGCCGAGGGCCTGGACCATGCGGTCGGTCGAGATGTTCCGGATCCGGGCCTTGGTGTGGAAGCTGTCGGTCACCAGGCCAATCTGGGCCCCCGTGAAGCTGATCGCCGGGACGCCGAGGGCCTGGATTGCCATGGCCATGAGCGCGACGCTGATCTGCTCGCCGGTGGAGAGGAGCATGTCCATCTCGCGGGCGGGCGGGTAAGCCGTGATTTCCTTGGCCATCTCGACGAGTTCGTCGGTGGTGTGGCCGCGTGCGGAGACGACGACCAGGACCTGCTGCCCGCGCTGATGGGCCTGGATGGCGCGGCGGGCGGCGGCGAGGATTTTTTCGGCATCGGCGACGCTCGTGCCGCCGAATTTCTGGACCAGGAGAGACACTTGGCTTGGCTCCGCCCTGCGTCAGGGCATTCGGAATCTCACTCAAACCGCCGAGTCGGGCGCCGGCGTCACGCCAATCGTCGCGCGTGTCGCACGATGCGTCACGATCCCAGGAACAATTTCATCAACTCGAAACCTTGCTCGAGCGAGGGCCCGCCCGCCTCGCGTGCGGAGGCCTCGTCATAGGGGCGACCCGAGCCCGCGAGCCCCGTCCCGGCCATCGCCCAGGCGACCCAGTCGCGGTCGTGGGCCTTGGTCCGCAGAAGCGTGGCGTGGTCGGGAGAGATCAGAATCCGGTAGTCGCCGTATTTCTCGAGCTCCCGCCGCAGTGGGCCGACAATCTCCGAATCCATCCGCTCGAGGGCCTCGACCTTCGCGTCGGCCCGCCCTTCGTGGCTGGCCTCGTCGGGGGCCTCCACGTGGACGCAGACGATGTCGTGGTCGCGGAGGGCCTCGATGCCGTATCGCCCCTTCGCGGCGTAGTCGGTGTCGAGGTATCCCGTTGCGCCGGGGACGTCGATTCGCTCCCAGCCGGCGAGCATCCCCACGCCGCGGACGAGGTCGACGGCCGAGATGATCGCCCCCTTGAGCCCGTGCATATCTTTAAACTTCGGCAGCGACGGGGCCTTCCCCTGCCCCCAAAGCCAAATGGCATTGGCCGGCGACTTGCCCAGGGCGAGCCGCTTCTGGTTCACCTCATGGTCGCGGACGACCGCCGTCCCCTCCACCATCAGCTCGCGGAGGAGTTCCGAGCCACGCCCCTTGGGCAGGTAATCGACGGCCGGCTGGTCGGGCTGATCGTGAGGAGGAGTCGTCAGGGTCTCGCTATCGAACGGAGTCTCGCCGGGGGCACCGCGATAGATCATCAGGTTTCGGTAACTGACGCCCGGGAAGAATGAGACGTTCGGCCGCCCGACCTTCGCGTCGAGGGCCTGCATCAGCGGGGTGCCTTCCTCGCTGGTGATGTGCCCGGCGGTGAAGTCGGTGAGCCGGCCATCGCGGATCGTCATCAGGTTGCAACGGATCGCCCAGTCGTCGGGTCCGAGGGCGTGCCCCATCGCCACGGCTTCGAGCGGGGCCCGCCCCGTGTAGTAGAGGACGGGGTCGTAGCCGAAGAGGCTCAGGGTGGCGACGTCGCTCGCCGGGACGAAGCGATCGGGGACGTTCCGCGACCTGCCGAGCACCCCTTCGCGGGCAATGCGGTCCATCTCGGGAATCCGAGCAGCCTGGAGCGGCGTCTTACCGCCCAGGGACGCCTGGGGTTCGTCGGCCGCACCGTCGGGGATCACGATCGCATATTTCGTCGCCATGGCCACCACTCTCGATCGATGCTTGCGTCACTCCGGCACCTCAGAGGGGGAGATCCCTCGCGTGCCGTTCAGAAGTCGGATTCTCGCCTGAAATCACGCCGAAGCCAAGGAGGTCGATCCGACCACCCTCTCAGGTTGAGGGCGGGACGCTCCCGGCTTAGCTCATCTCCTCGACACCGAGGCAGATGCTCGGGGCACTCACGACGTCGAGCTGGTCGATCGCGGCGAGCGCATTCTTCATGTCCGCCTCGATGGCCATGTGCGTCATGATCACCAACGGCACCGGGCTATCTTCGGGGGCGTCGTCGCCGGGGTCGTGCTGGATCACGCTGGCGATGCTGATCGAGCGTTCGCCCAGGATGTGGGCGAGCGCGGCGATCACGCCCGGCCGGTCGGCGATCGTGAACCGGAGGTAGTACCGGCTCTTCACCTTGGTCGCCGGGGTCAGTCGCGGGCTCGGGCTCGAGTCGGACCAGAGGTCGAGCGCCCTGGAAGTCAAAGCGGCTCGACCGACGATCACATCGATCAAGTCGCCGACGACCGCCGAGGCCGTCGGCATCATGCCCGCGCCCCTGCCGTAGAAGAGGGTGTCGCCCACGGCGTCGCCGACCACCCGGATCGCGTTGTACGGCCCCTTCACCTCGGCGAGCTGGGTCCCGCGCTTCACGAGCGTCGGCGCAACTCGCAGCTCCAGCCCAGACTCCGAGAGCTTGGCAAGCGCCAGCAGCTTGATCGTGTAACCGAGCTCCGCCGCATACTTGAGGTCGGCGAGTTGGAGCCGGTCGATGCCTTCGCGGGGAATCTGCGAGGTGTCGATATTCACCCCGAACGCGAGTTGGACCAGGATCGCGAGCTTGTGTGCGGTGTCGGTGCCATCGACGTCGAGCGTAGGGTCGGCCTCGGCATAGCCCAGTTCCTGGGCCTGCTTCAGCGCGGTCAAATACGGGAGGCCGTCGCTGGTCATCGACGACAGGATGAAGTTGCACGTCCCGTTGACGATGGCCGCGAGGCCCTGGACCTGATTCGCCGCCAGACCGACCCCGAGGGCCTGGATGATTGGGATCCCGCCCCCGACGCTCCCCTCGAAGGCCACGGCCCGGCCGTAACGCCTCGCCTGGGAGAAGATCTCGCGGCCATGCTCGGCCAGTAGGGCCTTGTTCGCCGTGACGATGTCCTTGCCCGAGGCCAAGGCCTCGAGGATGAGACCCCGCGCAGGCTCGATGCCGCCGAGCGTCTCGATGATGACTTGGACGTCGGGATCCTGCACGACCCGATGCGGGTCGGTGATGATCCTCGCCTCGGGAAGTTCCACCGATCGGGCCTTGGAGCGGTCGCGCACGACGGCCCACTTCAGGTCGATGTCACGCCCGGCCCTGCGGGAGATGCGATCCCCCTGCTCCGTCAGGATCCGCGCCACTCCGGAACCTACCGTCCCCAACCCCAGAATACCGACGCCGATACGTTCCATCCCGTACTCATTCATTCCCAGAGCGCGAAACCGTAACGCCTTGGCCGACAAGAGATAACTAAGTTATCGTCGAGCCCTCCCGGCGACAAGGTGAAGACCTGTCATGCGACTCGACATCTCGCCCCAAGACCCGACCTTGCCACTCCCTTTCGAGGCTTCCATCCACTCGAAGTCGTCGCCCTGCAAAGCGATGTGGCCAGAATCCCTCTCAAACTGCGACTAGTTGCCTGGAAGGCCTTTCAAGAAGTGACAAACGAGTGGGTCCCTACGGAGTGGCTATTAAACGGATCCTTCGGCAAAGTCATTGGCCTTAGCCACATGCGTTTGAGCTGAGCCTTCGCCTTAATCCCGGGTCAGGAATCAGGTGGCAAGAATTGTCCAGCTCACGTCGTAGAGTCCATCGCCGATTCAATCCGACCGGGCCTTTCAATTCACCTTATCAAAATACCTGCAGGTTGACTCCGACTTGCCCACCAGCCAACATCAACGTGTGAAGGTCGAGCCATTCTTCCCGGTCGGGAGTTCGTCCCATGCATCCCCTATCCCTTCGGCTGCTATTCCTTGGCTTAACGCTGCTTGTTGCTAAAGCGGGATTCGGGCAGACTCCTCCGGATGCAAACGGACCTGGCCCCGATGGCTTGAAGGTCTTCTTCAGCCTCCGCGCGGAGCCGCTCAATCAGTCAAAGGTTTCCGGGCTGCCGGCCAATGCCATGCCCCCGGTCCTGAACTGGCAGGCCGCCTATCGGCTGGCTCTCATCCGCTCTCGAGAAGCAAAGCCCCTCCGGGTCGAAAGGCTCGATGACGAACGTGTCGCCGAAGCGGCTCGAAATCATGAGGCTGACGTCTTCGCGAAGTTCGAGAACGATTTCCTGACCAACGCCTCGTTCCGCGACCCCTCTGCCGACTTGCTCGATCTCCAGGCTCGCCTCCTCTCGATCGAGAACGCGCACTGGAATCAAGCCTATCTCGACCGCTGGGAGACGCTCCTCAAAGAATTGATCCTGGGCGAATCTTCCGGCCTGGGTAAAGCCGAGCTCGACCACTTCGACGAGTTGAACCATGAAGCGAGGCGCCGTCAGGCGCACCTCATTGCGGACTATCGCGACAGGCTCGACGCTTTCAAGGTCTCGCTGGGGCTCTCGACTCATTCCCCTTTGATCCTGGACCTCGTCCCACTGGAGCCGTTCCACGAGTCCTTCGAAGCGCTCAACCGCTGGTTCATCGATCCGAAC
Source organism: Singulisphaera chitinilytica (assembly GCF_049331405.1). Lineage (NCBI taxonomy): Bacteria > Pseudomonadati > Planctomycetota > Planctomycetia > Isosphaerales > Isosphaeraceae > Singulisphaera > Singulisphaera chitinilytica. The sequence continues at coordinate 4,289,474 of NZ_CP186274.1, forward strand.
CGCCAGCTCGAAGGCCTCGCGACACTGGCGCAGAAGCTCCCCTCCATCGGCGAGGTCGTGGTCGAGGGTCGCTCAATCCTCGACGAGATGGAACGCGCCCCGGATCAACTCGAGGAAGTCCTCGCCCTGGCGACCAGGATCGCGCTCAAGAACAAGCTCGGCGAAGAGGACGACGACGCCATCGAACTTCGCGTCCGACGACGGCTGCGACACCTCGTCGAATTGCGGATCGACTACGCCCTGGAACGCCGACGGACGGTCATGGCCGCTCGAATGCTCCAGGACGCCTTCGAACAGGAGATCGCCCCTCCGAACGAGCCCGGTAACCCGAGCCCGGGTAAGCTCGGCAAGGATGTCATGAAGATCTGGGAGCATTCCCTGAAGATCTTCGAGATCCGGAACCAGCTCGTATCGCTATGGACCAACTTCCACGCCGAACGCATCGCCCTCTACCGCGACCTCGGGGTGTTACCGTACGAGGACTGGGCCAGCTTTTACGGGCAGTTCACGGCAGTCGCCTCCAAGCCGGACGAACCCTCGATCAATCAACCGGACGCCCCCATCCCCGCTACCGCGCCTCCCCTTGCTCCATCAGTCAAACCTTGAGACCGGAGATTGCTCGTCTGCCGCTGGTAGGGCAGAATCCTCGCCGCGAGTTTCGGTCTGGAGCGACTTTTCCGGCTCCGCAAAATCTCACGATCGCACAAGCCGACCTGATTAACGAAGTCTTACAGAATCAAGGTTCTTGCCTGCCGAAAATAGCCTGATCCGGGTTGCCAGCTCCACACGTCAAGGGATTCGAAAAAGCCCTCGAGTGTTGACATGCCCGCGCACGCCCCATCAATATCCCACTATCTGCGAAACTTTCGCGAATCCGCTTGTTCGATGCGATTTCGCGCCCGAAACTGTCGACAATGGAGTTCGACCGGCGCATGGTCCTGGCCCTTGGCGAGGTTAGCCAAGGGTACTGATGAGTCGCAGTCGTCGTGATTTTGCAGGATCTGACGGTCCTGCGGCAATTCGCTAAGGGCGTCGAGGATCGATCGCCGACAATTAGCGACAGTTGCATCACCTATTGCCGATCCTACTTGGATTACTTGCAAATTTAAGGAGTACGGCCTTGAAACGGATTGGATTCCTCGGCCTCATTTTGGCGCTGGCGGCCTTCGGCGGAGCAGGAGTTCGCTCCGCGCAGGCCAACCCGGTCACCTACACCACGTATGGGTCGATCGACGGCAAGAACCCGGGCTCCCCGATCTCCTGGACCTCGGCCAACAGCTCATTCTACATGCCAGGTTCGATCAACCTCGGCGGCTTCAATTCCGCCCTCAACATGCCCGACTCGATCACCCTGACCTACGACCACACGCCGTACACGATCGACGTCTTCTTCGGCTCGGGCGCGACCCAGTCACAGCTCGAGATCAACGGGACGATCAACGGGACGATCACCGGGACTTCGTCCTCGACCATGCAGGCCTCGGTCTCCTCAATCACCCAGGTCGGCGGCAACCCGCTGCCCTTCCCGCTCTCGGACTTCCAGGTCTTGAGCCCGCAGACGATCAGCGCGACTGGCCCTTCGCCCTTCTACGCCTACGTCAACTACACTCCCGTCCCCGAGCCGACGACCCTGGCCCTCTGCGGCATGATCGTGGCCGGGTTGGGCGTACGCCACTGGCGCCGTCGCCTTGTCTGAACCGCTCCGCGTTCCGCCAATCGTTAAGGTTGGGGAAATCGAGCGCTCAGCGCGGGGCACTCCCGCACCCAACCCGCCCCAACCGCTACCATGACTCGGCCCGACGTCATCGACGCGGGCCGAGTGCTTCATTTCCAGCAACCATGCAGGAACGGCCACCCTGCTTGAGATCGCTTCCACTCTCCCGCGAAAAGCGGCAAAGCTTCGACCAGCCTTCGTCCTGGGAACGCCATCTGCAACTCGACTCTTCATCTGACGAGTCATTGCGGGCATCTCCATCCGACCGAAGGAGCCACCATGGTCAAGGCAGTCATCTTCGACATCGACGGGACAATCCTCGACTCCGTCGACCTTCATGCCGAAGCCTGGCAGAAAACCCTCAAACATTTCGGCTTCGACCTGCCGATAGAAGATGTGCGCCGGCAGATCGGCAAGGGTGGGGATCAACTGATGCCGTCCCTCCTTCCGAAGCACGTCGTCGATGCGCAGGGCGAAGAAATCGAGAAGGAACGCGCGGACCTCTTCAAGCGCGAATACCTGTCCCAGGTCCGTCCCTTCCCACGCGTTCGCGAACTCTTTGAGCGTATCAGGGCCGATGGCAAGAAGATCGCCCTCGCATCCTCGGCCAAGGCCGACGAACTCGAGACCTATACGAAGATCGCCGAGATCCAGGGCCTGACGGACGTCGAGACCTCCTCCGACGACGCCGAGAGGTCCAAGCCCCATCCCGACATCTTCGAGGCCGCCGCCGAAAAGCTGGGCCTCCCGAAGGACGCCCTGATCATCCTCGGCGATACCCCGCACGACGCCGAAGCCGCCACCAAGGCGGGCATCCGCATCATCGGCGTGCTCTGCGGCGGATCCCCCGAGCAAGAACTGCGCGACGCGGGCTGCATCGTCATCTATCGGGACCCGGCCGATCTCCTCGCGAACTATGTAGACTCCCCCATAGCGCAACGATGAGATCGCGGCATTCGCAGCGCACGCTCATACTTCGCAGATTCGATGTGATTTCGTTCCTTAGGACCTTGGAAGCAGATCGGATTGGATATCCTCAATTACCATTACGTCGATGGCGTCTTGCCACGCGGCGGCCATGGTGGCGGAATGTGCGTTCCTGTCCTCTGGCGGAGCGACTACGCCGGAAATTGGGGCGAGAGGGCCTTGCGTTGCTATCCCGCATCGAATTGTCAAAATAACTATGCAGACCAGGGAGACAAATCAGGTTATGGTCGAGGTATCGTCATGAGCGTCTCCGAATAGAACGTCAGCTTTGTCAACGTCACCGACGGTCCGAGCAACACGATCGTCACTGGCGAGACCCCCGAGCCCCTCCTCGGGCTCTGGGCCGGCCACAAGATTTCCTCGACCAGAGCGCCCCGATCAACGCGCGGTACCGCCCCACCAGTTCGACCCCCTGGCAGTCCTGCCAGGTCATCGGCAAGCTAGGCTGCGACTACGGCCATGAATTCGCCAGCTACCACACCGGCGGCTTCCACTTCCTGTTCCTCGATGGGTCCATTCGCTACCTCAAGGAGAGCATCAATCCCAGGATCTTGCGGTGTTCCTCTCGCGCAAGGGGGGAGATCATCGACGGAAGCGTGTCAGGCAATTAAGCCGCATGCGTGAACACTTGCGACGATTCCCAACCGTTGCCCCTGGCTGAAATCAGACGCATGGATCTCCCCTCCGACGATTGCAACGCCTGGCGTCGATGATGGCTCCTTGCGAGGCTGATTGAAGACGAGACTTCGCCGAGTGGTAGCATCTCATGCTTCAAAGAGGAACCGTTATGTCGATCCCCAGCCCTTGCACCGGCGTGTGCCGGATCGACGAAGCGTCGGGCTTCTGCCTGGGATGCGCCCGCACCATCTCGGAGATCAAGGCCTGGGGTACGGCCGATCGGGCGAGCCATGAACGAATCTGGGCCCAACTCCCGCAACGTCGCGATCGCTTAAATCTCGGGTTCCATCGACTCGGCTGGAGTCATGATAGGATTCTTGCATTCGTCGTAAGCACGATGCAGCCATGCGCCGGCACCTGGCTCATTGGCAACAACGAAGCCAACGGAGAATTCTACATCGGGCCCGAAGATCGCGCCGAACTCCAGGTCGATGGTGATCGTGTGACCGCCCTGACCCATCGCGGAGCCATCCGACTCGTTCTCCCTGAAGACATCCGAGTCTTGGCCTTCAGCGACACGGATCGAACAGCAATCCAGAACCTGACCTTTGCCTTGCCTCGCCATCGATCAGAAGTCCTGGCGAATCATGTCCTCACGTCGCTCGGGCCGGATCGGGACGCGATCCGGCCTCTCGATCGAATGGCAAAGCTTTACGACCTCGGCTTCGGATCAAACTCGACTCATTCCTGCATTCGCACGGTTAAGTCATCGCTCATTGATGCTCTCGAGAACCGGAATGGATGGCCCTGGCCCAGGCTTCTCTCCGAACTCGGCTCCGAGGTTTGGCGCGAATCGCACCGCATTCTACTGACGTCAATCGGACGCTTCGAAAGCTTCACACCAATCCTTGCTCTCGGCGTTCGTTTTCCCGCTCGACCTTTCACAGACCATTTCCCGCCCGACTCAGCCTCAAAATGCGAGCTGTCACGCGGCATCGACCTACCCATAAGCCTGAGGTCGGCGGCGGTTTTCCATCCCTCAGTTGGGTTCAACCTCGACGCCGAATGAATCGCCGTCCTTGCAGATTCATTCCATAGACGGCCTGTTTTCCCAGCTCTGTAGGCTATCCAAAGAAACATCGCCAGAGCGGCTCGGCTGATTTAGCTGAGCAGGACAAATTCCGAGAGTTACCGAGATCACCAAACTGTGACAGAGAAGGTCCTCATTCTCGCCGCTACCCCTCTGCTTAAGACCTGAGCCATTTCTGCATCCATTTTCATCGACGAAGCTCCCGGTCTCGTTGATTGCATGCGAATTCGACTAATACAAAAAATAATCGGCCCGAAATCTAAAACGCCGTAACCCTTTTCAGACATTCCAGTAACAAAGGGAACGATTTGAAACGCCCGAGTAGAACCTGTATTCCGGCACCTCAGTTGCCTTGAACGGTTCCTCGTAACTCGGAGGAAGGCGTGAACTAGCAAGTTCTAATTTTTTCTAGAATCAATAAAATTACGACCATGTTTTTGTCCGAATTTCAGCGAACCATCCCACAGGCGACGGTCGACTCAACCTTGCGTTGAACCTTCCAACCGCCACGGGGAGAGCGGGTAGCCTCGCACGACCCCTCCCGCTCTCCCTTCTTATACCCCCTTCGAGCTCGACGAGAATCTACGCAACTACGAAAGTGCCCGGCAGGATTCATATCCGCCGGGCACTTTCGTTTTCTTATTGAAATCCTTTTGTCATACAAGTTCTTCGAGATTTATCAAGGAAATTCCATAATTGCATCTGATTGGGCAAATATGTAGCGCAAGGGCGTCAAAGTCACCTCCCAACGATGTTTCTTCGATCGTCGAAGGATCAACGAGTCCCAGCCGAATAGCTCTCGATTGAAGTCGTCGCTCAATCGACTCGCTCCCGCATTCCGGCCTCTCCACCCTCACGGGCACTTCTCATCTTGCGCAACAGCACAACACATATAATAAATTATATAAATAATATTTAATATTTTTTTGAATTTCACAATATTTTATTTAAATAATCTGATTATTTGTTTTCTATTGAATTCAATATACGACTGCAACACTGCGTTAATTTAACCATATTTAGCGACGCACACTCATGTCCCGCGTTTCGCTCACCTTGAAATTCCAATCTTCTCAGAAACATCACACGCTCTACTGACAGGCCTCGCAGAGATTCGGGATAATTATTCAGCAATCGTATTCTCGATCGAATTGATGATCTGGATTCGCGACTCACGCGTATGGTCGTGAATCGCCTGGTCAGGCAATCTTCGAAAAAGAGATCGATCCCACCGATTCGAGCATTGGTATCCTTCCTGCCGCAAGGCCCCCCAAGGAAAGCCTTTATGGACTGCTCCAGAGGCAGCCGCCGCTGCCGTTCCGGCTTCACGCTGATCGAACTCCTCGTCGTCATCGCGATCATCGCAATCTTGATCGCCCTGCTCTTGCCGGCGGTCCAGGCCGCCCGAGAGGCCGCCCGCCGCATCCAGTGTGTCAACAATCTGAAGCAAATGGGCCTGGCGCTACACAACTTCGAGTCGGCCAACGGATTCTTCACCCCCGCCGCCATCGACGCGGCCTTCCCCAAGCTCGGGATCAACGTCGATGATGCGGGCAATCCCATCAGCACGCCGAAGCAGCACGGTTGGGTGATCTTGCTGCTCCCGTTCGCCGAGCAGACGGTCCTCTACAACGCCTACAATCTGAAGGCCGACTTCCGCGACCCGGGCAACTCGACCGTGATCGCGTCGCAGTTAAACATGATGATGTGCCCCTCCTCTCCGAACCCTAACCGCATCGACACCAACAATTCCGGCGGGTTCAAAGGCTGGCAGGCCGCCGCTGGCGACTACGGCCCGAACAATAGCGTCGCGGCCGTCGCGATCAACGCCGGGTTCGTTGCGCCTGGCACCTACGCGGGGGTCATGCAGGCTAACGTCGTCCGAGGCATCGCCGAGATCACCGACGGCACTTCGAACACCCTCGTCATCTCCGAAGACACGGGTCGCCCCGACATCTGGCGGAAGGGCAGCAAATTCACGATGTCGACCCCGATCGGCAGCAGCCCTCGCGTCTACGTAAGCGGGGCCGGCTGGGCGAATCGCGAGAGCGCCTTCGGACTCCACGGTTTCCCCGCGGACGGCAGCGGCGAGCCCCCGGGCCCCTGTCACACAAACTGCGTGAATCGCAACGAAGTGTTCTCGTTCCACCCCGGCGGTGCCAATCACGTCTTCGCCGACGGATCGGTCCATTTCGTCAAGGAAACGGCCACCATTCAGATCATGGCTAACCTGATCTCCCGTGCTAACGGCGAGATCATCTCCTCCGAGTCCTACTAATCAGGGCTTGAGTCCGACCTTCCCTCCCATGTCGGATCGACTATAGTTCGTGATGGCTCAATCAACGAAAGCCTCGCCCTCCGTTTGAGGGCGAGGCTTTCGTTTTGAAACAAGAATTTTGGAGGTTGGATTTGCGCCGCTTGCCGAGTTAGATAGGCCGGTTAGGGTAGGCCTTAACTGTACAAATTAAATTAAATATGATTTTTATACACATCCTTTTAAGTCGCGAGTACACCCGAACGTAGTCAAACTCCTAACCGTCGGTTCCGAAGACCAAAGTCGCGTCCAGACGCCCGGAACCCAAGGTTACGCAAGACGCCAATTACCAATGCGTTACGTTATGTTATATTTTCGTATATGCTGATATAATACTCGGATCACCCCCCCCCCCGAAAACAACACGAAGAGCGCCAAGGGTCAGCGGTGGCTTATCCATAGCCCGGTTGAGTCGACGGTCGTACGATCGCGGCGAGATGGGCAAGTGGTGGCAATTAGGGCGATCATTAGTCAGCTCAAAGCGGCCCCATCTGGTCCGGCCGAAATCCTCCCACTTGGATCGCCTTCGATCCGCATATCATGGTTTCATGCCAGCGTCGAAGCTGGCGTATCTCCGCGACGTTCACGGACGCATCTAAGAGCCGACTACGATGACTCGACCGCAGAGGCTGGCAGGACGGGGGGCATGGGCGATGGAGCTATCGGAAGCCGAGCGGGTGACCCTCGCCGTCATCGTGGGCCGTAAGCTGGCGTGGTCGTCGGGCCAGGGCCTGGCGAGTCGAGGGCATCCGCCCGAGGCACTCAGAGCCCTCGAGATCGAGCGCTGGATCATCGGCCGATCGCGGCCCAGGCCCTCGGGGTCGTGCTGGTCGAGGTCGGCTACCAGGAAGATCCCCGCTGGGTGGCCTCGGGACAGCTTCCCCGGTTCACGCGCACGCTCCGGCAGCGGGGGCATTACGAGTTGAAACAACTCGATCTGCTCCTCTCCAAGGCAGTGGGGCCCGACGTCATCATCGACCCCGAGACCGAGGATCCACTCCTGCTCTTCGGGCGGACCATCGCCATCGACCCCCGCATGCGGCGGAAGTTCGAGCGGATGCTCAAGCCGAAGCCGTCCAAGGCGAAGGCCGGGCGGAGGAAGCCGGCGGCCGAGAGGCCTCGAACCTCCCGCAAGTCTCGGGTCCCGAGGTGGAGGATGGTTGCATGTTGAGAAACGGTCATGAATCGCATCAGATGGGGCCGGACCTTGGGCGTGCAAGTGTGCCGAGAACGGGTCACAAATCGCTACAGCCCAGCCCCCGGAAGGCCGGCCTCGCCTCGTCCCTGGCGGCACAAAGGGCCTTCTACGATCACTGGTGGGCCGAAGCGTGGAAGGTCTAGCCGAGGGCCTACAGGTCGGCAGAGGCGGCCGGGTACGCCTGCCCCCTTAGCCAGGGGCCTCGGCTCCTGACGATGTCGAACGTCAGGGCCGCCATGGACGCGCGGATCGCCTTCGAACGGGGCCTGGCCCGACAGGAGCACCGCAGGGATCCGGGATCGGTCCGGGCTCTCTGCCGGAACTACGCCGCCGAGAATCTCTCGCTGCGCCTTCATCGATGATGCGAAACTGATAAACGACGACGGGCCCGCCAACCACCGAGCTGGGTCCATCTCGGGGGCAATCGAATGGAACCCGCGGCCGACACCGATGCGGTTTGTATGGGTGCGCAAATCCGGTTTGACTGGTTAGACCATGCAGTCTAGATTTAGACTGTCTGGTCTAATCACGGGAGGAGACGAATGGCCGAACGAGTCGACGTCGGATTGATCCGCAGAGCCCAGATCGTGGAGGCGGCGTGTCGGGTCATCCACCGCAAGGGGATCCAGGGCACCTCGCTCGCCGAGATCGAGCAGGAGGCCGGCATCAGCCGGGGCGTCCTGACCTACCATTTCCCTTCCAAGGAGGATATCACGCTCGCCGTCTTCGACGCGACGATCGAGCGGCTCAAGGCGGGCGCAGATGCAGACTTCGCGGGGGCCAGGTCAGGACGCGAGCGCCTGGATATCGCCCTCGACTTCGTGCTCAACCGCAAGCCGACGAACGACGAGTTCGACACCCTGAACTACACCTTCCTCGCTCAGATGTCCCATCGCGAGGATTTCCGGACCCGGCTGGCCGCCGAGTACGCCGAGATCCGCTCCAAGATCGCCGAGGACCTCGAGGAGTCAGCCCGGCAGGCTGGCCTCCAGGATGACGAGTTGCAGGCGCTCGCCGCAATCGTTCACGGGGCCCTGAGCGGCCTGGTCATGCAGGTCAACGTCGACCCCCAGGCGATCGACCGGGCTGCGGTCCTCCGCACCCTCAAGGCGATCCTCAAGAGCTATCTCGGCGAGCACCAGCCCGGGGCGAAGCGAAAGGCGCGACACAGCGTCCAATCCCGATCCCGACAGCGGGCCAGGGCGAAGGGGAAATGAGCCAGTCGGCGACGTAATCTCGATGGATGGCTCAAAGATATGAGAACGCGAGTTGATCTAACTTCGACGGAAGTCTGAGGGTGATTCCATGTGGCGGATCGCGCTGAAGATGCTGATGGGCGACGCGGCGAAGTTCTGCGGCATCCTGCTGGGCCTGACCTTCGCCGCGCTGCTGATCATGCAGCAGGGTGCGATCTTCTGCGGCCTCATGCGGCGGACGGCCGGGCAGATCAACGCCGTCTCGGGGGTCGACCTCTGGGTGATGGATCAGAACGTCCGCCACATCGACGACGTCAAGGCGATGATGGAGAGTAACCTCCACCGCGTCAGGGGCGTCGAGGGGGTCGACTGGGCCGTCCCGCTCTATAAAGGCTCCGGCCGGGCCAAGCTGAACACAACCGACAGGGACGGCGAGCCGCTGACGATGATCGAGTCGGTGGTCCTGCTCGGCCTCGACGACACCACGCTGATCGGCGCCCCGACGCCCGACAAGATGATCGCCGGCGACCTCCTCGACCTGCGGATGCCAGACGCGATCATCATCGACAAGATGCAGCTTCCGAAGTATTACCCGGGCGAACCCTGGGAGGATGCCCCGAAGCTCGGGGACGCCTTCTACGAGAGATTCCTCGGGCGCGAGATGGAGATGAACGACCACCGCGCGACGATCGTGGGGATCTGCAAGGCCGCACCGACGTTCGGCTCCAATGCGGTCGTCTACACGACCTACGGCCGTGCCAAGCAGTTCGTCGCGCAGGAGCGCAAGGTCCTGAGCTTCATCCTGGTCAGGACCGACCGCTCGTGGAATGTCGAGGACGTGGCGACGAACATCCGCTCCAAGACGGGGCTGGGTGCCTATAGCTGCGACGAGTTCTCACGCAGGACAATCCAGTTCTTCCTGATGAATACGGGGATCGTGATCAATTTCGGAATGACCTCGCTGCTCGGCCTCTTCGTCGGGACGGCGATCGCCGGCCAGACCTTCTACCTCTTCACGGTGGACAACCTCAAGCAGTTCGGGACGCTCAAGGCGATGGGCGCGACGAACGCCAGGATCGTCGGCATGATCCTGCTCCAGGCCGCGGTGGTGGGTTTGATCGGATATGGCCTGGGCGTCGGCGTCTCGACCTTCGTGGCCGACCGCGCGAACTCGGGTGGCGGCGAGATCCAGTTCTACGTCTGGTGGCCCCTCTTGCCGGCCACCGCGGCGGTGGTGGTCTTCATCTGCGTCCTCTCAAGCCTGCTCTGCATCAGGCGCGTGATGGTGCTCGAGCCTGCCGTCGTCTTCCGGGCCTGACGGCCAAATACCCTTCGATTCGATTGGAGTCCCTTCGATGCCTCATCTCCTGGCGGGCGCCTCGGCACCCGGCGGCCCGGGCTGCTGCGCGGATCTGGCGGTCCGGATCCGCGGCCTGACCAAATATTTCGGCTCCGGATCCCAGCGTGTCGCGGCCCTCCGCGGGGTCGACTGGGACGTCCACGCCGGCCAGCTCTCGATGATCGTGGGCCCCTCCGGCTGCGGCAAGACGACCCTGCTCTCGATCATCGCGGGGGTGCTCGACGGCGACGAGGGGGAGATCTCGGTCTTCGGCCGAGACCTCGGCTCGATGCGCGACCGCGTGAAGACGAAGTTCCGCGCCGAGCGGATCGGCTTCGTCTTCCAGCAGTACAACCTCCTCCCCGCCCTCACGGCGGCCGAGAACGCCGCGACCCCGCTCGTCCTGGCCGGCTGGCCCTGGGCGAAGGCCCTGGGTCGTGGCCGAGAGGTCCTCGAGTCGCTCGGCATGGGAGCCAGGACCGAGAACCTCCCGCGGCAGCTCTCCGGCGGCCAGCAGCAGCGCGTGGCGATCGCCAGGGCGGCTCGCCCACGAGCCCGACCTGCTCGTCTGCGACGAGCCGACCGCGGCCCTCGACCACGAATCCGGCCACACCGTGATGGAGTTGCTCCGGGGCGCGGTCGTCAGGCCCGGCCGCGCGGTCGTGGTCGTGACACACGACAACCGGATCTTCCACCACGCCGACCGCATCGTCCACATGGACGACGGCCGGATCGTCAAGCACGAGCAGCGCGACGAGACCCCGAGCCACTGATCCCCTTCTCACCTATATCCACAAGACCCTGATAGGACGGAATACTGTCATGTTCACGCGTCGAATCATCCCGCTCGTCGCCACCGCAGGCGTGGTCTATTCCATCGTCTCGGTGGTCCTGGGCGCGAAGCCCGCCGAGGTCTCGAAGCCGGTCATCGAGCCCCACGCCAGGCCCGCCAAGGAGCGGATGCTGGCCGGCTCCGGCCTGGTCGAGGCCCGTCGCGAGAACATCCCGATCGGCGCCAGCGTCGCCGGAGTCGTGATCGAGGTCTTCGTGAAGAAGGGGGACCGCGTCAAGCAGGGGGATCCCCTCTTCCTCGTCGACGATCGAGAGCTGCGAGGCCAGATGGGGATCAAGGAGGCGCAGCTCGAGGCGGCCAGGGCGCAGCTCCACAAGCTTGAGGCCGCCCCCCGCCCCGAGGACCTCCCGCCGTTGGAGGCCGGAGTCGAGGAGGCCAAGGCGAAGTTGAATGATGCCGAGGCATCGATGCGTCGCACCAACCAGCTTCACGCCCGCCAGGCGAGCACGCCGAGTGACCTCGACAAGGATCGCTACGCCTGCCAGGCGGCCAGGGCCGCGCTCGCCAGGGCGCAGGCCGAGCTCGCGCGGGCGAAGAAAGGCTCTTGGAAAGAGGACATCGATGTCGCGAAGGTCGCCATCAAGCTTGCGCAGAGAGAGTTGGATAGCTGCCGGCTCCTGCTCGACCGCCACACGGTCCGGGCCCCGATCGAGGGGGACGTCCTTCAACTCAACATCCTCCCGGGCCAGTTCGCCGCGATGACCTGGAACGAGCCGATGATCGTCCTGGGCGATGTGAACCGGCTCCACGTCCGGGTCGACATCGACGAGAACGACGTCCCCCTCTTCGACCGGGAGTCGGCGGCCTCGGCCTATCTCAAGGGTCGCGCACACGGGCGATATCCCTTGAAGTTTGAATATATTGAGCCTTACATGATCCCCAAGCAGAGCCTGACCGGCTCGGCGTCGGAGCGGGTCGACACGCGAGTCCTCCGGGTCGTCTACTCGCTGCCGGAGGGCTGCCAGGATTCCGTTTACGTCGGCCAGCAGATGGACGTCTACATCAAGGTGCCCAAGGGGCGCTGGGACGCCTCGTTCGACGCCGTCGGCCGCCCCGCCGACCCCTTCACCGCCCCCGACGGCTCGACCTCGCCCAGGACCACATCGACCCAGCCGCGAGCCTGACCTAGCAACACCTATCCCTATCCCGTGACGATGCCACTCCAAGAGGAGGCCCGATGCATCTGCGACGCCTGAAGATCGACCGACGCCGAGCCGATCACTATACCCTCGTCGGACTGCGGATCACCCTCGCCCTGACTTTCCTGATCCTGGGCTGGGTGCTCCTCTCCTTGCCGAGCTTCATCGACGGTCCATCGCAGCTCGGCCTGAGCCGAGGGGGCCGCTCGTTCCTGGGCTCCCTGCATATCGCCGTAGGCGCCGCGTTGCTGGCCCCGAGCCTCGCCGCCGGCGCGGCCGCCTGGCTCGGGGTTCTCGTCGTCTGGGCGACCGTCCCCTGGCTCCCCGGCGGCCTCCGCACCGTCCCGCTCGGCCCCTGCCTTCTCACCCTCGCCCTGATCGCCCTGATCGTAAGCTTGCGCATCCGCCGCCAGCGCTCCTTCGCCGCCTGGCAGGCCATGCTCTCGCGCTACGCCGAAGGCCAGGGCAAGGGTCGTTCGGAATAGCATAGAAGCCAAAACACACGGAGGAGCACAAACCAGTTTTGTCAACGGAACAGCCTGAGTTTGCCTCAGGAGCCCCATGCGTTCCAACCGCTGACGACCATGGAAACGACCGCGAATACCATCGTCGCGGTGGCTGCCTTCGGCGCGAGAGCTGTGATGAACTCGATCAGGGTCCAGGAAGCTAGGCCTGTGATCAGCCACGCGAGAAGGCCATTTATGATCCCTAGTCCGCGGGCCAACAACGCGGCAGCGATCACCAGGTCGATTATGCCGCAGGTGAGAACGCCCACGCGGCCACAGAGAGGATCTTGGACTGCGATGCGGAGATCCCTGTTCGTCCGCGCGGCGTGGACGAACCAGCACCCGAGGAAGGTCACTGAACCGGCGAATACTAACCGAACCTCTTGCATCGTCGAGCCCCCTGGTGGCTATGTATTCAATAGCTGTCCGAGCTCACAACCTCTCCGCCGTTCCGGGTCGACAGGGCCTGATAAACGCCGAAGCTCGTGCCGGGCATGAGCGAGTAGAGCGCCGTCCCGTCGAAGGGATGCATACGTCCGCCGCCATCCTTGACCCCGGTCGGATTTCCGAAGTCGTCGACAGGCCAGCTCTGGATGGTCTCCTTGAGGAACCGCACCGAGCCATCGGCCATCGCGAAGTTGGCGCCTCTGGCGTGGCGACTCGACGCGGAATTCCAGAGCGGATTGTCCTGGACGCCCGGCCAGTCGCCCGGCTTCGGGGCGGGGAGCTTCGCGATCGCGGTGAGTCGCTGCGGATTCATCGCAGTCATCGTGTCGAACAGGCTGGCGCCCACCCAACCGCTGAACCACCAGTTGGTCTCGGGACGATAGCGCTCGAAGAGCATACGCTCACCGAGCAGGATTGTATTGCTGGTCCCATCGGTCACCTCGGCGATGCGCGTCCGGCTGTTGACGTAGAAGATGCCATTGTCCTGGGCCGTGAGCGTCGCCAGCGATGGCGAGGTTGACGGGTCCCAGGACCAGTGGGACCACGTCCCCGTGCAGCCGCTGTAGCTGGTATGTGTCACCTGCATCCCAGGATAGCTCCCCCACATCGTCGGCGTGTCGACCTGAGCGGCAGCCGGATCGCTCGGGCAGAGGAGGGCGTTCATCTGGGTGCGTTGGACGGTCATGTTCTCCTGCTGTTCGATGTTCAGCGAGAAATTCACGGCATTGAACATGGCCGGCTGTTCGAGCTGCGGCAGCATCGCCACGAAGATGCTATGGCCGTAGTCGTAGTTACCCGCACGGACCCAGCCATAGCTTGTGGTCGCAATCTTCACAGGGGTACCGATCGGGAAGCATCCGTTGGCTGACTCATAGTTGTGAGTAGCAAGGGCAAGCTGCTTCATGTTGTTCACGCACTGGGCCCGCCGCGCGGCCTCGCGAGCGGCCTGGACGGCCGGCAGCAAGAGGGCGATCAGGACCCCTATGATCGAGATCACGACCAGCAACTCGATCAGCGTGAACCCGCGATTGCATTGGGGACATCGTCGCGTCATCGCTCGTCTCCGTCATGTCGGTGCTTCGGGGTTGAAGTCAACGACATGACGTTAACCAGGGCGGGATGACGCCGAGGTTACGGGGAGATTACAGTTTCGTCATACTCGGCCATCGGGAGGCGCACAGTCACCATGGTCCCCTCGCCCGGCCGGCTGGAGATGGAGACCGTCCCCCCGTGCAACTCGGCGATGCTCTTCACGATCGCCAAGCCAAGGCCCACGCCCCCGCCTGCCGAGCGTGACGCATCCGGGCGGTAGAACCGATCGAAGAGGAGCGGCAGGTGTTCGGCCGCGATCCCCGTCCCGGTGTCGGCGACCGTGATGGTCAGGGCCCCATCGCCGTCGGAGGCCGAGACGTTCACCCGGCCGCCCATCGTCGTGTGGGCGAAGGCGTTGGTGAGCAGATTGCCAAGGGCCCTCTGCAACAAGGTGCGATCGAGCCGACAACAAAGCCGGGTCTCCACGCTGATCGCCAGGTCGATCCCGGCCTCGGCGGCCGCAGGCTCGTAGAAGTCGCGGATGGATTCGAGCTCTTTCGCCAGGTCGATGGTCTCCAACTCGAGAACCGTACGGGGGTCGCCGGCGCGGGCGAGGAACAGCAGTCGGTCGATCAGTCGCGAGAGGTGGCCGGCCGAGTCCAGGCAGACCGCCAAGGCCTCTCGGTCCTCGTCCCTGGATCGCGAAGTCCCGATGGCGACCTCGGCAACGTTCCGGATCGAATGGACCGGCGTCCGGAGCTCATGGGCGATGTCGCCCGAGAATCGCTCGAGCCGATCGAATGCCCCCTGGAGTCGGTCGAGCATAAGGTTGAAGGTGCCGGCCAGGTCGCTCAACTCGGATGGAAGGCCTTCGGTGGCGATCCGCTCGTTTAACCGTTCCGGACCGATGCGGCGGGCGGTCGCCGCGATCTGTCCGACGGGACGCAGTCCTCGGCGGACGATCACGATGCTCGCGGCGGTCGAGGAGATCAGGGCGGGAATCATGACGATGGCCATGTAGTACCGATATCGACGGAGCATCCCCAGCTCGCGACTCCGATCGTAGCAAACTTCGACGGTGCGCGAGCCAGAGCGCCGCGCGAGCGCTCGCACCCACTTGCCCGAAGGAGTCAGGTAGTTAACTCCGGGGGCGCCGGGGATGAGATCCGAAGGCATATGATTGCCCGCCGCAGGACTTGCCTTGGCCGCCCGACCGGACTCATCTAAGATCCGATAGTCGCATTCCGGCCAAATTTCCTCATCGGAAGGGACCCTCGGCTTGCTTTCGAGCCCGATCAGATAATCAAGATAAAACTCGAGGTACTTGTCACCTTCTTGGTCCAGGCTCGCCTCGACGGTGAGGTAGAGCATCGCAGTCGCCAATAGCAGGAGGGTGGCGACCGTCCCGGCGTACCAGAGGGCCATCCGACGGCCCATCGACCATCGCCTAGGCCCGGACTTCGAGCACATAGCCGACTCCGCGCACGGTGTGGATGAGCTTCGCCGGGAAGGGGTCGTCAACCTTTGCCCGCAGTCGGCGGATGTGTACGTCGACGACGTTGGAGTCGCTGTCGAAATTCATATCCCAGACCTGCTCGGCGATGAGCGTTCGTGAGAGCACGTCCCCCGCCCTCCTGGCGAGCAGCGCGAGCAACCCGAACTCCTTGGGGGTCAGCTCAAGCTTCCGGCCCGCGCGGCTCGCGGTGAAGCGTGTTGCGTCGAGCTCAAGGTCGGCGATCTGGAGGACGTCATTATTCCGAACAGCCCCACGGCGGAGGACGGATCGCACCCGGGCGAGGAATTCGGAGAAGGCGAAGGGCTTGACGAGGTAATCGTCCGCGCCGAGTTCCAGGCCCCGCACTCGGTCGTGGACGGCGTCCATAGCGGTCAGGAAAAGGACGGGAGTCTGACGCCCCGAGCCTCTTAACTCTCCGATGATTGACCAGCCATCGAGGCCGGGTAGCATCACGTCAAGGACGATCAAATCGTAGTCGCACACTTGGGCCAAGTGCAGGCCGTCATCCCCGCGGAAGGCGACGTCGACGGCGAATCCCGCCTCGACGAGCCCCTTGCGGAGATAGTCCACTATCTTGCGGTCATCTTCAACAAGCAACAACTTCATGATGCGTTGATGCCAATATGTTCGCGACCGAGGCGAATCTCAACGCGTCGACCTACACGCCACCCCTGCGATCGGGCGGGGGCTGTTAGCTTGCCTGGGTCGCCATGCTCGTCAAGGCTTCAACGACCATCTTGGTCTTCTCCATATCCAGGTACGCAGCGAAGGCATTGAGCCACTCCAAAAACTCCTACGTCCCCTTCAGCGCCAGGAGACGCACGATGGGGATCTGGGCTTCGGAGGCCTACCACGTCTCTTCACTCGTTCTCGCTCATCCCCAATTATAGCATCCGAACACTAATCTCGATTGGTGCCGATTCCGCGGGCCCGCCTCGACGGTAATCTGAAGGGTTGCTCACGGGCCTCAAGGCTACCACGGGCCCATCATGATCCTACCACCCGAGGCGCTCCCGCTGCTCGAGGCCTTCGGGCCCCTCTTCACCCTCCCCACCTATCGGCACTTCGTCGTCCTGCTCGCGCCGCCGTCCTCACCCGGGGCCGCCACACCATCGCCAACCTGCTGCGGACCGTCGGGGCCCTCGCCCCGGGGCATCGCACCGATTACCGGCGAGTCCTCTCCCGGGCTCCATGCTCGGGTCAGTTCGCCGACCGGCTGGCCGATGGCAAGGGCGGAAGCCTTCCCGCGGGCCTGGACCCGCCGCACGACTGGCCGCCACTCGCGGCCATGATCGCCAGCGCCAAGGACATGCCGCCAGGGGCCTCGTCATGAGAGGCATCGAGCACGCCTGGTTCGTGATGGCCCTGGCGTAAGGGCCGCACACCGCCTGGAGCCTCAACTGCTACGTGACGCCCCTCGGAAAGCAAGGCCGCGCTCGACGAGTTCGAGGCCGGCTTCATTCAATCGGCCAAGGAGCGATCCCGCCTCGGCCGGGCCATGAGAGTCTATCGCTGGACGCCGAGAGGAGATGAGGGTCGATGAGAAACGAGGTGAAGTCCGACGTCATCCCTTCAAAGCTGGCCGCCATGCGGCTCAGGATCTCGACCGACAACCTGGTCGCCCATCATCCGTCGGAGCGGCTACCGCTGGATGGAGATCAAGGCGCGGGCAAGCCGGGCGACAAGGGCAAGAAACGCTGGGGCCTGACGGAGGCCCAGTTCCAGGCGATTATCCGGGGCCAGGTGCGCGGCTTCGCCACGCCCCGCGAGCCCGAGGCGGTGAAGGCCGCGGGCCCGGCCCCGGGCGGGGTGTCCCGGCTGCGAAAGAGGAACTACCGGGTCAAGCTTTCTTGACTCGCCCCTTCACGACGAGCCTCTCCCTGACCTCGAGTTGGTGCCCGATCAGCCGACGCCTCAGCCGCATGATCGGCCTGGAGAGGATGCTCCCATCGGCATACAGCTCGTCCGCCGCCCACCCTCCCCTTCCCGCCCCGTGGACGAAGGCCCTCGTCTTTCTCTTCAGCCACCGGTCCCACATCCTCCGCAACGCACGCGTCAGTGTCGGGGTGAAGTAGACCGTCCGCGGCTTGCCCGTCACCTTGCCGGCCTTCCAGCGATCGGGCGGGATGATCGCCTTGGCGCCGGCGTGCCCCTCGTCCGTCTTCCAACCCGCCCACTGGATGTCGGCCCACTAGAGCCGGCACAGCTCCTTCGGGCGGCAGCCGGTGCGGATCAAGCACCGGATCATGAGGAGCAGGAGCCGCTCGTAGGGGACCGCCGCCAACTCGGCCTTGTTCTTCGGCCGCTTGCCCGGCTGCTCCCTCGTCCGCGAGAGCCCGAAGCCGAGGAAGGCCGCGGCCTCGGCCCGCTCGGCGAACCTTGCCGGCGACCGGGGGATGGTCGGCGCCCTCTATCCCTTGACCGGGTTGGACTCGATGAGCTTCTCCTTGGTCGCCCAGTTGAGCGAGGCCCGAATCGTGGCGCAGACGTTCCGCACATACATGGGGGCGTAGGAGTCGAGGAGCGACTCCCCGAAGGCGGTCAGGTCGTAAGGCGTCAGGGTCCGCGCGGCGCTCATCCCGAGTATCAGGCTGCCGATCCCGAGGTGGCGGGATTTGTTCCGGTACTCCTCGATGGGGAGCTTCCCATCGGCGACCCGCTGCTCGCACCTGGCCAGGTAGTGCTCGAAGACGTACGAGACGAGGGCCGTGTCCGAGGTGGTGGCCTCGACCTCCGCCTCTCTCTTACGCTTCTCGGACCTGAACCACTCCCAGGCCTGCTCCTTGTCCAGTTCCCCGATCGAGGAAGGGGCGTAGATCTCAGTCGCCCTGCCCCGCTTGTCCGGGGGGCCGATGGCGGCGTACCAGAGTCGGTGATCAGGCTTCCACCTGGGCTCTGGGGCTCGGGGCATGGGACGGGCTCCTGGCCAGTGATCGTTTGACCACTTCAGTATACTCCGTAACCGCTTTTCCGATGCAAGCCCTGCTTTTAGACCGCCGACGTAGACCGCCGAGGCCCCCGAAAGGGCTCTTCCCCTGGCACCCTCGGCGCATGAAAAAACCCTTGGGGGACCAAGGGTTTGCGTCGCAAGTACACCCGAAGGGAGTCGAACCCCTAACCGTCGGTTCCGAAGACCGATGCTCTATCCAATTGAGCTACGGGTGCATGAGTGATTCATTCCTGGCAATGATTGGAGGAATCACAATCAGGATTTTTCGAATGCCTCAGGAGAGGGATTATAGCCTGCTTCCAGGAGAATTCAAGAAGCAGGGCCGATTTGGATTCCACTCAACAATCGCGGTTCGCGTTCAACGCTTTGCAGCTGGTTGAAAGGACCGAACTCATCGACAAACTCGACCTGATTCACACTATCCGCACTTCAGAAAGTACCGATACAGGCCGATAGAGCCTACTAAGAGTCGGTGTGCTTGGTTCTGGGGGACGTGGGTCAATGGCAGGAATTCAAGCCTCGGTGAGAGCGAACCCGCGAGGAAAGACGCTCCCAAGGCTGGGTCTTTGTGCCATTGCGTTCATGATCCTCGCGGGCCAGGGGCGACCCTGCACGGCTCAGGATCTCCCGGCGCCTCCGAACACGCCCCAACGAATGATCAGCGGGTATAGCCCGCCGAGAATTCCGACGGTCCCGCCGAAGCCAAGCTCGAAGGTCGCCGACTCGATCGTCGAGGCCGTCAGTACTCCGGCGGCCATCATTGAGGTGAAGGCGGGCCAGGGGCGATTCCTCACGCTGAGGGAGAACCTCTCGGGTCCTGGGCAGCAGGCCATGCCGTTCCTGGGCGTGGGCGACCCAACCGTCGCTGACTTCTTCCAGGCGGGCCCAAGGCAGATCCGGCTCATAGGCAAACGACTGGGCATGACGGATTTCACCATCACCACGAGTTCGGGCAAGTCCTACGATTATGAGGTCCACGTCGTCGCCGATCTGGATGTGCTCCGCACGCAGCTCACCCAGTTATTCCCCGACGCGAGCCTCAAGGTCGCTCAGCTCCGAGACAAGGTCGTCGTCGAGGGGGAGGCCCGCGACGCCTCCCAGGTGAGCCGGATCATGTCAGTCGTCGATTCGTATATCCGATCCGTGCAGCGGATCATGGTCTACGGCCAGGTCGGTGACATCAACAATCAGACGCAGCCTGCCGATCCTAATGCCCCGCCACAGCAGCCGAGGCCCGACGGGTCGAGCGAGGAGAACCCGCTGGAAGATCTTGCCCCGATCATACCCACGCCGTATTCGTCCGGGATGAGGCCGGGGATGGGGGGGATGGGATCGGCTTCACCCGGGGCCCTCACCACGAATCAGATCGCCTCGAATCAAATCCAAGTCATCAATTTGATTCGCGTCCCGACATCCCAGCAAGTATTGCTCAAGGTCCGCATCGCCGAGTTGAACCGGACGGGATTCAGGCAGATCGGGGCCGACTTCCTCGCCGAAGTGCCCCAGTTCGGCACCCTCTTCGGCTCGCAGATCGGCGGGGCGACGTACACACCGGGGCAGATCGGCCAGACGACTTTCCAGCGTTCCCAGCAAGGCATCCCAGTCGACAATCGAGACCTCACCTTTGGGCCCGCCGGTACCCTCTTCGGCACGTTCTCGCGGGGACAATTCAGCGCGGTGCTCTATGCGCTGCGGCAGAACAGCCTCATGAAGATCCTGGCCGAGCCGAACCTCGTGACGCTCAACGGTCACCAGGCCAATTTCTTGGCGGGCGGGCAGTTCCCCGTACCGTCGCTCCAGGGGTCATCGGGGGGTACCGGCGGAAGCAACAGCATCAGCGTCCAGTTCAAGGATTTCGGCGTCCGCCTGGCATTCTTGCCGATCATTCAGGATCAGGACACCATCCGATTGACCGTCGACCCGGAAGTGAGTTCGGTCGATTACAGCGTCGCCACGACGCTCGTTCCAGGAGGTAGCCCCGTCCCCGGCCTGAATGTGCGCAGCTCGCATACCACGGTGGAGCTCAAGCAGGGCGAGACGCTCGCGATCGCCGGTTTGATGCAACTGACAATCAACGGCAACACTCACAGAATTCCTGGCCTGGGCGATCTCCCCTACATCGGGGCCTTCTTCAGCAACACGACGAGCCAGCGCATGGAGAAGGAACTGGTGGTGATGGTCACACCCTATCTGATCGAGCCCCTCCTACCCGGGCAAGTCCCTCCGACGCCCGGCGATGAAGTCAACGAGCCCAACGACCTCGAGTTCTTCCTCCTGAACCGGATCGAGAGTCGCACGGGGCGAGATTCCCGCTCCACGATCAAGTATGACGACCCGATGAACTTGATTCGACACTCGCTCGTCGAGCGAAAGTACCTGATCGGGCCCGCGGGATACTGATGAACGTCCACCCAGCCAAACAATTTGCCACATCTTGACGCGTCGACATTCCTGAAGGCGACGCTTGCTGGATTCGAATAAGGGACAGGGCTCGCCGGGCCTTACAGTGGGAGATGAGCTTATGTCACGACATCGGAATCGCCGGCATCGCCTCAATGCTGCCCTCCTGATCCTGGGCTCGGCTTGTCCACCACCGGCGGATGCCCAGGACGATCCGCTTCCGCTGCCCCTACCCGAAGGGCCGGCGATCCGGCAAGTCGTCCCGATGCCCGCCCGACGCGTTGAATCCCAGGCGAGTGCGCCAACCGGGGCTCCGATACTGCGTCCGACCCCGGTCGTAGTCGAGATCCCGCCGAACGGACTGGCACCGACCTGGTCTCCAGGCCCGATCGATCCCGTCGTGCTTGAGAAGAAGCCCCCCAAGCACGTCGCACGCAAGGTTCGATCGCGTCACTGGCGGTGGCTCCAGGGCTCGCTCTTCGGGTACCCGGAAGAATTCGAGGCTCGCCCGCTGGGCTCATCACTCTATGACTTCGGGCATGCCATGACGGCTAACGGGGCCGCGGCGAGGCAGACTCTCTTCGACTACGATTTCGTCCAGGGGACTAGTAAGCTCAACACAAGAGGGCGCGACCAGTTGAGCAAGATCGTCGCCCAGCTTGGAGTGAGCCCGTATCCCGTGCTCATCGAGAGGACGCCAGACAATCCGGCGTTGGCGGCTTCGCGAAAGAGCGCCGTCCTCGCGGAACTCGCGGCCGTGGGCATAGCTCTTCCGCCGGATCGGATCTTCGTCGGCGAGCCGATGCCGTTCGGCTCGTCCGGCACCAATGCCCAGATCATGGGTGCCAACATGCTGAATCGTACTCAGCAATATGGGCCCCCGATCCCGATCAACTCCAACGGATTGAATAGCCCGTCGGGTGTCACGAACAGCGTCTTCGGCACGCTCCCCGGCCAATGATCGTCGCGAAGGGGACCTGGATAAGCGGCAGTCCATCATTGGCCTGCCCCTTGGGAGTTCGGTTCATGCGGCGAGGACATGGTCGTATCGCTAACGCCACCTGGGCGATGGCACTGGTGTGCGTCTGCTTCGCCGGTTGCAGCCAACTCGGGGCTTCCAGGCCCAAGGAGCATGCGTCGGCGAAGCTCCTCGATTCCGGGGACATGCCGAAGATCACGAAGCGGCAGAAGGCCGATGTCCAGGTGGCGCTGGGACGTTCGCTCGAGGAGTCGAAGAACACGGCGTCGGCGGCCGCGGCCTACGCGGAGGCGATCAAGAATGACCCCAAGCGGGCCGATGCCGAAGCCCGCCTGGCGGTCCTGCTCGACAAGAGCGGGAAGGCCGAGGAGGCTAAGTCCCATTTCGCTCGCGCCCTGCAACTCGCACCGAAAGATCCGGACATCCTCTGCGACCAGGGCTACAGCTTCTATCTCCAACGACGCTGGGGCGAGGCCGAGAGGAACTTCCGGCACGCGATCGAAGTCCAGCCGAAACACGCTCGGAGCCACACGAACCTCGGGCTGGTCCTCGCCTGCCAGGGGAACAGCGCGGAAGCCCTCGCCGAGTTCCAGCGCGCGGGATGCGATAAGGCGGACGCCCAGGCGAACCTCGGCCTTGTCCTCGCCATCGAGGGGCGATACGCCGAGGCCAAGCAGGCGTATTCCGTGGCTATTGCCACAAAGCCCAAATCGGACATCGCGGCCGAAGGGCTGAGGGCGACGACCCTCGCCATGTCGGGCGATGCCTCAAAGCCATCTGAAGCGACGAGAGCCATCGCCCAGTCGAAGTCGATCGTGGATACCGCCATACAACGCACATCGATCGAACTACAGGCGCTCCCGCCTTCGCGTTGAGCTCCCATTTGAGCAGTTGGATCCGAGTATCAGGGAGTGGCGACCCGAGGCGCGACGGTCGCTTCGACCGCGTTGCTGACGCTTGAGGCGACGGCAGGGGTCGTGGGTCGCACGTTCTCGGGCTTTTTGTCAGTCCCGAAGATTTCCAGGACCTGGAAGACGGCCGGGGCCAGCAGGACCACGAAGACGGCGGGGAAGATGAAGAGCAAGGTCGGGAAGAGAATCATCGTCGCGGCCTTCTGGGCTCGCTCCTCGGCCTTCTGCTTCCGTCGCAACCGGGCGGCCTCGGAGTAGCCGCGCAAGCTCTTGACGAGGCTGGCACCGAAGCGTTCGGACTGAGCCACGACCGATGCGAGTGTTACGGCCTCCTCGAGGTCCGTCCGCTCGGCGAAGTGCCGCAGGGCTTCGCCGGGGGAGCGGCCAAGCTGGACCTCGCGATCGACGATCCGCAGTTCATGCCCGAGGAGCGGGTGCGCGATCCGGAGTTCGTCCGAGACCCGCTTCAATCCGCCCTGGAGACTCAGGCCGCCTTCGAGGCAGATGATCAGGACGTCGAGGGCATCCGGCAATGATCGGCGGAGGATCCCTTGCCGCTTCGACTTCCTCGAATCGAGCCAGAAGCTGGGCCCGATCATCCCGAACACGAAGAGCCCCAATGCGATCAACATGGCCTGCATCATCGACATCGCGCCGGTGGATGTGAGTACGATCCCGACGAAGAGAGCCGAGACGAGGATGATGAGCTTCACCCCGAGGAAGACATACATCGACTGGCGATGATAAAGTCCCGCATGAATAAGTTGAGCCGCCAGGCGGCTCCGCTCGGCCTCGTTGTCGGGGACGATCACCTTGCCCATCTTCGGCAAGGTCGTCCGGGCGATCTGGGCGACGGTCTCTGGGCTCGCGGCGGGACGGCCTCGCCCCTTGAGCAAGTCGATCCGGTCATCGACGCTCGACTTCCGCCCGGATAGCAGCATCCCGACGAGGAGTGTCAAGGAGCCGACCATCACGAAGGCGACCAGGATCACGGTCGCATCCGACCCCATACGTCATCCTCCCCGATAGCTCGCCTGCCGTTGCTTTGCTCGAAGCTTCTGAACGCAACAGGCATCCCGAATATTTTCATAAAAAATATGAATTAATCTCAGAATTCAAAGTTGACGATCTTGCGGATCCAGAGCACTCCGAACAACTCGAGGCCGAAGGTCGCCGCGAGGAGGTCGAGGTGCTGGAAGTGGATCCTGCCATAAGAGGGGTTGATCGCCAGGAGTAGCAGGAGCATCGCGAGGGGCAACGCTGTGAGGATCCAGCCCTGCATCCGCCCCTCGGCCGTGAGGGCCTGGATCGTGCCGCGGATCTGGTAGCGTTCCCGGACCACACCCGCGAGCTTCGAAAGGATCTCGGCCAGGTTGCCGCCGGTCTGCTGCTGAACCAGGACCGCCAGCACGAAGATCCGGAGCTCGATCACCCCCGTTCGACGGGTGAGGTCGCGGAGCGTGACTTCGGGCGAGAGGCCGAGGTTCTGCTGTTCGTAGCAGTACCCGAATTCGGCCGAGATCGGCAGCGGGAACTCGTCGGCGACGGCGAGGAAGGCCTGGCCCAGGGTCTGACCTGCGCGGACGACGCGGGCCATGAGCTCGAAAGCATCGGAGAGCTGGGATCGAAGTTTTTCGATTCGTGCGTCCCTCTTCTGCCTCACATACCAGATGGGCAACACGCCGCCGATCCCGCCTGCGAGGATGGTGGAGACGGCATTACCGACCAACAAGAGGCCGAGGGCCCCGAACAGGCAGGCGAGGGCCCCGGCGATCGCCAGGATCTGGTTGGGCGTGGTGTCCAGGCCGGACTGCTCGATCATGGCGACGAACTGCTGCTGAATCGTCGGCTGGCCCTCGTCGCGGAGGGCGTCGGCCGACATCTGATCGAGGTTCTTGAATAGGGGAGAGCGCTTGGCCTTCTCCGATTTCTTCTTGAGGAACTCGTAGTCGACGCGCTCGCTGACGCGCGAGCGGTCGCGGAGGAAGAGGTCGGCGAGGATCTGGTAGACGGCGAGCACGAACGTGATGGCCGTCGCGGCGGCCAGGCCCATGACGATCGGCGGATTCATGACTCCTGGTCTCCTCGACGCCTACCGAAGATGACTCGAGGCCGTGTCGAGGCCCGACGCTCCTCGGGCTCCTCGGTGGCCTCTGCGGCGCGCTGGCCCGTCAGGATCCGACGCTCGAAGGTGTCCGGAGGCAGTGAGATCCCCGCGGCCTCCAGGGTCTCGAGCGACTTGGGGCGGATCCCCGTGCAATGAAAGTATCCTTGCGCGACCCGATCTTCGTCGACCCCGGTCTGCTTGAAGACGAAGATGTCCTGCATGCTGACGACGTCGTCTTCCATGCCAACGATCTCTGAGATCTTGATAATCTTGCGCACGCCGCCCGAGAGCCTCGCCGCCTGCACGATGAGCTGCACGGCCGAGGCGATCTGGCGCCTGATGATCCAGATCGGCAGGTCGAAGCCGGCCATGCCGACCATCATCTCCATTCGACCGATCGCGTCGCGGGTGTCGTTGGCATGAATCGTCGTCATCGAGCCGTCGTGGCCCGTATTCATCGCCTGGAGCATGTCCAGGGTTTCGGCCCCTCGGCACTCGCCGACGATGATCCGGTCGGGCCGCATACGGAGGGCGTTCTTGACGAGGTCGCGCGTCAGGATGGCCCCCTGCCCTTCGATGTTCGGCGGCCTCGTCTCCATGCGGGCGACGTGAGGTTGTTGCAGGCGGAGTTCGGCGGCGTCCTCGATCGTGGCCACGCGTTCGTCGGGCGGGATGAAGGCCGAGAGTGCATTCAGGAGAGTCGTCTTGCCCGAGCCGGTGCCCCCCGAGATCACCGTGTTGATCCGGGCCTTGATGCAGGCGGAGAGGAACGCGACCATCTCCGGCGTCATCGCACGCTTCTCGACCAGGTCATTCACCTGGAGCGGCGACTTGCTCGACTTTCGGATGGACAGCAGGGTGCCGTCGAGCGCCAGCGGAGGGATGACGGCATTGACGCGGGAGCCGTCGGGCAGACGTGCGTCGCAGAGCGGCGAAGTCTCATCGATCCGGCGACCGACCCGGCTGACGATTCGCCTGACGATCTCGATCAGGTGCTTCTCGTCGTTGAAGACGACGTCGGTGCGACTGAGCCGACCGCGACGCTCGACGTAGACGGTCTTGGGTCCGTTCACGAGGATATCCGAGATCGTCGGGTCGCGCATCAGGGCTTCGAGCGGCCCGATGCCGAACGTCTCGTCGAGAACCTCCCCGATCAGCCGTTCGCGCTCGGAGAAGCTCAGGAGCTCATTGTGCTGGTGGCAGAGCTGCTCGGCACCTCGACGGACCTCCTCGCGCAATTCTTCGTCGTTGAGCGACCCGATCGCCGAGAGATCCATCTCCGAGATGAGCTTCTGATGCAATTCCTTCTTGATCCGCAGGAGGCGGTCCTCGGCCGAGGCCTGCGAAGCCAGCGGGAAGTTCTGAAGCGGGGTGCTCAGTCGGCTCATGGCGAAGGAGGGGCTCCGGTTCGAGGATTCGCGAGGGATACCGGTTAGGACGTTACTGGATCTTGGGCCGGCCGGCCTTGAGGTGGCTGAGGCTCGGGTGGTCGAGGATGGCGAACGACGTGGACTTCTCGGCGATCGTCTCGCCACGCTGGCGGATATGCGAGTCCGAGATCGGGCCCAGGCGTCCCGAGGCTCCCGCCAGGTACGACACCTTCCAGGGGTCGATCCCCATCAAGCGAGCGGAGGTCGCGTCGACGGCCGGCAAGTTCGTCCCCATGACGATCAGCCCCGCGGCCTTCGGGCTTCCCATGATCGGCCCGTCCCCTTCCATGCCGACGATCCCGTCGACGATGGCCAGCGACGGCTTGACCGCGGCGTTGATGTCGAGGATCGAGTTGGGGATCCCTTCCTGATGGAGCACGTTCTTCGGCCAGCCGTAGACCATCCCCGGCATCACGCCGAAGAGGTTCTTCATGGCCAGGGTTACGCCCACCCAGTGGTGGGTCTTCATCTTGGGCATCGAGACGACGATGTCGGCTCGTCGAATCACCTGCGGGAGGTAGAGCGCCTTCAACCGGGTCTTGCGGAAGCGGTTCGCCACGGTTTCGACATCGTTGGTGTTCAAATCCACGAAGTCGAGCTTGAAATCCTGGAGGACATCGTCCAGGCCCGATTGTTCGAGCACGAACTCGGTGTCGCGGCAATGCCCCGGGCCCTCGGCCACGAGAACGTCTTTCGCACCCCAGGACCGGAAGACGTCGGCAACCGCCGCGACCAGGGCCGGATGCGTGTTGATATGAGGGGCCGCCTTCTGCGGCTCGACGAGGTTCGGCTTAAGCAGGACCGACTTGCCCTTCGCCCAGGAGGAGCCGAGTCCAAGCTCCGCGAGGCCGTCACGAACGACCCTGGCGAGGTCCATCGAGTAGGAACTGGCGGAAGCGACCATGACGTCGGCCCTCCAACCCCGTTCATCCCCCTCGCGAAGGTTGTACGCCACGCTGCCCGTCGCCGCGAGCATGCCGGTGCTCAGCAGGAAGTCTCGACGCCTCAGCGAGCCCGTCTGGCGGTTTTCATCGA
Source organism: Singulisphaera chitinilytica (assembly GCF_049331405.1). Lineage (NCBI taxonomy): Bacteria > Pseudomonadati > Planctomycetota > Planctomycetia > Isosphaerales > Isosphaeraceae > Singulisphaera > Singulisphaera chitinilytica. Next base: position 4,317,235 of record NZ_CP186274.1, read on the forward strand.
CGGCCGGTCGCACGACCTCGGGTTGAAGGTTATCAGACATGAGCAACCTCCGTACTTCGTGACGGCAGGCCGAAGAGTTCGAGAGATCGGGCGCCTTCGGCGAGTAGCAGGAGCGCCAGGCCCAGCGGATCGACCTGGGTCGAGGGCCGCTCGTAAGACGCCTCGAGGGCTTCCGAAGCCCATTCGGGCGAGGCGCCCCAGGCTCGCAAGCTCAGCATGCTCCAGCCCAAAGAGACGGGGGCACGCGTCTTACCGAGGATCGGCTGCAAGACCTTCAGGGCGGTACGCGCGACGCTCTCGGGTTGCCCCGTGGTCGCCAGGGCGAGCAAGGCGAGGCTCGTGGGGGCGGGCAAGGCCCGAAGCGGGGTCCCGAATGCGACAGGGTTCCCGTAGTTCCAGCCGCCGGTGGGAATGGCGCGGTCGCGGAGGAGTCGGAACCCTTCCGCTACCCTTGCATGCCCCCCCTTCCCTACACGGTTCAGGGCGAGGATGGACAGGGCCGTCGGTTCGACCCAGGAGTGCGTGCCGACCGCCCAAGACCATCCGACGATCGTCGGGTCGTGCCCCATGGGATCGTCCTTGGTTTTGGCCGTCCTGACCCCCTGGACCGAGAGGAGCCAGTCGATCGCGCGGCGAAGTTGCGGCTCGAACTCGCCGAGGGCCGACCAGAGCAGGATCGCGGCGGGGGTCGCCCAACCCGGCTCGACCAGGCCGGTCGTGACCCCGAGGGAACCGTTCCGCGAGTTCATCGCGGCGAGGCGGCGGGCGGCGGCGCAGGCGGCTTCGCGATCGGGTTCCGACCTCGATTTCGAATCGGTGGCGAGGAGAGCGAGCCCTGCGAGGGCGGTCGGCTCGACGGCCGGAGTCGCGTTGTGTCGGTAGCACCAGGCGCCGTCATCGCGTTGGAGCCGCTTCAATCGCCGACGCGCATCTTCGACCCAGGGCGCGGTGGCCTGGATCGTCGAGCCGCCCACATCACTCAAGCTGAGGAACCCGCTCATTTGCGATGCCGTCCGTTCACGCTGGTGGCCAGTTGCATGATGCTCTTGGAAACCTTCGCCGAGGCAGCCTCGATGACGACGGGGACGCCATGGTTGTTGGCCCGATTGATCGCCTTGGCGTCTTCCGGGATGAAGTGGGCGATCTTCCGCCCGAGGGCCTCCTCGGCCTTGGCGGCGGGGACCTCTTGCGACTGCCCGTAGCGATTGACGACGAGGCGGATTTTCTCGGCAGGAATCTCGAGCTTGTCGAGATACTCTAGGTTGCGATGGACGTTTCGGAGTGAGGTAAAATCGAGACGGAAGACCAGCAGGATGATGTCGGCCTGGCGGAGGATCACCATCTGCTCTTCGCGGAACGTGTGGTCGAGGTCGGCGACCACATAAGGGAAGTGAGACCGGGCCATCGCGGTAGCCATCGCGACCCCCTCGGGTCGGACCTGGGCGACGTCGACGAGATGCTGGGGCGGGGCCAGGAGATGGACCCCCGATGCGTGCTTGACGAGGCTTCGCTCGAACATGACCTGATCCATTCGCGTCACGTTCTGGCAGAGGTCCGAGAGCGTGTACGTCGGCCGGAGGTCGAGCAAGGCGGCCAGGTCCCCCACCTCGAGCTTCATGTCGAGGAGCCCGACGGTCTGATGCTCCTTCGCCAGGGACACGGCGAGGTTCGCGGCGATCGTGCTCGAGCCGCTCCCCCCGTTGGGCGAGAGCAACGCGACGAGCTTGCCGGGCTCCGCCGGGGCCGTGATCGCGTCGGAAAGCCTCGCGATCGCCGCCTCGAGTTCCGCCTCCAGGTCGGCCGCGTCGACGTAGTCGAAGGCACCGCAGCGGAGCGTCCGGAGGACGAGCTTCGAATCCGAGGTCGGCCCGACCGCCAGGATCTTGCCGGGGGCGAATCGGGCGAGGGCCGTCAGCAGATTGAGCGCGTCTTCGACGTGCGGTTGGAGCACGAGGACGATCAGGTCGATGTCGGCCTCACGCCCGAGCCGACGCATCGTGTCATCCAGGGTCAGGATGTGCGATGAGGGGCACTCCAGGCCACAGAATGTCAGGACCTCTCGGATCCGCGTGGAGCAAGAATCCTTCTCCGAGACGATGAACGCCGACATCTGAACCCTCGTATCAACTGGCATAGGGGCCGGCTTGGTTTGCGACGGGCCTCAACCGGGGCGGCCCGTCGAGTTGGCTTCGTGAGATGGCTCATCCTGGCTAGCCTCGGCGACCCGACCGTTGTGACGAGGCGGAGGCGGCGGCACAGGCTGGGTCTTGGCACGTCGCGGGATCGACTGACGGATAGTCAGCCGGTCGGCACCCAGGTACGTGCCGCGGAGCGTCCGCACCGGCAGGATGACCTCCCGAATCTCGGGAAGCTCCGGGGCGGGAGGCGGAGACTCCTTCTTGATCTCGACGGGCTGGACCTTCGTAGCTCGGCTAAGTTGGAGATCCGCCAGGGTGACCGACTTCGCCTTGGTGTTCTCCTCGTCCTTGAAGTTCCGCAAGGAGAGGTGGAGGGTCCCCTTGGTCTGGGCCAGGTCGAGGATCGAGGCCTGCTCGGGAGTCACGAGCAACGTGACGGAGCGGGCGTCGTTCGGGTCGATCTTGTTCGCCGCGGGAGTGTCGACGGTCGTGTGAACGGCGAGAATCTCCAAATTCTGCAAGAGTGTGTTCGTCTCCGCGCCACTATCCTCATCGCCCGGGGTTTTGGGCGGGCCGTCGGTGGTGAGCAGGACGTCCACACGGTTGCCCGGCAGGACGAATCCGGCGAGCGACGACGAATAGCTGGGAGTCTGTATGGTGAATGCCCGCATGCCGGGCTTGATGAGCGCCGCCATCCCCGAGCCACTCCCCTTGGGGAAGAGCTTGGCGTCGAGGACCACGTCGCCGGGGAGCATGTGGATATAAGCCGTTCGGGCGATGGCTTCTTCGGGTTTGGCCAGGGCCCCGGAGTGGAATTGGGCCTTGGGCACTTGCCGGATCTCGACCATCGCCTCCTCGATCAACTCGCCGCGACGCAACTCCGACTTGGCGTAAAGCTCGGGGACCATCTCGATCGCCGGCGCGGCCGGCTGCTTCCGGAGCGCCTGGACGCCGATCGCCGCGGCGAGGCCGAAGACGAGGGCGAGTCCGAGCACGATCAAGGTCTGTGGCCTCAACGGAGATCCCCCTGATCAGAGGCCGTCGTCGCGATGACGGCGATGTTCGGCGAATAGGGCGGCCAGAGATCCTCGGCGTCCTCGCGGTGCCAGCCGGTCAGGACGAAGAAGGCCAGGCAGGTCGCCGCAGCGAACGGGACGAGGCGACGTCGACGGTCTTTCTGATGGACCGCCGCCTCGATCGTCGTCCCGGTGCGGATGTCCGTGTGACCCGCCCGGATCCGCTGGACCAGAACCATGACCTCGACCACGGCCTTCGTCAGGCCCCCATTGGCCATGGAGAGGACCAGGGCATAGAGCCCCGCCACGAGAGCGGAGGCGACAAACACCTCGAAGGTCAGCCAGGGGCCGAGCCAGGCTCCGACGGCCGTGAGCAGCTTGACGTCCCCGGCCCCGACCCCGCCGAGCGCGAAGAAGAGGACGAGCGAGGCGAAACCCACGATCGCCCCCGAGAGGCTGCATAGGGCGCCGCTCAACCCTCCGAGATAGGTCGAGAAGGCCAGCCCCGCGAGCAAGGCGGGGAAGGTCAAAACATTGTAGACCTTGAACTTCCAGATATCCGTAAACGCCGCGACGAGCGTGACGAACGCCACGGCGAAAAGGGGCAGCCATTCCAGTTGCGTCGTCACCACCTGGCCTCCGGATCTATGCCGCCTAGGAGCTTGGAATCCGCGTTCGTCGACTTCGACGACGAGTCGCCGCAGAGGAACATCCAGGGCAAGGCCACCACCACCCCGACGATGGCCACCGCCAGGGCCAGGGGCACCGCGAACGCCCCCGAGGCCGAGTTCGCCGCATAGATCAACACACAAAGGAGCGTCACAATTTGCCACATCACCTCACCTGATCCTGCCAAAGACGGACGACCTCCGGCCGAGGAACTCGAGCGGCGGCATGACGAATCATCGAAAATAAGCTTCTTGATAACTGAGGAGGGAAACCTGCCGACCGAGGAGAGTGAGATCTTAGGCGAGCGCGTGATTCCATGGCTCAAGACAACAATACAGCATTTTCAGAATTCGACATTATTGCATTTTATTACGAAATCACACCAATTAGACTTGACACAAAACTCGCCCCATTTCCCCGTGGAGGGGAGGCGATGCGGGCCCCCGAGTGGGGCCCGCATCGCGTTGATTCAGCTACCGGAGGTGCTGCCGGCGCCGCTGATCGTGGTTCCCAGGTCGCTGAACTTGGTGCTGATGACCCCGCTGAAGGCGGTGACGGTGCCGACGAGTGCCGCGGCGATCAAGGCGACCATGAGGGCGTACTCGACCATCGTCGCGCCTTCTTCACCGGTGACGAGACGATTGAAGAACTTCGACATCGTTGCAGTTCCTTGATAAAAAGGATGAAATCCGACCTACCACTCCGGCGCCTTCGCCTCGAAAGTATCGTTGCGATACTTGCCGGCCTCGACCCGCTCCGAATCAGCTTTCATCGCCTAGGTCTCGGCCAGCGGGGGCGACCTGCGCCACGACCGCGAAGCCCACGCTTACGTCGCGGGGCGTATTTTGTTGGCTCTCGACTCGGCTCGCTCGGCCGCTCTCGTCGAGACACTCAATCCTTGGCCACGTTTCCAACTTTGTCAATTAATTACAGAAACTATTTTTTCTGAGTTCATTACTATTCGGACAACATGTTTCAAGTTTTTCATAAATTTCCGGGACACCCAAATCTTCCGCGCGAATAGGTCCCGCTGAACCCCGCGCGCAACGCAGAACCTAGCCCGGTCCGGAAGGCGGCGCTTTCCGATGCATTCGTTCGATAATGGTATGTCTCGAGGCGAATCCGCCGCGAAGTCTTCGGTGGGTCTCTATATGATGCGTGCTTCCAGGTCCAGAACGCTTTAGAGGCCGGCATTGTCCTCGTCGACGACAGAACCTCAGCGCCCCTCGTGGATCCCTATACCATCCCTAATCCGATCCGAATCAGACCTTGTCAATCATCCAACATCTCTGCGTCGGGGTCGACCATTCGCGTGACGTTCGCCGCACTCACGAGTACGTCGAATCCAGTCGCCTTCCGGGAGGTGCCCCGACGCAATCCCTAGGATCAAACACCCCGTAGACCTCACCGGCAGCCTATGATTCACGTGACGTTATATCGGAGAATCCTAGGTTTTGGCCCTGAGGAGCTGGATCAATCGAGAGGGGGCGGAAGACCTCTCTTTTAACTACCTTTGGTCACATTACGAGAATTGTCAAATCGCGAATCGCGCTGAATTCAGCCAGCACCAGAATTTTATGGCCGCGAGTCGCGAGTTCGCAACGAGGCCTCATCTTTGTATCTCTTAGGAATTGTCAACGCGAGAAACGAGACCTAGAGTTTTGGAGAACGAATCCTGGGCATTGATTCGCGACGAGAACCGCAACAAAGGGCTGATGCGTCCACTGACTCCTCAAGCCCCAGGTTTGGACCTGAAATCATGCGTATGCCGGCCCGTCGCCGATCGAGACGACGCAACGCGATGGCTGCCGTCGAGCTCGCCGTGCTCCTTCCCTTTTTCTCGATGCTGTTCGTCGCCACGGTCGATTACACCCGCGTGCTCTACGCGCTCGTGACCGTGTCGAGCTGCGCCCAGATCGGGGCCCTCTACGCCTCGGATCCCGGATTCGCGACGTCGACCAGCTACGCTTCGTATCAGCAGGCGGCCCTGGCGGACGCAACCAACCTATCGCCGACGCCAACGGCCAGCCTGTCGACCGGAGTGGACTCGGGCGGCAACAACTACGTCGCCGTGACTGTGACCTACACATTCCACACCATGATCACCTATCCCGGCATCCCGTCATCCTTGACGCTAACCCGGACTGTGACCATGGCGATCACTCCTTCCTGACGTAGCTCGGCTCCATCAATCCCCAACCCTGGATTTCGTACCGGCCTGCTCACCTCGACGTGGTCGTCCAATGCACATACACAGTCGACTTCGACATCGGCGTCGCGGTGCGGTCCTTGTCGAGTCCGCCATTGTCTACTTCGTGGCGTTCCTCCTCCTAATGGGGACGATCGTCTTCGGCCTGGGCATCTTCCGCTACGTCCAGATCTCCGGGCTGGCTCGCGAGGCAGCACGTTGGGCGGCGGTTCGGGGTCCGGCCTACCAGAAGGAGCAAAACAAGGCCGCTCCCACGAATCAGGACGTGATGACGAATGTCATCACACCGCAGATGATCGGACTGAACGCCAATAACCTGACGTGCAACCTCACGATGACGTCCGGCGTAGCCACCGTGCGGATCAGCTACAACTGGCTGCCCGAGGCCTTCTTCGGCCAGTTGACTCTGACAAGCACCTCGGCGAGGCCGATCACCTACTGACCATCCTTGAAATTCACCAACGCCTCCTCGCACACTCCTCCAACCCAGCCTCTGCAGGCGTTCTTGAAAAGACGACGGTTGAGGAACTCCCATGTTGAGACGCCGAAGGACCCAGTTTCGCAACTGCCGAGGTCGAAGGGGCACGGTGGCGGTCGTGGCGGTGATCTGCCTGGTGCCGCTAATCGGCGTCTTGGCCTTCGTGCTGGACGGGGGTCTCCAAATGGCGATCCGCCGTCAGGTCCAGGCCGCGGCCGACGCGACGGCGCATGCGGCCGCGTGTTCGCTCTACACCAACTCCTCGACGGGCCACGGGCTCGATCCTAACGGCACGGCGAAGCGAGCGGCCCTGGCGATCGCGGCCGACAACGGCTACAACAACGATGGCACGCATTCGGTCGTGACCATCAACATCCCGCCGACTTCCGGCATCTTCGCCGGGGTCAGCGGGTACGCTGAAGTGACGGTCAAACGCAATCAGCCTCGCACGTTCAGCGCGATCTGGGGGTCGGGAACCTTGCCGATCACCGCGAGGGCCGTCGCCCGCGGCACATTCGCCCCTTATTCCACGGCGGGAATTCTCCTCCTCGATCCCTCGTCGGCCGGGGCTCTGACCGTCTCGGGCGGCGGCCGGGCGGTTTCTAATGCCGCGATCCAGGTGAATTCCAGCAACGTGGGTGCTGTCAACGCGAACAACACAGGCTACGTCAAGGCTCCCCTGATCAGCATTGTGGGGAACTACAAGACGAGCAGTTCGGGATACCTCTCGGGGACCGTCGCGACCGCCGCAAGCGCCGTCTCGAATCCGCTTTCCAGCCTGGCCGCGCCGAGCACGGCCGGATTGACGACCCGGGGCTCGATCCCGACTTACGGCACCTACACCATGAATCCGGGCATCTACAACGGCGGCGTCTCGATCGGTGGCGGCATGACCGTGACCATGAACCCCGGGATCTATTACATGAAGAGCGGCAGCTTCCAGATCAACAACGGCGCCACGGTGACGGGGAACGGCGTCACGATCTACGTCGACAACGGCGGCGGCCAGTTCAGCTTCCAGGGCGGCGGGAACATCACGCTCAGTGCCCCGACGAGCGGGGCCTATGCGGGGATCGTGATGTTCCAAGATGCGAATTCAACCAAGCCGATCTCGATCGCAAACGGCTCGACCACGACTATAACCGGCACCATTTACGCGCCTGGGGCGGCGGTATCCCTCGCCGGCGGCTCATCGAACAGCCAGTACGGTTCGCAGGTCATCGCCAAGACCATGAACATCTCCAACAACGCCAACTTCTCGACGAACTTCAGCAACTCCACCGTCGCGAGTCGGCGAGCCCTGGGGATCGTTCAATGACTTTCTTACCTGTGCGATCAAGGGCCCCCGCACACCGTGACGACGGGCGAGTTCGTTGGCAGGGAGCTCAGGCTGGGACCAGTTCCCAGATCGTCATCTCGGGGGGACAGTAGACCGAGACGCGTTTGAAGCGGCCTAGCCCGCGATTCACGTAGAGAAGGCTGGATTGGCCGGGCCGGCGGAAGAAGCCCGACCAGGCGTTGTGGCGGGTCTCGCGGAAGCTGTGATGCTTGATCGGCTCATAGCCGGTCGCTTTGTAGATTGTCTGCTTCAACTTCGGCATGAACCGAGACAGTTCGACGGCCCCGAACAGGGTCACCTGGCCGCCGTGCGTGTGCCCGGAGAGTTGGAGCGTGACGGGATCGTCGTAGGTCCAGAAGGTGTCGGGCTGGTGCGCCAGCATGATCGTCCCGACGCCGCGCGGTGAATTCTTGAGCGCCCTCTGAGCCGAGCTGGCTCCCCGCGTCGGGTCGTTCACCCCGGCGATGACGAGGCCCCGTCGGCTGGTCCACGCATTGTAGAGTTGTTCAATCCCCTTTGCCTTCAACTCGGTCGCCACCTCCTGGTAATCATGATTACCCATGACGGCGAAGATGCCTTCTTTGGACTTAAGGCTGGCAACCCAACCGACCGCATCCTCGACCGAATCGCCGGGATGGGTGACGAAGTCCCCCGTCGCGAAAATCCAGTCGGGGGCGAGTTGATCGACCTGCTTCGCAACCTGATCACGCAGGTAAGAAGAGCATGAACCGGCCCTGTCCGCATGGAGGTCGCTGATCTGGACCGCCGTCGTCGGCTTCTCGAGCCCGGGCACTTCGATCCGATGTCGTGTGACCGTTAGCCGGTCCGGGTCATAACCGAACGCCTCGATCCCGATCGGCAGTGCAATCGCCGCCCCGACTCCGGCGAGCAACTTTCGACGGCTGAAGGTTCTCCTGCGCTTCGTCAAGTTCCCGACGACCCCGCCACGGAACGCCGCCACCGCATCGAGTTGCGTTTCATGGATGACGAACAATTGGTCCGAGTGCGTCAGCTTGAGCAGTCGTAAGACGTCAGCGTCGATTTCGCAGAGCTTGAGCAACCCGCCCACATCCTTCAATTGCTTCTGGAGTCGGAGCAAGACCGCGATCGCGGAACTTTTGATCGACTTGACTTGACCCAGGTTGATCACGACGTGTTTCACGCCCGAATCCGTCGCCCGTCGTACGGCCGCGTACAGGCTCACTGCAGACTCAGGCTCGAGTTGGTTGCCGGCAACGACGATCGTGCAAACCTCATCCGCGACTTTACTTTCAGTCATATTTTCAGTTTCGGATGACATCTCTGGTGGTTTCCTGGAAGTATGACAAGACTACGTCGTCTGGATGCATTTTGTTCCAAACCATGATGTCCAGAACCACGATGATAACCAATCTCAGGCCGATCGGCACGATCGAATCGTCGAGCGGAAGCCTTCACTGCAGAAGCGTAGGCCCAGGAACGCCGCCAGTCTAATTCGGGTGGAAGGAGAGGCTTGGATGCGGAGGTGAAGAGTTGATGAGATTCGACTCGACGGCGCGAGCCGTCGCTCTCGATCGGTACGCCTGGAACTCGATGGCGGCCTGGTTTAGCCCTTCTTATGAGGCTGAGAAAGTCGTTGCTGGAGCAAGGCCATCACGGCGGCCTCCTCGGGACGAAGTTCGCTCAAGCCCTCCTTGATCTCCTGCTCGGTGATTTGCCGCAAGGACTCGAGCATGGTGCCGTCCAGATAGGCGTCGATCACCTCGGGGTGGACGTAGCACTTCCGGCAGATGGTGGGGGTATTCCCCAGCCGCTCGGCAACGGCCTCGATGGCGCGGACGACGTTCTTCTTCGCCTGGGCCTCGGAATCGAAGGCCTGGAGTTCGCGCAGCGTGATCGCCGCGAGCACGGTCCCCGCCCAGGTTCGGAAGTCCTTCGCCGTGTACTCTTCGCCCGTGATCGACCGGATGTAGTCGTTCACATCGGCCGACTCGACGCTCAGCCGCTGCCCGTCCTCGTCGAGATACTGGAAGAGCAGTTGCCCCGGCAGATCCCTGCACGTCTTGACGACCCGTGCCAGCCTCCGGTCCTGCAGGTCGATCTCGTGCCGGATACCGCTCTTCCCTCGAAATTTGAAATGGACGGCCGTGCTCGAGACGTCGACGTGACGATCCCGCATCGTCGTGAGACCGAATGAGCCGTTGGTGCGTGCATATTCCTCGTTGCCGATGCGGATCAAGGTCGTTTCCAGGAGCCTGACGACCGTGGCGAGCACTTTTTCTCGGGGCAAGCCGGGGCGATTCAGATCGCGATCGACGTGCTTCCGGATTTTGGGAAGCATGGTCCCGAAGGACATCATCCTCCCATATTTGGCCTCGTCCCGGACCGAACGCCAGCGTGGGTGATACCGATACTGCTTCCGCCCCCTGGCGTCACGCCCCGTCGCCTGGATGTGGCCAAGCGGATGCGGGGAGATCCAAACATCAGTCCAGGCCGGCGGGATGACCAAGGCATCGAGGCGGCGTTTCAGGTTCGGCTCCGTGACATGATGCCCCTTCGCGTCATAGTAAGCAAAGCCCTTCCCGACCCGCTTCCGACGGATGCCGGGACTGGCGTCGCTGACGTAACGCAACCCCATCTCCCTGGCAGCCTCGGCATCCGGCGAGGCAAAGGAAGTGACACGACGCGATGGTGCTGCTTTCGAGGTGGCCATGGACATCCACCGGAGCAAATCGAGTGCCTCTCGCTCATTGAAAGCACCTTCCGCGGGTGGAGTTGATGTGCCATACACTCCCCCAGTCATGGCGAGGTAGGCCAACGACCTCGCTCACAATGGGTCTACCATCTCCAAAGCATCGCGACGGATGTTCCAGAGTAGGCGACACGAACAGTAAGCCTTGCGCAACCGCCAGGAATGGGCGATCATGCACGACTTGAATCAGCCACCCTGACGAGCGATTGTCGCAGACTGTGATCACGCGAGCCCTAACTTAACGCAAATCTTTTTCTGGAAATCACTTACTGCGAAAATTCGTTTGAATCGAGGATGTGCAAGATCGAATTCTAAGCACGGCTTCAGATGACGCAATTTCTTGAGTCGAAGGGTTTTCGTGCCGAAATGACCTTCAGGCTTTTCCAGTTTTTTGGTCATATGCGCCGGACTGGATGCCGGGCGGTAGGGATGGGACATTGCGAAGTCAGCAGTAACAGACGACGCACGGCAGCGGCGACGTGAAGGGATTTCCGATTCGACGGAGGTCTCCCCTCTATCTTGATAGCGAGTACATGGATGTCGCTCGATTCAAGCACCAACAACGCGGATATGGCACCCTCTCATTCGAGCGCGGAGCCTCGATCGCGACAATCAATTTACCGCGAGGCCGTCCTGATCGGCCTGCTCGCCTTGACGCTCAACCTCATCGGCAACGGCCGCATGAGCCTCTGGGATAGAGACGAACCTCGTTATGCCGAAGCCACGCGCGAGATGCGGCAGAGCGGCGACTGGATCCACCCCACCTTCAACGCCGAGCCGCGATACCATAAGCCGATCCTGATCTATTGGCTGATGCTGGCCGGGACGGCGATCGGCGGCGACAACCCGTTCGGCGCCCGGCTCGTCTCCGCCTTGATGGGGACAGGCACGGTCCTACTCATCTGGTGGTGGGGGCGCCGCGTCCTCGGCGACAAGATCGGGCGGCTCAGTGCCCTCGTCCTCACGACGATGCCACTCATGGTGGCCGAGTCGAAGCTCGCCACGACTGACGCGACGCTTACGTTGTTCGTGGTGGGATGCCAGGTTGCGCTCTGGGAGCTCTGGGTTAGACCCTCGCGTGGAGCGGCGGCGGCGTTCTGGGCACTCCTGGGCCTCGCCGTCTTGACCAAGTCGCCGGCTGGCCCCGCCCTCCTTATTGCCTCAATCGGGATCTCCTGGCTTAGCGGTGGACCGAGCCCGTTCACTTACCTGGCGCGGTTGCGCTGGAAGTGGGGTCCCCTCCTCTTCCTGGCGATCATCCTACCCTGGAACATCGCGATCTTCCTGAGGTCTAACGGCGAGTATTTCAACGTGGCGATCGGTTTCCACGTGGTGAAGCGGGCGACGCAAGGACTCGAGGAGCATGGCGGATTCCCCGGCTATTACATCGTGCTGGGGATGGCGAGCCTCTTCCCGTGGTCGGCCCTTCTGCCCCGCACCTTGGCGTCTGCCTGGGCTCAAAGGCGCGAAACGCCGCTCGTCGGCTTCCTGATCGGCTGGGTGATCGGCCCGCTCATCCTCCTCGAATGCGTCCGGACCAAGCTGATCCACTATTACCTGCCGGCGGTCCCGGCTGTCGCGGTGCTCGTGGCCTGGAGACTCGTCCGCTCGACCGACGTTCGCTTCGGCCTTCCCCGGTGGAAATTGGGACGGTCTGGTGCGGTGGCGATCTCGGTGGCGAGTGTGCTAGTGACCGTCGGCCTGCTCGTCTGCGGGTTCCGGATGCTACCTTCGCCGATGCTCCTCCCCACGATCGGGGTCGCCTGCATCATCGCCGCAGGGACGGTCTTCGGCCTTCGCGAGATGCTGGCCGGTCGGATCGAGCGGGCGACGCTGGGGGGCATCGCTTTCACGGCGGTCGCCCTCGCCACGTTCGCAGGTTGGTTCCTCCCCGCCCTCGAGCCTTACCGGACGCCGGCCATGGTCGGCCAGCGACTCGCCGCGCTCGAGCGGTCGCTGGCCGTCCGCCCGATCCTGAGCACATTCAAGCCGCCCGGAGTTATCTTCGCACTCGGCCACCCCGCCCCGGTCGTGAAAAGCTGGGAGCATCTCGGTGAGGAACTCGACAAGTCTGAGGTCCTCCTGATTCCCATGATCGACAAGGAACTCAACTTTTTCCGCAAGAGGCCCAACTTCAAGGTTGAGGTCCAGGAAACCGTGGATGGGTTCAACATCGAGAAGGGGAGTATCGAAACCCTCTACCTCACGCTCATCAGGGCAAACGACCCGCAGGTGGCCACCAAGCCGGGGTCAAGCCCCTCGGCGCATTGAGCCGAGCCAGGACAATCGATCCTCAACGAAACTCGGCTCGCGTCGCCACCTCAAACCCTTGAGATCGGAGGACGCGAGCCGAGTTTCATTTCCGGACGACTCATCGCTCAATACGAATCGCGGCTGATCACCTCGCCACCATTCCTGGCGGAAAGTTCCTGGTAAACGCCATTCTGAGTCCCCACAGCGACCGTGAATCGTGAGGTGAAGTTGGCGATGTCGTATCGGCATGCCTCGACGAGTTAAATGGCCAGGTCTGGATCGAGTCTTTCAGGAACCGGACGGAGACATCGGCAAAGGCGATGTTGGCACCGCCGAGAAGCGCGCTCGATGGCCCAAAACGTAGGGATCGTCGCTCGTCACGGTGAGGTTACGAAGCGGATTCAGCGAAGGCTCAAGATGGATTCCAGAGTGGTGCGAGCAGTTGAGCCACAAGGGCGCCTAGGAGAGTTCGCAGGCGTGCCCGTGCGATGTTGACGAACAGGAAGAATGCAAGGTAGAAAGGTAGTGTTTCTTGGGGATGCCGCCGTGAGGGCGGAACCAACACCTCGGGATCGACTAGACGCCTTCCATGGTGTTGACGTGGACCTCATGGAAGACGATGCCGGCCAAGTCGTCGAAGCGCCCGCCGCAGCCACAGCACTCGTACCGCTGGCTGGGGATGGGTCTCGTCGCGGCCGTTCTTGACGACCGAAGTCGTTATGCGGGAGAGGCAGGCGACGCCGTCAGGCCGCCGCATGTCAGCGGACTATTGGAGGCACTTGGCGTCGTAGCTCTCCTGGATACTCACCATGGCGAGGGCTCGCAGTTCCGATCGCGACGGCGATCAAGGAACTCCAAGGCCCTCGATCCCGATGAATCCGGACGACCAACGCATCATGAGCCCGCGATCCGCCTAGGGCCACTGCCAAAACTACAGGCTCATGAGGCTGATGAGTCTGAATGTCTTGGCGGCAAAAGTTTTACCACGCGGGAACTTTCACATCCTGAGTTAGTTCGCAGCCATCGGATCATGCTGGCTAACGCCCAAGTAAGCACTTTCTCCAGTAACTGAAAAATAAGTGCTTGTGTAAAATTGAATCCGCACGAAAAGATCAAGGAGGCGTAGCGCCACTCAACTTGAATCTCAGTAGCGACTCCATGGCATCCTCATAATGTAGTGACCGAGCTCGGTCGCCCAGCGGAAGTCGATTGGCGATACCCGAGTGGTCATATCCTGACCCAACACACGATCATAGCTCTGATCCGGCGCCACTTCACGCCGTCGATGAACCCGCATATGCGAAGTTCAAGCTCGGACACTTCTCGCAGCTAAGGACTCGCTTGCGAGGGCGTCATTGTGTTTCCCATCCGACAATTCTCTGAAAGCGGCCACGAAGATTTCCCCGGGAGACTGGTTGTTCGACTGGCCATTCGAAGAACTATCGTCGAGGTCAAACCGCTGGAAACTCGCGTGATCTCCAAGCAGTAAAACCCCCAGCCGGATTAGACCAACTCCGAGACGCCATCGCAGTCCCTTTACCTCATGAGGTAGGGCACCTGCGCGGACGATGACGCGGCAGGGAGCAATCAAGCTCGCGGCTTCGAGGAGTGGCATCATATCCACGGAACCGCCCGTCGCCTCGGCTTCGACAGGCTCATTGCCAAGCGCCCTCTTCGTGGAGTCGAAGGCATTCGCGAACTCGCGGAAACCTTTGATGTGCGCGTACCGAGCTCGAACAAGCTCCATCTCGGGCGAATTCGGGCCATAGCGAGCGTACGTGTCCGTGTATTCCGCAGTCACGATTTTGGGCAATTCTGTTCGCACTTGGCACTCTCTAGATTCAAGTTCGGCAACCAATCCTACAGAAAGTGCGCAATCTGCAAGCAAGAATCATGCCATCCTCAGAAGCCATCGACATCCATACTTTGAGACCTATTGCCCAAGGCCCCCGGATTGGGGCCCGGCAATTGGGGATCAACAATCCCAAGGGAAAGACCACGAAGTGCGGAGCTCACTCGTGCGTACGATCTCAGGCTTGGCGAAGCCCAAGCCCGGAGTTTGGTGTCAATCGGCGACGACTGATGCGATCTTCGCGAAGTTGAGCGGCTTTTGAAGGACGGCGTGGAGGGACATCTTGCGAATCGACTCGAGACGAGTCGGGTCGCTACAGCCGGTCGTGACGATGAACCGCGTGGGCGAATTTAAAGCCCTCGCCTTCTGGATGAGTAGCTCACCATCACCATCAGGCAACATCAAGTCGAGAAACACATAATTAGGCTGAGATTCGAGCAGCCTGAGGCCATCCTGCATTGTTGCGGCCGTGGCTACTGTCCAACCACTCTGGCGAAACATCAGCTCCAAGGCTCGGCGGGTAGTCGCGTGATCTTCGACGATCAAGAGACTCTTCAAACCCCGATCCATAAATCTCCCCGATCTCACATCACTAGAACGAGTGACGCCCATCGTCACGCTTCGCAACGCTCATGGCCCTTGACTTCAAAATTCACATTCACTAAAAAAATCGGACATTTGTGATACATCAGTCCAGCAATCGCAGTTCCTCGAACCGAGGTGGCTGAGGGGATGGGCCATCGTCTCTGTTCCGCAAATCAATCTTCATGGCATGATTCTCGGTTGGAAAGCACCATACCGAGCACGATGCTCTCCAATCCAGGTGCTTTAAGTCCAGGACATCCTGCCAGGCTATTCCCTATGGAATTGCTCGATTTTGGTTGGTCTCGGCGCAATAGCGGTTGTTCGCGAGATTAGGTCGCGGAGCTCAGGAGCGGGGGGGTGAGGTTGTACCGTCGGTCAAGCATCGTCCCAGGCCACTCAATGGCCAAACGAGTTATCAGAAATTATGTCCTCCAACGAGTTGAAACTCAAGATGAGGCCCGGTCGAGGGGACGGTTCAAAGATCCTGCTACCTGAGTTTTGCGTTGATCGAGGAGCAGCCGCCACTTCGAAAGGCCCTCCTGTATTCCATGTCCCCAGAAAGCACGTGTCATTCGGCTGTCAATCGTGTCGCGTTGACGTAGAGCCCTCGAGCTGAAATTATCGACTGGTGCGGGCCGACTCATTCGGTTTATCCGAGTCATCATGGCGTTTCTGATGGCGGAAGAGGACGATGCGAGATTTCGCACGCAAAAGCAAATCGAGTCCTTTCGTGATTGCAAAGCTGTCCTACATTTGAAGAGTGTATTAGCCCTCTCGTAGAGCTTGCGTCTGCACCGCATCGCGGGCGTAGCCTCGTTGGAAGGAATTCCGATGCTTCTACAGGCCCCCAGAACAGTTCCAACCGGATGGTGCGGCATTGCCGGATGCAATAATGGGAGATCGAGAAGTCACCCGCGTCGTGGCTTGGCATTTCCCCGAGGGAATTCGGGCAATCGATGACGAAGTCACGAGGCTGTGGCCCACTCATTCGAAGTCGATTCAAGGTTAACGAGGAGTGTCCCGCGTGATCGAGCCGAACGTCATTTCTCCCCGCCCGGCCCTGAAACGTCGCACCTTTTCCCCCTGTCGTCGGGTTAAATCGATTCTGGCAGGATGCTTCGTCGTTGCGATGACCCAGGCGCACTTCGCGGCTGCGCCGGCTCGAGGCCAGGACGCTCCTGCTAAAATCCGCACGGAAGACATCATCGACAGATTCGACATGGACCCGGATGGTGATCTACTCATCGTCCCCGTGACGCTCGGTCGCCGTAGTTTCCCGTTTATCCTCGACACGGGGACGACTCTCAACGCCTTCGACACCCAGTTGAAGGATTACCTGGGCCCGGTCCAGGAGTACATCGACATCAAGACGGCGAGCGGCGGCGAGACGCTCAAGCTCTACGACCCTCCCCGGGCGTTCATGGGCCGGTTCAACCTCCGGACTCCCCAGGGTGTCACCTGCATGGACTTGAACGGAGTCCGACGCGCGACGGGGCATGAGTTCTACGGGATCGTCGGGATGACCTTCATGCTCGACCGGGTCATCCACCTGAATTTCGACGAGGGCAAGCTTTCTTTCCTCAGATCGGACGCCCCCAGATTAGGAACGCCCGTGCCGATCGCCATGGTGAAGGAAATGCCCCGGATCAATGTCGACTTCGAGGGCCTCGGCCTGCGGAGCCTACTCTGCGACACCGGTAGTGTCGGAGTGGGAAGCGGGAACCTCAGCACTTCCGACTTCAACTCGCTGATCAAGAGCGGAGGGGTCAACCTGCTTGGCAAGGGCCTCAGCGCGGACCTCTCAAGGCAGCAGCAACCGACGCGTTACGGCCTGGTGAAGCGACTGAAGGTCGGCACGGAGTTCCACGAGGGCCTGATCTTCTCGGACCACGTCACCAGCGACATCCTGGGCATGGGCTTCTGGAAGCGCTACAACGTGACGTTCGACTTCCCGAATCACGTCGTCTACCTCCAGAAGAACCAGTACGACCCCTCCCTGGATGACTCACGGGTCGAGCCGACCGGCCTCCACTTCAAGGCCAAGAATGGTCGGGTCGTCGTCCACGGCGTGGACAACGGCTCTCCGGCCGCGAAGGCCGGCGTCCTCGCGGGAGACTTCCTCACCGCCGTGGATGGAAAGAAAGCCATCGAGATCCCGGTCCGGACGCTCCGTCGCGAATTCCGGATCAAGGGCAAGGACCTGAATCTGGCCTTCCGCCGGGGGATGATCGACTACGACGTGCGGATGAAGATCCCCAACCCGCAGGCCATCGGCGTCGAGTCCGAGAACCTCGAGCAACCCTGATCCTGATGCACGCTCCGCATAGGTAACCGTTGAAACGGAGTGATCTCCCCCTCCACTCCTGGATCCGGATTCGAGCCGACCGCCAAGACAGCGGAAAATATGATCGCGGAGGGCCGCTCGTCAGCCGCTGGCGATGAGCGGCCCCTGCCATATCCGGGCCGCTCTCATCAAAGGTTAGACAAGAAACACGTCACTCTAATAGACCGGATGGAACCGACGGATCGCCGCCTGAAGATTATTTACAACACCTCTCCTGATGAACGCCGCAAAATGCTCTGATCGACCCTGATTGATGTAGGCTATCTTTCACGAATTCGTCATTCTAGAATCTCTGGAAGTGTCGCGAGGTTGCCGCGATCTCGACTCTACCCTGAGGCAAGTGCGACAGTGGTCGCCCACTTCTCCACCCCAGGTTGGCGTCATCGAAGGCCAGTCTTCGCGAACGGCAGTCGACGACGACGTTTTGCGAGGGCATGGATGACGGCGTTCGAACCATTGAACGCGGAACGCCGAAGAAGCCGGTGTGATCCAAGGCGTGTCTGGTCGATTCAGTCGGCGACCGGGGCCACACACCCAGTTGCATCAATACTTGAAATGATATCGCCTTGATCACCAGTGCCCCGCTTCGGCTCGAGGCCCGCGTGGACGTCTCGGCGGTGGCGAAGCTGAGATCCGACAGAAAGTATTGAAATGGCGATGAGATTACCTCGGATTGCCGTGGCGGACTATTCCGACGCGTTGCAGCGTTACGGCCCGGATTCCTCCGAAGTCGCCAGGATCCGGAGGCGTTACGATCACCTCGAAGGCTTCGCCGAATTCGCCGACTCTTCGGATACGATCCACCGATCGCTCGAAGGGGTCGGGATCGAGGTCGATCCCATCCTGAAATCGGCCGAGGCGGTCGAACCGTGTCGACTCATCGTCCGGGCGGGAACCGACCCCGTGTCGAGTCGTCGCCTGCGATGGAAGATCGGGGTTGTCCTCCTCCGAGCTGGCGTGCTCCTACTCGGCTGGAAGGCCAGCTTCAGGCAGTACGAATTGAGGATCCGAGGGACGCGGTCGAATCCGCTCGGGTCTCGATGACCCGGCCTGGAGTCACCGGGCTGAACGGCCACGACGAGGGGCCGGAGAGCGCCGGCACGAGCCGCGATTAGACTTGCACGACTCTCGAGCCTCCCGCGATGAACCCGCCCGATTCCGGACATGGCGGATCGGGCGTCACCGCGATCCAGGGTCGCAGTGCGCCTCGCAACCACTTCTTCCGCATCGAGGCGTGGAAGGCCATGAGTTCGAGTGACGCCATCGAGGCGCCGGACGCCTCCCCGCGATCGGAGCGCTTGCGCAGTTCCATCTCCAGGGACTCATGGCGACGCGCCCGCATCAGGCATTCGTCCCGATGCTGCCAGAGTCGCGGCCCGTAGACGAGCACGCGCCCCACAACCACGCCCATGAGGCCGATTGCAAAGAGCGCGCCCCTCTGCGAGTGGCCCGCCTGCAAGTAGGCGAGGCCGCACGCGACGAACGCCACGAGCATCATGATCGTCCGGGTCGTCACCTGAAACCGAATCGGAGGCATCGTCACCTTCTCCGGCCCTGATAGGGTCCGCGAGCGAACTTCGATCGTGGAGTCATGTGTTGGCAAGGCCAATCCTTCGCAATTCCGCGGACCAATTCTGCATCACGCCGCAATCGGTACGAAAAAATTGGACTCGAGGTCGGGAACATCCGACCTTGCGGATTCCCGTTATCTCGGGTACAAGGCCGCACCAGTCGCGGTCGGACTCGAGCCACGCCCATGGATGGGAACGGCTCTGACCCGGGAATCTTCGCTCATCTCGTCGGTAAGAGGCCGGATCGACCGGCCTCCCGCGAATAGACCCGGGCGCATCGGCCAATCAGTCATGCCGTCTCGACTTCCCCCCCTCTCAGGGCCGTCGCGGCGATCCAATTTCGGTTCGGGGACCTTTCTCACATGACACGCGGCGTACTCTCGATTCCGCCGGTGCCAAGGACGGCCCCGGGGGTTCGTAAGACAATGCGAATGACCCGCTCAAGCGCGGCCTGTCTCTTCTTCCTCGCGCTCCTCGGCTCCCTGCTCGTGCCGGCCAGGCCGAGCTCGGGGGCCGCCGACGCCCCCTTGCCCGAGGGTATCGTCGACGAGATCAAGGTCGAAGGGAACGTCACGATCACGCAGGAGCAGGTCCGTTCCAAGCTGCTCAGCAAGGTGAACCACCCGCTCGATCGCAAGCAGATCGATGCCGACATCAAGAGCCTCCACGGCACGAAATGGTTCTCGAATGTCGAGGTGATGGCGCAGAAGTCGCCCAAGGGAAAAGGCTTTTACATCCTGATCTTCAAAGTCCATGAAATGCCCGTCATCACGCACGTGGAATTCATCGGGCTGAAGCACCTCCGGCTCAAGGAGGTCCAGGAGACGACCGGGCTCCAGAAGGGCAAGCGGGCCGACGCGACCCGCACGCGCCTCGCCGTCGGCCAGATCCAGCGCCTCTACGTCGAGAAGGGGTATGAGTCGGCCGAGGTCTACCTCCAGGAAGGTGGCAACCCCGGCGATACCAAAGTCGTGATCCGGATTTTCGAAGGGCCCAAGTATCAGGTCAAGCACATCGAGTTCCGGGGGAACGTCTTCGCCACCTCGGGCCAGCTCCGCACGAAGATCACGAGCCGCACGCCGATCCTCACTTTCGGCGGCAAGTTCCACCGGGATAACCTCGACGAGGACGTGCGGAAGCTCGTCGAATACTACCAGGGGCAAGGGTTCTTCGAGGTCAAGGTGACGCCGGTCACGCGGACAGGGAGCAGCATCGGCGACGTGCAGATCACGTACGTCATCTCCGAAGGGGTCCAGTACAAGCTCCGGAATATCCTCTTCGAGGGCAACAAGAAGCTCTCGACCGCCAATCTCAAGAAGGACATGTTCCTGAAGCCGGCACAGCCGGTCCTCGAGACCCAACGCGAGGCGGACCGCAAGAACCTGGTCTCCAAATACAATGAGATCGGCTGCATCGATACGCAGATCCTGCCGGAGGTGAAGTTCACCGACCAGCCGGGCGTCGTCGACATGGTCTACAAGATCGAGGAAGGGGAGCCTTATCTCCTCGGCGAGTTGATCATCCGGGGCAACGAGCGGACCAAGGACAGGGTCCTCAGGCGCGAGGCCGACATGGCAGCCCTCCTCCCCGGCCAGGTCCTCAACCTCAACCGCATCGAGCTCTTCAAGAGCCGGCTGGCGAACACGCAGTACTTCGTCACGTCGCCTGAACTCGGCAAGCCGATCGAGGTGAAGATCATCAACCGCCGTCCGGGTGATAAGCCCTACGGCGACGGTGTCGTGCCGCTCTCTGATGAGAGCGCAATGACACGCATGCAGAGCCCCCTCGACGACCTCCCCGGCCTGCCCCCCGCCACGACGGCCCCGGCGACGAACTCGGGCCGGAGCACCGGATCCTCGAGCACGTTGACCCCGTTCGGTGCCGGCGGCGAGTTCGACCCGCCCAAGGACGTGGGCCCGATCGAGCTCCCGACGGCCCCGCCGCCGCCGATCCCGCCGACCTTGCCGGCGGCGCCAGGCTCTCCGCCGACGACCCCACCGGTCGGTGCGGGCGAGCCCCCCGGCATGGAGCCGAGCCTGCCGGGCATGAACATGACGGACGTCGGCCCGGACCGGCAGGACCCCTTCCCCAACCGCTCCTTCGCCGACGTGGTGACCTCGGTGAGCGAGGCGCCCACGGGCCGGTTCATGTTGGGGGTCGGCGCCAGCGGCTGGCAGGGGCTCAACGGAAGCCTGACGATCTCCGAGAAGAACTTCGACCTCTTCGCCGTCCCCCGCTCGTTCGAGGACATCGCAAACGGAAAGGCCTTCCGCGGAGCCGGACAGAACTTCCAGATGTCATTGATGGTCGGCACATTGATCAACCGGGCCACGGTCAGCCTGAGCAATCCGTACCTCTTCGACCTTCCCATCGGCGGCAGTTCATCCGGTTACATCTTCCAGCGTTCGTATCCGGACTGGTCCGAGACCCGAGGAGGCGGTCGGTTCTCGCTTGGCCGTCAGTTCGGGACGTCGACCTACGCCGATGTCGCCTTCCGCGTCGAGGACGTGAATTTCTACGGCTATCGGACCCCGGCCCCTGCCGACTACCTCGCGGCCTCGGGACACACGTTCCTGACCACCTTGCGGCCGACCTTGCGTTTCGACAACCGGAACTCCCCCTTCATGCCCAACAAGGGGCAGTACCTCGAATTCGCCTTCGAACAGGGCTGGGGGTCGTTCACGTATCCGAAGGTTGAGCTCGAAGGCCGGACCTACTTCACGACCGGGACCCGCCCCGACGGCTCGGGGCCGAGGATCCTGGCCCTCCGCGGCCACCTCGGCTTCACCGGGCACGACACGCCGGTCTACGAGCGGTTCTTCGCCGGTTACTACGGCAGCCTCCGCGGCTTCCAGTACCGCGGCGTCGGCCCGCACGTCGACGACGTCAACATCGGCGGCATCATGATGGCCGTCGGCTCGATCGAGTACATGTTCCCGCTCTCGGCGAACGACATGTTCCGCCAGACGGTCTTCTGCGACTTCGGCACGGTCGAGAACAGCTACGACTTCAACAACTTCCGGGCCTCGGTCGGCACCGGCCTCCGAATCCAGGTGCCGCAGTTCGGCCCGATGCCGCTCTCGTTCGACCTCGCCTTCCCGGTCGCCAAGGCCAACGGCGACAAGGTGAACTACTTCAACTTCTCGGTCGGTGCCTTCTATTGAGATCCGAACCGGGCCGTGCGACGGCCCGATCCTCCCCTCCTATCTCCTGCCCACCTCAACGCCCGCCCTCCCCTCCCCGTCGCACGACTGAGCCGCCTTCCGGGGGACGATCCTCGCGAAGGCTGACGGGAGGAGATGCAAGGCTCGCCAGCCTCTCACGCGATGGGAGCCGAGAACCCGAGCCCGCCCTGGTTCAGTAAGTAATCAGGCTGAAGACGTTGGTGCTGTCCAGCCTGGCCCGTCCGTTCAGGAAGCCCAGCTCGACGACGAACGCGCAGCCGACGACCTCGGCCCCGGACTGACGCACCAGGTCGACGCAGGCGCGCATCGTGCCGCCGGTGGCCAGGACGTCGTCGAGGAGCAAGATCCTCTTGCCCGGCTCGATGGCGTCGTGGTGCATCTCGAGCCGGTCACTGCCGTATTCGAGCTCGTATTCGAGCGAGACGGTCTTGTACGGCAGCTTGCCCGGCTTCCGGATCGGGACGAACCCGACGTTGAGCTCTAGGGCCAGCGGTGCCCCGAAGATGAACCCGCGGGCCTCGGCGGCGGCGACGGCGTCGATCGGCTGCCCCGAGAAGGCCTCCGCCAGGCGAGCGATCACGGCGTGGAACGCCGGCGGATGGCCGAGGAGCGGCGTGATATCCTTGAACAGGATCCCGGGCTTGGGGAAGTCGGGCACATCACGGATCCAGGCCTTCGGGTCGACTGCCGACGAATCGCTCATCTTGGATGATTCCTTCAAGGTGACGGAAAGCCGCCATCATAGTCAGCATGACGGAGCAAGTGAAACACCCGCTGACCTCGGCCGGTCCCAGGATGCTGGGCTCGGACGAGGGCAGCGGGTGTTGTTCGCGTTCGCGAGGAGACTCAGACCCGAGGGCTCCGACCAGCATCAAGGGGCGAAGGAGTCAGAATCGCCCGCGGGGGACTGGCGGATCGCCGTCGGGTCGGATGCCTGCTTCTGGTTCGCGGCGGGAGTGTCGTATTCACTGGACGAGCTCTGCCCGGGGACCGGGAGCCGGACGCCGACGAACTCCGCGCCTCCCGAGATCGAGTCCTTGTGGATCGGCCCGAGGCCGCCGATGAACACATCCTTGGAGCTCGCCGTGGCGAGCATCGTGCCCGAGTTCCACATGAACTGCCCGCTCGCGCGGTCGTAGGCGAAGAGGGCGAGCTTGGCCACGGCCTGCTGGTCGCTCCGCTTGATCAGCGGCAGCTCGGGGATGGTGCCGCTCGGGATCCCCGTGACGGTCGGCGGGATGGTGGTCTGCGAGATGCCCAGGAGCCAACTCTTGTCGTTCGTGCCGTAGGCCCCCACGCGGGCCTCGACGACCCATTGGGCCTGCTCGGGCTTCGCTCGCAGCAGCACCCCTTGCGAGAGCATGGCCTGGCGGATGCTCGAGACGACCCAGCCCTGGTCGACCGACGTGACGTTCGTCGTGTCGAGGTAGACTGGAACCCCAGTCAGGGGCCGGAAGTCAACCTTCTGGAGGGCGTTATCCCAGGCGTGAGTCAGGAGGAGCTGCTCGGTGCCGGAGCGGGTCGTCCCGGTCGTCTTGACCGTGCCGCAGCCGACCGCCGATAGGAGTGCGAGCGCGAGCACCGAACCGTTCTGGGGCCTCGGCCATCGCCGCTGGGTCGCCATGCGGGCGCTCCTCGATAAGAAACGGGTCGAGAGGATTTCGTTTGCGACGCCCCTTCCGGGACCTTCGCGTCCAACTTGGATGGGATGGGCGAAACACGAACGATGCCCCGATGAGGTCGGGCAGGCGGCGCACGTCGATCGCGTTCGGCTCCAGACGTCTCGCGGGCATGCCCCCCGAGGAGGAGGCATGCCCATCGAGATTCATCCGGAGGATCGGCCGGGCTCGTGGGCCCGGCCTCGGACTGCTCACTTCGAGGACGAGCCGCGCTTCAGGGACTCGACCTGCTTGACGACGTCCGGGGAGGCCGCGGCCGGGGCCGACATCCTCGCCGAACGCGTGGGCGGCGGGGTCGGGCTCTGGGACTTGCCCGACTCCGGAAGGGTGCCCGCGGGGTTGCTCATGAGCTGGACGTCGGAGTCGGCCAGGGCGTCGTGCTGCTCGTTCTCGTTGGCGAGCTTCGTGTGGCCGGTCAGCTTGTTGTCGATGGCCGAGGCCTTCATCAGGTCGACCATGTAGCTGTTCATGGCCTCCTTGAGCTTGACCTCATAGATCATGTCATATGTGCTCTTGCGAACACGTTCATCCTTCGCGTCGACCTTCTGGGCCGGGATGATGCCTTCGCGACGGAGGATGATCCAGGTCGACTCGGCCACCTGGATGGGGCCGGTGAAGTCGCCGTCCTTCGGCTTGTGGCTGACGTCCTTATCGCTCGGGTCGCCGTCGACCAGCTCGCGGAAGGCCGCTTCGGATACGGTCCTGGGATAGGCATGACGCGAGATCGGCTCGGCGAGGAGCCCGCCCAGCGAGCGGCTGCCCGTGTCGATCGAGCGGTCCTGGGCGATCTTCTCGAAGCCCCCGGGGTTCTTGCGAACCTCTTCCCAGACCGACTGGGCCGTCGCCAGCTTGTCGAGCATGATCACGCGGCAACGAAGCTTATCGCCGTAGGCGGCCTCGAACGACTCCTGCAGGTCCTTCGGGGTGACCTGGACTCGCTTCGAGGCGAGCTTGCGGAGCGCCAGGGCCGGATAGATGATGTCGCGGGCGTACTGGACGGGGCTGATGCCTCGTTCCTTCTCCAGGGTCCGGAGCCAGTTCTCGCGGTTGACGCCGCCGACGCTCTGGGCGACGTTGTTGATCTCCTGGTCGATCTCGGCCGCCGTGACCTCGTAATTGTTCTTCTTCAAGGCCTGCTCGATGAGCTTGCGGGCGATCAGGGTCTCGAGGATTTCCTCGCCCTTGCGCGCCACGCACTCGTCGGCGAGCTGCATGCGGCTGATCACCTCGCCGTTCACGACGGCGATGGGGTCGGTGGGGTTCACCGGCAGGGCCTGCGGCACGAGCTTGATCTGCCCGGTCCCGTTCTCCTTAATGTCCTTCTGGCTGAATGAGGCCGGAGGCGCCTGGTCTTCGCTCGCGGCCTGTTCCTGCTTGGGCTTGGCGGCGGCAGCCTTATTACGGCGGGGCAACAGGTCGGCAGATGCCTCGCCGGCCTCGAGCAGCCCGAGAGCGGCAAGGGTGATCAACATCGCACTGGAGCTTCGACTACGCTTCCTTGCAACCATCGCGAGCCATCTCCTTGGTATCAGAGGACCCTACCGGAAAAGAATCGTTCAAGTTCCGGGCTATATCGGCCGAGACTCTACCAATCGGCCGGATAGGGTCAACGTCAATTCGAAGGATCCTCCCGGCTACCGAGCCTTCCTTTTCCCACCCTCTTCATCTCTCCACCTTCGCCGCGGCCGGGCCAGATCCCGAGCGGTATTGCGCCAGGATGTCCGGAGTTTTCCGCCATCGCAGGGAGCTAGCGGCCGCGTATGACCTGGTGACCACCTTTGTAATCGCTTTCCTGTTACCATGGTGATCTCTCATACGTGAGGTCGCCGGTCGCCCAACGGCTACGCGACCATGCTGGGCTTGCACCGAGGACTCCCGTCCCGCGTGTCGAGGCCTGCTCTATGCCCGGACGGCTCTTAAATCTGTGGTGAGGAATGTCGATGCGAGGTGCGGTCACCCTGTCCTGCGGGTTGCTCGGGGGGTTCCTGGCTTTTTCCCCGGCCTTTTCCCCGGCCCAGTCCTTCGAGAAGCATGTCGCGGTCTCTCAGGAGGTCAACGCCTCGATGGCGGGCCGTGACGCGATGCGACAAGGGGGCAATGCGATCGACGCGGCCGTTGCCACCGCATTTGCCCTGGCGGTGACCCACCCCGCGGCGGGGAACATCGGAGGAGGCGGCTTCATCGTCGCCTACATCACCGAGAGCCGGGAGATCGTGACGGTCGACTTCAGAGAAAAAGCTCCCGCGGCCTCCGAGCCTCGCATGTATCTCGACGCCAAGGGCCGACTCCTCCCCCACCATCGCGCAGGCGCTCGAGCCGCCGGCGTGCCTGGCACTGTCCGAGGCCTCGGCCTGGCGCACGCCAAATATGGGAGGCTCCCGTGGAAACAGCTCGTCACCCCGGCCGCGGAGCTGGCCCGCGACGGATTCACGATCACCGAAACCCTGGCGCATTCGCTCAATGATCAGCTCTTCTCGAAGCGAAAGCTCGAGGCCGGCGGCCGCGATGACCTCGGCTCGAATCCCGACCGGCTCTCCGACTTCCCCGAGTCCATGGCGGCCTACGCCAAGCCCGATCATACCCGCTGGAAAGCGGGCGACCGACTCATCCAGCCCGACCTCGCCGCGACCCTCGACCGCATCGCCGTGGAAGGCCCCGACGAGTTCTACAAGGGGAAGACGGCGAAGATCCTCGCCGATTACTCGAAGCAGCACGGAGGACTGATCACGCTCGACGACCTCGCCGCTTATCAGGCCGAGTTGAGGGCTCCGATCCATTCGACCTACCGGGGATATGACATTTATGGCATGGGCCCCGTCGCTTCTGGCGGGATCGTCCTGGCCCAGATGCTCAACATCCTCGAGACGTTCGACCTCAAGAGCGATGGCCATCAGTCTGCGCGAACCTTGCATCGCGTCACCGAGGCCATGCGCCGAGGTTTCTACACGAGAGCGACGGAGGTCGCCGACCCGGCATACGTCACGGTCCCGGTCGAGAAGCTCATCTCCAAGGAGTACGCCAGGGAGCTCGCAAGCACGATCTCCGACCGCGCCACCCCGAGCGAACAACTCGCCTCCTTCCGTATCGTCCCGGCCGAGGGCAACGACACGACCCACCTCTCGACCATGGATGGTTCCGGCAATGCCGTGGCTTTGACCTACACTCTGGAGGAAGGCTACGGTTCGAAGGCGGTGGTCGCCGGGGCCGGCTTCCTGCTGAACAACGAGATGGGGGATTTCAACCTGATCCCCGGGCGCACGGATGTCACGGGCCGAATCGGAACGACACCGAACCTGATCGCACCGAACAAACGCATGCTGAGTTCTCAAACTCCTACCCTGGTGCTCAAGGAGGGTAAGGTCCGCGTCGTCACGGGCTCTCCGGGCGGCCGTACTATCCCTAACACTGTGCTCTGGGTCGTCCTGAACCTCCTGGAGTTCGAGCTCTCCCCGCGCGAAGCGGTCGATGGGGCTCGCACCCATCACGCCTGGTTTCCAGATGTGTTGACGCTGGAAGGCTCGTCCTGGCCCGAGCAGGTTCGGCAGGAATTGTCAGCCTTGGGACACCGCGTCCGCTCGGTCGCGATCCAAGGCGATGCCCACACGATCGTCGTCGACCCTGCGAACGGCCGGCGGATCGGGGTCCCCGACCATCGCCGCGTCACCTCGGCGGCCGCCGGCGACTGAACTCTCGGAGCCAATGGAGCGGGCCTTCTCCTGGGCCCGCGTTTCCACATGAGGGACCATGAGTAGCCGAGTCTTCCATGGAGACATGAGCCTTGGCGGATGCTGAGGGGCGGTAAGGGGCGGTGACGGTGAGGGCGGAGTGACCGAAATCAACGCATTTTCCGCCGACTTCGAAAAAACAACGACTGAACGTGGCTCATTTTCTCGATCTTTACGTAAGGGATCCGAATGGCCTAACGAACGACCCCTTCGAGCGTGAGTTAGGGGGAGTCCTGTCGAGGCCATCGAGGCGAGAGGACGAGGCCAGGAGGCCCCGTCCGGGGCACTCGATCCGCACGAGTGCCATCAATCGGGAGTCGAAGTCCATGTCCGAGAGGCCACGTTCCATCAGTCCGACGATCGTGCTCCGAATCAGCGATGGATCATCGCACATGCACCGATCCTTCAACGATTATTCCCAGGCCGTCCGCAGCGCGGAGGCCTATGCGGGTGCGGGTTTCTCCGTGTCGATGATCTCCGCAACCGGGCGCTTCCTGATGGCGTTCGATCCGAGGGGCCAGAAGGCGGCGGTCTGAGCCGCCGGATCCGATGGCGAGCCTTTGTTTCTCGCCATCTCCGAGTGTGAACCCCGAAATTTCCGCGGAAAACCGCGCCCGATCGCGCGAAATGCCGATTTTTCCTGTATGTTTTCCGCGTAATCGTCGAATACGTTCCGCAGGAGCCTCGGACTCGACCGCCGGCGTGCGACGAGGGCCGCAGGATTCACTCCACGAACATCCGCACCCTCTATTCAGGAGGACGACCGTCCATGGCCAAGAAAGCCGCCCCGAAGGTCGCCGAAGCGAAGGCCGCCCCCGCCGAGAAGGCCCCTGCCGCCGCCAAGCCCGCCGCCAAGTCTGCCACCAAGGCCGAGGTCTTCTCGACCCTCAGCGAGCGCACCGGCCTGACCAAGAGCGAGATCTCCAGCGTCTTCACCGCGCTGAACGAGGTCATCGGCAAGGAACTGGGCAAGAAGGGCCCCGGCCTCTTCGTCGTCCCCGGCCTCCTGAAGCTCAAGGTTGTCCGCAAGCCCGCCACCAAGGCGAAGCAGGGCGTCAACCCCTTCACCAAAGAGCCGATGACGATCAAAGCCAAGCCCGCCCGCAACGTCGTCAAGGCGCTGCCGCTCAAGGCCCTGAAAGACCTCGTCTGAGATCGTTCGTCATCGACGTCCGATCACCAGCCCGAGCGAAAGGCCGCGCCCCCGAATCGAGCCCACTCGATTCGACCCAGGCGCGGTCGCTTCCTTTCGAACGACTTGAGTTCCGGCATGATCGACCCTGCCCTCAGCCAATCTCGAGGACATTCTCCCTCCCATCCCCGGAACCATTCCGATCCATCAAGGCGAACCTCGGTCGCCCTCCCCCCCTCCATGATGATGCGATCGCTCCGCGGTTGACCTTCTCGACTCCCTTCATCAAATACCAAAACGACCGCGATCCGGCCGCGGATTCATGGCAACGAGGATCTCGTATTTAAGCGAACAATTCTTCACAAAACCTGAACCGCCAGATATGGCGAATCCTTCCCCTGGTCGCCCGGTTATTCTTGTCATCTTATTGATGTTGCCGATCGAGTGATCCGCTCGGTATCGTACCTAGAACGTCACGAGTGACAGACCCAACCCCTGCGGATTCCTCTTGTCACTCGTACGACACAATTCGCGAGCCGGCGTGGCGGAATGGCAGACGCTGAGGACTTAAAATCCTTTGGGGGGTAACCCTCGTGTGGGTTCGACTCCCACCGCCGGTATTCGATAATCATCCCGCGACAATCTGAACCTGCTACTGAAGGTTCCGCAGAGCAGGACCACATCCCGCCTCTCTCGCCCAATTCTGGCGAGTCATTTCATCCTCCGAGACGCAATCCGATTGAGCCTTGGGCCGAAGCGATGTGGTCTTAACAAGTTCGCATCTTGTCCCATGCCTTAACAGCCGGCCCATCTGTTGATGACTAAATACTGCCTCCGGTTCCGATCTCGATACAGGCAATCTCGAATCTTCACTCGCAAGCAATCGGAGCTTTAGACCTTGCGAGACGATCACCAATTCCGAATAATAAAAATGAGACTGAGTCTCAGGATCAACGAGAACGACTCTGACCTCCTCCCCCCACTGCATCCCTCTTCTTGGAACATCCTTTGATGTTTAACCGATCCCCTGGATCTCGTGGCTTCACCTTGATCGAGTTGTTGGTCGTCATCGCGATCATCGCGGTGCTGATCGCCCTGCTGTTGCCGGCCGTCCAGGCGGCGCGCGAGGCCGCCCGGCGTGCCCAGTGCACGAACAACCTGAAGCAGGTCGGTATCGCGATGCACAGCTACGCCGATCGGGTCGGGGGATTCCCGCCTTCGGCGATCGGTCGCTCGAATCCGAACCTCGAGATGTTCGGCGGGTGGGGCTTGCAGATACTCAGTTACCTCGAACAGGCACAGGTCTACGACTCTTACAACATGAACTGGGGCTTCCACCTCCCGGTCAATCAGACGTCTGTTCGGACGGTCATTTCTACCTACATTTGCCCCTCGACACCGCGTCCTCCACAAGCCGTCAAGGGTGTGGCCGTCTTCACGGGCAGCGTCGGGACCCCCGACATGAATCTGGCAGCGGCCCCCGGAGATTATTTCACGGCCCGCTCGTATGTCGATCCCTGGAACGTCCCCTCCGCCAGCCGGGTTGAATACACGGGGGCCCTCGACCAGACCGTCCACACCCCATTCCAGTCGATCACCGACGGCCTCTCGAACACGCTCCTAGCCTATGAGTGCGCGGGCAAGCCGGATCATTACGTCCGGGGCAAGCTCGCGTTCACGTTCCCGAATCCGTCTTCCCCGCAGGCGGCCGACCGCTGGTTCGCCCATGGCGCCTGGGCGGGCTATATGAACATGCGAATTATAAGCTTTCGCGGCGATCAGACGGATTACGACGGCCCTTGCGTCATCAACTGCCACAACGGCTGGAACGCCATGTACTCGTTCCACCCCGGCGGGCTCAACGCCCTCGCATGCGACGGCTCGGTGCGATTCCTCAAGGAGTCGATGGCCAAGTCCGTCATCAAGGCGTACGTCTCCCGCGCGGGGGGCGAGGTCATCAGCGCCGACCAGCTTTGAAGGAAGCCGGAGCCAGCCTGATGAAATACTCGATTCGAAGCCGGCTTTCTCGATTCATCCTGCTCGTCTCGCCCACCCTGGCGTTGGCGTTCGGTTGCGCCGACGATGCGGGCAAAGTCCCGCTCTATACCGTGACGGGCAGCGTGCAGGTCGATGGCAAGCCTGCAAGCGGGGTCCAGATCCGGTTCTACCCGGCGGACAAGGTCGGAGACCTGGACTCGCTCAATCCGACATCCGTCTCGAAAGAGGATGGCAGTTTCCTGATGGGAACTTACACCAAGGACGACGGCGCCCCGGAAGGCTTTTATAAGGTCACGCTCTACCTCCCTGCCGAGCCCCCCAACGGCTCGAACTCTCCCGACGACCTGCTGGGCGGAGAGTACCTCGACCCCGCCAAGACTCCGCTCAAGGCGACCGTCAAGGTGGGCGAGAATCGGCTCGAGCCGTTCCAGGTCGCGAAATCTGGCAAGACCCCTCGTAAGCGCCCCGCTCAGGCGAAGCCGGATCTGGATGGCTCGGAGTGACCGGCGCGGACTGAGTGCGGGCCTCCCAGGTCGACTTTTTGATCCCCCTCCGTCAAGGAGTTCAACATCCGATGTCGCATCGACGCCTGATCCTCTTTTGCTCGATCGTCTTTGCAGCCGCCGGCCAGGTTTCGGCGGAGGATCTACCTCCATTGGTCCGTTCGGCCGCGAGTGGCCCTTGGTCCGCACCGTCGACCTGGGAAGGTGGCAAGCTCCCTGCGGAAGGGAGCCGCGTCCAGGTCAAGGGCGGCCACACGGTCGTCTATGACCTCAATGAAGGCGCAGCAATCCGCTCGATTCACGTCGCGGGTATCCTCGAGTTCGCCCGAGATCGCGATACCCGTCTCGAGGTCGGACTGATCAAGGTTCAGCCCGGGGACGACGCCAGCGAGAACGGCTTCGATTGCGATGCTCACGGCGCGATGGAATCGAACGGTTCCCGCCCGGCCCTGCTGGTCGGCCTGCCCGGCGAGCCGATCCCCGCCGGTAAGAAAGCCTTAATCCGACTCAAGCACTTCAAAGGCCTGGATCCGGTCACTTGCCCCGCGATCATCTCCTGCGGTGGCCGCATGGAATTCCACGGCGCACCCTTGGAAAGGACATGGGTCAAGCTCGGCCGCGAGGCCTATCGCGACGAGCCGATCGTACTGCTCAAGCAGTCCGAGATCGCCGGCTGGAAGCCCGGGGATCACCTGATCCTCACCGGGACGACACGGCAGTTCGGCTACAAGCAGACGCGGACCGTCAGCGTCGCCGAGCGTCCCTCGACCGAGGAGCGGCACCTCAAGTCGATCA
This sequence comes from Singulisphaera chitinilytica, assembly GCF_049331405.1. NCBI lineage: Bacteria > Pseudomonadati > Planctomycetota > Planctomycetia > Isosphaerales > Isosphaeraceae > Singulisphaera > Singulisphaera chitinilytica. The sequence continues at coordinate 4,349,437 of NZ_CP186274.1, forward strand.
AGTCGTATGTTGAGAGCGGGCTCGCGCTGGTCACGCTCGACAAGCCCCTCGAGTTCGACCATCGCGCCCAGGGGGACTATCGCGCCGAGGTCGCCAACCTGACCCGCAATGTCGTCGTCGAGTCGGCCGATCCCGACGGGGTCCGCGGGCATACGATGTATCACAAGCATTCGTCGGGCTCGATCTCGTACGCCGAGTTCCGTCACCTCGGCAAGGAAGGCGTGCTCGGCAAGTATAGCCTGCACTTCCACCTCGCGGGCGAGTCGATGCGAGGCGGCTCCGTCATCGGGGCGTCGATTTGGGACAGCAAGAATCGCTGGATCACCGTCCACGGCACGAGCTACCTCGTCTTCCGCGACAATGTCGGTTACAAGTCGGTGGGCCACGGCTTCTTCCTCGAGGACGGCACCGAGACACGCAACGTCTTCGACCGCAACCTCGCCGTGATGGCACTCCGTGGTAAGCCGCTGCCGGATCAGGTCCTGCCGTATGACAAGAATCTCGGCTCGGGCTTCTGGTGGGCCAACAGCCTGAACACGTTCACAAATAACGTGGCGGCCGAGTGCGATCAGGACGGCTTCCGCTTCGAGGTCTTCGCAGGCGACGGCTTCGATCCCTCGCTGCGCGTGCTCCAGCCGGACGGGAAGCGGGAGAAGACGGATATCCGCACCCTGCCCTTCATCCGGTTCGAGAATAATGAGGCCCACTGCCAGCGTTTCTTCGGCTTCAACCTCGGCGGGTTCAGCGACGGAGGTGTGCCGGGTTACCCTGGCCCCGGCGGAAAGATTGAGGACGTCGATGGCGTGGGCCCCGACCGTCGTCACCCGTTCTTGATCAAGAATTACCGGGCGTGGGACACGCACTGGGCCTTCCATGCTGGATCCCCCTCAGTCCGGGCCGAGGGCATGGATCTCTACGACTCGCAGTACGGCATCTGGCGGACCGTGATGGATCATCACGAGTATTCGTCGTTGAAGATGGATCGAATCATCTCGATGGGAATCTTCCTGCCCAGGCCGGGCAGGTCCGCCAAGGATGATCCGATCTCGTTCCTCCAACCCGTCGACGACTTTCCTCCTTCGACCATGATTACGGGCGTTACTCCGATCGAGTCAACCTCTGGATTGGGACGGCGAGTGAGAGTGCGGGGCGCGAGTTGCGACAATTCCGAGATTCGTCGCGTACTCGTCAATGGCCACGAGGCGAGCCCAACCCGGCAGAACTTCGCCGAGTGGGAACTCGAACTCGAACTGACGCAGGGGGAGTCTCAGACCATCACGGCCCACGCGGAAGACTCAGCCGGCAACCGCGAAAAAGTCCCTCACGCGATTCCTTTGAGCAGCCCTTCTCATACGCTCGCAAGACGAGCACACGAGTGATTTTTGCGCCTGCAGGTTGATGACGGGCTCGCCGGTCATCACTCGCGTGAGTTGACCGGCGAGCCGATCGCTTTCTGGGCTAGGGCGATTTACGTCTTGTGCTTTGAGTCAAGTCATGCGGGAGAAGACCTGGAATCTTGATTCGGATTCGAAACCTTGTTGGTCATGACTCATCGATCAAGCACCGGACGTGACAGACCTTCTTTATTTCCAGGGCTTGCTGTTGCCATGCGAATTGAACGGTATTAACTCAATTTCATTCCAACTTTTCTAATATCGATCACCTGCCCCGTTCTGATCGGAAGACACAGCCGGTCGTCAATCCGCGCCGACCTTTGCTGCTCCTACTCAATGATATGCAGCAGTCTCGGAGGAAGTGATCGTGCAAGTCGAACGAATTTGAGAATCAACAAATCGAATCAATTTTTCAGATTATCATCATAAAATAATATGGCAGATCATCTGACCCGGATGGTCTTAATCCGAATGCAACGACTTCGCGATCCGAAATGGTGGATTTTATCGACATTGCAAATCGGGAGGGTTGCACCACTTCGTTCGATATTTGCTGCAAAGACATCCGAATAACTTCGGGGTTACTGAATGAGTTGGGCCGATTGAGCACCTTGAACGAAATACGCAAAAACTTCAAGTAGGGCAAGTCCTGACATACTCGTGAGTTGCAGCAATCGAATCTATTCTGGAAAAAAACGTTTTGCTTCTCGACTGTCTCCTGCCTAAAGTAACCTACTCTCGGGCGACGTCGCCCCGGCTGCGGCCCTTGTTTTTCGACAGCTTCGCTCTCGAAGCATGGTTCGGTCCGCTGCCTTCACCGCGGTCAAGGGTTTCGGGTTTTCCAGACCCGGAGGTTATACCCATGCTGGTCTACGCTGCTGCGTTCGTTGTGCTTGCTGCCTCTCTCACGATCCTGGCCAAGGTTGTCGACACCGTACGTTCGTTGTCGTCTCGCCAACAGCGATGCCCGCGTTGCCACAATTCTTTCTCGTTGAAGCGAACGCCCCGCTCCCAGTTCGATCGCTTCCTGGGACGGTTGATCGAGAGCCGACGGTACCAATGTCTTGTCTGCCGTTGGAGTGGGCTGTTGCGTGAGGAATCGGCCCCGCTGTCGGCGGCCCCCTCACCTTTCACCAGCGCCGATCTTCCGATCCTTCACGACGTCCAGCAGGCCTGAGACTGACCGATCCGAGCATCTGCGAATGAGGGGCCGTTGGCTCGAGGCCTCCGGCCCCGGCTTCTCTTTCACTCACACCATTCCAATTCGCTCAGACTCGACTCCTTTCCCCAGATCACCACCACGTAGTACTTTTACTCAAGCACTGGCCACGAACACCGACCGAATCGATTCATCAGTCGAGTTCAGCGTATATTATGATCCCGATCTGGCCCCAGCCTCGAGCGGAGATATTCATCAACTCCGAAAGTCTGTGCCCGCCCAACTCGCGTCCCGGTGACGAGTAGAGACTTATTGCTGGCTAACGCATGATAAAAGTCATTTGAAATCGGAACCAGTTTCAACACATCTCGTTACCATATTTTGTATCCATCACTTTTCACTTCGCAATTGCCGCCTGCGCGGACACACATCCCAGCAACTTATCACCATAATCACATTGAATCGCCTCAAGGGGGCACCCCATCATCGGGAGGACGATCAGGAAATCAACTCCTGATTCAGGTCTCCCTAAGCGATGTGAAGTCGCGGACTTAAGCCCTTGAAGCAGGACCGCAGGCTCGCGGCCATGGCTCTGCACGCTCCCGGAATCTCGAGGATGAATGGAAGACGGAAACGTCCTCTCGCCCGGTATCGAAGATGCAACCTACTCCTCGATGATTGCCGATTCGCAAATTGACGCCATGCGGACTTGCTCGATACGAACGTAGGGCGATGCGATCGGCGGATCCACATAAATTCTTTTCGAATGCGTGGAGAACATCGATGCTCTGGACATTCATCTTCAGCGATGCCCAAGGCCTTCAAACCTATCAATCCACCACGGATACGGACGACGTCAAGGACGCCATACGAGTTTGGGGACAGAAACGTGAGCCGATCGTCGGTATGACGGATGAGGAAAGGACCAGCCTATTAGACTCGATCGACGAGCTCCTGGTTGGGGAAGAAGTTCCGTTCAGAAATGTATGGTCATTCAGTGTCCATTTTTACTATTCTTCGATAACATTCAAAGTCATCAAAACTGTCGAGACGTAAGAGATTTCCAGTTCGACTGCGATGGATGCAGAGATTCGTGTTCCCAATCAATCGACCAGAAAGTCCGAGTTCGCTTAAGCGTCAAAATCAAATCAGGCGTCGTGAGCACCGCCTCTGTCACGCGGGGGAGCGAGGCTCAGCTGGTCGGGGGTAGGGACATGCCGCGCCTTGAAATAAACAATATTAGATATTAATTTTTTTGTGCACAAGAGTCGCAAGCAACTTTGCCTCACCACACGGTCGAGTCGAACAGTCCCGCCCCCTTCACTTGAACATCTCGATGCCAATTAGTGAGCAGCAGACTTCCCGCCAAAGAACAGCCCATCGGCGTTTCCCCCATCCTGTTACCACGTCTTGCGCTCATGAATTCCTTGATTCTCTCACGGAATTCTCAGAATCATGAAATGCAACCTCCTCCTTCGCTGCACTAGCTTTGAGAGTTAACCCATCAGGGGAGGATCTGAGCTATGGCGCATGGGGTAATGGCGGGGCCTCCGGTGGTGAAAGAGCCCGAAGACAGTGAGATCGTAGGAGTTGCTACCGACGGCCAGACCCTGGGGCGATTCCTCTCCTTATCAGGCGATGATGCCGAGGCAGCGTTTGCGTCGATCGTCGACCGACACGGCGCGATGGTCTTGCGTGTTTGCCTCGACGTCATCGGCGAGCGCGAGGAGGCGAGAGACGCAACCCAGGCGGTCTTTCTCATCCTCGCGAGCAGGGCCCGCTCGATCCGGAAGCCCGAGGCACTGAGCCCATGGCTGCACGGCGTTGCTCTCCGAGTGGCGAGGCGAGCAAGAGCCGAAGGTATTCGAAGGAGAGTCGCCGAGCGGAGAAAGGCCGAAGGTATGCAGAACCGCCAATCGCATTGGCCGGATAATGACGCAATACTAGGATTCGGCGTGTTGCATGAGGAGGTCGATCGACTCCCTGAGAATTATCGGAGCCCACTCATCCTGTGCTATCTGCAAGGGATGACCCAGGCCGAGGCCGCCAAGGTCCTCGGCTGGCCCCTGGGGACTGTCCAGATTCGACTGCATCGCGGGCGAGAGCGACTCCGATCGCGTTTGACGCGCCGAGGAATCGGCCTCGGGGCCCCGCTGACCTTCCCAGTCTTAGCGGCGATGCATCTTTCAGTCGGGCGAGAGTGGGCCGAAACAACGGCCGCGGCGGCCGTAAGATTCGCGGCGGGGAAAAACGCGGCGGGATTAGTCTCGTCGAACGTGATGCGTCTCGCGGAATCGGCCCTGCCAACCATGTTTTACCTCCATGTAAAGACGATCGTCTCGCTTGTGCTGGCATTTTTACTCTTCGTGGTCATTCTTCAAGCGACGAGTCCACGACCGGGACCGGGCGTCACCGGATCCCAGGCGGCAGTGCCTCCGTTAGCAGCCGAATTATCCACTCATCCCAACTCCACACTTCAAACGGGTCGGCAATCGAACCGGGGGGCAACAAAAGCGGCCAAACTCGACTCCAACATTCTCCCCGAGGATGTTCAGCCTGAAGCGAGCCAGAGGAAGGTCGAATCCGTCGAGCCGGTGCGCCCTTCCGGGCGGTATCTCGCGATGAACCCAGCCCATCTTCCCATGAACAGGGAACAGGTGCGGGGGAGCGAGTTGTTTGAAAGGGACTGGATCAAGGATGACGCGAGGAGTCATGGAGGAGATGGCCTTGGGCCGGTGTTCAACGGCACCTCGTGCGTCGCCTGCCACTTTCAAGGGGGTACGGGAGGGGCCGGCGGCATCGATCAGAACATCGAGATCGCGACATTCCATGACCGATCGAGCCAATCGCCCGGGTTCTTTTATTCGTTCAGCATGGACCTGGGCGCCGGGCAGTTCCAGTACCAGATGGGTAATACCGCGGGAAGGCACTCTCGCTTGGAACCTGGGTTCGACCCAGTGACACTTTCTGCAATCCATCCCGGTTTTCGCCAGGGGCGAAGCGTCGTGCTTCATCGCTACGGGACTGACCCGGCCTATAACCACTGGCGAGGCACGGTGCCCGGACAACATGGGGCCATCCAGGTGAGGATCTCGCAGCGAAACCCGACGCCCCTCTTCGGCGTGGGATTGATCGATGCAATCCCCGACGAGGCCATAGAGGCCATCGCCAGGAAGAAACTGCCGAGTTCCACCGGCATCAAAGGACGAGTGAGCCGCCTCAAAGACGGGCGAATCGGCCGTTTCGGCTGGAAGGCTCAGACGGCGACGCTCAAGGAGTTCGTCATGTCGGCAGCTTCCGGCGAGATGGGGCTCGAACTTCCCGAACAACATCAGGCGGGGGACCCCCGGTTCCCGGGACGCGGAGCCAATGGGCTCGACATGGACGCCAACGAATGCTTCGCCCTGGTCACGTTCGTGAAGGAGCTCCCCGCCCCAGGTGCGATCAATCCCGCCGACGATCATGAAGCCGTGCAGATCAAGGCGGGGGCCGATATTTTCAAGACCATCGGGTGCGGTCACTGCCACACCCCGAACCTCGGCGGGGCCGAAGGGATCTACAGCGACTTACTCCTTCACGACATGAGCCCCGTGCTCGAGGATGTCGGCAGCTATAACGTCTTCGTCGAGAACCAACCCAACGCAGGTAACGAAGCCGGCGACCCTTCGTCGGTCGGTGCCGCGGGCTTCCGCGAGTGGCGGACGCCCCCACTCTGGGGACTGCGAGACTCAGGGCCCTATCTCCACGACGGCCGGGCTTCGAGCATCGAGCAAGCGATCACCCTGCACGCCGGGCAGGGAGCGACCTCGGCGAGGCGATATGCCGACCTCTCCCCAAGGCGGAAGCGGCAGCTGAAAGCCTTCCTCAAGTCACTCGCGGCCCCGACCCGCCAGCGTTGAAATTCCATCAAACTCACCCTACTTGATCGGGGCGAGGCCATCCGCCGCGGGGCCGTTCACAACCCGGCCGTTCGGGCTGAATCGGCTCCCGTGGCAGGGACAATCCCAAGTGGATTCGGCGGAGTTCCAGTGCACGACGCATCCCAGATGCGGGCAGATGGCCGTCATGCGATGGAGTTCTCCGGACGGATCTCGGTAGGCTGCGATCTTCTTGAGGCCTTCGCGGATCACGCCACCGGAGCCGGGGGCGATGTCGTCGACCGAAGAGACGTCCCCCCCCTTGACCAGGTCGGTGTATTGCATGGCGACGTTGATATTCTCGCGGGCAAAGTCCTTGGCGGCCCAGGGAGTCTTTCGGGACGGGTCGTAGAGCGTGGCCCAGGGATTCGTCCGGCCGGCGATCAGGTCGGAAAGGATCATGCCGGCGATGGTGCCGTAGGTCATGCCGTTGCCCGAGGTACCGGTCGCGATATAAACATTTTTCGCGTCGAGCGGGTTATGTCCGATGAAGGCGAGGCCGTCGAAGGGTTCGACTACCTGCCCCGACCAGTGGAAGTCGACGGCCACAATCATCGGGAAATGCTCGCGGGCCCAGGCCTCCAGGCGTGCGAATCGCTCGTCCATGTCGTCCGCCTGGCCGGTCTTGTGGTCCTCGCCGCCGACGATCAGGATGTCGTGCTCGCCGGAGCCGTCGACGGCCGAGACGCGCTGGACTCGGGCGTAATGATAGGGATCGGCCGTATCCCAGTAGAGGGCCGAGAAGACGGTTCCGGTCGGGACCCGAGCCCCTATGACGTAGCTTCGATAGGGATATTGCTTCGTGTGGATCGTCATCCGGTCGTTGAACGGGACATTCGTGGCCACCACGACAGAGCCTGCGGAGACGGTGTGGCCGTCGGCTGTTTTCACTTTCGCCTGGGAACCGCCGTCGACCCGCTCAACGTGTGAGCCGGTGAAGATCCGCCCGCCGCGTTGCGTGATCGCCGAGGCCAGGCCCGCGAGGTATTTCAGGGGGTGGAATTGCGCCTGGCCGGGGAATCGGAGACTTGGCCCCGTGTCGAATCCACTGATCGGGGCACGCGGGACGACCTCGGTCTTGAGGCCGATGTTGCCCGTCGCGACCCACTCGCGATCGAGCAACTCTTTCGAACCGCCGGGGGGGACGAAGAGGTATCCGTCGATACGTTCGAAGTCGCAGGTAAAGTCTTCATCCTTGATGATCTGCTCGATTTTGTCGATGGCCGCGGCGTGGCTTTCGGCGGCGAGGCGTGCCCCTTTCTGACCGTGGAGGCGTTCGAGTTCGAGATACCGCTTATCGAGGGCGGCGGTCAAGTGCGCGGTCGTCCTGCCGGTCTCGCCTCCCCCGATGGCCCCGTCGTCGAGCACGATGACGGACTTGCCCTCGAGCGCGAGCAAATAGGCCGTGGTCAGGCCGGCGATCCCCGCGCCAATCACGCAGACATCGGCCTCGGTATTCTCCGAGAGTTGCGTGTATTTCGGCACTGCCGCCGCCATCCAGACGGAATTCGTTCGCCCCGAATCGCTCGGCATGCTGCACCTTTTCTCGAGCCTGGTTCATTCGATTCGATCGGATAAGCTTTCTCAATAATCTCGCAACTCTCGTACCCGCGAACTCGGCGGTTCCGGATCGATCTACTTCGCGGAAAGGTCCTGGCCCCCAGGATGCTTCGAGGCAAGCGGTCTCAACCCTCCGGGATTGTTAACGACCGGGCCTACCTCGGCTCGACCGCCTGTCTCATGGATTCCCAGAGCGACTCGACGTGGGCTCGCTCCGTGGTCCCAGAGCCGATGGAGACGCGGACCATCCAGCGGCCATCAAGGGTTGCTGGAGTGAGATAGGCCTTGCCCGACGCGTTGATGCGGCCGACCCAATCGAGGGTATGACGGTCGAGGGCCTCGCCTTCGAGTCCTGCCGGTTCGTGACGCAGGCAGACGGTCTGCAAGGGGACCGGGGCCAGGACCCGCCAATCCGGCGAGGAACCTGCAACCTCTGCGAGCCAGCGGGCGTTGTCGATGTCGCGCCGAAGTCGGGCTCGCAAAGATTCGGCCCCCTCGGCGCGAAGCAGTGTCCAGAGCTTCAGGGCGCGGAAGCGGCGGCCGAGCGGGATGCTCCAGTCGCGGTAGTTCACCACGCGGCCATCGGCCGACGACTGGAGATAGCTGGGGTTGCTCGACATGATCCTGACGAGGTGCTGCGGATCGCGGACGTAATACAACGAACAGTCGAAGGCCACTCCCAGCCATTTGTGGGCATTGATGACGAGCGAGTCTGCCTCTTCGACCCCGTCCCACATCCATCGGCATTCGGGAAGTATCATCGCCGAACCGGCCATTGCCGCATCGACATGCAGCCAGAGGTCGTGTGCTTTGGCGATACGGGCGATAGATCGGATGGGGTCGATGGCCGTCGACATCGTCGTGCCCGTCGTCGCCACGATGGCACAAGGTTTCTTGCCGGCCTCGATGTCCTGCCGGATGAGGGCATCCAGGGCCTCGGGGTCCATCGCGTACGAAGCGTCGTGAGGGACCGTCCTGACGTTCTCGCGGCCGAAGTCGGCCAGGAGAGCGGCCTTCTCGACCGAACTGTGGGCCTGGCCCGAGGCGTAGACCACGAGCGGCTGGCGCTCGGCTTGCAAACCTCCCCGGGCGAGGCTGAAGTCCGACGCCTTCTCCCTTGCCGAAATCAGGGCGACGAGCGTGCTGGTCGACGCAGTGTCCTGGATGACGCCGCTCCAGGCGTCCGACAGACCCACGAGGTCGCGAACCCAGCCGCAGACGACCTCTTCGAGTTCCGTCAGCGCGGGCGACGCCTGCCACGACAGCCCGACGACGCCGAGGCCTGTGCTGAGCAGGTCGCCCAGGACGCTCGCCGGCGAGGCGACCGCGGGGAAGTAGCCGAAGAAGCTCGGATGTTGCCAGTGCGTCAGCCCGTTCAGCAGCGTCTGCTCGACGTCATCGAGGATGGCGTCGAAACCCTCGGGATACTCGGGAGCCTTCGAGGGAATCCGGGCCTTGATCTCGCCGGGCTGCGTGCCGGCCATCACGTCGTGCTGCTCGATCGTCGCGCGATAGTCCGCGATCCAATCGATCAGACGATGCCCATGCTTGCGGAACTCTTCAGGGGTCACACCAATCCTCGAACCTGGGGTCTTGAAAGCCTGCGAGGCTACGATCAGAGCCGACCCGGTTCAGGCTATCCACCCAGGGCGATGGCGGTCAAGAAATCGAGGTCCACACCCGCGTACAGCGATGAAGTCTTCCGTCCCCGATTTTCGCCTTCACTGGTGGGAAAGCTGGCGGGCAATTGAATTCAAATTCAATGGAACTCTCTTTGATTGAAAAGATGCAATCGAGGATTTCAAGAGATCGCGATCTTGTCCGCAATTACAATCGAATCAAAACATCAACATGCTCAGTCAAAAGAATCATCATGGACAAACGACGCCAGGATATTCGGAGGTCGCTTCGAGCCGTGAGCGACGATGCCCTGATTTGCTACGGGCGCCACAATGCGGGCAGATTTGCACTCGTCATCGTGTTTGGCCTCGCCGCCTTCGTGAGTGCAACGCAAATCACCCAAGGGGGAGACGGTCCTCTCGTCGTGTTCGACGTGAAACGAGCCGTCGAAGGTTCGCCCGACTACGGGGTCAGCGTCGCCGACATCGAGGCCTGGGAGCGCCGGCATGGTCCCCTGCCCCCCGGTGCATTCGTCGTGGCGAAGACGGGCTGGGAGGGACGACGGAAGGAGCCCGCGCGATACGTCAATCGCGACGAACAGTGCGTACTCCACTTCCCCGGTTTCTCGAGCAACGCCGCCGAATACCTGTCGATTCGGAAGGATATCCGGGGCGTTGGGATCGACACCCAGAGCACCGATCCTGGGCGATGCACACGTGCTGCCAGCAGGCGCCGCAGTTCTCGCAGGATTCGATGATGGGAAGGTCTCGGGGTCGAGGCATGGGACGCACCTCGGTCAATCCTGGGCGGGTGCTCACGTTTCTCAAATCGACAGCAAACTCGCCGACGACTTGCGATACTGGAACGCCAGGACGACGTAGAGCCGCTCATGGAGCCGCCAGAACCAGGGGGCGGTCCTCTCTAGGCCCACGACCACGGAGTTCAGAATCGGATCCATGCGGAAGGTCGAGGCAATGGCCTCCGGATTGACGCCGTTGATGAACAGCCCATTCCGAATCAGGGCGGGCAAAAGGACTGCCAGGTCCGACTCTGCGGTCATCTTCAATGTCGGAGCAATGTCCGACGAGACGACATCGGTGATCAGCACGACTCGCCCACCGGGCTTGCAGAGTTCGGCCATCAGACGGAGATGACCGACGCGTATCGCCCGGACCACGTCCATGAACTGCGGGTGCTGCCTGCCTACGACCCGGAAGGCATTGCCGATGATCTGGCTGAGGAGGCACGTCGAAGCCACCACGTCATAGGGACCGCAGAGCGTCCGGGCGACTCGTTGCGAGGGCCACTCCGCAAGCGCAGCGATGTCCGATGCCGGAATTGACGCCTTCGATGACCAGCCGGATATCACATCGAGAATGCCCGTCAGATCCACACCTCCGATCGGCTGGATCGAGGTGCAGTGACTGAATTGCTGCTTCTCGACGCCACCGGTGAGGGCTGCGAAATCGAGGTCGACGAGGGCGATCGACTCATGCAGCTCCAGAAGTCTGCCTAAATCCAGATCATTGCAATTCCCTGCTCCCAACACGCAGAGACGCGACTCCTTCGGGCAACGATTTTCTCTCAGAAGGGACGTGACCCTGAAACGATGCCGAGAAAACCCCTCCCATTGACCGCGGCTGGCGGAATTATTGTCGGACTGCCATCGAATGAGGTCGTTGGAATGCAAGGGGTTACGACGGGAGAATCCCGAACAGAAAGGTTTCTTAAAAACAGAGAAATGACTTGCGCAAATCCTAGGATCGACCACCCGATACCACGAGAATCGAAGATTTACGGCCGATTACTTGGCAAGTTTCATTTTGTCGTTCTAGCTTTGCTAAGGAATAGGTTGGGCAGTCGTTCCCCACGATCTCGCCTTTAAAATATGCATTAGACTGCTCAGGTCGCCTTTTTTCAGCGATATACCGCTACACAAGTCGACATGAGCTTCCAAACTTGGCATGGTTCAAATTCGTGCCGATACACTAAATAGCGAAAATAGGAAATTTAGGCAACAAAACAGGAATCGGAAAGGTTTGACAAACTGCGTCGACTGCACTAGATTTGCTAGCCTGAGTAGATGGCGAAGTCAGCTGCTAATTCCCTCACATTGGAAATGATGCGCCAGCCGTTGGGCCCATCGAACCCACCCAAGAATATTGTAAGAAACTGAAGAAGGTTTCAACCGCGCACTCGAATCACGGGCATTTCATGATACGGGACGTTGTTATCCAGTCCTGCGATCATTCAACGTCAACTTGGATCTGGCATGACTCCCATTGAGCACGCAACCTGCGCAGTACCGATGCTGTGCGGTCAGACGACGGGCGTCTCCAACTTGCGTGCATCGGGCCAGATGGGTTTCCTCTCGTGGCTCCTCGATACGAGTTCGTTCCCGAGGCGATGGTATTGCGGCAGTTGGACTCCGGCGCTGGGATGGCTGCACATCAGCTCAGACCTTGCAATCTTCGCGGCTTATATCTCGATCCCTCTGGCCCTCCTCTTCTTCCTGAAATGGCGACGGGATATCCCGTTCCCGCGAATTGTCATCCTCTTCAGTGCCTTCATTCTCTCGTGCGGAATTGGTCATGCCGTTGAAGCGTTGATCTTCTGGTTCCCCGCGTACAGATTCGCCGGCCTGTTGAAGGCCGTGACGGCGATCGTCTCGTGGGCGACGGTCTTAGCGACCATCAGGATCCTCCCTCAGGCCCTCAAGTTGCCGGATATCGCCCGCCTCAACCAGCAGTTGCAGCAGGAGGCGGATGACCGACTCCTCGCCGAGCACGACCTCCGGATTTTCCAGGCGGCCGTGGAGTACGCCAAGGACGCGATCCTCATCAGCGAGGTGGTCGACCCCGGGGGCTCTAGACCTCGGGTTGTCTACGTAAACCCGGCCTTCTACCGTACGACCGGGGAAGAGGCGTCTGACGTCGTCGGAAGCTCATCCCCCTTCCTGGATGTCACCGAACCGAGGCCGATCGACCCCAGTTTCGAAGTGACGCAGGTCGAACACCCCACGAGACTCGAGCGGCTCAACCACCGCGACGACGGCAGCTCCTACTGGGTCGAGCTGACCACCTGGCCCGTCGCCGACGAGTCCGGCCGTACAACCCACTGGGTGACGATCCTCCACGACATCACGACGAGAAAACAGGCCGAGGAAGAGCGTCAACGACTCGCGGAAGCGGCCCTGCGACAGAGCCGGGAACAGTTGCAGGCGGTCGTCCAGGCGGCTCCCGTCATCCTCTTCTCCGTGGACAGCAGCGGAACCTTCACGCTGGCGGAGGGCCGCGGACTCTCACTCATCGACGCGAGCTCCGAAGTCGCTATCGGGCGCTCGGCCTTCGACGTCTTCCAGGATAGTCCGAAGATGGTCGCCGACCTCGAAATGGCCGTGGCGGGCGCGAGCTTCGAGGCCGACACCGTCGTTGCGGGTCGCACCTTCGAGTGTCGCTACACCCCCAAGTATCACGAAGACGGCGAGGTCTCCGGCTCGATCTGCGTGGCGACCGACATCACCGAGCGAATGCGGTCCGACAAGGAGATCCGCGACCTCAACGCCCGCCTCGAACAGAGGCTCAGGCGACTCTTCGCGCTCCGGCAGATCGACATGACGATCTCCTCGAGCCTGGACCTCGGCCTGACGCTCGGCGTCGTCCTCGACCAGGTACTCGCGGAACTGCACTGCGACGGCGCGGCGGTCTTGCTGAACAACCCGGCCGACCAGACCTTGAGCTATGCGGCCCGCAAGGGGTTCCGGAACCAGGTGAACACCCCGATCTATCTCCGCGCCGGCGAGGGTTTCGCCGGGCGAGCCGCAATCGAGCAATCCTTCGTGGGGATTGCGGACCTGGAAGAGTCGGACGAACGCGAATCCGCCCCCGAGTTCCTCGCGTCGGAGGGCTTCGTGGCCTACCACGCGTTCCCCCTGCTCGCACGCGGCCACGTCCGAGGCGTGCTGGAGGTCTACCACCGCAAGCCCTTCCTGCCCGATCGCGACTGGGTCGATTTCTTCGAGATCCTTGCCGGCCAGACGGCCATCGCCATCGACAACGCATCGCTATTCCGGGCCCTCCAGCGCTCCAACTCGAGCCTGGTCGCCGCCTACGACGCGACCATCGAAGGCTGGGCCCACGCGCTCGACCTCCGCGACAAGGAGACCGAGGGGCACTCGCGGCGCGTCACGGAAATGACGATCCAGCTGGCAAGGGCCATGGGGCTCGACGACGACGAGATCGTCCAGATCCGTCGCGGGGCCTTGCTGCACGACATCGGCAAGCTCGGCATCCCCGACGCCATCCTGCTGAAGCCAGGCCCTCTAGACGACAACGAGCGGGAGATCATGCAGCGTCACCCGGTCTACGCCCACGAGTGGCTCTCGCCCGTCACCTTCTTGCGACCAGCCCTCGATATCCCCTACTGCCACCACGAGAAGTGGGACGGGACGGGCTACCCTCGCGGCATCAAGGGGCACGAGATTCCTCTCTCGGCCCGGATCTTCGCAGCCGTAGACATCTGGGACGCCCTGCGGTCGGATCGACCCTATCGCCCGGCCTGGCCGGAAAGCCGCGTAGTCGAACACATCAAGTCGCTCTCGGGCTCGCACCTCGACCCGCAAGTGGTCAAGGCGTTCCTCCACACCTTCGGGCTCGATAAGCCGAAGGAGCCCGTCATCCTCGTTGAAGGCCTGATCGTGGAAAGCAACGGAGAATCGATCAACCTGGTAAATTGAACGATCGACCGCCATCCTGGATTGTTTCTTTTCCGTCTCATTCCTCTCGAGATCTCACCAGCACTCTTCAACGTCACGTGCGCCACGTTTTCGCAACGAGTACCGCTCGGCACATCAATCGCTGAGAAGTGTCTTGCCTCGTGCGAACATCGGCACCGAAACGAGGAGTGCAGGCATGGACCTCAAGTCATTGGCCCCCACAAAGCAGGCCCTCTCTCTGATCGAAGGCTTCAAGGCCTTCGCATTCAAGGGGAACGTTATCGACCTGGCGGTCGGCGTCATCATCGGCGGGGCGTTCGGCAAGCTTGTCTCGTCGATGGTGGACAACATCCTGATGCCCGTCGTCGGCGTGATCATGCCGGGCCAGAAAGGCTATGAGGGCTGGGTTGCCGTCGTCGGCGACAAGAAGATTCCTTATGGGAAATTCCTGGGAGACACGGTCAACTTCCTCATCGTGGCGATGGCCCTCTACCTCTTCGTGGTCAAGCTCATCGGCTGGATCACGGCCTATCACAAAGAGGAGACGGCCAAGCCGCCGACGAAGGAAGAAGCACTGCTCACCGAGATTCGCGACCTCTTGAAGAGCCAGAAGTCGACGCCCAGTCCCTGATGTTCGTCGACTCTCAGCAAGGCTCGGTTCGAAAGGTGGAGGTCCCGCCTCGACGGGACCTCAAACCATAGATCCGCACGGGCATGGCCTCGCGCGGATCGTCGCGCCTTCATCAGTTGGTGACGCGTTCGGCCTTCTTCCCGAAAGGCCGCTTCATCGAGATAGGAGTGGCGGTGTCCGAGGTGAGGTTCGTCTGGTGGAACTCGGTCAGGCGAGACGGGGGCGGCGGGGCCATGATGGAGACGCGGACGAGGCGGGTGAGGGTGCGGAAGTCGATCGAATCGGAGTCGGACGGCTGCGTGTTCGCATCGCGGACATTCTTCGAGGCGGCGAGCGCAGCTTCTTGTGGAGAGAGCCGGCCGTCGCGGTCGGTGTCGGCGACCTCCATGATCCGGCGCACGATCTGGACGTCGAAGCTCGAATGCGGCGTCCGACGGGCGTGCTGCTGGTACGACGCAGGGGCGATGTTCTTGAACGTGGCGAGATCGCGTGCATACCGCTCCAGCCCGACCCCGATGACGGTGGCGAAGGCCATTGCGAAGATCATGACCCCCGTCAAGACGACCTGCGGATCCGAGACCTTCTTGCTGACGAAGAAGTAGATTTGCGAGAGGACCAAAGCACCTGCCAGGGCGGCAAAAAGGGCCATCACCAAGTGCTGCGGCGACTTGTCAACCAATGACTCATACAGCGAATTCAGAAAAACCGTCATCTCGGGTCTCCGGGTGTTTCCCTGCAGTCGAACGGGCTCGACCCAAATCCTTCGCCACTCCCAAAGAAGCGACGATCGGAACCTCCTCGGGAGGATACTCAAACATGCCCGTTACTTACGCCTCGCGGTCTCTCGCCTGGCGGCGGTTGCGACGATGAGCACGAACTCCCCTAATCTCATCGTATATGGCAGGGCAACCGCGTCGCGCGAGATTGTCGATCATTCTGGACCGGCAAACCTGGTGGGTGTGACCTCCTGCTCGGCCCCTCCATGATTCCCTTCGGAATTCAGCGGCGAGAGTTACCATGCATGCCCTGTCATTTCAAAATCCGCCAGGAATCCTCCCACTACGTTGCCGAAACACGCCTCGATGATGCCTTGACGTGCCGCAAATCCCCCACGACAATTGTCCAAGACGATCGGTGGCCCGCTTCCGTTCGGGCCATTTCAAGTTGCCGGAATCACATCTCTGTCCGGCCATTGATCGCAGATCCGGAGGATTGCCATGACAGATTCGCGTATCCAAGCGGCCGAACCCCGACGGACGTCCTGGCTCGGCGGGGTGAAGCTCTGGCACCTGGGCCTCCTGGTCGCCTACGTCGCGGTCGCCATCCAGCAGGTGCAGGCACAGAGGGTCAGCGACCCTCTCCTGATCGGCCTCGCCGCCGTCGGTTTCCTTGGTTACGCCGTGATCGGCGTCGTCGCCTGGAAGATTGCCTCAGCTTACGCGGATCGAATCGGCGCGGTGCGGGCAACCTCGCTCTACTTCACCTTCATGGCCGGGCTGTTCCTCCTCGCCACGGTGATCTATGTGTGCCTGGAATATGCACACACGCTCAACTATTTCTGAAAGCCTGAGAACGACCGCGGGTGGTGGGGTTTGGATTGAGAACGCGTGCGTCCGAAGTTCCCGGATACAAACGCCGCGGCGGGGCGAGTATAGTGGCTCTCGTTTCCCCGGATCGAACCACCCGAGAGCCCTTGCAAGCGTCATGATTCACGTCATCGCCACCATCGAGTTGCATCCAGGACAACGCGAAAACTTCCTGGCCGAATTCCGCAAGCTCATCCCGCACGTGCATGCGGAAGAGGGATGCCTCGAGTACGGCCCGACCGTCGACGAGGCCACCGACATCGGTGCGCAGGAAGGCCCCCGCGCCGATGTCGTGACGGTGGTGGAGAAGTGGGAGAGCGTCGAACACCTCAAGGCCCACCTCGTCGCCCCGCACATGGAAGCCTATCGCCCGGCCGTGAAGGACATGGTCATCAAGACGGTCCTACAAATTCTCAAGCCTGCATGACATGATAGCCCGGGCGGGTCGCATGGCGTCACCGCGACGCGATACTATGCGATCCGCCCTGGCGTTTCCCGGCACCTTGCCCCGCCCTCCGAACGACTTAAACAACCCCATCAGGCCTCAGCCAAGGACACAACCGGATGCAGACGGTGCGAGTCGGTCTCGTGGGATCGGGTTTCATCACGTCGATCCATTACGAGTCACTCCGGCGAGTGCTCGGCGCGGAGGTCTTTGCGGTGGCCTCGCCGAGCCCCGGCAACGCCCAGCGTTTCGCGAGCGAACGTGGGATCCCACACGCCTTCACCGACGTCCGCGCGATGCTGGAACGCAAGGAAATCGACCTCGTCGTCCTCGGCCTGCCCAACGATCTGCACTGCCACACGGTTATCCAAGCGGCCGAGGCAGGCAAGCACGTCGTGGTCGAGAAGCCGATGGCCCTGAATGTCGCCGAGTGCGACCGCATGATCGCCGCCTGCGATAAGGCCGGGGTCTTCCTCGGCTACGCCGAGGAACTCTGCTTCGCACCCAAATATGTACGCCTCAAACAACTCGTTGATGAAGGGGCCCTCGGCAAGATCCACCTGGTGAAGCAGTCGGAGAAGCACGACGGCCCGCACGCAGGCTGGTTCTACGACACGGGGCGGAGCGGCGGCGGCGTCACGTTCGACATGGGCTGCCATGCGGTCGAGTTTTTCCGCTGGATCCTCGGCAAGGACAAGCGTATCAACAGCGTTTACGCCCAGATGAACACGTACGTCCACGGCGACGAAACGAATGGTGACGACGAGGCACTCCTGATTATGAACTTCGAGGGGGGAGCGGTCGGGCTCGCCGAGGAGAGCTGGACCAAACCCGGGGGCATGGACGATCGGGCCGAGGTCTTCGGGAGCGCCGGGCAGGCCTACGCCGATATCCTCTACGGGAATGCCCTCAGGACGTACTCCCATAACGGCTACGGCTACGCTGTGGAGAAGTCCGGGAGTACGCAAGGGTGGTCGTTCCCGATCTACGAGGAGATGTGGAACTACGGCTTCCCCCAGGAGATGGAGCACTTCGTCGACTGCGTCCGCAACGGGGCTACGCCGACTGAGAATGGGCACGACGGCCGCGCGGTGGTCGAGGTGATCCACGCCCTGTACAAGTCGGCCGGCCTCGGACGAAAGGTCGATCTGCCGTTCAGGAGCGACGCATTACGCCCCATCGACCACTGGCGGCCGTCGTAAAGGCTTGCCGCTCCTCGAAGTCGAGCCTTGCGGAGAGGGTTCCGACGGGTCATCTTGCTTGCCTGGGGACGCGGTCCAGCACTGCGTCCCGCCAGGTCAAGCCCCTGCCCACCTCCTCGGGAACGACTCGCCATGCCGCATCCCCGCGCGTCGCTTTGCCTCGTGCTCCTGACCCTGAGCTTCGCCCCACCGGGTGCCCGGGCCCAGTCCCTCCCGGGCACCCAACCCTGGGAAGACCGGGGCGACCCCGCCAAGGCGATGGTCGACGGGATCCATCGCTTCGCGGATCGCATGATCGCCACGAGCGGCGAACGCCGCAAAACAACGTCGAAGCCGGACTATTCCTCGACGGACGCCTACGAAAAGTCGGTGGCCCCCCGCCGCGAGCAACTCGCTAAAATCCTCGGAGCGGTCGGCCAGCGCGTGACCCCGGCAACTCTCTCCTATGTCTCGAGCCCCGACTCACCGGCGAAGGTTGCCGAGACCGACGACTTCAGCGTCTTCGCCGTGACGTGGTCGGTGTATCCGGGGGTGGAAGCCGAGGGGCTCTGGCTCGAACCCAAAAAGGATGTTCGCGCCAACGTCGTGGCCCTGCCCGACTGCGACACGACCCCCGAGGAGTTCGCCGGCGTCGGTCAGGCCCACCTGCACGAATCCCAGGCCGCCCGCCTGCTCGTCAAGGCCGGTTGCCGCGTGCTGGTCCCGACCTTGCTCGACCGCTCGGATACGTTTTCGGGGAACCCGTCCGTCCGGATGACGAACCTGACGCACCGGGAATGGATCTATCGCCAGTCGTATGAGACCGGCCGGCATATCATCGGATATGAAGTCGACAAGGTCCGCTCCGCCATCGACTGGTTCTCAAGGCCGGGCCGGCCGGACCTGCCCATCGGCCTCGTCGGGTATGGAGAAGGAGGTCTCGTCGCGTTCTACGCCGGGGCCCTCGACACCAGGGCCGACGCCGTGTGGGTCGGCGGTTACTTCGGGCCGAGGGAGTCGGCCTGGTCGGAGCCGATCTACCGCAACGTCTGGAGCCTCTTAACCGAGTTCGGCGACGCCGAGGCCGCACGGCTAATCCTCCCCCGCAAGCTCGTAGTCGAGCCCGCCGCCGTCCCCGACATCAAAGGGCCTCCCCGTGCTCGCGATGGGCGGGCCGACGCCGCCTCGGGACGCCTGACGACCCCGGAGCCCGCCGCAATCGCCGCCGAGTTCGCTCGGCTTCAGGATGGCCTCCCGGCCGAGTTCCGCTCGAAGGCGTCCCTCCTCGAGCCGAAGAGTCCGGCCCCTGGCTTCAATCACGCCGACGAAGGGCGAAAACAATTCCTCCTCGCCTTGCTCCCGACCGGGGATGCGAAAGCCGAAGGCCAGGACACCGCATTGAACACCGAGAAGCCCCTTTTCGATGCCCGGCCTCACTTCGACACCAAGGCGCGGATGAAGCGTCAGGTCCAGCAACTGAGCGACTACACCCAGGCTATTCTCAGGACGTCGGAGCTACGCCGCTACGCATACTGGGCGCCGGCCGATATGAAGTCGCCCGAAGCCTGGGCAAAAAGCACCGAGGCCTATCGCGAGGCCTTTCACGCCGAGTTGATCGGCAAGCTCCCGCCGGCGAGCGAGCCTCTCTCGGCCAAGACCGTCAAGCTCTTCGACACGGAGATGTGGGTTGGCTACGGCGTCCAGCTCCCCGTCTGGCCCGATGTGCCGGCTTCGGGGATCTTGCTGCTCCCCAAGGATTTGCAGCCAGGCGAGAAGCGCCCGGTGGTCGTCTGCCAGCATGGGTTGGAAGGGAGGCCCGAGGACGTGGTCGATCCCAAGATCAAGTCGGTCTACCATTCCTACGCGGCGCAGTTGGCCGACAAAGGGTATGTCGTCTACGCCCCGCAGAATCCGTACATCGGCCACGACCACTTCCGGCTGATCCAACGTAAGCTCAACCCGCTGAAAGCCTCGCTCTTCTCCGTAATCGTCCGTCAGCATGAGCGGACGCTCGAGTGGTTGGCGACGCTCCCCAACGTCGACCCCTCCCGGATCGCCTTCTACGGGCTCTCCTATGGCGGCAAGACCGCGATGCGGGTCCCGGCCATCCTCAAAGGCTACTGCTTGTCGATCTGCTCGGCCGACTTTAACGAGTGGGTCGTGAAGAATACGAACCTCGAGCGGCCGACGAGTTACATGTTCACGATCGAATATGACATGTACGAATTCGGCCTCGCCGAGCGCTTCAATTACGCCGAGATGGCCAACCTGATCGCGCCGAGGCCGTTCCAGGTGGAGCGCGGGCACTCCGACGCCGTCGGCTATGACGAGTGGATCGGCTACGAATATATGAAGGTGAAGCGTACCTTCGACACACTCGGCCTCGCCGATCGCGTCGACATCGCGCTCTTTAACGGGGGGCATCAGATTGAGGGAACCGGCACCTTCCCGTTCCTGGCCAGGCATTTGAACTGGCCCAGGGGTCGCTGACGAACGCGTTTCGAGCCGGGTCGAGAGGCCCGGCTCGCAAGCTAAGGGCGCCGGAAGATGGACACTCCTTGCCCAAACGATCGGGTCGACGTCCAGCATCTGGACGTCGACCGCCGTTTGCTGTTTCCGTTTCGGTTCAAACCTGGGGCTGGGAATCCCAGCGTTTCAGGATCCTGTCGAGGGACTTGACGGCCTCTTCGAGGCGGTGCTTGTCCTCTTCGTAGAGGTCGCCGGTTTCTCCGGGGAGGCGGCGGACGCAGTCGGCCACCTGATCGCGGGCGCCGAGCATCTGCGAGTAGAGGCGGTTGAAGGCATCGCGGTTGGGGCCGGCGGCCAGGACAACGATCTTCTGCTTCACCACCGCGATCCGCTGGTCGCAGCTCTTGAGTACGCCTTCCCAGTGGGGCCGTTCGTGGATATGCACCCGTTGGGGGTACGACGGATTCTTGAGGGGGTTGGCGGGCTGCGTCTTCACTTGGAGGTCGGTGCCCCCAGGGGCTGCGGACTGCGAGTTCGACACGTCGAAACTCCCAACGTTGATGAGGACAAGTCGGTTCCGCTACAATTCTGCCGAAAATGCCCCCCGGACTCCAGAGCATCCTCCGTATTGATCCGCCCATCTCGGGAGAAAGCCTGGCACGATCGGGAAAAGGCCCGTCATCAATGACGGTCCCTGCCTCCTTCCCGCAGGCGTCCAAGGCCGGTCGAGGATTCCGCACTCATGAGATGTTCCCTCGCGCTTGCGACACTCGCAGTCTTCGGCCTACCCGTGCTCACAAAGGCGGCGGATGAAGCCCCCTTGCCGGTTGTCCCCGACGGCTGGAAGATTCGCCTGGCCGCCCAGGCCCCCGAGATTCTCTTCCCCACCGCGATCGTCTCCGGTCCTGATGGAACCTTGTACATCGGCCAGGACCCGATGGACATGCCCGGCCCGCCGACCCAGCCGATCGACTCGATCCTCGCCTGGAAGGACGGCAAGTCGACCGTCTTCGCCGACAAACTCTGGGCCGTCATGGGGCTCGAGTGGGCCGACGGTGTCCTCTACGTCGTCCACGCTCCGTACCTCTCGGCCTTCCGCGACACCAACGGCGACGGCAAGGCCGACGAACGCACCGACCTCATGACGGGCCTCGGCCCCAAGCTGCCGGGCTTCAGCGGGATCAACGACCACGTTCCCTCGGGCCTGCGCCTGGGTATGGACGGATTCCTCTACATCGCCGTCGGCGACAAGGGGATCCCCAAGGGGATTGGCAAGGACGGAAAGACCATCCAACTGTTCGGGGGCGGCGTAATCCGGATCCGACCCGACGGCACGGACCTGGAAGTGGTCTCAACCGGGGAGAGAAACCCGCTCTCCGTCGCCCTGACTGCCCGCGATGATGTTTTCACCTACGGCAACGACGACGACAGCAAGAAATGGCCGAACAGCCTGACGCACCACATCGTCGGAGCCCACTACGGCTATCCCTACGAGTTCCTCACCGCCCCCTGGCGTACCTTGCCCATCACGGCCGGGCAACTCGGCGGCTCGGGGACGCAGAGCGTCTGCTACAACGAGGCGGGCCTCCCCGCGTCTTACGTGGGGAACCTCTTCACGTGCGACTGGGGACTCTCCACGGTCTTCCGCTATGAGATCGCCAAGGAAGGGGCGACCTTCCGCGTCGTCAAGAAATCCGAGTTCATCACCAAGGGGGAACTCAAGGACTTCCGCCCCTTCTCCATCGCCGTCTCCAACGACGGAGCAGGCTTCTGGCTCGTCGACTGGGCCTTCAACGGCTGGCTCGCCAATGGCCCCAAGACCGGCCGACTGTATCAACTGACGTATGAAGGGTCGGACAAGCCAAGCCTTGCGAATCAGCCTGCGAAAGATGCCCCCTCTCGCCTGAAGGCCCTCGACCACCCTGCCCTGTCGGTGCGATCCGAAGCCCAGCGAGCCCTATCCCGTGAGGGCAAGGCTCAACTCGGCGCACTCGAGAGCCGGCTCAAGCAGTCGGAACCGGGCAACGGTCGGATCCACGCCCTCTGGGCCCTGGACGCCACGGAGCTGCCCGAGGCCCGAAAGGCGATCCGCAATGCCCTGACCGACGCCTATCCTGACGTCCGGCTCCAGGCGGCACGAAGCGTCGGGATCCGCAGGGACCGCGAGGCCGCGGCGACTCTGTCGAACCTCCTGAAAGACGAGGACGCCGCCGTGAGGCGCGAGGCCGCCATCGCCGTCGGGCGTCTTGGACTGCCGGGCGCCAGGCCTCAGCTCATCGCCTCGCTCGGCGATCCCGACCCCTTTGTTGCCTGGTCGATACGCAAGGCGATCCGGACGCTCCAGGCCTGGGATGAGTCGGCACTCGCGGCGGCCCTCGACGACCCCAGCCGTCGCGAGTCTGCCCTCTCGCTGATGGATGAGGCCTGGTCGATGCCCGTGGTGAAAGCCCTCGGCCGGTCTCTCGGCCAACTCGATTCGGCGGAGACCCGTACTCGCGTCGCAACCGTCCTCTCCGGCCTCTATCGCCAGTATCCCGAGTGGACCGGAGCCTGGTTCGGCACGAACCCGTTGGCCGGTGAGTTCCCCCAGAAAACGCGTGATTGGAACCCGGAAGCCATGGCCGCCGTGCTGGCGGGGCTCGAGCAAGCCGCGTCTGATCGCGATGCCGGCGTCCGCCTTGCCGCGGTCAAGGGCTTGAAGGGTGTCGGCAAGGCCGCGGCCCCTGCCTTGCGGAATCGGCTGACGCGCGAGGCTGATGAGGGCGTTCTGACGGCGGTCGTCCAGGCTATCGGTTCGCTCAATGACATCGATTCGATCCCGGCCCTCGCCAGTCTCGCCCAAGATTCCAAAAAAGCAGAGCCGGTCCGAGTGGCCGCGGTGGATGGGCTGTCGGCCCTGGGGACGCCACCCGCTCTGCGAGCCAGACTCTCCCTCGTCTACGCGCAGCAGACCCCGGCTTCGCTGGTGGCCAGGGCCTTGCCCTCGCTCGGTCGCTCCGGGATCCTCCCAGCGAACGACCTGGCCGACTTCCTCAACAAGCCAGAACCCGCTGTTCGGGCGGCGGCACTCCTTGCGCTCGATCCGAAGCAGCGGATCCCCGAGGAGGTGAAGACGGCCGTGGCCGATCGGCTCAACGACGCATCCCCCGCCGTCCGCAGCGCCGCCATCGAGATGACGGCGCAGCTCAAAATCCAGGAGGCCGTGCCGAAGCTCCTGGCGGTTGCCAACGAAGAGGCCTTCCGCACCGAGGCGACGCTCGCGCTCTGCACGTTCGCCGATCCCCAGGCGTTGCCCGTCTACCTCGCCGCGATCCAGGATCGGAACCCGGCCCTCCGCCAGCAGGGGGAAAAAGCCTTGTTGACGATCCGCGACTTCGTGAGGCCCGACCTCGAGAAAGAGGCCACATCCCAGCGCCTCAGCGGCCCGGCCGCGGTCGCCCTGGAGCGCGTCCTCACTCGGTTCCGCCCACTCACCGACTGGAGAGTCGTCGGGCCATTCGCGAGAACGACTCCGCGCGTCTTCGTCGGGGAGCGTACCATCGACTTCGATCGGACCTACAACGGCGTCGAAGGCCGCGCGATCCGCTGGACGCCCCGCGCGGGTGATCCCAAGACGGGGCGCGTCGTCCTCGACGACTTCAAGGAAGGCTCAGGCGACAAGGGGGGCTTCGGCTACGACAAGAACGGGACGCCCGACCTCTGCTCGTTCGGCTACATCGAGATCGACTCGGCCGAGGATCGCCCCGCCTTGCTGCTCGTCGGATCGAGCGGGACGATCACGCTGACCCTGAACGAGGCGAGCATCCACACCTATCGCAATTTCGCGGGCCGGCCCTACTCGCCCGAGTCGGACCTCGTCCGGGTGATGCTCAAGAAGGGGAAGAACCGCTTGCTGGCCACCTCGCGTCAGGGGATCGGCCTCTGGTCGTTCAGCGTGCAGGTCTCGGATCCCCTAGCCCCGACGCTCATGGCCAAGGGGGCCGACTCGGTCACGGAGAAGCTCCGAAACTACGCGCTCGGCCATGAAGGGGACCCGCGCAACGGCGAGTCCCTCTTCTTCGACCCCAAGGGGATCTCCTGCGGCAAATGCCACGCGGCGGGGGGCCGTGGGACCGCCAACGTCGGCCCCGACCTCACCGGTCTCGCGCTCAAATATGATAAGGCCGAGTTGATCCGCTCGGTCCTCGAACCCTCGTCCCGTATCGCGACCGGGTATCAACCCGTGCTCGTGGCCCTGACGGATGGGAAGGTCGTGACGGGCCTGATCCGCTCCGAAACGGAGTCGCACCTGGAACTCGTCGACGCCGAGGCCAGGCTGACGAAGGTCCCCAAGGAAGACATCGAAGACCGGCGCGTGACCGACGTCTCCCTGATGCCCGGCGGCCTCGTGGATACCCTGTCGGTCGTCGAGTTCGCCGACCTCGTCGCCTACCTGCAGTCGTTGAAGGCGGCGACGGTCCCGAAATAGGCTGGCATGTTCGGGCGATCATGCCAGCGATTCGCATGATCGCCCGGCGGGCCGAGGCTCAGGAAGTCCGCGCCTTCATTCTCTCGACGAAGGCGCGGTAGTCCTCGGGTGTGTCGATGCCGATGCTAGGCTCGTCGACGATCCCGACGGCGATGCGATGCCCCGCCTCGAGGACGCGGAGTTGCTCGAGCTTCTCTCTCTGCTCGAGCGGCGACTGCGGCATCGACGCGTATTGCAGCAAGAAGTCCCTGCGATACGCATAGAGCCCCAGATGTAAATACGCGACGATCTCATCGGAGCCGACCGCGGGCAGGCCATCGCGATGGCAGGGGATCGGGCTCCTCGAGAAGTAGAGGGCGTGCCCCGCCGTTGCGCGCACGACCTTGACGCAGGCCGGGTCGCGATAGACGGACTCGGTGCGGATCGGCGTGGCGAGGGTCGACATCGAGGCCGAAGGGTCGTCCTCGAGCATGGAGACGACGAGGTCGAGGGCTTCGCCCTGGATCTCGGGCTCGTCCCCCTGCAGGTTCACGATGATCCTGGCATCGGGATACGCCGCGGCGACCTCGGCCACGCGGTCGGTGCCGCTGGGGTGGTCGGCACGCGTCATCGCATATTCACCGCCGAATGCTTCGATGGCTTTACCGATGCGGATATCATCGGTCGCGACGATGATGCGGCTGATGCGTTTTGAGGTGCGGGCGGCCTCGACCACGTGCTGGATCAGGGGTCGGCCGGTTTCGGCTAGGAGGGGTTTGCCGGGCAGTCGGGTTGATCCGAATCGCGCCGGGATCACAGCGAGGATTTCCATGTTTCGTCGAAAACTCCCCCTCGAGTTCGTCCGATACAAGGGGCACTGAGCGAAGGTCGCCTCCCACCGAACCCCTACAAGGAAGTCCACTATAGCCGAGTCCGTTGCGGACGCAACGCCAAGGCTGAGCGGCGATGGAGTCCGGGAAAAGGCGTCAAAACAACAATATCCGTAGATGTGTCGTCGTGGCCTGGTACACGCGACCCGGCGGCCTCCCGGAGGGAGGGCGTCGAGCCTTCGTCGGACCATGTCGTCTGGCCCCCGCAGGATGCGGTCTCGGACGGATCTGCTCGGCCCATGGATGGCGGCGAGTCCCCTCGTCGCGTACGCGGGCCGAATTGTGGGCAGGGCGGCAGGAATCGACCTTATCGGTTGCTCCCCCCGTCAGCGGGCACGGGAACCACGCGGCATGAACGCCGCCACGCGTTCCCCGAATTCGCCATTATCAACTATTGCTTGCGCTCTGTCCGTATCGAAGTCGTTGATTTTGACTTCGACGGCCGCGTTCCGCGCCGGGTGTCCCGAGGACCCCGCACGGTCTGCGCCAAGGAAGGGGGGCGTTCACAACCGAATCGCTGGGGCGACCATATCCAATGGCATGGCGGTCGTCCGGGGAGGTTGAATTCATGGGGTGGAACCGACAGACCCGCCACGCGGCCAAGGCTCAGCGTCGGCCGAACATCGAGAGCCTCGAGACCCGTACGCTGTTATCGGCGAGTCCTCAGTTCCTCCAGAATCAACAGGCGCAGCACGCTCACCTCCAGGAAATACGCCAGGCCCACTTCGCCCAGTTGCACAACCGGGTCGTCGCCCATCACGAACTCGGCCTCGCCCACGGGCACGGCCAGGCCACCGGCGCGTCGAGCACCCCCGTCCCCCGGCTCAACGTCGCCCACCCCGCCGACACCTCCTCCTCGCCCTCCTCGAGCAGCGACCCGACGAGCCTCGATGGGGCCTCGGCCGTGCGATCCACATATGGCGTCGACGGTAAGGGGATGACGGTCGCCGTCATCGACACCGGCGTCAACTACAATAACTCCGCGCTCGGCGGCGGCTTCGGGGCCGGCCACAAGGTCAGCGTCGGCTATGACTTCGCCGACGGCAATGGCGACCCGATGGCCACGACCTCGCAGCACGGCACGGCCGTCGCCGGGATCATCGCCTCGAGCGACCCGACGCACCCGGGCATCGCCCCCGGCGCAGACATCGCGGCCCTTCGCGTGATCGACAACAACAACGAAGGGGACTTCGACAAGATCGCCGATGCCCTCCAGTGGGTCATCGATAATCACACGAAGTATAATATTACCGCGGTCAACATCTCCTTGTCCGACGGCAATAACTACGCCCAGAACTGGTTCGCCCAGGACAACGGCGTGGGCGAGCAGATCACGAACCTGATCAACCAACTCGACACGTTGAAGATCCCCGTCGTCGCGGCCGCGGGCAACAGCTTCAACGGGCAGCAGGGCGAAGGCTTCGTCGCGATCGTCCCCAGCACGATCAGCGTGACAGCCACGAACTCGGCGGGCACGGCCCTCGCCTCCGACGCCCAGCGACTCGGGGCGAGCATCGGCGGGGTCTCGGCCACGGACATCGCGGCCCCCGGCCAGGGTATCGTCGGCCCCTCCAGCGGTAACAGTTTCTCGTCGGGCGACGGGACGAGCTTCGCCGCGCCGCAGGTCACTGGTGCAATCGTCCTGCTCCAGCAGATCTATGAGCAGCGGTTCGGCACCCTGCCGACGGTCGACCAGCTCGAATCGTGGCTCCAGGACGGCTCGACCCCCGTCAGCGACTCCACTACTTCAGAGATTTTCGGCCGCCTCGACATCGCCAAGTCGGCCAGCCTCATCCCGGGTGCGTCCACGCCGACCCCGACGCCCACACCCACGCCGACCCAAACGCCGACTCCGACTCCGACGCCTACACCCACTCCAACGCCGACTCCGACGCCTACACCCACTCCAACGCCGACTCCGACGCCTACACCCACGCCGACTCAAACGCCCACGCCTACGCCGACGCCGACTCAAACGCCCACGCCTACACCCACTCCGACGCCTACACCCACTCCGACGCCTACACCCACTCCGACGCCTACACCTACACCCACTCCGACGCCTACACCTACACCCACTCCGACGCCTACACCAACGCCGACTCCGACGCCTACACCTACACCCACGACGGGCACCGACAATGCCGGCAAGGGCAGCACGGTCGGGACGAACCGGACGACGTTGTTCATCAACGGGGCCAAGGTCAATCAAACTGCCGCGAGCAAGCTCGCCGAGATCTGGGATAAGGCTTTCGATCAGGTCACGAGCACCTCGACGGGCTCGGGTGATTCCTCCACCCAGCCGGCGACCAACGCGTGGGCCCAGGCGGGCGGGACGCTCCGACTCTGGGGCGGTGGCACAGCGACGAACTCGCTGGGCACCACCCAGACGGCGGGAACCCTCAAGCCTCTCGCCCAGATCAAGGAAGCGATCCGCCAGGGGAACGCCTTCGCCGGCCCGCATCGCTTCGGAGCGTTTGTGTCCAAGCACCACCCTCGTTAAAATCGCTGGTAAGTGAGGTCCTCGCGCCGCGAGGACTTCGAATCCAATTCGACCCCACCGCCTCGCATCAGGTCGAGGCGGTGGGGTCTTCTCGCGTTGGTGGAGGTTTGGCGTGGCGACGACCGTAAAGACCGCGCTCGTGACGGGTGCCGGCAGCGGGATTGGGCGAGGGATCGCGGTGGCCCTGGATCAGCTCGGCATCCGGCTCGCCCTGGCGGGACGAGACCCCGAGAAGCTCGAGGGGACCAAAGCCCTCCTCACGCAGGCGAACGGCCCCGCCCGGTTGACCCCCTGCGACGTGGCCGACCGCACCCAGGTGAACGCCGCCGTCGAGGGCATCCTCAAGGAGTTCGGCCAGCTCGACATCCTCATCTGCAACGCCGGGACGAACGTCCGGAACCGGAAACTCGAGGTCCTCACGCCCGAAGACTGGGACCTCATGATCGCCACCAACCTCACCGGGGCGTTCAACCTCGTCCACGCCGTGCTGCCCTCGATGCGGGTGCGCGAGGACGGCCTGATCATCCAGATCGCCTCGCTCTCCGGCAAGCGGGCAAGCGTCCTCGGTGGTACGGGCTACTCCGCCTCCAAGTTCGGCCAGGCCGCCCTCGGCATCTGCCTGGCCCGCGAGGAAGGTGCTCACGGCATCCGCTCCACCGTAATCTACCCCGGCGAGGTCAACACGCCGATCCTTGACGCCAGGCCGGTCCCCGTCGGCACCGAGCGCCGCGAGGTCATCCTCCAGCCGGCGGACGTCGCCGCCGCCGTGAAGTTCCTCGTCGAGTTGCACCCCCGCGCCAACGTGCCCGAGCTGATCATCAAGCCGACCGTCGACGACTTCGCCTGAGCCTGTCTCTTTGCTCACATGCTTCAATGACCGAGGCCGGATGGGGGGCGAATTTCCCCCCATCCGGCCTCGGATGTTTTCCGCTCACTCCCCGTCGATCAGGCCTCAGCCATTCATCTGGCCGGCTTCGATGTCGCCGGTGGCGAACTGGTTGAACTCGACATACTGGATATGTCGATACAGCTTGCTCTCGTTCTGGAGTTGGCGAGGCTGGCCGATCGACTCGATGCGTCCGTTGTGCAGCACGATGATCTGGTTGCACGAGCGGATCGTCGAGAGCCGGTGCGGCAGGATGATCAGCGTCCGATCCTGGGAGAGCCGGGTGACCGAGTCATCGATGAGGTGCTTGGTGTCATCATCGAGCGGGGTGTTCGGCTCCTCGATCACGACGATCGAGGGGTCGTGAAGGTGCGCCCGCGCCAAGGCGATCCGGTACATCTCGTCCGGCTCCAGGTAATGCCCGAGCGGCCCGATAATCGTGTCGTAGCCGTGGGGCAGGTCCTGAATGAAGTTGTGAGCATGCGCCAGTTTGGCCGCGGCGATGATCTTCGGCAGCGGATAACTCGCGTCGCCGAGGCCGATGTTCATCGCGACCGAGTCGGTGAAGACCAAGTCCGACTGGAGCACGATCGCCACCTGGGCCCGGATCGACTCGAGCGTCACGTCGCGGAGGTCGAGGCCGTCGATCCGCACGCGACCGACCTTCGGGTCGATCAGGCGAGGGATCAGGCAGAGCAAGGCGTGCTTCGCGTCCTCGTCCAGGCTCATGACCGCCGTCCTGGATCCGACGGGGAATTCGGCGGTGACGTTCTCGAGCAGGACTCGACCCGAGCGGCTCTCGAGCGTCACGTTCTCGAGCGTGATCCGATCCTTGAGCGGCGGCAGGAAGTGGGCCCCGCCATGCTGATGCAGTTCGGGCTTGCGCTCGAGGAACTCAAAGATGCCGTCCGCCGAGCGATTCGCCTGTCGCAAGGCTCGTCGCATCCTGACCCATTCGAGGGCCGGGTAGGCCAGTCCGGCGAGAGACGCGACCAGGATCAGGGCCGAGGCCGGGGCCACACGATGCGAGACCGCCACCGCATAGCCCAGGAGGCTCAATGCCAGGATCGCCGAGACGCCGTAGAGCAGGCCGATCGACGGGTTGAACCACCCCTCGGCCTTGATGCGGCGGGCGTCGGCCTCGCGGTAGCGTTCGAGATGCTCGTCGAAGCGCTGCTTGTCGATGTTCTCCATGCCGAAGACCCGCACCAGGCGGAGCAGGTTGAGGTCTTCGTGGAGCAGGCAGAGCTGCACCGCGGAGTCGCGGACGGCGGCGTCGGTCACGAGCCGGGCATCCTTGTTCATCACCCGGCCAGCCAGCCAGATCAGGGCGCCGAGCGATGCGACGAAGATGGTCAGGATCGGCGAGATGAACAGGGCGATCGCGATCAGACCAAGGCCGAGAACCGGGCCCCTCATCTTATCGCCGAGCTCCACGAAGATGGCGTCGCGGACGTCGTTGACCTCCCGGGTCATGAGGTTGACGACCGGCCCCGTCCCTTCGGTCGGCAAGGCGGAGTGGCCGAGGCGATACATCTGCCGGTGGATCTGACGACGCAAGGTCGTCGCCACGTCGCACGACGCTTCCGCGAGGATCGAGCGGCGGTACTGTGCGACGAAGCAGATGGCGAGCAGCAGGGCCGAGGCCAGGGCCAGCAGGCTCGTCAGGGCACCGACGTTATTCGTGAGAGTGGGTACCGCCTTGAGGACCGGCAAGAGCAGCCGGGCACCCATGCGGTGGGGAGGATAGGAACTCCAACGATTGCCGGCGACGAGCGAGAAGAGCCCGCTGTCGTCAAACACCGCCACATCCTGGACGACGCCGGTCTCGCGACCCTTCACCCAGCTCGGGTAGGTCGCGAGATCTCGGGTCGGAACGCGGGCCACACCCTGCGAGGCGAGCAGGGATAGCAACAGCCCTATCACGGCGAGGAGTGCCAGAATCAAGAGCGAATGCACCACGCCGAGTGCATTCGCCCTGAATACCCACCGCCGTTCCGCACTCAGAAGCTTACGAGCGCGAAGATACGCGTCCGCTTGCATGTTAGCCATCCCAACGAAGCGGTTGATCGGGCGCGAACCTTGTACCGAGCCGGAGACCCGCGCATCACCCACCGCGAAGCGGGAAGGCACGGATCAGGCCAGGTCGCGGTCCTCGAACAAGAGGAACGCGAACAGAAGCGCTGCTCCACTGTACAACACGCAATAGCCCAATGCCGGAATTACATAACCGGTCCAAGGGATCATGGCACCCGTGGAAATCGCCGGCCCGGCATTGAAGAATTCTAGCGAGGGCAAGACCCAGGCGAAGAGCTTCGCCATGAAGCTCACCAATTCGTTGACGTCCCCTTTAGCCGTCGCCTCGACCAGGACCGGGCTCAGGTGGCCCAGGAAGAAGATGGCGATGCAGACGACCAGGTTGACGAGCATCGGCAGCCGGGTCGAGATCGCCACGCTGATGCTGGCGAGGACCGTGACCTCGAGGAACCCGAGCACCAGGCCGGGCAAGACCTGCTTCACCTGCTCGATCTGCATGGCCATCTCGGCGGCACCGCCGGCCGATTCCCGGAGGTCGTAGCCATACTTGTACCAGACCCCCAGTTCGAAGAGCGTGCCCAGGAGCAGGAAGAGGACGAAGACGCCCAGCTCGATGCCCAGGAACTTGCCGACGATGAACTGGCGGCGATTGATCGGCTTCGACAGCAGGGTGATCGCCGTCTTGCCTTCGATCTCCTCGGCAACCGTCGAGCTGGCGGTCAGCAGGGCCAGCAGCAAGGCGGCGAAGGAGATGGTCGTCAGCCCTGTGTCCTTGTACATTTTGATGTCTTCACCAAAGGTGAAGTAGGACACGAAAATCGAGCAGACGAGCGAGGCTCCGGCGATGAACGACAGCACGAAGAAGGCCGGCTGTCGGATTGCTTCTTTGGCCGTCGCGAGAGCGATGGTCAACGCTTTCATGATGTCGATCACTCGGAATGAGGTACGGAAGAGGACAGGTCGTGATGCTTGCGTCGCGGGAGATTCCGACGGGCGACGTCCCTCAACAAGGAAGTGCCCATCGACTCGATATCGGTCAGTATCGGATGGAGAATCCCTCGTACGGCGGGTCGCCGACCGGTTCTTGCTCCACCGAGACGTCGTGGATTTTGTCGCCGAGTTCGCCTCGGATCGCGTCGAGGAACGACTTCAAGGCGTCGGGCGGGCCATCGACGACGAGTTCGACCCGGCCATCGCTCATGTTGCGGACGTAGCCGGCGACGTCGAAGCCCTGCGACAGTCGTTCGCTCGTATAACGAAAACCTACCCCCTGCACCCTCCCGGAGTAGTAAACCCTTCGGCGTTCCTTAGACATGAGGGACGACTCAAAGCCTACTGCGAGAAGTCAGTTCGATTCGTCGAAGGATCGGCGGTAGGGACTATCCGCCTGCTTGGGGCAAGATCCTCACTCCAGTATCTTAACGGGCTCTCCGGTCCCAAGGCAACCCTGGCGGACGAGCGGAAACAGGAAACTTGACCTTTGCGCGGGCGACTACCAACACGAAGGGCGGTCGCCTCCAGAAATGGAGGCGACCGCCCTCGATTCTCGCGTCAGATTCGGCCGAATCGGCTCAAAGGCCGTTCAACTCGACCCGGTGGACGACGCCGCCGGCCGCCTGGATTGAGGCGGAAGCTGACCTCGCGGGGCCGATGCCCATCCCCTTGAAGGAGACGTCGGGAGCTCCCGAGGAGTTGCCCGTCTTCAGCACGACGTTCGCGATGCTGAACGGCAGGCGGTTCTCGATCCTGAGCGTGGTGCCGTTCGCACCCTTCTTAGTGACCTTCACGCCGACGAAGGCCGAGGCAACCGCCTGGTCAACCGCCCGGGCCAGGCCGGGGCCATCGAGAACGGTGACGGCCGAGCCTTCTTCGAAGTTGGTCCGCCCGAGGGCTGCCCAGCCTTCGGGGGTCGCGTGGCTGACGACGATCCGGCCCTTCGTCTCGCCGGGCTTGCTGTCGCTCAGCGTGATCTTGAGGGCCATCGCCGGGCCCTGGACGTCCTGCGGGATCTGGCCGTCCTCAAGGACGCGGACGGGCAGGCCGAGGATGTGCAGGCCGTTCAGCGACTCCGCCAGACGGCCGGCCTCGGCCGAGAGCTTGCCCTCGCCGGCGACGGAGACGAGGAGGCGCGATTCCTTGAGGTACGAGCCGTCAAGTATCTCGGAGTCGCCCGAGGCGTCGAGCGCCTGGACGAACCGGGAGGCGAGGGCCACTTCATGGACGTTCATGACCTTCGGGCTGGCCTGACCGGTCATCTGCTCGAAAGAAACGCCGTTGAAGACGCTCCAGACGGCGGCCTGGGCGACGCCCTGGCTCGTACCGAGGGTCGCGAGCGATCGCAGAGCCTTGCGGGCGCGGGGATCGTTGGTGTACTGGTCGACGTCGACGACGTGGAAGCTGTCGCGGAGCGTCGGCGTGGGGGCGCCGAAATTCAGGCAGACGCCCGGGACGATCAGCTCGATCCTCTGGCCGGCCGGGACGGTCACGGCGCCTTCACCGGCGACGTCGGCGGCGACGGCGACCGAGTGGAAGCCGGCCGAGTTGCTCGCCTCGGCGCGGAACTCGCCAAAGCTACCCGGCTGGTTCGTGACCGTGCCGAGGCCCATGCTCTGGAAGCCACGGCCACCACCCTGGGCGGTCGCCGAGGCGACGAGGCCGGGGGGGATCACGACCTTCAATCGCTTGGTCGAGGTGTTCTTC
The DNA here is from genome assembly GCF_049331405.1 of Singulisphaera chitinilytica. Classification (NCBI taxonomy): domain Bacteria; kingdom Pseudomonadati; phylum Planctomycetota; class Planctomycetia; order Isosphaerales; family Isosphaeraceae; genus Singulisphaera; species Singulisphaera chitinilytica. Next base: position 4,383,576 of record NZ_CP186274.1, read on the forward strand.
AGGCCGAGACGCACCCGATCCTGGCCGTTGCCGCGGGCCTCGATCACGAGGTCGCCAGCCTGGCTCGCCTTGAGGATATCAACGGTCTCGGTGACCGCGTCCGCGGTCGGGGCGGGCGCATCGGGTTCCGCCACCGCGTGGGCCGCGAACATCGAAGAGGCTAACAGGCCGGCGGCCGACCATGCCCGAGCCCGCCAAAGGTGTCGCCGTAGCATTGCGTTGGACCTTTCTGGACGGGGCCGCAACCGGAGGTTGGCTCGTTCGCCCCCTCCTTGGCCCGATATTCCTTCGGATTCACTTTTCTGAACATGCCCCGGATGACGGGATCCCTGAGGCGACAGACGCCCCGAGATCTCCGCTTATTCGCGCGGGTCTCCACCTATTCTTCGGCAAGTCGCCACAACACCATCGGTCGAATTGCAGATTTGGGTAAAAGGGCGAGGCTCCCAATCGAAAGCCTCGATGGAATCGGAATCCCGGGATCAGCCCGAGAATCGTTCCGTTTCGCACTACGCCTTCGATCCAATCCATCCAACCTTGCGAGGGTCGACGAGCTTTATTTGACGATTTCGCTAACGCGAATCGACCACATGCTTAGGGGCGAGAATCGAGATGGGGATTGCGTCGATCCGCCTGACGATCGGCCGGTTCGGCGGTACGACATGTTCCCCTCCTACCTCCAAGTTCAAGATCCCCCTGCGTCGAATCGTCGTTCCGTCGCTGAGTCGGCTCGAGCCCTCGACCCGCAACCAGCCGATGTCCGGCCGGGCTCTCGGATCGACCCGAAGCATCAACTTCGCTCGATTCGGCACGGATGCCTTCGATTTCTCGACCGAACTCCCCCGACCTGTCCGACCGGGCCGAATCGTGATCGCCTCCGCCACGACTCCCGACGGAAGCCCCTTGACCTCGAGCCTCACGGGACCGAGTCGCCCCTCGGTCCGCACGACCACGTCCAAGGAATAGCTCTCCGAAGGGCGAACGTTGATCGCCTCAGTCGGTCGTGCCTGATTGACTCGTTCGGCCGGTTGTAACTCGACCGAGAAGTCGCCCCGAGGCTCACCCGCGTCGAGCCGGTATCCGTATTCGGGGCCCCCCTCGCCATAGCGGTCGCGCACCTCGATCAAGACGTCTCCATCCTCGATCGCTTCAAAATCCAGGAGGCTATCGGCCCTCGGCGGTTCTCCCCCCCTCGGCGAATCCAGTTCGCCGGGCGGGAGGTCGTCATTCTCCGCCAGCACTCTACCTTGCTCATCTTTGAGGGTTAGCACCGAGTCGAGCCACGATCCGAGACCTTCGGCCGTGACGCGGATCCGAACCCGTTCTCCTCGCTTCAACGCAAGGAGATACGAGTCGACCTCCTCAGCACGCATGATTCGTCCATTCAACGTCGAGCCGATCTGAAGGCGACGATCCGTACCTTCGTTGACTTCCGGAGCATCGCCGATGACGATCCGCTGGGGAAAATGAAGGAAATCGCGGGATGCTCTGATCGGTTCGGGCGAGAAAATCTCGCCTTCATCCCTGGGAATCAAGATGTGCGCAACGACTGGGCGCTCCAGGATCCCGCCGGAGAGCGTCAGATCCAGTGGTTTCCCGCGTTGACCACCGAGGGGGAAGACTGCCGTTGCGAACGGACGGCGACTGACTCTGAGGAGGTAGCTCGCCCAGGGGCCGCCTCGATAGAGGAGGTCGCGGACCTGAACCACGTAGTTCCCATCGGCCGGGAGTGTGAAGACTCGCCGACAATCCCCGTCACAACCTCGAGTTTCGGCCCCCTGGTCGAGGGAGTTCCTCGTTTCCGTGAAAATGGTCAACATCGGCGAAATCGGGATTCCGAGTCGACGCGATTCGACCTCGAAAATCAGCCGATCTCCTGCCTTTCCATTCCACGTGTAGTGATCGAGATCTCCTTGCGTCAAGGTCCCTGCAACCGTCGTTTCGACTTCGATCGGAGTCGCCCCCTTCAGGTCGTCGTTGGGCTCGCGCTCGAGACCGACGGGCAGTTCGTCGCACGAGATCCTTAAGGCGTTGGACCAGCCTGATTTCCCTTCCGCCCGGAGCTCGCGATACCCAGGGGCGACTTGTGGGTTTATCCAAAGGGTGAGGATGCGCGCACCGTCGGGTCGAGCGTGATCTCCTCGGATTTCCGCCCCATCGCCGGAGAGGTGGAAGGTCCCTAGCTGGTCGAGGTGGTCTCCGATGACGACGACCTCCGTTTCCCTGCCTACGACGACCGCGGGGGGAAAGGCCCGGCCGAGCCAGGGGGATTCCACCTCGACAGCCCCCTGCCCCGAGGCAAACGCGGCACACCCTAGCCCGAGCGATAGAATGATCCAGAGATTAGCGATCATCCCGTGAGATCGCGGGCCGATTTGCCTCCTTCCAGACCATGTGGGATTCTTCGGCATGATATAATCCCAAGGGATCCTTCACTGACGCCTGCGGAACCGTGCAACCCATTCCCGCACAATGGGCCGAGGTAGGCCATCCCATCCGATAAAGTCGCGGAAAGATGGCCCTACGGTCGGGGTCGCGCCTGACATGGTCTCGTGCTCTAGGCCCCCATCATACGTGGAAATCCTTGCTGGAGGATCCGTCCCCGCGGCGCAGAAGTCAGGGCGATCCGACGGCCTCTGAAAAATCCTGCCGTTTCGAGCAAGATTGATCGAATGACGCGATGGGTTCCATCGTCGTTTATCTAGAAAGTCGCAAGCAGGTTCGTCGTCCGGGTCACGAGTCGGCTCTCTTGCCCTCGATTTGGTCGAGATTTTTCCGATTTGGCAGTGGTGGTGTGACAAAGTCCCCCCGACTTTTTGGCAATTGTCGCCAATGTCAACAGATGCCCTGCGCAGCGTTCACGCTTTGCAATACTCTCCGTCGCTTGTTCTCGAGCCACCCTCCAGGCTACTGTGGTGAGCCTCGCCGAATGGTCTCAGAAAGGGGGTTCCTTATGTCTGCGTTCGTTCGCATGCTGAGTTCGTCGACTTGCGTCGCGACCATATTGATCGCCGTTCATGCGGGAAATCAGGCCAGGGCCGAAACTCCCGCGAAAGCCGGACAGCCGAAGGATACCAGGGCTGCCGCGGAGAAGACGACCAAGGACGTTGCAACCGACTCCGACATCCCCACGATCAGCGTAATCGAAGGTCTCAAGACCCGGCAGCTCGCCGTCGAAGCCGAAGGCACCGGCGACGGCCGCATCACGCTCTCGGTCACGAACCGCACCAGCAAGCGTCTCCGCGTCGTCCTTCCCCCGGGCCTCGTCGCTGCTGGTGCCACCGGTCAGTTCGGTGGCATGGGCGGCATGGGTGGCATGGGTGGCATGGGCGGTGGCATGGGTGGTATGGGCGGTGGTATGGGTGGCATGGGCGGTGGCATGGGTGGTATGGGCGGCGGCATGGGCGGTATGGGCGGCGGTATGGGTGGTATGGGCGGCGGTATGGGCGGTGGTGGTATGCAGGGTGGCGGGACCATGCCCGCCTCCATGGGCATGATGATGCTCGGCCGCCTCATCATGAACCTTGTGGGTGACCGCGATAGCTGGGATCAATCCTCCCTCATGCAGGGCATGATGGGCATGGGCGGTGGCATGGGCGGTATGGGCGGCATGGGCGGTGGCATGGGCGGTATGGGCGGCATGGGCGGTGGCATGGGCGGTGGTTTCCGCTCGGTTTCCCCCACGAGCCTGCCGACCACAACCCTCAAGGCCAAGCAGACCCGTCACCTCCCCACGAACGTCGCAAGCCTGAATGGTCCGAACGCCGAAGACAAGGTTTCGATGCCCGCCAAGGGCGAGAAGCTGCGTGTTGGCGACATCGCCCAGATCACGAAGGATGAGCGGACTCAGACCGCTCTTCGTCGCCTCGCCGCTGACAAGGCGCCCCAGGCGATCACCCAGCTCGTCCTCTGGAACGTCGCCTCGGGCATGGACTGGGCGGAAATCACCCGCCTCTCCCAGGCCTGGGCGAACGGTCATGAGATGGCCCTGGCCCAGCAGTTCGTCAAGCAACTCGATGAGGCGGAGTCGGCCAAAGTCGCCGGCGAGACGGGCATCCTCTACTGGGACGTCGCCGCGAAGGGCGCTTCTGATGAGGCCCTCGTCGCCGAGGTTCGCAAGGTCCTGGAGAAGAACGGCATGATCGGCCTGACCCTCAAGCAGGGCATCCCCGCCCAGCCCGAAGGCCCCGCCGTCGCCCTCCGGATCGAGTTCACCGACCGCAAGGTCGACGTGAAGGTCTCCACGACCGACGCCGAAGGCAAGGCCTGGGTCGAAACCGGCGCCTTCCCGCTCAAGCGTTCCGCCGAAGCGAAGGCCGTGAAGGTTGCCGAGGCCAAGAGCGTCGTCGACTCCGTCGCGGCCGGCCTGGTCGCCCAGCTCGTCCAGGTTGAACTCGCCAAGGGCCCGAAGGTCAACGGCAAGCTGACCTACCGCCTCAAGATTGAGAACTCCTCGCCGCTGGTCCTCAACGGCCTGGCCCTGATCGGCCCCGAAGGCTCGGACAAGGAGACCCCGAAGGAATTTGGTGGCCTCTGCATCCCTCCCCACCGCGCCTGGTCGCTCCCCGCGACCGCCGACACGGTGAAGACCCTTCACCTGAAGGAAGGCGTCCGCGTCACGGCCGCCGACCTGAGCGGTCTTTGATCGGAAAGCTGGCGGCTTGCGAATCAGCCTGAAGTGAAGAACCCCGAGGCCCGGTTTCGGCTCCTGCTCGAAACCGGGCCTTCTTCCTTTGGTTAGGGGCTCAGGCCGTCGGGATTGCGTCCGATTCCCCGAGCGAGTGCCGTTCGATCCCCTCCGACCGCAGGACGTGCTTGCGGATCTTGCCGGTCACCGTCTTCGGCAAATGCTCGACGAGGTGGATGTACTGCGGCACCTTGAAGTGGGCGATCTGCCCCCGGCAGAAGTCGCGCAATCGTTTCTCGGTTAGCATCGAGCCCGGACGCGGGACGACCCAGGCCGAGACGACCTCGCCGTACTTGGCGTCGGGCAAGCCGAGAACCGCCACTTCGGAGACGTCGGGATGATGGTGGAAGAACTCCTCCACCTCCGGCGGATAGATGTTCTCGCCACCACGGATGATCAGTTCTTTGGACCGACCCACGATCCGATAGTTCCCGTCCTCCCGACAACGGGCCAGGTCTCCCGTGGCGAGCCATCCCTCTCCATCTAATACGCGGGCGGTCGCCTCAGGGGCGTTGTAATACCCGACCATCACGTCGTGCCCCCTCACGCAGAGCTCGCCGGCCTCGCCCGGCGCGACCGCTTCGCGCGTCAGGGGATGGACGATACGCACTTCGAGCCCTGGCAGCGGCTTGCCGACGGTCCCCACGCGGACCTCGATCGAGTCGTCGACCGAGGTCTGCGTGATGATCGGCGAGGCCTCCGTCTGCCCGTAGCCGATCGTGATCTGGCTCGCCCCCAGGACCGAAATGACAGACTCCATCAAGGGGAGCGGACAGGGGCTCCCCGCCATGATACCGGTGCGGAGACTCGAGAGATCGCGCTTCGGCCTGTCCGGGTGGTCGAGTTCGGCCACGAACATCGTGGGGACGCCGTAAATCGACGTACATCGCTCCCCCTCGATCGCGGCGAGCGTGGCGCCCGGATCGAAGCTCGGAGCCGGCACCACGATCGCCGACCTGTAGACTGAACAGACGAGGGTCCCCAGCACGCAACCGAAGCAGTGATAGAACGGGACGGGGACGCAGACGCGATCCTCGGGCCCATAACGCAGCCGGAGCCCCACGTAGTACGCATTCATCAGGACATTCCGGTGCGTCAGCATGGCCCCCTTGGGCAGCCCGGTCGTCCCCGAGGTGAACTGGATGTTGTAGACGTCGCCGGGTCGGATCGCCGACTCCCGTCTGACGAGCGCCTCATCGACACTCCCCTGCTCCAAATCCCGCCAAGAAATCCAGCCCCCGCCGGGATGGTCGCCGATGGCCACGAGCCGACGCAGCCTCGGCAATTTGGACGAGACCGAGTCGACCGAATCGCGAGCCAACTCCGGGCAAAGAGTCTCGACCATCTGCACGAAGTCCGAGCCCTTGAAAGGCGCCCCGACGATCAGCGTGCCGACATCCGCCGCGAACAATGCCTGCTCGAGTTCGTGGAGCCGATAAGCCGGGTTGACGTTCACCAGGACCGCCCCGATCCTGGCGACGGCGAACTGCGTCACGACCCACTCGGGGGCATTCATCGACCAGATGCCCACGTGCTCGCCTGGCGCGACGCCCCGCTCGATCAGCCTGGACGCCACGACGTCGACCCTGCGGTCGAGCTCTCGCCAGGACCAGCGTACCCCCAACGTCGGGAAGATGAGGCCATCGTGGTCGTGAAACCTCGCGGCCGTCTCGCGCAATACCCGGCCAACCGAGAACGCCTCAACCCAGGGGATGTCGAGACCGGCAGGTTCGGACATGGAGATCTCCTGAGAGTTGACAATCCCCGAAGGCAGAGCCGTCCCAGTTCTCCGAACGACATACCAACACAGCGTTGAATGCAAAATCCATGAAGGTTGCAAATTCAACTTATCTCGATTTTCCCCATTTATGAATCCTCCTACTCATTCATCGAAGTTCCGGTTTCCCAATCGGGTGGTCGTCTTTCGAGGAAAGCTCGCATCCCTTCCTCGGCCTCGCTCGAGACCCGTACGGCCGCGGTGATGGCGGCGGCTCCGCGCAGATCCTTCGGCCGGCCGCTCGCCTCGTCGATGAGCCGCTTGGTGCTCTCGACGGCGATCGGAGCCGAGGCGACCAGCGATTTTCCCAGGGCGATTGCCCTCGCCAGCAGCTCCTCCTCCGGGACGACCTGATTGATCAGCCCCCAGGACTCGGCGACCTCGGCCGCGATCGGGTTCCCTCCGATCAACAGCGATCGTGCCCGGCGTTCGCCGATCTGACGTATCAGGTCGTGCATGACGATGGCCGCGACGAGGCCGCGACGGACTTCCGGATAGCCCAGCCTCGCCCCTTCAGCCATCAGTACGAAGTCGCAGGCCACGGCGAGGCCTGCGCCGCCGGCGAACGCGTCGCCGTTGAGCGCGGCGATCGTCGGCTTGGGAAGTTGATGCACTTGTGCTATCAAGTCGGCAATCGCTTGCACGTCGGCGATGGCCTTGCGTTCGTCCTCCGAGGCATCCAGCGTCGCGACGGCATCCTTCAGGTCCATCCCCGAACAGAAGGCCGGCCCATCGCCCGTCAGCACGACGGACCTGATCGCCAAATCCGATCCGACGCGCGACAGCTCGTCGCTCAACTCCCCCATCAGCCCCTGGGAGAGCGCATTCCGCCGCTCCGGCCGATTCAGGGTCACGATCGCGACCGGCCCTCGATCCTCCCGGCGAATCCAGCGACCACTCATGTCGACTCCTTGATTTCTTCGGGTCGCGGCAGCTTCAGCTCCAGGAGCGCCACGCCGAGCGCCTTGCCTTGCGTGTCGAGCCGGAGCGAGCGGCTGGCCCCGCCCGCCAGGGCTGACTCGATGACGAAGTTCAGGGCGTGGATATTGGGCAGCTCGTATCTCCGGACCTGGCCGATCGCCAGCGGTTGCAGATAGGCGGCCACCCTGGCTTCCGTGAGTTCCCTCAAGAGCCATGCATAAATTGAATCATCATTCGCGACAATTCCGATGTTTGCCCGGTTCCCCTTGTCGCCGCTCCGGGCGTGGACGAAGTCGCCGAGCCGGACGATGCCATGTTCGGGGCGGATTTTGTCGGCCATTCTCATGCCCCCCTCAGCCATTCCGAGGCCGCCCGGACTTCGCACGTCGAAGTCACCAGGCTCCTGGGCACGAGCGCCGGCCAGTAGCCGAAGGCAGGCCGGGGTGATGGCCGACCACTCGCATAGCCGGCGATCCCCGGAGGCCCCGACGTCACGAGCGGGGCGAATTCACGACAGAACCGATCGACGGCGGCTCGCCTCGGGTCGCGAACGGAGACTCGGAGGACGACCTCGAGATTCTCGCGATTCCCCGGCAAAACTCCCGCCACCACGTCCCCTGCCCCGAGGCATTCGACCAGCGACGCTTCAAGTTCGATGCCAGCACGTCGGACCCGCTCCAGGATCATCTTGCCGGCGGCCCTCGCCTTGGCCTCGGCACTTCGCCCCGCCACGGCCAGCAAACCGCTCGCTGTCCAGCCGTCCCGATAAACCGCCGCGAGCTTGAGCGAATCGCCGGGCGCCCGCCCTGACGTCCCGCTGACCTCGACGCGATTCGGGCCGATACCATCCAGGCGAAGCGTCGTCAGGTCGACGTCCACGTCGGGAGTACGGTAACGCGAGGGATCGTCGATCTCATAAACGATCTGCTCGGCGACAGTCCCCTCGGAAACGAGCCCACCGGAGCCCTCGGCCTTCGTGATGATGCTGGAGCCGTCCTCGCGAACCTCGGCGATCGGGTAGCCAATCCCGGCGAGGTCTTCGAGCCGATCCCACTCGTGCCAGAGCCCCCCCGAGGCCTGGGCCCCGCATTCGATGATGTGCCCGGCCGCCGATGCGCCCGCGAGGCGATCCCAGTCGTCCCAGGCCCAGCCGAACTCGGCCATCGCCGGCCCCAAAGTCAGCGAGGCGTCGGCGACTCGTCCCGTCACCACGACGCGGGCATCGGACTTGAGGCAATCGGAGATGGGGCTCGCCCCTAGATAGACATTCGCGCTGACGAGCCGGGGGACGATCGGATCAATCGGTTCGCCGGTCTCCATGTGCGAGAGGGCAAGGCCCTGGGCCAACCAGGCGGGAATCGAGCCGAGCACGTCGTCGCCGGTCACGACCCCGAGTTTGGTTCCCCCCTGCCCTCGCGTTTTCAGGATCGACGCGCACGCCCGGACGCACGACCGGGGATTCAGGCCCCCGGCGTTCGTCACCAGGCGCAGCCCTGTTTGCTCGGAGAGGATCGGCGTCAAACGTTCGAGCAGGTCGGGAAAGTCGCCGACGTATCCCGCCTGCGGATCCTTCGAGCGGAGATGGCTGAGGATCGCGAGCGTCAGTTCGGCCAGATATTCCAGGGTCAGGACGTCGAGCCGGCCGTCGCGCGCGAGCAAGAACGGGGCGTCGAGGTTGTCCCCCCAGAAGCCCGCCCCGTTGCCCACTCGCAGGGAACGCTGGCTCATATTCCGATGTCCCCCTGATTCGTTGCCCCTACTTATCGCAATCGCCCGTTATGTTCCACCTTCAAACCTGGAAGACCCCGATCGGAAACCCGGTCGTCCCCTGCGGCCGCGTCGCGATCTCGAGCGCCTGACTCAGAACGCTGCGAGTCTGGGCCGGGTCGATGATCGCGTCGATCCAGCCTCGTGCGGCGGCGTAGCGGATATCGGTCTCGTGCTCGTAACGACCACGAAGCTCGTCCGCCATCTGCTTGAGTTCGTCGCCATCGACGGACTTCCCCTGGCGTTTCAAGGTGGCGACCTGCACGTCGAGCATGGTGCGGGCGGCCTGGTGCGCCCCCATCACGGCGTAGCGGGCGCCTGGCCATGCGAAGAGGAAGCGGGGGTCGAAGGCCTTGCCGCAGAGGGCATAATGCCCAGCACCGAACGAGTGGCCGACGATCAGCGTCAGCTTGGGCACGACGCTGTTGCTCACGGCGTTCACGAGCTTGGCACCCCGGCGAATGATCCCGGAATGCTCGGCATCTCGCCCCACGTCGAAGCCATTCACGTCCTGGATGAACAGCAGCGGGATCCGGCTCTGGTTGCAGTCGAGCACGAACCTTGCCGCTTTATCCGCGCTGTCCGCGTAAATGACCCCGCCGAACTGATAGGGACCTCGGCCTTCGGGACGGAAGCGGAGCCTCTGATTGGCGACAATCCCCAGGGCCCGCCCTCCCAGTCGGGCGAAGCCGCAGCAGAGGGTCTTGCCGTACTCGGCGCGATACTCGTCGAATCGCCCGCCATCGACGATGGCCTCAATCAGGTGCCGAACATCATACTGTGATGATGGATCGCTGCGTACGAGCGAGAAGAGTTCGTCCGTGCTGCGAGAGGGCTCCTCGACTGTCCCTCCTTGCGGCTTCGAGACCAGCGCCTCCGGCAACATCCCGATCAGACGCCGGAGTTGGGCGAGGCATGAATCCTCATCCGGCTCATGAAAATCCACGGTCCCGCTGATCGCCGAGTGGACCGAAGCCCCGCCGAGGTCCTCATGCGAGATATCCTGCCCGATCGCCGCCTTGACCAGCGCAGGGCCCGCGAGGTAGAGACCCGACCCCTCGGTCATCAGCACGGTGTCGCAGAGGACCGGGAGATAGGCACCGCCTGCGACGCAGTTGCCCATGATCGCGGCGAACTGCGGGATCCCCTGCGCCGAGAGAACGGCATTGTTGCGGAAGATCCGCCCGAAGTCGTCGTCGTCAGGGAAGACCTCGTCCTGGAGCGGCAGGAAGACCCCCGCCGAATCCACGAGGTAGATCAACGGAAGCCGGTTCTGCCCGGCGATCTCCTGGGCTCGCAGGACCTTCTTGATGGTCATCGGGAAGAAGGAGCCGGCCTTCACCGTGGCGTCGTTGGCCACGATCATGACGGGCCGGCCTTCGACCTCGCCGATCGCCGTGACCACCCCCGCGCCCGGGGCTCCTCCCCATTCCACGTACATCTGGAAGCCGGCCCAGAGGCCAAGCTCCAGGACCCTGGAATTCGGATCCACGAGGGCGTCGATACGTTCCCGGGCCGTCTTGCGCCCCTTGGCGTGCTGACGTTCGATGGCCTCGGCCCCGCCCCCCTTGCGGATCTGGTCCTCCTCGGCCTGGATCCGCCGGGTGGCCTCACGCAGGTCGGGATCGGTCTCTCGTCGCGAGTCGAGGCGAGTCTCGGCGGCTGTCATCGGCCTGTTTCCACCTCGTAGGACTCGGTTGGAAATGCCAGGATCGACTTCGTTCGATCAAACCCGCTCCACGATCATGGCGACGGCATTCCCGCCGCCCAGGCAGAGCGAGGCGATCCCCAGCCGCTTCCCCCGACGTTCGAGGGCGTGCAGGAGCGTCACGAGCACCCGGGCGCCACTCGCTCCGATCGGATGCCCCAGCGCGATCGCCCCTCCATGCACATTCACGCGGGCCGGGTCGATCTCGAGCCCCTTCACGCAGCCGAGCAGTTGCGACGCGAACGCCTCATTGATCTCGAAAAGGTCAATGTCGCCGACGCCGAGCCCTGCCTTCTTCAGAACAACACGGATTGCGCCGATGGGGGCGAGGAAGAGGTCGCGAGCCTCCAGGCCGGAGACCGCCGTGGCGACGATCCGGGCCATCGGCTTCGCACCGATCGACTCCGCCTTCTCTTGCGACGCGACGACGACCATCGCGGCCCCGTCGCTGAGCGTCGACGAGTTGCCGGCCGTCACCACGCCACCGGGTCGGAACGCCGGTCCGAGTCGCGCGAGGGCCTCCACCGTCGTCTCGGGCCTGGGCCCCTCATCGGCCTCGACCTTCTGCACAGACCCTTTCTTCCCCTCGATGGCAATGGGGACGACCTCGGCGAGGAAGGCGCCGGCCTCTTGCGCCTCGACCGCCCGACGCTGGCTCTCATGGGCCAGGGCATCCAGGTCGTTGCGAGTCAAGCCGCAGAGCTCGGCCGTGCGTTCAGCCGCCTCGCCCATCGGCCAGCCCTCGACGGAGCAGGTGAGCCCGTCGTTGAGCATCGAGTCAATCAGACTCCGGTCGCCGACCTTCCACCCCCCCCTTCCCCCGCGAAGGAGGTGGGGGGCGTTGCTCATGCTCTCCATGCCCCCCGCGAGTAGCAGTTCCGCATCCCCCGCTCGAATGGCCGTCGCCGCGAGCATGACCGCCCGGAGGCCGGAGCCGCAGACCATGTTGACCGTCAGTGCGCCTGTCGACGCAGGCAGGCCCGACCGCAAGGCGACCTGTCGCGCAGGCGCCTGACCCAGGCCGGCAGAGAGGACGTTACCGACGATCGCCTCGTCGAATTGCGTGTGGTCGGCCCCCGACCTGGCGATGGCCTCTTGTGCCGCTGCCACCCCCAGGTCAATCGCCGTACGCGACGCCAATCCGCCGAGGTAACGGCCGATAGGAGTTCGGCAAGCCGACAGTATCACCGGCTCCGGGCTGGGCATGGAAGCTCCCGGTGTCCTGGATCAGGATGGATCTGAGATCGGATAGGTCTCGCACCTATTCGAATTCTAGAGCCAGCCCCTGATGCGGTCAACGACTCGCACGCCATTGCTCGGTGGAATGCCGATGACGCAAACCTGACGTCGCATGGCCCGCTCGCGCACCATCAGGCCCCGCGTTGCGACAGCCACGCGATGACATCGGCCGCACTCCAATCCGATAACGAGGAGATTCGTGCCTCAGGCCTCGCGGGCAATCAGAGCATCGCGTGCGCAGCCTGCGGCTCCGATGAAGCCTGCATCACCGCCGAGTTCGGCGAAGGCGATCTTCGTCTTGTCAGCCAGGGTGGCGAAGCTGAGCTTGCGGACATGCTCGCGGATGGCATTGAGGAAGGGCTCGCCGGCCGCGATCATGCCGCCGCCGAACAGGACGATGTCAGGGTCGATCGTGTGCATGAGGGTGGACGCGCCGACGGCGAGGTAACGAGCCGTCTCGCTCATCAGGCGGACCGCCAGGGGATCGCCCGCGTACGCGGCGTCGGAGATGGCGTGGCTCGTGAGCGAGCCCTGGGCGTGGAGGTCGCGGAGGGACGAGGCTTCGCCCAACTCCAGGGCCTCGACCGCGCGCTTGACCAGCGAGGTCGCAGAAGCATAGGCCTCGAGGTGGCCCGAGATGCCGCAGGAACAAGGGCGGCCGCCATCCATCTGGACGATCATGTGGCCGCACTCGGCGCCGTGGCCGTGTCTGCCGGCGATGATCCGTCCTTGGTCCACGATCCCGCAGCCGATGCCCGTCCCCAGCGTGAACAGGACGAGGCTCTGGACGTCTCGTCCAGCCCCTGCCCAGAACTCGCCATAAGCGGCGGCGTTGGCGTCGTTTTGCAGGACGGTCGGGTGACCCAGGAGGTCCTGCAGACGCTGGCGAATCGGCAGGTTAGCCCAGCCCGGGAGGTTGGAGGGAAGGTAGATCGAGCCGTTCTCGAAATCGATGGTCCCCGGCGAACCCAGGCCCACGGCCGCGATCTGATCCCACGAGAGTCCGCTCGCCGAAACGGCCTGACGGCCCGCCTCGGCGAGATTCTTGACCCCTTCCTCGGGGCCTCGACCTGCCAGGGTCTGGAGGCTGATCTTCGAAAGCACCCGGCCCTTGTCGTCGACGACGCCACTCTTGATGTTCGTGCCGCCGAGGTCGATTCCGAGATAAAAGGGAGCCTGGGGAGCTTCTGCGATCATGCGATCCTCGGCGTTTCTGGTCCCGAAGGTGGGGGAACATTCGAAACGCCAATAACTTAGCTCCCCGAAGACACCGGGGTCAATCCGGCAGCGAGAGGAGCTTGGGCCGGGTGTGCGTCAGCCTGGGAGCGAGGGCCGCGGGGACGCGCTTCTTGCGGGCCAGCACGAAGATCGTGTGTGTGTCGCGGAAGGGGGAGAGCAGGATCGAGAGGGCCTTCAGGAACGGGTAGAAGACCACGGTCAGCGGGTCGATCTTCGAGCGGAAGAGCGTGTGCTGGATCCAGATCACCAGCGAGGAGCCGAGCGTGCCGAAACGGAGCCGATCGATCGGTTCAAAGCCGTTCTGCTCGAGGACCGCTTCGAGCTGATCGAACGTGTATCCGTTGCGGACGTGCCAGCCGTCCTCAACCGGCGTGACGCGGATGCGCGAGGCGTTACGCTGCCAGTCACGGTCCGGGGTCGAGATGTAAACGAAGCCGTCCTCGTCGAGCAAGTCGTGGATCTGCCGGAACGTGGCCGGGGCATCCATGATGTGCTCGATCACGTCGAAGAGGAGGACCTGATCGTACTGGCGCCGTTGCTCGGGGTCGGCGGCGAGTTCGTCGAGACGGGCGACGCGGAACTCCATCTGCTCATCGGAGTAGCCGAGGAAGTCGCGCATCTCTTCGCAGTTCTGCTTCTCCCACTCGTGGATCGTGATCCCCAGGCACTTGGCGTTGCGGAGCGCGGCCTGGTGGGTGAAGAATGCGTTGCCGCAGCCGCAATCGAGCGTGCGGACGGGCTTCTCGGCAGTTCCCGTGCGGAACATTTTGACGGCGGCCGACTTATCGCGACTCACCCAGTTCGTGCCGGGGAAGAGAAGATACTTGAGGAGAAGGCGGGCACGCGAGGGGACGTTGGCGGTGTAGGCGCGGAGCACGTAGGTCCTCCTTAACTCAAAGAGCCCCAGAGCAAGGCAGCCGTGGGGCAAGGTGCAATCCTTGGCACAGCCCACATTAGTCGGCCATTATTGACATCGCAAGACCGATTCTCGAGGCGACACGCTTCATTCAAGCCATCCCCACGACTCTCGATACATGATGCGAACGGGTGCAAGGATCGCATCGGGTCGCAAGCCCCTGGAGAACAAGGGATCTCGCCCCCTGCCATTTAGCCTGTTGACGGAGACGACGATCAGGAACGCGACCCGAAATAAAAACCCACGATCGCAGCCAGGACGTGCTCGGGGCCATATCGCCCGATCTCGAAGTGGGCCTGCCGCTGGATCTCGGCGAAGGTCGCGGGCAGGAAAGGTCGGAGTTGGTCGCAGATCAGGACCGCCAGGAATACCGTCGCCAGCAGGGAGATGAGGGCACGCGTGTCCTCGAACCAGCGAGGGAGGACCTTCCCTCGGCCATTCCACCAAGACGCGAACTTTTGGAGCACTACACCCAGCAGGAACCCGAAGACCAGGAGCAGCGTCACGACTCCCGGATTCTTGCCCGGAGATGCGATCCGACCCTGACGAAACAGGGCGAAGGCGACCGCCACGAAACCGCCCATGATCAGGAGCCGCACTGTCCCCTTCGGCAGGTAGAGGGGAGGAGGCCCCGGGGCCTCGCCGGGTTCAGTCCGGCTCCGGACGGCGAAGTAGTGGCCGAGGATGATGAAGAGGAGATCCCGTAGCGAGTCGGGCACCTCAAGGTCCGGCCTGAGCAGCAGGTGGGCCCAGAGCGTGGCGAAGATCAGGATCGCCATCACCGCGCGGATGCTCCCGGCCGGCAGGCCGAACGCGTGGATCCGGCGCCAGTCCGTCTGCGGCGAAGGCACGGTCGGGGTGTCGGGCATCGGGGGGATCCTGATGTGCCGAAAACTCGCGAAATCCGGTTCTGGCAAGCTCACGACGCGGCGACGGTAGCAGAAACGCAACGGGCAGGCAACAATTCGCGGGTCGTCGAACGAAGGGTTCCTCGGGCCTGTCGTCTATAATTATAAGGACACGACTCGGCGATCAGAGTTGCGCATCCACTCTCCCATGCCAACCCGGAGGAAAGGCATTCCGCATGTCGCAAACCTCGCATCGCGACGCCATCGCCAGGCCGCAGACAATGACGTCGCGGCGCCAGTTCCTGCTCGCCACGATCGGCGGCGCGATCACCGCCGGATTCGCGAGGGCCGCCGATCCCGGGGTGCCCGCGAGCACCTTCGATAAAGAGCTCGAGGCCGTCCAGGCTCGCCTGGCCGCCGCGGGGATCAAGGGGGCCCGGTCGAGCACGTACGAGTTCTATGAAGGCATCGGCAATTCATCCGACCGCCACCGCGACGACGCCCTCAAGATCTGCTATGACCTGTCGACTGTTTATATCAAGCACTTTCAGGATCGACGGTTCCGCGTCGAGGCCCCGAAGCGCAAGTTAATCGTCGTGTCCCTCAAGGACCGCAAGTCCTACGAGGCCTTCTCGGAGAACGCCCCAGGCGCCGAGGTTGGCGGGCACTACGATCTCGAGACGAACGCCCTGGTCGTCTTCGACTTCCGCCAGGACAAGGAGAAGCGGGCGACGTCCGCCCAGCGCATCAACACCTTCACCCTGGTCCACGAATCACTCCACCAGTTGATGTACAACACCGGACTGCTTTCGAGACAGGCCGACGTCCCCGTCGCCATCAGCGAAGGATTGGCGGCTTACGGCGAACTCTGGCAATCGTCGGCGAAGCGTGCCCCCTTCGGCCGGGTCAACATGAGCCGGCTGCAGGTGTTGAAGGACTTGAGGTCGAATCAGAAAGACGCCCCGACCGTCGAGTCGCTCCTCACCAAGGACGACCTCTTTGGCGACGAGGACAGCTCGCAGGCGGCCTATGCGCAGAGCTGGCTCCTGGTGCACTACTTCATGCGACCTGATCATGTGGACAAGTTCCGAGCCTATCTGATCGCGGTCAACACCAGGACCGACGCCTCGCATCGGCTCGAGGACGCCAAGACCCACCTGGGCGACCTCAACAAGCTCGACGCGAGTCTGCGACGTTACCAGACCCAGCAATCGCGCTGAGCCTGGCCGCTGCCCCAATGGTGTGAGTGCAATAAGAAACCCGCGAGTTGGCTCGATGCTTCGAGCCAACTCGCGGGTAATTTGTAGGAGTCTGGCGGTATTGTGTGATCAACCCAGCACGGGGTTCAGGCCCATATTCTTGCGCATCTCGGCCCGCTGCTTCTCGTAGTTCATGAGCAGCTTTCGGTCTCGGAAGTGCTGCCGCTCTTTCTTCGCCTGGGCGGCCAGCACGAGCCGACGCATGGCACCGCTCGTGAGTTCGCCGCGATCCTTGTAGCGTCTGCGAAGCCGGGCCGCGGGCTTCTCGCCGAAGGCCTCGATGATTTCGTCCTCGAGCGAGACGAAGAACTGGCAGTAGCCCTTGTCACCTTGCCGGGCACTGCGGCCGGCGAGTTGGCGATCGATCCGGCGCGACTCGTGCCGCTCGGTCCCGATGACGTGGAGCCCGCCGACCTCGTTCATCCCCTCGCCGAGCTTGATGTCGGTACCGCGGCCGGCCATGTTCGTGGCCACCGTCACCTTGCCGGGCTGGCCGGCCTGGGCGACGATCTGGGCCTCGATCTCGTGGTTCTTGGCGTTGAGGACCTGGTGCTCGATGTTCGCGGCCGTGAGCAGGGCGCTCAGCTTCTCCGACTTCTCGATCGAACGCGTTCCGACGAGCACCGCGACCTGCTTGTGGTTCCATTCGACGATCTGGTCGGCCACCGCCTGGAACTTCTCGTTCTCGGTTGAGAAGATCCTGTCGGGGACCCAGAGCCGACGCCCCTTGCGATTCGTCGGCACCTTGAAGACGTTGACCTTGTAGATCCGGCGCAGCTCGGCGGCGTCGGTCGACGCCGTACCAGTCATGCCGGCGAGCTTCTTGTATCTGAGGAAGAAGTCCTGCACCGTGACGCGGGCTGCGGTGATCGTCTCGAGTGTCACCTCGAGCCGTTCCTTGGCCTGGATCGCCTGGTGCAAGCCGTCCTGCCACTGCCGACCGGGCATCATACGGCCGGTGAACTCGTCGACGATCACGATCTCGCCGTTCACGACGACGTAGTCACGGTCGCGTAGATAGGCGATCTGGGCTCGCAGGGCTCGCTCAACATACTCATAGAGCCCGTCGACGGTGAGGGCGACGAAGGAGGAGTGGCCTGCGACGGCCTGCACCTTGCGGCGTCCTGCGGCGTTCAACTCCGCCTTGCGCTCGGCGGGGTCGTAC
Organism: Singulisphaera chitinilytica; assembly: GCF_049331405.1. NCBI lineage: Bacteria > Pseudomonadati > Planctomycetota > Planctomycetia > Isosphaerales > Isosphaeraceae > Singulisphaera > Singulisphaera chitinilytica. The sequence continues at coordinate 4,401,102 of NZ_CP186274.1, forward strand.
TTGAAATCCTTCGTGCGGACGAGCGTGGCCGCGAGTTGGTCGGCACCGTAATAGGCGGCGGCCTCTTCCTGGGTCGGCTGATTGTTGGCACCGATGATCAACGGGGTCCTCGCCTCGTCGATCAAGATACTATCGGCCTCGTCGACCACGGCGAAGTGGTGGGTGCGCTGGACGGGCGTCTCGCCTTCGTGGTGGCTGCCGCGTCCGAGGAAGGCCTGCTCGAACGACTTGCGGTGGGTGTCGCCGAGTTGGAGTCGCTTGAGTTCGTCGCGGAGGAAGTCGAAGCCGAATTCCTTGCTCGTGCCATAGGTGATGTCGCAAGCATACGCCGCGCGTCGTTCGTGGTCCTGGGTCGTCGTCTGGATGCAGCCGACGGTCATTCCCAGGGCCCGGTAGACGTTCGCCATCCACTCGGCGTCGCGGTGGGCGAGATAGTCGTTGACGGTGATGACGTGGACGCCCTTGCCTTGCAGGGCATTCAGATAAGTGGGCAAGGTGGCGACGAGGGTCTTACCTTCTCCGGTCTCCATCTCGGCGATGCAGCGGTTGTGGATCGCCGCCCCGCCGACGAGCTGGACGTCGTAGTGGCGCTGCTTGATCGTCCGCTTGGCGGCCTCGCGAACGAGGGCGAAGGCCTCGACGAGCATGCCGTTGAGCGAGTCCCCTTGCCTGGCCTTGAGTTGGAGGACCCGACTCCGCGCGCGCAGCTCGGCGTCGGATTCCTTCTCGAGCGTCGACTCCAAGGCGTTCACCTGGGCGGCGAGGACGGCATATCGACTCAAGCGGCCCGTATGCGTGGGCCCGGCTAGGCTCTGCACCCTGTTGATCCACTTCGGCCCGAGTCGGCTGGCCATGGTCCTAAATCCTCCCCGCGGAACATCATTGCGGATGTGTCGGCAATGGGGCCGTCGCGGCCCGGTTCGATGGAACGGCCAGGAGTCCACCATCCAGTGGAGACACCTTCCGCCCTAACTGGACAGCCGCGAGGGGATTTCTCCCGAGGCGTCGCGCCACTTCGCGTCGGATTTCAATTCGGGCCGTAACCAATGCCGGTCTTGGAGAAGTAGAGATACTCGCCAGGGCGGATATCCCTCGGGCCGTGCTCCTTGATCCACTTAACAACCTTCTCCCACTTCTCTTTGGCGCTCGGCTTACCAACCGACTCCTGTCCAGGGGCCTCGACCCAGGCAACCCAGAGATTCATCTCATTGCGGATGGCCAACTTATTTTGTTCGCCTTGGGGAGCGACGAGCGCGAACCGTTGTTTACCCGTCAAATCCCGTCCCTTGCCCTGGACCTCCCTGATGAACGCCGCGAGCTTCGCCGCGGCGACGATCCGCTCGTCGGGTTCGTCCAGTTCCCCGCCGCCACGGCTCCGCTTCCAGTTCAGACCGGGCTGGCGACTCTTCGGCCCTTCGCCGAAGCCGACGAGGATCATCAAGGGGACGTCGAGGTTCGTGTCGTCGATCTCGGATCGAGGGAGTAGCACCCCGTCTTCATCGATGATGATGTGGGTCCCGTCGGGGAGCTTGGCTAAGGCGACGGGGTTCCGCATGTTCAGCTTGATGACCAGCTTGTTGGGATGCTCCTGTCGAACTCCAACCACTCCTTTGGCCCAGCAGTTGAGAGTCAGTTCCTTGCTTAGAGCCGCGGGGTCGAGGCTGAGCGCGGATTGGGTCGTGCCGGAGTCGAGCCCGATCTTGGCGCGCTCGAGGAACGCCTTGGTGCCCCCCTTGTACCAGGGAGGCAGCGGAGGCTCGAATTGGACCGACTCTGCCTTGATCTGATAGGTCGGCTGGCCCTGGAGCCAGTCGGTCGCGGAATGGATGAGCCGCATCCCTATGATCACCATGAAGATGACCGCGCTGATCACGGCGAAGACGGCCAGGCCGATGCGCGACGGGGCGATCCGTCGGACGTGCTTCGGGGTCACAAACCGACCGAATCTACGCGCGTTCAGCGGGTCGGTTGCATCGCGGGGCGGACCCTCGGACATGGGAATCCGAGGGGGTTCGCGGTGCTCCATGACCAAGACTCCTGCGCGTTCCGTCCCAACAAGGCCTTACCATTGAAACGGACAATGGTCCTCGGTCGATCCCTCCGACCACCATCGGTCGTCTACCAAATCTGGATCTGGAGCTCGAGTTCATAGCCGAACTGTTGCCAGACGCGCTGGCGAATCTGGTCGATGAGCTGCAAGACGTCGTTCGCCGAGGCTCCCGGATGTGCCACGATGAAATTCGCGTGCCGATCCGAGACCTCCGCCCCGCCGACCTTCGCTCCCTTCAGGCCGGCCTGTTCGATCAGCATCCCGGCGGACAGGTCGGGGGACGGGTTCTTGAAGATGCAACCGGACGACTGGTGCCCGTAGGGCTGATTCTCCTTCTTCACGATCCAGATGCGCCTCATCCGGCGCACGACAGCCTCGGGGTCGGCCTTCTCCAGCTCGAACTCGGCCGAGAGGATCACCGGCTCGTCGAGGTTCGAGGCGCGGTCGGCGAAGCTCAGGTCGTCGCGTTCGCGGACCTGGACCTCGTCCGAGGCATCGATGACGGTCGCCCGCAAGACGAGCTGGCCGATTGCCCCCTGGCGGTCGCCGGCATTGCCCCGGAGCGCCCCACCGACCGTACCCGGGATCCCGGTGAGGAACTCGAGGCCCCCAAGACCCGCGCGTGCCGTCTGGGAGATCAGGGCGGTGAGCGGCACCGCAGCCCCGGCCTCGACGACGTTATCGCGCACGGCGACGTCGGAGAACGCGGGGCTTTCCAGGTGGATCACCAGGGCCTTGACCCCTTCGTCGCGGATCAGGACGTTGGATCCGCCGCTCAGGATCTTGAACGGGATCTCTTCCGAACGGCAGCGGCGCAAGAGGCCTAGCAGTTCCTCGAGCGTCCCCGGTCGCGCCATGTACGAGGCGGGTCCGCCCAAGCGAAACCAAACGTGAGGGGCCAAGGGCTCGTCAGCCTTGACGATCGCGCGAAAGTCGTCGAATGAATGCATCGGCTATCGTTCCCACTTCGCCGGCCCCGAGGGTCACCAGCACATCGCCCGGTTCGAGGTGCTGGTCCAGGTACCGGATCGCCCCCTCAAAGCTTTCGACTCGATCTGCGTGCACACCCGATACGGCCAGGTCGCTCACCAGGCACTCCAAGAGGCCCCGGCACGTTTCGGTTCCATTACCATCCATGAGCAAGACATGGTCTGCCGCGGAGAGTGCCTTAACGTAACGGCAAATCTCTTCCGGCGACCAATCGGCCTCGTCGGCCCATAAGACCACGCGGAGACGACGCGACCCGAACACCTGCCGGCCGACTGTCAAAGTCTGGCCGATCTCCTCCGGGTCCCGTCCTTCATCGTCTACCAGGGTAACACCTCGGTAGCTTCCGCGGGACTCGAAATCACGCGAGACGCCCGTAAACTCTTCCAGGGCTTCGCGGATGGAGGACGTCGGTACCCCGAGCCGCACGCAAGTTGCCACCGCCACGATGGCGGAGAGTACATTACGCCGACCGGGAACTTGCAAGCCCACTTCGAGCGCAAATTGCCCGTGATGGAAGGTGCGGAACCGATAACGGCCCCGCTCCTCCCGCAAGTCGGTCCCCCACCAGGAGCTGCCTCTGGCTAGCGAGAACGACTCCACGGTCGGCTCGAGGGCCCGAACCGCGGATGTCAGGATCTCGTCGGGCCCTTCGCAGAGGATGAGGCCATTCGCCGGCACTGTCGACGCGAAGCGGCGCAACGCGTGGATTCGGGCGAGCGGGTCGGCCACATCCGCAGGGACGAGCGTGCTCAGGAGGACGGCAATTCGCGGGCCGCAAGGCCCCAGATCCCCATCCTCTTCCATCGCCTCGAAGACGAAATGCTTGCCGGATCCCAGCCGAGCCCAGCCGCCGAGCTGCGGCGCCGGCGTCCCGACAAGTACGGTAGGGTCGAGTCCGGCATGGGTCAAGACCCAACCGATCATCGCCGAAGCGACGCTGGCGTCTCGCCTTCCGGCGATCACCATGCCCTCCCTGCCGTCCATCCACTGGCTGAGCCAACCTCGGGGAGACCCTTCCTTCAGCCCGTGCCGCCTGGCTCGCAGGCGGTCGGGATGGATCCGAGCGGTCCCCGACCCGACGAAGACGTAGTCCGATTCGTGGACATAAGGCGCGGGCGTGTGGCCGGAATGGATCTGGATCCCCATCGTTCGGAGGCGTTCGAGCGAAGGATTGTCGGTCGTGTCCGTGCCGGTCACCTTGGCGCCGCTCTGGACGAGCATCTGGGCCAAGGCCGTCATCCCTCGCTCCGCGATGCCCACGAAGTGAGCATGCATCGGAACGAATGCCGCATGGGTTTCCCCCCATCGCAACCAACCCATCGGCGATCGCCCCCGGTCCGTCCCTGTAGCGGCGAGCAGGCACCGTCCGACTCCGGCCCGGCAACCCCTGCTTCCTCTTCAGGGCTTACTATCGGCACGACCGGCATAATGCTCACAATCTTTCCGGGGGATCTCTCTACTATTCCTCGGCGTATGGTAGCCGTGCGACTTTCCGAGGTCAAGGATTTAATGATCTTTTGTCCACCGAGACTCGAACTGCGCACTCGCGAGTCGACGGCCTGATGTCGCGGAAATTATGATAGAAACCCGGGCGCCCTTGGCGGACAATCTCCGGCCGTTGGATCGCCCGGGAGCCGGGCGCGCGTTTCGATTCCTCATTCTCTCGTACCAAACGCATCTTGACCCGGACTCCGGCACATTCTCCCTCATTCGATTCGAATCATCGCGGAGGCCGTCGCATGCCGATCGTTTGCCCCTACTGTCAGAACCCACTCGGAGTGAAAGGGGCGAAGCCGGGTCGTTACGCCACCAAGTGCCCGAAGTGCACTCGCAAGTTCCAGCTCACGGTGCCGGAAGATCCCACGCAGGAGCCAGTTGCCTCCCCCCTCAAGTCGGAGACGATGGCCGCGACGGTGGCCGGGACCCAGTCGGGAGCGACACAGCCGGCGACCGAGATGGCCCCGAAGCCAAACCCACTCTTGAGCCCAACCCTGCCGGGGGGCACCGACATCCCCACTTCGGCCTGGGAGTCGAAGCCGAACCCGACCATCGCCGGCGCGAGGCCGACAGTCACCCCCGGGAGTCAACTCCCGACGGACCAGGGCTTCGAGGTCGATTCGGAGCCATCTTCGCATTCGTCCATGACGTCGAGCCCTCCCGGTGCCAGGCCGACGCAACTCGGGGGCTATCAGATCCTCGAAGAACTCGGACGAGGCGGCATGGGCGCCGTCTATCTCGCCAGGCAGCTCTCCCTGGATCGCAACGTCGCGCTCAAGGTGATGAAGCCGGAGTGGGCAAGCAGCCCGACCTTCGTCTCGAGGTTCACGCGCGAGGCCTACGCCGCGGCACAGCTCGTCCACCACAACATCGTCCAGATCTACGATTTCGGGCAGGACCGCGGGACGAACTACTTCAGCATGGAGTTCGTCCAGGGCGAGACCCTGGCCAGCGTGGTTAAGTCGCAGAAGAAGCTCGACCCCGAGGTCGCCGTCGGCTACATCCTCCAGGCCGCGAGAGGACTCCAGTACGCCCACGCGCAGAGCATGATCCATCGGGACGTGAAGCCCGACAATCTGCTCTTGAATGACCAGGGGATCGTCAAGGTCGCGGACCTCGGCCTTGTGAAGACCCCGGCATTCGCCGAGGCGGAGATCGCCCGCGAGCTCGACACCTCCGGGGTCGTGGCCCCGGGAACGGTCCCGCTCTCGGTCAGCAGCGGCCAGATCACGATGGCCAACGTCGCGATGGGGACCCCAGCCTACATGGCCCCCGAGCAGGGGGTCGACGCGGCGGCTGTCGACGCCCGCGCGGACATCTATTCGCTCGGCTGCACGCTCTACGACCTCGTCACCGGTCGGCCCCCCTTCGAGGGCAAATCCGCCTATGAACTGATCACCAAGCATCAATCCGAGCCGATCACCCCCCCCGAGATGATCGTCAAGCGAGTGCCCAAGGCCCTCTCCGAGATCATCCTCAAGATGGTCGCCAAGCGACCAGAGGATCGTTATGCGAATCTCGGCCAGGTGATCAAGGCGCTCGAAGCGTTCCTCGGCATCTCGAGCACCGGGCCGTTCTCCCCTCGCGAGGAGCATGCGAACCTACTCGGCGAGTGCGTCGAGATCTTCAACAACGCGCCTACGGCCAAGATCCGCTCGAAGGCCCTGCTCGGGGCGGGCATCGCCTGCGGAGTGATCGTCCTCTTGAGCCTGCTTGCGAAGCAGTTCATCCTCGCCGGAGGTTTCCTGGGGCTGGGGTTCATGACCGGCCTGGCGTACTTCCTGATCGCCGGATTCGCGGGCAAGACATACCTCTTCACGAAGGTCCGCGAAGTGATCTTCGGGAACTCGCTCGTGGATTGGTTGATGATGCTGGCGACCCTGGTCTTGGGGGTCACCGTGCTTGTGGTGCTCAAGCTGGTCTGGGCCTGGGTCGCGTTCGGGATCGTGGCGGTCCTCATCGCGACTGGCATCCACTCCGCGCTCGATCGCAAGGTCGAGGCCGAGCGTTCCGAAGCCCTCGACCGAACCGAGGAAATGCTCCGCTCGATGAGGTTGCACGGGCTCGAAGAGCAGACCCTCCGGCAGTTCGTCTGCAAGTACAGCGGCGAGCAGTGGGAGGAGTTCTACGAGACGCTCTTCGGCTACGAGGCCAAGATCACAGCCCGGGATCTCTGGGGACGCGGCGACCGGGGACGCCTCCGCAAGAAGTACGCCGCCTGGCGCGATCCGATCATCCAGTGGATCGACTCCAAGCAGCAATCCCGCCGCGCCGAGCGAGAGAAACGCCTGCTCCAGAAGATCGAGGAGAAGGGCCTCGAGGCCCAAGGCGTGAACCTGATGACCGCCCGTCGTCGCGCTCACCGCGCGGCCGAGGCCATGGTCACGATGGCCGCCGAGATCAAGGAAGCCTCACGCCAGCCCGCCGCGCTCAAGGTCGAGAAGCCCTCGATCGGTCAGGCCTTGAGGCACGCGGCTGAGAAACCGGAGGACGTTCTCGTCGATCGCGAGCCAGGCCTTCACAAGTCCGCGAGTGATAGGCCCCTCGGGATCATCCTTGGGCCCAAGCCGCGATTCCTGGCCGGAGTCGTGCTCGCGGGGGCTTGCCTACTCTGGATGCACCAGAACGAACTGCTCACACAGGAAAATGCGAAGGCGCTAAGTAAGGGGGTTCAGGACATTGCCTCGCAAAGCAAAGAACTCGCCACCAAGGCCGTCAACACAAAGGATCTCGATGTCTTGAAAGGAGTCAAGACGCCTATTATTGAGGTCAAGGTCGACCGTAACCAGACGGTTCCGTTGAAGGCTCCTTTCCTACCCAAGAACATCGCGGGCCAATTCTTCAATTGGTTCAATCCTGGCGTAGCTGGCTTCATCTTGATTCTCTCCTCGTTCTTCCGAGGAGTCAGGATGAGCTACTTCGCCATCCCGGCCGCTCTGGTCGCCTTCGCCGGCCCGGCCCTCGGCATCCCTGGACTCAACTATGACATTAGCATGTTAGCAGGAACCGGAATCGGCATCGCTGGTTGGTTCCTTGGCAGGAGCCGCTGACTTTCGATGGTTGTCCCCACTCCAATGTGAAAGGCCCTGGCCATCTTGAAAGGCGAGGGCCTTTCTCATTGGTGGTTCGCTATGAAACTCTGATCTTCACTTCGCGCCGAAGAGGGCCGTCTCGCAAGTCGGAGCGTTAAACATCAACTCGTGATCGTGGCCAATGCCTGGGGCCTCGACGAGCTTCCAGCCGAAACTCCAGCCCTTCGAGGCGGCCAGGGCCTTGGCCCGATTGAAGGCGTTGGTCCCTCGCTCGTGACGCGATTGCCCCTGGAGGTCGGCCTCGCGGCTGGTGTCGAGATCCTCATCGCGCACCGTGTCCTTCTCGCCCAGGTAGATTGTCAAAGGACGAGCGAGATAGGCGCGAAGGGTTTCTTCATTGGCGAGTTCCCCGGGCAACTTGCCGAAGCCATAAGGATACGGCAGTTCGTTCGTGGGGAAGAGGTCAGAACCGGGGTTCGCCGCGACGATCCGACTGGCCTCCGTGGGCACGAACGCCGTGAGGCGCACGAGGAACTGGCCCCCGCCCGAGTGGCCGATGAGGTAATAGGGCATGGTCGGTCGCCCCTCGATCGCCCTCAGCTTGTCGGCCAGCCTGGGGACGTAGCTCCAGGTCCATTCTTGCCGAGGGACGAGCTTGCCGTTGCGGAAGAGCCCCCCTTGCTGATACTTGCCCGAGCCGAACTGGGCCGAGTCGAACAGGGGGGCGGCGACGATCATCCCGAATCGATCCCCCATCGCCCGGGCATGGTCGCGGTAGTCCTGCGCGTTGCGGTTCATGCCGTGGAAGACCATCAGCATCGGGCCATCCTGATACTTGGCCGGCTTATACGTGAAGACGTCGATCTTGGCGGTCCCGAAGTCGATCTCGACCTTGGCATCCCCCCGGGGGATGCCCGCCTGACCGATGATGAGGGTCGCGAACAGGACGAACGACATGGTGCAAATTACCTCGACTCAGAATCCTTCGACCCGAAATGCCGGCGGACGAACTCGAGCGATTCCTCGATCCGCTCGACCCCGAGGATGAGCAGGTCGCCGGCTTGCAACTCGGCGAGGGCCGTCTCGATGGCGATGAGCTCCTCCTCGACCTCCCGGAGCCGCCGGGGACGTGAGCGCCCTTCGAGCCCCTGACGCAGGAGGGCGTTCAGCTCACCGTCCTTGCGGTCCTGGTTCCCCTTGTCCTTGTAGAGGAGGATCTCATCGAAGCCGTCGCCGAGGAGTTCCCCCTGGCGGATCACGTCGGCGTCGCGCCGATTGCAGCCGGCGAAGACGATGACCCGGCGCTTGTGCGGGAACCGCTCGGCCGCCTCGATGAGGGCTTCGAGCGCCATGGAGTTGTGCGGGAAATCGACCACGACCGTCGCATCACCCACCTGCCAGACATTGAACCGTGCCGGCATCTCGCCGGGGTCGCCGCCGAACGACGCCAGGCCGTCGCGCAGGTCGTCCTTCGAGAGCCCGAGTGCCCAAGCCCCGCCGGCCGCAGCCAGGACGTTCTCGACCTGGAAGACCGCGCGGCCGCCGTGTGTCAGAGGAACGTCGGCGAGGGGGATCAAGAGAGTTTCCGCGGTATCCTCGATCAGCACGATTGAGCCGTCCCGAATCGTGATGGCTCGTCCCCCCTGGGCCCGATACGCCTCGATCAACCGATTCTCAGGCTTGCGAGAGAACCAAAGGATGTTACCCGGGCAGGCCTCCGCCATCGCCGAGACCAGTGGATCGTCGGCGTTGAGCACGGCGAAGCCCGTGGGGGAGACGGCCTCGACGACGGTCCGCTTCACTCGCGCCAGCGCTTCGAGCGTGTCGACGCCGCGGAGTTCGAGGTGGTCCCCTTCGCCAAGGTTCGTGACAACGCTCACGTCGCACTGGTCGAACGCCAGGCCCTCGCGGATGATCCCCCCCTGGGCCGTCTCGAGGACCGCGACCTCTACGATCGGGTTCAGGAAGACGGTGTGGGCACTCTGGGGGCCGCTGCAATCGCCGGTCTCGATACGACGCCCGTCGATGTAGATGCCGTCGGTCGAGCTCATGCCGACGACCTTGCCCAGCCGCTTGAAGAGGTGGGCAATAATGCGAGAGGTGGTCGTCTTGCCGCTGGTCCCGGTGACGACGATGGTCGGGATCCGGCCATTCTCCCCGTGGGGGAAAAGGGCGGCGACGATCGCTTCGCCCACGGGCCGAGGCGGGTCATTCCAGGGCTTGAGATGTTGACGAAGCCAGGGATTCGCGTTGACCTCGACGATCACCCCCTTCTGCTCTTCGAGGGGGCGGCTGATGTCCTCGACGACGACATCGAGCCCCGCGAGATCCAGCCCGATGACCTGGGTCGCGTCGACGGCCCGCGCGGCGACCTCCGGATGCACCAGGTCGGTGACATCCACATTATCGCCGCCGTCTTTCATGTGCGAGTTTCGACGGATCAGGACGCGAGTGCCCGCCGGCGGAATGGAATCCGTCGCGTACCCGTCTTCGGAGAGGACCTTGATCGACGCCTCATCGAGCTCGATCTTGCGGAGCGGGGAGTTCGGCGACGTCCCTCTCCTCGGATCCTTGTTGACCTCGGCGACGAGTTGGGCCACCGTGCGTTGGCCGTCGCCGATGACGTGGGCGGAGTCCCGCCTTGCCGCGGCGACGACCCGGTCTCCCACCACGAGCAGTCGGTGGTGAGCCCCGGGAGCATGCTGCTCGACCATGACATCCGAGCTGACATCCCGGGCCAGCGCATAGGCAGCCAGCACCTGCTCGCGCGACGTCAGGTTGAGCGAGATGCCGTCGCCGTGATCGGCATCGCGAGGCTTCACGACCACCGCGCCACCGAGTTCGACCGCAGCGGCCCAGGCGTCCTCAGCATCGGTCACCGGTCGACCATCGGGTACGGGAACTCCGACCGATCGAAGCAAGTCCTTGGTCAGATCCTTGTCGTCGGAGATCGATTCGGCCACCGCGGGAGTCCGGTCCGTCGCAGCCGTCTGGAACCGACGCTGTCGGACGCCATGCCCGAGCTGGATCAGGCTGTCGGCGTTGAGCCGACGGACCGGGATGCCCCTCAGCTTTGCCGCCGCGACGACAGGAGCCGTGTTTGGGCCGATGCCGTGTACCTTGGTCAGCGCTTTGAGTCGTTCAACCTCGGCATCGACGTCGAACTCTCCCCCCTGCCCCGCGGAGGTGTCGAAAAGACGGATCGCCGACTGGAGAGCAGCCTGCGCGACTTGCTCGACCTGATACTGGACCGCCAGCCTGGCCACTCCGACCTCGGGCTCCCAGCGGGTCTTGAGAACCTCGACCTCGGCGCCGGCGCGGGTTTGCAACTCCAGGATCAGAATCCCGAGGAACTCGACGGCGTTCGGGGCGGAGGCGAGCCGCGTTTCGAGGGCGGAGGTCCGGCCGTTGACCGACTCCTGCGACTGAGACAGGATCGCCATCAGGCGCTTGGTGATCTCTTCCTTGTCCCTGGCGAACGGCTTCTCAATTTCGGCCGGGTCGAGCCAGACTTCCAGCAGAGGCACCCTGGCCCAGACGTTGGGTCCGCGCAGCAGCAAAACTTTCCGAACTGTCATCCCCGCTCCCTGATCGAAGAGGAAAGCCGTTCCAGCGACTCCAACCTCATCGTATCAGATGTCCCAACGCGGAAAAACCTTGGGACGAGCTCCAGCCTGTCGTGCTTTAAACCTCAGCGGCCAAGTGCATCCAGGAAAGCTCGGTAATATCGAGAAGGCTCGATCTCGGCCTTTTCGGGCGAGGAATGCATCATGGCCCCGAAACGTAGCCGAAGCTCTTCTCCGGCCTTCACGACGACGGAGCTCTTGCTCCCCTGCTTCATGGCCTCGCGCCCGAATGGGTTGGCGACGAAGACCCCGTAATCGCGGTTATGCCACCAGGCCCTTCGGAAGTTGGTCGGGGCCGCCATGAGCGTGATTCCGCTACGACGCCCTTCCGAGTCGCCCGAGTAGTCGCACCAGTCGGCGGGCTGGCCCCAGGTGATCGCGGCCGTCTTCTTGCCTTGGCTGCTAAGGATCTGGCCGCCATTCTTCTCGATCAACGGCGTGGCCAGGCGAGCCCCGAAACCCATCTCCTCCTGATCGCCGAAGCGGAGTTCGCCATCCGCGGGACTGAAGCGGGCATCCCAGATGAGGAGCCAGCCGTCAAGTTTGTGGGCGATCCGGATCTGATTGACGAGGCTGCCGAGCACCTTGCCTTCGGCCGACTTCAAGCGGCACTCGTTGGCGAAGCAGATTTGACCATCGTTCGTCGATGGTTCTTCGACAAACCGGACATGCTCGATGCGTCCCTGATTCCGCCAGAAGTCCGCCCCGTTGATGTCGCCGAAGCCGAGCCAGAGGCCGGGGTGCATCTTGTCGTGATCCACGGCATCGCGACCCGGGATCGGCGGATGGTTTCGCGTGATCGGCATGTCGTCGAGAGCCCGCAGATTGGCGAAATAGGGGCGCAGGATCGTCGGGTCGTCGAAGATGAAAGATCCGATGGGCTTCCCCGCAAAGATGAAATCGAGTTGGCCCGCCTTGCGTGCGACGCCGAAACCCGATTCTGACCTTGCTTTATTCGCCTGGGCGTGTGATCCGAGGATTCCCGTCGCCAGCGCGGCGATCAAAAGCGACCGACGCGTGCGAAGTCCCATGTTTCGGGATGATCTCATGATTTCGTGCCTTCAATCTGCGGAGTTCTCGGAGTCTAGCGCGAGAGCCCGCCGCTTGGCTCAAGTGGTTCGACCTGGGTCGCCGGCCTGGAGGTTCTTGGCTGCGTTCAGGGCGGCACGCTCGGGCCGATCCTTGTAGAACGGGTCGAGGGGATAGCAGCCGGAGACGATTCCATTGCGGGGTGCTGTGGTGCAATCGCTGAAGGTCCGGCAGATGCGTTTCCTCGCCAGGACTCGACCGGCCAGCACGTCCGCGGGCAGGTCGGGATAGGAAAGGACCATCCGGCCGAGCCCGACGAAGTCGGCCCCGCCGCCGCGGACGACGCTCTGGGCGACGTTCGGCAGCCAATCCTGCAGGTAAGAATATCCCGATCCGACGACGATCATCTTCGGCCGCTCGGCCTTGATCTGGGCCGTCGCCTCGATCTGGCGGGCGACACCGACGAGCGGATCCTCGGGGGGCTGATAGCCGTCGGACGGGGGGAAGGTCGCCGGCCGCTGGATGTGGGGGTTGTAATAAGGGCTCCCCGCCGTCGTGCAGACCAGCCGAATGCCGAGCCCTTCGATGAGGTCGAGGAAGGCCAACGGCTCGCTCAGGTCAATGCCGAGGCCGCTGCCATCGCCCCCGAACGCATAGGGATACTCGCCAGCTGACGCGGCAGGCACGCCGACGGCATCGTCGCCCGGCCGGAAAGGGACGAAGTCGAAGACGCTGAGCCGGACCCCGACTTCCAGGCCGGGGGCCTCGGCCCTGATGCCGGCGACGATCTCGCGGAGGAACCGAGTCCGGTTCTCGAGGCTCCCGCCAAACCGCCCGGGGCGGTCGACCGCCGAGAGGAATTCGTGGCCGAGGTAGCCATGGCAGTGTTTCACATCGACGAAGGCGAAGCCCGCCTTTGCGGCAAGCCGAGCCGCCTTGATGAAGTCGGCGATCAAACGCTCGACGTCGTCGTCCGTCATCAGGGCCGAGTCGTCCTTGACCCCGAATCTCGCGTCAAGCAGCGGATGGCGGTAGAGGACCTTCGGCTCCAACTGCTTGCTCTTCGGGCGGCAGAACCGTCCCGAGTGGGTGAGTTGGAGCCCGACCAGCAGGTCGTCAGTCGTGCTGAAGTGCTGCCGATGCATCTCCTGTAATAGTTCGTTCAAGGCGACGATGTCCGGCAGAGTCTCCTCGTTGAGCACGAGTTGCTGCGGGTTCGCCCGGCCTTCGAAGCGGACCGCGACGGCCTCGCCACCCCAGATGAGCTTGGCGCCACTCAAGCCGAAGTTCTGCCATCGCCGCCGGGTCAATTCGGAGGGCCGGCCATCGTCGGTGCCGTCCCAGCCTTCCATCGGGAGGATGCAGAAGCGGTTGCCTATGATGCCTCGATCGCGTTGGAATACCCGGCCCAACGGCGAGGTCGGCCCCGATTCCACGACGTCATCGAACGGGAGCGAGATCCCCAAGTCTTGCACGTAGCCGCAGAAATCGGCCTTCGTCTTGAGGCTGGCGACGCGAGGATACGACATCGTCCGTTCACTCCTTGAACCCGAGTCCGAGTTGTCGTCCGATGTCGCGCAGGAGGGCGAGGTCGCTCTCCGGCCGAAGAGGGCTGGCGGGGTGCGTGCGATCGGTGGAGGTCCAGCCGCGAAGGTGCAGGAACATTGCCGCGCTGTGTTTGTAGGCGGGCACCGGGTTCCGGAAGGCCAGGAATCCGAGATACTGGAGCACGTCGTTCAGCTCGTGGAAGCTGGGATCCCCGGACTCCCACATCCGATCTCGCTTCGCGAAGAGGTCGGGGGCGAAGGTGCTCAGGCCGAGGAGATAGTCGCTGCCGTACATGACCATGTCGATCGCGAGGTCGTTGCCCGTGAAGACATGGAAATCGGGCCGGACCTCATCCCGGAGCTTGATTCGCTGCCATTCCAACTCGCGACGCAACGATGAGTGCTTGGCCCCGATGCAACGCCCGACGCCGAGCAACCCCCGATAGGCCTCCAGCGAATAGATCCGGCCGAACGGTGCGAACATCGAGCCGAGCTCGAAGGCGATGAATCGATCGCAACCTTCGGCGAGCTTCGCGTGGGCCGCGACGACGTCGTCATCGTTGAGTCCGGTCAGTCCGTACGAAGGGAAGATGACCGGGATCCCTCCCCGAGACTGGATCGGCTCGATCCTTGACGCATAGGCGTCGCGATCGAAGCGGTCCCCCGGCGAGTCGCCAACGAAGGCCCCCGCCACGAACGGGCGTCCGCCGAGCACGTCCCTCGTTTGATCCAGGACGCGGCTCCTGGTCTCGTCGTCGAGCAGGTTGATGTACCCGGTGTCCATGTTGACCGCCGGGGTCAGCCCCGCGTCGGCTGTACGAAGGACGTGCGCCCGGAAGGACTCCCAGTCGACGCTCCCATGCGAGGCGAACGGCAGGAGAATGGCCGACATCCCCGTGATCTTTCGGCGAGGTACGACCATGGCCACCGGGTCGAGTGGCTCGTGCATGCTCAACAATCTCCTTCGCTCGTCCCGCGAATCCGAACGCCGGCGAAACTCCAACATCGCGCGCCGGGGTATCCCTGGCAGTCCGACGAGATCCCGACCCGGGCGCCGATGCCCGGGTCCAGACCCGAGCCGACGAGGCGGGGCCTCTTCCGGAGTGTCCTAACTTACATCCTCCGCGTCGAAAAGGAAAAGCCCCCGCATCGCCGCGAAGTGCGGGGCCGTTCGCCTGAGTCCTCGAACGTTTGGCCTCGGGACACATTAGGATGGGAGCGGATTTTCAACATGAATGACTATTCCGCCAGGCCTGATTTGCGACGTGCTTCGGCCAGAGACGACGATGGCGGGCTTGAAGATCTTAGAACGAGAGGAGTCGGAGTTGCGACTCCTCATGACGATTAAATATTCATTCCAGATCTACACTCACAATTCCACGAATTGGTTCATGCAACCATCATGAAGGCCTTTCATTTTCCCGAGAATATTCGTGGAACAGCGGCAAAGTACCCGAGAAAACGCGAACCGAAGTTTAATCAAGCGAACCCTAAACATTTAGAAGGTGTTCGAAGTGAGTGAATCATCAATTCCGAATTTTACTGTTTCACTTCATGTGTTATCGTGCCAGAGTATATGAGGGTGTGGCCTTGGGCCTCGGAACAGCGAGATGGGATCATTGGAAGTCATCTAGTCCTCGAACGGGAGCAAGACGATGATTGACTTGGCTTGCCCGAGTTGTGGTCGCGGTGGCACGATTCCCAAGGAGAAGGTGAATACGCGACTCGTCTGCAGGAAGTGCCACGTCGTCTTTCACATGACAAACGGCGGCCGGACGCTCTTCGGCGAACCCCAGGCCGAGCCGGTCGAGATGGATTCGAAAACATCCCATCGCATTTCGAAGATCGCGTCCCATCCGGGGACGATCCCCGACTTCCGGGGACCTCTCCGCCGGATCGCGCCGGAGAAAGTCGGGATCGCCGCCACGCTGGTCGTGGCCGTGGGTATCGCCATCTTGGTGCTGAATCGACCAGGGCAGACGGTGGCCGATAGCTCGTCGCTCCTGGTGAAGAAACTCGTGGACGACGATCTCACCTACCTCAAGAAGATCGCCACCGAGGATACGGTGGACGACGTCGTGCGATGGTTCGACGTCGTCCACCCCTTGCTCGTGAAGGCGCGCGAGCGTTGGAAGACGAAGTCGACGGATATCCGAGTGGCGGTGATGGAGGAGACGTCGAAGAACGGCTCGTCCCAGACATTCGTCTATCCGCTGGCCGGGGCCGCGCGCGACTCGTCCATCAAGACCGCGGCCGAGGCCGACCCGACCTTGATGGCCCCCGTCGACGTGATCCTGCACTGGACGAAGGACAAGCATGGGAAATGGCGTCTCGACGGCCAGCAGACGTTCCAGTCGCTGCGCCAGACGAGCGTTGCCGCCACGTTGCCCTGAGTTGTTCACCAGTCCCTTCGACTCGCCCGGGGACCGGTCTCGACGTTCCGAGGCCTCCCTGGGCGAGGTCGGGGTTCAACCCCAAGGCCCCTCAACCACGACTCGATTCGCGGCGGAGTGATCCGCCGCCTCTAGCACGCGCACGACCTCTCGCCCTTGCTCGGCCGTCACGATCAGCGGGACACGTTCGAGCAGATGCTCGGCGATGTTGGCATAATAGCCATCCCAATGGCCTCGGACCGTATCGATCCGACTCTCGCGTGAGTTCCCCTGCTCGTCCTCGGCATTCACCACAGCCTGGTGTTCGGACGGCTCGGACGCCCGGTCGATGTCGCCCGTGCGCAGGGCGTCCTCCTGGGGGTCGATGCCATCTTTTTGGAAGCCGCCGCGGCTGCCCAGCACCCACCAGCGTGGATGGGTCGCACGGGCGATGCGGCTGGTCTCGATTCGGAAGACGACCTCGTCGAACTCCATGACGATCTGGCCATGGCCCCCGGTGTCGACCCCCGGCCAGAGCGCCGGGGTCAGCCAGGCCTTGAGCCGTCGACAGGGTCCGAATCCGAGCATGAGCGCCTGGTCGACCAGATGCGCGCCCCAGTCGTGGAGGATGCTCCCTGCCGAGGCTGCTTGGCCTCGCCAGGTCCTCGGCGGCGCGTACCGGCAGACCGAGCTCTCGACCACCATCGCACGCCCGATCGCACCTCGAGCCAACACGTCCCGGAGCGTCAGGTAGTCCCAATCCCAGCGCCTGTTGTGGAAGACGGAGAGCATCTTGCCCGAGGCGTCCCGGGCGGCGATCATCCGGTCGGCCGCTTCGGTCCCGAGTGCCATCACCTTGTCGACGACACAATCCTTGCCGGCCTCGAGCGTCCGCACCGCGAGGTCGGCGTGGGTGTCGTGGGGGGTCGCGATCACCACGAGCTGGACCGAGTCGTCTGATAGGGCCTCGGCGATGTCGGCATATCCTCGGACGTTCCAATCGGCCTCGGCCGACGCGCGGACCTGCGGGTCACGGGCGACAATCCCGGCGAGTTTTAGATCCGCCTGCCGTGCGATCAAGGGGCAATGAAATGCCCTGCCGGCCAGCCCGTAACCCACGACAACCGTACGGATCATCATAGACTCCTATTAGAGTAGGTCCGAGCCGAGCGACCAAGGGTCAGGCGCCCGCCCCGGTTGCGGCTACGGCCGCAACGACTTACGCGGAAGCAGGTGCAATTGCATTCGTATGACGGCTGCCTGATTCATCGTGATTCGAAAGAATTCAGGGATGGTCACGCGAACCCGAAATTTGGTATCTACGTAAGAATATTAAGAGAGGAGACGACGACGTCGGAGAAACAGCCAGACTCCCATTTCAACCTCAATGATGGAGGGCTCGCACATGACCCCCCTTCACCGCGACGAACCGAAGATCCTCGGCCCGCTCCCCGGGCCGCACGCCTCTGAATGGTTGGAACGGGATCACAGGGTGATGTCCCCCTCGTACACGCGCGCCTATCCCCTGGTGGTGAAGCGTGCCAGGGGGGCCATGATCGAGGATCTGGACGGCAACCGCTTCCTCGACCTCACCGCCGGCATCGCCGTGACCAACGCCGGACATTGCCACCCCAAAGTCACCGAGGCGATTCGTAAGCAGGCCGGTCGGCTGGTCCACATGTCGGGCACGGACTTCTACTATACGCCGCAGGTCCGCCTCGCCGAGCGCCTGGCGAAGATCGCACCAGGCGACGGGCCGAAGCGGGTCTTCTTCACCAACAGCGGTGCCGAGGCCATCGAGGCCGCCCTGAAGCTCGCGCGTCGGCACACGGGACGCCTCCGGGCGATGGCGTTCCTCAACGCCTTCCACGGCCGGACCTACGGCGCGATGTCCTTGAGCGGCTCCAAGCCCTTGCAGCGCAGGGGCTTCGCGCCCCTCGTGCCGGAAATCCACCACGCTCGGTTTGGCGATTTGGAGAGCGTGAAGGCCCTGCTCCGCACGATCTGCCCGGCCGAGGAGTTGGCGGCGATCTTCGTCGAGCCGATCCAGGGTGAAGGGGGCTATCTCGTCCCTCCCAAGGACTTCCTGCCAGGCTTGCGTCAGCTCTGCGATGAGCACGGGATCTTGCTGGTCCTCGACGAGGTCCAGTCGGGCATCGGCCGAACCGGCAAGATGTTCGCATCGGAGCATTGGGGCGTGGCCGGCGACATCGTCTGCCTGGCCAAGGGGATTGCCAACGGCCTGCCCCTCGGGGCGATCATCGCCAAGGCCGAGGTCATGGACTGGCCCAGCGGCAGCCACGCCTCGACCTTCGGCGGGAATCCCGTCGCCTGCGCCGCCGCACTCGCGACACTCGACCTCGTCGAGCGCCGTTATCGCGCCAACGCCGTGAGGCGCGGACAACAACTGCGCGAAGGGCTCGAGGCGATCGCCTCCGGGCACCCCGCGATCCGCGAGGTCCGAGGCCTGGGCCTGATGATCGGCGCCGAGATTCAGAGCGACGGGGCCCCCGATCCGGATCTACGAAACCAGGTCATCGAGGAGGCCTTCAGGCTGGGCCTGCTGCTCCTCCCCTGCGGGCCGAGCACCGTGCGGTTCTCCCCGCCGCTCTGCCTGACGAAGCGTCAGGTGATGATCGGCCTCGGCCTGTTCGAAGCGGCTCTCACCGCCGCTTGCGCCCATGCTCCCGTCGCGCCTGGGGCTTGAGTGCAAGCGGTATGGGATCGGTCGTTGGATGGCCCCGGAGCTTTCCTCCGCGGGCCGTCCAGCCTTCCTTGCGCTCGGTATGGCTCGGGTAGAATTAAAGCTCGAGCCTTGAGGGATTCCCTCGTCGGCGTTCCGTCCATTATCAACGCTTGCGGAGAGTGGGTCATGTCGGTCTCGACGCTTGACGATAAGGTCTCGCAATTCAACTGGAGGCGTTGGCCCGAGACGGAACGCTTCGTCGATGATCTGATCGAGGGCGGGCTGAAGGGTAACGCGTTCGCAGCCAACCTCGCGCGTCGGATGCAGGTCGAGACGAGCACCCGATTCAAGGACTGGGTCGACCACCTCGTGCTGAGTCGACGGAGTGGGCTCGAGGCCCAGCTCGAGGAATTCGGCTACGAGCGCCGGCAGCCGCTCGTGGCTGACGGCGACCCGACCTACATCCACAAGGGGGGGATCTTCCCCCCCATCCTCCTCGCGAGTGCGGCCGGAGGCGCCGACGTCCGCGAGATCGGCATCAAGGTGGAGTCGGTCGCCTCCTTCTCGCAGGCCCACGACCTCGGCCTCGACATCAAGGGATATGCCCTCGGCCCCTATCGCTCGGGGCGGATCCGGGGAGAAGCAACGGACCTCATCGTCGTCGAACGCCGAGGATACACGGGCTTCGAGCCGTTCCCGGGCGAGCTAGCCCGCGAAGGCCGGATGAGGCCACACGCGGCGCGCGACACCATCGCCGCCCGCGAACTCTGGCAGGCCCGGCGGCGCCGGTTCGAAACCGACGAGGAAGGGTTCGATGCGACTGAGGAGACGCTGGCCCGCGTCATCGAACTCGCCGGCTCGCCCGACCTGGCCTGCCACCTCGTCTTCGAAGTCGAACGCGACTACTGGCAGTCGCGGAACCGCGCCGCACAGGTTCAGAAAGCCCGGCAGGACCGGCTCGGGCTGGGCTGGGGGAACCACGATCACCACACCTTCCGCTCCTCGCGGAAGAACTTCCCGCGCCTGATCGGGATGTTCGAGCAACTCGGCTTCTTCCTCCGCGAGAGTTTCCACGCCGGGGCCCATGCCGGCTGGGGTGCGCAGGTGCTCGAGCATCCGACGACGGGCGTCGTGATCTTCGCCGACCTCGACCTCGCCCCCGACGAGGCCTCGCAGGATTTCGCCCACAATCCCCTGCCCGACCTGCCCCGACCCAACACGGTCGGGCTCTGGGTCGCGCTCCATGGTGAATCGATCCTCGAGGCGGGTATGCACCACCTCGAAGCCCAATTCGACTTCGATGCCCTCCGCGACTCCCTCAAATCGGAGGCGGGCATCGAGGTCATGAAGCCTTTCTCCGACTTCCCATTCCTGCGCCAGGCATTCACCGCCGGCGAACGCTGGTCGGTCGCCAAGCTTCGCGCCGACCGTTGCCTCGACCTCGGCTGGATCGACGCCGAACAGCACGCCAAGTTCCTCCGGGACGGGACCCTGGGCAGTCACCTCGAAAACCTGCAACGCCGAGAGGGCTACAAGGGCTTCAACCAGCAGGCCGTCAGCGCCATCATCGCCGCCACGGACCCCAGGCTCCATTGATGGGCTATTGGAGCAGGATTCATGCGACCCCGATGTGGCTAATCAGGGTATCCGGGAGGATTGCATCGCCCCGGATACCTGAGCCATTTAGGGAGACCTGCTTTCCCTACAGAAGGAGACTCTGAGCCAGGTGGACATCGAAAGGTGATTGCATGCGGGGGCATGGGGACTGTATGCTAGACTCTCGAAGTCGACGCTCATCGCTGCTCCTTTGCGCCTCGCGATGGCCGCGAAATGGCAGAGGCACCGTCCCCCCGACCTCGATCCTCCCGAGGGTACGATAACGATGACTCCGCGCTTACTCTTAAAACTAAGCCTGGCGATCCTGCCGCTTCTCCTACTGCCCGGCGCTCCGACCCTGGGCGCGGACGCCCCCGCCGATTCCGCCTTGCTATCGAAAGGGCTCAAGCGAGTCGGGACCAACTACGTCCTGACCGAAGAGGCCACGATCCAGAAAGAACTCAACGAGGCCCGCGCCCTCTACAAGCAACTCACCCTGGCCGTCCAGCAGCAGCGGGCCCTGGCCCAGGAAGCCGAAGAAAATAAGTACCTCTTCAAGGAAATGATCCAGCGCCGGACCCTCCTGAATCAGCAGCTCGGCCAGACGTCGACTGTCGCCGAGCACAACCAGATCGTGACGATGCTCAACGACATCAACGATCGCATGCGGCTGATCCACGACGAGGAGAACGACTCGAAGGTCAAGGATGAGTCCAACGTCAAGGCCGCCCAGCGCCGCGAGGCCTTCGTCCAGGCCGTCATCGACCTGCGTCAACGCATCGACGAGGCCCAGAACAAGTACAAGGAACTGGCCGAGGACGCCGAGGTCAAGGACACCCTCGCCGCCCTGAACACGAAGACGAAGGCCAAGATCGCCCTTGGGCCGTCCAAGACCTTCCTCAGCAACGTTAAGCTCGTGGAGAAGATCGAGGCCTCGGTCCTGACCGAGAGCGTGACCATGAGACGCGACAACGGCGTCTTCTGGCTCGACGTCACCATGAACGGCAAGGTCACCGAGCCGATGGTCTTCGACACCGGGGCCGGCCTGACCGTCCTCTCGAGCGACCTCGCGAGCAAGATCGGCCTCAAACCGAGTGAATCCGACCCCACCATCGAATGCCAGATCGCCGACGGGTCGATCGTCGAGGCGAAGAAGATGACAATCCCCTCGGTTCGCGTCGGCAAGTTCACGATCAAGGATGTCGAATGCGCGGTGATGCCCCCCTCGAAGAAGGAAATCTCCCCGCTCCTCGGCGGTAGCTTCAACAAGTATTTCGACTACAAGATCGTGCCGGACAGCGGCAAGCTGATCCTCTCGAAGGTCGACACGGGCGAGGAGCCCGCCGCCCCCAAGTCGAGCACTCCCAAGTCGAAGGCCACCCGCACCAAGGCCCGTCGATGAACAACTTGGGTCGGTAGGAGGCACACAGCCCCTATCGACCCCGGCTGTCGTCCGTATCGGGACTCCGCCTCAACAGGCAAACCACCCTTCCTGGCCAATCAGCTTCACGAAACGGCAGGCCATGATCTCTTCGGAGATCGGCTCCCCGTTCGACTTCCTAACAACGGTAAGCTGCTGCCCTTCATCATCGCCGATCGGGACAACGAGGATGCCGTTCTCGATGAGCTGACGAAACAGCTCGGTCGGGAATGTCGGGGCGCCTGCCGTGACGATGATCCGGTCGAAGGGAGCCTCCTCGGGCCATCCCAGCGTCCCGTCGCCGATCCGGTAGTGGATGTTCTCGGATCCGTTGCCGTCGAGGATCCCTCGGGCCCGTAGCGAGAGCGTCGGCAGGCGTTCAACGGTGAAGACTTCGGCGGCGAGCCGGCTGAGCACGGCCGTCTGATAGCCGCTCCCCGTGCCGATCTCGAGGACGCGTTCCGCACCCCGGAGTCTGAGAGCTTGGGTCATCGCCGCGACGACGACCGGCTGGCTCATGGTCTGCTCGCAACCGATCGGAACGGCCCCATCGATCAGGGCCTGATCTCTCGTCTCCGGGGGGAGCAATTGGGCCCTCGAGATGGACGACATCACCTGGAGCAGGCGAGCGTCCTGAATCCCGTGCCTCTGGAGTTGGCGGATGATCTCCGCGCCCGGTACGGCATCAGGCGGATTGGGGACGCGCATGTTCTCGCCCCTCATCGAATTGGAAGTCTTTGATCTCAAGTTGCACTTCGCGACGACCATTCCATTCGTTGATCGAGACGTGGAAGGCCAGCGAGCAGACGCTGCCAGACTTCAGGGATTTCGCCCGCTCGGCCAAGTTCCAGGCGATCGCCTTGACGATGGTCCCACCTTGCGAGACCTTGAATTGGAGGTGGTTCTTCCTCTCCCCGACCGCCCGGGGATCGCCCACCACGCGGACGTCGCTGGCGATCAGAAGCGGCTTGGGGTTGCCCATGCCGTGGGGCTCGAGCGACTCGATCTCCTCGACGACCCGGGTCGTCAGTACGCCTAGGGGAACTTCGGCATCCACCTTGAGGATGCGATGGAACCGCTCGGGCTCGACGGTCTCGCGGCAATGCTGCTCGAACAGGGTGGCGAAGGCCTCGAAGTGGGCCCTGGGGATCTTCAGCCCCGCCGCGGCCGAGTGGCCGCCGAAGCCGAGCAACCCTTCCGAGCACGCGCTGATGGCCTCGTACAGGTTCACGCCCGGGATAGAGCGGCCCGAACCCTGCCCCATCTCGGCATCGAGCGCGATGACGATTGTAGGCCGGTGATATACGTCGGCAAGGCGACTGGCGACGATGCCGATCACGCCTGGATGCCACCCCTCCTTACCAAGTACGATGGCCCCACGACCGCTCACCCCCCCTTGCTCCGCGACCATGGCGTGGGCCTCGGAGACCATCGTCTGCTCGAGTTCCTGCCGTTTCTTGTTGAACTGATCGAGTTCGGCGGCGATCGTCTGGGCGAGCAGCGAGTCATCGGTCGTCAGCATCTCGACGGCCTTCATCGCACGCTCGAGCCTGCCCGCAGCGTTGATCCGGGGGGCCATGCCGAAGCCTACGGATCCGGTGGTCAACTTTTTCTTGTCCAGGCAGCCCGAGACCTTCATCAGCGCGCGGAGGCCGACGGGCGGGTCCTGGAACATCCCGGCCAGGCCTGACCGCACGAGGATCCGATTCTCCCCTTCGAGGGGGACGACGTCGGCAATCGTCGCGAGGGCGACAAGTCCCATCGAACGCACGAGGTAGTCTCGCAAGTGGGGCGACGCCTTCTTCCCGTCGCCGAAACTCTTGCAAATCTGCCAGGCGAGTTTGAATGCAACCCCCGCGCCACAAAGCTCGCCGAATGGATACTGGCTCCCGGGCAAGCGAGGGTGAACCACCACGTCGGCGTCGGGGATCTCGGGACCGATCGTGTGGTGGTCGGTCACGATGAACTCGATCCCGAGCGAGCGGGCGAGCCGGGCCTCCTCGATGGCGGAGATGCCGCAATCGACGGTCACGATTAACTCGGCCCCTTGCTCGTCGCGGAGTCTTCGGATGGCTTCGCCATTGACGCCATAGCCTTCGTCGACGCGATGCGGGATGTAGTAGTCGACGTTCTCGGCCCCTGCCAGGCGAAGGCAGAGCCAGAGAATGCTCGTCGCGCAGACCCCATCAACGTCATAGTCGCCGTAGATGACGATCTTCTTACCCGCCATGACGGCCCGGACCACGCGATCGGCGGCCTCGGCGACGCCCGGGAGGGTCTCGGGGTCGTGGAGTTGGGTCAGCTTGGCCCCGAGGAACTCGGAGACGAGTTGCGGCTCGGTGAGCCCGCGGTTGAGCAGGATCTGGGCGATCAGCGGCGAGACCTTCGCCGCGCGGCTCAAGGCCTGGATCATCTCCCGGTCATGGGGCAGTAATCGCCAGTGCGTGCTCATATCCCACGACCCCAAAAGCATACCCGACGCGGCAAGGATCGCCCGTTCGGAACGGCCGAAGGCTCCTCACTCGTATCGACCTTCGACCGTCCAAGCCTGGAGCCAGGTTTCGCCGATCACCTGAGCCGGTTTGACCCGACTTGATCACTTTCGTTCACGCCGCAGCTTGATTGGCGATGAACATAATTCCTCTACGCAATTCTAGCCGCTGTGGGCTGGAAGTCTCGAGGATTAAAACCAGCGACGATGCTTCGCCCAGAGATACATGCCGATTGGGGTCGATAGCATGATCAGGCAAGATCCGAAGAAGAGGAAGAATCTCGGCAATGGGGTCTGAAAGACGAGATTGTCGCCGAAGAAGTTCATGCCGAAGAAACTGGTGAGGAAGGACATGGGCAGGAACATCACGGTGGCGAGGGTCATCGCCTTCATGATGTCGTTCGTGCGGTTCGAGATCGCCGACAGGTACGTATCAAGCGCCCCGGCGATGAGGTCGCGGAGGGTCTCCGCGATGTCCTGAACTCGGACGATGTGGTCATACACGTCGCGGAAGAAGACCCGGTGATCCTGCTGGATCGGGTCATACTCGTCGCGAGCCAGGCGGTTGAGCACCTCGCGCACGGGGGCGAGGAGGCGATGGAACCGGAGGGCGGAGCGTTTAACTCGGAAGATCGATTGCAAGGTCTCGCGCGTCGGCTTCCGGAAAACTTCGTCCTGCGCCGCGTCGATCGCCTCGTCGAGATGCTCGATCACCGGGAGGTAGTCGGCCACGATCGTGTCGAGGATGTGGTAGAGGACGTAGTCGGCCCCATTCCTGAGTCGGCTATTCGGCTCGCGCTCGATATTCTTGTGCAGTTGCTGCAACGAAGGGATTGGGGTGTTGTGGAAGGTCACCACGTAGTTCTTGCCGAGGAAGACGTCGAGTTCGTGGACCCTGAGGAAGTCGGTGTCCTCGTCAAACTCGAGGGTGTGGAAGACGAGGTAGAGATACTCGCCCCAATCGTCGAGCTTGGTGATGTGGGTCTCGCAGAGCGCGTCTTCGATGGCCAGGGGGTGGAACTTGAAGACGTCGCGCAGCAGTTTCTCGATATTGCCGAAGCACTCGGGATCGTCTTCGAACAGGTCGACCCAGAGAGTCCCCTTCTCGTCCTTCAGGGCCTCTTCGAGCTTCTCCTTCGGCCAATCGAGATGGATGTTCCCCTGGCCATCGCGAAAGAGCGACTTGATGCGGATGCTCTGATCATCCGCGGCCCGGGTGCCCGACCTCGGCCGACTGATCTTCGTGGGCTCGGCGTCCGTTCCCCCCTCGTAAGATCTCAAGAGCCTTCTCCCTGCGAGCGACGATCCCGGAGCATTTCGGTGAGGAGATCGAGTTTGAGCTCGGCGCTTTCCCCGTCGCGGATGGTGCGGTGGATGGGCGTACCGAGCGGGTGGAACGTGCTCAGGAGGCGTGGGGCGATCGGGGCATACATGATCCCTATGGCGTTCTTACCGACGGGCACCCGGTCGATGTCGAACCGCCCATCAGGGCCGATCGGCGCCGTCCGTAGGTTGCCGACGGTGCCCAGGATCGGGGTGACCTCGATGAATCCCCCCTTCACAGGCTCGCCCCCGACGGAGACCACTCCTCGAACCCGTGTCGTCTTGAAGGAAACGGGGCCCAACTCCTCGCCGCAACCGGCCCCCAGAGCGAGGAGCACTCCGGCGGCCAGTGACCGTCCGATGCGTCCCATCAAGGGAGTACGCCTTCGCTTCGACCCCGACTCCATGCACCAGCCATCCTTCCGAAGAGACCCGAATCGCACGCCGTCTCCATCGACGATCCTCGTGATTCGTCCGAAACGTCGGGTCGATGGCCTCGACATTATAGATGTATCGCGCTCAATCCGAACACGACAGTGTCCTCGACCTGGGGACGTCCTGAAAAGCGCGGAAGCCGGTTCAGGAGGCAGAGGGACCACCGGCGAGGAGCGATGCAGCGTCGTCGATCCAGGGGGCGAGACCGCTGACGGCGCCGCGGAGCGTCTCGAGTTCACCCGGAGTCGCATCACTCGCCGAGCCGAGACGCACCAGTCGCCCGCCTCGATGACCTCGGCCCGCGTGTGGACCAAGCCCCGAGCCGTCAACGAAGATAAGGCCGCCCGACTGCCGCTCTCCGGCGAGTCGACCGACCCGTCCCAAAACGACCAGGACGCCCGACTTCTGGTTGAGCCCGGCTCGATTCCCGGCATTGCGGTTGGTGATGATGACTCCGCCTTCTTGCGCATAGCCGAGGCCTTCACCGACATCACCGCAGACGAGCAGCCGTCCGTCGCGCAAACCGCGACCGGCTCCATCGGCGGCCGCCCCGCGACAGATAACCGTCACCCCCGGGGCGTCAAGGCCCGCCGCGAGTTCGGGGCCGGCGCGGCCTTCGACCTCGATGAGAGCCTTCCAGCTCCCGCGAAGGCCCGAGACCAAAAAGCGTTGGCCCTCCGCGCCGACGAGTCGGACGCGGGGGCAACCTTGGTGGAGCAGTTCGATCAGCTCTGCGTTGATCCGCTCATAGTCGCGAATGTCCGGGATCGAGATTTGTGGGACATTCAAACTCGAATCGTCTTCGCTCATCGGGCACCGGCACCGGCGGCGACCTTGGCGGGCTGGCCCTGAGCACCGGCCACGTCGGCCTTGACCGGGTACTGCGTGCCTTGCGGGACCAGGAACGTGTTCGAGGGGGGATTCTTCTCGAGGTAGGCCCGAAGCTGACCAACCCGTTCCGTCAGGTCTTTGGCGACCTGCGCCTGCGTCCCCTTGGGGGAGTTAATCAGGTCGACGGAGGTCTTGACGAGCGGCTTCACGAGCTCGGCGATCTCCTTGACGGCCCGGTTCTGGGCGACCGCGGGGATCTTCATCAGGCCCGAGTCCCTCGCCCCTTCCTGGCCGTAGAAAGCGGGGAAGACCTGATAAACGAGGACCGAGGTCCAGTACTGGGCGAGGGTGATGTTCTCTTCATAGGAGTTCGCGACCTTCTCGCCCACCGTCGCCGCCACGTCGCCAATGAAGTAGGCCACGAGTGGATAGTTGAACTGGACGACGCCGCTATTAAGCCGCATCATTCCCAGCGACCAGGCGGCCTGGGCACGCACTTCGGGTTTAGCCTCGCGATTGGCGAGTTGGTGGACGACGGCGTCGGCCATCTCCACCTTGCCGGCGGCGGCCGGGTCGGCCGCGAGTCGCAGAGCACCGAGCGCCTCGAGGGCTCGGACCTGGACCGGCCAAGGGATTTCCGCCTCGCGGTTCAGGAAGTTCGACAGGGCCTTGGCCGCCGGGATCGCCCGGCCGCTCAGGACCTCATCGACCCGGTTACCGCCCGCACCCGTCTGGACGATGTTCGTGATCCCGCGTGCGGCCCAGAGCTTCACCCAAACCAACTGGTTCTTGTCGTTCAGTTGCTGGGTGTAAACGTTGATCGCGTCGGGGCTGCCCGTCTGCCCGAGCACGATGATGGCCTGGAGCCTGGAGATCGGGTGATTCTCGAGGATTCGCGGCAGGACCTTGAGCAGTTCCTGGCTGTAGGAGTTGAGGAACTCCTGATTATTCCCACGCTTGGCGATGTCGATGGGGTCGAGGAGATACCTGACCGCGTCGCGGATCCCGACCTTGGCGCTCTGGCTGACGGGCTTGCCATCCTCCACGATGGCGCGGATGTAGGACGGATTTGTTAGATCGGCGGCAAGGCCGGCGATGAACTTGGAGAGGGTGTCGCGATTGATGGGAGCGCCACCGGCCATCTCGGCGACAAGCTTCCTCACCTGGATCGTGGGAGTAACCCCCGCAAGCGGCTGGTATTTTTTTGAGAGCGCCTCGACGGCCTTCGGATCTTTGAAGACCTCGATGGCATGCTCTTTGGTCGATTCGCTGGCGGCGGTCTCCCCTTTGTCCTCGTCGGCCTTCTCAGCGTCGGCGGGGGGCGCGTCCTTGGACTTCTCCGCGTCCTTCGGAGCCGGAGCCTCCTTTTCCTTGGGGGCCGCGGCGTCTTTCTTCGTACTACCTGAGCTCTTGGCGGGCGCCTGCGAATGCGCATTGAGAGACAGCGCCGCGATCAGCCCGATCGAAAGGCACACCCACGAGTACCCCCGTGGCAACCTCGGGGCGAGCACTCTGAACATGTTCGACAACCTCTCGTTGGACCCTCGAACGGCGCACTCGGCCATACTCTTCGGCCAGGGCGCGGTCGTGAGGTCAGGTGCGCGTGTCTCAAGATTGGGTCGACGATACTCAGGCGAGTATCCCAGCCGAGAATCGGGGACCGGTCATCGGAGGGCCCAGGAAATGGCCTCGATGGGTACCCTAGGCCCCATGGAAGGGCTTGCGTGACGTAGACAACGACCGGGTCGGAAATTGCCGGATGTGACAATTCCTCATCTCGCGACAGCCGTATGACTTCCATCAAGCATAACCTAATTCAAGTTACCCTGCGGAATCACCCATGTCAAGTTACCCAACCACCTCAATCGCATGCAGTCAGGTATCGAAAACGCGAGCCGGAAGCCCTGTCAGGACCACTACAAGGCTCGCGTCGAAAACGGTCACAATACCTTTCTCTTTCAAGAATCGGCCAGGGAATTCGAGCTCGACCTGGACCTAGTCTCTTGGACGCATCCGGTCCCTATCGGTTCCACAGTCTCTATCTTTCATGAAGCAGGGTGCGACGCAAGGCCCCAAACGTCGCAGCCAGGCGCGTCGATGCAGGCCGACTCGCATGGGCGAGGGTCGAGGGTCCTGGGTGTTGTCGACGGGATGAGGGCTTCGTACAATCTGGCAGCATACACCTCCGCCGCTACCGACTACGCGGGATTCGAGCCTTCAAGCACTCGTCCACGTCAAGTCCTGGCCGGAGGGGAACGCCAGGAGCATTGGAGAGGAATGGTCGAGCGTCGTTATATATTCCCTGGTGTGATCGAACTGAACGTGCAGGCTCGGCGTCGGCTGGGCGTCAACATCTACCTCATTGATGGCGGATCGGAGTACGCGCTCATCGACGTCGGCTTCCTGGACGAACTGCCCGACGTGCTCGAGCTGATCCGCCAGATGAACTACCCCCTCTCCTCCTGCAAGATGATCCTGGCCACCCACGCGGACGCCGACCATACCCAGGGTCTGGCCCGGGCGCGCGACGTCCTCAAGTGTAAGGTGGCCGCGCATCCCAAGAGCGTGGCCCCACTTGAGGACGGGGACGAGGTCCTCACCTATGCGAGGATCGACGCCCAGAACATCCACATCCCCATGCCCAAGTGCAAGGTTGACATCAAGATTAACGAAGGGGACGTGATCGAGATCGGCGACAAGAAGCTCGAGGTCTGGAGCACGCCCGGACACACCGCGGGCCAGCTCTCGTTCCGGATGGGCGACCTCCTCTTCTCCGGCGACAACATCTTCCGTGATGGGTGCGTCGGCGTGATCGACGCTCACCACGGATCGAACCTCGTCGAGTTCATCGCGAGCCTCAAGCGGATCAAGGCTTGCGACGCCAAGTACCTCCTGCCGTCGCACGGGCCGATCTTCCGCAAGGACAACGCCCTGCTCGACGCGACGATCACCCGGCTCGAGTCGTACACCCATATGTCCGACTTTGGGACCTGCGCCATCGACTGGCCCCTCCTCGACGCCTGGGAGGACGAGCTGGCGCAGGGAATCGTGAACCTCTGAGACTGATCTGAACCGAGACAATCCTTCGCGGACGAGCCGAACCAGGGTCCGACCGCGTGCGTCGGATCGCGGCCGACCTCCGACGGTCGGCCTCGCTCTCGTTCCGCCCGGCAACCGCCCGAGGCCGACCGGATTGCGAGTTACCTTCGCTCTCCGGTCGGGAACAGGCGGACCGTCCTTCCCCCCCATGAGACCCGGCCTCGCCGGGTCGAGGAGTTGGCGGGAATGTCGAATCTCTTGGCCGCTCGCTGGCAGATGGCCATCTCGCTCGGATTCCACATCATCTTCGCCGTGATCGGGATCGCCCTCCCGCTGTTGATGGTGATCGCCGAGGCCCTCTGGCTCAGGACGAAGGATCCGGTCTACCGGATCCTCGCCCAGCGCTGGGCGCGCGGGGCGGCGATCCTCTTCGCGGTCGGCGCCGTCTCCGGGACGGTCCTTTCCTTCGAGCTCGGGCTGCTCTGGCCGAAGTTCATGGAGTTCGCCGGGGCGATCATCGGGCCGGCCTTCTCGCTCGAAGGGTTCGCCTTCTTCACCGAGGCTATCTTCCTCGGAATCTACATCTACGGTTGGGACAAGGTCGGCCGCCTGACGCACCTCTTCGCCGGGACCGTTGTCGCCGCCAGCGGAGCGGCGTCGGGGGCGCTCGTGGTCCTGGCCAACGCCTGGATGAATACGCCACAGGGGTTCAAGCTCGATGCCCAGCGTAAGCCGATCGACATCGACCCGATTGCCTCGCTGTTCACCCCGTCGGCCCTCTCTGAAACCCTTCACATGACGCTCGCCGCTTATGCGGCTACCGGCCTCCTGGTCGCCGGCGTCCATGCGGTGGCCCTGCTCCGCGACCGCACGAACCCTTTCCATCGCCACGCCCTGATGATCGCCCTGTTCGTCGGGGGCATCGCGTCGGTCCTCCAGCCGCTGAGCGGCGACTACGCGGCGAAGGTGGTCGCCAAGACTCAGCCGGTGAAGCTCGCCGCGATGGAGGGGCAATTCGAGACCGAGAACCGAGCCCCGCTCCGGATCGGTGGGATCCCGTTCCCGGAGGAGCGGGTGACGCGATACTCGATCGACATCCCCGGGGGCCTGAGCTTCCTCGCCTATGGCCGGTTCGATGCCCAGGTCAAGGGGCTCAATGAATACTCCGTCAACGACCAGCCGGACGTCCGCGTGGTCCATCCCGCGTTCCAGGTCATGGTCGGATGCGGATCGGTGATGATGCTCGTCGTACTCTGGGCGGGACTCCTCGCCTGGCGTCAGAAGAAGCTTCCGGACGGGAGGCTCTTCCTCAGGGTCGTCGCACTGACGAGCCCACTGGGGATGATCGCCATCGAGGCCGGCTGGATCGTCACCGAGGTCGGCCGGCAGCCCTGGATCGTCCATCAGGTGATGCGCACATCGGAGGCCGTCACGCCGGTCAGGGGGATCTGGATCTCGCTGATCGCCTTCGCCGGCTTGTATCTCGCGCTGGGGGTCATCGTGGCGAAACTGCTGCTCTATCAGTTCCGCTCGAGCCCCTCGGTCCAAGCCCTCAACGACCCCGCGAGCCTGGAATACGATGCCCACGACCACTGACGAGGCCTTGCTGATCTCCCTGGCCATGCTCGGGGGCTTGCTCGTCTACGCGCTCTTCGGCGGCGCCGATTATGGCGCGGGCGTCTGGGACCTGCTCGCGCGAGGCCCCCGGGCCGACGCCCAGCGCAAGACGATTTCGAAGGCGATCGGCCCGGTCTGGGAGGCCAACCACGTCTGGCTGATCCTGGTGATCGTTTTGCTCTTCACGGGCTTCCCGACCGCCTTCAGCGTCGTCATGATCCACCTGCACGTCCCGTTGACCCTGATGCTCATCGGAATCGTGCTCCGCGGGTCGGCCTTCACGTTCCGGGCCTATGACAATGCGCCGACGGCCCACAAGCGTTGGGGCGGGTATTTCGCCGTCCCGAGCGTCACGACCCCCATCTTCCTGGGCGTCGTCATCGGCTCGATCGCCACTGGCCAGCTCGAGGCGGTCGACAAGGGCGCGATGGTCCTCTTCGGCCAGGTCTGGCTCAGCCCCTTCCCCTGGGTCGTGGGCGTCTTCGCCTTGAATCTCTTCTCATTCCTGGCGGCCGTCTATTTGACCCTGGAAACCGAGGACATGGCCGTCCAGGCCGACTTTCGCCGCAAGGCGCTGACCTCGGGGATCCTGCTCGCGCCGGTCGCCCTGGCCGTCTACCTGGTGGCGAAATCGCAGGCCCCTCTGATCTACCAGGGCCTGGATACCTCTCCCTGGGGATTCCCGGTTCGTCTCGCGACCGGGACCTTTGCCATCCTCACCTTGCTCTCGCTCTATCTGCGATGGTTCCAGGTCGCCAGAGTCGGGGCGATGGTGCAGGTCACGCTCATCCTCCTTGGATGCGCACTGGCCCAGGCACCTTACCTGATCCCTCCCCACCGATCCCTGGCGAATAGTGCCGCCCCGACCGCGACGCTGAGGTTCGTCCTCTACGCCCTCGTCGCCGGCTCGGCGATCCTCTTCCCTTCCATCATGATGTTGTTGCGTGTCTTCAAGTGGCACACCATGCCAATCAACGCGAAGCCCACGAAAGCCCCCGATCGCTCTTCAGCGAGATAGCAACAAGCATCCCACTCCATCCCAATCCCTCCCGCTCAGGTCCGATTTCACGGGGCCTGCCCGTACCACTGCAAGTGTCGTCCCTTCTCACTTACCCCGAGTCCGACCCCAATCCATATCGGCAAACCAGATATTTGCAAGATTACGCATCACGGTATTGCCGGGACAATTCGGCAGTGACATAGGACACCATCGAGTGTCACTGCGCCACAGGCCATCAACTCATAGGAGTTCTGAGATGGCCCGTGGACAGTTCTCCTCGAACGTGCGGCGAGATTCGACATGAAAAAGATCTCTCATGATCTTTGGAATGTTTACAGAATCCGAAATTTGGGTAAGATACACAAATTTGTTCGCACTTTCCCCCCGCGAATCCTACGCATCCCCGATAACTCGACCTGACCGATTGCACTGGACTTCAACAGAGGAGCTCGGCATCTCCATGCAACGTTCCACGAGGCCCGAACGCGCGAACAAGACGCCTAAGAACCGGGTGAACCTCAATGTCGAGGTCCTGGAGACAAGGCTCGTCCTCAGCAGCGGGATGACCGCCGCGAGCGGCCGCGAGGCGATGGGATTCATTTCCGGCCACATCTCAAATGATGCGAATGGGCGAGGTTTGGGGAGGGTCTCGGTCGAGTTGATCGCCGCGTCGAATCAGGTGGTGGCAACCACGCGTACAGGGCCCTTGGGTAATTACCTATTCCGTGTCCGAGCCGATGGCCCGTACGTCGTGCATGCGGTCTCGCCGAGGCGATTCACCCAGACCTCGCCGACGTTCTCGAACGTCGAACCCACTGGCTCCTATGCGACCAATCCCAAGACGGGATTACCCTACAACAGTTCCAGTTGGAATTACCACACGGGCAATAATGACCCGGCCAACGGTCCGGTCGGGCCGGCATGGTGGTCGACCGTCGCCCCTGCCGGTGACGAGCCGTTCGAGTCGCCGATCAATATCCAGGGATCGCCCATCGACCTGAACCAGTATCTGTCGATCAATTATCAGAACGCGATCCCCAAGGCCATCGTCAACAATGGGGCTCAGATCCAGACCCAGTTCGCCTCGACCACGCTCGACACCATGTCACTCCATGGTCAGTCCTACACCCTCTCGCAATTCCACCTCCACGACCCCTCGGAGAACCAGGTGAACGGCTCCACCTTTCCGATGGAGCTCCACTTCGTCAATCAGAGCGCCTCGGGGGCTGAGACGGTGGTCGCCGTCTTCTTGCAACTCGGCAATTACAACCCCGCGCTGCAGACGGTGCTCGACGCGGCCAGCAAGGATCTCACCCAACCGAACTCGACGACCACCATCAACACCCCGATCAACTTCTCGGGATTGCTCCCTTCGAACCTGGAGGGCTGGTTTTACCAGGGCTCGCTCACGACGCCGCCGCTCTCACAACCGGTGAACTGGCTCGTCCTGTCGACCCCGATCACGCTCAGCTATCAGCAACTCCAGCAATATGAGGCGGTCGCTGGCGGCGCGGGATTCCTCCCGAATGCCCGCCCCATCCAGCCGTTGGACGGCCGGCAGATGAACCAGTTCAACATCGAGTTGAATTACCGGGGAGGGTCGATCCTCGGGGCGAATTTCTCGTTCGCTCCGCGAGCACTCGGTTTGAACGCCACCTCCGTCGACGCGAATCCAAACTCTCTTGATGCCCTGACACTGCCGATGAACCACAATACCAGGAATTCGATGATTTCCCGGGCAGCTCCCAAAGCCTTCAGCCGATCGTAGACTGCAACGGCCATTTGTTCTTGGTGTCCTGCGCCAATTCGCTTCAGTTTGTACTCTCGGCCGTCGGCAGCGGCAGATAGCCCCGAAGCTCTACCCAGAGTGTAGACGCTTTGGGGTCTCCTTTTCGTTTCTCGGGAATGGCCGGCCGAGCCATTCGAAAATCGGACCAGGATCTGCGGAATGACCCCGAACGCCAAACTAAACGGCCCATTGGCCCACTTCAGAGGGCCATCCAGATCCGTAACCTTCAAGTCAAAGAAATTACCCAGAACAAATATCCGAGCTAACACGTCAACGTTGTTCTTTTATAAATTTTATCTCTACTCATGTCTATTACGAAAGGCCGACTATTCGGAGTCTGGGATTCACCTACCAGGCGCAACGCCGAGCTTCGAATGCTCGGTAATCGGAAGAAGCTGGACGAGAAGCAAGGTCCGAATTGCATGAATCCCCGAGATAAACCGCGGAGACACCTGATTTTGGGCAAACACGGCTTCTCTCGAGAGAGAGAAATACATCTATCGGATGATAATCTCCGTTGATTTTCGATTCTCTATAATCCAACTCAACAATGAATATGGCTGGCCCTATTGACTGGAACGAATTACAACGAAGTCACCGTTCTCAACTCTCGCGACAAACACCTCAATCTTAATTGTTTAAGCCACGCTCACCCCCTCATGCGTCTTCGGAAATTAAATTTTCTGATAATATTTCGGTTGCCAGCGGCTTAATTGCGCGTTATCTAGGAAAAGTCATCGTGCTACGAAGGAGATCCTCCCGAGGGCATGCTGAAGGGCCTCCACTCCGAAGACTTTGAGGCCGGGGCTTCATCCTCTCCCCCGGCTCGACGGGTTGCTTCCGATTAATCTGACTTCGCCGATGGCCCCGCCGCACGACCCTTGCGCGGTGCCAGGCCCGGCTACAAATGCGAAAAGTGCTACACCATGTTTTCGCATCGATCCCGCTTCACCGCGCTGGCGACGGTCGTCGCGCTCACCTCGGCGGGGGGTTGCGGCAGTTCCAGCTCGGATGGCCTCCCCCGCAGGGCCATCTATGGGTCGGTGACGCTCGACGGCGTCCCGCTCTCGAAGGGGGCCATCTCGTTCGATCCCGCGGAGCCGGGTAGCACCGGCTCGGTCTCGGCGGGGGCCGTCATCCTCGACGGCGACTATTCGATCGACAGGCAGCAAGGGCCGACGCCCGGCAAGTATCACGTCTCAATCCGATCCGTCGCCTCCTCCGTCGCCGACAAGGGCGATTCGGCGGCCGCGACGAAGTCCGCTCCCGGCATGCCGCCCAGGCTTAAGAAGGGGGCCAAGGCCAAGGATCAGGATCAGGTCCCGAGCAAGTACAACAGCAATTCCGAGTTGATGGCCGACATCACCGTCGACGGCCCCTCCAACTTCAACTATGAGTTGAAGTCCAAGTAAGTCGGCACGTGCCTATCTTTCCTCCACGCGGACCGTCCCGGCAGCATTTCGCCGAGTCGATACGATCGCCCTGCGCCCGCCGCTGCCGATCCGAGTTTTCGTGACACCACGTTTCGCGTCACAATCCTGGCTCTGAGGAATCCCAATGACGAATCGTTCACGTCGGGGCCACGAAATTGGCTTCACCCTGATCGAATTGCTCGTGGTCATCGCGATCATCGCGGTCTTGATCGCGTTATTGCTCCCGGCCGTGCAGGCCGCTCGCGAGGCCGCGAGGCGGGCTCAATGCGTCAATAATCTGAAACAAATCGGCCTGGGCATGCACAACTACGAGTCGACTCACAGCTCGCTGCCCCAGGGCATGCGAGGGTGTTGCTGGGGCTCGTGGTTGATCCCCCTGCTCCCATATGTCGAGCAGCAGGCGCTTTTCAACTCGTGGAACAGCGTGGGGAACAACTCCGGATTGCCGGGCTACGTCGATGGCGACTTCCGATACGCCGGCGCTGCCAATATCACCGTGACCTCCACGCGAGTGAACGCGTACTATTGCCCCAGCGACGGCAATAACACGCAGACGGCCGGCATCAGCAACCTCGGCAAGAACGTCACCTCGCAGAACTACGTGGTCAACTTCGGCAACATCACCATGCAGCAGGGGAGCGTCCAGGGGGGCTCGTTCGTCCCCTACCTCCTGGATAACAGCGTCCGAGTGGACTTCATGGGCGCCCCCTTCGGAGACGTCGGTGCCCCGCTGCCCGACATCGCGGCCGGTGGCGGCCAGGGGGCGACCAACGGCGTCGTCCGCTTCGCCGGGATCACCGACGGCCTGAGTAACACCATGATGGTCTCCGAAGTCCTCGTCGGGATCAGTGGCGCGAGTTTGGACCTTCGTGGCTTCTCGCACTGGGCCTATGCCGCGAACTTCTCCGGCTACCTCACACCCAACACATCGAAGCCGGACTGGATGCAGGACCAGGGTTATTGCAACTACCCTGGATCGACGAATCCGCCCTGTATTGCCGGCCCCAATGGCCTGGTCATCACCGCCGCACGCAGCAAGCACCCGGCGGGCGTGAATGTCGGGTTCTGTGACGGCAGCGTCAAGTTCGTCAAGGACGCGGTCAATCCCCTGACCTATCGGGCGCTCGCCAGCACCAGGGGTGGCGAGGTCATCAGTTCCGACGCCTATTGAACCTTGGGAATGAGGCTCCTCGGCCGGAGGCCGAGGTATCAGGAAGGCCCCCCGAGGGGGCCCGATACGTGAGGAAGCCCCCGTTGGGGGCGATGACTTGAGTCGCTCCGTCGGAGCCCGGTACATGCGGTAGCCCCCGCGGGGGGCGTAAGGCCAGGAAGGCCCCCTCGGGGCCTACGGGGTTACTCCAGGTTCAACTCGCCCTGCCGACGATCCAGCTCATCCTGCTCGCGGATGTACTGCCGCACCCGGGCCTCATCAAGGCCCACCGTGCTCACGCAATAACCCGTCGCCCAGAAATGCAGGCCCGTCATCCGGCGCTCCTTCAACAGCTCACGATGGATCCGGACGGCGCTCTTGCCCTTCAGGAACCCGATCGTGTTCGCCACGCTATACTTGGGCGGTATGCTCAAGCACAGGTGGATGTGGTCGGGCATCGCGTGCCCTTCCAACAGATCGATCCCGCGTTGACGGCACAATTCCCGAAGGATCGGGCCGATCTGATGCCGAAGCCTTCCGTAGAAGACTTTGCGGCGGTACTTCGGTATGATCACGACGTGGTACTTGCATTCCCACCGGACATGGGAAAGGCTCTGCCATTCGTGCATAGGCTCCTCCTTCCTGCCCCTCGGGGCCTTCCTGGAAGGAGGAGCCTATTTCATTGCACGTCGGATCGCTCGAAGCTCTTCGGGTCGCACGGCCAGAGGCCGTGGATTTATGACGTATTAAAACGCCCGGGAGACGCACACTGTCTCCCCGGGCGACATCTCCTCAGAGACTTCACCTCGAAGCCTTTCAGATGGCTCGCGCGATCCGTTCCTCCCTCTTGCCCGTCCGGACCACTCGGGGAAGATGAAGCCGATCCCTCGCATGGCTGCAGCCGACGACTCGACTCATCGCGGTCGTACGCGTCGGCTACTCATGTGGGGCTCGTCCCTCTATCGACCCCTGGCACGATTCAGGCATGACGGAGAATCCCGATGGCGAGCGAGCCATCAGATCCTCAAGACACCGACCTCGTCATCGTGGGTTCGGGTCGGACCGGCTTGATGGCCGCCCTGCTCCTCACTCATCGTGGGATCAAGACAAGGATCCTCGACAAGGGTGAGCAGCAAGCCCATGAGTCGCATGCCTTCGGGATCCACGCCCGGTCCATGGAGCTCTTCCTGAGCCTCGGCCTGGCCGATCGGTTCCTTGAGCGGGGGCTGATCGCCTCCGGGATGCAGGTCTTCGAGGCCTATGGGCTGAGCCACGAGGTCCCGCAGGCTCCCTTCCTGATCCACCCCGACGGCTACATCGCCTATCGCGCCGATCGGCTGGACATCGCCGGGCTTGGGCGGTTTCTCCGTCGCTCCGATCGAGGTCAGGTCGATTCCGGCTCGGTGAAACTCCCGCCCACCTGAAATCGTTCCGCCAGGTCTCTGGGAACCTTGATCGGCCTGGACGTCGTCAGGCGGACGAAGGCTCCGGTCTGGATCGCGGTCGCCGAGAGTTCACCGTTGACCAGCAACTCGCACTGGAAGATCCAGCGCGGGCCCTGAAATTCCACGAACCAGATCCGCCCCAGAACCTCATCGCCGAACCGGATCGCCCGTTTGTATTCGATCTGCGTGCTTGAGAGGACCGGCACGAAATCCTGGGCAATCATCTCCTCGAGGGGATAGTGCCGATCGCAGAATCTAAGCCGAAGGTCTTCCAACCAGCGAACATAGACGATGTTGCTGACGATCCGGGCGAAGTCGATGTCGTAGCCCTGGACGCGAAAAGGCATCTCCACCTGCAGTCGCGCCGGCCTCTCGGAAAGTGACGGTTCCATGAATCCGCGGCCCGCGTGACGGGTCGCGCCCTCTTAAGAGGACAGGGCTCACTCAACTTCGAGGCGAAGTGCCACAAGCGCGTCGCTTCGCCGAATAACCTGGGACAAGCGTCAAACTCTCGACGATGGCCATTGGAAGCAGAATTGATGGCATCGTCCCAAGCCTCATTGTTGCGTCCCTATTCTAATAGTCGATAGTCAATGGGTACGAAAGTTCCTGTCGGCGAATAAGTGCCTGAACACCCCTCGAGAGAAAAGCGGGCTCGAGCATTCTCGGGTCGGGAATCCGAGCCCGGAAATCTCGCCAAAGGCTCGAACGATCGATCTCTTGAAGGATTCGGGAGCCCATTTTCGCCGATGAGACTTGCGGTTATCGCCGGATAAGTCCTCCACCCAAGTCGATCACCGTAACCCGACTGGCCGGATGGCACCTCCGGCGCGTTGCCGCGCAGGAATCATTTGTACGGTGCCGTAGCGTCTCGTACATTGATGGATCTTCCCTCCACACCGACTCGATGGTCCACGGCAACCCCGGGCCGAGGCAGAATACCGGGTCGCCGACCGAGAAATCGCCATGACAACCGAGATCCTAGCCAGCCCTGCGACGACCCAGGCCAAGGAGGCCCGCCCCCTCCCCCCCTTGCCCGCTCATTGGCGGTCGCTGCCGCGCGCCTTCGTCTATGAAGCCCGCAGCAACCCCAAACGACCCTGCATGTCCGACAGCACCGGGTCCGAGCTCACGTCCTCGGAGACGCTGCTGCGCTCGCTGGCGTTGAGTCGGGTCCTGGCAAGGCTGCTCGGTCCGGAGCCTTATGTCGGCCTGCTGCTCCCCCCCACGGTCCCCTCGGCCGTGGCCAACATCGCCCTGGCGCTCCTGGGCAAGATCGCGGTCAATCTGAATTACACCGCGAGCCAGGACCTGATCAACGCGTCGATCGACCAGTGCAAGATCGCGCAGGTCTTGACGTCGAAGAAGGCGCTGGATCGGTTCAAGGTCACACCCAAGGGGAATCTGATCTATCTCGAGGATATCCCCAAGCAGATGACGCTCGTCGACAAGATCTGGGCGGCCACCGTCTGCAAGGCCGTGCCGATGTCGATGCTCGGACTCTTCCTGCCGGGGCTCCGCGACGAGAGCCTCGACAAGACGGCCACCGTCATCTTCACGTCGGGCTCGACGGGGGATCCGAAGGGGGTCGTCCTCTCGCACGGGAATATCCTCAACAACATCTCCCAGTTTAATAATCAGATCGTGCTCCTGAAGGATGAGTCGGTCCTGGGTGTCTTGCCGTTCTTCCACTCGTTCGGGTTCACGGTGACGCTCTGGACGCCGCTCTGCCTGAGCAAGCGGGTGGCCTTCCACTTCAGCCCGCTCGACGCCAAGATCATCGGGACCCTGTGCGAGAAATATAAGGTGACGCTGCTGCCGGCCTCGCCGACGTTCTTCCGGGCCTATCTGCATCGTTGCGACCCCAAGCAGTTCTCGTCGCTGGTCCACCTCGTGCTGGGCGCCGAGAAGCTCAAGCCCGAGTTCGCCCGCGAAATCCGGGACAAGCTCGGCATCGAGCCGCTCGAGGGGTATGGCTGCACCGAGCTCTCGCCGGTCGTCGCGGTGAACATCCCGACCGACATCACCCTGGCGGATGGCCGCAAGGTCTCCGGCAATCGCCCGGGGACCGTGGGCCGACCGCTCCCCGGCACTCACATCAAGATCCTCGACATCAATACCGGGGCCGAACTTCCGCAAGGGGTCGAGGGCATGATCCTGGTCGGAGGTCCCCAGGTCATGGTCGGCTACCTCGGCAAGCCGGATGCGACGGCGAAAGTGCTCAAGGATGGCTGGTACAACACGGGGGACCTCGGCTATGTCGACCCCGACGGGTTCCTCAAGGTCACCGACCGCCTGAGCCGGTTCTCGAAGATCGGCGGCGAGATGGTCCCGCACATGGCCGTCGAGTCCGCGATCGTCGAAGCGGCCGGCACGACCGACCAGCACATCGCCGTAACCTCCCTCCCCGACGCCAAGCGGGGCGAACGCCTCTGCGTCCTGCACACGCCTCTCGAGATTTCGAGCGAGGAGATCTGCCGACGCCTCAATGCGAGCAACATGCCCAGGCTCTGGATCCCCTCGGCCGACGACTTCATCCCGGTCGACGAGATCCCGGTGTTGGGGACCGGCAAGATCGACCTCAAGCGGCTCAGGGAAATCGCCGCCGAGCGACTGGTGAAATAGCCCGACGGCCAAGACGGCCCCGTCGCTCGTCCCTTCGCACCCTCGGCCGCAATGACTTCGATCAGGAGTACCGCGTATGAGCCGATCTCGGCTATGATAGTCTACTAGGTTATCTCCGTGGGCCGGGCATGGTTCTTTGGCCATGCCCCTCACCGTATCGACGTCGTCGTGGTCGAGACATATTGGATTGGGATAACCTCGACGAGAGTCTGTCCGCTTCGGGGTTTCGGAGAGTCGGATGCAGGTCGTCCTTCGGGTGACAGGGGGCCCGCACTCAGGTCGAGAACTCTTGCTGAGCGACCGCGACGCGGCAGTCGTCGGACGCTCGTCGCAAGTCCGGTTCTCCATGCACGAAGATCGGCTCCTCTCCCGAGAGCACTTCCGGATCGAGGTCGAGCCGCCGCAGTGCATCCTGCAAGACCTGGGGAGTACGAACGGGACGAAGATCAACGGCCTCCGCGTCGAGTCGACGCCCCTCCGCAACGGAGACGTCATCACGGCGGGCGATAGCGCGTTCGACGTGGTGGTCGACCGGTCGACGTCCAACGGTACCTTCCCCATCTATTGCCTCGGCTGCGGCCGGGCCGCGCCCGAGGGCTTCGACACGCCCGAGCATCGGGCGAATCCCAGCGAGCCGGTCATCTGGCTCTGCGATCAGTGCGAGTCCATGAGGCGCAGGTTCCCGGAGACGCATCCCGACTACCTCATCGAGCGGAGGATCGGCGGCGGCGGCATGGGCGAGGTCTTCTTCGCCCGCCAGCTCTCGGTCAACCGGCCGGTGGCCATCAAGATGATGCCCTCCGTCGGCGTGACGAACGACCGCGCCCGCGACTACTTCCGTCGCGAGATGCTCGTCCTCAAAGACTTGCTGATGCCTTCTGGCCAGTGCCATCCGAACATCGTCGCCTTCTACGACATCTTCGAGCTCGACGGCCAGTTCCAACTCATCATGGAGTACGTCGCCGGCCGCAACGCGCTCGAATGGGTCTCGACGCTGTCAACCCCCCTGCCCTACGGGACGGCCGCGAGGATCG
This sequence comes from Singulisphaera chitinilytica, assembly GCF_049331405.1. Lineage (NCBI taxonomy): Bacteria > Pseudomonadati > Planctomycetota > Planctomycetia > Isosphaerales > Isosphaeraceae > Singulisphaera > Singulisphaera chitinilytica. Next base: position 4,443,159 of record NZ_CP186274.1, read on the forward strand.
GACGGTTTCTGCTCTCGGCGCTCGACTATTCGCATTCCAAGGGGTACGTGCATCGCGACGTCAAGCCGTCGAATCTGCTGATCGTGGGCCCACCCCACCGCCCGCAGGTCAAGCTCTCGGACTTCGGCCTCGCCAAGAGCTTCCGTGAGAACGAGGCGTTCGTCGGGCTCACGCACCAGGGGGACATCGGCGGCTCGATCGGGTTCCTGTCGCCGGACCATATCCGCGATTTCCGGGACATCAAGGAGTCGGCCGACCTCTTCAGCGCGGGGGCGACCCTCTACTATCTGCTCACCCTCAACTATCCGTACTTCGACTTCGACCCGAGGCGGAACGACGCGTACAGCATCATCCTCGAGAATCCCTCGGTCCCGCTGCGCGCCCACCGGCCCGACGCACCCGAAGGCCTGGAGCGTCTGCTCCGTAAGGCGCTCGAGAAGAATCCGAAGGATCGCTGGAAGTCAGCCATGGCTATGTCCGAGGCGCTCAAGCCCTTTCTGGACATCGGAGTGTAATACCGTCGGCCAAATTGCGATTCTCGAGCTAAAGTTGCGAGAAAGGGCAGACTAGGCAATCCCGATCGAGAGAGGCATTCTGAGTCTTGGGCATTGGCCTGGTTGGAATTTCGTATTAAAATTTTTAAATCGTTGCCTGGCGATGTCGAGGAGTCGTGAATTTTGCCGCGTCTTGGGACCGTTGCAATCGTCGGAGTCGGCTTGATCGGCGGATCGGTCGGGAAAGCGCTTCGGGAACGGGGTCTGGTCGAACGGGTCGTGGGGATCGGTCGCGATGCCTCGAGACTCGATGAGGGAGTCCGGCACGGGGCGATCGACGAAGGTACGACCGATCCTCGACGAGGGGTGGCCGCAGCGGAGGTCGTGGTCATTTGCACGCCGGTCCCCCAGATCGTCGACGACGTCCGGAACGCAGCCGAGTGGGGGCCGGAGGGGGTCTTGGTGACCGACGCGGGGAGCACGAAGCGCGAGATCGTCGAGCAGGTCGCCAAGCACGATCGATCGCGCGCGGTCTTCGTGGGGGGACACCCGATCGCAGGTTCCGAACGCAAAGGGGTGGCCTTCGCCGACGCCAACCTCTTCGTGAACCGGTCATGCGTGCTGACCCCGACGGCCGACACCCCGCCCGATCGCCTGCAACGAGCCCGAGAGTTCTGGGGCGGCCTGGGTTGCCGCATGATCGAGACGACCCCCGAAGACCACGATAAGGCCCTCGCCCTGACCAGCCACCTGCCGCATGCCCTGGCCTCCGCGCTCGCCGGCGTGATCCCCGCCGAGATCCTGGCGATGGCCGCCGGGGCTTATCGGGACGGGACGCGGGTCGCCGGGTCGGATGCGAAGCTCTGGTCGGGGATCTTCCGGGCCAATCGCGAGGCGGTCCTCGAGGCGATGACCGCGTTCGAAAAGCGCCTCTCCGCGTTCAAGGACGCCCTCGTCGCCGATGACGAACCGACGCTGAATGACTTATGGGATTCGGCCAAGGCCCTGCGGGCTCGTTTCGACTCGGAAAACTCGGCGGTGGGCATCGAAAGTTGAGAATTGCATCCTGATGACTTGATTTTCATCCTGGAACGGACAACCTGGAAACGTATCCTTGATCCTGCGGTGCGCGTGAACTCGTTTCTCCCGCCTCGCGGCCCCGGTGGTCGTCGTCGACAAGATTAAAGCGTTACCCTACCTCGCCGATCACGGGCCACCCCCTGGCCCGCGACCGGTCGCGAAGCTAGTCCCTCAACATGGGTCTTCGGCACACCAACGGATTGGTACATCGGCTGACTTGAACGAACCTTTGATCCAATTTCGTCCTCTTCGAGTTAAATCTCATCATGTTATGGCATTTGCAGATTGACGCAGCCGCGGGCACCGTCGACCGCGAAGGTCGACGGATCGAGGCCGAGTCGGTCGAGTTGGGTCTCTCGGGTCCTTGGCGAATCACCGCAAGTCGCGGATTCTTGGTCGAAGGGACGCTCTCGAAGGACGACCTGATCCGAGCGGCCGAGCAGATCCTCGTCGATCCGGTCGTCGAAGCCTTTTCCGTCAAGCCTTCGCGTGAGTCGGGCCTCGGCCGGGCGAACGCCGTCCACGTCCTCCCCAAGCCGGGCGTGACCGACCCCGAGGCCGAGAGCGCCCTGGCCCTCCTGAAGGACCTCGACTTCGGTGTCGAGAACGTCCGCACGATCCGGACGTACCTCGTCGATGGCCCCGCGGAAGAGCTCCCCAGGCTCATCCAGCGCGTGCTCGCCAACGACGCCGTCGAGCAGGCGATCCAAGGAGCCTTGCCCTTCGATCGACTCGGTCAGGGGCATGAGTACAAGTTCCACCGCGTCGACGTCGCGCTCCGCGGCATGAATGACGCCGAGCTCCTGCACCTCAGCAAGTCGGGCCAGCTCCACCTCAGCCTGGCCGAGATGCAGACGATCCAGCGCCACTTCGCCGAGCTCGGCCGCGACCCGTCCGACGTCGAGCTCGAGACGCTCGCTCAGACGTGGAGCGAGCACTGCTCGCACAAGACGCTCCGCGGACTCATCGAGTTCGAAGGCCAGGTCATCAACAACCTCCTGAAGCAGACCATCTTCCAGGCCACTCGCGAGCTCGACTCCGACTGGCTCGTCAGCGTCTTCGCCGACAACGCCGGCGTCGTCCGGTTCGACGATGATGTGGACGTCTGCTTCAAGGTCGAGACGCACAATCACCCGTCGGCCATCGACCCCTACGGCGGAGCCAACACCGGCCTCGGCGGCGTGATCCGCGACCCGCTCGGCACCGGCCTGGGCGCGAAGCCGATCTGCAATACCGACGTCTTCTGCGTGGCCGCCCCCGACTTCCCCCCCGATGCCCTCCCCTCCGGCGTGCTCCATCCCAAGCGCGTGCTCAAGGGGGTCGTCGCCGGCGTGCGCGACTACGGCAACCGCATGGGGATCCCGACGGTCAACGGCGCGCTCGTCGTCGACCCTGATTTCCTCGCGAATCCGCTCGTCTTCTGCGGCACGATCGGCGTGATCCCGCGCGGGATGTCGAGCAAGAGCGTCGAGCCGGGCGACCGGATCGTCGCCATCGGCGGCAGGACGGGCCGCGACGGCATCCACGGCGCCACGTTCAGCTCTGCCGAGCTCACGGCCGAGAGCGAGAGCCTCTCGGGCGGCGCCGTGCAGATCGGCAATGCCATCACCGAGAAGATGGTGCTGGATGTCGTGCTCCAGGCCCGAGATAAGGGCCTCTTCCGCTCGATCACCGACTGCGGCGCGGGCGGTTTCAGCTCGGCCGTCGGCGAGATGGGCGAGCACCTCGGCGCCCTCGTCGACCTCGAGAAGGCCCCGCTCAAGTATGAAGGGCTATCCTACACCGAGATCTGGATCTCGGAGGCCCAGGAGCGCATGGTCCTGGCCGTGCCCCCGGAAAACTGGAAGGCGCTGCACGACCTCTGCGCCAGAGAGTCGGTCGAGGCGACCGACCTCGGCGAGTTCGTCGACACGGGCAAGCTGACCCTCCGCTATCAGGGGGAGACGGTTGCCGACCTCTCGATGGAATTCCTCCACGAGGGCCGGCCCGCGGTCGTCCGCACGGCGACGTACACCGCGCCTCCCGAGAAGGACCTGCCGCTCCCCGATCGGACCGACTACGGCGACGACCTGCTCAAGATCCTCGCCGCCTGGGATGTCTGCAGCAAGGAGTGGATCGTCCGCCAGTACGACCACGAGGTCCAGGCCCGCACGGTGGTCAAGCCGCTGGTCGGCGTCGACGACGACGGCCCCGGCAACGCCTCCGTCGTCCTTCCCGTGCGGGGATCCCGGCGAGGCCTGGCGGTCGGCTGCGGGATCAACCCGCGCTACGGCAAGCTCGACCCCTACGCCATGGCCGGCTGCGTGATCGATGAGGCGATCCGCAACTGCGTGGCCGTCGGCGCGGATCCCGAAAAGATCGCCCTGCTCGACAACTTCTGCTGGGGCAACACCGAGCGCCCCGAGACCCTCGGCTCACTCGTGAGGGCGGCTCAGGGGTGCCACGATTACGCCCTCCAGTACGGCACGCCGTTCATCTCGGGCAAGGATAGCCTCTACAACGAGTACACCCACGAGGGGCAGAGCCGGGCCATCCCGCCGACGCTGCTCATCAGCGCGATGGGCCAGGTCCCGGACGTCGGCACCTGCGTGACCATGGACCTGAAGGAAGCGGGCAACGTCCTCTTCGTCGTGGGTGAGACCAAGCTCGAGCTGGGCGGCTCGCACTGGGCCCTGACGCAGGGGACCGAAGGCGGGCGCGTGCCCAGAGTCGACGGCGAGCGCGGCAAGGCGACGTTCGCGTTCATCCACTCGGCGATCAAACAGGGCCTGATCCGTAGTTGCCACGACCTGAGCGAAGGGGGCCTCGCCACAGGGCTGGCCGAGATGGCCTTCGCCGGCGGCCTGGGCGTGAAGGCCTCGCTGCAAGATGTTCCCCGTCCTGAAGACGCCTCCCACGACGCCGCCCTCCTCTTCTCGGAGTCCCCCACCCGCTTCCTGCTCGAAGTCCATCCCGATGCCGTCCCCCCCCTGCTCAAGCTCGCGGCGTCCCTCCCCATCGCCCGAATCGGCGAAGTGTCGCAACCGGCCGGTGAAGTCGCGCCTCGCCTCGTGATCACGGGGCTCGGGGGCCAGCCGGCGATCGACGTCTCCCTCGACGACTTGAAGTCCGCGTGGCAAGTTCCGCTCCGCTGGTAGATCGAGTCTCCCACCTCAACGAGTTCTTTATGGATGTAAAATCTGATAGGGAATCAAAAATGCTAAGATTCGTGACATTTGTAGATGGATCCAATCTTGACGGCGTCCTGAAGCACCTGAATCTGCGCGTGGACGACTATGGCTCGTTCTACCGGCATGTTTTCGAGCAGAGCGTGCACTACTGGGGCCGGACGTTCGCCGAAGGGTCCCCCTGGCCCTCGGCCCAGCATTCTCGGATCTACTGGTATGTCGTCGGCAAGATGGACGAGTGGGACCTGAACGACCCCAAGGCGGAGTCCCGGCTCCGCAGCCGATTCGAGCTGAATCCGAGGCTCCGCGACAGCTACCTCGAGGACGTCGGTCGCAGGATGCCGGACCTCTCGGCGGAGCGCCGGGCGGAAGAGGCCTGGAACCTCTGCTTCACAGAGACCCGCGAGTGGTACGAAGGCAAGCGACGCGCCCTCGAGCGAAAGAAGCGGTTCTATCACGGCGTCCAGGCGGCGACCGACTTCGTCGAGATCCGCCAGGAAGGGCACTGGAAGGTCGACCTGCTGCACCACACGCTGAACGAGAAGGGGCTCGACACGAGCCTGGCCGTCGACATGGTCGCGCTCCAGGATACGTACGACATCGCCCTCCTGATCTCGGGCGACGCCGACGGTATCCCCGGCATCAACTATGTGAAGGGTAGGTCGAAGCACGTTGGCGTGGCCGAGTTCCGCCGGGGAGCCCCGGCCGACTTCCCGGCCAAGGGGGCCTCGTCCCGCTTGAAGATCGCCGCCGATTTCGTGGTCCAGGTCTATGAAGCCGACCTGATCCGTCGCAACCTGGCCTATCGCGCCGAGGTCGACTATCCCGCCACCTACTCGCCCAACGAAGGCAATTATTGATCATGGCTAGACCTCGCGCCATCATCCTGCGGGCCCCGGGCACGAACTGCGACGAGGAGACGGCGGCCGCCTGGCGGCTCGCCGGCGCCGAAGCTGAGACCTGGCACGTCGCGCGGCTGCTCGAGGAGCCCAGGGCCCTCGACTCGTACCAGATCCTGACCCTGCCCGGCGGATTCTCTTACGGCGACGACCTGGGCGCGGGGCGCATCCTGGCCACCCGCCTGGGGACCGTCCTCAACGACGCCATCCGGAACTTCCACGCGCGAGGCGGCCTGATCCTCGGGATCTGCAACGGATTCCAGGTCCTGGTGAAGGCCGGATTCCTGCCCGGCGAAGGCTGCACCGGCGCCGCGACCATCACGCATAACGACTCGGGCCACTTCGAGTCGCGCTGGGTCCGCATGCAGCCGAACCCGGGGCTCTCCCCGTTCATCAGCGACGATGAGCCGATCGAACTGCCCGTCGCCCACGGCGAAGGCAAGTTCATGCTCTCGGATCCGGCCGAGCTCGCCCGGCTCGAGGCGGCAGGCCAGGTCCTGCTGCGCTACGCCGACAAGGACGGCAAGCCCACGGCCGAGTATCCGGCGAACCCGAACGGTACGCCGGGCGCGGTGGCCGGCATCTGCGACAGCACCGGCCGCATCTTCGGCCTCATGCCCCACCCCGAGCGGTTCGTCGACCCGCTCCACCACCCGCGATGGACACGGAACCGCACCGACCGGGAAGGAGACGGCATGCGGATCTTCCACGGGGCCGTCAAGGCCCTGAGCGCCTGATCGCCGATGCCGAGTCGTCTCTTCGCCCCTGACGAGACGGCTCGGCCAGTCTGGGATTCGTACAGGTCGACATCGACTCGTTGCGAGGGAGTAGTCCCCCTACCTCCGAGTCGGTTGATGGCTCACTCGCTCGGCATGAGCTGTTCGATGTAGGTCTTCATCGCAAGGAGAACCTGACTGCCCCCGACCGCGAAAAAGTCGTTGTGGCCGGCCGCATCAACGGTGAACTTCATGACGGGCGTGTGCGCCGCCTCGGCGAGTTTCTCGGCCATCGCGTGGGGGATGAGCGTGTCTCGGGCGCCGTGTCCAATCAGGACCGGGCAGCTCACCTTCGACATCTTCGAGAGGCTGTCGAAGCGGTGGCGGAGCAGGAGTGAGGCCGGCAGGAACGGGAAGTTCTTGCGCGACATGTCCCCCATGCTCGTGAATGTGCAGAACGAGATCAGGCCGGCGACCTTCTCGCGCGAGGCGAGGTCGATGGCCACGGCGCCACCGAGCGACCAACCTGCGGCGACGATCTTCCTCGGGTCGATGTCTTTGCGCGTGCGGAGGTGGGCCAGGGCCGCGTCGGCGGTCGCCTGACAGCCCGCTTCCGACGCCTTGCCGCCGCTCATGCCGTAGCCGACATAGTCGGGGATCATGACGTTGAAGCCGAGCTTGCGGAAGTGCTCGAGCTGGTCTACGGCATCGCTCAGGCACATGGCGTTGCCGTAAAAGTAGAGGATGGTCGGACGGATGGTCGCGTCCGGGAGCTCCTCGCCCCTGAGAGAGAGCGCCGGGGCGAAGAGGGCGATGACCTTGTCCCCCTTGGCGGTGGTCAGGGTGACGAGTTCCTCGTCGGGCCTCGGCTTGACGACGGTGTCGGGCTGCCCCTGTCGCTTGGCGCCGGGGAAGATGAGGTCGGACTGGAGCGAGAAAAGGACGCCGGCGAGTCCGACGTAGACCAGGACGAAAATGCGCGCGATGCGCCAGGGCCAACTGGGCCTGCGACGGACGGGTGCCGGTTCGGGCCTTGGTCCTCGAGGTCGGCGTGGGGCCGGATTGGGCTGTTGGGTTTCGGGCTCCTCCATCAAGCACGATTGTAGCGACACCGAGGACCTCCCGTCATGACGAAACGAAAGCCACGGCGCGAAGGCGCGCCGTGGCCGGTCGAATGCAGGTCAATTCGAGGTCCGCAACCCCCGGGACGACGTCCACGCCCGGAGGTCGCTCGACGCTCCTTCATCGCAGCTCAAAGGCCGTTGCCGAAGCCCTGCGAGGTCTCGCGATCCGAGCCGATGCCTTCCGGCGAGCTCTCCTTACGAGGGGAGACGTGCGGCCCGCGGAGGACCGACTGGCTGCCGCGAGTGTGCTGCGTGTGGCCGCGGAGGGGCCCGCGGCGGAGGGGCGGCTCGCCCGCATGGGCGGCGACGGCCGGGGCGGCCGGGTCGAACGGCATATCGTATTCGGCGTCGAGATCGTCATACCTCGACACGTAGCCCGGCAGCTTGGAACGCTCGAGTTCGTCGGCGTACGAGGCGAGAACGGCCCCCTGGATCTTCTCGCGGCACATCGAGTTGATCGGGTGCGCGATGTCGGCGTGCAGCTTGGCGCGGCCGTCGGCGTCGCGGATGGCCCGGTTCTCGTCCAGGCGGCTCCCGCACTGGTTGCAGAACCGGCTTCGCAGGTGGTTCTTGGTGCCGCAATGGTGGCAGCGGTCCGTCAGCTTCCGCGAAGGCATCGCGACGAAGAAGCCCTTGGCGCCCTCGATGATCTTGAGGTCGCGGATGACGAACATATCATCGAAGGTGATGGAACAAAAGGCTTGCAACCGCTCATTGCTGCCCGAGTTGTCTTCCATGAGCTTGATGCGGACTTCGGTGATCTCCACAGCCGGTACTCCTTTACGAGGCGTTCTCTGCTGCTTGAGGGCCGCAGGATACGACCCGGACTCGTCCTAGTCCGAGCGTTTCAAGGTTGCGAGCTGCGGCTTGCGCCGCGCCCAGGTCGCGGCCCAGCCCGAAATAGGCCGAACCGCTCCCGCTCATTAGATACCCGTCGAGCGACGGGTCGAGACTCGCCAAGCCATCGCGGACCCGCGAGAGTGCGGGGGCGAGCGACTCGGCAACAGGCTGGAGCCGATTGAACAGCTCCGGCCCGAGGACGTCCGGTCGAGCTGCGACCAGAGCGTCCACCACCCTACCGAGCGGCCGAGGCCGTTCGGGAGGGATCAGGTGACTGTAGACGTCCGCCGTGCTCACGCCGATAGGCGGACAGATTAGGACGAAGTAAAGGGGCGCCGTCAGCGCCAGGGGCTCCACGACCTCGCCTCGGCCGCGACAGATCGCCGCCGGAGCATGCCGGAAAAACGCCACGTCGCTGCCGATTTCCCCGGCCAGGGCGTCGAGCTGGTCGGGAGGAGTCCGCAACTCCCAGAGTTCATCCAGGGCCACCAGCGTCGCGGCCGCGTCGCTCGAGCCGCCCGCCAACCCCGCTTGTGCCGGGATCGACTTGCTGAGCCCGATGGCCGCGCCTCGCGTGCATCCCGACGCCCGCTTCAGCCGCTCCGCCGCCTTGACGACCAGGTTTTCACGCCCGGTCGGCAGGGTCGGATCGTCGCAGGTCAGCGTGATCTCCCCCGAGGGGTCGTCGGAGAACGTCAGGGTGTCGTGCAGGTCCACGGCGACCATAAGCGATTCGATCTCATGGTAGCCATCGGGCCTGCGGCCCAGGATTTCCAGGAACAGATTCAGCTTCGCCGGGGCGAGCGCTCGCACCCCACCGGCATGGCGACTCACGATCATTGGAACCCCGTCCAGCGCCCGCTCGTCGCGCCTTGATCTACAACATATCGGAGATCTTTGAGAAATTTATCGCTCGGGTAACTTTCGCTCCGATCTCGACTTTCGTCGAGGGGGTCGGGGACGGGTCTCTCCGGCGACTCTTTTCGCATCGGTCTCGAACTGCGAGTCTTCTATCCCGATCGCAAAATCATCGCAAGGCCGAAAATTTCACTAAAGTCGAGATCTCCGGCCCTCAGACGACGATCAATATCAGTTCGGGCACGATTCGCGATTTCGGGCGAAATATGGGCGGCGAAGTACGCTTTCGGAGTGGTGAAATGGGCGGTCGCGTTCACACTCTCGACGCGCCCGTTGTAACTCTTACGAAGTGTCTCAACGGTTGCGTGGAGGGCGGCTGTTCCCTCGCCCTTCCCCGAGCAGCGAGGCCGCGAGATTGCGGAGATCCGCAGCCTCCTCAGGCTTGCCCAGGCCCTCATAGCAGGCGATGAGCCCATCGATGGCGTCGTAGAAAGGTTGGTTCGCCAGGCGATGGCGCGGCAGGCGGCCATCGAAGCCGGGCGGGATGGCGCGCTGTGCGAGTTCGAAGCCGTAGCCGAAGTGTCCCCGGGCGAGTGCCGGGTCGTTGAATTCCTCGAGAGCAATCCGGCCGAGGGCCACGTGGACCCAGAGATTGTCGCCACAGCCCTGAAGGGCGTATCGCAAGGCGTCTCGGGCCGCCTCGGGGTCGCCGGCCTCGCGAAGCTCGATCCCTTCGGCGTAATCGAGTTCCATCTCCTCGACGCAGCGCGGGTGTTTAAGCTCGAAGTCGCGGCCTCCAATGCACCTCAGGTTGAGGCCGCCACTCTTCTTCGGGACGCTCGGGGGTCGTGGCCCGCCGGGTGGGCGAGGCCCTTTGCCGTCAGGTCTTCGCTTCGGAGGGCGATTCGCACCTCCGCCATTCTCTCCCCCAGGGTTCGGCATAATCTCGGCACCTTCTCGCCCGTGAGGAGTTCCCTTGCCCTCTTTGCGGCGATCTCCAGGATATCCGACGATCGCCAATCGCGACGAGTCCTTGATGGTATTCCAGGAAAAAAGGGCAGGCCCCGTCGTTTCGAGGCCTGCCCTGGATTCAACGTTTTCGAGCGAGCCGATCAGGCCGTGACCATCCTGGGGGCGGCGATGCCCTTGGGGGTCGGGTAGAAGGTCGTCCCCTGCTGGGCGTGCTGCAGGAGCGTCTGGGTGGGCTCGAATCGCTTGCCGAGTGAGGCAAACCGCTCCAGCCGATCAACGATCCGCTCGGCGCCCTCGGCGTCGGCCCATCGGAGGATGCCGCCTCGGAAGGGCGGGAAGCCGATCCCGAGGATCACGCCCATATCGACGTCCGCCGGCTCGCGCACAACGCCTTCCTCCAGCACGCGGGTCGCCTCGAGCAGCATCGGGAAGATGAGCCGGTCCACGATCTCCTCGGGGCTCGTGCTCGTCCCGGAATTTTCCACCCGATGCTTCGCGAGCAAGGTGTCGAACGCGGGGTCGGCGACGGGCTTCTTGCCTCCGTGCTTGCGGAAGCCGGAGCCCGACTTCTGCCCCAGCCTTCCGGCCTTGAGCAGATCCTTCAGGAGCCCCGGGGCCGAGGCCCGGTCGGGATAGGCGGCGGCGAGGACGCTGCCGGCATAGAACGACGTGTCGATCCCCACCAAATCCTGGAGGGCAATCGGGCCCATCGGCATGCCGAACTTCGTCGCGGCGGCGTCGATGGCATCCATCGGCACCCCTTCCTGGAGCAGGATGAGCGCCTCGTTCATGTAAGGGAACAAGACGCGGTTGACCAGGAACCCTGCGCAGTCCTTCACCACGATCGGCGTCTTCCGGATCCGCTTGGCAAGCGCGACGATCGTCGCAACAGTGTCATCCGAGGTCTTCTCACCCCGGACCACCTCGACCAGCTCCATGCGATCGACCGGGTTGAAGAAGTGCATCCCGATGAAACGGTCGGGATGGGGGACCGACTCGGCCATCCTGGTGATCGAGATCGTCGAGGTGTTGCTGGCCAGGATCGCCCCGTCGCGAAGCACGCCCTTAAGTTGCTCGTAGGTCGCCTTCTTCGCGGACTCGTCCTCAGTAATCGCCTCGATGACGACGTCGCGGTCGGCGAGGATGCCCGGCGAGGTCGCCGTGCTCAGCCTGGAGAGCATATCCGCCATGTCCTTGGGGGTCGCCCGGCCGATCTTGATCCGGCTCGCAACGACATCCTGGGCGCGCTGCATCCCCGCGGCGAGCCTGGCGTCATCAACATCGACGATCGCCGCCGGGATGCCCGAACGAGCATGCGCGGCCGCGATCCCCGAGCCCATGAGCCCCGCGCCGATGACGCCGACGCGCTCGACCTTGCGAGGCGTCACGTCCGTGCGATCGACGCCCGAATCCCGGTCGAGCCGGTTCTTCATGAAGAAGACGGCGATCAGGTTGGCGGCGATGGGAGTGCCCATCACGGTCAGGGCCACCTGCTTCTCGACATCGAGCCCCTGGTCGAGGGGCAGGCTGCTCCCCTTCTGGATCGCCTCCAGGGCCGCGAGGGGTGCGGGATACTGCCCCTTGGTCTTACCCGCAATCTGTCCCTTGGCCACCGAGAAGGCGAACATCTGCTGGTCGAGCCTCAACTTCAAACGCCCGCTCAGCTTTTCGCGACGCTTCACCCACACCCCGGAGTCTCGGAGGTACTCGATCCGACGGACCCCGTCCTCGATCAGCTTGTCGACGGGGACGGCGTCGAACGCCAGCCCGAGCTCCACGGCCTTCCTGGCGTTGACCGGCTCTCCGCCGCAAACGAATTCGATGGCGTTGAGCCCCATCAGGCGTGGAAGCCTCTGCGTGCCTCCCCACGCGGGGATCAGGCCGAGTTTGGTCTCGGGGCAGGCGATCTTCGTCTCGGGCGAATCCGAGGCGATCCGGTCGTCCATCGAGACGACGAGTTCAGTGCCGCCCCCCATGCAATTGCCGTCGATCAGGGCGACGGTCGGGAACGGCAGGCGGCTGACCTTGGTAAACAGTTGATGACCGAAGTCGATGGCCTGCTCGATGTGCTCTCGAGGCGAATAGGCCAGTGCGCCAAGCTCATTGAGGTCGGCCCCCGCGATGAACTGGCCTCGCTTCCCGCTCCGGAAGAGGAGCCCTCGGAGGTCGGTCCGCGACTCGAGCTGGGCGACGAACCTGGCGAGCTCGGCGAGCACGCCGCGGGAAAGCGTGTTCACCTTCTTACCCGGCAGGTCCAGGGTCAGTAGGGCGATCTTGTCGTCCCGCTCTTCGAGTTGAAATGCGTCGGACATCGCGACCCCCGTATCTTTGCAAGAATTGAGATATGTTGAATCGGAAATATTTCGGCTCGTCGAGTGTCCCATGGGAAGTGCCTCGACGAGCCGGCCGGACGCCTGAACTCAGGCGGCCGGGTCGTTCTGATAGGGCATCAGGATCGCCTCGGGCTCGATGCCGGCGATGGCCTGGAACCCGCCGTTGGCGACGGTCTCCCCCAGCTTCGTGACGGCCCGGAGATAGGCGTCGGTCGGACGCTTACCCGAGAGCTTGCGCCGGAGGTCCTGGCAGAGGATGTCCGCCGCGGCCTGGACCACCGGGCTCGACTGCCTGGTTCCCCAGCAGCTCGTGGCCAGGATCACGACCATGTCCTGGATCCGCTGCGAGAGCTCGGCCATCCGGCACTGGCGGTCGGCCAGGCGGAGTTGATGCTTGCGCATCACGCCGTCGACCTCGAACCGACTGCGCTGGAGGGCCTTCATGGCGAAGCGAGCATGATCCGCGAGGGGACCGGTCGCGTCAACGGTCGGGATCGAGCTCCCGAACGGCATGTGCTCGCGGAACCACCAGCCGGCGTAGGGGACCAGGGCACTCCGCAAGGCCCAGGCATGCGCCGGGTTCAACGGATTGGGCTGGCGGATGCCCGCCGCATGCAGGGCCAGTCCGATCGGCTCGAAGTAGTGCTTGCCATGGTCCTTGATCAAGGACTTGAAGAAGGCCATCCCCAGCATCTCCCCTTCCCCTTCATAGATGCAGGGGGCGAGATACTCGTGGACGTTGTCGCCGAAAAGGTGCCCGTGCAGGAATGCGCGACCGCCGTGGGTCTTCATGAACAGCTCGACGGCCGCTTCCTTCTGCGCCTCGCTGCCGAAGATCTTGGCGATGATGCATTCCATCTCGCCGCGATAACCCTGGTCGAGCAGCCCCGCGCACCAGTCGACGAGGGCATCCGCCCCGACGATCAGAGCCGCGAGCCGTCCGATCCGACGCTTGACCAGCTCTCTCGTGTCGATCGCCGCGCCATAGGTCCGTCGGAAATGGGCCCAGGGGAGCATGTTCGCCAGCATCGTCCGCATGGTGCCGGCCGCGACCGAGCAGAGGGCTACGCGACCCAAGTTCAGGCCGTGATAGGCGATCGTCAGGCCGTCGCCGCGAGTCGGTTCGAGCAGGTTCTCCTTCGGGACGCGGAAGTCCTGAAACTTCAATCCATTGTTATACGAGTGTTTAAGCGCATGGAGCCCGTAGGGCACGATCTGGAAATGCTCATCCTCGCGCTCGGGCAGGTCGGCGATCAGGACCGCCGGCTTCCCCTCGATCAGGCAGACGAGCCCGATCGTCCGCCCCGGGACGGCGTTGGTGATGAAGAGCTTCTCGCCGTTGACGACGTATTCGTCCCCTTCGAGCCTGGCAGTCGTCCGCAAGGCCGTGAGGTCCGAGCCCGCGCAGGGCTCCGTGAGGGCGAAGCCGGAGAGCCGTTCGCCGCGAGCCAGCTTGGGCAGATGCCGAGACTTCTGCTCGGCCGAGCCGAAGGTCCGCAGAGGGTCGACCGCGCCGATGCAACCGTGGACCGAGGCGAGCCCGGCGACGGTTGGGTCGATGGTCGCCATCCTGGTCAGGAACCGGGCGAACACCGAGAACGGCATCCCCTGCCCGCCGAATCCGGGGTCGACGAGCATGCCCCAGTAGCCGGCGCCGGCGAGATCATTGAGCAAGGGGTTTGTGACCTTGCCGTGACCGTCGATCAGCGTGCTCGCCCGCTTGTGGTGGCGTACGACGGAGAGCGAACTCTCCATCGCGCGTTCCCATTTCGACTCGTCCTGCGGGTCCTGGGGCATGAAGAGATCGAGGGGGAAATCGTGCTCCCAGACCGCGCGATGCACGGGGCTCTTGGACGTCTGATAGCGTGGCGCGAAGAGGGCTTCGACTTGGTCGTCGGCCCGGTCGAGGGTCCCCGTTCGGCGTGATTCCTCACGACTCTTCCCACCCAGTTCCAGGGCGGTTTCGACGAAGGTCTGCGGCTCGAGTTCTTGGAGGTCCTGGCTCATGGTAATGATCCTTCCCTCTTCGGCCATGATTGAATCGTTACACCGCTTCGTGGGGCGATGCAAGCCCCTGCTGGCCCGCCCCGCGGGGGATGGACACGGCGTCCGGAGCAGTCGAGGGCTGGTGGTCGAGAAGCCAGTCCTCCAGGGTGATGTGGACGAGGAACGGCAGGCGCAACAGCGCGGCCTTGGACGGGAGCAATCGGTTCAGCCAGGCATGGCTATTCCACCCCGAGGCGAACCCCCTTCCGATCATGTGTACATACTTTCCTCTCTGCTGCAACTGTCGCGTGACGTTGTTCTCGAGCCTGGAGAACGTCGCGGGGATCAGGTTCGGCGCGGGCCCGACGTGGATCACCAGCTCGACGCCGCTGGACAAGGTCTTGTCGATCACGTCCCAGAGCTTCTGGGGCCGGTCCGTCCATCGGATCAGGACCTCTCGCCCTTCCGCCTCAGGGCCGGCATAACTCTGCTCGCCGGTGACGCACGAGAGGACCGGGGGCTTCGGGGCCTTCGGTAGCTCGTTCATCTGGTAGAGCATCACGGCGGCCCGGTTCGGGATCGATCGCTCCCAGATCAAGGGGGAATGGAGCGGGGGCCAGCGATTCGGGTTCCGCTTGAGGATCACCTTCTCGGAGATGAACTCCGACATCCTCTTCTCGACCCGCTCCAGGGTCTTCCCCCGGCCCAACAGCAAGGCCGTGTTCGGAGACAGATAGGCGGAGGGGCCGACCAAGCCATGCCCCTCGGCGCTCACCGCACGGCAGAGGCGCTCGACTTCCTCGGCGGAGAGTTCCCCGCCGCGGGTGAAGAGCACGCCCAGGCTCGTGTCCTCGGCGAGTTCGGCACAATCGGGGGCGAGCCGCAGCGGGACCGGAAGCAACCCTTCCAGCGAGAAGGCCCCGCCGAAGATCAAGGCCGACATCTCACCAATGCTATACCCGAAGCACATCTTGGCATTGTGCACGGGGATGCCGTGGAACTGCTCAAGCAGCTCGAGCTGCGCGAGTTCCATGCCGACGATGGTCGCGACGTCCAAGGGGAACTTCGCGAAGGACGTCGGTTCGGATGCGACGATGTGCTCGGCGATATCGACCTTCCTGCCCAATGCATCGGAGCTGACTTCCGAGACCTTGGCGAGCTTCCGACGCACGACCGGCCCATAGGCCGGGTGCTCGAGCAATTCGAGGCTGCGTCCGAGGTTGCTGACGTCATAGCCCCGGCAGGCAAGCGCCGCCGTGCCGATCCGCCTGGCCAAGGCCTCGCTCGTGATCTTTGAGGCCTGCATCTCGTCCGACTCATTAGGGCGGGCCTTCCCGGACGATCCCTTCGTCGCCCGCGGCTGATCCGCATCGATCGTCGCCCAGCGCAGCCAACGCCCGTCGATGTGCTTCATGGGATGGCTCCCTTCGATCGGGTGACCCCGGGTCGTCTTGGCCCGGCTACATAGACTTAATACGGGACTCGCGTCGGAACGGATCGAAATTTCGAAAACTCGAAGCCGGCCTTGCAAGCATGCGCAACGCGACCCGGACCCGGAGAACCCGCAATCGCAGGTTCATGGATCAAACATGCGCAGATAAACGATGGGAAGATGCTAACGACCCGGTCCTCGCCGTCAAGCATTGCCGGCGAGGCGACTTCCCATGACGAGCAGATGGCCGAGAAAGCCATAAAAGATTCGGACCCCGTCGGCACTTCGGCCGCTGAGGATGCCCGCGCACTGGTAAATTGTAGACCAGGCTAAGCCCAGAGAAAGGGGAAAAGAACGAAATGTTTCGATCCAGCCCTCGTTACAACCGACAAGTCCGTCGCCTCAATACCCGGGACGATTCGCCCTCAAAAGAGAAAGGCCGAGGCCCCGCATGGTGCGGGGCCTCGGCCTCGTTTCATCGCCTCGCGAAGCCTGTATCCCGAACAGGGACGGGTCAGCTCCCGACCTTCTGGGTGACCATCGACTGGGCGAACTTCTCGAGCTTGCGGGCGTCCGCGTAGAACTTGCGGATGCCGTCGCTGAGCTTGTCGACGGCCATGGCGTCTTCGTTGTGCATCCAGCGGTAGGTCTTCTCGTCGAGCTCGATCTTCTTGGCGTCGCTCGCCTTGGCGGACTCGGCGGTGAGCTTCGGCGTGACCTCGCCCGCGCCTTGCTGCAGCTTGGCGAGCAGGTCGGGGCTGATCGTCAGGAGGTCGCAGCCGGCGAGGTCCGTGATCTGCTCAACCTTGCGGAAGCTCGCGCCCATGACCTGGGTCTTGTAGCCGAACTTCTTGAAGTAGTTGTAGATCTTCGTCACCGAGGCCACGCCCGGGTCCTGGTCGGCCGGGATCTCGGCCCCCTTCTCCTTCTTGTAGTAGTCATAAATCCGGCCGACGAACGGCGAGATCAGGGTCACGCCGGCCTCGGCGCAGGCGACGGCCTGGGCGAAGCTGAAGAGGAGGGTCAGGTTGCAGTGGATCCCTTCCTTCTCGAGCTTCTCGGCCGCCTTGATCCCCTCCCAGGTGCTGGCGATCTTGATCAGGACCCGGTTCCGGTCGATGCCGGCCTCTTCATAAAGGCCGATCAGGCGATGGGCCTTCTTGAGAGTACCTTCGGTATCAAAGCTAAGCCCAGCATCGACTTCGGTCGAGACCCGGCCCGGGATGATCTTGACGATCTCGCGGCCGAAGCCCACGAACAGCCGATCCATGAAAGCCTCGGTCTGCGCTTCCTTGCTGCCGCCGTCCTTCGCGGCGTCGCTCAGTGCCTGCTCGACGAGGTGGGCGTACTGCGGCTGCTGGGCCGCGTTGAAGAGCAGGGATGGGTTCGTCGTGGCGTCCTGCGGCTTGTACTGGGCGATGGCGTCGATGTCGCCAGTGTCCGCAACCACGGTCGTGTACTTCTTCAACGAGTCGAGAAGGCTCATCTGTCAGGTTCTCCAGGGTAATTCGCCAGCGAGAACATCGATTATACTAAAATTGGCGTGAGCTAGGGATCCCCCCGCCTTCCCCGCTTCGGCGCGGCACATCGAAGACAGCCCCTCGATCCCTCAAACTCATACTCCCGGGCCGGCGAGCCCTTCCGAGCGGCCCTCTTTCCCGCTATGACTAGGGCAACGACCGTCGCACGCCACCGTCTTGTCGCGCGACCTCGGCTCAAGCCCGCCTCTCGAGCGCCATGCGACCTTGCCGCGGACGCCTCCCCTTTGGATTTGAGGTTCAAACCTGTGGACACGGCCGGACCGCAGATCGCTCCCGCCGGGCGAGGCCGGATCGCCTCGCTCGACCAGTTCCGAGGCTACACGGTCGTCGGGATGCTCTTCGTCAACTTCATCGGCGGGTTCGCCGTCATGCCCGCGGTGCTCAAGCACCACAACACGTATTGCAGCTATGCCGACACGATCATGCCGCAGTTCTTCTTCGCGGTCGGCTTCGCCTTCCGCCTGACGTTCTTGCGGCGGTTCGAGACGATCGGATATCGGGCCGCGGCGATCTCCGCCATCAAGCGGAACCTCGGGCTCCTGCTGGTCGGCTTCGTCTTCCACCACCTCGACGGCGACTACAAGAAGTGGTCCGACCTCGAGAAACTCGGCCTCGGCGGCTTCTTCGCGACGGCCTTCTCGAGGGAGATCTTCCAGACCCTCGTCCACATCGCCTTGGCCTCGATCTGGGTCCTGCCCGTGATCGCCCGAGGCCCCATGGTGCGAGTCGCCTACCTCGTCGCGAGTGCCCTGCTCCACCTCGGGCTCTCGTACGGGTTCTACTTCGACTTCGCCTGGAAACGACCGGTCATCGACGGCGGCCCGCTCGGCTTCCTCTCGTGGTCGATCCCTGTGCTGGTCGGCTCCCTCGCCTACGATATCGTCGTGAGTGCCAAAGGTCACGCGGTCGCCCGCCTCGCCGCGTGGTCGATCGTATTGATGGGGCTCGGATATGCCCTGTCGTGCATGGACGGCTCGCTCGCCTCGCCCCCCTTCTTCCCCCCCTCACGGCCGATCGACCTCTGGACGATGAGTCAGCGCACGGGAAGCATCAGCTACCTCATCTTCTCGGCCGGGTTCTCACTCGCGGTATATGCGATCTTCGTCGTCCTCTGCGACCGAGCGGGCCTGCAAGCGGGGATCTTCCGCACCTTCGGCCAGAATGCCCTCGTCACCTACCTGCTGCACGGGATGATCGGAGGCGCGATCAAGCCGTTCGTCCCCAACGACTCTCCGCTCTGGTACGTGGGCGCGGCGGTCGGCCTCTACTTCCTGATCAATTATCTCTTCATTCGATCGCTCGAGCGCGACGGCATCCACCTTCGCCTCTGACCGGCCCCATTACGTTCCCCCCCGACCCTTGCCGACGAGGTGTCACCATCATGTCGTCAACGTCGACGACCGTCCCCGCGCCGTCCTGGCCAACCCTGATCTTCACGGGGCTCTCCCTCTCCATCGGCTGGGGGATCCGCGGCAATTTCGGCCATGAGACCGGCGCGATGATGGCGGGCTCGCTCTCCGCCATCGCGATCGCCCTGACCTCGCGACGCGAGGACTGGCAGAGGCGCGTCGCCTACTTCGGCATGCTCGGGGCGCTGGGCTGGTCGTTCGGCGGCAGCATGTCGTACATGCAGGTCGTGGCCTACACGCATTCGGGCCACTCGCCATCGGTCCTCTACGGCTTCGCCTGCCTCTTCGTCATCGGATTCCTCTGGGCCGCTCCAGGCGGGATCGGGACGGCCCTCGCGGCCGTCCTCGATCGCGAGCGCCTGACTCAGCTCTTCGGGCCGATTTCGGTCGTGATCGCGACGTGGTGGGCTCAAGAGGCCCTGCTCGAACCCTGGCTGCGAGCGCGAGGCTACTCGCTTAACTGGCACGACACCGACTGGCTCGGGTCGCTCACCGCCATCCTAGCGGCCCTCGCCTATGCGGGCGTCCGGCGCAAGGTCGATCTGGCAACCTCTCTCGTTCTGTACATGGGGATTGGCTGGTGGGTCGGTTTCGCGGTGCTCGTACTTGTGCTCGGCATGAGGATGACGCCGCCTCGTGGCGATAACTGGTCGGGCTGCGTGGGATTGGTGGGAGGCCTCTTCGCCTATTGCCGACGCTACAACCTGGGCGAGGTCGCCCGCGCGGGCCTCGTCACGGGGATCCTCGGCGGGATCGGATTCGCGGCCGCCTCGATGCTGAAACTCGTCGAGGTTACCAGCGGCTACGACACGAACTGGCACAGCATCCTCGAGCAGACGACGGGCCTCTTCAACGGCTTCGCCCTGGCGATCGCGATGATCCCGATCGCTCGATGGTCTCCGGCTCTTTCGACGTCAGGTCGACCGAGGCGATTTACCGAGGTCTACGCCGTAGGCTTCATCCTCGTCTTCATCAGCTATCTCAACTTCCGCAAGAACCCGGCCGAGTGGATCCGCCTGAAGGCCGTGCCGGCCGAAATGATGGGGATCTCCGCGGCGCACTGGTTCGACATCGCCTACATCCTCATCGCGCTGACGATCCTCGTCCCCCTGCTGCGACACATCAGGAGGCCCTTAGCCCTGATCCCGGCGAGCGCGTTGGGACGGGGCCAATGGCTCTTTCTGGCTCATGTCTGGTGGCTCGTCGTGGGTAACTTCGAGCGGGCCCTCGTGGGATTCACCACTCAGCGATTGGTGACGGAAGGGGTGATCCTGCTGAACGCCGCCGTCTGCACGCTGCTCTGCGTGCTTTTCCCCGTCGAGCCTATCGCCGCGGATTCAGAGCAGGGGTCGAAGGAAAGCGGCATCCCTCGTCCTCATTTTTCCCTGCGAGCCACGGCTATCATCGGCTGCGTCCTGGCCTCCCTGTCGATCCTCGTCGACTGGCAGGTCGTGCGGGCGATCTATGGGGATCGCTTCGCCGGGCACGCCAAGTTGCACACGCGGTTCGGACCTCAGGCCACGTCGAGCGAGAAGCCCAAGCCGAAGTCCTGAGCTTCGAAATACGCGAGGGGCGCCAGCGCCGACGCCCCTCGGCTCTCACTCCGAATCAGACTCGCAGGAAGATCTTCCTACGATAGAGGAAGAGGAGGAAGAGCCACTCGACCAGGAGGATCCCCGTCGGCATGACCACGCTGCCGAAGGTTCCCGTATGCGTCGACAGCCCCGTGAAGAAGAAAGCGGCGATCTTGCGGAAGTCGATGATGTTCCGCCCGAAGTAGATGGTGATCGCGTTCGTACCGATGACGACGAAGAAGAAGGCCCACTTGCGCAGCTTCAACACGTCAATGACCATGTAGAAGAGCGCCAGGAGCAAGAGGCTCCAGCCTCCGGCGAACAGCACGAACGAGCTCGTCCAGAGGATCTTGATGATCGGGAAAACCATCCCCCAGGCGTAACCGACCCCCAGGCTCACCAACCCCGCCACGGTCAGGCCGAGCACCTTCATCCACGGTGAGTTCGGCGAGCGGAGCCAGTGGCCGGCCAGGACGCCGAGCAAGGCCGTCGCGACGGCCGGGATCGTCGAAACAAGCCCTTCGTTGTCGCCGAAGCCGTAATAGGCCTTGACGATCTTGCCCGGGAGGACGTGACGATCCACGTAACCCGCCAGGTTCCCCTCCATCGTGAGATCCCCCGCCTTGCCGCCCGGGACCGGCGTGAACGAGAGCAAGGCCCAGTAGCCGAGCAGGATGCCGACGACGATGAAGGCCAAGGTGCGAGGCTTGAACCTGAGGGTAAGGATCGCGGCGAAGAAGTAGCCGAGCGCGATGCGTTGGAGCACACCCGGCCAGCGCAGGTTCTGGAAGTCGAATCGGAGGATGTTGTTGGCGAGCAGTCCCAGAACGAAGAGGGCCAGGGCCCGACGCGCGACGCGAAAGTAGAGGGCACTATTGGCCCGCCCTTCCTCGCGGATCTTGCCCAATGAGAACGGCAGGACCGTCCCCACGATGAAGAGGAAAAGCGGGAAGATCAGGTCGAGGAAGTGGAAACCTTCCCACTGGACGTGCTCCAATTGCGTCTCGAGGACCTCGAAGGTCTTGCTCGCCGCCGGCGATTTCGTGACTTCCGCGATGAACTTGGACCAGGCGAGGACGAGCCCCTCGCCGCCGATGATCCAGAACATGTCGAACCCGCGCAACGCGTCGATGGAAACGAGTCGCTCGGTGGGCGTGGAGACCGACTTCGTCAGGGCGACGCTCGGCTCAGGGGAGGGTGATTCTGCGACGGTGGACATGGGGTGCTTCTCGGGGTCGAACGTGCGGGGAAATCGAGAGCCTTGGACGGCCTCCTGGCGATGATCGCGGACGCGTAATCCGGCGATCGGCAAGGGCCGTGGGGGGACGTGCTACTCGGCCGGCGGCAGTTCCGCGACGAACTCCGCCAGCTCGGCCAGGGAAGGACTCTTGGCAGTCCGCACATAGTATCCACTGGTCGACACGCCAGCACAAAGACTTTCGGCGAGGTCGAGCCCCAAAATCCGGCCGAGGCAGAACCCGGCGTTGAAGTGATCCCCCGCGCCCGTGCTGATGATCGGCTGCCTGACGAAGGGCCCGTCGAACTTGGCGGCCTCCGTCGCGGTCGCCGCCGCCGCGGCCCGCCTCGGGTGGATCACCACGCAGGAAAGTCCGAGTGCTTCGCGGATCGCCCGGGCCTCGTCGGCGATGGCACCCTCCGGGTCTGCGTGGCTCGGAAGGTCCAGGACCGCGTTGATCTGGAGTGCCTCCTTGAGGTTCAGCCCCAGGATCACCTCGGCATGCTCCTGGAATCGACGCAGCAAGCCCAGCGCAGCCCGGATCTCTTCGGGCGTCCGCTTTTCCGGGTCCGCCAGGTCGATGAAGATGATCCGAGGCCCCTGGCCGAGCTTCGGCAGGACCTCGTCCGCGAGTCGTTCCCAGATCTGGCTCATCCGGGGGATCATGGTCCAGTTGAGCATGCCGACGAGATTCGCGCCGCCGATCAACCCTTCGAGTCTTTCCTCGCCGACCCGCTCTACAATCGTCTCCCAGTGGATCTCGTTCAGGGAGCCGTTCTTGCCGAGCATGACCTTGCCGTCGTCGAATTCGAGGGCGTCGGTGTGCCCCGGCTGGGCGATGCTGATCAGTTCCGCCCTGGAGGCGAACTCGGCGAAGACCGGATCCGGGACGGGGAGCCCGAGGCTGCCGACGTACGACACACCCATCCCGAGGCATGCCAGGGCATTGGCCAGGATCGGCCCGTTGCCGCCGAGCTTGCGATGCTTGACGACGAGCTCGTAGTTGGTCGACTCCCCGGCCGCGGCACGGATCTTGTCCCCCATCGCGCCGATGGTCCGGACGGGGTCGAAGCGACCGTCCACATAACGCTTGTCGACGACGGCGATGATCTCGTCGACGAACCCGTCGAACCCGAGCAAGGCGCGGGCCTTCGCGGCCTCGCCCAGCCCGGTCGCCAGCTTCCGCGAGGTCGACGCGCAGATTTGCCCACGAGGACGGTTCATGCGAGCCATCCATTCTCCAGGAGACGAGAGAGGAGCCTACCCGATTGGGATATCGGCAACACTATACTCGTCCCCGGCGCGGTTCGCCCGAGGTTTTTGCGCACAGAGCTCAGACAGCTCAACTTTCGACCGAGCGGGCTCCTGGAACCCTCAAGGATTCGAGGACGGGGCAACCCCCTCGGACCTCAACGTTTTCAGCATGGCCAGAGTCTCGTCAACATGTTTGTTGACCTGCAACTGAGATGAGAAGATGTGCCTGACGACCCCTTGCCTGTCGATCAGATAGGTCACTCGACCGGGAAATAGCCCCAGCGTTTTGGGCACGGAATACGTCGCCCGGAGCTTCCCGCCCGCGTCGCTGAGCAGGTGGAAGGGAACCTGGAGCCTCCCCGAGAACTGGCGGTGCGAGTCGACGGAGTCGGAGCTCACCCCGATCACTTCGGCCCCGGCGTCGCGGAAGGCCTCATAGCTGTCGCGGAATGAACAGACCTCCGCGGTGCATCCCGGCGTGTTGTCCTTCGGGTAGAAGAAGAGCACGACTTCCGCCTTACCTCGGAAGTCGCTCAGCCTGACGGTTTCTCCCCCCGAAGCAGGCAGCTCAAAGTCAGGGGCGATGTCGCCCACACCGACGGCCTTGCTGGCCAAAGTTCGAACTCCTTGATGCAGGGACGAGGGCGGATCGGGGCGATCCTCTCGCCACGATCCCTCGGCCCAGCCTACACCAAGGAGTCCGAGACCGCCAGGAAGCTTTGCACTCAACGGACTTTCGACTTCACGGTGACATCACCGACGTCGCGAACCTCGCCGGGACGCAGCTCGAGTTGGCGAAAGACATCGCCGGTGTCGAGGCGGAAACCGGGTTTGGACGGGTTCTGGACGTGGACCGAGACCTTCAGACCTGGCCTGATCCCTGCAACCTGGAAACGGCCTTGGGCGTCGGTCGCCCAGATTTCGTCATCGGGCCATAAGCCCTGGAACGAGGGTCCGAAGCCGCCGATACCGGGGAAGTGCGTCTGCGCCATCAGGCCGGATGAAGCCATGGGGAGGCCATCCTCGTCGACGAGCCGTCCCTTGATCGTCGCTATGGGTTCGAGCCGAACTACCAGGGTTTCGCTCGGCTTGCGGTCCTCCTTCGTCACGGAGGCCCAGCCGACCAGTCCCCGCTCTTCGTGGCCGAAGACGATGAGACGCGGAGTTCCTGGCTTCAATCCGAGGACTTCGAACGCGTCGCCTTCGAGACTCCTGGCCGGCGTCCGGACGTCGCTATGACCAGAATACTTGGCGCCGAGGACCGCCTTACCGTCGGGACCGATCAGCCGCCCTTTGAGCGTGTCGCCCCTGGTCAGGTCGAGCGCGACATCCAGGGTCGTCGCGTCGACCGGGATATCGAGCATCTGGTAGGCATGGTAAGCGTTGAGGGGCATCGTGATGGCCTCTCGATCCTCCAATCCGCCGATCCCCTTGCCCTTGTCGGCCGGCCTCAACCTCGCCCGCAGGTAGGAGAGATTCTCCCCTCGAAGATTCGCGGCAAGCATCCCACGACCTGGCGGGACCGTGATCCGGAAAGTTGGGTCGACGATGCCACTAGTGCTGAGCTCGGCATCCCCCTCATTCTTATTCCCCGGGGCCTTGTCATAGGCGACATGCTTGGCACGCATGGGTTGTCCGGTTGCCGGGTCGACGAGGCGTCCGACGAGGATGACGCCCTTCGGGACGACGAGGTCCTTGACGATCGGGTCGAGCCCCTTCGTATCCGGGACCACGACCTCCGCGCTCAGATAAGGGTCGATACCGGTGCTCGGGATGACGCGGAGCTTATACGAAACCCCTTTGGGCAGGCCCAGGAGTTCAAAATGCCCTTTTTCGTCGGTCAGCGCCGAGACCTCGGTCCAGGTCAAGGGCTCGGTCGCCAGCACCTGGATCCCGGCCAGGGGTTTCTCGGATCCTTTCGCCTTCACCGTCCCCATGATCGGCTTGGTCGGGCCCAGGACATGCTGAAAGCTGGCGCCGACGAATGGCAGTGCGGGCGGAGGCCCGCCAGGTCGGTTCATGCCTGAGCCTCGATTCGTCTCCGGGCGAGTCCGGGCCTGGCCCTCGCGGGCCATGGCGTGGAGATACCCCTTCTGCACATTCGGGCCCCGAAACTCGAGCCGGACGACCCGATCACGGCCAACACCTCGGATCTCGAAACGACCTTCGCTGTCGGTCGTCCGCGGCTCGATCCAGGAAGGTCCGGAGTACTGGGACACGGCCTTCCCCATCTCGCCGCGGTTCAGGCTCGTCTCTCGACTCCGTTCGTCCAAGTCGATGACCTCGCGGGAGAAGACCGCGACCCCGGAGACCGGACGGCCTTGCTGGTCGAGGATACGTCCCCGGAGCGGCACGTCGTCGCGGACGAGCTTGAATAGAGCCTCATCCTTCTTCAGCAACGATTCGGCCGATACCCAGGCCATCCCGAAGCCGGGAGACACGGCGGCGATCTGGGCACCATGCCAGACGGGGAAATCCCTGTACGGGAAATTGCTCGCCGACTTGTCGAGATCGAATCGGAATCGGCCGTCGGGATTGGTACCCGCGACCTTCTCGGAGTGGGACTCGGGGATCGTGTTGCCCGTCGCCCTGGTCAGCAGGTCGAAGCTGTAGTGATGCACGTAGATCGTCGCGTCGGCGACGGGCTTGCCATCGGGGTCGACCACGCGGCCCTTCACCGGGAACGTACCGACAGCATCGAGCGGGTCGGGTTCCAACGCGGGCCGGGCCGCAACGACAGATGTTGCCGACGTCGGTAGTTTTGTTTTGGATTGCGGCTCGTCGCCTCGAAGTTCCAAGGCGGCAAGACCTCCACCGGCGATGACCGTCATGATGACGACGATCGATAAGATTTGCTTGAGTTTCTGAACCATCATGATCTTGAGTACCTCCTGACCGAGGATCACCGCCGAGCCGGCCGTCCCCTTGATGACGGCCGTCGTCATGGACGTTGATAGAGCGGCCCGGACGGTCGAGTCGATCCATGGCGACGGAACGACCGAGGTGGCTTCGCGAACGCGGAGCATGGCCATGCTCGCGGAGCCGGCCTCGAAACCTCGGCGACGGAGCCGGGCCTTGAGTTTCTCGCGGCCTTCCGTCAGTCGCCGTCGCAAGGTCCGTTCGCTCCAGCGCAATGACTCGGCCGCACGGACGAGAGAAAGGCCTTCGAGGTCGCAGAGGACGACGGCCTGGCGTGCCTTATCCGGGAGCTTCGCGACTTCGTCGTGGAGCGCCGGGGTCAGCTCATCGGGGATGTCGCGTCCTTCCTTCAAATTCGAGATCGCCAATTCCCCCGCCCTCCTCTCCTGGACACGTCGCCGGGCCTCGGCGGCGTTGGCCTGGATGGCGACCCTGTAGGCGACCAGATAGAGCCAACCGCCGATGTTGGCGCGACCTCGGAGGCTGCTTGCCTTCCGCACCAGGATCATGAAGGTCGCCTGGAAGGCGTCCTCCGCGTCGCTCGGGTTCTGGAGCACGCCCCGGCAGGCCCGCAAGACCAGGGGGCCATGTCGGGCGAGGAGGGACTCGAAGGCCAACCCGTCTCGTCCCGATAGGAAGCGGTCGATCAGTTGGGCGTCGGAGAGCCCCGTGACCGTCCCCTCGGTGAAGAGGCGTTGGATCTGGAACATGGTGGCGCCCGCCGGGTCTATGGTCATCTGGCCTGATTCCCCCTCGGATCGTTGCCTTCCGCCACTAATAGGGGCGGCTCTCGAGAATCTGGCCAAACTTTTTCGATGGATCGCCAACACGACCCGTATCAATTTCAAGGGACGTCGTCACAAATGGCCAGGACCACTCTAGTAACAACACCGGGATCAACTCATTCAAAGGCATGAAATCTGCAAGAAAGTGGGGGGGGGGCTTGCGGCCTGATTGGTTTCAACGGCGTCTGGAATGGCTTCCTTCGACCAATAACCGACGCTGGGCCGACGATTGCGTGCGAGAGGTGATGGGACCGAGGATCCTCCCTGACTGAATGGGCTTCGGCTATCTGTGATTTTGACGCAACTTTGCCGATCGATCGTCCGAGCCTGGCAAACATGAAGATGTCCAAACTCCAGCGAGGGCTTGCGGACGAATGCCTTGCCGCCAACAATCTGGCTGGCCGATTCCCGGCCCACATCGACCGGAGTCGGCGGCGAGCCGGCTCCATCACCCAATCCGGGTCGTGATTGATCCAAGAGGACAGGCGTAGAGTCCTATGAAGACACGAATCTCGGTCGCGCTCGGCGTGGCGATGGTCATGGGTTCCTGGCTGGCCGCTCAGGAGCCGAGCACGCCCAAGGCGCCCGAAGCCCCGGAAGGGGCGGCGGCTGCACGCAGCCACGATGAGCAGGCGATCAAAGGAGCGTATGAGGCCTTCTCCCAGTCATTTCAAAAGGGAGACGCCAAAGCACTCGTCGAACTATTCACGCCCGAGGGGGAGACTGCGGACGCGGAGGGGGGGATCCTCCACGGCCGCGACGCCCTCTTGCAGCACTACACGTCGCAGTTCGGCGGCGGCACAGGGGACCAGATCAAGACGAGCGTCGAATCCGTAACCTTCCTCGATGGGATGCTCGCGCGGGCGGCCGGGACCAGCGAGATCGTCCCGGCGGGCGGGGGCGCGACGCACCACTCGCGGTTCCACGGGCTGCACATCAAGCGCGACGGCCGTTGGTACCTCGCCAGCCTCCGCGAGTTGCCGAGTTCCGACCTCGCCCCGCAGGAGCACCTCAAGCAGCTTGAGTGGCTGATCGGCGACTGGATCGAGGAGACGGCGGATGCGGTCGTGCATACGTCTTACAAATGGTCGGAGGACAAGGCCTCGATCCATCGGACGTTCAGCGTGAGCATGAAGGGGCAGCCGGCCTTCACCGGCACCCAGCGGATCGGCTGGGATCCGCTCACGAAGCAGATCAAGTCCTGGGTCTTCGACTCCCGAGGGGGCTACGGCGACGGGCTCTGGGTTAGGTCCGGGAACCAGTGGTTCATCAAGGCGACGGGGGTGAGGAGCGACGGTCGGGTCGCGACGGCAACTCAGATTCTCACATTCGTCAACAAGGATCAGCTCGAGTGGAAGTCGACCGACCGGACCCTCGGAGCCGATGTTGAACCGGAAGTCCTGGAAATCGTCATGGTGCGGAAACCGCCCGAGCCCAAGTGAACCATATGCGACACATCTCTGCCCCCATTTCCCCCCCAACTTCGTCTTGAGGTATTCGAACATGCCGAACACCATAGTGCGACGGACACTCCTCTCGGCGATCGTCCTTGCCGGCGCCTCGGCGCTGGTCGGGGTGAATGCCGCGCCCCCGCCCCGATCGAATCCGGCCGCCAACCGTGCTCGGCAAGTCGCGCCGCCTCGGGCCGCACATCCGCAAGCCCGGCCCTCCGGGCCTGCCCACGCCGCGTCCAGGCCCGCCGGACCCACGATGCAGGCTCGCGGATTCAAGGTCCAGCCGATCCTGGCAGCCCCGCCCCGTGGCGGAGGCGGTGGGGGGCAGCGGCCGGGTGGTGGTGGGGGACCACGACCGGGTGGTGGCGGTGGGCCTCGACCCGGGAATCCTGGAAATCCTGCTGCGCGACCCGGCGGACCCGCCAATCTTGGCGCCAGACCCGGCAACCTCGGGGCTCGGCCCGGCGGAGCGAATCCGTTCGGCCCCGGCGCGGGCGCCCGCCCCATGCCCAATCGCCCTATCGGCGATAACCTCGGCGTAGTCAATCGCCAGGCGGCCATGGAAGCCGCGCGGAACCGGGCTCAGGCCAACCACATACCGCCCCACAATCCGGGCATCAATCCGAATATCCAGAATCGGCCGAATCTCAACAACAACGTCAACATCAACCGGCCCGGGATGATCAACCGGCCAACGAACATCAACAACAACAATATTCGCAATAACATCAATAACGCCAATATTCGCAACAACGAGATCATCCACAACAATGTCCGAAATAATACGAACGTTGTGAACAACAACGTCAACCGGAACAACGTCAACGTCAATAGAAACAACGTCAACGTCAACCGCAATCAGGTTACCAACATCACGAATGTGACGAACGTAACTCAGAACAACAGCCGTAACAACTTCCATGGTCATGGCGGCCAGGCCTGGGGCATGTATGGCGGCGGGCGTCCCCCCGGCGGCTACGGCGGCAGCAACGGCTTCCGAGGAGTCGGCTACGGTGGCTGGGGCGGCCCCTCGCGGTACGCCTCCTATCACTCGAGCTGGGTCAACGGCGGTTGGAACCCGAACTACTTCCGATCGGGCTGGGGCTCCAACCGCTTCTACGGCGGGGGTGGGTACGGTTTCGGCGGGGGTGGCTACGGTTACAACAACGGCTACTACGGCTATAACAACAACATCGGGAATAGCGCCCTCGGCTGGGGTGTCGGCATCGGCGTCGCGGCGCTTGGCATGAGCGCCCTGTTCAACCAGTGGGGATATTCCCGCTACTCGAACCCGTATTACGTCAGCCCGGCCCTGGCCCAGCCGGCGATCGTCGTCTCGCAGCCGGTGATCCCGGATCAGCCACCACCAGTCATCTACGACTATTCCCAGCCGATCGACCCTTCGGCCCCGCCGCCTCCTCCGGAGATCATCACCCAGGCGGTCTCGGAGCTCGATGCTGCCCGAGGTGCCTTCAAGGCGGGCGACTACAACGCCGCCCTGGCTCAGTGCGAGTCGGCCCTGCGCAAGACGCCGAACGATCCGATGCTCCACCAGTTCCGGGCGATCTGTCTCTTCGCCATGCAGCGCTACGACGAGGCGGCCGTCCCGCTCTACACGGTGCTGACCGTCGGGCCAGGATGGGATTGGACGACCCTCTCCGGACTCTACCCGTCGGTCGACATCTACACCCAGCAACTCCGAAACCTGGAGGGATACTGCGACGCGACGCCGAGGGCCGCTGCCGCTCGATTCGTCCTCGCCGACCTCTATTTGACCCAGGGGCACATCGAGGCGGCGATCTCCAAGCTGAGGGAGGTCGTTGCGCTCCAACCGCAGGACCGGCTCTCGGCCCAGCTCATCGAGACGCTGACCCCCAAGCCCGACGCCAACGCGGCCAGTGCCACACCTCCCGGACCTGTGTATGATCCGAACGCGACGAACGGGACGCCCCCTGCCCAGCCGACGAACGGGACCCCGCCGGAGCCCCCTTCTCTGCCGACCAACCCGGTTCCCCCGAAGCTCGTCGGCACCTGGACGGCCAAGCCGGATCCTTCGGTCACGATCACGCTCGCGATGGACGGCAACAAGAACTTCGACTGGAACGTAGCCTCGTCTGGCCAGCCGAATGCGATCAAGGGCCAGGCCACCTTCGATAACGATACGCTCTTCCTCGCTCCCCCCGACCAGCCCCCGATGGTCGGCAAGGTCACGTGGAAAACCGATCGCCAGTTTCAGTTCAAGGCCCTCGGCGGACCGGACAACGATCCGGGCCTCGAGTTCACCCTGAACTGAGTCGACCGAAATCTAACCCCTGAATTCGCAACCGCCACCGCGGGAGCCGCCTCGAGAGATCGGGCCGCTCCCTCCGGTGGCGGTCGGCGTTTGCGTTGCGTCTGAATTGCCAGCGATGATGAAGATCGTTCCCACCTCGAGCCTCGGCCGGAATCTTCTGGCGAGGTCCCCCTCGGTCTGATCCAATACCCGACATATCAACGTACTGCATCCGTTTTCGGCAATGGGACCTCAACGGTCCGGATAACCCCCCATGCGAGGCACGCGATGACCACCCACGGGCGACTCTTCGTGTTTGCGTTGACCGCTATGTTGACCCTGGTCGCATCGAGAAAACCGGCATTAGGAGAGGAGCGATCGATCTGGGAAGACCCGGTCATGACGCAGCCGTTCGACACGCAGCCATTCCGGCCGGTGGCAATCCCGGAGTGGGTGCAGGAGACGGTCGGATGCGGATACACCCTCTCGGTCATGGATTCGGAGTCGCGTGTAAGGGCGGCGACGCATGGGGTCACGATCAGCGAGATGGGCTTCGTCGATCCCTTCTTCACTTATTACGAGAGCCGCTTATTGAAGAAGCGTAGCCCGCATGTGCCTCCCGACCGGCTGGTGAAGGATATCGCGGAGTACAAGCGATTGGGCATCCGAATCCTCGCCGTCTATCCCCCTTGCCTCCAGAGGGAGGTCTACGAGACTCATCCCGACTGGCGCCGAGTGGATAGAGACACCCTGGAGATGCCCCAGATCGACATGCAAAAGTCCCCTCATGGCGGGATGCTTTGCCTGCTCGGGCCCTATGGCGACTTCTTCATCGAAGTCCTCGCCGAGATCCTCACAAAATTCCCCGACGTCTCCGCCTTCAGCTTCGACGGCCTACACTACGGCGGATTCTGCTACTGCCAGCACTGCCGCGAGGCCTATCGTCGCGACGCGGGGGAACCGATCCCGGCCGTCGACATGAATGACCCGGCCTTCCGCCGCTATCAGCACTGGGCCGACCGCCGGATGGAAGGCCTCGTTCGTCGCATGCAAGTGCGACTCAAGGGGATCAAGCCAGACGTGGCACTCGTCACGTGGACGACGAATGCCGGGAGGTTCGGCCACTTCCTCAGCATTCCCAGGAACATGCCTTCGCGCATGAACCTCTTGCTCGATGCCCCCGACCAGGAATTCTGGCTCGACGAGACGAACCGGGGGATGACGATCGTCCCGGCCTTCGCCAACGCCTATATCTGGTCGACCACGAACCATCGCGTGGCCTTCAGCGAGCCTTACATCCTCAGCCACGGCAACCCCTACGGTAAGGACAGCTTCCCGCCTCACGAGATCGGGCGCCGCATGATGCTGGCGCTGACTTACGGGGCCGCGCCGAGCATCGCCGTCAGCCAGCCCGCATTCTTGCAGAAAGAGCTGTACAGGTGCCTGGATCAAGTCCAGGAGCGCAAGCCATGGCTGACCCACAAGGAGCCAGAACGCTGGGCGGCGCTCGTCATGAGCGACAACTCGCGGAACTTCTACGGCCGCTCCCCGGGCCAGGTCGAGGAGCGCTACATGGCCAACGTCTTCGGGACCTTCCGCACGGCGGTCGAGGAGCACTTACCAGTTACCGTGATCAATGATTGGAACCTGAATGACGCCGACCTCTCGCGTTACAAGGTTCTGATCCTAGCCAACACTGCCTGCCTTGACGGGAGACAACTCGACGCCGTCCGCAAGTTCGTGAAGCAAGGAGGCGGCCTGGTGGCCAGCCTCGACGCCTCGCTCTTCGACGAATACGGCAACCCTCGACGAAACTTCGCGCTCGCCGACGTCTTCGGCGTCGACTATCGCGTCACGGCCGACGCGAAGCCTTCCGAGGCCAGGGATCTGGATGTCAATTTCGCGAAATCGATCGGCACCGACTACTGGGAGAAGCGGAAGGACGTCTTCGACTTCCGGCTCAAGACGCAATCATTCCTGAACCAGGGACGCATGAAAACCTACGTGAACGATAGTATCGTGACCTATAAAGGTCCCGCGGTCTGCGTCGTCCCTCGCGCCGACACGGAGACGATCGGGACGCTGCGAGTGAAGTCGAAGCCCGACGGCCAGGACTTCCCGGGAGTCGTCATCCACAAATACGGAGAAGGCCGCGTCGCCTACCTCGCCGCCGGCTTCGACTCGGCCTATTATATCTACGCGTATCCATATCAACGTCTCCTGCTACGAAATGCCATAGACTGGGCTGCGTCCGACGGCCCTCCGGTGAGAGTCGAGGCGCCGATGTGCGTGCACGCCAACTTGATGAGGCAGCGGCGCGACGGCGGTCAACGCCTGATCCTGCACCTCTTCAATGACCTGAACACTTCCGCCGCCCACGCCTTGCCGAACGACGATGTGCCCCTCCGCGAGGAGGTCATCCCGATCCACGACATACGCATAGCTTTCGCCCCGACTTACCGGATTCGACGTGTCCATCTCGAGCCGAAGGGCCAGGGCTTGTCGACCCAGGTGACCGCACAAGCCACGATTGTTGTAGTCCCTGAACTCGATGTCCACGCCATGGTCGTGGTCGAGCTCGGCCATTGAAGATGGCGGCACATGCGCCCTATAGGGTCGCCAAATGCTCGCAACAGCGGAGATCATTCCCGAGCGAGGAATTGTCGGGATACGTCACTCCATAACGGCCGTCTGCACGCGAGAAGCCGGGGCGAGGTCTCGCAAGACCTCGCCCCGGCTTCCATGCGAACCTCAAGAACGTATCGCGAAGTGGAGCCGTTAGAGCCGGGAGGTCAACGGCCAGTCGCCTCGGAGTATTCGAGCATCTGCTTGGTCAGATCCATCGGATACGAAACCTTGACGTCGATGATCCGACCGTCGGGGCCGGAGATGGCCTCGAGCTTCGGCATGACGTAGGCTGTGTAGGACGGCATCTCGAGCTTATCGACGCGGTCGCGGACCTCGTCGCGGAGCGTGGGGTCGAAGTGGATGCCGTAATCCTCGAAGAGCTTCTTCGCCGCGGGATAGTCCCCTTCGGACTTGATGCGCTGGACCTCGGCGAGTAGCTTGCCGACGCCTTCGTGGAAGGCCTTGGCGTCGACCATGACGTAGTAGGTCTTGCCCTCGCGCTTGCGGACCTCGATCGCCTTGGTGTGATCCATCAGCCAGCGGACGACCATCTGCCGGTTCCGCATGTGGTCCTCTTCGATCTGCGAACCTTCGCGGATCCGACGCAACTGGACCAGTGCGTTCCTGGCGTAGTTCTCGTAGGCGGCCTGGACGACCTCGGCTTGATCTTCGGCCCTGACGAGGCCAAGCTCGGCTAGCTTCGGATTACCCATGAAGTAGAGGGCCACGAGGTCGGCCCGGCCTTCCTCAAGGGCGGAATACTGCTCCTTGAGCAGGTCTTGCGGCTGCCCCTTGAGCTTGTCGGAGAGCCGGCCAGAAGCGTGGCCGATGACCTCGTGCATGTTCACCAGCAATTCGCCCGCGAGGGTCCCCCACTTCGCGGCTCGCTCGGCTTCCTCGGGGGTCCAGGCGAACTCGGTGCGGAAGCTGCCGGGCATCGACTTGTCGCTGGCCTCGAGGACGTTGGAGAGCGAGACCGACTTGCTGCCGTTCTCCTCCCGGATGCGCTGATCGTTCGGGAGATTGATGCCGATCGGGGTGATCGGGCCGCATTCACCGGTCTCGATCACCACTTCGATGGCGTTCGCCGTGATCCCGCGCACGTTCGGCTTGCGATAGATTTCGAGCCAGGGCATCCGGTCCTCGAACCACTGGGCCGAGGAGGCGAGCTTGCGGATGGCCCCAGTCTTCTCCGTGTTCACGAAGTAGACGGCGGACTCCCAGGCCCCCTTGGCTCCCCTCGGGTCGAGGTAGACTTCGATGAAACCGTTGATCGTGTCGACGGGCGAATCTTTATCCGCGACCCAGGCAATGTCATACGCCTCGCGGTCCTTGGTCTCGCCCGTCTCATAGAAGCGGGAGAGGGCCGCGAGGGCCGCCTTCATCGGGGCGGGAGCATAGGCCTCGGCCGCCTTGAGGTGACGTACAATGTTCGTGATCGGGTCGCTGTAACGTCCACCGACGCGGTAAGGCTCCTCAACAAGGCCGCTTTTCGTCTTCACGAGCCGGGAATTGAGCGGATAACGTTCCTGGAAGCCCTCGAGGTCCTTCGTGCTGACGCCGACGTAAAGGTTGTTGGCGCTCTCGGCGAGGATGTCCTTGCCCGGGCCCGGCGTCTTGTTGGTCACGATCGGCTCGACGCTAGCGTCGAAGAAGCTGGGCTTGAGCCGTTCGAGGAGGGCGTCGAGCGTCTCTCCCGAGGCCAGCGGGAGCTTGGCCCCGGCCTTGTCGGCGGCGTGCACGGCGGCGGTGAAGGCCTCCGGGGTGCATTTGAGGACGAACTTCCGGGCTGTCAGGTGGTTATAAGGGCCACTGTTAATCCAGAAGAGCTTGGTATAGCGGGTGACCTCGGCCAACGTCTGGGGATCGATCGATCCTGGATGCCGGAGGATCGCCTCGAGCACCCCGCGCATCTCCAACCCGTGGCGATAGCGCTGGTCATAATAGATGTCGCGGCCGGCGAGAGCGGCCTGATAGAGGTGCCACGTGAGCTTCTTCTCCTGGAGCGGCAGGCGGCTGAAACCGTCGGCGTAGACCTGCACCACGGCCGCGTCGTCGACGCGTTCGAGGAGGTACTTGCGCCCGGATTCCGGCTCCGCCGCCACCACCTGGATGCCCGTGGGCAAGAGCCCCAGGAGCATGCCCCAGCATCCCAACCACCTCAAGACCCGCTGCATGCGCTCTGATCCTCCTCATTTCCGAAGGGCCGGGAAGCATTGACGCCATCCGACGCCGAAGCCACCCGAGCCGATCTCTACCCCGGCGAATCATCGACAAGCCGGCCATGATAACGGTGCGGAACGCGATCCGCAGCCTTTCCATGACCCTCCGAGGGGAAGATGGAGGAATTGAGGCAGACCAGTGACCTCGTCACTCGTCATTCGGTAGAAAGGATTCGATGGAGGTTCAGGGCCGAACGACGGCTTACGAATCGACAAAATCCCCGGCGACCATGTGACAAGGTCTCTGGGAACGGTCGACGCGTGGGAGCCGGCCGGCGATCAGATCGAGGCGCGGTTGCGGCCGAACGCCTTGGCGCGGTAGAGCGCCTGGTCGCTCGCCTGGAGGAGCTTGGCGGGATCGTCGGCGGGGATCTCCGGGATGCTGGCGACGCCCAGACTCAGGGTAATCGAGAGCGGGACGTCGAGGGATTGCGACGTGATCTCGAGTTGCTCGACGGCCACTCGCAGCCGCTCTGCCGCCTCGAGGCCCCCCTGGCGGTCGGTCTCGGGCATGACGATCAGGAACTCGTCGCCGCCGAGCCGGCCTGCGAAGTCGTCGCGACGGGTGATCCGGCGGATCACGGCGGCGACCGCCACGATCGAGTCATCGCCGATGGCATGGCCGTAGTTGTCGTTGATCAGCTTGAAGCGGTCGATGTCCACGCTCATCAAGGCAAGCGACCGGCCGGAGCGTCGGCAACGGCTCCATTCGGCGTCGAGGCGAGAGAGGATCGCCCGGCGGTTCAGAAGTCCGGTCATCGAGTCGAGGGTGGCCAGCTCTTCCATCTGGCGATAGAGCCGGGCGTTGTGGATCGCCGCGCCGAACTGGTCGGCAATTGTCTCCAGGGCCAGTTCGTCACGCTCGTCGAAAGCCATCTCTTCCGGGCTGGCGATCAGGAGGGCACCTCGGGTCTCGGTCCCGACGTGCAAGGGGACGATCGCCCCCGAATGGATACCTTCCCACCCCGAGGAGACCTTGCCGAGGGACGGCCCGTTCGTGAAGAGGATGCGGCGAGATCGGATGCTCGAAGCCATCAGGCTGTCGTCGTTGATGACGAATCGAGGGGCCGAGGCAAGGACGCCCTCAACGTTCCTCCCCGCCGCCGCGACGAGCAGGAATTCATCCTGGTCGTC
This sequence comes from Singulisphaera chitinilytica, assembly GCF_049331405.1. Taxonomy (NCBI): domain Bacteria; kingdom Pseudomonadati; phylum Planctomycetota; class Planctomycetia; order Isosphaerales; family Isosphaeraceae; genus Singulisphaera; species Singulisphaera chitinilytica. Next base: position 4,479,489 of record NZ_CP186274.1, read on the forward strand.
CTCGCGCAGGAAGACGCTGACGCTCGGATAGCCAAGCTCGCTGAGAAGGAGCTTGCACGCGGCATCAAGCAGCTTCTCCAGCTCCAGGATCCCCGAAATCCGGCTACCGACCTGATTGATCGAGAGCAGGAGGCCCGCCATGCGGCCGAGCTCATGCTGGAGCCGCCGCACGCGAAGGCAGGCACGGACGCGGGCGACGAGCTCGCCGTCGGCAACAGGCTTAACGAGGTAATCATCAGCCCCCTGGTCGAGCCCACCGATGATATCCTCGACCTCCCGGAAAACTCCGGTCAGGAAGATGATCGGGATATCGGACAACCCAGGCACATCTTTAAGCCGTCGAGCGACCTCGCTGCCGTCGATGCCGGGCAGGCGCATGTCGAGCAGGATCAGGTCGGGAGCCGTCTCCGACGCCATGCTCACGGCCTTGTTTCCGTCGCCGCAAATGGTGACGTTCCACCCCGCATCTTCGAGGACGAGTTGGGTCCGCAGGGCCTGGGTCGGACTGTCCTCAACCAGCAAAATTTTTCCGGAGTTAGGGCCAATGAGGACCTCCCTGGAATCGCCGGTTCGAAGCATCATGGGGGTGTTGAACTCGCTTGAGATTGCTGACGTCATCGTCGTCGTCACCACGCTCCCGAAACGGGCATTGAGGGCGGGAATAGGCTCCAGGACCTGGAGCTGGGCCCGCACATTTAGGATAGGACGTGATGGGCACCTTGGCAAATAGCCCGCGCATCAGCGCATGCCATCGCGCCTAACTCATCGGTCACGAAGGGGATAACGACGTTCTCGGCGTCGTTTCTGGACGCCAATTTCAGGGCACAGGCACAATTCCAAATCCCGTGTCGAAAGGCTTTTTGCAGACTCCAAGACAAAATAAGCGGCCACCATCCTCGTGTCACGCTCCTCTTCGGCTCGGACCGGTCCGCGAGAGGAGCGTGGCACGCGACATGACTCGAGGAATTCGCCCGACATGGGGCCCGCTTCACTTCGAGATGTGAGCAGCCGGCCGGATGCCCGGCTGGAATCCCCCGAAGCGGAAGGGGCGAGGGTGGTACTCGCCCACGAGGGAGACGTTGGCGTCGGCCGAGATCTTATCCTCGAGTCCGACCGCCCAGTAGGTGGCGTTGACGAGCAGGCGCCTGACGCCTTCGTTCTCGAGGTCCTGGCCGGCCCCCATGGTCGTGGTGAAGACGCGGGACTTCTTGCCGCTCTCCCCGGTGAACGACTTGATCCAGGCGACGGGCATCATCGGGTCGTTCTGCTTGCCCTCGACTGGGGCGTCCTTCGGGCTCATGCCGGTGAGCACCTGGCCGAGGATCAAGGGCTGGCTGTCGCCGGGAAGGGGGAGGCGGACGCCGTAGACGTCGGTCGGCCCCCAGACGTCGCCGTCCTTGATACCTTTCAGGATCGGCTGGCCCTCTTCGCCCTTGGCGACTATGCCCTTGGTGCTCTGATGACCGTGATTGCCATGGTGGCTGATCCAGGTCTCGCCGAGTACCTGCCGGCCGAAGCCTCCTTCCCAGCCCTTCTCGGAGCTGTTCCAGGAGTACTTGGCATAGGGCCGCCCACCCTTGATGTCGAAGCTGTGGGTCGCCGTGCGGAGGCCGATGACAGGTCTGCCGGAGTTCACGTAGTCGACGACGTGCTTCATCTGCTCGTCGGGCAGGTCGCGGAACCGGGCCGCGATGATCATGAGGTCGGCCTTGTCGAGGGCTTCGAGCCCGGGGATGTTGTCGCGACGGTTCGGGTCGATCGTCCCGTCCTTGCCGATCGCGAACAGCACCGTGCAGGTGAATCCGTGTCGGGTGGCCAGGATCTTGGCGAGTTGGGGAAGCGCCTCTTCGGAGCGGTATTCTTCATCGCCGCTCACGAGGACGACGTGCTTCCCCTTGCCCGCGCCCTCCTTCCCCTCATAAGTCACCCACTCGGGTTCCGCCCCTCGAGCCAGGCCGGGGATCGTGGTGCAAAGTGTGATCGCCGCCAAAAACCAGCCACCGCGAAGAGATCTCATCTTGGCCAAACCCCCGGCTTGTTGCTCGTTGTCGTGACTCTTGGCTCCTCAAGTCCTGCAATCTTAGCGACCTCTTCGACTCCGAGAAAGCAACGAGTCCGGCGCATCCCGGCACTGGCTCCCTGGCGAGATCCAGTCAACTCCGGTTACCCTGAAGTCAGGAGGATCGATTTGGACTCTGTTCGAAAGCGCTCCGGGGAGATCGCGAGACCATCGCGCCGGGGCGGCTCGCGGTCGTAGGGGTTGGCGCGACGATTGCGGGCCCACTTCGTCAGATGGAGCGCCTGATCGCTCAGAAAACGACCGATATCCAATCCTGCTCGTCTCCCTTGGTTTGATAGGACGTCCAACCATGAACGTACGATTTCAACGCCTGACGTCTTGGCTTGAAGGGAAACGTCCCGGCACGCTGACCTGGGCCTTCTTGATCCTCGTTTCCACTGCACCCTTTGCCGAAGCCCAGCCCAGGCTCCTGGCCAACCTGAATCACACCAATCGGAAGCTCGCCGGCGAAGTCGTCGACTACACGCACAACCACGGTTCCGACCGTCGCATCCAGTCCGCCGTACTGGGAATGCCTCGCGACCTCTACCTGTACCTGCCTCCGGGCTATTCCCCGAACAATGCGTATCCGCTCCTGCTCTTCTTCCACGTCGCCTCCGTGGACGAGCACATCTTCATCGCGACGGACGTCGCCCAGCAGCTCGACCGGATGATCCAGCAGGGGGAGATCCCCCCGGTGATCATGGCCTGCCCCGACGGGTCGATCGCGGGCGAAACCCGAGGGCGCTCGCCGCACTCGTTCTACGTCAACGGCCAGCTCGGGAAGTTCCAGGATCACATCGTCGGCGAGGTGGTCCCATTCCTGATGAGGACGTACTCGATCCGCCCCGAACGCCAGGCGCATGGGATCCTGGGCACTTCGGCGGGCGGGTTCGGCGCGATGAACATCGCCATCAAGCACCGCAACCTCTTCGGCAACGTCGCGGCTCTCGCCGGCCCGATGAACCTGCGATACTCGACCGCCGACGGGAATTACAAGGAAAACTTCGACCCGGCCACGTTCCGCTGGAAGGACGAGTACGACCCTGACGAGGTCGTCGGCGCCTTCTACTTCGGGCTTCGGAAGGTCCGCGCCAAGAAGTATCTCCAGCCCGTCTTCGGTAGCGGCCCCGGTACGACCGAACGCATCATGAGCGAGAACCCTGCCGACCTGCTCTTCAGCACCGACCTCAAGCCCGGCGAGCTCGCGATCTACCTCAGCTATCCGGGCAAGGATAACTGGAACTTCGACGCCCAGGCCGAATCCTTCGCGTGGCTCGCCCAGCAGAAAGGCATCGACCTCACCGTCGACAAGGACCCGCACGCCCGGCACACGCTCGTCTACTTCCGACGCAACATCGGCCCGGCCTTCCGCTGGATGGGCGGGCACCTCGGTGGACCCGTCTCCTTGACGACGCAGCCTTGAGTGGAAGTCTCGGCCTGCATCAAGGCTTCGGGATCTTCGCGAGTGCCCCCCGGGCCGCGCGGCTCACATCCTGATTCGCATCGTTGGCATTGGCTTCGAGGCTGGGGATCGCCGCCCCAGCTTCGGCGCCGAACTTCGCCAGCGCCACGGCCGAGGCCACGCGGACGCTCGGCTCCGCGTCGTCCAGGCAGTGGATCAGGTCCGGGATCGACTTCGCGGCCTTGTGGCCGAGGTCGCCGAGCATCGCGATCGCCTGGCATTTCTCCACCTCGGAGCCCGCGCGGGCGTCCTGGAGAAGTTCGGGCAGATATTTCTCGTTGAAATCGCGGACGGCGGTCTGGATCGTTTCGAAGGCTCTTTCAGCCTCGCGATGGAGCTCGTTCTCGGGGTCGTCTTTCAGGCGAGCGAGTGCGGGCAAGGCGATCTCGGCGTCCCCCTTGAGCTGGGTCAGCTTGCTGATGGCCGCCTCGCGGACAAGCTTATTCGGATCCTCGAGCGCCTTGGCGATCTTCTCGACCCACCGTTGCGAGACATCCTTCGGATGGCACTGGACAACCATCCGCCTGACTTCCGGGTCCGGGTCGTTGACGTGTGATTCGAGCTCGTTGAGTTCCTCCGGGGACAGCCCATCATACCAGCCGAGTGCTAGCACGACCGAGCTGCGAACGTACTGGCTGTCGTCCTTCAGCAATGGCATCAGGGCCTGGACGATCTGCTGCGTGCGAGCCTTCTCGCGGATGCAAATGGCCAGGCTCCTCACCGCCATGTTGCGGACCCACTGGTCCTTGTCCTTGATCGCGGCGAAGACGATCTTGAAGGCACGCTCATCCTCTTTCGTATAGAAGCCCAGGATGTTGATGCTACTGAGTCGATCCTGCCAGCTTGCCCAGCTCATGGCATCGATGAGGATGGGGATCGCCAGCTTCGATTCGGCTGTATTTGGCTCGTTTGACATGGAACTTAGTGCGAGTGCGGCGGCGACCTTATCTTCGCGGTTTGAAGCCTTCAGCATGGCCACTAGCGTCGCCCTCACCGCCTTGATCGTCGACTCGTCCTTCACTCCTTGGATCACGGAAACGAGACCTCGCGTTGCCTGCACCCTGACTCGAACATCCGAGTCATTCAGGGCCTCGAGCAAGGGCTCGACCGCCCGGGCCCCTTTCGAGCCCATGCCCTGGAATTCGGCCGCCGCCCGGAGCCTTTCGTCGGGATCCGATGACCTCAGCCGCTTCAAGGCCACGTAGACGGGATCCTCGACGGTCCAACGAAGGTCGAATACGGCGAGGTAAGCCGCCGTCGCTGCCACAAGGCCGATCAGGTGCCAGAGTCGCAGTCGAGGCACCGCCATCGTCAGTTTCATCGAACACCCCGAGTTATCGTATTGCGGGCGCCGGACCGTAGGGATCGGGAATCGCATCACGCGACTTAGCACCTATGACATTTGACAGAGTCTACTCGACGCCGACCCGGGTGGATAGCTTGCCGCGTCGGATTCTGACGTGTGTTGCGGATGTCCGACGAGGGTCGAGGGCTGGAGTCGACGCCTCGCATGCGATAGAGTCGCCCATCCTGGGGCTCGTGAAGCCGTTGCGGTCCTCCGCCCCTTTGGAAATCGTCCCGACTTAGAGCCGCGGAGAAACCGGCGTGCGCGTATTGATGACCGGCGGGTATGGCTGTATCGGATCCTGGGTCGCCAAGCAGTTGATCGACGAGGGGAAGGAAGTCTGGATCCTCGACCTCAAGGAGGACACGCACAGGCTCGATCTGCTGCTCGAACCGAGCCAGAAGGAGCGGGTCCACTTCGTCGAGGGGGACGTCTCCGACCCGGCAATCGTGCGATCGACCGTCGAGAGGCTCGAGGCAACGCACCTGCTCCACCTCGCCGGCTTACAGACGCCGACATGCCGGGCGAACCCGATCCTGGGGGCGAAGGTCAACGTCATCGGCACGCTCGCCGTCTTCGAGGCCGCGGTCGCCCTCAAGGATCAGGTCCAGCGCGTCGTCTACGCGAGTTCCGCTGCCGTGCACGGGCCGGCCGATCCCGATAGCCACGGGCCGCTCGCCGACGAGGTGCGCCTCGCCCCGCTGACCCACTACGGCGCGTACAAGGTCTGTAACGAGCTCAACGCCAGGGTCTACTGGCTCGACCAGGGGATCACGAGCGTCGGGCTACGTCCCTGGACGGTCTACGGGGTCGGCCGCGACTTCGGCATGACCAGCGAGCCGACCAAGGCGATCAAGTCGGCCGTGGCCGGGCGTCCGTATCACATCAGCTACGGCGGGTCGCAGGATTTGCAGTACGTCGGCGACGTTGCGGGCACGTTCCTCAAGGCCCTGACGGCGCCTTTCGAGGGGGCCGACGCCTTCAACATCCGGGGCGCGGTGGTCCCGATCGAAACCTTCCTCAAGACCTTCCAGGACGTCGCGCCCGAGGCCGCCAAGCTCGTGACCCACGGCGACCGCCAGTTGCCGATCAACGCCGACCTCGACGACTCCAGGCTCGAGGCCAAGCTCGGCCCCCTGCCCCGGACTTCGCTCAAGGATGGCATCACCGAGACCTTCGAGCGATTCTCGAGCCTTCAGAAGCAGGGTCGGCTCGACTTGTCCGACCTGGGCTGAACCAGCTCCGCCCGCAAACACATCGGCAACAAAAAAGAGCGGCCCATCGCCGGGCCGCTCTCTTGTTTTAAGGTCGTGAAGACTTGCCGCGCCAGGATTACTTGGCGGCCTTGGCCTTGGTCTTCTCGGCGGCCTTCGCCGGGGTCGGGGCGTCGGCGGGCGGGGCCGGGAAGAGGTCCTTCGGCATGTCGTTGATCTTGATCTGGGCGGTTTTGCGCTGGGCGGTCAGGAGGTCCTTCTGAAGCTCGGCCGCGTACTGGTTCAGGATGTGGGGGCGGTTCTGATCGAAGTCGAGCTGAGTGCCTTCCTTGCGGTCGGTCACCAGGATCAGGTGGTAGCCGTAAGGGGTCTCGATCGGGTCGGAGATCACGCCGGGCTTGAGGGCGAAGGCGGCCTTGCTGAACTCCTCGACAATCCCGTTGTTGAGACCGAAGTAGCCGATGTCGCCGCCGGCCCCTTGCGAGTTCGCCGGATCCTGCGAGAACTTGTTCGCGGCCTCGGCGAACGTCGTCTTCTTGGCCTCGATGTCCTTCTTGATGCCCGCGAGTTGCTGGCGGACCTTGGCCTTGTCGGCGTCGGTGGCCTTGGGCTCGATGCGGAGCAGGATATGGCTCACCTTGACCTGCGTGCCGTTGAGCAGGTCCTTGTGACTGGCCGCGTACTTCTTCAGCTCGGCGTCGGTCCCGCGCTGGTTGACGAACTCGATCCAGCGGATGCGGTCCGCGTAGATCTTCTTGACGTCTTCCATCCCCTTGTTGCTGTCGACGAGCGTCTGCGCGAGGCTCGTCCCCTCGGTCTCGAGCTGCTTTTTGAGATTGTTCACCGCCTCGTCGACGCGCTCGGGCGGGACGGGGATCTTGAGGCGGGTGAGGTACTGCGTCACCAACTTCATGTTGATGAGGGTCTCGATGGCATCGGTGTAGACCTGCTGCGGATCCTCGAGCGAGATCTGATATTGGCTGAGGAACTCGATGAGGTCCCGACGGGTGATCGGCTCGCCGTTGACGGTGGCCAGGACCTGCTTCATGAGGGCCAGTTCCGCCGCCGTCGGCTTGGGCGCCGCGGCCTTGGCTGCGGCCGGCGCGGGGGCTTCGGCCTTCTTCGCCGTCCCCTGGGCCTGCCCCCGCAAGGCGGGGACGACCACCAGGACCATCGCCAGAATCATCACCCCTGGTCGGACAATCGCTCGCATCAAAAGCCTCCCTGACAGATTCGAACGCACGTCCAGCGGTCGCGAAATCGAGTCGTTCGTGACCGAATTGTAGGAATTATACGGATTTCGCGGAATCGTGCCGCGCGAATCAGGACCCAAATCCGCAAGACGGGGGATTTCAGCGGGTTTGAATCCCGATCGACCGCGCAAGTTCGGGTATATCGGGCAGGCGCTCGTGGGAAAAGACCTGGAAGCTGGGGTTGTCGGGGGGGAGATCCAGGAAGGGGGTCTCGGGCCAGATCTGGATGACCTTCCAGCTCAGGTAGCTCAGGAAGCAATACATCGCGATCGTCGTCCAGGGCGAAGGGGCCCAGAACTTCATCGCCGTGCCGAAGGCCTTGTTGACCCGTGCCCCTTGCAGGTCGACGCTGCAGATCTCGTCCAGGAGCAGGTGCGAGAAGAAGCCGATCATCACGGCCATGGCCATGACAAGGCGGAGAAGCGGATTGTCGGTGGGATAGTAGAGGTATGCCAGGCAGCCCCAGACGGCGCAGGTGGGCAGGCTGTGGCTCATCCCTCGGTGGACGGTCAAATGTCCCATGATACGCTTGAAGCCGTGGCGCACCATGGCGTAAGAGGCGACGACCGCCCAGAGATGGAGCTCGAAGGGGGGCTCGGGATCCATCCTGCCGAGCTTCTGCCAGACGGCAAGCGCGACGAGGACTCCAAGGATCCCGGTGAAGCCCCTCAGCTCGACCCCCGATGCGGAGTCGAGATCTGGCAAGAGGCCGCTCAAGGTCGTGAGCAATATCGCCACGGTCCCATAGAGCCAGTGGACTCGGGCGACGAAGAAGGTGGCACCGGCGTAGGCCACGCCGAGCACGCTCGCGAAAGTCAGGTGTTGTCGGTAGTTGCCCACTCGTCCCTGAGTGGCTATGAGGCAATTGGCGGATGGATTACCTGGGGGCGGGATCCTAATTGGGATGCCCGCCCCTCCGAATCAATGGTCGTCGCCGCGCTGATGGACCACCCGCACGTTGCCGGGAGCCAATCCCTCGTTAGGCCGCCTGAAGCCAGCTTCGGATGCGCCCGAGCTCGCCGGACCATTCCGGACCGGTTCGGCACCGGCCGTAGGCATCGTACAGAAGGTCGAGGGTCTCGACCAGATGTCTTAGCCCGTCGATCCGCCCGACCTTGATCTCGTCGCCCGACGCCCCTTCGATCTTGGGGATGCTGGCGCCGGAGACGGCCAGGGTCTCGGCCTGGAGGGTCAGCTCGTACTGAATGCCGTGGCGGACGAGGATGAGCCCGGCCTTGCGGGGGATCTTGCCGGCCTGGAGGGCGCGGAAGGCTTCCGGAAGGCGGGTCGGGCCTTCATTCGTGAGTTGGTCGCGGCCGGTCTCGCCCCTCGGGCAATCGAGGAGGAGGGTCTTGGCGACCATCACGGTGACTTCGGAGTCGTCCGGCAGCTTGATGGTATCGCCGTCGAGTTGGAGGGTATGCCAGAGCCAGACGAGGAACTCATTGCCCCAGAAGTCCCGGTTCGTGGCATCGCTGTCGGTCCAGGCGACCGTCGAATGCGAATCGGGGCCGATGAAGCCGATGGGCCCGAAATCCTCGACGGTGCGCTCGTGGCCGTGGACCTCGGCCTGCGTGTAGGCGAGGCTGCCGGCGGTCACGGGCTCGAGGGTGCGGTCGAACGTCTCGCGGAAGAGGCCTTGCAGGCGGTCGAGCACGGAGTTGCTGGTGGCCCCGACGTAGAGGATGTTCGACTGGCCGTCCCAGAGGACAGGATAGTGGGCCATCCGACGGAAGCGGCCGTCCCCGGCTTCGGCCTCGGCGCGGATCCGGGCGGCTTCCTTCGCCTCCTGGCGCTGGGCCTTGGTGGGGTAGCCGCTGGGGTTCATCTGGGCGCGGGCGTCGGTCTCGATCTTGGTATAAGCCCGCAGCAGGGAGCCGGGGATCTTGTCCGTGTCGACCCGGATCGCCAGGTGGAGCGCGTCGTTGATGATGTTCTTGGCGAGGTCGAAGGAGACGTCCAGGACGTGATCACCGCCCGACCAGCCGACTGAGACGCCGTCGTTCGGGTCGGGCCCGCCGTGGCGTCCGATCGCGTGTTGGTTGACCAGTTCCAGCAGCTCTTCGCCGAACGGCAAGGGGTCCGACCCACTGACCCGATAGCGCACGTACGTGATGCGTCCGTTCAAGAACCCCATTGCGATGATCCTCCATGTTCCGCGCTGCCGATTCCACGGCGGCCTATCCCCCGGTCGACCCGGGCCTCCCCATTCATCGGACGGCCGCGCGGCGGCACTCAAAGCGAAGCGGACACGGAAGACGGCTCGGTGCGTCGGACGTAGCGGTCGGACCTCTCAGGTAAAGTTGACGAACTGGAGCGGATACTCGGGCCCGTTCTCCTTCAGGTAGGCGATCACCGACTGGAGCTCGTCGATCTTCTTGCCGGTCACGCGCACCTTGCTATCCATGATCTGAGCCTGGACCTTGATCCCCATCTGCTTGATCTGCTTGACCAGCTTCTTGGCGTCGTCGGTCTCGATGCCGATGTGGAGCGTGAGGGTCTCGCGGACCGAGTCGTGCGTCGCCTCCTCGAGCTTACCTCGCTTGAGGGCGTTCACGGACACACCGCGCTTCGCCATCTTCTCCTTGAGCACCTGGATCACGGTGTCGAGCTGCCCCTTGTGATCTGCGAGGAGCGTCAGGTTGTTGTCCTTCTTGTTGTACTCGATCGAAGCACGCGTCCCCTTGAAATCATAGCGGACGGCGATCTCGTGCTGGGCTTGCACCACCGCGTTGTGCATCTCGGCGGTATTGATCTCACTGACGATGTCGAATGCGTGATTATCGGCCATATTCGGGCACCCCGCACGAGTGATTAAGCGAATGGAATCCCGCCGGAGGGGGTCGACGACCGCCCTCTCGCGGATCGGTTCAGGCTGCCATCATAACCATTTCGAGGAAAGAGCCTGGAAGTAGGGATCGAGGTCGACGTTCCCGCCACCGATGATAACCCCGACTCTTCGGCCATCGACCTTCAGCTTCTTCGTGAGCAGGGCGGCGACGGGCACCGCGCTCGACGGCTCGATGATGATCTTGAGTCGTTCCCAGATGAACCGCATGGCGGAGACGATTTCGGCCTCCGAGACGGTAACGATCGAGTCGACCCGCGACTGGATGACCGAGAAGGGGCGTTCCCCCAGGCTCGTCTTGAGTCCGTCGGCGATAGTGCTGGGATCGCCCGAAGGCTGGATCGTCCCGGTCTCGAGTGAGCGTTTGGCGTCGTCGGCGAGTTCGGGCTCGACGCCGTAGACCCTGGTCACGGCCGACTTCGCCATCACGGCCAGAGTCGTCCCGGCCAGAAGCCCCCCTCCGCCGACCGGGCTGACCACCATGTCGAGGTGCCCGACCTCGTCGATCAATTCCCAGGCGACCGTCCCCTGCCCGGCCATCACGTCCCAGTTGTCGAACGGATGCACGATCGTGTAGCCGTGCTCGGCGACCTCGCGGGCCACGGCTTCCTCGCGGGATTTCAGGTTCGGCTCGCAGAGGACGATGCGGGCGCCATAGCCTTCGGTCGCGGCCCTCTTCACCGCGGGAGCGGTTCGGGGCATCACGACACAGACGCTTACCCCGAGCAGTTGTCCCGCCAGCGAGAGCGCCTGGGCATGATTGCCCGACGAGTGAGTGACGACCCCCGCCGAGCGCTCGGACTCGCTCAGGAGCAACAGAGCATTCATCGCCCCGCGAAACTTGAAGGCCCCGACGCGCTGGAAGTTCTCGCACTTCAGGAAGACCGAGCCCCCCACGAGAGCGTCGAGCGTCCTCGAAGTCAGCACGGGCGTGCGATGAGCCCAGCGCTTGAGCCGTTCGGCGGCCCTCGCCACGTCCTCGACATGACTGGCCGCGGCGGTTCCTTTGGAGTCGATAGGCTTGCTCATCGCAACCCGCTCTTTTCGTTCGGCATGAGTGGATCGAAGGATGTTCTCGTGCAACTCTAACCGACCCGAGCCCGCTGAAAAGGCCCTCGATGAGAAACGGCCCGAAGGAGACTTCCGCCAAAGATAGGCTTGCCGCGAACGGAAGAGGCGGCCGAGGGAACGAATCCCTCGGCCGCTTCAATCGATCAACCGACATGTGATCGCCGGCGAGCGTCTCGCCGCTCGATCAATACTCGTGGCTCTGGGCGTGTGCCTCGGCCGGGGCGGCCGCTGCCGGGGGCGCGACCTGCCGGATCGCGCGAGACTCGGCCTCGGCCTTGAGGCGGGCGATGGCCTCGGTCAAGGGCAAGGCTCCCTGGTCGCCGTCGATCCGGTCGCGGTACGAGACGGCCTCGGTCTCCGCCTCCTTGACGCCGACGACGAGCATCGCCGGGATCTTCTCGAGCTGGGCGTCGCGGATCTTGGACCCGATCTTCTCGGGACGAAGATCCATCGTCGCCCGCAGTCCGGCCGCCTGGAGCTCGGCCAGGACGTGCTTGGCGTAATCGGCGACCTTGTCCGAGATCGGCAAGACGCGGACCTGCTCGGGCGCCAGCCAGAGTGGGAAGGCGCCGGCGAAGTGCTCGATCAGGATCCCCATGAACCGTTCCATGCTGCCGAACGGGGCGCGGTGGATCATGACCGGGCGGTGCGGCTGGTTGTCCGGCCCCGTGTATTCGAGGCCGAACCGCTCGGGAAGCACGTAGTCGAGCTGGACCGTGCCGAGTTGCCACTGGCGGCCAATGCAGTCGCGGACGATGAAGTCCGCCTTGGGGCCGTAGAAGGCCGCCTCGCCGGGGGCTTCCTCATAAGGCAGGCCCATCTCGTCGAGCACCGCGCGGATATCGGCCTCGGCTCGGAGCCAGGTGTCGCCCAGGGCGCCGGCGTACTTCGGATCTTCGGGGTCGTGCTTCGAGAGCCGGAGCTTGTAGTCGGTCAAGCCGAGGCTGTTGAGCACAAACTGGGTCAACTCCATGGTCGCCCGGAATTCGCCGCGGACCTGGTCCATCGTGCAGAAGAGGTGCGCATCGTCTTGCGTAAAACCGCGCACGCGGGTGAGGCCCGAGAGCTCGCCTGACTGCTCATAGCGGTAGACGGTGCCGAACTCGGCGAGGCGTACCGGCAGGTCGCGGTAGCTCCTCGGCTGCGCGGCGTAGATCTGGATGTGGTGCGGGCAGTTCATCGGCTTGAGGAGGTATTCCTCGCTCACGCCGTTCTCTTCGACGTATTTGATCTTCCCTGCCTTATCGAGCTTCCAGTAATTGAGCGCGGTGGCCGCGGGGTTGGCCGGGTCGTGGCCGATGACCGGCATCGACTCGGGAATCCCCGCCTTGGCCAGGAGGATCTTCTGGGTCGGCTCGTCGAGCTCATCCTTCTCGAGCCCGCCGATCAACGCCATGGCCGAGTCGTCGAGCATCCGCAGCACGGGGAACTGCGAATCCTTGTAATAGGGGTAGTGCCCCGAGGTCTGATACAGCTCGATCCTGCCGATGTGCGGGGTGTAGACCGGCTGATAGCCGCGTTTGGTCAGCTCATCCTTGAGGAAGTGCTCGAGGATCCCGCGGACCATCGCCCCCTTGGGCATCCAGAGGATGAGGCCCGAGCCGACGAGGCTGGAGATCGTGAAGAGGCCGAGTTCCTTGCCAAGGCGCCGGTGGTCGCGCTTCTTCGCCTCCTCGACCTGGGCGAGGAAGGCGTCGAGTTCCTTCTTGTCGAAGAAGGCTGTGCCGTAGACGCGCTGGAGGACCTGGCCGTCGGTCCGGCCTTTCCAGTAGGCCCCGGCGATCGAGAGCAGCTTGTACGCCCCGACCTTGCCGGCGTGCGGGATATGCGGCCCCCGGCAGAGGTCGACGAATTCCCCCTGGCGGTAGAAGCTGAGGATGCCGTACTTGTGCAGCTCGTCGTCGATGTGCTCGACCTTGAACGCCTGGCCGAGGTCCTCGACGAACTGTCGGGCTTCGGCGACCGGCAGGCTGAAGCGCTCGAACGGCTCGGCGTCCTTGAGGATCTTGGCCATCTCGGCCTCGATCGCCGGGAAGTCGTCTTCCGAGAGCGGCTTGCCGGGCAGGTCGACGTCGTAATAGAAGCCGGTGGCCGTGGTCGGGCCGAAGGCGAGCCGGGCCCCCGGGAAGAGGCGGAGGATGGCCCTGGCCATGATGTGCGCGGTCGAGTGCCGCAGGACGTCCAATGCTTCTCGATCCTTCGAGGTCAGGAGCCGGAGCTCGATCGGGGCCGTCGTGCCATCCTCAAGCGGCCGATCGATGTCGACGATCGTCCCGTTGGCGACCGCGGCGATCGTCGCCTCAGCGAGCCTCTTGCCGATCCCTTCGGCGACCTCGCGAGGACGGACCCCTTCCGGATACTCCTTGATCGAACCGTCCGGCAACTTGATCTGCACCATCATCCGCGCCCGGCCCCGCTGAGGCCGGCCTTTCCTGGACAGAACCCTGAAGACGCAGGCGTACCTTCCCCCGACCCACAACGCCGGTACGAGGCCCCTGCGCCGTTCAGGGTAATCCAACCCATCGTTGCCTGCCAAGACACCCGCGAATTGCCGGGAGTTCGCCCCGCACCTTCACCGAAAAATCATGCCTTGACACCGCAGACGTCTCAGAGTAATGCTTAGGATTGCTTCGCGACGAAATGTAGGCCTGCCGCGGTGGCAGGTAGCTTTCGATCCGATGGCGGTCCGCTCCCCTTCGCGAGGGAGCTCTCCGCTGCTTCGCAAGGCGAAGCCCGTAGCCTACGTCCCAGGAGGACGCTATCGACCGGAATCTCAGGGTTAACGAGCAGATCCGCATTTCACCCGTGCGGGTCATCAATGCTGAAGGGGCCATGCTTGGAGTCATGCCGACCGGCAAGGCCCAGGAAGCCGCCCGCGAGGCGGGTCTGGACCTGGTGGAAGTCGCTCCGAATGAGCGTCCCCCGGTCTGCAAAATCATGGACTTCGGCAAGTTCAAGTATTCGCAAAAGAAGAAGGCCTCGAAGCAGAAACAGCATCAGGTCCAGGTGAAGGAAATCCGCGTCCGCCCCAAGACCGGCGACCACGACATCGAGGTCAAGGTCAAGCGGGCCCGCGAATTCCTCGAGCACAAGGATAAGGTGCTGGTCAACGTCCTCTTCCGCGGTCGCGAACTTGCGCACATCGACGAAGGCCGAAAGGTCATGGACGAAGTGCTCGTGGCGCTAGAAGACGTTGCCAAGGTCGAGAAGACCCCTTCGATGGAAGGGAAACGGATGACCGCGATCGTCGCCCCTCGCGTCTGATCGCTCAGGCCGTTCCCCCACCCTCGGTCAATCGAACCCGATCAAACCCTCGCCCCGGGCCGGCTGCGACCGGCAAGGGGCGAGGGGTTTCTTTTTCCACCGCATTGAGGCAAACTCCCCTGCTCCTGATCGGATCGGAACGGGCCGAGGCACTCGATGGGGGATTCAGGCATTGCGCCTGCGTGTCGAGGACCAATCGCTCACGGATGTTTGTGAGAGATGCCGAGTCACGCGCTGGTCATCCACGTCTAACGAAGACGAGCCATGAAATCGGTGAACGGCCAGATCATCCGCCGCGTCGGGCTCTTGCTGGAAATGATTTGCCTGCTGGGCCTGATCGCCTCAAGGAAGCAGCAGGTGCCTGCGCTGATCCTCGGGGTCGACTCCCAGCAACTCTTCATGATCGGACTATTGAGCGGGTTCGTGCTCTGGTTCGCCGGCACCGTCGCGATCTTCCGGCAGAATCGAAAGCCCGAAAAGCCGCCGGAGTGACGCCCGCGAGGAATTGTCCAGCTCGATTTCCGGCTTGGTCTTCAGGGCCTCGATCGAAGGTTGGAGAGGAGTACGATCCGAATCGTCCCGATGCTTGTCTTTCGAGTTGTCTCGGGGCAGGGACAGTTGCGGGCAGGTCGAACGGACGAACCAGTCGCCCTGTTCGTCGATATCGCTCTCGATCGCGTCGTGAATGACGGTGGAACCCCGATCTCTCTCCCCACGGTAGCCTCCCGGTCCTCCCCTGGAAACGCGCGTCGTATTTCCCTGGCGCCAGGTCGGCCCGAAGGTGATCAATCAGGCTCGGGCTCAGGATCCGGCGAGTTCCGGCTCCTTGTTCGCCTCGTACTGCTTCCTCGAGTCCCAGTCGTCGGCGCAACGCGAGGGCGTCCCCTTGCTGTGCTTGGCGTCGATGATCTGGTCGATCTGTACGGCGCAGAGCAAGATCAGGCTCGACAGCCAGAACCAGAAGAGGAGCACCATGACCCCACCCAGCGATCCATACGTCTGATTATAATTCGCAAAATTCTGCACATAAACACGAAAACCATACGAAACGAGCAGGAACGCGCAGGTACCCAGGAGGGAGCCCGGCGTCACCCATCGCCACTTCTGGTTGCAGTCCGGGCCCATGAAGTAGCTGAAGGCGAAGCTCAGCAGGACCAACGCGATCACGCAGACCCACCGGATGGCCGTCGCCAGGGCCGCCGCGTTCCAGCTCCAACCCACCCAGCTCAGGACCTGCGGCCAGGCGACGATGGCGAGGAGCGAGCCCACGAGTAGAAACGCCTGCAGGATCGTCGTGAAGATCGCGATCAGCCTGAGCTTCCAGAAGGGCCGGCTCTCGCGGACGCCGTAGATGCGGTTCATCGCGTCCATGACGGCGACGGACAGGCTCGACGAGAGCCAGATCGTGATCGCCAGGCCGAATGAGACGAGGCCGACGGGCAGATCCCCCTGGATGCGAGCGATCTGATCCTTGACGACCTCATAGGCCTCCCGAGGGAACAGCGAGCGAAGGGTGTTCTCCAGTTGCTCGACCGTCAAGTCACCGATCCCGTCCGTGGTGTGCGAATGCCCGGTGATGTCGGGCAAGAGCCGGACGACGAGCGTCAGGATCAGGCCCAGGAAGGGGACGATCGCCAGCATCGCATAGAAGGCGACCCCCGCGGCCCGCGTCATCAACTCGTTCTCGTTGAATCGATCCCAACCCTCCCGGCCCAACGAACGGAGAGCGGCCTGATCGACGTTGGCGAGCCATCGAGGTTTCCACGCGTGCGCCATGGGTTGTGCTCTCTCTTGCCGAGTCGAACGAGGATCCACAACGTGTGACAATCGTCATCGTTTCAGCATGTCATCCAATAACTTGGCTCATCGGACCAATTCCTGGATCGTCCCGGGCCGTGGAGATCCGGCGCCCCCGCCCCATCAGGGCGGGAGCGACCCGAGACGTTTCGACGTCAGCACCCGAGTCTCAGGAGCCGTGCGAGACCTCTTCACCCGAGGCCCCCTTGAGGACCATGCGGTTCAGGCCCTCTTGCAGTGCGTCGCGATGGGCCCGTTCGTCGGCCAGGACGCCCGAGAGTTCCTGGGCGCTCTCGACGTCGCCGATCCCCTGGAAGGTCTGGATCCAGGCGGTGCACCAGTGGATCGAATTGGCCTTGGCCATGAGGTCGTGCGAGACCTTTTCGAGCTCGGTCTCGGAGGTGACGAGATCCTCCATTCGATCCTTGAGACGTCCCAGGGTCTCGCTAATCCCCTCGGTGACGCTTTTCGTGGGCGAGTAACCATAGCGGATGGCGATCGTCTCGACGACATCCCGGTTCTTCTCGGCCACGGATGCCATCTCGTGATAGAGAACGCTCAAGGCTGCGTGAGGCGGCGAGGTCGCACGCTCATTGGCGATATCGACCGAGGACCGCATCCCCTCGATCCCCTTCGAAAATTCATCGGCGATCCAACTTCGGTTGATCGTCGGGACGGTCGCCATGTTGGCGTTTCCTTTCAAAGGTTGTCGATTTGAATGTTTGGCCGAGTCGTCCGATTTGGCTCACGTGTCAGGTGGCTTGGCGCTTGTACTGGTTCAGATCGTGTCGAGCTTCGAGGGCCAGTCGAGGATGACGCTCGTCCCCTTCTCCTTGTCGGCCTCGATCCGGGCACTGCCGCCGAAGAGTTCGCTGATCCTCGCCGCGACGGCCAAGTCCATGCCTCGGCGCTCGCCGACAGTGCCGCAGAGCCGCTCGAACGAGCGCGACTGGAGGGCCATCGTCGTGACGGACGAAGGAGCCGGGTCACTGACGCGGAACTCGATCACCCAGCGATCCGGGCTTCCGTGAGCGAAGAGTTGCACCTTCGCGTTCGACGACGCGGCCACGGCGTTCGCGAGCACATAGTGGATCGCCTGGCGGGCCCGGACCTGGTCGAGCGAGGCGGTCTCCGGGCACGAGTCGTCCACGAGGAGGTCGATGCGAACCGGCCGGCCGTTCTTGCCGAAGCTGCGGTTCTCCACGACCTCGCTCAGCATCCGCTTGGGGCTGAACTCCGAGGGAGATCCAGGCACCTCGATCTCGAAGAGGCGGTTGTAGTCGCTGAGAAGGGCGAGCATGCGCTCGATCTGCCGAAAATTCTCCTCGACGAAGCGATAACTCTCCTGGAGTTCCTCGTTATTCCGAGGCAAGGCCGGCTCGATCATCGGCAAGGAGAGCCCGACGACGTTCAAAGGCGTCCGCAGGTCATGGACGATCAGCGGGACGAGCCGGAGGTCGTTGCTCGACCGGGTGGGCGTCGTGGCCGTCTGCGTGTGGGCCTTCCTCAAAACGCGGGCGACGCGAGCCGAAAGCTCCGTCGAGATGCGGCTTCGGTGGATCCAGTCGTCGGCCGCATCAAGTGGCGTGGCGCCTCGGTCGTGGATCTCGTCGGAGTCGATGACCTGGATCCAGCGGAGGCCGACGCCCTTCAGCGTCTTGGCGAAATCGGACAGGCCCGACTCGTTCATGCCCAGCAAGTCACCCACAACTAACAGCGCGGGCTTGTTCTTGCGCAGGGATGTCATCAACTCAGTCAAGCCGGATAGGTTCTCGACCGACCACGAAGAGGAGGACTCGAGCTCGGAGCGAATCTCCGCGAGCAAACCGGATTCCGACCCCACCAGCACGATGAGCGGGCGAGTCGTCGCACTCACGAGTTCGCCCGACTGCGTTGTCGACAGCATTCGTAATCGGTCCCTTGGCTGAGACATCGGCATCCGGCCCCGATGTCTTTTTTCGCACGCCAGCACGTCGGGAGATTCCGGAACTCCGACGACTGGACATCCATCGAGTAAACGGATCAGGACGGGTCGGGGCTCGACTTCTCGCTTCAACCGAGATGCAACGTCCAGGAGATTCGTCTCGCAACCCAACGGCGGATCCGAATGCGACTCCCGTTACTTCTCATCGTCGACGCGGTTTCTCGAGTCGGCTTGCAGCTCGAGGCCACCGACGGACGACGAGAGCCGGGAAGGACTCACTCTTATTCGAAAATAAGGCCGCCAGCGTGTGAAAGACCCGCCCACTCTAAGGATCAAAGCCTGTCTGAACTCGCAAGTCCTGAGGCCAATAGTTAGGAAACTGGCCGCGACTCGATTTAGCGGCCAGTTTCCCCATGGAATCACCAGGGCTTGAGCTTCCAGCCCAAGACAAATCCGATGCCGACGGCCCATAGTCCGAAGGAAACCGGATTCTCCCGGGCGTAATCCTTCAAGCGATCGAGCGTCTCGTTTGCCATGTTCTCAATAGTGCCCATCGCCGGGAAATCCGCTGCGCGGGTCATATCTGGGGGGAAGTTGGTACGCGCGGTGTGGATCATGGCTAAAGCTCCTGAAAAGCCCGGCTGCCCGAACCGGCCCGTGTCGGGACGAGCATGCTCTAACGACATACAACGACAAAACAGCAAAAACGATACCTCAAAAAGCCCCATGTGGCGTATTCTGGCAACAAGGAGAAAAGCAAGATCGGGAAGCAGGATAGACAATCACGGGCAACCTGCAACCTGCTTTGCACAAAGTGGGAAATCCAATCGCAAATGAGAAAATTTCTGCGACATGGAATTAGATTTGCCTTGAATCCGCTGCCATAAAGAAAGGGCGCCAGAACCGAAATCCGGAATTCGACGAGAGACTCAAGAAGGATGTACCCATGCGCAGAAAACTGCTTGTAGTCGATGACGACCCCTACTTGACCTCCCAGCTTCGCAAGCTTCTCGAGTCCGACGCCCTCAGCGTGGATACGGTGTCGAGCGCCCAGGAGGCGCTCACAGCCTTGAGCGCCACCGACTACAGCGTCCTGATCACCGACCTCAAAATGCCCGGAATGGGCGGTATGGAGCTCATCAGGGAAGTTGCCCAACGACGGGTCCTCGTCACCACGATCGTGACGACGGGCTTCGGCTCGATCGACCGGGTCGTCGAGGCCATGCGTCTGGGTGCCTACGACTTCCTGACGAAGCCGATCGACCCCAATCACCTCAAGCTGGTCATGGACCGTGCGCTCAAGCAACGGGCCCTGCAGGATGAGGTGTTAAGGTTGAGGCAGCAGCTCAAGGAGAGCTACAGCTTCAACAACATCATCAGCAAGAATCCGAAGATGCACGCCATCTTCGAGCTGGTGCGCCACATCGCAGGCACCAAGAGTACCGTGCTCATCGAAGGTGAGACGGGGACCGGCAAGGAACTCATCGCCAAGGCCGTCCACTACTCGAGCGAGGAAAGGCAGGGGAACCTGGTCGCCATCAACTGCGCGGCCCTGCCCGAATCGTTGCTGGAGAGCGAGCTCTTCGGTCACGAGAAGGGAGCGTTCACTTCCGCCGAATCGCGTCGCAAGGGGCGATTCGAGATGGCCGATAAGGGGACGATCTTCCTCGACGAAATCGGAGACATCTCGGCGGCCATGCAGGCCAAGCTCCTCCGCGTGCTCCAGGAACGCAGGTTCGAGCGGGTCGGTGGCCACGAGAGCATCGAGGTCGACGTCCGGGTCGTCGCCGCGAGCAACAAGAACCTCGAGAAAGAAGTGAAGGAAGGGCGATTCCGGGAGGACCTCTTCTATCGGCTTAACGTGATCAAGATCGACCTGCCTCCGCTCCGCGAACGGGCCGAGGACATCCCGCTATTGATCACGCACTTCCTCAACAAGTACGCCCGACCCAACGAGCCGCCCAAGAAGATCGCCCCCGACGCGATGGAACGGCTCCTCACGTACCGCTGGTCGGGCAACGTCCGCGAACTCGAGAATGCCATCGAACGCGTCTCGGTGACCACCGTGGGGGACACGATCAACCTGGACAAGCTCCCGCCGCGAGTCACGGGGGGATCGACTGAGGAACGGCCACGGTTCGAGATCGACCTCAAGCACCCCCTGCCCTACTACCTGAAGGAAGCCACCGAGCAGATCGAGAAGCAGTACATCCTCAAGGCCCTCGAGAAGACGAGGGGCAACGTGGGGCGTTGTGCCGAGCTCTGCGGACTCTCGCGCCGGAGCGTCTCGGGAAAGATCAGCCAGTACGAGATCGACAAATATCCGTTCAAGTCGACATGAGCCGCGGCCGGTCCCAAACTTGCATGATTTGAATTCATCTTTCCGTAGATGCGAAGGACCTCCTGGGAGCGTATGCCGATGGGCGCCAGTGACTCGACCCGTTCGACGGCCGCCGACGTGATGACGTCGGCCCCGCGGACCTGTTCCATCTTCAGCACCGTGCTCGAAGCCGTCCTGATCTTCCGGGACGCCAATTGCGTGGCCGTCCCGGTGCTCGACAACGGCAAGGCGGTCGGAATCGTCACCGATCGCGATGTGGCCCTGGCACTCCCCGAGTATCGAGCCAAGCTCGATGAGCTCCCCGTGAGCGAACTGATGTCAAAGGGGGTCCCATCCGTCGCGCCGGAGACGCCCGTCGAGGAGGTGCTCGAGAAGATGAACGAAGCGGGTTACGGCCGCTTGCTGGTCGTCGATGCCGAGGAGCAACTCCTTGGCATCATCAGCCTGGTCGACCTGGCTCCCCACGTCTCCACCCGCGCCCTGGGAGAGACCGTTACCGAGGTCATCGAGAAGGCCTAATTCGTATCATTCGTCCCGTCGTTCTCGCCTCGCGAGCTACCATCAAGACGTATATCCTTGAACAATAAGCCGGGCGGTCCTCGGAGTATACTCCGAGGACCGCCCGGTTCTCATTTGGCACCAAGCCTGAGAGCTCGCGAGTGCGTCGCTGAGCCATGAATCGACCGGCTGAGAATGAGACGTATGACTCGGCATGGATCGACTTCCGAACCCGTAATCCTTCGAAGCCTGGCCAACAAGAGTACGCCCCGTGGCGGCGAGCACCACTCTGGAAAGAGGAGTTGCTCGCCGCCACGGGGCGTAAATTTGCTTCACGGAGAGGGGGACATGACCGACAGCTCAGAACCGGCGTCGCGAGGCGGGCCGACCACTATAGGTCAGCACCGTCTTGACCCAAAGGAAGTTCCTGGACAGCTCCTCTCGGGAACGTCGAAAACTCGCGGTCGACTTCGAGGCCAGCTTGGCCGAGACCGCGGCGATGATGGCACCGAGGACGATTGTGGTGATCCCCACGATGACGAGCGCAAGCCCGTTGGACAACTTGAAGGCCTCGGCCACGAGGTACCCGATGCCGAAGAGGACGACCGGCACGGCGCCCATGATCGCGACAACGGCCCCGACCATCGTGCCGAAGGGGATGGCGATTCGCGTCGCGCAGTCCTTGGCGTCCAGGGAGATGAGCTTGGCCTGGAGCTCGCAGAGCGTCGCCACGTCGTTGGCGAACCCCGTGATGTTCCCGACCACCCCTTCGTCCTGGCCGTCCTTCTGGCTCCCGTTCATCGTCGCTTGATTATCCATCCGAGGACGACCCCCACTCCCAGGGCGATGCCCAGGGCACGCACCGGTTCCTTGACGGCATATTCCCGAACCGCGTCTCGTCCTTCGGCCAGGCGTTCTTTTGCCGTGGCCATGACCTCGAGCGCCCGAGACTTGAGCTCATCGACTTGAGGCCCGTAATTCGACTCCATCTCCTGGATTCGGTCGATCATGGCGAGGTTCCTCGAAGGAGAAAGGGCAGGTTTGATCCCAGTTACTTCCCGGTCGGGTGCCCGGAGCCGGCCGGTCGATCGGGCCTCGAAGAAGGCCCAACGGGCGGCATCCCCGGCCCGTGCTGCTGCTGTGCGATCAGGCTCTCCAAATAGCCCACGGCATAGCTCTGGGCCGCCCGGATCGCGACCGGGCCGAGCATCCCCCAGGCCAGCCCGGCAATCCCCTTGGACGCCTTCTTCTTGGGGGCCTCATGGACAGTCTGGGCGAGCGATTCGGCCGGGACGGGGATCGCCTGGATCTGCGTCGTCGGCTTGTATCGCCGGGGGACGATGAGATAGCCCAGGGCGGCCGTCGCGCCGAGGATCAGCCAGGGATGCGAGCGAAGGTGGCGATGCCAGTCGGTGACTGCCACGACTCCCTTCACGTCCTGATGAAGCTCGTGCCGGATCTGAGCCATCTGCCGGCGAATGTCATCAACGTCGCTTGTCGCAGTGGCCACGCTTGCTCTCCGCTGAGCGTCTTGTGTCTCGTCACACAGCCTCGAGATCGGATCCCGAGGCTGGCCTAGATGTTCCTATTAACAGCAAGCACGGTGCCAAAATACGGCGTCACTGTTTGGGATTCCCATCATCACATCCTCGCCGCTGGTCCGCACCTTGTCCGATCGATAGCAAACCCAATCGATGTTGCGAGAAGGCAATCGCGTCCTCAGCCGACCTGCCATTCTTCAGGAAATGGTGATCTCGTTCCGACCACCGATGCCGATAACGTGATTGAATCTGACATAAGTTGAAGACTCCCGCACTTCCCGACCCGATCGGCAGCCCGATGCGCAGGATGAGGAAGCGGCTCAGACCTGGGTGGCCTGAGTGTCCTGCTTCTCCTTCGGCTTGCGAGACTCTCGCAGGTGGTTCCAGAGGAGCTTGCCCTGGCGGCCAAATTGATCGACGAGGCGGCGAGCTTTGGATCGGGTCGCGGCCTCGTGGAGGTGCCGGATGAGTGCAACTCGCTCGGCCCGATGCAAAAGGGTGGCGAGAGTCGGGAGCACGTGCTCGACAATCCCGAAAGTCGACGTCTTCTCGAGGCCTACGGCAACCATCTCGTTGATCGTCGGCGGCAAGGCGGCGCGCAAGGCTCCCAGCCTGGCGCGGACGGCGGCCTCGCGGTCGCGATTGCCTTTCGTCCAATCATACGGGGGCTTCCACTCGGAGCCGAACTCGGGCGAGTCGACCATCGTGACGACGGCCATGGCTGGCGGGATCTCCAGGCGGGGATTCTCGAGATACCAGCGGTTCCAGGCCTCGGCGAAGGCCACGTCCCCCCGGCTCGAGTCTTGCTTGCCGTTGACCACGATGAACAGGATGTCGGCCTGGACCGCGAGTTCCACGGCCTCGCGACGTGTGGACCGATCCCGGGCCGACTCGCCTGACGGGTTGACCGAATAACCGGGAACCTCCAGGAACCGGGCCGTCTTGAGCCGATCCATGAGCGACTGGTCGAGCCCCGCCGCCTCGAGTCGGGCCTTCACCAAGGTCAGGTCGCCCGAACGAGCCTCCTCGAGCACCTCGACGAGGCGAGACTTGCCCGAGCCCTTCGCCCCCACCACGGCGACGACGAACGTCTGCATCTCCTGCTCGATCGCGTGCGTGTCACGCATCCCTTTGCGCGTCAGGCGGCGATATTGCTCCGCCCCGATGACGAGCCGTCCGCTATAGAGCTCGATGAGGTGGACACCTAACCGATTAACATAGGCTCGATAGAACCACCTCAGCAAGTTTTGCTGCATGTTCTTCCAGGCGGGCTTGGCCATCCACTGCTGGGCGCCCAGCCGCATCAGGCCCGACATCGGGTTGAAGATCGGCAGCAGGTAGGAATAGATATCATTGGCGCGTTGGAGGTAGCCCGCGACCTGCACGGCCTGCTTGAGGTGGGACGCAGTGAGCATGTCTCCGCCGGGGACCTGCCGGCAGAGGCGATTGAGGTCCTCCGCGGCCAACTCCATGGCCGTCATGAACTCCACGAACGGGACTTGCCCGAGTGGGTCCGACTTCAAGGGATGATAGTGCTCAGCCAGCTCCTGCGCCAGGCGGCGCCCCGAATTAATATAAACATCTGCACCCGTCAACACCTCGATGGCGAGCTTGTCCCCCGCCTCGGCCTCGTTCTCGACGAGCGACCAGGCCTTGCGATCGAGGTCGGAGAAGGTATTGGGGGCCTCCCAGTCGAGCGGCGGCAGCAACGCACGCTGAGACTTCGTCCACAGTGAGGCCAGGACCGAAAAGAGGACGCCCGTGGCGATCCAGATCAGGCCGGCGATCAACAGCCACCCTCGGTCTTTAAGCCACAGGGCCCCGAGCCCGATGTAGACCAGGATCGGGCCGACCAGGAGCAGCAAGAGCACCCAAGCTCGCCAGTTTCTCAACACGGTCTCGACTCCGCGCAACACGCTTATTTGCTGAGAGGTATTCGGCCCACCTATCCCAACTATTTGGGGCCAATCGCGAGGAGAAAGGCAAGGAACTACCGCCCGTCGGATTACCTGATCCGGGAAAATCCAACGAAAACCGGCTCCTACGTAGGATCCTACGCAGAAGCCGGAAGTCGGGCCCGAGTTCTCTCGCGATGCGGCATGCTCGACGATGAACGAGCGATCGTGACGGCTCGGAGACGGCAAACCCCGAGTGCTTGAGAAGCGTCTTCGAGGTTACCGCCTGATCGATGTCAACTCGCTCAGCTCCGGCCGAAGTGGCTGGGGATACGCCTCGAAATGGCGTCGGGGAGGTTCCGGACCGAGTCGGCGAGGTGATGGAAGGAATTCGACGCACCGCGGTAGGTTTCGGGGAAATTCCGCTCGGCCCAGGTCTCCTCGCGGCGGCCCAGCAGGGTCGTCAGGACCAGCCCAAGCCCGAAGCCGACGCCCAGGCCCACGAGGACGGAAGGAGCCGGGTTGCGGCGGACCATATCCTGCGCGTCCGAGTAACGGCGGGCGGCCTCTTCGCGGGCGTGATCCCACTGCTCGGAGCCGTACTGGGCGGCCTTTTCCACACCCTCTCGGACCTGGTCCTCGTGCGAACGGAGCGTCTCGCGGACGCCACGGCCGGCACCACCATTCTGACGACCGTGTTCTTCTCGTTTCGAAGGCATTGCGATATTCCTCCAGGAGTGGTCGTCGAAGGTCGAATCTTCACGGTCTGATCCAACGCAATCGATCGACGAACGAAATCCAGGTTGTTGCAAGGCCTATGCCGAGAAGTTAAATTGCTGCCGGGAATAAGGGTGCGCGACAATACGCTACCATCGTTCGCAGACACTCCCCAAAAACGCAGGTTTTCGGGGAGGATTGACGGCTGGCACGCGTCTTGCCCTAGTCACCCGAGTCTCGGTTTCGAGGACAATGGTCCCGACGTGGGATCCAGTTTGTTTCGAAACACCGATTTGACCTCTGAGACAGGAATTCAACTATGAAGAGCCTTCTGGCTTCGGCTGTGATCCTCGGTCTGACCATGGGCTTCGTCGGTTGCGGCGAAGAGGCCAAGAAAGAAACGACGGTCGAGACCCCCGGCGGCACCACCACGACCACCGAGTCCGTCAAGAAGACCGGCGACAACCCCCCCCCGGCCGACGCCAAGCCGGTTGAAGCCCCCAAGTGATTTGATTTCACCTGGATTTGAAGCATAAAGGACGCCCCTCGACGTGTTCGAGGGGCGTCCTTTTTTTGTTGGCGAAATCGTGAATTCAAAGATTGGTGATTTCTCTGAGTTGGCATTGGCGTTGCTAGATAGTTCCTCCAGACAGCCGGTAGAGTCGCCGGTGAAACGAGGTAATCAAAGGAGCCTTCCGAGATGGCTATCAACGCTCAAGAGCTTCAGGGGCAGTGGAACAAGCTTCGCGGCCAGGTCAAGGAACGCTGGGGTCAGCTCACCGAAGACGACCTCCAGATCCAGGGCGGCAACATCGACCAGCTTGTCGGCCGGATCCAGCAGAGGACGGGCGAAGGCCGCGAGGCTATCGAGCGTTTTCTGACCGATCTGACCTCCCACGGCTCCTCGGCGATCTCGCACGCGGCCGAGTCGGTCAGCAACTTCGCCCAGCAGGCCGGTGGCCGCCTCCGCGAGCACTACGGCGACGTGGCGAACTCCGCCCGCGAGCGCTATGACTACGCCCAGGATGTGGTCCGGACCAACCCGGCCCAGTCCGTCGCCGCGGCCTTCGGCGTCGGCCTCGTGGCGGGAATCGTCGTCGGTTTGGCACTCCGTTCGCGATAAAAATCAATCAACGAAATCCGGCTTGAGCGAATCTTGCTTCCCAAATTGGCGGATCGCTCGGGCCGGATGGGAAAACAGATCGCCGCACCACCCACTTACAACTGAGGACTCCTATCATGCTTCGCTGGGCGCTCACATTCGCGATCATCGCCATGATCGCCGGCTTCCTCGGCTTCTATCAGGTTGAAGGCATCGCCGCTGACATCGCTCGCGTCTGCTTCTTCATCTTCCTGGTTCTGTTCGTGGTCGCCATCGTGGCCGGTCGCCGCATCCTCGAAGGTCCACCGACGGTCTAGTCACCGCCTCGGGAAGATATTCGTCTAACTCCGAAGCCGCGGCTTCGAAGCGACAAGGAGCGGGCCGGGATACCCAGTGGTATCCCGGCCCGCTCCTTTTCCATTTCGAAGGATTCAAGACGTTCGAGGAGGGCCCTCGATGAGATCCTGGCGAGCTCAAGCTCGGCCCATGCAGCACTTCTTGTACTTCTTGCCCGAGCCGCAGGGGCATGGGTCGTTGCGACCAACGGGGGACGACTCGGCATGCCTGCGGATCGTCACCCCCTTCACGCCCCCGCCCGGTTTGAGCCGCTCTGCATAGTTCTGCGCGATCACGCGAATCTGAGCCGCCCAGTCCTCGGCGTCCCCGAGACGGCCGCTGTCCTGGAGGTATTCCAGGAACTGAACGATCACCTCGGGCACGTGCGGCCTGGCGGGGTCGGGGAGCGTGAGGCGCGGCATCGACTCGTTCAGAACCGTAGCGAACGTACCGGGACTGACCTCATCGGGGAAGTCCGGGTCGATCTTGCGCACGGCCTCGCCAAACGTCGTCAAGATCTCGGGAACATGCTCGCGCACGGATGCGTCGATCAGGCTCCCCTTGAACGAGTCGACGAAGTCACCGATCCAGTTTTCCCAACGATTATCGAACATGGCTTGGGCGCCGTCGGTGAAGTTGCTGGAGAAAAGAGAACCCCTTCCGATCCGCAGGCCGTCGCACCGTCCTGATCAGGATCGGAGCGTCGCCTGGAAGCGGCCGGCGCAGGTATCGACGACGGAACGCACGGCCTGCTCGACCTCGTCGCCGGTCAGGGTCCGTTCCGGGTGCCGGAACCGCATTCCGAAGTGGAGGCTCTGCATGCCGGCGGGCAGGTTGCCACCCGAGAACGAGTCGAGATAGGTCACCGACTCGAGGGTCGGTCCTGCTGCATCCTTGACGGCTCCCGCCAGGTCTCCCCAGGGAGTCGATAGGGACAGGACCAGGGAGAGGTCACGCGTCACGGCCGGGAACGACGGCAAGGATCGATGAGCCGGGACGAGGTCCGCGAGATCCTGCAAGAGGTTGAACTCAAGCTCAGCCGCCGAGGTCGCTCCCCGCAACTCCCAGGCGTCGAGTTGCTTGCGATCGACCTCGCCGATGTAGCCGAAATGCTTGCCCTGGAGCAGCAATTCCGCCGATCGGCCGGGCGTGAACGGTGAGAGCGTGGCGGGACGGATCGTGAGCTCCTGATCGGCATGGAGCCGGCCGAGCAAAGCCTCGACCACCCCCTTGAGACCGAAGAAGTCGCGGCCGCTGACGAGGGCAAGCCGGGTAGGCTCCTCGGGCAACGGTTTGCCCGAGATCGGGAGGTAGACCCCGGCGATCTCGAAGAGCTCGGTGTCCGGATTGCCATGCGCCTCGTTGTGTCGTCTCGCCGCGAGCAGACTCGGTACCAGGCTCTGCCGCAAGGCATTTTCTTTCTTGCGGCTCGAATGGTCGACGCGGATCGGGCTCAGGGCGGGCGATTCCTGGATCGGAGGGCTCAGCTCCTCCGAAACCAGGCTTAGGGTCACGGCCTCGTCGAAGCCGCAGGCGGTCAGAGCCTGGCGAATCTCCGTCTCCACTCGCTCCCGTTTCGCACGCGGGGAGCTCGCCAGAGGGACGGCCCTGTTTTCGGGGATATGCTCATAACCGTGAATGCGAGCCACTTCCTCGATGAGGTCGATCTCGCGCTCGAGGTCGCTCCGCCAGCTCGGGGCTCGATGCGTCGAGGAGTCTTCCGATGATTCGAGGCATTCGAGGCCGAGGTCTCGAAGGATCTCCAGCACTCGCTCGCGCGGAATTTCGATGCCCAGGATCCGGCGAATCTGAGCATATCGCAGGGTTACGGGGGTTCGCTCGAGGCTCGCACTCCCCACGTCGATGAAGCCCGGATGCAGCGTGCCGCCGGCGATCTCGAGGATCAGCTCGGCGCAGCGGCGGCTGGCCCATTCGGTGCGTTCCGGGTCGAGGGGTCGCTCGAAGCGGTAGCTGGCCGGGCTGTGCAAGCCCAGGGCCCGGGCCGTCTTGCGGATCGACATGGAGTCGAATCGGGCGGCCTCGATCAGGACGTTCGTGGAGTGGAGGCCGATCTCGGTGTCGAGCCCCCCCATGACCCCCGCGAGGCCGACGGGCCGCTCGGCGTCGGCGATCGCGAGCATGTCGGGGGTCAGTTCGTAAACCTTGTTATTGATCGCCTTGAAGGTCTCGCCCTTCTGGGCGCGGCGGACTACGAGCCGCTTGCCCGCGAGTCGGTCGAGGTCATAGGCGTGCAAGGGCTGGCCGCACTCGAACATGACGTAGTTCGTCACGTCGACGACGTTGCTGATGGGGCGGACGCCGATCGTCTCCAGACGCCGACGGAGCCAGAAGGGGCTCTCGGCCACCTTCACGCCCGTGATGACCCTGGCGGTGAACCGGGGGCAGAGCGTTTCCTCTTCGAGCGCAACCGACGTGATCTGCCCGACGTCCACGCCCGAGGTCTTCGGCCATGGGTCGGGCGTCACCAATGTCTTGTTGTAGAGGACGGAGATTTCGCGCGCGATGCCGAGGTGCCCGAGACAGTCGGGCCGGTTGCTCGTCACTTCCAGATCGATGGCGAAGTCATCACCCACGAGATCCGTCGACTCGTGGTTCAGTCCCGTCAGGGCGAGCCGATCGGTCAGCTTTTCCACAGGCATATCGAGCCGGACATATTGCGTGAGCCAGTTCCAACTGACGATCATCGGCTTCCCTAAAATCGAGGATACCTGGAGCGAGTTTACGAGTTAAGGCGGCGGGCGAGTCCTGCTTCCCCCCTGCCCTATTATCCTCAGGCCTGGCCGTCGAGCCCCGACGGCTCCGAGGAAGAGCGGCTGCCCTTCCCCGCGTATGACCAGACGAGGTAGACGGGAATCCCCGTCAGCACGATCGCGAAGCCGATCCCCGAGGTCTCGGGCGCGAGGTAGATGAAGTCCACGACCAGCAGGAGGGCAAGCCCGATATAGATCAGCGCCGGCAGCGGATACGCGACCAGCCGATATGGGCGATCGAGGTGAGGCGACTTGCGCCTCAGGACCATGACCGCTCCCACCATCAGCATGTAGAAGGCGACATCGGCCGGGATGATGTATTCGAGGAGTTGGTTATACAGGTTGCCGAACTCGAGCCCCTGCTTCTGGGCATTCAGCTTCACGGTGACCGGCAGGGTCAATATCGCGGCCCAGATCCCCTGAGTCAGGAGCGCCGCGGCCGGGACGTGCCGGCTATTGGTCGTCGCGACCCTGGAGAAGAAGAGACCGTCGGTCGCCATTGCGTAGTAGACGCGGGCCCCGGCGAGGATCAGGCCGTTGACGCACCCGAACGTGGAGATCAGGATGGCCCCGGCCATCAGCAAGGTGCCGAGTTGCCCCTGAGGCGACGCCACGACCTGCATGAGCGCCGTGGCGACCCGGTCCTGAGGTGCATGTTGGATGCGGTCGAACGGCAAAGTCACGAGGTAGGCCAGGTTCGCGAGCAGGTAGAGGGCGACGACACTGCCACACCCGATGGTGAGGGCCAGCGGGAGGCTCCTGCCGGGGTTGCGCACTTCCGCCCCGGTGAAGGTCACGTTATTCCAGGCCGACTGCGAGAAGAGGGGACCGATCATCGCCTTGCCGAGCAGCATCGCCAGGGCCAGGCCCCCCAGGGCGGGCAGGCCTTCCTGGGCCTGCGCGGGTGTCCAACCGTTGTCCCAGGGGTTGAACCATGACGAGGTCCAGGCCGCGGCCTCGCGATTCATCCCCAGGGCGAAGCCGATCACGATCAGGCCAATGAGGGCGGCCGTCTTGGTGAACGTAAACGTATTCTGGATCCACTTACCCGTCTCGAGCCCTCGCATGTTCGTCGCGGTGAGGATCGCGATCACGGCGATGGCGACGAGTTGCTGGGTGGAAAGGCTCAGCGCATAGCGGCCGATCACCCAGGGGGGGATGATATACACGTCGGCGGCGATTTTCGGCAGGAAGACGCCTAGGAACTTGGCGAACGCCACGGCCACCGCCGCGATGGTCCCCGTCTGGACGACGAGGAAGAGTGACCAGCCGAAGAGGAACCCGAAGGCCCGGCCATAGGCCTCGCGGAGGAAGACATACTGCCCCCCCGCCTTCGGCATCATGGCGGCGAGCTCGCTGCAGCAGAGGGCCCCCGTGATCGTCATAACGCCCGCCAGGGCCCAGGCGGCCAGGAGCCAGCCGGGAGAGCCGACGAGCCGCGACGACTCGGCCGATGTGATGAAGATTCCGGAGCCGATCATCGACCCCATGACAATCATGGTAGCGTCGAGCTGGCCTAGGCCTCGCACCAGCTTCGGTGCCGCCGGTTCGCTCTCGTCGAGGGTCGTCGCCATGGATGTGCGTCTCGCCGCGGGCAGGGAGTTATGCGCCCTGGGCGACGAACGCCTGGACGTCGGCAATCGCGGCTTCGATCGTCTCGCGACGCCACTGCGTCAAAGCGCTGTCCAGGGCACGGGTGAGGTGGTTGGCCAGATGGTTGGCGGCATCGACGGGCGACTCACCTTCAGCGCGAATCTCGGGGAACTCGCGGTGGTGGACGCTCGTGGTATTCGCCGTGGCGCCGGTCGACACGATCACTTTACTCAGATCGCTCGCCATCGAAGTGGCCTCGATTATCTCTAGGAGAACATCGAATCCCGGCTCATCACGGGAGTCGAACGGAGAGTAAGAATCGGCTCGGCTGGCTGAACGCGGTCGGATCGGATTCGGGCGTATCCTCTCCCAAACTTGCCCACGGCCTGGATATCCGCATTCTTGCCGGCTGACTTAGAACTGGGAGAGGAACCGCGAGTCGTTCTGATAGAGGAGGCGGATGTCATCGATCCCATGGCGACGCATGCATAGCCGCTCGATGCCGAGGCCGAAGGCGAACCCGGTCACTTCTTCCGGGTCGTATCCGACGGCGCGGAAGACGTTCGGGTCCACCATCCCGGCGCCACCCATTTCAACCCAACGGTCGCCGCCATGCCAGAGCATATCGACCTCGACGCTCGGTTCCGTGAACGGGAAGAACGAGGGCCGGAATCGGATCTGGACGTCCTTGCCGAGATAGCTCTCGGCAAAGAGGCGTAGCACCGTCTTGAGGTCGGCCATGGTCACCCCCTTGTCGACCATGAGCCCCTCGATCTGGTGGAACATGAACGAGTGGGTGGCGTCGACGGTATCGGGGCGATAGACACGGCCGATCGCGATGACGCGGACGGGCGGAGGCTGATTCTCCATCACCCGGATCTGCACGGTGCTCGTCTGGCTGCGGAGCATGGTGCCGCCGGGCAGATAGAAGTTGTCGAGCGGGTCGCGTGCGGGGTGAGAGAGGGGGATGTTGAGTGCTTCAAAGTTATGGCGGACGTCCTCGACCTCGGGGCCTCGGGCCACGGCGAAGCCGAAGCGGCCGAAAAGGTCGATGAGCTCGTCGGCCGTCTGGGTCAAAGGATGGCGATGCCCGAGCCTGGGCTTCTGGCCCGGGAGGGTCACGTCGATCCCGGCCGCCACGCTCGCAGGCCGCTCGACGCGAGTTTTCGCGTCGTTCCAGGCGACTTCGAGCGCCTGCTTGACGGCGTTGAACCGCTGCCCATACTCCCGCTTGGCGCCGGATTCGAGCGACTTGAGGCGTTCCTGGGCGGACTTGACGCGCCCTTGCTTCAGCCCCAGGAACTCGATCCGGGCCGCCTCGACCGCATCCCCCGTCTGGGCCTGGCCGAAGGCAGCCTTGCCCGACGTTTCCAGTGCCTCGAGGTCAGCCAATGCAGTCGAGAGTGTGTCGGCGGTGCTCATGAGACCCATCAATCGGGAGTCGACCGGGACATCCAGCGGATACGCGAACCTATATTGCTAGTCGTTAAATCAGCAGGTTCGCTCCGCGACGACGGCTCCCCCTGTGAAGAATACACCCGCCGGGATCTCGAAAGGCGAGAATCGGCGGGCTGATTCCAACAAGTCGGGAGCCGGCGAACGACCTCGCTCGAACGCGAGGCTGCGGGGATCAGGCGGACTTCACAGCCTGGCGGCTGCGGACTTCGGCGTCGTGACGGTCGAGCTCGGACCGGATGCGGGTCACGATGGCGTCGAACGTCTCCGGGTCGTGGATGGCCAGCTCGGAAAGGCTCTTGCGGTCGAGGCCGATCTTGGCCAGGTGCAGGCCGTGGATGAGGCGGCTGTAACGCAGGCCACGCATCTCGGCGGCGGCGCTCAGACGGGTGATGAAGAGGCGGCGGAAATCGCGCTTCTTGGCCCGGCGGTCGCGGAACGCGAACATGCCGGCGCGGAGCAGGGTTTCCTTGGCCGAGCGGAGCAGCTTGCGACGTCCACCGACGAAGCCTTCTGTGGCCCGGAACAGTCGCTTCTTAGCCTTGTTGCGGGCTGCGCCTTTCGTTGCACGCATGAGTGATTCTCAGTCCAAACTCTCTGGGGACCGGGACGAGTGGAAGACGTCGCACGAGTCCCGGCCTTGGGTGGTGTGGGCGCAGCCCACGTAGGATTCACGATCGTTTCGAACGATTGACTTCAAGTTCCAAGCAGGCCGACACGCTTCGATCGGCTCGCCTCGAAACTCGGAGGGTTGCGGCAGGGCGCCGCGCCCACGCGTTGCCGTGGGCTTCGCCTCGAGTCAGGAAGCCGACGGCGTGGCGGTCTCGGCCGACTTGGCCTCGGCCAGGGCGGCGAGCTTGCCGGCCTCGATGGCCTCGGGCTGCGAGCCGATGCGCTCACGCACGGCACGTCGCAGGCGATGGGCCTCGGCCGAGATCTTCAAGGTCGACTTCTTGCGCAGACGACGCACTTGCTTGCCGCTCTTGTGGCTCATCAAGTGAGACGAGCCGCATCGCTTGTGGCTCACCTTGCCGTTCGCCGAAACCTTGAATCGTTTCTTGATTCCCTTGTGCGTCTTAAGCTTCGGCATGATCCCCGTATCCTCGAACTTCCGCCTTGCGGAGCACCGAATCGCGGCCGACAGACCCTCATGAACGATGCCTGAAAAATCAGCCGAGTCGGCCATCGTAACAAACAGTATGGCGGACAACCACACCAAAATTCCGAATCAAGCCGAAGCTGACGACCAGGCCTTTTGAGACGCCTTGGAACGTATCCGAAAGAATTCGGCTTGATACATCGATACGCAGACGCCGCGGGGGCTTGGAGTCTTGACGATGGGATCCGGGCCCTTTAGGGTGAACTTTCCCGGGCTGCGAGCATCGGAATGAACACAATCTTGCCGTGCGTCGGAGGTGCGTCTCCGACTCGTCCGGATTCCTTTCCCCTGGGTCGAGAGGTTTCATCAATGAGCTTCCGGGGATGGTCGACCGCCTGCGTGATCCTCATCGTCTCGGTCGCGTCGGCGAGCATGGCTCGGGGACAAGCCCCTGCCACTGCCAAGGTTGAGGCGATCCCGCTCGAGCTCAAGGCCCCCGACCGCTATCAGATCTATTCGTTCCTGGAACCGATCCGCCGCGTCACGATCATCGCGCCGGTGGATGGGATCCTGAGGAACTTCGACTCCCCCATCGGGACGGTCATCAAGGAGAGGCAGGAACTCGGGCAGCTCGACCGCACCGAGGCCGCCTCGAGGCTCAAGATCGCCAAGGCCAACGTCAAGGAGGCCGAGGCGGCCCTCAAGGGGAGCACCGGGACCGCCGCAACCATCAATCAGGCCCAGCTCGAGGCCGCCCAGGGGCGCGTGGAACTGGCCGAAGTCGAGTACGAGCGATGCACCCTCCGCGCCCCGTTCGCGGGTAAGCTGCTCGACCTCTACGTCAGCCCCGGCCAGCTCCTGGTGAAAGGGACGAAGATCGGTGACCTGGCCGACGTCTCCAGCCTCCGAGCCCTGGTCCCGTTCGACCGGGCGTCGGTGAGCGCAGGGGCGACCGTCAACGTCCTCATCGAGGGCCAGCCTGTCTCGGGCAAGGTCGTCACGACGGTTCCGCTCCCTGAGAGCCTCGCCCCCTTGCGAGAGCTGGCTACCTCTTTCGTCGCCGCTCTGGTCGTCTTCCCGAACACGAAGGGGGACCTCGAGCCCGGCCTGCGCGTCCTCAGCCCGTCGCTCCCGAACACGACGATCACCACCATCCCGAGCCGCTCGCTCCGTCGCCCCGACAAGGGTGAGACGACCGCGGCCAGCATCCAGGTGATCCGGAACGAGTACGTCACCGACGTCCCGGTGCGTGTCCTGGGTCAGCCGGGCCCCGACCGGGTCCAGATCTCAGGGCTCCTGCGTCCCAAAGATTCGCTGATCGTCTCGACCTCCGTCCCCCTGGTCGCGGGCACCCTTATCCGCTTCAACGGCGAGGACACCGGCTTGGTCGAAGGGACGAACCCCAACCCGGCCGAAGGGGGCGAAGTCGCGGGGATCACCCCGCCATCGGGGACTCGCGCGGGCGCGACGACGGGCACCGCCGGCCGCCCGACGGGCACTCGGCCCACCGGCCGTCCGACAGGAACCCGCCCAGCGAACACCACGCCCGGGACGCCCAAGGCGACAACCCCGCCGCCTTTCTGATTCCTCAAATGACGCTGGTATCCGGATGAATCAAACGACGAAGGGGTGGGCATTGGCCCACCCCTTCGTCGTTTTGCAGGTAGCAGGTCGCTAAAGCCAACCCGTTACTGGGCCGTCTCGGGTCGAGAGGCGAGCCACTGGCTGTTGGGATACTCTTTCTTGAGCACCTGCCAGACCTCATCGGCGCGGTCATCGCGGCGCAGGGTTCGCCAGAGATGGGAGATCTGGGCCAGGGCGCGAGGGTGCTGCTCCTTGTCCTTGGAGTAGAGGATGTCCGTGTGCAGGTAGGCGTCGAGCGCCTCCTTGGGCTTGTTGGCCGCCCGGAGGCAATCGCCCAAAGTGTTGTAGGCGGCGGACTGGGTCTGGACGTCCTCGGGAGGCGACGACTTGATGACCGAGCGGACGAGTTCCTCGGCCTCGGCGTACTTCTTCTGGCCCGCGAGGCCTTCGGCCTTGGCCAGCTTCGCCTCGCGCTGGCGGAACGAGCCCTCGGGTCCGTTCTTGATCAGTTGATCATATTCGGCGACAGCCTTATCGAAGTTCCCCTGCTTGGCGAAGACCTTGGCCCTGAGCACCGCGGCGCGGTCGGCGCTCTGCGGCAGCTTGGACATGGCGGCCAGGGTCTTCTCCACGGCCGCGAAGTCCTCCTTCTGGAGTTGCAGCCTCGCGAGATTGTCATAGGCAGAGACGGCGTGGCGGCCGCCGGCATGGGCACGCACGAAGGCCTCGAGCAGGGTGATGGCCTCGGGGGACTTCGAAGCATCCATCAGGGCCAGTTCGGCCATCGCGTTCGCCTGGGCGAAGAGGGCCGCCTGCTTGATAAAGGGCTTCTCGGCCTCGGCGGCCGCCTTCTTGTAGAGGTCGGCGGCCTCGGCCAGGGAGCCGGCCGACTCGCGAGACTCGGCCTGGACCATGACCGGCGGCTGGCCCGTGTAGGAGATCGAGGCGATCTCGCCGGTCGGAACGGTCGTGGTCGTCGCCCCCAGCTTCACGACGACGTTGGTCGACGACTCGGAATCGATCGTCCCGCGGACCCGTCCCCCCACAGCCCCCTTCACGTTCGAGTTGGGGACGAGCACCACGTCGTCGGCCATCGCCGATGCCGTCAGCAAGACCGTCAGTGAGCCGGCCGCGAGCTTATGTCGAAGTCTCATCGCGCGGAATTCCTCTCGAAAGAGTTCGAAGCCTGTCAGCTCATTGGATCTGCTTGAGCAAGTCTTCGTATTTCTGCTTCATCTCGGGGCTACCCAGGTTCGGCGACGTGCGCTTGATGCCCCCGAGGATCTGCTTCGCCTTGGTTCCTTGCTTGTCCTTGTTCAGGGCATAGGCCGCGTGGTACCAGGCGTCGTAATACTCGGTCGGTTTGACCCGGGACTTGCCGAGCCTTGAGGCGAGGGACTGCCAGTGGGCGAACGCGGCAGTCCACTTGCCCTGCCCGGCCGCGGCCTTGTCCTCAAGCAGCATCCCCTGCTCGAACATCGGCTCGATGGTCTGGGGGCTCTCCGACTTCAGCTCCT
Organism: Singulisphaera chitinilytica; assembly: GCF_049331405.1. Lineage (NCBI taxonomy): Bacteria > Pseudomonadati > Planctomycetota > Planctomycetia > Isosphaerales > Isosphaeraceae > Singulisphaera > Singulisphaera chitinilytica. The sequence continues at coordinate 4,516,178 of NZ_CP186274.1, forward strand.
GGACCAGGACGTTGGCCGCCTCGAAGTCGCGCTGACCACGCAACGCGGCGGCGAGCTTGAGCTTCGTTCGCAAGAGCCGGCTCTCGCCGCCCGTGCCGAGGAAGTTGGCGTCCTTGGCGGCGGTCTCGGTGATCCGCTTGAAGACGGCCCCGGCCTCCTTCGAGTTGCCGAGCTTGAGCATGTTCTCGCCGGCCCACTGGAGCGAGTCGTAGGTCTGCCCCGACTTGGCGTTGATCAGGGCGCTGAGGAACTTCTGATAGTCGGACTGGACCTGGGCGAGCTTCGCGCTGTTGCCCTTGCTCTTGAGGGCGTCCATCTCCTTCTGGAGCAACTTGCCGAGCCCGAAGTAGAGCTGGGTCGTGCCGCCCCCAGACTTCTCGAGGGCCGCCATGTCGCTCTGGGCCTTGTCCACCTGCCCGAGGTTGATGTGGGCCCGCAACTGCGCGGAGATGAGCCGATTATAGGCCGGGCCCGAGGCGGTTGGGCCTTGGACCTTGACGCTCGGCTCGAGTACCCTGAGCGCCTCCTCGGGCTTGCCGCTCTCGAGCTGGATGTCGGCGATGTCGCAGAGGTTGGCCATGAGCTCCGGGTCGGTCAGGGCCGTGCCGGCGTCCTGACGCGACTTGAGGGCAGCGTTGAGCGAAGCGAGGGCCTTCTTGACCTCCTCATCGGCCTCGGCGTCCTGCTTCTTGCGCCTGAGGACCAGGCTCTGCTCCCAGTGAGAGGCACCCGCCCGCGTCTGGCCCTCGACCCACTTGGGGGACTTGGTCCGGATCTTGTCGAAGGCCTCGATGGCCTTGGGATAGCTGCCGGTCCCGTGGTAGATCTGCCCCAGGGTCAGCCGCGCGAGGTCCCCTTCTTCGCGGTCGGTGAAGGCCTCGGCCGTGTACTTGGCGAGGTCGATCAGGCGGTTCAGGTCGCTGTTTCGGTCGATCTCCTTGTACTCGTTGTAGGCATCCGCGAGCGCCGCCATGCCGATCTCGGCCGCCTTGGGGGCGAGCGGCTTGTGCGGATAACGCCTGGCGATGTGCTCGGTGAGCACGACGGCCTCGTAGTATCGCTTGTTCATGTAATAGCAGTAACCGAGAGTGTATCTCGGCAGGATCGCCTTGTCCGGATCCTTGACGGGGTCTGCCCGCTTGATGGCCTGCTTGAGCAGGAGGATGGCCTTATCGAAGTCGTGCGAGGCCACGGCCTCATCCGCCTGGGAGATCGCGTCTTCGTAGCTGAGTTTGGCGACGTCCTCGAACTTGGCGGCGGCCTTCGGCTTGTGTTCCTTCAATAACTTGAGCGCCTCGGCCTTGTGGGGGGACGCGTAGCGGACGACCTGTGAGAGCAAGTCAACGGCCCTGGCGATCCGGCCCGCCTTCTCGGTGGGGTTGGTCGACTCCGCCGCCATCGCCAATGAGGCCTTGGCCATCTCGAACCGGACTCCCAGGCCTTCGTTCGACGCGAGTTCGCCGGCGGAGCTATACGCCTTGACCCACCCCTGGCCGCCGAGATCGGCGAGGGCGAATTCCTTGCGCTTGTTGTAGAGGATGATCTGGAAGTAGCCGACGTTGCGCTGGAGGCCGCGGAGCCGAGGGTCGAGGTGCTGCATCAGCTCGTTGTAGATGCCCATCGCCGCGCCGAGTTCACCCTTCTCCTCGTAGCACTTGGCCTGCCACATGCGGGCGGCCATCCCGGCGAACCAGACGCGATATTTCTTGTAGAGTTCGTCGAACTGCTTGAGCCCCGAGGTGAGGAACTCGGCCCGCTGCGGCGAGCCGGCGGGGAATGTCTGCCCCTGCTCGTAGTCGACGACCGCCTTCTGGAGCTGGGCGTCCATCAGGGCGATGCGGACCTTCTCACGCTTTTCCTTCTCCTCGCCTTCGGGGAGGAAGTTGGGGTAGGCCTTCAGGGCCGTGTCGAGCTTCCCTTCAGCCTGGGTATAGGCGGTCCTCGCCTCCTCGAACGATGCCCTGGCCTCGCCCATCAGGGCGTTCTTCTCGTTGTCCTTTTCGGTCTCGTTGCTCTTAAGCATGGCCAGGTGGCCGCGTTCGACGTGAAGCCGGGCGAGCTGGACGAAGGCCTCGGGGGCGAGGGGATTACTGGCATGGTCCTTGGTGAAGGCGACGAGCTTGCCTCGGGCCTTGTCCAGGAGTTCCTTGCGGAGGACGAGGTCGCCCGTGCGCGAGGCCTCGTCGATCATGACGCGCCCTTGCTCGTAATCGATCGTCTCGAGTATGTCCTTGGGCGTCTTGGGGTCGGTCCTGAGCCGTTCGAGCAACTCGTCGACGAGCTCGAAATAGCCCTTGTCTCGGAGCCCCTGGAGGTAGGCGGGGGCGACCCTCATGTCCTCCTCGCCGAAAGCCGGGGTCGCCGCCAACGCGAGAACGGCGACCAGCCCGCCCAGCGTGGATTCAAAGCGCAGCATATTCCGCCCTCCCAAGCACTTCAGGCCCGGAATCCCGCGGCCGCGATTGGCCGATTTCCTTCGGTGCAATGATGCATCAGTGACTAAGTCTACGACGCTGAGAACGACCGAGTCAAGCATCCCAACGGCTCCGATAAGCCGGGAATTTCTCGGTATTCTCGCGAACCGATCGGGCCCGGTCCGGGTCGAATCTGCCGTCCCTCGTGGGGAGCCAGTCGACTTCCGCAGGAGCCCGGGGGCAAGGAGATGGATTTCGTACCATTCCGATGCCCCCGCACTCCGATCTTACTCGGCGCTCGCGTGATCTCTCAGGTAATTCTCGACGAGGTTCTTGAGTCCTCCTTCGACCTCGAGCCCCATCGCACGACCGTTGGCCAGGGCCTCTTCAGGGGACCAGTGCTGGAGCTTAGCCTCGTGCAGCAGTACGAGCGCGGCGGCCCTCGCCCCCTTGCGGCAGTGGACGAGGACCTTACCATCCGCCCCGTGCTTGCTCAGGAAGTCGCTGACGGCCGTCACCCCCTGCTCCGTCAAGGGGGCCGACCCGACGCCGTAGTGGACATAGTCGAGGCCGAGGCCCTTAACCTTCTCCCCCTCGGCCGAGGTGCTCAGGGGCTGCTCTGGCTCGCCGTCGTTCCGGAGGTTGACGACGCCGACGTACCCTTGCCCCTTCAAGGCCTCCAGGTCCTCGGCGGTCGGCTGGTCGGCGATGGTGATGGCCGGCGTGATCGCACGTTGGAAATTCAAGGCGTCCTCCTTCGGCTGATATGAAGGTTCAAGCCGGCAAATCTTTACCGGGCGGGGGCGAATGACTCTCCGTCGCCAAGGCTACTCCAAGCCCCCACCAGAACCAATCTATTCGACAGGAAAAGATCTCTTGCCACGATCGCTATTTCAGGCATAATACCTACCGTTCGGTAGCATTCTACCTAACGGTAGGTAACGTGAAACAAAGCTGAGCTGGCGGGGGTATGTCTATGGCGGTGGTGGACCCGACCAGGGCGTTGACGAGCGAGGTCGCACTCCAGATCGGAGAAATCGCCGCTCGCTTGTTCGCAACTCATGGTTATGACGCCACTTCGGTACGGACGATCGTGGAGGAAGCCGGGGTCACGAAACCCACGCTCTACTACTACTTCGGGAGCAAGGAAGGCCTGGCCCAGACCCTGCTCACGTTGCCCGTACACTGCCTCAACGATCGGCTGAGCAGCATCCTTTCGGAGTCGCAAGACGCGATTGCGATGCTCGTCCAGACCTTCGAGGCGCATTTCGAGTTCAGCCGAAGGGCGCCTGATATCGCCAGATTCTTTTTCTCGCTGATGTTCGGGCCGCCCGTTTCGGGCCTCCAGACGGATGTTGAGCAGTTCAAAGGGAAGTCGAGCTGCTTCATGGCCGCCATCGCCAACCGAGCCGCGGAAGCGGGCGTGATCGACCCCGGGCGGGTCGAGTCGTTCCTGACGGCCTGCCACGGCATGATCGTCATCTCGATGCTCGGATTTCTTTACAAGGGTAAGGACCTGGAGCCCGACCTTGCGGCTCGTCTCGTCGACGACCTGCTCCGCGGGTTCGGCACGCCGGAGACCCCCGACCGGGGATCGTGACCATGAGAGTCCGAGGATGGGCTGTCACCCTGGGAATGTTGTTGAGCGTCGTCCCCCTTTCCGGCTGCGGCCAGGAGGCGGCCGAGCCCGAGGCGAAGGCGAACACCGCCCCCAAGCCGGTGCCCGTGACCGTCGCCTCGCTCGAGCTCAGGCCCCTGGAGCGGGTCGTCGAGGTCGTCGGGTCGCTCAAGGGCTGGGAAGACATCCCGATCGGCGCCAAGAAGGAAGGGCGCGTCCTGCGGGTCCACCATGACATGGGGGACCATATCAAGCCGGGCGAATTGCTGGTCGAGCTCGATCCCATCGACGCCGACCTGACGATCCGCCAGCGCGAGCGTCAGCTCCAGGTCGAGCTCGCCAAGCTGGGCCTGAAATCTCTGCCCCAGGGGGATTTCGACGTCTCGTCCGTCCCGACGGTCGTCCAGGCCCGGCTCTCCCTCGATCGGGCCCGGCTGAACCTGGGCCGAGAGCGCTCACTGAGCCGGCGGAACGCCGGGACGACTCAGGACCTGCAGAACGCCGAGAACGATGAGCAGGCCGCCGAGGCCGCGCTCGCGAACGCGATACTGACGGCCAACTCCAACCTCGCCTCGGCGAGGGCGAGCCAGGTGGCCGTGGAGGTCGCCAAACAAGCCCGGGTCGACATGGAGATCCATGCCCCGCTGCTCTCCAAGGCCCCTCCGGGCGTGACCGACCGACTCACCTTCGCCCTCTCGCGTAGGTCCGTCTCCGAAGGGCAGATGGTCCGCCCCGGCGACCCGGTCGTCGACCTCGTCATCGAGAACCCGCTCCGCCTCTGGGCCAATGTCCCCGAGCGAAACAGCATCGACGTCCAGGTCGAGCAGCCGGTCCGGATCCTCGTCGCCTCCCAGCCGGGGATGACCTTCGAGGGCAAGGTCACCCGCATCAACCCGTCGATCGACGCGGCGAGCCGTACCTTCAAGGTGGAAATCTCGGTCCCCAATAACCGCGGCCTGCTCCGACCCGGCGGCTTCGCCAAGGCGTCGATCCTCACCAAGACTGGCGATAAGTCCAAGGTCGTCCCGCTCGAATCCGTCGTGAAGTACGCGGGCGTGACCAAACTCTTCATGGTCGAGGGGGACAAGGTCCGCTCGATCAACGTCGAGACCGGCCTCGAAGGCCCCGGCTGGGTCGAGGTCACGGGCAAGCTCCCGGATACGGGGCATGTCGTCACGACCGGTCAGACGCAGCTCGCCGACGGCACCCTCATCGTCGTCCGCGACCCCAACGAGGTCAAAGCCGAGAACAAGGTCGCCTCCGAGAAGGCGCCCGCCGAGGAACCGAAGACGCGCTGATCGGCGTCGAACCTCGGCTCAGGATTTCCCGACCGCTTGCCGACTCCCCCGCGCCCGCGTCCACGTTTTCTCTGGCGTGACGCCCCGGCGCGGAGAGTCCCGGCCACGAGCCGTCACCGGTTTGTCGAACATTTCCGCGAAGGCCTACCGGGTCCAGGCCCGACTCGCTCGGGCCGTTCTCCAGAGGACGAGGTCGTTCCTTCATGACCATTTCTGATATCTGCATCAAACGCCCCGTATTCACGTGGGTGCTCGTGGCGATACCCGTCGTGCTGGGCCTGGTCTCGTACGACCGGCTCGGCGTCGACCTCTTCCCCGACGTCGACTTCCCCGTCTGCACCGTGACCACCGTGCTCAATGGCGCGGGGGTCGAGGAGATGGAGACGTCGGTCACGAAGCCGCTCGAAGACATCATCAACACCGTCAGCGGCATCGAGGAGCTTCGATCCACGACGATCGAAGGAGTCTCGACGATCACCGTCGAGTTCCAGCTCTCCAAGAACGGCAACGTCGGGACGCAGGAGGTCCGGGACAAGGTCAACACGATACTGGCCGACCTCCCCGACGGTACCGAGTCGCCGATCATCGACAAGTTCGACACGGGCTCGATGCCCGTCATGACGATCGCCGTCTCCGGGCGTCGCGACTTCCGCGAGGTCACCGAGATCGCCCGCCGCCGGATCAAGGAGCGGCTCGAGACCGTCAGCGGCGTCGGTGCCGTCTCCCTCGTCGGCGGCCGCGTCCGCGCGATGAACGTCGTCGTCGACACCGACAAGCTGGCGAGCTACAACCTCTCCGTCGAGGACGTCCGCTTCGCCCTCGTCCGGCAGAACCTCGAGGTCCCCGGCGGCCGCGTCGATCAGGGGCCTCGCGAACTGGTGCTCCGAACCCTCGGGCGGATCACCACGGCCGCCGAGTTCAACAACCTGATCGTTTCCAACCGCAACGGCTACCCGATCCGGATCAAGGACATCGGCCGCGCGGACGACTCCTTCGAGGAACCCCGTACTTTGGCACGGCTCGACGGCGTCAACGCCGTGAGCCTCGTGATCCAGAAGCAGTCGGGCATGAACACGGTCAAGGTGGCCGACCTCGTCCGCGAACGGCTCGAGACCATCAAATCCTCGCTCCCCGCCGACATCGTCACCGAGGTCATCCGCGACCAGTCTCGCTTCGTGAAGAAGTCGATCGAGGAGGTGAAATTCCACCTCCTGCTCGCGGCCGCCCTGGTCTCGGCGACGATCCTGCTGTTCATCAGGGACTGGCGGACGACGGTCATCGCCACGCTCGCGATCCCCACGTCGATCATCCCCACGTTCGTCTTCATGAGCTACATGGGGTTCACGCTCAATAACATCACGATGCTCGGCCTGATCCTCGCGATCGGCATCGTGATCGACGACGCGGTCGTGGTCCACGAGAACATCTTCCGCCACATGGAAGAGAGCGGCCTGGACGCGATGGAGGCCTCGAGGATCGGAACACGGGAGATTGCCCTCCCCGTGCTCGCGACGAGCCTCTCGCTGGTCGTCATCTTCGTGCCGATCGCCTTCATGGGCGGCATCGTCGGCCGGTTCTTCTCGAGCTTCGGGCTCACGGTCGCCTTCGCGATCATCATGAGCCTCTTCGTCTCCTTCACCCTCACCCCGATGCTCTGCAGCCGCTTCCTCAAGCTCGACCCGAGCGAGGCGGGTCACGCCAAGAGCAAGTCGGGCTGGATCTATCGCCTCATCGACGGCGGTTACGGGCTCTCCCTCCGAGGGGCCCTGCGGTTCAAGTTCCTGGTGGTCCTGATCACGATCGGCGTGATCCTCAGCACGGTCCCGATCGGCCGGAGGATGGGCATCGCGCTCATCCCTCGCGACGACCAGGGCGAGTACGAGGTCAGCCTCACGACCCCCGAAGGCTATAGCCTCGAACGCACCAGTTCCCTCTGCTCGGAGCTCGAGACCCGCCTGAGGAAGCTCAAGGGGACGACCCACATCTTCACCACGATCGGCCAGTCCACGGGCGGCCGCGTGGTGAAGGGCCAGGGCGACGTCACCCGCGCCACGATCTACGTTCGGATGCCTGAACTGGAAGATCGCGAGTTCTCCCAGTTCGCCATCCAGCAAGAGGCCCGCACCCTGATGATGGACTACCCCGACCTCCGGGCGAGCGTCAACGACGTCTCGGCCTTCCAGGGCGGGCGCAGGCCGCAGACCTTCCAGGTGAGCCTGGCCGGTCCCGACATCAACACCCTTTCGACCTTAGCCGATGAGTTGAAGTCGAAGCTGAAGGATGCTCAGGGCATCGTCGACATCGACACGACCCTCTCGCTCCGCAAGCCCGAGGTCCAGGTCGTCGTCGACCGCGAGCGGGCCAGCGACCTCGGCATCGAGGTGGGCCTCATCGCCGACACGTTGCGGATCCTCGTCGGCGGCATGCCGATCTCCAAGTTCCGCGACGGCGACGAGCAGTACGACGTCTGGCTCCGCGCCAAGGCGTCCGATCGTTCCACGACATCCGGGCTCTATCAGCTCAAGCTCCCCTCCCCGGCCGCCGGGCTCGTGGACCTCTCGAGCATGGCCAGACTGGTGGACGAGCGCGGGCCGACGGAGATCGAGCGGCTCAGCCGCGAGCGCATCGTGACCGTCCTCGGCAACCCGGAAGGGATCCCGCTCGGCGAGGCGGTCACGCGGACCGAGGCCATCCTCAAGTCGATGAACCTGCCGAAGCAATACTCCTACGTCTTCACCGGGCAGGCGAAGACGATGGGCGAGACCGGCAAATACTTCCTCATCGCCTTCGGCCTCTCGGTCCTGTTCATGTACCTGATCCTCGCGGCCCAGTTCGAGAGCTGGACCCAGCCGATCTCGATCCTGATGGCCCTGCCCGTCACCGTGCCGTTCGGCCTCCTCTCGCTGGTCCTCTTCCAGACGCCGATGGACATCTATGCCATGTTTGGGCTCTTCATGCTCATCGGCATCGTGAAGAAGAACGGCATCCTCCAGGTCGACGCGACTAACCAGCTCCGCGAGAAGGGCCTGCCGCGGACCGACGCCATCATCGAGGCCAACCACACCCGGTTGCGTCCGATCTTGATGACGACGGTCATGCTCGTCGCGGCGATGGTCCCAATTGCTTTGGGCCAAGGGCCTGGCGCCGGCGCCCGAGCCAGCATGGCCAAGGTCATCATCGGCGGCCAGATGCTCTCGCTCTTGCTCGCCCTCCTCGTCACCCCCGTCTTCTACGCCCTGATCGACATGTGGGTCAACTTCACCCGCAGGATCGGCATCCGCTTCTCGGTGCAGCCGACCACGCCTGCACCTCAGCACGCGAAGTCGGCCCACGAACTCGAGCCCGCCCACATGGGCGGTTGAGTCTCTCGCAGGTTGGTTTGGGTTGCGGAAAGAATCGGAGGGCCGGAGCATTCGACTCGCTCGAAAGCTCCGGCCCTCGCCGCATTTATCCCACAAAACACAATATTTTGATTTGTCGTGTTTCTTCCGCCCAAATCGAGGGGGGATCGCCTGGACATCGATTCCCAAGAAGACGCTTCCCTTTCCGCCCGCCAGCGGTTATGAAAATGAAGTCCCTCGGTTTCCTCACCCGCCGAACCTGATCCGCCTTCACCTCTCCTGAAGGTACCTCCGGCGACTTTCCTCCTGTCGCACCCGACCAAGCGACCCATGTAACGCGTCCGCATCATCCCCCTCATCTCAGCGAAGGACGAACTTCATGCAATCCGGCTCGATGTCGAGTCTCATGGCCTTCTTCCTGCTCGCCATCTCCGCTCCCAGCTTTGGCGCGTCGTATCCGCAGCTCATCGCCACGCGCTATCCCGAAGGTTCAAAGCTACCCGAAGAGGCCAGCAGGCCGATCACCTGCTTCGACTTCGTCGCCCAGGACCTCCTCCCGGCCGGCGCGAAGGTGCTCTCCGCCGCGAGGGCGGCGAGCGGGCGTGTCCTGGTCGTCACAGACCAGGGTGCCTTCGGCTCGTCGGGCGAGAAGTTCGAGCGGCTCGAGATCGGCCCGAGACAACCCGAGCCGGGACAGCCCGAGGTCCGATCCTTCGCAAAGGTCGTTGCCATCGCCGGCGACGCGATCGGCCACGTCTGGATCGCCACGGATCGCGGCCTCTTCGCCACCGACGGCGAGCAGTGGTGGCAGAGCATCGATCGTCGCGACGGCGTCCCGTACGAGACGTTGACCTGCCTCTACCTCTCCCCGAACGGCGACGTCTGGGCGGGGACCCCGGAGGGAGCCTGGCGGCTACGCGACGGCCAGTACCGCTACTTCTGGGGCAAGCGCTGGCTCCCCGACAACCGCGTCCAGGCGATCTGGTCCGACGCCAAGAACCGCATCTGGCTCGAGACGAAGAAGGGCGTCTCCTGCATCGAGGAGCGGCCGATGACCCTGGCCGAGAAGGCCGGCCACTATGATGAGATCACCTGGAGCCGGCACAATCGCCGAGGCTTCATCTGCGAGATCAAGCTCAAGACGCCGGGCGACGTCAACAGTCCCCACACCTTCAACGTCAACGACAATGACGGCCTCTGGACGTCGATGTACGTCGCCGCGATGTCCCTCCGCTACGCCGCGACGAAGTCCCCCGAGGCCCGACTCCACGCCAACGGCTCGCTCAAGGCCCTTCTCGATCTCGAGCGTCTCCCCGGCCTCCCCGGATTCCCCGCGCGAGCGATCGCCACGGACGACGAATTGCAGAAGGGGGTCCTCGGCGTGCACCTCGACGACACGGTCCTCACTCCCGGAGAGACGACCAAGATCTGGTTCCGCTCCAAGCTCGATCCCAAACTCTGGTGCAAGGGGGACACGAGCAGCGACGAGCTCGACGGCCACTATTTCGCCTGGTACCTCTACCACGACCTCGTCGCCGACGAGGCCGAGAAGACGGAGATTGCCGGTGTCGTCCGTCGCGTGACCGACCACATCATGAACAACGGCTACAACCTCGTCGGCCACACCGGCCAGAAAACGCGCTGGGGGATCTGGGCCCCCGAGTTGATCAACCACCACCCGTTCTACCACGACCTCCGCGCCCTCAATTCGCTGGAGATCCTCTCCTTCCTCAAGGTCGCCGAGCACATCACCGGCGACGCCAAATACGACCGAGCCTATGACGAGCTCATCGAAAAGCACCACTATTTGCTCAATAGCCTGATGATGCGCCGAGGCGTCACCGGTCGCTGGCCGGACATCAACCACTCGGACGACGAGCTCCTCTACCTCGTCTACTACCCCTTGCTCATGCTGGAAAAAGACCCGGCTCGTCGTCGCATCCTGGTCCAGAGCATCGCCCGAACCTGGGAAGAGACCCCGGGCGAACAGAGCATCCGCCCCGAGCACAGCCCCTTCTACAACTTCGTATACGGCGCCACCACCGGACGGCGCTGCGACGTCGATGAATCCATCGAAACCCTGCGCGACTGGCCCTGGGAACTGATCGACTGGACCGTGAACAACACGCAACGCCACGACGTCGTCGTGAAGACCGAGCCCGGCGTCCATCGCCATCGGATCCAACTCGACCGCGTGCTCCCGATCTCCGAGCGTGCCCAGGGCCGATGGAACCGCAGCCCCTGGACCCCCGACGACGGCACCGACGGCCGTCGCGAATTCGATGGCGTCGCCTGGTCCCTCAGCTACTGGCTCGGCGTCCATCACGGTTACATCCCGCCGACGGAGTAAGCCTTCTGCGCGGACATTCGAGCAAAATCCGACCCCGGAACGAAGGACCCTCCTTCACTCCGGGGTATTGAATTTGGCCGACCAGTTTCGAATCGACCCTCTCATCAGAACACAGGCAATAATAAATTAATTTCATTTGATAACTCTATCCATTCCATAGCATTCCTGTTGAGAGTTCAAATCTATTGCTGCCGGATACGCTGGCCTCCAGCGAGGGCTTGTACCATCGGAGCTCTCCGAAACTCCTTGCTCGCCTCGCTGTGCGACCACTCGCATTCTCGATAGAATTCGGTGGGCGTTCGGAGCTCAGGCGAAGTCCAGGTCGACGCAACTCATAAAGTCCCAGAGTAATCAGCACGCTATGACTTGATACTGGTGCAACGACAACAGATCACCCGGACCAATCTCTCGAGCATCTCCACAATCGAATGAATACCGCGGCCATCGTCCTGTGCGGAGGCGAAAGTCGTCGCATGGGACAACCCAAAGCGTGCCTGCCTTTCGGCGAGGAGACGATGCTGCAACGCATCGTGCGAATCGTCGGCGCCGTCTGCGAAGAAACGATTGTCGTGGCGGCGGCAGGTCAGGAGTGCCCCTCGCTCCCATCCACGGTGACGTTGGTGCATGACCGCGTCGCCGGCCAAGGTCCGCTCGAAGGCCTCGACACCGGCCTGGCCGCCCTCTCGTCGAACCCCGAATTCCTCTATGCGACCGCCGCCGATACTCCCTTCCTGGTCCCCGAATGGATCGCGCGACTCCGCGAACTCATCGGTCCTCACGACGCGGCGATTCCCGAGGTCGATGACAAGCTTCACCCCCTGGCCGCGCTGTATCGCACGACCCCACTCATTCATGAAGTCAATTCTTTGAGAAGGGATAATCAGAGGCGCCTCATGCTTCTCGCGACGCACCTCCGGACGCGATTCGTAACCCCCGATGAGTTGAGAATCGTCGACCCTCCCCTCCAATCCCTACGCAACATCAATTTTCCCGAGGATTACGAGCGGGCCCTACGAGACCTTTAGTTTTCACGAGCCTCTCCCCCACACTCTTTCTCGTCAACATAACTGAGTGCGTGCAGCGAAATCCGCTTGAGTGCATTCATTTTTGAATGCTCGCACGCCGACTCGTTGTTTAATTGATGTATGCCGCGAGAAGTCCTCGAGAAGGGCGTCACACGGCCGGGGGGACGTCGTAGAAAAACCGAATGCCGATCCTTTCGAGGCCGCCGTTGGCCTCACCCGTCGACCGCAGAGGATGCAACGCCCCCCGCCCCGGAAGGAAACATCATCCATGTTTCCCCGATCGTGGTGCGCCATCGTCCTCGGAGATCCCATCGATCTATCGATATCTGATTCTTTATCGAATTTATTCGCCGTTGGATCGAAATGGGGCGTCGGACACTTTGCGGCAGGTGTTTTCCTCGTTATGGAGAGATCAGGATGCGCACCCACTTCGACGCGTTGGAAGAGGAAGAGAAGATCGACCCGACCATGCAGTTCTACGTGTTCATGCTGGTGTTCTGGCCCTCGTCCCTCCTATTCGGACTGATCGACCACGTGTTCATCACCGAATACGACCTGAGGCCCCTGACCCTCCTGCTCGGCCTGCTCTGTGGTTGGATCGGCGTTCTCGTCTACAAGTCGAGGGAACGGCGAAAAGGTGAAGTGTCTTAAATCCTCGCGAATCCCGTCCAGATTTCATAAGCACTCCGCCCCTCGATGAAAGACAAAAGTCCTCCCCCCTGCAATCTGCAGGAGGGAGGACTCGAAGATCGCCACAGTTTTAGGCGTAACGCCGTCTCACCTATTTCTCCCTACTCGGCCCGTTCGTTCCCGATCCGGGCCCCCACCGTCGCAAGGCCGGCAAAACGATCGACGGGCTCCCCACAACTCCAGGCGATCCCTCGCAAGATGACCCGCCGAAAGAGCGGGTCGTCGAACGTCCAGGAGTAGTGACCCGGAATCGAGCAGAAGACTTTCCCTTTGCCATGCTCTCGCGTCCAGAGCAGCGGCCGGGCCTTGCCCTCCTCGACGGCCGTCCCCAGAACCTGGATCTTCGAGGTGTCCCCGGCAAGCTCCCAGTAGCTCTCGTCCTCAAGGTGAAATCCGGCGAGCCCCTGCGTGATCGGGTGCGTGTTACCCGCGCCGAGGTCGAGGTCGAGCGGACCATGGCGGAACCGGGATCGTCCGTCCTGCCAGGCCAGCCCGATGCGTTCCGCCAGCGGCCCCGGCGCGGCCTTGCCGTTGACGGCGAAGTGGATGTAGACCATCCCCCCTCCGCGTTCGAGGAACCCGTCAAGTTCCTTCCCCTTGGCCTGCGACCACTCGGGATTCGCCGAGTACCAGACCAGCACATCAGCATGCGCCAGATCGTCGGCCGAAGGCCAACCCATAGCCTTCCGGACCGTCACCCCCTCGGCCAGCCCCAGCAGGGTTCCCCAGCGCTCCTGCCACTGCGGATAGTCGTGTTCGTCGATCCCATGATCCTTGGGCCCTGAGACCAACACGACATGCAGCGGCCGAACGGCTTTCTTCCCTCGTCCGGTGGCCTCCGCCGCCGGCGAGGGGATCTCCCCAAGGCTCCGAGGCGGCGGGGCGCCCGGACGTCGAATGGGCGAAGGCTCCAACGCCGGCTGCAGAAGGAATGCCAGGAGGTCCTTCATCCGCTCGTGCCCGAGCAGCGTCGGCAACCCCTCGGGCATCAACGATGTCGTCAAGGGCTTGAGTTCCTCGACCTCTTCGCGAGCAATCGAGGAGTGCCCCCCCCGCGCATCGCCGACGTGCAGCATCGTCCCCTCTCTGCGGATCGGCCCCGACAGCACACGCCCGTCGTTCAGCGCAATCGCATAAGAGACAAAGTCGGGATTGATCGCAAAGCTCGGCTGGCTGATGTCGCGAACCACCGACGCATAATCGCGCTCGATAAGGTTCGAGAGGTCCGGCCCGAGCGTCCCCCCTTCCCCTCGCACGGAGTGGCACTGAGAGCACCGCGCGACGTCCCCGTAAAACAAACTCCGACCTCGCAGCCAGTCCCCCCCCTTCCACTCCTCGGGCACCACGCGGGCCAGCATGCCTCCCTTCAATCGATCCGGCCGCGACCAAGGCGAGAGGATCCGCACACGCGGCAAAGCCCGCGGGCGAGGATCCTCATTGGTATAAACCGACACTCCGAGTGCGGCAGGCCCGTCTCCCCCGGTCCTGAGCTCGATCTCCAGCGACGAGGTCTCGCCCACTGCGGGACGGAACGATAGCACGACCTTGTTCGCGTTCGTATCCCTCGGAGACGTCTCGACCTCCCCCGTCGACGACCGCGCCACGAGCCCCGAATTCGACTCGAGCACGAGCGTCACGCGCTCCTCGGGCAGAGCCGCATCATCGACCCGAGATCCCGGCTGATACGCCGGCCGAAGAAGATCTCGCAGGTTGATCTTCGCCCTGAGTTTCAGGGTCCCCGCCCGCTTCAGCGAGGCCCAGAGTGTGTCATGCCCCGCGCTCCCTCGCGTCAACTCCCTGGCCACTTTCAGGTCGGGATGAGGCAACCATCCCGACCACCGGCCTCCTCCATCATTCCCTACCCAGGCCGCTTCGACCCCATGAAGGCCATAGCAAAGGTCGATGTCCGGCTCCTGCCGGATCGCCCCCTTAACAGCACTCGCCGAATCACTCCCGAATCCGGGCATTGTGATGGCATAAGAACTCTCTTCGAGTTGCGGACTCGTCGCGAGCAAGATGGTCCGCCCATAAGGCGTGAGGCTGGCCGAGTGAATCTTGACCTTGTGACGAGGCGCCGCCAACTGAGCGGCGACGACCTCATAACCCGGCCGCAACGATTCGAATCGGTCCCCGGCCGCAACCGCCCGCCCCGTCGTCAGAGAAACCCGCTCCGTCAGACCTCGCAGATACTCCGGAGAGACCGGCCGATCGAAGGCGATCCGCGTCTCCTGCTCCGACTCCGCCCAGGCGATGACCGGCTGCGGGAGCGTCCGATCCACATACTGGATCTTGAACAACTTCCCATGGCCTTCGGGACCGCTCCCCCAATCCGGCCCACCGCCATGCGTCGCGACCATCATCGCCCCATCGGGGCTGACGCAGGCATCGGCCACGAGACGACTCAAGCAAGCGATCAACTCGGTCTGAGCCACATACCCCGAGGCCGTATCCACGAGCTTCGTGCGATACAGCTTCCCCCGAGAATAGCCGCAGACGATCGCATCATCGGCCCACCAATCCGGACCAAAGACCTTTCTGCCCTTCCCCGGCTCATTGAAACAGAGCCCGCAGGTCGACTGATGCTGTGGCCTGTAATCAAAGACCGATGGCTCGTCGATGACCCTATTGAGATACTTGGGATGCCGCGGCGGGAACCCGTAATGCCGCCCCCTTCGTATGTGCAAAAGCTCATCAAACGGGTTCCCATTGGGCAGCCACGTCGCCCCTTCCTGATCCGTGGCGAACAGGTCTCCCTTGCGATTGAACGCCATCGAGACCGGGAATCGAATCCCCGTCGCGACGACCTCTCGGCCCTTGAAGTCGGGAGCAATCCGCAGGATCGCGCCTCGCTCCCCGTTGACGTCATAGTGAGCCTTGCCGTCGTGATCCACCTGAAACGCGTTCGTGAAGTCAGTCGTCCCGAGCCCGAAGTACACGGAGCCATCGGGAGCCTGGGCGATGCCCATCGCATCCACGCTATGCTTGATCTCGGGCCACCCCTCGGCCACGACGATCTCCTGGTCGGCGACATCATCGCCGTCCTTATCCACGATCAGCGAGCACTTCCCTTTCGAAGCGACGAACACCCCGTTGCCCCGGGGATCGCCAGGACGATTCAAAGCCATGCCGATCGGCGATTGCATCTTACCCCGGCCATCCCAGAAGAGCTTGACGTCCTCCTCAAGGCCGTCGCCGTCTCGATCCGACAGCAGATAAATCGCCCCGTTATAAGCCACGGCGAAGAGCTTACCGTCGGGCCGATATCGGACATTGTTCACATTCGTGAGTTGAACGGGCAGCTCGCGGGCCGCGAATCCCGGTACGAACATCTGAACGGGCGGGGGCTCGGCCACGCTCACGAGCGGCTCACCCTCTTCATCCCCCTTCCGCTTCAGCTTCTCTCCGAGTCCCGCATACTTCGCCGCGAGATACCCCCGCACCGACCCGATTGCCTCATCGCTCAGCAACCGGTCATAAATCAGAACCTCGGCAATATCACCATCAAAGAATCCTTGAGTGAACGCCGGTTGAAAATCATTCGTGTAGAACCGGGCCCCGAGCGTCATGTCATCCAGCGAGATCTTCCCCGCCTGCCGATCTCGACGCCCCTGCAACTTTCCATCGAGCCAGAGCGCCACCCCTCCCCGCCCTGCCCCCAGGTGAACCTCAACGATAAACGGCTGCCCAAACGGCAACGACTCATTCAGCAGGTCATTCGCCCCGACGAACCCCCTCCCTTCGACATTGATCGAGTCAAACCGGCTCGACATCGCGGGCGCAAGGTCGAGGCAGAAACCCGTATCATAATCGCGCAACCCGAACGCATTGCCCGCCAGGATCCCCCGAAACCCACCCGCATTCGACCTCGGCGCCACGATCACGAACGCCGTCAATTCCTCGGCCGTCCCCCCCATCCCCAGCAATTGCAGATGATCATCTTTCCCATCGAACCGCACGACCGCCACACTTCCATAAACATGAAATTTCGGCTGAGCCCCTCGATCCCGCTGCGCCAGATGCCTTCCATGCCCCGACCCATCATAAATCAGATTAATCCCCGCTCCCGGTACCAAAGGGGCACTCCCGCGAGCCGACCTCCCGCGATCCTGCCTCGAAGCATCAAACCAGGCGAACAACCCTTCTCGTTCTTTCAAACCAGGATCCGTCCAGCCCTCCGCTCCCTCCACCGCTCCCGCTCGCGAGCCCATCACGAGAAGCAAGATCAGCGAGACGCGAAACATGAAACACCTCGAAATCAGCTAACTCAGGAGACCGACCCTTGAGCGATGAAACTTTCATCCATTCATACCGAAGCGGTCTTGAAAACTCGAGGGTATACAGCATCGGGCTTCGTACTTAGCCCGTAAACGTACGAAAATCGTTTCTCTCGCTGAGGCCTCTCATTCGAAAGGCTGTACATCTCAAACAAAGGTAAATGCGCAGTGAAAAACCCGCTGCACCACGTGTGACTCGTGGTGCAGCGGGCGAAGTCGAATCCCAATCGTTTCGTGCAGACACTTCCCGCTGAGAAATCGCCGATCGCTAATTAGTTGGCGAAAGCATCCTGGCTCACCGGGAACTGCTTGTAAGGACCAAGCTTGCTTCCTGCCGGGGTGATGATCTTCGCGTAGACTGTCCCATCGATCGTGTTCGTAATGTAACGGACAGCACCGTCGCAGAAGACGTAGTTGCTACCACCCGGGTGGCCACTGTTAGCATAGGGGAACGAACCTTCGATGGTCAGGTTCTGACCAAAACCGATGAATTCATAGTTACCAGTTGTCTTGGCATTGGCGAAACCCCAGTTTGGGTTATCAATAGGAACAGAGGGCGTTCCCGTAGACATTGTCACTGCCAAATCACTGGCACACTTGTTAGTCGGACAAACATTGTCCGAAGCAAAGAACATGCAGAAATTCGGGAGGGGGCAAGCCCAGTTCGTGACGATGTTGCTCGAGTACTGAGTGCCCACCGAGTAACCGACGAGAGTGTTCTCGCCAACAAGCAAGGTGGAGCTAGCACCATCGGTTATGCTGCTCGGAGCAGTGTGAATGTCCCAGGGAAGATTTCCGGTTGTGGTGTTCAGGAACATCACACCCAACTTCGAGCCGACACCCTGCTGAGCCTGCCACGAGGAACCGGAAACGCCAACCCAATCCATGGCCGACCCGTCACCAGACGTACCATCAACTTGAGCACCAACCCATGAAACGGGATGGGCAGGGAAGCGAACGAACCCCCCGTTGACGACATAGCTCAGATTTCCTTGACCAGTCTGAGCAGTGTTGTCGTCCGGGCAACGCAAAATTCCGATGGCAGTGCTCGCGAGCTGGAAATTCGTGGGCGAGCCGGTAGCCCCCGTAGAAGTTGTGGAGTAATAATTCTGCTGCTTATTCCAGGCGTTGAAGATTTCCTGGCTATCAATATACGGCAGGATATCGACAACCCAGCTATAACCCCAGTTAGGCGCATTCGTAGCAAGAGGCGTCGCAGTGGCTGCAGTAGCCAAAATTGAAGTTGTCGGGTCAGTAGGCACCGCGGTGCCCAATTCAGCGAACTCACCGGCGGCGGGGAAGGTGTTCTTGGCGTTCGAGAACCCCATGAGGCCGAGACCGATCTGCCTCATGTTGTTCTGGCACTGGGTGCGGCGACCGGCTTCGCGGGCGGCGTTGACGGCGGGGAGCAGCAGGCCGACGAGGATGCCGATGATGCTGATCACCACCAGCAGCTCGATCAGCGTGAAACCTTTGGGACGACTTCGGCGAATCATGGAAGGGTCCTCATTCTTTGACGGGGAAACGACGGGAAACACTCCAAATTTTATCCGCAGGGCGATCCCAAGCACAAGGGAATTCCTTCGCGAGACCGCCACGCCACATCCTGGGCCCGAGAGCCGCCGGTACACCTCATGACCGGCGAACATCCGGGCAAAGCTTGCCGGAAGCTTCCGATCATTCGATCGTTTGGCGATAGACGATGCAGTCACGGAAGTTCGTCGGAAGCTGCGGGCTGAACCCATAAGCCTTCGTTCGATCGATCACGAAGAACGAGCGGTACCGGATATTCTCCCCCTGGGCGAGCCCGATCTCAGGACCAAGTTTGTCCGTAGCCAGCATCGCCGAGGTAGACCCCAGAAGCGGATCGCCTTCATTCAGCACTTCAAAGAACCCGACCGTAATCCAAACAGCGTACTGGTGGGTACGGACAGTCGTCAGGTTCGTGACCTTCTGCAGCCATTCCGTCCGGAACAACGGGTGTAGCCGTCTGTCACGTGCCGTAGCTCCGGTAGATACCGCGGAACCAGGATAATTTGACACCTCGGCCACGGGAGTTTGCGGAGCGTTGGCGAGCAGTGGTCCACTGCCAAGATAAAAGGAAAATGGCGTGACCGTAGGTGAGCCAGCACCTGTAGCAACAGAAGTTCGAATACCTTTTGAAGTCAAATCCATCGCCGGGTTATTGAGTATCCCCGCCCCATCCGTCGTTGGTGTATTAATTCGCGAATCGGCAAGGATACTTGCGTTCCATGCACCGGTCCCCGGAGTCACGTCGGGAATTTGCATCTGCCGACGCGGAGGAATTGGAGGAGGTTGAACAGGATTGTTGCTCGTGAAGTAGACAGGATTCTTCAACCCTGTATCGAAGACAAAACTGCCTGCTGTGGGAGGAAACGTGGGGAACGTGGTAGGGAAACTCGCCACCGGCGTGGAAAGCACAGAAGGAGGAAGAACTGCAGGTCGCATGATTGTGAAATTAATATCTGGATAAGACAATGAGTGATACGGTCTTTCCATTGCTGGAGGTCCAGTTCCCACTCCACCAAAAGGTGATTGCCCAACTAAACCATATCCATGGGCATATGCAAAACCCGAGCCTCCATGCCTCAGCTTAAGGAAGTCGCTGAAAGCCGACTTCATCCGATTGTCATAAACAGGATTTGTTGTTGGCGGATCGGCAGTCGGCAATTGGAATGGATCAATCGCAAAGTAGCCAACATTGCTCATCGAATAGAATGCGCTAGGTTTTCCGGTGGCGTCGATCTGCGTGACGATCCTGGGAGTAGCGGCATCTGCAATCTGCTCAACATTGAGGCGAGTATCACCAAGACCATCGAAATAATTAATTGTTTGGATGACAGGATTCCCAGTCATTGGATCATTATAACTAGGCCTATTGTTGAACGCCTTCAGCCAGGTTTCACTCATCAGAGAGAAGAAAACCTCTTCATCGATGATGAGATTCAAATTGAGAAGACCAGGCTTCATATCCTGGCGAGCCCAATCATAACTAGTGCCCTGGGCAACTTCACCAATCGCACCGAGCGCTGGGCTAGGAACCTCGAAGAACTCAAGCATTCTATACCAACCTGCACCTCCTGGGCCTCCGACATACCGAGGCGGATTACCGGTGATGGGATTGGAAGCGGCGGGATAGGTAGGAGCGGCTCCTCCTGCCGGGCTCAACCAAATACTATTCTCGGATTGAGCCGTATAAAAAAAGTTGTCAACGAGGTAAGGATAAGTTCTTGGATTTGCGGATTGGTCTCCAGTGAGAGTGCCAGGATTTACGAACTGAATCGGCAGTGTGGGATTGGGACTAGTGGTTGCCGAAAAGGCTGGAGGTGTAAATGGTAGACCTCCGGAAGCGCCACCCGTGCTCGTTGGATCAATATCAGAACCCGGCGGAGTATTACGCGGGGGATTAGCCGTGGCCGGAAAAGAAGCCCAGGGAGGAGCGACCTCAACAAATTGCTTCGTGAAAAGCCCCGGTGGACATCCGGGCACAAGCAGGAGTTCCGCGACACTTGCGAAATCGCGATCATGGAAGGGGAACAAATCCCAATTAGAATCAATTCGAGAATTGGCCAAACCGAGAGAGTGTCTGATAGGACCCGTAATCTGAGTAGGAGTAGCGGTTCCACCATTCATAAGAACGTATTGACCGTAATAGATACTGGATCCAGTCGGAACCGTTGGGATCACTTCGGTTTGCTCGCTGTAGCCATATGCAGACATCACGTAGCCTGTCGTGGGAGCCGTGACGGAAAGCGGCGGTACGGCATGGCCTCCCCGGTATGGCTGTAACCGTTGAAGAGAATACAAGTATTCGTTCGTTGGTCTGCTTACAGATTCATTTCCTGAAGAATCAACGACAGCGATCCCTTTTGATGCATTGAGAATGAAACGGAAACTATCAACAACAATCCTTTTCTCCCAGGGATTCCCTGTATCATACGTCGGATCAAAAGGGTTAACGGGCCGTCGAAGATGCAACCAGTAGTAACCATTCTCCGTCGCAGGAGGATTTCCCTTGATCTTGGAGAGAATAGTATTGGCAATAAAATCGACATTCTGATTGACATTGATTTGATTTGTACTATTAGCTGTCGGCTTAGCTGCCCAGGTAGTCAGATTATCAATATTGCCATTAACCTGAGTTGGGATTGGATTGGCACCCAACACATAATAATAAGGTGTAGGGGTAACAGTGCCCACCAATCGCTGATCAGGACCGGCCGGAGGAGCCGGTGGTCCCGTGCTGGTTGTAGTCGGCCCCTGCAAAGCCAAGATAGGGGTCATCAACTGTTGATAAGAACCAGTGGGAACCGTTGTATTGGTGATCACCGGATCACCGCTAGCAGCTACTGCTACGATGTTGCCTGTAGTCTGAAACGGGAGTTGCCCTGTAATAGGATCTGGTCGACCCAGATAGTCATCATTAGTAATGACAAAATCCCAGCCACTAAGATCTAGATCACTTGAAGAACCAGGAAGGATCGTTCCCGCGCCTAATGCAGGATTTCCATCTTGGGTCAAAGTATTGACCAACTCCACAAACATGCGACCATTCGTTGTCTGTGGAGGCGTTCCAGTCCCGCCTCGAACTATATGCTGAAATGCAAGTACCTCGTTAATGGCAATGGGATTATGTTCCATGCCATATTGCACAAGATAATTGGAATTCTGAACCGACCAGAAAGGCGAGAATGGAGAGAAAATTGTTCCCGGGGACGAAGTTCGTCTTGCAAGAGGTGTTGTGCGAAATGCCACCGTTGATTGAGTACTAGGAGCGATAGGGTCAGTCAATTGCAGGTCAGTGTTTACAAACTTCGTGCAGGTGGCGTCTGGATCTCGGAAATCAATGATGTTGACAACAAACTGACTCAATTGAGCCAATTCCTGGGGCGTATCGATCGCATTTGGTGGCAGCACATACTTCAAAAGTTCGTAGGTCTCGCGGATCCACTTCTGGCGTACAGCTTCTTGTGGATCATTACTTACGGGCAAAGGAAAGTTTAGGTTAATCCTGCGGTCTCTAAGCGCGATCGGAGGAATGCCAAAAATCGGGGAGATTGCGGGATTCAAGGTTTGGGGATAAGTACTCGTGGGATTTGCATTAGCATATGAACTAGCAACAACAGCATTGGCGCTATCGTTGGGCTTGAATCGACTATTATTGGGGAAAAGATTGTAAGGGTTGTCATTAGCCCAGACGAAATTGGTTGGATCCCAACTGTCGATGCTGAACATTCGCCTTCGACGATGACCATCTCCGGGGTTCAAAAAGCTGATAGGTGCCAAAGAGGAAAGTCTACTCTGCAAATGGCCGCCATCCGTGTCCTGGAGTCGATAGAGCCATTCGAGGTCACTGAAGGAATAAGGGTGATCTTTGTTCGAAGCCTGATAGAGGTTCATCTCATCGGCTTCATCAAGCGCCAGGGTACCAAGGTTTGAATTGAGAGCCACATCAAACGTTGGGGTCGTTGTAGGGAGAGACGACGCAGCCGTCGTATCGAAAGGCATCGAAGAGAGCAACCAGTTTGGCGTTTTCACACCACCCGCCGTATTCGTCATTACTCGATAACTCTCATACCCGTGGTACGGATTATTGGTCTTGTCGGGTATGACAGGAGTGTTAACAAGGCCCGCGGAAGGATAATTCGCCGTAGCAAGAGGTACGCCTTCCGGACGATGGTATTGGAGATAGCTAACCCTACCCCAGCGGTCTGGACCAGCGACACTCAAATGCCGATTGTAAGTGGTGATTAATCCCGTTCCAGAGAGATCCATAGGCGTGACGAATCGCCGCATCCGCTCCACAGCGAGGGCGATCGATCCACTCGCATCGTAGAAGTTGACAGTCTCTCCATTAAAAGTGCCTGCAGCCGTACTTCCAAAAGGATCAAAGCCATTAAAGTTGTCATCACGGCTGTCACCATAATTACCAATGCCGGATGATCCAGCCCGCACGGCGTTTGAATAGACATAGTATGTTGCGCCTGTTAAGGGGGGGGGAAGAATACTGGGAATTGAAGTCGGTTCACCCCACCGTCCTGCAACGGGAGGTGTCGCGGATGACACGCCAGGTCCACCAGGTCCACCTCCGTTTGATGGGGAATCGACAAAATCGGTGACGTTATTCGGCAGATAGACCGGCTGCCCGGCGATGTTCACCGAGTTAAGATCGTTGTTCGAGACACTCGTTCCACTGGTTACTTGCGGATGAGTGCCGGCAAGGAGGTTGCGGAGTTGAGTCACATTTACAGGAATCGGATTATCACCTGCAGTGCTGATGCCTGCATTATCAGCTTGCCAGTAGTTCACGCTTCCTAGCGCCAAATTTGAGGCATTACGCGGTGTACCATGGTCGTAATAATTTTGAAGGGCGTACGACGGATCGATTTCACTCGGAGAATATCCGAGGTGTGAGGCATGCTGCCAAAGAGGCGAGCCAGCTTGATTCCGAAGCTGGAGATTCCCAGCAGTATTGAGAGGAATCTTTCCGTTCAGGCCAATAACAAGGAACGAATAGAGAGGCTTGAACAATTGCCCCTCGGTGTTGCGACGAGCAGGAAAACCAAGGTCTAACCAAACGGAATCGGTCACGCCATCTGCATCGTTATCGACGTCAAAGCTAACCTTACCGGTCGTGGCATCCGGGAGAAGGTTAGGGAACGTGGTGGTATCGTGGCCGTCAGCAGCACGTGGACGCAGAAATTTAGCCTGTGAAAAGACACTGTTATTGGTCCAGTCGGCCGCGGTCAAAATACCAGGGCGGTGGAACGAAGGGATGACGACCTGGCCATCGGCGCTTTGAAGGGCCAGGAACCAATTTTCGAGGTCGCAAGCGTCATAGTCTTCATCCATGCCCGGGACCTGCGTGTTCGGATTGCCGTAAACAGCAGAGGTATCCGTTCCATCATAAGCATTGCCATTGAGAATATTCGCATTCACACGGAAATCAGCGTATTGCGAAAGTCCAAGCAAATTTTGGGACAATCCGAGATGCGTCGATAAAGCAGGACTCAAACCTTCAACGCCTGGCCCATTGAACGCGTGGAGGAAGCGACCATCAAGTGTAAACGCTGTCGAGAAGGTTGTTCCGCTGATGAACAAATCGAGTGAGAAGAGTGAGCTTCGATTGACGGTGGTAGGAACCTCCGGGCTAACGTAACCTGTAATGGAGGTGAGATTCGAATTCGTACCAGTGACTTCTTCGTTTCGTACGTAGAAGACACGGTGATTCGAGGCATCGTTGACGTCATCAACGAGAATTTCGTAGTTGGTACCTACATAGTAATTAGGGTTGGTTCCCGCCACAGGATCCGGTGCGATATTAGGGCCGAACCGCAAGGTCCATCGCGTAAAGTCGTAACCATAGAAGGCGGAGTCTGCAATCAAGATGTCGGTCACGACCTTATAGAGGCCTGTGACACTGACGCCATTGATCGTCGTGGGCGCGGTTACGATGCTGACCCCTGTGACGTTCATCGAAGAAGCGTCACTCGGCTTCGCTACGAGCGAGCCGTTGTGAAGGGCGTCGTTGCCGTACATGTCGCGTTTGAGGCTGTGACCTCGGATCGCCGACTGCGGGTTCCCCGTGTCGTCGATCAATTGCGACAATGCGAAGTCCATGAGCTCCTGCGTGTCGGGTATGTTCTGCGCCTGCGAGAAGTTCCGGGCATTGACCTTCGCCTGGCCACTGAAGGTTGCGAAGGTCACGCCGATCAGCGCCAAAAGTCCCAGCATGCCCAGGATCAGCACGAGGACCACGCCCCGGCGACGCGACTTTGATTGTGCGTAGTTGGCGAACATGACCGAACCTCACAGTTCTTCGGCAGAGACACCCGTTCGACTCAGGACGGCCACGCGACTGGGTCGCAAACCGCAGCCATCAATATCGAAGCAAGTTCAAATGTTCGGGAACAAGAGTCCTTGAGACTCTTACTTCGACGACCTCGATTGTAAATCCAGCCGATGGTTGCATCGCAACTCGTGCAACCAAGCTCGAGGCGAATCAGCTCCTCGAGCCTCAGATCATTGTCTTTCGGTGAAGTCCTGACGAATGGTCAGGGTCTTGACCTGTTCATTCCTCGGATCCACGACACGAATCTGGATCTGCAACCCTCGCAACGGCGCCGGATAGGGCGGAGGATACGATGGGTATACGGGCGGTGAGAATGGCGTGCCTACGGGCAACTTCGAGTTAGGATCGAATCCCGTCGCAGGAGCATTGGTATATGCGGTTGACCAAGTATCCCAGACTCGACGCAGACGTATCACATCGGTCGTATCGTCACCGACATTTCCGGTATAAGTTGTGTATCCGGCGAACGTCGTGAAGAAATTAGGATCCATCCGCAAGTCAGCGACTAATGGGGGCATCCGGCCCTCATGCGCCAATGTTTGACTGATAGTGTTATACGTCGATACGCCCGGCGCGGGAGGCCACATGAAAAAGGCGGGTGTACTATTGTGAAATGGCCCGGATGCCATCGGGATAACATATCCCGATGGCAATGTGTAGGGAGGGTAGCCATAAGGTTGATAAAGCCTCACGTCATCACCCCAACCCAGGTCCACATATCCTGGGAAGGAGTTGTCGTAGGCTTTCACGTCGAAGCTGCGTACGCCGACCATCACCAAATCGTCTTCCCAGGTATAAGGCCAGGCGGCGCCCACCAGGTTCGTCGTACCAAAACCGTCGTTGAAGGGTTGCTCAGTGCCTCGAACGCTCGTCGTCATGGGAGGCAGGAAGACTTTCGTATTATCGGCGGCATAAGCCTGAGACGGTGTTAATGTCGGACTAAAAGGACGAAGTCCGTTCGGCTGTAATGGTGATCCTCCACCATTAGTAACGTTACTTGCAACGGGATATCCGGGATCACTCCACACGGCTGAGATGGTTTCACGCCACGTGGGAAACCCAAAGTAAGTTTGATTGGTCTGCGGCCTGGGAAGATTATCACCGACTTGAAGGGGATTGTGGTTAACAACTCCTGGTGTAGTTACATTCGCCAACTGATCAAGAGCCGCGTTGGTCGTAGAGACTAACGTAGGGTCCGTCGAGTGAATCCATCCCAACCCCGACAGGCTGCCGGCCGTTGGATCCGGCTGCGAATACGCCCCGGGGAAAATGTAGGGAAACGCCATCGCATCGTAGGTCGTAAATCTCGAAGGCACACCGTTTGACGATTCAAAAATCAATGGGTTGGGGTTCGCTGTATTAAAAACATTTGGAAATAGTGTTGGGTAATAGTCGGGCACACCATCCCCCGTGTAATTCGCCGTACCTCCTGTCGTGAAGTTCAGGTCATCGGCGACACCATCCCCGCCCGAGGTGACGGTCGTGATATTGGTCAGTGTATTAAAGTCATTCCCAAATCTGGGAGAAGCGAAGCGGTTTTCGCGATTCGTAAGATCACCGAGAGTATTCAACTGAATCGGCGAAAGCAAAGCGGCAGCAAGACCCGAAGTCGTGGGATGCGCCGAAATGTCATTGACGCCCTGCCAACTGACAGGTGTATTGGCGAGGAAGTCAGGCGGGAAGGTGTATCCAGAAGCATTGACGATTGAAGATTGTTTATCCGGGGCAATCAACAAAACGCGACGATATAGGTTTCCGTTGCGGAGAAAGTAGATGATCTCGGCATACTGGCTCGTGAAAACGACAGGCTGGGCCGCTCGAGGAATCGTATTACCGGCGTCGGTGTAAGGTGAACCAATCCAGCACCGTCCGGTGAAGAGCTGGCCCTCGGGGGCTTTGGCAGTGAAACGGAGGCAGTCGTCGGTGTCCTCGCCCTGGACGTCGGCGAACTGATTCTCGATGTATTCGAGGTAACCCAGGTTGTTCTTCGGGTCGAGAGGCGGAGTGAGTCGAGCCGTGACTCCGTTCAAGTCCTGGCGGATGATGGAATCCAGATGGCGAAGGTTGCCGTCGAGTTCCTGATAGTGACGGAGCGCCGTGACCGAACCGGTGGCCGCCTTGAAGATGGTGACGAGGATCGTCATCATCAATACGAGGAGTGCGACCGAGACGAGCATCTCGATGAGTGTTACGCCGCGGCGAGGCGAACGGGGTCGTGGCGATCGGAACGACATCGAAGCACTCCCTCGAACGGACGGCCCGCAACGATCGCGAGCTCGATCACGATTGACTCAGCGTGTGTAGATGGTCCTGGGAAACACGTTGATGACGTTCGGCGAGATCAAGGCGGCATTCATGTGCGCGGGTTGAATGGGTGTCGCCGAAGCATTAAGCAAAGTTTGGGCCTTGAGATCGGTATGAACCCAGACCGTCATCGATCGGTAGGCCTCCGTATCCCCGGTGAACGCTTCGGCGGGTGCGGTCGTGGTACGCTTGACGATCTGATACCAGTAACAACGCTGATAAGGGAAAAACGTACCAATACCCGAGAGATATGCAGGACTTGTCAGGATGTCGGTATTGAGCGTGAAAATCCTGCGCGAGGCATCGAGGTTGGACGATCGCTCGTAGGTGACGTCGGCGATCCAATTCCCCACGCGAATATCAGGATCCGGGAGGCTTGCCGGCCATCGCAGGAGTACGACCCGTGACGCGGCTGCACCGTACCCGAGGGTGCCTTGTGTCGTGGATACCCGGCGAACGTTCGTGCTATAGCCGAAGACGGCCTCCACCACGGGCTCACCTGCAACGACCCCATTATCGATCGCGAAGGGCCGGTTCTCGAAGATGACGACGCTCCCCTCGAAGATCGCTCCATCCGTCGCATCACTCTGATGGCCAGTGAACATCCATGTGTAACGCCAGTCGATGTTGGCCACAGGGATAGTGTTAACAGTTGTCAACTCAGGTATCACCGGGCTGAGTCCGCTATCATTCGATCCAGTGCTCGTATCTCCCTGTTGCCAGACGATATCTTCGGGGGAGACGAACGTATCCGGGACCGTGTTCGGATTGATGAGCAGGGGGTTAAAATTGGTGACTCGCGGCAGCCCGTGAGCACTGGGGTCATTGCCGTCTGGGTCCGGCCTCAAGACGTTTACCCCGGTGGGCGTTGTCCAAAAGCCCGAGCCAAATCGAGCTTCAGGCATGGTCCCATCGGCGTAGATCCCCGTCTGGAAACGCCAGAGCGGATCATAAGCGACAGGCAGGCCAGGACCGGCGGTCCGAATGACACCGGAATCCATACCGGAAGCCAAAACGCCATAAGTGAGCGTATCTTGGATCCACGGATCATAAACAATTGTGCCGTTGTTATACCAAGGACTGAGGTAAGGGTTCGTAAATGACTGTTTATTCAAGAGATTGCGAATATTGAGGTCGGCCGTCGCGGACTCGGTCAGATAGCTGGAGCGGGACAGGCGCGCGGCGTCGCGGAGGCGCAGGAGGCCGAGGGGGAAGAGCGTGGCGAGGGAAATGATGCCCACGCCCATGATCAGGATCGAGATGAGGATCTCGGTGAGCGTGATGCCGGCCCTTGCTCGCGGCGATTGCCGAATCATGAACGACCCCTCTCTTCTCGATCTCGACCTACGGTTTGGAGCAAGGTGATCACGACGTTTTCCCCGACCTCGGACGGATGGACGCGGACTCGACTGACATCCGACGCTTGCATGGTCCGACGGTATGGACGAAGAACATGCGGAGCTTTACGGTCGCTGTAGCGAGGCCGTTGGCTCGATCGGTTGGGCAGTCACCGGGTTGTTAGCTGCACGACGGAATGACGGCGTATTGCGAGTTTCGCTTAGTGGAGGTCAAGGCTCGCGTCCACCGTCCAGGCTAGCCATGTTCACTTAAAATTATGGCAGGCTGTACTTACTTAAGGAGCCAACTGAAAGCCCACCTAGAGGTTACGGGCGAAGTTGCGTTTCGTGCCGGCGATTCCCGCTTTGCTCCGGATTTTTTCGTCGCAAAGCGGTTCGCCCGAATGACTGACGTCCGGTGGTTGGATCAACCGGACAGCTTGGTGATTAGCGTGATCAACGGGAGGAACAAGGCAATGACGATGAAGCCGATGATGCCACCCAAGGTCACGATCATGATCGGTTCCAGGAGGCTCACGAGGCTCTCGACGAGGGCTTCCACTTCTTCGTCGTAGTTGTCGGCGATCTTGTTGAGCATCGTATCGAGTTCGCCCGTTTCCTCGCCGACGTCGATCATGTTGACGACGATGTCGTCGACGATGCGAGACTCACGCAAGGGCTGGGCAATCGTCTCGCCTTCACGAATGCTGTCATAAATACGGGTGAAGGCCCGCTCGAACACCGCGTTGCCGGCGGTGTCTCGCA
Source organism: Singulisphaera chitinilytica (assembly GCF_049331405.1). NCBI lineage: Bacteria > Pseudomonadati > Planctomycetota > Planctomycetia > Isosphaerales > Isosphaeraceae > Singulisphaera > Singulisphaera chitinilytica. The sequence goes on from NZ_CP186274.1 coordinate 4,545,467, forward strand.
CGATGTTCAGGGACTCGAGGATCGGCACGCCCGACTGGACGAGGGTGCCGAGGGTGCGGGTCGTTCGCGCGACGGTGGACTTCTCGACGATCGCGCCCATGACAGGGATCATCAGGAGGATCCGATCGCAGACGTAAGCGCCCGTCTTGTTGCGATAGAGGAGCTTGATGATGATCCAGAAGATGAACGGGAGCATGAAGACGACGTAGAAGTAATCGATCACGAAGTGGCTGGCGTGGATCAGGAACGTCGTCATGCCGGGGAGGGGCACGCCGAAGTCTTTGAAGATCGCCTCGAACTTCGGGATGATGAAGTAGAGGATGAAGCCGACGATCACGCAGGCGACGAAGATGACGACGATCGGATAGACCATCGCCGACTTGATCCGACGCTTGAGCGACTGAGACTTTTCCTTGAAGTCGGCGAGGCGCTGGAGGATGGCCTCGAGGGCACCGCCCGCCTCGCCGGCCTTGATCATGTTGCAGTAGAGACGGTCGAAGGCCTTGGGGTGCTTGGCGAAGGCCTCGGAGAGCGTCTGGCCGCTCTCGATGTCCTCGACCACATCGGCCAGGGCGTTCTTGAGCACGCCCGGCTTGCACTGGCCTTCGAGAATCTTGAGGCTCCGGAGGATCGGCAGGCCGGCGTCCTGGAGCGTCGAGAGCTGCCGCGTGAAGGTGCAGAGCTGCTTGGTCGAGATCTTGCCGATCGTGAACGACTTCTTCTTGCCCTTGCGCCCACCCGGCTTCTTCGCGCCACCGCCCTTGGCGGCCTTCTTCTTGTCGGACCGCTCGGAGATCTTGGTGACGAAGAAGCCCTTCTGGCGGATCAGTTGCTGCGCCTCTTCCTGGGTCGAGGCGTTGATCGTGTCCTTGACCTCGCGGCCGGTATGATCCATCGCCTCGTACTGATAGGTTGGCATCTGCCTTCTCCCCTTGTCGACGACGTTGGATCAACCGCGTCGTACGGCTCGTCTCGCGTCTGGTGCCGCCTGGTTGATTAGACTCTCAACACGTGAGTTGCGCTTCACATCTCGCCGCATTTTCTCGGAATTCCGCGAGGTGGCCGAATTCCACCGGGCGAATCCCCGCGGGCCGATCTATGCAAGGGCCAGCGGGCGTTGTGCCCGCCCTGCCCTTCGACTGGCTCAATCCTCGTCGAGCATCGTCTCGCGAAGGATCTCCTCGACGCTGGTAAGGCCTTCGTGGATCGCCTTCAGGCCCGATTCGCGGAGCGTCCGCATGCCGAACTTGCGGCAGGAGTCGCGGAAGTCGTCGAGGGACGTCTCGGCCACGACCATGTCGCGGAGGATGTCATTCATGATCAGAAGTTCATAGACTCCCATGCGGCCTTTATAGCCGGTGTTGTTGCACTTCTCGCAGCCCTTGCCGTAGAAGAACTTCTTCGTGGAGGCCTCGGCAGTGGTCATGCCGAGCTCCATGGCGACTTCCTGGCTAGGCTGGAATTCCGTGCGGCAATTCACGCAGATCTTGCGCACGAGCCGCTGGGCGAGCACCCCTTCGATCGTGGCCGTGATCAAGAAGGTGGGCAGGCCCATGTCGCGGAGCCGGGTGATCGCCGAAGGGGCGTCGTTGGTGTGCAGCGTCGTGAAGACGACGTGCCCGGTGAGCGACGCCTGGATGGCGATTTCGGCCGTCTCGAGGTCGCGGGTCTCTCCCACGAGGATCTTGTCCGGATCCTGACGCAGGATCGCGCGAAGACACGCAGCGAAGGTCACGCCGATTTCCGGGTTGATCGGCACCTGGATGAGGCCGTCGATCTCGTACTCGACGGGCTCCTCGGTGGTGATGATCTTCTCGGTGATCTCGTTCAGTTCATTGAGCGTTGCATACAAGGTCGTCGTCTTGCCCGACGACGTCGGCCCGGTCACCAGGATGATGCCGTTCGGCTTGCGAATCAGCTCACGCCAGGTGACGAGCGTATCGGGCGGCATGCCGATCTTGTTCAGGTCGAGCTGCACGACGGTACGGTCGAGGATTCGGAGGACGACGCTCTCGCCGAAGAGGGTCGGCAAGGTGGAGACGCGGATATCGATCTGGTTGCCGCCGATGGCAAGCTGAATACGGCCGTCCTGCGGCAGGCGGCGCTCGGCGATATCCAGGTTTGCCATGACCTTGATGCGGCTGGCGATGGCGGGAGCCAGGTGACGCGGGGGCGGCACGAGCTCATAGAGCACGCCGTCCACGCGATAACGCATCTTGTACTCTTCCTCGAACGGCTCGAAGTGGATGTCCGAGGCCTTGTCCTTGATCGAGAGCAACAGCACCATGTTCAGGAGTTTGCGCACCGGCGCCGCCTCGGCCATTTCTTCGATGGCTTCGAGGTCGATCGTGTTCTCGTTGCGCGACGAAAATTGAGCGAGTCCCTTGTCGGACTCGATCTGCTTCACGACGTCCTCGATCGACTCCTGATGCCCTGCATAGAGTCGTTCGATGGCCGCCATCACGTCGGCCTCGGACGCGATCGCCCCCTTGACCTCGACGCCGAGGAACGAGCGGATGCTGTCCAGGGTCGACGGGTTCTGCGGCTCGGCCATGACGACCGTGACGCTCTTGTCTTTCTTGTTCTGCGAGAGGGGCACGACCTTGAAGGCCGTGGCCATCGTCTCGTTGATCAGTTCGGTGAGCTCGGAGGGGATCGTCGTCTCGGCGATCTTGACGACCTTCATCCCGAGCTGCTCGGCGAGAGCCTTGAGGACCTGCTCTTCCTTCACGTAGTTGAGCCGGACCGCAACCTTGCCAATGAGCTCATTGCTGGAGCGCTTCTGTTCCGCAAGGACCGCCCAGAGCTTTTCCTCGTCGAGGTAGCCCATATCCACGAGAATCTGGCCGAGCTTACGCGCCGCCATGGATGGTCCTCACCCTCTCCGGTTGGTGCGGAACTCCCGTTGGAGGCCCGCACGACCTTAAATGCAAACACGCTGGTTGTATGATGCGACGAACCAAAGTGGGCCGACGCAACACCCAGGACGGGGGCGACGGTTCAGGAATCGACTAGGCCCGACCGGAGCAGATCATGAGACGCCGGCGGAGGACAGGAGGTCCCGAGATCGCCGGCATCATCCGAACAGACTCTACCCCAAGACCATACGGAAAACTCTCGGCGACGTGACTCGCCTCCCCGAGAGTCCTGGGATCAACCTTCCTCGTCCCCCTCTTCCTCGTCGTCGAAGATACCCTTCTTGGCATTCTCGATGCGTTCCCGGAGGTCGTTGACCTTGCGAGACTTGTAGAGGACTTCTTCTTCCTCGACCAGCCCCTGACGCCAGAGGTTGAAGAGGCTGTCGTCGAGCAGGATCATGCCGTGTTTACGGCCGGTCTGGATCGACGAATCAATGCGGTACGTCTTGTTTTCACGGATCAGGTTGGAGATGGCCGGCGTGACGACGAGCATCTCGTAGGCGGCGACCAGGCCCTTCGGCTTGCGCGGGAGGAGGGCCTGAGCGAGGACCCCGAGGATCGCGACCGAGAGCTGGGTCCGGATCTGGTCCTGCTGTTCCTTCGGAAACACGTCGATGATTCGGTTCACCGTACCTTCGGCCGAGTTCGTGTGCAGCGTGCCGAACACGATGTGACCGGTCTCGGCGGCGGTAATGGCGGCCGAGATCGTGGCAAGGTCTCGCATTTCGCCGACGAGGATGATGTCAGGGTCCATACGCAAGGCGCGACGGATGGCCTCGGGGAAGTCCGGCACGTCGATCCCGATCTCGCGCTGATTCACAAGCGACTTCTTGTGCTTGTGGAAGTACTCGATCGGATCCTCGATCGTGATGATGTGCCGGTCCATGTTGTCATTGATCCAATTGATCATGCTCGCGAGGCTCGTCGTCTTGCCCGAGCCGGTCGGCCCGGTGACGAGGATGAGACCGCGAGGGCGCGTGATCAACTCTTCAATGGCGGCAGGGAGGCCGAGCTGCTGGAACGTGAGGAATTCGTTAGGCACGCGCCGCAGGACCAAGCCGATGTTGCCGCGCTGCTTGAAGACGGCGACGCGGAACCGGGCCATGTCCCCGAAGGCGAACCCGAAGTCGGTCCCGCCGACTTCCTGGAGCTCCTGCTGACACCGCTCGGGCGTAATGGACTTCATCAACGCCGAGGTATCGGACGCCTCCAGCACCTTCGTCGCGAGCGGCCGCATGTGGCCGTGGAGCCGAAGCATCGGCTGGCTCCCGACGGTCAGGTGCAGGTCGCTCGCTTTCTGCGTGCAGACCGTCTGGAGCAGTTTGTCGATGAGCAGGGTACCCATTGCCGGATCAAACCTCCCACGTAAGCTCCATGGCGACCATCCCCGATCCCTGCCAGCATCCTGGTCCAGGGTCTCGGGGATCTTGACTTTGTCTTATGAACCGAGTGTCTACCGGAAGGAAACGTGGGTCATTTGATTTACGGCAAAGGTCGAGAGCACTTGCCGCTGACCCATTATTTCGGCGGTCGACCATGCGATCAAGCGATGGAGCCCGCTTTGAGGCCTCCCGAAGATGGCATCAGGAGCGGACTTCGGGGGGCTTGACGCGAGTTTCCGAGCCGTTGAAGGCAGCATCGCCCGGAGGAATTCAGCGAGGTTGACTCTCCTCCTTGGAGAGATGGAGACCACGCTGATGATGGAATTCCAACTCATCAGTTGGATTCGCCGCCAGCATCCTGCTTGGTGATGCGGAGCACCTCTTCGATGGTGGTCAGACCCTTGAGGGCCTTGATCATTCCGTCTTCAAAGAGTGTACGCATCCCCTGTTTACGAGCCACCCTACGAATATTCTGGGTGGAGTCTCCCTTGAAGGTCATCTCGCGAATCTGGGTCGTCATCCCGAGCAGTTCGTAGATGCCCATTCGGCCGCGGTAGCCCGTCTTGTTGCAGTTAGAGCAGCCCTTCCCCTTCATGAAGTTGGCCTTCTTGGCAATCTCGGGACGGAGCCCGAGGCCCTGAAGAATGTGGGCCGGCGGCTCGACGCGTTGGCGGCATTTCGGACATACCTTTCGCACCAAACGCTGTGCCAAAATCGCCATGACCGAGCTGGCCACGAGGAACGGTTGGACGCCGATATCGACCAGTCTTGTTACAGCGCTCGGCGCATCGTTCGTATGCAATGTACTGAAAACCAAGTGTCCTGTCAGACTGGCCTGGATGGCGGTATTCGCGGTCTCTTCATCGCGGATTTCACCGACCAGGAGGATGTTCGGATTCTGCCGCAACATCGCGCGGATGATGCGGGCGAAGGTCATCCCGATCTTGGCTCGGACCTCGCATTGGTTAACGCCAGGGAGGTAGTACTCGACCGGATCCTCGGCCGTGATGATCTTCACGTCGGGACGGTTCAGCTCATTGAGGGCGGCGTACAGGGTCGTCGTCTTGCCCGATCCCGTCGGCCCAGTCACGAGGAGAATGCCGTTGGGGCGTTTGATGTACTGCGAGAATCGCTTCCAGTCTTCCTCGGCGAAGCCGAGGTCGCGAAGGCCGACCTTGATATTCTCGCGGTCGAGGATCCGCATGACGACCGACTGTCCATGCGCGGTTGGCAGCACGCTGACACGCAGGTCGATATCCTTGCCGCCGGCGAAGATCTTGATTCGGCCGTCCTGGGGACGTCGCTTCTCTGCGATGTCCATCGAGCCCATGATTTTGAGCCGGCTGATGATCGAGCCGAGCAGGCGGCGAGGCGGAGAGTCGCGCTCCATGCAGACGCCGTCGATCCGGTAACGGATCCGGACGCGATCCGGGAACGGCTCGATGTGGATGTCCGAGGCCCGCATGTTCACGGCCTCCTGGATGATGAGGTGCACCAGCCTGATGACCGGCGCATCCCCTTCTTCCAGCGTATTCGTCCCACTCCCCGTCCTAACGTCGCCACCGTCGTCCGAGAAGTCGATCGCGGTGTCCGTGAACTCCTGGAGCATGGAGTCGACCGACTCGGTTTCGCTCGAGGTGCCGCCGTAGTATTTGTTGATGGCCTCGACGATCGCTTCCTTGGGGGCAAGCGAGACCTCGATCTCCCGGTTCAAGACGAACCTGAGCTTATCGATGGTGTCGAACGAATTCGGGTCGTGCATGATGACCCGGATGGTGCCGCTCTCCTGTGCGAGGGGCATCACGACGTTTTCACGCGCCAGGGACTCGGGCACGAGCTCGATGACGGAGGCGGGGATCTCGATCTCGCGGAGGTCGATGAAGGCCATGCCGTGCTGCTCGGCCTTCGCCTTCATGATGTCGTCGATTTCGAGGTAGTTCAGCTTGACGAGGGCTTCCTCGATGGGGGTATTCCCCATCTGCTTCGCTTCCTTGAGCTGGTCGAGCCCAATCAGCCCACGCTTGACCAAGATCTCGGTCCAATCGCGGTTCTGTTTCGCCATGGCGATGCGGCTCCGAAAGACTCACCAAGCGTAAGCCTAGGACCAAATCCGCATGATGCCAGCGCAATGGCATCCCCAAGCGGGGTCGTGGCCTCGCTCAGCCCGTGCCAGATTGAAATGGGACGTCAATTCCGAAAGTCAGCGGGGCGAGGACGATCAAGCGATCAATCACAACATCGGCCGCATGATGGAGATGACAGAATCGATAAAGTCAACGTTACCACAGCATTGACACGACGACAAGCAATCGAAATCGATTTCCGAACGGTTACAGACTCCCCTTCCGGACCACAGGACAAGGGCCGCCGTGGCCGAGAAAATTGGGGAATCGCAGCCCCATCAAACTCGAAAATGGCCCAGAGACCCGTCTTTGGTCAGACACTATTGCTAGACTGCGAAACTTAGGCAAGAAGAAACTACAGCGCCAGGACTTCAACGAACCCCACGTCACGGACTATTCGCGCCAACCGGCCCAACCCATCGACGAGTCCTCCGCCTACATCAGTCGTCGTGGAGGGAAGATCTCATCCGGCAAGAATCGGGCTTGCAAACATTTCGATAGCCGCATGTTTTCAATCTTTCAATTTAATTCGCAAAAAACATTGATACATCAAGACTTTATCGAATTTCCAATCAAGTCGGCATGTAGGTTCGAAGTAGAAAAGGCCACCCCCGGTTAGGGGGTGGCCTTTGTCTTGAACATCAGGTTGCGGACAACCAGGCTCAACGATCGCGGCTGATCGCCTCACCGTCGGCCAGCGACGCCTGGGCGGCCGCGAGGCGGGCGATGGGGACGCGGAACGGAGAGCAGGAGACGTAGTCGAGGCCGACCTTGTGGCAGAAGGCCACGCTGTCGGGATCGCCGCCGTGCTCGCCGCAGATGCCGACCTTGAGGTGTTCGCCCTTGGCCTTACGGGTTGCCCGGCCCTTGTCGACGCCCATGATGACGAGTTGGCCGACGCCAACGGTGTCGAGCGACTGGAACGGGTCGACCTTGAGGATCTTCTGGTCGATGTAGGTCGGAACGAACGAGGTGATGTCGTCGCGGCTGAAGCCGAACGTCATCTGGGTCAGGTCGTTGGTGCCGAACGAGAAGAATTCGGCTTCTTCGGCAATCTGGTCGGCCGTGAGGGCGGCGCGGGGCACCTCGATCATGGTGCCGATCAGGTAGTCGACCTTCACGTTCTCGACCGCAATGATCTCTGTGGCGATGGCCACGGCACGTTTCTTGAGGAAGGCGAGTTCCTCGATGGTGCCGACCAGCGGGATCATGATCTCGGGGAGGACGTCGATCCCCTTCTTCTTGACGGCGATGGCCGCCTCGATGATCGCCCGAACCTGCATATCGCCGATTTCGGGGTAGAGGATGGCGAGGCGGCAGCCGCGAAGGCCGAGCATCGGGTTCGACTCGTGGAGCTGCTCCACGCGACGACGCACCTTCTCAATCGGCACGTTGAGCTGCTTGGCGACCTCGGCCTGGCCGGCCTCGTCGTGCGGGAGGAACTCGTGGAGCGGCGGGTCGAGGAGGCGGATGGTGACCGGCAGGCCGGCCATCGCCTCGAAGAGGCCGATGAAGTCCTCGCGTTGGTAGGGCTCGAGGGCGGCGAGGGCCGACTTGCGACCGGCCTCGTCGTCGGCCAGGATCATTTTACGCATGTCGACGATGCGCTGGCCTTCGAAGAACATGTGCTCGGTGCGGCAGAGGCCGATCCCCTCGGCGCCGAAGTCGCGGGCCTTCTTGGCGTCCTTCGGAGTATCGGCGTTGGTTCGGACCTTGAGCTTGCGCTTCTTGTCAGCCCAGGCCATGAGGGTGGCGAAGTCGCCGCTGACTTCGGGGTCGACGGTCGCGGCCTGCCCGATCATCACGTCGCCATTGGTCCCGTTGATGGTGATGAAGTCACCCGCTTTGACGACCTGACCGGCGACGGTGACCGTCCCGGCCTTCTCGTCGATGTGGAGGGCACCGCAGCCGACGACGCAGGGCTTGCCCCAACCGCGGGCGACGACCGCGGCGTGGCTGGCCTTTCCACCGGTCGCCGTGAGGATGCCCTTGGCGAGGTTCATGCCAGCGACGTCTTCAGGGCTCGTTTCCTTGCGGACGAGCAGGATCGGCTCATTCGGATGATCGACGGCGAACTGGACAGCAGCCTCGGCCGAGAGGACGACCTTACCAGTGGCGGCACCGGGGCTGGCCGCGATCCCCTGCGCGACGGCCTTGAGCTTCGACTTGGGGTCGAGCTGCGGCAAAAGAAGGTGGTTCAGGCTATCCGGGCTGACGCGCTTGATCGCCGTATCCTCGTCGATCAGCTTCTCGCCGACCATCTCGACGGCGATGCGGACGGCGGCGGTACCGGTTCGCTTGCCCGTCCGGGTCTGAAGCATGTAGAGCTTCCCCTCCTGGACGGTGAACTCGATATCCTGCATTTCCTTGTAGTGGTTTTCGAGGTTCTCTCGAATCTTCAAGAGCTGCTCGTAAACCTTGGGCATCTCGTCGTTGAGCCGGCTGATCGGCTCGGGGGTGCGGATACCCGCGACGACGTCTTCGCCCTGGGCGTTGATCAGGTAGTCGCCGTAGAAGACGTTCTCGCCGGTGTTCGGGTCGCGGGTGAAGGCCACGCCGGTGCCCGAGTCGCCGCCCATGTTGCCGAAGACCATGGCCTGGACGTTGACGGCGGTCCCCTTCAGGCCGGTGATCCGCTCGATCCGGCGGTACTCGACGGCCTTCTTCCCTTCCCAGCTATTGAAGACGGCCATGATCGCCGCCCAGAGCTGCTCGATGGGGTCCTGGGGGAAGTCGGTACTGGTGTATTTCTTGTAGACGGCCTTGTACTTCTCGACGAGGATCTTGAGGTCGTCGCCGGAGAGGTCGGTGTCGAGAGCGACGTTGCGCTGCTTCTTGAGCGAGTCGAGCTCGTGCTCGAAGTGCTCATGATCGACGCCCATCACGACCGAGCCGAACATGTCGATCAGGCGGCGGTAGCCGTCGTAGGCGAACCGGGGGTTGCCGGTCTTCTTGGCGAGCCCCTCCACGGCCACGTCGGAGAGGCCGAGGTTGAGGATCGTGTTCATCATGCCGGGCATGGAGAGCGCGGCACCCGACCGGACGGAGACGAGGAGGGGATCCGAGGGATCGCCGAGCTTGGAGCCGACCATGGCCTCCACCTTGGCGATCGCTTCCTGGACCTGCGGCTTGACCGCGTCGGGGAGCTTCTTACCGTTCTCGTAGTACTGCGCGCAGACTTCCGTGGTGATCGTGAAACCGGGAGGAACCGGGATCCCGATGACACTCATCTCGGCGAGGTTGGCCCCCTTGCCGCCGAGCAGGGTCTTCATGTCGGCCTTGCCGTCGGCCTTGCCCCCGCCGAACGAGTAGACGTACTTCTGCGAATCGGCCATCGGTAATGCTAACTCCCTGGGTCGCGTGGATCGGATCCCCGGCAACCGTCGCGGACGCGTTTCGGCACGCGCGGCCTGCCGCATTGTTCGTAAACTCATGAAAGGACAAAGATTAACGCCCCCGTATAGTGGCGTCAAGGCGCTACCCGTCCCGGCGGCGGTCGCCTTCCGGGTCGAAGATTTGCGGGGATCGAGGGGTTTCTTCGCAGGGGTCGGAAACCCCTGCAGGATCGGTCTTTCGGGCGGCCAATTCGGACGCAGGCCGTCGCCTGGCCTTGGGTCGACGGGGATGACGGTGAGGCCCAGGGAGCAGCGAGCGGGCCGAGTCGAGCCGCAACGTGGGTCGGCTCGCGGGCTCGGACTGGGAAGGTTGATACTCGTGGACGACGTAGGCCGGTCGCCCCTTGGCTTCGAGGAAGATCAGCCGGATGTACTCGCCGATGATCCCCAGGCTCACGAGCTGGATCGAGCCCATGAAGAGGACAACCACGATGGTGCTCGCCCAGCCTCGAGGCGCGGTCTGGTTGTGGAAGGCGTCGAGGAAAACCCAGGCCATCATCAGCGCGGCGAAGCTCGCGGTCGTGATCCCGAGATAGGTCACCAGACGAAGCGGATAGCCGCTGAAGCTGACCAGCCCGTCGACGGCCAGGCCGAAGAGGGCGGGAAGCGAGTACTTCGACTTCCCCTCCGCCCGCGCCGGGCGATCGTAAGGCAGGCCGACCTGACGGAATCCGACGAACGTGCGGAGACCTCGGACGAACCTGCGACGCTCGGGCAGCGATCTCAGGACATCAACCACCCGGCGATCCATCAGACCGAAGTCGCCGCTATCGAGGGGGATATCGAGGTCGCTCAACGCGCGCAGCACTCGGTAGAAGGTCGCGTACGCGAGCCGCTTGGGCCAGCTTTCTTTCCGGGTTCGGCGGACGGCGTAGACGACGTCGTTGCCTTCGAGCCAGAGCCGGTACATCTCGGGCAGAAGCTCGGGCGGATCCTGCAGGTCGCCGTCCATCACGACAACCGCACGCCCCTGGGCATGGTCGAGCCCCGCGGAGACCGCGGCCTGATGGCCGAAGTTCCGGCTGAGGAAGAGCGTCGCCAGTCTCGGATCCCGGCGCTGCAGTTCCCTCATGAGCCGCGCAGTGCCGTCGCGGCTCCCGTCATCCACGAGCAAGATCTCGTAGGAGATCCCGAGGGGCTCGAGGGCCACGGTGAGCTGTCGGTGCAACTCGTGGAGGTTCTCTTCCTCGTTGAAGAGAGGGATCACGACACTGAGGTCCGGCTCCTCGGCCTGGACCGACAGCCCAATTTCATGCGAGATCGATGACACGGCCCACATCCGTCCCTGGATCGAAGACCTGGTGCGAAAGATGTCGCAGAATACCATCAGCCCCGGCTTGGCATAACCCGAGTTTGCCCGCGGTGCCCTGCGACACGCTCGATCAAATCAGGCCGTCGAAGACGAGTCGCGTGTGAAGGCGATGACACTCTCGAGGATCTCCGCCAGGGTACGACGAGGCTGGAACCCGACCAGCGCCGCGATCTTGGAGGTATCCGGCACACGCCTGGGCATGTCTTCGAAGCCGGCCTCGTACGCTTCGGAATAGGGGATGTAGACGATCTCGGAGTCGGAGCCCGTCGCCGCCTTGACCCGCTCGGCGAGGGTCGCGATTGAGACCTCTTCGGTCGAGCCGATGTTATAGACGTGCCCCACTGCATCGGGGTGGTCCATCAGCTTGATGAGAGCATCGACGACGTCGGCGACGTGTGCGAAACAACGGGTTTGCTTACCGTCGCCATAGACCGTGAGCGGCCTGCCTGCGAGAGCCTGCTTCACGAGGGAAGGGATCACCATGCCGTACTGCCCCGTCTGCCTCGGGCCGACGGTGTTGAAGAGCCGAACGACCACGGTCGGCAACTTCTTCTCGCGATAGTAGGCGAGGGCGAGGAACTCGTCGATGGCCTTGGAGCAGGCATAGCTCCAGCGCCCTTTCGTGGTCGCCCCCATCACGAGGTTGCCGTCCTCGCGGAAGGGGACCTGATTGCTCAGGCCATAGACCTCGGAGGTCGACGCGATGAGGACCTTCTTCTTCTTCTTGTTCGCCTGGGCGAGGACGACCTCGGTGCCGTGGACGTTCGTCTCGATCGTCCGCACGGGGCTCTCGACGATCAGCTTCACGCCGACCGCCGCCGCCAGGTGGAAGATCACGTCGCACTGGTCGACGAGTTCGGCGACGACCGGCTGGTTGTGGACCGAGTCCACGGTGTAATGGAACTTCGGCCGCTTGCGGAGGTGGCGGATGTTCTCGATGCTGCCGGTGGAGAGATCATCGAGCACGAAGACTTCGTCGCCGCGCTCGAGATAGGCGTCGGAAAGGTGGGAGCCGATGAAGCCAGCCCCCCCGGTGATCAGGACACGCATCCGACGAGATCCTTTCGGCAACAGGTCCAGTAGCGTCGGCCGTTCTCAGGCGCCGACGATGGTCGTATTGACCCCTTTGACACGACCACGCGTGACGCCCCGCGTATCGACGAGGAGCCTGGAATGGCGGACGACCAGATCCCAGTCGAACAGGCTGTGATCGGTCGCGATCAGGACGCAATCCTGGGATTCGAGCGTCTCCGGCGTCATCGGCGTGCTCTCGAGCCGGATCGTATATCCCCGGAGCGGCGGCAAGGCCGGGACGTGGGGATCGCTATAGGAGATGATCGCCCCTCGTTCCTGGAGCAACTCCATCAGCTCGACCGCCGGGCTCTCGCGACAGTCGTCGACATTCGGCTTGTAGGCGGCCCCCAGGATGAGGATCCGGCTCCCCTTCAGCGGTTTGCTTTGCTCGTTCAGGGCCGAGATCACCCGGTCGACGACGTGATGCGGCATTGCGGTGTTAATCTCGCCCGCGAGCTCGATGAAACGCGTGTGCAATCCGTACGTATGTGCAATCCAGGTCAGGTAGAAGGGGTCGATCGGGATGCAGTGCCCTCCCAGGCCGGGGCCGGGGTAGAAGGCCTGGAACCCGAACGGCTTGGTCTTGGCGGCGTCGATGACCTCCCAGACGTCGATCCCCATGCGATCGAAGACGATCTTGAGTTCGTTGACGAGAGCAATATTCACCGCGCGATAGGTGTTCTCGAGGATCTTGCAGGCCTCGGCGACCTCGCACGACGAGACGGGAACCACGCTCGGCACGACGGCACCGTAGAGCGCCTGGGCCAGTTCGCCGCTCGTCGGATCCCAGCCCCCCACGACCTTGGGAATGTTGGCGGCCGAGTACCGCGGATTCCCGGGGTCTTCGCGCTCGGGGCTATACGCGAGAAAGTAGTCCCCCCCTGCCCTGAGTCCGCGGGCCTCAAGCTGAGGCCGGAGCACGTCGCGGGTCGTGCCGGGATAGGTCGTACTCTCGAGGACGACGAGTTGTCCTGGGCGAAGATAGGCTCCGATCGCCCTGCCGGTCACGATGACTGCCGAGAGGTCGGGCTCGCGGTGGGTTCCCAGCGGGGTCGGGACGCAGATCAGGATCGCGTCGACCTCGGATAGTCGGGAAAAGTCGGCCGAAGCCTCGAATCGGTGGCCGTCGCGGAGCGCCTGGATCCGCTCGCTGCTGATGTGGCCGATGTAGCTCTCGCCGGCCTGGAGGCGGACCACCTTGCTCTCGTCGACGTCGAAGCCGAGGACGGTGAACCCCTGCGACGCGAACAGCTCGACGAGCGGCAGCCCGACGTAACCGAGACCGATCACTCCGACCCGCGCCGAGCGATCGGCGATTCGATTTCGGAGTGACTGGGCAAGGTCCCGGTCGAAATCCGGACCGGATCGCAAGGTCTTCGGGTCCGTCGGCGTCACTTCCGTGGTTCCCTGGGGAGGTGCTGGGCCAGGATCGCCCATCGTGGCGAGCTTGCGAAGGGATTGCGGGGAGGCTCATGCGTCCGGGACCGCCGTCGCGAGCCGCCCTCAACCGCAGTCGACGCGGCCCACAGATCGGCGCGGTCGTCGCTTCTCAACACGTTCCAGGTTAGCGTCCCGGAACCGACCGTCAAGCTCTGCTCTCGGTCCGACGAGACTTATCGTCGTCCTTCGACATGGGACGATCGAGGCGTTGCGGGTTCGTAGGACGCGTTGAACCCCAGACGAGCCTCGTAAAATCGTGCAGATCCCGATTATGGGACGTGTCTCTCTTCAAAAAAGAGACACGCAAGCCGATGTTCTGCGCGTCCCGAACGACTCCATTTCAGGCCCTAGTCGATGGGGACGACTTTCGAACGGTCGGCGCCGACAAGAAGGCGTCCCTGAGGATGTTCGGACTGCCAGTCGCCCCAGTCCTCGAGCGTCGGGGTGCAGAGGAGGCCGAGCTCGCAGCCTCGGCTCGGACCGGCGATGGCACGAAGAGTTTGCCTGGCATCATCCTCGATCCAGAGGCTTTCGGAGCCTCGATCGTAGAGGATGACCTTGCGATTCTGAGTGTAGCCGCTCACCCCCATCGTCACGCGATGCCCCTTCAGCATGGGGTCGTAAACGTGGACGGGCCCGCCCGGCGAGAGCGGATTGAAAGAGACGAGGAACGGTCGATTGCCGACTTGATCATTGATGACGCAGACTTTATCAAGCACCTGAATGGGATAAGCGGTCGTCTCCCCTTGATAATCGAGGTTCGCCACGGCGGCGTCGGTTGGGATCCGGCCCCAGATCCGCCCGCCGCCCCGCTCGATCAGGGGATAGTCGATCGCCTGGATGACGTCTCGACCGATGGGGAGCGAGAGTTGTTGCTGCTCGAGTTCCCCGCGCTTGACCCGGAACCACTGGTGACCGTTGCCATGTTGCCAGCCCGACCAGAGGAGGGTGAATTCCCCCTCGTTGTGGAACCAGTCCTCGGGCGTCTTGGCGAAGGAGTAATGCGGCGAGATGTTGAGGTAGCCGATGATCTCGGTGTGTCGGAGGCGATACTGCTCCGCGCGAAGGGTCTGCCATTCCCTGTAGAGCGACCGCCCTTGCATAGCGACGAACGCGACGAGCAAGGCCATCACGGCCATGATCAGACCGCGAGGAGCCGGCTTCGACCTGGTCTTGGCCTCGGGGGCGAGGATCGGCTCGATGGCGTCTTCGATGTCAGACATCGACAAACACTCCTTCCCGGGGTGGTTCGATCATGCGAGGACGGGGACCTGAACCTTACTCCCTGAGTTGGATGTTCGCTCTCGAATGCGGGAAATCCTCCGACGGCCGCCCGACTTCTACCTCGAAGCAGGATGCCAACCACAATATCGACGGTGCTTTCGTCGCCTGAAACCCGAGCGGATGCCCGGACTTCGTGCCTGGAGGTCGGCCGTTGCCAGAGAACCTGATCAGAGCGAATGGACAACTCACAACCGGAGACTGGTGATTGGTGTTATCCCACGCCCCATGCGCCGAGGTCAACTCCCTGCAAACCGCACCCAAAAGAAAAACGCACGCTCGCACACAGGTCGTGTGCGAGCGTGCGTCAGGTTTTTCAGGTGAAGGATCGGCCAGTCTCAGGCTCAGGCCGTGGCCTTCTCGGCCTGGGCCTTCTTCACGATTTCTTCCTGGAACTTGGCGGGCACCTTCTGGTACTTGAGGAACTCCATGCTGAAGCTCCCCTTGCCCTGGGTCATGCTCCGCAGGTCGTTCGAGTAGCCGAACATTTCGGAGAGGGGAACCTCGGCCGAGATGATCGCGAAGCCCGAGCGGTTCTCGGTACCCAGGATGACGCCACGCTTCGACGACACCTGGCCGGTGACGGGACCCTGGAATTCGACCGGAGTCTCGACCTCGACCTTCATGATCGGCTCGAGCAAGACCGGCGCGGCCTTGCGGAACGTCTCACGGAAGCAGTCGCGAGCGCAGATCTGGAACGCCATATCCGACGAGTCGACGTCGTGATACGAACCGTCCTGAAGGACCATCTTGACGCCAATCACCTCGTAACCGGCAACCGGGCCCTTGTGCAGCGAGTCGCGGAACCCCTTCTCGACGGAGGGGATGTACTCGCTCGGGATGCGGCCGCCGGTGACTTCGTTCGCAAAGACGAACGGCTCCGGCGAATCCGTGTCCAGCGGTTCCATGACGCCCACGACGTGGGCATACTGACCCGAGCCACCCGTCTGCTTCCGGTGCTTGTAGTTGAACGGCGTCGACTTGGTCGGGGCCTCGCGGTAGCTCACCTTCGGAGCACCGACGGTGCACTCAACCTTGTACTCGCGACGAATACGCTCGACATAGATTTCCAGGTGAAGCTCGCCCATACCCGAGATGATCGTCTCGCTCGTTTCGGGGTCGACGTGGACCCGGAACGTCGGATCTTCTCGCATGAAGCGATTCAAGGCCTTGGAAAGCTTGTCGTAGTCGGCTCGCTTGGCGGGCAAGATCGAGAGGTCGATGACCGGATCGGCCGCGTAGATGCTCTCGAGGGACAGGTTGATACCTTCCGAGCAGTACGTGTCACCGGTCGCGCACTCGATGCCCATGACCGCCACGATGTCGCCGGCCCCGGCCGAGTCGATGTCTTCCTTCTGGTCCGCGTGGACGCGAAGGATGCGGCTGATCCGCGCCTTCTTGCGCTGACGGACGTTGTAATAGAACTCGCCCTTCCGCAGGGTGCCCTGGTAGATCCGCATGTACGTCACCTGGCCGAACGGCTCTTCGACGAGCTTGAAGGCCATGGCGACGAGCGGCTCATCCGGGTCGGCGGAGAGGGGTACCTCGGCCATGCCGTTGTTGTTGTCCTTGGCGAAGACCTCGCGGTCCAGCGGGCTCGGCAGATACTGGGCCACGGCGTCGAGCAGGAGCTGGACGCCCTTGTTCTTGTACGCGGAACCGATCAGGACCGGGCAGATCTGCTGGGCGACCGTGCCTTCACGCAGGGTTTTGTGGATCAATTCGAGGGGAACTTCCTGCTCTTCGAGCAGCAGGCCCATGATCTCATCCGAGACGAGCGAGAGGGCTTCGAGCATCCCCTGACGGGCGCGTTCGGTCTCTTCGACCAACTCGGCCGGCAGCGGCTCGCGGCGGACCGTGTCCCCCTTCTCGCCGTCGAAGTAGACGGCCTCTCGGGTGATCAGGTCGATGATCCCCGCGAAGTTCGACTCGGAGCCGATCGGCAACTGGAGCGGGACCGTCGTGAGGCCGAGCTTGCTCTCGAGCTGCTCGATCACGTTCGCGGGGTTCGCACCCGTGCGGTCCATCTTATTGATGAACGCGAGGCGAGGCACCGCGTACCGCTTCATCTGGCGGTCGACCGTGATCGACTGCGACTGCACTCCGGCCACGGCGCAGAGCACGAGGACGGCACCGTCGAGCACGCGGAGCGACCGCTCCACCTCGACCGTGAAGTCGACGTGACCCGGCGTATCAATGATGTTGACCTTCTTATCCTGCCACTGGACCGTCGTCGCGGCCGAGGTGATCGTGATCCCTCGTTCCTTCTCGAGTTCCATGTGGTCCATCACCGCGCCTTCACCACGGACTTCCTTGATCACGTGGATCCGGCCGGCGTAGTACAGAACTCGCTCGGTCAGCGTGGTCTTCCCCGAGTCGATGTGAGCTGAGATCCCAATATTGCGGACGTTGCGAAGGTTTTCCATAGTGCGGTAACGTCTTGTCTCGAAGGGTGGAACCCCCTTCGGCCTAGGTGTCAACTGATCTCAGTTTCGATCGGGGTCGGTCAACCCGCCGTTCCAGTGGCAGGTTGCTGGGGACAGCTGCGATACAGCTTCGAGAGGGCACACGATTGCAAGGCGTTGGAGTGAGTAGCCTAATGCAAGAAGGTGTGCGGCATGGGAAGAGCCCGAGTAGGTCTCATGTTCGAAGGAACAACATCCTACCACTCCCCGACTGACGGTCAATACCCCAAGGTAGGATTGTTCCCTTATAGTACGATGATTGACAAGCCCGGTTCGGGAGGAAATCCGGAATTATCGCGCGATTTTGTCGGCCTCCCTCTCGTCTTTTCGAGGCCTCTCGCGTAAACTGCTGCGAGGTTTCGACACGCCCGGTTCAGGTGACAAGTTGAGGAATGAACAAACCTTAACGACTTAGGATTTCCTCGGGTTTTCCCGAACTCTCGAGGGAGACGAGGTCTATCAGCCTCGACGGCGACGATTAGAATCGCCCCACTTCAAGGCCTTTCCATTCCTCACCCCAGCAGCGAACAAACCTCGCCGGGCGATCGTAGCCTCGAACAGGGTGAATTGTCTCTGGCGGATCGCCGGTGGCCCGAAGGGATTCAAGGGCGCGGATGATTCGGAAACGCGACAAAATAATATCCGTCGCGCGATCGAATTCTTATTGAGGTCCAAGCGTCCTCAAAAAATCGCCCATTTTTGACAACCCCGGGACAACGGCGTTCCATCTGGTTGCCACACTCGTACAATAGTCCTAAGCCTTGAACCGCTCACCCGCACCACTGATATACCACCGAAAGTAACCGAAGTTTCGCGGTTCGCGCCGAATTTACGCTTTGGTACGGCTAGAATTCCATTTTCCGACTTTGGATGGGAGCGTTCTGAAATGTCGAGTAACGGACGGATCATCTGGCGAGAGGCGGTCGTGGCGAATTCGGCCTCGGCTCCGCGCTGGAAGGCTCCGGCCGGGCTCAAGATCTTGGTTCCCGGCTATGCGCAGTGGCGATGGAACCAGCGTGAGCGGGCGACGGTCTTGTTCGGTTCGTTCGTGATGGCGGTCGGGGTGGGAATCTTCACCTGGGGGACGATCACGGCCCTGGCGGTCTTCGCCTTCGCCTTCGGGACGCACGTCGTCTCGACGGTGGATGTGATGCGTCAGACCGCCTTCCCCGGATTCGGACGCTGGATGCCCTGGCTCTCGGCCTCGGGAGGCCTGGCGGTTGGCGTCTACGGGCCCGCCGTCTGCGTGGCGTCTCTCGTCGCCTGGCCGGCCTCCAGCCACCAGGCCGACCGCGAAACGTCGAGCCGGTATCTTGTCAATTACTTGGCATACCGCAAGGACGTCCCGACTCGAAACGAGTGGATCTGGATCCGCCCCTCGCGTTATCGAGATGGACGAGTCGGGCAGATCGTGGCGATCCCCGGCCAGGAAGTGGAATGGACCGGGAATCAGCTCCGAGTGGACGGGAAACGGCTTTGGCTCGCCACCCCTTGCCATTCTTTGCATCCTCCCGAGGAAATGGCCTATGTCGTCCCTGCCAAACATTTCCTCGTGAATACCGACACGTCTCGCACCGCTCGCCGTTCACGGTCCGGCGGCCTGGAACTCGTGCCCGCCGATGAAATCGCCGGGAGGGCCTGGGCTCGCCTCTATCCCATTCAAGATCGTGAACTGCTTCAATAAAACCCACTCCGCGCCGACTTTCAACCCCTTAGTAAGCCGAAATTATCATCTACGCGATTTGAAATCGGAAGAGAATCGCGACAAGTCGTGCGGGAAGTGGTATCATCGCTACATAGCGTCATTCGCGAAGGGGTTAGTTGCCCCAAATGCTGATGGCAAGCCGCATAGTTTAGGGTCGGGCGAGCGCGCCGCGATCCGCGCGGAGGCGTAGCATGGATCGGCTCTGGGCACCGTGGCGCGCTCAATATATTCGCGAGTCTCCCAAGGGGGTCGAGGCGGATCAGGGTTGTTTTATTTGTCGTGCGCTGGGTGGCGAGGAGGATCGCGAGAACCTCCTGGTCAGCCGAACTCCCCACAGTGTCGTGCTCCTGAACCGCTTCCCCTATAACAACGGGCATTTGCTTGTCGCCCCGATCGTGCATCGTGGTACACTGGGTGAGCTCACGGGTTCGGACCTGCTCGAGCCGATCGATACCCTTCGGACCATGACGGCGGTTCTGGACCGGGTGCTCCGGCCCCAGGGCTATAATGTCGGGCTTAACCAAGGAAGTGCGTCCGGGGCGGGCCTGCCAGGACATTTGCATTGGCACATCGTGCCGCGCTGGGATGGTGATACGAATTTCATGCCGGTGCTCGCCAACGCTAAAGTCATCGTGGAGAGCCTGTTAGAGTTTTACGACCGGCTCGTGGCGGAGTTGACGATCCAGGGACAGGATGGGGCCTCGCCTCCCGCTCCAGGCTGATCTCCCGCCGCGGCAACCGTCTCCCTCCCGGCCGAGTCGACGCGCAAGAAAGGTCTCCGTCGATGCTCCTGATCATCATAAGAACCTTGTTCGTACTCGTGATGGCCGCCTATGGCGTTCGCCTCGCCCAGATTGTGGGTGACAAGCAGTTGGCGAACCCCTCGCTGGTCTTCATCGGAGCGATGGCTGCCGCCATCGGGATCGTACTGACCGACCTCTTCACCCGGAGGAAGCGGATCCAGACGATTTCCGCCGTATATTTCGGAGTCATCGTCGGTGTCATCCTGAGCGACCTCATCAAGAACGCGATGGAACCGGCGCTGACGAGCTACTTCCGGCCCGAAATCCGACCCGGCTTCAATAGCTTGACGATGATCTGCATCTGCTACGTCTGCGTGAGCATGCTCCTGCAGACGAAGGATGACTTTCGCTTCATCATCCCTTACATGGAGTTTTCGAAGGACGTCAAGGGCTCAAGACCCCTCGTCCTCGATACCTCGGTCGTCATCGACGGCCGGATCGCCGACGTCGCCGAGACCCACGTCATCGACCAGCCCTTGATCGTCCCTCGCTTCGTCCTCCAGGAACTGCAAGGGATCGCGGACAGTTCCGACAAGCTCAGGCGCAACCGAGGCCGTCGCGGGCTGGATATCCTCAACCGCTTGCAGAAGTCAACCGGTGTCGAGGTCCAGATCCACGACGCCGAGATCCCCGAATTGACCGGTATCCGCGAGGTCGACCAACGGCTGGTGGTCCTCGCCCGACACCTCGGTGGCAAGGTCGTCACGAACGACTACAACCTGAACAAGATCGCCCGGCTCCAGGGGGTCGACGTCATCAACCTCAACGACCTCGCCAACGCGATGAAGCCCATCGTGCTGCCCGGCGAAGGTTTGACCGTCAAGCTCCTGAAACGTGGCGAGGAGCCCGGCCAGGGCATCGGATATCTCGATGACGGCACGATGGTCGTCGCCGAACAGGGTGGATATCACCTGGGCGAAACCATCCGCCTCACCGTGACGAGCGTCTTGCAGACGAGCGCGGGCCGCATGATCTTCGGCCGGATCGACCCGGCCTCTCCCTCGCGAAACTCGGCCAATTCGACGACGCAGCCGGATAGCACCGGCAGGCCAACCGTCTGACGACCCCGCCTGCTGGATCAAGCCGTATCGAGAAAGGGCCTGGGGACGCGTGTCGCCAGGCCCTTTCGCTTGCGCCCACCGATGAAGTCGACGCTCACGACAGCATCGCAATTTCTAGAAATGCGCATATCTAACATGCCAATATAAGAGCGGATTTAATCCTCGTCGGCCCCACCCTCAGCGAGGCCATCGTAGGGCGTCTTGCACCAGTGACAGACGAGGATGGCTTCGCAGGCATGGCAGTGGATGGGGACTTCGGGGCGAGACAGGGCCTGGTAGTGGGCCTCGGACGGGGGCACGTACGAAGCCCCGCAGGCCTCGCAGATCAAGGGGCGTTCGCAATAAGCGCAATCGACCATTGAAGATCCCCTGGATAATTCCCGGAACGAAATCGAGCAGGGTGGGCGAGCCTTGACCTGCTCCCCTGCCCTGCTCGTTTCTCGTGATCGACGATCGGAACGGATGAGCCGCGTTACTCGCTGACGGCCTTCTCGGGCTTCAAGCAGCGGCCGATCTGGCGGACGGCCTGACGTAGGCGATGCTCATTCTCGATGAGCGCGAGCCGCAGGCAGCCCTCGCCCGAGTCGCCGAAGCCGCGACCGGGGCTGACGGCGACTTCCGCCTCTTCCAGCAACTTCATGGCGAAGTCGATCGAGCCCATCTTCGACCGCCAGGGCTCGGGCATCTGGGCCCAGACGAACATGCCGGCCTTGGGCTTTTCGACGTTCCAGCCGAGCCGGTTCAGACCGTCGACCAGGACGTCGCGGCGCATCTGGTACTCGGCGACCTGCGCGAGCCGACCGGGCTCGCCATGTCGCAGGGCGACGATCGCGGCGATCTGCACCGCCTGGAAGATGCCGTAGTCGTAGTAGCCCTTGATCGCCTTGAGGGCGCCGAGCATGTGACGGTTGCCCGTCGCATAGCCGACGCGCCAGCCGGCCATGTTGTAGCCCTTCGACATCGTCGTGAACTCGCAGCCCACATCGATGGCCCCCGGGACGGACAAGAAGCTCGGGGCCTGATATCCGTCGAAGCTGATGTCGCCGTAGGCGAAGTCGTGCATCACGAAGAAGCGATACTTGCGAGCGAGCTTGACGATCTCTTCGAAGAAGGCCTTGTCGACGACCGTCGCGCTGGGATTGTGCGGGTAGTTCAGGACGAGGATCTTCGGCTTCGGGAAGAGGCTCTCGCAGACCCGCGCGATGTTCGAGAGGAACTCGTTCGAGTCCCGGACATCCAGGGCGATCACGTTGGCCGAGGCCAGGGCGATCGCGTGGACGTGGATCGGGAAGCTCGGCGCGGGGACCAAGGCCGTATCGCCGGGCCCGAGGAGGGCCAGGCACATGTGGCTGAAGCCTTCCTTCGAGCCGATCGTCGCGACGACCTCGTTGTCGGGGTCGAGCGTCACGCCGAACCGAGCCTCGTACTTGGCGGCGACCTCTCGACGGAGATTGTAGACGCCCGAAGCCACGCTGTAGCGATGGTTCTTCGTGTCCTGGGCCGCCTCGCAAAGCTTGTCGATCACAGCCTGGTCAGGCGGGTCGGTCGGGTTGCCCATGCCGAGGTCGATGACGTCGATCCCATCGCGGCGCTTGCGATACTTCAACTCATTGATCTTGCCGAACAGGTAGGGAGGGAGCCCGCGCACCCGAGGGGCGACCTCGATATCGAACGGCTCGTCGAACTCGGGGCTGTTGGTGTGGTCCGTCATCTCGGCAAAGGATCCTGGCGATTCCGAATGGGACTGATGGCGTCGACGGGTCGGTCCGCGACGATCGCGGTCGATCGACCGCATCCTTGCAGGAAAAACGTCTTTCGACCCTGCGTCTACTATATCGAACAAACCCGATGATCCGTAGAGTGACCTCGTCGTTTTTCGATACCACTCACCGAAATTCCGATGCTGGCTCCGACCTTTTATCAATTTCCCATGGGGATCGCGTCGATACTCACTCTTGCCACCTGGACGCCCCGCCGACCCACCTGCCGCCACACCCCGATACAACATCTGGATCTGGGATCGTCCGGATCATCGATAAAGCAACAGGGCCGGCCCGAGGAGCAATCTCCCCGGACCGGCCCTAAAGCTTTTTCTACAGTCTCTTCGAGAGGATGCCGGCGACTCGACGAGTTGCCTCGATCAAGCCGCCGACTAACCTACTTCGAGGCTCACTTCTTCTTCGACAGGTTGATGTAGGTGCCCACTCCGTCGTTGGCCTTCACGTAGAGCATCAGTTCGTTCGACTTGCTGCTCAACTCCTGGAACGTCTTGAGGTCGCTGACGTCCTGCGGCTTACCCTGGACAACCTGCGTGATGACCATGCCCTGCTTGAGGCCCGCGTCGTCGGCCGGGCTGTCTTCCTTGACCGAGCTGATCAGGAGGCCCTTGGTCTCCTTGGCGAAGCCAAGGCCTTTGGCCAGCTCAGGGGTCAGGGCCTGGACCTCGAGTCCGAAGTCGTTCAGCGATGCCTTCTCGGCGGCCGGTTTCTCTTCGGGCTCCTTGGCCCCTTCCTTCTGATCACGTTCGATGTCGAACACCACCTTGTCGGACGAGCCCAGGACGACCTCGGCGCTGTGCTCCTTGCCGTCTCGGTAGTACTTGACGGTCGCGGGCTTGCCGATGTCGCTCGAGGCGACGCTCAGGCGGAAGCTCGCCACGTTGGTCACGGCGGTGCCGTTGAACTCCGTGATGACGTCGCCGCTCTTGAGGCCGGCCTTATCCGCGGGGCTGCCGGGGAGGACCATGCCGACCAAGGCACCCTTGGTCTTGGCGTCGATACCGAGGTTCTTCGCCATCCCGGGGAGGAGTTGCTGAATCTGGACGCCCATGCGGGCACGGTTGATCTTGCCGTCCTTGATCAGCTTGTCGGCGACGTGGGAGGCGAGGTCGATGGGGATTGCGAAGCCGACGCCGTCGTTGCCGCCGCCAGCTCCCATCATCCGGCCGCCGCTCATGATGGCCGAGTTGATGCCGATGACGCGGCCTTCCATGTCGACCAGCGGGCCGCCCGAATTGCCCGGGTTGATCGGGGCATCTGTCTGGATGAACGACTCGTAGGTGTCGTTCCCCTCGTTGATGCCAAGGTTGTTACGCTCGGTCGCGGAGACGATGCCCATGGTGACCGACTGGCTCAGGCCGAACGGGGAGCCGACCGCCATGACGAGGTCGCCAACGCGGAGCTTGCTGCTCTGCCCCTTGGGCAGGGCACGGAAGGACGAGCTTTCCACCTTGATGACCGCGACGTCGGTCTTGGGGTCGCGACCGACGACCGTCGCGTTGGCCTCGGTGCCGTCGTGGAACGTCACCGTGATCTTGCCGCCCTGGTCGACGACGTGGTTGTTGGTCAGGATGTGCCCTGCGTCGTCATAGACGAAGCCCGAGCCAGTCCCTAGGCCACGGCCGCCGAACTGCTCACGCTCGGGTCCGAAATCCTGGTCCGGGGATCGGAACCGCTTCATCATCTCACGGAGCAGATCTTCGGGATTAACATTGCCCGGGGGGCCGCCATTGGGGTTCTGGAAGGGATTTCCACCACGACCACCACCCGTCCTCGATCGCTCGACGCTGATCTGGACGACGGAGGGGCGGACGAAGTCGGCGACGGCGACGAACGCGTCGGACAGTGCCTTTGCAGTCTTCTGGCTCTCGGCGGGGATTCCGGGTGCGGCGGGAACCTGGCGGGTCACTCCTCGCGAAGAGATGAGGGCGGCTGTGGAGACGACCAGCGCGGCCCATGCCACTACGTTGCGCTTCATGTGAAAAACATCTCCTAAAGTACGTTGTACTTGGGTGGAATGAGCATCCGAAACTAGCCACGAGCCAGCCCGAGTCGGGCCGGCTCAGGTTTGGGTCTACTTACTTACGTCGCGAGATCGAAGAAGGTTGGCTTTTCGGGACCAATTTTCTCGATTCTCGAGAGGCCGATTCCTGCCTGGCATCGTTGTCGTAAGTCGTTTCCGCACAAACCCCTACCCGATTCAGGATCGGCCACTCAACTCGATCGATCGACGTGTGCAGGGCACTAGGCGTCGGCGTCGTATGGACGCTACTCTAAGAAAATTCGTCGAATCGTCGACGAGATTTTCAAGATTTTGAGGAGTCGCTTCGTGTCGCTCGATCCCCGCGGACTGACCCCGTCACAACTGACCGTCCGCGCGAGCGAGTTGGGTGCGAACGAACTCGCCGTGCGACGCCTCCTCTCCGCCATCCTCGGCCGAGGAATCCACGACCCGGGGCGTTGGGGACGCGAATTCCAGGTCCCTCGCAAGCTCAGCGACGCGATCGGCGAGCTCCCCCGCCTGAGCCTCGACCGCACTGTCACATCCCCTCGCGACGGCTTCCAGAAACTCCGGTTCGTGACCCACGACGGAATGGCTCTCGAGACCGTGCTCATCCCTCTCAAGAAAGAGGGGGCCGTGAGCCTCTGCCTCTCCTCGCAGGTCGGCTGCGTGATGGGCTGCGCCTTCTGCGCGACCGCGAGGATGACCACGCGTCGCAACCTCGAGGCCTGGGAGATCGTCGATCAGTGGGTCCAGGCCCGCGACATCGTGCGGAGCCAGGGCCGACGCGTGACCGGGGTTGTGTTCATGGGGATGGGTGAGCCCTTCCTCAACTATGAACGCGTGCTGACGTCGGCAGAACTCCTCCGCTGCTCTTATGGCGGGATGATCTCCGCGAAGGCTATCACGATCAGTACCGTGGGCCTCGTCCCGGAGATCGACCGGTTCACGGCGGAAGGGCATCGGTTCCGCCTCTCCATCAGCCTCGGCGCCGCGACCGACGAGAAGCGGGCCAGGCTCGTTCCGATCGCCGCGAGGACTCCCATCGCGAACGTCATCGCCGCGGCGAGGCGACACGCGGAGGCGAGGCGAGATCGCGTGATGCTCTCTTATGTGTGCATCCGCGGCGAGAACGTCGGACCCGAGGATGCCGAGGCCCTCGGCCTGCTGATCGGCGACACCCCGGTCCGATTTGACCTGATCGACGTCACCGACCCGACCGGGAGGTTCCTCCCGCCCACTTCGGAAGAAATGGCGATCTTTCGCGACGCACTCAGCCAGCACCTCGGCCAGCCCGTCGTGCGTCGATACTCGGGAGGGGCCGACATCCAGGCAGCCTGCGGCACGCTGGCGGACGCCCCTCCGCAAGTCGTCGAGTTGACCGCCTGAGCGGCCCGAGCCCGAGTTAGTCGGGCTCACCCTTGTAGGCTCGTCACTTCGAAACCGGGCGGAGTTCGACGTTGCGGTAGAAGACCTCGGCCCCTTCCGATTGGAGGAGGATCTTCCCCTTGGTCACGCTGGACTCGACCCCTTCGTTGACGGTCACGCCGTTGACGATGTGAGTGGCGTTGCCGCCGACGCAGATGACCTCGACCGTATTCCACTGGCCGTTCGGCTTCTCGGCGTCCTCGGTCTTCTTGCGGTAGCTGGTCTCGCGCTTGCCCTTGACGGTGATGCTCGTGCCATCTACGAGGTAGAAGTCGCCCGTGTCGTGCTCCTGGATCTGGCACTCGATCGACTTCGGCCAGACCTTCTCGGCGCCGATCACGTGGTAGAGGATACCCGAGTCACGGACGACGTTCTCGCGGGGGGGCCACTTCTTGGTTCCCCACTTGTATTCCAGCTTGAGGTGGTAGTTCTCGTACTCTTTCTCGGTGGTGAGGCAGCCGAACTCTTCGCCGGAGACGTGGATCACGCCGTCCTCGACCTTGAAGACATCTCGAGGGTCTGCGCGGGGGTCGGAACCGTCCTTGTGGTTGAGGAACTTGGTCCACCCCGCCAGGTCTTTACCGTTGAAGAGGGGGGAAAACCCGGCGGGCTCGTCGCCCCGGAGGGGGACGAAGGCAGTAAGCCCCGCGAGCAGCGGGAGCACGAGAAGCCGGGTGAACGGTCGGCGCATCAGCATGGTAAGTCACTCCCCATCGATCAACACATAACCCGCAAGATGCTCCCCCCCTGCCTTTGCCTGTCGGCCGGCGGGGAGAGGAGCACATCGCTCGATTGATTCGGAATGGGGATCGTACTGCGCGCGTCGGGCGATCTCAACAATCGCGAGCGTCGCGAAAGATCCTGCAGGATCGACCTGGATTTCCGTCGCGAATCCCTCCGCGGCCGGCGATCGACGGGTCTGCTTAGGAGTGGGAGCGCCTGGCGCGACGGTTCTGCTCGCGTCGCAGGGCTGCGATCAGTTCAAGGGTCGGGGTGCGGTAAGGAGCCAGTGAATCTTGTTCGGCGACCCACTTTTCGGCATCCTGGATCGGCTCATAGAGCCGGCGACCTTGCAGGACCTCTCGGCTGACGATCCGACGATCGACCAGGAACAGGAGTACGGCGACCCGACGGCCAAGGGGTGCCTTGGACCAGTAGTCGGAACGAGAGAGATCGTGCTCGAGATGAAAGCCTGTGTATCGCAGAGCTTCTTCGACCAGGGCCTCGAGGTGTTCGTCGTTGCGGTGACGGCGATACGGGGCCAGCAGGTCGATCCACTGGCGCGATAAGTCACGGACGGATGATGCGGGCACGGAAAATGCAATCCCCCCAGAGATTAAGAAAGGGACGGCACGCCGACGTCCCATTCGCAAAGTTTCAGTCATTGTAAGGCGGAAGGCAAGGCCCTTGTCGGCAACGGCGCCGTAGAGCATCCAGGCCGTCATCTCAGCGCCGACAGCCCTTCATTTGCCTTTGACAGGGTTTGCTCGTTTCATTATGGTTCCTCGGTACACTTTAAGTACGATCCAAAGTCACCTTGGTTCGGACAATCGCGAGGCTTCGCGACGATCTTCGGCGCGACTGGCTTTCGCATTACGGATGCGACTTGCCCCATGTTCGAATTGCTCGCAGCCGTGGTCATCCGCCGAGGTTGGTTGGTCGTTCTGGGGTGGCTGATAGTCACCGTCACGCTTTTCCAGATCGCACCGCCTTGGGATAAAGTCAGCAAGGACGACGACGTCCGCTTCTTTCCCGCGGGATATCCCACCGTCGAAGGACAGGAGCTGCTCGAGCGGGGCTTCCCTGGCGAGGCCTCCAGCTCCCAGATTGTCTTCATCACAGAACGCCGCAAGGGGCTGCTGACCCCCGACGACTTCGCCTACGTCGACGGCCTCATTGCTGAATTGAATCGCATCCGCGCCGCCAATCCGGGGCTCGGGATCAAGAAAGTCGAGACCTATCGCAGCCCTGTCATCGGCCCTCGGTTCATCGGGACCGGGAAGGATGGAAAAAGCCAGGCGGTCCTGACGATCGCTTCGCTCAAGGGGACTTACCTGGCCAAGGCCACCGGGACCACCGTCGAATACCTGACACAGGTCCTGAAGAAACTCCCCCCCGCGCCGACCGGGCTCTCGATCGCACTCACCGGCTCCGCCGTCGTCGGCCACGACATGAACACGGCCGGCAAGACGAGCATGGAGAACACGACTTACGCCACGATCGCGCTGGTGGTCGTGATCCTGCTCGTCGTCTATCGATCCCCCCTCCTCGCCCTGATACCGCTGCTGACGATCGCGCTCTCGGTCTGGGCCTCGAAACTGGCCATCGCCCTGCTCACGACTGTGCCTGGTCTCAACTTCCAGGTCATCAACATCACGAACGTGTTCCTCGTCGTGGTGCTCTTCGGCGCAGGGACGGATTACTGCCTGTTCCTGATCGCCAGGTATCGCGAGGAGCTGATTAAGGGCCGTTCGAGAGACGAGGCCCTCTCCGAGGCCATCATCCAAGTCGGCGGCGCACTCGTCGCCAGCGCCGGGACGGTCATCGTCGGGCTCGGCATGCTCTGGTTCTCGACGTTCGCCAAGATCCAGTACACCGGACCGGCGATCGCCCTGAGCCTGGCGATTGCACTCGTCGCCGCGCTCACGCTGGCCCCGGTCCTGCTCCACTGGCTCCGTGCGACGGTCTTCTGGCCATTCCGCCAACCCCAGCACGAAGCGGGGGCCGACCGCGAGATCGAGAGCCTCGAACAATTGCCGATGTCCGGGTTCTGGATGCGGGTCGCGGACCTTGTCGTCCGCTATCCGATCCGAATCCTCGTGCTATGCGTCCTCGTGCTCGCCCCGTTTGCCATGGTCGGCGCCCGCACGAGGCCCAATTACAGCCAGCTCGCCGACCTCAATCCCGATCAAGACAGCGTCGTCGGTGCCCAGACGGTCCAGCGCTACTTCGCCGTGGGTGAGTTGAGCCCGACCGCCGTGCTCCTCCACCATCCCAAGCTGAACTTCCGGACCGAGGAAAGCCGAAGCAAGCTCGGAGTCCTCAGCCGCCAGATCGCCCAGATTCCCAGCGTCGCCGAGGTACGCTCGATCTCCCAGCCGCTGGGTAAGCCTTCCGTCTCGTCGGGAGAGCGAACCTTCTTACGGCGGTTCGTCGACAACGCGTTCGCGGCCGCGGTCAACGCGCGTTATGTCAGCCTGAGGGCCAAGTCGAAGGACGACGCGGACCATATCACGCGCATCGACGTCGTCTTCAAGAGCGATCCATTCTCCGAGGGGAGCCTCATCGGCCTGGAATCGGTCTTTAACCTGGTGAAGAAGGCCTCCGAACCCGGCCAGGCGCTGGAAGGGGCCACCTCCGTCGGCCTGATCGGGGCGACGGCATTGGTCAACGACCTCAAGAAGGTAACGACGAACGACGAGCGTCGGATGTACGTGCTGGGGACGATTGGCGTCTATGCGATCCTCGTCCTCCTCATCAAGCGCCCGGGCATCTGCCTCTACCTGATCGCGACGGTGATCCTCGGTTATCTCGCCTCGCTTGGCCTGACCGAGCTCGTCTTCCGGGCACTCCATCGCGGACCCGACCCCTGGGTCGGGCTCGACTGGAAGGTCGGCTTCTTCCTGTTCGTGATCCTCGTGGCGGTCGGCGAAGACTACAACATCTTCCTGATGTCGCGCGTGATCGAAGAAGAGCACAAGCATGGCGTCAAGGAAGGCACCCGCCTGGCCATCGCCCACACCGGCGGTATCATCAGCTCCTGCGGGTTGATCATGGCCGGGACGTTCGGCTCGATGCTCACCGCCAGCCTCACGGCACTCCGAGAGCTCGGGTTTGCGCTGGGGCTGGGAGTGATCCTCGACACCTTCCTTGTGCGTCCGATCCTCGTTCCCGCGTTCGTGGTGATCATGGATCAGTACCACTTCTCGAAGAGCAAGCGGTTCCGGCAAATGCGGATGGAACCCCAGCCGGCCATGCCGCTCAAGGTCGACTACGGCTCCAGCACCAAGCATTGAACGCCGAGCCTGCTCGGACGTTCGCGAGGGTAGGATCGCATGAAGGCCCTCCGGAACCTCGGGTTGTCCGCGAGTCTCGGGCTCGCCACCATCGCGATTGGCCTGAACGCTACTGGGATCGCGTGCGCCGACGAGCGGGACCGAGGCCAGATTGAGGCCGAGGCCCGCAGTCAGGCCGCCGAGGCGGACGCCCGCTTCAAGGCGTCCGACTTCGCCACCGCCCTACTCCTCTATCAGGCCGAGCAATCGTCTCGCAAGAAGCTCGGCGACATGCGCTATGAGGCCTACGCCCATCGCGCCATCGGATGCTGTCAGGAGCAGCTCGGCGACGTCGATGCCGCCATCGCCTCCTGGAAGGCCGCCGCCGTCCTGGACTCGAAACGCGAGGACCGAGGCTTCGAGGGCTATGACTGGTTCCTCGTCGGCAAGGCCGAGCTTCGGCGCGATCACGTTGAACAGGCCGTCATCGCGCTTGAGAAAAGCCTACCCTTGCTCGGAACGGCCATCGATCGCGACCACGAGTGCGACTCCCGGCTACTCCTGGCCATCGCCCGGCGGACGGAGGGGCAGCCGGACGAGGCCCAGGCGCAACTCGACCGGGCCGTCGAGCTGGCCCGGGAACTCAAGGACACGAAACGCGAGGCCGACGTCCTTGCACAGATCGGTCGGCTCACGCTGGAGCGAGATCGGCCCGAGCTCGCCGCCGAATGGTTGAGCCAGGCCCGCTCCCACTACGAGGGCCTCGGGCTCAAGGCCGAAGTCGCTTCGATGGACCGACTCCTGGGCGATGCCCTCCTCGACCTCAATCGTCCGGATGCGGCCCAGGCCTTCGTCGAGGCCTCGGCGCGTGAGTATGTCGCACTGGGCGACCACGCCGCGCTAGCCGACTCCTATCAATTCCTCGCCGCAATCCGAGCCGCGGGTCGGGACCTTCCCGGGGCCATCGTGCTTGCCCGTCGGGCCGTCGAGGCCGCTCGAGCGAACGAAGAGCCTGACGCCGAGATCGACAACCTCGTCACTCTTGCGCGCTATCAAAGCCTCTCGGCCGACTGGAAAGCCGCCTCCGCGACCCTCTCCAAAGGCCTGCCCCTCGCCCGCGAGCAATCCCCCCCCCCCGACCTCGTCCGCTTCCTCCTCCTCACCGCCGACGTCGAACGACACGCCTACGACGTCGGAAATTCAACAGCCTTGCTCCTCGAAGCCGAGAAGATCGCCAAGAGCGAATCCGACGAGACTTTGATTCAGCTGGTCTCCGAGGCCAAACGCCAGGTCGGCCGATAAAAATCCCCGACCCCTCATTTCCCAAGCATTCGATCACGCCTACGAGATACTCCTCACTCAACGGGCTTTCTCACGCATATCTGCGACCGACACACTCAGGCCCCACGCCAAGCAGACCGGTCGGGCCATCGCTTGCCTATATGAACGGCGGGTTGAGAATTCTTCGCCGAGGTAGGACCCAGTCCCGTAACTGAGAGCTTACTTATATCCTGACAGGCTTAATCATCCTGCACACAATCAACAATCCGTAGTTTCAACATTCGCTTTTCCAAGCGTAATTCGCCCCCCTTTCGGCAAAATCTCGCCGCCTTTCCATTCTCAAATCCGCTTATCCGCACAAGAATGTCCAAAATAGGCAGAGGCTGAACTTCGACGAAACTTCGACAGCTTGGAAGCCTGTTTGGCCATACCGCCCTCATGGTTATGTCGAAAGTAACCGATGCGATGTGATCGACACAGCAGATTGCCTTTTTGACGCGATTTTACGCCGTAACTCCTTTACCGTTAATATTTTCCATCAGTCTTAAAACGCACCATCAAGCCACTTAGCTCCGTTGTTTTTTTGCAACATATACCCGGGAATCTGCCGACAACGATTGCCGTGTCTAAGTATTTTTCGTTTACTAGTCTTCACGGGAGCCGCACTAAGATGACGGCCACGAACGAGAGTCAGGACGCCACGATTAAGCCGCACAGACAATCGGCGAGAACGTTCAAAAGCTTCGTGGCGTTGGCTCAATGAAAACGAGTCCGGCGTTGCCAGCCTGACAGGCGAAGTTCCGGGGCAACGGTCGCCCCGAGATGAACTTGTTCTGAATCAGAATATATTGATCGGTTCGAGGGCGTTAACCGACGTCGGGCTCGTCCCAGAACCACCCAAGGAGTTTCCCGTGTTGATTCGTCTCGCTGCGAGTCTGCGTTCGTTATCCGCGCTTAGCTTCCGTCGTGCCGCCGTGACGACGCTTGTCCTGGGCGGTTCCTTCCTGTCGGCCGGGTTCGCCCAGGCCGGCCCGCTCGGCCCCGCGTCCGACTACAACGTCTTCATCCTCGGCGACGCCACGCAGCAGTACACGGATTCCGAAGGTCGAGTGGCGGTCGGCGGGAATGCTACCTACAACGGATACAGCGTCGCCTCATCGCTCCCGAGCAACACGTCCAATGCTCTGGTCGTCGGCCAGTCGCTCAATTTCACCAACGGCTCGGTCAAGGGTGACGTGCATTACGGCACCACGGCGAACATCTCGGGCGCCGGCATCTCCGGGACCACGACCAACGACTCGCCGATCGACTTCAACGCCGCCAAGTCGAGCCTGAGCTCCCAGTCGTCCTCGCTCAGCCAACTCGCCGCCACCGGCACCTATGCCAGCAACTACGGCGTGACGCTGACCAGCTCGAATACGAGCCTTGCCGTCTTCAACTTGACGACCGCTCAACTCCAGGCCGCCAATGGTTTCGGCCTGAATATTGTCGTCCCCAATGGCGCCACGGTCGTCATCAACGTCGACGGCACCACCGGGTCCACGCTGAACCTTTCTAACTTCCAGATGAGCATCAATGGCTCGTCGAGTGAGTCGAACCCCCAGATCAACAAGGTCCTGTTCAACCTGACGAACGTCAGCACCTTCACCACGAGCGGCCTCTCGATCCTGGGCAGCATCCTGGCCCCGAACACGGCCCTCAACATGAGCAATGGCCACGTCGATGGCACGCTGATCGGTGCGAGCCTCACCGGCGGCATCGAAGCCCACAACTACGTCTTCAACGGTAACCTCCCGTCGGTCGCCGTCCCCGAACCCTCCTCGGTCGTCTTGCTCGGCCTGAGTGCTGTCGGCTGCGGCCTCTTCGTCCGCCGCCAGCGTCGCCAGACCGCTGCCTGAGCCTGACGAACACCGGACTCGCAGAACGCACGGAAATGACATGACGAACCGCCTCGGTCCTTGGAAAAGGGCCGAGGCGGTTCTCTCTTTGTCCCGAGGATATCGCGGAGTCGTTGATCACGCCCTGCGTAAGCAGGATGAGGTCATGAGGCGGAACGAATCGAAGAGAGGAGGAGGAAGTCCAACAAAGCCCCCAGGCCCCGCCGCAAGCCCCTGAGGCCCGCTCGACGATCGATGGGCGGAATTAGCGAGAAGAGCCGTCGAGACGACGCAGGGCGGCCTAAACGCGTCCATATCCGACCCACCTGAGCCGTTGATTCCTACATGTTTCCCCAGCCGAGGAATGAGGAGCGCCCCTGGCCGGCCCGGCGAATCCGCGGCTCTTCACTCGACGCCAAAAGAAAAGAGGCCTGGGAGAGCATGCTCTCCCAGGCCTCGATCTGTTAGACAAGGTGCGTCGAGCGAGGCTCGACGTCCTGCATCAGGACGCGGTTTCTTCGGCGGGCGGGGTGGTCGTCCCGGCCACACCGGCGAGGGCGGGAGATTCGCCCTTGGCGGTCGCCTCGAAGTTGAGCTTCTTCACCTCGCCGCTCTCGTCGAGGATGACCGTGATCCGGTCCTTCCCCTTGAACGTGCCGCGGAGGATCTCCTCGGCGAGCGGGTCCTCGATGTAATTCTCGATCGCCCGGCGAAGGGGACGAGCACCATAGTCGGGGTTGAAGCCCTTCTGAATCAGGTATTCCTTGGCAGGATCGGTCAGGATGAGCTCCATGCCGCGGTCGGCGAGCCGGCTCCGGACCTTCGACAGTTCGATGTCGACGATCTGCTTCAGGTTATCCTTGTTCAGCGAGTGGAAGACGATCACGTCGTCGAGCCGGTTGAGGAACTCGGGACGGAAGTACTTCTCGATGGCGACCTTGAGCCGCTCCTTCATCGTCTCGTACGTGGCCGAATCATCGCGACCGCGGTCGAACCCGAAGATGTTGGTCGTCGAGGTGGCCTCGGCGCCCGCATTCGTGGTCATGATGATGATCGTGTTCTTGAAGTCGACGTTGCGGCCGAAGCTGTCGGTCAGCCGGCCTTCTTCCATGATCTGGAGCAGCATGTTGTAGACGTCGGGGTGGGCCTTCTCGATTTCGTCGAGCAGGACCACCGCGTACGGCCGGCGCCGAATCTTCTCGGTGAGCTGGCCGCCTTCCTCGTAGCCGACGTAGCCCGGAGGGGCGCCGATCAGCCGGGAAACGTTGTGCTTCTCCATATATTCCGACATGTCGATCTGGATCAACGCGTCGGAATCGCCGAACATGAACTCGGCCAGAGCCTTGGCGAGCAGGGTCTTACCGACGCCGGTCGGCCCGGCGAAGATGAAGCACCCGATCGGCCGCTTCGGATCCTTCAGGCCCGAGCGGCTCCGGCGCACGGCCTGGCTGATCCGCTTGATGGCCTCGGTCTGCGAGATGACCTTCTTCTGGATCTCCTCTTCCATCCGGAGGAGCCGGCCCGTTTCCTCGGACTCGAGGCGGGTGAGCGGGATGCCGGTCATCTTGCTGATGACCTCGGCCACCACTTCCTCGTCGACCGTGCCATCAACTTCCTTCGAGCGCTCGCGCCACTCGCGGTTGATGGTCTCTTTCTTCTTCTTGAGCTTGTCGGCCTGATCCCGGAGGGCGGCGGCCCGCTCGAAGTCCTGATTCGCGACGGCCTCTTCCTTGTCCTGGTTGAGGCGTTCGATCTGATCGTCGAGCTCCTTGAGGTCCGGCGGCCGGGTCATCGCCTTGAGCCGGACGCGGGCGCCGGCCTCGTCGACGACGTCGATGGCCTTGTCCGGCAGGCAGCGCCCGGTGATGTACCGGTCAGACAGCTCGATGGAGGCTTCGAGGGCCTCGTCGGTGATCTGGACGCGGTGATGGGCCTCATACCGGTCGCGGAGGCCGCGGAGGATCTCCAGCGCCTCGGTCTTGCTCGGCGGCTCGACGATGATCGTCTGGAACCGACGCTCGAGGGCACCGTCCTTCTCGATGTACTTGCGGTACTCGTCGAGGGTGGTGGCACCGATGCACTGGACCTCGCCGCGGGCGAGGGCCGGCTTGAGCACGTTCGAGGCGTCGATCGCCCCTTCCGCGCCGCCGGCACCGACCAGCGTGTGCAACTCGTCGATGAAGAGGATCGTATTCTTGGCGCGTCGGACCTCGTTCATGACGGCCTTGATCCGCTCTTCGAACTGGCCGCGGTACTTGGTGCCGGCGACCATCATGGCGAGATCGAGGACGACGATGCGACGATCACGGAGCAACTCGGGGACGTTGCCGTCGATGATCATCTGCGCGAGGCCTTCCACGATCGCCGTCTTGCCAACGCCGGCTTCGCCGAGAAGCACGGGGTTGTTCTTCTGGCGTCGTGAGAGGATCTGGACCACGCGTTCGATTTCGTTTTGGCGGCCGATGACCGGGTCCAACTTGCCCTGGCGGGCCAGGTCGGTCAGATCACGCCCGAACGAGTCCAAGGCAGGCGTCTTGGACTTACTGCCCTTGGCGGCGGCGCCTCGTTCCCCTTCGCCGCCTGCGTCCATCCCGTGACCGAGCAAGTTGAGCACCTCCTCGCGCACTTCGTCGAGCTTCAGGTTCAAGTTCATCAGAACTTGAGCGGCGACTCCCTCCTGCTCACGCAACAGGCCGAGCAGGAGGTGTTCGGTCCCCACATAGTTGTGATTCAGGTTGCGAGCTTCCTCAATCGCATACTCGATGACCTTCTTGGCCCGAGGGGTCTGGGGCAATTTCCCCATGGTCACCATGTCCGGCCCGGCCTGGACGATCTTCTCGACCTCGTTGCGGATCTTGCGAAGATCCACGTCGAGATTCTTCAGGACGTTCGCGGCGACGCCGCTTCCTTCCTTGATCAGGCCAAGCAGGACATGTTCCGTGCCGACGTACTCGTGGTTGAAGCGTTGGGCCTCTTGATTGGCCAACTGCATCACCTTGCGGGCACGGTCGGTGAAGCGTTCATACATGCGGTCGACTCCGACGGTTCCACCGGGCCTCCCCGGTACAGGGCCTGCTCAAAACGTCCCGAGACCTGATGACGATCTTTACGATTGAGGGTTACCAAACGTTCATTAAGACGGTTCGTTCTCGCCTCGATAAGATCTCAATGCTCACTACGGCATACAAATCTTACGCCCGCCATTGCCGGACGATCCCCGAAACTCGAATTCGACTGCTTCGGTAGAAACGAAAGGACGCTTTACGTCAACTTCACATCCATTCCCAGACGGCCCTCCCCCACATTATAGGAATTCGAGCCGAAAACACCAAAACCAGGCACGCCAGTTCTTCACCGGTTCTTAAGAGGACGCCGAATTCGACGCTTCTCGAAGACACCTACGTGAGCCGAGCCGTTC
This sequence comes from Singulisphaera chitinilytica, assembly GCF_049331405.1. Classification (NCBI taxonomy): domain Bacteria; kingdom Pseudomonadati; phylum Planctomycetota; class Planctomycetia; order Isosphaerales; family Isosphaeraceae; genus Singulisphaera; species Singulisphaera chitinilytica. The sequence continues at coordinate 4,582,205 of NZ_CP186274.1, forward strand.
AGCGACAAGCTTTCGCCTTGAGAATCTTGCGAAACAGGGCCAGAACCTACAAACGGGGCAAGGACCGCAGGCTTCGATAAGGATTCATAGGCCTCAAATTCGGTCGGGCAACCCCTATTTACCACAAAACGAAGATCCGCAAGAAGATGGGAGCGAGAAAAGGACGTCGGCCGGAGCCCTGAAAGTCATCAACAACTCTTGAAACCGCCTCCAACATCCGTTAAACGTAAACGCGACTAGAAGTGGATCTTTACTCGCCCGCGTCCAATAAAAAAGCTCGGATGGCGTCGACTTCTCGCGAAGTCGACGCCACCCAAGCCTGAACCGGGGAGCACCACAAGTCGTCGGACTCGCCTCAGGTCAAAGCCCCATCACCCAGCTTCGCGAGCGCTCGCCGGATTTCCCAGCGCCATTTCGACCCCCCTTCGAGCTCAAGACAACTCCTGAAGGCGCGACGGGCCAGCGCCGGCTGTTCGATGCGGACGTAGAGCGTCCCGAGTTGCATCAGTGCGTCGGCATCCATCTCATCCATGGCCAGGATCCGCTCGAAACGACGACGAGCCTCGTTCCAGCGCCCCTGGAGGTAAGACTCCGTCCCCTCGCGATAGAGCCGGTCGATCTCGGCCCGATGGCGTTCGGGATGGCAGAGCCAGACCCACCAGAGCGTATAACCGAAGCTGGCCACCCAGTGGCAGGCGGCGAGTGTCGCGAAGACGAGGTCCCAGCCCGGTGCAAATGACTCGGTCCAGACGAACCGGGTCACGAGGGCTAGGTTGAGGATCGATGCGAACGACACAGCCAAGATCAGGCCGAGCACTTCCTGACCCGACCAGATTTGCGGCAAACCCGGCCAAACGCTCAAGGCCGCGATCCAAAGTCGCCTGGGCACGATTCGGCTCCTTACCAGAACGATCAGACGCGGATCCTTCCCAAGCTCTCGGGATGGTGACGACGAACCGGGCAAATGGGGCAGTCTGGCAAAGTGGCCATCGAAGACGACCATCTGCGCTTAGTCAGACAGTCACCCCAGTCCGCGAGTTCGGTCCGTGGCCAGGATCCGGCGCACGATGAGGTCTGACTCCCCACTACGACCCTTTTCGGAAATCGAGGGTTCGATCCCTGAGACTGGCCGGGAGAAATGTGGGAATCGGCTTCAGGGCCGAGAAGCCGGGAGGGAAGAAAGTCTCGAATCGACCGCCACTTCGGCCGTCCTGGGGGAGAGGCCAGGACGCCGAAGCCTTTTCGACTCAAGGCCTCAACGCAAGATGCGTTCTCGGAACCGACGGCCGAGGTCGCGGAGCTTCTCGCGTTCGTCGTTGCGACGCTGCGGGTCGCCCGCCTTGGCCTGGCGGTCGGGGGGAGGTCCGTCGACGCTGATCTTCATTGCGTCCAGCGTCCCCGTGACATGGAAGACCGAGACCTCCTTGGCCACGTCGATGGCGAACTCCTCGAGCAGTTCGCGGGCCTTGCTCGGCAGACGCGATGCGAAGATGTCGGAGCGGAGCTTGTAATCGAGGTTCCCGTCGAAGTCGGTCCAGCCCGACAGGACGATGGGATACTTGGCCACGTCGATCGTGAGGTTGTCGGATCGGATCTTGGCGTCCCGGATCGCGAAGTCGGTCTTCACCGCCCCGACGCGATCCTCCTCGGGAAGCTCGAGCATGTCCGCCACCTCTTCGAGGAGACGAGATCCGTCCAGATTGATCGGGTCCAGCATCATCGTCCCCTGCCCGACCAGCGATCGCTTCAACGCCTCGCGAGTCGTGCCGGATCCTCGTACGTAGACCGTCGTCCCGAAGCGCCCTTCCAGCGACTTCGCCTTCGGCATCCCCGAGAGGATCGGGAGGAGGTAGATGATCGAGTTCGTCCCCTCGTCGAGGACGAGGTCACGCACCTGGATCCTGGCGTCGTAGGCGCAATCCGGGATGGACCGATCCCAGGACGCGGTGATGTTGAAGGTGCCGCCGTTGACCATCCCACGTAGCTCGGGGACGCTCGCATGCTTGTCGTGCCAGGTCGCCTGCCCTTGCACGTTGGAAAGGTTCAGACGCGTCTTCGACGACTCGTCGAGGATCGTGACCATTCCGCCGTTGAGCCGGATGTCGAACGAGGCCGTGTCGCAGGCGGCTGGATCCGAGTTCGAAGGTTCGGTCACCGAAGGTCGCAAAAGGTCGGCGAGTTCGAGCGATCCATCCTGACGCCGGAGGACCCGAAGACTCAGCCCGTCGACGTCGATCTCCGACGGCTCGAACTGCCCCGTGAGCATCTGCCAGGCGCTGACGTTGATACGGGCCGAGGCGACCTTGAGCCAGGGATCGTTGCTCGACCCCGGGGCCCCGATCTCCAGCCCTTCGAGATTCACACCGCCGAGGGCGCCGACTCGCAACTTCGCGAGGTGGATCGTGCGTCCCGTCGCCTTACCGAGCTTGGCCACGACCTTAGTCCGCGCCCATTCCGTGGGCGTGACCGCGAGGATCAGGAGCCAGAAGAGCGGCGGTATGAGGAAAATGACCGATGGGATCACCCACCGGAGGCGGAGGCGTCGACATTTCATGGGCGATCCTTCCTTGATCTCCCGCAAACCGAGGGATGAGGCCGTCGCATCCCTCCTGCTCAACCTCCTCAACCCGGACTGAAATCCCGCGCATCGCAATCTGCGGGCATAGAACGGCGGAACCATACTCCATCGCCGGGCGACGAACAAGCGAAGTTTGCCCCCTTTCTTGCGGACAACTCGCGCCCGCCGGGAGCGGCCCATTGATGCCGCCTTCGGGACCGGTTAGACCAAAATCTTTCCTCCCGCGTCCCCGGGACAGCGGCAGATTGCCCGTCCCCCCATCGCCTGGTCGAAGGAGCTGAAGGTGCGCGTCTCAGATCCGACCCTCCGACCGTTCGCCCTGCTCTTGTTCTCCCTCGTCCTGACGTATCAACGACCCGCGAAGGCCGAAGAGCTCCCCATCGTGGAGCAGGTCGAGTTCCAGCCCCTCGTCGCCCAGGTCCGGCAGGTCGTCGAGGCCCTCGAGCACCTGGGACAGCCCCTGCAAGCGGAGACCAGGAAGCAGCTCGAGGCCGCCCTCACGATGGCGGACGAACCCGCCGGGAACCGAGCCATCCAAGCGGTGCTCGACGACCTCTGCCTCGTCGGCGTCACGATCAATCCCGAGAGCCGGGTGAAGGTCTCGCAAGGGACGGCCCGCCCCCAGCTGATCCAGCATGGCTGGCGTCTCTTCCTCGTCAAGGTGCAGAACGAGGCCGGCGTGACGGCCCCGCTCGAGGTGCAGAGCCCCAACGCCGAGCGCCTCTATCGCCCCTCGACCAGCAGTGCGGAGCCGAAGGTGACGGTCCCGCTTTCGGAGATCCCCCAGCGCTGGATGGACGTCGCCGTGCTGCAGGATCGGCCGCTCAGGCGCACGCTCTCGGGTCTCGCGCTCGAGTATCGGATCCTCCAAATCTACAGCCGAGACTCCGGCAAGCGCGAAGCCAAGATCAGCTTCCATGTCGGCCAGGGGACGCAGGACCTCGGATTCCGGAGCGACGTCGACATCCTCTTCCACTGCGAGCCGGCCGTGGAGCTGATCCTCGACGTGCGCGATACCGATGGCCGACCGGCGATGGCCTCGTTCATCGTCCGCGACCCGCAAGGGCGCGTCTATCCGTCGCAGACCCGCCGGCTCGCCCCCGACTTCTACTTCCACCCCCAGGTCTATCGCCAGACGGGCGAGGCCATCCTGGTCCCGCCTGGGACGTACACCGTCGAGTACACGCGAGGGCCGGAATACGTCACGCAGCATAAATTGATTACCGTCTTGCCCGGCAAGAGCCAGCGCGAGTCGTTCCCGCTCAAGCGCTGGGCCGACCTGTCGAAGATGAAATGGTACTCGGGAGACCACCACGTCCACGCCGCCGGCTGCGGCCACTACGAGAGCCCGACCGAGGGCGTGAAGCCGGAAGACATGATGCGGCAGATCCTGGGCGAAGACCTCGACGTGGGCTGTGTCCTGAGCTGGGGCCCCTGCTGGTACGCCCAGAAGGCCTATTTCAGCGGCGGATTGAGCCCCCTCTCCACCTCCGACCACCTGATGCGCTACGACGTCGAGGTCTCCGGCTTTCCCTCGTCGCACACGGGACACCTCTGCCTCCTCCGGCTCAAGGAGGACGACTACCCCGGCACGACCCGGATCGAGGAATGGCCGAGTTGGGACCTGCCCGTGCTCAAGTGGGGCAAGGCGCAAGGGGGCGTGGTCGGATTCTCCCACTCGGGCTGGGGACTCAAGACGAACGACACACGCGTCCCCAACTATGAGGTCCCCCCCTTCGACGGCATCGGGGCCAATGAATATATCGTCGACGTGGTCCACGACGTCGTCGACTTCATCTCGACCGTCGACACTCCGGCCCCCTGGGAACTCAATATCTGGTATCATACGTTGAATTGTGGATTCCGAACACGAATCAGCGGCGAGACCGACTTCCCCTGCATCTACGGCGAGAAAGTCGGCCTCGGCCGGGCCTACGTCAAGCTCGAGGACGGCAAGCTCGACTTCGACCGCTGGTGCGAGGGGATCAAACTCGGCCGCTCGTACGTCTCCGACGGCAAGGCCCACCTCGTCGACTTCAAGGTCGAAGACGTGGCCGTCGGCGAGTCCGGGAGCGAGAAGAAGCTCGAACGCCCCGGCACTGTGAAGGTCACCGCCAAGGTTGCCGCCTATCTCGAGCCCGAGATCACGCCAAGACTCGAAGCCCTCAAGGCCCGCCCGATCGAGTCGAAGCCCTACTGGGATATCGAGCGGGCCCGAGCCGGCAAGACGCGGACCGTCCCCGTCGAGGTGCTCGTCAACGGATTTCCCGTCGCCCAGACCACCATCGAGGCCGACGGAACCTTCCGGGACCTCCGCTTCGACGTCCCCATCGAGCGATCGAGTTGGATCGCCCTTCGGATCTATCCCGCCGCGCACACGAATCCGGTCTTCGTGCTCGTCGGCGATCAACCGATCCGGGCCTCGAAGAAGTCGGCCGACTGGTGCCTCAAGAGCGTCGACCAGTGCTGGTCGCAGAAGCAGCGGGCGATCCGTGATGCCGAGAAGGAGGAGGCTCGCAAGGCGTTCGAGAAGGCCCGCGAAGCCTATCGAAAAATCCTCGAAGAGGCCTTCGACGACCGAACCTGAACGCCGCCTCAACCCTCCACCATCGCGGAAGGAGTGCCTCGCACCTACGGGGCATTCCTCCCGTCGGCTCCGATCGTCGATCCGCCTCCGGGCGATGGTGTGGGTTTTCGATGCTTTGGCCGCCCTGCCCCGAACGCACCTGGGGTCCGCCTCGGGTGCCACCGGACTCAACCCACCCACATACCCCCCTCGGGGATCGGACGATCACCATGCCGACCGATGAGTCACTTGTTTCGAAGGGGCCTGGATTGGTGCCTGGGTTCGCGTTCTTGATCCTCGCGTGTTGGTCCACGGCTTGCCTCGGCGATGAGACGAGGCAAGCCGACGTTATTATCCGCAATGCGAAGGTCATCACAATCGCCCCGGGAGACCGCATCGCCGAGGCCGTCGCCATCGCCCAGGATCGTATCCTGGCCGTCGGCACGAACGCCGAAATCCAGGCCCTGACCGGGCTGAAGACTCGCATCATCGACGCCAAGGGCAAGGCCCTGATGCCCGGCCTGTACGACAGTCACGTCCATCCGCTTGGTGCAGCGTCGAGCGAGCAGGACCACCCGATACCCTCCTATCCGTCGCTCGCCGCGATCCTGACCTACATCGCCGATCGCGCGTTGAAGCAGCCCAAGGGTACCTGGATCGTGGTCCGCTACGCCTTCCCCACCCGCCTGGATGAGAGCCGGTTCCCGACCCGCGCGGAGCTTGATGCCGTCGCCCCCGACCACATGGCCCTGCACCAGGCGGGGCCGGCGGGGATCGCCAACACGAAGGCCCTGACCTATTCCAAGATCACCAAGGACACGCCCGACCCCCCCGCCGGCCGGATCGTGAAGGATCCCGCGACGGGGGAGCCGACGGGCTTGCTCCGCAACGCCTATTCGGTCCTCAAGGATCTGCCCAAGGACGCGTATGGCGATGACGGCCCTCCCGCCACCCAGCGCGTGCAGGAACTCTTCCGCCGCTACAATTCGAGGGGTCTGACGAGCGTCGCCGACCGCTCGGCGAGCGTCGAGGCCTTGCGGACCTATCGCGGCCTTCGCGACCGGGGCGAGTTGAACCTCCGGGTGAACGCTACGCGTGTCCTGTCGCCCCCCTTCGGCGATCGGCCCGTGATCGCGTCCAAGCTCGCCGAGCTCTCGCGCGACGACAACGGTGAGGCCAACGGGCCAACGGGCGTCGGCGATCACTGGGTCCGCATCGGCCCGCTCAAGCTGTTTCTCGACGGCGGCATGCTCAATGGGACCGCCTCGATGCGCGAGCCCTGGGGCGTCGGGCCGACGTATCAGATCACCGAGCCCGACTACAAAGGGCTCCTGTTCGTGCCTCCCCCGCAACTCGCAATCATCGCCGAGGAGGCCGCACGCCGGGGCTGGCAACTCACCGCCCACACGGCCGGCGAGGCTGCCATGGACGAGCTCCTCTCGGCTTATGAGAAGGCCGATCGGGCGGTCGGCATCCTGGGCAAGCGCTGGCTGATCACGCACGCGAACTTCACATCGGCCGAGAACATCGAGCGGTGTGCCCGGCTCGGCGTGGGTGCCGATTTGCAGCCGGCCTGGATCTTCAAGGACACGAGGACGCTGCTTCCCCTGCTCGGTCCCAAACGGATGGCCTGGTTCCACCCCTATCGCAAGTGGCTCGACGCCGGCCTGACGATCGGAGGCGGCAGCGACCACATGATCCGGCTCGACCCGATCGAGGCCACGAACCCGTGGGATCCCTGGCTCGGGATCTGGGTCGCGGTCACCCGCCAGACCGACCGCGCCGGGGTGCTGAACCCCGACCAGAAGCTGAGCCGGATCGAGGCCTTGCGCTTTTATACGATCAACAATGCCCGGCTCCACTCCGAGGAGGCCGAGAAAGGCTCGATCGAGCCGGGCAAGCTCGCGGACCTGATCCTCCTCGACCGCGACCCCCTGACCTGCCCCGAGGACGACCTGAAGTCGACTGAGGTCCTCTGGACGATGGTCGGCGGCAAGGTCGTCTACGAGGCGCGTTGAGGCTCGCCCTTTCCCCGAGGTTTTTATGTCAGAGCATGACCGGGCGTTGTCGGTGGCCTTCGATGGCCAGGCCCAGAAATTCGAGCGAGCCCCGGTCCAGAGCGACCCCGCGGCGCTGGCGCGGTTGGTCCAGTTCGCCGGGCTCGCCCCCGACAGTTACATCCTCGACGCCGGCTGCGGCCCGGGGCTCGTCAGCACGGCCCTGCTCCAGGCCGGGCACCGCGTCTTCGGCGTCGACCTCTCCGCCGAGATGATCGCCAGAGCCCGCACGCGCGGCGAGCCGTTTGGCGACCGCGCTCAGTTCTCGCAGACAACGGTTTTCGACCCGTCTCTCTGGGGCCCGTTCGACGCGACGATCTCGCGCTACGTGCTCCACCACGTCACCGACCCGGCCGAATTCCTGTTCCGCCAGGTCGAATTGCTCCGCCCCGGCGGCGTCGTGATCCTCTGCGACCACACCACCGACCCCGACCGTGATCGGGCTCGGCATCATCAGGAGATCGAGAAGGCGCGCGACTCGACCCACACCCTCAACCTGACCCCGGGGGCGATCATCGACCTCTTCGCCTCCGCCGGGCTCTTCGAGATCCAGATGGTTGAGGAGACATTCACCCTCGACTTCGACGAGTGGTTCGACCGCGGCACGCCATCCGCCCCCAAGGCCGAGGTTCGCGACCGGATCGTGAACGGCCCCCAGGCCCGCGGCTATCATGCCGTGGAATCCGCCGATGGTTCCGTCACCATCACCTGCCAGCGCAGCCTCGTGCGCGGCCGAAAGCCGACGGCTCTTTAACGAGGTTCAAGCCTCAGTATCAGCGTTCTTCCGCCAAGTCCAAGATCTTCCATCATCTAAAAACTCGAACTAATCTTTAGATTAAAGACTTCCCAACATCTTCAATAACAAGTCCAAGGGCGGTCGAGGAGTCAAAGGCACTCCTCGACCGCCCTGGACATTTCATGGCCCCTTACTTCGCCGCGAGCTTGGACGCGACCTGGGCGACGTGCTCGCCCTGGAAGCGGGCGATCGACAGCTCGTTCTCCGTCGGCTGACGCTTGCCGTCACTGCCGGCGAGGGTGCTGGCGCCATAGGGAGAGCCGCCGGTGATCTCGTCCATGTTGACGAGGCCCTGACAGGAGTAGGGCACGCCCACGATGACGAAGCCGTGGTGCAGGAGAGTCGTGTGGAAGCTCGTGATCGTCGTCTCCTGGCCGCCGTGCTGGGTGCCGGTGCTGGTGAAGACGCTGCCGACCTTGCCGATCAGGGCCCCCTTGGCCCAGAGGCCGCCAGTCTGGTCGAGCAGGTTTCGCATCTGAGCGCACATGTTGCCGAAGCGGGTCGGCGTGCCGAAGATGATCGCGTCGGCCTCGGCGAGTTGCTCGGGGCGGATCACCGGGATCTCGGCGAAGGCGTCGCGGGCGGCCTTCGCACCGGTCCGCTCCAGCGCCGCGTCGGGCACGAGCTCGGCCACCTGGAAGAGCGAGACCTCGGCACCCTCGACCTTCCGCGCCCCTTCGGCCACGGCCTCGGCCAGCTTATGGATGTGCCCGTACATGCTGTAGAAAACGACGTACACCTTCATGCCGAATCCCTCGCGGTGGCTGGGCGAAATCCCAACGAGCGGAGCCGGGCGCCGCAACCCACGACGCACGATCCAGGCTCTCCCCAAAGGCCAGGGAACGTTCCCTCGCCAGCGGCTCATCATACCGATCCATCGCGACCAGGCCATCGGCCTCCCGACGTCGGCCGCAATTCCTCAACCTGCAGCAACCCTCGCGCCCGAAGTCGCCGCGATCTCGCCGAAGGAATAGGCCGAGATCAGATGCCCCATGATCCGGTCGCCGAATACCTTCCGGCCGAGTTCGCCGTCGGCCGCCCCCGCCGCCACCATGAGAGGTAACAGATGCTCCTCGCGCGGATGTGCCTCGCGGCCACCGGGGGCCGAGGCCCAGGTCTTGAGCTTCTCCTCCCGAGAGGCCCCCGCATGCTCCGTGACGGCCTCGGTCAGCCAGGCGTCGAACTGAGTGGAAGGACCGGCATTCCCGCCACTGAAGAAGCCCCGGAGGTTGTGATAGCTCATCCCGCTGCCGACGATCAGCACGCCCTCGCGTCGCAAGGGGGCAAGGGCCTTTCCGACCTCAATGTGAAGCGCGGGGTCAAGGCTCCGATCCAGCGATAGCTGTACGACAGGGATATTCGCCTCCGGGAACGCAACCATCAGGGGGATGAAGGTCCCGTGATCGAAGCCACGTTCCTCATCGATGGCAACGGGGACTCCAAGATTTGAAACGAGCCCTTGCACCCGTCGGGCCAGTGATGGCGAGCCAGGCGCCGGATAACGCAGTTGGTAGGTGTGGGCGGGGAATCCCGAGTAATCGTGGATGAGCGACGGATGCTCGCCCCCCGTGACCGCGAACCCTCGCGTCTCCCAATGCCCCGAGACCACGAGCATGGCCTTGGGCACGATTCCCACGAGCGAGGGGACGGTAGCCAGCCAGTCCTTCAACGTAAACCAGGTGTCGGCGGGCCCCATGGTCCAGTCCATGAAGAAGCAGGGCCCGCCTCCGTGCGGGATGAAGAGCGTCGGCAAAGGGTGGCCCGATGTGGTTCTTGCATCGGAATCGCTGTTCTTCGAGATGTCATCTGACATGGTGCTCGGCCTCCTTCGCTCAATACGCCACGGTGAAGCGGGCCCGGACGTGCTGACGGTTCTCCAGTTCGTCGACGAGGGCGATCGCGTAATCCTCGGCCGAGATCCGGCTCTGCCCCTGCCCGTCGCTCAGGAGTTGATCCATCCCAATCCGAAACTTCCCGGTGCGTTCCCCCGGCTGGATCAGGGCGGCCGGGCTCACATAAGTCCATTCGAGGTTATCGCCTTCGTTACGGAGCACCTCGAGGGCCTCGGCATGCTTCAGTGCGATCTCCTTCCAGGCCAAGGGAAACTCGGGAGAATCAACCAGCCTCAGTCCCGGTGCCACTTCCAGACTCCCTGCGCCACCGACTACCTCGAGCCGTTTCACGCCCGCCTTGCCAAGACCAACGATCAGGGAGCGTACGGAATCGATGACGGCCGATGCCCCCTGGGAAACTCCGGGGCCAAACGCGCTGATGACCGCATCATGCCCCGCAACTCCCTTCGCGACGCTCTCGGCGTCGAGCACGTTCCCCGGCTGGACCGTCAGGTTGGGATTCGACTCGGTGATCCTTGATGGATCTCGCACAATCGCCGTGACATGATGCCCGCGGCTCAGGGCTTCCTTCAAGATTCTCTGGCCGATCGTCCCGCTGGCACCGAAGAGTGCGATTTTCATGATCAAATGCTCCAAAGTCGATTCTGTAATCAAGAGAGTTACAGATCGACGCAAAAAAGAGTTCAGTCGATGGCTCTTCCCTCGACCGAAGCCAGAATGTCGGCAACGGTGGTTCGGGCGAGTTGCTCTTCCATGCCTTTGCGGACGTCGGCATAGACGTCCGTCAAAACGCCCTGGATGTGCCTACCCACGAGGCAGGCGGGGTTGGGCTGATTCCGTGGGAGCGCGAAGGTTTCCCTGTCCGGTTCCACCGCGTGAAGGACATCGAGGAGCCGTATCCGCGCAGGATCCTCGATCATGAGCCAGCCTCCGCCGACCCCTCCCCGCGACTCCACATACCCGGCCTCGCGGAGCAAACCGAGCAGGCGGCGGATCACGACGGGATTCGTGTTCACGCTCCCCGCGATATGCTCCGAAGTCAGCGGCTCCCCCGGCGGCTGAGCCAGCAAGGTCAAGATGTGTACGCCGACACTCAGCTTGGAACTCAGCATCCCTCCTCCATCCGCAACAATGTTAGTTGCGGATGGAGGAGAGTCAAGCCGGGCCTTCGATGCTCAGTACGTTTCCCTCACGGCACTCCAGGTGAGCAAGGTCCCGTCGCTCATCGCGGCGACGATCCGGCTCCCGTCCTCGGCGATGGCGATTCGCCAGGCGTGGCCCCCTCTGGTTTGGAGGGCGAGCACCTTCCTCCCCGTCTCGACCTCCCAGAGCGACACCGCCCCATCCAGGCCGGCCGAGACGATCCGGGAGCCATCGGGCGTGAAGGCGAGCCCCACGACCCAGCCCGAGTGGGCGGCGATCGATCGCAATTCTCGTCCGCTCGCCGCGTTCCAGATCCGGACGGTCCCGTCGGCACCGGCCGAGGCCAGCCTTGAAACATCATTCGAAAACGCGACGTCAAGGACCGGAGCCTCGTGGCCTTCGAGCCGATGAAGTTCCTTGCCGGTCTTGGTCTCCCGGAGGCCGATCGTCCTGTCCCCGCCGGCCGAGGCAAGGCGGGAACCGTCCGAGGACAAACGCACGGAATGGATCGAGCCGACGTGGGCCGACTGCTTCCAACGTTGCCGGCCGGTCTCGAGGTCCCAGAGACTGAGCGAGCGATCCCCCTTCGGCTCATAAACCCCCTTGCCTTGGAGCCCGTGGACGATGCCGAGCGGGTCTCCTTCACCAACAAGGATGGAATGCTGGCCCGGGTCGATAGCCAGGCTCGCAATAGGATCGCCGGGCCCTCGGAATGACGGCCCCTCGCGTCCAGTGCCGATATCGAAGGTTGTCACACGATGATCGGGACAGACCGACACAGCAATCTCCCCCGCCGCAGATCCGGCCAGAGGAGATGAGGCCCCTCGAACCGGACGCGACCAGAGGGAATGCCCATCGGTCGTATCCCAGGCCGAGATTCCTCGATCCGTCGAGACGACGGCGACCTTGCCATCGCCCGAGAGCACGAGGCCGTTCGCCTGCCCCCAGGAACCCTGCACGACCCGGACTTCCGGGGCTGCGGTCGCATCCCAGAGCTTGACAGTCCCGTCTTGCCCCGACGAAGCGATCCGCCTTCCGTCAGGCCGGAACGCCACGCTGAAGACCGGTGCATCGTGCCCGCGATAGGACGCGAGTTCGCGGCCCGTCGCCACGTCCCAGAGTTTTACCGAGCGATCGAGCCCTCCGGTTGCGAGCCGGGTCCCATCGGGACCGAACGCGATGCCATCGACACGCCCGTCGGCCGCCTGAAATGACAGGATTTCTTGGCCCGTTTTCAGATCCCAGATCTTCACAAGCCGATCGGAACCGCCTGAAGCGAGCAGGCGACCGTCGGGACTATACGCCACGCATCGGGTCGCTCCCTGATGCCCAGGCAAGGTGCGTTCCTCGAGACCCGTGAGCAGGTCCCAGAGCTTGATGACCCCCTCCTGCCCTGCCGAGGCCATCTGCCAGCCGTCGGGCCTCACAGCGACCCCGAAGACGGGGGCCGTGTGCCCGCGGAGGGCGAGAACCTCGGTGCCGGTGGACGTGTCCCAAACGCGGACGACCCGATCGGCCCCGCCGGAGACGAGCCAGGCGTCCCCCTTGGCGAAGGCAACCCCGGCGGCCCATGCGTCGTGCCCCGGCATCGTCCGTTTCAGTTCCCCCGTGGCCACATCCCAGACCCGGACCTTGCCATCACTCCCAGCGGTGGCAAGCCGCTTCCCTTCGCGGTCGAAGGCGACCCCATAGGCGAAGCCGTCGTGCCCGCGGATGTGGCTGATCTGGCGGTCGCCCAGGTCGTCCCAGATCCGGACCCCGTTCCTCGTCTCCGGACAGCAGAGGATGTCCGACGCCGGGGCAAAGGCCACGCCGCAGCTCACCCCGTTATGCCCTTCGATCGTGCGGACCTCCGAATGCACGAGCCGATCCAGGTACGACCACTCCCAGCGCCTGAGCGACGGCGGGCTCTCGTCGAGCAGCGCCCGGGCCGTCTGGAGGTCGTTGGCCGACCAGGCCCGCTCGGCCCTGGCGATCCTGTCGAGGTAGCGTTCGGGCTCGATCCTGGCCTCGCGCTCGACTCGCTTGGCGACCTCGGCCTCGGCTTCGAGTCGCGCCTTCTTCTCGGCCTTCCGCTCCGAGATCGCAAGACCGGCCGAGAGTATCGCGTTCGCCGCAAATCCGGCGGCGAGCACCGCGAGCAGGCTCGTCACCAGGAGCGCCGCGGCCGTCGGGCGGCGCCTGGCCCACTTGACGGCCCGCTCCGGCAGCGTCGTCGGCCTCGCGGTGATGGGCATACCGGCGAGCCAGCGGTCCAGGTCCTCGGCAACGGCCAGGGCCGTCGGGTATCGGTTCGATGGTGCCTTCTCCAGGCATTTCAGGCAGATCGTCTCGAGGTCGCGCGGGACCCTGCGATCGACGGCCGAGGGGCGTTCCGGCTCCACATCGCGGACTCGCCTGAGCGTTTCAAAGAGCGAGTCTCCCTGGATCGGTGGCCTACCGGTCAGCCCTTCGTAGAGGATCGCCCCGAGGCCGTAGACGTCCACGGCGGTCGTGACGACCTCGCGCGAGCCTTCGGCATGCTCGGGGGCCATGTAGGCGGGTGTGCCGAGGACCGAGCCGGTTCGTGTCAGGTCCCCGTCGGCCTCGATGTGACGTGCGAGGCCGAAGTCGGCCACGAGCGGCTGTTCGGAGCGGTCGAGGAGGACATTCGAAGGCTTCAGATCCCTGTGGAGGATCCCACGCTGATGGGCGTAGTGGACGGCCCTGGCCGTGGTCGCGACGAGCCTGGCCATCGCAATGAAGTTCCCGCGCATCCGGGGCAACTCGGTGGTCAGGCTTCCCCCCTCGGCGAGCTTCATGCTGAAGTAGCGATGCCCGTCGTGCTGGCCCACCTCATAAATCGGCACGATGTTGGGATGGTCGAGGCTCGCGACGGCCTCGGCCTCGAGATGGAAACGCCTCAGGTCGGCCTGGGATGTTCCCGGATGGTCGGGGATCATCTTCAAGGCGAGGATGCGGTCGAGGCTCACCTGCCTCGCCGCGTAGACCACGCCCATGCCTCCTCGGGCGATCTCGCGAAGCAATTCGTAGTCGCCGAAATACCCGACGAAATCCGGCCTCGCGATCGGAGCTTGGCTCCCCGGGAAAGGAACTGTGCCGGGGGCATCGTCGTCTGAGATCGGTGCGGCGATCCGGCCGACGTGGTCGAGGTTGTCGAAAAAGGCCGAGAGTTCGTCGGCGAACTCGGGATAGCGAGCCAGCCAGGCCGAGCGGTCGGGGAACCGCCCGGCCTCGACTTCCTCAAGGTACGCGGCCAGGATCCCTTCGAGCCGACGTTCCGGGTCGAACTCCCCCGCGGTGACGCTCGCCATCGACTTCACCCCTCCATCCCAACGGCCAGCTTCGCGCGAAGCGCCTTGAGCCCTCGATGCAGCAGGCCGGCCACGGCCGGCTTTGTCACCCCCAACTCCTCGGCGATCTCGGCCAGGCTGAGCCCCTTGAGGTGATGCAGTTCCACCGCCTGACGCTGAGATTCAGGGAGTTCCGCCAGGGCCTGGACGAGTTCCAAGAATTCCTCGTGGCGGATCGCCCGCTGGCTCGGCGACGACTGGTCGGCCTTGAGCCATCCTTCGAGCCGACTCGCCGACCGATCCAGGGCCGCGTCGAGAGACCTTTCGCGGAAGATGTCCCGCTTCCTTGCCCCCAGGCGACGCGCCTCGTCGGCAAGGTTGTTGACGAGGATCGCCCGGAGCCAGGCCGCGGTCTGTGCGGACGTTCGTCCCTGCGGGCCCGATCGGAAGGCTTCAAGGAGCGTCTGCTGCACCACGCCCGAGAGGTCGATGGCCGAGCGCAAACGAGGCGAGACCTCGAGCCTGGCCAGCAGGCTGAGGTACTCGCGGAATCGGCCGAGTTCGGCCCCCAGGTTTGGTTTGTCGCCCATCCGACGTCCCTCGCGACCATGATCGGTCCCTCGATTCGAGTGTATCGCGACCGACGGAGGAGGACCGAGCCTCCTCCGTTTGGCCGTGGCCATCAACTTCCCGAAGGTCGGGGCTTGTCGGGCGAGACGTTCATCGCCGACTTGCCGGTGTCGTTGCGTGAGTTGCGCTCGATCTTCGGCTTGGAGACACGTCCGCTGGCCGCGTAAAGGTAGACGAGTTTCAGGTCGGCGGCGAGTTGTTGGCTCGCGGAGTCCTTTTCCGCCTTCACGATGGCCCCTTGCAATCCGCCGCTCCGGGTCAACGCGGCTGCAAAGCGCTCACCCGCCCACCATTCTCGCATGCCAATGTCCGTCGCCGCGCCCAGTTGCTGATGGCAAGTGCGGCAATCCTTCGTCCTGGCCGCCACGACACCAAGTTCGATGACCCGGCCGTAATGTTCCGCCGCACGCTGGTCATCGCCTGTTCCTTCCAGGGCTCGTGCCATGGCCTTGGCATATCGGTGATCGTCGCAGGTTTCCGGGTTCAGGGAGATTATGACCTTCTTGGATAGGGCATGGAGTGCGGCATATCCCTCGGCGCGGGCCTCGGTGTTGAGGCCGACGTCGCGGAGCAGGCTCGCGAGTTGGGCCCGCACATGCGCCGGTTCCTCGCTCCAGACCTCCTCGCTCGTGAGTTGACGCTCTTCGGGGCCGCATTGCAGCGAGGTTCGAAGCTCGGTGACGAACTCGGCCGTGAGGAGCCGCTGGCAAAGCTTCTTGATCGATTCATCCTTGGTCGTCTTCAAGACCCTGCGGAGAATCGGCTCGACGTAGCGCCCCTGGGCCTTAAGATAGTCGAAGGCCTCGGAGCGGCAGCCCGGATCCTTGCCCATGAGGTCCTGCACAGCCTTCTCGGCGAGTTGCTCCCGCTCGGGCGTGAGCATCTCAAGCCGCCCGACCATGACCCGTACCAATTCCTTCGGCTTGGGGGTGATCGTCATCGGGATGAACTCATCGGTCCAGCGCTGGGGCAGGACGAAGAGGGCCCGGGTCCCCTCGGTCTTGAAGTAGCTCTGCTTCCAGGTGTTGACCATCGCCCTGGCCTCTTTGAGATAGAGCCCGCTCTCGACCAGGCGCTTGACGAGTTCGTCGCCGACGGCCTTGGCGAACTCCTCCAGGGGCAAGGCTTTCGCCATGTCGGGGATGATCCCCTTGATATCCTCGCCGACGCCGAGTGTTGGCCTGTATGCAAAGGCCCCCTTGCCGTTCTCGACCCGCAGGACGAAGACGTGCTTGACGTCGGTCTGGCCGTCGATCGTCGAGGTCAGCGTCCCGCCCGCCTGCGAGGTCATCTTGATGGGCAGAGGCACGGTCCCGAGTCCGCGATAGAAGAGGTATCGCTCGGTCTCGATCCCCTTGGGCCCGCCCGTCTGGACGAAGGCCGCGTCTACGTCCCTGGCATAGTTCCAGAGCGCGTCGGCCGATGTGGCAGGCAATGCAAGGGTTTCGTCCTTCGCGCTCGGAGGGATGACCTTGGCAAGCCAGACGATCCGGCCGGCCTGGGGCGCGTCGCCGGTCGGTGTCGCGGCGAGTGCCGGCCAGACCCCGGCCGCGGCCGGGAACCACTGGGTCCAGAGCCCGCGCGGGAACTTGACCTCGACGCGTACCCTGGCCTCGTTCGGCGTGTAGAAATAGATGACGGGCGTCTCCCCCTTGAGGAAGATCGACCTCGGGTGGAGTTGGTCGCGGGCCCTCGAATGGACGAAATGCGGGAGCGGATGTTCCTCGTGATACATTCCGTCGAGGGAGACCCCGTCCGACCCGCTCATGGCCAGGAACGTCCCCCACTCGTGAACGACCATATCCTTGCCGGTCGGCACCGGCGGAGCCGCCCCCATCAGCATAAGCACCGCGGGGACCAGCCAACGGAAGACCTGGCGCATCGCTGCCTCCTCCCGATTCCTCGCGCCCGGAGGCGCCAGCGAGCCTCGATCCGACCCGGCCAACCGCAAGGCCACACCGTCGTCTCGATCATCCCGCTAAAGGCATGGGCGAAGGATCTCCTGGGGGAGAGCGCGCGTCTTCGAGATTTTCCAGGTTGCGTTCGCGATGAGCCTCCATGCATCATCCGCCTGGGATCGAACGAATAGGTCGGTTAGAATCATGTCGAGAACAAATGGCCGGCGGTCAACCGGTCATGGCAAAGAGTGGAGAAGTGGGATGACGCACTTCCCGACGCTCGCCCGTGCCTCTCGCCTGTTCCAACGCTGGATCACGAGGCGCCTACTCATCCGCCTCGCGGCGATCGTCGTCATCCTCTATGGGACGTTCCTCGTCGGCTCCTACTGGCTCAAGGCCAGAGCCGCTCGCTTCAGGCGCATTGCCGCAGAGCACGTTGTGCCCTTTCCTGGGGATGGGGAGTTCGGCGTGATCAGCGGCCACGAAGGCGACGATCGCATCCACTATTTCGTCAATGGCAAGGAGATCCCTTACGATGTCGTCGATCGGCATCTCTGGCATTTGAGGCTCCAGAAGAAATACCTGGATGCCTCCCTACGTCCCTGGCTGCCCGTCGAACCTGACCCTCCCCCTTGACGCCTTGTTTCGTGGACAAGAGTGACAACATCATGAGTTCCATCAAATATACGCAGGGCGATGCGACTCAACCCCAGGGCCAGGGCAACAAGATCATCGCCCACATCTGCAACGATCTCGGCGGCTGGGGCAAAGGCTTCGTCCTCGCCGTCTCGAAGCGGTGGAAAGGCCCAGAGGACGCGTATCGTGCCTGGCACAAGGCCCGATCCGACAATGATTTCAAGCTCGGCGCAATCCAGATCGTCCAGGTCCAGCTCTACATCTGGGTCGCCAACATGATCGGCCAGCGAGGCATGAAAACCGGTTCGAAAGGCCCGCCAATCCGCTACGACGCCGTACGCGAATGCCTCAAAAGTCTCGCGCAGCAAGCCAAGCCGTTGAACGCGAGCCTTCACATGCCCCGGATCGGCTGTGGCCTGGCCGGCGGGCGTTGGGAGGAGATCGAACCGATCCTGCAGGAGGAACTTGCGGGGTTCGACGTGACGGTCTACGACTTCGGTTGAAGCCCAGGCTCTGTCGGCATCACTTCCGGAAAGGTGCGTCGGTTTCCAGGCCCTTCGACCGCTGAATCGTCATCAGCTGAGAATCTTCGGAAATCCACGGATCCAAACCGAGCCCGACGGGCAGTATCTCCACAGATGCAATACGACGGCCAAGGGCCTTTACGATGCGAGCGGGATGCAATTCGGCTTATACGGCGGACTTGAGTCATCTCTTCAGTCACGGCACCGCCCCTCTGGGCGACCGTGAGTTGCTCGATCGCTTCCTCGCCGATCGGGATCAGGCGGCGTTCGAAACCCTGCTCGCGAGGCATGGGCCGATGGTGCTTGGGGTCTGTCGTCGTCTGACGAACAGCACGAGCGACGCCGACGATGCCTTCCAGGCCACCTTCCTGATCCTCGTCCGGAAGGGCCCGGGGATCCGCGACGCGAACCGCCTCGGCCCCTGGCTCTACGGCGTGGCCGCGAGGGTCGCGACGAAGGCACGAGCCCAGGATGCGAAGCGTCGGCAACGCTTATCGAGGCTCTGCCAGGGTGAGGAAGGCGGCGTTTCTTACGAGACGTCCAACTCCGAACTGCTCGACATCAGGCCGATCCTCGACGCGGAACTGGCCCGGATCCCCACCAAGCTCCGCGACGTCCTGGTCCTCTGCCTGCTCGAGGACGTCACCGCCCAGGAGGCTTCCGACCGGCTCGGCTGCCCGCTCGGGACGGTCAAGAGTCGGCTGGCCCGAGGCATCGAGGCGCTCCGCTCGCGCCTGGTCCGCCGCGGGATCGCGTCGGCCGTCGCCTTGCTTGCATCGTCGAGGGCGTTCTCGGATCAGGTCCCCGAGCCTCTGGCCCGGACGACCCTGAGCCTGGCCGCCGGCAGTTCGGCCGTCGTCGCCCCGAGCGTCGCCATCCTCACGAAAGGAGTTGCCTCCGCCATGCTTCCCCGACTCTCCGTCTCTGCCTCATTACTCCTCGGCAGCCTGACCCTCGCTGGCCTGGGGACGATGTTATGGACCAGGTCACCCGCCAACGCGCAGTTAACGGAGAATGGCACGTCTGCCGACAGCAGGCAGGCGAAGGATTTCACGCCTCGCCAGGTCTCCGAGAGAAACACGAGGCATATCCTCCTTGCGTTCCACAACTACTATTCCGCGAATGAGCACTTCCCGGCGATGGCGATCTATGGCTCCAACGGGCAACCGCTACTCAGTTGGAGAGTCGCGCTACTCCCCTATCTCGAGCAGGGAGAGTTGTACAATCAGTTCCACCTGGGCGAGCCCTGGGATAGCCCGCACAACAAGGCACTGATCGCCCGGATGCCGGACGTCTTCAAGACTCCCGATGCGCCGGCCCCAGACGGGGAATCGCGCCTCCGCGGCTTCATCGGCGATGGGGCGATGTTCGACGGAGCGGAGGGTGTGAGTATCCCAGACGTGACGGATGGTACATCAAACACTCTCTTACTCGCCTCGGCCAAGGTGCCGACCATCTGGACCAAGCCCGGCGAACTCGTCTTCGAGCCTGGCAAGCCGATGCCGCTGCTGAACGACGCCGAACCCAATTCCTGCATGGTCGGCCTTTGCGATGGCGCGGTCCGATACATTTCACCTCGGGACTGGATACTCCTCGCGAACGTCCTGACTCGCGGCGGTGGCGAAATCATCCAATGGCCCGTCGTGAACGACTCTCCCGTACCGCCCCTGTCCAACACCCCTCCCCTCGCCCCGCCGCGGCCTCGTGCGGGTAGGAATGGCAGGATGGCCGGGGGCATGGCGATGATGGCAGCGGCAGGAGAGAGTGGCCCCGTCCCCCCCTCGACTCCCCCCATGATGGGCATGACGGCAGCGGCCGGAGGGGGCCCTGCCCCGACTGCCCCCTTGATGGGCATGACGGCAGCGGCCGGAGGGGGCGGCCCCGGACCTGCCCCGACTGCCCACGTCGCTTCTCCGATCGAAGAGCGTCTCCAAAGGCTCGAAGACAAGCTCGACCGCATCATCGAGCGACTTGACGCCGAGGCTCGCGGTGTGCCCAAGCGTTGAGCCTTCTCAATCTAAAGCGAATCCAACGAAGCCGTCGGCCGTCCCCAGGAACGGCCGACGGCCTTAAACGTTTGACACGATGTGTCGCGCAACTGGTAAACACGACCGAACTCGATAATGATCGAGTCTTGCGCTTAATCCGCAACTTAGTTAACCTCGCGGATCGAACTAAATCATGCTGGAAGCGGTCGTCTTCGACCTCTACGGCACCTTGCTCCGGCTCGACCGCGATTCGAAGCCCTTCCTGCGTTTCGCGCGAGCCGTCTGCCCCGAAGCCCCTCGGAGCGTCGTTGTTCAATCGCTCCTCTTGGAGTCGCGAGACATCGGCGACTTCGCGAAACGCATCGGATTCGAAACATTTTTGGATACCACGATACTCGATTCCGACCTGCGGGAGGACCTTCGCTCGGCTCGGTTATTTGCGGACGCCGTCGCGACTCTCGCCGATCTCAAGTCACGCGGATTGAGGCTCGGCCTTATCTCGAATCTGGCGAGCCCTTACAAACAACCGTTCCTGAGTTCCGCCCTGGCGATCTATTTCGACTCGCTCGAATTCTCCTGCGATGCCGGGCTCCGCAAGCCCGACCCGCTCTTCTTTCAACGAGCCCTATCAGCCCTGGACGTCGAGCCGCGAAAGTCCCTGATGGTCGGAGATAACCTTCGCTCCGACTATGACGGTGCCTTATCAATCGGGATGCAAGCCATACTGTTGAATCGTGGCGACCAAGCGATTTCTCCGAGGGTCCCCGCGATCAAAACCCTGCGGGAGATCCTGGATGACCCACAAGTCCCCGGCTAGAAGCATTTTCACATTTTCCGATGTTTTGACATGCGGATCCTCTCAAGCGACATGACGGATGGCCTCGTTGATACCGGTTTGAATCGGTCATCGAGGACCGTTCAGCTCGCATCACCTATCTTCTGCAGGATCCGAATCAGGGTGTCCCGCTCGACCGTGGTCAATCGCTTGAGCCTCGAGGCGAAGGCTCCTTCGAGGATCATCCTGGCCTCGGCGACGGCCTCGCGCCCCTTAGGGGTCATCGTCAGGAAGAAGCGGCGGAGGTCGCCCGGCTCGAGGGAACGCGTGAGGAAGGCCCCGGCCTCGAGCCGCTTGATGAGGAACGTGATCGAGGGCTTGGGGAGCATCAGCTTGCGGGCGAGGTCGGCGGGATAAGGTGACGCGTCCAGGTCATTGAGGAGGAAGAACTCCTTCATCTCCAGCCCGACGGCACGGATGCGGGGTTCCGCTTCGGCCAGGATCGCCTGGAGCACGTGCAGGTGGCCGAAGAACAGGTCCAGAGACGCGGAGTCCGACATTGAGGATCACCAGGGGCCGGCGGGGGCGTTCTCCTTTCGAACTCTACAATAAGAATCCGCCGGCGCCTTTGATCTGTCCAAAGTTCCAGGAAACTTGCAGCGAAACAGCACATCCGATCAAAAGCCTTCGATCGGTTAACAGGAAGCGGATTTCACCTCGACGCCAGATTTCTTCTTGAATGGAGCGGCCTCGACGAAGGCCTTACGTTCGCGACGCGTGACCTCGGCGTAACGGACGGCAGAGGCGATCACGGCGTCGAGGCCAGGCCCTTTCGCCCAGTCGCTCAAATCGCGCGAGCGGTCGATCTCGCCGACGCGGCTACCTCGGACGTGGGCCCAGCCAACCAGACGACCCGCGATAGCGACCGCTCGTCGAAGCTTACCTGGCTGCTCTCGGAGTTCGTCCAGACCCGAGCGATTCTCCTCGGGGATGAGTTCACGCATCCGGTAGAGTTCGCCCGCGAGTTCGATCACGTCGAGCTTTGCGGTGGGCCGTGACTGGAGCAGGCGCTCGGCCATGACGGCCCTCCTCGCGCCCGAGCCGCCATCCTGGAGTTGGATCTCGGTCGAGGAGCAACCGAGCAGGGCCGACTTCTGCGCCTGCTTGATGTCCAGGAGCCAGTTCCCGTCGGGCGAGCCTACCCCCTGGACCAGGACGGCATAGCGCTTCAAGCCAAGGCTGCCGGTGCCGGCGACGCGGAAGGCGACGTCGATCGCCTCGAATGCCTCAGGACTCGGTTTCGAACGGCTGTAGGCTTTGAGAGCCTCTGTGATCTGGTTCCTCGTGTCCGAGGAGACTTTCAAGAACCGTTTCGGCCTGAGTACGATGCGCCTTACGCCTTCCGTCGTCAGCTCCGTGAAGCGATCCAGGAACCTGGCTGATCCTTGTTTCGTGGGACGTTGCAGCAGGTTCCAGATAGGCCCGCGCGATGTCCCCAGCGCCATCTCGCCGACGTGTCCCGTCCGGACCGATTTCGTGACGGTGGCCCTGTAGCGGTCGAGGAAAGTCAGGACCATCCGCATGGCCTGCACCGGGCTCAGCTTCCAGAGTTGGGCCGCGAGGAGGATGCTCGTCGTGCAGCGCACCAGGTCGAGGGAGCACGGAGCCACCAGGGCCTCGTCGAAGTCGTTGATGTCGTAGAGGACCGCCCCGTCGTCGGTGCGATAGGCCCCGAAGTTCTCGAGGTGCAAGTCCCCGCAGATCAGGATCGAAGGCCCCGGATCCTGCGGCCCGAGTCGCGACCAGTGATGGGCGAAGATGTGGTCGGTGCCTCGCAAGAATGCGAAGGCGTCCTCCGACATCCGCCGATACTTGCGGTTCACCAGTTCCGGGATCCGATCGCGGTTGAACTCGAGGATCATCTCGACCGTGGCCGCCGCCGAGTGGGAATGCGTCAACGCTGTCCCTCCCCTTCTCCGACCTATGGCACGACGGACTCCTGAAATGGACCCGCCTCATGCTTCAGCATCTGTCGGAACGCTTCGGAAATCCAGCGGGAAGGCTCGCAACCCACGGAATGGGCCCGAACCCCGAATCATAGCCCCCTGTCCGATCCTAGAACGACTCGGCTTGAGATCGAAATCAACAAAGTCTCTGATCGAAGGCCATGACACTCCTTACCCAACTTTATATTCAGCAGAAGAAGCACTGGCCCTCCGAAGGGCATCACATCCTGGCCCAGTATGATGCCGAGTCCATCGTCATCTATCAGGCCTATCATCCCGCAATCGGCCGATTCGCCGCCGAACATGGCCATTTCGGGGGAGGCTTCGACTTCGGGAGGATGAGTTGGGTGAAGCCCAACTTCCTCTGGATGATGTACCGCTCGGGCTGGGGGACGAAGGAGAATCAAGAAGTCACTCTTGCGATCCGGCTCAAACGTACGGCGTTCGACGAGATCCTCAGACTCGCGGTCCACAGTTCGTTCGTGCCGGCAGCCTACTCCGATCACGAAAGCTGGAAACGAGCCGTGGCCAGGTCGAACGTCCGCCTCCAGTGGGATCCCGACCACGATCCCGCGGGCAACCGCCAGTCCAGGCGAGCGATCCAACTCGGCCTGCGCGGCGATGTGCTTCGTCGATACTCCGACGAGTGGATTCTTGAGATCCAGGACATTTCCGAGTTCGTGAGCCAGCAACGCGCCAATGCCGTTGCGCCCTATCTCGACCTCGTCATACCGCTCGAAGAAGTCTATCCGGTGACCGACGCCGACGTCGTCAGCAAATTCCAGTAGCCGGATGCTGATCCCAGCAACAATCCATTAAACCCAGGCATTTTCACAACCCCTAGGAACCTGGGCGGTTCGGGGCCTTGGTTCGGTGATCTCTTCGTGTGCGACGAGTATCGATAAGATCCCGATCGCAGAGTTGAAGATGGGAGTCGGCGCCTGGCCGAGCGATCGGACAGGCCTCGCGACGAATCACTCAGGAAGTTCATTGCAGGAGGACGAACTCGAGCCCTCGCCGAGGGGCAGTAGGGCTTGCAATTCCTCGGTCAATTGAGCGGCCAGTTCCGGGCATCCGTGGAAAGCGGCCGGCGTAGTCTGCAAGGCGGCGGCGAGCCACACTCCTTCGGTCTGGACGGCGGTCATGACCTGCACGGCGTTCACATTCGGGATCAGTTCTGACTTCCCGCGCGGCATCATGCCGACCACCGCATGCAGGGTCGCGACCTCGGGCGTGAGGGACCGCACGCTCCGAACGATCGAGAGGAACAAGCCCGTGGGGTATTCGGCGAAGATCGTCGCGAGGGTCGATTCGACCTCGGCCCGATCGACCATCTGACTCCCATCGAAGCCCACGAGAAGGCAATTCTTGCGGAATGAGGCGGCCAGGTCTGCCGCATCCTGGTTGTTCCAGGCGTCGAGGATCCGCTGATAGAGGGCTCGGATGGCGGTCTCAGCGACCGGATCGATGCCTTCAATGCCTGGCGTTTCGAGTCCCATCGCGATCCCTCCATTGCGTCACATGTAGGTCGGCTCAAGCCCAAGGGCACTCAACCGGGCGGCCTCGCATCTCGACCATCCTCGGTCACGCGTATTGATAATAGAGGTGCGGATCCTTGCCAAGCCCAAAGGGACTCTTGTCCAGGTCGCAGCCCGAAGACTTGAGGGAGTCGCCATCCTCGTTGGGCGAAATGATCACGGAATTCGGCATGATGTGCATGATGATGAATTCGCGAGTGGATGGCGATGGCTTGACAATGGCCGGCCCTAAACGGAACCTTGTAAAGATGATGCGGATCCCGTCAGGAAGGCGGTTTTTCGACGTCTAGCGTCCTCCTTGTCAGCAAACAAACACGCCTTCTCTCTTTTGAACAGGACCGACCATGAGGGATCACTTGCTGCGATCGTTTCTCTGGGTTGGGCTGACTTTCGGGGTGACGATCCCCGCGCTGGCCGATGGCCGATCGGCGGAGAAGATCCTCGCCGACATCGAAGCCGTGAAGCCTCCCGACCGCCCCCAGACCGAGGACCGCGAGGCGGTCGTCAAGTACTACGAGAAGCTCCGCCAGGCCGACGCGAAGAAGGCCGACCTGATCCTCGAACTTTACAAGTCGCATCCCGAACATGCTCAGGTCATCACCCTCCTGCCCACCCGCTGGATGACCCTGTTCCGGACCCAGAAAGACGGCAAGGACCTCGTCAAGGAGATCGACGAGGCCACCGCCAAGGTTAAGAACGAGAGCCTCACGCTCGAAGGGGCCTTCATGAAGGCGGTCTCAGCGCTCTACACCGGCCCGGAAGAGCCGGACGATGCCGCCGTCGCCACCGTCGACGACTTCATCAAGCTCGCCCCCGGCGACCGCCGCGGCGCCCAGTTCCTCGCCATGCTCGCGGAGAAGTCGAAGGACGAGGCCAAGAAGTCGGCCTTCGAGGATCGCGTCCTCAAGGAGTATCCCAAGTCCCCCTACACGTCGATTATCCAGGGGGGCCGACTCCAGCGCAAGAGCATCGGCAAGCCGTTCGAGCTCGCCTTCTCCGACGCCATGACCGGCACCGAGATCTCGATCGCAGGCCTGAAAGGCAAAGTGGTCGTCATCGACTTCTGGGCGACCTGGTGCGGCCCCTGCATCGCCGAGATGCCGAAGATGAAGGACCTCTACGCCAAGTTCAAGGACCAGGGGGTCCAGTTCATCGGCGTGAGCCTCGACGAGCCCAAGGATGACGGCGGCCTCGACAAGCTCAAGGCGTTCGTCACCGAGAACAAGATCCCCTGGCCGCAGTACTACCAGGGCAACGGCTGGGACAGCGAGTTCTCGAAGTCGTGGGGCATCAACTCCATCCCTAGCCTTTTCGTCGTCGACACCGAGGGCAAGCTCGCGTCCGTCGACGCGCGCGGCAAGCTCGAAGAGCTGATCCCGGAACTCCTCAAGAAGGCCAAGCCCGCTGGCGCCAGCGAGTGACCCTCTTCCTGCATCTCATCTAACTCAAGCTCACGAAGGCCCGGCGATGCCCCACAAGGACATCGCCGGGCCTTCTTCATTTCTATGAAATACGCAGTTACCGCGAGCATCCGGACGACTTCACGCGTAGATTCGAGTCGACGCACCCTCCCACGTTCCACGCCCGATTGAGCGAGAGCCGCATCATCCTGGGGCTCTCTCGCGTGATCGAAGTTGTCAGCCGGCCGTATCCTCGTACCTCGCTGCTCATGGTGATCCCACTTATGAAGCGACTCATCCCCGCCCTGTCCTGGGTTTTCCTCGCGGCTAACCTGACCTCCCTCGGGTCGATCGTAAGCGGGAGCGAGCAAATCGCCCTGCTGCAACTCGAACGATCCCGGGCGAAGTACACGACCAATGAGGCCTGGACCAAGCGTCGAGCCGAACTCCGACGCGCCTTCCTCGAAGGTGCGGGGATGTGGCCTCTGCCTGCCAGGGCGCCCGTCACTGCGACGATCCGGGATCGTCGCGAATACCCGGGGTACTCCGTCGAGAACGTCGCGATCGAGACGCTTCCTGGCTTTTATTGCACGGGCAACCTCTACCGGCCTTTGAAGCAGGACAAGACGGGTCCGGCGATCCTGCATCCGCACGGCCATTTCCAACCGCTGGGACGCTTGCGCGACGAGCAGCAGACCGCCTGCATCGAGTTCGCCCGCCGTGGCGCGACGGTCTTCTCCTACGCCATGGTCGGTTGGCAGGATTGCCAGCAGACGACCCACGACGACCCGCTCGTGCTGGCCTTGCAGACGTGGAACAGCATCCGCTCGCTCGACTTCATCGAGGGGCTCACGGGGGTGGATCCGAAGCGAATCGGCATCACGGGGGCCTCGGGCGGCGGGACCCAGTCCTTCTTCCTGGCACTGGTCGACGACCGCATCAAGGCATCCGCACCCGTCGTCATCGTCTATCCGTGGACCGAGGACGATGGCTGTCGTTGCGAAGGCGGTCTGCCGATCATGTCGAAAGCCGGGACCAACGCCATCGAGCTGGCGGCGGCAACCTCTCCGCGACCCCAGTTGCTGATCTCGGTCGGTGGGACCGACGGCACCCGGACCTTCCCCACCCTGGGATTCCCCTTCATCCAGGCGATATACAAGGTCGCCGGTGCCCCCTCCGCGGCTCGCAACCTCCACCTCCCCGACGAGGCCCACGACTTCGGCCCCAGCAAGTTGCGAGCGGTGACGAGTTTCTTCGTTGAGACCCTCGGCCTCAATCCCGCGCCCGATCCCGAATCGAAGCCGGTCCTCGAAATGCCGAAGGCCCTCGAGGTGTTTAATGCCGAGCGTCCGCTGCCCCCCGGGGCGATTCGGGGATCGGATGCGATGGCGAAAGCCTTTGCCAGCGTCTTCAAAGCCCCGCAGGCCAAGGTCCAAAACCCTATAGATGGTCCCCTCGTCGAATACGCGTTCCAGGAGTACAGCCCAGCCGACGACGCGATCCTCTTCACCCCCTCGGGCCACGCCAAAGTCGGCATGCCTGCGGAGGCGAACGGAGCGGATGCGGCTCATCTCAGGCTCGTCGTCACCGATAAGGCCACCGGCAAGCCGACGCCTTGCCGCATCAACGTCGTCGGCCCGGACGGCAATTACTACGAACCCGCGGAAGGCCAGCTCAAGAAATATAGCCTCTCGGGCCAATGGCCCGGGAAGGGATGGGGCAATCGCGTAGACAAGGCTCCTATCCGCTATTTTGGACGTTTTTTCTACACGAATGGCCGCACGCAAGCCAACGTACCACCAGGCATCTTACGCATTGAGGTCAGTAAGGGCCTCGAGTACAAGCCAGAGGTTCACACGCTCAAGATCGGGGCCGGCGAGACTCGCGAGGTTGCATTGAGCCTCGATCATGCGGTCTTGATGCCCGGACTCGGCTACCTCTCGGGCGATCCGCATGTGCATATCCCTCGCGAAAAGCCGGAGGACGACGGCACGATCCTCGACCTCATGGAGGCTGAAGACATCCACCACGCGACCATGCTGGCCTACAACGAGCCGCCCGGCCCCTATACGGGGGTGCTGGGCCTTCTGGCTTCGCCCCAGATGAGAGGCATGGGGAAGCCTTCAACCTCGTCCCGAGGCGATTACAGCATCCTCTCCGGTCAGGAATACCGGAGCAGCACCTATGGCCACATGAACCTGTTCCTACTCGATCAGATCGTCATGGCGGGCGAATCCAGGAATGCTAACAACTGGCCGCTCTACGGCGACATGGTGCGAAAGGCGAGGGAGACCGGCGGGATCGCCTTCTACGCTCACGGGGGTTATGCCCAGTCGATCTACGCGGACGTCGCCCAGGGGAATATCGACGCCGTCGAGTTGCTCCAGTTCGGCGTCTATCGCGGGATCGGCCTCACCGACTGGTATCGGATGCTCAACAGCGGCTTCCGCATCCCGGCCGTCGGTGCCTGCGACTATCCCGCCTGCCGCAAACTGGCCGACTGTGTAACTTATGCCGAGATGTCTCCGAAAGGCGACACCGCCGCCTGGCTCAAATCCACGGCCGAGGGGCGCAGCTTCGTCACGACGGGTCCCATGCTCCTCCTCGAGGTCGACGGCCAGAAGCCCGGGGCCAGGATCGCCAGGCAAGGGCCGCGGCCCCATGTCGTTCGGGCGAAGATCCGGGTCCGATCCGAAGTGACGCCGGTGACGAATGTCGAATTGATCGTCAATGGGCGGATGGTCGGCGAGAAACTCGCCGCGAGGCGCGACGGCCTCGGCCTCTGGATCGAGTTCGAGCAGGAAATCAGCCTCGACCGATCGGCCTGGGTGGCGGCGAGGGCGTATTCGTACTCGCCGCTGGGCACGCCCGACGCCGAGTCGCACACCAATCCGATCTACGTCGACCTCGACGGCAAGACTCCCTATGAGCGGGCCTCGCTCGACGTGCTGATCCAGCGTCTCGATGGCCAGATCGCCGCCCACAAGGCTCGCGAGTTTCCCGAGAAGGCACGCGTGCTCGCATATTTCGACAAGTCGCGTGATATCTTGTTGAAGATCCGCGAGGCCGGAGGAGCTTCGGCCGAGGGTCATCCCTCGGACCTGGCCGTGGGAACCACCGAGATCGAGGATCCCGGTCGACGCACGCATACCGAGGAAGAGCTCCGAGCATTCCTCCGACCGATCCCGCCCAAGGCCCCCGAGGAAGCCGTCCGCTCCTTCGAAACCAAAGACGGCTTCACGATGGAGCTCGTCGCGGCGGAACCCCTCGTCTACAGCCCAACGGCCGCGGCGTTCGACGAAAACGGTAACCTCTACGTCGCCGAGATGGTCGACTATCCGTACAAGCCCAAGCTGGGCCAGGAGCCCCTGGGCTCGATCCGCCTGCTCATCGACGAGGACGGCGACGGGCGATTCGATAAGGGCCACGTCTTCGCAGACAAGCTGCTCTGGGCCGCCGGCATCGCCCCCTGGAAAGGCGGAGTCTTCGTCGCGTCTCCCCCCGACATCTGGTATCTCAAGGACACCGACGGCGACCACAAGGCCGACATCCGCGAGAAAGTGTACACGGGCTTCGGCACCAAGAATCAGCAAGCGATGCTGAATAACTTCGCCTGGGGCCTGGATCACAAGGTCTACGGCTCGACCGCGGGCAATGGTGGGCTCGTCCGCCAGCCGGGCAAGCCCGAAACACCGCCGATCGATGTTGATGGTCGCGACTTCCGCTTCGATCCATCGAGCCGACGCTTCGAGGCGACCACGGGGACCGTCCAGTTCGGCAACACGTTCGACGACTGGGGCAACCGGTTCCTCTGCAGCGAGTCGCAACCGCTCCTGCAGGCGGTGCTCCCCCTGCACTATCTCGCGAGAAACCCTTATCTTGCGGTCGCCAACCCGATCCAGAACCTGACGGAATACCCCGTCCCGATCTTCCGGATCAGCCCCGTCGAGCGCTGGCGGCAGATCCGATCGAGTCGCCGGATCGCGCACAACAACCGCCCGGCAACCGCCGCGGGGGCGAGCCACCACGTCGTAGACGCCGCCGCGGGCGTGACCGTCTACCGCGGAGGGGCCTACCCTCCCGAATATCAGGGGAACATCTTCGTCGGCGACGCGCAGAACAACCTCGTGCATCGGCGAACGCTCGAGCCCTCCGGCGTCACGTTCACCTCGAAGCGGGCGGACCCGGAGACCGAGTTCGTGCGATCGCCGGACAACTGGTTCCGCCCCGTCAACTTCGTCAACGCCCCCGACGGCACGCTCTACGTCCTCGACATGAGCCGCGAGTATCTGGAATCGATCCACATCCCCAACGACGTCGTGAAATACCTCGACCTCTCGAGCGGCCGCGACCACGGCCGGATCTACCGAATCGCACCCCCTGGATTCCGATACCCAGGGCCGCCGCGACCGGGAAAAGCCTCGGCGGCCGAGCTTGTCGACGCGCTCGAGAGCCCGCATGGGTGGTTTCGCGACACGGCTCACCGACTCCTCTACGAGCGGCAAGATCCGGCGGCTGTCGCCCCGCTGCGAGACCTGCTCGAACGGAGCGATCGGCCTCAGAGCCGGATCCTTGCACTCTGGTCACTCCAGGGGCTTGGGGCATTGCAGGAGGCGGACTTGATCCGTGGCCTGTCGGATCGAGAGCCGCATGTCGTGACCCACGCGCTGCGACTCTCGGAGTCGAAGCTTGGGACGTCGCCGCAGGTCTTAGATCGAGTCCTCGCGCTGGTCAGTCGCGAAGAGCCGATTATCCGCTGCCAACTCGCGTTCACGCTAGGAGAATCGAAGGATCCCCGGGCAGTCCTGGCCCTTGCAAATATCGCCCGGACCTCGTCGAGCGATCCCTGGATCCGCCAGGCGATCCTCAGCTCCGCAACGGAATCATCGGCCGACCTATTCGATGCTTTGACTCACGACACAGGATTCGCCGAGACCTCGTCGGGGGCGGACGTGCTCTCGAACCTCATTTCCGTGGTCGGAGCGAGAAGAAATCCGGCTGAGATGGAGAATCTCCTGGAGACCTTGGCCAGGGCGCCGGGCAAGACCACATCAGGCTCGAAATCCTTCCAGATGATACTGGCCCTGGGTGAATCTTTGAGGCGCTCGGGGGGTTGGCTCGACCTCGCTGTGGAAAAGCCCGAACCGGCACGACGCTGGCTCGACGCGTTGATCCACGACGCCAAACAGACCTGCCTCAACCAGAAAATCAAACTCGACGACCGTCTCGCATCGGCTCGACTCGTGGCCTGCCTTTCGTTTGCCAAGGCTCGTGAAACTCTCGGTGCCCTGCTCGACGTCCGCCAGCCTGAGCCGCTCCAGGTTGCCTCGCTCCAGGCCCTGGCTGGTCATGCGGAGCCGGAGGTTGCGTCGATGATCCTCGGGCACTGGAAGGAGTATCTCCCCGAGGTCCGCGGCCAGGCGATCGACGCACTCTCCAACCACGAAGGCCATACTCTGGCCTTTCTCGACGCGGTGGCGAAGGGTGACATCTCCACGTCCCAGGTTGATCCGGTTCGACGTTCACGGTTGCTCGCCCATCGCAGTGAAACGATCCGCAAGCTGGCCGCGAAGTCATTCGCCCAGGATCAACAGGGCGGGAGGCAAGAGATCGTCGCGGCCTTCCGTTCCGTGCTGAAACTCGAAGCAGACCAATCCCGAGGCCGAGCCATCTTCTCGCGTGAGTGCGCCTCCTGTCACAGGATCGGAGGCATCGGGCACGTCGTCGGCCCGGATCTGACTTCGTCGGCCGCGAAAGACGGCGAGACGCTCCTGACCCACATCCTGGATCCGAACCGCGACGTCCTTCCGAACTACCTCCAGTATCAGGTGGCCGACACCGATGGCCGCATCTTCTCGGGCCTGATCGCCGCGCAGTCAGGCACGAGCGTCACCCTCAGGAAGGAGGCCGGGCTGACAGAGACCCTGCTGCGATCGCGGATCGAACAGATCGCGAGTTCCGGCGTCTCGCTGATGCCCGAGGGGTTCGAGCTGAAGATCGGCCGGCAGGAGATGGCCGACCTCATCGCCTTCCTCCAGTCCTCGCGCACCTCACCGGAGGAAGGAGATGCTCCGCTCGACATCGGCACCGAGCCCGGTATCGTCGAGCCGGATGGCGCGGGGCGTTGACGACCGGATCCCTCGCCCTCGGAGGCAATCTCGGCCATGATGATGGTTGAAGCCGTGACGACTCGAATCATCACTCGGAAACCTCGATGGATACCTTGACTTCGGAAATCGCGAGCGAGGACCTTTCCCAACCCCCGAAAACGCCGTTCGCGTTCGCCGACGTCCCCTGGCGATGGAGCGACATCCTGCTCGGCTTCGCCCCATTGGTCCTGTTACGAGCGATCTCGTTCTTCCTCAGGTCCGAGTGGATTGGGGGGATCCCCAAATGGCTCTGGATCCCCATGACGGCCGCCAACATGATCTGGCTGCTGGCATTCCCGCTTATCATTGCACATCGACGCCTGGGGATGACCCCTCGATTCTCGCAGCGTCCCGGGTTCCTGGCGGTGGGGCTCGAAGCCCTGATCGCGATGTGCTCGATCCCGGTGATGTGGATGATGCTCTTCGCCTGCCTGATGGTCGTGATCCTGGTGAGCGGCAAGGCGCCCAGCCCCGAACTGCCGCTCGCACCGATCGCGGGGTCGCCCAACCCCTGGGACAGGATCGCGCTCGTGGTGCTGGCGATCTGCACCGCACCGATCGCGGAGGAATGCTTCTTCCGCGGGATGCTCTTCAACAAGTTCCGACGGCACATGAGCCCGTTCTTCGCCGTCCCTTTGCAAGGGATCATCTTCGGCCTCGTGCATCCGTTCGGCCCGCTCCAGATCGCTCTCATCTCGGTCATCGGCATGGCCCTCGGCATCGCCTATCTCTGGAGGAAGACGATCATCACCTCCATGTTCATGCACGCGTTCCAGAACAGCCTGGCCATGGCATTGATGCTGCTTTTCCTGAACCTGGTATCGCACAGCCCGATGATCGGCGTGGGAGGTGAGGCCGTTGAGCAAGGCCACCTCATCCAGCAACTCGCGACTGACGGGCCGGCGGCCAGGGCTGGGCTCAAGGTCGGCGACATCATCACGACGCTCGATAGCAGGCCCGTCAGCGATACCGGCAGCATCATGCAATTCCTGCTCCTTCATAAGGCGGGAGACAGCATCACCGTGGACTACATCAGGGCGGGCGAGAAAGCGCAAGTCGAAGTGATCCTCGAGAAACGACAGCAGGAATAGGAGGGGGCGAACGTCGTGAAGTCGTCGGCCGCGGCCCGCCGATGTTAAAGATCTCGGACTTGAGCGAA
Organism: Singulisphaera chitinilytica; assembly: GCF_049331405.1. NCBI lineage: Bacteria > Pseudomonadati > Planctomycetota > Planctomycetia > Isosphaerales > Isosphaeraceae > Singulisphaera > Singulisphaera chitinilytica. Next base: position 4,615,194 of record NZ_CP186274.1, read on the forward strand.
ACCTCAAGCTCGGGCTTCGGACTTGTGAGCGCTTGCCTTCGCGAGAATCGAGGCTACCATCGGACGGGATTGCCGGCTCGTCTCTCCCGTCGGACTGACGCGAGGTCGACCGGCGAGACGGCCGCTGAAGGAGCGGAACCGCAATCCCCTTCCCCCAGGAGAACTGTATGCAATTTCGTCGATGGAAATCCGGGCTGGGCACGCTGGCGGCGGCCCTCGGCCTCGTCGCGGGCATTGGCCAGGGCCAGGCCAGGGCCCAAGTGATGACCGTGACGGTCGGGTCGACCGGAGACGTGCTGACCCAACTGCGAGGCGTAGCCGCCGGATTCGAAGGCGCAGCGCCCGTGCTCCAGGCCATCGACGGACTCGAGAACGGGGGCCTGCTCAAAGGGCTCGACCGCACCAAGCCGATCATCGCCACGCTCGACCTGATTCCCCAGGGTGGCATCCCCACGGGCATCCCGGTCGTCGCGCTCTTCCTCCCGACGACGAACCAGGACGACTTGCTCAACGGCCTCAAGACCCTCGGCCTCAACATCGACGACAAGCCGGGAGTGGAAGGCTTCTCACACAAGCTCACCGTCGGCGAGCAGAATAGCCCGCCGATCTTCCTTCTGGCCTCGCCGCCGGAAGGCTACACCATCGCCACGAACCTCCCGGCGAACGCCGAGAAGCTCCGCGCGATGAAGCTCGAAGCCCTCAAGCCCTCGCGGGCGAGCACCGTGCGCGTCAGCCTCAGGCTCGATCGCATGCCCGAGCAGGTCAAGAAGCTCTGGCAGGCCAACACCAAGCAACTCAACGACGCCTCGCGCCAACGCAAGGATGGCGAGTCCGACGAAGCTCACGCGGCCAGGGTCAAGGGGATCGACCTGACCGAACAGGCCTTTGACGCCCTACTCCGCGATGGTCGCGAGTTCTCCATCGATCTGAACATCGACTCCAAGGCGGGGAAGGTCTCGTCGATGATCGGGCTCACCGCCAAGCCTGACACCGAGATGGGCAACGCCATGACGACCCTGGCGGGCCGTCGGAGCCGGTTCTCCGGCCTCTTCGAGAAGTCGGCGACGAGCCTCATCGCCAACTTCCCGATCGGCAAGTCGATGCAGGAGCCGATCCAGGAAGTGATCAAGTCCGCTCGGGAGAAGGCCAAGAAGGAGCAGGACCCCGAGCAGCAGAAGCTCGCGGAACAGCTCGTCGACTCGATCGCGAAGACCCTGACATCCTCCGAGCTCGACGCCTTCTTCACGATGGACGCCCCCGCCCAGGCGGACGGCGCCAAGGACAAGGCGGGGACGGTCGTCCTCTTCGGCATCGGCATGGCCGACGCGAAGAAGGTCGAATCCACCATCCGAGAAGGCGTCGCCAAGTTCGGCAAGCCCGATGAGAAGGAAAAGGCCTCGTTCGACTTCGCCAAGGGGGACGATGGTACGGCGATCCACCGGTTCACCGTCGAGCCGGGCCAGATGAAGCCCGAGGAATTCGGCGATCCCTACGTCTTCGCCGCCTTTCCCGAGGGCGCCGCGCTCGTCGCCGTCGGCGGGAACGGCCTGCCCGTAATTAAGCAGGCGCTGGCGGGTCTCAAATCCCCGTCCGACCCCGCGAACACGGCGGTCCCGCCGCTCGCCTTCGACATCCTCGCCACCAAGTTCGCCCAGCTAAACCTACCCGAGAAGGACAAGTACCAGGCGGCTGCCCTCGAAACCTTCACGGGCAACCAGCAGGGCAAGGATCACATCCGCCTGCGGCTCGTCCCGATGGAGCTGGGCGCCGAGCTCACCCTCGACATCGACCTGCCGGTCCTCCAGTTCCTAGGTAAGGTCGGTGCCCAGGTCAAGGCGAAGGGCGAATTGAAGCCCAACCCCTGATGATTCGGCGGAGTTGATCCCGCCGATCGACGGTTGAATTCGATTCGGAGTGCCCAGGCTCGAAATCCTGTCGAGCCTGGGCACTTGCCATTTCGAAGCCGGCGTTGCTGGATTTGACAATCAACTACAAATGTCATAGAAATAGGGAAATGCGTCTCGACAGGGGACAATCAAGGCGGTCCTGCATGCACGCGGCCTGAGAGTACCAAAATCAGAGGCGATGCCCCGGCCATGCGAATCTACCTCGCCACTGCCACGAAGATCGGCGTTCTCGCTCTTATTCTGTCCCCGACATGGGTGGCGGGAACCTCAAAGGGCGAGGACATGCCGAATCTCCAAGATGCGTTGGCTAGGATCGAGGCCCATGAGAAGGAATTGGGGTCGCTCGAATGGACCATCGCTTTCAAAGAGGGCACGGCCGCGGACCCTTCCAAGCCCGAGAAGGCGACGCTGAGCCCGTCTCAACATCAGGGTCACGTCACCCTGGATCTGGTCACGGGCCGTTATCGCGTCGACCTGGAGTCGGTCATTCGATGGATCCAGGGTCCCTCGGATTTCCTCGCATTGCGTCAATCCTGGTCGTACGATGGGCTGGAGCTCCGCGACCTCATATCGATGAAGCCCGGCAAGATCCTGCCCGACGCGACCGAGGATCGGGGCCGAGGGCGAATCGTCCGTCAGGGGAATCAGAAGAGTGAGTTCCCCCACTTCACCGGCGCCGCCGGGATCGACTCCATGCCGCCGAACTTCCAGGGGAAGAGGCTCTCGCAATTCCTCCGTGAGGGTATGAAGCCCGAACGGCCCCTCTCGATGGAGAAACACGGCGACCTCTGGAGGTTCACCGCCTTCGACCCGCTCATGGATAGCAACGTGCTAATTGACTACGACCCGAAGGCCGGGATGGTGCTCGAAGCGACCTGGCAGAACGGCACCCCGGAACGCCCCTGGCGTCGTTACACCGTCACGACCCAGGAAATCTCCCCGGGACGCTCTATGCCTCATATCATCCGCTCAGTGAATACCCTGGACGGGAATTTCACCCAGCTCACGTACTCCAGCGTGAAGCTCAACGCCCCATACGCTCCGGGCCGCTTCCTGCTGCAGTTCCCGTTCGGTTCGAACGTCACCGACTTCCTCCGGAAATCGGCCTACACGACGGGCGAGACCTCTCCGGACTCGCCCGAATCCATCCAACGATTCATGAACGAGAATGGACTGACGGACGCTCCAGCGGAACCTGACAAGTGATTGCCCCTCAGAACCAAGGTTTCAGCGATCGGAAACCTCCTGGGCGGGAAGGAATCGCCCGCTGAAAGCCACGCCAACCAGGAGGATGGCAACCACCGCGAAGGCAAACGGCAGGCTGACGGCTTGGGCGAGGAACCCGATCATGGCGGGACCGGCGAGGATCCCCGCGTACCCGACGATCGTGATGGCGGGCACGGCAAGATGTTCGGGCATCGTCGTCTGGCGTCCCACGGACGAGAACAGCACCGGGACCACGTTCGAGCATCCCACCCCCACCAGGGCAAAGCCGATGATCGCGGCCTGCCAGGTCGGCACAACCATCGCCAGGGCAAATCCCGCCGCAGCGATCGAACCGCCGAAGCCGACGGTCCTGACCGGGCCGATGCGAGCGACGATGGCATCTCCGGTCAATCGGCCCGCCGCCATCGTGAGCGAGAACGCGGCGTAACCGAATCCGGCCAGGGCAAATTTCCGATTCTTGGTCAGAAACTCGGCGCTCCAATCCAGGATCGAGCCCTCGGCCAGGAACACGATGAAGCAAAGGATCCCGAGGAACAGGACGACGCCATGCGGGATGGCGAACCACGACGATTCTCCAGCACGCTGCGACCCGTAAGGCAAGAGTCCTGCTGCACCCAGCCCCATGAGCACGGCGATGATGGCCACGACGCCAAGCACCGCGAGCAATGGCAACACACCCGCCCACAGCAAGAACGTGACTGCGGCCGATCCGAGAAGCCCGCCCACGCTGAAGAGCCCGTGGAAGCCGGACATCATCGTCCTGCCGCTCGCCCGCTCGACGTTGATGGCCTGGATGTTCATGGCGCAATCCATCGCGCCAATCCCTCCGCCGAACACGGTGAGGGCGACGACAAGGGCGGGTACCATCGTGGAGCCCGCCAGGATCGGCAACGCGAGGCCGACCAACGCAGTGGCCGTCAGGATGACGAATCGGCAACCAAGGCGGGAGGCGGCCGCTCCGGCCAGGGGCATGGCGATCATCGAGCCCATCCCCAGGCAGAGCAGCAACATGCCGAGTTGCCCATCATCGAGCCCCGCCGCCCGCTTCACGTAGGGGACGATCGGGGCCCAGGCGGCGTAGGCGAAGCCGGCGACGAAGAATGTGAGACGCGTCGCGATTTGCTCCCGGACGCCCGGAAGCGCCAGGGATTCGGTCAAGTTCGTGGCCATTGGGGGAGAGGTCCGCTCCAGGGGAGGACCACCGTCAAATGGTGGCGAGTCGAGCGGCAATTCAACGGGGTTTACCGCAGACTCAAAAAATGGCCTCTCAAACCCTCATCCGTCAATGGCTCAGGCCTCGATCTCAGATCCCCACAACGCTCGGCTGATGCGATAAGGCTCGACGGGCTCAGTGCCCTCGGCGCATCGGCTGCCAGTGCGGCCACATGGCCCCCTGCCCCTTTTCGAGGTGGGTGACGGGAAACTCGGCGTGATCCGAAAGCCGCATCACGTAGATCTGCCGGATGCCGCCTCGTTTGGAGCCATAAGCCAGCCATTTCCCGTCGGGCGAAGGTTGCGGGTGATAGTTCCAAGTCCCCGGCGAAGATTTGGTCAGCGACTCATTCTTGCCGTCGGTCGACACCCGGAACAATTCGATGTTGGTACCGACCTTCTGCGTGTAGAAGACGGACTGGCCGTCGACGGCCCAGGTCGGGACGTCGCTGCTCCCGCCGTGGAAGTCGGGGACGTCGAGAAAGTCGACCACGCCCCGATGTCCGCCGCGATCGGCGAGCTTGCGGAGGCCACTGCCGTCGGCTTGCACGACGTAGGGGTGACTATTCTCATGCTCGCCCGCGAGGAAGAGGACGAGCTTGCCGTCGGGCGACCAGGACGGGCCGAAGTTGAACGGATGCCCGGTCTCGATCTTGCGCTCATGCGAGCCGTCGGCGTCGGCCAAGTGGATCTGGTAGCTCTTGTGGTAGGCGATGCGACGACCATCCGGCGAGGCACTGAAACCGTAGGAGAACTCCTTCGAATCCTTCGTGAGGTCGCGTTTGTTCTTGCCGTCGCGATCCATGCTATAGGGATGCGAATTGCCGTCGATGAGGGCCTGGAAGCCAAGCCTGCTGGGATCGCCCGGCCAGAAGAAGAGGCCGGTGTTGTAGAAGCTCACGCCGTCGACGGCCGTCAGGTTCGAAGCATTCCCCGTCGAGGGATTGACCAGGAGCATGTCGTAGTGCCAACCGTCCTTCCCGAAGCGGAAGGTCTTGTGCTCCTCCTCCCAGCGGCCGTTCTCGGGGCTCTCCCAGCCCTTCCCGACGATGCACTCGAGCCCGTCCGGCGACCACCCGGCGAATTGCGTCCAGGTGTTCGGCGTGACGCATTGCGCCCCGGCAATATCTTGCCGACCAGTCCCATCCGCCCGGGCGACCATCGCTCGCATGGTCACGATATTCGCATGACGCCCACCCGGCAAGTCCGTGCGAAGTTCGGTGTAACCGATGAACCTGTCAGGTCGCGGCTCGTCGCCATGCACGAGAGCAGGCGACAGGACCGCCAACAGGCCAAGAAGCAGGACCGAATGAGGCCGAAGCCTCGTCTCGCCATCCCGAGATCTCCATAGCCATAGGAAGCCAATTGGCTCGAAATTCGTCACGTCACACCCTCGCTTGCGAATCCTGACGTCGGCACGTGTCGGGGCAGAAACCGGAAATCCCGGACCTGCTCAATGGCCCTTCTTGAAGATGGCGAACTGCACGCGACCAAGCTCGGTGACGTGGAAATACGGGAGGCCCAGGCCCGCGAGATCCTCGGGAGAGGTCACCTCCGAACGGCCGGGTCGTAGCACGCGTTCCTCGATCAGGTCGCGGACAACGTTCACGAGGCGGGCGAAATCCTGGCCGACCAGGGCGATCCTCGGCGCGGCTCCCGCCGCAGGATGCACCTCCATCAGGGCCCGCTCGCAGGCCGCCTCGTGGACGCCCTCGCTCAGGCTCACGAAATCCCAGTCGGGGTTCTCGGGCTGGGCGAGCACGCTGGAAACGAGGGTCTTGAAGGCGGAATACGGCATCGACCTCATCGAAGACATGCGCCTCTCCTTCCCTCATTCATGCTTCATCGCACGCAGACGTTTTGAATCGATGAAAGCCAACGCCCGGGGATAACTGTATGGTCGCGGGGCGCGACGTTCCTGTCAACGAGTCAACGAACCGGCCCCGCCTTGGAACTTCCGACTCGCGACGGCAAATAGGCCCATCGCCGAGGAGGAAGCCCCGAGGGGGGCCATCGATATTCGTGACATTAAGCCGTCAATTTCGGAGCGAGTTCGATCAGCGAGCGGCCGCGGCGGGGACCTTCGGGGCATCGGCCGGCTTCTGCGGAATCCGGAGTTTTTCCGGCGTCTTCGGGGCCTTCTCGACGAGTTGGTTGGGCTGCCCGTCTCGCTTGAGCAGGTCGAAGGCGTCGTACAGCTCGCCGGTCGCGGTCTTGGCCTGGTAGATGAGGCGGTCGCCGTCAATGGAGATGGTCTGGTAAAGCTGGGTGTCCTCGGCCGCCCGCTTCATCCAGGGCTCTTTATCGAGGTTGTACATCTTCGGCCCGCTGACGCTGACGACGTAGACCGTGCCGCTCTCGCCATCGCGGGCATTGGTGCCCGTCGGCAGGTTGTCGTAAACCCGCAGGCCGCTTCGGGCGTACGTATGATCATGTCCCGTCAGGACAATGTCCACCTTGTACTTGTCGAAGACCGGCTGCCAGAGGTCGCGAAGTTCCTTGTTGTCGCGGTTCTTCGCCGCCGAATAGACGGGGTGGTGGAAGGTGATGACCGTCCATCGGCTGGGGTTGTGGCTCAGGGTCTGGTCGAGCCAGGCCACCTGCTCCTGCCGACGCTCGTTCGAGTTGAGGCTGATGATCCGGGTGCCCTGGTAGTCGACGTAATAGACCGAACTCTTCAGACCCTCGGGACCGTTATCCGGCAAGGCGAACGTCGCGGCCCAGTGCGACGTGAGCCTCGGCTTGGGGCCGAACTTCTCGAAGGCGGCCTTGGCGTCGAAGGGCTTGTTCGCGGCCTTCGCTTCCTCTTCCAGCTTGAGCCGGGTCTCAGCCCAGGCCTTGGCCTCCGAGTCATTCAGGATGGTCGGGCGCGGATATTCGTGGTTACCCGGGGTCGGGATACTGGGGACCATACCGTTGACCCAACCGCCGGCGCCGTGCCACTCGCCCCACTCGGCGTCGTTGTCGCCGCGATTGACGAGGTCGCCGGCGTGGATGATGAACTTGGAGTTCGGGATGTCGGAATAAGCACCCCGGATCACGCGCGACCAGAGAGACTTGATGTCGTTCTGCGCATCGCCGAAGTAGATGAAGGAGAAGGGCTCGGCCTTGTCATTCGCCGTGCGGAAGTGGAACCATTCGCTCCAGTTCACGCCGTCGCCGACGCGATAGGCATAGAGCGTCGACGGCTTAAGATCGCCGAAGACCGCGGTGTGGTAGAGAGCCGTCCCGAGGTTCGTCTCGAGCTTGCGGGTCGTCGCCTTGACCTCGGCGGCCTTCTCCGTGAACTTGGGCGCGGCGCTGGCGAGGGCGACCTGGGCGATCGGCTTATGTACGGAGTCATCGGTCCGCCAGGTCACCGCCTGCGTGTAGGCCGTATCACCCGTCCATGTCAGGAGGATCCGGTCGGGGATCGCCGTGGGGCGGTAGGCCGTGGCGTCGGGCACCTTGACCGGAGGATGGTCGTGATCCGGGCCGTCATGCGCAAACGCGGGCGAGGACGCCAGCAGAACGACCATCGGCAACCATCGGAGCCGGGCGATTCGAAACGTCTGGATCATCACTTGTGATTCCCAAGGATTCGATAAACTTGATGGGGGGGTTGAATCGTCGACGTTGGGAGTGATTCTTGCAGAATCCGCCCGAGTTCGGGTGAACCCCGCGGGTGCGAAGCATGAATTTTCGTTGAACCAGCCTACCAAACCTGCGGGCGAGGTCGCTGCTCTCAGCTTCGACGGCCCCCCTTCGCCTCGGCCTTGGCGGTGAGGGGATCCTCGGGCCACGAATGCTTGGGATACCGGGCTCGGAGGTCCTTGCGGACCTGGAAATAGGTCGTCGCCCAGAAGCTGCGAAGGTCCTCGGTGATCTGCACGGGCCGATAGTTTGGGCCCAGCAGTTGGAGCAGCACCGGCACCCTCCCGCCCGCGAGCCGCGGCGTCTCCGTCCAGCCGAAAAGCTCCTGCAGTCGTACGGCCAGCATCGGGGGCTTGCCCGGTTCGTAGGTGAGCCGGATCCGGTTCCCACTCGGGACGAGGAGCGCCTCGGGGGCCTGCTCGTCCATCACCTGGGATTGCCGATGCGTGAGTCGACCTTTGAGCAGCGGCACGAGGGAGACGTTTTCGAGTTCGTCGACGGATCGCTTGCCGATGCAGGCATCGGCAAGAACCTCGCCCAGGGCCTCGGCTTCGAACTCGGGCCAATCGCCGTCGGGCTGGACCCGCCTGAGGAATTCGAGCCGGGCGAGCCATGAGGCCGCCGCTTCGTCACGCTCGAAGAACTCCGAAGCCCGGGAGGTCATGGCCTCGGCGAGCACCCGCGAGGCGGCCTGCGAATCGACCGAAACATTGCGGTCTTCCTTGAGCATCAGATCGCGATAGGCCAGAGTCGACAGCCCGACGACGCGCCGGCGCTCCTCGTCGAACACGGGCTTCCGCTCGCGCTTGATGGCCTCGGGGAAGAGCTCTTCGAGCCACTCGACGCTGATCGCACTGGCGATCCGCACTCGGGCCTCGAGCGTGCCGCCGCGACGATCCTCGCGAGGGTCGAGGGCCAGGAAGTATTCCGACTCGCGGACGACCGACTCGGGATCGAGCCTCACGCCACGGCCCCCGATCATCACCCCGGTCGCCTGGTCGCCCCTCCGACGAACGACGCGATCGGGGTAGGCCTGCAGGATCCACCGGAGCATCGTCTCGTCGTCGGATTCGACGGAGCCGCTGAGGTCGAAATCGGTCGCCCGCCTGAGGTTCCTCAGCAGGTCGTCGCGAACCTGCGCAACCCTGCGGGCATCGAACGGGTTGATACCCTTCTGACGAAGCTCGGGGCGAAACCGCTGGTGTTCCGCCTCTTCGAGCAGGTCGAGCCGGATGAGCAGGTCCGAATCGCCGCGGCGTCCCCTGGGAGGTCGAGGCGCCCCCGGCCCCGAGGAAACCAGGTCCTTCTCCGACAGCAAGGCGGCGAGGGCTGCACCATGAGCGGGCGAGCCGGATTCGGCCGCGGCAATCAGGAGCCTCCCCAGGCGGGGATGAACCGGCAGGTCGAGCAGCGTCTGACCGAGCGGCGTGATGCGCGCGCCGGATTCATCCAGGGCACCGAGCATGATGAGCAGGCGCGTAGCCGCTTCAAGGCTCTCGGCGGGAGGGGGCTCATACCAGGGGAAACTGGCGGCGTCGGCATGCCCCCAGGCGTGGAGCGCCAGGACGGTCGAGCAGAGGTCGACCCGGGCGACCTCGGGCAGGTCGGTCTCGCGCAGGCCTCGATGCTCACCCTCGGACCATAGCCGCAGGCAACGTCCCGGGGCCGTACGCCCGGCGCGTCCCGCTCGCTGCGTCGCCGAGGCCCGGCTGATCCGTCCGAGTTCGAGCCGATCGAGCCCGCGCTGGGGGTCGACGCTCGCATATCGCGCGAGGCCCGAGTCGATCACGGTCCGCACGCCATCGATCGTCAACGAGGTCTCGGCGATGTTCGTTGACAGGATCACCTTGCGCTGGCGACTCGGGCGGAGCGGACGCTCCTGCTCCTCGGCCGAGAGCCTGCCGTGCAGGGGCAAGACGAGCAGATCCTCGCGAGCCGCGAGCGTCGCCAGCTTCGACCCCGCGCGTCGGATCTCGTCGGCTCCAGGCAGGAAGACGAGGATATCGCCAGGATCGGGCTCGTTCGACTTCAACGCATCAGCAACCGCTGCCTCCACGGCCTCGACCGCGCCAGGCCTTAACGCCGGTCGATAAGCGATCTCCACCGGGTACGACTTCCCCTCGGCAGTGACGATCGGGCAGTCACCGAGGAACTTCGAGACAGGACCTGCGTCCATCGTGGCCGACATCACGACGAGGATCAGGTCGTCGCGGACGCTCTCGCGGATCTCTCGAATCAGGGCCAGGGCCAAATCCGTGTGCAGGCTGCGCTCATGGAATTCGTCGAGCACGATCGCCCCGACCCCTTCCAGGAATGGATCGGCAACGAGTTGCCTGTTGAGAATCCCCTCGGTCATGACCCAGATACGGGTCTCGCGACCGATCTTACGATCGAAGCGGACGTGATAGCCGACCTCGGCGCCGAGTCGCCAGCCATTCTCCTCGGCGATTCGCGTGGCCGAAGCCCGCGCCGCCACGCGCCTCGGCTGTAACATCACCAACGACCGATGCTCGGGAGAAAGCAATCCCGAGGCCACGATCGCCACGGGAACTCGCGTCGTCTTCCCCGCCCCCGGGGGCGCGACCAGCACGAGGCTGCGATGCTCGCGGAGCCTCGACGTGATCTCGGGCAGCCAGGCATCGATGGGGAGGGGCGTCATATCCTGGACACGTGTGGAAAGGCCACTTTCAAGGGTTCAGGCAGGAGAATTCGCCCCGAAGCACTCACGCCAGCAGTAAGTCCAAAATACTTCAACCGACGAAGACAACTTGCACCTACTACCGACCCATCAATTGACTCCACGAAAACCGCTAGAACCACCACCTCAATAGCAAACGGGCGCGGCTACACCTTGGTGTGCCGCGTCCGAAGAATGGTCGCATCAGAATGCCATCATCGAGCGATACTTGTGGACGCGGTCGTCCAACTCGGCCCGCTCGGTGCGCTGGAACCGACGGAGGCTGAAGTCCTCAACGTTGAAGCTGGCGACGACGGTGCCGTAGGCCATGGCGGTCTTGAGCGAGGCCAGGTCGGTCTTGCCGATCGAGGCAAGGTAGCCCATGAAGCCGCCGGCGAAGCTGTCGCCCGCGCCGGTCGGGTCGACCACATCGCCGAGCGGGAACGCGGGCATCACGAACGTCTCGTGCTCGCTCAGGAACATCGCCCCGTGCTCGCCCTTCTTGATGATCACGAACTTGGGCCCGAGTTCGAGGACCTTCTTGCCCGCGCGGACGAGGTTCACTTCCTGGGTGAGCATGCGGGCCTCACCGTCGTTGATGAAGAGGCCGTCGACCTGCTTGAGCAAGGCGTAGAGCTCGTCGCGCTGGGTCTCGATCCAGAAGTTCATCGTGTCGGCGACGACGAGCTTTCGCTGAGACGCCTGCGAGAGGACCTTGAGTTGCATCGCAGGGCTGCCGTTGGCGAGGAAGACGAACGGCGTCTCGGCGAACTTGGGAGAGAGGTCCGGGTTGAACGTGCCGAGTACGTTCAGGTGGACTTCGAGCGTCTCGGCCGTGCTCATGTCCCCTTCGTACTTCCCGCGCCAGCGGAAGGTCGAGCCCCCCTTCTCGATGATCAGGCCCGAGGTATCGACCTGGCGCGACTCGAGCAGGTCGCGGTGCTCGGGCGGGAAGTCCTCGCCGACGACGCCGACGAGTCGGACCGGAGTGAAGAAGCTAGCGGCATAGGAGAAGAAGGTGGCAGAGCCGCCCAGGGCGTTCTCCACGAGCCCGTGAGGGGTCTCCACCGAGTCAAGGGCCACGGATCCGACAACCAGCAACGGCATGAACTTCCTCCGCAATCCTGAGCGTAGGTCAAGGTGTTTGGACGGACTCGGAGAGCCATTGCTTGGCCCCCGAGGTGAATCTCATCAACAGCGATGGATCGTCATCATCCTGATAGCGTTCGAATTCGTCCGGCCGGATGCGTATGACGAGCCGGAAGTTCTCCTTGCGGAGGGCGTCCGGGTCGAAGCTCGGGAGTTCGAACCCCGTCAGGGCACTCCCTTTCTGTCGGTACTTGACCTTCAACGGCTTCGGACCATGCCCCCCGAAAGAGACCTTGGCCGACTCCCCCGCCTCGATCCGGGGGACGACGGCTTCCTCTCCTTCCATCGTGACCCGAAGCTCCTCGATCGGCTCCGTCCCTTCGTTGATGAGCAGCACGCTGCCGAGCGAGCCCCGGAAGAACTGGAGGCCGGCCTCGATGCCCCCGATCAGCAACACGACTCCGAGCGTGACCAGCAGGATCGGTTTCTTCGGGGGCATGTTCGGCCTCGTGATCCTCGAGGATCAAGTTGTGCTGGCGAGCATCGCCAGCGTTTCGGCGATCCGGGCCCGGCAGGCGTCCCGACCCAGGATCGCCAGGCAGTCGTACAACCCCGGCCCGACCCCCTGCCCCGTCGTCGCGACGCGGAGCGGGTTGACCACCTGCCCCATCGGATGCCCGTGCGACTCGGCATAGGCGTGGACCGCCGCCTCGAGCGTGGCCAAGTTGTAGGGCTCGACGGTCGCCAGAACCTGGTCGAGCTCGGCGAGCATCGTCGTGACCCCGTCTTTGCGGAGACGCTTCTTGACCGCATCGGGGTCGTGGGTCAGAGTCTCGGTGAAGAAATAGCGGCCAAGCGTCAGGATGTCGGAGAAGGTCTTGAGCCGATCGCCCAGCGCGACGACCACAGCCTCGATCCTCGCCTGAAGATCGGGCGAGACCGGCTCGGAAGCCAACCCCTGGTCCACGAGGTAAGGGATCACCCCCTTAACCTTTTCTTCCAGCGGGAGTTGCTTCATCCACTCCCCCTGGATCCAGAAGAGCTTGTCGGGGTCGTGGCTGGCCGGCGCGCTGTTGACGCGATCGAGGGTAAACTTCTCGATCAGCTCGGCGCGGGTGAAGATCTCCTGGGTACCGTCGAGGCTCCAACCGACCCTGGCGAGATAGTTCATCATCGCCTCGGGCAAGTACCCCTTCTTGATGTACTCGTCGAGCCCCACGGCCCCGTCACGCTTGGACAGCTTCCGTTTGGAGTTCGGAGCCGCCACGAACGGGACGTGGGCGAACGCCGGCATCGGGTAGCCGAGGGCCTCGAAGACGAGGATCTGCGAGAAGGTGTTCGTCAGGTGCTCCTCGGCGCGCACGACGTGCGTGATCTTCATCTCCGCGTCGTCGATGACCGTCGCGAAGTTGTAGAGCGGCGTGCCGTCGGGCCGGACGATGACGAAGTCGCCCATCTCGTCGGACTTCTGCTCGACGTTCCCCTTAATCATGTCGGGGATGACGAGCCTCCGGCCGGACGGGACCTGGAACCGGAGCGCGTAAGGGCGTCCCTCGGCCTCGTACTGCTTGAGCTCCTCGTCGGTCACGGGTTTGCGACGGAAGCGGTAGGCTCGCTTCGCCTTCTCGGCGGCCTCTTTATCGGCCTTACGCTCGCTATCGGTGCTATAATCGCGATAAGCATGTCCCGAGGCCACCAGGGCCTCGGCCGCGCGTGTATAATGATCAGAGCGTTGGGACTGGAAATACGGGCCGTGCGGGCCGCCGACTTCGGGGCCTTCGTCCCACTCCATCCCCATCCAGCGGAAGCCTTCGAGAATCAGTGCGACCGCGGCTTCGACGTGACGTTCCTGGTCGGTGTCGTCGATTCGGAGGATGAATTGACCTCCGGAGTGCCTCGCCAGCAGCCAGTTGAAGAGTGCCGTCCGCACCCCGCCGATGTGCAGGAACCCGGTCGGACTGGGTGCGAACCTCGTGCGTACGCTCATAAGTCTCAGCAGTCTTGATGTTGTCGAAACCACTTACCAACGAACATATTGGGGTTCACCATAGGGACTTTGAGGCACGCTGTCAATCACGTTCGATGCCGCCCGGGGTCCTCGTCGCGCCGGGGAAGAAGCCCGGTGTCACAGCCTCAAGTCCTCTTCTGTATTCCTTGATGAACCCGCTCGATCTCCGACGCCTGTCTCGTTGATGAGGCACCACCTGGCGTGGGCGATTTGCGAGTGCGGGAAAGCCTGATAAGATGAAGTGATGCCTGCCTCATTCGATTCGTAGCCGGGTCCTGATGCAGTCGAGCCGCATCCCCTCCTGAGCGAAAGCAGGAATCGTCTCCCATGGTCGAATTTGACGCGGAATCGCTCGCGGAACAAGCCGTCATGATCGGCCTCGTGAACAACGAGCAGGCCCTCGAAGCGCGGATGGACGCGGCGGACGGATCGGCCGATGCCCTGCTACGCTCGATGCTGCGGAAGGGATTGCTCACAAGCTGGCAGATCGATCGCCTCCAGAAGAGCGACCCCACCGGGTTCTTCTTCGGCGGCTGCAAGGTTCTCTTTCACATCGCCGAAGGCACGTTCGCCCGCGTCTATCGCGGCGTCCGCCTGACGGACAACAAACCGGTGGCCATCAAGGTGCTCCGCCAGCGGTTCGTCGCCGACCCGGCGGCCATCATTCGCTTCAATAAAGAAGCGGAAGCCGGCATGCGGCTCGTGCATCCGAACATCGTGCAGATTCTCGACTACGGCGAGCAGGACAAGAAGCACTACATGATCATGGAGTACGTCGAAGGGTCGAACCTTCGCGACCTCCTGAAGATCCGGGTCCACATCGAGCAGAAGGCCGCCCTGCCATTGCTGATCGGCCTGGGCCGTGGGTTGCAGTACTCCCACAACTCGGGGGTCACCCACCGCGACCTCAAGGCCACGAACATCCTCATCAGCCACTCGGGTGCCGCCAAGCTCGTAGACTTCGGTCTCGCCACGATCGAAGGTGAAGAGAAGAAGACGGCCAACCTCAACCAGCGGACAGTCGACTACTCCGCCCTCGAACGCCGATGTGCGAGCCCCAAGGGGGATCCCAGGTCTGACATCTTCTTCCTCGGCTGCGTTTACTACCAGATGCTCTCCGGCCAGCCCGCCATGCAGGACGCCGAGAGTAAAGACATGCTCACCAAGATGCTCAAGCGGAGCCTCGACGCCATCAAGCCTCTCAGCGAGCAGCGTCACGCCCCCGACGAGGAGTTAACCCGAATCATCGAGAAGATGATGAAGGTCGAGCTGAGATCCCGCTATCAGACCATGGATGAGGTGATCAAGGAACTCAGCGCGTACGAGGCTCTCATCAAAAACTCCCCGAACGGCGTCCTGCCCACCAAATCCGAAGCCCGCATCGAGGATGAGCTGATCTTCGGCTACCGCGGCGGCCAGCTCACGGCCACCACGATCCCCGGGAACACCCATGCCAATGGGAACGGAACGGCACCCGAGGAAGAAGCTGAGCAGGCCAAGCCGAAGCAACTCCTCTGCCTCGAAGCCCAGCCCGAGATCCGCGACGCCTTCCGCAAGACCCTCTCCAAGATGGGTTATCGCGTGATCCTCGTCGGGGATGCCGACGTGGCCGTTGAGCGGTTCGCCGAGTCGACCCCCGATGTCGTGATCTTCGACATCGACGGCTTCGGCCCTGAGGGGATCGAACAATTCCTCGGCCTCTGCGAAAAGGCGAAGGAAGACGAGATTCCCCTCTCCGCCCTTGTGCTGCTCGCCCCCAAGCAGAAGGCGCTCCGGCAACGGATCCCGACCAACGATCAGATCATCGTGCTCGACAAGCCGGTGAAGATGAAGCAGATCCAGGAGGCCGTTCAGCAACTCGCTCCGGTGGGCTGATCTCGAACGAGTCCTCAACTGAATCTGTCCGTCCATCGGGGATGTGTCAACGTTGCCCCAGGGTCGGGAGAATATTCCCGACTCTCGTGGTAACCTATTTGACGTTCGAGGGTTGAATAGTTAGACTTGGCATCCTCCGGCGGAATTGAGAGTGAGGGACCCTTTCCTAACCTCATGTCCCTGGATCGGGATCTTGTTTGATCCCACGAGATTGGGAGAGAGCCGACGCCCGTGATCGGGCAACTCCAAGGCCCCCCTTCTCTTTGATCAACAACACGTTCCTGAATTCTCCTTTGCAAGGCCGCCCTTGGCAGTTTGCCCGGGGGATCTCGGCCTGGAATCGTCCATAAGACGGGAGTCGAAGCCGTGGCGTTAGCGGTGAAAGAACTGATCGATGCCGGCGTTCACTTTGGGCACCGCGCCAGTCGCTGGAACCCGAAGATGAAGCCGTACATTTACGGCAAGCGCAACCTGATCCACATCATCGACCTCAAGGAAACGGTTCGCGGCTTGCTGCGTGCGACCAAGTTCTTTCAGCGCGTGGCGTCGGGCAACGGCCTGATCCTGTTCGTTGGAACCAAGCGTCAGGCGGCTGAGACGATCGTCGAGGAATGCACCCGCTGCCAGATGCCATATGTCACGGAACGTTGGCTCGGCGGCACGCTGACCAATTTCCGGACGATCCGCAGCCGACTCGAACGGCTCGAGGAACTGGAAAACATCCTCGACGGCGAGCAGGCCCTCAGCTACTCGAAGAAGATGATCTCCACGCTCACCCGTGAGCGCACGAAGATCGACCGCAACCTCTCGGGTATCCGCCACATGACGCGGCTCCCCGAGGCCCTTTTCGTCGTCGACCCGCACCGCGAAGACATCGCGGTCGCCGAGGCCCGCAAGCTGGGCATCAAGGTCGTCGCCCTGCTCGACACCGACTGCGATCCCGACCTCGTCGACCTGCCCATCCCGGGCAATGACGACAGCATGCGGTCGATCGAGCTTGTGATCAAGCACCTGGCTGACGCGATCAATGAAGGCCGCTCGATGGCCGTGCCCGAGGCTCCCCCGCGTGAAAATGCGGAAGGCGGCCAGCAGCGCGGCGACCGTCGTGGCGGCGGCGACCGTCGTCCCCAGCCCGGCCAGGGACGCCCCGGCCCCGGCGGCCAGCCTGGCGGAATCAGCCGCTCCACGACCCGGGCCGCTCGCGGCCCCGAAGAAGGCGCACCGGAAGCGGCGGCGGCCGAGCCCGTGGAATCGGCGGCTCCCGTCGCCCCCGAGTCCACGCCTGCCCCCGAGTCCACGCCTGCCCCTGAGTCCCAGCCCGCCCCGAGCGGCGACGCCGAGACGACTCCCGCTGCCGAGTAAGACTCGCTCGGCTCGTCGTCGATCACCGGTCGAGTTCGTTCTCTCCGCAAGGCTTCGAGGTCGTCACGACCTCGAAGCCGGCGATAACGCTCCGCAAGGTGGTCGACGACAGCGACGTCGATTGGTAAAAAAGACCTGACCCGAACCACGACACGGATTCAAGGCGGGCGGATCCATGTCCGTCCGCGATTGAGCGCAGAGGAGAAACGCCGATGGCCGAGATCACGGCTCAGGCTGTTAATGAGTTTCGTAAAGCAACCGGTCTGGGTCTGATGGAGTGCAAGGCCCTCCTGAAGGAAGCCGATGGCGACCTCAAGAAGGCCCTGACCCTCGCCAAAGAGAAGCACGGCAAGAACGCCGAGAACCGCGCCGGGCGCGTCACCAAGGCTGGGCGCGTCGAGGTTTACATCCACCACGACGGCAAGTCGGGCGCCCTGATCGAGGTCAACTGCGAGACCGACTTCGTCGCTCGTAACGAAGAGTTCCGCCAGCTCGCCAAGGATCTGGCCGTCCAGGTCGTCGCCGCCATGCCGATTTGCGTCCGTCGCGAAGAGGTCCCGGCCGAACTCGTGGAAGAGCAGAGGAAGATTTTCCTCGGCCAGGTCGCCGACAAGCCCGAAGCCGTCCGCGAGAAGATCGCCGAAGGCAAGCTGAATGCCTGGTACGAAGAGAAGGTCCTGCTGGACCAGAAGTTCGTCAAGGACTCGGCCAAGTCGATTCAAGAAATGATCGTCGCCACCAACGCCCGTACCGGTGAGAACATCTCGGTATCGAGGTTCGCCCGGTTCGTCGTCGGCGAAGGTAACGCCCCGGCCGCGGACGCCGCTGCCGAATAATTCTTCGATGCGTGGGTCGAGTTGAGGTCGGCTCCTCGACTCGACCCGATGCCTCCCAGCTTTCCGAGGTTCTCGACGATGGATTTCGCCGCCACCTACGGTCCCCCCGTCTTTCGCCGCGTCTTGCTCAAGCTCTCGGGCGAGAGCTTCTGCCGCCCGGGGGAGGGAGGCATCAGCGTTGAGGAGGTGAGCCGGATCGCCCGTCAGGCCTCACGGGTCGCATCCGCTGGCGTGGAACTGGCCATCGTCGTCGGTGGCGGCAACATCATGCGAGGAGCCACCTTCTCGCGTGGAAATGACGTCATCAAGGAAGCCACCGCCCACTACATGGGCATGACCGCGACCGTCATCAACGGCCTCGCCTTGCAGGATGCGCTTGAGAACGTCGGTTGCGAGACTCGCCTCTTGACGACCATCCGCATGGACGAGGTCGCAGAGCCGTTCATCCGCCGCCGGGCCCTGAGTCACCTGGCACGTGGCCGCGTGATCATCCTCGCGACAGGGACGGGCAGCCCGTTCGTCACCACCGATACGGCCGCCGCCCTGCGAGGCAAGGAGATCGGCGCCGAGGTGCTGATGAAGGCGACTCGCGTCGACGGCGTCTACTCGGCCGATCCCGAGAAGAACCCTCACGCCGTCCGCTATGAGCATCTGACCTACGACCAGGTCCTCCGCGACGACCTGAAGGTCATGGACATGACGGCCATCGGGATGTGCCTGGACAACAAGCTCCCGATCCTCGTCTTCAACTTCAAGAAGGAAGGCAACATCGAGCGAGCCATCGCCGGCGAGCAGATCGGCACCTGGGTGAGCAACGCCACGCGTCCCCAGCGCCAGGAAACGCCGACCGCCTGAACTCTCGCTTGATCGCCTCGAGGGGCCGTGCGAAGATTTGGTGATGGGGCCGAGACGCGGCCCCTTGCTTGCCTTGGGAGATGACCCATGAGTATCGAAGAGATCGCTCTCGAAGCTGAAGAGCGGATGGAAAAGAGCGTGACCCTGCTGACCGACCAGCTGCGGGGCGTTAGGACGGGCCGGGCCAACGTCGGGCTCGTCGAGTCGATCCGCGTCGACTACTATGGGTCATCCACGCCGCTCAAGCAACTGGCAAACTTGAGCACTCCCGAGCCCCAGCAGATCTTAATTCGACCATTCGACCCCTCGGTGATCGGCGACATCACCAAGGCGATCCAGGCGAGCGACATCGGCCTGACTCCGAACTCGGACAACAAGGTCGTCCGCCTGAACGTCCCCTCGCTGTCGGTCGAGCAGCGCAAGAAGCTCGTGAGCCGCGTCAAGGACCTCTCCGAAGAGGCCCGCGTTGCCATCCGCAACATCCGCCGCGACGCCAACAAGGTTGCCGATCAAGAGCAGACTGACAAGATCCTGACCGAGGACGAGCTCGAGACGTGCAAGGAAGAGATCCAGTCTCTCACCAAACGCTACGAGACTAAGGTCAACGAGATGGCCGACAAGAAGTCCGCCGAGATCCTCGAAGTATAATTCGCCCAAAATGAGGCAGAAGCCTCTTGACCTAAGCCCATCGAATACAGTAAGATAATTCTCATCAGTGAGGGCGATTAGCTCAGTTGGCTAGAGCACCAGCTCGACACGCTGGGGGTCACAGGTTCGAGTCCTGTATCGCCCATTACCCGCAAAGTGTCACGCCGAAAGCATTTACGCTTACCCTCCGGTGGTCGGAGGCGCGGCCCGGAAGTCGAAGCTCGGTAGTACCTGGTACTACCGATCCCCTTCGTACAGGGTTTCGCCTATGGCCAGCCGCACCTCTCTTCCCAAATATCGCCACTATAAGCCGAAAGATCTCGCTGTCGTCAGGATTGATGGCCGCGACCACTACCTCGGGCGTTACGACTCGCCCGAGAGCTGGGAGAAGTATCATCGTCTCCTCGCCGAGAGGAGCGTGTCGGGCTCCGTCTCTTCATCCCCTTCCCTCCCCTCCGATCCGACCATTTCCGGTTCGTGCTCTATCAACGAGTTGATCCTGGCCTTCTGGAGGTACGGCGAGGGGTACTATCGCCGCGCCGACGGGACCCCGACTGGCGAGCTCGAGAACTATCGCCACGCCTTTCGCGCCTTGAAGGCGATGTTCGGCTCCACCCCCGCCCGCGACTTCGGCCCGAAGGCCCTCAAATTGGTCCGGCAGTCGATGGTCGATTCCGGGCTCGCACGCACGGTCATCAACCGGCGGACTCAGAGGCTCATCCATCTCTTCGGGTTCGGCGTCGAGAACGAGCTCGTGCCGCCGGACGTGCATCACGGGCTCAAGGCCATCAAATCCCTGCGCAAAGGGAGGACGGATGCCCGCGAGACCGAGCCCGTCCGCCCGGTTCCCGACGACGTCGTCGAGGCAACGAAGCCTTTCTTGAGCCGACAACTCCAGGCATGCGTCAATCTGCAGAGGCTGACGGGCATGCGTTCGGGCGAGGTCGTAAGCATGAGGACCGGCGACATCGACATGTCCAAGGAGGCCTGGGAGTATCAGCCCGGCCGGCACAAGGGCGAGCACCTCAACAAGGCACGCGTCGTTCATCTCGGGCCGAGGGCGCAGGAGATCCTACGCCCCTGGCTGCGTCAGGATCCCTCGGAGTATCTCTTCTCGCCACTGGAAGCCGAGGCCCACCGACGTGGGGGTCAGAGACGACAGCGAAAGACCCCCCTGACGCCCTCCCAGAAGAAGCGGCGACCGAAGGCACAACCCAAGCGATCCCCCGGCAAGCAGTATGACAATCGGAGCTACGCGCACGCTGTGGCCAGGGCGTGCAAGAAAGCTTTCCCGCACCCAAACCTCTCGTCCATCAGGGCGAAGGACCTGACGCCGGAACAGCGCGACGAGCTGAAGGCCTGGCACAAGCGACATCGCTGGCACCCGCACCAACTTCGACACAGCGCCGCCACGGCCGTCCGCAAGGAATTCGGCCTTGAGGTCGCCAGGGTGATCCTGGGGCACTCCTCCCCCCTGGTCACGGCCCTATATGCGGAGGCCGATCAGGAGAAGGCCCGGCAGGCCGTCAAGGCAATCGGCTGAACTTATAGTAGCGGGCATCCCCAAAGAAAATCGAATTGCTTGGGTGGCGTGCACGTCGACGGGCGGGCACGCCTGAGCGGCAGGCCGGTCGGATGTCCTACCCTCATCCGATCGGCCTGCCGGCCCGGGCAAAAAGGGTAGGACCATGTTCCCGAAAGAGCTCCCCACCGACCCATCCGCGCGCGCAGCCCTCCTCGCCGAGGCCCAGAAGTATCTGGATTACTTCCTGCCGCTCCTCAGGGACCTGGAAGAAATCTGGGACGACCTGCCCGACTCGGAGAAAACTTCCGAGGAGGAGACGAGGAAGATCGTCAAGGGCAACTACCGCCTGCAGGTCCTCGGGAGACGTATCGGGGACTTGACGGATCAAGGGCCGCCAACGACGCCGCTCCTCGAGGGGTATGTCGATTTGCCCGAGGGCTCGGCCTGGGAGGAGGGACGTTACGCCGAGGCGTATAAGACCTACCCCAAATGCTGCACACACTACAACATGACTGCAACCGTTGAACAGACCGTGCGCGTGTGCGAGCTTTTCACGCGTCTCTCTCTCTCTCCTCCTGATCAATCGGAGAGGGAAGAAATACTGAAAGTAGACATCTCAGCGGAGACGGTGACCTGGAAAGGTGTCACGCGACGTGTGAGCCTTGAAGGATGCTGCTTCTTGGCGGCGCTCGCCTCGAGGCCACCGGGGACCATAGTCAGTTTCGGCACGATCCGAAAAGAATACCCCGTCATTGGATCGACGAATCAGTCGAGGCTGAAGAAGAAAATCGAATCCGATTTCCCCGGCCTCGTCCAAAGCCACGGGAAGTTAGGGTACTACCTGGCCGAACCAAAAGGAGGAAAGCCTTAGAAACGCCATCGTGGATCATGACCCCCTGAGCGAACGCCATTAACGCGGTTAACGCCTCTCGC
Organism: Singulisphaera chitinilytica; assembly: GCF_049331405.1. NCBI lineage: Bacteria > Pseudomonadati > Planctomycetota > Planctomycetia > Isosphaerales > Isosphaeraceae > Singulisphaera > Singulisphaera chitinilytica. The sequence continues at coordinate 4,636,981 of NZ_CP186274.1, forward strand.
GATGTTCCTGTGTGAGCCGCCATCCTGAAAATCATCTCCTATATCGAACGCCATTAACGCGGTTAACGCGGCCTCCCTACGCCCCCCCCTCGCAGCATCAGCAGGACGGATCACACAAACAAATCTAATTACATTTTTTGTACATTCCTATTACGCGGCCGAAAACCAATACTCCTTGCGGTAACGAATGAAACGTCGCAGGGAGCTCTGACATGCAGCGAGATTTCACGTCGACCGCCGAAACGCTCATCCCCCTCGTCAAGAAGGCTCAAGAGGTTAACGTCCACGTCTCGGCAGTCACCCGCTGGCGCGACCATGGGATCTGCGATCGCGCCGGGAATCGCATCCGGCTCCGCTGCTGCCGCGTCGGAGGCCGATGGTTCGTCCGCCCGGACGACTGGGATCGGTTCATTTCCGCACTGAATTCCGATCCGTCGGAAATGCCCGCCTCGCCCATCGCTCCCTCTCATACGGCCGAGGCTGCGGCCCGCGAGCTCGAACGGCTGGGGATCTGAACGCGCAAAAGAGAACGCCCAGGAGAAAAGCTCCTGGGCGCTGGGTGTTCCACCGAATTTCGGCCGTTGGCACCGGCCGACCACGTACCTCGAAAGGCGCACCGTGGCTTACACCAATCCTATTTGGGACGGCTTTGAAGTTCAAGCATCCCTCGTCTCAGGCGTGAAAGTCTCGAACGTCCGGACTGGCGTGGCCGAGCTGCCAGGGGGCGAGCATGAATAAACCAACCCTGATAGATCGGCCAATGCGAGAGAAGAAGGCGGTGGCGGATACCGCCATGGCCGCAATCGCGGCCGGCATCTCGGTCGTCCCTCCCTCCGAGGACGGGACGAAGCGCCCGCAAGGTGCCTGGAAACGGTTCCAGCGCGAGCTGGCCTCGCCTGCTCAGATCCAGGCCTGGTACCCGGGCAGTTATGGCGTGGGCTTCGTGACGGGCGCCGTGAGCGGCGGTCTCGAGCTGCTCGAGTTCGACGATAGGGCGACATATGAGAGCTACCTCGAACGAGCGACGGAGGCCGGCCTCGGCGAACTCGTCGAGCGCATCGAGGGCGGCTACTTGGAGAGTTCGCCATCGGGGGGGATCCACTGGTTATACCGCACGGCGGAGCTGCGGCCGAACACGAAGCTGGCCGAGCGAATCGGCCCCGATGATGCCAAGGGCCGTCCCACGCGGGAAGTGCTCATCGAGACGAGGGGCGAAGGTGGCTACGTGGTGGTCGCACCCAGCTTCGGCCCAGTACATCCATCCGAAGACCCTTACCGAATGATCCGGGGTGGGGTCGAATCCATCATCGAGCTCGACGCGGCGGAGAGGGACGCCCTCTGGGATTTGGCGCGTTCCTTCGACGAGGTGAAACCGCAAGTTCATCGGGAGCCGAAATCGAAACCTCTCGGGTTGAGGCCCGGCGAGTCATGGGCGGCCCAAACCGACTGGCGCGAGATCCTCGAGCCGCACGGCTGGACGCGAGTCTTCTCGAAGGGGGAGGAGACATTCTGGCGAAGGCCCGGGAAGGACCTCGGCGTCAGCGCGACGACGAACTTTGGAGGCTCCGATCTCTTCTTCCCCTTCACCTCGTCGAGCGAGTTCGAACCCCAGGCCAGCTACTCGAAGTTTGCCACCTTCGCCACCCTGGAGCACGGCGGCAACTACCAGGCCGCCGCGAAGGCGCTGGCGACACTCGGCTTCGGAGAGGCAAGGGTCGCCCGGGATGGCCACGAATGCAACGGTTCTCGGGGTGGGATGACTGCACAGGTCATCGACGAAGCTGACGACCCCCCGGTCGTCGCGAGAGAATGGCCATCCCCCCCTAGAGCGGCCTATGCAGGATTGTTGGGCGAGATCGTCGGCATGATCGAACCCCACACTGAGGCGGATCCCGTCGCGATCCTGGGACAACTCCTCGTCGGCCTCGGGAACCTCATGGGTCGGAATTCGTACTTCCAAGTTGAATCTACTCGCCATTATTTGAATCTCTTCCTCGGCCTGGTCGGCGAGTCCTCCAAGGCACGAAAAGGGACCAGTTGGGACCAGGCCCGAAGCCTGCTCGCCGCACAAGATCCCGCCTGGGACGACGATCGCATTCAATTTGGCCTCTCGAGCGGGGAGGGGTTGATTTGGGCCGTTCGTGACGCTATCTACAAACGAGAAGCGAAAAAAAAGGACGGGAAGGTCGTCGGTCATGAGGAAGTCGAGATTGATCCCGGCATCGACGACAAGCGTCTGCTCGTACTCGAAACAGAGCTCGGATCGACCCTCAAAGTGCTCACACGCGAGGGGAATACCCTCTCGGGCCAGCTCCGCCAGGCTTGGGATAATGGCCGCCTCCGCACCCTCGTCAAGACCAATCCCGCAAAAGCCACGGACGCTCACATCTCGATCATAGGACACGTCACCCGGGCAGAGCTCGTCAAGAATCTGACCGAGACCGAGGCGGCCAACGGTTTCGCGAACCGCTTCCTGTGGCTCTGCGTTCGGCGCTCCAAGCTGCTCCCGTTCGGGGGACGGATAAGCACCGTGAACTTCTCGGGGGCGAGCAGGGCCCTAGCGGAGGTCGTCGATTTTGGCCGGATCGAGCGGAGGCTCGAACGAGATCGAGAAGCCGACGATCTCTGGGCATCCGTCTATCCCGAGCTCTCCGAAGGCCGGCCCGGCCTGCTAGGCAGCGTCATCGGACGCGCCGAGGCCCAAACGATGCGCCTCGCGGCCCTGTTCGCGGTGGTGGATCGTTCGGAGGTGATCCGACTCCGGCACCTCGAGGCCGGATTGACACTCTGGAAATATGCGGAACACTCGGCTCGATTCATCTTCGGCGACAGCCTCGGCGACCCGGACGCAGACCGCCTGATGGCCGCGCTTCGGGAGGCACCACAAGGGCTAACCCGGACGCAGATCCGCGAGGACGTTTTTCAGAAGAACAAGCCTTCGGCGGAGATCGCCCGGATCCTGGGGCGTTTGCTCGAACAGGGCTCGGTGCGATCCGAGAGGATCGACACTGGTGGCCGGAGGCCCGCGGAACTCTGGCTCGCGGTCTCCCCAATTACCTCCAACCATCCCCTGCGATTAGGAAGTGACGCCGACGCGGTTAACGCCATTGACGCGGTCTCACCTGCCATGACCGAAGAGAACCGCGTCAATGGCGTTACACATCCCAGCTATTCCCTCGAAGATTCCGAAGGAGAGGGGCGATGGACAGCCTGATGGCCCTCCTCGACCTCGCCGCAGGAGCGGGGCTTCGAATCTCGATCGACGGGGACAAGATCGAGATCCGGGGTCCAAAGGCCGCCGAGCCGCTCGTCCGCAAAATCATCGGACGCAAGGACGAGATCATGCGTTGGTGGTTCGACCGCCCGAGCGGCGAACCCTCCGAGTCCCACGCCGGATGGAAGCCTCGGGAATTACCCTGGCGTCGCGAACTCGAAGCCTGGACCGACGGGTGGCGCGAACGTTGGGGTCGTCTCGCGGGCGATTACGAAGACGCAATCGGCGACTGGTTCGAGGCGGAACGCGCCGCATTCGAAGACATGAAAGCCAGGAAGATCAAATCCGAGTCCTTGTCCGCACCCTCGTGGAGGAACGCGTCATGAGGCAAGTCTTGACCGGAACTCGCACCTGCCCCGGTTGCGGGTCGACGCTCCTGATCGAGGACCTCTGCCGCAGCGGTCCCCACTACGGCCGGGAGCGGTGCGGCGCATGCCGTCGCCACATCCGCTGGATCCCCCGCCCCGCCGAAGGCTCGGGCTCGCCTCCGGCCGAACTGCTCGAGCTCGCGTCTCGAGCTCCTCGGCGCCTCGCGCATCTCCGGGGAGGGAACGACTCGCAACGTGCGCTCGCCGTCCGCTGCAGGGTGTCGCTCTTGGCCGCGGCCCTCGAAAGGAAGGACCGCGATCGAGCACTCATCGTCCGCACGACCGCCGATGCGTTGTGGTTCCTAGCGGAAGCCAAGCGACCCTACGACTCGCTCCGCTGGCCTCGCCCCGACCAGCTCGACCAAGGAGAGCAATCTTGAAACCGCCCGGATGGCAATTCAGAACCCAGCCTCGATCTCGAACTCCACGCGTCGGAGACAAGATCCGAACCCGTGTGGAAGGAACCCAGGCCGAGGGGGTCATCGTGCTGGTCGGTGAGGAGCTCGAGGGCCGGCTTCCCGTCGTCGCGGAAGTCTGCCTCTCGCCCCCCGGCTCCACCGTTCGCCGTCGACTCATCGAATCGCTCGACGACGTCCCGACAGAGGGGACCTGGGTGTTCCGTCCCGACGACAAGCAACCCGAGGAGTTTTGCAATGGCCAAGCAGAAGCCGGGTCCGACGCCGAAACCCAAGCCGCAGCCTCCTCGAGGACCTGCCGGCCCACCGCAACCCAAGCCGGTTAGCCCGAGCGTGCCGAGGCCGCTCCCGGCCGCAGGCTGAAAGCGTCCCCTTGACGTCAATCGACAGTTCAACATCTGAGGAAACAGCAATGTCCCAGACCCGAATCCCCCTCGAATTCGACAACGTTTTGCTGACAGACCGGGAAGGCCGTTCGTTCTCGGCCAGCGTATCCCAGGGACCTAATCCGTCAGACCCGGAGATGCGAATCCACGTCCTGGCCGTCGTCGGCGCGGCCGTCAACTACTCCAGCGGGTTCCGCTATTCAGCCACGGGCGGCGCGAACACCTGGCGCTGGCCGTCCTGAGCATCGACCATCCAATCCAGGGGCGGCAGCCCCGCCCCGCTTCCTCAAGAGCAACCACCATGTACACGCGACTCCCCGAAGTCGGCGATAAAGTCCTGATCGTCGACCATTACGCTCATACGGGCGCGACGACCATCGCAGGCATTTCGCCCACCGACCCACGGTTAGTGATAGTTCATCCGGTCGGCGGATTAAACCTCGACTTTTCCAAGCCGGTCAGGTTCGCCGACTTCCCCAGGTCGGGCCACTGGAGTTGGCCCGAACCCGGCGACAAGCTCGAGCACGCGCCACCGCCGCGACCCAAGGTGCTGCTCGTCCCGCCCCAGCGCTAGCCCTCAACTCCGCGAAACCATTTACCGCCCCACAAACCATGAAAGGCATGCAGATGAGCAGAACTAGTGCTTCGAAGATCAAGACGGAGGACGAGATGATAGAGACCGCGAAGCAGCTTCATGCGAGGGCCACGGCCATGCTGAATTGGCCGCTCGAGCGAACCACCGTGTCCGTCGGCCAAGCCGGCTCGATCTCGATCGTGATCGAGCCGGCCGGATGGAACAAGGCCACGGCCATCGACCTCATCAAGGCCGCGACGGATCTCGAGCAACTTGTCTTCAGCGGGGCGTTTCGACCGAAGCCGGAATCTGAAGACGCTCCCGCGAAGCCCAAGCCGAGCAAGCGATCGAGGAAGGTTCCATCGAGCTAACCCGCCCCCATCCCGCTTTCCGACATATTCGACCCATCCTCGTGGAACCCGGAAGGCGGGTGGACGGAGAGTTTCAGCATCTTGGTGCGCATGGCCGCACGGTGCAATTCGATACGCCGGACGGCCTCAGTGCTGACGCCATCGGTCGGGATCCGAGGGCCGGCGTCGGCCTGGGTCGAAACTTCCTGTTCTGTCTCACGGCGAGAGAAATGGAAAACCGTGTCTTCCAGATCTCGGGCGACCTTGAGCATGAACGCGGCGTCGCGTCGGCGCCAGCCCGCGGGTTCTATCGTCCTATGGATGGTGACCGGCCGCCCTTCCGCGTCCGTCTCGGTGATGGTGTCCGTCGCGGTGAACAACGGCGTCTTCAATATGGAGAGGGCGTCGATCTTGAGTTGGACCGCCGCGGCGATCGCCACGTCCTCGCCCTCGAGGGCCTGGCGCTTCCGCTTGGCCGCGTAAGACTCGACCGCCTTCGTCTCGCCCCGGACCTTGGCCCTGGCGAGATGCTGGTCGTAGGCCGTGGCTCGTTCGGCCCAGGAGTAGCCCTTGGACCACTTGCGAATCTGGCCGGAGGCGCCTGGTTTCGGATTCTCCGCGCCTTTCCGCGGCCCTTCCGCAGCCTTTCCGCGCCTCTTCCGCGCCCCTTCGGGCGACGGCATCTCCGCAAGCTTGCGGGAGGCAAGGTTTACCGTCCGATCCGGCCCGAGGTCGCGGTAGACGAGGAACGCACGGTAGGCGGGCCCGCTCTCACCAGGCAGTTGTTCCCAGGGATGTCGCTCGGGGGCGGTGCTCATATTGGCAAGTATATGCAAGGAGTGAGTTTGTGACGAGACGGCTTCGCGATTAGAGCTCCTCGCGTGCGACCCTCGGTTGATGGGTTAGTGTCGAAGGAGGGGCCGTGGTGAACCGTTCACCAGCCATTTGAAACCTCTTACTTGATACTCAACGACATGCCTGGTCTCGAAGTTGAAAAGCTCCTCGGAGGGTTGCCGATCGTAGCCAATTTCGACCCACCTATCAGGCGCAACACCATAGGGTTCATAGCTTTACTGAGTCAACTTCGATCTTGGTGATCGGATCACCAAAGTTTCGGACGATGGGAAAGACGTCTTGGTACGGATTTGATTGAACCGTTTTGGAGGATCGCAGATGACGCCCGCTTCGCACGCAATTGCCCTCGATAAGGCTCTCGCCAAGACGGCCGACATGCCCGATCCCGTCATCAGGGACATAGCCAATGAGAGGGAAAACTGATGCTGACCACCACTCACGTCCCTCTGTCCGATGCTCAGGCCGAGATCGCAGGATGGCTTTCATCCTGGGTGGCCGAGGGCAAGCCCAGCCCGCTGTCATTCATGCCCAAGTTCGCCGGCCAGTCGGCCGCGGCCTTGAGGAGAGCCGGCCAGACCGATCGGTGGATCCGCGATGCGATCGTCCCCGTGCTCGAAACCGTGATCGCGGGTTACCCCGCCTCAGTCCGACCGGTCTTCCTCGATGCCGTGGAGCGTCACTTATCGGAAGCCCTGCCGGCCGTAGATCCTGCCCTTCAAGGCCTCTCCCAAGGGACCCCCGATCGCGGGCAGGCCGTCTTCGACGCCTGGTGCGAAGGGGCGTCCGAGGCCGAGTTGCCCGAGATCCTCGATGCGATCCGCTCGGTGAAGGAGTTCGCGCGAGAGCTCAAGGCGGCCGGCCGGAGCGTCGAGGCGATCAGGGTCCAGGTCCTCGAACTACTAGGTACCCTGGAGACCCCGGTGAGCCCGGGCGAGCGAGCCCGGCTCCAAGGGCTCGCATTGTGGGCGGCAGACGAGGAGCTCATCCGCCCCGCATGAAATCCCAGTAGTCAATGCAGTGATCCTATTGATACAATCACATTTTTGAATTGCCCAGGAGTTCACCCATGTCCGACCCCATTACGAGATTGGGCCTCTCGCGTCCCCGTGTGCCCCGGCTGACTCCCGCCCAGCTCGAGTCGCTGCGGGCCGAAGCCAGGGAGGCCAGGGCGAGGGTCGAGGCGGCCGCACTGGCCGCAGCCAGGAAGATCGCATGCCCCCCTCGGCCCGACCCGGGCCTAATGAAGATCGACCCCGCGCTACTGATGCGCCCCATCCTTGGGCAGGGATCCCGCTGATCCGCCGCCCGCCTACCGCTGTTACCTATGTCTTCGACTGAATGACGGAAAGGGTTACGCCATGACAGAAGCTTTACTGGACGAGGCAGACTATCGACGTGCCGACTTCGTGCCCGGTGAGCCGGTGAAGCTGGCCGATGGTCAGGTGTGGCAACTTCGCCGGCCGGTGATCGTCTTCGAGGCCTGGGACGAGAGCGACACCGGATGGCGCAGCAGCCTCAGCGTGGAGGGGACCGACGACTACCAGTCCCTGCTCGACCGCCGCACGGCCCTCTTCAAGGCGGCCCAGGAGACGGGAACATATCGGCTGGCTGAGGCCGCCGCCGTCGAGCTGCCGATCGCCCGCCGTCTGTTGCTCGCAAACTACGACCTCGACAACTCGCAGGTCAATAAGCTGTTGAGATTCGTCTACGAGGAGCAGCACCCCCTTGCGACGGTGCGAGATGACGTCATGGAGGTGGCGGTTGGCAGCGGCCCAAAACGCTCTCCCGATGGCGACGACTCCTCGGACTCGCCTTCGGAGGAGTCGGATTCTATCCAGGAATGCTAGTGTGCGATTACCTGGATGTTTGCCACTGGCGAGCGATGGGGCGGCCGCCCCATCCCAACCGGTGGGTTGAGGAATTCGCAAGCATGACATCCGTAAGCACGTTGGGCAGCATTGGATGAAATGAGGTGGCAACTTGGCCAAGAAGAAATACATCATCCAGTTCATCGTCGATTCGAGCACCGCCGAGGCCGCCGTGAGGCGTGCCAACGCCGCGATGGGCCAGCTCGACAAGACCGCGACGAAGGCCGCGGCGAGCATCGACAAGGCGATGGCGGCCCTGGGGAATTCCGCCAACGCGGCGGCCAATGCGGCAACCTCCGCGGCCAACCGAAGCGCGGCCGCCCAGCAGGCCGCCGCCGACAGGGCGGCGAAAGCGGCTCAGGCTGCGGCCGACCGGGCCGCGAGGGCCGCCCAGGCAAGCGCCGCCAAGCAGGCCAAGGCGGGCCAAGACGCCGCCGATAAAGCGGCCAGGGCGCACCAGGCCGCCCAGGACAAGGCTGCGAAGGCTCATACTCGGGCCGCTGCCGCCGCCGCCAAGGCTTCCAGGGATCAGCAGGCCGCCGCCGACAGGGCGGCGAAAGCGGCCCAGGCTGCGGCGGAGCGAACGGCGAAAGCCCAGCAGCAAGCCGCAGATAGGGCGGCAAAAGCCGTTGCACAGCAACATGCAGCGGCGGCCCGGGCGCAGGCGGCACAGGATCGCCTGGTCACCAAGTCTCTGACCAATCAGCAGGTCCGGCAGCAGGCGTTTAATGCCAAGATGAGGGAAAGCAACAAGGCCCGCGTCGACGCCGCAATCGCCACGATGGGCGCCGAGAGATCGGGCTTCCTGGAGGCGACGGCAGGAGCCTTGGGCCTGGAAACCGCTTTGACCGCTGTCGGCGCCACGGCCGCCGGGATCGGGATCCTCGTGGCCGGGGTGGAGAGCCTCGCCGAATCTTTCGTGAGCGCCAAGGAAAGTGCCCTGGAGATGGCGCAGAAGACCCTGGATACCTTGGGGGATCTGAGGGAAATCGCTGCGATCAAAGAAAAATCATTCCCAACAGATGAGGATTTGGCACATCATTCGGATGTGAGGACCAAGTCGGGGCTGACGCACCGCGAGGCGGTCACCTGGCGGGCCGAACTGGCGAACACGCTCGGTACGGTAGGCGATGACAAGGTCAAGCAGGAGCAACGCGAGAAGTTGGAGATCGTGGGCGCCGAGTATGCCGCCAGGGCGGGCGGGGGAGAGCGTGCCATCAGCGCCCGGGCCACGGCGATGGGCCTCATCCCGTCCTTCATGAAGGGCGACAACCTGCAGGCCGAGGATATCGCCGACACCGCGACGACGGCCGACATGATCCTGGGCAAGGGTGCCGGCACGCAGATGCAAGGAACCCAGCAATACGCCAAGGTGCTGACGTCGATGTCTTCCGGCGTATTGCAGGGCAAGTTCCACAATCCCCTCCAGGCGGCCGCCCTCACGGCCCTCGCGACCAAGGCGGGCGCCGGCACGGCCGCGACCTCGGTGGAGCAGAGCATCCGCGGCCTCGAGCGGAGCGGAAAGATGACGAAGAACAAGGGGGCCATCCAGTCCCAGGGGGAGACCATCAAGGAGGCCGGGATCCTGGACACCGACGACCCCGATCAGAAGTTGCGCAAGTTCTTCACGTATCTGGATAAGAATCTCAAGAAGGACCAGTCGGTCGACAAATTCCTGCAGGATCGCGGCTTCGCGCAATCGGGCGAGAGGAAGGGGTTGACGAGGTTCTACGAGGCCCACACCCAGGGCGATTACGAGGACGTCATGGGCCTGGCCACGAAGCCCGTGGAGAAGGGGATCGCGGAGAAGAAGGCGAAGGAGTTCCAGGGGAGTCGTATCGGGCGATACAAGATCGCGCAAGCCAAGCGAGATGCGGCCACGTTGAGACGCGGCCTGCTTCACTCCGACTACGAGACGGGCCGGGTCGAGGCCGAAAGCGACCTGACCGACCAGGGTGTGTTCGACACGGGATGGGGGAAGGTCAAGCAGAAATTAGCCTCGGCCTCGACATTCGGGCTTGTCGAGGGCAAGGAGGTGATGATCAACGATCAACTGAAGAAGAACAAGGAAGATCAGATCAAAGCACTGGGGGGGGAGGTTTCGCCAGCCAGGGGCGGTGTTTCGCTGACGGATGTGGCCGGCGGTATAGCAGGAGGTCCGGCAGGGTTGGCGGGCCTGGCAGGAAAGTATATCGGTGGAAATGTTTATGAGCATGTCTTCGCGGACAAGTCGGCGGAGACGACCCACTTGGAGCGGATCGTGAAGGAACTCGAAAAGCTGAACGACAAGGCGGACAAGCAAGGCAAGGAAGTTAACGCTGCGGCACAACCAAAGAACCAGCCAGCCAGCGGGGCGAAAGGTCCGCCGTCCACGATCGGGACCTGGCAATCGTGGCTCGGACTGTGATCCATCCTGCACAGTCCTAGTCCTCCCCGCTAGCTCGCCTCACCCCCGCCGTGACCCGATTCAACAACTGACATCACCCCCTACCCGCAGAGGAGCGCACCATGTGGCAGAAACGGATCAAGTATTTGAACACCGCCGGGCTCTCGCCCGAGGCCGTCGCAGCGATCGAGGAGTTCGACCTGCGCCAGGCCGAGTTCGAGCGCCGCGAGTTCGAATTGGATGGTCAGGAGATCGAGGACCTCGCACTCTGGCTCTACGAGGCGGAGGAGGCGTTGACGCCCTTCCTGCTGGAGCAGCCCGGGCACACGATCCGGCATGGCGGCCGGACCTACACGGCCGGCGGAGGCCTCCCCGGCCTGGACGAATGCTCGGTCCTCTGCCGAGAAATCGGCTCGCTCGTGACCTGACCCTCGCGACCATCGAGCGGGCCGCCTGCTGTCCTGGGCTCGCAGATGCAATGGCTGGGCTCCTGACGGGCGGGCGATGAGTCCCCGTCGACTTAGGGGTCGGAGTGGCAGCAGATGGGGCGGCAGCCATGACGATCCCACGCCCACGAACGTGGCGGAAGATCGTCATCCTTCCCCGGCCCGACGATCGTTCCGGGCCGCCGATTCATCCCGGATTCTCCGATACGCTTTCCGGGCGTGCTCGTATGCACTCTCGGCCTGCTCCTGCTCGGCCTCGGCGTACGTCGGCTTCTTCGCCTTCCAGCACTGGTCCACCCCCCGCAGGCACCATTCCGCGCTCTGGCGCGACGCCCGGATCGGCTTCCCGCCCACGAGCACGAAGATCGGGTTGGTATGCGAGAACGGGAACGCCCGCACCGCGACCCAGCTGCTCGCCTTGATCGGCACCTCGAAGCTCAGCGTGCGGGCCGCCCCGTCCGCCGCGATCGCCCGCGTCGCGACGGGCAGCCCGTTGACCACCACCTCCACCGGCAGCTCGCCCGGTTCATCCCTGCGGGCCCCCGCCACGACCGTCACGCGAGCATTCCCCGGCCCAGCGAGCCTGAGCTCGCTCCCACGTTCTCCCACCGCGACTCCATTCCCTCCCGCCTCCATCCGGAAGTCCATCAGGTGACATGTGCCGTCGCTCACGTAGCTCCGCCCGTCGCGGAGGCCCTCGCACCAGCGGTCGTACGACAGCGGCGGGTCGACCTTCACGTAGACACGGCCCAGCCCCACGCGCTCGCCCGAGACGCAGGGGAAGTCCGTCTCGCCGCTGGCCCGGACGCGGAACCCACAGTTGAGCGTGTGGTACCACATGTTCCACTCGGCCTTGCGGTCGGTGTTCATCGTCGAGATGAAGTCGACCGCCGGCACCGGCCCGCCCCCGGGGCCGGGTACCTCATGGGTGATGTCCACGATGAATTCGTTGGCGCCGATGCCCGCGTAGTCGGGGATGTTGTAGGTCGGCAGCCCGTCCGGGCCGTCCTCGGCCCGCTCCACGCGGCCCACGAAGTTCGTCAGCCCGATCGACGAGTGCGCCGGCCCGCACACGGCCCCCTGCGCCTTGGCCCAGCGGAGGGTGTTCAGCCCCAGGGTCGGCCAGTGGTCCTTCGAGTCCCCGCCCGGATAGATCTGATCGCGCAGCCTCAGCAGGCAGAGGTGGCCCGACCGGGCCGAGCCGAACCCCGACACCTCCACGTCGTAGCGCAGGAGGTACGGGGGCCGCGAGGCCGCGTCCACCTTGCCGGCGAAGAACTGCTTCTGGTAATCGAAGCAGGGCCCCCAGGTGAGGTTGCATCCGATCTTGAGATCCTCGCCCATGCAGTGCCGGATCATGTCCTCGGCGTGCACCCCCTTCGTCGGGTTCTCGTAATGCGCGCAGCCGGCCGCGTGGATGTGATGGTCGCCCGAGACCCAGCCCTTGGCGTAGGGATCGACCCAGCGCCGGGCCCGGTATGACAACGTCACCGGCTCGCCCTTCACCTCCACCGCCTTCGTCTCCGGGATCGACTCCGGGCCGCGCGAGCAAGCGATCGTGTACGCCCCGACGGGGAGCTGGACCGTCTCCCCCGTCGTCCGGTAGACCTGCCTCTGGAAGAAGAAGTCCGGCGCCACGCGCTTCGACTGCGAGGGATAGACCCGACCCCGGCCGTCCTCGATCACGAACGCCGCGAACGTGTCCTTGCCGGCCTCGTCCTTCACGTCGAAGGTCAACGTCGTCGAACGCCGGCAATCGAAGGTCAGCGCCAGCGCCGACTCGCTCGGGCCCGTCCGCTCCGCGTGGCTCAGGCGGATCCGGTCGAAGGCGACGGGCCCGGCATCGCCCTGAATGTCGATCCGGAGTTTCAGCATCCCGCCTTCGCTGGGAAACACCACCGCGTACTCCCGCCCCTCCCCCGGCTCGACCTCCAGCGCGGCCTTCCGCCGGTCGTCGAACCGTCCGTCCCCGCCCGACGCCCAGGACACCTCCGCGCGTGCTCCCCGTCCCGCCCTGGCCAGGAACTTCAGCACATAATCGCCCCTGGGGGGCGCGCCGAAGTAGAGGGACGCCTCGATCCCCGGCGCACCTCCCATCGGCGTGACCACCAGGGCCCCGTCCTTGCCCTCGACCCGGCAGGACTTCGTCGCGGACCAGCCGTCGGTCCCCTCCTCGAACCCCCACTCCTTGATCAAGAACCCCTCCTGCCACTTCGACGCGGGCCGCCCCGGCCGTCCGGCCCAGCCCGCCAGGTCGAACCAGAGCATCGCCTCCCGCGCCCCCGCGTCGCGGCTGAAGAGCTGGACGATCCGATACTCGAGCCCGAGTCCGCTCAGGCGGGGCGTCATCGGCCTCCCGTCGTACATCGACAGCTCGAGCCATCGCTTGCCGATCTCATCCCGGGGCCCGCCCGGCACCGGTCGCGAATTGGGGCTCTGCACATCCAGCGTCGCCTCCGCCCCGGCCTCGTTGAAGACCTTCACCAGGTACGTCCTCCAGCCGTGCTCCACCAGGACCGGCCGGCCGCCGCGGGCGACCGCGTGCACGCCCCCGTCTTTCCGGACGGTGACGGCCGCCAGGCAGAGCGGATCGAGCGCCTCCTGGACGGCCTTGCTCATCGCCCTATCGTCGCCGCCCGCCTCGATCGCTCTCAGGGCCTGCGGCCCCAGGGGGCTGCCGACGGACTCCAGCGCCTCGCTCACCCTCCTCGCCTGCGCCTGCAACGGTTGCGCCTCGACCCGATCGATGACCGGCCAGGGATCCTCCGCCCCGTCGGCAGCACTCGCGATCAGAACGATCCCCAATGCGATCGGCCACCGCATCACACCCCTCCGTTCGATTCGAGCGGTCATTCGTCTTCCCTCTCTCGGCATCTCGGCGGGCTAGTGCCGCTGGCACATCGAGTAGACAACCTACCGCGCCGGGGTCGGGACGTGAATGCGCGGGGCGATGCGTGGTCAGCTCTTCGGGCGCAGGCGGTGAAGGTCGGGGGCATTCCCAGATCCTGAGGGTGCGATCATCGCCGGCGGTCGCCAGCGACCTGCCATCGGGCGAGAAGGCTAGGGCGCTCAGCCATGCCCTGGGGCCTTCCAGGACGCCGACCACGCCCCAAGAGCCGGAATCCCAGAGGTAGACCCTGCCGGCCCCCGTCGCCGCGGCCAGCAACGAGCCGTCGGGCGAGAACGCGAGCGTGGGGACCCCGCCTGCGTGGCCCGGCAATGTCGCCAGCAACCGTCCCGTATCCGCGTCCCACACGCGCACGGCCTCGGACGCATCGCCGCCCGTCGCCAGGGCCCCGGCCCGGGGCGAGAAGGCCAGGCCGCTGACCAGCGTCGGCTGGGCCCGGAACGAGCAGAGACGCCCCAACCCCCCGGCGTCCCGCAGCGTGACCGTCCCGTCGAGCCCTCCCACAGCGACCGAACCCCCGCCCGGGGCATATGCGAGGGCACCGATGAACTGGCCGGCGTGCGCTCGGGCCCGGATCATGCCATCGCCCACATCCCACAGCGCGAGCCCGCCGTCGAGGCCGGCCAGGGCCAGCGTCCGGCCGTCGGGGGCGAACGCGAGCCGGTGGAATCGGCCCCCTCGATCGCGATCCGGCCGGCCATCTCCCCGCCCTCGGCGTCCCAGAGGCCGATGCTCGATCCCGATCCGGTCGCCGCCAGCGTCCGGCCGTCCGGCGAGATCGCGACGCGGGGATGCCAGCTCCAGGCGGCCGAGGAGCTCACGCGGCACGTCGCGAGATCCCATCTCATCACCCGGCTCTCTCGAGACGCCAGGAAGAGGCCCTCCCCGTCGGGGGCGTATGCCAGCGATGCGATCGCCACGTCGAGGGGATAGGCCCTGTGCCCCTTGGTTGCTCGCGATTCGCCTCCGCGACCCGACACCTCCCCTCCGAAGTCGAGCACGAGCCACCCCATCAGGGCCAGCAGCCCCGTCGCCAGGGACTGCGTCATCCAGGTGCGGGCGCGCTCCCGCGACCGTGCCGGGATGCGACAGGAATCATGTTCATGATTGTCAGCGATGGAACATCGCGTGGCCATCGAATCCTCCCTCAAGGATCACCTCCGCGCGGCAAATCAGGCCTGCCCCTCGCCACGCGGGAACGGTATCGGGATCGGCAGGGCCTCCCCCGAGCCGGCCCCTCTTCGCCGGGGCGGGATGACGCGCGGGCGTCGGTCTCTTGCCAGATCAAGCGGATCATCCGGCCGATCGGCGGGCACGAACCCCATGTCGATCGCGCTCGCCTGGCCGATCTGGGGCGCGGGCGGGAAATGGCTCCCGGCGGCCCGGCCATCAGACCGGGCCCTGGTGAGAGTGCCGGCACGAACGCCTGGTGACGCCAGGAGTCGTGACGTCGCCCCTTCGAAAATTAGTCCTCGGCCGGCGTGGATCGGGCCGAAGAATCGGGCGAGGCCTCGGCTCGCCCGATGGCCGGCCCGCCCAGGTATTTCAAAGCCGAAGAGCCCTCGACCGTGTAGTCGAGCTTCCCGTCGACGGCGACCGTCGCCGAGGAGCCGAGCTCGATGCGGACGTCGGCGGAACGCAGCCCGAGGCGACCGAGCTCGAGGACGCTCGACGCGGTGGCCCTGAGCTTGGCATCTCGCGTCGAGCCGGCGAGCCGCACCCGGCTCTCGTGCGATGCCTCGATGGCGACCTCATCCGCCTCGATATCGCCAATCAGCGTGCTGCACGCCGCGAGCCTGGCCTCGAGCCGTCTCGCAGAACGGAGGCTGAGCGACGCGGAAGAGTTGTGCTCCAGATCGACCCGGGCACCTCCGCCGCCGAGGGCGAGGCCTCCGAGCTCGAGATGGCCCGAGGCCCTGGCGATGAGTCGGGCCTCCTTCGCCGAGCCCCGGAGCGAGACCCGACCGCCATGCTCGACGCGGCAGATGAACAGGTCGGCGTCCAGTGTGCCCTCGAGCGTGCCCTCGGCGACCACCTCGGCCTCGAATCGCCCCAACCGCCCGAATCCGTCGAGCGAGGCGCGGGCCCCCTCCCCGAGGCGGATGCCCTCCAGCGAGGGCAGGGTCACGGCCAATCCGAGGGAATTTTTGCGGAGCCTGTAGCTCAGGCCTCCCTCGAGGGCGATCGTGAGGCGGCGACCCTGCCTGCGTGCCACGATGTGCCCGAGCACGTTGTCGTCGGCCGTGATCGAGACCCCGAAGGCGTCGGAATGCCGCACCTCGAGCTTGAACGGCTGCGTCACCTCGATCGCCGCGAAGTCCGCGAGGTCGAGCGACTTCGCGGCCGCCGTCCCCGAGCCCACGATGTCCGCGCCCTCGCGCCCCGCCGGGGCCGTCCGCGATGATGACCCGTGGGCCGCCGGAGACCGACGGAGAGCGAGGCGATGGGCCTCCCCCTTCGGCGGGCCCCGGCGGGATGCACGCGGGCGGCCATGCCTTTGCGACGGCCAGGGCGATCCCGATGCCCGCGAGGACGCAGAAGGCGAGGCCGGCCGCCCGGATTCCCCCCGCCGCGGAGAGCGAACGACCCGCCCGAGGGGGCCCGGTGCCGCGGCGGGATCCCGCCCTGCAAGTCGGCGAGGAGGCTCCCGAGCAGGTCGGACACCTCGGCGGCGGATTGATATCGGTCGGCCGGCTCCTTGGCGTGGAGCTTCTCGACGACGGCGGCCAGCCAACCCGGCACCTCGGGGTCGATCTCGCGGAGTGCCCTGGCATGCTCATCGCTCACGCGTCGCAGGACCGCGAGCGGGGACTCCCCCAGGAATGGGGGCCGCCCGGCGGCCATCGCATAGAGGACGCTCCCCAGGCTGAACAGGTCGGACCTCGCATCGATCGGCCCGCCCCTCGCCTGCTCCGGAGACATGTATTGCGGCGTCCCGGTCACCACGCCACTCTGGGTCAGGCTCGCGTCGTCCGTGGCGCGTGCGAGCCCGAAGTCGGTGAGCTTGACCCGCTCCATGCCATCCTCGAGGAGGATGTTGGAGGGCTTGACGTCGCGGTGGACCAGGCCCTGCGCGTGGGCCGCCGCCAGCCCGGCCGCGGCCTGCATGCCGATCCTCAGGATCTCCTTCGCCGCCAGCGGTCCGTCGCGGTCGATCCGCTCCTGGAGCGAGCCCCCGGCGACGTAGGGCATGACCAGGTAGGGCAGCCCGCTCCGGTCGTCGACGGAGACCGCGTGGATCGCCGTGACGTGCTCGTGGACCACGGCCGCGGCGGCCCTGGCCTCGCGGTCGAAGCGGCGCCGGGCGGCGGCGCCGGTGGCGAGCTGGGGCGCGAGGACCTTGATCGCCACGGCCCGGTCGAGGACCTCGTCGAACGCCCGCAGCACGACGCCCATGCCCCCGCGGCCGAGGACCTCGTCGACCCTGAAGTGACCGAGGCGACCGAGGCAGCCCGGATCCTCCGAGGGGGCGAGGAAGCCGAGCGCCTCGTCCCCCGGCTTCCCGGCGGCGCGCCGCATCCCGCGGCAGGCCCTCTTCTCCTGCTCGCAGCCCCCGCGGCGGTCCGTCGCCGACGGCCCCACCGCGTCGTCGAGGCGACGCAACGCGCCCCACCACGGGGCCTCGGCGGCCAGCTCGTCGAGGCGACGCTGGCATGCCCGGCATGCGTCGAGGTGGGCGACCAAGGCCGGCTCGTCCGCGCCCGGCAGGCGGCCCTCGAGCAGGAGTGCAAGCCGGGCCGTGTCGCATCGGTCGGCTCGTACGTTCATAAAGCGATTCCGCTCGTCGTTCATCGCTCGCCCTCGGCTTGCCCGATCTTCTGACGGAGACGGGCCATGATGCGGCTCTTGTATTGATAGACGGTCCCGACCGTCACGTTCAGCTCCCGCGCGACCACCCCCGCCGACTTGCCCTCGACCCCGGCGGCCCAGAAGACCTGCCAGGCTAACGCGGTGAATTCGCCGCGGACCTGCTCGGCCGCCCAGGCGAGCACTCGGCTCCGATATTCGTCGTCGAAGGCGGCCGAGTCCCCGCCGGAGGGGGCCGGGTGGGACTCGAGGAGGATCCGGAGCCCGGTATCGCCGGAGCCCGATGCCAGCGACTTCTGCCGGGTCATCAGGTTGATCATCAGGTTGCGGGCGATCCTGAAGAGCCAGCCCCGGAACGAGCCCCGCGCCGGATCGGGATCCCACCCGTCGATCGCTCCGGCCACGGTGCGGAGGACCTCCTGGACCAGGTCATCGGCGTCGGCGTCCTGCAGGCCACTCCGGCGCGCGAGCCGGTGGACCAGCGGGGCGTAGATTTGCTCGAATTCGCCCCAGGCCTGCTCATCACGCGGGTCTCGCAGGCGGACCAGCAGGCTGGGTCGCGTGCTCGGCATCTCGTCCATCCCATCCCTCCTGCCCGGTTACACACATCCCGGCCGGGGATCTGAATGGCTTTTTGCGCCGCTTCACCGAATTCGCCTCGATTCCGATGGCGATCCTTTGGGGGCATACCGTTGATCCGAGCCGGCACCCATCGTCGAGTGCACACGACGCGGGCGCTCGCGCGTCACGCTTGGGTGTGACGCGCGAGCGCCGCGACGAGCCGATCTCTCGCCCATCGGGGTTCCGGGGCGTCGTGCGGGAGCCATATCCTCGACGTGGAGCACATGGCCAAGTCGATGCCGATTGGGAGGTTACGGCGAGCCGGACCGCGTCGGGGTCGAGGGCATCACAAGAGCGACACGCCCCGTCACGCATCACGCGTGACGCGTCACGTTGCGAGCGCGTCGCGTCACGCCGTCACGCGCTCGGGTGTGACGGTGGAAGCGTGACGAGGCCCGTTCGACATTGCTGAAAACGTATTGTCAACATGAGGCACGGGGATGAGGGTCCGCACCTCGGATTGAGAGGTTTCTCAAATTGATATGCCTCAGTCGGGCCTCCGCGGCCTGGCAAGTCCGG
The DNA here is from genome assembly GCF_049331405.1 of Singulisphaera chitinilytica. Lineage (NCBI taxonomy): Bacteria > Pseudomonadati > Planctomycetota > Planctomycetia > Isosphaerales > Isosphaeraceae > Singulisphaera > Singulisphaera chitinilytica. The sequence goes on from NZ_CP186274.1 coordinate 4,655,759, forward strand.
CTTCCGTCAAAATTCCCAGTTCCTCAACTCATTGCCGCACAGTGCCTTGGATAAAGAGAGTGACCAATCCACCTCGCCCCGATGCCGTACGGCTCACTCTAGCCGCCTCGGTCGGCCCGCTTGGCATTCCCTTCGCCTTACATCCTCACAACGACTCGCGAGGATGCGAGGCGTCGCCGGAGGGGGTCTGGCCGACGACGATGACCGTCGCCGGTCTGAAGTAGACCGTGGCGCGATTCGGCGGACCATGCAGCGTCCGTCGGCGTCCGTCCCGGTTTGCTCGACCCGCTGCCGGATTCGCAGGCGAGTCCCGGGCGATGCACGCCCCCGCCGATGTCGGCGGTCCCCACGATGGAGTGGGAAGGCTTGACACGGCGAGGACGGGGGGGCCCCGGGGTCTTTATCGCATCCCCAGCACGGATGAAGGGGCTCGGAGGAATCCGCCATTGAGACACCTTAGGATCTATATAGCCGACGATCACGCCGTCATCCGCGATGGGGTGCGGCATCTCATCGACTCCGAGCCCGACATGGCCGTCGTCGGCGAGGCGTCCAACGGCGAGGGGGCCGTCGAGGGCGTTGGCCGGCTCTCCCCCCACGTCGTGGTGATGGACGTCTCCATGCCCGGGATCGGCGGGATCGAGGCGACGCGTCGGATCTTCCACTCACGCCCGTGGATCCGCGTCATCGCGCTGACCACTCACGAGGGAGCTGGGTATCGTCGGGCCATGTTCGAGGCGGGGGCTTGCGGCTACGTGCTCAAGCGTGCGGCCCCCGAATACTTGATCGAGGCGATCCGTAAGGTGGCGTCCGGAGAGGCGTTCATCGCACCCGGGGCCGACGACGGGCTGGAGTCCTCCCGCTGAACGTCACTGGGCGAATCAGGACGCCGATCTCCGCGGACCTCGGGAGCGACGACGGATGGGTTGGCATCCGGAAATGTATCGCGCGGCGCGAGGCCTTAGACCCATTCGAAAGGAGGTCAGGGCATGGGCCTCATCGCATCGATGCCCCGCGAGGGGGGATCGATGGCTTGTCCTCTCCCCCCGATCGCCCGCTCCCGGTTGCTCCCCTCGTAAGTCGATGGATTGTCGCCGGATCCGGGCATCGGTCAACGAGGGAAAGGAGGGCTGGGATGGGATAATATCGAAGGCTCAAGGCGGATTCCGGGGTGATGAGGAATTCGACGTTCTGCTCTGCTAGGATCGAGGGCCTTGCACGTCCCTGACCGCCGTCGCGATCGGCACCGCGAGCCCCCATCATGGTGAACATTCAGGACCTCTTCGACGACGCCAAGTGCTTCCAGACCGTCCGCGATATGCGGTGGCCAGATGGCGTCGCCTGCCCTTCCTGCGAATCGGCCGCGGTCGTCAAGAACGGCCGCGATGACACACAGCCCGAGCGCCAGCGATACGAATGCCATGGCTGCGGGAGGCGCTTCGACGACCTGACCGGCACCGTCTTCGCGGGCCATCACCAGCCGTTGAGGGCCTGGATCGCCTGCTTATATCTCATGGGGCTGAACCTCTCGGGATTGCAGGTCGCCCGCGAGCTCGGCATCGATAAGTCCGACGCCCGCGAGATGATCACGACCCTCCGCCGCGGGATCGTCGCCCGGACGCCGCCCGAGCCGCTCTCCGGCGAGGTCGAATGCGACGAGGTCTATGTCGTGGCCGGGCACAAGGGCCATCCCGAGGCGGTCAAAAAAAAGGGCGAGCCGGCCGACGGCGACGCCTGAGAGGGGGCCCGGGCCGGGGGACGCTCGAGAAGGAGAAGCCTCCGATCTTCGGCATGCTGCAGCGCGGCGGGCGGGTCGTGATCCGGATGCTGGCGAACGTCCAGTAGGCCACTATCCGACCCTTGATCGAGGCGACGATCGCCCCGGGGACGCTGATCCACACCGACGAGTACGACATCGACTGCCGGCTGGAGGAGTGGGGATATCGGCATAAGACGGTGTGTCACGGGAGAGGTGAATATGCCCGGGACGAGGACGGCGACGGCTTCCATGAGGTCCACGTGAACACGATGGAAGGCTTCTGGTCGCTCCTGCGGAGTTGGCTCCGCCCGCACCGCGGCATCCCGCAGGAATCGCTGCCGCTCTACCTCGCATTCTTCCAGTTCGTCCACAACGCCCGGGCCCGCGGGCGGGCACTCCTCGGCGCACTCATCGCTCAATTGCTCGCACCACCCTGGAATCCATCTTGAGCCATATCGAATTGCGGCATGAGCCGCGATGCAAGGGCGTGCCGCCAGGCTCAGCAACGGGTGCGGGGCACCCTAGGATCGCACGCAGTGCCTCGGCCGGATAGCGTTCGACACACAGGGTGCCGAATTCGTCATGGACTTCGACCTCGGCCCATTCCCAACGCCTCGGGGAGTTTCCCGAGAACATTAGGGCGAGAGCCTCCAGGCTCGCCACCTTGCATTCCTTGACGTCGAGTCGTCCATCTTCGTCGTGGCCATACAACAACACATCAACCATCTTCAACCTCCCTATCCTGTCCAATTGAGATCATGCCCATGCCGGGGCGGTCGGCCATGGCCCCCGAAGTCCGGAAGGCACTCGCCGCGTGCATCAACCGGCAGGGAGGCTTTCCTCGGCGGGCGTCGCCTTATGCTTCCGTGGCGACGAGGCGAAGGCTTCCCGCTCGATGACCGCGGAACAGATCGTCGAGATGTTGAGAGGCTTGCGGAGCAAGGCATGAGGCGAATGTTGATCGTCCTGCTCATACCGCTCCCGATCGCCACCCCCGGTGGTGGCGATGATCCAAGCCAAGGGACTCGTGTTCTTCACTGCCCTGAGGATCGTCTCGCCCTCCCCGTCGCAGAGCATCAGGTCAACGATGATATAGCCCGGGCCCATCTCGAGGAGCGTGAGGGCTTGCTCCAGGGTTGTCGCAGTGGCCACGGTCCACCCGCAATGGCGGAAGAGGCATTCCATAGCCCTTCGGGTTATCGACGGCTCTTCGATGATCAGGACGATCTTAGAAGGGCCGTCCGGCTTACATCCTGGATCCCTCGCACGTGTGGCGTGCATCATGGGCCTTGTACCTTTAAGGCGTACCATTGATTTGAATTCGCATCCTTGCCTCGTACATCAGCATCCACCGCAAGCTACTGCCGGTTTGATCACGGCGGTGTCCCCGCATTCATCCCTCCCCGCGGGCCCGGCGCCAGCGGCCCCGCGAGGAAGATGATTCTCCGCCCTCCTTTACCCCTCGCGGCCTCACACTCCCGTCAAGACATTCCGCGTGGCGATCAGCTAATGAATCTACGGCGGAGCCGGTCGAAACCTAATGGATCATGCCCAAAAATTTATGTAAGAACGATTCATTCGATTCATGGAGGAGAAGAATTTGGCTGGATACCGCCGCAAGCTCGGCTCGAAACGCCGGGAGGAGGCGAAGAAGCGGCCCGCCCACCGCAAGTCAAAGAACCAGCGGAAGGACTTCCTCCACGAGCTCAGCACCGACCTCGTGGATCGGCATGAGGCGATCTGCATCGAGGACCTGAACGTCGAGGGCCTTGCGAGAACCAAGCTGGCCGGGTCTTTCGGCGATGCGGCGAGGGGCGAGTTCCGGCGGCAACTGGAGTTCAAGTGCGCCTGGGGCCGCCGGGCTCTCGTCGTGACCGATCGCTTCTTCCCCTCGTCGAATGTCGATTGGGAGTCGCGTCGGCTCTGGCGAATGCAAGAAGGGTTAATCGCGGGGGATGCTCCAAATGCGAAGGTGGCCGAATACGTCGCATGTCGCGATGTACGGCACCCCCGGGGAACAGGCGAGAACAGTCACTTTCCCGGCATTCGTCAACTCGGGGCCGATCTGACGCCCGGTCCCTTCGTCCCATAAGCGAATACCGCCCGTCCAGCCGCCGGTCACTAGGAGATGCCTGACCGGATCGAATCCGACCGTACGGACGTTCACGCGATAGGGTAGACGCTGCGGGGGGCCCGTCGAGAGAGGATCCCAGAGATAGACGAATCCATGACTCTCCACTCCATAACCGGCCACGGCATAGGCCCTAGCGCCCCTGCCCGTGAATGCGGCCCGCCATACCAATTCCTCAATGAAGGCGGCCTCGGTGACGCTTCCATCCACCAAGTCCCAGCAACGCACCACTCTTTCATCATCGCCCGCGATCACCTTGCGTCCGTCCGGGCTGATGTCGGCGGAGAGGAATCGCCGGGCCGGCCGGAGCCGGACTTCGCCAGCGGGGGCATTTTTCTTGATATCCCAGAGGCCGAGCCCCGCACTATCTCGGTCGGTCACCACCATTCTCCCGTCGGGGCTGATGGCCGTCACCACGGACATGTCCCCGGGAGCCGAGGCCCAGGCAATCCTCCCGGTTCGCCAATCCCAAGCCTTCGCCATCTTCGAGGGCGCCTTGGCGAGCACCAGGTCGCCGCCGGGCGCGAAAGAGATTGAGGAGACGGGGCCCTCGAGCATCTGGTCGGGGCCTGCGGCTTTGTCGGAGCGTGAGTCGAGGACTCGGACCAGTCCATTCGCCATGCCCAATGCGTAGGAATTTCCGTCGGCGGATATTGCCAGGGAAAGGACGATCGACGGATGCTCGAGGGGATGACGGGCGGGCTTGCCGGTCTCGGTATCCCAGACCTGACTCCACCCCTTCCCCGCCGGATCCGGCCGCTCCCCAACCGTGACCAGCAGCTTGCCTCCACGGCCGAATCCCATCGAAATGCATGTGGACGACAGATGTCGCTCCGCAATCAAGGTGTGGTTCAATTTAAAGACACGTAGATGTCCATCCCTGCATGCGGTTGCAATCCGCCTGCCGTCAGGAGCGAACGCGAAGCCATGCACGACGTCGGGGTGGCTTAACGGTGTCGAGACCGCATTGCCGCTGGCGATGTCCCATAGCCTCACGCTTGACTCCCTGCGTGCCATCGATCCGAGCGAAGGGTTCTGCTCGATCTCACCCCCCCCGACCGCGAGAATCTTCCCGTCCGGAGCGAACGCCAGCGTCGTGATCCGGTCCGGGTGCAGGAATCTCAGGCCGGTTCGCCTGCCTTTCGACACGTCCCAGAGGGTCGCTACCCTGGAGTCGCCTCCCGTGGCAATGTGATTCCCGTCCGGGCAAAGGGCGATGGCGCGGACGATGGAATCATGGATGAGCCTCGGTCCCGCTCGCTGTCCGGTCGCCAGGTCCCACCGGCATACCTCGGCGCTGTCCGATTCGAGCGGCGTTCCGGGCACCCGGGACGCCGTCGCGAGCGTCTTACCGTCGGGGCTGAAGACAAAGGCGTCCACGGGACCCGCCAGCGAAAACGAGGCCGCGACCCGGTCCCCGCCATCCACTTCCCATAAGCATACCTCGCCTCGGACCGAGGCAAGCGACACCCCTCCTGCGGCGAAACGCCGACCGTCAGGATGGAACGCGATCCCGGAGAGGGAGCGCAATGCGCGGAGCACCGGCCCGACCGGGCTCCCCGTCGCAGCGTCCCAGAGTCGAACTCGCCCCTCGGCATCGCCCGTGAGGATTCGCCGCCCGTCCGGGCTGAAGGCGACGCATGCCATGGAGGCCTCGATCTGGAGTGCGGGGCCGACCGGCTTCCATCCCTCCGGATCCCAGAGCCGCGCAACGCCGGGGCCGGCCTTCTTATGGGCGTTGACCCACTGTCCGGCGAGGACCCGTCGGCCGTCCGGGCTGAAGGCGACGGACAGGACGCTCGAGCCGAGCGGCGGGCTCACCGAGGTCGTCGCCTGGTGATGACTCCAGCTCGCGATATTGGCACGGCACGCGTGCGCGATGTCCCGCAGGCCCGCGGCTTCGGCCTTGTTCCGGGCGAGGCCGAGCCCATTCAGGCCGGCCTCGACTTCGCCTCGCTCGCAAGCCGCCAGGCTCTCGTCCAGGAGCAACTCCGCGGCAAGGCGATCGGATTCTGCCCTGGCACTTGACGCCTCGTCCCTCTGCCTCGAGGCGATCTCCTTCGCCAATCCCTCCGAGACCACCAAGGCTTCGGCCCGACCGCGAGCGGCGGCGGCATCCCGCCACAACCAGAGGATGGCGGCGAATGTCGCGAGGGCGACCATGGCCGTGCCGAGCAGCAAGCCTGCCAAGGCGGGCTTGCGCCGGATCCAACGCGCCAGGCGACCGAGAGTGCCCGCCGGGCGGGCCAGGATGGCCTCCGAGGCGAGGTAGCGTCGCAGGTCCTCGGCCACGGCCGCCGCCGTCGGATATCGACGAGGAGTTTCCTTCTCCATGCACTTTGTGCAGATCGTGACCAGATCTCTGGGCAGCCTGGGCCGATTTATAGTCAATGGAGAAGGCTGCTCGTGGACCACCCTGAAGAGCGTCTTGAGCGGCGTCTCCGCGGGGAATGGGGGGTGGCCGGCCAGCAATTCGTAGAAGATAGCCCCCAGGGCGTACACGTCGGCTCCCGGTCCGATAGCCTCGCCGGTCAGGCGGGCCTGCTCCGGGGCCATATATTGTGGCGTCCCGACGATCAAGCCCGGCTCGGTCCGGGGGCCGGCCGGCGTCCCCAAGTCGTCGAGGACTTTCGCCAGGCCGAAGTCGGACACTTTAATCGGCGGCATTAGAACCTGATGCTTCGCGTCGCCAGGTGGCTCCTCGCCCTCCGATTCTGCCCCGGTTGTGTGGCCGATCAGGACGTTTGCCGGGGACAGGTCTCGGTGGAGGACGCCGTTCCGGTGGGCATAGTCGATCGCGATGGCGATCTTCATGACGACCCTAGCGGCGAGCCTCGGATCCTGGGGGAGCCCGTCCATCCAGCGGGACAAGCTCGTGCCCTCGACCAACTCGAGGGAGAAGAAGGGGAGCCCGTCATGCTCGCCGATGTCATAGACCTTGACGATATTGGGGTGGCGAAGCCGGGCGAGCGTCCGAGCCTCCTCGCGGAGCCGGTCCCGCGAACCCTCGTCGTGCCGTCGGCCCAGCAGCAGCATCTTGAGGGCCACGACCCTCCCGAGGCCGACATGCCTGGCCCGGAAGACGACGGCCATGCCGCCGCGGCCCAACTCGCCCAGGATTTCGTACCCCTCGATACGCGGCCACGCCTCCTCGGCCGCGGCGCATCCTTCCCGAGGCCCTGGCGGGAAGGAGTCCAGGCCCGCAATCCTCTCGACGACGTGGTCCCAGGTCTCCTGGGCCTCGATCGCGGGGCCGAGCCTGATCATGCGGCCCAGGGAGCTCGTCGACTCGGCCTCCTCCCGGGTCAGCCGGTCGAGTTCGCGCTGGCAGTCGGGGCACTCGTCGACGTGGGCCTCGACTGCCGCCCGCCGCGTCGCAGCGAGTTCGCCGTCCAGCAGCCGCGTCAACTCGGATTCGTCGGGGCAGTTTCCCATGGCGCTCGTCGGGGCTCGAACCCTTCCTCGGTCATATGCTCGGGGCGGAATCCCATTCTCCGCGCTCCAGCATGGCGACCACGTCCCGGAGCATCCGCTGGACTTTGCTGCGCGCGACGAAAACCGTCGCGGGCTTCATCCCAAGATGGCGGGCGGCATCGAGCCCCGACCAGCCGTCGAACGCCAGCAGTCGGAAGGCTTCCCAGGTCTTCGGCTCGACCCGGAGTCGGACCCTATCCATCGCCTCGCGGAACAGCTCCAGGTCGAAGGACTCCTCCAAGCATTCGGCGAGGCTCTTCCTGGCCTCGGCCCTATCGAGCATCAGCAAGACTGCGTCGTCGCCGCTCCCTCGATCCCGCCCGGCATGGCGGTCGGCCTGGTCACGCCAGGCATTGTGAGCGAGGGTCTTGAGCCAGCCGCGAAAGCTCCTAGAGGGGTCGAAGACGAACTCACGGAGCTTGAGCGCGAGTTTCATGAGCACCGCTTGGACGACGTCCTCGGCGTCGGCGTCCTGCACCCCCCATCTCAAGGCCCAGGCGTAGATGGATGGCCCGTAATGGCGGACGAATTCCTTCCAGAGTTCGGGATCGTCCGGATTGCGATGGAGCCTGCCGAGGAGTGAGGCTCGCGTCTTCCCATTCTTGACGGATCGCATTCAACATCACTCTTGCCGAGCGGCTGCACTCGCGTGGCAGGCAAGTCGTCGGGAGTCGATCGATCCTCGGCCGGGCTTGCCGCATCATGATTGCTAAAGTGACGCTTGACAATGGGGGTAGTCTTGCCTCCACCCATTTCAAGCCTCAAGAGCTAAACTCTCGTTGCCTTCATATAACAATGATCTTTGAAGTGCAAGATTTATGATTGGTTTTGTTGTTTTATTTCATCGTAGCCCGAGGCACGCTTCGGGACTGATCCCTTCATCGCCTCATCGCCGATTCCTCGAGGATTTTCCAGACCGCGTCCGACCACGCCTCGCCCTCCGTCGCCCCGGCCCCGTAAGATTCGTCGACGATCTCATCGGATCGAAGGATAATCCATCGGGCCTCATCGGCACCGGGCTCGCTGCCCCATCGCGCCAGGGCCGTCGGATATGCGGTCAGCACCGTCTCTTTGTCGCTCAGCATGAGGGCTCCTCTGCTCCCAAGGCCCGAGTTATAGCCAGCAGTTCCGGGCATCAAACTTGATGGCCGACGCATGGGTGAAGGATCGTCACCGGATACCAGCCCCCAGCCATAACCTAAGTGCGACACGCTGCGATTTGTGAACCAGGACGCCCGGATTTTGTTGACGGGGGGAATGGAGACAAATATTTACTTATCCGTGGAAAAATTTAGACATGTCTAAGTAAAAAAGGATGCGAATACTTATGGCGCCGAGGAGGCATGCGGGCATATCGAAGGACGGCCTCGATGGTGAGCCGCCGCAACACCCGTCCAAGGAATCGGCTCAATTTGCAATCACAGGTCCCGAACCTGTCCTACGTTTCGGTTAGGTATCATGTAGCGGGACGAAGCTCCGCCCGTCGGCGGGCTCGCCGTGCCGCCCTCCGACGCCGGACGAGGCCGATGATTGTCGATCCCAAGGACGAATTGGCGCGGCTCGCCGCCCTCGGGCGATACGCGATCCTCGACACCGGGCCCGAGCAGGCCTTCGACGACCTCGTCAGGCTGGCCGCCTTCATCTGCGGCGCCCCCATCGCCCTGATCAGCCTTGTGGACGCCGACCGCCAGTGGTTCAAGGCCCGATACGGCCTGGGAGTGGTCGAGACGCCGCGCGACGTCTCCTTCTGCTCCCACGCCATCCTCGGCGAAGGCACCTTCGTGGTCCCGGACGCGGCGCTCGACGACCGCTTCGCACGAAATCCGCTGGTGACGGGCGACCCGGGGATCCGCTTCTACGCCGGCTCCCCCCTCGTCGACCCCGCCGGCCACCCCCTGGGCACGCTCTGCGTCCTGGACCGGGTCCCGCGCGAGCTCGGCCCCGCCCAGCTGGAGATGCTCAGGGCGCTGGGACGCCAGGCCATGGCGCAGCTCGAGGCCCGCCAGGCCTGGTTCGCCGCCCGGCGTTCCGAGGGCGAAGCCCGCGAGTCGCAGGCCCGCAAGGCCGCCCTCTTCGAGGCCTCCGACGACGCCATCGCGACCGTCGACGTTGGCGGGAAGATATTGGAGTTCAACCCGGCGGCCGAGCGCATGTTCGGCTACACGGGGCTCGAGGCCAGGGGGCTGGGCCTGGACGAGCTCGTCCTCTGCCCGGACGGCGTCACCGCACGGCTCGCCGGGCCCGACGGGCCCCGGGCCCGCGACCGCGTCGAGGCCGTGGCGCGACGCAAGGACGGCGGGACCGTCCTGGCCGAGATGTCCTGGATCGCGGTCCGGCACGACGGCCGCCCCGAGTTCATCGTCCGGGCCCGAGACATCGAGGACAGGAGGCGGATCGAGGAGGAGCATCGGGCCCTGGCGGCCATCGTCGAGTCGTCCGACGACGCGATCATCTCCAAGGACCTCGACGGGATCATCTCCAGCTGGAACGCGGGCGCCGAGCGGCTCTTCGGCTACTCCCGGGAGGAGGCCGTCGGCCGGCACATCTCCTTCCTCATCCCCGACGAGCGGGCGGGGGAGATGGACGCGGTCCTGGCGCGAGTCCGCCGCGGCGAGCGAGTCGAGCACTTCGAGACCCGGCGCCGGGCCAAGGACGGGCGCATCATCGACGTCTCGCTGAGCGTCTCCCCGATCCGGGACGCCCGGGGGCGGATCGTCGGCTCCTCGAAGGTCGCCCGGGACATCACCGACCGGGTCCGGTCCGAGCGGGCCCTGCGCGAGAGCGAGGCCCAGGCCCGCAGGCTGGCCCTGGTGGCCAGCCGGACGGACAACGCCGTCATCATCACCGACGCCCACGGGCGGATCGAGTGGGTCAACGAGGGCTTCACCCGGGTCACCGAATATTCCCCCGAGGAGGCGATCGGCCGGCGGCCCGGCTCGTTCCTGCAGGGCCCCGGCACCGACCCTGAGGCGGTCCGCCACATGCGCGAGCGGCAGGCCGCCGGGCTGGGCTTCACGGCGGAGGTGCTCAACTACAGCAAGTCGGGCCGGGAGTACTGGCTGGCCATCGACGCCCGGCCGATCCGCGACGAGGCGGGCATGCTCAGGAACTTCATCGCCATCGAGAGCGACGTCACCCAGAAGAAGCGGGCCGAGGCCGAGCTGCGGCGGGCCCACGACGAGCTCGAGCTCCGCGTCCGCGAGCGCACGGCCGAGCTCCTGGCCCAGGCCGACTCGCTCCGCCGCGCCGAGGAGGCGTACCGGAGCATCTTCGAGAACGCGATCGACGGCATCTATCAGGTCGGCCCCGACGGCCGCTTCCTCCGCGCCAACCCGGCCCTGGCCCGCATCCTGGGCTACGCGTCGCCCGAGGAGCTGATGGCGGACCTCGGGGTCCTCGGCCGACAGCTCTATGTCGACCCCGCGCGGCGCGGCGAATTCCTCGCGATCGTCGACGAGCGCGGGCTCGTCGCCGGGTTCGAGTCGCAGGTCCGCCGCAAGGACGGGGCGGTCATCTGGATCTCGGAGAGCTCGAGGGCCGCGCGAGACGCGGCGGGGCACGTCCTCTACTACGAGGGCTTCGTCGTCGACGTGACCGAGCGACGCGAGTCCGAGGCGAAGATCCGCTCGCTCAACCGGGAGCTGGCGGCCGCCTACGACGAGACGATCGAGGGCTGGGCCAAGGCGCTGGACCTGAGGGACAAGGAGACGGAGGGGCACACCCGCCGCGTCACCGAGATGAGCCTCCGCCTGGCCAGGGCCATGGGGCTGGCGGGGGAGGACCTGGTCCACATCCGCCGCGGGGCCCTCCTGCACGACATCGGCAAGCTCGGAGTGCCGGACGCCGTGTTGCTCAAGCCGGGCAAGCTGACCGAGCCGGAGTGGGAGGTGATGCGGCGGCACCCGACGAATGCCCGCGACTGGCTGGAGGGGATCCCCGTGCTGCGGAGGGCGCTGGAGATCCCGTACGGGCACCACGAGAGGTGGGACGGCACGGGCTATCCGGAGGGCGTGGCCGGGGAGGCGATCCCGCTGTCGGCCCGGCTCTTCGCCGCGGTGGACATCTGGGACGCGCTGCGGTCGGACCGGCCCTACCGTGCCGCCTGGCCCGAGGAGGAGGTCCGCGGGCACCTGAGGTCCCTCTCGGGGACGCACCTGGATCCGGCCGTCGTCTCGGCCTTCATCCGCCTCCTGGAGGGGAAGCCGGGCCCCGCCGCGGCCGCGGCCAACGGCCGGGCGACTTCGCCGACCCCGGCCGGCCCGGCGGCTCGACGGCCTCGGATCCGGGTCGGAGATCCTCGGCCGGGGGGCTCGCCCGCACGCGTGAGGGAGCTCGAGCGGGAGAACGCCCGGCTCGCCGAGCTGGCGAACACCGACGACCTCACCGGGCTCCGGAATCGCCGCCACTTCCGCCGCGCCTGCCGGGCGGCGATCGAGGGGGCCCTGGCCCGGGACGCCGGGCTGACGCTGGTCGTGCTCGACCTCGACGGGTTCAAGGCCTACAACGACCGCCACGGCCACCCGGCCGGCGACGAGGCCCTCCGCGACGTGGCGGTGCTGCTCAGGTCGCGGACGGGCCCGGGGACCTGGTCGCGAGGTACGGCGGCGAGGAGTTCGCCGCCCTCCTGGCCGACGCCGACGAGCGCTCGGGAAGGGACTGGGCGGAGTCGGTGCGCGCGGCGTTGAAGGCCCATCGCTGGCCGCACGGCCCGGTTACGGCGAGCTTCGGCCTGGCGACCCTGTCGCCCGACGCCCGCACGCTCGAGGACCTGATGGGGCAGTCGGACCGGGCGATGTACCGGGCGAAACGCCTGGGCCGCGACCGCGTCGTCGGACACGAGGAAACCCCGCCGCAGGGCGGGGATGGCCCCTGAAGGCCAGGAGATTTCGGGGTGGAACTTCGAATCGTACCGTTAAGTTGATGAGGAGGAGCCACGGAGATCGGGCCCAATCCCGAGGAGCAGGGTTGCTCGAAGTTGCACTCTGCTTTCCTGGCCATGTTCGGTAAGGCGTATCGTCGCGGCGACGTGCTGAGTAAGCAGGTCAACGCCGGAGGAGCTCCAGGCGGACGAGGTCGCTCTCTTCGAGGTCGTAGTCCTCGGCGAAAAGGTGTTCGGCGAACAGGTCGAACATCGAGGTCTTGCCGAGATGATCCTTGATATCCCGCTCGAGATCGCCGACGGGCTCCTCGCCCTGACCGACTTGGCCGGCCTTCGACGCCTCCGCCTGGGGAGCCCCCGTCGCCGAGGGCTCGGCCCGCTCGCCCGCCACGCGGAGCGTCGACAGCCGGGCCGCCTTCTCCTCCGCCCGCTTCCGGTGGTAATTGGAGCGATCCTTGAAGTGCTTCTTCAGCTCGGGAGACGTGAACCTGAGTCGGAATCCCCTGACCATGCGACGTGAGCCCCTCCGTTGAATGATGGTGGATGCGAAGTAACCTTACGGGGGCGGTAAAGCCCCCGCGGGCTTTTCTTTCACCCTATGCGGATCGTCCCTCGCGAGGGTTGAGATCCGGCCTCGAAAATGCGCCCCCCGCGCCCAAGAGGCCCTGCGGCGAAGGCTCGCCGAGTCTCATGAGGGGCCGACCCGTCGTACCCCGGCTCGGCCGCCGATCCATCCCTCGACTTTGGTGACGGCGAGGACACCTTGTCCTAAGGTTTCCCCGAGCGGCGTGGCCCTCCGGCATGATGCCCTCCTTCGGTCATTGCCCCTGGAGGTGGCATTGCCCACGGCACCGACTCTCTCCACCACCGACGGAGAGCCCGGCTTGCAGCGTTGCAGCAACGCCATGCAACGCGTTGCAGCAACGCCATGCAACGCGTTGCAGCAACGGTGTCTCGGATTTGTCCGGGGCTACCTTTTGGAGGTAAGGAACTCGAGCCATCCCCGACAGGTTTGTAGCGCTACGCGTACGTTACCGTAACGTTACATCGACGGGGCTCGATCGACGCAAGTCTTGGAATGGTCCAGGGCGTCCGCCGTGGCGAAGCCCCCCGATAGCGAGGTTTTCGTGATTCACCCGTGGGGCAAGCCGGTTCGCCGACCTTTCCCGGCCTTGGACTCGGAGACGAACCCGAGCACGCCGTCGTAATCCGCGGCCGAGTCCTCGGTCCCCTCGTACACGCACTGGCCGCCCGACTCCAGGTCATCATCCCGATCGAGGAGGGGGACGGGGTCTACGACCCGGCCGACCCAGGTGATCGAACCCCGGCTCGGCTCGAACGTCGAGGCGACGACCCGTCCCGCGGAGTCGATCCAGAGGCGATCGGGGACCCGATTCGCGTGCCCGACGCCGGATGGAGCATTCCCCGAATGGGCCGTCCTCGAGCAGCACACGCATCGGCCTCCCGGCCGGGGCCGGATCCTCGGTCGCCCGGCTTTGGCCCGCAGGGGCTTACTCTCTCGGAGTGAGCTCACGATCGTCGCGATCGCTAATGGCGCCCTCGGAGACTTCCGCCACATCGAGCCGGCCGGCGAGACCGTCCGCGAGTCGGGCTTTCCGAGCGTTCCCCCCCTTGCGGCCGATGGCGGCCATATGCTCGCGATCCCGACTGACGGATCGGCCGCCTAGCTTGCCGGCCGAGGCGGCCTCCTCCGAACTGAACCGGCGAGTCGTCCCACGAAGTTTGGCAATAGGCCGGCCCTTGATGCAGTCAGCCCGTCGCTTCTACGGCTCTATCGACGCGGATCGTTGCTTGCCCTTCTCGGCCAAGATCTAACCTCCTGATGCCGACGCATGGGGTTCCGTGGCATTCCATTCGGGCGGGCGCCTGCGTTGCCGATCCGGGCTCCATGCGCCCTCGGTCGCTCGTCGATCGTGAGGTGCCCGTCTCGGCCTTGATCATTGAGGTGACTGACATCGAAGAAAGGGGTCGAGCGCGTCCCGCCCCATGCTCTCGTATCAAAAATCGCCCGAACGTTTATTGCCCGGATCATCCGCCGAAACGCTTTTCTGCCGCCCGCCAGGCCGGCAGGTCCACGATTTCCTCGAAAGCATCGAGGTTCATGACTCCCTCGCCCGGCATCGGCTCGCCCGCCTTGAGTCTCGCCAACGCCCGCTCGATGGCGCTGCCCACCTGGAAGAGCACCGTCGTCGGGTACATGATCATCGCGAACCCTAGCTCGTAAATCTCGTGCGGCGGCATCTACGGGAGTCGCCCGCCCCCCTCCATGAGGGTCGTCGCCAAGGGGACGTCCTTGAGCGCCTTGCCGACCCGCTTGAGCTCGGCTGCACTCCTCAGGCCCTCGATATAGACCCCGTCGGCGCCGGCATCCGCGTAGGCCTTCCCCCGACGGATGGCCTCGGCGACATCCTTGGCGCTGCGGCCGTCCGTGCGTGCGAGGATGAACGTGTCGGCATTCCTCCTCGAGGCGAGCGCGGCCCCGATCTTCCCCTCCATCTCGCGGATGCCGACCACCTCCCTCTTGCCCATCTGGCCGCAGGTTATGGGCGACTTCTGATCCTCGATGAAGATCGCGCCCACCCCGAGTTCCTCGTAGCCGCGGACCGTCCGCACGACATTCTTCACGTCGCCGAATCCGTTCCCGGCGTCGACGACGACGGGAAGCGGAGAGGCGGCGACGATCTGGCGGATCGCCTCGTTCTCCTCGTAGTAATGGATCAGGTCGATATCCGGGAAGGCGTAGCGGGACCCGGCCAGGGCGAAGCCGCCGACCTGGTAGGCCCTGAACCCGGCCCTGGCGATCAGGCGGGCCGTCAGGGCGTCGTGGGCCGCGGGCAGGACGAGCGGCCCGCCCCCGTCGAGGAGCGTCTTCCAGGAGGGGCGGGAAGAAGATGATATCAACGGGTGATCGGCTGTCGGCAAGGTGTTCGCTCCTTCCTCACGGGCGACCCGGGTTTTCGGATCCGCAACTTCGGCCGCGGCATCATTCGGCCGCGGCGGCCTCGAGGTTGATGGTCGACTCGGCGAGGCCGCTGAGCGACTTATCGGTCGCCTTCTCTTCCGTGAGCGTACGCTTCAGCAGCTTGACGACGGCCGACTCATTGAGCAGCTTCGCGTAGGCGAGGACGGACCCGTATCCGGCCATCTCGTAGTGCTCGACGCGCTGGGCGGCCGCGATGAGGGCGGCATCCTTGACCTCGGGCTCGGCGTCCTCCTCGATCGCTTCCTCCCCCTCCTTGATCAGGCCCTGGATGGCCTTGCAGGCCTTCTTCTTGGCCTTCACCCCGAGCAGCTCGAAGGCCTCCTCGAGGCGGGCGACGTGCCCCTCGGTCTCTCCCAGGTGCTTCTCGAAGGCGGCCTGGAGGTCGGCCGAGGTCGCCGCCTCGGCCATCTTGGGGAGGGCCTTGGTGATGCGTTGTTCGGCATCGTAGAGGTCCTGGAGCTGTTCGATCAGCAGGTCACGCAACGATTCGAGCTTCATGGAAATCCCTCGAGATTTGACATGTGTGGGTAGGCCGACGAGTGTGTCGGCTCCGGAGCGGGAATTGGGCAAATCGCGTTCCCGTCTTGAACGTCGCCCCTTGGATCGCCAATGATTTCGGCCGATCGTTCGGTGTGATTCTTGCCATCGAGACGGCCCTCCCGCGGTGCTTGACCGGGATAATCCCGGATAGCTGCGGGATCCGAGGCTGCTGTGGCCGACGTCTCCTGGGGGTCGGAGCGAACTTGACGATAGCTTGGGGACGCTCGCATTTCCCGATTCCTCGGGATCATCTCGAATTCTCGGTGCCGCCACATCCCGCGGCTCGCGTGTAGCTGGTGATCCTCAACTGCTCGGATGGTTCGGTGCGCCGGAGGCGATCTCCGGGCATTGGCGGTGTCAGCGACCCAGGAACCGATCGATAGAGGACGGCATCGATGGCAAAGACGCAGGACCTCCACGGCAATGCTCCCGACAAGTCGAGCGTGGCGCTGCTCATGATCGACACGATCAACGACCTGGAGTTCCCTCAAGGCGATCAGATCTTGGGGCCGGCCCTGGCGATGGCCAGATGCCTCGTCGAGTTGAAGCGGCGGGCGAGATCCGCGGGCATCCCCGTGATCTACGTCAATGACAACTTCGGGCGGTGGCGGTCGAATTTCCACACGCAGATCGAGCACTGCCTCAAGGATGGCGTCCGGGGCAAGGAGCTCGTCGAGATCCTGAGGCCGGACGAGGACGATTACTTCGTCCTAAAGCCCAAGCACTCCGCCTTCTTCTCCACGACCCTGGACATCCTGCTCGACTACCTGGGCACGCAGACGTTGATCCTGACCGGGCTCGCCGGGAACATCTGCGTCCTCTTCACCGCGAACGACGCCTATATGCGGGATTTCGCCCTGTTCGTGCCTCGTGACTGCACGGCGTCGAACACCGAGGAGATCAACTCCATCGCGCTGGCCCAGATGGAGCAGGTCCTCAAGGCGGACATCCGGCCGGCGTCGGAAATCGACCTCCACGCCCTCCTCCGACGTCCGCCCTCACCGCCTTCGGAGTCGAGGACGCGTTCGCAATGAGGTATGTTTGATCCGATAGGCAACCCACTGCGATGGAGCAATCGATATCGTGATTTGCTGCTCCGCATTGGTTGAGCGAAGGATTCCCCCCCCAATCGCGACTCATCTCGGAAAGGCCGATCCTCCGTCCCATGTTGGGAGGTTCACAAACGTGTTCAAATTGCGCACGACCGATCGGCTGGAATCCTTGGCCGGGTGGGCGGCCGATTTCGCCAGCGGGCCGTGGGGGACCCACGCGGGTTTCGGGCTGCTCGCCTTCTGGCTCGGCGCGGCCGTGGTCGTGGGCTGGTCCGAGGCCTATCAGTACGTCGACGAGGTCGTGACGATGAGCTCGTTCCTCCTGCTGTTCCTGCTCCAGCGGGCCCAGGCGAAGGACACGCTGGCCATGCAGGTGAAGCTGAACGAGCTGCTGGCGTCGGTGAACAAGGCGAGCGACACTCTCATCAACCTCGAGGACAGGCCCGAGGGCGAAGTCCAGCAGATCCACGACATGTACGAGAAGCTGCACGAGGGGAATGCCGATCGCTCGTCCATCGACGAGCTTGCAGGCG
This sequence comes from Singulisphaera chitinilytica, assembly GCF_049331405.1. Lineage (NCBI taxonomy): Bacteria > Pseudomonadati > Planctomycetota > Planctomycetia > Isosphaerales > Isosphaeraceae > Singulisphaera > Singulisphaera chitinilytica. The sequence continues at coordinate 4,673,131 of NZ_CP186274.1, forward strand.
CCACGGAGGCCCAAGGGCCCCGATGAGCGGGACGTCGTCCCGTCCCCGCCCGGGCTCAACTGTTCGAATGCAGGCCGGGCTTCTCCAACCCAGCCCTTTGACATCTACCGAGTCAATTGACATAATCCGCCGACCTGCCCCGACCATGGGGCAGGACGGATCGAGGCCGGCGACGACGGCCACGCTCAGAATCGCCGGCAGCCGCTCCGCCCCCCGAGGATCATCCCCGCCCCGGGGCGACACTTCGCGGTGCAGCTCATCCGCCGAGATGATACGTCGTACCAGGAGGTCTCATGCCCGCCAGGGTGAGCCACAGATTTGCGATGACCACTTCGGGCGGCCGATCGTGATGACGCCGTTCCAAGGGGTCTTCGTCAATGACGAGATGCACGCTCGTGTGAAGTTCGCGGGGACTCTGCGCTTTGACGGGGAACCGGACATCTCGCGGATCAGGGAGTTCTACGGGACGTTCACACTGGAACTGAGCAACTTGCCCAAAGGGAACCGGCTCCTCTTCCGGAGATTTGCCGCCTCGGAGGACACGGGCCTGGACCTCGACTTCGACATTCCCGCGTACGGCCCGAATCCGACCCTCCTGCCATACTGCAATGGAAAGGGATTCTCGATCGAAGTTACCCGGATCGAAGACTCTGCCCCCCTGCCATCGCCCCTGAAGCTCGAGGTCTCCATCACGATCCTGGCCTACACGCGGGGCAAGTCGGTCGCCGTCGAGTGGCATAGTCACGGCCACAGTCTCTGATTGGTCCGGAGTCGACCGACCTGGCGGCGGATCGCCCAAGGTCGGGATCTGGATGGCCTCGACTATGGCCTCGTCAACGCGATGGCCCGCTCCACGGCACGACTTGCGATCGCGTACCAGCTCTCCTGCATGAACTGGTCCGAGCGATCCAATCCCCATTCGTCGAAGACGAGCCGGAACATGCCGGCGAGGTTGATCATCCCGATCGGCCCGCCGCGGGCGAGGTCCTCGGCCTCGCGGGCTTCGCCATCGTCATCCAGGGCTTCCTGGAAGGCTCGGGCGATATCGCGGCGGATCCGGCCCTCGTCGAGGCCCCGGTGCCGCCCCATGGCTACCTGGGCCTCGACGATGAACTCGATCGCCCGGCGGGATGTGCTTCGTCGCTTCGGTGATGGCGGATTCCCGTCGCTCATCGAGTATCCCTCGCTATGCCCAGGCTCTGCCGGTGAGTCCTTGATCGCTTGAGTGGCCGGCCGAGGCCTGGCTCCCGCCGCTCCGGTCGGGGGCGACAAAGCCGATTCCTACTCCCCGGAGTGACGCCGATTCTCGTCCTCCAATGCGACCGCCAGCCTGCGTTGCAGGTCGAACACCGCCAGGAACTCATCCCCGGGCAATTCGCCCGCAGGGACTCGCACCAGGACCGTCCCGTCGGAGATCCGGCGGACGATCGTGTCGCCCAGGGGATCGCCGGGCTCCCGGACAATCTCGAATCGTCGGATCGGCGGTCCATGGCCCTTGGGCATAGGTCTCGACGGCCTCCTCAGGATGCACGCTCCGAGTCACGGGGCGGCGGCATCGAAGCCGCCCCAAACACCCCCATTCGCCGTCCCGGCCTTCGCCGAGCCTCTGTCACTTGTCGCGGACCTGCTGGACCTTCCTCTCGAGCCGCCCCTCGAGGCGACGGTTTGCCGGCGGAGGTTTTGATTTCCGGCGGGTCGCGATCGCCGGGGGATGAGGGACCGGCTCTCGCGATGCATTTGTCGGTCGTATCGCCGGGGCGTGGCCTACTCGGGCAGGCCACCGCTCGCGGGCTTGTCGCCCGGCACCCAGGAGAGGGTGTCGGCGAATCTGAACACGACGTCAAATCCCTCCTCCGGCTCCGAGGTCCTCTCGTACCCGAATTCGGTGCAGGGCTCCCAGATGCCTTCCAACTCGAGGTGGGGCACGGGTTCGACCACCCGGCCCATCCACCGGGAGAGGCCCTCATCGCGATCGGTCGTCGCGTCGGTCAGCTCGCCCGCGCGATTGAACCACATCATGCGTGGGACGCAATCGGACCCGTCGAGCCTGAGCGTGCAGCCCCCGAATGGGCCGTTCTCGAGGAGGATGTGCACGGATAACACCCCGCGGGGATGAGATTGCGACAGGGCATTCGATTCACGCCCTATCGGGGTTCGAGCCATGCGAGGGGCCGGCATTCGCCGACACACAGGAGACAGGGTCGTGTCGCATCCGCCCAATTTAAATTAGTGAGGGTAAGAATGCAAAGGTAGGGATTTACCTGATGCAGAGCGGGTATAGGCGAAGCCTCGACGAGCCGATGATCGTCGAGGGCCACCCCTGCGCGAATGGGCCGGGGGTTCGCCCCGGCCCATTCGCCTGCTCCGCCGGATGTAATCTCATTCGGACCGCCCTCATTCGGCAGTAACCACCTCGACAACCCGCCAGCCGAGGATGCGGATGAAATAACCTCGGCCGCCCTCGTCGGCAAGTCCAGCGAATAAACCAGTTCGAAGTCCGCATGATCGGGCTCCCCCCATCCCGATCGATGGAGCAGCAGACCGTCGGGTTGAGGTCGGCCGCGATCGCATCGGTCGAACCCAGGCCCGGTCGGCACCTGAGCAGCGACCGGGCGATTGACGGCCATAGTGTGGGATACCGCGCCTTGAGCTCGTCGAACGTGGCACTTCGGGGACCGTCGGGGCCGATTCGTCGGTCCAGACAAGGTCGGCGAACCCAGAGAGTGCGATGGGATGTTCTCGGTTTGATCCCGATGATCCATCACATGGGGATAGGCCCGATGTCCGACTAAAAAATGCGGAACCTTAATCTTTGTTTGATCAATCCACATGTACGGAGCAACAGCTTGCGTTTGGTGAAATCCCCTTTTTAGCTTTATATTTCCTGATTCTATGGATAATCGGGACAATAGAGATAAGGAAGGAAAATACACGTCCCCTCCGACGCAGGCGGGAGCAGCCTCTGTGAACGTTTCTCAATTCGTATCCAAGTGGCGTAGGTCTACGCTGAAAGAGCGTTCGGGCTCTCAAGAACACTTTATTGATCTGTGCAGGGTCTTTGATCATCCCACGCCATCCGAGATGGATGGAGTGGGAGACACGTTTACGTTTGAACGAGAGATAGCCAAGGCAAATGGAAGGCGTGGACGGGCCGATGTCTGGAAGCGTGATTTCTTCGCTCTGGAATACAAGTCCCAGGGGAAAGAGCTTGATCAGGCCCATGAACAGCTGCGCCAATACCGCGAGTCGCTGCTAAATCCGCCCCTTCTTGCTGCATGCGATATGAGGATTTTGGACATCAGGACGAATTTCACGCGCAAGGCAACCAAGCGATACGCTGTCGAGCTGCTCGACCTGGGCAATACCGAGAATCGTCGCATTGTAGAACGTTTATTTTACGATCCCGACAAGCTGTCCCCCGACGAAGATGTCGAGGTCATCACGGACAAGGCCGCCGCGGGCCTTGCGAAGATCGCGCAGGATATGAGGGCCCGTGGTCTCGATCCGCACCAGGTGGCGATGTTCCTCGATCGCGTGGTCTTCTGCCTCTTCGCGCAGAGCGTGAGATTGCTCGATGGCCAGGTTTTCACGAAGATCATCGAGAAGACCCATCGCGACCCGCGATGGGTATCGAGGGAGATATTCAAGCTGTTCGAGACCATGAACACCGGGGGCGAATGTGCCCTCGAGAAGATCCGATATTTTAACGGTGACTTATTTGCAAACGTCCAACCGCTCGAATTGACGAGCTTCGAAGTCGAGGCGATCCACAGGGTGTCGCGCCTCAATTGGGCTGAGGTGGACGCTTCAATCTTCGGGACCTTATTCGAGCGGGGGATGGACCCCAAGAAGTTGGCCGAAGTCGGGAGGCACTACACGAGCCGGACCGACATCGCCACCCTGATCGAACCTGTCGTGTTGTCCCCGCTGCGGAGGGAGTGGGAGACAGCCAGGATCGAACTCGACGGGTGGCTTGATAAAGGCGAGGCCCGATCCCGCAAGAAAGTTCTCGCGAAAAAGACAAACCAGGATTCTCTGTGGTTGCGCAAAGCCAGGAGCATCGTCCACGAATTCTTGCTCCGGCTCAAGCAGGTCACGATCCTGGATCCGGCTTGTGGTTCCGGGAACTTCCTCTACGTGGCGCTCCAGAAATTGAAAGATCTCGAGAAGGAAGTCCTGGTCTATGCCTCCGAGAGGAACATCGACGGGTTCTATCCCAAAGTGGGGCCTGCACAGCTTAGGGGCATAGAAAAGAGCCCCTATGCCTACGACCTGGCCCGCGTCACGATCTGGATCGGATGGCTCCAGTGGACCCGGGCAAACGGGTATCAGGTGGACAAAGAACCGATCCTGAGCTCGCTCGACAACCTACTCAACGAGGATGCGATCCTGGATCTATCCCGCCCGGAGGAGCCGATGGAGCCCGTGTGGCCTTCGGCCGAGTTCATCATCGGCAATCCGCCCTTCCTGGGGGGGAAGCGGCTCCGGCACGGGCTCGGTGATGAGTATATAGATGCACTCTTTCGATTATGGAAAGGACGCGTTCGCCCCGAATCGGACTTGTGCTGTTATTGGTTCGACAAGGCCCGCCGCCTAATCGCCGATGGGAAATCCAAGCGAGCGGGGCTGATCGCCACGCAGGCCATCCGGGGAGGGGCAAATCGAGAATGCCTGAAAAATATTAAGGAATCCGGAGAGATATTTTTTGGAATAAGTGATCAGGAATGGATTCTAAATGGGGCCGCCGTCCACGTTTCCATGGTGGGATTCGACGGAGGCGTCGAAGCTTCCAGGTTCCTCAATGGCCAATCGGTCGGGCGGATCAATAGCGACCTGACCGCTTCCGAGGCAGATCTGACTTCATCGCGGCGGCTGTCGCGCAACCTCAGTATGGCCTTCATGGGCGACACGAAAGGCGGGAAGTTTGAAATCACAGGCCCCGAGGCGAGGGCGTTGCTAGAGGCACCGAATCCCCATGGCAGGCCTAATAGCGATGTCATCGTGCCCTGGATGAATGGATTGGATCTCGCACGGCGAAACCGAGACATGTGGATCATCGACTTCGGGCTCGATCGCTCGGAAACGATGGCCTCGTTTTACGAAGCCCCATACTCGAAGGTTGGGCATTTGGTCAAGCCGATGCGGGCCAATAACAAGAGGGAGGTATACCGCGAGCGGTGGTGGTGTCATGTGGAACCTCGCCCCGCTCTCCGGCGAGCAACCGGCAAGCTGGATCGGTTCCTATGCACGACGACGGTCTCGAAGCACCGACTATTTTCCTGGGTGGCTTCCCCGACGCTGCCCGATCATCAACTTATTGTTTTTTCGAGGGATGATGATTATTTCTCGGGGATCCTGCGATCTCGCGTCCACGAGGTCTGGGCCAGGTCCAGGGGGACTCAAGTCCGCGAGCGAGAAAGCGGATTCCGCTACACGCCGACGACGTGCTTCGAGACATTCCCGCTCCCCGAGCCTTTCGAGAATCTTAAGGCCGTGATAGCGGAGGCGGCCCGCTCCTTCGACGACTCGATAGAAGCCTGGCTAAATCCGCCCGAATGGACTCGCACGGAAGTCCTCGAATTCCCGGCGACGATCGAGGGGCCTTGGGGAAGACTCGTCCGGGCCCCTGATGAAAATGGGATCGGGATCGTTCGTCACGGGCGACTTGTCCCGAAGGACTCGAAGAGCTCGGATCTTCTTGCTCAGCGTACGCTCACGAATCTCTATAACCAGAGGCCTAGCTGGTTCGAGCTGTCCCGACGTGCGCTGGATGAAGCGGTACTCGCCGCATACGGGTGGAAGCCCGATGTGACTGATTACGAGATCCTCTCTCGTCTCTTAGCACTTAACTTAGAGGAATCGAAGGCTGTCGATGTTCATCAGGACCCGCCCGCGAATGATGCTCCGGCCATTCGCGTCTCCGAGGCAAGCAATTTGTAAAATCCGAGTTCCCAGGGATCCAATTCCAACTCTCACTTGGCGCGTTTTGATTCCTTAGGCCTGCCAAGGCATTAGACATCGGACCATGCTACGGGGAGGTAAAGAGGCCTTAGACGTCACGAGCTGTGACGGGATTTCTGGATAGGTTGACCGAGCTCTAATGAATTTCCTACTCCAGGAAGGGGATCAGTTCTCCAGCATCGGCGATCACCTTCGGAGAGGTGGTCGCCGATGCTGTTCATTAAGCCGATCCACGAACAAAGTGGCCACGCGGTAGCGTCAACTACCGAGGACCAGTGCGTTGGTTCAGGGATCGTGGTCCCTGACATCGGGGGACTGTCAAGCTTGTGAGTTTGGCACAGTCCGAGAGTCCAGCAAGCACGCATAGGCATATGCGAGGACAAAAGCAAAAATGTCATCGCCGGCTCGCTCGCCACGATGCTCGACATCCACACGCTGGGTAAATACGTTGAAATCGATGTCGAAATCATCGTCGAACTCGCCAGGCAATGCCCGGAGCTTTTCGACATAGGCACTGAGCCCATGGACGATGGGCTTGGCGAGTTCAAGCCATGTCTTGGGGTCATAACCCGCGGGGCTTCCTACCGCCCGCCACATCCGTGTGGCATTAATCACGGTGCTGACCATGCCCACGGTTTCGTCGAGCTCCTGCCATACGTACTCGGTGGCATACACACGACGCCACTTGGCCGAGATTGCGGTCAATGGAGAGGGGCCTTCCGAAAGTGCTGGCAGGTGGCTGAAGGAGTTGGATACACCTATAAGTCTCAGTGAGGGGACGTCACTCATCGGAATCCTTTCCTGTGCGATCTCAAAGTGAACGAAGTTGCCACATGGCAATGCGTCGCTCATCGATCGGGTGGTTCCTCTTTGAATCCGATTTTCCTCGCATAGTCGGACAATGCCATACCTACTAATGCGCTTAAAGAAACGGGAAGTCCGAGTTTTTTCGAAGTAAACTCGGCCAGGCGATTCGCCCATCCTCTCCACTCGTCGTGGCCACGGACGGTAATCGCGATAGGACGGCTTTTCTGGGATTCCCCACTGGAGTCGACATTTCTGTCAGATCGTGCCACAAGCAACATCCCATCAAGAGCCATATCCCGCCCCGTTGACTCAAGTCTTGTTCGAAGAGAACGCAAGTAATTGTACAGCAGTCCGCTGGCAAAATCAAAATCGCATCGCTCATCGTGTTTCGCCGAGATTTCTTCGATATTGCTCATCTTCGGAAGCTTGACATCCGCTAGCGGTTCGATAGACTTTTGGTGTTGAGGGAAGAATCGCTCTTCCCAGAAAAATGGCTCCGCTCGATGTACTAGATCGAGCGGAGCCGGTGGTAAGGCTGTCAGAGGAGCCCAACCGATGGCGATCGTACCCGCACGTACCGTCCGCGTCTACGTCTACCAGCTGCCCATCAAGCCCACCAGGGTTGCCCCCCATCACGACCGCCCCTTCGCCGAAGGGGTCCTGCCCGAAGAGACCCCGCTGTACTGCCCGATCGACCAGAGGCAGTTGCCGAACATCAACGGCTCCGGGCTGACTTGCGAGGAGTCGCGGCGGATCAACGGGGCGAAGAACCGGGCCTTCGCCGAGTACGCCAGGTCCTGTCCCGAGGCCTCGCTGCCCGAGTGCGAGCGGGTGGCACGCAAGGCCGCGGCCGACGAGATGCGTCGCCTGCTCAAGGAGCGGCCCCCGGCGCCGCCGCTCAAGGCCGCCGAGGATGAGCTCGAGGTCGTGCTGCTCAAGGATTCGCAGATGACGGACAAGGAGGCCAGGCGAGTCGTCAGCGCGTTCTGGCGGGGGTACTGCGACTTCGAGAACAAGCACCCGGGTGTCGATGCCGGCTGGTGCGAGCCGCATGGCCAGAAGGCCGCGGACGAGATGCGGTGGAGGATCAGCCGAGAGCGGGCGCTGGCCAAGCGAGAGGCCGAGAAGGCAGCCCAGGAGCCGGAACCCGCCCCGGTGACCAAGCCTGCCAGGAAGGCCGGGAAGACGCTGCCGTTCTCCCTGGAAGATGCCCAGTGGTGGGCTGAAAACTCGCCGACCCGGAACTACGGGTATGAGGTGCTCTCCATGGGACGCCGCTGGGATCGCCGGGCTGACGAGGCCGCGGCCCAGCACCTCCTCGAAGTCGGCCTGGCGTCCTGAACCCTCCCGGGGCCGGGGACAGACCCCGGCCCATCCCCCAACACCAACGGGAGGGCCCATCCATGGCCACTGCTTCTGCTGATCGAACCATCCTGGTGCACCTGATCGATTCGCGGGATGAACACAATGCTCCCGACACGATGACCATTCGCGTAACCGACGATTCAAGTGGGGATGAGCTCCGTTACTTGGTGGGTCGGGAACGACGCGGGATCAACTACGGACGGCCGTTCGACCTCGAATCGTTCGCGACACCCGAGGCGGCCGAATCCTACGCCGACGAACTGGCGAGTTGGAGCCGACAAGAGCTCGAGCTCGAAGCCTCCGAACGGCGGGAAGCTCGGGCCCAGGCGCTCCGCGACTTGGTGGCCGACTGTTACCGCAACGACCCGGCCCGCGAGATCGTCGAGGCCATCGCCGAGGCGATCCAGAAGGGGCTGGAGTCGAACGTCATCGCCGCCTTGGCCAGCCATGCCCCGATGCCGCAGAGGCGGGGGTCCACATCTGACGTGTACCCCCGCCGACGGCAAGCCGACTCGAGCCCTTCCAAGCTCGATGACCTCGACATCATCTCGGCGACCGGTTGCGTCGCCTGACCCTCGAAGGGTGTTGTCATTGACAATACCCCTCGGCAGCGGCGCCCCCACCTCATTAGCACACGCACCAGGATCTACATCATGACTAAAGCCAAGCGACAGCCCGCGAACCCGCACAAGCTCCTGAGAGAAGCCCTGGCCACAGGGCACCGCATCACGCTCTGGGTTGACGACTGGAGCGGAAACACGATCGACGATCGCGACCTCGACAAGCCGGGCGAGGATGGCATCACGTTCACCCAGACGCTGGCGGGCTACATCGAGGCTCGCGTCCGTAACGAGCTCGACGATGGCGACCCGCGCTCCGACCTGCTGATCGAGCATGCGCTTCTCCTTGTCGAGGAGATCCGGGCCTCGGGCTGCAAGAGCCTCGACGAGTTCATCGCTCACCGCGAGCGACTCTCGATCTGATCGTTCCCGATGACGTCGGGAGTAGCGACGTCATTGCCCGTTCGCCGTTCCTTCTCAATCCGGGCGCAGACAGGGGGACCGGGCGGGGGCTGCCTCGTGGGTGGCCTCGGCCCGGATCCCCAGGAATGTGACAGGCAAACTGGAGTGCGTCAGCCGCGCGGAGTCGTCAGGAATGTTCACACACGCATCAGGAGCATCTAAATTTAGAGCCTGACAAGGAAATCTCTCCGAAAAAAAAAATGAAAAACCGCGTTGACCGCGTTAATGGCGTAGGCTGATAGATCGCACGCGTGGCTACCGATCGCGTTAACCGCGTTAAAGGCGTCCTTCTGGGCTTCAAAAAAAGACCGAGAGAGGTGCCGTTCACCGTGGAAGAGACCGCGTTAATGGCGTCAATGGCGTTGCCTGTAGCTTTAACGACGTCAGCTTCATCCTCGTGGCCCCCTCCCCAGCAACCCGCGTCAGTCTCAAAGGCCCAGGCACGGTACTACTTGGTACTACCGAACCGCCGGGATACTACCGACAAATGGCGGTTTTTAGCGGCTTTCATTGGGGCTTGCAGCGATCTAGACATCGGCTAAACTCTCTGACGCCAATAGACTTCCGGGCATGACCGCGTATCTACTTTATAGCTCGACACGCTGGGGGTCGCAGGTTCGAGTCCTGCATCGCCCATTACCCGAAAGTGTTACGCCGAAAGCACTTACGCTTACCCTCCGGTGGTCGGAGGTGCGGCCCCAAACCCTTGGCTAAAGCGGTACATACCGCTTTGTGACCTCGGAATGGAACCGCACTATGCCCCGACTCACAAAGAAACTCCCCTCCTATCGGCTCCACAAGGCCAGCGGACATGCGGTCGTCACTCTGGGCGGCCGTCAGGTCTATCTCGGGCCCCACGGCTCTCCCGGGAGCAAGGCCGAGTACGATCGCGTCATCGCGGAATGGCTAGGAGGCGGGAGGTCCGCACGGGCCGTCGACGTCTCCTCCTCGCGGGGAGACCGGCCCCGGCAAGATGACCTCTCCGTCAACGAGCTCATGGTGCTGTACTGGCGCCATGCCGAGCGGTACTACACCCGAGAGGGCGAGGTCGCCCGTGAGCTCGACAACATCCGGGACGCGCTCAGGCACCTCAAGCCCCTCTATGGACACACGTCCGCGAGGGCCTTCGGGCCCAAGGCCCTCAAGACGATCCGGCAAGGATTGATCGACAAGGGATTGGCCAGGAGCACCATCAACGCCCGCATCCAGAGGATCCAGAGGATGTTCCGATGGGCGGCGGGCGAGGAACTGATCCCCGCCGACGTGCATCACGGCCTCAAGGCCGTCGAGGGCCTCCGCCGAGGCCGCGACGGAGCCCGGGAGGCCCCCGCGGTGAAGCCGGTCCCCGACGAGCACGTCGCGGCCGTCCTTCCCCACGTGACCGCGCCCATCCGGGCCATGATCCAACTCCAGGACCTGACCGGAATGAGGCCCGGCGAGGTCATGACGATGCGGGGCTGCGAGATCGAGCAGGGCGAAGGCGTGTGGATCTACCGGCCCGGCCGGCACAAGACCCTGGAGCGTGGCAAGGACCGGTCCATCCCGATCGGCCCCAGGGCCCAGGCGATCCTCGCCGAGTGGCTGCAGGCCAACCCGCAGGCCTACCTCTTCAGCCCGATCGTCGCGGTCGAGCGGAGGAACGCGGAGAAGCGTCGCAACCGCAAGACGCCGATGACTCCCAGCCAGGCGGCCCGACGCCCCAAGGCCTCCCCGAAGCGGGCACCACGCCGGCGTTATGACAAGCGGACGTACAACACCGCCATCGCCCGGGCGTGCGACAAGGCGGGCGTGCCCAAGTGGGCTCCGAACCAGCTCCGCCACGCGGTGGCGACCCGCATCCGCAAGCTCTTCAGCCTCGAGGCGGCCCAGGTCGTCCTCGGCCACGCCAAGGCCGACGTGACGCAGATCTACGCGGAGCGTGACCTGTCGCGGGCCTCGGACATCGCCCGGCAGGTCGGCTGATAAAGCCCCCTGCTCTTCTTCCTCTCTCCTCTCTTATTTTTCTTTTGAACCTCTCAAGATTGGAAACAACCGTCCCAACCGTCCCAACCGTCCCGAAACGACCAGGCGAGCGACGCAACTTGTTTCAGGCAAATAAGTTGCGGCTTGACCGATTTCGGGACGGTTGGGAAAGGTAACCGTCCCGACCGTCCCGGGCAACCGTCCCGGGTCGATGGGCCGATCCCGTCGAAACCGCTCATAGTCGACTGGTCCCTTCGACCGTCCCGACCGTCCCAGGGTCAAACCGTTCTCGACGCAAGCCCTTCGAAGGACATGGCTTACCATCCAGCCCCGGCGGGACGGTTCCTCACCCGGATCCGTGCAGCCGGTTCGGAGTTCGCGCCGAGCTGTCTCGCAACGGTTCGAGGAATGATGACAGGCTACTTGCCCCGGACGCCCCTCGAAGGACGATGAATGCCGCAAGGTCCTCGGCACAGGTCAGGTCGGGATTGAGTGTCGCTCGTCCAGGATGATTGGATCTGCGAGCGAGTAAAAGATGAAGTTACTCGACCCTGGGCAGCCGCACGCACTAGGCGAGAGGGTATGTCTCGAAGGCCGACTCACCAGTGGTCGACTCGTCAATTCGGGGGGCCGGAAGCGGCGTGGGTAACGCAAAGCTCGAGGAGTGCTTCATGTAGACCGGAAGCAGGCTCGACATCACGCCCATGGGATCCTTATGCCGCGAGTTCGATCGGACCATCCTCCCCTCCTTGTCGGCCCTGGCGGGTCGCTTGAGCGCCTCCAAAGTCGGGATGGTCATCGGCAGTACGTCCTTGCCGAAGTCTTCCCGGAGAAGGGACTCGTGATAGGTCGTGTCCAGAGATCTGGCCGGGCGTAGATTGACCACAACTCGGCTCTCGATCATCGTCCCTCTGGCCGCGGCCAGCGTCCAATTGATCCACCGGATGGTACGCCGGACTCCCCTGACCCCCGACGGCTCCGCCCTGGTCGGGATCAGGACGAGGTCCGCCATGAGGATGCAGCCCCTGGCACGCCGCCCGTTCCCCGACGCGCAGTCGATGAGGATGATCTCGAACTCGCGGAACCGGTCGTAGAAGTACATCTCGACATTCCCCCAAGCCTGACGCTCCCTGATCGGTATCCGCGCGAGCTCGTTCAGCTCGGAGCACGCGCGGATCCGGAAGAGGTTGGCGTAGCGGCTCCGGATGACCTCGTCCTTCAGGCGGACGGACTCCTTGTTCCCCGATGAGCGATACTCGTGCTCGTCCGCCGCGGCCAGCAGCGAGGTCAGGCCGTGCGACGCGTCGTTGTCGACGAGGAGCACCTTCAGGCCGTCGTTGGCCAGGGCCCCGCCCAGGTAGTGACATATCGTCGTCTTGCCCGTACCGCCGTTCAGGCCCGCCAGGACGATGACAGTTGTCATGAGCCCAACCTCCGTGTCGAGTTCAAATCCGGGTAACTTTCCTCCCGGAGTGAGAGTTCGGCAGGGCGAAGCAATCGCTTTAGTAAACATCTACTCATCGCTGATAGGCAGCCGAACGCGATTAGTGTTCAAAACTCAGTTTAGATCATATTCAACAACAGTTTGTTGTCGGGTTTCCGCGGCAAATTAACTACCCAGCAGCCACAATTTGTTGTCAGGCCCCGGTCAATGTTCCCGGAGAAAATTTTCGGTCCCGATCAAAATCTTAGTCAGAATGGACCATGAATGCATGGCCGCCCGCCCGTTCATGATGGACGGGCGGCCATGTAAAATACCGAGCACAGATTGTCAAAGATCATCGGGACGGCTTCGGGCGGTGCCTCTCCATCCCTCCCCTGCCCCACGTCGTTCGTGAGGCGAAAGGCAGAGATCGACGCGACCGGCAATATCGTGAGGCTTTAGACCCCGAAAGGGGCGATGACGTCGGTATGCCGACGTCATCGCGAGGGATCACTTGCAGTCGGCCACCTCGACCAAGTGAGGGAAGGCGCGGAACCTCGCGATGATCCTGTCGGCGTCGGGATCGGGGTCGGGAGTCGGCTCGGGTGCAGCCTCGACCGTCGGGCCGTCGTAGTCCTCGAGCGGGACCATGCAGGCGTCGAAACCCGGCCTGCGCCCCGATGCGAAGGCAGTGCATCGCATGCAGCGGCGGCAGGTGCTAACGTCACCCGGGTTCCAGACTCGCGCCACGCAAGCCATGCGACCTTCGCCGATGATCTCGGTCGAGACGGGCTCGGGCTCCGGTCCAGGGGTCAGGACCTCGTCGCGGTGGGCCCGCCGAAGGCCGAACCAGCCCACACCGGGGATGTGATCGAGGCCTTCGGCACGCTCCTCGTCAGATAAGGCCTCCCACGACCCTTCGGGCCAGAAGTCGAGGGCGAAGTAGCCGCCCGATAGCCCGAGGCCGTCCCCGTCATAGAAGATGGTCGTCGGCTCGGCCGCCTCCCGCAGGCTGGCAACCTTGCCGAACATCAACCCGTGCAGCAGGCTCCCCAGCATCGAGCGCCGGGTCTGCGAGTCGTCGGAGCCTTCGTGGTCGCGAGCGAGCATGATCATCGTGGTATCTCCTCAGGGGAAGCGCAGGCCGTGCGCCCCCTCGGTTGTGGTCTCTTGGATGGGTCGTCAGTCGTGAAGGGGTGTGCTAACTGCGCACACCCTCTGGGTTTGCCTCGAAGGGTATCCACTTAACGGATACCCTTTGCCTCGCTCGGGGCGGCGCCGGCCGAAGGGTATTGTCATTGACAACACCCTTTGGTGTTCAGCCGCAGCATCCGGTTGCCGTGATGACGTCGAGGTCATTGAGATCGTTTGGGCAGGAGTCGGCTTGCCGTCGGCGAGGGAGGCCATTTAGTGGACTCCCCCGCCTCCGCGGCATCGGGTCATGGGTGGCCAGGGCCGCGATGACGTCAGGCTCCAGGCCCTTCTCGATCGCCTCGGCGCAGGCCTCGACGATCTCGCGGGCCGGGTCGTCGCGGTACCAGCCCGCAACCAGGTCGCGGAGTGCCTGGGCCCGAGCTTCCCGGCGTTCGGTGGCCTCGAGTTGGAGCTCTTCTCGGCTCCAACTCGCCAGCTCATCGGCGTAGCTCTCGGCCGCCTCTGCAGTGTCGAAGGACTCGACGTCGAAGGGCCGGCCCGAGTTGATGCCGCGTCGCTCCCGACCCACCAGGTAGCGAAGCTCGTCCCCACTGGAAGCGTCGGTCACGCGGATGGTCAGGGTGTCGGGGGCGTTGTGCTCGTCCCGCGAGTCGATCAGATGCACCAAGATCGTTCGATCAGCGTAGGCAGTGGCCATGGCTGGGCCCTCCCGTTGTATTAGGGGATGGGCCGGGGGACAGGCCCCGGCCCCGGGAGGGTTCAGGACGCGAGGCCGACTTCAAGGCGGTGCTGAACCGCGGCCTCATTGGCCCGGCGATCCCAGCGACGTCCCATGGAGAGCACCTCGTACCCGAAGTTCCGGGTCGGCGAGTTTTCAGCCCACCACTGCGCGTCTTCTCGGGAGAAGCGCAGAGTCTTCCCGGCCTTCCGGGCCGGCTTGGCCACCGGGGCGGGTTCCGGCTCCAGGACAGCCGCCTCGGCCTCTCGCTTGGCCAGCGCCCGCTCTCGGCTGATCTTCCAACGCATCTCGTCGGCCGCCTTCTGGCCGTGCGGCTCGCACCACCCGGCATCGACGCCGGGGTGAGCATCTTCGAAGGCACAGAACCCCTTCCAGTACGCGCTGACGACGCGCCTGGCCTCCTTGTCCGTCATCTGGCTGTCCTTCAGCAGCTCGACCTCGAGCTCGTCGGCGGCGGCCTTGTGCGGCGGCGCCGGGGGGCGTTCCTTGAGCAGGCGACGCATCTCGTCGGCCGTGGCCTTGCGGCCCACCCGCTCGCAATCGATCAGGGAGGCCTCGGGACAGGAGTGGGCGTACTCGGCGAACGCCCGGTTCTTCGCCCCGTTGATCCGCCGCGACTGCTCGCAGGTCAGGCCGGAGCCATTGATGTTCGGCAAGGGCCTCTGGTCAATCGGGCAGGAGAGCGGTGCAACCTCGGGCAGGATCCCCTCGGCGAAGGGGCGATTGTGGTGAGGGGCAACCCTGGTAGGTTTGATGGGCAGAAGACAGGTGTAGACGCGGACAGTACGTGACGGTACGATCGCCATCGGTGAGGCTCCCCAAACAGCCTTGCTACCGGCTCCGCCCGATCTCGAACATCGGGCGGAGCCATTTTTTGTTTCTGAGAGACGTTCTCTCAGGCACACTCACAATGTAACACGATAAAGATTGCCGTCAATACCCAAGCAGGTCTTTTTTTGTGTGACAATGTCGTTGCATTAAAGGGGCGATGGCGTACAATTGCTCTGGGGCGAACCTGTGTTATTTCGTAAAACCTAAGAGCAGGAGTTTGGGAGATGTCCGCGTCACCCTTCTTGATAGGATCTCCAGCGATGGGCAAGAAGGGGAAACCTTCGCCTGAAGAATCTACGCCCAAACTTGGCCGGCCACCTATTTTAGGTGGAGCGAAGGTTGAGACGTTCACCCTACGCTCTAGGCCCGAGTGGAAAGAATGGCTCGCTCGATTCGCGGAGTTCTGTCGACGTGACAAAGCGGATGTAGTTGACGACGCCTTGGAAGCCTATGCCAAGTCGAAAGGCTTTGAGGCGCCGCCCAAGCGTTGAGCCCAAGGGTGAGCACTTATCGCGCTGCCTTTCGTCGGGCTCTTGCGAAGCGACTCGCCGCGAGTAGAATCCGACGCGAGCTACGGCTCGCGTGAGAGGCATCTATCCTGGCCATCCAGGCTGCCTTAATCGTGCTCGAAGCTCCTTCCTTTTTGGATGCACGAGAAAGCCAGAGGGTTTCGACCGCCATTCCCCCTTCGTGAGAGGTCAGCTATGAGACCTCGCCTCAACCGGCGGGCTTTCCTCGGATTGTCGGCCTTGGGGGCAACTTCTTGGGCGATGCCGACCGCGGCGTCAGGTTACGAGGAGGATGGGCCCCGCGAGACGTATGATTACAAGGTCGTCGACGGCTGTCGGATCAAGCTCGACGTCCACGGCGCCCCGCGGGACGGGGCCCGCCCCGTGATCGTCTGGATCCACGGCGGGGCGCTCATCTTCGGCCATCGCGGCGGCATCGCCCAAGGGAAGAGCGATCGCGCCTTGCTCGACGCCCTCACCGGGGCCGGCTATGTCGTCGTCTCCATCGACTATCGCCTCGCGCCCGAGACGAAGCTGCCGGCGATCCTGGAGGATGTCCAGGACGCCTGCCGCTGGGTCCGCGAGCGGGGGCCGAAACTGCTCCATATCGCGCCGGAGCGGCTCGCCGTGATGGGTGCATCGGCGGGGGGATATCTCGCCCTGATGGCGGGATTTCGGGTCGAGCCGCGTCCCAGGGCCCTCGTCTCGTTTTATGGCTACGGGGACATCGCCGGGGCCTGGCTCAGCCGGCCCGATCCGTTCTACCGCAGCCGGGCCATCGTCTCGGAGGAGGAGGCGCGGGGCTCCGTGGGCCGTGCGGTCATCTCGGAGGATCCCGGCGAGAACGATCGCTCGCGGTTCTATCTGTATTCCCGACAGCAGGGGCTCTGGCCCAGGGAGGTGGCCGGTCGCGACCCCGTCGCCGAGCCGTTGGCGTTCGACCCCCTCTGCCCCTTGCGCAACGTGACGGCCGCCTATCCTCCGACACTGCTCATCCACGGGACCAAGGACACGGACGTGCCCTACGAGCAGTCGGAGTTGATGGACCGGGAGCTTGCTCGCAAGGGCGTCGAGCACGACCTCATCACTGTCCCGGGCGGGGCACACGGATTGGGCGGGACAGATCCGGCGGTCCTCGCGGACATCCGCCGTCGCATCCTTGCCTTCCTGGCCGAGCATCTCCGGGCCTAGAGAGTCGACACCCTCCTCGGCCGAGCGTAATAAGATTGCATGGGTCGCCTCATCGGACGCTATCGTCCGCTTCAAGGTCAGCGAGAGTTGATCCTGGCCCGATTGGCACTCTCGTGTCGTCCCCTTGCAGCTTGGCCCGGCTCAAATCCGAGCGCCGGCTCGCCCAGGCTGGTGCGTCACGCGATGGCAAGGGGCCCTTGTGCCGTCGCACAGGCCCTGCGGGAGTTGAAGCTACTGTGGGGCCGCTTGTTTTCGCGTTAAGCCAGTGTGGCAGTTTGGAAACCTTTGCGATTTCACGAGGGCTAATTATGGAGACGAAGAGAAACCTGGAAAGGCTGGCCAAAATGACGCCCGAACAACTCGAAGCCTTGGAGCGACTCAAGGCCAGCAACCTGATCCCCGAGCGTCGCGAGGAGGATGCCCTAGAGGCCGGCCTGATCCGTGAGGAATTCCCCCCGCTCCAGCGAGATCATAAGACCATCGAGCCTTGATCGGATCGGCTCGAAGCGGAGTGGAACACTCGCCACTTTTCGAAGCCTCTGCCTCTGCAACCCGTTCGGCGCCATCGGGTTGGTGGAGTGTATCGATCGAACCGGACCAACTGGCCATTTCCAGAGCTATTCTCGCCACAACTATTGGCAGTGCCAGAGGTTATCCAATCGGATCAACCCGATCCATGCATCCGAACACTTTTAGGGCAGTTCGCGCCGCAAGGCTTGACGATGCCATGGCTTGACATCTCGCACTCCTCGCTGTGACCGAAGGGCGGGCCAGTCGGTGCGTGTCGATAACTGACATACACAGCTACCGTGTCGATAATCGATACAGGCCTGGAGATACCATAATGGTAGCACCAGGAAGTCCATAACGTCACGCAACGTAAATCTGGGCCGAGCCTCAAGGGCTGTTGCACCGACAAAAGTGGCGAGTCGGTCACCATTCACTCGAACGCCTTCGATTTCAACTACGTACGTGATGGGAGGAGCAGCCAAGAACGGGATGCCTTGCGGAGATAATGCGTGGATCATGACGGACTGGTAGTAGCTGCGCATCACGAAGCTGGTCACGCGATCATGGCCTTGGAGAGAGGCGTTGGGCTAATCTCAATCACCCTCGAACCCCCGTCAGGCGGAGAGACGAGGTACGACTTCGAGGGCGAACTAGAACTCGATGAGTCGAATGCCGAAACCTACCTCTGCCTCGCCCTGGCAGGATCGATCGCGGAAGCTATCTACGTTCACGCTGACGAGTACGCGCACGATAAATCACTGGAAGTTCTTAAAGCTCAGAATGATAGCTCCAATAATTCGACGGACCACGCGGCAGTCTTCAGCTGCACTAGCGTCTTACTGGGAATACCTATTGAAAATGTAAGCATTGTTCATTTCTTCAAATTCATCCCCAGGATCCACTCAATTCTCACCACAGCCGAGAATTCAGGTCTTGTGAATTCGATCGTGAATGAGCTTTTGGCCAAAGGTCACATCGCTTGGGATGAATTCATCTCTCGCTAGGGAGGCCCGACTGAAATGGCGACTCCATCGCCGCCCAAGGTTTGGTCAAAAGCCGCATACCTGGCTTGCGCGTAAAAGCAGCCCCGAGATAACCGGGAGGCTGTTTCGCGTGCACCTTGGGCGGAGCATCAATGTTCAGCCGGGTACCGACCCCGGCGTCGGAAACTTGTAGGGCTGTCGATTGGTACAGAGTCCTATGGATGCCTCGACGAGTCAAAGACTTGAATTTCGATCGAGCTGACGACGCAGCTCGAGCAACTCAGTCAGGTCTTGCTCCACATTACGCGCCGTCCTGCCCTTCGTTCAGGACGTTACGCTTGAGTTCGCCGAAAACATCGAGAATCGGTCCCAGGCGCTGTCGGTTACGCCACCGGTCCAGGGCGATCGCCTCCCGCTCACGAGGGCCGCATCGACGTCCTTGAGCCGCAGGATGAAGTTGCACACGTCGGCCGAAAAGCCCCGGTGGTTGGTGGCGATCGGTCGCCTACCTCTGATCGGCTTCCTGTTGCTCGAGGAGGAGGAAATGCCACTTGCCGGGGATCAGCCACAGGCGATATGGCTCGGAATCGAGCACGATGGTGCCGGGGATTTGCGAGAAGGCCAGCGCGTACCGCCCGGTGATGTGCGGATGCCTCACGTGGTTGAAGGGGAGCATGAGTCCGGGGGAGAATTTGCTCAAGGGCTCGAACGGCGAAGCGACGACCGGCCCAGGAGCATACCAACTGTCCCACTCGAAGCCGCCTTCGATGTCGTCGACGGAGATCCCCCTCGCCAGTGCGCGGCGGCCCAGGTCCCAACGCGCCGAGTTCCAGGCGTACCAGTCGTGCACCAGGCAGACGGAGAAGGTGGCGGATATCGCGAGCACGGCGAGCCCAATCGTCCAGCGTGCACGTCTCGCGGCCCCGGCCGTCAAGGCCAGGGCCCCGGGCATCAGGACGATCAGGTAGCGGTCGAATAATACCGGCGAGGCGAGCAAAATCGTCGCGTGAAGTATCGTGAATAAGAGGAATGGATTGGCGGCCCACCCGGCGCGGAGTCGTGCAAATCCCCGGTCGGCAAGCGCAGCGCCGCCCACGCAGGCCAGGACAGTCACCACCCATTGGGTATTGCGTCCCATCATCAGGGGGCGGGCCCCGACCCCGCAGAAGTTATCTTCCAGCACGCCCCACGGGGTGAACATGTGGGGCAAGTACGGGAAGAGGCCGCCGTAGAATGTCCGCGGCGGGAACATATGATCACCCAGCTGGATGCAGAGGGCGACCCCGTTAAGCAGCGCAAACAATGAGACGGCATACCGGACTCGGGACACGAGCCCTGGCCTCAGTGCCAGCAACGGAAGCACCGTCAGGCCCATGTAGATGGCCGCGGTGTAGCACAGCACGAGGACATCCCGCGCGGAGGGCATCCTCGGCTCCATGGGCAAGGAGTCGGGACGCGCCGTGAACCAGCGGTGGACCAAGATCCCCGCTATCAGCGGGAGGCCGACCCCAAGGTACCAGGATGGCCTCCATCGCAGATCGCGGCATTGCAGGAGCAGGATGCCCGCGACGAGGGGCACGACGACGGCATTCTGCCGGGTGATCGTGGCCAGGGTCGCGACGGCCGATGCTAATACCAACTGCCAGGAACCCCCTCCTCGCAAGGCGCGGATGTAGAGGGCGAGCGCCGCGAGCGAAATGGAGA
This sequence comes from Singulisphaera chitinilytica, assembly GCF_049331405.1. Classification (NCBI taxonomy): domain Bacteria; kingdom Pseudomonadati; phylum Planctomycetota; class Planctomycetia; order Isosphaerales; family Isosphaeraceae; genus Singulisphaera; species Singulisphaera chitinilytica. The sequence continues at coordinate 4,693,293 of NZ_CP186274.1, forward strand.
GGGAAGGCACATCGGTCATGAAACATCCGCACATCATGACAAATATAGGATTCAACGCCAGAGATGCCGCAACGAAGCTCGCCTCGCCTCGCGAGAGGCTCGCAACCCGACGCAGCAGGTCGTAAAAAGCCAGGATGCCGATCATCGCGAGGGAGATCGTCACCACGCGGAGCGCGGCGTGCGACTCCCCAGCGACCAGTACGGCGGGATAGGCCAGGAGCCACTGGCCGAGCAGCGGCATCGAAGGCTGGTGGAAGTAATGGATGCCCTCGCCGCGAGCGAGCCCGAAGAGCCCCCTGCTATAAGCCCAGTCGTCGACCAGCGGGAAGTCCTGCCGCCCCGGCGGATGGATCGAGAAAATAAATCCCCAGAGGACGATGAGCGAACCGGCCGGGAGGAGGGGGATGATCCACTCACCGCGGAACGGGTTACGTCGCGTGACGAGCCGTCGCGACGGCTCCGGGGCTTCGGATTCCGCCCGATGCGTCTGGAAAGGTATGGCCACCGTGCAACACTCCGCGATAATAGTTACAGGTGTATTGAAGATTTCACAGATTTAAAATCTTCATTCCACAAGGTTAACCTCACCGACTCGGCTAACGGGTAATCACCATGATCACGCATCCAGGGACAATTCAACTCAGCACCATCCTCAGGCCATCCGGGGCCGCCGATAAGGTCGTCGCCGTGCTTCCGGCCTACAATGCCGAGCGGACTCTCGCCGCGACGCTGGCGGAGATCCCAGTGGGCTGCCTGGACGAAATCCTCCTCGTCGACGACGGCAGCCAGGACCGGACCGTCGAGCTGGCGCGGAGCATGGGCTTGAGTGTGCTCGTCCACCCCCGGAATCGCGGCTATGGAGGTAATCAGAAGACGTGCTATCGCTATGCCCTGGACGCGGGTGCCGACATCATCACCATGATCCACCCGGACTTCCAGTACGACAGCCGCGTAGTGCCCGTCGCCATTCGCCTCGTCGAGCTCGGCATCTGCGATCTCGTGCTCGGGAGCCGCATACGCTCGCGTCGCGAGGCTTTGGACGGCGGGATGCCGCTCTACAAGTACGTCAGCAACCGCGTCCTGACCACGATCGAGAACATCGCCCTGGGGCAGAACCTCGGCGACTTCCACAGCGGCTTCCGGGTCTATCGACGCGCCGTCCTGGAACGCATACCCTTCGAGCGGAACTCCGACGACTTCGTTTTCGACACGCAACTCCTGGCACAAGCCGTAAGGTTCGGTTTCAAGCTGGGCGACGTCCCGATGCCCGTGAGATATTTTCCCGAAGCGAGCAGCATTAACTTCAGGAGGAGCGTGAAATACGGGCTCGGGACACTCGGGACGATGGCCCTCTACTGGATGGACACATTAGGGCTGCGACGATCACCGCTATTTTCCGAGCATAAGCCCGTCTGCTAGGGCACTCCGCGTTCCGTGATAGATCCTGGATCTGGCCCACGCCTGACAAGTGTTCGAAGCCTCCCTTGCAAACCCGTGGGCCGTCCCGTCAACCCTGCCCGACTTGACACGTTTGACCTCCAAGCCGTTCAAAGTCGGCCAATCGAGGTCGAGGCATTTTTAAATGAAGCCGAGACCTCTCGGATTCATTTCCGATCGGCCTCAGTCAAGAGCTTGTCGATGGCCTCATCCAGGTCCTTTCCCTGCAGATTCTTGAAACGGATGACCCCCGAAGCATCGAGGACGTAAGTGGTGGGGAAGCTATCCACGCCCCAACCTTCCGTGATCGGGCCTTCCACGCCTCCGTCCGCCCAGCAGCGCCACGTGATCTCGCCGGCGGCGATCGACTTCTTGAGGGTCTCGACAGGGTCTGTGTTCACGCTCAGGGCGGCGAACTTGCGGCCCTTCAAGCGCTCCACGAGTTCGCGTTCATGGGGATAGGCTGCGCGGCAAGGCCCGCACCAGTTCCCGCTGAAGCTGAGGGCGACGACGCGTCCTTTGAATTCGCTCAAGCGGAAGCGATGGCCTTCCGCATCCATCCCGTCGATCTCGGGCGCAGCCTGGCCGATCTTCAGGCGGCGGAGCTCCGTCAGTTCGCCCGCGGAACGCTCACTTAGGCTCCGACCTCGGCGATCCTTGAGGTCTCCATATTTGTCCGCGACCTTCTCGTAGAGCCTTGCAGCCTCCTGGCGTAGCGGCTTAGGGTCCCGGGAGCGGAATGCCTTCAGTCGGTCGGCCCCGAGAGCGGGCTCGAAGAAGGCCGCGTACTCGGGGTGAGCCGCCCACTCGTCGAGCGTGTCGGCATACCATTGGAGGAATATGGCCATGGCGAAGCAGGCCTGCCCCCTTACCTCCCTATGGGGGCTGGAGGCCTGAACGGAGCGGAGGAAATTCTCGACCTCTTCGAACTCGCCGAGGACAACCCTGCGGGTATCGATGCACGCGGGGGTGAGTTTCGGACTCGTGATATAGTCTTTCCTCAAGGTCTCCAGCGCGCGGCCGGCCTCGGGAGAGTAGCCTTGGTTCACGACCCACATGAGTGCATCGACCGCCTCGGGGCTCGAAGGAAATCGACTCGCCAGGTCTAGCGCACGCCTCCCGAAATCGTGCGTCCGCCTTCGGTTCTCATCGTTCCACAGCTTCAGCGATTTCTCGTCCTTGGCCGCCTCGCGCGTCCTGGTCATCTCCGAGACGGCGACTTTCCACTCCTGCAGGAAGCTATCGAGAACATCTCGGGGCGACGCAGGAGCAGGAGCCGCCTTGCCGGAGCCCTGGGCGAGCGCGCAAATCAGCATTAGTGAGAACATAGACACCGACTCCCTGGAATCTACCAAGCTTCGTTGATCGGCTCATTGCCGGACTTGCTGGCCAATGACTGCCAGACGCCCCTGGGAGGCGTGTTCGACCACCAACCCCCGGGGCCACGCACGGCGCCGGCGGGGTTACCCGTCGACGGGTCGAATGGCCAACTCTGGATGGTGTCCCTCACGAAACGGACCGAACCGTCTGCCAGCAGGGTGTTGATCCCGTTAGGGTGCATGCTGCTCGCGGCGAACGCATGATTCAAACCCGCCGCGGCGGATACCTTGTGCGGCATGTTCGGCGGGAAGAATGTCGAGAAGAGCGTGTCCCCCCAATTCCCCGTGGTGTACCAACCACGCTCCTCGAGGATGGACGGATTGACGGCCATGAGCGAATGGAAAATGGAGACGGCCTTCTCGGACACGAAGATCGTGGAACTGAGCCCATCGCTGATCGAAGCGAGAGAGATCGGCGATGAGTCATTGAACGCGCCGTCGGATTGGGCCGAAACCTGCTGAGGCACGACGCAGTTCCCGGCGGGCCGCGGAACAGCATTCACGTAGTAGGATCCGTAACATGCCGAATAGCTGGTCAGCACCATCTTGATGGGCGACCCTCCGGGATCGCTGCACCAGGGGAGCATCTGGCCGGACGGCAGGAGGTGAGGGCGACCGGCCCCGGAATCGCTCGGGCAGGCGAAGATGCCCACCGACACGCCGTGGATCGTCACGTTCTCATCGGTCAGGATCGAGAGGCTGTTATTGATCGAATTATAGAGATTTTGGTTCTCAAGGCTCGGCAGCAAGAAGAGGAGGATGCTCTTGTCGACGATGGGCGAGGTGCAAGGGGGATCGGTACCCGCGTACCGGGGATCATACGTGAGGAGTCTGCCGGGAGGGAGTGATCCGTGCACGCCTGCGTAGTCGTGGAGGGCTAGCCCCACTTGTCGAAGATTCGATGAGCACCCCATACGGCGGGCCGCCTCGCGGGCCGCTTGGACGGCGGGCAGCAGCAGCAGGGCCAACAAGGATATCAGGCCGATCACGACGAGCATCTCGATGAGAGTGAAACCGGCAGTCGATCGACGGTGGATCAATGCTCGTGGCCTCATCGGTGCAAAATCCCCATTTGATCATCCTGTGAAATCGAACGAGATTTGACACCTCGGGTTATAAGCCAAGGGGCCCGCATAACGGCCCGAGCTCGAGGGCCGTGGCAAAACGGCTCAGTTACTAACCGCTTGTCCGCTCGCCTTTCAGGGGGTTCGCAACACGGCCCTTTGGTCCCGCTCCGTGTATCGCTTAATCGCAACCGAGGCGATGCCGCAGACGATGAGGGATGCCAAGAGGACATGGCTCACCGAGAGTCCCCCGGACGACGCCGGCGGACGCTCCAGGTCCGGCATTCCGTAATATGGCAGGGTGAACTCCGACTTTTCAGGCGGCTCCGACACCGATATTTCCGCCAACTCGAACTCGCGAATTGCATTGGGCTGGTTAACTGTCACGTGGCTGGGGATGATGCCTGCGACCCCTCGCGAATCGTCATAGCGTACTTCCGTCCTCAACGCTTTACCGCCGGTAAGTCCCAGAGTGTTCTCGCTCAAGACGATCCTCCAGCCCTCGTCGGGAGATACGACGAGAGACCCCGAGGCGATGCGGAACTCCTTGCTCCTATAATTGTATTCGATCTTGAGATGCTCCTTGCCGCCTTCCAATATCGGGGTCACGTTACGGATTGAGAAACTTGGGTCGGACATCATGCTGCTGACCGGCAGGCCGAAGACCGAATACGCCGCCCCGACGAATTGGTCGAGCGTCATCTTGAGCATTTCGTCGACCGTCGCATCGTCTCGCGACGAGAAACCCGAGAGCACGTAGGATGAACTCCCTTTGGACTTCGTCAGCGAGAATGAGGACGTGCCATTTCGGCAGTAGACATGCTCGGTTTGCCTGCTTTCACCTCGGTGATCGACCGAGGCCTCGGGTTGGATCGGCACGCGTTCGACCTTCCTGAGCCCGCCCGAGATCGCGAAGCGGAGCGTCGACGAAGTTGTGTCGACTATCTCGGCCTTGCGAAAGTGCGTTAAGGTCAGTCTCGCGGAGCCTCGAAATTGGCCGGCCCCCCGCTCGAGCCGTTCCAGGGCGGCCGGATATTCCGCCAGGACCCTCGCCTTGAGCTGGCTCGCTTGTTGGGCCGAGCTGCAGATTGGAGTGGCGAGGTACAGGATCGCTGCTGCCGAGCATAATCGCTTGATCATGGCAAGCATCTCCCTCCGGTGCGGCCCGGCGGATCGCTGCTCGATCCCGCCGGGCCGCATATCACCATTTGCTAGGGCTGGTTAATTGCACGCGCAATATCGGACCCCGAGCGTGCACGTCTCGCCGGCTGGGCAGGGAGGTACATTGGGACAGTCCGCCGTGCCAGCCGGGGGCGTGCCGCAGTACGCACCGCTGGCATCCGGCGCGAAAGGAGCCGTGGCCGCCGAGGCGACACCGCACGTTAGGGCGAGATACAGGCCACACTGCACCACGAATGCGGCCCCGAAGAATGCCGACGCGAACCGGTAGCAGCGAAGCATAGCAATCTCCTAAGCTGTTGATGCGAAGCGCGAAAGTCGTGCCCGATGCCGGGCATAAAACCGAATTCAGCGCGAACTCAAAAGTCGATGCGACATCCAGAGGAGGTTGTCCAATCATTAGGCCTTGAGCACGGTTCCAATCTGCTAGGCGACGACTTAGAACCATGTCGCCCGACGCTATCGCGAACATTTCATCATTCATGCTTGCTATCCAGCCCCAAGGGGGCGCAGGGGACCGGATAGTGAGGCAGGCATAATTACTTGCCTCCACTTGTAGCATCGCAACGCATTATGCGAAGGCTCGAACTCTTGGCTTTGCCGGATTGCTGATTAAGCCTTCAGGGAGCCTCCGCCGTCGCATTAAATCGCTTGCCTACATTCGAGTATCAAGCAAGTCAGGATTTCTCGGGGCCGCGGCCGTTCCTCCCATGCTCGCCCTTGACATTGCCGCTGATGCTGAGAATCAACCTTGTTTGGCTCGGGTTGTCGGTAAAGAACGTGGCACGCTCTGAAATCCAGCCGGACAAGGAACGATTCCGGAAATCGATCCTCAAATCCCCTCGTTCACCGGGCAGAATCCGCTTCGGTAGGTCGCTGGTGACCACGCAACTGCACGAGGATTCGGAGCCTAGGATGGTGATCGGCCTCCCCGAGTAGTTGGTCACATGGAAGGTCAGCGTAGCTCCCTTCCCCATTTCAATCGTCCCGAATGATTTAGACCTCGTGTCCACGATGAGCCGCTCGCCGGCCAAATAAGCCAGGGCCGACCCGAGCGATCCGAACCATATCATTGCAAAGGCCAGGACCAGGGCGACGCATATATTCGTGCATATAAATGTCAGCGTCAGCCAAGACGTCGTCTTCCGCTCGATCTGGACCGGCGAGCTCTGCATGCTGCACTCCTTCCAGGTTTATGGTTCCATGGCACGAATAGCGGGAGTGGCGCCGATGGCCTTTCCCTAATCGGTTCGGACTTCCAGATTGACAATAGTCTGGAAAACGATGGTGTTTCCTGGACCGTGCCCTACGACTTGGACCGCCAACCGGCCTCGGAATTCGGGGTCGTGAGAGGGATCGAAAGCAGCCTTCAGCGAGGTTGTCTCGCCCGGCGCGAGTCGGAGTGATCTCGGATTCACTACAACGCAACCGCAGCTCGTCTCGACGTTCTCCACCACGATTTCTCGCGAGCCCGGATTATGCAACTCCCCATCCGCCTCTGCCCCCTGATGCGGTTTGAGTATGCCCAAAGACAATGGATTGGGGATGATATCGAGCGGAAATCGTTGCGTCGGTGAATCGCTCGGAATCGCGGCCTCAGGGCGATGCAACCACGAAGAACCGATGAGTATTAGGGAAGCAAGAATGCCCCCTAATATCCCGAGTGAAGCTTGCCAGCCCCTGACCCTTAGGCGGCAAGCCGTCTCGCGGAATGCAAACATCTTAAGCCCTCGATTTGAAATCCGAAGGGGCTTCGACTGAGGAGCATCTTAATTAGGGAATCGAAGCACTGTCAAGCACCTCCTTGTCAGTCACGTTCGTGAATTTTTAGATAGGTTAGAGGCTGGAAGTTTGGCGAACTTGGGAGGGTTCTTTCAGATCGAAACTATATCTACTCCCAACCGATACATGTCATCACGTCTGTTACGCTTCTTCTCGAGCGGTCTCAGCATTGGCACTATGTGGACGGGCCCATTCGGAAGGGCCGTTCTCATGTTCCATCTATCCCGCGATCTACGCCATCTCGGTTTCAAATTGCCTTGCGAGTTCGACATGCATTCGCAAGAACCGCTTATGTCAAGTATCTCTATCAGGTTCACCTTGGGATTTGCATTGCGTGCGATTGTCCTGAAACTTCCTCTTAATGCATGTCGGAAGTATGTTTAACAAGCTTTTATAAGAGGGGTAAGCAAGTTGGAGCGTCCTCGCAGTTTCAGGCTAAAAATATTAGACACTGGATTGCCTGGTCGATTTCCAAGATTTTTCATTTCTATGACCTCAGCCTAGCCGACCGCCATGTTTGATATCCGGGTCATCCGGTGGTGAGAGGCAGTCCGTGGCGTCAAGCTCGGCCCGAGGCGGGGCTGTGGTCCCTCGCCGTGGAGCGTTCGACGGGGATAATGAGTTGCGGATGCTCGCCGCATGCCTTCGACGGCTCAAGGCGTCCATCCATCATCGCCTCGACGGCACCGACTTCAAGTGCGCCAGCTTGCCCCTGGTGGCCGCCCCTCCCTCGGTCCTCGATCCCGCCTACTGCGACTTTTCCCCGCGGTTTCGCCCTTACCGGATGTGTGTTGCGATTGGAGGCCCCCTCGCAGCGGACCGATGCCCCTCGCCTCATCACGCGAGGATCGAGCAAGGCAAGGGGGGAGGTCGCCAGGACGAACGCTCCGGACCAAATCAGGAGTTGCGTCGATCGAACCACGGCGATGTAACGTTACGGTAACGTACGCGTAGCGCTACGAGCCGGGAGGAGATGGTCCGAGTTCCTCACCTCAAAAGGAGCCCAGGACAAATCCGAGACACCGTTGCCGAAGCGTTGCACGGCGTTGCCACAACGTTGCGGCAACGCGTTGCATGGCGTTGCTGCAACGCCTCATAGCGGGCGGCCGCCGCGTGTCGAACGTGTCGGCAGAGCACGACCCCCTACTCAACTCGGCGGGCCCACCCGATTGTGAGGAAGCAAACTGGTGTATCTCTACTTACGGCATTCGGTCTGGCGGACGAATGGCACTTAGATTTTCACAAAGGGTTCCGTGCCTGCGGGATAGGAAACCATGGGCGTTCAGGCTCTGATGACGGTGGACTCCCCCCACCGGCTCGGAGCCAGAGTGATGTTCAATCACCTGCAAGGACATCTCCGTCGGCAAATCGGCTTCTTCCGGCAGCAGTTCACCTTCAGCAAGGCAGCCTCCCTTTCACTGAGGTCCTCTCGGAGGAGCATCTCGTGGACGCCCTCCAGGAGGTCGACGTCACCTGGAAGGACCGGATCTTCACCCCCTGATCACGCTCTGGGTGTTCCTCGGTCAGGTGCTCAACGCCGACCAGTCCTGCCGCGCCGCCGTCGCCCGCCTGATCACCCACCGCGCCTCGCAAGGGCTCGAGCCGTGCAGCTCCGAGACCGCGGCCTACTGTCAGGCGAGGGGACGCCTGCCCGAAGGGTTCTTCGCCGCGGTGGCCCGCCTCGTCGGGCGCAACCTGGACGGGCGGGTCGATCGGCGGTGGCTCTGGAGTGGCCGCCGCGTCTGCCTCTTCGACGGCTCGACGATCTCCATGCCGGACACCCCGGAGAATCGGCGTGAATACCCGCTGGCCTACAACCAGGTGCCCGGGACGAGCTTCGCACCCGCTCGGATCGGCGCGATCATCTCGCTGTCCTGCGGCGCGATCCTCGACCTGGGCGTCTGCCGCTACGCCGGCAAGGGCCAGGGGAAGGTCAGCCTGCTGCGCCAGCTGTGGGACGTGCTCCGCCCCGACGACGTGCTGCTGGGCGACCGCCTGATGTCGGGCTCGGTCGGCATGTACCTGCTGAAGGGGCGCGGCGTCGACACCGTCAGCCGCCTCTCGGCGCACCGCCGGGCCGACCTCCGCAAGGGGACGCGACTGGGCAAGGATGACCACCTCGTCGTGTGGAAGAAGCCGTCGTCGATCCGCTCGGTGGACCGGGCGACATACAACGCGTTGCCCGACTCGATCACGGTCCGCGAGGTCCGTTTCCGGGTGGGGTCGCCGGGGTTCCAGACCCGGTCGGCCGTCGTGACGACCATTCCGGACCTCGGGCAGGCGAGCGCGGAGGAATCTAGCTTCGCTCTACCGGGCTAGGTGGAACAACGAGCTGGATCTGCGTTCGATCAAGGCCACTGACCTGCCCCCGGATTCTGGTCCAGGCGTTATGAGAGTATCGGTTCCGGGTGACCTGCTCCCCGTAGGCTGGTCCATCTGAATGCCATTCAGTTAAGCCGCATCCGCCCGGTCGATGAGTCGTTTACGCAGGACCGATCTGGGTAGGATCATGAAAGAATAATTCTTGCCACGGCGTTTCTGGCATCGCGTCTCGACGCGTTCGGGCCGGTGAGAATTGACGATCAGCCTGGAGAGCAGCGTGCCCGGCGGCGACATCACCAGCCACCGCAACGCATCCACGAAGCTGACCCGCCCGGGCGCCACCCCCTGCCGTCGCCCCTCCTCGAGCATCAGCAGGCGCACGAGGTCGTACGCCACCGCGTAGAGCGTCAGCTCCTTGAGCACGCCCTCGGGCGCGTTGCATCGCAGGATATCCGTCCCCAGCGTCGTCTTCAAATGGCGGAGGTTGACCTCCACCTGTCACCGACTCAGGTACATCCCCGCCAGTTCCTCGGCGGGATAGGCCTCGGCGTCCGGGAGGGTCGTCGCCAGCGTGACCAATTTGACTCGGAACCCTGGGAGATCGACCCAATATCTCAGCTCGCGGACCGGCAGGCGTGCGCGGGCCTGGCAGTAGTCGGAGGCGATGAACTACGTCGACAGGTTCGCGACGTTCTTCAAGATCTCGCCCGAGGTGTTCATCGAGCGCCCGGCCGGGAAGTGACGTCACCGGCTCCCCCGAGTCTTCCCGGACCCCCGCCCGCCATCGACGCCGAGCGACGCGTCGCCACCCTCCCACGCCTCGGGCTTCGACCCGGGGCGTTCGTCGTTCACCAGTCGGGGCAGGGGAGGGCGCGAGGATTTTACGACATGCCGCCCGACCCCAACGCTTGCCGTGCTCCCGACCCTAACCATCACGCACCCCCGAAGTCAGATTCTCCCCGATCTCCTGAGCTCGGCGTGTTATCGCCTCAGCCTTAGTCGCCACGGGCTCGAGGCCACCTCGGAATGGTTCGGACCAAACGTCTTCTCTCGGATCGGCGGCATCCGCTGCCGGGAGGTAGGACGTCCGCCCGCACAGCGCCGTATGGTCACGTCGGACCATCCCACGGCCTTCGTCCGCCGACTACTATGTCGCGAACTTCGCCCCGTCGTGGATTACCTCGGGACCGATCGTTGCTTAACCGTTTGCAACGTAATGGTTTGCGAAACTTTTCGGCTGGAGGGACGCGAAGATTCTCGGAAAAATTTTAGGCGGTCGAATTCGGAATCCCTTTTTGATTACGCTCTCTTTATAGCGGCCGACGTTACTGCGCCCCGTGATCACGGCGAATCGACTCGAAACTCTCTCTCCATTGGAAGCGGGAACCGCGATGAGTGAGGTCACTCGGCTCCTTGAAGCTTACGCGAGAGTATGGTGGACCCCGAAAACTGGACCATCTGTTAAGCTACTCAGACGGGTCTGAGGAGGAGGACGGATGGCGAGGAAGCGGCAAGTCCACACGGCGGCGTTCAAGGCTCAAGTCGCCCTGGCGGCCCTCAAGGGAGACCGCACGATCAACGAGTTGGCCGGCCACTATGGCGTCCATCCCACATCGATCCATGGCTGGAAGAAGCAGCTCATCAGCAGTGCCGAGGAGGTCTTCGGGAGTCCGGCCAAGGCGGCCTCGGCTGACGCCGAGGCACGCCAGGCCGAACTCTTCGAACAGATCGGGCGCCTCAAGATGGAACTCGAGTGGCTGAAAAAAAAAGTCGCCCCATTCAGTTGAGGACCGAAGGCCCTTGATCGAGCCGGATCATCCCCGGTTGAGCGTGCGCCGCCAGTGCGAGTTGCTGGGGCTGAGCCGATCGAGCCTCTACTACCGACCTGCGGGTGAGTCGCCCGAGGACCTGCGCCTGATGCGGTTGATCGACGAGCAATATACGGCATGCCCGTTCTACGGCAGCCGCAAGATGACCGCCTGGCTGGAACAACGAGGTGAGGAGGTCAATCGGAAGCGAGTACAGCGCCTGATGCGGAAGATGGGCCTGGAAGCGATCTATGCCAAGCCCAGGCTGAGTCAGGCCGGGAGAGGCCATAAGATCTACCCTTATCTCTTGCGAGGTGTCAAAGCCCGGCGAGCGGACCACGTGTGGAGCACGGACATCACTTATGTGCCGATGAGTGGAGGGTTCATGTACCTGGCGGCGGTGATCGACTGGTACAGCCGGTACGTGATCGGCTGGCGGCTGTCGAACACGCTGGACGGCTCCTTCTGCCTGGAGATGTTGGAAGATGCCTTGAGGTCGGGGAAGCCCGAGGTGTTCAACACGGACCAAGGGGTCCAGTTCACGGCCGAGGCGTTCACCGGGAGGCTTGAGGCGGCCGGGATAGCCGTGAGCATGGATGGACGCGGCAGGGCATTGGATAACGTGTTCGTCGAACGGCTCTGGAGGACCGTGAAATACGAAGATATTTACATCCAAGGCTACGAGACGGTGCCGGAGCTGCAGCGAGGGTTGAGGCGATACTTCGGCTTCTATAACGAGGATCGGCTCCACGAATCCCTGGGGTACCGGACTCCAGGGACGGTCTACCGAGCGGACAGAGCCACGACGGCCTGATTGGACAGTAGCGAAGGATCGCCGTTTTTTGGTCTAGACAATGGGGTCCACCTCAGAGGAGACCGTCGGGTGCTGAACGACATTCTGGCGTTGGTGTACGACGAGTTAAGGGGGCAGGCCGCGCATCGCATGAAATCGGAGACGGTAGGTCACACGCTTGAGGCCACCGATTTGGTCCACGAAGTCTATCTGAGGTTGTTTGAGAGGAGCAAAATAACTCGGTATGCGAACAGCAAGCATCTGATCCGAACGGCGGCTGCGGTAATGGGTCATGTCCTTACAGATGCAGCTCGCGCAAGAAGGGCCGTCAAGCGTGGAGGAGGGCTGAGACGACGGGATTTGGATGGCGTCCAACCCGTAGACGATTACGAATCGGATCGCTTGGCTGACTTGATCGACCTGCACGACGCCTTACCAGGCCTCGAGGCGATCGATGCCCGGGCCGCGGACGTGGCGAGACTCAAGGTTTTCCTAGGGTTGTCCTCCCAGGAAGTGGCCGAATCGCTGGAGATCTCGATGGCAGATGCTGAGGGAAGTTGGCGATTTGCCAGAGCTTGGCTCATCGTAACTTTGCGGGGCAAGGTGGGAGGCCATTAGGAGGGGATCAACCGACGAACTGGCCATGAACGCGATTGCAGCAGGTGGTTGCTCATTGCTGAACAAATTCACCGTTAAGGAAACTCATCGTGCGTGACCACGAGATGCCTGAGGCGGCCCGAAAGATCTTCGACGAGGCCAGGAAGATCCTAGACCCAAACTTGCGGGTGGCCTACCTGGACAAGGAGTGTCACAACAACCCGCCCCTGCGGTCACAGGTCGAGGAGTGGCTGAATGCAGACGGCCGTTCTGACGCCTTCCTCGACGATGTCGCGAGTCCTAGCCACGGATTGCGCGAATCGCTAACCCTCAGCACGACCGTCACCGCTGCGAAGTACCCGTTCATCGACCCTGCCACTGAACCGGGTGTGCTCGGGCTCTTCGCCAACAAATTCAAATTGCTGCAGTTCCTCGGCGAGGGGGCGTTCGGCGCCGTGTACCTCGCAGTCGGGAAACGCCTCGATAAATCCATCGCGCTCAAGATCTTGCTTCCCAAGTACGCCGCAATGCCGCAGTTTCGGGAGCAGTTCCTGGACGAGGCCCGGAAGATCGCGAGGGTTGCTGATGACCACGTCGTCGAGATCTACGCGGTCAGCGAGGAAGCGGACCAATACCCGTTCCTCGTCATGGAATACATCGACGGGAAATCCTTGAAGAAGCTTATCGATGACGCAAACGGTCCCTTGACCATCCCGACGGTGCTCGAAATCTCGGAGCAGATCGCGGCAGGGCTGAAGGCAATCCACTCCAAATACCTGGTCCACCGCGACATCAAGCCTGCGAACATCCTTCTCTGGAACGGCGTGCAGCGGGTGAAGATCGCGGATTTCGGCGTGGCCATGGTGCTCGACGACTACGAGGGGGCGCCCGTCGCGGGCTCGCTGCCGTATATGTCCCCGGAGCAGGTCCACGGCAAGACCCTGGATCAGCGAAGCGACTTGTTCAGTCTCGGAAGTGTTATGTACGAGATGTGCACGGGTCACCGGGCATTCAGGCAGCAGATCCCCTACCTTTTGATGAAGCAAATCACGGAAGAGATGCTTCCTCCTGCTCGAAACTTGAACCCAGACGTGCCCGAGTGGCTTGACGACATCATCGGACGGTTGATGGAGAAGAGTGTTACCCGACGCTACAAGACGGCCGAGGATGTCATCAGGGCGATCAAGCTCGGCGGCGCAGAGGGTCGGCACGTACAACCCGCCGGCACGAGTGCGCCCGAGTCCTTGCGTCGCGGATCCAAGCGTAGCGTCCTCGTGATGGGGCCCTTGATCCTCTTGATGGTCGTTGTAGTGCTGGCGATATGGAGGCTGGGACCTGTCGTCGAGGGCCTGGAGTCGAAGGGGCCTGGTCCCCTCACCAGCGAAGGAAAGGGCGATGATCCTCTGCACCTCGCGGGCGGTTCGATAAAAACCCCGGAGCCAAATCCCAGCGGTGTCGAAACACCCACGGGGAAGGCCAAGGCGGCCCCGAATAGCTCCAGGCAAGTCACCGAGCCGGGCGCTCCCGCTGTAGCGAAGCACACGCCCCCCGACACAACAACCAAGGCGGCCGAGTTTGCCCAACCGCCCCCCAAGGGATTCCCATCAAACCCGGCGCCGGGCATGGTCCACGCGATCCGATTCGGCTCTCCTGCCACCACGATGAAGTTCTGCTGGGTGCCGAGCAAAGGGGTCATGGACGGCTTCTGGATGGCCCAGACGGAAGTCACCCAAGCGCAATGGAAGTCGGTCGGGGTCCGGGTCGAAGGCGGCAAGAGGAATGCCAAGAATCAGGTAGACACGGCCAATCCGAGTTTCGTCCTCGACGACGACATGCCTGTTACAGACGTGAGCTGGAACCATGCGGTCGAGTTCTGCAAACTGCTCGGCGATATGACCGGGTTGGAAATCCGGCTCCCGACGGAGCGTGAATGGGAGTATGCGGCCCGTGCGGGTACGACGACGGATTACCACACCGGCGACGGCGAGGCGGCTTTGGACAAGGCGGGGTGGTACAAAGGAAACAGCAAGGCCTGGCCCCACGTGGTCGGGGAGAAGGAGGCGAACGCCTGGAATCTTTATGACATGGCAGGCAACGTCTGGGAGTGGTCCCTCAACACCCTCGAGACTACGGGCAATCCCGCGATCCGAGGGGGCGGGTGGGATTCCCCGGATTGGTTTTGTACGTCCTCGGCCTACAGTAGCTTCGCCGCGGACACCTGTCTCGGTGGCTTGGGCTTCCGTCCGATCGTGGCGACTTCCTACGCCAGTGCCAGGAAGAATGCTCCGACCAAGTCGACCGCCCTCGACGCCTCCCTCGAGGCCCTTCGCCGGTGCCAACTGAAGGACGGGGCATTTCGGGTGAGTTCGAGCGGGGGGATCGTTTGGATCAACCCTTATTTTGCCAATTTCGTGGCCTTGGGGTTGATGGCTTCCCACGAACGATCCCGGCCCAATCCGCAAGATCTCCAGGCCGTTGGCCGCTGGCTGGAGTGGTACGCAAAGCATCAGAACAAGTCCGACGGTACGATCAACGACCAAGAGGGCAAGCTGGTAGAAGGGTACAAGGACAACGGCAAGCGGGACAGCGAGGACTCCTACGCGGCCACCTACCTGCTGGCCATTGCCCGTTACCACAGGCTTAATCAAACGACAAGCAAACAGGTCCAAGACGCGGCGAGACTGGCCATGATTGCGATCGAAGGAGTGGTCGACCCGACTGACGGCCTGACGTGGGCAAAGCGGGACTACAAAGTTAAGTTCCTGATGGACAATCTCGAGACGTACGGCGGTCTCATCAGCGCCGTCGAGTATTTCAGAGCGGTCGGAGACGAGGCGACTGCCGCCCGAGCTGCCAGGCTGGCTGCCGTCACGGCCGCATCACTGCCGAAATTCTGGAACGAAGAGAAGAAGATCTATGCATGGGCGTTGCACCCCGACGGCAAATTCGACATCGGGCTGAAGAAGCCGTATCCCGATGGGATGGCAAATCTAATGGGCCTCTCATGGGGAACGAAGGCGGAAGAATCGACCTGGGATGCGGCAAAAGCCGCCTTCATTACCGAGGGCAAGTCGCCCGCCGAGGTCGCCCCCGAATACTGGTATATGGCCTCCCTCCGTGTCGGGAGCGTGGAGGAACAGGCAGCATGGCAGTCCGTCGTGGTCAATGAGGCTTCTAGCTATATCGTCGATCGCGTGTACGCCCACCGAGCCGCGCTAACGATCCTGTCGCTGCTCGATGGTCGTTCGTGGATGCCGAACATCAGTGGGAAGTGAAGGGAGGTTGAGGGGCAAACTGGTCGATGGCCTCGGGTTCACGACCCGAGGCCATTCCCTTTCGGCGTCGGACGTCGCCGCCGCGGCTGAGGGGGGCTCGGCGGGTTGGCTGGGGAGGGGTAGGCGATTCTTGCGAGGGCGACGAAATAGATGAGCGTGGTGTGCGAATCCTGCTGTAGAAAGCATCGTGGTTCCTGCTCCTGCGCTTGGACTCGATCGTGGTGGCGGAACTCCGGGGCCGCCGGAAGGCGAACGAAATTGATCCGTCTTCCAGGCTATTAGGCGGCGCAAGACCGGATATTTCGAGCGATTACCCGCTACGAGCACATCAACCCCTACGGCAAATACGCCTTCGAGATGAGCCAGGACCTCGGTGGTGAGAAGCTTCGCCCACTCCGTCCGGGCCGGCCTCCGGCTTAGCGTTGTTTTTTGTCCGTCTGCTACGGGAAGGCCGGGATGGCGGTAGCATTGGAGCGTGACGCGTAACATCCCGAGCGTGACGCGCGAGCGCGTCACGCCGTGACGCGTGACTGGGCGTGACGCTCATGTGATGACCTCGACCCCGACGCCGGACGGATCGGCGTAAGCTCTCAAGTGTATTCATCTTGGCCATGTTTGCAGTCCTGCGAATGTGGCCCAGCCCCGACGCCGCGGGCCTCGGAATGGCGGGAGCACGCAATGTCCTCGGCGCTCGCGCGTGACGCGCGAGCGCTCGCGTCACGTTTGCGTCACATAGCGTCACGCGCGGCGAGCGCTCGCGAGCGCATTCACGGCTCGCCCCCGGCTTGGTAGGTTGGCTGGACAGCGTGGATCCGAATCAAGGCAGTCCAACAAGTCGCCAGGGATCAGGATATGAGTCGGAAGGTTGACCCTATGATTGATCCGGATGACACAGCCCCACGGCCGCCCGTCGATCCATCGATTGCGGGCCCGATCCGCACGGAGGATGAACTCGACCGGGCCATCGCGATCGCGAACAGGCTCGCGGTCCGCGGGGACCTGACCCGGGAGGAGGACGCCTACCTCGAGGAGCTCGGCGACAGGATCGTGGCCTATGAGGATATCCACTACCCCATCTCAGAGGAGTAGGCCCGAGCGGCTTCTCGCCCGGCTATCGGGGCCGGGTTTACCGGATCCAGGCCAGGCAGCATTTCCGGCGTCGACTCATCACAAGCCTATCCGAGGACGAAGGGCACTCGCCGATGGCGGAACCGACCGATAAACGTTCGGAGATCGAGGTCCAGCACCGACACGACCTGGCGCGGGCCCTCGATCAGTTCAACGCCGCGGACGTGCGAGAGCTCTCCCGCCGCTTCGGCCCGGGCACGCGCGGGATGCACGAGCTCTGGGACCGGCTGCATGTCCTGAACGACAACTGGCACGACTTCGTCGTCGAGCATCCGGCCTGCTTGCTGGATCCGGAACTCTACGAGGAGGCGAGCCGGATCGGCGAGCTGATCGGCCGCCTGTACCAGAGGGCCGGGCAGATGGACACCGGGGCATCTACACGGGCTTGAGCCGATCGGCCCTCGGGCGGTCTATCGGGCTGTCGCACGGGACCGAGGCCATGACCGCCGCCGAGAGTTGATTTGGATCCCCACCCTCGAGTCGACCGGGGCAACGAGTCATGGACAAGGCGAGGCGAGAAAGGCTGGAGGCCCGCGGGTTCAAGGTCGGCGACGCCGCCGACTTCCTGGAGTTGAGCCGCGGCGAGCGGGTGCTCCTCGACCTCCGGATGACGATCACGAGGCGGATCAGGTCCCTGCGGCAGGGACTGGGCCTATCGCCGGGAGAGGCCGCCGGCCGCATGGGGTCGACCGAGGCCGAGTACGCGAGGATCGAGGCGTGCTCGCCCGAGGTTTCGCTCGACCGATTGTTCCTGGCCTACCTCGCCCTGGGCGGCACGATGGCGAATCTGTTCGAGTCGTTCGAGATGACGCACCGCGCCCACATCGAGGTCTCGGGACTCGACAGAGCCGAACAGTAACCTTGAAAGGAGCCCGGCATTCGACCCCGGCACCGGGGCATCGTTAGCCAGATGCCAAGGTCGACTACCATGGGAGTTTCCCACGATGATCGCGAGGGTCAGGCCACGAGCGTCGCAGGGCCTAGCGTGGATCCGTCGGCCGACCGCTGGCCGTCCACCGTACGCTCGCGCACGCCATCCACGATGATCTCGACCGCGTCCAGGCCGATCGACTTCTTCCGGCCCTTGGCCCGCATGTTGAGGCAGCCGGCGAGGCGTTTCACCTCGCGCGTCACGTCGTTCAGGTTCGATCGCAGCGGCATGGATGGCCTCAGCGTTTGCGGTTGCGGCGGGGCCGGCGCTTCTTCGGCGGGGGCGTGCCCCGCCGGTCGGCCAGCACGAGGACGGTCTTCTGCTCGGGCTCGAGCTGATAGGCGATGGTGACGATGGAGGGGAGGTTGTCCGACTCGCCCTGGGCCGTGCCGAGCGTCTGGTTCAGGCCGATGTCGCGGCCGACGATCTTGTCCAGCTTGTCGCCGACCTTGTAGCCGAGCCAGAGCCCGTTGAGCTCGACGTTGCCGGCGAAGGTGCCGGCCTCCGACTCCTTGCGGAGGGCGTCGGCGAAGGACTGCGACTCCTTCTCGTCGTCGACCTTGAATTCGTCGTTGCCGCTGGCGCCCTTCTGCTCCGACTCCGAGCTGTACTTGGAGACGGTCCGCTTGTGGAAGCGCTCGCGGGCGTCATACCTCCGCTCGACCGTGAACGAGGTCATCGTGACCTCGCGCCGCTTCGCCGAGATGTCGATCCCGGCGTCGGCCTCGATGACGGTGGTGAGCCGGAATCGGGGGTAGGGGTAATCCGCGGTGGGGTTGGAGTTCCACTCGACGACGTTGATGAGTCCGCCCTGGGGATAGGCGACGGGTTCACCCTTGCCGGGGATGCCCCCCTTGAAGTCGTTGGGATTGTCGGCCGTGATGCGGAAGCCGAGCCGGTCGGGGAGCACGTTCCAGTTCGACGGGGCGATCTCCTGCCAGTCGTCCCCGGTCCCGTCCCAGACCCCCGGCATCTCTCCGGCATACTTGGCCGAGACGAAGAGCTTGGCCTGCAGCGGCTTGCCCAGCTTGTCGAGCGTGATCAGGCTGGGCTTCCCGGGCCGGCGGCGGATGACGTAGCTCCGCTTGTCGCCCGGCTTCTTGTCGGGATCCAGCAGCTTGTCGAGGTTCCCGGGGTAGCCCTCCTGCCACGAGTTCGATTGGAAGCTCCAGTGCCCCTCGCCGCACTCGTCGAAGACGTAGACCCTATAGTCGGTCGCCTCCTTGGTGCCGGTGTACTTCTCGATGGTGTCCTTGTCGCCGGGGCTGATCTTCCAGCCCGGCGCCAGGATGAACGAGGCCTCGATCTCCTCGATGTCCGTGTCGACCCGCCACTGGTTGACGATGTCGCTGCCGTCGCGGGCGAGCTTCAGGCCCATCACGTTCGTCAGGTTGGGGTCGAGGGCGTCGCCGGGCGCCTGGAGGTAGAGCGACTTGATCAGGAGCTCGTCGTCCTTGCGGTAGACGCGGAGGTGGTGGACCGGAAATCCGTCCTCGTCGAGCTCGACGTCGAACCGCATGGCGAAGCCGTAGGGGTCGATCAGGCGATGGAGCGCCACGGGCCAGGGCTCGCCGCGGACGTTGTAGTCCTCGACCTCGATATCCTCCTTCTTGAAGGTCGAGTCGTCCTGGAGGTTGATGAATGCCCCCTCGTACGCCGGGACGATGGCGACCAGGATGTCCTTGAGCTCGGCGAGGTCGGCATACTTGACGTAGCGCTGGCGTGGGTTGCCCACGCCGATGACGTAGCGTGCGGCCATCTCCAGCGTCCAGATGCGGATCGTCTTGCCCTTGATCTTGCAGAGCGGCTCCTCGGTCTGGGGGTCCTTATCGGTGGGAGGCCAGACCGGGCCGAGGAAGACGGGGTAGGCCGCCTCGTCCTCGCCCAGCTCGCCGGGGGGCTCGCCCTCGCCCCCGATGTAGCCGAAGCCGCCGTCCTCCGAGTCGTCGTCCTTGCCCTCCTCGGTGCCGCCGATGGTGGAGTCGAGCTTGGGGTTGCTGTCGGCGTCGTCGGGGGTGGCGTTGGGCTTGCCGTCGGGGTTGAAGCGGGGCTCGAGCCCCGACCGTATGTCCGCGCCGGGCTGGTCGGGGGTGCTGGCGTCCCGCATGATGGCGCCGCGGAGCGGGAAGTCGTACTCGCGGATGGGCGTGGCCAGGGCCTCGAACGTGACCATCTCGACGGTCGACCCGAGGTCGGCCTGCGGGACCTGCACGAAGCCGTCGAAGAGGATCTGGTCCTGACCCTCGCCGAGCAGGAACATCACCACGAGCCGGTCGTCGTGGTTGACGACGTTCTGGCCCTGGGCGTCGAGCGCGTAGACGTCCTCGACCCGCTTGGGATCCTGCGCATCCCCGAAGGGGTCGCCGAAGGCGTAGCGGAAGCGGGCGACGGCGGGGCTCGGCCCCTCCTGGATCTCGACGCCGACGCAGCGGATGTTGGGCAGGAGCTCGTAGCTGCCCTGGGGGTTGCCGAAGCCGTCCTGGCCGGTCTTGTAGCGCAGGACGACCGTGGGGATGGCCTGGAAGGCCAGGGACGCATTCGGGTCGGGCTCGTAGGTGAACTGTCCGGACATTGGTGAAATACCTTGATGATCAAATCTATTTCATGCCGATATTACTATGATATCGAATGCGCAAAGAATGCGGATAGTGCAGATTCGGCTTATTCGGAGAGTTCGCCCCGGACGCAATCCGACTTGCTGACTTCGAAAGGGCTCGTGACGAACGGGCCCTTTTTCATCGCGCAGTGCCAGGTCCTGTCGCAGCCGCACCCGGCCTCGCCCTTGATCTGCTCGCCGCGATGCTCGCAAGCTTCCACGAGCTTCAAAAGGTCGGTGTAGTGGTTGGTCGGCTCGGGGTCGCTGTTGATGCGGGTGATGGTCGGCTTCGCGTCTTCGTGCGAGGCCCCGCCTTGAATTGTCGCGGTCCCGGCCCCGCACGACTGATCCCGCTCGAATGGCCTGCCTGCGGCGATGGCCTCGATGTCCCGCCGGTAGACGAGGTGCCCGGGATGGTCCTCGCGAGTCAGGCGGCAGTACACCTCGCGAGTCGCCTCGGGTATGTCGAGGCCGTCGATCAGCGGGAAATGTTCGCATGCCATTCGGATTTACTCCACCACGGTCCACGTCCCGACGAGCTGGCTGAGGTCGGCGCTGATCGGTAGCTGGTTTGTGACGCGGTCGACATCGGCTTGTGTGATTGTCATCACGTCGTGTAGCGGGCAATAGGCGGTGACGTTGGCCCCGGAGCTGCCGACGGCGTCGACTGGAGTCCCGGCGACGAGCGCGACATGGAACAGAGGCCCGCCGCACGAACGGAATCGGAACAAGATCACTCGGCCCACGGAGTACCCCACCTGGAGGTCGATGTTGGCCGGCGCGTAGCTGTCTCCGAACGACGGCGGCAGGCAACTCGTCACGTTGGCAGACAGCGTCAGGATCCCGTCGTAGACGCTGGTTAGCGGATCGGTCAGGGTGGCGGTGAAGGCCCCGGCCGGGCCGGAGATCGTGACCGTAGGCGGGATCGTGACGGGGCGGGGGACGGCGAGGCAGCCGTAGCCCGGCAGCCGGTCGACCAGGAACAGTTTCGCCGTGGGCGTGGCCGTCTGCGATGGCGGCGCGACCCAGCCCGCGCAGTCGGGCGGGGGCGTGACCGAGAAGATGTAGTTGCACTGGTTGTACGCGCCGGTGAAGGTGAAGAAGCCGTTGCTGTCGGTCGTCCCCGTGGCGAAGTAGGGGGGCGTCCCCGATGCGTTGGTGATCGTGACCGTGGCGTTCGGGAGCGCCGGCCCTGCGATGGAGGTGCAAGCGATCACCTTGACCGTGTTCGTGATCATCTGTCCCTGGAGCGGGACGTTGACCACAAGGTTGTCGCAGTGCTCGATGTGCACGACCTGGGGCGGCAGCGGCGTCCCGTTGATGATTACATAAGAGAGCGTGAAGTCGCCCGCAGGGATGATTCCGCTGAAGGTCACGGAGTAGGGGTTGGCGAGCGTCGGCGTCAGCGTCTGGGAATAGCCGCCCGGGCCCGTGAGCGTGACGCTGAACACGCCCGCGAGCGTCGAGCACCCGTTCGTGATGAAGTCCACCCGCAACTTGGCGAAGCTGGGCATGTCCAGCTCGACCATCACGGTGTCGCTGTCGACGGGATCCACCGTCCCCTCGACGCTGAAGTTCCGGAGGGAGTCCTGGGCGACGATCCCGTAGGTCGTCAGCTTCCGGACCCCGAGGCAGCAGGTGGGCGCGACCTTCGCGGTGATATGGGCCCCCGTCCCCGGGCCCGCGAAGCTGGGGAGCGAGACGGTCGGGGCCTTGGTCATGCCGACCCCGGGGTTGACGATGCGGACGTTCTTGACCTTGCCGTCGGCGACGTCGAAGAGGCCGATCGGCCCCTGATAGGGCCCACTCATGCTGTAGTTGGTGAAGACCAGCGGATATCCGACTCGATCGATGTACCCCGAGCCCGGATTGTCGAGGGTCAGCTCGACGAGGCCCAGCATTGCGAAGCAGTCATTGATGATCGTCTTGTCCGGATCCGCGGCATCATACAGGCCGACGAAGGCTTGCAGGCCGGCGACGAGGGCCCCGCACTGGGTGAACTTCACGCAGATGATGGTGGCGCAGGCGTCGTAGTAGACCCACCGGCCGCCCTCGGAGATCGAGTGGGCGACGATCATGTCGCCGGGCCGCGGCGTGCAACTTCCGATGACCAGCACGTAGACAACCTGGTCCTCGTCGAACTCCGGCGCGTCGACGTGGGCCCCGGTCTGGTCGATCGGGGGGTACTTCGTGACGGGATGGATCTTCAGGTATTTGAAAGGCCCGAAATTCGCCTCAACGTCGTCGGCTACCCTCCCGACGATCGTGGAGGAGCCGATGATCGCGCGTCCTTGCGGCCGCTGCTCGAGCACCCGACGGACGTCGATCAAACTTTCACGGACCCAGTCGGACTCGGGATCATTAATGCTCATAAGTTACTCGTCGTCCCCCAGGAGAAGACCCACGACTCGCCCTCCCGGAGCAGCAGGAGTGGCGTGCCGGGCGGCGGAATCAGCGGTCCGCGGTTGGTTGCTTCGACGAATAGCCCCGGGATAGGCTCGAGCCTGGCCTTGGTTCCGGGCGCGATAGGTCCGTCGTCATGCACCTCGACGACCTGGCAACGCTGCGGGCCGGGGGACATCTCGGGGTAGCTGTCGTCGGCGTTCGGCGCGGCTAGGGCCAGCAGGCCGGTCGCGTTTTCGAGGTCGATATCCTTCGATTCGACCCAGCGGTCGAAATTTCGTTGCCCCGGGTCCTGGGCCGGCTCGAGGCCCCGTGTGTTGTGCGTCATTTTTGCCCTCCAAAGTGATGTGTCCCATCAGCGGTCCCTTTGGTGATCCGATCACCAAAGTTGTTTTTGGTGCGTCAAGGTCCCGAGATCTCGGCTTGGGCGGCGGCCAGCGGGTCTTGAGTCGATGGGCTGTCCTCCGGGGCTTGAGAGGCGCGAGTGCGTTCGGGTGTGGGGGCGAGGGCCTCGTCAATCCGATCTCGGATCGTCTGGAGAAAAAGCCGCCTGGCCCCGGGGTGGAGATCCGCGGATGCGCGTACCGACCTGGACATGAGGTCCTCGCGAATGGACTCGTCCGGCTCGCCCCGCCTGGCCCTCATCCGGGCATTAAGCCGTGTGTAGCGGGCGAGGAAGGAGAGCAACGCGGGCTGCTCCTGGCCGTCCCAGGATGCGACCCAGGCCAGGAATTCGGCCTCCTCGGGCGTGTGCTCGGCCGCCGGATCTTGGCTCGGGGTTGGCATGTCGACGATCCCGTGAGTTTCGATGGCGACGAAGGCTCGCCATAAGCCTAGACATTTTATATGCTTGTTTTGATGAGAACCGGCGACGAACCACAGCCCTGGGAGCGACTGCCCGACGAGAGCGGTCCCGCTTATCGTGCGTTCCTGGTGTATCGCGATCTCGGGGCCGGCCGTGCGATAGACGAGGTTGCGCGACGCCTCGGGGGGCACCAAGAGGGCACCAAGCGGGCACCGGGCAGGCTCAAAAAATGGAGTTCGGACCACGCTTGGCCCTCCCGTGCCCTCGCTTGGGACACGCATCAATCTCGGATCCGTCAGAAAGCCGTCGAGGAGGCCGAGCGAGCTTCCGCCCAACGCTGGGTCAGAAGGCGGGACGAGTTGCTCGAGCAGTCCTTCGAGACCGGCCAGCTTCTGCTGCGCCAAGGCCGCCTGCTGGCCACTTTTCCGATTCTCCAACAGAGCCACGACGCCGACGGCAAGGTCACCATCGTCAACCCGGTGCCTCCAGCCACTATCCGGGCCGCCGCCTCGGTCGCCAAGGAAGGAGCCGAACTCGCCGGCAACGCCATCGCCCGAGCCCTGGAGATCCAGGGCCAGGAGGAGCGAGTGGTGGTGATGCCTCGCCCTGTGACCGAGGCCCAGGGCGAAGCCACTCGCCGCGTCGAAGCCCACCGCGCAGCGATGCGGGCCAGGATGCTCACCATGTCCCCCATCGGCCCGGGTTTGTCGCTTGAAGGGTGTACCTCCGAAGCGGCGCAAAACCCTGGCGCAGGGGGCGATTGAAGCTCGCCTCACGGCTTCGCTGGCCTCCGCTCCCGACGAGCCCGAGGCTTGGGAGCCGGGGCTGCAGGGCACAACGTCTCGAAGGCCAGGACTCGCAGCTTATACGCCACCTCGAGGGCCTCGAGGGCGGCCGCGCGGGACCACTCCTGAGACGGCCTGAGAACAACTTGAGGGCCGGCAGGACCGGCCTCGAGTTGGGTATCGATTACCGGCCACGATAAGATCGTCGTTGCCCGGGTGACGAGCTCGTCAGCGAGTCCGGCTGCTCTCTTCGATGCTTCTGCATGCTTTGGCATGTGAGGTCTCTCGGGTCTATGAGGGCTTGGGCCAACTCCGTGAGTCGGCCCGCGTAGTAAGTTGGTGGCCGACTCACCAGCACCAGCAGCCTTCCCGGGGCGGCAGGTCGGCGAACTGGTAGCGCCTCTCGGCCGGGGTGCTGAGGCCCAGGTAGTCACCATCAGCACACGCGATGATCGAGGCTCGAGGATTCGAGGTGTCGTCGGAGGCCATGACCGTCGCCCCGACGAGCTGGCCGTTGCGCACGACCTTGACTCGGCTGCCCCGAGTGGGCGAGAGCGGGTGGGGCGAGAGCGGATCACTCGAGGCGGCCCCCGATGCTTGGCTCGTAGGCCAGCACCAGTGACCGGGGCGAGGGCCATCGCTGAACGGGATGCTTCGGCTCCAGTTCATGCTGAGGTCTCGGATCGGGTTGACGAGGAGCTCGCCCTGGGGATGGCCCGGGTTCCGGAGGCCGACGACCATGCAGGTCGCTTGGCGGCCCTCGCGGTCCATGACGCTGACCCGGTCATATAGCTGGGGGATTCGATAGCTCATTTGATTGACTCCCAAACGTGAAGATTGAACCACTGATTCCGAATGACCACGCCGCTTGCTCATGGCGTCAGCACCCCCCCTACCAGGCCGGGGGCCGACGCATTCGATCGACTCATGCCATGACTTTCCTCCTTCGAGGCCGGTCCGGCTCGATCGCGAGCATCTCCGCGCGGACCGAGTCGAACGCACGCATCTCCGCTTCCTTCCAGCCGGCTTCCTCTTCCTGCATGCGATTCGCTAGCATGCCCCATCGCCGGCGCCAGGAGCCCGGCCAGGATGCGATCTGCTCGCGCCAGGCATAGCTGGGAATCGTGTTGACCGGTGTCTCGCGTCGTTTGATCAGGTCGACGAGCCCCGCCTTGCTCTCGCCGATCACGGCCCAGTCGTCGTCGCTCAGGATTCCCCTGAGGGCGCGGACGAACAATTCCTCTCCCTCGACCGAAACCTTGACGCCGATACTGGCGAGCAGGTCGAGGAGGGCTTCGTCGGCGGGAGTGCTCATAACCTCGCCTCCTCGAAGCGACCA
The DNA here is from genome assembly GCF_049331405.1 of Singulisphaera chitinilytica. NCBI lineage: Bacteria > Pseudomonadati > Planctomycetota > Planctomycetia > Isosphaerales > Isosphaeraceae > Singulisphaera > Singulisphaera chitinilytica. The sequence goes on from NZ_CP186274.1 coordinate 4,718,916, forward strand.
TCTTCGCTTATGCGTACGGCTGGGACGGGGCCTGGCCTGCGAGTAGACTCGCCCCCCTGCCCTGCCCCCGGATTTGAACCGGAGGTAGTTGACCAGACGTCATCCGAGGAAATCGAGGCGAGCGGTCCGACTTCGTCGACCTGGCCTTGGTTCGTGATGCGGATCAATCGCTTCCGCTGCCCGCCTGCGGCCCGTTCATTGACGACCTGGATCCCGAACTTTCGCAAGGCGGGGATGACGCGAGCCAGGCTGCTGGACATGCCCCGCGGCGACTGCGGCCAGCCCTTCGAGCGCGTCACCTTCTCTCCGACTATGTCGCCCAACCGATCCATGAGCTCCTGCGCATTGCCCTCGAACGAGGCATCTGCGACAAGCTTGCAAATTGCCGATGCGACCACCGAGCCCTCGACCGCCCTCTCGTCGGAAGATCTCCGATTCCTCGCGTATGCCGAGATCGCTGCACCTTCTCCCCACCCCAGGGCACGCCCGACGGCCTCGGACCATCGCCCGAAATCCGCCAAACGGGGGAGCTTCTCGAGTCTCACCTCGTCAAGGATCCTGAGTCCTCCCGCGACGGCATCGAGCAATCCGCCAAGGATCAGGGGCAAGTCGTCCTCAAAATCGGCCCAGAATAGATTCTCCTCTCGCCGAGATTCCTCGGGGATGCTCGGGAGGGACAGGATGACGCTGCGATCGAGGAGGTCGAATCGCGACACGACGTCGTCGCCGATGCCGTTGAGGATCACAGGCCTCATGGCATCAAAGAAGGCCTCTTCGTCGTTCTCATAGAGCATCCGGACGGCATATCCGCCGCCGGTGGCCAACCGGCAGAGCGCATCGGACAGCCAAGGGACGACAGTGGACAGATTGTCGAGCGTGAGCACCCAGCTATTGCTCGCCCCTATCATCAAATCACGGACTTCGCGCGGCTCGCACCTGAGGAGCGTGCCGTTGGGATCGATACACTTGCGGATCACGCGAGTGGTCGTGCTCTTCGCTGAGCCTTGTTCGCCGTTGACGATGAGGACGGGAAATGGCCCGCCTGGCCTCAAGTAAGCGGCCATCGCTGCGACGAGGAGTCTCCAATCCTCCTCGTCCGCGACGTTGACATACTTCCTGAGGAGGTCGACGGAGCCACCCGGCTTCGGTGTCGGCAGGCTCCCCATCCCTTTCGCGCGTCGGAACCTCACCGGAGGATTCGAGATGACGCGCCAGCCCGACTTGTCGATCTCGACGGCGCTCCAAGCGTCATCGCACAGGTCCAGGTAGATCGAGCCGTCTGAACCGGCCGCAATTCGGGTCCAAACCACATCAAGCGGACTTTCGAACTCGCACTTGGCCTCGAGAACGCCCAAAGCCGCCGACATGGCATCCGACGATGGTGGACCTCCGGTCTCCAGGTAGAAGGCACGTACGAGCCAACGCCGGAAGGACGCACTCTTGATCTGGTGCACCTCGCGGTGTTCCTCGACGGCGAGGCAGGCGTAGAGCTTGGCATCGGCAGTTCGGAAAAATTCCACATCCTCGGCAAGCCGTATCAACGCCTGGGCCTGCGTCTCGAACCCAACCTTGTTCTCACCTCCGTCCTCTCGAGCATTGACGAGCGAGCCCACCAATTCGAGCAGCTTCGCGGCGACTTCCGCGGGGTCGACCCCCGGATGGGCCTGGGCGAAGGTAGAGACGTAACGATCTCGGTCGATGGTCTTCGTCAGGTCCAGAGTGTCGACGAAAAGCGGTGAATCGCCCTCGAACGCCGCCAAGGTCCCGCGGCCGTTGCGATTCACGGGCCTGAACTTCAGGACGACCTTCCGGCCGTAAGCATGTCCATTAGCGGAAGGTTCGGCGGACATGTCCCCCCCTGTTTCTCATTGGGAGGGGCAGGAGCTCGGTCGTAATCCGCATCTTCGTCTCGGCGGAGGCGCGGATATTTGTAAGGACCGATTCCCGGGTGGCGCCGGCCATTTTCCAGGCTCGCACGTCCTTGATGCCTTCGGGCGGAGTGACGATGACGACCCGAGGGCAAGAGACCATCAGGCGGCCCGCGAGTGCTTTCGCCCCTTCGAGGCCCGGTGCATCACCATCGGCCATGATTGCGACTTGGGACGGCCGTCGCCTCCTCACGAATTCGAGGACAATCCTGGTCCCACCGCGGCACGATGGACGACCGATCGTCTCAAACCCCAAATCCAGCAATGCACACGTGTCAGATGCACCCTCGGCGATTAGTAGGGGCTCCGACCCATGCAGATCAGCGGGGACAAAAATTCCCTCATGACCGCCGCGGATCGAGATTTTGCGGCCGCCGGAGAGTCTAAGCCGGACTCCGATCACCCGGTCGTCAGACCCCACCATCGGAAAGGTCCACGCGTCATACTCTTCAGCCCAGCCTACGCCGAGCCGTTGAAGCCCCGAAGGCGAAATCCCGAGCGAAGAGGCGAAGCGCCTGAGGCGCTCGGGGTCCACGTCCCGCTGGAATTCCTCGGCGAGACGCGTCATGTCCGCGAACGACGTCGAGGTCCCGAGGCGTATTGTCCTCCATCGGGGAGAACAGGGTTGCTCGGAGTCGAATCTGAAGAGCCAACCGGCATCGCCAATTCTGCGGACCGCCCCCTGCGAGGTGCGTGAGCAGATCGCCGCGGAGTCGTCGGGACTGCGCAAGCACCAGTCGCCCTTGCCGCAGACGGGGCATCGCTGGGTCGACGACACCCGCTCGAAATCCGACCTCTCGTTCATCGCCGGCCCTCCTCGGCGGAGGAGCAGACGAGGATTCCACGCCGGCCCAGGACGCGGGCGAGCCGCCGGGCGGTATCGCTACGACCGCGGCGGGCGGCCCTATAGAGCGCGTCCTCGATCTCGGCCTCAGTGGGTCGAGGCGGGGCTTGCCAGCTGCCCAGGGGAGGGATAGTATGTTGTGTAGCCATGTTGGGTCTCCCGACGGCCGCGCGAACGGCCGACAAAACGAACACACCGGATCGCCTCGAGGTTCTCGGCCTCGGGGCGTTTCTCTTTTTCCGACCGCGGCCTAGATCCCCAGGCGGGCCAGTTCGGCCGCGGCCGCGATGGCCGCGCGTGAGCGGGCCGAGGGCGAGACGACCTGCGGCCCCTTCGCCGGCTCGGCATTCAATGCCGTTCCGAATGCGGACCAGTCCTCCGCACCCACGTACCACCGGCCGCCAACTCTCGTGGCACGCAGTCGGATACGTTCACCATCGGGACCTATCACCCCGCGGCGGATCCAACGGTGGACGCTCGCGGCGTGCACACCTTCGTCCTGTGCCAACTGCGTCGTGCTGCGACGGGCTTGAGTATTAAGTGTTCGCATCGTCATCCTCGTGTGTTTCGCGTTATTGGTGCCGCGTCACAAGGATTGTACGATACGATCAAGATGTGCAGTTGCAATTATACGAAATTATACGCCCGGGGTTGGGCTTTCGCTCCGCGCGATTTCAACCTTCGCGTATCTCTTGGAGCTTCCCACGAGCTCTTTTGAAAAGCTCAAGGTCGACAAGCAAGACGGCGAATTTCTTACCCCGACGCTCGAATTTCAAAGTCCCTTCTTGCTCGAGCTTTTCGAGGTAATTGGGGTATTTTCTGCTGACGCCCAAGGCCTCATTGAGGTCCGCCCGACTTCCAACCAACCACTCCGGCTGCTCCTTCGGCGGCAGTTCTAGCTCGGCCGCTCGCTCCAGCAGATCATTCTGGAGCTTCATCGCAAGCTCCACTACCGCCGCCGCAGCAGCCAAGGGTGCGTCGGGCGAGCTTTCAAGTCCCCTGAGCCAGCGCTCTTGTTCGAGGGGAAACTCCTCGCTCCCCTTCCATTCGAAAGGGAAGTCCAAGTATCTCACGCTCTTTATCAGGGAAGGTCCGCCCTTGGAGAGTTCCTCGACGAAGCGGCGATGTTGATCTTCATCTTGTTCCGTGCCAGCCCTCGCGTCGTCTAGCACTTGGCGATAACGCGAGATCAGTGGGGTGTAGTGCTGTAGATATACCTCTATCTCTTCGAGGAGCTTCTGGATCAGGAAGATCGACCTGGGAAGCGGATGCGGTCGCATGGTGGGTCTACCCTCTATACCCGGGCCGACGCCCGGCGCGACAGAGGGTAGGGAGTTGCGCCGGACGTCGCTTGGGATGAATCGCTGGCCGGCGATACACCCACCCGTGCAATTCGATCATAGTGTTTCTTTGGCCAGGTTTCCACCTGGTCAGCGTCACAGGCCACACGCAGCACCCGGGTCTCCCCGAGGGACGGTTCGGGACGGTTGCCCGGGACGGTCGGGACGATCAGGCAGAGCAACCGTCCCGTAATTCTCCACTTCGCAAGTCTTTTTCAACAAAAGACTTGCGTCCCTCACAAAGCCCATCTGGGACTGTCGGGACGATTGGGACGATTGTTCCCCTACTCTTTACCGTCCGGCGTGTTTTCACCCCCGATGGGACTACCTGTAACCAAGTCCCCTACCCCATCAATTTGGCGATGCCAGGCCGTACCGTTTTGATACCTCTTTGCGCCCATGATACCGCGTATTTACGCCGTTTCTCGTACCCTTTTGTTTGCCCTTGCAACACAAGTCGTTTCCGCTAAACTTCCGCTCGCCCAAGGGTTTAGGGTGCTCGTGTCGGCTACAGCCTAATCTTTCGACACGCTGGAGGTCGCAGGTTCGAGTCCTGCATCGCCCATTACCCGAAAGTGTCACGCCGAAAGCACTTACGCTTACACGCCTTTTGAGCGGAGCGGCCAAAAGTCTCCAAGATATCCGGTAGACTACCGGATTGGAGGGCCGCTCCGTTGGCATTTCGAAACCGCACCCCGTCCTACCGGCATCACAATCCGACCTCCCAAGCCGTCGTCACGATCGACGGACATGACTACTATTTCGGTCGAGTGGAAGGGAGGCTCGAGGTCGTACTCCATCGCGAGTTGGGTCATCTTGGCGATGCCTTCGCCGAGGAGCTTGGCCAGGAGGACTAGTCCGAAGTCCAGGCCCGCGGTCACTCCGCCGCCGGTGATCCGATTGCGATCGACCACGACGCGTGCGTCGACGGGCGTGGCGCCGAATATCGATAGGAGGTCGCGGCAGGCCCAATGGCTCGTTGCTTTGTAGCCTCGCATCAGGCCTGCGGCGCCAAGCAGGAGAGATCCCGAGCAGACGGAGGTGATGTATCTGGCTCGAGAGCCGCAGTCTGCGAGGAAGGCGATGGTCTCAGGGTCGTTCATGATGCCGAACTGGCCGGGGCCGCCGCCGACGAAGAGGGCGTCAAGCTCCTTCGGGCAGTCGGCGAAAGCTGCGGTGGGACGAAGGGCGATGCCCGTGTCCGACTCGAGGAATTCGCGGGACTTCCAGATCAGGTGGACGTTGCACGAGATGGATAAGGCCGTCTGGGGGCCGAGCAGGTCCATCAGCGTGAGGCCGGGATAGAGCAGCATGCCAATCTCCGGTCGCCGATCCGAGTGCATCGGCTGGATCTTGAGGTCGGGTGACTGCGACTCGCCGGCTGAAGCGACAAAAGGGGCCGCAAGCGTCGAGGCGGCGATTCCGCCGAATTGCCTCCGGTTCATATCTACGATCTCCAAAGGGACTTCGATGTCGCGGCGCGCACCGGTGGCGCACCGCCCCAAGGACGTCTCGCCGAGAGAGGCGATCGGACGCGTTGGATCGCTCAGAGCGGCCCGAGACTCAGCGGGCGCTCTCGGTTGCGATGGATTGCGATTTGAGATCCAGGAGCGACGGCCCGCCCGCGAAGCACCAGAGGGCCAGGATCGTGTCGCAGATCGCGCAGCCCGCCGAAGAGGTCGGTGAGAAAGGGACGATGGGCGAGCCGTAGCGATGATGGACGACGTCCCAGGCCGTGTGCAGGAGCCAGCCGAGGCCGATGTAGCGGTAGTCATGTAGGCCCTTGAAGGCCAGGAATGTGATGACTGGGGTGAAGACGAACTCCCAGATCCCCATACCTCCGTTCAGGTACGCGGCGCCTGCCCCTGCGATCATGATCGCGTTGAAATTCCTCCGCGAAGGCTCCCTGATGCGCGAGCAAATGAGGACATATACGATCGCCACAGCAACGGGAGAGATAACATCAATCATGTGCAGATCCGATATCATTGGCATGGCTCTTCTCCGAAAATAGGGCGGCCGGTGCGCGCACGATCCCCTGCCCATTTGAGAATGATCGTGAAACTGACGCCGGTGAGGTTTATCGACGTACGGACTTTTCTGGCGTGGCCCGCTCCAACAGAGCCTGGAAAGCCGTGAAGGCCCGGTTGTCGGAGTCGGGGCGGCGGAGGAAGCGTTGGCTGGTGTGATGGCTCAGGTAGATGCCGCAGAGTTCCCAGACGAACTGCTCGACGTCGAGGTCGGCTCGCAGATGCCCCAGTTCGACGGCCCAGCGGGTGAAGCCTTCCAGCAGGTCACGCCACTCGGCCTCCATGGCGGCGACCTTGTCGCGGACGGGCCCTTCCGCATCGTCGAGTTCGAACATCGCGGCGGCCACTGGGCATCCGCCGGGAAGGCCCGCGCGACTCGCCCAGCCGAGCCAATTGCTGACGAGGGCTTCGAGCCGAGGAAGGCCCTCGGGGGCGGCCATGGCCGGTTCGACAACCACGGGAGCGGCAACTCTCGCCATCTGCTCGAGCAGGCCGATCTGGACCTCGTCCTTTGATCTGAAGTGGGCGAACACCCCGCTCTTCGACATCCCGACCTGCTCAGCAAGCTGGCCGAGCGTGACGCCCGCCATGCCATCCCGGCTCATCAGTGCGAGCCCCTGCTGGAGGAGCCGCTCGCGCGTTTCGTGGAGTTTCTTTCCCATGACCACAAAAATAGCACGACCGGTCGTGAAGCGACAAGCACAAAATCGCACGGTCGTTCTTTTTTGAAATGTGCTGCGAGATGAAGGGATGGCCCCAATCAGTCAACACTTCATCAAAAATAAAATATTAACTCACTAGACACTTTTAAAACTCTGGGTTCCAAGGATCTCCAGACTGAAAACCCAATCAGTCTGCATGCTTCAGATCCGGATAAATTCATTGCCGCGATACAACATTCCGTTTACAAGGACGGAATGAGGCGAGGCTCTTCGACCGCCATTGTTTCGCGCGTGAACGGCAATCCTCTTCACCATCCCGAAGGACATAGCATCATGGGCGAATCAGTTGGTCGGCGTGAGTTCCTAGCCGCTGCAGGTGGATTTCTGGGTTCGGCCGGTGGTGACCCAATTCCAAGAAGAGTCGATCAGATAGCAAGTGCCGCAGGCTCGACGGCGACGGGGCAAGAGGCGTCGGCCGCGATTTCTGTGGGGGATCGCAAGCAACTTTTTATCGATCGTCGTTTCGTCGCCAGGAGCGATGGCATCGCGCTGACGATGAACCCGGCGCAAAAGTTGGGCATCGTGCTCGACTCCTCGAAGGAGCCCTGGGAGAAGGGGACGGGCGGGTATTTCCGCGTCATCGAGGACGGCGGGAAGTTCAAGATGTATTACGGGGCTTTCCTCGATTCCGGCCACGGGCTCTGCTATGCCGAAAGCGACAATGGACTGCACTGGACCAAGCCCGCGCTGGGCCTGGTTGAGGTCGGCGGGAGTAAGGCGAACAACGTCATCTATCCCGACGACGCCATCGACGCCACGATCATGGTCGACTCGATCGACGTCCCCGAGCGGCGTTACAAGCTCTTCCGCTCGAAGGTCACGGACGACCCGGCCAGGGCGGGCGTCTATGCGTCTTATTCCGCCGACGGCATCCATTTCACGGAGGCGGGCCGGGTCCTGCCGATGTGGCCGGAGACTTCGCTGATTGCGGACTGGGATTCACGCATCAAGAAGTATGTCGTCTTCCTGCGGGTCTTCGTCCGAAATCAAGAGAATCAACGCCGGGTCGGTCGGATCGAGACGGATGACCTGCTCAAACCCTGGCCGTTCCGCCAGACCGACCCGCTCCTCAGCCCGCCTTCGCCGGAGAACATCCAGGCGGTCCTTTCTGTCGACGAGCATGACAACCCGCACAGCGACCTCTATACCAACGCGGCCTGCCTCTATCCCTACGCGCAGGACGTGTATCTCATGTTCCCCTCGGTGTTCCGCCATTTCTCGCCGAGGCAACAACCGTGGTTCCGCTTCAAGCCGGGCAACGACGACGGGATGTTCGAGGTGCAGATGGCGGTCAGCCGGGACGGGATCACATGGGAACGGCCGGATCGACGACCCTACGTGCCGATGGGGCTGCCCGACGAGTGGGATCGCTGGCTGGCGATGATGGGCGTGGGGATGGTTCGCCGCGGGAATTCGCTTTATCAGTACCACTGGTCGAGCGGACGGATGCACGACTCGGCCATCCTCAGGCCCGAGTACGACCAGGCCGTGCCCCCGAAGTCCGCCATCGGTGCGCTTCGCCAGCGCGTCGACGGCTTCATGTCGGCGGACTTCGCCTATGGGGGCGGGACGCTGACGACCCCGCCGATCACCTTCGTCGGCACACACCTCCGGCTCAACATCGACACAGGGGCGATGGGCACGGCCTTCGTCGAGATCCGCGACGAGCGAGGAGAGCCCATCCCGGGCTTCACGCGAGCCGATTGCGAGGAGATCGGCGGCAACTTCCTCGACGTGCCGGTTCGTTGGAAGGGGAAGTCAGACCTCACCGCGTTGCGAGGACGTCCCATCTCGCTACACATCACGGCACGCTCGGCCAAGCTCTATGCCTTCCAGTTCCCCGCGGATCCGCCGCCCTCGGGAGGGTAATGCCCTACCCCAGTCGATATCACTTATTCGCCGCCGAGAGACTCCCAGCAGCGGAGCAGAAACCCTCGAAACAGTTCCTGCTCCTCCGGTGAGAGTTGGGAGACGAGTTGGACCTCAACGCGGGCAACAACCGCACTGCCTCGCTCATGGAGTTGCTCGCCTTCGGGCGTGAGCCTGGCACACAAGATCCTTGCATTCTGCGGGTCGGGCGAACGGCTGATGAGGCTTCCTCGCACGAGTGACGTTAGCAGTTCGCCCATGCTCTGCGGCGAGACGAACGCAGCCTCGTCCGAAGCTGAACCGACTCGCCAATCTCGAGTTCTTCCTCACCCACGATGCCCCGGCCGTTCGACGGCACAGGCTCGACCTCGATGCGCTTCGCTCGGTGTCCTCGGCGATCGTCCCTGCCGTTGGCCTCACGTCGGAGAAGGCATTCCCTCATCAATGCGCCCTGGAGCTGGCCAGGACACTGGGGACTGAGGCCGCCAGATTTCCCGGTGGGCACGGCGGATTCTCCACTCATCCTAGGACGTTCTCGGCCAGGGTTCGAGACATCCTTGGCCAGAATTAAATCCACACCTCGCCCAGTTCTCTGAATTCTTTAGTCTGAGGTGGACCCCATTGTCTAGACCAAAAAACGGCGATCCTTCGCTACTGTCCAATCAGGCCGTCGTGGCTCTGTCCGCTCGGTAGACCGTCCCTGGAGTCCGGTACCCCAGGGATTCGTGGAGCCGATCCTCGTTATAGAAGCCGAAGTATCGCCTCAACCCTCGCTGCAGCTCCGGCACCGTCTCGTAGCCTTGGATGTAAATATCTTCGTATTTCACGGTCCTCCAGAGCCGTTCGACGAACACGTTATCCAATGCCCTGCCGCGTCCATCCATGCTCACGGCTATCCCGGCCGCCTCAAGCCTCCCGGTGAACGCCTCGGCCGTGAACTGGACCCCTTGGTCCGTGTTGAACACCTCGGGCTTCCCCGACCTCAAGGCATCTTCCAACATCTCCAGGCAGAAGGAGCCGTCCAGCGTGTTCGACAGCCGCCAGCCGATCACGTACCGGCTGTACCAGTCGATCACCGCCGCCAGGTACATGAACCCTCCACTCATCGGCACATAAGTGATGTCCGTGCTCCACACGTGGTCCGCTCGCCGGGCTTTGACACCTCGCAAGAGATAAGGGTAGATCTTATGGCCTCTCCCGGCCTGACTCAGCCTGGGCTTGGCATAGATCGCTTCCAGGCCCATCTTCCGCATCAGGCGCTGTACTCGCTTCCGATTGACCTCCTCACCTCGTTGTTCCAGCCAGGCGGTCATCTTGCGGCTGCCGTAGAACGGGCATGCCGTATATTGCTCGTCGATCAACCGCATCAGGCGCAGGTCCTCGGGCGACTCACCCGCAGGTCGGTAGTAGAGGCTCGATCGGCTCAGCCCCAGCAACTCGCACTGGCGGCGCACGCTCAACCGGGGATGATCCGGCTCGATCAAGGGCCTTCGGTCCTCAACTGAATGGGGCGACTTTTTTTTTCAGCCACTCGAGTTCCATCTTGAGGCGCTCGATCTGTTCGAAGAGTTCGGCCTGGCGTGCCTCGGCGTCAGCCGAGGCCGCCTTGGCCGGACTCCCGAAGACCTCCTCGGCACTGCTGATGAGCTGCTTCTTCCAGCCATGGATCGATGTGGGATGGACGCCATAGTGGCCGGCCAACTCGTTGATCGTGCGGTCTCCCTTGAGGGCCGCCAGGGCGACTTGAGCCTTGAACGCCGCCGTGTGGACTTGCCGCTTCCTCGCCATCCGTCCTCCTCCTCAGACCCGTCTGAGTAGCTTAACAGATGGTCCAGTTTTCGGGGTCCACCATAGTCATCACTTGTATTCGCAAATGAGGCTCCTCGGCCGGAGGCCGAGGTATCAGGAAGGCCCCCCGAGGGGGCCCGATACGTGAGGAAGCCCCCGTTGGGGGCGATGACTTGAGTCGCTCCGTCGGAGCCCGGTACATGCGGTAGCCCCCGCGGGGGGCGTAAGGCCAGGAAGGCCCCCTCGGGGCCTACGGGGTTACTCCAGGTTCAACTCGCCCTGCCGACGATCCAGCTCATCCTGCTCGCGGATGTACTGCCGCACCCGGGCCTCATCAAGGCCCACCGTGCTCACGCAATAACCCGTCGCCCAGAAATGCAGGCCCGTCATCCGGCGGCTCCTTCAACAGCTCACGATGGATCCGGACGGCGCTCTTGCCCTTCAGGAACCCGATCGTGTTCGCCACGCTATACTTGGGCGGTATGCTCAAGCACAGGTGGATGTGGTCGGGCATCGCGTGCCCTTCCAACAGATCGATCCCGCGTTGACGGCACAATTCCCGAAGGATCGGGCCGATCTGATGCCGAAGCCTTCCGTAGAAGACTTTGCGGCGGTACTTCGGTATGATCACGACGTGGTACTTGCATTCCCACCGGACATGGGAAAGGCTCTGCCATTCGTGCATAGGCTCCTCCTTCCTGCCCCTCGGGGCCTTCCTGGAAGGAGGAGCCTATTTCATTGCACGTCGGATCGCTCGAAGCTCTTCGGGTCGCACGGCCAGAGGCCGTGGATTTATGACGTATTAAGGAAAACGACCGCACAACGATAGAATCCTTTGAACTCTGGCTTCATGACTCCATGCTCTTCGGACTAACTTGCCTGATCGCCATAAGAAAAATTGTCATCCCGGAATGCGCGATGTTAACTTGATCTAGTGAATGTCTCGTCGATGTTGGAGAATCATCCGACCAGGGGCCCGTCGTCAATCGTCGGGCATGAGCTGGAGTCGATCGAGGTGGATCGGGAGTTCTCCCGACCCACGCAAGGTGGCCGCTGCCGATAGCAGCCCGATCGAACGGACTGGATGATTCAACAATCCTGGAGTCGAGACGATGTCGTCTCCTCAAGCCGCTCAGGTCGCCTCGAGGCGTTGGATCTGGATCGTCGGGGTGATCGCAGGTTCGGTCCTGCTTGCGATGTTCGCCTGGGGTGCCTGGCGATTGTCGCAAGGTCCCGCGGGCGGCAAGGCTCCGGCGAAAACGGCTCGCTGGGCCCCCATCCAGGCGGCCCTCGACCGAGGGGATTGGAACTCGGTCGAGCGCCGGCTTCCCGACTGGTTGAGCGAGAACCCCGACCACGGCCAGGGGTGGCTGACCGCCGCCGCCCTGAATGTGGCGAGGGGGAAACCCTCGGAGGCCCTCGAGCCGCTCAAGAAGGTTCGCAACGAAGATCCTTCCTGGGTCTATGCCCTGGGGATGACCGGCGAGCTCGAGCTCCAGCTCGGCGACGCCGCGGAGGCCGAGCGAGCCTTCCGCGAAATGGCCGCGGCCGACCCCTCGGCGATCCCCGCCCGGAAGCGTCTCGTCTATCTCTACAGCCTGGAGCTTCGAACTGCGGAGGCCCGCAGCGTGCTCTGGGAGATCTACCGGGCCCGACCCGATCCGAGCGTCCTGGCCGAACTCGTCGACGCACTATTCCTCATCGAGAACGATGTTCGCGGCTTCGGCCCCGATCTCGAGCGCTTCCTCAGGATGACGCCGGACGATCCCTGGCTCAGGCATGCCAAGGGTCTTTCGTTGCACTGGCGAGGGCAAGACGCCGAAGCCCTGACATATCTCGAATCGGCCTCGACCGCGCTCGAGAACGATCTCACGGGCCGGTTCGCGCTGGCTGAGTGCGTCCGCAGACTCGGCCGAGCCGAGTCGATCCCCAAATCACCTCCCGCCCCTGAGAAAGTCCTTGGCCGTCGCCCCGAGCGTCCTCGTGCGGTCGCCGCAGCATGGTCGGTCCTCGCCGGCAGGCTCGCCGAGGGGGCGCATGACGAGGCCGATGCCCTCCGGTTCTACCACGAGGCCGTCGCGACCCACCCGGAGAGCCGGGAGTCCCTTTTCCGACTGGGGCAGATCCTCACCCGGACGGGAAAGGCGAAGGAGGGTCGGGAATGCCTCGATCGCGCGGAGGCCATCCGGCTCCGCCATCGGGCACTGCAAAACGCGCTAGCCGATGCGCGAGGAGAAGGCTTCAACGCGACGAACTGCGAACGGCTCGGGACGCTCTGCCTCGAGGCGGGCATGCCCGCCGAGGCTCGCGCCTGGTTCGAGATGGCCCTCAGGTACGACCCCGAACTCGCGTCGGCGACGAAAGCCCTGGAGCCACTGACGAAGGTCGGGCCGCTCGAGGAACTCCCCTTCGCCCTGGCGAGCCCGGTTCGACGCGAGGTCGAGGCCGTCGCGACTCCGGTTCCTGTTGTGGCCGAGTCTCAAGTGCCCGCATCGATCCTCTTCGAGGAGGGTGCAGCGGCGGCCGGCCTCGACTTCGTTTACGACAGCGGGGCGAACGGCGACCACTTCGTCGTCGACACCATGGGCGGGGGTGTCGGCCTGATCGATTTCGACGAGGACGGTTATCTCGACATCTACCTCGTCAACGGCTGCCGACTCCCGATCGACCCGAACCATCCCCCTCGCCCCAACCGCCTGTATCGCAACAAGGGGGACAGGACGTTTGAAGACGTGACGGCGCGTGCCAACGTCGCGGGCTTCGGCTACGGCATGGGCTGCACCGTGGCCGACTACGACAACGACGGCCACGATGACCTCTTCGTGACCGGATATCGCCACACGATCCTCTATCGCAACAAGGGGGACGGGACGTTCGAGGACGTGACGTCCAAGGCCGGCGTCGCCTCCGGTCGCTGGACCACGGCCTCGGGCTTCGGGGACCTCGACGGCGACGGCGATCTCGACCTCGTGGTCGTCTCCTACGTCGAGGCCGACCCGGCCACGGCGCCCCCTTGCGTGGATCAGTCGGGGCATCCGATCCACTGCTCTCCCGGCCGTTTCCCCGATCAGTTCGACCAGATCTTCCGCAACAACGGCGACGGCACCTTCGCCGACGTGAGCCGCGAGGCCGGGATCGAGTTGCCCCGAGGGCGAGGTCTCGGCCTGGCGATCGCCGACTTCGACGACGACGCCAAGCTCGACCTCTTCATCGCCAACGACGCGACCCCGAACTATCTCTTCCGCAACCTCGGAGGCCTGAAATTCGAGGAGACGGGCCTGTCGTCGGGGGTCGCTTGCGACGGCTCGGGCCAGGCCACGGCGAGCATGGGGGTCGTCGCCGACGACCTCGACGGCGACGGCCGGATCGACCTCTATCACACCAACTTCCTCAACGAGCCGAACACCCTGCGGCTGAATGCGGGGGGCGGCCTGTTCGTGGACTCGACCCTCGCGGCCGGGCTCGATGCCCCAAGCCGGGCGACCACCGGCTTCGGCGCGGCGAGCCTCGACGTCGACAACGACGGCCGGCTCGACCTCTTCGTCGTCAACGGCCATGTCGACGACCAGCCCTGGGTCAACAGCCCGATGGCCCAGCCAGCCCAGCTCTACTGGAACCGGGGTCAGGGGCAGTTCCTGCTAGCGGGATCTGCGGCCTCCCCCTTCCTCGCGTCGCCCAAGGTGGGCCGAGGCCTGGCCCTCGGCGACCTCGACAATGACGGCCGACTCGACCTTGTTGCAGTCTTGCGAGACGCCCCGGTCGCCCTGCTCTGGAACCGCTCGGCCAACCCGGGTCACTGGCTCAAGATCAACTTGCGCGGGACGCGTTCGGGGAAATTCCCGGTGGGCACCAGGGTCGTCTGCGAGGCTGGGGGGACGAAGTCCACGCGATGGCTCACGTCGGGCACGGGCTACCTCTCGTCGCACGCCCAAACCCTGCACTTCGGCCTCGCCGGCGCGGCGAAGGTCGACCGGCTGGAGATCCACTGGCCCTCGGGAAAGTCTCAGTCCTGGAACAGTCTCGACGCCGATCGTGCTTACCTCGTCGAGGAAGGTGCCGAGCCCAGGGCCTTGAACAGGCCGTGACGCATAACCCGCGTGGATTACGTTATGCTGGGTAGATGCAAAACCTCGACCTGATCCTTACATTGACGGGCGGCCTCGCGGCGGCCCTCGTCTGCGGCTACATAACCCTCCGGCTCGGCCTGTCGCCCATCGTCGGCTATCTCCTCGCGGGGCTGGTCGTCGGGCCTTATACGCCGGGGTTCATCGCCGACCATCACCTGGCGGACCAGCTCGCCGAGATCGGAGTCATCCTCTTGATGTTCGGCGTCGGGCTCCAGTTCCACGTCGAGGAGCTGCTCGCCGTCCGCCGCGTGGCCGTGCCCGGTGCATTGGGTAGGAGCCTGATCGCCACGGCAATTGGGGCCGGTCTCGGGCTGGCGTACGGCTGGGGCTGGCAGGCGGGGGTCGTGTTCGGCCTGGCGCTCTCGGTCGCCAGCACCGTTGTCCTGATGCGCGTGCTCGCCGACAGCGGCGACTTGCAGACCCCGGCCGGCCACATCGCCGTCGGCTGGCTCGTGGTCGAGGACCTTTTCACCGTCCTCGTCCTCGTGCTCCTTCCGGCCGTCTTCGCGCCCGGCGGCGACGCGGCCAGCCTGGCCATGGCCGTGGGAACCGCCCTGGGCAAGGTCGCCCTGATGGTGGGGCTGACGATCGTCTTCGGCAAGCGCCTGATCCCCTGGCTCCTCACCCGCGCGGCCGAGACCCGCTCGCGCGAGTTGTTCACGCTGACGGTCCTGGTCGTGGCGTTGGGAATTGCGGTCGGCTCCGTCAAGCTCTTCGGCGTCTCGATGGCGCTGGGGGCGTTCCTGGCGGGGATGGTTGTGGGCCGCACCGAGTTCAGCCTGAGGGCGGGCACCGAGGCCTTGCCCATGCGCGACGCCTTCGCGGTGCTCTTCTTCGTCTCGATCGGGATCCTCTTCCGCCCGAAGTTCCTGCTCGAGTCGCCTGGGTTGGTGCTCTGGACGCTCGCCATCGTGATGCTGGCCAAGCCCATCGTGGCCTTCGCCATCGTGACCCTCCTGAAATACCCCTTCCGGACCGGCCTCACGGTGGCATTATCAACGGCACAGATCGGCGAGTTCTCATTCATCCTCGCGTCGGTCGGCGAGCGGATCGGTGTGGTCGACGACAAGGTGCGGAATGCCCTCGTCGCCACGGCGATCATCTCCATCACGCTCAACCCCCTTCTCTACCGCATGATGGGGACGATCGAGAAGTTCCTCAAGCTATACCTCAAGAGCCCTGCGCCCGTGGATGTACCGACGCACTTCGACGCGGCCAGCAAGCCATCGTCGAGCGACGGGGCCTCGCGAGAGTCCCGCTATCGGGCCGTCATCGTGGGCTATGGCCCGGTGGGTCGGACCCTGGCCAGGCTCCTCCAGGATAATCGGATCGAGCCGGTCATCATCGAGCTGAACATCGAGACCGTCCGCCGATTGACGAGCGATGGGACCAGGGCCATCTACGGCGACGCGACGCACCGCGACACGCTCGAGAACGCCAACCTGGCGAAGGCCTCCGTCCTGATCATCAGCAGTTCCTCGATGCACGGGACCGCCGAGACGATCCGTCACGCCCGCGAGCTGAACCCGAAGATCCTGATCTTCGTCCGCTCAAGCTACCTGCGCGAGAGCACCGAGCTTCAAATGGCCGGGGCCGACCTCGTCTTCTCGGGCGAAGGGGAAGTCGCGCTCGCGATGACCGAATCCGTCCTGCGTCAACTCCACGCCACCCCCGAGCAGATCGACCGCGAACGCGATCGGATCCGCTCCGACCTCTTCCGCGACCTCCCCACCGCCGCGACCGTTCTCGATGACCGGGAGCTGCCCGAGGCCGTGAGCGGCCAGGCCGCGGAGTGAGCCGGCATATTACTCATAAAGCCTTATCATAATTTATAAAATCTAATGTATCACACCGTTGCTCGACTCAAGAGGAAGACCTTCGCCATTCTCGTCGTCTTAGGGATGACGGGAGCCGGCGCTCAGTGGAGCCAGTTCGCGGAAAAGCCGGAGGACTGGTATCGCGGCCCGGAGGGGCGTCGAATCGCGGCCAACATCCTCTCATATCAGACAGCCGCGGGGGACTGGCCGAAGAATACCGACACCTCAGCCAAAACCTTCGAGGGAGACCCTGCCAAGCTCCACGGCACGTTCGACAATGGCGCGAGCGTCGGCGAGCTCCGATTCCTGGCTCGGGCCTACGCAGCGACGAAGGACTCGCAGATTCATGCGGCCTTCCTTAAAGGCATGGATCACATTCTCGCCGCGCAATATGAGAATGGCGGTTGGCCCCAGACGTCGCCCCCCGGCGAAAAATATCCCCGCTACATCACGTTCAACGACAACACCATGGTCAACCTCATGGGGTTCGTCCGAGACGTGGCCAATTCGCAAGATTTTGCATTCGTCGATGAGTCGCGCCGGGCGTCGGCCCGAAGGGCCTTCGACGCGGGGGTCGCGTGCATCCTCAAGTGCCAGTTGAAGGTCGACGGCGTGTTGACGGCCTGGTGTGCCCAGCATGATGAGAAGACGTTCGAACCGAAACCGGCGCGGGCCTATGAGCTCGTTTCTCTGAGCGGTGCCGAGAGTGCGGGGATTCTGTCCTTGCTCATGAGCCTCGAGCGGCCGAGCGCCGAGGTCGTGCAGGCGATCGAGGGGGGCGTCCATTGGTTCGAGCGGGCCAAACTCACCGGCATCCGCCAGGAGATCGTCTCCGGCAACAAGGTCATCGTCGACGACCCCAACGCCCCGCCGGTCTGGGCCCGATTCTACGAGATCGGCACCAACCGCCCATTCTTCTGCGGCCGGGATGGCGTGAAGAAGTACCGACTTGCCGACATCGAGGCCGAGCGACGCAACAACTATGCCTGGTACGGAATCTGGGGCACGAAAGTCAAGGAGAGCTTCGCCCGGTGGTCGGCGAGTCATCGACCTGGATCGAAGTAAAGGCGGTCGGTGACATCCCGTCAGCTAATTGGACAGCGGCAGTTCGGGTTCAATGCGGACCCATGGGAACAACATGGCTCGCTGATACCTGGATTTGATCCGGGCGAGGTGGACCGCCTGTTTCTTCGAGGTTTCGACGATCTTGGACTGCTCCTCGGCGTCGTAGCCATTCGGGGCGAAGAGTCCGGTCTCGATGACCTTTGCTCGCTGGCTCGAGATGCGCTCAAGCGACGCATAATGTCGGGCCATGCGCCGATACTCCATCGAACGCTTGCAGAGCGTGCCGAGATGGATGGCGAACGCCATGATCGCGATCCCGCACATCATCCTCGCCAGGGTGAGCCTAGGTCGCTTCGCTCGCATGTGCGGTTCGCTTCGGATGGAATTGATCGAGAGATCCGACGCCACGATGGCGGTTTGCCCCATCGTAACGACAAACGTCATGGACCGCCAGCACAACTCTTTGCGGGCGTTCCTCCATTGCCGAAGTTGCGTCAGCGACATACAACCAAGCTTGGTTCGGCGAGGGCGATCATGAAGACGTCCAAGAGCACTCGGATTTTCACCCTTAAGTACCTGACCCCGCTGGTTGAGCATACCGGGGACTTCATGGATACCAACGGCTCGAGACCTCCAGGAGTTTGATCCCATGGACCGACGCCATTTCCTCGCCGCGACGGCTTGCTTGACGACAACGGGCGCCGCCAAGGCAATCCAGCCCGAGGCAGATGCTGACGCCGCCATCCGGCGCGTGATCCAGAATTATGTCGAGGCGAGGGAAGCCAGCGACCCGAAGGCCATAGGCCTGCTCTTCGTCGAGGATGCCGACCAACTCGTCTCGGACGGCACCTGGCGTCGCGGGCGCGAGGAACTCGTCAAGGGCATGCTCGAGTCCTCCAAGAAGAACCCGGCCAAGCGGACGATCGAAGTCGTCTCAGTGCGACGGCTCGCCGCGGAGATCGCCCTGGCGGATGGCCGCTACGTCCAGAAGGCCAGGGATGGCGGCAGCGACCGCGTCATGTGGACCGCGATCACGCTGAAGCATGGCCCGGAGGGCTGGCAGATCGCCGCGATCCGGAACATGCTCCCAGCGAAGGCCTAGACCAATTGCCCGAACCAGAAACGATACCGGGTGGATCGCCCCGTCGGCCCCCATCGAAGGGGAACCGCCGAAGCCATCCACCCGCTGCATCTTCATACTTCGATATCGGCTTACGATCCGTGAAGTTCGCGTGAATCTGGCTCGCGTCAATGCCGCCGACCGTTCTGGCGAAGGTCGTTGTGGTGATAGGCATCGATGAGCCGCTCGAGCAGGCGGATCTCGCAGCGGATCTGGGCGCCGCGCTCGGTGTCGGCCATGCGGTGGATACGGTCCCAGGTGCGGACGACCGAGACCTTGGGGATGATGTCCACGCCGTCCCGGATCGCGGCCTCGACCGACTCGAAGTGCGAGTGCTCGGCGAGGAGCGTGCGATCGGCCTCGAGCACGAGGGTGAACCCGTAATCCCCGTAGGCCTCGGAGAAGGCCCCGTCGATCGTGATCGCCTTGCCGCTCCGCTTGATCGGGTTCTCGCCCGCCTCGATCTTCACCGGGACATGGCCGTTGACGATCAGGCCGTTGGTCGGATCGACGTCGAACTCCTCGAGGACCCGGTCGCAGAACCAGGGCTCGTGGATCAGCTCGAAGTAGGGATTCTTCGTCTCATGGTGCGTCGCCTTATCGGTGATGAAGTCGCGTTCGAGGGTCGTGATCCGGTCCTTGCCGAAGAGCGGCGAACGCTCGCCCCCCCAGAGGT
This sequence comes from Singulisphaera chitinilytica, assembly GCF_049331405.1. NCBI lineage: Bacteria > Pseudomonadati > Planctomycetota > Planctomycetia > Isosphaerales > Isosphaeraceae > Singulisphaera > Singulisphaera chitinilytica. The sequence continues at coordinate 4,738,242 of NZ_CP186274.1, forward strand.
ACCAGAGCAGATCCAGGTCGCTCGTCTCCCTCCGCTCCACCGCGCGACGGATGACCTTCCCGATGGCGTCGAAGAGCGGCCTGCCGCCGAGGTCCTGCCCATCGATGTTCATCGTGAGGAACTGGCCGGCCCGATCGACGGGAGCGCATGCGTGGAAGAGTAGGGCGCCGTCGCGGACGAGGTACATCGAGCCTCGGCTCGCGAAATACTGCATGTGCTCCCAGAGCTTCTGGCTCGACATGAACGACCTGCGCAGGCGTTCGATGCAGATCCGCTCGTCGTCGGAGAGCTCGTACGGGTTCTTCGGGTCGACCGTCGGCAGGTAGGCGTCCTTAAGAGGATAGCGGACACCGTCGACCTCGATCGTCTTCGCCTCGTGGTCGATCCGATGGAGCAGGCGGCGGTGATCCATGCCCCACTTCGGATTCCGCTCGATCACCTGGCCTTCGAGCTTGAACTGCATGACCGCCGCGGCCTTCTGCATGCGGGCCACGAGCAGGTCCGGGCGCATCCCGCTGGACTTGGGGAAGAACCCCGACGCCGGGTCGTCGTTGTAGACGGTGCGGACGAGGTGCTCCAGCGGCGTGAGCGGGATGCTATACCCCTCGTCGAGCTGCCCGAGCCGGCGATACCGCAGCGAGATCCGCAGGACGTGGCAGATCAGGGCTTCGTGGCCGAGGCAGGCGCCGAGCCAGGCGGCGTCGTGGTTGCCCCAGATGAACGAGACGTTGGGCTGTTGCCGCAGGTAGTCGAGGACGCGGTCGCCCCGGGGGCCTCGGTCCCAGCAGTCGCCGCCGATGATCAACTCGTAGATCGCGAGGTTACGCACGAGCCTCGCGGTGAGGTGGATCAAATGGAGCGCGCGGCCGTGGAGGAGCAGCTTGTCCACGATGGCTTCGACGAACGACGTGTCGCGTTCGGTCGTCGGCATGTGGAGCATTTCCGTCATCAGCTCGCGGTACTCGGGGGGGAAGACCTCCATCGCCCGCTTCAGGCTGTAACGCCCCGCGAGCACCCGCACGAGCTCGAATTCATGTTGCAACATCCGTGTGCAATAAGAACGCCGCTGCTCGGGGTCCGGGAGGGTCTTCTCCAGTTGCTCGACCACTTCTGCCGGGTAGAAGATGAGGGTCAAGAACTCCTGGAGTTCCTCGGGCGACATCTTCGAACCAAAGAGGCTCTGGACGAGCGGCCTGAGCGTGCCCGAGGCATTGTTGATGACGTGCCGGAGCTTCTTGTCCTCGCCGTGGATGTCGCTGATGACGTGGATGGTCCCCTTCGGGAGCGTGAGCACCGCCGACAGGCGGGCAACCTCCGCCATGGCGGAGTCCACATCCGGGAATCGGCCGGAGAGTGCGCGGAGCGCGATCAACTCGTAATCACGAGGATTCTGGCTCTCGACGTCGACTTGATTTGGGGCGAGCAAAATCCTGGACTCCCAACACGGAGGGGGGGGCGAAGGCGGGGCAAGGGCTTCAGGCCACGCGAACGGCGCAAGGTGCGTGAAATAAGTCTTCGCGGCAGGCTCCAACACGATGACCGTCTCCTCCCGCCTTTGGCGGCGTGAGTAACGGCTCTCACTCCAGCACTCATCTAGCGATGATCTAGGCCTCTCAAAACCCGATGCGTGATCATACACTCTGGGCGATGATTTCGTCGACAGAATCGGTTAATTCGCCCAAGAACCTTTCCCCAGCATCGCAGGCAATTTCCTTCCCATAACACCACCGTTAACTCTACTCTTCGTGGAGTCGACAACGTAGCTCAAGAAATCCATGCGCGGCCTGCCCACCTTCACCATACTATCCCCAATCACACTTCCACGCGTCCTTTCCGACATAGTGCGTCTCAACGGAGGGAACTCTGCCGCATGCACCACAAAAACAAACGGAATCCCCCACTCCGACCATCCAAAAATATACATTTAATTACATAATTTATTTATTAAATACATAACATTATAATTTATTATAGCCTCTCAATTTCCTTCTCACATCATGCAATTCACATTCATCAGCCCGTGGCCCAACAAAGTCCTTCGGGGAGAACAAATTCGTGCGCCATGGGAGCGCCTTCCGCCGAGCACTCATCGGCACCCGGGCTTCCTCTTTCGGCATGCCGAGTCCTGAAATCATTTCGAATGGTGGTCGCTCCGGCCGTGGATAGCTCGCGCCACTTTCCGAATTCGGGGCAGGACCGACGCGGGTCCTCGGTGGAGGCTGCGAAGGGGCTCCCTTCGGATGTATTCATAGGACGAGTCCGAACCGCTCGAGCCTTTCGCCAAGGCCACATCGGTTCTTCGCGACATCTTCAGCGTCGGACCCTAGACTGGGTTGGCCTGCCCCCGTAAGCCTCGAGAGGAACTCGGAAAGTAGTTCATGGATCGAAGTGTCTTGCCGCACTTCGACTCGCATCGCGGACCTCGTCCGTCGAGCGAGATCGCCCAGTCGGCTCGGGCGCGGTGGCCAAATCCATCGACGCAAGCTATCAGCGGATTTCGTGCAATCATCTCGTTCCAGGGATCATCCGATGTCGACCACTCGCCGTTGTTTCATGCAAGGTGCGGCCGCTCTCGGGGCGGTTTCTTACGCCCTCCCGTTCGGGGAGTGGGCCAATCGCCTCCAGGCCGGGGAGACGCCCAGGGGTTCGGGCTTCGGGCCGCTCCGACCCGCGAAGGATGAGGCCACCGGGCTCGAGATCCTCGACCTCCCCGAAGGCTTCCGCTACACCACCTTCAGCTGGACCGGCGACAAGCTCTCGGACGGGGGCGTGACCCCGGGGTTCCACGACGGCATGGCGGTGATCGCCTCGAACGGCGACACGGTCACCCTCTGCCGGAACCACGAGGAAGAGGGCTCGGGCCAGGCCTTCGGCGCCGTCAAGTCGGCGTATGACAAGTTCGGCCGAGGCGGTTGCACGAACCTCGTCTTCAACATGAAGACGGGCAAACTCGAGTCGTCCTGGACGAGCCTCAGCGGCACGGTCCGGAACTGCGCGGGGGGCCCGACCCCGTGGGGGACCTGGCTCAGTTGCGAGGAGACCCTCGTCGAGGACGGTGACAAGGACGCCAAGGTCAACGGCGGCAAGCCCATGAGCTTCGAGAAGACCCACGGCTGGGTCTTCGAGGTCCCGGCCCAGGGGGTCTCCGAGGCCCGCCCCATCAAGGGCATGGGTCGGTTCACGCACGAGGCCATCGCCTTCGACCCGGCCACGGGAATCATCTACCAGACCGAGGATCGCAAGCAGGCCGGGTTCTTCCGGTTCATCCCCGTCGAGAAGCGGAACTTCCACGCCGGCGGCAAGCTGCAGATGCTCAAGGCCAAGGGGACGCAGAACCTGGTCAAGGGTCTCAAGGCCGGCCAGACGTTCGAGGTGAGCTGGGTGGACATCGAGGAGCCGGAAGCCCCTCACGCAGACGCGAAGCGAAGCGGCGACGGCTGCTTCCACAAGGGCTACAGCCAGCAAGGCGCCATGTTCTCGGGGCTCGAGGGCTGCTGGCACTCGCAAGGCACGATCTACGGTTTCACCGCCAAGAGCGGCGGCGATTCGGCCTCGGGGCAGATCTGGAGCTACGTGCCCAAGCAGGAGATCCTCTCGCTGGTGTACGAGTCCCCCAGCGGCGTCGTGCTCGACATGCCCGACAACATCACCAAGAGCCCGCGCGGGGGTCTGGTGATCTGCGAGGACGGCGACTCCGCCCCGCAGCAACGGCTCCAGTGCCTCACGGCCGAAGGGGCCCTCTTCCCGTTCGCCGCGAATGCCCTCGACCTGCGCAAGACCCCGACCCGCGGTTTCGACCAGAATTACCGCGGCAGCGAGTGGGCGGGCGCGACGTTCAGCCCCGATGGGAAGTGGCTCTTCGCCAATATCCAGACCCCCGGCCTCACCGTCGCGATCACCGGCCCCTGGCGTGACGGCCTGATCTGAGCCCCTGCCCTCGCGATTGAAACGACAGATCCCGGCTCGAGGACGATTGAATGTCCTCGAGCCGGGATCGTTTGCTTTGATCGGCTCATCAAAATCAACGTCTCACTGCGAGACCCGCTTCATGTCGCGTTCGCCGTCGCCGATCCGGAAATGGACTCCGGTGACGTTCCCCTTCTCGTCCTTCTTGAAGGTGTAACGGCCGTCGGTGTAAGGCATGTCGAAGACGGTCTCGGAGATCGGCTCGATCACCAGGGCCTGAGGACGGAACGGATAAGTGATGACCAGGTGATTGCCCTCGCGGGCAATGGTCGCCTTGGCGGAGTCGGGCTTGCTGTTGAGGAGGTACTCGCCGGCGTACGTGTCGAGGAGTTCCGTCGACAGCGAGACCACCGGGGGCCGGGCGCGGTCGCTGGGCGAGGGCGCCGGGCGCTCGGGCAGCTCACGGAGCCAGATGTTGCGGTAGCGGACGACGTGGTTGTGATCCTGGAGGGCGATCACACCTGCATTGCCCTGGTCGGTGTATGGGAGCGACTTGAGCCAGGAGGTCGGGCCGATCGGTTCCTCGTTGTCCTGGACGAGGATCCCGTTGTGGAACAGGGTGATCCGCGCCGGCTCGAGGAGCTTGCCCGAAGTATCGAAGCGGGGTCGGCGGAAGGCGATATCATACGACTGCCACTCGCCCGGCGGTCGCGACGCATTGGCCAGCGGAGGGAATTGCCCGTAGATGGCCCCGGCCTGGCCGTCGGCGTAGGTGTCGGCCTTGTACGAGTCGAGGACCTGGATCTCAAACTGGCCCATCAGGAAGATGCCGCTGTTGCCCCGATCCTGGCCCAGGCCGTGAGGCGGGTTGGGGGCGGCCCACTCGACATGGAGTTGCATGTCGCCGAACTTCCGCTTCGTCTCGATCTGCCCGGTGCCGGGGACTGTCTGCATCTCGCCATCCGTCACCTTCCAGTTCGCCGGTCCGCCATGCGACGACTGCCAGCCGTCGAGGTTCGACCCGTCGAAGAGGATGACGGCATCCTTCGGCGCCTTGCCCGCGATCTCGTTCGAAGAGGGCTCCACGACGGGAGGCTTTGGACGACGGATGTCGTGCTGCCTCCAGGGGGCGAGGGGCGACCCTGGCTGGACCTCGGCGGCGGTCAATGCAGCGAGGAGGCCGACGAAGGCGACGATCAAGCCGATCGACGCGATCCGGGGGATCTGGAATCGGGGCCGCGACGGGCTCCCAACTGGACGGCGCAAGCCATGCGATTCGACGCGATCCAAGGGAGGTGCTCCTTCGAGGGTCGTGTATGGAAGTCTCGCCCTACCAATGGGCCTGCATGCGTTCGGATGCTTCAACGCTACCACGTCCCCCGGGCGCCCGACAGGGATTGCCCTTGGAAATCGGCGACGCGAAGCCGGCGTGTCCACTCCCTACGCTTGAATGAATCGTAAGCGGCCATTGAGAATTCCAGACGACCTCACCTCCCCATCCCCCGGATTCACGCATCCGCCATCTCTTGTTGACCAATTTCATCAAGATGAAGAAGAGAATCCTTGTCACCAATCTTGAGGCTCGTTCTAATGTCCCAATTGACAGGATCATAGCGCCAAGTCGCCACGATTCGAGCGAACCTTCTGGGAATAGGCAAAGACACTCACATGCACAGTGACGGCAAACGTCGCGGATTCACGTTGATCGAGCTGCTGGTGGTGATCGCGATCATCGCGGTCTTGATCGCGTTGCTATTACCGGCGGTCCAGGCGGCGCGCGAGGCCGCCCGACGCGCCCAGTGCGTCAACAATCAGAAGCAGATCGGCCTGGCGATTCACAACTACGTCTCGGCGATGAACGTCCTGCCCCCGGGCCGGGTCAACACCCACATCGCGGGCCGCGGCAACTGCTGGGGGGCCTATGCCGAGATGCTCGGGCAGATGGAGCAGCAGCCGCTCTTCAACGCCTTCAACTTCAACCTCCCGCCCGACACCGACCCGACCACGACGACGGCCGCGGCCAACTCCACCGGCTTCATGGCGATCATCAATACCTTGATTTGCCCTTCGGATCCGTCATCGTCGAGCCTCGTGCAGATCAACGGTGGTTTCTATGGCGTGCATAATTACAACCTTTGCACGGGCTCGACCTATTCGGCCGTGCCCCAGCCGGGCGGGAACCTCGCGGGGATCCTGCCGAACGGGCTCTTCTATGAGAATTCGGCCGTCTCGCTCGCGGCAATCACGGACGGGACGTCGAACACGGTCGCCACGGCCGACACGATCCGGTCGACGGGGGGGTCGCCGACCGGCGTGAACTCGCTCACCTTCTTCCAGCAGAACCCGCTGAGCGGCTTCGTCATCACGGGCGACAACAAGACGAGCGGCCCGCCGATCACCAGCGACGCCGACTACCTCTCGATGTGCCTCTCGAGCTCGCCCCCGGGCTTCCAGGCCACGCGCGGGGTCCGCTGGCACTACGGGGCTCCCGGCCACAGCCTCTTCAACACTCGTCGCTCGCCGAATGACAAGGGTTACGACTGCCGCGGCGGATTGCCCCACAGTGACAAATCCGACCCGAACTGGAGCTACCTATCGCTGAACATCGCCGCCAGGAGCAACCACTCCGGCGGCGTGAACGCCCTCATGGCCGACGGCCATGTCCAGTTCATCAAGAACACGGTCAGCGTCCAGGTCTGGCAGGGCCTCGGCAGCCGCAACGGCGGCGAGGTCATCAGCGCCGATTCATTCTGATCTGAGCTCGACGGCAAACCGCAAATCCTCGGCCTTCGCTCGCGAAGAGACGGGCCGGGGATGCTCATCACCTCATAGCCTCATCTAAATGCCAAGTCTCCGCCGCCTGAGGCCGACTTCAGGAGTGCCTCGAAATGATTCACGGTGCGGGCCTTGAAGGAATGAAGACGGTCGCGCCTGGGCTGGCTGTCGCAGGCTTCGGCGAGGGCGACGGAAATTCGCTGGGCCGGCACCTCTGAGTGAGCGGTTCTGGCACCTTTCGGCCCGAAATTGAGGAAGCGGGCGAAGCGTATCCGGCGTTCCTGGGCGTACCAGCCTTGCCGGGCTTGATCTTTGGTACGGCGAGTTATCGTCGCGTCCATGGTCCCCTCTCGTTTCGAAGGCTCCATCGGTTCGGATGGAGTTCAGCCGCCGGAGGAATTATCAAAGCGCGAAGGGATGTCGGACACGAAATTCGCGAGATCGGGGCGTCCTGCGGCCAGAAAAACCCGGATCAGCGGTGTGGGAAACCCGGGGCGAAGAGGTCGGCGACGCGACTGGGATTCACGACACCCTGGCCGGTGAGCCATTCATCCGACTTCCGGACGAGGGCAGCACCCTCGGGGCCTCCCTGGATCTCGCCCAGGCGACGTTCGGCCACCGAGGCGCAGAGGAACATATCGCAGTCGCGGAACCGAGAGGCGGCCTGTTCGAGCTTGGCCTTCGCCTCGGATCGACGTCCGCTGATCTCGGCTAAGGTCGCACGGATCATCAGGGCCTGGGCATCGGCCCAGGGGAGCCGTTCGCGTTCGAGCCTGGCGGCATCCTTCTCGGCAGAGCGGACGAGCTTCGGATCGTTGCGGTGGGCCGCCAGAGCGCAGCGGGCGCGGATACCCACCATGGCGACGCGGATGAACTGGACCCGGAGCAGGAGCGAACGGGCGAGGTCCGGCCAGTAATTGCTGAGGCGTTCCCAGGCCCCGGCTCCGTCCCCCGAATAGAGGTCGACCTGGATCAGCGACCAGATAAAGTCATTGTGCTGGACATGGTTGCCGTCGTGCGACCATTGTTCCTCGATTTTCTCCGCCTCTTCGCGGGCCGTCTTGGGCTCGTCGGCCCCGAGCATGACCACCGTGCGGATGTACGTGCTCAGGTTCATGACGGCATACAGGTCGCCGCGTTCCCTCGCTTCGTTGATGAGGAGCGGGAACCGGCGGGCAAGCTCGGCCCAATGCCCCTGGTGCGAGAGGGCCCAGAGGGCGTAGGCGTGGATCGTGTCGAGCTCCCAGGAAACCCCCGTGCAATGCTCGCGGAAGTAGACCTCGGCGCGGTCGCAGGCCGCGAGGGCGGCGGTCCAACGGCATTCGAGATAGGACGAGACCCCCTCCGCCAGCAACGCCATGCCGATGGCATAGGGTTGCCCCGAGTTCTCGGCCAGCGTGGAAGCGGTATTCAGGAGCTTCGCGGTCTTTTTATGGGCGGTCACCCCCGCGGTGGCGGTCTGGGCCGCCTCGAGCGAGAAGGAGCGGGCGACGCGTGATGGCTCGCCGGCCTGCAACGTCAGCAGCAGGCAGCGGGCATGGAAGTCGGCACCTCGGATCCAGTCGACGTTGCTGAGGCCAATCGCCGCGGACCAGCAGACATCGACCTTCGTCAGCACGGCGGCAGGAATCTCGTCCACCGTCCGAGGCCGGAAGCGTAAGCCCTGCATGGCGAGGCGAGTACGATGCCAGAGCATTGAGATCATGGCCCGCCTCGCGCTAGTCGGCAGGGTCATTCCGACCGACGCCAGGACGTCTCGCATCGTCTCGAGCCCGCGGTCGATGTGCCCGCTGATGAGGTGCTGCATGGCCGCCCGTCGGCGGAGCTCGAGGCCACCGGACCTGGAGGCACCTTCACAGGACTTAAGATACTCCTGGGCTGCGTCGGCGCCACGGCCGGCGTTTGCCAACGACTCGGCCAGTGATACCCTGAGCCTTTGGGCTTCTTGCGGGCTCTCGGGCCCTAATTCGAGCGCGGTGCGATAGAGGGTGGAGGCCCGCTCGAAGGCGAGCGCCTCCACGGCCTCGTCGGCGGCCCTGCCGAAATGCACCCCGGCTCGCTTGAGGTCGCCGGCCTCGCGGTAGTTGACGCCGAGGACCTCGTGATCCCCCTCCCCGGCCGCCTCGAGGACAGTCGCGAGCCGGCCGTGGCATTCCTTCTTCTCGATCGGGGAGAGGTGGGCCACCACGGCCTCTCGGACGCGGTCGTGGTAGGCTTCGAGTTGGTCGACGTCCGAGGATCGGCCGCTGACGCGGATCAGTCGGCCGGTCCTGAGCAGCGAGAGCGCGGCGCGTTCGTCCCCCGGCTCATTCAGGCATTGCCAGGCGAGGTCCGCCCGGATCGTACCGCCCAGGACCGCGACGACCGCCAGGAGCTTCCTGGCCTCGATCGGGAGCCGGAGCACGCGCGACCAGAGGACCTCGTCAAGCGCGAGCGCCTTGCCGGGCTCATGGGCCAGGGCTTCGCCGGTCTCCTGGCTCTGAGCCGAGCGGGCCAACTCGGCGACGAAGAGCGGGTTGCCCGCGGCCTCCCTCGCGATGATCTCGGATCGCTGCTCGACGTTCGCATCCTCCGACGTGACGAGAAGCCGCGCGAGGGCCCGAGACTCGTCCTTCGAAAGCGGGCCGACGACGAGGTCGCGACATTCGACGCTCTTGGGGATCGGCCCTTCGCGCATCGCGAGAAGGAATGGGCTCTCGTGCATCTCCTCGCTCCGGAAACAGGCGAGGAGCAGGAGGACCGGGGGCTCCGGCGAGCGCAGGATCTCGGTGAGGACTGCAAGGCTGTCCTGGTCCCCCCACTGGAGGTCGTCGATCGCGAGGACCAGGGACTTGCGATCTCCCAGGCGGCCCAACAACTCGCGGAGGGCGGCATAGGCTCGGCGACGGAGTTCCTGCGGGTCGGGGATCGGCGCCGATCGGCGAGGGGAACCGGAGGCCGATGGTACCCGGCCCAGGACCGGGAAGACGCGGATCAAGGGGCCCACGTCGCGCGGCAAGAGGGCCTCGGCCTCGTGTGGCGGCAGGTGCCGTAGATACCGGCTCAGCGCGTCGATCAACGAGTCCAGGGCCTTATACGGTACCGACTCGCGTTCATAGCAGCGTCCGGCGAGGACGACGGTGTCGGGCCTCTGGGCGAGGTCGTCGAGGAAGCGGCCGACGAGGGCCGTCTTGCCGACTCCGGACTGTCCCTGGACGAAGACGAGGACGGTATGCCCTTGCGTCGTCGCCTCGAAGGCCTTCCCCAGCTCGGCCCGTTGCGACTCGCGTCCCACGAACGGTTGCTGACCCGAAGGGGTCGTGATCTCGGCGGTCGGAGGAAGCTGCTCCGCGACGGGCGTGGCACCGAGCCTCGAGAGCACGTCGGGGCCGGTCGGGCGTGCTTGCGGGTCGCGACGAAGGAGTTCGATGCAGAGCGAATTCAGGTCGTCGGGGACCTTGTCGGACCAGGCTCGGGGCGGGGGCGGCTCCTTGCGTTGCTTCTCCATGAGGACGGCGAGGAGTTCGCCCGTGAACGGGCGTCGGCCCGTCAACGCCTCGTAGAGCATGCCGCCGACGCTGTACCAGTCGGCCGCGGGGGTGAGCTGCGCCCCGGATGCCTGCTCGGGGGCCATGTAGGCCGCCGTCCCGACGAATTGCCCCTCGGTGCTGAGGTCTCGGGCGCTCCCCACGCGCGTGGCCATCAGGCCGAAGTCCATCAGGATCACGCGGCCCTCTCGGGTCACCATCACGTTCGAGGGCTTAATGTCGCGGTGCAACTTCCCCGCATGGTGCAAGGCGATGAGCCCATCGGTGAGCTGCTTCATGGCCGACCGCAGGCGAAGGTAGCCGTCGTCGCTGAGGGTGTCGGACTCTGCCTCGTCGCTGAGGGGGAGCACCGGGATCAGGTCCGATGTGAGATCGCCCGCGGACGGCTCGATGGCCCTGCCCGGCTCGAGCGCCGGACGAGGGACGCCGAAGGGCACCGGCTCTCCCGTCCAGGCCGAATCCTGGCCCAAGAGCAGGTTCCTGGCCGAGTGCCAGATGGATTGGCCGGCCTGCGGCCTCGGGCCGGTCCGGATGTGCTCGAGGAAGGTGACACCGTCGATGAGCTCCATCACGATGAACCATTCGCGGCCATCGAAAAGCAGCTCATACAGGCTGACGAGGTTCGGGTGCGAGACGTCGAGGAGGCCCCGGAACTCCTGCTTGAAACGGGCGACCGAGGTCACGTCGACCTGCTTCATCGTCTTGATGGCGACCATCACTTCTCGGCGCAGGTCGCGAGCCTTGTACACGACCCCCATGCCGCCACTGCCGAGGACACCGACGATCTCGTAGCCTTCGAGCGTCGGATACCCCGAGAACGAATCGAGCTGCAGCTCGACCGGCTCTCTCCCGCCGACGCTCCGGGGCCGGGAGAGCGAGGAGGAGGATTCCTCCAGGCTCCCCTGCTCGATCGCGCCATGAATCATGAACAGATCTTCGAGCGGCGTGGCGAAGCCGGGGAACCGGGACTGGAACTCGCTGAGAGCGGGAGACTCGCCGCGTTCCTCGCGCAGGACCACCTCATGGTAGATGAGGTCGAGCAATCCGTCGGGATCGGACGCGAGCGATGGGTATTTCTCGAGATAGGCCTCGACGTGGAAGGAGTCGCCTCGAGCCGCTCGACGTCGTTGGTCGGCCATCAGGACCTGGATCGCGGGGAGGAAATCCGCCCTTTCCTCCTCGGGGGGGAGCGATCGCTCCGGGCCGGAATCAGTCATCGTCGGATCCATCGAGCCCGATTTCGCGTGAGACGCGGTCGACGGCGCGGGCGAGCTTCTTGCGCAAGGCCTCGGCGCTGCCCCCCTCATCCGCGGCGATCGCCGCCCATTCGTCGCCGTCCTGCCGGCGTTCGAGGAGCCGGCGCTCCTCCTCGCTCATCCTGGAACGCGCGGCCTCGAGCAATTCGCGGGCGGCGACGACGCGGCTCGGCGTGCCGCCGCGATCGGCGACGACCTCGGCCCAGACCTCCCCCTGCTCGACCCTGCGGACGTCGCGACGGGCCGCTCGCTGGCCCTGCGCCTGGTTGGCCAGCTTGTTCCGGGCCATGGTTGCAAGCAAGCGGAGCAACTGGTCGGGCGTGTCGAGCTCGTACTGCCCCAGGGCGGCCCTGACGAAGAAGCTCGCCATGACCGACTGGCAGATATCCATCGAATCCAGCAGTCGGCCGAGCCGGGGGTCGGACAGACGAACGCGAGCCGCTCGGCGGACCATCGGCTCATACCGCTTGACCAGCTCCGCCGCGGCCGCTTCCTCGCCGGCGCGGACGCGATCGATCAGGGCCTGGAAAGACTCGGTCTCCGACATCGTAAGCTCCCCCGGACAAGGCTCGTATCCGACGATCTCGATCCGACACAACGCCAACTGACAATTCCACGAACGAACGACGGGAACCCCTTGTGAACAAGATGTCAGGAAAGCGTCGACCTGTTGAGTTGAAGATTTTAACTCAAGGCCACGCCCCGACCAATCCTCATCCCCGTCGAACCGGAAGCTAATTGCGCAATACGAGACGGTTTCGACCAATTACGCCCCATCTCACGAACGTGACGACCATGCCCGGATTGGGCGGGTTTTGTCGTCGTCCAAGAAGTCTGCCTACCTGGGATCCGCAAAACGTTGAATCCATGAGTTCGATCTTATCTAGAATTCACGGTCGTTTTATCTCCGCCCCCTATCCTTCTCGACGTCAACCCCGACGTGTCCGACTGCCCCTGTCCGGGCAAGTTCGAAGGCGTCCGGAGATCTCGGGAGTGAAAATCATGGCGGATCATTCGGGAACATCGGGACGGCTGGGCCACTGGATTCATCAACACTTCCTCTGGCTGATGGTCGGGTCATATGCCATCGCCGCATGCGTGCCTGCTCCCGGCCTCTGGATCCGAGAGGTGGCCTGGCACGTCGCATTTCCCGGGTTCGGGACGATGAAGGTCAGCCTGTCGATGCTGATGCTCACGGCCCTGCTCCTGAACGCGGGGCTTGGTGTTGATATCGCTCATCTACGCAAGCTTGCAAGGAACCCCTGGCCGCTTTGCGTAGGACTGCTCGCGAATCTCGTGATCCCCGTGGTTTTTATTTTCGCGGTGACCCGAGCGATGGGCTCCTGGCACAATGCGGACGAGGTCCAGAGCATTCTCGTGGGCCTCGCGTTGGTCGGCTCGATGCCGATCGCCGGCTCCTCGACGGCCTGGGCCCAGAATGCCGACGGCGAGCTCGCGCTCAGCCTGGGCCTGGTCCTCTTCTCGACCCTGCTCAGCCCTCTGACGACGCCCCTCGCCCTTCATTCCGTCGGATTGATGGCGAGCGGGGAATACGCGACCGACCTCCACGAACTGGCAGGCGGCGGGACAGGGATGTTCCTCACACTCTGCGTTTTGGCTCCCTCATTGATCGGGATTGCGCTACGTCCCGCGATCGGGCCGAAGCGTATCGCGGCGGCAAAGCCCCGCCTCAAGCTCTTGAACTCGTTGGTCCTGCTGACTCTCAACTACTCGAACGCCTCGGTCTCGCTGCCCCAGGTCTTCCGCGACTTCGACGCCGACTTCCTCGCCATTACTCTCGGGATCGTGACGACCCTCTGCGTCCTCACGTTCACGGCCGGCGGGGTCATCTCGCGGGTCCTGAAGGGTTCTCCGGCCGAGCGGGCCTCTCTGATGTTCGGCCTCGGCATGAATAACAACGGCACGGGGATGGTCCTCGCCTCGTTGACGCTGGCGCATCACCCGCGGGTCATGCTCCCGATCATCTTCTACAACCTCGTCCAGCACCTCGTCGCTGGCCTCGTCGACCGCCGCTTCACCCCGAACGCCCGGCCGGGCCACCAGGCCCCCGAGGGGATTCGCCAGGATCGGTTGCACGACAAGGCCGTCCATCCCTCGATGCCCGGGTACCTGGAAGCCGCGACCGGTCGATAAGCACGAATTTATCTTCGTTTCATCTTCGGTTTAGCGTGAGACTTTAGCCTCATCCCGCGACCCGGGAGCCCTCGAAACGGAACGCAGGGCCTTCCGGCGAGCACTCGAACCGTCCAGGAGGAATCCGATGCGGAAGTGGATCCGGAAGAGCATGCTGCTTGCGTCCATCCTCGCGACCTCGGCGGCCCTGACCCAGGCCGAAGAGAAAGAGGTACCGCTGAACGAGGTCCCGGAAGCCGTCCTCAAGAGCGTCAAGGGGAAGTTCCCCAAGGCCGAGCTCAAAAAGGCGGAGAAGGAAGTCGAGGACGGCGAGACGACCTTCGAGCTATCGCTCACGAGCGAAGGCAAGAAGATGGACGTCGCGCTCAAGGAAGACGGCTCGATCATCGAGGTCGAGACCCAGATCAAGGCCAGCGACCTCCCCGAAGCGGTCACCAAGACCCTCATGGCTAAATACCCCAAGGCCACCATCAAGAAGGCCGAGGAGATCGCCAAGGACAAGAAGACCTCCTACGAGGTCGTCCTCGTCGATGGCAAGGAAAAGCATGAAGTCCTCGTTGATGCGACGGGCAAGATCGTCAAGGATGAGGAAGAGGACGACGATTGATCGCGGCCTCCTGACCTTGCCTTGAAACCCGCGACGGCCCAGACACGTCAGGCTCGGCCCCCTCGATGAGATGAGGGGGCGAGACGGGCCGTCGGCGGCGCTGCCCGAGTCTCGGGTTGACGACCGTTGCGAGCCGTCGAAAATTGACGTCGGACCCTTGGACTGATGTTTCGGGTGACCGCAATGAGCTTCCGGATCCTGGTGGTCGAGGATGAGATGGAGCTGGCCGACTTCGTCGTCCGAGGCCTGCGCGAGGAAGGGTTCCATGTCGAGCACGCGGCCGACGGCGACGAAGCCTGGGGACGCCTGCAGTCGAGCGAGTGGGACCTGATCCTGCTCGACTGGTGGCTCCCGAACACGGACGGACTCGCCCTGCTCAAACGCTTCCGGCAGGCGAACGGCACGACCCCCGTCCTGTTCCTCACCGCTCGCGACACCGTCGGCGACCGGGTCCGCGGGCTCGACGGAGGGGCCGATGATTACCTCTGCAAACCATTTGCCTTCGACGAGTTGCTCGCCCGCGTCCGGGCCCTGCTCCGCCGCCACGATCGGGCCCCCGCGCTGACGATCGGCTTCGCCGACGTCACGGTGGACCTGGCATCGCAGAAGGCCCAGCGAGCCGGCCAGCCGCTCGAGCTGAAGACCAAGGAACTCGCGCTCCTGATCTTCTTCCTGCGACACCCGAGGCAGGTGCTCTCGCGAACCCGGATCTACGACCACGTCTGGGAAGAGAGCTTCGATGGGCTCTCGAACACCCTGGAAGTCCACGTGATGGAGCTTCGGCGCAAGCTCGAAGCCCTGGGGCCACGGATCATCAACACGGTCCGCGGCCGTGGCTATGTGCTTGAAGACGCCGGGACGAAGGAGGGTTCATGAGCCTGACCGGTCGCTTCTCGGCCCTCGTGCTCGGCACCGTCGGGCTGATCCTGCTCGGATTCTCGTTCACGCTCTATATGGCGGCGAGCATCTACCTTCATCGACAGATGGGCGAGCGGCTGACCTCGGCGCTCGCCATCCTCGCGGCAGCCGCCGAGATCCACCCCGACAGCGTCGAGTGGGAGCCCCAGGAGCGGGCCCTCCCCCTCGGCCAGGAGGCGGGGGAAGAACGACTGCGCTGGATGGTCTTCGACGATCGAGGCCACCGCATCGACCACTCGCGGAACCTCAACGACAGCGAGCTCACGCCCGCCTGGACCCCGAAAACCGGCGGCCGCAACCTGCCGTCGAGGCTCCGCGATCGACAGGGGCGGTCCTGGCGCGTCGCCCAGCGCGTGATCCTGCCGAACACACCGCGAGCCACCGGCTCGGAAGGGGCGAGTCACCTCGATGGCTCCAAGCCGCCGGACCCGGCCGAGGCGGTCTACCCGTCACTCGTCCTGACGGCCTGCGCCCCAATGGAGCCGATCCGAGCCACGCTCTCGACGCTCCTGGCCCTGCTCACCGCCCTCAGCCTGGGGATCTGGTCGGCCACGGCATTGGTCTGCCGCCGGCTCTCCAAGCGGGCGCTCCGCCCGCTCGCCCAGCTCGCCGACTCCGCGAGGAGCCTGGACGCCACCGAGCCGGGATGGAGGCTCGACGAGGCCCGCACTGGCGATGAGTTGGAGGAACTCGGCGAGTCATTCAACAGCCTGCTCTCACGCCTTCACGTGGCCTATGAACAGCAGAGGCGGTTCAGCAGCCACGCCTCGCACCAGTTGCGGACGCCCCTCACCGTCCTGATCGGCCAGCTCGAGGTTGCGCTCCGCCACGACCGAAGCGGCGAAGAGTACCGCCGGGCCCTGCGGTCGGCCCTCGGCCGGGCCATGCAGCTCGGTCAGATCGTCGAGGCCCTCCTCTTCCTCGCGCGGAGCGAGGCCGAAAGCGAACTCCCCGGCCGAGAGACCCTCGACCTCAACACCTGGCTTGGAGACCACCTCGCCAGCCGAAGCGCCGGCGCGACTCACTCCAACATCGAGCTCCATCTTCAAACCAACGGCCCGGCCTGGGTTCACGTCCACCCCGTCTTGCTCGGACAGTTGCTGGACAACCTGATCGACAACGCCGAGAAGTATGGGGTTTCGGCGGCTCCGATCCGGGTGAGGGTCTCGCGCGAGAATAGCATGGTGATCCTCGGCGTCGAGGACGAAGGGCACGGGATCGCCCCTTCGGACCTGCCCCGGGTTTTCGAGCCCTTCTATCGGGCGAGTTCCGCCCGCAGGCCGACGAGCCAGGGGGTGGGCTTGGGCCTGGCGATCGTGCATCGGATCGCGACGGTCCTCGGCGGCAGGGTGGAGGTCCAGAGCGAGCTCGGGCGTGGTTGCCGGTTCGAGTGTCACCTCCCCGCCGCGAACCCCGACGAGGCGAAGCTCGGCACAGAATCGGATCCCTTCGAAGCCCCGGAACTGCCGGAGGGGGCGAGGCGCTAATGCCTCGCCCCCTCCCGGTGTTACGCCTATCATTCAAGTCTCGCAGTCGACCCGGAGATGAGTTTCACTTCTTGATTTCGAAGCGATCATCTTCCTCGCCTTCGTCCGTGACCTGGCGGATGACGAAGGTCGAGCCGTCGATGTCGGCCAGGGTCAGCGAGTGAATATTGAAAATATGCTTGTTCGTAAATTCCTACTAAGACGACGGGTCGTCTTGCTGTTCGAGGTCGTAGAGGTGCTGCCCGCCGGCGCCGGTCACCACGTAAATCTCCCCTTCGAGGCTCGTGTCCGACTTGCCGTCGAACGACTTATCCAGCGTCCACTTGCCGTCGACGTACCGCATCTTGGACACTTTCCCGTCCATGTCGACGGACGGGACCGCGCCCGTCTCGGCGGAAGGGACGAACCGAAGCGGATACGAGCGCTGGTAGTTGTGAACGTGGCCGTTGAAGACCACATCGACGTTCCTCGCCTCGAACAGGATTCGCATGTACTGCTCGTCGAAGTGGTGCTTGGACGAGTTGAAGCCGGACTGGTGGAAGCTGACGAATCGCCAGGTCGAGCCCTTGGCCGCGGCGAGGTCGTTGGCGACCCACTCCTGCAACTCGCGGTTCGTCCAGTCCACCGTCGCGTTCGCGTCGAGCACGGTCCAGTGGGCGTTGCCGTAGTTGAACGAGAAGTTGGCCATGCGGGGGAAGGCCTTGACCGCCGTCTTGGTGAATGCCTTCACATGCTCGTCGGAGCCGATCAGGGGCGCGACGAGCGGGCCGCCGACCTCGCCGTTCGGTCCATTCTGCGGCTGGACCCAGCAATGAATGCTCCACCGCCTAAAGGCGAGGGCTTCGTTGTTCGGGACTCGAGTCCCTTTCCGAGCGAAGCTCGGCACGAGGTCCACCCTCCGGAGGCGGGCTAAAGTTCCTCCCCTTCCACGCGGAAATCCCCAGGCCCGGGCCTCCCTTGATTCGTGATGCATTCGGCCGCCACCTGATCCGTCACGTTACCGCTGCTGCAGCGGAAGTACCCCGCGCCCACACGTGACGGCCCCAGAACTGCTTCCGCAGCGGCCCGAACTCCTGCGGCATACGGTACGCCGTCTTGCTCTTCAATCGCTGCACCAGCCGGCTGATCGTCACCTGCGGCGGGATCGACACCAGCAGGTGCACGTGGTCCTTGCTCACATCCCCCTTCAAGATATGCACGTCCATACCGCCGCAGACCTCGCGGATCAGCTCCCGAACTCGCTGCCCGATCGGCCCTACGAGCACCGGCCTGCGATACTTCGTCACCCAGACCAGGTGGAGATGGATCTCGAACACGCTGTGTGCCCCATGACGGTACTCGCTCATGGGGGCTATCTTACCGCAACGGCACGCTAAAGCCGTCGCCTAAAGGCAAGGGTTTTAACCCACCCAGCATGCGACAATAATCGCCGCGGAACCGTGATTTGCCGAGGAAATAGCCCTCGCCGGCCGATTGTGGATGAGGCGAGGCCCGACAGCCTCGAGCTTGCGTCGGAGTTCCTTGAGGTGGACCTCGAAGGTGTTGGACGTCGTGTCGAAATCCTCGTTCCAGACCCCCTCATCGATGCGATTGCGGCTGAGAATCTGGCCGGGATGGCGAAGGAAGAAGAACAGCAGGGCCAATTCCTTGGCGGTGAAGTCGAGATCCTGGCCCGCGCGCTGCCCCTTCTGCGAGACAAGGTCGACGCTGACGTCCCCGTGGCGGACGATCATGTTCGACGGCCGCTCGCGACGACAGGCCAGGGCCCGGACGCGGGCGAGGAGTTCCGCGAAGGCGAACGGCTTGCAGAGATAATCATCCGCCCCGACATCGAGCCCCTCGCCCCGATCGTGGACCTCGTCTCGCGCGGTGAGGAAGATGACCGGGGCGTCGCCACCGGAGAGCCGATAGCCCTTGAGCAGGCTCAATCTGTCCTGACGGGGGAGTCCCCAGTCGAGCAGGATCAGGTCCAAGGAGCGATCCTTGAGCATCCGGCCCCCCTGGAGGCCGTCCAGGGCGTGCTCGACGGAGAAACCTTCCTCGGCGAGACCATTGATGATGAACTCGGCGAAGTCGAGTTCATCATCGATGATCAAGACGGAAAGGGCCATGGGCGTTTCCGCGTGAATCGAGCCGTACAAGCCCTCGGGGCCAGGCCTATGCATCCTCCACGAAAACACCCGTGCCCCGGGGCGACTCATGAAGAGCCGAAGAAGAGTTCGAGAAAACGCGTGACGACTCGTCCAGGATCGACTCAGTCGCCCGATGGATGGACAGTTGCCCCGGCTGGTCATGTCCTGACCGAGAATTCCAGGCGGTCGCCCAGCGGGATGTCGACCGAGGTATAACCGTGCCGAGGATCGCGAACGTAATCGAGGTAAGGACGAAGGGTCTCCTCAAGGATGTCGAGGTCATCGCCCACGACGATCGAGCCCACACGCAGGCGAGGCTCGAGCATCCTGAGGATCGGCAAGTACAGATCCTTCCAACCGTCGAGGAAGAGCAGATCGACGGGGCCGTCGAGATCCTTGAGCGTCTCCCGTGCGTCCCCCAAACGGATGTCGACATATTCGAGCAGGCCGGCGTCGGCGAGGTTCTTCCTGGCGCGGTCGGCCTTCTCCGGGTTCAGTTCGGTCGTGACGACGATGCCCCCGCCGTTGTCGCGCACGGCGGCCGCGAGGTGGATGGTCGAGATGCCGAACGACGTGCCGTACTCGACGATCGTCTTACTCCCCTGGGAACGGGCGAGGCCATAGAGGAAACGGCCCCCGAGCCGATCCACGGAGATATACATCTTGTCCAGGATGCCCGCGAGGTCGGTCTCGACGATGACGCCCCCTCGACGATCCACCTCGACGCGAATCTCGTCGGATAGAGGCGGATCCACGACCTCGGACTCGGCGAAAAGGCGGTCGAGGACATCGGCCACGGGGCTCGCATACAATGACGACATGAGTCTTCTCCGAGAGGAAGAATCGGCCCTCATGGGCCTTCCTCGGTCATGGTAGGAATCATGGCGGATTTCCCAAAGCGAAACTCGGACAATGAATACTTGCGTGCCATGCACTCCATGGACCTGAACCTCCTGGTCGTCCTCGACGCCCTGCTGAGCGAGGGGAGCGTCGCCGGGGCCGCGCGGAGGCTGAACCTGAGCTCGCCCGCGGTGAGCCGAGGCCTGGGGCGGGTCCGCAAGGTCATCGGCGACCCGATCCTCGTCAGGGCCGGCAAGCGGCTCGTGCCAACCCCGCTCGCCCTCGGCTTGCGAGTGCGGGTCCAGGCCCTCGTGCAGGAGGCGAGGGACTTGCTCTGCCCCTCGGGCGAGGTCGTCCCGCAATCCATCGAGCGGACCTTCACGATCCGATCGTCAGACATCGCCGTCGGCGCCGCCTTCGCGGCCAGGCTCGTGGAGACGATCCGCGTCGAGGCTCCGGGCATCACCTTGCGGTTCGTCGGCGAGGGGGAGGAAGACGTCGAGTCGCTGCGGGATGGGAGGGTCGACCTCGATATCGGCAACCTCGGCCCGACCGGGCCCGAAGTCCGCACGCAACTGCTGATGCGAGACCGTTTCGCGGGAGTTGTGCGGGAGGGTCACCCGCTACTGAAGGGCAAGATCACGCCGAAACGGTTCGTGGAGTATCCCCACGTCTCGGCCTCGAGGCGCGGCAAGGCTCGGGGGCCGATCGACGAGGCGTTGAGGGAACTTGGCCTCACGCGGTCGGTGACGCTCGTGGTCCCGACCGCGTATTCCGCCTTATTCGCGGTCGCCGCCTCCGACCTCGTGGCGGCCGTCCCCGAGCGATCCTCGGATCACGCCCTGGGCCGGCTCGGACTCCGGACTTTCAGCTTGCCCGTGAAGACCGAGCCCGTGGAGGTCCACCAGGCCTGGCACCCTCGGCTCGACGCCGATCCCTCGCACCGCTGGCTGCGGCAGAAGGTCTTCGCCGCCTTCCGCAAGGCATCGGCCGGGGATTCGGCGAAAGGCGAGCAATGAGCCGCTCGCTCGATTATATACTAAAGACATCACTTCAACATCTATTTTATATTAGAGATCCACATCATACCAATGCTTACTTCTGACGCTCATCTTCGTCTTCCGGTGCGGCCACCGGCGGATAGGTCGGCAAGGCGTCGTCGGGCTTGAGGAAGACCCGGCCGAGGAGGATAAGCTGATCTTCATCCTCGAGCGGCCCTGCCTCGCCGCCGATCGGGTTCAGGTGCATCTGCTCGCCGCGCTGGATGCCAATGAGAAGGCACGACTTCTTGTCGTTGCGGTGGCTCGAGAACATGGCGGAGAGTTCGGCGAACTCCTTGCCGATGAGGGAGGCCGGCGCGGGCAGGAGGTACATCTCGTTGGCGTCGCGCCCGACGGTCAGCAGTTCCTGGTAGACGCGGGTCATGCCGTGGAAGAGCGAGGCTCGGGCCAGGAGCCGCAGGCCGAGCTCGTCCGACGAGATGATCTCGTCGGCCCCGGCCTTCCTGAGGTGATGGCGATGTGACGGGTTCCGACACTCGACCGAGATGTTCGGCTGGTTCTCTCCCCGGCAGATGTTGCGCAAGGCGATGCAGATGAGGACGCTTTTGCCGTCGGCGTGCTTGCCCTCGCGGTCGTCGGAGAGGACGACGACGGAGTGCGCCTTGGGAACCTTGGCCCGCTTCAGGATGATCTCGCTGGTGGGATCCCCCTTCACGATGTAGACGTCGTTGAAGGCGGCCTCATCTTGCTTGTCGGGGAGGTCGATCTCGTCCGGGGTGTCGTGGATGATGACGACGGGGCGCTTATCCTGGATGATCTTGGCGTGGACCTCGCGGATCCATTCCAGGCCGCGGTTGGACCAGTTGCAAAGGACGAGGTGCCCTTCCATCTCGAAATCGCTCACGTCGCGTCTCCGCAGGTATCGCTGCACGAGCAAGGAGGCCAGGCTGGCGGTGAACAGGCCGGCGGTGCCGACCCCGACCACGAGGATGATCATCGTGATCAACCGCCCGGCCGAGGTCTTCGGCGCGTCGTTGACCCCGCTGAAGAGGATCACCCAGACGCCCCAGAGCGAGTCGGACCAGGAAGCGAAATCCGGGTTCACGTCGCGCTCGGCGTAGTGCAACGCGGCGGCCCCCAGCAACCACGCGCAGGTGACGCCGCCGAGGATCCGGCCGACCTGGTGCCGGTTCCACGCCGAGAGCGCGTAGAGGGCTGCGTCACGCCAAGAGTCGAACCCGACGAGCTTGAGCGCCTCGTTGATTCGCCGTCGTTTCGACTTTGCCATGAACCATCCGAATCGATCGTGGGTGCATCCGTAATCAGAGCGAATCTTATGTCATTCTCCGGCACTCGGCAATCTCCCGGGTGTCGGAGTTTGACGCCCGTCGTCGTGTCGGGAGTCCATCTCGCCGCGACGAGAAATCCTTTGCCTCGACCGGCAGTGAAGGACGGAGATACGGGCGAGGCCATGTCGACATCAAATTATCTTGCCGTGAATCAGATGAGCCTGGGAACGCAACCTGATCTCCGGGATGACGCCCCTAGTCCGCCCACCTCCACAGCAACTCGTTCGCATCGAAGAGGATCGCTCGCCGCATGGACTTGACGGAAAGGGCGTCCTGAGCCATAAGGGGCGCCGTCCAAGGATGGCCGATGGAAACGACCTGATCGAAATGAGTCGTCGATGCTAAGGCGCGTTGGGCTGACCCTATCTTCGTTCGGCCTCATCCTCTCCTGCCTCTCATGCGGTTGCATGCTCCAGCGTCACGACCTCGAGGACCGAGAACCGAAGGTCAGGATCTCGGGCACGAAGGAAATCCAGGCCCAGGCGAGCCGGTCATCTGACTCCCGTAAGGAGATCGATCTGGACCTCGTCAGGACGTCAGACCTTCAGCTCGAAAGCCCTCCCCGTGAAGGAGATGTGGCGAACGCTGCGGGCCGGATCACCCTGGAGCAAGCCTTGGCGATGGCCTCCCAGAGCAGCCCCGCCCTGGCCCAGGCCCGCGCGTCGGTCGACGTGGCGAGGGGCAATCTGAAGGTAACCGACTCGGGGTTCTATCCAACAGTCCAGGGGAATTACGCGTTCCAGGCGTATTCCTCCCAAACCGGTTTCAGCGGCACTCCAGTCGGCGGCAGGTTCCCCATCCTGCCCGTTCGCGGCTTCGGGCCCGGGACGCAGGAATTCAGCGTCTCCGAGGCCCAGCTCAAGTACACGATCTTCCAGTTCGGCAAGCAGTGGAACAAGCACAGGCAAGCGACCTGGAAAGAAGAGGTCGCTCGCCTCGAGAACGAGCGAAGCTGTCAAACCGTCGCCTATGAGGTGACGTCCGCTTATTTCCAGGTCCTGGAGGCTCGCTCGGCCGTGGAGACGGCGACGAGGGCCGTCGAGCGCGCCGAGGAATTCGCTAAGGAGGCGGCCGACACCCTCCGCCGCGGGGTCATCACGCAGGAGGAGAACCTCCGAGCCCAGGCCGCCCTCGCCACCATGCGCCAGGGGCTGACCGACGCCAAGAGCGAGGAGGAAGTGGCCGTCGCCGGCTTGAACCGCGTGATGGGTATCAACGTCAACGCCCCGACGCGCGTCGTCGAGCGTCGAGTGGCCCCGGAGCTGCACCTGGAGCTCGATGAAGCCCTGCGCCTAGCCGTCGACAACCGTCGCGAGGTCGCCGTCGTCCAGCGCGGGGTCGCGATCGCGCAGGGGGACGTGAACATCGCCAGGGCCGACTTCCTGCCGACCGTCTCGGTGCAGGCCGCGTTTTCGAACATCACCGGGACCAGGGTGCAGAATGCCAACGTCGGGGCCGGAGGCATCTTCCTCTCCCAGGATCTCTTCGCCGGCGGCAAGCGCAAGGGGATCCTCGGCGCGGCCGAGGCGGGGGTGAGGGTCGCGGCCGCCCAGGCGCAGCAGGTGCTCGACAGCATCGCCTACGAGGTGAACGTGGCCTTCCGCGGCGTCGAGGACGCCGAGGAGCGCATCAAGGCCTCGAAAGTGGTGATGGACCAGGCCCGCGAGAACGCCCGCCTGGTCGCGAGCCGGGCACGAGCCGGAGATGCCACGCCGGCCGAGACCATCGAGGCCCAGGCCGGCGAGATACGCTCGGAGCAGTCGTTCTTCGCCGCGACTTATCTGTATCAGCGGGCCCTCGCCCGACTCGAATACGCCGTCGGGACCTCCGTGCCGGTCGGGCCGGGGTCAATCCGCGAGACGACGGCAACAGCCCCGGCCGAGCCCAAGCCAGAACCGTTGCCGAAGCCGCCGGACTCGTCATCCCCCTTCGATCGCCAGTCGCGACCGGGCTCCTTGCCGGACCTACCGCCGCCGCCGGATCTCGGGGGTGCCGCCCCGGTGAGGACGGCCCCCTTGCAGTCACCAACCTCCCCTGCAACGTCGGACAACCCCCGCTTGACGCCTCCCCCTTCGCTGTCTAGGCCCCCCTACGAGGCGAACTCGCCCCTCGGCGGCAAGCCTTGACCCGCCCCTCAGCCCCGGATCGGGCCGGGAGCATGCGGAGGCAGCGGCTTGAGCAGGAACGCCAGGACGACCGCGACGCCCAGCGTGAGGGCAAGCACCTGGAAGGCCGACTGATAAGCGAAGACCATCGCGTTGTCGCGGACCCAACTCCCCAGGAGTCGGCTCGCCTGGATCGCCGCCTCGTCGGGCGCGGCCCCCTTGAGCGTGAACTGGTCGATGACGCCGAGCCGTACGTCGTCCCACGGAGGCCGATTCGGCGTGATGCTCTGACGCATCGCGTCGAAGTGGGCATCGCCCCGGCGCTCGATGAAGATCCCGAACAGGTTGTTCCCGACGAACGATGGCAGCACAAGCATCAGGTTCTTGATGCCGGCCGACGAGGCGACTTGCGCCGGCGTCATGTCCTCCTGGGAGACGCAGATCAGCGGCGAGGCGACCAGGCCCGCCGAGGCTGCCCAGAAGGCCATGACCGCGGCCGTCCAGGTCTTGTCGGTGTAGAGGTCGATCGAGGAGAGGGTCCAGGTCCCCAGCATCATGCCCGACAGCCCGAGGATCAGGCGGATCTTGCGATCCTTCCTTGAACCCAGCCAGGCCGTCAATGCTAAGGTCGTCCCCATGGCCGCGACCGCCGGGAGGAGCACCAGGCCCGTCGTCAATCGCTCATATTCGCGGGTCACGGCCATGTAGCGCACGAGCACCGAGACGACGGTGAAGAACCCCAGGTCGGCGAGCGCCTTGGTCGCAACCGCCACGGTGAAGCGAGGGAGGGCGAAAAGTCTCAGGTCGAGCAGCGGATGCTCGCACGTGAACTCCTGGATGAGGAACCAGGCGAACAGGAGGATTCCCCCCGCCGTGACGAGCCAGAATTCATTCGAAGTCGCCCAACCCCACTTCTGGAACCGGAAGAGGCCCATCATCAGGCAAAGGACCCAGCCTTGCAGCAGGATGAGGCCGACGAAGTCGAACGGCTCACGCTCCGACTCGGCGGGCTCGTCGGGCTGGAGTACATGATAGGTCAGGACCACCGCGGCCGCCGCGATCGGCACGTTGAAGTAGAAGATCGCGCGCCAGCTCGGCAGGTTGATCAGGTAGCCGCTGATGCTCGGCGCCACGATCCGGCCGAAGTAGAGCCCGAGGACGTAGGCCGCGATGGCGCCGTCGCGGTGGTCGGGGAACTCGCGCCAGAAGACGGTCAGGACCGTCGTGACGACCATGCCGTTGCCCCACCCCTGCACAAACCGGGACACGCCCAGAAGTTCCATGCTCGGCGACATCGCACAGGCCAAGCTGCCGAGCATGAAGATCGCGAGCCCGGTGACATAGCTCGCCTTAAGCCCGAACCGGCCGCGCAGCCAGGCGATGAGCGACATCCCGGAGACCGAGCCGAATAGCGTGCAGCCGAGGACCCACTGGTAGCGGTAGCGGTCCGACGCCAGTTCGTTGACCACGAACGGGCGAGCGAGGTCGGTGAACGTGGAGGTGATGCCGGCCAGCAAGAGCGTCGGCAAAATCGCCGCGACCACCAGCTTTCGGCGCTCGATGCCATGCCAGGGGCGCACGTCCGGGGCGATCGGATCTTCGGACGGTATCCGCACGGGCTGCCTGGCTCGCTCGACGACACTCATCATCGCGCCCCTTCGGCCGGGTCGAGGCCTTTCATCTGCCCGTCGAAAGCCGACGTGGGGCTCACCCCCAAGCGTCCCCGTTCCCGCTGTCGTGTCGCCTCGGCGTTGGCCCAGGCGGCATCGCCAGGGACGTGCGAGATCGCCACCGTCACCGAGAGCCCCGGCCGGAGCGAATCCCAGAGGGGCCCGCGATCGACGGCGATCCGCACGGGTAGACGCTGGGTCACCTTGGTGAATTCGCCCGAGGTGATATCTCGGGGGAGGAGCGAAAAGTTCGCCCCGGTCGCCTGGCCGATCCAGACCACCTTCCCTTGCTGGGAGCCCTTGAGGGCGTCGACCCAGATCGTCACCCGATTGCCTGGGGCGACCCCTTGGAGCCGGTCTTCTTCGAGATAGGCGGTGATATAAACAAGCTCGGGGTCATACATGCTGAGGACCGGCGAGCCGAGGGGCGCGTGGTCGCCGGGGTTGCGGTAGCGCCGGACGATTACGCCGTCGAACGGGGCCACGATCTTGGAGTTTTCCAGGCGGGTGGCGACCAGGACCTCGGCCTTCGCCGCCAGCTCGACCTCGTCGCGGCGGAGCTGGACCTGCCGCTTCTGGACCTCGATCTCGAGGTTCCCGAGCTTCGCCAAACGGAGCGATTCCTCGGCCTTTTCGCGGGCCCGGACCTTCTGGTCGAGGGACTTCCGCGCGATCTCGACCTGCTCGCGATCGGCCTCGGCCCGCTCGACCTTCGCCTGGGCTGCCTCGAGCTTTGCCTGCGCGGCGTGATACTCGCGGGTCACGTCCTGGAGCTTGCGCTCGGGGGCGGATCGCTCCTGGAAGAGCTTGGTGTAGCGGTCGAACTCTTCCTTCGCGTTCACGAGCATGGCCTTGACCGCGGCGGCGTCGGCCTTGGCCTCGTTGACCGACTTGTCCACGTCGAGGGCGGTCATCCTCAGCAAGGCTCGCGACTCGTCGCAGGCGGCCTCGGCTGATGCAAGCTCGGCCTGCGCCACCGCGACCCTCCTGGGATACTCCTGCTCCAACCGATCCAGCGTGGACTCTTCGAGCTTCAGGGTCGTATCGGCGACGCGACGCTTGGCCTGCGCCTCGGCGACGGCCCGGCTCAGCGGGACCGGGTCGATCTGGGCGAGGAGTTGCCCGGCCTTCACAGTGTCGCGCTCCTCGACGAGCACGCCGGTCAGTATGCCCGACTCCTGCGGGGCCAGGTGGACGATGTGCGTCTCCACGAAGGCGTCGTTGGTCATCGACGTCGTGAAGCGGTAGTAGGAGAAATCGGCGAGGACCGCCACGCCGACCAGGGCCCCGACGGCACCGATCGTCCAGACGCCCCAACTCGCCAGATTCCGGCGAGGTCGGGCGACCATCGCTGGCGGTTCCTGGGGAGGCGGGAGCGGCTTCGGCTCGGCAACAGGTTCCTTGGAATCCTGGTCGACATCGGCTTCATCGCGGCCTTCCATGCCGCCTTCGCTGACCGGTTGGCTCATCGTCCCACCCATGTAGCCGTGGCCGCCATCGGCGAGCGGACCCGGCATGCCACTCGGCTCGGCGCAGATCCGTCGTTGGACCAGGACCGAAAACCGAGAGTCGATTTCATGGTAGGCTCGACCTCTCCGGATTTCAAACGACGAGCGAGTGCATCGCCCCGACTTCCGACCGTTGACTCACGCCCAGACTTCATCCCGCCTTCGACTGCTCCGAAGCCTCGTGAAAGAGGATGCCATGGGCTTCGGTCAATGTCGGCGGTTCACATTTGGCGGCGAGCTTCCGGATGACCTTCTCGGGGACGTTGTAAACCCTACGCTTATTCTGGGCGAGCATGACGGACTCGGGAGGCTCGACGTAGACCATCTCGACCCGGGCCCCATAGCCGGCGAAGAGGTCGACCCAGCGCTGACGTGTCACGCGAAGGAGGTTCGTCGCATTGAAGGCGAACGATTCCCGCGAGCGGAGGTATTCGCGACATCGTTCTCGGGCCGACTGGATGACCTCGCCCTGGTCGTCGGTCGGCTCGATGTCGAGGCCGCGACGGACCTCGTCGAGCGAGACGACCGGGAGATCGGGGAGGCTCCTGGCCAGCCACGTATCCTTGCCCGAGCCGGGGAGCCCCGACATCATCGTCACCGTGCAGCGATAATCCTCGAACGGGACGAAGTGCAGGTTCGAATCCGCCTGTCGGTAGAAGAGGAACCGGGCCTGGTCGTTGGCGAACGGATAGGGCCGGTCGAAGCAGCTATTCTCCTCGGCGACGAGCTTCCAAAGCTCGAGGTTCTCCTCGGGCCGCCTCATCTCGGTCGTCTTGCGGCCGCGAGTGTCGGCGATCGCGAAGAGGTAGAGCAGCTTGTTACTGACCAGCCACGAGAGCGAGACGACCTCGCGTGCCGGGTCAGGCTTCTCGAGGAGGAAGCTCGGGCGGCCGTGGAACCGCACAAGTCGGGCGATCTCCTCCCGATTGGCGAGGTCACACCCCAACGAACGCAGGACCGCGCGGGCGAGATGCTCCCCCTTGATGGCGTGCTTGTGCGACGTGACCCGCCCCGTATCCGGATCAACCTCCGAGGTGATCGGCTTGCCCGCGTCGTGGAAGAGAGCCGCGAAGGTCAAGACCGTGCGTTCGCGAGGCGTGAGCGCGTCCCAGCCTTCGAGCTTCGGGAGTTGGGCACAGACCATCTTCGTATGCGTCCAGACGTCCCCCTCGGCGTGCCATCCGGCATCTTGCCCGCAGACGGCCATGGCACGGCACCAGGGTTGGTCGTCGGCCCAGGCGACGACCTCGTCGATCGCGGCATTCGCGAGTTCTTGCCAACTCATGACCAGAGGTCCGCCCCGTCTTCGAGTTGGTTGGGCGTCATCGCCTGATACTGCCAGTGGGAGCTCTGCTTCACCTTCTCCACGAACTCGGGCCGGACGACCTTCGCCCGGCCGGTGACCACGCCCGACGCCTCGGTCCTCAAGTAAAGCCCTTCCATCCGCTCGTCGACCTGCCCGGTCGTGGGATCTTCGAAGCGGCTCCCGAAGCGCGAGACGCCGATCAGGCCGCCAAGAGATTCGCGAGCGGCCGAGCCTCGATGGATGACTGGCACCGTATGAATCCCGGAGCCTTCGAGGATCGACAGCCGGCGTTCCAGGTCGAGGAAGACGCCGCCTTGTTTGTCATAGATATCGAACTCGAAGAAATAATGCGGAAGCCGGCGATACTGGATCGAGTGCCGGGCGTAGGCCCATTCGCCGAAGAGGATGTAGCGGTCCCGGAGCCGATCCTCGAGCACCGGTCGCTTGACGACGGCCCATTGCTTGAAAAGGTCGTACTGCGGGTGCATCCCTTCGGTGATGAGGTGTCCCCGGCACTGAAGCGACAGCCTCCCGTCGGCCGTGAAATGAATTCCGACGTTCGTGCCGTCGATCTTCTCCTCGACGATGAGCGAGACGTCGGAGATGAATCGCTGGGATTCGGCCTCTCCCATATGCTTATCGTCGTCGGTCCCTCTGGAGCCGAAGAGGTGCGGAGTCCTCGGATACTTGACGAACTCGTCGTGTGAACGACCCATGACCCACCCTACCCGCAGCTCGCGACCTGGCCTCGCATGTCATGAACGAACACATGACGTCCATTCTCGTGGACGACACGCGACGCGAATGCCAGGTTCACCGGATCGCCGCAAAGGTGAACAATCCGGAGATGCATGAGCGACCAACGGCACCTCGATCGGGGTGTTTCGTCAGCGGCCCAAGCGATCGTCAGTCTTCCGCACGATGGCCTTCGACTCTTCCAGGTCCTCGAGGGGGAGGTCGCTCGTCAGGGCTCGAAATGGGGGCAAAGGAACGACGCCTCGGCCCGCCCCTGAAGGCACGAGCCCGCGATCCATGATCGACGCGAGGGTCGTGGTCAATTCGGCCGCCCCTTGCTTGTCGAGGTGGTTGGCATCGACGAAGACGTCGGTCGGGTAGCCGGCGTGACGGCCGTCGACGACCACGACGTTATCGTATTTCCGCTGTATGGAAAGGACGAACTGCATCAGCCGTTCGTCGACGCCTCGACGTTCCAGTCGCCCCTGGCAGGCCGGGCTGAGCGGCGGCAGGAGCCAGTAGACTGGGATCTTCCGCGAGGACGCGAGTTCGAGGAACTTGCGGACATAGAGCACGTTGACCCCGTGAGGCTGCCATCCCTTATTCGGCTCGGAGCGGGTGATGTCGTCGGTATTCGGGGTCCGCTTGGCATGAGGGGAAGCGCCGAGGTTGATGAGGGCGTTCCGCCGGTTCGCGGCCATCAGCTCGCGTGAAGGCGGCGGCTCATCCCGGAGCGATGCGAGCAGTCCCTCGCGGAGCCCGTTGCGACGCCGAACGGATGGGAGGGCGATCGCCAGGGTCGTCGCCAGGAACAGGCGAGGGTCGCGGGCGTGCCAGCCCAGTTCGAGGGTCTCGCGGAAGGAGAGGAGTTCGGGCCAGAAGTGGAGCGTCGTGCGCGGGGGCTTGCTGAGGACGTTGGAGTGGAAGTCGACGACAAGGGCCTCGGGCCGGGCCCCGGCTTCGAGCGCCTTACGCAGGAGGAAATAGCTGGCGGAGGCGGGAGAGCCGGGCGAGGCCAGGTTGTAGGCCGATTTCCCCACCCTCGATTGGAGGAGGCGAGGCAGCACGCCGAGATGCACCAGGCTATCGCCCATGCAGAGGATCTTCGCCTGCTTCGCCTCGCGGACGGACGAGTCGGCACCCAGCCGCCAGGAGAGGATCAGCGGGTCGTCGAAGAGTTTGGGCTCGTGGCGCGCGACGGTCAACTCGGCGGCCAGGATCAGGGGCAGCATCCCGATCAGGCCCCACGGTGGTTTCCAACGTCGCGGAGCCTGCGTCGCCTCGCTCATCGCCCCCCCTTCCCTGGTGGGACTCCTCCGACCCGTCGAAGGCCGATTCCCATCGAGGAAAATGGCCGTGGCGACGTTGGTCGCCCTCGAGGACGGCATCGAACTCGAGGGGGGGCGGCGACCGCAGACAAAGTCACGGCGGATTATCGTGATTCAGCCTTTGCTCACAAGCCAAATCGCGACAGAGCTTTTATCGGCCGGACGCGGGCGCCTGACTTCAGCTTTCGGGCTGGAGCCAACGCTTTAACGTAACCGTCCAGGATGCTCCCATGTAATAGATCGGATAAAAAAGGGAGATCCAGGCCACGATGGCCATCGAATTCTGCGGCGAGGGGACGTGGCCAACCGGCATGCCCAGGAGGATCACCACCAGGAACACCGTCCAGATCGCGCCGAGGATGTTGCTGACCCGGTTCAGCAGGCCGGGTTGCGACGGATAGAGGTATCGGCTCGGCACGAACGTCATCAGGCTCAAGACGATCACGATCCCGAGCGCCACCCAGGGGTTCAGGTCGAGCACATAAAGATAGAACGCCACGATATTCCAGAGCGACGGGAAGCCGAGGAAGTAGCCGTCGTCGGTCTTCGCCTCGACCTGACAGAACCCATAGGCGCTCGCCAGCAACGGGAAGAGCAGCCAGGGCTCGCAGCCGGCGGGCAAGAGCTGGGCGCGCCAGATCAGGAGGAGTGGCAGGAACGTGTAGGTGAGGAAATCCGTCAGGTCGTCGAGCTTCCTGCCGTCAAAATTGGGCAGGACCTTCTTGACCCGGACCTTGCGCGCGAGCGTGCCGTCTGTCGCATCCACCAGCGTGGCGATCAGCATCAGGATGAACGACCAGCGGAAGGCATCGGGGCCGCCTCGGACCAGCAAGACGGCGATCGACGCGGCGAGCACGAGCCCCAGGGCCGTGTAGAGGTGGACGCCCCAGGCCAGGAACCTCAGCACCGGGAGCGGCAGCGATCGGGTCTGGACCTGCGAGGCGTCGAGGTCCAGTGACGGATTCACGTTCAAATCGAAACCAGGTGCCATGAGGCCGGCCCTCGCGTAAATCGATGCAATTAATGGAGATGAGGAGTGGCCAGGCCCGCGCGGTGGGATTCGAGTACCCCCGCTTTATGGCGCTGGATGAGTCCGTAGTAGGTGGCCCCGACCAGAAGCAGGATCAAGGTGGCCAGCGGGGCCCCGAAGAGGCGATACCAGGCCGTGCCGTAGACCTCGGGGCGAGGCCAGGCGACGTTCGTGATGATCAAGACGCCCCAGACCACGGCGAGGAAGTTCACGAGCAAACCCCAACGCCCGAGCGAGAAGAACCCTTGCGGGTGCAAACCGCCCCCGACCGGACGCCCGCGGAGCCGTCGAACCAGCAGAGGGGCCGTGACCAGGAGATACGCCAGGTTCGCCCAGACGATCGCGACCGAGGCCATGACCTCGATAATCTGGGGGAAGTCGACGTTGACGAGCAGGAGAAGCATCGCGCCCAACCCTAGCAGCACGACCGGCAGGAGCGGGGTCTGCGAGGACTTCGGGATCCGGGCCAGCCGCTCGGAGAACGGCAGGCTGTTGTCTCGGGCCATGGCGAAGATGAGACGAACCGCCCCGGCGTGGACCGTCAGGGTGCAGACGACGATCGCGAGCGCGATGTCGATCAGGAAAACCATGCCGACCTTCTCCCCCAACACGTCCCTGACGATCATC
Organism: Singulisphaera chitinilytica; assembly: GCF_049331405.1. Lineage (NCBI taxonomy): Bacteria > Pseudomonadati > Planctomycetota > Planctomycetia > Isosphaerales > Isosphaeraceae > Singulisphaera > Singulisphaera chitinilytica. Next base: position 4,770,503 of record NZ_CP186274.1, read on the forward strand.
GGGAAGCCCCCGCTGATCCGCCCGAGCGCCGGGTCGTTCAGGTCCTTCACCGACTTCAAGGCGCCGATGATCAGCAAGGCCCCGGCCAAGCCGACGGCCCCGAGCGCCCTCAGGATCGCCCGAGGGGCCCTCCGCCTCGGATCCGAGATCTCCTCCGCGAGCGATCCGGCGGAGTCGAACCCGTACATCACGAACGAAGGCACCAGCGCCGCCGCCAGGAACGGCCCGAGGTATCCGAAGCTGAGGCCCTCGCCGTGTCCCAGGCGGTCGAGGACGACCGACGCGCCTCGTCTGGACCCGAAGAAGAGCAGCGAGATCAGGAGGACGGTCCCCGTCAGCTCGGCGATCACCCCGATGTTGTTGATCTTCGAGAGCAATCGGACCCCGATCGCGTTGACCAGCATGCTGAAGACCAGCAGCACGCAGCCGAGTAGCACCGCGTTCCTCGCCGCATCCTCGGGGTGATCATGCCGCCCGATGACCTGGAACACCGGGGAGATCTGCGGGAGCGTCGCCTGCAGCGCCAGCGCGACCGACGCCAGTGTAATAACCGCACAACCGAGATAGACCCAACCCGCCATCCAGCCGACCCAGGTCGGGCCGATCTGCCTCGACCACTGGTAGACGCCGCCCGCAAGCGGGTAGTACGCGCTCAGCTCGGCGAAGCAGAGGGCGACGAGGAACTGCCCGACGAAGACGATCGGCCACGACCAGAAGAAGGAAGGCCCCCCCGCCCCGTATCCAAGGTAGAAGAGTTGCGGCAGGCCGGTGAGGATCGAAAGATACGAGAACCCCGCCGCGAACGAGGAGAAGCTGCCGAGGGTCCGATCCAGGCGCTGGCGGTAGCCGAAGGCCGCGAGATCCGAGGTGTCTCGTTGAGAAGCCGACTTGGTCACGAGTGGAACTCTCTCCGTCGCAGACGACACCGGTTGACGTCCCTCGCCCGAGAACGGACGGAAATCCTTCCTGCCCTGAGGTTTCGGCCACATCTCAGCCGCATAACCGGGGGGAGAGGCTCCGTGAATCGTCCTCATGCCGATCAATCGGCGAGCGGGAAATCGGGGAGGATGGGCAACGGCTTCCGAACCTGAAATGGGTCTCGAGGCAGCCCGACGGAGCGGTGAGACGCCGTCGCCGAGGAGGGCCGTGAACTCGCTTCAAGACTCAGCGACACGAAGCCATCGCATCCGCTCGACGGGCGAGCGTGAAGGCCCAGAGTATATCACAAGAAGAACCTTCATCGAAAAGGCCCTTTTGTGAATTTTGGGTGCGTGTTGCGGAACAAAACGCCGTCACGCAACGTCTATTTGAGGGGATGTCCACACCAAACCCGGCGTTACACGATCTCTCGGGACCGCCGCGTTGAAGGCTCATTCGACTCGATTGGCGTAACCATCCTCCTCCCGACAACCCTCATTGCGTGAATTCCCCAGGTCCACCAAATTTCGCTGCTTGCCCGTCATCATTTGATGGGGTAGATTTTGTGGTAATCGGGCCTAGAGGTTGCGTCGAGACGATCCGGCAAGGATTTCCTTGTCGGCCAGATTGACGCGGAGATAAACTCGAAGGGTTACGTCGATCGCACGCCCCTCGGACCAGGTGCGACGACCCAACATCTCGCTGGATATTACAACACGGTCCATGCCCCCTTATCTCCGCTCTCATCTCCGTGGCGGCGGCAATCCAGGGGTTCTTGGCCGACTGTCTTCTCTTCTTCCGATGGGTAGGATGGGACTATGACGCTCGTTGGCAAGATCCTCGTACTCGTGATCACAGCCTTCGCGTTCCTGTTCCTCGGCATTTCCACCGTGGTCTTCACGACGGCCACGAACTGGAAAGACGCGAAAAACGCCGAGAAGAAAAAGTTTGATGACCTGTCTGCCAAGAACAGGGACGCCACGGCGAAACTGGCCGAGCTCGAGACGTCGCTGAAGACCGCGCAGAATGAAAATGCCGCGGCCAAGGCCGCCCTCGACCAGAAGATCGCCCAGACGAAAACTGAAACCGACCAGATGCAGCAGCAGATCACCGCGGCCCGCGGCGAGGTCGTGACGGCCCAGCAGACGGCCCACACGTCCTTGGAAGAGGCCGAGGCCTACCGCAAGCAGCTCGAGCAGCTTCGCGAGCAGAAGCTGGCCGTCGAGAAGCAGGCCAATGACTTCAAGATCCAGCAGACAGAGCTCAATGACCAGATCCGGATCCTGAGCCGAGAGCGCGACGTCGCCAAGAAGAATAACGACGACCTCCGCGACCGCGTGGCTCGCTACTCGAGCATGGTGCGTCAGCTCGGCTTCTCGGACGACATCAGCCGCATCAAGGGCCTCGAGAGCCCCCCCGCCGTGCATGGCATGATCCTCAGGGTCGACGCCCAGAACAAGAAGGTTGAGATCTCGATCGGATCCGATGACGGCCTCGTGGTCGGCCATGAGCTGATGGTGTACAGGACCCAGCCGCGTGCCGAGTATCTCGGCAAGATCAAGATCATCAGCGTGGACCCCGACCAATCTGTCGGCGTCGTGATTGGCAATACCATCCAAGGCAAGAAATTGAAGGAGGGGGACGTTGTCGCGACCTCGTTCAGCAGCGGCCCGCGGAGCTAACACCGGCCGGGCAGCGGGCGGCCGACCTGGCGTTTTCGTCCAGACCCCCCGCAGCGACATCTATGTTGGCCTGCTGGGCATCGCACTCGGGGCCATCGTCTTGGCCTGCATCCTCCTTGCGATGATCATGCAACGCTACGAATGGTCGATCAAGGCCGTCGGGGTCTTTAACCAGCCCCAATCCGCCCTGGCCGCAAATCTCGAAAAAGCGACTTTTTCGGATAGTGTACGCTTGTAAACCGGACTCCTTCCGGTTACAATCACTAACGTCCGCTCGAGCACGTGCTAATACACGAGTTCGAGCGGACGGCGGCGTTCCATAAGCCGGGCCATCACAAAAAATCCCTGTGCGTCAACAGGGGGTTGGCAAGGCTTGAGACTTCCCGGTCGCTTCGGCGGAGGGAGGGGCTCGACGGGCGCCGTCTCGCACCCGGTGTTTGATAACTGCCGAGGGCGGAGGGCCGTGTTCACTCACGGTTCGCCAGATCCTCCGGGGGGCGTACGCTCATGACTCAGCATCCCGACCTCTTCGCGGCCCTCGCCGCTCCCTTCGATCCCAGCGAAGTCAAAGTCCGAGCCCAGTCGAACCGGCAACTCCACTACATCACCGCCAGGACGGCGATGAACCGGCTCGACGAGGTCCTCGGCCCCGAGAACTGGTGGGACACCTACCGGCCCGGTGAGAACTCGGTCCTCTGCGAACTGACCATCCGCCTCCCGGACGGCGCCACGATCACCAAGTCGGACGCCGGCGGCTATGCCGGCATGGCCGACTCGGGCGATGACGACAAGTCCGGCTTCAGCGACGCCTTCAAGCGAGCCGCCGTGAAGTTCGGGGTCGCGCGTTACCTCTATCGCGACGGCGTCCCCTCATTCGTTCGGGATCGCGTCCCCGGCGTCGACGTTTCCGTGTCCGGCGGAGGTGCTGCGAACCACACGCCAAGCCACAATCCCCCGCCGGCTCCCGGCTCCTCCGGCGAACGCGGGTCGGCGAGTGCCACCGCCGTCGCCGCGCCCCCGGCCACGGAGCGTGCCGCGACTGGCAAGCAGCCCCGCACGGGCAAGGCCCTCTTCGCCTGGACCCGCGAGCAGGAGCAGCGCCACTCGGTCGGCCTTCTCAAGTACCTCAACGGCTGGGCCAAGCTCCAGGAGTATCCCGGCCGTATGGTCGACTGGGATGCCGAGCAGGTGAACAACGGCTACGTCGAGGCCTGCCGCAAGCTCAACGCGGTTGTCGCGGGGAGCACCGAAGCCTACGAGGAAGCCCTCTCCAACTGATATTGGCACTCGTTGCATCGGGCTGTTCACCGAGTCGACTCGACTTCGATCTCAAGCAAGAACCCCGAGGGCCATTCTGATGGCCTCGGGGTTCTTTGTTGCGCCGGGTGGTGGATAGGACTTCGCACTCGCTCAGTGCTGAACAACCGTCTGAGTCCCCCCCTGCCCGGTGTCCGTCAACTCGTTCAGCGTCGGAGGGGCCGGTGGGTAGGAATGCTCGAAGTAGTGCGGGTAATGGTGATAGGCGAGTTGCCGGCGCCGCCATTGTCGAAGGAGCGTGCGGAGCCTGTGGCTCATGGTCGGCTCGCTGACAAGCAGGTTCGTCGATTCCGAAGGGTCGCTCGCGAGGTCGAAGAGACTTTCCTCGCCGTTGCGGCGATCCCAGGCGAATTTCCAGCGGCCACCGAGCAGCAGGGCGTCGCAGCGCGTGAGCGGGTTCTCGGTGTGGAAGTAGAGGAGCCGTTCCTCGAGCCTGGGGCGATCGGCGGCGAGAAGGTTGATCCCCTGGAAGTTGGGATGCATCGGCCAGTTCATCATGCCGAGCGTGGTCGGGACGACGTCGACGAGTTCCGCGGGATAGTCCTCGGTCGCCGGCTTGAGGTCGCGCGGCGAGTGGATCACACACGCCACTCTCAGGGCGGGCTCCACCGGCTTTTGGGCATGAGTCACGAAGCCGTTTTCGTGGAAGGCCTCGCCATTTTCCCCGTACACGACGAGGATCGTGTCTTCGAGTCGGCCGAGGTCCCGGAGCGCGGCCACGAGGCGGCCGAGTTGCTTGTCGCAATAATACAGGGCGTTGAAATACGCGTTGCGGACCACGGGGGTCTTGTCGACCGGATAAGCGATGAAGGACACCTCGAAGTCGAACTTGCTGGGCTGGAACGGCAGCTCGGCCTTCGGGCCCAGCTCATAAGGGAAGTGGGAGCTCTGGAAGTTGAGACTCAGGAAGAAAGGCTTGTCCTTTCGAGCCTGGTCGCCGATCCATTCGATCGCCTTCGACGTGACGTCGCCGTCGTCGAGCTTTCCCGCCCGCAAGTTCCCCGCCCGGAATTCGTCGGAAAACCCGGAATCGGCCGTGGCGACCCGAGTCTTGAGTCCGCTGCTCTGGGCGTCGTAGAAGAGGTCCAGGCCGGGGGTCTTGAGGAAAGCATCCATGGCCCCCCAGGCTTCGTTCTGCGCCGAGATCACCGCGGTAGAGTAGCCCTCGGGCTTGAGCAGGTCGTAGATCAGGGTCTTCGGCCAGGGATCGTCCGGCCGATAGAAATGGTGCGAGCGGGTCCGGAGCGGGAACAATGACGAGGCCACGCACACATCCGAGTAATCCGAATGCGTGCTCTGAGCATAGGCCCGCGTCAGGTTGAGCCCGTTCGCCGCGAGTTGGTTCAGCGCGGGCATCACTTCGCGTCCCTGGTGCTTCTGATACACCACGTCATTCCGCAGCGATTCCACCGCCACGAAGATCACCGACCTGGGTCGCTTACCGTCCTTAGCGGGCCGGTTCACTCCCTGCGAGAGTGGGCGCAGGTCGGACGCGCTCAGGCAAGGCTCGATCTTCTCCTGATACCACGAGTCCTTGAGGCTCGCCGCCAGGGTGATGACCGGATCGAGCCTGCGCTCGATCGCTTCTTTCCAGCACTGCCGACGCACCGCGCTCTCCTCGCGCCGAGCCGCCTGGACCGAGCCGATCAAGACGAACGTCAGGACCGACCACGTGAGGAACCTCGCGGCGAGCAGTGACGGGGAGACCTGCACCGGCCAGCGCGACCGGCAGATCGCCCGCCAGGTCCAGGGGATCACGCCGATCAGCACCGCCGTCAGCAGACCGAGTGCGCAAAGGTCCGTCCATTCCACCTGGACGAGGTACAGCCAGATCATCCGCCGGTTCAGCAGCACGAACTCGAAGGCCTCGGCGTTGGCGAACTGGCCGAGTCGGAGATAGAGGCCCCAGCTCGTGAAGTCGAGGAAGAGCAGCACCGCCACGAGAAGTACCAGCCCGCAACGCGCCGAGGTCCGGAGCCCGGCCGGCCACGAGCTCGTCACCCGGGCGACGGCCAGGGATCCGCCCCAGATCATCCACCCCGCCGTCACCCAGAGCCAGGCCTCGAAAATGAGGGCCAGCCCCGTCATCAACTTCCCGTCGCGGAAGATGCTGCCGTTGGCCTGGCCGAGCAGCGCGACATCCAGCAAGCACCCGAACGCGATCAGGCCCAGGACGAGGGGGCTCGGGCAGAGGCAAGCGAGAAGACGAACCCAGATGCTCCCGCCATCGACGGAGAACTTTCCACACATGGAGGAAATAAAAATCTCGGTCCTCTTAAATTTTTTTAACACATCAACTTCTCCAATTGTTCACATTTCCAGAAAATGCCGGCGCGTCCCCGGGCCCGGCGCGGCCGGGTTTCGGGATGACGGGCCTGGCAAGTCGCAGGATGTCGAGAGGGTGATCGCCGGCAGGAATGCCGGACGACGGCGGTCGGGTTGGGGACTAGGCGCCGGCCTCGGGGTTCGTCACCTCGGCATGCGAAGGCGCGCCGGGCGTGAGCAACGAACCGACCCGATCACATGTCCTCAGGCGGGAATGCGTACGGCACCGATGCGGTCGTCGTGACGCGAGATCTTGCGAGCGTTTTGAGACGGATGAATTGGGAGGAGGGATCACCTTGTGGTGACATCTCATCATGTAGCCTCCATGCTTCCAGGGTGCGATGCAACAGACGCTTCCATGTTCCCGCATTGATGACGCTACCCGTCACCAACGGTTCACGCAATATTCATCTTCTGAAACATTGGCATTTTGATGCCAGGTGGGCCGAGCTTGCATCCATCACGACGGGCGGCGGAAAGAAGTTCCATTCAATCCGACTCGTTTTTGCAACAGACGACCCGAACCCCTACTCTTCTCGCTGACACCAAGGTGCTCAGTCAAGAGTTTTTTGGCCGGACGCAACCCTTTACTGCGATTAACCCGAGGCATTGTCAGATTGTGTAAAAAGTCAGCAAAAAAACAAGCAAAAATGACCTGCATGGAGGACTGCGAAAGCTACACGGCTTGCTTGGCCCCAAATTTGCTCCACTGGTTGTCGACTTAATATGCGATGGGTGTTGTGTACGACCAGCTCATTGCGTGAGGCTCATCCAGACGGATTTTGAGAAATCTTCTGCCTTCCTTAACCGTTAGCATCGCGGGGACTTATCGAGCAAAACCAAGATTCACCAAACAACCCATCTTCGCCTGAACACCAAAACAATTTATGTATCCTAAATTCAGTGTTTCAAAGGATTCTGCTTCGGATCGGATTTTCTCAAAAATTAGGATGCAAACCTGACGAGGGTGAAGCCCCTTTCAGTTTCCTCAACGGATTGGGTGAAATGAATTTACAGGCCACAGAACGACTCCGACTCGTTCACTTCGGCGAAATCGCATTCATCGGGTGGTCTTAGGGATGCTCCCCTTTATCACCCCAAAGGCTTGCCGTCATCTGCCACAACAGGGTGCATCGAAGCTCGTGCAGAACGAGGCAATGGCCCGAAGCACAGACATCGGCGTAAGAATCACGCATAGCCGCCACGACCCAGCACAAATTCCACGCTCCCACAGCAGCCCCTCAGAGCAAACATGCCGCCCACTTTCGGCGGTGGGCGACGATGATCTCGAGCACACAAATTCAGTAGCAAAATCCTTATCGCGACTGCTTCCAAAGCAGGCAATCTCGCCCTGCCGAGAAAAAGGCTGGGATGCGATCAGGAAAATGACCGATTTGAAGATAAGCCCCGTGATCCGGGAGGACGTCCCGGACATGGGCTTGATGACTCCTCGATGGAAAGGCAGCGACTCATTGAGTCACGCCTGGCTGAGAGTCCTTCGCTTCGGCAAAATGTTCGTTAGCCTCGATCGAGCAAATCGGCAACGCTCGGAAATCCGGGATCAGTTCGCTCTCTCCCCCTTCGCGATTCCATCCGAGCTCAGAGGCGGCCGGGCCCTTCGGGCAACATCCTCGGCGGGGTCGGCAATGCAGAAACCGATCCAAGATTGCCCGCAGATTAGCGCGAGACTTTTGCATATATTCATCCCGCGAGGTGCGGGCGTCGAGGTCCGACCCGGGACCGGAATCAGGCCCGAGGACAGCTCAACGCGGCTCCCGGCCTCCGGGAAACCTCGCATGGAGGCGAGATCGGTCGATTGAGTTGAGTTGAGTTGAGTCGTGGGGAAAACGTTCGCGGAAGGATCGCGAAGCAATGGCCACCGGGAATTGCCGATGCGCTCGGCCCCGGGGGCTCGTTGTCGACTTTCATGATTGAGGACTCGCGATGAGCACGGTTTCCCTGGCACTGATGTGGCACCAGCATCAGCCCTACTACCCGGACGATGTCGCGGGTGAGAACCCGATGCCGTGGGTTCGGCTCCACGGGACCAAGGACTACCTCGGGATGGCGCTCCATCTCGAGGAAGTGCCCGAGTTCCGCTGCACGATCAACCTCGTCCCCAGCCTCCTCGTCCAGATCGAGGCCTACGTCCACGGCGCCACCGATCGGCACCTCCAGGTGTCGCGGCTGCCGGCCGACGGCCTCGAGCAGGATGACGCCTACTACCTCCTCGACAACTTCTTCATGGCGCACGCCGACGCCATGATCCTGCCGCACGAGCGTTACCGGGAGCTCTACCTCCAGCGCGGGCTCGGCGTCGACTCGGCGCAGCAGGCCTTGCCCCGGTTCCGCGAGCGCGACCTCCGCGACCTGCAGGTCTGGTCCAACCTGAGCTGGATGCACCCCCTGCTCTTCGAGAAGGACAGCGAGCTCGCCGAGTTCAAGGCGAAGGGGCGGCGCTACACCGAGGACGAGAAGCAGTGGCTCCTCGACAAGCAGCGTGACCTCCTCGCGCAGATCATCCCGCTCCATCGCAAGCTCGCCGAGCGGGGCCAGGTCGAGCTGACGACTACCCCCTTCTATCACCCGATCCTCCCCCTGCTTTTCGACAAGCGCCTGGCCCGCGAGGCCATGCCCGACGTGACCCTGCCGAGCTACAAGGACGGCTATCCCGAGGATGCCGAGATCCACGTCCGTCGCGCAGTCGAGCAGCATGAGCGACTCTTCGGATCCGCCCCGCGGGGGATGTGGCCGAGCGAGGGCTCGGTCTGCCAGGCGATGCTACCTCTCCTGGCCCGCCACGGGATCGAGTGGATCGCGACGGATGAAGAAATTCTCGGTTGTTCAACCCACGGGAAGGTCGGGCGCGACAGCCGCGGGCATGTCCGCCACCCCGAGTTGCTCTACCGGGCCTGGAAGGTCGCCGAGGCCGGCAGCGAGCTCGGGATCATCTTCCGCGACCACTCGATGTCGGACCAGGTCGGCTTCCACTACCAGCGGAGCCCCGGCCACGCGGCATCGGCCGACTTTATCGGCAAGCTGCACGCGATCGGCGACGCCTGCCGCCATAACCCGGCCACTCTCGTCCCGGTGATCCTCGACGGCGAAAACTGCTGGGAATACTACCCGGACGGCGGCGTTTCGTTCCTGCGCGAGCTCTACCGAAACGCGGCGAGGGATAGCCGGGTCGAGCCGGTGACGGTCAGCGAATTCTTGCGCAAGCATCCGCCGGCCGATACCCTGCCCCGCCTATTCTCCGGCAGTTGGATCAGCCACAATTTCGCGATCTGGATCGGCCATCCCGAGGACAACCGCGCCTGGGACGCCCTGCACACGACGCGACAGTTCCTCGTCCGCGAGGCGAACGAGGGGAAGCATGATCAGGCCACGCTCGCAAGGGCCTGGGACGAGATGTATATCGCCGAAGGGTCCGACTGGTTCTGGTGGTACGGCGACGACCATTCGAGCGCACTCGACGGACTCTTCGACCACCTCTTCCGCAAGCATCTGCGGAATATCTACACGCTCTTGAACCACGAGCCGCCTGGAACCCTCTTCACGCCGATCTCGCAGGCGGGGACGCATCGGCCGATCCACGACCAGCCGAACAGCTTCCTCAAGGTGAAGGTCGACGGCCGCGCCTCGTACTTCGAGTGGATCAACGCCGCTCACTACATCTGCGGCAACGAGCGAGGCACGATGGCGCTCGTCACCCGAGGCATCCTCCAGGACATTCGGTTCGGGTTCGACCGTGATCGGCTCCTGATCCGGGTCGACACGGACGGAGGCCCCGCCGAGGAGCGACTGGCCGAGGTCAGTTCGCTCCGGATCGGCTTCGTCGACCCGGCGGCGTGCGAGATCACCATCGAGAACCCCTCGCAGCCCAGGCCGATCGGGACGATCACCCGCGCGGGGGAGCCTTCGAGCAACGGCAAATCCATCGAGGTCGCCACCGGCAAGGTGCTCGAACTGGCGGTGCCGTTCTCGAAGCTAGGGGTCAAGGTGGGAGATCCGATCCGCTTCTACGTCGAGTTGATCGGCGGCGAGTCGAGCCTCGACCGGGCCCCTCGCGAGGGAATCTTCGAGCTGGCGATGCCGTCCCCCGATTTCGAACGAATCATGTGGCAGGTTTGATGGATCGATAGGACGTCGCACGAAGCCGAGGCCATCCGGCCCGAAGTCGGGGCACACCCTCTCGCCGAGCGATCGGCGGTCGTGAGCCTCAGCGGAAGATCGGCGGGAGGTCGTGCCGTCCCCTCTCCCTTGGGAGGTCCGAGATGCCCGAGTTGCGTAAAGATCCGATCGTGGGACGCTGGGTGATCATCGCGCACGAGCGGGCGAAGCGGCCGCACGACTTCAAGGGGGAGGCCCAGACCACCGCCGAGGTGGGGCTCTGCCCCTTCTGCGAAGGCCACGAAGATAAGACCCCGCCCGAGATCCTGGCCTACCGCGAGCGAGGGAGCCGGCCCAATGGCCCCGGCTGGCGGCTCCGGGTCATCCCCAACAAGTTCCCCGCCTTGAAGATCGAGGGGAACCTCCACAAGCGCGGCGAGGGGATCTACGACAAGATGGCCGGCGTGGGTGCCCACGAGGTCATCATCGAGTCCCCCAAGCACCACGTCAGCATGGCTAGCCTCTCGGAGGAGAGCATTCGCGAGGTCCTCTGGGTCTATCGCGACCGCCTGGTGGACCTGAAGCGAGACACGCGCCTCGTCCACGGAATGCTCTTCAAGAACGTGGGCGCGGCCGGCGGCGCGAGCCTCGAGCACACGCACAGCCAGCTCATCGTCACTCCCATCGTGCCGATTTCGGTCTGGGAGGAGATGACGGGCTCGCTCGAATTCTTCAACTACCGAGGACGCTGCATCTACTGCGACATGGTGCTGGAGGAACTGGCCAACGAGAAGCGAATCGTGCTCGACACGCCGCACTTCACGGCCTTCTGCCCCTACGCCAGCCGCTTCCCGTTCGAGACCTGGATCCTCCCCAAGATCCACTCGAGCCACTTCGAGAACATCCCCAAGCCGGGCGTCGATGACCTCGGCAGCGTGATGCGTCAGGTCCTGAACAAGCTCGAGACGGCGCTCGACAACCCTTCTTATAACTACATCATCCACACCGCCCCGTTCGATCACCAGGAACTGCCGCACTACCACTGGCACATCGAGATCATCCCACGTCTGACCAACGTGGCAGGTTTCGAGTGGGGCTCGGGCTTCTACATCAACCCGGTCCCCCCGGAGGACGCCGCGGCCTTCCTACGCGACATCGAGGTCCCGCCGGCCTCGGCTTCGTCGCTCCTCCTGGGTTCGACCGCGGGCCTGGCTTGAGCCCGTCACTGAAGGGGTCTGGAAATAGGCCGGGCAAACGTGCCCGGCCCTGCCGATCGCTCATGACTGGGGAAAGTTTTTAAACCTTTCCATTCAGGAGGATGAGTCCGGCCGTCGAGGTCGTGAGGCCGCCGAACCCTCATATTCAAGATTGGCGGTCCGTCGACGATCTGCGAGGATAATGAGCACGGTCCGTTATCACCCGAGAGTTGCGAGCCAAGAGGGCCTCTCATGTCCGGCGTCCGCCTGATCCTGGCCTTGCATAACCATCAGCCGGTGGGGAACTTCGACGGCGTCTTCGAGGCGGCATACCGAGACAGCTACCTGCCGTTCCTGGACGTCATGGAAGACTATCCCCAGATCCCTTTTGCGCTCCACACCTCGGGGCCGCTGCTGGAATGGCTTGTCGAACGCCATCCCGAATACCTAGCCCGGGTGCGTCCCCTGGTCGCCTCCGGCCGCGTCGAGATCCTCGGCGGCGGGTTCTATGAGCCGATCATGACCATGATCCCTCACCGGGACAGGGTCGGGCAGATCCGCTCGTATTCCGCCTATCTCCGCGAGCAGTTCGGCGCCAAGATCCGGGGGATCTGGATGCCAGAGCGGGTCTGGGAACAGCACCTCGTCAAGGCACTCGCCGAGGCGGATATCGAGTACACGATCCTCGACGACTTCCACTTCCAGCGTGCCGGGGTTGAGGCCGACGACCTCTTCGGCTACCACCTGACCGAAGACGAAGGCCGCCTGCTCAAGGTCTTCCCGGGCTCCGAGCCGCTCCGCTATCAGATCCCCTTCCAGGAGCCTCACGCGACCTACGAATACCTGCGCAAGCTCGCAGACACGCACCCCGGGGCAACCGTCGTCTTCGCCGACGACGGCGAGAAGTTCGGCTCCTGGCCCGACACGTACGAGCATGTCTACACGAATGGCTGGCTCCGCCGGTTCTGCGACATGGTCATGGGGAACCGGGACTGGCTCGAGCCGACCACCTTCTCGCGTGCGGTGGACGAGACCCTGCCCGTGAGCAAGGTCTACCTCCCGGATTGCTCGTACCGCGAGATGACGGAGTGGGCCCTGCCACCCGATCGCTTCACCCACTTCCGGACCTCCGTCAAGGAGACCGAGGAAGACCCGACGGCGATCCGGCTCAAGCCCTACGTCAGCGCCGGGGGCTTCTGGCGGAACTTCAAGGCTCGCTACGACGAATGCGACGAGATGTACACGAGGATGCTCGGAGTCTCCCAGCGCCTCGCCCGGCTGGAAGCCCAGCCCGACTCCGACCCCGACTACCTCGACATCGCCCGGCAGGAACTCTACCGGGGCCAGTGCAACTGCCCCTACTGGCACGGTGCATTCGGTGGGCTCTACCTACCCCACCTCCGCAACGCCATCTTCAAGAGCCTGATCGCCGCCCACAATGCGCTCGACGAGGCCGAAGGTAAGTCGGGGCCTCGCGCCTCGCTCGAGGTCGGGGACTTCAACCTCGACGCCCGGCAGGAGGTCTGCCTCGAGAACGACCGACTCATCGCCCTCGTCCGCCCCGCGACGGGGGGGCATATCTACGGGCTCGATGATCGCCAGTCGTTGACGAACGTCATGGCGACGCTCACGCGAAGGCCCGAGCCGTATCACGCCAAGGTCGCCAGCGCCGCCCGGTCGAACACGCATCAGGCTGAGACCCCCGTCTTCTCGGAAGACCGGATCGTCCTCAAGCAGGAAGGGCTCGATAAGCTCCTCGTCTACGACCGCCAGCCCCGCAAGGCGCTCGTCGACCACTTCTTCCCGGCCGACCTGACGATCCAGGATCTCGTCGATTGCCAGGACGTGGAGCGGGGCGACTTCGCCATCGGGGCCTACCTCTCGCGCGTCGTGCGAGCGGTGGACCGCGTCTCCTTGCTGATGGAGCGATCAGGCTGGGTGAGCGGCCATCCCATTCACATCCACAAGACCATCGAGCTGGCCGCCGACTCCTCGAACCTCGACGTTCATTACGTCCTCGAGGAACTGCCGCCGGGCCAACCTTTGCACTTCGGCGTGGAGCTGAACTTCGCCGCGATGGCCGGGCACGCCGACGATCGTTATTACCTCGATGGCGAAGGCAACCGACTGGGGATGCTCGACTCGACGCTCGACATCTCCCAGACCACGGAGCTCGCCCTCGTCGACGAGTGGCTCGACCTCTCGGTCCGGCTCGACTGGTCGGTGCCGTCGGGTCTCTGGTGCTTCCCCGTCGAGACGGTCAGCACCAGCGAAGGCGGGTATGAGAAGGTGTATCAGGGGTCCGTGCTGATCCCGCACTGGACGATCGTCGCCAATGAGTCGGGCCGCTGGGAGGTCCGGATCCGCGTCCGCCTCGACCGTGCCGCGACAGCCTCGGCGGAGTCCAATGAGTCGAGCTTCGTCGAGGGGGTGGCCCGGAAGTAAAGGCTCTCACCGAAGAAGTTCGGGCACCGACCATCTTTCAACGGCATGATTTCCGGACAATCATGTTATCCTGCTGGGATCGATGGTCGGCGCCGAGGGGACGAAGAGCCTCGGCCCGGGGACTGTGGTCATTCCCGAGGTGGACGCGAAGGTTCATGATTTGGCCCTGGGGTCGTCGGAGACGTCGGATCGCATCCGCCTCGAACGTGGACGCCGCCGCCATCGTGCGGCAGGCGCGTCGGCTCCGGTTCCGGGTCCGGCCTGGGGCGGTTTCCCTCCTGGCGGGGGCCTATCACGGGGCAAGGCCGGGCCTCGGCCTGACCTTCGCCGAGTTGCGGGCGTATGAGCCGGGGGACGACGTCCGCCACCTCGACTGGAACGTCACCGCGAGGCAAGGCCGCCCCTATGTTCGCCGGTTCATCGAAGAACGGGCCCTGACTCTCTGGCTGATCGTCGACGTCTCCGCCTCGATGCGGTTCGGCCACGACGGCAAGACCAAGGCCGACCGTGCCTCACAATGCGCGGCGCTCCTGGCGACGGCCGCGATCCAGAATGGCGACCGCGTCGGCCTGGCGATGGTGAGTGATCGGGTCGAGGCCGAGCTTCCCCCGGGCGGTGGCACTCGACATCTCGCCAGGCTCGTGCGTGCCCTCGTGGCGACGCCGGCCTCGTCACGCAAGACGGACCTCAGTGTTGGGCTTTCCCGACTCAAGCGATCGGCTCGCAGGGCCCTGATCGTCGTGCTGAGCGACTTCCTGCCGCCCCCCTCGATCGGGCTCTGGCGTCGGGCCTCGCGACGGCACGAAGTCTGCGCCATCCGCCTCGTCGACCCGAGGGAAGATAACCTGCCCCCGGTGGGGCTCATCTCACTTGAAGATGCAGAGCTGGGCGGGAAGCGGATGGTCAACACGAACTCATCGAAGCTCCGCAAAACCTACTCTCAGGCGGCGGCCGAGCGTCGGCAGCAATTCCGGCGATTCTGCTCGACCGCAGGCATCACCGGCTACGAGATCTCGACCTCCGAGGATCCCATCGGGCCGCTGATCCGCATCTTCACCGGCAGGGCATCGCGTCGAGGTGGGTCGTGAACGAGGAGCCCAAGACCGTCCTCCTCCCTCCTCGACCGAACCTGGGGCCCGAGCCCCTGGTCTTGGTACAATCCCAGAGGGAGTTGATCTTCGCCGGCCTGTTCGCGTTCGTGTTCGCCCTGTTCCTGCTGATCTGGTTCACCAGGAGGAGGCGGGCAAGACGCCGGGCGACATTCCCTGGGCTGGTGCTACCCTCCTCGGGCGGCTCCGACGACTCGGAACGCGAGCAAATGATCGCCTGGTCGCTCGCCGTGCGCGAGGCCCTCGCCACGCGGTTCGGCAATGTCTGGAAGGCGAGGACGACCGAGGAGATCGCCTCCGATGCCGCGCTGCTCGCGCAATTCGGCGAAGAGCGCTCGGAACGCTTGATCCGCTTCCTGCGTGAGGCGGATCGGGCCAAGTTCGCCGACGCCTCGTCCGCATCCCCGCTCGCTCAGTTCGACTTCGAGGGGCTCGCCGAGTTCGTGAACGGCTCCATACCATCCGTCCCGGCGGCGGGTGCCAAATCCAGGATCAATGGAGCGTGATCCGAACCGATCGAGGGGCCGAGCCTCCGATCGACGACCGCGAGATCCGCGGAGAGAAACGCGTGGTCGATCGCGATCTGATAGGGGAGCCCGACCGGCCAGCTCAGCTGGCGACCGAAACCGAGCCTGCTGTCGCGCAGGCCAGTGATTTGGAGGAAGTCGGCGAACCGGGGCGACCCCTCTGTGCTGTTCATGTCCCCGATGACGACTTGAGAACCCCCTTCGGCGCGGACCTTCTCGGCCAAGGCGGAGAGTTCCGGTCGGCCTCGCCGGTGGAAGGGAGAGCTGGGGTGGATCAGCCAGAGGTGTGTCGGCTTGCCATCGATTTCGAAGGTGGCTCGCATGCAGGGCCAGCCCCCCGGGAGCGGCACCTGGACGGGGCCAATGGAGATCGGCTCCTTGCGGAACCAGAGGGCCAAGCCGCGGGCTCCGTCGGGCACGTCCAGATGGTAGGGGAACTCGCGCCGGAGTTCCTCCAGGCCAAGCTCCCAGCCCCTGTCGTACTCGACGAGGCCGACGATGTCGGGTTTTTCTCGGCGGATCAGTCGGGCCAACGCCTCGAAGTTCTGATTCTCGCAGAGGACGTTCGCCATCAGGATCCTGAGCCGCGAGGTCGATCGCGAGGCAGCGGGAACCGGGTTCCTCCCTTGGTAGCGGAGGATGGGCAAGACCTGGAACGCGACCAGGCCCATCAAGGCAATTGCCAGTCGAGGGCGACTGCGGAAGACGAGCGAGGCCGCCAGGCCAGACGCGAAGACCGCGGCGACCTGGAAATGCGTGAACAGGTCGATCCACCAGTAGTAGCGACCCAGGGCCGTGGCGAGGGGATGCAGCAATGCCGACGCCACGGCGACGAACTCCAGGCCGACACGCCATCGAGGTCGACGACTCGCAGGAATCGAGTCGATCCACTCGGGCGAAACCTCCTGTTCGACTTCCATCACGAGACGATCCTCGGGCCCTACTTGCCCCGCTCCGCACCGAGCCACCCTGCTCGGCCGCTCAACGTTCGACCTTGACCTCGGAGGACTTGAATCGGACGCCGATGGTCTCGGTCTGATCGATCCCGGTCCTCAGGCGGACGCGCCAGGTCAGGTCGTCCGGCAACTTCTCTGCGCCGTTAGAGGCACTCACGACCCAGGTGTCGAACGACTCGCCGGGTCGAAGCTCCTTGAACTCCTGGCCGTCGATCTGCCACTCGCTCGAGACCGCGAGGGGGTACATGACGATCTTCGAGCCGTCTGCGGTCTCGATCAGGCTGTCGAGGACGTCAAGCTCGCGCTCGCGCAGGAACGCCTCGTCGAGCGGGGCGAAGATCGTGTCCTTGGACACGTTCCGGAGCCGCAGGTTCAGCCAGAGGGCCTTCGAACCGCCGTCGCGCGACTCCTTGGGCGTCATGGCCCGACGCAGCCGGACCGGCTTGGATCGGACCCCGAGCGGCGTCACTTCCAGGCCGCCGAACGTCAAGGGCTTGCCGATGGTCGTGACGTGATCCTTGGCCAGGGGCTCGGGAGGCTCGACCTTGCGGGATTGATCGGCCCTGCGGCCAGGATCAAGCTTCGCCTCGGCCACTGGCGTGGCCTCTTCGTCCGACTCATGCAGCCGCCGGCCTGTATACAGGACCCAGCCCAACCCGAGCGTGACCGCGCTGGCGTAGCTCAGGAGCAGGAAGGTGAAGAGCGAAGGCCCGCGCGGGGCGTCATCGTCGTCATCGTCGTCATCCTCCTCGTCGTCCTCTTCCTCCTGGGCCTTCTTCGACGCGACGGCCGTCGGTTTCGCGGCGGGCGTGCCGAGGTCGAGGGCCGGGAACGCATCGAAGGATGTGGGCTGCGGAGGGGGCGACGCCGATTCCGGGATCGAGGGCAGCTCGAACATCGACGACTGGAGCGGATTGACCTGGACCTCGCCCGATTCGAACTCCCCGAAACCGGCGGCCGGCGGAGTTGCCTTCGGATCCGCGTGCGAGTCGGTGAATTCGGCGGAAGGCACCTCGGCCAAGGGCTCGTCCGGCTCGATCAGTTCGCCCAGCGGGTTGGGGTCCGTGAAGGCATTGATGGAGGCGACAGCGTCGAACGACTCGTGAACGACCTCCTCGGTCGGCTTCGGCACGGCCGAGGCGTTGGAAGCGGCCTCGGGAGTGGGTGAGTCGCCTTCGTGGCGTGCCTTCTTGGCGTCTGAGCCCGAGAAGTCGTCGAGGAACGGGTCGGGCTTGGGCTGATTCAGCGACTGCGAGAGCAGCGCGTTCAGCTCGTCCCCGCTCGTGCTGCTGTACGGCGGCATGGCCGGCGTGGCCGGCAGGTCGTCGAGGTCCGACGCGGACGAACCGGGAGAACCCGGCGCCTTGGGGTTTGGGGCATCCGACGAGTGCGGACCGACGGGGAACTCGGTCGTTTCGCTCGACATCGCTCTTCCAACCTCCCTTCGCGATCGGCTCGAAGGTGGACCATCGGGGGAATCGCCGGCCCTACCCGACGACGTTCTCGCCGCGAGGCCTGCTGGCCCTATCATACCAGTTCATGCAAACGGCCGCGATTGGGATCAAGGATTGATCGACACTATACTCGACCGTCACCAGCGGACCGGTCCCTTCCAGGAGTCGAGCGAGTTCCTCGGCATTCGTCGCCTCGGCGACCGTCCCTTGTGGCGGTTCCGAGCCGTTCAGCACGACGGCCGCAATTCGCAACCCCCGGCTGAGAGCGGCCTCGACGGTCAAGAGCGTGTGGTTCAGCGTGCCGAGCCCTTTCCTCGCGACGATGACGAGGGGATAGTCGAGGCGGATCGCCAGGTCGGCGATGCTCGCCCGATCGGCCATCGGGGTCAGAAACCCTCCGACCCCTTCCACGACCATGACCTCGGCTCGCTCTGCCCACCAAACAAGCGACTCATCCACAGCTTGGGCAAGGTCATCCCAGAGCAGCGGCGTCCCCTGCCGCCTCGCGGCCACCGAAGGGGCGAGCGGTTCTTTGTAGATCCGGGGGACGACCCTTTCGAGGGCAACGCCGCCGCCGATGGCCTCGATGAGCCGGTCGGCGTCGTCGCTCTTCCAACCATCGCCGACGCGCACCGCCCCGGTCGCGGCCGGCTTGAGGACCCCGACCCTCCGCCCCTCCTGGGTCATCACCCGCGCGATTGCGGCCGAGATCACGGTCTTGCCGACGCCCGTGTCGGTCCCGACGACGAAGAGGCCCGGGAGGCGGCTCATGACGCCACCTCCGTCACTTCGCGGAGGCAGGTGAGCATCACGTCGAGCAGTTCGTCGAGTTGTTCCCGGGTGATCGAAAGCGGGGGCATGATGACCAGGACGTCGCCGAGCGGTCGGATGAGGACGCCACGCTCGCGAGCCTTGCGGCAAACCCTGGCACCGACTTGCTCGGCCCAGGGATACGACTCCTTCGTAGCCTTATCCGCCACCAATTCGACCCCCGCGATCATTCCGCTCTGGCGGACGTCTCCCACGTGAGGCCGGGTGCGGAACTCTTCGAGCCGCCCGGCGAGATGGGCGATCTTCGGCTGGAGCCGTTCGAGCGTCCGCTCCTCGTCGAAGACCTCGAGGTTCGCCAGGGCCACCGCGGCGCCCAGAGGATTTCCCCCATAGGTATGCCCATGATAGAACGTTTTACCTTCGGTCGCCGTCCCCCGAAAGGCCTTGTAGATATCCTCGGTGGTGAGCGTGGCGGCGAGCGGGAGATAACCGCCGGTCAGCCCCTTGGCGAGGCAGAGGAAGTCGGGCGAGACCCCTTCCTGCTCGCAGGCGAACATCGTCCCCGTCCGCCCGAAGCCCACGGCGACCTCATCGGCGATCAGCAACACTCGGTGCCTGCGACTGAGTTCGCGGAGGCCTCGGAGATACCCCTTGGGGTGGACGATCATCCCGGCCGCACCCTGCACCAAAGGCTCTATCACGATGGCGGCGACCTCGCCGGGATGAGCTTCAAGAAGCCGCTCGGCCTCGGCAAGGGACGCCGCGCCGCAGTCGTCGGACTCGCTGCGGTATGGGTGCGGGCTCGGTGCCCGGAGCGCAGGAAATAGCAAGGGGCCGAACATGGCGTGGAACCGGTCGACACCACCGACGCTCACGTCGCCCAGGGTGTCGCCGTGATAGGCATTGCCGAGGGCCATGAATCGCGTGCGTTTTGGCTCGGGATCCGGCTTCTGCCGCCAGTACTGGAACGCCATCTTGAGCGCGACCTCGACGGCCGTCGCCCCGTCGTCGGAGAAGAAGACGCGAGTCAGGCCCTCGGGAGCGAGCTCGGCCAGCTTCCGGGCGAGCTCGATGGCGGTCGGGTGGCTCACCCCGAGGAGAGTACTGTGCGCCATCCGGTCAATCTGGGCCTTCAACGCGGCATCGAGCCTGGGATGGCGATGGCCGTGGACATTGCACCAGAGCGAGCTCACACCGTCGAGGTAGCGACGCCCTTCGATGTCGAAGAGGTAGACCCCCTCGCCCCGCTCGATGATGAGCGGGGGCTCCGACTCCCAGTCGGCCAGCGGGGTGAACGGATGCCAAAGATGGGCGTGATCCCACCGAGTCAACGTTTCGGATTTCGTCATGGCTCTGCAAAACAAGGAATGAGAGGAACGTCATGCCTCTTGAAATCTCAACTTCAGATGCCTGAAGAAGCCTCGTCGGGGATCGACCCGTCACGCATTCCCATCCTGGACATGCCTCGCCCAGACCTTCGCCCCAGGACCAACCGTCAGCAAGCGGGCCGCATCTCCGTTGACGACGGCGACCTCGAGCCAGCCGCCACTGCCGATCAAGGCGACCAGCGTGCCCGGCGGATTCTGCCCATAGGTGCGGGAAACGCCTCGGATCGTGACACCGGCGACCTCGACGAGCCAGTTCTCTGGTGGAAGACCCGCAAGCATCGAGTCGGGGATATTCGTGATCAGATTTCCAAAGCTGTCTCGAAACACGACATGGCCTATGAGCCGGTCTTCGCCTCGGGTTGCCTCGAAACCCTCATGTATCAAGAACGATGAGCGAGTCGGCCCCAACTCGGCCGGATCTCGCCCGAGCAGCAAATGGGCCGCGGCCGGGGCGAAGATGTCGCGACCATGGAACGTGTTCGAGACCCGGCTGCGGAGGATGGCCGGGTTGCTGATCTCGCGGATCTCGCTCCCCGTCTTCCCCCGGGCCACTGCACTGATGAGGCCGTTATCCGGCAGGACGAACCATTGATCGTCGATGGAAACGGCGATCGGCTTGCGGTCGGTCCCCACACCCGGGTCGACGACCGCGAGGTGGACGGTGCCCGGCGGGAAGGCCTCGACCACCTCGGCCAGCACGAACGCTCCTTCGAGGACATTCTGCGGGCTGATCCGATGCGTCACGTCCACGATCTGGGCACCCGGGGCCCTGCCCAGGATGATCCCCTTCATCGCGGCGACGTAGGATCCTTCGATCCCGAAGTCCGTCGTCAACGTGACGATTCCAGGCTGCATGGTTCGCCGACCGCCTCCCGCCCTTCGACCCCGAGTTGCCCCCCCGCCGACTCAGGCCAGGAGCGTGGCTTCGCTCTCGATCTTGTCGAAGTGCGAGCCTTCATAACGCGCGGTAATTTTGGAGGAGATCCCGCCTCGGGGAGTGAAGTTGCCCACGACCTTCATCCATCTCGGCTGGCACGACTTGACGAGGTCGTCGAGGATCGTGTTGATCGAGTGCTCATAGAAAATCCCGCGATTCCGATAATCGAACAGGTAGAGCTTGAGACTCTTGAGCTCGATGCAGGTCTCGGCCGGGCAGTAGGTGATGAGGATCGTGCCGAAGTCGGGCTGGCCGGTCTTGGGGCAGACGGCGGTGAATTCGGGGCACGTGATCTCGATCTCGTACT
Organism: Singulisphaera chitinilytica; assembly: GCF_049331405.1. Classification (NCBI taxonomy): domain Bacteria; kingdom Pseudomonadati; phylum Planctomycetota; class Planctomycetia; order Isosphaerales; family Isosphaeraceae; genus Singulisphaera; species Singulisphaera chitinilytica. The sequence continues at coordinate 4,791,948 of NZ_CP186274.1, forward strand.
CGCGGTCGGGGAACTGGTTCGGGAAGACTTCCAACAACGACATCAGACGACTCCGATCTCGGCCGACAGGACATCCGGAGCGGACCTTCGTCTCGCTCGCATCCCGCCATTCTAACAGATCGAGCCCGATGCGCGACCGTGGCCGCGGGATCATCGCCCCCTTGCCCGGCCTGAGATCGAACCGGGGCCATCGGCCGGGACCGAAGATTCTCCGAAGAACCCCGCTTGACCCTCACGCAACGTGAGGCCGTACCATGCCTTCGTGGCCGCGACGGGACGATTCGATGCGGAGAGGAAAGGTTATGCGAGCGTTGGGTCTGAAGGTCGGGGAGCTCGCCAAGCAATCGGGCCTGACGGTGCGGACGCTCCACCATTACGACGAGATCGGCCTGCTGAAGCCCTCGCAGCACAGCGAGTCCGGCTATCGGCTTTACACCAGGGCCGAGGTCGTGCGGTTGCAACAAGTCCTCTCGCTCCGGCAACTCGGGTTCTCGCTCGAGGAGATCCGGGATTGCCTGGACGGCCCCGGCTTCTCGCCCTCGGAGTTGTTGCGGCTCCACATCGGTCGGCTCCGTCGCCAGGTCGAGTTGCAGTAGGCCCTGGCCGACAAGCTCGAATCCATCGCCGGCCACTTCGACGCGACGGAGGAGGTCTCCGTCGACGAATTCCTCAACGTGATCCAGGGGATGACCGTGATCGAAAACTACTACACCCCCGAGCAGCTCGCCTACCTCGAGAAGCGACGCGAGGCCGTCGGCGAGGAGCGGATCAAGCAGTCGCAAACCGACTGGGCCGAACTCATCGCCGAGGTCCGGGCCGAAAAAGAAAAGGGGACCGACCCGGCCGACCCAAGAGTCCAGGCCCTCGCAAAACGCTGGTTCTCGCTCGTCGAAGAGTTCACCGGAGGCGACCCCGGCATCCGGCAGTCCCTCACCAAGCTCTGGAAGGAGCAAGGCGACAACCTCGCCGCCCAGCACGGCAGCCAGTCCGACCCCCGCGACGTTGGCGACTACATCGGCCAGGCCAAGGCCGTCCTCGACGCGAGCGGATCTGCCTGATGGTCACGCCAGCGGCCATCCCCTCTGACTCGAGCCGACGAGTGGGGATGGCCGCGGGTTCTAGAGGCGTTCGATCAGTGCCCGCGCCGCTGCCGAGCCAGTCGGACCGGATGATGTGTGTGGAGGGCTCGGAGCCGATGGAAGGTCTGGGCCGTCGGGACCGGATGGCGTGCGCCGAGAGTCACCAAAGGCCTCGAACGCGTATGGACCGAAGTCTTGGCGACCTCCTGGTTCTGATGACTGCTCAGCACCCTGGCGAGGAACATCTCCTGCGTGCCGTTGCTGATGCGATTCGTCAAGCTCAACGGCGCCGGCTGAGGCCCCGTGGGCTGATTGACCGAGATGACCGGGTCGGATTCGGGGGAGCCGTGGTCGGGCGGCGAGTCTGATGGAGGCGTCTGGACCTGATCGATTGGGGCCGTTTTCCCATCGGGGATGGCCACCTTGGGATCAAGACGACCTATCTCCGGATACTCGGCCATGGTCGTAAACCAGATGGCTCCGTCGGCGCCCATGGTGATAGCCACAGGATTTTCCCAGCCGTGATTCGGCAGGTCTATTGTGTATGTATCGAAATCCACGCCATCCGTGCTGATTCGATAAACCTCTCCGAGTTCGCGACTTGTGAACCAAATCGCTCCGTCGGGTCCGGTGGTGATTCCACCCGGCAGCCCATCGATCGGGAAAAGGCTAACCGTGCCCTGGGGAGTCAACTTACCGACCGCAAAACCATCCCCAGAAGCGTTCGCATCCTCTAGGGTAAACCATAGGTTGCCGTCCGGTCCTGTCGTCAACCCCATGAAGTTAACGAATCCCTCGGCAATCGGATACTCCGTCACTTCTCCATTCGGCGTGATTCGATCGATCATACCTTCGGATTGGCCAGACCCGGTCGACCTCGTGAACCAGACGTCCCCGTTCGAATCGGCGGTCATCGACTCTCGCCAGAAAATATGATTACCTGAAGGCAAAGTGAATTGGCTGAAGGTCCCATCGACAGAATAACGCCCGATCACATCAGGATTTTCTTCTGTGAACCAGATATTACCGGCACGATCGGTCGCCAATGCATAGGCCGACATTCCATCAGGCATCTTGATCTGCGACACCATCCCATCAGGCGTGACCTTAGCAAGGTAATTCACGTCGCTGAACATAACATTGGTGCCAAACCAGATATTACCATCGGGGCCAACCGTCATTCCTGATGTGCCGTAATCGTAGACCGTCGACTGGCCGTCCTCCGTCATCTTACCAATTTGGCCATAAGTTCCCTTGAACCAGAGGTCTCCATCCGGGGCGCGGACCAAGACGGTGGGCCAATCACCTCCTGTATTCCCTCCTGTCGGATAAGACGTGATCCCGTCGCCGGATAAGAGGAGCCTTTGCTCGCATGTTTCGAGGACGAAACGTATTCCTGCGCGGCGCGCAGCGGCAGACCGTTCGAGTTGGCGTCGATATCCCATGGGGGTCCCTGTCGTCCTGGTGTCAATCCATCGTCAGTCATTCAATAGCGACGGCATGGGGAGGAAGGCCATCAAGCATCGGAATACCGAATTGTTTCGTCAAGACTACATGACTCAAATCAAGCATTTTTAAAATGGTCGTCGAAGCGATTCGAATTTTAGCGCGATGAAATGATGGCACGATCATCAGCTCTAACTTGGCCTGGAGAATCTACGATCCAACCGAGTGGAATGTTGGGCGCTTCTACGAGAAACGAAGACGCCCGCCGAGGCTTGCACCTCGGCGGGCGTCTTGAAGATCGATTCAGGCGAAAGCCGAGAGCAAGGATCAGCCCGCTCAGTGGACAAACCCCGGGTGGAAGGCGTTGAAGGCGGCCTTCGCCGTGGGCATCTCGAGGGCTTCCTTGGGGTCCGGGCTCTTGCCATCGGCGCCGGGGGGCAAGGTCGGCAGGGCGACCTTGATGGGCTCGCCGTCGAGGGCCTTCATGAAGGCGACGAGGTCGGCCTTCTCGCTCGGAGTCAGATTCAGCTTCTTCATATCCTTGTCGAGCGACGGATTGGGCGTACCCCCTTTGTCGTAGTGCTCGACGACGTCCTCGAGGGTCGCCAGGCTGCCGTCGTGCATGTACGGGCCGGTCTTCGAGGAGTCGCGGACGGTCGGGGTCTTGAAGGCACCGAGCTCGGCCGAGTTCTTGGCACCGATGGGAGAGATCGCCCAGCGGCCGAGGTCGGCGAACTCGTTCTTCTTCTCATCCCAGCCGATGCCAAGGTTGTGGAAGTTTTCATCCGTGAAGTTGAACCCGGCATGGCACGACGTGCACATGGCCTTGGCCTTGGTCACGCCCGGCTTGAACTCGTCGTCGCTGCTGAGCGAGATCCCGAAGAGGACCATCCCGCGCTTCTCGCTATCGGAGAGGGCCTTCAGGTCGCCGCCGCGGGTGTACTTGTCGTACTTCGAGTTGCCCGAGAGCGACGCGACGCGTTCGAACGAGGCCACGGCCTTCGCGAACCCGTCGAGGGTCACCTCGGTGCCGAAGACTTTCTTGAACTGCTCCTGGTAGGCCGGGATCGTCCGGAGCCGCGTGATGATCTCCTTATACGACTGCTTGCCCATCTCGATCGGGTTCTGGATCGGCCCCTGAGCCTGCCCTTCGAGCGAGGGCGCGCGGCCGTCCCAGAACATCGTCCGGCCGAAGGCCGTGTTGATGACCGTCGGCGCGTTGCGGCCGCCGAATTGCCCGTTGATGCCAGCGGAAGTCTTGAGGCTGTCGGTCCAGCCCTTCTCGGGGTTGTGGCAGGTCGCGCAGCTCACGGTCCCGTCGAGCGAGACGCGGGGGTCGAAGTAGAGCTGCTTGCCCAGCTCGACCTTCCCCTTCGTGAGGGGGTTCGAGGCCGGGACGACGCCCGCGAGTGTCGAGGGCAAACCGAGGGGAGGCGTGAGCTGGTACGGCTCATCCTGGATCAGGCTCGTGTTCGGCAGGAGCCAGAGGACGCTATCGGGGCTCGGGCCCGCGCTCGCCTCGCCCCCTTCGACTTCCTGCTCGACCACATCGATGAGCTTCTTGGGGTCGACGTTCCGGCTCGGGGTGACGAGCTCGGCCTTGCCGGAGCCCTTGGCCGCGGGGGTCTCCGGCTTCGCCTCGGGCGAGGCCGCGGGAGTCTTCGCCGTTTCTTCCGTACCCGTCCCGCCGCAGCCGCCCAGGGCGAGCAGCAGGGGCACCGTTCCGAAGAGGGGTGCGATCGCACCGAGATATCGCCGCATTCCGATGTTCTCCCGTCGGGACCTCTAAGTGGAGTCAACGCCCTGGGTCGAGGGGGGCAGGGCGCGGAGCGAACGTGTCCGGCTTCGATCACGCCGAGTCACGCCTTCTCAAGTGGAGCCTAAGAGTCGATCCGGCGTCGGACCTCGTCGATCATGGCTTGTTGGCGAGCGGCCCCTATTTTCTGGTGCCGAAGCCGAGCGGAGTCAATCGTCTCGTGCCCGCGGTTCGCGTCGCGGCGGGGTCCTGGGCATGATGCTTGCAAAAGGATCAATGAGGCGGGCCGGTCGTACGGTGGCCACGAGACTTCCCTTGGTCCCTGCCTGCACGAATCGCAAAATCGTGATTTCGCAAGGCGGGCAGTTGCGTCCCGGGGGATTGAACTCGAGACCAAGCCCCGACTTGCACGAAGGAATGACTCGGAGGATGGCACCTTCTACTCAACGAGGCGACCGGCCTCCTCGAGAATTCTCGCGAGGCTCGCTATTCTTATCGATAATGATTATCGGTGTCGGGCGGACCAGGGTCAAGCCTCGGGACTTAAAAGCGTAGGGCGACCACGAAGGCGGGGAAACTCCCCGAACAGCGAACCATGAAAACTCCGATCAAGATGGGCATGACGGGCGAGGAACGCGTCGTCGTGGGACCGAATAACCGGATCAGCTTCGCCGACGACCGCATGCCTGCGGTCCTGGCAACCCCCTGGCTCGTGGCCCACCTCGAGTACGCGGCGCGACACGCCATCGCCCCTTGTCTCTCCGAGAACGAGCGGAGCGTCGGCACCTTCGTGGAGGTCGAGCATCTCGCGCCGGCGCCCGAAGGCTTCACCGTCGTCTGCCGGGCCCGCGTCATCCACATCGACGGCCCGGTCGTCACCTTCCAGGTCGACGCCTCCGACGGGACGGAGCCGATCGCCAGGGGCCTGCACCGACGCCGGGTCATCGACGTCGACCGCTTCGCACGCCGGATCGCGAGGAAAAAGGGCTAATACCCCCCGCGGAGAGGTCCATCGACCGAGGGGGCGAACGTTTCGGGGAAGCGGACTGGTCGATGGCCAGGCGTGGGCGGGCCTTATACACTCTCTAGGCTCCCGGAGGGCGAAGACGGTGACGAGGCGTGCCGCCCATCTCGGGACGCGGTTCCTTTGCGGTCCAATTGCAGCATCCCGACAACGATCAGCCTTGGGTGAACTATGTCGAAGAAGGTCGCCGTCTTCTGGCCGGGGGATTACCGCGCCAAGCCGAACGAATGGGCGTTGGCGCAGTCTCAGGAGACGACCACGCAACTGGTCGCCGCGCTCAAGAAGCTCGGGAGGGATCCGTACATCGTCGAGGGCTACCTGACCCGCCCCGACGAGTCGATCTCCAAGCTCGGCCCGATCGACGACCCACTCGTCGGCGTTTTCGTCCACTGGACCTACGCGCCCCACACGGTCGATGGGGTCGTGGGCAAGGAGAATCCCCTGCTCCTCGCCTCCAACTTCTCGGGGACCTGGCCCGGCCTCGTCGCCTTGCTGAACACCGCGGCGTCGCTCGAGAGCGTCGGCCGCGCCTGCTCAAGGGCCTGGACCGACGCCCCCGACTGGACGGCCGACCCGGCGTTCATGGAGCGGCTCGACGAGTGGTGCTCCACCGGCCGGATCCACGCCGACGCCAGCGAAATCCACGGCGCGGGTGCGGTCTCGGCCGAGGCCCTCGCCACCGCCAACACGATCCGCGAGCAGATCCGCCAGAAGCGGATCCTGGCGCTCATGCTTGGCGACACGTCGATGGGCATGATCAACGGCTACTTCGGCCCGAGGCTCCTCTACCCGATCGGCTTCAGCGAGCACAAGGTCGACCAAGCCTGGGTCGTCGAGCGGTCGCGGTCGATCTCCGACGCCCGCGTCGAGGACGCCTTCAAGTTCGTCAAGGATCGAGGGGTCACCTTCCACTGGGGCGAGGAAGACGCTGCCGACTTCACCCCCGAGTCCACCAAGGAGCAGCTCCGCGGCTACCTCACGGTGCTCGACCTCCTCGACGAGTTCAAGGCCGACTGCCTCGGCTGGCAGTACCAGCTCGGCCTCCTCAAGCTCGTCCCGCCGAGCGACTTCGCCGAGGGGCTCTTCAATTCCCACGCCAGGCCCGAGGGCAACGGCCACGTCGTCATCACGAGCACCGAGGCCGACCAGGGCAACCTCGTGCCGATGGAGTTGATGAAGCGCGTCCTCGAGGCCAAGGGCCTGCCCGGCGCGGTGATGTTCCACGACGTGCGCTGGGGTGCGTTGCACGAAGGCCGTTGGCTCTGGGTCCTCCTGAACTCGGGGAGCTGCGGGGCCTACGCCTTCAACCACGACGTCGCGTCGCTCAAGGGCGTGCACAGCTACCGCCAGCCCTCGGGCTACTTCCCCGTCCCCGGCGGCACGTTCGCCGGCGAGAGCCTCCCCGGCGAGATCACCTGGGCCCGCGCCTGGATCGATCGCGAGGGGGACCTCGTCATGGACCTCGGCAAGGGCGAGTCGGTTACGCTCCCCGAGCAGGTCCGCGAGTCGTGGTGGAGCGGCACGACCCGGCAATGGCCCTTCATGGCCGCCGACCTCGGCTGCTCCATGGAGACCATCATGTCTCACTACATGAGCAACCACATCGCCGTCGCCTACGGCGACATCTTCGGCGAGATGGTCGCGCTGAGCCAATCGCTCGGCTTCAAGCTCCGGATCTTCTCGAGCGGCCGTTGAGGCACCGGGAATCGCAGACCTTCGTCGCCGGGGCGGGTACGAGCCATAAGTCGTGCCCGGCCCTGACGGAGGACTTCCAGGTCGGCCGCGAACCCGGAACTTCCCTTGAAAGGCCTCTATACGAAAGAACTCGTTGGAGCCTTCCGCCGTGGCAGAGGGGTTGATAGACTCGGGGAAGTCGACTTGAGCAGCGAAACCGACGAATCGACCACGACGAGCTAACAAGATACGACTTCCAGGGGATTCCCGAGATGGAACCCGCGGTTGTGACTTGCACTCGGGGTCGCCTCGTGGGCCTATCCGGCAGGATGGACCCGACGGGGCGAGGTCCCGCATTGGCGATGCCACGACTCCTCGGCAACTCCGCCGGAGGGTCCCGCCTCGGGCCGTCCACTACGCGTCTCGAAGATCCGCAAATTGCCGGGCAAGTTCCGAAAATTCTTCGGCCGCTGATGAGGAGCCTTGTCGCCTTCCTCCTCGGCTTGCCCCTCTGGCTCGTCACTCCCGCCGAGGCCGCGGATGAGTCCGCTCCGGACACCAAACCTCGGGTCGATGCCTCGACCAACCGCAAGACCAAGGTGAAGGCCAGGTCTTTACCGAGCCGTGCGCCCGTGCGCAAGGTCGCCGATCGGAAGCCCGAGGCCTCGGGAGTGAAGCCTGCTCCGATCGTCGAAGGGCCGCCGGATCAAAGTCAGCCCTCGAAGTCGTCGAACCCCCTCGATGACGTGGCGATGACCCCAGGGACGATCTCGTCCCCCCTGCAGGAGAAACCCGGAGGCCTGTCCAGCCTCGCCGAGGGCTCGACCGAGGCCAGGCGCCTTCGCGTGCGGACCGAGGACGGCAGTATCGTGGTCGCCAAGGTCCACGGGGCCTCGGGGGATAGGGTCAGCCTCCTCCTGCCCGACGGGCGCATCGGGTTCTCGACCGGGCGAGCCCAGGCCGAGGAACCGTTCAAGCCCTTGAGCGCCGACGAACTCCGCGAATCCTTACTCCGCGAGCCCGTCTTCGCCGACTTCAAGGTGCGCCAGTCCCCGCACTACGTGGTGCTCTACCAGTCGACCGACAGCTTCGCCGAGGAGAGCATCAAGCTCCTCGAAAACCTCTACAAGAACTTGAGTGATGTCCTCCGCAAACGTGGATTCCCGGTCCACGAGCCCGAGTTCCCGCTCGTGGCGATCATCTTCCGCACCGAGCGAGACTTCCGGGCCTACAAGCGGATCGACCCCGACATCCAGGCCTATTACGAGCCAATCTCGAACCGGATCGCGTTCTACCAGACCGGTGAGCACGATAAGGATTCGCCCGAGGTTGCGACGCTCCGCAAGCCGCAGACCGTCGCCCACGAGGGGACGCACCAGATCCTCCAGAACATAGGCATCCAGCCGAGGCTGAGTGCCTGGCCGCTCTGGCTCGTCGAGGGCCTGGCCGAGTATTGCTCGCCGCCCACTATCACGCGAAAAGGGGTCGCGGCCTGGGGCGGACTCGGCCTCGTGAATCCGTTCCACATGGCCACGATCCACGACCTTAACGACACGCTCCCGATGGAGGTCAAGGGGGTGGCCCGCCCCCAGGTCGGCCGCGACCCCAAGACCCCGCTGGTCGAGTACATCGTCACCCGCAAGGAGCTGACCCCCACCGACTACGCGCTCTCGTGGGCCCTCACTCATTACCTGCTGATGAAGCGGAGCAACGAGTTCCTCGCCTTCCTCAAGACGATGAGCCAGATCCCGCCCCTTGAGGAACGCACGCCCGAGGACCACCTCGAATCCTTCCGCGCCGCGTTCGGGACGGAGCTCTCGAAGATGGATAAGGCGATTGGCGCTTATTTGAACAAGCTGAAATTCGACCCCCTGCCCTATTACGCCGTCATGTTCGAGCAGCCGACGCAGGGGGGCATGATCCGTCGCGCGGCGATGGTGAGCCAGTCTCCGTCGGTCATCCGCCAGTGGATCGAGTCGATTAGTTCGCCGCAAGGAGGCCCGACCTCGTGGGATCTGATCCCGCACCCCACCAAGGCCAGGGCCCAGCTCACCGCGGAGCAATGGATGCGGAACCGCTGACCGGCCCCGCATCTCTCCTCACGGCTCATCTCAGTCCACCACCTTCTTGAGGGCCCTGACCGACCCCTCAACGAGGGTCTGCCCCGCCCACGGGGCCATCTTGGCACTCCTCGCCGTACGAGGCTCGTATCCGCCCGCATAGTAAGCCGAAGGCGTGGCAACGTACCCAATCCACTGATTGGCCAGGCTGACCACCCAGGTCCGCTTGAACGGGCTCGCCGCCTTGATGTCGAGCCCGAGTTGGCAGAAGAACTCCGCGCCATTGGTCACAAGCCCGAGATCTCCGATCCGGATCGCCTGGACCTCGCAATCGACCACCGGCTTGATCGCCCGTTCCTTCGCCACGAGCTCAAGTTCCCTCGCGTAAATCTTATCCGCCACCGATCCGGCCCCGAGCCCTTCGCTGGGCGAGTGTCGTCTCGACTCGGCCTCGTCGCGGATCGGAATCGGAACGGTGGTCCGCACGGCTTTGATGACCGCGTCCTTCTTCCACTCCATCCTGGCGATGGTCTGAGCCACCTCCGCCCCTAGAGCGAGCCCGAACATCTCGCCCCACTCCGGCCCGAACTCCTTCCCCGGCCGCAGATTATCCACCTGCGTCACATCCCCGGCCGCGCCAAGCAAGAAGCCCACATGAAGCTTCGGCTGCTTGTAATACCGGCGGAGCATTTCCCTCAAATAATGGACATAATCCGCGGTAAACCCGCCCCCGCCGACCACGGTGAGGTGGCACGCGAAGTTGACGAATACCCCCAGCAACTCCCCGCTCGGGGCCCTCGCCGCCAGTACGCCGACATCCGGGTCGATCGGCCCTGCCGACTTGACGATCTCCTTGTTCCCCTTCCCCGGATGCGTGAGTTGCTGCCCATCTCGCATGAGGAACCGGCGGTTGAAGCTGATGCTCGGCTCGTGCCCGAACCCTTCGCCCAACTCGGCCGTGTGCATGGCATGAAACGCGGCCGTCACTGCCTCGACGATCCGCTCCACGACGAGCGTCACATACTTCGGGTCCTCCTCCGACTCGAAGCACCCGATGATCGGCCCCCCGCCGTGGGTATGGCTCGCCCCGATCAGCACATGATCGGGCGCAATCTTCGTGGTCTTCTCGATGACGCCTCGGGCGAGCGCCACCGCCTCTTCCCCGATGAACAGGGCGTCGATGCCTACGAGGGCGACGGTCTTCTCATCCCCCTTGATGACCATCGCCACGACCTTGAGAGGGTCATGCACCTCCTTGAGCTCCCTCGCCTGCATCCCGCCCGGGCTCTGCGCCCCGACCACCGGGGTGATGTCCGTCTCGGCGAAACCCACGCTGATCATCGAGCCAACCTCCCTCTTCCCGACCCCGCGTCAACCTCGACCAGCCAACGGCGTATCCATCCAACTCGAGCCGTCCGCTGCAAGCCTTTATTGCCAATTCAGGCAACATCCTACCTCTAGGCGCACGACTTTTTGCCCTCGACTCGAACTTGTCCAGGACACCTAGCCAAACACCGAGACGTTCTGTAAGATCATCCTCGATCCGGCGACGCCTTTCGAGCATCTACCGCCTCAACCCCGGTAGCCACCTCGCCGAGATCTCCTACCGAGGGGACGTAGCTCAACTGGGAGAGCGCCTGCTTTGCAAGCAGGAGGTTACGGGTTCGACCCCCGTCGTCTCCATTAACGTAAACTCTGCCGAATGCTAGACTTGCATACCCATCCGGCGACGGATGGTGCGGCCCAGACGACTCCTAAAATCCGGTAGTCTACCGGAACGGAGGGCCGCAGCATGTCCGCAAGAACGCCGTCCTACCGGCTCCACAAATGCACGAACCAGGCGGTGGTCACCCTCAACGGGAAGGACCATTACCTCGGGCGGTACGGCTCGAACGAGAGTCGGGCCGAGTACGATCGCCTGATCGCACATTGGCTGTCCAACGGGCGGCAACTCGCGAAGACCGGCGACTTGACCGTCAGCGAACTGATCGTCTCCTACCTCAAGTTCGCTGACGGGTATTATCGCAAGGACGGGGAGCCGACGTCCGAGGCGGGGTTGCTCCGGCTCTCGCTCAAGGTGTTGCGCCTGCTGTTCGGGCCCACTCTGGCGTGCCAGTTTGGGCCATCCGCCCTCAAGGCCGTCCGCCAAGGCTTCATCGATCAGGGCCTGTGCCGGACAGAGGTCAACCGCAGGACCCGCCACGTCGTTAGGATGTTCAAATGAGCGGTCGAGAATGCGCTCGTCCCGCCGAGCCTGGACCACGGGCTCAAGGCGGTCCCCGGTCTCCGCAGGGGCAGGACGGAGGTCCGGGAGAACCCGCCGGTCAGGCCCTTGCCCGACGACGTCGTCGACGCGATCCGGCCCTACGTGTCGAAGTAGGTTTGGGCGATGATCGAGCTCCAACGCCTGACCGGCATGCGGCCGGGCGAGGTGACGATCATGCGGGCCCGCGACGTCGACATGTCATGGAACGTGTGGGCGTACGCCCCCGGCCGCCACAAGACCCAGCATCACGAGAAGGGGCGGACGATCTACCTGGGCCCGAAGGCGCAGGAAGTCCTCCGGCCCTGGCTCACGCCCGACCCTTCGGCTATCTCTTCAGCCCGCGGGCGGCGATGGAGGAGTTGCGGGGCGAGCGACGGGTGGCCAGGAAGACGCCGCTGACCCCTTCCCAGAGAGGGCGGACGTTAAAGGCAGAGCCCAGCAAGACGCCGGGCCCGCGATACACGACGAACTCGTACCGCCAGGCCATCGCGTCCGCCTGCGAGCGAGCGTTCTCGCATCCGTCGCTGGAAGGTGCCAGGGCGATGACGGGAGAGGAGCGGGAGCAGTTGAAGGCCTGGCCGTCGGCAACACGGCAGGCACCCCAACCGGCTCCGGCACAACGCCGCGACCTCACTCCGCAAGGAATTCGGCCTGGACGTCGCGAGGGTGATCCTCGGGCACTCCTCCCCGGCGGTGCCCCTGATGTACGCGGAAGCCGATCAGGACAAGGCGAAGAGCGTGATGGAGCGGGTAGGTTGACGGGCGGGGGCTGTGCGTTCACAGGAGCCAGCTTGGGAAGTCCGTAACCTTGCCCTCTCTGGCATTATTTCGATAGGCAGGCTGCAAGATGCTCAACTCCTCACAAATCCGCTTGCTCCTCGAGTCATGCCAGAAGCGATTCGAGGCGAACACCGATCGCGACTTACGTGCCGTGGTAATTGGGGCAACCAACGACGACCATCTGGACGATACCCGTCCTGGTCGAGACCTCGCCGATAATCCGGAGGATGGTCCGGATGAACGGGGCTCGTTTCCGTCTCCCGCATCCCTGGGAACAAAGGCGATCCTACTGAGGAAGTCGCTCTCAGATGTGTACCATCCCAACGGTACGAAGAGGCCTCGCGACTTGATTTATCTGGGGGACCGCGAAGCCCTGAAGGAATACAGGTCCATCGCGATGGTCGCCATGGAAGCCTATCTGGGACATCGGAATAACCTATCTATACCCATAGTATCCGAGGAATTATCGCAGGCCTTCGAAAATTTAGAGATTGCTGATACGATTATCGAGCTCGAGGCTCCGATCCGGACTTGTGGACAATGCTTCTGATCGACCAGATCGACATAGCTGATGGCGGCAGCGGGCAACTTGTTAAACGATGGGTTTGGGGCGGATGGGAGGAGAATCCATAAGGAGTCGACCGACCTGCGTCGAAACGGCACGGGACCACCCATGGACTCGATGCTGAAGGCTCCGCGTTATACTCTACGCGGCCATAAGTGAGACGTCGTCGAATTGCTGGAAATTGAGCCTCATCAGCGTCTCCAACGACTTGGCGTGAGTGGCTGCCAGGGCGTCGAGCGTCTCCTGGATGGCGGCTTGGAATTCGGCGAACGTCGGGTGGTAGCGGCCGTAGAGCGAGCGGCGCTTGATGAATTTCCACAGGCGCTCGATCAGGTTCAGGTTGGGCGAGTACGAGGGGAGGAAAATAGCCCGATCCCGCACTCTTCCGCTAACGACTGGACCACAGCGTTGCGCTGATAATGGGCGTTGTCCAGCACCAGGGTGATCGGCCCGGTCAATCCCGACCCGGCGATCTTCCGGAGCAGCTCGCACATCGTCTCGGTGTTGACCACGGTGGTGTTGGTCACGGCGATGAGCCGGCGCGTCACCGCATCCCATGCCCCCAGGACGTTGAATCGCTGGCGACCCGAGGCCGCGCGGACGAAGATCCGCGAGGACGACCACAAGCAGCACAAGAACGTCCCGTAGACGAAGTGGGCCGCGTCGACGAAGAAGAGATGTCCTTGTCCCGCGACGGCCGCGTCGAGGCGGGGCTTCAGCACGTCTCGGAGGAATTGGGACTGGCTCTCGACGTGCTCGGCCAAGTTTTTTTGGGCGGCACGGGCACCATGCGGACCCGCTGGTACTTCAGCCCCAAGTCCTTGACGAACTTGCGCACCTGACTGGGACCGCGCCGTAGGCCGGTGAGCTGGAAGATCCGCTCGCCGGCCTCGGCCAACGTGCGAACCGGCTGCTCCTCGAAGGATTCGCGGATCGATTCGCGAAATGCAGCCATCTCACTCTCGGGCCGGTTGGGGTTCCATCGCCGTAGCCCGTCCAATCCTCCATCGCGGAACGCGGCGACGAACCGCTGGACGGTGGCCCGACCCACCCCGGCGATCTCGGCCGCCTTCTGACGAGTCACCCCGTTGTGCAACAGCCAAAGTACGAGCATTCGCTCGCGAATCCGCTCGTCTGTGATGGGAGATCCTTTCCTCGTTGACGACTTCCTGCTCCTCGTTGGTCAACTGCACGCGAAGCCAAGCCATGATGGACGTCCTTGCATCGCGCCTCGAACCCGATCCTCATCCAACGTCGCACGATACAAGAGTAACAAGTCAGCAAACCGGCGAGAATGTCTCAGCCACAGCCGCGGCGAGTATAGAAAGTCCGCTGCTGACTCATCTCCCGCGGCGTTCATCTCGGAACGGAGTGACTTCCGGTTGTATCACTCGATGGAGATCGATACCTTCACCACATCGGCACTCTTCACAACCGAACCTCGGCCGGCGGTCTCCCGGGCCGGGGTACTCCATGGAACTCCCGACGATGGCGCGATCCCGATCGATCGAGGCTCTGCCGACGATCTTGCAACGACTCAAGACGGAGTATCCCGACGCTCGGTACGAGTTGGACTGGGAGAACCCGCTCCAACTCCTCGTCGCCACGATCCTCGCCGCGCAATGCACCGACGAGCGGGTGAACGCGGTGACGAAGTCGCTGTTCCCGAAGTATCCGGACGCCCGCTCATACGCCGACGCTGATACGACAGAGTTGGAGGAGGATGTCCGGCCGACCGGCTTCTACCGCAACAAGGCCAAGGCCATCCAGGGCGCCTGTCGCACCCTGGTCGAGCGCTTCGGCGGCGAGGTCCCGCGCCGGATGGAGGACATGCTGACCCTGCCCGGCGTGGCCCGCAAGACGGCCAACGTGGTACTCACCAATGCCTTCAAGATCCCCAGCGGGGTCATCGTCGATTCTCACGTCGCGCGCGTCAGCCAGCGCCTCGGTCTGAGCGAAGAGAAGGATCCGGATCGCATCGAGGCCGACCTGATGCGACTCGTGCCCAAGGACGAGTGGGTCTCGTTCGGGCCGGCGATGGTACTTCATGGCCGCTACACCTGCACGGCTAAATCCCCCAAGTGCGGGCAGTGTGTGTTCGAGGACGTCTGTGAAAAGCGAGGGGTCGTCGAGGCGGAGCCCGGCACGAAGACGAAGCGTCCCACGGCCCGCCCCGCACGCGAGGAGCGGCCCCTCCTCGCCCGAATCCCAACGGAAGATAAGGACATTGACATGCAACCCTCTCGCCCCGAACCTTCCCCGGCGACGTCGTCGCGGCACGAGAGCGATACCGTCGACGGCGAACTGCCCGAGAGCTGGCGATCGGCACTGGCCGGGGAGTTGGCGAAGCCCTACTTCCATCAGTTGCAGCAATTCCTGGCCGAAGAGCGCCGGTCGCACCAGGTCTTCCCGCCCGAGGCCGACGTCTTCAATGCCTTCCGCCTGACCCCATTTGAGCGGACGAACGTCCTCTTGCTCGGCCAGGACCCGTACCACGATGACGGCCAGGCCCACGGGCTCTGCTTCTCGGTCCAGCCTGGCATCAAATCCCCTCCTTCCCTCGTGAACATGTTCAAGGAGCTTCGGGACGATCTAGGCTGCCGCATCCCGAACCACGGCTTCCTGGAGGGATGGGCCCGGCAGGGGATGTTGATGCTCAACGCGGTGCTGACCGTCCGCGCCCACGAGCCGAACTCGCACAAGGACCGCGGCTGGGAGACCTTCACCGACGCAGTGATCCGCGCCCTAGACGCCCGGGAGGATCCGGTCGTGTTCGTGCTCTGGGGCAACTACGCCCAGAAGAAAGGCCGGCTCATCAACACGGGGCGGCACCGCGTCCTGACCGCTGCCCACCCGTCTCCGCTGTCGGCCAAGAAGTTCTTCGGCAGCCGGCCGTTCTCGGCGATCAACCAGGCTCTGGAGCAGTTGGGCAAGCGGCCGATCGACTGGCAACTGCCGAACCATTGATCGCGACGCCGGGGGACATCCTCGAGGGCGTCCCCATCGCCCTCGCCGGGGCACAACGAGCGGCCTTCACCCCCCTGCGATCCCACAGCAAAGGCGAACGGCCCACCCTGATCGCCCATCGACCGCACGCTCGCCGAACAGCTCGGCCGTTCGTCGGAACCGGCTGAATTGTTACCGAAGCTCATTCCTCTCTAAGGATGGGACGATACGGCTCCAGCCTCGGCTCCGTCGGGAAACAGAAGAGGCGGAATTTCCGTGGGGCGAATCTTCGAGAAGCGCAAGGCGTCGATCTTCAATGCCGCCGCTCGGAATCCAAGCTATGCTCAAACTTCTGGACACAATCGTGCATGGCGACCAAATTGGAATGTCCGACCCGGATACCAATCCGACGCTACGCAGCCTCGTTGAGAAAGCCAAGCGTGAAAACGTGGCGAGACATGTGATTTAAAAAGGAGATCCAGAAGGCGGCCGGCACGTGGGGCGAGGACCTCCACGCCGCTCGTTATGAAGAGTGATGAGCCAAGTCCAGGTCGATTGGCCCATTCACACGCCCTGGCTTAGCGGACCGAAGCGGGACGGTGGGCGGCGCGGTACTCCTGGGGAGTCAGTCCCGTCGTCCGGCGGAACTGGCGGGCGAAGGCGCTTTGGTCGGCGTAGCCGCAGGCCAGGGCAATCCCTGCGGCCGGGTGCAGGGTGTCGCGGAGTTGTTCGGCGGCGGCGTCCATCCGGAGCTTGAGCAGGAGTTGGCCGGTGGTCAGCCGGAAGAGCCTGCGGACACGGATGTCAAACTGATAGGACGATAGTCCCGCAATCGCCGCGAGTTCGCCCAGGGTCGGGCGTTGTTCGAGGTGGCTGCAGGCGTGGCGGATCGCTTCGGCCACGTCCTGATATCCCTCGGCCGCCTCGTCCGGCGGGTGGAGGTCGCGCGAGACCCCGGCCAGGCCGATCACCCTACGGCCGGCGTCGTGGAGCGGCAGCTTGTTCGTCAGGCACCAGCCGGTCTGGCCGCTCGGGTAGAGGTGCAACTCGAGTTGGTTGACGATCGCCACGCCCGACCGGATCAGAGCCTCATCCTGCTCGCGATACGTCCGCCCGAGCGGCGGCGGGAAGACCTGCTCGGCGGTACGCCCGATGAACCGCCGCTTCTCGGACGACCCGCAGCGCTGGGCCAGGGTCCGATTCACGACCACGTACTCAGCCCGCTCGTTCTTGACGAAGAAGACGACGTCGGTCAAGCAATCGAACAGCGCCTCGCCCGTGAAGGGCTCATCCAGATGGGCGAAGAACTCCGCAGCGGGCCCGCTCGTCATGGGTTCGTCTCGGTGTTCGCGTCGAGGGCGAGACGCCGGGGAGACAACGGGCAAACCTCGCCCGATCCGCCTCCATTATGCGCGGAATCGAGTCGATGCCACCAGCCCTTCCGCTCTTCTGACGGTGACGAGGAACGCGTAAGCCGAGCCTCCGTTAAGAGTAAGGCGGTCGGCCTGGGATCGCCCGAAGCTCGATCCGGAGGGCGAGCGTCTTCGCTGGAGGGTGCCCCCTCGCCACTGCCGAGATGCCCGAGCATTCCGCCTGAGATCGCCTCGTGATATGCAACGGTGGCATGGAAACCGACAGTTTTCGGACCGTGTCGTCCGGATAGACGGCATTATGCGCGGAATCCAGTCGCCGCCGCGAGTTCTGCCAAGACTGATGCCGAGCGTTCCAAGTAAGATTCGTTGATGTCGGTGGAGACGCATCCGGACCCAACAACGATGGGTGAGGGCTCGATGATGGAGTTCGCCGGGCACGACACCAGGCTCAACAGAAAATTCGGCTGGCGCCCGATGACTCCGGGCGACCTCCCGATCATCGGCCCCTGCCCGGCTCTCCGAAATCTCAACACCGCTGCCGGGTACACGATGCTCGGCTTCTCGATGACCCCCGCGAACTCTCGACTCGCGGCCGAGCTCATCACCGGGGCCGAACCGCAACTCGACCCCAGACCTTGCCCTGCCCGTCGGTTCCAGAGCCCCCGCATTCATGCCCAACACGGCGAGGTTCTCCCCAAAAGCCGAACTGTCATCAAGGAGGTGAGCCGCCAGACTCGCCGCGTGGCGAGCCTCGTCTCAAGCTATCTCGAAACCGAGCCGGTTTGTCGGACAGCCCCACACGCCTCGGATCATTCCTCTCCCATCGATGATCGCGTGATGGCCGCCTCGATGCCCACGGCGACATGACAGAACCACGGCCGGGCGTCTCCTCCTCTCCCCGCCCCGGCCGGCCATTGCGGCGGTAAGTTCCCATGTGTAAGGCGCATCGCCAACGTACGTAGACGCGGCTTCCGCGGCCCCGGTCTTCCGGCCCTCGCGTCATGGGCGGCGGGTCTCCAGGTGCATCGTAAGCCGCGTTCAGCGCGATGCGACAGTCTTAAAGAGGAGTGTTTTGGATGGACGAGTCGGTCTGCTTGAGATCGAAGTCGAGGTTTGCCGTCGCTTGCCTCGTGGCGGCATCCCTCATGACCGTCGGAACCCTCGGCTGCTCACCGGATGGGTTCGACAGCATCGACATGGACGCCTCCAAGGCCAGCGCCGCCCAGAAGGGCATGGGACCGGAGGCCCCCAAGCCGGCCTCTGCCAAGAAGCCCAAGGGGCAGCCCCTCGCCGTGCCCGCTCCCCCGCCCATGCCCCAGTAACCGAGGCCTCCCCGGCCCCTTTGCGCTGATCTTTCGAGTCGTGACCGACCGTCACCAATTCCCTCATTCATGATCCATGATAAGGTGAGAATACCTCATGAAGTTCCCCTCTCGCGGCCGCACCCGCGGTTTCACGCTCATCGAGCTGCTGGTCGTCATCGCCATCATCGCCGTCCTGATCGCCTTGCTGCTGCCGGCCGTGCAGGCGGCGCGTGAGGCCGCCCGCAGGGCCCAGTGCACCAACAACCTCAAGCAACTCGGCCTCGCCGCCGCGACCTACGAATCGTCGGCGGGCGCCTTCCCGCCCTCCTTCCTCCCGGGGCAACTCTGGCCCGGCGTCTACTACTCCGGGCCTAGCGTGTTCCTCCACCTGCTCCCGCAGATGGAGCAGACCGCGATGTACAACGCCTGGAACACGTCCCTCTCCGTGCATATGGGGGCCAACTACACGCTCGCCGGCCTCTACGTCTCGACGCTGGCCTGCCCGAGCGATCCCGCCGGCCTCGAGCTGACCCAGCTGACGGCCAACTACTACACGGGCACCAATGCCAAGCAGGCGCACACCAGCTACGCCGCCTGCGAGGGGCTCTGGGCGGTGAAGATCTATGACAGCTTGACCGAGCCCTGCATCCAGACTGCGAAGTCCTCGGCCTACGGCGTGATTTATCCTTACAGTGCCGTGAGGATCGCGGAGATCACCGACGGCACCAGCAATACCATAATCTTCGGCGAGCGTGCCCGAGGCGCCATGAGTTCCCCCTCGCGCGACAGCTATTTCCTCTGGCAGTCGGGCTACTGGTATCAGTCGCAGTTCAACACCATCGTCCCCCCGAATGCCTGGCGTCAGCTCCGCCAACAGGTCCAGGGCGGTTGGTGGTGGGTGATGACCTACGGTGCCTCCAGCTTCCACCCCGGCGGGGTCAACACCGCCTTCAGCGACGGATCGGTCCGATTCCTCAAGGATTCCATCGCCTCTTGGCCGATCGACTCCTCGCCGACGGGCTATGCCACCCCCCTCGGCATGAACGCGTGGGGGGGCACGTGCGGGGAGAACCAGATGGGCACGGCCAAGCCCTCCGTCTATCAGGCCCTCTCGACCCGGAATCTCGGCGAGGTGCTCAGCTCCGACCAATATTGATCGACGCCCCGCGGTCCTCTCCGGCGCGTCGCCCCTGCCCTCGGGCGACGCGCCGTCTGCAGACCCGACGACCTCCACATCTTGCGAACCAGGAGTGACGCCGTGCACCCCGATTCGATCCGAGCCCGATCCCATCGACGGCTTGCGGCGATGGCACTGCTCGTCCTCGCCAGTTCGTTTTCTTCAAGCCGATCGATCGCTGCCGCCGAGGTGAGGCCCGTCCCGGCCGATCTGCGCGATCGTCTGAAGCTCGATCCGTACTATCAGAAGTACCTCGACGTGGAAGGCCTGCCGGTCCTGGGCTCGGCGAAGGTGAGCGACGATGCGATGGCGGAGGCCGTCTGGATCATCCGAAGCATGGTGGGCGGGCGTCGGGATATCCTCAAGGCCATGGCCGATCAGAAGGTCCGGGCCGTCGTCATGGCGAGTGATGAGTACACAACCGACGTGCCCGAGCACTCCGACCTCCGCCCCAAGCTCTTCTGGGACCGCCGGGCACGGGGCCTGGGGGCGACGCCCCACGCCCCGGCCGTGAGCGGCGGCGAGGAGAACCTCCTGAGCTTCCGCCGCGACCCCTACCCCAACGAGAACATCTTCCTCCACGAGTTCGCCCACGCGATCCACGAGACGGGCCTGAATAAGGTCGATCCAACCTTCG
Organism: Singulisphaera chitinilytica; assembly: GCF_049331405.1. Lineage (NCBI taxonomy): Bacteria > Pseudomonadati > Planctomycetota > Planctomycetia > Isosphaerales > Isosphaeraceae > Singulisphaera > Singulisphaera chitinilytica. Next base: position 4,812,035 of record NZ_CP186274.1, read on the forward strand.
ACGGTCGTCTCGAGGCGGCCTACACTTCGGCCGTGGCCCACGGTCTGTGGAAGAACACCTATGCGGCCACGAATCGGCAGGAATACTGGGCCGAGGGGGTCCAGAGCTGGTTCGACGACAACGCCCCGCCGGATGCCCTCCACAACGACGTCCGCACCCGGGCCAGGCTGAAGGAGTATGACCCCGCCCTGGCCGCCCTATGTCTCGAGGTCTTCGGCGACGGCCCCTGGCGGTACCTCAAGCCCCGCGACCGTGCACCCGAGGGCCGCGCCCATCTGACGAAGTATGACCCGGAGCATGTCCCGCAGTTTCGCTGGCGGTCGACCGAGCCCGGCGAACATCCGTTGGCCACCGTCCAGACCTCGGCCGGCGACTTCGACGTCGAGCTGGACCCCAAGGCGAACCTGGCCGCGGTGAAGAACTTCCTCCTGATCGCCCTCGACGGCGGCTACCACTCCGGGCGGTTCGATCGGGCGGCGGGCGGCGGTGCCTGGGCGACGGTCAACCCGCGGTGGAAGGAGAAATGGGCCAAGGAGCTGAAGCTGGACGAGGTTCCGGTAGCGAACCCGGAGCTGACCGACGGCACCGTGGCCCTCGTCCGGGACGAGGCCGGCTGGGTCGGGTTTGCGGTTTTCCTCGGGGAGCGGATCGACATTGGTTCGACTGCGGTCGTGCCGATCGGTCGCGTGAAGAAGGGGCGTGAAGTAGTTCGCGCGATCCTGACATCCCTGACGAAGGACCGCGAGTCGGCAAAACCGGTGGAGATTCGTCGGGTGATCCGAGAGAGGTGACGGCCGACTCGCCAGAAAGCAGTCCGGTCTATCTTCGCCGATGGCGAGTGGCCACAATGGGCCAGGGTCATCCGAGGCCAAGGCCAGGGCACGTCTCCATGCCCCATGCCTGCCGCACGCTCCAGAGAGAACGAATATGTCTTCCGCAACAGGTTCCGCCGCAGCGTCGACCCGCACCGAGAACCCCAATGACGTCTCGCCCGTCCTGATCGGCGGCGAGTGGCGGGAGGCCCGGTCGGTCGAAACGTTCCAGGCGACGGATCCGAAAACCAGGCAGACCTTGCCCGGACTCTACCCGGTCAGCGGGATGACGGACGTGGAGGACGCCCTCGCGGCGGCCGAGGCGGCCTCGAGGGTGCTCCAGGCCCTGCCCGACGCCGCCGAGCGGATCGCGACATTCCTCGAAGGATATGCCGCGGCCATCGAGGAGAACGCCGAAGCCCTGGTCGCCGCCGCGGCGAGCGAGACCGGCCTGCCCTCAACGCCTCGGCTGGCCAATGTCGAGCTCCCGCGTACCACCGGCCAGCTACGACAGGCGGCCGCCGCGGCGCGAGACGGATCGTGGCGGCGGGCGACGATCGACACAAAGGCCGGGCTCCGGTCGTGCCTGGCGCCCCTCGGGCCGGTGTTCGTCATCGGGCCCAACAATTTCCCCTTCGCCTTCAACGGCGTGGCCGGCGGCGATTTCGCGGCGGCGATCGCGGCGGGCAATCCGGTCATCGCCAAGGCGCACCCGCTGCACCCGACGACGAGCCGCTTGCTGGGAGAGGCCGCGCATACCGCCGCTCAAGCGGCGGGGCTCCCGGCCGGGGTGGTCCAGATGCTGTACCACGTCGAGCCGGCCGACGGGCTGCGGCTGGTCAGCGATCCTCGGCTGAAGGCCGTCGCATTCACCGGCAGCCGAGGCGCGGGCCTCCGGCTCAAGTCCGCGGCAGACGCCGCCGGGAAGCTCTTCTTCGGGGAGATGTCGAGCATCAATCCCGTCGTGATCCTGCCCGGGGCCCTGGCCGAGAGCGGTGATGGGATCGCCGACCAGCTTGCCACCAGCGTCATGATGGGCTGCGGGCAATTCTGCACGAAGCCTGGGTTAGTCCTGCTCCAGGTCGGCGCGGCCGGCGAGAAATTCGTCGAGGTCGTCGCCGCCAAGCTGGCCGCGACTCCCGCCGGCACGCTATTCTCCGCCGCGGGCGAGGCCTCCTTGAAATCGGCACTCGAGACCCTCCAGGGCGCCGGCGCGGAGGTCGTCACCGGAGGCACCTCTGAAAAGGGCGGAGGGTTCGGACTGCCGAATACCCTGCTCCGAACTACGGCGAAGCGCGTCCTCGGCGATCCGCAGACGTTCCAGACCGAGGCCTTTGGGAATGCGGCTCTCATCGTCCTGGCCGACGACGAGCCGGAATTGCTCTCAGTGCTCGAGACGCTCGAGGGCAACCTGACGGGCACGGTCTACTCTGCAACAGACGGCTCCGACGACTCGGCATATCAGCAAGTCGTCTCCGTCCTTCGCCCGAAGGTGGGCCGTCTGCTGAATGACAAGATGCCGACCGGCGTGGCCGTCTCCCCGGCGATGAACCACGGCGGCCCCTTCCCGGCCACGAGCCAGCCGCACTTCACGGCGGTCGGCCTCCCCGCCAGCATCCTGCGGTTCACCCAGCTGGAGTCGTACGACAATGTGCGAGAGCACCGGCTGCCGCCTTGCCTGCGGGACAAGAACCCGACCGGTCGGATGTGGCGCCAGGTCGACGGCGACTGGACCCGAGGTGACATCCAATGAACTCTCTAGGATGACACGGATGACGCGCCAAATTTCCGGGGAGATTGCGTCGCCTCCGAGTTGGCCGACCGATGTCGACCGACGTTATCGCCATGCCCAGTGATCCGGCGGTATCACCGACGACGCAGCCGCGTCGAGAGGAGCTCCCACTCGACGCGGGTCTCACACCACGTTGGACAGTCCGACGAATAGTCCTCGGATCGCCCTCCGGCAAAGCCCGCCCGGGCCACTCGGAACCTACGAGCCGGGCCTCGTCTCACCGCCGGGCATCCCGAAGGCTTAGGTCCCAGATCCAGCCCCGATGGTCCTCGACCGGGTCACGACGCAACGGCGTCGGAGGCCTCATCCAGCGACTGGTCGAGGAAACGCAGGAAGTAGTGGAAGATGTCAGCCACCGTCCTTGATCGAGTGGACCTGACCTCGACGAGGGCCCTCTGCCCGTAGTTGATCAGCTTCCTCTTCGCGACTCCGACGCTCTGCGCCTTCGCCTTGCCAGAAGCCCGGATCTCCTCGCGAACAGCCTTGATGGCCGCCTCGGCCTCCACACGTGCCGGGAGGAGCTCGGCGGAGTCGGGTGCGTCATGGGGCCAGTCCAGGCTCCCGCTGATAAGGAAGTAGGCATCGAGCGGGAGCGCGGTGGGCTGTGAGGGGGCCTGCTTCGGCGGCGGGGCCGAGCGTCGGCTGAGACTCTGCCGCGACTGGACGTGGTAGGTAGCTTCTCCGGAATAATCGCGGAGGTGGTTGAAATAGGCATTGGGGTTGCGATCCGTCGCTGCCGTCGAGCTGGCTGCGGCCTGCTGCGGGAGGGGGTTGGCGAAGGCGGATATCCGTGCCTGGTCGCGTTGGTAAAGGTAATCGGTCGGGCTCGGCACGTTCTGGGGCGTGTAGTAGAGGAATGGGACGCCTGGATAGGCAACTCCGACCCCCACCTGCGCTCGGGCCGATCCCGCCCAGGAGATGATCAGGATCGTCGCCGCCACGACAAGACGCACTTCATGCCTTGAAATCCATGTTGCTCGCATGGGGTTCCCTGTCTCGCTACGGGAGAGTATTTGCCGAGCTCGGGCCTTAACGCCCAGTGCTGCCTCTCGGTTGATTCGAGGATCCGATGGCCTGCGACACGGTTCGCAACAGGTCTGCGCCACCGAGGTCGAGTGTGATGACCTTCCCGTCGCGGCCGATGAGGACGTTCGCAGGGATCTCCGCGACGCCGTAGGCGTCCGCGATGTCGGCACCTCTCTCGCCGCTGAGGACGTTCGGCCAGGGGACACCGAAATCGACGACGAACTGCCGCACGAGCCGAGCCCGGTCAGGCCCCGTATCGAGGTTGACACCCAGGATGGCGAAACCGTCTTTCTCGTGCAGTTCCAGGGCACGATTCATCATCGGGATCCGCTCGACGCAGGGATTGCACCAGGTCGCCCAGAAGACGACGAGGACGACCTTGCCCTTGAGGTCCGCGATCTTGACCTCGGCCCCGTCGACGTCGACGCCACGGATGACTGGCGCAGGCCGACCGACGAGGTCGAGTCGCCGCCGGTACCCGGAGAAGTGATCCCGGATCGCGGGGGACTCGGCCTTCCGGGCGACGAGGTCGCAGACCTCGCGGGCGAGGTCGAATTTCTGACCGCGGACGAGGCGACGGAAGTAGGCCTCGCCGAGCATCAGCAAGGTGCGGGGGGGAATCGGGGCGCCGGCGGGACGGGCGTCCGCGTAGGCCTTGAGGTCGCGCAGCGATCCCTCGTAATCGCCCCGTTCAGCCTCCGCGATGATCTTCACGAGCTGCGCGAGTAAGGCGACCTCCTGGCCCGATGCGCCGGTTCGGATCACCAAATCGGCGGCGGGTTCGGCCTCGACATATCGTTCGGATGCGATGGCGAATCGGAAGATCTCGAGATAGGTCACCTCGGCCTCGCCCGCCTTCTGAGTCGCCGCCAGGCGAGTGAGGCGCTCGATCCGCTCTCGGTCGATGCGGGCACGCTGCTGCTGGTACTCCGCATCGATCGTCGTGAGCGAGTCGGCCCCTGCGTGTTCGTTGGCCCGTCCGGCCGGCTGGGCGAACGTCATTGCGGGTAAGATCAGGAGGACGGCGGTGAGTCCGGCGCGAATGGACGGGGGCGACAGGCCGTCCGAGAGTCTCGGGAGCGTCGCACGATCCACCCACATTGGAAGCTTACGGATCAAGGTTTGACCTCTATTTATGCAAATATGACAAATACTTCGGGATCAATTTTGCCAAAACTGTCGGAGGCGGCGACCGTGCCTGCAGAACGAGATTTGTCCCCGCCCATGATGTCGTACTGATAACGCCCGGCCATCGGGTGCGGACTTGCGTCACTCCTCCAAGAGGCGACGCTTCGCGTCGGCCAGCCGCCCCCGCTGCTCGTCGGTCACCTCCGGATATTTCAGGTCCAGGGACCGGATCGTCGTCGTGACGACGTCGGCGACGACAGCCCGGGCGACCCATTTGTGGTCGGCCGGGACCACGTACCACGGGGCCCATTTCGTGCTGGTGGCCGAGAGACAATCCTCGTACGCTCGCATGTACTCGTCCCAATGAGCACGTTCGGCCAGGTCGGCCGTGGAGAACTTCCAGTGCTTCTCGGGCCGCTCGAGCCGTTCGAGGAAACGCCGCTTCTGCTCGTCCTTCGAAACGTTGAGGAAGAACTTGAGGATCACCGTCCCGTTCCTCACCAGGTGACGTTCGAATGCGTTGATATCCTCGTACCGATGTTGCCAGAACTTCTTGCCGACATCCGACACCGATAGGCGCTGCGCGGCCAGGAGATCGGGATGGACCTTGGCCACGAGGACGTCCTCGTAATAGGACCGATTGAAGATCCCGATGCGTCCCCGCTCGGGCAGGCACCGCATGTACCGCCAGAGGAAGTTGTGGTCCAGGTCCTCGGCACTCGGCTTCTTGAAGCCGAAGATCTGACAGCCCTGGGGATTGACCCCGGACATGACGTGCTTGATCGTCCCATCCTTGCCGGCCGCGTCCATCGCCTGGAGGACGATGAGCACCGCAAACCGGTCGTCGGCATACAGGAGTTCCTGGGCCTGGCTCAGGTCGGCACGGCTGGTGTCGAGGATCTCGCGAGCCCGCTCCTTCAGGGCGTCCTTGCCAAGCTCCTTCATCTCGTCCATCTGGTCCCAGCCCGGATTGTAATCCTTGAGCCGGACCTTCTCGCCGACCGGGACGCGAAAAATCTTGATGATATCTTTGCGAATCAAGCGGACCTCCCGGGATGAAATCGATCCTTCTCGAGAAGGTGGCGTCACGACCGCGGAGTAATCCGAGCGCTCTCGAGTCGACGCATCACGGCTGCGTCAGGGGCGGGAGCGATCGTAGCGTCAGGCCGAGCGCGACCCAACTGGCGCCACGGAATAGGAGATTGATCCCCAGGAATAACCCGATCACCCATAGCGCCGATGTCGGCAACTCCTGCCAGATCATCACGCCCAGGATCAGGTCGATGACCCCTCCGACGAGCGACCAACCCCATGTGCCGAATCGGTAGCTGAGCGCTCCGACGATCTTGAAGATCCCGCCGACCATCAGGAAGCACGCCACGAGGAGCGTCAGGGCGAGCAAGGCGCCCATCGGCGCCCTCAGGAACAGGATGCCGACCACGATCGAGAGGACGCCGGAGAGCAAATGGATGAAGAACCCGCTCCAACCGCGACACCAGAACGCACCGACCATTTCAGCGATGCCGCCCAGCAGGATGAGGACGCCGATCACCACGGCCGAAGCGATCGACGCAATCACCACCGAGCCCAACGCGACGAGGCCCAGCACGGAGATTGCAATCCCCAGCAAAACGAACCAGATCCAATTTCCGCGAAGGGTGTCCAGGCCGTGCCGCAACTCCGCGGCGAGGGGACGTTCAAATGACGTTGACATTGCCGAGATCTCCTGAGGAAAAGCCTGATTCGTGATCTTCGACGCGAACTTGCAAACAGGGTTTCATCAACACTCCATCACTTCGTGAAAACAAGCCCAGGGTCATCGACTGCTGTCCCGATCGTCCGGAACTGGAATCGATCCCCGGTTTGCCAGGTGACGCGGCCGACCAGGGCTCCCCCTTCGCCGGCTTGGGCGAGTGTGAGCACGTCGTCGCCGAGGGTCCACTTGCCGACGAGTTGGTGTGTCTTGCCCTTGGTGTCGACCTTCCAGGTGAAGTTGCCGTCGTCGGCGATATTCACGCGGATGGTCGTGTCGTTGTTCGGGCGTGCAGTCCATTCGCCGGGCAGGCGGCCCGGCTTGGCCTGGGCCACGGTCTCCGTCGGGGCCGGCTTCGCCTGTTCCGTGGCGGGCTTGGAGAACTGCTTGAGGAGTTGAGCGGAGAGCGTGTCCTGTGGGTCCAGGGCGACGACCTGCTTGAACTGGGCGACCGCATTGTCGATGTGGCCCTGGGTCAGGTAGTGATAGGCGAGGACGAACCGGCCGGACGTCGAGGATCGGTTGGCCTTGGTGAAGGCCTCGAGATTTCGCAACTGTCCGGTGTAGACGTCGACACCCGGGTAGAGCCCGACCATGGTCGTCCAGTCCCAGCCGGGGCCGACCGCAAGGACCGCGTAGAGCGGGCCCGCGGCGAGGTCGTACTTGCCGATCGCGAAGAGGATCAGGGCCCGGAACTCGTGGAGTGTGGCGTCGTTCGGCAGTACCTTGAGCACCTCGTCGGTCAGCCTGAGCGACCCGGCATAGTCGCCGGAGCGGAAGGCTTCGCGGGCGGAGGCGAACTTCTCCATGGCCGGGTCGACGACCTCCGCGGCGGGCGGGGACGACTGGGTATCAATGGGCTGGCTGTAGTCGTACACGAGCGCCGGAACGCTCACGGTTTGAGCCTCGCCGGCGACCGTCTGGTCGACCATGATCGGCTGGGCCATCATCGCTGCCGCGTAGTAAGGGTTCGCGTAACCGCCGCCATAGCCCCAGCCGTAGAACGACGAGCCGAGCTCCCAGGCCGACATGCCGACGGCCGTCCCCGCGGCGAATGATCCCCAGCCCCAGTTGTTGGCATTGTGGTAGCCATGCCAGTACCCGTTGGCCCAACCCTTGTGGTATCCCCAGTACGCACCTCGCCAGTTGTTGTAAGCGGGAGGGCGAACTCCGTAGCCAGGGTCGACGCCGTTCCCAGCCAGGTTGTTCTGACGGATCCCCCCGACGTTGACATCGCCCCGATTGATCGTGTTGCCGCTACCGACAATTGCACGGCCTCCGACCGGGTTATTGGCAACACCTCCGACGCCGCCAACTCCTCCGACGCCGCCGACGCCTCCGACGCCGCCGACGCCTCCGACGCTACCAGGCCGGCTATCGATGCCCGGGCGATTGGCAACGCCTCCGACGCCGCCCGGGCGGCTGTCGATGCCCGGGCGGCTGTCGATGCCCGGGCGGCTGTCGATGCCCGGGCGATTGCCGACACCACCGACCCCTCCTGGGCGATTGCCGACGCCTCCCGCGCCACCAATGCCTCCCGCGCCACCGACGCCTGGTCCGGCACTTCCCGGACGACCGCCGCCGACCTGTGGGCTAGTGGGGCGAGAGTTCGCGGGACGATACGCGTTACCCGACGGGCGCTGGGCCGGCCTCGGTGCGCTGACGGATGGGCTGCGGCTGAATCCACCACCACCCATCCCGCCGCCGCCGCCACGCGGCATCCCACCGCCGAATCCGCCGCCACCCCCACCCCCGCGGAAGCCACCTCCGCCGCCGCCTCGCCCCCCGCGGGCGAAGGCCGTCGGGGTCGACATCGCGCATGCCAGGGAAATCACCAGAAGACCTCTGCCGAGTCGGGCTGCCATCGCAATCCTCCCATTGTATCGCTTTGATGCTTCGCAACTCTCGGTTCGGGCTCCCCCTCCGCAGTCACTCATTTCCAGGTTGCGGCGCCCGTCGGACCAACTCGAACTGGTCGAAGTTTCGCGTGGTCTTTCCTCCGACGGTTCGTTCGAGGATCTCCCAGCGGATCCGGTCCTTATCGAGGGGAGTTATGGCGTTGGTGAACGAGACCGACTGCCCGTCCGACCGGACGCCCGTGCCCTTCACGAACCAACTGCCGCCATCGGACGAGAGGAGTCCTTCCGCGAACCCGCCGCGGTCGTCGAAGACCCACATCCGGAACTGCCCCCGCTGGGCATCCCAGCCGATGCGCTGGGTGCCGGTCAGGGCGATGGAGCCCTCGATCTTCACGTCGAACTGCCTGACCAGGAAATTGCCATTGTCGGACCACTTGCAAGTGGTGTAGACGACCTCGTCGTCGCTCTCGTTGACCCACTCGCCGAGCATCCATTCGAGTGCCTGGAGATGCTCGCGTGCGGGGACTTCGACCTCCGGCTCGTCGCGGATCCGAGCGTGAAGCCAGCGACCGTCCTCCCGCGCGTAGATGACGGTGTACCGGTTCGAACTCGGCGTGCCGTCAGGACCGCTCGTCAGCGTCGCCTTACCCTCCTCGACAGCGAGATCCTTCCCGAAGAAGCGGAGCGATTCGGTGTCCAAGGCGAGCGTGCCTCGGTCCTCGCCGGCGAACTTGCTCGTGAAACGCTTGACGATGGAATCGCGGCCCTGCGTGACCTCGCCATCATCGTCCTCGATCAACGCCTCGGCGGTGAATAGGTCGCCGAGCGCCTTGGCGTCGCCGGCGTTGTAGGATTTGACGAAGGACGCAAGCAGATCGGTGATGGCCCGGATGTCGGCTTCCCTCTCCTGAGGTTCGCCTCCGACCGGTGCCGACGCCGGCGCAGGCTGATCCTTGGCCGCGACCAGGCCCAGGGTCGCGGAGAGTGCCAGGATCGCCAGAACTATTGCATACTTTTTCATGGTGATGGCTCCAACGGATCGGTCGGCGAGAGTGCCGCGGAACGGCGGGAACTTCGTCTCGCCGAGCTTGGGGCGGAGGAAGACCCGGGCGATGCCGGGGTGGACGTCAGGGAGTTAAACGCCGAGAAGAGGAACGAGAAGGCGAACGTGGCGATGATGTTGGTCACGCCATTCGACGTGCTGTCGGAGCTGAAGTAGATCGGGCCCTTGACGCCGTTGATCTGCTGCTCGACGGGGGTCGTCACGGTATCGGCGACGCTCTGGGCGTCCGCTCCGGTGTAAGTCGTCGTGACCTGGACCTGGGGCGGCACGATCTCGGGATAGAGCGAGATCAGCAGGACGAAGGCGCAGATGCCGCCGACCAGCAGCATCAGCAAGGCCAGCACCGTGGCGAAGATCTGGCGGCCGATGAAGAAGTTGACCATGGCTGTTCTCGCAACGGTGAGACGCGTCTGGGATCGTCGTGGGATTCCGGTGCCTTGGGGATCGCAAGGATCACGGCTTCTGGGCCGGCTCGCGGGGCTTGTCTCCGTCGCGCAGGGTCTCCTTCGCGGTCGCGGGAGACTCGGCCTTGCGGGGCGTCTCCGGCGAGGTCGCCGCGATCTTGACCGTCTGGCCTCCTCGGACGAACTGCATGCCCTCCACAATCACCTGAAGGTCGGGTTCGAGTCCCGATTCGAGGACGCAAAGGCCCTGGTAGATGAACGTCGCCCCGACCTGGACGACCGCGACCTTGCCCGCCCCATCGACGGTGAAGACCGTCGGACCGGCCTGCGTCTCGATCACGGTCTGCTCTGGGACGACGATCGCATCCTTGGTCTCGCCCACCTTGACGTCGGCCTTCACGCACTCGGCGGGAGGGATCGTCGCGCCCGGGTTGGGGACCTCCGCCTGGGCGGCAAGGATATCGGTGTCGAAGTCGGCCCCCGCCTGCTCGAGGCTCGCCTTGTCCGCGTCGACTTGCGCCGCGTCCTTCTGGTGAATGGCCTGCTTTCGCTGGACGTCCTCGATGCTGGTGGCGACTCGCTTGAACAGGTTTTGCACTCGCCATTCCTCGACCTCGGCCAGCTTCAGCGCCGCCCGGCTGAGCTCCAGTTGCTCCGTCGCGACTTCTCTCGCCTTGGAGTCCTTCGCCTTCTTCAAGGAGGCCTCGGCCAGTTCGAGGGCAACCTGGGCCTCCACCTGCTTGGCCTTGAAGGGATCCACGTCGATGACGAAGAGGAGCTGGCCGGCCTTGAAGTCTCCCCCCTCCGCGAAGTGGAGGTCGTCGAGGACCCCGCGGACCCGGGCCCGGATGGAGACCTCCTCGAGGGCCCTGGTCGTCCCGATCGGTTCTGCCATGATGGGGACGGTCATCCGACGGGCCGCGACGACCGAGACGACCGGGGGCGGCGGCACGCGACCTGCTTCGGCCCGGGGCGAGCAACCTGCGGGGGCGGCTGATATGCATGCCGCGGCCGTTATTATCCAGAGCATGGTCCTTGATCCAAACTCACCTATGCTCAGCATGGTCGATCTCCCCATGGTGGCCTCGCGCAGGATGCCAGGCCCTCGCCTCCCAATGCAAAGGACCGGGAAACGACTATTCGTCAAATTCATTTCATTGACAATCTTATGAATTTTCAAGCGATTATATCGTTAATTTATATCGTTTTATCTTCTTCCGCCATCATGGCGGTGAGGGGCGAGTGTGGGGCAGGTTCTCGCAGATGATCTTCAGCATCGCCGTGAGGGGGCCGCCAACAGCATCCCGGTCAGGCCCAGCAACGGCACGGTCTCGATCTGGGGAGGCGATTCGGAGAGGGTCATCGGCACGCTCGAGTTGAGTGGGTCGGCGAATGCTGTCTCGGAAGCTCCGGCCTAGGAGATAGGGACGGGGACCGCCTTCCAGATCGACGCGGCGTATTCGGCGATCGTCCGGTCGCTGGAGAACTTCCCCGACGAGCCGACGTTGATGATCGCCTTGCGGCCCCAGGCCCCGCGGTCCGCGTACAGCTCACACACGCGAGCCTGCGCGGCCGCGTACGACGTCAGGTCGGCCAGGTGCAGGTAGTAATCGCCTTGCGCGAGTAGGGCATCGCGGATCGGGTCGAAGAGCCTCGGTTCCTGGCGGTTGAAATGCCCCGAGAAGATCAGGTCCAGGGCTGCGCGAGTCTCTGACTCATGCTCGTAGTGCCAGCGGGGGTCATACCATCCCCGAGACTCGGCGACCTGCTCGGCCGTGAGGCCGAACAGGAAGACGTTCTCCTCGCCCGCCTCCTCGGCGATCTCGATGGTCGCCCCGTCACGGGTGCCGACGGTCAGGGCCCCGTTCATCATGAACTTCATGCTGCTCGTGCCGCTGGCTTCGTAGCCGGCCGTCGAGATCTGCTCGGAGACGTCGCTGGCGGGGATCAGCCTCTCGGCGAGCGTGACCGAGTAGTTGGGCAGGAACTCGACCCGGAGCCGGCCGCGCATGTCCGGGTCGCGGTTGACGGCCGAGCCGACGTCGTTGATCAGCTTGATGATGAGCTTGGCGAGCCGGTATGCCGGGGCCGCCTTGCCGGCGAACAGGTAGGTCCGAGGCGACACGTCCAGCGAAGGATTGTCGCGGAGCCGGTTGTAGGCGATCACGACGTGGATGATATTCAGCAACTGACGTTTGTACTCGTGGATCCTCTTGATCTGAGTGTCGAAGATCGAGTCCGGGTCGAGCGTCACGCCGTCCCTGGCCTTGATCCAGTCGACGAACCTGGCCTTGGCCGAGCGCTTGGCGGCCAGGAACTTCTCGCGGAACGCCGAGTCGTCGGCCAGCGGCACGATCCGCCTTAGCATGGCGAGGTCTGTGACCCAGCTTTCGCCCACAGCCTCGGTGAGCAGCGCCGCCAGGTCGGGATTGGCGAGCAAGAGCCAGCGACGCGGGGTGACGCCGTTGGTCTTGTTGCTGAACCTCTCGGGGAACATCGTTGCGAAATCGGCGACCGTCCTGGTCCGCAGGAGCTGCGAGTGAATGGCCGCCACGCCATTGGTGCTGTGCGTCCCGACGATCGCCAGGTTCGCCATGCGGATCTGGCGGGAGGGAGTCTCCTCGACCAGGCTCATCCTGGCGACCTTGGCATCATCGCCAGGGTGGTCCGCCCTCACGGTATCCAGGAAGCGCCGGTTGATCTCGTAGATGATCTCGAGCTGGCGAGGGATGAGAGCCTCGAACATCTCGACCGGCCACTTCTCCAGCGCCTCCGGCAGCAGGGTGTGATTGGTGTACGCAAGGGTGCGCACGGTGAGGTCCCAGGCCTCGTCCCAGCCGAGCTTCGCACCGTCGAGCAAGATCCGCATCAACTCGGCCACGGCCATCGCGGGGTGGGTATCGTTGAGCTGCACAGCGACCTTGTCCGCCAGCGTCGACCAGTCGTTCCCGCGGCGGCGGAAGCGGGCGACAATGTCGGCGAGGGAGCAGGCGACGAGGAAGTATTCCTGGACGAACCGGAGCGAACGCCCGCGGGGCGTCGAGTCATCCGGATAGAGGACGCGGCTGACTGTCTCGGCGAGGATGCGGTCGGACACCGCCCCGAAGAAATCGCCGCCGCTGAACTCGCCGAAGTCGAAGACGTCGGGCGTCGACGCCTGCCAGAGCCTGAGCGTGTTGATCGTCCGCCCGCCGAAGCCGACCACCGGCCGGTCGTGGGGGATCCCGAGCAGATGAGAGGGCTGCCCTCGATGCACCGTGATCACGCCGCGATGCGCCTCGAACCGCGAGCCGAGCGGCACGTTGACCGTCTCGCCGGGGCGCTGAACCTCCCAGGGATCCGGACGGGCCAGCCAGTGGTCGGCCTGCTCGACCTGGCTGCCGTCGCGGATCTCCTGGCGGAAGATCCCATAGTCGTAGCGCAGGCCATAGCCGACGGCCGGGATCGCCATCGTGGCCATCGACTCGATGAAGCAGGCCGCGAGCCGGCCGAGCCCGCCGTTGCCGAGGCCGGCGTCGGGTTCCTGCTCGAGGATCTCGGCGAGTTCCAGCCCCTTCTCGCGCGCGGCGGCGTCGACCAGGGGCGAGAGCGCCAGGTTGATGACGTTGTTCGCCAGCGATCGGCCGATCAGGAATTCCATCGAGAGGTAATAGACCTGCTTCGGATTCTTCGCGTCGTACTCCCGCTGGGTGCAGACCCAGTGCTGGGAGAGGATGTCGCGTATCGCGGAGGCGACGGCCTCGAACCGCTCGCGAGGGCCGGCGTCCGCCGGGTCGAGGACGTGGTCGAACACCAGCCTGCGCTCGTACAGGGCGTCGTCGTTCCCGGTGAATTTCACGGGGCCGCAACCGTATCTGGCGAGGAGGCCTGCGGGGCCGTCGCCGTCGCGGGCTTCGGCCAGGGGGTTCTTCGTGCGGGGGCTGGTACGGCTCATGGGTTGGCTTCCTCGTTCGCTTTCCAGCGGGAGTAGTGTTCGCGGAGGGCCTCGAGGATCGCGGGCCCGCCCTTGCGGCAGATCGGGATGTTGAAGTCCTCAGATCATAACGCGGTGGGGCTGGCCTCTGGCAGGCCGCAGCCTCGCGAGGCTATTGACGACCTCCCGCCGGCTGAGGATGGCTTGCGAGAGCACGCGCTGCGTCGCCTCCTCGTCGTTTAGCCGGATCTGCCCAGCGGTCAGGTTGAAGAGATCGTGCTGGCTCACCGTTTCATAACCTCAATGCATAATTCTTGTGGGGGGGCGCTCCGCCTCGCGGAGACCAGAGAAATGGCATCACGGAATTCTCATATTATCATTCAAATGCATTAATACATCGCGACGAAATGGGCTCCGACCCGATACGAGCGGCCGAGGGCCGTTGTCGCCTCCTCCCACGGGACGATGCCCTGCGGCGAGTTGAAGGTCGCGTCGATCCAACGTCGCCACGCGGCCTCCCCGCCCAGGCTAGGTGACCAGGTCGTTGAGGGTGAAACCGGCGTGGCAGGCCACTAAATTGACGCTCTGCTCGGCCTCGCAGCCTTTGTGGTCGTAGATTTCGGGGCTGCCGACGAGCCGGTAGGCGACCCGGCGCACCGAGCCGGACTCGCCGCGGAACCGGCCGTTCCACTCCTTCCAGGCGTCGCCGATGAAGCTCCCGACCTGATAGAGCCCGGCCGCGTCCCAGGCCTCGGCGATGAGCTTCGTGCCCGCGAGGGCCGGCTCCGACTCGATGTCCCAGAGGACCGGCGGGTTCGGCAGCGGATGCCCGGAGGGGTCGAGGGCCAGGATCGACGCGAGGTCGAACCGGAAGCCGTCCACATGCATTTCTTCGACCCAGTAACGCAGGCTGTCGACGATCATGCGGCGTACGATCGGCTGGTTCCCGTTCAGCGTGTTGCCGCAGCCGGTGTAGTCGGCATACCGAGATCCCCCTTCTTCGTGGAAAAGGTGCCTGGACGGCAATGTGGCTCATTGGGGCAGACCATGCTTCATTACGAGTTCGCGACGGCTTGCTTCGCTGATGAAGTCGTAAGTCGAACCGTCAAAATCGAGCGTGGCAGCCGTGAAGGGCCCCGGGAAGCTGACACCCGCGACCGTGTCCGAGACCATCACCCGCCGCTCGTGCTCCTTCGTGTCGTGCATCTGCATGTAGGTCTTCGCGAACTCGATGATGCGGTCGTCGAGCCACTCCTGCACGACCGCCTCGTCGTAACCCTCCAGGGGGATCTCCAGCCGCGCGTGCGGATTGAATTGGAAGAAGACCGGGACGATCTCCAGGTTGTAGTCGAGCTGGATCTGCCGTACGTCCACGTCGTGGGTCAGTCGGAAGGTGAGCTTGACGACGCCCGCGAGATCGGACCGCATGTTGAGGGTGACCGCCCGGGAGTAGAACCGCTCGTTCTGGACTTACGCCGGGACGATCTCGACTTCGAGCTGCTCCCTCAATTGCTCCAGCTTCTCTCGCGCAATCCCGACGATCTGCTCGGCAATGAGGAATTTCTCGAACCGCCCCCGGATCTCTTGCTGTTCCGATTCCGCACCCGCCTGGAACGCCTCGACCTTCCCCCGAGCCTCCTTGATCACTCTCTCCGGGCGTGCGGAAAGATCGCTCTTTGTTGCCGTGTTCATCTCGATCGTCCCCGATATTGAGGCCGCAGCGGCGCGACCGAGAAGTCACCCGCGGATCCGATGCCGCCGGGGCTTCGAGACGACATCGGTGGCTAATGGCCCCAACGACCCCTCGAGAACGTACCCCTTAGCCAAGGGCATTGCACCTGTCAAAAGTGACAGTATCAACCGGACTTGGTTGTATGGCCTTTCCCTAAAAAACGACAATTCATCAAATAACGCAAAAACATAGACGCGATCACTTATTCCGGATAGATAGAGGCCGAGACGAACTGGCGGCCTGCCGCGACCTCTCTCAACGCCGGGATGAGGTCTGCCGCCAGGCGGGATTTCACCACGTATCCCGAGGCCCCGGCCTCGAAGCCGGCGCGGACGAAGTCCGGGTCGCCATGGACAGTCAAGAAGACGACCTTCGCCAGGGAGCCGGCCGCTCTGAGCAGCCTTGCCGTCTCCATGCCGCTATAGATGGGCATCGTGATATCGAGGACGAGGATGTCGGGGCGGAGCCTCGTCGTCTCCTCGAACGCCGCTTTGCCGTCGCGCGCGGTCGTGGTGATGTCGAACTCCGGTTCGAGGAGCTTCGCTTCAACCTCGAGGAACTCCTCGTGGTCGTCGGCGAGGAGGACGCGGGTCCGGCTCAAGAGTCCCTCCCGGTTCAGGATGGGACAGCGGCCCCCGCAACCCCACGTCGGGCGAATTTACCCGATGGGCGTCGCGTCAAAAGGGGCGTCGAGAGGTCGAGGATAGTCTCGAACGGGGGGCGTGGACACTGGCAGATCTGACAGTTCTCGGTCAGGAAAGGCAGACGTTTGGGTGATTTCTAGAGGTTGACGATGTGATGCCTGATCGCGAACTGCACGAGCTCGGCATTCGTCCTGATCTCCAGATTTTGCATCACGCTATATTTGTGGAAGGCGACGGTCCGGGGAGTGATCGCCAGGGTCCGGGCGATCTGCTTCATGGAACGGCCCTCCGCCAGGAGTTGGAGGACCTCGCGTTGCCTCGAGGTCAGTTGCCCGGCTGCTTGCGTCGCAGCCGGCTGGCGGATGAGTGAGGCGACCAGGGCCGGGGTGGCCAGTGGCGTGACGTAAGGGCGTCCCTCGAAGACGTCCTGGATGGCCTTGATCAGCTCCGAGGCGGCCGAGTTCTTGAGGAGGTAGCCGGATGCCCCCAGCCGGAGGGCCTCGGCGGCGAGTTCGAGATCTTCACTGACGGTCAGGAAGATCAGCCTTACCTCGGGCATCATGGCCTTGAGTTGTCGACCGGCGTCGAGGCCGTCGAGCAACGGCATGGAGATGTCGAGGATGACGATGTCGGGCCGGAGCGCCGGGGCCTCCGCGAGAAGGGCGCGGCCGTCGGCCACGGCCCCCACGACGTCGCAGCCGGGGGCGAGCAGTTGCGCGAAGGCCTCCCGGAGCAACCGGTGATCGTCGGCAAGCAGGACACGCGGGCGCTTCATCGCTGACTCACAAGAGCCGGGGTATTGTCACCATCATACCGACAAGACCTGTGACGAAGGAGATGGCGCCGACCGGCCATCCGACTCCGGGCCGGAAGGAGCGAGCGGGACGTGGACGTCGATCTGGGTGCCGGCCCCAGGCCGGGAGTTGATCCGGATCTCACCCCCGACAAGTCGCAGCCTCTCGCGCATGCTGACCAGCCCGAGCCCCTCCTTGCCATCGAGCGTGTCCGACTCGAACCCGGCCCCGTGATCGACGATCCGCAGGGAAACCCCTCCCTCATCGCCGAAGAGTTCAACCCGAGCCTGCCGGGTTCCGCTGTGCTTGATGACATTGTGGAGGGCCTCCTGAGCGATCCGATAGAGGGAGAGCGCGGTGTCGGCCGGGACCGACGACGGCATCGAGCGATCGAGGAACTCGATCGCGACGCCGTGGACCTGAGTCTGTTCCTTGCACAGGCTTCGGATCGCGGCCACGAGCCCCAGTTGCTCGAGCTTCGATGGGTGCAGGTGGGTCGCAAGGCCGTGAACGGCGGAAGATAATTGCTTGACCCTGTCCGATAGCCCTCTCAACTGCTCGTCGACCTGGGCGCGATCCTCCGATGGCTCCTGGCTGAGGAGGTCGAGTTGGACGGCCAGGAGGGCCAGGCCCTGATTCAAGTCATCGTGCAGCTCGCGAGCGATTCGCCGACGCTCCGACTCCTGTGCCTGGAGCAACCGACCGGTCAGCGCCCTCAGCTCGCGCTGGCTTTCTCGCAGGCCCGCCTCCGCACGCCTCCGCTTCGCCCTCGCCAGCAGCAGGCCGACGATGAGCAGGGCCTCGAGTATGCAGAGCGCGACGACCCCGCTGATCCGCCACCCGTAGAGGTCCCAGTAGCTCGGCTCCTTGAAGAAAATGATGCTGCCATGCGGCAAAACATCCTCGTCGATCCCCCATCGCCGAATCTGGCGCCAATCAAACATGAATGAATATTCATGTTTTCCGAGAATGATGATACTCTCGGGCTTCTCTCCGGCGAGGACGCGCAGGGAAACGCGGGCGGCATTGACGCCCTCGGAATGGAAGCTGACCGGGCAGCCGCCGACGATCCCGCGTCCGAGGTAGGTGTGGTCGTGTCCATAGACGGGGGCGTTCGCCGCCGAGGCGACGAGCCCCGCGGCCTCCGCCGGGACGAAGGACTTCCCACGACCGTCCTCGAAGATGTGCAGATAATAGATGAGACTCTTCGCCGGGAGGTGGGCAACTTCGTCCAGAAGCTCATCCATGGGCAATCCGGCCAGGTAGACGAACTCCAGATCGCCCTCGCGGCCATGGAACAACCGCCGCGCCTCCGCGATCCGATACGAATCCGTCGCCGACTTACCCGCCACGACGACGACGCGTCGGGTATCGGGATGGAGCCGCAGGGCCGCGGAGAGCGTCGACTCCAAATCGACGCGCATCGGTACACCCGCAATGCCGGCGCCGATCTTACGCGCCTCCAACTCGCCCCGTTCGACCGCGCCGTACACGATCGGCACGCCCGTGAACGTTGGCTCGCGAAACTTGAGCACGAAATCGAGCGAAGGCGCCAGCCCCGGGATGACGACATCGATCTTCCGGTCAGCGTACTTTCGCCGGAGGAACTCCGCCAGGCGACGCTGGTAGTCCTCGCCGGGGAAACGTGATGTGTCCAAATACTCGTTGTAGAGTTCGATCGTCTCTCGCGACGAGGATTTGAACGTCGAACGGAGGCCTTGATCGAATTGGAGGTTCCCCGGTTGCCCCTCGCTCGACGGGTAGAGCACCAGGACTCGCCTGATCGCCTCGGTTCCGGCGGCTGGAGTGAGAGGAACGAGGCTCAGTACCGCCACCACCCGGAGCCACGAGCAGATCCGATGTCGCCGCGATGCCCGCGGCTCTTCGGCACGACCGCCTGTCACTTTAGCACCTTCACGGGGTGCAACGTCGGGCGGTTCTCCGCTTACGTTGCGTCCGCCCCGCCCCCAACCCAGCCGCTTCAGGCGACGGCGGGAGATCGGATCGAGATTCGATCTCCCGCCACGTCCATCATCGTACCGCACCGGGAGATCCGCAACACGACCCATCTCGATCCTTCGCTCAAACTCGAGGTCATCCCTCGGTGAAGCAAAAGCGGTGGTGGACATGTCGTTCCTGACCGGCTCGGAGGCCGTGAACGTCACCCCAACCAAGCGATATGGGCCGCAGGTCCAGGGGCCGTCGTGCGCCACAACTTCGCCCCCTGCCCCGACGGCTCGCCGTTTGTCTACGGTCACGTCGGCGCAGTGGTTCGGCATGGAGCCCGCCCCAAATACCCGCACGGCATATTGACATTTCGATCCCGAGTCGTCAAACATACGGGAAATAGAGCTCCCGGCTCGCGATTGGGCCGGGAGATCTCGGCTAAGGTGGCCCCGCGGTGCGAACCTCGCACTTCGGGGCCATTTTTGTTTCCTGGACCGAACTTGGAGGTGCTTATCCATGCAGTTCCCGAACTCGGTCGCCCTGCCCGACCCGCGTGCCAAGTGGAGCCGCATAGATCGCATGCGGCGAGCGCCTGCTTGCCTCCAGGAGCGAGCGGAATCCCGCCCGGCCGAGCGTATCGCGGAGGAGTTGGTTTCCACCGTTGCACACGAATTGAAGTCGCCGCTGTCCAGCCTCTTGATGACCGTCCACCTGCTGAGAGAGCAGATGGACGGGCCGATCACAGCGAGGCAGGCGGAGCTGCTGGACATCACCCGCCAGGAGAGCGAGCGGATGCTCGCGATCGTCGAGAATCTGCTCGACCTGTCGCGGCTCAAGGGAGGCTTGAGCCGTCCGGACCTCCAGATCATCTCGGCGAGCCGACTACTCGAGGACGCCGTTCAGCGGTCAAGGTCCAGGGCAGAGGGTGAAGGGATAGACCTCAAAGCCGAACCGGAGTCCTCACTTCCCGACGTCCTGGCCGACCCTTTGCGCATCGGGTTAGCGCTCGACAACCTGATCGCCAATGCCTTGAGACATACGGAGATTGGGGACAAGGTCCGGGTGTCGGCCCACCTCGCCGCCCAAGGCGTACGCCTCACCGTCGAGGACACCGGCGAGGGGATCGCTTCCGAGTACCTGCCGAATCTCTTCCGGCGGTTTTATCGCGTGCCGGGAGCAGGCCGCCGGGGCTCGGCCGGTCTTGGGCTGGCGATCGTCCGCGAGATCGTGGCCGCACACGGCGGCAGCGTCGAAGTCGAGAGCGAGCCCAGTCGCGGCTCGTCGTTCTCCTTCTGCCTGCCGACAGCCACGAGCGAGCGTTCGTGACGTCTCCAGGCATAAGGACTAACTATCTCGTGCCTTTCGCCCCTGATTGATCCGACTGTCCTGGAAGGGCGCGACCGTTGGATAGCCACAATGACCGCAGCAGGTCCCGAAAGGGAAGGCGACCACCTAGCGGTTGCGGCTTCTGCTCCATGACCCGCGGATCCAGCGAACGGACGCGGGTCTTTGTTGTGCACCTGGAAGGTTAAGGCTCGTGGAGGCGCAAGCCCTCTTCTCGCCTCACTCGCCGCGAGTGCGGCGGAGTTTGACTAGCTGATCGCGTTTGAAGTTCTTGTCTCGTTGGTCGAGGAAGATCTGGAAGAGGTCGTCCTTCTCGCCGCCGTAGGTGAGGTCCTGGCCCTTCTTGACGACACCTATGTAACCGATGCACATCTCTTCTTTCACGCCATGGCCCCAGCGCACGACTCGAGGCGGGCGGTGCGGGTTGCGAGGGTGGTCCGAATTGTCGAAATTGGCCGCGATATGGACCACCGTTCCTTTGGGGAGCGTGACGGGCTTCTCGAAGTAATAGGTCGCTTGCCAGGCCGGGTCCCAGTCGGGGATGTGGATCAGGGGTTGCTTGCGGCCCCCGGGCAGGATGGCGAACATCCGGAAGTCACGGCCGAGCTGGTGCATGTGGGGCGTGACGGCGAGCGCCTCGGTATCAACGGGGACGTACCAGCTCGCCTTGATCGGGACGCACGATTTGCCGGCGGGGAGGACGATGTCGGGGCACGACGCATTGTTCCAGTGGAGCGTCTGCTTCACGGGCTTGCGCGAGAAATAGAACCCGAGTTGGGTCCGGTCGACCTCTCGCCTCCCGGTTGGGTGATAGTGGATCTGCAGGATCACGTCGGCGCCCTGGGGGAGCAAGCGTCCGACGCCCTCCGGGAGGTGCGTGGGGTCGGTGCCGGCGAGCCAGCCGCCGAGGTCGCCGTAGACCTCCGCCCCAGGGCCGGAGAACTCGGTATATCCCGGCCCCGGGTCCGCCTTATCTCGCAATCGCCCCCCGCCCTCGGTGTCGATGAAGGCCATCATGTGATGCGTGACGCGCCGATTGCCCGGGCGGAACTCGACGGCCGAGAGGTATACATCCTTGGGCAGGTTCGTCGGGATCACGAAGCAGCGGTAGAGGTCGGGGCCGGACGCGGGGAGTTCGAATTTCTCGGGCATCTCGAGCACGAGGTCGGGCGTTCCGAGCGCCCATTCGTCCGAGAATTTGGCCGGCGGCGGCATGTCCTTCTCGTCGCCGCGAGGTGCGCCCGCGTCGGCCCACGCCTTGAGGATGCCGATCTCGGCGGCGGTAAGCACCCGTTCGTCCTTGAGCGTTGGCCCGTAGCCGTGGGCGGGCTTCCACGGGGGCATCTGCTTTTCCGCCACGACCGTGGCGATATCCGCCGCCCGCTTGCGTGCATTCTCGTACGTCACGAGGGGGAACGGGCCGATCTGCCCGGCGCGGTGGCAGACCTGGCAGTTCTTCTGGAGGATGGCCGCAACGTCCCCCGTGAACGTCGGCTTCTCGACCTTATCGGCGTGGCCCCCGGCGGCGTGGCCCGATGGGATCAGGAACGCGCTCCATGCTGCGAATCCGAGGCAGACGACCCGGAGACGCACTCCGACCACATCTTTGATTCTCATGCGAGGGGGGTTCCTGAGGCGGGGCTACGATCGCCTCAATGGGCCGAGACACCCGAGGGGAGCGTGCGTCCACCGGGTACGCTCGAAGCTCCGCACGCGGGCTTTCGCGTGATGGAAGACGGACCGAATTCGTGACACAATTGAAGACTTCGCGAGATCATCGTCGATCGCAGTCCCGCAAGCACGCGGGACTGGCGACGATTTCGCGTCGAGTCTCGGGAGAGATTGGATAGAGTGTTTAGAATAACGAGCTGCGACGAGGAATTCAAGTGTTCGGACTGGAAACCCAAAATTTACAATCCCCACATGTATGGATACCACTCCTCTTTGTATCGGGAGTACCTCGGACGCGATGTCATCCCTTCTCGCACCGGGGACGCCAATCTTCGGGCGATCGCCCGCCGTCCTGATCCGGTCGCCCGATCCTCGACGGCCGACGGTAACTCTGCGGTAAGCCGGTGGCTGCGCATATACCGCATGGCCGGAGACGGCCCGAAGAAAATTGGAGTCGGCCTGACGTCTTCCGGGCCCCTACGTCGCATGGGTGTGGTGACGAGCACGGCGATCTTCGTCCGCGGGGCGTTGGATCGGTGTGAGCTTGACCTCTCCCATGCTTTCTCGGATTCGGGAACCGTGATGAAACCGGAGCGGGCGAAGGATTCGATCCCCGGCACCCATCTCGAGCACATCGGCAAGGCCGAGGCCGAGAAACTCGGCGCTGCCGAAGGTATGGGCCGGGCGATTCTCGTTGGACAGTACCTCGCGGCCGGATACGAGGCCTCGGCGAGCGACACCACCGCCCCCTCCCCCGCCTCTGCGGCTTTATCGGATATCTCGCCATCCGCCACGGCTTGGGGCTGCACTCATAGAAGGTAGGGCCACAACCCGCGTGTTGGATGGATCCGAGTCGGCTCGGAACGCGACGAATCCGCATCCGACGCAATGACCCGTCGGCCCCGTTGAAGACCTCGGCCCACGCCGGGATGGCACGTCGGAAACCGTCGGCACGGCTTCCCTTCATTCGTGGGGGAGGTCCGACGTCGAGGATCCGACTCCGACCCTAGCTCGGGACCTTCGCGCCATACGTTCGCTCACAGCCAGCCAGAGAGATGACCACCATGTGGAAGCGCAAGAACAGAGACGCCGCTCTTCGACTCACGAATCGCCGACGCCCATCGCGACGCGTCCTCCCGCTCGAACTCGGGGGACCCGAGTTCCTCGATTGTCGGATCCTGCCGACGGTTTCGGCCACGTTTTCAGCCGCTCAGGGTGTCCTGACGGTCTTCGGCGATGCCCAGGACAATAACATCACGGTCGGACGCGACGCTGGAGGCAACCTCCTCGTCAACGGAGGCGCGATCAACATCGTGGGCGGGACGTCCACCGTCGCCAACACCACCTTGATCCAGGTCTTCGGCCAGGCGGGCAACGACACGATCTCGCTCGACGAGACCAACGGGGCCCTGCCCGGTGCCGACCTCTTCGGCGGCGGCGGCGACGACACGCTCGTCGGGGGGAGCGGCAACGACCTCCTCTTCGGCCAGGCCGGCAATGACACCCTGCTCGGCAAGGGGGGCAATGACCTCCTCTTCGGCGGCGACGGCGACGACACGCTGACCGGCGGGACCGGCTCCGATCAGGTCTTCGGCGAGGCCGGCGACGACGTGATGACCTGGAACCCCGGCGATGAGACCGACCTCAACGAAGGGGGCGCCGGCAACGATACCGTCGACGTCGAAGGAGGCAACGGCTCCGAGGTCTTCACGATCACGGCGAACGGGACGCGAGTCCGGGTCGATCGCATCAGCCCGGCCCCCTTCAGCCTCGACATCGGCACGACCGAAAACCTGGTCGTCAACGGCAATGGCGGCGATGATACGATCAGCGCGGGCAACGGGCTCGCCGCCTTGATCAGGCTCTCCGAGAACGGCGGCGCGGGCAATGATACGCTGATCGGCGGCGATGGTGACGACACGCTGATCGGCGGCGACGGCAACGACATGGTCTCGGGCGGTCGCGGCAACGACGTGGTCACATTGGGGGCTGGCGACGACAACTTCACCTGGAACCCCGGCGACGGCAGCGACGACGTCGACGGCCAGGGGGGCAACGACAAGCTGGTCTTCAACGGCGCCAACATCAGCGAGAAGTTCGGGATCAATGCCGACGGCAACGGCGTCCGGTTCACGCGAGACGTCGCCAACATCACGATGGAACTCCACGGAGTCGAGGGGAGCGACCTCAACGCCCTCGGCGGCGCCGACACCGTCACCGTTGGCGACCTCACCGGCACCGGCCTCACCAATCTCAACGTCGACCTGTCCGGCACGTTCAACTCGGGGATCGGCGACGGCCAGGCCGACTCCATCATCCTCAACGGCACCAGCAACGCCGACCTCGTGAACATCGCGGGCTCCGGGGCGGGCTACACCGTGACGGGTCTGCCGGCGCTCGTGCGAGTGGCGGGCTCCGAGGGTGCGAATGACTCGCTCGTCCTGAACACCCTGGGGGGCAACGACAACGTCAAGGCGGCGACCCTGCCCGCCGGGATCGTGAGGCTGACCGTCGACGGCGGTACGGGGAATGACACCATCTCGGGAAGCCAGGGCGACGACCTGCTGATCGGCGGCGACGGCAACGACACCGTCATCGGCAACCGCGGCAATGACGTGGCCTTCCTGGGGGCCGGCAACGACAGCTTCACCTGGAACCCGGGCGACGGCAGTGACACCGTCGAGGGCCAGGACGGCCACGACATCCTGGCCTTCAACGGCTCCAACGCCAGCGAGAACTTCAACGTCTCGGCGAATGGCGGCCGGGTGCGGTTCACCCGCGACGTCGCGAACATCACGATGGACCTCGACGGCGTGGAGGGGCTCTTCCTGTACGCGTTCGGCGGATCCGACACGGTCGCCGTCAACGACCTGACTGGCACCGACCTCAAGGATATCAACCTCAACCTCGCGGCCGTCCCTGGCCAGAGCCGGGGAGACGGCCAGGCGGACGACGTCATCGTCAACGGGACAGCGGGCGCGGACCAGATCTCGGTGGCGAGCTCGTCGTCCGGCATCAAGGTCTCGGGCCTGGCCGCGACGGTGAACATCCAAAGGAGCGACGGCCCGGGCGACGGCCTCGCGGTCAACTCCCTCGGGGGCGACGACACCGTCGACGCGAGCGGGCTCTCTCCCAACTCGATCGGCCTGGCCATCAACGGCGGCGACGGGAACGATACCCTGACGGGGAGCCGGGGGAACGACATCATCAATGGAGGTCGGGGCAATGACCTGGCTCTGATGGGCGACGGCAACGACATCTTCGCATGGAATCCGGGCGACGGCAGTGACACCGTCGACGGCCAGGGCGGGGATGATTCGCTGCGGTTCAACGGTGCCAACGTCTCCGAGAAGTTCGTCATCTCCGCCGACGGCGACCGCGTCCGTCTCACTCGTGACGTCGCCAACATCACGATGGACCTCCATGGGATCGAGGGCATCGACCTCAACACCCTCGGCGGCGCCGACACCGTGACCGTCAACGACCTCACCGGCACCGACCTCAATCGACTCAACATCGACCTCGGCAGCCCGGCTGGCAGTGGACTCGGCGATGGCAGCGCCGACACGATCATCGTGAACGGGACCAACGATGCCGATCAGGTCACCGTGGGCGGCAACGCCGGTTTGGTCGCCGTGACGGGCCTCGCCGCGACGGTGAACATCACGGGCGCCGAGGCCGCGAACGACCGGCTGGTGGTCAACACCCTGGGCGGCGATGACGTCGTGGTCGCCTCAGCCCTGTCCGCCCCCGCGATCGCCCTCACGGCCGACGGCGGCGACGGCAATGACGTCCTGATCGGCGGCGACGGCAACGACACCCTGCTCGGCGGCAACGGCGACGACATCCTCATCGGCGGGCCGGGCAACGACATCCTCGACGGAGGCTCGGGCGACAACATCCTGATCCAGTAAGCCGGCCCCGGACCGGATTCAATCTCGGCTCCGATGTGTTCCGGCTCCCGTTCTCCCCCCGTCCTGGATCCCTCTGCGCCGTATCAATCGGCAAGGGAGGTGGCCCGGGACGGGGCCCTTGAATGCGAGTCATCAGACGGGCTGGGGTCTTGCGGACGGATAGCTCGAATCATATGAAGAGACGGTCTTTCGTTGTGTCGATGAGAGTCTCGGGGCGGCTCGACCAGGCCGATCCCCTTCCCTGCCGTCCGCGTTTCCACCTCCGGGAGCTGGCGGATCTGGAGTCGGTGCGATGGACGAGGAATCGCTGTTCGTCGAGGCCCTGCAGAAGCCGACCATGGCCGAGCGCCAGAAGTTCCTGGACAAGGCCTGCGGCGATGACCTCGCGCTCCGACGACGGATCGAGCAATTGCTCAAGGCCCACGACAGGACCCTCGGCATCCTCGACCGGCCAGAGCCGCCGGGTTGGACGCTCTTCGCCGGAGGCACCCCTGACGATTCCCCGGATGCTCCGAGCGCCGGTGCGGTCCTCGCCGGGCGCTACAAGCTGCTGCAAGAGGTCGGCGTCGGCGGCATGGGGACGGTCTGGAAGGCCGAGCAGATGGAGCCGGTCCGGCGTATCGTGGCGCTGAAGCTCATCAAGCCGGGGATGGATTCGCGGAACGTGCTCGCGAGGTTCGAGGCCGAGCGCCAGGCCCTCGCACTGATGGAGCACCCGAACATCGCCAGAGTCCTCGACGGCGGCACGACCGACGCCGGCCGCCCCTTCTTCGTCATGGAGTTCGTCGAGGGGGTCCCCCTGACCCGCTACTGCGACGACGAGAAGCTGAGCGTCGCCGAACGGCTCGAGCTATTCGTGGCCGTCTGCCAGGCCGTCCAGCACGCCCACACCAAGGGCGTGATCCACCGGGACCTGAAGCCGAACAACATCCTGGTCAGCCGCTACGAGGGCCACGCCGTCCCGAAGGTCATCGACTTCGGCCTTGCGAAGGCGACCGGCGAGCGCCTCATCGAGGAGACCCTGCAAACCGCCCACGGCGCCGTGCTGGGAACGCCGCTCTACATGAGCCCCGAGCAGGCCGAGGTCAACAACATCGACGTCGACGCGAGGGCCGACGTCTACGCCCTCGGCGTGATCCTCTACGAGCTTCTCACCGGCTCGACCCCGCTCGAGCGTGGCCGATTCAACGAGGCGGCCCTGCACGAGATGCTCCGCCTGATCCGCGAGGAAGACCCGCCTCGCCCGAGCGCCCGCCTGAGCAGCAGCGACTCGCTCCCGAACCTGGCGGCCGAGCGTGCCACGGAGCCCGGGCGCCTGGCCCGGCTAGTGAAGGGGGAGCTCGACTGGATCGTGATGAAGTGCCTGGAGAAGGACCGTACTCGGCGTTATGAAACGGCCAGCGGGCTGACGCGCGACATCCGGCGCTACCTGGCCGACGAGTCGGTCGAGGCCTGCCCTCCCTCCGCCGGCTACCTCCTCGGCAAGTTCGTGCGTCGCAACCAGGGCCCGATTGCGGTCGCGACCATCATCGTCGTCCTGCTGGTCGGCGGGATCGCCGGGACGACCTGGGGCCTGATCCGGGTCGATAGCGCCCGAAAAGCCGAGGCCGAGCGGGCCGAGGGTGAAGCGAGGGCCAACGCCGCGGCGCAACGACGGCTGCGGCAGGTCGAGAAGGCGAGCGAGGTCCTGGAGTCGGTCTTCGAAGACCTCGACCCCAATGCCGAAGTGAAAGAGGGCCGCCCCCTGCGGGCGATCCTCGGCGATCGCCTGGATCGGGCCGCCGCGGATCTGGAAGGAGACGCAGTCGGCGACCCCCTCGTCGTGGCGAACCTGCAATACCGGCTCGGCCGGACCTACCGCGCCCTCGGGTTTCCCGCCAAGGCGAAGGACCTGTTGACGAAGGCCGTCGCCACCCGCCGGGAACGGCTCGGCCCCGAGCACAAGGACACCCTCGCGGCCCAGTCCCAGCGGGCTTCCACGATCTTCGAACTCGCCGAGCCGGCCGAGGCCTTCGCCTTATATGAACAGGTTCGCGACACCCAGGCGCGGACGCTCGGGCTCGACCACGCCGATACCCTCTCCACCGACCGTAACCTCGCCATGGCCTACTATAAGTCCGGCGAGGCTGACAAGGCCCGCGCCATCCTGGAGCGATCGCGGGGCATCCTCGTGGCCAAGTTCGGGCCCGACGATGCGCAGGTCCTCGACATCCTCACCATCCTCGCCGGGGTGTATTCGGCCCTCGGGAAGGGGAAGGAGGCGATCGCCATGGCCGAGCAGGTGCGCGACGCCCGTCTGAAGAAGCACGGCCCCGACCACCTCCTCTACATCAACTCCATAAACGCCCTGGCGCTGAGGTATCGCGCGGCCGGTCAAATGCGCAAGGCCCTGGCCCTCTTCGAACAGGCGAGGGACGAGATCGTACCCAGGCTCAGCGCCGATCACCCCTATACCTTGATGATCCTCGACAGCCTTTCCGGCACGTATCGGGCCTTCGGGAGGTTGGACGAGGCGATCCAGCTCGGCGAGCGTGTCCGAGAGGCCCGGGTCCAGAGCCTCGGAATCTATAACCCCTACACCGTCCTCACGATGTGGAGCCTCGGGGCGGCGTACAAGGCCCGCGGCGACAACGACAAGGCCCTGGCCCTGCTCCTGCAGGCAGGCGCCGGCATCGAGAAGCTCGACTTCAACCTCGCCGACGGTGGCATCATCATCGGCGACCTCGGCGATTGCCTGGTCAAGGTCGGCAAGACCGACGAGGCCGACGCCTGGCGGCGTAAATGGATCGCCGCAGCGAAGCGTAAGCATGGCGCAGACTCCGTCACCTACGCCGGCGTCCTCCTGGACGAAGGAGAAAGCTTCCTCAGGAGCGAGCGGTTCAAGGACGCCGAGCCTCTCCTGGCCGAATGCGTCGCCATCTACGACCGAAAGCCCCCCTCGGACATGACCTTCTACGCACAGTCGACCCTCGGCGCCGCCCTCACCGGCCTGGGCCGCTACGCCGACGCGGAACCTTTGATCGTCAAGGGCTACGAGGGCCTCAAGGCCCGAGAAGGTGAAATCCCACCTCTCTTCACCCGCCACCGGCTCGCTATGGCCAGCGAGAGGGCCGTTCGACTCTACGAAGCCTGGGGCCAGCCTGCGAAGGCCGCGGAATGGCGGACGAAGGTGGGCCCTCGCGCCCATGCGAAGCCCCGGCCTTGAGCGAGCGACGTCGCAAGAACTCCAGGGCCGGCCTGATGCGCCCTGGCCATACGAGCCAGCAGCGATCGATTCGCAATCGAGATCCCGGATCAACTACCGCTCGCAATGAGGGAAAAAGAAAAGCGTCGGCCCGGGGAGCGAGGCTCCCCGGGCCGACGTCTTGTCATCGGGGCTTTCTGAGCCCCATCGAATCTGGTGACACAATCGGCGAGGTCGTGTTGAACGACCGCCTTCGATGGATCAATGATGTGGGGCCGCGATGACCTCGGTCAGGGGCTCATCGGCATGGTCCTTGATGAGCGAACGATTGTCGGCCATCACCCCGAAGATGTAGTAGAGCCCGGGGATGATGACGACGCCGATCAAGGTGCCCATGAGCATCCCGCCGACAGATGCGGTGCCGATGGTGCGGTTGCCGATGGCCCCTGGGCCTGTCGCGATGACGAGCGGCAGCAAGCCGGCGATAAAGGCGAAGGAGGTCATCAAGATCGGGCGGAATCGCAGCTTGCCGCCTTCGATGGCCGCCTCCTTGATGCTCAGGCCTTCTCGGCGACGCTGGACCGCGAATTCCACGATCAAGATAGCGTTCTTGCCGAGCAAGCCGACGAGCATGACCAAGCCGATCTGGGCGTAGACGTCGTTCGCCAGCCCCATGACCTGGAGGAGGAAGAACGCGCCGAAGATCCCGACCGGGAGGGACAGGATCACCGCCAGCGGCAGCAGGAAGCTCTCGTACTGCCCGACGAGCACCAAGTACACGAAGATGACGACGATCAGGAAGATATAGACGGCCATATTTCCCGCATTCGCCTCGTCATACGTGAGACCCTCCCAGCCGACGTCGAAGCCGGGGGGCAGCGTGTCCTTGGCAACCTCGCGGATCGCCTTGATGGCCTGACCGCTGCTGAAGCCCGGGGCCGGTGCACCCTGGATGGCCGCGGAGGTATACAGGTTATACCGGTTGATCTCGTTCAAGCCCTGGAGCTTCTTGATCTCCATGAAGGACGAGTACGGGACCATCTCACCCTGGTCATTCTTGACGAACATGTTCTTCAAGTCTTCGGGATACCGGCGGAACTCCGGCGAGGCCTGGACGAAGACCTTGAAGAACTGGCCGAAGAGGATGAAGCCCTGTTCCCAGGTGCTGCCCACGACGATGGAAAGGTTATCCATCGCGTCGCCGATCGTGACCCCCTTCTGCATGGCCACGTCGTTGTTGATGACCAGCTCATACTGGGGATAGTTGCTGGCGAAGAAGGTGAAGAGGCCCTTCACCTCCTTACGTTTCCCAAGCGCCGCCAGGTACTTTTCGGTCACCTCGCCGAGCCGCTTGTAGTCGCCCGAGTTGGTCTTGTCGAGCACACGCATCGAGAAACCACCGGCCGCACCGAAGCCCGGAACCGCGGGAGGCTCGAAGAACTCGAGCTTGACGTTGGCCATCGTCTTACACTTTTCCTCGAGCTCCGCGATGATCTCCTTCGAGGTCATCTTGCGGTCGTTCCAGTTCTTCAGGTTGATCAAGCAGGTCCCTGCATTGGAACCGCGGCCTTCCGTCAGAACCTCGTAACCGGCGAGCGAAGAGACCGAGGTGATGCCGTCGATCTTCTTGGCGATCGCCTGCAACTCGTGGGACTTCGAGTTCGTGTACTCGAGGGTCGATCCCGGCGGCGTCTGGATGATCCCGTAGATCATCCCCTGGTCCTCCAGCGGGATGAAGCCCGAGGGGAGTTGCGTGGTCACCGCGTAGATGAAGAAGGTGAAGATCCCGATGACGGACATCGTGAACATTCGACGCGTGACGATCCTGCGGAGGATGCTCGCGTAACCCCCCGTCACCTTCTCCACGCCGCGGTCGAAGAGATGCAGCATCATGGCCAGCGGCCCGCGCTTCTTCGCGTGCGAGTGGGGCTTGAGGAGCATCGCGCAGAGCACCGGCGTGAGCGTCAAGGCGACGACGCCGGAGAGGACGATGGACGTGGCCATCGTGAGGCCGAACTGGCGATAGAAGGTGCCGACCGGCCCGGTCATGAAGGTCACCGGGATGAACACCGCGGTCATCACCATGGTGATGGCGATGATCGCGCCGCTGATCTCCTGGATGACTTCCATCGTCGCCCGATAGGGCGAGAGGTGCTTCTCCGCCATCTTGGCGTGTACCGCCTCGACCACCACGATGGCGTCGTCGACCACGACGCCGATCGCGAGCACGAGCGCGAAGAGCGTGATCAGGTTGATCGACATGCCGAGCAAGAGCATGACGAAGAAGGTGCCGATCAATGAGACCGGGACCGCCAGCGTCGGAATCAACGTGGATCGCCAGTCGCCGAGGAAGAGGAAGACCACCAGGGCCACCAGCACGAAGGCCTCGAACAGCGTGTGGAGCACCTTGTCGATGGAGGCCTCGAGGAAGCTGGAGACGTCATAGCTGACCTGGAAATCCATGCCGCTCGGGAACGTCTCCGCCTTCAGCTCCTTGAGCTTCTCCTTGACCTCCTCGATGACGACGGCCGCGTTCGAGCCGGGGCTCTGCTTGAGCACGATGGCCGCGGAGGGGTAGCCGTCGATGTCCGAGTAGAGGTTGTAGTACGAGGCGCTCAGCTCGACCTTGGCGACGTCCTTGAGCCGCAGGATCTCGCCGTCTGGGTTCGCCCTCAGGACGATGTTCTCATATTGCTCCGGCTTGTTATAACGTCCCACCCAGGTCAGCACATATTCGACGGTCTGCGAGGTCCTGCCCGTCGCCTGCCCGAGTCGCCCAGGCGACCCGATCATGCTCTGCTTGCCGATCATCTTCATGACGTCGTCGGAGGAGACGCTGTAGGCCCGCATCCGATCGAGATTCAGCCAGACCCGCATCGCATACTGGCGGCTTCCGAGGATCGTGGCGGTGCCGATGCCGCGGATCCGCTTGATTTCGGGCAGGAGGTTGACGAAGGCGAAGTTGTAGAGGAAGTTCTGGTCCGCGCCTTCCGCCGTACTATAAACATTGACATACATCAACATGCTCGTCATGGCCTGCATGACGATGATACCTTCGCGCTCCACGAGGGGTGGGAGGCGGTTCTTCACCATGTTGATGCGGTTGTTCACGTTCAAGACGGCCACGTTGGGATCCGTGCCCGGCTCGAAGATGATCTGGATCGTGGCCTCGCCGGCGCTGGTGGCGGCGGAGGCCATGTAACGCATGTCCTGGACGCCGTTGATGGCCTGCTCCAGGGGAATCAGCACCGAGTCGACCAACACGTTGGCACTGGCACCGGGATAAGCCACGGTGACCAGCACGCTCGGGGGGGCGACGGAGGGGAACTGGGAGATCGGTAATGTCACGATCGCCAGCCCCCCAAGGAACACGATGACAATCGAGATCACGATTGCCAGCGCAGGCCGATGGAGGATGTTTGAAAACATGGTTCCGCGATATTGGGGTGGAGTTGGATGCGTCCGGGACGTCTTCCGAGGCCGATTTCCGGCGGGGGCGGACCTTATTCCGCCCTGTTCTTCAGCGAGGCGAGAACCTGTTCCACGGGCTTGAACTCGTAGTCCAGCTTATCGCCGTCGTGAATCTGCCGGATCCCCTCGAGGACGATCTTGTCGGTCACCTTCACACCCTTATTCACCACGAAAATGTCATCCATCTCGTTCTGGATGCTGATCTCTTGCTGATGTGCCTTGTTGTCCTTGTCGACGACGAAGACGAAACGCTTGTCGAGGATTTCGAAGGTCGCGCGCTGGGGGATGACGATCGCATCATGCGCCGTCCGGTGGAGCGAGACGGTGCCGGTCTGGCCGTGACGCAGCAGGCCGTCCGGATTCGGGAAGTCGGCACGGAAGGCGATGTTGCCGGTCATGTTGTTGAACTTGGCCTCGATCGCACCGATCTTGCCGAGTTGATTGAACTTGGAGCCGTTCGCCAGGATGAGCTCGATCCCCTGATTTTCCTCGTGCTTGCCCACGGCGGACATGTACTCGAGGTAGCGGGCCTCGGGAACGTTGAAGTAGACCCACATCAGGCTGTTGTCGGAGAGGGTCGTGAGGATGTCCCCTTCCTTGATCAAGCTGCCGAGCTGCTCGTGCAGGCGGTCGATGATGCCGTTGAAGGGAGCCTTGACATCGGTGAAATCGAGTTCGGCCCGCGCCAGCTTCGCCTTGGCATTGGCCTTGGCCAGCTTCGCCTGGAGCAACTGCACCTCATTCGGGGAGACCACCTTCTGTTCGGACAACTTCTTCGTGAAGTTGTATTCCAGTTGGGCGAGATTGGCCTCGGCCGTCTCGGCGTCCAGCTTGGCCTCGTAAAGGATGGGGACGATCTTGAACATCACATCCCCCTCCTTCACCGCCTGGCCTTCCCTGACGTTGATCTTCCTGAGGTATCCGCTGTCCAGAGCACGCACGTTAATATGTTGCTGAGAGTGGATCTGGCAGACGTACTGCTGGTTGATGACGATGTCTTCAGCCTTGGGGCTGGTGACCACGACCTTGTGGGGCTCGTGGTGGACCTTCTCCTCTTCCTTGTGGAGGTAAGACTCGACCTGGGTGACGACGCGATCCTTGATGGGCTTGGCCTTCACGCCAATGTAATCAAAATACGCGTAAACTTTGCGGGTATTGAGTTGCGGGATGTCGACGCGATACCGGTAAAGGCCGTAGACCCCGCCGCCGAGCACGGCAACCAGCAGCATCAGGGTGGTAAACGGCCGTCGTATGGCAAATTTGAACGGATTCACAAGAGGCTCCTTCTCAAACTCGACTCTCTGCCGATTCCTTGGGCAAGGAAACGTGACGTGGAATAGGAGGGGATGTTGAGTACGGATGGCAATCCGACTCGATTCGACGCCAGAGGGGGAATTGGCGTCGGAGGGGGTGCGGGAGGATCTCCCGGCCTGGTCGTCGTCGATCGATCGCGGACGTCAGCTTCCGTTTCGCGCCAGTTTGATGACCCCACAGGGCATCTCGCCCAGGATGAGGGGATTGGCGAAAAGCGGTCTAGCCGGTCGGCGTCATCAGTGGCTCGTCTACACCCAGGCTCGGGCCGGGATGATGGCCAAAGGATCGGCGACATATCAGCCGGCGATCACCACTATATCAAGCGACGATCAACAGCGGAGGGGGTAGAGGGAGAGAATCGAGCGAGGAGCGATCACCTTGCGATCGAGATCCTTGCGGAAGAACGAAAGCACCAAGAATGCAACTCGAGGCTCATCCAGGATATCGGTTCGATCCTGCTCCTCGATTTCGAATGGAAGTGCGGTCACCTGCCGGACGACGTCCGTGGCCATCGCCGCGCTGAAGCTGGACGTCGAAGGACCCGGGCACAGAGAGCAATGGCGATGCGGGCAATCGGGCTGAGACGTGACGGTGATGAAGGCCGACGTCGGGACCGGCGCGAGCAAGATCGACGCCAGCAACGCCACCAAGGACGTGAGCCATAGCGTGAAGACGAGACTCTTACGGTCGGGCACGGCCCCTCGCTTCTCGAATGTCAGGATTCGAGGCTCGCTCGCCGGCACCCGGCGAGATGGCGTTCTACCAGATCGCGTCGTGGATTCTCTCTGGCGGGGTGGTGGAGCCCGCAGCTCCACACTATATACTCTTTTTCGACGTGCCAGGCGAATCTAAATTCGGGAAAACGAAAACCTGAAGATTGGATCAGGGAAATTTTAGAGAGGCAGTCGACGGAAGTCAAGAAACCACGAATAGTTGCTCGAAACATCGCTAATAGACTCAGTCGGACATGCCTGAGCTTCTACGTTCACTTCATCCTCCTGGATCGCGACAATTCCAAGGTCCGCTCTAGGAACAGGAATGCCCATCTTTAAAGGACCCCGCCATGGGCCACGATCGGTCTCGTTGCCGGTAGCTGGCCTTCGAGACGCCGCCTGACCGTCCAACGAATCATTTCGCCGTTCCGCAGCTCGGCCCTCGGCATCAACGAGTTCGTGTCGAATCTTGCCAAACGCTTTCGAGAGTAATGGGAGCTAATCAACGACTCAGCCCCCCTGCCCGCCTCGTTGTGGCGGATAGGGGGGCCGTCGCATGTCGTTCGCAGTCTCAGTCGACCGAGGCAGGGAGTGCTGGAAGAATCCCGGCCAAATCGTGCCGGATGGTCACTTCACCGTCGTCGCCGGATCGAGCGGGACCGGAGGGAGTTCGGGTAACGCCGAGGGGCTGACCTCCTGCGGGCCTCCCGGAGCCGGCAGATTCGCGGCCGGAGGGACGACCGCGGTGGGTAGAGCAGCGGCACCCACGTTGGGCTCCTGCGGTCCCGCGGGGGCGGCCGGCACGCTTCCGGAAGACGGAACCGCTGCGGGGGGCTCGGTGGCGGTGGGAGAATTGGAATCCGGTCCGACAAACGGCCCGGGAGCGGCCCCGGCGGGGGGCGGGGGCGGGGCGGCCGTCGGGTCGCCGGCCGGCAACGCGGCGAGGGCGGGAGCCGGTTCGGGGTCAGACCCGGCCTCGATCAAGGACGGTTCGAGCTGATCCACTCGCGGGATGATGATCTTCTCGCCGACGGCCAGGCGGTCCATCGAGCGGACGACCTTCTTGTTGGCGGCCCAAAGAGACTTCTGATACCGGGCCGACTTGTAGTACTGTGTCGAGATCGACGAGAAGGTGTCGCCGTTCTGGACGACGTGGATGATCGGGAACTGGCTGCCCAGGCCTCCCGGGCCGGCGAGCATCAGCATGTTGCCACCGCCGAGGGCCTGATAGGCGTTCACGATGGCGGACAACTGCTCCGCCTTGGTCTGGATCAGGACCATCCTCGCGTCCATGAGGTCACGCTGGGCGAACAGCACGTCGATGTACTCGGTTCGAGCACTCTGGAAGAGCCGGCCGGCGAGATCCACCGAGGATTCGAGAGACTGCAACTGCAGCTTCTTGATCTCGATGCTCTTGCGGTAGTTCTCCACCATCGCCAGGCGGTTGATGACCTCGGTGAAGGCGTTCAAGATGGTGCGCTGATAGTTGTACACGGCCTGCAGCTGGCGGGCATTTGCGGACAGGTACTGGGCCTTGATGGCTCGCCTGTTGACGAACGGGGCGACGAATCCGCCCGCCGCGTTGGCGATGAATGCCTGCGGGTTGAAGAGGTACTTCAGGTTGAAGGCCTCGTATCCGATGCCCGCGGTGATTACGAGCTGCGGATAGAAGTTAGCGCGGGCGACTTTCACATCGAGACCGGAGCCGACCAACTCACGCTCGGTCTGGCGGATGTCCGGCCGGTTCTGGAGCAACTGCGAAGGTACACCCACATTCAGGGTGTTGATGGTCAGGTTGAAGAAGTTCGAGGAGTCGCGCTGGACCGGCTGCGGGAACCTGTTCAGGATGTAGTTGATCCGGTTCTCGGTCTGCACGATGTCCTGATAGATGATCAGCTTTTCGCTCTGGTTCTTGCGGACTTCCGCGAGGAAACGCTGAACGGCCAGTTCAGTGCCGCGAGCCGCTTCCTTCCTGGCCTGGGCGATCTGGAGGCTGCGTTCCTGCAACTCGATGATCGTATCCAGGTTCTCGATCCGCTTGTCGAGGCCCATCAACCGGTAATAGTTCTCGGCGATGTCCGCGACCATACGGGTCACGAAATAGTTCCGCCGATCGATCGCGGCCTGGTAGCGCTCGAGGGCTGCGTCTCGGGCATTACGCAACTGCCGATAGATGTCGACTTGCCAGTTGACGTTGAAGCCAGCCATGAAGTTTCCCAGTGGGTTGGGAAAGGCCTGGCCTGGGATGATATTGAGCTGGCGGTCGACGGCCCCGTCTCGCGTGAAGCGACTGGGCCTGTCCATCCCCGCGCCCGTCGCGGCGCTGACGAAGGGGAGGTAGGCACCGGATCGGGCCAGAACCTCGTTGCTGGCGACCTGGACTTCCTGTTCCAGATTCTTCAGCTCTCGATTGTTGGCCAGGCTCTGGTAGATGAGGCCTGAGAGATTGGCGTCGTGGTAGAACTCATCCACCCCGAGCATGGACGAGTTCTCGGGGCTGGTCGTCCCGTTGAAACTCTCGGGTAAGTTCGGCCCCGGCTCCGGCTTGTGGAGACGGGGGATCCCGCAGGACGGCAGAACCAGCAACATGATGCCGCAAGCGATTGATCTCGCAATCGCTTGCTTCATATGCCCCACGTTTGGAATTTTGATTGACTGGTTCATCTGCCTCGTCCTTGAGGAGTTTTCGCCCGTCGGCAATCCCGCCGAGCCAACAAAAGTGATCAGCTCCTTGCTCGAGCAGGGCCCCTTCATGAGCGTCCTCAGCGAATGGTCGGAATGGCGTTGCTGGGGGGAGGACGTCTATATTGATCGGTTCGTGCGGGTTATGACTTTACTAGCGGCCTGCGCGAACAAGCGACATGGCAGGATTTTCCGACCTTTGCGTCGACAACCCCCTTGGTTCAGAGCCCTACGCCTAACAAATTCGCGGCCCGCTCGATGGGGCTCCGTGGAAGCCTGGACAAGAACGCTCTCCCACCATTCTCCCCCAAGCCCGCAAATCACCAAACATCAGTGGTGATGGTGAAATTGAGCTGGACCTCGAGCAGCCAGTATTGCGAGTGGCTCGCTGGAACCTGACATCGCTCACACGACGACATCACATCCCAAACGTGCACCCTCAAGCAATCATGGACTAGACACCATCGAATGCCTTGAGGGTAGGCGAACCTCCTCCGATTCAACTCGGTAATGAGGCGGACCCCGGCCTCATCGGCTCGATTCCTGTCCGATGTTCTCACCAACACGGATAACCCATCGTACGAAGCCGACGGGTCTCTCAACCGTGAAATGGCGAGTCATGCAATTGCGTTCATTCCTTCCTAACGTCGCTCGGATCTCGAGGAGCGGCGGCCCAAGTTGAGGAATCACGCGCGGTCACTGATGATGGCCAGGGCTGCATGACAATCACTTGAAACGAAGGGAAAAGTCCGATGTTCTACAAGACCGTGATGTTCCTGGGCGTGATT
Source organism: Singulisphaera chitinilytica (assembly GCF_049331405.1). Classification (NCBI taxonomy): domain Bacteria; kingdom Pseudomonadati; phylum Planctomycetota; class Planctomycetia; order Isosphaerales; family Isosphaeraceae; genus Singulisphaera; species Singulisphaera chitinilytica. Next base: position 4,849,983 of record NZ_CP186274.1, read on the forward strand.
TCGCTCCTCTCCAGTGCGTTCTGGTTCTACCGGGTCTTCGCCGGTCTGAAGCACCTGACCCACGACGATATCCTCCCGATGACGGTCGGCGGGGTCGCCGGCGGAATCGGAGCCTGGTATTTCGTCCCGTGGCTCATGAAGCGCGAAGCGGCACGACGACAAGCCATGAAGTGACCCGCAGCGAGCCATTTGCCATGCTGTCTCGATCAATGACTTGGGGAGTCGACCCGCCATCCCGGATCGACTCCCCAAGGATTTTTAATGACTCGCGCGGACCAACTCAAATTCATCAACTGGCCTGAGTTGTTCCCACCTCTCCCAGGGCCTGAGGATGAGTCGCACGCGTCAGATGAGTCATCGTACTTCGCGCCCCGCGACGCAGGATGATGAAATCGACGATCCCCAGGGCAAACCCCAACCCATATCCGAATTGATAGCCGAGGAAGACGATCGGCAGGATCGGCAGTAGCTCCCAGCCATGCGATGCGGCGGCCTTGATCGAAAAGGAGAGGTTGACGAGGCCGTAGATCCCCAGCACGGCGAGATAGGCGATGCCAAGGACGGGATGGATGAGCGACGCGAGCCAGCCGAAGCACACCCCAAGCACGAACATCACCGGGACGAGATGCCGCAACGAGGCGGGCCGGCGGTGCTTCTGAATCACCCGGACCTTCCAGTAGCCATACTGGAGATACTGGCGGAACAAAGCCCTGAGCGACGACCTGGGCTGATAGGAACTCCGGATCCTCGGCGATTGCCAGATTCGGCCTCCTGCCTTGATGATCCGGAAGTTCAGCTCGTCGTCCTGGTTGCGGACGAGTTCCTCGTCGAAGAGGCCGAGCCGGATCAAGGTCTCCTTGAGCCAGCATCCGAGGTAAACCGTATCGACGGGGCCTTCATAGTCGGGGGCATGCGCCTTGTTACCACCGCTGGCAAAGGGGCTCTTGAATGCGGCGGCGATGGCGCGTTGCCGCCAGGTCTCGCCGACGGCCTGCCAGGGCCCCCCGACATTGTCGGCACCCGTCGATTCGAGGGTGCGCAGGCACTCTTTCACATAGTCGGGTGCATACTTCGTGTGGGCATCGACGCGGATGATGATGCGACCCCTCGCGGCGCGGATGGCCGCGTTCAGCCCCGTCGAGACGATCCGTCCGGGATTGTCGACGACCCTCACGCGAGAGTCGGTCGCGGCGATCGCGTCGAGCCTGGCTCGCGTCCCGTCGTCGCTCATCCCATCGGCGATCACCACCTCGAACGTCCGGGCGTCGGGCAACGTCTCCTGGGCGAGGATCGACCGCAGGCACACCTCGATGTGACGGGCCTCATTGCGGCACGGGATGACGATCGAAACGTGGGGTCCGGAAGCGTTGGCCATCGAATTCATCCCAGCTAGGCCTGTCACCGATCATGCATCCTGACCGACGACGAGTCGGCCGTGGGCCTCGCGCTCTTTCCTGGCGAGGACGATGTATTGCCTGGGAATCGAGGCATATCGTGGAGTCTCGGCCGCGAGGACCTCGCATCCCCCCTGCTTCAAACGCCGGGCGATCCACTTGAGCGTGGCGAACGTGCGTCCGCCTGCGAATCGCTGTCCCGGCGTCATTTGCCGGCCGGTCATGCCGAAGACTACCCCGTGGGCGAAGTGATGCAGTTCGCCGAGGATCCGGTATGGGTTTCGCGAGTGAAACAGTCGCTTGAGGTCGTGACCTGGTCCCTCCGCGCGGCAATAGATCAACCCGCCGGGCCGAAGCACGCGGGCCATCTCGGAGAGTGCCGTGGCCTGATGTACATAATTAAGTGCCACGCGTGAGATGACGTGCGTGAAGCTCGCATCGGGGAACGGCAAAGACTCGGCGGATCCCCGCACGAACTGGATCCGCTCGCCGCAAGCCTCCGACATCCGGCATCCGAACGCCAATGCCACGAGATCGATGTCCACCCCCGTACGCCCTTCCACGCCGAGGGGGCCCAGCAGCCGGAGCGATTGCCCGGCCCCCGCGCCAACATCCAGGACCCTGGAATCCGGCCCGAGTTCCATCCGATCCAGCATCGACCCTTCGATGAAGTCTCCGGCGGCCTGACGCTCGTACTCCGCCTGGTGATAAGCCAGGATCCGGCCGACGCCCGTCAATCGCCCTTCCATCGTCACGAGCCCCAACTCCTCGAGCTCCACGAGCCGAGCGTGGCGGAAGTCTCGACCCTGGCGAAGGCTCAGCAGGTCGGAGGCGATGCCTGCGACAATGCCCAAGGGCCAGGACAGGATCGACTCCGCCATGGCACCCTCGCCGCCCAGGAAGTCGGCCAACCTCCCCCCTCGGGCCCGGGCTTCCCTCCCGCACGACGCGCAGAGTCCCCCCTCAGATCCGAGCGGCAACGGCTCCCGACATGACGGGCAAGCCAGACCCGCAAGCATCCCCTTGGAGCCCGAGCAACCGGCCTTGGTGCAGATGACACCATCCGCTTTCGAGGGGGACTCGGCTGAATTCGTCGTATTCAATGTAGGCCTCCCTCGACAATCAACCGAGGCAATCGACCAACGAATCCGTGATGTAACGCAGGTCGTCGTCACACAATGAGGGATACAGGGGCAGCGACAGGCAGCCTCGCCAGAGCCGCTCGGCGCCGGGGAATCGACCGGGATCGAGCTCGTAACGCTCCCGATAATACTTCATGCGATGTAAGGGTTTGTAATGCACCGACGTGCCGATCCCTCGCTGCGAAAGCAGCTCGATGAGTCGGTTCCGCCCGACCGTCTCCGGCTGGACCACGATCCAGAAGAGGTGCCAGGCGTGATCCGCGAAGGGGACCCGGATGACCGGCAGGTCGAGATCCGCCCGGTCGCCCAGCACGTCGAAGTAATACCTCGCGCAACGCTCGCGGGCGTCTCGCAGGACGTCGGCCCGCTCGAGTTGGGCGAGGCCGATCGCCGCGTTCAGGTCGGGCATATTATACTTGTAGCCGGGGGCGATGACGTCATATTCCCACATCGGATATTCGGAGATAAACCGTTTCCAGATATCTCTATCAATACCGTGCAATCGCATCACCCGCACGCGTTCGGCGATCTCCGGATCATCGGTCGTCAGCATCCCGCCTTCGCCCGTGGTGATCGTCTTGTTCGCATAAAAGCTGAAACAGGTCACGTCGCCGAGGGAACCTACCGGGCGCCCCCCTTCCCTGGCCGGGAAGGCATGCGCCGCGTCCTCGATCACCCGTACCCCTCGCTGGCGACAGAGTGCCAGGATGCCGCCTCGCTCTCCATCGAGCATCGCCGCGGCCTGACCGCCGAAATGGACGACCGTCAGGACCTTGGCCTCGGGGTGCGCATCGAGGGCCTCCTCGACGATCGCCTCGGTGAGCAAAGCCGTGCCGAAATCGACGTCGAGGAAGATGGGTTCGGCCCCCAGGTAGCGAATGACCTCCGCGCTCGCGGTGAAGGTCATCGTCGGCACCAGCACCTTGTCCCCGGGCCCAACTCCCAAAGCCTCCAGGCCGAGGTGGAGCGCCGAGGTGCAGGAGTTAACCGCGCAGCAGTACCGCGCCCCCACGACCTCGGAGAACTTCTCCTCGAAGGCCTTGGTCTTGCTCGCGGTCGTGAGCCAGCCGCTCTCCAGGACCTCCCGGATATACGCCAGTTCGTTGCCATCGCAGACGACCTTGGAGAAGGGGATAACGCGGGCACGTCCCCCCTGCCCGGCCGACTCGCGGCCCGGTGGCGGAATAAGGACGTTCGACGACTCCATCCCCGTGGTCACGCGTTCGTTCACGACTCGTTTCTCCGGCCGATCCCGACGATGGCGAAGGACGTCCTGGCGAGGATCAGGCAGTCGCCCAGGAGGCTTCGCGTCCGCACGTATTCCTCATAGAGACGCAACTTATGGGGGAGGATCTCCTCGCGATACGCCCGCTCCGGATCGGCGGACGACGCCAGGATCCGCTCCTCATGGCGATAGACGATCGCCGCCGGGTCGGTGATTCCCGGCATCACAGTATGCACAAACGCCCATCTTTCCGGATACGCGGCCACCCAGCGATGCACCTCGGGGCGAGGCCCGACCAGCGCCATATCCCCCTTCGCCACATTCCAGAGCTGCGGGAGTTCATCCAGCTTCGAGACCCTGAGGAACCGCCCCACGCTCGTGACTCTCGAGCCGTCCCCGGCGTCGAACGATCCCGCCTCGCTCCCCTTCCGGACCGTCATCGTCCGGAACTTGCAGATGGAGATGTCCTTGCCCCCTAGGCCCGCGCGCACCTGGCGGAAGAGGATCGGGCCAGGCGAGTTGAGCTTCACGGCGACGGCCAGCGCCGCCAGCAACGGCGAGAGCGCGATCAGTCCGAGCCCCGCGCAGACTCGCTCGGCAGCGGCCTGGAGTCGAGATCGGGCAGTGCCTGTTTCGACGGCATAGTCCTGTTCGGATCGCACGGATGATCGCACGAGCATTCTCCCACGGGATCGGCCGAGGCCATCCGACAAGCCTGCGTCGGATGGCCGGCCACCACGACCTCAGGCCATGACGATGACGGCACGCCCGGCACGCCCGAGCCGGCGCGTCGCCCCTCGCGTATCCACGACCAGCGACGCATGCTCGACGACGAATCCCCAGTCATAAGCGGCGTGATCCGTGGCGATCAGCACGCAATCCTGCGACGAAAGGACCTCCGCGGTGAGCGGGGTGCTGTCGAGCCGCACCGAGTGGTGGCGCATCGGCGGCAGGCTCGGGATGTGCGGGTCGTTATAGCTGATGACGGCGCCACGCTCCTCGAGCAGTTCCATGAGCTCGAACGAGGGGCTCTCACGACAGTCGTCGACGTTGGGCTTGTACGCCGCACCGAGGACCAGGATCCGGCTCCCCTTGAGCGGCAAGGCCCGCTCATTGAGCGCGGCGACGACTCGGTCGACCACGTGATGCGGCATCGCCGTGTTCACCTCGCCGGCGAGCTCGATGAACCGCGTGTGCAGGCCGTACTGCCGAGCGGCCCACGTGAGGTAGAATGGGTCGATCGGGATGCAATGCCCGCCGAGCCCCGGACCGGGGTAGAAGGCCTGGAAGCCGAAGGGCTTGGTCTTGGCCGCGTCGATGACCTCCCAGACGTCGATCCCCATCCGATCGAAGACCAGCTTCAGTTCATTGACGAGGGCTATATTCACGGCTCGATACGTATTCTCGAGGATCTTGCAGGCCTCGGCGACCTCGCAGCTCGAGACGGGCACGACCTCGGGGACCGCCGCGCCGTACAGTGATTGGGCCAGCTCGGCGCTCGTCTCGTCCCAGCCGCCGACGACCTTGGGGATCGTCCCGGCCGAGAACTTGGGGTTGCCCGGATCTTCTCGCTCGGGGCTGTACGCCAGGAAGAAGTCGCGGCCCGCGATGAGGCCATTGGACTCGAGTTCCGGCCGGAGGACGTCGCGAGTGGTGCCGGGATACGTCGTGCTCTCGAGCACCACGAGCGTCCCGGCTCGAAGGTGACGGCCGATCGCCCGGCCGGTCGCGATCACCGCCGAGAGGTCCGGCTCGCGATGCGTACCGAGCGGCGTCGGGACGCATATGATGATGGCGTCGGCCTCGGCGAGGCGGCTGAAGTCGGAGGTCGCCTCGAACTTCCCGCCGCGACGGAGCGTCGCGATCCGCTCCGACTTGATGTGGCCGATGTAGCTCACGCCCGCCTGGAGCTGATCCACCTTCGAGTCGTCGACGTCGAAGCCCAGGACGGGGAATCCCGCCTGGCTGAACAGCTCGACCAGCGGTAATCCGACATATCCCAGTCCGATGACGCCGACGCGGGCGCTTCGCTCCTGGATGACCCGCCCGAGTCGGACGGCGGCGTCGGACTCGATCGTCTGCGGCGGGAGTTCCGCCAAACCGTTTGTCTTGGACATCGTGATGCGCCTGGAAGAGGAGTACCGGTCGAAGTACGACGAGCCTGCATCGCTCGAAAAGGTTGGGGCGACTGAGCCCGGTTCGGGCTGCATCGGCCAGGGAACTCGCGAACGAGTCGGCCCCGAAGAACGCCGAGGGTCAAGGGGCTCCCTGGGCGCGTCCGGACGTGGCGGACTGAGCATCGAGATATTTGGGCAAGATCTCCATATGGGCATCGATCCCGGCGCGGAGCAGCCCCGAGCGGTTCTCGACCTCGGCGATGACCTTGCAGGTGCGGAGCCTGGGATCGATCTCGCTATCGACGAAGGTGATGCGTCCGTCGAAGACCTCCTGCTCCACCGCCAGGTCCGCCCCCTGGACGTCGGGCATGACCCGCACGCGCTGGCCCGGGGTAACCCGCCAGGCGTCCGTTATATCTAGATGCCCGATAATGCTGAGATTTTCCGTATTGACGACCCGGATGAAGCTCTCGGTCGCGAGGATCGGCTCACCCACGCTCTTCCCGACGAAGACGACCACGCCGTCGAAGGGGCTGACGATCTCGCGGGAGAGCAGCACCGCCTCGGCCTGCTGCTTCTGGATCTTGGCGAGCCTCTGACGATGGATGGCCCCTTCGACCTCCTTGGTGGCGGCGGTGACCTCGAGTCTCAGCCGGTTCATATCCTCGTCGCTGACGAATTTGCGCTTCCGCAATTCTTCGGCGGCGCGAGAACGGCTCATGACCTCGGCGAGCTTCGCCTTGCTGAGCTCGATGTCGACCATGCTATCCGCTTCCATCGACCAGCGTTCGTAATCAATCCTGGCATCGTGATTGAAGAGGTGGCCGAGGGCCTGCCCCGCCTTGACCTTATCGCCCGGCCGGACGAGGCAATCTTGCAGGACGCCGATGGTCGAAGGGCCCAGCCGGGAGGATAACTTGTATTCCACGCTGCAACGCTTCACGAGGATGATGGGCTGCCCCGGCTTGGGCGGCTCGCCCGCGCAGACGGTCCGCGCGACGGCGGCCAGTACGATCAAGGGCGTTATGCTGAATAATCTCGCGTTCCACGGCATGCGGTAGGCCATCGTCGTCACCTCGAGTGTCACGTCGGAGTAAGCCCGTTCAGATCGATACGCCTTCGCGCCCGCCTTGGCCATTCTGCGAATGGTGAGTCGTCTTCTCTCCATGCTGGACCGGCGTCCTCATGCCGTCGTCGCTCACCTGGGTCGTCCCGGAGTTGTTTCCGTACACCCCGTATACGTCGCCATACCCATATCCGTAGCCATAGCCATATCCGTAGCCATAGCCACCACCCTCGCGACCGATGCCGTTGATCAGGGCGCCGACGATGGGCGTGCCGAGGTTCTCGAGGAGCTCGACGGTCCTCGCAGCCTCGTTGTGCCGCAGGCTCGTCGCCTGCACGACGAGCAGGATCCCGTCGACCAGGGCGCCGATGATCGACGAGTCGGTGACGGCGAGGATCGGGGGAGAATCGATGATCACGAAGTCATACGCGTTGCGGACCTCCTCGATCAGCTCGATGAGGCGGGCCGACGTCAGGAGCTCGGCCGGGTTGGGGACATCCGGACCAGACGTAAGCATGTCGATGTTTTCAACCTGCGTCGACTGCACGACTTGCTCGAACGGCAGGAGATCTCGGAGGACGTGGCAGAGGCCACGCGCCCTGGAGACGTTGAAGTTTTTGTAGATCGACGGCTTCCTCATATCCGCGTCGATGATGAGGACGCGACGACCGGCCTTGGCCAGGCTGATCGCGATGTTGCCGGCCGATGTGCTCTTGCCGTCTCCCGCATGCGGGCTCGTGACCATGAGCACCTCGAGCCGCTGATTCCTGCGGATGAATTCGATGTTGGTGCGCACCGCCCGGTAGGCCTCGGCCCATGGGGAGCGCGGCATCGAGTGGACGACCAGGCCCGGCTCGCCGATCGTCTTCCTCTGTTCCTCGTGCATGTGCATCACCTGGCCGATGACGTTGAGCCGCAGCGATCGCCGCAAGTCGTCGATCGAACGGATGCGCTGATCGAGCCGGTCGGAGACGAAGGCCGTGCCCACCCCCACGATCGCCCCGGCCAACAGCGAGGCGAGCAGGATGAGGGCCGTCTGCGGCTGAACCGGGATCGCGGGCGCGTTGGGTGCCTCGAGGAGTTGGGCGGTGATCCCGTTGAAGTCGCTGATGAATTCAGCCTGCTTGAGCTGACTGACCACGGTGTTGAACAGGGCCCGTTGACGGTCGAGGGTCTCCCGCAGGTTCGCCTCGCTCTGCTGGTCGAAGGCCCCCTGCTTCGCCTTCTCCTTGTCCTCGTCGAACCGGGTGAGGATCTCGGCCCGCATCGTATCCAGGGATTTGAGGCTGTCCTCGATCGAGCCGAGAAGCTCGTCGATCTCCCCGTGATTCTGATGGTTCTTCTGGACTCGCTCGATCTGATCATGCAACTCCTTGACTCGGGCATAGTGCGGGCCGAACCGCTCCGTCAGTTCCTGCGCCTCATTGGCCAGTTGCCGGGAGTAATCCGCCGTGGTAGAGAAGGCCTCCGTCACGTCGACCAGGGAGTGGAAGTCCCCCCCGAGTTGCCCCAGCGCCGTGATCAACGTCTTCATCCCGACCCCCTTCTTGGCCAGGCGACGTCCGAGTTCGAGCTGGGCTTTCAGCTGGACGGAGCGGACCATCGCCTCATTCCCAGCCCGATCCCACTGGTCGAGCCTTCGCACCAGGAAGGACTGCCCCGTCTCATCGCCGATCAGCATCGGATTGCGCAGCCGCAACTCGAGGTGCTTGGCCGAGAGGTCCGAGATTTCCTTGGAGAGTTCGTCTCTAGCCTTCGAGATGAGGGCCACGACCTCCTTGTTGTCGCTGCGGTAGCTCTCTTCGAGGACAAGCTTGTAACTCTTGACGATCCCATCCAGCATCCGCACGGCCTCTTCGCGAGAGGCGGCCTGATAGTCCACCTTCAAGATCTTGGCCTGGCGGTCGGGGCGGCCGACGGTCAACCGGCGGATGGCCTGGGAGACCGGATTGCTGCCCGTCAAGGTCGGCAAGTTCTTGCGGCCGATGAGTTCGATAGCCCTCGAGACGACGAGTTGGCTGCGGATGATCAGGGAGTGAGTCGGGATATAATCATCCCCCCCCTCGAATCGGCTCTGGTCGTGGGCGGTCACGTTGATCGGCCTGCCGCCATGCTGGAGGATCAAGAGCCGGGCCGTCGCCTGATACTCGCGCTGGGTCTGGGCGAGGACGATGCATGCGACAGTCATGCAGACCAGAATCGAGATCGCGACGAGCCGCCATCCGCGACGGAGGACCCCAATGAAAAGGTAAAGGTCCTTCGCGAGGCTCTGATTCTGCCCGGGAGGAGCATCTGTTGTCGGGTGATCTGACATAACGCGTTCCCCGTTCCTCAAATGAATGACCAACCCTTGCTCAACAGAGCCTTCGGGCGTGGCGCCGCCTCAAAGGCTGAGCCACCCCAGCTCGATCCGACCGCAACAGCACGATTCGACCCGAGTCGATGCAGGACGCGCACTCGCACGGCCGATATTACAATAGATTAAGACTTACTGCATTGACATAGCAATCCCGCTCATTCGATCACACTTTTGGTGCCTGGATTCATTGCACTCTCGTGTCTTTGAGGCCATCGGGCGACATTCGGCCGGAAGCGCTCTCCATGGAGTCACGGCCAGCCATCGCCCGCTATCCGCCCCCTTCGTAAGCTCCCAGATCGATCCCGGAACCCTCCGGCCTCGAGCGACCGAGCACATCGATCGAAGGAGCACCGAGGCTCGTCCCGCGGTCCTGAAAGGCACCATTCGAAGCCGGCCGCCAATCGCCTCGTTCGGCGTCTCGGAAGCCTAAATCCGCCTCGAAACCGTGCCTTTCATGCCCCTCGGCGCGGATTTCGGCGAGCGTGGCATGGACCTTCTTCCCACTCCGCCAACCCCTGCCGCCGAGATAGGCGTTATAGTCGGCAAGTGGCATGGCCTGCTCGGCATTCATGTAATAGCCGCCTGCCCGAATGATGTTATTCGTGATGCGGTTGCCGCTGCCCCAGAGGGAGATTGCCGCGCCCCCGTCCACCAGGATGGTGTTATTCGTGATCCAATTACCGTCGCTATGGATGTCAAGGGCCGGCCCGAATCTTCCCACCACCACGTTATTGCAGAAGCGATGACCACCTAACCCCCAGCCGACGAACGCCGAATAATAATGCTTCGGGCGTTCCGTCAGTCCTTGCTTGAGGTCTCCCGGGCTGGTGAAAGGCTCGGGATCGGTGATGATGTTCCCTTCGTAATTACCCTGGAGGGCCTCCGGGAACGCATGGATCGCGGCCCCCGTGATGGCCTGAAACCGGCAGGAGCGTACGGACGTCCGGATCCCGCCCGTATAGATCCCGTGCTCGAACTTCGTGAGCCCGATGTGGTGGATACTCAGGTTCCGGAAGGTATTGAATTGCGGAGCTGCCTGAGCGTCGGTGCGGCCGACTTCGAGAATCCCCTGATGGTGGTGGCGGATCTCGGCTTTCTCGATCACGTTATGCGACGATCCGCCTTCGAGCTTGAACCCATCGAGGCCCCACTCGGTGCCGATCCCCGTCCAGTTCGTGTGCTGTGTTGCATGCAGGAGGATGCACGAGTCGTATCCGATCCTCATGACATGCTGATTCGGGTCGCCATCATCATGGAGCCGGGCGAAGAGCCAACGCCCCTCCTGAACACACTCGCCGCGGCGGAGCTTCCCTTTGGCAGGCCGCAACGCGGCGAAGCTCTGCTGATAGTCGGGGCCGTGGAGTTGCCGGGAGTCGTTCCAGACAATGTGCACGGTCCCCCCAGGAACCTCGACGGCATAGATACCATCGCCCTTCGACTGCCAGCCTTTCACGACCTGGCTCCCATCGATGGTGACCGGCCCGCCCTCGGCCGCGAACGAGATGGGTTGGTCCTCCGAACCGCTGCAATTCGAGACGGACCAGCAACGTCGATAGACCCCCGCCTTCACATGGACGACATCGCCGGGCCGAAGCCTGCGGGCGACAGGCTCGACCGATGCCCAGGGGCGCTCGACAGTGCCCGGGCCTGCATCGTCCCCATCCACGGCGATGTGATACGAGGCGGCCCGGGCTTCGTTGACTGATCCCGGGAACAGCGCCATCATCGCAAGAACCAGTGCAGAAACCGCCTGCAACGCGGGTCGGGCCAGTGCCCGTCGATACACGGAACGTACGCGCTCGGCGATGATCTCCTCGGAGAGATCGGCGACGTGCAACCTGCCGTCGCTGCGTTGGCGATCCCGCAGGATCTCGGCGAGCCGCTCGCCGAAGGCTTCGGGATCGCGAGGGACGATGTGGCACCGGCTGACGCCGTCCAATCGCTCCGGTGCATCGCCGCAGGCGGTCGAGACGACCGGCAAGTTGCAGGCGAGGGCCTCCTTCAGAAGATTGCTCGAGCCCTCATGTCGGGATGTCAGCAAAAGCGCATCGGCGGCGCTGAGGATGAGGGGCATCATCCCGGGGTCGGCCCCCATGATGACCTTCAGATCGGCCTCGGGGATATGACGCTGGAGGCTCCGGAACGCTGCGTGAGCCAGCGCCGGATCCTTCACCCACGCCCCCTTGCGATCCACGAAGACGACCGTCGGACGATCAGGCTCCCAGCCCAGGGCCGCTCGTGCCGACTCTTGCGAGACCGGTTGAAAGCGTTCCAACGCGACGCCGTTGGGTATGACCTCGCACTTCGCCCGGCAACGTCGGAGCCAGAGGGTTCGGCGCAACTCTTCCGTCTTGGCAATGCAGCGACGCGCCCCGATCGCGGCGAGTTGCGAGAGGAGGGCCGAGAGCCTCCCGCCCCGGGTCTTGCTCCCTCGCTCGTCGTAGTGCCCCATCAAATCGCTCCCGCAGAACGAGACGATCACGGGACAGGGCGAGAAGAGCACGGCAATCAAGGCCTGGGCCGCGCCGTAATGGACGTGGACGAGGTCGGCCCCGAACCGCTTCACCTCGCGACGAAGGCCACGCCCCCCCGCCAAGAGCCCCGAGATCCGACGCCGATCTCGGAAGTAATAGGTGCCGACTTCATCGGATGTCCCCGATACGGACTCGACCTGACGCGACGCCCACACGGGGGGTGCGTTCGATCCGGCATCAGGGGGTAAAACCATGAGAATTTTCATCGATTATTCGCTGAAGAGGACGACGGCCAGGAGCATGATGGCCCACTGATACTGGTGTCTTCGAGAGAGCCCGGGGTAAGGCCGATCGTCGCAGAAGGCTTCCACGCGAGGCCGGTAGATCTCCTCATGGAAGATGTCGGGGAGGGGGCTATCCTTGCCCAGAAGCTTGATCCGGAGTCTCTCTCGGAAGTCACGATCGACCCAGCGGTCGATCGGAATGCCGAACCCGCGCTTGGGCTTCTCCGCCACCGCCGTCGGCAACTTCCGCCGGGCGATCTCGCGTAAGACGAGCTTGCAGGTCCGCGAGCGGACCTTGAGTCGATGCGGCAGTTGCAGGCCGAAGTCGAATAGGTCCTCGTCGAGCATCGGGACCCTGACCTCGAGCCCTTCTCGCATGCTCGCCATGTCGACCTTGCACAGGAAGTCGTTGGGCAGCACGAGGCGGGTATTCACCTCGGTCGCCAGCGCGGAGAGCCTTTCCAGGCGGTTCGACTTGCGCGGCAGGCTGCGGTTCCACTGCGGCTCGAAATGCCGCACGACGGGCTCGAACCCATTGTCCCGGCAGAGCCGCTTATGCATCTTGTCGGGGATGAAGCAGATCAGGTCGCGGACTATCCCGGAGTCATCGGTGCCGGCGAGTTGGTCGAAGCGTCCCGGCAGCCGCGAGGAGATGAGCCCGAGGCGTGAGAGCGAATTCAAGGTGACCTGGGCCCCGTTCCAGACGGGCGTCGGGAGTTGCTGGAGCCTGGCGATGCGGGCGATCTGCCAGAACAGGTTGTAGCCGCCGAACGCCTCGTCGCCTCCGTCGCCGGAGAGGGCCACGGTGACATACTTCCTCATCAACTTGCAGACGGCGTGGGCGGCGAAGAACGAGGTATCGGCATAGGGCTGGCCGACGTGCCGCAGCAGGCTCGTGACGTGCTCCCAGGTCCCGCTCTCGCCCTCCATCGGTAGGGTCTGATGGGTGCTGCCGATGTGCCGAGCCACTTCGACCGCCGCCCAGGTCTCCTCGAAATCCTTGTCGGGGAACTGGACGTTGAATGTCAGCAGTGGGTCGCGTCCCCGGTGGGCCTGCGCGGCGAGGCTCACGAGCGACGAGTCGATACCGCCGCTCAGCAAGGAGCCGAGGGGTACGTCGCTCTCAAGTTGCTTCTCGACCCCCGTGTCGAGCAACTCGAACGCCCTATCCGCGGCGTCTTCGAGGTTGAGCGACGTGGAAGGCGTCAGCGACCACTGATGATAGGGTCGCGTCGCGAAGGTCGTCTTCTCGCGGCCCCACTGGGCCTCGAGTATCTCGCCAGGGCCAAGCGCCCGGATCCCTTTGTAGAAGGTCTCGGGCGCGGGGATGAAGAAGAGCGAGGAGAAGTCGTAGAGGGCCTGCGGGTCGGGCCGAGTGTCCACATCGGGAAGCCTGCGTAAGGCCCAAAGCTCGCTCGCGAAGGCGATCCCGTGGGAATTCGCCGCGTAGAAGAGGGGCTTGATGCCGAAGCGATCGCGAGCGAGCAAGAGTCGGTTCTCGCGCGTGTCGAAGATCGCGATGGCGAACATGCCTCGGAGCAACTTCACGAACGAAGGGCCGTGTTCCTCATAGAGATGCGGGATGACCTCGGTATCGGAATGCCCCCGGAAATTGTGCCGAGTCTCGAGCTGGCGGCGGAGCGAGCGATGGTTGTAGATCTCGCCATTGAAGGCGGTCCAGATGGTCCCGTCTTCGTTGGACATCGGCTGGGCCCCGGCCTCGGAGAGGTCGAGCACGCTGAGGCGGGTATGGATGAGCGTCGCCGTGGACCCGTGCCAGACACCGTGGGCGTCGGGCCCGCGATGGCGCAGGGAATCAACCATCCGCTCGGCGGTCGCCTCGCGGTCGGTTCGCTCACCGATCCATCCGCCAATTCCGCACATTAGATTTCACCTCGCCAACCGAGGGCCCTGTAAGCGTCGAGGGTCTCCGAAACGAGGCGATCGAGGCTGAATTCGCGCTCCGCCTTGGCCCGAGCGTTAGCCCCCATCCGGGCCCGCAACTCGTGATCGATCACCAGACTGTCGAGGCGGTCGTGGAAGGCCTGGTCGTCGCCGCAGGGGACGACGAACCCCGTGACCCCCTCAGAAACCAGGTCGGGGATGTCTCCGGCGACCATCGCGACGACCGGGCGTCCGCAGGCCATCGCCTCCATCACGGCATTCGGGCAGCCCTCGCTGTCCGAGACGTGAACGAGCAGCGACGCGAGGGAGAGGGCCTCGTGGATCGAACGACTCGAGCCGCTCAAGGTCACGCGTTCCGCGACCCCAAGGTCGCGCGACTCCTGCTCCAATGCAGATCGAAGCGGGCCGTCGCCGATGATCCGGACGTGGCAGTCGCGGCCTCGACGCGTCAGTTCATGCGTGGCTTTGACGAGGCGATCCCATCGCTTGATGGGCACGATCGAGCCGACCCCGACGATCTGCGTCGTGCTCGATGCGGGCGGAGGGCACTCGCGGAAGAGGGCCAGGTCGATGGCGTTGCGAACCACGAAGATTCGCCGAGGCGTGAACCAACCGCCCCACTCCCGGGCCGCATCGGACGCCGCGCGACTGTTGTAGACCTGGGCCCTCGGCCATCGCCCATTCAATTTCCCGAGCGTCGAGCCGTATTTCTTCTTCGCGGTCCGGAAGTCGCTCCGCATCGAACCCACCGCGACGACCCTCGTCCCCAGCGTCGCCACGCGTGCAGCGATATTGATGTAGAACGTGTAGCAATGGAGGACGTCGGGCCGAAGTTTTCGGATCAGCCCGCGCAACGCGATGATCTTCCTCCAGCCCGCGACGCCCGAAGGCAAGGAGTGCAACGGGATGCCGAGCTCTCGCACGCGAACCGCGAAGACGTCGGCGTCGTCGTGGTCCCAGACCACGACTTCGGGCCGATAGCCCTTCTCGCGGAGCGCCTGGAGCATATACGTGAGTTGACGCTGCAACCCGCCGAAGTCCAGTTTGTGAACGAGATACAGCAACCGGCCGCTCACGAGTCTCACCTCGATTCGATGGCGAACAGGCAATCCACGTCAAACCTCACGAAATCCTGGATTCGTCACGTTTGGATATTTCCCACATCTTTTATTTCCAACGTAACGCAATGCAATCATTCTTGTGACGATTCTTCCTCAACGCGACGTCAAAATTAAGGCCTGGCAGCCTAGACGATGCCGGTCATTCGCAGGTCGAATAGGGGCCGGGAAAGTCGAGGGCCGACCCCGACTCGTCGGAGTTCAAAGGGGTCGGTGGTCCCCGAGTTGAGGCCGTTGATGGTGGTCACGGCGCCGAGGAAACCTTCCTCGCGGGCGATCTGCTTCGTCTCGGCGTTGAAATCGGATCGGGAGCCGTTGGGGTAGGCCAGGAGATCGGCCTTACCAAGCCGCTCCATCAGGATTGCTCGCGAATTCCGTAGTTCCTCGGTTTGCGTCCGGCGATTGCAGCGAGCGAGGATCGGATGCGTATGCGTATGCGCCCCGAAATCGACGAGGCCCGTATCGGCCAGCTCCTCGATCTCTTCCCATCCCATCGTGGCCAAGGTGGAATTGTGGGTGATGCGAGGCCAACCGAGAGCCTCGCGCAACTCCTCGAGGGCTTCGAGCCGCTGCTGATTCCCGCACGATTTCAAGCTCTTGCGGATCTCGCGGCAGGCGGATGCACAATCGGCGAGAGACCTCAGGGGCCAGGTAAGACCATTCCAGTCGAACTCCTCGCGATCGGATTGGGTAATCGCATGTTCGAGTTGATCAGGCCACGGCGGCTGATTCGTCCCGACCAGGCTGGTGACCAGGAAGATCGTCGAGGGGAGCCCGTGATGCTGCAGGATCGGGAAGGCCGTCGTCATCACGTTGCGGAAGCCATCGTCGAACGTGATGCAGGCGGTGTTCGGCGGGAGCGGCGAGCCGCTTCGGATCCGGCTCATCACTTCGTTCAGGGGCAAGACCCGATATTCGTCGGTGATGAACGAGATCTGGCTCTCGAATTCGTGCACAGGGACCTGGCACCAGTTCGAGACGGGCAGGCTCACTTCGGCGACTCCATGATACATCAGAATAGCGATCGAATTCCGCCGCGCATGCCGCAACGCGTGCACACCTCCCGGGAGGTGGCAGACCCCCGTAAGTACCCTTCGCATCAGGCCGCCTCGAACGAAACTCACGGACCCAGTCATATGGACCTCGTTGATTGCTCTCAATCGACCGCGGGGCTGGACGACATCGTCCTCGGCTCCTGTTGGACTCGCGAGTTCGATGACCCTGCCGGGGATTCACGCCGATTCGCGAACGGGCTGCGTCGATCGGTCAGGGCCCAGCTCGTGTCGATACCTTCCTGGCGAGGCGACGGAGCGAAGTCGAGTTTGGGCTTGCCGGCTCGCAAGGCCCACTGCGCCCCGACGAGGATGCCAACCCCCAGCGAGAAGTCCTTGTCGTAGAGGTTGTGCTTCACCAGCAGGACCAGGAAGAGTGTCGTCGCCAGGCCTCTGAGGCAGAGCGTCAATGGCTCATCCGCACGGACTCGCGGCACGCATCGGTACACCTGCCAGACGACGAACATGAGGGCCAGGAGCGCGATGATTCCCCAGTAAATCGTGATTTGAAAATAACAATTATGGGCGCCCGTCACCCCGTGCCTGAGGTTGAAGGTCGTCCCCAACCCCCAGCTATTCCAGAATCGGCCCGATCCGACCCCGGCTATGAAGTACTCGGGGAGGTATTCCAGGGCCGCCGTGTAGACCCGCGCACGGCCTTCGACCTTTCCATCGACGGCCTCCGTGGAATACGTGAACCGCGAATAGACCGACGACGGAACGACGACCCACATGGCCAATCCCAGCAACCCGGCGAGGATGAGCCCGCGTGTCATCTGGGCACGATGGCCGATCAGCACCGAGAAGAGCGAGACGGACGCGATGATCATGCCACTCCGCGAGAGCGGGAGGAATGCGGCGAAGAGGCCCAGCATAGAAACGGCCGCATATCCCAGGCGTCCTCCCCTGCCCGACGTCAATGCCATGGCGAATGCCACGGTGGCCCCTTGCGACGCGATGAACGCCAAGGCGTTGAGATTGATCTTCACAGGGGCGTCGCCGAAGGCCTCTTCGCGGAGGACGCTCGCCTCCTCGAAGTCGCTCGCATCGCCGCCGCTGATGGCTCCATAGGACGACCCGATGATCATCAACGAGAGCCAGACTCCAGCGATCGGATAGCCGAGCAAGCTCGACTTGAGCAATCGACGATCGGCGCAGCAGGCCGCGACGACGACCGCCCCGATGGTCATCTGGGCAATCCTCGCCAGTTCGATGTAGCTCGCCTCCTGATGCATCGATTCGATGAGGATCCCCAGCGCGATGAGCCCATACATCGACAGAAACACAGGGTGGAAGGCCAAGCTCATCAGCGTGCCGCGGAACGCCACCAGTGCGTAAACGCCCAGGAGTCCGAAGTAGAAGAAGAGCAGGCCGAACCCGCCGATCGAGGGGACCTGCTGCTCGAGAGGCAGGATTGAGACCAGGACGAGCATCAACGCCTTCCCGATCGCCACGATATACCGGTGCGATTCGCGCGGCTCCGCGACGATCTCGGGCGTGAATGAGCTGTTCCGTGATTTTAGAGTCGAAGACAGCATGCGATCCCTACCACGAAGTCCTGGAATCAACCCTCTCGACATCCCCGGCAGACGACCGACTCTCGAACGGCTCAAACCGCCACGGTGACCGCGGCATCCTCCATCACCCAGTTATTCAGCCTGGCGGCGTGGATGGAACTGTCCCTCGACCGCGCCTCGCGCAGGGCTCCTTCGACCAATGATGCGGCCAGCGCTTCGTCGGTAGCGACCTTCCGGATTCCCGCCGCGAGGGCCTCGGGCGAATCCTCGTCGACGACGTACCCCCAGCCTCGATCCCGAGCCGAACGAGCGTGGTGCGAGTCGCCCGGCGCGAAGACGACGATGGGACGCCCGGAGACGAGGTACTCCAGGAGCTTGGTGGAGAAGACCGTCCGCACCTCGTCGGCCGACCCATCCTTGAACGACAGGGGAGCCACCAGCACATGGGCCTCCGACTGGAGGCGCTGAACCTCGCTCCGAGTGACGTATCGGGCTTGCAACCTGCTCGAACGGATCCCTATCTCCGCCAGGGCCGCCTCGTTCGAGGCCGTGCAGAAGAGGAGGTCGTAATCCGGCGGCAACAACTCCGACGACCGGGCCAGGACCCTGAGGGCATCCTCATTCATCGGCTTGCTGACCGATCCGACGAAGAGGACCGTCGGCTTTTCCATCTTCGGCGCCCGCATCCCTTTCGGGGCGGACGTCAGGTCGCGGGCCCGGATGCAATGCGGAAGCAGCTCGGTGCGGATCTTGTACTTGCGCTCGTAATGCTCCTGCATGGCCTCGGTCATGCAGAGGACGCGCGTCGCCCCTTTGAGGACGAACGGCTCCCACTTCGCGGCGAAGTCGCCGCGCCGGGTGCCCGGGACGCGGTTCTCTTGCCACAAGTCGTGCATATGAGCATAAAACGGCAGTCGCAACTTCCGGGCGGCCCGGTATGAGGCGACCAGATAATCCTCATAGGGGAAGACACCGAAGACGGCCTGCGCCTTCGAGCGTCGGACCGCGTTGAGGATCGACCCCTGAATGCCCCGGCACATCAGCCCCGGTCTACGGCGGAATAATCCGTCGTAGACCGGGGCCAGGACGCGGGGCAGCCGCAGGTAATGCGTGGGGCAAGGCGGCGTGAACGAGGCCTCCGTCGGGGAATCCTTGGTGTAGCCCGCGATCGCCCGAAGTTCCCCCGGGTAGTCGGAGAAGAGGTTCGAGAGCAGGATCGGGCTCCCCTGCACCTGGGGCGGCCAACTGCGAGAGACGACCGTCAGCATCGGCATCGCGGCTTGACTCCGCCTTGGTTCGGGCTTGTCGAAACGTGGACGACCCGCCGGACTCCCCGTGGAGTGTAACTTGCTCATGCGAGCAAACCTCGGCTCGAGAGCTCGTGCCAGGCGCTATCGACCCCGTCTTCCGCCGCGCCTTGCTGCGTCTGGACCCAGGAGATGAGTTCGGGCACGTTCTCTCGGAAGGGCCTGGCCGGCTCGTAGCCGAGGAGCCGACGTGCCTTGGAGATGTCGGCGAAGCAGTGGCGGATGTCCCCCTTGCGATACTTGCCCAGGATCTCCGGCTCGATGTCCTTGCCCATGGCGTTCGCGAGGGTCGTGGCGAGGTTCGTGATCGTGGTGACCTCCCCCGAGCCGATGTTGATCGCCTCGCCGGGGGCCGGATTCTCGGCCGCCAGCACGACCGCCGACGCGATGTCCTCGACGTGCACGAAGTCGCGACGCTGGCGTCCATCCTCGAAGATCAATGGTTGCTTATCATTGAGGAGGCGGGCACAGAAGATCGCGGCGACACCCGTATAAGGATTCGAGAGGGCCTGACGCGCACCATAGACATTGAAGAAGCGGAGCGCCGTCGCCGGGATGCCATAGGCTCCGCCTATGCAGAGACACATTTCTTCCTGGTCACGCTTATTGATGGCATAGAGCGAGATCGGACGGAGCGACTTCTCTTCGTCGGTCGGGACGGGCGTGAGGACGTGGCCGTCGAGGTCGCGAACTTCCCAGTCGCCGGCGGCGAGTTGCTCTTCGGGGCGGACCGGGGGATCGACGAGGCGGCCGTCGGAGCGGGCGTATCGTCCTTCGCCGTAGGATGAGATCGACGAGGCCACCACGAAGCTCTTCAACTCCATCTTCCGCTCGACGATCGTCTGGAGCAGCACGGCCGTGCCCATGACGTTCGCCTGGCAGTATCGCGTGATCTCGTACATCGACTGGCCGACGCCGACCAGAGAGGCCAGGTGGATCACCGAGTCGATGCCATCGAGGGCTCGCGAGACGACCTCGGGATCCTGCAACTCACCGACGATCAGCTCCACGTCGGGATCGAGATAGGCCGGCCGCCGACGTTGCGGGCCGTGGACCTGCGGGACGAGCGCGTCGACGACGCGGACGGTATGGCCGCGCCTCAGGAGGATGTCGACCGTGTGAGACCCAATGAAGCCCGCGCCTCCGGTTACCAGCAGCCTCATCGCTGTTCGCCTTTCTCAAGTGGTGATCATCGACCTCGAGCCGAGCTCGACGAAACCTGCGGCCTCGGGACCAACACGCGAAGATGTTGACGCGCGTTGCCGACCTGGCATGGAAGCGGACGACGCTTCCGTCATGCGTAGGTCACGTCGTTCGCCTTCCTCTGGATGACCGACGAGTCGATCCACTCGCAGAGCAGATGTCCGATCAAAACATGGGCTTCATGGATACGCATTGTGGCGTCCGAGGGGACGACGAGGCACAGGTCGCACGCGGCGACGAGGTCGCCACCGCCCCCGCCGGCCAGGCCGACGGTCAACGCCCCGAGCCGCCGCGCCCTGCGGACCGCCGAGAGGATGCTCGGGCTCTGGCCGGAGATCGAGAGGCCGACGACCACGTCGTTCGGCTGGCAGAACGCCTCGATCTGGCGCTCGAAGACTCGCTCGAATCCATACTCATTCGAGAATGCCGCCATCGACGAGGAGTCGACCGTGAGGGCAATCGACGCCAGGCCGAGCCGCTCCCTGCGGAACCGGGCCTCCAGGGTCGAGGCGAGGTGCTGGCTGTCGGCCGCGCTCCCGCCATGTCCCATCCAGAGGATCTTGCCTCCTTCGTCCAGGCGGTCCGTCATGCGTTCCGCCACCTCTCTGATCCCCGAGGCCAGGGGGCGGAGTGAGGCGATCACTTCCTGATGCTCGAGGATGGCCTCCGCAATATCGATCAAGGACGTCACCTCCGGGGAATTCCCCAAATTCGGAAGTACCGGGATTTCTATCGTCTTTCATCGCAGGCCGCACTCAGGACGAGAACGGCAAAGGTGCAGAGCGACTCATCACGGGATGCTTCGATGTCACGACCTCGGGTTTCTCCAGGTCACGACCGATCTCGAGGGCGCCGACCTCGCTGCCATCTTTCATCCCCATGAGGATGTTGTTGATCAGCGAAAGTGGCGGCTCCCTGGAAGGGTCCGACGGCGTCGCTACGGCCTCGGCCGCGTCGGATCGCTTCGGCTGGTACTCCGGCACGATCTCCTGGAGGAGGGCCACCAGCTCGTCGTGACGCGTCTCCGCGCTCCGGGAGAGTTCCTTGAGCCGGAGTCGAAGCCAGTCGAGCGAGCACTGACGATGTTGCGCCTTGAAGATCTTGGGGTGAGGCGTGGGGAGCCGCCGCTCTCGCGGGTCGTAGAGTTCTTCGTAGAGCTTCTCGCCCGGACGAAGCCCCGTGTAGACGATCTCGATCTCGCGATAATCCTGGAACCCGGAGAGCCGGATCAGGTCCTGCGCGAGGTCGGCCACCTTGATCGGCTGCCCCATGTCCAGCACGAAGATCTCGCCGCCGGAGCCGAGCGTCCCGGCCTGGAGGACGAGCTGGGTGGCCTCGGGGATCGTCATGAAGTAACGCGTCACATCGGGATGTGTGACAGTGACAGGACCACCCCTTCGGATCTGCTCCTTGAAGACGGGGACCACGCTGCCGTTGGAGCCGAGCACGTTGCCGAACCGGACCGTCACGAGTCGCGTATCCACCTTGTCGGAGAGCGCCTGGACGTACATCTCGGCGACGCGCTTGCAAACCCCCATGACGCTCGACGGGTTGACCGCCTTATCGGTCGAGATCATGACCAGGGCTTCCGCCCCGGCGGCCACGGCTTCGTCGACCAGCGTGCAGGACCCGATGATGTTGTTCTTGATCGCCTCGCCGACGTTCATCTCCATCATGGGGACGTGCTTATGGGCGGCGGCGTGGAAGACGACCTCGGGCTTATCCTTCTCAAAGATCGCGCGGAGGCGTCGGGCGTCGGTGATGCTCGCGACCCTGGCGACGATCTCGGTCGAGTCCGCTCTCTCGCGTAGCTCACGCTCGATCGCGAACATGCCGTTCTCGGAGTGGTCGAGCAGGATCAGACGCTTCGGCTGAAAGTTGAGCGACTGCCGGCAGAGCTCCGACCCGATGCTCCCCGCCGCGCCGGTCACCAGCACGACCCGATCTCGCAGGAACCGGCCGATCGCCTCGGTGTCGAGCGTCACCGGCTCCCGGCAGAGGAGGTCTTCGATGTCGACGTCGCGCGGCTGGACCGTGAGCGATCCGGTCAACAGCGCGTCGAGACTGGGCACGACCTGGACCTTGACGCCGACCTCGTTGCAGTCGGAGACGAGCGTCCGCATCACCTCAACCGGGACGGAAGGGGTCGCGATGAGGACCAGGTCGATCCGCTTGCGAGAGGCGAAACGTCCAATCTCGTCGGGACGCCCGAGGACCCTCACCCCCGCCACGACCCTTCCCTTCATGCTGGCGTTGGGGTCGAGCAGGCCGAGCACTCGCATCCCCAGCCCCGGCCGGCTCTGCAACTCGCGGACGAGGGCGACCCCCACTTCCGACGAGCCCACCACGAGGGTACGCCGATGGTCCTGCGACTTGAGCATGGGGTAATAGTATTCGCGGAGCAGTCGCGTGCTCCCACGGATCGCGCCGAAGAGGAGGAGCGTCGTCGCCCAGTCGAGCAGGATGATCGACCTCGGGATCCCCGTCGAGCCCGTCGTGATCCAGGCCTGGTTGATCAGGAAGATCACCAGCGAGCTCAGCGTGGCGGCCTCGGCGAGCTTGACGATGTCGGCGAACGTCGCGTAACGCCACCAGCCTCGATGGCTCCCCATCGCCATGAAGATCGCGAGCTTGGTCGCGAGGACCAGCGGGACCGTCCTCAACGCAAGTCGGCCCTGGAACGCCGGTATGTCTCCGTCAAATCGGAGGAGATACGCAATCTGATAGAAGCATACGAAGGCAACGACGTGCCCTATGAGGATGATCCATTGCCGATATTTCGTGATTCGATGAAAGGCTTGCGACCCTCGGACCGCGCTTAAACAGAGCGGTAAGATCATGGACGAGTGAAGAGCTGCGGGACGCTTAACAGTCGGCGGACTGTATTGTCTCATGGCGGTTCAGTCCTCACGTGGTGCAAGCATACGGTTCCTCTCCACGCGGCACGGGCGGGGATCGGCTCGATGGCGCAGGGCCGTACGAGACCGGCGGGCCTCGGCAACGGCGGCCGTGGCCCTCCCCTCCCTTCGAGCGGGAGATGAACGAGGGGCGAGACGTGGACGTCACACGGTCCCCGCCATCACCTGGGACTTGCCCCTTCAGCAGTAGTCAACCGATTGAGCTTCGCACTACCCAGTGTGGAACGTGGTACGCACGGCTGATTCGCGTCGACCGGGTCGATCCGTCCTGAGCCGACTTCGCCTTCAATCCTCGAAGGCTCGAGCGATATATCTTCAACGCCGCTCGCGAATGACTCACGCCGGATGACCCTCGCCCGCATGCACGACTATGCGGACGGGGACCACTCCGCGGAGCTTGAGACGCTACAACAAGCCAGTTACAACAACCAAACCCGTCGAGTGATATTCGGTGTCGAGGCTATTGCCACAGGATATTAGACCAAGAGTCGACCGACCCGAATCGCACTCTCCGGGCCCTCAAGACCAACTTCGATCGCCGACGGCACTGTCGGCCAAGCAACAACCCACAAGCCTCAACACAACCTACACACATCGAATTCATCCGAACAAGACCCAACTCCCACGGAAGAGCACAATCCGCAAATTTTTGTCGGCTTCCGGGTCCCATTCATCGCCTTAAATCTTCGAAATTATCTGGAATTCATCGTCCATGAATTCGAATCATTCTCTTCGAATCCAGTTTCGAAGACGTGTTATCTCGAAGTTTTATCGCCGAGAGCACGACTACCCACGAGCGCGGACCCTTCCCGAAGGAACTCATGGCCGAGCCATCTCCGTTCAGCGATATCGCAACCTGGGCAATGATTTAGGGAGTGCGTTCCGATCCAACCAGGGGAGACCCATCCCCTTAGGAGTGGCATTCGTCGGGGGGAGCGAGCCACACGCAGTCCGAACAACACAGCGATGATTGTGGATACAGCGTATATTGGTGGGGGATCGCCTGTCAAGGATCACTCGACGGCGGGGAGAATCACCAGCATGGCAGCAGTAATGCGATCCAGCCGGCAAATAGTGACACAAAAAATTTCGAATGTGAGAAATCCTTCGATCCGACATTCCTCGTGTTAGGCTTGGTCGGACGGCTACTTTCCACTCCGACCGGTCGTGCGGCGGAGAACGAAGGGCGGGGCGAATCGAAACGAATCGGGTGTCACCGATCGCGTGGCCGGCTGTAGTGTGCTTGAATCGACGGCTTTGTCGAATCAATTCAACTCGAATTCCCTATAAGTTTTTTGAGAATCACTAATGTGTTGCTTGACATTCGAATGAGGAGCACTTAGCTTCTCTTCAGGTCGTGCGATTTCTCTGCCTAACCGCTAAGAACATCTTTCAAGCCTCTTAAGCCATCGTCGCCGCCAATCCTCCCTGGCCGCGTGCGTGAGCGAATCCCTACGTCTTCAGTTCGCCTTGGATCGCCGCCTCAACTCGAAGGATGAGTGGGCCGGCAAGGCGCCTCGACCCCATGCGATCCTGCGACGGCCGGCCGTGCATTAAGTCCATTCCGAGGCATCCGAAGGTAACAACGAGACCATGTTACACAGCGGAAGAGAACTCGCCCTCGTCACCGGGGGCGCCGGCTTCATCGGCTCCCACCTCGTCGAGGCCCTACTGGCCGAGGGGCTCCGGGTTCGCGTCGCGGACAACTTGAGCACGGGCCGACGTTCCAACCTCCAGGGGATGGAAGGCGCGATCGAGTGGTTCGAGCTGGACCTCTCCAACTTCGAGAATTGCCGCAAGGTCGCGGAAGGGGTGGACTTCGTCTTCCATCAGGCGGCGATCCCGAGTGTACCCCGCTCCGTCAAGGAACCGCTGACCTCGCACGAGAATGGGCCGACGACGACTCTCAACGTGCTCGAAGCCTCGCGACAGGCCGGTGTCCGCCGGGTCATGTTCGCCGCGTCCAGCAGTGCCTATGGCGAGACGGAAGAACTCCCCAAGCACGAAGGTATGCCACCCAATCCGCTGAGCCCTTACGCCGCCGGTAAGCTCGCCGGCGAGCACTACGTTCGCGTCTACGCAAAATCGATGGGCCTTGACGGCGTAAGCCTGCGTTACTTCAACATCTTCGGCCCTCGTCAGGACCCCTCGAGCCCTTATAGCGGGGTGATCTCGCAATTCTCCAAGGGGATGGCGGAAGGTCGACGCCCCTCGATCTACGGGGACGGCCAGCAGACCCGCGACTTCACCTTCGTCGCCAACGCGGTCGCCGCGAACCTCCTGGCGATGCGGGCGCCGCATCCGCTCAAGGGCGAGGTCTACAACGTCGGGGGCGGCGAGCGCATCAGCCTGCTCGACCTGGTCGCCTCGATCAACGCGATCCTCGGGACCGACCTGGAACCCACGTTCCTGCCGCCGAGGGCCGGGGACATCCGCGACTCGCTCGCGAGCCTGACTCGCATCAAGGCCGCGATCGGTTATGAGCCGGTCGTCAACTTCGAGGAAGGCCTGTCGCGGACCGTCCAGAGCCAGGCCTCCGTCGCGACGGTCGGCTGACACGCATTGATATCAAAGGGAAGCACCGCGGGCCGTGACCGGAATCTCAAACCAAGGTGGAGGGCAAGACCGCCAACTCGTGTTCGCCGCCGAGAGCCTGGGAACCAGGACCGCGGCCGGCGAGAACCTCCCGGAGATCGCCCGGGAGTGCCGTCGATACTCGGGCCGGGACTCGATCCACGCCCGAATCAGTCTCCCAACTTCGGATGCCAACTGATTTCAAGCGACCACGGTGGAGATCGTCGCGGGGTCTCGGAGGCCTGGGGCCCGCCAACGGTCTCGCGGATGTCGGATCTCGTCCGGGAAGGAACCTCAGGAACCCAAAGAGCCAAGAGAGCGACCTCCATCGCCCGCCGGAATCCAAGGAGCGCCTTGCGCATGCTCATACCAATCCGTCGAAAAATCGCCTGGCTATTGCCACTCGTGGTGGTCGGCCTGGGCCTGAGCGAAGCCCGGGCGCAATCGCCCACGAACCGTCGCACTCGGGATGCGAGCTACCTGAATTTCCTCCTCGGCGCGCAGGAAGAGGCGATCCTCGCCAACCTCACCGCGCGAGCGACGACGATCCAGCAGCAGCTCACGCGACTCTCGCTGTTGACCCCGAAGACCCCGCGAATCGACGCCCAGGAGCGGAGACTCGAAGCCGCCGCGCAGCGGACGGCCTTCCTCCTCCAGAATCCGCCGCTGCCGCCGCTGTATCGCGTGCTGAACAACCGGCTGCAGGCGATCCAGGCGTCGTTGGTCTTGCTCGACAACCGCCTGAATCAGCTCCTCTCTCTGGTCCCCAGGAACCCCGTGCAGGCCCAGCGGATCCAGCGCCTGGAGCAGCAATTGGCGGCGAGACGAAGCATCCTCCAGCTCAATGAGCAGTTCTATGCCGCGGCCATCGCAGGCCGAGGGCCAGCCACCCCGGCGCGTTGACGCGTCGGAACGACGGCTCCCCTAACGCAACCCAGAGGCCTTGAGCGCCCTCTACGTTCCTTCGGGAACATCGAGGGCTCGCGAACGGCCCGACGGATCGTCGCCCTCGATCCAGGCGGGGTCTCGCTGTTGTCATCCCTGCGACGTTGCCAAGGGTGTCAGGCATCCCGGTTGTGCAAGGGACCAACAGGTTCACGGACCCCGACCTATCCTCGGGAACGCCCACGCTCCGATGGCTCCACATGACTACACAAACCAACATCGATAGACAGGCCAGATCTCGGCTCCTGGACCAGGCGTCGGAGGCGGTGATGCTGGCGATGGCCTGCCTCACCCCCTGGGCGTTCGGTTCCGTCGACGGGTGGGCGATGCTCGGCATCCTCCTCGGGACAATCGCGCTGGCGCTCCTGGGGTTGGTGCGAGGATGGGGTGAGGCCGGGACTCGCGGAGCCGCGACGTGCCTGCCCAGCCTGGCCCTGCTCGGCCTGATCGCCTTGGCGCTCATCCAGTCGAGGTCCTTTCCCGAGCGGCTCCTGGCCCGGATCAGCCCGCAGGCGGCCGGTCTGCGTACGAGCCTGTTCCCGAAGGCGCTCGAGGTCGTGGCCGGCTCCTCCCTGCCCGCGGCCAGGGGCGCCGAATCGACGCTGAGCCTCGTGCCCGAGGAGACCATCAACACCTGCCTCGCACTGACGGCGGCCTGGATCCTATTTCAGTCGGTGCTCAACCTGGGAGGAGGCCTGGCCTCGTTCCGGAGGTTCGCCACGGCCATCGCGATCAACGCCGCGTTTCTCGCCTTCTTCGCCTTGATCCAGTCGCTGAGCTGGAACGGCAAGATCTACTGGATCCGCCCGTCGTCGCAACCATTCGGGCCCTGGTACTCGGGGGGGCCATTCGTCTGCCATAACCACCTCGCCGCCTACCTCAATCTCGGCCTCGGGCTCTGCATCGGGTCGTTGCTCGCCGCGGGGCGCGAGCCCAGGCGGACACGCGCCGGCGGCTCTTGGCTCTGGTATTCGTACGCGATGACCTTGATCGTCGTCGGGCTGCTCAGTTCGCACTCGCGAGGCGGCTTTGTCTCGGCGGTCGTGGCTTCGCTCGTGGTGCTGGTCCTCTGGCGTCCCAGGGTTTCTCGACCCCAGGTGGGCCTGCTCGTCTTCCTGGCCATGGCCCCGATGCTGATGATGGCCGTCGGCAGCCTCTCGCCGTTCCAGCGACTCGGCACGATCCTCGGCCGAGACGCCTTCGCACCCAGGCTGAAGATCTGGGGGCAATCGCTCTCGGTCTGGCGGGATTATCCCGCGGTGGGGACGGGGCTCGGCTCATTTCCGTTCGCCGTCGCATCCTACGGGAAGGTCGATCGAGGCGTCTTCTACGGGCATGCCGAGAATGAGTATCTCGAACTCCTCGTGGAAACCGGCATCATCGGGCTAGGCATCGGCATCGCCGCCATCGCGGCAACCCTGAGGCTCGCCGGGCGAGCCTTTACGAGCACCCGCATCGCGAGCGATCGCCTGATCGTGCTCGGCGGCTTGTGGAGCCTCTTCGCCTTGCTTGTCCAATGCATGAGCGACTTCTGCCTCCACATCCCCGGCGTGGCGGTCACGGCGCTCATGCTGATCGGCCACCTCTGCCGCCTCGGCCTCAGGGCTCGGCAAACTTCGGAGGTCGCGGGCGCGGATGCGCAGGTGGTCGGACCACGCCTCGCGGGACGCGCGGTCCTGCTCGCATCGGCCGTCGCCGCGGTCGCGATCCTCATCCCGACCTTCCGGCTCGCTCGTGCCGAAATCCTCCTCTCGAGGGGGAACGTCCCCTTGCCTGGGTCATCGGTACCGACGATCCAGCCCACGAGCCTGCCGCTGGAACAACTCGAGGCGATGGAGCGTGCGCTGAAGGCCGCGTTGGCCGTCCGCCCGAACTGGGCCGAGGGGCACCTCCGGCTCGGCCTGACGCGACTCGATCTCTATCGCACGATCACCGATCAAGCCATCGGCGACCAGGTGCCCGATGCCGACCGTAGGGCGCTGCTGTCGGACCCGTTCTGGCTCTACCGCCTCGCTCACGCGGGAAAGGTCGGCGACGAGATCGAGGTTGACTCGTTCCTCGAGCAGGAGCCAATCCGCCGCTTCATCCTCCCGGCGGCCACTGATTTCCTCGAGGCCAGGCGATGCGCACCGACGCTCGCACTGTCACACGCCGGGCTCGCGACCGTCGATTACTTGCTCGAAGGTAGAGAGCCCACCAGCGTCTACCTCGAGAGGGCGGCGAGGCTGGCAGGCGCCGACACGCGATCTCTCCAGTACGTCGCCAACCTCTCCGCGATGGCGGGCGATTTCAAGCTCGCGGCCTCCTGCTGGAAACGAGTGCTCGAAGGGTTCGTGGTCGACTGGACCGAGGTGGCCGATTCCGCGACGACGGTCCTGACGCCGGAGCAGATCCTTCGGGACGTCATCCCGCCGCGCGGCCGCTATCCGCTCTGGTTCGCCGACCGACTCTACCAGGGCATCGCGTCGCGCGAGCCTCGCGAACTCTTCCTCCGCGAGGCGTTGGTGCGCCTGCCCGACGAAACGGACTTATCCGAAACAGAGAAACTCCATGAAGAGTACTTGATTCGTTGCCGGCTCGGGGAGATTGCAAGAGCCCGCGAGATCGCGAGCGAGATGCTCGAACGGGAGCCGCTCCAGACGCGATGGCGCGTGGAATATATCGATAGGCTTTGCGATTGGGGGCTGTTCAAGGCCGCTCGCGAGCAGGCGTTGGTCGGGCTCCAGATCGATCCCGAATTCCCCGAACTCAAGCACAGGCTCGACATCATCGCGGACAACCTAGCTCGCAACGGGCAGTCGCGGTCGCCTTTCATCAGGATCCCCTGACGTCGTAGACAGGGGTGCGATCGGTTATTCCCGAACCTCGAGATTTCCCCCGGGCAACGTTGCCTGAACACTTTTTGAGTTGTGTCCTCTTGAGATATCTGCGCGAAGCCAAATGACGCTTCGGGCGAGCAGAAACCTCGAAACGCGCAGGCTCGGCGTCCGGGCTGCGGGCGATTCATCGCGATCGCTCCCGCGGCTTTCGGCAACGGATAACGCCCGATCCGGGCTCGTCCCGCTCACCGTGCCTCGTCGGCAGCCTTGATGCGATAGCTACCGGTCTAGAAAGGAACGACGCATGAATTGGTCCGGGTTGAGTGTGCTGGTGACTGGGGGCACGGGCTCCTTCGGTAAGAAGTTCACGGAGACCATGCTCCGCGACCATAAGCCGAGGCGGTTGATCATCTTCAGCCGGGATGAGCTCAAGCAGCATGAAATGCGGACGTCGGGCTATGATCACGAAAGCCTCCGCTATTTCATCGGTGACGTCCGGGACGTCGATCGCCTGCGAAGGGCGATGCAAGGGGTCGACGTCGTCGTCCACGCGGCGGCGATGAAGCAGGTCCCCGCCTGCGAGTTCAACCCGATCGAGGCCGTGAGGACGAACGTCGACGGCTCGCGCAACATCATCGACGCCGCGCTCGATTGCGGCGTGAGCAAGGTCCTCGCCATCAGCACCGATAAGGCCGTCAGCCCGGCCAACCTCTATGGCGCCACCAAGCTCGTGGCCGAGAAGTTGTTCGTCCAGGCGAACTCCTATCGAGGAAACGGACCCTCGCGTTTCAGTTGCGTCCGCTACGGCAACGTGGTCGGCAGCCGAGGCAGCGTCATCCCGCTCTTCGTCGAACAGCGCAAGAATGGCCGCGTGACGATCACCGACCCGCGCATGACCCGGTTCTGGCTGACGCTGGACAAGGGGGTCAAGTTCGTCATCCGCTGCATCGAGGAGATGCAAGGCGGCGAGGTCTTCATCCCCAAGATCCCCAGCACGAACATCATGGAGCTGGTCAAGGCCGTCGCGAGCGACTGCCAGGTCGACGAGATCGGCATCCGCCCCGGCGAGAAGTTGCACGAAGTCCTCATCTCGTCCGATGAGTCGCGACACACGATCGAGCTTGAAGACATGTACGTCCTCCAGGCCGCTTATGCCTCGTGGAGCCAACTCGCTTCGAAGGGCCGCCCCCTGCCCGACGGCTTCTGCTACAGCAGCGACAACAATGCCCAGTCGCTCAAGGTCAACGAGTTGCGGGCCCTGGCCGAGGAGGGGCATTGAACTCCCAACGCGAGCGACTCGCCGCGCAAGGCGGGACTCCCGTCCGGCGGACCCTGCTCCCCTACGGCAAGCAGACCGTCGACGACGACGACATCGCGGCGGTCGTCGACGTGCTCCGTTCCGACTGGCTGACGACCGGCCCCGCCGTCGAGGAATTCGAGCGGGCTCTGGCGAAGGCCGTCGGAACGATCGAGGCGGTCGCCATCAGCAACGGGACCGCCGCCTTGCATGCGGCGCTCTATGCCCTCGGAGTCGGCCCCGGCGATGAGGTCATCGTGCCGGCGATGACCTTCGCCGCCACGGCGAACGCCGCGGTGTTCCTGGGGGCAACCCCGGTCTTCGCCGACGTCGACCCCGACACGCTCCTGATCGACCCCGAGCAGGTCACGGCCAGGATCACCCCGAAGACGAAGGCCGTCATCGCCGTCGACTACGCCGGGCAGCCCTGCGACTACAATGCCCTCCGCGAGGTGACATCCCCGCGAGGGCTCCGGCTGGTGGACGACGCCTGCCACGCCATCGGAGGGAGTGATCGAGGCCGACGCGTCGGATCACTGGCCGACCTGAACACCTTCAGTTTCCATCCGGTCAAGCATATTACGACAGGAGAAGGCGGCGCGATCACCACCGATGACTCGGAACTGGCCCGGCGGATGCGGCTCTTCCGCAACCACGGCATCACGACCGATCATCGTCAGCGCGAGAAGCAGGGGCGTTGGTCCTACGAGATGGTCGATCTCGGCTTCAACTACCGCCTGAGCGACATCCAGTGCGCCCTCGGCATGAGTCAGCTTCGCAAGCTCCCGGACTGGATCGCCAGGCGGCAGGAAATCGCCCGTCAATATGACGAGGCCTTCCGTGCGATGCCCGGCGTCAACCCCCTGGAGCGGCGAGAGGACGTCTCGCACGCGTACCACATCTACGTGGTTCGGTTCGACCCGAATTTCCTGAATACCGATCGGGGGACACTCTTCAGCGCCCTTCGGGCCGAAGGGATCGGCGTCAACGTCCATTACATTCCGGTGCATCTGCATCCGTTCTATCGCGAGCGGTTCGGGACGAGACCGGGCCTCTGCCCCGTCGCCGAGGCGGCGTACGAGCAGGTCCTCTCGTTGCCGATCTTCCCCGCGATGAGCGATCGCGATGTCGAAGACGTCATCGTCGCCGTGGACAAGGTCGTCGGAGCCTACGCCTCATGAAGGTTGTCGCCATCGTCCAAGCCCGGCTCGGGAGTACCCGACTCCCGCGCAAGGTCCTGCAAGACCTCGACGGCGAGCCGATGCTCGCGCGGGTCCTGAATCGACTGCAACGCGCCCGGTTGGTCGATCAGGTCGTCGTGGCGACCACCACCGAAGCCAGGGACAGTCCCCTGGTGGAGTGGTGCGAGTCGTCGGGCTGGCCGGTCTTCCAGGGCAGCGAGACCGACGTCCTCGATCGCTACCTCGGCGCGGCGAAGGCATTCAACGCCGACGTCGTCGTGCGGATCACCTCGGACTGCCCCCTGATCGACCCCGGCGTCGTGGACCTCGTCGTCAAGGCGCTGTTGATCCGGCAGCCGCCCCTGGACTACGTGAGTAACATCCTCACGCGAACATACCCTCGCGGTTTGGATACCGAGGCCTTCCGTCACGCGGCGCTTGAAAGTGCCTGGATCGAGGACCAGGACGTGTCATCGCGCGAGCACGTCACGCCCTATCTCTATCGCAAGCCCGGCCGATTCCGACTCGGCGGGGTCGAGAACGAGAAGGACGTGTCGCACCTCCGCTGGACCGTCGACACGGCCGAGGACCTCGAGTTGATCCGCCGGATCTACGAGACCTTCGGCCATGACGAGATGTCCTGGCGTGAAGTCCTCGACCTGATCGAGCGGAACCCGGAGTGGTCGGAGATCAATCGCCACATCGAGCAAAAGGTCATCTGAATGAGCAGCCGAGATGCCACGCTCCTGATCCGGACGGACGCCGGGCCGGCGATCGGGTTCGGCCATGCGATGCGTTGCCTCGCACTGGCCCAGGCCTGGCAGGACCAAGGCGGGCGCGTCGTCTTCGCCATGTCCGCGAGCGTGCCATCCTTCGAAGACCGACTCCAGCGCGAGGGGATCACCTTCCGGCAGATCCTCGCCGATCCGGGAAGCGAACAGGATGCGGCTTCGACTTTGACCCTCGCCGAAGGTGCTTCGGCCATCGTGCTCGATGGTTATCACTTCACGGACTCGTTTCAACAAACCATCAAACGAGGAGGGATACCGCTTCTGGCTATCGATGATGATGGCCATACGTCTCATCGTCATGCCGACATCGTCCTGAATCAAAACATCTCGGCGCATGAGATCAGCTATCGTTCCGGGCCGATGTTCCTCCTCGGGACACGATACGCAATGCTGCGTCGCGAATTCCGAGAGGCTACCTGGATCGATCGCGACTTCAGCAAGTCGGCCTCGAAGATCCTGGTCACGCTCGGCGGCGGCGACCCTGGCCTCGTGCTCTCGAACGTCATTCAGGCATTGTGCCGTCTCCATGTCCGAGACGTGAAGATTCGCCTCATCGCAGGGCCGGCTTCAGGACGACTCGAAAGCCTTCGTCAGGGCCGGGAAGTCCTGGGATCGCGACTTGAGATCCTTGGCGCTGTTGAGGACATGCCTGCTGAAATAGCCTGGGCCGATATTGCCTTGACGGCCGCCGGAAGCACCTGCTGGGAACTCGCATTCATGGGGTTGCCCGCCCTCACGATCGTGCTGGCGGAGAACCAACGAGGGATCGCTCGAGGGATGGACGCCGCCGGAGCGACGCGGAACCTCGGCTGGCATCAGGATCTCTCGGCCTCGACGTTGACCGAGGGATTGGAGGCGCTGATCGAGGATCACATAGCTCGCCGGAGCATGTCGGAGCGGGGCAGGACGATCGTGGACGGGCGTGGGGCGGAACGGGTCTGCCGTCAAATCAAAACCCTCGTGGCGGAACATGCAAGTTCTCCTACTCTGCAATAACCGCGTCGGCTGGCAGGTGACAGACTGGCTCCGCCGTCGCGGCGAGGAGTTGATGCGCGTCGTGGTCCACCATCCAGGACGCCGCAAGTTCGGGCCAGAGATCCTCGAGGCATCCGACCTCAACGAGTCTCGGGTCTACGACGGCTCGCGCCTCGATGAGGCGAGCGGCCTCGCCGAGATCCGGAAACTAGGGGACGACACCGCCGTATCGGCCCTCTTCGGTTACATCCTGCGGGAGGCATTCCTCCGCCTCTTCCCCACCGTCTGCGTCAACATCCACTCATCGCACCTCCCTTACAACCGCGGGACGTATCTGAACGTCTGGAGCATCGTGGAGGGGGCGCCCTTCGAGTTCTTCCAGAAAGCTTGGCCCTCGATTCGGAACGGAGCTTGCCAGCGAGTCCCCCAATCGCCCGACGCCGAAACGTGCCACACGGTCGAGGATCTCACGCAGACCGATGAGATCAACCTCGATCGCGAGTACATGGGCCGAGAGCTCATCGACATCCTTCGCGCCCGCACGTTCCCGCCCAACGCTGGAGCCTATTTCAGCAGGACGGACGTAATGTCGACATGCGGTTGAGCCTGTCCTACGAACCCGACGCACAAACGCCGAAACGGAGCGAAGCATGATCCCTCAACATTACATCCGGATCGGAGACCGGCGGATCGGGCGAGGATATCCCACGTTCGTCATCGCCGAACTCTCGGCCAACCATAACCACGACATCGAGCAGGCGATCGCGATCATCCGCGCAGCGAAAGACGCGGGTGCCGACGCGATCAAGATCCAGACATATACGCCCGACACCCTGACGATCGACTGCGACCGTGAGTGGTTCAGGATCGGTGGAGGGACCCTCTGGGAAGGGCGGAACCTCTACGAGCTCTACGGCGAAGCCTACACGCCCTGGGAGTGGCAGCCGAAGCTGATGGAGGTGAGCCGCTCGCTCGGCATGGAATTCTTCTCGACCCCGTTCGACGCAACGGCCGTCGATTTCCTCGAAAAGATGGGGATGACCTTCTACAAGGTCGCCTCGTTCGAGATTGTCGACCTCCCACTCCTCCGGCTCGTCGCGAAGACGGGTAAGCCCGTCATCATGTCAACCGGCATGGCCTCGCTCGCCGAGATCGACGAGGCGGTCCGGACACTACGCGACGAAGGGTGTCGAGAGCTGGCCCTGCTCCAGTGCACCAGTGCCTACCCTGCACCGCCCGAGGAAATGAACCTCAAAACGATCCCCCATCTGGCCGACGCGTTCGGGGTCCCGACCGGGCTGTCCGACCATACGCTCGGCATCGCCGTGCCGGTGGCGGCCGTGGCCCTCGGAGCCTGCATCGTCGAGAAGCATATGACGATCTCTCGCAAGACCCCCGGTCCCGACTCGGCCTTCTCGCTCGAGCCCGACGAGTTCAAGGCAATGGTCGATTCCATCAGGACCGCGGAGAGCGCCCTGGGGAATGTCCACTACGGCGTCGGGGCCCGCGAAGCCAAGAGCCGGGTCTTCCGGCGCTCGCTCTTCATCGTCCAGGACATCCAGGCCGGCGAGCCCTTCTCCGAGGCGAACGTCCGCTCGATCCGCCCGGGCTATGGCCTGCACACCCGCCATCTCGGCGAAGTCCTCGGCCGACGGGCGAGCCAGGATATTCAACGCGGGACCCCACTCTCGTGGCAGCATGTCGCGGGCAGTTGAACGATCACGAAGCCTTCGAGGCAGCCTTTTTCATGGCCACCGACCAGAAATCCGAACCGACGACCGTGACCAGGCCCTCTGACCCGGCCCCGGCTCCTCCCCGCGCGGAGCCAGCCTCCCAGCGCTCGGCGGCCAAGCTTACGGCGATCTTCACGGGGGGCAACGTCCTCTCGACAGGCCTGCGATTCGTCGGGGGGATCCTCACCGCACAGGTCGTCGCGCCGGCGACCCTGGGCATGTTCAACGGGGTCTCCCTCGTCCTCGGTTACCTGACGTTCTTCCAGCTCGGGATCATCAACGGCCTGAACCGCGAACTGCCCTATCACATCGGTGCCGGCCACCGCGAGAAGGCGCTGGATCTGGCCTCGGTCACGCAGGCGTGGTCGCTGATCGTGGGGTCGGCCGTGGCGGTCGTGCTCCTGGTGATCGCGGCCTGGCAAGGCATGGTGGGTAACTGGGAACTCGCCGCCGGCTTCGCGACAGTCGCCTTTGCCTCGTTCCAGTATTACTTCGCCCAGTTCTATCTCCAGGTCACCTTCCGCACGGGGGGCGACTTCGCGCGACTGGCCATCGTCAACGTGGCACATAATGCCTTCGCGATCGTCATGATCGCCTTCGTCTGGCTGGTCGGGTTCTACGGGCTCTGCCTGAGGCAGCTCGGCGTGGCCATATTTCAGGCTGTCTTGCTCTGGATCTGGCGCCCGCTGAAGGTCGGGCTGAAGTGGGATTGGCCTCTCTTCCGACACCTCCTCAGGATCGGCTTCCCGATCATGGTCGTCGGGCAGATCTGGCAGTGGTGGACGGTCTTCGACGCTACCCTCGTGCTGGCACACCTGGGAAAGCAAGGGCTCGGACTCTATACCCTCGCGACGGTCACCAGCACGACATTCTCACAGCTTTATCTCTCGACCTCGCAAGTCATCTATCCGAGGATGGCTAGCCAGTACGGCCGGACGGGGCGGCTAGATGATCTCCTGAGCCTCTCCATCAAGCCCACGCTGGCGCTCTCGGCGATGATGCTGGGGTCGGCCGTCGTCGGCTGGTTCCTGATGCCGACGGTCGCCCGGATTGTCCTCCCCAACTACGTCGAGGGCGTGCAGGCGGCTCGGTGGACGCTCGTCGCCACGGCGCTCATGGGATTGAGCCCGCCGCTGAATATTTTCACGGTCGTCCGAAGATTGGAACTCTACTGCGCGGCCAACGTCGCGGGCCTGACGAGCTATTACCTGTCGCTCCGCTGGCTCGGCCAGGGGCATCCGACGCTCGAGACATTCCCGAAGGCGATGGCTATCGGTTATGTTGTGTACTTATCTTTATGCTTTATCTTCATCTACGTGCTTCTCCGAAAGGAGCGGCGGAGCCAAGCCCGGGGCTGCACGACATGAAATTCGGGAAGCACACACTTTTCGGTTTCAAGCCCCGGGCTCCGCTGTTCGTCCCGCATCGAGTCCTCCTCGAGATGGAGGAAGAGCTCGGCCGGCCGACCTTCCAGGGGGTTCCCATCGGCGCGACTCTCGCCGATCTCTTCTTGCAAGACCTCTACCTCGGCAAGAAACGCTGGGCCGTCGCTGATGCTTGGAAGGCGCGTCTGCGGTACGCGGCCCACTGGTTCCTCGGGCCTCGCATCCGTCGATCTCATCGAGCCAATGTCCCCACGCCGACGCCCGGCAAGATCCTGGTGACCTGGCTCGCGGAACGTCCTCACTTCCGCGACCTCGTCATGCCCGTCATCGAGGCCGTCGGCCCGGGACTCTGCATCGTCCTCTGCGCCAGGAGTTCGATGCTGGAGAAGCTGCCGGAGGGCTGCGAAGGATACTCCTGGGACCAGTTGGCCCCTCCGGACCTCGCCGCCTGGAGGCGGGATTATCGCCGGTGTGTGGGACGTTGGCACAAGACCCTTCGGGCCGCTCTACGCAAGCATGGGTTACCGAGGAGGATCGCCCCGCACATTCAGGACACGATGCTGGTCAACTCCCAGGTCGTCGCCCAGATCGGGACATTCCTGGAACTCGCCAGGCCGAGGGCGGTCCTGACGGAATTCGACCGTAGCCCGACGTCCTCGTGCCTCGTGAAGGCCGCCCAGCATAGGGGCGTCCCCACGTTCACGATGATCCACGGGGTCGTCAACCCTCCTTACGGCATGATCCCCCTGCTTGCCGACCTCGCCCTTTGCTGGGGAGAACGCCAGCGAGAGCAATTCATCGAGCTCGGGACCGACCCCAGACGCCTCCGCGTGGTCGGGTGTCAGCGGCTCAACCCCGAGCTCGAGGCCTTACCCGCCTCGGTCAAATCCAAGCTCGGATTGCCTCTCGAACAGCCCCTCGTGATGCTCGCGACGAATCCGATCGCGATGGAGGATCGGCGGACCCTCGCCCGGACGTTCTGCGAAGGTGTTGTCGCCCACGAGGCACTCTCCGCCATCGTCCGATTGCACCCATCCGAGCGACTCGACGACTATCGAACGCTGATCGAGGAATACCCGTCGGTGAGATTCCTGGGGAACGAGACCTTGAGCCTCGATGAATCGATCGCCGCCGCGGATGTGGTCGTTTGCCACAATAGCGGCGTCGGGCACGATGCTCTCATCAAGGGCCGACTCGTCGTCGTCCTGGACGTGCTCCCGACACCGCTGGGAAATGGAACCGAACTCATCGAGGAAGCGGGATGCCCCAGGGCCCGAGGCGCACGCGAATTTCTCCACGTACTGACGCGAGTCCTGACCGATCCGCTGGGTCGAAGTGGGCTCGAAGAGAGCCGAGCCCGCTATGTCCACGGGTTCTGCTCGACCTTCGGCGAGGACGCCGCCAGGAACATCGCTCGGATCCTCCTCCGGGCCGAAGACTTCTCCGAACATCAGCCACGGCCATCCGGCGAAAGTGTCGAGGACGACGATCCATCCAACTCTCGCCGCCTCCGCGCCATTTGAGCGCCGGGCGAGGGGTCGAACGCCCTTCCCCATCCCGCGGCTCGTCGGGTCGATAGTCTGACGATGACATGATTCGGCCTCGCACCACGAGACCGCCATGATGCGTCGGACCGCGCGAACCTGCTATCATGGAACGATAGCGATGCCCGGAGAGGCGGCCGAGGGGTCGGTCGTCTCCCTATTCGGAGCCGACGGGATGGAGCGTGCCGAGCATTCGGAAACGAGCGTGAGCCTCCTCTTGCGATTGCGCGGAACGCCGTCCAACCAGGTCTGGAGCGAATTCTTCCGCCGTTACGAGCCCAAGATCGTCTCGTGGTGTCGCGCGAGGAATTTGCAGGAGGCGGATGCACTCGACGTCACTCAGGCGGTCCTCGTCAAGCTCGTCGAGCGGATGGCGACGTTCCACTACGACCGGGGCCGGAGCTTCCGCGGCTACCTCAAGACGCTCACGCATTACGCCGTCATCGACGTCCT
This sequence comes from Singulisphaera chitinilytica, assembly GCF_049331405.1. Lineage (NCBI taxonomy): Bacteria > Pseudomonadati > Planctomycetota > Planctomycetia > Isosphaerales > Isosphaeraceae > Singulisphaera > Singulisphaera chitinilytica. The sequence continues at coordinate 4,888,761 of NZ_CP186274.1, forward strand.
GAATGCCCGCAAACGCCCAGGCCAGGGGCGTGGCGGGCCCGAGGAGATCCAGGCCCTCGAGACGCTCGAGGCCCGCGAAGATTTGGCCCGTCGGCTCGAGGAACAGTTCGACCACGAGCTCATCGACGAGGCCATGAGGCGGGTCTCGAGACGGGTCGAGGATCGGACCTGGAAGGCATTCCAGTTGCTGACCTTCGATGACCTCCCGGTCAAGGAAGTGGCCGATCGCCTGGAGATGAAGGTGGCCTCGGCCTACGTTTCGAAGAGTAAGGTCCTCAAGATGATCCGCGAGGAGATCGATCGACTGGAGCAAACCTGAGACTCATCGCACTGGCCCAAACACCTCTTACCAATATTGATTATCATATCATTTTGACTCCTTCTCGAGAATTGCAATCCGGGGTGGTTGAGAAAACCGTCCCATCCCGGCCGAGGTCCCATCCGTCGAGGGATCAGTTCCAGCGAGACTTGGAGTTGCGGGTGGTCCAGTTTCGTGGGTTGGTAGAGAAGAACCAGTTGCGCCCGTTGCCGGCGGCGAGGCCGTTCGGGTGGCTCACGTTGTACGTCACCTTCACGCGGCTATTCACGGATGTTGAGTCGCTCGCCTTCCAGTCGGTGAGGATCTTGCGGAGCGAGTCCCCGGGTTGCGTCAGCGTGACCGACCCGTCGATGAGGATGTTGTTGCCGTTGCCGAGCTGGATGGTGTGCTGGCCGAGGCCACCGACGACGAGGTTGGCACCATTCCCAGCGGAGATATAGTCGTTGCCATCCCCGGCCAACACCACGTTGTCGCCATTGCCGAGTTGTACGGTGTTGGAGCCATCGCCGACCGTTACGGTATTGTCGCCGCTGCCGGCGGCGACGTAGTCGTTGCCATCCCCCAGATTCACGGTGTTATGGCCATTGCCGAGTTGGACAACGACGTTGCCATTGCCGGCGGTCACGGTATTGTTCCCGTTCCCGGCGGCGAAATAATCGTTGCCGTTGCCAAGCATGACTGTGTTGGCACCGTCGCCGAGCACGACGACGTCCGTCCCGTTGCCCGAGGTGACGACGTTCGTGCCGTTACCGGCGCGGATGTAATTATTCCCGTTGCCAAGCGTCACCACATTATCGCCATTGCCGACGCTCACGAGGTCGGTGCCGTTCTGCATCGTGATGATGTTGTTGCCGTTGCCCAGGAAGACCTGGGCGTTGCCCTGGCCCAGCGAGAAGACATGGTTGCCGTTGCCGAAGTTGTAGAAGCTGGAGGCCCCGGCCACGTCGTTGGCGGTCACCGTCTTGTCACCATTGCCCCCGAAGACCTGGTTGCTGCCCGTGCCGAAGGTGAAGGAGTCGTTACCTCCTCCGGCCTGGATATAGTTGTTGCCGTTGCCCTGGACGACGGTCGTCGCCAGGGTCAGGCTCGGGGTGAGTTGGAAGTTGTCGTTGCCCTCGCCGCCGAGGATCGAGATCGCCGTGAAGGGCTGGAGGAACGTCCTGGAGATCCAGTTGTTGTTGAGGGTCGCCGAGACCTTGAGGCCGGTGGTCCCGTCCGACTTCGAGCCGGTCGGGCTGATCTGGGCATAGTCGCTGCCGCTGGCCCCCGTGATATACAGCGTCGTGCCGACGACCGACACGCCCGCCCCGAGGATCGCCTGCGTCGCGGCGGCCGAGGAACTGGTCAGCAGGTTCGCGTCACCGGCATACACCGCCGTGATCGCATGGCTGCCCACGGCGAGGGACGACGTCGAATACTTCGCCGTGCCGTCGGCGGCGAGCGCGACCGGAGCTCCGGCCTTCACACCGTCGACCCAGAACTGCACGTATTCCCCGGCCGGCACGGCCAGCCCTGGGAGGTTGGTCGAGACAGTCGCTACGAACGCGGCCGCCTGGCCGGGGAGCGTCGGCGGCGTCGAGGCAACAATCGAGGTCGTCGTGGCTCGTTGCAGGATCGCGAACGTGGCCGGGGCCGACTGACCACTCGAGTAGTCCGCATTCCCCGAGAAGACGGCGACCACCTGATAACGACCGGCATTCGTCGGAGCCTGCGAGAGCGGCGAGGCCAGGGTGGTATCAGACGCGAGGAAGTATCTCAGACTCACAGCACCGAGGTCGATCCCTCCCAAACCATACGCATGGGCGATGGCCGAGTGATACGACGTGCCCTCAAAGGTGGAACTCGGCGCCGAGATACTGAAGCTCGGGCTCGCCTTACCAATTGTAATGGACGTCGATGCCGAGAGGCTCTTGCCTCCATCCTTGTCGGTCGCCTGGATCGTGACGGAGAAAGTGCCGGCCGAGTTGAAGGTATGCGAGACCGTCTGAGAGGTGGCGTTCGCATACGTACTCGTCGTTCCATCGCCCCAGTTCACGACGAACTGGAACCCGGCGGATGCGTCGACCAAGGATGGATCGATGGCCTTGATGGTGAACAATCGCGACTGCCCGACAATGCCCGACTCGACGCCCGTGATGGAGGCCGTCGGCGCGACGTTGTTGACCGTGATCGTTCGGGTCTCCGGGGAACTGACGGCTCCGCTGAGGTCGGTCACGACCACGGCGATCGCATAAGCACCCCCCGTCGCGATACCCGCGGGATTGTCGAAATATGTGTGTTCCGGCGTCTGGAAGCTCGACACCCCCGCTGCGACATCAACCGAGGTCCGGGGCGATCCATCTCCCCAGTCGATGCAGGCCCGTGTGCGGCTGATTCGAACCCGGATCCGCGAAGGTTCCAGACACGGAGACCCCACTTCCCTCGTTGAGCGAGGAGACGATCGGCAATAGCGAAGTGATCGTCGGGGCGACGTTGAGCACCTCGATCGTGGCCGAGGCGATGTCCGAGGCTCCCGCGGCGTCGGTGACGCGGACCCGGACCGTGACGGTTGCCGACCCGTCGAGGTTCAGGGCGGAGAAGGTCGGGCTCGGACCAGTCGCGTCATTGAACTCGCCGGTCCCCTTGAAGTCCCAGGCATAAGTGAGCGTCGAGGCGGGCTGATCGACGTCGAACGAGCCCGAGAGGGCGTCGAGCGTGACCGTGCCCCCGGCGTTGACCGTGTACGGGCCCCCGGCCGAGGCGTGCGGCGGGGAGTCGAGCACGGGTAGCAGGCCCGAGGCCCTGTCCTGGCCCCCCGCCCCGTCAGAGACCACGAGGCGTACGCCGTAGTTCCCGAGTTCAGCCGGTGTGAACGTGACCTGGGGTCCGGCCAGTGTCGCGAACGGGGTTCCATCGGGCGAGACGATGGTCCAGGTGTAGGTCAGGGATTCGGCGGCTCCCCCCACGTCGATCGCCAGGGCGGAGAGCACGACCGGGGTGTCCATCGTCGAGGAGTCGGGCAAGCTCATCCGCTGGATGACCGGCGCCACGTCGGCCACCGCCAGGGTCCCGGAGGCGGCCGCCTGGCCGTTCGGCGTGCTCGCGATCAGAGTCACTGAGTAGTTGCCGTAGATCGGCGGCACGAATGAAATATTGGTCCCGTTCCCGCTGACGGGCAATGGCCGTCCGTCCGTCCCCTTGACGTTCCAGGTGTACGTCACCGCGCCGCCGAGGGCGTCGAAGGCGGCCGCGGAGAGGTTCACGCGAGAGGCCTCCATCGAGCCGGTCGGGAGCCGGAACGAGGTGATGCTCACCGGCGAGGCCGACACCAGAATCGAGCCGGTTCGACTCGTCGACTCGCCTTCGGGATCGGTGACGGTCAGGGTCACGCCGTAGGAACCTGCGACCGAGGGCGAGTACGTCAACTTCGACCCCGTGAGGGTCTGCGCAGGGCCGGAGGGCGGAGTGATGGTCCAGGTATAGGCCAGCTTGTCCGCGTCGTCAGGCACGTCCGTCGCGGCCCCTTCCAGATTCAGGGGGAACCCGACGTAGCCTCCCGTTGGGATTGTCCAGCCGGTGATCGTCGGGGCGATGTCGGCCACCGAGAGGGTCACGCGGCTGGGCGACGACGCGAGCCCGTCCTTCTCAGTGGCGGTCGCGGTGATGGTGTAATCGCCGCCGGCCCGGAAGGTGAAGGGGAGTGACGTCCCCTGGTCGTTGAACGTTTGCAGGCTCCCGTCCGGACTCAGGACCGTCCAGTCGTAACGGATCGTCGGCAGTTCGGCGGGGACCGTACCGGCCAGGGGCACCGTCAAGGTAACGGATTGGCCCTCGGCGATCGGACCGGCGGGCACCTTGATCGCGCCCAGCGTGGGAGGAACGTCATCGACGAGGATCGTCCCGAGTACCTTCGAGCCGATGCCACCGAACGAGTCCGTCACAGTCAAAGAGACGCTGTAGGAACCGTGGTCGGGAGGCGTGAAGGTCGGGGCGTCGCCGACGAGGAAGGACACACTCTTATCAGGTCCGGTGATTGTCCACGTGTAGCTAAGAGGATCCTTCGAACCGCCGGGATCGGTGGCCGTGGCCGAGAACGTCACCGGGCTCCCTTCAGGCGTTCTCGGCGGGATGATCGCCGAGATGATGGTGGGGGCCACGTTGGCCACGTCGACCGTCGCCGAGGTCCGCGCCGTCAGGCCGATCGAGTCGGTCGCAGTGACGCTAACCGTGTACTTTCCCGGGATTGTGTACGTATAAGAGACCGGCACTCCCTCGAATCGACTCAGGTTCCCGTTCGGGTCGACGACCTGCCAGGTGTAGGTGAAGGTCGAGTTCGGGTCGGGGTCGATGGCACTCACGCTAAAGGTTGCCTGGCCCCCTTCGATGCCGGTGGTCGGGACGACCAGGGCACCCGCAGGGATGGACGGTCCGGGGTTGACGACCCGGATCGTGGCCGACTTCGTCGCCGACCCGCCATAATCGTCGGTGGCGGACAGTTGCACGAGATACGCGCCATACTTCGGCGTGAAGCCGGGAGTCGCCCCAGTCAGGGTCTGCACATGGCCGGTGTTCTGCTCGGTGACGGTCCAGGTATAAGCGAGGGGCTCGACCAGGCCGGCCGGCTTTTCGGCGGACGCCGAGAGGGAGATCGGCTGGAATGCCGAGCCGGTCGTCGGCACGACGAACGAGGTGATCGTCGGCGAGACGACCTGCACCTGCACCGTCTGGCTGTAGCTCGCCTGCCCCCCTTCGTCGTCCTTCACCACAAGGGCGACGGTATAGTTGCCGGGGACGAGTGGGGTGTACGCGTTGGAGTTGCTCGTGGCGTACTGATAACCGATGAGGAGGCTGCTGTCGGCCAAATAGGGCTGCGAGGCGTCGGTCGCCGGCAAGGTCACAGGCTGGCCGTCGGGGCCCGTAACCGTCCACGTGAAGGTCAAGGGCTTGATGCCCATCTGCAACGAGGTCGCGACCGCGCCGAACCTCAACGGTTGCCCCTCCGAGCCGATCGACGGGACCTGCCAGAGGCCCGTCGCGATCACCGGGGGTGCATTGAGGACATCGACCGACAGTGTATTCGACGGATTGGCATAGGTGCCGTCGCTATTCGTGATCGAGGTGACCGAGATCGGGAAAGTTGCACCTGGGCTGGCCATCCTGGCGTAGGTATGCGTCAGCATCTTCACATCGCCCGAGACCGTCGTCGGGCTCGAGCCGTCGCCCCAGTCGACGGTGTAGGAGAGGATCGCGGCCGTCCCCGGCTGGTTCACGCTGACATTGAGCACGAACTCGTTCGCCACACCTTCGGTGACGGTCGACGTCATCGTCGAGAGCGACACCGACGGGGCGACGTTGTTGACCGCAGACTGGGACGACTGGATCACGTCGCCGCCGTTCGTCGTCGCGGTGACGGTGATCGGATAGGCGGCGTTGTTCGGCAGATTATCGCCGTAGACGTGGCTGAACGCTTGCGAGAGGCCGCCGCTGCCGGCGAGGCTGGTGACCGATCCGTCGCCCCAGGTGACGAGCCAGGAGATCACCGAGGCACCCGGTCCGGCGACCGTCGCCATGAAGGTGGCGATGCCGCCTTCGTCGATCGGGTTCGGGGTCGTGAGGCTCAACGTGGGGGCAACAGGCGTGACGGTGTATGCCGCCTGGAGGACGGTCAACATGCCGTCGGGTGCCACCAGATCCGCACGAATCGAGGCGACGCCGGGCGTCGCGAGGAAGCTGGCCGGGACCGCGAGTGGCTGGGAGGCCGGGATGTCCTGCCCGCCGGGCACGGCCATGCCGTTGATGATGTAGCGGACCAGGTACGTCGGATTCGCATTGCCGGGGGCTGGGTCGATGATCGAGCCGACCGACAGCGTGATCGCACCCGATGCGCTCCCCTGCGGGACGGTCGGAGTGCTGACGTTGAGGACGCCGGTCGGGGCGATGGATATGATCAGCAGCGAGTTCGACATGGATGCGGTTTTATCCGCGCCCGGCCCGTAGGAAGCCGTCACGCTCAGGGAGTACGTGCCCGCCGCCGAGATGTTCAGTGACGAGAACGACACATCGAGATTGCTTGTGCTCCCATTCAAGGTGGTCGAGCCCCCCGGGCCGGTCAGGATCCAAGCGTAGTTGGGCGAGCCCGGGGCCGTCGCGGTGGCCGTGAGCCGGTTCCCCGCGATCAGGCTGCTCGGCGAGACGAGCGTCACCGTACCTTGTCCCGCCGCGGCGGTGATGGTCCCCAGGACGCTCGAGGTCGCCAAGGCCCCCTGGTACGCCGTGACCTTGGCTGTCGCATAAGAGTCGGGCTTGTTGTAGATGTGGCTCGCCGTCGACGCGCTGGCGTCATAGGTCGTTGTTGTGCCATCGCCCCAGTTCACAACCCATGACGTCACGGGGTCGGTCCCCGGCTCGCTGAACTTGAGGTCGATGCTGAACGGAACGCCAACGATGGCCGAGCCGCCCGGGGCCTGGACGGTCGGCGGGGTATCGGCGATCGTCAGGACGCTCGAGGCGTAGGCCGACGCCTGGAAAACCTGCCCGCTGTACTGGACCGGGTTCTGCGTAGTGGTCACCTGGACCGCAACGGGATAGCTGCCGCGATTGTTGATCCCGAGCGACTGGAGCTGCGCCCAGCTCAGGTTCACGATCGGGCCGAAGGCGTCGGTGAACTGGCCGTCCCCGTTGAGATCCCAGGCGAACGAATCGCCCGGGAGGTTGGCTTGGTCGGTTGCGATGAGGGTCACGCCATTGCCCTCGGCGATGGGATTGCCGGAGACGAGCGGGGAGATCGTGATGGACGGGTTCGGCGAGGTGAGCACGAACACCTGCTGCGTCCCCACGCCATTGTTCAGATCATTGAACGAGATCGCCCCATATCCCGCCGGCCTGATGCTGCCCGAAGTCCCGGCGGCGGGGAGACTGCCGGGGCCGTTGTCGATCAGGACGGGGCCGTAGACCTTCCCATTCGACGTCGTCGCAACCGATCCATAGACGGCAACCGACGACGTCGCGGGGAGTCGAGAGCCGACGACATTGACGACATCGACCTTCTGTTGGCTGCCGCCGAGGTTGATCGTCGCATTCGACCCCGTCCCCAACGACTGGATGTTGACCATGAGCGGGCCCGAGCCGCCGTTGACGGTGAGCGCCCCGGCCGAGCTTTGAGCCACCGTCTGATTGACGTCCAGCTCGCTGTTACCCGAGTCGAAGTTGACCGTGGTCGAGTTCGAGCCGCCCCCCAGGTCATAGAGGCTTACCAGGTCCCCGCCCCCCCCGCCGTTCACGACCAGGGGCGTGCCGCCCGTCGCATACCTGACCTGGAACGTGTCGGCACCGCCGCCGCCGTTGACGGTCAGCTTGCTCATATTCTGGAACGATGTCAGGTACTGGGCCGGCGTGGGGATCGCCCCTTGCAAGATGTCGAGGTAGGCGATCCCGCCCCGACCGCCGGATCGACCCGCGCCGCTCGCCACGATTAATGATTTTCCGTCGCTGATGAGACCCGTCGGGCTCGTCAGGCCGTTCGCACCTCGGCTATCGCGGACGAGTTGCTGGAAGGTCAGCCTGCCCGTCGAGGTGTCGCGGGAGAAGGCGGCAACCGAGTTGCCCGTCGCGCTGGCGACGAACACGAAGTTCCCGTCGGAGCTGACCGCCACGGAGCTGGCCCCATCCAGGCCTTGCACGCCGGCGCGCCCGTTCGTGGACGTATCACCGAGGAGCGTCAACGCCCCCTTCGACCCGATGGCCACGTGGTAGAGTGTGCCCAAGGCGCTCGAGCTGGAGGCGTAGATGTCGCTGCCGTAGAACGCGAGCCCGCTCACCGAAACGAGGCCGGTGACGCTGTTGTAACTTCCGAGATTCGAGCTGAAAGCGAAGAGGGTCGGGGTCGCGCCGTTGGAGAAGGCGTACAGGCTGCCCTTGTTGTACGCCAACACGCTCGAGTTGGCGAGCGCGTTGAACGAGGCCTTGTTCGAAGACTTGATCGAAGCGGCAACCTCATTTTTGGAATTGATGATCGATGCCACGTCGTAGGCATAGATAGATTTGTCGACGGCGACATAGATCGTCTTCCCGTCGGACGAGGTGGTGATCGCGGTCGCCCCCGACGTGAAATCCTTGAGGCTCGTCTGGCCGAGGTAAGTCGAGCCCGAGAAGATCGTCAGGACGTTCGAGCCCGGGGCCATGACGAATCCGAGGTCCTTGCCGTTGCTGGACGTCGCCGCCACCATCGAGGCTCCGACCAATCCCGAGGCGAAATTGAAGTTCGTGATGTACGAGGCCCACGTTCCCTGGACCTTATCGAAGATCGCGACCGCGCCATCGCCCGGAGATACCCCATAAATAAAGCGGCCGTCCGGAGTTGTCGCCACCGCCTGGAGGCCGGAGAGTGCCAGCGTAAAGCTTTGTCCCTGCGCGACCCTCTGGAAGGTGGCAGAACCCAGGATCGAGCCGTTGAATGTCAGGGCAGCGACCCCGTCGGCGGACGAACACGCGATGTAGAGGTCGCCGCCGACCAGGGTCAGATCTCTCGGCCCGGAATCGACGACGACTTTCTGAGTGGGGATCGTTTGCGATATCGGCCCCCCATTCGCCCCGGTCAACGCGACCCGATAGATGGTGCTGTCCCCCTCGGAGGAGATCAGGATCTGGTCGCCGTTGGTCCCCGTCCGGATCAAGTCGGTGCCGTTATTCTTGCCCGAGACGGGCGAAGCATAGGACAGCGTCCCAAGACTGACGGCGGTATCCCGATCGACATCGACAGCCACGGAGACGAGTCTGCCCCCCTGCGTCGCGACAAAGAGCGTCTTGTTATCGGCCGAAGAAGCCGCCGCCGACGCCCCGGTCAGGTCCACGGCGCGGTAGCCATTCTGGAGAACCCTCGTCTGCGAGCCGTCGAGGGTGTGACCCGCGGGCTTGAGTAGGGCAAGCGAATTGGTCGTCGACGAGACCCCGAAGGCCATCGTGCCGTTGAAGGCCAGGTCGGACGCGGCGAAGCCCAGGGTGCTGGTGTTCTTATAATTCGAAGCGAGATCGTCCGGGTTGATCGAAGGCCCGTACGCGTCGTTGGCCGGGTAGATGTACGCGCCTGTCATGCCGCCCGAGGCGTTGGTCAGGTAGAGGGTCTCGCTATCGGGGCTCAGCTTGATCCGATCCATCGAGGTCAGGTTGCCAGACAGCGGTGTATAACCTATGCGTACCAGGGTTTGCTGCGCGTGATTCGGGCCGGGGGGCTCGACCGAATAGACCGCCAGGGCACGCCCCGCGGGCGAATCCTCGAGGGCGAAGACGACCGACATGAACTTGCCGAACTGGCGCGGCACGGCCATGTCGAGGACGGTCGTGTTCGCGGCGAGTTGATACGAGCTGATGTCATCGATCAACGCCCCCTGATTACCCGGGCGGAAGAGGACATAGTAGGCGTTCCCGGAGTTCGCCTCCTTCTCGACCGCCAGGTATACGTCGGGCGCACTCGTGCTCGATTGGCCGATCACCGCGACCGGCGCCTGGAAGGTCCAGGTACCGGTGTAGCTGAGGACCGCCTTGGAGGGCGAGCCGAGCTGCCCGCTCGACGAGAGCGAGAACGCATCGAAATCCGACGACGTATTGTCGTCCACCGGCGAGCTGATGACGACGCTGCCGTCGCCGACGGCCAGCGACTGGGGATGCCGGTACTGGAGCGAGACGGTCGAGGCTTGCCGGAAAGTGCCGGATGAAGAGTCGAACGTATAAGCCGTCATGCTCGAGAAGGTCGCGGGGCTGGCCGAGGTGTCCCCATTGAACAGCGTGACGAGAACCCCGGTGGAATCATCATAGGCGAACGCCTTCCCGGGATTCGTGCCCCTCGTCGGCGTGGCGTTGCTGACGCCGGTGATGGTGCCAAGCTTGACGATCTGGGTCGGGTCGTTGGTCTTCGACAGGGCGTAGTAATCGAGGGTCTGCTGGGCCTTGTTGTACACGAAGAGGAGCTTGCCACCGGCGCCGACCTGGACCTGGTTACCCGTGCCGATCGCGAGGGCTTGCGCACCGACCTCGAATTGCTGCTGATAGTAGCCCGGCTCATTCGTGAAGATCGTCACCGTCCCCTTGGATGTGCTGGGGACGTAGAGTTGGGTCGAATCCGCGCTGAAGCTGACACGCCCCGTACCACCGGGGATGCCCATCAAATAGCCTCCCCCCGAGCTGATGACCTTGCTCGAGGGATCGCGAGTGAGGACCAGGGCGAGTCGGGAGGTCGTGTTGGGGATGTCCGTAGCGGGGACCAGCAAGACGGTCCGGCCATCCGGGCTGACGACGACCTGGCCGATGTCCCCGGTGGACGAGAAGGATGTCGATGACAGCAGCAGGCCGGTGGTCGCGTCGACCGGATAGACGAGGAGCGTCGAGCCCGATGTCCCATTGTTCTGGCCGACGAGCAACTGCGAACCGTCGGGCGTGATCGCCAGGGCACTCGGCGGGAGGTTCCCCGGCAGGGCGACCGTGGTGACGTAGGACAGGAGGCCGGTCGAAGCCGCTCGCTTGAAGACGGCGACCCCCTCCGTGCTGGCCCCGGCGGCATAGACGAAGCTGCCGCTCGGCGTCGAGACGACCCACTGGGCGCCGGCCAGGCCGGTGATATTCCCCGTGACGGGGGTCGGCGAGAGGGGAGCCGTCTGGCTCTGCGTCAGGACGGCCGTCCCCTGCGTCAGCGTCACGAGGCTGCCGTCGATCAGGGCGTTGACCGGCTGCCCGTTGCCCGAGATGCTCAGAGTGTCCCAGCCCGACGTGTCCCCCTTGACCGTCACCCGCCCGGCGCCCGTGCTGTCGATCAGCGTGTACCCATTGACCGCGACTGCCGAATTGCTGACCGACCAGTTATTGGTATTGGCGGGGTTGTTCGCGTCGCCGTTGAGGCCGTTGATGACCAGGCTCTCGACGTTCGGGTTGATCGCCGTGAAGAGCCCGCCGGCCATCGGGGGTGTATTGACGACGACGGTGGCCGTATCGTTCCCGTCGCCGCCGTTGAGCTTGTAGCTGCTGACGGCGCCATTCACGCCGGAGACCGTGAACGAGTCATCGCCCGGGCCGCCATTCACATTGACGAATTGCGGCGTGAACGTCGCGCCCGGCCCGCGGTCGGCCACGTCGATGGAGAAGGCGTCGTTGAAGGCGCCAAGGCTCACGTTCAGCGTGCCGATGTCATTCGTCGTGTTCAATGCCACGGCGAGCTGACCCAGGGAGAGCTTTGCCTGGGTCGACGACAGATAGCTGAGGCTGCCCGAGAGCGAAGAGGTGGCCGCGGAGCCGTCCACGACCAGCGAGTTCGTCCCGACGTTCACGGATGGGCCGTGCTGATCGAGGAAGGCGACCGTGCTGGTCTTGGTCCCCGGGGTCAAGGTGAGCGTGTTATTGCCGCCATAGGCCTGGAACGTCAGGTTGTTGAGAGTCCCGGACCCGATGATCGTCGCATTCCCGTAGCCGTCGCGATTGTTGACGTTGCCGTTCACCGTCGTCGTCGCGGGGAGGTTCCCCAGCGCCAGGGTGTTCGCCTGCGACCCGAGATTGACCGTCAGGTTGTTGACCCCGGCCCCCGAGTAGTCGATCGCGCCGAACGGCTTGGTGCCGGTGACGACCCCGTCCGAGATGCTCCTCGACTCGGACGTCGCCGAATTCCAGTCATCGAGCACGAGGCTGTTCTGAGTGCCGGCCGCCGTGAATGTGAGAGCCCTGGCGACGTCATCGAGGCCCGAGGTGAACGCACCATACGTCCCGCCGACGGAGAGCGTGTTCTTGCCCGAACCCAGGTTGATCGACGTCGGGATACTGACGCGCTGCACCCGCACCGACTGATTGCTGTTGCCGAGGCGGGCGGCGAACAATCCCGAAACCCCCGAGGCGTCGAGAACCTGAAGAGTCCCCGCGGAGATGACCGCGTTGTCGATCCCCCAGCTCGTGCTGGCAGAATTGGACGAGTTGGCGAAGTTAACCGCCTCGACTCCCGCTCCTGCCATCACTAACGGTCGGGCGGAATTGATTGGTGAGATCGCCGAGGGATCGCCGGAGAGGTTCACATTCAGCGTATCGCTCCCGCCACCGCCGACGACGTTGAGGGCGGCCACGCCGACGTTGGCGTTGATGGTGTCGTTGCCGAGCCCACCCAGGAAAACGATCGAGCTGGCGCCGGAGTGCCTCCACTGTTGCGAGAATGATCCGACGCTCAGCCCCGTAGCGTTGAGCGTCACGGTCCGACCCGTGTTATCCAGCGAATCATCATAGGAAACGCTATCGACGTTCGAGATCGCGACGTTACCGAGCCTCGAGAGCAGGCCGGAGCCGACGACGACGGAGCTTCCCGCCCCCGTAGTGCCCTTGATCGTGGCCGAGGCGCCGGTGGTGTCGAGCCTGGCATCGGCGTTGCCCTGGAGCGTGACGTCCAGGGGCCCGGAGGTCGACTGCACGTCGAGGTGGCTGCCGGAAGCCAGGGTCAGTTGCGTCGACCCCGCCAGGGTCGACTGGACCGTCAATCCGACCGCCGTGGAAGCCGTGATCGAGACGTCCTTGATACCGTTCAGCGCCGTCGAGGCCGACGAGGAGTAGAGCTGCTGCGACGTCAGCGTGAGGGTCGTAGGATCGCCCGAATTCACGAATAAGTTGGCCGCGCTGCTGCCGCTCCCCCGTATGACGGCCTCGCCCACAGGGAGGTTGAACACGCTGTTGCCGGCCCCCTGCCCATCCAGGGTGACTTGGACCAGCCGGCTGACCGCCTTCTCGCCGTCGTCGGGCTCC